>NZ_CP134500.1:0-4800000 GCF_031760065.1 Streptomyces durocortorensis
TTACGTTGGGCCTGACGGCCTAACTCCGGCCTGACGGCCGGAAGGTGTTTGATGTGTCATGCCTGACGGCATGACAGTGAGTGGTGTTCGGCCTGACGGCCGATGGGTGGTGGGTGTCAGGCCTGGCGGCCTGACGGTGAGTTGGTGGGTGGGGTTTGCCCTGGCGGGGCAAAGGGTGGGTGGATTAGTGTTTTGTTGGGGTGTCATGCCTGGCTGCATGACAGTGGGTTGGTGTGGTGTCTGCCCCTTCCCTGTCGGTCAGGGGTGGGGTTGTGTGTGCGCCTGTCGGCGCTGATGATGTCATCTTGGTTTTTGGGCAGTGATTTGATTTGGTGTCTCTCTCTTATCGGTCGTTGGAAATGGCTCGTCCGTGGTGGCGCGGTGCAGGGTTTGGCCTGACGGCCTGGCTGTTTCGGGCGAGGGTGTAGCCCCGCCTCGCCAGCAGGCTCTCGCTGGACACCGAAAGCGGCCAGCGTCCGGCACGGCCTTCTCCGGGTTGGCCGGAATCCTTAGTTGCCTGCCGACGTCGAGCGAGCAACGCTCGCTCGACGTCGGCGCTTGTTGGTCAGGGAGCCTCCTTGTGACGTCCTGCGCGTTGGCGCGCGGCCTGCAGCGTGTTTCGCTCGGTAGGGGCGCCGTCTGCCTGCCGCGGCAAGGAGCCGTAGCGATCGGTGGCGATCTGGTCGATGCGGGCGCTGTAACGGCTTGCCGCTGCTTTGAGTGCCTCTGCCGGCGGCAGAAGGTCTTCTGCCGCGCGCAAGGAGCGCAGCACGTCTCTGGTCAGTTGCATGAGCCGGGCCAGCTCGTCGTCGGCCGTGATGCTGCCCAGTTCCGCGTGCCCTTTCCGGGCCGCGGCACGACGGGCTTGTTCCTCCATAGCCAGGATCACTGCTTGGCGTCGGCGCTCGAGAGTGCGGAAAGTGTGGCTTCCGGAGTCGGCCGCTACCGCCTCGGCGGCCTGGACCGCCTTCGACAGCTTCGGTGAGAAGCGGGTGGCGGCCAGCGCGGCAGCCTCTCGTTCCTTCCGAGCAGCTTCCCAACGCTGTTGCTGCAGTCCAGGCCAGGCGGGAAACTCTTCCCTGCCGGCAAGCTGGGCCCTGGTCCGAGGACTCGCCTTCTCGGCCTTTGTCAGACGGCTGTCCCATTCACCACGCAGGGTGAAACTGTAGGCGCTGCATCCGACAGATCCCCATCCACCGTATCCGTGGCGTCCATGCGACCAGCGGCCGTCGAAACTGGTGATCGGCTCTCCACAGTGCCGACACAGCTCGGATTCCTGATTCGTCAAAATCTACCCCCACGGTATGTCTCCCGGCTGACGCGGGCATCGCACGAAAGCCAGCCGGGTCATCCTTCCATCGCGCACTGACAGCAGCACGTTGTGGGCTGGCAGCTGTCTGGCCTGGGTGTGCGTCTGTGCCGTGTGCTGCCGGGGTTGGCGGCCTGGATGCCGGCCAGACCTGCATGTTCACGATGGAGCTGCGGCGGATGGCTGATGACATGGACCGGATGACGGCGCGGCTCTGGACCGGCTCATGGCCAGGCAGCACACCGGGGGCGGCGTTGGCGGTCTGAGGCAGGGGTGAGATCCAGACAAGTCTGACGGGGCCTGGATGAGGCAAGGCGGGACACCCCTGAACCATGGTGAACACCGACGGACAACCACGACCGGCAACACCCGCCGTCGGGGGCTGGCGGAACCTCGCCGCTCTGCAGCCCTCGTTCGTTTCGGACCAGCGTCAGTGCGCCACACTCCCCCTATGCCGAGCTTTCAGCACAGGAAGGCCGTAGGCGACGCGCACGAACTGCGGGTCACCCAAGAACTCACCTCACGCGGATGGGACGTCAACGCATGGGGCCAAGGTATCTTGACCGACCTCGTCCGGTTCGCACTGCAGGGAACATCCAGCGCGTTGCGCTGGACCCCCGACCTGATCGCCGCCAAGGAGCAGCACATCGCGCTGATTGACTGCAAGAGCCGGATGACCAGCCGCACCACCAGCCGCCATGCCGTGGAACGGGCCGCGGTCACAGCCCACTTCCAACTGGTCGCCTGGACACTGCTCCCCGTCTACTACGTCTTCGACAACCTGGACGTACTCACACCTCACGAAGTGCTGGCCACCGGTCGGCACGGTCCCTACTCGGAGGCAGGTTCCGGCTCCCGTACTACCTCGTCGCCACAGACCGCACCCTGGCCTTCGACACCGCCTTCGGGGCCCAACAGGCCACCGAGCTGCCCGCTGCTGCCTGACGACCGGTCCAGGCCATCCGCCAGGCAAGAAGCCAGGAAGACTCACGATTCTGTGCCTTGAGCAGAGCCCCTACACTGCGACAAAAACCCGCCTGCGCCTTCGCATCCAAGACGCAGGGGCGCAGCCTCACCTTCGATTGGCAGATCCCTGTCCGTGAACGGTCGAACGCTCTGCTCAGCCTGTGGAAGGCACGCATTTCCTCTTGGCCCCTGCTTTATGTCTGCGGCACCCGAGCGCGGTGCCTGACGTAGGCGGTCGGCGCAGAGATCGGTGGAAGCCTCTTGTCGCGCACGCTCGGCGGTTGTCTCATGTCCCCGTCGTCTCCGGGCTGGTGTCTGAAATGGCGGCGTGGGTCACGGTCACAGCCTGCTATCGACTGAGCGTATTGGCTGCTGGCGGGTGTACAGCCAGACGTTTCAGTCTCGGCTTTCGGCGGGCCGGGGCACTATGAGCTTGAAGGCGCGCCTGGGCTGTTGAGGGAAGTCTCTTGTTGCCTACCGAATCGAGTGACAGCGGCCACAGCCGGGGCTGGTCCTTCAGGTCTGCGGATCCGTATGGAGGCTTCAATCCGTACGGATGGAACGCTGCTGATCAGGCGCGGTTCGCTGCGGTGTGGACGAAAGACGGCGACGAGCTTGTCGATTCTCTGATCGATGTGTACGGAGCGATGTGGCCCTGGGTGTGTTCACGGCGCCTTCTCACGCGCCTGCCGACGCTCGCAGAAAGTCTGCACGATCTTGCCCGCCGAAGGCTGATCGGACGGGGCCACACTTACCGGGACCGGGCAGAGATCGTGTATGAGCACGCTGCCATGTACGGCTCCTTCTACACTGCGCGCGCCTGCAGGTCCTGGCCTGATGCGCTCCCACAGACCTGCCCTCTGTGCGCAGCCGCTTTCACGGCCGGGGAGCTCAACCCATGGATCATTCGCCAATTCGGGCCGGCACGCTGGTGTAAACAGTGCTGCGTCCGGGCTCGCGACGGTCATGACGGTACGTTGGCGCCTCGCGCAGCCTGCCAGGCGCTGACCGCTCTCTCGGCGAGTATGCGCGCCGCACCACCGCAGGACTTCTCCAAACGCCCGTCCCTCTCGACCTTCCGGCCGAACAGAGGGACGCTATCGTCGGCGCCATGGCTGCATGCCCGCAGGCCGCGACCCTCCGCGGCCTGCTGAGGGCTGGCATCCGGATCGAAGTCCTGCGCATGACGGACATCGTCTCCGATGCCTGGAGCCCCGCCCGGGGAACCTACTGCATCGCCTCGGACGGCCATCCATGCCGGTCTCTGGCCGAGCGCACTATCGATGGCTGGCTGAGCCGCCACAATGTTGAGCACCAGATCGAACCCGCATGGCCGCACCACCCCGAGCACAACGCAAACAGCCGACGCCGCGCTGACTGGCGGCTGCCTGACGGCACCTACATTGAATACGCAGGCCTGGCCAGTGACGACTACCTCGCGAAGATCCAGGCCCAGCGTCAACTCGCACAGCACGCCGGTATCAAGCTCATCGTCATCACTCCGCTCGATCTGGCGAACCTGACCCAGGTGCTCGGAGCGTGGAGCAGCAAGATCCGCACCTCATAGTGCAGGCAGGCCATCCGGTTGAAGATCCATGTAGGTGCGTTGTCAGGGCCGAGCTGGCCGCGCTCAGGAGCTTCCGCTGAGCGCGGGTGACCACCCGAGCGCCTGGATCTGGGCCCCGATCGCACCGGCCTCCTCTTACCGTAACCACACGAGCTGGCCCGGCTCCCTCGAACACAGTGCAGCAGCCCTGTACAGCCGCTGCTGTGGTGTCGTCCGCCCCACAGCGGTTGGGAAAGGACGCCACGGCACCGCGGTGGCGGAGGCAGCCTGTGGGATTTCAGGGCTTCGGTGAGTTAGAGGTCATCTCATTTGGGTAACTCGGTAGTCTGTGCGCCATGGTGGGGATCGTTGAGCGGCTGGTACCGGACGAGTTGTGGGAGCTGTTCCAGCGGGTCGTGCCGGAGCCGCCACCCCGGCCTCAGGGCGGTGGTCGGCGTCGACACGGCGACCGGGAAGTGCTGGCCGCGATCGTGTTCGTGGCCACGTCGGGTTGCACCTGGCAGCAACTGCCTTCGGCGTCGTTCGGCCCGTCCGGAGCGACCGCCCACCGGCGGTTCTCGGAGTGGTCGAAAGCCAGGGTATGGGCCAAGCTCCACCGCCTGGTCCTCGACGAACTCGGCGCCCGCGGCGAGCTGGACTGGTCGCGTTGCGCGATCGACTCGGTGAACATGCGGGCCCTGAAAAGGGGGACCTGACAGATCCGAATCCTGTCGACCGGGGCAAGTACGGCTCGAAGATCCACCTGATCACGGAACGATCAGGTCTGCCCATATCCATCGGCATCTCCGGGGCCAACCTCCACGACAGCCAGGCCCTCATCCCGCTCGTGAAGGGCATCCCGCCCATCCGCTCACGCCGCGGCCGACGGCGGCGCAAGCCCGGCAAACTCCACGCCGACAAAGGCTACGACTACGCCCACCTGCGGCGATGGTTACGAGAACGCGGCATCACCCACCGCATCGCCCGCAAGGGAGCCGAGTCCACGCAACGACTGGGCCGCCACCGCTGGACCGTCGAACGCACCATGGCCTGGCTCGCCGGCTGGCGCCGCACCTGCCACCGTCCTGCCCGCGCCTGTACTGGCACCTGGAGGCCGACGACTGGAGCATCCTCGGCTACGAGGTAATCGACGGCCGGCACGCCAACTACACGCCGGGCTCGGCCGACCTACCACTCGTCGAAGCGGCTCTGACCGAGCTGCAAACGATCACGGCACAGGCCGACGTCGAAATCAAAGCTGCTGCTGCCCGATGGGCGCACTACGCACTACCGGGCACCCTCCACCACTTTGCGAGCGACGCACCGCTGCACACCGACTTCGCCCCGGACAACATCCTGATCACGCAAGGACGAGCTCGACTCGTTGACTGGGCGTGGCCCACGCGGGGAGCCGCGTGGATCAACCCCGGCGCCCTGGCGCTGCGCCTCGTGCATGCAGGCCACTCAGCCGAGCAGGCCGTCGCCTTCGCCGGCCGCTTCCCGTCGTGGCGTAACGCTGCACCTGAAGCGCTGGCCGCGTTCGGCACCGCGACAGCGACGCTGTGGCGGGAGATCGCGGAGCAGGACAGCGACGCATGGAAACAGGGCATGGCTGCGCACGCTGCAGACTTGGAGCGAGTGCTCGGCGCGAACCTGTAGGCACATGCTCTGGGCAGGCAGCCTGATCGCGCCGAGCACTCGTCTCCACGACGGACGATCAGTCCTTCCCGCTCTCCGAGCGGGCCCACCGCTCGGCGGCGCTGCCCGGCTGGCCTGGGACGGGAAGGCCTGGCCATCGTCGCGTTCTGGGAAACAAGATCGGATTGGTGAGTGTAGGTGTGGGTGGGCTGGGGGAGGACGGGAGTGGGCGCCCGGAGAAGGGCGCTGCAGCGGTCCGTCCCAGGGCCGCTGCAGAATTTGACCAGGGGGACGAGCATGGCCAGCGGCACCGTGAAGTGGTTCAACTCCGAGAAGGGCTTTGGCTTCATCGCCCAGGACGGAGGCGGACCGGATGTCTTCGCGCACTACTCCAACATCACAGGCAACGGTTACCGCGAGCTGGCCGAGGGCGAAGCCGTGACATTCGAGATCACGCAGGGCCAGAAGGGGCCTCAGGCAGAGAATGTCGTCCGGGGCTGAGTCTCCGGCCCCGCTCATCTTCCTTCCCTCGGCGCCCGCACCGTGCACGGGCGCCGTCGGCATGTCGTGACCACTCGTGCTACGCCAGCGACCTCGGACAGCGAAGGCCGATTCACGCGCAAGCAGGCGCAGCCTCGCTGTCAGTGCGCGGTGAAGCCTGTGCAGGTGATGAAGTAGCTCGAGCCGTCGCCAACCGACCAGACAACGGTGTACGTACCTGGCGGGTAAAGAGCAGCAGCGCCAGAAAAGTCTCCGGGCCACGTCACGCTGGCCGAAGTATCGGATTGCACTGCTGATCGCGCCAGCCGTGAGGTGCCGTCGGGCATGTACACCCTGGCCAGCACCGGCATTTCGGCCTGCACAGGATCGAAGTTGCCGTACTTGTTGCGCAGAGAGAGTTCCACAGCGTCTCCGGCGCGGACCTCACCGGGGGCAACGTACTGCCATGCCCCGTCGATCTCGGCCTGCTTCTGCGGCCTGCAGTCCATCTGGTCCGGGAGATAGACGAACGGGGGAGGCTGAGGTGGCGAGGACGGCGGCAACGCCTCGACGGAAACCAGTGAGGTTGTGTCGGGGGAGGGGAGCGGCGCGGAACTGGCCGGGTCCCCACTTTCGCCCGGCACCGTCGCGGTTCCGGCGCTGGACACCGCAGTCCTCGGTGTACTGCCCGGCGCAGCTGCCGCTCGTTGCCCGGGTTGGGAGGCGAATGAAGCAGCAACTGCTCCGCCGATGCCGCCCACGACAAGCGCGGCTGCAACAACAGAGCCATACAGCCTCACTCGCCGGCGCCCCCGCGGGGCGACAGCCCACACAGGGTCCTCGTACGCCAGATCCCAGTGGAGGCTCACCAGGTCAGCCACAAGAGTCGGCTGTTCCTCAGGACGAGACGCGACAGCCGTGGCCTGGACAGCGAGCAACCTTGCGCAGCCGAGGCTGAGTTCAGCCGCGGTCGGCCGGTCGCCGGGATTCTTGGCCAGTGCCTGCTCAACCAGAGGCTGCAGATCGCCAGGCACGCCGACCAGGTCTGGTTCAGCCGACATGACGCGGAAGGCCACCGCATCGGAGGCACCCGTGCCGAACGGCAGGCGGCCGGTCGCAGCATTGGCAATGAGAGCGCCCCAGGCGAAGACATCACCTTCCGGACCGACCACACCGGTGCGGTAGTGCTCAGGGCTGATCCAGCCCGGCGTGCCCGTCATCACCCCTGTGCGCGTCACTGACGTGCCGTCCAGGGCGTGAGCGATCCCGAAGTCCAGTACCCGTGGACCGCGAGATCCGAGGATGACGTTTCGCGGTTTGACATCCCGGTGGACGATGCCTGCATCATGCACCGCGGCGAGCGCGGCCGCGGTTCCCGCAGCGAGAGCGCACAGCCGCGCCCCGGACAGCGCGCCGTTCGCAGCCAAGAACTGGTCGAGGGTGGGACCGGGAACGAACGCTGTAGCGAGCCACGGGACAGGACCGTGGGTCTCGGCGTCGAGCACCGGCACCAAGCAGGGGCCCGTGACCCGTCTGGACAGCTGCACCTCCCGGCGGAACCGGGCCCGGAACTCGTCGTCCGCAGCATGCGCCGGATGCACGACCTTCACAGCGATCCGCATTCCCGAAGGGCCGAGCGCGGCATACACCGTCCCCATACCGCCTGCCCCGAGCCGGCCGACAACACGGTAGGGACCTATACGGCGGGGGTCACCAGACTGCGCCGACTGAAGACGGCTGGACACAAAAGCACCTCTAACGTGATCAGCGGCACGAAGCGACCGGGCCGGCGACGCATGCTATCGGGCTCTCGTCTCGCTTCCGTAAGGCTGCTCCTGATCCGGGCAAGGCCGATCCGCCGCGGGGCCGTATCGCATCGCTTCGTGCAGCCCGCTGCTGCCACAACGGATTACCCGCCAACCCGCTCACCAGGGGATTCCTCCTTTCTCACCCTGGTTGTCAGTGCATGCACCTACGGTTATGAAGTGCCCTTCCAGGGGTGGATGTTGGACAGGGGAGGACTGGTGCACAGGGTTCCGTCGGACATGTTCCGTTTCACGACGGGAGACCGGGCCGAGCTGTACGGGGCGATCCTGCAGGCGTTCGGCACAGCGAACGAACGACTGGAGACCGCGCTCGGCCTGGACGAGGTCCGGGTACGCCTTCGAGATGTCGGCTGGCTGGACGCGATAGCCGATGACGACCTGCACGAGGCTTTGAGGCAACTGCAGCGGTGGCAACTGCTGGACCTGGTGCAAAACCACGCCGAGAACTACCGCACCGCAGAGGAATACGAGCGCCGCAACCTGCAGTACTCGCTCACCGGTCGCGGCGAGGCAGCTTTCGCCGGCGTGCAGCATGCCATGTCGGTCCTAGCGGCAACCGGCGCGCTACAGAAGGCAGTTCTGGAAGCAATCACCGATCGTCTGGACGAGCTCTACCAGCTTCTGGGAGAGCCCAACTCGGCCGACCGAAGGATCTTCAGCACCCTGCAGGAGCTTGAGGCGCATCTCGAGGCCCTGCTCGACAACACCAAAGCCTTCAACGGGGAACTGCCAGAGGCTGTTGCGTGCGGAAGGCGTCGACCTGACGGTCTTCAGGGAGGTGAAAGCCGCCACCGTCGCCTACCTACAGGAGTTCCTGGTCAACTTGGACCGCCGAGGCCACGGTGTCGCCGCCGCCGTGGCACGCGTCCAGAGCAGGTCGGTGAGCATCCTGCACGAGCGGGACCTGCGCGGTGCGGAGCTCCCTCCGGTCACCGGCGCGGACCCGGGCACGGTGTGGCTGGAGCGCCGCCGCGCACGCTGGGCCGGCCTGCAAGCCTGGTTCCTGCCCTCTGACGAATCCCGCCCCAGGGTGGAGCAGCTTCACGACGTCGCCCGCCGCGCCATTGTTTCCCTGCTGCAGGTCCTGGACTGCATCACCGAAGCACGCCGCCGCTCCTCCAGCGCGGTGCAGGACTTCCGCGAGCTCGCCCGCTGATTCGCCGCCGCGCCTCGCAAGCAGGATCTGCACCGATTGTGGAGTGCCGCGTTCGGGCTCGGCCCTGCCCGTCACGCCCACTTGATGCACCCGGATCCCGAACTGATCCCCGCAGCCACTCCATGGTCCGAGGCGCCGCCGGTGGAAGCGTCAGCACTGCTACGCACCAGTGGCCGCACCGAACGCTTCTCCCGCACAGCGAAGGTCCGCGACATCGCCGTGGTAAAAGCTGCCCGCGCCGAACAGGCACGCCTGAAACGTGCACAGCTGGAAGCCGCCTGGGACCAACTGGCCACCGACGGCCCGGTACGCCTCTCCTCGGTCGGCGCGCTCGACCACACTGTCTTCGAGCGCCTGCTGGACCTGCTCGGCAGGGCCCTGGCCGCCCGCCCCGACCACCACGGCAACCGCCGAGCACTCACTGCGGACGGCCGGGTGGAAATCGTGCTGCAGCCGCTGACGGACGACCGTTCCGTCATGCTGCGCACCACGCACGGGACCCTGACCACCGGCGACTACACGGTCGACATCCGCACACCCGGCACGCAGCCCACCACCGCACCTCGAAGGGCCGCAGGATGAGCACGCTTGCCAACCAGCTCGTCGCCGCCGAACGGGAAGACATCGCCCGCGCCATCCGGCTGCTCCTGGCCAAGCCACTGATCACCGAGCGCAGCGACGCCGCCATCTTCGACATCATCCGGCGACGCCAGGAACCGCTGACCAAGTGGTTCGACTACACCTGCGGCTGGAGCCTCGTCGTCGAATCCCGACGCGGCTACGCCCGGCTCCTCAAAATCCGCCACACCCTGGACTCATCCCGCCCCGCCCGCAGACTGCGCTCCGGCCGCGCCCCCTTCGACCGCCGCCGCTACATCCTCCTGTGCGTGACCGCAGCCGAACTTCTCGCCATCCCCGTGACGACCATCGGTCTCCTCGCCGGCCGAGTCGTCCAGGCAATAGCCGCCGACCCCGCACTGCCGCCCTTCGACACCACCAGCCGTACCGAACGCATGGCGTTCGTCGACGTACTGCGCCTCCTCGAGTCCTACGGCGCCCTCCAAGTCCTCGACGGCACCACGGAAACCTTCGTCGACTCGGAGCAGGCCAAGGTCCTCTACCGCGTCGATGCAACCCTGCTGATGCGCCTTCCCGCAGCGCCCATCGGCCCCTCCAGCCTCGCTCCGGCGCCGGACCAGATCACCGACCGCTTCGATGACCTGCTGCACAGCCTGGTACGCGAGCGCCGATACGGCGAAGCACCCACCCACACCACCACAGGCGCCGAACAGGCCCCAGTTTCCGACACCCAGCGCAACCTGTGGCTGCGCCACTCCATCCTGCGCCGCCTCTTTGACGACCCCGTCCTCTACCGAGATGACCTCAGCGACGACGAGGAGGCCTACCTTGCCTCGCCCACCGGCCGTCAGATCCTGCGCCGGGCCGCGGAACAGGCCGGCTTCGCTTTGGAAGAGCGTGCCGAAGGGCTCCTCCTGATCGACCCCGACGCTCTCGCCACCAACACCACGTTCCCCGATGACTCCTCCACCGCCCGCATCGCCGCTCTCCTCCTCCTCGAGGAGGTCACCGGCCCAGCGGGCGGCACCACCCCCGAACAGCTATCGTCCGCCGCCTCTGACCTGCTGCGCCGCTTTCCCCAATGGGCCAAGGCCTATCAGTCCACCGAAGGAGCCGGGCGGCTGGCGGACGATGCCTGCACGGTCCTGGCCGACTTCCACCTCATTCACCGGTCCGCCGGCCGAACCCTGGCCAGCCCCGCCGCCTGGCGCTACCGCGTCACCACCACCCCACCCGCGGCCACGAACGCCCCTGCCACCCGCTCTGCCAGTGACAACACCTTCGAGGAAGAAGCCCTGTGGTAGCCGTCACCCAGCTTCCGCTCACCAACAGCCACCAGACACAGCCACAGCCTCACTCCCCACCAGGCCGCTGGCGGCCTCAGCGTGCAGGCATCCTCAACATCTGGCGCTACTACGACGAGACCTTCACCTTCCACAACGGACGACTCCTGCTACGCGGCCAGAACGGCACGGGCAAGTCCAAGGCCCTCGAGCTGCTGCTGCCGTTCCTCTTCGACGCCAACCTGCGACCCAACCGGCTGTCCACCTTCGGCGGCTCCGAGCGCACCATGCACTGGAACCTGATGGGGGAGGGCACCCAGGGCAAGACCCGCGTCGGCTACGTGTGGATGGAGTTCGCCAAACCCCACCCGGACACAGGGGAACTGAAGTGGTTCACCTGCGGAGCACGACTGCAGGCCAGCGTCCACACCAGCACCGTCCGTCCCGACTACTTCACCACCAGCCAGCGCATCGACGCGCATACCGGACTGTCCCTGGTCAACGAATCGGGCCAGCCCCCCCCCCACCCGCCAAGCACTCACCGACGCCCTCCACGGCCAAGGCGAAATGCACGCCTCCGCGGCTGACTACCGCACCACGGTCCGCCAAACCCTCTTCGACGGCATGACCGAACAGCGCTACGAGGCACTGATCACAGCCCTGCTGCAACTACGCCAGCCCAAACTCTCCGAACGCCTCGACCCCTCTCTGCTCTCCGCCCTTCTCTCCCGCGCCCTGCCCCCGCTCGGCCACGGCGAGATCACCGAACTCGCCGAGGGCTTTGAACGCCTGGACCGGCAGCGCGAGCAGCTCAAACAACTCGACGAAGAGGTCACCGCCGCCACCCAGATCGCCACCCAGCAGCGCGGCTACACCCAACGCGTCCTGCGCGCCGCCGCAGCCACGCTCATCTCGGCCACCACCGACATGGACAACTACACCCGCACTGCCCGCGAGAGCGCCGACAACCTCCACCAGGCCACCACCGGACACACCGAAGGCACCGAACGCCTCAACGAGCTCCGCCAACGCGAACAGGAACTCGAAGGCGCCGTCGAAGGCCTGATCGACAGCGACGACTACAAGAAGGCAAAGAGCTCGACCGGCTGCGCCGCCGTACCGAAGAAGCCCAGGCAACCGCCCGCACCTCGCGTCAGAACGCCACCACGAAGCAGAACACCGCCGCCACTGATACCCAGCAGGCAGCCAGCGCTGCCGACCAGGCCGACCAACATGCCGACCACGTGCGCGCCGTCCTCGACGACCCCCAGCAAGCAGCACGCCGAACCGGCATGGAATCCGCCTGCCTCGAAGCCCAGACCGCCTTCACCACCCCCGTCGACCCGGCCACCGCCCCCGACCGGATCCGCTCCCTGCTGCGGGGCGCCACGACCGCACGCCGCGACCAGATCAACCAGGTCGACTCAGCAATCAACACCCACCAACACGCCGTACGCGACCGCACCCGCGCCGAGAGCGACCTGGACGGCGCCCGCAGCCGACTGAGCGAGGCAATCAGCCGACGCGACCAAGTAGCCAACGCCTACACCGACGCACTGCAGCACCACACATCCCTCCTGCTCGAATGGGCCACCAACTGCCGCGAGCTGCGCATCACGGACCTCGACAACCTCGCCTCCCGCGCCGCCTCGGAAAGCGACATCCTCGCCCTGGTCGAACCCGCGCTGCGCACCGCCGATCAGGACATCACTACCCACGACACCCAGGCCCGCGCCCAGCGCGACAACGCTCTGGCCGACCGCACCGACCGCACCGACCGCACCGACCGCACCGACCGCACCGACCGCATCGAACAGCTGCGCCAGCAAGCCGACCTGCCACCACCGACCCCAGCCACCCGCACGACCGACCGCACCACCCTGCCCGGCGCCCCCCTGTGGCAGCTGATCACCTTCACCGAGGACACCCCCACCACCGTCCAGGCAGGCGTCGAAGCGGCCCTGCAGGCCGCAGGCCTCCTCGACGCCTGGATCACACCCCACGGCGAACTCAACCTCCCCGGCCACGACACCCTCGCCGAAGCCACCTTCACCCACCCAGCCCACGGCTCCTCCCTGCTGCACGTCCTGCGCCCCGAACCCGACATCCCGGTTCCCGAACAACGGGTGACCCAGCTTCTCGCCGGCATCGCCTACGGCACCCGCCTGCCCACCGACCACCCAGCTGCCATCGGCGCCGACGGCAGCTGGCGCCTGGCCGCCGCCACCGGCACCTGGAACAAACCCGAACCGGCCTACATCGGAGCCCTCGCCCGCCACCGAGCCCGCCAACGCCACATCGCCCACCTCACCGAGCAGCTCACCCACGTCCACACCGTCATCGCCGCCCTCGACACCGACATCCGCGCCCTGGCGGACCGCCGCACCCGCCTCGACGCCGACCTCGCCCCCCCACCACGCACCGACCTGGAGACCACACTCCGGGCATGGGACCGAGCAGAAGAAGGACTCGGCTCCCGCAACGACGCCGTTCAGGCCGCCGCCTCCCACCTCGAGGACCGCGAAGCCGACGTCACCCGGGCCATGCGCACCCTGAGCACGCTGTCCGCCCAGCACAGCCTGCCCACCGACCGACAACTGCTGACCGACCTGACCACCGCCCTCAACACCTTCCAGGAAACAGCCAGCCTCTGGGCAGATGCCCTCATGACCTTCACCAGCGCCCAGGGCCGGTCCACCACCGCCCACGCCCACGCCCAAGCCGAACGCTCCCGCGAAGCCGCCCACGAACAAGAAGAACAGGCCACCCAGGCTGAAGCCGAAGCCCTTTCCCTCGCCGCAACCCTGCAAGCCGTCGAAAGCACCACCGGCGAAGACTTCCGCCACGTAGCCACCCGCATCAGCGTCCTGCGCACCGAGCGCAACACTTGCCGAAACCACGTCACCACCACCGACACCCAGCTCCGCAGCCTCGAGCGCCGCATGGCCACCCTGGAAGCCACAGTGGCCCAGGACACCAAAGACCGGGACGAAGCCGCCCGCATACGGGACAGGGCAGCCCACCGCCTCCGACACCTCTGCTTGACAGGCCTCACCGACGACGCCGACCTGACCCTCCAACTCACCGCCCACGACGGCGCCCGCGCCACCCTGGAAGCAGCCCGCACCACCGCCGCACGCTGGCCCAACCTGCCCCACGAACCCCGCAACCTCAGCGACGCCCTCAACCGGCTCTCCGAAGCCATCCACGAAGCCCGCCAACATCTAGGGCCTGTCTGACAAATGATCACCCGTGGACTCGCGGAGCCAGAGGATCAAGGAAGCCAGGACAACTCCGGCACGGTAGCGGTCGCCGAGCTTGTCGAACCGGGTCGCGATCGCGCGGAACTGCTTGAGGCGGGCGAAGCATCGTTCGACGACGTTGCGGTCGCGATAGGTGACCTTGTCGAAGGCCGGCGGCCGGCCGCCGAGGGCTCCGCGTCGGCGGCGGTTCGCCGCCTGGTCGCGGCGCTCGGGGATCGTGGCAGCGATGCCCCGGCGCCTCAGCAGATGACGGATGGACCTGCTGGAATACGCCTTGTCACCCAGCACACGATCCGGTGTCGTGCGCGGGCGGCCCGTGCCGAGGCGCGGGGCGCGGATGCCGTCGAGGACCTGGCCGAACGCCGTAGCGTCGTTGACGTTGCCGGGCGTGAACACAATCGACAGGGGCAGGCCCCGGCCATCGACGGCGAGATGGACTTTGGTGGTCAGTCCGCCTCGGGAGCGGCCGAGGGCCTGGCACGCTTGCGAGCCGCCCGGATCTTCCAGTTCGTCCCCGTTCGCATCCCCTTTTTGCGGGCGCCCACTGCGTGCTGGTGGGCTCGGTTGATGGTGGAGTCGACGGAGACCGTCCATTCCACCCGGCCCACCGCGTCATCGCGGACCTGAACATGCTCCAGCAACCGTGCCCAGGTGCCGTCCGCCTCCCAGCGGGCGAACCGCTCGTAGACGGTCTGCCACGGCCCGAACCGGTCGGGAAGATCCCGCCACGGAGCCCCGGTCCGCAGCCGCCACAGCACCCCGTTGACCACCTGCCGGTGATCACGCCACGGACGGCCCCGTCCGCCCACATGAGGCAAAAGGGGCTCTATCCGCCTCCATGCCGCGTCCGTCAGCTCACCTCGACCTGCCACAAGATCAATTATCAGACCGGCTATAGAGTCCTGCCCGTGGTGAATCATCAGGACGAGACCAGGACGGCCTACGACGGTGTCGTTGAGCTGTACGCATCGCTGTTCGCAAACCGGCTGGAGACACAACCTTTCTCCCGGGCCATGATCGGCACCTTCGCCGAACTGGTGCGCGCGACGGGCAACCCGCGGGCAGCGGACGTCGGGTGCGGGCCCGGACATCTGACAGCCATGCTGCACGAACTCGGCCTGGACGCCTTCGGACTCGACCTTGCCCCCGGCATGGTCGACCACGCCCGGCAGGCCCATCCGGCGCTGCGCTTCCAAGAGGCGCGGATGGAATCCCTGCCGATCGAGGACGCCGCGCTCGGCGGCGTGCTGGCCCACTACTCAATGATCCACACCCCTCCTGGAGAACTACCGGAGCTGCTCACCGAACTGGTGCGCGTCCTGGCGCCGGACGGTCTGCTCCTGGTCTCCTTCTTCGGGACCGACGGACAAGAACCGGTCCGGTTCGACCACAAGGTGGCGCCCGCCTACAGCTGGCCGGTGGATCGCCTCGCCGAACTGCTGGGCGATGCTGGGCTCAACCCTTCGCCCGGCTGCTCCACGATCCAGCCTCTGATCGGGGCTTCCTCGACGCCCATCTGCTGGCCCGCCGTTCGTAGCCACTGCCCAGTCCCCGGCCGCTCGGCGCACCTCCAGATTGCCAGCTCAGCCGAATCTCGCTGATCAGACTGGAATTGTCAGACAGGCCCTAGGCCGTTGAGCCGACCTCGACCTGCAAGCAGACGACGACGCCCACATCTTCACCGCCTCCATGGACGGCCTGCGCGTCGGCGCCACCGGCCTGCTCGACACACTCACCGCCGAACGCGACAGCAGCCGCCAAGACATCACCACCGCCGAACGTCGTCTCTTCGACCAGACCCTCACCGGCGACACCCGCCGCCACCTCGCCGCCCGCATCCGCCAGGCCAACGAACTCGTCGACAAGACGAACGGCCACCTCAAACGCGTCCGCACCGCATCCAACGTTGCCGTACGACCTACCACCCGGCACCAAAGCAGCCCGCGAACTCCTCCTCAAAGACCCCGACCGCATCACCGACGAAGACCGCGAAGCCCTCCACACCTTCTTCCGCGGCCGCATCGAAGAAGCCAAAGCCAAGAACACCGCAGCCACCTGGGAAGAACAACTCTCCGAGGTCCTTGACTACACCGCCTGGCACCAGTTCGTCGTCAAACTCGACCGCACAGGCGGCACCGACTGGCAACTACTCACCAAGAAACTCCATGGAGCCCTCTCCGGCGGAGAAAAGGCAATCGCCCTACACCTGCCTCTCTTCGCCGCAGTCGCCGCCCACCATGAAGCCGTCCCACACGCCCCGCGCCTGATCCTCCTCGACGAAGTATTCGTCGGCGTCGACACCACCAACCGCGGCCAGGCCTTCACCCTCCTCAGCGCCCTCGACCTCGACCTCATGCTCACCTCGGACCACGAATGGTGCACCTACCGGGAACTCCCGGCATCGCCATCCACCAACTCATCACCGGAGCCGACGGCGACGATGCCGTCACCAGCGCCCGCTCGTATGGAACGGCACCGGAATCCACCCCGACGACACTCCCGAGACCTCAGCATGACCACACCAACCCCAGCCGCCCGACTGAACCGACCCGCCCTGCGCCCCGTGTGGCAAACCATCCACAACCGCCTATCCTCCGGCCGCCCCGTCGCCCGCGTACGCCTCGGACCCCTCGGCGACGAACAATGCGAAGCCCTCGCCGACCTCATGGGCTGGGACCGCCTCCCCGACACCCACCCCACCCTCACACTCACCCACCTCCAAGCAGCCCTCGCCGTAACCAGCCCTCTCACCTGACCGAGATCCTCACCCACATCATTGGCCCCCTCCACGATCGCGCCGGCGACCGCCACCGCCGCAACAACGAACGAGCCGCCCTGTGGAAATGGCTCGACAACCACCCCACAATCCACGCACAACCCGCCCTGCTCGCATGGACCGCTCACTGCCGCACCACCGGCCTCATAGACAACTCCACCACCCGCACCCGCGACCTGCTCACCTCAGCACTGACCGTCCTGTGCGCACTCCCCGCCAGCGGCGAACCACTTCCCACTTCGCCGCCCGCCTCCTCCACGGCAACTCCCACGCCCTCGACGACGGCACCCGACTGTCCACCCTCACCCTGCGCGCCCTCGCCACCCTCTACGACCAAGACCCGCCCGAAAGCGCACAACAACGCCGCGCCCTGTGGACCCGCGCCGGCGTCGCCGACGACGGACTCTCCACCACCGTCCTGGCCGCAGGCCTCCGCCCCACCGGCTCCGGGCTCCTGAGCCGACTCACGGCTCTCTCCACCGAAGCTGGCCACGCGACCTCTCTCACCCTGGCCCAACTGCGCACACCCGAAGACTTCGGCCTTCCTGCCGGACCCGTCCACATCACCGAGAACCCCAGCATCATGGCCATGGCACTCAAGCGTTTCGGCAGACGCTGCCCCGCCCTGGTATGCACCTCGGGTTGGCCCAACAGCGCAGCGATCCATCTCCTGCGACTTCTCGCCGAGAAAGGAGCCACCTTGCACTACCACGGCGACTTCGACGGCGAAGGAATCCGCATCGCCGCCCACGTCATGGATAAGACATCGGCAACTCCCTGGCGGATGGCAGCGACGCACTACCTCGATGCCCTGAGCCTCACCCCGCGAGGTCCCTCGATAGGGCGGCTTACTCCGGTGCCTTGGGACCCGGCGCTGACCACAGCCATGACAGAGCACGGGACAGCCGTGCTGGAGGAGACAGTCGCCTCCGGTTTCCTGGACGACCTGGCGCGCTGAGCACCACCCCGCCACCCTCCTGAGGAGAGCAAGGGGACTGCTGCACGGATGAGTGACACCTGACCTGGCTTGCTGAGAAGCGGCCTGGAAGGATGTTGCAGTGCCCAAGCCGTATCCGAGGGAGTTCCGCGAGGACGTCGTGCGGGTCGCGCGCAACCGTGAGCCCGGCGTCACGCTGGAACAGATCGCCGCCGACTTCGGCGTCCACCCGATCACGCTGTCAAAGTGGCTGCGCCGTGCGGACACCGACGAGGGCGCCAGGCCCGCGACAGCGTCGGGTGAGTCCGCCGAGCTGCGCGAGGCCCGCAAGCGCATCCGGCTGCTGGAGCAGGAGAACGAGGTCCTGCGCCGGGCTGCGGCGTATCTGTCGCAGGCGAACCTGCCGGCAAAATGATGTCCCCGCTCGTCCGCGAGCTGGCCGCCGCCGCTGCCCCTCACCGGGTGCCGGTGGCGGTGACGTGCCGGGTGCTCAAGCTGGCCCGCCAGCCCTACTACCGGTGGCTGGACCGGCCGGTCACGGACGCCGAACTGTCCGAGGCATACCGTGCCAACGCCCTGTTCGACGCGCACCGCGACGATCCCGAGTTCGGTCACCGCTTCCTTCTCGACGAGGCCCGGGCCGCCGGTGAGGCGATGGCGGAGCGGACCGCCTGGCGGATCTGCCGGGACAACGGCTGGTGGAGTGCCTTCGGTAAACGCAGGGGCCGCGGGAAGAACGCCAAGTCCGGGCCGCCGGTCCATGACGACCTGGTGCGGCGCGACTTCACCGCGGACGGGCCGAACCGGTTGTGGCTCACGGACATCACCGAGCACGCGACCGGCGAGGGCAAGCTGTATCTGTGTGCCGTCAAGGACGTGTACTCGGGCCGCATCGTGGGCTACTCCATCGACGCCCGGATGGAGTCCCGCCTCGCCGTGGCCGCGCTGGAGTCCGCCGTCGCCCGCCGCGGCCAGGTGGCCGGTTGCGTGGTGCATTCGGACCGCGGCTCGCAGTTCCGCTCACGGAAGGTTGCTGCCGTACTCACTCGGCACGGCCTGGTCGGCTCGATGGGCCGCGTCGGGGCCGCAGGCGACAACGCCGCCATGGAGAGCTTCTTCGCGCTGCTGCAGAAGAACGTCCTCGACCGCCGCACCTGGGCCACCCGCCAGGAGCTGCGGATCGCGATCGTCACCTGGATCGAGCGGACCTACCACCGGCGCCGACGCCAGAGACGCCTGGCCCGATTGACCCCCGTCGAGTACGAGACCATCATGACCCCACCCGCAGCCCTGGCTGCATAAACACCGCTGTCACCTACTGGTGCAGCAGTCCCCTCCTCGGAGACCGTTGCTGGTTGGTGCGACAGCTCCGCGGGGTCGGTGAGGGTCCGTGGGGTCCTTCTCCCTCTTGTGGCCGTACATATGACGTGCTGTCATCAGGACTACTGCAGTCGCTTGGGCCTCAGGGGGAAGTTATGGCCGGACGCCGCCGTCTCAGGGAAGAAATGCGTCAGGCTGAACGGATGGCCCGCGCCATCCCGGACACGCATCAGAGGGCTGCCGCCCTGACCGCCTCGCCATTGAGGTGGCCATCCGACCGGGTGACATCGCCGAGGCCGAACGCATCGCGAACTCCATCACTTACGAGGACCGCGTCGTACGGAACGGCCGGGACTTCCCGGTGCGCGTGCTGGTCAAGCGGTTGGTCGCCGTCAATGCCCGTGAAGCCGAGCGCATCGCGCTGACCATCAAGGCAGATTACGAACGAGACGAGGCGTTCGCCAGCATGGCGAGGACGCTGGCGACGACGGACAAGCGCACCGCCGCGCGACTGATCGACACATCGGCATGGCCCCCGTGAAGGAGAGCATGCTGCACGATCTCGCCAAGGGCCGCCTGCAAGCCGTCGCAACATACGGGGAACGGATGAATGGGGGACAAATGGACGAGCAGATGGAACAGCAGTACCGCGAAGCAGCCGAGGGCGGGGACCCGAACGCGATGATCGAGCTGGGATGGCTGCTCCATCAGCGGGAGGACCACTCCGAAGCCGAGCAGTGGTATCGGCTCGCCGCCGCGGCAGGGTATGCCGAGGGCATGTTTTATTTCGGAGGGATGCTGCAGCAGCGCGGGGAGTTCGCCGAGGCCGAGCGCTGGAATCGTCAGGCCGCCGACGCGGGAAGCGTCCGGGCGATGGGCGGAGTGGGATCCCTCCTAGAGGATCGCGGCGATCTCGCGGGGGCCGAGGAGTGGTACCGCAAGGGGGCGGATCGTGGTGACGCCTTCTCGATGCGGCGCGGCGGGCTCCTGCTGGAGCAGAGCGGCCGCCTGGACGAAGCGCAGGAGTGGCTGCGCAGAGCTGCGGACTGCACTGGCCAGATTCTGGTGCAGGGCGATGCGATGAGGGACCTCGCGCGGCTGGCGATCCAGCGCGGTGACTCGGCCGAGGCGGAGCGGCTGCTGCGGGAGGCCGCCGCGATGCTGACGAAGGCGGACGACGTGCCCGAGAAGCAGCGGCACGCGCTCATGGCCGATCTGCTGAGTCTGCTCGCCTCCCTGCTGCGGGAGCGTGGCGAGTCAGCCGAGGCCGAGGAGCTCTTCCGACGGGCCGCTGCCACCGGGCACGCCCCCGCAATCCTCGAACTCGGGTTGTTCCTCGAGGAGCAGGAACAGCCCGCCGAAGCCGAGGAGTGGCACCGGCGAGGGGCCGAGGCCGGACATCTCCGCTCAGCGCTGATGCTGGCGTTGCTGCTGCTGGAGCAGGGGCGTCTGGCCGAGGCGGAGCCGTGGTTCCGGCAGGCGGCCGAGGCGGGGGTCCCGTCGGCGATGGACTTCCTGGGCAACCTGCTGGAGGAGCGGGGGGACTTCGCCGAGGCGGAACAGTGGTACCGGGAGGCCGCCGAGGCCAGGATCGACCGTTCGCTGCTCCGGCTGGCCTATCTGCTCGAGAAGCGCGGCGCCCTGGCTGAGGCGCTGAGCTGGTATAGGGAGTCTGCCGCCACCGGAAACGACTTGGCCATGATCAAAGCTGGGGCGCTAGCGGGGCGGCAGGGGGACTTGGACGAAGCCGATACGTGGTACGAGCAAGCCGCCCAGGCGGGGAACGAATCCGGCATGTACCTGGTGGCCAACCTCCGAATGCAGCGAGGCGAGTTGGAAGATGCCGAGATGTGGTTCCGCAGGGGATCCGCCGTCGGCAACGGCGGCTGTATGGCGATGCTCGGGCTCCTCCTGGCCCAGCGGGGGGACGTGGCTGCCGGGGAGCAGTGGTGCCGGCGGGCGGTCGACGCCGGGGTGGCCAACGCCATGACAGACCTGAAGGTCGTACTGGAAGCACAGCATGGGCCCGGGGCCTGAACTGAACGGGAGAACGATGAAGGCACACATCCGGCTGACCGGCGAAACGGCCCAGGCAGAGCTGACTGCGCTGGCCGACTGGCTGTCGCGCGAGGGCGAACTCCGCGGCAGGTCTGACATCGAGCGACCCGAAGCGCGCCCCGGCCACATGGGCGGGATCTCCGAAGTCGTGATCGTGGCCCTCGGCGTCCAGGGAGCTGGCACTGTACTGGCGGCCTCGCTGTCCGTGTGGATCAGGCATCGTCGTCCGTCGGCGGACATCGAGGTGACCGGCCCCGGCGGGCAAAGCGTCAAGATCTCCTTGCGCAACGTCCCGGAGGCGGACCTGGAAGCCGTGTTGCGACGTGTCCTGGAGCAATGAATGCGCTTGCCCGACCCGCTGCGGTCCCGGGTGGTGCTGCTGGGCTTCGACACGTTCACCGATCCGGGCCTGTCCGACCTGCCCGCCGTAACGCACAACATCGACGACCTGGCCGAGGTGCTCACCAGCCCGTGGGGGACAGCCCTCCCGGACAAGCACTGCACAAGGCAGCGCGAGGCGGCGCCGACCGTCGGCCTCGCTGACTTGACATCCATCGGAGCCCGCTTGGTCGCCGCCGCCGAGGAGGCCGAGGACCTCTTACTCGTCTACTACGCCGGTCACGGCCTCGTCGGCCCGGACGGCGACCTGTACCTGGCCCTGCCCGGAACCTCCAGCGAACCGGATCTGGTGGCGTGGACGGCAATACCGTTCACTCTGGTGCGCCGTACGCTGGCGAACGCCCGTGCGGACAGCCGAGTTCTCATTCTGGACTGCTGCTTCTCCGGACTGGCCATCGGCGCGATGGCCACCGCCACCTCGGTGGTGGCCGGTCACCTGGAGGTGGCCGGCACCTGCACTCTGGCGTCCTCGCCAGCGAATCGCCCTTCCAGCGCGCCCGTTGGCGCGCGCCACACGGCGTACACCGGCGAGTTGCTCGATCTCCTGCGGCACGGAACCACCGACGCCACGGAGTTCCTCACTCTGCAGACCATCCACGAACACCTCACCAGGGTTCTGCCCAGCAAGGGGCATCCGCGTCCCGAACTGCGCAACACCCACACGGTCGGCCGTCTCGCACTGGCCAGGAACCGGGCGCACTCGGGCATCTCCGATCCGGCCGCGATGGTCAGGGAGGCCACGCGACTGGAGCGGCTCGGTGACAGCGCGGGCGCGGTGCGCTGGTACCGGGAGGCGGCGGGCGCCGGGCGATCCGACGCCATGAGGGAGCTGGGCCGGTTGCTGGAACGGAACGGAAATCGCGTGCAGGCAGGAATGTGGCGTCGTAGGGCCGCCGAATCCGGGGATCCCGCCACCATGCACGAGCTGGGAGTCAGCTCATGGCACTCCGGGGACCTCACTCAGGCCGAGAGCTGGCTCAGGAGGGCCGCGGCTGTCGGGCTGCCGGAGGCGGTAGCTGACCTGGAGAGGCTGCTGAGGCGGCGGAAGTGAGAGACCGTCAGCAGGTCCTGGAGCGTGCCGGAACCGCCGACCGGCAGGCCCGCTGACCTCCAGGCTGGGAGGGGGAGCGTGCAGAGGACTGCGGACATCAGCGCAGACGGCTACGGAATCTGACACGCAGGTCTTCTGACGAACCGTTGGGGACTCTGTTCCGCTCCCAAGGATGTGGAACAAGGTCGGATGAGGTCGAGGCGCCCCAGTTCACAGGCGCTGGGCAGGAACTCGGCGGGGACGCCTTCCTCGAGCAGGGAGGCGCACTCCATCTCGAAGTGATCGAGGGTGCGGCATCCGATGGTCAGCAGGGCGAGAAGCTGTCGCGCGGTGGGTGGGTCGGTGCGGGCCATGGCCAGCGTCGCCTCGAACGCGGTCATGAAGTCCTGCCAGGCATTGCGGTACGGGGAGGGCTCGTCGCCGTCGTAGACGTGCGGGAGCAGGGGCTGGAGCGCGGAACCGAGGCGACCCCGAGCGGAGATCAAGCCCTCGGTGGCCAGCTGGAGCGCGGTGGCAGCGGCGTCCCGCATAGCCTCCCGGATCTCGTCTCTGAGCTGCTCGAAGGGGCGCCAGACGTTCAGTCCTGCGCGCTCCGGTGGCCAGTGTCTTGCCAGATGAGCTGCAACGTGCCCTTGCCATGGGCGCCTTGGCTGCTGGTGGCGGGGCTGACCTCGTTCAGGAGAGAGCGCAGGAGGCGGAACCACACCCCGGCGTGCACAGCCCTGCCGGGCAGGTCTACTCGGCCGGTGGTGAGTGCCTGGTGGGTGTAGCGGTCCCGGGCTTCTTCACCAGCCACCGGGCAGTACCGGACCGGACACCCTCACGGGACGCGTACACCCAGCCCACCCCACGGGCCGAGGACCCGCGCTTGTGCCAGTGGTGGACCACGGCCCCCGGACGGCACCCGGAGCCCTTCCCCGCAGAGTCACGGACCCGGGTATCCACGTAGGCCCGTGCCGCCAGCGGCGCAGCCGACACGGCGGGAGCGACGGCCACCGGGGCCAGCACGGCGGCCAGAGCGGCGGCGGTGATCATTCGTCGGTTCATGATCAGCCCAACCGGCGCGGCGGGCCACTGTCACGGGCTGCGGGGGCCGTTCACTCAGTCGATGTCGGCGCTGGCGAGGGTGACCGCGAGTGCGCGATGAGGCACGGCGGCCAGGCACCACTCGGCCGCCTTGCTCGGGTCGGCCGTGACGGCGGTGCGGGCCTCGCTCAGGGCCAGCAGCCCGTTCACCACCATGGTGTCGGCTGCCGCGTCCAGGACCTCATCGGCCACGAACTCACCGTCGGCCGTCAGCTCGCGCACCAGGGCGACGGCCTCCTCGGAATCGTCCCGGCAGCACCAGGCAACCCGGTCACCCGCCTCCACCAGCTCCGTCCGGGCGCCCTGGTCCACGGTAGGCAGCGGCACCAGGCCCCGGTCCGTTGCCGCCCGGCGCACCGCGTCCCGGGCATCGGTCAGCGCGCACCGGGCCGCGTACGTCCGCCGGGCCGTCGCCTCCTGCCGGACCACCGCACCCGGCCACCGGGCAGCGTCCTCGCTCCGGGCCAGGTCCAGCAGCAGCGGGGCGGACATCGCGACCTGGGCTCATCCAGCACTCGAAATCGCTCACCACCTGGGCCACGATCACCCTCATGACCAGAATCGCCCGCCGAAGCTCCCGCAGGAGCGGACAGCTGGCCTCCCGCGAGGCTCACCGCGACTGATCGTCTTGGCCTTGACGGTCAGCAGGGCCACCAAGAGCTCACCAGGCCCGGATTCCGGCCCCGAACACCACTCCCCCACCGCCGCCGAAGCCCGTCAGCGACTTCCGGCGCACCCCAGGTTGCGCAGGTCGCCGACTGCGATGGTCCGTGAGGACTACGCCCAAGGCCGCATCCCGCCTGCACCTCAGGCCCGATCTGTATACGCAGGACGACGCCATAGCGTGCTGCTGGCATTCAGATCGTCCGCGTAGGGGAGAAGACATGAGCACCGCTGCACCAGTCTCGCTGGTCACGGGCGCCAACCGAGGAATCGGCCAGGAGACCGCGCGTCAGCTCGCCGCGCTCGGCCACACCGTCTTGCTGTGCGCCCGCCGTCCAAAGGACGCCGAACAGGCCGTCGCCGGCCTTGCCCCCGGAGTGCCTGGCACGCTGCTGCCATACCGCCTGGACGTGACCGACGCCGACGACGTCCGTACCCTCGCCCGCAGCGTGGAGGAAGAGTTCGGGCTCCTCGACGTCCTCGTCAACAACGCCGCCATCAACTACGACACCACCCAGCGCGCCGTCTTCGCCGACCTCGACGAGGTCCTGCATACCCTGGAGACCAACCTCCTCGGCGCCTGGCGAACCGCGCAGGCGTTCCTGCCGCTCCTGCGCCGCTCATCCCATCCCCGGCTGGTGAACGTCTCCAGCGAGTCCGGCTCCCTGGAGCACATGTCCGGCGGAACCCCCGCCTATGGAGTCTCGAAAGCGGCCCTCAACGCCCTCACCCGCAAGCTCGCTGACGAACTGCGCACCGA
This sequence comes from Streptomyces durocortorensis, assembly GCF_031760065.1. Classification (NCBI taxonomy): domain Bacteria; kingdom Bacillati; phylum Actinomycetota; class Actinomycetes; order Kitasatosporales; family Streptomycetaceae; genus Streptomyces; species Streptomyces sp. C11-1. The sequence continues at coordinate 25,097 of NZ_CP134500.1, forward strand.
GCGGATCCTGGTCAACGCCGTCTGTCCGGGTTGGATCGCCACCGACATGGGCGGCCCCGGCGGCGGCCCCGGCGAGCAGGGCGCCGCCAGTGTCGTCTGGGCCACCACCCTGCCCGATTCCGGACCTACCGGCGGCTTCTTCCGGGAAGGCGAGCCCATGGCCTGGTAGGAGTCCCCTACTCGGCTGTCGCTCACCGCGCTGGACCTGCTCTAGGAAATCTCCCGGCTCCGCGACGAAGCCCGCAGCCTACGTGAAGGTATGCGCCTTCAACTCGGCCATCAGGTGGACCTGATGACCGGCCGTGACCTGCAGAAACGTCTCACGGAGCTGTCCAGTGAGAACCACCGCCTCGCTGCGGACGCCCGCGCAGTGCAGACCGAGAACCGCCGGCTCAAGGAACGAGTCCAGGCCCTCGAATACGACCTCACGGCCGCCCGCACAAGCCTCCGTCGCATGATCCGTGACGAGAACCGACTACTGCCACCTCCCTGGAAATCTTCTGAGATCTTGAGAATGCGCCCGGCCTGCACTGGATCCCCCCGATCAACTCTCGCGGGCGAACCAGTGCAATCCGGGCGGCCAAAGCGAGATACTTAGGACGCTTCTAGTGCATTAGCTCGATGTGGGGGTGCTCCGGTGCGGCCCGGCAGACGTAGAGCTGCTGGTCGTAGCCACTGCCGATTTGGACCGCCGTGGGTGTCATGGGGTCGAAGCCGGCAGGCAATTGGTCGTCCGGTTCCCTGCGTGCGAACCAGGGGCAGTCCTCCCCATTCCTTTCGAATGAGGCGATGGTCAGCAACGCGTCCATCTCGGTGCCGCATTCGGGGCAAGGGCGCGGCTGCGGATCGGTGGCGCCCCAGCGGGGCCAGCCGCCGAGCTTCCAGCCGGGTGCGGCGGACAAGGCGTTGTCGTAGAACCCTGCCGGGGACGACTTGTAGTCCGAGCCTTCCTCGGCGATCTCCCACGGGCTCCAGTTCTCAATCTGCCTCCGGAGTTCCTTGCTCAGCTCCAGGTGGTCCGGGTACTCGGTGATCTGCTCCGGGTTAAGCAGGCACGGTTTTGGCAGGTAGCCGTCGAACTGCGTTGCAGGCGGGTCGGGGGGCGTGTCGAGGATGTCGGTGACAGAGGCGGCCGATCGCCAGAACAGCTCGGTCCTGGGCATGATCGGGTGATCGAAGGGGCACCACAGGACCTGGAGCAGGTCCGCTCCTTCAGGCGTGGGCAGACCGGGCACGTCCCGTGCGTACAGTTGCGCGACGGGCAGCATCGCTATCGGCCCGTGGTACGGCGTGGCGACCGCCGGCCCCACCGGATACGTCTGCGGAGGCCGGATCCGGTCCAGGGTCTCCCGTTCCTGCGGCGTCAGACTCCTGCCGTGCGAGGCGGCGCGGATGCGACGCTCCGACCGCAAATCCGCAGGCGCCATAGGCAGGTTGATTCCGTCGACCACATGAGGGCTGTCGCAATGGGGCCACGGCTCGTTCGCGGGCCACAGCAGCGGGCCGCCGATCGAACTGTCGTGGGGTGTCGGAGAACCGGGACGTGGGTGCAAGCGCGTCGCCGTGCGTGCCAGCGGGGCCAGTTGCGGAAAGAGCGCCACCGCGTCGTACGGCCGAGGCGGGCTGACAGGCGCACTGCCCGTGGCCTGCTCGGGGCAAGCCGACCAGATCTCGCACAAAAGTTCTGGATAGTGCTCGCCGTAGGTGGCGATGGCGTGCCACACGGCGTCCAGCGCGGCCGTGAGCGGGGTGGGATCGGCAGCGGCGATCACGGCGGGGAGGGCGAAGTGCGGTTGCGAGATCTCTCCCAGGTCGGGAGGCGTGGGGTTGGGCAGCACGACCGAGACTGTGTGCCGCCCCGTGTCCGGCGGGCAGTACCGCGGACGCTCCGGAGGCCACGCCATAAGCGCCGACCTCTTCGGTATGGGGAAGTCGGACCGCAGGGTATTCCGCATCTGGTCGGCGTCGTCGAATGGTGGCGGAAGAGGGCGTCCCTCCGTAAGCGCTGTGAGCGCCTGCGCAACCCACAGTTTGTCGGCCAGGCCCGCTTCCTCACAGGCCAGCCGCGCAGCCAACAAGGCCACTGCGCGCTGGACTTCGGGGCCTGCAGCATCGAGGGTGTGTGCCAGGTCGCGGTCAAAGCGCACCAGGCCGAGAACGTTGCTTCCCCCCTGGACATGCCGCAGCGCCGCGCTCGGCAGCCGTCCGCCCCATTCCCACCTCTCATAGTGCAGCCGTAGCTCCTCGGCGGCCCATTCCTTGTTGGTGGCCGGGTTGTGCACAAGGCGTCCCTTCATCGCGGACGGCCTCGGGAGGTCTTGTCGGGCGGCCGTCGGGATACATCATGCAGCGGGCCACCGACAACAGGGCTCGCGGCCGATCGGTCAGACCCCAGCACCAGCGGCTCGGCCTTCCCTGCCGCTCATCGCGGCCATCCACTTGTGAGCCGCACGATGATCCGAAAGACAGAACCGAATGTCCCTCACGCTGCCAGATCAATCTGACCTGCGGAGAACGCGCCGCGACCCGAGATAATGGTCTGTCGCAGGGCCGTGACGAAATAGCTGACGCGGACTCCGTCGACGTCATCGGTGTAGTCGCGCAGCAGGGTGCCGGGCACCTCGGCGCCCAGCTCGGGATTGACGCTGATCGCGACGATCGTGCGGTCCAGGCGGTGTGTCTCGGCGGCGGTCAGTTCGCCAGCTGGCTCAGCGCAGGCTCCACGAGGACGGCCTGGGACCGGCGCGGGGCATGCTCAGGCGACACGGGGCTCCTCACCAGCCAGGTGCGCCAGGTGATCGTCCCGCGCTGCCTCCCACCGCACACCTGTCTCGGGGGACGGGTAGCCGTTCGCGGCGATGTCCTCAAGCACCGAGGCGAGGACGTCGACCCGCGCGCGCTGCTCGGCGGCGTACGCGCGGGCCGAGGCCGCGCCGTGCTCATCGAGGGGTTGGCGGTCTGGCGCGGGCGCCGACTGCTCGCTCATGGCCACCTCCAAGGGGGCGGGTCCGGGGCTGCGTCGGCACCACCGTATCGCCGATGTGGATCCGCCATGGCGGGATCGGCGGGGCAGGACACGAGCGCCGTCACGGATCCCGGCCACCCGGGAGTGAAGAAGATCCTCGCCCTCCGCTGTCGCGCAGGAAGAGGTGTCGGCAGAAGATCACGCTGACCCGCAGGCGCTGACCTGGGGCGGAGACCGACGAGGCGCGACGGGCGGAAACCTTGTTGCCACACCTGCTCGACGACGAGTTGAGCAACCGGATGGGCAAGGTGCTGCGCTGCGGCATGCGCAACGGCGCTACGCCTTGATGTTCCGTCTCAGCGACGGCGTCAAAACCAGCTGCGCAGCCCACGACGAGGCTCCGGAGCAGCTCTCGGGGAGGGGGGCGTCTGGGTTGGTATCGGAGGAGCAGCAGGTGGTGGTGAGGGCGGGGAGGGCGGTTTGGTCGGGGGTTCGGCGGGGGGTCTCGGGGAGGGGCTTCGGTTCCTCGGCCGGTGTACCGGCTAAGGGAGGATTCAGAGGCGGGCCCGGCTGAGGTTCTTCTCGACGCCGTCGGCGACCTGAAGGTTGTTGAGGAGGTGATCGTAGAAGCTGGTCACGGCGGAGACCATCGCGGCGCGGGTGGCCAGGGGCAGGGCGTGGCTCTGGCTCCGGTCGCTGACCCAGACGGCGATCTGCGCCCGGTCGCAGGTGTAGGGGTCGATCGGGCGCTGCCGCTGTCGCGCCAGTTCAGCCAGTCGGTGACGTGGGCCCGGTAGTGCCGCCGGGACTCCGCCGGAGAACGTGCCGGACCCCAGTTTGTACCGGGAGCCGGGCGCGATCCACGTGTCGGCGTGCGTATGCCTCGTGGGCCCCGCAGCTCTCCGGTCGGCAGCCGGGGGTGTGCTGGTGCGTTTCGGCACCGCTGTGGTGCGCCGCTCACCAGCCCGTCCACAGGAGGTGGTTGATCAGCAGAGCCGGAACGGCCGACGCGACCAGCCAGTACCGCACCCTCCGGCGGGGGAGCAGCGCCGCAGCGGGCAGTAGCCACAGCAGGAACGGCTGCCAGATGCGTTCGGTCTCCGCCTTGCTCATGCCGGAGAGATCCGCGGCGAGCAGTGCCGCCAGCGCCGCCAGCACGAGCAACGCCAGTCGCCCTTCCGGGGAGGCTGTCGCGGGGCCGCTTCGCAGTGCCCGTACGGCACCGGGAGCGGCCACCGCGCTCCGGCGCAGCCCGGCGACGGCGGCGAGCCCGGCCGCGAGGGTCGCGCAGGCCAGGTTGGCCCAGACCCAGTAGCCGTACGGGCGGACGCCGCCCGCGCCCTGGTAGTAGCGCTCGACCAGCAGGTGGTAGGCGGTCCACCAGTTGAACCCGGCGAACGTGAAGGCCACCGGGACCACCAGCGCGCCGAGCAGGAACAGCGGCACCGGGCGGGCGGTCCGGGTGAGCATCAGCACGGCCAGCAGCACAGCCGCCATCAGCCCCAGCCCGTAACTGAGGTAGCAGGTCCACCCGAACAGCAGACCCCCGCCGAGTGCCGCCACGGCCGGGAAGCGGACCCGGCCGGTGGCGGCCAGGGCGAGCAGCGCCACCGACCAGGCGGCGACCGCCGTGAAGTAGCCGTCGGCCGACACGCCCGCCCAGACGGCCGCCGGGGCGAGGACGAGGAAGGGCGCGGCGCGGCGGGCCAGGCGCTCGTCGGCCAGCACGCGCACGGTGATCAGGACGGCCAGCGCGGCCGAACTGCCCACCACGACACACCAGAGCGCCGCCCAGGCGCCGCCGCCGAGACCGATACGGTCCAGCCACACGAAGGTCAGCGTCGCGCCCGGCGGGTGCCCGGCGACATGGGCGGGCCAGTTGCCGGGCTCGCCGATCACGATGTGGTTCGTGAAGTCGCGCAGGGTGGCGGGGATGTCCTCGAAGCGGTCGATGACCCGCAGGTACTCGTGCTTCGTGGTGAGCCGCTTCGCGACGCCCCGGTGCCAGCCGTCGATCAGCGCCATCGAGAAGACCCAGGCCATCGACCCGCCCCAGGCCACCGCCAGCAGCCCGCGCCAGGGAAGCCGGGCGGCGAGCGGCGGGCCGTAGGAGACCACCAGGACCGCCATGATCAGGGCGGCCGGAGTGCCCGGACCCAGATGCGGGTCCCAGGAGGCCAGCAGCGGCGGCCACTGGGCGCGCAGACTCCCGTCCCGGTTCTGGATGACATGGCCGACGACCACCGCGGCCGCGATCAGCAGCACGCCCGCGGTGGCGGCGATCAGGTCCGACCGCCCCGCGCGCCGGGCGCGGTCGTGGTTGCGGTCCGGCGGTGCGGGCGGGCCGTGCCCCGTGCCGCCGGCGGTGTCCGTGGGGGTGGCGTCCTCGGTCTTCACGCTGGCACGCTATGCACACCGGGCGGCAATCGGGTGGTCCGGCAGGGCCGCGTCACCGAACCGTCAGATTCCTCCCGCCGGGATACCGGTTCCCCTCCTGGCCGCGGCCTCGGTCCTCGCTCCAGGCCGCGACGTCACATTTCCCCAGGTCTCCAGGGCCGCAACGTCACATTTCCCCAGGCATCCAGGCCCGCGACGCCAGAATTTCGTCAGGCATCCAGGCCGCGACGTCAGAATTTCGTCAGCAGCCACATCCGCCCGTCGACGGTGTTCCCCGCCTAGCGTCGGCCTCATGCCCGAACGCCGCCGGATGATCCGCTCCCTCCCCCGCCCCCTCCGTGCCCCGCGTACGCCCGCCGACCCGGGATTCTGGCGCAGCCCCGTGCGCGGGGTGCGCTTCACCGCCCTGCTCGGCGTCGTCCTGCTCGCCGGACTCACGCTGCTGTTCGTCACCGGTCTGCTCTCGTACGCCGCCTACAACCCGGACCTGAACCGGGTCAACGACAAGACTCCGGGCAAGGGGTGGCTCGGCTTCTACCTGTTCTCCTGGCCGACCGGCCCGCACTGGCTCTACCGGCTGACCCAGGGCCTGCACGTCACCGTCGGCATCGTGCTCGTGCCCGTCCTGCTCGCCAAGCTGTGGTCGGTGATTCCCCGGCTCTTCGCGCTGCCGCCCGCCCGTTCCGTGGGCCACGCCCTGGAGCGGATCTCGCTGCTGCTGCTCGTGGGCGGGGTGCTGTTCGAATTCCTCACCGGACTGCTCAACATCCAGCTGGACTACGTCTTCCCCGGGTCCTTCTATCCCCTGCACCTCTACGGGGCCTGGGTCTTCCTCGCCGGCTTCGTCACCCATGTGGCCCTCAAACTGCCCCAGGCCGTACGGGTGTTGCGCAACGGCATCCCGCGCGGCGAACCGGACACCCTCGCCGCCCCCGACCCGCTGCCGGCCACTCTGTCCCGGCGCGGCGCGCTGGCCATGGTGGGGGCCGGTTCGTTCCTTCTCCTGGTCACCTCGGCCGGTCGCAGCTTCGACGGGCCGCTGCGCAGCATCGCGCTCCTCACCCCGCGCGGCGGCACCGACCCGGGGCCGGGCCCGAACGCCTTCCAGATCAACAAGACCGCCGCCGCCATAGGGATCACGCCCGCGGACACCGGTGAGCGCTGGCGGCTGACGGTACGGGGGCCGGCCGGGGAGTTCCGCTTCTCCCGGGCCGAACTACTGGCCATGGAACAGCACAGTGCGGCGCTCCCGATCGCCTGTGTGGAGGGCTGGTCGACCTCGGACCAGCTCTGGCGCGGGGTGCGGCTCTTCGACCTGGCGGTGCTCGCCGGCTACCCGGACCGGCCGCCGGGCGTCTTCGTCGAGTCGCTCCAGCGCAGCGGCTCCTTCCGCAAGGCAGCGCTGCGCGACAACCAGGTCCGCGACAGCCGCTCGCTGCTCGCACTGGAGGTGAACGGCGCGCCGCTGTCACCCGACCACGGCTACCCGGCCCGGATCATCGTCCCCGCCGCGCCCGGGGTGCTGAACACCAAGTGGGTCGAGACCCTGACGTTCGGAGAGCTGTGATGTCCACCCGAGCCGTGCCGCCCCTGTCCGCAGCACCCCGCCGCCCGCGTTTCTCGCCGCGCCGGCTCTACGGCGAGGGCCCGCTCCATCTGCTCCTGCTCGCCGCCACGTTCTGCCTGGCCGGCTACGCGGGCGTACGGCTGCTGGACGGGGACACCGTCGGCGTGCTGCTCTGGTTCGCGGGGTCGGCCGTTCTGCACGACCTGGTGCTACTGCCGGTGTACGCCGGGGCCGACCGGGCGCTGTGCGCCGCGCTCGGCCCCCGGCGGGCCCTGGTGAACTTCGTGCGGGTGCCGGCGTTCCTCTCCGGGCTGCTCCTGCTGATCTGGTTCCCGCTGATCACCCGGCGGACCGAACGGCGGTACGAGGCCGCCGCCGGCACCAGCCCGGACGTCTACTTCGGCAACTGGCTGCTGATCACCGGCGCGCTGTTCGCGCTCTCCGCGCTCTGGCTGCTGGTCCGGGCGCTCCGCTCCCGTACGGGCCGGCGCAACGAGACGAAGGTCCGCCCCTGCGCACCCCACTGATCGGCCGTACGCCAGCCGCCCGCGCGGGCGTGCCGCAGCAGCGCCGGCGTCCCGATCCGCGCCCAGGGGAACGGCTCGGCGGCACCGTCGTGCCCGGCTGCGTGGGCGGTCCTTCCGTCCGGTCCGCCCCGGCCGTCGTCGAGACGGACCCGGACCCGTTCGTCCACGTCGACGGGGGCGGTCTCGGCGATCAGCAGCCCGCCGGCGCCCAGCAGATCGGCCGCCCGGTCCAGCAGGGCGGCCGGGTCGCCCCCGATGCCGATATTGCCGTCGAGGAGCAGGAGGGTGCCCCAACGGCCCTCCCCGGGCAGCGGTTCGAACACGCTGCGGAGCAGCGCCGCGCCGCCAAGACCGCGCGTACGGGCCACCGCCGCCTCGCTGACGTCGATGCCCAGCGCCCGGTGTCCGAGTGAGGCCAGCTCGGCGACCAGCCGCCCCGGCCCGCAGCCGATGTCCAGCACCGGCCCCTCGCACCGGTGCAGGGCGGACAGGTCGGCGGAACCCGCCCCCGAGCACCAGCGCTCCACGTCCAGGGGCAGCAGCCAGCCGTCGCTGCGGCGCAGGAACAGCGGACCCCGGCCGGTGCGCAGGGCGTTGGCGTACGGGTCGGCGCCCCAGGGGGCGGCGCGGTCCGCGCCCGACCGGGCCGGCGGGCCGGAGGCGCAGGCGCCGTCGGCGGCCGCCTCGTGCGTGTCGGGCACCTCGTACGCCTCGTACGTCTCATGTGCCCTGTGCGTGTCGGGGGCTTCGGCGGAGTCGGCGGGGGCCGGTGCGGTGAACCCGGACGAGGGCACGGTCGTACTCATCGCACCCCCGCCCCGGTCAGCCGGCCGAGCGCTGCGGCGAACCGGCCGCCCGGCGCGGCCGACGCGACCCGGTGGGCGTCGGCCGCGGTGTCCACGTCGGTCAGGACCGGCAGATCGCGCACCACGAGCCCCGCCTCCACCAGCCTGCGCCGCTGCACCGCACCGGTCTCCGGGACGGACATCGGCACCCCGCGCAACAGGGCGGGATCGGGTTCCGCCAGACCCAGGGCCCAGAAGCCGCCGTCCTCGGCCGGACCGAACCAGGCCCCGGTGCCCTCCCAGGCGTCCGGCGCGAGAGCGGGGGCGAGCAGCGCGGCCGTGACCTGCGGGGTGTCCATGCCGACCAGGAGGGCCGGCCCCCTACACCCGCCGAAGGCCGCCGCGAGCCGCTCGTCGAGGCCGCCCGCGCTCTGCGGAACCACCTCGAACCCCGGCGGCAACCAGGGGCCCGGCCGCCCGTCGAGGACCAGGACGCGCCGCCGGGCGGGGAGGGCGAGCACGGCCTCCAGGGTGTCCGCGAGGGAGGCGGCGGCCAGCTCGGCGGCCTCGGCGGGGGAGAAAGGCGGGCAGAGCCGGGTCTTGACCCGCCCGGCCACCGGTTCCTTCGCGATGACCAGCAACTCCGTGGGCCCGGGCGCGCTCGTCGAACGAACCCTGTCTCCGGACATGCCCACCGGACGATCCCTGCCCTCGGACGCGCTCGTCGAACGACCTCCGTCTCCGGGCGCGCTCATCGGGCGGTCCCTGTCTCCGCGCGTGCGGCCCGGCCGGGCGCGCGGTCCGCCGGTGGCTCCCGCAGGACGCCCCGCATGTCGCGCACCGCCTGCCAGGTCCCGCGCCAGGTGCCGGTCACCTTCGACCTGCCGGTGCGCGGCCGGTAGGGGACGTCGCTCTCGGTGACCCGTAGCCCGGCGTCCGAGGCCCGGACCACCATCTGGAGCGGATAGCCGCTGCGCCGGTCGGTGAGGTCCAGGGCGAGCAGGTCGCTGCGGCGGGCAGCCCGCAGCGGGCCGAGGTCGTGCAGGCGCAGGCCGGTGCGGCGGCGCAGCATCCGGGCCAGCGCCAGATTGCCCGCGCGGGCGTGCGGCGGCCAGGCGCCCCGGCCCTCGGGGCGGCGGCGGCCGAGCAGCAGATCGCACTCACCGTCCGCGATCCGCCGCACGAAGCCGGTCAGCAGCGCCGGGTCAAGCGAGCCGTCGCAGTCGCAGAAGCAGACGAACTCGGCCTCAGCGGCGAGCAGCCCGGCGTGGCAGGCCGCGCCGAACCCCCGCCGTTCCTCCGTGACGACGCTCGCGCCGAGGGAGCGGGCGAGTTCGGCCGAACCGTCGGTCGAGCCGTTGTCGACCACGATCGCGCGCCAGCCGTCGGGGATGCGGTCGAGCACCCAGGGCAGTGCGGCCGCCTCGTCGAGACAGGGCAGAACGATGTCGGCCTTCGGGAGGCCGGTGTGCGGGGCGGGCGGGAACGGAACAGCGGCAGAAGAATCGGTCACCCGCCTCACCCTACGGAGACAACTCCGTCATTTCGGGCATCAGGTTCTTACGAATCATGGACATCGGCCGGATGAGGGTGGCAGGCCCCCGACGCGCCGGGAGGAGGTTGCCACAGTGGAGGCCATGGAGAACACCCCACCCGCCCTGCATCCGGAGCCCGCCCTTGAGGGGACGCGCGGTCGGGTCCTCGTCGTGGACGACGACCCGACCGTCGCCGAGGTCGTCGTCGGCTATCTGCACCGCGCCCGTTACGCCGTCGAGCAGGCCGGTGACGGACCCGCCGCGCTGCGACGGTTCGCGGCCTGCCGACCCGACCTCGTCGTCCTGGACCTGACGCTCCCCGCCATGGACGGATTCGAGGTCTGCCACCGGATGCGCGCGTACGGGCCGGTCCCGGTCATCATGCTCACCGCCCGCGGCGACGAGGAGGACCGCATCCTCGGCCTGGAGACCGGCGCCGACGACTACGTCACCAAGCCGTTCAGCCCGCGCGAACTGGTCCTGCGGGTCGATTCCGTGCTGCGCCGCGCGCGGGCCGCCGCCCCGGCGGACGAGTCGGGCCCGCTGTCCGGCGCCGGGCTGAGCCTCGACCCGGCGGCCCGGCAGGCCTACCGCGACGGGCGCGGACTCACCCTGACACTGCGGGAGTTCGACCTGCTCGCCTTTCTGCTCCGGCACCCCGGGAAGGTGTTCGGGCGGGAGGAGCTTATGCGGGAGGTCTGGGGGTGGGACTTCGGTGATCTGTCCACGGTCACCGTTCATATCCGCAGGCTGCGCGGCAAGGTCGAGAAAGATCCGGCCAGCCCCCGGCTGATCCGCACCGTGTGGGGCGTGGGGTACCGCCTGGACCTGGAAGCGGGCGGCACGGAAGGGGGCCGCACGGAAGCGGGCCCCGACAGCCCGGAAACCGGCCCGGCCACCGTCCCCGTCGAGCCCCCCGGGGGACGGTCGCTGTGAACGACGTCCCGCTCATCGCGCCCTTCGCCTTTCTCGGAGCGGTGGCCGCCGCTCCTCGGAGCGGGCGTCCTGCGTCTCCTGCGCCACCGTTCGCTGGTGGTCTCGCTGAGCGTCGTCGCCGGGGTGGCCGTCACGGCGATGCCCGCCGGGACCGCTGACGGTCGCCTGGGCGATGTTCCTCTCTCCCCATGATCTCCACGTCGTCACGACCGTCGTCGCCACGGCCGCCCCGGTCTACCCTGGCCACCGCCATCCTGCCAGGCCGCTGGGTGGCCGCCCAGAACCGTGAACTGACCCTTGCCACACGGCCGTCCGGGGACGGACGGCGGTACCGTCGCCGCGCCCGCCGGGCAGCCCACCGCCGAGCCGGCCGGGCTTGCCCGCGAACCGGCCGCCACCAGTGCCGAACCGGACAGCTCCCGGGTGCGCGAACGTACGCTGGAGGCCGCGCGGCGCGAACTCGTCGCGTGGATCTCGCACGATCTGCGCACCCCGCCCGAAAGCACCGCGGCCGTCACGGCACACCACTCGGACGGGGGCGTCGTGCTGTCGGTGACCGACGGCTGCGGCGGCATCCCGGAGGAGGACCTGCCACGGGTCTTCGACACCGGCCGGCGCGGGGTCACGTCCGCACCCCGCCGGCCGGGGCAGGCCTCGGTCACACCATCGTGCGCAGCATCGTCGAGGCACACGCCGGACGGGCCGAGGTCCGCAACGTGCAGGGCGGCTGCCGTTTCTCGGTCACGCTCCCGACAGCGTGACGGCACCTTCCTCCCGGCGGCCCCGCGAACCGCGCAGCGGGGCCGCCGCGAAGTCCGCCATCCCCTCGGCGAAGGACACCCGGGGCCGCCAGCCCAGCTCCTCGCGCAGCGCCCGCGAGTCCGCCGTTACATGGCGTACGTCGCCGAGGCGGTACTCCCCGGTCACCACCGGGTCCGGCCCGCCGTGGGCGCCGGCCAGCGCGGCGGCCATCTCGCCGATGGTGTGCGGCTCGCCGCTGCCGGTGTTGTACGCGGCGAAGGACGCGGGCCGCCGCTCCTTCACCGCCGCCAGGGCCACCGCGTTCGCCGCCGCCACATCGTGGACATGGACGAAGTCGCGCCGCTGGCCCCCGTCCTCGTAGACCCGGGGGGCCTCACCGCGGGCCAGGGCCGAGCGGAAGAACGAGGCGACACCGGCGTACGGGGTGTCGCGCGGCATCCCCGGCCCGTACACGTTGTGGTAGCGCAGGGACACCGCCCGGCCGCCCGTCGCCCGTGCCCACCCGGCGGCCAGGTGTTCCTGCGCCAGCTTGGTCGACGCGTACACATTGCGCGGGTCCACCGGCGCGTCCTCGGCCACCAGGCCCGGTGAGAGCACCGCTGCGCAGTCCGGGCAGCGCGGCTCGAATCTCCCCGCCCGCAGATCGGCCTCCGCGCGCGGTCCGGGGCGGACCGTGCCGTGGCGCGGGCAGTCGTAGCGGCCCTCGCCGTAGACCACCATCGACCCGGCCAGCACCAAGTCGCGCACCCCGGCCGCGGCCATCTCCGCCAGCAGCACCGCCGTACCGAGGTCGTTGCACCCGACGTACAGCGGGGCGTCCGCGAAGTCCTTTCCGAGGCCGACCATGGCCGCCTGGTGGCACACGGCGTCCACCCCCGCCAGCGCGTCCGCCACCGCCTCCCGGTCCCGGACGTCCCCGACGACCACCCGCTCGCCCGGCAGCTGCGGGGGCGCACCTCCGACGTGGGCCGAGGGCAGCAGGGCGTCCAGCACCACACTCTCGTGCCCGGCCGCGCCGAGGGCGGTGACGACATGTGACCCGATGAACCCGGCTCCGCCGGTGACCAGTACGCGCATGACCGCCACGCTAGGGCCCGGCAGTCCCCCGGGCCGGGCACGGCACGCACACGTCACGGGTCCGTAAGGACGTGTGCCATGGGCCGGTCAGCGCAGGTGCCGACCGGGGGCCGCGTCGAGCCGTACGAAGAGGAGGTACATGGTGGGCGGCGCGTCCCTCAGGTTAAGCGTCGGTGAGCAGGGGGTCATACGGGGTGTTCGTGCGTCGGCCTGACATGAAGGAGAGGAAGTCGCCCACGAAGGCGCTGCGGCCGTAGGTGGCGTCGGTGGTGGTGAGGTCGCGGTGGAAGGCAGTGCGGAAGAGCGTCCGGTGTTCGTCCGCGTCGATGGTGCCGCTGCCGTCCTTGTCGGTGACGTCGAAGAGGACCTCGGCGACGCGGATGAGCGCGGGCCCGGCGAGGGAGGGGACCGCGGCGGCGTACTCGTCGGCGCTGACGCGGCCGTCGCCGTCGGTGTCGAGGGCGGCCTGGAGCTCGCGCCACCAGGCGGCGAAGGCGTCGTAGAGCCGAGTTTCCTCGGGTTCGTCCAGGTCGAGGCGGGTGGCCAGTTCGCGTGCCATGGCGGCAAGGTCGGGCCAGTCGAGGTGGCCGTCGCCTGTCTGGTCCAGTACCTGGCGGAAGAACTCCTCTGCCGAGCGCCGGCCCTCTCCCGTGGCCGTCGACGGGGCCGGGACGGGGCCGGGTCCGGTGTCGCCGCCCAGTGGGGTGAGGAGGCGGAGCAGGGCCGAGGCCCGCTTCATGCGGGTGCACAGCGCGGCCACGGTCCGGGCGCGGGGGTCGTCCCTTTCGGGGGAGAGGGAGAGGGTCTCGATGATGGTTTCGGCGTTGATCCAGCCCTCGGGCAGGAAACGGGTGAGCCCGGCGGTGAGGTAGGCGCCCTGCATGAGGGTCGAGGTGCCGGGCATCTCGGGCAGGCCGGCCTTGCGCCGGTAGGGCTCGGGGAGCGAGGCGACGGTGATCGCGCCGAGGAGCGGACCGACGACAGCCCGGCCGGCCGCCCACAGGGTCGGCATGCCGTCGAGCAGTGCCGGGGCGGGCAGGTGGTCGAAGAGCCTGTAGAGGATGACGCGGGCTGCCTCGGTGTTCTCCAGCTCGTCCTCGACGACCCGGTCGTAGTACCGCCAGAAGTCGTTCAGCTCCTCCGGTAGCGCCCCGGCGTCGCCGTCGAGCGCGGCGAGGAACGCACGGTACTCGGCGTACATGCGCTCCATCGTGTCCTGGTCGAGCGGCTGGCCGCTGAGCCGGCACATGGTGACGGCGCTCTCGAAGAGGGTGGCGACCACCCACGCACGGGCCGCACGATCCGTCGCGTCGTAGGCGCGGCCGCGGGGGTCGGAGCCGCTCATGCGGGCGTGCAGCCTGTTGAGCCGGGCGGCCTCGCGTTCGCGTACTGCCGGGTCGGCGTCGAACATGCGCAGCATGCTGAGGAAGGTGTTGCGCAGTCGGCGCCAGGGGTGGGTGATGAAGGTGGAGTTGTCGGCGAGGGCGGCGCCGATCTGCGGGTGGGCGGCCTCCAGCACGGTGGCGCGGATCATGGCCAGTGCCCAGCGCGGGTCGTCGAAGAAGGCACGGAACTGCGACTCCGGCCCGAACAGGGGTGTTTCTCCGGCTGTTGTGGTGGTTCCGGTCGTCATGAGGGGTGTCCGTTCGTCTGGGGCGGCACGCCGCCGAAGCGGCGTTCACGGCGCCGGTAGGTGTGCAGGCAGGCAAGGAAGTCCGCCGCCCGGAAGTCGGGCCAGAGGGCTTGAGGGAAGACCCACTCGGCGTAGGCGACCTGCCAGAGCATGAAGTTGGAGATGCGCTGCTCGCCGGAGGTGCGGATGGCCAGGTCCACGTCGGGGGTGTCGGGAAATGGCAGGTGGTCCGCGAAGAGCCGCTCGCTCACCTCGTCGGCCGGCGTCCCGCTGCGAATCAGCGACCGGGCGGCCTCCACAATGTCCCGGCGTCCCCCGTGGTCGAAGGCGACGGTCAGCGTCATCCCCCGGCTGTCGGCGGTAAGCGTCGCCAGATCCTCGAAGTCCTGCGCGAGCTCAGGGGGGATGCGCGGGTCCGCGGCTCCCAGGAAGCGGCAGCGGATACCGCGGGCGAGCAGCAGTGGCGCGTGCTTGCGCACAACCCGACGCACCAGGCGCATCAGGTAGTCCACCTCGGAATCAGGACGGCTCCAGTTCTCGGTGGAGAAGGCGTACAGGCTGAGCCACTGCACGCCGGACGCCCGGGCCGCCTCGATGATGTCGATGACGGTGCTCTCCGCAGCCCGATGGCCCGCCGTCCGGGGAAGCGAACGCGACTGTGCCCAGCGGCCATTGCCGTCCATCACGCAGGCCACGTGCCGCGGCACCGCACGTACCGACCCGCCGGCTCGCCACAGCTCGTCGCTGTCCTGTCGCCCATTCACCCGGTCCCCCGTCACGGCGCATGCGCGGTGGATGCTGTGGCCCGTCACGCCCAGCTCCGTCTCGCCCTGAGCAGCACGGTCGTACCGTGCTCGGTCACACTCACTGTGAATCGCCCCCTGCACACGCCCCACCGGCGCGTCCCTCTCCAGGAGTCTGGCGGAATGGAAGGGGCCTGATCGATTGAACTGGGGCGCGTCACCCCTGGTTCATCTGCACGATTCTCTTTGGCATCGGCGCTCTGGACGGGCCATGGGCAGCGCCGGTTCTTCCTACTCGGCCATTTCCAGTTGCAGGTGGCCCGCAGCTCCCAGCTGCCGCGCGACGCGAGGGCGACCGGGCCTCGGCAGCCCCCGTGGCGTGACGACAGGGGGCTGTCCCAGGCTTCACCGTATGGGTCGCAGAGCCGGTGCTTTCGTCGCGGTGTGACAGCCAGCCAATCGGCGCCGCCGACGACGGTGACCGTCCACATGCCCTCGCCGTCGCCAGAGCCGATTCCCGGGCCCTCTTTGTCCGGACCCGAACCCTTCCGCCCTCGCCTGGTGACACGCTTGTGGTTGACCGACCCGCCTCTCGGGAATCCCGTTCGCCCCGTCGAGCCCCTCCGGGTGTCCCGGGTGCCCGGAGGGCCGCCAAGAGCTCCGCCGTGTGCCCGGGCACCGGGCTTCGGCGGCGTGGACCTCCCGATCGGAGCACCGCGTGCCCTGCGGCTTCCAGGGTGATCCCGACGTCGGCGACGGCCAGGCGGTGCAGGATCCGCTCGCTCGACGGCCGTGGGGCGCTCAGCCCGGTGCCGACGACCCGGGTGCCGCGCTCGGTGCCACACCACGGTCCCCGCCCAGCGCGCGTCCCCGCCCCGGTGGAGCAATCCGGCCTCGGTCATCAGCCGCACCCGCCGTGCAGCCTCGATCCGTCCATCCCGGCATGCGTACGCGGCCTGGTGAAGCGTCAACGTGCTGTACCGGGTGGCCAGTCTCAGCAGGTGCTCGTCCTCATCGGTCCGCTGCCAGCCGTCGCCCCGGGTCTCACCCGTGCCGTGCTTCTGCCGGCGGCGCTCCGCCCGTTCTTGATACACCCCCGGCCCCCCTGCCCCCATCTCCACTGCCTTGCCCTCTCCCTGTAGTTGGAGCGCTGCCACGCGAGTGCGGACGGCACGGGAGGGAGCGTGACCTGCTAAGCGGACACCGGCAGCGAAGTGCATCATGCACCGCCTGGCGGAGGACCGAGCGGCGGAGCGCCCGGTGGAGCCGATAGGCAGTGAGCCGTTCAGGACTGTTGGACCCAACCGTGCCAACTTGTCTCCGCCTGAGCCTGCCCAAACAGCACCGGGCCCGCGATCAGGCCGAACTCGCCGCCGGCACCCGCCGCTCCTTCCTCCGACGCCAGCCTCAACCACACATCGTCCACGGCTACTTCGGAGGTCCGCACGTCCGTTACGTCCTGGACGAGAAACCTCATAAGTTTCTGATCGCTAGAAAGCTGCCTCACCGAGACCGGCCTGACCATCAGACCCGCCTGATCAGCAGCACGACATCCGAGTTCAACCTCAGTAATTGCCCCGTTCGGGACGAACTGGGGGGCTTCTTGCCCCACAGGTATCGCACCGGCACCGGAGGGGAAGGCCGGGTAGGCGGTCGCACGAAGCTCGCGGTTGGGCTTGCAGAGTGGACCGCAGGCTGCCGGTTGTGGCTGTGACGAGAACAAGGTGATCGCGGGGCCGGTATTGCTGCGTCGGCCCGCCATCAGGCGGGGCTGACCAGCGCCACGAGGTGATGCCGGTCAGCGTGTCGCAGTCCACGTTCACGTTCACCGTCTTTCTCAGACGTGTGTCGGGGGTATCTCAATGAGTCCCTGACCGCGTATGGCAAGGTATGCCGACGACTCACGCTGGCCGGGCTCCGCGCGGGACTCCGCCCCGGCTGTTCTCCGGGCACCGGGACCCTGCGGCTCCAGGGGGGCCGGACAGCCGCAAGCCATACGGGACAGTTCCGTACGGTTCACGCCCGACCTATCAGGAGTACGCACGTGAACAGCAAGCGCCGCCGACTTCTTCTGGCCGCCATCGACCCCATGATCGAGCCCGGGGAGCAGGTTGAGGTGACGACCATCGTGAACCTGAGTTCCGTCACCGTGCGCCGGACGGCAGCGTTCGCGGCAGCCTCGGCCATCCTGAGCGGCGGTGGAATGGCCGTGATCCCGGCGCCGACCCCCATGTACCTGGCAATGACCGACCGCCGCATCTTCATCTTCCGGGCGAACCCGACGTTCGCCCGGCCCGAAGAACACCTGATGACGATCCCGCGCGCCGGTCTCGTCCGCTCGGAGATCAAGGAGCGGGTGCTCAACTCATCCTTCATCATCTCCTCGACGGACAGCGAGCAAGGACTGAAGATCATCTTCCCGCTGGTCGGCCGCAAGGAGCGGAACGTGATAGCGGCCGCCTTGCCTCTGGCCGACTGACTGCCCGGGACAGGGCGGGAGCGGAGTGACCGCCAGGACCATGTGGACAGGACCGCTCGCCACCGCACCCTTCCATGTCCGGGCATGGGCCGCTGCGACGGGCTCGATTGAGGTCAGTGCCATGGGCTCAGCACCCATTCCCCCACCGCGGAAGTATCACAAGACAGCACAGCCTCGGTGGTCCGTGGGGGGCATGCCCGGGTGCGAACGACGGAACGCGACGCCAGATGATCAAGGTTACTGACACCGAAGATCGACCTGGAGCCGCGTCCGCGTGCCATCTTCTCTGAACGCCTTCCTCGCGCGCCACTGCGAGGACGCCGCACCCTGCCCGCCCACGAACCCCGGTGAACTGGCCACGCTGGCAGAGGTGTTCGAGCGTCATCCGGACCCTCGTCGGGTACGCGGGCGCCGCTACCGGCTCGGCTCGCTGCTGGGGCTGTGCCTGGTCGCGGTGCTCGGTGGCGCCAAGTCGCTGGCGCGGATCTCCCGCTTCGCGGCCGACGCCCCACCGTGAGCGGTCCTGGGCGTCGGGACACGGCCCGCTGCCTCGGTGGCGGTCCGCCGCCGAGGCCGAGACCCTGCTGCCACCGGAAGGGACGGCCGGTCCCGCCGAACCGCTCACCAGACGTGTGGTCGGCGGCCTGATCACACGGATGGGAGCGACGCCGCCGCGCAGCCGGAAGCCGGCGACCACTTCGTGACCGACGTGCCCGTCATCGTCCGACAAACGCCCGCACGGCGGGAAGCCGTGCCGGGCGGTCGAAGAACGGCGGCGGTGCGTTTCGGCGTTGCGCCCCGCCGCCGGGACCAGCCCCGTGTGGCGGCCGGTCCCGGGGCCACCGCCTCCCACGGCGGCCCCGGAGTCGAGAGGGCCGCTCAGCCGGGGAGCGCCCACTTCTGGTTGGCGCCGGTGTGGCAGGTCCACAGGTGGAGCTTGGTGCCGTCCGCCGAGGAAGCCCCGGAAGCGCCCAGGCACTTGCCCGACGCCGGGTTCTTCAACGTTCCCTCGGTCTGCGGCACCCACTTCTGGGCGCCCGTGCCGTTGCACCCGTACAGCTGGATCTTGGTGCCGTCGGCCGTACCGGCACCGCTGACGTCCAGGCACTAGCCCAGCGCCCGCAGCGTGTCGTCCGTGCCCGCCGTCCACTTCTGCGCGGCGCTTTGGTTGCGCGTCCACAACTGGATCTGCGTCCCGTCGGCGCTCGACCCGCCTGCGGCCTCCGCGCACTTACCTCCGATGCCCCTGAGTTCTCCGCCGGGCACGGTGGCCCCGCTGGTGGTGAAGGCGAAGTCGTCGAGGTCGAAGAGCGAGCCACTGCCACCCTTGAAGACGAGGTACAGGGTGGTGGTGCCCGCCGGACGGTCGGTCAGGTCCGCGCTCACGTCCCGGAAGGTGTCCCAGCCTCCGGTCACGGGGACCGCGGCCGAGCCGAGCAGGGTGCCGGTGGGTGAGCCGGCCCGTACCTCCAGCGTGCCTCCCGCGCCGCCGGAGGAGACCCGGGCGGTCAGCTTGGTGGCGTTGCCGAGGATGTACGGGGCGAAGGAGATCCAGTCGTTGCTGTCGATGTAGCCGACGGTCTTGCCGCCGTTCGCTGCGGCCTTGTCGACGATCGTGACGCCGGCGGAGCCGCTGAAGTGCTCGGCCTGCCGCTTGCTGCCCTGGCTGATGTTCTGGTCGTGCGTGGTCAGGGCGGGCTGCCCGCCCGCCCCCTTGTCGGTGTACTCGGCGTCCCAGACGCCGAAGATGTTCGCGTTGGGGTCGTGCTCGCCGTCGGCGATGGTCTGTACGGTGCCGGAGCAGCCCGTGGCGGAGGTCTGTGGGTGGCCGTGGCTGTCGTGGCCGATGATGAAGGTGACCTTCACCTTGGAGCAGTCGATCGTGCCGTCCTCGGGGTCGGTGACGGTGACCGTGAAGGGTACGGCGGCGCCCGGGTCGATGATGGAGCCGTCGGCGGGCAGGTTGAGGGTGACGGTGGGGGCGGTGTTGCCGACGGTGATGACGACGGAGGCGGTGGCGGTGTTGCCGGTGCCGTCGGAGGCGGTCAGTTCGGCGGTGTAGCGGCCGTTGGCGGTGTAGGTGTGCGAGGGGTTCGCGGCGGCGGAGGTGGCCCCGTCACCGAACTTCCAGGCGTACGTGAGCGGGTCGCCGTCGGGGTCGGAGGTCCCGGCCGAGGAGAACGCCACCGCGAGCGGCGCCTGGCCCGAGGTGCGGTTCGCGGTGGCCTTGGCGAGCGGGGCGCGCCCGTCGGTGACGTACTCGACGCGGTAGACCGCGCTGTTGGCGTCCCCGTTGAAGTAGCCGGTGCCGTAGTCGAGGACGTACAGCGCGCCGTCCGGTCCGAAGGCCATGTCCATGACCTGGGTGCCCTGCCAGGGGAACGCGTTGATCGACTGGACGGTGCCGTCGGAGCCCTGCTCGATGCGCTTGATCCACTTGCGGCCGAACTCGCCGGCGAAGTAGTCACCGTCGAAGCTCTGCGGGAACTTGACCGGGGAGGTCGAGGCCGCGTCGTAACGGTAGACGGGCCCGCCCATGGGTGACTCGGAGCCATTGCCGAACTCGGGGACCGAGCCCCCGTCGTACGGTATCCAGGCGGGCTGGGCCGGGGGCAGGTCGGTCAGGCCGGTGTTGTTCGGCGAGGTGTTCTTCGGCGCGGCGCAGGAGAAGGCTGCGCCCGATGTGGAGGTGGCGAAGTTGTAGTCCACATAAGGGCTGTTGTCGCCGACGCAGTAGGGCCAGCCGTAGTTGCCGGCCTTGGTGATGCGGTTGAACTCGACCTGTCCGGCGGGTCCGCGCCCCGCGTTCGCCGTGCCCGCGTCGGGGCCGTAGTCGCCGAGGTAGACGGTGCCGGTGGGCTTGTCCACGCTCATCCGGAAGGGGTTGCGGAAGCCCATGGCGTAGATCTCCGGCCTGGTCCTCGCGGTTCCGGGCGCGAAGAGGTTGCCGGACGGGATGGTGTAGCTCCCGTCGGCGGCGACCTTGATCCGCAGCACCTTGCCACGCAGGTCATTGGTGTTGCCGGAGGAACGCTGCGCGTCGTATGCGGGGTTGCGGCCCGGGCGCTCGTCGATGGGGGTGTAGCCGTCGGAGGCGAAGGGGTTGCTGTCGTCGCCGGTGGAGAGGTACAGGTTGCCCTGGGCATCGAAGTCGATGTCTCCGCCGACGTGGCAGCACAGACCGCGGCTCGCAGGGACGTCGAGGACCTTCTTCTCGCTGTCGACGTCGAGCGTGCCGTCGGTTCTGAGGACGAAGCGGGAGAGCCGGTTGACGCCGTCGAAGGGGGCGAAGTCCGCCGCGGACCCGTTCGCGGGCGCGTCACCCGCGGGAGTGGTCAGCTTCGGCGCGTAGTAGAGGTAGACGAAGCGGTTGGTGGTGAACCCGGGGTCCACGCCCACGCCTTGGAGTCCCTCCTCGTCGTGCGAGTAGACGTCCAATCTTCCCGCCGCCTTTGTGGTGCCCGCGGCGTCGGTGAGGCGGAGGGTGCCGTCCCGCGAGGTGTGCAGGACGGACCGGTCGGGCAGCACGGCGAGCGTCATGGGCTCGCCGGTCTCGGCCACCCCCTTGGCGAGGGTGACCTGCTGGAACTCGTCGGCAGCAACGCTTGCCACGGGTTCGGGCGCCGCTGCGGCGGGTTTCTGTTGGGCGGTGAGCGCACCCGCTGCGGCGAGCAAGGCGCAGGCCAGCGCCGCGACGGGTCGGGAGAGTCTCCTGTGCACGTGCGTCCTCCGTGTGGTGACGGGGTGAGGTTGGAGCACAGGCGCGCGCCGTCGCGCCGCGGACATGGGTGCCCCCGGGGGAGGAGGAAGGAGCACCCGGCCCTTTGCCGTTCGGTACAGGGCAGGAAGGTAATGGCTTTTCCACGGACCAGAAAGCCCTTTGACGTACCTGGTCTCATCTTTCTCTACTGGGGGGACAAAGTTGCTGGTCGGGCTTCCGGTCGAGCTCCGCAGGTGGTAACGGAGCCGTGGCTCCGGTACCACCGCCGACCGTGGAGCCGCCCCGGTGCCGTCCGGTGGAATACCAACCTGACCTGCGGTGAAGGGAATTGGTCCAGACGGACACCTTGACGGACCTCCAGCACGCTCCTTAAATCGTTATCGCCAACTGTTGAACACTGCTTCCCCCGAGGATCCCCGGATCGCTTCATTTCGTGTTCGCACGTGACGGTTGGCGCTCCGACCTGTCATGCACGCGTCACCCGGCAAGTCCCCCGCTCTCCCCCACACCCCCACACCCCCACGAAAGCGATGTGATGCCCCGTGCGCACGCCTTGGCGCCACAGGTCCCTCACCTGGCTGGCAGCGGCCGCCGTTCTCGGTCTCGCCTCCCTCAGCCCGACCACCGTGCTGGCCGCCCCCGCCCCGACCCCGGTATCCGACGATGCCGCCCCCCTTGCGGTGACCTTCAACGAGGACTTCGACGGTCCGGCCGGTTCTGGCGTCAACAGCTCAAGGTGGCAGCTGGAGACCGGCGACAACGTCAACAACCACGAGCGGCAGTACTACACCTCGGGCACGAACAACGCCGCGCTCGACGGTCAGGGCAATCTCGTCATCACGGCGAAGAGGGAGAATCCGGCCAACTACAACTGCTGGTACGGCCGGTGCGAGTACACCTCAGCCCGGCTCAACACGGCCGGGAAGTTCACCGCCCAGTACGGGCGCGTCGAGGCCCGCATGAAGCTCCCGCGCGGCCAGGGCATCTGGCCCGCCTTCTGGATGCTCGGCAACGACATGGGCGACATCGGCTGGCCCGACGCGGGCGAGATCGACATCATGGAGAACGTCGGCTTCGAGCCGGGCACCGTACACGGCACCCTCCACGGACCGGGCTACTCCGGCTCCGGCGGCATCGGCGCGAGCTACACCCTGCCGGGTGGCGCGGCCTTCGCGGACGACTTCCACACCTTCGCCATCGACTGGAGCCCCAACTCCATCAGGTGGTCGGTGGACGGGAATGTCTACCAGACCCGCACCCCCGCCGACCTCGGCGGCCGGCAGTGGGTCTTCAACAAGCCCTTCTTCATGATCCTGAACCTCGCGGTCGGCGGCTACTGGCCCGGCGACCCCGACAGTTCCACCCGGTTCCCGCAGCAGCTCGTCGTGGATTACGTGCGAGTGAGCACCGACGACGGCACTGGCCCGCCGACCGGTACCAGGACCATCCGGGGCCTCGGCGGGAAGTGCCTCGACGTGGCGGGAGCCAGCTCCGCCAACGGCACCGCCGTGCAGCTCTATGACTGCAACGGCACCGCAGCCCAGCAGTGGGACGTACGCTCCGACGGCACCATCCGGGCCCTCGGCAAGTGCCTCGACGTGACCGGCAACAGCACCGCGAACGGGGCGCGGCTCCAACTCTGGGACTGCAGCGCCGGCCCGAACCAGCGATGGACCGTCACCGGCGCCCGCGACATCGTCAACCCACAGGCAGACAAGTGCATGGACGCCACCGGCAACTCCTCGGCCAACGGCACCCGTGCCCAGCTGTGGACCTGCACCGGGGCCGCCAACCAGAAGTGGACAGTCGCCTGAACAGCCACCGTGACCACGGTGAACGGCCTCCGCACGGGCTGACCATGGGACGCACCGCATACGCGCCCGGGACTGCGAACACGGTCCCGGGTGCGTCGTACATGAACGTGCGCCGGCCACACCCATCGGCTTGTGACCTGCGCCGGCGCGGCATCGCCTCGCCCCTCCCGCCGTCTCCATCGCTCCGATCGACTGTTGGGAGCCCTGTACCAACCGAACGTGATCCGTTGATTTCTGCTGGTCAGGCATGGTGTGGCTCGGAATGAGAGTGACCTCCGGCGTCCTGTTTCCGCTCCGCGAGCGAGGGGTGCGCGATGGCGTCGGCGCTGGGAATGCTGGAGGAGGGGGGAGACAGCGGTCCGTGTGCGGGTGGTAGGGCGACGGGAGGAAGTCACCCGGTTGGCTGAGGTGTCGGAGGCCGCCGAGATCGAGCTGGACTGGCGGGTGACCGCGCGGGAGGAACTGGTCGAGGCCCTGGCAGCCTGGGCTGCCGAGACCACCGCCGGGACCGAGGTCGAGGAGAAAGCGGTGCTGTCGCTCGCGCCCGTGCCGGGATCGACGGTGCCGCCCTGGCGGGAAGGGCTGCCGGTGACGGTTTCGGCACCGGACTATCAGCGCATTCTGGGCGTGCTGGAACGGCAGCGATCCACGGGTCACGGACCCCTTCGGGCCAAGGGGTCGCGGTGGAGCCGGGCCTTGACGCGACGTCGCCGGAGGTCGAGGGGCTGCGGTCGAAAGCCTGGCGTCTGGCGGAGCGCGGGGGGCTCCTCCTGGAGACGTCGGGGGCGTTCGGTGCCGTCCGGCGGGCCGTGGCCGCCCGAGACGCCGGTTCATCCGCGTGACCATCGACCACCGGATCATCGCCTCGCTGATGGCGGGCAGGGTCTCGTAGGCCCGGGCCAGACGGCGGGAGTTCGTCAACCACGCGAACGTGTGCTCTGCCACCCACCGCCTCGGCGGCACCACGAACCCTGCCATGTCGTCGGTGCGCTTGACGATCTCCAAGGTCGGGGCGAGTTTGTCCCGGCACCAGCCGAGGAGGGAGCCGGTGCATCCGCTGTCGGCCCACACGAGGGTGATGGCGCGGTGCAGATGGCGAAGCCGCATCAGCAGGCCCGCCGCGGCGTCCCGGTCACCGATGTTCGCAGCCGTGACCGGGACGGCCAGGAGCAGGCACACTTGGCCGGCGATCCGGTGGAGGCCGGAGTGGAGCTGGGCGAGGCCGCGGACTCCGAGCTCGCGCAGCAGGGCGTCGGCTGTGAGCACCTGGACGTCGATGCCGGTGTGGTCTCCAGGGACGACCTGGATCTCTCCCAGCTGAAGACTCCCGCAAGGTCAAGCACTCGTTCATCGACGCCCCGGATGGATGGACCTTCCCGAGGACGAGATGTGCTCGAACGAGCAGGGCAGATCAGTGCCGACACATTCCGACCACCAAGGTGCCCGGTGGCCGAGGTCCTGCGCGTCTCCGTTCCTGCGTCCTACTCCGGTGAAGGATCGGGGTAGGTACCGAAGGTCCACAGGTTGCCCTCAGGGTCCCGCACCGTGCACACGTACGCCGCCGCACCCGACCCGAACCGGGTCTCATGCGGCGCTTCGAGGACCTCGCCGCCGACGCCGACCACTCGCCGGTACACCGCGTCCACGTCATCGCTCACCACGTAGACCGCGCTGGTTCCCGCCCGCATCCGCCCGTGCACGCTGTCCGTGTGCCGGGTTGAGCCGAACACCAGCGCACCACCGCCAGTCCAGCGCAGCTCCGCGTGCCCGATTCCGCCGTACTCGTCCGGCACGGCGACCACCTGCTCGAACCCCAGCACATCGACCAGAAAGCGCAGCGCCGCCTTCGTGTCGTCGTAGTGCAGGACCGGCCATACAGAGGACATGGGGGCATCGGGCGACATGCTGCTCATCGTAGACGTCTGGCTAGCCGCTGTTTCAGTTGAGGCTGTTGGGTGGCTGAGCGGGGTTGCTCGGTGCGGTTTCGGTCGGTGGGGACTGCTGCACGGATAGGTGGCACCTGACCTGGCTTGCTGAGAGGCGGCCTGGAAGGACGTCGCAGTACCCAAGCCGTATCCGAAGGAGTTCCGCGAGGACGTCCGTGCGGGTCGCGCGTAACCGTGAGCCCCGCGTCGCACTGGAACCAATGCCCCCCAGTCGAGTACGAGACCATCATGACCCCGCCCGCAGCCCTGGCTGCATAAACCCCACTGTCACCCGATCATGCGGCAGTCCCGTCTGGCGCGCCCCCAGAAGTGACACCACCACTGGCGGTGCGCATCGTGTGGGTGCTGGTCGCAATTCCGGCGTGCGTTGTCCTTGGCGTACTCGTGCTGGTCGTGGGCGGCAGTCTGAGGTCTGGCTGTTGGTCGGGCCGCTGCGGGAGCAGCGGCCCGACCGGTTAATCGGTTGCGGACCTTCGGTAGGGCATGTCTGATCCCGGCTATGACGATTGTGCTGGGTACGCCGACTGTCGACGGGGTGCGCGAGGCCATGGCTGCGCTGCGGGAGTGGCAGTACGACGAAGCGCCGATGCAGATGCATGCCGGGGACATCGGCTGGAACTACCGGTTCGGAGCGGCCGAGACGGCCGCGGTGGTCCGGACCTGGAGTCGGGGCGGGCGGATTCTCGCGGTCGGGATGCTCGACTCGCCGACGCTGGTGCGGATGACGGTCGCTCCGGACGCATACCAGGACGAGGACTTGGCGCGGCGGCTTGTCGAGGACTTCTCGCTGCCTGAGCGCGGCGTGCTGCCGGAAGGAGCGGTGTCCGTCGAAGCTCCGCTGGGACTGCTGGTCCACGATTTGCTGAGCAAGGAGGGCTGGGGCGTCGACGAGCCGTGGACGCCGCTCTACCGCGGCCTCACCCAGCCGGTGGAGGACCCCGGCGTGCGGATCAAGCCGATCGGCCCGGAGCAGGCGCAGGACCTCGCTGACGTCCTGCGGTCGGCGTTCAACACCTCGCGGCCCACGCGCGAGTACTGGCACGCGATGTCAGCGGGACCGTTCTACGCAGACGCCCGCTGCCTGGGCGCCTATGACGACCAGGGAAGCGTGGCGGCGGTGGTGACGGTGTGGTCGGCCGGCCCGGGGAAGCCGGGGCTGGTCGAGCCGATGGGCGTCCACGAGGACCTCCGCGGTCGCGGCTACGGCCGGGCGATCACCTTGGCCGGGGCGGCCGCGCTGCAGGAGATGGGCTCGTCGAGCGTACGTGTATGCACGCCGAGTTCCAATGTCGGCGGCGTCGCCACGTACAAGGCAGCCGGGTTCGAAGTATGGCCGGAGGTGCGGGACCGGATCCGGACGGCCTGACGCCGGGGCTGCTCGCTTGGGCGGCAGTCTGGGGCATGGACGTCCGGCAGGTGCGGGTTTCCAGTTTCTCATCCGCCCTCTCGGATTGCGGTTGTACACCCCGGCGCATGGCGGACCCCGAGGTGCCTGAGCGGATCACCACGCGCCGCGCAGAGCTGGATGAACTCGAAGGGCAGTCGGCCAAACAGCTGTCCGAGGTGCGGGCCGAACGGGAAGAGCCGGCCGTGGCAGTGCGGGCGTGGCGGTGCGGGTGTTGAAGTGCGGGCGTGGCAGCGGATGAGCGAGCAGCTCGCTGACGAGCGGGAACGGCCGGGGCGGTGCGGCCGGCCCTGGACCGGGTGTCAGGGGTGGCCGAGGCCGCGCTGCCCGCGGACTACCAACGCGTCCTGGTCGCCGTACGGCAGGCCGGCGGGCCGGTCGCCCCTCGGGCCGTCGGTGAGGCGTTGGGTCAGGACACGGAGGTGCGGGACAAGCTGGAGCCGCTGCGCGGGACGTTGGCCAAGCTGGCCGATCGCGACTCAATGCACCAACGAGGTGAAGGCGAGTACACCTTGCGCCCGTAGGCTCGCTGATACGCACCCGCCGCCGCACCGGAGACGCGAACCGGAAAAGCTACTCCGGTAAAAGCACATGCCCAGGGACTACTCGGATCGCACTCACCGACGATCGTGGCCGACTGCTCTGGCTCTCCGCAGCCCGGCCGGGGCGCAGCTCGGAGATCACCGCCTGTCGGCACGACGACCTCACCGCCCATCTTCGCGCGACCGGCCTCGGCGCCATCGTCGACCTGGGCTTCATCGGCCTCGACCACAACGACGCCCCGGACGCGGACCGGCCGTGATCACCGGCCACGAGGCCGCCCGCAACCGGCCCCTGACCACCGGCCAGAAGCTGTCGAGCACCGTGCTGGCCGCAGTCCGAGCCCCGGGCAAGCACGGCTTCGCCCACCTGTAGAACCGGCGCGTCCTCACCCAGCTCCGCACCGACCCGAAGTCGGCGACCGCCCCGGTCAGGGCCCTGCTGGTGCTGACCAACCGTGAACTGGCCACGGCCTCGGTGATGCCGTGGGCGGCACCGCCCTCCAACTTCGCTGGGACTCGGACGCGTCGCCGAACGCACTCGTCACGAACCCCCTTCGCCTTTGCACCGTGGACTCGCTGCACCCAGCCGACGCTACTCACCAGCCCCAGACGTCGTATGTGACATCCGCTCCCACCCGCAGGAGTGATCCGCGCTGTCCCCCTCTCGCAAACGACGGTCTATGAGAGCGGTCTCTACCGGGTCGTCAAGCGCGGTCTCCTTCAGGGCGACTGCGGTCGCCGCAGCCCTTGGAGGAGCAGGTCGATCAATCGGCGGGGGTCGTAGCGGGGGTCGCTGTCGTGCCCGATGCAGAGGTTTCCGATGCCGCGCATCAGTTCGTAGGCGTGCGTGCCGGGATTGATCTCGTCGGCGTCGGCTGCGGCATCGAGCAGTTGCGTGCAGACGGGCACCAGGCGGTCGAGGAAATAGGCGTGGAGTGCGTCGAAGCCGCCGCTGTCCGATTGCAGCGCACCCGCGAGTCCGTGCTTGGTGACCAGGAAGTCGACGAAGAGGTCGACCCATTGGCGGAGCGCCGCGAGCGGGGAGTCGGCACTGGCGAGCAGGTTCGGACCGGCCTCGGCACAGGCCTCGACCTGGTGGCGGTAGACGGCGATGACGAGATCCGCGCGCGTCGGGAAGTGGCGGTAGATCGTTCCCATCCCGACACCCGCTCTGGCCGCGATCTCCCGGATGGGCGCGTCGACGCCGGAGCTGACGAACACCTCGGCGGCGGCTTCGAGCAGCGTCTGCTGGTTGCGCACCGCGTCGGCCCGCTTGCTGCGCGCCGACACCCCCCTGGACTGGCCTGTAGTGGGCACCACGTTCTCCTTCCTGCCGCCATTGACAATACGGAACGCTGTTCCGTATATTAAACGGAACGATGCTCCGCTTAAGGATAGCTGAGAGCAGGGCACCCCTGCCCCCCGTCTCGCCCGCCGCCCGGCTGCATGAGCCGACGCGGCGGAGGCCATCGAAGGGAAAATGCGCGTTATGAGTGAATCGACTTGCATGGCCGACACATTCAGCTCGCCCACCCCAGTCCTCTCGGTCAGTCCGGTCGTACTGCCGACCCCCGGCCGAGCCGTGGACCTTCAAGTGCGCGTCTCCGCCCCGGTAAGCGGGACCGAGCTGCCAGTCATCCTCCTCTCGCACGGCCTCGGCTTCTCGAACAGTCTCTCCTCGCTGAACGGCTATGCCCCCCTCGCCAACTTCTGGGCAGCACACGGCTTTGTCGTCATCCAGCCCACCCACCTGGACTCCAGGACACTGAGCCTGAATCCCGACACCCCCGGCGCTCCCCCGCACTGGCGCTCACGAGCCGATGACATGACGCGCATCCTCGACCAGCTCGACGTGATCGAGGCCGCCGTCCCCCAGCTCGCCGGGCGCCTGGACCGGAGCAAGGTCGCCGTGGCCGGGCACTCGATGGGTGGGCACACCGCGAGCCTGCTCCTGGGCACCCGGCTCACCGATCCCCACGACGGAACGGAAGTGAACCTGGTCGAGCCCCGGATCAAGGCGGGTGTGCTGCTGGCCGCGCCCGGCCGGGGCGGCGACGCCCTCACCGAGTTCACCGTCGAGAACTACTCGTTCTTCCTGACCACGGACTTCTCCGAGATGACCACGCCCGCGCTCGTGGTCGTCGGCGACAAGGACGACTCCGCTTTCCTGACGGTCCAGGGCCCGGACTGGCACGCCGATCCCTACGTCCTGGCCCCGGGCCCCAAGTCCCTGCTCACCCTGTTCGACGCGGAGCACGGGCTCGGCGGGGTCTCCGGATACGACGTCGCCGAGACCACGGACGAGAACCCCGAGCGAGTCGCCGCGATCGGACGGCTCACCTGGGCCTACCTCCGCACCCAGCTGTATCCGGCCGACTCCGCCTGGCAGGCGGCGCGTGACGCACTGACGGCCGACCCCAACCCGCTCGGACGAATCGAATCCAAGTAAAGCCAACACCACTCCCGCGACGCTGCCGGGGCCCGGGGCCGCCGGTCAGCTGACCTCTCTCCCCCCCCCGGTGGGCCTGGGCCCTCTCCGTGATCAAGCCGCCTGGCCGCAGCCGTCCGTGCCGGGCGGACCGTCGCACGATCTCGGCGATGTCCGGGGCGTTGTGGAAGATCACCGCGTTCGCGAGCAGCACGTTGAATTTCGCGGCCCCCTCCTGCTCGAAGGGGTCGTTGTCGGTGATGACACCGCCGTCGCCGGACCCGATCCGCTGGGAGAAGCCGTTGAACGCCTTGGCCTTGTCGGTCGCTGCGGTCAACCGTCGCCGTAGCGGAGCGTCGGAGAGGTAGCGCAGCAACTGGACGGTTCGGATGACGCGGCCGACCTCGCGTAAGGCGGTACAGGTGACGCTCTCGCGGGAGCCCGCGCGCGGGCGACGCAGCAGCAGAGTGGAGGAGATGGCGCCCTCCCGTACGGAGACCGCCACCCGCGTCAGCTGCCGGAACTGGGACTCCATCGGGTCGAAGTCGATGACGTTGCGGCCGCTCTTGCCGAACACGGCATCGATATGGGCGTACTCGGTCTGCTTCGCAGGCCGGTAGAGGCTGAGGTCCTGCCAGTTCCCGGTCCTGGGCATCAGGCCGAAGCCCGGCAGGTGGGCCAGCGCGAAGACCGGGAACGACTGCTCCTGCGTATCCGCGTGCACGGTGCTCGGCTTCAGCTCGGAGGTGTTCTTGAGCAGGCCCTCGATGATGTAGGCGGCCTCTCGTACCCGCACGGGATGACGTGCGTGAACAGCGCCACGTACGTGTCCGAGATGCCGTGGTAGGCGATGCCGCCCGGCTTGCCGTGGCGCATGGTCGTCTCGGACAGCAGGTTGTTTGAGGTAGGTGTCCATGCGCGTGCCGTCCGACGCGACCGTCGAGCCGTCGCTACACGCCTGGGCCACTTGGCATCATCTGCGGCCAGACCGGTGACATCGGCAGCGGGCCTGGACCGAGGTCTCCTCGTCGCTGGAGATCACGTACTCGTCCGGGCCGAGGGGCTCACCCTCGTAGGTGCGGACGTAGAGGTCAAGGATGCGCTGGGCCTTGGCGCGGAAGTCCCGGTCCCGGATGAAGATCCAGGACTGGTACTGCCAGGGCTTGAGCGCGTCCTGGCGAAGCCAGCGGCGCACGGTGGACGCCGAGACGGTGTCGGTGACGCCGCGCGCGGTCAGTTCGGCGGCCAGGTCCGGGCACGACCAGCGCGCCAGCGGCACCCCGGTCTCGGCCGGGAGCTGGCAGGCCAGGACCTCGGCCGTCAGGGCTATGCGGCGGGCGGCAGGAACTGGCGCAGCAGACAGGCCGATCAGCAGAAGTGGATCACAGCGCCATGGGGATCTTACTCATGCGGCTCCCTGGTGGAGTGCGTCCAAAGCGGTGAGTTCGTCCTCGGACAGGCGCAGGGAGCCGACAGCCACGTTCTGGGCGAGGTGGTCGAGGTCGCCGGTGCCGGGGATGGCCAGAACGTGGGAGCCCTGGTGCAGGGTCCACGCCAGCCGGATCTGGGCCGTGCTCACGCCGTGGGCGCGGGCGATGGCGACCACCTGCGAGTTGGTGTCGGTGGTCGCGCCGCCTTCGCGTCCGGTGCCGGCGATCGAATAGAACGGCACGAACGCGATGCGCTGTTCGCCGCAGAGGTTCAGGAACTCCTTCTGCTCGGGTGATGCGCCGATGCCGTACATGTTCTGGACGCAGACCACGGGCGCGATGGCCTGGGCCTCGGCGAGGTGGTGGGGGCGGATGTTGGACAGGCCCAGGTGACGGATGAGTCCGGCCTCGCGCAGTTCGGCGAGTGCGCCGAAGCGTTCGGCGATCGAGTCGGTGCCGACGATGCGCAGGTTCACCACGTCGAGGTGGTCGCGGCCGAGCTGGCGCAGGTTCTCCTCGACCTGGCCGCGCAGTTTCTCGGGGGTGGCATGCGGCAGCCACTGGCCTGAGGGATCGCGGCCCGGTCCGACCTTGGTGGTGATGACGAGGTCGTCTCCGTAGGGGGCCAAGGCGCGGTTGATCAGCTCGTTGGCGGAGCGCAGCGGCGAGAAGTAGAACGCGGCGGTGTCGATGTGGTTCACGCCGAGCTCGACCGCACGGCGCAGCACATGGATCGCCTGGTCACGGTCGCGGGAGACGGCGTTGGGCGCGAACGCCTCGCCGTGCTGGGGCAAACGCATCGCGCCGAAACCGATTCGGTGGACCGTCAGGTCGCCGAGTCTCCAGGTGCCCGATGTCGCTGCGGTGATCGTCTGTGAGGT
The DNA here is from genome assembly GCF_031760065.1 of Streptomyces durocortorensis. NCBI lineage: Bacteria > Bacillati > Actinomycetota > Actinomycetes > Kitasatosporales > Streptomycetaceae > Streptomyces > Streptomyces sp. C11-1. The sequence goes on from NZ_CP134500.1 coordinate 56,670, forward strand.
CATGGCGGGATGATCTCCACTCGGTAGGCTGGCCCGCCATTCATTCACACATACCTGAATCCATTGAGGAGTGGTCGTCCTGGCAGAGTTGGCGTTCTCGACGAGCGATCTGGCGCAGGTGCGGTTTACCGTCTCGCCGATGTGGGAGGTCGCGCCCAGCTTCCGGCTGCTGACATCCGCCGCCGCACATCCAGTCCACCGGGCCTGGGCGGACCAGGTGCGCCCGCGCCTGGTGGCCGCCGGGCTGGACCGGGGCTGGCTGGCCGAGTTGATCCCGCCCACCGGCGACTACGTCCCCGACTTCCTCAACCCGGCCCCCGCCGGACCGGCCCCCAGGCCGGCGGCAGAGTGGGATGCGATCCTCGCCTCACACGCCGACCGGGTACGCCAGGACCTCGACCACCTGGCCCGCCACCAGGGGTATCTCGGCCCCCGGCTACGGACCCTGCGGGCAGACCCGCAGACCCGCCTGGCCAAGGTCGCAGAAGAGATCGCAGCGTACTGGGAACTGGCACTCGCCCCCTACTGGGCACGAATCCAGGCGGTGTTGGACACAGACATCCTCTACCGGGCCCGCATGATCGCCGAGCACGGCGCGGGCCGTCTCTTCAACGACCTGCACACCTCCGTGAGCTGGGACGACAACGGGCTACGGCTGGCCCGCCGAAAGCAGCCGCTGACCCGTAACACGGCAGGCGCAGGACTGCTGTTGATCCCCTCGGCCTTCACTGGTCCAGGACTGCGCACCCGGACGACGCCTCCGGACCCGCCTCAGCTCGCCTATCCCGCGCGCGGTGTCGGCTCACTGTGGAAGACGCGGCCCGCGCCCCGGGCCGACGCTCTCGCCGCTGTACTGGGCCGCTCGCGGACTCTGCTGCTGATCGAACTGGAGACACCGGCCTCCACCACGCAGTTGGCCCACCGCACCGGGCTGTCCCCGGCCGGGGTATCCCAATACCTCACCGCGCTACGCAACGCGGGCCTGGTCAGCGCCCACCGCGCCGGCCGCTCCGTCCTCTACGCCCGCACCACCACCGCCGAGACTCTCCTTCAAACTGCCTCCGGCTGAGGCTCCGAAAGTCCACCCCCGAAGGACTTCCGGGGCCGACCGCCAAGGTTCCCGGCCGGGAGTTCCGGTGCGCCGCGGGGCGGTCTCGCCTCCTTCACCACCGAGGTGGCCGTGCTACTCCGCGCGGTCCCTTCCGGCGCCTGGCTGGACTGGGCGGATGGCGTCGTTCCGGACCACTCCTGTGGCACGTCTCCGGCCGTCGACAGGCCACAAATGCCCTGGGTGTCGGCCCCGGCGCCGACAGAGCCGAGCTGATGCGGTACAAGTCGCCTGCGCGCGCAAGACATCACCCAGATCCCCGTCGCCCCGCGAACCAGCCGGTCCACCGTCGACCGGATCAGCCCCCGGTGGTACGTGCAGAACGCCCACCCACTCCGCACGTGCCCCATGCGCTGCGAGCGACCTCACCCCATGGCGGAAGTCCCTGACGAGAATCCATCACAGAGTCGGGCCACACGCCGGTTACGCGGTTCGACGGCGGGGGCCGATGTGTTCGCAGGGCCCGGGTCTGATCGTCGTACAACCCTGGGTCTTTCTTGATCGTCTTACCACTGCCGGTGGCGTACCAGCCACCAGGCGGGAGTGCACAGTGCCCAGTTACTGGAGAACCATGAGACCCGTCACCATCCACCCCTTCGTACGCCTCGGCGCCAGTGTCGTCGCCACCGCCGGAATCCTGCTGGCCGGCTTGTCCGCACCGGCGTCCGCCACGGAGTCCGACCAGCTGTGGATCGAGGCGCCGTACGAGACCAGCCTGCAGACAGGCGCCGAGACCGGCACCCCGGTCGATGTCGGCCTCTACCACGACAACGACAACTTCACCGTCACGGACGGGCGTCTCACCGTCGACGTCTCCGGCATCGCCGACGTGGGCGAGGTGACCTGGCCCGAGAACTGCGTACCGAGCGGGACGACCGCCGTGTGCACTGTCGCTCAGGTGCCCACGATCGGTCCGGAGTACAGCCCTCAGGTACGGCTCGATGTCCGTGCCGCCGACGGTGTCGAAGCAGGTGCCCAGGGCCGTATCACCTACGCCGCGACCGCGACGGGCGGGCCGGAGGGATCGTTGGAAGCACCCCTGGACTCCTTCGAGACGACGCTCACCGTTACCTCCGGCCCGGATCTCGTCCTGGGCGGGGTCACCCCCATCGAGAACACCGCACCGGGCACCGTCCACACGGTCCCGCTCTCGGTGACCAACAAGGGCAAGGAGCCCGCCCAGGGCTTCACCCTGGACATGACCGCCTCGTACGGGATCGGATTCGGCTCCCGCCACGACGCGTGCGCCTACACGCAGACGGGCGGTGACTACGCCCCCATGGCCCGCGCCCAGTGCGCCTTCGACCAGGTGCTCCAGCCCGGTGACACCGTCACCCTGCCCCAGCCGCTGAAGATCTCCGTCGCGGGCCACGCGCTCAAGGAGCGCCTCGACATCAGCGTCCAGCCCGGAGGCGGTGCCCCCGACTCCGACGAACAGGACAACTACGAGTCCCTCACCGTGAACGTGCCCAACACCGCCGACTTCGCCGTGCGCGGCTCCCGGGTCAGTGGTGCCGCCGGGGACACCGTCAAGGCCGCCCTCACCTTCCGTAACAAGGGGCCGGGCTGGGTCGGCAACCTCGGTTCCGGTGACTCGGTCGCCCTCGTCGACTTCACGGTTCCCGAAGGCGTCACCGTCACCCGCGCGCCCACAGCGTGCCAGCCCCGCACGGAGGCCGGCGGTTCCCGGACGGGCCGCGTCGGCGCTCCCCGCTACATCTGCGAAATGCCGTACTGGGTGCTGGAGAACACCGTCCGCACCTTCCGCTTCGATCTCCGCATCGACACCGTCATCCCCGACACCAAGGGCCGCGTGAGCCTCCAGCCGGTGATCACGGGCACCGGCTTCCCGCACGATCCCAAGCCCGGCAACAACAAGGGCTGGGTGACCGTCAACCCGACCCCCACCGCGTAGCAGCCGATACCCGGTGAGGGAACCCCCGCCCCACCCACCCCGGAACGCCCACCTGGGCCTCCAGTCCGCCGGACGGGTGGGGTGGGGTGGAGGTCCGTGAGGGGGCGGCGGGGCGGCCCGTCGCTCAGCTGCGGGGAGCAGCTGATCACCGTCAGCCCGGCACCGCTCACGCTCCCCCGGAGGCCGGGCCGGGGATCCGAGCGCACCATGGAAGTGAGACCCGCGGAAGGCCGATCATGGACCCGGCACAGCGTCGCTGGGGTGGCGAGCCTGAGCCCGAACCGCCTACCCCCCACTGGGAACAAGGCGCTCGTCCAGGCGGCCCGGCAGCTCCGGGAGCAGCCCCGCCCAGCCGGAGGAAGCACCGCGTCTTCTTCTGGTGCTTCCTGGCCGTCCAGATCCTCTTCATCGTCTGGATCGTCACCGGTATCGCCGCGGTCAGCGGAACACCGGCCGAATGCCAAGGACTCACCGGCAACGACCTGCAACTCTGCAAGGACGCCCGGGACGTCGGTGCCGCCATCGGCGTCGGGTTCATCGTCGGACTCTGGGTAGCCGTGGACTTCATCCTCGCCCTCACCTACTCCATCCACCGGCTGACCCGCCGGTAGCCCCACGTCATCGGCTCGCTGCAAGGCAGCACGGGCAGCCCCTTCCGCAGTCCCCATCGCACCGCGGCCTGATGTGGCCTGCCCCGTCCTGCCCTGCGGAGGCTGACGTCCCTGACCGCGTCGCGCACCGCCGCCACCCGCACGACCGCCCGGGACGGTCGGCACGTACGGTACGGCAGGTGAACCAACCGCCCGACGCACTGGCCGGCCCCTCTTCAGACGTCCCTGCCCGGACCTCGACAACCCGCGTGTTCCTCGCACTCGCCCCGCCCGACGACGCGAAGGACGAACTGGCACAGGCCTTGCGCCCGGCCTACGACGCCTACCCCCGCATGCGGTGGAACCGCATCGAGGACTGGCACATCACCCTGGCCTTCCTCGGTGAAATCCCCGTCACCACCGTCCCGCCCCTCATGCCTCCGCTCGCCCGGCTCGCCGCACAGCACCGGCCGCTGCAACTCGCGATGCACGGCGGAGGCCACTTCGACCAGCGGGTCCTGTGGAGCGGGGTCACCGGGGAACTCGAAGGGCTCCACCGGCTCGCCGACGACGTACGCACGACTGTCAGGGACTGCGGCGTCCGGTTCCCCGAGCGGCCGCTCCGGCCCCACCTCACCCTCGCCCGGTCCCGCCGGGGCGACCACACCACCGCCGCCGAGGCCGCCGCCACGCTCACCTCGTTCGCCGGCCACACCTGGCAGGCCGGGCACCTCCATCTGGTCGGGAGCAACACCGGCCGGGGCCCCGGCCCCATCCACTACCGGACCATCACCACCTGGGACCTCGGCCACAGCGTCTGACACTCAGTAGGTGTCGGCGGCCTTCCCAAGAGTCGCCGTGAGACGGCCCAGTACCTCCTGCAGTCCGAGCACCTCCTCCACGGACAGGCCGGTGGCGGCGAGCACGCCTCGGGGCACGGACAGTGCCCGGTCGCGCAGTTGCGTGCCGTCTTCGGTCAGGTCGATCAGGACGGAGCGTTCGTCCTCACGGCTGCGTTCGCGCCGGACCAGTCCGGCCGCCTCCAGTCGCTTCAGCAGCGGCGAGAGCGTCCCGGAATCCAGGTGCAGCCGCTCCCCGATGGCCTTGACCGGCTGCGGGCCGTCCTCCCACAGGACCAGCATCACCAGGTACTGCGAGTAGGTGAGGCCGAGGTCCTTCAGCGCCTGCCGGTAGAAGCCGCCGAACGCACGTGACGCGGCATGCAGCGAGAAGCAGACCTGGTGGTCCAGCCGCAGCAGTTCCGCGTCAGGGACCGCCGAGAGGTCGGGGTCGGCGGAGGGGTCGGGAGGCGAGGCCTTCGCGGTGGCGGGCGCCTTCGGGGCAGCGGTCATGGAACCAGCGTACCGCCGACCATGTGATTCAGTTGCACACAACTGCGTTGTGTGCAATCTTCATGGCAGCGGCCGCGACCACCCCGGTCGCAGCCCCAGAGGAGGGTCACCCATGGACGCGTTGTACACCGCCGCCGCCACCGCCAACGGCCGCGAGGGCCGGGCCGTGAGCTCGGACGGCCAGATCGACCTGCCCCTCGCCCTGCCCCCGGCCCTCGGCGGCAACGGCAAGGGCACCAACCCCGAACAGCTCTTCGCCGCCGGCTACGCGGCCTGTTTCGCCAGCGCGATGGCGGCGGTCGGCCGTGAGCTGAAGGTCGACACCAAGGACGCCTCCGTGACCGCCGAGGTCTCCATCGGCAAGGACGGCGACGGCTTCGGCCTCGCGGTCGTCATGCGCGTGGAGCTGCCGGACTCCCTCGCGGGCGAGGCCGGCCAGAAGCTGGTCGAGGCCACCCACGCCTACTGCCCCTACTCCAAGGCCACGCGGGGCAACATCGACGTCGAGCTGGTCATCGAGTAGCCGTAGCCGTCAGGCGGGCCAGCACCGCGGCCACGGCGCGGTGCACGGCCTTGCGAGCGTCGTCGTCGGCCGGGTCGAGCGTCTCGAAACCGTGACGCCCCCGCGGTACGTCGATGACCTCGACGTTCGCCCCGCAGCGCTCGGCCTCCTTCAGGAACTCCTCGACCGTCGCGGCGATCGCGGCGCTCTCGCGTCCCGCTCGGACCACCACCACCGGCAGCTGCCCGGCGTGGGCCACCGCCCGGACCGGATGGAAGCGGGGCTCCGCCAGCCCCCAGCCCGGCAGCGGCGACAGGATCGGATAGTTCGCCGCCACGCAGCGCAGCCATGCCGGACGCGCCGTCAGCCAGTCCGCGGCCAGCGGGCCCCCGCCGGAGAAGAACCACAGGGCGACCCGGTCCGCGTCCACCCGCGGGTCGGCCCGCACCCGCTCCAACGCGTCGGCCACGTCCGCGGCCGCCCGCTCGTAGTCGGTCACCGCGTGCAGGCGGTGGTCGAGCGTCACACCCACGGCTCCCAGCCCGGCGACGTGGCGTGCGTACCCCTTCAGAGTCGGCCAGTCCCGAGGGGTGGGCCGCGCCTCGGCGGGCACCGGGCCGCCGTGCACGAACACCACGGCCGGGTGTGGCCCCGGGCCGTCCGGCAGGTAGAGGTCGGTGTTCCCGGTCCGTTCGCGGGGGCGTTCGGGTACGTCGAGGAGGAACGGGCGCAGATGGGCGGGCGGGCCGGCCGCATCGGCGGAGCTCAGCCGGTGGCCCCCGCCCGCCGCCGCCTCCGTGAGGACCTCGGCCAGCCGCGTCGGGCAGGACAGCATCGGCCAGTGTCCCGTGGGGAGTTCGAAGAAGGTCACCCGCGGCCCGGCCAGCGCCTGGAGGGCCGGTTCGCCGACGTCCACCATCATCTGGAGCATCTCGATTCCCGGTCCGTTGCCGGTGCACAGCACGCCGGTCACGGGCACCGCCGCCACGGCTCCGGTGAGCCTCATCGGCTGGAGGAGTGTGCCCAGCGGCTGCGGCGCCGCGAGGGCGGTGAGCCCGTCGAGCGCCGCTTCGGAGAGCCCCGCGGTGCTCCCCCAGCGGGACCACTCGTCCCGGGCCGGGGGCGGCAGGGCACCGGTCGTTCGCCCTCCGCCCCCGGCCAGCTCCTCGCGCAGGCGCCCGTCGGGTACGGCGGCCAGCGCCGGGACGCCGTCCTGCGGCATCCCCGCGTCGAGGTGAACGATCCGGGCGATCGACCGCGGGCGCCGGTCGGCCGCGCCCAGCACGGGGTGGATGCCGTAGTCGTGACCGACGAGGACGATCTCCCGGCCCGGCTCCGCTCCCTCCCGCGCCTCCGCATCCGTAGCAGCCTTCGCCTTCGCCTTCGCTTCCACTGAGTCGATCACCGCCAGCACGTCCGCGACATGGGTCTCCAGGTCGACGACCGCGCCGGGATCCTCGGGGCGCCTGCCCAGTCCGGTAAGCGCCACCGTGTGCACCTCGGCGCCGTCCGCGGCCAGTCGCGCGGCTGTGTCCCGCCATACGTACGGGCCGGTGAAAGCCCCTGCCACCAGGATGAATACGGCCATGGCCCCTCCTCGTCACGCTGTCTCCCGCATACCGGCCCGATCTCCGGCAGCGCTCGCCGGTACCGTAGGAACTCCCCCTGAGGGAGGTTCAAGTGTTCTCGTCGTACGACGGCCTGTGCAGCATCGGCGAACTGGCCGAGCACGCGGGCGTCAGCGTCAAGACCGTCCGTTTCTATTCGGACAGCGGACTGCTGCCGGAGGCGTCCCGCAGTGGGGGCGGGCACCGCAGGTACGCTCCGGAGGCCGTGGAGCGGCTGAGTATGATCCGCTCCCTGCGCGGCCTCGACCTGGCGCTTCGCGACGTGCGCCGCGTCCTTGACGGACAGCAGGATGAACAGGACGGGGCGGGGAGCGTTCTGGAGGACGCCGTGGCCGGTCGGCTGCGTGCCCTGGGCTCCGAGCTCGCGGCGTTGCGCTGGCGGGAGGCCGCGCTCCGGCTGGTGCAGGAGTGCCCGGCCGCCGAGCGGGCCGCCCGGCTGCGGCTGGTGGGGGCGGTCGCAGCCCCGCCGAGCACCGCGCCCCTGGCCCGTTTCTGGCGTGCGTGGCTGCCGCCCCGGATGCCCGCCCGGTCCGTCAGCACGTTCCTGGAGGCGGCGGTGCCGCAGCCGCCCGAGGGCCCCCGGCCGGCGCAGGTCCTCGCCTTCGCCCGGCTGCACGCCTTCGTGACCCGTCCGTGCGGGGACCGCGGCAGCGGCCCCTGCCAGCCCCGGGCGCACCGCGGCGCGGGGGCCCGTGCGTCGGCGGTGCTGTACGCGGGGCTGGCCGAGGCGTACGGGCTGGCGGGCGGGGCGATGCGGCGGGGTGCCAAGCCCGCGCCCGGTGAGGCGCTGGACGGTTTCGTGGACGCGTACGCGAGCACGTACGGCACCCACGACAGTCCGGGCTTCCGCCGCGTTCTGGCGGGCCGGCTCGCGGCCGATCCGCGCATCGACCGGTACTGGGAGCTGACCGCCGAGGTGATCAGCACTCCCGGCGGCCGTCCCGAACCGACTTCGGGGTCCGCGCACGACTGGCTGCTCGACGCCCTGGACGTACAGGTGAGGGAGACGGGCGGGTAGGGCGGGCGCGCCATCGGCGGAGCGTCGGGCTCCGGCGTCCCCTCCGCCGCACAAGGCCCTCATCCGTTCATCCGTACCAGGGCCTCCGCCGTATGCGACCCTCAGCCGTTCATCCGCACAAGGGCGCCTCCGCCGTATGCGACCCTCAGCCGCCATCCGCACAAGGCCCTCAGCCTCACAGGGACTCTCAGCCGCCGAGGGGGTCAGGCCGGCCAGGCGGAGCGGCCCGAGAGCAGCGAACGTGCGGCTTCCTCGGTGGCGTCCCGGTCGAAGTGCTCGGTCCGCCAGGTGGTCGAGCGCATACTCCCCCGGTCCCGGTAGGAGCGCATGATCCTCCCGTGGTCCTTACGGGCCACAAAGGCGTAGAGGTCTCGTTCGGCCCGCCACACGGAGACGGAGCCCGAGCGCGGGCGCAGCGGATGGGGGTCCGCCCACAGCCAGAGGCCGACCGCGCCTTCGAGGTCCTGCCAGACCTGCCGCAGGGCGATTCCCGCGACGGTGACGCCCGGCGCCGTCCACGGGCGGTGCGGGGTGAATTCGGTGACGCTCACGACGGCCTCGCCGTCCGCTGAGCCCCCGGACGCGGGCTCCCCTGCCGGGCCGGGCTTCCATGGCGTGAACCAGATGGTGGCCGACATGGCGTTCCCCTCGTGAGTGGCCGGCTGCGGCTCTTATAAAAGCACGTCCGTTCGTGCTAACATATCACGCTCCTGATGCCGACCGAGGAGTTCCGAGCATGGCTCGCACCGAGGCACTTGCCAGCACCGCGCTCAACATCGCCTCCCGAGTCTCGGGACGGCTTGCGGGCGCGGGCGCCTACGCCCTTTTCCACATGCCGCTCGCCCGGAGCAGGATGCGGACGAGCGAACGGGAGCTGTTCGGCACGGCGGAGACCACACGGCTGAAGGTCAGCGGCAAGTCAGCGGTGGTCTACCGCTGGGGCAACGGCGAGAGGCCCGTGCTCCTGGTGCACGGCTGGCAGTCGCGCGGCTCGCGGTTCGCCGACTTCGTTCCCGGGCTTCTGGAACGCGGCTACAGCGTCATCACCTTCGACGCGCCCGGTCACGGCGACGCGAGCGGCCGCAGCACCACCATCCTGGAGTACCGCCACATCCTCACCGAACTCCACGAGCAGTACGGTGAGTTCGAGGCCGTGGTCGCGCACTCGCTCGGCGCCCTGGGCTCGATCTTCTCCTTGGCGCACGGGGTGAAGGCGAAGCGGATCGCCACCATCAGCGGGGTCTGCGACTTCGAGTATCTGATCGAGGAGTTCTGTGCCGCCGTCCCCCTGCGCCCCCAGCTCAAGGCGCTGCTGCGCGAGCGCGTCGGGGAGAACCTCTTCTCCGTCCTGCCGGTCGAGGAGCGGCCGTTCTCCGCGGTGAACGCGGTCACGGCCCTGGACATGCCTCTCCTGGTCGTGCACGACGAGGACGACCCCAGGATCCTGGTGGAACAGGGGCACCGGCTCGCCGGTGCGTTCGGCGATCAGGCTCGGCTCGTCGTGACGAGCACCCTCGGGCACCGTCGGATCCTGGGCGACCCCGATGTCGTCCGGACCGTCCTGGACTTCGTCGCGCAAGGGCCGGACCGGGCCGCCGAGGCGGGCACCGAGGCTGCCGCGACCCCCTGAGGCGCCCTGGGCGACGCGTGCCGGACCTCCCGGCACCCGCTTGCTCGCGTCTCCCGTTCTTCCCCTTCTCCCGTCTCCCCAGCTCTACGCGCGACTGGACCCCGGAGGGCTCCTCGGCCTCCGGGGTCCAGTCGCGCGTCGTCACCTGTGTTCGTCGAGGAACTCCAGGATGTGCCCGAACACGTCCAGCGCGGCGCCCCGTCCGATGAACGCGTCGAGGTGGCCGTAGCCGGGGATCTCCGTGTACCGCACGTCCAGTTGCGGCTGACGGGCCGTGAGGACCTGGTAGCAGAGCTTCTGGGAGTCCAGCCACATGCCGTTCTCGCTGCCGGAGATCAGCAGCACGGGGCAGTCGATCCGGTCGGCGTGGTCCAGGGCGTTCTCGGGCAGTGCCCGGTAGCGGTCGTCGTTCTGGTGCCAGCGCACCATGCTGCGGGCCAGGGCGACCCGTCGCAGATGCGGCAGGATCCACAGCGGGGCCGGGCCGAGGAGCTGGGCCAGCCGGTCGTGGGTGGTGTCGTGCAGATTGTCGTGCACGTACAGCGAAGCACCCACGCCCCAGGCTGAGTTGCACAGGATCTGGCAGGTCGGGTCGGGGCAGTCGGCGCCTCTGGACGCCAGGGCGAACAGCGGCGTGTAGCGCGACCAGAACCCGACCTTGCGGAAGTCCACCGGGATGTGGTCGAAGCGGGACCGGAGCAGTTCACCTGCCATCGTCATCTTCAGCGACGTCCGGCCGGCCAGCTTGGGCGTCAGGAACACCCCTTGCGCCACCACGCCCGCGAGACCCGGCACCAGCCCGGCGGCCATGCTCATCGACAGCGAGAGCGCGCCGATGCAGTGGGCAACGGCGAACAGCGGCCGGCCGCCGATCTCCCGGCGGATGTGCCTGACCGCGGCGGGGATGTCGTAGAGGGCCACGTCGTCGTACGTGTACCGGCGGCCGGTCTCGTTCCACGGGAGTCGGCAGCTGCCCCGCCAGTCGAGCAGCCACGGCTCGTATCCGTCGTCGAGCAGGACCTCGACCATGTTGCGGGTCTCGGGCAGCAGGAACATGTCCGAGGACGCGGTGTGGCCGTGCAGGAGCAGCACCGCGGGCCGGTCCTCGCGGACGCCGGGCCGGACCCTGGTGAGCCCCAGCCGCAGGCCGTCGTCCGCCCGGAAGGGTGTCTCCTCGATGTGCGCTCCGTCGAGGCGCGCGTACAGAGGCCGCAGGGTCATCGCTTGCGCTCCCTCGGGGTCGGGGCTGGGGGCGGGGTCGGGGTCCGGCGCAGGTCGAGCAGGTCCGCGCCGACCCGGGCGAACGGGCCTGCCATCCCGCGGCCGATCTCCAGGCCGAACCAGGTGAGCCAGGTCATCTTCGCGAGCCGCTTCTCCTGGCCGGACAGGCGGGGATCGACGCGGATGCCGTCGATCTGGTCCCGCAGGTAGCTGTCGGTGGGAACGACGATCTCGCCGTGCAGCGTGGCTGGTTCACCCTCGCGGCCGATCTCCACGGTCAACGCGCGTGTCTGCCGCCACAGGTCGCGCCGCGCCCGGGCGAACTTCCGGCCCTCCAGCCACCACCGGCCGCCGTCGCCGTCGCACAGCCGCAGCCGGTAGCGCAGCAACGGGTGCCGCAGGCCGTGGTCGAGCGGGATGCCATCCTCGGGGCGGACCCACAGGTCGCCGTGCTCGACCACAAGGGGGTCCGGGTGCAGCAGCGGGCAGGAGATCTCCCCGCGGACGTCCACCCGGCGCTCCTCGGCCAGCTGGTACATACCGGCGATGGACAGGGTGAACGCCGCCGAGCACGGGGTGCGCGCGGCGCCCCCGACCCGGCCCAGAGCCCCTTCCATGGTCTCGGGGAACCACAGATAGGGCTGGTCGGTGCGGGCCGGGAGCCGGGCGAGACCGTCCCGGGCCAGCTTCTCGAAGGTCCTCAGCTGCTCCTGCATGCCGTAGCGGGTCGAGGCCGGCAGATTCTGTTCGGCCACGAACGCGTCGGTGCGCTCGGCGGTGGCCGCGGGCGCCGTCAGGGACGCCTCGCAGAGCTTCGCGGCGGTGGGGCTCGCCAGGACCCTCGCCAGGAATTGGAGTTCGGGGACGGGGTCGGCCCGGAGCCGGGCCACGACGTCGCTCCGCCACTCCTCCCAGCCCTGGACCCGTACGTTCATGCCGCCGAACCGCATGTCGTGGACGACGTCCGCCAGGGAGTTCGGCGTGCCGCTGAGGTGGTAGGTCCGGCCCCAGGCTTCGGGTTCGCAGATCGCGGCCACCGCCACCCGGCTCACCCAGTCCACCGGGGCGGCGTTGAGAAACCTGAACGCGGGGACCGTACGGAACCGGCTGAACACCGACATCATGCCGCTGCTGAGGTCCTGGGGGTTGCTCGCCCCGGTCCTGGTGTGGCCGCCGATGCCTCCCGGGCGCAGCAGCGTGACGGCCAACCCGTGCTCCCGGGCCCGCCGCAGGACCGCCTCGGCGGCCCACTTCGACTTGTCGTATCCGGCGACCAGGGCGTCGATGTGGGCGACGGGGTCGTCCTCCCCCATGGACTCGATGCCGACCTCGTTGAAGACCGCGATGGAGGAGATGTGGTGCAGGGGCTTGGGCCGTCCGGCGGCCGCCAGTTCCGCGAGCGTCAGCGGTCCGAGCACGTTGCTGGCGCGCAACGACCGGTAGCCGCGCAGGAAGTCGACCGCCGCGGCCACGCTCACCACGGCGTCCAGTCCCTCGGCCAGCGCCTCCCAGCGTTCGTCCGGCAGCCCGAGATGCGGCTGCCGGATGTCCCCCGGTACGACCGTCACGCGTCTGCGGATCTCCCCGGACCACGGCAGGGCGAAGCGCTTGAGCGCCTCGCCGAGGCGCCGGGTGCCTTCCTGCTCGTCGGCGGCCCGCACCAGGCAGTACACGTGCGCTTCGCTGTGCCGCAGCAGATCGAGCAGCATGTGGCCACCGAGGAACCCGGTCGCCCCGGTCAGCAGGACCGTGCGGGGCACGGCGGGCTCCGGCCGACGCACCCAGGGCAGGCCGTCGGCGCGGGCCAGGTCGGCGAGGATCAGCTCCAGATCCTCGTCGGCTCCGGTCGGCGCGGACGCGGGGGCGGGGAGGGTGGTGTTCCTGGCCTGCACCGCGCGCGGCACAGACGCCGACACAGGCACAGGGGACGCAGGCACAGGCAGCTTGGCCGGCTCCACCGGTACGGGCAGGGCGGCTCGCTCGGGCGATGGCGGTGGTGCGGCACGCTCGGGCGGGACCGGCAGCGACGCTTCGTCGGACTCCGACGATTCGGCTCGGTCCGCCGGGACCGCCGGCGACGCTTCGTCGGACGTCGGCGGTTCGGCTCGGTCCGCCGGTATCCGTACCGGCTGTGCGTCTCGCTCCGCCGACTGCGCTCCCGCTCGCTCAGGCCGCATCGGCTCGGCCTGCGGCCGGATTCCGTTCGTCCGGAGCGCTCGTTCGGCCAGGCGTCGGGGCCGGGCGTCGGCGAACACGTCGTCGAGGCTCAGCTCCAGGCCGAGGTCCCGGGACAGCTTCACCACGAGCGCCACGGCGTCGACCGACGTACCGCCCGCGTCGAAGAAGTCGGTGTCGGGTGCCATCTCCGCGCCCGGCAGCAGACGGGCCGCCTCGGCGGTGATGGCCCCGGCCAGCCGCTCCGTCTCCCCAGTGCCGCCGACCGCCGGAGGCTGCACCGGGTCCTCCTGGCCCGCCCGGTCCGCCGCGTCCGCCGGTTGTGCCCCCGGTCTGACTCTGGCCAGCAGGTCGGCCACGCTGAGCGGGCCTCCGCCACTCTCGGCCCGCTCGCCGGTCCGCTGCTGCCCGGTGCCCGGGCGGCGGGCCGGCGTGTCCTCGTTCAGTTCCCCCATGGTGTGCCTCTCACGGTGTGGGCTGCCTTCCGTCATCACTGCCGCCAGGACCGGAACGCCCGCAGCTGCCGCGGAGTCGTCTCGGCCTCGATGCCCGGGTCGTCCGGGGCTCCGCCGCCGAGCGCCGCGATCAGGCGCCGGGCCGGAAGGTTGCGAGGGGTGGGCTCCGCCGTCAGCCGCACGGTGGCGCGGCCGAGGGTCTCGGCACGGTCGGCCAGCCACTGGAGCAGCCGCTCCTCCACGCCGCGGCCGAGCACGCGGCAACTGAGCAGCCAGGCCAGGACGTCCAGGCGGGAGGCTTCCTGACGCAGCGCCAGCAGGCCGATCTGGCCGTAGTCGCCGAACCGGTCGCGGGCCGCGACGGTCCAGACCTCGCCGTCCTCCCGCCACCGCTGAAGGTCGCCGCCGTCGGCCGACCGCTCGCGCAGCGTGAACTGGTTGGTACGCCGGATGAGCTGGGCCGCCCGCTGCGTGTCCGGCTCGGCCAGCGGACGGATGTCGAGCTCCAGCTCCAGCTGTTCGAGGAACTCCTCGAACCCGGCCTGTTCCCGGGCCGCGTCGCGGGCCCGCTCCTGGCGGTAGAAGTCCGCGCGCAGCCCGTCCTCGGCCGTGGCCGCAGCGGGTATCAGGGGCCACAGCCGGGCCAGGAACGGTTCGAGTTCGCCGGCCGCCGGGCAGGTCACGGAGAGCACCTCGGGCAGTGCGGACCGCATGGCGGCGATCTCCGCCGGGTTGTCGTCGAGGAAGAGGAAGCTGTCCGGACCCAGGTTCATGGTCCGGGCGGCCGCCTCCAGGCGGTCGGCTTTGCGGCCCCATCCGGCGTCAAGCACGCTGAAGTGTTCCGCCCGCAGCACGCTGTCGGGACGCTCCAGGACGGCCCGTACGGTGGCTTCGTCGTTGTTGCTGATCAGGACCAGCAGGGTCCCGGCGGCGCGCCACCGCAGCAGTCTCCGGGCCAGGAGCGCCCGGGCTCCGCCGAGGTCCACGCCCTCCGGTCCGCTCTCCCCCGCCACTCCGCTCCACAACGTCTCGTCGCCGTCCACCGCGATCACCTTCGGCGGGGTACGGCGGACCGTCGCGGCGGTCTCGGCGAGCGTGAGGGCGACGGCCGCCTGGAACTCGGGGGTGAACGGCAGGTGGGCCAGCGTGTCCGTACGCTCGTCGAACCGCTCCTCGACGACATGGTGGCGGGTCCAGTCCTCGGGGCGCAGGACCGCGATCCCGGGCAGGTCCGAGAGCACGGCGGCGACATCCCGCTCCCACCGCTCGTACCGGGCCTCACGCCGTCCGGACGGCAGGAACCCGACGATCAGCGGCAGCCGCGTCCGCTCCGACAGGGCTCGCAGGGCGTCCGGATAGGCCGTGCGGAGTTCGTCGAGCAGTTCCTCGCTCACCGGCCCGAACCGTTCCAGGTCGACCGCCCGCACCAGGACGGTCCCGATCTCCGCCGAGGGGTCGGCGAACACCCCGGACGGGTCCTTGAGACTCGCCAGCACCTGGTGGTAGGGCGCCTCGACGACCTGGGGCGGGGTGCTCGGCGTCCCGTCGGCGGGGTCTGCGGCCCAGGCCGCCGCGCAGAGCAGGGGGAGGTCTCCCAGGGCGAAGGTCGCCGCGACGGGGAGCGTACGGGGCCGGGCGGGCGGCGGGGCGGTCGCGGTCACGCTCGTACCCGCCGCCGGGTGCTCCGGCCGGACCGGGGCGGCCGGGTCGTCGGCCACCTCCTCCAGGAGCTGGAGGAAGTCGGCGGCGAGCGCGGCGCAGGCCGCCTCTTCGATGATGTCGAGGTTGTGGTCGAAGCGGAGCTGACCGGCGTCCGGCGTCATGATGATCATGAGGTCGAGGTCGGAGTGCCCCGTCCCGACCGGAAGGATCTCCAGGGCGTCGAGTTTCGCAGAGGACCGGATGTAGTTGAAGTAGACCTCGACCATCGGAGCGTTCTCCCGGTGCAGCCCCTGCTCGGCGAGCACGGCCAGGGTGTCGGAGAACATGGCGCCCTTCGCCAGCACCCGGTCGAGCCGACTGTCGGTGCGGCGCAGCACCTCCTCGATCCGCTCCCCCGCCGTGGCCTGCGCGGGGAAGGGCACGGGCACTCCGAAGAAGCCGACGGCACCGGGGGCGTCGACATGGATGCGGGTGTCCACCGGGACGGCCAGCACGAACCGGTCGCGCTGCTGCTTGCGGGCGAGCAGCACCGTCAGTACGCCCAGGGAGAAGGCGGCCGGGGTGATCCCGAGCTGTCGCGCCCGGGACGACACACGCGGCATGAGTCCTTCGGGTATCGCCAGGGTGAGGCTGCCCGCCCGGAACGACCGTACGGCCGGGCGGGGGTGTGTGAGCGTCAGGTCGAGACGGCGGCTTCCGGCGAACTCCTCCCGCCGGGCGGCCGCATCCGGCGGCCCCGCCGAGGCGCGCGACGGGCGCGGGGACGTGGGCTGTGCCTCCAGCAGCAGGTCGATGTCACGGTTGGAGACCCCCTCCCCGAGGGGTGTACCCGACAGCTCGGCGTCGATCTCGGCGGCGACGATCAGGAGCGACTGCAGATCGCTGACCGCGTGATGGGCTCCGAGGAGCAGTGTCTGTCCCGCTTCGGCGCCGTCGATCAGCTCGAACCGCCACAAGGGTGCGGTCGTTACGTCGAAGGGTGCGCCGAGCAGTTCACTCAGCCGGTGCCCTGCGTCCAGCTCGGCGTCGGGCGCCAGGTTCGACCATCGGAGCGGGGAACGGGCCGGGGCCCTCTCGGTTCTCATCCGCCGGTCGGAGCCGGTGTCGTTGACGATGGAGGTACGCAGTGCGGCGTGCCGCCCCGCGAGGCGGGTGAGGATGTCCGTGAGCCGGGCGCGGGTGGTCGGCTCGGTGAGCCGGAACGCGAGGCCGATCGTGTGCGCGGCGCTCGGAGTGCCGTGCTGGGCCGCGCGCAGGAGCCGGACGACGTCGCGGGTGGCGGGCCTCAGCTCGACGTCGTGTGTGTGCGGGTCGGTCTCCGGGTCTGTGCCCGACGCCGGGCGTCCGAGGCCGGTGTCCGACGTGGGGCGTCCACGGCCGGTGTCCGATGTGGGGCGGCTCCCGGAGGTGTGGCCGGTGGCGGGCTCCGCGGCGGAGTTCCGCGCGGACAGCGCGGTGTGCAGTTCCTCGGCGAGACCGCGGATGTCGGCCGCCGAGAACACGGCGGACGCGGACAGTTCCACACCGAGGTCACGGCCGAGGGTGTTGCGCAGGCGGACGATCATCAGGGAGTCGAGCCCGATCTCCTTCAGGCCCTCGGTCGCGGCGACCTCGTCGGCGCCGCGCCCGGTCAACTCGGCCACCGTTGCCCGTACATGGGATTCCAGGAGGCCGGTCCGCTCCGTGTCCGTCCGGGCTGCCAGTACCTCGCCGAGCACTCCTGCGGCGGCCTCGGCGGCCACGGGTGCGGCGACAAGGCCATGCAGGAGGGGGCGGGTCCGCACCTCGTCCGGGTCGCGGGCGAGGGCATCCCGGTCGAGGGCGAGGGGCACGAGCTGGCGGCGAGCGGTGGACAGCACCCGGTCGAACATCTCGCCGCCCTGCTGCGGGGAGAACGGGACGAGGCCCGAACCGCTGGCCGCGGCGGTGCGCTTCGCCGATCCGGCGACCATGCCGATGTCGGCCCAGGTCCCCCAGTCGAGGCTGAGGGCGGGCCGGCGGACGAGGGAGAGGTGGTGCGCCCAGGCGTCCATGAAGGCGTTGGCCGCGGAGTAGGGGCTCTGTCCGGCCGAGCCGAGCAGCCCGGCGGCCGAGGAGAACAGGACCGTGGTCTCCGCTTCGGGGACCAGCTCCGTGAGCAGTACGGTGCCGAGCACCTTGGGGGCCATCACGCGCCGGATGCGCTCCGGGGTCAGGTGGTGCAGGGTGGCGTCGTCGAGCACGCCCGCGGTGTGGATGACCCCGGTCACGGGGCCGCAGTCCGCGCGGAGGGCGTCGAGGGCGGCCCGCAGTCCGCCACGGTCGGCGACGTCGGCCCGTACGAGCCGGACGGCGGTTCCGCGCCGGCGCAGGCTCTCGATCCAGCGTGTCGCGGCCGCGTCGGGTGCGCTGCGGCTCAGCAGGGCGAGCTGCCCTGCCCCTTGGCCCGCCAGGCGTTCGGCGACGACCCGGCCGAGACCGCCGAGTCCGCCGGTGATCAGATACGTTCCGTCGCGGCGGACCGTTCCGCTCCCTGCCTGGTCGGGACCGGTGTGCACGAGGCGCGGTACGAGACGGCCGTTGTCGCGCAGGGCCACGAGGTGTTCGTCGTCCGCGTGCCGCAGCTGGGTCCACAGCGCGTCCTCGCCTCCGTGGGGCGGGAGGTCGACGAGAGTGGTGTTCAGTTCCGGGTGCTCCTGGGCGACGGCGGTGCCGAAGCCCCAGCCGATGGCCTGCTGGGGGTGCGTCACCTCCGTGCTTCCACCGGCTGCTTGGCTGCCCCGGGTGATCAGGAAGAGTCGTGGGGACGGGTGGTACGCGCGTCCGGAGAGCGCCCGCACCAGGTTCAGGGTGCTGACGGAGCAGAGCAGGGCGGCTTCCGCGGCCGTCCCGGCCGATTCGACGGCCGGGGCGTCCAGGGCGAAGAGATGGACCACCCGCGCGGGCGGTCCCTCGGCGAAGGCCTCGTCGAGGAGCCGCGGGAAGTGCTGCGGGTCTCCCGGGTCGACGGTGTACCGTCCGGGTGCCTCGACGGTGTAGGCGCCGCCCTTGCGGGCGATCACGTGCGGGGTGGCGCCGAGGCGGCGGGAAAGGCCGTCGGCCACGCCCGTGTCGTCGGCCAGGATCAGCCAGCTGCCCGGGACGGGCTGTTCGTGCGCGGACTGTTCCCGTGCGGGCTGTCCCTGTGCGGGCTGTCCCTGTGCGGACTGCGTCTGTGACGGCTGTCCCTGTGCCGACTGGCTCTGTGACGGCTGTCCCTGTGCGGCGGGGCGGGGCTGCCAGCGCACCTCGAAGAGCGCTCCGTCCAGGGTGGACAGCGCGGCGAGCTCGACCCCCTCGATCTCCAGGAGCAGTTGTTCGTTCTCGTCGAGGAGCCGGACGTCCAGGGTGACGGCGTCGTCGTCCACGGCGCGCAGGCGGCATGCCGACCAGACGGGCGCGGTACGCAGGCCGGTGAGGCGCAGCCGCCCGGCCCTGCGCGGCACGAAGGCCCTGCCCTTGAGGGCGTCCCCCACCAGGGCCGCGGTGTGCAGGGCCGCGTCGATGAGGACCGGGTGCACCAGATGCCCCGCGCGGGGTGTCCGCGCCAGCCTGCCCAGCGCCCCCGACGGCCCGCCCCAGCCCCCCTCCAGCATGCGGAAGGCCGGGCCGTAGTCGATGCCGAGCGCCGCGAGGGCCGCGTAGGCGTCGGTCACGTCCGCCTCTCGGGCGCAGTCCTCCCGTAGCCCGGCCGGGGTCATGGCCGGCTCGTGTCCGGGTTCGCCGGTGGCGGGGACGACGCGGCCGCCGACGTGCCGGACCCAGGGTGCTCGCCGGTCGCCGGCCGGTCGCGAGGCGATACCGAAGGGCCGGACACCGTGTTCGTCGGCGGGTTGCAGGACCAGCTGGAGCTGTACGGGGACGTCGTCCGTCAGCTGGAGCGGCCGCTCGAACGCCACGTCGTGCAGTTGGACGTCCGACGCGGCCTGGAGCACCGACACCGCTTCGAGGGCCATCTCCAGGAAGGCGGCCGCGGGCAGCCAGACGGCCCCGGCGACCCGGTGGTCCGACAGATAGGACGAACGCCGGTCACGCAGGTCGATACGGGTGTCGAACAGGTGCCGGTCCGGTACGTCGCTGGACTCGACGTGGACGTCGACGAGAGGTGTCCCGTGGGGCCCGGTGGGCGCGGTGTCGGTCCAGTGGCGCCGTTCGGACCATGCGTAGGTCGGCAGGTCCGCCCAGGGTCCGTCGGGCACGAGGCGCGGCCAGCTGATCCTGCCGCCGGCGGTGTGCAGTTCGGCGGCGGCCCGGTCCAGGCAGCCGGGTCCGTCCTCGCCGCGCTTCAGGGAGCCGACGGCGATCAGGTCGTGGCCGGTCTCCTCGGCGACGGCCCGGGTGGCGGTGATGAGGGCCGGGTGCGGGCTGAGTTCGACGAAGTGGCGGTAGCCGTCGGCCGCCATGCGCTCGACGGTGGCGGCGTAGCGGACGGGTTCGCGCAGATTGCGGTACCAGTACGCGGCGTCCAGCGGCTCGCCCGAGACGCGTTCGGCCAGGACGGTGGAGTACCAGGCGACGTCCGTGGGTCGGGTCTCGATGCCTTCCAGGTCGTCTAGGAGCGACGTGCGTACAGGGGCGACCTGGGCGCTGTGCGAGGCGTAGTCGATCTTCACCTTTCGGGCGAAGATCCGCTCGCCCTCCAGCTCGGCGAGCAGTGCCTCCAGGTCCTCCGCATCGCCGGACACCACGGTCGAGGTGGAGCTGTTCACCGCGGCGACGGACAGGCGGCCGCCCCACGCGTCGAGACGGGCCTCGACGTCCGCCCGGGACAGGGCCACCACGGCCGTCCCGCCCGTCCCGGCGATCGTCGTGAGGGCCTGGGCGCGCGTCGCGATCACTGCGGCGGCGTCGTTGAGGCTGAGCGCCCCGGCGACGCAGGCCGCGGCGGCCTCGCCCTGGCTGTGGCCGACCACAGCGTCCGGCCGCACCCCACGGGACCGCCACACCGCCGCGAGCGCCACCATGACGGCGAACAGCGCGGGTTGCACGACATCGACGCGGTCCAGGGACGGCGCGCCCGCGTCGCCGCGGAGCACCGCCAGGACGGACCAGCCGGTGTGCGGGCGCAGAGCGGCGTCACAGCGGTCGATCTCGTCGGCGAACAGCGGGGACGCCTCCAGCAGATCGCGCGCCATGCCCGCCCACTGCGTCCCCTGGCCGGGGAAGACGAAGGCCACTTTGCCCTCGGTTCGCGCCTGCCTGGGCCCCACGACGAGCTCCGGCGACGCCTGCCCGGCGGCCAGCGCGCGCAGTCCGGTCAGCAACTCCTCGCGCTCCCGTGCCACGAGCACCGCACGCCGCTCGAAGTGGGTACGGCGGTGGGCCAGGGTGCGGGCGACGTCGGGCAACGGCAGTGCTGGGTCGGCGGACAGCGCGCCGAGGAGCCGGTCCGCCTGCCCGTACAGCGCGGGCAGGGTGCGGGCCGACAGCGGGAAGAGGGTGATGGGGCGCTCGGGGGTGGGGGCTTGTCCGGCGGCCGCGGCGGGCGGTTGGCCGGAAGCCGGTGCGGGCGCTGGACCCGTGGCCGAGGCGTCCACGCGTCCGGCGGCCATGCCGTGCGCTTCTTCGGCGGCCGGTGCGGGCGGTTGTTCGGACGCCGGAGCGGCTGCTCGCCCGGAAGCCGCGTCGGCCGCTCCCCCGAGAACCGCGTCGGCCGTTCGCCCGGACGCCGCGTCGGCCGGCCTCCCGGAAGCCGGTTCGGCCAACCGTTCCTCCGGGGCCTCTTCCAGCACCACGTGGACGTTGGTACCGCTGATTCCGTAGGCGCTCACCCCCGCCCGGCGGGGCCGTGGGCCGCGTGGCCAGGGGCGTGGGCGGGTGCACAGTTCCAGGCCGCCGCCCTCCCAGTCGATCTGCCCGGTCGGGGTCTCGGCGTTCAGGGAGGCCGGGATCCGCTCGTGCTGCAACGACAGCACCGTCTTGATGACGCCCGCGATGCCCGCCGCGGCCTGTGTGTGGCCGATGTTGGACTTCAGCGACCCCACGGCGAGCGGCCGGTCGGCGGGGCGGCCGGGGCCGAAGACCCGGGCCAGGGCCGTGCCCTCGATGGGGTCGCCCAGTGGCGTGCCGGTGCCGTGCGCCTCGACGTAGTCCATCTCTTCGGGGCGCAGGCCCGCGGCCTTGAGCGCGGCCCGGACGACGCGTTCCTGGGCGGGGCCGCTGGGGGCGCTGAGCCCCTGGCTGCGGCCGTCCTGGTTGGCGGCGGAGCCCTTGACGACCGCGAGCACCCGGTCGCCGTCGCGGCGGGCCTCGCTCAGCCGTTTCAGCAGGACCAGGCCGCTGCCCTCGCCCCAGACCACGCCGTCGGCGTCCTGGGCGAAGGGGCGGCACCGGCCGGACGCCGACAGGCCGCGGAGTCTGCTGAACTCGACGTGGCCGCGCGGACTGACCATCAGCGTCGCGCCCCCGGCCAGAGCCAGGTCGCAGGTGCCGTCGAGCAGTGCCTGTGCGGCCAGGTGCAGTGCGACGAGCGAGGAGGAGCAGGCGGTGTCGACGGTGATGGCGGGGCCCTGGAGGCCGAGGTGGTAGGCGATGCGGCCGGAGGCCACGCTGGAAACCGTGCCGGTGCCGACGTACCCGTCCAGTTGCTCCATCCCGGCCGCGCCCAGATAGCCGCTCTGGTAGAGGCCGATGTAGACGCCGGTGGCACTGCCGTTCAGTGACGCGGGCAGGATTCCCGCCCGTTCGACCGCCTCCCAGGCGGTCTGAAGCAGCAGACGCTGCTGGGGGTCCATCGCGGCCGCCTCCTGGGGCGGGATGCCGAAGAACTCCGCGTCGAAGCCGTCGATGGCGTTCAGGTATCCGCCGCGCAGCGAGTACGCCTTGCCCGGGGCGTCCGGGTCGGGGTCCAGGAGTGCCTCGGTGTCCCAGCGGTCGCCGGGGGCGTCGGAGACGAGGTCCGCGCCGGCGGCCAGCCGCCGCCACAGAGCCTGCGGGTCCTCGGCACCGGGGAAGCGGCAGGCCATCGAGAGGACCGCCACCGCGTCGGTTTCCGGCGGTGCCCCCGTGTCCCGCTCCGGTGGGCCGGACACCGGCGATGCCCCCGGTTCCCGCTCGCGTGAGCCGGACGTCGTCGTGGCGGAGGGGCTGTGCGGGGCGGAGCCCCTGGCTGCCGACGGAGGCGGCAGGTCCGGGGCGTCGACGCTCGCGGCCGCCCGGGCGATCGAGGCCACGGTGGGGTGGTCGTAGACGAGTGTCGGACTCAGGGGCCGGCCGAGTTCCTCGGAGAGCCGTACGCCCAGCGTCACCAGTTCCCGTGATCCGAGGCCGAAGTCGGCCATCGGCCGGTCCCGTTCGACCTGTGTCTCTTCGAGACCGGCCGCGGCGGCGACGGCCTGGGTCAGCCAGGCCTCGATCCTTTCGGGCGTGGCGGCCCGGGGCGGTGCGGGCGGGGTCTCGATGGGCTTCTTCGCGGGCATGAGGGCAACCGTCTCCGCAGGCTGGGGTCTGGGGATTCTTCTTCGCGCCCGGTCGGCGGGCCGTGCGCCGCCGGTCCGTTCTGGTCCTCCGTGGGCGGGGCCGTGCAGCGTCGGTCCTCCGTGAACGGGGCCGGGCATCGCGCGGCGGGCGCCGGCGTACGGTGCCGGGGCGCGACCGGGTCTCCGGGCCGGGATTCCGGTCAGCTCGTGGCGGCGGGCGGCTGGGCTTCCGCGACCGTCGCGAGCGTGCCGTCGAGGTAGGCAGCCCGGCAGGCCTTGCGCTGGATCTTGCCGCTGGAGGTCTTGGGGAGGGTCCCGGGACGGATCAGGACGGCCTGCCGCAGTGACAGCCCGTGGGCCTCTCCGACCGCACCGCGGATCGCCGCCTCGACCTCGGCGCACTCGGGGCGGGTCGTCGCTGTCGTCTCGGCGACGACGACCGGGTGTTCGCCGTCGGTCCCGCCGTCGACCGAGAACGCGGCGATGCAGCCCGGGCGGATCGCCCGGTGGGCCGTCTCCGCCGACAGTTCCAGGTCCTGGGGGTAGTGGTTGCGCCCGTCGATCACGAGCAGGTCCTTGAGCCGACCGGTGATGTACAGCTCCCCACCTCGGAGGAAGCCCAGGTCGCCCGTGCGCAGGAAGCCGCCCCGGCCGTCCTTCAGGGAGGCCCGGAACGCCTCGCGGGTCGCCCGCGCGTTGCGCCAGTACCCCTGGGTGACGCTCGGCCCGGCGACCCACACCTCCCCGATCCCGCCCTCGGGGCACTCCTGTTGCTCGTCGTCGGCGATGACCACGGTGAGGCCGGCGCCGGGCGGGCCGCAGCTGACCAGCTCGCTGCCCGTCTCCGTTCGCTCACCGGGCCGCGGGGCCGTCATCGGCTCCAGGCCGACCGGTCCGCCGCTCACCATCAGCGTCGCCTCCGCGAGGCCGTAGCCGGGGTGCAGTGCCTCTCGGCGGAACCCGGCCGGGGCGAAGGTGTCCGCGAACCGCCGCAGCGTCGCGGCCCGTACCGGCTCGGCCGCGTTCAGCGCCACCCGCCACCGGCTCAGATCGAGGCCTTCGAGCAGCCCGGGCGTGGCGTCGCGCAGACAGAGTTCGTACGCGAAGTTGGGCCCGCCGCTGGTGTGCGCCCGGTACCGCGACAGCGCCGTCAGCCAGCGCTCGGGCTTCTGCAGGAAGTGCAGCGGGGAGAAGAGGGTGGATGTCCCGCCCAGGAAGAGGTTGTTCAGCACCGGGGCGATGAGGCCGAGGTCGTGGTGGACGGGAAGCCAGCTGACGTAGAGCTCCCCGCCCCACTCCTCGACCGTCTCGGGGGTGTGGCCCATGCCCCGGGACAGGACGCGCTGATTGTCCATCAGGTTCGCGTGGCTCACCATCACTCCGCGCGGGGCGGAGGTGGAGCCCGAGGTGTACTGGAGGAAGGCCAGCGAGTCCGGTGCGATGGCGGGCGGGCGCCAGGCGGCCTCCGCCTCGTCGGGGATGTCCTCCGTGGCGATGCAGAGGGCGGTGTCCAGCTCCGGGAGGTGTTCGGCCGTCGCGCCGAGCTCGGCGATCACCTGTTTGCTGCCCAGGATCACCGTGGCGTCCGCGTCGGCGATCAGTCGCCGTACCCGGGCGACGGCCCGTTGGCTCTGCTTGCGGCCCTGGGGCGGCAGGCCGGGTACCGCCACGACGGCGGCAGCCAGGCAGCCCAGATAGGTGCCGATGAACTCCAGGCCGGGCGGATGGAGCAGGATCGCCCGGGTTCCGGCGAGGCCCTGCTCCTGCAGATGGCCGCCGATGGCCCGGGAGCGCCGGGCCAGGTGGCCGTAGGTCCATTCCTGGACCTCGCCGTCGCAGTCCCCGTCGGCCAGGAAGCGGAAGGCGATCTTCTCGGGGTGCAGCGACGCCTGCGTCAGCAGTACGTCGACCATCGAGCGAGCCGATTCGGGCATCGGTTGGTCCCTCCCCCATTGCACGGCGTACCGGCGGTGAACGGAACGGACGGTAATCTTATCGCACGACCGTTCGCACACTTATACTCTCACACACTGAACGCACAGTCGTCTACTTTCTCAGTACACTGAACCTTGCACGGCACCACGAGGGTCCGGCCCAGGAAGGGTAGGCAGACATGGCAGCGACACACACCGACGGGCGGATCGCGCGCGGGAACCAGACGCGTCAACTGATCCTCAAGCGCGCCGTGGACATCGCCTCCGTCGATGGCCTGGAAGGCCTCTCCCTGGGACAGCTCGCGACCGAGCTGAAGCTCAGCAAGAGCGGGGTGTTCGCCCTGTTCGGCTCCAAGGAGGACCTCCAGCTCGCCACGGTCCGGGCCGCCATCAAGGTCTACCTGGAGCATGTCGTCCAGCCGGCCCGCGATCTGCCGCCGGGGATCGGCCACCTGTGGCGGGTGTGCGACGGCTGGCTCGACTACTCCCGGCAGCGGGTGTTCCCGGGTGGCTGCTTCTTCTACTCGGTCTCGGCCGAGTACGACGCCCGGCAGGGCAAGGTCCACGACATCCTCGCGGCGGCACGCACCAACTGGGTCACGTTCCTCGAACAGTCCGTGCGGGACGCGCAGGTGGCGGGCGAGATCGACGCGGAGGCCGACGTGCCCCAGCTCGTGTTCGAGCTCGCCGCGCTCATGGAGATGGCCAACGCCGAGTCCGTCCTGCACAACGAGTTCAGCAGCTACGACAAGGCGGCCAAGGCCATCCTCAACCGTCTGCGCGGGGTGGCGACCGACCCGTCCCTGGTCCCCGGCTCCCCCTGACACGACGGCCGTCACGCGGTCGGCGAGGACCCGGAAACGAAGCCCTCGCCGACTGCCGCCGAAGGACGGTGTCACGCCCCGATGGCGTGCACCCCTCCGTCGACATGGACGATCTCGCCCGTCGTACGGGGGAACCAGTCCGAGAGCAGCGCGACGACCGCACGGGCCGCGGGCTCCGGATCGGACAGGTCCCAGCCGATGGGGGCCCGGGTGTTCCACACCTCGCGGAACGTCTCGAACCCCGGGATGGACTTGGCCGCCATCGTCTTGATCGGCCCGGCGGCCACCAGGTTGCAGCGGATGCCGTGCGGCCCGAGATCCCGGGCGACATAGCGCGAGGTGGATTCGAGGGCGGCCTTGGCCACCCCCATCCAGTCGTACGCGGGCCAGGCGACCTGCGCATCGAAGTCCAGGCCCACGATCGACCCGCCGCGCTCCTCCATGAGGGGCAGGGCCGCCACGGCCAGGGCCTTCAGGGAGTACGCGGACACCTCGACGGCCGTGGCGACGGAGTCCCACCCGGCCTGGAGGAAGTTGCCCCCGAGCGCGTCCTGCGGGGCGAAGGCGATGGAGTGCACCACCCCGTCGAGCCGGGCGTCCGGGCCGACGCTCTCCCTGATCCGGCCCGCGAGGCTCTCCAGGTGCCCCTTGTCCTGGACGTCGAGTTCGATCAGCGGCGCAGGCCGGGGCAACCGCCTGGCGATGCGTTCGACCAGACCGAGCCGGCCGTACCCGGTGAGCACCACCTCGGCGCCCTGCTCCTGGGCGATCCGGGCGGTGTGGAAGGCGATGGAGGACTCCATCAGCACCCCGGTCACCAGAATCCGCTTACCCGTGAGTATCCCGCTCATCGCGCCGCCACCTCGGCCTTCCGCTCCCGCACGCCCTCGCCCGCCGTGACGAAGTCCGCTATCTCCTGGACGACTTGGGGCGCGCCCAGGATGCGCTGGTGCCCCAGCCTGCGCGTGACGACCAGCCGGGCCCGGTCGCCGAAGGCCTCGGCGATGCGCCTCCCCTGGCCGACATCGACCATGGTGTCGTCCTCGTCGTGGATGACCAGGAGCGGAACCGTCACGTTTCCGGAGCCGCGGAAGACCGAGAAGCGGGACCACATGTCCGCCTCCCCCGGGTACACCTGCCTCTCCAGGCGGCCCCGCACCTCCGCGTCGAGGTGCGGTTCGAGGTTCAGCCCGACGGTGAACGCGTCCACCAGGTAGGCGAAGTCGGGGACCGCGCTGATCGCCACGACCCGACGGGCGCGCACCCCTTCCTGAAGGGCGACGAAGGTCGCCGTGGCACCGAAGGAGTGCGCCACGATGGCCTCGAACTCGCCGTGCACTCGGTGGAGTTCGGTGATGATGTCGAGGTAGTCCAGCATGGTGGCGGTCTCGCCGGTGGCCTCTCCGTGGCCGGGCGCGTCGAACACCACCGGACTGAAGCCCAGCTCCAGCAGCCGGTCGACGGCCTTCGCGTAGCGCGACGCGCGCGACTCCCAGCCGTGGATGAGGAGCACCGGACGCTCACCGTCGCCCCACCGGTGGACGACCGCCACCTCGCCATTGACGGTCAGTTCGCTCGTCCGGGCGCGCTCCATGACGCTCCGCTCGTCGGGCCTGGGCCTGCTGCGGCCCTGAGGCCGCCGAAAGAGGTCGAACAACTGCTCACCCCGGTCGCTCAGGGCCACGTCTGCGGCTGCCGTAGCGGGATCCATTCCACACCCTCCAGATCGATCGCGAACGGCCGAGATATTAGCACGATCGTTCGCTCACATTTAGCGATCAACCGCACGGAACCATAAACATGCACGGACGGTCGTGCTAATGTCTCCACGGTCAACTCTCCCCTTTGGAGGCCGGTATGACGCCCCCGCACTCCGCTTCCCCCGTCGGTGAAGCGCTCGACACCAGCCCCGGCCCGAACCAGTGGATCAAGGACCACTTGGACGGCCTGATCGATGAGCACCTGCTGCCGGACACCCCCTCGTCCGTCACCGCCACCCCGTCACCGTCCGAGGAGAAGCTGCTGCCATGACCGATGCGGACACCACACAGCGCCTGGGTATCGCCGTCGCCTCCGGAATGCTCAAGGGCGTGTACGGCCACGGCGTGCTGTCGGCCTTCGAGGAGCGGGGGCTGCGCGCGCAGGTGTACGGGGCGGCCTCCTCCTCCGGGCTCTCCGGGGGCCTCGCCGCGATCGGCCACGCCCGGCAGACCGGCGTGGACTACTGGATCGGTGCGGCCGGGGGCGTGGCGGAGAAGGGCATGAGCCGCGTCGCGCTCGACAGCATCGAGGAATACGGCCCCCTGCTGCGCGAGGGGCTCTTCCGCCCCGGGGCACCGGAGTTTCTGCTGGCCACCAGCAAGGTCACCAACGCGGCGGCAGCCGAGACCACCCAGGGGCCGGGGGCCAAGGCGCTCGGCAAGGAGCTGCTGCGCAACGTCTTCTCCGGGGACCGGAGCTGGGTCCAGGCGAACCTGGCCGCCGCCGTGTTCTCCTCGCACGCCGAGGCGGGGGGCGAGGAGCCCCGGCTGACGGCGGAGAACTACGACGCGGTCGCCTACGCCTCGACGCGCATGCTGCACGCCTGGGCCCTGCCGGCCGAGGTCGGCGGAGAGGCCTACGTCGACGCCTCCTACACCTGCTCCTGCCCGGCACGGGAGGTGGCGGCCAAGGGCGTGTCCGTCCTGATCGCGGTCGGCAACGACCCCTTCCCGCTGTTCCGGGACCTCTACGCCTCCGAGGAGGTCGCCGACGGCTCCGTCCTGGACGGGGCGCAGGTCCTGGTGATCAAGCCGGAGGAGGACCTCAAGCACCTGGGCGTCGACTACGCGGCGGCGTCCCCGGAGGGCCTGGTCAAGGCCTACGAGCGCGGCCTCGACGAGGGACACCGCTTCGTCGAGCGGCACGCCGGACTGCTCGGCGCGTTCATCGCGGGCAGCGGCGGCCGGACGGACGGGGCAGAGGAGGCCGGAGCGTGACGCACGTGGTCACCGAGCAGTGCGTCCACTGCAAGTTCGCGGAGTGCATCACCTACTGCCCGGTCGCCTGCTTCCGCGAGGCGGGGACGTTCCTGGTCATCGATCCCGACGAGTGCATCGACTGCGGGAACTGCGTGGAGGCGTGTCCCGCCGACGCGATCTACCCGGAGGACGAGCTGCCGCCCGAGCTCATGCCCGCCCTGGAGTGGAACTCCCGCCTGTCGGCCGAACTGCCCCTGGCCACCACGCGCGTTGTTCCGCTGCCGGACGGCGAGGAGTGGCGGGGGAAGCCCGACAAGTGGGCCTCGCTGCCGACGGAACAGGCACCGGGTGTCCTCCTTGAGTGAGCACAGCTTCGCCTCTCTGCTGCGCGAGCGGGCGCTCCTGCGGCCCGATGCCGTCGCCTACCGGTTCGTCGCGGACGACGAGTCCGCCGAGGAGATCACCTACGGTGAGCTCGACGAGCGGGCCCGGGCCGTCGCGGCTGCCGTGCTGGCGGCGGACCGGGGGCGGACCGGGCCGGCGCTGCTGCTCTTCGCTCCGGGGCTCGACTACCTCGCGGGCCTCTTCGGCTGCTTCTACGCGGGCGTGCCCGCAGTGCCCGCCTTTCCGCCGGACGCGAGCCGGCTGTCCCGTACCCTGCCGCGGCTCGCCGCGATCATCGAGGACGCCGGGGCCGATGTCGTCCTGACGACCTCGGATCTCGCAGCGCTCATGGCGGACTGGCTCGCGACGGCGGTCGACGGGCATGTCCCGCAGGTGATCACGACCGACGCACCGGCCGAGGACGGCGGGCCCGTCCCGGCGGTCCGCCCGGACGGCCTCGCACTGCTCCAGTACACCTCGGGCTCCACGGCGCTCCCCCGCGGCGTGATGCTCAGTCACACCCGGCTGCTGGCCAACTGCCAGGAGATCGCGCGCGCGTTCGGGATGCACCCGGGCAGCTCGGGCGGGCTGTGGCTGCCTCCGTACCACGACATGGGGCTGATCGGCGGAATCCTCGCCCCGCTGGCCGCCGGGATCCCGGTGACCCTCATGTCGCCGGTGACCTTTCTGCGCCGTCCGACGGCGTGGCTGCGCATGGTCTCCCGGTACGGTGCGACGATCACCGGCGCGCCGAACTTCGCGTACGACCTCTGTGTGCGCCGGGCCACGGACGCCGAGGTGGCCGAGCTGGATCTGTCCGGCGTCGAGGTCGCCTTCACCGGCGCCGAGCAGGTACGCGCCGAGACGATGGAGCGCTTCGCCGGGCGTTTTAGGCAGAGCGGCTTCCGGCCCGCCTCGTTCTACCCGTGCTACGGGCTGGCCGAGGCCACCCTGTTCGTCACCGGCGGCAAGCCGCTGGACGGCTGGCGCACGGTGGAGGTGGCCCGGGACGCGCTCGCATCGGCTGCCGCCGCCGTGCCCGCCGAACCCTCGCAGAGCTCCCGTTCGCTGGTGGGCTGCGGGTACCCGGGGCCCGGCACCCGGCTGCTGATCGCCGATCCGGCCACCCGAGAGCCGCTGCCGGACGGCGCGGTCGGCGAGATCTGGGTGGACTCGCCCGGGGTCGCCGACGGCTACTGGCGGCGCCCGGAGGAGAGCGCCAGGACGTTCGGCGCGAGCGCGACGACCGGGGACGGCCCCTATCTGCGCACCGGTGACCTCGGGTTCCTCCGGGACGGCGAGCTGTTCGTGACGGGACGGCTCAAGGACCTGATCGTCGTCAACGGGCGCAACCTCGATCCGGTCGACGTCGAGCGGGTCTGCGAGGCGTCCGTGCCGGGCATCCGCCGCAACTGCGGAGCTGCCTTCGCGGTGGACGGCCCGGACGGGGGCACCGAGCGCCTGGTGGTGGTCTACGAGACCGGCACCGGCGACGAGGAGGGGCACCGGGCGGCCGTCGACGGCATACGGCGGGCCGTCACGCGGGAGTTCGGCATTCCGCCGTACGCCGTCGTCCTGATCGCACCGCGGACGATCCCCAAGACCTCCAGCGGGAAGGTGCAGCGTCGGCTGACCCGCCGTATCTGTCTCGCGGGCGGGCTCCAGGAGCTCTTCCGCGACGAGCGGGCGCCGAGTCCCGCCACCGGGCCACACGATCGCATCGACGAAAGAGCCGCACGATGATCTTCAAGGTGAGGGGCGTCCTGCTCCGGTTCACGGACTACGAGAACGAGATCGAGATCGAAGCGACGACGGTCCGGGCCGGGCTGGCCGGGCTGACCGAACGCTACCCCCACCTGGGCGAGGTGCTGCTCGACCGCACGGGCGAGGTGCGCCCGACACATCTGATCGCTCTGAACGGCGAGCGGCTCACCAGGAGCGAGCTGGAGCGCGAGGCGGCCGAGGACGACCGGGTGGACATCGTCACCGCGGTCTCCGGAGGCTAGGGATGGCGCGCAGCTCCGCCTACGAGACCGTGCTCGACGCGGGTCTTTTCACCCCGGACCAGTTGCAGCCCACCGCGGTCGGCCGGCTCGCCTTCCAGGCGGGGACCCGCTGGATGCGCGATCACGTGTGCAGCCATCGCATGCTGGTGAGCGAGCACCGGGTGGGGTTCGTACTGTGGTCCTACCAGCTGGAGTACGTCCAGCCGCTGCGGTTCCTTGACGCGGACGAGGCGCTCGTCGAGGTGACCGCGCGCGTCCGCGGCCCGCGCGCCTCGCAGCTGGAGGTCACGATGACGCTCGAAGGGCCGGCCGGAGTCGCGGTGCGCACCCGGGCCGCGTCCGTACCGCTGGGGCTCAGCGGCGACGCGGCGCTCTCCGGCTCCCCCGTGCCACTGCCCGCCGCGCTCGTCGCCGCCTTCCGCGACGACGAGATCGAACGCGCTCCGCACCGGTCGCGGGTCCCCGCCCTGCGGGCCGGTTTCGAGCGCGACGGGCAGCGACTCGCTGTGGATGTCTCGGAGTTCCGTGTGCACCGCCATCACTGCGAGGTAGCCGATCAGTGGTACTGGGCCGAGACCCTCGGCTTCGCGGCGGGCGCGCGCGAGGAACTGGTGCGCAGGCACGGCAGGGCGGTCCCCGAACTGCGCCGGGCGCAGGCCGGGCCGGTCCGCCGGATCGATGTGACCTGGCTGCGGGCCGGACAGCTGTGGGACCTGATGCGGGTGCGCACGAGCGCCCACCGGACCACTGAGGGGCTCGCCTTCGTCCATGAGCTGGGGCTCGCCGAGGACGAGGGCGGACCCGGCGGTCCGTACGCCGTGGTGGTGGAGCGAATATGACCCTCCTGGACGACGGACCGCAGGCCGGGCCCGGGACGGCACCGCCCGTGTTCCGCGCGGCGGAGCGGATCGAGCGGGCGCTCGGCTGCCCCTTCGATCCGGGCAGCGGGATGTCCCTGGTCGGCGGCGTGCGCGCCGACGAGCTGGAGGCCGAGCCCGTCGCGGCGTACGAGGCCGCTTGGGAGGCCGGGCTGCACCGGCATCTGGTCCCCGTGTCCGAGGGCGGCCTGCTCACCTCGTTCGAGTCGCTTTCGGCCGTGGTGCGGGCGGTCTCGCGCCGCGATCTGGCGGTGTCCGTGGGTCTTGGGTCGACGCTCCTGGCCGCGACGCCGGTGTGGATCTGGGGGGACGCCGCTCAGCGGGCGCGGGTGGCCGGTCAGATGCTCGGCCGCGCCTGGGGCACGGCGGGCATCAGCGAGGAGTCGGCGGGCAGCGATCTGCTCGCCACCACCACCCGCGCCGCCCCGGTCGCGGGCGGATATGTGCTCGACGGGGAGAAGTGGCTCGTCGGCAACGGGCGGCGCTCCTCGTTCGCCACCGTCCTGGCCGCGTCCGATCCGTCGTACGGACTGTTCCTGCTCGATTTCGACGCCCTCGGCGGCGACGGGGTGAAGCGCCTCGACAAGGTGCGTACGCACGGTCTGCGCGGCCATGATCTGAGCGGCTTCGCCCTCAGCGGCTGCCGGGTCGGCGACGAGGCCCTGATCGGGCGGCCGGGGCGTGGCATCGAGATGGTCTCCGGAATGCTCCAGTTCACCCGGACCCTGGTCGGTGCGGGCAGCCTCGGTGCGGCGGACACCGCACTGCGGATCGCGCTGCGGCACGCCCGCGGGCGCATGCTCTACGGACGTCCGGCGCTCGCCATGGCGCCGGTGCGTTCCCTGCTCGCCGGTGGCTTCGCCGACCTGCTGGTCGCGGAGTGCACCGAGCTGGCCGCCGCGCGCGGGCTGGATGTGGCGCGGCAGCGGATGGCGCTGTGGTCCGCGGTGGCCAAGTACGTGGTGCCGGGGCTGTGCGTGGACACGGTGGACGCCTGCGGTCAGGTGCTGAGCGCCCGCGCCCATCTGCGCCAGGGGGTCGCGGGCGGCGCCTTCCAGAAGCTGCTGCGCGATGTCGCGGTCACCCCCGTGTTCGAGGGCACCGAATTGGTACAGCTCGACACGGTTCGGGCCCAGTTGGCGGGTGCGGCGCGGCGCCGCGGGGCGCCCGCCGGGCTTCCGCTGTCGCTGCTCTTCGGGTTCGGCGACCCGGCGGGGTCGCCCGCGCCGCGGGAGCTGCGCCCGTCGATCACGTTCGGGGGCACCGACGAGGTGGTCGGTCTCCTGGACGGGGCGGTCGAGGAGCTGGCCGATGACCGGGAGCTCTTCACCCTGGCCCGGCAGATCCTGACGGTGCGTGACCAGACCCGGCAGGCGTTCTCGCGGCTCGGCACGGCACGGACGTCCGAGGCGTACGAGACCGCCCGTCGGCACTGCCTGGTGCATGCGGCGGCCTGCGCTCTGCACACGTGGCACCAGCGCCGCGACACGTTCGGCCACCTGGCCGCCGACCGGGCCTGGCTCTCGCTCGTGCTGCGCCGCATCCTGACGCGTCTGGGCCTGCCGACGGAGCCCGACCCCGAGGCGGAGGAGGCGCTGGTGCGCCGGCTCGAAGAACTCGACGACGCCGACCAGGCCTTCTCGCTCGTACCGCTGCGGCTCGCACCGCAGCACCGTGACCCGGCACCCCGGCGGAGCTGAGTGCCGCCCCGATCCCACCAGGAGTACGCCATCACCACCGCACACCTCGACCGTCCGGACGCCGCCCCCGAGCCCCTGACCGGCTGGCTTTCCTCCCTCATCACGGAGCTGCTCGGCCTCGACGGGCAGCTGCCCGCCGATCAGCCGCTCGGTGAGATCGGCATCGACTCGCTCACCGCCGCACAGCTCTCGGTCGAGGTCGAGGAGCGCACCGGCGCGTATGTGGCACTTGAGCGCTTCCTCGGCGACGAGACCCTCGACGATCTGGTCGCGTCGGTGGCCGACGGCGTGACCCCCCGGGCGTCGGCGTGACGGCCCGGCCCCGTGCGGCCGACGTGATGAACCGGGCGGGCGCATCACGCCCCGGCCGGGGGCATCCCACGCTCGACGCGGAGGTGGAGCACGTCCGGCGCGAGGCCCGGCACAGGTTCGCCCGTTTCGTCCTCGACTCCGCCAACCCGGGCTCGTACTTCCGCAACCAGGCGCGGCGGCCCCTGGACAGAGGGGTGTTCGAGGAGGCGGGCGGCCTCGGTCTGATGCGGTTCTCGCTGCCCGTCGAGGCCGGGGGCGAGGGGCGGGACAAGCTCGCCTGGGGTGTGGTGGTGGAGGAGATCGCCCGGCTCTCGCGCGATCCCGGCTTCGCGGTGCTGCTCGACATCAGCGTCGAGATCACCGAGCTCATCATCTCCAGCGGCACACCGGAGCTGATCGAGCGCTACGTCCCCGATCTCCTGGCGGGCCGCCGCTTCGCGGTGCAGGGCGCCTACGAGAACCGGGACCCTTACGACTTCACGACCACGGCCCGTCTGGAGGACGGGGTCTGGGTCCTCAACGGTGCCAAGCGCTTCCTCGCCGGGGCGGCCTTCGCCGATCTGTTCGTCCTGTTCGTGCGTGACGAGGCGTCCAACGACATGCTCGCCTTCGTGGTCGAGAAGGACGATCCGGGTGTGGCACCGGTTCCCATGGACACCATGGGCCTGCACACGATGGGCCTGGGCCAGGTGCTCCTGCACGACGTACGGCTGCCGCCGTGGCGGCTCCTGTGGCGCGCCGACGCGTTGAGCGAGCTCAACACGTACGCGCGGATCCGCCGGACGATGAGTGCGTGCGGTGTGCTCGGCGCCCTGGACGCGGTCGTCGACCAGTGTGTGGACGCGCTGGCCGGGCGCAGGCGCGGCGGGCGGCCGGTCCTCGACCACACCAATGTGGAGCGTTCGGTCGGTGAGATGCGCATGCTGCTGCAGAGCGCCCGGGCGAGCGTCTACCGTGCCCTGGACGGCACCCGTTCGGCGGACCGTGACCCGTACTTCGACGAGCTCGCCACCGTCGCCAAGCACCAGGCCGCCGAAAGCGCTCTGCACGTGGGCCGGTTGGTGATGGGGTTGCAGGGCGGTGAGGCGTACATGGCCACGTTCCCCTGGGAGCGTTTCATGCGCGACATCCTCGGGCTGGTCTCCGGTCAGGGCTCCCAGGAGACGCTTCTCATCCAGCTGGGCCAGCGCTCGATCGTCGGCCGCGAGGGCAGGCAGGTGCGCGAGGACGCCGCCGAGCGCTCCGTCGCCGGGCTCGCCGATTCCTGGTGGGCGATGCACGCCGTGGCGGCGAGTGGCGGTGCGGACGGGTTCGCGGGCCCCGTGGCCGAGGTGGTGTCGGCGGCCGGGCTCGACCCGGTCGGGCAGGCGTCGCGCGAGGAGGCGGCGGCGCTGCTCGGTCGTGCTCACGCTCTGTGGGCGGCCGTCTGCGCGGGTGCCGCGCCCGACGCGCTGCCGCAGGGTCCCGCGGGTCCGGCGGAGGGGCCGTTCGCGCGGCATGCGACGAGGGCATGGGCGCTGCTGGCGTGTGCTGTCGCGGAGCGGACCGGGCTGCTCGCCCGGCTCCTCGCACCCCGCACGGTGAAGGAGGCCGCCGGGGAACTGCCCGTGGTCCTGGCCGAAGGGCTGCTGGAGGTTCTGGTGGACGCCGGGGTGGTGCGGCGCGACGGAGAGGGCCGCTACGCGGTCGACGAGGGCCTGGAGCGCGTGCTCATCGGCGGTCCGCGGTCCGCCGCGTTCGCCGCGCGGCTGCGGCGGGCGGTGACCGGGGGCGCCCGGCTGATGTCCCCGGCGGGGGTCCTGGGGCGGGAGTCGGCGCCCGGTTGCGGGGACGAAGCGGCGGCCCTGGTGGACGCGTTGGTCCACTCCCTGCTGGGGCGGCTGGAGGGTTTGCCCGGGGTGCTGGAGCGGCCGGGCGCGGCGGTCGGGTGTGCGGCCGGTGACGGTGGCCTGACCGCGGCCGCACTGTCCCGGCACGTCCCCGGTGTTCCGGTGCTCGGCGTGGAGGAGGCCGACCGGCTCGCTCTCGTCTGGCTCCCGGTCGCCGGACTGCCGGGCGAGGAGCTGCGCCGGGCGGTCGTCTCGGCCGCGGCCGCGCTGGTGTCCGGCGGGTGGGTCGTACTGCCCTGTCCGCTTCCTCCGAAGCGCCCCCTGGGGGCGGCGGTGGTGCGCCTCGGCCTTGCCGTGGCCGGTGGCGCCGTGCTCGCGGACGGCGAGGTCGAGAGGTTGCTGCGGGCGGCGGGGCTGAGCCATGTGCGGACGGCCTGGGAGGACCCGGCCCTCGGTATCCGGCTGGTCGCGGCCCGGCGCCCTTAGGGCACCAGGCCCCGGGCCGCCGCCGGAGGCGGCCCGGGGCCGGACCGCTGTCTCAGTCCCGGCCGAAGAGCGTCGAGGAGAAGTACTCGGTGTCGAAGTACTCGCGCATGCTCCGGATCTGCCCGTCCCTGACGGTGAACTGGGCGCTGATGGGCAGGACGTAGGGGGCGCCGCCCCGTGTCGTGGCTCGCGTGACGCACTCCACGGCGACCTCCTCGCCCTCGGCGATCACGTGGTGGACGTCGACCGTGTAGTCGGCCGTCGGGTCGAAGAGTTCGCCCATGGGGATGAGGAACTTCCCGGCGATCTCCGCGAGTCCGGTCCAGGTTCCCGCTACCGGGTGGCTGCCGGGTATGCGGTAGACGGCATCGGGGGCGACCAGTTCGCCGATCGCCTCGGCGTCACGGTCCCGCAGGGCCTGGAGGTAGCGGTGCACCACGCTCTTGGCGTCACGGTGTGCCTCGGCGCGGATGGCGGTGGTGGTCATCGTCTCTCCTTCAGTTCGCCGGTGCGTCGTCGAGCAGCCGGGGCGTCAGGGCCCGCTGGAAGGGCTTGAACAGGACGGATTGCGGTGCGTGGCGCAGGTAGGCGTCACGTACGGCGCGCAGCACGGGGTTCTCCAGTTGTTCGAAGCCGCCGAACCGGCGGGAGACCTCGACCATTTCCCGGGTCCGCTCGCGCCGCAGGTTCTCGTAGCGGCGCAGCGCCGCGAGGGTGTCCGTCCCGGCGGCCAGGCACTGCGCGAGCACCACGGCGTCCTCGATGGCCGTGCTGCCGCCCTGTCCGAGGCTGGGCAGCATCGGGTGGGCGGCGTCGCCGAGGAGGGTCACCGGGCCCTCTCCCCACTGCTCCAGGAAGGGGCGGTCCTGGGCGGGTACGGCGACGATGTCCTCGACGGGGGTGGTCGCGATGGCCTCGCACACCTCGTCCGCCCACCCCGTGTAGGCACGGACGATCCGGTCCTTGTCGCCGTCCCAGCGGCGGGCCTCGTCGGCGGGCATGTTCAGCGTGCCCCACCAGTAGGCGCGGCCCTGGCCGACGTCGTGGATGCCGAAGCGCTTTCCGAGGCCCCAGTAGTGGGCGTTGAACCCCTGGGTGATCTTCGGGTGGGCGAAGGGGGTGACGGAGAGCCAGCAGAGGAATCCGCCGTACCGCGGGCCGCTGTCGTCGGCGGTGCGTCGGCGGCGGACGGCGGAGTTGATGCCGTCGGCGCCGATCAGGATGTCGCCGGTGTCCTCGCGGCCGTCCTCGAAGCGGACCCGGACGCCGTCCCCGGTGATCTCGTAGTCGGTGGCGGCCGCACCGAGCGAGACGGGCAGTCCGCCCAGTGCGTCGAGCAGGGCGGCCTGGAGGTCGCCCCGGTACATCGCCACGCTGGGCGCGCCGAGGCGGTCGCCCGCGGTCTCGACGGGCAGGGACCGCAGGGTGCGGCCCTTGTCGGTCATGATCTCGGTGTGCAGGATCGTCTGGCCGCGCTTCTCCAGCCCGAGGTCGATGCCGAGAGCCCGCAGGGCGGCCACGGCGTTGCTCATCACGGAGATGCCGAATCCGGCGGGGCGCAGGTCGGGGGCCCGTTCGTGGACCGCCACGTCGATGCCGACGCGGCGCAGGGCCACGGCCGTCGCCAGGCCTCCGATGCCGGCTCCGATCACGATGGCCCGGGGGCGGGTGCGCTGTGACACGTCAGTGTCCCTTCTCGGCGGTACGGGATGGGGAGGGGAGGGCCGTGGGGTGCGGTGTGCCGTCGCTCGTGTGCCGTGCCGCCTCGGCGACGGCCCGGGCGAGGTGCGCCACGTGCGGCTCCTCCATGATCGAGAGGTGGTCGCCGGGCACGTGGACGACCTCGACCGGGCCCGCGGTCATGGTGTGCCAGCCGTTGGCGGGGTCGGTGTGCCGGGTGCTGCCCGCCTCGTGCATCGCGCGCAGGACCTGCGGCAGCGGTTCGGTGGCCCGGATCAGGGTGAGGCCTTCGGTGGCGGGGCCGGGCTCGTAGTCCTGGGTGGCCCGCCAGTTGGACTCGTACACCCGGAAGAGGCGGCCGACGAGCGACCCCTTGCTGTCGGGCGGGAGGATTCCCTCGTCGGCCGCGACCCGGGCGATGAAGTCGAACTTCTCGTCGAGTGAGGTGAGTTCGGCGGGGATGGTCTCCAGCGGCGAGTCGCCGCCCCGGCCGAGCAGCAGGAGTTCCCAGAAGAACCAGCCGAGCAGTGCCTCGTCGGTGTAGGCGCGGCGCTCCTCCACCGGTCCCAGGGCCACGGTGTCGAGGAGGATCACCGCGGCGACCTCCGCTCCCGATGCCCTCAGCCTGCGCGCCATCTCGAAGGCCACGAAGCCTCCGAAGGACCAGCCTCCGATGGTGTACGGGCCCTCGGGCCGTACCCGGCGCATGGCCGCGATGTAGCTCTCGGCGATCTCGGGGACCGTGCGCAGGGGCTCGGTCCCCGGGTCGCCTCCGGCTGCCTGGAAGGCGTACAGCGGCTGGTCGTCGGGCAGATGGCGGGCCAGCGGCAGGTAGCAGAGCACGTTGCCGCCCATGGGGTGGGCCAGGAACAGCGGCGGCCGGTCGCCTTCGCGGCGGATCGGCACCAGCGGGTCGAAGCCGATCTCGGCGCCGCCCGAGCGCAGCTTCGCGGCGAGAGCGGCCACGGTGGGTGCGGCGATGAAGCCGGAGATGGGGAGGGAGACGCCGTATCGCTGCTCTATCAGGACGACGAGCCGCATGGTGGTGAGCGAGGTGGCGCCCAGGGCGAAGATGTCGTCGTGGATGCCGATCCGGTCGAGGCCGAGGAGTTCGCCGAGCAGCTCCGCGAGGGTGCGTTCGTACGCGTCCCGGGGCGCCTGGCCGTCCTGGGCGGTCCGCCGGGCCGGGGGCAGGGCCCGCAGGGCCGCGTCGTCGCGTTTGCCGCTCGGGGTCAGGGGCAGGGCGGGCAGCCAGGTGAAGTGCTGCGGGACCATGAACTCGGGCAGGGTGGTACGGAGTTCGGAGGTCAGCAGGTCCAGGTCGGTCCCCTCCTCGTCACCGACCAGGAAGGCGGCCAGGACGGTCTGCCCCTGCGGGGTGCCGCGGGCGACGACCGCGGCCTGCCGGACGTCGAGGTCCCGGTGGCGTGCCGCGAGGGCGACGAGGGCGATCTCGGCCTCGGCGGGCTCGACCCGGTAGCCGCGGATCTTGGCCTGGGTGTCGGACCGGCCCGCGTAGGCGAGGGAGCCGCCGGGCAGGACGCGCCCCAGGTCGCCCGTGCGGTACGCGGTGGTCTCGCCGTCGGGGCCCTCGACGCGGACGAAGCGTTCGGCGGTCGCGGCGGCGGCGCCGAGGTACCCGTCGGCGAGCGCCGCTCCGGTCAGGTACAGCTCGCCCAGGACGCCGGTGGGGATGGGCCGGCCGAGGGCGTCCAGGACCTGTGCACCGGCCCCGGGCAGGGGGGTGCCGATCGGCACGAGCGCCGGGAAGGCCGCCGGGTCGCCGGAGAGGGTGTGGCGGGTGACCACGTGCGTCTCGGTGGGACCGTACTGGTTCTCCAGGATCGCGCCCGGCAGTGCGGCGACGAGGGCGCGGATCTCCTCGGTGACCCGCAGTTGTTCGCCGGAGGACACGATCACCCGCAGTCCTCGCGGGGCGGTGCCGAGTGCCCCGTACGCCTCGGCGAGCTGTTGCAGGGCCACGTACGGCAGGAAGATACGTGCCGCCCCGCTCTCGTCGAGCAGCTTCAGCAGCAGCCTCATGTCCCGTCGTTCGTCCTCGGTGATCAGGCGCAGGGTGCCTCCTGAACAGAGCGTGGAGTAGATCTCCTGGAAGGAGACGTCGAAGCTGAGGGGTGCGTACTGGACGGTGGTCCGCCCGGCGGCCGCGCTCGCGGCCCGAATCTGCCAGCCGGTCAGGTTGGCGAGCGAGCGGTGCGGCATCACGACGCCCTTGGGGTGGCCGGTGGAGCCGGAGGTGAACAGGATGTACGCGGTGCTGTCGAGGCCGACCGTCCCCGGCAGTACGCTCGGCGGTTCCGCGTCCGCGTCCGTGCCCTGGTACGCCGTGCCGAAGAGCGACTCGGCGCTCAGGAGCAGGTCCGGGTCCGGCAGCAGTCGGGCGTCCTCGGTGCCGGCGATGATCCGGAAGGGTTCGGCCTGCTCGACCATGGCGGCGAGCCGGGCCGGGGGGTAGGCGGTGTCCAGCGGGACGCAGGCGGCGCCCGCCTTGGCGGTGCCGACGATGGCGGCGACGGTCTCCGGCGAGCGGCCCATGGCGATGCCGACGCGCGCGCCGGGACGGGCGCCGAGGGCGAGCAGCCTGCGGGCCACCCGCTCGGCCTGCTCCCGGAGTTGGCGGTAGGTCCAGGTCCGGTCGCCGGTGGTGACGGCGGGTGCGTCGGGGGTGCGGTCGGCCTGCCGGTCGAAGAGTTGGACGACGTCCTCGGTGTACGCCGTGCCGTCCTGGTCCCCGTCGTGCCGGGGGCGCGGTGGCCGTCCGGCCAGGGAGGCGAGGTCGGGCTTCTCCTCGGGCCGGGTGACGAGCCGGCGCAGCACCTCGCTGTAGGTGTCGGCGAACAGCTCGGCCTGGGCGGGGGTGATGCTGCGGCCGTCGCCGTCGATGCGCAGTCCGAGCGTGCCGTCCACGGGGTGCAGGAAGGCGTTGACGAGGAGCTGGAAGTCGGTCTCCTCCCAGGTCGTGAACTGCTCCAGGTGGACGTCGGGCAGGCGCAGTACGTCGGTGAGCGTGTGGAAGTGGACGTAGTTGAACGCGGTGTGGAGCACCGGGCTTCCGCCCTGGTCGGTCTGCATCGCGCTCAGCGGGTAGCGCTGGTGGGGGCGGCCTGCGGTCTCCTGCCGGAACAGGTCCCGGGCCACGTCGATCCAGCCGGGCCCCGCGGTCGCGGGGGTGAAGCGCACGGGGACGGTGTTGAGGAAGAGGCCCACCATGCGGTCGGCGTCGGCGCGTTCGGGCCGTCCGTGGGTGATCACGCCGGTGGTGAAGTCGTCGGCGCCGGAGAAGAGGCGCAGGGTGAGGCAGTGCGCGGCGAGCAGCACGGACTTCACGGGCAGGGCGTGCTCCTTGGCCACCGCGCGGGTCCGGCGGGTGAGGTCGTCGGGCAGGACCGTGCGGTGGGCCACGTGGGTGGCCCCGCCCGGGGGTTCGTACGTTCCGAAGCCGTCGAGCCGCAGGGCGTGCGCGCCCGCGATCCGGCGCCGCCAGTGTGCACGGGCGGCGGGGTCCGCCTCTGATTCCCGTTCTTCTCGCACGTGGTGGGCCGGGGTGGGCAGTTCGCTGTCGGGAACGGCGGCGGTGTCCGCGCCGAGGTGGTGCAGGTAGTCCTGGAGGAGCTCCCGCAGCAGGTTGGCGACGCTGCCTCCGTCGAGCAGCGCGTGGTGGAAGCTGAGCACCAGGTCGACCGCGTCGTCGCGGACATGGGCGCGGAACAGGTGGAGCGGTGCCCGCTCGAAGACGTAGCGGTGGAAGCGGCGTTCCTCGATGTGCCGGGCGATCTCGGCTTCCGCCTCGTCGTGGGCGCGTCCCCGCAGGTCGGCGATGTCCAGGCCGCCCGGCGCGCTCGCGTGCACGATCTGCATCGGCTCGCTGAGGCCGCCGAGGTCGAAGGAGGAGCGCAGAGCGGGGTGGCGGGCCACGAGGCGTTCGAAGGCGTCGCGGAAGTGTGTCTCGTTCCAGTCCATGACCAGGCGGTAGCGGAAGACGTCGTGGTAGACGGCGGAGTGCTCGTCCCGGCGGCTGTGGTAGGCGAGCCCCAGTTGGAGCCGGGTCAGCGGGAAGGCGTCGACGGCTCCTTCGAGGCGGGCCCGGTCGACGTGGGAGACGAGGGCGAAGGGAGGCAGCTGGGCCTTGGGGGCCGAGGTCTCGGTGCTGTGCGCCGCGAGCCGCGCGACGGTGGGGTGCTGTACGAGGTCGTCGAGGGAGAAGTGGAGGCCCTTCTGTTCGGCGAGCGCGCGGATGCGGAGCATCAGGAGCGAGTCGCCGCCCAGGGCGTGGTAGTCGTCGTGGATGCCGACCCGGGGTGCCTGGAGCACCTCGGCCCAGACGCCCGCGAGCAGCTTCTCGGCCGGGGTGCGGGGTGCCGCGCCCGGGGGTCCGGGCGGGGCTGTGTCGGGTGCGGGGAGCCTGCGGCGGTCCAGCTTGCCGTTCGGGGTGAGCGGGATGGTGTCGATACGCTGGAAGTGGGCCGGGATCATGGCCTCGGGGAGGGTTCCCGCCAGCCGGTCGCGCAGGAGGGCGGCGCTCAGGTCGTCCTCGGCGACGTAGTAGCCCGCCAGGAACACGCCGCGCCCGGGAGCGGTGCGGTCCACGACTGCGGCGTCCCGCACCCCGGGTATGCGGCACAGGGCGTCCTGGACCTCACCCGGCTCGATGCGG
The DNA here is from genome assembly GCF_031760065.1 of Streptomyces durocortorensis. NCBI lineage: Bacteria > Bacillati > Actinomycetota > Actinomycetes > Kitasatosporales > Streptomycetaceae > Streptomyces > Streptomyces sp. C11-1. The sequence goes on from NZ_CP134500.1 coordinate 99,030, forward strand.
TGGCCGCGTATCTTGACCTGCCCGTCGATCCGGCCGAGGTACTCCAGGGTGCCGTCGGCGAGCCAGCGCGCGAGGTCGCCCGTGCGGTAGAGGCGGCCGCCGTCGACGAAGGGCGCGTCGGTGAACTTCTCCCGGGTCAGTTCGGGCCGGTTCAGATAGCCGCGGGCCACGCCGACGCCGCCGACGCACAGCTCGCCGGGGACGCCGACGGGCTGCGGTTCACCGGACCGGTCCAGGACGTACAGCTCGATGTTGTCGATGGGGCGGCCGATGGGGACCCGGGTGACGGGTGCGCCGTCCGGTGGGGCGCAGGTGTACGCGGAGACATCGACGGTGGCTTCGGTCGGGCCGTACAGGTTGACCAGGCGGGGTGCGCCGCCGGAGCCGAAGACCCGGTGGAACTGCTCCACGCGGCCGGGTGACAGGGCCTCGCCGCTGCAGAAGACGTGCCGCAGCGTCCCGGCCGCGGGAAGCAGTCCGGGCGACTCCTCCAGCAGGTCCAGGAACGGTCCGAGCATGGAGGGGACGAAGTGCAGGACGGTGACCTGCCGTTGGCCGACCGCGCGCAGGATCTGCCGCGGGTCCTTCTCGCCGCCCGGCGGCAGCAGCGCGACGGACGCTCCCTCCAGGGCCCACCAGAACAGCTCCCACACCGATACGTCGAAGGAGATCGGGGTCTTCTGCAGCAGCACGTCGTCCGCGCCGACCGGGAAGGTCCGCTGCATCCAGGCCAGGCGGTTCACCACGGAGCGGTGCTCGACCATGACGCCCTTGGGCCGGCCGGTGGAGCCGGAGGTGTAGATGACGTAGGCGAGGTCGCGTGGGCCCGCCTCGGCCCGTACCGGGGCGGTGGGGCCGTGCAGCAGTTCGCCGACCGGGCAGAGCACTGTGCCATCGGGCACCGGTACGGGCGGGGCCGCCGAGTCCGTCACGACGGCCCTGGCCGCGCTGTCCTCGATGATGAAGGCGATGCGCTGCTCGGGGTGTCCCGGGTCCACCGGGACGTAGGCCGCGCCGGACTTGAGGATGCCGAGGACGGCGGGGAGCAGGTGCGGGCCGCGTTCCATGAGGACGGCGACCCGGTCGCCCGTCCGTATGCCGCGGGCACGCAGGGACCGCGCGACCTGGTTGGCCCGGGCCTCGAGTTCGGCGTAGCCGATCGGTTCCTCGCCGTCGGCGGCGAAGACGGCGGCCCTGGAGGGTGCGCGGACGGCCTGTTCCTCGAAGAGTGCGTGCAGGGTCGTGTCGTCGGCGAACGGGATCCGGGGGCCGCGGGCGAGGCGCCGCAGCTCGTCCTGTTCGCGTTCGCCGGTCATCACCAGTTCGTTCGCCGGTCGTTCCGGCTTGGCGAGGCCGTTGGCGATCAGGGACGTGAGGTGCTCGACGAGTGAGGTGATGGGCAGATCGTCGTCGAACACGTCGGTGGCGTAGCGCAGTTCGACCTGGAGGTCCGCACTGCCGCGGGTGGTGACGATACTGACGACCAGCGCCTCGTCCTGGTGCGGCGGCGCGGTGAACCTCACTCCCCCGCGTACCACGCCCGTCACCTCCAGCGGTTTGCGCAGGGTCATGTAGGTCAGGGTGACGTCGAAGAGCCGTCGTTCCCGGGACCCGTCGGCGGGCAGCTCCCGCAGTACGTCCCCGACGGGCAGCCGCTGGTGCTGCGTCAGCAGACCGGCCGACTCCCGCACATCGGCGGCGATGGCCAGGAGGGACTTCCCGTCGGGCACCTCGATGCGCAGCGGCAGCGTGTTGGCGTACTGCGCGACGGTGGTCAGCTCGGTCCTGGTGCGCCGGTTGAGCAGGGGTATGCCGATCACCGCCTGCTCGGTGCGGTGCACCCGGGCGAGCCAGGCGCCGAGTGCGGCGGCGAAGAAGGGGAAGGGGGCGCTGCCGTGCTCCTTGAGGGTGTCGGCCACCTCGCCGGGGAGCGTGAAGGTGTGGAAGCCGAAGGCGGGAGTGCCTTCCTGCCGTCGGCGGGGGAAGCAGTGGAGGTCGGTCGCCGCGAGTTCGGCACGGTGGAAGGCCCGGTCGTCCGCCTCCTCCCGGGAGCCGAAGTAGGTGTCCCGGCCGGTGACGGCGGTCAGCGCCGAGGGGGCGGGGGGCCGGTCCCGGGGTTCCTGGCCCCGGGAGAGGCGGGCGTAGTCCTCCAGCACTTCGGTGTGCAGGATCTCCGCGCCCCGCCCGTCGAGGAGCAGGTGGTGCGCCTTCAGGAAGAGGTGGAGCACCTGCTCGCTCTCGCGCAGCAGCACCGCGTGGAAGAGCCGCCGGTCCCGCAGCTCGAACGGGACGGCCATGGCCCGCTCGCGCCAGGTCCGGCACGCGGCGGCGGGGTCGGGCTCGGCGGAGAGGTCGACCAGGTCGACGGCGGGCTCGCCGTCGACCGTCAGCGTGTCGGCGAGCCACTGCCGGGGCACGCCGTCGAACTCGTCGAACCGGAGGCGGAAGGTGTCGTGCCGCGCCAGTGCACGGGCGAAGCAGGTACGCAGCAGTTCGCCGTCCAGGGCGCCCGTGAACCGCTCGAAGACGGCTCCGTTGAACTGGGGGCTGCCCGGTGTCCGGGATTCCGCGAGCCAGATGTCCCGCTGGTACGGAGACAGCTGCACGTTCTCAGCGCTGATGAGCTTGTCCGTTCGTGAGCGGGTGCCCTGCCGGGCACACCGAAGGCGTCCGGGCGCGGATCGGCCCGGTCCTCGGACAGGCCCTAGGAGGCCTGGCTGCCTCGTGGGCGGAACACCGGGGCGACCGCGGCGGCGGCCACGGCTCCGATGGCGCAGGCGAGGAAGACCTGCAGATACCCCTCGGCATCGAGGACGTTGTGGCGTTCGATGATGGCGGCGAGGGCGGCGATGCCGAGGGCTCCGCCGACCTGGCGCGTCGTCATGAGCAGGCCGGTGCCGGAGGCGAAGCGCTGCGGCTGGAGCGAGGCGGTGGCCGCGTTGGAGATGGCGGTCAGCGCGGCGCCGATGCCGAGGCCGGCGACGATGCCGATGGGGAGCCAGAGCGCCAGGTAGGCGCGCTCGGCGTCGAGGAGCAGGTACATCGCGGCGCACGAGGCGCCGAAGAGCGTGGAGCCCACGGCGAGCGCGGCCCACTGGGCGCGGGGGCCGACCCGGCGTCCCACCACGATGGCGCCGACGGCGGCGCTGAAGGCTCCGGGGGTGACCGCCAGGCCCGCCTTGAGCTCCGAGTAGCCCCAGACGGCGTTGAGGAAGAGGAGGGTGCTGAGGAGGTAGGCGTACATGGCCGCGCCGAAGAGCAGCGAGGAGACGTTGGTGGCGGCGAAGACGCGGTTGCGCCACAGGTCCCACTCGATGGCGGGTGCGGGGTGGCGCCTGGAGAGCAGCAGTGCGGTCACGACGAGCACGGCGCCGCCGGTCATCAGGGCGAGGACCCTGCCGCTGCCCCAGCCCCATTCCGTTCCCTGGGTGACGCCGAAGACGACGCCGCCGATGCCGAGGGCGAGGGCGAGGGTGCCCACCGGGTCGGGGTAGCGGCGGCCGCTCGGTGTATCGGCCGCGAGCCGGGCCGCGATCACGACGATGGCCAGGCCGATCGGCAGGTTGATCAGGAAGACGCTGCGCCAGCCCCATACGTCCACGAGCAGCCCGCCGAGGCTCGGTCCCACGGCAGCGGCCATGCTGCCGACCGCTCCCCAGACCCCGACGGCGATCTGGCGGCGGGCCGGGGGGGTGTGCTGGAGCACCAGTCCGAGTGCGGAGGGGATCATCCCTGCGGCCGCCACTCCTTGCAGGGCGCGGGCGGCGACGAGCATCGGCACGTCGACGGCGAGGCCGCTCAGTACCGAGGCGAGGGTGAACAGGGCTGTGGACCAGAGGAAGAGCTTCTTGCGTCCGATGACGTCGGCGACCCGGCCCGCGACGGCGAGCAGCGCGGCGAACACCACGGTGTAGGAGGTGACGACCCAGGTCAGCTGGGACAGGGAGGCGTCGGGGAAGTCGACGCGCAGGTCGGAGAAGGCGATGTTCACGACCGTGGTGTCCAGCACCGCGAGGAAGGTCGCGCCGGAGGCGACGAACAGTGCCAGCTTCGCGGCGGGTGAGGCACCCGAGGAGCCCTGCGGCCGCTGCCCGTCGGCCGGTGCCGCGTCGTCCGCCGGGTTCGCCCCGGCCGACTGCGGTGAAGCGGTGGTCATGCGTAGCCCCTTCGTCAGTGGGTCCACGGCTTGGACCCGGGGATGAATATAAACGATCGTGCGTGCATTTAAAGGGGCGAGCGAGGGGCAGGTCCGTGGTGCGCGGGTGTTGATGGGGCTCCCTCCCCCGGCGAGGACAGACCGCCCTCACCGGGGGGGGGCGAGCGCCTGTCTACGGGGTGTCGGACATGCTCTGGCGCGGGGCGTAGTGCCGCAGCGCCCGTGCCGTCAGTTCCTCGGCGGCGCCGGTGTATCCGGCCGGGTCGAGCAGCCGCTCCAGGTCCCGTACGCCGAACCGCTCGGCGATCACGTCCTCACTCAGGAGGACCTCGGCGAGCGGCAGGCCCGAGGCGGCCGCCGTGCGCGCGGCCCGGCTGATGACGTCCTTCGCGGCGGCCTTGCCGAGCACGGGTGCCAGGACGGCCGCCAGCCGCTCCGAGACGATCAGGCCACCGGTCAGGTCCAGGTTGGCCCGCATGCGCCCGGGCGAGACCTCCAGACCGGCCACCAGCTCGCGTGCGGTGTGCGCGGCCCCTCCGGCGAGCCGCAGACACTCCCGCAGCGGCTGCCATTCGGCGTGCCAGGCGCCGGCCGAGCGCTCGTCCTCGGACAGCATCGTCTGCGCCAGCACACCGGCGTACGCGGGTACTTGCAGGGCCGCCGAGCGGATCAGCGTGGCGAGGGCGGGGTTGCGTTTCTGCGGCATCGCCGACGAGACCCCCCGGCCCGCCGCGGCGGGCTCCGCGAGCTCGGCGGTCTCGGTCCGGGCGAGCGACTGGACGTCCACGGCGATCTTCCCCAGCACGCCGGTGGCCAGGGCCAGTTCGGCGCCCAGCGCGGCGATGGGGGCGCGGTGGCTGTGCCAGGGCAGGGCCGGGGCGGACAGACCCGTCTCCGCGGCGAACCGCTCGGCCAGCCGGGCCGCGTAGCCCTCGGCCGCGGTCTCCTGCCGCGCTTCGCGGTGCAGCCGTTCGTATTCGACGTAGCCCGCCAGCGTGCCCGCCGCGCCGCCGAGTTGGACGACCAGGCCGTCGGACCTGAGCCGGCGCAGCCGCTCCCTCGTGTCGCAGACCGCCGCCAGCCAGCCCGCCGCCTTGAGGCCGAAGGTCGTGGGGACCGCGTGGAGCGCCAGCGTGCGCCCGGCCATGAGCGTCTGCCGGTGCTCGTCGGCCAGCGTCCGCAGGGACGCGGCGATGCCGTCCAGATCCGCCGCCAGGAAGTCCAGGGTCCGTCCGGCGACCAGCATCAGCGCGGTGTCGAAGATGTCCTGGCTGGTCGAGCCACGGTGGACGTAGTCGGCGGCGTCGGGGGCCTTGGCCGCCACCAGGGCGGTGAACGCCTGGACCACGGCCACCACCGGGTTGGCCGCGCCCCGGCTGAGCACGGCGATCTCCCGCAGGTCCAGCCGCTCGGCACGGGCCAGCTCGGTGATCGCCTCTGCCGCTGCGCCGGGTACGTTGCCGAGGCCCGCCTGGGCCCGTACCAGCGCGGCCTCCGCGTCGAGCAGCGCCTGGAGCCAGGCTCCGTCGGACGTGGCCGCCTCCGCCGGGGTTCCGGCCCGCACCGGGCTCAGCAGCCCGGCGTCGATGGTGTCAGCGGCGTGTGCGGGCGGGGTGGTGGCGTTCACCTTGTCAGTTCTCCCATCATCTCGCTGTCCTGACGAAGACCCTGGGCCAGCGCCAGTACGGCGTGCGCGATGGCGTCCGAGTCCTGGAGTGTCACGGAGTTCACCCCGGGACGTATCCCCGCCGCCGTGGCCCAGTGCACGGACTCGGTCGGCACCCCGAAGGCGAAACGACGCGGATGCGCGCGGCCCTCGGCGTCGATGACGTGGAACGGAGCGTCGGTGACGGCGAGTCCGCCGGTCTCGTACACCGTACCGTCGGGGCCCGCGACCTCGTAGGGGCGGCACTGGCCGGTGTCCAGGAGCTGGAGCAGCAGCGGGTCGGCGGTGGTCCGCAGATCGATCTCCGGCAGACGGGCCTCGACCAGTGTGGTGGCCCGGGTCAGCGAACCGGGGACCGCGGCGGACTCGATGGTGAACGCCCGGGCGTCCTCGTCCGTGCCGGAGCGGACGTCGGGGCCGAGAACCCGCAGGACACCGGCCTCGATGAGGGCGATCGCCTCCTCGATCCGGCCGGCGGGCGGGCCGATGGAGAGGAACGCGTTGAGCGGTGTGTACCAGCCGTCCAGGTGCTGCCGGTGCGAGCTGCCCGTAAGGCCGCCGTGGTCGATGATCAGCCGGAGTTCGTTGCGCAGATCGCGCAGTACGTCGAGGGCGGCCTTCAGCGGTCCGGCCACGTTGCCCTCGCGCGCGGCCCGCAGGTCCTCGCGCAGATGGCCGAGCAGCCAGTCGTGGAAGTCGCGCGGCGAGGCGAACTCCCGGTCCGCGTGCGGGCGGGCGATCCGGTCCCAGTTCCAGTGGTCGTGCGGACCAATGCCGAACTCCGCGAGGACGTCGAGCTCCTGACCGCTGCCCGGCTTCGCCGCGAGGTAGCGCGCCCGTAGCCGTTCCGCGTCGCCGGAGCGGCCGTCGGCGGTGAGCAGCGTGGCGTAGTAGACGGTCTCGACCTCCTTGCTGACCAGCGGCCAGACCGTGGCCTGGAAGTCGATCCCCTCGTGCCGCCGGGCCTGCTCTCGCAGCTCCCGGATCACCTCGTCGGTCAGCACGGCGGGCTCGTGTCTGCCGTGGGCGCCCTTCTGGTTCTCGCCCCGGGAGTGGAAGGGAAGACCTCGGCGGGAGCCTGCGACGAGCCGGGGTTCGCGGCCTGAGGGCAGATAGACCAGCCGGTCCGAGCGGCGGACGAAGCGGCCGCCGCGGCCGTGGGTCAGCAGTGCCATGTAGTCGAAGAAGTTCAGACCGAGTCCCAGCAGCGCGACGGTCTCGCCCGGCTCCACCGGCGACAGGTCCACGTCCGCCGGGTTGGCGGGCAGCACGTAGCGCAGGCCGTTGGCGTGGGCGAAGCCGCCGAGTTCGGTCTGCCGGCGGGACCGGCGTACGGGCAGGTGCCCCTGGGCGAGGACCACCGCGTCGAGACCGTCGATGAGCACCCCGTTGTCGAGCAGGACGCTCTGGAGGCAGCCCGCCTTCCCGCTGTGGGGCTCCTCCTCGATCGCCACCGCCCGGGCCCGGTGGACGACGGTGGTCAGCCGTCCCGGCGCGGTCCGGGTGACCCGCTCGAAGACCCACTCCAGATAGTGCCCGTAGAACGCACGGGTGGGATAGGAATCGGGGCCGAGCGCACGCGCCTCGTCCAGCAGCCGCTCGTCGCGCTGCCGGTCGTCCATGGGGCCGACCAGGGTCAGGAAGCGCGCCCATTCGTAGAGGCTGGGTCCGGGGGCGAGCACCCCGTCGATCCGGACGCTCTCGTCGGTGAACATCGTGACCTGGGAGGCCACGGTGTTCATCAGCAGGTGTTCGGGCTGGTCGGTACGCCACACCTGACCGGCCCCGGGCGGATACGGGTCCGCCACATGCACCGTGATCGGCACCTCGTCCGGCGCCGACCCGGCGTTCGCGCACAGCCGTTCGAGGACGGAGAGCCCTCGGGGCCCGGCACCGATGAGGCAGACGTCGAGCCGTCGGCTGGTCATAGTCAGTCTCTCCACTGAATCGGAAGTCATGTAGGTCCGCGCCCCGGCCGCGGGTGGCCGTGGGTCAGTTGGCGGCGGCCACACCGCTCAGCCGCAGCCCGCCCGGGGCCTTCGCCGGAATCCGGCCCCGGCCCTGTACGCCGCGGACCAGGGCCGTGGTGAGGTGCGCCCGGCTGGTGAGGTGGCGCTCCGGCGCGTCCGAGCCGAGGTCGCGCAGGGCGTCCACGACCGTGCGCAGTTCGAGGGCGACCTCGCCGAGCACCTCGGCGACGGCGCGCGCGTTGGAGCCGACGATGTCGGTCCACAGCTCGGCGTCCCCCGCCGCGATGCGGGTCGCGTCGCGCAGCCCCTGCCCGGCGAGCTGGAGTTCGCTCTCGTCACCGTCCAGCAGCCGGGCGGCCAGCAGGCTCGCCACCATGTGCGGGGCGTGCGAGATCAGGGCCACCGCCCGGTCGTGCTCCTCGTGGCCCATCACGACCGGGCGGGCGCCGCACAGCTCGGCGAGTTCCGTCGCCCGGCCGACGGCCCGGCGACCGACGCCCGCCGCCGGGGTGAGCACCCAGGGGCGGCCCTGGAAGAGGTCGCCCTGGGCCGCGAGCGGGCCGGACTGCTCCCGGCCCGCCATGGGGTGTCCGCCCACGTAGCGGCTGAGGTCGCAGCCCAGGGCGGCCGCCTCCGCCTGCGGCTTGGCCTTGACGCTCGCCGCATCGGTGTAGTCCTCGGCCAGACGCAGCTGCTGGTGCTCGTGCAGAGCCGATGCCACGTGCTGCGGAGGAACCGCGAGGACCGCCAGGTCCACGGGCGTACGCGGGGCGCCCACCAGACCGGCGCCGAGGTCGGCCGCGGTCCGGGCCGCCTCCGGGTCCCGGTCCAGCAGATAGGTGGTCACGCCCCGGCCCCGCAGGGCCAGGGCGATCGACGTACCGATCAGGCCGGTACCGACCACTGCGGCACTGCGCATCAGCGGCTGCTCCACAACAGCGGCAGGTACTCGGGGTCGCTGTAGTCCGGGGTGCCCTCGGCGGTCCTGCGCACCAGCACGTCGTGGTTGTACGCGACCTGCGCACCGTCCGAGCGGCGGAAGTCGCGGTAGCGGTTCCCGCCGTCCTGGAGGTGGAAGGAGATGGCCCGGCGCGGCCGGTCGCTGACGTTCGGTCCGCTGCCGTGGTAAGTGCGGCAGTGGTGGAAGTTGACGTGGCCCTTGGGGATGCGGACGGGGATCTTGCGGACCTCGACGCCGTTGTAACGGGCGTTCTCCTCCAGCATGACCTCCAGCTCGCTGCGGTCGCGCTCGGCGAAGTGCAGGGAGGTGGCGTCGTTGTCCGCGGTCTCCTTCCAGTTGTGGCTGCCGTCCACCATGGTGATGGTGCCCATCTCCTCGTCGCAGTCGTGGAAGGGGATGAACGCGGTCAGCATCCGCTCGGAGGTGGACGTGGACCAGTAGTGGCGGTCGAAGTGCCAGGGCACGATGTTCGACGTCTCCTCCGCGACCGGCGGCTTGAAGATCAGCGTCGACTGGAAGACCCGGATCTCCTCGGCCTCGGCGAGCCGGGCGGCCACCGCGCCGAGCAGCGGCTTGCGCAGGATGCGGCCGATCGTGTCGTCCTCGTAGTGGATGTAGTCGTTGTGCCGCTGCACATCGCCGTGCTCCGGCTCCCAGTAGGCGAGCTTGGGCGGGCGCACGGGCAGCGTGCGGTCGCGGTGGCCGGCGTAGAAGCGCTCGCTGGCCGACTCCAGGAGGTCCACCTCCTCGTCGGTGAACAGCTTCTTCGAGAGGAACCAGCCGTGCTCGGCGTAGAAGAGGACGTCTTCGTCGGAGGGGAGCAGCTCCCGCTCCTCGTCGGTCAGGGTGAAGGCTGCGGATTCCTGAACAGTCACGGATCTTCCTTCGGTGCGAGTGACACGGTGCGTACGGGCGGGGCGGCGGATCAGGCGGTCGTCGCCTTCTCGCGTGCCACCGCCTCGTAGAGGGCCTTGATGTTGCCGCTGCCGAAGGTGCGGGCCCCGTGCCGGTCGATGACCTCCCAGAAGAAGGTCTTCCGCACGTGCAGCGACTGGGTGAAGATCTGGAAGACCTGGCCCCAGTGGTCCTGGTCGACCAGGACGTTGGTGCGCCTGAGGTCCTCGATCTTCAGGTCGGGGCGGCCGAGGCGCGCCTCCAGCTCGTCGTAGTAGGTGTCCGGGGTCTCCAGGAACTTCACCCCGCGGGCCTCCAGCGCGGGCACCGCCTTGACGATGTCGTCGGCGAGCAGGGCGAGATGCTGGACGCCGGCGCCGTTGTGGCGGGCCAGGAAGCCGTCGATCTGGCCGGGCTTGCGGTCGGTGACCGGCTCGATGAGGGTGAAGGTGACCTTCCCCGAGGGGCTCTGCACCACCTTGGAGTCCATGGCCTGCTCACCGACCTCGATGAACTCCTCGAAGATCTGGTTGAAGCCGAAGACCTTCTCGTAGAAGGCGACGGTGGGCCGCAGCAGGCCGGCGGGCAGGCAGATCGCCGCGTGGTCCACGGTGCTCAGCAGCTCTTCGCTCCGGTCCGGGTCCTCGGCGAAGATGTCCATCACGCCGGGCAGGAACTGCTCCCGGTCCCCGGAGCGCTGGACGAAGCGGTGGGCGACGTCCCCGAAGCCGAGCACGGAGGCGGTGACGACCTCGGTGCCGTCCTTGCTGTGCGTCTCGGGCTCCTCGACGGCGGTGGCGCCGCGCTCGATCGCCAGGGCGAACGCCTTGGCGGCGTCGGTGACCTCGAAGGCGATGTTGGCCACCCCGTCGCCGTGCTGGGCCACGTAGGCGGCCGCCGGGTGCTTCTCGCTCAGTGCCGAGGTCAGGACGACATCGATGCCGCCCTGGCGCAGCAGCAGGGAGCGCCGGTCGGCCTGGCCCGTCTCGGGGCCGGCCTGGCCGCAGACCCGGAATCCGAGCGCGGTGCAGAGGAAGAACGCCGACTGCTGTGCGTCCCCGACGTAGAACTCGACATGGTCGACGGCTCCGATTTGCACGTCTGTTTCCCTTTCTCTAGCGCTTCTTGCGGGTGCTGGCCGTACCGAGCAGCAGGCTGACGTTGTGGCCGCCGAAGGCGAACGAGTTGGAGATCGCGGCCTCGATCGGCTGCGCTCTGGCCTCGCCGCGCACGTGGTCCACATCGCAGGCCGGGTCGATCTCGTCGAGGTTGTGGGTGGGCGGCAGCTGGCCGCGCGAGATGGCGAGGGCGGTGAAGGCCGCCTCGACCGCGCCGGATCCGCCCAGGAGGTGACCGGTCATCGACTTCGTGCTGCTGACGGCCGGGGAGCGGTCGCCGAAGACGGCGCGGACCGCCTTCGTCTCGGCGATGTCGCCCAGTTTGGTCGCGGTGCCGTGGGCGTTGATGTAGCCGATGTCGTCGGGGACGAGCCCGCCGGTGGCGAGCGCCCCGCGCATGCTCATGGCGGCGCCCTCGCCGTCGGGCCGCGGCGCCGTGGGCCGGTACGCGTCGGTGGTGGCACCCCAGCCGAGGAGGTCGGCGTAGCCCGCCGCGCCGCGCGCGTCGGCGTGTGCGGCGCGCTCGACGACGAGCACGCCCGAGCCCTCGGCCAGGACGAAGCCGTTGCGGCGGCGGTCGAAGGGGCGGCTGGCCGCCTCGGGGTCGTCCCAGCTGTGGGCGAGCGCCCTGGCGTGGGCGAAGGCCAGTGCGGAGGTGGGGTTGAGCGGGGCCTCGGCCCCGCCGCAGACCACGACGTCGGCCTCGCCGTACCGGATGAGCCGGGCGGCCTCGGCCACCGCGTGGGCGCCGGCCGCGCAGGCGGTGGCGATCGCCGAACTCCAGCCCCGGATACCGTACTTGATGGCGATACGGGCGGCCGCCATGTTCGGCAGCATGCCCGGGAGCAGGTAGGGGCTGACGGCTGTGGGGCCGCGCTCGGTGCGGGCCTGGGTCTGTGCCTCGTACGTCGTCAGGCCGCCCGCTCCGCTGGAGATGACGACGGCGACCCGGTGCGGGTCCACGTCCTGTCCGACGACGAGGCCCGCGTCGAGCAGCGCGTCGTCCGCCGCGGCCAGGGCCATCAGGGCGTAGCGGTCGACGAGGCGGCCCTCGCTCGGCGGCAGTACCTCGCGTGCCTCGATGTCCGGTGCGATGCCCGCCACGTCGACGCTGCCGTCGAGCAGGTGGCCCTCCGGCGGCCTGCGCAGCCCGGACTTGCCGTGGAGAAGCGCGTCGAAGGTGGCCGCCGCGCCGCGGCCGAGCGGGGTGAAGGTGCCGAGTCCGGTGATGACGGCTTTCCCGTCCGCGGTGGGGCCGCTCATGCCGCCACCTCCCCGGCGGTCGTCGCGGTGCCGAACAGCTCGCCGTCGAGGAACCGGCGGCGCAGCAGGATCTTGCGGACCTTGCCGGTCGCGCCGAGCGGGATGCGGTCCGGGCTCACGGCGACGACGCGCTCGACGGTGCGGGCCACCCAGGGGTCGAGGGCGGCGAGGATCTCGTCGGTCCGGTCGGCCTCCTGGTCGGCCCCCGGGTCGAGGAAGAGCAGGACGGAGGTGGCGACCCCGTCATCGGTCCGTACGGCGACGACGGTGCATTCCAGGACGTCGGCGCACTGGGCGAGGACCTGCTCCTCGCAGAGCATGGTGTAGAGCTTGTGGCCCTCGCCGATGTCCACGGCGTCCACCAGCCGGTCGACGTGGTAGTAGTAACCCTCCTCGTCGCGGTAGACGAGGTCGCCGGTGAGGAAGTAGCCGTCGCGGCGGGTGCGGTAGGTGGTCACCGAGTCGTTCCAGTAACCGAGCGACAGGGTGGGGGCGTTGATGGCGAGCTGGCCCACCTCGCCGGTTCCGAGCTTCTCGCCGTCGTCGTCGACGACGGCGACGTCCGAGAAGGCGTGCGGCTTTCCGATGCACCGGCCGTAGCGGGTGGTCTCGGGGGTGTGCGTGATGAAGAACTGGGAGTGGCCCATCTCCGAGGAGCCGAGGCCGTCCACGAAGAACGAGCCGGTGCGCCGCTCGCGGCCCTTGGCGGTGATGGTCTGCCGTGAGCCGACGGCGATGAGCTTGCGGATGTGGGCCTCGTGCGCGCAGTCGCCGGTGTTCCACCAGGTGCTCACGGAGGCGAGGTCGCGCTGCGAGAGGTCCTCACCGGCCAGTTCGGACCAGGTGGTGGCGAAGCCGAGGACGCTGTGCGGCTGCCAGGACTCGATGGCGTCGAGCACCGGGCCGCCGGCCTGCTGGGAGAGAACGGCCAGCTGGGCGCGGTTGGTGAGGGCGAGGTTGACGGCGATGACGGTGGCCGCGTGGGCGGACGGCAGGGCGCCGAGCATCCGGTCGATGCCCTGGCCCTTGGGCAGTGTCAGCCGGTGCCGGATGGCCGCGAAGAGGCTGTGGTGCGAGTGGATGACGGCCTTGGGCAGGCCGGTCGTTCCGGAGGAGTGGGTGATGACCACGGGCTCGTTGCCGTGGTGCCGGTAGGGCTTCGGGGCGGCTGCGGGGTCGCCCTTCCCGAGGTCGGCGGGGTCCGCGAGCAGCGGGGTGGCGCTGCCGACGGAGGTCAGGGCGTCCCAGTGCGGGACGTCGGCTATGACGCCGACCGCACCGAGGCGCCTGATGTATTCGCCGACCTGGTCGACGGGGACCTTGCCGTTGATGAGGGCCGGTATCGCGCCGAGCCGGACCAGGGCCAGATAGCTGAGCACCTGGTCCGCGCTGGCCGTCACGAAGACGGCGACCGGGTCTCTCGGCTTGACCCCGAGGTCGTGCAGGGCGGCCGCCCGGGCTGCCACCCGCTCGCCCAGTTCGGCCAGTGTCAGGGCCTGCCAGGCCGGGTGCCCGTCCACCTCGGTGTCGAAGGTGAGGGTCGGTGTGTCCAGACCGGTGCCGCGGGCGAGGAGCTCCGTCAGCACGTTGCCGACGCCCAGTCTTTGGTCGGCCGCGAGTTCGGCGCGCTCGTTCTTCGGATTCATTCCCCGGTGTCCTTACTTCCTGGATCAGACTCGTTGCGTACGACAGGCCCTGGGGCGGTACGGGCGCGCCCGGTCCACCCGCCTCAGCGGTTCCGGGTCGCCCTCTCCCGCCCGTGCCCGGAGGCACGCGGGCAGGAAGGGCGTGCCCCGTGGGCCGGAACCGGCCCTGGACTCACTTGGCCGCGGCAGCGACGGACGCCCGCTCGACGATCTCCTTGACGAGGCCCGCGACGGTGAACAGCGCGACGGTCTCCATCTCGTCCTCCTCGAACTTCACGCCGTAGGTGTCCTCCACCTGGATGGCGACCTCGGCGACGGAGAGCGATTCGAGGTCGAGTCCGGCCGGGCCGAGCGGGGTCTCGCCGGTGACATCCGTGACGTCGTAGTTCATGTTCTTCAGCGCCTCGATGATGAACTTCTCAACTTCGGTGGACATTTGGTTGACTCCTCTTTCATGGACAGGCACCCGGGACTGGCCCCGGACACGGTGACGGTGCTGTGGTGCACCACGGATGGCGACGAGCGTCGGAAGGCGCACACCTTGCTGGTGCGGGCCGCGGCCGGAATGCTCGATGTCCCGCTATCCGAAATCTGGTTGGAGCATGAGGAAGGCGGCCGCCCGCTGCTCTGCGGGGCCGGGAAGCCGGTGCAGGTCAGCGTCACGCACGGACGCGGGTCACTGGCTGTCGCGCTGACTGGCGGGCCGTCTGTCGGGGTGGATGTGGAGGTCGTACGCCCACTGCGTGCCGAGGCGATGGCCCGGGCGTGGCTCGACCCGGTCGAGACGGCCTGGGTGACAGGGCTCGCCGAGGAGGAACGGTCGACCGCGTTCCTGTGGTTGTGGACGCAGAAGGAGTCGGTGGGCAAGGCGCTCGGCCGGGGCCTGCGCCGGGGCGGGATGAGCCGCCGGGTGCCGCTTCCGGAGGCCTGGCCACCCGGCGGGGGCCTGCCGCCGGTGCTACGTCCGCTCCCGGCCGATCGGGAGGTGGCCTCCGCCGCCGTCCTCGTCGACGGCGGGCGCCGTGTCATCGGCGTCGCCCAGTGCGTCGGGACAGGGAGCGAGGAGCGCTCCGTCGCGACACGCGTCAGGGTTCAACGGGTTTCTCCCGCCGTGTGCAGCTGAGCCGGTGGCGCGGCGGCCGCGGATCTCACCGCGGCGCGGAGGATCTCCGCGTTGCGGACCGGCTTGCCGGTCGCGGTGCGCGGGAGTTCCGTCAGCAGGTTCAGCGAGCGTGGCCGCTTGTACGGTGCCAGGCGGGCCGCGAGGCTGTCGGCGAGGCCGTCGAACACGGCCTGTTCGTCGACCATCACGAAGGCCTCGATTCCGGTGCCGTGCACCACGACGGCCTCGGAGACGCCCGGCAGGGCCGAGATGGAGGCCTCGACCTCGGAGAGGTCCACCTTGAGTCCGCCGATGGACACTTGCGAGTCGAGCCGGCCATGGACGGTGAGCAGTCCGGTCACTTCGTCGATGCTGCCCGCGTCCTTCGTGCGCAGCCAGCCGTCCACGTAGCGTGCGGGGTCGGTCAGCCCCACATAGGGGCTCTCCGGCAGGCCGAGGAGGATCTCTCCGTCGTCGACCCGCACCCGCATGCCGGGGGCCGGGGTCAGGGCGGGGCGGTCGGCCCCGGTGAGGTCGGTGGCGATGACACCGGCCTCGGTCATCCCGTACATGACGCCCAGTTCGGCGCCGTAGCCGGTGGTGAACCGTTCCCGGACGCTCTCCTTGACCAGTTCGCCGCCGGTGATCATCCGTCGCAGCTGGGGCAGCCGGGGCGGTGTCCGGGCCGCGGCGAGCACCGCTGTCTGGGAGGGGACCCCGAGGACGGTCGTGGGCCGGTCCCCCGCCGCGACGGCCTTGAGGATGCCGTCGACGGACTGCCAGGCGGGCAGGACCACCTGCGCCCCGGCGGCGAGTCCGTGGAGCAGCCCCCCGACCAGGCCGAGCACATGGACGATCGAGGCGAGCACCACGGTACGTTCGCCCTGGCGCGGGAACCCGTCCAGCCGGGCGTACCGGTCGAGCTCCGCGAGGAGGCTGCCGGCCGTGCGGCCGATGACCTTGGAAGGGCCCGTGGAGCCGGAGCTCAGTTGCAGCAGAGCGTGTTCCGAAGCGGCCGGCCGGCCGCCGCGCAGTGGGGTGATCCGGGCGTCGACGTCGAAGAACCCGCGCAGGGTGCCGGTGACGTCGACCGCCGGTTCGATGACCAGTTGCGGCGCCAGCCGCGCGACCGCCTTGCCGACCTCATGCGTCGTCAAGCGGTAGTCGAGCAGGGCGACCTGGGCTCCGCTGCGCCATCCGGCGAGCATCGCGACGATACAGCTCAGAGAGGGCGGCAGCCGTACGGCAACGGTGCCTCCGGCGACCAGGCCGGCCGCTGCCAAGCGCTGCTGCTGTTCCCCGACGAGCCTCCTGAGCTCGGCTCGGGTCACCGGTCCGCTCAGATACAGGGCGATTTCCCGCCCGTCCCCCTTGAGTAATACATCGTCAACCCAGTCGCCCTCGGCGCAAACGGGCCTTATAGGCGCCGTTCCCCCCACAGGAATCCCCACCCATCCAGAGTTCTCGGAAAGAGCCGATGAGCCGTCGGACAACTACGTCCTGGACGTATCGGCCATTCATCGCCGCGCTCATTTCCTCGTCGGCAGATCCATCGTCACGCATTACCTCTCAGTAATCAAGCGAAACCTTCTACGGATTCATACTTGCGAGTAGAAATCCTCCGGCCGCACGGAGCGCCGATTTTTGACACGCCGAATCGCCCTTCGGCACCGAGAAAGCAACGAAGGGCGTCCAGTTGCACCCAAGAGGAATTCAGTTCAGAAATGAACAATTCTTGAACTTATGAAATCCCCGACACGCGGTGCGCCCATGAGGGCCATCACCTCGGCGAACTCGTCCGAAAGTAGCCGTAGGACGGCCTCGACGCCCTCAGCCCCGGAGTGCGCCAGACCCCACAGGGCAGGGCGGCCGACGAACACCGCGTCCGCGCCCAGGCACAGCGCCTTCGCGACATCGGCGCCATGCCGGATCGAGCCGTCGAGAATCAGCCGACATCTCCCGTCCACCGCTTCCGCGATCTCCGGAAGGGCCTCGGCCGCAGGTCTCGCGAAGTCCAGCTGCCGACCGCCATGATTCGATACGACCAGCGCCTCGACCCCGTGTTTCGCTGCCAGCTCGGCATCTTCTCCGGTGAGCACGCCCTTCAATACGAGCGGCAGTGACGTACGCTCCCGCAGCCACTCAAGATCGTCCCAGGTAATGGAGGAATCGAACTGCTCCGCCGAATGCCGGGCGATAGCGGACTGCCCCGCCTGCCCGCTGTGAGAGGCGGACATGACGGAGGGATCGACGTTGACCGCACGGATTCCCTCGGGCAGGGAGAAGCCGTTACGGACGTCTCTCGGCCGGTACGCCACGCGCGGAGCGTCGACCGTCAGGACCAGCGCCCGGCACCCTGCCTCCTCCGCTCGTCGGATCAGTTCCAGCATCGGCTCCCGCCGCTTGAGCCAGTAGAGCTGCAGCCAGAGCGGACCGGTCGCCTCGGCGGCGATGTCCTCCAGACTGCGGCTGGCGAACATGCTCACGACCAGAAGGGCGCCCGCGGCGCCCGCCGCACGTGCGGTCGCCACCTCGCCCTCGGGATGCGCGAGCCGGTGATAGGCCATGGGCGCGATGCCCAACGGGGCCGCCAGTCCCGCCCCGAGAAGCGACGTACCGGGATCGCACACCGAGACATCGACGAGACAGCGAGGCCGCAGCCTGATCCTGTCGAGCGCCTCGCGGCCCGCCGACAGCATCGACTCGGTGCCGCTCCCGCCCTCGATGAAGTCCCACACCGGGCGGGACAACCGCTCCCTCGCCACAGCCTCGTACTCGTCAAGCGCCAACGCCGCCATCCCGCTCCCCCGCCGATGGTTGAATCCGCGTGCCCCAGTTAACCGCACGACCGTACGCTTACCGTACTCTCGCACAATGACAGCACGGTCGT
Organism: Streptomyces durocortorensis; assembly: GCF_031760065.1. Taxonomy (NCBI): domain Bacteria; kingdom Bacillati; phylum Actinomycetota; class Actinomycetes; order Kitasatosporales; family Streptomycetaceae; genus Streptomyces; species Streptomyces sp. C11-1. The sequence goes on from NZ_CP134500.1 coordinate 116,696, forward strand.
CCACTTTGTACAGTGACCGGGCCCTGTCAGGGGCCCGGATGGGAAGATTGAGGAGGTCGCGTGACTGCGACGCACGCCGACGGACGGGTCGAACGGGGCAACCAGACAAGGCGGTTGATCCTGCGCCACGCTGTCGGCATTGCATCGGTCGAAGGCCTCGAAGGCCTGTCCTTAGGGCGACTGGCGAATGAACTGGGGCTCAGCAAGAGCGGGGTGTTCGCCCTGTTCGGCTCCAAGGTGGAGCTACAGCTGGCCACCGTGCGCGCCGCCATCAAGGTCTACATCGAGCATGTGGTGCAGCCCACCCGCGAACTGCCCCCGGGCCTCGGCCGGGTCTGGCTGCTCTGCCGCAACTGGCTCACCTACTCCGAGCAGCGTGTCTTTCCCGGCGGCTGCTTCTTCTACTCGGTCTCCGCCGAGTACGACGCCCGCGAGGGCAGAGTGCACGATACGGTCGCCGGGGCGCACGGCAGCTGGTTCTCCCTCCTGGAGCACACGATCGACGACGCCAGGCGCGCGGGTGAGGTCCGGGACGACACCGACATCCCCCAGCTCGCCTTCGAGATCGTCGCCCTCCTAGAGATGGCCAACGCCGAGTCCGTCCTGCACTCCAACTTCACCTGCTACAGCAAGGCGGCGGGCGGAATCCTCAACCGCCTCCGAGGCGTCGCGACCGACCCCTCGCTGCTGCCCGACACCCCGGACGCCGTCCCTTCCGACACCGTCCCCTCCAGCACCGCCCCTTCCGACACCGCCCCTTCGCGGTCCCGCTGACCGCGCACCATGCCCGGAGGCACCATGCCCTTTGATCCGCAATTCCAGGAGCTGTACGACCGGCTCGCAGCCGAGGACGTCCGGCCGCTCTACACGATGACGCTCGACGAGGCCCGGGCCGCCGACCTCGCCGCCATCCAGGCCGGCGCGGGGACCCCCGAGCCGGTGCACCAGGTGACCGACGAAACGTTCGCCGGCCCCGGCGGGCCGCTCCCCGTCCGGATCTACCGGCCGTCCGGCGAGGGCCCCTTGCCGGTCCTCGTCTACTTCTTCGGCGGCGGCTGGACACTGGGTTCCATCGAGACCGGCGACGCGATCTGCCGGAGTCTGGCCAATGCCGTCGGCTGCCTCACCGTCGCGGTGGGCTACCGGCTCGCGCCGGAGAACAAGTTCCCGGCGGCCCCCGATGACTGCTTCGCGGGCGTGCGGTGGGCCGTCGAGCACGCCGAGCGGTTCGGCGGCGACAGCACCCGGGTGGCCGTCGGCGGCGACAGCGCCGGGGGCAATCTCGCCGCCGCCGTCACCCTCATGGCCAGGGAGGCGGGCGGCCCGGAGCTGCTGGCCCAGCTGCTGGTCTATCCGAACACGGACCAGTTCGCGGACACGCCCTCCCTCCGCGAGAACAGCGATCGTCTGCTCTTCAACCGCAAGTCCGTGCAGTGGTACTGGGAGAACTACCTGGCATCGCCCGAGGACGGCGGCCACCCCCTGGCATCGCCCCTGCGGGCGCCTGATCACTCCGGGCTGCCGCCCGCGCTGGTGATCACCGCCGAGTACGACCCGCTGCGCGACGAGGGGGAGTTGTACGCCGACCGGCTGCGCGAGAGCGGCGTACCGGTCGAGTCGACCCGCTACCCGGGCGTGGCCCACGGCTTCTTCGCCATGGCGGGCACCCTGGACGCGGGCCGCAGCGCCGTCGGACAGGCCGCGGAGTATCTGCGGAAGACCTTCGCCCTCGCCGCGACGGGAGGCTGATCCGATGAGCGAGACCACCCCTGCGGCGGGGCGGCCCCGGGCGCTCGACCTGACCGGTCTGCACCCGTCCCTCGCCGATCCGGTGCTCGACGCGATGAACTTCCTCAACGAGGTCGTCGCGCGCTTCCCCGACGCGCTCTCCTTCGCTCCGGGCAGGCCGTCCGAGGGCTCCTTCGCCACGGAGGACCTGGCGCGCTATCTGCGGATCTACACCGAACACCTGGAGCGGGAACTCGGCTGGTCCGCGGACCGGGTGCGCACCCAGCTCTTCCAGTACGGGCGCACGAACGGCATCATCCACGACCTCATCGCCCGGACCCTCGCCAACGACGAGGGCATCCACGTCGCCCCGGAGTCGGTCGTGGTGACGACCGGCTGCCAGGAGGCGATGCTGCTGGTGCTGCGGGCGCTCTTCGCGCGGCCCGAGGACACGCTGCTCGTCAGCTCGCCCTGCTACATCGGGGCCACAGGCGCGGCCCGGTTGCTCGACATCGCGATGCGCCCGGTCCCGGAGGGCCCCGACGGACCGGACCCGGAGGCGGTTCTGGAGGGTGTCCGGCGGACCCGCGCGGCCGGGGGAAGGCCTCGTGCGCTGTACATCGTGCCGGACTTCGCCAATCCCTCGGGCGCGAGCATGACCCTCGCCGCCCGTGAACGGCTCCTGGAGATCGCAGCCCAGGAGGACCTGCTGATCCTGGAGGACAACCCGTACGGCTTCTTCGTGCGGGTGGGAACTCCCCGGCCCACGCTCAAGGCCCTGGACCGGGAACGGCGGGTGCTGCACCTCGGATCGTTCGCGAAGACCGCGCTGCCGGGGGCCCGCGTCGGCTATGTGGTGGCCGATCAGGAAGTCATCGGACCGGCGGGCGAGCGGTCCCTGCTGGCCGACCAGCTCTCCAAGATCAAGAGCATGACCACGGTCAACACCTCGGCCGTCAGCCAGGCCGTCGTCGGCGGGCTGCTCATCGATTCCGGCTGCCGGCTTCGCGAGGCGAACGCCGCGGCCATCGCCTTCTACCGCGCCAATCTCAACACCCTCCTGGCCGAGCTGGACCGGCACTTTCCCGCCGAGCGGCGGGACGCGCTCGGTGTCGACTGGAACCGGCCGGACGGCGGCTTCTTCCTCGTGGTGGATGTCCCCTTCCTCGCCGACGCCAAGGCCCTGGAACATTCCGCACGGAACTTCGGCGTGCTCTGGACGCCGATGAGCGACTTCTACCTGGGGGGCGGCGGGGAGAGCCGACTCCGCCTCTCCTGCAGCTCATTGACTCCCGACCAGATCACCGAAGGCGTGAGCAGACTCGCCGCCTTCATCACCGCACAGGCCGCGGAGGCGGGCCGGTAGCGACCGGTCGGCACGAACCGGCGAAGGTGCCCCGGCCCGATCGGGCCGGGGCACCTCTCTTTCGCGCCATCCCACACTAACTAAACGTACGGTCGTGCTATTGTTTTCCTGCTCGCGCACTCCGTCAGGAGACGCCTGCGTGGGCCCGCACTCGCCGAAAGGTTCCGCATGGACATCCGGAAGCTGGACCGAGCCGCCGTGCTGGAGACCGTACGCATCCTGGAGCAGGCGGATCCTCAGGACTGGGACCTGCCCACCCCGTGCGCCGACTGGACGCTGCGTCAGCTGGTGGCCCATATGGCGGGCCAGCACCACGGCTTCGCGGCAGCCGCCGCGGGAAACGGGGCCGACCTCTCCGTATGGCGGCCCGCCGCACTCGGTGACGATCCGCTGACGGCCTATCGCACGGCGGCCGACACGGTCCTCGACGCCTTCGCCCCGCCCGGCGTACTCACCCGGGAGTTCGTCCTCCCGGAGATCAGCGACACCCTCGGCTTCCCCGCCTCGGTCGCGATCGGGTTCCACTTCCTGGACTACGTGGTCCACGGCTGGGACCTGGCCCGCGCCCTCGGGGTGAGCCTCGACCTGGACGACGCGACCGCGGAGGCCGCCCTGGTGTTCGCCCTGCGCGTCCCGGACGACGAACGCAGGGTCGGCCCGGCGGCGCTGTTCCGCCCGGCCCTGCGCGCGACGCCCGGCGCGGATGTGCTCGACCTGGTACTGACCGCCCTCGGCAGGCCCCCCGACTGGACCGCCGACGCGGCCCGCCGACCCTTCACCGCTCCGCGGGGCTGAGCACACACAACCCCGGCCCCTCGCCCGTACGTACCGACCTCACAGGGAGACACGCATGCTCGCCGACATCCGAGTCAATGTCGCACGCCGTCTGGGCCTGACCCAGGAAGAGGTGTTCGCCGGCCAGCCGCTGTCGGCCGTGCTGGTCGCCTCGCCGAGCGCGATCAACTCCATCGACCTGCTCGACGCGTTCGCCGGAGCGCTCGCCGACGCGGGCCTCGACGACGACGTCGAACTTCCGACGATGACCCTCGACCACACCGCCGAGGACGTCGTCTCGGCTCTCGGCAAGCAGCTCGCCACCACCTCCTCCTGACCGGAAGGCGCGAACCGTGCTGATCATGACCGACATCGTCAAGGAGCTCCGCACCGGAGCCACCGTCACCGACGTCCTGCGCGTCCAGCAGAGCTATCACGAGCAGCGGCGCTGGGGGACGGACAGCCTCTTCGAGGGCCGCCGTCTGGAGCGCCCCAAGGACGGTGACCGGGCCGCCCTGTGGCACGCCTCCCGTGCCGAACTGACCACCCAGCCGGCCGGTATCCGGCTGGCCGTCGACGGCGTCAAGCTCGCCAACGAGATCCGCGAGTCGAACCCGCTGGGCTCCGACATCCTGCACATCGCCGCCGCCTGGTCGGCCCGCTACTGGCTGGAGGAGGAGGCGCACCACGAGATCGCCTTCGGCCGGCTCATGGAGATGGCGGGCATCGATCCGATCGACGAGGAGGAGGTCATCGAGTGCCGGGGCCCGCTCCCGATGGACAACTACGCGCGGGTCTGCATGCTCCAGGCGTGCGTGGAGATCGAGGCGTGCGTCTCCTACGGCTGGCAGTCGCGGACCACCGAGGACCCTCTGGTGCGGGACGTCTTCCACACCGTCATGAAGGACGAGGTGCAGCACCGCCAGTACTTCGCCTCGTTCGCCAAGGCCCTGGTGGACTCCGGCGTCTATCCCCTCAAGGACGTCCTGTCGATGGCGTACACCTGGGTCCGGCCCGACGGCGGCGAGACCTTCGGCGCCGCCCGGGAGGCCCAGACCGAGCGCGATGGCCACGTCAACTGGTGGGAGCGGACCCGTAGCGGCGACGAGGAGTTCGCTCTCGCCGACGACGCCCTCCACGAGGGGTCGGTCCACGCGAAGAAGCTGACCAGCGTGTTCGCCCTGGTCCGCGAGGTGACCGGCATCCAGATCACATCGTATGAGGACCTCAAGCGTGCCTACTTCGCCAGCCTCCGTACGAACGATGTCGACCGGATTCGATCTGCAGTCCGTGGCGGAGCTTCGCGCGAAGCCGCACTTGCTCGATAGCGGCGCCCTGTTCACCGCCGGGGAGCGGGCACACTGCCGCTCCCGGCCCGACCCCTGGGCGTCGCTGGCCGGGCTGTTCTCGGCCAAGGAGGCCTTCGTCAAGGCGCTCAGCTCCCTGGGCGGTGCACCGGACCACACCTTTCCCGAGGTCGAGGTGGTGCACGGCCCCGCCGGGCAGCCACGGATACGGCTGCACGGGGCCATCGCCCGGTGGCAGCGGCAGCAGTGCCTCGCGATGGAGGTGTCGATCAGCCACACCGGTGACATGGCCGGTGCGGTGGTCGTCCTCCTGGCCGAGCCGACGAGGAGAGGAGGGCAGGCGCCATGAGCGTCCGCACACCGCTGGACTTCGCGCACGCCTGCGAAGTCGCCCTGCGGCCCAACGACTTCGACTGGGCCGGGCATCTGAACAACAGTGTCCACGTCCAGATCCTTGAGGCGGGCCGCTGGCAGTGGGGGCTCGCCCTGGGGGTCGACCTGCGGGACAGCACCCTGGTCGCGGTGGTCCTCCAGCTCCAGCTGGACTACCTCAAGGCCGTCGACTGGGACCCGGTGGGGCGTGTCGTCGTCCGTACGGCGTTCGCGGAGCAGTCCACGTACAGCTTCACGCTCACCCAGGACATCGAGCAGCCGGACGGCACCGTGGTCGCCCGGGGCCGGGTCCGGCTGGGGCTCGTCGACCGTGACACCAAACGGATCCACCGGGCCGATCTCCAGGCGCTGCTGGACGTCCCGGGGAGAGCGGCATGATCGTGAACACGCTCCAGGAAGCGGTCGCCGGGCAGGCCCACCGGCACGGCGCGACGGTCACCTTCGGCACCTCCGCCAAGCGGGAGAGCCTGTCCTACCCCGCCTTCGCCGAGCAGATCGCGGCCGCCGCCGGTGGCTTCGCCCAGCAGGGGGTACGTCCCGGGGACCGGGTGATGCTGCGCATCAGCAGCTCCCGTGAAGGTGTGCTGGCCCTGCTGGGCCTGATGCACCTCGGCGCGGTCCCGGTCTCCGTGAAACCGCGCGTCCCGGGGGCGATCCTCGGCCAGTACTTCGCCCGGGTGATGCGGCAGCAGAACGTGCGCCACGCCTTCCGCATCTCCGGGCACGGGCTGAACGAGCTCCGGCTGGTTCTCCGTCCGCGCTCCTCCCCGGAACCCTCGCCGGGCGACCGTGACGGCCTCGCGTTCGTCCAGTACACGAGCGGCTCCACCGGGATGCCCCGCCCCATTCCGCTCAGCCACCGGGCCGTGCTCGGAAACATCGACGCGATCAGCGTCATCGCGGGCATGAAGCCCGGCCATGCCGGGCTGATCGCCCTGCCGCTCCATCACGACATGGGGCTCATCGGGGTCCTGACCTCGCTCGTCCAGGGGATCGACCTGGTCGTCGAGGAGCCGGGCACCTTTCTGCGCAGGCCCATGGCCGCCCTGCGGCTGCTGCGTGACGCGGAGAGCGTGCACAGCGCCTTCCCCGACTTCATGCTGCGCTACCTCGCGGCCCGGATGACGGAGGCGGCCGCGGGCCAGGACGCGCCCGATACCCGGTTGCTCAGCACCTGGAGCACGGTGTTCTGCGGGGCCGAACCCATCCGCCCGCAGTCGGTGCGCACCTTCCTCGACGCCGTCGAGCCCTGGGGCTTCGACCCGACGGCCCTGGTGTTCTGCTACGGGCTCGCCGAGGCGGCGCTGATGGCCACCTCTCACCGCTATGTGGACGCCGCCACCGGCTTCCGTACGGACGGGCCCACCACCACCGCATGTCTCGGCAGCACCATGCCCGGCCTGGACCTGCGCATCGTGGACGAATCGGGCCGCGACTGCGCGGACGGGGAGGTCGGCGCCGTACAGCTGCGCGGGGCGACGCTGTTCGACGGCTACGACGGAGCCACCGACCATCGCGCCACCTGGTTCGACACCGGCGACCTGGGGTGCCTGCGCTCGGGACATCTCCATCTGAGCGGCCGCAGGGGCGACCGCATCTCCGTCAACGGCGCCAACGTCTTCGCCACGGACGTCGAACAAGTAGCGGCGACGGTTCCGGGCGTCGCCGAGTGCGTGGTCCTGCCGTACGCCGGATCGTACGCCGTCGTCATCGTGCCGGAGCGGGCGCGGGAGATCGACACGGACCAGCTGGCCGCCCTCGTCGCCACCGAATTCGGTGCGGCTCCGGAGCGGGTGGTGCAGGTGACGCACAGCGCCGTCGCCCGCACGGCGAGCGGGAAGCCGGCCCGTACCCATATGGTCGCGCAGCTCGAACAAGGAACGCTCGGCTGACCGGCACGTCTGCTCGAACAACGCTACGGGAGGACCTGAGGTCCAGCGCGTCGTGGACCAGGGGTTCAGCGCGTCGGCGGCATGAGGAATCCCCGGACCGCAATTGCGGTCCGGGGATTGTCCCGCGTATATTGGATTCTTCTGCGCTCATGCAGAAAGGCCCCGCTCGGGGGCCTTATAGGAACGAATATATCCGGCGGGGAGCCATTTTGTCAAACCGGGAAAGCGACGAATTGCGGGAAGAGCAGGAATTCATCGACCGGCTCCATGCCCGGGTCGACGCGCTGCGCGGCGGCGCGGCCCAGGGCGTCGAGCACGCGCTGACGCCGGTCGGTACGGGACAGCAGGCGCGGCTCGAACGCGACATCCTCGTCGCGGAGCGCTCGGGTCTGCTGGCGGCACTCAACGCCGTGGACGGCTCCCTGTGCTTCGGCCGCATCGATCGCACCGACGGTCTCGCGCACCACATCGGCCGCATCGGGATCCGCGAGGACGACACCGACCGTACGCCGGTCCTCATCGACTGGCGCGCACCGGTGGCCCGTCCCTTCTATCTCGCCACCGGACACACCCCGATGGGGCTGCGCCGTCGCAGACACATCGCCACCGAGGGCCGCACGGTCACCGAACTCCACGACGAGATCCTCGACCTGGGCGACGACGACCGCACCGGCTTCGAGGACCCGAACGGCGACGCCGTCCTGCTCGCGGCGCTGAACTCCGCGCGCACCGGGCGTATGGGCGACATCGTGCGCACCATCCAGGCCGAGCAGGACGCCATCATCCGCGCCCCGCACCACGGAGTCCTGGTCGTCGAGGGCGGCCCGGGCACGGGGAAGACGGCCGTCGCGCTGCACCGGGCGGCGTTCCTGCTCTACGAGCAGCGCGAGCTGCTGGCCAAGCGCGCCGTGCTGATCGTGGGACCCAACCCGGCGTTCCTGCGCTACATCGGGGAGGTCCTGCCCGCTCTCGGCGAGACGGGGGTGCTGCTCTCGACGCAGGCCGAACTCTTCCCCGGCGTGCACGCCACCGGTACGGACACGGCCCGTGCCGCCGCCGTCAAGGGCGCCGATCAGATGGCCGAGGCCCTCGCCCTCGCCGTACGCGACCGGCAGCAGCTGCCCGAACCCGGCGCCCCGATGGTCATCCCGCACGACGACGGCGGTGAGCTCGTCCTCGACTGGGAGATCGCCTACGAGGCGCGGCAGGCGGCACGGGACACCCTGCTCCCCCACAACCTCGCCCGCCCGCACTTCGTCTTCCGGATCATCGACGCCCTCACGGCCCAGCTCACCGAGCGCATCGGCGCCGACCCCTACGGCGGTCCCAACTTCCTCGGCCCTGACGACATCGCGCTGCTCGGCCGGGGCGTCGCCCTGAGCAAAGAGGTGCACGCGGCGGTCGACGAGCTGTGGCCGCCGCTCACCCCCGAGGCGTTTCTCGCGGACTATCTGGCCGCGCCCGTGTACGTACCGGACGAGGACGCCGACGCCATCCGGCGTACGGCGGCCGGGAGCGAATGGACCCCCGCCGACGTACCGCTCCTGGACGAGGCCGCGGAGCTGCTCGGCGTCGACGACAGCGCCGAACGGGCCGCTGCCGAGGCCGTCCGCCAGGAGCGGATCGGTTACGCGCAGGGCGTGCTGGAACTGTCGCGCGGGTCGGAGAGCTACGAGTTCGAGGACGAGGAGTCCGAGCTCCTCGCCGCCCACGACATCATCGACGCCGAACGGATGGCGGAACGGCACGAGGAGGCCGACCACCGCACCGCCGCCGAGCGGGCCGCGGCGGACCGTACCTGGGCGTTCGGGCACATCATCGTCGACGAGGCACAGGAGCTCTCGCCGATGGCGTGGCGGCTGCTGATGCGCAGGGTGCCGACCCGCTCGCTGACCCTGGTCGGCGACCCGGCCCAGACCTCCGAGGAGGCGGGCGTCGGATCATGGGGGAAGATCCTCGATCCGTATGTCGGTGACCGCTTCGAGCACGTCACGCTGAAGGTCAACTACCGTACGCCCGCCGAGATCATGGAGCTGGCGGCCGGGGTCGTACGGGAGCAGGACCCCTCCTTCACCGCGCCCGTCTCGGTGCGGTCGACCGGTGAGAGGCCGTGGACGCGGGACGCGGGCGACGACCTCACGGGCGCGGTGGCCGGGGCGGTCGAGGAGCTGACGCCCCGGGAGGGACGACTCGCGGTCATCGCGCCCCGGTCGCTGCACGAGGAGATCGCCGCCCCGCTGGAGGGGGTCGCGGCGGGCGCCGCGCCCGACCTCACCCGCCCGGTGGTGCTGCTGGATCCGCGCCAGGCCAAGGGGTTGGAGTTCGACCATGTGCTGGTGGTGGAGCCCGCGCGGTTCGGGACGAGCGATCTGTACGTGGCGCTGACGCGGGCGACCCAGCGCCTGGGCATCGTCCATCGGGAGGAACTACCCCGGGCGTTGAGGTGAGAGCGGTCCGGGCCCGGTGCGGGAGGGGTTGGGGAGCAGGCCCGGGGAGCCCATAGGGTGACGCCATGTCTTCGCCCCTGAGTTCGACAAAGACGGCCGCCGCCCTGCGCACATCGGCCCGTGTCTCCGCCGAGTTGCTGCTGGTCCTGGTGATGGCCGCGGTCGCTCTGTGGGTCCTCGGCCGGATGTGGTCGGTCGTATGGCCGCTGATGGTCGCCCTGTTCCTCACCACGCTGACGTGGCCGCTCGCCCGCTTCCTGCGTCGGCGCGGGTGGCGGCCGGCCCTCGCCGCCGCGGCGGTGACCGTGCTCTTCCTGCTGCTGGGGATGGGCGTCGTGGCCCTGATCGCGGTGCCGGTGGCGGACCAGTCCGGTGAACTGGCCGACGGGGTGGTCGAGGGCATCCAGCGGCTGCGCGAGTGGGCGGCGGGGCCGCCGCTGAACATCGGCGACGACGAGATCACCGGTGCTCTCGACACCGCGACGACCCGCATCCAGGACAGTGTCGGCAGCATGGTCACCACCGTCGTCAGCGGGGTGGGCACGGTGGTCAATGGTCTGGTCACGGCCGTTCTGGCCGTGTTCCTGATGTTCTTCTTCCTCAAGGACGGCCCGCGGTTCCTGCCTTGGCTCACCCGTCAGCTCCCGGGCCGGCTCTCCACCGACGTGCCGGCCGTGGCCGAGCGCGGCTGGAACACCCTGGGCGCGTTCGTGCGGTCCCAGGCGTTCGTCGGGCTGCTCGACGCGGTGTTCATCGGGATCGGCCTGTGGGTCCTGGGGGTGCCGCTGGTCCTGCCACTGGCGGTGCTGACGTTCGTCTCGGCGTTCGTACCGATCGTGGGCGCGCTGTTCGCCGGTTTCGTCGCGGTGGTCATCGCGCTGGTCTCCAACGGGCTGACGGACGCGCTGATCGTGCTGGCGATCATCATCGTGGTGCAGCAGCTGGAGGGCAATGTGTTCCAGCCCATGATCCAGAGCCGGGGCCTCGGTCTGCACGCGGCGGTGATCCTGCTCGCGGTGACACTGGGCGCCAGTCTGGCCGGGGTCGTGGGCAGCCTGCTCGCGGTGCCGTTCGCCGCGGTGCTCGCGGTCGTCTGGAACTACGTCCGCGAACAGCTCAGCGTTCCCGGACGGCCGGAGGACCCGCAGGGGACTGAGGGCCCGGGCGGGCCGGAGGACCCGGGCGGGCCGGAGGCGGACGCCCTGCCCGCCGACGCGCCTGCCCCTTCGTGACGACTGCCCGGCACACGTCGTGACAGTCGGCCCGGCGCCGGGAGTTCAGGCGCCGGGCCGGATCGCCGCCAGCAGGCGGGCGCATCTGCGCTCCCCCGGGGCCGGGACCCTGGTGGTGCCGAGTCGGCCGCCTCTCGCCGTTGTCGGCCGCCGCGGGGCCGCCCGTGCGCGATGCGGAGGCGTCGCGCGATGCGGGGGGGGGCGGCCCTGTCGGGCGGTCAGGCCTTGGCGGGGCGGCGGCGCACCACGGCGTAGCCGTACGGGTCGGGCCAGCGCGGCTCGGCCCCCAGGGCGTCGGCGGCGTGGTGGGCCCAGTGCGGGTCGCGAAGCATCTCGCGGCCGATCATGACGGCGTCGGCCTGCCCCGTGGCGACGATCTCCTCGGCCTGGGCGGGTTCGAGGACGAGGCCCACGGCGGAGGTGGGGGTGCCGGTGGTCCGCCGGACCTGTTCGGCGAAGGGCACCTGGTAGCCGGGGTGCGCGGAGATCGCGGCGTCGCGGACCAGTCCGCCGGTGGAGACGTCGAGCAGGTCGACGCCGTGGGCGGTCAGCTCCTTGGCCAGGCGTACGGTGTCCGCGCCGGTCCAGCCCTCGCGCGGGTCCTCGGGGTTCTCGGTCAGCCAGTCGGTGGCCGAGGTGCGGAAGAGGACCGGCAGGTCGTCGGGCCAGACCGCGCGGACGGCGTCGACCACCTGGAGCGGGAAGCGCAGGCGGTTCTCCCAGCTGCCGCCGTAGGCGTCGGTGCGGTGGTTGGCGACCGGGGAGAGGAACGAGTTGATCAGGTAGCCGTGGGCGCCGTGGATCTCGACGACCCGGAATCCGGCTGCGAGGGCGCGCTCGGCGGCCGCGGCGAAGTCGCGTACGAGCTGCTGTATCTCGTCCTCGGTCAGCTCGTGCGGGACGGGCAGTCCGTCGAAGGCCACGGCGCTGGGGGAGACGGACGTCCAGCCGCCCTCGCTCCCCGGGACGTAGCGGTCGCCCAGCCAGGGCCGGTCGGTCGACGCCTTGCGCCCGGCATGCGCGAGCTGGATGGCCGGAACCGATCCGTGGGAGGTGATCGCCGCGGCGACGCGGGCGAAGGCCTCCTGCTGGCGGTCGTTCCACAGGCCCAGGTCCCACGGGCTGATCCGGCCGTCCGGGCGCACGCCGGTGGCCTCCACCATGACGAGCCCGGCGCCTCCGGCGGCGCGGCCCGCGAGGTGGGTGAGGTGGAAGTCCGTCGGAACGCCGGTCTCCGGTCCTTCGCCGGCCGCGGAGTACATGCACATCGGAGACATCCACACGCGGTTCGGGATCTCCAGGGACCGCAGGGTCAGAGGCGTGAACAGAGCACTCACCGGTATGTCTCCTCGGGTTCGTGGCGTAGCTGCCGGGGAGCAGCGACGATGTAGGTACGATAGACCTCGTAGTACGGCAGTTGTCAAACTACGATGAGCTTCGTACTTTGGGAACGCGACCAGAAGGAGGTCCCCATGCCCACCACCGAGCGCGGAGCCGCGTCCGGGCGACAGCTCGCCCATCCACCCCGGGAGGAGATCCGCCTGGAGGCCGTCCTGCACGCGCTGTCCGACCCCATCCGGCTGCGCATCACCCGCGAGCTGGCCGAGGGGCACGACGACATGGCGTGCATCGCGTTCGATCTTCCGGTGAGCAAGTCCACGACCACTCACCACTTCAAGGTGCTGCGCGAGGCGGGCGTGATCCGCCAGCACTACGCGGGAACCTCCCGTATGAGCCGGCTGCGCGCGGACGACCTGGAGGAGCGCTTCCCCGGGCTGCTTCCGGCCGTCCTGGAAGGTGCGCGACGGGCCGCCGTCGGCTTCTCGGCCCCGGCATGAGGAGACGCGTCGGCCCCGAGCCCTTGAGGAGGCTCGGGGCCGACGCGTACTCCGTTTCCGGCCGTTCCGGTCGGATCAGATCGTCGCTGTGTCGATCACGAACCGGTAGCGGACGTCGCTCGCGAGAACCCGCTCGTACGCCTCGTTGATCCGGTTCGCCTCGATCACCTCGATCTCGGAGCCGAGCCCGTGCACGGCGCAGAAGTCCAGCATCTCCTGGGTCTCCGCGATCCCGCCGATCGCCGAGCCGGATATCGACCTGTTGCCGCTGATCAGGGAGAACAGGTTCAGCGTGATCGGCTCTTCGGGGGCGCCGACGTTGACCAGCGTGCCGTCGGTCCGCAGCAGGTCGAGATAAGCGCCGAAGTCCAGCGGGGCCGAGACCGTGGACAGGATGATGTCGAAGGTTCCGGCCAGCTCCTCGAAGGTCGTGGGGTCGCTGGTCGCGTAGTAGTGGTCGGCGCCCAGCTTCAGCCCGTCGTCCTGCTTCCGCAGCGACTGGGAGAGGACGGTGACGTCCGCACCGAGGGTGTGCGCGATCTTGACGGCCATGTGGCCGAGGCCGCCCAGACCGACGACCGCGACCTTCTTGCCGGGGCCCGCGCCCCAGCGCTTGAGCGGGGAGTACGTGGTGATGCCCGCGCACAGCAGGGGCGCGGCCTCGTCGAGGGCGATGCCCTCGGGGATGCGGACGACGAACGCGTCGCGCACGACGATGTGCGTCGAGTAGCCGCCGTAGGTCGGCTCGCCGCTCCGGTCGAGCGCGTTGTACGTCTGCGTGTTGCCCTCGGCGCAGTGCTGCTCGCGGCCCGTCAGGCAGGCGTCGCACCTTCCGCAGGAGTCGACCATGCAGCCGACGCCGACGCGGTCGCCGACCCTGAACCTGGTGACGCCGGACCCGGTCTCCGCGACGACACCGGCGATCTCGTGGCCGGGCACCATCGGGAAGATGCCCTCGCCCCAGCCGTCACGGGCCTGGTGGATGTCGGAGTGGCAGATACCGGCGTACTTGATGTCGATCAGGACATCGAACTCGCCCACCGGGCGGCGCTCGATCGTGGTGCGCTCCAGCGGGGCCTTGGCACGGGGAGCGGCGTAGGCGGCAACGGTGGTCATGCCGGAGGTTCTCCTCTGGGTGGTGCGGTCAGAACATCTCCAGCATCACTCTGCGGCCGGCCTTTACCCAGGTCACCGCTTTGCCTACGCCCACTGGTCCTACCACTGGCGGGGACAGGCTCCTGGGCGTACGACCAGGAATAATGGGAGCCATGGACGATCAGCCCGCAACTTCCGCCCCCGAGCCGCTGGACCGTCGCGCCGAGCTCAGCGAGTTCCTGCGCACCCGGCGGGCCCGGCTCCTGCCGCAGGACGTGGGGCTGCCGGAGTTCGGGCGGGCCCGCCGGGTGCCGGGGCTGCGGCGGGAGGAGCTGGCACAGCTGGCGGGGGTCTCCGTGGCGTACTACACCCGCCTCGAACAGGGCAACGGCCGCAATGTGTCGACCGAGGTGCTCGACGCGATCGCCCGTGCGCTGCGGCTCACCGACGCCGAGCACGCGCATCTGACGCACCTGGCCAAACCGGGGCGGCACAAGAAGAAGCGCCGCCCGGCGCGGGTCCAGCAGGTGCGGCCAGGGCTGCGGCATCTCCTGGACGCGATGGACGGCGTCCCGGCGTACGTCTCCGGGGCGCGCTCCGACATCCTCGTCTGGAACCCCATGGCGGCGGCCGTGTTCGGCGACTGGGGCGCCCTGCCGCCCGCCGAACGCAACTGGGCGCGGCTCGTGTTCCTCTCCCCCGGCTACCGGGACCTGTTCGTGGACTGGGGCTCCAAGGCCTCGGACATGGTCAGCTATCTGCGGCTGTACGCGGGCTGCCACCCGGACGATCCGGAGCTGTCGGCCCTGGTGGGCGAACTCTCCGTCAAGAGCGAGGAGTTCCGGCGGCTGTGGGCCACGCACAACGTGAAGGAGAAGGGCCACGGCGTCAAGGTCATCCGGCACCCCCTCGCCGGTGAACTGACCCTGTCCTACGAGACGCTGAACCTCCCCGACGACGAGGAGCAGTACCTGGTCACGTATCACGCGGAGCCTGGCTCCGAGTCGGCCCAGGCCCTGCGCCTCCTGGCGAGCTGGGGAGCGGACGCGGCCCGGGGAGCGGAGTCGTCGGGGCGGGTGTGATCAGTCGAGCGTGATCAGCGACGCTGACCGGGGGCGGCCGACGGGCCACCCGGCCGGTCGGGGATCGCGCACCCCGCGGCGACAGGAGAAGGCCGCTACGCGGGGGCTGCGCGACCGATACCCCGGAACTCCCACGCTGTGGGCGGCTCGCCCCCTTCGGGTCCGTGCGCGTTCCGAGCGGCCGTCAGCGCCGCGCGACCGGTTCCGGCGCCCCGGCCTCCCCCGCCCCCGCGCCGACGGTGTGCCCAGCAGTGGCCGTCGTCGCCCCGGTGCCGGACGGGTCCAGCCGTGTGAGGGCCTGCGGGGTGGCGAGCCGGGGCAGCAGCAGCCGCCAGAAGCCCGTGAGCGTCCGCGGGGACAGCCAGGCGCCGTCGTGCCGGCCCAGCACCTCGAATCCGGCCGTCGCCGCGACGATCGCGGCGACCGCGTCCTCACGGGACACGCCATCGGCGAGGGTTCCGACGTCGGCGGCCTCGGTCAGCAGGTCCTGGACGCGGCGCTGCCACTCCGCGCGCAGGTCCGGTGCTGCGGAGCGCTCCCCGTCGCAGCTCAGCCGGAACCCGGCCCGGGTGACCGGGTCGTCGCGGAGCAGTTCGGCGACGGTGTGCGAGGTGTCGACGAGGGCCTGGAGGGCGGTGTCCGTACGGTGGCGGATCGCGCCGGACGCCTCGTGCAGGCCGCGTGACGCCTCGGCGACCACGGCCTCCGCGACGGCTGCCTTGTTCTCGAAGTGGAAGTGCAGTGCGCCCGTGCTGACGCCCGCGCCGGAACTGATCAGGACCAGTCGCGCCTCCGCGTAGCCGTGCCGCTCGATCACGGTGGCGGCGGATCGGATCAGCGCCTGGCGGGTACGGGTGGCACGCTCCTGCTTGGTCACCGGAGCCTCCGCTCATGGACGGCGTCGGGGGATATCAAACCAACTTACCGGTTTTGTTCCCGGAGAACCGGAGAAGGACAGAGCGCGGCACACTGCGGGAGCGGGGCATCACCGCTGAACCGGCGCGAACGCGTCCTTGTGGTCGGCCGCCCAGGTACGGAAGGGCCGGGCCTCGCTGCCCGTCACGTCGTGGACCGTCGGCACGACCGCCGCCTTGGCGCCGGCGAGCTGCCGCTCCGCGCTTTCGAGGAAGGCTTCCGCCACCGGCCGGGGATACTTCGCGAGCAGTGCCGCGCGCGCCGCGTCCGGGCCCAGTTCCTCGAAGCGCAGCGGCCGCCCCAGTGCTCGGGAGAGCTGGGCCGTCTGCTCACGTGCGGTGATCGCCTCGGGGCCCGAGACGGCGTACGCCTTGCCCTCGTGACCCGTACCGGTCAGGACGCCGACGGCGACCGCTGCGACGTCGCGCGGGTCGATACAGGCGACCGGCGCGTCGCCGTACAAGGCGCGCACCACGCCCGACGAGCGGATGCCGGGTGCCCAGGACAGGGTGTTGGACATGAAGGTCCTGGGGCGGACGAACGTCCACGGGACGCCCGACTCCCTGACGGCCTGTTCGTTCTCCCGCTGGCGCCGGGTGATGAAGTCGTCGGCGCCGGGCTCCTCAACGGCCATCATCGACAGCTTCACCAGGTGACGGACGCCCGCCGCGGCCGCGGCCGTCGCGACCCTCTCGTCGTCGGGCTCCGTGGGGCTGTTCGTCACCAGGAACACCGACGTGACGCCGTTCAGCGCCCGATCGAGGGCGGGGCGGTCCGCGTACTCACCCGCGACGACCTCGGCCTCCGGTCCCCGTACGGTCAGCCGCTCGGGGCGGCGCGCGAGAATCCGCACCGGCCCGGCCGCCGCCAGCAGTCCGGCGACCTCGCGGCCCACCGCTCCGGTCGCACCCGTCACCAGAATCACTCGGAACCCCTCAACACCCTTGTCGACAGCCGTAGCACTTCGGGGTCGGCTGCCCGTCAGGCCCTGACCAGTGGACCGGACAGGAGCGTGGAGAACACCGGCTTGCCGTCCTGGTTGCCCGTCACCCTCAAGGTCACCGTATCGCCGGCCGATTCGGGCAGGACCACCGCCCTGATCCAGCACGGGCTGCCGAACTCGGCGTACCGGTGGAAGCGGGTGCTCGCCTCCGCCGGGACCATCCCGCCGCCTCCGGCCACCAGGCACGCGGCCTGCCTGGCCGCCTCCAGCAGCAGCATGCCCGGGACGTGGTCGTTGGGGCGCTGGAACAGCGTCGGATGCCGGGTGTCCACGCGCAGTCCCCAGACGCCGTCCCGTCCGGTCTCCGACAGCACCACGTCCTCGGCCCTGGTCCGGCCCGCCCGGCTGGCGGGGACCGGGGCGGTCCGCGGTATGGATATGCCTTCGGTGGGCACGTCCTGACGGATCCGCCGGTACGCCTTGGGGGTGGTGAACCGGGTCGCCCCCGTGCCCGTGGCGGCGAGCCGACCGCCCCGGTGCACCGCCCAGCCGACGCGCCCCTGCGCCGGGAGCCCGCCCCGCCACTTCAGGTCGGAGCAGTACACCTCCACGTCGATCGCGGTGGGCCCGCCGCCGACGGCCAGGTGCTCCGGGTGGCACACGTACTCCAGGTCCGCCATCAGGAAGTGGTGGCCGAGGGGCACTCCGTACCCGGCGTGGAAGGCGAGCATGGCCGCCTGCCGCATCGCCTCGGCGACGAGCAGCGGGTCGTGCCGGTCCTCCGCCACGGGGGCGAAGAACGGGTGGTCGTGCGGGAGGAGCGCCTCCACCGAGAACCGGTCATGCCCCAGGCGGACCCAGTTCTGCGGAAAGGCGTCCTCCGGCCGGCTCCGGTGCACCATCTCGATCCCCACGGGATGCACCACCGCGGCCTCCGAATCCATAGCCGGCACCGGATCGATCAAAACTGCTGCTTCGGTCATAACTCCCCCCAGGGGTCATGTGATGGCGAGCCGTTCCTGCGATGCACGCGCGCTGATAAGATACAGACTAAGCGGTTTTTTTTCTATCCCCGGCAGGGTGGGCCCCCCACACCGACCCGGCCGTTCACCGGCCCCCGCCCAGCGAAGGAGACAGAATGGCCAAGCAGGACCGGGCGATCCGCACACGCCAGACAATTCTGATGGCGGCAGCCCAGGCCTTTGAGAAATACGGTTATCAAGCAGCCACCATTACCGAAATACTGAAAAGCGCCGGCGTCACGAAAGGCGCCCTCTATTTTCATTTTCCGTCGAAGGAAGATCTCGCACTCGGCGTCCTCGATGCCCAGGAACCACCGAGGGCGGCCCCGGACCAGACCCTCAAGCTCCAGGAACTCATCGACGTAGGGATACTTTTCAGCCATCGGCTTCAGACCAGCCTCCTCGCCCGAGCGGGTGTCCGCCTCTCGATGGACCAGCAGGCTCAGGGCCTCGACCGCAGTGGCCCCTTCCTCCGCTGGCAGGAGGCCACCCACGCCCTCCTCGCCCAAGCCAAACACAACGGCGAACTACTCCCTCACGTCAACCCCACCGAGACCGCGGATCTCTATGTCGCCGCCTTCGCGGGCACGCAGGCGGTCTCCCAGACCCTCACCGACTACCGGGACCTCCAGCGCCGCCACATCACGCTCCAGCAGCACATCCTCCCCAGCATCGCCACGCCCTCGATCCTGACCGCCCTCGATCTGACCCCGGAGCGCGCCGAGCGCCTCAGCCGCCTCGATCCCGTCGCCTGAGCCCGCCGGGCCGGGTTCAGGCCCCCAGGGCCAGCTTCGCACCGAGGCCGATCATCATCACGGCGACGAGACCGTCCAGCACCCGCCACGACGAGGGGCGTGCGAGAACCCCGCCCAGCAGCCGGGCGCCGTAGCCGAGGGCGGCGAACCAGCACGCGCTGGCGAGGATCGCGCCGAGCCCGAAGGTCCAGCGCAGGGACCCCTGGCCGGCCGCGACGGAGCCGAGCAGGAAGACGGTGTCGAGGTACACGTGGGGGTTGAGCCAGGTCATCGCGAGGCAGGTGAGCACGACGCCCCGCTTCGTCGCGGCCGGGGCGTCGTGCGTGTGGAGCGCGGCCGGGCGCAGGACACGGCGCGCGGCGAGGAGGCCGTAGGCGATCAGGAACACGCCGCCGAGCAGCCCCACCACGGTCAGGGCCGTCGGCCAGGCCACGACGACGGCGCCGACCCCGGCGACGCCGAGCGCGATGAGCGCCGCATCCGACAGGGCGCAGATGGCCACCACCGCGAGCACCCCGTCGCGGCGGACGCCCTGGCGCAGCACGAGGGCGTTCTGGGCGCCGATGGCGACGATGAGGGAGAGGCCGGTGCCGAAGCCGGCGGCCGCGGCGGTCAGGGCGTTGGTCATGGGAACACCGTATGAACGCGGGCATCCTGATGTACAGCTAATGATTCTTACGTATCATTAGCTCACATGATGTCGGAGCTTCCTCTCGATCAGGTAAGGACGCTGCTGGCCGTCGTCGACGAAGGCACGTTCGATGCGGCCGCGCAGGCCCTGCGGGTCACACCGTCGGCGGTCAGCCAGCGCGTGAAGGCGCTGGAGCAGCGCACGGGCCGGGTGCTGCTGATGCGGACGAAACCGGTCCGGCCCACCGAGTCCGGCGAGGCGGTGGTGCGTTTCGCCCGACAGCTGGCCAGGCTGGAGCGCGACACCCGCGCGGCGCTCGGGATGTCCGGGCCGGGCGAGTCGGCGCGCCTGGCGATCGCGGTGAACTCGGACTCGCTGGCGACCTGGTTCCTGCCCGCCCTGCGGCGCGTGCCCGAGGAGCTGGACCTCTGCTACGAGCTCCGCCGGGAGGACCAGGACCACACCGCCGCGCTGCTGCGGGAGGGGCTGGTGATGGCAGCCGTCACCTCGTCGCCGAAAGCGGTGACGGGCTGTTCGGTGCGGGGGCTGGGCCGGATGCGGTATGTGCCGGTGGCGACGCCGGGTTTCGCGGACCGGTGGCTCGGGCGGGGCACGGGGGCCGAACTGCGCGAGCTGCTCGCCGACGCACCGGTGCTCTGCTTCGACCGGCGGGACGACCTCCAGGACTCCTTCGCGCGCGGGCTCGGCCTCCCGGCCGGAGCGGGCGCACGGCGGCACTCCGTCCCCACCTCCGAAGGGTTCGTGGAGGCCGTGGCGGCGGGCATGGGCTGGGGCATGCTGCCCGAGGTCCACGCGCGACCGCTGCTCAGCACCGGCGAGCTGGTGGCCCTCACCCGGGATCACGTCGTCGACGTCCCGCTGTTCTGGCAGCAGTGGAAGCTGGACTCCCCGGCCCTGGCGGCCGTTGCCGAGGCGGTGGCGGCCGAGGCCGCCGAGACCCTGCGCGGCACCCGGTCCGGCTGACGCCCGCGCGGCGCGACGGGAGCGGTGCGAGGACAGCCGTCCGCCGCCCCGGCCACCCGAGGTCAAGCGGCGCCGCTACCCTCCCGGGTCCCTCGGCCCCCATCAGCAGGCGACCCTGCGCCTGCCGCGCGCCCCGGCAGGACTTCACCTGCTCACCGGGACGGAACCGGGCGTCTTCCGGACCCTCCGCCGCCGGTGAAGTCCTGCGTACGGGCACGCCCGGTCCGACGGTCGCCATGACGCGGATGTTTCACCGATCCGGTGATGCCGCGGGGGCGGGCCGGGGCACAGCGCTCACCGCCGTCACCGTGCCGCACCGCTTCGGATTCGGGCGCTTCGGCACCGTCGCGGATATCGGCGGCGACGGGGACGACGTGCGGTGCGCGACCGTCCTCCGGCATGTCCGGGACGTCATCCCCGCCGACGGCACGCCGCTGGTCGTCCAACCGGTGCTGCCCGCCACCGTTCCTGCCGACCGCCCGGAGGACGTCCGCCTCAGTGACCTCCATATGCTCGTCAACGTCGGCGGCCGGGAACGTACCGCCGGCGTTTTCGCCGCCCTGTGCACGGCGGGCGGCTGCGCCCTCCGCGCCATCACACCGCCGCCCGTACCGAACATCTTCCAGATCATCAAGGCCTCACCGCCTGACGCCAATCGGGCGCCCACGCACCGGAGTACGCATGTCCCCGCAGGTCCCCGCCCCCCTCCTCCGCCGCAGGGGCAGGCTCTTCGCACTCGCCGGCGGTGCCGCGGTCGCGACGGGAGCAGGGCTGCTCCTGTCCGGCGTCCTCGCCACCGGCTCTCCCGCACCTCCCGCGCCTCCCGCGCCGAAGGTCGTGCCGCCCACGGCGAACGCGACGTTCGACTACCAGATCGGCGGTGCGTACCCCCCGCCCGCCGGGGTGGAGGCGGTCGCCCGCGACCGTGGCGACCAGCCCGCCGAAGGGCTGTACAACGTCTGTTACGTCAACGCCTTCCAGGCCCAGCCGGACGCACTTGCCTGGTGGCGGAAGAACGACCCCGATCTGCTGCTGCGCGACAGCGACGGCGACCTGGTCAACGACGAGGCGTGGGGCGAGGCGCTGCTCGACACATCGACCGCGGCCAAGCGCAGTCGGCTGGCGGTGATCGTGGGGGACTGGATCGACGGCTGCGCGAAGGCGGGGTTCCAGGCGGTGGAGCCGGACAACCTGGACTCGTACGAGCGCTCCGGCGGCCTGCTGACCCCGGCACACAACGCCGCGTTCGCCGAGCTCCTGGCCACCCGGGCGCACGCGGCCGGGCTGGCGATCGGCCAGAAGAACAGCACCGATCTGCTGGAGCGGCGCGAGGCGATCGGGTTCGACTTCGCGGTCAGCGAGGAGTGCGGCCGGTACGACGAGTGCGCCGACTACGCCTCCGCGTACGACGACCGGGTCTTCGTCGTCGAGTACACCGCGCGCGACTTCGCCCGGGCCTGCTCGTCCGTGGGAGCGCGGCTGTCGGTGGTGCGCCGGGACCTGGACGTCAGGCCGGCCGGACGAGCGGGGTATGTGTTCCGTACCTGCTGACGCCTCAGGCCGAAGGAGCAGGCGTCCGGCCCTGCTGACGGACTCAGGCCGAAGGGCCGGGAGCGTCCGGCGCGAGGTGGGTGCAGACGGTGAAGATGCCGCCGTAGGGGTCGCTGATCACCGACTCGGTTCCGTCGGCCGGGCGGTCCACGGGCGGCGAGACCGCGCCGCCCGCCCTGCGGGCCGCCTCGGTGACCGCTTCCAGATCCTCGACCAGGAAGCGGACGTGCCAGCGCGGGCGCAACCGGGGGTCGGGGGACGCGCCGTCCCCGCCGCCGCGCAGGGTGGCCACGGTCCGGCCGCCCTGGCGTACGACGACGGCGTCCTGCGCGTAGGCGTAACCGACCTCGCAGCCACCGGGCTCCTCGGAGGCCCAGCCGAAGATCTCGGCGTAGAAGATCGCGGCGTCGAAGGCGTGGCTGGTGCGCAGTTCGAGGGAGGCCGGTGCGTTGTCGCGGCCGAGCAACCACGGAGGGGTCCGGCCCTCCCAGAAGCCGAATCCGGCCCCCTCCCGGTCCGCGGCGACGGCTCCCCGGCCGGGGCCCAGCCGGATCGGGCCGACGGCGATCGTGCCACCGCGCTCCCGGACCCGGCCCGCGGCGGCGTCCACGTCGTCGACGGCGAAGTACGGGGTCCAGTTCACGGACGCGGGCAGGCCCGGGGCGATCTGTCCGATCCCGGCGACGGGCACGGTCCCGACGTGGGCGACGGAGAAGCCCTTGCCGAGGGTGCCGGAGCGGAAGGTCCAGCCGAGAACGGCCGTGTAGAAGTCCTCGGTGGCCCGCAGGTCCGGGGTCATGAGACTGACCCAGCACGGAACGCCGTGCACGGGAGTGGTCTGCTCTGCCGCCGTCATCGGGATCCGTCTCCTCGCCCCCGGTCCTGGGCCGCCGGCCGCTGACGCCGGTCCGGCGGGTGAGTCTGGTGGTCATCGGCCGCTTCCAGGCCGATGCGCTCCGCGGCCTCACGCCTCCTCGGAGCAGCATGCCCTCCATACCTACGCCGCCCGCGTCGCCGCCGCCACCCGGGCCGCGGGTTCGCCCAGGTGTCCGGCCGCCGTGCGCCAGGCGGACGTGACGGCAGCGCGGGCCCTGGCGGTGGCCGCCTCGACGTCCGGCGGAAGGTGCAGCGCGGCGCCGACGTGGACGTGGAGGCGGGGGCGGCGGGCCGGAGCGGTGAGCAGCCCGGAGATCTGCTTGACGCACCGGCCTGAGGTCACGCGGCGGGCGCCCGCCTGGCCGAGCGGCACGACCGGAGCGCCGGACGCGTGGGCGAGGCGGGCGAGGCCGCTGCGGAAGCTCTCCGGAGGGGCCTCGGCGGCGTCGGTGCGGCCGGGCAGCCGACCCTCCCCGTAGATCAGGACATGCCGCCCGTCCCCGAGCGCGGCGGCCGCCTCGTCGAGGGCGTCGGCCGCCCGGTGGGTGTGGCGGTGCACGGGCACATGGCCGCCGCGCTCCAGCAGCCGGCCGAGGACCGGGATCCGCCAGAGCCCCGCGGTGGCGAGGACGACGGGTTCGACGCCGAGTCGGAGCAGAGCGGCGAGGACGATGCCCGGGTCGGCGAGGGAGGTGTGGTTGGCGACAATGATGCTGCCCGCGGCCGGGGCTGAGGCGTGGTCGGACGTCACGGTGAGGCGTCCGAAGGAGGGGACGACGACGGCGGCGATGCGGCTGAGCACGGGTCTCGGTTCTCCAGTGGTCCGGTGGGCGGGGCGGCCTTCCGCGGTGCGACGCGGCCGGGCCGGGCCCGCCCGGCGCTCGCCCCGGCTGTCGTCCTCATCCTCGCGGCGGCCCGGGTGGTGGACCTGAGCGCTCGTACTCAGGCGTACCGGGTCAGGTGCTCGGCTCCGGTCTGCTCGGCGGCCCTGCCGTGCCGCGTCGAAATGCGGTGCGGGTAAGGGCCGTGGCCGCGATCGGCCCGGAACCGCCGACGGGCGACCCTGGTTTCGAGCTGCCGCCCGGGCTGGGCATCCGCTGGGAGAGCGCGGTGAGGGGCGGGGTGACGGATGCCGTGCTGTACCCGCTCGACCTGCTCACCGCGTCGCTGGGGCTGGGCCGTCGGCCGGACGCCGGGGCGGGTGCTGCGGAGCGCGCTCCGGTATGCCGAGGGCGGCCGGACCGCGCTCGAACCCGCGCGGGTCGTCATCGCGACGGCTCTGCTGGAGCACAGGGGCTCCCCCGCTCGGTGCGGGGCCCGCCCGCGGTGGACTACCTTATTGCACATTGATTGCACTTACTGAATACGACAAGGAGGCTCCAGTGGGCTCTCCTGTGGTACTCGGGATCGAATCGTCCTGCGACGAGACCGGGGCGGGACTGGTGCGGGACGGGCGGCTGCTCGGGCATGCGCTGGCCTCCAGCATGGACGAGCACGCTCGTTTTGGTGGCGTCGTGCCGGAGATCGCGGCGCGGGCGCACGTGCACGCGTTCACGCCGGTGGTCCGGCAGGCGCTGGACAGCGCGGGGCTGAGCATGAGGGACATCGGCGCGGTCGCCCTCACCACGGGTCCCGGGCTCTCCGGGGCCCTCCAGGTGGGGCTGGCCGGGGCGAAGGGGCTGGCGTACGCGCTGGGCGTGCCGCTGTACGGCGTGCATCATCTGGCGGGCCATGTCGCCGCCGACACGCTGGAGCACGGTCCGCTGCCCGACCCCTGTGTGGTGCTGATCGTCTCCGGCGGCCACACCTCGCTGCTGCTCGTACGGGATCTGGCCCGCGATCCGATCGTGCACCTCGGGGACACCGTGGACGACGCGGCCGGGGAGTGCTTCGACAAGGTCGCCCGGGTGTTCGGGCTGCCCTATCCGGGCGGTCCGGCGATCGACCGGGTGGCGCGGGAGGGCGACCGGCGCGCGGCGGCGTTCCCGCGGCCGATGACCGGCGCGCGGGACGCCCCGTACTCCTTCTCCTTCTCCGGGCTCAAGACGGCGGCCGCTCGGTGGGCCGAGCAGCGACGCGTGGAGGGCGGCGAGCTGCCCGTGGTCGACGGGGCCGCGTCGCTCCAGGAAGCCGTGGCCGATGTGCTGACCCGTAAGGCGGTGGCTGCCTGCCGCGATCACGGGGTGTCCACGCTGGTCGTGGTCGGCGGGGTGGCCGCCAATTCACGGGTGCGGGAGCTGGCGGAGCGGCGGTGCCGGGCGGCCGGGATCACGCTGCGGGTGCCGCCGCTGAAGCTGTGCACGGACAACGGGGCGATGATCGCGGCGGTCGGCGATCTGCTGGTGCGGGCCGGGGCTGAACCCGCTCCGCCGGACGTGTCGATCGACCCGTCGGCGCCGCTGGAGTACGCGGCGCTGCACCCGGGTGTGCGGAGTGTGAGCCGGGCCGCCTGAGGCCCCGGCCGCGTTCTCCCGGGTTCCGGACGCCGGGGGGGCGTCCGGAACCCGGGCCCTTCGGCGGCCCTCGGCGTCCAGGGGGCCGCTGGTGAGCAGGGCCCCGGTGCGGGCCGGGAGGGGTACGGGCTCCCCGGCGAGGTCGACCGCGCAGACCAGGTGGTCGCCGCGCGCGAACATGCAGACCACGCGGTCTGCGCGCGAACGTCAGGAGGTCCGGCCCCTCGCTCACCCGGTACAGCGGTTCGGCGTGCACGCGGCGAGGTAGCGCCTCCGCCGCAGGACCTCGCGGTACGCGGCACAGGACAGCATGGACGCGGGGTCGTCGGCCTGGCGGTCGGCCGCGCGCAGCGGCCCGTCCCGGGGGCAGCGGAAGCCAGGGTTCCACGGTGGTGCCGAGGCCCGCGCACGGTTCACCGGCCGCCCCGGGCAGCGGGGTGCGGCAGCCGTCGCGGCCGGGGCCCGGCGCTGGAAGCGGAAGCACATGGGGTCCTGGACGCGGGCCACCGGTACGTCGGCTTCCGGCAGGCCACAGCTCCTCGCCCTGGTGGGGGTGGACGGAGCCGGGCAGGGCGAGCGAGAGCAGGGCGGCGGCGCGGGCGCCGAGGTCCAGGTCGCTCGGGACGCCCGCTCGGGAGCGCTCTCCGCGCGTCGGCGCGGGCCGCTCACCGACGCGGGGCCGCCGGGGTGTCCGTGGCGGTCCGCCGGGGGGCCGCGGTGGCGCCGGGCCTGGATTCAGGACATCCGGCCTACCGCGGCCTCACCCGCTTCCGCTTGCGGCGGTTCTCCAGCAAACCATCGCGTCACGAACGCAAGAACATGGCAATAGTTGCAGGACGTTCATCGTCCCGTGATGGCCAGGCCCGCAGGGGCGTGGCCGCCCTCGGCGGACGCGGGCCGGGTCTCGGCTCGTCCGCCCCTGGGGCTGCTAGCGGGCGGCGGCGGCCGTCCGGACGGTGCCGAAGTCGACCGCGCGATCGGCGTCGCGCAGGACCTCCTCGGCCACACGGCGCACTTCGGCGAGCACGTCGCCCTGCTCCTCCACAAGGCCGGCGTAGATCGGTGCTTCGGTGCTGTCTGCGGTACTCATACGGAATATTTCCCCGTCGGTCTCGTGCGAAGAGCCCCTGCCGGTCGGCAAAGGCGGGGGCGAGTGTACGTGGTGGGCGGCGGCGGTCGCGATTCCGGTCCAGCACTGGGACAACCGTCACACCTGCTGGAACACCCGCACGGGCGGCACCTGCGGGCGGCCGGCCCGGTCAGCCGACGCGGGCCGCGGGCAGCGGGCGGTGGCCATCGGTCCACTGGTTGACCCAGCCACAGCCCGAGCAGGCGTAGCGGCCGTCGAGGCCCGCGATCTGGGTGCCGCACCGCGCGCATCCGATGTACGTGATCTCCGGGTGTTCGGTGGCCGCCTCGGCCGGGGGCCGCTCCTCCGGGCCGGTCGAGGGTGCCCCTCCTACGAATCGCGTCATGCCAGCAACGTAACGCAGGGGTCTGACAGTGCCCCCGGGCCGCCCGCGCGCCGGTCCGCGCCGACCCGCATTGATCTTTCGGTTCCCGTCGCTTATCGATCGGCCGGGATGCATTGTCGGCCGTTTCTGACTGCTTTTCGCTATGAACGGAGGCGGCGGGGCCCGGCGAGGCAGGATGTCCCCGTGATGGGCAACCTCCCCGTCGTGACGACCAGCTTCGTCGGCCGCGACAGCGAACTGGTCAGCATCGAACGGGCACTTCGAGATCATCGGCTGGTCACGCTCACGGGCAGCGGCGGGGTCGGCAAGAGTCGCCTGGCCCTGCGCACCGCCGAGCGGGTCCAGGGCCGTTACCCGGACGGCGTGTGGTGGGCCGACCTGTCCCATCTGCACGACGACCAGCTGCTCACGACGACGGTCTGCGACGGGGTCGGACTGCTCGACCACAGCCCTCGCCGCCCGGTGGCCGCACTCTGCGAATGGCTGGCCGACCGGCGGCTGCTCCTGGTCCTCGACTGCTGCGAGCGGGTCGTCGGCCCGTGCGGGCAGCTCGTCGCCGAGCTGCTCTCCGCGGCTCCGGGCCTGACGGTGCTGGCCACCAGCAGGGAGCCCTTCGGCGCACCGGACGAGCACGTCATAGAGGTGCCCCCGCTCTCCGCGGGAGCCGACGGGGACGACGCCGTGCGCCTCTTCCACGACCGTGCGGCCGCGATCGCTCCGGACCTCCGGCTCGACGCCCCGGACAGTGCGGCCGCCGTCGCCGACATCTGCCGCCGCCTCGACGGCATACCGCTCGCCGTCGAACTGGCCTGTGCCCAGCTCCGCGGGAGCAGCGCCCAGGAGATCACCGGACGGCTGGCCTCCCGGATGGACGCCCTCACCGACGACACGGTGTGGCCCCGCCGCCACCGTGCCCTGCGCACCACGATCGGCTGGAGCCACGAGCTCTGCGCTCCGCTGGAGCGGCTGCTGTGGGCGCGGCTCTCCGTCTTCCGGGGCGTCGTCACGGCGGCGGACGCCGAGGCGGTGTGCGCGGGCGGGCCGCTCGGCGCCGACGCGATCGCCCCCGCGCTGGAGCGGCTGGCCGACCAGTCGGTGCTCCGGCGGACCGGGGACGGCTATCTGATGCTGGACACGCTGCGCGAGTACGGTGCGATGTGGCTCGCCGAGCTGGCGCAGGACGCCCTCCTGGCTGACCGGCACGCCCGGCACTTCGCCCAGGTCGCCGTCCAGGCGTACGCGGGCTGGCTGGGGCCCTCGCAGGTCGCGTGGTACCACCGGATCGCCGACACCCACGCGGATCTGTGCGCCGCCCTGGACCACCTGCTGGCCGAGGACCCGGAGAAGGCGATGGAGATGGCCGGGTGCGCCGGGCTGTTCTGGAGCTGCTGCGGCCATCTGCACCAGGCCCGTACGTATCTGGAACGGGTGCTGGCCCTGCCGCTCTCCGCCGGTCCGCACCGCACCCGCGCGCTCTGGGCCCTGGGCATCACGCTGACGCTCCAGGGCGACCACGAGGCAGCCCGTCGTACGGGCGAGGAGTGCCACTACGCGGCCCGCCGCGACGAGGACGCCGAGGCGGTGCTCCTCGCGGCGCACTCCATGAGCTTCACGTATCTGATGATGGGCAAGCCGCACACCGCGCACTCCATCAGCGACCACGCGCTGCGCCACCACGCGGGCGACCCCGCCGACGCGCCTTCGCAGCTTCGCTGCCGGGTGATACGCCTGTTCGCCCTGTCCGCGCTCGGCCGCCTGGACGAGGCGTACGAGGAGGCCACCCGGCTCCAGCGGATCAGCCTGCGCTTCGGCGAGCACTGGGCTCGGGCCTACGCCGATCACCAACTGGCTCTCATCCACCTGCTCCAGGGACGCCCCCGGCACGCCGAGAGCCATGCGCGGGCGATGCTCGCGAGCAAGCACGAGCTGCACGACAGCCTCGGTATCGCGCTCGGCCTCGATCTGCTCGCCGGAGCCATCGCCGTCCAGGGGAACGGGGTGGCCGCGGCCCGCGCCTCCGGGACGGGGCACACGTACTGGCGCATGATCGGGCACCCCCACCGGGGCACCCCGGAGCTCGGGGCGATCCGCGAGCAGTGGGAGCTCCGGGCCCGGCAGGCCGCGGGCGACTCGGCCTACGAGCGGGCCTACCTGCGCGCGTCGGCCGACGACGCGGAACGGGGCCTGGCCCACGCGCTGGAACGCCAGCTGCCCTGAGGGCTGTCCCGTGGCGAGAACCGGGGATGGCCCGGGAAACGCCCCCGGGCCGGGGCCGGAAACCGCCTAGCATCCCGGTATGACGACCATCAGCCGCCTGCGTCCCGGCCATGCCGACGCCCTTCTCGCGTTCGAGCGGGAGAACCGCGCGTACTTCTCCGCCTCGGTGCCCGACCGGGGCGACGACTACTTCGCCGGTTTCGCCGAACGCCACCGTGAGCTGCTCGCCGAGCAGGACGCGGGCCTGCACCACTTCCATCTCATAGAGGACGCCGACGGGACCGTCCTGGGCCGCATCAACCTCGTGCAGGTGGAGAACGGTTCGGCGGAGCTCGGGTACCGGATCGCCGAGAAGGCGGCCGGGCGCGGCCTTGCGACCCGGGCGGTTCAGCAGGTCTGCGTGCTGGCGGTGCGGGAGTACGGGCTGACCGAGCTGCGGGCGGAGACGACGCTGGACAATTCGGGCTCCCGTGCGGTGCTGGCCCGCACCGGGTTCGAGCCGGTGGAGGACGTCATGTTCGGCGACCGCCCGGGGCGGCGGTACGTCCTCGATCTGCGCCGGGGCGCTCCCTTGGCCCTGTGACGGAGCGGCAGTGATCGGCCGGATGGACCACCTCGGGGGCATGGCCCGCCCGGCCGTCGGATGCTGGGGCTCGCGGGAGCGGAACGCCCCGCCCGCGCGGTCCGCGCGACGCCACCCCTTCCAGGAGGTACCCCCGGTGCCGACACCCCACCTTCCCCGCGTCCCGCTGCCCCCTGACCGCCCCCGGCGGCAACGGGCCGCCCGGCGAGGAGCCGTCGTCGCCGTGCTGGCGGCCGCCTCGCTCGCCGGGCTGCTGACCGGCCCGGCCCACGCGGGCGGTGACGGGGGCGACGGCCCGCACGGTCCGGCCGACCGTGAGCTGCGGCGCAGGCTCCAGGCGCTCGTCGGCACGCCCGGCGGTCCGCCCGGGGCCGTCGCGGTCCTCACGGCGGGCGGGCGCAGCGAGGTGTACCGGGCGGGCACCTCGCAGATCGGCACCGGGCGCCCGCCGCGGACCGGCGATCACATGCGGATCGCCAGCACGGCGAAGGCCTTCAGCGGTTCGGTCGCCCTGCATCTGGCGGACCGGGGCGCCCTCTCCCTCGACGACACCCTCGGGCGCCGACTGCCCCGGCTGCCCTCCGCCTGGCACCGGGTGACGCTCCGCCAGCTCCTGAACCACACCAGCGGGCTGCCCGACTACACCGAGGCCCCCACGTTCATCGCCGAGCTGACCGCCGACCCGCGCAGGCACTTCGACTCCCGGAAGCTGCTGGACTACGTCGCCGGGGACCCGCTGCGGTTCCGGCCGGGCTCCGCGTACCGCTACTCGAACTCCGACAACATCGCCGTCGCCCTCATGGCGGAGGCAGCGACGGGACAGCGTTACGAGAGGCTCCTCGCCGAACTCGTGTACCGGCCACTGGGTCTTCGTCACACCACCCTCCCCCAGGGCTACCGGCTGCCGGAGCCCTATCTGCACGGCTACGCGACGGACGCCCCCGACACGCCCGAGGACGTCAGTACGGTGCTCAGCGCCTCCGGAGTGTGGGCGTCGGGCGGCATCGTCTCGACGCCCCGGGACCTGGGGGCCTTCATCCGCGGCTACGCCGGGGGCCGGGGCCTGGGGCCGGCGGTCCGCCGCCAGCAGCTGACGTTCGTGGAGGGGAGTTCCGAACCGGCCGGTCCCGGCCGCAACAGGGCCGGACTCGCCCTCTTCTCCTATACGACGCGCTGCGGCACCGTGTACGGACACACCGGCAACTTCCCCGGCTACACGCAGCTCGCGGCGGGCACGAAGGACGGCAAGCGGTCCCTGACCGTCTCCCTCACCTCCCAGGTGAACAGCACCACGAATCCGCGGCTGCTGGCCACCCTCCGCGCGCTCCAGGAGGACTTCGTCTGCCGGCTGCTCGACCGCCGCGAGCCGGGCGGCAAGCGGTAGCGCACGCGCGAAGGGGTACGCCGGACCTCCGGCGTACCCCTCTTTCCTCGCAGGCTCTCAGCGGTCAGTAGTCGTCGTTCTCCTCGCGGACGATCGCGTCGGTCTTGGCGTCCACGTCGAAGGTCGTCCTCTTCCAGTCGGAGCCGACCACGTCGACGGCCCAGATGACGCCGTCGCCGTTGTTGTCCTCCAGGCTGACGGAGGTGACCGTCCCCTTCTTCTTCTCAGTAGCGACCTTCGCCGCCTGCTGGGGGGTCTGGGTGGCCTGTGAGAGCCACTCGACCGTCTGCTCCTTGTCCTCCGTGTCCTGATCGGCGTCGACGCGGGCCTCGGTGACCTTGCCGTCGACCGCGTTGATCCGCACGGTGTGGATCGTGCCGTCCCTCTCGGCGACCTCCGCGACCCAGACAGGGCCCTCGGCACCGGGGCTCGCGGTGGGACTGGACGTTCCGGTCGGGCTGGCCGTGCCCGTCGGGCTTCCGGTCGCGGTCGGACTGGGGCTCTCGTCGCGGTCGTCGTCGTCCACACCCTCCAGGTCGAGGTCGACCAGCTTGCCCCCGGCCACCTCGCCGACAGCGGTCGTGGCGGCGTCGTCGAAGGTGACCTTCGTGGCGTCGAGCACCTCCTTGCGTTCCTGCTGCTCCTCGGTCAGCTCAGCGGTGGCGGACGGGGTGGTCGTCTGCTGCTGCGGAAGGACCTTCGCGGCCTCGGAGGTGGCCGCGGACGTCGCGTTGTCCGCGCTCTGGCCACAGCCCGTCAGCAGAACGGCCGCGGCCGCCGCCATACCGAGGGCGCCGACCATCGTGAGGTTGCGGGAACGGAGGGAAGCGCTGTTCTTTCGTCGAGGCTCAAGTCTCATGCACGCATGCCTAGCCCTCCGCGCGGCCGCTCATGTTGTCCTACCGGGCGGAGTCACCCGATCGACCGGGCGGCTCCGCCCGTTGGCCGTCGCTCCCCGGGCAAGGGGTGTCCGGGTGCGAAACAATGGGTTACAGGACCGCATCCTGTCCGCGGTCCGGCCGGGAGGCCGTCATGCACCACATGGTTCACACGGAGCGCTACGAACTCATCTTCCAGCTGTCCGGCGCCACGGACGACGTGGTCACCGTCCGACTGACGGACCGGATGGGGGCGGGCGGATTCCCGGTGTACGAGGACGAGACCGGGATCGTACGGGCCGAGATCAGCGACCGGGGCGAGGTCCGCATGCTCGCCAGCGGCGGACACCAGCTCCCGGGGGCGCCCCTGCTGGCCCGCCCCCTCCACGAGGACGCACCGCAAGCGCACTGACCAGTCCGAACAGCCCCACCGGCGGGGCGTACCCCTCACGGGTGCGCCCCGCCTTCCGTTCATGCCCACTCCTCACCCGTTTGTGTTTACATTCCCACACCTCGGACGTAACCTGAGCGCGAAACCACAGACTCGGTCATGAAACGGAAACGAAACCACATGTACGCACCGGAGCGTCAGCAGGAGATCCTCCGCCTCGCCCAGGAGAGCGGCCGGGTCGACGTGCTGTCCCTGGCCGAGGAGTTCCAGGTGACCGCCGAGACGGTCCGGCGGGATCTCAAGGCGCTGGACCGGGCGGGGCTGCTGCGCCGGGTGCACGGCGGCGCGATTCCGGCCGGACGGCTGGACTTCGAGCCCGATCTCGCCCAGCGCGACGCCGTCGCCGCCGACGAGAAGGACCGCATCGCGCAGACCGCGCTCGCCGAGCTCCCCGCGGACGGCAGTGTGATCGTCGACGCCGGGACCACGACCGCCCGGCTCGCCGCGGCCCTGCCCGTCGAGGCGACGCTGACCGTGGTGACGCACGCGCTGCCGGTGGCCGCGCGGCTCGCCGATCACCCCGGCGTCGCGCTGCATCTGGTCGGCGGCCGGGTCCGCCACCGCACCCGGGCCGCGGTCGATGCCTGGGCGCTCGGTTCGTACGCCGAGATCAACGCCGACGTGGTCTTCCTCGCCACCAACGGCTTCTCCCCCAAAAGCGGTCTGACCACGCCCGACCTCGCCGAGGCCGCAGTGAA
Source organism: Streptomyces durocortorensis (assembly GCF_031760065.1). NCBI lineage: Bacteria > Bacillati > Actinomycetota > Actinomycetes > Kitasatosporales > Streptomycetaceae > Streptomyces > Streptomyces sp. C11-1. The sequence goes on from NZ_CP134500.1 coordinate 149,666, forward strand.
GCGGGCCGTGATCAGGGCGGCCCGCCGGGTCGTCCTGCTCGCCGACTCGGGCAAGTTCGGGCAGGAGCACTTCGCGCGCTTCGGCGATCTGACCGATGTGGACCTGCTCATCACCGACACGGGCCTCAGCCCCGACGACGCCCGCTCCATCGAGAGCCGGGGCACGGAAGTAGTACGCGCATGATCCTCACCGTCACCCCCAACCCCAGCCTGGACCGCACCTACGAGCTGCCCGGTCTGGTACGCGGCACCGTGCTGCGGGCCACCTCGGACCGCGTCGATCCCGGTGGCAAGGGCGTCAACGTCTCGCGCGCCGTCGCGGCAGCCGGACACCGGACGGTCGCCGTCGCCCCGATCGGCGGACCGGAGGGAGCACTGCTCGCCCGCCTCCTCGGTGACCTGGGCATCGAGGCCGCCGGTGTGCCGATCGCCGGGAGCACCCGGATCAACGTCACGCTCGTCGAGCCCGACGGCACCCTCACCAAGGTCAACGCGGCGGGTCCCGAGCTGAGTCCGGCCGAGGCGGAGGACGTCCTGGAAGCGGTACGGGTCCGCTCGTCGGCCGCCGACTGGATCGCCTGCTGCGGAAGCCTGCCGCGCGGACTGCCGCCCCGGTGGTACGCGGAGCTGGTCGCGCGCAGCCACCGGGCCGGGACGCGGATCGCCCTGGACACCTCGGGCGCGGCGCTGACCGCCGCGCTCGCCGAGCGGCCCGACGTGATCAAGCCCAACGCCCAGGAGCTGGCCGAGGCCGTGGGCCGTCCGCTCGCCACGGTGGGCGACGCCCTCAAGGCCGCCGAGGAGCTGCGCGAGCGCGGCGCCCGGTCGGTGCTGGCGAGTCTGGGCGCGGACGGGCAGCTGCTGGCCGAGGCGTCGGGGGCGTATTTCGCCACCGCCCCGGTGGCGGCCGTTCGCAGCAACGTCGGTGCCGGAGACGCCTCCCTGGCCGGTTTTCTGACGGCGGGCGGGCAGGGACCGAAGGCTCTCGCCTCGGCCGTCGCCCACGGTGCCGCGGCGGTGCAGCTGGCCGGAAGCATCATGCCCGCCCCGGCCGACCTCGATCTGCCGTCGGTCGTGACGACCTCCGACGTGCCGCTGGACCGCGCGCTGACGGAGCCCGCCCCATGACCCCCGCACCGCCCCCGACACCGCCCCAACTCCCGCGACTCCCGTACGGACCCCACCCGTACGAGCCCGCCGCCCCGTCCCCCCGAGCCGCCGCAGGGCGGTCCCCGAGCAAGGAGCACCGCGATGAGTGAGCTGATCACCGCGGAACTGGTCGACCTCGATCTGTCCGCCGCAACGAAGGACGCCGCCGCGAGGTCGCTCGCCGAGCGGATGGTGGCCGCGCACCGCGTCACCGATCTCGACGGCTTCCTGGCCGACGTCGCCGCCCGTGAGGCACAGATGCCGACCGGTCTGGACGGCGGTATCGGCATCCCGCACTGCCGCAGCGCACATGTGAGCGCCCCGACGCTGGCCTTCGGGCGCAGCGCGGCGGGCATCGATTTCGGAGCGGCCGACGGTCCTGCGGACCTGATCTTCCTGATCGCCGCACCGGCCGGGGCCGACGACGACCACCTCACCATCCTGTCGGGCCTGGCCCGCAGGCTGATGGACCCGGAGTTCACGGCCGCGCTGCGCGCCGGTACGGACCCGGGGGCGGTGGCGGCGCTGATCCGGGGCGAGGAGCCTGCGCAGGAGGCGCCTGCGCCGGAGTCGGCCGCAGCCGTGGTGGAGCCCACCGAGGAGCCCGCCCCCTTCCGGATCGTCGCCGTCACCTCCTGCCCCACCGGCATCGCGCACACCTATATGGCCGCCGAGTCCCTGACCGCGGCAGGCCGCGCCGAGGGCGTCGAGGTGACCGTGGAGACCCAGGGCTCGGCCGGTTTCCGGAAGCTGGACCCGGCGGTGGTCTCGGCGGCCGACGCGGTCATCTGGGCCCACGACGTGGAGGTCCGGGAGAAGGCCCGGTTCCGGGGCAAGCCGCTGGTGGACGTCGGGGTGAAGGCGGGCATCAACCGGCCCGCCGAACTGATCGCGGAGGCCCGCCGCAAGGCGGAGCACGGAGAGATCGCCGTCGCCCCGGAAGACGACGGCACCACGGACGACGGGAGCGGATCCGGCGCGGACCACGCGCACTTCGGCGTCCGGCTGCGGACGTATCTGATGTCCGGTGTGAGCTACATGGTGCCGTTCGTCGCGGCGGGCGGTCTGCTGATCGCCCTGTCGTTCGCCATCGGCGGCTACGAGATAGCGGACGCCAGGTCGGTGGCCGACCACTTCCTGTGGGGCGAGGCGGACAGCTGGGCCGCGCTGCTCAACCAGATCGGCTCGGCGGCCTTCGCCTTCCTGGTGCCGGTGCTGGCCGGATACATCGCGTACGGGATGGCGGACCGGCCCGCGCTGGTCCCCGGTTTCGTCGGCGGGGCCATCGCGCTGACCGTGAACGCCGGGTTCCTCGGCGGTCTGGTGGCCGGTCTGCTGGCCGGTGCGGTGGTGATGGCCATCCAGCGGGTGCCGGTCCATCCGACCCTGCGCGGCATCATGCCGGTGCTGGTGATCCCGTTGATCGCGTCGGCGGTCGTGGGGTTCCTGATGTTCATCGTGGTCGGCAAGCCGATCGCCTCGTTGCAGGGCGCGCTGACGGACTGGCTGAACGGTCTGTCCGGCTCCAACGCGGTGATCCTCGGCGTCGTCCTCGGGCTGATGATGTGCTTCGACATGGGCGGACCGCTGAACAAGGTGGCATACGCCTTCGCGGTCGGCGGTCTCGCCGATCCGACCCCGGGCAGCCTCAAGGTGATGGCGGCGGTCATGGCGGCGGGCATGGTCCCGCCGCTGGCGATGGCGCTCGCCACCACCGTACGCAGGAAGCTGTTCACGAAGACCGAGCGGGAGAACGGCCGGGCGGCCTGGGTGCTGGGTGCCTCGTTCATCACCGAGGGCGCGATCCCGTTCGCGGCCGCCGACCCGCTGCGGGTCATCCCGTCGGTCATGGCGGGCGGCGCGGTGACCGGTGCGCTGTCGATGGCCTTCGGGGCGACCCTGCGCGCTCCGCACGGGGGGATCTTCGTGGTCCCGCTGATCGGTGAGCCGTTCCTGTACCTGCTGGCGGTCGCCACCGGCACACTGGTCGCGACCACTCTGGTCGTGCTGCTGAAGAGTGCGCGCCGGACGACGGCCCCGGTCGGCGACGCGGGGCCCGCGGACTCCCCGGTCCCGGTCGCCGCCTGACCTCCCGGCGGACCGTATCCGGGGCGTACCGCCCCGGTGCACCGGGGTGGTTGGATGGCTCACGTGAGCGAGAACTGGAACGCCGGCGATCCGGCCGTCCTGGCCCTTCCCTCCGGGCGGCTGGTCCGTGGCCGGGGGCTGCGCGAGCCGTTGCCCACCGGCCCCGAGCCGGAGTTCGGCGTCTATCTGCTGGGGCGCACACCGCCCCCGGTCGGGTGGGAGTCACGGTGGCTGCGGTGGCCGGACTTCCGGCTTCCGGCGGACCGGGAGGCGGCCCGGGCCCTCCTCGAAGAGGTATGGAACCGGGCCGCCGACGAAAGAGTCGAGGTGGCCTGCGGCGGCGGAATGGGCCGGACGGGGACGGCGCTGGCCTGCCTGGCCGTCCTGGACGGGGTCCCCGCGGCGGACGCGGTGGCGTTCGTCCGCCGGGGCTACCACCCACGGGCGGTGGAGACGCCCTGGCAGCGCCGTTACGTACGGAACTTCGCACGGCGCTAGAAGCGTGCGGGCCTTCGCCTTCCTCCTCGGCTGTGCGGTCAGTCGTGGCGTACGGCGCGGAGCACCGCGTCCCGGACGACGGTCTCGCGGCCTTCCGGGTCGGGGCCGACGCGTTCGGGTGCGGTCGCTTCGATGACCGCCCATTCGGCGGGGTCGAGGACGGCCGCCATCTCCTCCCCCGTGGCGAAGAGGTCCGCGCTGCCGGGGCGTCCGACGGAGGGGTCGCGGTCGTCCGGGTGGTGGCTGACCACGAGGAGCGTGCCGCCGGGGCGGACGGCGGCGGCTAGCCTGCGGTGCAGGGCGTGGAGCTCGGCCCGGGGCAGGTGCATGAACTGGGCGGAGACCAGGTCGTAGCGTTCGGGGGCCGGGTCCCAGCTGCGGACGTCGGCCTGCCGCCAGGTGATCCGGTCCGCGATGTCCGCCCCGGCGGCGGCCGCCGTACGGGCGGAGGATTCCAGGCCCGTGGAGGACCAGTCGGCGCCGGTGACCCGCCAGCCGCGGGCGGCCAGCCAGATCGCGTCGGCGCCCTCGCCGCTGCCCACGTCCAGGGCCGTACCGGGGTCGAGGGGCGTCGCGTACTGGACGAGGACCGGGTTGGGGTCGCCGCTCCAGGCGTTGCCCGCCCGGTAGCGGTCCTCCCAGAACTCCTGGGTGAAGAACTGGCGGGCGTCATCGTCGTCATGCCGGTGGCCGGGGGCGTGCTGATCCGTGTGGTGGTGGCTCATGGAGGCATGGTGCGGTCCGGGCCCCGGGGTGGGCCAACTTGCTTGCCGGATCAGCAAATCCCGCCGTTCAGCGCCTCGCCCGGCGGCGGCGCAGCACCACCAGGGGTACGGCGGCGGCGAGCGTGATGCCGCCCGGGTCTAGCACCGCTTCGGCGGCCGGGGCCGGGTGGTCGGCGCTGCCCTGGGCGTTGTCGAAGGTGTCCGGCACGGGCAGGGTGCTCCAGCGGCCGAGCGGCCAGGCGATGACGACGGCGCGGCCGACGACCTCGTCGACCGGGACCATGCCTTCGGTGCTGTCGTCCTGGTGGTAGCGGGAGTCCTCCGACGCCTGGCGGTGGTCGCCCATCACCCAGAGCTTGCCCTCGGGCACGGTGACCTTGAAGCGGCCGCCCTCGTCGTCGCTGCACGGGGTGTTCCCGGGGAAGACGTACGGCTCGTCCAGGGCGGTGCCGTTGACCTTGACCGGCCCGTCGCCGGCGCACTCCACGGTGTCGCCGCCGACGCCGATGACCCGCTTGATGAGGTCCTTGTCCTCGGCCGAGGGCATCACGCCGATGAAACCGAGCACCTTCTGCACGGTGTTGGGCTCATCGACGGGCACATCGTCGAGCCAGTCCGCCGGGTCGTGGAAGACGATCACTTCGCCGCGTTCCGGTTCCGCCCCGAACCAGGGGGTGAGCTTGTCGACGAGGACCCGGTCGCCCGTCTGCAGGGTGTCCTGCATGGAGTTCGAGGGGATGGAGAAGGCCTGCAGAAGGAAGGTTTTGATCAGCAGGGCCAGGACCAGGGCCATGCCGATGAGGAGCGGGAGCTCCACCCAGAACGGCCGGTTCTTCCTCGTCCTCGCTCGTGCGCCCGCACGCCTCATCGCCCCGCTCCTCGCCCCGTGTGTCCCGCCCGTCCGTTCCTGGGGGAACGGATCCCGTGCGGATCACTCTATGGGGTGCCGGTGACGGCGGAGGACTCTACGGGGCAGGTGAGGGCGGTCCGGCGGGCTGCCCGGCGGCGACCGGCGGGACCGTGGCGCCCGCACCCTCCCGCACGGCCTCGACCACGCTCTGGTGGAAGGCGCGGCTCTCCTCCTCGGAGGGACACGGCGCGGGGCTGCCCGCGAGCGTAAACCAGTCCGATGATCCGCTGTACTGCACGGCCACCGACGCCTGTCCGTCGGACCAGGTCGTATGCACCGTGAGATCACCGGTGAGGATTCCTGCTTCTACGGTGCGTACTCCGCCGGTTCCCGCGAAGACACCGCTGGTCGTCCACGATGCCCAGCTCATGACGCGTCGCCTTTCGGACAAGAACAAGCCTGTCTAGCGGACTGCTTCCGAGTATGGCACCGCTGGTGGGAGTGTGCACGGGTGTGCGAGGGCCGGTCGCGGCCGCCGGTGCTCAGGCCCGTTCCAGCACCCCGCGGACGAAGGCGGCCTGGCCCGCGTGCTGGAGGTCCTCGGCGATGACGCTGATCAGCCGGACGCCCAGGGTCACCGGGGGTGACCAGGTCTCGTCGACGATCCGGTCGAGGGCGTGGCCGTTCAGCCCTGCGACGAAGTCCAGGGTCCGTTCGTGCACGGCGTCGTAGTAGCCGAGGAGGGGTGCGGCGGAGTAGACGCGGACGGCGGCGACCTCGTCACCGCTGTGCCCGTAGCCGGTGGCCGTCTCGTCGAACGGCAGATCGAACCGGTCGGCCCAGCCCTCGGTGAGCCAGACCTGTTCGGTTCCGGCCGCGTCGGCGATGTGGTCGTCCTGGATGCGGGTGAGGTGCCAGATCAGCCAGGCGATCGAGTTCGCCTCCTCGTCGAGGCGGGCGTTGAGGTCGTCGGGCGGGAGTCCTTCTGCCGCCGCGTGGACCACTTCCCTGACGCGGCCGAACGCCTCGGCCAGCATGCCTGCGCTGTTCATCCGTTCACCTTCGCCCCCGGGGCGGGCGGGAGCGGGGCGCGACACACCCCCGGCCGGGGCTCGCGGCCCTACGGTCGGGTCATGGTCCGCAGCAGGGCGCACGACGTCGATCCATCTGCTGCGCACCGGTGTCCGTTACGCGTTCACGGACCGGCTGGCCTCCCGCGACATGGGCAAGGGCTGCCTGCGCTTCCGCGACCCGGCCAGGATCGACTTCACGCTCGTACGCGATCTGCTCCGGGCGACCGCGGCGACGCGCGGCACGCCCTGCTGACGGGCGCGTTCCAGCCGCGTTTCAGCGCCTGTCGTGCAGCCAGTCGGTCAGCAGGGTGTTGACCTCGGCGGGGCGTTCCTGCTGGATCCAGTGGCCGCAGCCTTCGAGGAGGTGGGCGGCGGACAGGCCGGGAAGGGTCCTCGGGTAGGCGTCGATGGCGTCGGACATCCAGGTGGTGGAGGCGTCGAGGGTACCGCCGATGAAGAGGGAGGGCTGCGCGACGGAGGCCCCGTGCCAGGCGGTGAGGTCCTCCCAGTCCCGGTCGACGTTGCGGTAGCGGTTGAGCGCGCCCGTGAGGCCGGTGCGTTCGAACTCCGCGCTGTAGACGTCGAGGTCCCGCTCCTCCAGCCATCCCGGCAGTCGGCCTGTGGGAAACCGGTCGGCCATGCGCGCGCCCTTCGGGACGAAGAAGAGGCCGCTGTGATCCGCGGGGGCGAGGGTGTCGCCGGAGAGGCCTGTGTAGAGGCCGGTGAGCCAGCCGCGTACGTCGGGCTCGATCTCCGCCTCGGCGCGGCCGGGGGTCTGGAAATAGCTGACGTAGAACTCCTCGTCGCCGCCGATCCGGGTGAAGGCGTCGGTGGGACGAGGGCCTCCGGGGGGTGCGTAGGGGACGCTGAGCAGGGCGGCGGCGGTGAAGACGTCGGGGCGGAGCAGGGCGCTGTGGGCGGCGATGGGCGATCCCCAGTCGTGTCCGACGACGATGGCGGTCTCCGCGCCGAGGGCCCTCACGACGGCGGTGTTGTCGGCGACGTGGGCGAGCATGCGGTAGGCGTCGACGGCGACGGGCTTGGAGGAGCGTCCGTAGCCGCGTACGTCGATGGCGACGGCCCGGTATCCGGCGGCGGCCAGCGCGGGGAGCTGGTGGCGCCAGGAGTACCAGGACTCGGGGAAGCCGTGGACGAGCAGAACGAGAGGACCGGTGCCTTGTTCGACGCAGTGGATGCGGCCGCCGGGGACTTCGACCAGGCGGTGCACCGCGCCGGGGAGGAGCGTGGAGGGGCGGGCCGCGCGGTCCGCCGACGGGGTGGGTACGGGGGTGTGCTCCGGCATGGTTCCTCCTCGGGCGCCCGGCGGTGGGGCGGTCGTGACGGGGCTGCGGGCGGCCGGCTCGGAAGCCCGGCCGCCCGGTCACGATCATTCGGCCGGGGCAGCCGCTCGTACAAGCTTTCTTGCTGTTCCGGCAACCCGGCCCGGGCGGTCAGACGAGGAGGCTCAGCAGGTGCGCGCAGGCGGCGGCCTCGTCCGGGTGGCGGGCGACGACTTCGTACGTGCCGCGCTCGAAGGCCCCGGTCTCCCACCGGCCGTCGGCCGCCCGCCGGACGAAGAGGAAGTCCGGCGGGGTCGGAGCGGGCTCGTGGACACCCTCGATCCAGTAGTAGCCGCCGGGGATTCGGGCCTCGACGAGTGCGGCGTGCAGCGCCCGGCGGTCCATGGGTTACGCGCCCGCGGGGGTCAGGTAGGCGTTGTCGAGCAGCCACTTCACGTTCAGCCGCTGCCCCTCGCCCGGGTCCAGGAACACCGCGTCGAGCTTGATCTGCTGACCGCCACCGGGCTGCTCGAACCACGGGGCGATGCTGCCCTGCCAGACCCAGAAGGGCTTGGCCACCTTGTAGACGCGGTAGTCGCAAGGAGTGGCCGCTTCCCTGGTGTTGAGGTTCTGCGGGGGCAGGGCGCGCTCGGCGTAGGCGTCGCCCGCGGGGGCCAGATAGCCGCCGTACTCGGAGCCGAAGCGGTCCAGGCGCTGGCCGGTGCGGAGCTTGACGGGCTCCTTGTCGATCTCGCCGTTCACCTCGGCGAAGCCGTCGTTGGGCGGGTACTTCCAGCTTCCCGTGTCCGCGGGCCCCTCCCAGTACTTCTTGAGGAAGTCCCTGGGCGTGAGGTCACCGGTGCGCTGGTAGCCGTTCAGCAGCGGGCCGACCGGGGCGAGCCGCTTGCCGGGCAGCCACTTCGGACCGAGGCGGGCGTCGCCGCGGAACTCCCCGGTGCAGGGCGCGTGGCGCTCGGCGGCGGGCGCGGTGCCGACCGGCTGCGGGGCGGCACTCGCGGCGGGGGCGGTGATCAGTCCGGCGGTGATGCCGAGCGCGGCAAGTACGGTACGCATGCGGTTCATTCAGGGGTCCCCTCGATCACGAACGACAGGCGCTGATGACGGCGCTGATGGCCAATCAGGACAGCTGACGTAGGGTAACCGCTCGACTACTGGGGACTGCCGCGCCATGCCGTTTCCGGCCACCGGGAACCGGGAACAGCGCCGCACCCCGGTGGCGGTGAGCCGGTCCGGGGCGCGGTGGACGCAGGGGCGGGGTGACGGCCGGACGACGCTGACGTCGATGCAGACGGAGAAGGCGCGCACGGTGTCCGCGATGCGGACGCCGGCGGAGCTCGCCGGGAAGGTCAGGGCGAGCACCGGGGCGAGCAGGGCGCCGATGGCGCGTGCGGACTTCCTTTCGCGCACACCCCTTGCCGGACACGCTTGTTGAAAGATGTCCAAAAAGCCTCGCGCTCGGCCTGGACCATACAGATGGACGCGCTCACATCAAGAACGGCGTGAGGCCGCCACGCGAACACGGTCGCTCGCGCCGTCGGAGAGGAACAACGCCAGTTCCCGCCCCTCGTCGGCCACGGCACCGCGGTCGGCCCTGGAGAACGGCCGCAGCGGGTCCACCGTGACGGTGCCCTCGGTGACGGTCCAGGTGGCGGCGGTGCGGCCGTCGACCAGCACGACGCGTTCACCGGCGACCGAGAGGCCGCGGTGGGCGTCGTCGATGATCCGGCTGCGATCCTGGTAGCCGAGGATCGCGTTGTCGAAGGCGGGCAGGAACCGTACCGGTGCGGGGGTGCCGGGGTCCGGGCGCGGCGCGTCCGGAAGGTCGAGCAGCTCCCGGCCCCGCTCGTCGCGGAAGCTGACCAGTTCGCCGCGGAGGGCCGCCACCGCACCGGGCAGCCCGGCCAGGCCTGACCAGGCGCGCAGGTCGGCGGTGGCGGCGGGGCCGTGGGCGGCCAGATACCGGCGGACCAGCGCCTGGCCTACCGGGTCCGTGCCGTCCGGGGCGGGCGGGTCGACCGGCCGGCCCAGCCAGGAGGCGAGCGCGACGTTGCGCACCCCGCCCTTCGTGCGCCAGAGCCCCCGGGGCGGCGCCTGGGCCATCGGTACGAGGGCGGCGACGACCGCCTCGCCCAGGGGGCGCGGCCCCGGCCCCGGCCAGCGAGGGGCGAGCTCCCGTACGATCTCGGCTGCCGTACGGGGTTCCCCGTCGGCCATCAACTCCCGCCCTTCCGCTGCGAGTTTATCGAGGTCGACCCCTTCCAGATCGTCCCGGTAGACCCCGAGCACGCGTTGCCGCAGCATCGCCTCGTGGCGGGACCGCCAGGCGAGGACGTCGTCGGCGCTGACGAGGTGGACCGTGCGGCGCATCAGGTGGGTGCGCACCACGGTCCGCCGCGTCAGCAGGTCCGAGAGGACCGCCGGATCGAAGGCGGCGAGCCGCGACCACAGCCCGACGAAGGGTTCCTGCGGCTCCTGCGCCTGGAGACCGCAGAGATGCGCCACCGCGTCGGCGGCCGGCAGGTCGGCGCGGTCGAGCAGCAGCTGCCGGGCTAGCGTGGCGCGGTTCAGTGCCCGGTTGTCGAGGACGGTCATCGGGCTCTCCCCGGGGGTCAGGTCGCCTGCCGTCCGTCGAGGCTCTCGCGCAGGATGTCCGCGTGCCCGGCGTGCTGGGCGGTCTCGGCGATGACGTGAGCCAGGACCCGCCGTACGCTCCACACCGCACCGGGCTCGTTCCAGGGCGCGTCGGGGAGCGGGTGGGTCGCGGACAGGTCGGGGACGGTGGTGACGATCTTCTCGGTGCGGGCGGCGACCTGCTCATAGTCGTGCAGAATCCCGGCCACTGTCTCTCCGGGCAGCATCCGGAACTCCCTCTCCCGGTCGATCGCCCACTGCGGCAGCTCACGGGCCGTGCCGGCCATCAGGTCGTCCCAGGTGACCCCGTCGGGCAGCGCGAAGGACAGCGCCGAGGGGCCCTCGGTGACGAAGCGCAGCCAGCCGCTCTCGGTGGCCGTGACGTGTTTGATCAGGCCGCCCAGGCACAGGGCGCTGACCGTGGGGCGCAGACCGGCCTGTTCGTCGTCGAGGCCGCGCACGGTGGCCGTCAGCGTGGATCGCGCTTCGGCCAGAGCGGCGAGCAGGTCGGCCCGCTCGCCGTCGAGGGAGGAAAGGGTGGTGGTCGTGGAGGTCACGGCGATGGAGTCCTTCCGGTGGTTCACGTCGTCCGGTACGAGATCCACTCTCCCAGGAGAAGAGGACAGGGTGTGACCTCTGTTCCGACCGAAACTGGCGTCATGCCGAAAACATCAGCGCGTCTGCTGTCGCTGCTCTCCCTGCTCCAGGCCCGCCGGGACTGGCCGGGGCAGGCTCTGGCCGAGCGGCTGGAGGTCAGCCCCCGCACGGTGCGCCGGGATGTCGACCGGCTGCGCGAGCTGGGCTATCCGATCGTGGCCTTCAAGGGGCCCGACGGCGGCTACCGGCTCGACGCGGGCGCGCGGTTGCCGCCGCTGCTGTTCGACGACGACCAGGCGGTCGCCCTCGCCGTCGCCCTGCGCACCGCTGCCGCCACCGGGGCCGGGATCGGGGAGGCCGCGGCCCGTGCGCTGACCACGGTCCGGCAGGTCATGCCCGACCGGCTGCGCCACCGCCTCGACGCCCTGCGCATCACCGCCGTCGAACGTACGCCGGGCCCGCCCGGCCCGCAGGCCGACCCGCGCGTACTGATGGCGCTCAGCGCGGCCGTGCACGCGGGCGAAGTGCTGCGCTTCGACCACTCCCCCGCGCACGCGCCGCGCACGGACGAGACCGGGGGCTCCGCCGCCCGGCCGCGCCGGGTGGAGCCGCACCACCTCGTCACGTGGGGCGGGCGCTGGTATCTCGTGGGGTGGGACCTCGACCGCGCGGACTGGCGCACCTTCCGCGTGGACCGGATCGCCCCGCGCACCCCCACGGGGCCCCGGTTCACCCCGCGCGAGGTGCCCGGAGGGGATGTGGCCGCCTTCGTCGCCGCCCGGTTCAGGGGCTCCGACGGCCCCGACGGCTGGCCCTGCCGCGGTGAGGTGATCCTCGGCCTGCCCGCGTCCGAGGTGTCCGGGTACCTGCGCGACGGCGTCGTCGAAGAACTCGGCCCGGACCGCTGTCGCCTGGTCCTGGGCGCCTGGTCGTGGGCGGGGGTCGCCGCCGCTGTCGCCAGGTTCGACGCCGACTTCGAGATCGTCGGGCCGGACGAATTCAGGGACGCGGTCGCGGATCTGGCCCGGCGGTGCGCCCGGGCGGCGGAGCAGTCCGGCGACACCCCACAGGGTGGCTGAGGGCTGTCCCGTAGTCCCCGCCTGGTCGGCCCTCAGGGGCCCACCAGGCGGGTGTCGTCCGTCGGCTCGTCGGTCCACGTGGCGGTCACGGAGGAGGTGACATGGCCCGCCAGGCCGAGCACCAGGAACAGCACCACGAGCCACTTCGCCGCGCTGCTCATGACCAGCGGACGGGTCGAGGAGCGCCGCGCCCCCTGCGCCACGGTGAAGTCGTCGTCCCCGAAGAGGCCCTTGGGGTAGGCCGGGGTGAGCATCATGGAGTACGCGGAGAACCGCATCCGGTAGCGCAGGGTGGCCGCCGTCGCCTCGAACAGCGGCCTCGGCATACGGCCCAGGACCAGCGTGATCAGCCACCAGACGAAGCACAGTGCCCACCAGCCGTACACCGCGAGGCTCTGCACGATCGCCGCCGGGATCATCAGGAAGATGCGGAACAGGACCGCGAGCCGGTTGAGCGGGGTGGGCCGCACCTCGATCTGTACCGGGTAGTCGGGGGGCGGGGTCAGCGCGAACGGCGGGTAGCGGTCCACCAGCAGCATGTCGCTCGCGGAGACGCGCATGTCGTATCCGAGGACCGCGCTGAGGAACCGGAACACGGGGTCGGGCAGCCGTCCCAGCACGAGGGCCGCGAACCACCCGATGATGACCGTGAAGAACGCCGCGATTTGCAGGAAGAACAGCACGATGAAGTGCGGGATCAGCAGCAGGAGTCGCAGCAGAACGGTCAGCCGTCGCTGGCCCGGGGGTTCCACGATGTCCAGGACGGGCCGGAACTCGTTCGCGTCCGCCTCCGTGCGGCCCGGGCTCCACTGGCCTTCGGCCATGTCGCTCCTCCTCGGCTGGAAATCCGTGCGGCATCCGCGCGCAGGACGTGTCCCCACCGTGCGTCCGGCTCGGGGCGCCCGCAAACGGCCCGGCCCGAACGGGTGCCCGGGCCCCGGCTGCGGGCGCGCGGATCAGCGCCTGCGCAGTCGGCCGACGAACGAGCGGCCGACGGCCTTCCCGGAGCGGGATCGCGGCCCGGGCTGCGGGTCGGCGCTCGGCGGGGCCGACCCGGGCGCGGAATCTCACTCGGCTGTCCACGGCCGCCTGCGACGATGAGCCCATGAGTGCACAGAAGAAGGACCTGCTGGACGAGGCCGAGCGGCTGCGCGCGGAGGGCCGCCCCGAGGAGGCACGGGAACGGCTCCTCGCGCTGACCGCGGAGTACCCCCACGACGCGGAGGTGGCCTACCGGACGGCGTGGATCCATGACGTTCTCGGCCTGGAGGCGGAGGCGGTGACGTACTACGAACGCTGCCTGGCGAAGCCGGAGCTCAGCACGGAGGACCGGCGCGGCGCGCTGCTGGGGCTGGGCAGTACGTACCGGATCCTGGGCCGGTACGGGCAGGCGGTGGAGATCCTGCGCCGGGGCGTCGAGGAGTTCCCGGAGGACGGGGCGCTGCGGACGTTCCTGTCGATGGCCCTGTTCAACACCGGTGAGCATCACGAGGCGATGCGGCTGCTGCTGGAGCTGACAGCCGCGACCAGCGACGACCCGCACGTACAGGGGTACCGGCGGGCCATCGAGCACTACGCGAAGGATCTCCACGAGACGGTCTGACGGCCCGTGCCCCCGGTCGGGCTCCCCCGTCTCACCTTCTCTTCACTCTGTGTGGGGCAGGTCTTCGCCGGAGTGATGACCGGGAATCCGGTGCTGCTCGGTGGGGCGGCCGTGCTCGGGGCTCGGCCAGGTCGGGTCCTACGGCGGGAGGCTCGGGCTGCCGGCCCTGGTGGCAGCGGCCGGAGCGCTGATCGTCGAAGCGGCGCCGCGCCCGGGCCACGGACCGCGGCCGGGGAGGGGGAAGCCCCGGCCGGATCGGGGGAATCCAGCCGGGGCAGCTTGAGTGCGTGCGTGAGGGGGTGGTCGCCTCTCGGCGGCGAACGCCAGGGGATTCGGCCGCGCGATCTTCCCCATGAGCCGGAGACGAGGCCCTGGGGCACGGCCCCCTCACACCACGTATAGGTGAACGATAAACCATCCAGGGCCGTCCCCAGGAACCCGCCCCCCGCGATGTGATCCACGGCACGAGGGGCGGGACTCCGGGCCGGTCGGCTCCCCCGGCCGCGACACCCCCCGCACGGACCAGTCAACTCGCCCCAAGCGCAAGCCTGTTCGGATGACCACCGCCCCGGCCAGCCGCTGGCATATGCCAGAAGCAACAGCGCATCGAGTGTCGCCAAATCCCTTACGGGTCGCCGCGGCCTGTGCCACAGTCGGTAGCGGTCCACCCATCAGAACCGGCTACGCCGCGCCTGCATCGGAGTACGAGATGCCGTCCCCCCACTTCGCGGACCGCCCCGCACCACAGCCCCCCGCGCACGATGCCGTCGACGCCCTGATCGACCGGACGCGCCGGCTGCGCGGAGACGTGGACGCCGTGCGGCGGGACGCCGTCGTGATCGACGAGGACGACCCCCAGCTGCGCTGGCAGCGCGCCCTGTGCGAGCTGGCCGTCCACCACCTGGACAATCTCGACGAGCATCTGGGACAACTCAAGGCGGGTCTGCCGACACACCGGGCCGGGCACGGCGCCCCGGAGAGCGCGGGAACACCGGAGGACCCCCGGTCCGGCTCCCTGCTCAACCGGGTGGGCAGCGCCGAGTGGAATCTCCTCACCGACGAGGTCAGCTGGTCCGACGAGCTGTACGGGATCTTCGGCAGGCCGCACGGGTCCCCGCCCCTCTCCCTGGACGACATGCCGTCCGTGCTCCTGGCCGACGATCAGCCACTGCTGACCGCCATGGTCACGGGCTGCCTCGTCGACGGGCGTCCGATGGACGGGGAGTTCCGCATCGTCCGCCCCGACGGCCGGACGCGCACCCTCCATATGACGGGCGAGCCGGTCCTCGACGCGCAGGGCTGCACCGCCTCGATGTGGGCAGTCCTGCGGGACGTCAGCGAACTGCGGCGCAGCGAGCAGGCGGTCAGCAGCAGCCGCGCCTCGGTGCGGCGCGAGGAGCACATCGAGCGGGCCGAGCACCGGATGGCGGTCGAACTCCAGGAGACCGTCCTGCCGCCGTGGCGCGGATCGCTGCGCCTCCCGCAGCAGGGGCCCGGGGCTCTGGACATCGCCGCGCACTACCTCCCCTCCACGTCGAGCGGACTCATCGGCGGCGACTGGTACGACGCGATGGAGCTCCCCGACGGACGGACACTGCTGACCGTCGGCGATCTCACCGGGCATGGCATCCCCGCCACCTCGGCGATGGCGATGATGCTGGGCGCGCTGCGCGGCATGGCGGTCGCCGGCATCGAGCCGGGCGCGCTGATGGGACACCTCAACCAGCTGCTCGAATCGTCTATGCAGCCCGCGCTGGGCAGCGCCCTGTGCTGCCGTTTCGACCCCGACGGCTCGATCCTGTCCTGGGCGCAGGCCGGACACCCCGCTCCGCTGCTCTTCCGCGAGGGATCGGGACGGCCGCTGCCCCCGCCGGACGGGGTGCTGCTCGGCGCCTCCTCCAAGGTCGCCTTCGAACAGGACGAGGTACGCCTGTTCCCCGGCGACGTGCTCGTTCTGCACACCGACGGTCTGACGCGCCGCAGCGACCGGGGTGCGGGCCCGGAGGCACTGCTCGCCCTCGCTCCCCGGTTCGCCCGGGCCCGTACGGCCCAGGAGTGCGTGCGGAGCGTCGTCGAGGAGTTCGGCGGGACCGAGCGCATGGACGATGCGTGTGTGCTGGTCGCCCGGGTCGGGGCATGAGGGAGCGCCGTACGACGGCGTTACGGTTTCCGGTCTGTTCGGTTCACCTGCCCCGGGCGGTCCGTCCGGTTCAGGACCGGTGCGACCGTGCCCGCCTCAGATCTGTGTGCCCTCGGCCTTCTTCCGGCTCGGCGGCATCGACAGCTCGATCTCCTCTCGCAGGTCCTGGATCCCGGCGTACCCCGAGAACTGACCGGTGAGCCGGTACATCTCGCGGAGCCGGTCCCAGGTGCGGTGCGAGGAGGTCTCCCCCATCGACACCAGCGCGAGCCGGGCGTAACGGTCGGCCTGTTCGGGGTCGTTGGCGATGAAGCACGCCGAGGCCAGCGAGATGTAGTCGAAGATCTTGGACCGCTGGCGCCCGTTGATCCGCAGCTCAAGCGCCTGCTTGGCATGGCGCTGGGCGATGATCGCGGCCCCCGGGTCGTGCTCGGCCAGGGTGCGGAAGGCGAGTGCCTGCATGCCGTGCATATCGGCCTCGTCGAACATCTGCATCCAACTGGGCGGCGGGACATCGCCCTTGTCCGAGACGAAGAGCTCCTCGGCCTCGCCGAGGGTGCGCCGCATCGCCTGGCCACGGCCCATCGATGCCTGTGCCCAGGCTTCGATGGTGTGCAGCATCGCCCGGGTGCGCGGCAGGGTCTCGTCGCCCGAGCCGGACTTGGCGAGCTTCATCAGGTCGAGGGCGTCGTCCGGGCGGCCCAGGTGCACCATCTGGCGGGCCGCCCGGGAGAGCGCCTCACCGGCGCGCGGCCGGTCGCCGCCCTCACGGGCCGCGTGGGCGGCGATGACGAAGTACTTCTGGGCGGTGGGTTCGAGGCCCACGTCGTGGGACATCCAGCCCGCCAGGACGGCGAGGTTGGCGGCGACGCCCCACAACCGCCGCTGGAGGTGGTCGGGGTGACGGTAGGCGAGCATGCCGCCCACCTCGTTGAGCTGGCCCACGACGGCCTTGCGCTGGAGTCCGCCGCCACGGGAGGCGTCCCAGGCGCGGAACACCTCGACCGAGTGCTCCAGGGCCTCGATCTCGTCCGAGCCGACGGGTGCGGCCTCGTACCGGTCGAATCCGGCAGGGTCGGCATGCAGGGGGTCGTTGGTGCGTGGCGCGTCGGCCGCCAGAGCGGGGTCGCTGTGCAGCCAGTCGTACATGGGCCTTGCGATGGTTGAGCCGGCGGCGAGCGCGGCGCCCGCACCCACCAGGCCGCGACGGTTGAGCATGAGGTCCATCCCCGTGAATTCGGTGAGGACCGCTGCCGTCCGTTCGGGCGCCCACGGCAGTTGATCGGGATTGTGTTCCGTCCCGGAGTCACGCCGTTTCCCCACACGCCCGCGTCGGCCGAACCCGAGGTCCTCGATGGTCACGACACGGCCGAGCCGCTCGGTGAACAGGGCAGCCAGCACTTCGGGCACGGGATCACGGGGGGACTCCCCCATATCGATCCAGCGCCTGACACGCGAGGTGTCGGTGGCCAGCTGCGGGTGGCCCATGGCCGCCGCCTGCCTGTTCACCATTCTCGCGAGTTCGCCCTTGGACCAGCCGGCCAGGCCGAACAGGTCAGAAAGGCGGGTGTTGGGTTCTCCGGTCACGTCAAGCCCCCAGGTTCTCGGCTGACTTGACACTAACCCCCGGTCAGATGCGCTGTGACTATTCGCCAGGGTTCGCCAGGGTCCGCCAGATGGTCTGCCACCCGTGACTCGTTGTCAGGTAGGAAAGCGCCACCCCGCCCGGCAGCCCTAGGTACTCCCCAGGGTGCCGAACGGCCGTCGGCCGGGTTGGCGCGCGTACCTTGTCGGCGCACGAAGGGATCTGTCTCGCCCATGTACACAGCATCGTCCTCCGTGTCCGCCCCGCCCCGCCCGCTCCGCCCGATGGGAGCGGGCGGCGGGCCCTATCTCGCCCCTCCCACCGGTGCACCGGTGCAGGGTCTGGGCCGGCCCCGACGGGCCTCGGGACCGGGCACCGGACCGCTCAGCGGGAGAATCGACCTGTCCGGGCCGCAGGGCGCGCAGGTGCGGATGGCGATCGCCTCCGTGCAGCGCATCTGCCCCGAGTTCAACCCGGTCCAGGTGCTCCGCCGCAGCGGCCGCTCGGTCCTGATCGTCGGAACGACCGGGCGGGCCACCGCCGTGGCGAAGTGTTTACTGGACCACTCCCCCGCGTGGACTGAGCGGTTCCGGCACGAAATAGCGGCATACCGCGCGTTCGTCCGGCACCGTCCCCCGGTACGGGTGCCCCGGCTGATCGCGGCGGATCCGGAGAACTGCACGCTGGTGATCGAGCGCATGCCCGGCCGGGTCGCCGCCCTGACCCGGCACCCCGCCGAGGCGCCGCCGCGGGCGGACATCCGCGCCGCGCTGGGCGCGATCAGCCGGGTGAACGCCTGGCGGCCGCCGCCCGGTGTTTTCGAGGCGCCGCTCGACTACGCCTCGCGGATCGCGCGCTACCACGAGCTCGGTCTGTTCACCGACCGCGACCTCGGCGATCTACAGAAGCTGCTGCACGGTCTGGCGCACGCGAGCGGCAGGCAGGGGATGGGGCAGTTCTGTCACGGTGACGCGCTGCTCTCCAACATCCTGCTGTCGCCGACCGGGCCGGTGCTGGTCGACTGGGAGCACGCGGGCTGGTATCTCCCGGGGTACGACCTGGCGACCCTGTGGGCGGTACTGGGCGACGCCCCGGTGGCGCGGCGCCAGATCAGCCAGCTGGCGCAGGCCAGGGGCCCGGCCGCGCGGGACGCGTTCCTGGTGAACCTGATGCTGGTGCTGACCCGCGAGATCCGCAATTACGAGACCGCGGTGCAGCGGACCATGCGCGAGGCGCCCCCGGTGGGTGCGGGGCAGGACCGCCCCGGCGCCCTCTCCTGCGGTGAGGAGCAGCGGCTGCTGCTGCGCAGGCTGCACGACGACTGCGCGATGGCGCGGCGGGCCGTACGGGCGGCGGTCGGCACGCGCTGACTCCCGGCGCGACAGCCGCCGCCCCGCGCCGTCCCCTCGGTGCGGGGCGGCCGCGCGGGGCCGTACGACAACAAGGGCGGGCGGGTGTTCGCCCGGCGAAGACCACGGTGCTCAAGCCACTGTGAAGGGGAAGCGCGCTGCGGGACCGGTGCCGACACACCGGTCCCGCAGCGCGCTGTTCTGTGTGCCGATCCGGCGTGACCGTGTGCTGACGCAGAGCTGTCCCGGGGGCCTCCACGGGTGAGGCCCGCCACGAGACCCACGTCACCTACGACCTCCGTTAGTGGATGCCGTCGCTCCCGTACGGCGTAACGAACAGCCCAAATGGCTCATAAATTGGCGTTCCACGACGAAGAGTAGTAATGGCGGTCATTGCATCTCGTATCGGGCACCGCTAACCATGGATTCCGGCAAGCACCGAGTACGAGCCAGCGACGAGCGCCCACCGGCGGCCGCGGCCGAACAGCTCGGACCCTGCTGACGCGGCGCGAAGGCCGCGAAGCCCGTCCCCCATCAGGAAGAGCTCACGCATGCCCCGCATCTCCACCCTGCGCATCACCCGTACGCACAAGCTCGCCACCGCCGCACTCGTCGCGGCCGGTTCCGTCTCCGCCATAGCCGCCACGAGCGCCCAGGGCGACACGCCGCCCGCCGCGGCCCGCTCCTCCGTCGCCGTCGA
The DNA here is from genome assembly GCF_031760065.1 of Streptomyces durocortorensis. Lineage (NCBI taxonomy): Bacteria > Bacillati > Actinomycetota > Actinomycetes > Kitasatosporales > Streptomycetaceae > Streptomyces > Streptomyces sp. C11-1. Next base: position 169,034 of record NZ_CP134500.1, read on the forward strand.
GCCGGTCGCCGCCGCGGGCATCCCCACGGCGAAGGACGCCGCGGAGAAGAAGGCCGCTCAGGACACCGCCGAGAAGGAAGCCGCCGCCAAGAAGGCCGTGGCCGACCGAAAGGCCGCCGCGGAGAAGGCCGCCGCGAAGGAGCGCTCCGAGAAGCAGGCCGCCAACCGTTCCACCGAGCGCAAGGCCGTCACGCCGAAGAAGTACGCGAACAACCTCGACGGCTGGATCCGCGAGTCGCTCGACATCATGAAGAAGAAGAACATCCCCGGCTCCTACGAGGGGCTGCACCGCAACATCATGCGCGAGTCCAGCGGCAACCCGAACGCCGTCAACGACTGGGACATCAACGCGCAGAACGGCATTCCCTCCAAGGGCCTGCTCCAGGTGATCCAGCCCACCTTCGACGCCTACCACGTCAAGGGCACCCCGAAGAAGCTCACCGACCCGGTCGCCAACATCACCGCCGCCGCGAACTACGCCGCGGACCGTTACGGCTCGATCGACAACGTCGACTCCGCCTACTGAGCGACCGACTTCCGAGCACGCACAGGCCAAGCCGCGATTATGTGACTAATCGCCGTCGTGCGTGCTCCGTATGGCCGAAGGGTAGTGCTGCGCGGACACCACCGGTCCGCGCGTGTCCGCGCGCGGAGGCTTCTGGAAAGGCCTGACGCACATGGCACAGCCCTTCTCACTGCCGGACTTCTATGTTCCGTATCCGGCACGGCTCAACCCTCATGTGGAGGCGGCACGCACGCACACCCGCGAGTGGGCCCGTTCCATGGGGATGCTGGAGGGGTCCGGCATCTGGGAGGAGAAGGACCTGGAGGCGCACGACTACGCCCTCCTGTGCGCCTACACCCACCCCGACTGCTCGGCCGAGGCCCTGTCCCTGGTCACCGACTGGTACGTGTGGGTCTTCTTCTTCGACGACCACTTCCTGGAGCTGTTCAAGCGCACGCCCGACCGGGAGGGCGGCAAGCGGCATCTGGACCGGCTGCCCGCCTTCATGCCGATGGAGCGGGGCGCGGCGACGCCGGAGCCTACGAGCCCCGTCGAGGCGGGGCTCGCCGATCTGTGGGCCCGGACGGTCCCGGCGATGTCGGACGCCTGGCGGGCCCGGTTCGCGGAGGCGACGGAGAACCTCCTCAACGAGTCCCTGTGGGAGCTCGCCAACATCCACGAGGGCCGCATCGCGAACCCCGTCGAGTACATCGAGATGCGCCGCAAGGTGGGCGGTGCGCCCTGGTCCGCCGGCCTGGTGGAGTACGCGGCGAACGCCGAAGTGCCCGCGACGGTCGCCGACGCCCGCCCGCTGCGGGTGCTGCGGGACGCCTTCTCCGACGGGGTGCACCTGCGCAACGACCTCTTCTCCTACCAGCGCGAGGTGGAGGACGAGGGGGAGAACAGCAACGGCGTGCTGGTGCTGGAGAAGTTCCTCGGCTGCTCGACGCAGGAGGCCGCCGAGGCCGTCAACGACCTGCTGACCTCGCGGCTCCAGCAGTTCGAGAACACCGCGCTCACCGAGCTCGGCCCGCTCTGCGCCGAGAAGGGCCTGGACCCGACGCAGACCGCCGCCGTGCTGGCGTACGTCAAGGGGCTCCAGGACTGGCAGTCCGGCGGCCACGAATGGCACATGCGCTCCAGCCGCTACATGAACGGCGGCGGCGCGGGTGAGGCCGTGGCCGGCTTCGGCATGTCCGCCGCCTCCATCCGGTTCACGCTCCGCTCGGAGACCGCCCGGGCCCGCAGCCACAGCCATGTGCCGTACCAGCACGTGGGCCCCTCGCTGCTGCCGGACTTCGACCTGCCGTTCGGGACGACGCTGAGCCCGCATCTGGAGGGGGCCCGGGTCCGGGTCGTCGACTGGGCGCGGCGGATGGGCATCCTGGAGGCCCAGCCGGGCGTGCCGGGTTCGCACATCTGGGACGAGCGGCGGATCATCGCGATCGACCTGCCGCTGTGCGCGGCGGGCCTGCATCCGGACGCGACCCCGGACGAGCTGGACCTGTCCTCGGCGTGGCTGGCCTGGGGGACGTACGGGGACGACTGGTTCCCGGTCGTGCACGGGCGGGCCCGGGACCTGGCGGGCGCGCGCCTGGCCAACGAGCGGCTGTCGCTGTTCATGCCGCTGGACGGCGAGGGGACGCCGGAGCCGGTGAACGCCCTGGAGCGGAGTCTGGGCGATCTGTGGCGCAGGACGGCCGCGCCGATGGACGAGGGCGGGCGGCGCACTTTCCGGACCGCGATCGAGTCGATGACCGAGAGCTGGCTGTGGGAGCTGGCGAACCAGGCGCAGAACCGTATCCCCGATCCGGTGGACTACGTGGAGATGCGGCGGGCGACGTTCGGTTCGGACCTGACGATGAGCCTGTGCCGGCTCGGGCACGGCAGGAAGGTCCCGGACGAGGTCTACCGCAGCGGTCCGATGCGTTCCCTGGAGAACGCGGCGGCGGACTACGCGTGTCTGATGAACGACCTGTTCTCGTACCAGAAGGAGATCGAGTACGAGGGAGAGGTGCACAACGGCGTCCTGGTCGTGCAGAACTTCTTCGGCGTCGACTATCCGACGGGCGTGGCGATCGTGCACGACCTGATGAACTCGCGGCTGCGGCAGTTCCTGCACGTCGCCGAGGTCGAACTCCCCGTGCTGTACGACGACTTCGGCCTGGACGCCGAGGCGCGGGACATCCTGGCGGGCTATGTGCAGGAGCTCAAGCACTGGATCGCGGGAATCCTGATCTGGCACCGGGGCTGCCGCCGCTACCGCGAGGAGGACCTGCGGCAGGGCCACGCCGCCCCCTGGCATCTGAGCGGCCCCACGGGGCTTGGTACGTCGGCGGCACAGGTGACCCGGATGATGGCCCAACTGGCGGGCAGCCCGGCGTAGTTCACGGTCCGTGGCTCGCCGCGCGAGCAGCGCGGCGAGCCACGGCGGCGCACGGGGCACGGAAAAGGCCGCCCGGCATATGCGGGCGGCCTATGGAGATACGTTTCAGCCTTGCTGGAACAGCTCTGCGGGCAGGGGCTTGAGCAGGGTGTAGAGGTCGTCGGTGATCGGCCGGTCCCAGCTGGCGATGGTCACGAGGACACCGTCGCTCCGGTCGAACTGGACGCAGGCGATCCGGCTCTCGGAGAGCTTGATGCGGCGGACGATCAGCAGGTTGTCCCCCTGCATCACCGGAACGTCCTCGGAGCTGACGACTTCGATCGGCTCGTCGTTCTCCAGGGCGAGCAGCAGCTGCGCCACCTCGAAGGGGACCTGCCCCTCCTCGGTCTCCCGGGCGGGCGAACCGGCCGGGAGGTTGCCGATGATCATGGCCGGGCCGCGGCCGCCGTACAGGTCGTACCGGAGGAAGACGCCCTGGCAGCTGCCGTCGGGGGCGGGGAGCAGACCGGCGCCGAGGTTGCCGGGCCAGTCCCCCGGGTCCATGGCCAGGACGTCGAAGTCCGGGCCCGCGGGTGTTGCGGCGCTACGGCGGCGGAGGAAGGACATGCTGCCATGTTACGTGGCCCGGCTCACGTCGCGGAGCCGGGCCCGGGCGGATCGCGCCCGGCCCGGCAGTGCCGGGAGCCGACGGGGTTCCGGTGCCCTCCGGTGCGGCGCGCGCCCTGGGCGCCGCCCTTGTTCAGCCTGCGGGCGGCTCGGCTCCCACCAGCCACATCGAGAAGAACTGAGCCCCTCCGCCGTAGGCGTGGCCGAGCGCCCTGGCGGCCCCGTCGACCTGGTGGTCCCCGGCCGCGCCCCGGACCTGGAGGGCCGCCTCGGCGAAGCGGATCATGCCGGACGCGCCGATGGGGTTGGTGGAGAGCACCCCGCCCGAGGGATTCACCGGGAGGTCGCCGTCGATCTCGGTGACGCCCGCCTCGGTGAGCTTCCAGCCCTCGCCCTCGTCGGCGAAGCCGAGGTTCTCCAGCCACATCGGCTCGTACCAGGAGAACGGCACGTACATCTCGACGGCGTCGATCTCCCGGCGCGGGTCGGCGATCCCGGCCTGCCGGTAGACGTCGGCGGCGCAGTCCTTGCCCGCCTGCGGGGAGACGAAGTCCTTGCCCGCGAACAGGGTGGGTTCGCTGCGCATCGCGCCGCCGTGCACCCAGGCGGGCGGATGCGGGGAGCGGGCCGCGCCCTCGCGGTCGGTGAGGATCATCGCGCACGCCCCGTCGGAGGAGGGGCAGGTCTCGGAGTAGCGGACCGGGTCCCAGAGCATGGGCGAGGACTGGACCTTCTCCAGGGTGATGTCGTGGTCGTGGATGTGCGCGTAAGGGTTCTTGAGGGCGTTGCGGCGGTCCTTGTACGCGACGAGGGAGCCGACGGTGTCGGGGGCGCCGGTGCGGCGCATGTACGCGCGCACGTGCGGGGCGAAGAAGCCGCCCGCCCCGGCCAGCAGCGGCTGCTGGAAGGGGACGGGCAGGGAGAGGCCCCACATGGCGTTGGACTCGGACTGTTTCTCGAAGGCGAGGGTGAGGACGGTGCGGTGGACGCGGGCGGCGATGAGACCCGCGGCGACCAGGGCGGTGGAGCCGCCGACCGAGCCCGCGGTGTGGACCCGGAGCATGGGTTTGCCGACCGCTCCGAGCGCGTCGGCGAGGTAGAGCTCCGGCATCATGACGCCCTCGAAGAAGTCGGGGGCCTTGCCGATCACGACGGCGTCGATGTCGCTCCAGGTCAGCCCGGCGTCCTCCAGGGCCCGGACGGCGGCCTCGCGGACGAGGCCGGCGATGGACACGTCGTGCCGGGCGGCGACGTGTTTGGTCTGGCCGATGCCGACGACGGCCACGGGCTCCTTAGGCATGAGCGCTCTCCCCTTCCAGGACGGCGACCAGGTTCTGTTGCAGGCAGGGTCCTGAGGTGGCGTGGGCGAGCGCCCGGTCGGACTGGCCCCGGTGGATGCGGGCGGCGGCCTCGCCGAGCCGGATGAGGCCCGCGGCCATGATCGGGTTGGCGGCGAGCGCACCGCCGGACGGGTTGACGGCGACGTCGTCGCCGAGCCCGAGGACGCCTCGCAGGACGACCTCCTGCGAGGTGAACGGGGCGTGCAGCTCGGCCGTGTCGACGGGTCGCTCGAAGGCTCCGGCGTGCTGGGCGGCGAGCCGCGTGGAGGGGCTGTCGGTCAGGTCGCGGACGCCGAGGCCGTGGGCCTCGATGCGGTGGTCGATGCCCCGGATCCAGGCGGGCCGTTCGCACAGGGCGCGGGCGGTGTCCCCGGCGGCGAGGATCACGGCGGCCGCGCCGTCGCCGATGGGCGGGCAGTCGCCGGTACGCAGGGGCCGCACCAGGTGGCCGCCCGCGGGGACGTCGCCGGTGAGCTGGGCGTACGGGTTGTCGGCGGCGGCGAAGCGGTTGCGGGCGGCGACCTCGGCGAGGGCAGGTTCGTCGGTGGCTCCGGCGTCGATGAGGGCCTGCGCCTGGAGGGCGGCGAGCGCGACGGAGTCCGGCCAGAGCGGGGCCACGTAGTACGGGTCGAGCTGGCGGGTGAGGACGTCGCGGACCTGGCCGGGCGAGGACTTGCCGTAGGCGTAGACGAGGGCCGTGTCCGCCTCGCCGGTCATGATCTTCACCCAGGCCTCGTACAGCGCCCAGGCCCCGTCCATCTCGACATGGGACTCGGAGATGGGCGGGTGGGCGCCGACGCCGTCGAGCGCCATGGTGAAGGAGAAGGCCCGCCCCGCGAGGTAGTCGGCCGAGCCGGAGCAGGTGAAACCGATCTCGTTGGCCTTGAGGTTGGTCGCGCCCAGCACCTCGTGGAGCACGGGCATCAGCAGGTCGACCTCGGAGAGCTCGTCGGTGCGCCGCCGGTGCGCGCTCTGGGCGAAGGCGACGATCGCCACGTCTCGCATCTACACCAGCTCCTTGTACGTGTCGTAGTCGGCGTCGGGCTCGCCGGTGGGCCGGTAGTGGTCGGGGTGGGGGGACCCCCCAGCAGCACCGCTCCAGACGGGCTCGACGCGCAGCCCCATGCGCACCTGGTCGTAGGGGATTCCGGCGATGCGTCCGTGCAGGGCCAGGTCGGCGCCGTCGAGGGCGATGTGGGCGTAGACGTAGGGGACTTCGATGTCCAGGTTCTTCGCTTTGATGTTGACGATGCAGAAGGTGGTGACGGTCCCGCGCGGGCCGACCTCGACCTGCTCGGCGGTGGCGACCCCGCAGGTGGGGCAGGCGCCGCGCGGCGGGACGTAGACCTTGCGGCAGGCGGGGCAGCGTTCGCCCACGGTGCGGTGCCCTTCGAGGGCCTTCAGGTAGGCGCTCTGGGCGCGGCCGGGGGTGTGGACGTAGTCGAGGCGGGCAGGGGCGACGATGCGGGTGACGGGGTCGGTGAACTCCCCGGTGTGCGGGGTGGGTTCGGCCGGGCCGGGCTCGCCGTCGTACGGTTCGAAGCAGGCGATGTCGGTGATGGCGCCGGTGCGCGTCTCGGCCCAGCGGACACGGACGCGCATGCCGGTGTGCACGGCGTCCGGTCCGGGCGCGTCGAGGGCGTGCAGGAGTGCGGTGCCGGCCCCGTCGAGGCGGACGAGCACCCAGGCGAACGGGGTGTCCAGCGGCTGGCCGCGGCGCGGGGACGGGTTCCAGGCCCAGGTGGTGACGGTGCCGGTGGGGGCGACCTCGACGAGCTCGCGCAGTTCGCCCGCGGTGACCGGGTCGTACTCGACGGGCGGCACGAGGACTGTGCCGTCCTCCGTGCGGACGCCGAGGACGGTGCGTTCGCGCAGTCCGGTCAGGAAGGCGCTCTGGACGGGGCCGAGGGAGCGGGTGAAGGGGAATTCGACCACCAGCGGGGCGCTGAGGACATCGGTCATGGCTCTCTCCGTAGGCTGGGGGGTCAGGCGCGCCGGTAGACGGGCGGGCGCTTCTCCGCGAAGGCCCGGGCGCCCTCCTTGGCGTCCTCGGTGGCGAACACGGGCCAGCCGCGCTTGAGTTCGGCGGCCAGGGCCTCGCTCTCGGTCAGCTCGGCGCCCTCGTGGACGGAGGCCTTGACGGCCTCGACGGCGAGCGGCCCGCAGGCGTTGACCCGCTCGGCGACGGCGAGGGCCTCGTCCAGGGCGGTGCCCTCGGGGACGACCCTGCCTATGAGCCCGATGGCGGCGGCCTCCTCGGCGGTGTACGAGCGGCCGGTGAGGAGCATTTCGAGGGCGTGCGTGCGGGGGATCTGGCGGGGCAGCCGGACGGTGGAGCCGCCGATGGGAAAGAGGCCGCGGCGGACCTCGAAGAGCCCGAAGGTGGCGCCCGCTCCGGCGATGCGGATGTCGGTGCCCTGGAGGATCTCCGTGCCGCCCGCGACACAGGGCCCCTCGACGGCGGCGATCACCGGTTTGCGGGGGCGGTGGTGGCGCAGCATCGCCTTCCAGTGGAGGTCCGGGTCGGCGGTCATCCGCTCCCGGTACTCCTCGCCCTCCATCCCGCCGCCCGCGAGCGCCTTGAGGTCCATGCCCGCGCAGAACGCGCCGCCCGCGCCGGTGAGGACGACGGAGCGGACGGTGTCGTCCTCGTCGGCCTCGATCCAGCCGTCGTACAGGCCGACGAGCATCGGCAGCGAGAGAGCGTTCCTGGCCTGTGGTCTGTTCAAGGTGAGCACCAGCGTGGCGCCTTCGCGCCGCACGGTGAGGTGTTCCGTACCGCCCATGACCGACTCCTGTTCTCCAGACCTGGAACAGGTTGCAGTAGCCGGGGACGCAGTTCAATAGTTTTCTGACAGACAGTCAGATTCTTTCGGCGCCACCCCTTCCCACTTGTGCCGTCCGGCGCTCTAATGACGGCCGAGTCGCCAGTCATCCGGGGTCAGGAGGAACGGTGGAGTTCAACCTTGCCGACCTGTTCGAGTCGGTCGTGGACGCGGTCCCCGACCGCGAGGCGCTCCTCTACGTCGACCATCCCGGTACGGGCGCCGAGCGGCGGCTGACCTACGCGGAACTGGACGCCGCCGCCAACCGGATCGCCCACCACCTCATCGACGCGGGAATCCGCCCGGGCGAGCACCTGGGGCTGCACCTCTACAACGGGGTGGAGTACCTCCAGACGGTCCTGGGCGCGCTGAAGGCTCGGATCGTGCCGGTGAACGTCAACTACCGCTATGTGGAAGAGGAACTGGTCTACCTCTACCGGGACGCGGATCTCGCGGCGCTCGTCTTCGACGGCGAGTTCGACGAGCGGGTCGCGGCGGCCGCCCCGCAGGCCCCGGCGCTGCGCCGGCTGGTCCGGGTGGGGCCCGCCGCCACGCCCGAAGGCCTCGCTACCGTCCCCTTCACCGAGGCCGAGGCCTCCGGATCGCCCCTGCGGGGCTTCGCACCGCGCTCCGCGGACGACCAGTTCATCATCTACACCGGTGGCACGACGGGCATGCCCAAGGGTGTGATGTGGCGTCAGGAGGACCTGTTCTTCTCGGGACTCGGCGGTGGCGCGCCGACCGGTGACCCGGTGAAGAGCCCGCAGGAACTGGCCGAGCGGGTCGCGGCGGGCGGCGACGGCATCACCTTCTTCCCCACCCCGCCGCTGATGCACGGCACCTCCACCCTGACCGCGTTCATCGGCTTCAACTTCGGCCAACGGGTCGTCATCCACCGCAAGTTCGTCCCCGAAGAGGTGCTGCGGACGATCGAGAAGGAGAAGGTCACCAGTGTGTCGCTGGTCGGCGACGCGATGCTGCGCCCGCTGATCGACTGCCTGAACGGGCCGCTCGCCGGGACGGACTGCTCCTCGCTGTTCTCCGTCTCCAGCTCCGGGGCGATCATGTCGGACTCGGTGCGGGCGGAGTTCCAGGCGCTCGTGCCGACGGTGATGCTGCTGAACAACTTCGGCTCCTCCGAGTCCGGCTTCAACGGCACGGCGACCGCCGACTCGGGCCCCGAGAGGGGCTTCCGGGTCCAGGTCAACGCCCGTACGGCCGTGGTCGATCCGGTGACGTACGAGCCGGTGGCGCCCGGCGAGCCGGGCCGTATCGCCCAGCGGGGCCACGTCCCGCTCGGCTACTACAACGACGCGGCCAAGACCGCCGACACCTTCTTCCGCAAGGGTGAGGAGCGGTGGGTGCTGCTCGGCGACATGGCGACCGTGGACGCGGACGGCATCGTCACCGTGCTCGGCCGGGGCTCGCAGTGCATCAACACCGGCGGGGAGAAGGTCTATCCGGAGGAGGTCGAGCAGGCGCTCAAGTCACATCCGGACGTGTACGACGCGCTGGTCGCGGGCGTCCCCGACGAGCGCTGGGGCAACCGGGTCGCAGCCGTGGTCCAACTGCGCCAGGAGGCCGAGGCGCTGGACCTCGACGCGCTCCAGGCGCACTGCCGGTCCCGGCTCGCCGGATACAAGATCCCGCGCGCGCTGGTCCTCACCGACGAGATCCGGCGCTCCCCGAGCGGCAAGGCGGACTACCGGTGGGCGAAGGCGGTGGCGGCGGCCGGGGGCTGACCCGGGTGCGCCGCCGTTGCGACGCGTACCGCCCGGCGCCGGTGGCACCGGAGCGCTGACGGTCACGCCAGGCCGAACGACCTGATCACCGCGAGGAAGGCGTCCGGCCGGGTCATGTGGATCAGGTGGCCCGCCTCGATGGTGACGAACGCGGCGCCGGGGATGGCGTCGGCCGTCCGGGCGAGCTGGTCCTGGTCGATGTGGCTGGTGGGGCCGCCGCCGATGACGAGGGTGCGCGCGGTGATCTCCCCGAGCCGTTCGCGGGCCTCGGGGTCGGGGGCGTTCAGCTGGGCGTCGGTGTCCGGGACGACGGGCCAGTCGAAGTCGAGCTCGCCCGCCGGGCGGACGGACGGGGGCCGGGGCGGGTCGAGCGGGAGGAGGGGCGGGGCGTCCTCGATGACCAGCCGCCCGACCAGGGCCGGTTCCCGCTGGGCCAGGAGGCAGGCGGCCACCCCGCCCATGGAGTGACCGACGACGGTCGCGCCCGCCAGGTTGCGTGCCTCCAGGAACGCGTGGAGGTCGTCGCGGAACAGCTCGAACGCATAGCGGCCTGGCCAGTCGCTGAGCCCGTGGCCCCGGAAGTCGGGGGCGTACACCCGGTGGTCGGCGGCCAGGTCCTCCGCGATCCGGGTCCAGGTCCCGCTGTTCCCGCCCCGGCCGTGGAGCAGGACGACCGGCGGGGCCCCGGGGTCACCCCACACCCGGTACGCGAGCCGGGTCCCGCCCGCCTGGACGCTGTGGACGGCCGGGTCGAGGAAGGCCGCGACCGTACGGGCGAAGCCACCCGGGTCGTCCAGCCAGGGGAAGTGACCCGCGCCGCGCTGGACGACGAACTCGGCTTGCGGGAAGAGCGCGGCGAGCTCCGTCGCCCGGTCCGGGCTCGGGTGACCGTCCAGCTCTCCGGCCAGGACCAGCACCGGCACCGCCAGTTCGCGCAGGGCGGCGGCCGTGCGAGCCGGGTCGAAGGCGCCCGTGCCCGCGTAGCGGTCACGGGCCTCGGGGTTGGTCTGTCCGGCGGAGGCGGCGGCGTGTGCTCGGGCCGCCTCGTCCCAGCGGCCATAGGTGAGCGGCCGGACCGCGGGCCACAGCTCGGCGAACGGCCCGCCGGCGAGCAGCGCCTCCTGGGCGGCCCGCGCCTGCGGGTACCAGGGCTCGTCGCGGCGCAGTTCGGCGGCCTCGCGCAGATCCTGGTCGCTCACCTCGATGCCCACAGCCCGGGTGCTGGGCGCGACGAGGGTCAGGGAGCGCAGGCGGTCCGGGTGGCGGGCGGCGTACAGCAGGGCCAGGTCGGCGCCCGCGGAGTGCGTCAGCACGTCGATCCGGTCGAGGCCCAGGTGGTCGCGCAGGGCCTCCACGTCGTCGACGAGACGGTCGCAGCGGTACGTCGAGGGGTCCCCGGGCACGGCGGAGTCACCGGTGCCGCGCAGATCCAGCAGGACGAGCTGTCGCCGGTCCGCGAGCCCTCCGAGGTCCCCGAGATACGCGCTCGCCCGCATCGGCCCGCCGGGCAGGCAGATCAGCGGCTCCCCCTCCCCCACCAGGTGATAGGCGAGCCGGGTCGTGTCGTACGCGGTGAAGATCGGCATACCCGCCATCCAAACAGGAACCCGTGCACCGCCGCACCGTACTTCGCGGCGGGCTGATTCGCGGGAGCTCCGCGCACCTCTTGCCAGCGCACCCGGCCTCCTGAATTACTGCTCCCAGGAAGATCGACCGAATGATCGGTCACCCGCTTCGGGAGAGGAAGGGCCCTGATGACGGCCATGCTGGACGCGGCGGAACGGCTCAGCCGGGACGAGCTGGAGGCCCTGCAACTGGAGCGGCTGAGGACCACGCTGCACCACGCGTACACCAACGTCCCCTTCTACCGCGAGGCGTTCGACCGTGCCGGACTGCGGCCCGAGGACTGCCGTACGCTCGCCGACCTGGCGCGCTTCCCGTTCACCGCTAAGGCCGACCTGCGGGACAACTACCCCTTCGGGATGTTCGCCGTGCCGGAGCGCGATGTCCGCCGCATCCACGCCTCCAGCGGCACGACCGGACGCCCGACCGTCGTCGGGTACACCGAACGGGACCTGGACACCTGGGCCGACGTGGTGGCCCGCTCGATCCGGGCGGCGGGCGGACGCCCCGGCCACAAGGTCCATGTGGCGTACGGATACGGGCTGTTCACCGGCGGGCTCGGCGCGCACTACGGGGCGGAGCGGCTCGGCTGCACGGTGATCCCGGCCTCCGGCGGCATGACCTCGCGTCAGGTGCGGCTGATCCAGGACTTCCGGCCCGAGATCGTCATGATCACGCCGTCCTACATGCTGACACTGCTGGACGAGTTCGAGCGGCAGGGCGTCGACCCGCGGACGACCTCCCTCAAGGTCGGGATCTTCGGTGCGGAGCCGTGGACGGAGGCGATGCGGCGGGAGATCGAGGAGCGGTTCGCCATCGACGCGGTCGACATATACGGGCTCTCGGAGGTGATCGGCCCGGGTGTGGCTCAGGAGTGCGTGGAGACGAAGGACGGCCTGCACATCTGGGAGGACCACTTCTACCCGGAGGTCGTGGACCCGTTCACCGGGGATGTGCTGCCGGACGGCGAGGAGGGCGAGTTGGTGTTCACCTCCCTGACCAAGGAGGCGATGCCGGTGATCCGCTACCGCACCCGGGACCTGACGCGGCTGCTGCCGGGGACGGCCCGGACCTTCCGCCGGATGGAGAAGGTGACCGGCCGCAGCGACGACATGGTGATCCTGCGCGGGGTGAACCTGTTCCCCACCCAGATCGAGGAGATCGTGCTGCGTACGCCTGCCGTCGCCCCGCACTTCCAGCTCCGGCTGACCCGGCAGGGGCGCCTCGACGCGCTGACCGTGCGGGCCGAGGCGCGGGGCGACGCGACGGCGGCCGAGCGGGAAGCGGCGGCCCTGGCGATCGCGGCGGCGGTGAAGGACGGGATCGGGGTGTCGGTCGGCGTCGAGATCGTGGACCCGGAGTCGCTGGAGCGCTCGGTGGGCAAGATCCGGCGGATCGTGGACCTGCGGGAGTCCGGCACACGGTGAGCACGGCCCCCGGGCAGGTCGGGGCCGTGCTCCGGTCCCACTCGTCGTGAGGGGCTGGTAGCGGGCATCGTGAGTGTGCCGCTCGGCGTGGCCCTGCACGGCTGGGTCATGCCCGCGATGGGCGGCCGGTTCAGGCCAGCTCGTCCCGCAGTTGCCGCTTGAGGATCTTTCCGCTGGCGTTGCGCGGGAGTGCGTCCACGAACACGACCCGCTTGGGCGCCTTGAAGGCGGTGAGCCTCTCGCGGGCGTGGGCGATGAGTTCGGCCTCGTCCGCCTCGCCTCGCAGGACGACGACGGCGGTGACGGCCTCGATCCAGCGGTCGTCCGGCAGTCCGATGACGGCGGTCTCGGCGACGGCGGGGTGGGTGTAGAGGGCGTCCTCGACCTGCCGGGAGGCGACGAGAACGCCGCCGGAGTTGATGACGTCCTTGACCCGGTCGACGACGGTGAGGAAGCCCTCGGTGTCGCGGACGGCGAGGTCGCCGGAGTGGAACCAGCCGTCGCGGAAGGCTGCCGCCGTCTCCTCGGGCTTGTCCCAGTAGCCGGAGCACAGTTGGGGCGAGCGGTAGACGACCTCGCCGGGGGTGCCGTCCGGGACGTCCTCGCCCTTCTCGTCGACGACCCGGGCTTCGACGAAGAGGACGGGCCTGCCGCAGGACTCCATCCGCCCCTCGTGCTCGTCGGGGCCGAGGACCGTGGCCAGCGGCCCGATCTCGCTCTGGCCGAAGCAGTTGTGGAAGGCCAGGCGCGGCAGGCGTTCGCGCAGCCGCTCCAGGACGGGTACGGGCATGATCGAGGCCCCGTAGAACGCCTTGCGGAGACCGGTGAGGTCACGGGCGGTGAACTCCGGGTTGTTGGCGAGGCCGATCCAGACGGTGGGCGGGGCGAACAGGCTGTCGGCCAGGCCCGCTTCGACGAGGTCGAAGATCCGGGTGGCGTCCGGCGCGTCGAGGATGGTGTTCTCCGCGCCCACCGCCAGATACGGCAGCAGGAACACATGCATCTGGGCGGAGTGGTAGAGCGGCAGGGAGTGCAGGGGCCGGTCGGTGGCGGTTAGGCCGAGGGCGGTGATGGCACTGACGTACTCGTGGACCAGGGCTCCGTGTGTCATCATCGCGCCCTTGGGCAGGGCGGTGGTGCCGGAGGTGTAGAGCAGCTGCACCAGGTCGCCGGAGGCGGGAGCGTGCTCCGGGGTGAAGGGCCGCTCGGTGGCCAGGGCCTCCAGCAGCGAGCCGGGCGCGTCGCGCAGGGTACGTACGGGGTGGCCCGCGGGAACGCGTTCCGCGAGATCCGGGTCGGTGAGGACGAGCGCGGATCCTGACTGGTCCAGGAGGTAGGCCAGGTCGTCGCCGGTGAGGTTCTGGTTGACCGGGACGTGCACCAGCCCGGCCCGGCAGCAGGCGAGGAAGGCGATCAGATAGGCGTCGGAGTTGTGGGCGTAGGCGGCCACCCGGTCGCCGGGGGCAAGTGCGTGCTCGTCGGTGAGGACGGCGGCGGCCGTGGAGACCGCGGCGTCCAGGGAGCGGTAGGTCCAGGCCCGGTCGGCGTACCGCACGGCGCTGCGTGCGGGGGTGCGCCGGGCGCTGCGGGTGAGGACGCCGTCGACTGTGCTGCTGCGTACACCGGTCATGGCGCGATCCTGGGCGGCCGGGGACCGGGGGTCAAGAGGCTGGATACCGACCAGACGGTCGACAGTCGCCGGGCCCCCGGGCCGAGTGGCACTCAGCTGTCGGGACGGTCCGTCAACCGCCCGCGCCGCCCGCACCGTTGGGAGGAAGACCTTGACTTCGCGCAACCGTCTGAGGCTGCTCGGAGTTGCCGGTCTCGCCCTGTTCGCCGTGTCGGCGGCATTCCAGCCCGGACCGACATGACGAAGCCCCTCGGCGAGACCGAGCGCGCGCATATGTTCCGGTCATGTTTCACATGTGAGGACGCGCACAATTCTCCACCCTTCACCGGAAATTATTCGGACGATGGGCACATCAGGTGCAAGATTTGCGCCGCACGCCCCGCACGCCGCGCTGCGCCGCAAGATCAACTTTGTTCAACTCTCCACTACGTGTGCCGACATGTCCGCATCGCGGCCAACCACTTCTTGCCAACGCACCACTACCTGTAGGCATGGCCGCAGCGGTCCGCCCGACCTTCGGACCGTTCATCGAACACCGCCACACCTGGGGGAACACCCATGTCCAGAATCACCCGCCGACGCGCACTGGGCGCCTCCGCCGGAGCCCTCGCCGGACTCGCCGTCGCCGGCGTGGCCAGCGCCGCCGGCCCTTCCGCCACCCCCGCACCTCGGGCTACAGCCGCGGAACGAGCCGCCTTCGACGAGGTCTACCAGGGCCGCCGCATACAGGGAGCACCCTCCCACCACGGCGGACACCACGACCACGGCAGCGGCTACCAGGTGCACATCGACGGCAAGGAGCTGCATGTGATGCGCAACGCCGATGGCACCTGGATCAGCGTTGTCAACCACTACGAGACCTTCGCCACCCCGCTCGCCGTGGCCCGCGCCGCCGTCGCCGAGCTTCAGGGCGCCGCACTCGTCCCTCTCGCCCTCGCCTGAACCCGGAGCACCAGCCATGACCGTACGCAAGAACCAGGCGAACCTCACCGCCACCGAGAAGAAGCGCTTCGTAGACGCCCTGTTGGAGCTCAAGCGCAGCGGCCGCTACGACACGTTCGTCACCACGCACAACGCCTTCATCATGAGCGACACGGACAACGGTGAGCGGGTCGGCCACCGTTCGCCCTCGTTCCTGCCGTGGCACCGCAGATTCCTCATACAGTTCGAGCAGGCACTCCAGTCCGTGGACGCGTCCGTGGCGCTGCCGTACTGGGACTGGGCCGCCGACCGCACCGCCGCGTCCTCGCTCTGGGCGGACGACTTCCTTGGCGGTACCGGGCGGAGCAGAGACGGCCGGGTGATGACCGGACCCTTCGCGTCGGACGCGGGCAGATGGCCCATCACCGTACGCGTGGACGGGCGCAGCTACCTCCGCCGCGACCTCGGAGCCGGCGGCCGGCAGCTGCCGACCCGGGCCGAGGTCGACTCGGTGCTCGCCATGAGCACATACGACACCGCGCCGTGGAACAGCGCGTCGGACGGCTTCCGCAACCATCTGGAGGGCTGGCGCGGCGTCAATCTGCACAACCGGGTCCATGTGTGGGTCGGCGGCCAGATGGCCACCGGAGTCTCGCCCAACGACCCGGTGTTCTGGCTGCACCACGCCTACATCGACAAGCTGTGGACCGACTGGCAGGCGCGCCACCCGAACTCGCCCTACCTCCCGGCCACGGGCACCGCCGACGTGGTGGATCTGCATGGCACCATGCGCCCGTGGAACGACGTGACACCGGCCGACATGCTCGACCACATCCCGCACTACACCTACGACACGCCGGCCTGAGCACCCAGGCCGGCGCGGAACCGGGAGTACCGGTCGGGCATCGAACGGCCATGGCACAGAGAGCGGGACAGGCCCCCTGAGCCCGCGTGTCGGCCACGGCGGAGCTCAGCGGACGCCACCACACCGCCGACACCGGCGGGGAGGCGGACAGGAGGGCCCATGCGCCACGGTGCCCCCGCCCCGATGGCGACGGGGCGAGGCGGTGAACGAAGCCCGGCGAGGTGACCGCACGTCTCCTGGCCGAGTACGAGGAGCGCATGGAGGCCCTCCGTACCGCAGAGCGGGGGGCCCTGCGGTCGGGGGGCGACTCCTGCTTGGAGGCGATACCGCCGCCCCCGCGTCGGTCGCCGACGACAGCGTTCTGCTGGGGCAGCTCCTGCCCGTCGGAACCGGCTCTGCGGTCGCCGTGGTGGCGGACAACGCGGGTCCGGGGGGGAGCGCGGCCTGCCCCTCCGGACCCGGTCGCCCCGGTCGTGGGCTACAACGGGCGCTCGAAGCCCTCCCAGTACGGCTCGCGCAGCCGCCGTTTGTAGAGCTTGCCGTTGGGGTCGCGGGGCATGGCGGCGATGAAGTCGACGCTCCGGGGGCGCTTGTACCCGGCGAGCCGCTCCTCGCAGTGGGCGAGGATCTCGGCGGCGAGCGCCTCGCCCGGCTCGTGGCCCTCCGCCGGTTCTATGACGGCCTTGACCTCCTCGCCCCGGTCGGCGTGCGGGATGCCGAAGGCGGCGGCGTCCGCGACGGCGGGGTGGGTGAGCAGGGCGGACTCGATCTCGGCGGGGTAGATGTTGACGCCACCGGCGATAATCATGTCGATCTTCCGGTCGCGGAGGAAGAGATAGCCCTCCGCGTCCAGCACGCCGAGGTCGCCGACGGTGAAGAAGTCGCCGATGCGGTTTCTGCGGGTCTTGGTCTCGTCCTTGTGGTAGCTGAAGCCGCCGGTGCTCATCTTCATGTAGACGGTGCCCAGTTCGCCGGGCGGCAGGCGGTTGCCGTCGTCGTCGAAGACGGCCAGCTCGCTGATCGGCCAGGCCCTGCCGACGGTGCCGGGCTTCTTCAGCCAGTCCTCGGCGGTGGCGAACGCCCCGCCGCCCTCGCTCGCCGCGTAGTACTCCTCGACGCAGCTCCCCCACCACTCGATCATGGCCCGCTTCACATGGTCGGGGCACGGGGCCGCCCCGTGGATCGCGTGCCGCATGGAGGAGACGTCGTAGCGGGCCTTCACCTCGTCGGGCAGCGCGAGCAGCCGGTGAAACTGGGTCGGGACCATATGGGTGTGGGTGCAGCGGTGCGCGTCGATGAGGCGGAGCATCTCCTCGGGCGCCCAGCCGTCCATCAGGACGAGCGGGTGGCCGATGTGGAGTGCGGCGCCCGCGAACTGGAGTACGGCGGTGTGGTAGAGCGGCGAGCAGACCAGGTGGACGTTGTCGTCGAAGGGCCGGATGCCGAAGATGCCGAGGAACCCGCCGAGATAGGTCTCCTCGGGCCGCTTGCCCGGCAGCGGTCGGCGGATGCCGCGCGGACGGCCGGTGGTGCCGGAGGTGTAGTTCATGACCCAGCCGAGGGTGCGCCCCTCGGGCGGGCTCACGGGGTGCCCTTCGAGGAGCTCGGCGTACGGGCGGCTGCCGGGTACCGCGCCGACGCCGTAGCGGTGACCGGCCGGCAGCTCCGCCTCGTCGGCGGCGGCGGTCGCGGCGGCCGCGAAGCGTTCGTGGGCGATCAGGGCCCGGGCACCCGAGTCGGCGACGATCCAGGCGATCTCGGGGCCGACGAGGTGGTGGTTGACGGGGACGAGGTAGAAGCCCGCCTGGGATGCGGCGAGGTAGGCGGTGAGGAGTTCGACGCCGTTGGGCAGCACGACGGCGAACGCGTCGCCCTCGCGCAGTCCCGCCGCGCGCAGTCCGTGGACCATGCGGTTGACGTCGGCGTGCAGCCGGCCCGCGCTCCACTCCTCGCCGCCGGGGGCGATCAGTACCGTGCGGTCGGGGTCGGCGGCGGCCTGGGCCCAGAAGCCGTTGGGGGGCTGGCTCACGTGGCGCTCCTTCCGGCGATGCGGTTGATGCGGGTGACAGCCCGTTCGAAGCCGCGGGTCAGGTCGTCGACGACGGCCCGCACGCTGCGTTCGCTGGTCATCCGCCCGACGATCTGCCCGACGGGGGTGCCGAGCAGCTCTCCCACCTCGTACTTCTGGATCCGGGACACGGCCTCGGCGACCAGCAGGCCCTGGAGCGGCATGGGCAGGGTGCCCGGCCCGGCCGTGTCGTCCCAGGCGTCGGTCCATGCGGTACGGAGCT
This sequence comes from Streptomyces durocortorensis, assembly GCF_031760065.1. Taxonomy (NCBI): domain Bacteria; kingdom Bacillati; phylum Actinomycetota; class Actinomycetes; order Kitasatosporales; family Streptomycetaceae; genus Streptomyces; species Streptomyces sp. C11-1. Next base: position 187,195 of record NZ_CP134500.1, read on the forward strand.
GGCGGGCGGGCTTTCCGGTGAGGGCGCGGGAGCGGACGGTGTCGCCGGAACCCGCGGCCAGCAGCTTGGCGGTGAGGGCCTCCGAGTGCAGGTCTGCCTCCTCGGTGGTGAGCCAGAGGGAGCCGAGCCAGACGCCCTGGGCGCCGAGGGCGAGCCCGGCGGCGACCTGTTCGCCGCTGCCGATTCCTCCGGCGGCGAGCACGGGCAGCGGGGCGACGGCCTCGACGACTTCGGGGACCAGCACCATGGAGCCGATCTCCCCGGTGTGGCCGCCCGCCTCGTACCCCTGGGCGACGACGACGTCGATGCCCGCCTCCGCGTGCCGCCGGGCGTGCCGGGCGCTTCCGGCCAGGGCGGCGACGAGGACCCCGTGGTCGTGGGCCCGTTGGATCACGTCGGCGGGCGGGGAGCCGAGGGCGTTGGCGAGGAGCTTGATCGGGTAGTCGAAGGCCACGTCGAGCTGGCCCCGGGCGACCTCCTCCATCCAGCCGGTGATGCGCCAGCCGGACGCCTCTCCCTCCGCGAGTTCGGGCACGCCGTAGCGGGTGAGGAGCTCCCGCACGAAGCCGCGGTGCTCCTCGGGGATCATCGCCTCGACGTCGGCCTCGGTGACGCCTTCGACCTTCTTGGCGGGCATGACGACATCGAGGCCGTAGGGCTTGCCGTCGGCGTGCTTGTGCAGCCGGTCGAGGTCGCGCGCGAGGTCGTCGGGCGCGGTGTAGCGGACGGCCCCGAGCACGCCGAAGCCACCCGCTCTGGTGATGGCCGCGGCCACCTCGGGGAACGGCGTGAAGCCGAAGATCGCGTGCTCGATTCCCAGTTGCTGGCTCAGCTCCGTCTCCATGGGCGGCAGGATGCCGCAGCGGCGCGGCCGAGGGAAGAGATTTCCTGATGGAACGTCAGATTCTTTGCGGGTCGGGAGACGTACGGGAGGGCGGGGGTGACAGTAACCTCTGCGACGGCAGGGACTTTCACTGCCCGGCGGGATTGCGGAAGTTACTTTCGCGCGGGTGGGGCACGCGGGCGCGAGCGCGGCCCGGCGGCCGGGCACCCGGCGCGGGAAGGGGTCGCGGATGACCGGGGAAGCGAAGGGCGACGGGCGGGCGGCGGCCGAGAGGCGCGTGCCCGGTGGCGGCATCGGCCGGCGCAGGCTGGGCGGCGGGATACTGGCCCTGGGCGGGGCGCTCGCGCTGACGCCGGTTCCGCTCGCGGGAGCGGCCGCCCGGAGGAGGCCGGACGGGGCCCCGGTGGCGGGCGGCACCACCAACGGAGCAGTGGGAGCGGACATGGACGCAGGGGCACACCGGCCCACGCTGCGCCGGGGCAGCGCCGCACACGCCGGGCTGCTCCAGGAGCCGCTGGACCAGCTCGTACGGGACGCCGAGGCGTACCTCGCCGACTCCCCCGAGCACCCCTGGTACGCGGGTGCGGTGCTGCTCGCCGGGCGGGGCGGCACGGTGGCGCTGCACCGGCCGATCGGCAAGGCGGTGCGCTATGCCGCGTACGACGAGAAGACCGGCACCGGGGTGGAGTTCCCGGCGGACCGGCAGATCCCGATGGCCGAGGACACCGTCTTCGACCTGGCATCGGTCTCCAAGCTGTTCACCTCGATCCTGGCGGTCCAGCAGATCGAGCGCGGCACGCTGGAGCTGGAGGCCGCCGTGGCCTCGTACCTCCCCGACTTCGCGGGCGGCGGCAAGCAGGACGTCACGGTCCGTCAGCTGCTGACGCACACCTCGGGTTTCCGGTCCTGGATTCCGCTCTACGAGGAGCCGACCCGGGAGGGAAAGCTCCGGATGCTGTGGAACGAGGTCCCGGCGAGCGCCCCGGGCAGCGCCTACCTCTACTCCGACCTCAACCTCATCTCGCTGCAACTGATCCTGGAAGAGATCACCGGCCACCCCTTGGACGCCCTGCTCCACGACGAGATCACCGCCCCGCTCGGAATGCACCGCACGCGCTACAACCCGCCCGCCTCCTGGAAGCCGAAGATCGCGGCGACCGAGGACGCCCGGCGGCCCTGGTCGGGCCTGGAGCGCGGGCTGGTCTGGGGCGAGGTGCACGACGAGAACGCGTTCAGCCTGGACGGGGTGGCGGGCCACGCCGGGGTGTTCTCCTGCGCCTGGGACCTGGCCGTCCTCGCCCGGACCCTCCTCAACGGCGGGACCTACGGCCGCTCCCGCATCCTGTCCGAGGACTCGGCCGACCTCCTGTTCACCGACTTCAACACCGCGTTCCCGGGCGACGAGCACGGGCTCGGCTTCGAGCTCTACCAGCACTGGTACATGGGTGCGATGGCCACCCCCCGCAGCGCGGGCCACACCGGGTTCACCGGTACCAGTCTGGTCCTCGACCCGTCGACGGACACCTTCCTCATCGTGCTGGGCAACTCCGTTCACCCGGTGCGGAGCTGGCGCTCGGGCAGCGCGCCCCGGGTGGCGGCCGCGAACCGGCTGGCTCGGGCCGTCCCGGTCCGGCCCGAGCGGGGGCGTACGGCCTGGTTCTCGGGGATGGCGAGCGCGTCCACCGCCACGCTGACCCTGCCCGCCCTGCGTCTGGGCTCGGCCCGGGCCCGGCTGGACTGCGCGCTGTGGTGGGACACCGAACCGTCCGCCGACCGCCTCGTCCTGGAGGCGTCGGAGGGGGCAGCGGGGCAGGACTGGCAGCCCGTGCCGTTCACCACCGTGCGCCCGGGCCCCGGCCACCGCCCGGACCCGCAGCCGCACCCGGCGGGCTGGGTGTCCGGCTGGTCGGGTCGCGTCTGGCACCGGCTGGAGGCGGACCTGTCGGCGTGGCGCGGGAAGCGTGTCCGGCTGCGGTGGCGCTACACGACGGACCAGCTGTACGTGGGGCGCGGCGCGTACGTGGACGGCCTGCGGGTCCGCGACGGAGCCCATACGGTCTTCGACTCCGACCGGCCCCGGGACGCGGGGCGGATCGGGGCGGCGGGCTGGGTGCCGTCGGCGGACTGAGCGACCCGGACCACGCGGCGGGCCGGGTCGCCTGCCGGCCACCGCCCGTTCGCGTCCCCGGGCCGCCCCCGCTCACCGCCCCAGCGCGGCCATCGCCGCGTTGTGGCCGGGAACCCCGCTGACCCCGCCGCCGCGCACCGCGCCCGCCCCGCAGAGCAGGACGTTGGCGTGCGCGGTCTCCACGCCCCAGCGGCCGGTGCCCTCCTCCGCGTACGGGAACGCGAGGTCGCGGTGGAAGATGTGGCCGCCGGGCAGCCTCAGGTCGCGCTCCAGGTCGAGCGGGGTCTTGGCCTCGATGCAGGGTTCGCCGTTCTCGTCGAGGGCCAGGCAGTCGGTGACCGGCTCCTCCAGGTGGGCGTCCAGTTCGGCGAGGGTCGCCTTCAGCAGGGCGGCGCGGGCGGCCTCGTTGTCGGCGGCGAACAGCCGCGCCGGAGTGTGCAGGCCGAACAGGGTCAGGGTCTGGTAGCCGCGCGCGGCGAGCTCGGGGCCGAGGATCGAGGGGTCGGTCAGCGAGTGGCAGTAGATCTCGGACGGCGGGGCGGCGGGCAGCCGTCCGGCCGACGCCTCCCGGTAGGCATCGGCCAACTGCCCGTACCCCTCGGCGATGTGGAACGTCCCGGCGAAGGCCTGCCGCGGGTCGACCGCGCGGTCGCGGAGCCTCGGGAGCCGGGTGAGCAGCATGTTCACCTTGAGCTGGGCGCCCTCGGAGGGCGGGGGCGGGGTGTCCCCGAGGAGGGCGGCCAGTGCCTGCGGGGAGGCGTTGACGAGTACCCGGCGGGCGGCGACGGTGTGTTCGCCGTCCGGGGTGCGGACGGCGACCTCGGCGGCGTGGCCGTCGGTCTCGATCCGGGTCGCCTCGTGCCGTACGCGGATCTCGGCGCCCGCCGCGCGGGCCGCCTCGGCCAGCGCGTCGGTGAGTGCGCCCATGCCGCCGACGGGGACGTCCCAGTCTCCGGTGCCGCCGCCGATGATGTGGTAGAGGAAGCACCGGTTCTGGAGGAGCGATGCGTCGTGGGCGTCGGCGAAGGTGCCGATCAGGGCGTCGGTAAGGACGACGCCGCGCACGAGGTCGTCGGTGAAGTTCCCCTCCACGGCCACGCCGAGGGGTTCCTCGAACAGCATCCGCCAGGCGTCGGGGTCATCGATCCGCTCGCGCAGGACGTCCCGGCCGGGCAGTGGTTCGGTGAGCGTCGGGAAGACCCGCTCGGCCACGCGTCGCGTCATCCCGTAGAACCGCTGCCAGGCCGCGTACTCGCGCTCGCCGCCGGTGAGCGCGGCGAAGGACTCCCGGGTGCCCTCGCCCGCGACGAGCAGTCCGGTGGGGCGCCCGTCGCGCACGGCGGGGGTATAGGAGGAGACGTTCCGCTTGCGTACGGCGAAGTCGAGGCCGAGGTCACGGACGATCTTGTCCGGCAGCAGGGACACCAGATACGAGTAGCGCGAGAGCCGGGCGTCCACCCCGGCGAAGGGGCGGGTCGAGATCGCCGCTCCCCCGGTGGTGCCGAGGCGTTCCAGGACCAGGACGGACTGTCCGGCGCGGGCGAGGTAGGCGGCGGCGACCAGACCGTTGTGGCCGCCGCCGACGATCACGGTGTCGTACCGGTCCCGGGCGGGCGGCTGACCTGCGACGGACCGGGGAGAGCGAGACTGAGGTGCGGGCATGCACCTTCGTAGCACGCGGCGTCCGTCCGGGACCAGAGGCGGCGGGTCACCGGGCCACGCCGCGGCGCCGGGCGTCAGCCCGGCGGTGCCGCGTTCTGTGCGCGGTGGGCGGCGAGGGCGCGGTGGATACCGGCGGCCTCCTGCGACCGTCCGAGCCGCTCCAGGCAGTGCGCCTCGTCGTTGCGGGCGGCCAGCGTCCGGGGGTGCGCGGGGCCCAGCGCCCGGCTGTGCGCCTCGGCGACCTGCCGGTACGCCACGAGTGCGTCGTTCCAGCGGCCGAGCCAGCCGAGGCCCACCGCGACCTCGCGGCGGCTGGTCACGGTGTCCGGGTGATCGGGTCCCAGGGTGCGTTCCCGCAGGGCGCAGACGTCGCGTGCCTGGGACAGGGCCTCCTCCCAGCGGCCCATCCGCCCCAGGTTGACCCCGAGGCCGTGGCGGGCGCGCAGGGTCTCGGGGTCGGCCGGCCCCGCCGTCCGCGTACGGTCGGCGACCAGCGACCGGTACAGCTCCAGGGCCTCGGCGTTGCGGCCGAGGCGGCCGAGGCTGATGCCGGTCTCGTAGCGGGCGGCGAAGGTGTCGGGGTGGTCGGCCCCGAGGGCGGTCGCGCGGGCCCGTGCCACGTCCTGGTAGGTCTCCAGCGCCTCCGCGTGGCGGCCCAGTCGGCCCAGGACGTACGCCACTTCGTAGCGGGTCGCGAGAGTGTCGGGGTGCAGCGGGCCGAGCAGCCGGGCGCGGGCGTCGGCGACCTCGCGGGCCACCTGCCAGGCCTCCTCGGGCCGCCCGAGCCGGCCGAGGTTGAACGCCAGGTTGTGGCGGCAGCGCAGGGTGTCGGGGTGGTCGGGGCCCATGGCGCGTTCGCGGGCGGCGAGGACGGTCTCGTACACCTGGTGGGCCTCGGCGTGGCGGCCGAGCTGTCCGAGGACGTACGCGGTCTCCTGGCGGGCGGCGAGCGTCTGCGGGTGGTCGGCGCCCAGGGTGCGTTCGCGGCCCTCGGCGACCCGGCCGAACTCGCGCAGGGCGTCCTCGGCCCGCCCCGTACGGCTGAGGGTGAAGCCGACCTCGTAGCGGCTGGCGAGGGTGTCGGGGTGGTCCGGGCCGAGGACGCGTGCGCGCTGGGCGGCGACCGCGCGGTGCACCTCGCCCGCCTCCTCCCAGCGGCCCAGGCGGCCGAGGTCGATGCCCGCGCTGTGGCGGCCCGCGAGGGCGGCGAGGAGGTCCGGGTCGGGCGGCCCGGTCGGTACCGACACGAAGGAGTGGGAGTGCGGGGCGGGCGCGGTGGCGGTCGCCGCGGTCCACCGCCCCGTCAGCCCGGCGGCCGGGTTCGACGGTTCGGGTGCGCCGTACAGGGTGCCGACCGCCCTGCGCCCGACCGTCATGGAGCGGGTCCAGGGGGGCAGGACGGCTTCACGCGGGGCGTCCCCGCTGTGCGTGAGGGGGCCGGGGAGGGGCTGTTCGCCGCTGCGGCCGAGGACGATGCGACGGCGCAGGTCGGCCGCGTCGGCGGGGCGTTCGTCGGGGGCCTTGGCGAGCAGGTCGAGGACGACGCGGTCGAAGAAACCGGGGAGCTCGGCACGGTGGGTGCGCGGCGGTTCCGGCCGGGTGTCGCGGTGTCCGACGAGGACGGCCCAGGCGTCGTCCTGGTCGAACGGCGGGACGCCGGTGGCGATCTCGTACAGCACACACCCCAGCGAGTAGAGGTCGCTGCGGTGGTCGACCTCCTTGCCGCTGATCTGCTCGGGCGACATGTAGTGCGGGGTGCCCATGGCGATGCCGGTGGTGGTGAGGCGGGAGGTCATACCGATGTCGTGGCCGAGGCGCGCGATGCCGAAGTCGCAGATCTTCACGGTGCCGTCGGTCAGCCGCATGATGTTGGCGGGCTTGAGGTCGCGGTGGACGATGCCCTGGCGGTGGGTGTAGCCGAGAGCGTCGGCGACCTGTTCCGCGATGTCGACGACATGGTCGACGGGCAGTGGGTGCTGCTTGTTCTCCTCCAGGAGCTGGCTGAGGTTGTGCCCGTCGAGCAGCTCCATGACGAGATACAGCACGCCCTCGTGCTCGCCGAAGTCGTGGACGACGGTGACGCCCCGGTGCTGGAGGGAGGCGGCCACCCGGGCCTCACGTCGGAAGCGTTCGCGCAGGATGCGGGTGAAGGCCTGGTCGTGTTGCGGGCCCATGGGTTTGAGGCATTTGACGGCGACCTGCCGGCCCAGCGACTCGTCGCGGGCGCGCCACACCTCGCCCATGCCGCCGCGCCCGATCAGTTCGAGCAGCCGGTAGCGGCTCTGGATCAGCCTGGTGTCCGCCATCTGCCGCTTCCCGCCCCCGTAGTCCCGCCGCTCCCCGCCGTTGCGCCCTCCCCGGCCGGTCCAGTATGGCCGCCCGGCGGCGGAGTGTGTACGCGGCGGTGCAGGTACCGGGTCCGCCGGCCGTTGCCTGCCGCTGCTCGGGCACCGCTCCTCAGGCGCCGCCCAACCACGAGCCTCTGGCTGCCGATGCGACGAGCTCCCCGAGGCCGAGGGCGACCGGAACGGGCACCAGCAGGAGGAGTCCCACGCGGACCAGGGACGGGGCGGCGATCGCGACCACCTCATCGGGAGCACGTGTCGTGAAGAAGTCCCGCCAGCGCAGGACCTCCCCTCCGCTGCACGCCCAGAAGAACAGCCCGGTCACGAGGAGGACCGAGCCCGTCACGAGTCCCAGAAAGGCGGTCGCGTCCAGCAGGTCGACACGGTCCTCGTGCTCTCTGAGGGCGAACGTCGCGACGGTCACGCAGATGGCCGCCCCCGCTCCGTACGCCGCACCGCGCACCGCGACCCCGCCGAACCGCAGACGCGGTTCGAGCACCCCGCTGCCGCCTCTGGCCACCCTGCCCATGCCTGCCCCTCCCCCGCCGTCACCGCCGAACCGTAGCAGCGGACGCGGGCCGCGGGCTTGCCGTCCCACCGTTGCGAGCCGTGCGCCCGGCTTCCGCGGTGACCGCCCGCCGCACCGCCGAGGCGCGGCGGGCGGTCACCGCGGATGCGTCAGATGCCCGAGAGGTCCCGGCGGAGGTACTCGGCGGTATGGGAGCCGGTGGCCTTCAGGAGTTCGGCCGGGGTTCCCTCGAACAGGATCCTGCCGCCGCCGCTGCCGCCCTCGGGGCCGAGGTCGATGATCCAGTCCGCGCTCTTGACGATGTCGAGGTTGTGCTCGATGACGATCACGGTGTTGCCCTGGTCGACGAGGCGCTCGACGATCCCGAGGAGGCGGTGGGTGTCGGACATGTGCAGGCCGGTGGTGGGCTCGTCCATCACGTAGACGCTGCCGACCCGGTGCAGGTCGGTGGCGAGCTTGAGGCGCTGGCACTCGCCGCCGGACAGCGTACTGAGCGGCTGGCCGAGACCGACGTAGTCCAGACCCACCTCGGTCAGTGCGCGCAGCACCTGGCGGAGCTTGGGCTCGGTGAAGAAGTCCGCGGCCTCGGATGCCGTCATCGCCAGCACGTCGCTGATCGACCGGCCGCGCAGTCGATGGCCGAGGACGTCGTCGGAGAAGCGGCGTCCCTGGCAGACCTCGCAGACGGACTTCAGCGTCTCCAGGAACGCGAGGTCGGTGTAGAGCACGCCGAGCCCCTGGCAGTTGGGGCAGGCGCCCTTGGAGTTCGCGCTGAACAGCGAGGCGCTGACGTTGTTGGCCTTGGCGAACAGCTTGCGGATCGGGTCCAGCAGCCCGGTGTAGGTGGCGGTGCTGGACCGACGGCTGCCCGTCACCGCGGACTGATCGATCACGATCGCGTCCGGATACCGGCTCAGGAAGTCGTCATTGACCAAGGAGCTCTTCCCCGACCCGGCCACTCCGGTGACCACCGTCAGGACGCCGGTGGGAAAGTCGACCGTGACATCCCTGAGGTTGTGGCTGTTCGCCCCTGTGACGGTGAGCGCGCCGGTCGGGCGGCGGGGCTCGGCCTTCACCGGCAGGCGGTGCCGGAGGTGACGGCCGGTAAGGGTGTCGGCCTCGGCAAGGCCGGTGAAACCTCCCTCGAAGACCACCTCGCCACCCAGCGTCCCGGCCTTCGGGCCCATGTCGACCACATGGTCCGCGATGGCCATGACGTCCGGGTCGTGCTCGACCACCAGCACGGTGTTGCCCTTGTCCCGCAGTTCGAGCAGGAGTTCCTTGAGCCGGTGCACGTCCCGTGCGTGCAGGCCGACGCTCGGTTCGTCGAAGACGTACAGCATCTCGTTCAGGCTGCTGGACAGATGGCGGACCATCTTGATCCGCTGCGACTCGCCGCCCGAGAGCGTACGGGTCTCCCGGTCCAGGCTCAGGTAGCCGAGACCGATCTCGGCCAGATGCCCGAGACGGGAGACCAGGTCGTCCAGGACCGGTTTCACCGCGGGCAGGTCCAGCCCCGCCAGGACCTCACCCAGCCGTTCGGCCTCCATCGAGGTGAGGTCCGCGATGCGGTGGCCGGCGATCCGGCAGGCACGGGCGGCGGGCGCGAGGCGGGTGCCCGCGCAGTCCGCGCAGGGAGCCGAGCGGACGAACCGCTGGAAGACCTGGCGGCTGCGCTCGGACATGTCCTCCTTCTTGATGTAGAGCCTGGTGAACTTGGCTGCCAGCCCCTCGTACTTGACGTTCAGTGTGTTGCCCTGCCAGTCCAGGCGGAGCTTTTGCGGCATCTCTCCGTGCAGCAGCGACGACCACTCCTGCTCGGTGAAGTCGGCCAACGGCTTGTCGTTGTCGAAGAGGCCGGACTCCACGTAACTCAGCCAGTACCAGCTGTCTGTGGAGAAGTCGGGGTGCAGCAGAGCGCCCTGATTGAGGGATCTGGTGCGGTCGACGAATGCGTCCAGGTCGAGTTCCACGACCCTGCCCAGGCCCTCGCAGGCCGGGCACATGCCTTGGGGGTCGTTGAACGAGAAGGCGCCGGGCGGCAGGCCGGCGGGGTCGCCCGCGCGTGAGAACAGCAGCCGCAGCAGCGGGTTGATGTCCGTGATGGTGCCCACGGTGGAGCGCGGGTTGCCGCCCAGGCGTTTCTGGTCGATGACGACGGCGGCGGAGATGTTCTCGATGGCGTCCATGTCCGGACGGCCGTGGTCGGGCAGGAATTTGCGGACGAAGGCGGTGAAGGTCTCGTTGAGCTGGCGCTGGGCCTCGGCGGCGATGGTGTCGAACACCAGGGAGGACTTGCCCGAGCCGGAGACGCCCGTGAAGACCGTCAGGCTCCGTTTCGGGATCTCCACCGAGACGTTCTTGAGGTTGTTCTCCCGCGCACCGGTCACCTTGATGGCGTCGGTACTCACATGTGCTCCTCGGATGGTACGGGTGGGGCTTCCCGGCGAGCCCCGGTCGTGGTCGGGCAGGAAGAGACGGCTCTCAGGCGTTCTCCTTCTGGAACGTCCGCGTGCCCCACAGGAGGGCCAACGCGGCCATGGCCAACAGGACGAGGGAGCCCGTCAGCAGCCCTGTCGAACCCAAGTCCCCGCGGAACGCCGCACGTCCGGCTTCGACCACATGAGTCAGAGGGTTGATCCGGGCCAGGTTGTAGAGCCAGCCGGGGGCCAGTTGCTCGGTGACCGGCAGCAGCACGCCGGACAGCAGGAGCAGCGGCAGGAGCACGGCGTTCATCAGTGAGGGGAACGCGGCCTCGCTCTTGAGGATCAGCGCCAGTGCGTAGGACCCCGAGGACAGCGTGATGGCCAGCACCGCGGCGATAGCGAGGCTCAGCAGCATGCCGGACACCGGCGCGTCCAGGTCGAAGACGAGCAGCGTCACGAGCACGATCAGCACCGACTGCGCGGTCGCCTGGACGGCCTGGGCCAGGACCTTGCCGAACAGCAGGGCCGACCGGCTGGCCGGGGTGCCGCGGAAGCGGTCGACCACGCCGACCCGGTACTCGGTGAGGAGCCCGACCCCGGCGAACGAACCGCTGAACAGTGCCGTCTGCACGATGAGCGCCGGCGTGAGCACGACCCAGGCGTTGCCCGCCGGGAAGCCGGGGGTGTGGTCGACGACCGTCACCATGAGCGGCCCGAAGAGGAACAGGTACAACAGCGGCTGCATGATTCCGATGATCAGCCAGGTGGGACTGCGCAGGCACAGTTTCATGTCCCTGAGGAAGATCAGCAAAGTGTCACGCGGCATGGGTGGCCTCCAGAGCCGGGGTCGGCGCCTCGCCGTCGCGCAGGGAGCGCCCCGTCAGACTGAGGAAGACGTCGTCGAGGGTGGGCCGGTTCACCTTGACCGAGGTCATGGTGATCCCTTGGCTGTCCAGGGCACGCAGCAGCTCCGCCAGCACGGCGTCACCACGGGGAACCCTGAACCGTACGGTGTCGGCGACGACCGTGACCTCATGCGCGTCGGGCAGACGGCGTGCCACTTCGGCGGCCTCGTCCGCCTGGTCGGCGACGTCGACCGTGATCGAGTCACCGGCTACGCGGGCCTTGAGTTCGTCCGGGGTCCCCTCGGCGACGATCGCGCCGTGGTCCGTCACCAGGATCCGGTCGCAGAGGGCATCGGCCTCGTCGAGGTAGTGGGTGGTGAGGAAGACGGTCATGCCGTGCTCGGCGTGCATCCGGCGGACGTGGTCCCACAGGTTGGCCCGGCTCTGCGGGTCCAGTCCGGAGGTGGGCTCGTCCAGGAACACCAGCTCGGGTTCGTGCACCAGCCCCAGCGCGACGTCGAGGCGGCGTCGCTGGCCGCCGGATAGCGTCTTGGCCGGACGCTGGTCCAGGCCGGAGAGGTCGAGCCGCTCCGCCAGCAGCGCCCCGCGCCGCCGGGCCTCGGCCTTCGACAGGCCGTAGAGCCGGGCTTGGAGTTCGATCTCCTCCGCGACCCTGGACTCCGGCCAGGTGCTACCGCCCTGCGCCACGTAGCCGATCCTGCGGCGCACCCCCTGCGGGTCCGTCAGCAGATCGCAGCCGGCCACCGTGGCCGAGCCGCGGGTGGGTCGCAGCAGCGTCGTCAGCATCCGCAGGGTCGTGGTCTTGCCGGCGCCGTTGGGGCCGAGGAACCCGACCAGTTCCCCTGCCTCGACATCGAGGTCGATGCCCTTCACCGCGTCGACGGTCCGCCCGCGGAGGGTGAACTGCCGGGCGAGGCCTCGCACTGTGATCATAAGAGCCTTCTTTCGCGCGTACCGCTTCTGGGTCGGATCACGGAGGGGCCCGGCCGTGTACCGGGCCCCTCCGCACGGTTCACTCCGGACGGCCGTCGGCAGCAGCGGCCTGGAACTGCGCGAGCCTCTCCTGCGCTTCGGCCATGTCCTCCGCGGTCGGCGCGTCGTCCTGGGTCAGCTTGAACCGCCAGTACCCGCTGAAGTCGATCGACGCCTTGTCCAGTCCCCGGTCGTTGACCAGATGACGGCGGAGCGCCCGGACGGCAGCCGACTCGCCCGCCAGCCAGGCGAACGGGCTGCCGGGGAGGAACTCGGCCTTGCGTACGGCGTCGATCAGCACGTCGCTCCGGCCGGGCGGGGTTCCCTGGCGGTAGAGCCAGTTGACCGTGGCGTCGCCCGCGGTCTCGAAGTCCTGCCGCTCGGCGGCGTCGGCGACTTCGATGAAGGCCAGGGCAGGGGCGCCCTCGGGCAGGGCCTCCAGCAGGGTGCCGATGGCCGGCAACGCGGTCTCGTCTCCGGCGAGCAGGAGCCAGTCGGAGTTCGCGATCGAGTCCGTCAGGGAGACGGGCGCGGAGTAGACCTCCGACGGGCCGACCATGCCGAGCCGGTCACCGGGACGGGCGGAACCGGCCCAGCTGGTGGCGGGGCCGGTGTCGCCGTGCAGGACGAAGTCGATCTCGACGGTGTTGGCCGGTCCGCGTCGGCGGATGGTGAAACTGCGCATCCACGGCCGCTCGCTCTCCGGAATGGCCAGAAATGCCTGGTACCAGCTCGTCGCGTCGTCGCCCTGCTCCGGCAGAACGGGCAGCTGCTGGCCGGACCGCGGGAAGCAGAGCTTGACCTGCTGGTCCGGCGTCCGACCCACGGAGTCGTCGAGTCGCTCGGCGTCGAACGTCACTCGCGCCATGCGCGGTGTGACGTGCGTGATGTCGGTGACCTGGATGAATGAAACAGGGAGCTCTGCCATCGAAAACCTTCCAAGAGTGCTGGGCATCCTGGGGCGGGAACACGTCCGCCTGATATCCTTACGCCGTAAGGAGATGCTTGGGCGAGAGTACTTTATGCAGTAAGGAGTTGCAAGGTGGTTATTTTTGCCGGGCAGGGCGACGCCCGCCGCTCGATGGCCCTCCTCTGGCGTTCGGCCGATTCCGGTGCCACCAGAGCCGCCCCCGGACCGAAGCCGGGGCTCGACGTCGACACGATCGCGGCCGCAGGCATCGCGGTCGCCGAGGAGCAGGGGATGGCGGCCCTGTCGATGCGGGCCGTGGGGGCGTGGCTGGGACGGACCGCCATGGCGCTCTACACCTATGTGCCGAGCAAGAGCGAGCTGGTCGACCTCATGCACGACCGGGTGCTGGCCGAGCTGCCCACCGAGTACGACACCAGCTCGGGGTGGCGCCCGGCGATCACCGCCTGGGCCGACGACACGTGGGCCTTCTATCTGCGGCACCCGTGGGTGCTACAGGTCTCCCAGGCCAGGCCGGTGCTCGGGCCGGGTGAATACGCGCAGCTGGAGACGGTTGTGCGGATCCTCGACGGAATCGGCCTGGAACCGCTGAAGGTCCGGCGGGTCATCGCCGTACTGTTCCAGTTCGTCCGTGGCATGGCCCGGGTCGCCGCGGAGCACCGGCAGGCGGCGCCGGAGACCGGGGTGTCCGACGAGGAATGGTGGACGGTGCGGACCACCCTGCTCACAGAGGTGGCGCCGGACTTCGCCGAGCGCTTCCCGGCGCTGGCGGCGCTGGAGTCGCACGCGGCCGCCGCCGATGCCGCCCGGGAGGATTCGGGTGACGTGGCACCGCCGGTGGAGCGGGAGGCCGGGGAAGCCTTCCGGGTCGGCCTGGAATTGATCCTTGACGGCATGGACTCGGAAGGCGGACCTGACAGCTCCGAGCCCCGTCGGCCGGAACACGTACGGGTCGAGGGTTCACCTGATCACCGAGCACCGCATCACTTCGCCGAATAAGACGCCCCTAACACCCTCACCGGATCACAACCAGTCCAAAAATGATCATTGACGATATGCCGATCGATAATCTACGGTCTTTTTGGTCTGGTGATCTTTCATGATTCTCAGCCGCCGACGACTGGTGCGAGATGTGACCATGGCTCAATTCCAGGGGGGAAAGCTCGTGCAGCAGACCGCCAAGTACCACCAGCGTGACAGTCGATTACCAGTTGGCCGCAGACCGGGCGAAGCGGCCGCCCACCCCGGAAGCAGCGGCCAGGCGCGAATCCTGACCACGCGGGTCGGCCTGAGGATCCCGGCCGCCCTGCCGTACGACCGGTGGGAGAAGGCCGGACTGCACATCTTCCAGATCGCCGACTCCTCGGCCTGGTGTCTGGGCGACTGGCTCGTGTACGGCCAGGAGCGATACGCCGACCGCTACCGGACCGGAGTGCAGGCTGCTGGGCTCGACTACCAGACGCTGCGCAACTACGCCTGGGTGGCACGGCACTTCGAGATCGGTCGGCGCCGCGAGAACCTGAGCTTCGGCCACCACGCCGAGGTCGTCTCCCTCCCTCCCACGCAGGCGGACACCTGGCTCGACCGCGCGGAGCAGCACGGCTGGTCCAGGAACCTGCTCAGACTGCGGCTGCGGGAGAGCCGTCAGGGCAACCGGGCGGCCCCGCTCGCTCGGGTCAGTCTGCCCAGGATCAGCGTGCCCGTCGATCGTGTGGAACGCTGGCGCGAGGCCGCTTCGAAGGCCGAAGGGGGCTTCGAGGAATGGATACTCGTGACACTCGACCGCGCCGCCGCGCACGAACTCGGTGACTGACGGACCCGGCCCGCCCGACCACCGGAGACGGCCTTTCATGCAGATCAGCATCGACCATCACACATGCATAGGGTCCGGGCAGTGCGTTCTGACGGCGCCCGGCGTGTTCACCCAGGACGACGACGGGTACTCACAGCTGGTGCCCGGAGGTACTGCGACGGCGGCGCGGCAGCAGGTGCAGGAGGCGGCGCTGTCCTGTCCGGTGCAGGCCATCGCCTTGGGTGACGAGCCGCCCGAGGGCTGAGCGTCCTCCCGGTCCGCCGCAGGACGCTCGCGTAGAGGGGCCGCCCGATGTCGGGCGGCCCCTCTACGCGAGCACGATCAGGGCCGAAGCCGAAGCCGAAGCGAGTTCAGTCGCCAGCTGCCCGGCAGCAGGGCTCGGTCCAGTTCGGCGCCGTCGTCCGCGAGCGTCATGCCCGGGTAGTGCTCCAGCAACCTGGCGAAGGCCGCCTCGCCTTCCTGCCGGGCCAGCGTGGCACCCAGGCAGTAGTGGATGCCGTGACCGAAGCCGACATGGTTCTCGGCCTGGCCGTCCTGCTGGCGCGTGATGTCCAGACGGTCCGGGTCGGTGTAGTGGCGCGGGTCGAAGTTGGCTGACACCAGCACGAGTTGGACCGCGTCGCCACGGGCGATGGGCGTGCCGGCGAGTTCCAGGTCCTCGGTGGCGTAGCGCAGCCGCGCCACGTGCACCGACCCGCACCAGCGCATCAGTTCGTGCACCGCGCGCGGCACCAGCGCCGGGTCCTTGCGCAGCAACGCCAGCTGGTCGGGGTGGGTGAGCAGTGCGGCGGTGCCGTTGCCGATCAGATGCGCGCTTGTCTCGTGACCGGCCAGCACCAGCGTGAGGATCATGGTGACCATCTCGACGTCGCTGAGCCGTCCCCCGTCGTCGTCCTGGGCCCGGATCAGCTCGCTCAGCAGATCGTCCCTCAGCGCTGCCCGGCGCCGCTCGATCAGTTCGTGGCAGTAGTCGATCATCACAGGAAAGGAGTGCTGAAGTCGTTCCGGCCGCATCGACACCAGGTCGCCGCCCCACTCCCGCCACCGGTCGAGGTCGGCCGCCGGAATCCCGACGAGCTCGCAGATCACCGTGATCGACAGCGGATACGCGAAGTGCTCCAGGAGATCGACCGCCCCCTCCTCCTCCCGGTGCGGCAGCTCGGTCAACAGCCGGTCGGCGATCCGCTCGATGTCCGGCCGCAGGTCGAGGATCCGGCGGGCCGCGAACGCCCGGGTCACCAGGCGGCGCAGCCTGGGGTGGTCCGGCGGGTCGCTGTCCAGGATGGAGCCCAGCAGATAGCGCCGCAGATGCTCGGGGATCTTGAGGAGCTCCATCATCCCCTCGCGCGGGTCCGCGCCCCCTTCCCCCGGCACATTGGAGGGAGTGTTGACGAGCCGAGGATCGCGCAGCGCCGCGCGGACATCGTCGTAGCGGGTCACGAACCACACCGGGGTGCCGTCGACGAACCTGCCGTTGACCACCGGGCCTTGTTCGCGCAGTCGGCCGTAGCCGCCGAAGGGGTCCCGGAGCAGATCCGGATCGGTCATGTGCGGACCGGCGGGGCACTGGGCGGTCTCCCCGGTCTGCGAGGCGTCATGGGAAGTGAGTGACATGATTGGTTCCGGCTCTCCCTGAGACGTCACTTGACCGCGCTGATCACGCCGTGCGGCGTCCATTGACCGCCTGGCAGCCGTTCGGGCTTCACGAAGCCGGCCGCGGCGAACCACTCCTCGTACTGACCCCACGGGTAGATGGTGCTGCTCGCGGCGGGCAGGGTCGCGAAGTACACGTTGTCGAGGGCGGCGTACAGCGGACCGTCGCCGTCGTCGTCGGACATGGCGTTGAACACCAGCACGCGCCCGCCGTCGGGCAGGGCCGTGTGGGCCTTGCGCAGCAGGCGCACGTTCTCCTGCGGCGACCAGATCACCAACTGGTTTGCGAACAGTACGCAGTCGTGCCCCGGCGGATAGTCGTCGGCGAAGATGTCGGCCGCCCGGACGGAGATCCGTTCGGCCAGACCGTGCTCGTCGATCTTGCGGCGAGCGATCTCCACCGTGCCGGGAAGGTCGAGGACGGTGAACTCGACGCCGGGGTTGGCCTGTGCGAGCGCGATGGCGTTGACGCCGTCACCGCCGCCGACGTCGAGCACCCGGCGTACCCCGGTCAGGTCGGCCTGCTCGACCAGTACGGGGTTCGACAGCCGGGACCAGGACCGCATGCAGCGGTAGAACAGCTGCTCAAGGTCAGGGTCCTCGGACAGCCTGTGGTACAGGTCCGGGCCGGTTCCCTTGATCCGCCGCAGGCCGACGTTGGTGTTCCTGCGCAGCGACTCCGTGAAGTCCACCTCGGCGGGGCGGACGATCCGCTCCTCGTACTCGATCAGGTCCTCGATGATCTCCCAGGTCCCGTCTTCGAACTTGCCGTTCAGGACATCGGCGTTGAGGTATCCGCTCCCCTGGTGGACCGTCAGCCCCAGGGCCGTGGTGCCCAGGAGCAGAATCTGCACCGGGCGTTCGGCCAGGCCGAGTTCGTGTCCGATCTCCCGCGGGGTCAGGCCGGGGCGCCGGTGGAGCAACGGGAACAAGCCCAGATTGCGGCCTGCGTTGAGCATCTGGAAGGCGGAGGAGCCGAACAGGATCTGCACCAGGCCGTCGGTGGTGAGCGGGGTTGCGTCAGTCATGGGCACTCCGTATCGCGTGGGGTGGTGAGGGTTCGGGCAGGCCATGGGCCGGGCCGGCGGTCATGTCACCCGGGCCAGATCCGCGGGACGGGACGCATAGGTCCGCCCGGCGGCGATCCGACGCAACCGGGCCAGCGCGTCCCAGACCTCGGTGAACCGGGTGTAGAGCGGTGACGGGCCGATCCTCAGCCGGTCCGGGACCCGGTAGTCGCAGACAACCTTCGCGTCGGCGGCGAGCGTCTGGCAGATCCGCCAGGCGTCGGGGTGGTACAGCGACACATGTGAACCGCGCTGTCCGGGCGTCCGCGGCGAGGCCCGGCGGAAGCCCAGAGGGGTGAGCCAGGCGTCGGCCAGGTCGTCGACGAGCCGGCCCAGCAGCAGCCCCTTGGCCCGGATACGCGCCACTCCGGCCTCTTCGACGAGGGCGAGCGCCGGATCGATCGCCGCCAGCGACAGCAGCGGCGGGGTGCTCACGAGGAACCGCTCGATCCCCGGCACCGGATCGTAGTCGGGCCCCATCCGGAACTGCTCGCGCTGCCCGAACCAGCCCCACACCGGCTGGCGCAGTTCGGCGTGCAACTCGGTGCGCACGTAGAGGAAGGCAGGCGAACCCGGGCCGCCGTTGAGATACTTGTACGTGCACCCCACGGCCAGCTCCGCGCCGGCCGCAGCGAGGTCGACGGGGACGGCTCCGGCCGCGTGCGACAGGTCCCACAGGACCCGGGCGCCGGCCGCGCGGGCCAGTTCGTTCACCTTCGCCATGTCCAGGAGCGCGCCGCTGCGGTACGACACCAACGAGAGCACCACCAGCGCGACGTCCTGGTCCAGGGCGGAGCGCAGCACGTCGAGATCGAGGCCGCCGTCGAGATCGGAGGCGAGCCGCCGCAGGCGCAGCCCGCGCTGCTCGGCGAGGCCCTGGAGGACGTACCGGTTGGTCGGGAAGTCCTCGGCGTCCATGAGGACGGTGCCCCGTCCCGGAGCGGCGTCCAGCGCGGCACCGGCCAGCTTGTACAGATTGACCGAGGTGGAGTCCGAGATCACCACCTCGCCGGGCCTGGCGCCGAGGACGTGCTCGGCAAGACGGTCACCGAGCCGGGCGCCCCAGTCGATCCACCCCTGCCAGGAACGCACCAGCCCGCCGCCCCAGCCCTCCTCGACCACCTCGCGCAGGAGGTCCGAGGTGGCCGCGGGCAGTCGGCCCAGCGAGTTGCCGTCGAGGTAGACCAGCTCCGGATCGGTGATGACGAACCGTTCCCGGAACCCGGCCAGCGGATCGGCCGCGTCCAACTCCTCGGCCGCCGTGCGCGGGATACCGCCCTCCATCGGCGCTCCTCCTCTTTCGTGTCGTCGGCGTCTGCCGTGTCCTGGCGTTCTGCGTCATCTCCTGCGGCCGGTCAGAGCGTCGAGCGCACCGACCACAGCTCCGGGAAGAAGCGGTGCTGACTGATCCGGGCGAGCCAGGCCACGCCCTCTGTGCCGCCGGTGCCAGGCTTGGCGCCCAGCATCCGCTGCACGGTGACGAGGTGCGTGTAGCGCCAGCGGGCGAACTGCTCCGCGGTGTCCATGAGTGCCTCGGCGAGCAGATGGAGGTCGTGGTGGCGGGCCGGGTCCTGGTAGACCGCCCGCCAGGCTTCCTCGACCTCGGTGCCGGTCCGGTAGGGCAGTGTGGTGTCCGGGGTCGGGGATTCGTCCGGTGTGAGCAGTCCGCGACGGGCCAGCAGGGCGAGCGCCGCGTCGTACAGGCTCGGCTCCCGCAGCTGGTTCATCACCGCGTCATGGCCGGCCGTGTCCCGGTGCGGCTCCACCATCGCCGGGTTCTTGTTGCCGAGCAGGAACTCCAGTCGCCGGTAGCCGGCCGACTGGAAGCCGGAGGCCGACCCGAGGACGTCCCGGAACTCGGCGAACTCCGCGGGTGACAGCACGGAGAACGTCTCCCAGGAGACCAGCAGCACCTGCTGCACTCGTGCCGACCTGCGCAGTGTCCACAGCGCGTCGCGGAGTCCGTCCTTGTCCAACTGGTTCCGGGCGGTGGTCAGTTCCGTGTGCAGCAGCTTGAAGAGGAGCTCCTTGACCTGGCTCATGATGATGAAGCCCGGCTCGGTGTCCGCCGCGCTGAGCGGATGCTGGAGCGCCAGCAGTTCGTCCATGCGCGCGTAGTGCGCGTACGGGGTGGTGCCCGGCGGGGCGGGGGCGGACAGCGGACATCCGATGCCCTGTCCTGAGCCCTGGGCGGCCTGCTCGGTGGTCATGTGGTCGTTCCTCCCGGTTCCATCTGTGCGAGGACCGCGTCGCCCAGTTCGGTGCCCCTCGCCCCCAGGTCGTAGGGGAGATCGAAGTGGTCGCGCAGCTCGGCGACGACCTCCGTCACCTTCGCCCGGGGGCGCAGTGCCCTCACCATCAGCTCGTGCTGGCGGACGTACTCCTCGGTCTCGTTGCCGCCGCGGGCGACCACCACCGGGGGCAGCCGCGACGGCAGCCGGCGCAGCGGGCTGTTGCGGCGCGCCCCGGCCTCGTCCAGCCGCAGCGCCTCGTTGACGTACGACAGCCGGACCGGCTCCAGGTCGTACATGCCGCTCAGCAACACCGCCCCGGCGATCCGGCCGGACACGTCCGGGCCGTCCGACGGGCCGGGCAGCAGGGCCATCGCCGCCAGGTGCGCGCCGGCCGAGGTGCCGCACAGATGGAGCCGGTCCGGGGCGAACCCGAGCCGGTCCGCGTGCCGCAGCAGCCAGTCGACGGCCCGCCGCACCATCCCCGCCATGGCGTCCAGCCCGACGTCCGGTGCCAGCCCGTACTCGACGACCGCGACCGACGCCCCGGCGGCCAGCAACGGCGGTGCCGGGAAGGCCGATTCGGCGCGGCCGAGCGCCTGCCAGTTCCCGCCGTGCACGAACACCAGCAGTGGCGTGCGGCCCCGGCCCGGGCCGGGAAAGTAGTCGAGCGACTCGGCCGGATGCGGGCCGTAGGCGAGACCGGTCCGCACCGGATGGTCCCGGCGGGCGGCCGTGCTCAGCCGCTCGTACTCACTGAGGTAGGCCCCGAGGCTCGGCACCCGGGAACTCGGCGAGTACTGCCGGTCCAACGTGGCCTGATCCATTCCCCGATACACGGCGGCACCTGTCATCGCGTACCCCGGGGCTTCGTTCCGCCGCACGTCACTCGGCCCCCAGCCGGTGTGCGGCACAGGCCTTTTCGTACATCTCGGTCAGCAGCGGATCGATGCCGTGCGCCGAGTTGCGGTAGCGGGCCCCGAAGCGCCTCGCGTACTCCTCGAACCACTCCCGCCGGTCCGCCAGGAACAGCACGTCGTGGATCGCCATCGAACGCACCGCCATCATCGGGACGGGGGCGTGGCTCACCTCGAACTCCGGGTTGCGGGCGGCCTTCTCCCGGCACTTCTCGTGGAATTGGGCGATCATCAGCCCACGGCGCACGCTCTCGGGCTTGAGCGCGGTGTGCGCCGCGTCCAACAGGTGCAGATGCTCGGGCGGGATGTCCGGCAGCACGAGCAGCAGCGACCGCAGATTCGGGTTGCCGGCCTTCCAGTCGACCTCGCTGAACTCGTCCAGGCCGCAGCGGACGATCTCGTCGATGAGGGCCTGGCTCGGGGTGGGTCCCACCAGCCTGACCCGGATCTCCAGCGCACCGGCGCGCTGGGCCGGTTCGACGAACGGGCACACCGGGCCGGTGCGTCCGAGTTCGCTGTGCGGTTGGCGGATGTAGTCGCTCAGCCAGCTTTCGGCGGCCTCCAAGGCCTTGGCCAAGTCGACGGAGAGCACGTCGGTCAGCATCGTTGTCAATCCTCAGGTCTCGGTCCTCGCAGGATGCGGACGGGGGGCTGGAACGCGGCCTGCGAACGTCACTCGTCGCCGGTGAGTTCCTGGAGCTTGGCCGACAGGATCCGACCGACGGCGGCCAGCGTCTCGGGCCGGGTCAGCATGGTCCCGTGCTCGCCGGGCACCACATGTGCTTCGACCGTGCCACGGACGTAGGGCTGCCAGGCCGCGGCGTCGACCGGCGGGTCCTGCTGCTCCGAGCAGGCGATCAGCAGCAGGTCGCCGTCGATCGCACCGGGCCGGTAGTCGATGGTCAAGTGGGTGTTGTTCGCCGAGATCTCGGTGATCGCCGCGAGCCTGTCCTCGTCCAGGTTGGCCAGCGCGCTTCCCTGGCGACGCAGGATCTCCCGCGCCCTGGCGAAGGTCATCTCCTCGTCCTCCTGCCGGTGGGTTCCGTCATCGACGAGACCCACGTGGTACAGGAGCATCACCCGGTCGTCGGGCGCGGGTACGTCCGCGTGGGTCAGCCCCTGCCAGTTGGGGATCACGTCGAGTACCGCGACCAGCGCCACCGGTTCGCCGCGTCGCCGGAACTCCGTGGCCAGAGCGTGCGCGCACAGTCCGCCGAAGGACCAGCCGGCCAGGTGGTAGGGCCCGTGCGGCTGCACGCTCTGGATCTGGTCGGCGTAGTCCACCGCCATCTCCTCGATGCTGCCCGGCCGGGGCTCCGGACGGGCCAGACTGCGGGCCTGGATTCCGTACAGCGGGTACTGCGGATCGATCTGCTTGATCAGCGCGCTGTACGACCAGCTGATGCCGCCGCCCGGGTGGATGAAGAACAGCGGCGGCCGACTGCCTCGGGGGCGCAGCGGCAACACCACCTCGTAGGAGTCGTCCGAGTCGTCGACTTCGAGCCGGGCCGCGATTCCGCCCGGGGTCGGCGCCTCGAACAGGCTGCGCAGACCCAGCTCGACACCGAACGCGGCCCGCAGCCGGGCCATCAGCCGGGTGGCCAGCAGGGAGTGCCCGCCCAGGTCGAAGAAGTCCTCGTCCACACCCACGAGGGGCCGCCCCAGCACCTCCGCGAACAGCTCGCACACGACCTGCTCCTGCGGAGTGGCCGGTGCCCGGCCGATGTCGGCGCGCTCCGGTGCGAACGTGGGGAGCGCGGCGCGGTCGAGCTTGCCGTTGGCGGTGAGCGGCAGTCGGTCGAGGGGGATGATGGCGTCGGGGCGCATGTAGTCGGGCAGCAGGCGGCGGGTGTGCTCGCGCAGGGCGATGAGCAGGGCGCCGGTGTCCCGGCCTGCGGCCGGACTGGTGGTCCAGGAGGACAGCGGCGTTTCGGGACCGGCGGCGCCCGCGGAGGCGTACGCACCGACGGCGACGCGCCCTTCCAGGGTTCCGTGCTGGATGTAGGTGACGTCGACGACGGCCGGATCGTGTGTGCTCCAGCTGATCGCGGTCCGGTAGCCGTGCTCCTCCCCCAGCCTGTGCAGGTCCTCCGGATCGACACCGGGCACGAGCGGATCTGTCGGCGCCGTCCCGGCTTCGAGAGCGTGCTGTACGGCCAGGTCGTGGGCGATACGTGCGTTCGGGACGCCGGTAACCCGCAGTTGCTCGGGCCGTCCGGTGCGCAACTGCTCGGCGAGGGCGTCGAGGTCCCGGGGCCAGGGGCGGGTGGGGATGTCGGTGAGCGGGTGGGGGGTGATGCCGGTTTTGTAGAGGGTGGCGTCGTAGCGGTAGCGGGTGAGTTCGTTGTGGGCGGTGCCGCGTTTGAGCTGGATGTCGGTGCCTGCGAGGTCGGGGATGTGGTGGGCGAGTGCGGTGAAGTACTCCGGGTCCACCAGGAGTTCCTTCTCCAGGACGAGGCTCTGCTCGACCGCGCGGCGAACGGCGGTGGTGTCACCCGGGTCGTCGGCACAGGCCGTCTGGACGGCTGCGGCGAAGGTGCGCAGCAGCCGCGGGTTGCGGACATCGCCGATGAAGAGGGCTCCGCCTGGGGCGAGCAGCCGGAATGCCTGCTCGATGACCTGTTCCAGGTAGTCGGCGTTGGGGAAGTACTGGACGACGGAGTTGAGGATGATCGTGTCGAAGTGGCCCTGCGGCAGCTCGGCGTGCTCATGCGCGGCCTGCACTCGCAGGGTGACACGCCGGGCGAGTTCGGGGTCGGCGTCGACGTGGCGCCGCAGCGCTTCTACGACGGTGGGTGAGAAGTCGGTCCCCCAGTACTCCTCGCACTCGGGTGCCAGCCGGGCGAGGAGCAACCCGGTACCGACGCCGATCTCCAGGACCCGTTCGGGCTTGAGCGCCTTGACCCGTTCGATCGTGGCCGCTTGCCACTCGCGCATCTCGGGCAGCGGGATGGGCTGACCGTCGTAACTGCTGTTCCACCCGGAGAAGTCCTCTCCGAGCTCCGAACCCGACTCTGCGTACAGCGAGTTGTAGAGGTCCTGCCACTCCCCGATCTGGCTCCGCTCCTCCTCGTCGCTGGGGCTGGTGGATTCGGTGTCGGCGACGATGTAGGCGGTGAGGCGGGTGTTGCCGGGTTGGTCTTCGTGGACGAGGACGGCGGCCTGGGCGATGTCGGGATGGCCGGTCAGCACGGCCTCGATCTCGCCCGGCTCGATACGGAACCCGCGGATCTTGACCTGATGGTCGGCACGCCCCATGAACTCCAGCACACCGTCCGGACTCTGGCGCACCAGGTCACCGGTGCGGTACATCCGGGCACCGGGCTCCGGGGCGTAGGGGTCGGCCACGAAACGCTCTGCCGTCAGTCCCGGCCGGTTCAGGTAGCCGCGTGCCAGGCCCGCGCCCGCGATGTGGAGTTCACCGATCACGCCCGGTACGACCGGTTGCAGTCCGCCGTCCAGGACGTAGGTACGCATGTTGGCCATCGGGCGGCCGATGGGCACGACCGGACCGCCGGTGTAAGGGCGGGTGACAGGATGGCAGGTGGCGAAGGTGGTGGTCTCGGTCGGCCCGTACCCGTCCACGACCGTCACCGCCGGGCACGCCTCCTGGACCCGCCGCACAGAGACCGCGGAGACGGCCTCGCCACCGGTCCACACCTCACGCACCGAGGCCAGACACTCGGGAGCATGCTCGACGACCACGTCGAACAGCGAACTGGTCAGCCACAGCGCCGTCACCCGCTGCCCCGTGATCACCTGCTGAAGCATGGGGACGTCAAGGTCACCCGCCGGAGCGACCACAACAGTCCCCCCGTTGAGAAGAGGAACCCACAGCTCATACGTCGAAGCGTCGAACGCCGTCGGCGAGTGCAACAGCACACGCTCATGAGCCCCACCCCCGAAACGCGGATCCAGCGCCAGAGCAGCGACATTGCGATGACTGACCACAACACCCTTGGGAACACCCGTCGAACCCGACGTATACATCACATACACCGCAGCGTCGGGATGGACGCTGACCTCGGGGCCACCGGGGCCGGCCTCGGGTCGGCCCGGCACGGGCGGCCGGATCAGCTCACATGCCTCAGCCCCTGGCCGACGGTCCGACAGGTCGTCGGTGACCAGCAGACGGGCGCCGGTGTCGGTGAGGACGTGGCGGATGCGCTCGGCCGGATAACGGTCGTCCAGCGGCACATGAACGGCTCCGGCCTTGGCCAGAGCAAGCACCGTGGTAACCGTTTCGACCGAACGCCGCAGAAGAACCGCGACACAGTCCCCAGGACACACCCCCCGGCCGATCAGCTCACGAGCGAACCGGTCAGCACGCGCATCCAGCTCCTCATACGTCAGGGAAACCTCCCCGTCCGTGACAGCAAGCCCCTCCGGAGTCCTGGCCACCTGCCGCGCGAAAAGCTCCCCCAGCGAAACACCCGGCAAAGACAGAGCCGTCTCATTCACACCGACGACACTCCGCCGCTGCTCCTCAACCGTCAGCACACCGAACGTACTCAGCGGCCGATCAGGATGCGTGGTAGCCGCGTCCAGCAAGCGGACCCACCGGTCGAAGAGCGCCTGGACCGTGGACGCGTCATACAGGTCACTGGAGTACTCGACAGCACCGGTGATCCCCAGCGGCTCACCCTGACCACCACGCCGCTCCGCCAAACTGAAGAACAGATCGAACTTCGCCGTGTGCGTACGCCCGGGAGCCACATCGATATGCAGACCGGGCAACTCGAAAGCCGCCTCGGGAGCATTCTGCAAAGCCAGCATCACCTGGAACAACGGATGATGGGCCAGACTACGCGTCGGATTCAGATGCTCCACCAGATACTCGAACGGAACATCCTGATGCGCATACGCCGCCAACGACGTCTCACGCACCCGCGCGATCAACTCCGAAAGCGTCGGATTACCCGACGTATCCGTCCGCAACACCAAAGTATTCACGAAGAACCCGATCAGATGATCCAGACTCTGATCCGTACGACCCGCGATCGGACTCCCCAAAGGAACATCCCGACCCGCACCCAACCGCGACAGCAGAGCCGCAAGACCCGCCTGCAACACCATGAACAGACTCGCACCCGTAGACCGCGCCAGATCCGCCAGACGCCGATGCAGCACCGCATCGACATCGACCGTGACGTAATCCCCCCGATACGACATCACCGCCGGACGCGGACGATCCACCGGCAGCATCAGCTGATCAGGCAACCCCGCCAACGCCCGCGTCCAGTAATCGATCTGCGTCGCGAACAGACTCTCCGGATCATCCTGATCACCCAGCAACTCGTTCTGCCACAACGTGTAATCCGCGTACTGCACCACCAGATCCGACCACCCCGGCGCCTCCCCCCGCACCCGCGCCGCATAAGCACGAGCCAGATCCGAAGCCAAAGGACCCAACGACCAACCATCACCCGCAATGTGATGGACCACCATCAGCAGCACGTACTCCTGCGCCGACAGCTCGAACAGGTCTGCTCGCAGGGGCGGTTCGGCCGCGAGGTCGAAGGGATGGCGGGACGCCGCCGTGAGGACGTCCGGCAGCTCCGTCTCGGTCGTCGGAGTGACGATCAGCCGCGGTACGGCCGCCTCGGGCGCCAGTACGTGCTGGTACGGCACGCCTTCGGTCTCCGGGAACACCGTCCGCAGACTCTCGTGACGGGCCACGAGGTCGCCCAGAGCGGCCCGCAGCGCGTCGCGGTCCAGCTCACCTGTGAGCCGCAGTGCCAGCGGAATGTTGTAGGTGGCGCTGGGTCCCTCCATCTTGTGGATGAACCACAGCCGGCGCTGGGCGAAGGACAGGGGCATGACGTCGGGCCGCTGCCGCTGTGTGAGCGCCAGACGGCCGGGCCCCGCGGTGTCCAGGAGCGTGGCCACCTCGGCCGGCGTCGGACCCTCGAAGAGCGAGCGCAGCTCCAGCTCCACCCCGAAGACTGCCCGGACCTGGGCGATCAGGCGGGTGGCCAGAAGCGAGTGCCCGCCCAGGTGGAAGAAGTCGTCGTCCACCCCGACCCGCGACAGCCCGAGGACCTGCGCGAACAGATCGCACACGATCTGCTCCTGCGGCGTACGCGCCTCCCGCCCCGCGGCCGACACCGACAACTCCGGCTCCGGGAGCGCCGCACGGTCCAGCTTGCCGTTGGCCGTCAGCGGGAGCCGGTCGAGGGGGACGATGAACGCGGGGACCATGTAGTCGGGCAGATGGTGACGGCTGTGCTCGCGGAGCTTGGTGACGAGGGCACCGGTGCCGCGGCGGGCGGCGGGGTTGGTGGTCCAGGTCGACAGGGGCGTGACGGAGGTGGCCGTACCGGCTGGGGCGTAGGTACCCACAGGAGTGCCCTCGGCAGGTCGGCTCCGGTCGAGGAGGATGACGTCGACGGTGTCGCGGTCGTGGGTGCTCCAAGTGATGCCGGTCCAGTAGCCGTGTTCGTCTCCCAGGGCCTGGAACGCTTCCAGGGGGATCTGGGTGACGTCGGTGTCGGCGGGCTGAGGTGTGTCGCCGTAGAGGGTGTGCTGCGCGGCGATCTCGTGGGCGAGGCGGGGGTTCGGGACGCCGGTGACGCGGAGTTGGGCAGGGCATTCGGTTTCGAGGTGGCGGTGCAGATCGGCGAGGGTGGCGCCGGGGTCGGTGTGCCGGGGCCAGGGGCGGGTGGGGATGTCGGTGAGCGGGTGGGGGGTGATGCCGGTTTTGTAGAGGGTGGCGTCGTAACGGTAGCGGGTGAGTTCGTTGTGGGCGGTGCCGCGTTTGAGCTGGATGTCGGTGCCCGCGAGGTCGGGGATGTGGTGGGCGAGTGCGGTGAAGTACTCCGGGTCCACCAGGAGTTCCTTCTCCAGGACGAGGCTCTGCTCGACCGCGCGGCGAACGGCGGCCGTGTCCGTCGGGTCGTCGGCGCGCGCGGTGTGGACGGCTGCGGCGAAGGTGCGCAGCAGCCGCGGGTTGCGGACATCGCCGATGAAGAGGGCCCCGCCGGGAGCGAGCGCGCGGACCGCGTTCGCGACGACCTGTTCCAGGTAGCCGGCGTTGGGGAAGTACTGGACGACGGAGTTGAGGATGATCGTGTCGAAGTGGCCTGCGGGGAGGCCGTCGAAGTCGTGGGCGGGCCGGGTGCGCAGTCGGACCCGGGAGACGAGGGCGGGATCGGCGTCGACGTGGCGCTGAAGGTCCTTGATGACGGTGGGCGAGAAGTCGGTGCCCCAGTACTCCTCGCAGTCGGGCGCCAGCCGGGCGAGGAGCAGTCCGGTGCCCACGCCTATTTCGAGGACGCGGCGGGGGCGGAGCGTCCTGATGCGGTCGACGGTCGTGTCGCGCCACTCCAGCATCTCGGGCAGCGGAATCGGCTGACCGTCGTAACTGCTGTTCCAGCTTGCGAAGTTCTCGCCGAACTCCGTCCCGGGCGCGGTGGCGTAGACGGAGTCGTACAGGTCCTGCCACTCGCTCAGCTGGCTCTGCTCGACCTCCTCGTCGTACGCGCGCGCCGAGGTGTCGGCGACGACGTAGGCAGCCAGCCGGGCGTCCCCGGGTTCGTCCTCGCGGACGACGACGGCGGCCTGGGCGATGTCGGGGTGGTCGCTCAGCACGGCCTCGATCTCGCCGGGCTCGATACGGAACCCGCGGATCTTGACCTGGTGATCGGCACGGCCGACGAACTCCAGCTCCCCGTCCGGGTTCCGGCGCACCAGGTCACCGGTGCGGTACATCCGGGCACCGGGCTCGGGAGCGTAGGGGTCGGCGACGAAACGCTCGGAGGTCAGGCCCGGGCGGCCCAGATAGCCGCGGGCCACACCCGCACCCGCGATGTACAGCTCCCCCACCACACCCGGCGCGACCAGCCGCAGTCCGTCGTCCAGGACGTACACCCGAGTATTGATGATCGGCCGGCCGATCGGCGGTGCACCCGTGGTGCCGGCCAGATCCGCGGCGGTCGACCAGATGGTCGTCTCGGTCGGTCCGTACAGGTTGGTGAGGTCCTCGGTGAGGGTCCGCAGCGAGTCGGCCAGGGCGACGGGCAGTGCCTCGCCGCCGACCAGTACGCGCAGTCCGCGCAGGGCCTCCGGCTCGTGTGCGACCAGCAGTTGCCACAGTGACGGCGTTCCCTGCACGACGGTGACACCGTGCCGGGCTATCAGGTCGAGCAGCGCGGACGGCTGAGGGACGGCTTCCTTGGGCGCGAGGACGACCGCGGCACCCGAGAGCAGCGGGTGGTACAACTCCAGCGCCGCGATGTCGAAGGCGACCGTGGTGACCGCGAGCAGCCGCTCGTCGGGCCCGAGCGGCACCTTGTGCCGCATGGCCTGGAGGAAGTTGAGCAGAGCGGCGTGCGGCACGACCACGCCCTTGGGGCGTCCGGTCGAGCCGGACGTGTAGATCACATACGCGGCATCGGCGGCTGTCAGCGGCGCGGCACGGTCGGCGTCGTCCGGGTCGGTGTCGGGGCAGTCGGCCAGCAGCGCCTGTGTGTCCGCGGAGTCCAGCGTCAGCCGCTGCGGCCAACCGTCGCCGGCCGGCAGCTGCGCGTCCGTCGCCGCGGTGGTCAGCAGGAGCGTCGGCTCGGCATCCGCCAGCACGTACTCAAGGCGCCCGGAGGGATGGCCCGGGTCCAGTGGCAGGTACGCGGCACCGGTCTTGAGTACCGCCAGGAGAGCTACCACCAGGTCGACGGAGCGCGGCAGGGCGAGCGCGATCACCGTGTCCGGTCCGGCACCCCGGCGCAGCAGGGCGTGGGCCAGCCGGTTGGCGCTGCTGTTCAGTTCCGCGTACGTCAGGGAGGTGTCCCCGGCGATCAGGGCGACGGCATCCGGCGTGGCCCGCGCCTGCTCGGCGAAACGTACCGGCAGCAGGTCCTCCCCGACCTCGGCCTCGGTGTCCAACCAGGTGCCGAGCGCCTGTTGGTGTTCCTCGGAGGTGAGGAGGTCGATGTCGTCGAGTGGTTGGTCGGGGTGGGTGGTGGCCGCGTCCAGCAGGCGGACCCACCGGTCGAAGAGCGCCTGGACCGTGGACGCGTCATACAGGTCACTGGAGTACTCGACGGCACCGGTGATCCCCT
The DNA here is from genome assembly GCF_031760065.1 of Streptomyces durocortorensis. Taxonomy (NCBI): domain Bacteria; kingdom Bacillati; phylum Actinomycetota; class Actinomycetes; order Kitasatosporales; family Streptomycetaceae; genus Streptomyces; species Streptomyces sp. C11-1. The sequence continues at coordinate 216,632 of NZ_CP134500.1, forward strand.
GCGGCTCACCCTGGCCACCACGCCGCTCCGCCAGGCTGAAGAACAGATCGAACTTCGCCGTGTGCGTACGCCCGGGAGCCACATCGATATGCAGACCGGGCAACTCGAAAGCCGCCTCGGGAGCATTCTGCAAAGCCAGCATCACCTGGAACAACGGATGATGGGCCAGACTACGCGTCGGATTCAGATGCTCCACCAGATACTCGAACGGAACATCCTGATGCGCATACGCCGCCAACGACGTCTCACGCACCCGCGCGATCAACTCCGAAAGCGTCGGATTACCCGACGTATCCGTCCGCAACACCAAAGTATTCACGAAGAACCCGATCAGATGATCCAGACTCTGATCCGTACGACCCGCGATCGGACTCCCCAAAGGAACATCCCGACCCGCACCCAACCGCGACAGCAGAGCCGCAAGACCCGCCTGCAACACCATGAACAGACTCGCACCCGTAGACCGCGCCAGATCCGCCAGACGCTGATGCAGCACCGCATCGACATCGACCGTGACGTAATCCCCCCGATACGACATCACCGCCGGACGCGGACGATCCACCGGCAGCATCAGCTGATCAGGCAACCCCGCCAACGCCCGCGTCCAGTAATCGATCTGCGTCGCGAACAGACTCTCCGGATCATCCTGATCACCCAGCAACTCGTTCTGCCACAACGTGTAATCCGCGTACTGCACCACCAGATCCGACCACCCCGGCGCCTCCCCCCGCACCCGCGCCGCATAAGCACGAGCCAGATCCGAAGCCAAAGGACCCAACGACCAACCATCACCCGCAATGTGATGGAGGACGAGAAGAAGGACATGCCGGTCGGGTGAGAGGCGCAGCAGTTCGGCACGCAGTGGCGGTTCGACGGACAGGTCGAAGAGATGTCGGGACGCCGCCGTGAGGACGTCCGGCAGCTCCGTCTCGGTGACCTCGATCGTGGACAGCTCGACAGTGACGGAGTCGAGGACGTGTTGACGCGGGGTGCCTTCGGCTTCGGGGAACACCGTGCGCAGGGTCTCGTGGCGGGCCACCACATCGCCCAGGGCCGCCCGCAGCGCCTCATCGTCCAGCTCACCCGTCAGCCGCAGGACGAGCGGAATGTTGTAGGTGGCGCTCGGCCCCTCCATCTTGTGCAGGAACCACAGCCGACGCTGGGCGAAGGACAGCGGTACGGGGTCGGGCAGTTGCTGCCTGGTCAGGGCCAGACGCGCGGGCCCCGCGGTGTCGAGGCGGGCTGCGACCGCACCGGCGGTCCGCGCCTCGAAGAGCGTGCGCAGGCCGATCTCGACGCCGAAGGCGGCCCGGATGCGGGCGATCAGGCGGGTGGCCAGCAACGAGTGCCCGCCCAGGTGGAAGAAGTCGTCGTCCACCCCGACCCGCGACAGCCCGAGGACCTGCGCGAACAGATCGCACACGATCTGCTCCTGCGGCGTACGCGCCTCCCGCCCCGCCCCACCCGACGTGAAATCAGGCACCGGCAACGCCGCACGGTCCAGCTTGCCGTTGGCCGTCAGCGGAAGGTCCTCCATGGGTACGACGGCCGACGGCACCATGTGCTCGGGCAGCCGCTCCCGGGTGAACTCCAGTACGCCGTCGAGCCGTAGGGTCTCCCGCGCCACCGCGTAGGCCACCAGTCGGGCCCTGCCGGGTTCGTCCTCGCGGACGACGACGGCGGCCTGGGCGATGTCGGGGTGGTCGCTCAGCACGGCCTCGATCTCGCCGGGCTCGATACGGAACCCGCGGATCTTGACCTGGTGGTCGGCACGGCCGACGAACTCCAGCTCCCCGTCCGGGTTCCGGCGCACCAGGTCACCGGTGCGGTACATCCGGGCGCCGGGCTCGGGAGCGTAGGGGTCGGCGACGAAACGCTCGGAGGTCAGACCGGGGCGGTTCAGGTAGCCGCGGGCCACACCCGCACCCGCGATGTACAGCTCCCCCACCACACCGGGAGCCACCAGCCGCAGTCCGGAACCCAGCACGTAGGCACGGGTGTTGGCGATCGGGCGGCCGATCGGCGCGGACGCCGGCCAGCCGTCGGGGTCGTGGCCCAAGGTATGGGCCGTGACCACATGCGTCTCGGTGGGACCGTAGTGGTTGTGCAGTGCGCGGCCCGGCGCCGACCGGTGGAACTCACGGACCGGGCGGCTCAGCGTCAACGCCTCACCGGCCTGCGCGACGGTACGCAGCCGGGGCAGCGTCCGGCCCTGCTCGACCGCGGCCTCGGCGAGAGCCTCCAGCACCAGGTTCGGCGCGAACAACTCCTCCACCCGCTGGTCGTCCAGCCATGCGGCGAACCGGGCCGCGTCACGCCGGACGTCCTCGGCGGGGATCACCAGCGTCTTGCCGAAGAGCAGGGCCGACAGCAGCTCCTGCGCGGACACGTCGAAGCTGATGGCCGTGAACTGCGCGGTCCTGGTGCCCGGTTCGCCGCCGACCTCCTTGTGGTGCCACTCCAGGAGGTTCAGCAGTGCGCCCGCGGGCATGACGACGCCCTTGGGCCGTCCGGTGGAGCCGGAGGTGTAGATGACGTAGGCGGGGTGGTCGGGTGCGAGGGCGGTGACGGGGTTGCGGGTGGGGTGGTCGGCGAGGTCGGCCGGGGTGTCCGGGGCGTCGAGGAGGAGGACGGGGGTGTCGGGTACGGCGGGGAGGTCTGCCTTCGTCGCCGTGGTCGTGAGGAGGAGACCGGGGCGGGCGTCGGTGACCATGTGGGTCAGGCGGGCATGGGGGTATTCGGGGTCGAGGGGGAGATAGGCGGCGCCGGCCTTGAGGACGGCGAGGACGGCCAGGACGAGGTCGGTGGAGCGGGGCAGAGCGAGGGCCACGACGTGTTCGGGGCCGATACCACGGGCCGTGAGCAGGTGGGCCAGCCGGTTCGCCCGCTCGTTGAGCTCCCGGTAGGTCAGGGTGGCCTCGTCACAGACCACCGCGAGTGTGTCCGGGGTCTCGACGACCCGTGCCTCGAACAGCCCCGGCAACGTTGTCCCCATGGTCCGGGGGGCCTCGTCGGGGACGGTCGACAGCGTGGCGCGCTCCTCGTCGGTGAGCAGGTCGATCCGCCCGATCGGCCGATCGGCGTCGGTGGTGACGAGGTCGAGGACCTGGGCCAGCCGGTCCAGGAGCCCGGCGGCCGTGGCCCGGTCGACGAGGTCGTCGCGGTAGTCGAGGCGGAGGTAGAGGCGCCGCCCCGGGGCGGCGATCAGGGTGAGTGGGTAGTGGGTCGCATCCCGTCCACGGCCGAGGTCCGGGACGACCCGCAGACCGCCGTCCGGCACCTCGCCGGATTCGTCCCAGGGGTAGTTCTCGAACACCATGGCCGTGTCGAAGAGGTCACCTGGACCGGCCAGCTGCTGGATGCGGGCCAGCCCGAGGTGGTGGTGCGCGGTCAGCCGCGTCTGTACGTCCTGGAGCCGCTTGACGGTGGAGGACAGCGACTGCGCGGGATCCAGCGCGACCCGGACGGGCACCGTGTTGATGAACAGGCCCACCATGGCTTCGACGCCGGGAAGTTGCGGGTCTCGTCCGGCCACGACGGCCCCGAACACGACGTCGTCCTGTCCCGTGCGCCGGCTCAGCACCAGACCCCAGGCGGCCTGGAGAACGGTGTTCATGGTCACGCCCTGCCGACGCGCCCAGTCGGCAAGCGCCGCCGTGCGGTCCTCGTCCAGCTCGACGGTGATCCGCTCCGGCATCCGTGCGGCCCGCGCCGGATCCACCGGCGTGACCAGGGTCGGCTGCTCCAGGCCGGCGAGCGCCCCGCTCCAGGCGGCCTCCGCCGCAGGCCGGTCCTGCTGGGCGAGCCAGCCCAGGTACTGCCGGTACGGGGTCACCCTGGGAAGTGCGGCGACATCGCCGTGGCTGCCGTACAGCGCGACCAGTTCGCGGACCAGGATGGGCATCGACCAGCCGTCGAGCAGGATGTGATGGGTGGTCATGATCAGACGGTGGTGTTCGTCGGCCAGCCTCACCAGCGAGAAACGCAGCAGTGGCGGCTCGGCCAGGTCGAAGCGGCGGGCGTGTTCCTTGGCCGCGAGCCGGACCAGCTCGGCCTCCGCCTCGGCGGCGGGCAGCGACGACAGGTCGGACTCCTCCCACGGCAGGACCGCCTCGCGGGGGATCAGCTGCACGGTCTGCCCCGAATCCACCTGCCGGAATCCGGCGCGCAGGTTCGGGTGCCGCTGGAGGAGCGCGCGGACAGCCGCCCGCAGCCGCGCCCCGTCGAGGGTGCCCTCGACGTCGAAGACGTGCTGCACCGCATAGACGTCCGCCCCGTCCTGCTCGTAGCGGGAGTGAAACAGCAGCCCCTCCTGCATGGGAGTGAGGGGAAGGATGTCTTCCAGGCCCGACGGCGTCATTTCTGAATCCTCCACGCGGCTTCGAGCTGTTCGATGTCGTGCTGGCTGAGTTCGGTCAGTGGGAAGTCCGAGGGTGTGTGGCCGCCCGTGCCGGACCGGTCGCCGTGCCGGACCAGGCCTCGGATCGCCTGGAACCACTGTTCGGCGAGGGTGCGGACGTGGTCTTCGGGCCAGAGACCGGGGGCCCACGTCCAGACGGCCTCCAGCCACGGCCCGTCCGGGGTGTCGCGGGCCATGGAGTTGACCTCCAGCCCGTGCGCCAGGGCGGTGCCCGGATCGGTGCCGCTCAGCAGGCCCGTCTCCGATGCCACGGTCCACGCGGGATTGCCGGGCACCACCGGTGTCCCCGCCGACGGGAATCGTCCGAGGTAGTTGAATCCGAGTTGGGGCGTTGCGAGCCTGGCCAGCTCGGGCCCTGTCCCGGGATGGAGGTGGCGGAGCAGGCCGAAGCCCATGCCCCGGTCGGGCAGCGCCCGCAGCTGCTCCTTGACCCGTTTCAGGGCCTGCCCGAGAGCCGGCCCGCCGGCGAGGACCTCCTCCCAGGCGAGTGGGCCGGGATCGACCCGGACGGGATACAGCGAGGTGAACCAGCCCACGGTGCGTGCCAGGTCCACTCCCTCGATGATCTCCTCGCGCCCGTGCCCCTCCACGTCCACCAGCACCGCGGTGTGCCGCCCGCGGGCCTGGCTGTGGCGCCACTGCGCGACCGCCAGGCCGAGGGCGGTCAGCAGGACGTCGTTCACCCCGGCGTGGAAGGCCGTCGGCACCGTCGTCAGGAGCGGGGTGGTGACGTCGGGCGGGAGGGAGAGCGTGATTTCGCGGGCCCGGCCCACTGTGTCCCGTACGGGATCCAGTCGGCCGGTTGTCAGCGGCGGATCGGCGGCGGTGAGCAGGTCGGTCCAGAGCCTTGCCTCCGCGACGCGGGCCGGCCGGCGGGCCTCCGCGGCCAGCAGCCCCGCCCAGCGGCGCAGCGAGGTGCCCACCGGCTCCAGCCGGGGCGGGCGCCCCGACCCGACCGCCTCCCAGGAGGCGATGAGATCCGGAAGAAGGATTCGCCAGGAGACCCCGTCCACCACGAGATGGTTGAGCAGGAGGAGCAGCCTGCCGGGACGGACCGGTCCGGCGTCGAACCAGACCGCCTGGAGCAGCGGCCCCCGTTCGGCCGACAGGCGGGCGGTCGCCGCCTTCACCTGGTCGCGGACCAGGGACTCGTCGACGTCGGCGCCGCCGAGGTGGACGACCTGCACCAGCTCGGAGGCCGTCACGGAACCCACCGGTCCGACCTCAAGCGACCACGCCCCGCCGTCCGGGCCGCCCGGCGTCCGGGTCAACCGCAGCGCGTCATGGTGGTCGACGAGCGCCTGGACGGCCGAGGTGAGGCGCTTCTCACCGAGATCGGCCGGCACCTCCAGCAGCATGGCCTGGTAGAACTCGTCGACTCCACCGCCACGCGCGTCGAACCAGCGCATGATCGGGGTCGGTTCCACCGTCCCGGTGCCGGAGTCGTCGGAATCCGGGACCGACAGGGTGAGTTCGTCGGCGACCTCGGCGAGTCCGGCCACCGTCCGCCGCTCGAAGACGTCCCGTACGGCGAGCCCGACGCCCGCTGAACGGGCCAGGCTGACCAGGCGGATCGAGACGATACTGTCCCCGCCGAGTACGAAGAAGTCGTCGTCGCACCCGACCCGGTCCACCCCCAGCACCTGGGTGAACAAGTCGCTGAGCAGCCGCTCGCGCGGGGTGCGCGGCTCACGGCTCTCCGCGTCCGCCCGCACGACCGGGCCGGGGGCGGGCAGGGCGGCGTCGTCGAGCTTGCCGTTGGCCGTCAACGGCAAACGGTCCAGCGTGACGTACGCGGACGGCAGCATGTAGTCCGGCAGTCGCCGTTGCGCGAACTCACGGAGGCCTTCCGGGGGCGTGGCGGTGTCGGCGACGATGTAGGCGGTGAGGCGGGTGTTGCCGGGTTGGTCCTCGTGGACGAGGACGGCGGCCTGGGCGATGTCGGGATGGCCGGTCAGCACGGCCTCGATCTCGCCCGGCTCGATACGGAACCCGCGGATCTTGACCTGATGGTCGGCACGCCCCATGAACTCCAGCACACCGTCCGGACTCTGGCGCACCAGGTCACCGGTGCGGTACATCCGGGCACCGGGCTCCGGGGCGTAGGGGTCGGCCACGAAACGCTCTGCCGTCAGTCCCGGCCGGTTCAGGTAGCCGCGTGCCAGGCCCGCTCCCGCGATGTGGAGTTCACCGATCACGCCCGGTACGACCGGTTGCAGTCCGCCGTCCAGGACATAGGTACGCATGTTGGCCATCGGGCGGCCGATGGGCACGACCGGACCCCCGGTGTAAGGGCGGGTGACAGGATGGCAGGTGGCGAAGGTAGTGGTCTCGGTCGGCCCGTACCCGTCCACGACCGTCACCGACGGGCACACCTCCTGGACCCGCCGCACAGAGACCGCGGAGACGGCCTCGCCACCGGTCCACACCTCACGCACCGAGGCCAGACACTCGGGAGCATGCTCGACGACCACGTCGAACAGCGAACTGGTCAGCCACAGCGCCGTCACCCGCTGCCCCGTGATCACCTGCTGAAGCATGGGGACGTCAAGGTCACCCGCCGGAGCGACCACAACAGTCCCCCCGTTGAGAAGAGGAACCCACAGCTCATACGTCGAAGCGTCGAACGCCGTCGGCGAGTGCAACAGCACACGCTCATGAGCCCCACCCCCGAAACGCGGATCCAGCGCCAGAGCAGCGACATTGCGGTGACTGACCACAACACCCTTGGGAACACCCGTCGAACCCGACGTATACATCACATACACCGCAGCGTCGGGGGCGACACCACCTGGGTTACACCGCTCGATCGACGGGCCCGCCACGTTCGGCACCTCGTATTCGCCCTGGCGGGCGTCACGGTCGATGACGAGCAAGTCCGTTGGCAGGGAGGCGAGTTTCGGCTGTGACGCCTCGTCGGTCACGATGAGTGAGACGTCGGTGTCGGTGAGGACGTGGCGGATGCGCTCGGCCGGATAACGGTCGTCCAGCGGCACATGAACGGCTCCGGCCTTGGCCAGAGCAAGCACCGTCGTGACCGTTTCGACCGAACGCCGCAGAAGAACCGCGACACCGTCCCCGGGACACACTCCCCGGCCGATCAGCTCACGAGCGAACCGGTCGGCACGCGCATCCAGTTCCTCATACGTCAGGGAAACCTCCCCGTCCGTGACAGCAAGCCCCTCCGGAGTCCTGGCCACCTGCCGCGCGAAAAGCTCCCCCAGCGAAACACCCGGCAAAGACAGAGCCGTCTCATTCACACCGACGACACTGCGCCGCTGCTCCTCAGCCGTCAGCACACCGAACGCACTCAGAGGCCGATCAGGATGCATGGTGGCCGCGTCCAGCAAGCGGACCCACCGGTCGAAGAGCGCCTGGACCGTGGACGCGTCATACAGGTCACTGGAGTACTCGACAGCACCGGTGATCCCCTGCGGCTCACCCTGACCACCACGCCGCTCCGCCAAACTGAAGAACAGATCGAACTTCGCCGTACCCGTCCTGCCCAGCTCGACGCCCGCTTGCAGCCCGGGGAGTTCGAACTCGCTCTCGGGGGCGTTCTGGAGGGCGAGCATGATCTGGAAGAGGGGGTGGTGGGCGAGGGTACGGGTGGGGTTGAGGTGCTCCACGAGGTGCTCGAAGGGGACGTCCTGGTGGGCGTAGGCGGCCAGGGAGGTCTCGCGGACACGGCTGATGAGCTCGGTAAGAGTGGGGTTGCCCGCGGTGTCGGTGCGCAGGACGAGGGTGTTGACGAAGAAGCCCACGAGGTGGTCGAGGTTCTGGTCGGTGCGGCCCGCGATGGGACTGCCGAGGGGAATGTCCTCCCCTGCCCCGAGGCGGGTGAGGAGAGCGGCGAGTCCTGCTTGGAGGACCATGAAGAGGCTGGCGCCGTTCGACCGTGAGAGGTCGGCGAGGCGTTGGTGGAGTCCGGGGTCGATGTCGACGGTGAGGTAGTCGCCCCGGTAGGTCATGACGGCCGGGCGCGGGCGGTCCGTGGGCAGGGTGAGCTGGTCGGGCAGATCGGCGAGGGCACGCGTCCAGTAGCTGATCTGAGTGGCGAAGAGGCTGTCGGGGTCGTTCTGGTCTCCGAGGAGTTCGTTCTGCCACAAGGTGTAGTCGGCGTACTGCACCGGAAGCTCGGTCCATTCCGGCGCCCGGCCCTGCGTACGTGCCGCGTACGCCTGCGTCAGCTCCCGTGACAGCGGACCCATCGACCAGCCGTCACCGGCGATGTGGTGTACCACGACCAGAAGCGCGTGCTCCCGTGCCGACATTGTGAACAGCTCGGCCCGCAGCGGAGGTTCGGCCGTGAGGTCGAAGGCGTACCGGGCTCCCGCCTCCAGCGCGGCGGGGAGTTCGGTGACGGTGGTCGGGGTGAGGTTCAGGCGCGGCACGGCCTCCTCAGGGGCCAGCACCTGCTGGCAGGGCACGCCCTCGGCCTCCGGGAACACCGTCCGCAGACTCTCGTGACGGGCCACCACGTCACCGAGGGCGGCTCGCAGCGCGCCGTGGTCCAGCTCGCCGGACAGCCGTATGACGAGCGGGATGTTGTAGGTGGCGCTCGGCCCCTCCATCCGGGCCAGGAACCAGAGCCGCCGCTGGGCCGAGGAGAGGGGGACGACCGGCGGCCGCCGGCGCCGCGTGAGCGCGAGGCGCCCGGGTCCTGCGGTGTCGAGGCGGGTGGCCACCGCGGCCGGGGTCGGGCCCTCGAACAGCAGGCGCAGTTCGAGCTCGACCCCGAAGGCGGCCCGGATCAGCGCGATCAGACGCGTGGCCAGCAAGGAGTGGCCGCCCAGCTCGAAGAAGTGGTCGTCGACCCCGACCCGCGACAGCCCGAGGACCTGCGCGAACAGATCGCACACGATCTGCTCCTGCGGCGTACGCGCCTCCCGCCCCGCGGCCGACACCGAGAACTCCGGCTCCGGGAGCGCCGCACGGTCCAGCTTGCCGTTGGCCGTCAGCGGCATGCGGTCCAGCAGGACGACGGCGGCCGGAACCATGTACTCGGGCAGCCTGTCCCGCGCGAACACCCGTAGGTCCTCGGCCCCGGGAACGTCCCTCGCGACCACGTAGGCGACGAGGCGGTCGTCACCGGACTGTTCCTGGCGGACCACCACCACCCTCGCCTCGGCGACGCCCGGGTGGTCGGTCAGCACGGCCTCGATCTCGCCGGGCTCGATACGGAACCCGCGGATCTTGACCTGGTGGTCGGCACGGCCGACGAACTCCAGCTCCCCGTCCGGGTTCCGGCGCACCAGGTCACCGGTACGGTACATCCGCGCGCCGGGGCGGGCCGCGTACGGATCCGCGATGAAGCGTTCGGCCGTCAGACCCGGTCGGCCCAGATAGCCGCGAGCCACGCCGCCCCCCGAGACGTACAACTCCCCCACCACGCCGGGCGGCACCAGCTGGAGTCCGCCGTCGAGCACATAGGCACGCAGATCGGGGATGCTTGCACCGATCACGCCGTTCGCGTCGGCGGTGGCCCGGTCACGGTCCAGCGGCTGGTACGTCACATGCACCGTGGTCTCGGTGATGCCGTACATGTTGACCAGGAGCGGCGCGTCATCGGGATGCCGCTCGTACCAGTCGGCCAGGCGGGACGGTTGCAGCGCCTCGCCGCCGAACACCACAGTCCGCAGGCCGAGCCTGTAAGGCGGCCGGGAGGCCTCTGCCCGGGCGTCCGCGTCGGCCTGCGCCAACTGGTAGAAGGCCGAAGGGGTTTGGTTGAGTACAGTGACGCCTTCTTCGGCCAGCAGGTCCAGGAAGGCACCCGGTGTCCGGCTGACCTCGTAGGGCACCACGACCAGCCGTCCGCCGTGCAGCAGCGCTCCCCACAGCTCCCAGACGGAGAAGTCGAAGGCGTAGCTGTGGAAGAGCGTCCAGACGTCGTCCGGGCCGAAGTCGAACCACTTGCGGGTGTTCTCGAACAGCCGCACCACGTTCCGGTGGGTGTTGAGGACGCCTTTGGGTTGTCCGGTGGAGCCCGAGGTGTAGATGACGTAGGCGGGGTGATCGGGTGCGAGGGCGGGGGCGGGGTTGCGCGTGACGTCGGTGGTGGCGTCCGGGGCATCCAGGAGGATGACCGAAGTGCCTTGCACTGCGGGAATGTTGGCCTGTGCCGCCGTGGTCGTGAGGAGAAGGCCCGGGCGGGCGTCGGTGACCATGTGGGCCAGACGGGCCGGCGGGTATTCGGGGTCCAGGGGAAGATAGGCCGCGCCCGCTTTCAGTGTCGCCAGGATCGCCACGACCAGGTCGGCGGAGCGGGGCAGGGCCAGCGCGACGACCTGTTCGGGACCCATGCCCCGGGCCACCAGCCGGTGGGCCAGCCGGTTCGCCCGCTCATTCAGGTCCCGGTACGTCAAGGTCAGATCCCCGCAGGTCACAGCCGCCGCGTCGGGAGTCCTGCGGACCTGCGCCTCGAACAGCCCCGTCAGCGTCGCCTCCGTCTTCGGAGGGACGTCGTCGGGTACGGCCAGGACGGCGGCCCGTTCCTCATCGGTGAGCAGGTCGATCCGGCCGATCGGCAGGGAAGGCTCCGTCGCCGTGACGGTGCGCAGGAGGGCGAGCAGGCGCTCCTGATGCGCGGCCAGTTCGTGATCCGCGAGGATTTCGGGGTGGGCGTTGAGGTCGAGGGTCAGTCCGGTGCCGTCGCGTCGGTCCCACACGGCGAGCGTGAAGTCGCCCACCAGGCCCGAGGAGAGGTTGTGCGCGGTGGTCGGCAGACCGGCGAAGGTCACCGCGTAGTCGAAGGACATGATGTTGATCACCGGCGCGTACCAGGTCCCCGCGTGGCCGGGCAGATCGAGGTCGCGCTGGAGGTCCTCGGCGCGGTAGCACTGGTGGCTGCCCAGTTCGCGTACCCGCTCGCCCACCTGGTCGAGGAGTTCGCGCAGTGTCATGCCGGGGCGGAGCGAGAGTCTGAGCGGCAGGACGTTGGCGGCCGTGCCGGGCGTGCGGCGCTGGACCTGGCTCAGGCGTGCCGTCACCGGCAGGCCGAGCACCACGGTCGGCGCGCCGGTCATCCGATGCAGATAGACGGCTGTGGCGGCGATGACCAGGTACGACCAGGGGACCCGTGCCCGGCGGGCCGCCTCGCGCAGCTCCGTCAGCCCGTCGGGGTCCAGGCCCGCGGTGTGCCGAAGGTAGCGGTCGGGAGTGGTGGACGGGCGGTCGACGATCCCGGTCGGCTCGGGGCGGTCGGCGAACCGTTCCGTCCAGTACACCCGGTCTTCGGTGAACCGTTCCGATCCGCGGTACGCCTGTTCGGCGGCGAGCATCTCGGGCAGGGAGCCGAACGGGCTCGGTGCCACCGGGCGGCCCTCGACGAGCGCGGTGTAGACGTCCGCGACCCGGCGGGTGATGAGCAGCGATCCGAAGGCGTCCATCACGGCGTGGTGGTAGCCCTGGTACCAGTAGAAGCGGTCGGCGTCCAGGCGCAGGAGCGCGTACTCGAACAGCCGGTCCTCGGCCAGGTCCATCGGCCGGGCGACCGCGGCGTCCAGCCAGTGGCGGGCGGCCCGTTCGGGGTCCGGCTCCGCACGGAGATCGACCAGAGAGGGTGACCAGTCGCCGAGCTCGCGGACGACCTGACGGACCTCGCCGCGTTCCTCGACGAAACCGACATGCAGGGCGTCCGCCTCAGCGACGACCAGCAGCAGCGCCTGCTCGAACAGGGCCGGGTCCACCTGCCCATGGATCTCCAGAAATTCACCCACCCGGAAAACTCGATTCGCTTCCCCGAGCCGCTGCTCGGCGATCCATATCTCGCGTTGCGCAGCCGCGAGGGGCAGCTTGGTGCCGACGCTGACGGACAAGTCTCCACCTCCGAAAATTCCCCGCACGGACGGCCGGAGAGACAGGAATGAAAAGCTCGTAACGGCCCGGAGAACTCTTAGTAAATCCGACCGGGTAACAGGAGAACGGCGACCGCCGGACCATCGGGGCGACGGGTTTCGCCGTGCGCATGGGAATCGGGCACAACAGCCCGGGAAACAATCAATGGGCAACCTAACCCGGGATCCTCGGAGGGTCAAGGAATCCATTCGGGATATGCCACGCACATGTCCCGCCGGCGGGACAGGAGATCGATCGGCGAGCGGTGGGAGCGTGCACGGCCACGACAGTCGGCGGCGCCCGACCACCGGCCGAAGCGGACCAAAGCCCCTGGACTCTTTAGCCGGACTCTTTATACGGGCGGGCCCTCACTGATCATGGAGTGCTTGCCCGACGTTTCACGGTGGTGCTAGTTTCACCCTCGCTAAATGCCGGATCGAACGTTTCGCTGACCTCCTTTTGCAAAAGGAAGCGTGCATGGCAAACACATGGTGGGGAAGCCATCTGCTGAGCCCGGGCGCGGATGACGAGCTGTGGGCCGTCTCCAGCGCCCCGGTAACTCGGGGGCAGTTACGCACGTCGGTCGCTGATCTCGGTGAACGCTTTCGGGAGCAGGGCATTACCGAAGGCAGCTCGGTTCTTCTGCGGATGAAACCGAGTTTCACCTATCTGCACGTGCTGTTGGCCCTGTGGAGCCGTGGCGCACAGGTGGTTCTGGTCGACTTCCGGCTGAAGCCGGCCGAATACGAGCCGCTGAGCGACCTGGTGCGTCCGCAGTACCTCGTCGCCGCGGCCGGGGCCGGCGGTCCGGTGGCCGGATTCCGGCAGGAGTCAGGCTTCTCCGTCCAGCGACTGCCGAACGGCCGGCCGGCCGTCGACGGCGTCCGTCTGGTGCAGTTCAGCTCGGGCTCGACGGGCCGGCCCAAGGTGATCGGCCGACCGGCCGACTCCGTACTGGCCGAGATCGACCGGCACGGTGCAGTGCCCGGAATCCCCGGCAAGGGGGAGCGGGTGATGCTGCTGAACTCGGTCATGCACAACATGGGCCTGGTCAGCGGTGTGCTGCATGCTCTCGCGGCCGGGGCGACCCTGATCGTCCCACCGACGCTCCGCCCGGCCGAAGTGGTGCGCATGATGGCTCGAACCGACACGTCCGCCGTCTACGGAACCCCCGTTCACTACGACCTGCTGTCCCGGGTCGAGAGCCGGCCGGAGCTTCCCGCGCTGCGGCTCGCGGTGTCCGGCGGTGAACGGGTGCCGCAGGAAACCCATGACCGGTTCCGCACACACTTCGGCCTGCCGATCAGTCCGGTCTACGGTGTGACCGAGTTCGGGCTGATCGCGGGCGACCTGTCCGGTGCGTCCGTGCCTCCTCAGCTGGGGCCCCCGGTACCGGGGGCCGAGGTGAAGGTGGTCGACGAGGAACTCTTCGTCCGGATGAAGCAGTCGCCGTATCTGTACGGCGGGCACACCGACCGTTTCGCGGACGGTTGGCTGCGGACCTACGACCGGGTACGCCAGGACCCGGCGACCGGGGTTCTCACCATGCTCGGCCGGGCCGACTCCCTGGCCGTCGTGGGCGGGCTCAAGGTCGACCTCGCGGAGGTGGAGACCGTCCTGCTGGATCACCCTCGGGTGACCGAGACGGTGGTGACCCATGGGGAGGTCATCGAGGCGTTCGTGGGGACCGACCAGGAACTTGCCTCGGACGAACTCGTCGCCTGGTGCCGTGAGCGGCTGAGCCCGGCAAAGAATCCCAAGCGGTTCTTCGTCGCGAAGCGGCTGCCGAGGAACTCCATGGGAAAGCTGGTCCGCGACCGTGCGCTGATGCACGAGCACGTCAAGTCGGAATTGTCATCGCAGACACAGGGGGACCGGTGATCTCGAAGAACGACATCAGAACGATTCTGTCCGAGAGTGCGGGACTTGGACCGCCCGAGGAACTACCGGACGATGCCGAGCTGGCCATCGACTCGTTCACGCTGGTCGTCCTCCAGCACGGACTGGAGGATCGGCACGGTGTCGTCATCGACCCGCAGTTCGAGGACATGGCGCTGTTCACGTCCATCAACGGCATCCACAAGTACGTGATGACGCTTCTGGAAGAGAAATGACCAACCCGTCCCCCCGCCTCGACCGTTTACGCAGGGAGCAGTGATGAGCAACCCCTTCGAGAGCCCCGACGGCACCTTCCACGTCCTCGTCAACGACGAGGGCCAGCACTCGCTGTGGCCCGCGTTCGCCGAGGTACCCGCGGGCTGGACGGTCGTGCTCGCCGAGACCGACCGCCCGACCTGCCTCGCCTACGTCGAGGAGCACTGGACCGACATGCGCCCGCTGAGCCTCGTACGCCGATAGGAGAACGTGATGGACGACGCCGCATTCTCACAACTGCTGCTGGGCGAAGAGGATCTGGAGGAGTCGTTCTACGGCGAGGAGCCGAGCGCCGCTTACGATCCCGTCTTCGTCTCCGGCGACGCCTCGGGGCGGACCATCGTCGACCTGACGAACATGCTCACGCATGGCACGCACCCCGAGACGACACATCACGCCTCCGCACTGTTCACGAACATCGTGGGTTCGGTGGTCTTCCATCATGTCGCGCAGTTCGGCGACGGAGCCTGCCGACAGGTGTACCAGGAACTCCTCGACGCGGTCCGCGACTGCTCGCACTACCGGATGGGGCTGAACGACGGCGTGCAGCTCGACATCACGAAGGTGGCTGTGGAGCCGATCGAGCTGGGGGACGGCGGCTTCCTGGTGCGCTGGCTGTCCACCGTCGACCACTTCCGTATCGAGACCGCGTGGGTGATCGTGCCGACGGACGGCATCCTCAGCTTCATCAACACCCGCATTCCGGAGGCGTCCGAGATCCATCGGCTCGCCCGTATCGCCATCGATCGCGTCGTCGACCTGACGGGTACGTCATGACGCCCAAGGCATCCGTCGTCGACTTCGAGTCCGCGCTGGAGTCGGTCGACTCCTGGCTGACGGAGTACATATCGGCGAGCCATCCGGAGATCGGCCGCACGGGACCGATCTGTCCGTTCGTGTCACCTTCCCGCAGGAACCGGACGTTGGAGGTTCGTCTACGGCTGGTCGGGCACGCGCCGAGCCTCGAACTGGTCGAGGAGATCGCACACAGCAGTCTGCGAGAGTACGAGCTGACGACCTGGCAGGGCCGCAATCCCATGCTCCAGGCCATGGTGATCGTCCTCCCCGACCTCCGCAGCGAGGACACCGGACTGCTCGACCTGGCCCAGGCGCACGTCAAGGACGACTTCGTGGCGCGGGGACTCATGATCGGCCAGTTCCACGAGAACTGCGATGTGACGGCGGCGCGCAACCCCCGCTTCGTGGTGAGCCGGGCACCGGTGCCGGTCCTCGCGATCCGCGCCATCGCCCTCCACGATGTCTTCTTCCTGTCCGAACGGCCGCACTGGTTCCAGAAGTACCGGGAGAAGTTCGGCAAGTTCTACGGACCGGATTCCACCCTGATGGATCCGCTTCTGGTGGAGCGCTACCGGGAGAGCGAGCAGGCTTACGGCAAGGCGTCATAACGATCTTCTGCTACCGACCGGAAAACGACCTGCCCATGTCGATGCCGATGTCGATGCGAACGCCGGACGAAGTGGTGGCGCGTTCGGCGCTCCTCACACGAGGGCGCGGATCGCCTCGATGGTCCGGTCGACGCTGAGGGTCCCGTCCGCGCAGTCGCGCAGCAGGGCCGTCACCCGTTCGTCCTGGTATTCCCGCAGCGGCGCGGGTGGGTCCTCGGGCGCTGCGGCTCGGGCGATGTCGTCGCGGGTCAGGAGGTAGTCCGCCAGGGCGGCGCAGGAACGGTGCTGGAAGATGACGTCCGGCTTGATCGGAACGCCGAGGACCGTCCCGACCCGGCGGGCCAGGCGCACGTAGATGATGGAGTTCAGGCCGAGCTGCCGGAACGACGCGTCCTCGTCGAAGCCCAGCGCCTCGTCGCCGATCTCCGGCCGGAGGACCTCGCGCTTGATGCGCTCGACCAGGTCTCGGCGTGGGTCGGGCGCAGGCTCCTGCACGGTGGTGATCCGGTCGATGAGCGAGGTGAGCACCTTCGATTCGCCCAGTTCCGTGAAAACCGACACGCCTGCGTCCCGCAGATACCGGATGCAGTCGGTCCATCGGACGGGCTTGGCGATCTGCTCGGCGAGCAATTCGCGGACTTCCCGCGCATCGGGACCGAACGGCCGGCCGGTCACGTTGGAGATGACCGGTGTCCGCAGTTCACCCAGGTCGACCGAGGCCAGCAGGTCGCGGAAGCGCGCGGCGGCCGGGGCCATCGCCGGCGAGTGGAAAGGTCCGCTGACTCGGACCGGGACGAAGCCTCGGACACCCTCCACCTTCTCGAAGGCCGACTTGATCCGCGCCAGTTCCTCGTGGCTGCCGGAGAGCACGAACTGATCGGGCGCGTTGTAGTTGGCGATGACGACGCCGGTGGCATCGTGCTGCTTCAGGGTCTCCTCGACGATCTGTTCGCAGACACCGACGACTGCGGCCATCGCACCGCCGCTGACCTGGCTCATCAGTTCCGCACGGCGTTGCACCAGCGTCAGGCCGGTTTCGAAGTCGAAGGCGCCCGCCGCGAACAGTGCGCTGTACTCGCCGAGGCTGTGGCCCGCGAAGAAGTCCGCGGGTGGCAGGTCCTCCTGCGCCGCTGACCAGTGCAGCGCGTTGACGACGTAGATCGCGGGCTGCGCGTACGCGGTCTCGGACAGCCGTCGTTCCGGGTTTTCCAGACAGAGCTCTTCGATCGGGTATCCGAGCACCCGGTCGGCGCGGCAGCGGAGGTCGGGGAACCTTCCGAACAGGCTTCGTCCCATCCCCTTCTTCTGGATGCCCTGTCCCGGGAACACGTGAGCGCGCATCAGATCCGCCCGCCCCCGAGGTGGGATCCGGTCGGCTGCGTCGGCCACGCGGGAAGCTCGGTGATCCGGACCACGGCGCACGTCCAGGTGAAGCCGGCGCCGACGCCGAGCAGCATGCAGAGGTCGCCGACGTCTACGGCACGCTCCTGCACGAGGTGGTCGAGTCCGGCGATCTGGTCGCCCGCGCCGAGGTGGCCGACTGTGCGGCCCCAGGACCAGGTCGTCAGATCGAGGTCGATATCGAGTGCGGCGAGGACCTCGCGCTGCAGCACGATGCGTCCGAAGTGCGGAACGACGAACCGGGCGACATCACCCAGACGCACGTGCGCGTGGTGCAGGGCTCGATTGACGCAGTCGCTGAGGCCGGCCCGGAACCGGCGGGTGAACTCGTCGAGCTCCACGTCGCCCAGGTACTGCAGTTTGCGCAGACGCAGGTCGATGGGGAGCGTGGGGTCGTGGTGAGGCGTAAAGGGCGCGTCCCCGCGATGCAGGCGCTCAAGGGTGGGATCCGACACCGTGGAGGTGCTCAGGACCTGTGCGAACCCGGACCTCTTGCTGAGCACCATCGCCGACGCGCCGTCGCCGGGGACGATGCCGATGTCGCTGTTCCAGCGGTCGATCGCCGGCGGACCGACCTTGTCGGCGGTGGTCACCAGCGCCGCCACGTCGTCGGTGGCCTGGAGGGAGCGCGCCGCGATGTCCAACGCGGTCATGCAGCCGTTGGAAGCGTTCTTGACCTCGAAGGCGAGCGCCGAATGGTCCCCGAGTACTTCGCGGTGGATGTAGGAAGCCGTCGGGTAGAGCTCAAGGCCTTGGAAGTACACGCAGGCGTGCAACAGCAGCGCGATGTCCTCGGCCCGGTGACCCGACCTTTCCAGGGCGTCCCTGGCAGCGGCCACTGCCATCTCGGGCGGAGCTTCGTCCGTGGCCTCGCAGACCGACTGGAGCTGCGTGTCCTCGGCGTCCTGTGCGTCGAACCGGCCGTCGGCGACCGCCTGTTCGACCTTGGTCGCCGGGGGCAGGTAGGTTGCGGTACCCGCGATGAACAGGGCCTCTGTCTTCACTTCTCGTTCCCTCTCAGGGTGGTGGCGTCGCGGAGCAGGAGCCCGGCGATGGCCTCGGCGGTCGGGTAGTCGAACACCAGTGTGGCGGGCAGTGTGGTGTTCAGCCGCTTGGCGAGGCGCTTGCGCAACTGGACCATGGTGAGCGAGTCGATCCCGAGGGAACGCAGTGCTCTGTCGGCCGGCACGCTGTCAGGTCCGGGCAGGCCGAGCACGTCGGCGACTTCGCCGCGGACGAGGTCCAGCAGCAGAGCCGGACGTTCGGCTTCGGAGGCGTCCGCCATCCGCGTATCGAGCGACTCTGCGGTCCCGGAAACTCCGGCTCGGCGCCCTTCAGTTGTGCGCCGCAGCATGTCGCGCAGCAAGGGAGGCGCTTCCGCGTCGCCGAGCGCGTGTCGCAACGATGCCAGTTCCAGGCGCACGGGCATCAGCTGGGTCTCGGGCCGCGCGAGTGCGATATCCAGGGCGTTCAGCCCCTCGGCCAAGGTCAGGGCGCCGATCCCCTGACGCCGCAGGCGTCCCAGCTCGGCCTTGCCGAGGTGGGCGGTCATGCCCACTCCGGCCTGCTCCCAGAGCCCGAAAGCGAGGCTGAGTCCCGCCAGACCCCGCTTGCGCCGGTTGGCCGCCAGTGCGTCCAGCGTCGCGTTCGCCGCGGCGTACCCGCCCTGTCCTGCGGTGCCCAGCGTTCCGGCCGCCGAGGAGAAGAGTACGAACGCGGCCAGGTCCAGCCGCTCGGTCAACTCGTCCAGCAGGCGCGCGCCCTGGACCTTGGGTGCCATCACCCGGTGCAGCCGCTCCGCGGTGAAGCCCTCCACCAGTCCGTCGTCGAGCACGCCGGCGAGGTGGAACACGGCCGTGAGGGGATGGCTCGGGTGGATCCCTTCCAGTACCGCGGCCACCGCGGCCCGGTCCGCGACGTCACCCGCGACCAGGTCCACTCGCTCGGCGCCCGCGGCTTCGAGCTCCCGCACGAACGAGCCGGCTTCGGGGGCGTTGCCACCGCGCCGCGACAGCAGCACGAGCCGCCGCGCTCCGTGCGCGCGGACCAGGTGCGCGGCGAGCGCACTGCCGAGCTCGCCGAGACCGCCGGTGATCAGCACCGTGCCGTCCGGGTCGAGGGCGCGCGGCAAGGCCAGCACGGTCCTGTGCGCGGCGTTCTGCCGCGCGTGGCGCAGGGCATACGGCGCGTCGCGTACGTCGAAGGCAGTGAACGCCCCCTTGTCCTGCCTCGAATCGGGGGCGGACGGATCAGCGGCCGCCTGGGCGAAGGTGAGGTTCGCGGGCATCGGCCTGAGGGCGGCACCGTCCACGCGGATCCGATGGCCGAGCGCGCCTGCCGCACTGCCCATGACCCGGTCACCCGCGTGTACGGAGGTGACGCCGCTGCCGACCTCCATGGCGATCCCCGCGAACTCCAGGACCTTTGCGTGCCCCGGGCTCATCCCGGCGGCGCGCACCTCGACGCGGACTTCCCACGGCGCGACCGGCTCCGGCGGCCCCTCCTCGTGCGTGGCGGCGATGACGTCCAGCTGATCGTCCTCCCGCTGATTCAGGTGCCAGCCGCCTTCGTCCGGCAGGACGAGCGCGTCGACCTCCTCGACCGTCGGCCTTGCCCGTGGCACGTGGGCGCTCTCGCCGCGCAGCACGCACTCCGGCTCGCCGCCGGTCCCGATCACGTGCGCCAGGAGCCGGAAGTCCGGGGCGCCGGGATCGAGGTCGATCAGGCGCACGACGCGCTCAGGTTGTTCCGTGCGGGCCGTGCGCACCATGCCCCACACTGCGGCATGGGCCCAGTTTCCTACCTGGTCGTCCGGGCTCGATGACACTGCGTCACGGGTGATCCAGACGAGCTCCGCGCCCTGGAGCCGGGCATCGCCGAGGCACACCTGAAGCGTCCGCAGGGCTTCGGCGGCGCTCCGTTCCGGATCGTGCCACTGAGCGGACGCGCAGTCGGGCAGCGCGAACAGCAGTCGCCGAGGCGTGTCCGCGCGGTCATCGAGCCGCTTCACGAGGGCGTCCAGGTCGGGTACGGCGTCGGCGCCGAGCCCCGCGCCCACTTCTGCGTCGCCGACCACGAGGGTGCCCGCAGGGTCGGGGATTTCGGCCACGGGGTGTAGGCGTTCGAAGCCGACGCGGTAGAGGTGCTCGGCGAACGGGTGCCCGCGACGCCTGCCGTGCTGGAACTTCAGTCTGCCGATCCGGGCCACCAGGTGGCCTGCCGGGTCGGCCAGCCATACGGTGGCCGGCGCGAGGTCCTCGTCTCCGCCGGATTCGAACGACACGCGCACGGTCAGCTCTCTGCCCGCGGCACGGAACAGCTCGACGTCCGACCAGATGAACGGGACGAGCGGCCCAGGAGCCGCACCCGCCTCCATCAGACCGGCGACGACGACCTGCAGTGCCGCGTCGAACAGCGACGGATGCAGTCCGTGGTCGGCCGGATCCAGCACGTCCGGGAGGGATACCCGCGCGTAGTAGACACCGTCGCGGCAAGCGAGTTCGCGCAGTCCTCGGAAAGCCGGGCCGTAGTCGAGCCCGTTCGCGAGGGCGCGCCCGTAGAAGGCTTCGATGTCGAGCGCCCGGGCATCGGGCACCGGCCAGTGGTCGAGGTCCGGCGGCATCGTGGCGCCGCCGGACGTGCGGATCACGCACTCTCCGGTCACGTGCTGCTGCCAGATCAGCGGCTCATCCGTGTCCTCGGGTTGGCTGTGGAACGCGAAGGGGCGTCGTCCGTGCGCCTCCGGATCGCCGACGGTGGCCTGGATCCGCAGCGCGCGGCCGGGAAGCAGGACGACCGGCTCCAGCAGCGTCAGGTCTGCCACGGCGTCGGCACCCGCGGCCCGGGCGGCGAACAGCGCGGCGTCGACCAATCCCGCACCCGGCACGTAGACCTGCCCGCCGACGACGTGATCGGCCAGCCACGGGCCATCGTCGAGCGACAGCCGGCCGGTGAACAGGTGACCGCCGCTGCCGGCGAGAGTCGTGATCGCGTCGAACCACGGGTGGCCGTCCGCGGACTGACCCACCGTCACCGCACTGGGCCCGGCCGGAAGCTCGCCGAGCCAGAAGCGTTGACGTTGGAACGCGTACGTCGGAACGTCGACCTTGCCGGCGCCACGGGACCCGAGGACTCGCTCCCAGTCCAGAGGGAAGCCCCGCTCGAACAACGTGGCGGCCGCTCTCCAGAGCTGGTCCACGCCGCCCGAGGCTCCTTCGGAGGGTGGGCCGACCTCGACGAACGCTCCGAAGCCCTCGCCGCGCAGCCGCTCCAGCGCGCGGTCGAGCCCCGTGGGCTCCGGCTCCGGCAGGTCGCGGAACCAGTAGTCGCCGCCGAGTTCCGTGCCCGGCACGACCTCGCCCGTCAGACGCGAACGGAAGGGGATGGAAGTCCGGGCGGGGACAATCCCTGAAATCGCACCGCCGACCGCGTCCCCCGAGCGCGCGCGAGCCCGAATGACGCGGGCGCCGTCCTCCAAGCTCAACGCCCCGCTCACCACGGCGGCGGCGACCTCGCCCTGTGCGTCGCCCACCACCGCCGCCGGCTCCACACCCCAGCTGCGCCACAGCGCCGCACGTCCGAGATGTGTCGCGAACAGCGTGCACGGCACCACATCCGGACTGTTCCGGACCTCCTCACCGCGCAACACCTTCAGCACGGACCAGCCGGTCAACGGCGAGAGGACCGCGTCGCACGCCGCCACGGTGTCACGGAAGACCGCGCTCTGCTCCAGCAGTTGACTGTTCATCGCTGGCGGCTGCGCGTCCTGTCCACCGAATACGAAGGCGATCTCCCCGGGCGCCGTGCCGGAGCCGGGCTCGACCGCTCGCAGGGCTTCGGCGGCGTCCATGGCGTTGCCCGCGAAGACCACGGCGCGCGCGTCGAAGTGCGTCCGGCCGACGGCGGAGGTGTAGGCGATGTCTCGCATCGACGCGGCGGGCCGCGCGTCGAGCCACTCGGCCCAGTGCCGGGCCTGCGCAAGCAGGGCGGCCACGTCGGTGCCTGAGATCACCAACGGGTGGACGAGATCGTCGCCAGGCCGGTCCTGGGCCACGGTCTCCGGTGCTTCTTCGATGATGACGTGCGTGTTCGTGCCACTGATACCGAATGAGCTGATGCCGGCGCGGCGGACCCTCCGTGTCCGCGGCCACCGCCTCGGCTGCCGCAGGAGCTCCAGTTCGCCGCCGGTCCAGTCGATCCGGGTGTTCGGCCTTTCCGCGTGCAGCGTGCGCGGCAGCCACTCGTGCTGAAGCGCCATCACCATCTTGATGACGCCGATGACGCCGGAGGCCGCCTGAGCGTGGCCGATGTTGGACTTGGCCGATCCCAGGTGCAAGGGTCGCACCCGGCCCGAGAACACCGCGGCGAGGGCTCCGGCCTCGATGGGATCGCCGAGCACGGTGCCCGTGGCGTGCGCTTCGACGGCGTCGATGTCGGCCGGGGCCAGTCCCCCGTCGGCCAAGGCACTGCGCAGCACGCGCTGCTGCGCGAGTCCGTTCGGCGCGGTGAGCCCCTGGCTGCGGCCGTCCTGGTTCATGGCGGTGCCCCGCACGAGGGCCAGCACACGGTCACCGTCGCGCCTCGCGTCCGAAAGCCGCTTGAGTACCAGGACGCCGCAGCCTTCCGCCCAGCTCGTCCCGTCGGCGTCGTCGGCGAAGCTCTTGCAGCGGCCGTCGGCCGCGAGCCCATTGAGGCGGCTGAACTCGACGAAGATCTGCGGGGTGCTCATCACGGTCACTCCGCCGGCGAACGCCAGGTCGCATTCGCCGCTGCGCAGCGCCTCGCACGCCAGGCGCAAGGCCACGAGCGACGAGCTGCACGCGGTGTCGATGGTGAGCGCAGGACCGGACAGGCCGAGTGTGTAGGCCACACGGCCGGAGATCAGGCTCGACCCGTTGCCGGTGATCTTGTAGCCGTCGCTGCTCCCGACGTCCCAGCGCCGGGCGACGTCGTAGTCCGAACTCATCGCGCCGAGGTAGACGCCTGTGTTGCTGCCTTCGAGGGACGCGGTGCGCAGATTGGCGCGCTCAAGTGCCTCCCATACGACTTCCAGAACGAGCCGCTGCTGCGGGTCCAGGGACAGCGCCTCACGCGGGCTGAGCCCGAAGAACGCCGCGTCGAAGTCCTCGACGTCGCGTACGAAGCCGCCCTTGCGCTCGAAGCGCCTGCCGGTGGCGGCGCGCTCCGCATCCTCGATCGTGCCGAGATCCCACCCGTCCCAGCGCGGTGGGAACGGGGAGGAGGCTTCGCGGCCGTCGACGAGCAGTTCCCAGAACGCTTCGGGCGTATCGATTGCGTCCGGAAGCCGGCAGGCCATGGACACGATCACGACGGGGTCGTCATCGTCGGGCCGCGTGGGCACCGCGGCGACGGCGGGCGGGACTTCCGGGGCCTCGTCCTGCGCACCGGCGTGCGTCAGCAGCAGTGCCGCGATTGCTTGCGGTGTGGGGTAATCGAAGGCGAGCACTGTGGGCAGCGAGACCCGTGTGCGTGCGCTGAGCCGGTTTCGCAGCTCGACCACCATGAGGGAGTCAAACCCCTGTTCGCGCAGCGTCATGTCGGGGCGCACGCCTTCGGCGGGCCGGCCGAGCAGGGCCGCGGCCTCCTCCGTGACGAGTGCGACCATTGATCCCAGACGCTCGGGTTCGGGCAGTGCCATCACATCCTCGCGCCACGCAGCACTGCTGACGACCGGGATCGCGTCGTCGTGTTCGTCCAGCCAGTAGCTGCGGCGCTGATACGCGTACGTCGGAAGGTCCGCCCTGCGTGTGTCCGAGGTCGTGAACACACGCTCCCATGGGATCGGGACCCCTTGGACGTGCAGCTCTGCCAGCGCCCGCAGCGCCTGTTCGATCCCGCCGTGATCGCGGCGCAAGCTCCCCACCACGACGGCCGCCCCGTCGGCTTCGGTTCCCTGTGCCAGGGCTATCTGGAGCACCGGATGCGGACTCACCTCGACGAAGATCCCGAACCCGTCCGCTCGCAGGCGCTCCAGCGCGCGATCGAAGCGCACCGGCTCGCGGAGGTTGCGGCACCAGTAGTCCGCGTGGAGCTCCGGACCGGCTGCCCGCTCCCCCGTCACGCTCGAGTAGAAGGCGATCCCCGCATCCGCGGTGGCAAGGCCCGTGAGCTGCTCGCGCAGCGCGGGCAGCAGCGAATCCATGTGCGGGCTGTGCGATGCGTAGTCCACGTCCACGCGCTGGCAGTACGCGCCGGTGGCCTCCATCCGCGCGAGGAAGCGGTCCACCGCCTCGGCGTCTCCGGCCACCACGGTCGATCGCGCGGTGTTCACCACCGCGACGGACAGCGCCTCGCCGAAGACCGCCAGCTCCTCGATGACTTCGCCCACCGGGCGCTCCACGAGCCCCATCGCCCCGTCCGGCGCATGATCGTGCACGGCCCGGGCGCGCAACGCCACGATGCGAGCGCCGTCCGCCAGGCTCAACGCCCCGCTGACGACCGCCGCGGCCACCTCACCCTGACTGTGGCCGACGACCGCCGAGGGCTCGACGCCCCAGGCGCGCCACATCGCGGCGAGACCGACATACATCGCGAACAGCGCCGGCTGCACCACGTCCGTCCGCGTGAAGGGCGGCGCGAGTCCGTCCTGCCCGCGCACGACTGCGGCAACCGAGAACCCGGTGTGCGGGGCGAGGGCCTCGTCGCAGGCCGTCACGGCCTCGCGGAACGCCTCGTTCTGCTCCCACAGCGACCGGCCCATCCCCCACCACTGGGCGCCCTGGCCGGGGAAGACGAACGCGACGCGGCCGCGACCGGCAGCCGCGCCCGTCACTACCGCGTCGTGGCTCTCCTCCGCGGCGAGCGCCCGCAGACCGGCCACCGCCTGGTCCGTCGTGCCGGCGATCACCACGCCGCGCGTGGGGTGTTGCGTGCGGGTCGTCGCCAGCGAGTAGGCGACGTCGGACAGCCTCGTCCCGGGCGACTGCCCGAGGTGGCTCGCCAGCCGCGCGGCGTTACGCGCGAGCGAGTGCGGGCTCGTGCCGGACACCGCCAGGCAGACCTGACCGCCCGCATCCGGTGAGGCCTGTACCGGCGTGCCCTCGGGCGCCTCGCCGAGGGCGATGTGCGCGTTGGTGCCGCCGAATCCGAAGCTGCTCACCCCCGCGAACCGCGGCCCGGTCGGCCACGCAGCCGCCTCGGTGACCACTTCCAGACGCTCGGCGGAGAAGTCGATGCGCGGATTCGGTGTGCGGAAGTGCAGGCTCGGCGGAATGACGCCGTGGTGGACCGCCAGCGCGGCCTTGACGAGCCCGAGCACGCCGGCCGCCGGCTCAAGATGGCCGAAGTTCGTCTTCGCCGAGCCGATGCGCAGCGGCGTGGGCCGGTCGGGCCCGAACACGGTGCCGAGCGCGCCCGCCTCCGTCACGTCGCCCAGGGGCGTGCCCGTGCCGTGCGCCTCGACGTACGACACCGCACACGGCGCGACCCCGGCGTTCTCCCACGCCGACCGCAGCACCTCCGTCTGCGCCTCGCGGCTGGGGGCGGTCAGTCCGTCTGTCGCGCCGTCGTTGTTGACGGCGCTGCCGTGCACCAGCGCATAGACGCGGTCGCCGTCGGCGAGCGCGTCGGACAGTCGGCGCAGCACGACCACCGCGCAGCCCTCGCCCCGGGCGTAGCCGTCGCCGTCGGCGTCGAAGGCCCGGCACAGGCCGTCGGGGCTCTGTGTGCCGAGTTTCGTCATGGCCACCGAGGTGTTCGGATGCAGCATCAGGTTGACGCCGCCGGCGAGGGCGAAGTCCGACTCGCCAGAGCGCAGGCTCTGCACGGCGAGGTGCACCGCGACCAGGGAGGAGCTGGACGCGGTCGCCACGCCCATCGCGGGGCCGCGCAGCCCCAGCGCGTAGGCGATGCGGGACGGGATCACCGAGTTGTCCCAGCCGATGGCCGAGTGGGCGTGGATCGCCTCGGTGGCGCCCTGTGTGAACAGCGGGTACTCCTGCCACATCGTGCCCATGAAGACGCCGGTGCGCGTGCCCGCGAGGCTCGCGGTGGAGCGCCGCGCGTCCTCGACTGCGGCGCACGCCACCTCCAGGGCGATCCGCTGCTGCGGGTCCATCTGCCGTGCCTCGGCCGGTGGGATGCCGAAGTACTCCGCGTCGAATCCCGTGACGTCGTCGAGGAATCCACCTCGGCGGTTCGCCGCCCGGCCGGACGCCTCCGCGTCGGCCCATGCGGTGGCGTTCCACCGGTTGGCAGGCACCTGACGCACCGCGTCGACACCCTTGAGCAGAGCCTGCCAGAGTGCGGTCGGATCCTCGATCAGTGCCGGCAGTCGGCAACCGATGCCGACGATCGCCACCGGCTCGTGGCGGTCGTACGTCCGGGCGGCGGTCTGGTCAGCCACGGGAAGCCCCGATCTCGTCGGACGCGTAGAGCGCCAGGCATGTCTCCTCGATCGCGGCGAGCGGCCCCGCGTCGTTCAGGATCGTCATGTGGTTCGCGGCGTCGATCTCCACCAGGCGAAGGCCCGGCATCTCGCGCCCCCAGTCCTGCTGGTAGTTCACGTGGTCGAGGGAGAAGGTCTCGCCGGCGACTTGGAAGTAGGGTGCGACCTCGCCCAGGAAGAGCCCGCGCCGGTTACGGAAGTAGGTGCACACCACGGCTTCCGGCCGCGGCAGAGGCCTGATGGTGTGCTCGCCGAGCCGGTAGGCGAGCTGGATCGCCATGTTGCGCCTGACGAACCGCGCGATCTGGGCAGGTCTCATGGCGAGCCCGCGCTCGGCCGCCAACTCCGCGAGCCGCAGTACGAACGCGTCCTCGTCCAGGTCCTCCACGACCTCGTCCCGGTGGACGAGACGGGCACGCAGGACCGCCGGGTCCTTCTCCCCCGCCGGCCAGAGCAAGGAATTGACGACCTGCAGAGCCGCGCTCCGCGCCGACTGGAACCCGTTCGCGTTCGACTTCGCCAGGCCGGTCCCGTCCGGCGAGTCCACCATCGTCAGCGAGGCCACTTCCTGGCCCTGCGCCTGCAGCCGCCGGGTCACCTCATAGGCCACGATGCCGCCGAGGCAGAATCCGCCGATGTCGTACGGGCCCTCGGGCTGCACCGAGCGGATGGCCTCGGTGTAGTACTCGGCCATGGCCGTGACACCCTCGATCGGCGCGTCCTCGGTCAGCAGGCCACGGGCCTGGATGCCGTAGAAGGGGCGGTCGATCCGCTCGGCGATCGTGCGGTAGGACTCGACGCCGGCGAGGGCGCCGTGAATCCAGAAGACCGGCCTGCCCTCGGTCGCGCCGTTGAGGCGCACCAGCTCCGGGGCCTGCCCGCGCGTTGAGCGGGCCGCCGCCTCGGACAGCCTCGCGACCACGTCGTTCAACGTGTCATGCGGCTGCCACCATTCAGGCTGGAAACCCGGAAACACATTGCTTATCCGGCCCAGCATCGCGACCAGGAGCAGGGAGTTCAGACCGTAGTCGGCGAGCGACCTCGTGCCGTCGATCTCGTGGCGCGACAGGCCCAGCACCGAGGCGACGAGGTCGGCGACGAAGGCTTCGCCGTCCGGAGGGCCGACGCCCGTGTGTGAGCCCTGATCCGACCGCGGCGCCTGCTCGGCGAAACACGTCAGACGTGCGAAGGGGTACCCGGGCAGTGCGATCCGCCTGCGTCGAGCGCCGCGATGCATCAGGTCCCAGTCGATGGATGTGCCCGCGGCCCAGTGTCCTGCTACGTGGTCGAGCTGCGTCGGTTCACCGTCGTGCTCGGTGCCGGCGGCGGGATCGACGCCATCGGCGAACGCCACATGGGCGAGCGTGTCCGGGTCGCCGTCCAGCCAACCGCCCAGAACGCGAGCGGCCTCGTCAGTGCTCCGCGCCACGAACGCCAGCCGGCAGCTCATCGCTTCCCGGCCGACCTGCAACGTGTACGCGATGTCCGCCCAGGAGCGCGGATCCGCTTCGGCCAGCCGATGAATCAGCCGGCGCGCCCGCTCGCGCAGAGCGTCGGCGCTCCGCGCCGAGAGCACAAGGACCTGCGCACCCGGGTCGTCGTCCAGGTTCGCGGAGGCCATGTGCTGTTCCAGCACCACATGCGCGTTCACACCGCCGATCCCGAAGCTGTGCATGCTCGCGCGGCGCGGTAGCGGCCGACCGGCGTCGTCGGTGCGCTCGGGCCATGGTAGGTTCCGCGCGGCGATGCGCAGCCGCGTCCCCTTGAGGGAGAGGTCGCTGTGCAGCCGCCCGAAGCCCGGGAGCGCCGGGATCACGCCGTGCCGCATCGCCTGCGCGGTCTTCACCAGCGCGGCCAGGCCGGAGACCACCTCCGTGTGCCCGATGCAGGGCTTCACGTTGCCCAGATACGTCACGTCTTCGCTGTCGTCCTCGCTGCGGAGTCCGGCGCCGAGCGCCGCCAGCTCCGCGCTGTCCGCCAGCATCGAGCTCATGCCGTGGGTCTCGATGTAGTCCACGGCGTCCGGATCGATCCCGGCGTCGGCGTAGGCGTGCGCGACGGCTGTCTTCATGCCCCTGATGTTCGGTGCCGTGAAGGACACACCCCTGCCGCCGTGGGCCACGCCGGTGCCGCGCACGACGCAGTGGACGAAGTCCCCGTCCTCCATGGCCCGGCTCAGTGGTTTGATCAGTACGGCGGCGACGCCCTCGCCGCGCGCCGTACCGTCGGCGCCCTGCTGAAACGGCCGGACGTCGCCGCGCGGGCTGAGCATCCCCGCGGCCTGCATCCCGCCGAAGCCCGCGGGCGACATCACCAGGTTCACCCCGCCGACGAGCGCCTGCTCGCACTCGCCGTCGCGGATGGACCGGATCGCCCGGTGCAGAGCCACGAACGAGGACGAGCACGTCGTGTCGCACTGCTCGCTGGGGCCGTTGAGGTCGAGCAGGTACGAGATCCGGTTGGGCACCATCGCGGGCGACGGCAGGCTCATCAGGTCCGTGGCCGCGGGCCGGTACTCGCTCTGCGTCGTGGCGACGAACACGCCCGTGGGCCGGCTCCGCAGTTCGGCCGGCCGGTAGCCCGCGTCCTCGACGGCGTTCCACGACGTCATCAACAGCAGGCGCAGCTCCGGCGTCACCTGGCGCGCCTCGGTCATCGACATGCGGAAGAACAGAGGATCGAATTCATGCACCCCGTCGAGGAATCCGCCCCGCAGTGCGGCTGCCTCGTCGCCGTGGTGCGCCCAGTCCGCACGCTTTTCCGGCGGTGCGGTGATGCACCGTCTGCCTTGCTCGACGATCCGCCAGAACTCGTCGATGTCGTCGGCCCCGGGGAAGCGTGCGGACATGCCGACGATCGCCATGCCGTCGAGCGCGGACTCGTCGATCTCAGGCCGAGGTCGAGGCCGCACGGGGTCGGGCGCCCGGTCCGGCGATGCGGGCTCCGGCAGAAGCACGTCCCGCAGGTCCTCGGCGTATTCGGAGACGATGAACTCGCCCAGCTCGGCCAGGGTGTTGTGCTCGAACAGCACGGTGATGTCGAGGTCGATGCCGAGCGTCCCGCCGAGGGTACGGGCCACGTTCACCGCGAAGATCGAATCGAGCCCGTAGTCCGAGAAGGGCTCGCCCCGCCCGATCCTCGTCCGCGGGATGTCCAACGCCTCTGCCAGCACATCCAGCGCGACTGCCTCGATGTGGGCGCGCAGCCGGTCTCCGGGCCCGCTCCCGGCGCTGTGATCGGCCACGGCCCGCGCCGGGCTCTCGCGCACCGGTGCCACGTGCGGCGCGGACGGGCGGGGTACGGCGGTCGCCTGCCGTATGACGCCGTCGCTCTCGGCCACGATGATCTGCTGTCCCAGATCCTCGGCGTCCCGCGCGGGCAGAGCGATCGCGCGGAACCCCTCCTGCGTCAGGACGTGCCGCCAGTTGGCCGTGGAGAGCAGCGGGCTGCCCTGGATACGCAGGTGCGGGTCCTCGTAGCGCCACCATCCGTCGAGGAGGCCGAACGAGAACTGGCTGAGCAGGTTGTTCGCGGTCAGCTCGTTCAGGACCAGCAGTCCGCCGGGCTGGAGAAGCGCCTTGGCGTTGCGCAGGGTGTGGCGGATGTCCCGGGTGGCATGCAGGACGTTGGCGGCGACCACGACGTCGTACCCGCCGAGGGCGAGGCCCTGATCCGCCACCGGGCGCTCGATGTCCAGGATTCCGCAGGTCAGCCAAGGGGCTTGCGCACCGAACGAGCGCTCCGCGTGGTTCAGGAAGACCCTTGATATGTCGGTGTAGCAGTACTCGCGCACGTCCAGCTGCGCGGACCGCAGCGCCTCCAGGACGACGGCGCTCGTGGCACCCGTGCCGGCGCCGATCTCCAGAATCCGCGCGGCATCCGCCGTCAGGACCCGTGCCCGCCGTCGCAGCCGCGCCACCAGGTCGGCGGCCAGCACCTGGTTGAAGAACGCTGACGCCGGGTTGGTCGCGTAGGCGTTCTGCACCAGCTCCAGCGATCCCCCGGGGAAGATGACCTCGGTGGCCGGTCGCCGTCCGCTGAGAATGTCGGGGAAGGCACGCAAGGTGGTCTCTACCAGTAGGTGGGTGGCCGCGAGGTCGGGATTCTGCTGCCACGCGGGCTTTCCCGTCTCCCACTCGCGCCACAGCTGCTCGATCGGCCGAAACCGCATGGCATCGTCGAGCAGGATCCTGCCGTCCCGCCGATCGATGTAGCCGGCCCCCTCGAAGATGCGCAGGCTCTCCTCGAACCAGGCGCCGTACCCCGGCGCGAGGCCTGCCGCCTCCCGTGCGGCCTCCGGTGTCTGCCCGGATTCACGGAACGCGCCGAGCGTGCGCAGATGGGACCAGAGAAAGTCGAGCAGCAGCTGTTTCATGGTCGGTCCCTTCGAAGGCCGCGATCAGATCGCGAGCGCGGTCAGCTCTGCGACGCGGGCGCGTAGCCGCTCCAGTTCGCCGCCCGGCGCCGCCGGCGGTTCCTGAACGTCGGCGGGCACAGCGTCCGGCGGCACGACCGTGGGGAGGATGACTTCGTCATCGCCCAGAACGATGCCCCGGCTGTTGAGCGCGGGACTGAACTTCATCAACGTCAGCCTGCTGACCGGCCCCGCGCACAGCCGTTCGATCGCCGCTGTCAGCTCGTCCGGCTGGATGAGCGGAGCCTGCGCTCCGACCACCGCGCCCCGCTCCGACTCGGTGGGTGCGTTGTTGAAGCAGTAGCCCAGGTTCAGCACCCTGCCGGCAGTGCCGTAGCGGCGTTGCACCGTCAGTGCGAACGAATCGAGGAACGTGCAGGCTGCGGCGTAGTTCGCCTGCTTGATGGCTTTGAGGTAGGAGTTGATCGAGGACAGGAACAGTGCGAAATCGAGCGAGTCGCCGCCGAACACCTCCATGCACCGGACGCTCGCGTCGACCTTGCCGCGCAGCACGTCCTCGAACTGAGCCTCGCTCATCCGGGCCAGGCTCGCCCCCGAGAACACCAGGCCCGAGTGGATGACGCCGTGCACCGCGCCGAACCGTCGTACGATCTCGTCCTTCGCCGCACGCAGGGACGCGAGGTCGGTGGCGTCGGACCTCAGGTACAGCGGCGCAGGCCCGTCCGCGCCGGTCGCCTGGGCGACAGCGGCTTCGACCCGCGCGTCCTGCGGCCTGCGTCCGAGCCACACGACCTGGGCGTGGTACCGGCGGATCAGGTACTCGCTGATGACCGTGCCAAGGGCGCCCGCCCCGCCGATGATGACGTAGGTGCCGCCCTGCCGCAGCCGGGACGACGTCGGCGAGGCCGGCTGAACAGTCATCAGCCGCTGCCCGTGCCACCGGCCGTCCCGGTGGATACGCAGGTCGCCGTCCGTATCCGCGGGCAGGTCGAGCACCGCGGCGAGAGACGGCGCGGCGTAGTCCTCGACGTCCGCCACCCGCACCCGCCAGAGCGGGTACTCCTTCGCAGTCGACCCCGCGAGGCCTGCGACACCGGCGTGCGCCGGGTCGACGGCCTCGGACTCATGGACGGCGTGCGCCCGCTCAGTGATCAGGGTCAGGCCCAATGAGCGATCGCCGTACCCCGCCGCCAGAAGAGCTTTCACCGTGCGGAAGGCATGCAGCGAGCCGCTGGACTGGCCCTCGACGACGCTCGCACCGGACCGGTCATCCACGGCGCTGGGCGCCACCCAGATCAGATGGTCGAGTTCCGGGACCGACCGGAGGGACGTCTCCAGGTCCTCGTCCGTACTCCGCGACGGGTCCGCGACCACGTGCGCGCCGGGAAAGCGCGCGGTGAGAACGTCCCGCGCCTGCCCTGGGGACGCGATGACGCCCACCGATTCGGAACTCCGCGGCCACGTCGCGGATTCCGTCCGCTGAAGGGGATCCCACACCGGCACCAGCGTGGCGACGCCGTCCGCCGGGTCCGGCGTCTGCTCGGCTCGACGGCCTGCGATGCCCCGCAGGCGCAGGCACACCGTGCCGTCGTCGGTCGCGAGGTCGATGTCGATCCGGTCCGCGCCGCGCACGTCCTCGGCACGACGTATCAGGGCCCACATGGTGGTCGCACCGGGGGCGAGGACCTCGGCCGACTTGATGCTGAACACCAACCCGACCCGGTCGTCGCCGTCGAGCAATCGCATGCACTGCATCGCCGAGTCCACCAGCGCCGGGTGCGGGACGAGGCCGTCCGTCGTTCCTGACGCCGTGCCGGGCAGCCGTAGTTCGGCCAGCACCGCGTTGTCGCTGCGGTGCACCGCCACGACCCCCTGGAACGTGGGGCCGTAGGCGATGCCGCGATCCCGCCACTCTGCGTAGAACCGCCGGGGGTCGAACGCGGTGGGCCGGAAATCCCGGAGCAGCGCGGGCAGATCGAGCTGCGGCTGCGCAGCCGTCGGCTCCGTGGCGGACACCTCGCCCTGGCAATGGAGTACGGGCTCGTCGCCGGCGGACTCCGTGGAGGACACCGTGAACCGGGTGACGTCACCGTCGGCGCGAAGATCCACCCGCAGTGCTCGCGGCGGCCCCGGCACCGAGAGAGGTCGCAGGAAGACGACGTCGTGCAGGCGAACCGCGTCGCTCGGGGCCCGCCCGGCCGCTGCTGCGGCCCACCGCAGATACATCGCCCCCGGGGCGATCCCGGTTCCCCGCACCTGGTGCTCACGCAGGTAGAACTCGTCGCCGGTGAGGACTCCCCCGCCGCGCCGCGGCCCGTCGTCTGCCGCCGCGCGGATCGGCAGCGCATAGCGTTCCCCCTCGAAGGGGTAGCCGGGCAGCGGGACGCGGCGGTAGCGGCTGTCTCGGAACAACTCGGCGAAATCCGGTGCCTCACCGTCGAGGAACTGCTGGGCGAGTGCCCGCAACCTGGAGTCTGCGCTCTGCGGCGGAACGTCCTGCCCGGAGAGCCAGGCAGTGCACCGGCTTTCCAGGTCCGCGATATCCCGGACCACACTCGCCCATCGATGCCGCAGGTGCCTGCGGCCGAGCAGAAGTGTGTGGCTCACGTCGCCGACATCGAGGTCCGGGTGCTCGCGGCAGTGGTGCGCGAGCCGGACCACCTGTTCGCGCAAGGCGTGCTCCGTCGCCGCCGACAGCGCGATCAACCGGGCCCCGTCCTGCCTGCTCCGCGGCGCCGGAGGCGGCTCCGATGGCTGCTCGATGACAGCGTGGGCGTTGGTTCCGCTCGCGCCGAGCGACGTGACCGCGGCGCGCCGCTTGCCGCCTTCGGGCACGGCCCACCGCCTGGGCTCCGTGTGTACGAAGAACGGGCTGCCGGCCAGCGTGACACTGGAGTTCGTCGCGGTGTGGTGGGGCAGACCGGGGATCACCTCGTGCCTCATCGCCAGCAGTGCCCTGATGACGCCGATCACGCCGGCCGCGGCCTGCGCGTGGCCGATGGAGGCCTTTGTCGAGCCGAGCGAGCAGAACCGCTCGGCGTCCGTGAAGCCGCGGAACGCGCGATCGAGCGCCCGGAACTCCACCGGATCGCCGAGCTTGGTTCCGGTGCCGTGTGCCTCGACCAACCCGATCCCCGCGGGGTCGATCTCGAAGTCCTGGTAGATCTGCCTGATCAGCCGTTCCTGCGAGGTCCCGTTCGGCGCGGCGATCCCGTTCGTCGTGCCGTTGTGGTTGATCCCGATTCCACGGATCACGCCGTGGATGTGGTCACCGTCCGCCTCGGCGTCCGAGAGCCGTTTGAGGATCAGCGCACCGACTCCCTCGGCGGGCACGAATCCGTCGGCCGCCTGGTCGAACGAACGGCACCGGCCCGTCGGGGAAAGCATCCCGGCCCGCGACGCCGCCAGATACAGCCGCGGCGAGTTCTGGACGTAGACCCCGCCCGCGATCGCCGTGGTGACCTCGCCCGCCCACAGCGCCTGGCACGCCAGGTGGAGGGAGACCAGCGAGCTGGAGCACGCGGTGTCGACCGCGATCGCCGGCCCGTGCAGGTCCAGGTAGTACGCGATGCGGGACGGCACGAGCGAGTTCATGTTGCCCCACAGTGCCTGGCCCGGGTAGTCGGAAGGCCCCGTCAGGTCCAGGTAGTCGCCCGCGGCGCAGCCCACGTAGATACCGCACCGGTCGCGGGCGAGCGACTCGCCCGCGTGGCCCGCGTCCTCAAGCGCCCGCCATGCTTCCTGAAGGAACAGCCGCTGCTGCGGCTCCATGTAGACGGCCTCTGCACCGGAGATCCCGAAGAAGAGCGGGTCGAACTCGTCGACGCCGTCCAGAAGACCGCCGTCCAGGCAGACGCTGCCCAGCGACGCGAGGTCCCAGCGGGACACCTTCGAGACAGCATCCCGGCCGGAGGCCAGCAGGTCCCAGAACTCGTCGACGTCCCGGGCTCCCGGGAACCGGCCGCTCATGCCGACGATCGCGACGGGCTCCCGGCCACGGCCCGACGGCCCAGATGCGGCGGACGGCCCGGATACGGCGGACAACTCAGGTACGGCGGGCGCCTCGGGTGCGGCGGACAGCTCAGGTACCACGAACGTCTCCGGGGCCACGGACGGCCCGGGTGCCACGGACGGCCCCGGTACCGCGGCCAGGACGGCGGCGCCTTCCTCGTCGACGATGAACCGCGTCAGCCGCCTGATCGACGGGTTCTCGAACAGCACGCTCGGATCGAGGTCAGTGCTCAGCGACTCGTTGAGCCGGTGCACCAGGGAGACGCCGGTGAGCGAGTC
Organism: Streptomyces durocortorensis; assembly: GCF_031760065.1. NCBI lineage: Bacteria > Bacillati > Actinomycetota > Actinomycetes > Kitasatosporales > Streptomycetaceae > Streptomyces > Streptomyces sp. C11-1. The sequence continues at coordinate 251,920 of NZ_CP134500.1, forward strand.
CAGTCCGTAGTCGGCGAAGGGCTTGTCGGCCGCGAGCTCATCCGCGGTCAGCTTCAGCGTTTCGGCGAGGATCCGCTCGACGGCCGCGCGGACGTGCTCCTCGACCGAAGCGGACCCGGCAGGCCGCGGATCCCGGCGCGGGACGGGCGAACCGGCGCGCGCCAGCAGTACCTGCTGGCCCAGGTCGCGGGCGGGCTCCGCCAGCAGGTCGACCGTGTCGAACCCGCACTCCCGCAGCACTTCGCGCCACGAGTTCGCGGACAGCGCCGGTCCGCCCCGGATACGCCTTCCGTCCGTGGGCCGCCACCACCCTTCGAGGAGCCCGAAGGTCAGATGCGACCACCAGTCGTTCCGGGCGAGTTCGTTGAGTACGAGGACTCCGCCGGGCCGCAGCAGTGCTCTGGCGTGACGCACTGCCTGCACGATGTCCTTGGTGGCGTGCAGGACGTTGTTGGCGATGACGATGTCGTAGTCGCCCACCGCGAGTCCCTGTGCGCCGGGCTCCCGCTCCACGTCGAAGGTCGTGAAGGACAGGTACGGCACGTGACCGGCGAACCGCCGCTCCGCGTCGATCAGGAACGCCTTCGAAACGTCCGTATAGCAGTACTCAGCGAGGTCGTGGCCCGTCAGTTGGGCGAAAACGCGCTCGCTGGTGCTGCCGGTGCCCGCTCCGATCTCCAGCAGCCGGATCCCGTCGCGACGGGCGTCCACCTCCGCGCGCACCGCGCCGGCCGTCACGTCGTTGAAGTAGTCGGCCGTCGCGTTCCCCCGGTACGCCGGTTCCACCAGCTCGAACGAGCCGCCCGGGAACATGATCGCCGTGGCCTTCGTCCGCCCGGACAGGATCGCGGGCAAGGCCTCGATCATGCGCTCGGTCAGGCCGGTCTTGGCCGCCAGCTCCGGGTCTCCGGCACGGGCGTCCTTCCACGCACGCCAGGTGCTCCACGCCTGTTCGAGGCCTGGCGCACTCTTCCTGGGCACCACGAATCCGCCCTCACGCACGAGTTCTCCGTGGTTCAGCAGCACGGTCACCGTATGGTCGAGCCACTGGGCGAAGGACGGGGTGATGCTCCGCCCGATCAGGTCCTGACGAACGGGCGCGTCGAAGAGTCCCGCCGCCATGAGCTGTGCGAGCACGAGCGGGCGCGAGAGGCTGTCCATCTCCTCTGTGGCGGACGTGCGACCGGACAGGAACGTCTCGACGCTCTCGGGACTGGCCGCGGCCACGAGCAACGATTTTGCGTCGAGCGGGTCAGCGGCCCGAGGAACCGGCACCGCCTCGGCAGCCGGCCAGTACCGTTTCGCAGCGAACGGGTACGTCGGCAGGCTCACCCGCACCGGCGGATTCGCGCCGTGGCAGGCGTGCCAGTCGACGTCGATGCCGTTGACCCACAGGGGCGCGATCTTGTCCCACTCCCCGTGTTCGAGCCACCCGGCGACCAGGTCTCGCAGCTCCCCGGGGCGGTCGAAGAGGCCGAGCAGCATGTCCTCAGGCCGTCGGGCCGTACCTTCGAACACCGTTCCGCGCGCCCCGCGCCCGACGTAGTCCTGAAGGGTCGCGATCAGCCCGTCGACGTCGTTCGCGACGAAGACCACGCGTTCGGCCATCGCCCGCCGCCCGACCTGCAGCGTGTAGGCGAGCGACGCCAGATCGCCGTGCGCGTCCAGGTATCCCGGCAGGAACTCAAGGAGCTGCCGCGCGAGGAGGCCGAGCCGCTCCCCGTCGCGGGCCGAGAGGATCACCGCTTGGGGGCCGGGGAGGCCGGCGGACCGCGGACCGGTCGGCGCCTGTTCCAGTACCGCGTGCACGTTGGTGCCGCCGATCCCGAAGGAGCTCAGTCCCGCCCGCGCGGGCTCGTCGCCGTCCAGCGGCAGATTCCGGTCGGCCACGAAGAACGGCGACTCCTCCCAGTCGATCTCCGAGCTCGACACGTCGCAGTGCAGGGTCCGCGGAACCTCCCCGTGCTGCAGGGCCAGGGCCACCTTGATGAGTCCGGCGATCCCCGCGGCCGCGTCCAGGTGGCCGATGTTGCTCTTGACCGAGCCGATGCCGCAGTACTGGCTGCGTGCCGTGTAGTGGCGGTACGCCGCAGTCAGAGCCGCGACCTCGATGGGATCGCCGAGCCTCGTGCCCGTGCCGTGCGCTTCGACGTAGCTGATCGTCGACGGGTCCGTGCCCGCCTTGTCGAGCGCCTTGCGGATCACCTCGGCCTGGCCGCGCACACCGGGCGCGTAGAACCCTGCTTTGTCGCCGCCGTCGTTGTTCACCGCGATGCCGCGGATCAGGCAGTAGATGTGATCACCGGCCGCAATCGCCTCGCTGGCGCGCTTGAGGACGACCACACCGACGCCTTCACCGCCGGACATGCCGTCGGCGCCGTCGGCGAACGCGCGGCTGCGCCCGTCGCTGGAGAAGTTCAGGCCCGGCTGGTGCACGTATCCCAGCTCCCCCGCGGAGAACAGGCTGGCCGCGCCGACGATCGCCTGGTCGGCATCGCCGGCCAGGAGTCCCTGGCAGGCGACGTGCACCGCGCTCAGCGCCGAAGAGCAGTTGGTGCTCACCGCCATGCTGGGGCCGCGCAGGCCCAGCTTCGTGGAGATCATCGTGGGCACCGTGCCGCCTTGGGCGAACAGCCACGCGGCGTAGGTCTCGGAGCTCGCCAGGACCCGCGGGCCCGTCGCGTTCGCCATCAGAGCCGGGAGCAGGGCCTGGTAGAAGTTCGTGCTCGTGGACGTGGTGACGCTGGTCTCGGGAACGTCCTCCGGGCGGTAACCGGCGTCCTCCAACGCCTGCCACGCGTGCTGCAACAGCAGGCGTGCCTGTGGGTCCATGAACTCGGCGTCGCGGGGGGAGATGTCGAAGAACGCCGCGTCGAACTCCGCCCTGCCGTCCACGACCGACCGCTGCGGCACGTATCCGGGTCGGGTGATCATCTCCTCCGGCACTCCGAGCGCGCGCAGTTCCTCGACCGACCATGACGTGCCGCCGCTGTGTCCTTCCACGAGCGCGGACCAGAATGCGCGGTGGTCCATGGCTCCCGGGAACCGGCAGGAGATGCCGATCACCGCGATCGAATCATCGAGCGAGGCGTCGCCGGCCGCCGGAGTGGCATGGCGGGGATCAGGTTGCTGCTCGGCCTCGGCGGGCTGCGCCGCGGGTGCCTGCCCGGCAGGCAGCAGCCCCGTCAGGTGTCGGGCCATCGTGGCGACGGACGGGTGGGCGAAAACGCTGGTGGGTCGCAACGAGCAGCCGAACTCGCGGTTGATCTGCTCCACCGCTTCGATGGCCGCGAAGGAGTCCCCGCCGATGTCGAAGAAGCCTGCGGCACGATCGATATCACGCGAGCCGAGCACCCCTTCGAAGATCCCGCGCACGGTCCGCTCGATGTCGAGCGCGGCCACCGGGCTGTCGGCGGCCGGGAGCGGCACCGTCCCGGCGGCCTCGGTCAGCTTCGCCCGGTCGACCTTGCCGTGCGCCGTGAGCGGGAAGGCGTCCAGGGCCACGAATGCGGCGGGCAGCATGTAGGCGGGGAGGGTCCTGGCGAGTTCCGCGCGCAACAGCGCGGCGTCGACCGGCGTGTCCCCGTTCCCGGTGTAGTAGGCCGTGAGCCTGTCCGACAGGCCGGCATGCTCAAGCAGGACGACGCTTCGGCCGATCTCCGGGCGGGCATTGAGAACCGCCTCGATCTCACCGGGTTCGATGCGGTGGCCGCGCAGTTTGACCTGGTTGTCCATCCGGCCCAGGACGACGATCTCGCCATTGGGCAGTCGGCGCGCGCTGTCGCCGGTCCGGTACAGCCGTCCGGGCGCGAACGGGTTGTCCAGGAAGCGCTCGGCCGTCAACTCCGGCTTCCGGTGGTAGCCCAGGGCGACCCCGTCGCCTGCGATGTGAAGCTCGCCGGTTACGCCCACAGGCAGGGGACTCAGGTTCTGGTCGAGGACGTACAGCTGGGTGTTCGCGATGGGGCTGCCGATGGTCACCGGCTCCTCACGGCGCAGCCGCTTGGCCGCTGACCAGATGGTCGTCTCCGTGGGCCCGTACAGGTTCCAGGCCTCGCCGCGCGTCACGAGTTGGTCCTTCAGGCCGTCGGGCAGCGCCTCGCCACCACACAACACCTTGACGCCCTCGGTGTTCTGCCACCCGACGCGCACCAGCATGGCCCAGGTCGCCGGAGTGGCCTGCATGATGGTGGGCCGCCAGTCGGCGATCTTCTCGGCCAGCAAGGTGGCATCGGCGGCCGTGGCCGATTCACAGACGCAGACCTGTCCGCCGGTGATCAGCGGGAGGTAGAGCTCCAGGGCGGCGATGTCGAAGCTGTGCGTGGTGATGGCCAACAGCCGATCGTTGGACGCCACTCCCAGCGTGTGCGCCATGGCCAGCAGGAAATTGGTCAGCGCCGCGTGCGGAACCACGACGCCCTTGGGCTTCCCCGTGCTGCCGGAGGTGTAGATGATGTAGGCGGCTTGGGGTGTCGAGGTCGGCGAGTCCGGCGCAGCGGCGGTCCTCTCCCCCGCCGTTGCCCATGCCTGGGGGATCTGATCATCCTGGCGGTCTGTCGGGTACAGTCCCGTCTTCGGCGTCGCCACGGCGGCCAGCCTGTCCATCACCGCCTCATGGCAGATGACGAGTTGCGCGCCGCTGTCCTCGACCATGTAGGAGAGGCGTTCGGTCGGCAGCCGGTCGTCCAGGGGCAGGTACACCGCGCCGAGCCTCATGACGGCGAGGAGGGCCACGACGAGGTCGAGTGACCGTTCGTAGCAGACCCCGACGACGTCCCCGGGGCCGACGCCTTGACGTGTCAGCGCCTGTGCCAGCGCCGAGCTGCGGTCCGCGAGTTCGCGATAGGTGAGAGTCCTCGCCCCGCAGGTGGCCGCCGGGGCATCCGGGTTCGCCTCTGCCTGCTCCGCGAAGAGATCCCAGCACGTGCGATGCGTGGGAAAGTCGGCCTCGGTCCGGTTCCATGCCTCGATGACGAGGCGCCGTTCCTCGTCGCCGAGCAGGTTCAGCCTGCCTGTCGGCGACTGCCCGTCCGAGTCGAGGATGCTGTCCACCAGGGTGGCGAAGTGTGCTGCCATGCCCGAGACGGCGTCGGCCGAGAAGGCGTCGGGGTGGTACTTCCAGTTCACCAGGAACCCGTCACCGGGAGCCACGTCCACCGTGAGGTCGTACTCACCCAGCTGGTACAGCCCGTCGACGAGCTCGAAGTCCGTCTCGCCGGTGGCGCGGGCCCGCTCGCCCAGGTATCCGGAGAGAGCGGAATCCTGGTAGTTGTACACGATCTGGTAGAGAGGCGACCGCGGATTCGCGCCCCGAGCACCGAGATCGCCCACGATCCGGTGGAACGGGTAGGTTCCGTGGTCAAGTACTTCGAGCACCGTGGACTGTACGCGCCGGGCGAACGACGTGAACTCCTCGGAGGCGTCCGGCCTGCTCCGGACGGGTAACGTGTTGACGAAGCAGCCGACGATCGGGTCGAAGTGTTCCGTCGGGCGCCCGGCCACCGGCATCCCGATGACGAGGTCCTCGCTTCCGGTGTACCGGTGCAGCAGAGTCAGGAAGGCCGCCAGGAAGAAGGTCCCCGGGCTGATCTCATGTGAAGCGGTGAAGGCCGCGATGGCGGCGGCCTGCTCTTCCGGCAGGCGGCTGGTGTACACCTCGCCCACATGAGGCGCGTCCGGCAGCAGAGCCACCTGTGAGGGTAACCCTGTGAGGACGTCCGCGCCGGCGAGCTCCCGCAGCCAGAACTCGCGGTCCTCCTCAGCGCGTTCGCCGGTGAGAGCGTCCCGCTCCCACGCGACGAACTCACCGAACGAGGCGGAGCCCACCTCGATCGGCACGTCCCGCCCCTCGACCCGCGCCCGGTACGAGCTGAACAGCGTGTCGATGACGAGACGCCCCGACACCCCATCGATCACGAGGTGATGAACGACCAGCAGAACGTACGCCTCGGACGCGGAGCGACGCAGGACAGCCAGCCTGGTCAAGGGATCACCGGCCAGGCCGAACGGCCGCCTCGCCCTTTCCTTCAGAAAGTCCAGCACTCCACCGGACGGCACATCGGAGATGTCCGCATACTCGACCGAGAAACCGTCCGCATCTCCGTGGGACAGACGCGGCCCGTCATCCGTCTCGCGCACCGCGGCCGAGAGAAGTGGATGCCGGGACAGCGTGTCGCGGAATGCGGCCTGAAGCGCCGCGACATCCACGTCCGCACACGAGAAGCACACGGGAACGTTGTACGCATACGTCTCCGGCTCCAGCTTGGCAAGTGCCCACAGGCCGCGCTGCCCCTCGGACAAGGGAATGTCCGCATGTCTGCCGAGCTCGGCCAGTACCCCCGTCGTCGATATCTCGCCGTCGGCATACATGCGGGCGATCGCGCGAAGGCTCATGACGGACTCCTCCCTGCCACGCCGCCCAGACATGACGCTGCGGCAGAAGATCGCGAGCGGGGGGAAGGACTCTGCCCGAGTCCGCGCGGAGCGGGCTTCCCGTTGTCGCCCCACTCCCGCTCGCGCACCCCGCCGACCACGACCGTTCCCTGATCATCGTGGTCGAACATCGCTTCCCTGTACCAGGCCGCGTCCCCGGGCGGCTCCCGCAGAGGCACCGGCTCCGGATTCCGTGTGCCGAAGATCGATTGGTGCAGTGATTCGACGTACAGCACCCCGGCCGGATCCCACGCGTGGGTGTCGAACGACTCGGGACGGACTGACCGCTTCGGCACGTTCACCAGCGCGTCGGCCAGGTCGTAGGACCAGCCGTGGTGGGTACAGGTGCGATCGCGGATCGAGCCAAGGTCGGCGCGGCACACCAGGGTGCCGCGGTGAGGGCACGAGTCGAGGCAGGCACGGATCCGGGCGAACACGCGGCCCCGCTCCCCTCGGTAGAGTTCCGCATCGGTGAACGCGCCACCGTCCACCAGTCCGCCCTCGGCGTCGCCGAACCCCGGGAGGTCGGTCGAACGCGACATCTCGGCCGGGCGCTTGAGGCCTGCGCGCGGCGGCGAACAGCAGGCGCCCACGGATGTGCCGTCGGTGTCATGACAATCAGTATGTCCCGCAGACCGTTGCGTGTTCATACGTTTGTTCCACTGTGGGGTACATCACTTATATGTTTCGGCCAGCGTGGAGTGCGTGATGCGTGCCGCCGCCGCGAGTCAGCGTCTGACCGGTCCACTTGTGTCCTGTCTCATTCGGGCTGTCAGCGACTGGGGCTCTGGCCCGTGAGGTTGCCGGTGGTTTGAGGATGTCGGCGGGCGTCGCTCTCAGGCGAGTCGGCTTTGGCGGAAGCGGCGTTCTCGCAGCGAGCTCGTCAGCCCGTCTGGGCGGCGGGCTGTCTCACGATCCGACCGACATGTCATGGCCGGTTTGCCGGGCGATGCTGTCGGGTGCTCGGGTTAGGGTGAGCGGCCACCACGCTCAAGGAGTCTGAATCATGACCGTTCATCCTGATGTAGAGGCTCTGCTCAGGATTGTTCCCACAGGGCACCGGGGCGAAGAGCGAGTGGACTGGACGGCCGCGGAGGCCGCGTTGGGCACGAGGCTGCCGAGCGACTACATGTCATTCATAGACACCTATGGCGTGGGGGACATCGAGGAATTGGTCATCCTTCCGCCACTGCCTGTCGATGTTCCCAACCTGAGCGACTGCCACATCGGAGGCATGAGTGAGGGACTTCGCCGGATGTGGGAGAAGGAGGGTGGTGTGCCGGGCGCATCCGCTCCCCCGGAGGCCGTTCTGCCGTGGGGAACCGGCTGCAACGCCAACGAGCTGGCCTGACTCATGACCGACTCGGACCCGGACAACTGGCCTGTGGTGGCATGGCGGCGCCAGGTCTCCTACGGAGAGTCCCGGTGGGCGATCTTCGACTGCGGCATGGTCAGGTTCCTGACGCGCATGATGCTCGCGGAGTTCGACGGATGCCCGCTCGGTGACGCGTCACTCTGGGGACGTCCCGGAGCCTTCGTCAGCTGGCGTGAGCAGCGCCGTCGACTCGTCGCCGGACTGGACCCCTTGACCGGCGAACCGGACCCCTATGCCGAGATGTTCCCGATCTCCGATGATGACTGAGATCCCTCACGTCACGGGCGCTCGTACTCAAGGACTGGGAGTCGGGTCACCGAGCCGAGCATCGCCGCGGACGAACCGTACTACTCGCAGAAGCACAAGAAGCACGGCTTGAACGGGCAAGGCATCGCCCGCCCCGACGGCACACCGCTGCGGTTCTCCCGCGCGACGCCAGGCCGGACCCAAGATCTCACCGCGGCCCGCGCCCACGGCCTTACCCATGCCTGCCTGACCCGGCAGATCCTCACCCTCGCCGACCGCGCCCACCAGGGCGTCGGCACCACGACCCGCACCCCGCACAAGGACAACCGCGAACAGCCCAAGCACTACCAGCAGTTCAACCGCGACCGTGCCCAGCTGAGAGCTCCAGGGGAACGCGCCTTCGCATAGCCGTTCTACGCCCTCGCTGCCGCCGGGCCGAGATGCCAGGCGGATACCAAGGTGCCGGCCACCATGTCCGGGTGCCCTTCCGGGGCCGTCGCCTCAAGCGATGGAAGTGACGACACAGCAGCAGCCACACCAAGATCTGGTGCGTCGGCGAGGCAGTCCGTGGCTGTCCTGAAGGGCTGGCACCTGCCGCGAGAGCTCCACTTCAGCACGAACCGGATCACCGGCATCGTGAAGTGCGCCGCTGCCCTTCACCACACCTCGACGTGAGGTCGGGAAGGGCCCCGCGAGGACCCCGGTCGCGCGTGAACGGTTCGGGGTCCCCGGTGCGAGGTTCCAGGGGGCTTCTGGCCGTGGTGCGGACCGGTGACACTCGCTCCGAAGAGTCCTCCTCGCGGCGCCGTGAGCTGTGCGAATCGGACGTGCGACACGCCCGGCCCGCCTCTCCGCAAGTCCTCGCCTTGCCGAAAACCAGTGGGGTGCACTGGCGGTGCACCCCACTGGTGCGTAGTATGCGTACATGCCTCTGCCTCGATTTGATCGCCTTCCCGCCGAACGCCAGGAACTGATCCTTGGCGTGGCGCGCCGCCATTTCGCCGACCACGGCGTCGAGGGCGCCTCCTACAACAAGATCATCGAGGCCGCGGGGTTCTCGAAGACCGCGGCCTACCACTACTTCGACGGTCGGGAGGACCTGCTCTCCGCCGTGCTCGACGGCGTGCTCGGGCGACTGCTCGGCGCCCTTGGCCCCTGGGTTGCGGCGCATGAGGAGACGGCGTTCTGGTCCCGCCTCGACGCGAGCTCCGGCGCACTCGCCGCCCATCTGCGGGACCACCCCGACGACCTGGCGCTCGCCGACGCGGCCATCGGGAACACGCGTGAGGGGCCGTGGCTGGAGTGGTTCGACGACCTGGTCTCGAACGGCCAGAGGCTGGGCGTCATCCGTACCGACGTGGACCACGGGCTGCTGGTAACGGTGACGGCGGCGGTCGTTCGGGCCGCCGACGCGTGGGCGCTCGCACGCATGAAGGCTTCGCCCACGCCCGCAGACCTGGTGGAAGGCGATGAGAGCGCGCAGTTGTGGGGTCTGCTGCGCGGACTGTGGAGCGAGACCTCGTCAGCCTTCGGCGAGGGGTTCACCGATGCGCACTGACCTGAAGATCGTCTGGGACGTACCCGCGACCCCGCCCGGGCTCGCAGGCCGTGTGGAGCGGTTCATGGGTCCGGGCAAGTCACGTTCCGAGTCGGCGGTGGAGATCGCCGGCATCGTCGGCTGCGGCCTGCTCCTGGCCGTCGGGGTGTGGGCCTCGGGAGTCTGGCACGAGTTGTCGGGAGTGCAGTTGGTCGTGGTGGGGCTGGCGGGACTGGATCTCATCGGCGGAGTGCTCACCAATGCGACCAACGCGGCGAAACGCTGGTATCACCGCCGGGCTTCCGGGGCCAGGCGGGCGCGGTTGCTGTTCGTCGCCGCGCACCTGATCCACCTCATGGCCATGGGCTTTGTCGTCCTGTCGGGTGACTGGCGCTGGACGCTGGCCAACGCCGCGCTGCTGCTCGCCGGGGCGGCCATCGTGGAGTTCACGCCGCTGCACCTCAAGCGCCCTGTCTCGATGGCGGCCCTGATGGCCGCCGTTTTGGTCAATCTGTTCTGGCTGGAGGTCCCGGCCTCACTCGGTTGGTTCGCACCGCTGTTCTTCCTCAAGCTGCTCGTCTGCCATCTCGTCCCGGAAGCGCCGCTGGAGAGGAGGCACCATGCCTGAGGCCGCCCGGAAGTGGAGGATCGTGTCGAACCCGGATCCCGCCGCCTGCGCCCGCACCCTGGCCGCCGCCTTCGCCTCGGAGCCCGCCGTCTCGTGGATCTGCGGATCCTCGGAGACCGTACGGACCCACTGGTTCGAAGCCACCCTGCGGGCCCACGCCACTCTCCCCGGTGCCCGCCGGTACATGCTCACGACTCCGGGCGGGCAGCCGGTCGCCTCTGCGGTCCTCACGCCATCAGGGGCGGTGCCCGGGGCGTCAGACCGTGCGGTCTGGGCGGCGCGGACAGGCATCCGGTGCGGCCCGCCCGCGTTGTGGAGGACGTTGCGCTACCTGCGCCACAGTGAAGCCTCGGCCCCGGCAGACGCGTGGACGCTGGAGTTCATCGGGGTCCGGCCCGACGTTGCGGGACGCGGCGCCGGACGGTTCCTCCTGGACCATGTGCTCGCGGCCACGGAGGCCCCCGCGGGCTTCTTCCTGACTACGGCCGACCCCGCGAATGTGTCCTACTACCGTCGTTTCGGTTTCACCGATCTGCAGTGGAGGGCGCTGGGGCGGCTGGGCATCACGGCGATGGCGAGACCGGGCATTGCCTGACCGATCAGCACCCTCATGCCCGTCCTACCCGATCCCGTGGGAGTAATGGCGCTCACGGTCGTGTGGCCCGCGTCCAGCAAGCCCCCAAGAACCGGCGACAGGCGGCTCCCTCCGTCAGACCGGAACCGCGCGCAGGCGTCCCGTGCTGAAGTGGCGCTTCAGCTCGGATCGGACCAGATGTCCATGGGAACGGTACTCACGCTGCGGCCGGCAGGGTCGAGGATGCGGCCCATGCGCTTGACGAAGCGCAGAGAAACCGCCTGGTCGAGCACCTTCAACTGAGGCAGTGCGCTGGTGAGACGGGATTCCAGGCCGCGGATGTCGGAAAGGGAGCGGAGCCAGACACTGATGAGCAGATTCGCCGTGCCCCCAGCGAGGCCGATGCACGCCCGGATTTCGGGGACGGCGGCCAGCAGTCTGGTCAGGGCGTCGCGATCGTCGAGGTGGGCCTGGGCCCAGATGGTGGTGGAGATCGGCCAGCCGCACAGAGGCTGGGCGACTTCGCAGCGCAGCTCCAGGTCCTCGTTGGCGATGAGGCGGGCGAGACGCTTGCGTACGGTGGTGATTCCGACACCCAGCTCCTCTGCGAGGTCCGTGAGCGACGTACGTCCGTCGACCCCGAGACGCACGCTGAGGAGCCGGTCCCTGGTGGTGAACGTCTGGGGCGTCGACGGCGACCGGGGCGGCCGTTCGGCGGTGATCTGGGCCCGCTGACGCGGGTCGAGGGCGCGCAGCCGCCAGTCGGTGGCGTGCGTGAAGACATGGGTGCCGAGCTGGGTGCGGGTGGCGCTGACTCCGGGGAGTGCTGCGAGGCGTTCGAGCAGGTACCCGGAGAGGGCGGGAAGCGTGGGCATCGACACTGTGAGCAGGAGGTCCCGGCCGCCGCTCGTGTGGTCCACGGTCATGACGTGCGGCCACTGCGCGAGGGTGTTGGCCACTTCGAGAGCGCGGCCGGCCTGACAGTTCACTTCGACGAAGGCCAGGCATCCCTGAGAGATCTGGGCACGCCCGGGCTGCGCCGTGATCCACGCGACGCCCGCCTCTGTCAGCCGGGACCAGCGCCGGGCCACGGTGACGGGGTCGAGTTCGAGTGCCCGTCCGATACGTGACCAGGGGGCTCGGGGGTCGATCTGCAGCGTGTTGACGAGGCTGAGGTCGAGCTCGTCCAGATGTGCAGATTCCTGCGAACGATCAGGCATGGAGGAAAGATCCTGCGTATTCGATGAGCATGGGCGTCGAGTATCCATCATCACTGACAGCCGAGCGACAGCGAGGTGAACGTCAGCGAAAGGGGATGCCGGTGTCGATGCGCGAGGACGCACGGAGTGTGCACGGTGGTCTGGTCCGTCTGCGGCGTGCGCTGCATGCCGAACCCGAGCTGGGCCTGGAGTTGCCGCGTACGCAGGACAAGGTCCTGGCCGCTTTGGACGGGCTGCCACTGGAGGTCAGCACGGGGAACAGGCTGACCTCCGTCACCGCGGTCCTGCGGGGCGCCCGCCCCGGCCCCACGGTGCTCTTGCGCGCCGACATGGACGCGCTGCCCGTCGCCGAACGCACCGATCTCCCGTACATCTCCCGCACGGACGGGATCATGCACGCGTGCGGTCACGATCTGCACACGGCCATGCTCGTCGGCGCGGCACAGCTTCTCTGCGCCCGCCGGGACGGGCTCGCGGGCGATGTGGTCTTCATGTTCCAGCCCGGCGAGGAGGGCCAGGACGGGGCCGGCCACATGGTGGGCGAAGGGGTCCTGGACGTCTCCGGTGAGCGACCGGTGGCCGCCTATGCCCTGCACGTGACATCGGCAGGCCACCCGAACGGGATGTTCGCGACCCGCCGGGGCCCGGTCCTGGCCTCCTCCGACAGCCTTCGTGTGACCGTCCGCGGTGCGGGTGGTCACGGTTCGATGCCTCATCTGGCCAATGACCCCGTACCGGCAGCGTGCGAGATGGTCACCGCGCTGCAGACCTTCGTCACCCGAAGGTTCGATCCGTTCGACCCCGTAGTGCTGACCGTCGGTGCCTTCCACGCGGGCACCGCCGGCAACGTCATTCCCGACGAGGCCCGGTTCACGGCGACCGTACGGTCGTTCTCCGCTTCGTCGCACGGCCTGATCAAGGACGGCGCCGTGCGGTTGTGCCGGGGTATCGCGGCTGCCCACGGCCTCGACATCGAGGTGGACTTCGTCGAGCAGTACCCCCTCACCGTCAACGAACCCTCCGAGGCCGAGTTCGTCGCCGACGTGGTGGCGGAGTTGCACGGGGAGGAACGCTTCGCGTGGGCGCCCCGGCCTGCCACCGGCTCGGAGGACTTCTCGCGGGTACTGGCCGAGGTGCCGGGCGCTTTCGTGGTGCTGGGCGCCTGCCCGCCGGACCGCGACGTCCAGCAGGCCCCGTACAACCACTCGCCGCGGGCGGTCTTCGACGATCGCGTGCTCGGTGACGGGTCCGCGCTCTACGCCGAACTCGCCCTGCGCCGCCTGGCGAAGGTGAAGCCCGCCGCCACTTCTTGACCGCTCTGCGCGCAGCCCCACGCGCCGCCCCCCATGCACCTCACGGTGCCGCCCCGCCGACACACCCGCGACGCCGCCGGACGCAGCTCATCCATGCTGCACCCCGTCTCCCAGGAGTACCCCGTGCCCGACCACGCATCCCCGACCACCAGATCCGGCGTACCCGACACCAACGCCGGGAGCGCCCCTGCCCCGTCCCGGCTGCGCACTGTCATCGGCACCGGCGTGGGCAACGCCCTGGAGTGGTACGACTGGAACGTCTACGCGATTTTCACTCCCTTCTTCGCCTCCCAGTTCTTCCCCTCCGCCGATCCGACCTCCGCCTTGCTCAGCACCCTGGCGATCTTCGCCGTGGGCTTCCTCATGCGTCCCCTGGGCGGGCTGGTCTTCGGTCGGCTCAGTGACCGCAAGGGGCGGCGTGCGGCCATGGTCGCCTCCATCGCGCTGGCCGCCGCCGGAAGCCTGCTGATCGGCCTCGCGCCGACCTACGCCACGATCGGCGTGGGCGCCTCCGCCCTACTGGTGTTCGCACGACTCGTGCAGGGCCTGGCCCACGGCGGGGAGCTTCCCGCGGCGCAGACGTACGTCGCGGAGATGGCACCCCGCGAACGGCGAGGGCTCTGGTCCAGCCTGATCTACATCTCCGGCACCTGCGGCATCATGGTCGCCACCGTGCTCGCGGCTGTCCTCTCCTCCGTACTCAGCGAGAACCAGCTCCACGCGTGGGGTTGGCGCGTGCCCTTCGTCATCGGTGGACTTCTCGGCCTGTACGCGCTGATCATGCGGCTGCGACTGGAGGAGACCGACGCTTTCGAGAAGCAGGCCGACACCCCGGACCACCACGAGCCGCGCACCTCCGTGTGGCGCGGCTTCTGGGAGAACCGGGCGGCGTGCCTGCGCGTGATCGGCCTCACCCTGGGCGGAACGGTCGTCTACTACACCTGGGCCGTCTCCGCCCCCGCCCAGGCCATCTCCCTCAAAGGCATCGACGCCTCATCCGCGCTGTGGGCGGGAGTTCTCGCCAACCTGGTCTTCCTCGCGGCCTTGCCGCTGTTCGGCGCCCTCTCCGACCGCATCGGCCGGAAACCCGTCCTGTACGGCTCCTACATCGGCGGAGCCGTCCTGGCCATCCCCTTGAACTGGTTGATCCAGGACCAGGTATGGCAACTGGCCGTATCGATGACGACCGCCATGCTCTTCATGTCCGCCGGCGCGGCGATCACCCCCGCGGTGTTCGCGGAGATGTTCCCCACCCGTCTGCGCACGACAGGTGTGGGCTTCCCCTACGCGATCGCCGTGGCCGCCTGCGGCGGCAGCGCGCCCTATCTGCAAACCTGGCTGACCAGCACCGGGGAGGGAGACCTCTTCCTCGGCTATACGGTGGTCCTGCTGCTTCTCGCCCTGGTCGTGGTGCACCGGATGCCCGAGACGAAGAACACCGACCTCACGTGACACCGAAACAAGAACCGCGGGAACGGAGCCGTACCGTGCCGAGCCTGAGCAGCAGAGCGATGCCGACGGTGTTGAGGCTTCGTGGGGCCAAGAAGCTGTTCAGCTCGCCGGAGGCCCTCCGGGAACAGGTCCGCGCCCGTTCGCTGCGGCCGACCGGGTACGCGCCACCGGCCGGCCTTGAGCGCACGGTCGACCTCGCCGTGCGCCGGGTGGCCGGATGGCCGGTCTACGAGGTCACCCCGCGCGGCTGCAACGCCCGGCGGCGTGCGATCTACCTGCACGGCGGCGCATACATCAACGAGATAGCGCCCCAGCACTGGCGACTCATCGCACACGTGGCCGCCGAAACCGCCACCCGGATGACGGTGCCGATCTATCCTCTCGCCCCGCTGGCGACCGCGGCCGAAGTGGTGCCGGCCGTCACCGACCTGGCCGTCGAGCTCCTCGACGACGGGGGCGACACACCTCCCAGCCTCATCGGGGACTCCGCCGGCGGCGGTATGGCCCTCGCCGTCGCCGTCCATCTGCGGGACCGAGGGCTGCCCGCGCCCGCCCGCACCGTCCTCATCTCCCCGTGGCTGGACATCAGGCTGACCGACCCGCGCGTCGCCCTGCTCGAAGACCGCGACCCCTGGCTCGCCGTCGCTGGTGCACGCTGCGCCGGAGACCTCTATCGCGGCGATCTACCCGCCGACCACCCCCACGTCAGCCCGCTGCTCGCCGACCTCACCGGGTTGAACCCGATCACGCTGTTCAGCGGAACCCGTGACATCGTCAACGCCGACGCCCGGCAACTGGCAGCCCGCGCCGCGGCCGCGGGCGTCGAGCTGGACTTCCACGAGGCACCGGAGATGGTGCACGTCTACCCCCTTCTGCCGATCCCCGAAGGCAGAGCGGCACGCGCCACCATCTGCGCCGCTCTGCAGAGCTGACCCGAACCAGCAGGGGCTGTCGCCTACACCGGGTACGGCTTCGAGGACCAAGCCCGTCAACCGCCTCCCCGTAGTCAACTCCGATGGCCTGTTGGAGGGAGTGGTCAGCCGAGGCGACTTGCTCAAGATCTTCCTCAGACAGGATGAGGGCCTCCTCGCCGACTTCAGAAGTGAGGTACTCGGCCCGGTCTCACCACCGTCGGCCCTCGACACCACAGTCGAGAAGGGCGTGGTCACTCTGAAGGACTCTCCGGCAGACCGTTCCATGGTGACGCTCCTGGCCAACGCCGTTCGAGCGGTCGAAGGAGTGGTGAACGTACGCATGGATCTTGGGCAGCCGCATTCCCTCAGTGGCGGTGACCTTGATGGGCCGGTCCACCGCATGCCCCCGGACCGGCACTCCTGGGACGATATCCAGTGGGGGCGCAAGAGACGCATCCGACAGCAAGGACCGCGGATGGGTGATACACCGGCTGACGCCGACACTGCCGTGACGCGCATTCTTCTGCTGGACGACCACGAGGTCGTTCGCCGCGGGATACGGGACCTGCTGGAGGCCGAGCAGGATCTCGTCGTGGTCGGCGAGGCATCGACGGCTGATCAAGCCCTGGCCCGTGGGCCGACGCTGCGACCCGACGTAGCGGTGCTCGACGTCAGGCTGCCGGACGGGAACGGCATCACTGTGTGCCGGGAACTGCGATCACGCATGCCCGACCTCGCCTGCCTGATACTCACCTCGTTCGACGACGAGGACGCCCTTCTCGACGCCATCGTGGCGGGCGCGGCCGGATACGTGCTCAAGCAGATCAACGGTTTGGACCTGGTATCGGCATGATCGGTTCTGTGGTCGCGGGTTTCGACGGATCCGCGCAGAGCAGCGCGGCGGCATACTGGGCTGCCCGGGAGGCCGACCTCCGCGCTGTCCCTCTTCGACTCGTTCATGTCCAGAAGCCGTGGGCTCCTGGACATGTCTTCCGCGCACCGGACGGTCCCGGCCGCCGTTCTGCACAGCATCTCCTCGCCCAGGCAGCCGACGAGCTCCGCAGGGCATTTCCCGCCCTGGACATCAGCGTCCGTTCAGTGGACGGCAGGCCGACTGACGTACATGTCCGAGTCCGCTGCGGAGTCGGACATGATCGCCCTTGGCTCCCGTGCACTCGGGCCGGTCATGGGCTTCGTCCTCGGCTCCGTGAGCACGGCGGTCGTCAGCGCCGCGAACTGCCCGGTTGTGTCGGTGCGGGCCAAGAACGACGCCCCGGCCGGTCGGCGAGACGAGGCCCCATACGGCGACCTGATAGTGGGCGGCGACGCACGCCAACGCCGTGAGGCGCTGCTGGGCTTCGCCTTCGACGAAGCGGAGCGGCCCGGTTGCGGCATTCGCTTCCTGAGTGCTTGGGCGCTGCCACGCAGCTTGTCGACAGTGGCCGTGAAGCCGGACTGACCGTCGTCGGCCGCCGAGTACGGGGTTCTTCCCTGGGCACGCGTATCGGTCCGGTCGCCCACGCGGTGCTCCATCACGCCCGGACGCCCGTGGTCGTCGTTCCCCTCGCCTGAGCGTGTCGCTCAGCGATGCTCCGGACACCGCAGAAGCGGCAACGGGTCGACGTTCCCGACCGAGCATGCCGCTCCCTGCGCGTCGTGCTCGGTCAGCGCCTGCGCAGTGCCGCGAGAGTGTTGTCGAGGTCGGCCGCGTCGGGGCGGTTGCGGGGGAGCTTGGCGAGCATCGCGGCCATGCCGCAGGTGTTGGTGAGGGCGGAGAAGACCAGTCCGGCGGCGATGCCTGCCGAGAGGATCTGGAACGCGGGGTGGACGAGGAGACCGAGGAGCAGGCCGAGGAGGACGACGGTTCCGGCGGTGAGGCGGACCTGCCGCTCCATGCCCCAGGTCGCGGGGGCTCCTTCGGGGCGGTGCAGGTCGTGACCGTCGGCCGTCCAGGCGCTGGTGCCGCCGCTGAGGGTGGCGGCGGTGATGTTGTTCTCGGCGAGGATGCGACAGGCGTTCTCCGAGCGGGCCCCGGACGCGCAGACGATCAGAACGTCACCACGGTCGGCAGCGAGTCGAATGTCGGCGAGTGCTCGCTGAATCCGGTCCAGGGGGATGTTGAGGGAACCGGGGAGATGGCCACCGGCGTACTCACCGGGGGTACGGACGTCGATGACGATCAGCTCGTGGAGGCGGTCGCGAGTCTCGTGGATGGCAAGGGAGGCGGGCGTGGTCATGACGGGTGTCGTCCTTTTCTGGCTGTGGGGTCCCCACCAAAGGGGAGTACATTACCCCTGGGGGTATCTCATGAGGAGTGATGATGGAACTTGATCTGGCGGGAGCGGAGCTCAAGGCGGTCCTGAACCGGCTGCGCCGGGCGCAGGGGCAGATCGCCGGGGTGATCCGGATGATCGAGGAGGGGCGGGACTGCGAGGAGGTCGTGACACAGCTGGCGGCGGCGTCGCGAGCGCTGGACCGGGCCGGGTTCGCGATCATCGCCACCGGGCTCCAGCAGTGCCTCACCGAGATGGAGGACGGTCGGCGTTCCGGTGAGTCCCGGGACGAGATGCGCGCCCGGCTGGAGAAGCTCTTCCTCTCACTCGCCTGACACCGGGGCGTCCCTCGTGCTCAGGCGACCACGTCGATGGCCATGAAAGCCGCCACCGCGAGCAGCGTGAACGCGAAGACTCGCTGCAGAGTGGCACCGGCGACCTTCGCCGCCAGCCGTTTGCCGTCCCAGGCCCCGAGGATCGCCGCTCCTGCGAACGGGGCGATCACCTCCCATCGCAGGTCATCACCGGTTCCCGAGCGGGCGCCGAGGGCGGCGACGGAATTGACGGTGATGACCAGGAGACTGGTGCCCACGGCCCGGTTCATCCGCAGACCGAGGACTCCGACGAGGGCGGGCACGGCAAGGAATCCGCCCCCCACACCGAGGAATCCCGTCACGGCGCCGAGGCCGGCACCGGCTCCGGCCGCCTTCGCGGGCCGCACCCCCTCCGTCGACTCGGCAGCGGAGGGCCGTAGCATCCGCAGCGCCGCCAGGGCGGCGATCACCACGAACCCCGCGGTGAGAGCCGTTTCGGGCACATGGCCGGCGGCTGCTCCGGCGAGGAACGCCGGCACAACTCCCGCCGCCGCGAACAACGTCCCGGCCTTCCAGGCGACATGGCCGTCTCTCGCGTGGGCGTAGAGGGCGGTGGCCGATGTGGCGGCGACGATGATCAGACTGGCCGTGGTGGCTGAGGCCGCTGAGAAGCCGAGCAGGTAGATCAGCGCCGGCACCGCCAGAACGCTGCCACCGCCGCCGAGCGCACCGAGCGCCAGCCCGATCAGGGCGCCTGCGGCAAGGGCGAGAACCAAGGTGCTCACGCTATCGAGCCGCCATCACCGCGCTCGTCGATCACCGGCAGCCCTGCGGCGGCCCACGCGATCATGCCGCCCCTGACGTCCACCGCGTCCGCTCCCCGCTCGGCCAGGAGCTGCACAGCCTGCTGCGAGCGGTGTCCGCTGCGGCAGATCACCACCAAGGGCCGTCCCCGCGCTGCCACCGGCATCGTCGTACCTGCGGCCAGGCCGGTGAGAGGTGCATGCACCGCGCCGGGAGCATGGCCGGTTCGCCACTCGGGCTCTTCCCGGACATCCAGCAGAACAGCTTCGGGGCAGCTCCCTGCCGTACGGGTCCACGCCTCGTCGACGGACAGGCGCTGTCCACTTCCACGGTGGAGGAACATTGACGATGTCACCTTTCTTGTTGCTTGTCCTAGCTGATCCAGTTCAGTTCGACCGGACCTTCGCCGGTTCAGCCGGTGACGATGGTCAGCCCGGCCTCGGCGGCGGCGCCGAAGCCGTCGTCCACGGCCACCACGTCCCGCCCGGCCGCGTCCAGCAGCGACGCGGCGATGCCCGCGCGCATGCCGCCGGCGCAGTGCACCCAGACCGTGCCGTCGGGCACGTCGTCGATACGGCGGTGGACCTGGTGGATCGGGATGTGGACCGATCCTTCGATCCAGCCCTCCGCACGTTCGGATGAGCGGCGTACGTCCAGCACGACGATCCGGCCCCGGTTCTGACCGGCCAGTTCGGCGAACGTGGCACGGGGAAAGGACGCGGGACTCTCGCCGGCGCGAAGCCAGTCCGCGGGACCGCCGGTCGCGGCGGAGGCTGGGCGGTCGATACCGACGCGCACCAGCTCCCGCTGGGCCGCTGCCAGCTGCTCGGCCGACTCGGCAAGCAGGGTCACCGGCTTGCCCCAGGGGATCAGCCAGGCGAGGTACGTGGCGAGCTTGCCGTCCGCCTCGAAGTTGAACGACCCCGCGACATGCCCCTCGGCGAAAGCGATGCGGTTGCGCAGGTCCACCACCCACTCCCCCGCCGCGAGACGCTCGGCGATGTCGTCGGGATCGGCGACGGCCGGCGCGGTCAGGTCCACGGGTGCGGGACCAGCCGTATTGGCGGGGCCCATGTGCGCGTAGTAGGCGGGCACGTCCTCCAGGCCCGCCAACAGCTCGGCGACGAAGGTGTCCACATCGGTGGTGAGTGCCGGGTTGGCGGCCTTCTCCTTTCCGATCGTGGTCGATTCCCCGTCGGCCTGGGCGGATGAGCAGAAGCTGCCGAATCCATGGGTGGGCAGCACCTCGGTCTCATCCGGCAGTGCGTCCGCGAGGCGGCGGGCGGAGGCGTGCTGGGAGCGGGCCAGCTGCTCGGTGAGGCGTGGCTCCACGAGATCGGGCCGCCCCACCGTACCGATGAGGAGGGAGCCACCGGTGAACGCGGCAACGGGCCGGCCCGCCTCGCTCAGCACGTACGACGTGTGGTGCGGCGTGTGCCCGGGCGTCGCTACCGCGGTCAGGGTCAGTTCCGCGTCGATGATGACGGTGTCGCCGTCGGACACGGCGGTCCGGGCGAATGACACGTGTGCGTCGGCCGGAACGAGGTAGGCGGCCCCGGTGATGCGGGCCAGCTCAAGACCGCCGGTCACGTAGTCGTTGTGGACGTGCGTCTCGACCACGTGGGTTATCGCCACACCACGCCGGGCCGCGGCGGCGAGCACCCGGTCGATGTCACGGGGCGGATCCACGGCGACCGCCGTCCGACGGCCGCCGGTGAGGTAGCTGCGGTTGCCCAAGCCCTCCAGCTCGATGGCTTCAACGAAGAACACGGAGAGTCCCCTTCCGACGAAAAATTACCCCAGGGGGTATGTTGTTCACCGTAACACCATTACCCCCGGGGGTATATTTCGAAGTGTGGCGACCTCCACGCGCGAACCGCGCCCGTCGGGCATTCCGATGACGTGAGAACGAGGTGGAGATCCATGGCCTACGACCGCACTGTGAGCGTCGACGACACGTTCGAGGAGACCGTGCAGGCGGTCCGTCGAGCCCTGCCCGACCAGGGCTTCGGCGTCCTCACAGAGATCGACGTACAGGCCACGCTCAAAGCCAAGCTCGGACACGACATGGAGCCGTACCTGATCCTCGGCGCCTGCAACCCCTCCCTGGCGCACCGGGCACTGGAGCTGGACCGGACGATCGGGCTTCTCCTGCCCTGCAACATCGTGGACCGGAAGGACGGCGACGGCGTACTGCTGCAGGCAATCGACCCAGCGACCATGGTCACCCTCACGGGGATCGAGGGCATGGGCCCCGTGGCCGACGAAGTCGCCCTGCGCCTGGATGCGGCTCTCGCTTCCGTCGGGGCATCACAGAACTGGATCAGCCGCCTGCTGGACACACCCGGGACTACCCGCGACCAAGACTTAGCCCTCCGCGGCTCCGTACACACGATCAGCAAGCAAGAACCGCGACGCGCGGTACGCCCGAACCTCATCAGCTCACGAAAAGTAGCAGGTCAGCCACCTCAGGCAGTCGGCGCGTCAGGCCTCTGCCCGCTTGGTCAACGATTTCAGCTGGTGCCAACCATCCCGCTCCTGCGCCGGCCAAAGAGCCTCGTCGCCCGCGCTCACCGCCGTACGCGCGGCATCCCCAAACCGATCCAGGAGATGATCTCGCGCTGGATCTCGTTGTTGCCGCCGCCGAAGGTGAAGATCACCGCTGACCGGTAGCCCCGTTCCAGCTCCCCGTGGAGGACCGCTCCGGCGGAGCCCTCCTTCAGGGGGCCCGCCGAGCCGACGATCTCCATCAGCCAGGCGTAGGCGTCGCGGCGGGCCTCGGAGCCGTAGACCTTGACGGCGGAGGCGTCCTGGGGGGTGAGAGTGGCGTCCTGGAGGGCGGTGACCATCTGCCAGTTGAGCAGCTTCATCGCGTCCAGGCGGGTGTGGGTGCGGGCGAGGAGGGCGCGGACCCAGCCGAGGTCGATGACCCGGCGGCCGTCGGCGAGCTTGGCACCGGCGGCCCAGCGCTGGACGTTGTGCAGGGCGCGGACCGCCATCGTGCCGTGGGCGGCCAGGGTGACGCGTTCGTGGTTGAGCTGGTTGGTGATGAGCCGCCAGCCCTTGTTCTCCTCGCCGACACGGTGGGTGAGGGGGACGCGCACGTTCTCGTAGTAGCTGGCCGTGGTGTCGTGCGAGGCGAGGGTGTTGATCAGGGTGCAGGAGTAGCCGGGGTCGCTCGTGGGGACCAGGAGCATGGTGATGCCCTTGTGGGGCGGGGCGTCGGGGTCGGTGCGCACGGCGAGCCAGACCCAGTCGGCGGTGTCGCCGTTGGTGGTCCAGATCTTCTGGCCGTTGACGAGGTAGGTGTCGCCCTCGCGGACCGCACGGGTCTTGAGGGCGGCGAGGTCGGTGCCCGCGTCCGGTTCGCTGTAGCCGATCGCGAAGTCGATCTCCCCGGCGAGTATCCCGGGCAGGAAGCGGGCCTTCTGCTCGTCGGTGCCGAACTGCATGATCGTGGGGCCGACGGTGTTCAGTGCCATCAGCGGCAGCGGGACGCCGGCCTGGGCGGCCTCGTCGAAGAAGATGAACTGTTCCATCGGGGTCAGCCCCCGGCCGCCGTACTCCTTCGGCCAGCCGACCCCCAGCCAGCCGTCGGCTCCCAGCCTGCGGACGGTCTCGCGGTAGAAGCGTTTCTGGGCCGCGGGTTCCGCATAGCGTGCGTAGGCGTTGTCGGGCACCAGGGTCGCGAAGTACGTACGCAGTTCGGCACGCAACCGCTGCTGCTCAAGCGTGTATTCGAGGTGCACGGCCCCTCCGGAGTCTCGCTTCCGCGTCGCGCGTGTACGGCGGCGCACACAGTAGAACGTGTTGCAAGAATCTGGAAGGGGCCGGGACGCGGGGGTTCGGCGTCAGCGCTTGACGGCGCGCAGGACCACGAACTTCGGGTCGCCCGCGACCGTGGTGCAGTTGCCGAAGATCCGGCGCAGATGGGTGTGGTACGAGAGGTGCCGGTTGCCGACGACCCAGAGCTCACCGCCCTGCCGCAGCGCGGTGCGTGCGCCGGCGAACATCGTGCGGGCCGTGGCGTCGGTGGTCGCCAGGTGGGAGTGGAACGGCGGGTTGTTCAGCACCAGGTCCACGCTGCCCGGGGCGAGCCCGTCGAGCCCGTCGCCGACCAGGAAGTCGGCCTTCGCGCCGTCCGGGGCACCCGCCCGGAAGGTCTCCTCGGCGGAGGCCACGGCCCCGTAGGACTCGTCGACGAAGGTGACGTGCGCCTCGGGGTTGGCGATCGCGGCGGAGAGCCCGAGGACGCCGTTGCCGCAGCCCAGGTCGACGACCCGGACGGGCCCGTTGCGGGTGGGCAGGTGCTTCAGGAAGAAGCGGGTGCCGATGTCGAGGCGCTCGGCGCAGAAGATCCCGGCGTGGTTGACGGCGGTCCGGCCGGAGGCGGGGCCCACGTCGGCGGGCAGCTCGTAGCGGTACGGCCAGGGGCTCGGCGTACGCGGCAGCCCGGCGTCCGGCGTGCAGAAGATGAGCCGCGCCTTGCGCACCGCGAGGGAGGTGCGGGTCGGGCCGATGATCCGCTCGAAGAGCTTGAGCGTGGAGGTGTGGATCTCCTTGACCATGCCGGTGCCGATGATCACGGTACCGGGGTGGACGGCGGGGGCGATCCGGTGGAGCTGGTCCTCCAGGAACGCCAGCGACTTGGGCACCCGGATCAGCAGGACGTCGATCCGGTCCGGCGGAGTGTCGCGCGAGGACAGCAGCTGTACGGCGCCGGCGTCCAGGCCGTTGCGCGCGAGGTTGGCGAGCGTGGCGCGCCGGGCCAGGTACGAGTCGCTGATCTGGACGGGCCGGTGCGCGGCCAGCGCGGTGGCGAGCGCTCCCCACCGGTCCCCCACGACGGCGACCGTGCCCGAGAGGTCGACCGGGCCCGCCTCGGGGTCCGTCAGCTGCCGGAGCAGGTATTCGTCGGCAGCGTCCCACGCCCGGAAGGGATCGCGCGGGTGCTCGGGGAAGCGGGCGAGCTCGAAAGCGCCCTGTGAGGTCGTCAGACGGTTCATATGCCACTCAGGCTAGCCGAGGGAACCGGGGGCGCCCCACACGCTCCCCGGCTCACCGGCCGCGCCCGCCTTCTGCGTACGGCCCACGGCACACTCCCTGCACCGGTCGGCCCGGTCAGGGCAGCTGTTTGTCGAGGGCCGACCGGCCCTCGACCGCCAGCTTGCGCCGCGCCCATTCCAGCGTCCGGGGTGTCAGGTCCCGCCCCGAGGCGAGCACCAGGTCCTCGGCGCTCGGCCGGTCGCTCGCGCCGGTGTGCAGAAGCCGGTCGGGCGTGACGCGCCGCGCCTCGGCCATGGCTGCGGATATGGATTCGGGCTCTTCGCTCATGCCGCCTCCTCGTCCTTTCGGTCATTCTCGCCCCGCGGACACCCGGCCGCATCCGAGGGGCACGGGCGACACGAACCCGATTTTTGACCTGCACATGATAGATACGCCGTGTTCACACCTACGGCACGGTGCGTGTGCGACGCTCCCCGCTGACCACCTACCGCACGGCCGCCGTGTCAGCACCCCCACCCAGGGTTCTCGTCGCGGCGCCAGTGTTTCGGAGAGGACACCCCACATGTCCCGTCGTCACTCGCTCTACGCGCGTCCGCTGTCGGCCGCGGTCGCCGCTGTCGCCATACTCGGCGGCACCGCGGCCGCGGCCCCGGCGGACCTCGCCGTCCCAGCGCCCGGACCCTACACCGCCACCTCCGCCACCCTCGATGACACCTACTACCAGGACGCCCTCGGCAAGACCGGCGCCGAGCTGAAGACCGCCCTGCACACGATCATCAGCGACCAGACCAAGCTCTCCTACAGCCAGGTGTGGGACGCCCTCAAGGCCACGGACGAGGACCCCGCCAACCCCTCTGCCGTCGTCCTGCTCTACACCGGGCGCTCCCGGTCCAAGAACGACAACGGCGGCAACCCGGGCCAGTGGAACCGGGAGCACGTCTGGGCCAAGTCCCACGGCGGCTTCGGCACCGCAAGGGGTCCGGGGACCGACATCCACCATCTGCGCCCCGAGGACGTCCAGGTCAACTCCATCCGCGGGAACAAGGACTTCGACAACGGCGGCAGCGAACTGGGCTCCGCGCCGGGGAACTTCACCGACGGCGACTCCTTCGAGCCGCGCGACGCGGTCAAGGGCGACGTCGCGCGCATGATCCTGTACATGGCCGTGCGCTACGAGGGCAACGACGCCTTCGCCGACCTCGAACCCAACGACCGGGTGAACAACGGTTCCACGCCGTGGGTGGGCAGGCTGTCCGTCCTGAAGCGGTGGAGCCAGGAGGACCCGCCGGACGCCTTCGAGAAGCGCCGCAACGACGTCATATTCGAGCGGTTCCAGCACAACCGCAACCCGTTCATCGATCACCCCGAGTGGGTTGGAGCCATCTGGTAGTCCCGGGTTCAGCCCTCCCCGGCCAGGGCCCGCGCGCACCCTTCGACCGCCTCCACACGGGTGGCGTAGCGGGGCAGGTCCTGGCCGGTCCCCTGCCGTACGACGTCCGGCGGGCCCAGCAGGTCGCGCGGATCGACGACCGCCGCGCGGCGCCCGTCGGAGGCGAGGCGGGCGAGGCCGGTGTGCAGCATCGCCAGGGCCACCGAGTCGACGGAGGTGACGTCGTGCAGGTCGAGCACCACCGAGCCGCCGTCCGGCCCCGACTCGTCCAGGGCGTACAGCACGCGTTCGGCGGCCGTGAAGTCGATGGACCCCTGGGCGGCGACGACGCCGACCTGTTCGTGCAGGACCCGTTCGCGCTCGGCCGAGGGTGCTGAGGGGAGGTCGTCCGCGGTCGTGACGAGGGTGACGGTGGAACCGGGGAGCGCGGGGTTGAGCATGAGGTGGAGCCCGTAGCGTTCCGACATCGCCTCCAGTGCGGCGTGACCGCGTACCGAACTGCCGGTGGCGTCCAGCGGTGGGCTGTACGTCGCCACCCCGAAGCGGGCCGGGCCCACCGCGATGAGGCCGCCGGACACACCGCTCTTGGCGGGCAGCCCGACGCGCAGCAGCCAGTCGCCGGAGCCGTCGTACATGCCGCAGGTCGCCATGACGGCGAGGACCCGGGCGGCGACCTCGTCGGAGACGACCCTCGTCCGGGTGACCGGGTTCAGCCCTCCGTAGGCGAGCGTCGCGGCCATCGTGGCGAGGTCGAGGGCGGTGACACGGATGGCGCACTGCCGGAAGTAGCGGTCCACCGCCAGCACCGGGTCGACGGGCATGGTGCCGGTGGAACGGATCAGATACGCCAGGGCCCGGTTGCGGTCACCGGTCATGGACTCGGAGGTGAACACCTCTTCGTCGACGTCCAGTTCCCGTCCGGCGAAGCGGCCGAGGCAGTGCAGGATCCGGTCGAAGGCGGGGGCGTCGGGAGCGTCGGGGATCAGGGCGGTGGTGACGATGGCCCCGGCGTTGACCATGGCGTTGGCGGGCCTGCCCGTGCCGGGTTCCAGACTGATGGCGTTGAACGCCTCACCGCTCGGCTCGGCGCCCACCCACCGGCTCACCTCGTCGAGGCCGAGGAGGGACAGGGCGAGAGCGTAGATGAATGGTTTGGAGACGGACTGGAGGGTGAAGGGAGTCTCGGCCTCGCCCGCGCTGTAGCGGTGCCCGTCCATGCTGACCAGGGCCAGTCCGAAGGTGTCCGGGTCGGCGTGGGTCAGCTGGGGGATGTAGTCGGCCGGTTTCCCGTCCCGTACGGCCACGAATTCGGCGTGCAGCCGCTGGAGCGAGTCGGTCACCGCGTCGACGGCGCTCATCTTCGCCGCCCCCTCAGCCGCGCTCGGCCTGGGCGACGCGGGGGAAGGTCTTCACCCCGGCGGCCTCGCGGCTGTTGGCCTGGACGCTGACCGTGCGGTCCGGCGGCGCGTCCTCCACGCCGACGACGACGGTGTCGAGGACCGTGTCCTCGGCATCGACGAACTCCACCTTCACGGCGTAGAACGCGGGCTCGTCGGTGGAGTTGGTGACCCGGACGAGCGCGCTGCGGACCTCCTCGGACGCGGTGAGCGGCAGTCCGTTCACCGAGACGTCACCGGCCGCGTTGCCCCGGCCCTCGACCCCTTCGAGCCGTTGGGCGGCCTCCTGCCGCACGCGTTCGGACTCGGCGGACACGGAGGCGGCGAAGCTCTGCTGGGTGCGCGGGCTCGGGGACTCCGACGGCGATGCGTGCGCCTCGGGCGACTCGGGCGTGAGGGTGTGGACGCCCTGGTTGGTGCCTTGGCTGCTGGTGTCGGAGTCGCAGGCCGCCGCACCGGCGGCGAGAAGGGCGACGGCCACGACGGGGGTCAGGGCGCGCGCGGGGAGGTTCGCTTTCACGGACGGTCCGTCCAATCGAAGGAGAGAGAAGATCGGGAAGGCGTCGGACTGGGGGCGATCGAGCGCGTGCCCCTCACGCCGTCTCGTCGCCGAAGATGTCGCGGAGCTTCGCCTCGCGCTCGGTGTCGAGGTTGCTGTGGAGCAGTTCGGCGCCGCCACCGGGCAGTTGAGCGCCGATCCGGTCGGGCACCTCGTTCATGGTGAGCAGGAACAGCGCCGACGTTCCGGGGGTCACCTTTTCCTTGACCTCGGCGATGAAGTCGTCGTCGATGCCGACGTCGGCCAGCTTTCCGCCGAGCGCCCCGGCGGCCGCACCGATGGCCGCGCCCAGCAGCGGCATGAGGAAGATCAGCCCGAAGAGCATGCCCCAGAAGGTGCCGCTGAGGGCTCCGGCGCCGACAAGGCTGAGCAGCTGCCTCGTCCTGGGCTTGGCCCGGTCGGCGGGCCAGCTGACCACCGCGGCGTCGAGGATCTTGATCAGCCCCTCCTTCTGCAGGGACTTCAGCGCCTCCTCGACGTTCTCCGCGCCCTCGGCCGTCCGGAACTTCCACACCGTGAGCGTGGACATCGCGCGCACCTCCGCAGCCAATGATCACCAACTCGCTCATACTAGGATCAAAAGGTATGAATTGACTCGTCGAAGCATCCGCTTCATACGGGAGCGGGTCGAGCCCTGGGAGGGAACGATGGATACGGACGCCCTGACCGCCGACCTGTTGCGGGAGCTGCGGGCGACCCGGCCCTATCCGGCCCTGTCCCTGACCATGCCGACCCACCGCAAGGCCCCGGACAACGCCCAGGACCCCGTGCGGCTGCGCAACCTGATGGCGGAGGCGGGCCACCGCCTGGAGGCCGACCCGGAGGTCAGCCGCGAGGTCCGGGCCGCGCTCCAGGCCCAGCTGGAGCGGGCCGCGGCCGAGGTGGATCCGCGCGGGGCGCTGGACTCCCTGGTCATCCTGGCCACCACCGAGGAGTACCGGATCTGGCAGCTCCCGCGTGTCGCGCCCGAACGGGTGGTGTTCAGCGACACCTTCCTCACCCGCAATCTCGTCGCGGCCAAGGCCCAGACCCGGCCGTTCCGGGTGCTCACGCTCGCCGCCGACCACGCCACGCTGTGGATCGGCACGGGCGACGGCATCCGGCCGGAGGAGACGGGCGGCTTCCCGCTGACCGCGCCGAAGGAGCCGCCCAACCCGCAGCGCGAGGAGCGGATCGGCGACACCCCGAGCACCTTCACCGACGAGGAGACGCGGAACTTCTTCCGTACGGTCGACGAGAAGCTGCGCGCGGTGCTCGCCGACGATCCGCGGCCGCTGTATCTGATGGGCCTGGCACCGGCCCTCGCCCTCCTGGACGAGGTCGGTGCGGCCTCCGGCTCGGCCGTCGCCCGGGTCGCCAAGGGCGCTCCGGCCGACCTGCCGCCCGCCGAGGTGCTCAGAGAGCTGCGGCCCGCCCTCGCGGAGGGCGCCCGGCAGGCGGCCGCGCAGGTCGACACCCGCCTCGACCACGCCCGCAGCGCCCATACCTTCGCGGGCGGGCTCGACGAGGTGTGGGCCGCCGTCCGGGAGGGCCGGGCTGGTCTGGTGGCGGTCGAGGAGCACTTCCAGGCCACCGCCCGGGTGACCGACGAGCACCTGGAACCGGTGCCCGAGGGGACGACGCAGAGCGCGGACGGGCAGGTCCGTGAGGACGTCGTCGACGAGCTGGTCGAATCCGCGCTGGACGGCGGCGCCGATGTGGTGTTCGTCGAGGACGGCTCGCTGGGCGGCCACGGCCGGATCGCGGCGGCGCTGCGCTACTGAGGACGCCCCCCTGCGCGGCAGGACCTACGGGAGGCGGCGGACCGGCTTGCCGTCGAGGAACGCCCGGATGTCCTCCACGGCCTGGCCGTAGTAGAGCTCGTAGTTCGCGCGGGAGACATAGCCCAGGTGCGGGGTGGCCAGCAGGCGCGGGGCCGTGCGCATCGGGTGGTCGGCCGGGAGGGGTTCGATGTCGAACACGTCGACCCCGGCCCCGGCGATGGCGCCCGCGTGCAGGGCCGCGAGCAGGGCGTCCTGGTCGACGATGGCCGCCCTGGAGCTGTTGATCAGATAGGCGCCGCGGCGCATCAGCGCGAGTTCGGGCGCGCCGATCAGGCCCCGGGTCCGGTCGCTCAGGGCCAGGTGGACGGAGACGAAGTCGCTGGATTCCAGCAGCTCTTCCTTGGAGGCGGCGAGGGCGGCTCCGGCCTCCTCGGCCCGCTCCTTGGTGAGGTTCTGGCTCCAGGCCAGTACGTCCATGCCGAAGGCCCGGCCCACCTGCGCCATCCGCCCGCCGATCTTCCCCAGTCCGAGCAGTCCGAGCCGCCGGCCGTGCAGATCGGCGCCCAGGGTGGACTGCCAGGGGCCGCCCGTGCGGATGGCCTCGCTCTCCGGGACGATCCCGCGGGCCAGGCCGAGGAGCAGGGCCCAGGTGAGTTCGAGCGGCGAGGTGGAGGAGCTCGCCGTGCCGCAGACGACCACGCCGTGCCGTTCGGCGGCCGCGTAGTCGATGACGGTGTTGCGCATGCCGGAGGCGACCAGCAGCCGGAGCCGGGGCAGCCGGGCGAACAGCGCCGCCGGGAACGGCACCCTCTCGCGCAGAGTGACCACGATGTCGAAGTCCGCGAGGGCCGCGGCCTGTTCGTCCTCCGTGGCGAGATGCCCGGTGAAGGTCACGACCTCCACATCGGTGGTGACGGGCGACCAGTCGACGACCGTGGTCGCCACGGACTGGAAGTCTTCTATCACGGCACAGCGCAGCTTCATGGCAGGCTCTCTCCGTCGGGGCGGGTGTCGCCGTCCATGATCGCCCATCAGACCGAGCCGGGGGTCAGCCGCCGTCCCACCGCCACTCCACGACCTCGGGAAGATCCGTGCCGTGCTCGCGGATCCAGGCGTGGTGGCGGGTGCGCACGTCCGCCATCGCCTGGCGTACGGCGACGGCGCGCACGCCCAGTCCCGGCACGCGGTCGATGACGTCCATGACCAGCCGGTAGCGGTCGAGGTCGTTGCGTACGACCATGTCGAACGGCGTGGTCGTGGTGCCTTCCTCCTTGTAGCCGCGCACATGCAGGTTGGGGTGGCCCGCCCGGCGGTAGGCGAGCCGGTGGATCAGCCAGGGGTAGCCGTGGTACGCGAAGATCACCGGCTTCTCGCGGGTGAACAGGGCGTCGTACTCGGCGTCCGGCATGCCGTGCGGATGCTCCTCGTGCGGCATCATCCGGGCGATGTCGACCACGTTGACCACGCGTACGGCCAGTTCGGGCAGATGACGGCGGAGCAGGCCTGCCGCGGCCAGTGTCTCCTGGGTGGGCACGTCTCCCGCGCAGGCGAGGACGACGTCAGGCTCCCGCCCGCCGTGCTCGGTCCCGGCCCACTCCCAGACCCCGGCCCCCCGGGCGCAGTGGGCGCGGGCCTCCTCCAGGGTCAGCCAGTCGAACGTGGGCTGTTTCCCGGCCACGACGACGTTGACGTAGTCCCGGCTGCGCAGGACGTGGTCGGTGACGGAGAGCAGGGTGTTGGTGTCCGGCGGGAGGTAGACGCGGACGACCGCGGAGCTCTTGTTCAGGATGTGGTCGACGAAGCCGGGGTCCTGGTGCGAGAAGCCGTTGTGGTCCTGGCGCCAGACGTGCGAGGTCAGCAGGTAGTTGAGCGAGGCGATGGGCCTGCGCCAGGGCAGTCGGCGCGAGGTGCGCAGCCATTTGATGTGCTGGTTGACCATGGAGTCGACGATGTGGGCGAACGCCTCGTAGCTGGAGAAGAGACCGTGCCGTCCGGTGAGCAGATAGCCCTCCAGCCACCCCTGGCAGAGGTGTTCGGACAGCACCTCCATCACCCGGCCGTCGCGGGCGAGGTGTTCGTCGGTGGGCAGGGTGGATGCCTGCCAGGCCTTGCCGGTCGCGTGGTAGAGGGCGTCCAGCCGGTTGGAGGCGGTCTCGTCGGGGCCGACGACCCGGAAGTCCCTGCGCCCCTCGGTGGCGGCCATGACGCTCTCCAGGAGACCGCCGAGCACCTTGGTGGGCTCGTGGAGTACGGTGCCGGGTTTGTCGACGCGTACGGCGTGGTCCTCCAGGGCGGGGAGCGGGAGGTCCCGCAGGAGGAGGCCGCCGTTGGCGTACGGGGTCGAGCCGAGCCGGGCGTCCCCCTCGGGCACACAGGCCAGGACCTGTTCGGTGGGGCGCCCGTCGGCGCCGAAGAGCTCCCGGGGACGGTAGGAGCGCAGCCAGGCCTCCAACTGCCGCAGGTGCTCGGGGTTGTCGCGGACGCCGGAGAGCGGGACCTGGTGGGAGCGCCAGGTGTTCTCGACGGGGAGGCCGTCGACCTCCTCGGGGCCGGTCCAGCCCTTGGGGGTACGCAGGACGATCATGGGCCAGCGGGGGCGTCCGGTGGTCCCGTCCTCGCGGGCGGCCCGCTGGTACGCGGCGATGCGGTCGAGGGCGGTGTCCATCGCGGCGGCGAGCGCCCGGTGCACGGCGTCCGGGTCGTCGCCGGTGACGTACAGCGGATCGTGCCCGTAGCCGCGCAGCAGTTGGTCCAGCTCCTGTTCGGGCAGCCGGGCGAGCACCGTCGGATTGGCGATCTTGTAGCCGTTGAGGTGCAGGACCGGCAGGACCGCGCCGTCGTGGACGGGGTCGAGGAACTTGTTCGCGTGCCAGGACCCGGCGAGCGGCCCGGTCTCGGCCTCGCCGTCGCCGACCACGCACACGACCAGCAGGTCCGGGTGGTCGAGGGCGGCCCCGTAGGCATGGGCGAGTGCGTAGCCCAGTTCGCCGCCCTCGTGGATGGAGCCGGGGACCTCGGGCGCGACATGACTGGGCACACCGCCGGGGAAGGAGAACTGTCTGAACAGCAGGCCCATGCCCTCGGCGTCCCGGCCGACGTCCGGGTAGGTCGCGGAGTAGCTGCCCTCCAGCCAGGCGTTGGCGAGGACGGCCGGTCCGCCGTGTCCGGGTCCCCAGACGCACAGGGCGCTCAGGTCTCGGGCCTTGACGACGCGGTTGAGGTGGGTGTGGACGAGGTTGAGCCCCGGCGAGGTGCCCCAGTGGCCGAGCAGCCGGGGCTTGATGTCCTCGGGGACGAGCGGCCGGGTCAGCAGGGGGTTGGCCATCAGGTAGATCTGGCCGACGGCGAGGTAGTTGGCGGCGCGCCAGTGCGCGTCGAGGGCGGCGAGCTCCTCGGCGGGGAGCCCGGGGGGCGTGGACGGGGCGGAGGTGTCGCTCACAGGGCAGGTCTCCTCGTCGGGTGACGGCACAGGGGCGGGTGCCGCGTCAGGGCGTCTCGGGGCCGTACCAGAGCGTGGTGGCGTTGCAGAACTCGCGGATGCCGTGTCCGGCGAGCTCCCGGCCGTAACCGGAGCGCTTGATGCCGCCG
Organism: Streptomyces durocortorensis; assembly: GCF_031760065.1. NCBI lineage: Bacteria > Bacillati > Actinomycetota > Actinomycetes > Kitasatosporales > Streptomycetaceae > Streptomyces > Streptomyces sp. C11-1. The sequence continues at coordinate 284,706 of NZ_CP134500.1, forward strand.
AAGGGCAGGGCGGGGTGCGAGGCGGTCATCCCGTTGAAGAAGACGCCGCCGGCCTCCAGATCGCGGGCGCAGCGCTCGGTCTCGGCCGGGTCGCGGGTCCAGACGTTGGAGCTGAGGCCGAAGGGCGTGTCGTTGGCCAGGCGGACGGCCTCGTCGAGGTCGGCGACCCGGTAGAGCGTGGCAACCGGTCCGAAGGTCTCCTCGCGGTGGATGCGCATCGCGGTGGTGATACCCGCGAGCACGGTGGCCTCGTAGAACCAGCCGTTCTCCAGGCCGCCGCCGAGCTTCTCCGGACGGCGTCCGCCGCACAGCGCCTCGGCACCCCGCCCGACGGCGTCGTCGACGAGTTTCTCCAGGTCGGTGCGGCCCTGTTCGGTGGAGAGCGGACCGATGTCCGTGGCCTCCTCCAGCGGGTCGCCGACGGTCAGGGCGAGCATGCCCGCGGTGAAGTGCTCGGCGAAGGTGTCGTAGACGTCGGCGTGCACGATGAACCGCTTGGCGGCGATGCAGGACTGGCCGTTGTTCTGGACGCGTGCGGTGACGGCGGTGGCAGCGGCCTTCGCCACGTCCGCGGAGGGCAGGACGAGGTAGGGGTCGCTGCCACCCAGCTCCAGCACGGTCTTCTTCACCTCGTCGCCCGCGACGGCCGCGACGGAGCGGCCCGCCGGTTCGCTGCCGGTCAGGGTGGCGGCGGCGACCCGGGGATCGCGCAGCACGGCCTCGACGGCGCCCGAGCCGATCAGCAGCGTACGGAAGCAGCCCGCGGGGAATCCGGCCCGGTGGAAGAGGTCCTCCAGGTACAGGGCGGTCTGGGGGACGTTCGAGGCGTGCTTGAGGAGGCCGACGTTGCCCGCCATCAGTGCGGGGGCGGCGAACCGCACCACCTGCCACAGCGGGAAGTTCCACGGCATCACGGCGAGGACCACGCCGAGCGGACGGTAGCGGACCAGCGCCCGGGAGGCACCGGAGTCGTGTACGTCGTCGGGGTCGGGGTGCTCGTCGGCGAGCAGGGCCTCGGCGTGGGCGGCGTACCAGCGCATCGCCTTCGCGCACTTGGCGGCCTCCGCACGGGCCGCCGTGACCGGCTTGCCCATCTCGACGGTCATGGTGCGGGCGATGGTGTCGCGGTCCTCGTCGAGCAGGTCGGCGGCCCGGTTCAGCCAGGCGGCCCGCTGCGCGAAGGGGGTGGTGCGGTACTGGCGGAAGGTGTCGGCGGCCGCGGCGATCCGCCGTTCGGTCTCCTCCTCGCCGAGGGCGTCGTAGGACTTGATCAGTTCGCCGTTCGCGGGGTTGACCGTCGCGATGGGCATGGCAGTGGCCTCCTTGCGTGGTGCCTCGGTACTTCGACCGTGCCGCGCCGCACCGGTGCGCGCAACGCGGCCCTCCCCCGCCCCGCACGTACCCGGCCGACGCGGATCATGCGTGCCGGAGGGCACGTTCCGCGTCGGCCGGGGTGCGGGCCGTCCTTGCCGGACGGGTCACACGAGCGCCGCGAGAGGGGTGCGGCGGGAGGTACGGACACCGGGCAGCGGAGCCCGCGGGACCAGTCCCGCGGCGCGCGGAGCCTCGGCGTAGCGGGTGAACCAGACCACTTTCCCGTCCGTGGTCCGGCAGGTGCCCCAGCTGTCACTGAGGGCCATCACCCGGCTCAGCCCGCCGCCGGCCGGCAGCAGCCGGGGCATCCTGGCGCTGTTGTCCGCGACGGACACGGTGACGTGCCGTCCGGTCCAGCGGAGTTCGACGACGCAGCTGTTGCCGTCGCCGACGTGCCGGTGGACGTTGGTCAGGAGTTCGTCCAGGGCCCGGCACACGGGCCGGACGTGCAGATCGAGACTCCAGTGACGAAGGTGTGCGGCGACGATCCGCCGCAGCTGGGAAACGCGCTCTGCCGACACCTGCAGTTCGACCGAGTAGTGCCGGTCGAGGGGAACGGTCATCGTCGGGGCTCCTCACCACGAGGCCCACATGCTTCACCCCGTCGTACTTCACCCCGTCGTACGAACGACCCCCGAACACGAAGCGTGAGCACTGATCACTTCTGGGTCACTCATCAGGGTGCGCCGGGGACGCCGGTCGCGCAACAGGGGGACCGTCCGTGCCGGTGGGGGCGGGGGGCGGTCACAGCAGATAGGGCAGCAACCGGTCCGGGGTGAGGGGAAGTTCGCGCAGCCGGGCGCCGGTGGCGTGGCGGACGGCGTTACCGATGGCGGCGGCGGTGCCGACGATCCCGATCTCGCCGATGCCCTTGCTGCCCATCGGGTTCAGATGACGGTCGTCCTCCTCGATCCAGTGCGCCCGGATGTCGGCCGTGTCGGCGCAGACGGGCACGTGGTAGGAGGCGAGGTCCTTGGCGGTGAAGTCGCCGAAGGCCGGGTCGATGCCGGAGCCCTCGGTGAGCGCCATGCCGATGCCCATCACCATGCCACCGGTGAACTGGGAGCGTGCGGTGGCCGCGTTGAGGATGCGCCCGGCGGCGTACACGCCCAGCAGACGGCGTACGCGCACCTCTCCCGTGACGGCGTCGACGGCCGTCTCGGCGAAGTGGGCACCGAAGGCATGCCGCGCGTACGGGGACTCGGCGGCGGTCTCCTGTTCGGTGTCGGCGCTCGCGGTGAGCCCCTCGGCGGGCAGCGGGCCGGAGTGCGCGGCGAGCCGGTCGGCCAGCTCCGAGGCGGCCTTGTGCACCGCCCAGCCCCAGGACGCGGTGCCGGAGGAGCCGCCGGCCAGCGGGGCGGTGGGCAGCTCGGTGGAGCCGATGGCGACGGCGACGGCGTCCGGGTCCGTACCGAGGGCGTCGGCGGCGATCCGGGCGAGAACCGTGCGGGCCCCGGTGCCGATGTCGGTGGCGTTCACCTCGACGCGGTACGTGCCGTCCACCGCCGCGTGGGCGCTCGCGGTGGAGCGGGAGACGAGCACCGGGTACGTCGCGGAGGCCACGCCCGTGCCGAGGAGCCAGCGGCCCTCCTGGCGGGCGGCGGGGCGGGGGTCGCGGTCGTGCCAGCCGAACCGCGCCGCGCCCTCGCGCAGGCAGGCGGCCAGGCCGTGGCTGCTGAAGGGGCGGCCGCTGTCCGGCTCGGTCTCCGGCTCGTTGCGCAGCCGCAGCTCCACGGGGTCGAGCCCGAGCGCGGAGGCGAGTTCGTCCATCGCGGACTCCAGGGCGTACATCCCCGAGGCCTCCCCCGGTGCGCGCATCCAGGAGGGGCTGGGCACGTCGAGGACGGCGACCCGGTGCGCGGTGCGGCTGTGCGGTGAGGCGTACATGACCCGCGCGGGCACGGCGGCCTGCTCGACGAACTCCTTCACCGTGGAGGTGTGGGTGACGGCCTCGTGGCAGACGGCGCTGAGCGTCCCGTCGAGGTCCGCGCCGAGCCGGACCCGCTGGACGGTGGGCGCACGGTGGCCGACGACCTCCGCCAGCTGGCCGCGGGGGAAGGCCAGCGTGACCGGCCGTCCGGTGTGCCGGGCGGCCATCGCGGCCAGGACCGCCTGGGGACGCGTGGTGCCCTTCGAGCCGAAGCCGCCGCCCACGTGCTCGGAGACGACGGTGATCCGGTCCGGGTCGAGGCCGAAGACCCGGGCGAGGCTGCCGCGCACGGTGGCGGACCCCTGGCTGGAGTCGTGGACGGTCAGGTGTCCGCCGCTCCACGAGGCCGTGGCGGCGTGCGGCTCCATCGGGTGGTTGTGCAGCGCGCCCATCCGGTAGGTCGCGTCGATCTGTACGGGGGCCGAGGCCAGGGCCTTGTCCACGTCGCCGCGCTCCCGCACGGCGGGGTGACCGCCGTTGGCCTCCTCGGGGGTGTACAGGCCGGGATGGTCCTCCGAGAGGGTCACGTCGTGCGGGTCGCGTTCATAGGCGACCAGCAGCTCCCCGGCCCCGGTCCTGGCCGCCTCGGGGCTTTCGGCGATCACCAGGGCGATGGGCCAGCCGTGGTGCGGGACGCGGTCGTTCTGAAGCACCGAGAGGATCGGGTCGTCGGGCTCTTCGAGCGTCGGCGCGTTGTCGTGGGTCAGGACGGTGTGGACCCCCGGGACGGCGAGGGCATCGACGGCCCGCACCGCGGCGACCCGCCCGGCCGCGATGGTGGCCGGGACCGGCCAGGCGTAGAGACAGCCGGGCGGAGCGACGTCGGCCGCGTAGCGGGCGGTACCGGTGACCTTCTCCCGGGCCTCTCTGCGGACGAGGCTCGCACCGGGGGACTGCGGGACGTGGGTCATGGGGCGGGTCCTCGGGTCGGGGGGCTTGGGGGGCCTCGGGGGGGGGCGGGAGCCGAGCGGCTCAGGCAGTGCGCGCGGGGGCTGGTTCAGCCGGTCCGGCCGGAGCTTGTCAGGCCGACGCGGACAGTCCGGCAGGGCGGGCGGCAGTCCGACAGGCCAACGGGGACAGTCCGGCAGGGCGGGCGGCCACCTGGCGAGTCGGGCGGCCGCCCGACGGGGCGGTTCAGCCCGTCCGGGTCGGCTGCTGTCTGCCGGTCAGTTCGCCGAGCACGTCCACGGCGAGCCGGCGGGCGAGGTCCACCTTGAAGGCGTTGTCGCGCAGCGGCCGGGCCCCCGCCAGCTCCGCGTCCACGGCGCGTTCGAAGGCGGCCGGGGTGGCCGGCGCCCCGCGCAGCTCGGCCTCGGCCCGCCGGGCCCGCCAGGGCCGGTGCGCGAGGCCGCCGAAAGCGAGGGCCGCGTGCGTCACGTACCCGCCCTCCACCCGGACGCTCGCGGCGGCGGAGGCCAGGGCGAAGGCGTACGAGGCCCGGTCGCGGGCCTTGCGGTAGCGGGAGAGGGCGCCCGGCACCGGAGGCGGCAGTATCACCCCGGTGATCAGTTCGCCGGGTCTGATGACGGTGTCCTGGTCCGGATTGCGGCCCGGGAGTCGGTGGAAGTCGGTGGCGTGGACCGTGCGTTCCCCCTCGGGGCCGAGCAGCAGCACGGTGGCGTCGAGCGCCGCGAGGGCCACGGCCATGTCGGAGGGGTTGGTGGCAACGCACTCCTCGGAGTGGCCGAGAACGGCGAGGTCGCGGTGGGTCCCCTCGCGGGCCGGGCAGCCGGAGCCCGGGAGCCGTTTGTTGCAGGGTTTGGAGACGTCCTGGAAGTAGCGGCACCGGGTGCGCTGGAGCAGGTTGCCGCCGGTGGTGGCGGTGTTGCGGAGCTGCCCGGAGGCCCCGGCCAGCAGCGCCTGCGAGAGCGCCGGATAGCGCTCCCGTACCTCGGGGTGGGCGGCGAGATCGCTGTTGCGGACGGTGGCGCCGATGGCCAGACCGCCGTCCGCCGTCCGGGTCACCCGGTCCAGGGGAAGCCCCGCGACGTCGATGAGGACGCGGGGCGCCTCCACGCCGAGCTTCATCAGGTCCACCAGGTTGGTGCCGCCGCCCAGGAAGCGGGCTCCGGGCCTGGCCGCGCAGAGACGTACGGCCTCGGCGGTGGAGGCGGGGCGTACATAGCCGAAGGGCCTCACGGGATCACGTCCTCGATGGCTTCGACGATCCGGGGGTAGGCCCCGCACCGGCACAGGTTGCCGCTCATGCGTTCGCGGATCTCCTCGGGGCCGAGGTCCGCCCGTCCGCCGGAGGGCGCATCCGGTTCGGTGGCGTGGGAGGGGAAGCCGTCGGCGGCCTCGCCGAGCATGCCGACGGCGGAGCAGATCTGGCCGGGGGTGCAGAACCCGCACTGGAGGGCGTCCCGTTCGACGAACGCCCGCTGCACGGGGTGCAGGGTCCCGCCGTCGGCGAGCCCTTCCACGGTGGTGATCGCGGCGCCGTCCTGGGTGACGGCGAGCAGCAGGCAGCTGGTGACCCGCCGCCCGTCGACCAGGACCGTGCAGGCTCCGCACTGGCCGTGGTCGCAGCCCTTCTTGGCGCCGGTGAGACCGAGTCGGTCACGCAGGGTCTCCAGGACCGTGCTGCGGTGGTCGATCGTCAGCGTCGTCGCGGTGCCGTTGACGTACAGAGTCACGGTGGAGCGTTCGTCGACGACCGGTTCCGGTTCGAGGTCCGCTCCCAGAGCGAGGGAATCCATGCGCCCGCCTTTCAACGCTTGCTGTTCTCCACGGGGGACCGTTCAGGCATTCAGCGGCTCTCCAGCCGCAGCCGGACCTCCAGCTCCTGGTCCCCGGCAGCCGTGCCGACGACGCTCACGGCGAAGGCGCCGCCGAGGTGGTCACGCAGCCGGTCGACCGCCCAGTAGCCGCCCTGGGCGTCCACCGTGACCGGTGCGGAGAGGCGGACGGGGGCGGTCGTGGGCCGGGGTTCGGACACGTCGACCGTGGTGACCCAGGCGGTCGGGTGGTGCCCCTGGGTCTGTCCGGGAATCTCGCCCGCCCGCCGGTCGGACTCGAAGGCGTCGGCGAGGACGTCGAAGACGGTCCGGACGTCCTGGGCTTCGCCCCGGCTGAGCGAGACCACCACCTCCCGGCCCGCCGGGTGATCCGCGCCGCTCTGCTCGGGTGTGCTGTTCACCGTGGTTCCTTTCGCTGGGGTGCCGGCCTTCGGGGACCCACTCCAGGCTGACCCCGCATCCGTCCGACGGCGACACGGGAGGGCGGCTTCGCCACGAAACGCTTTTCCGATGAGATACCCATAAAACATGAATTGCTACGAATAGCGGACTGACCCTCGCCCCGCGGGGTATGCGGACTGTATGGACGTTCTCAACGGAGTAGAACTTTCCGCCCCGGCCACCCTCGCCGACGGCGCGGGGCCCCTCGGGGTCCTCATGGGCGTCGCGGCCCTGGCCGTCGTGGGCATGCTGATCGGCGGCTTCATCCTCGGAAAGCGCAAGCGTGACGCCGAGCCGCCGCCGCCCCACCCGCATGAGCAGCCGCAGAAGCCGGACCACCGCACCCACATCGACCAGCACGACACCCACTCCTCCGACCGGTTCCCCGAGGACGGCCACGCCCTGTCTCCGTACGAGCTGAAGGACCACGGCAACGGGCCGCTGCCCCCCGACAGCGAGCCCCCGCGCAGCTGATCGGCCCCCTCCTCCGGGGGCGGTGCGTCGACCGCCTCCGGCCAGGAGGTCGTGATGGCCGGCACGCTGCCGACCGACGCACCCGCTTCACCGTCCTCGTATCGCTGGCGGCCGATCCGGTGATCGCCGCCGCCAAGACCGTGGGCGGTCCGGTCTCCGGATCGCCCGCCTGCTGTCGGAGGCCGCCCACTCGGTCGCCGACAGCCTCAACGAGGTCTTCCTGCTCGCCGCGCTTCGGCGCAGCCGCCGCCGCGCCGATGCGCGTATCAGGGAGGCGATGACCGACCGGTGGCCCCAGGCCGACCACGTCTTCCCCGACATCACGAACGCCCCGCCGCGCACCGGACTGTGAGGGCGCGGCCGCGTTGCGGGACCGGGCGGGCCGTTCGAGGCTGGTTGCTGGACCGCGGCGGCGGAACAGGGGCCGCCGCCCGAAGAAGGCAGTGGACATGACCGGAAGCGATCCTCGTACGGCCCCGTCGGCGGCTCCGCTGACCGGACCGGCCGCGCCGTGCTGGGTCAACCTGATGACCCGGGACCTGGGGGCCGCCCAACGGTTCTACGCCGAGGTGCTGGGCTGGTCGTTCCGGCCCGGGCGGCTCGGCGCGGAGTTCTCCGTGGCGCGCCGCGGGGAGGTACCGGTCGCCGGTGTCGTCGCCGTCTCGTCCGCGTATCAGGTCGCGGTGGCCTGGATGCCGTACTTCGCGGTGGCCGACGCGGACGTGGCCGCCGCCCGGGTCCGGGAACGCAGTGGGACGGTGGCGGTGGGGCCGCTGACGATCGCCACGGGGCGCGGTGTGCTGGCGTCGGACCGGGACGGGGCGGCCTTCGGCCTGTGGGAGCGCGCCGAGGCCGCCGCCTCGCCGCCTGCCCCGGCCGACCACGCGCACGCCTGGCTGCGGCTGCGGACCCGCAACGCCTTCGACGCGGCGATCTTCTACGGCGAGGTACTCGACTGGGCGAGCGGACGGCCCGGATGCTGCGATGTCGCGTACGAGGGCGAGGAGGTCATCGTGCGCTGCGAGGGGCGGCCGCTGGCCCGGATCAGTTCCGGGGCGGTGGAGTCCGCGGTCGATCCCCTGGTGCGCCCGCACTGGCAGGTGCAGTTCCCGGTGGCGGACCTCGCGGAGACGGTCACAGCGGCCGGCCGGCACGGTGGCGCGCTCGTCGAGGAGCGTACGGTCCTCGGTGGCACGGAGGTCACGCTGCGGGATCCCGACGGCGCGCTGTTCACGGTGACCGATGTACGTACACCGGTGGGCTCGGGCAGCGTCTAGGGCTCGCGCTGCGGTTCCCCGTCGCGCGCGCCGGACCGGTCCCGGGCCAGCGCCCAGACGGGCAGGACGAACCAGCAGATCACGAACCAGAGGGCCATCGCCCCGACCAGCCACAGGGCGAGGGCGTTCTCCACGGAGAGGCGCAGGATCAGCAGGAGCGTCGAGCACATCGTGCAGAACAGCATCACCAGCCCGAGGACGGTCAGCCGCGACGCCCAGATGACCGTCTGGGGCTTCATCCGGCGGCCGGTGAGCAGTCGGTGGTACGAGACGGGGCCGATGAGCGTCGCGGCTGTCCCTGACCCCAGCATGACCGTCACCACGTAGATGGTCCGGTCGGTGTCCCCCAGTTCCGTGAACCTCGACTGGAAGACCACCGCGAGCAGGAAGCCGAAGAGGATCTGCACCCCGGTCTGTGCGACACGCAGTTCCTGGAGCAGCTCGGACCACTGCCGGTCCGCCCGCTCCTCCTGGGTCTCCTGACGTCCACTGCTGGATGTCACGCGGCCTCCCTCTCCGTTCCGTGCACCGGGGCGTGCCGTCCGCTTAAGATCGTCCGCAGGGCATCGCGCGTCGGTCACCGACCGGGTGAGGCGTGGAGGTAGCCCGTGAGATGCCTGTTGGAGGCATTCCACCGTGTCAGTCGAGTTGAACCACACCATCGTTCATTGCCGGGACAACCGGGAGTCCGCCGAGTTCCTGGCGGATCTGCTGGGCCTGTCGGTCGGAGCGCAGTGGGGTCCGTTCGTTCCGGTCGTTCTCGCGAACAGCGTCACCCTGGACTTCGCGACGATTCCCGCGGAGTCGATCACCCCGCAGCATTACGCCTTTCTGGTCTCGGAGGCGGAGTTCGACACCGCGTTCGCGCGGATCCAGGAGCTGGGCATCGAGTATTTCGCCGATCCGCACGGAAAGCACCCCGGCGAGATCAACCGCAACGACGGCGGCCGGGGGGTCTACTTCCCCGATCCGAGCGGTCACGGTCTGGAGCTGATCACCCGCCCGTACGGCGGCTGATCACCAACAGACACCTTCGGGGCCCGGCCCGCTCCACGCGGCCGGGCCCTTCCCGTGATGCTCAGCCGGTGCGGAGCAGGAGCTCGGGGCGGTCCCACAGCACGGCGGGCGGGTCGGCCCGTACCGTACCGACGGGCTCGGCGCCCACACTGCGGTAGAAGCCCTCGGCGGGCGGGTGGGACACGATCCGGACGCCGCTCAGGCCGGCGCTCCTGGCCTCCTCGCGCAGATGGCCGATGAGCAGGCGGCCGATCCCGCGCCCCTGGGCCTCGTCCGCGACGAACATCAGGTCCAGCTCGGGCGGGTCGAGGAGCAGGGCGTAGAAGCCGAGGACCCGGTCCGTGCCGACGTCCGCGGCGACGAAGACCCGGTGCGTCTCGATGTAGTCGGGGCCGATCCGGTAGCCCTGGACCATCGGCGCGTACGGGCCCTCGTAGGCGCGGGAGGTGCGGACCAGCCGGGTCAGCCGTGCGGCGTCGCCCGCAAGGGCCCGGCGGATCGTCGCATCAGTGGATCGTGCGGCACGACGGGGCCGCGGCATGCCTGCTGTCATACGGTGAGTATGACGCACCGCAACGGCGACTTCGGGCCGGTCTCCGCTGTTTCAGCCACTGATCACGAGGCCCTCGCGCAACCGCCTCAGCGCTCCCTCGGGCACGCGCAGCCCGTTGCGCACATAGCCGTCGAGGCCGCCCCAGCGCTCGTCCATGGCGTCGAGCGCCGCCTCCAGGTAGCGGGGGCGGACCTCGATGATCGCCGCCGCCACTGCGGGATCACCGCCGCCGTCGAGGAACTTCTGGACGTAGGGGGCGAAGGCCCGCCGCGCCGCGGGATTCACCGCGAGGAAGTCCGCCCGCACGCTCGCGCGGGACGCCCCGAGGATCATCAGCAGGACGGCCGCCGCCCAGCCGGTGCGGTCCTTGCCCGCCGTGCAGTGGAAGAGCACCGGACGGGCGCCGGGGTCGGCGGCGGTCTCCAGGAAGGCCCGGTAGGCGGCCGCGGCACCGAGTGAGAGCACCATCTTGCGGTAGGTGTCGGCGAAGAGTTCCTCGGCCCGGCCGCCCCCGAGGGTCCGCTCCGCCTCGTCCGGGTCGGCGAGCAGGGACCGCAGTCTGGCGGGCGCGACGCCCGGGTGGTCGCCGAGCACATCGGCGACGAAGAGCCTGGCCCGGTCCGGGAGCCGGTCCGGGGCCCACTGGCGTTCGTCGGCGGTGCGCAGGTCGACGACGGTACGGATACCGAGTGCGGCCACCGCCCGGTCGCGGGCCGGGTCGAGCTCGCTCAACTGCCCCGAACGGAACAGGACGCCCTGCCGCACCCTGCTGTCACGGCCCAGGGTGATACCCCCCAGGTCGCGCAGATTGACAACGGTGGCGGCCGGAACGGTGCGGGCGGTCTGCACGATGAACTGCCTCTTTCCCCGATGAATTCCAGGAATTCCACATACCAGGCGGCGTCCGGACCCCGAGTCCGGCGGGAGCCCGGTCCGGCGGGAGCATCAGTCCGACAGGAGCTTCGTCTTCTGCTGCACGAACTCCTCGTCGCTGAGCACGTCCCGCTTCCACAGGTCGGCGAGCCGCTCCAGCCGGTCGATGATGTCGTCGCCCACGGCCTCCTCCGCGTCGGTCCCGTCCGTGCCGAGGCGCTCGTGCGCGACGAACGCGCCCCCCGCCGCACGGACGGCACGGGCGACCGGAGTGGTCCACAGGTCCTCCCGGACGACGAGCGCGGCGAAATCGCCCTCGGGCACGCTGCCGCCGAGCGCCTCGACGTCCTCGGGGTTCAGCTCCGGCGCCGCCCCGCCCTCCCCCGCGTCGAGCGGCACGATCCCTTCCGGGTCCAGCTCCCGCAGCCCCGCCCGGACCAGTGAGCCGTCCTCGGCCCGGCGGACGAAGGCCAGGTCCGCGGCGCGCGGGGAACCGGACGCCACGGCGTCGGCGAGGGCGGGAGCGACGGCCCCGGTGAAGCGGCTGCCGGGGAAGGCGATGACGAGGTACTCCACAGGTCCGACGGCCACGGTCGCGTCCTCTCCGTATCCCGGCGGCCTCGGGCGCGCCGGGGTGGATACGGGCATTCCAGAGAATGCATAAGAAATCGGGAAACTTCGCACATAATATGCATCTACATCCGATTTCATCCCGATACCGAGGGCCGCCGTGTTGCCCGAAGCCCGGCCACCGCGCCGGTTACGCGACCGTACGTAAAGGATCAAGTGCATACCCGAGAGGGCAAGGTCACAGCACGTGCCCCTGCTGCTCATTCCGCGCACTGGCCTAGCATCTGAGCATGACGGTCCAGCCTGCTGACGGGCTCTCTCAGGCCGCCGCGTTCCCCGACCCCTCCCATGACCAGTGGCAACGCCTCGTCGAAGGCGTACTGCGCAAGTCGGGCAAGGAAGTCTCGGGCTCGGCCGCCGAGGAAGCGCTGTCCACCACACTGGAGGACGGGCTCATCACCCGCCCCCTCTACACCGCGCACGACAGGTCGCCGGACACCGGCTTTCCCGGCTTCGCCCCCTTCACCCGGGGCAGCAGGGCCGAGGGGAACGCGGCGGGCGGCTGGGACGTGCGCCAACGCCACACCCTCACCGACCCCGCCCGGCTGAACGAGGCGGTGCTCGGCGATCTGGAGAACGGGGTCACCTCGCTCTGGCTCACCCTGGGCGGCCCGGCGGGTGTCCCCGCCGACGCGCTGGCCCGCGCGCTGGACGGGGTCTACCTCGACCTCGCCCCCATCGCCCTGGACGCCCCGGACGACACCGACGCCGCGGTGGGCGCGCTGCTCGCGCTGTACGAGGAGCGCGGCGTCGCGAAGGGCCAGGCGCGCGGCACGCTGGGCGTCGACCCGCTCGGCCACGAGGCGCGGACCGGCGTCGAGGGGGACCTCACCGCCGTGGTGCGCTGGGCGCGGGTGTGCGGCGCGGAGTACCCGGGCCTGCGGGCGCTCGCCGTGGACGCGCTGCCGTACCACGAGGCGGGCGGTTCGGCCGGTGAGGAGCTGGGGCTCTCCCTGGCCACCGGGGTCGCCTATCTGCGGGCCCTGACCGAGGCCGGGATGAACGTGGAAGCGGCCTGCGGCCAGCTGGAGTTCCGCTACGCGGCCACCGCCGACCAGTTCCTGACCATCGCCAAGCTGCGCGCGGCGCGCCGGCTGTGGGCGCGGGTCGCCGAGGCCTCGGGCGCGCCCGGGGCCGGGGCCCAGCGGCAGCACGCCGTCACCTCGCCGGTGATGATGACCCGCCGCGACCCGTGGGTGAACATGCTGCGCACCACGCTGGCCACCCTGGGCGCGGGTGTCGGCGGCGCGGACTCCGTGACCGTGCTGCCGTTCGATCACGCGCTGGGCCTGCCCGACGCGTTCGCGCGCAGGATCGCCCGCAACACCTCAACGATCCTGATGGAGGAGTCGCATCTGGCCCGGGTCATCGACCCGGCGGGCGGCTCCTGGTATGTGGAGCGGCTGACCGACGAGCTGGCCGCGGCCGCCTGGGCGTTCTTCCAGGAGACCGAGCGGGCGGGCGGGCTGCCCGCCGCCCTGCGCTCCGGAATGGTCGCGGAGCGGCTGGCCGCCACCTGGGCGGCGCGCAGTGCGAAGCTGGCCCGTCGCAAGGAGCCGGTCACCGGGGTGAGCGAGTTCCCGATGCCCTCCGAGCGCCCGGTGGAACGCGAGCCCGCGCCCGACCCGTACGCCGGGGCTCCTGGCGGTCTGCCCCGGGTCCGCCGGGACGAGGCGTTCGAGGCACTGCGGGCCCGCTCCGACGCGCACCTCGCCGCGACGGGCGCCCGTCCGAAGGTGTTCATCGCCGCACTGGGACCGGCCGCCGCGCACACCGCGCGGGTCTCCTTCGCCGTCAACCTCTTCGGGGCGGGCGGGATCGAGGCGGTGCACGATCCGGTGTCCGTGGACGCGGAGACGGCGGCCGGCGCGCTGACCGCCTCCGGGGCGGGCGTCGCGTGTCTGTGCTCGTCGGACGCGCTGTACGCCGAACAGGCGGAGCAGGTGGCCGGGGCGTTGAAGTCGGCAGGCGCGGCACAGGTGTTCCTCGCCGGACGCCCCGGCGAGTACGCCGGTGTCGACTCCTACGTCTTCGCGGGCTGCGACACGGTCGCCGTTCTCACCTCCGTACTCGACCGCATGGGAGTGGCGTGATGCCGACACCGCCCACGGACCGGAAGTCCTCCGTTCCCGACTTCTCCGACGTGCCGCTCACTTCCGCCGCGGCGCCCGCCGGCTCCGCCGAGGAGTGGCAGGCGGCCGTGGCGAAGGCGGCGGACGGCTCCGAGGCCGCCCCGCTGTGGGAGACGCCCGAGGGCATCACGGTCAAGCCCCTCTACACCGGCGACGACCTCGAAGGCCTGGACGCGCTGCACTCGTACCCGGGCATCGCCCCGTATCTGCGCGGGCCGTACCCGACGATGTACGTCAACCAGCCCTGGACGATCCGTCAGTACGCCGGGTTCTCCACGGCCGAGGAGTCCAACGCCTTCTACCGCCGCAACCTCGCGGCCGGGCAGAAGGGCCTCTCGGTCGCCTTCGACCTGCCGACCCACCGGGGCTACGACAGCGACCACCCCCGGGTGACCGGCGATGTCGGCATGGCCGGGGTGGCGATCGACTCGATCTACGACATGCGCCAGCTGTTCGACGGCATTCCGCTGGACCGGATGTCGGTGTCCATGACGATGAACGGCGCGGTGCTCCCCGTGCTGGCCCTGTACATCGTGGCCGCCGAGGAGCAGGGCGTACCGCCCGAGAAGCTGGCCGGGACCATTCAGAACGACATTCTGAAGGAGTTCATGGTCCGCAACACCTACATCTATCCGCCGACGCCCTCGATGCGGATCATCTCCGACATCTTCGCGTTCACCTCGCAGAAGATGCCGCGCTACAACTCCATCTCGATCTCCGGATACCACATCCAGGAGGCCGGGGCGACGGCCGATCTGGAGCTGGCGTACACGCTGGCCGACGGGGTGGAGTATCTGCGCGCCGGGCAGGAAGCAGGCCTGGACGTCGACGCGTTCGCTCCCCGGCTGTCGTTCTTCTGGGCGATCGGCATGAACTTCTTCATGGAGGTCGCCAAGTTGCGGGCGGCCCGGCTGCTGTGGGCGCGCCTAGTCAAGCAGTTCGACCCGAAGAACGCCAAGTCGCTTTCCCTGCGTACCCATTCGCAGACCTCGGGGTGGTCGCTGACCGCGCAGGACGTGTTCAACAATGTGACGCGTACGTGCGTGGAGGCGATGGCCGCGACCCAGGGGCACACCCAGTCGCTGCACACCAACGCACTGGACGAGGCACTGGCGCTGCCCACCGACTTCTCGGCGCGGATCGCCCGCAACACCCAGCTCCTGCTCCAGCAGGAGTCGGGTACCTGCCGGGTCATCGACCCGTGGGGCGGCAGCGCGTACGTGGAGAAGCTGACGCGCGACCTGGCGGAGAGGGCCTGGCAGCACATCGAGGAGGTGGAGGCTGCCGGCGGGATGGCGAAGGCGATCGACGCGGGCATCCCCAAGCTCCGGGTGGAGGAGGCCGCCGCCCGTACGCAGGCGCGGATCGACTCCGGGCGGCAGCCGGTGATCGGGGTGAACAAGTACCGGGTGGAGACCGACGAGCAGATCGACGTGCTCAAGGTCGACAACTCCTCGGTGCGCACCCAGCAGATCGAGAAGCTGCGGCGGCTGCGCGAGGAGCGCGACGAGGTGGCGTGCCAGGAGGCGCTGCGGGCCCTGACGGCCGCCGCCGAGCGGGACCCGGGGCCGGGCCTGGAGGGCAATCTGCTGGCGCTGGCGGTCGACGCGGCCCGCGCGATGGCCACGGTCGGGGAGATCTCGGACGCCCTGGAGAAGGTGTACGGGCGGCACGCCGGGCAGATCCGTACGATCTCCGGTGTGTACCGCAAAGAGGCAGGGGAATCCCCTTCGGTGGACCGCACACGCAAGCTGGTCGACGCGTTCGAGGAGGCGGAGGGGCGCCGTCCGCGCATCCTGGTCGCCAAGATGGGCCAGGACGGCCACGACCGGGGCCAGAAGGTGATCGCCACGGCCTTCGCCGACCTGGGCTTCGACGTGGACGTCGGCCCGCTGTTCCAGACGCCGGGCGAGGTGGCGCGGCAGGCCGTCGAGGCGGACGTGCACATCGTGGGCGTCTCCTCGCTGGCGGCGGGGCACCTGACCCTGGTGCCCGCGCTGCGCGAGGAGCTGGCCGCCGAGGGCCGGGAGGACATCATGATCGTGGTGGGCGGGGTGATTCCGCCGCAGGACATCGAGGCCCTGCACGCGGCGGGCGCGGCCTCGGTCTTCCCGCCGGGCACGGTGATCCCGGACGCGGCCCACGATCTGGTGACGCGGCTCGGCGCCGCGCTCGGCCACGAGCTGTGAGCCGCTGACCGGATGGCTGTGAAGATCGACATCGACGGTTATGTGCAGGGAGTGCTCGACGGCAAGCGGGCCTTCGTGGCCCGTGCGATCACGCTCGTCGAGTCGACGCGGGCCGAACACCGGCTGCTGGCGCAGGAGTTGCTGAGCCGGCTGCTGCCGCACGCGGGAGCGGCGCGGCGGATCGGGATCAGCGGGGTGCCGGGCGTGGGCAAGTCCACGTTCATCGATGCGCTCGGCACGATGCTCACGGGGCTCGGGCACCGGGTGGCGGTGCTGGCCGTGGACCCGTCCTCCAGCCGTACGGGCGGTTCCATCCTGGGCGACAAGACCCGGATGGAACGCCTCGCGGTGGACCCTGCGGCCTTCGTCCGCCCCTCCCCCACGGCGGGCACGCTGGGCGGGGTGGCGAAGGCGACCCGGGAGTCCATCGTGGTGATGGAGGCGGCGGGGTATGACGTGGTGCTCGTGGAGACGGTGGGGGTCGGGCAGTCGGAGACCGCGGTGGCCAACATGGTCGACACGTTCCTGCTGCTGACCCTGGCCCGGACCGGCGACCAGTTGCAGGGCATCAAGAAGGGTGTCCTGGAGCTGGCCGACGCCATCGCGGTGAACAAGGCCGACGGTCCGCACGAGCGCGACGCCCGCTCGGCGGCACGCGAACTGGCGGGCGCACTGCGGCTGATGCACCCGGCGGACGCGGCCTGGACTCCCCCGGTACTGACGTGCAGCGCACGCGAGTCGACGGGGCTCGACACGCTCTGGGACCGCCTGGAGCAGCACCGTACGGTCCTGGAGTCGACCGGGCGGCTGGCGGCCAAGCGCCGGGACCAGCAGGTCGACTGGACCTGGTCGATGGTCCGGGACGAGCTGCTGGACAGCCTGCGGTCCCATCCGGCGGTGCGGAAGCTCACGCCGGAGCTGGAACAGCGTGTCAGGGAGGGCACGTTGACGGCGACGCTGGCCGCCGAGGAGATCCTTCGGGTGTTCCGGGGGGACGCGGGGACGTCCGGCTGAACCGTCTCGCGCGCGGGGCGGCCGAGGTGTCGGCTGACGGGCGGCGGCGAGGTCGTGGACGCCCCGGACGATGGTCCGGCCCTCGGCGGCGACTTCGCGCACCGGGTCCAGGACCTCGACCGCATGGCCGAGGGCGGTGGCGGGCTCGTCGAGCAGGACGACACGGGGCCTGAACCGTCCGGGGCCGGGACACGGTCCGTCCCGGCCCCCGGCGGCGTACGAACTGCCGGTTCAGGCGCTGCCGAGCGCCTCCGAGACCAGGGCTCGCGCCTCTTCCTGGACCTGGGCGAGGTGTTCGGGCCCCTGGAAGCTCTCCGCGTACACCTTGTAGACGTCCTCGGTGCCCGAGGGGCGGGCGGCGAACCAGGCGCTGTCGGTGCAGACCTTGAGGCCACCGATCGGCGCCCCGTTGCCGGGTGCCTCGGTGAGGACGGCGGTGACGGGTTCCCCGGCCAGGGTGTCGGCCTTGACCTGCTGCGGGGAGAGCTTCGCCAGGACCGCCTTCTCCTCGCGGGTGGCGGGCGCGTCGATGCGCGCGTACGCCGGGCTGCCGAAGCGGGCGGTGAGCTGCGCGTAGTGCTGGGAGGGGGTGGAGCCGGTGACGGCGGTGATCTCCGAGGCGAGGAGGGCGAGCAGGATGCCGTCCTTGTCCGTCGTCCAGACGCGGCCGTCGCGGCGCAGGAACGAGGCCCCGGCGGACTCCTCGCCGCCGAAGCCGAGGCTGCCGTCGTAGAGGCCGTCGACGAACCACTTGAAGCCGACCGGGACCTCCACCAGGCTGCGGCCGAGGTCGTGGGCGACCCGGTCGATCATCGAGGAGGAGACCAGGGTCTTGCCGATACCTGTTCGGGCGGGCCAGGCGTCGCGGTGGGTGTAGAGGTAGTCGATGGCTACGGCCAGGTAGTGGTTGGGGTTCATCAGGCCGCCGTCGGGGGTGACGATGCCGTGCCGGTCGGCGTCCGCGTCGTTCCCGGTGGCGATGGCGTACGCGTCGCGCTGCTCGATCAGCGAGGCCATGGCGTGCGGGGACGAGCAGTCCATGCGGATCCTGCCGTCCCAGTCCAGCGTCATGAACCGCCAGGTGGGGTCGGCGAGCGGGTTGACCACGGTGAGGTCGATCCGGTGGCGTTCCGCGATGCGCCCCCAGTACGCGACGGAGGCGCCGCCGAGCGGGTCAGCGCCGATCCGGATGCCCGCCTCCCGTACAGCGTCCAGGTCCAGGACGGCGGGCAGGTCGTCGACGTACGTGCTCAGGAAGTCGTGCCGGTGCGTGGTGTCGGCGGCCAGAGCGCGGGCGTACGGAATGCGGCGGACCTCTCCGAGTCCGGCCTCGATCAGGGCGTTCGCCCGGTCCTGGATCCAGGAGGTGGCGTCCGATGCGGCCGGGCCGCCGTTGGGCGGGTTGTACTTGAAGCCGCCGTCGGCCGGCGGGTTGTGCGACGGGGTGACGACGATGCCGTCGGCCAGGTGCTCGGTGCGCCCCCGGTTGTACGTGAGGATGGCGTGCGAGACGGCGGGGGTCGGGGTGTAGCCGTCGGCGCTGTCGATGAGGGCGGTGACCCCGTTGGCGGCGAGCACCTCCAGGGCGGTGCCCCGGGCCGGTTCGGACAGGGCGTGGGTGTCGGCCCCGAGGTACAGCGGCCCGTCGGTGCCCCGGCGGGTGCGGTAGTCGCAGATCGCCTGGGTGGTGGCGGCGATGTGGTCGTCGTTGAACGCCGCGGCGAGCGAGGACCCGCGGTGGCCCGAGGTGCCGAAGGTCACCCGCTGGGCGGGGTCGGCCGGATCGGGGTGCAGGGCGTAGTAGGCCGTCACCAGTCGTGCCACGTCGACCAGGTCCGCGGACTGCGCCGGCTGCCCGGCCCGTTCGTGCGCCATCGGGTCTCCTCGTACGTCTTCGTCGTCGGCCGGGCCGCGGGGAGACGGACCGGCGCACCGGGGACAAGGATCACCCCCGGTCCGTACCCGATTCTGTCGCCTCGGCCGCCCCGGTGCGCGACCGGTTCACGCCTTCCTCGTGTCGCTCCCCGGCCGGGGCGGCACCGCGCCCCCGGTCCGCGGGGGGCCGGGGGCGGGGAGAGCGTAGGCACGCGTGCTCAACGGCCCTGCAGGGCCTTCACGTTGTCGCCGAAGGTCCAGCCCTTGGAGCCGTCCCAGTTCAGGGACCAGGTCATCAGCCCCTTGAGCGCGCCGTCGTAGTGGTTCCACGCCTGGGCGACGAGGCCGGTGGACATGTGGCCGCCGCCCGCTCCGATCTGGGCGGGCAGGCCCGGGACCTGCTTGTCGTAG
This sequence comes from Streptomyces durocortorensis, assembly GCF_031760065.1. NCBI lineage: Bacteria > Bacillati > Actinomycetota > Actinomycetes > Kitasatosporales > Streptomycetaceae > Streptomyces > Streptomyces sp. C11-1. The sequence continues at coordinate 303,634 of NZ_CP134500.1, forward strand.
GGCACCTTGATGGTGGTGCCCTGGATGACGAGCCCGGCGTCGAGGCAGTCGGTCTGGGCGACGAAGCCCGCGACCGTACCGGCGGAGTAGGAGTCGCCGGAACAGCCGTACATGCTGCCGTTGTAGTACTGCATGTTCAGCCACCACAGCCGGCCGTTGTCGGCGTACTTCTTGATGATCGGGAGGTAGGCACCCCAGATCGAGCCGTAGACGACGCTGCCGCCGGTGACGTACGCCGTCTCGGGGGCCATGGTGAGTCCGAAGCCGGGGGGCATCGCGGCGAGGACGCCGTCGATGATGCGGATCAGATTGGCCTGGGAGGCGGAGAGTTCGTTGATGTTGCCGGTGCTGATGAGGCCGGTCTCGATGTCGATGTCGATGCCGTCGAAGTTGTACTTCTTCAGGATCGGGACGATCGTCTCGACGAACCGGTCGGCCACCGCGCTGGAGCTGAGGTCGATCCCCGCCGTGGCGCCCCCGATCGACATGAGGATGGTGCTGCCGGAGGCCTTGGCCTCGCACATCTCGGCGGGGGTGGCGACCTTGACCGTGTTGTCCATACCGTCCTCCCACAGCACGGTTCCGTCGGAGCGGATGACGGGGAAGGCCGCGTTGATGACGTTGTAGCCGTGTTCGGCGATACGGGAGTCGGTGATCGGGATCCAGCCGAGCGGCGGGTGCACTCCGTTGGCCGCGCCGTCCCAGTTCTCCCAGTACCCCTGGAGCACCTTGCCGGCGGGCTTCGACTTGACCGCGCAGGTCTCGTCGGCGGCCTTCGGGGGTGCGGCCCCGACCAGCGTCGGTACGACGAGTGCCGCGGCCAGTGCGGTGCCCAGCAGCCGTGATGTCCTGCCCATGACGCATGTCCTTCCTGCCCGGGTCTGCCGCGCCGGTGCGAAGGGTTCGCACCGCCCACCCAATGGCGTGACCCTGACAAAACGTAGAATGGTCCAGACCTACGGTCAAGAGGTCTGGACCAAGTCGAGGCGGACCTGGCGGCGGAGATCGGGGGGCGCCCCGGCGCCCGCGTAGAAGGAATCCTTGAACCGGTGCGCCGGCGCCCAGGGCGCGCATGCCCCTGGCGGGGGCGGACGAGCGGCCCGACCAGGGATGATGCCCGTACAATACGACTGCCAGGGACCTCAGTTCGATACCCGAAAGGGTTGCAGTACCACTTGACATGCGATAGGCCGACCATAGCCGCGAGCCGCGAGCCGCGAGCCGCGAGCCGCGAGCCGCGAGCCGCGAGCCGCGAGCCGCGAGCCGCGAGCCGCGAGCCGCGATCGAGCGGTGTGCCCGTAGCCTTTCGGGGTGGCCATGCACGCTAGCCAGCCCCTCCGCGTCCCCGTCGGGACCGACGCCGAACGGTGGAACACCTTTCAGGGTGAGAAGACCCTGGTCGTAGCGGCCCGTACGGTCACCTCGACGGTACGGGTCCTCGAATGCCTCCCCGCCCTGCTGCGCGGGGACGCCCGGGTTACGGTCGTCTTCGCCCACGACCCCACCTCCGCGTTCAACGACGGAGTGCTGGAGCTGCTGCACGACGCGGGCTGCCGGGTCATCCCCTGGGAACAGGTAGGTCACGCCGAGCCCGACCTGATCCTCACCGCCAGCGAGAACATCGAGGTTCCCGAGGGGCATTGCCCGGTCCTCGTGCTGCCGCACGGCATCGGCTTCCAGAAGCAGGTACCGGACTCCCGGGGGCCCCGCGACCGGCTGTCCGGGGTCGTACCGGACAGCCTCCTGGAGTCCGGGCGCGCATGGCTGGCGATCTCGCATCCGAGCCAGGAGGAGCAGTTGCTCTCCTCGCACCCCAAGGCGGCCGGGCGCACCCTGCTCGTGGGCGACCCGTGCTACGACGAGCTGCTCGTCAGCGCCGGGCGGGCCGGGGCGTACCGGCGCGCACTCGGGGTTCCGGCCGGGCACCGGCTGGTGGTGCTCAGTTCCACCTGGGGCGGCAGTTCGCTGATCGGCCGGGACCCGGGGCTGGCGGCCCGGATGCTGGCGGCACTGCCCTACGACGAGTTCCGGGTGGCGGCGATCATTCACCCCAACGTCTGGGCGGGGCACGGTTCCTGGCAGGTACGCACCCTTCTCGCCCCGGCTCTGGAAGCCGGTCTGATGCTGGTCCCGCATGTGCATGCCTGGCGGTCGGCCCTGGTCGCGGCGGATGTCGTGGTCGGCGATCACGGTTCGGTGACCTTGTACGGGGCGGCGCTCGGCAAGCCCGTCCTGCTCGGGGCCTTCGGCAGCGAGGCGGTCGACGGCACCGCCGTGGCCGCGCTCGGGCGGGCCGCGCCCCGCCTCCACGGTCCGGGGGACCTGTACGAACAGATCACGTCCGCGCTGGCCGGCCGGGACCGGTTCACCGAGGTCGCTGAGGGGGCGTTCGACCAGCCGGGACGGGCCCTGACCCGGCTGCGTACCGCCCTCTACCACCTGCTGGACCTCCCGGAACCGACGCACACGCCCCCGCCGGACCGTTACCTGGGCGAGCCCGAGGAGACGGGAGCGGCGGTCACCTCCTGGCGGGTCACCACCACCGTCTCGGCGGACACCGTCACCGTACGCAGGCGGCCCGCGGCGGTGTCTCCGGGCGAGGACGAGACGGCCGGACGCTTCGTCCACCTCGCCTGCGACGAGCGGGAGGCGGACCGGAACACGAAGGAGAACGCCTCGGCGCTGCTCCGAGGCGCTCCCGCCCCTGCCGCGACGGCTGCGCTCCAGTGGATCGGGGACACGCTGAGCCGCTTCCCGGGGTGTCGTCTCGCGGCGACCTCCGTGCGCGGAGGCGGGCATCTGGTGGGACTGCGGGACGGGCGGATCGTGGAGGCGGCGATGACCGGACCGGCGACCGGTCCGGGCCTGCCCGCAGCAGCCGTCCACGCCCTGCTGCGGGCCGCCGCTCCGCTGGCGGACGCCCAGCTGACCGTCCGCTTCGGAGCGCGCGACGAGGACGTGGTAATCAGGCTGCGTACACCGCCGACGGGCGGCATCTCGGCCTGAGCACATAGCTGTTGGGCGGGTCAGTCGTCCGCCGGTCCTTCCTCCAGCCGCTCGCGGAGTTCCTGCGCCCGGGGGCTTCCCCCGGCCTCGAAGATCGCGAGCGCCCGTTCCAGATGGCCGCGCACCCGGCGGGGGTCACCCTGGGTGCGCTGTTCGATGTCGGCCAGCGCGACGAGCGCCTGGGCCTCGTAGTGGGTCGCCTCCTGCGCGCGGAGGACCTCGGCGGCTTCGCTCAGGGACCGGACCGCTTCCTCCGTCTCGTCCAGGCGGTTGTGTACGAGGCCGATGGCCATGCGGACCCGGGCCGCCATTCTCGGGTCCTCGCGGGCGATGAGCTGTTCGTGCGCGCCGCGCAGGGTGTCCAGCGCCTCGGCGGGGTTCCCGGCGGCGTCCTGGGCACAACCCAGGAAGTAGGACGCTATGGCGGCTCCGCGCCCCTCGTTCGCGGCCGTGTTGAGTTCGAGGGCACCGCGGTAGGCCTCCATGGCCCGGACCGGGTCGCGCTGGTCCCAGTACCGGCCGGAGAATTCCTGTACGGAGGCGCGGACGACCAGGTCTCCCGAGACCTCGGCGCAGGCCTGGGCCCGCTCCAGCTGGCTCCGTGCGGCCGCGTACTCGCCGAGGTCCATCAGTGGGCGGGAGAGGAGACTGCGGAGCCTCGCCTCCGCAGCGGGCACCACGGACTCGGCGGCCGCCGCCGCACCCAGTTCGAGCGACTCCTGCCAGTCACCGAGATGCCGGTGGTGGAGGAACAGTACGGTCAGTGCCTCGGCGAGCTGCCACACCTCGGTCTGCAGCGTCTCCTCGCGCGCGGCGGCCCGCAGTAGGCCGAGGATGTTGCGGTGTTCGGCCTCCAGCCAGTCCACGGGCTGCGGTGCGCCCTCGGCGGCGAAGGGGTCGGGAACGCCGGCGAGCAACCGCGTGTGGTCGGCGATGCGGAGCCGGTCCTCCCGCACGGCCCGGTCGGCCAGCGCGGTCAGGGCCAGATAGTGCAGGGTCACCCGCCGTACCAGCGCCAGCCGTTCACCGGGGCGCTCCTCCTCCGTCGCACGTTCCCGGGCGTGCAGGCGTACGAGGTCGTGGAAGCGGAGACGTCCGTCCGCCGTCCGGTCGAGGAGGCCTGCCCGGTGGAGGGATTCCAGCGCGTCCGCGGCCGGGCCCGGGGCCAGGTCAGCCGCCACCGCGGCGACCCCGGCGTCGAAGGAGGCGCCCGGGTGCCAGCCCAGCAGACGGTAGAGCCGGGCGGCTTCCGGAGCGAGTTCACGATAGGCGAGGTCGAAGGCGGCAGACACGGACCGTTCCTCTCCCAGGGACATTCCTGCCAGTCGGCGCGATTCCGCGGCCAGCTCCGCCACGAGCCCCGCGAGGGTCAGCCGGGTGTCGGCCGCCAGCCGGGCGGCGACCACGTGCAGCGCCACCGGCAGCCCGCCGCACAGCTCCACGAGGCGTTCCGCCGAGGCGGGGTCGGCCTCGACCGTGCCGGTTCCGCACCGGTCGGCGAGCACCTTCAGGCCACTGTCCTGGTCGAGCGGCTCCACCGGCATCAGCCTTGCCCCGTCCAGGGCGAGTTCCCCGATGAGGCTCCCGCTCGCGACGAGCAGCGCGCTGCCCTTTCCCTTCGGCATGAGGGCGGCTGCCTGGGCGGGGCCCGAGACGTTGTCCAGGAAGATCAGCAGCCGTCGGCCCGCCGACCGGGTCCGCAGCAGCCGGGTCCGGTCCTCCAGCGTCGCCGGGATGTAGGGGTCGTCGACCCCCAGGGACTTCAGACAGCGCCGTACGGCCTCGGAGATGTCGGGGGCCTTCGACTCCGTGCGCAGGGAGGCGTAGTCCACGTAGATCTGCCCGTCGGGGAACCGTTCCCGTTCGCGCTCCGCCCAGTGGGTCGCGAGGGCGGTCTTGCCGACGCCGGGCAGACCGTACAACGCGGCGAAGCCGACGCTCGCCCCGCCGTCGGCTCCGTTCCGGGCCAGCCAGGTGTCGAGCGCGGCCAGGCCCTTGGTCCGGTTGACGAACCGTACGGCCAGTGGCGGGATCTCATCGGGTGGAACATACGTTCCGGACGGCGGCGCCTCCTGGACGTTGAACGTGATGCCGCCGTGGATCGCCCCGGCCTGGACGGTCGGCCCGTAGGTGGTGCCGGACAGGTCGTTGCGCGAGGAGACCGGCTCGGACCCGCCCGGCCGCCCCGCCGTCACTCCGCGCCCGGCCGCTGCTCCGGGGCCGTCACACCGGAGCCGTTCAGCGTGAAGTGGGAGATGTTCTGCCCCTGGACCACCGGGGCGTACTGGGTGCCTCCGCTGACGGAGTTGGAGACCGACACCGTGGGGGCCGACGGCTGGAGGGGCGCCAGTTCGTCGAGCAGGGTCCGCAGCTCCTCGGCGGCCTCCGGGTTGGCGCGCAGGGCCCGGCGGAGCCTGGTCCGCCACTCCGCCTCGATGTCGGCCGCCGTCGCCTCGTCTGCGTCGGCCCGGGCCGCCGTCAGCTCGGCGCGGGACTCCTCCAGCTCGGCGTCGACCGCGTCGGTGTCCTCGCCTCGGGACAGGAACCGGGCCAGCCGCCCGCGTACCTGCGTCCAGGCCTCCGTCGCCATCAGCCCCACGACGGTCGTCGCACCCGATGCCGCCAGTGTCATCAACTCGGCTTCCACCGAACCCCCTCTGCCTCGCTCCTCACACCGTACGGGCGGGTGGCCCGTCACTGGTAGCAACCGTAGAGAGCGAACAGTCCCCGCGGAAGCGGAATCGAGGGCGCGGCGCGGTGCAGTTCCGGCCATGTCGCCCGTGGCGTACCGGCCCTGTGGAGGGCTGTGCTCCCGTGCGCGGGAAAGGCCGGTGCCGCGGCGGGGCCGCGAGGTCGGTCACTGACCGGCGTGCCCCGAGATCACGGAGTGAGTACTCACTCAGCCTGCGGCCCGCGGGCCGGAGGCTGCCTCGCGGCGGCCTCCGCAACCGTCGGGCCGCCCGGCGCGTGATGATGGGTAGGGGGCCGCGACGCGGCAGCGTTCCGCCGGCACCGCCGGCCGGCACCCAGGAAGGGCGGTCGTCATGTCCCCAGCCGGAGTGAAGACGTGGGCCGCAGCGCTGCTCACCACGCTCGTCCTGGCCCTCCTCTCGGTCGGGTGCACGGGCGGGGACGGCTCCGGGCCGACGCCCCGCGGCAGCTCCCCGTCCGGGACGGGCTCGGGCACCGAGGGCCACGTGCTCGCCGTGAAGATCGACAACGTGGCACCCGCCCGGCCCCACACCGGGCTGGAGCGGGCCGACATCGTCTACGTCGAGCAGGTGGAGGCCGGGCTCAGCCGCATCCTCGCCGTCTACTCCTCGGATCTGCCACCGGCCATCGGCCCGGTCCGCAGCGCCCGGGAGACCGATCTGGAGCTGCTGCGCCAGTTCGAACAGCCGACGCTGGCGTTCTCCGGCGCCCACAGCAGACTACTGCCGGTCATCGACCGGGCACCGCTGGAGGCCGTACCTCCGTCGAAGGCACCGCAGGCCTACTTCCGGGGGCCCGACCGGCCCGCCCCGCACAATCTCTACCTGCGGCCGGAGAGGGTCCCGTACACCGCGTCCGGTGTCAACGCCGTCGAGGCGCTGGGGCTGCGCTTCGGGGCGGCTCCGCCGGGCGGGGAGCCGGAGGACAGCCATACGGTCCGCTACCCGTCCGCCGCCGTCAGCTTCACCTGGTCCGCCGAGCGCGGCCGGTGGCTGGTCTCGCTGGACGGCTCCCCCGCCCGTACCTCCGACGGGGCGCGGATCGGGGCCGGTACGGTCATCGTCCAGGACGTGACCGTACGCCCTTCGGACTTCCGCGACCGGTCCGGGAGCGTCAGCCCGTTCACCGAGACCGTGGGCTCGGGCGACGCGCTCGTCCTGCGTGACGGCCGCGCCCACGAGGCCCGGTGGTCGCGCGCCTCGGCCGACGACCCCACCGGGTTCAGCACCCCGGACGGCGAGCGCGTCGATCTCGCCGAGGGGCCGCTCTGGATCCTCTACGCGCCGAGCGGGGGAAGCACCGCCCGCTGAACAGCCGGGGGCGGGGCCGACGAGACGGTACGGGGCAGTCCCTCGGGAGGGCGGCCGGGCGCCTGCCCCCTTCCAGCAGCGGGGCAGGCGCACCGGGGCCGGGCCGACGGTCTACGGTCGACTGCGTCGGGGGGCGGCAGCCCGCCGCACGCAGCCGCGCACAAGGAGCACGTACGTTGTCGTCGTCCCCGTCCGGCCTGGTCGCAGGCATGGAACGCCACCAGGTTGCCGTCTATGTCGGGGCCCTGGCCGCCGGAGGCCTGGTGGGCCGGTTCGCTCCGGATGCGGGACCGGGCCTGGAGCACGCCATCAACCCGGCGCTGGCCGCCCTGCTGTACGTGACGTTCCTCCAGGTACCGGCCGCGGAACTGGTGCGCTCGTTGCGGGCGGGCCGTTTCCTGGCCGCCGCACTGGTGGTGAACTTCGTCGTGGTGCCGCTGGTGGTCGCCGCGATGTTCGCCTTCCTCCCCGACGAACAGGCGGTCCGCGTCGGTGTCCTGCTGGTGCTGCTGGCACCGTGCATCGACTACGTGATCGTCTTCAGCGGGCTCGCCGGAGGCGACAACCAGCGCCTGCTGGCCGCCACCCCTCTCCTGCTGCTCGCCCAGATGGTGCTGCTGCCGGGCTTTCTGTTCCTGTTCCTGGGGCCGGGCCTGGCCGACGTGGTGGAGGCCGGACCGTTCGTCGAGGCGTTCGTCGTCCTGATCGTGATCCCGCTGGCTCTGGCCTGGCTGACCCAGGCCTGGACCGCGCGCCGCCCGGCCGGGCGGAAGGCCGTCGACGCCATGGGCACGGCGATGGTGCCGCTGATGGCCGCCGTCCTGTTCACGGTGGTCGCCTCCCAACTGCCGAAGCTCGGCGACACCGGCAGCGTGGCGTACGTGGCCCGCGTCGTCCCGTTCTACGTACTCTTCCTCGTCGTGATGGCGTTCGCGGGGCTCGGCGTCGCCCGCGCGTTCCGTCTGGGCGTTCCCGCCGGGCGGGCGATCGTGTTCACGGGCGCGACCCGTAACTCCCTGGTGGTCCTCCCCCTGGCCCTGGCGCTCCCGGACGCGCTCGCCGTCGCCGCGGTGGTCGTGGTCGCGCAGACCCTGGTCGAGGTGATCGGCATGGTGGCCTACGTGCGGGTCGTACCCCGGCTGCTTCCGCCCCGGGACTGACCCGCACCCGCCACGGCCGCGCGGGGGCGTGTTCCGGCCCACCGGGGCAGGGGCGGGCGCATCGGGAAGCAAGTTCGTTTGTTCATAGGCCAGTTCGGGTAGTCCACCCCTGCGCCCGTTGGGTTAGGGTCACCTGATGACGAGTGCCTCACCGCCTCCCCCCTCCGGCGCGACCACCGACGACAAGCGCCCCTTCGCCGCGTTCGGGCTGCTGTCCCGGCCCGGTACCGACGCGTTCTGGGCGGCGGCACGGACACCCGTGTCGGTACCCGCCGACGGCGGGGGCTGGCTGACCCTCTTCCTGTGGCGCGGCTCCGAGGCCGTACTCGACTTCGAGAGCTGGTCACCGCCCGTGCCGCTGCGTCGCTGGGACTCCACGGACTGCTGGTACGCCGAGGTGCGCATGCCCGCGCGGCTGCGGGTGACCTACCGCGTCCTCGCGGGAGGGGCCGCCCACGCCGATCCGTTCAACCCGGTCGGCGCAGGCGGCGAGCGGTCCATCGCCGCGACGCCGGATGCCCCGCCCCAGCCGCACTGGCCCGCCCTCGGCCCGGACGACGTCCTGCCCCTCCCCCGTACCCGGCTCCGCTGGAACAGCGACCGGCTCGGCGGGCGGCGCACCGTGCGCGTCCACCCGGTGGGCGGCGGCGGTCCCGTGGTGCTGCTGCTCGACGGGGACGACTGGCTCTATCTGCACCCGGCCATGACTGCCTTCGACGCGGCCTTCGACGCGGGTGACATGCCTCCGGTCACCCTCGTCTTCGTACCCGCCAAGGACCGGGAGGCGGAGTTCGGCTGCCGCCCCGCACTGTGGGAGGCGGTCCGGGACGAACTGCTGCCGCTGGTGGCCGAGTCCGGCGTGGTGGCCGATCCGGACCGGCTGGTGGTGGCCGGGCAGAGCCTGGGCGGGCTGAGCGCGCTGTACGCGGCTCTGGAGTTCCCGGAGCTGGTCTCCCGTATCGCCTGCCAGTCGGGGTCCTTCTGGTGGGCACCCGGGGCCATGGAGTCGGCGGATCCGCTGGGCGGGGCAGTCGGGGGCGCGATCGCCGGGCGGCTGCGGCGGGGCGCCGACCTGTCCCGGCTGCGGTGCGCGTTCGACGTGGGGGAGCACGAGGCCTCCATGCTGCCCCACTGCGAGCTGGCCGAGACGCTGACCGAGCGGTCGGGTGCCACCGTGCGCGTGTCACGTTCGGCTTCCGCGCACGACCGCGCGGGCTGGCGGCAGGCGCTGCTGAGGGATGTGGCCTGGGCGTTGGGCTGAGAGGCTCCCCGGGCGGGACCCCCTCGGTTCACCTCGCCACGGCCAGGCAGTACGCCTCGTCCCGTGCCAGCAGGTTGCGGTGCGTGTCCTCGGCGGTGATCACGCCCTCGTCGAGGACCAGGACACGGTCCGCCGCGTCCAGGAGCGGTGGGCTGCTGGTGATCACCACCGTCGTCCGGCCTCGGCGCAGTTTCGCGATGTTGCGCGCGATGAGCTGCTCGGTGACCGCGTCGACGGCCGTCGTCGGGTCGTGCAGGACCAGCACCTCTGTGTCGGCGGCCAACGCGCGGGCCAGTGACAGGCGTTGCCGCTGGCCTCCGGAGAGGTTCGCCCCTCGGTCGCGGACCGCGTAGTCCAGGCCCTCGCGGTGAAGGGCGACGACATCGGTGAGCATGGACGCCTCGACGGCCTCCTCGACCGTCCGGCTGGTGCCCGACGGGTCGATGTTCGTCCGGAGGGTACCGGCGAAGATCTCCCCGTCGTACGGGTTCACCAGCATGTGCTCGCGTACGGCTTCGACCGACAGGTCCGCGATCTCCTGGCCTCCGATGCGCACCACTCCACCGTACGTGTGGGGGGCGACGTTCACCGCGAGGACGGCGGCGAGGTCTGCCGCCGCGCGCGGCTGGTAGGCGGCGATCGCCACGAACTCGCCCGCGTTCACGGTGAACTTGAGCTCCCGCAGGGTGCCGTGCCGTACGCAGTCGACCTCCAGGGTTCCGCCCGGCTCCGGGCGGCCGGGGCCCGGTGTCGCCACCGGTGGGGCGGAGAGCACCAGCGCCATCCGCTCGGCCGAAGCCCGTGCGATCATCACGTACTTGGGCATCTCGGAGAACATCTTCAGCGGTTCCATGATGAACTGCGCGAGGCCCACGGCCATGACCAGTTCCCCGATGGTGATCCGGCCCTCGAACGCCAGCCAGCCCGCCGTCAGGGAGACCGCCGCGGCGAGGACCGCGTTGAGGGCCAGCGCGGTGCCCGCGTACCGGCCGTTCACCCGGGCCACGGTGACGGCCTGGCGCTTCGCGTCGGTGCTGACCTTGCGGTAGGAGCCGAACGCGGCGTGGTTGCCGCCGAAGCCGTGGAGCGGGCGCAGGCCGATGATGAGGTCGGCGACCTTGGCTCCGGCCCGTGCCACCTTGGCCTGCTGCTCCTGGGTGCTGGCGCCGATCCGCTTGGACATCACGGCCAGGACCGACAGGATCGCGACGGTCCCCACGACCACCAGCAGGCCGAGCCGCAGGTCGGCCAGGCTCAGTGCCACGGCCGCGACCGACACGGCGACCAGAGAGCTGATCAGCAGCGGTACCACTTCGATGATGTCGGCCGTCTGGTCGGCGTCCTCGGTGGCGATGGTCAGGATCTCGCCGGACTTGAGGCCGTCGACGTCCCTGGCCACCGGTTGGAGCCCGCAGGCCGCGACCTGGACCCGCCAGCGGTGCGCCTCGGTCGTGTTGGCCTTCTGCAGCACCCGCATGCCGAACCGCCACGACAGGGACACCGTCGTGATGATCACGGCCAGCGCGCCGATCGACACTCCGAGCGAGGGGAGGCTGCGGTCCTGCATCGTGTGCTCGACGATCATGCCGAGCGCGATGGGGAACGCGGTCTCCGCCGCCTGGTACAGGCCCATGAGGACGGTGCCCGCGATCATGGCGCCGATGTTGCGGCGCAGGGCGGTTCGCAGGATGGCGGCGCCCGGGCGGGGCCGCTGCGTGTCGGTCTTCATCAACGGACGTCAGTTCTCATCGAGGTGGCGGGCCATCGCTTCCGGGGTTCGCAGGGTGAACAGATCACGGATGGTGATCACAGGACCGTACTCCCGGCGGAGCAGCCCGATCAGCCGCACCGCCAGCATGGAGTGTCCGCCGAGGGACACGAAGTCGCTCACCGCACTCACCTCGTCATCGTCCAGGTCCAGCGCCTCGGCGAAGAACTCGCAGACCACCCTCTCGGTTTCGGTCTCCGGTCCGCGCTCCTGCGCCGTGGTCAGCGCGCCCAGCGGCCTGGCATCGGGAAGCGCCTTGGTGTCAGCCTTCCCGTTCACGGTGAGGGGGATACTGTCGACCTGTGCGTAGTGGGTGGGGCGCAGGAAGTCCGGCAGCCCCGCGCCGACTTCGGCGGCGACCCGGGCCAGGTCGGCGGAGTCCGCCAGGACGAGATAGGCGGCCAGCCGGTGAGCCCCGTCGACCTGGGGGTCCGGCTGGGCGACCGCGGCGACGAAGCGGACCGCCGGGTGGGCCGCGAACACGGCCTCGACCTCGCCCAGTTCGACGCGGTGCCCGCGGATCTTGACCTGCTGGTCGGTGCGGCCCAGGTAGGCGATGTTCCCATCGGGCCTGCGGAGCACCAGGTCCCCGGTGCGGTACATGCGCTCGCCGGGTGCGCCGAAGGGGCAGGCGACGAAGCGGTGCGCGGTCTGGGCGCTCTGGCCCAGGTAGCCGCGCGCGATGCCGACGCCCGCCACGTACAGCTCGCCGGCCACTCCGTCGGGCAGCGGCCGCAGCCAGGGGTCGAGGACGTACACGTCGGTATTGTCGATGGCCACGCCGACCACCGGGTCCTGGCATTCGAAGGTGCCGACGCCGAGGGTGTTGATGGTGTACTCGGTGGGCCCGTACAGGTTGTAGCCAACCGTGCCCTTCGTCCCGGCGAGCCGCCGCCACAGCGTCGGGGTGACGGCTTCACCACCCAACAGCACCAGCGCGGGGCGTCGTTCGGGGTTGTCGAGCAGCCCTTCGGCGACCAGCTGCTGGGCGTAGGTCGGGGTCACGTTGATGACGTCGATGCCGTGCTCGCCGCAGTACTCGACCAGCCGGGGTGCGTCGCGGCGCAACTCCTCGTCGCAGATGTGGACTTCGTGCCCGTCGGCGAGCCACAGCAGCTCCTCCCACGACATGTCGAACGCGAACGACACGGTGTGCGCGATCCTGAAGGTCCGGTGGCCGTGGTCGGCGAGCACCGGTTCGAAGATCCGTCGCTGATGGTTGATCAGCATGTTGGTGAGCCCTGCGTAGGCGGTCACCACGCCCTTCGGCTTCCCGGTCGATCCCGAGGTGTAGATCGTGTACGCGGGGTGGCGCAGCCGGTCCGGGTCCTCGGGCGTGAACGTCACGAACGGCTCCGCCTCGGGCAACGGGCGGTCCAGTTCGATCAGTTCGCCGCTCAGCCGGGGCGACACGCTGCTCACGGTGAGGATGACCTCGGGCCGCGCGTCCTCGACGATCGCCGCGATCCGCTCGTCGGGGTGGTCCAGTTCCAGCGGCACGTACGCGGCGCCGACCCGCAGGACGGCGAACAGCGCCGCGATCCAGTCGAGGGAGCGGGGGATCGCCAGCCCCACGGTGGTCTCCGGGCCGATGCCCCGCCCGGCGAGCACGCCCGCCACGGCCCGGCTGCGGTCCCGGAGTTCGGCGAAGGTCATCGTCGCGCCGTCGGCGACGAGCGCGATCCGTTGCGGATCGCGGTCGACCGCGAGGTCGAAGCGGTCCACGACGGTGTCCGTGCCGATGTCCGTGCGGTCGGCGGGCTCGGGGTCCGGTCCCGGACCGGGCAGCGCGCCCATCGGGCCGGTCGCCCCCGCCACGTCCTCCAGGACGCGCAGGTAGTCGTCGAGGAGCAGGCGGGCGGCTTCGGGGTCGCCGTGGCGGTGCTCCAGCTTGACCGTGAGCCGGTCGCCAGGCGTGACGACCCAGGTGTACGGGTAGTGGGTGGAGTCGTCCGCCCGGACGGATGTGATGCCGTGGCGGGCGTTCATCGCGGCGAAGGCGTCCCGGTCCAGGAAGTTCTGGAGCACGAACAGGTTGTCGAAGAGGGTGTCGTGGCCGCTGGCCCGCTGGATCTCTCCGAGCCCCAGGTGCTCATGGTCCATCGCCGCGACCCGCGCCGCCTGCACGGCCGCCAGGTAGGCGCCGACCGTGTCGTCGGGCCGGGCCCGCGTCCACATCGGGACGGTGTTCAGGAGTACGCCGACGATGCCGGAGCGCCCCTCGCCCTCACGGCCCGAGACGGTGACGCCGAAAACGGCGTCGGCGCGGCCGGTGCGGGCCCCGAGGAGGAGGCCGAAGGCCCCGGTCAGCACCGAGTTCAGGGTGACGCCGTGGACCCGGGCCGCTTCCCGCAGCAGCTCGGTCAGTTCGGCCGGGAGGGAGTGCACGAGCGGCTGCGGCAGCTCCTGGGCCAGGGCCGGGGCCGGTCCGGCGAGCAGCGTCGGCCCCGGCAGGCCCTTGAGGTGCTCCGCCCAGAAGCGCTCGGACTCGGACGGCTCCTTCGCGGCGAGCTCCCGGGCGTACTCCTCGAAGCCCGGCACGGCGGGGGCCGTGTCCCACGGCTCGCCCGCGACGACGGCCTCGTACGCGTCGAACAGGTCGCGCAGCAGGATCTCGCGGGACCAGCCGTCCCAGAGCAGCAGGTGGTAGCTGAGCAGCAGGTCGTCGTGGCCGTCGGGTCGCCGTACGACGGTGATCCGGATCAGCGGCGGCTCCCCCGGGTCGAAGCCTCGCTCGCGGTCCCGGGTGCGCAGGGCCTCGGTCTCGGCGTCCGTCGCCGCCTCGACCACCCGGACGCCGACCCGGCGGCTCGACTTCAGGACCTGGACCGGGTTTCCGTCGTCGTCGGTGGTGAAGCCCGCGCCGACGACCGGGTGGCGCGCGATGACGTACGCCATGGCGTCGGCCAGCGCGTCGGTGTCCAGGCGGCGGTCGAAGGTGAAGTAGCTCTGGGCGACGTAGTGCCCGGCCGCGCCCGCCATCTGGGCCTGGAAGAACAGGCCCCGCTGGAGCGGGGTGACCGGGGCCGTGCGTTCGGCCGTCGCGGAGGCGTGGGCGATCTGCTCCAGGGCGGCGAGCCAGTGTCCGGCGATCGCGTCCGGTACGCCGTCGGCGAGGGTGAAGGCCGCGTGCAGGCTTCCGGTGGCCTCGTCGGTCCAGGCGTTGACCTCTACGGCGTACGGGCTGCTCCGCTCGCCGCCGGTGAGGTGGGGGGCGCGGGATTCGGCGCCCCGGCCGAGGTAGTTGAAGAGGATCTGAGGGCGGGCGGTCAGCAGCGGGGCGGTCTGCGGGTTGAGGTACCGGAGCCGGCCGTAGGCGGTGTGCCCGTGCTCGTCCGGCTGGCGTTCGGCGACCTCGCGCGCGGCGGTGACCGGGTCGGTGTGGGCCGTGAGGCGTACGGGGGCGATGGAGGTGAACCAGCCGACGGTGCGGGAGTAGTCGTGGTGCTCCAGGGCCGGGACCCGGCCGTGGCGCTCAAGGTCGACGGCGAGGTCGGTGGGCGCGGCGGCCTGGATCTGCGTCAGCGCGGTGCGCAGGGCGCCGCACAGCAGCTCGGTGAGGCCGAGGCCGAGTGCGCCGGGCGCGGTGCGCGTCACCCGGTCGCTCGTTTCGGGCGGCAGGACCGCCGTGATCTCGCGCGTCCCCGTGACGGCGGGCAGCAGCGGCGGTGACTGAAGGATGGTGATCCAGTGGCCGAGGGCCTCGGCCGGCTCCCCCGACCGTACGGCCAGGGCTTCGGCGTACTCGGCGTACGAGGTCGTCGGCGGCGGTAGCGGGGAGCCGCCGAGGGCGGTGGCCAGGTCGTCGAGGAGAACGAGCCAGGAGACGGCGTCCACGGCGAGGTGGTGCACGGTGACGACCAGGGTGCGGCTCGGCTCCAACCAGGTGAAGGCGGTGACCTCTCCGGTCTCGGGGTCGAGCCGCCCGGCGGCCTCGTTCGCGGCGGCCGTCGCGTCGGTCGTGTCCACCTGCACGACGTCGGCCTCGCGGGCGGGTTCGGTGCGAAGGGCCCACACGCCGTGCTCGACCTGGAGGCGCAGGCGCAGGGCGGGGTGCGCGGCCAGGACGGCACTCGCCGCGCGCCGTACGTCCGCGAGTCCCGTTCCTTCGGCGGCGACGAGGGTCCTGGCCTGGGCGAACCGGGCGAGTGAGCCGCCGAGTTCGCGTTGACGCAGGATGATCGGTGTCGCCGGGAGCGGGCCGTCCTCGCGGCGGGGCGGCACGGGTGCGGCGCGTTGCGGGGCGCGCGTGGCGAGGTGGTCCGCGAGGGCGCGCGGGGTCTTGAGGAGGAATACGTCCCGGGGTGCGATCGGCAGGCCGAGTGCGCGGGCCCGGTTGATCACGGTGATGGCGACGATGCTGTCGCCCCCGGCGGCGAAGAAGTCGGTGTCGGCGTCCACGGCGGCCCCGGGCAGCGCGGCGGCGAAGATGTCGACCAGTGCGGTGAGCGCGGAGTCGCCGGTGGCCTGCTCCCGCTGACTGGCCTCCTGCTGTGCGGCGCGCTCGGTGAGGGCTTTGCGGTCGAGCTTTCCGTTGACCGTCAGCGGCAGCGCGTCGACCGGCAGCACCCGGCCCGGGACCATGTGTACGGGCAGCTTGGCGGAGAGCCGGGCGGTGCAGTCAGCGGGCACCTCGCCCACGACATGGGCGACGAGGTGGTCGCCGCTGTCCGCCACGGTGACGGCCACATCGACGACCCCGTCCAGCTCCCGTACGGCTCCCTCCACTTCGCCGAGCTCGACCCGGAATCCCTTCAGCTGTACCTGGTCGTCGGCGCGGCCCGCGAACTCCAGCTCGCCGTCGAGCGTCCGCCGGGCGAGGTCTCCCGTGTGGTACATGCGGGAGCCGTCGGCCGCGAACGGGTCGGCCACGAACCGTCCGGCGGTGAGCCCGGGCCGGCCCAGGTACCCCGGAGAGACCTGGTCGCCCGCGACGTAGACGGCGCCCACCCGCCCCGGCGGCACCGGGCGGAGCCGGTCGTCGAGCAGATAGGCGGTCAGGCCGGGGATGGGGCCTCCGATGGGGCTGGCGTCCGTGCCCCGGGCGAAGTCGTCGTCCGTCAGCACCCGGTGGGTGACGTGGACGGTGGTTTCGGTGATGCCGTACATGTTGACCAGTTCGGGCGTGCCGGTGCCGTGCCGTTCGACCCAGCCGCGCAGCCGCCCGAGGTCGAGGGCCTCGCCGCCGAAGATGATGCGGCGCAGCCCCGTGGCGGGCCGGTCGGCGTGCAGGTCGGCCTCGATGAACCGGTAGAACGCGGACGGGGTCTGGTTGAGGACGGTCACGCCGCGCTCGCGGACCAGCCGGTGGAAGTCGACCGGGGAGCGGGTCAGTGCGTACTCCGGGACCAGCAGCTCGCCGCCGTGTGCCAGCGCGCCCCACAGCTCCCAGACGGCGAAGTCGAAGGAGAAGGAGTGGAACTGGACCCACACGTCGTCGGGTCCGAAGCCCATGTCGGGGCGGGTGTTCGCGAGGAGCGCCGACACCGCGGAGTGCGGTACGACGACGCCCTTGGGCCGGCCGGTCGAGCCGGAGGTGTAGATGATGTACGCCGGGTCCTGCGGGGTCGCTTCGGGCGCGGCGGTCTCCTCGTCGGCCGGGAGCCGGTCGCCCTGGACGAGGACGCGGGCCGCCACGCCCGCCCGTTCCAGCAGCCGGGTGAGGCGGCCGTGCTGTTCGCGGTCCACGAGGACGACCTGCGGGGCGGCGTCGGCGAGGATGTACTCCAGCCGCTCGTCCGGGTAGGCGAGGTCCAGGGGTACGTACGCGCCTGAGGCGGTGACGACCGCGATCAGGGCGACGACCTGCTCCAGGGAGCGCGGCACGGCTACGGCGACCCGTCGGCCGGGGAGCACTCCGGCCGCGCGCAGGGTTGCGGCCAACGCGTCCTTCTCCGCGGCGAGTTCTCCGTAGGTCAGTGAGCGGGTACCGCCGTCGAGGGCACATTGCGTGACGGCGGTGGCCGCCGGGTGGCGCCGTGCCGCGGCGTCGAACAGCGCGCCCAGGGTCGCCGGGGCGGACCGTTCCGGTGCCCTGTCGGCCTTCGGGGCCAGCTCGTCGACCGGGGTGTCCGGGTCGGCCAGCAGCTCGGCGAGGGTCCGGGTGAAGGTGTGCAGGACCGCCTCGGCGCTCTCCCGGCGCAGCAGCTCACCGTCGTAGATGAGGTTGAAGCGCGGGCGGCCGTCGCGTCCTCGCTCGACCACCAGCGTCAACGGGTAGTGCGGGGCTCCCTCGTTGACGATGTCGGTGATGACGAGGGTGTCGTCCGGGCCGCGCAGGGCGTCGACGTCGGTCGCCACGTCGAACACCACCAGTGTGTCGAAGAGGGAGCCCGCGCCGTTCTGCCGACTGATCCTCGCCAGGGAGACATGCTGGTGGGCCAGCACCCTGCCCTGGTGCGCCTTGACCGCCGCGAGCAGGTCCCGTGCGGTGTCGGTGCCTTCCCAACGGGCGCGTACCGGAACGGTGTTGATGAATAGGCCCACCATGTCCCGGATGCCGGGCACGGCCGCGTCGCGCCCCGACACGGTGGAGCCGAAGACGACGTCCCTGCCGCGCAGGATGCCGCCCAGCGTCACCGCCCACGCGCTGTGCACGGCCACGCTGAGGGGCACCCCGGCCGACCGTGCGGCTGCGTCGACGTCCTCGGCGGGCTCGGCGGCGAGGTCGGCGAACCGCGCGGAGGGGGTGTGCCCTTCGGCCACGAGGGACGGGCCGGGCAGGCCGTCGAGTTCCTCGCGCCACACGCGGTCGCTCTCGTCCTGGTCGCGTCCGGCGAGCCAGTTCACGTAGTCGCGGTAGCCGCCGAGCGGGTACACCGTCCCGGGCGCGTGGTATTCGGCCAGCAGCGTACGGAGCATCGGAGGCACCGACCAGCCGTCGGCGATGATGTGGTGCACGGTCTGCACCAGGACCGTGCGGCCCGCACCGGCGCGGATGAGGGTGTACCGCATCAGCGGCCCGGCGGCGAGGTCGAACCCGGCACGGCGGTCCCGCTCCGCGAGGTCGCGGATCTCGTCGTCGGTGATGGAGGGACGGTCCAGTGTGGTGAAGGGCGCCCGTATGCCGCTCTCGACGACGGAGACGACCCGGCCGTCGGCGAGGGACGTGAAGCGGGCCGCCAGGCCGGGGTGGAGCGTGAGCAGCCGGGTGGCCGCCGCGGCGAGCCGTTCGGGGTCCACCTCGCCTTCCAGCGTGAGGAGTTGCTGTTCGACGTAGCTGCCCGTGGTGTCGCCGTCGAAGACCGAGTGGAAGTAGAGGCCTTCCTGCAACGGGGTGAGCGGAAGGATGTCGCGCAGGGCCGGTCCGTCGAGCTCGTCCACGTCGGCCTGGGTGAGCGGCACCAGCGGGAAGTCGCTGGGCGTGTGACCGCCCGTTTCGAGGGTGGCGAGTGCGGTGAGGGCCGAGCGGAAGTAGTCGGCGAGGGTGTCGATGTCGTCGTCGGTGAAGACGCCTTCGGGCCAGGAGATGGTGGTGACCAGTGCGTAGTGGCCGTTCGGGTCGGGCTCGGCGATCGCGTTGAACTCCAGGGCACGCGGCAGGCGCATGTCCGGGTCGCGCCTCTCGCCCAACTGCCCTGTGGTGCCCGCGAGCTGCCAGTCACCGGAGGCTCCCGCGTCATAGCGGCCCAGGTAGTTGAAGAGGACCTGGGGGGCCGGTCCGGCCAGGCCCGCTCCGGACAGATAGCGCAGGGCGCCGTAGGAGAGGCCGCCGGACGGGGTGCGGGCGAGGCCCTCCTTGACCGCCTTGAGGGCGGCGGCGAGGTAGGCGGGCGCGGTGAGGTCGGCGGCCGTTCCGGGGTCCACGGTGACCGGGAAGAGAGTGGTGAACCAGCCGACCGTACGCGACAGTTCGGGTTCGAATCCCGCCGCTTCAGCGACGAAGCGCCCTTCTCGGCCGTGGCCCTCCAGCTCGATGTGGGCGAACGTCTGGTCCTGCCCGTGGTCGCGGCGCCGGCGGGCGAGGGCGACGGCGAGGGCGGTGAGCAGGACGTCGTTGGCGCCCGCGTGGAACTTCGCGGGGACCTCGCCGAGCAGCGCGGCCGTGTGCTCGGGCCCGACGGAGACGGTCCGGGTCCGCTCGCGGGCCACGGTGTCGGTCTCGGCCAGGGCCCGCCTGCCGAGCGGCGCGTCCGGCGCGGGCAGCGGGGTCTCGTAGTGCGTACGGTCCGCGGCGAAGGGGGCACGGGCCAGCAGCTGGGTCCAGCGGCGGAACGAGGTTCCGACGGGCGGCAGGTCGACGGGGCTTCCGGAGGCCGACTGACGCCAGGCCGTGGCCAGATCGTCCATCAGGATGCGCCAGGACACGCCGTCGATCACGACGTGGTGGGCCACCAGGACCAGTTGCCGGGCCTCGCGGCGCCAGACGGCGCGCAGCATCACCCCGCCCGCCGGGTCGAGCCCGTCGGTGGCCAGCGCGACGCACTGCTCCAGCGGGGCGTCGCTCTCCTGCCACCCGATGGCGCCCTGGCCGGGCTGCGGGATGGCGAAGCCCCAGCGGTCGCCGCGCACCAGCCGGGCGCGCAGCATGTCGTGCCGGGCGAGTACGGCGGCGAGGACGCGGTCGAGCGCGTCGGCGGTGAGGGCGGCCGGGGTGTTCAGGACGACCGACTGGACGAAGCCGTCGATCGCGTCCGTGGTCTCGCCGAGCCACTGCACTATGGGCGATCCCATGACCGGGCCGGTGGCTACGTCACCGTGGTCCACGGCGGTGACGCCCTCACGGCTCGCCACCGCCGCCAGTGCCCCGATGACGGTGTTGGTGAAGATCTGGCGTGCCGTCACGTGGAGGCCCACGTCCCGCAGGGCGCTCAGCAGGGAGATCGCCAGGATGCTGTCTCCGCCGAGCTGGAAGAAGTCCTGGTCGACGCCGACCTCTTCCCTCCGCAGCACCGCCGCGACGGCCGCGCACACCAGGCGCTCGTTCTCGGTGGCGGGCGCCAACACCGTGCCGGTGCCGGTCGCGGGCTCCGGCAGGGCGGCCCGGTCGACCTTGCCGTTGGCGGTGAGCGGGAACCTGGCCAGCACCACGAGGTGGGCGGGGACCATGTAGTCGACCATGGTGGCGGCGGCCCACGCCTTGACCTCGTCGCCGCTCAGGCCCTCGTTCCCGGCGGACGGGATGACGTATCCGACCAGGTAGGTGCCGCCCGCCGTGTTCTTCTTCGCGACGACGCAGCTGTGCCGTACCCCGGGGTGCTCGGCGAGGGAGGCCTCGACGTCCTCGATCTCCAGCCGCATACCGCGGATCTTGACCTGGTTGTCGGCCCGGCCGAGGAAGTCCAGCGACCCGTCCGGGGCGTACCGCGCCAGGTCGCCGGTGCGGTAGAGCCGGGACCCGTCCGAGGCGAAGGGGTTGGCCACGAAGCGGGAGGCGGTGAGGCCGGGGGCACCGACGTATCCGCGCCCCAGGAGGAACCCTCCGACGTACAGTTCGCCGCCGACGCCGACCGGGACGGGGCGCAGTTCGTCGTCGAGGACGTAGAGCTGGGTGTTGGGGTTGGCCCGGCCGATCGAGGTCGACAGGCGTTCGGCCGCGCCCCGGTAGATGACGTGGGAGACGCCGATGGTCGTCTCGGCCGGGCCGTAGCCGTGGTAGAGGGGGATGTCGAGGTGGCGGCGGAACCGCTCGTACAGCTCCGGGGTGAGCACCTCGCCGCCGCACCAGACGTGCCGCAGGCTGTCGAGTCGGCCGGAGTCGCCCGCGATCTCCAGCAGCACGTCCAGCATGGACGACACCAGATAGGTGAAGGTGACGCGCTGTTCGGAGATGACGCTCAGCAGGTGGTGGGGGTCGCGTTCGCCGCCGGGCCGCAGGATCACCAGGCGGGCGCCGGAGACCAGCGGCAGGAAGATCTCGTTGACGGAGATGTCGAACGAGAGCGGCGCCTTGAAGAGCGAGGCGTCGTCGTGGCCGAACCGGAGGATCTCACCGGCCTGCCACAGGAGGCGCTCGCTGATCGCGTCGTGGCGGATCATGGCGCCCTTGGGCCGTCCCGTCGAACCGGACGTGAAGATCACGTAGGCCAGGGCGGCGCCGGGGACGGCCGCGTCGGGCGCGTCCACCGGGTGGGCGCCGTACTTCCAGTCACCGAGGTCGACGGCGACGGCGTCCGGCTCCCCGGCGTCGGCCTTGCCCGTGGTGTTGAGCTGGAGCACGACCCGGGCGTCCTGGACGACGACGGCCCGGCGGGCGGTGGGCCACTGCGGATCGAGCGGCACGAAGGCGCCCCGCGCCTGGAGTACGGCGAGGAGTCCGACGACCATGTCGGCGGAGCGGCCCAGCGAGATGCCGACGGCCTGTTCGGAGGTGAGGCCGCGCTCGATCAGATGGTGGGCCAACTGGGCTGACTTCCGGGCCAGCTGCCGGTACGTCAGGGAGCGGTGCTCGTCGACGACGGCGATGGCTTCCGGCCTCAGGCGCGCCTGTTCGCGGAACATCTCCATGATGGTCGGGCGGGCCCGGTCGGCGCGGGTGTCGTTCCACCGGGCCAGGGCCTCGATCCTCGCTCCGGGGCCGGACGGGCCTATGGTGCCGAGGGGCCGGTCGGGGAAGTCGGCGAGGTCGTCCAGCGCCTGCTGCGCGTCGGCCTGATCGACGCCGGCCGGCAGGGCGATGCTCCGGCTGTCGACGTCGACCTCCCAACCTCCTGCCATGCGGCCGCCGTTGTCGACCCATCCGAGGACGTCGGGGAAGGGCGTGGCGGGCGTGAGGCGCATACCGTCCGGGCCGCTGCCGGTCGCCCAGTAGGCGAGTCCGACGGCGCACGCCTCGATGACGCCACGGTCGCTGTAGTCGCCGATCCGCCTGCGTACGGCGGCCAGTCGCGCGGGAGTGAGCAGTACGCAAGGAGCGGTCGGTTCCGTCATCGAAGTCTCAGCACCCTTCCAGGACATGCGAGTTAGCCCAGCCTTCGTTAGGTTTACCTAACTACCTTCTCGCCATGCGCGCCACAGTCGCGCGTACTGGCCGCCCAGGGCCACCAGTTCGCTGTGTGTTCCTTCCTCCACCACGCGTCCCGCGTCCAGCACGGCGATCCGGTCCGCCGCCATGGCCTGGGTCAGCCGGTGGGCCACGAACAGCGTGGTCCGGCCCGAGCACGCCGCCAGCACGGCACGTTCCAGCTCCGCGGCGCCCTCGCTGCCCGCCTCGGCGGTCGACTCGTCGAGCACGACCACCGGTGACCGGCTCAGGACCAGCCGGGCCAGGGCGATCTGGGCGACCTTGGTGACGTCCAGGCGCTCGCCGCCCTCCCCGACCCGGGTGTCCAGCCCGTCGGGCAGCAGCTCGACCCACGCTCCGGCGCCCACCGTCCGCAGGGCGTCCAGCAGTTCGGCATCGCTCGCCTCGGGTGCGGCGAGCCGCAGGTCGTCGCCGAGCGGACCGGCGAACACGTGGGTCTCCTGGGTCAGGATGCTCACCAGGGCGCGCGCGCCGGCCTCGTCCAGGTCGGCGAGGTCGTGCGCGCCGATGCGTACCGATCCGGCCCCCGGTCTCCCGATGCCCGCGATGAGCGCGGCCAAGGTGGACTTGCCCGCCCCTGTCGCCCCGACCAGGGCGAGCGATCCCCCCGCGGGAATGGACAGGGACACCTCCCGCAGCACCGGTTCCTCGGCGCCCGGATAGCGGAAGGTCAGCCCCCGTACGGTGACCGGATGCGGCGCGACGTCGGCCGGCCGGACGGACCTGTCGCCCACCAGCCGCTCCTCGGCGGGCTCCTTGAACACCCCGACCAGGCGGGTGAGGCTCGCGCCCGACTTCTGTGCCTCGTCGAAGGTGAACATGATGGCGCCCAGCGGGGTGAACAGGCGGTGGAACATCAGCGGGGCGGCCGACACCTCGCCCAGCGTGGCGGCGCCGCCCTCCAGGAGTGCGTACCCCACGACCAGGATCAGGACGAGCCCGATGAACTCGGCCCGGTTCTCGCGGCCGACGAACCGTCCGAAGAAGCGGAACACCTCGACGCCGAGATTGCGCACCCGCCACGACTCGCTGGTGACCTTCTCGCGGACGTCGCCCTCCAGTCGGTACGCCCGTACCGTGTCGATCCCGTTCAGCCCGCTGATCAGGGCCTGGGCGCGGTCTGCCTGGGCCATCCTCTGCTGCCGGTAGAGGGGGGCGGACCTGGGCAGGTACCAGCGCAGCGCCAGTGCGTACGCGGGCAGCGCCCCGGCTCCGGCCAGACCGAGGCGCCAGTCCAGGCCGAACATCCCGATGGTCGCGATGACGACCAGGACGCCCGCGGAGAAAACGGTGGGGACGGCCGTTCGGATGCCCTTGGAGAGCACGGCCACGTCGTCCCCGACGCGGGACAGCACGTCACCCCGGCCGACTTGTTCGACGCGGGTGCTCGGCATGCCCAGCACGGCGCGGACGGCCTCCTCGCGGAGCCGGGCGAGCAGTTCGGCTCCGAGTTTCCCGATCAGGTAGGTCGAGGCCGCGGTGGCCGCCGCACCGAGCAGCGCGGCGGCCACCATCAGCACCCCGACCGTGAGCAGTATCGACCGCGACGCACCCCCGACCACCCCGTCGACGACCCGGCCCAGCAGTAGCACGGGGAGCACCTGGAGCGCCGCCCCGGCGACCGTGGTGAGCACGGTGGAGGCCGTCAGCCAGGGGGCCTGCCGGCAGTGCCCGGCCACCCAGCGGGCGGCCTCGCCTCCAGTCGCCGTGTGCAGGTTCACCGAGGTTGCGCGGGTGTCGGTGGCAGTCACTCGGGAACCACATCTCGCCGGGGAAGGGGCCGTCGCTTCGTCACGCTACTTGACCGAAGCGACAAGCTCGTCGATCGCATAGGGCAGGGAGAGCAGGGTGCCCTGGGACATCGCCGCGCCGACCGCGGGGCCTTCACTGTCCAGGAGGTAGGACACCTTGCCGTTCTTGACGGCGGGCAGGTTCGTGAACAGCTCGAACTTCTTGAGCGCTTCCGTGTCCGCCTTGTCGTTGATGACGAAGATGCGGTCGACGTCGATCAGGTCGACACGCTCGGGAGAGAGCGCGACGGAGAAGCCGCCATCGGCGATCTTGTCGATCTCGGACTGATACGTGAATCCGGAACCGGTCACGAGCCGTCCGCGGACGTCGGTGGAGGTGAACGCCGAGATCGAGTCCTTGTACCAGGACAGCGCGACGGCCCTCTGCCCGGCGAACTCGGGGTGGGCCTTCTTGGCCGCGTCGAGCTTGCCCTGGATGCCCTTCACCAGTTCGGCGCCCTCGTCCTCCTTGCCGAGCGCCTTGGCGATGTGCACCGCGTTGTCTTGCCAGGGGGCGCTGAAGAGCTCCTTCTCCCCCTTGGTGCGGCCCACGGTCGGGGCGATCCTGGAGAGCTTCTCGTAAGCGGCCTTGTCGACCTCGGAGTAGACCGCGATGATCAGGTCCGGACGCAGGGAGGCGATCTTCTCGAAGTTGGGGCCCGCGTCACCGTTCTTCATGACGACCTCGGGGCGAGCCTCACCCCACTTGCCCTTCACCCAGGGCCACTGCGTGTTGATGTCGGGCGACTGGCCGACCGGGTTCGGGTACTGGTCGACCATGCCGACCGGCTTGATGCCGAACGCCAGGACCGCCTGGTCGTCGGTGTAGCCGACGGTGACGACCCGCTTGGGGGCCTTGGCCACCTCGGTGGATCCGAAGGCGTGCTCCACGGTCACCGGGAACGCGCCGTCGGCCGCGGCAGGCGCGTTGTCGCCGCCCTTGCCGCCCTTGCCTTCCGCCGAGTCGGAACCGCATCCCGCGAGGAGACCGACGCCGAGGGTCGCGGCGGACACCGCCGCGGCCAGTTTCCGCCACGGCTTCACAGTCGTCGTTCGATGAAGAAGCATCCGCAATCCCTACTTTCGCGCTGTCCACTGCGCCCGGACCGAGGGCAGCCAGACTGTATCCCGGAAAGTGAGGCCAGCCTAGCCTAACCAGCCAACATCCCGCCGCTAAGCATGAGTTGACCGAGGTCAATGCGTCACGGACCGACGAATCAATCTGCCACTCCGTCAAGAGCGGTTGCACACACAGGCGTTCGACTCAGGGTTGCTGTGCATCGAGCCGGACATGCGTGCGACCGATGGGCACGATGAGGGGCCGGTCCCCCACCGGGTCGTCGATCACCTTGGCGTGCAGTCCGAACGCCTCGCGCAGCAGCTCGGCGGTGATCACGTCCCGCGGGTGCCCCTGCGCCAGGACGGCCCCCGCGCGCATGACGACGAGGTTGTCGCTGTAGCGCGTGGCCAGATTCAGATCGTGCAGCACCATGACCACCGTGCGGCCCGACTCGTGCAGATCGTCCACCAGGTCGAGTACGTCGATGGCGTGCGCCAGGTCCAGATAGGTGGTCGGCTCGTCAAGCAGCAGCAGATCGGTGCCCTGGGCCAGGGCCATCGAGATCCACACGCGTTGGCGCTGCCCCCCGGAGAGCGAGTCGACGGGACGGTCGGCCAGGTCCGACACCCCGGTCATGGCGAGCGCGCGCTCCACGACACCGGCGTCGTCCGAGGACCACTGCCGCAGCCAGCTCTGGTGCGGGTGGCGTCCGCGGGCCACCAGGTCGGCGACGGTCAGCCCCTCCGGCGCGACCGGCGCCTGCGGCAGCAGGCCGAGCTTCCTGGCCACGTCCTTGGTCCGGAGCTTGACGATGTCCTCGCCGTCCAGCAGGACGGTGCCGCCGGTCGGCTTGAGCAGCCGGGTCAGGGTGCGCAGCAGGGTGGACTTGCCGCAGCCGTTGGGGCCGATGATCGTCGTGATCACTCCGGCCGGTATCGCCACGTCGAGCCCGTCGATGACGGTGCGACCGCCATACCCGACCGTGACGCCCCTGGCTGCCAACCGTGCGACGTCCTTGACGCCGGCATCGGCCGGGACGGTGAACTGAGCGGCCATAAGCCCCCCTTATTGAGGTTCGCCTTACTGACTACCATCTACCTGACGTTCGCCCGTACCAACAGGTAGACGAGGAACGGCCCGCCGATCGCGGCGGTGACCACACCGACGGGAAGACCGATCGGCAGCGCCGCGCGCGCGACCAGGTCCGAGCCGATCAGCAGCAGCGCGCCCACCAGCCCGGAGGCGATGATGGGCGGCGTCGGCCACTTCGCCAGGCGCATCGCCACCTGGGGCGCCACCAGCGCGACGAACGGCACCGGACCCGCGGCGCTCACCCCCACGGCGGCCAGTAGCACCGCGCACAGCAGCAGGACGGCCCGCACACGCGTGTACCGGACGCCCAGCCCGGCGGCGACTTCGTCGCCGAGGTGCATCGGCTTGAACGAGAAGGCGGCGGCGGCCACGACGACGACGAGGACCAGGGCGCACCAGAACGCCACGCGGACCTCGTCCCACGACCGGTTGTCCAGGGAACCGACCAGCCATGCCTGGGCCCGGGCGACATCCCTGAGGTCGGCCGAGACCAGCAGCCAGTTCTTGATCGCCTCCATCACGGCCGTCACCGAGATGCCGATGAGGATGAGCCGGAAGCCGTCGACCCCGCGCCGCCACGCGAGGAAGTACACCAGCAGCCCCGTGCCGAGACCGCCCAGGAGCGCAGCTGCCGACAGCCCGATCGACCCGGCGATCGCCGCGCCGGCTCCGCCCGAGACCGTCACCAGGAACACCGCGACGGCGCTCGCTCCGCCGGTGATCCCCAGGATGTCCGGGCTGGCCAGCGGATTGCGTGCCACGGACTGGGTGATCGCCCCGGACATGCCCAGCACGATGCCCACCAGGAGACCGGCCAGCGCGCGCGGCATCCTCAGGTCCATGACGACGAACTCGTCGACCTGTTCACCCTGGCCCAGGATCGTGGCGATCACCCGGGACAGGCCGACGGGGAAGTCCCCGATGCTGATGGAAAGGCAGAAGACCAGGAAGGTCGCCGCCATGAGGACCAGCGTGAGGAGCACGAGCCAGGGCCGCCAGAAGAACGACACCCGGCCGAGCCGCACGCCCGGCGCCACCACTGTCCGCGTCTTCACTTCGGTCCCGTTCATGCGCTCCTGAACTTTCCTCGCCACACCAGGACCGCGAAGAACGGGGCGCCCAGGAGCGCGACCACGACGCCCGCGTCCAGCTCACCGGGCCGCACCACCAGACGGCCCACGATGTCGCAGACCAGCAGGACACCTGCGCCGAGCAGACCCGCGTACGGCACCAGCCAGCGGTAGTCCGGGCCGGTCAGATAGCGGGCCACATGGGCCACCATGAGCCCGAGGAAGGCGATGGGCCCGCAGGCCGCGGTGGCCGCGCCGGCCAGCAGTGTGATGGAGACGATGCCGATGGTGCGGCTGGCCGCGAGGTTCACTCCCAGCCCGCGCGCCACATCGTCGCCCAGGTTGAGAAGGTTGAGGGCGGGCAGGGTGACCAGCGCCAGGACCAGCCCGGCGGCGATGAACGCGGTCACCGGCCAGATGACGTCGAACCCGACTCCGGCCACGGAGCCCGCGTTCCAGAACCGCAGCGCGTTCAGCGACTTCTGGTCGGAGAGCGCGACCGCTGTGGTCATCGCCGCGAGGAACACCGTGACGCCCTGTCCGGCGAGGGCGAGCGTCAGCGGGTTGCCCGCGCCCCTGCCGATGCTCGCCAGGCCGAAGACGAGGACACCCGCGACCGCCGCGCCCAGGAAGGCGAACCAGACGTACTGGAACGGGTTGCTGAGCCCGAGCACGGCGATCACCGACACCACGGCGAAGGAGGCCCCGGCGTTCACCCCCAACAGCCCTGTGTCGGCTATGGGGTTGCGCGTGTATCCCTGGATCAGCGCACCGCCCACCCCCAGGGCCAGGCCCGCCACGAGTGCGAGGACCGTACGGGGCAGGCGCACGGTCTGCACGATGAGCCGGATCTCGGTGAGCCGCTGGTCGGTATCGGGGTCCGCGAACAGCCCGTGCCAGACCTCGGCCGGGGTCAACGCGCGTGCGCCGACGGCCAGGGACACCGCGACCGCTGCCACCAGGGTCGCGGCGAGGACTCCCATCCCGGCAACCCGCCTTCTACGAAGGTGCGTTGACCCTGCGGGCGCAGGGCGTTCCACTGCAATCGCGCGCATGTCGACGAACGATATCCCTTTGATCGGAACGGGGACGCGGGCTTCAGCCCGCTGCCGCCTCAGCCGCACCCGTACCCCCCTCGACGACCGGCCGGGACTCGTCGGAGGTGGACTTGACGCGGCGGTCGAGCAGCGAGTCCAGGATTTCCCCGACCCGTATGGCGGTGTTGGAAAGCAAGGACGTCGTGATCCCGTGCGTGTGCTCCGTACCGCCCTGGAGGTAGATGCCGCAGCGCAGTTCGGGGCCGGTCGCGATCCGGTAGTCGCGCTCGACCCGGACGCGGCCCGCGTCGTCGCGCAGGCAGCGCCCGGCGACCTCGCCGAGCAGGCCGAGCGGATCGGCGGGGCTGTAGCCGGTGGCGAAGACCACGACATCGGCGTCCAGGGTGGATTCCTCGTCCGTCACCAGGGACTTCACCGTGGCGCGCACCCGGTCGTCCGCCGTTTCCACTCCGGTGACCCGGGACACGTTGAGGAAGCGCAGCCGTTCGGTGCCGAGGACCTTTTCCCGGTACATCTGCCGGTAGAGGTCGTCGATCAGGTCGATGTCCACCACGGAGTAGTTGGTGTTGCCGTGGTAGGCCATCAGTTGGCTCTTGACGTCCTCGGGCGCGGCGAAGTAGTCGTCGACCGCCGCGGGGTCGAAGATCCGGTTGGCGAAGCTGCTGTCGTCGGCGGGGCTGTAGCCGTATCGGGAGAACACCGCGCAGACCTCCGCGTCCGGGAAACGGCGGTGCAGATAGGCGACGTTCTCGGCGGCGCTCTGACCGGCTCCGACGACGACGAACCGGGAGGGCGACGCACCCTCCAGGCCGTCGACCTTCCGCAGCAGGTCTGAGTTGTGCCAGACCCTCTCCCCGCGCTCGACGCCGTCCGGCATGAGAGGGCGCAGCCCGGTACCGATGACGAGGTTGCGGGCCCGGTGCACCTCAAGGCCCTCTCGGGAACGGACGGTCACGTCGAGGTGCTCCACCACGCCGTCGCAGACGAACGGCGAGACGGAGACGACTTCGTGGCCGTAGGAGACCAGATCCTCGACCTGGGCCGCCGCCCACTCGAAGTAGTCGTGGAACTCCACCCGCAGCGGGAAGAGGTTCTTGTGGTTGATGAAATCGATCAGCCTGCCCCTGCTCTGCAGGTAGCAGAGGAAGCTGTACTGGCTGGCCGGGTTCCGGAGCGTCACCAGGTCCTTGAGGAAGGACACCTGCATGGTGGCGTCGTCGATGAGCATGCCCCGGTGCCAGCCGAAGCTCGCCTGCTGCTCGAAGAAGTGAGCGGTGACCGGCTCCTGCCCGCCGACGCCGGCGTTGTGCTCGCTGAGCGCGATCGCCATGGCCACATTGGACGGACCGAAGCCGATGCCGATGAGGTCGTGGACCAGCGGTGTGTCGCCAGGAAGAACCTGTGACATGTCACTCCCATCGTCCAGGAAGGACGCCTGTCAGGCGCGGAGGGAAGGCGAAGGATCGGCAGGCCGAAAGAGCCGCCCAATGTGAACTTAGGTGAGCCTAAGCTCACTTGGTGGCGTTGTCGATAGGGCCGACTGGCTGAGGCATTAGCTGACAGAGCGTCAACCATGGCTTGAAACAAGCCCTGTTGCAGCACCAGGTAAGGCTTGCTTTACTTGCCGCGGTCCATCCCCGCCCCAAGGAGGTACCCCATGCGGGTCGTCATGTTCGGTTACCAGACCTGGGGGCACCGCACCCTGCAAGCCCTCCTCGAATCCGAGCACACGGTGGTGCTGGTCGTGACGCACCCCAAGAGCGAGCACGCGTACGAGAGGATCTGGAGCGACTCCGTCGCCGACCTCGCCGAGGAGCACGGCGTGCCGGTCCTGATCCGCAACCGGCCCGACGACGAGGAGCTGTTCCAGCGCCTCAAGGAGGCGGACGCGGACATCATCGTGGCCAACAACTGGCGGACCTGGATCCCTCCGCGCATCTTCGGCCTTCCCCGGCACGGCACGCTGAACGTCCATGACTCACTGCTGCCGAAGTACGCCGGGTTCTCGCCGCTGATCTGGGCGCTGCTCAACGGCGAGAGCGAAGTCGGCGTGACCGCGCACCTGATGGACGAGGAACTCGACGCGGGTGACATCGTCCGGCAGGAGGCGATCCCGGTCGGACCGACGGACACCGCCACCGACCTCTTCCACCGGACCGTCGACCTCATCGCCCCGGTCACCATCGGCGCCCTCGACCTCATCGCCTCCGGGCAGACCGAGTTCACCCCGCAGGACCGCTCCCGGGCGACCTTCTTCCACAAGCGTTCCACCGAGGACATCCGCATCGACTGGAGCTGGCCGGCGGAAGACCTCGAACGCCTGGTCCGCGCCCAGTCCGCCCCGTACCCCAGCGCGTTCACCTACCACAAGGGCAAGCGGCTCGAAGTCCTCACCGCCGTCGTCTCCCGGAACAACTACGGCGGTACGCCCGGCCGCATCTTCTACCGGGAGGGCGAGGGCGTGGTCATCGTCGCCGGAGCCGGCGCCCGCACCGGCCGCAACCGCGGCCTGGCCATCACCCGCGTGCGGACGGAGGACGGCCGCGAACTGCCCGCGACCGACTACTTCACCTCCATGGGCGGGTACCTCACGGGGCGCCCCTGACACACCTGCGGCACACTCACACGTTCCGAACCGGCGGGTCCGGTCCGCGGCCGCAACGGCCTGCGGACCGGGCCCGCCGCGTTGCGCGCTCCCCCGGGTGTCCGGCGCGCCGGCGCCGACAGCAGTCCGGCCATCGCCAGCAGACCGGTGATCCCCTTTGTGCACCGTAATTCATCAAGAAGTTGACGATCAGTCAGCCATACCGGTGCCCATGAGCCGCCTGGCATGCTGCGCAGCAGGTCGACGGGTCGGCAGCTGCCGGGGCGTACGAGGTCGGCCACCTCCACGATCGCGGCGGGCGCCCCGCCCAACCCGTACCAGCACCGCCGTACGAGCCGCCGACGAGCCCGCGAGCAGCTGCCTGACGCCGCGTTCCCGTGGCGCGCACGGCAGCGGAACGGTCGTTCCGCACGGATGGCTCGCCCCAGCGAGGCCGCAGCGGCACCTCGGCGGCGGAACCGGGCCGCGTTCGAACAGGGGCATGAGCGGCCGACCGGCAGGGGCGGCCGACCTGCAGGGGCGGAGCCCGGTTCCGGATGCGCTCGCACCGGAGCCGGCTTCCGGATGGGTTCGCGCACACCTCTTGTTGATTGGTATGGACCAATGCCATCCTGCTGGCGCAGACACCACCCCCTAACTCCCCTCATGCGGGCTGGTGTTACTGAGACACCTCAAGAACCTCCCGACGGCCCCTACACGTACGAGAGTGAGCCCCGATGCCCTCTGCCCGGCGCCTTTTCGCCGCAGCCTCCGTTGTCGCCTCCGCCGCGACCTTCGTGTCCCTGACACCCTCGCCCGCGAGCGCGCACGGCTCCGTGTTCGGCCCGGTCAGCCGGGTGAGCGCCTGCTTCGCCGAAGGTCCGGAGGCGCCGAAGTCCCAGGTCTGCAAGGATCTTGTCGCCGACTCGGGGACGCAACCGCTGTACGACTGGAACGAGGTGAACATCGCCGACGCCGACGGCCGACACCAGGAGGTCATTCCCGACGGCAAGCTCTGTTCCGCCAACCGCGAGAAGTACCGCGCCCTGGACTGGGCCCGCACCGACTGGCCCGCCACGACGGTGGCCGCGGGTTCCTACGACTTCGACGTGAGGGTCACCGCGCCCCACCTGGGCACCATGACGATGTACATCACCAAGCAGGGCTTCGACCCGGCCAAGCCGTTGAAGTGGTCCGACCTGGACCCGACGCCAGTGGGTACCCATCCCACGCCACGCACCAGCGACAACGGCTACTACCACTTCACCGGCTCCCTCCCCGCCCGTACGGGCCGCCACATCATCTACAAGGTCTGGCAGCGCCACGACAGCCCCGAGGCGTTCTACGGCTGTTCGGATGTCGTCTTCGGCACAGCGGGCGCATCCGCTGCCAAGGTTCCGGCCGAGAACAGGATCGAGGCGGGCGCGGCCCACTCGACCGTCAGCCACAAGGGCCACGGCGGGGACGAGCACGCGCCCGTACTGGTCTCCGCCGCATCGCGGCCCGCCGACTCCCCGCTGTCAGGCGGCGTGGCCTGGGCAGCCGGCGCTTCCCTGTTCGCGGTGGGCGTCCTGCTCTTCGGCCGCGGCCGCCGCCGGACGAGCTGAGACACCGGCTCTCCGAGCTGCCCCTCGTCATCCAGCCTCGGACCTGGGCGCCGCTGCGAGGAGAGCCCGGGTACGGCCCGGCCCCCGCCTGCCGACCGCACGTTTCGCCACCTCCCGCCTCCGCGGAGCGGGTTGCGGTCGGCAGGCCGCCCGCGGCCGTATCCCGATCGGGCGACTCCGCAGCCTCACACCGCACACGCTGCTCCGGTGTTCAGAAGTACGTGGGCGAAATCCCGCGGGCACCCGGGAACTGTGGCCCGTCGACACCCGACTACTGGGACGCGGGCGGTGGACACCCGTCGCTCCGCAGGGTTCGGTGCCGGGGAAAGGTGTGGGATGGGCGGGCTGGACGTACGCATGAGAGGGGTGAGCTGTCGGCACGGCCGCGTCGAGGCGGTGTCCGAAGTCGACCTGGAGATCGCCGCCGGTGAGCGTGTGGCGCTGACGGGCACGAACGGCTCCGGTAAGACCACCTTGCTGCGCGCGATGCTCGGCCTGCACCGCCAGGTGACCGGATCGATCTCGGTCGGCGGCCGGGAGACCGGCTCCCCCGCCGAGTGGTCCTGGCGGCGCCGGGCATGCGCCTGGATACCCCAGAAGCCGGCCGCGGGCCGGTTCCCCCTCCTCGGTGCCGAGTTGCTCGCCAGCAGTACGGCGCCCCGGGACGCGGGCGAAGCCGCCTGTCGGCTGGGCGTCGGGGACCTGGTCGGACGTCCTCTGCACACGCTCTCCGGCGGCCAGTTGCAGCGTATGTATCTGGCCCGGGCGATCGGCTGCGTCGCCGCGGGTGCACAGGTGCTGCTGGCCGACGAGCCCACCGCCGCCCTGGACTTCAACGGGCAGGAGAAGGCTGCGGACGTCCTCACCTCACTGCCGGTCACCCTGGTCGTGGTGACGCACGACCGGGCTCTGGCCGGCCGTTGCGACCGCGTGCTGGAGATGGCGGCGGGCCGGCTGCGAGAGGTCCGGTGAACCCGGTCCACTTCGCCACCGCCGATCTGGGCGAGCTGCTCCAGCTGCTTCCCGTCCAGCGGGCCGGCCTCGCTCTGCTCCTCGCGGCGATCGGCCTGCCCGTCATCGGGGTGGTCATCGTCGGGCTCGACATCATGCCGGTCCGGTTCGCGATGATGCATGTGGCTCTGCTCGGTATCGCGGTCGGGCTGCTCACCGGCCTGGACCCCATGCTGTGCGCGCTCGTCGCCTGTGCACTCGCCGGAGCCGGAGTCGCCCCGCTCGCCCGCACACCCGACGGGCTGTCCGGAGCCATGGGCCTGCTGATGAGCCTGGCCATCGCTGCCGCACTGCTGCTGCTCGCCGTCTCGGGGGTCAACGCCTCCGGGGCCTTCGCCCTCCTGTGGGGGTCGATCCTCTCGGTCGGTACGTCCGACCTGATCGTGCTCGGCGTGCTGGCCGCCGCCGTCCCCGGCCTGTTCTGGTGGCGGCGGCGTGACATCGGCCTGCTCCTGCACGACCGGGAGCTGGCCCAGTGCTCCGGTGTCCCCGTCCGCGCGCTGACCGCGATTCTCCTCGTCCTCGTCGCGATCGCCGTAGCCGGGGCGATCAAGCTCACCGGCGCCCTCCTCGTCGACGCCCTGACGCTGCTCCCCGCGCTCGCCGCTCGCCGCCTGGGCAGCTCCCTGAAGTCGATCACCCTCTGGGCGGTCGGTATCGGGGTGGCCGTCAACGCGACCGGATTCCTGCTGGCCCTGTGGCTGGACTGGCCGCCCGGCCCCGTACTCGTCCTGACGGCGGGGGCTCTCGTCCTCGCCGTGCACTTCGTACCCGAACGGAGAATCAGCTCATGGCGCGCACCCGCGTCCGCATCACTTCCCTCCTCGCACTGAGCGCGGCACTCGCCCTCGTCACCGGCTGCGGAGACGGCACCGGCCCCAAGGCCTCCGACGACGCCCGGGCCGCAGCGAAGGACAAGCCTGTCGTGGTGGTGACCACGACCTGGGAGGGCGCTTTCGCGAAGGCCGCCGGAGCCGAGGACGTCAAGGTCATCGTGCCGCAGTCCGTCCACCACGCCCCGGACTACGACCCGAAGCCCTCGGACCTGGCTGCCGTGGCCGAAGCGGACTTCGTGCTGTACGCGCCCTTCGAGCCGTACGCGGCGAAGATCAAGGAGGCGGCGGGTTCCGGGGCGAGGCTGGTCGAGGTCGATCTCGACAACGACCCCGCCAAGGTCAGGGCGGAGGTCGGCAAACTGGGCGCGCTCTTCGGTACGGAGGACGCCGCGACGGAGTGGAAGGCCGGGTTCGATACCGAGTACGACCGGCTGAACAAGGATGTCCAGGGCGCATGGCCCGGCGGCAAGGCCCCCTCCGTCGTCTCCCAGGTCTTCACCACCTGGGCCGCGACGCTGGCGGGCGCCACCGTGGCGGGTACCTACGGGCCGGAAGCGGTGACTCCGGCGCAGCTCGCCGAACTCTCCGCGAAGCAGCCGTCCCTGGTGCTGGACAACGCCCATATGTCCACCGGGACGGTGCTGCCCGACTCCGGTGCCGAGCAGGTCGACATCGTCAACTACCCGGGGGACGACCTGGACCTGCTGTCGGTCTACCGCAACGCGGCGACCGAGCTCATGAAGGCCATGGGTACCTCCTGACCATTGGCCCGGCCACCCGGGCATGTCGTGACGGCGCCACTCCAGCCGTCACGACATGCCCGAGGGCCGGAGCAGGTGGCGAGAGTGTTCACGTGCGGCCACCTCACGAACCGATGGGGCCCGGCGGCCGTCCTTGGGTTCCAGGAGTCGTTGCGACACCCCGGTTCAAGGGGTGCGATGGGCTCCGGGGACGCCGTGCTGAGCCTGCCGTGGACTTTCGGCCAGGCGTTCCTTGAGGGCAGCGCGGTCGGGCTTGCCCGCGGGCGTCAGGGGTACCGACTCCACCACGAGGAGCCGTTCGGGGTGTTTGCGCCGCTCCAGCCCTCGTGCCGTCAGATGCTCGCCCAGGATGTCCAGCGTGGGAACCCCCGGGCCCCGCGCGACCACACAGGCCGCCAGCCGCTCGCCCATCAGCGGATCGGGGACGCCCACGCACACCACGTCGCGGACCTGGGGATGAGAGCGGAGTTCACGTTCGACCTCGGCCGGGCTGATGTTGGCGCCGCCGCGTATGACGATGTCCTTCAGACGTCCGACGACGTGCAGGACGCCGTCGGCGTCGAGGTAGCCGAGGTCGCCGGTGCGCACCCAGCCGTCGGGGGTGCGGTAGAGGGCGTCGAGATCCGGGGCGGCCACGTAGCACAGCGGTGTCATGGGCCCCCGTGAGACGATCTCGCCGATCTGGCCGTCGGGCAGGTGCTCGTGGGTCACGGGGGCCGCGATGCGGATCTCGGCGACCCGGGGGTCGGGGCGGCCCGCCACGACCCCCGAAGCGCTGGTCGGAGGCACCGTGCCGCCCAGCCCCGTGTGGCAGTTGACTCCGTCGGCGGAGCCGTAGAGGTTGACCACAGGGCAGCCGAAGACCTCGGCGGCGGCGAGTGCGGTGGTCTCGTCGAGCGGGGCACCGCCCAGGACCAGCGCGGTCGGGGGCGGCAGCGGCTCGCTCTCCGCGGCCGGCCGCTCCAGCATCATGCGGACCGCCGTGGGCACGCCGAGGACGTGGGTCGGCTCGTGCTCACGCATCGCCGCGAGGGCGGCCTCGGGCGAGAAGTGGTCGAGCAGGACCAGGGTGCCTCCGTGCCGTGCGAGGGTGACGGCGGTGCCGTTGGACCCGAAGGCGGAGGCGAGCGGTACGAGGAAGAGACAGCGCGGCGGTTTCCCGTCCGGGATGAGCGAGGCGAGGAAGTTTCCGCGCCCGCCGGCCAGCGCGTTGTGCGAGTACGCGATCATCTTCGGCTCGGCCTCGGAGCCCGAGGAGACCAGGATGCGCGCGGCGCTGTCGGGGTCCGGGCGGGCGGGGACGAAATCACCGGCGTCGGCGCGCATGAGGTCCGACCACGCGGTC
Organism: Streptomyces durocortorensis; assembly: GCF_031760065.1. Lineage (NCBI taxonomy): Bacteria > Bacillati > Actinomycetota > Actinomycetes > Kitasatosporales > Streptomycetaceae > Streptomyces > Streptomyces sp. C11-1. Next base: position 340,028 of record NZ_CP134500.1, read on the forward strand.
GTTCCCTCGGGTGCGGTCCCGGGTCCGACCGCCACCACGTCGCGGAGGGCGGGCAGCCCCGGGGAGAGGGCGTGCAGGTCGGCCGCGTGGTGGCTGCCTCGGTACTCGATCGCGGCGATGACAGCGACGGCTTCGGCCCGGCGGAGCAGGGATTCGGCTTCCAGGGGGCCGCGGCCGGCCGGGAAGGGCAGGGCGACAGCGCCGAGGGCGGCCAGGGCCAGGTCGGCGATGACGGCGTTGCGGTTGTCGGGCAGTTGCACGCCCACCACGTCGCCCTCGCGTACGCCGAGATCCCGGAGGCCGGTGGCCAGGCATCGGACCTTGCGGTCCAGGGCGGTATAGCAGAGCTTTCCTTTGGCGTCCAGGACGGCCGTGTGGTGCAGGTCGGCGATCTGGCGGGCTCTGAAAAGGCTGTAGAGGTCGAGTCCCGGGCAGGTGCCGTCGGCCACCCAGGATCGGCGGAGTTCGGCGGGCAGCAGGTCGTGCGGGGAGAAGGTCACGCGAAGCTCCAGGGGTCGGGAACGGCGGGGGCACCATGCGCGTCACGGCTGATGGAGCCCGGGAACCGAGCGTCGTGGTGAAGGGTGGAGAGATCGGTGGTGACGGCAGTGGCGGTGAGACCCCGCTGACCCAGCCGGGTCAGCGCGTCGCTCGTGGAGAGTTCACGCAGGTCGTACGAGGCGGCAGCCTTGGCGCTCGCATCGGATGGGGCGATCCAGCCGTCGGCGGTGGGCAGCGGATGCCGGAACCCGGCGGGCCGCCGGGCGTCGTCCCCGGAGGCCACCCGCCGGAGCGCGGGGCCGGTCAGGGTGTCGGCGGCGCCGAGGAGGGAGGAGTCCACCCGTACGCCGCTGCCGGTGCGTTCCCTGAGCAGGAGTCCCGCGAGCACGGCTTCGGTGCCGTGCAGTCCCCCGAGCACGTCGAGCAGGGTCATCAGGGATGGGGCGGGCGCCTCGCCTTCGGGACGGACCGCCTCGCCCACCCCGGTACGGGCCTGCACCATGAAGTCGGTACCCATGGGGGCGCCCTGGAGCCGGTCGGCCCAACCGCTCGTGTAGGCGTAGACCAGGGCGGGGTTGACCGAGGCGAGGTCGTCGGCGTCGAGGCCGAGTTCGGCGGCCTTGCCCGGGGCCCAGTTGTGCAGGAAGACGTCGGCTTCCGCGGCCATCTCCCGCAGTCGACGCCGGTCGCCCTCCGCCTTGATGTCGATCTCCACGGCCTTCTTGCCCCGGTTGAGCGCGAGCCAGCGGGCGGATATGCCGGAGCAGGCGGGTGGCATGCCACGCAGCGGATCGCCGCCCGGCGGCTCGATCCGGATGATCTCGGCCCCCAGCAGACCCAGGAGGCAGGCGGAGAGGGGGGCCTGAATCCGTCGGCCCGCCTCCAGGACGGTCAGCCCGGCGAGCGGCTGGGCGGAGGAAGGGGCGGCTGCCGTACGGGTGCTCGTCGAGGCGGGGCCGCCGAGCGGCCGCAGCGACCAGGGCGCTGAGCCGTCGGCCTCCAGAGCCCGCTCCGCCAGGGTCCTCAGTACGCAGACCTCGGCGCCGGAATCCGCCGCGGCCTGCCGGATCCGCGGGAGGAGGTGCGCCCGGGTCACGGTGTGCAGTGCCTCGGGGAAGGGGGCGCAGGCGGTGGCGTAGCGGAACTGGAAAGGCCGCCACCCCGCCCGCACGGCGTCGGCCGGGGCATCCAGGGCCCGCCAGAACGCGGCCCAGGCTTCCGGGTCGAGGGTCTCCAGCTCGAACAGCACGCCTTCGGCCGAGGTGAAGGGCGGTCCGCCTGGGGCGAGTTCGGCTGATTCGCCCTCGTCGGCACCGGCCGCCGCCAGGTACTGGGAGACGGCGAGCAGCCCGGCCCGGTCGGCAGGGGCGATGAGGTGCGAGGACGCGGCTCCGCGGGCCTGCCCGACGAGGCCTGCGAGCAGTCCTTGGACGGTGAGGACCGCGGTGGCCGTCGCCGCGTAGTCGACTGCCAGGCCGCGCGGGCTTCCGTCGCGGCGGCCGTGGACGGCCATCATGCCGGTCGCGGCCTGTACGGTCGCCTCGTCGACGAGCCCGCCGGCGGGGTTCCCCCAGGTCGCGGTCGCACAGGCAGGACCGAAGCCCCCGCCGGAGAGCGTGATGCGGCCCGACGGGTCTGTGTGGTCGACCTCGTCGGGTCGCGCACCGAGCAGCCGCAGGTGCCGGGCGACGACACCGGTGATCTGCGGGGGCCCTGACGTGCCGAAACTCAGTGCGTCCAGGGGCCGGTCCGTCTGCGTGGTGGTGGGAAACGCCATGCCTCTCCTCTCCCGGCACGGCGGTGGCCGTCGCCCGGGTCGAACGGGATGCGGGAACTCGGAGAGGTGCTCACCCGACCAGTTCCACAGACAGAGAGTCGGACAGCAGTTCCCGTGGGTTCCCGGCAATGAGGAGGAATGCAATGGCGAATTCAGCTACCGCACGTCTCGGATCGGCTCAACACACGTCAGGGGCTGGTGAGTTGAGGGAGAGGATCGGCACCTTCATCCGAACGAGGGTGATCCCCGCCGAGACCGTGCTGGACGCCGGTGGAGGCGACGCGACCGGCGCCCTGACGGAGTTGCGGGGAGCGGCACGGGCCGCCGGGCTGTGGGCCCTGCCGCTCCCGGCGGACCTGGGCGGCGGCGGCTTGGCCTTCCCTGAGTACGCGGCGCTCGCCGAGACCGAGGGCGCCAGCGACCACGGTCCCGCCGCACTGGGCTCCGCCCCGCTGCTCGACGTGACCATGCTGAGACGCCACGGCAGCACCCGGGTGCGCGAGGAGTACCTGAAGGGGCTGGTGGCGGGCGAGATACGCAGCTGCTACGCCATGACCGAACCGGGTGCGCCGGGCACCGCCCCGCTCCTCACCGCGACCCGGGCCGAGGCCCGGCCGGACGGCAACTGGTCCGTCAGCGGCCGCAAGTGGTTCACCTCCGGCGCCGCGGGTGCCGATCTCGTCACCGTGATGGCACGCACCGGGGGGACGGCACGCGATCGTGACGGGCTGGCGCTGTTCGTCGTACCGACCGGTTCACCCGGGTTCCGCGTCGTACGCGAACTCCCCGTACTCGGGGCGGCGGGCCAGTACGAGATCGAACTCGACCGGGTGGTAGTTCCCGCCGACCATCTCCTCGGCGCGGAGGGCTACGCCCTGGCCATCGCGGGCGAACGGCTCGCGCTCGGCCGCACCCTGCGCTGCCTGCGCTGGCTCGGCCAGGCCGAGCGGGCGTTCGACCTCATGTGTGAACGTGCCGCCACCCGCAACGGGGCGCGCGGGCCCCTCGCCGACCACCAGTTGGTCCAGCAGCACGTCTTCGACGCGCTCCTCGCCCTGCGCACCACCCGCCCCCTGGTCCACGAGGCGGTCGCGCTGATCGCGGCGGGCAGGGACGCCCGTACGGAAGTGGGGCTGGCCAAGGTCGCCGCTGCCCGGATGCTCCAGCAGGTCACCGACTCCGCCATCCAGGTGCACGGCGCCGCCGGGCTCGGCCCCGACACCGCGCTGCCGTCCCTGTTCCGCGGCGGGCGGGCGGCCCGCATCCTGGACGGCCCGGACGAACTGCACATCACCTCGGTGGCCGGCCGGGTACTGCGCGGCTACGGCCGGGGGCACGGTTCCCCTACACGCGGGTGATGTCGACAAGACCGTCGAGAGCGGCCAGTCCGAGGGCCAGGAAGAAGTCGCCCCAGATCAGTTCATGGCGCACCGCCAGGCCCTTGGCCGCGTCGTAGCAGCCGTCCAGGAGCATGCCCGCCGGGCGCCCGGGGTCCGGTCCGGTGAGGTGGGCCTCGACCAGGCGGTTCAGGATCGCCACGGCCCGGTGCGCACACACCGCGGCCCGGGGTCCCCCGGCACGTCCCAGCTTGAGCAGTGCGACGGCGGTGATCGCCGCCGCCGAGGTGTCCACCGCCCCCTGCGGCCTGGACACGTCATCGGGCGGGACGACCGGCCCGGTCAGCACCTCCGTCCGCGCCAGCAACTGCTCGGCGGCGAGGGCGAGCCGCTCCGGCCGCCGGCCGGCCACATCCGGACGCAAGCGCGCGTCGGCGACGGCCAGGAGCATCCACGCCTCGCCCCTGCTCCAGCCCGGTGCGGGGTCCTCGCGGGGGCGCCACCCCGTTGCCGCGTCGAACTGCCAGGCGGGCTTCGGCCGGCCGACGCTCCCGGCGGGCCCCTCGCCGAGAAAGAGGCCGAGGTGCCGGTGCAGATGTGCCGCCGCCACGGCCGGCCCGTCGCCGCCCGCTCCGGCCAGGAGGGGCACCAGACCCGGTACGGCGTCCGCCCGGGCCAGGAGCCGGGGTCCGCCGAACGCCGCGCCCCAGGGCACGATGCCGGACTCAGGATCGTACGAGGCCAGACAGGCCCGACCCGCCGCTCCTCGCAGCGCGGCGGCTTCCTCCGAATCGAAGGCCGGAGCCGTGGCGTACCAGAAGATCAGCCCCCGGGTGGCGGTGTCGGTGTCCACCCACGGCGCCAGACGGGCCGTGCACCGGGCGGCGGCGAGTCGGTCCGCTTCGCTGCGCGTGCAACGGGCTCGCAGCCACAGCAGCCCGGCCCAGAAACCACCGGTCCATGAACCGCGGCCGGTCGTCGTCCACCGGCCGTCGCCGGGCTCGGCGTACAACGGGAAACGCTCGCCGACCTCGGCCTCGGTCGCCGTCACCCGGTCGACGACGGCTGCGAGCGCCCGGCCGGCCCAGCTGTCGGCCGTCATCCCGCCGTCACCGTCCGCAGGCGCCGGTCCCGTACGCTCCAGAGGAAGGCGACCGCTCCCGCTGCGGCGAACTCCACCGCCACGAGCAACCAGCCCGTCCCGTACCGGCCGCTCTCCGCGAGCAGGCCGAACAGGGGCGGTCCCACGGCGAATCCGGCGAAGAACCCGGCCGCCACGAGCGCCGAGTCCGCTCCGGCCCGGCCGGGTACGGCACGCTGCATGACCAGCACCATCGAGACGGCATTGCCGGAGACCGCGAACACCCCGATGGCGACGGCACCGGCCCACACCAGCGGTATCGCGAGGAGCCCGGCTGCCAGCAGGGCCGCCGCACCCACCGCACCGCAGGCCAGCAGACCCGGCAGCCACTCAGCGCGCCCAGGGCGGGCGGCCTTCGACCAGCCGATCCGCCCGAGGATGCCCGCCACCCCGAGGGCGGCGACGAGACCGCCGGCCACGGTGGGGCCCATCCCCAGGCGCTCCACCCCGTACAGGGCCAGGTAGGTGTTGACGGAGGCGATGCCGGCTCCCAGGAACAGCGAGAAGCCCGCCAGCCAAGCCACCATGCCCCGTGGACGGTACGACGTCGAAGCGGGCGGAACCGACGCCGACGACGGGTCCGCCGGCAGCGCGCGCAGCGCCCACACCCCGGCGAGCAGAGCTACCCCGGCGGCGGTCCACACCGCGCCGCGCCAGCCGAGACCGCCCGCGAGTGCGGCCAGCGGCAGCCCGGCGGCGAACGCTCCCAGCTGCACACCGGACTGTTTGACTCCGGTCACCGCACCCCGCCGGGCAGGTTCGACCGTCGCCAGGATCGCCTTGTTGGTCGCGGGGTTGGCCAGAGCCTGGGGTATTCCCCCCAGCGCGACCGCACCCAGCAGCAGACCCGCTCCGGGAGCGGCCCCGATCAGCGCGAGCGCGAGGGCGGAGACGAGGAACAGGAGCACCAGCGAACGCCGGGGCCCGATCCGGTCCACCATCCGGCCGCCGCTCGGGGACAGCACGGCGGCCGTCCCGAATCCGACCGTGGTCGTCAGTCCCAGCATCGTGGGTGTGATGTCCAGCGCCTCCACCAGGCGCGGCCCCAGGGCACCCAGCAGGAACAACTGCAGCATCGAGAACGCCATGGCGCAGGTCAGCAACACGGTTACGGTGCGGGGCTCCCGCCCTCCCCTGCCCGGCGCTGTCGCTGCCGTTGTTCTCTCCGCCACCACAGAAGTCTCCGTTCCTCAGGAGTTGCAACAGCACGGCCTACCGAGAAGACAGTCGGACGAACCGGCGCTCCGGTTCCCTCATTCCCGACCGGAGTCCTGGGGCGGCGTTCCTCCGCGAGTCCGAAGGTCGACGCCACAGACGCCACATGATGTGCTGGGAGGATCAGTGCGAGACGATCGGCAGCTCACGAAGCCCTCTTCCACGCTCGCGAGGAGACCGACATGAAAATGCTCATCAACGTACCGGAGACCGTCGTCGCCGACGCCCTGCGGGGTATGGCGGCCGCACACCCCGAACTGACCGTCGATGTGGACAACCGGATCGTCGTGCGGCGGGACGCTCCCGTGGCGGGGAAGGTGGGGCTCGTCTCCGGGGGCGGGTCGGGGCACGAGCCGTTGCATGCCGGGTTCGTCGGGCCCGGGATGCTGTCGGCCGCCTGTCCCGGGGAGGTGTTCACCTCGCCCGTGCCGGACCAGATGGTGCGGGCGGCGGCGGCCGTCGACAGCGGGGCGGGGGTGCTGTTCGTCGTCAAGAACTACACCGGCGATTTGCTGAACTTCGCGATGGCCGCCGAGCTCGCCGAGGACGAGGGGGTGCAGGTCGCCCAGGTGGTGGTGGACGACGACGTGGCCGTCAGCGACAGTACGTTCACCGCGGGGCGGCGCGGTACGGGGGCGACCCTGTTCGTCGAGAAGATCGCCGGAGCGGCGGCGGACGAGGGTGCCCCGCTGGAGCGGGTCACCGCCCTGGCGCGGCAGGTGAACGGGGCCTCGCGGAGTTTCGGGGTGGCGCTGAGCGCGGTGACCACACCGGCGAAGGGCAGTCCCACCTTCGATCTGCCGCCCGGGGAGCTGGAGTTGGGCATCGGCATCCACGGCGAGCCGGGGCGTGAGCGGCGGTCGATGATGACGTCCGGGGAGATCGCCGACTTCGCCGTGAACGCGGTGCTGGAGGATCTCCGCCCGACCGGCCCCGTGCTGGCTCTGGTGAACGGCATGGGGGCGACGCCGCTGCTGGAGCTGTACGGGTTCAATGCCGAGGTCCAGCGGGTGCTGTCCGAGCGGGGTGTCCCCGTGGCTCGTACGCTCGTCGGGAACTACGTGACGTCGCTCGACATGGCAGGCTGCTCGGTGACGCTGTGCCAGGTGGACGAGGAGCTGCTGCGACTGTGGGACGCGCCCGTGCGGACGGCCGCGCTCCGCTGGGGCTGCTGATGCCTCCCGGGGCTCCCCGTACCGGGCCGGACCGAGGAACAGGAGATCACGTGCTCGACGCCGACTTCTTCCGCCGCTGGATGGCCGCCACCGCGGCCTCCGTGGAGCGGGAGGCGGACCATCTGACCGAGCTGGACTCGGCCATCGGGGACGCCGATCACGGAAGCAACCTCCAGCGCGGCTTCACGGCGGTGACCGCCGCGGTGGGGAAGGACGCCCCCGCCACCCCGGGCGCCGTGCTCACCCTGGCCGGGCGGCAGCTCATCTCCACCGTCGGCGGGGCGTCCGGGCCGCTGTACGGGACGCTGCTGCGCCGTACGGGCAAGGCGCTCGGGGAGGAGGCCGAGGTGACGCCGGACCAGTTCGCCCAGGCCTTCGCCGCGGGGGTCGCCGCGGTCGGGCAGCTGGGCGGGGCGCAGGCCGGGGACAAGACGATGCTGGACGCGCTGCTGCCCGCGGCACAGGCCCTGGGCTCGTCGTTCGAGGGCGCCGCGAACGCGGCCCGCGCGGGCGCCGAGGCGACGGTGCCGTTGCAGGCGCGCAAGGGGCGTGCCAGCTATCTCGGTGAGCGCAGCATCGGGCATCAGGACCCGGGCGCGACATCGGCGGCGCTGCTGGTGGAGGCCCTGGCGCGGACCGCGGCGGACGGGGGCGGCGCATGAGCGGCGAGCCGCAGGTGGGCATCGTGCTGGTCTCCCACAGCGGCCCGGTCGCCGACTCGGTGGCCGAGCTGGCCCGGGGGCTCGCCGCCGGTGGGGTGACCGCACCGGTCGCGGCGGCAGGAGGGCTGCCGAACGGCGGGCTCGGTACGAGCGCCGAGCTCATCGGCCGCGCCGCCGCATCGGTGGACCGTGGCGTCGGGGTCGCGGTCCTCGTGGACCTGGGCAGTGCGGTCCTCACAGTGAAGGCGATGCTCGCCGAGGGCGACGAACTGCCCCCGGACACCCAGCTGGTGGACGCGCCGTTCGTGGAGGGTGCGGTGGCCGCCGTGGTGACCGCATCGGCGGGCGGCGACCTCGCGGCGGTGGAGGCGGCGGCCTCGGAGGCGTACGGCTACCGCAAGACGTAGGGGCCACGACGTAGGGGTTTGGTGATATGCCGACAGGAAGGCGCAGCGCGGGTCTTCTCCTCTTCCGGGTCACGGGAACCGGGAGCGGCGGTGAGCGGGACGTCGAGGTGCTGATCGGGCACATGGGCGGCCCGTTCTGGGCGGGGCGGGAGGCGGCCGCCTGGTCGGTGCCCAAGGGCGAGTACGGACCGGAGGAGGACGCGGAGGCGGCGGCACGGCGGGAATTCGTGGAGGAGCTGGGGGTGTCCCTCCCGCCCGGCGACTGGATCGCGCTGGGCGAGGCCCGGCAGCGCAGTGGCAAGACGGTGACGGTGTGGGCGGTCGAGGCGGAGCTCGACGTGGCGTCCGTGGTGCCGGGGACGTTCACGATGGAGTGGCCGCGCGGCTCCGGCGTACAGCGGGAGTTCCCGGAGATGGACCGGTTCGCCTGGTGTACGCCGGAGGTGGCCGCCGAGCGGCTGGTCGCGGGCCAGCGGGTGTTCGTCGACCGGCTGCGCGCTCAGGTGCGCGGGACGGCCGCCTCCCCCGAGGCGTAGACCGGCGTCGCCCCTGCCGGGCGGCCGTTGCGCAGTTCCAGGACGTCGCCGGTGAAGCGGGCGCAGAAGCTGCGGTCGTGCGAGACGACGACGACCGCTCCCCGGTACTGGTCGAGGGCCGCCTCCAGCTCCTCCACCAGGCTGAGCGCGATGTGGTTCGTCGGCTCGTCCAGCACCAGCAGATCGGCCGGTCGGGTCATCAGGCGGGCCAGCGACAGCCTGCGCTGCTGGCCGATGGAGAGCGCCGCGACGGGCACGGCCAGGTCCTCGGGCCGGAACAGGCCGAGGGCCAGGAGCTCGTCGGCGTACTCGTCGGGGAAGCCGGGGCGGCCCGCCGCGAAGGTCGCGAGCAGGGTGCGCCGGGTCGGCCGGGCGGGCAGCTCCTGCGGGAGGTAGCCGACCCGGGCGCGGCGGTGGACGGTGCCGGTGTCGGGCGTCAGGTCCCCCGCGAGGACGCGCAGGAGCGTGGTCTTTCCCGCCCCGTTCTCTCCCTTGACCAGCAGGCGCGCTCCGGACTCCACGCGCAGGGAGGGGAGGTGGAGGCGGTCGCCCACGGAGACGGAGTCCAGTTCGAGGAGCGTCCGAGGGGCGGCGCCCCGGCCCGCGGACACGGCCGTCCCCTCGGTTTCCGTCGGGCGGCCGGTGAAGGCCGGTGGGCGGGGCGGGGCCGGTACGGGAGTCCGGCGCAGGGCCTCCAGCCGGGTGCGGGCGGCCCTGACCTGGCCGGACAGTTTCGCCTCGTGCGAGCGGCGGTGCTTGCCGAAGCCCTGCTTGGGGTCCTTGCCGGTGGCCGCGAGCCGTTGTCCTGCGGCCTCGGCCAGCTCTTCGGTGCGGGCCAGATCCGCCAGGTACTCCTGGTGTTCCTGTGCCCAGCGGCGGCGGGCGGCGGCCTTCGCGGTGCGGTAGCCGTCCCAGCCGTCCCCGTACCGGGTGACCGTGCGCAGGTCGCGGTCGACCTCCAGGATCACCGTGGTGACGCGCTCCAGGAACGCCCGGTCGTGGGTGATCGTGACGATGGTGCCCCGGTGGGCGCGCAGGTGCTCCTCCAGCCAGCCGACGGCCCGTGTGTCGAGGTGGTTGGTCGGTTCGTCGAGCAGCAGCAGTTCGGGGGCGGCGGCCAGGACGCAGGCCAGGGCCAGCCGGGACTGCTCACCGCCGGACAGGGTGGCGAGGGCCCGATCGCGGGTGATGCGGGCGAGGCCGAGGCCGTGCAGAGCCGCTTCGGTACGGGCGTCCGCCCGGTAGCCGTCGCGGTCCTCGTAGGCGGTGAGGAGGTCTCCGTACGCCGCGAGCTCCGCGTCCGTGGGCCCGGGGTCGCCGGGCTTGCGCTCCGAGAGGGCCGCCTCCGCCGCGCGGATGCGGTGTTCGAGGTCGCGCAGTTCGGCGAGGGCCGCGTCGACGGCGTCCTGTACGGTCCCGGCCGGGTCGAGGTCGAGCGTCTGGGCGAGGTAGCCGGTGCCGCCGGGGAACCGAACGGTGATCTCACCGCCGTCCGGCGCTTCCACCCCGGCCAGCAGCCGGAGCAGGGTCGACTTTCCGGAGCCGTTCTCGCCGATCACGGCGGTCTTCTCGCCAGGCCGGACGGTGAGGGTGACCTGGTCGAGTACGGAGCGGTCCCCGTACGCCTTGGAGACGTCCTTGAGGGTCAGTTGAGCGCGGTCGCGCTGGGGGTGCATGGGTGCCTGTTCCCTGGGTGACGGCCCGCGACAGCGCGCACGGGGGCGCGGCGGAAGCGGGGCGTGGATGCCGGACGGCGGAGGGGACGGCGAGGGCACGCGCGGCTCGCGAGCGCGCGGCGGCCGTCCGGGCCGGGAATCAGCGGAAGTAGTAGTACGAACCCATGGCGTCGAGTGTAACGGGGGTGCCGCCACCCGTGCCGGGGATTTCTCCCCGGGAGTACCGGGGCGGGTCGCGTGGAGCGGGGGCGGGTCAGTCACGGGGGGGACGGCCCGGCCGTTGCTCCGGCCTTCGTGCGGATCAGGGCGCAGTGGCATCCGGGGACGACTGCGGGCCCGGGCGCTCGCTCAGACAGCGGCGGCCCGTCGGCGCAGCCGGTCCTCGGCCGGCGCCCGGCGCAGGGCGAGCGCGGCGATGTCGTCGCGCCGGACGCCGTCGGAGAAGTCCTCCAGGTCGGCGTGGAGCGCGGCGAGCAGTTCGCGCGGCCCCCGCCCGGCCCAGCGCCCGACCCGGTCGTCCAGGGGGTAGAAGGCCCCGGCGGCGTCACGGGCCTCGGTCACCCCGTCCGTGACGACGAGGAGCGTCGCGTCCGACGGGAGGGCGAACGACTCGGTCGTACGGATCTCCCTGCTGAGCCCGGCGAGGCCGAGGGGCACGTACGTCCGGTGGAGCGTGACGGCCGAGGCCCGGCCCTCGTGCAGGAGCCTCGGCGGCAGGTGGCCGCAGTTCACGGCCTCCACGCGGCCGCTCTCGTCGAACCCGAGAACCAGCGCGGTGACGAAGCGCTCGGCCTCCCCCGTCTGGGCGGAGAAGACGTTGTGCCGGACGACGGCGTCCTCCAGGGCCTCCACCACTCCGGTGAGCGTGGGCTCGCGGATCGCCGCCTCACGGAACGCGGCGATGGCCGCGAACCCGGCGCCGATGGCCGCGATCCCCTTGCCCTGGACGTCCCCGATGATCACCCGGGTGCCGTGGGGCGACTCGACGACCTCGTAGATGTCGCCGCCGACGAAGCGGTCCTCCTCGATCGGCTCGTAGAGCCCGTACGCGAAGACGTGATCGGTCACGACGGGCAGCGGCCGCAGGATCTGGCGCTGCAGAGCGACGGCGGCGGAGCGCAGCCGCGCCATCTCGGTGGCGTGCCGGATACGGGCCGCGCAGGCGGCGACGCCCAGGGCACAGGCGAGCACGGCGAAGCCGATGCCGAAGACGAAGTCCCAGAAGGTTCCGTCCGCGCCGACCCGGAAACCGACGACGACCGTGGTCATCCACACCGCGACCCAGACCGTCTGGCGGAGGGTGCAGTAGACGGAGGCCAGGGCCGGGACGACCACGAGCAGCGGAACGACCCGCAGCTCATCGCCCGTCGTGTGGTCGAGGAACACCACCAGCACGGTCAGCAGCGCCAGCCCGGCGGCCAGCGGCCAGTCGCCGATCCGGCTCGCGGACGCCGCGATGACGCCAGTGTCGGAGGCGACGGCCGCTTCCGTACCGGGCAGGGCGGCATTCCGGTTCCGGGCCGCGTTCCGGCCTCGCGCCGTGTGCTGCTTCCGTGCCATGCGCAGGTTCCTCATGGGCACGGCCTGTCCTCCCGCTGGTCTGTCGGCGCCGCCCGCAGTTTCGGCCGGTCCCTTCCAGTTGACCGGGACCGGGGCGTCGGCGCAGGAGGGCTTAGGACCCTCAGGGGGTGCCGAAGGTCCCGGGCGGGACCTGTGACCCGGGACTTTCGACCCCCGGGCGGGGGCCGGGTCAGCGCAGCGAGGGCCTACGGGGGCATTCGGCCTACAGAAGCTTCGCGGGGGCGAGGGCGGAGAGGAACTCCGTCCGGCGGCGGAGCCGGAAGCCGAGCGATTCGTAGAGCCGGATCGCCCTGGTGTTGGAACCGGCCGCGTGCAGGAACGGGGTTTCGCCGCGCTCGCGGATTCCGTGCGCGACCGCCAGGACCAGTCGGCTGGCCAGCCCCTGCCCCCGTACGGACTCGTCCGTGCAGACGCCGCTGATCTCGGTCCAGCCGGGCGGATGCAGCCGCTCCCCTGCCATCGCCACCAGCGCCCCGCGCCGCCGGATGCCCAGGTAGGCGCCCATCTCGACGGTGCGCGGCAGGAAGGGGCCGGGGCGGGTGCGCGCCACCAGGTCCAGCATCTCCGGCACGTCCGCCGGGCCCAGCCGGACCGCTTCCGGGTCCGGGGCCGCGGCCACCGACTCGTCGACGAGCTGGACGCCCTCGGCCCGGAAGAGGATCTCCCAGTCGTGCGGCGGCGGCTCCCGGAACGCGGTCAGGGCTATGGGGCCGGTGTCCCCGGCGAGCGCCGCGACGTCGGCCCAGTCCTGGGCGTCCGGGGCGTCGGGGAGCGCCAGCCACGGGCTGACGTCGACGGGGTAGCGCAGGATGCGCCCGCGGCGCACGGCGAAGTGGGCGTGCGGGCCGGTGAGGGAGGACCGGGCCGGGTTGTCCAGCGGATGGTGGCGGGACGGGGGGAGCGGGTCGGCCTCGGGGCGGGCCTGGTGCTGTGCCGTGGGGCTGCCGGGGTACTGCACGGGACGTTGCGCCTTTCCGGGTCGTCGGCGTCGGACGGCGGACGGCCGCTTCGAGCACGCCACGCCCACCAGGGGAAAGGCCGATGCCCACGGCGCGTATTCCACGACCGGCCGCTGTTCCTGAGACCGCGGCCGACCGAGCGCGCCGCCCGGCCCCGGCGGCCCGGCCTTCCGCCGCCCCGCGCGCGGCGCACGGCCGCGCGGAGGAGCGGCGAATTCGACTCATCCCTAGGCCGATACAAGCCGGTCGGGCCCCAACTGCCCCCCGCCTGTGGCACTCTGGTGGCGACCGCCCCACCGGGCTCCCCCGTACCGGTGGGGCGGTTCTGCGCGCCTCCGCGGCTCCCACCCTGTCTGTGACGGCACTTCAGTGCCGAACAGGGCTCGTTTCCGGCCAACTCGCGCCACGTGGCCAGATCACCTCCCTCCTTCACGTATGACAGCCCCGACTCAGGGCAGGCGACGAGACCTCATGGCCTACGACCAGAGGAGCGTGACGGAATGACGGAGCACAGTGCGCAGATCGCCGGTCCGGAGCGGGCGGGCGCCACGGAGGAGCTTCCGTGGATCGAGGACGCCGGGAAGGTCGCCCCGATGGACGCGCGCCGGCTCTCACGCCTCTTCTTCGACCGTCTCCAGGTGCTGGACGAGGGCACGCACGAGTACCAGTACGCGCGCAACACCCTCATAGAGATGAACCTGTCCCTGGTCCGCTTCGCCGCCAACCGCTTCCGCAACCGGGGCAGCGGCGACATGGAGGACATCATCCAGGTCGGCACGGTCGGGCTGATCAAGGCGATCGACCGGTTCGACCTCTCCCGGGAGGTCGAGTTCACCTCGTTCGCGGTGCCGTACATCGTGGGCGAGATCAAGCGGTTCTTCCGCGACACCAGCTGGGCGGTGCATGTGCCCCGACGCCTCCAGGAGCTGCGGGTCGACCTCGCCAAGTCGAAGGAGTCGCTCGCGGGCGACCTCGACCGGGACCCGACCGTGCCGGAGCTGGCGGATCACCTGGGCATCGAGGAGTCCGAGGTCACCGAGGGCATCGTCGCCTCCAACGGGTACACGGCGGGATCCCTGGACATGCCGACCGACGCCTCCGAGGCCGGGCCCCACGGGACGGCGGGGCGGACGTTCGCCGATGTGCTCGGCGAACCGGATCCCGCGATGGAGAGCGTCGAGAACCTCCACGCCCTCGCACCGCTGCTGGACGAACTGGACGAACGCGAACGCCGGATCATCGACATGCGCTTCGGCCGCGAGATGACCCAGGCGCAGATCGGCACGGAACTGGGGATATCGCAGATGCATGTGTCCCGGCTGCTGAACCGCATGCTGGGCAGGCTGCGGAGCGCCATGCTCGCCCAGGAGTGAGCCCTCGGCCCGCACGCCGCGAACCGCGGGCCGCACACGCGTTGTGGTTCTGACTGATGCATCAGTCAGAACCACAACGCCGCTCCACTCGCCCGCGACCAACCCATCGAAATTGAGGTTTTCTCAACACACCGTTACGGTGGCTGACCATGCAGCAGGACGAGGTGGCCGCACGGGTCCGGCATGTGATCGACGCGGCGGGGGTGAGCGCCCGGGAGTTCGCGCGGCGGATCGTCATCGATCCGTCGAAGCTCTCCCGTTCCCTGAACGGGACGCGCCGTTTCACCGCCGCCGAGCTGGCCCGTATCGCCGATATCGGCGGCGTGGACGTCGGGTGGCTCCTCGGCTCGGCGGCCGGTACGGCAGCGGCACCGCCACCCGTACGTTCGCCGTCCCACCCGCGCCCGCCCTCGCCCGCACCGGAGGGCGGCAGGCCCTTGCAGATCGTGCGCGAGACCGTCCGGCTGATCGCCGAGCGCGGTTTCCACGCCGTACGGGTCGCGGACATCGCCGCGGCCTGCGACACCAGCACCGCGGCGATCCACTACCACTTCCCCGGCCGCGACGAACTCCTCGAAGCGGCCGTGCGCTGGTGCATGGACGAGGACACCCGCCGCCGTGCGGAGGCCACGGCCGGGACCCGCCATGCCGGGGACGAGCTGCGCCTGCTGATCGCGCTCCAGACTCCCCGCACGGATCAGCAGCGGCGGCAGTGGTGCGTCTGGCTCGACCTGTGGGCGGAGGCCGCCCGGTCCACCACCGTCGGACGGCTCCACGTGGAGTACTACCGCCAGTGGCGGGAGACGGTCGCCGACGTGATCCGGCGCGGCATCGAACAGCGCGTGTTCCGCCCGGTCGACGCGGACGGAGCGGCCCTCGCCCTCACCGCGCTGATCGACGGGCTGGCCTCCCAGGTCCTGGCCACCGAGCCCGGCCGTCCGGGCACCGACGCACAGTCCATGCACGACGCGCTGCTCGCCCATGTGGACGCCTGCCTCAGCGCGCCCACGCGTGCCTGACCTCCCGCCCGCCTCCGAAGAAGACTCCCCACTCCCCACTCCCCGAGAGGAGACGCCCCCACATGCCCGTGAACCAGGACGTCATCATCACCTGCGCCCTCACCGGAGCCGGTGACACCGTCGGCCGAAGCCCCCATGTTCCGGTGACCCCCGAGCAGATCGCCGCGTCGGCGGTCGAGGCCGCCGGAGCCGGGGCGGCAGTGGTGCACATCCATGTCCGTGAGCCGGAGACCGGCGCGCCCTCCCGCGACCCCCGCCTGTACCGCGAGGTCGTCGAGCGCATCCGGGAGAGCGGCACGGACGTCGTCATCAACCTGACCGCCGGAATGGGCGGGGACCTGGTGATCGACCCGCAGGCCCCGCTCCGCCGGCTGCCGGGCACCGACCTGGTCGGCGGGCTGGAACGGCTGCCGCACGTCGAGGAGTTGCTGCCCGACATCTGCACCCTGGACTGCGGTTCGCTCAACTTCGGCGACGGCAGCAACCTCTACGTCTCGACCCCCGACATGCTGCGCACCGGCGCGAAGCGCATCCGGGAACTCGGGGTCCGGCCCGAGCTGGAGATCTTCGACACCGGGCAGCTGTGGTTCGCCAAGCAGCTCCTCGCCGAGGGCCTGCTCGACGACCCCACGGTCTTCCAGCTCTGCATGGGCATCCCGTGGGGCGCGCCCGCCGACCCGGGCGTCCTCCAGTCGATGGTCAACATGCTGCCCACCGGCGCCCAGTGGGCGAGCTTCGCCCTCGGCCGGATGCAGATGCCGTGGGTCGCGCAGTCGATCCTGCTCGGCGGACACGTCCGGGTCGGCCTGGAGGACAACCTCTACCTGGGCAAGGGCGTCAAGGCCACCAACGCCCAGCTGGTGGAGCGCGCCGTACGGATCACCGAGTCCCTCGGCTCCCGGGTCGCCACGCCCGACGAGGCCCGCAAGAAGCTCGGCCTGCGCCCGCGCACCTGACGCTCCTCCCTCCCCCCATCTTCCTTCCCCTCTCCTCCCCTCCCCCCCCTTTTCCCGCCTCGCCCGCCTCTCCCACCTCTCCCGTCTCTTCCCCCCCACCTCGTTCTGGAGTGCCGTCCGTGTCTGTCACCCCCTCGGCCGCCGTGCCCGCCCCCGCCCCCTGCGCCCCGGAGGACGTACGCCGTGTCGCGTGCATCGGGGCCGGGGTGATCGGCGGTGGCTGGGCCGCCCATTTCCTCGCCCGCGGTTACGACGTCACCGCCTGGGACCCGGCACCCGACGCGGCGGCCCGGCTGCGCCGCCTGATCGCCGCCGCATGGCCCGCGCTGGAGCAGCTCGGCCTGGCCGAGGGTGCGTCGCCGGACCGGCTGACCGTTGCCGCGACACTCGAAGAGGCCGTCGCCGAGGCCCAGTTCGTCCAGGAGAGCGCCCCGGAGAAGCTGGACCTCAAGCGCGACCTGCTGGCCCGGCTGGACGCCGCCGCACCCGCCGGTACGGTGATCGCCTCGTCCACCTCCGGCTACCCGATGACGGACATGCAGACCGAGGCCGCCACCCCCGGACGGCTCGTCGTCGGGCACCCCTTCAACCCGCCCTACCTCATCCCCCTGGTCGAGGTCGTCGGCGGCGAACGGACCGCTCCCGCGGCGGTGGAGTGGGCTTCGCGCTTCTACGAGGCCGCGGGCAAGTCCGTCATCACCATGGACCGCGAGGTGCCGGGCTTCATCGCCAACCGGCTCCAGGAAGCCCTGTGGCGGGAGGCCCTGCACATGGTCGCGAACGGTGAGGCGTCCGTGGCGGAGATAGACGCGTCGATCACCGAGGGACCGGGGCTGCGCTGGGCGGTGATGGGCCCGATGCTGACGTTCGCCCTCGCGGGCGGCGAGGGAGGCATGGCCCATATGCTCGACCACTTCGGTCCCTCACTGAAGTCACCCTGGACCCGGCTCGAAGCCCCCGAACTGGACCGCACCCTGTACGACGCGGTGGTCGCGGGCTGCGAGGAGGCGGCCGACGGCCGGAGCATCGCGGACCTGGTGGCAGAGCGCGACCGGGGCGTGATCGACGTCCTGCGCGCGACCGGCCGCCTGCCCCGGTCGGCCGAGGAGGCCACCCGATGAACGAGCAGCAGACTCCCGCGGCGACAGAGGAGACAGCGGTGGCGGAGGAGACGACCGTGATCGGGGACGCCGCAGAACTCCCCCTGGTCCGCCGGACCGTGCGGCCCGAGTGGATCGACTACAACGGCCATATGAGCGAGGCGTTCTACGTCCTGGTCTTCGGGCACGCCACCGACGCCATGATGATCGAGACCGGCCTGCACGCCGGATACCGCGAGAGCACCGGCTGCTCGCTCTACACCGTCGAGTCCCACATCCGCTACCTCCGCGACGTGGCCGAGGGCGCTCATCTGGCCATCCGCACGCGCTTGTTGGGGACGGACGCGAAGAAGGTGCGCCTCTGCCACGAGCTGTACGCGCTCGGCTCGCCCGACGCCGTACCGGAACCGGACGCCGCCCCGGTCGCGACGAGCGAGCTGCTCGCGCTCCACGTGGACCAACAGGCGGGCCGCACCACGCCGTTCCCCGAAGCCGTCCGGGCACGGCTGGCCGGGCTCACCGAACCGGCCCCCGCGTGGGCGGGCCGCTCCATCGCCGAGGTGCCGACGCCCCGCTGAGCCGGGACGGAACCCGCCGCACGATCCAGCACGGCGCGGACATCGTGGTCCACTTCGGGTCTCAGGCGGCCGAAGGCGACCGCGCACCACCCGCAGGGCTCTCTGTACCACGCGGTGGTACGGCATCCGGTCACGGTGAACCGACCCCGTTCACCGCGCCGGGCGGGCGCCTGCCAGTACGGCGGTGTGCACGGCCCGGGCGATCCGCGCGCCCCAGGCGGAGCGGGGTCCGGCGAAGGGTTCGCCGCCGGCCGGGCCCGGTTCCGGGGCGGCGACGCACACGGCGTCCGTGGGGGTTCCGGAGCAGTCGAGTCCGGCGTCCAGGAGCGCCTGGACCTTGGCTTCGGTGGCGGTGGCGACGGCGTTGACGAGGGCGGCGTCGGACAGGGCGACGGGAACGGTGACGACGATGTTGACCGTGCCGGGCCCGTGTGGTGACCCCGTGCCCTCGTCCGGGGCCGCCGCCCACCCCCGTACGCCGAGGCCCGCTGTGACGGTCGCGGTGACGCCGCCGTCGTGCCCGGTGGTGTACGCGGCGACCTCGGCCGCGGTCATCAGCCCGGCGCCGGGGCCGGTGAGCCCCTCCGCCGCGGCGATCTCGGCGAGGTGGCGGTCCGGGTCGAGGCGGGGGTAGCCGCCGGGGACCTGGACGTTGATGATCCAGGCGCGGGGGCCGATGCCGCCGCCGAGGACCGCGCTGCTGCACACCCGGACACCGGGGCCCAGCCGCCAGAGGAGGTGGTGGAGGCGCTGCCCGTCCTCGTGCCGTTCGCGCAGTTCCCCGCGTTGCGCGGGCAACTGGACGCCTACGGAACGGATGGCGCACTCCTGGTGGCTCGGCGGGTCGGCTGTGGGCTTCCCTGAGGTCGCCGTGACCCCCTGATCCTATGCGGGGACCCCCTGATCCCATGCGGGCACCCGCAGACCTCGTGCGGGCGGCGCCGCTCCCGCACGGACACCGCACCCTCACCCGTTCGGCCTAATCCGGGTCGGGGCCGCACCGCCCCGCCGTACCGCGCCCGGCGCCGCTCGCCGGGCCTCCGGGAGCCCGCCCCGGGAGCCCCCGTGGGCGCGGCCCGGGCGGGCGGGCGGTTGCAGCGTCCATGCGGGTGAGGCGCGATGGAAGCCGGACGCGCCACATCTGGTGGAGCCACCCACAGGGCGTGCCCGAGAGGAGGAATCGGTTATGGGAGCCGCTGACGGTTTCACGGATTCCGGAGAGCTCGACGGTCTGACCGTGTACGACGACAAGGGCGAGAAGGTCGGCAGCGTGGGCCGGGTGTACGTCGACGACGCCACCGGCAAGCCCGACTGGGTGACGGTCAAGACCGGCCTGTTCGGCATGAAGGAGAGCTTCGTACCGCTCGCCGGAGCCCGTCGAGTGGGCTCCGACCTGCATGTCGCGCATCCGAAGGAGAGCGTCAAGGACGCGCCTCGGGTGGACGCGGACGCGCATCTCTCCGTCGCCGAGGAGGAGGAGCTGTACCGGCACTACGGCCTGAACCGGAAGTCCGGCAATCTCGGGGAGGACCGGCCGACCGGCATGGACGCGCCGACCGTCGCCGGAACCGGGACGATGGGTGCGGCGGGTGCCGCGGGGACAGCCGGAGCTGCCGGTGGGGCCGCTGCGGGCATGACCCGTACGACGGGAACGGCAGGGACGCCGCCGGGCGCCAAGGCGACCGGGAAGGCCACGACGGTGGGGACGGGTGCCGGAGCGGCCGGTCCGGGCACGGCAGGAGGAACGGGCATGGCCGGGGCAGGCAGTGGTGGTACGGGCAGGCATCGCGACACGGACGCCGCCACCACGGCTCGCCCGCTGGCGGGTGCCGGAGCGGGCACGTCCCGGGCCGCCGACATGAGCGGCAAGGGGGAGATGATCCGCTCCGAGGAGCAACTGCACGTCGGCACGGAGGAGTACGAGAGCGGCAAGGCACGGCTGCACAAGTACGTGGTGACCGAGGAGGTCACCCGGACCGTGCCCGTGTCCCACGAGGAGGTACGCGTGGTCCGCGAACCGCTCCAGCCCGGCCAGAAGACCACCGGCACCACGGACATCGGCGAGCAGGACGTCGAGGTCACGCTGCACGCGGAGCGCGCCACCGTGCGCAAGGAGGCCGTGCCGGTGGAACGGGTACGACTGGAGACCGACCGGGTCACCGAGCAGAAGGAAGTCTCCGCCGAGGTCCGCAAGGAGAAGATCGACTACGCGGACGGCAAGGACATGGGCACCGGCAAGGACGCCGGTGGCGAGTTCGGCCAGGGGCGCCGCCGCTGACCGCGCAGCCATTTCACCGGTGGCCTGAACGGCCGCTCCCACGTCCTCGGCCGCCGGGCGGGCTCGTACCTCCGAGTCCGCCCGGCGGGCTGTCCGCTGCCGTCCTCGGTCAGCGGCGCGGCAGGAACCGTACCGAGGGCCGCCCGTCCGGGCCGTCCGGGGTGACGACGGCGCGCACCCGGTAGACGTCCTCGATGAGTTCCTCGGTGAGCACCTCGGCCGGGGTGCCGCCCGCGACGACCCGGCCCGCCTTCATCACGGTGATCCGGTCGCAGAACATCGCGGCGAGGTTGAGATCGTGCAGGGCGATGACGCTGGTGACGGGGAGGGCGGCGACCAGGGCGAGCAGGTCCAGCTGGTGCTGGATGTCGAGGTGGTTGGTCGGTTCGTCCAGGAGGAGTTCGCGGGGCTGCTGGGCCAGGGCGCGGGCGATCTGGACGCGCTGGCGTTCGCCGCCGGACAGGGTGTGCCAGGACTGCCCGGACCGTTCGGCGAGGCCGGTGCGCCGCAGTGCGTCGGCGACGGCTTCCTCGTCGGTGCGGTCCGGGGCGGACCAGGCGCGCCGGTGCGGGATGCGGCCCAGGCGTACGACGTCCAGGACGCTCAGGTCGACCTGGGTGACCGCGTGCTGGTCGACCACGGCGATACGGCGGGCGACGGTACGGCGGCCGAGACCGGCGAGGGGATGGCCGTCCAGGGTGACGACCCCGGTGGCCGGGGCGAGGAGGCCCGCGAGAATCCGCAGCAGGGTGGACTTGCCGGAGCCGTTGGGGCCGAGGAGCCCGACGGTGGCGCCGGGCGGCGGGGCGATGTCGACTCCGTCGAGGATGAGCCGCCCGCCCGCTCTCCTGCTGACCAGCTCGGCGCTCAGCCCGTGGGCGGGGGCGGCGGTGTGCGTCATGTCGTTCTCCGGGTGCGGTAGAGGACGAGGACGAAGACCGGGACGCCGATCAGGGCGGTGACGACGCCGACCGGCACCTCCTGCGGGTCCAGGACGGTCCGGGCGAGGGTGTCGACCCACACCAGGAACACCGCTCCGGCGAGCGCGGTGACCGGGAGCAGTCGCCGGTGGCCCGAACCGGTCAGGGCACGGGCGGCGTGCGGCAGGACCAGGCCGACGAAGCCGATCGCCCCGGCCGCGCTGACGAGGGCGGCGGTGAGCAGGGCGGTGGTGCACAGCAGCACGATCCGGGTGCGGCCCACGTCGACACCGAGCGCCGCGGCCGCGTCCTGCCCGAAGGCGAAGGCGTCGAGCGTACGGGCGTGAGCCAGGCAGACCACCAGGCAGACGGCGAGGACGGCGGAGCAGAACGCGACCTCGCTCCAGCCGACGCCGCCGAGCGAGCCGAGGAGCCAGAACAGCACCCCGCGGGTCTGCTCGGCGTCGGCGGAGGTCATCACGACGAAGGAGGTGAGGGCGGAGAAGAGCTGCATCGCGGCGACGCCGGAGAGCACGACCCGGTCGGTGGTGCCGCCCAGGGTGTGGCTGAGCAGCAGCACCAGGGCGAAGGAGCAGATCGCCCCGACGAAGGCCCCGGCGGACAGGGACACCGCTCCCCCGCCGACGCCGAGCACCACGATCACGACCGCCCCGGTCGAGGCGCCGGAGGAGACGCCGAGGACGAACGGGTCGGCCAGCGGGTTGCGCAGCAGGGACTGCATCACCGTCCCGCACACCGCGAGCCCCGCGCCGCACACGGCGGCGAGCAGGGTCCGGGGCATCCGCAGGTTCCAGATGATGCCGTCCCTGATCGGGCTGAGCTCCGAGTCGCCGATCCCGAGGTGGGCGGCGACGGCCGACCAGACGTCGGGCACGGAGATCCGGGCGGGCCCGATGGTCACGGCGACCGCGACGGAGAGCAGCAGGAGCAGGAGGCCGCCGGCCCAGAGCAGCACGGCGAGCGGCCCGCAGCCGCGGGCCGGGCGGGGCCGGTCGGTGAGGGGCGGTGTGCCGGCCCGCTCCCCGGCCGTACGGCTGCCCGTACTCAACCCGCGAGGCCGAAGTCGCGCAGTCCGGCCGCGACACGCTCCAGGCCCTCCACGGTGCGGATGGTCGGGTTCATCGCCTGGCCGCTGAGCAGCACGTAACGGCGGTTCTTGACGGCGTCCATGGTCTTGGTGACCGGGTTGGACTCAAGGAACTCGATCTTCTTCTCGGCGCTCTCGGCGGTCTGCATCGTACGGCTCAGGTCGCCGATGACCAGGACGTCGGGGTTGCGGTCGGCGACGGTCTCCCAGCTGATCTGGGGCCATTCGTCGTGCGTGTCGTCGAAGACGTTCTTCGCGCCGAGTTCCTTGGTGATGACTCCGGGGGCGCCGCAGCAGCCCGCGAGGTAGGGGGCCTTGGAGTCGGAGAACCAGTAGAGGAGTGACGCTTGGGAGGCGTCGATGCCCTCGGTGGCCTTCTCCACCCGCGCCTGGAGCTTCTTCACCAGGGCGTCACCACGCTCGGGTACCCCGAACACCTGGGCCAGTTCGCGGACTTCCGTGTAGACGCTGTCCATGGTGAGGGGTGCGGTACGGGCTCCGTCGCCGCCGCCGCTGTTGTCCTTGCCGGTGCAGTCGGCGGGCGAGATGTAAGTGGGGACGCCGAGCTTCTCGAACTGCTCGCGGGGGGCGACGCCGCCCTTGGCGAGGGTCGAGGCGAAGGAGGCGCTGAGGAAGTCGGGTTCTTTGTCGAGGACCCTCTCCGACGACGGCCGGTTCTCGGATATCCGCTCGACGCGCGCGTTGGCCTTCTCCAGGCCCTTCATGACCGGGTCGCTCCAGGTGGCGCTGCCCGCGAGGCGGTCGGCGAGGCCGAGCGAGAGGAGGATCTCCGTCGACCCCTGGTCGACCGAGACGGCGCGCTGCGGCGGGGCCTTGACCGTGACGGTGCGCCCGCAGTTCTTGAGGGTGACCGGATAGCCGTCGGCCTTGCCGCCGCCGTCGGCGGCCTGGTCGGTGGTGGTGCCGCAGGCCGTCAGCAGGACGAGTCCCGCGGCGAACAGGGCAGCGGTGCGTATCGGGGCGGGCAGGGCCGTGGGCAGCACGAAAGGACCTCGGTGTCTCTGGGCCCAGCCGCGGAGCCCGTCGTACGGTTCCCGTGCCCCGGTGCGGGGCGCGGGCGCCAGCAGGTCTTCGGACTCGGGTTCGTCCGGGCGGGACGCCTTCCCGGAGCAGGTGAGTACTCCAGTGGCCGTGGCCCCGCCCGTCCCCCTCACCGCTGCGCGTCAGTTCCGGTTTCGCACCGGATTCCCTGACCCCGTCGTTGGGGTTCGACTGGCCCCGGCAAGCTATCACGCGCCTTCGCACGGAATCAGAGGCGGTGAGGGTGCGCTGCGGACGACGTCCGGGAAGGCGGCCGGACGGGCCGTGCGGCGCGGGATCGTCCCGCCGCACCGGCCCGCCGGCTTCCGTTACGGCGTTACGGCGCTACGGCGTTACGGCGTTACGGCGTTACGGCGCCTGTAGGGCGATCACCGCGTTCTGGCCGCCGAAGCCGAAGGAGTGGCTGACGGCACGCCGGACGGGCAGCTCGCGCGGCGTCTTCGTGACGCAGTCGATGTCGAACCAGGGGGCCGGGGCGTCCAGGTTCGCGATCGGCGGGATCAGCCCGTGCTGGAGCGTGAGGATCGTCAGACCGGTCTCGATGGCCCCGGCCGCCCCCATGCAGTGGCCCAGCACGCCCTTGGGGGCGGTGACGGGCGGCCGGTGCGGGTAGGCCCGGCCGATGAGGGCGGCCTCGGTGGCATCGCCCTGGGGGGTGGCCGTCCCGTGCGCGTTGACATGGCCGACGTCCTCGGCGCGCCAGCCCGCGTCGCGCAGCGCGGCGTCCACGGCCGCCCGTGCGATGTCCCCCGAGGGGTGCGGGCTGGTGGGGTGGTGGGCGTCGGTGGTCTCCCCGACGCCCGTGATCAGGGCCCGGGGCGCGGCCCCCCGGGCGCGCGCCTCGCCGGCCCGCTCCAGGACCATGACGGCGGCGCCCTCCCCCATGACGAGTCCGGCCCGGTCGGCGGCGAAGGGGCGGCAGAGGCGGGCCGGGTCGCCGTCCCGCGGGGCCGCCGCGCCCGAGCGGGCGAGGCCTGTCATGGCGACCGGGAACACGATCGACTCGGTGGCCCCGGCGATCGCGATGTCGCACCGGCCGAGGGTCAGCAGGTCCCGGGCCACGGACAGCGCGGTCACCCCGGACGAACAGGCCGTGCACGGCGCCAGGCTGGGCCCGGTGGCCTTCATCCGGATGGCGATCTCGGCCGCGGGCATGTTCGGGATGGTGAGCAGGATGCCCGAGGGCGAGGTGGCCTCGGGTCCCCGCCGTTCCAGGGCGACGGCCTGTTCGGTGAGCCCGGCCGATCCTCCGCTGCTGGTGCCGACGACGACGGCGACCCGGGCTCCGTCCCAGCGCGCCGGGTCGAGTCCGGCGTCCGCGACCGCTTCCCGGGCGGCGAGTACGGCGAACTTGACGTACCGGCCCATACGGAAGGCCGTACGTCCGCCGACCGCGTCGTCCAGGTCGATGCCGGAGACCGTGCAGGCGAAGTCGACCGCGCAGCCGTCGAGTTCGGGGACGGTCCGGGCGGGCGACCGCCCGGCCAGGACCCCGTCCCAGGTGGTGTCGGTGGTGGTGCCGACCGGGGTGATCATTCCCAGGCCGGTCACGGCGATGGCGGGTCGCTTCATCGGGTGTTGCTCACCGGCACCGTGGCCCCGGCCGCCGCGCCGCCGACGGTCGCGTCGCCGCCGACGGCCGCGTCGATGAACGCGGAGACGTCGGCCAGCGTGGCGTCCTTGTACAGCTTCTCGGAGTCGGCGTCGACGCCGAGGGTCTCCTTGATGATGACCGCGAACTCTGCCACCGCCAGGGAGTCCATCTCCAGGCTGTCCATGGTGGATTCCGGCAGGATCTCGGCTGCGGGCACCTTGAACGTCTCGGTCAGCACCTCGGTGATCTTCGGGTGGATGGTCTTCACGGTGATTCCTCTTCCTCTGTGTGTCATCGACGTCGTGTGATCGGCGTCGCTGGAACGGCAGGTGGTCGAACGCGGCAACCCACCGCCGAAGTAACTGGAAGACGATCTTCCGGTTACGCCCTGGGGCGAACCGATTCGTCTACGCTCACCTGCGACTTCTCGAACCATCGAGAGACCATGGACGTGGTTCCCCAGTACGCCAGCAGGACCCCGCGGACGCCCAGCGCCGCCGCCCTCTCGCGCAGCGGGCGCCTCCTGCTGCCGCGGGCGGGACGCCGGAACTCCCCGGGACGGCCCCCGGCTCCGGCCATGCGGCCCCGGTGCCAGGGCCCCTCGGGGTCGTCGTAGGCCGCCGCGTAACCGGGCCCGGCGATCGGCCAGTCCGACATCAGCCGCTCCGGCAGGGCGAAGGACTCCACCAGGGCGGGCGTGTGCCGGGCCACGGCCGCGATCGCGTCCTCCACCGCGTCGGGGAGAAACGTGACCTGATCGGCGGTCAGCCGTCCGGTGGCGAGCAGGTCGCCGCTGTTGCGGGCGACCCACCGCAGCGCGAACAGCCGCCGGAGCTCCGTGAGCCGATCACGCGCGGGCCCTTCCGGCAGGGAGGCCACGGCCTGCTCGAACGCCTCGCCCGCCTGCCGGTAGCCGTACGCCTCGACGCCGAGCAGCGCGGCCGGGGAGGCGGCGTTCCAGCGGCCGAGCCGGTCGCCGGGCGGGGCGGCGCTCATCCGCTCGCGGGCGCGGGCGAACCACAGGTCCTCCACGGCCGTGAGCAGCCGGTCCAGGAACGCGGGCTCGTCGAGGTCGCCGGGCCCTTCGTCCACCGCCGACTCCCTCGTGGTCGCGCTGAACAGCATCTCGGCGGCGGCCTTGGCATGCACGGCCAGGTTGTCGCCCTCGGCGGTGATCGCGCCCTCGATGCCGGTGAACAGCTCGGTCATGCCGTTGTTCTCCAGCAGCCCCTGGGCCCCGCACCTCTCGCGGCACTCGACGATGACGCCTCGTGCCTGCCAGGTGATCCAGCCCTTGGCAACGGCCACCAGACGCTCCGCCTCGTCCCGGTCGGCCTCGGGAGCCGACTCCCAGCGGTCGAGCGCCCTGCGGTGCAGCAGGCTCATCGCGAAGACGGTCGCCATCGCGTTCGCCAGCGGCCCGTGGTGGGTGCGGTGGGCGTAGACGGGGACGCGCTGCGCGGCCCGCGATCCGGTGATCAGCCGGTGGCCCGCGTAACGGACGGCGATGGCCAGGGTGACCCGGGCGGAACCGACCGCGCAGGCGCTCATGGAGAGCTTGCCGGGGGTGACACGGCCGATGGAGGCGAGGAACCGCCTTCTGCGGTTGGCCAGTTCGCTGGTGAACCGGCCGTCCTCGCCGATCCTCCCCTGCGCACCGTCGAGCAGCGCGTCACGCGGGACGAAGTACCGGTCGAAGGAGGTCAGGCAGTGGTCGACCGGCGAGCCCATCCGGGCGGGCAGCCGCCGCACCCGTACGCCCGGCAGGGCGCGGACGTCGTCGGTGAGGGGGGTGAGGAAGAGGAAGACGCCGTGGTCGGCGCCGTCGGCGAGCAGCCTCGCCGCCACCACACCGGACTTGGGACCGCCGGCGGGGCTGGTGTTGGGCATGAACTTCTGCGCCCCGGCGTGCGGGGTGTGCAGGACGAAGCCGTCGCGTTCGCGGTCGTACGTCGCGGTCGTCTCGACGGCCGCCGCGTCGTTGCCGTGGGCCACCTCCGTACAGAGGAAGGTGCCCACGCGCCGCAGGGCGAGGTAGTCCGACAGATCACGGAGTGTGCCCGGGTCATGGTCGAGGAGGCTGCCGAGGAAGAGGTTGTAGTGGATGCCCGCGACGGTGGTCAGCGCCGGGTCGACCGGGCCGAGCCACTCGTGCAGGGCGGCGAGTGCCCGGGGGTCGGCGGCCAGCCTCGCGCCGCTGTCCAGCGCGTTGTTGAGGATGCGCAGCCGGTGGTAGGAGAGGGCGAGCCGTTCGTCAGGGGTGCCGCCACCGGGGCGGCGAAACGGTTCTGTTGTGAGCAGTCGCCGCCAGAAGCCGTGCTCCCGGCGGAAGTTCGGTCCGAAGAGCACGCCGGTGAGCAGGTCGTTCGTGGACGGCGGGGCCGCGTCGTTCGTGGTTACGGTCACGGTATGGGAACGATCAAGGAACGGCGAGGACACCCCTCGCCGTCCCAAACGGCCGTACGGATCAGGTGCGTTGGAAGGCCAGCGCGACGTTGTGTCCGCCGAAGCCGAAGGAGTGGCTCACGGCCGTCTCGATCCGCCGGGGGCGGGCCTCCTTCAGCACGCAGTCGAGCGGGAACGCGTCGGGGAGCGCGTCCAGGTTGGCGATCGGCGGAATGATGGAACGTTCCAGCGTCAGGACCGTGGCCACGGCCTCGATCGCGCCCGCCGCCGCCAGGGTGTGTCCGACGACGCCCTTGGGCGCGGTCACCGGCGGGCGGTGCGGGAAGAGCCGGGAGATGAGGGTGGCCTCCATGGCGTCGTTCAGGGGCGTGGAGGTGCCGTGGGCGTTGATGTGGTCGACGTCGCCGGGCGCCCAGCCCGCCTGGTCCAGGGCGGCCTGCACGGCCCGTTGGGCGCCCTGGCCGTCGGGGGCCGGGGCGGTGGGGTGGTGGGCGTCCGTGCTGGACCCGGCCCCGGTGAGCAGGGCGCGCGGACGGCCGCCCCGGGCGCGGGCCGTCTCCGCCCGCTCCAGGACGAGCATGGCGGCGCCCTCCCCGATGACGAAGCCGTCCCGGTCGGCGGCGAACGGCCGCGAGGCCCCCTCCGGGTCGCCGGTGCGGGTGGACAGGGCACCCATCCGGGCGAAGGCGGTCACCACCAGCGGGGTCAGGACCGATTCGGCGCCGCCCGCCACCACCACGTCGCAGCCGCCGCCGAGCAGCAGGTCGCGGGCGACGGCGATGGCCGTGGCCCCGGAGGCGCAGGCGGTCGCGGGGGCGAGGCTCGGGCCGCCCGCCTTCAGCGCGATGGCGACCTCGCCCGCCGCCGCGTTGGGGATCATCATCGGGACGAGCAGCGGGGAGACCGCGTCGGGGCCCGAGCCCGCGAGCTTCGCCGCGTTGTCCACCAGCACGGAGACACCGCCGACGCCCACGCCGAGGACCACCCCGACCCGGGTGCCGTCCCACCGCGCGGGGTCGAGTCCGGCGTCCGCGACGGCCTGCCGGGCGGCCACCACGGCCAGTTTCACGAACCTGGCCATCCGCCACACCGACCGGCCGCCCACCGCCGCGTCCAGGTCGATGCCGTCGACCGGACAGGCGAAGTCGACCGGCAGACCGGTCAGTTCCTCGCACCGCCGGGCGGTGGAGTGCCCGGAGCACAGCCCCTCCCAGAAGCTGTGCTCGTCCGCCCCTGCGGGTGTCACCAGACCGACCCCCGTCACCGCGATCGCGGTGCCGGCTCCGGCCTCGGTGCCCTGATCAGCGGGGAGCGACATGCTGTGTTCCTTCCGTAGAATCCGTGGAAATCGTCTGCGGGGTCCCCGGCCAGCGCAGGGCCGCCGAACCCCAGGTCAGCCCGCCCCCGAACGCGGTGATCAGCACCCGGTCTCCGCCCCGCAGCAGCCCCTGGTCCGCCGCGTCGGCCAGGGCGAGGGGGATGGAGGCCGCGCCGGTGTTGCCGACCCGCTCCAGGTGGGTGACGCAGCGGTGCGGCGCGATGCCGACCCGGTCGGCGACGGCGCTCAGGATGCGGGCGTTGGCCTGGTGCGGCACGAACCGGTCGACCTGGGCCGGGTCCCAGCCGACCCGGTCCAGGAGCGTGCGGCACGACCCGGTCATCCGCTCGACGGCGTGCTGGTAGACGGTGCCGCCCTGCATGCGGAAGTACGCGTCGTCCGGCTCCGGCGGCTTCCGGCCGGACCGGGCACGGGCGCCGCCGCCGGGGACCGTGATCAGGTCGTAGCCGGTGCCGTCGCTGCCCAGGTCGAACGCGAGCAGCTCGCCGGGATCGCCGGACTGCCCGGCGGCCACCAGGGCCGCGCCCGCACCGTCACCGAAGACGACGCCCGCCGAGCGGTCGGCCGGGTCGAGCCAGGTCGAGTAGACGTCGGCGCCGACCAGCAGGACCCGCTCGAAGAGGCCCGAGGCGATCAGCCCGTGGCAGACGGCGAGTCCGTAGACGAAGCCGCTGCACACGGCGGCGATGTCCAGCGCCGGTACGGTGCCGAGGCCGAGCCGGGCCGCGAGGGCGGGGGCGGTGCCGGGGCAGAGGTGGTCGGGGGTGGCGGTGGCGAGGAGCACGGCGTCCACGGGTCCGGCCGCCGGGTAGCCCGCGATCAGCCGGGAGGCCGCCTCGTAGGCGAGGTCGCCGGTGGCCACCCCGGGCCCGGCGCGGTGCCTGCTGCCGATTCCGGTGCGGCGGCGGACCCAGGCGTCGTCCACGTCCCAGTCGAGGGGCAGCCGGTCGTTGCCGACGGGCTCCCCCGGCACCCAGCCCGCCACGCTCTCCAACAGCGCCGTGCGCGCCCCGGCCGCTAAGGCGCCCGCCCGCGCCCCCGGCTCCGTACCGCTGTCGGCCGTCCGTCTCCTCGCCACCCGCTGCCCCGATGCCACCCGCTGCCCCGATCCCGTTGTCGTACTGCGACCGGTTGACGAACGGCGGAACGTCTCACGAGGGTGCGTTCGACTGCGCCGAACGGGTCATGACGATCAGTCAGTTGCGGGCCCGGGCCTCCCGGAGCTCGACGGCGTCGGGAGGGTTGGCTCCCGCACGGGAGACGGTCACGGCTGCGGAAGCGGTCGCACGGCCCAGGACATCGGTGACGATGTCCCGGCCGACGGCGTGCAGCCCGGCCCGGCCCGCCGCGCCGAGGAGCCCGTGCCGGGCCAGGGCGTGCAGAGTGCCGGACATGAACGCGTCGCCCGCTCCGACGGTGTCGACCACGGTGACGGGCCGTGCCTCGGCCGAGGCACGGCCACCGTCGAACACCGCGAACGCGCCCGCGCCGCCCCGGGTGACGAGGACCAGCGCGGGCCCGGCGGCGAGCCACCGCTCGGCGATCCGCTCCGCCTCCTCGCCCGGGTAGAGCCAGGCCAGGTCCTCGTCGCTGGCCTTCACCACGTCGCTGAGTGCGACACAGCGCTCGACGCGAGCCACCGCCGGGGCGTGCTCGCCCATCAACTCGGCCCGCACATTGGGGTCGTAGCTCACGGTGGCACCCGCCCGCAGCGACTCCACACCGGCCAGGACCGTCGTCGCTCCGGGCTCGACGACCGACGCGATCGAGCCGGTGTGCACATGAACCGGCGGCCGCTCCAGCGCCACCGGCCCCAGGGTCCAGCCGATCGCGAAGGTGTACGTGGCGTGCCCGTCGGCGTCGAGGGTGACGGCGGCGGTGGGGGTGGGCCCGGTGGAACCGTCGGTGCGGAGCCCGACCCCGGCGGCCGCCAGATGGTCCCGGATGAGCCGCCCGTGAGCGTCGGGGCCCAGCTGGGTGAGCAGGGTGGCGTCATGGCCGAGCCGGGCCAGTCCGTACGCGACGTTCGCCGGGCTGCCGCCCGGGTGTACCACGTCGGCCTCGCCCGGCAGCCGGACGATGTCGGCGACGCACTCGCCGATGACGAGCAGTTCACCGGGGTCGAGCATGGGGCCTGGCCTCCTGAGGTGCCGTGATGGGGGTGTCCTGGTCAAGCCTGACATTCTCCGGGGGCTCCGGAGCGGCTCGGCGGAGCCACAGGAGGGCGCCCGCGAGCAGGACGGCGGCGGCCAGCAGCCAGGGCAGCGGACCGAGCGGCAGCACTCCGGCGACGAGTCCGGCGGCCGCGCCGCACAACTGGAGGGCGAGCGACTGCACGGAGAGCGCGGTGGCCCGGCCCGAGGAGTCGACGCGGCGGTGGAGCAGGTCGTTCTCGTTGGGACCCGCGATGCCGAGCCCCAGGTAGACGAGCCCGTATCCGGCGGCGGCCGTCGCCGCGGCGAACGCGTCCGTGGAGGAGGCGGTGGAGGCCGTGATCCCGAGCAGGGCCAGACCCGCCGCGCCCGCCCCGAGGCCCAGGAGCGCCGCGCGTTCGCTGCTTCCGGTCCATCTGGCCGCTGCCGGGGCGAGTTGGCTGCCCAGGGCGGAGCAGACGAACCCGGCGCAGGCGAGTCCGGCGAAGAGTACGGCCCCGGACTCGGCGGCCCCGGTGAGCGCGGCGGCCCGGCCGGGGGTGAGGAGTTCGAGCGCGGCGAGCGCGGCCCCGGCGGCGCTCGCGGCCAGCAGTACGCGGCGGACCAGGGCGTCCCGGGCGCCGAGCCGCAACCCCTCGGCGACGGCGGCGGGCACGCCGCTCAGGATGGTGCGCAGGGTGGCCTTGGGCCGGGGCGGTTCGGACAGGGCCCGCAGGACGTGGAGGACGAAGACGACTTCGACGACCGCGCCGAGGAGCGCGGGCACCGAGAGCGGCAGGACGAGCCCGGAGGTCGCGTCGGTGAGCCAGGCGCCCGGGTCGGGGCCGAGGCCGAGCAGCCAGGGCAGCGCGCCGCCGAGGAGCGTGCCGAGGGCGAGCGCGACGGAGACCGCCGAGCTGCCCCGGGCCAGACCGGTGCGCACATCGGCGTCGGGTCCGGCGGCGGCGTGCACGGTGTCGACGTACCAGGCCTCGGCGGGGCCGCTGGACAGGGCGCGCGCCGAGCCCATCAGCGCCATGCCGAGGATGAACACCCAGGCGGCGGTGGTGAGTCCGAGCAGGGTCAGGGCGGTCAGGTTGAGGAGTCCGGCGGTGGCGAGGACGGCACGCCGCCCGATGACGTCGGAGAAGCCTCCGGTGGGCAGCTCCATCGCTGCGGCGGTGAGGGAGTGCGCGGCGAAGAATCCCGCGACGGCGGCGAGGCCCATACCGCGTTCGGTGAACAGGAGCACGGCGGGGGCGAGGCTCATACCGATGGGCAGCCAGAAGAGGAAGGAGACGGCGACGAACCGGCGACGCGCGGTCGCCTCGTCCAGGCCCGGCCCGGTGGGGGCGGGGGCGGGCACATCCGCCGCGCCGGTCGCGCCGCTCATATGGCGTCCCCCGCATCGGACGCATCGGACACCGTGCCGGGTCCAGCGGCGGCCGCCGCACGGTCCGGCCCGGCCACCGGGTCCGGGGCCAGCGGGAGTCCGGCGGTGAACAGGACGACCTGCTCGGCGCGGGGGTCGCCCGCGTCGCGGGCGGTCAGCTCGTCCGTCTTCGCCTGGAGAACCTCCCACAGCTCGGCGAGCGACTCGGGGGTCAGCCGGGGCATCGAGTCGCTGACGCCCGACGGCTCCTGCCACTCCTGACCCAGCCGGCCGCTCTCCAGGTCCGCCTCGTGGCGGTCCAGCGACTGCTGGAGGTGCTCGACCTGGCGGCGGCGCAGGACGCTGAGGATCGTGCTGCCGCCGGGGCTGCGGTGCATCGCCTCGTTGCTCCACGAGGTCATGCCGTGCACGGACTTCCAGCGCCGTTCCCGGCCGTCCCGGTGGTCGGCCTCGGTGACGAACGCGTACTTCGCGAGCACCCGAAGGTGGTAGCTGGTGGAGGCCGAGGACTCCCCCGTCCTGACCGCCAGCTCGCTCGCGGTGGCCGGTCCGTGCTGCCGCAGCAGGCCGAGGAGCGTGAGGCGCAAGGGGTGGGTGAGGGCCTTGAGGGCGGCCCCGTCCTGCGCCGGATCGAGCACGCGGTGGTCGTCGTCGCTGTCCATGGCGTCAGCGTAGGACGACGAGGACGCTTTCCCAAAGTATTTTTGCAGAATATTTTTTGGAAAATCCTGGAGCGGTCCGCTCAGGACCCCGGCCCGGCCCCCCGCCTCGCCCGGAGCACCGCCACCACCTCACGGCACCAGTCGCGGTTGGCGCGCTCGAAGTCCAGCCCCCGGCGGCAGGTGAGGTAAGGGCCGACCCGCGCCCCGCGCAGCAGGAACTCCGCCTCGTCGCGGTCGCCGCGCATGACGCGCAGTAGCTGTTCGAACGACGCGGCCTTGGCATCGGCGAAGGCGGCCCGCTCCAGGAGCCGTCCGATCAGCACCTCGGAGTCGAGGTGATCGGCCGCCTGCACCTTGACCAGCAGGTCGTCACGGAGGAACGAGGGCTTGGCGACGGCCGCCGCGAACCGCTCCAGCTCGGCCAGCCCCCCGCCGGTGACGCGGAACAGCCGCTTGTTGGGACGCGTTTCCTGGACGACCTCCCGCCCGGCGACCAGGCCCTCCTTCTCCAGCTTGGCCAGCTCCGCGTACACCTGCTGCGGCAGCGCGTGCCAGAAGTTCGCGACGCCCACCGCGAACGCCTTGGTCACCTGGTAGCCGCTCAACTCCTCGTCGAGCAGCGCCGCCAGCACGGCATGACGCAACGCCATCGGACCGCCTCACTCTCCCGCGCCCCGGCGCACCCCTGTCCGGAACACCGGGCCTCATGATAGTCATGAAACTGACTAGTCACTTTTATGACTATGCAGAGCGCCCCAACGAGGACGCGCCTCATCGAGGAGGACACATGACCACCGCAGTGGACCGCTTCCGCGCCGCCGTCGACAGCCGCGACCTCAGCGCCCTGGACGATCTGTTCACCCAGGACGTCCGGCTCTACAGCCCGGTGAAATTCGGCCCGTTCGAAGGCAGGCCGATGGTGCTCGGCCTTTTCGGGGTCCTGCTGCGCACCTTCGAGGACTTCCGTTACGTCGGCGAGTTCGCGGGCGCCTCGCAGACGAGCGCCGACGGGACCGAGGCCCCGTCGGCGGTCCTGCTCTTCCGGGCGACCGTCGGCGGCCGGGAGATCCATGGCATCGACCTGCTGCACCTGGACGAGGACGGACGGATCAAGGAGTTCACCGTAATGGTCCGCCCGCAGTCCGCGGTCCACGCGCTGGGCGAGGCCGTGCTCGCCGGCCTGGTCGCCGACGGACTCGTCCCCGCCCCGTAGAGCCCGGCCCCGTAGAACCGCCGCGTAACACCGCTGCGCGTCAACGCGCCCGCGCGGCCTCCAGTGCGTCCGCGACCAGGCCCAGGAACCGGGCATGGTCGCGGGGGCCGTACAGGGGCTCCGGATTCCACGGAACGACGGGCGTCGGGCGGGCGTCGCTCCCCCGCAGCGCGTCGAGCGAACCCGCGTGGGCGCGGATGTCGGTCAGGATCACCTCGGGACGCAGGGCGAAGGTGTCCGACCGGTCAAGCGTGGACCAGTTCGCACCGGAGCCTTCGGCCGGTTCCACGACCTGGACGCCCAGTTCGGTGAGGACGCGCAGTTCCGGCCACATCCGGGGACGCGCGACATGCGCCTGGTCCGGCCCGGCCGGAGAGAGAGCGAGCACCCGGGGCGTGTCGGCGGAGGTGGCGACGACGCGCAGCCGGGCCCGGGCGGCGTCCAGGTCCCGGTCCGCGTCCGCCCGGCCCGCCGCGCCGAGCGAGCGCGCCAGCTCGGCGAACCGGTCTCCGATCTCGGCGAACGTACGGGTCTGGCCGACGTCGATGACGACCACCGGGACCCGCTCCTCCAGGGGCTTGGCGGTCTCCGGGGCGAGCCCGTAGACATGACCGTTGCCGTAACTGACGGCCACCACGAGGTCGGGTCCGGCGCTCAGCAGCCGCCCCGCGTCCAGGCCGCTGCCCGCACCGACGTAGTCGACCTCGTGCAGCGGCAGCGTCCCGGCCTTGGCCCGGTCGGGGTCCGGGCCGTCGTGGTCGGAACCGAAGATTCCGACCGGCCGGACGCCCAGGTCCCACAGAGTGGCCCCGGCCTGGACATAGGCGAGCACCCGCTCCGGCGGCCGGGGCGCCGCCGACTGCTGACCCCGGTCGTCGGAGAACCGCCATTCGCTCTGTTCCGTCACGTCACACACGCCCCTCTGCCGCCGACTGCCGTCCCGGTCGTCCGAGTTCGTACAGGTGTACCTGCCCACCTCCCCGCCGCCACACCCCTCTGGCCAGGGAACAAACGCGCCCACCCGGCATCCGGAGCGACGGGCGGGCGAAATCACGGAATGTTAGAAAGTAGACACCCTCGGTCAACAGGGCAGTGCCCTGAGCCGGCCCCCTCCGGACGGAGTCGACTCTCCCCATGCGCCCACCCCTCCTGAAGGCGGCTCTGGCCGCCGCCGGCCTCGCATCGCTCTGCGCGGCCTCCGCGTGCGCCCCGGCACCGGCTCCGCCGCGCCCGGCGACAGGGGTGGCCGGGGCTGCGCAGTGTCCCGTGGTCGACGTCCTCGCCGTCTACACCCCGAAGGCGGCGGAGCGCGTCGGGGGCGAACACCGGGTGCCCGCCTCCGCCCAGCGCATCGCGACCAGGATGAACCTCTCCCTGGCGGCGGGCGGACTCTGCGGCACCATCCGGATCGTCCACCCCTACACGGCGTCCGGCTACGGGGGTTCGGAGGAGTTCCGCGCCGCGTACGCCGTCCTCAAGGACCACGCGTCGGCGGGGCTCGGGCGCCAGGTCCACGAGCAGCGCGCACGGTACGGCGCGGACCTGGTCACGCTCGTCGTGGACCGGGCGGAGCGGGGCGGCGGAACAGCGGACTACACGCCCGCGCTCGACGCTTCGACGCACGAGTACGCCTACGCGGTCGTCGACGTCGACGGCATCGAACTGGATTCGGCGAGCCACGAGATCGGCCACAATCTGGGCCTGGCCCACGACCGTACGACGCTGGCGGGCAACGCGAGCGGCTCGATGAACGTGAGCCGCACCCGCCCGTACAACACCGGCTGGATCACCGAGGACGGGAACCACTACACGATCATGGCGTACCGCTCGGCGTGCGGCGATCACTGCCGGCGGATCAGCCGGTTCTCCGGTGCGACGGGCACCTGGAACGGGCACCGGCTGGGCGACGCGGACAACGACGGTGTACGGGTGCTGCGCGAGACGATGCCGATCGTGGCCGGATACCGCGAGCGGGACTGACCGGCCCGACGCCCCCTAAGGGCCTGTCGTGCCGGGAGAGTCCCGACCGGGCCGGTCCAGTTCGACGTTGAACTGCGCCCCGGCCAGCAGGGAGAGGTTGGCGAACCATACCCAGATCAGGAAGACGACGAGTCCGGCGAGCGAGCCGTAGAGCCTGCT
Source organism: Streptomyces durocortorensis (assembly GCF_031760065.1). Classification (NCBI taxonomy): domain Bacteria; kingdom Bacillati; phylum Actinomycetota; class Actinomycetes; order Kitasatosporales; family Streptomycetaceae; genus Streptomyces; species Streptomyces sp. C11-1. The sequence continues at coordinate 376,267 of NZ_CP134500.1, forward strand.
GAAACCGCCGATCCGGGTCGCGTACAGCGCGAAGCCCGCCGAGGCGGCGAGCCACAGGAACGCGGCCAGCACCCCGCCGGGCAGGCCGCGCCGGATGCCGCGCGCCGGACGCGGTCCGGTACGGAAGAGCACCAGGATCAGGCAGGCGACGAGGCACAGGAGCACCGGCCACTTGAGGACCGCCCAGAAGGTTTCGCCCTCGTGGGGCAGGCCGGCGCGGCGGCCGAGCCAGCGGGCCAGGGGGCCGGTCATGACCAGGGCGAACGCGCTGGTCATCAGCAGGACGAGCAGCCCGATCGCGGAGGCGACGATGATGTGCGCCTTGCGCAGCGCCGGGCGGGTGTCCTGGACGTCGTGCATGGCGTGCATCGCCCGCCGGAACACCGCGAGGTAGCTGCACGCCGACCAGACGGCGCTCACGCTGCCGGTCGCCACGAGCACCCAGACTGCGGTGCGCTCCTGGGTGGCCTCCTCCAGCGGGCGGCGCAGTGCCTCTCCGGACTCGGCGGGGGCGAAGGCCGTGATGTCGGCGATCAGGACCCTGGTGGCGTCGGGATTGGCCAGGCCGATCACGGACACGGTCACCAGGAGCGCTGGGAGCAGCGCGAGGATGGCGTAGTACGTCAGGGCGGCGGCCCAGTCGGAGACGTCGTCGTTCCACAGCGAGACCGGGGTGCGGCGCAGGGCGGTCAGCCAGCGGCGCGACGGGCCGGTGCGACCGGGACCGGCGGCGGGGGCGGTGCTTTCCGCGGGTGCGGCGGTCTGGGTGGGCAAGCTGGTACTCCGGGGAGGTGGGCGGACGCGGCGGGCGGTACGGCGGGTCCGTTCCCTTTCCCGGACGCGCCGACCGCTCTCGATCCTCTCCTGCCGCGTCGGCTCGGAAGCACACCCCTCCCCGGGCCCCGGGCGGGTGCGTCAGCCCTGGACGGCCGCGACTCAGTCGTTGACGGCCGTGAGGAGAACCACCGCGTCCTGGAGCGCCAGCAGCCCGTGCCGTTCCTGGGGGATCGGGTGCAGGGTCCCGGCCGGCAGCTCGGCGTCCCCGGAGGCGGCCGTGAGCCGGACCGTGCCGTGCAGGACGAGGAGGGAGGCGGCGGGCGGGGCGTTGTGCTCGTCGAGCGCGGTCCCCTCGGTGAGGGCGATCACCGTCTGCCGCAAGGGGGGCTCCTGGAGCAGGAGGTGGGCGCTGCGGCCGTGCGCGGAGGCGCGGGCCGCGGTCAGGTGTTCCTCGGCGAGTGCGTTGAGGTCGTCCATGTGCCCACTGTGCCGCAGCCGTGGCAGGCCCGCGATCCGCCGGGGCTCAGCCGGGTGCCTTCGCGGTGGAAACGCCGCCGGGCAGCCGGGCGGGCGAGCGGGGCCGGTGAGCGGAGGTACGTGACGCGGTCGCCGCTCACCGGCCCCGACGGCAGGCCGTCAGAGGCCGCCGGTGTACAACAGCCGGTCCGGCGAGCCCTGGCCGAGTCCCGAGAGCACGTCCGGAGTGGCCGTGTCCGTCAGCCAGCGCCTCACGGCGGCGGGCGAGGCCGACGGGTTCTCCTCCTTGTAGAGCGCGGCGACCCCTGCGACGTGCGGGCTGGCCATGGAGGTGCCGTTCAGCGAGACGGTGCCGCCGCCGAGGCGGGCGGAGACGATGTCGGCGCCGGGGGCGTACAGCTCAAGGCAGGAGCCCCAGTTGCTGAAGGCGGTCTCCCGGTCCTGCCGGTCGCTCGCCCCGACCGTGACCACACCGTGAGCGGCGGCCGGGGAGACGCCACAGGCGTCGCGGTCGTCGTTCCCGGCGGCCACGACGGGCAGCACGCCCGCGTGGGCGACGGCCTCGACCGCCGCGTCGACCGCGCGGGAGCGGGCCCCGCCGAGCGAGGCGTTCAGCACGGCCGGGGTGCCACTGCTCGCCGCGTCCCTGGCGACCCAGTCGAAGCCTGCGAGGATGCCCGCCCAGGTGCCCCGGCCCCGGCAGTCCAGGACTCGGACGTTGACCAGTGAGGCGTCCTCGGCCACTCCGGAGGTGGCGCCGCCCGCGGTGCCCGCGACGTGGGTGCCGTGCCCGTTGCAGTCCATGCCCCCGCGGCCGTCCCGGACGGAGTCGTAGCCGTTCACGACCCGGCCGCCGAACTCGCTGTGCGCGGCGTCGATCCCGGTGTCGACGACGTACAGCTTGACGCCCCGGCCGGTGGCCGTGGTGGTGAAGGTGCCGTCCAGCGGCAGGGTCCGCTGATCGATGCGGTCGGTGCCCCAGCCGGCCGCGGGGGCCCGGAAGAAGTCTCCCGCCCTGGGCGCGTCCACGGCCACTTCGGCGTTCTCCTCGACCGCGAGCACCCCCGGTACGGTCCGCACCGCTTCGAGTTCGGTGGCGGTGAGCGTGGCGGCGAAGCCGTGCATGACATTTCCGTACGTGAACAACGGGCGGAGCCCGAACTCCTTCAGGACGGCGTCCGGCGAGAGTTCGGGCTCCAGGGTGACGATGTACTGCCCGGGCACGGCCCGGGTGGACCGCTCCACCGGGACCCCTTGCGGTCCGGTGTCGGCGGAGGCCGGGGCGGGGGCGGCGATCAGCGGGGCGATCAGCAGCAGGGCGGCCGTGGCCCAACGGGCGGGCAGGCGCATGCATTCTCCTCGGGGTGGGGAATCCGTTCACGGATCGGGTGCATCCGCGAAGCACGAACACCCGTTCCTTCGTCCCGGCCCGTCGGGCGCCTTAGCGGGTTCAGCCGGACAGCGCAACGCTCGGGGTCAGCCCCAGCCGGACCAGATCGCGTTCGACGTCCGCCGGCGGGTCGTGGCGCGCCCAGCTGCCCACGGCCACCTCGGCGGTGATGCCGGGGCCGAACCCGGCGATCAGCCCCTGCGCGGACTCGGCCGCGCCCCCGTCGTCGAAGAGCCGCGCCAGGGCGTCGAAGACGACGGAGCTGGCGATGTTGCCGCGCTCGGTGAGGGTGGCCCTGCTGTACCGGAACATCTCCGGCGGCAGTTTCAGGAAGTGGCACAGGTCGTCCAGAATGCGCGGCCCGCCCGCGTGGACGATGAAGAAGTCCATGTCCGGTACGGACCAGCCGTGCAGATCGACCAGGTCCTGGAGCACCGGGGCCAGCATCTCCATGGTGCCGGGTACCCGCTTGTCGAGCAGGAAGTGGAACCCGGTGTCGCGGACCGCGTAGGAGATCCAGTCCTCGGTGTCGGGCACCAGGTGCGAGCCGTTGCGCTCCAGGCGCATGCCGGTGCCGCCCTGACCCCGGACGACGGCGGCGGAGACGGCGTCCCCGAACAGGCCGTTGGAGAGCAGCGATCCGACGCCGATGTCGGTGGGCTGGTAGCAGAGCGAGCAGAACTCGCAGGAGACGATGAGGACGTTGGCCTCGGGGTAGGCCCGGCAGAAGTCGTGCGCGCGGTTGATCGCCGCGCCACCGGCCGCACAGCCGAGCTGCGCGATGGGCAGCTGTCTGGTCTCAGGTCTGAACCCCATGGTGTTGATGAGCCAGGCGGTCAGCGAGGGCATCATGAAGCCGGTGCAGGAGACGTAGACGATCAGGTCGATGTCGGCCGGTTCGGTCTCGGCGTGGGCGAGGGCCTGCCGGACGACTTCGGGGACCCGGGCCTTGGCCTCGGCCTCGTACACCTGGTTGCGCACCTCGAAGCCGGGGTGCTTGAGGGTCTCCTCGACGGGCTGCACGAGGTGCCGGGTCTGGACGCCGGTGTTCTGGATGAGCCGCAGGACGAGGTCGCGCTGCGGGTGCCCGTGATGGGTCTCCCGCGCCAGCTCCAGGGTCTGCTGCATCGTGATGACGTGCTCGGGCACAGCGATGGCCGGTCGGCACAGGGTCGCCATGGGTTCTCCTCGTTCTCTGAAGCGGAGGCTCTCGTCACCGTGCGCTCGCGTCACCATGTGACGGGCAGGGCGAGGGGGTAGCGCCAGATGGACGTCGTGTTCCACCCGATGGCCTCGGGCGACGCGTCGAGGCGCAGGCCGGGGAAGCGGGCCAGCAGGGTGGCGAAGGCGACCTCCAGCTCCATGACGGCGAGCGGCGCGCCGAGGCAGTGGTGGGCGCCCCAGCCGAACGTCATGTGCGGGATGGCGGGGCGGTCGGGGTCCAGCTCGTCGGGGCGGTCGAACTTGGCCGCGTCCCGGTTGGCCGTCAGATACGACACGTGCACCACGTCGCCCGCCTTGATGGTGACCCCGCCGAGCTCCACGTCCTCGGTGGCGATGCGCGGGATGCCGACGCCCTTGCGGAAGGGGATGTACCGCAGCAGCTCCTCCAGGGTGCGGGGCAGCCGCTCCGGTTCGGCCCGGAGGGGGTTCAGCAGTTCGGGGCGGGTCAGCAGGGTGTAGGCGATGTTGCCGAGCTGGTAGGTGGTGGTGTCCTGGCCGGTGATGAGCAGGACCATCGCCATGACGGTCAGTTCGTCGTCGTCGAGCAGTTCGGCGCCGTCCCGGGCGGTGGCCAGGGTACTGATGAGGTCCTGGCCCGGGGAGCGGCGCCGGTCGGCGGTCAGTTCGCCGAAGTAGCCGCGCAGTTCGGCCTTGGCACGGATGGCGTCCTCCCTGCCCGCGGCCCCGACGGTCATCATCGTCATGGCGTGTGCGCGGAGCCAGGGGCGGTCGGCCTCGGGGATGTCGAGCGCCTCGCAGATGGTGATCAGCGGCAGCGGTGCGGCGACACGGGCCATGAAGTCGGCCGGGGAACCCGCGTCCGCCATCTCGTCGAGCAGCCGGTCCACGACGCGCTGGGTGCCGGGGCGCATCTGCTCGACGCGGCGCGGGGTGAAGCTCTTGGCGACCAGGCTGCGCAGTCGGCTACTGGCGGGCGGGTCCATGAGGTTGATGGACTCGGCCTGGACGATCGGCTCCGGGGTCATCCGGGGGAAGTCACGGCCGAGGACGGCACCGCGGCTGAAGCGCCGGTCGGTGGTGACCGTCCGGACGTCCTCGTAGCGGGTGACGAGCCAGGCCTCGCCCTCTCCGTAGGCCATACGGATGCGGGACACCGGCTCCTCGGTCAGCAATTGCCTGAGCTGGGGGTCGAACTCCAATTGCTGCGCGTAGTCGAACGGGCAGCTCCGTACGGATTCCGTGTCCTTCACCGAGGTGTTCTCCACCGAGGTTCTCCCAATGACCGCTTCGAGAATGGGGCGTGCCGGATCCGGGCCCGGGACCAGACCTCCCCTGTGTCCCCCATCGGGTCTCGAAACATGTCAGTCACCCTCCGCAGTGAACCCGATCAGCGGGGGCGCACGCTCCGGCGCTCAGGCGGTGGTCACCTGGGCCTTCACGTGGTGGCGGCCGGTCCACGGCGGGGGTGATCGTCCAGATCCGGTCACCGGCCACCACGGTGGCCCCCTCCGCCCCGGGCGCACGCCCGGGGCACACGCCTCTGCCCCGCCCCCGGGCCTGCCTCGCCCGGAGGTTTGCGCGGTGATCATTCCATCGTTCAGGTGAAGCGGCCCGGGCTTCCTCGTGCCCGGCACCCGTCGGGGCCGACAGTGGGCGGGCGGACCGGGCACCTGACTCCGGTCGCAGCGCACAGTCGCGGAGAAAGGTGACGGATTCATGAGCACTGAGGCCACCAGGCGCGTCGCACTCGTCTTCTCCCTGCTCGACGCCAACGCCAACGGCGTGCTGGAAGCGGACGACTTCGACCTCATGGCCGACCGCGTCGTGCGGGAGGCACACGGCTCGGACCCGGCGGCGAAGGACGCGATGCGCGCGGCGTTCCGCCGGTACTGGACGACCTTGCGCACGGAACTCGACGCCAACGGCGACGGGGAGATCAGCTTCGAGGAGTACACCGCCTGCGTACTGTCGCCGGAGCGGTTCGACGCGACCATCGGCGTGTTCGCGGAGGCGCTCGCCGCGCTCGGGGACCCGGACGGCGACGGCCTGATCGAGCGGCCGCTCTTCGTCGCGCTGATGGCCGCCATCGGCTTCGAGCCCGCGAACACCGACGCGCTCTTCGACGCCTTCGAGCCCTCCGACGGGGACCGCATCCGGGTGGAGACCTGGGTCGAGGGAATCAAGGACTACTACGCCCCCGACAAGGCCGGTATCCCCGGGGACCACCTGGTCGTCGGCACCCCCGTCTGACCCGCCGCCCCCGCAACGACGACGAAGGAGCATGGTTGAAACCGGTCATCGGGCTCGCGGTCGGCCGCGGGACGGGTACGGAAGTGGCCGCCGTCTTCGAACGGGTGCTGGGCGCACTGGCCCGGCTCCACGGGACGGAGATCGGCGTGCTGCGCTCGCCCCGCACCTACCACTCGTACGTATCGCTCAGGGCGGAGGGGGGCGTGGAGGCGGTTCGCCGGCTCACGGAGGAGGACGCCGGGCACTACGAGGACTTCTGCCGCACGCAGGCCGCACTCGGCACCCGGGCGGTCTTCCGCACGGCGATCAACGCGCAGTCCCTCTACCTCGTGCGGCAACGGCTCCAGGCCGTGAAGGTGGACGCCCTGCCCCTCGGGGACGGGTCGTCGTCGCTGCTGCTGGTCCGCGATCAGGCGCAGGGCTTCTACACCGGTGAGAACCACCATCTGGACGGTGTGGTCCGCCGGACCATGGAATTCGGCCGCGATCTCACCGAGAAGGTGCTCTCCTACGCGGTGGAGCGGGCCTGGCGGCAGTGGCCCGACGCGGGTCCGGCGCGGGTCGTCATGGCGTACAAGTTCCATCTGCTGGACGGTGTGCTGGATTCCTGGGTCACGGACATCGCCGCCCGGTACGACGTACCGGTGGGGCTGTTCCAGCCGGACACGGTCAACCGCAACCTGATCGCCCACGGGCTCGGGGACCGCACGGTCGTCGTCGCGGGCAACGAGTGGGCCGACATCATGCACGTCGTCCTGCTGGACCGGTTCGGCTCGGACCGGCAGGAGAACCGCTGCACGGAGAACGTCCATCTCCATCCCGACGTGCACGGGCTGACCGAGTACCAGACGGTCCACGGCTCCGCGGACGACCTGGAGGGGCTGGACCGGGTCAATCCGGTGGCGACCGTACGGGCAGCCGCGGCGATCGCACAGCGGTACGGCGGCTGCGAGGGCGCGGTGGGCGAGGCCGAACGAGCGCTCGCCCTGCTCGCGGAGCGGGGCGTCGGCACGCCGGACGTCGGCGGGCGGCACTCCACCACCGCGGTGGTTGACGCCCTGCTGGAGGCACTGGATTGCCAACAGCCCGTGTGGAAGACCCCGTTGGCCATGTCCGTACGGGCCGACGCCTCATGAGCGCGCCGGGCGGGACCGCGCTGATCGTCGTCGATCTCCAGAACGACTTCTGCGCGGGCCCGCTCGCCGCGTCCCGCTACCCGGGCGATCCGGCCCGGCTGGAGCGGGTCACCGCGAACGCCGCCCGGGCGGTCGCGGCCGCCCGGGCCTCGGGCACGGAGGTGGTCCACGTCCGCTTCCTCGGGGACGCCCGCTTCCAGGGCCCGGGCTGGCGGCGGCGGGACGAGGTGCTCGGGAAGCGGCCGAAGTGCCTGGAGGGCTCCTGGGGTGCGGAGTTCGCCGACGGGGTGGAACCGGGGCCGGGCGAGGCGGTGTTCACCAAACGTGCCTGCTTCGACGCGTTCCTGAGCGACGGCTTCGAGCAGCACCTCCTCGACCGGGGTGCGGACCATCTCGTGTTCGTCGGGCTGTTCGCGGACGTCTGCGTGGACTCGACGGCCCGCACAGCGTTCCAGAAGGGCTTCCAGGTGACGGTGTTGCGCGACTGCACCACCGCGCTGCACCTCACCGACGAACAGATCCTGAGCTTCATGGCCCGCCTGTACGGGGCCCGGGTCACCACCGGCGACCAGGTCGAGGTGTGGTCGCGCAGCCCCGGGGAGGAGGACCTGTGCCCGACACCGCCCGGCAGGACAGCGGCGTCACCGGAGGCGTCGGGCTGACCGCGCTGATGGTGGCCGCCGCCCGGGCGGTGGAGACCCACCGCCCCGACGCCCTGGCCCGGGATGCCTACGCCGAGCACTTCGTACGGGCGGCCCGGCCGTCCGCGCGGTGGCCGGTGCGGCCGGACCAGGTGCCGGACGGGGACGCCGATCCGCTGTGGGGGCGGCTGGGACGCTACTTCGGGCTGCGGACCCGGGTCCTCGACGACTTCCTGCTCCGGCAGACGTACGGCGGCGTCCGGCAGGTCGTGCTGCTCGGGGCCGGTCTGGACACCCGGGCGCTGCGCCTGGACTGGCCGCCCGGCTGCACGGTCTTCGAGATCGACCAAGAGGAGGTCCTGGCGTTCAAGAGGGCGGTCCTCGACGGACTGGCAAGAGAGCGGCGCACCACCCGTGCCACCCGCGTCACGATCGCCGCCGATCTGCGCCTCGACTGGGTCGGGGCCCTCACCGGGGCGGGATTCGACCCGGCCGCGCCCGCGGCCTGGCTGGCGGAGGGGCTGCTGCTCTACCTTCCCGGGGCCGCCGAGCGGCGGCTCGTCGCCACGGTGGACGCGCTCGGCGCGGCGGGCAGCGCGCTCGCGTACGAGGCGAAGCTCGGCATCGAGTCCGCGGCCGTCCGCGACAGCCCGGTCTACGCGGCGGCGAAGGAGCGCATCGGCGTCGATCTGCTCGCCCTGTTCGACGGGGAGCCCCGGCCGGACTCGGCCGCGGACCTGGCCGGGCGGGGCTGGTCCACGACGGTCCACACCCCCTTCCACTTCACCCGCCGCCATGGGCGCGGCCCCCTGCCGGAGCGCCGTGACGCGCTGGCGGCCAACCGGTGGGTGTTCGCGCACAGGCCCCGGGGCTGAGACGGCCCGGGGTCAGCCGGTGAGCAGGCCGGGGCTGCCCGCCAGGGCGGAGAGGCGGCCCCGCGGGTCCGGGACGAGCCGGCGTTCGGTCAGATCCAGAACGCCGGCCACTCCGGTGATCTCGGCGGCCACCGTGCCGTCCTCCTTGATGATCTGCTGCTCCAGGGTGAACGTCTTGCCCGTGCCGTAGTCGAACCGGCAGGTGACCCGCACCCGCTCGCCGCCCCGCAGCTCACGGCGGTACTTGACGGTGACCTCCAGCTGCACCGGCCCGATCCCGTCGGCCAGAAGCTTCTCCTGGGGCAGTCCGGCGGCCCGCAGCAGCTCCCAGCGGGCGTGTTCGGCGTACTGGAGGTAGACGGCCTGGTTCAGGTGGCCCTGGGTGTCGAGTTCGTAGCCGCGCACGGTCACATCAACGGAGAAGGTCATGACCGTGCGAACGCCCGAGCGCGGCGGGGCATTCCGGTTCGGCCGCGAAGTGGGCCCGACCGGCCGGACCGGCAGGTTCGGCAGGTTCGGCAGGTTCGGCAGGCCGATGATCCAGCGGCTGGCCCAGGAAGTCCGGCTCCGCGAGGCGGCGGGCGGCGGGCGGCGGGCGGCGGGCAGGTCATCCTCGCCACCGTGCCGCGCTGGGCAGATCCGACGGTCGAGCCGTCGGCGGCGGGCGCTAATCGTTACGTATCGGTAGAATTTCGGGCATGGGAGAGCGGCCTGCGACCCCGACTGCGCCCGAACTCGTACTGGAGACGGATCTCGGCTCCACGGTGATGAGTCCGAGCCGGGACTACCATGTCGGGCGCGACCCCGAGAGCGACATCGTCATCGACGACATCCGGGTCTCCTGGCACCACGCGATCCTGCGCCCCGACGCCGACCACTGGACGCTGGAGGACGAGGACAGCACCAACGGCACGTACACCGACGGCCACCGCGTTCACGCGTCGGACGTCGGCGCGGGCAGCGTCATCCGCTTCGGCAGTCCGAGCGACGGGCCGCGTGCCGTGCTGGTCGGACGGGAGCCGCCCGTCCCGGCGGTCGCCCGGGACCGGCCGTCGGCCGTCTCGATGCCCGCGGCGACCGGCACGTTCCGCCAGCCGACCACCGTACGCCCGCTGCCCGCGAAGACCCTGCGGATCGGCCGCGACGCGGGCAACGACCTCGTCATCGACGACCTCGTGGTCTCCCGGCACCACGCCGAACTGCGGGCGCTCGCCGACGGCCGTCACGAGATCGTCGACCTCGGCAGCCACAACGGAACCTTCCTCAACGGCCAGCCGGTGGCGCGCGGACCCGTCGGCCCCGGGGACATCGTCGGCATCGGCCACTCCGCGTTCTGCCTGGTCGGGGACGTCCTCCAGGAGTTCGTGGACACCGGTGAGGTGTCGCTGGACGTACAGGATCTGGCGGTCACGGTCGGCCGGGCGGGCAAGGGCGTCAAGACCCTGCTGGACGGCGTCTCGTTCCCCGTCGGCGAGAAGTGCCTCCTGGGCGTGGTGGGGCCCAGCGGCGCCGGGAAGTCGACCCTGCTTAACGCGCTCACCGGGCTGCGCCCCGCCAACAGCGGCACCGTGCTCTACGACGGCCGCGACCTCTACCGCGACTTCGCCGAGCTGCGCCAGCGCATCGGGCTCGTCCCGCAGGACGACATCCTGCACTCCCAGCTGACCGTGCGTAAGGCCCTCGGTTACGCCGCCGAACTCCGCTTCCCGCAGGACACCGCGAAGGCGGAGCGGCAGGCACGGGTCACCGAAGTGATCCAGGAACTCGGCCTCGGACAGCGCGCCGACCAGCCGATCCACTCCCTGTCCGGCGGCCAGCGCAAGCGGGTGAGCGTGGCTCTGGAGCTGCTCACCAAGCCCTCGCTGCTCTTCCTCGACGAACCGACCTCCGGACTCGACCCCGGCATGGACCGTTCCGTCATGCACATGCTGCGCGGGCTGGCCGACGACGGCCGTACGGTCATCGTGGTCACGCACAGCGTGCTCAGCCTGGAGGTGTGCGACCGACTGCTCGTCCTCGCGCCGGGCGGCCGCATCGCCTACTACGGCCCCCCGGAGGACGCCCTCGCCTTCTTCGGCTTCGAGGAGTGGCCGGAGGCCTTCGAGGCGTTCGAGAACGACCGCGACCGGGACTGGGCGACCACCTACGCGGGCTCGCCCTTCCACCGGCAGTACATCGTGGGCGCCTCGGCCCAGCCCCATCTGCCCCCGGCCGCGCCCGGGGCGCTGGTGGCACCGCCCCCCAAGACCCGTAACTGGGGTGCGCAGTTGCACACCCTCGTCCGCCGTTACGCCGCCGCCCTCAGCGCGGACCGGACGTTCCTGATCATCATGATCGCGCTGCCCTTCGTCATGGGCGCGATGGCCCGAGCGCTGGCGGGCAGCCGGCTCACCCAGGAGACGGCGATGAACGCCCTGCTCATCCTGTGCGTGGGTGGCGTGCTGACCGGCGCGGCCAACGCCGTACGGGAGTTGGTCAAGGAACGGGTGATCTACCAGCGGGAACGTGCGGTCGGCCTGTCCAGATCCGCCTATCTGATGTCGAAGATCGTGGTGCTGGGGACCGTCACCGTCCTCCAGGCCGTCGTGCTGACCCTGGTCGGTCTGGTGGGCGTCGATCTCAACGCGCCGGGCGGCGAAGGGGTCTTCCTGCCACCCCTGGTGGAGATCACGCTGGCCGTCGCCCTGCTGTCGTTCACCGCGATGATGCTCGGTCTGCTGGTGTCCGCGCTGGTTCGCAAGGAGGAGGTGACGATGCCGTTGCTCGTCCTCCTCGCGATCGTCCAGGTCGTCTTCTGCGGCGCCCTCCTCAAGCTGCACGGGGTCCCCGGGGTGGAGCAGCTGTCCTGGCTGGTGCCCTCGCGGTGGGCGCTCGGCGCGATGGCCGGGACGATCGATCTGGCGCGGATCGTGCCGGGCGAGCTGACGTCCGACCCCCTCTTCGGGCACTCCGCAGGGGTCTGGCTGCTCAACATGGGCATGCTGGCCGTCCTCTCGCTCGTCTTCGGATACGTGGTCGCGAAACTGCTGAGGCGGCACGAGCCCGCGGTCATGCGGAAGTGAGGCGGTTCCATGGCGACGCCGGAGTTCCGCCCCACGCATGTCGTCCCGCGGGACGGGCTGCCGGCCTGGGAGGCGCCCGACGTCTCCCGGCCCACCGACCCTCTGGACGCCCTGCTTCCGGTGCAGCTGCTGGACCGTCGCGGGGACTGGGCGTACGTCGGCTGTTCCAACGGCTGGTCGGCGTGGGTCGACGGACGGCTCCTCGTCTCCGTACCGCAGACACCCCCGGCCCCCGGGCAGCCGCTCGCCCGCACCGCGGACCCGCGGCCGCTGCTGGCGAGGACGGAGGAGTCGCTGAGCGAGTACCGCCGCGCGGCCCAGGACCTGGCCGAGGGCCGCAGCGACGGTGAAGCCTTCCGGCAGCGGACGCGGGGGCGGCGGGTGGGGGTGGTCGTGGACGGGGAGTCGGTGTGGCTGTACGACGCGGAGCACGAGCGGTGGGTGTTCTGCGACGGGACGCAACTGAGTACGTATGCGGCGCAGTCGGGGCCGGGGGCGAGCCAGGAGGGCGCGGGCCGGGAGGGCGCGGCTCCGGAGGGCGCGGGCGGTGCGGGGGCGCGCGGGGCGGGGGCGAGACCGGAGGGCGCGGGCCATGCGGCGGCGGGCCAGGCCCGTGACGGCGGCGGCCTCGGGGCCCATCCCGCCGAGGACGGCCCCGAGCCTACGCGCGTGGTTCCCGCGGAAGGACCCGAACCGGCTCGCGTCGTTTCGACGGACGGACCCGAGCCCACCCGCGTGGTTCCAGCCGAGGGGCCCGAACCCACCCGCGTCGTACCCCCCGAAGGCCCCGAACCCACCCGCGTAGTCCCAGCCGACGCCCCCGACCCCACCGACGTCGTCCCGGCCGAGGGGCCCGAACCCACCCGCGTCGTACCCCCAGACGCCCCCGAACCCACCCGGGCGGCCCCCGTAGCCGGGGCCGACGAGCCGCGTGGTGGCGGGGCGTCGGGGAACGCAGGGCGGTGACCGCCGATGACGCCTCCGCCTCCGCCCCCGCCGCCTCCCCCGTCGCACGACGCCGCGTTGCCCACCGGGCGGGACGACGATCTCGTCGGCAAGCGGATCGCTGGCTACCTCGTGGAGGCCGAGGTCGGCCGGGGCGGTATGGCGGTCGTGTACCGGGCCAGGGACCTGCGGCTGGACCGGACCGTCGCGCTGAAGCTGCTCGCGCCGGAACTGGCCCGCAACGACACCTTCCGGCAGCGGTTCACTCACGAGTCGCGGGTGGCGGCCGCGATCGACCACCCCCACATCGTGCCGGTGTTCGAGGCGGGTGAGACCGAGGGACTGCTCTACATCGCCATGCGCTATGTCGCGGGCGCCGATCTGCGTGTCCTCATCGACCGGCGCGGGCCGCTGGACCTGACGGCCGCCGTCCGGATCGGCGCGCAGGTCGCCTCCGCGCTCGACGCGGCCCATGACCACGACCTGGTGCACCGGGATGTGAAGCCGGGGAACATCCTGGTGGCGGCGGGTACCGACAGCGACCATCCGGAGCACGTGTACCTCACCGACTTCGGGCTGACGAAGAAGTCCCTGTCGCTGACCGGGTTCACCACGGTCGGCCAGTTCGTCGGCACCCTCGACTACGTGGCGCCGGAACAGATCTCCGGGCGGCCCGTCGACGGGCGGTGCGACGTGTACAGCCTCGCCTGCGTCGTCCAGGAGACCCTGACCGGAGCGCCCCCCTTCCAGCGGGACGACGACATGGCCCTGTTGTGGGCTCATCAGTACGATCCGCCGCCCCCGCCGAGCGGGCTGCGGCCCGGTCTTCCGGCTGCCATCGACGGCGTGCTGGCGAAGGCGCTCGCCAAGGCCCCGGATGACCGTTACGAGACCTGTCTGCGGTTCGTCGCCGCGCTGCGGGCCGCGGCGGCCGGGATCGGGCCCGGGCAGCACGCGCCGACCCGGGTGGACGTGCGGGCCGGTTCGTGGTCGGCGGCCGCCGCGCCGCCGCCCCGGCCGCCGCGCTGGGCCGCTCCGGTGTTCCCGGGCGGCAGCTGAACAGCCATCGGCTGAACAGGCATCAGGCTCGACTGGCGGTCGGCGCGGCCCGGTTATACCCGGGAAGGGGGTCAGGCAGGCGGCGGGCTCTCGTCCGGGATCTCGCCGCGCCGGTGGACGCGGGAGGCGGCGAGGCCCCCGAGGAACCCGGTGACCAGCCCCCAGAGCACGGCGAGGCCGAGGGCGGTCCACAGTTTCGGGCGCAGTGACACCTCACCGCCGAGTCCGCCGCCCAGGTCGCCGAGCCCCATGAGGGACAGCCCGTAGTGCGCGGAGACCCGGGCGGTGAGGCAGATGAACAGCACGGTCAGGGAGAGCGCCGCCGCCATGTGCACCGCGTGCTGCCACAGGCGCATCCGGGCGGGCGAGCGGGCCGCCATGAGGAACGCGGCGCCGAGCAGCAGCAGGGTGGCGGCGGCCACGAGCCAGCGAACGCGCCCGTCCTGCGCGGCGAGGGTGGTCAGGTTGAGGGTGGAGAGGTCGGGGGTGCGCAGGACGGTGTCGAGGACCTGGGGCATCGGCAGTCCGAAGGGGCCCTCGACCTTCCCCTCCCAGGAGGCGCCGAGCCCGAGGGTGAACGCGAGCCAGACCAGGTTGGGAAGCCCGAGGAGGATCACCGCCGCGGTCTCGGCGGGGTGCCCGTGCGTGATCATCACGACGAGACCGGCGACGACGCCGAGCGCGACGCACACGAGGAGCAGCACCACCATGGCGAAGGCAGCCGGGCGTACGGGCTCCTGGAAGCGCACCAGCCGGGGCGGCAGCGGGGCGCGGCGCGAGACGAGCAGGGCCAGGACCAGGACCCCGGCGAGCCAGAGGAGCCCGAAGACCAGGGTCAGGGGGATCTCCGCCCGGAAGCCGACCTTGGGCGAGCCGCCCAGGAGGTCCCCGGCACCGCTGCCGGTGAGCTCGTCGGCCGAAAGGGTGAAGGTGTGCCGGGCCACGAGCGAGAGCACGATCAGGGCGACGATCCACAGCGCGGCGACCCGGCCCGCCCAGCCCGCCAGTTCGCGGGTGCCCGCGACGGCCCGGTGGCGCAGCGGGCGGAGGAATCCGCGGGCGACGAGAAGGGCGCCCACCAGGGTCACGGAGAGCGGGAGCACCGAGAGGTCGGCCTGCGTCCCCACGAGAGGTCCGGTGTCCCCGGAGAGTCCTACGGAGCCTCCGGCCGCCATCACCACGACCGCGGCGACGACCGCTGGAAAGGCCCCGCCGGGCAGCCCGGCCGCACCGGCGGCCCACAGACCGAGGGCCGCGGTCGCCAGCATGGCGAGCACGCCGGGGAGGACCGCGACGAGCGCGTCGCGCCAGCCGTGCGGGGTGCGTGCGGTGTTCCTGTCGTTGCTCGCGCGGACGTTCACACTGTCACGCTAGGCAGGGACCGGATGCCGCGCCCCCCGAAATAACCGGTCCCTCCCTCCGCTTGCGGAGACCAGCCGGGCGGGACACAGAATGAGGCGATATGCCCCGGATTACCGATCAGCGCTCGTACGGCAACGGCATGGGCGCCCCGGTACGGAAACGGACCCGGCACGGGTGTCCGGGGCGGGTACCGACGACGGGAAGAAGAGCCCGTGAGTGTCCAGCCGCCGTCATCCGGCCGCCCCACAGGACCGCCCTCCGGCCCGCTCTCGGGCCCTTCGCAGTCCGGTGGTCCGACGCCTCCGCCTCCCACCGTGTCCAGTCCACCGCCCGGCCCGCCCAGCGGTGACGACCACGGCGGACCGGGCGGCTCCGGCGGTTCGGGGGACGGCGGCGGCTCCGGCGGCGCGGGAGGTTCCGGTGGCGCGGGCGGGGGCCCTGGGCACGGCTCGGGCGCCACTCCCGGTTCCGGCCCCGGGCGCCCCTGGTGGCGTTCGGTCCCCCGGATCGCGGCGATCGCCACAGCGCTGGTGGCGGCGGTCGTGCTGATCGTCTTCCTGACCCGGCCCGACGGCGGCTCGAAGGCGGGCGGCGAGGTGTTCCTCCAGGCGGCGGGCTCCTCGGGGCCCGATCCGTTCACGGAGTCCACGGCCAACGACGACGCGGCCGAGCCGGGGACGGCGACGCCCTCGAAGGCGCCCAGCGGAACGGCGACCGGCACCCAGGTGACACGCGGGGTCGACGGCGCGGCGCCCGGTCTGTACGGGGGCACCCGCCAGGTCGCCAGCTGCGATGTGGAGAAGCAGATCGACACGCTGGCGGCGGCCCCGGACAAGAACCGGGCGTTCGCCTCGGTCCAGGACATCGAGCCGTCCGCCGTCCCCGGCTATCTGCGCGACCTCACCCCCGTGACGCTCCGGATGGACACCCGTGTCACCAACCACGGCTTCCGGGACGGCGAGGCGACGGCCTATCAGGCGGTGCTCCAGGCCGGAACGGCGGTCCTCGTCGACGACCGCGGCGTGCCCCGGGTCCGCTGCGCCTGCGGCAACCCGCTGCTGCCGCCCGTCGCCCAGGACAGCACTCCCCGCACGACGGGGCAGGCCTGGCCCGGTTACCGGGCGTCGGACGTGGTCGTGGTCGAGCCGTCGGCGAAACCGGTGAAGGAGTTCGTGATGGTCGACCCGGAGAACGGCGACTGGTTCGAGCGGCTCGCCGGCGACACGGGCGACGGCGACAAGAGGACCGATCCTCCCGAGGACGCGTCCGCCTCGCCCTGTCCGCCGGGATCGCGTGACGACCAGGACCGGCCGTGTCCCCCGTCGGATCCCTCCGCCTCGCCGGACGAGCAGACGTCACCGCCGGGTGAGGACCCTGCGACCTCCGAGCCCCCGCCGGACGACCCGGCCACCTCGGAACCGCCCCCGGACGACCCGGCCACCTCCGAGCCGCCGCCCGCCGACCCGCCCGGCTCTCAGTCGGCCCCGCAGCCCTCGGCGCCCGGTTCGCCGAACCCGCAGGACCCCGAGCCGCAGACGGGGGCACCGGCGGCCGCCGCCCGGGCCTGAGGGCTGCCCTGTAATCACGCTGATCCGCCAGGGATGACGGGACAGCCCTGGGCCGTGCCCGGAACGTCGAGCCTGGACCGTGACTTTCCGGACGCCCGCCCATCAGCCGCGTCACCAACACCGCGCGGGCCAAGCGGGCCAATACGCCTAGAGGGTCTTCATCTCCACCGGGGTGCCCGTCGGCGCCTCCGCCCGCTGGCCCGTACGCACTCCGGCGGCCGACGCGGCCGAGTGCAGGGAGCGCAGGGCGACCAGCAGGAATCCGATGTCATCGAGGTAGACGGGGTCCGGCAGCAGGTCGACGGGCGACACCGTGTAGATCACGGCCGCCCAGACGAGCGCCTTGCTGCGCAGCGGAATCCCGGAGTCCACCAGGAGTTTCCTGGCCTTGAAGACGCGCACCAGGAGCACGGCGGCCAGAACCAGGGTGATCAGCGCGGCCACGGCGGCGACAACGAGCCAAGCGGTTGTGTCCATGGCTCATCATCTACCCACCTTTTCGCGTACTTCCGCCCGACCCGTACGCCTACGGCGGCGCGCGCCGCTCGTCATCCATGCACGCCCAGGGGCCGGTGCAGGGCGAGGAGCGCCTGATCGTCCTGGATCCGGCCGCCGGTGTGCCGTCCCACGTCCTCGATCATGAGGTGGAGGATCTGCGCCGGGGTGGCCGGATCACCGGTCAGCGCCCGGTGACGTACGAGATGGGGCAGGCGCACGGCCGCGTCGTAGAAGACCCCGGACTCGTCGCGGGCCTCGGTGACCCCGTCGGTGTAGCAGATGAGGGTGGCGCCGGGTGGAAAGGAGAACGTGTCGACCGGGGCCGACCAGGCGCCCAGGGCGCTCATGCCGAGCGGGGGCGCCTCCTCGGACGGTTCCAGGACGGCGGCCCGGCCCCCGGCGTCCAGCAGCACCGGGGGCGGGTGCCCGCGGTTGATGACCCGTACGGTGTCGAGGCCGACGGAGAACTCGGCGATCAGGGCCGTCGTGAACCCCTCGTCCCGCTCGTGGCCGCCGCGACGGCCGCCCTCGCGCAGCAGGGCCCGTTCCAGGGAGGCCACCAGGCGGGGCAGGTCCTCGGCCTCGTCCGCGGCGTAACGGAAGGCGCCCAGGTCCGCGCAGACCGCGCTCACCGCGCCCAGGCCCTTGCCCCGTACGTCCCCGACCATCACGCGCACCCCGTGCGGGGTGTCCTGGACGACGTAGAGGTCGCCGCCGATCATGGCCTCGTCCTCGGCGGGCACGTACCGGGCGGCGATCCTGAGCTCGCCGAGCCGTGACGGGGGCCTGGGCAGGACGGCGCTCTGGGCCACGGCGGCGACCTGCCGGGCACGGCGGGTCCGAGCGGTCTGGCCCTCCAGGGCGCGGTGGATGAGGACGGCCAGCACGGTTACGGCCAGAAGGGTGAGCTGGTTGGCGACGCCCCGGTGCCAGCCGAAGGTGCCGTTGATCCAGGCGAGGGCCGCGTGGACGGCCATGGACAGGGCGCCGATCGCGATGATGCCGGGCAGGCTCAGGAGCGGTGCGGCGGCGACGGGCGCGGCCATCAGCAGCGGCGCGGAGGTGACGTCCGTCGGAGTGGCCAGGTCCAGCACGGCGGCCAGCACGATGACCCCCACCGGGATCCACTGGGCTCTGCGCAGCTCCACCACTCCCCCACGCTGTACGGGGTCGGCGGCCCTCGCATCCCGGCGCGGGCCGGGAGGGCTCCGCCCGTGGCCGCTCACTCCGGCAGCGGAGTCCCGGGACGGGGCGCGGCGGCGCACGCGGCGTCCAGCCGGATGCGGTGGGCCATCACGGTCTCGGGGTCGTCGACGACGTCGACCCGGACGCCGGGGGTCTCCAGGACGGCCTGGTCGCCGATCTCGGGGGCGGGGACCCGCAGCAGGTGAAGCGGCGGCATGCCGGTCAGGGGGTGCGGCGGGTGGTCCATGGGCACCACCTGGACAGTGATGTGCCGCTCCCGCATCGCCTCGGCCAGCGCCGCCCGCTGCCCGGCCATCGTCTCCGGTCCGCCGACCCGGGTGTGCAGGGCCGCGGCCGGGAACAGGGCCCACAGGTCGGCTCCGCGCTCACGCATCCGCCGGCGCCGCTCCCGCAGCAGTTCGACGCGGCGCTCCAGCCGGGCCGGGGGGTCGTCCGGATACTGCGTGCGGTGGAGCGCGGCGGCGTACGCGGGGGTGCGCAGCAGCTCGGGCACGAGCGCCGGGTGCCAGGTCCGCACGAGACTGGCCGAGGACTCCACGCCGATGACCTCCTGCTGCCAGGCGTCCATCGCGTCCCGCCAGCGGTGCCACCAGCCGGGCAGGTTCGCGTCGGCGAGTTTGGCCATCATGGGCTCGGCGACAGCGGGCGGGACTCCGTAGCAGCGCAGCAGTTCGCTGACCTGCCGGGCGTCGAGTCCGGTCTCGGCCCGTTCGATCCGCCGGACGGTGGCGGGGTGGGCATCCAGTGCCTCCGCGGCGGCCCGGAGACTGATCCCGGCGCGTTCCCGCAGCAGCCGGAGGCGGACCGCCAGTACGCGGTGCTCCACGGTGGGACCGGAGCGGGCTCGCATGCGGATACCTTCCTCGTCGAGCCCCGATAGGGAGCACTACACACTCTGTCGGTTGCAAAGTACGCGTTTTGCGTCGAGAGTGCATACATGTCGGAAATAGCCATTTGCGCGGAACGCGCCCCCGATGCCGGAGGCGGCCGAGGTGCGCACAGCTGGTGGGTGCCCCGATCGCCCAGGGGGGTGCCGGAGGCGCGGCACCGGGTGCAGGAGGCGATGCGCGCGTGGGGAGAACCCGCCGACCGCGTCGAGGCGGCCGCTCTCATCGTGACGGAACTGGTCACCAACGCCGTGCAGCACACCAGCACCCGGCGGATCCGCTGTCGCCTCCTGCGCTCGCCCGGCGGGGTACGCCTGTGCGTGTGGAACCGCGGCCGGGCCCGTATCCCCTCCCCCGCCTGTCCTGACGACTCGGTGGAGCTGCTGAGGGCCTCGGCCCGGGAGACCGGCGGCCTCGGCGCCGATGATGCGATCGACTGCCTGTCCGAGGACGGCAGGGGCCTGCTGCTCGTCGACGCGCTGGCGGCCCGCTGGGGCACCCGCGCCGCACTGGCGGGCCGACTCGTCTGGGCCGACCTCTGACGCCGCTCGCCCTCTGACGCCGCCCGCGGTCTCGGCGCCGACGCCGCCCCGCCTCCGGCGGGGACCGGGACCAAGGCAGGGACCCGACCTCAGGCAGGGGCCGTACGGCACTCCGGGTGTCCCCAGCCGTTCGGGTTCTTCGCGATGGGCTCCTTGGCCGCGTACGGCTTTCCGCAGTGGCACCGGCCCGCGAACCGCGCCTTGATCGTGCCGGTGGACCGCCCGCCCCGCGAAGCGCCCGCCGCGCCGGAGTCTTCCGTACGCCCCTTCGCCTTCGTCGACCGTGCGGGAGCGGGCACCGGCAGAGCCGTCTCGCCGTGCGCCGTGCCAGCCGGGCGCTGGGCCACCGCGGCCTCGCTCGCGGCCTGGTCGGCGAGCGCGTTGAGCGGATCCCCGTCCACCTGATGGGCGGGGACATAGCGGAAGGTCACCGAGCGCTCGGCGAGCAGGGCGTCGATCCGGGTGACCAGCTCACGATTGGCGACGGGCTTCCCGCCGGAGGTCTTCCAGCCGTTGCGCTTCCAGCCCGGCAGCCACTTGGTCACGGCGTTCATCGCGTACTGCGAGTCCATCCGCACCTCGACGCGCACCGCCGGATCGACGGATTCCAGCAACTCGGCCAGCGCGGTCAGCTCGGCGACGTTGTTCGTCGCGGTGCCGAGCGGTCCGGCCTCCCAGCGCACGGGGGTCCCCTCCGCGTCAGCCACGACCCACGCCCAGGCGGCCGGTCCCGGATTGCCCTTGGACGCCCCGTCACAGGCGGCGATGATGCACTCGTTCATCCCTCGATCATGCCAGCCCCGCATGACCGTTCCGACCGGCCGCCCGCAGGAGCCACGCGCGGCCTTGACCTCAACCAAACTTCGGGTTTTAGCGTTCTCAGTGCACCCGGGGCCGCACGGCCGACGGGACACCCCTGGCCATCAGATTCGGAGCGCCCCATGGACATGGAAGTCACGGCTTGGCACTCGCTGCACAGTGCGATCAACGCCCAGGAGGACCGCCGGCCATTCTCCCGGGCCACCTTGCGCCGCATCCTGGTCTTCGCACGCCCCCACCGGCGGCGCATCCGCCGGTTCCTGCTGCTCAGCGTCGTGACCGCGCTGCTCGCCGTGGCCACACCGGTCCTCGCCGGCCGGGTTGTCGACGCGATCGTCAAGGGTGAGGAGACCGGGACGGTCATCCGGCTCGCCCTGCTCATCGCGCTGATCGCGGTGCTCGAAGCCGGGCTGGCGCTGCTCACACGCTGGTTGTCGGCGACGCTGGGCGAGGGTCTGATCCTGGACCTGCGCACCGCCGTGTTCGACCACGTCCAGAAGATGCCGGTGGCCTTCTTCACCCGGGCCCGGACCGGCGCCCTGGTCAGCAGGCTCAACAACGATGTGATCGGCGCCCAGCGCGCGTTCAGCAACACGCTCTCCGGGGTCGTCTCCAACCTCGTCACCCTGCTGCTGACGCTCGCCGTGATGCTCACGCTCTCCTGGCAGATCACCCTGCTCTCGCTAGTCCTGCTCCCCGTCTTCGTCGTGCCCGCCCGCCGGATGGGAGCCCGGATGGCCGGGCTGGAGCGGGAGGCCGCGGGCCACAACGCCGCGATGGGCACGCAGATGACGGAGCGGTTCTCCGCCCCCGGCGCGACCCTCGTCAAGCTGTTCGGGCGGCCGTCCGACGAGTCCGCGGAGTTCGCCGCCCGCGCCGACCGGGTCCGGGACATCGGTGTCCGTACGGCGATGGTCCAGTCGGCGTTCATCACCGCGCTGACCCTGGTATCGGCCCTGGCCCTGGCGCTCGTGTACGGGCTCGGCGGCTTCTACGCCCTGCGCGGCAGCCTGGAGGCGGGGGCCGTCGTGGCACTGGCCCTGCTGCTGACCCGGCTGTACGCGCCGCTCACCGCGCTCGCCGGGGCGCGGGTCGAGGTGATGAGCGCGCTCGTCAGCTTCGAGCGGGTCTTCGAGATCCTGGACCTGAAGCCGCTGATCGAGCAGAAGCCGGACGCCCGTCCGGTGCCCGAGGGTCCGGTCTCCGTGGAGTTCGACCGGGTCTCCTTCGGCTACCCCTCCGCCGAGAAGGTCTCCCTCGCCTCCCTGGAGGAGGTCGCCGCACTCGACGACCGGGGCGGCACACCGGTCCTGCACGAGGTGTCCTTCCGCGCCGAACCGGGCCAGATGATCGCCCTGGTGGGCTCGTCCGGTGCGGGCAAGTCGACGATCGCGCAGCTGCTGCCCCGGCTGTACGACGCGGATGCCGGTGCCGTACGGCTGAACGGTGTCGACGTACGGGACCTGAGCGCCGATTCGATCCGGGACACGCTCGGCATGGTCACCCAGGACGGGCACCTGTTCCACGAGTCCGTACGCGCCAATCTGCTGCTCGCCCGGCCCGACGCCTCCGAGGACGAGATCTGGGACGCCCTGCGCCGCTCCCGGCTCGATGGTCTGATCGCCTCGCTGCCGGACGGTCTGGACACGGTGGTGGGCGAGCGCGGCTACCGGCTCTCCGGCGGTGAGCGTCAGCGGCTCACCATCGCCCGGCTGCTGCTGGCCCGCCAGCGCGTCATGATCCTCGACGAAGCGACCGCGCACCTCGACTCCACCTCGGAGGCCGCCGTGCAGGAGGCCCTGACCGAGGCGCTGGCGGGCCGGACCGCCGTGGTGATCGCCCACCGGCTCTCGACCGTGCGGGCGGCCGACCGCATCCTGGTCGTGGAGGCGGGCCGGATCGTGGAGAACGGCACGCACACCGAACTGCTGGCGGCGGGCGGGCGGTACGAGGAGCTGTACCGCACCCAGTTCGATCGGCCGTCGGCGGACGGGGAGGACGAGATCCGGGAGATCGAGCCGGTCCGCTGACCCGCTCCCCCGCCACCTCCCCGTTCCCTACTCCGTACCCCTGACGCCGTCCGGCCGGAAATCACCGGCCGGACGGCGTCGGCGCGCGCCGGGGCGGCCCATGCTCACCCGTTCGGCGGTACGCAGCCTGCGCAGTGCGTGACCGCCGCACCGGCGCCACTCCTTCGGCGACACGCGCGGGCGGTGACCGCCGTTGGTGACCAGCGCGTTCACCGACGTCATCGGGTCCGCCGCCATGGTCCTGGCCAGCAGCACGCCGACCACCAGCGGGAGCAGCGTGACGGCGAGGGCGGTACCGGCGGTGGTGACGTGCTGGATGCACGGGCGGCGCGGCGCTTCGGAGGTCATACGGACGTCGGAGGTCATACGGGTATTCGAACAGCGGCCGGGCGCCGGAACATCGGGGCACGTACTCAGGGGTGACGGCCCGGCATACTCAGGTGGTCACGGGGGGACGCTCAGAGCGGCCGTGCACGACGACGGGCCCGAACTCACCGCCGCACCACGGAAGGACCGCTCCGATGGGTGACAGCCACGGACTCCCGGACGCGCACGACGGCCGGGGGCGTCCGGCCGCGGCGGTGTTCGACGCGCTGGGGGCGGAGTACGAGCGGGCCTTCGCCTCCTCCACGGCTCACCGCGCCTCGCTGGACCGCCTGCTGGCGGACCTCGCGCCGGGCAGCCGCGTACTGGACGTGGGCAGCGGTACGGGCCGTCCCACCGCGCAGACCCTGGCGGAGGCGGGGCACCGGGTGCTGGGCGTCGATGTGTCGCCGGTGATGACGGCTCTCGCGGCCCGACAGGTGCCGGGGGCCGAGTTCCGGTGTGCCGACATCCGCGAACTACCGCTGCCCGAGGGAGAGTTCGACGCCGCCTGCGTCTATTTCTCGCTGCTGCAGATGTCTCGCGGCGAGCAGGGCGAGCTGCTGGAGCGGCTCACCCGGTCACTGCGGGTCGGCGGGGTGCTGGTGGCCGCCACGGTCCCGGTGGACGTGGCGGATGCCGACGCGGTGTTCATGGGGCAGCCGGTCCGGGTCTCCAGCTTCGGGGCCGAGGAGTTCACCGCACTGCTGACACGGTCGGGTCTCATCGTGGAATGGGAGCGGAGCGCGCTGTTCACCCCGGAGCATCCGGCGGGCGAACCCGAGCCGCACCTGTTTCTGCACGGCCGCCGTATCTGACGTTTCTCCCGTCCCACGCGGACCGGTCCCCTCATTGGCTATCACAAAGAACCAGCCGAATGAATGGCAAGAATGGCGCATTCGTGTTCCTTCACGAGAAGGTAATGCGATAGCAAAGTTCTGGTCTATATGGTGAGCTGTAGTCGTATCCCCGCGATGCGATCGGAACGGGTCTCACAGTGGCTGCCTTGCGGCATATCACGAGGTGAGATGCCCCCTCCGTTCCGAACATTCATACGGATATAAACAGCTCATTCGCCAATATGACCCGACCACACCGCTCCCCGGCACCGCCGGATGCAGGAGGCAGGCCACCATGCAGTCCCTCGTAGAACACGCCCGGACTTTCACCGAGCACGTCGCCGCGAACGCAAAGGATTTCGCCCTGCTCGCGGACGGCCAGACCCCCGAAGCCCTCTTCATCACCTGCTCGGACTCCCGGGTCGTCCCCTCACTGTTCACCGGCGCCCGCCCGGGGCAGCTCTTCGAACTCCGTACGGCGGGCAATATCGTTCCGCCCTATCCCGAACGGGACCGGCCCACCGGCGAGGCCGCGACCATCGAGTACGCGCTGCGCATGCTCCAGGTGCGCGACATCATCGTCTGCGGGCACTCCCACTGCGGCGCGGTGGGCGCCGTGTTCCGGGGCGACGACCTCTCCGCCATGCCCGCCGTCCGCCATTGGCTGGAGCGCTCCTCGGACGGCAGGGCCCCCACCGCCCACTCCGGCGATCTGCCCGGGGCGATCCAGGCACACGCCCTCGCCCAGCTCGACACCCTGCGGGGCTATCCCGCGGTGCGGGAGCGGCTCGCCGAGCGCACCCTCGGTCTGCACGCCTGGTACTACGAGGTGCACACCGGCTCCGTCAGCGTGCACCGACCGGAGCACGGGCCCTCGTTCGCCCGCCTCTGACGGCTTCCCTCCCCCACTCTCACGCGCCCGGCCCCGGCCGGGCGCGACCGTACCCACAAGGGAAACCATCCGTGATCTCCGCGAAGGAACTCAAGAACCCCCAGGTCGTTCGACGTGACCTACTGGCCTCGATCGTCGTCTTCCTCGTCGCGCTGCCGTTGTGCGTCGGTGTCGCCGTCGCCTCCGGAGTCCCGGCCGAACTGGGCCTGGTCACCGGTATCGTCGGCGGGCTCGTCGTGGGCCTGATGCCGGGGAGCAAGCTCCAGGTCAGCGGGCCCGCCGCCGGACTCACCGTGCTGGTCTACGAGGCGGTCAAGGAGTTCGGGCTCGGCACGCTGGGCCCGATCGTGCTGGCCGCCGGACTGCTCCAGGTGGTGCTGGGCGCGGCCCGCTTCGGCCGCTGGTTCCGCGCCATCTCCGTCTCCGTGGTCCAGGGCATGCTCGCCGGGATCGGCCTGGTCATCGTGCTGGGCCAGCTGTACGCCCTGGCCGACACCGAACAGCCGGGCAGCGGGCTGTCCAATCTGGCCGGACTGCCCGGACTGGCCGTCGAGATCGCCACCGACGGCGAGGCCCTGACCGCCTTCGGACTGGGCGCCGGGACGATCGCCGTGCTGCTGGTGTGGCCGAAGCTCCCGGCCGCCGTACGGGTCGTGCCCGCGCCGCTGGCCGCGGTGGGCCTGGCCACCGCCGCCGCCTACCTGGCCGGGCTGCGGCCCCTGGTGGCCGATGTGAACGGGCTGCTGCACGCCATCGAGCTGCCGGGCGGCGCGGAGTTCGGACGGCTCGCCGAAGTGGCGGTCATCGGCACCGTCCTCGCCTTCGCCCTGATCGCCTCCGCCGAGAGCCTGTTCAGTGCGGCGGCCATCGACCGGATGCACGACGGGCCGCGCACCGACTACGACAAGGAACTGGTGGCCCAGGGCGTCGGGAACACCATCTGCGGGGCGCTCGGCGCGCTGCCGATGACCGCGGTCATCGTCCGCAGCGCCGCCAACGTCCAGGCCGGGGCGACGACCGCGCTCTCCCGGGTCGCCCACGGTATGTGGCTGCTGCTGTTCGCCGCCCTGCTCCCGGCGGCCATCGGCATCATCCCGCTGGCCGCCCTCGCCGGAATCCTCGTGCACGCCGGGTGCAAGCTGGTGCCCGCCAGGGAGTTCGGGCCGCTGTGGCGCGAGCACCGCGGGGAAGCGGTCCTGCTGGCGGTCACCGCGCTGGCCATCGTGGTGACCAACCTGTTCGAGGGGGTCGTGCTCGGTCTGCTGCTGGCCGTGGTCAAGTCGGCCTGGGAGACCTCGCACGTACAGCTCTCCACCCACCAGCTCACCGGCGGCCGGGTCGTGGTGACGCTCACCGGCAACGCCACCTTCCTGCGGCTGCCGCGCATCCTGGAGCAGCTGGAGAAGCTTCCGCAGGACCAGGCCATGGAGCTGGACCTCAGCGGCCTGCGCCACCTCGACCACGCCTGCCGGGTTGCGCTGGAGAACTGGGCGCGGAGACACAACGACGCGGAGACCGACCCGGTGACGATCCGCCGCTAGGGCCGTGCGCGCAGGGGGAGCCGGGCGCGTCGGCAGTACTGGCCGTGCTGCGCATCCGCCGCCGCGGGGACATCGGCCGGGACCACCGGCCGCGCGTGCCGAATCTCCCGCCCGGGCCGTGTGCCGGACACGGCCCGGGTCCGCTGACGTCCTCGTCGGCGGCCATTACGCCTACGGGTCAGGCAGCCGGGGCGAGTTCCGCGCGCCCGAAGAGGAGCGCGTAGCCGGGTGGCAGCCTGCGGACGAGCCGGGTGACCAGTTCGTCCCCCACCAGACCGGCGACGGCGGTCAGGACGACTCCGGCGTCCCAGCGGGCGGTCGCCGGGGTTCCCGCGGTGCGCAGTGCGAGGTCGTACACGAAGCCCGCGCCGCCGAGCTGTTCGAGGGCCGGGGCCTCGGTGGTGAACGCCCGGGCGGCTTCTCGGGGCAGCGCCGCGGCGAGGGCGACGCGCTCGTCGCCGGTGACCTGCCGGCCGAGTGCGGTCAGCACGGCGCGCAGGGTGTCCTCGGCGCGTTCGCGGGTGGGGTAGGCCCCGTCGTATCTGATCTTCTCCAGCAGCCGGTCCCACGTCGCGTCCTGTGGTGCGCCGGCGTTCCGAGGCTCGTGAATCATCGTGGCAGCAGCCCTTCTCGTCGTACTGCTCAGGTGTTCTTCAGGTGGCCGAAGAGCGCGTCGTACCCCGTCGGCAGTTGCAGCAGGACGCGGCGGGTGAGTTCGTCGCCCGCCGCATCCGCGGCGACGCTGAGGACGGCGCCGACGTCCCACAGGGCCGTCTGTTCGGTGGAGCCCTCGATCCACGCCGCGGTGGCGCGCACGAACCGGTCCGGGGAGAGCGGTTCGGCGGCCTGGAGCGGGTTCAGCAGGATCAGGGCCATGGTCTCCGGGAGCCGGGCGGCCAGCTCGGCCCGCTCCCTGCCCACCAGGTGGGCACCGAGGAGAGCCAGGACGACGCGCGCGGCACGCTCGGCCTCCGTTCGCGTTTCGTACTCTCCGCGTTCCCGAACCCGGTCCAGGAACGCCTCCCATCGCAGGGTCACCGCAGCCGCCCCCTCGGGGTGGTGAGGGCGGGAGCCGGAACCGGGGAAGAAGGGGAGATCCCGTCCCGGCCCTCGCCGCTGTCGTGGGCGGACCCGGGTCAGCCCTTGATCTCCTTGCGCCGGGACTCCCCGCCGATGGTGATCTTGCGGGGCTTGGCGCGCTCGGCGATCGGGATGCGCAGGGTCAGCACACCCGCGTCGTAGTCGGCGTCGATCCGTTCGGTGTCGAGGGTGTCCGCGAGGACGATCTGCCGGGAGAAGGCGCCCAGCGGACGCTCGGAGAGCTCCATCTGCACGTGGTCGGCGTTCACCGCCGGCCGTCGCTCGGCCTTGACGGTCAGCATGTTCCGCTCGACGTCGATGTCGATCGCGTCCGGCAGGACACCGGGAAGATCGAACGCCACGACGTACTCGTCGCCCTCACGGTACGCGTCCATCGGCATCGCCGAGGGCCGCGACCAGGTGCCGGGGCGCAGGAGCTGCTCGGTGATCCGGTCGAGTTCACGGAAGGGGTCGGTACGCATCAGCATGACGGAAACACCTCCAGTCGATCGGGCGGACGGCCCGTGCTTTTCACCTGAGACCGTTGTAGCATGTCATCCATTCGATGACAACTGACAATGTCACCGAAAGGATGACTGCATTCCGAGCAACGAGGGAGCTTCCGTGTCCACACGAGCCAGGCCCGAGCCGTCCGAGGACCCCGTCCCGAACGCCGTCTCCTTCCTCGCGGCGTCAGCGGCTCTCCGGGCCATCGACGAGGCGGTCCGCGAGGCCCACGACACCGACGCCGCCCGCGGTCAGGCGCCTGTGTCGGAGCGGGCCCAGGCCCTGGCCTCGCTCCAGCTGCTGCGCGAGGTGCGGGAGCGGCTCGCGGGCTGGGAGACCGGGCTGATCGAGGCGGCCCGGGCGGCGGGGGCGAGCTGGGCCGACCTCGCCGATCCGCTGGGCGTCGCCAGTCGCCAGGCCGCCGAGCGGCGCTATCTGCGGCTGCGTCCGGGCACCGCGGGCAGCACCGGTGAGCAACGGGTCCGGGCCACCCGGGACAGCCGGGCGGCGGACCGGTCGATCACCACGTGGGCGCGGCAGAACGCGGCGGACCTGCGGTCGCTCGCCGGGCAGATCACCGCGCTCCCGGACCTCCCCGCCTCGGCGGACCTCTCTCTGGACCGGCTTCGCCAGGCACTCGGTGCGGACGACGCCGCCGCCCTGGTCACCCCGCTCACCGCGCTCCACCCCCATCTCACCCCGGGGCACCGGAAGCTGGCGGACCGCGTCGACTCGCTCACCCGTCACACCAGCCAACTGCGCAGGGATACGGCCACCCGGCGACGGAGCGGCTGAGCGGTACGGCTACGGCTACGGCTTGCGGGCGACAAGCCCCCACTGGTCGACCGGCACCGCGTCGTCACTCTCGGGCCGCCACCGGTCGATCGAGACGAATCCCGGTTCGAGGAGCTCCAGGCCCGCCGCGCAGGCGGTGATCTCCTGCGGGTCCCGCACCAGGTACGGCGGGTTGTCGCCCGAGTCGTAGGCCTCCTGGGCGGCCAGGGTCTGCGGGGTCTTCACCGTGTCGCAGAGCACCAGATGGCTCCCCGACGGCATACGGGCCATGTACCGCTGAACGACCTCGACGCCTTCGGCCGGAGCGAGGTGCCCCAGCGTCGACAGCAGGAGCACGGCGACGGGTTCGGACAGGTCCAGCGTCTTCGCCGCCTCGTCCACCACCGCGTCCGTGTCGGAGAGATCCTCGTCCACATAGGCCGTGCGGCCCTCCGGGGCGCTGGTCAGCAGCGCCTGGGCGTGGGCGAGGACGATGGGGTCGTTGTCGACGTAGACGATCCGCGCCTCGGGCGCGATGCCCTGGGCCACCTCGTGGGTACTGTTCGCCACCGGCAGCCCGGTGCCGACGTCCAGGAACTGGCGTACGCCCATGGAGGCCAGATGGCGGATCGCGCGGACCTGGAACGCACGGGAGGCGCGGGCGATGTCGACCATCTGCGGATAGGCCGCACTGACCACGTCGGCCAGTTCCCGGTCCACCGGATAGTGGTCCTTGCCGCCCAGCCAGGCGTTCCAGACGCGCGCCGAGTGGGGAACGTCGGAGCGGATCCTGCGGCGGAGCTCATCGTCGTCGATGCTCATGTCTCTCCTCTACTCGCTGCCCGTACAGGGGTACTCGCCGCCCATACAGGGGCGGTTGGCAGGCCATGCCGCCCCACTCCACACGGCCGTCACTTTCTGTGACTTTAGCGTAGCCTTCCGCATGCACGGGGGCGGCGACGTCAGAACAGCCGTCCCAGCAGCCCGAAGAACCAGCTCATCAGCATCGCGAGCAGGATCGCCACCCCGACGACGATCACGCCGCACCAGGACCAACGGCCCCCTGCGGCCGTCTCGTGCTCGTCGCGTCCGCCCAGCTCCCCGTCGAACAGGTCCACGGTCTTCCCTCCCTCGTCACCGGGCCCCCGGCCCCCGGCCCCCGTAGGTACGAACTCTCGCACGGCGCGCAGGCGGTGGCTCAGCCGGTGCGCCCGGAGTGATGGGCGGTCAGTTCGCCGTGGGCCGCGAGCGCGGCGGGCAGATCGACGACGTCGACGCGCCGTCGAACGGGATCAGGCGTCCGCGCCCGTCGGCGCCGCCCGCTCGTTGAGCTTGCCGAACGGCACGTGCACGCTCGGGGTGGTCCGTGAGGTGCTCTCCAGGTGGCCCTGCTGGTCGTCGAAGAAGATGTGCGGCTTCAGGACCTTCATGATCTCGCCCTTGTCGATGCCGCCGAGGAAGAAGGCGTCATTGACGGTGACGCCCCACCCCTTGAGGCTCTGCACCGCACGTTCGTGCGCGGGCGCGTTACGGGCGGTGACGATGGAGACGTGCAGGCGGATGCGGTAGTCGGGGTTCTTCCGGCGCTCCCTCTCCTCCCGCTGCTGGATGCGGTTCACATTGGCCAGGAAGTCCCTCAGCGGGCCCGCGTCGTGCGGGACCGCCGCGTTGGCGACCTCGTGGGCACGGAACTTCTCGATGCCGCCCTCCTGGAACACCTGCTCCGAGGCGTCCGTCGCCAGGACCCCGTCGAAGTCGAAGGAGATCCGCAGGTCGTGGTCCTCCGCGTCGTCCTCGTACGGAGCACCCAGCACATGCCCGGCGGGCCGCCCGGCGGTGACGGCCTCGCGGACGTCCTGCTCGTTCGCCGACAGGAACAGGGACATGTTGAGCGCGGGCATGAAGCGGTGCGGGGAGCGGCCCTGCATGAAGATGGCGCGGCTGATCGGCAGTCCGTGGGCCGCTATGGACCGCATGACCCGCAGCCCGGTGTCGGGGTCGTTCCGGGACAGGACGATCACCTCGACCAGGGGGTCGTCCGCCGCGCCCAGGTCGTTCAGCGACAGCAGACGCCGGATGAACGGGAACGCCGTCCCCGGGCGGAGCGGATCGCCCACGTGCTGCTCCTGGTAGGCGCGGTAGCTCTCCTCGCCCTGTTCCCGGAAGACGGCGTCCGACTCCGTGAGGTCGAAGAGAGCGCTGGACGCGATCCCGATGACCAGCCGTTCGGCAAGGTCGTAGTGCACGGTGATTCCTCCGGTGGGCCACTGATTCGTTCGCCCCCCGACTATCGCACCGGCGCATGCCCGCTCTCAGCTCAGCAGCAGCGCTCCGTCCCACGGCGTGGCCGGTGCGTTCCCGGTGGCGTAGGTGTGCAGGGCGAGGGCGATCCCCGCGGCTCCCTCCAGAAAGCCGGGCCGGTCCAGTTCGCGGGCGGCCAGGACGTGGGCGTAGCGGAAGCCGAACGGCGCCTCGGGGTCGAATCCGTCGACCACCCGGGCCGCCAGCCGGTCGGCGTCCGCCCGGTAGTCCTCGCCGGCGCTGTCGTGGGCCATGCGCAGCACGATCTGGAGCAGTCCCGCCCAGCCGTGGCACAGCGCGGAGTCCCGGATCAGCTCCTCGCTCGCCGCGTCCAGCGCGCCCCGCAGGGCGGCGTGTGCGTCGGCGCGCCAGTCCGCCCGGTCCAGCGCCAGCCCGGCGAGGTGCACGGCACGGGCCGCGCCCGCGGCGCCGTAGCACCAGGAGTCCCGCCCGCGCTCCGGCCCCTCGCCGCTCTCGATGTGGGCGAGATTGACCAGGTGCGGCCAGCGGGGTCCGTGGGCGTCGGCCATCCGGCGGCTCGACAGCAGGGCCATGATCCGTTCGATGGCCTCGTCCTGACGGTCCACCCTCACCCCCGCCCGCCAGGCGGTGGACAGGAGCGCGAGGGGACCGGTGACCCCGTGTGCGAGACCGAAGTTGACGTGCTCGACGAGCCCGTGCTCCAGCCCGTCGGTGACCCACCACGCGGACAGCCGGGTGCCGTGGCGCGTGACGTCGTCGGCCGTGGCCGCCGCCACGAGGGAGGTGAGCACCTCGGTCAGCGCGGCCCCGGCCGTCTCCCGCGCCGCCTGCCCGTCCGCCGCCTCGTGCCGGGCCAGCAGATAGCGGCCGATCCCGGCGGTGCCGCCCAGTACGTCGTAACGGCTCCACGCGCCGACCGGCTCTCCGGCGCGCGTCCGTTCCAGGTCTGCGTGGGCGCGTTCCCGGGCCTGTTCGGTGATGTGCCGGTCAAGACCGGACAGCATCGTCGCGTAACCGCCGGATCCGACGGCGGCGGTGTGTCCGGCGTACGCGAGCGCCACCATCCCGCCGAACAGGGACTGCGGCCGGAGCCGGATGCCGGCGGCGAGGGCCGCCGAGAGGTGTGCGTGCGCCCGGCCCCGCAGTTCCGGCTCGCCCACGGCCAACTCCGCGAACAGCAGGGCGACTCCGGGGTGGCCGTCGTTGAGCAACAGCGGGTCCCAGACCGGTTGCGGGGCGCCCGGATAGCGCATGACGTTGTCCGGTACGCCCGCGATCCGGGCCACCCGCTCCGGCTCGGCGAGCCGGTCCGCGATCCCGGCGACGACCCGGGCGGCGGCGGTCCGGTGGGCGGGGGCCGCTGTCCGGTCAGTCGGTGTCGGCGCGCGTGACGGCACGGAAGCTCTCCAGTTCCTGGAGGAGGCGGCGGACTTCCGCCCGCCGGGACACGGGCAGTTCACCGACGCTCACCGCTTCACCGGCGTCCAGGCGGCGCAGCACGGCGAGCGCCTCGGCGGTGATCGGGCCGGAGACGGCGTGGCCGTTCGCGGCGCAGGCGCGGGTGTCGTCGCCGGGCGCGGCCAGCAGCGGGGCGCACGCCCGTACCGGGGTGTCGTCGTCGAGCACCCGCTCCTCGGCGGGCGGCTCGGTCGGCCAGAAACCGCCCGCCGTCCTCACCCGCAGGGCCAGCGCGGTCGCCCGCTCGGCGAACCGGTCCTCCTCCAGGTGCCGGGCGAAGGTCTCCACGGCATCGGCGAGGGCCGGGGGCAGCTCACCGGCGAGCCGCCCGTCCGCACCGGCGTCCGGGGTGAACAGCGGGGCGGAGGCCACCGGACCGGTGCCCCGGAACAGGTCCTTGATCTCGTAGTACGGCCGGTGTTCGCGGCGCGGGATACCCACGTTGACGCTGGTCGCCGGGGCGTCACCGGCGCTCTCCCCGACGTGGTAGTAGCGCGAGGGCCAGTACAGCAGGTCCCCCGGCTCGACCTCGGCGACGAACGAGGAGGCCAGGTACGGCTGGTAGTCGAGCACCGTGTGCACCGGGTCCGACCACGGCCGTTCGGCCCAGAACCGCATGCGCTTGGTGCCGCGTACGCAGTACA
Organism: Streptomyces durocortorensis; assembly: GCF_031760065.1. Lineage (NCBI taxonomy): Bacteria > Bacillati > Actinomycetota > Actinomycetes > Kitasatosporales > Streptomycetaceae > Streptomyces > Streptomyces sp. C11-1. The sequence goes on from NZ_CP134500.1 coordinate 409,357, forward strand.
TGAAGGTCGCGAAGCGGTCCTGGTGCACGCCGACGGGGCTGTGTTCGTAGGAGCCGTGGAACAGCGTGGAGCCCGCGCTGTGCGTGGGCTGGCCGACCCGCTCCCACAGTCCGCCGTAGAACCGCTGGGCGCGGGCCCACAGCGGGTGGGAGAAGGCATGGAAGCGGTGGACGACGAGGGCGTAGCGCTGCCCGTCCAGCCGGGCGGCCATGCGCTGCTCGTAGCCGTCGAGCGAGCCGTCGGAAAGCTCGGGCGGATAGTCGTACGGCCGGGTCTGCTGCCGCCGTCGCACGACGAACTGGACGTTGCCCGGGACGGCGAGCGGATGGGGCGGGCGGCTGCCGCGCACGGCGGCCCCGAACACCTCCGCCTCGTCGTAGGGCGCCCCCTCGAACGCCCCGTCGACGCCTTTGTACAGCACGGGTTCCCGGTCCCAGAACCGGTCGACGAAGGTGTCCCAGTCGAAGGACTTCTCGATGGTCAGCGTCATCGCCCGGGCTCCTCGACCACATCGGCCTCCTCGACCACGTCGATGCCGCGCAGCCGGTAGAGCTTGTCGAGCAGCGCGAGCACCGTCCTTTCGGTCCTGTCCTCGTCACCCGCGCCGAGGGCGCGGCACACCTCGTCGGCGCCGGTCTCCTCGCCGTCGCCGAGCGCGGCGTACGCACGGTCGCTCGCGGCTGCCGGCAGGGTGAAGACGTTTCCGTTGACCGCCCAGACCTCCTGGCGGGGCCCGTCGGGCATCCGGACGATCTCGCTCGTGCGGCGGAAGCGGGTCCGGCGGGTGATCCCGACGCCCTCGCGGGGCACCGGGATCGGTTCGAGACCGGCCGCCGATCGCAGCGCCGCCCAGCGGACCCGCAGCGTCCTGCGCAGCTGCTCGCCGGTCACGGCCGTGCGCAGTTCGTCGCCGAGCGCGGTCAGGCGGGGCAGCACCCCGTCCTCGTCGTCGATCCGGGTCCCGGGGCCGAACGGGAAGTACGGCACGGTCTCGTCATTGCCCTGGCCCCGGTGCACCAGGTCGGCGAGGAGGTCCCGCAGTGCGGTGAAGGGCAGCCCCCGGTCGACGGGGACGCGCAGGCGCAGCGCCACGCACCGGTCGCCGTAGGTGTCCACGTGCCGCTGGTCGCCCGGCCAGTACAGCAGCTCCCCCGCGCCGGCGCTCAGCGTGCGCGCGCCCTCCACCGGCCGGTCCGGGTCCGCGATCGCCTCGGGAGGGGGGCCGCCGCGCTCGTCCCACAGCCGTACGTCCATCCGCCCGCGCAGCACCCATGTCAGCGCCGCGTGGGTCGGCCGCTCGGCCGCGCCGGTGTGCTGGGTGAACCGGTCACCGATCAGCACCTCGGCGGCCAGGGGGAGGTTGGGCCAGCCGACCTGCCGCCACAGCCCGCTGATCGCGTCCCGTACCGCTGACCACAGCGCGTGGTCCAGGAGCAGCGGCTGACTCACCGTCAGCAGGTAGCCCTGTCCGGACACATCGGCGTCCAGCCGGTCCAGGTAGGCGTCCAGGGTCGGATCGCCGGTGTCGGGCAGCAGGGCGCCGGGGGCGCGCAGTCGGCCGTCGCCGGCCAGGAACCGGACGTCGGGCATCACCCAGAAGCGGGTTCCGGCGCGGAACGGGGCGCACGACTCGACGGTCAGGGCGTGGATCCGGTCGAGGGCGACGGGGGGCTCGGCGGGCAGCCGGGCGGGGCTCCGGTCCCAGTACCGCTGCCCGAACAGCTCCCAGTCGATGGCGCCGGGCGCTCGTCGCGCCTCGTGGATCTGCGTGCTCATGACGCTCCCGTTCCGGTCAGGGGGTGTCTCGTCGCGGACCCGGCCATGTCCGGCGCGACACCCCCCAGGGGGAACCGCCGCCGTATCCGGTCCGTGTGCTCGGCCAGCGGCTCCATTCCGAGGGCGGCCCGGCGGCGGTCCACGCCTTCCGGGTCCTCGACCGGCCACGGGACCAGCTCTCCGCCGACCGGCTCGAACCGCGTTCCGTACACCTGCGGGAGCCCTTCGGCGAGGCGCAACTCATCTGTCAGATAGGCGACTTCCCGCCAGGGCAGATCGCCGCCCTCCGCCGCCTGCCGCATCAGCTCCAGGCAGTGCTTGCGGAACTCCAGGTGCTCCCGGGCGTGTTGTACGAGGCGGCTCGCCGCGACGGCCGCGTCATGGCCGACCAGGGCACGCCCGGGCCACCCGTGGTCGGCCACGACGGTGGCCAGCCAGGCGATTCCGGCGTCGGTCAGGGTCCGCAGCCGTTCCTCGGCCGCGGTGTCGGTCATGCCGCCGTCCGCCCAGGGCACCCGGACGGCCCCGTCGAGGCGGTCCAGCCGCAGGAGCCTGCGCCGGATCTCCCCGGCGGGCGCGGGCTCGACCGGGGCCTGCGGCGCGTCGACCGGGTCGATGCGCAGCCGTACCTTCTCCCGGTCCCAGAGGTAGGTGATCCTTCGGCCCGCCTCCGGCCAGTCGAAGGCGACCTGGCCCTCGGCGGGGCTCTGGAGGTGCAGCCGTACGCCCGACTCCGGGTCCGTGACGTCCAGCTCCGGCACATCGTCGAAGACGTGCTCCGCCGCGTCCCGGAGTGCCACGCCGAGCCCGGCGAGGGTGAGGTTCGCGCCGTCGAGCAGTTCCCGCAGGGGCGGCCAGCCGCCCTCGGGGGCCGGGCGGGCCGCGACCGGGGCGAGCCCGTCGGTCTGCGGCGGCGGTTCGACCCGGAGCACCGGGCCGCCCTCCAGCGAGCGGACGAAGTAGGGCACGTCCATGCGCCGGAGCTGGTCGAGCTCCGCCCGGTCGAAGTGGACGTCGGGGTCGGCGGGTCGGGGTGCGGCACCGCCGCCGGACAGCCAGCGGGGCACCAGGGCGTCGAAGTACCGGAACGTGGGCTGCCGCAGCACACGGACGTAGTGGCCCGGGGTGGCGGTCGCCAGGAAGTCCCGGATCGCCGTCCGCTGCCGGCACATCAGGGTCCAGGCGTCGAACATGCCGCGCAGCATGGCGGTCAGGTGGGGGCCGTATCCGGTCCGGCCCTCGGTGTCGGCGACGACGTTCCTGGTCTCGTCACGGGCGTAGGGGCGGCGGCGTCGGTGCAGGCGCAGGGCCCCGGTCGCTTCCTCGGTCCAGCAGACGGGCGGGCCCTCGGCGCTGCACCAGCGGGCGGTGCGCTCCAGGCCGACGTGGTGCTGGTCGACCTCGGCGGTGGGGTCGTGCAGCAGGCCCGTGTCGTACAGCCGGGGGACGTGGCAGAAGTAGATCTCCAGGTCGATCGGGTACAGCAGCGGCTCGGGGTCGCCGGGCCGGCTGCCGGTCACCACGTTGCCGCCGATCATGTCGGTGATCCCGAAGGCGAACATCGCGGCGGTCAGGGAGCCCGTCCGGTGCCAGAAGCGTCGCGCCTCCGGCGGGGTGAGCCGGGTGCCGGTGAGCTGCCACGGTCCCGAGGTACGGATCGGCCCCCACTGGTCGGGCGGCTCGATCCATTCCTGCCAGAGGTAGCCGGGGGCGGACCCGCGCCAGCAGGAGAGCACGGGCAGCCGGATCGCGCCGGAGGCCGCGGGCGCGTGGTTGAGGAGGTCGAAGACCGACGAGGGCGGGCCGTCCCCGCCGTGCGCGGTGAACAGCAGCTCACCGGAGGCGGGTCGCGGTTTGTACGCGATGCGGCCGCCGCCCGCGCAGTCGAGCCGCAGCACGCGCTGGCGGCCGTTGTGGGTTTCCTCGCCGTGGGTCCACAGGCCGACGACCGGTCCCCGGAATGCCGGGTTGCCGGGCCAGCAGGTGGTCAGGTCCTTGAGCAGCCGTTCGAGAAAGAGCGTCAGAAAATCCTCGCAGCGTGCCGCCCACTCCGCCACCCGGTCCCGGGCATAGTGCGTTCGTCCGGTCGCGCAGGCCACGAACGCCTCGGACACCACGGGGCCGAAGATATCGGCGTTGGCAATATCCAGCGTTCCGGGGGAAATTGCCGCGGAATACCGTCGTCCGGCCGCCTCGCACCAGTTATCGAGCCGGTCCAGCAGCGCCAGCAGCGGTGCGAACCGGCGGTCGCGGAGCGCGTGGACGAGCATCCGCGCATCCTTCTCGCCGCCGAGCAGCCGCCCGGTCCTGACGGTCCCCTCCGGGCCCCCGGCGACCACCGGCGGGAAGAGCCCGCCCGCCGTTCCCTTGCCGACAGCGGCGAGTACCCGCTGCGCGACCGGTGAAAGGTCCGCCCAACCGCCCTCTCCGGAGAGACTTCCGGGGTCGCCCGTCTCCCAGAGCGGTTCGGTGTCCGCTGATGCTTCCGGCAAAGCTGCCCTCCGACTCCTCGCTACGGGACGCACACGCACCCGGGTGGCGCCGGTGTCAGCGGCGCCACCCGGTACGCATCAACAGCAGTAAATGCTCGCGCACGAACCGCAGGCGGTTCCGCTGCCGGAATTCGTCGGCGAGGCAAGCGGCGGAATTTCCTGTTCCAGATCGCCGATCACCAGATCGAATACGTCGTCGGCGTTCTGGTCGGACGCGACCTGGACCTTTTCTTCGAGAGTCTGCATGAATACCCTCCTTCTGTGCCGAGTAATTGACCGCCACTCAGTAGAACCGGACGACATGCGCATGTCAACATAGTGATCCGGATGCCTTCCCGCCCTGTCTCCGCCCCAGGAGGTCCCATGCCGCCCCCCACCGCGCGCCGCCCGCGGCGCAGGCTCCCCGTCGCCCTGCTCGCCGCGGCGCTGGGGGCGGCCGCCCTCGTCGCCCCGGCCCCCGCAGCCGCCAGGGATTCCGCCGACTCCCCCGCGTCCGGGGGGAGTTACCTCGTCGGGCGCGGCATCGCCGATGTCACGGGCGAGGCCGCCGAGACCGGGATGATGGGCTACTCCAGCTTCGACCAGAAGACCTCCGGCATCCACCAGCGGCAGCGGTCGCGGGCGTTCGTCGTCGTCGACCGGTCGAGCGGCAAACGCGTGGTGTATGTCAACGCCGACCTCGCGATGATCTTCCAGTCCGTACGGCAGGGGGTCCTCGCCCGGCTCCAGGAGCGCTACGGCAGCCTGTACGACGAGGAGAACGTCCTGCTGTCGGCCACCCACACCCACTCGGGCCCCGGCGGCTACTCCCACCACGTGGCGTACAACCTCTCCGTCCTCGGCTTCCAGAACGGCACCTACCGGGCCATCGTCGACGGCATCGCGGACTCCGTCGCCAAGGCCCACGACGACCTGAAGCCCGGCACGGTCAGCCTGGGCACCGGAACGCTCACCAACGCCAGCGTCAACCGCTCCCGGGACGCCTTCGACCGCAACCCGGCGGCCGACCGGGCGGCCTTCCCCGACGCGATCGACCCCGCGATGACCGTGCTGCGCTTCCGGCAGGGCGACCAGGACGCGGGCGCGATCAGCTGGTTCGCCACCCACAACACCTCGATCACCAACAGGAACACCCTGATCAGCCCCGACAACAAGGGCTATGCCGCCTACGTCTGGGAGCACGGCCACGAAGGTGTGCGCCATCTCGACGACACCCCGGGCTTTGTCGCGGCCTTCCCGAACACCAACGCCGGGGACATGTCACCGAACCTCAACCTGAAGCCGGGCTCCGGCCCCACCGAGGACGAGTTCGAGAACACCCGCGTCATCGGAGAGCGCCAGCTCGACAAGGCCCGCGAGATCTACGACGACGCGCGGCCCGTCGCCGGCGGCGTCGACTCCCGGCTCGCCTACGTCGACATGGAGCACGTGACCGTACGCGGGGAGTACACCCCGGACGGGCAGGAGCACCGCACGTGTCCCGCCGTCGTCGGCGCGTCCACCCTCGCGGGCAGTGTCGAGGACGGCCCGGCGATCCCGGGCTTCGAGGAAGGCATGCGCACCCCGGTCGCCGGAATCCTCGACGCGCTGCGCATCGACACCCCGTCCTGGCTCGCGACCTGCCAGTACCCGAAGGCGGGCCTGGTCCCCACGGGCCTGCTGAGCAAGGTCCACCCGGTCACACCGAAGATCCTCCCCCTCCAGATCATGAAGATCGGCGAGCTGCACCTGGTGGCCGCCCCCGGTGAGTTCACGATCACCTCGGGCCTCCGGGTCCGCCGCACGGTGGCCCGGCAGCTCGGCGTCCCGCTCGACCGCGTCCTGCTCCAGGGGTACGCCAACGCCTACAGCCAGTACGTGACGACGCCCGAGGAGTACGACGCCCAGAACTACGAGGGCGGCTCCACCCTGTACGGCCGCTACACGCTGCCCGCCTACCAGCAGGAGTACGAGCGGATCGCGGAGTCCCTGCGCGAGGGCACCGTGCTCGACAGGGGGCCGACACCTCCGGACGAGTCGGGAAGGCAGTTCAGCCTCCAGACCGGGGTGGTGTACGACAATCCGCCGGCGGGGAGGGCGTTCGGCGACGTCCTGAAGGCGCCGGAGGCCTCGTACGCACGCGGGGAGAAGGCGACTGCCGAGTTCGCCACCGGCCACCCGAAGAACAACGTCCGCCGTGGCTCCACGTTCCTGGAGGTCCAGCGGCTGGAGAACGGCGCCTGGGTGCGGGTGCTGGACGACGGCGCCTGGGAGACGACCTACCGCTGGACCCGGCTCAATGGTCTGACCGGCACCTCGAAGGCCACGATCACCTGGGACATCGGCGCGGACACCGCTGCGGGCACCTACCGGATCGTGCACCACGGGGACGCGAAGAACCTGTTCGGGAAGATCACCCCGTTCACCGGGGCGACCGGGAGCTTCACCGTGAAGTAGAGGGTCAGACCTCGCGCGATGTGGGCTGGAACCAGGCAGGTCCTTCGGTGAGGGCCTGCTTGATCCGGAACAGGGAGAACTCGGCGAGCGGCGGGAGGCCGTCCAGTGGGAACCAGCCCACCTCCAGCGACTCGTCGTCGTTGACCCGGGCCTCGCCGCCGGTCGCCCGGCAGCGGAAGGTGATGTCGAGGTACTGGCAGCGGTCGCCGTTGGCGTACTGCACGGGCTCCAGCGCCTGGGTGAGCACCACCCGCTCGGCCACGCAGTGCACGCCGGTCTCCTCCAGCACCTCGCGCTCCGCCGTGGCCGCCGGCTCCTCACCCGGTTCGGCGATGCCGCCGACGAGCGACCACTTCCCCGTGTCCGCGCGCCGCCCGAGCAGCACCCGGCCCTCGTCGTCGAGGACGACGGCCGTCACTCCGGGCAGCAGGAGCAGTTGGTGCCCGGCGGTGGCGCGGATCTCACGGATGAAGTCGGGGGTAGCCATGGATCCGAGCCTACGTGGCCGGGAACCGGTGCTACTTCCCGGTGCCCGGCACCCTGCGTGCCCGGACCGCCGAGACGCTCACCCAGCCCAGGCCCGCCAGGGCCAGCAGGGCGATGACGCCCTCGGGGAGCGGGCCCATCCGGGTGGCCGGGGTGAGCGAGGAGCGCAACGGGACCTCGGCGACCAGGGCGTCGGGGGTGAACATCCCGCTCCGGTCGGCGATCGTGCCGTCGGGCCGGATCACCGCGCTGACCCCGCTGGTGACGGGGACGACGACGGCCCGTCCGTGCTCGACGGCCCGGACCTGGGACATGGCGAGCTGCTGGTAGGTCATCTCGCTGCGGCCGAAGGTCGCGTTGTTGCTCGGCACGGCGATCATCTGGCCGCCGTGGAGGACGGTATCGCGGGCGGCGTCGTCGAAGGCGGCCTCGTAACAGGTCACGAGCCCCACCTTCGTACCGGCGAGGTCGAAGACACCGACCTCGGTGCCGGGGACGAATTCGCGCTGCACCCGGTCGACGTCCTCGCTGAAGAACCGGGCGACCGTCCGCATCGGCATGTACTCGCCGAAGGGCTGGATGAACCGCTTGTCGTAGGTGTCGACGGGCCCCTTGCCGGGGTTCCACTCGATCAGGGTGTTGCGCAGGCTGTCGGGGCCCTTCTCGACCACCGAGCCGATGACCGTGGGCACGCCGATCGCCTTCACCGCGTCGTCGATGACCTGGCGGGCGTCGGCGTTGAGGTAGGGGTCGAGGTCGGAGGAGTTCTCGGGCCACAGGACGAAGTCGGGCTGCTTCTCCTTGCCCGCCTTCACGTCTTCGGCGAGCTGCGCGGTACGCCGGGCGTGGTTGTCGAGGACGGCGCGGCGCTGGGCGTTGAAGTCGAGGCCGAGGCGCGGGACGTTGCCCTGGATGGCGGCGACGGTGGCCGTTCCGTTCTCCGCCGAGTCGTCGACCAGGGGCAGCGCGGCGAGCGCGGCGGCGACCGGGACGAGGACGGTCGCGGCGGCCCCCGCCACGGCCGCGCGCGGGACCTCTCCGGTGCTCCGGTACGTACGGAATCGGCGCACGGCCTCGTAGAGCCCGAAGCCGCACAGGACGACGGCGAAGGACAGCAGCGGGGTGCCGCCCAGCGCGGCGAGCGGCAGGAACACGCTCTCGGCCTGCCCGAAGGCGATCTTGCCCCAGGGAAAGCCGCCGAACGGGATCCGGGCCCGGACCGCCTCGTCCAGGGTCCAGACCGCGGCCGCCCACACCGGCCAGTACGCGAGCCGGGTCACGGCGGCGATGCCCAGGCAGCCCACCGCGATGAAGAGGGCCTCGGCGGTGGCGAGGGCCAGCCACGGCACCGGCCCGACGTCCTCGCCGGTCCAGCGCAGCAGCGGGAGCATGAACCCGAGCCCGGACAGCAGCCCGAGCCCGAAGGCGGCCCGCAGCCGGCGCCCGTGCAGCACCCAGCCGAGCAGCGCGAACCCGGGCAGCACGAGCCACCACAGCGGGCGGGGCGGGAAGCTCGCGTAGAGCAGGACGCCGGAGAGGACAGCGGCGGCCGGACGGAGGAGCCGCGGCAGCAGTCCGGTGGCCGGGGGCGCCGCGGCGGGCGGCAGGTCGTCGACAGGAGTCATGGTGGCGCTCACCCGCCGGAGTCTACGGTGAGCGGCTGTGAGCGGCGGCGCTGACCTGGCCCGGGCAGGGGCGGGGTAGCGGGGGGCCGGGCGTGGCGGGCGGTGCAGTCCGGGGCCGGGGGCCACCGGTCATCGGCGGGGCGGGCCGGTCAGGGGGCAGGGGGCCTGCCCGGGGCAGGCAGGTGAAGGCGTTCGCGGATGAAGCGTACGGCCGTCTCCGCGTCGTCGACCGTGACGGTGAAGGTCCGGCCGTCGGCGAGGTGCAGGATCATGCCCTCGCCCTTGCGCACGACGACGGCGGTGCCCTGTTCGGGCCGCCAGCGGTAGCCCCAGCCGCCCCACTCGCGCGGGTTGATCCTCGGGACGAATTCGGCCCCGACGACATGGTCGAGCAGAATCCTGCGGCGCGGCAGACCGGCGTGGCCGCAGCGGACCTCCAGGGCGCCCCCGTCGACCTTGACGGCCACATGGACGAAGGCGAGCGTTCCGTAGAGGATCAGCAGACCGACGGCGACGCAGCCGATCACGGACATGAGCAGCGGGGCGAAGCCCGAGGTCCAGGTGGAGCCGACGGCCAGCTCGATGCCCAGTGCCATGCAGGCCGCGCCCACGAGGGCCAGCAGCCACTGCAGCCGGTTGGTGGCCCGGCCGTTCCACTCCGCGGGCGGCACCTGGCTCGACCCGTGCCTCGCGTGCTCGGCGTGGTCCGTCATATTCAGCAGCGTAACCGCGATCCGGGCGGTCGGCCGGGGCACGAGCGTCCTTGGTGGAGATCGGACCCGGTCAGGGAGCGGGGGCGACGGCCGTCAGATTCCGGCCCTCGGCGTAGGCCAGGGCGGCTTCCGGCAGGCTGCCGGGGCGGCCGCTGAGAAGAACGGTGAGCGCGCCGGCCGGTTCGGCCGTCGGGGCGGGGGCCGCTCCGATCCGGCGCAGCGCCTGGGCGGCTACCGCTCCGGCGGAGGCGTGCAGGGCGAGCGGCGGGCGGCCGGGCCGTTGCACGGCGTCGCGGATGCGGGTCGCGACCAGCTCGTAGTGGGTGCAGCCGAGGACGACGGCCCGCACGTCGGGCGGGGTGAGGGCGGCGGCCGCCGCGACGGCCCGGTCGATCCCGGCCTCGTCGCCGTGCTCCACCGCGTCGGCGAGCCCGGGGCAGGGCACCTCGGTGATCTCGGCGGAGCCGCCGAATTCCGCGATCAGCCGACGCTGGTAGGGGCTGCCGGTGGTGGCCGGGGTGGCCCAGATGGCGACGGAGCCGCCCCCTGCGGCGGCGGGCTTGATCGCGGGGACCGTGCCGATCACCGGAAGCGCGGGCTCCAGCTCGGCGCGGAGCGCGGCCAGGGCGTGGACGGAGGCGGTGTTGCAGGCGATGATCAGGGCGTCCGCCCCGTGGTCGGCGGCGGCCCGGGCCACCGCCAGCGCGCGGGCGGTGATCTCCTCGGGGGTGCGGGGGCCCCAGGGCATCGAGCCGGGGTCGCAGGAGAGCACCAGCTCGGCGTCGGGGCGCAGTCGGCGAACGGCTGCCGCTGCCGCCAGCAGGCCGATTCCGGAGTCCATGAGCGCGATCTTCACCCGGTCACCCTAGCCGACAACCCTTGCGGACCCGGCTCAGTGGGGCAGACTTCGGCGGATGAGCGCCGTTGCCTGGATCGCCGTGGGTTCGCTGGTCGTGTGGGTGTGGCTGCTGCTGGGGCAGGGCTTCTACTGGCGCACCGACCAGCGGCTCCCCCTGCGCACCGACCCCGTGCGCTGGCCGTCGGTGGCGGTGGTGGTGCCCGCCCGGGACGAGGCGGAGATGCTGCCGGTGAGTCTGCCCTCGCTGCTGGTCCAGGACTATCCGGGCGACGCGTGGATCACCCTGGTCGACGACGGCAGCAGCGACGGCACCGGGCAGCTGGCCCGGGACCTGGGCGCGCGTCCGGGCGGGCTGCCGCTGACCGTCGTGTCCCCCGGCGAGCCGGAGGCGGGCTGGACGGGCAAGCTCTGGGCGCTGCGGCACGGGATCGCGGTGGCCCGGCAGCACAAGCCGGACTTCCTGCTGCTGACCGACGCGGACATCGCGCACGAGCCGGACAGCCTGCGCGATCTGGTGGCCGCGGCCGGGTCCGGGGGCCCGGACGGCTTCGACCTGGTGTCGCAGATGGCCAGGCTGCGGGTGGAGAGCGCCTGGGAGCGCCTTGTGGTGCCCGCGTTCGTCTACTTCTTCGGGCAGCTCTACCCGTTCCGCCGGGTGAACCGGGCCGGGTCGCGGACGGCGGCCGCGGCGGGCGGATGTGTGCTGCTGCGCACCGAGGCGGCCGAGCGGGCGCGGATTCCGGAGTCGATCCGGCAGTCGGTGATCGACGACGTGTCGCTGGCGCGGGAGGTACGGCGCAGCGGCGGCCGGATCTGGCTGGGGCTCGCGGAGCGGGTCGACAGCGTGCGGCCCTATCCGCGGCTCCGGGATCTGTGGCGGATGGTCGCGCGCAGCGCGTACGCGCAGTTGCGGCACAGCCCGCTGCTGCTGGCGGGGACCGTGCCGGGGCTGCTGCTCGTGTACGTCGCGCCGCCCGCGACCCTGGTGGCCGGGTTGCTGACGGGTGACGGGGCGGCGGCATGGGCGGGCGGCGCGGCATGGGCGGTGATGACGGCGACGTATCTGCCGATGCTGGCGTACTACCGCCAGTCGGTGTGGCTGGGGCCTCTGTTGCCGTTGACGGCGGTGCTGTATCTGCTGATGACCGTGGACTCGGCGGTCCAGCACTACCGGGGGCGGGGGGCCGCCTGGAAGGGCCGCACCTACGCCCGGCCCGATCCGGACACGACGCACGACGCCGCGCCCGGCCGGTGACGCCACGGGGCGGCGGGCGCCGGGTCCGGCCGGGCGGCGGGGCGGGGCTCGCGGGTCACTTGCGGCCGGGCGTCCAGTTCATGCCCCAGCCGTAGGCGGCGTCGATGGTGCGCTGCGGGCTCACTCCGCGGTCCGGGACGAGGTAGCGGGCCTCGCGCTGGACGGTGAGGTCGCCGCCGTTGTTGGTGATCAGCGCCAGGGCGCAGACGGTGGAGGGCACGGTGCATTCGTCGAGGGAGAAGTCGATCGCCGCGCCGTTCTGCGGCTGGAGGGTGACCGTGGCGTGGAGATCGGCGAAACTCCGGGCGCCCTCATAGATGGTGACGAAGATCAGTACGCGCCGGAGCAGGTCCTTGCGGTCGAGGTTGATGGTCATGTTCTCACCGGTGCTCAGCGCACCGGTGCGGTCGTCACCGTCGAGATGGATAAAGGGCGGCTGGTTCAGCGAACCGAACGCGTTTCCGAGAGCCTGCACAACTCCCTTGCGTCCGTCGGTGAGTTCGTACAGGGCGCAGAGATCAAGATCGAGATCGGCGTGCATCGCGACGGCCCGGCCGAGTTTCGCTCCCCACCCCTTGAACTGTTTGCGTACTTCCCAGTTGAGATTGACGCGCAGCGCTCCGGAGGTGCCGCCCTGCTTGGCGAGGGAGACGGCCGGTGCGCTCTTCGTCAGCGTGATCTTGGTCAGGCGTACGGGCTGGGCGGCGGGAGGGGCCGGGGGAGCGGGCGGTGCGGGCGCGACCGGCGCGGCTGCGGGCGGCGCCACCGGGGCGGGCGGGGACATGGCCGCCACGGGGGCGGGCGCGGACGGCTGGGGCTGCGCGGACGGCTGAGCCTGCTGCGGTTCGTCGACGGAGATACCGAAGTCCGTCGCCAGCCCTTCGAGCCCGGTGCTGTAGCCCTGCCCCACCGCGCGGAACTTCCAGGCGCCCTGGCGCAGGTACAGCTCGCCGAGGATGAAGGCGGTCTCGACCGTGGCGTCGGTGCTGTCGAAGCGGGCCAGCTCCGCCCCGCCCGCCGCGTCCGCGATCCGCACGTACAGCCCGCTCACCCGGCCGAAGGTGCCGCCGTCCGCCGAGGCCGCGACGACGATGCGCTCGATCCCGGGCTCGACCTTGCCGAAGTCGACGACGAGCGTGTCGGTGACCCGGTCGGGAGCCGTCCGCTTGCCCTCGTGCCGGACCGCGCCGGAGCCGTGGGCCGGCTGGTTGTAGAAGACGAAGTCCGCGTCACTGCGGACCTTTCCCGCCACCAGGAGGAGGGCGGAGGCGTCGACGTCGGGGGCGCCCGGCGCCGCGTGCCACCCCAATTCGACGCGTACGGTGCCGGCCGGCACCGGAACGTTGGTTCCTTTTTGCATGGTCATGCTCGCCCCATCACGAGTCCGGATGCCCCGCGGGCATTTCCCGACAACCTAATCCCCGGCCCGGCGGAGCACGCCCCGCCCAGCACGATGTTCCTCCCGGCGATCCGCCGGTAACCCCCCGTGAACTTGGCCTTTACACGATCAGTAGACGTCGGTGCGCCCTTTTTTGCCAAGTTCGCTCGCATTGGGGATCGCGGTTCACTCACATCGCGGAAAACAACCCTCTTATCGGGCTCCCCAACCAGCACATCGTGGGCTTAACTTAGGTGGCATGACGTCCCCCCGCTCCACCTTCGGCGGCGGCTACTACGCCGCGTCGTTCCCCGACACTCCGATCTACGACTCCCTGGTCGCGGAGCGGGGAACCCCTCAGATCGCCCCCATCCGTGTGCCTGCCGCCTATGACACCGGCAGCAGCTATCTGCCGGCCCTGCCGTCGGCACTTCCGGCCCTTCCCGCGGCCCCCTCGCAGCCCATCGGCTACGGCTACCCGCAGCAGCCGATGCCGCAGTACCAGCAGGCCCCTGCGCAGCACGCGCCGATGCAGCCCGCCCAGTTGCAGCACGCGCCCGCGCCGTACATCCCGCAGCAGCCCCAGGCGCAGCGGCCCGCGCCGGGTACCGGGTACGAGGCGATGCGCCCGGCCTCGCCGCGGCCCGCACCGACCCCCTCGCCGTACGAGGACCCGTACAACCGGCCGTACCAGAGCCGGGGGTACTGAAGCCCCTGGCACCCCTGACACCGTGCGGCGGCTCCGCGCCGGGGGACGCACCGGACGTCGGTCGCACCTGCGTGACGAACGTCCGGATGCCGCACGTACGGTGTCAGAGGCGGCTGGCAGGATGGACGCATGAGCCATCCCTCCCTCCGGGCCATCCGGATTTATCCCGTCAAATCGCTCACCGCCCGCGTGGCCGACGCGGTTGCCGTCGAACCGTGGGGACTCGATGGCGACCGCCGATGGATGCTGGTCGACAAGGCGGCGAGGGCGCTCACGCAGCGTCAGCAGCCGTTGATGGCCCGCATCTCGGCCGAGCTGCTGTCCGGGGGCGGCCTGCTCCTGTCCGCGCCGGGCCGCCCGCCCCTGCACGTCGAGGTACCGGAGCCGGAGCGCACGTTCACCGTGGAGCTGCACCGGGACACGGTGGTGGTGGCGGAGGCGTCGGACGACGCCCATGCCTGGTTCAGCGACGTCCTCGACTGCGAGGTCCGGCTCGTCCATCTCGACGAGCCGTCGCACCGCAGACACGTCGACCCGGTGTTCGCACGCCCCGGCGACACCGTCTCGTTCGCCGACGGATATCCGCTGCTCCTGACCACCACGGCCTCCCTGGACGCACTCAACGCCCTTGTCGCCGCGGGCGACCGGCCCGAGGAGGGTCCGCTGCCCATGGACCGCTTCCGGCCGAATGTGGTGGTCGGGGGCACCGAGCCATGGGCCGAGGACGGCTGGCGGCGGATCGCCGTCGGCGAGGTGGCCTTCACGGTGGCCAAGCCCTGCGGCCGCTGTGTGATCACGACGACGGACCAGGAGACGGCCGAGCGGGGCAAGGAGCCGCTGATCACCCTCGCCCGCCACCGCCGGTTCGGCAAGCAGTTGGTCTTCGGCCAGAACCTGATCCCCGAGGGGACGGGAGTGATCCGGGTCGGGGACCCCGTCCGGATACTCGACTGAGGGCCGAGGACCGTGGGGGGAACGGGCGTGGGGGGAACGGGCGTGTGGGGGCTGTCGGCGCTGCTGCGCGGGCGGCGCAATCGACTGCGCCGCGCCACCGACCGTCGCGAGGGGTGGGTGACGATCGGCGCACTGCTGCTGATGACGCTTGGCGCCCCGGCGGCGGGCTGGGCGGGCGGTGCGGCCGCCGACGCCTCGCTCCGGCGCTCGGTGAGTGCCCAGCACGCGGAGCGCCACGCCGTCGACGCGGTCGTGGTGCACCCGGTGCCGGGACGGGAGCGGGGCGGCGGCGATCCGGGAGCCGCCGCCGAACGCGCCGCGCGGACCTGGGTGGTGGCGTCCTGGCAGGCCCCGGACGGCAGCCGGCACACGGAGAAGGTGGCCACCGCGTCGCGGCCCGTCGGACCCGGTTCCCCGGTGCGGATCTGGACGGACAAGGCGGGTGTGCCGGTGGAGCCGCCGATGGACGGCCGCACGGCCCGGTCGCACGCGGTGCTGGGCGGCGTCGGTGCGTTCCTGCTCGCTGTCGGATGCATCGAGGCGGGCAGGCGGCTGGTCGTAGCCCGGATGGTGCAGGCGCGGTACGCACGACTGGACCGCGAGTGGGCCGCCACCGGCCCGGACTGGGGCAGAGCCGGTACGGGCGGCTGACCACGGGCCCGCTTCGGCTCTGCTTCGGCTCTCCCTCGGCCCTGCTTCGGCCTGCTTCCGCCGGAGGGGGCCATCGGCAACATCACTCCGAGGAGCCGACTCGTCAACTCCCGCCCCTCCCGCGCGCTACGGTGGTCCGACCCCGTCCGCCCGGCAGCTCGGCAGGCGGACGGACCCGAGGCATCGCACAGCACGAGGTGGGGGCACAACAACGCCATGGCACAGGGCACGGTCCAGGTGACGCACACCGGCACATCGCGATGGCGCCGCCGCACGGGCGAGTACGCCTCCCTCTCCGCGGCCCTGGAGGCGGCAGCCGACGGCGACGTCCTCACCGTCGCGCCCGGCACCTACCGGGAGAACCTCGTCGTTCACCGCGCGGTGACCCTGCGCGGCCCCGAAGGGTCGGTCGGCTCCGTGCGGATCGCGCCGGTCGACGGCGTACCGCTGACCGTGCGCGCCTCCGCCGTCGTCCAGGACCTGCACATCGAGGGCCAGGATTCGGCGGCCCCCGCCCTGCTGATCGAGGACGGCACGGCAGACCTCTGCGACCTGCGGATCGTGACCCGGTCCGCCGCGGGCATCGAGGTGCGCGGCGCGGCCCGGCCCACCGTGCGGCGCTGCACCGTCGACAATCCGGCCGGGGTCGGCATCGCCGTACTGGACGGTGCGGGCGGGGTGTTCGAGAAGTGCGAGATCGTCTCTGCGGGCCAGTCCGGGATCTCGGTCCGCGACGGCGGCCATCCACGTCTGGACCGCTGCCGGATCCACCACACCTCGGGCGCGGGCATCGGCGTCACCGGCGAGGGCAGCGGCCTGGAGGCGTTCGGCTGCGAGGTGTACGAGATCAAGGGCAGCGGCATCCAGATCACCGCCCGCGCCTCGGCCCACCTCACCGACTGCACCGTGCACCGCACCTCGGCGGACGGCATCACCCTGGACACCGACGCGGTGCTGACGCTCGCCGACTGCGACATCCACGACATCCCGGAGAACGCCGTGGACCTGCGGTCGCGCTCGGTGCTCACACTGACCCGCTCCACGGTCCGCCGCTTCGGCCGCAACGGGCTCTCGGTCTGGGACCCGGGCACCCGGGTGGACGCCAACCAGTGCGAGATCCACGACAGTACGGGCGACTATCCGGCGGTCTGGGTCAGCGACGGGGCGACGGTGATACTGGACGCCTGCCGGGTGCACGACGTCCCCGACGCGATCTTCGTCCTCGACCGGGGCTCCCGCGCCGACGTCGTGGACAGCGACCTCTCCCAGATCCGCAACACCGCCGTCTCCGTGAGCGACGGAGCCACCGCCCAGCTGGACGACTGCCGCATCCGGGAGGCGTCCACCGGGGCCTGGTTCCGCGACCACGGCAGCGGCGGCACGCTGAACAACTGCACGATCGACGCGGCGCAGACCGGGGTCATCGTCACCAAGGGCGCGGACCCCACCATCGAGCGCTGCACCGTCACCTCGCCCGCCGAGGCGGGGTTCTACGTCTCGGCCGAGGGCCGGGGCACCTTCGAGAGCTGCCGGGTGACGGGCACCGAGGGCTACGGCTTCCACATCATGGAGGGCTGCCGCACCACTCTCACCCGCTGCCGCACCGAGCGGTGCGCCCGGGGCGGCTACGAGTTCCCCGAGGGCGACGGCGCCTCGGCGACCGGCCCGATCGTCCAGGACTGCACGAGCGACGAGAGCGGTCTGCGGACGGCACCGGCCCCGGCGCCCGCGGTGCTGACGGCCACCCTCTCGACACCCGGGCTGCTGAACACGATGCCCGGACAGCGCGCGGCCGAGCCCGCCGCCCCCGATCCGGCCGCCCCGGCGGAGCCCGCCCGTGATTCCTCGGCGGTCCTCGGCGAACTGGACGCGCTGGTGGGGCTGGACAGCGTCAAGCGCGAGGTGCGGGCGCTGACCGACATGATCGAGGTGGGCCGCCGCCGCCAGGAGGCCGGGCTGAAGGCCGCTTCGGTCCGCCGCCACCTCGTCTTCACCGGCTCCCCCGGCACGGGCAAGACCACCGTCGCCCGGCTGTACGGGGAGATCCTGGCCTCGCTCGGGGTGCTGGAGCGCGGCCATCTGGTGGAGGTGTCCCGGGTCGACCTGGTCGGCGAGCACATCGGCTCGACGGCGATCCGGACCCAGGAGGCGTTCGACCGGGCGCGCGGCGGGGTGCTCTTCGTCGACGAGGCGTACGCCCTGTCCCCCGAGGACTCCGGCCGGGACTTCGGCCGGGAGGCCATCGACACGCTGGTGAAGCTGATGGAGGACCACCGGGACGCGGTGGTCGTGATCGTCGCCGGGTACACCCACGAGATGGAGCGGTTCCTCACCGTCAACCCCGGTGTGGCCTCCCGATTCTCCCGGACCATCACCTTCAGCGACTACGTGCCCGAGGAGCTGCTGCGGATCGTCGAGCAGCAGGCCGAGGAACATGAGTACAGCCTGGCCGACGGGACCGGGGAAGCGTTGTTGAAGCACTTCACCGCGCTCCCCAAGGGTCCCGCGTTCGGCAACGGCCGCACCGCGCGCCAGACCTTCGAGTCGATGGTGGAGCGGCACGCGGGCCGGGTCGCCCAGCTCGCCGAGACGAGCACGGACGACCTGACCCTGCTCTACCCGGAGGACCTTCCCGAACTGCCCTTGTGACCGTCTCTCCGCATCCGCGCCTCCGCCTGTCCTTGCGGCTGTCCCTCCGCCTGGCGGGGCACGATCGGGCCCAGCTCCTCCAGGAGGGCGGCCCGCTGCTCGGCGAAGGCCGGATCGGCCTGGTAGTCGGAGTGGCCCAGGATCGGTTCGGGCAGCGGGAGCTCGGTGGTCCGCCCGTAGGCCAGGGGGTCCTTCAGCGGCCCCCGGTCGACGCCCGGGTCGGGGTCGGTGCTGATGCGGACGGGCCCGCCGATCGGGTCGGTGGCCCGCCACAGATTGCGCCAGCAGTGCACCGAGCGGTGCAGCCCGAGCAGGGGCACGGGGCCGAAGTAGGCGGGGAACCACCGCCCGTACAGCCGCTCCAGGGGTGACCCGTAGGTGAGCAGCGCGACCCGGCTGCGCGCCGCGTCGGGCAGCTGCCACACGGCGGAGGCGGCGAGGACGCTGCCCTGCGAGTGGCCCGATATGACGAGCCGGCCCCGGGGCATGGTCGTGGTCCAGGCGGACATCCGGGAGGCGAGGTCGGGTACGGCGCGCTCGGCGTAGCAGGGGGGTGCGAAGGGGTGGGCGGCGCGCGGCCAGAAGGTGCCGACGTCCCAGAGTATGCCGATGGTGCGGCGGGCCGAGGCGTCCTTGTAGGCGCGGCGGCCCCCCGCGACGAAGAGCACGAAGCCCAGGCCGACCAGCCAGGACCCGGTCGACTGCGCGGCCTCGGCGAGTGATTCGAGGAACGGCGTGCTGCCGTCCGCGGCCCGTCCCGGCACCTCGTTGCTGCGCCAGGAGCCGACGATCGCGCCCGCCCCGAGCAGCAGGGTGGCGGCGGAGACCACGCCGACGATCCAGGGTGCGGAGTCGGTGAGGGCGGCGGTGGCACGGATGCGGGCGATGCGGCGGGTCCGGGCGCGGTCGGGCGGTTCGGGGGCGTACTCCGCCTCGACGAGCGGGCCGAGGCGGCGGGCGGTGCGCGCGGTGCGGACGACGAGCACCACGACCGGGCAGAGCAGGAGCAGCAGGAGGACCGGGATGACGGAGGCCTGCCAGCTGAGCAGGACGGGCGGCCCGGCCATGTCGGCCTGGTCCATGCCCGGGGTGCCGGGCCCGTCCAGCCAGTCGGCGACACGCTGGGCGACTCCGCCGGTCATCACGCCGCCGAGGGCGCAGGCGAGCATGGCGACCGCGGGGCCGCCGAGTCCGTACAGGATGGTCCGGGGTTCGGGAGTGCGGCGGTGGAGGCTGCGGGCGACCAGGGCGAGCGCGACGACGAGGACGCCCTGGCCGAGGGCGAGCAGCCGGAAGGCGGTCTCGCCGGGCAGGCTGCCCGAGGACTGCCAGGCAGGGCGCGACCAGGACGCGTGGAGGACGGCGAGGGCGAGCAGGGCCAGTGCGGAGCCGGGCAGATAGGTGGTGAGGGCGCAGTCCAGCCGGGTGTCGCGGACCCGTTCGCTGCGCCCTCGGCGGCAGACGACCCACACGGCGACCAGGGCGCACAGCACGATGCCTCCCTCGACGGCCGCGCCGAGCGCCTGGGGCACCGGGCTGTCGGGGGTCCGGTCGTAGCGGGCGGCGGCGCCGGTGACCGCCGCGGCGACGGTCAGGAATCCGATCGCCGTGTGGGCGGCCCGGAGCCGGGCGACGAGTCGGCGGCCGTACCAGAAGCCGGGGCGGCCGAGCGCGGGGCGGACCGGGGCGGGTGGCCGCCCCCGGGCTCCGTCGGCGTCCGGGGCGGGCACGGTGAGAGGGCTGGGCGCGTCGGGGGCGAGGGAGTCCGGGGCGGGGGCGCCGGGGCCGTGGGCCTCCTCAGCCCCGTCGGGGTCGTTCTCGTCGACGTCCGTACCGTCCAGGGGGCCCTGGGACTCGTACGCGCTCCAGGTGCGGTGGGACAGATACCACAGGAGCCCCACCAGAGCCGTGGGCAAGAGGGCCGCGAAGGCGATCCGACGCCCGGGCTGCGACCACCAGCTGCCCTGATGTGCCGACAGAAAGCCCAGCCAGGAACGGCGTTCGGCGCAGCTCCGGGTGCCCGCGCACTGCCAGGCCACCAGGTCCAGGGCGACTTCGCAGGCCGCCGCGGTCAGCAGCACCGTGAGGCTGAGCGCGACGAGCCGCACCAGGACGCCGTACAGCCGGACCGCGCGGGTGCGGCCGGTGGCGGTGGGGCGCATCCAGTGGGCGAGGTTGACCACCATGAACGGCAGGAGCAGCAGCCACAGGGCACGGGAGCTGTTGCCGGAGGTGAGGCCGGACCAGCAGTACGCCTCGGCGACGGGCTCGTCCCGGTAGCGCTCGGGGTGCTTCTCGCCGTGGGCGTCGTCGGTGCGCCGGTACACGGCGGCGGTCGCGTCCCCGGTGACCCGGACCGTACGGGGATCGCCCAGCACCTCCTGCGGGGTGGCGCCGCCGACGCCGTGGACGAGCAGTTCCAGCGCTGTTCCGGTGGCCTGCGCGGGCGGTGCCGCGGGGGGCGGGGTGGCGGGAGACAAGGGGGACTCTCTCTCGGACGCGTCGGGCCTGGCGGCGGACGGGGAATCGGGGAAGCAGTACGCGGAGGCGGAGGTGCGGGCCCCTGAGCCGGGCCCAGGATTGCGGGCTCGGGGCGGGCGCGTGAGCGGTCTCACGGAATCTCCCCAGGTGGTACGCGGGACATGCCTGCGTGGCAGGATGAGCGTGTGTCGCAGACCGCTGCGGACCGTACGGCCAGAGGGAAGGAACGGGCCCGGCGTTGAGCGAGAATCAGAACCTCCTCGCGGAGCAGCGCCGTGCGCTGATCCTCGACGAGGTGCGCAGGCGGGGCGGGGTCCGGGTCAATGAGCTGACCCGCAAACTGAACGTCTCCGACATGACGATCCGTCGGGACCTGGACGCGCTTTCCCGGCAGGGTGTCATCGAGAAGGTCCACGGCGGCGCGGTCCCGGTCGTCGAGCCGAGTACGCACGAGCCCGGGTTCGAGGCGAAGTCGGCGCTGGAGCTGAGTGCCAAGGAGGACATCGCGCGGGCGGCGGCGGCGCTGGCGGTGCCCGGCAGCGCGATCGCGCTCTCGGGCGGGACGACGACGTTCGCGCTGGCCCGGCATCTGCTGGAGGTGCCGGATCTGACGGTGGTCACCAACTCGGTGCGGGTGGCGGATGTGTTCCACGACGCGCAGCGTCCGGCCGCCGGACGGGGCACGCGCCCCGGGGCGGCGACGGTGGTGCTGACGGGCGGGGTGCGTACGCCGTCGGACTCGCTGGTGGGCCCGGTCGCCGACCGGGCCATCGACGCGCTCCACTTCGATGTGCTGTTCCTCGGTGTGCACGGCATCTCGACCGAGGCGGGGCTGTCGACGCCCAATCTCGCGGAGGCCGAGACCAACCGCCGCTTCGTCCGGGCGGCGCGCCGGATCGTGGTGGTGGCCGACCACACCAAGTGGGGCACGGTGGGGCTGAGTTCCTTCGCCGCGCTGGAGGAGGTCGACACGTTCGTCACGGACGCGGGTCTGGCTCCCGAAGTGCGCGGGGAGATCGCGGAGCATCTGCCGGGCCTGCTGGTGGCGGGCGAGTCCCCCGCCCGCACCTCACCCTCCGGCGCTTCGCCCGCCTCGGGGGGCTGACGGGGGGGGCGGTTTTGATGCTGACGTGGGCCTCCGCGGATTCCGTTCGGCTCGCCGCAGCTCCACCGGCACCCCATAGGATCGCAGGGTGGCCGTCTTCCGGATCGAGCGCTTCCCTCCTCTCCCCGCAGCCGAGGCCTGGCGCCGGGTGACCGACTGGGAACGGCACGCCGCGCAGGTGCCGTTGACCGCGATCTCGGTGCCGACGGGACTGCCCACGCAGGTCGGGACGGTTTTCGTGGCGCGTACGGGCCTGGGGCCGCTGGCCTTCGACGACCCGATGGAAGTGGTGCGGTGGACCCCGCCCGCCGGTGGCCGGGCCGGGGTGTGCCGGTTGGAGAAGCGGGGGTCAGTGGTACTGGGCCGGGCCTCGATCGATGTGCTTCCGACGGATTCCGGTTCCCATGTGGTGTGGGTCGAGGAGCTGCGGGTACGGCTGGTGCCGGGGTGGGGTGACCCGCTCATCGCCTCCACCGGGCGCCGGGTGTTCGGCAGAGTGCTGGACGCGCTTCTCGCCTCGCCCGGTACGACCTGAGGTCTGCCGGGGCGCACGCCGGAGATCACCAACGATCGGTCGGCCGTTCCCGTTCGGGTGATGCTGCCGTCACACGTTTGACTCGTTGGCCGGTATGACATCCCCACCACCGCCGGAAGGCGTGGTCACGCCGATCCATCAGCCGCGGCGCCGGACCGACGCACGGTCCGGACCGGCTCGAGCGGGCTGCCGCGCCTCGGGCACCGGACGCGGGGCGGCACGCTGACGGCGGGTGCGCCGTACAGCGGCGTCCGTGCCGCCGTACGGGGGTCCCCGGCCGGTCCACCCGGCCGTCCGGTGCCAGACTCGGACAGGTGACGGACGAAACAGATCACGCCGACGCCCCGGGGCTTGCCGACCGGCCCCCGGCGCGCGCTCTGGTGACCGGTGCCACCGGCTACATCGGCGGTCGGCTGGTGCCCGCCCTGCTGGACTCCGGACACCGGGTGCGCGCCCTGGCCAGAACGCCGCGGAAGCTGCGCGACTACCCCTGGGTGGACCGGGTCGAGGTGGTCCGCGGCGATGTCACCGACGCGGAGTCGCTGGCGGAGGCGATGCGGGACGTCGATGTGGCGTACTACCTGGTGCACGCGCTCGGCTCCGGCGCGGACTTCGAGGAGACGGACCGCAAGGCCGCCCGGACCTTCGGCGAGCAGGCACGTGCCGCGGGGGTGCGCCGGATCGTGTACCTGGGCGGGCTGACCCCGGCCGGGGTGCCGGAGAGGGAGCTGTCGCCGCATCTGCGGTCACGGGCCGAGGTGGGCCGGATCCTGCTGGACTCCGGGGTGCCCACGGCGGTGCTGCGGGCGGCGGTGGTCATCGGGTCGGGATCCGCGTCGTTCGAGATGCTGCGCTATCTGACGGAGCGGCTGCCGCTGATGATCACCCCGAGCTGGGTACGGACCCGTATCCAGCCGGTGGCCGTACGGGACGTGATCCGGTATCTGGTGGGGTGCGCGTCGCTGCCCGACGAGGTGAACCGGACCTTCGACATCGGTGGCCCGGACGTCATGACGTACCGGGACATGATGCAGCGCTACGCCCGGGTGGCAAGGCTGCCGCGGCGGCTGATCCTGCCCGTGCCGGTGCTCACACCGACGCTGTCCAGCCGCTGGGTGGGTCTGGTCACCCCGGTGCCCAGCTCCATCGCCCGTCCGCTCACGGAGTCGCTGCGCCACGAGGTGGTCTGCCGGGAGGACGGCATCAGGCGCTACGTCCCCGATCCGCCGGACGGGACCGTCGGCTTCGACCGGGCGCTGCGGCTGGCCCTCCAGCGCATCCAGGAGGCGCAGGTCGACACCCGCTGGTCCACCGCCTCGGTGCCCGGAGCGCCGAGCGATCCGCTGCCCACCGACCCGGACTGGGCGGGCGGCAGCCTGTACCGCGACGAGCGGGAACTGCCCGTTCCGGTCGCCCCGGACGCGCTGTGGCGGGTGATCGAGGGCATCGGCGGGGAGAACGGCTGGTATTCCTTCCCGCTGGCCTGGGCGGTACGCGGCTGGCTCGACCGGATCGTCGGCGGGGTGGGGCTGCGGCGCGGCCGACGGGACGCCCAGCGGCTGCGGGTGGGCGACTCGCTGGACTTCTGGCGGGTGGAGGAGATCGTGCCAGGCGAACTGCTGCGGCTGCGGGCGGAGATGCGGCTGCCGGGCCTGGCCTGGCTGGAACTGACAGCGCGCGGCGACGAGCACGGCCGGACCGTCTACGGGCAACGCGCCCTGTTCCATCCGCACGGACTGCTCGGCCATGCGTACTGGTGGAGCGTGTGGCCCTTCCACTCGGTGGTCTTCGGGGGGATGGCGCGGAACATCACTCGGGCGGCCGGGGCCGAGGCGGAGCGGCGGCACGGACCAGTGGCCGACAGTGGTACAGACAACTGAGGGCCCGCCCGCTATGGTGTGCGCGGCTCCATCCGCCGCAGACCGCCGGGAGGTGCATGCGATGGCACGCCGACTCCGTACCGTAGGACTGGAGTTCGTCGATTCCGCGCCGATGCGTCTGGTGTTCGCCGCCGAGGTGTCCGCGCCGGCGGACGTGGTGTACCGGGCGCTCGCCGAGGACGTCGCGTCCTGGCCGTCCTGGTTCACCGCCGTCACCCGGGCCACGCCCACCGATGCGGGCGCGGGCCGGGAGGTGCGGCTGAGGGGCGGGGTCCGTTTCCACGAGACGATCATGGCCGCCGAGCCGGACGAGCGGTACGCCTACCGGGCCGACGAGACCAACGCCCCCGGCCTGCGGGCCCTGCTGGAGGAGTGGCGGCTCACCCCGGAAGGGTCCGGGACCCGGGTTCAGTGGACCTTCGCCGCCGACGGGACGGGGCTGTTCCGCCTGGTGCTGAGCCTGGGGCGGGCGGGGGTGGGCCGGTCCTTCCGGGACGCCGTGCGGCGCCTGGACGCGCGGCTGGCGAGCACGACGCCCTGAACGCGCCGGGGCCCTTCCTCGGCCGGGTCAGCAGGGCCAGGTGCCGGTGGAGAGGAAGTCATCGACGGCGGCGGCGTACGGGGCGATGTCCAGACCCTGCTCCTCCAGCCAGGAGTCGGAGTAGTACTTGTCCAGGTAGCGGTCGCCCGGGTCGCACAGCAGCGTGACGACACTGCCCTTCTCCCCCTGCTCCACCATCTCGGCGATCAGCTTGAACGCGCTCCAGAGCCCGGTACCGGTGGACCCGCCCGCCTTGCGGCCGATGGCCCGCTCCAGGGCGCGGACGGCGGCGACGCTGGCCGCGTCGGGGACCTTCATCATGCGGTCGATGGCGCCGGGCACGAAGCTGGGCTCCATCCGGGGGCGGCCGATGCCCTCGATCCGCGAACCGCAGTCACTGGTGGCGTGCGGGTCGTGGTGGGTCCAGCCGTCGAAGAAGCAGGAGTTCTCCGGGTCGGGCACGCAGATGCGGGTGTCGTGCTGGAGGTAGTGCACGTAGCGGGCGATGGTCGCCGAGGTGCCGCCGGTGCCGGCGGTGGCGACGATCCAGGCGGGTTCCGGATAGCGCTCCAACCGGAGCTGCTGGTAGATCGACTCGGCGATGTTGTTGTTGCCGCGCCAGTCGGTGGCGCGCTCCGCGTAGGTGAACTGGTCCATGTAGTGTCCGCCGGTCTCGGCGGCGAGGGCGGCGGACTGCTCGTACATCGTGCGCGAGTCGTCGACGAAGTGGCACTGCCCGCCGTGGAATTCGATCAGGCGGCACTTCTCCGGGCTGGTGGTGCGGGGCATCACGGCGATGAACGGGACGCCGATCAGCTTGGCGAAGTACGCCTCCGACACGGCGGTCGAGCCGCTGGACGCCTCGATGACCGGCTTTCCGGGCCGGATCCAGCCGTTGCAGAGCCCGTAGAGGAAGAGCGAGCGCGCGAGGCGGTGCTTGAGGCTGCCGGTGGGGTGCGTCGACTCGTCCTTGAGGTAGAGGTCGATACCCCACTCCTCGGGCAGTGGGAAGCGCAGCAGATGGGTGTCGGCCGAACGGTTCGCGTCGGCCTGCACCTTGCGGACGGCCTCCTTCAGCCAGGCCCGGTACTCCGGGTCGCTGCGGTCGACGTCCACGGTCGCCGCGGGCCCGCGTACCTGTCCGTGCTCAGTGGTGTCCATCCGCGTGCTCCCGCTTGTCGTGGCTCTGGTCTTCCTCCCTCCACGATATGCCCCCCACCTGCACAAACGGTCGCTTTGATGGTCCATAGCAGTGCCTTTGGCCCACACCTGGGAGGCGGCTGTGACGGGCGGTGCCGCCTGCCGCGCACCGTACGCCGGTGCGCCCTGGCGATCCGGCCCGCGCCGGTGCACACTGCACAGCAGGAGTAGCGACGAAGGGGGGCGAATTCGCAGTGGCGGACGTCGAGTTCTGTGCGTCGGGGGTCAGGATCGAACGCTTCACCCGATCGCTGACCAGGGCCGGTCAGGTGGTCGTCAAGGACGGCAGGCTGTCTCTGCTCACGAGCAACGGGCGGGAGATCGACAGCGCCCCGGTGGGCACGGTCAGCGCGGGCAAGCGGTGGTTCGCGGCGGCGGATTCGGCGATCGCCCGGGTGAACGGGGTGCGCTACCGGTTGACGATGGGGCAGCGCAACCGCAGACGCGACGGGTCCGCTCCGGTACGGCGTTTCCTGGAGGCTCTGCGCAGCGCGCGCGGCCGCCGGACCTGACCTGCCGGGCGGGCTGAGAGTGGCCCGGTCCGCTGCCGCACCGCTCCGCCGCGAGTTGCGGAGCCGTATCCCCTGGGCCACGCTGGTCCCATGTCACTGAAGGTGCACCCTCGGTGACAGAGCGATCCGCTCCACGGGCCGGGTCGCGCGACACGAGCAGACACGACAAGAGCAGAGCGGATGCGGCAGTCAGTCGTCCGCCGGCGCCGTTCGCATCTCTTCTTCTTCCGGACCTATTTCGGGGAGTCGCAGCCGTGATCAGCGAGCCAAGCAGGCACTGCACGGTGGAGCTCCAGGCCCTGCCGTCGCGGATCGGTCAGGTCCGCAGAATCATCTCGGCGCAGCTGCGCTACTGGCATCTCGATCCTCTGATCGACCAGGCAGCCCTGGGCGTCACCGAGCTTCTCACCAATGTCCACCGGCACGCACAGCCGGACAAGTCATGCACCGTCGACATCGAGCTGCTGCTCGACCGGCTGACGGTCTCCGTCCACGACCACGACCCGCGCCTGCCCACGATGAACGAGCCGGACTCGTTCGCCACGTCGGGCCGGGGCCTGGCGCTGATCGCCGCCGTCAGCGAGAGCTGGGGCGTGCGGCCGGTCGGCCCGTCCGGGAAGGCGGTCTGGTTCACCCTCCCAGCGGCCACGACCGCATCGACCCTGCCCCCGCTCGCGGTCTACGGGTCGACGACCGACGGACCGTTCACGTCCGTGACCATCACCGCCGAGGACATCGCGGCCCAGCCCGCCCGGTCGGCCGTCGTCGGCTGACCGGGCGGGCAGGCCCCTCCGGCGGGGCGGCTTCACGCCGTGCTGCCGCCCGTGCGCCGCCCGAACTGTTGGTCCAGCACGGAGAGTCGGCGCCCGTGAACAGCAGGACCCAGGGGCCGGGCCCGCCGGAGCACGCCAGGGTGTTCGTCTCGGTCAGCTCCCTCGTTCACGGACGGCGCGGCGCCTTACTTCCGGTCACTTCCGAGCCTGCCCGCGGGAGAGGGTGCGGGGCGTCGTACGGCGGGCGGCCGTGTGCGTACTCCGGGGGAGCGGCCGAGCCCTCCGGGCGTTCCTCCGAATCCCTTCAGGCCAGCGCGGCGAGGGGGTCGTCGAGGACCGGCTGCCAGGCCAGTTCGGCGGCGCCCACGAGGCTGTTGTGGGCGAGGGTGCACGGCAGGATCGGCACACTGCCGCTGCGCCCCCACAGGCTGCGGTCGGCGACGACGGCTCGCAGCCGCTCGGCGTCCGCCTCCAGCAGTTCGCGGTGGAGTCCGCCGAGGATGATCCGGTCCGGGTTGAGGATGTTGACCAGGCCCGCGAGGCCCAGCCCCAGGCGGTCGATCAACGCCTCGGCGGCGTTGCGTACGTCGGCGTCCTCGTACTCCGTACGCAGCAGGTCACCGGCCTGCTTGAGGAGCGACTCCTCCGGGCCGGGGTCGCGGCGCGCGGTGGTGAGGAAGGCCAGCGGGTCGGTCTCCACGTCGAGGCAGCCGCGCCCGCCGCAGTGACAGGGCCGGCCCTCGGGGTTCACGGTGAGATGGCCCACCTCCAGCGCCAGGCCCGAACTGCCGCTGTGCAGGCGGCCGTCGAGGACGAGGGCACCGCCGACGCCACGGTGGCCAGTGGCGACGCAGAGCAGGTGCTGGGCACCGCGCCCCGCTCCGTGCCGGTGTTCGGCCAGGGCGGCGAGGTTGACGTCGTTGCCGGTGAACGCGGGTCCGGCGATGCCCGCTTCACGGACGCAGGCGGCGAAGATGTCCCGGACCGGGGAGCCCGCGGGCCAGGCGAGGTGCAGCGGGTTGAGCGCGGTCCCCTCGGGTTCGGCCACCGCCGACGGCACGGCGAGGCCCGCGCCGACGCAGCGCAGCCCGCTCTCGCGCAGCAGCCGCGCCCCCGCGGCCACCACCTCGCCGAGCACCTGCGCGGGGTCGGCCATCACCGCGACGCAGCCCGGCGATGTGGCGACAATCCGGCCGCCGAGTCCGACGAGCGCGGCCCGGAAGCCGTCGGCGTGCACCTGGGCGGCGAGGGCGACGGGGCCGGTCTCCAGGACGGCCAGCCGGTGCGAGGGACGGCCCTGGGAACCGGCCGCCGACCCGGGGCTGGAGTCGACCCGGATCAGCCCGAGCGCCTCCAGTTCCGCGGCGACCGCCCCGGCGGTGGCGCGGGTGACGCCGAGTTCGGAGGTGAGGACGGCCCGTGTGGGGGCGCGTCCGGTGTGGACCAGTTCCAGCGCGGGCCCGAGCGCGCTGCGGCCCCTCTCCAACTTCGTCCGGGTGGTGGTCGCCTTGCCGTTCATGGGGGCGAGTCTCCCATGATCCGAAGGCGCCCCGGACGCCGAGGGACCCGGTAGCGGTCACCGCATCACCCCCGGGACGTGCGGTGCGCAGCGGTGTTGCGCCGGCTGTCGGCGCCCCCCTATGCTGACTTTGTGCCGCAACTAAACAAACTGCGGACGGCCCTACCCGGGGGACCTGGCGGAGACACCGCCCCACCCGCGTCGGCCCGCCTCCGTACCGCGCTGACCGTGTTCTTCGCCCTCGACGGCTTCCTCTTCGCCGGCTGGGTGGTCCGCATCCCGGCCATCAAGCAGCAGACCGGAGCCTCCGCCTCCGCCCTTGGCCTCGCCCTGCTCGGGGTCTCCGCGGGCGCGGTGATCACCATGATGCTCACCGGCCGCCTCTGCCGCCGTTACGGCAGCCATGCCGTCACCGTGGCCTGCGGCATCCTCCTCCCCCTGAGCATCGCCCTGCCCGCGCAGACCCACTCGCCTCTCTCGCTCGGCCTCGTCCTGCTGGTGTTCGGCGCGGCGTACGGCGGGATGAACGTGGCGATGAACAGCGCGGCGGTCGACCTGGTCGCCGAGCTGCGCCGCCCCGTGATGCCCAGCTTCCACGCGGCGTTCAGCCTCGGCGGCATGATCGGGGCCGGGCTCGGCGGGCTGGTCGCGGGCGGCCTCTCCGCCTCCGCCCATCTCTTCCTCCTGGCCGGGGTCGGCCTCCTCGTCACCGCCTTCGCCGGACCCTCACTGCTGCGCCACCGCCCGGACACGGTTGTGGAGGCAGCCGTACCGGAGGCCGTCGGCCCGCGCCCGGCCCAGCAGCGGCTGACGCCCCGGGCCCGCCGCATCGTCGCGCTCTTCGGCGTGATCGCCCTGTGCACGGCGTACGGCGAAGGGGCCCTGGCCGACTGGGGCGCTCTGCACCTGGAACAGGACCTGGGCGCACACCCCGGGCTCGCCGCCGCCGGATACGCGTTGTTCGCCCTGACCATGACGGTGGGGCGGCTGACCGGGACCCTGCTCCTGGAACGGCTCGGCCAGACCCGCACCCTCGTCCTCGGCGGGGCGACAGCGGCGGCCGGCATGCTGCTCGGCTCGCTGGCGCCGACCGCGTGGCTCGCGCTGGCCGGGTTCGCGGTCACCGGCCTGGGGCTGGCCAACATCTTCCCGGTCGCCGTGGGCCGGGCCGGCGAACTGGCCGGGCCGAGCGGAGTGGCCGCCGCGTCGACACTCGGCTACGGCGGGATGCTGCTGGGCCCGCCCGCGATCGGCTTCCTCGCCGACTGGTTCTCGCTGCCAGTGGCACTGACGACGGTGGCCCTGCTGGCCGCGGCGGCCGCCGCACTGGGCTACGGAGCCCGCAACGCCACGCGCACGTGACCGGCCCCGTGCGCCTGATCGACACTCCTCCGGTCGATGGCCCTGGGCTGGTTCGTCCGGCCGGTGCGCGTGGCCGGACCGGCCGGATCCCAGCGCCCGCAAGGCGCTTGAC
The DNA here is from genome assembly GCF_031760065.1 of Streptomyces durocortorensis. Lineage (NCBI taxonomy): Bacteria > Bacillati > Actinomycetota > Actinomycetes > Kitasatosporales > Streptomycetaceae > Streptomyces > Streptomyces sp. C11-1. The sequence goes on from NZ_CP134500.1 coordinate 439,360, forward strand.
GCCCTGCACGGCCCTGGCACAATCGCCGCCATGAAGATCACCGAGCACATCACGTCGCTGTCCGAGGAGGGGCGGCTGCTCGCGGCCGCCGCCGAACAGGCCGGCACGGGGGCAGCGGTGCCGACCTGCCCCGGCTGGCAGATACGCCATCTTCTTCGGCACACCGGCATGGTGCACCGATGGGCTGCCGCCTTCGTCACCGAGGGGCACACCACCTACCACCCCGACAACGGCGAACCCGCCCTCGACGGCACCGAACTCCTCGACTGGTTCCGCGAAGGACACCGCCACCTGGTCCGGTCCCTGGAGGACGCACCCGCCGACCTGGAGTGCTGGACGTTCCTGCCCGCACCCTCACCGCTGGCGTTCTGGTCCCGCCGCCAGCTGCACGAGACCACCGTGCACCGCGTGGACGCGGAGTCCGCGCTCGGCGGCCCCCTCACCTCGGTAGCGGCGGACCGCGCGGCCGACGGCATCGACGAACTCCTCACCGGCTTCCACGCCCGCCCCAAGAGCCGCGTCCGCTCCGGAACCGCCCGCACCCTGCGCATCCGGGCCGTGGACACCGACGCGACCTGGAACGTACGCATCTCGAACGAACCACCCCAGGCCGTCCGCTCGTCGAGCACCGCACACGGACCGGACACCCCGGAGCGCACGAAGGACGCCGACTGCGAACTGAGCGGCACGGCCGAGGGGCTCTACCTCACCCTCTGGAACCGCCTGCCGCTCACCGCCGTCACCCTGCGCGGCGACCGCTCGGTGGCCCGGCTCTGGACGGACAACGCCGCGGTCATCTGATGATGGCGGCCGCCCCGGGTCAGCCGAGCCGGCCGGGGCGGACCAGTCCCGATTCGTGGGCGAGGACGACGAGTCGGGCCCGGTCGCGGGCGCCGAGCTTGACCATCGTGCGGCTGACGCAGGTCTTCGCGGTGAGGGGGGGCCGACCACCAGGCTGCGGCCGATCCTCTCGTTCGACAGGCCGATGCCCACCAGCGCCAGCACCTCCCGTTCCCGTTCGGTGAGCCGGACGGGCGAGGTGGCGGCCGCGGGTTCCTTCGATCGGGCGGCGAACTCCGCGACCAGGCGGCGAGGCACCCCCTGGCATCACACGGTCCGGACGCCCAGCAGACCGACCGAACGGGCCAGCCCCTCCACCGCCTGCCGGAACAGCGGCTCGCGCGCCTCGACGACCCGGTTGAACTGACCGAACAGCTCGAAGGAGATCAGGCCGAACAGCTGGGCCCAGGCGGCGACCAGGGCCGCGACGGCCGCCGGAGGCAGGTCCGGGGCGAATTCGGCGGCCATCCGCTCGGCGTCGGAACACAGCTCCGGCGCGAGAGGCGGCACGGCCAGGCCGTCGGCCCGGAACGCCGTGCGCAGGATGCCGATGAAGGCCAGTCCCACCCGGGACGCGGGTCCCACCGTGTCCATCGGGGCGGTGTACCCGGGAACGGGCGAACCATAGATCAGGGCGTACTCATGGGGGTGGTCGAGCGCCCACTCCCGTACGGCCATGGCCACCGCGATCCAGCACTCGGCGGAGGGCGCGGCGGCCTCGCACTCCGCCGCCGCCTGTTCCGCGGCCTCGCCGATCGCGTCGAACGCATCGACGATCAGGGCGGTGAGCAGGTCGTCCCGGCTGGGGAAGTAGCGGTAGAGCGCGGAGGAGACCATGCCCAGCTCCCGGGCGACGGCCCGCAGCGAGAGCTTGGCCGCACCCTCCGCCGCGAGCTGCTTCCTGGCCTCGTCCTTGATCGCGGCGGTCACTTCGATGCGGGCACGTTCCCTGGCCCCTCGGATGGTGCTCATGCGCTCAGTGTGCCATGCGCTCGGAGCACCGAACATAAACGAGAGCAGTGCTCTTGCTTTCGAGCCCCCCTTCCGTGCACACTGATCTCAAGCGAGAGCACCGCTCACTCAAGGTCGCAGCGGCGTCCTTACGGTCCTCACGGTCCTCACTCGGGAGTCACCATGGCGCAGACGTACTACCTCCGGGCCGGCGCTTCCGCCCGCCGCCTCAACCAGGTCGTCGGCTGGCTGGCCCGGCACGGGATCAGCCTCATGGGCTCCGCCGAGATGTCCGTGCGCGGACGCAGGAGCGGACAGATGCAGCGCCTCCCGGTCAACGCCCACACCTTCGAGGGCGAGCGGTACCTCGTATCGGCCCGGGGCCATTCACAGTGGGTGCGCAACATGCGCGTCGCGGGCGGCGGCGAACTGCGGCTGGGGCGCAAGGTCAGTCGCTTCGCCGCCGTCGAGATCGCGGACGACGCGCAGAAGGCCCGGATCATCCGGGCCTATCTGGAGCGGTGGGGCTGGGAGGTCAACCAGTACTTCCAGGGGATCACAGCGAAGTCCACGGACGCCGAGCTGCTGGCCGCCTGCCCGGACCACCCGGTCTTCCGCGTCACGGTCACCGACTGACCGCTCCCGGCCAGGGCGTGTCCGGCGGATCAGGGCCGGATGGTCCGCGACGTCTAGTGCGGTGCGTCGCAAGGCGCTGGAACGTCAACGCCGCGAGGTGTCGCACCGGACGCCGCGGACCCGGTCATGATCCGCCGGACACGCCCTGACGGTCCATCGCGGTCAGCGCCCGCTGCGCCAGCGGGTGTCTGCGGACCAGCTCGGCCAGCGACGTCGTCCCCCGGGTGATCCCGGCGAACGACTTCCAGGCCGGGCGGAAGCCGGTCAGCACCGCGTGCAGCAGGCCCGGCCGGCGCTCGAACAGCTTGAGCATGCGGCGGCCGACCCCCATCTCCACGCCCAGACCGGCCTTGATGGCGAAGGCGTAGTTGAGTGCCTGGCGGCGGGCGTCCACCGCGTCGCGCGACTCGGCGATCCTGACCGCCCACTCCCCCGCGAGCCGGCCGGAGCGCAGCGCGAAGGAGATGCCCTCGCGGGTCCACGGCTCCAGCAGTCCGGCTGCGTCCCCGCAGACCACGACCCGGCCGCGCGAGAGCGGCGAGTCGTCGCTGCGGCAGCGGGTGAGGTGCCCGGAGGAGACGGCCGGTTCAAATCCGGCGAGGCCGAGCCGGGCGATGAAGTCCTCCAGATACCGCTTGGTGCCCGCTCCGTCGCCGCGCGCCGAGATCACACCCACGGTCAGGGTGTCGCCCTTGGGGAAGACCCAGCCGTAACTTCCCGGCATCGGGCCCCAGTCGATGAGGACCCGGCCCGCCCAGTCCTCCGCGACTGTCGCCGGAACCGGGATCTCCGCCTCCAGGCCGAGGTCGACCTGGTCGAGCTTCACGCCGACATGCGCTCCTATCCGGCCCGCACTGCCGTCCGCGCCGACGACCGCCCGCGCGAGCACCGTCTCGCCGCCGGCCAGCACCACGGCGACCGTTCGCCGGTCGGGGACGGCGGGACCGTGCTGCTCGACGCGCACCACCGAGGCTCCGGTGCGCAGTTCGGCCCCGGCCTTCTGTGCCTCCTCGACCAGTCCGGCGTCGAACTCCGGGCGGTTGATGAGCCCGAAGAGCATGCGCCGGGAGCGCCGGGTGCGGGTCAGCTTCCCGTTGAGCGAGAACGTGACCGCGTGGATCCGGTCCTTCAGGGGCAGTTCGAACCCCGGCGGCAGCGCGTCGCGCGAGAAGCCGATGATTCCCCCGCCGCAGGTCTTGTACCGCGGCAATTCCGCTTTCTCCAGGAGCAGGACTCTCCGGCCCGCCACTGCCGCCGCGTACGCCGCCGATGCGCCGGCGGGTCCGGCGCCGACCACGACGACGTCCCAGACGGACGACTCCTCCGGCTCACGTCCAGCGTCCGGCTCACGTCCGGCGTCTGCGTTCTCGCTGCTCACGATGTGCTTCTGCTCCCGATCCGACCAGTGGCCCCAAGCTGCTCACGGCATCCTACGGCGCGTTCCGGCCAAGCCCTCCTGTGGGAGGATCGGCCATGATTTTGTCGTACATGCGTCGTCGCACGAACGGCGTCGTACACGGTCGCGTACACACCGCGTCCTACCCTTAACGTCGCACCCACGAGGAGCGTGCCCATGACCGCCCGTCCGATTCCTGAGACCGTTGCCTCGCTGATGCCCCGTGCGCGGGCGGAGCTCGCCGAGCTGGTCGCGTTCCAGTCGGTGGCGGACCCCGCGGTGTTCCCGCCGAGCGAGTGCGAGGCGGCGGCGAACTGGGTCGCCGACGCGCTGCGCGCCGAGGGCTTCGCGGACGTCGCCCTGCTCGACACCCCGGACGGGAGCCAGTCGGTCTACGGGTTCCTGCCCGGCCCGGCCGGTGCGCCGACCGTGCTGCTCTACGCGCACTACGACGTGCAGCCGCCGCTGGACGAGTCGGCCTGGCTCTCCCCGCCGTTCGAGCTCACCGACCGCGACGGCCGCTGGTTCGGCCGGGGTGCGGCGGACTGCAAGGGCGGGTTCATCATGCACCTGCTCGCGCTGCGCGCCCTCAAGGCGAACGGTGGCGTCCCGGTCTCGGTGAAGGTGATCGCCGAGGGTTCCGAGGAGCAGGGCACCGGCGGTCTGGAGCGGTACGCACAGGCGCACCCGGAGCTGCTGGCGGCCGACACGATCGTCATCGGCGACACGGGCAACTTCCGGGTCGGGCTGCCGACGGTCACGGCGACGCTGCGCGGCATGACGATGCTGCGGGTGCAGCTGGACACCCTCGAAGGGAACCTGCACTCGGGGCAGTTCGGCGGCGCGGCCCCGGACGCTCTGGCCGCGATGATCCAGCTGCTGGCCTCGCTGCGCGCCGAGGACGGGACGACCACGGTCGACGGCCTGTCCGGTGACGCCGACTGGGACGGACTCCAGTACCCGGAGGCCGAGTTCCGCCAGGACGCCAAGGTGCTGGACGGGGTGGAGCTGATCGGCTCCGGTACGGTCGCGGACCGGATCTGGGCGCGGCCCGCCGTCACCGTCATCGGCATCGACTGCCCGCCGGTGGTGGGCGCGACGCCGTCCGTGCAGGCGAGCGCGCGGGCGCAGATCAGCCTGCGGGTGCCGCCCGGCCAGGACGCGGCCGAGGCCACGAAGCTGCTCACCGCGCATCTGGAGTCGCGCGCGCCCTGGGGTGCGCGGGTCCGGGTGGAACAGGTGGGTCAGGGCCAGCCGTTCCGCGCCGACATGACGAGCCCGGCGTACACGGCGATGGCGGACGCGATGCGCGAGGCCTACCCGGGCCAGGAGATGCAGTCCTCCGGGATGGGCGGCTCGATCCCGCTCTGCAACACGCTGGCCGGTCTCTACCCGGAGGCTGAGATCCTGCTGATCGGGCTGAGCGAGCCCGAGGCGCAGATCCACGCGGTGAACGAGAGCGTCTCGCCCGAGGAGCTGGAGCGGATGTCGGTGGCCGAGGCGCTGTTCCTGCGGAACTACGCGGAGTCGAAGAAGGCCTGAGGCGGGGCCGGGGACGGGGGTGGTGGTACTGCCGGTCCGTCCCTCCCGCGCTACGCCCCCGGCGAAGTCGCCCAGAGCGTAGATCCGTGCGGCGGGTGTACGCCGCTGCGTACGTTCGCCGCACGGATCTCGTCGAGGTACTCCCCAGTTGCGCATGTTCCGCTTCCGGATCGGTCAGGCCTGCCTCTGGCGCGACGGGACGGACCTCACCCTGATCGACGCGGGTGACATCGGACCGGCCGCCGCGATCGAGGAGGCGATCCGCTCGCTCGGCCCCGGCCCGGATCCGCCGTATCGTCCTCATCCACGGCCACCGCGACCACTACGGCGCCGCGCAGGAGCCGACGGACCGCCACGGCGCCGAGATCCTCGCCCAGGCGCTGGACGCTCCGGTGATCAGGGGCGAGGTCGCCGTACCGGAACCGGACCTGCTGGACTGGGAACGGCCGTTGTTCGAGCACGGGCTGACGGTCCCCGAGGCCCCGCCCACCCGGGTCGACCGTGAGGTGCGGCACGGCGAGGTGCTGCCGTTCGGCGGCGAAGGGTACGTGAAGGGCGGCGCGGACGTCCCTCGGTCCGAGGGAAGCGGCGGCGAACGGAGACAGAGAGGCGGCGCGCGGACCTCGACCGGTCCTGGCGAAACAGCGGCGAAGGGTTCGTGAAGGGCCCCCGGGCGCGCCGCTCAGACCACCGGGACCCCGGCCTCCAGGTTGAGCACCGTGGACCGTTCGCGTGCCCGCAGGGCCCAGCGCAGCCGCTCGTACCGGGTGGGCGGCAGCATCTCCGCGGCCTCCTCCTCGGTGACGAAGCGCCAGCCGCGCAGCTCGGAGCCGGGCAGCAGCAGGCGGCCGGCATCCTCGGAGCGCAGCAGACCACCGTCGAAGAGGAAGCGCAGCCCGCCGTAGCCGGGCGGGCAGGGCGGCTCCCAATCGACGAGCAGCAGGGTCGGGACCCGGTCGAGGTGGAGGCCGGTCTCCTCGGCGACCTCCCGGATCCCCGCCTGTGCCGGCGCCTCGCCCGCCTCGACCACACCTCCGGGGAACTCCCACCCCGGCTTGTAGGTGGGGTCGACGAGCAGCACCCGGTCCTGCTCGTCGAAGAGGAGGACCCCGGCGGCGACGGTCTCGGCCGTCGGCGGGGGGCTCTGGACGATGGCGCACGGCGCGGCGCTGCCGCTGCGCACGGCCTCCGCGATCCGCTCGGCGGTCTCGCGGGGGGTGAGGGCGCTGTTGTCGACGGTATGGGCGTCCTCGGTGATCCAGCCGAGGGCGTCGCGGTACGGGGCGATGTGCTCGTACGCCCACCGGCGCGCCCGTTCGCTCTGCTCCTCGTCGCCGGGGAACTCCTCCCGGCCCGAGATCCGACTGCGCAGGATCGTTTCCTCAGGTGAGAGCACCACATGCCGGACGGGGATGCGGCGGGAGGCGAGGCCGCCGAAGATCTCGTCGCGGTACTCCTGCCGCAGCAGGGTCATCGGCACGACCAGCACCCCGGGCGCCTCTGCCAGCAGTGCGGCCGCCGTGTCCACCACGAGCCGCCGCCAGATCGGCAGGTCCTGGAAGTCGGTGACCTCGGCGAGTCTCTTCTGGGGCAGCAGACCGCGCAGCCCCGCGCCGGTGATCTCCGGGTCGTACAGCGTGCTGTTCGGGATCAGGTCGATCAGTTCGCCCGCGGCGCTGGTCTTGCCCGCACCGAACGCACCGTTGATCCAGACGATCACGGGTCCCCCTCTTCCGTAGCCCCCTGTGGCTTGCCCGCTCCACCCTGCCGCGGAAACCCCGACGGGCGACGGCGTTGCCCGGATATGGCCGTCCGGACCGTTTCGGGGCCTCCGGCGTCGCGCCGCGGGGGCTGCCGGGACAGCGGTCCTCAGCGCAGCGCGATGGCCGCGGCGGCGGCTCCGACCAGGCCCGCGTCGGTGCCCATCACGGCGGGCGCGACGGTCAGCCGACGGAGGTAGGAGAGCGTGGCGTAGTCGCGCAGGCTGCGGCGGAGCGGCGCGAAAAGGACGTCACCGGCCCCGGCCACTCCCCCGCCGATCACCGCGATGTCCAGGTCCGCCAGGGTGGCCGTGGCGGCGATCCCGGCCGCCAGCGCCTGGGCCGCACGCTCGTAGGAGGCGAGGGCGACCGGGTCCCCGGCGCGGGCGGCCACGGCCACCGCGGCCGCCGACGCGTCGCCGTCCGGGCCGGGCCGCCAGCCGCCCTCCAGCGCGCGGCGGGCGATGTTGGGGCCGCTGGCGATGCCCTCGACGCACCCGCGCGAACCGCAGGGGCAGGGCTCGCCGTCCAGGTCGACGCTGATGTGCCCGATGTGACCAGCGTTGCCGGAGGGGCCGGGGCGCAGGGTGCCGCCGAGGATCAGTCCGCCGCCGACGCCCGTCGACACGACGAGGCACAGCGCGTTGTCGTAGCCGCGGGCCGCGCCGAGCCAGTGCTCGGCCGCGGTCATCGCGACCCCGTCGCCGACCAGCGCGACCGGCAGCCCGCCCGTCGTCTTGTGCACCCGCTCCACCAGCGGGAAGTCGCGCCAGCCGGGGACGTTGACCGGGCTGACCGTACCGGCGGCCGCGTCCACCGGGCCGGCGCTGCCGATGCCCGCGAAGCCCGCACGGCCCCACAGCGGCGAGGCCGTCAGCTCGCCCAGGACCTCGTCCACGGCCCCCATCACCGCCTCGGCGCCCTCCCGGGCGGGCGTCGGCCGCTGCGCCCGTACGAGGAGGGATCCCCCGTCGTCCACCAGCGCTCCGGCGATCTTGGTGCCTCCGATGTCGAGCGCGGCGACGAGGTCGGTATGCATCGGTGTGGGCTCTCCGGATCGGTGAAGGGGCGGGACCTGCGGGTTCCGGCCACAGTCTGCACAGTCTCCATTCTGTTGACAACGTTGTCCAGGGCCTATGCTCGACGCCACAGCCTCCGATCACCCCCACGGAGCCCCGCAGGGGCCGGGCCGGAGCGCCCGCAGCCCCGACCGTATCCGACGACAGGACAGCGCACGTGGACCGGACCACCCGTCATTCCGAGACTCGTTACGGCAACCGCCCGACCATGAAGGACGTGGCGGCCCGGGCCGGAGTCGGCCTCAAGACGGTCTCCCGGGTGGTCAACAGCGAGCCCGGCGTCACGCCCGACACCGAGCGCCGCGTGCAGGAGGCGATCGACGCGCTCGGCTTCCGCCGCAACGACAGCGCGCGCGTGCTGCGCAAGGGCCGTACGGCATCCATCGGACTGGTCCTGGAGGACCTGGCGGACCCGTTCTACGGTCCGCTGAGCCGCGCGGTGGAGGAGGTGGCCCGCGCGCACGGAGCGCTGCTGATCAACGGCTCCAGCGCCGAGGACCCGGAGCGGGAGCAGGAGTTGGTGCTCGCACTGTGCGCCCGTCGCGTGGACGGCCTGATCGTGATCCCGGCGGGCGACGACCACCGCTATCTGGAGCCGGAGATCAAGGCGGGCATCGCCACGGTCTTCGTGGACCGTCCGGCGGGCCGCGTCGAGGCCGACATGGTGCTCTCGGACAGCTTCGGCGGCGCCCGGCAGGGCGTGGCCCACCTCATCGCGCACGGCCACCGCAGGATCGGGTTCATCGGTGACCAGCCGCGGATCCACACCGCCACGGAGCGACTGCGCGGCTATCACGCCGCGATGAGCGACGCGGGCATCGCCGTCGAGGACGACTGGGTCTCCCTCGGCTCGACCGGGCCCGGCCGGGTGCGGCCGGCGGCCGAGGCGATGCTCGGCGGGTCCGAGCCGGTCACCGCGTTCTTCGCGGGGAACAACCGGGTGACGGTGACGGTGGTCCGGGTCATCGCGGAGCGCGAACGGCCGGTGGCGCTGGTGGGGTTCGACGACATCGAGCTGGCCGACCTGCTCGGGATCACCGTGGTCTCGCAGGACGCCGCGGCGGTCGGCAGGACCGCGGCCGAGCACCTGTTCCGCCGCCTCGACGGCGCCGATCACGCCCCGGCGCGGGTGGAGCTGCCGACGACGCTGATCCCGCGCGGCTCGGGCGAACTGCCGCCCGCCTGAGCGCGCGTGGGCCTGCCTGCCCGGGCCCGCCGCCTGCCTGCGCCCGCCCGGGCGGCCCGCGCCCACGTGAGCCGTCGGGCCGTCGGACTCCGGCCGGACTGGCCGTGCCCCGGCCGGGGCACGGGGCCCGCCGACGGCTCCCTACGGGGCCGTGACCGTCAGGTCGCCACGGCGCGGGGAGGCGAACGCGTCCAGGTCCGCGCGGGTCAGACCGGTCAGCCGGGCGACCTCGGCGGTGTCCAGCGCGCCGCAGTCGATACCGCGCAGCAGATAGCCGCTGAGCGCCTTGGCGGTGGCGGGCTCGTCCATGACGTCGCCGCCCGCCTTGGCCACGTACGCGGCGAGCCGGGCGGCGGCGGGCTCCAGACCCTCGCGGTAGAAGGTGTAGACGGCCGCGTAGCGCGTCGGCAGGTGGCCCGGGTGCATGTCCCAGCCCTGGTAGTAGGCACGGGCAAGGGCACGGCGGGTGAGTCCGTAGTGCAGCCGCCAGGCCTCGTGCACCTGGGCGGCGGGGCCGACGGGCAGCACGTTGGTGGAGCCGTCGGAGACGCGTACGCCGGTGCCCGCGGCGGCGACCTGCATGACGGCCTTGGCGTGGTCGGCGGCCGGGTGGTCGCTGGCCTGGTAGGCGGCGCTGACGCCGACGCAGGCGCTGTAGTCGAAGGTGCCGTAGTGCAGTCCGGTCGCCCGGCCCCGGGCGGCGTCGATCATGCGGGCGACGGCGGCGGTCCCGTCGGCGGCGAGGATGGACTGACTGGTCTCGATCTGGATCTCGAAACCGATGCGCCCCGCGTCCAGTCCGTGGGTCTTCTCGAAGGCCTCCAGGAGCTGGACGAAGGCGGTGACCTGCTCGGGGTACGTCACCTTCGGCAGGGTCAGCACGAGCCCCTCGGGCAGCCCGCCCGCCTCGATGAGCCCGGTGAGGAAGACGTCCGTGGTCCGGATGCCCCGGTCGCGCACCCCGGCCTCCATGCACTTCATCCGGATGCCCATGTACGGGGCCGCCGTGCCGTTCGCGTACGCCTCGGAGACCAGGCGGGCGGCGCGGGCGGCGGCCTCGTCCTCCTCGGCGTCCGGGCGGGGGCCGTAGCCGTCCTCGAAGTCGATGCGCAGGTCCTCGACCGGCTCGCGCTCCAGCTTGGCGCGTACGCGGTCGTGGACCGGCCCGGCCAGCTCCTCGGGGATGCCGAGGACGGCGGCGAACGATGAGGCGTCGGGGGCGTGTTCGTCGAGGGCGGCCAGCGCCTGGTCGCCCCAGGAGCGCAATGTGCCGGGCTCGAAGACGTCACCCGGTACGTAGACGGTGTGGACGGGCTGGCGGGTGCCGGGATCGCCCGGGTAGCGACGGGCGAGCTCCGCGTCGACCGCCGTGAGGGAGGCGCTGATCTCCTCGCTGACCGTGCCCGCGAGGCTCGTCGCCACCTTCTCCTGCTGACCCATGACCGTACCCTCCACGCTCTCGCCGTTTCCGCTTCCCGGAATCAACAATCCGTATAGTGAAGTTATAAGTCCGCCGGACCTGCGTCAATGGTGGCCCGGAACGGCTCTGGGCCGCGCGGTGGGTTCACCGTGCGGCCCAGAGGCGGGGTATGCCTGCCCGGGGATCAGCCCTTGCGGGTGTTGATCTCCTCGGTCAGCTGCGGAACGACGGTGAAGAGGTCACCCACGACGCCGTAGTCGACGAGGTCGAAGATCGGGGCCTCGGCGTCCTTGTTGATCGCGACGATCGTCTTCGAGGTCTGCATCCCCGCCCGGTGCTGGATCGCCCCCGAGATACCCGAGGCGATATACAGCTGAGGAGAGACCGACTTACCGGTCTGGCCGACCTGGGAGGTGTGCGGATACCAGCCCGCGTCCACCGCCGCACGCGACGCACCCACCGCGGCACCCAGAGAGTCCGCGAGCGCCTCGATCAGCGGGAAGTTCTCCGCACCGTTGACCCCACGCCCACCGGACACCACGATCGCCGCCTCCGTCAGCTCCGGGCGCCCCGTCGACTCACGCGGCGTACGCGCGGTGACCTTCGTCCCCCGGGCCGCCTCACCGAACGACACCGCCAGCGCCTGGACCGCACCAGCCGCGGCAACAGGCTCGACCGCCGCCGAGTTCGGCTTCACCGTGATCACCGGAACACCCCTGGAAACCCGGGACCTGGTCGTGTACGAAGCGGCGAACACCGCCTGCGTCGCGACCGGACCCTCCTCACCGGCCTCCAGATCCGTGGCATCGGTGATGACGCCCGAACCGACCCGCACCGCGAGACGAGCGGCGATCTCCTTGCCCTCGGCCGAGGACACCACCAGCACCGCCACCGGCGAGACCGCCTCGAACGCCGCCTGCAACGCATCCACCTTCGGAACCACCAGGTACTCGGCGAACTCCGGCGCATCCGCCGTCAGAACCCTCACCGCACCGTGCTCACCCAGCACCCCCGCGGTCGCCTCCGCACCAGCACCCAACGCCACCGCGACCGGATCACCGATCCGACGAGCCAGCGTCAACAGCTCCAGCGTGGGCTTGCGGACCGCACCGTCCACATGATCGACAAGAACAAGAACTTCAGCCATGACAACGCACTCCAGACGAGAACAGAAGAAGAGAAGGACGGATCGGGAACGGACAGCCCGTGCCGGGCCGGGGAACGCGGACTAGATGAACTTCTGACCCGCGAGGAACTCGGCAAGCTGCCTGCCGCCCTCACCCTCGTCCTTCACGATCGTGCCCGCCGTACGCGCCGGACGCTCCGTCGCGGAATCCACCGCCGTCCACGCACCCGCCAGACCCACCTCGTCCGCCTCCAGACCCAGATCATCCAGATCCAGCGACTGAACCGGCTTCTTCTTCGCCGCCATGATCCCCTTGAACGACGGGTAACGCGCCTCACCCGACTGATCGGTCACCGACACCACCGCCGGAAGCGACGCCTCAAGACGCTCCGTGGCCGTGTCACCGTCACGCCGCCCGGTCACCACACCCCCGCTCACCGCCACCTCCGACAACAGCGTCACCTGCGGCACACCCAGACGCTCCGCCAGCAACGCCGGCAGCACACCCATCACACCGTCCGTCGACGCCATCCCGCAGATCACCAGGTCATACCCGGTCTTCTCCACGGCCTTCGCCAGCACCAGCGACGTCCCCATCACATCCGTACCGTGCAGATCGTCGTCCTCGACGTGAACCGCCCTGTCCGCACCCATCGACAACGCCTTGCGCAACGCGTCCTTGGCATCCTCCGGACCCACCGTCACCACGGTGATCTCCGCATCGTCCGCCTCGTCCGCGATCTGCAACGCCTGCTCGACCGCGTACTCGTCCAGCTCCGACAACAGACCGTCGACATCCTCACGATCCAACGTCAGGTCATCGGCGAAACGCCGGTCACCGGACGCGTCGGGCACGTACTTCACACAGACAACGATCCTCAAGCTCACGCCGGCTCTCCTACTGCATCGTCATTTCTGGGCTGCCTTGTTGCACGCAGCATAGGCGCCATGTCGGGCCGTTTCCGGTCAGGACGACCGAGGCTCCGAGCCCGATATTACTCGCCAGTACACCCAGTCTCTTACCCCTGGGCAACCGCTGCGCACTGTGACCTTGCCAACGGCGGCGGGTCTGTGCACGGGGTGCGTGGGGTCAGTCTCGCAGAGCGGTGAAGCGGCCCTGGTGATAGACCAGCGGACGGCCCGCCCCGGCGGGGTCCCCGGCCACGGCCTCGGCGATCACGATGCGGTGGTCCCCGGCCGGGATACGGGCCACGACACGGCAGACCAGCCAGGCCGGCACATCGGCGAGCAGCGGTACGCCCTCGGGGCCGGGGGCCCAGTCCGTCGGCGGGCCGAAGCGGTCGGCACCACTGCGGGCGAAGGTCGCGGCCAGTTCCTGCTGGTGCTCACCGAGCAGGTGGACGCCGACATGCTCGGCGTCGGCCAGTACGGGCCAGCTGGAGGAGGACGTACCGACGCCGAAGGAGAGCAGCGGGGGTTCGGCCGCGACGGAGGTCAGCGAGGTGGCGGTGAAGCCGACGGGGCGCTTCCCCGCCGCGGTGATCACCGCGACACCCGCGGCGTGGCGGCGGAAGACGGAGCGGAAGAGCTCGGACGTGGTGACCGCCGGGGAGGTGGCGAGGTCGGGCGAAGCCGTCATGGACATGTCCTTCTGCGGGAGAGGCGTACGGGTCCGTGGGTGCTCAGACACCCGGACAACGCGCACTCGCGCAGCGTGCGAGGTCCACATGGACCCGGCCGTGGAGAAGGAGTTCTGGCGGCATAACGTCAGACTGACGATGCGCGGTGGGTGCAGTCAAGGGAGTTCCGCAAGGTGCGATATGCGTCACGGTCCGTCATATGGCGTGTCCCAGCGCCGCGACGACATCGACCGTCCGGGGCTGGCCGGACGCACGACGGACCACCTCGCCGTCCGCGTCGAGCACGAGGACGGTGGGCGTCTTCGTGATGTCCAGCCGCCGCACGAGCGCGAGATGGGCCTCGGCGTCGATCTCGATGTGCGCGACCCCGTCGACCATCCCGGCGACTTCCACCAGGGTGCGGCGGGTCGCCCGGCACGGCTGACAGAAGGCGCTGGAGAACTGCACGAGCGTCGCCCGTTCCCCCAGCTCCGCGCCGAGCTGGGATGCGTCGAGGCGCTGTGCGCCGTTCCGGCCGTCCACGTGGTGCCTCCTCGATCAGAGCTCTTCGCAAGAGGTCAGCACCGGCCGCCCTCCGGACATTCCCGCAGCTCCCGGGGGGCGCACACGTGACGAGAATCTCGCAGCCCGAGCCCACCGGGACTGGCCACCGGCTCCCACATGGGGCACCATCGCCACAATGCCGAATACCTACGGCTGCGTAACTTCCGCCGGGAGAACCCTCCCCAGGCACTGAAGAAGGGTCTTCACCAGATGGCAGAACTCGTCTATCGACCGGTCGTCGGCGCCGCTCGCACCCTGTTCAAGGCGCTCGACCTGAAGATCGACACTCAGGGTTCGGAGCACATCCCGAAGACCGGTGGTGCGGTGCTGGTCAGCAACCACATCAGCTACCTCGACTTCATCTTCACCGGCCTGGGCGCCCTGCCGCAGAAGCGGCTCGTCCGGTTCATGGCGAAGGAATCGGTCTTCCGGCACAAGGTCTCCGGTCCGCTGATGCGGGGAATGAAGCACATCCCGGTCGATCGCGACCAGGGCGAGCACGCGTACGCCCACGCCCTCAAGTCGCTGCGCTCCGGTGAGATCGTGGGGGTGTTCCCCGAGGCGACCATCTCGCAGTCGTTCACGCTGAAGAGCTTCAAGTCGGGCGCGGCGCGCCTCGCCCAGGAGGCCGGGGTCCCGCTGATCCCGATGGCACTGTGGGGCACGCAGCGGATCTGGACGAAGGGGCGGCCGCGTAATTTCCGGCGCAGCCACATCCCGATCACCATCCGGGTCGGCGAGCCCGTGGAGGCGCCCTCCGACCAGTACGCGGGCGCCATCACCCGGCGGCTGCGCGAGCGGGTGCAGGACCTTCTGGAGGCCGCCCAGCGCGCCTACCCGGTGCGCCCGAAGGACGCGAGCGACACCTGGTGGGTGCCGGCCCACCTCGGCGGTACGGCCCCGACGCCCGCCGAGGTGCGCGAGGCAGGCTGAGGGCGCTCCCGCCGATGGCGGGGGGGGGTGTCACTGCGCGGCGTGGACGGTGATCCGCGCCCCGGGGCTCAGCTGCTCCAGGGTCGCGGCGAGTTCGGCGCCCGCGGCGTCGAGCTCGCCGGTCGTCATGGGCGTGAGGCCCTCCAGCAGGAAGACGGCGTTCACCGAGTCCTCGGTGAGCCGGGTGCGCACGCCCTGGCGCCAGTTCCAGCGGCGGCAGGTGACGCCCTCGTCGTCGCACCAGACGACTTCGCCCGGCTCGGGATGCTCCACCGTCTCCTCTCCCCCGGCGACGATGGGGAACGGCTCGTCGCCGGTCGCGCGGATCAGCCGCATGCCGCCCTTGATGTGGTCGGTGTCCTCGCCGCCGACCGGGACGAGATGGGCGACGCTGATCGCGTTGTAGGCGTCGACGAGGAGGTTGATCCGGGGCAGCCCGCCGTCGGCGAGGGCGCGCCGGGCAAGCGCCTCGGCCGAATTGCGGGTGCGGGAGGGCTTGGCGCCGAAGGCCGTGTAGGTCTCGCGCCAGGCGATGATGCGCGGGTCCTCGTGCGGGGCGCGGCCCTCCAGGCGCTCGGCGAGCCTGCGGGAGGCGGCGTCCAGCAGGGCGGAGCTGCGGGCGTCACTGGGGCCGTTGACCAGGCCGCGCGCCTCGACGGCGAGGTGGGTGAAGCCCGGCGCGAGCGTGCGCACCTCGTCGGACACGGTGAACATGAGGGACATCGTCTGCCTTACCTTGGGCGGTGACCGGGGGGAACACGGATGCGGTGGAGCGGTTCGGTGCGTTCGGCGGCGTTCAGAGACCGGCGGGAAGCATCCGCCACAGCTCCACGCGGTCCCGGGCGCTTCTGAGCGCATGGAGGACCGTGGACACCGGTGCAGCATAGACTATCGGATAGTCCACTTCATTGAACTTTTCGCGCACGGTCCAGGCCACCCGCTCCGCCTCCAGGGAGAACTGCGCGTCGATGCCCGGCTTGTTGCCCCGCGGGTCCACGCGCGCCCAGCGCTCTTCGCCCGGCAGCCGCAGCGCGACGAGGCCGTGGACGATCGGATTCGTTCCGTCATCGTCCGCGAGGCGCTGATAGCAGAGCCCTGCGGGGATGCCACGGGCCCGCAGCAGGGCCACGAGCGCGATCGACTTGGCGTGGCAGATGCCGGTGCGGGCGGCGAGTACGCCGGAGGCCCGCCAGGTGACGCGCGGGTCTCCCGAGTCGGCGGAGTGCGGGATCGTGTCGCGCACGTGAACGAAAGCGGCTCGGGCGTATGCACATGCATCACTCCCGACACGCGAGAGGTCCGCGACGGTTTCCCTGACGCGCGGGCGTTCGTGATCGATGGCCTCGTCGGCCGCCAGATACAGGGAGATGTCCGAGGACTGCGGGGTCGGCTCCATTCCCCAGAGCGTACGAAACGGCCGACCGCAGATCCATTGATCTACGGTCGGCCGCATAGTCATACGGAAGGAGGGGGTGGCTAACGCGCCATCTCTTCCTTCAGTGCCTGGAGGAAGGCGTCGACGTCATCCTCGCCGGTGTCGAACGCGCACATCCAGCGGACGTCCCCGGCCGCCTCGTCCCAGAAGTAGAAGCGGAAGCGCTTCTGGAGCCGCTCGCTGACCGCGTGCGGCAGCCGGGCGAAGACGGCGTTCGCCTGGACCGGGTAGAGGATCTCCACCCCGTCGATCGCCCGGACGCCCTCCGCCAGCCGCTGGGCCATGGCGTTGGCGTGCCGCGCGTTGCGCAGCCAGAGGTCCTTGGCGAGCAGGGCCTCCAGCTGGACGGAGACGAAGCGCATCTTGGAGGCGAGTTGCATGGAGAGCTTACGCAGATGCTTCATCGCCCGGACGGCGTCGGGGTTCAGGACGACGACGGCTTCGCCGAACAGGGCCCCGTTCTTCGTGCCGCCGAAGGTCAGCACATCGACGCCGACCGCGTTGGTGAACGTCCGCATCGGCACGTCCAGGGAGGCGGCCGCGTTGGCTATCCGGGCCCCGTCGAGGTGCACCTTCATGCCGCGCTCGTGGGCGTGGTCGCAGATGGCGCGGATCTCGTCGGGGGTGTAGACGGTGCCCAGCTCGGTGTTCTGGGCGATCGAGACGACCTGCGGCATGGCCCGGTGCTCGTCGTCCCAGCCGTATGCCTGCCGGTCGATGAGCTCGGGGGTGAGCTTGCCGTCCGGGGTGGGCACGGTGAGGAGCTTGAGGCCGCCCATCCGCTCGGGGGCACCGCCCTCGTCCACGTTGATGTGTGCGGATTCGGCGCAGATGACCGCGCCCCAGCGGTCGGTGAGCGCCTGGAGGGCGACCACGTTGGCCCCGGTGCCGTTGAAGGCCGGGAAGGCCTCGGCGGTGGGCCCGAAGTGGCTGTGCATGATCCGCTGAAGGTGGCCGGTGTACTCGTCCTCGCCGTAGGCGACCTGGTGGCCGCCGTTGGCGAGGGCGATGGCAGCGAGGACCTCGGGGTGCGCGCCCGCGTAGTTGTCACTGGCGAATCCGCGTACCTGCGGATCGTGGTGACGTCGGGCGTCGGTCCTTACGGTTGCGGGGTCAGCCACAGGCGCTTTCCGTTCACTTCGGTGGCGGGCTGCTCCCAGACCCCGGTGATGGCCTCGGCCAGCTCCGTGACGTCGGTGAAGCCCGCGAACTTCGCATTCGGGCGC
This sequence comes from Streptomyces durocortorensis, assembly GCF_031760065.1. Taxonomy (NCBI): domain Bacteria; kingdom Bacillati; phylum Actinomycetota; class Actinomycetes; order Kitasatosporales; family Streptomycetaceae; genus Streptomyces; species Streptomyces sp. C11-1. The sequence continues at coordinate 457,034 of NZ_CP134500.1, forward strand.
TCGGCGCGCATCGCGTCGTGCACCAGTGCCTTGACCACCAGGATCGCAGCAGCGGTACGCGGCCCCTCCTCGCCCCCGGCCTTGCGGAAGGCGTCCCCCAGCGCGAGGGTCCATGCCTCGGCCGCGGCCTTGGCGGCGGCGTAGGCGGCGTTGCCCGCGGTGGGCTTGCTGGCCCCGGCGGCGCTGATCAGGAGATACCGGCCCCGGTCGCTGCGCTGAAGGCCTTCCTGGAAGGCCAGCGAGGTCGACTGGACCGTGCGGATCAGCAGCTTCTCCAGCGCGTCCCAGTCGGACAGGGCGGTCTCCTCGAAGCTGGCGCTGCCGCGCCAGCCGCCGACGAGGTGCACCAGTCCGTCGATCCGGCCGAACTCCGCCTCGGTGCGCTTGGCCCAGTCGCGGGTGGCGTCGAGGTCGAGCAGATCGACGGTCTCGCCGGTGACGGTGGCTCCGCCGTGGGCGTACCGCGCGGCGTCCACGGCCTCGGCGAGCCGTTCGGGGTTGGCGTCGCAGCCGACGACGGTCGCACCGGCCTCGGCGAGCCGCAGCAGCGTCGCGCGGCCGGCCGGTCCGGCCGCTCCGGCAACCGCGACCACGGCGCCTTCGAGCGCACCGGTCCCGTTGCCCGTACCGATTCCGTTCATGGCCACCGCCTCCTCAGGAGAATGGTTCACGCGGCTGCCCGCTCGTCGTTCGCCGCGGTGATTCCCTTGGTGGAGGCAATCACGTGCTTCAGCTTCTTGGCGAGCGCCTCATAGAACATGCTCAGGGGAAACTCGTCAGGAAGCACGTCGTCGACGAGCTTGCGAGGGGGAAGTGTGAGGTCTAGGGCGTCGGGGCCCTTGGCCCAGCGGGATCCCGGGTGCGGGGCGAGGTAGGTGGAGACCAGGTCGTACGCGGCGAACCAGTGGACCAGCTTGGGGCGGTCGATGCCGTCGCGGTAGAGCTTCTCGATGTCCGCGCAGAGCTGGTTGGTGACCTGCGGGGCACGGTCCCAGTCGATCTTCAGGGTGTTGTCGGTCCAGCGGACGACGTCGTGCTTGTGGAGGTAGGCGAAGAGCAGTTGGCCGCCCAGGCCGTCGTAGTTGCGGACGCGCTCGCCGGAGACGGGGAAGCGGAACATCCGGTCGAAGAGCACCGCGTACTGCACGTCACGGCCGTGGGCGTTGCCCTCGGACTCCAGCTTCACGGCCTCCTTGAAGGCGGTGAGGTCGCAGCGCAGCTCCTCCAGGCCGTACATCCAGAACGGCTGGCGCTGCTTGATCATGAAGGGGTCGAACGGCAGGTCACCGTGGCTGTGGGTGCGGTCGTGGACCATGTCCCACAGGACGAACGCCTGCTCGCAGCGCTGCTGGTCGCCGATCATCTCGCGGATGTCGTCGGGCAGCTCCAGGCCGAGCAGGTCGACGGAGGCCTCGGTGACGCGGCGGAAGCGGGCGGCCTCGCGGTCGCAGAAGATGCCGCCCCAGCTGAAGCGCTCGGGGGCCTCGCGCACGGCGATGGTCTCCGGGAAGAGGACCGCGGAGTTCGTGTCGTACCCGGCGGTGAAGTCCTCGAAGGTGATGCCGCAGAAGAGCGGGTTGTCATAGCGGTTCGCCTCCAGGTCGGCGAGCCACTCGGGCCAGACCATCTTGAGGACGACCGCTTCGAGGTTGCGGTCGGGGTTGCCGTTCTGCGTGTACATCGCGAAGACGACGAGGTGCTGGAGGCCGTCGGTGCGGTTCTTCGCGGGCTGGAAGGCGAGCAGCGAGTCCAGGAAGTCCGGCACACGGAAGCCGTCGGCGGCCCAGCGGCGCAGGTCGGTGACGAGCGCGCGGTGGTAGTCGGCGTCGTGCGGCAGCAGCGGGGACAGCTCCTCGACCGCGCCGATCACGCGCTCGACGGCACGCTCGACGGTCGCGGGGGACGGGGCGCCCTCGGCCTCGAAGTCGATCGATCCGTCCTTGGACTGCCAGGGGCGGATCTCCTCGACGGCACCCTTGAGCACAGGCCAGGCCGGGTGCTCGACCACCCGCTGGGCCGTAGCTATCTCGCCTTCGGTGGCGTCGTGCACAAGAATTTCCGTCATAACACTTCCTCCACGGGAGAACCTCGCGTGGAGCCACCGTAGCCGCGCAGGGTTCCTCCCGACAAGGGGGGTCCTGAAAATTATCCTGTGCACCCCCATGGTCACCGCTGTTTTTCCTGTCACACCCCGGACAGAGGCACAGTTCCCGCAGTCGCTGCGGGAGCCTGCCGACCGGGCCCGCACGGCGGCAGACATCGGGAGCCCCGGCCGTTACCCTCCCCAGTGCCGTATTGCCGTACCTCCGCGCGGGCAGGAGCAGTTGGCGGACAACCGCCGACGGAAACGAGGTCGCCTTGTCTTTTCTCACCCTGGGTCATCGCGGAGTGATGGGTGTCGAGCCCGAGAACACCCTGCGCTCCTTCGTCCGCGCGCAGGCGTCCGGGATGGACGCCATCGAGCTGGACCTCCACCTGAGCAAGGACGGCGCGCTCGCCGTCATGCACGATGCCGCCGTCGACCGCACCACGGACGGAACCGGGCCGATCGCGGCCAAGACCCTGGCGGAGCTGCGCGAGCTCGACGCGGGTCAGGGCGAGCGGGTGCCCGTCTTCGAAGAGGTGCTGGAGGCCGTCTCCGCGCCGCTCCAGGCAGAGATCAAGGACGTGGCGGCGGCCCGCGCGCTGGCGGACGTGATGCTGGAGCGCGGTCTCGTCGGACGCGTGGAGGTGTCCTCGTTCCACGACGAGGCCGTCGTGGAGATCGCCCGGCTGGTGCCCGGCGTACGGACGGTGCTCATCGCCAGCCGCTGGGGCGCGGACGTGGTGGACCGGGCGAAGGCGGCGGGCGCGGCAACGCTCGCGCTGAACATCCGCCGCCTCACCCTGGAGGTGGTGGAGCAGGCGCACGCCGAGGGAGTGAAGGTGATCGGCTGGGTGGTCAACACCCAGGACCAGCTGCGCCTGGCGCGGGCGCTGGGGCTGGACGGCGCGACCACCGACTTCCCTGAGATCCGCCGCACCGGCCGCTTCACCGCCTGAGCCCGGCCGGGCGCGCCGGGCACACCGGGCACACCGGGCACGCCTCAGAGGCTCTTGACCAGCAGTTCGAAGGCCAGTCCGTCGCGCTGCGGGATGCCGAAGCGCTCGTCGCCGTACGGGAACGGGGTGAGCTCTCCCGTACGGCGGTAGCCTCGGCGCTCGTACCAGGCGATCAGGTCCTCGCGCACCGAGATCACCGTCATGTGCATCTCGCCGACGCCCCAGCTCTCCTTCGCGGTGCGCTCCGCCTCGGCGATGATCAGCTTGCCGAGTCCGCCGCCCTGAAGCCCGGGACGCACCGCGAACATGCCGAAGTAGGCGGCCTCGCCCCGGTGTTCGAGCTGGCAGCAGGCGACGAGCTCACCGTCCCGCTCGACCGCGAGGAGCCGTCCCGCCGGGGCGTCGAGGACCTCGCGCACTCCCTGTTCGTCGGTCCGCTGCCCCTGGAGGATGTCGGCCTCGGTGGTCCAGCCGGTGCGGCTGGAGTCCCCGCGGTAGGCCGACTCGATGAGGGCGACCAGCGCCGGGACGTCGTCCCCGGTCGCGTCGCGGAAGGTCAGCCGGGCCGAATCGGCGGGCGGGGCGGTGTCCATGGTGGCGCTCTCCGTTTCTCAGCGGCCTCTCCGCTGCCGTGCGTGCGATCGAGCGTAGCGCGACCTGTAGCGCCCCTCCCGGGCCCCGGCGCACCCCCTTCACACCCCTGTGCGCCGGGTTCGGCGGCGATCGCCCGGGCATCGACCAGTCGACCCGCAGGAGTGCCGTACGTCCGAGGGGGATGCGCGCCGTGCACGGAGGAACCCTGGTCGGCTGGATGCTGCTGGCGTTGTGCGCGGTGAGCGGCGCCTACTGCCTGCTGCACGCCCGTACGGGGACCCCGGCGGAGCGCCGCGCCGCGCGCGCGGAGGCGCTGATGGGCTTCGGCATGGCGGCGATGGCCGTACCCGCCGCGGTGCTGCCGCCCCCGGAGTGGGCGTGGGCACTGTATGCGGTGCTCTTCGGCGCCGCGGCGCTGCGGTCGCTGCGCCCCGCCCTGGGCGGCGGCCATCACCTGCACCACCTGATCGGCTCGCTGGCCATGGTCTACATGGCGATCACCATGGCCCCGGCGGTCTCGGGAGGCGGCGGGGACGGGCATGCCGGACACGGGGCGGCGGGCGGCGCCGGAGGGATACCCGCGCTGACGGGCGCGCTGCTCGTCTACTACGCGTTCTACGTACTGAGCTCGGCCGGGCGGCTGTTGCCCGTGGCCGCCGCGCCCGGCGGAGTGGTGCGCGTCGCCGGGCGCGGGCCCGGAGGATTCGGGAGCGGTACGGACGAACGCTCCGGGCTCACCACGGCCTGCCGGCTCACGATGGGCATCGCCATGTTCGCCATGCTGCTCACCCTGTGAGACGGGAAGTGGGACAGAAGCCCCGGCAAACCGTGGTCTGCGTCACTTGCCGGTCGCAGCCATACCAATGGAAGACCCGCCCCTCATAGTCTGAGGCCATGCTGGTCTCCCTCGCGCTGCTGCTGCTCGGTGCACTGACCGCTCTGGTGACCCCGCGACTCATGGCGCGCGCCCAGTGGCCGGAGCGCGAGCCGGTGGTGGCCCTGTGGGTCTGGCAGTGCGTGGTGGCGGGGGTCCTCGTCTCGTTCGCCCTGTCCATGACGTTGAGCGCGGCGGCCGCCTGGCAGGCGGTGCGCGGCCATGTCTTCGCCCCGGCCCCGCACGCCGTGGTCGAGGCGTACGCCCTGGCGGCGTACGGACCGTGGTCGGCGGTCATCGCGGTGCTGCTGGCGCTGGGCGGACTGTGGAGCGGCGCGATGCTGCTGAGGGAGATCCGGCGGGCGCGGCGGCGGCGCAGGCAGCGCCGGGCCGAGCTGCTGGTCCGCTCCCCTCTCCTGCCGGGCGAGGAACCGGGCGCCGACCGTCTTGTGGTGCTGGAGGGCGAGCGCCCCGACGCCTGGTGGCTGCCCGGTACCGCGCCGCAACTCGTCATCACCACCGCCGCGCTGAGCCGTCTGAAGGGCCGCCAGCTGGACGCCGTGCTCGCCCATGAGCAGGGCCACGCCCAGGCGCGGCACGACTGGCTGCTGCACTGCTCGTCGGCGCTGGCGGTGGGCTTCCCGCAGGTCCCGGTGTTCGCCGCGTTCCGCGACGAGATGCACCGGCTGGTCGAACTGGCCGCCGACGACGTGGCGTCACGCCGCTTCGGCCGGCTCACGACCGCGCTGGCCCTGGTCGGGCTCAACGAGGACCGGGGGGTGTTCGGCCCCTGCCCCACACCGGATGCCCAAGTCCCGCTGCGTGTCAACCGGTTGCTGGCCCCGGTCGAGCGTCTGACGGCGGGCCGTCGGCTGCGCCTGACGGCCGCGGCGGCGCTGGTGCCGGTGGTTCCGCTGGTCGTGGCGTTCGTTCCGGGTCTGCGGGCGCTGGGCTAGGAGTACGCCGGGCGGGGCGGGTTGGGCTTCGGACCGCGTCCTCCGCGAGGATCGCCCCCATGCGCTCCCTCCGAGTCTCCCCGCCGCAGCCCCTGCCCCGCCCCCGGACCGCCGCGCTGTGGACCGCGTCCGTCGCCGCTGCGGCCGCCCTGGCGCTGCTCGCCCTGGTGGCCGCGCGGTGGCCCCCGCTGCTGTCCCTGGACCGCATGGTCGCCGAGGCCCTGCACCGGGACGCGGTGGCCGATCCCGGGCTGGTCCGGGTGAGCCGGGTGCTGACGGACTGGGTGTGGGACCCCTGGACGATGCGCCTCCTGATCGCGGTGGCCGTGGTCGCCCTGTGGTGGCGGGGTGCGCGGCCGCTCGCCCTCCGGGTGGCCGCGACGAGCCTGCTCGCCTCCCTCCTCCAGCAGGGGCTGAAGACCGTCGTGGGGCGCGAGCGCCCGCAGTGGCCCGACCCGGTGGACACGGCCGACTACTCCGCGTTTCCCTCCGGCCACGCCATGACAGCGGCGGTCAGCTGCGGGCTGCTGGTCTGGCTGCTGCGGCTGTACGGCACGGGCCCCGGGGTGTGGGGTGCGGCGCTGGCCGTGGCGGTGGTCTCGGCGGTCGGCGTGGCGGTGACCCGGGTGTATCTGGGGGTGCACTGGCTGAGCGATGTCGTGGGCGGCGCGTTGCTGGGGGTGGCCGCGGTGGCGCTGTGCGCCGCCGGGTACGCACGGGTCCCGGCGCGCCGGGACCCGGCGGGCGCGGCCCGGACTCCCCGGCCCTGAGGGCCCTCGAACACCGCGGCGGGCCCGATGGCAGGCGGTCTTGTCGGCGTGGGAACGTACCGGGAAGGATCGCACCATGGTGGTCAAGGGTGTGCTGTTCGACTTCTCCGGAACCCTGTTCCGTATCGAGCCGGTCCGGGACTGGCTCGCGACCGTGCTGCGCGAGCGCGGCACCGAGGTGGCGCCGGAGGATTTCGAGCGGTACGTGCGTCAGCTCTCGGCCGCCGGTGCCCTGCCGGGCGGTCCGCCGCCGGTCCGGGTGCCGGAGCGGCTGGCCGGGTTGGTGGCCCGCCGGGACCTCAGCGCCACCCTGCACCGCGAGGCGTACACGGGTCTGGCCCGGCAGGTCGCCCTGCCCGATCCGGGGCTGTACGAGGCGCTCTACGACCGCCATATGCTGCCGGACGCCTGGCGCCCCTACCCGGACGCGGCGGAGGTGCTGGAGGGGCTGCGGCGGGCGGGCATCGCCACCGGGGTGGTCAGCAACATCGGCTGGGACCTGCGCCCCGTCTTTCGCGCCCATGGGCTCGACGCCCTGGTCGACGCCTATGTCCTGTCCTACGAGCACGGGATGCAGAAGCCCGCCGCCGGACTGTTCCGGACTGCCTGCTCGCTGATCGCCCGGGATCCGGCGGACGTGGTCATGGTCGGTGACGACCGCGGGGCCGACGGGGGCGCGGCGGCCGTCGGCTGCGAGGTCCGGTTCGTGGACCACCTGCCGGTGGCCGGGCGGCCGGACGGCCTGCGGTCGCTGGGACTCGTACCGCCCCGGGGCGGCAGCGCGGACGGCAGCCGGTCCGGGGTGTGAGGCATATCCCGCCGCGGAGGGGGTAGTAGGGGCGGATCGTGGCCGTAGCCTGGGAGCATGTCCCCGATGTCGTCGTCCGTTTCCGCGCGTTCCACTGCCGAGGTCAACGCGGAGATCCGCGACCTCTGGCAGCGCTCGGGCGGCCGACTGACCCCGCAGGACGAGAGGGAATACCAGCGGCTGCTGGTGGAGTGGGCCGCAGCCACCGGCGACACCGACCGGACCGCCGCCTGAGGGCTTCCGGGCCCCTATGACCGCGCGCGCGAAAAGCGCCCGATCCGGCGATCCCCCGCGTCGCCGGATCCGGGCGCATCCAGCATGTCCCGGCCCGGCTCACCGGTCAATGAATTTCCGCCGCTCACACGGCGGGGCCGATGCCTCCCGGGCGGAGAACCGCACGGAGGACACCGGCCCCGGAGTGTGCGACGGGTGATCCGGGGAGCCCGCCGACGGGTCAGCGGTCGAAGTAGTCCGGCTGCGTCTGCGCGTTGAGCTCGTCGAGCCTGACCCGCTTCGCCGGGTCGGTGCGCCGGTCCTTCAGCTTCAGCACGTCGAAGCCCTTGGCGATGTCGCTGGAGTAGATGTGACCGTTGTAGTAGTACGCCGACCAGGGGCCGGCCGTGGTGACCCGGTCGAGGGTGACCGGGCCGCGCTCGAAGAAGGCGATCTCCTTGGGCTTGGCCGAGTTGGTGAAGTCCCATACGGAGATGCCGCCCTGGTACCAGGCCTGGACCATCAGGTCGCGGCCCTTCACCGGGATGATCGAGCCGTTGTGGGCGACGCAGACCTCGACGTCGGCCTGGTGACGGTCGATCTTGAAGTAGCTGCGGAAGACCAGCTTGCGCTTGTCGCCCTTGCCCACGATGTCGTAGATGCCGTCGGCGCCGCGGTCGGGGCCGATCTCCTCGTTGCAGGTGGCCGCGCCGCCGCCGCCGAGCTCGTCGGTGAAGACGACCTTGTTCGCGCCCTGGTTGAAGGTCGCCGAGTGCCAGAACGCGAAGTTCACGTTGTCCTGGACGCGGTCGATGATCTTCGGGCGCTCCGGGTCCTTGATGGAGAACAGCAGACCGTCACCCATGCAGGCGCCGGCGGCCAGGTCCTTGGACGGCAGGACCGTGATGTCGTGGCAGCCGGTCGTCTTGGAGACACCCGGGTTCTCGGGCGCCCCCGGGTTGCCGCCGTCCGGGAAGAGCACCGGGAAGTTCACGATCCGGGCCTTCTGCGGCGCCTTGAGCGGCACCTTGATGATGGAGATCCCGTCGTGCGGCGGCTGGCAGTCCGGGAACGCCTCGTTGGGCGAGTACGAGGAGACGTACACGTACACGTTCTTCCTGCCGTCCGGCACCAGCGTGTGCGTGTGCGAGCCGCAGGCGGTCTCGACGGCGGCGATGTACTCCGGACGCCGCTTGTTGCTGATGTCGAAGATCTTCATGCCCTCCCAGGAGGACTTCTCCGTGGCCGGCTGGGAGGTGCTGGAGCACGAGTTGTCGCTGCGCGAGGAGTCGGTCGACAGGAACAGCAGGTTCCCGGAGACCGAGATGTCGTTCTGTGCGCCGGGGCAGAGCACCTGGGCGACGGTCTTCGGCTTCTTCGGCTTGCTGATGTCGTAGATGACGAAACCGTCGTAGTTGCCGACGTAGGCGTACTTCCCCTGGAACGCGAGGTCCGTGTTGGTGCCCTTCAGGTCGCCCTTCGGCACGTTCGCCAGGTGCTTGATGTTCGAGCTGTGGACGATCTCGTCCACGCCGGGTATGTCACCGGCGGCTATCGCGGCCCTGGCCTCGGCCTGCTCGCTGGTGGTGACGGAACCGCGTTCGGCCGGGGCATCGCCCGGGTCGGGCGTCGCGGCCGCTGTGGTGGCCGTCAGCAGCGTGGCGAGGAGTCCGGCTGCGGCTGCAACCGCGCCCAGGCGTCTGCGCCGCACGCGGGTGGTGTGCAACGAGGTCACTGCGTCCTCCCTTGTATCCGTTCGGGTCGAACGGTTCACGGACCCGGGCAGTATCGCCCCTCTCATGTACACATCAACAGATGGCAGCATGGACGCGCCGGAAGTTTCCGATCTCAGCTGTGTGGAAGCGTGTCAGGACGGTCCGCAACAGCCCACGTGCCACTGGAGGTCGCCGTGTTGATCCACCACCGGTCCGCAACCCTGCGCTCAACCACTCTCGCGGCAGCGGCAGTTGCCGCCGTACTCACCCTGGGAGCCTGTGACGCGGACAGCGGTGACGGGAGGCCGGCTGCGGGCAAGGACGCAGGTCCGGGTGTGGTGGCGCCCGGCAGACCGGGCGAACCCGCACGGACGCTCACCGCCGAGGAGGCCGCCGCGGAGACCGGCCAGGACACCGCCAACTCGGCGGACTTCCGCTATGCGCAGATGATGATCGAACACCACAGGCAAGCCCTCGTGATGACCGGACTCACCCCGGACCGGGCCTCGTCCACTTCGGTCAAGCGGCTCGCGGAACGTATATCCGCAGGCCAGAAACCCGAGATCGGGGCGATGGAAGGATGGCTGAAAAGAAACGGCGGGGACGAGCGGAAGCAGCACCACGACCACGCGGGGATGCCCGGCATGGCGACCGAGGCTCAGCTGAAGAAGCTGCGTGCCGCCGATGGCAAGGCCTTCGACAAGCTCTTCCTCGAACTGATGATCACCCATCACCAGGGGGCGATCACCATGGCCACGGAAGCGCTCTCCGAGGGGAACGACGTCATCGTCGAGCAGATGGCGAACGACGTCGTCGCCCAGCAGACCGTGGAGATCAACCGGATGCGCGCGCTGATGACGTGATGCGCGGGTATCCCGTGTTCCGGCCGTCGGTGCGATGCTGGAAGCACCCTCCGGGAAGAGGTGCGCCGTGCTCTCAGTCGCCGTCGTGGGTTCCGGTCCCAGCGGGGTCTACACCGCCCAGGCCCTGCTCCAGCAGTCGCTCGTGCCCGATGTCCGGGTGCACGTCCTGGACCGGCTGCCCACCCCGTACGGCCTCGTGCGGTACGGGGTCGCTCCCGACCACGAGAAGATCAAGTCGCTCCAGAACAGCCTCCGGGCGGTGCTGGAGGACGAGCGGGTCTCGTTCGTCGGCAACGTCGGCGTCGGTGGGGCGGACGGCGTCTCCCCCGCGCGGCTCGCCCGGCTGTACCACGCGGTCGTCTACTGCGTCGGGGCGGCGGCCGACCGCCCGCTGGCGGTGCCGGGCGAGGATCTGCCGGGGAGTTTTTCGGCCACCCGCTTCGTCTCCTGGTACAGCGCGCACCCCGACATCGCCGCCGACCCCTTCGCCCTGGACGCCCGCTCGGCCGTGGTGATCGGCGTGGGCAACGTGGCGGTCGACGTGGCCCGGATCCTGGCGCGCGGCGCGGACGAACTGCGCTCCACCGACGTGCCCCACGCCGCGCTGCGCACTCTCGCGGACAGCCGGGTGCGCGACGTGCACATCGTGGGCCGGCGGGGCCCCTCCCAGGCCCGGTTCACCACCAAGGAGCTGCGGGAGCTGGGGGCTCTGCCCGGCGCCCGGATCGTCGTCGACCCGGCGGAGCTGGCGCTCGACCCGGCGTACGCCGCTCCGGGCGCCCTCCCCGCATCGCCGCCGCTGCCCGCCGTGGTCCGGCGCAACCTGGAAGTGCTGCGCGGCTGGTCGGCGGGCGGAGGGCCGGTGGCGGAGGGGCTCGGAACCCCCGATGCCGTACGCCGCATCCGGTTGCGGTTCTTCCTGCGGCCGGTCGAGCTGCTGGAGCGCGGCGGGCGGGTGGCCGGGGTGCGCTTCGCCCGTACGGCTCCGGACGGCGCGGGGGGTGTACGGGACACCGGGGCGTACGAGGACGTCGAGGCGCAGCTCGTCCTGCGGGCCGTCGGCTATCGCGGAGTGGAGCTGCCGGGGCTGCCCTTCGACCCGGTGCGCGGGACGGTGCCGCACCGGGCGGGGCGGGTGGTTCGGGACGGGGCGCCGTCGCCGGGTGAGTACGTCGCCGGGTGGATCAAGCGGGGGCCGACCGGCGTGATCGGCTCGAACCGCTCGTGCGCCAAGGAGACCGTGGCCTCGCTGCTGGAGGACGCGCCCCTGCTGGAGTCGCGTACGGCGGCGGCGGACCCGTTGGCGGTGCTGAGGGGGTGGGGGCTGCGGCCGGTGGAGTGGGACGGCTGGCTGTCGATCGAGCGCGCGGAGGTGGAGCTCGGCCGGTCGCTGGGGCGCGGGCCGGTGAAGATTCCCGACTGGCCCGGGCTGCTGGCGGCGGCACGGGACGGGACAGGGACCGGTGAGCGGTGAGCCTTGCCGGTCTCACTCCCGGGTCGCCACCACCAGGCGTGCCCGGGGGCTGCCGTCGGGACGCAGGCCCAGCTCGGTCAACGGCAGCAGCCGCACGACGAAGCCGGCCTGCGTCAGGTCCTCCAGCACATCGCCGAGCCGGAACGTGCGGTAGTACATGATGAACTTCGGGCGCCACAGGGCGTTGCGCAGCCGCATCGCCGCGTCGAACCCGAACAGCGACCAGTAGGCGCGCGAGCCCACCGGGGGCGGTGCGCCGAGCGGGAAGACGAACTGGCCGCCCGGGCGGAGCGATCCGTACACCTCGGCGAAGAGCCCGAAGCGCTCCTCGGGCAGGAAGTGCCCGAACGCGCCGAAGCTCAGGGCGACATCGAAGGCGGGCGCGAAGGGCAAGGCGCGGGCGTCGGCCCGCACCCAGTGCACCGAAGGCCCGCCGCCCCCGGCAACCGCCGGGCCTTCGCCCCCGGCCGGGTACGCCGCGCGGTCCGGGAACGCGGCGCGGGCCTCGGCGAGCATGCCCGCGCTGAAGTCCACCCCGGTCACGCGTTCCCGGCACACCCGACGCAGCACTCCGACGCCCGCGCCGGTGCCGCAGCAGACGTCGAGCCCGGTGTCGAAGGGGCCCAGCGGACGCAGCGCCCGGGTGACGGCGTCGAGCACGCGGTCCGGGGTGCGGTAGGGCGTCTCGTCGAACTTCGGGGCGAGGAGATCGTATCCGCGCTCTGTCGAGGAGAGCGCCTGAACGGCCAGTTCGCGCACGGTGGGGCCATGTTTGGTGAACATCACGGACCAGCCTACCGACGCGGGGACGCCCGGCAGGCGCTTCCGCCACCCGCGACCCGCGTCAACGGCCCTCGGGAAGGCGTCGCTTGAGGGTGATAGCGACATCGGCGCCGTACGCCTGGGTCCAGGTGCGTCCGGCCCCGGACCTCCAGGTGACGTGGGCTGTGGAGCCGTCGGTCCGTACGTTCTCGACGGTCATGGCGCGGTCGCCGTCGCGCACGTCGCCCCTGCGCAGTGCGCCCGCCTCGACGGTGACGGGCTGCTCGCCGGGCGCGTTCTCGGCCTCCTCGGCCGCCCGTACGAGTGACGCGGCCAGCTCGCGGGCCGCGTCGGGGGTGCAGGACCAGGCGAGCTCTCCTGCCGGGGCCGAGGGCTCGACGGCTCCGCCTGCCCGGTACGAGAGCCGGACGGCGACGCGGGGATACCCGCCGGGCGGCACGGGGATGACCGTGGCCCGCACCTCGCGGCCCTCGGCGTCCGTGATCCCACTGCCCATGGTCGTCTCCTCGGTGTCCGCTACCCGTCCCGGCCCCTGTCCGGCCCCGGTACGGCTCCTGTCCGACCCGGTACGGCTTCGGTCGGGGCCCTGCCCAGCATGCCAGCCCCGGCGGCGGGCTACGCGAGCGGGCCGCGGGCGGCCCGGTCCCAAGCGGCACAGACGGCGCAGGTGCAGGTGCGGGCCGAGCGGCTCGGGTGCGGGCGTGACCGGGCCGTCCAGCGTGTGAGCGGGCCACTGTCAGTGGCCGGGTGCAGACTGGCACTGTTCCGGCACAACGGCGTATCGGGAGGTCTGGACCATGACCGACGTACTCCTCACCGCAGGCACCCGCAAGGGCCTCTTCATCGGCCGCAGACGCGGCGGGACCTGGGAGCTCACGGGCCCGCACTTCAACGCGCAGGCGATCTACTCGGTCGGCATCGACACCCGCGGGGACAGCCCGAGACTTCTGGTGGGCGGGGACAGCGCGCACTGGGGGCCGTCCGTCTTCCACTCCGACGACCTGGGCGAGACCTGGGTCGAGCCGCAGCGGCCCGCGGTGAAGTTCCCGAAGTTCACCGGGGCGTCCCTGGAGCGCGTCTGGCAGCTGCACCCGGCGGGCCCGGAGGCTCCGGACGTGGTCTACGCGGGCACCGAACCGGCCGCGCTGTTCCGTTCCGAGGACCGGGGCGAGTCCTTCGAGCTGGCGCGTCCGCTCTGGGAGCATCCGACCCGGTCGCGGTGGGAGCCGGGCGGCGGGGGCGAGGGGCTGCACACCGTCCTGACCGACCCGAGGGACGCCAAGGCGGTGACCGTCGCCGTATCGACGGCGGGGGTGTTCCGGACGAAGGACGGCGGAGCGACCTGGGCCCCGTCGAACAAGGGCGTCTCCGCGGTCTTCCTCCCCGATCCGGACCCGGAGTTCGGCCAGTGCGTCCACAAGGTCACCCGGGACGCGGCCGACCCGGACCGGCTCTATCTGCAGAACCACTGGGGCGTCTTCCGCAGCGACGACGGGGGCGGTCACTGGAGCGACATCGGCGCGGGCCTGCCCTCCGACTTCGGGTTCGCCGCGGCCGCGCACCCGCACCGCGGTGACACGGCGTACGTCTTCCCGATCAACGCCGACGCCGACCGGGTCCCGGCGGAGCACCGTTGCCGGGTGTTCAGGACGACCGACGCGGGTCGCACCTGGGAGCCGCTCACCGCGGGCCTGCCGGACGGCGCGCACTACGGCACGGTGCTGCGGGACGCCCTGTGCACAGACGACGCCGATCCCGCCGGCGTCTACTTCGGCAACCGCAACGGGGAGTTGTACGCGAGCGCGGACGACGGGGACACCTGGCAGCAGCTCGCCTCGCATCTGCCGGACGTCCTGTGCGTGCGGGCGGTGGTGCTCGACTGACGGCAGTTGATCGGAGTGGTCGTATCACCAGTAGAGTGCGGGCCGTGGCAGCACGACCGTTGAAAGAGATCATCGAGCCGGGGTGGGCCGACGCCCTCGAACCCGTCGCCGAACGCATCGCCGCTATGGGCGACTTCCTCCGCGCGGAGATCGCGGCGGGACGCACCTATCTGCCCTCGGGGCCGAATGTGCTGCGGGCGTTCCAGCAGCCGTTCGAGGAGGTGCGGGTGCTGGTCGTCGGCCAGGACCCGTACCCCACCCCGGGACACGCGATCGGGCTGAGCTTCGCTGTGGCCCCCGATGTCCGGCCGCTGCCGGGCAGTCTGGAGAACATCTTCCGGGAGCTCAACGCGGATCTCGGTCTGCCGAGGCCGTCCAACGGTGATCTCACGCCGTGGACCCGGCAGGGTGTGCTCCTGCTGAACCGGGCGCTGACCACCGCGCCCCGGCGGCCCGCCGCCCATCGGGGCAAGGGGTGGGAGGAGGTGACCGAGCAGGCCATCAAGGCACTGGTGGCCCGGGGCACACCGCTGGTGTCGGTGCTGTGGGGACGCGATGCCCGCAACCTGCGCCCGCAGTTGGGCGACTTCCCCGCGATCGAGTCCTCGCACCCCTCCCCCATGTCCGCGGACCGGGGCTTCTTCGGCTCGCGTCCGTTCAGCCGCGTCAATGAACTGCTGGAGCGCCAGGGGGCGCGGCCGGTGGACTGGCGGCTTCCGTGACGCATCCCCCGGCGGCGACCGCCCCGGCCCACCCGGACGCGTATGTCCTCGGGGTCGACTCCGGGGGTTCCGGACTGCGCGTGGCACTCGGTCGGGTGGATCCGGCCGGGCCGGTGTCGACGATGGTCTGCGCCGAACCCGTACGGACGGGTCCCGGCGGTATCGACGCCGTACATCTGCTGGACCAGCTGCTGCCTGCGGCCCGGGAGCTGCTGGCCCGGGCGGCGGCACCCGGCACGGCAGCACCAGGCACGGCGGCACCCGGCGCTGCGGCTGCCGGGGAGATCGCCGCGGTGGCGATCGGGGCCGCGGGGATGGCCACGCTGGGCGGGCGGTTGCGGGCGGAGCTTCCCGGTGCGCTCGCGGATGCGCTGGGCGTACGCAGGCTGGCGCTGGCCGCCGACGCGGTGACGGCGTACGCGGGCGCGGTCGGACAGCGTCCCGGGGTGGTCGTCGCGGGCGGCACGGGCATGATCGCCCTCGGTACGGACCTGGCGTCCTGGCGCAGGGCGGACGGCTGGGGCCATCTTCTGGGTGACAGCGGCGGCGGCGCGTGGATCGGCCGGGCCGGGCTGGACGCGGCGATGCGCGCGCACGACGGACGGCGGGGCGGTTCGCCCGCGCTGCTGGCCCGGCTGGTGTCCGTGTTCGGTCCGGCCGAGGATCTGCCGGGGCTGCTCTACCCCCGCTCCGACCGGCCCGCCGTACTGGCCTCGTTCGCCCCGGAGGTGGCGGCGTGCGCCGGAGCGGATCCGGTTGCGGCGGGCATTCTGCGCGAGGCCGCCCGCCATATCGCCGAGGCGGCCGCGGCCGTGTGCCCGAGAGGCGGGGGCGAAGGCCGGGCGGAAGGTGACGGAGAGGACGACAGGGGTGGCGCCACTAGTGGCAGCAGCAGCGGCGGCCGGAGTGAAGTGGCCCTGACCGGAGGCCTGTTCCGGATGGGCGAGCCCCTGCTCGCACCGCTGCGCGAGGAGTTGGCCCAGCTGCTCCCCCGGGCCCGGGTGGATACGGGGACGGGTGACCCGCTCACCGGCGCACTCCGGATCGCGCGCGCCCTGGCCGCGGACGATCTGCGGCTGCCGCGCCATCCGGCGATGCTCCGGGTGCCCACGGAGACATCGGAAGGCACGAAGAACGAGGCGACAGACAGGGATACTTCGGCTGTACATCACTCATCGGACATAAGCGGATAGTTAACGCTCGACCGGGCCCTCCCCGAACCGTGGGGCAGGCAAAACCAGTAGCATGCGGCGCCATGAGCACCCCCACTGGGCCCGCTTCCGGCCTGCCTGTACGAATGCCGCGACCTCGCCAGTCCGGACGGCACCGCCGCCCGGAGCCGGTGGTCGCACCTGAGGGCGCTGCCGCGCTCGTTCTCGCCGTTCCCGGTACGCCTTCTTCGGCCACGCGCAGCCTGGCCGAAGAAGTGATCAGCATCGCCCGTTCCGAGCTGCCCGGGCTCAACGCCCGGATCGGTTACCTCGACGGCGACGACGCCGAGTACCCGACCCTCGCCACCGTTCTCACCCACACCGCCGCCGAGCGCGTCGCGCGCTACGAGCAGGCCACCGCCGCCGGTCGCGAGGTCCCCGAGCCCGCAGGTCCGTCCGCCGTCGTGGTCCCGCTGCTCGCGGGTCCCGACAACGCGCTGATCCAACGGATACGGCAGGCCGTGACGGACAGCGGTACACAGGTCGAGCTGACCGACGTGCTCGGCCCGCACCCGCTGCTCGCCGAGGCGCTGCACGTGCGGCTGTCGGAGGCGGGTCTCGCGCGCGCCGACCGCGCCCGGCTGTTCACCGTCGCGACCGCCGCCGACGGCATCGTGCTGGCCACGGTGGGCGGTGAGGAGGCCGTACAGGCGGCCGGGATCACCGGCATGCTGCTGGCCGCCCGCCTCGCCGTGCCGGTGATGGCCGCCGCGCTGGACGTGGAGGGCTCGGTCGCCTCGATCGCGCAGCAGCTCCAGGCCTCCGGCTCGGCGCAGCTCGCGCTGGCGCCGTATCTGGTGGGCCCGGAGATCGACCCCGGTCTGCTGGACGCCGCCGCGAAGGAGGCGGGCTGCGCGACGGCCGAGCCGCTGGGCGCGTACCCGGCGATCGGCAAGCTCGTGCTGTCCCTGTACGCCACGGCGCTGGGCATCACGCCCGCGACGCCGCAGGGGACGCAGGGCGCTCAGGCGCACTGACCGGGGGCTGTCGCCCTCGCGGCGGCCCGGGAAGCCGGACAGCACAGTGGGCCCGAACCGGGGCGATTGCCTCCGGTTCGGGCCCACTGCGCTCTCCGTGTCCGGGTCCGGACACCCCCGGTCAGGTCAGGACGACGCAGGAAGCCGCCGGGATCTCGACGGAGCCCGCGTGCTGCGGGACGCCCGTCTCGGCGTCCACCGCGAACCAGCTGACGTTTCCGGAGTGCTCATTGGCCGCGTACAGCCACTGGCCTCTCGGGTCGAGGGTCAGATCGCGGGGCCAGCGGCCGCCGCAGCCCACGGTGGCCACCAGGGAGGCCTTCTCGCCGGTCTCGTCAAGGGTCAGCACCGAGATGCTGTCGTGGCCCCGGTTGGCGGTCCACAGGAAGCGTCCGTCAGGCGCGACGACCACCTCGGAGGGGTAGGTGCGCACCGCGTCGCCTGCGCGCTCGTGCCCGTCCTCGTGCTCGGGCAGCACCGGCGTCTCCCCGAGTACGTCGAGCCGGCCCCTGGCCGCGTCCCAGCGGCAGACGGTGAGGGTCGCCTCCAGCTCGCCCAGGACGTAGGCGAGCCGGCCCGAGGGGTGGAAGGCCAGGTGGCGCGGTCCGGTGCCCGGGCGCAGCGCGGTCTCCGTGTGCGGCCGCAAGGCGCCGGTGGCGGGGTCGAGGGCGCAGACCCGTACCGAGTCGGTGCCGAGGTCCACGCCCACCACCCAGCGCCCGGAGGGGTCGGCGAGGACCTGATGGGCGTGCGGTGCCTCCTGGCGGGCGGTGTCCGGGCCGCTGCCCTCGTGGCGGAGCACCGAGGAGACCGCACCGAGCGTCCCGTCGGCGCGGACCGGCAGGGCGGTGACGCTGCCGGAGCCGTAGTTGGCGGTGATCAGGTGGCCCGACGCCAGGGCGAGGTGGGTGGGCGCTTCGGCCTCGACGGGCCGGACGGGGCCCAGGAGGGCCGGTACGTCGCCGCTGACGTCGAAGGCGGCGGCGACTCCCGGGGTGCTCTCCCCGACCGCGTACAGGGCCGCAGGGGCCCCCGCGGGGGCGAGCGCGAGGAACGAGGGATCGGGCACGGCGTCCGTGGACCCGAGCACGGTCAGCGCGCCGGTGTCGCGGTCCACGGCGGC
The DNA here is from genome assembly GCF_031760065.1 of Streptomyces durocortorensis. Classification (NCBI taxonomy): domain Bacteria; kingdom Bacillati; phylum Actinomycetota; class Actinomycetes; order Kitasatosporales; family Streptomycetaceae; genus Streptomyces; species Streptomyces sp. C11-1. Next base: position 475,042 of record NZ_CP134500.1, read on the forward strand.
GGCGGTGATTCCTCTGCCGCCCGCCGAGGTGAACGAACCTATGAATGCCCGCCCGGCGCTGTTGCCGCTCATGGCGCTACCCCTCTTCACCGTCGCCGTGATCTTCCCGGCCGACGGTAGCAGTCAGGCCTTTGCGGTCTAGACCAACGCGCCGCCGGGGGACCGGGGCATACGCGGCAGACGGATTGGGCCAGTTCCGGGGCAGTCTCGGGCCGGTTCGGTGCAGCCTCGGACCGGTTCGGAGCAGCCTCGGACCGGTTCACGGAACGGCCGGAAGAGTGAAAGAGCCGATAACCGGAAGTGAAGAAGCCGGAAGACCCGAAGAAGTGAACAAGCAGCGGACTCCGGGTCCGGCCCCGACGGAACCCGGTGGGTTCAGGCGCCCACGATCGGCGCCCGGCCACCGCGCCCGCCGAGCGGTGCTGCCAGTGCGGCGAGCGCGCGTTCCAGGCCGTGCAGGTGGGCGAGGGCGGGGTCCGCGGCGCCGCCGGGCAGCTCGGCCGGGCGGAAGGCCCGGCGCCGCTGCCCCTCCGGCGCCGTGAGCGCCTCGACGGCGGCCTCCACGCGGGAGCACGCGGCCGTGAGCCGGGCGTCGTGCGAGGCGTCCGGGTCGGCCGCGATCGAGGCCAGGCCGCGGACCTCCCGTACGCAGTCGTCCAGCGACGCGAGCACCTGCCGGGCGCGCGCCTTGCGGGCCGCCAGCGGGCTCAGGGGGTGCACCAGCGGCGCGAGCGAAAGCCGGACCCGGCCGAGCAGCGACTCCAGCTCGGCGACGCGGGGCCCGGGGTCGGCGACCGTCGAACCGGCGAGGCGGTCGGCGGCCTCGGCCGTGCAGGCGTGCACGCACCGCAGGGCCTTCTGGATCCACGCGTCGGTGATGGCATGGGTCGTGACGGGCAGGACGAGCAGCACGGCGATCACCGCGCCGAGCGACCCGACGGCGGTCTCCGCGACGCGCAGCCACAGCAGCGAGGCGTCCAGCACGCCCAGGACGCCGTAGAGCATGCCCACCATCACCGTCACGAAGAACATCATCCAGCTGTACGAGACCGCCGCCGTGTAGAAGATCCCGAAGACGCAGACCGCGACGATGGCAGCGGTCGGGGCGCCCGCGCCGTCGAGGGGAATGGCCACGGCGAATCCGGCGACGATGCCGATGACCGTTCCCAGGACCCGCCGGAATCCCCGTACGAGCGTCTCCCCGCGCGAGGTGGTGTTGACGAAGACCCACCAGGTGGCGCCGACGGCCCAGTACCACCGCTGGTCCGACAGCACCTGCCCGAGCCCCAGCGCGAAGGCCCCGCCCAGTGTGGCCTGCACGGCCTGCCGGGTGGTGATCCGGGCCAGTCCGCGGCCCTCCGGGGGTGCGGGCGCCGCCGCGACGGGCAGCCGCCGCTCGTAGCACCACAGCCCGAACCGCACGGCGGACGAGACGCACAGGGACAGCACAACGGCCACGTACAGCTCGGGCAGCTGCTCGGGGACGGTGTGCAGGAACTGGGCGGCGAAGAACGTCATGAACGCGAAGACGCCCAGCGCGTGCCCGCGCGGCCCCCAGCGCCGGGCGTACACGCCCACGCCCATCACGGTGAGGAAGGCCAGGTCACGGGCGGCCGGCTGGTCGTGCAGCACAGCGGCCACGGCGAGGACGGGCAGGCCGACGAGGGGGAGCAGCGCCGTGGTGGCCGCCTGCCCGCGCACCGTCGGGTCGGTCACGGTGAAGAGGGCGAGCAGCGCCGCGAGGCCACCGGTGATGGCCGCGGCGAGCGAGAGACCGGCGAGGCCGCACAGCGCGACCGCGAGGCCGATCCCGAGCACCGCCCGGGCGGCGAAGCGCAGCCGCACCCGCCCCGGGTCCGGCGCCACGAACACCCTCTTCAGCACGCTTCTACCCCTTCCGCGTCACCACAGAGCTCGCATGAAAAAGGCGCCGCGGAGATCCGCAGCGCCATCGACGTAGACATAAGAGCATCCTCCGGACCCATGGATCAAACGAGGCGGAAAACGCTGCACCAATGGCCCACCCCTTGGCCCGAATGGTCGGCCATCAGCAGACCAACGGACCACCCTGAAGGAAGGACGGCCACCTCCCTGGCGACTACGCGTGGACGGCGGTCGGCGGGGAGGGCCGGACCGCGCCGCGACGCGGGTGACCTGGGTACAGTCGGGTCGAAACGGCTGAAGCCGACGGGGACGGGCCGGAAGGGATATGCGGATCATGGCGGTGGACGCGCTCGACACCCGGATCCTGCGGCTGCTGATCGAGCAGCCGCGCACCAGCGTCCGGGAGTACGCGCGCATCCTCGGTGTGGCCCGCGGCACGCTCCAGGCGCGGCTGGAGCGGCTGGAGCGGGACGGTGTGATCACCGGTACGGGCCCGACCCTCTCCCCCGCCGCCCTCGGCCACCCGGTGCTCGCCTTCGTCCACCTGGAGGTCACCCAGGGGCATCTGGTGGAGGTGGGCGACGCGCTGGCGGCCGTGCCCGAGATCATCGAGGCGTTCTCGACGACGGGCGGCGGTGATCTCCTGACCCGTGTCGTCGCCCGGGACAACGGACATCTGGAGGACGTGATCCAGCGGCTGATCCAGTTGCCGGGCGTCGTCAGGACGCGGACGGAAGTGGCGCTGCGCGAGCGGGTGGCACACCGGGTGCTGCCACTGGTGGAGTCCGTGGGACGCGCGGCGGGCGGCAGCCAGGGGCGCCCGGGGGCCCCTCGCGAGTGACCGGCCCGGCCGCCCGTCCCGGCTGCGGGATGCTGGGGTCATGACCTCGCACCCCTCCGCCGGCCGTGCAGCCGTTCCCGCCTCCCCCGCCCCCGTCCACGTGGTCTTCGACCTCGACGGGACGCTGGTCGACAGCGAGCCGAACTACTACGAGGCGGGGCGGCGGCTGCTCGCCCGGTACGGGGTGCGGGACTTCGGCTGGGAGGAGCACACCCGGTTCATCGGGATCGGCACCCGCGAGACCCTGACCGCCCTGCGCGCGGAGTACGGGATCGACGCCCCGGTCGACGAACTGCTCGCCGGGAAGAACGCCCTGTATCTGGAGCTCGCCGGGGCCTCGACGGACGTCTTCCCGCAGATGCGGGCGTTCGTGGAACGCCTGCACGCCGCCGGGGTGCCGATGGCGGTGGCCTCCGGATCGTCCCGGGCCGCGATCGGTGCGGTGCTCACGGTCACCGGGCTGGACGCGTACATCCCGCTGTACGTCTCCGCCGAGGAGGTCCCCCGCGGCAAGCCCGAGCCGGACGTGTTCCTGGAGACGGCACGCAGGATGGGGGCGGAACCCGCCGACTGCGTGGTGCTGGAGGACGCCCCGCCGGGGGCGGCGGCCGCGCACGCGGCGGGCATGCGGTGCATCGCCGTGCCCTACGTGCCGAAGACCGCGTCCGACCCGGCCTTCGAGGCCGCCGACCTGCTGTTCACGGGCGGGCAGTCCGCGTTCACGGCCGAGGCCGCGTACACCTGGCTGATCGGCTGACCCGGGCCGGTGGCAGCCGCGCCGGGCCCCGGGGGTGTGCCGGTCCGTCAGCCGTGCCCGGCGAAGGGGCCGTCGGGGGCATCCGGGGTCCCCGGACGGATATCCTGATCATGTCGTTCGCCCCACCGCCCCGGACACCGCAGGCCCCAGGTGGGCCGACAGCCGGTACGGGCCGCCCTTCGAGATAGGTGTACAGGTGCTGGTAGCTGGTCGGTACCGATTGGTGTCCCCCATCGGGCGTGGCGGCATGGGCGAGGTCTGGCGCGCCACGGACGAGGTGCTGGGCCGGGCCGTGGCCGTGAAACTGCTGCTCGGGGACCAGGCGGACGCCTCGTCGACCGCCCGCTTCCGGCTGGAGGCACAGACCGCTGCCCGGCTGAGCCACCCGCACCTGGTGGCCGTGTTCGACTTCGGCGCCTGGGAGGACCGGTTCTTCCTGGTGATGGAGCTGGTCGAGGGGCAGAGCCTCGGGGACCTGCTGGCCGCCCAGGAACGCGTCCACCCCGAGCAGGTCGCGCAGATCGCGGGGCAGGCGGCCGCCGGGCTCGCCGCCGCGCACCGGCAGGGCATCGTCCACCGGGACATCAAACCGGGCAACCTGATGCTGGACGCGGACGGTTCGGTGAAGATCGGCGACTTCGGCATCGCCCAGTTCGTCGACGATCCCTCGACCGCTCTAACGACGGCCGGTCAGATCGTGGGCACCAGCCTCTACTTGGCCCCCGAGCGCGCCCTCGGCCGCACCGCCGACTCCGCCTCCGACATGTACTCCCTGGGCTGCGTCATCTACCAACTGCTGGCCGGACACCCGCCGTTCCGCTCCGACACAGCGACCGCGACGCTCTATCAGCACGTCGACACCCCGCCGGTCCCGCTGCGGCAGCGGGGCGTGGAGATCTCCGCCGCCTTCGACGCGTATCTCCTGGGTCTGCTGGCCAAGCAGCCCGAGGAGCGGCCCACCGCACAGCAGGTCTCCGACTGGTTCCGCACCGAAGCCTGGCGGGGGCGGCCCGAGCCCCTCCCGATGCAGACACCCGCGTCCCACCGCGCCTCCGGCCCGGCCCCCGCACCCTCGACGTCCCTCCCGGCGGCACCGCCCGCCGCCCCCGTCGGCCCCACGACATACCGGCTGCCGCAGCCGACGGGCCGAAGGCGCAACACCTCATCCCGGTCCGTCCCCGCCCGCCGCCGCAGCACGCGCGAGGCGATCCGTCGCCGCCCGAGGGTGGCCAGCGCCATCGCGGGGACGGCGACGTTCCTGGCCGCCGTGTATCTGGGGATGATCCTCTTCTCCCCGGACTCCAGCTCCGCCGGCACGCCGGACCCGTCGCCGACGTCCTCCGGCCCGGCGGAGAACGTCAGCGACGGCGGCAACGGCGATGACGGTGGCAACGGCGGCGAACAGCAGCCGGGCCAGGAGCGGGATCAGCAACAGGACCAGCCGGGCGGCCGACAGGGCAGCGACCCGAACCAGGGCCGAGATCAGGATACGAACCAGAACGACGAGCGGGACGACGACGAGGACGAGGACGACGAGCGGGACGACTGACTCCCGCTCGTCGCACGGCTGTTCGGCGGCGGCCCGTTCAGCGGCGGTCGTTCAGAGGCAGCCGCTCACCATCGGCCGTGCACGTCCGCGCGGACAGACCGGTCGTACAGCTCCCGTACGGCGTCCAGCGTGCTCTGCGGCAGCTGCGGCAGGGATGCGGCCGCCGCGTTGGCCCGCGCCTGTTCGGACGAGCGCGCGCCGGGGATGACGGTGGTCACGCCGGGCTGCTGGATGATCCAGCGCAGCGCGGCCTGGGCCGGGGTGGCACCCTCTGGGGCGAGCTCGGCGAACTCGGCGGCAGCGGCGAGACCGGTCGCGTAGTCGACACCGGAGAACGTCTCGCCCTGGTCGAAGGCCTCGCCGTGGCGGTTGTACGTACGGTGGTCCTCGGGCGCGAAGACGGTGTCCTTGGTGTACCTGCCGGAGAGCAGACCGGAGGCCAGCGGGACCCTCGCGATGATCCCGACGCCCGCGGCGGCCGCCGCCGGGAGCACCTCGTCCAGGGGCTTGAGCCGGAACGGGTTCAGGATGATCTGCACGCTCGCGACGCCGGGGCGCGCGATGGCCGTGAGGGCCTCGGCGCAGGTCTCCACGCTCACCGCGTAGGCCGCGATCCGCTGCTCGGCGACCAGGGTGTCCAGCGCGTCGTAGACCGCGTCGGAGGAGTAGACGCCGGTGGGCGGACAGTGCAGCTGCACGAGGTCGAGCGTGTCGGTGCCCAGGTTGGCCCGGGAACGGTCGTTCCAGGCGCGGAAGTTGTCCAGGACGTAGTTCTCCGGCACCTGTTCGGCGCGCCGGCCCATCTTGGTGGCGACGAAGACGTCCGCGTCGGGACGGCTCGTGAGGTAGCGGCCGATGAGCTGTTCGCTCCGGCCGTCTCCGTACATGTCCGCCGTGTCGAAGAAGGTGACGCCGGATTCGACCGACGCGTCGAGGATGTCGAGGGCGTCGCTCTCCGCGACCTCGCCCCAGTCGGCCCCCAGCTGCCAGGTGCCCAGTCCGACGGCCGACACGTCACGGCCGGTCCTGCCCAGTGTGCGTTGCTCCATGAAGATCATGCTATTCCGCTCGGCCCCGCAGCGGCAGGGGTGGCGGGCAGCCGCGGGAGCGAACAGCGGCAGGAGCACCGCTGCCGCCGCCCACGGCGGAGCCGGCCGGAGCGTCGAACCGGTCCTCGAAGACGACGGCCTGCGCCACCGGCCCTCACGGCACAGTCGTTGCGCATATGCACCTGAAGGCAGCGGGGTCCGACGCGCGATTCCCCCGGGACGGCGGCAGAGTGGAGACACGCACCTGTGACACGTCCAGGCCGACGGAGGGAGCAGGCGGTGGGGACGGAGAGCGACGAGACGGCACGGCCGCATTTCGTCGTGCAGATCCATGACGCACGCCGTATGCACTTCGACTTCCGGCTGGAGGTCGACGGCGTACTCAAGTCGTGGGCGGTGCCCCGCGGCCCCTCGGAGAACCCCAGCGACCGCCGGCTCGCCGTGCCCACGGAGGATCATCCGCTGGAGTACCGCGAGTTCGAGGGGGTCATTCCCCGGGGCGAGTCCGGCAGTGGCACGGTCATCGTCTGGGACCAGGGAACCTACCGGCCGCTCGGACACGACGGGCAGGGCGGCTCCGTCCCCTTCGCCGAGTCGCTCGGCCTCGGGCATGCGACGTTCTGGTTGTACGGGAAGAAGCTGCACGGGGAGTTCGCGCTCACCCGCATCCGGAAGGGCGACGAGCCGGACAGCGGCGGCCACGAGGCCTGGCTGCTGATCAAGGCCAACGACCGGCTCGCCGTACGCGGCAGACCCGGCTCACCGGACCCGTACCACGCCCGGTCCGCCCGTACGGGACGCACGCTGCACCAGGTCGCGGCGGCGGCGCGGGGAGACGCGGGCTGAGCTGAGGGCTGTCCCGTGATCCCTGGCGGGCGCAGGACGACAGCCACGGCAGCCGGCCGCGTTGTCGGAACGCCCGGACACGTCTCCTATGCGGACGCCCCTCCGCCGTGCGATACGCCGCATCTGACGCCGCGTGCTGGTCCGCCAGGGATGACGGGACAGCCCTCAGGGCCCGTCGCGCCGATCAGGGCCGGGGCCCGAGTCCGTGATCTCGGTGAGGACGTCGGTGTAGAGCGACCGCCGGTCGGGCCGGGCGTGCGCCTCGGCCCGGCGCAGGACGGGAACCGCGGTCGCCCCGAACCCGGCGACAGCCTCCCGGGCCGCACCCCGGACCACGGGCCTGGCATGGCCGAGGAGCCGGACGAGGTCCGGCAGCGCCGGTTCCCAGGCGGCGCGGCTGAGCGTCCGGACGGCCATGCGCACCACGTCCGGCAGCGGGTCGGACAGCAGGAGCCCGGTGAGCCGGGCGTGGGTGGCCCGGTCGAACAGGGCCCGCGAGGTCCGGTGGGCGTGGAGCCGGACCCCGGCACGCGGGTGGCGGAGCAGCTCCTCGACCAGCTCGCGCAGGGCCTCGTCCGGTTCCGCCCCGGGCGGCGGTGCGTGCTCCTCGACGAGGCGGGTGAGCGTACGGCGGGTCTGCTCGGGCGTTCCCGTACGGGCGAGGTCGAGCAGCTCCGGCAGTGACGGGCGGGGCGCCACAACCGCCGGGGCGGAGGCCGGGGCGCGCAGGACGTCCAGCACGGTGGCGTCCTCGCTGTCGGTCCCGGGTGCGCGCAACGGACCGTCGACGAGCCTGAGGCCGTCTGCGACGCTGTCGCGGCCTTCGGCGCGCAGTCGGCCCAGGGCCCGGGTCAGCGTCGGGGTCCGAAGCAGGGGGCGACCGGTCAGCAGGTCCACGAGCCCGAGTTCGCCCGCGTCGATACGGGGTGCCAGCAGATGGGCGAGGGCGTCCGCGGGTACCCGCCGCAACGCGGTGCGGGCGGTCTCTCGCACGGCGGGCGGGCCGTGTTCCCACCACTTCAGGAGCAGGGGGACGAGCGGAGGCAGGTCGTCCTCGGGGAGCAGGCCCGTCCAGCGGAGGGCCCGTTCGGGCAGTACCACCTCAGCGGCCAGGACCTGGTCGGCGGTCTGCCCCGCAAGATGGGCCTGCCCCGCGCGAGCCGCCAGCCCGAGCAGGTCGGCGGGGAGGAGGTCGACGCGACCGTGCAGGAAAGCCCGGAGCAGGGCGAGCGACACCTCCGGCTCGGGCCAGGTCCGCAGGGCCCGCACGGCGGTGTTCCGGCGTTCCGGCTCCGGGGCCTCCAGCATGGCCAGCAAGCGGGCTCGCTGCGCGGCCGACCGGGGCTGGTCGAGATCGTCCGCCCGCACCGGACGCGGTGGCGCGGCGGCGGCCCGTACCACCGTCCTGGTCTCAGCGACGTTCCACGGCGGCGCGTCGAGCGGCTGGAGCTCGGCCATCCAGTCGACGAGCGGCCCCCGTACGTCCGGTCCGGCCGCCGGGTACGCGGTGACGAGGGCGGCCAGCAGATCCCTGGACCCGGCCGCACCGCTGGTGCCGCGCCCCCGGAGCTCCGCCAGCGCCCCGGGCGTCCGTACCGCTTCCCTCAACTCCGCACGCCACGCCTCCGATACGCCGCCCCCGGCGTCCTTCTCCGGCGCCGCTCCGGACACCTCCCGCGGTCCCGGTACGCCGAACGCCTCACCGAGCACGGCGGGCGCGGCCTGCCAGGGGTCGGCGCCCAGGTGGGCGGAGTCCAGGGCCCGGTCGAGATCGGCGCGGACCAGCACCGCGCCCAGCTCCCGGAGCAGGGTCAGGGTGGCAGCGGCCGTCAGCGCCGGGGCCCCGTACCCGTCGGGCGCTTCACCAGCACCGGGCGGCAGGGTACGCAGCCCCTCGACGACCATGAAGCGCTGGACACCGGACAACTCCGGCGCGACGGCGTGCAGTACGCCGGTCAGCTCCCCCGCGAACGATGCCTCGCCGACCCCCGTCGCCTCGTCGAACGCGTCGGCCACCGTGCCGGCGTACCGGGCGAGGAGCGCCGTCTCGTCGGCGGACCAGGGCGCCGGGCACAGGCGCAGCGCGCACCGCAGGAGACGGCTTGGGAGTCCGGCCTCGCGGGTGCTCTCGGCCAGGGCGAGCCACTTCTCCAACTGCGCCCGAGCTCGCGGGTGTTCGCGTACAGCGGCGGCCGTCACGTCGGTGAGCTCCGGGGGCGTGGCCCGACGGGCGATCCGCAGGGCGAGCGCCGGGTCCCAGCCCGACCGCAGCAGGGTCGCGACCTCCGGATCGGGCACGCACGGTGACGGGTTCGGGGCGACCGGGGGCGCCGGAACGCCGTGCCGGGCCAGTGGTTCCGACAGGTCCTCGACGGAACCGTCGGCGAGGCGGACGCCGCCGTCCGCCACGAGCGTCAGGAGGAGGGGGACGACCGGCGAAGCCTGCGCGTCGAGGGCGAGCACCGCACGCGCGGTCAGCTCGCCGTCGAGCGCGCTCAGCAGCAGGCGGCGGCCGCGCGCCTCCGTGCCCGCCTCGGCGGCGGCGAGGAGGGTGGCGGCGTAGGCACGGCCCACGACGGCCCGCAGCGCCCGGGTCAGCGCGGCCCGCAGTCCCGGATTGTCGTCGCGGCCGAGCCGTCCGAGGATACGGGGGACGGAGGCTGGTGCGCCCGCGTGGACCAGTGTCGCCGCCGCCGTCTTCCTGACGTTCATGTTCGGGTGGTCGAGGCACGCGGCGACCGCCTCGCCCGCCCAGACCGCCCGCGCCGCGCCGAGGGCCAGCAGGGCCTGTCGTACGGTCCGGATGTCCGGGTCGGCCGTCAGGGGGACGAGCGTCGCCGACAGGGCCCGGGCGTCGCGTCCCGAAGTGTCATGGGCCAGCAGGGCGATGACGTGCTTGCGCACCTGCGGGTCGCGACTGCGCAGCAGCCGGTGCACGCGGGCGCGGGTGGCGGGGGTGGCGGCGGTCTGCGTCAACGCCTTGAGCAGCACGGCCTGTTCGCCGCCGGAGAGACCCGGGCGCTCCAGCAGGTCGAGCAGCGTCGTGGACAGCAGAGCGTGGCCCGCTGCGGTGCCGTCGGTGGTGCCCAGCAGGCAGACGGGCCTGATCCGTGCACGTCCGCGGAGTCGGCGGCCGAGGGCCCGCACGGCGCTCAACGCCTCCTGCGGCAGCTCCGGTTCGGGGCCGGGCTCCCGGGGCGCGGCGAGATCGCGCACGATGCGCAGGATCAGGTCGGCGACGAGGGGCAGTGTTCGTCTTCCGGCGTTCCCCGCGATCCGGCACAGTGCGCCCACCGGGTCGTCGACGTCCACCCGGGAGCGCAGAACGGCCAGTTCCCGTTCGTCCGGGGCCCCGAGGTCGGCCTCGACGGCTCCCGGGAGGTTCTTGGGGTCGAGCCGCGAGAGGAGCCGCCGCCGCTGGACGGGCTCGTCGGTGAGGTGCCAGAGGAGTTCCAGGGCCCGGTCGCGTACGGGGCGCAGCTCGGGTGCGATGGCGGGCACGGGCGCACCGGCGGGGGCGGCACCGGGGACCGCCGTCGGGTCCGCCACGCCCAGGCCCTGAGCGAGCGCCTCCCGCGTACGGGCTCCGCCGATGGCCTCCAGCGCGGCCAGTGCGGCGCCGGGCGCCCTCGGCAGCAGGGCGAGCACGGCCTCCTCGGCGTCCGGCGGGCGCAGAGCACGGATCGCGTCGAGAAACGGGCCCGCGGCCGGAGCGGCGGGAAGGAGCCGGGTGACCGCCTCACCGATCGGCACGTCGGTGGCGCCCTGCCCCGCCAGCGCGACGAGCAGCTCCAGACGGCGCGGCCAGTCCGGGGCGGTGGGCGGTGCGTCCACGAGGGCGTCGAACAGGTACCGGCGGCAGGTGTACAGGACCGTGGCGACATCGTCCGCCGGGAGCGTGTGGTCCCCCAGGGCCAGGGCGAGAAGCGGCCGGACGTCCGGGCCGGTGGGGAAGTGGCCGCGCCGGTGCAGTCCGAGCAGAGCGGTCAGTACGGGCCCCGCGAGCAGCAGGGGGTCCGGCTCGGCTACCGCCAACAGGCGTCCAGTGTCCGTGCGTTCGGCCGAATCGCCCAGCAGTTCCAGCGCCCGTCGGCGCAGGGCGGGGGGTGAGGCCGCGTCCTCCGCCGTCCTCCACAGCAGCTCCTGATGGCCGTGGCGGGCCGCCGCGAAGAGAGCGGCGTCGGCGACCGCCGCGCCCCCTTCCCTCCTCCCCGGCGTCCCCGGCCCGCCCGCCAGGCGGGACAGCGGCAGCAGTTCCAGGGGCGTCACCGCCGCCCAGGGCTCGGCGAGTTCGCGCAGCGCCCCGGTGACGACCTCGCCGTCGGGCGCGTCGAGCAGCCGGATCAGATGAGCGCGGGCGGACGCGGGCGCGAGCAGCCCGGCGTGCAGCCCTTCCCGGGCCAGCCGCAGCGCCTCGGTCCCCAGGACCGGGTCCCGGCTGCCGATGAGTTCGGCCACGAGCCGGTCAAGCCGGTCGGGCCGGTGCACGACGGCGGCGGCGATCGCGCCGACGGCCCGGTACAGGAGTTCGCCCGGCGGTTCCGTACGGACGGCGGCCGGGTCACCGAGGAGTTCGGCCCGCAGCCAGGCGATCCGTACCCGCGCGGGCAGCTCCGCCGTACGCCAGTCCGGCAGCCGGTGTCCCGGCCGCTGCGCGCCGAGCCGCGAGTGGAGCTCCGCGAGCAGCAGGGACTCCTCGGGGGACGCGCCCGGCGATGCGGGCAACAGGCGCGCCAGGACATCCTGTTGATCCGCCCCGCCGCCCCCTGCCGCCGGGGTGGCCGTGCGTTCGGTGAGGAGCAGGAGGCCGAGGTGGCGCAGCCGGGGGGCCGGGTGCCGGAGCAGCCGGGCGAGCAGCTCCGGCGGGCAGGTCCGGGCGTCGAGGTGCCGGGCGAGGAGTCCGGCGTCGGCGCGGTCGAGGGCGTCGTCGATCAGCGCGTCCGGTGGGGTGGCCATCCGGGGATCGTAGACGGGCGGTCGGGTCTCCCACCCCCTGGGCCGGGGATCGTGGACGGGCGGTCCGGTCTCCCACCCCCTGGGCCGGGTATCGCGAACGGACGGTCCGGTCTCCCACCCCCTGGGCCGGGTATCGCTGCCGCCCGTCCTGGTCGATGATGTGGCCCGGGGCCCCACCGCCCCGGCAGGAGCAACGGCCGCGGAAGGAAGGGACTGTGATGCGGGATCTCTCACCACCGGACCTGGCGACGACGGACGTACGGGAGGTGTCCCGCTCGGGGGAGGACGCCCTGGTGATCGTGGTGGGGGCGGGACCGGCGGGCTCGTCGGCGGCCTACCACCTGGCCCGGGCCGGGGTCGACGTGATCCTGCTGGAGAAGGCCCGCTTCCCCCGGGAGAAGGTGTGCGGCGACGGTCTGACCCCGCACGCGGTGCATCAGCTGATCCGGATGGGCGTCGACGTCTCCGCGCCGGGCTGGACGCGTTCGCGCGGTATGCGCTGGGTCGCCGGGGAGCACCGGGTGCACATCGACTGGCCCGCGCTGGGCCGCTACCCGGACTTCGGTCTCTCCCGCAGCCGGCACGACTTCGACGACATTCTCGCGCGGCACGCCGTGGCGGCCGGGGCCCGGCTGTACAGCGGCTGGAAGGCGGAGCGGCCGCTGACCGACCGGGCGGGCCGGGTCATCGGGGTCGCCGCGACTTCGGACTCCCCGGACCTGCCGGAACCGGTCGACTTCCGCGCGCCGGTCGTCGTCGCCGCCGACGGGGCCTCCGCGCGGCTCGCCCTGGCGATGGGCCTGGAGCGGGACCCCCGGCGGCAGATCGCGACTGCGGCCCGCCGTTACTACCGCAGCCCGGAGCGCTCCCAGGAGGACTATCTGGAGCTGTGGGCCGACCTTCGCTTCCCGGACGGCGGCCCGTATCTTCCGGGGTACGGCTGGATCTTCCCGGTGGGCGACGGCCGGGTCAACGTCGGGCTCGGGGCGCTCCCCCACCGGCGGCACGGCAAGGCGGACCTGCGCGCCACGCTGGACCAGTGGCTGGCCCGTACCCCCGAGGAGTGGGGGCTGCGCGAGGAGAACGCGGAGGGCCCGGTCCGCAGCGCCGCGCTCCCCCTCGGCTTCAACCGGCATCCGCTGTACGCGCGGGGGCTGCTGCTCGTCGGTGACTCAGGCGGAATGGTCAGCCCCTGGAACGGTGAGGGCATCGCCCAGGCCATGGAGGCGGGCGAGGTCGCCGCCGAGAGCGCGGCGCTGGCCCTGGCCCATCCCGAGGGCCCGCGCCGCGAACAGGTGCTGCGCGGCTACCCGGTGGAGATGAACCGCCGCTGGGGCCGCTACTACCGGCTGGGCAACACCGCCGCCGACCTGGTCTTCAGCCGGTCGGGCTTCCAGCCGGTGCTCAACCGGTACGTCATGGGCTCGCCGTTTCTCCTCAACACACTGGCCCGGCTGCTCACCAACCTCACGGACACGCCCTCGCGCGATGTCGTCGACCATCTGCTCAACACCGCGTTCCGCCTGGTCCCGTCCCCGAAGCCGGGCGCTCGCGGCAGCGGCGCGCGTTCACGCTGACGGGCCCGGCCCCTTCCTCCCCCCTCGGGGCACGGCGTGCGCCCTCGATCGGCCCTCGCGGCACGACGCGGAACGGGCGGTCGCGCGCGGCCCATGCCCCGGCCCCCCGGAATCGTGTCCGGGCGGCTCAGGAGAGGAGCCCGGCGAAGTACTCCCGGTCCCGTACGTCCTCGGGTCGCACGGCGTCGTATCCGTGCAGCGGCCACAGCGGGCGTCCGTCGATCCACGGCACGAGCAAGGGGCGCTCCGCGTCGTCCGGCAGGGCGCCCGTCCGGCCGCCGTCCGCCGTCGGCGTGCCGTCGACGTCCCCGTACAGCTCCGCGACGCCGGTGGGGGCGGGCAGGCCACGCCACGGCTTGCGTGACGTGCCCGGCGGGAATACCTCCAGGGAGCTTTCCGCCTGCGCCTCCGGGCCGCCGTCCAGCGGGAAGAAGATCAGGACCAACGTGTCGTCGTGGCTGCGCAGCAGGGCGTACCGCTTGCGTACGGGTCCGGGGTGGCGGGCCGCACGGACCAGTCCGCGGACGTTCGGTATCCCGTGGCGCAGGGCGCGGTAGCCCAGCCGTACGGCATTGCAGGCCGCGAGGCCGCCGACCAGCAGGAGTGCCGGTTCGTCCAGCCACCACCACAAGGCGGTCGCGGCCAGCGAAAGGGCCAGGGAGCGCAGGGTGTCGAGCGTCGCCGAGAGCGCCAGCAGCGGCCCGATCCGCCACCAGGGCCTCTCCCGGGCTCCGGGTGGGAGGGGCGGCAGTGGTTCCGTGACGTCCGGGGCCCGGCGCTCGGCCGCCGCGGACATCACCGCGCAGGAGAGGTCGGGGCCCTGTTCCGCCGGGGCGCCTTTGACCAGGGACACACGAGGGCGCGGCGGCGTCACGAGGGAGGCGTGGGCCGGGCGGTGCGCGAAGGAACGGCGGTCCCGCATCCGGCGTACGACGCGGATGGCGCCGCCGATCAGGGAGCCGAGGATCAGCAGCACGCCCGCCAGGAACACCACGTCGTTCACCTCGTTGGCCGGGGTGCCCTCCCAGTCGGCGTTGTACAGGTCGCCCTTCCACGGGCCGTAGGACACCACCCAGCCGACCTCCCAGTCGTGCAGGATCGGGGCCCGGTCGGGATCGCAGCTGAACGGGCCCTCCCGCCGCTCGCCGCTCCAGGGGTCGGCCCAGCGCACGGTGCAGTCGCCGTCGGCCGACTCGCTGATCACGGTCAGCTCGGCCTTCGGGTCGTCCATGGCCGCCAGGGACGCGGCGATGCCCAGCCCCAGGACCGCACAGCCCACGAGCAGGACCCAGCGCCAGCACGGCCGCCGGCGTGGCACCGCCGCCGGGGCCCTGAGCTCGGCTGTACCCGGCCCCGCCTGCGGCCGCTGTCCGGGGATCCGCTCAGGGTCGGGGCGGCCGTCGATGCCCGTCTCCCGCGCCCACGCGATGAGCCGGCTCCCCTTGGCACCGGTCTCCGGGCGGGCCCAGAACAGGCCTTCCCCGCCGGGCCGTGACACGACACCGCCGCGCACCGGGTCGCCGCACCACCACAGGATGCCGTCCCACCCGGTTTCGGCGAGGCGGGCGTTGGCCTGCGCGACGACGGCGCCGAGGCACACGAGGTCACCGGTGCGGGGGTCGCGGAGCACCAGGCGCGGTGCGCCGGTCATGGCCGAGATCGTCGACCGGGCGACGCAGGCCGTCCAGGGGGCCGCGGACAGCCGCCCTTGCATGCGGCGGGCGTTGAAGACGAGGACCAGGCCGACGAGGAGAGCGATGAGGCCCGCCACGGACAGCCACGCCGCGAGCGGCATGGCCCAGCCCGGACGGGCTCCGCCGCTCCCCGCCAGGAGGACCGCCGCCGGACCGGCCACGAGAGCCCCGCCCCCGGCAGCACACCATGTGCCCGCCCGTCTCCGGTAGCGGGCGACGGCTCTCGCGGTGGCCGGGAGAGCGATCGCCGTCCCCTCCCGCTCCTTCGTGGAACTCACGCGCGCCCTGCCTCTCCACCGGCCCGCCGACAGGCCTGAACTGCTGATATGACCGCTGATAGGACCGCCAGTATCGCCTCCGCCCGGTGGGAGGCGGACAGCGGTGCCCGCAGACCGACCCGGATCAGTCGGTACGAGTACGGGACGCGGGTGCGAGTGCGGTGGCCGTGTGCTCCACCGGGGCCGCCGCCAGGGCTCGTTCGAGGTCGTCCAGGGCCCGGCGGGCCGCGGCGACGCGTTCGCGCAGCACGATGGCGTCGGCGTTGGGCAGGGGTGCGTCGGCCGGGGCGGGGCGGGCGGGCTCCGGTGATTCCGCCGGCTCCTCCATCGAACGGGCCTCGTCGAGCGAGGTGATGACGACCCCGATCAGGACGTTGACCAGGACGAAAGAGGCGAACAGGACGTACGAGGCGTAGTAGAGGATGCTCCACCGGGAGATCTCCAGGCCCGCGCGCACCGCGTCGCCCAGTCCGTCCAGGGTCATCAGCAGGAACAGGGTGAGGATCGCGCGGCCCAGGGAGCCGAAGTGTTCCGGGTCGCTGTCGGAGAAGCAGATCCAGCCGACCATGGCGTAGAGGTAGAGCAGCAGACCGCCGACGAGCAGGAAGCTGACGGTGCCGGGAAGGCTTCTGCCGACCGCGACCAGGACGACGCGCAGCTGGGGCAGGAAGCGTGCCGCACGCAGCACCCGGGCGAGGCGCAGGAGGCGCAGCACGGTGCCGTTCTCGCGGAGGAACGGCAGGAAGGCGAAGAGGACGACGGTGAGGTCGAAGAGGTTCCACGGGTCGCGGAAGAAGGCCGCGGGCCGTTCGGCGTGGGCTCCCGCGCGTAACAGGATCTCCACGGTGAACGCGGCGAGGAAGCTGTACTCGACCGTGCGCAGGGCCAGATGCCACCGCTCGGCCAGTCCGGAGTACGTCTCGACGCCGAGGACCGCCGCGTTCGCGAGGATGAGGCAGAAGACCAGGGCGGCGAACCAGCGGGCTTCCGTGATCTCCCTGCACCGCCCGGCGACCGCCCGCCGCCGGCGCGGGGTATGCGCCGCTGGGTCCGTCATCCTGCTTCCCTGGTCGTCCGCGGCCACCGAACACGACTGGCCTGAAAGGAGGTTGCTCCGGGCAGCCTGATCATGGAACCCGCGAACGGATACTCTACAGGCCTGTAGATTGCCTACCGACGCAGATCGCACGAGAGAAAGCAGCAGCCATGTTGGGGTTCGGTGAGCTCACCCTTCTTCTTCTCGTGATCGTGGTGGTCCTGAGCATCAAAAGGCTGCCGGACCTGATGCGTTCGGCCGGCAAGGCCGCGCGCATCCTCAAGAGCGAGAAGCGGGCCCTCAAGGACCAGGACGCCCCGCACACCGACCCGCAGAGCGTCCCGCAGGCCGGGGCGGCGCCCGGTGGGGCGGCCCCGGACGACGACGCCCGGCCGTCCCCTCGCGTGATCCGCGGGGAGGCGACCGAGCGCAAGGACCTGTAGCCGCTCGCGGCCCTGGGGGTCCCTCAGGCGGCCGTCGGCGGGTGCAGCAGGCGGGCGAGGAGATCGTCCAGGCTGACCAGTCCGGTAAGCCTGCCCTCCGCGTCGCGGACCACGGCGATCGTGGCGCGCCGATCGCGCAGCTGCTCCACGGCGTGGGCGGCGGTCTCCTCCGGTGCCAGCTCCGGGACCGGGCGGGCCAGGTCGCGGGCGAGGACGGCCCGGCCGCCGGCGCGGGCGACCAGGGCGTCGCGGGCGTGCACTGATCCGAGGATCCGTTCCCCGTCCCGTACCAGCAGGCGGGTGCGGTCGGCCTCGGCCGCGGTGGCCAGGATCCGGTCGAGTCCGGCGTCCGCGGGGACGGTCGCGATCCGTTCGGCGGGGATCTGGAGGGTGGACACCGGGGCCTGCGGCTCGGTCAGGGACCGGGTCATCAGCCCGGAGTCGCCCTTGCTGATCAGGCCGAGCCGCTCGGACTCCTCGATGAGGTGGGTGAGCTGGTCCCGGTTGTGCACCGAGGTGAGTTCGTCGCGCGGGGTCACCTTGCAGAGCCGTACCAGGGCGTTGCTGATCGCGTTCAGCAGCCGGATCAGCGGGCGTACGGCGTTGACCAGCGCGCGGAAGGGCGGGCTCAGGAGCATCGCGGAGCGCTCCGGGTGGGCGATGGCCCAGGACTTGGGTGCCATTTCGCCGACGACCATGTGCAGGAAGACGACGACCATCATCGCCAGCGCGAAGGCGATGCCGTAGCTGAGGGCGGCGGGCAGTCCGAGCCGCTCCAGCAGCGGGTCCAGCTCGTGCGAGATCGCGGGCTTGGACACGGAGCCGAGGCCCAGGGTGCAGATGGTGATGCCGAGCTGGGCACCCGCGAGCATCAGGGACAGCTCGCGCATTCCGGCGAGCGCCGCCTTCGCCCCGCGCTGCCCCCGGGCGGCGGCCTGTTCCATGCGGTGGCGCTTGGAGGCGACCAGGGCGAACTCGGCGGCGACGAAGAATCCGCTGCCGATCAGCAGCAGGACGGTCACGAAGAGGGCCAGGGGGAAACTCATGCCTGCGGCTCCTGTTCGGTGCGTCCGGTGCCTTGGGTGCTTTCGATGCGGACGTACTCGGCGACGTGCCGGTCGAGCGTGCGGACCTCGATCCGGGCGGTGCCGGTGGTGAGCCGGTCCCCCACCGTCGGGAAGCGGCCGAGCCGGTCGATGATCAGTCCGGCCAGGGTGTCGTAGTCGTCGCTCTCCTGGGGCAGTTCGACGCCGGTGGCCTCCTGGATCTCGTCGGGGCGGCGCCCCGCGTCGACGATCCAGCCGGTCCCGTCGGCCACCGCGAGTTCGACGACGGTGTCGCTCTCGTCCGCGATGTCCCCGACGAGCTCCTCGGCGATGTCCTCGTAGGTGACGATCCCGGCGAGGCCGCCGTGCTCGTCCAGGACGACGGCGAACTCGTCGTCACGCTCCCGCATCTGCGCGACGGCCGCGGGGAGTCTCAGAAGCTCGGGCAGCAGGAGGGGGCGGCGTGCCAGGGTGCCCACGGTGGTGCGGCCGACGTCGGCGGTCGAGAGGCGCATCAACTCCCGTACGCCCAGGACTCCGGCGGGGTCGTCGGGGTGGTCCCCGAGCACGGGGTAGTTGGAGTGTCCGTGGCGGGCGATCAGCTCGACGGCCTCGGCGGCCATGGCGTCCCGGCGGACGAAGGCGACATCGGCGCGCGGGATCATCACCTCGCCGAGGGTGCGCTCGGAGAACTCCAGGGCGTGGTCGATCAGCTCGGCGGTCGCGGCGGGCAGCTGGCCCTGCTCGTGGGACTCGCCGATCAGATGGCCGAGCTCCTCCAGCGTGGCGCCGTGGTGGAGCTCCTCGACGGGTTCGATGCCGATCCGACGCAGCAGCCGGTTGGCGGCGCTGTCGAAGACGCGGATCACCGGGCCGACGGCTCGGAGGTAGATCAGGGTGGAGGCGGCCAGGGACTTCGCCATCCGCTCGGGGATGGCGAGGGCGAGGTTCTTCGGGGCGAGTTCGCCCAGGACCATCTGGATGACGGTCGCCACCACGAAGGAGAGCGCCACGGAGATGCCCGACACCACTCCGTCGGGCACACCTGTGCCGCTCAGGGCGGGCCGCAGCAGGGTGGAGACGGACGGTTCGGCGAGGAAGCCGACGATCAGCCCCGTGACGGTGATGCCCAGCTGCGCGCCGGACAGCATGAACGAGAGCCGTTCCAGGACGTTCACGGCGCGGGCGGCCCGCTTGTCACCCGCCGCGGCCTCCCGGGAGAGGGTGAGGCGGTCGGCGGAGACGTAGGCGAACTCCTGGGCGACGAAGTAGCCGGTCCCGGCGGTGAGGACGAAGACGGCCAGGAGGCCGAGCAGCGCGGCGGTCATCGGGCACTCGCCCCACAGGAGCGGTGGCCCACCCGGTCCGGGGCCGCGGTGGCGGACCGGGCGCGGTGGAAGTCAGGCCCCGAAGGGCGGAGGTCAGGCCCCGAAGGGCCCGGACTGGCATACAACGCATGGCTCCTGTCCGGCTGGGGGTCCAGCCAATGTATGGAGGGGCAGCGCCCGCTCCGCCGCTGCCGGTGCGTTTCCGGCGGCGCCCACGATGGGACTGCGGTCCACGAACTCTACAGCGGAGTAGACCGGAGATCGGGGCGGCCTCCGTGGCGAGAACCTTTCGGTGCCGGGCACGGCCGGGAACTGACCGGCCGCCCTCCGCGGTTGTGCTGTCGGCCCCGACCGGGGCCACCCGCCGTCAAGGCGGGGCGACATGCTCCCAGGAGGCAGCAGTGGCCCAGATCGACCTGGACAAGGTGCTCGACAAGGCTTACGCGGACAAGGACCTCAGCACGATTCTGGCGGCCCCGGTCTCGGCGCTGAAGGGCGTCTCGGACCGCGACGGCGAGCTGCTCCAGGAGGCGTTCAACGTCAAGACGGTGGCAGATCTGGCCAACCTGAAGTACGCCCGCTGGGCCCAGGCCCTCGCCGCGCTCGACGTCGGCCGGGCCTGACGGGCTCCGGTGCGGCCCACCGGGCTCCTCCGGCGGGCCGCACCGCGCCTCTCCCAAGGGCTGTCCCGCGATCCCTGGTGGATCAGCGCGCGGCGTCAGATGCGGCGCATCGCAAGGCGGAGGGACGCCCGCATACTGGATGTATGCGGACGTTGCGACAACGCGGCAAGGTGCCGTAGCTGTCGTTGCGCGCCCGCCAGGGATCGCGGGACAGCCCTTAGAGAGGTGTCGCCGCTTCCAGGACGAGGAACAGCGCCACGGCCGCGTTGAGCGCCGACAGTGCCGAGACGGTCGTCCCGGCCGCGGCGACGAACGCGGCGGCCCCGGCCGGGGTGAGGGCGGGCGGCCATCCCCGGTCCGGCGGCACGGGACCGAGTAGCGCGGCCACCCGGCGGGGCACCGGTCCCGTCGCGGCGAACGCGGCGAAGGCCGGGCGGCCGGGGGCCGGACGGGAGACGAGAGCCGCCTTGCCGACCGCGCGAGCGGTCAGCCTGCGGTCGCCCGTGACCCGGGCCGCCTCCTCGTCCGCCCAGCGCTCCGTGCTGTAGACCAGGGCCGCGATCAGGGGCCGCAGGAGGGGGTTGACGCATCCAGCCAGCCGGGTCGCGAGCAGCAGCCGGTGGTGACGCCCCGCCAGGTGGGCCTGCTCGTGGGCGAACAGCGCCCGGCGCTCCGCCGGCTCCAGGGAGGCGAGCATCGCGGTGGAGACCAGCACCCGACCCGGGGAACCGGGAAGCGCGTAGGCGTACGGCACGTCATCGGGGAGCACGGCGAGGTCGCCGCCCGGCAGACCTGCCAGCGCCCGGTGCGCCCGGGCCCGGAAGAGGTAGTGGCGGTGGACGGTGAAACCGCAGGACACGGCCACGGCGACGAGCGCGACGATGGCGGCCTTGCCCGCGAACGCGTCGTGGGGCACGGCGTCGCGGACCTCGTCGTCGGACCAGCCGTCGGGCAGCGGATTGCCGGGCAGCTGGGCCGTGCCGACGACCACCAGCAGCCCGAGGCAGACCAGGCTGCAAGAGGCGAGGATCACGGCGGCGGTGGCCAGCAGCCGCGCGGCCCTGCGGGGGTGGAGGTGCTGTTCGGCGAGCCGCGCGATCGGCAGGGCGGTCAGCGGGAGAACGAGAGGCAGGAAGACGAAGACACCCATCGTCAGCGCTCCGGCCGGTCCGTGGGCGCGTGGGGGTGGCCGGGACCGCTCTCGGCGAGCAGGGACCGCAGCAGCTCCTCGTCGTGGGAGGACAGGACGGAGACGAAGCTGGAGAGCACCGCGTCGCGGTCGCTCTGCTTGTCGAGCAGTCGGCGCATGCGCAGCGCGGCGAGGCCCGCCTCGTTCGCCACGGGCTGCCACAGGACGGGGCGTTTGGGCCCGGTGCGGGTGACCGCCTGCTTGGCGTGCAGCCGGGTGAGGATGGTGATGACCGTGCTGTACGACAGGCCGCCGCCGAGCCGTTCCAGCACCCAGGCCGCGTTCACCGGCTCGCTGGCCTCGCCCAGCACCGACAGCACCTGGGCCTCCAGCTCGCCCTGGCCCCGTCTGCGGACAGGCACTTCCCGCTCGCCACCGGCTCCTTCGGCTTCCACGGCCCGACCCCCTGTTTCCGTCCGGCCCGGTTCCGGCCGTTCACCGGCCGGGCATCGGGAAATCGTATCCAGCCACCGGGAGGAGCGGCCACCGGCCGGGAGCGGCGGGAATCGTCCGTCTTCCGGCACGGCAAATCTACAGTGCTGTAGATTTGACCACCCGTCACCGTACAAGGGAGAACATCATGGGCGTGAGTCTGGCCAAGGGCGGAAATGTCTCGCTGAGCAAGGAAGCCCCCGGTCTGACCGCGATCCTCGTCGGTCTCGGCTGGGACGTCCGCACCACGACCGGCACGGACTACGACCTGGACGCGAGCGCGCTGCTCTGCGACGAGGCCGGCAAGGTCCTGTCGAACGAGCACTTCATCTTCTACAACAACCTGAAGAGCCCCGACGGCTCGGTCGAGCACACCGGGGACAACCTCACCGGTGAGGGCGAGGGCGACGACGAGATCGTCAAGGTCGACCTCTCCGCGGTGCCCGCGACCGTCGCGAAGATCGTGTTCCCGGTCTCCATCCACGAGGCGGAGGGCCGCGGGCAGAGCTTCGGCCAGGTCCGCAACGCCTACATCCGCGTGGTGAACCAGGCGGGCGGCGCGGAGATCGCCCGCTACGACCTGAGCGAGGACGCCTCCACCGAGACCGCCATGGTCTTCGGCGAGCTGTACCGGCACGGCGCGGAGTGGAAGTTCCGTGCGGTCGGGCAGGGTTACGCCTCCGGGCTCAGCGGCATCGTCGCCGACTTCGGGGTCAGTCTCTGAGCCGCCGGGCTCCGGACACGCACACCACACGAAGTCCAGCAACACAGGCATCAGCACCAGGTACCGAAGGCGGAACCATGACGATCAACCTCACCAAGGGCCAGCAGGTCAGTCTCACCAAGTCCGGCGGCGGCGAACTCGGCGTCGTGCGGATGGGTCTGGGCTGGAAGTCCGCTCCCCGCAAGGGGTTCCTGGCCCGGCTGACCGCCCGCGACATCGATCTGGACGCCTCGGCGGTGCTCTTCGCGGGCGGTCAGCCGCAGGACGTGGTCTTCTTCCAGCACCTGACCAGCGATGACGGTTCGGTCCAGCACACCGGGGACAACCGGGTGGGCGGGGCGGGCGAGGGCGGCGACGACGAGTCCATCGTCGTCGACCTGCGGCGTGTGCCCGCCCATGTGGACCAGATCGTCTTCACGGTGAACTCGTTCACCGGCCAGACCTTCGAGGAGGTCGAGGCCGCCTTCTGCCGGCTGGTCGACGAGAGCAACGGGCAGGAGCTGGCCCGCTACACCCTGACCGGGGGCGGACGGCACACCGCGCAGATCATGGCCAAGGTCCAGCGGGCGGGCGCGGGCTGGCAGATGACCGCCATCGGAGCGGCGGCGGACGGGCGCACGTTCCAGGACCTCATGCCCGCGGTTGCACAGCACCTGTAGTTCCACCGGCTTCACCGCGCCGGCCCGGAGGGCAGCCACCGGGCCGGCGCACCGCTGTACAGCGACGTATCGATGTATCGACTGAGGGACAGTATGCGCAGGCCTTCCCGGTCCGGGGACTTCGAGGACGAGGACAGATCCGACTACACGAGCGCGCTCGACGAGGTCATCAACGGTCCCGAGATCCAGCGGCTGCTCGAACGGTCAGGAGTGCCCGTCGGCCGGCTTCGCACCCTGGCCCTGGAGGCCGCCCCACGCACGGCTGCCGCCGCGGACACCGAGTACCGCCGTTACGCGGTCCTGCGGCAGGAGGCCCTGGGCGCCCGGCACGGCGTCAGGGCGGCGCCGCTGTCCGGGCCGGGTGACCAGGAGCGGCCGGGGGCCGGGGTGCTGGCGGTGCTCGGGGTGCTGACGCCGGTGCTCGCCGCCGTCGCCGCGGCCACGTTCCTGCTCCTCGGTTACGCGCTGCGCTTCGCCGAGAGCCTGCCCGCGCTGTCCGGCACCCTCGTCGGCGTCGGCTGGATCAGCCTTTCGGTCGCGGCGGCCGCGTCCCTGATCAGCATCGTCGCCCTCTACCGCACGGCGGCGAGGCAGTCTGCGGACGGGCCGTCGGCCGCTCCCGTCCGGGCGGACGCCCTGGACCGTGCCCGCGAAGCCTGGCTGGACGCCCTGCGGGACAAGGGCATCCGGCCGTTCCTCGTCGGGAAGTTGACCGAGGCGGCCCCCTCCCCGTACCTCCCCGACACCCGCCGCTGACCAGTCGCGTCAGGAGACGGCGACCGCCACATCGGCGGGTGCTCCGCCACCCGGTGTGCGCGAGCTACGGCGGGCCGCCTCGACCAGGGCCGTCATGACCCGGGTGTCCTCGCCCATCTCCGGGTGCCACTGGACGCCGAGCACCAGGCTTTCGTGGCCGGGGAGCTCCAGGGCCTCCACCGTTCCGTCCGGGGCGTGGGCGGAGGGAGTCAGGCCCGCGCCCAGGCGGTCGACCGCCTGGTGGTGGTACGCGGGCACCACGGCCGTCTCCGGTACGGCGTCCGCGTACGCCGTACCGGGTACCGGGGTCACCGGGTGGCGGCCGAAGACGCCGGGGCCGCCGGTGTGGTCGTCGAGGTGCTGGTGCAGGGTGCCGCCGCGGGCGACGTTCAGCAGCTGCATACCGCGGCAGATGCCGAGCAGCGGGACCCGCTGCTCGATCGCGGCCCCGATCAGGGCCAGTTCCCAGGCGTCGCGTTCGCGGGCCGGGGGGCCGGTACGGGGGTCGGGGGCCGCACCGTAACGGGCCGGTTCGACGTCCGCGCCGCCCGCGATGACCAGTCCGTCCAGGGCCGCGACGGTCTCCCGGGCCGCGTCCGCCGCGTCATCGGGCGGGAGCAGGACCGCGAGGCCGCCCGCCGCCCGGACGAGGCGCGGATAAGCGGCGGGCAGCAGCACCGCGGGCATCTCCCACACACCCCAGCGGGCCGGGTCCTGGTAGGTGCTGATGCCGATGACGGGCCGGGACATGGAACGTACTCCTTCGGGTCGGGGGGATCGCGTCGACGGCCGCAAGGGTGCGGACGGGTTCAGTGGCGGGCGAGTTCCGCCTCGGCCGCCGCGAGGGCGGCGAACTCCTCCTCCGGGGCTCCGGCGACCAGGCGGTGGCGGCTGTAGAAGGCGAAGTAGGCGAGCGCCACCGCGTACACACCGAGCGCGATGAAGGCCGCGTCGCGGTCCACCAGGAAGGTCGCCACCAGCGCCGAGCATGCCAGAACGAAGGCGACCGAGGAGGTGCGGGCGCCGCCGGGGGTGCGGTAGGGGCGCGGCAGGTCCGGTTCGCGGCGGCGCAGCACGATATGGGAGAGGGCCATGAGGGCGTAGCTGATGGTGGCGCCGAAGACGGCGACGTTCAGCATCCGGCCGCCGTTGCCGCTCCAGGCGGCGAGCGTGAACCCGATGACTCCGGGGATCAGCAGCCCGAGGTAGGGGGACTTGCGGTGGTTGGTCAGGGAGAGGAAGCGGGGGAGGTAGCCCGCCCGGGAGAGGGCGAACAGCTGACGGGAGCCCGCGAAGATCAGGGAGAAGAAGGAGGCGACCAGGCCCGCGAGGCCCGCGTAGTTGACAAAGCGGCTCAGGACGGTCGGCTCGCCGCTGCCCTGGAGCGCGACCACCAGCGGGTTCCCGGCCTCCTTGATGGCGTTGGCGCCCTGGGCGCCGGTGGCGGAGACGAAGGTGATGAGGGCGAGGAAGACCAGCACGGCGAGCGAGATGGCCAGAGCCTTCGGCATCGAGCGGACCGGGTCCTTGGCCTCCTCGGCCGCGAGCGGCACGCCCTCCACGCCGAGGAAGAACCACATGCCGAAGGGGAAGGCGGCCCAGATGCCGAGGAGTCCGTACGGCAGCCACGAGGAGGAGCCGAAGGCGGAGGCGTCCGCCGGGATGTCGTTGAGGCGTCCCGCGTCGAACTCGGTGAACGCGCCGACGGCGAAGATGAGGAGGGCCGCCACCGCGATGGCGGTCACCACCAGGCTGAAGCGCAGTGCCTCGCCGACGCCCCAGAGGTGGATGCCGATGAAGATCGCGAAACAGGCGAGGTAGACGGGCCAGCCGGAGGTGAGCCCGAACAGGCCGAGCGACTCGACGTAGTCGCCGATGAAGAGGGAGATGGCGGCCGGGGCGAGGATGTACTCGATGAGGATGGCCGTGCCGGTGAGGAAGCCGCCCCAGGTGCCGAGCGCGCGCCGGGCGAATCCGTAACCGCCGCCCGCCGTGGGGAGGATGGCGGAGAGTTCGGCCAGGGCGAAGACGAGGCAGGCGTACATGACGCCCATGAGGAGTGTGGCGACGGCGAGTCCGCCGAAGCCTCCCTTGGAGAGGCCGATGTTCCAGCCGGAGAAGTCGCCGGAGACGACATAGGCGACGCCGAGCCCGGTCAGCAGCAGCCACCCGGCGCTGCCCCGGCGCAGGGTCCGGCGGTGGAGATACGCGGTGGTGCCGGAGGCGTCGGCCGTTCCCGTACTCGCGTCGCCGGGTGGACCTGCGGGTGTTTCGGTTTCCTGAGCCATCAGGTGCTCCAGATGTGTGTCGACTTCACCGGTGGAACTGCGTCGATCAAAGGTTCGTCGGCACACCTTTGTGGAACATCGGGACGCATGGCAAGGGGCGTGCGTTAAAGAGCGGTTACGGATTCGCTTCCCGGGTCTCAGGCCAGGAAGCCGCGCAGCAGCGCCGCCGTACCGCCGCAGTGCTCGCGCATCATCTCGCGGGCCGCCTCCGCGTCCCGGTCGAGCACCGCCTCGACGACGGCCGCGTGCTGCTGCTGGGAGTGCTCCAGGTTGCGCACCAGCAGGGGGATGCAGTCGAGCAGTTCGTTGAGGGTCGCCCGGACGGAGGCGTACTGGGCGGCGAGGGTGCGGGAGCCGGAGAGCTCGGCGAGGGTGAGGTGGAGCAGGGTGTCCTGACGGCGGTAGTCGTCCAGCCGGGCGCCCTGGGTGGCTTCCAGGGCCGCCCGCAGCCGGGCTACCCCGTCCGCCGCGAGGCCGTCGGCGCAGAGCCCGGCGGCCCCGGTCTCCAGGACCTCGCGGAAGCGCAGGGTGTCCTCCACGTCGACGGCCGCCACCCGGCGCCGCAGTTCGTCGCTGCCGTCGGCGCCACTGGTGCGCGGCAGGACGAACGTCCCGCCGTAGCGGCCGCGCCGGCTCTCCACCATGCCCTGGTCCTGGAGGACCTTGAGCACCTCGCGCAGGGTCACCCGGCTGACACCCAGGTGCTGGGCGAGTTCGCGCTCGGCGGGCAGCCGGCCGCCGGGCGGGACGAGGCCGAGGCGGAGCAGTTGCAGGACCTGCTCAAGGGTCTCCTCGAAGCCGTTGCCCGCGCGCACGGGCCGCAGGACGGAGGCCAGCGGGCCGGAGCCGCCCTTGGCCGCTCCCCCGCCCGCCACCGCTCCGCCGGCACCGGGAGCGCCCTCCTCGACCGCCGGACGGGTGCCGTCGCTTCTCCTTCTGGTGACCACTGACGAATCCCCTTCCCAAGCAATGGTTCTCTGTCATACCTTATGGCTCCCGGTTCACCCAAGGAGGCATCCCGTGGCAGACCGCACACCCCCGCTCGGCGTCGACGAGCTCCGCTCACGCGTCGCGGACGGGTCGATAGACACCGTGGTGCTGGCCTTCCCGGACATGCAGGGACGGCTCCAGGGGAAGCGGTTCGCGGCCGGGTTCTTCCTGGACGAGGTGCTGGAGCACGGTACCGAGGGCTGCAACTACCTGCTGGCAGTGGACACCGAGATGCGGACCGTCGACGGCTATGCGATGTCCTCGTGGGAGAACGGCTACGGCGACTTCGGCATGGTCCCGGACGCCGCCACCCTGCGCCCCGTCCCCTGGCACGAGGGCACGGCCCTGCTGATCGCGGATCTGGCCTGGCACGACGGCAGCCCGGTCGTGGCCGCGCCGCGCCAGATCCTGCGCCGCCAGCTCGACCGGCTGGCGGAGCTCGGCTACACGGCGCAGGTCGGCACGGAGCTGGAGTTCATCGTCTTCCGGGACAGCTACGAGGAGGCCTGGGACCGCGACTACCGCGGACTCACCCCGGCCAACCAGTACAACATCGACTACTCGATCCTCGGCACCGGCCGCATCGAGCCGCTGCTGCGCCGCATCCGCAACGAGATGCAGGAGGCCGGGCTGACCGTCGAGTCCGCCAAGGGCGAGTGCAATCCGGGCCAGCACGAGATCGTCTTCCGTTACGACGAGGCGCTGACCACCTGCGACCAGCACGCCGTCTACAAGACGGGCGCCAAGGAGATCGCGGCCCAGGAGGGCGTGTCGCTGACCTTCATGGCCAAGTACGACGAGCGTGAGGGCAACTCCTGCCACATCCACCTCTCGCTCACCGACGGGAACGGCGAGAACGCGATGGCGGGGGACGGTCCGGACGGCATGTCGGAGCTGATGCGCCACTTCCTGGCCGGTCAGTTGGCCGCCCTGCGGGACTTCTCCCTCCTCTACGCGCCCAACATCAACTCCTACAAACGCTTCCAGCCCGGCTCCTTCGCTCCCACCGCCGTCGCCTGGGGCGTCGACAACCGCACCTGCGCCCTGCGGGTCGTCGGCCACGGGCGCTCGACGCGCTTCGAGAACCGGCTGCCCGGCGGCGACGTCAACCCGCACCTCGCGGTGGCCGGACTGGTCGCCGCCGGCCTGTACGGGGTCCAGCACCGGCTGCCGCTCCCCGAGGCCTGCACGGGCAACGCGTACACCGGGGACTACGACCAGGTGCCGACGACCCTGCGCGAAGCGGCCGAGCTGTGGGAGGCCAGCCCCATCGCCAAGGAGGCGTTCGGCGAGGAGGTCGTGGCGCACTACCTCAACATGGCCCGCGTCGAGCTCGCCGCGTACGACGCGGCGGTGACCGACTGGGAGCTGCGCCGCTCCTTCGAACGCCTCTGACCCGCCCGTCACCACGACCACTCCCGATCGAGGTCCGTACGTGTCCCAGCCCACCCTGGATGTCCTCAACCCGGCGACCGCCGAGCTCGTCGCCACCGTCCCCGCCGCCTCCGCCGCCGACGTGGACGCGGCCGTCACCCGCGCCGCCGCGGCCCAGCACCCCTGGGCGGCCGCAGCGCCCGCCGACCGGGCCCGGCTGCTGCGCCGCTTCGCCGCCGTCGTCGACGAACACATCGAGGAACTGGCCCGGTTGGAGGTCCGCGAGGCGGGCCACACCATCGGCAACGCCCGCTGGGAGGCGGGCAACGTCCGCGATCTCCTCGACTACAGCGCGGGCGGGGCGGAGCGGCTGCTCGGCCGGCAGATCCCGGTGGCGGGTGGCATCGACTTCACGGTCCTGGAGCCGCTCGGTGTCATCGGTGTGATCGCCCCGTGGAACTTCCCGATGCCGATCGCCGCCTGGGGGCTGGCCCCGGCGCTCGCCGCGGGCAACGCCGTCCTCCTCAAGCCCGCCGAGACGACCCCGCTGACCGCTCTCCGGCTGGCCGAACTCGCCCTGGAGGCAGGCCTTCCCGAGGGTCTCTTCCAGGTGCTGCCCGGCGAGGGACCGGTGGCAGGGAGCGCCCTGGTCGAGCACCCCGGCGTCGCGAAGATCGTCTTCACCGGCTCCACCCGGACCGGGAAGCACATCATGACCCGGTGCGCCGAGCGCGTGAAGCGGCTCACCCTGGAGCTGGGCGGCAAGAGTCCCAACCTCGTCTTCGCGGACGCCGACGTGGCGGCCGCGGCGGCCGCCGCCCCTCTGTCCTTCCTGGACAACGCGGGCCAGGACTGCTGTGCCCGCACCCGCATCCTGGTCGAGCGGTCCGTGTACGACCGCTTCCTCGACCTGCTCGTCCCCGCCGTGGCCGCCGTCGTGGTGGGCGACCCGGCCGACGAGAGGACCCAGATGGGCCCGCTGATCTCGGCCGTCCAGCGGGACCGGGTGGCGGGGTTCGTCGACGGCGGCCGGGGCGCCGACGGCGTACGTACCTTCCTCGGCAAGGCGCCCGAGGGGCCCGGGTTCTGGTATCCGCCGACCGTCCTGGCCGGGGTCTCGCCCGATGCGCCGGTGGCCGTCGAGGAGGTCTTCGGGCCGGTCGCGGTGGTCCTGCCGTTCGAGGACGAACAGGACGCCGTGCGCCTCGCCAACGCGACCGACTACGGGCTGGCGGGCTCGGTCTGGACCCGGGACGTCGGCCGCGCGCTCCGCGTCGGCCAGGGTCTGCGGGCGGGCAACCTGTCCGTCAACTCGCACTCCAGCGTGCGCTATTCGACCCCCTTCGGCGGTTTCAAGCAGTCGGGTCTGGGCCGTGAGCTCGGCCCCGACGCCCTGGCCGCCTTCACCGAAACCAAGAACGTCTTCATCAGCACGGAGGCCTGAGCACCATGACCGACACGTCTTCTGTCTGCCGCCGCCTGGTCGGCCGCACCGCCGTCGTCACCGGAGCCGGCAGCGGCATCGGACTGGCCACCGTGCGGCGACTGGCCGCCGAGGGCGCCCATGTCGTCTGCGCCGATGTGGACGAGGAGCGCGGCAAGGCCGCCGCCGAGGAGGCCGCCGGGCTCTTCGTCCGTACGGACGTCACCGACGCCGAGCAGGTGGACGCCCTGTTCAAGGCGGCGTTCGACACCTACGGCTCGGTGGACATCGCGTTCAACAACGCGGGGATCTCCCCGCCGGAGGACGACTCGATCCTGGAGACCGGTCTTGCGGCCTGGCGGCGGGTGCAGGAGGTCAACCTGACCTCCGTCTACCTCTGCTGCAAGGCGGCCATCCCCTACATGCGGGCCCAGGGCAGGGGTTCCATCATCAACACGGCCTCGTTCGTGGCCCGGATGGGCGCGGCCACCTCGCAGATCTCCTACACCGCGTCCAAGGGCGGGGTGCTGGCGATGTCGCGCGAGCTGGGGGTGCAGTTCGCGCGCGACGGCATCCGCGTCAACGCGCTCTGCCCGGGGCCGGTCAACACCCCGCTGCTCCAGGAGCTGTTCGCCAAGGACCCGGAGCGGGCCGCGCGGCGTCTTGTACACATTCCGGTGGGCCGGTTCGCCGAGCCGACCGAGATCGCCGCCGCCGTCGCCTTCCTGGCGAGCGACGACTCCTCGTTCGTGAACGCCACGGACTTCCTGGTCGACGGGGGGATCGCCGGGGCGTACGTCACCCCGGTCTGAGCCCGGGCCCGAGCCCCCGCGGGCACACGGGGGCGCCCGCGGCCCCGGGCGCGGGGGCCGCGGCGGTTGCGGTCTCAGCCCTGGACGGGTGCCAGATCGCCCCGCAGCCGCTGGGAGCGGAGCACGAGGAGCATCTCGAAGCGCTGGTCCGGTTCGTCGATCGCGTCGCCCCACAGCTCACGGATCTGCCGGAGCCGGTAGCGGGCCGTCTGGGGGTGGATGCCGAGCCGGGTGGCCACCTCGGGTGCGCCGCCGGAGGTCTCGATCCAGGCGAGCAGGGTCTCGGCCAGGCGCCGGGTCTGGGTCGGACTGAGGCCGTCCAGCGGGGCGAGGCAGCGGCGGGCGGACGCGTCGGTCAGCTCCTGGGCAGGCAGCAGCACCAGCTCCTCCGTGCGCTCGGTGCAGTACAGCACCTCGCCCTGCGGCAGCAGGTCCTTCTTGATCAGCTGGACCGCCGTCTCCGCCCAGCGCAAGGACGTCGCCGCGGACGCCAGCGGGACCGGCGGTCCGATCGCCCCGGACCAGCCGGCCGTGGCCCGTCGCAGGGTCTCCGCGCGGCCCGCCGTGTCCGGGTCCGGGATGACGATGCGCGGCTGCTCGCTCTCCATGTCCAGCAGGATGCCCTGGCCGACCGCCGGGGCCACCGCTTCCCGGGCGGGGCGGATGAGGACGCCCACCGCGATCGTCTCGGGAAGCTCCCAGCCGATCCGGGCGGCCCGCTCGGCCAGGGTCCGGGTCGATTCGGCCCGGTGCTCCATGAGCAGCATCTCGATCAGCTGGCGCTGGAGGCGGAGGCGTTCGCTGGCGCGCCGGGCCGCCGCCTCGGCGTAGCCCCGTACCGACTGTTCCACGAGTCCGTCCAGATACTCGAATCCCGATTCGGCGAGCTCGTACATGGCGGGTGCGGCGATGTCGATCTGCTGTCCGATCTCGGCGAACCTGCGCCAGGTGAGCCTCACGCCGAGGCGGTAGATGGCCTGGAGCGAGTCGAGGCTGCGGCCCTCAAGCCCTTCGCCCCGCCCGAACTCCTGGAACATCTCCGGCGGCACCCGGGGGTGCGCACCGGAGGTGAGGTTGTGGACGAAGCCCTCGATGGCGCGGCGGATGCCGACCAGGGCCAGGGGCTCGCCGGACTCGTCCTCGACCAGGTGGAGATAGGGGTAGTCCCGGCGGATCGCGTGCAGGATCGTCTGCGCGAGTTCCGGGGCCTCGGACAGGGCGATGGCGGCGAACCGGTCCAGTTTCGGCCGGGGCACCTCCTGCCAGGCCGTGCGCGTCATGGGGCGGCCGGTGCGGTGTCGTAGCTGATCAGCGGTGTATTGGGCTGGTCGGGGGTGGCGTCGAGCAGTGCCACGACACCGACCGCCGCACCTACGGCGAGCGCCGCGGCCGCCAGGGCGGTGACAAGAGCGGCGATGAGTCTGCGCATAGTCGGGTCAGCTCCTTGCTGGAGACGATCCCCACCCCGTGAGCCGGGCCCCTCCGGCTGGCACACAGTGTCGACAGGTCATTGACATCTCGTCAAGGCCTTGCCTACTGTTCACGCCAATCAAGGGCTGACCGGCCCGGGGCCCGTGCACCTCCGCGAAGAGATTCGACCCAGGAGTGCCCGGATGCGCCGCAATACTTCACCCCTCTCGCTCGTCCTGCTGGGGGCGGGGGTCTTCCTGCTCGTGCTCGCGCCGCTGCTCGTCTGGTACGTCCAGCCGCAGGCCAAGCGCACCCCGATCGACATCGACACCACCACCGTCTTCACCGGGACCGGCAGCTTTTTCGACACCGGCGAGGTGGAGACGGTCGACGGCGAGACGATCACGATCACCCGGCAGGTGCGCGGGGACGTGGCCGACAGCGAGAAGAGCGGCAACGCCGTCTGGGATGTGTCCACCTCCGTGGACCACGACGGGACGCTGCCCGCCGCCGATCCCCGCGACGCCCTCCAGTGGACGCTGGAACGCTGGGTGACCGACCGGACGACGAACGAGCCGGTGCACTGCTGCGAGGAGTCCCCGACATTCGACGGGGAGGCGTACCTGAAGTTTCCCTTCGACGTCGAGAAGCGCGCCTACCGCTGGTGGGACAGCACCCTCGGCGGGGTGGTGCGGCTCTCCTACGCGGGTGAGCAGGAGGTCCAGGGCTACTCGGGCTACCTCTTCAAGGGCCGGGTCGAGCCCACCAGGACCGGGGTGCGCCAGGTGCCCGGCGTGCTCGTGGGCCGGAAGAAGACGTCCCAGGTGCTGGCCGAGGAGTGGTATTCCAACAGCGGCATCGAGCTGGTCGTGGACCGGCGCACCGGCCGCATCATCAACGCGGCGATCGGGCCGAAGAAGACGCTGCGCGCACCGGGCTCGAAGAGGGACGCCGTGGTGCTGCTGGAGAGCAAGCGGGTGGAGTTCACCAAGGAGACCCAGGAGAAGCAGGTCGCGCTCGCCTCGGCGGACAGCGACCGGCTGGCGATGCTCGGTGAGACCGTGCCGATCGGGGCGGCCGGGCTCGGGGGCGTACTCACGGCGGCGGGGGTCGTCCTCGTCGTGCGGGGGCGGCGGACGGAGCCGGAGGCCCCGAGCACTCACATGATGACGAGTATGCACACCTGAGTTACTCGCAAGTTGTTGCGCCGGTGAGTAGCCGGGCGGTAACCCGTGCCGAAAACTGTCTATCCCCACCAGAGCACGGCCCCCCGGTCTCGCCCTTCCGTTCCGTCGTTCGCGTTCACCACCCCTTCTTTCCCCGCCCTTTCCGGTTCGCCCCTCCCGCTTCTCCCCTCTTCCCGCGGTTCCCCTCCCCCCTCGTACCGCTCATCCCCGAGTCCCCGCACCCAGAGCCGAGTTGGAGCGCCCATGCCCCAGCACGTACCTCCCCCACTGCTCGACGCAGCCACGCGCCAGGGTCAGGGCCCGACGTCCTCCAGGGTCCCGGCCGCTCCCAGACGCATCGTGTTCCTCGCCCACCGCGACCTGGGCAATCCGGCCGCCGGCGGCTCCGAGCTGCTGATCGACCGGCTTGCCCTGGGCCTCACCGAGGAGGGCCATGACGTGACGCTCCTGTGCGGCGGCCAGGCCGCCCGCAGGCCCTACCGGGTCGTCTCGGCGGGCAGCACGCTGGGTCACTACCTCGGTGCGCGTTCCGCGTTCGCCAGGCAGGTCGGCGACTGCGATCTGCTGGTCGAGGTCTGCAACGGCATGCCGTATCTGGCCCCCCTGTGGCATCGCGGGCCCACCGTATGCCTCGTCAACCATGTGCACACCGATCTGTGGGACATGCGTTTCCCCACGCCGGTGGCCCGTGCCGGGCGGCGGCTGGAGCACTGGGCGCTGTCCCGCGCCTACCGCGACCACCTGATGATCGCCGTGTCCCCGTCCACGGCGGGCGCCCTGCGCGAGCTGGGCGTGCCCGACCGGCGGATACGGGTGGTGCACAACGGTGTCGAGGAGCCGAGCCCGCAGAGCGACCGGTCCGGGACCCCGCTCTTCCTGGCGCTGGGCCGACTCGTCGACTACAAGCGCATCGACCTGCTGCTCCAGCTGTGGGAGCGGGTCCGGCCGGTCACCGGCGGCCGTCTCGTCATCGTGGGCGACGGCCCCGAGCGCGCCCGGCTGGAACGGCTGGCCGGACCGGGGGTGGAGTTCGCCGGTCATGTCACCGAGGCCGAGAAGCACCGGCTGCTCTGCGCCGCGTGGATGCTGCTGCATCCGGCGGCCGTGGAGGGGTGGGGGCTGGTCGTCACGGAGGCCGGTGCGCGCTCCACCCCGACGCTGGGCTTCGACGTGCCGGGGCTGCGCGACTCCGTCGAGGACGGGGTCACCGGCATCCTGGCCCGGGGCGCGTCCTCCTTCGCCGCGGCCTGGTGCGCGCTGGCGCTGGACGACGAGCGGCGCGAGGCGATGGGGAAGGCGGCCCGGGAACGCGCGGCCGCGTTCCGGTGGACCTCCAGCGTGCGCCAGTTCATGGCGGTCGCCGCCGAGGCGACCAGCGGCGCGAGCGCCCCGGCGATCGGTGCGAGCGCGTGAAAGACCCTTCCTTCCGGCGCTCGGCCGCCCTGTTCCGCGCCTTCCTGCGGGAACAGGGCGACCCGGCGACGGCGTACACCCTGCTGGCCCGCGATGCGGCGGACCAGGTGGAGCGGCACGGTCCGCTCCGGGGCAAGGTCGTCGTGGACATCGGCGGCGGCGACGGCTACTTCACCCGGGAGTTCCGGCGGCGCGGTGCGCACGGCTATCTCTTCGAGCCGGACGCCTCGGAGCTCGGCCCCGGGCAGCGCGCGGACACCGTCGTCGCCGACGGCTATCTGCTGCCGCTCGCCGACGGCGCGGCCGACGTCTGCTTCTCCTCCAATGTGCTGGAGCACGTCGCCGATCCGCACACCTTTCTCAGCGAGATGGCGCGGGTGACACGTCCCGGCGGGCTGATCTACGTGTCGTTCACCAACTGGCTCTCCCCCTGGGGCGGCCATGAGTGGGCTCCCTGGCACTATCTCGGCGCCGAGCGTGCCCGTGGCCGCTACGAGCGGCGCACCGGCTCCCCCGCCAAGCACCGGCTCGGCGAGAACCTCTTCCGGATCGGCGTCGGCGAGACGCTGCGCCATGTCCGGGCCCGTACCGATGTGTCCGTCGTCTCCGCACGCTCGCGCTACTGGCCCGTCCTTCCCCAGCTCGTGCCGCGGATCCCCGTACTGCGGGAGTTCGCCACCTGGAACCTCCTTCTCATCCTCCGGCGGTGTTCATGACCAGCGCTGTCCACCCACCCCGGCCCGCCGCCCCGGACGGCCCGGGTCCCGAGCCCTCCGCCCCTGCCGACGGCCTGCCGCAGCCGCGGTCGCGGCGCTGGCTCCTGGGGTTCTGGGCCGTCGTCTTCCTGGCGTTCCTGGCGGTGTCGCCCGGGCGGATGACGTTCGACACCAAACTCGGCGTCGTCACGGCCCCCCGCCGGTTCCTCGGTGACCTGGGCGAGCTGTGGCACAGCCGGGCCGGGTTCGGCGGGATCGCCGACCAGTACATCGGCTATCTCGTCCCGATGCTGCCGTACTACGGGGCCGCCGACCTGCTGAAGGTGCCCACCTGGCTCGCGGAGCGGCTGTGGCTTTCGCTGATCGTGGCGACCGCCTTCTGGGGTGCGCTGCGGCTGGCGGAGCGGCTGCGGGTGGGCTCCTCGGCCACCCGGCTGCTGGGCGCCGTCGTCTACGCGCTGTGGCCGACGTACACCATCGTCGTGGGTTCGACGTCCGCGGCCGCGCTGCCGGGCGCCCTGCTGCCGTGGGTGCTGCTGCCGCTGACGGACCCGCGCCTGGCGCCGAGGATCGCGGCGGCCCGGTCCGCGCTGCTGATCCCGCTGATGGGCGGGGTCAACGCCGCCTCCACGCTGGCCTCGCTGCTGCCGGTCGGGCTGTATCTGCTGTCCCGGCCCCCCGGACCGCGCAAGCGCGCACTGCTCGCCTGGTGGATACCGGGCGTGGTCATGGCGACCGCCTGGTGGATCGTTCCGCTGCTGCTGCTGGGGACCTTCGGCGAGAACTTCATGCCGTACGTGGAGTCCTCGTACACCACCACGACCACCATGTCGGCGACCGAAGCGCTGCGCGGCGCCGGCAACTGGGTGGGCTATCTCAACTTCGGCGAGGCCTGGCTCCCGGCCGGGTGGACCGTCGCGACCGCGACCCTCACCGTCCTGTGCTCGGCGCTCGCCGCCGCCCTGGGACTCGCGGGTCTTGCCCGACGGGATCTGCCCGAACGCCGCTGGCTGGTGCTGACCGTCCTGACCGTCGCGCTCGTCACGCTCGCCGGGTACGGCGGTGCGCTGGGCGGGCTGTTCCACGGAACCGTACAGGACTGGCTGGACACCTGGCTGGTGCCCTTCCGGAACATCTACAAGTTCCAGACGGGTCTGGCGCTGGCGCTGGCCCTGGGCCTGGCGCACATCACCGCCGTCGCCGCTCTGGCGGCCGCCCGCCGGGACCGCGACCCGGCCCGGATGCGCCGCCTCGCGCCGGTGATCGCCGCCGTGATCGTGCTGCCCGGCCTGGCCTGGCCGTACGTCAACGGTTCGATCCTGCAACCAGGTTCGTTCAAGGAGCTGCCCGACTACTGGAAGAAGACCGGCGGTTGGCTCAAGGACAATTCGCCCCATGACCGCGCCCTGGTCGTCCCGGCGACCGCGCACGGCATCTACACCTGGGGCTCCCCCATCGACCAGCCGCTGGACGTCCTGGCGAACTCGCCCTATGCGCAACGGGATTACGTCCCCTTCGGCACGCCCGGCAACCGGCGGGCGATGGACGCCGTCGAGCAGGCGCTGACCTCCGGGGGCGAGGTTCCCGGGCTCAGCGGGTACCTGAACCGGGCCGGGCTGCACTATGTGGTGGTCCGCAACGACCTGGACCCCGACCAGTTGGGGTACGTCCCCACCACTACGGTCAAGCGCACCCTGGAGGCGTCCGGCTACCGGCGGGTGAAGGGCTACGGGCCGGTGATGACCGGCGGCCGGATCGCGGCGGACACCCCCGTGCAGATCGAGGGCCTGTATCCGCGGCAGCAGGCGGTGGAGATCTACCGGCCGCCCGCCGGGACCGAGCGTCCGGGACGGGCGGAAGCGACCCCGGTCGCCTCGACGGCCGTGGTGAGCGGCGGCCCCGAGTCGCTGCTGCCGCTGTCGGCGACCGGTGCGCTGGACGGCCGGCCGGCCGTGCTGGCCGGTGACGCGCACCCGGGCCTGGGACGGCCGTCGTTGTACGCGGCGGGCGACGGGCTGCGCCGCGCCGACACCCGGTTCGGTCTGGTCAACTCCAACACCTCGTACACGTACACCGCCGATGAGCGCAACGCCGTGGACGCGGTGCAGGATCCGGGCCGCGAACCCCGGCAGATCCTGCCGACCTCCGGGGCGAAGCACCAGACGACGGCGGTACTCCGGGGCGCGAAGTCGGTCAGTGCGTCGTCGGTGGGCAACTGGCTGTTCCATCTGCCGCAGTACGACCCGGTCAACGCGTTCGACGGCAATCCGGAGACCGGCTGGGCGGAGGGGTCCCCCGGCTCCCCCGAGGGTGAGTGGGTGCGGGTCGACTTCGCCACCCCGACGGAGCTGCCGAGCTCCCTCCAGGTGACTCCGCTGCCCAGCGGGAACATGCGGGCCGCGGCGACCGTGATCCGGGTGCAGACCGACCAGGGCTTCAAGGACAGCCCGCTGCGGCCGGACGGTTCGGCGCAGCAGGTGGCCGCTCCCGCCGGGCAGGCGTCCTGGCTGAAGGTGACGATCCTGGAGTCCCAGCAGGGGCGCCCCGGACTCAGCGGCGCCGGGTTCACCGACATCGCCATCCCCGGCGTACAGGTGACCCGGATGCTGGAGCTGCCGAACGACGCGCCGCGCGAGGGTGCGGACTCGACGATGTTCTCGCTGCGGCGGGGCAGTGACCCGGGCGGCCTGTCGTCCGTGGCCGCCGAGGTCGGGCTGAGCCGGCAGTTCACCGCACAGGAGGCGGGCGAGTACACGGTCTCGGCGAGCGCGCTGCCGGTGCCCGGCGAGGCGCTCGACAAGCTGCTGTTCGAGCTGACCGGGGAGCGGGACAAGATCGAGGTGAGTGCCGACTCCACGGCCCGGCTCGGTACGAACCTCAGCCCCCGCAACCTGACCGACGGTGATCTGACCACGGCGTGGATCGCGGGCGAACGCCCCGTACTGCATCTGACCTGGCCGGAGAAGAGGCCGGTCGGCGAGATCGTCTTCGCGGCGGCCGGGGGGCTGTCCACCCGGCCCGAGCAGGTGCAGATCAGTTCGCCGGACGGTACGGCGGTGGCGTCGGTGGACGAGAACGGGATGGCCCGCTTCTCGCCCGTCAACACCGACAGGATGGACATCACCATCTCGCGCCAGGCGCGGCTGACCGTGCACAACCCGGTGGCCGACGGCCAGTTGCAGCTGCCGGTCGGGCTGAGCGAGGTCTACATCCCGGCGCTGGAGGAGTTCCGTTCGCCGCAGCCGAAGCCGGATCAGGAGTTCAGCCTCCCGTGCGGCAGGGGTCCGGTCCTCTCCGTCGGCGGTACGTATCTGGAGACCCGGGCCGAGGGGCGGGTGCGGGATCTGACCCAGCGCCGGCCCATCCAGGTCTCGCTGTGCACGGAGGACAGCAAGGTGGAGCTGGCCGCCTCGTCCACCACGGTCCAGGCGGGCGACGCGGGCCCGCTGGCCATCACCGACGTCACCCTGAGCAACGGAAGCACCGAGGCCGCGGCGGCGGCACCGCGGAAGGTGGATGTCGAGCAGGGCGAAGGCGACCGGCGCACGGTCTCCGTCGGTGCGGGCGAGGCCTCGTACCTCCAGATCCACGAGAACCACAACAAGGGCTGGAAGGCCACCCTGGACGGCAAGGAGCTGACGCCGCTGCGGATCGACGGCTGGCAGCAGGCCTGGCTGGTGCCCGAGGGCGAGGGCGGCACGGTCACCCTGGAGTACGAACCGGCCGAGATCTACCGGGCGGGTCTGATCGGTGCGGGCGTGCTGTTCCTGGCGCTCGTGGCGCTCGCTTTCGTACCGCGCCGGGGCTCCGGACCGTACGAGGCCGAGGAACAGCCGGTCCCGCCAGGGCCGGGGCTGGTCCTGGGCACGGTCGCCCTCACCCTGGTGGGGGTGGTGATCGCGGGTCCCCTCGCCGTGGCTGTTCCGCTCCTCGCCGTGCTCGCGCACTTCCGGCCGAGGCTGCTCGTTCCGGTCGCGTTCACGGCGATGGCCGCCGCGGGGATCGTCGCGGCGGTGGGCACCGGGGAGAGTACGGCAATGGGCGCGGGTGCGTTCGGTGCCACCGCTCAACTGCTCGCCCTGATCGGGTTGTTCGCCGCACTGGTCACGGTGGGCCGGGAGCCGCTCGGCAGGCGGGCGGTCCGGGTCGGCCGGGGCGGGGGTGAGCCGGACCCGGCCGCCGGGGACGGGCAGACGCTCCAGCTTCCGGCGCAGCCCGCACCGCACTCGGGCCGGACGCTGTCCGCCGACGGCAAGCACCCGGCGAAGGGAGGGGACACCTGATGGCGACCACGCAGCACCAGCGGGTCCCGGGCGGCGGGCAGCCGCCCGGGAGGCTCGCCCGGGTGCCGTTCCCGGTCGTCGACGAGGTGGCCCGGCACTGTGCGCAGGACGCCGAGCCGAGCACGGTGCTCATCGAGATCCAGCTGCCGGGCCTGGTCGACGAGGAGCGGCTGCGCTCCGCGTTCGCCGGCTCGCTCGCCCGGCACCCCCGGGCACTGATGCGGGAGCGGCCCCGGGGCCTGTTCGCCCGGCGTTACGAGTGGGAGCTGACCGAGAGCCCGGACACGGACCCGGTCTCCTTCCCGCCGTGCGCTCCCGGGGCACTGGAGCGGGCGCGGGCCGGGGCGCTGGAGCGGGCCCCGGCGCTGACGGCCTCGCCGCCGCTGCGGCTCGAAGTGGTCCGGGAGCCGGACCGGGAGGGCTGTGTGCTGCTGTTCACCGTGCACCACACCGCTCTCGACGGCCCGGCGTGTCTGCGGCTGGCGGGGACGGCCGCGGAGATCTACGGCGCGTGTCCCACACCGCCGCCGCCCGCTCCGGCCCGCCCGCCGTCCGCGCCGCCGCCCCGGCACTCCCGGGCCCCGGTGGTGGCCCGGCCCGCCCAGGTGGCGCCGGGCTCGCCGGGCCCCGCACCGGTGCCGGGCAACGCGCAGCTCCTGGCCGAACTCCCGGTTCCGCGGCGGGAGTCGGGCGCGCCCTACACGGTGAACGACCAGCTGATGGTGGCCACCGCCCTGACGGTCGCCGACTGGAACCGGGCGCAGGGCGCGCCGGGGGCCGACCGGCGGCCGCTGCGGATCACCATGCCGGTCGACGACCGCAACCGGGGTCCCGAGATGCCGATCGGGAACGGCACCCGGCTGGTGGAGGTCCCCTTCAGCGCGTCCGAGGTGGCGTCCGGGGCGGACGTGGCGGCTCTGCTGCGGACGACGGCCGAGCGGACCCGGGTACTCAAGGCGCAGACGCGTCCCCAACTGGGCCGGGCCGCATCCCTGTTGACCGCTCCGCTGCTGCCCGTCGCGACCCGTGCCGCCCTCACCCGGGGGCTGCGGGTGGTGGCCGGTCCGTGGACCTCGACGACCCTGCTGAGCAACATCGGCCGGATTCCGTACCCGTTGGACTTCGGTGACGCGGGCCGGGCGACGGCCGTCTGGTTCTCAGCTCCCGCCCGGATGCCCCGGGGGCTGACCTTCACGACGGCGTCCACGGGCGGCCGGCTGCATCTGGCACTGCGCTGGTCGCGCACCTTGTTGGGCGACGAGGACGGCGTACGGCTGCTGGACCTGTTCACCCGCCATCTGGCCGCGACATCCTCGGAGGCCGTATGACCAGCACCGCTCCTCCCCCGCCCGGGCTGCGGGACTTCTACGAGAACCCGGCCGTCCCCGTCGCCTCGGGCGACGGGCGCAGCAGACGGCAGGCGCGCCTGCTGGCCAACGCCCTGGACGCGCCGGGCCAGGTGATCGTCGACGTGGGGTGCGGCGACGGTACGGCGGCGGCCACGGCGGCCCCGATCCTCGCAGGGCACCGGCTGATCGGCGTCGACTGGTCGCAGGACGCGCTGCGCAGGGCCAGGCCCCGGATGGGCCTCGTGGTCCGCGGCGAACTGGAGCACGGCGGGCTGCCGCTGGCCGACGGGTGCGCGGACGCCGTGCTGTTCAGCGAGATCCTGGAGCATCTGGTCGACCCGGACCAGGCGATGGACGAGCTGCGGCGGGTGCTGCGGCCCGGCGGCCATCTGATGCTGTCCACCCCGAACCTGGCCGCCTGGTACAACCGGGCACTGCTGCTGGCCGGGGTGCAGCCGGTGTTCTCGGAGGTCAGCCTGCGCGGGATCCACGGCCGCCCGGGCTCCGAGGTGGTCGGCCATCTGCGGCTGTACACCGCCCGCGCCCTGCGCTCGTTCCTGACGGCGTCCGGTTTCGAGGACGTACGGATCACCGGTGCGCCCTTCCACGGGGTGCCGCGTCCGCTGCGGCTACTGGACCGGGCGGCGTGTTCGGTGCCCGGGGCGGCCTCCATCCTGCTGGCCCACGCGCGGCGCAGGTAGCGCGATGTGGTGGGGTGTCGGGGCGGCGCTGGTGGCCAACGCGCTGTACAGCGTGGGGTTCGTGGTGGAGAAGCGGGCGCTCGGCTCGCTGCCCCCGCTCTCCGCCGGCCGGCCGCTGCACGTGGTCCGGGTGCTGCTCACCAGCCCGCTGTGGACGGTCGGTGCGCTGGCGCTGGCGGCCGGGTTCGGGGCCCAGCTGATCGTGTATCGCGCGCTGCCGATCGCGGCCGCCCAGGGCATCTTCGTCTCGGGTCTGGTGCTGCTCCTGCTGCTGTCCTCTGCGGTGCTCGGCGAGGAGTCGTCGGGGCGCGAACGCTATGCGCTGGGCGGGGTCCTGCTCGCACTGCTGATGGTCGTCGCCTCGGTGCGCGAGGGCGAGGACGTGGTGAGCGGCGGGGCCCCGTGGATGCTGGTGCTCCTGGTCTGCGTCCCGGCGCTCGCGGCGGGCGTCTGGCTCTACGTACGGGTGGAGAGCCGGGCGGCCAAGCGGCACCGGGTCCCGACCAGCGGCATCGGATACGGGGTGGCGGTCGGGCTGCTCTACGGGGTCAGCTCCCTGGCGATCAAGGGCACGTCCAGCCGTTTGACCAGCACCGATCTCGGTGAGGCGGCGCTGTCGCTGCTGGGCTCGCCCTACCCGTATCTGCTGCTGTTCACCGCGGTCGCCGGTCTGGTGATGTCGCAGGCGGCGCTGCAACGCTGCCGGGCCTCGCTGATCGTGCCGGTGTGCACGACGGTGACGTGCCTGTTCACCGCGGTCCTCGGGACGCTGGCGTTCGGCGAGAGCCTGCCCGACGACCCGCTGCTGCTGACCCTGCGGGTGGCTGGGACGGCGCTGGCCCTGACCGTCCTGCTGGCCATGCCGCGCCACGATCCGCCGCCCGCCGCCTCACCGTCCTGACCCGCCCGTCCGTTCCCCCTCGCCCTTCGCCACTTCACCCTTTCACCCATTCACCCCGACGACACCGAGGAGCCGCTGATGCGTCCCGACGACCCGCTGCTGGCCATCCTGGCCTGCCCGCTCGACAAGGGGCCGCTGGCCCTGCTTCCGGAGGAGGAGGCGCTCTACAACCCGCGGCTGCATCTGAGTTACCCGATCGTGGACGGCATACCGCAGCTTCTGCCCTCCTCGGGCAGAAGGGTCGATGCCGACGACCACGAGCGGTT
This sequence comes from Streptomyces durocortorensis, assembly GCF_031760065.1. Lineage (NCBI taxonomy): Bacteria > Bacillati > Actinomycetota > Actinomycetes > Kitasatosporales > Streptomycetaceae > Streptomyces > Streptomyces sp. C11-1. The sequence goes on from NZ_CP134500.1 coordinate 517,822, forward strand.
CCTGACCTCGCTGAAGGCCTCGGCCACGTGAGCACACTCGCCGCGGCGGTGGCGGCCAGACTGCCCGGGCGCCTGGTGGGCTCCGCCGCCGTCGCCCTGTATCCGCGCTTCGAGCCCGAGCTCCGGCGGCTCGCGGACTTCTGCCCGCCGGGCAGCGTCGCCCTCGATATCGGGGGCTGGTACGGCCCCTGGTCCCGGCGGCTCGCCGCGCGCTGCGCGGAGGTGGTCACCGTGGAGCCCGTGCCGCATCTGGCCGAGCATCTGCGGCGGACGCTGCCGTCGAACGTCCGGGTGGTCCAGGGCGCGGCGACGGACAGGGCGGGCACGGCGCAGCTGTGGTTCCCGGAGGGCGACCGGGGCGACCGGGGGGTCTCGTCGCTGGCCCGCCGTGACATCCACGCCCACTGCCTGGAGGTACCGTCGATCACCGTCGACAGCCTGGGGCTGCGCGGGGTCGGCTTCGTGAAGATGGACGTGGACGGCGGGGAGGCGGCCGCGCTGCTGGGCGCGGCGGAGCTGCTGCGCCGTGAACGTCCGGCGCTGCTGATCGAGCTGGAGAGCCGGCTCGGCCCGATCGAGCCGGTGGTCGGCACGCTGACCGGCCAGGGGTACACGGGCTGGCTCCTCGCCGACCGCGACTGGGTCCCGCTCGACGGGTTCGACCTGGTGGCCCATCAGAGCCGGACCGAGCACCTCGTGCACCGGGGCCTGCTGCACCGGGCCTTCGCACCGCGCCGGGAGCGGTACATCAACTCGGTCCTGTTCCTGCCGGACGGGCGGAGTCCGGGGGCGGCCTGAGCGGCGCGGTCCCCACGCGTCCCCGGCCGGAGGGCCGAGCGGGCCGGAGAGCCGAGCGGGCCGCCACGGAGGACTGTCAGAGGTACAGCGGGCGCGATCGGCCCGTCGCTGGACTGGTCGCAGCGGGTGCTCAGCCGGTCGGCCGGGACCAAGTGGCGTGTCGTCAGTTCTGCTTCGGCTCCTCGGCGTTGCGCCAGACCGTCAGGTCGATGCTGATGTAGCGGCTGGGGTCGTCGGCACCCGACTTGCCTCGGTAGGTCACCACGGCGATGTGCCCGGCGTCGCTGAGCACACAGACCTGCGAACCGGACGAGAGCTGGTCGAGGCCGATCTTTTCGGTGTAGCGGGTCTCGTTGCGGCAGACCTCCAACGAGCCCCTCTGCGTGTTCTTCAGCACGACCAGCTTGCCGTTGGCGCTGCCCACCTGCTCGTCGCCGAAGAGGGAGTCCCGGTAGTAGTAGAAGTCCGCGTCGCCGTAGATGACACGGCTGCCCGCGTTCGCCGTCGGCCGCGGCGGGTTGTCGGCGAGCATCAGCTCGTAACTCGCCGTCAGGTCGATGCCCTCGTAGGAGACGGGCTCGGGATCGACCGGCTTGTCCTGGGACTTGTCCGTGGAACCGCTGTCGCTCGCGCTTCCGCTGGAGGAGGACGACCCTGCCTTGTCGTCCGCCTTGCCGGACTTCTCGTCGTCCGGCAGCAGCGCGCCGATGACTCCGAGGACGACCAGCGCGCCGACGACGGACGCGGCGACGATCAGGCCCGTCCGTCGCTTGGGGCGAGGGGCCTGAGGCTGGAACCCCGACTGTTGGAACCCGGGCTGCTGGAACCCTGGCTGCTGGAAGCCGGATGTGTGGTGCGGCGGCGGGGTGGCGTGCCCCTGGGGTGTGGCGTACCCCTGGGGCTGGGTGTGCTGCGACCAGGGGCCGGGCGCTCCCGGAGCGGGGGGTACTCCCGGCGCCGCCGGCCCGGTCTGCGTCGGCGCGGCGGCCACCGCGTAACCGGTCGGGGTGTAGTGGGCCCCTCCCGGCGGCGGGGTCGGAGGGTTCCCCGGGGAGAACTCGGTGGGGGTGGGCGCGACGGTCGGCTGCGGGGGCGGCGTCGGTGCGGGGGCGGGCATCCGGAGGCGCTCCGTGATCGACCCGGTGACCGCCTGCGGCAGCCAGTCCTCGCCCTGGCGCAGCGGTTCGGGCGAGATCTCGTGGCACAGCCGGATGACCTCGGTCAGGTCCGGGCGGTCGGCCGGGTCGCGGCTGAGGCACCGGCTGACCAGGGGCCGGAGCTCCTCGGGCAGCCTGCTGAGGTCGGGGTCCTCGTGGACGATCCGGTAGAGCACCGCGTGCGAGGGCCCGTCGCCGAAGGCGGGCGCGCCGATCGCCGCGTAGGCCGCGATCTGGCCGAGGGCGAAGATGTCGGTGGCCGGGGTGACCGTGCCGACCGCCGCCTGCTCGGGGGACATGAACGCCGGGGTGCCGACGCTCACACCAGTGCCGGTGAGGGCGGTGCTGTCGGCGGCGCGGGCGATACCGAAGTCGATGACACGGGGGCCGTCGGCGGCGAGGAGGACGTTGGCGGGCTTCAGGTCGCGGTGGACGATGCCCGCGCCGTGGATGACGCCGAGGGCCTCGGCGACGCCGACCGTCAGCAGCAGGACGCTGCGCAGCGGCAGCCCGCCGTGCCGGGACACGGCGTGCGCGAGCGAGGGTCCCGGCACATAGGCGGTGGCCAGCCAGGGCTGCGGGCCCTCCGTGTCCGAGTCGATGACGGGCGCGGTGTACAGGCCCTGGACGCGCTGGGCCGCCCGTACCTCCTGCTGGAAGCGTCGCCGGAACTCGGGGTCCTCGCTGAACTCGGCGCGGATCACCTTCAGGGCGAGGGGACGGCCGCCGGGCGTGTACGAGAGGTACACCTTGCCCATGCCGCCCGCGCCCAGCACAGCGGCCAGCCGGTATCCACCGACGACCGCCGGGTCGTCGTCCCTCAGCGGCTGAAACGCCTCGGCCGAAGGTGTGTTGCTCACGGAACCATCCCCCTGATCCACGGTGACCGGGACATGACCGCACCCCGGAGTCCGTCGAGAGCGTACCGAATCCGCAAGCCCCCTCCCGCCACCTGTCGATCATCGCTGATCAGCCGTACGGAGACCGCTCGGGCCCTCCCGCCCGCCGGGAGACCGCGTTGCCGGTGGCCGGTACGGGGTCCATGCTGGGGGCATGGGTGACCAGGCCGGGCCCGAGCCCACCGTGTCCGTCCAGCGGGAACTCCGGTTGCTGGAGGCCGCAGGGGCGCACCCGGACGGTGCCTCCGTGCCGGAGCTGGCCCGGCAGGCCGGACTGGCCGAGGCGACCGCCCTGCGGCTGCTGCACGAGCTGGCCCGGGACGGCTATCTGTCGGAGCTGGACGACGGCGCCTTCGGCCTCGCGACCCAGGAACCCGGCTGGGGTACCGACAGCGACGGCAGGTCGCTTCAGGAGCACGTCCGCCCACTGCTGTCCTCGTTGCGCGACAGCGTCTCCGCCGCCGCCTATCTGACGTTGTACGACGAGGGGGAGATCCGGGTCGTGGAGATCGTCGACAGTCCGCGCACCCCGCGGGTGGACGTCTGGGTGGGCTTCGAGGACGCCGGGCACGCCACCGCGCTGGGCAAGAGCGTGCTGCGCGAGCTGGACGAGGAGGGGCGCGCCAGCTACCTGTCGCGGCACGTCCTGTCCGACCTCACCCCCCGTACCATCACGCGCCGGGAGGAGCTGTTGCGGCAGCTCGACTCCTCGCCCACCGCGCCGCTCTCCCTGGACCGGGAGGAGTACTCGCGGGGGACGACATGTGCGGCGGTTCCCGTGTACAGCCGTGGCCAGGTCGGCTCGCTCGGCATCTCCTTCCGGTCGGACCGGATGTACCGGACCACCGAGGTCAGGGCGCAGCTGCTGGCGTCGGCGCGGCGGATCACGCGGAAGCTGACGCTCCCCGGGTGACCGCCCCGGCCCGCCACGGCCCGTCGCCCGAGATGAACGTGCTGTGCGCTCTGGGTGATCGCTCTGGGTGACTGCAGCACCCAGAGCGATCAGCCGATCATGGAGCACGTCAAGGTGACCATCGTTCAGGCAGGCGTTCAGGCGGATTCCCGACTCGGCTCGCCCTGGCCCTCACCCGGCTCGCCCTTGCCCTCGCTCGCCTCGCCCTTGCCCTCGCTCGCCTCGCCCTTGCGTACCGAGCAGTGGAGCGTGTCCTTCTGCACATCGGCGACGATCGTGTCGCCGGGGTCGGCCTCGCCGCCCAGGAGCAGGGAGGCCACACGGTTGTCCAGCTCCGTCTGGATCGTGCGGCGCAGCGGGCGGGCGCCGAACTCCGGCTGATAGCCGTGGGCGACCAGGAGGTTCTTCGGCAAACGCATCAACACCGAACGCGTCGACGAAGCCCTCGCACTCAACCCGGACATCGTCTCCACCGCCTGCCCCTTCTGCCTCGTCATGCTCACCGACTCCGTCAACGGCAAGAAGGCTGAGTCGGCGAGCGGCTCCGCCGCGGGCGGCCGGGCCAAGGAGTCCATCCAGGTCGTGGACGTCTCCCAGCTCCTCCTGGAGTCCGTGAAGACCTCCACCGACCCGACCGGCGACCCGGAACAGGCGGACGCACCGGAGCCCGAACCGGCCGAGCACTCCTCCTGACGGCTGCTGGCAAGCCGTCAGGAGGGGCGTCGCGTAAGGGGGTTACCGCGCCATCTCGTAGGCCCCGGACAGCGATTCCACGCGCTCCCAGATCCGCGCCGAGCGGGCGGCGTCGACGACGGGGCGGCGCACCGCGCCCAGCGCCCAGTTCTGCTGGTCCTCGGTGGCGGAGTCCTTGCCGTGCAGCTCGACGGCGTGCGCGGAGAAGTCACGTACGAGGACGGCGAACAGCTCGTCCAGCAGGTCCTGGTCGAGGCCGGTCAGCCGGGCCTGCTCCAGGATCAGCTGGCCGTGGACGACGAGGGCGAACAGCTGCCCGACGGCGAGGAGGAGGTCCAGGTCACGGCTCTGCTCCTCGTCGGGGGCGGCCGTCTCGACGAACGTGCACAGGGCGTCCGCCTGCTCACGGAAGCGGGCGACGTTGGGCACCTCGGCGTAGGCGTCGAAGGCGGTGCGCCAGTCGTGGAAGCGTACGGAGCCGAGGCCGCGCGCCGGCCCCTGCCGGAACAGGAAGTCGTCGTCGGCCGCGTCGAGGCGGGTGGGGACGGCCGGGTAGTCGACCGGGTTCAGCAGGTGGTTCCGCATGAACTTCAGGATCAGCGCGAGGTTGACGTGGACCGTCCCCTCCAGCTTGGGCAGACTCCGGATCTCGACGGCGGCCTGGGCGAAGTAGTTGTCCTTCTCGAAGCCCTTGGCGGCGATGACGTCCCACATCAGGTCGATGACCTTCTCGCCCTCCGTGGTCACCTTCATCTTCGTCATCGGGTTGAAGAGGAGGTAGCGGCGGTCGTCGGGACCGGCGGAGCGGAAGTAGTCGACGGCGCGGTCGCTGAACAGCTTCATCCCGACGAGCCGGACGTACGCGTCGGTCAGCTCTCGGCGCACGTGCGGGAAGGCGGTGACGGGGCGGCCGTAGAGGATGCGGTTGTCGGCGTGGGTGACGGCCTCGTACATCGCGTGCTCGCAGATGCCGATCGAGGCGGTGCAGAGGTTGAACTTGCCGACGTTGACGGTGTTGAGCGCGGCGTCGAAGGCGGCGCGACCGGTGTGCAGGATGTCGGCGGGGGCCACCGGATAGCCGTCCAGGCGGAATTCGCTGACGAACTTGGAGGAGTCGACGACGTTCTTCACCAGGTGGTACGCCTCGTGGCGGCTGTCGGCCGCGAAGAAGACGTAGCCGTCGGGGCCCTCGACGTCGGTGCGTCGGCCGAAGACGGAGACGAGCCCTGCGGCGTTGCCGTTGCCGATGTAGTACTTGGAGCCGGAGGCCAGGAAGCCGCCGGCGCCGTCGCTGTCCGGCGTCAGCAGCATGTCGGTGGAGTAGATGTCGGCGCCGTGCGTCTTCTCGGACAGGCCGAACGCGAACACCTCGCCCTGGGAGAGGAGTTCGGCCGCCCGGGCACGCGCCTCCTCGTTGTCGCTCTGCCACACCGGCCCGAGGCCGAGGATGGTGACCTGCCAGGCGTACCAGTAGTCGAGCCCGTAGAAGCCGAAGATCTCGTTGAGGGCGGCGATCCGGGCGGTGTCCCAGCGCCGCTCCTTGTCGCCCGCCGCGGAGAGCGGGGTGAGGAAGGTGGCGAACAGCCCCTCCTTGGCCGAGAAGGCCAGGAAGTCGCCCAGCCAGGCGCGGGAGCGGTAGTCCTCGATCAGCCGGCGCTTGCCCCGCTCCTCGAACCAGTCGACGGTGGCGCGCAGCAGCCTGCGGGTCTCCGGGTCGAAGTGCTGCGGGTCGTAGGTGCGCGGGTTGAACAGCAAGGACGCGGACTCAGCCATGGAGGGTGCCTTCCGGGAGGGTGAGGGTCTTCTTCGGTGGTACGGAGGTGGCGGGCGGCGCGCCGTTCAGGCGCCCGGGCCCGCGGCTCCGAGGCGGTGCAGGGTGTCGAGTACGTCGTCGAGCCAGGCGATCGTCATGCGCTCGTACGCGATGCCGCCGCGCAGTACGACGTGCTGGAGTTCCTGACCGGCGTCCCGCGGTGCGGGCGCCTCGGGCCCGGTGAAGTCACGCGACTCCCCCGCGAGGTAGTGCGCGAGCCGGTCCCGGTGCACCTGACGGTGCCGCCCGACCTCGTCGATCAGGGCGGCCGGATCGTCGAAGGCGGCGCCCCGGATCTTCACGGCGAGATCGTGCCGGAGGCTCTCCGGTTCGATCGGCTTGTGCAGCCACTCGGCGAGCACGGTGCGGCCGGGACCGGTGACCGAGTACTCCTTCTTGTCCGGCCTGCCCTGTTGCGGCACCTCGCGGACGAGGAGCAGACCATCGGATTCCATGCGCCCCAGGACCCGGTAGATCTGCTGGTGGGTGGCGGTCCAGAAGTACCCGATGGACCGCTCGAAGCGCCGGGCCAGCTCATAGCCGGAGCCCGGCTTCTCCAGCAGGGAGACGAGGATCGCGTGGTCGAGGGCCATACCGTGAATCCTTCTATGCAACTCGTTTCATAGACAAGTCATGGAGCCCGGGTGAGACACGGCTCACCCAGCCCCCTCCACCCGGCCCCGAGCTCCCACGGCAGAAGCAGGCGCCTCCCGGCTGGACCTCCGGGGCCCTTCTCGGCTCCGACGTGTTCAGAGGGCAACCATGTGCACCCGGCGCACAGGCGGCAGCACGTGTACCCGGTACACACGGCTGCATCGCGTGTACGCGATGCAGCCGACGCCACCGTGTGCGCGATGCACCCCGACGGCTGAGGCGATCCGGCATGTTTAGCGGCTGCTCCCTGGGTACTCCGGGTGGCAGGTATCCGGCGTACGCAGGAAACTCGGGCGCCGACCGGTTGGGAGAACAGCCCTCGGCGCCGCACACCTTCCTTTCCCCCACCCTCATCCCCTCGGAACAGAGCCAAGGAGCACCACATGCCGGCTGGATCGAACAAGAAGCGCGAGCGGCAGTACGAGCACATCAAGGAGAGCCAGGAGGAGCGGGGCGCCTCCGAGCGGCGGGCGAAGGAGATCGCCGCCAGGACCGTGAACAAGGAGCGCGCCCGGTCCGGCGAGTCGACGACGGCGAGCAAGACCTCGACGCAGGACAAGAAGTCCGCACATCAGCGGGGCGGCGAACGCTCCCACCGGGGCTCGCAGGGCCCCACGAAGGACCAGCTCTACGAAGAGGCCAAGAAGAAGAACATCGACGGGCGTTCCTCGATGAACAAGGCGGAGCTTCGGAAGGCTCTCGGACGCTGAGACCCCCGTGGGCCGACCCCGGCCGCACGCGAGACAGGGAGGAGTGGGACATGCCCGCGGACGCACGTGGCGATGACATGTCTCGACGACAGCCCTTTCGCGGCGGCCGCTCGTCAGACGGGGCGCGGTCGTGCGGTGTCGCGGGTCGTTTTCCGCCGACCGGGCTCGCGGGCCGCTTCCTCACGGATCCGGCGGCAGGAATCGCTGATCAGACGGGACACATGCATCTGGGAGACACCGAGTTCGGAGGCGATGGCGCTCTGCGTCATCCCGGCGAAGAAGCGCAGATAGAGCACTCGTTTCTCGCGCTCCGCCAGGTTCCGGAGCCCCGGCCTGGCCGCCTCGCGGTCGAGCACCAGGTCGTAGGCCCCGTCGACGGTGCCCAGACTGTCGCAGAGCAGCACGCCGCTGCCGCCGACGGAGGCCTCGGCGTCGATGGACAAAGCGGTGAAGCCGTGGAGCGCCTCGCCCCCCTGCCGCACCTCCACCTCGGTCAGTCCGGTGTGCTCGGCGATCCGGGCGAGTGACGGCTGGGTGCCCGCGGCGGCCAGTTCGGCGGCGGCGCGGCGTAAGACGTTACGGAGGTCCTGGACGCGGCGGGGGACGTGCACGGACCACATGCGATCCCGGAAGTGACGTTTGATCTCGCCGGTGATGGTAGGTACGGCGAAGGAAGCGAAGGCCCGGGTGCGCTCGGGGTCGTAGCGGTCGACGGCGTTGACGAGACCGAGGGCCGCGACCTGCCGCAGGTCCTCCAGCGTCTCACCGCGGTCGCGGTAGCGGGCGGCCAGACGGTGGGCCATGGGGAGCCAGGCGCAGATGATCTCCCCGCGCAGTCGCTCCCGCCCGGGCCCCTCGGGCAGCTCGACGAGTCGGCGGAACAGTGCCGCCGTGTCGGGGTCGTCGGCATAGCGGCTTTCTAGGGCCATGGGGGCGTTCAGCTCCTCGCCGTACGGGGTCTCTGTCGCCGGGAGGGTGGCGCGGCGGGGCGCGCCGAGCGTCTGTGATGACCCGCGACGCGTCCGTCGCCGGGGCGTGGCTCACCTCCGAAGCACCCCCTGGCCTTCCCGTGCGGGAGCGGCGGTGAAACCCGGGATGCGGCGCGACCATACGACCGGCCGACAGGGGGCGTGGAGGCCCGGCTGCGCCGCTGAGGACCTGAGGGACGCCGACCGGCCGCCCCGGCCGCCCCGTGCCCTTTGACCCTCAGCCCGTCAGCGGTGTCCGCAGTGCCGTACGCCCCTCGCGCCACGCCGACAGCAGGTGGTCGGCGAGGCGGCCCTCCAGATACCCGGTGGCCGCGATGCCCAGGACGACGTCAGCCGCGAGTTCGGGTTCGTCCGCCAGCAGCCCGCCGATCACGTCGCGTCGCACCACCTGCTCGTGGACCGCGTCGGCTTCCACGTGCTCGTCGTAGAACCGCTGCGCGGCGGGGCCCGCGCCCGCCCGGCGCAGCGCCGCCGCCAATCTCCGGGAGCCGGGGGACGAGGTGATCTCCACGGCGGCGAAGTGCCCGACCAGCGCGCCCCGCAGCCTCCGGTGGAGCCCGAACAGGGACATCACGTTCACCGTCGCCAGGGCCTGGGCGGGCGCGGCATCGAGGTAGCGCCCGTACTGCGGATCGAGGCCGAGATCGGCCATGAGGTCGGCGTAGAGCTGTGCGTGAATGTCCTCGGCCCGCCCCGCCCCGAACTCGTCGAACTCCACCGCCACCATCGCCGCCTTCGCCCGCCCGCGGAGCCGGGGGACCACCCACAGATGCGGATCGGCCTCCTTGAGGTGGTACAGGGAGCGCACGGCAGCGTACTCGCGCAGGTGCCACAGCCGCCCTTCCCGCTGGAGGTGGTGGCTGACGCTGTGCCCGTCGTCGCCCACGGGTTCCACCAGCAGCGCGTCGACCGCTTCCGCCACGTCCTGCCCGCCCGTCCCGCTGTCCCGGCGCAGAGCGTCAGTGAAGAAGTCCTCGGCGGCGGCGCGTGCGGCGAGGAGGGCGGGGTCCCACTCCAGGCGCTCGTCCGTACCGGCGAACCCCCGGTAGTGGAGCTCGTACAGGACGTACAGGAGCAGGTGCAGGTCGTCGCCGTACGGGTCGGCGCGGCGGACCGTCCCCGCGTCGGGCAGCCGGGTTCCGCGGCCTGCCAGCACGGCGAGGACGCTCCCGCTCAGGGGCCCGCGTGCCTGCGGGAGCGGCGGGGGCGCGGCGGGATTCCGTTGGGCGGGGGTGGTGGCCGGGGGCGTCATGGTCGGGTTTCCTCCTCGCCCTCCTGGGGATCTCGGTCGCTTTCCTGGGGGTCGCGGTCGCCCTCCCGGGGGTCCCGGTCGCCCTCCCGGGTGTCGCGGTCCTCCGGCCTGGGGCTTCCGTCGTCCGGGTGGGGCCTGGGCGGCCCGGCGGGCACGCGACGGCGGTGGCTGGTATCGCACCAGGGGTAGGTGCGGCTGCGACGGCAGGTGCAGATCGCGGCGACGAAACGGTCGGACCTGGTCGTCGTACCGTCGTCGTTCACGACGACGACCGGCCCCTCGACCAGGATCGGGCCGTCCCGGCCCACCACCACCCGCCGAGGCCTCTCATTCCTTCCGGGCACGGATCACCACCAGCTCCTCCCTGTCCAGGCGGGCCGGCAGCAGTCCGCGGGCCCGCAGCCAGGCCGAGCGGCCCCGGGTGACAGGACCGAACGGGATCATCACCCGGTCGGTCACCGAGACGTGGAGTCCGGCACCGGACAACCGGTCCACGGTCTCCTCGGGGCGGCTCAGCCCCGACTGGACCAGCAGAAGCAGGCCACCGGGGCGCAGTGCGGCGCAGGCGTCGGCGCAGATGCGGTCGAGGATCAACCGGCCGTCGAGGCCCGCGTCCCAGGAGCGGCCCGCCCGGTGCCGGGGCACCGCGAGACCGGGGGCGGGCACGTACGGGGGGTTGCTGACGACAGCGTCGAACGTACGCCCCGGCAGCGCACGGAGCAGGTCGCCCCGGCGCACCCTCACGGGCAGCCCGGCCAGCGCGGTGTTCAGCCGCGCCGACACCACGGCACGGCGGCTGATGTCGACGGCCGTGACGCGGGCGCCAAGCCGGGCGGCGTGCAGGGCCAGCGCGCCGCTTCCGGTGCACAGGTCCAGCACGTCCATCCCCGCGCGGATTCCCTCGCGTCGCATGGCGGTGGCCAGCAGAAGTGTGTCGGCCTGCGGGCGGTACACCCCGGGCAGACACACCAGTCTGCGCGGCCGTGGGGCTGCACCGAGTGTGTCCGGCGGCGGTGCCTGCCGCGTGCTGGGGCCGCCTTCGTCCCCGGGCAGCCGCACCCCTGGCTCGCTCAACGGCCAGAGGATGCGTCGGGCCGCCCATGCTGCTGCTCCTGGCGGTCCTGCTGCTCGTTCCGGTCCTCCTGCTCCTGCCGACGCGCTTCAGCCTGCTGACGGCGGCCGTCGTCCTTGCGGGCCGGGTCGTCGAGTGCCTTGCCGTCGGACTCCTTGACCAGTCCCCGGACCTTGAGGACCTTGGCGCGCAAGAGCCTGCCTACGTCACGCATCGTGTCCTCCTGTGCGGTCATCAGTCGTTCCACGGTTGAGCGGTTCATCTCTCCTCGTCCGGAAGGGCTCCCCGGCTGCCGTTCGGTCGGGGGCCGCTTGGCCCTCACCTCGGCTCCGGTCCAGCGGTCGCGGGCCCTCGGAGAAAGCGTGCGCTGCTGGCAGCGGTGACCGAGAGTCCGTCACGGCCCGTCTCCTTTCCGGTCGGGAAGGATTTTCCGACATCATTGGAGATACCCCGCATTACGAACTTTTCACACGAACATCGAGACAGTCCGGCGTGCATACGCCTGCGGGTACCGCGCCCCCGAGCGGATCATGGCGAATCCGAGCGGATCATGGCGGATACGGAATGAAAGGGGTGAGCCGGACATGCGGTTTCGCGACCGCCACCACGCAGGCCGGGAACTCGCCGACCGGCTCCTGGAACGGTCGGCCGACGGCCAGGTGGCCGATCCCGTGGTCATCGCGCTGCCCCGGGGCGGCGTCCCCGTGGCAGCGCCCGTCGCGCGAGCGCTCGGCGCCACGCTCGATGTCCTGATCGTCCGCAAGATCGGGCTGCCCGGCCGCCCGGAGACCGGCATCGGCGCGATCATCGGCGACGACCCGCCGCTGTTCGACGGGCCCTCGCTCGATCTGCTCGGCCTGCGCGAGGACCAGCTGGGCCCTGTTGTGGCCCGGGAACGCGAGGAACTGCACCGGCGCGAGAAGCGTTACCGGGGCGGTCGGCCCCCGCCCCGGGTCGAGGGCCGGACGGTGATCCTGGTCGACGACGGGCTCGCGACCGGCGTCACCGCGCGTGTCGCCCTGCGTGGTCTGCGCCGCCGGGGTCCGGCCCGGCTGATTCTCGCCGTACCCGTCGCCGCCCCCGGCAGCGCCGACCTCGTACGCCCGGAAGCCGATGACTTCGTCTGCCTCCACCAGCCTCCGGGCTTCCGCTCGGTGGGCGAGTGGTACGACGACTTCGACCAGGTCGGCGACGAGGAGGTCCTCGCCGTCCTGCGCGACCTCGGCCCGCGGGCGCCCGGCACACCACCCGCCTCCGGCACCGCCGATCCGGGTCTTCCTCCTCGCTGACCACGAGGCCGTAGGCCGGGAGGACGAGAGGCCCTCTGTCCTGTCCGAGCGCGAACGGTCCGTGCTCGACCTCATCGGCGAGGGCCTCACCGACCGGCAGATCGCCAGTCGACTGCATGTGTCCGAGAAGACCGTCAAGAACCACGTTTCCCAGCTACGCGGGAAGCTCGGGGTGGAAGGCGGCCGTCATCACGGCGGAGGTACGGGAGAACCGGCAGCAGGGACGGTGATGCGTCACCCGCCACCCGCGTACAGGGGTCGGCGGTAGCCGGTCAACCACGTGCATCGTTCGATCGAAGGGGTCGTGTACGGGGGCCGCGAGGAGCCGGTTAGCCGCGTCCAGGAAGCAGCGGCACCCGTCACCCAGCGCGGCGCCATGGCGCGGAACCGGCTCGGCGCGGACGCACGGTGTGCCTCCCGGGCGCTCGGCACGGACAGACAGCGTGCCGCCGGGGCGCCCGGCCCGTTCAGCCCGCTCGGCCAGGTTCCGCAGCCCGCCGCGTCGGCCGCCGGGCACGAGGCCGACGCCGTCGTCGGACGGCGCGGAGACCGCCCGCTGGGCCCCCGGCCAGGCCACGTGGCCCACGCCGTGATCCACCACAGCACCGCACCGGTCGCCGTGCCCCTCCCCCCTCGGCTGAGCGCGCGCAGGGAACTCAGCCGGGCCGCACAGCGGGATCAGTCGGTGTCGCCCGGGGCGTCGGGCACGATGATCTTGCGTCCGGTGACCCGCCGAGGCGTGAGAATCATGACGTGTTCGCGCCCCTCCCCGGCCCACGGTGTCGCGTACGCCGCCTCCCTGAGCTCCCGCGCGTCCTCTTCGTCCGCCACGGCACGGACGGGGCCGACGAGCAGCACGCTCCACCCCTTGCTGAAGGCGTCGTCGATGTGGTCGGTCTCAAGGGCGATCTCCGTGCCGACGGCCGTGGCCAGCGGGGAGTCCTCACCCGTGCTGAACGCGACCTCACCGTCGAGCACCTGGTAGTTCACGGGCAGCACGACCGGCCCGCCCTCGTGGGTCAGCGCCACCCGTCCGACGCCGTGGTCACCCAGCAGCACCCAGCACATGGCGACGTCGAGTTCGACCAGCCGGGCCCGGCGCGCTCCCCGACCGAGGCCCGGCGGCAGCTCGCCCGTCCCTCCCGACAGCTCCTGGACCGTGGTTTCGAGCGCGTCGGCCAGCCGGAGCAGGAAGCCGATGCCCGGCGTCGCGGACTGCTCCTCCACGTACTCGATATAGCCGGGTGCGGCGCCCGCCCGCAGCGCCACGTCCTGCCGGGACAGCCCGAGCTGCAAGCGCCGTGCCACGATGCGCCGGCCCAGGTCGCCTCTGGCCGGTTTCGGTGATGCGGGCATCGCTGTGCTCCTTGCTCATCGAGGCGGGTCCTACGGCTCACGCTAACCAGCGCCGGGAACCGGCGCAGCGCGGAAGCGGCACCAGAGGGGGCCCCGGGGGCCTTACGAGACGGGGCTACCGGGCGGCGGCGGGTTCGGGGACCTCCGGCTCGGGCGAACCGGCTGCCGACCTGGTCGAGGTGCGGCCCGGCGCCGCCCGGTTCGCCCTCGGCCGCGCGACACCCGCGCGCTGAGCATGCGGCTGGTTCTCCGTGCGCCGCGCCGGGGTCAGCCCGACTTCGGGGGCCTCCGGGTGTCGAAGGCGAAGAGCGTGTTCGCGTCCGCGGCCACGAACAGCACACGCCCTGCGACGGTCACACGCGGGCTCGCCCCCTGTTCGCCCGTCAGCCCATCGGCCTGCGGATCTGTTGTCCACAGCGATGCGCCGTCGTCCGGCGACAGCGCGACCACCCGGCCGGTGGCCGAGCTGAAGTACAGCGCGCCGTCATCCGCCGCCGGACCCGACGCTCCCTCCACGCCCGTCTGCCGAGACCACTTCTCCCGGCCGGTAGCGGGGTCGAGCGCCGTGACGAGTCCGGCCTGCCCGCTCACGTAGACGGTGCCGTCCGCCATGCCGGGCGTCCCCTCGTACGTCTTGCCGAGCCGTGAGTACGTGACCTTCCGCGAGACCGGGTCGACCCGGACCACCCCGTCGTAGCCGGCCCGTGCCGCCCCCTCCATGTGCCTGGAGAGGAGTACGAGCCTGCCGCCTGCCGCACCCGTCGGCACGGCGGGGCCGTTGACCGCGATGGGCCTGCCCAGTGCCCCGGACGCGAGGTCCACGGTGTGCAGGGTGGGGTGGCGCACCTCCGTGGCGTCCAGCTCCGCCTCCGTCGCGCACATCGCGAGGAGCTCCCGGCCCACCGGGACGGGCGCACACCGGGTGCCTGCCGGGAACGACGCCGTCCAGGTGACCTCACCGCTGTGCGCGTCCCGGGCCTCGAAGCGGGAGTTGGAGGCGTCGACCGTCACCACGGCGGTGCCGGCCACGACGGCGTCCTGGGTCCGGCCGGTGACAGCGGTCGACTGGGCGCCGGACGGTACGGACCACAGCTCCCGGCCGGTCTTCGCGTCGATGGCCACCACCTCGCTGTGGGGGTCCCGCTGGGCGTCCTGGGCGGCGAAGCGGTAGCCGAGCACCGTGTCGTCGGTGGCGCCCACCAGGTGCATGCCCTGGACGGGGACGCCCGGGCTCTTCGCCGTCCACACCTGCGAGCCGTCCTGGGCCCTGATACGGGTCGCGACGACACCGCCGCCCCCGCAGAACAGCGCGTCGCCGCGCGCGACGCACCGCAGCTCGTCGGGAATGTCCGCACGACCGCCCCGCACGGTCCGGCGCCACGGCTCGAAGCCGTCCAAAAGCGCGGGCCCCGGCGCCGCGACGCTGTTTCCCTTGCCGTTCTCCTCGCCGCCGCCGCTGTGCCCCCCGGAGCCGCCCGTCTTCAGCACGGCGACGCCGCCGCCGATCGCCACCACCGCGACCGACGCGGCGAGCACGGGCCGCCACCGGCTGCGCAGACGGCGGCCGACGGGCGAGCCGGAGCTCCCCTTCCCGGTACCGGCCGGGGCGGTCGGGGCCGGGGCGGTCGGCTCGGAGGCGGCCCTCGTCGCGAGGTCGTGCTCGGTGATCATGTCGCGGGTGCGGCCCGCTCCGGCCCCGTCGGCGCCGGTCCCGCCGAGTTCGGTCGGCAGGTCCCGCAGCAGTACGAGGAGTTCGTCCGCCGAGGGACGTCCCTCGGGCTCCTTGTCCAGGCACGGCTCGACGACCGCGCGCAGAGCCGCCGGTACGGCGCCCAGCGAGGGTTCCTCGTGCACGACCTGGTAAGCCGTCAGGTACGGGCTGTCCGCGTCGAAGGGACCGCGGCCCGTCGCCGCGTACACCAGCAGCGTCCCCAGCGAGAAGACGTCGGACGCCGGTCCCACACCGCGCGGCGCCTGCAACTGCTCCGGCGACATGAACGGCGGCGTACCGATGACCCGCCCGGTCATCGTCAGCGTCTGCTGGTCCACGGCGCGCGAGATGCCGAAATCGATGACGCGTGGTCCCTCGGGCGAGAGCACGACGTTCGAGGGCTTCAGGTCACGGTGGACGACCCCCGCTCGGTGGATGTCGCGCAACGCCTCCGCGAGCCCGATGGCGAGCCGCCTCAGCTCCGCTCCGTCCAGCGGGCCCTGCACGGTGATGCGCTGGGCGAGCGTGTGCCCCTCGATATAGGTGGTCGCCATCCACGGCTGTTCGGCCTCGGGAGCGGCGTCGACCACGGCGGCGGTGAACGCGCCGCTCACCCGCCTCGCGGCCGCCACCTCCTGCCGGAAACGGATACGGAACTCGTCGTCCCCCGCGAACTGCTGGTGGATCAGCTTGATCGCGACAGCCCGCCCCGAACTCGTACGGGCCAGGAAGACCGTGCCCATGCCGCCCGACCCGAGCCGTGCCTCCAGGGGATAGCCGCCGATCTCGGCCGGATCACCTCCGCGCAGCGACACTCTTCCGACCTCCCGCTCCCCGTGCTCCTCCGCCATCACTCGCCTGCCTGCCCGTCCTGCCTGCCTGCCTGGCCTGCACACAAACTAGCCGCAGGGCGGTACGGCGGAGCCAGGCGGGTGCCGCACGGGGAACTCGACCGGGCACGACACCCCTACAGCCCCCGTCGGGACTCCCGCACCAGCAGTACCAGCAGATACGCCCCGCCGACGCACACCGTGACCGCGCCGGTAGGCAGTATCACGCCCGGAATCGCGTGCTGCGCCGCGATGTCGGCGCCGAGCAGCAGGACCGCGCCGACGAGCGCCGAGCCGGCGAGGTCGACGGAGGTTCCGCGCCCGGTGAGGCGGCGGGCGATCTGCGGCGCCGCCAGGGCGACGAAGGCGATGGGGCCCGCCGCCGCGGTCACCGCCGCTGTCGCCGTCACGCCGAGGACGACCAGCAGCAGCTTGGTGCGTTCGACGGGCACTCCCAGCATCGTCGCCGTGTCGTCGCCCAGTTCGAGCCTGCGCATCCGGCGTTGGGCCACCGGGGCCGCCAGGGCGACGCCCGCGGTCAGGGCGGCGGCCATCATGACGGCGGGCCACCCGATGGCGCTCAGGGAGCCGGCGCCCCAGACCGCGGCCCTCAGCGCGGTGTCCACATCGGCCTTCACCGAGAACCACGTATTGACCGAGGACAGCAGCGCGCCGACCGCGATGCCCACGATGATGAGCCGGAAGCCCCGGACACCCCGGCGGAACGCCAGCAGATACACGACGAGGGCGGTGACGAGACCGCCGGCGAGCGCGCCCGCAGCGAGCGCCGGGTAGCTGCTCGCGCCCACGAGCAGCATGACGACGACACCGGTATAGGAGCCGGTGGTGAAGCCGATGACGTCCGGGCTGCCGAGCGGGTTGCGGGTCAGGGACTGGAAGATCGCGCCGCCGACGGCGAGGGCGGCGCCGAACAGTGCGGCGGCGACGATGCGCGGCGCCCGCCACTCCAGGACGACGGTACGGACACTGTTCCTGGCCGTGCCCGACATCACCGCGGTCAGGTCGCCGAGGCTCAGTGGGTAGCTGCCGAGAGTGAAGGCCCACAGGGCCAGCGCGACCAGCGTGATCCCCAGCAGCCCGCAGACGACGACCGCGCGGCGCGTCACTCTCAGGCTCAGGGGCCCCGCCCTGAGGACGAACACCCCGTTCACAGGGACCTCACCCGGCTTCCGCGCACCAGCAGGATCAGCACGGGCGCGCCGATGAGCGGCATCATGACGCCGACCGGCAGCTCGGCGGGGTTCACGATCAGCCGGCCCAGCACATCGGCGACCAGCACGATCACCGGGGCGAGGACGGCGGAGTAGGCAAGGATCCAGCGCCAGTCGGGCCCGGTGAGCCACCGCACGGCGTGCGGCACCATGAGGCCGACGAACATCAGCGGGCCCGCGGCGGCCGTCGCGGCACCGCACAGCAGGGCCACCGCGATCACCACACCGCACCGGGTGGCGCCGACCCGCAGCCCGACCGCCCGCGCGGCGTCGTCGCCGAGCGCGATCGCGTTGAGCGGGCGCGCACAGCAGGCAGCGGCCAGCAGGCCCGCCAGCACGAAGGGCACGATGTCACCGGCGGTGCCTGTCGGACGGTCGGTGATGGTGCCCGCTCCCCAGAACCTCATACGGTCGAAGGTCTCCGTGTCGATCAGGGCGAGGGTGTGGGAAACCCCGGCCAGCACCGCCGTGAAGGCCACCCCGACGAGGGTGAGCCGCAGCGGCGAGGGCCCGCCGCGTCCGCCGCTCGCGGCGAGGTAGACCACCGCCGAACCGGCGACGGCGCCGACGAGGGCGAAGGGCAGGTACTGCTCGATGCGGGTGAGGCCGAAGACGGCCACGCCCAGAGTGACGGCGAATCCCGCGCCCGCGTTGACGCCGAGGACTCCCGGGTCGGCCAGCGGGTTGCGGGTCAGGGCCTGCATGAGCGCTCCCGCCACGCCCAGGGAGACGCCGACGACGATGCCGAGCAGCGTGCGGTCCACGCGGGCTTCGCTGACCGTGGCGTGCGAGGCGGAGCCGTCGGGGGCGGTCAGCGCCTGCCACACCACGTCGAGGGGAAGCATCGCCGAGCCGATCGCGACACTGAGCACCACCGCGACGAGGAGCGCGCCGACGGCGATGCCCAGGCCGAGGAGCCGGTGCGCCCTGCGACGCGACGACCACGACGACGCGGTGGGTGGTGGGGGCGCGGTCGTCGTCGCGAGCGCCTGTGGCATCGAACCTCCCTGAGCGATCCGCCACCGGACAGCCGGAAGTGCCGTGCGTGATCGACGTACATGAACTGCTTGAACTGCTTGAACGGCTCGAACCGACTGCCCGGCTACCGGTTCAGCGGCCGCCGAGCGCCCCCACCGCGTCCGTGGTGAGCGCGCTCACCGGCACCCCGGACTCGCGGCTCAGCGCGCGCAGCAGTCCGGCCCGGGTCGCGTATCCGGCCGCTCTGGCCGCGGCCGTCAGCTCACCTCCGCCGCGGAGGTGTTCGACGGCGGCGTTCATCCTGGCCCGGTTCCGCCACCGTGTGAAGGGCAGTCCGGTCTCGTCGAGGAAGACGCGCTGCACCTGGCGTGCGCTCATCCGGTGCTGTGCGGCGAGCTCCTCCAGCGTCACGGCGGGGGTACGCAGGGCCTCGCGGGCGAGTGCGCGCACGGCGGGATGGGCGGGCAGCACGACGGGGAAGTACTGCCGGGAGATGCCCTTCAGCACACGCCCCAGCGCCTGGCGGAACGGCCCGACCTGCTCCGCCGTGGTCGGCGCGGCACCGAGTGTGGTGGTCATGACCTCGACGATCGCGGGGACCGCCCCGAGCGGCTGCACCCGGCATCGCGGCTGGTCAGAGGCGTTGAGCAAGGGGCCGAGCGCCATACCGCCCGGCTCGATCCGCAGCGCGTGCGGTACGCGGGGAGCGAGCCAGAGGGCCTCGTGGCGTCCGAGCCGCCACTCCTCACCGTCGGCGGACAGGCGGGCGTTGCCGCTGACCACGTAGACGAGGTGCGGCTCGTCGTGCTGATGCGTGTCGTGACCGAGGAAGCGGATGGCGTTCTCGGCGACCACGGTGCCGAGGGATGTCATCGGCAAGCGTGCCTCCCGTTGTGTGCGATGCGTCGTGTCCGTCACCAGCGATGTCGCACTCGGATCAACGCAGCGGAACCAGCGAGGTTAGCCTCACCTTACCAATACAGCTCGACTGTTCGAGCCTGCCCAGCCACATGAGGTCCCATGTCTGCTCCTGCCCGCCTTCTCGCCGTAGCGCTCGTCGCCACGCTGGCCCTCACCGGATGCTCGGCCTCCGGCCCGTCGGACGACGGGGACAAGGGGTCCGCCGCCAAGACCCGTACCGTCACGACCGACTACGGCAAGGTGAAGGTACCGACCGCGCCCAAGCGCGTGGTCGTGCTGAACCACGCTCTCGCCGGGTATCTCTACGACCTCGACGTGCCGGTGCGCGCCACCATCCCCGAGGACGCCGACGGGAAGGGCGAGTTCTCCCCGTACTGGGAGAAGGAGGCGAAGGAGGACGGCACGACCTTCCTGCCGTGGAGCGTCGACGGCTTCGACCTGGAGGCGATCCTCGCCCTGGAGCCCGACCTCATCGTCGGCGGCGGCATCGGCTTCCCGCTGTTCCAGGCGGAGAAGGTGTACGACGACCTCTCCGGCATCGCTCCCACCGTGCTCGTGGGCAAGAAGCTCGGCGACTGGCGGAGCCAGTTCTCCTTCCTCGCGGACGACGTGTTCGGCAAGGCCGACGTCTACGAGAAGCACCTGGCCGCGTACGACAAGCGGATCACCGAGGTGAAGGAGTCGATCACACCGCCGCCCGGTCCCGTGTCGTTCCTCGCCCTCACCGGCGACGGCACCGCCTACGGCCTGGTGGAGAGCGTGGGCCTGCCCACCGAGTTGAAGAAGGTCGGCATCGAGCCGGCGCCCGTCTTCGCGAAGGGCGGTTTCAAGGTGTACGGGCAGGGCGGTGACATGTTCGAACTGTCGACCGAGAAGGTGGGTCAGACGATCACCCAGCCGTCCGTGTTCGTCATGGGCTTCAACGCGGACACCACCGACGTCGCCACGCTGAAGAAGAACCCCGTCTACAGCGCGCTGCCCGCCTTCAAGACGAACCACGCCTATGACCTGCCGTACTGGGTGCTGCGCGGCGACTACGACGAGTCGATGGCCCTGCTCGACGTCATCGAGAAGAAGTTCTCCTGATGGCCGCCCAGCGTGCGTACACGACGCACCCCCTCGTCCTGCGCCGGGTCACCGTCCGCCGTGTCCATGAGGTGACCCCCCGAATGCGGCGCGTCGTCCTCGGCGGCGAGGACCTCGCCGCCTTCACCCGCGACGGAACCGACCATCCCGCCTTCGCCGCGCCCGGGTTCGACGACCACATCAAGCTGATCCTCGCCGCCGACGGGAACGTACACGCGGCGCTCCCCGCCCAGTTGCCGCACGGCATCGAGTGGACCCCGGCCGAACACCGGCTGACCCGCGACTACACGCCCCGGCGGGTGGACCAGCGGGCCGGAGAGCTGCACCTCGACTTCGTGGTGCACGGCGAGGGGCCCGCGGAGACCTGGGCCGCGTCGGCGCGGGAGGGCGACGAGCTGTGGTTCGTGGGGCCCAAGTCGTCGCTCCGGCTGCCGGAACAGCTGGACTGGATCCTCCTCATCGGGGACGAGACGGCACTGCCCGCGATCGGCCGCTTCCTCGACGAGCGTCCGCTCGACGCCCCGGCCCATGTCCTGGTCACCGTCTCGGACGACTCGGCCCGCCAGGAGCTGGCCCTGCGCGACGGCGACACGGTCACCTGGGCGGTCGCGGAGCCGGGGGACGCGGCGGCACTGGACGCCGCGGTCCGCGCGCTGCCGGTGCCGGCGGGTGAGGGGTACGCCTGGGCCGCGGCGGAGAGCCGGGCCCTGCTTCCCGTACGCCGGTATCTCCAGCGCGAACGGAAGCTCCCGAAGGACCGCCTGAACATCACGGGTTACTGGCACCGCGAGGAGGCGACGACGACGGAGGCGGAGGGCGCGGCCGATGTCGGCGCGCAGGGCGCCGCCGCCGGTCCGATCCCCTCGCCGCTGCCGTGGCTGGTCGCTCGGGCCGCACTGCAACTCGGTCTCGTCGACGCGGTGGCCGACGCGCCGGGCCTCTCGCCCGCCGCGCTCGCGACCCGCCTGGGCGTGCCGGGAGCGGGGATCGACGTACTGCTTCCGCTGCTCGCCTCGTACGACGTGGTCATCGGCGCCGACGACGAGACCGGGCTGCGCCTCGGCGCGGCGGGCGAAGAACTGCTCGACGACCACGAGCGCGAGGAGTACACCGGCCACGAGGCCGAGCTGCTGCTCGCCCTCACCCACCTCGCCCCCTCGCTCCGGAACGCCACGTCCCCCTGGCGGCTCGCCTCGGGCACCACCCTGCACGACACGGTGACCCGCGACGCGGAGCGCTACGGCGAACTGGTCGGGGAGTGCGAACAGTTGGTCTTCCTGCTGAACGGCCTGACGGCGGACCCGCTCTGGGAGGGCGTCGGGAGCTGCCTCCTGACCGGTCCCGGCAGCGCCTCGATGGTCGCCGCTCTCGACGACGCCGGGCTGCGGCCTCGGCTGCGCGTCGTGGAGGACGGCACACCGGCCGCGGTGCTGCGCGGACACGTCTCCGCGCCGGAACGGATCGACTGGACGGCAGGGCCCGCCGATGTCGCCGTCGCCGCGAAGGCGCTGGCCCACCGCACCGACGAGGAGGCCGCACAGCTCCTCACCCGGCTCGCCGGCTGGACCCGGACGGTGGTCCTCGTCGAGGCCTCCCGCCCCGACGGCCTGAGCCCGCACGCGGCCGAGGCGGCGCTGCTCGCGTACGCCGCGACCGGCAGCCCGCTGCGTGACTCGGCCGCGATCGCCGCCCTCGCGGAACGGTCGGGCTGGGAGGTCGAGCGGACCGTCGCACTCGGCTGGGGCACGGAGGCCACCGTGCTGACGCGGGGCTGACCCGGGCGGGCGGCCCGGAACCCGCCGGGGCGGTCCGACGGGGGGCGCGGGCGGTCAGCTCTCCGGTACGTAGTGCTGCCGAAGCCCGCGCCGCCCTTCGGGCGGCAGGTTCCGGGCGGGCGTCTCCACAGGGCCCTTCGCCGGTCGGCCCCGCTCGCGGTCCCAGCCCGCACGGGCGCGCGGGTGGAAGCGGCGACGCTCGGGAACGCATCGCCAGGCATGGTGCACCAGTCGGCCCAGCATGCGCAGCAGCCGTTCGTCCAGGGGCGTCCAGCGGAGCCCGAGGCGTTCCCGTACGGCCTGCGGATACATGCCGATCGTCATCCACAGCATCAGCCGGACCATCGGGACGCGGACGAGGGCCCACAACGGCGACGGGAGCCACCGCAGGAGGGGCGGCCGGGAGATGCGGCGCATGTTCAGGACGTCACGGGCCGGCCGGTTGTCCTCCAGGACGTCGGCGCACATGTGGTCCCAGTACCGCTGGAACTCCTCCCAACTTCGGGGAACGGGCTTCATGGAGAGGCCGTACAGCGCGTACCAGCGGACGTGCTCGTCGAAGAGCGTGTGCCGCTGCGCCTCGGTGAGCCCGCCGCCGAAGCGCTCGGCCACCTGCACGGTCAGCATGAAGAACGTGGCGTGCGCCCAGTAGAACGTGTCCGGGTTGAGCGCGTGATACGGGCGGCCGCGCCCGTCGACCCCGCTGATCGAGGCGTGGTAGCCGCGCACCTCGCGGGCCGTACGGGCGGCGAGCGGGCCGTCGTAGACCACTCCGCCGATCGGGTACAACGAGCGGAAGAGGCGCTCCCAGCGCTCCTCGAAGAACCGCGAGTGCTCGGCGACGCCCGCGCCGAGCTCGGGGTGCATGTTCTGCATCGATCCGGCCCAGGGGGCGAGGAGGAGGCCCCTCCAGTCACCGAACCAGCGCCAGGTGAGGGAGTCGGGGCCGAGGGGTTCTACGGCTCTCGGGCCGGTCGGTTCAGTTGGTTCGGTCGGGTGGGTCGGGTCCGGTCCGTGAGCTGGCACTGTCCCGTGCACCTCCGATACTGAGGACACCTGTCATCAGGTTAGAATCCGCGGACGGCTGTCGTCAATCGACCGGCGAGAAGGGTCACCGGAGATCGGGCGACGGAGAACGGGAGGGCCGGAGTTGACGGAACGGAGCTGGGGCGGGACGAAACTCGCCGACCGTCGCGCGGCCCGCCGCCGGATCCTGCTGGACACCGCCGAGCGCCTGGCCGGCGAGGAGGGGTGCGCGGCCGTCACGGTCCGGTCCGTGTGCAGGCGGGCGCGCCTGACGGACCGCTACTTCTACGAGAGCTTCACCGGACGCGACGACTTGCTCCTCGCCGCCTTCGAGCGGGTCGCCGACGAGGCCAGGCGGGCCCTGGAGGAAGCCGTGGCGCTCAGTGAGCCACGGCGCGACGTCCGGGCCCGGGCCGCTGTCTACGCCTTCGTCGCCCTGGTCCTGGACGCGCCGCACAAGGGCCGCCTGCTGCTCCTGGAACCTTTCGCCGACCCGGTCCTCGGGGCCCGCAGCCATCGGCTCGTGCCGGTGTTCACCGGCCTCGTCGGCGGTCAGCTCTCCGGCACGGGGGACGGCATCGAACGCCGCATGGCCGCGCACGCCCTGGTCGGCGGCCTGGCGAACCTCTTCGCGGGGTGGCTGCACGGCACGCTCGACGTGCCGCGCGAACGGCTGGAGGCGTACTGCGTGGCGCTGGTGCTCAGGGCGACGGCGTCCCCGGAGCAGCCCTCCCCGGCAGGCGGTACGGGCAGCGCGGGCGCCTCACGCCCACCGGAAGTGAGCACGGTGACGGACTGATCCACACCCCTCTCAACCGGTTTCCCCCTCAGTACGGTTGGCGGCCCATGAGTCCCCGCCGCCCACGCGCTGGAGCCGCCAACCGGCGGTGCCGTTCGTCGCGCCCTCCCGGGCCCGGAGCCACGGCCACCGCTGTGTTCCGGGTCAGCCCACCAGGTCCGGAGCCCGCAGCATGACGGCCGGGACACCCCAGGCGTCGACGAGGGCGCCCGCGAGGGGCCGGACCTTGCGGCAGAGGTCGTTCACCTCACGGGTGATCGCCTTGGAACGCTGGACGGTCAGCCGGCCGTGTTCCATGAACCACGCCCGGTCCGCCTCGATCGTGGACAGGGCGAACAGGTCGCACAGCAGGCCCAGCGCGACCTTGTTGCCGCCCTCGGGCAGCGTACGCACCTTCTCGACGAAGGCCTCCAGCACCAGCCGCTCGACATGGGCGTGGGCGACGGCGATGACATGGTCCTGCACCTCGGAGAAGACAGCGCCCGCATCGCGCTTCCGGTCGATCCCGCTCTTGAGCCTGCGGGCCACCCCGGCGAGCAGGTGCTCCTCGCGGTAGCGGACCATGGCGAGCTGGTACTCCGAGTCGAGCAGGCCCGCTTCCTGGTCCCACGCGTCGCCACCGGGCAGTAGATCACGTACCCGTTCGAGCAGTTTGTGGGCCGACGTCTTCTCGATGACCGTCTCGACGGCGAGGTTGGTGACGTAGCGGACCATGCCGAGCTGGTCCAGGTCCTCGAACTCGCTCGCGTAGTCAGTGAGCAGGCCCTTGGCGACGAGCTGGAGCAGGACGTGGTTGTCGCCCTCGAAGGTGGTGAAGATGTCGCTGTCGGCCTTGAGAGCGGCGAACCGGTTGACGGCGAGATAGCCGGCGCCGCCGCACGCCTCGCGGCACTCCTGGATCACCCGGGTGGCGTGCCAGGTGCCGAGCGCCTTGGTTCCGGCGGCCCGTGACTCCAGGCGGCGCCGCGCCTGCGGGTCGTCCTCGATGCCGGAGAAGACGTCGTGCAGCTGCGTACGTACGACATCCTGCGCGAAGTGCAGTGCGTAAGTACGCGCGATGAGCGGCAGCAGACGGCGCTGATGCAGACCGTAGTCGAGGAGCAGTTGCTCCTCCCCCTGCGAACTCGCCGCGAACTGGCGGCGCCGCAGGGCGTACTTCGTGGCGACCGCCAGGGCGACCTTCGCGGCGCCGACCCCGGCGCCGCCGACGCTGACCCGCCCCTGGACCAGAGTGCCGAGCATGGTGAAGAAGCGGCGGTCGGGGTTGTCGATCGTGCTCCGGTAGACGCCTTCCGGAGTGACGTCGGCGAACCGGTTGAGCAGCGCCTCGCGGGGCACCCGCACACCGTCGAACCGGATGCGCCCGTTGTCCACGCCGTTGAGGCCCATCTTGCGGCCGTCGTCCTCGATGCCGACGCCGGGCGCCACCTCGCCGCCGGCCCGGATCGGTACGACGAACGCGTGCACGCCCTCGGCCGCCCCGCCCACCTCCAGCTGGGCGAAGACGACTGCCAGTTCACCGTGGCGGGCCGCGTTGCCGATGTAGTCCTTGCGCGCCTGGTCGCCCTCGGTGGTGATGACGAACTCCTGCGCGGCGGCGTCGTACCGAGCGACCGTGCCGAGCGCCTGCACATTCGAGCCGTGCCCGGTCTCGGTCATCGCGAAGCATCCCATCAGCCTCCCGGTGATCAGGTCCGGGAGATAGGCGTCGTGGTGGCGCTCGGTGCCCAGATGCAGGATCGCGCCGCCGAAGAGCCCGAACTGCACACCGACCTTCACCAGCACCGACAGATCGCCGAAGGCGAGCGTCTCGAACGCGGCGATCGAGGCCCCGACGTCGCCGCCCCCGCCGTACTGCCTCGGGAAGCCCATACCGGTCTGCCCCGTGGCCGCCATCTCGACCACGAGTTCGCGCACCCGCTCGCGGTACGCGTCGATGCCGAGCTCGTCGGCCTCGTCGAGAACCGAGGCGTGCGCCACCAGGTTGCTCCGGACCAGATCGCGGACCTCGGCGTACTCGCCGTCGAGCACCTCGGTCAGCGCCCGGACGTCGAGCTCCGGCTGGGTGTAGCCGCCGGGAGCGGGAGAGGTTTCGTCAGTGGTCATACCGCTTCGCTACCCCGTCCGGGAACGATCAAGCGACACCACCCTCGCGGGCAGGGCCTACGTGCACACTGACGGCGTAACCGCAGCCCGGGACGTAGGGGTCGCCGCTCCAGGTCGCGTAGCGCCGCCGCAGGGCCAGTCCGGCCCGCACACACCACTCGTCGAAGTCCGCGAGACCGAAGGGCGCTTCGGTCAGGGGCAGGTGCGCGGCGTCCAGTCCCATGCCCGTGACCAGCAGCCCGCCGGGCCGCAGCAGGGCGGACAGCTGCCCGATGACATCCGCTTCGGTGCCTGCGGCCAGGAGAGGGATGACGTTCCCGGCGGCGAGCACCAGGTCGAAGTCCGGCTCCAGCCCGAGGGAGTCCGTGCGGGCCAGGTCCCCGAGCAGCCACTCCTGCGCGGGGGCCTCGCGGCGGGCGACGGCGAGCATCGAGGAGTCGACATCCACGCCGGTGCAGCGGTGACCCAGTTCGGCGAGCCGGATCGCCACCCTTCCGGTGCCGCAGCCGGCGTCGAGCACCCGGGCGGCAGGCTCCAGCAGCGCGTCGCAGAACGCGGCCTCGCCGTGGATGTCGTGCCCCGATTCGGCAAGCCGCGCGAAACGCCGGGCGTACTGCTCTCCGGCCCGTCCGCCGGTCAGTTCCGCCCAGCGGTCCCGTTTCCCGGTCATGTCAGCGTGCCTCCGGTCAGCCCCGCCCCATGAGTGCGGGAACGTGCTTCAAGGGGAATGTGTGGACCCCTGGATCATCGCAGTTGTCAGACCCACCGGGCAGCGCCACCCTCCCAGCGATGGTTACGTCGTCGGGTACGGGTACGGCTGGACGGCCGCCGGTGGCGCTGCCGATCGCTACGGCTGGACGGCGGGGGCGCGGGCTCAAGGGGCCGCGCTCACCGCCGTCTTCACCAGTGCCCGTATCTGCCGCACGATGTCCGAGCGGTTGCGCTCGAAGTCCGGGTCGGTGACACCGCCCGTCGCCGGGTTCTCGTTCCCCGCTCCGAAGGTCAGGACCGGCGTGTGCAGATGACCGCCGGGCAGCTTCGAGAGCCCCATCCGGTCGCGCAGCAGGGTGGCCCGGTAGGCGATCTCGTTGGAGAGGTAGTCGCCCCCGCCCCCGGCCCGCGCGGTGGAACCGGGAGTGGGCCCTTCCGGCCTGGTCACCGGCTGGGTCGCGCCCGCCGGGATCTCGGTGACCTCGGTGTTGTCGTACACCGGGAAGCGGCCCGTGTCCGCCTCGGTGAGCCGACGGTACGGGAGGGTGCTGGAGGTCCACTGCGGCTGCGACGCGGGGTCGGTGACGGGGACGGTCCCGGTGCGGACGAGGTTCTCGTTGTCCGGGAAGCCACCGCGCCAGGCGCCGTTGGTGCGCTCCACGTCGAATCGGCCCGGGCGGCCCTGGCTGATGGTGGTGAAGGCGTCCAGGTGCGGCAGGTGCCGGGCGAGGGCCCGTTCGACCGCTCCCTCGGCGAAGTCCGTCCAGCGCACCGGGAAGACGACAGCCTCTATCCGGGCCGGGCCCTTGGCGGTGTGCACCAGGGTGCCGTCCAGGGCGAGCGCGCTCGCGCCCGAAGGATTGCCGATCCGGACGTCCCTGTCCAACGTGAACGGGTCGAAGCCGGTGATGAGGACCCGCTTCACCTGACGGCCGGGATGGCGGATGTCCTCCTCGCCGCGCGAAGAGGTCTCCAGCGCGGTGAGCAGGGCCCTGCGCTGCTGGTCGTCCAGCCCGAACCGAGGTGTCCATGTACGCAGTTCGCGGCTGAGGGCGAGCCGTGCCCAGTACAACGGGCGGTCATCGCCCCGGCTCAGGTCGCCCCTGGCGGGTCCGCGGCCCTGGGCTCGGTCCACGGCCCGCCGCCACAGCGCCGAGGCGTGGCGCGTCACCAGCCGCTCCGTCCGCGCGTAGCTGCGGGCGCCCTCCAGGGCACGGGCGAAGCGCGGGGCGAGGATGTCGAATCCGCTGCGCCGCAGGATCTCCTGCGGGGCGGCCCGGTCGAGGCGCTGCTCCTCGACGGTGGGCTGTACGGTGCTGCGGTCGGCGCCGGCGGGGGTCGCTGTGGCAGACGACGCCGTGGCAGGCAGGACGGAGCCCGCGAGGACGAGCAGGAGCGTCACGCCGCCGAGGCCGAGCCGGGTGATTGCGGGAAACCGGTGCGTCACGTGGGCCCTTTCGAGAGATTCGACAGAACGGTTGGGCCCGCAGTATCGCGGCACTGCCGGAGGTGGCGCCATGGGGCAGGACTCCCTCCGGCACGTCGGGCAGGGGCGACACCTCACGCACGCCCGGGCGTGCGTGACAGCCTGCGTCATGCGCCCCCGGCCGCACGGACGCTGGGAGCGGGAGCGGCCGGCGGCCACTCGAAAGCCGCCCGAGCACCCGAGCGCCCGGATGCTGTCGGCACCGTCGGCTGTCGGCACTGTCGATGCTGGTGCGTAGCCGGGTTCCCCTGGGGGCGTTACACCGCCGCGGTCAGGCGCAGGCCGGGCACAAGCCGCGATAGGTGATCTCCACCGACCCGACGGCGAACCCGAACCGCTCGGCCTCGGGCAGGTCACCGATGGCGTCGCCGGACGGGTGGACGTCGCGCACCGCGCCGCAGCCGGAGCACACCAGGTGCTGATGGGGGCGGCGCGCGTTCGGATCGTAGCGCTTGGCCCGGCCCACGGTGGAGACCTCCAGCACCTCGCCGAGCACGACGAGCTCCCCCAGCGTGTTGTAGACGGTCGCGCGGGAGATCTCGGGCAGTCGCGCGGCGGCCCGCAGGTGCACCTCGTCCGCCGTCAGGTGCACGTGGTCGCCGTCGAGGACCTCCGCGACGACACGCCGCTGTGAGGTCAGCCGCCAGCCACGGCCGCGCAGCCGCTCAAGGAGGTCGCTCATCTCGTTTCACCTGCTTCGCTTCGCTGGAGACACCTGGAGACACGCGGCCTCCGGCAGGATCCGGTGACGCCACGCCCCGGCCGTTATGGTTTTAGCGCACTTCTTGACTTGGACGAAGTCCATTGTAGGATCGATCTCGGCGACATCCAAGAGATAGAGACAGGAAGACTCCGGTACGGCAGCAGAGACACGTGACGGGAGACCGCCGGTCGAGCACCGCCCTCGTCGCACGGCCGGGACCGTCCGGTCCGGTGGTCCGCGAGGCACTCGGACGGCCCGCGCGAGATCCTGGAAACAGCGTGCCCCCACCTGCACGGCCCGAATCCTCCTCCCCCGTTCAGCGCCCCCACGACCCGCCGGGTCCGGAAGGATTTCCCATGACCGACAATCACGAGTCGCATGTCTTTGATCCCGTCACCCCGGATTCGCCCGAGACGGCCATCCCGGAGGTGCCCGAGGCGCAGGCGGCCGGCTGCCCCGTGGCCCACGGCCGCGCGGCGCACCCCACTCAGGGCGGGGGGAACCGCCAGTGGTGGCCGGACCGCCTCAATCTGAAGATCCTTGCCAAGAACCCCGCCGTGGCGAACCCGCTCGGTGCGGACTTCGACTACGCGGCCGCGTTCCAGTCGCTCGACCTGCCCGCGGTGAAGCGGGACATCGCCGAGGTGCTCACCACGTCGCAGGACTGGTGGCCCGCCGACTTCGGCAACTACGGACCGCTGATGATCCGGATGGCCTGGCACAGCGCGGGCACGTACCGCATCAGCGACGGCCGCGGTGGCGCGGGCGCCGGTCAGCAGCGCTTCGCCCCGCTGAACAGCTGGCCGGACAACGGCAACCTGGACAAGGCCCGCCGTCTGCTGTGGCCGGTCAAGAAGAAGTACGGCCAGGCGCTGTCCTGGGCCGACCTGCTGATCCTCACCGGAAACGTCGCCCTGGAGACCATGGGCTTCAAGACCTTCGGCTTCGCCGGCGGCCGCGAGGACGTCTGGGAGTCGGAGGAGGACGTCTACTGGGGCCCGGAGACCACCTGGCTCGACGACGAGCGCTACACCGGCGACCGTGAGCTGGAGAACCCGCTCGGCGCGGTCCAGATGGGCCTGATCTACGTCAACCCCGAAGGCCCCAACGGCAACCCGGACCCGATCGCGGCCGCCCGCGACATCCGCGAGACCTTCCGCCGGATGGCGATGAACGACGAGGAGACCGTCGCCCTCATCGCCGGTGGCCACACCTTCGGCAAGACGCACGGCGCGGGCCCGGCCGAGAGCGTCGGCGCGGACCCCGAGGGCGCTCCGATGGAGGAGCAGGGCCTGGGCTGGCGCAGCTCGTACAAGTCGGGCAAGGGCGGGGACGCCATCACCAGCGGTCTGGAGGTGACCTGGACCAGCACCCCGACGAAGTGGGGCAACGAGTTCTTCCACAACCTCTTCGCCTACGAGTACGAGCTGACCAAGTCCCCGGCCGGTGCGCACCAGTGGGTCGCCAAGGACGCGGAGGCGACCATCCCGGACGCACACGACGCGTCGAAGAAGCACAAGCCGCAGATGCTCACCACCGACCTGTCGCTGCGCTTCGACCCGGCCTACGAGCAGATCTCGCGCCGCTTCTACGAGAACCCGGACGAGTTCGCGGACGCCTTCTCCCGCGCCTGGTACAAGCTGACGCACCGCGACATGGGCCCGATCCAGCGCTACCTGGGCACGGAGGTACCTTCCGAGGTGCTGCTGTGGCAGGACCCCCTGCCCGCGCGCACCGAGGAGCCGCTGGACGCCACGGAGATCACCGCGCTCAAGGAGCAGGTGCTCGCCACGGACCTGACAGTGGCGCAGCTGGTCTCGGCGGCCTGGGCCTCGGCCGCGTCCTTCCGCGGCAGCGACAAGCGCGGCGGCGCCAACGGCGCCCGGGTCCGTCTGGAGCCGCAGCGTGGCTGGGAGGCGAACGACCCGGACGAGCTGGCCCAGGTCCTGCGCGTCCTGGAAGGTCTCCAGGAGTCCTTCAACGCCAAGGGCGGAAAGCAGGTCTCGCTGGCCGACCTGATCGTCCTCGCGGGCAACGCGGCCGTCGAGCAGGCGGCCAAGGACGCAGGAGTCGACGTACAGGTGCCGTTCACCGCGGGCCGGGTCGACGCCACGCAGGAGCAGACGGACATCGAGTCCTTCTCCGCCCTGGAACCCGCGTACGACGGCTTCCGCAACTACGTCGGCAAGGGCACCCGCCTGCCCGCCGAGTACCTGCTGCTCGACCGGGCCAACCTGCTGACGCTGAGCGCCCCGGAGACCACCGTCCTGGTCGGCGGTCTGCGGGTGCTGGGCGCCAACACCGGCGGCTCGAAGCACGGCGTCCTCACCGACCGCCCGGGCACGCTGACCAACGACTTCTTCGTGAACCTGCTCGACCTGGGCATCACCTGGAAGTCGACGTCGTCGGCGCAGGACGAGTTCGAGGCCCGCGACGCGACCGGCAAGGTCAAGTGGACCGGCACGCGCGCCGACCTGGTCTTCGGCTCCAACTCCGAACTCCGCGCCCTTGCCGAGGTCTACGCGAGCGACGACGCGCGGCAGAAGTTCGTGACGGACTTCGTCGCCGCCTGGGCCAAGGTCATGGACCTCGACCGGTTCGACCTGAACTGATCTGCTCGACCGGCATACTGCGGCTGTGGGGTCGGTGCGCACACGCACCGACCCCACAGCACGTCAGAGCAGTTCGCCGTTGAACGTCAGCATCCTGACCAGCCTTCCGTCACAGCAGCCGGATGCGTTGCCATGCCGGTCAGTCCCTCGCCGCCGCCGATCGCCGGTGGGGCAGCCGAACTCCCTCCCTCCGGAGGCCCGTTCGTAACCACCACGATCAAGGTGTCGGACTCGTACCGCAAGGCGAGGCTGATCGGGGCGCCCGGCGCGTGCTTGCGAGCGTTGGCCAGGCCCCTCCCGGGCCACACGGTAGGACGCGTGATCGGCCGCCGGGGCCAACGACCGGGCGGGGCCGGACCGGTGGACTTCGACCGTCGCGCCCGCGGCCCTGGAGGATGCGACCAGGTCGTCGATGGACGCCAGTACCCGGCCGGGCCGCTGTGCGCTGCCCACGACCTGCACGCGAACGCCGTCGGCGGCCGTGGGCTCGGCCGGTCCGCCGGGCCGGGCCGGATCGTCCCGGTCGTCCCGGTCGCCACGAAGGGATGCCGACAGTCTCACGGGGCTCGCAGGCATGCCGCTGCTGGCCTGAGCGCACCAGGCAGGCAATCGGCCGCCTACCGTTGCCGCGGCCCGGGCAGGCGGGGGGAGTCAGGCCGCGTCTCGCTCTGCCGGGCCCGCGGCCCACGCGCCTGAGACCAGAGCTGCCGGATATGCCGTGAGACCATGAACGGTTCGCGAGAATGGTCCCCCGGCTCACCCGCGGCCGACCCAGCCCCGACGACCTCACGTGTCCATCAGCGAGATCCCGAACACGGCCTGCGGAACGGTCGAGGTGCCGCCCGTGTGGCGAATTCCTAAGTTGATCCCTTGATCGCATAATAAGTGCGTGAAATTCGGTCGCAAGCCGTCTGGTGTAACACGGGCAATGGTGTTGTCTGGCGTCGCGGTGTGCCTGCTTGGTTCAGTGCCGATGGGAGGTACGGACAGGGACGCACTCAAAATTGCAGTATCCACCAACAGTGTCACCGCTCCCGGAGTTCAGGTCCGGGAGCGGCAGCAGTTGATTCGTGTATACCAACTGCGGAATCTGGCGGAATACGGGCTGCGGAATATCGAGGTGCGCGATGCCCAGGTCACCGGTGGGAACATTCGGTGTCCCCAGACTTCTCTGAAGCCGCTGGGCACGATGACGTGCCGCGCGACGATCGTCGCCCTGGCAGGACGTCACATCGGTCAGGTCACGGCAACGGGCATCGCGACAAGGAAGGAGTACGGCCGCGCCCAGGTCGCCACCTCTGCGGGGTACAACGCCCACTCCGCCAAGTTGACCCTGCGCCGTTCGGCGTCGCAGAAACGTCTCTTCTATCGTCTGACGTACACCGGCCCCGCCGGGCTGGAGAACCTGCGACTACGGGACCCGCTGTTGCGCGAGGCCGGTACGCTGAAGTGCTCTTCGGGTGCGGGCCTTCCCAAACGCTTGCCGACTGGCGGGAATGTCGAGTGCTGGGCCGCGGCTCCGGACAGTCCTGGTCGTCATGCATCTGTGGCTCGGGCATCCGGTACCACGGCAGACCGAGCGGTTTCCACAACGGGATCGTTGCTACCCCCGCTCGCGCTCGCGGCCAAGGCGGCGGCGGGATACTCCGTGCCCGGCCCGCCCGCCGCGGCTCGCCAGGACGGGCCGCCCCGGGCCACCGCCTCTCCCCGTGCCACATCCTCGGCGACACGCCCGGACGGGCGACTCCCGCCCACAGCCCCTCCCCGTGCCACACCCCCTCTCATCACGACTCTTCCCGCACTCCCGCTAGAGGGCTCGTCGGCTCCCGGCCCTGGACCTGGCGGTGCGGACCCCGTGACCGGCGTACTTCCACCGGGCCCCCGGGCGCCAGTCGCCGTATCCGGAGCGGCCGCTGCCGAGGCGGGGGTGGCCGGTGAGTTCCTCGCACCGCCGTACCTCGCCGAACCCGGACAGCGATTCCCACCGGGATCACGCCCCGGCGGACCGGTTCCCGGCGACCGCCCCGTCACCACGCCGACCGCCTCCCCCGCCTCACGCCCGCAGGGCGCGGCCCGGTCCGCCTTGCCGTCCCCGCCGACCGGCGGCGGACTCGTGAACACTCTGGACTGGGCGATCATGGCCTTCTTGATGGTCATCGTCCCCGCTGTCCTGGTAGCAATGACTCTCGACTCACGCAGTTCGCAGTCCCAGAAGAAAGAGAACTGACATGCTCGGCTGGGGTCTCTTCTACGCATTTTTCGGTGCAGCGACAGCGTGCGGACTGACGTGGGCGCTGTCGCGCAGCGAGGCCTCGAAGAAGGCGCATCTGGAAGCTCCCGCACTGACTTTCGTGGGAAGTGCGACACTGGCGTTGTTCGTCCTGACGGCGGCTTTCCTGGTGGCGAGTTCCTGGCAGCAGCGCAATTCCGCCGTCGACCACACGTATCAGGAGGCCAGGAATCTGGAGGCGGCCTACGCCGATGCCCGCGGGCTGCCGCTGGAAGTCCGTTCACAGACTCGTGAGCAACTGAGGACGTACACGCGGGAGGTGGCTGGGCCTGAATGGTCTCTCATGAGGAACCAGGAGATGAGTCTGCGGGCCGCCAGCGCGCTCGACGAGGCGCGACTGCTCGTTACGCACGCGCGGACAGCGGACGATGAGCAGGAGAAGGCCAAGGAAGTGGTCAGAACCGAGCTGGACGACGTGATCGTGTCCCGGAATCAGCGGTCCAGTGACATGAGATGGGCTGTCCCGGTTCCGATCTTCTACGCCTTGATCGCCACAGCCGTGCTGGTCGTCCTGTTCCCCGCATTGGTCGGTATCAACGCCGGTCCGCGGCATATGCTGGTGATGGTTCTCCTCGGCACCGTCTTGGGATTCGCCGTGTACTTGGTGGCGAGCCTCCGGCACTCCTTCACCCCGCCCCTCGGTATCGAGCCGGACGCTTTCCGTCAGACACTGGCACGGTTCGATCAGCTCGACGCGGCCGGATAGTGGGTGCGGTGCGAACGTCGTGAAACTTCGAGGCTAAGACCGTGTCCTATGCGGTGCTGCCAGGTTGGGCTCATCATGGGGCGGGGTACGTGGAGTTGGATTGTTCCGGACGGGTTGTGGGAGATCGCGGAGCCGCTGATCCCGCCGTCGAAGGTAAGGCTGTTTAGGGCGGCGGGACACAGGACACGCCTGATGAGACGCTGTTCGCCGCGATCATCTACGTCCTGGTCAGCGGATGCGCCTGGCGGGCACTGCCGCCGTGCTTCGGGATATCGAAGTCGACGGCCCACCGCAGGTTCCTGATCTGGTCGAGAGCCGGTGTCCGGGGCCGGCTGCACGAGGAGATCCTGCACCGCCTGGACGACGTCGGCCTGCTCGACCTGTCCCGGGCCGTGCTCGATTCCGCCCACGTGAGGGCTGAGAGAGGGGCGAACTCACAGGTCCGAGCCCCGTGGACCGGGGTAGGCCGGGTTCCAAGATGCACGTCCTGTCGGACGCGAACGGACTGCCCCTACTCGTCGGCCTCTCCGCGGCAAACACCCACCACAGCCTCGCGCTGAAGCCCATGATCACGGGTCACCAAACGAGACACGACCCCCACCGCGGACGCTACTTCAAACCCAGGCGCCTCCATGCGGACAAGACATACGACGTTCCTCACCTGCGGAAATGGCTATGGGGCAGGCACATCGGCGTCCGCATCGCCCGCAAGGGAGTCGAGTCCAGCGAACGGTTAGGCCGCCGACGATGGGTCATCGAACGCACCATGTCCTGGCTCACCGGTTACCGCAGACTCAACCACCGCTACGAACGCCACCCCCGCAACTACCTGGCCTTCCTCGGACTCGCCGCCACCCTCTGCTGCTACAAACGACTCGCTCGCCTCACCACATAGGACACGGTCTTAGGCGCTGAGCAGTTCCCACCACCACGTTATGGGAGCGGGCTTCTCCGCGTAGGCGTGGGTTTGTGCCGGGGTGATGTCGTGGAGGGCTGTTTCGGGTCGGGCGATGGCGCCAGTGTCTGCGGTGCCGGAGAGGCCGAACATGGTGCTGTACCGCGGGAGGAAGCGTTGCCACTCGTAGGTGCCTCGCACCATGTTGGTCATCTGGTCGGTGTAACGCAGCAGGGCGGGGGAGGCGTCCTTGCGTAGCTGTGTCCGCATGGCTATGAAGAACTCCATGACGGTCTCCAGGAGGGCGCACGCCTGATAGGTGGCCTCCTGGACGGAAAGGGAGTTCTGGACGGCGAGGATGTGGACGATGTTGGATTCCAGTGACTGCTGGTGCTGTTCCCGCGCGTAGGAGGGCAGGTCGGTGGGGACCGTCAGCAGGATGCCGGCCGCCTGGACCAAAGCGTGGACTTCGGGGCGCGATCGTTCGTGCGCGTGAAGTATCGTCCCGTCCGCCACTTCGATCATGTGCCC
This sequence comes from Streptomyces durocortorensis, assembly GCF_031760065.1. NCBI lineage: Bacteria > Bacillati > Actinomycetota > Actinomycetes > Kitasatosporales > Streptomycetaceae > Streptomyces > Streptomyces sp. C11-1. The sequence continues at coordinate 553,815 of NZ_CP134500.1, forward strand.
TGACAGGATGGAAGCTCCGTCCGAGGGGCGAATGAGCAGGTGGTCTTCCATGGTGCGTACGGCGTGGGTGGACCTGTCGCTCACTCCGCACATGGTCCCGGTTGCCCATTGGTAGTGGGCGAGGGCGCAGAGGTGGGCCAGGGCGGGATCGGCGAGGGTGTGGATGCGCCGCATGAGGTCCCCCAGGGAGGAGGCGAACGCATCGAAGGCGGGGTCTCCGGTCGCTGTGGTGGCGGGATAGAGGGCGCGTGCCATCATGCGGGCCGCGATGGTGTTGAACGTGCCGGGCTGGGAGGCGTGAGGGCCGCCGTCGCAGTAGTAGTCGTCGTATAGCAGGGCCCACATGAGCCAGTCGGACAGAGCCTGCACCCCTTCCTCGGTGCCGTCGGGCGCCCAGCTGCAGGCGAGGAATCCGGTGTCGGTGGCGGCGGCCCGGCTCAGTGAGGTCTCGTCCATCCCGTGTCGTTCCATCCAGGCGAGGGAGCGGGCGTCGAACACGTCGGCACCCTCTCGAACGCGAAGTTCGAGCGGGCACCACAACGGCGGGATGGTGATGCTTTTGTCCATGGCGTGAGTGGTTCCTTCCTGGATCGAGAACTTCTGCCCCGTGAGGGTGCAGGTGGGGGGAGAGCGGCAGCGCTTGTGGTTCGGGTGCGGTGCGGTTCTGTGCGTCTTCGAGTCGTTGTTGAGGTCGGGCCCTCGTGGAACGGCGTGCACGTCTGGTCTGTGAGGGTCGATGCCCGCAATGGCTCGCGAGCGCACCGGGGGCGGTTCGTCGGCGTCGTTCGGCGATGCAACCGTTAGGCAAGGGCCGCACGGATCATGAGGCTGCCGGGGCATGGCTTTGACGTGTTGTGCGCCTGGCGAGGCAGTGGGCCGGGTCCGCGCTGTTGGAGGGCAGAGCGGTTGCGCCTCGGTGCTTTCCGGAGTGTGGGAGCTGGGGATGGGTCTGCGTGTGTGGCTGGTGGTTGCGGCTTGGGCCGTCAGAGCAGGTTGCGGCGCAGTTCTTGTGGGAGGGCGAAGGTGATGGACTCGTCGGCGGTCGTCACGGTCTCGACATCGCTGTAGCCGTGTTCGGCGAGCCAGCGGAGGACGCCGTCGACAAGGATGTCGGGTGCTGAGGCGCCGGAGGTCAGGCCGATCGTGGTGACGTTCTCGAGCCAGGCTTCGTCGATCTCTTCCGCGGTGTCCACCAGGTGTGCGGCGGGAGCGCCAGCATCACGGGCGACCTCGACCATGCGGACGGAGTTGGAGGAGTTCTTGGAGCCGACGACGATGATGAGGTCGGCGTCCTCGGCCAGCTTCTTCACGGCGGTCTGGCGGTTCTGTGTGGCGTAGCAGATGTCGTCGCTGGGCGGGGAGAGGAGGTCGGGGAACTTCTTCTTGAGGGCGTGGACGGTTTCCATTGTCTCGTCGACGGACAGGGTGGTCTGCGACAGCCACACGAGTTTCGTCTCGTCGCGCACGGTCAGGTTGGCGACATCCTGCGGTCCGTCGACCAGGGTGATGTGTTCGGGTGCTTCGCCGGAGGTGCCGGTGACCTCTTCGTGTCCCTCGTGGCCGATGAGGAGGATGTCGTAGCCCTCCCGTGCGTACCGGACGGCTTCCCTGTGCACCTTGGTGACCAGTGGGCAGGTGGCGTCGATCGTCGAGAGGTTCCGCTCTGCGGCTTCGGCGTGGACGGATGGAGCGACACCGTGGGCGGAGAACATCACGATGGCGCCTTCCGGGACTTCGTCCGTCCTTTCGACGAAGATCGCGCCCTTCTTGCGCAGCGTATGCACGACGTACTTGTTGTGCACGATCTCGTGGCGGACGTAGATGGGCGGCCCGTAGCGCTCCAGGGCCTTTTCGACGGCCAGTACGGCGCGGTCGACGCCCGCGCACCAGCCGCGTGGGGAGGCGAGCAGGACACGGCCCGGTCGCGGTGTTGTGGGCTCTGCTGGTGTGGTCATGCGGTCCTCGCGGTGGCGCTGAAGGCCAGGAAGCGCAGCTCCGCCGTGATGTGCGGGGGCAGGTCGGCGGTGTCGAGCGTGGCCAGGGCCATCTGACACCGCTGGTCGATCAGGTCCTCCACCGCAGCGCGGGCTCCGGTGTCGGTGAGGACGGCACGTACCTGTTGCGCACCGTCGTGGGTCAGGTGCGGGTTGCCGACGTTGCGCACCAGGGTGCGGCGTTGCGTGGGGTTGGCGTTTTGCAGGGCGAGGGCCATCAGGACGGTGGCCTTGCCTTCTCTCAGGTCGTCCAGGGCGGGTTTGCCTGTCTCGTCGGGGTTACCGAAGACGCCCAGGAGGTCGTCGCGGAGCTGGAAGGCTTCGCCTACGGGCATGCCGTAGGCGCTCAGCGCCAGTCCGCAGGGGGTGTCGCCGGAGGTGCCGGCGAGCGCGGCTCCCAGCAGCAGAGGGCCCTCGATGGTGTACTTCGCGGTCTTGTATCGGGTGATCGTCAGTGCTGGGCCCGGGCCTGCGGGGGGTTGTCCTGCGTGGGTGATATCGAGGTACTGCCCGTAGATGGTGTCGGCGCGCAGGGTGTTGGCGATGGGCAGGGCCGCAGTGAGCTGGGCGGGGGTCAGGCCGGCGGTGTGGAGGAGGTCGTCGGCGAGTACGAGGGCGAGGTCGCCGATCAGGATGGCGGCTTCAGTGCCGACCTGGCGGTGGATGGTGGGTCGGCCGCGGCGGGTGTCGGAGGCGTCGATGATGTCGTCGTGGATGAGGGCGAAGGCGTGGAACATTTCCAGGGATGCTGCCGCCTTGAGAACCGGCTCGGGGGTGTCGGTGCCGCCGGCGGCCTGCCAGCCGGCCACGCACAGTACGGGCCGGATGCGTTTGCCTCCGGCTTGGATGAAGTCGCCCAGGACCTGTGCTGCTTGCTGGGGCAGGCCTCGGCGGTGTGCGTTGCGGGCCTGGCGGGTCAAGAATTCGGTGAGGGTGGTGTCCACCGCGCGACGCAGGGCGTTCTGGTCGAAGAGGGCGGCCGGGGCTTGGGCGCTCATGCGTGGCCCTCCTCGGTGCTGGTTTCCTCGCTAAGCTGTTCGCCCAAGCGCATCGCTTCCTCGACCAGTGCTTCGACGATCTTCGACTCGGGAACGGTCTTGATGATTTCGCCCTTGACGAAGATCTGGCCTTTGCCGTTGCCGGAAGCGACGCCGAGGTCGGCTTCGCGTGCTTCGCCGGGTCCGTTGACGACGCATCCCATGACGGCGACGCGCAGCGGGTACGGGAAGCCGTCGAGTGCGGCGGTGACGCGTTCGGTGAGGGCGTAGACGTCGACCTGGGCGCGGCCGCAGGATGGACAGGAGACGATTTCCAGCTGCCGGGGGCGCAGGCCCAGGCACTGCAGGATCTGGATGCCGGTCTTCACCTCTTCGACCGGGGGTGCGGTGAGGGAGACGCGAATGGTGTCACCGATTCCTTCGGCCAGGAGGATCGCGAAGGCGGTCGCGGATTTGATGGTTCCCTGGGGCGGTGGCCCGGCTTCGGTGACGCCCAGGTGGAGGGGGTAGTCGCAGGCGGCGGCGAGGTGGCGGTAGGCGGCGACCATGGTCAGGGGGTCGTGGTGCTTGACGGAGATCTTCAGGTCGGTGAAGCCGTGTTCCTCGAACAGGGAGCATTCCCACAGTGCGGACTCCGCCAGGGCCTGGGGGGTGGCCTTGCCGTACTTGGCCAGCAGCCGCTGGTCCAGACTCCCCGCGTTGACGCCGATACGGATGGGTACTCCGGCCGCTGCGGCGGCTTTCGCGATCTCCTTTACCTTGTCGTCGAAGGATCTGATGTTGCCCGGGTTGACCCGTACCGCTGCGCAGCCGGCGTCCAGGGCGGCGAATACGTAACGCGGTTGGAAGTGAATGTCGGCGATGACGGGGATCTTCGACTTGGCAGCGATGGCGGGCAGAGCGTCGGCATCGTCCTGGGAGGGCACGGCGACGCGCACGATGTCACAGCCGGCTGCGGTCAGTTCGGCTATCTGCTGCAGGGTCGCGTCCACGTTCGCGGTCGGGGTGGTCGTCATGGACTGTACGGAAACCGGTGCGTCACCGCCGACCGGGACGCCGGCGACGTGGATCTGGCGGGATTGGCGGCGTACCGGACCACGGGGGAGATCGGGCAGTGGCAGGTCGACGGCGGTCATGTGGGGCTCCCGTCGGTGCTCGCGGGGTGCGCGAGGGGTCTTCCAGCACGGGCGCGCAGGACCGCGTAGGTGATCTGGGCGGCCGACAGGCCCGTCTGGGCCAGCAGTTCGTCGCGCGGGCCGTGCGGAAGGAAGGCTTTCGGCAGGCCCAGGGCGTGGAGGGGGGTGGTGACTGCATGGTCCCGCAAGCTCTGGGCGAGCGCGTTGCCGATGCCACCGCTGCGGGAGTGGTCCTCCACGGTGATCACTAATCGGTGCCGGGCCGCCAGGTCGAGCAGTTCCGGCGCGACCGGGTTGACCCAGCGGGGGTCGACGACGCTTACCCCGATGCCCTGGCCGGTCAGCTGGGCGGAAGCCTGCAGGCACTGGCGCGCCATCGGTCCGTACGACACCAGAAGCACATCCAGCACTCCCGACTCCGACAGGACATCGACGCTGCCGGTACGGCGCAGGGCCTCGATGGCCGGGCCGGCCGTCCCCTTGGGGAAGCGCACGGCGCTGGGGCCCGCATCATGTGTGATTGCTTCACGCAGCAGAGACCGCAGCTGGCCGCTGTCGCGGGGGGCGGCGATGCGCATGCCGGGCACCATGCCCAGCAGGGAAAGATCCCACATGCCGTGATGGGAGGCGCCGTCGGGGCCGGTGATACCGGCTCGGTCCAGGACGAAGGTGACCGGCAGCCGGTGCAGGGCCACATCCATGAGGACCTGGTCCGCGGCCCGGGTCAGAAAGGTGGAGTAGAGGGCGACGACGGGGTGGAGGCCGCCCATGGCCAGGCCGGCTGCGGAGGTGACGGCGTGCTGTTCGGCGATGCCGACGTCGAAGACACGGTCGGGGTACTTCACCGCCATCGGATACAGGCCCGTGGGACGGAGCATGGAGGCGGTGATGGCGACCACGTCCTCGCGTTCACCGGCCACCTCCAGCAAGGCCTTTCCGAAGACGCTGGTCCATGACACGGGAGGCGGCCCGGACGCAGCGGCGGGTGTGGGCCGGCCGGTGACCGCGTCCACGGTGCCGACTGCGTGCAGGCAGTCCGCTTCGTCACCTTCGGCCGGCCCGAAGCCCCGTCCCTTGACGGTGACGGCATGGACGAGCACCGGACGGCGCAGGAGGCGTGCCTGGTCCAGGGCGGCCTGCAGGGCGCCTGTGTCGTGTCCGTCCACGGGGCCCAGGTAGACGAAGCCGAGGTGGGTGAACAGGTTAGGTGCCGCCCGGTCACGGGTGCTGGTGCGGGTTCCGGGGTGCTTGAGGGTGTGCAGGTGGTCAGCCAGAGCCCCGGTGGTGGGCGCGTAGGAGCGGCCGTTGTCGTTGAGGACGACGACTACCGGGCGCTGGCTGGCGCCGATGTTGTTCAGAGCTTCCCAGGCCATGCCGCCGGTCATGGCTCCGTCGCCGATGACGACGACCACCGAACGGTCCTGGTACCCGCGCAGTTCATGGGCCTTGGCCAGGCCGTCGGCGTAGGAAAGAGACGCGGAGGCGTGGGAGTTCTCGCACCAGTCGTGCACGGACTCGGCCCGTGAGGGATAGCCGGACGGCCCTCCGGCCTGGCGCAGGCGGTCGAAGCCTTCAGCGCGCCCGGTCAGGATCTTATGGACGTACGCCTGGTGGCCGGTGTCGAAGAGGATCGCGTCGCGGGGGGAGTCGAAGACGCGGTGCAGGGCGATGGTCAGCTCCACCACGCCTAGGTTGGGGCCCAGGTGCCCGCCGGCCGCACACACCTTCTCGATCAGGAAGGTACGGATGTCCTGGGCCAGGGCCGCGAGCTGTGCGGTCGGCAGGGCTCGCACGTCCTGCGGGCCTCCGAGAGTTCGCAGATGGGCGCCCTCGGGCGGGGAGGACGGGTCGGCCTCGGAAAGCTCCGTCATATCGCCTCCCGATCTTCGGCCGCACAGCGGAGCACACCACGGTTGCACTTCCGGCGGTCCAAGGCAGCAGCACCTCCTCCTGTTTGTGCACGGTGACGGGTTGGTGCCATACGAGGGCATGGCAGTGAGAAGCATGATCACGGGATTCCTTCCGCAGCAGAGATGCGCGAGGAGTTACCGGACCGTCATGGCCCACAACTCCACGCTGCGGGAAAGCGTTTCCTCAAAGGTGCCGCAGATCGGAGCGCTCAGTACCCCCCAGCCAAGGGCGTACTGGAAGCACAGGGCGTAACCGGCCTTCCTCATGGGCGCCCCGCGTCCGTTGTGTGTCACACCGGTGGACGACTCGGTAGAGGCATCGGATATCACCAGCCCCCAACCGCCGTGTAGCCACGACGCGCTCCAGCATTGTCCAAGTGGCTGACCCCAAACCGTTCTGACGGTGCCGCGCCGTCGGCCACAAGGGCGTGAACACCAGGTCGCACTGCCTTTTCGCCTCTTTTCAGACCGCTTCATAGGGCCGACCCCGGTTCGGGTACGACCCGCAATGAAGAGAGCGGCAGCCGCCCGTACTCTGCCCGGTCGGCTGTATACGCGCCGGTGACACAGCAGGAATCGCGCACGCCCCCCGGTGTGCTGCACACGCCCCCCGCTGTTGGGGTTGCCCTTAGCACCGGAGGTACCGAATGGTGGAAATAAGCTATTACAGTACAGAGCATCTCATTTGGGTGACTCGGTAGTCTGTGAGTCATGGTGGGGATCGTTGAGCGGCTGGTGCCGGACGAGTTGTGGGAGTTGTTCCAGCGGGTGGTGCCGGAGCCGCCACCCCGGCCTCAGGGCGGTGGTCGGCGTCGGCACGGTGACCGGGAGGTGCTGGCCGCGATCGCCTTCGTGGCTACGTCGGGTTGTACCTGGCAACAGTTGCCTTCGGCGTCGTTCGGCCCGTCCGGAGCGACTGCCCACCGGCGGTTCTCGGAGTGGTCGAAGGCCAGGGGGTGGGCCAAAGTCCACCGCCTGGTCCTCGACGAACTCGGCGCCCGTGGCGAGCTGGACTGGTCGCGGTGCGCGATCGACTCGGTGAACATACGGGCCCTGAGAAGGGGGACCTGACAGGTCCGAATCCTGTCGACCGGGGCAAGTACGGCTCGAAGGTCCACCTGCAGAGCATGTCCCGCTGCCCGCCCGGGTTTCCCGCCCGGGTTTCCTGCCCGCCATGAGCCCGGTGGCTGCCCGCGACGACGTCGGGCGTCGCGGGCAGCCACTTTCGTACCGGTGAGGGCTGACCATGCTCAGTACTGGCTGAGCATGCCCCTGCGGAGCTTGGCCAGCAGGCGGGTCAGGAGTCGGGAGACCTGCATCTGGGAGATGCCGAGATACTCACCGATCTGGGCCTGGGTCATCTCCTGGCCGAAGCGCATGGCTACGATCTCGCGGTCCCGGTCGTCGAGATCCTCCAGCAGCGGCGCCAGCGCGTGGAGGTTCTCGACCAGTTCCATGGCCGGATCGACGTCGCCCTTCACATCTCCGTAGGTGACGGTCTCGGATCCGTTGTGTTCGGCGCCGATGGGCAGGTCCAGGGAGCCGGCGGTGTAGCCGTTGGAGGCGATGAGGCCCTCTATGACCTCTTCCGCGGTGAGGTCCAGGTACTGGGCGAGTTCGGCGACGCTGGGGTCGCGATCGAGCCGGCCGGCGAGTTCTTCACGGGTCTTGGCCAAGGTGACGCGAAGCTCCTGCAGACGGCGCGGCACGTGGACGGCCCAGGTGGAGTCGCGGAAGAACCTCTTGATCTCCCCGACGATGTAGGGGATGGCGAAGGAGGTGAACTTCACTTCACGGCTGAGCTCGAAGCGGTCGATCGCCTTGATCAGCCCGATCGTGCCGACCTGGACGATGTCCTCCATCTCACCGCTGCCACGGTTGCGAAATCGCCTAGCCGAGAAATGCACCAGGGACAGATTGATCTCGATCAGCGTGTTCCGGGCGTACTGGTGCTCCGGTGTGCCCTCTTCGAGCACCTGCAACTGCTCGAAGAACAGGGACCCCAGCCCCCGTGCGTCCTTCGGGGCGATCTTCCCGGGTTCCTCGATCCGCGGAAGCGTCGCCGGAGCGATGACGGCGATCGCGGCCGGAGCCTCCGCGGATATCGGCATGGTCGGATCCCCGGCCGTCGACTCTGACATGAAGACCCCGCGCGCACGCAGTTGTGCGTCTGTCGTGCCTGACAGCGCCCGCGGCCTATTTTCCGGAGCGTCGGCGGAAATCCGAGGGTGTTGCGATGTGCTACGCATTCGCATCTCCCGATGGCTGCCTATCGTGTACAGCACGGGAGGGCCATGACTAGGACACCTCAGGATGGCCGGAGAAGCCGCTCCCGTGAGTGTGTGCCTGTCTGCCTAAGCACGCCGAACCAGCGTCTGTCCCCGATCGGCGGGCCCAAACACCTTCGCGGTCATAGCGGTTACCGCACCGCCGAAGCTCCCCCCGGGCCGACCCCGTCGAGGAGGGCATCGTGAACAGGCCCGAGGCGGCTGGCGGTTGCCCGGGGCCGCCCCGTGGCCCGTCAGCCCGGCCAGGTCCCCGTCAGGCGTCGGGTGGCTGCGCGTCGGTGCGCTCGACCATGGCCTTGTCCACGGCGAAGATGACACCCTGGACGGCGGCGATCAGGATCCGGCGCAAGGGACGGTGCACGTCCGCAGGATGCTAGACGTGCGGGATCTCGTCGGTGTCGAGGGTCTGGTCGATGATGTGGCGGGCGCAGTCGGAGATGCGTAGTCGGCGTGCTCGGGCATAGGTGCGCAGAGCGTCGTACGCCGCGTCGGGAGTGGCGTTCCAGCGTTCGGCGAGGATCCCCTTGGCCTGCTCGATGACGATGCGACTGGACAGGGCGCGTTGCAGTTGTGTCTTCTCCAACTGCTCCTGTCCGAGGTCGCGCTGTTGGAGAATGGCGATCGTCGCGACGTCCGCGAGCGCCTGGGCGAGTGAAGCGTCCTGGGGGGTCAGCGACTGCCGGCCGGTGTGGAAGAGGTTCATCGCCCCCACGGCGCGGTCACGCAAGCGAAGAGGAAAGACGTGGCTCGTCTGGAAGCCGCTGCGCCGGGCCTGGTCTGCGAACGCGGGCCAGTTCTCGTTGGCCACGGGATCGTGCAGGTCGATGTTGATGCGTGCGTCGCCGGCGCGGTAGCAGTCGAGGCAGGGGCCTTCGTCGTGCTGTATGGCGAAGAGTTCCAGCAGGTGCGTGTTCTGGTCCGACGCGGCGATCGTATGCAGGAGCCCCTTTTCGTTGGCGAGGAGAATGCCGACCGCGGAGACGTCGAGCAGACTGACGCAGTGGGCGCACAGCCCCTCAAGGAATTCGATGAGGTCGAAGTCATCGATGAGGGAGTCCGCGACCTGCACGAATACTGTTGACACCTGTTGCTCGCGGGACATGGATGTCATCCCCTCGTCTCCTTGGATGATTCGGGTTCCGGACGGTCGTCGTCGAGTCGGAGCCGCCGGGAGACGACGTCTTCGGCGGCTTCGATGATGGAACGGTCGTGGCTGTAGGTGTACGCGCGCAGGCGGAGCAGTGCCTCGCCGAGCGGAAGGTCGAGCTGGACACTGAGCATGCCGGTGGCCTGGTGGACGACAGCACGGTGCAGCTCTCCGTCCGGCTGCGCGTCGAACCAGGTCTCGCCTCGCGTTCCTGCCCCGCCGAGGAACTGGAGGGTGAGGGCTGCTGCGAGACCGAGGGCGTCATCCATCTCCTGGCCGCTCATGGGCCCGGGGGACGCGCGAAGTGCGGTGAGGACGCCGACGGAGATGCCGCCGAGGGCCAGCGGGAGGCAGAACACGGCCCCGATCGGCAGATGGGCCATCGCCGGAACGAGGGTGGGCCATCGTGCCGCTCCCAACGCTGTCACATCGTGTTCCGCCGCCGTCTGGCTGGTGCGAAGGGCATCCGGGCCGGGGCCCTGGCCCAAGGTGAACTGGAGGTCCTCGAACGAGGCACCCACGGAGTCGGAGGACCACAACTGTTCCGTGATGTGCCCTTCGACCACCAAGGACACCACGAGGTGGTCCATGCCGAGAACCGCTACACAGCCGACGTCCAGCCCCGGCCCGACGTCCGTGTGGAGGGCCCGAAGGATCCGGGTCATCTCGGGGCTGAGCACAGGCGGCCACCTTTCGGACTCCCCATCATACCGGCGGGGCAGGGGATCGATCTTCGAAGCGCTTCGCGGCGGTCTCGTCCGGACCGGAGGTGCGGAACCCCGGCCCAAGAAGAATGCCGACGGTGCCGGTCAGGGTGAACAGGCGAAGGACTGCCGGGGACGGAGCATGCGCCTGAAACTTCCGCCCCTCCGTCCGACTGTCCTGAGCTGCCGTGAGGAGAGCGGTGAGTCCACCGCAGTCGCAGAACGCGACGGCGCTCAGATCCACGTGAACGGCCGCGGCCCCGGCACGCGAGACCTCAGCCATCGCCGCGGTGAACACGGGGACGGAGTCCCTGTCCATCGCCCCGGCCAGAACAATGACGGTGCGCGTTTCCTCCTGGCGCCGGTCGACGTGGAGGAGTGGTGGAGTCTGCATCAGCCATCCTCGCTTCGAGCCTGTTGGTCGGGGCTGGCCTGGTGGAACGGCCCTGGGTGAACGCCCGGTCGGGTTATACGTGGCAGCGCCGTGGTGAGGAGGCCTTCCGTGGCCACGGCGCTGCCGACTCCGGTTGCCCTCTGCGGCCCCCAAGACCACGGTGGGCAACCCGGTATCGGGGCCCGTGCCTCTTACGTCCAGCGGTGGCTGGCTACGCTCGCGGCGTGGTGCAGGAGGGCTCGCGACTGCACAGCGGCCGAAGAGGCCGGCAGACCGATCAGCGCGGCAGCCTGCCCATAGGTGTGAGCGCCGAACAGGACGAGCCCGAGCACAACCAAGCACTGCTCGGGCTGGTCCCGTTCGCGGGACGGTCGGTTCCGGTGCGACCGAAGGTACGGAGCAGGTTCCGGTAGCCGCCCGTCGGGAACACGCGCGCACCGGTTCCACAGGTCCGCCGCGAGGTGCTGACGCCGCGCCCCGTTCGGACAAGGCTCGGATGGCGTCCCGTCCACCAGGGTCAGTGTGGCGACGACTGCGTCGGCGGCCAGGTCGACGTCCCGGCACAGAAGGAGAGCCAGGGAGAAGAGGACGTCACCGTGGCAGTCGTAGTCGACCAGCGCCTCTCGCGCTCGCACCCGCCGGACCTCCGGCACACCGCTGGGAGGACTGCTGCGGGGCGACTGGGCGGGGCTGTGGTGCGCCATGATCTCCACCTGTTTTCGGCCGTAAGGTCAGAAACGGCCGGGGGCAGGGGCGCGGTGCTCAGGCTAGGCCCTGTCGCAGCGGAGGGCTACCCCCGTAGGCCGATGACCGGGAGATGCCGGATCACGCTGTGGCTGTTACGTGGACGTCACCTGCCCGGGCGCTGCTCCCCCGTCCCGCCCGGAGGGTACGGAGGAGCGGCGCTCAGGAAGCGGCGGCCGGGGTGCGGCGCAGTGGGGCGCCCGCCTCGTGGAGGCTGCGGAGCGCCTGCCCGTACGAGGTGGTCAAGCCCGTCTCCAGATAGGAAACGCTCAGCTCGTCACAGTAGTGCCGCACGATGATCTGTGCTCTGCGCAGGTTAGGGCTGGGCATGCTCGGGAAGAGGTGGTGTTCGATCTGGTAGTTCAGTCCCCCCAGCGCGATGTCGGTGAACCAGTTGCCCCGGACGTTGCGTGAGGTGAGGACCTGGCGGCGCAGGAAGTCCGGGCGGTCCTTTCCTGTCAGGATCGGCATGCCCTTGTGGTTGGGGGCGAAGACCGAGCCGAGATACACACCGAAGAGGCACTGCTGAACGGCGAGGAAGGCAATCGCCATGCCGGGCGGCAGCACCAGGAACAGTGCGGTCAGGTAGACCGCGAAGTGACCGATGAGCAGCGCTCCCTCCAGTGGCCTGTGCTTGAGCGAGCGGTCTGCCAGCGCCCGGACACCCGCCACGTGCAGGTTGAACGCCTCCAGAGTGAGGAGGGGGAAGAACAGATAGGCCTGCAAGCGGCCGATCAGGCGGGGCAGCCCCTGGGCCGAGCGGGCCTGGCCCTGGGACCAGACGATCAGGTCGGGTTCGATGTCGGGGTCGAGTTCGTCGTGGTTGGGATTGGCGTGGTGGCGGGTGTGCTTGTTCTGCCACCAGCCGTATCCCATGCCGATGCCGATGTTCGCGGCGATCCTTCCCCCCATCTCGCTGGCCTTGCGCAGCCGGAACACCTGACGGTGGGCGATGTCATGGGCCAGTAGGGCTACTTGGCCGAAGGTCGCGGCCAGGAACGCGGCGACGGCCAGGGTCCACCAGCTGGCGCCGACGAGGACGAAGGCCGTCCAGCCTCCTGCGTAGAGTGCGGTCACGGCCGCGATGCGGGCCGCGTAGTAGCCGGGGCGCCGGGTCATCAGACCGTGGTCGGCGATCTTCTTCGACAGCCGGGCGAAATCACTCCCGGTCGTCCGCTCGGGGCGGACGAAGACTTGTGCAGCCATAAACGCGAACCTCTCTTGGCCAGCACCCGGGCATGCCGCTGTTGGGCGGTCCACCGCGGTTCGAGGGAAGAGCCAAGAACGTGACCAGTGTCGGTCGAACGGTGGTTTGTGGGGCGTGTTGGCTCGCTCCGGGTGGGGAATTCTCTTCGGTTCGTCCGCTCTCATAGCGGACGCGATCCGCCGTGCGCGATTCGGTGGCTACTCGAGCAGTCTTCTCCTGCTCCGCCCCCATTGTGGTGAATGCGCCGGAGTCATGTCGCCACTGGGTTGACGCGATCCGGCGCCGCCGCGTTCTCGCCGTCGGCCTCGTCACTGCGGGACCAGGCAGGCGGCGCGCTGTGCGAAAACCCGGGCGATATCGGGCTCGCGGAACTTTCCGTGAGGCGCAGTGCGAGCGTGTGGAGCTTGGTGTTGGTTCGCTGGGAGGAATTCACCATGATCAGCCAGGCCTCGTCCAACGAGCATCCCTCGGTCGCCATCACCATGCCGAGCGCCACGTCGATCATGGGGCGGGTCTGGAGTGCTCGTCTCAGCCCGTCCACCTCGCGGCGAAGATGGAGTACTTCCTGCTCGGCGCCTTGCGGCTCTCGGGAGACCACAGCGTCCCGCTCGTGGTCTTCCCTGGAGTTCGTAGACGGTCGCACGGGCGTGGCCCCCAAAATGATCGAGCGGCGCGCACCGGGGGCTGGGGTGCTGGCGCGGCTGCATGCGAGATTTCGAGAGCTCGCACGCGCTGATGTCTGTTCAACCAACCGTGGACAGCAGGAAAAACTGCTGCCCATGGTCCGGATACTTCTTTCACCGTCTCACATGACTGCCGTGCCGACCAGGGGGCGGCGGTGGCCGTGCTGGATTCGTCAGCTCTCTTGGACGCCTCCTGAGCCTGTCACCACTGCGACCCGTCTGACCCTCCCGAGCGGCCCTTCTTCGAGTCGTGGGAACGACCGGCCGCATCGTTCTGCTCGTACTGCGTACGGTCGGAACCCTCGCGCCCTCGATCACCGCTGTCCGAGTCCCTGGCCGGAACCGGCAGACCGCGCGGTGCCGACGCCTGTTGCTCCGGCCGCCGGACCATGCGCTGCGGTGGACCGCCCTCTCCCGATGGGGTACGGCGGGCGGAACCGGCACCGGCCACGTCCCGTGTCTCCTGGTCCCGGGCGGCCATGTCGTACGGGCGCGCGGCCTCGGCGCCGCGACTGTCCCGGTCCTCGTGGTCCAACACGTTCCGCTCCTGCTGGTCCTGCTCGTCGCGCGCCTTGCGCACGGCCCTGCGCTCACGGCCACCCATCACGGCCGCGCCGGTCAGCATGAGGAGACCACCGAGCAGGGCGAGCCCCACTCCGCTGCCGAGCCCGTCGCTGTCGCCCGTGACCGTCAGACTGCCTTCAGCCTGCCCTTGTCGCACCATCCAAAGGATGGCGAACCCGAGGGTGATGATTCCGGCGGTGAGGACCAGCAGTCGCGATCGGAACACCACTCCGAGAACCGCGAGCACCGCGCCGACCAGGAGGGGCAGGAACATGGATGCGAACAGTCCCGCGCCCGAGTCCGTCACGCCCGCTCCGGTGAAGAGTTCCCAGACTCGGAAGTCGTGTCCGACCCGACCGTTGTACCAACTGCGAAATGGCGCCCAGAGGGCCGCGGCAGCGCCGACGACTGCCAAGATGATTCCTATGGTGTTGCGGATACTCCGTACCATGCCGCTACCTCCCGGCAAGTCGGAATGATGCACGCAAACCCCCACATGCAGTACCTCGCCCCCGGTTCACGCTACGCCCGCCCCACACTCCACGCCATGCGGCTCCGCACGAGATAGCGGGGTCGAACCCGGCCTGATCAACACCGACAAGGAGACTGTGACCGCCCTTCCCGGCGCCTCGTTCTTCGAATACGCCAGCTTTCGCCCACCGTAAGAAACAGCAGGTCAGAGGGCATTCTTGGACTGCTCGTGCAGCGCGTGGGCGCCCGGAGCGTCAGACGGGCGTCACGGTCGACCGACCGGAGCTGTCAGGAGAGCCGCCGACACGACTGCGGCCCACCCGAGGAAGTCGTGCACGCACGAGTGGGCAAGCGCACGCACCGCCTGGCCGATCCCGGTGGGATTGAGAAGGGCAAGGGCCCCAGGACCACCGTGACCGTGCCGATTCTCCCTGCCACTTCTTCAGCCTCCAGAGTCGGCGGTTCGATGGTGCCTCGTACTCCGCGCCTCCGAACGACCCGACCGTTCTCGCACCGCTCGCCAGGGATACCGATCAGCCAGCTGCGGAACTGGTCCAGCAGGCGCAACCACTGCGGCCGGCGGACCGGTTCGGCCAGTTCGTTGGCGCCCCAGGCGTCGGCCCGTCGTTCGGCGTCCGCAGTGGTCAGGCCACGTGCCGTAACCACTGCGAGCGAGCCGGCCACGTCAGCGGCGTCGCATTGGTGCGCATCCGGCTGCGGGCCCCCGGCACCGGCAGAGCGCTGCTCTCGGTCGTGGTCTGCTGAGGCACGGTCACCCCTGGCCGCGGACCACGGTGACGGGGCAGTGGGCGTGGTGCAGCAGAGCCTGGCTGACGGAGCCGAGCAGCAGGCCGGTGAAACCACCGCGTCCCCGGGCGCCGACGACGACCAGTTGGGCGTCGCTGCTGGCGTCCAGCAGGGCCGGGCGGATCCGGGCACGCTCCAGCCGCCGCTCCACCGTGACGCGGGGAAAGACCTTCTGCCAGGGCGCGACCGTCTCGTCCAACAGACGCTGTTCGGCCTCTTGGAGCCGTTCGATGTCCACCACCATGGCGTTGAGGGGGTCGCCGGGGCCTTCGTAGGCGCGCTCGCTCCAGGTGTTCCAGACGTGCAGGGCCACCAGCGGAGCCCCGCGCAGAGCGGCCTCGGCGAACGCGAACTCCACCGCCGCACCGCCGGCATCGGAGCCGTCGACGGCCAGCAGCACCGCTCCGGACGGCTCGGTGCGGCCTCGCACCACCATCAGCGGGCAACGGCCGTGCGCGGCCAGATGCACCGCCGTCGAGCCCAGCAGCAACCCCGAGAACCCGCTCAGTCCCCGGCTGCCGACGACGGCCAAGGAAGCCGACCTCGATTCGATCTCCATCACCTCCAACGGCTCCCCCGCCACCACCGACCGGGTCACGGCCACGCCCGGTGCCGCCGCGTGGGCCCGTTCCTCGGCATCGGCCAGCACTCCCCGGGCCATCGGCTCCAGACCGTAGTCGGCCGGGCTCCACGGCGGCCCGCCGGCCGGTCGGTGTCCGGGCGCATGGCCGAATGCGTGCACGATCCGCAGTGGGGCACCACGCAGGCGCGCCTCACGAGCCGCCGCGTCGACCGCCTCAAGGCTTGAAACGGAACCATCCACCCCTACGATCACCGGATCAGTCATTGCAGTCTCCCGTCCTGGGCGCGGCCGATGCGCGGCTCCTTGACGCTCATCCTTGTCGCAGCCCATCCATTGCGCCCAGGGACCAACGGGCCGCCTTCAGGACCACTCGGTCCTGAAGGCGGCCCTGATGTCGTCGCGACCGAGCAGGGCGCCCGCTCTGCGCGCACATGCCCCGCGGCGTCATCACCGTCTGCTCCGCAGTCCGCGTCAGCCCCCCGGAACGCGCTGGCCGGCCCCGCGCCGGAGCGTGGTCAGTGCCGCGCGCCTGCCGCCCGCACCACCGCGACCGGGCAGTGGGCGTGGTGCAGCACGGCCTGGCTGACCGAGCCGAGCAGCAGTCCGGCGAACCCGCCGCGCCCTCGAGCGCCGACCACCATCAGCTGTGCGGAGCGGCTCGCGTCGATCAGAGCCTCGCGCGTTCGGCCGTGCACCACCCGGCGCTCCACCACCACGTCCGGATACCGTGCCCGGTAGCCCGCGAGCGCCTCGGACAGCAGTGTTTCCTCCTCCTCGGCGAGAGCGCCCGGTGGGTTGGCGTACGGAGCGGAAGCGTCCTGTGGAGCGGGCAGTGGCGCGTTCCACGTCGTCCAGGCGTGCAGGGCCACCAGGGGGGCCTTCCGCCGCTCCGCCGTGGCGAAGGCGAAATCGACCGCCGGTGCGCCCGCGGCCGAGCCGTCGACGCCCAGCACGACCGGACCGTCCACGAAGGGCTGCTCGCGAACCACCAGCACCGGACACCGCCCGTGTGCCACGAGGTGCACCGCCGTCGACCCAGCCAGCAGCCCGACGAACCCGCCCAACCCCCGGGACCCCACCACGACCAGCTCGGCCGCGCGGGACTCCGCCTCCAGGACGGTCAGAGGCTCGCCGGTCACCACGGCGTGGCTGACCTCGACATCCGGCGCCACCGCCTGCGCCCGCCCGACCGCCTCGGCCACCAGACCCCCGGCCATCTTCCGAAGCCCGTCCTCCGACGGATCCATCGGCGGCGGCCCCAACGGCGACGCGCCTCCCGGAGAAGGGTGAGGAAGCACGTACGTCACCGGCCAGACCAGCGCGTGCACCACCCGCAGCCCTGCCCCGCGCGCCCGCGCCTCCCGAGCCGCCGCCTCCACCGCGGCGAAACTCGACTCCGACCCGTCCACACCCACAGCCACCAGACCGCTCATCATGCCTCCTACGTACGGACCGCCTGACTCTCGTCTCCCAGCTCACCCGACACGTGCTCTCCCTGCCATGGGGCCTGTGGGCCACTTTCAGGGCCGACCGGCCCGCCACGCTCGTCCGACACGACAGCTCCGGCAACCCGGCCGGAGCCAGTTGTCGTACGGGGGCCCGTCCGGCCCTCCGTCCGGGGCCGTTCGGACCCTGCCGGCCCCAGCACAAGGCGGGGAAGAGTGCCCTGTGGGACTCCGCGGCCGAGGCCGGAACTTGAGCTGTTGTCCTCGGGTGCCGAATACCTAGGGCGCGGCGGTCGGGTACCGAGCCGCACGACAACCAAGTAACGGCGGATGGGATGAGTGCACGTGGACGTCAACGAAGTGCTACTGCCAGGTGTGGGACTCCTCTACGAGTTCGTCAATCTGGAGGGCGACAAGGTCGGTGTGGTCGCACGGCGCTCGGGCGACTTCGAGCTGGCGGTCTACGGAGAGGGGGACCCGGATCAGGCACGGGCCGTGTTCCGGCTCACCGGCGAGGAGGCCGACGTCCTCGCCGAGATCCTGGGCGCGCCGCGCATCGCCGAGCGGTTCGCGGATCTGACCAAAGAGGTGCCCGGGCTCAGCGCCGGGCAGGTCGAGGTGCCCGCAGGCACCCCGTTCGTCGGCCGCCCACTGGGAGAATCCAGGGCACGGACGCGGACGGGAGCGTCGATCGTGGCGATCGTCCGCGGTGAGGAGGTCATCCCGTCCCCCGGGCCGGAGAAGGTCCTCAGTGCGGGGGACGTACTGGTGGTGATCGGGACCCGCGAGGGAATCGCCGCAGTGGAACAGCTCGTCCGGGGCTGAGCGGGTGCATATCTCGGTCGCCCTGCTGCTGGAGCTGGGCATCATCCTCACCTTCCTGAGTCTGCTCGGCACGCTGGCGCGACGCTTCGCGCTGTCCCCGGTCCCGCTGTATCTCCTGGCGGGCCTGGCGCTGGGCGAGGGAGGAATCGCCCCCGTCCCAGCAGCCGGCTCCTTCGTGGAGACCGGCGCGGGCATCGGCGTCGTTCTTCTACTGCTGGTGCTCGGTCTCGATTTCACCGTGCCGGAGTTCACGGTCAGCCTGCGTCGCCACCTGCCCTCGGCATGGGTCGACCTCGTACTGAACGCGACCCCCGGCGCGGTGGCGGGATGGTTGTTCGGGCTGGACGCAGGAGGCGTCCTCGCGCTCGCCGGCGTGACCTACATCTCCTCCTCGGGCATCATCGCCCGGCTCCTGGGCGACCTGCGGAGGATGAGCAACCGCGAGACCCCGGCAGTACTGTCCGTGCTGGTGCTGGAGGATTTCGCGATGGCCGCGTACCTTCCGCTGCTCGCCGTCGTGGCCGCCGGAGGCACATGGCAGCAGGCTCTGCTCGGGGTGCTGCTGGCCCTGGGCGCGGTGGCGGCCGCGCTCACCCTGTCCTACTGGTGGGGGCATCACCTTGGACGACTGCTGTCGCACCCCGACGCGGAGCAGCTGCTGCTGCGCGTCCTGGGCGTGACACTGGTGGTCGCGGCCCTCGCGGAGGCCGTCCACGTCTCGGCGGCGGTCGGCGCCTTCCTGGTCGGGCTCTCCCTCACGGGTGAAGCGGCCGACCGGGCGCGGAAGGTACTGAGTCCGCTGCGAGACCTGTTCGCCGCCGTGTTCTTTCTCGCCATCGGCCTGTCCATTCCACCGGACTCGCTGCTGCCGGTACTTCCGGTCGCCCTGCTCCTGGCCGTGGTCACCGCCGCGACCAAGGTGGCGTCCGGTTGGTACGCGGCGCGCCGCGAAGGAGTGGGACGCCGAGGACGGTTGCGGGCAGGAACCGCGCTCATCGCCCGGGGTGAGTTCTCCATCGTCATCATCGGCCTCATGGGCACCGGGCATGACCGGCTCGGCGCCCTGGTGGCCGCCTATGTCCTCCTGCTCGCCGTGGCCGGCCCCGTCATCACCCGCTTCACGGGACCGCGCCCCTCCGATGCGAGGCGCTCACCACGCCGCAGCACACCGGTGTCCTGATCCGCCAGACGGCACCACGCCCCCATGAGGTTGGCGTCCAGCCTCGAAGTACCACCGTATGAGCCTGCGACAGCACGCGGCCCAGGGCCGGGCGCCCGGCCCTTCGGAGCAGGCCACCGCAAAGCTGAATCCCGCGCTTCTCCCTCGTCCGGCGCTGCTCCTGGGGGCGCGCGGTACAACCCGGCAGTCCAGTGAGGCCGGACGGCTCCCCAACGGGGCCGATCGGCACATCGCTCATACCCCCTGCTGGGGGCAGTCTGAGTCAAGAGTCCTCGACATAGGCGCATGCGATTCCGACCGGCAGCATGCCAAGGCCGGACAGCCGTCGGAGGAAGAAGGGAACCGGCACGATGATCACCACCATGATGACCGCGGCCCTGCCGACCGCACACCGGAACCGGCTGATGCGCACGGCCCGGG
Source organism: Streptomyces durocortorensis (assembly GCF_031760065.1). Lineage (NCBI taxonomy): Bacteria > Bacillati > Actinomycetota > Actinomycetes > Kitasatosporales > Streptomycetaceae > Streptomyces > Streptomyces sp. C11-1. Next base: position 573,315 of record NZ_CP134500.1, read on the forward strand.
AAGCCGTTTTCGAGCCGGGCGCCCGTCTGCTTGTGGAGGGCGAGCCCGCAGACCGGTTCTGGGTGATCCGGAGCGGCACGGTCGCCCTCGACTCGCAAGCCCTCGGGCAGTCGGCCCCGACCATCGATTCTCTGGGCCATGAGGAGCTTCTCGGATGGTCCTGGCACTTTCCGCCCTACCGGTGGCAGTTGGGCGCCCAGGCTTTGAGTCAGGTGCGCGCCTGGGAGTTCGACGCGGCTACAGTACGGGCCATGTGTGCCGCGGACGCGGAGTTCGGGCGCTCGATCGCCGTCTGGGTCGGCTCGGTGGTCGCATGCCGACTCCGGGCGACACGAGAGCGGCTGCTCAACCCGAACGCTCATCGCGGCGACGAAGCCGGAGCGTGAGCACGCCCTTCGCACGCCGCCGGACGTCCCGTGCCTCGCACAAGGCGAGCAGTGAGTGGTCCGCCGGTCGACCGGCGGACCACCTCGGTCCCGGTCGATGGAGCATCTCCTGCTGAACAACCACGCCCCTACAAGGCGTCGTTGCTCACGGCATGACTGCCGACACTCCCCAGGCTCCACCTGCGCGAGCGGACGTTCCGCCCGTACCGAACAAGAGCCGACCCCCGCCTTCAGCAAGGACCGTGCACCGCCCGGACATGCACGGCGCCCCGCCGGCAAGGGCTCAGCGGCACTTCCACCGGCCCCCCGAATGCGCGTCCGGGATGGCGCAGACGCCCCGCACGCCCAGCACTTCCACATCGGGGCCAAGGGCCAGCGCCCGCCGGCCTGCGCGGCCAGGCAGCACAACGGACAGCTCAGGCTCAACACGACCGACGGCCTGCCCCTCTACGGCAGGATCGGCGCCTCGCTCACGCCACCGGCGACACCGGGGCCGACCACTCGGTCCGCACGGCCGACCGCTTCCCCAAGGGCGCCTCGTACACCTGCCACCGCACCATCACGGTCAACGACGAAACCGCCAAGAGTCTGCGGAACGAAGACGCCGTCGTCGTGGGCCACCTGGACTCACGCTCCGGCCCCGCCGCCTTCTACGGCCTGGGCGCCCTGCGCAAGGGGTCCCGGATGATGATTCTCCGCCGGGACGGGACCACCGCTCACTTCGACGTCACCGCGATGAAGGTGTGGGCCAAGGACGACTTCCCCTCCCACCGCGCCTACGGCCCGGCCATGACCCCCACACTGACGTTGATCACCTGCGCTGACTGGGACAGCGACCGCCGCACCTACCGTTCCGACCTCGTGCTGACCGCAGAGCCCGCAACGTCGGCCGCTGACCGGACCGACCGCGGTCCTTGAGCGCCCCGGGGCACCGTCCAGCGACTCCCTCACAGCCCGGCAGTCCAGCTGTCCCGTCACCGCGGGCGCTCCGGTCGTCGCTGCACCCGTGTGTCGCGGGTGAACGGGGGCACGCCACCGCCTGGCAGAAGCCGATGCACTCTCCCCGCCGTCCCGCCTCGGAACCTCCCCCTCACTCCGATTCCGGCACGACCACGACAGGGCAGCCGGAGTGGTGCAGGACCGTGTGGGCGACCCGTCCCAGACGGGGCCCCAGGCGGCCGGGGCGTCGTCGGCCGACGACGAGGAGGCCGGCGTCTCGCGAGGCGGCCAGGAGGACCCTGTGGGCGGGGCCCTCCGCTGTGCGCCGCCGCAACCGAACCTCCACGGGAGCGTCGGCGAGAGCTTCCTCCAGCTCCTTGGCCGCCTCTTCCTCGTGCAGGCGCTCGGGACCACCCGTGAGCAGAGGGTGGTCGACCGTCTCGTGCATGGGGCACCGCCACGCCCGTACCGCCTCCAACGCGACACCGCGCCGCTTCGCCTCGGCGTAGGCGAAGCGCACGGCCGCTGTCGGCGCATCGGCCACTCCGACGACGATGTGGTCCCGGCCCCCGCCGACAGCGCGGTTGCTGTGGTTGCCGCGGATCACGATCACCGGGCAGTGCGCTTGTGCGGCCACGGTCAGGCTGACGGAGCCCAGGAGCAGATCGGCGAGACCGCTGCGTCCACGGGTGCCCACGACCACGGCGGACGCGTCGCGGCCTTCGCGCACGAGGGCGTGCTCAGGCTCCTCCAGCACGTTGGCGGTCGTCACGGGCAGCTCGGCATGATGGCGCAGCGCCCGCTTGGCCGCGGGCGCGAGGATGTCCTCCGCGGCGACACGCCGGGACGTGCTGCCCACCTCCGGCGCGAGTGCGGGCCCTTCGTAACGCTCCCACAGGGAGGCGTACACGATCCGCAGAGGCACCCGGCGCAGGGCGGCCTCGTCGGCCGCCCAGTCGACGGCCCGCAGGCTGGGCTCGGAGCCGTCGACGCCGACGATCAGAGGCAGGTTCATCGCTCTCAGCCTCCCGCGCCGAGGTCGAAGACGATGCGGGCCTTGACCTTGCCGTGCAGCACCTCGTCGATCGATTCGTTCACGGCGGTGAGCGGTCGGGTCTCCTGGATGACCTTCGTCCGGCCGTCCGCGTGGAGCTGGAATACCTCAGCGAGGTCCTGGCGGGTTCCGACGATGGAGCCGATCACCGAGGTGCCGTTGAGCACGGTGTCGAAGATGGGCACCTGGATGGTGCCGTGCGCGGGCAGGGCCACCATGACGAGCTTCCCACCGCGCCGCAGACCCGAGTTCACGGCTTCGAACGCGGCCGGGCTGACCGCGAGGGCGAGGGCTGCGTGGGCGCCGCCGTGCCGCTTCAGCTCCGCCCCGACGTCCTGGGTACGGGCGTCGATGAGGATGTCGGCGCCCAGTTCCCGGGCGAGTTCGAGCTTCTCGTCGGTGACGTCGATGGCGGCGACGGTGGCGCCGGCGATCTTCGCGTACTGAACCGCCAGATGGCCGAGACCGCCCACGCCGGAGATGGCGACGAGCTGTGCGGGCCGGACGCCTGCGACCTTCAGGGCCTTGTAGGTGGTGACGCCCGCGCAGGTCAGCGGGGCGGCGTCGATGGCGCTGACGCCCTCGGGCACCAGCTGGGCGAAGTCGGCCCAGGCCAGCATCTTCTCGGCGTATCCGCCGTCGCAGCCGTAACCGGTGTTGACCTGGCTCTCGCACAGCGTCTCCCAGCCCGACAGGCAGTGCTCGCAGCGCCCGCACGCGCGGCCGAGCCACGGCACGGCGACCCGTTGGCCGACGGCGAGATGAGTGACTCCCTCGCCGAGCTTCTCGACGAGGCCGACACCTTCGTGGCCGGGCACGAACGGCGGGGTGGGTTTGACGGGCCAGTCACCGTGCGCGGCGTGAATGTCGGTGTGGCACAGCCCGGACGCTTCGACGCGGACGCGGACCTGTCCGGGACCGGGCTCGGGGTCGGAGCGCTCCTCGATGACGAGGGGCTGACCGAATTCCCGTACGACCGCTGCCTTCATGATGTCCTCGTTCTCTTGTGTACGGATGTTCGTCAGTCGTGTGCGACGACGGCGACGGGCGCGGTGGAGTGGTGGAGCACCGCGTGGGTGACGGCACCGATGTGGGTGCCGAAGGGGTTACGGCGTACGCGGCGGCCTACTACGACGAGGGAGGCGTCACGGGAGGCGTCGATCAGGAGCGCGGCGGCGCTGCCCGGGCGGGACACCTCGACGACCTCGACGTCCGGGTACTTCTGCCTCCACGGACGCAGGGTCTCGGCGAGTGCGTCGGCCCTCTGGCGGGAGAACTCCTCGTGGTGTTCGAAACCCGGCCCGACGGTGTACACGGCGTAGGGCCACGAGTCCCAGGCCCGGACCGCGTACAAGGCGGCCCCGCGACGCTTCGCCTCCTCGAAGGCGAAGGCGATGACGGCGTCGTCGGGGCTGTCGAGGCCGAGGACGACGGGGCGGAAAGCGGTGGCGGCGGACGGAATGCCGGCGGGGTCCATGACGTGCTCGTCGGCGGCCTGTTCCCCGGCGCGCACCAGGACCACGGGCACCTGGGTCCGGGCGATCACGGCCTGTCCGACGGAGCCCACGAGGAATCCGCCGAGCCCGCTCAGCGCCCGGGACCCCAGGACCAGCAGCTCAGCGTCGCGGGCGGCTTCCACGAGAACCTCGGCCGGCGTCCCGCTACGCTGCTCGGTACCCACCTCGACCCCCGGGTGGCGCAGCCTGAGCCCTTCGGCGGCCTCGCGCGGAACCCGCTCGGTCCAGTGCTGGTGGGTCTCTGCTCCCAGGAGCGGGGCCTGGGCCATCGGTTCCGGCACCGGCATCCACACGTGCATCAGCCGTACCGGCAGGTCACGCAGCTTCGCCTCGCGCGCCGCCCATTCCGCAGCGGCTCCGCTCTCGGCCGATCCGTCGAGTCCTACGGTGATCGTGCGGGCCATGATGCTCTCCTCCGGTCTGGGATGTTCTGGTTCCAGCGTCGCTGTTCGGCCGGACATCGGGGCAGGGGCCGCTGGTCCCCCGCAGGGGCCGACCGGCCCCATCGGCGCCGGTGTGCGGCGGCCCGAGGCGCCGGGTTGCTCAGCCGCAGTCATCCGTTGCTTCGGAAGGGGCCGGAAGCGGACGGCCGCAACCGCGCCGGGCCGAGCGGCACCGGACGGGTACCGCTCGGGCCCGGTGCCAGCCAGCGGTCCGCCCAGGCCGCTCCGGCCGGCGCGGGAGAGAAGGCATCTCACGCGCCTTCGTCCGCGCGGTGAGGAAATACGGGCGCGGTCCTATTTGCGGTCCTATTTGGGGGGACAGTCGTGAGGCACGACCGCCACGGGGGCTGTGGCGTGGTGCAGAACGGCGTGGGTGACCGGGCCGAGCCGTCGCAGGCCCGCCTCGTGGCTGCGCCGCCCGACGACCACGAGGCCGGCATCGGCGCTGTTGGACAGCAGGACCTCGGAGGCAGAGCCGATCTCGAACTGCTCGACGACCTCGACCTGCGGATACTTGTCCCGCCATGGCTTGAGGGCCTCGGCCAGGACCTCCCTGTTGATCTGCTCCAGACCGTTCGCCTCGTCGACCAGATACAACGAACCCGGACCCCAGGCGAGGGCCGGCGGGACGCTCCAGGCGTGTACGGCACGCAGGGTCCCTCCTCGTTCGGCCGCGGCTGAGAAAGCGAACTCCAGGACCGCGTCACCGGTCTGCCCGGGTTCCACGCCGACCACCACCTCCGGAGCCTGCTGGGGCGTGCCGGAATGCGGCTTTCCGACCATGACGACCGGCCCGGCCGCATGGCGCAGCACCTTCATCGAGACGGAACCGATCAGGTAGCCGGTCAGGGTGCCGTAACCGCGCGACCCCAGTACCAGCATGTCGGCGCGTGCGGCTTCGGCCAGGAGGGCGGGCACCGGGTCGTCGACGATCAGCTCCGTCGTGACGTCCAAGGACGGGTGCTCCCTGGCAACGCGGGCCCGGGCCTCGTCGAGCATGTTTCGCACCCAGCGCTCCTCGGCCGCCCGGTCTCCGACGTACGCCACGTCGGTGGGGCGCCAGACCCAGGCGTGCACCAGTCGCAGGGCCGATCGCCGGCGCTCCGCCTCCTGGGCCGCCCAGTCCGCCGCCACAGCAGCGTGGTCGGTCCCGTCCAGTCCTACGGTGATGATGCCGGACATGTTGCCTCCTGATGCTGCCGCTGAAGGGGGAAGACTCCAGCGAATGCGATGACGTGATGGTGTGAGCCTCACACGGGGCCGGCACCCGGCACTGGGGCCGATCGTCCCTGGTGTGGGCCTGAGTGGCCCTGATCGCGCTGTGCGACGGGGCCTCCAACCGGTCTCAGGCCGCGGCGGACGGCGCGACCTCCGGAAGGGCCGCAACGGGGAACCGATGTGTCGTGGAAGCGGAGACGGCGGTCTCTCAGCGCGCGTGGAGCCGACCGTACGCGCTCACAGGTGGGGGACCACTGCCACCGGGGCCGCGGCGTGGTGCAGCACCGCGTGCGTGACCGGCCCGACGTGCGTGACGAACGGTGCGCGGCGTATGCGCCGCCCCACCACCAGCAAGGAGGCGTTGGAGGAGGCGTCCACGAGGTGGTGAGCGGCCCTGCCGACGACACACTGTTCCGTGACCTCGACCTGCGGGAACGCGCCGCGCCACGGCCGCAGTACGTCCGTGAGCGCGCTCGCTTCGCGCAGTCCCCGGGCGACACGATGGCCGGGGTCGGCGGCTGCGGGGTCGTGGTCGAAGACGGCCGGGGCGGTCCAGCCGTGGACGACCCGCAGCCCGGCCGCGCGAGCGGTGGCGGCTTCGAAGGCGTAGGAGATCAACTCGTCACACGGCCGGGAGAGGTCGAGGCCGAGCACCACGTCGAGGTACTGGCTGGAGGCCGGGCCGCCACCGGCCCCGTCCTCGACCCGTCCGCCGGGCCGCACGACGACGACCGGGCGCTCGGCACGGGCGATGACGGGCGTGGACACCGATCCGGCCAGGAAGCCACCGAGGACACCGAGCCCTCGCGATCCCATCACCAGGACCTCCGCCTGCTCCGTCGCGGAGAGCAGCACCTCCGCGGGGCGCCCGATGACCTGATCGACGCTGACGTCGAGGTCGGGATGCCTTTCCCCCAGCCGATCGGCCGTCTCAGCAAGGACGTGCTCCGCCCCGTGGCGGGTCATGGTGGTTCCGTCGGATGCGGTGCCGATGCCCCCCGCCAGGGCGGGGCTGAAGAGCGGCGAACGGTCCTGCCGGGCATGGAGGAGGTGCAGGGGCAGACCGCGCAGGCGGGCCTCTCGGGCGGCCCACGCCGCTGCGGCGAGCGACTCGGCCGAGCCGTCCACAGCGGCGATGACGGTACGTCGGGACATGGTTCCTCCGAATACAGGGTGTGTCTGGTCGAGGAGCGGCGGCAGGACGAAGGCGAGGACAGCGCGACAGCCCGTGCGCGGTGCCTGGCGGCGGCGCGCCGGCCGTCGACCGCGAGATGTCCGGTCCCGCAAGGGGCGGCACGGTGGTGAGACGGTGCGCCTACAGGACCGGGGTGATCAGTCCGTAGTGGCCGTCGTAGCGGTGGTAGAGCACGCTGCCCCGGCCGGTGCCGGTGTCGTGGAAGAAGACGAAGGGCAGACCGGTCAGGCGCAGTCGCTGGACGGCCCCGTCCACATCGCTCTCGGGGACAGGAACCGTGCTGACGCTCAACGGTCCCTCGAAGTCCCGTTGTCGGCCGGTGGTCCCGAGCGACGCCATACGATGCCGGCCGCCGACAGCGTCCCGGTAGACCACGCTGTCGTGCCCTGAGGCCAGGTCGGTGAAGAGCCAGAAGTCGTGGTCCATGGCCTCCAGGTCGATCACGGCGTCCTGCGGTGTCTGCCGGGCCAGGCTGAACGCCTTGTGCCGGATGATGCGGCGCTCGTCGGCCGGAAGGTACTGGCGGTGCGGGCGGTGCTCATGACCCGAGCCCTCCCGCCACGTCCAGTCGTCCGGGCCGCCACCGCGCGATCCGCGCACCCTGTACCGACGTGCCCGGGCGATGCGCGCGGTCAGGCGTTCCTGCAGGAGATCGACGGCCTCGAACATGGTGGTCGCGGCGACATGGGCTCGCACGGGCCTGCCGTTGACGTCCACCACCGCCTGAGCCGTAGCCGGACGGGCCGCCGAAGCATGGGTGGCTTGCGTGAGCTTCACGCGGGCCGACAGGACCGGTTCGCTCACATGGCTGATCACCACGAGCACCTTCCTCCGGGCGTAGGCGTCCGCCTCGTCCGGCACCCTTCCTCGGTTGCGCACCTGGACGTCGACTTCTTCGCTGGTCCTGAGACCACTCATGGCAACTCCTCCTCGGTCTCCCTCATCCTGGCTCCCGCCGCTCCTTCCCGGCAGAGCCGACGGGTCCGCGCCGAGGCGCCACCCGTACCCGTAAGAGGCCCGTGCCCAAGGACCTCCGGACTGCCGGTGAGGGCCCTTCGGCCCACAGCCACCCGCGTCGCTCGGAGGGTCGGGAAGGGCGATCGGCGCGGCGCGGACCGCGCCGATCGGCGGCAGGGAGCCCGGGTCGTGGACGGCTCGTACGGACCAGGCTCGCGAACAACCGGTGCCCCAGGCAGAGATCAGAAGAGGCCGGTCGGGCCGACCGTCCCTGCTCTGCCGGAGAACGCCCTCACGTGCCGTACTCGGGCTACGTAGACGCGGCAGGCCACCTCACACCGTCACCGCGGCCGGTCGTTCGCGGCGCCGCGCGGCACGCTCGTGCCGTTGCCGAACCGGCGATCGTCGAAGCGGTGAGCAGGCCGGAACACGGCGATGCCGCCGGAGACACTCCGTAGACCGTGCTCCAGCACCATGCGGATCACCGATTCGTGGATCTCCGCGTCCGGTGCAGGAAGACCTGCGGCGTGTCGTGCCGGGCGACGATGCCGGACCGGCGCGGACAAGAGCCCGGTGGCCGTCGTGGCAGCAGGCGTGTCCGCGCGTCAGGCGTGAGCGACGACGGCGACCGGCGCGATGGCATGGTGCATGACCGCGTGGGCGACGGCACCGATGTGCGCGCCGAAAGGGCTGCGGCGCACGCGCCGACCCACGACGACGAGGGAGGCGTCGCGGGAGGCGTCGATCAGAAGGCCGGCGGGACTGCCGAGCCGAGAGACCTCGGCCACCTCCACATCCGGATACTTCTCCCGCCACGGCAGCAGCACTTCGGTGAGTGCCATGGCCTGCTCCCGGATGATGTCCTCGCGGAGGTCCACCCAGGCGGCCAGGCTGTACGCGTAGGAGGACGGGAGGTTCCAGCCCGTGGCGACGGTCAGCGTGGCATCGCGACATCTCGCCTCCTCGAACGCGAAAGTGATCATCGTGTCGTCGGGGCTGTCGGTGTCCAGGCCCAGGACCACAGGCCGCGAACCGGTAGCGGTGGACGGAAGACCGGCGGAGTCCTCGACGTGCTCGTCGGCGGTCCGTTCCCCGGCGCGCACCAGCACCACGGGCACCTCGGCCCGGGCGACCACCGACTGGCCGACCGACCCGACCAGGAAGCCCGCGAGGCCACTCAGGGCGCGGGAACCCAGTACCAGCAGTTCCGTGTCGTACGTGGCGTCGAGCAGAACCTCGGCCGGAACTCCTGTCCGCTGCTCGGTGGTCACCTCTACGCCAGGGTGACGCAGCTTCAGTTCCTGCGCGGCTTCCCGGGGAATCCGCTCGGTCCAGTGCTGATGTGTCTCGGTGCCGAGAGGCGGAGCCTCGGCCATGGCCTCCGGCACCGGCTGCCACACGTGCAGCAGCCGTACCCGCTGCTTCCGCAGCGCCGCTTCGCGGGCAGCCCACTCAGCTGCTGCCCGGCTCTCGGGCGAGCCGTCGAGTCCTACAGTGATCGAGCGGGCCATAGCCCACCTCCTGTGTCATTCGGTCTGTTCTCAGCGTGTCTTGCGGGGGCTGCACGGGGGCCGGGGCCGCTGGTTCCGGAAGAGAGCCGACAGCCCCTGTCGACGGGCTGGTGGGGCGGGCCCTTCGGCGGACCCGCCCCACCAGCCGTGTTCAGCGCAACCACCCGTGGTCACGGACGACCGGGAGCCTGGCCCACAGCCTGCCCAGACCGAACACGTCGCCGGCCGAGAGAGCCGCCAGAGCGATCAGCATCACCGCGTAGACCAGGTGATAGTCGGCGAACGGGTTCGTCGACATGCTCGCCGACCCGTCCGACAGGTGCTGCGCGGGCGGCCACTCAGCCACCCACATCAACGCCATCATCAGCGTTCCCGCGAGCGCCGTCAGACGCAGCGCCACCCCCACCGTCAGAGCCAGCCCGACCCCGAGCAGGCCCAGCATGAAGAGCCAGTCCGCCCAGGCCGCACCGGCCCATGCGTGGAACGTCGACTCCATCGGGCCGACGGCGACATGCCCGAGGAAGCCCGCGGTGGGCGAAACCCCGTCGATCCAGCCCTTGCTTGAGGCCGTCGCGTAACCGAGGCCGAACGTCTTGTCGAGGAAGGCCCACAGGAAGACGAAGCCCATCAGCACACGCGCCGGGGCGAGCACGTAAGCCTGCGCGGTACGCGTGCCGGCACCCGCCGACACGTCCGCCTCCGGTCCGGTAGCGGCCTGATTCCCGCGCAACGACGGCAGGTGGAAAGGTGAGCGGCGGTGAGTGGGCTGGTGCACGGCCATGACGGTGGTCCCTTCAGCACTGTCCGAGTGGTTTCCGACATCGCTCACTCTTCCGGCCCGCGCCACCGCGCACCCGACGCCGAAGGTCCGCAGTCCAGGGCTGAACGGCCCCTAAATGAAGGGGCGTTCAGGGCGGTTGAGCGAACAGGCCGGACCAGTCCCGCAAGGTCCGCGCGCACGCGCGGCCACGGGCCGGGGTCGGGCAGGCTTCATCCCGGGCTCCGCCGACTCGGACCTGTACACAACGGAGTGGAGTATCGAGGAGCCCCGCCACGCTCGACGTCTCGCCACGGGAGTGACCGGTCGGAGCTGCCGGGTCCTGCCGCCCCTGCACCACGTCTGCCCTGGCGTTCAGGCCGCCCTCGTGAAGGGGCGCACGATGCCCCTACCGGGACCGCCGGGGACCGACCGGCACCGCGTGCCACACAGGAAGGGGAGATCCGCGACGGAACGGACGCCGACCGGGCCGCCGAGAAGAGGGGCCGAAGGACCGCTCAGCAGCTGAGCCGCGCTTCACGAGCCCGGACGGGCACCCTCCGCCGTGCCCGAGGGCTGTTCCAGGGGAGCGTGCCACACGAGCCGTGCCCCCTTTCCTTCCGGGCTCTGCAGCTCCATGTCGCCGCCGAGCGTCCGCGCGCGTTCCGCCATGTTGGCCAAGCCGCTGCGGCGGCCTCCGGCCGGGATGCCGACGCCGTTGTCCGTGACCGTCAGGCGGACCTGCTTGCCGTCGGTGTCCAGCACCACGTCGGCGCGGTCGGCGCGGGCGTGCCGGGCGACATTGGTCAGGGCCTCGGTGAGGACGGCCATGACGTGGTCGGCGGTCTTACCGGGCACGTGCGTGTCGAGCAGGCCCTCCATACGGACGCTGGGGGCGAAGCCCAGAAGAGGAGCTGCCTCACCGATCGCGCGCACCGCGCGGGAGCGCAGGCCGGGCGCCGTGCCGTCGTCGCGGGAACGCAGGCCGAAGATCGTCGACCTGATGATCTTGATGGTTTCGTCGAGGTCGTCCACCGCCCGCAGGATGCGCTCGGAAGCCACGTCGTCCTGGACGCGCCGCCCGGCGCTCTGCAGCGTCATGCCGGTGGCGAAGAGCCGCTGGATGGCCAGGTCGTGCAGGTCGCGTGCGATCCGGTCGCGGTCCTCCAACAGCGTGATCTGCTCGGCGTCCTGACGGCGTTCCGCCAGCTCCATCGCGACGGCGGCCTGCGCGGCGAAGACCTGGAGAGACTCGGTCTCCTTGCCGGTGAACTCCCGGCCGCCCGACTGCCGGGCCAGCAGAACCACTCCCTGGGCCTCGTCGCGCGAGCCGATCGGCACAGCGACGGCCGGTCCGAGCCCGTCGGAGCGCGGCGGGCCGACCGAGAGCGGGGAGTCACGTGAAACGTCCGCGGTGCTGACAGGAGCCCGGTGAACGAACGCCTGCCCGACGAGAGTGCCTTCCACCGGCAGGACGACCCCCCGCCATACGTCGGCCTCCTGGCCTATTGCGAGTTCCACGGCGAGTGTGTCCGTCCCGCTCACCGGCATCGCCACCACGCTCAGGGCCGAAGCGGTGATCTCCCTCGCCCGGTCCGCGATCAGCGGCAGCACCCCGCCCTGGTCGGCACCGGACATCAACGTGTGGGTGATCTCCGCGTTCGCCTCCAGCCAGCGTTCCCGCAGCCGGGACTCCTCGTAGAGGCGAGCGTTGTCGATCGCCACACCTGCCGCCACGGCCAGCGTGGCGAGCACCGACTCGTCGTCCTCGTCGAACTGCTGCCCGCCGCGCTTCTCCGTCAGGTACAGGTTGCCGAAGACGTGGTCGCGCACCCGGATGGGGACACCGAGGAAGGTGTTCATCGGCGGATGGTGGGCCGGAAAGCCGTAGGAGGACGGGTGCTCGGAGAGCTTGGGCAGACGCAACGGCTCCGGGTGGCGGATGAGCTCGCCCAGGATGCCGTGGCCTTCCGGGTAGGGTCCGATCCTCGCGATCTGTTCCTCGTCCACACCCACCGTGTGGAAAGCCGACAGCCGTTTGCCGTCCGGGCCGATCACCCCGAGCGCGGCGTACTCGGCGTCGACGAGGGCCGCCGCGGCCTCCACGATACTGCGCAGCGCCTGCTCCAGGTCCAGCTCACGGCCGACCGACAGCACGGCCTCCAGCAGGCTGTGAACCCGGTCCCGGGTCCCGCGCGCCGCGTCCAGCCGGGCCTGCAGCTCCTCCAGCAACTCGTCCAGTCGCAGTTGCGGCAGTCGCACCCGTGCCTCACGGGCTCCCTCGGCGTTCTCCACCCGCTACTCCTCCAACGCCGCACCGCCTGGCCACCGTCCCGTGCACCACCACAGTATCGGCTCGAACAGGAGCAGGACGAGGGACCGTCTCAGCCGTGCGGGCCCGACCGCCGGGCCTTCGCCTTCAGCGCCCGTCGGGTCGCATACGGTCGCGGGCCTGGGTGGCGATGACCGCGGCCTGGACGCGGCGCTCCACGCCGAGCTTGGCAAGCAGGCGGGAGATGTGGTTCTTCACCGTCTTCTCCGCGAGGTACAGCCGCTGCCCGATCTGCCGGTTGGTCAGCCCTTCACCGATCAGGTCGAGGATCTCGCACTCGCGGTCGGTCAGGCCCGGCAGCATCTCCGGCTCCTCGGCCGGCTGTCCGCCGCGCAGCCGTGCCATGAGCTTGGTCGTGGCGCTCGCGTCCAGCAGCGACTGCCCACGGGCCACCGTCCGCACGGCCGTGACCAGGTCCGATCCCTGGATCTGCTTCAGGACGTACCCGGCGGCTCCCGCCATGATCGAGTCCAGCAGTGCTTCCTCGTCGTCGAAGGAGGTCAGCATCAGACAGGCCAGGTCCGGCATCGTCGAGCGCAGTTCACGGCAGACGGTCACCCCGTCGCCGTCGGGCAGACGCACGTCGAGGACGGCCACGTCGGGCCGCAGGGCGGGGACCCGCACCAATGCCTGCTCCGCCGTCGCCGCTTCCCCGATGACCGTGATGCCCGGTTCGTCCTCCAGTAGGTCGTGCACCCCTCGCCGTACCACCTCGTGGTCGTCCAGGAGGAACACCCTGATCGGGCTGCCCGTGCTGCCGTCCTGCTCGCTGTGCGCCATCGACCGCTCCTCGTGTGCCTCGTCCCGTGCTGGCATCCTCATCCTGCAGGACGGCCCAGGACCAGGGCCGGTCGGCCCCACTTTCGCCCGCGTCAATGGGCCGCGAGCCCGTGCTCGCGGAACTGACCCCGTACCCGGTCCACCAGCGCCGGGTCGGGAATCGGCGTTCCGCGCAGAGGAAAAGGGACGCCCAGTGCGTCGTACTTGGTGGTGCCGAGCTTGTGGAACGGCAGGACGTCGACCCGCTCCACGCAGCCCAGACCGGAGAGGAACGCGGCAAGCCCGTCGACGGCGGATGCGTCGTCGGTCCAGCCGGGCACCAGGACGTACCTGATCCACACACGCTTGCCCAGCCGATCGAGGCGGTTCACGAAGCTGAGGGTGGGGGCGAGTGCGCCGCCGGTCAGCTTCTTGTAGGTGGTGGTGTCGAACGACTTGACGTCGAGGAGCACCAGGTCGGTGTCGGCGAGGAGCTCGTCCGGGGCCCGGGCCCCCAGGAGTCCGGAGGTGTCGAGGGCCGTGTGCAGACCGGCCTCCTTGCAGCGGCGCAGGAGCGTCCCGGTAAAGGCCGGCTGGAGCAGGGGTTCACCGCCGGTGACGGTGAACCCGCCCCCGGCCGTGGTGATGAAGCCCCGGTACGTGCCGATCTCCGCCATCACCTCGTCGACGGTGGCCTCCCGTCCGTCGCGCATGTGCCAGGTGTCGGGATTGGCGCAGTAGAGGCAGCGCAGCGGGCAGCCGCTCACGAAGAGCACGAACCGGGTCCCGGGACCGTCCACGCCGGTGGACAGGTCCCAGGAGTGGATCCGGCCTGTCGTCCTGGTGCTCACCGTGCTCCGTGGAAGGTGCGGCTGATCACGTCGAGCTGCTGCTCGCGGGTCAGACGGACGAAGTTCACCGCGTAGCCGGAGACCCTGATGGTCAGCTCGGGGTACTTCTCCGGGTGCTCCATGGCGTCCTCCAGCACGGCCCGGCTCAGCACGTTGACGTTCATGTGGAAGCCGCCCGCGGATACGTAGGCGTCGAGGATGCCGACCAGGTGACCGGCGCGTTCCCCGGGGACGTGCCCCAGTCCCTCCGGGGTGATCGTGGTGGTCAGGGAGATGCCGTCCCGTGCGGCGTCGTAGGGCAGTTTGGCCACCGAGAGGGCGGAGGCGGCCACGCCGTGCTTGTCGCGGCCGTTCATCGGGTTGGCGCCGGGAGCGAAGGGTTGTCCGGCGCGCCGGCCGTCAGGGGTGTTACCGGTGTGCTTGCCGTACACGACGTTGGAGGTGATGGTCAGCACGGACTGGGTGTGCTCCGCGTCGCGGTAGGCGGGGTGCTCACGCACCTTCGCCATGAACGACTCCACCAGGTCGACGGCGATGCCGTCGGCACGGTCGTCGTTGTTGCCGTACACCGGGAACTCCCCCTCGGTCCGGAAGTCCACGGCCAGCCCCGTCCGGTCGCGGAAGACCTTGACACGCGCGTGCTTGACAGCGGACAGGCTGTCCACGGCGACGGACAGGCCGGCGATGCCGCAGGCCATGAAGCGGTGGACGGGGTAGTCGTGCAGCGCCATCTCGATGCGCTCGTAGGCGTACTTGTCGTGCATGTAATGGATGACGTTGAGCGCGTCGACGTACGTCTGCGCGAGCCAGTCCAGCACGCGGTCGTACGCGGCCGACAGCTCGTCGTAGTCGAGGTACTCACCGGTCAGGGGCGGCATCGCGGGGGCGATCTGATCTCCGGTCATCTCGTCCTGGCCGCCGTTGACGGCGTACAGCAGTGCCTTGGCGAGGTTGACGCGGGCTCCGAAGAACTGCATCTGCCTGCCCACCGCCATGGCGGAGACGCAGCAGGCGATCGCGGTGTCGTCGCCGGTGCGTGTCCGCATCAGGTCGTCCGACTCGTACTGGACGGCGCTGGTGTCGATGGACACCTGGGCGCAGAACTTCTTGAAGCCGTCCGGAAGTCGCGAGGACCACAGCACGGTCAGATTCGGTTCCGGGGCGGGGCCGAGGTTGTACAGGGTCTGCAGGAAGCGGAAGGAGGTGCGGGTGACCAGCGGGCGGCCGTCGGCACCGATGCCGCCGATGGACTCCGTCACCCAGGTCGGGTCGCCGGAGAACAGCGCGTCGTACTCGGGGGTGCGCAGGAAGCGGACGATGCGGAGCTTGATGACGAAGTCGTCGATCAGTTCCTGGGCACGCGTCTCGTCGAGGAGTCCGCCGTCCAGATCGCGCTGCAGGTAGACGTCCAGGAAGGTGGAGGTCCGGCCGAGCGACATCGCAGCGCCGTTCTGCTCCTTCACAGCGGCCAGGTAGCCGAGGTAGAGCCACTGCACGGCCTCGTGCGCGGTAGCCGCGGGACGGCTGACGTCACAGCCGTACGTCGCGGCCATCGCCGTCAGCTCGCCCAGCGCCCGGGCCTGTTCGGCCAGTTCCTCCCGGTCGCGGATGACGTCCGCGGTGGACGGCCTGCCGTCGAGGCCGGCGCGTTCGGCGCGCTTGGCCTCGATGAGCCGGTCGGTGCCGTAGAGGGCGACGCGCCGGTAGTCGCCGATGATCCGGCCGCGACCGTAGGCGTCCGGGAGTCCGGTGATGATGCCGACCCTGCGGGCGGCGCGCATCGCCGGGGTGTAGGCGTCGAACACGCCGGCGTTGTGGGTCTTGCGGTACGTGTCGAACACCCGCGTCACGAACGGGTCGGGCTCGTAGCCGTACGCCTTCAGCCCGTTCTCCACCATGCGCAGGCCGCCGTTGGGCATGATCGCCCGCTTCAGCGGCGCGTCGGTCTGCAGGCCGACGATCAGCTCACGGTCACGGTCGATCCAGCCGGGGGCGTGCGAGGTGATGGTGGAGGGGGTGGTGGTGTCCACGTCGAGGATGCCCTTGCGCCGCTCCTCGGGGAACAGCGCGCTGACCGTCTCCCATACCGCCCGCGTGCGGCCCGTGGCACCGGTCAGGAAGGAAGCGTCGCCCTCGTAGGGCGTGTAGTTGGCCTGGATGAAGTCACGCACGTCGATACGCGCACGCCACCCGTTCCCTGTGAACTGTCGCCAGGCGTCGGCGGTCCGGGGGGCGGCTGTCACCGTCGCGGTCATCGCAGGTCCTCTCGTCGGACGGTCTCGTCACTGCCGATACTCGTCGTGCGGGCAGGCGGCGAGGAGTGCCGGTCAGGGCACCGACGGATCCCGTGCGGCCCCGACCGGCGGGACCTTCGGCCTCCCACGGACAGATGCCTCGGCGCGTCGGTCGGTGGAAGTCTTCGCTCCGGAGCCGAATGGGCTTCCAGCGCCTGTGCCCCCGCATCGCCCGCCACCGGCGTGTTCGGCCGGGGGCCGTGGACGTCGCGCGTCGGCGGCAGCCGCTGTTCCGATGGCCCAGAGCCACGCGCTCTCGTGAGGTGGACACCGGAGTGGGCCCGCAGGGTGCGGAGCGGCCATGGCGGTGATGTGCTGTGTCCACCGGTCCGCTCACTGGGTACCCGGTAAGTGGAGGCCGCGTTCCGGTCCGAGAGAGGAGGAGGCGTGGCATTGCGACATGTCGATGAGGAAACAGTGGTCGCCTTGGTGGCCGCGGCCACGGCGGCGCCCTCCATGCACAACGCGCAGCCGTGGCGCTTCCGCTTCCTGACCGGCGAGAGCCTCCTGCTGCTGTACGCCGATGACGAGCGGGCCATGCCGCGCTCCGATCCCGGTGACCGGGCGCTGCACATCGGCTGTGGGGCTGCGCTGTTCAATCTGCGTGTCGCCGCCGCGCACGCGGGCCTCGCCCCGGACGTCCGGCTGCTGCCCGAGCCGCAGGACCCACTGCTGCTCGCCGCCGTCCATCTGGCCGAGCAGGCCGGGCGCGAGCGGGACGATGCCCTGGCGCGGCTGCACCCGGGGATCCGGCAGCGGCACACCAGCCGTCACCCCTTCGCGGAGACGGACATTCCCGAAGAGGTACGGAGCATGCTGCAGGACGCCGCCGCGCGCGAGTCCGCAGCTCTGCACTTCCCCGCTCCCTGGCACGCCGAGACGGTGCTCGACCTGGTTCGCGACGCGGAGAGCCGGGACGCCATGGACCCCGGTGCCCGCGAGGACCTCATCCGCTGGACGCGGCTCGGTCCGGAAGCGGACACGGCCGTCGACGGCGTCCCCGAGTACGCCTTCGGGCCCCGCAAACGGGACGGCAGAGCCCCCGTACGGGACTTCGCCGGACGTCGGCCGGTGGCCGACCGTGGCAGCACCACCTTCGAGTTCGCCCCGCACCTGGCCTTGCTGAGCACCTCCGGTGACGGCCCTGAGGACTGGTTGCACGCCGGGCAGGCACTGGAACGGGTACTGCTGGAGGCCACCCTGGCCGAGCTGGCGACCTCTCTGACCTCCCACGCGCTGGAGACCGCGGAGCTGCGGCTGCTGGTACGCGACCCGGGATCGGGCTTGGGGCAAGTGCAGATGGTGCTGCGTATCGGCTACGGCCCGAGAGGCCCGGCCACTCCTCGCCGACCGGTGAAGGACGTTCTGCACATCATGTGACCGGGCCTCGCTGGCATGTGAGGTCTTCCGCGCATCAGGCGCCCGCGGACGTCACGGCCAACCGGGCGAGGACGCACGGCCCGTTCCGGACGAGGGGCCGCAGGGTCTCCGCGCTCGCGCGACCCGGCCGGCGGGTCCGTCGCGCGACTCCAGTACGCCCCCGAGCCGGTTGGCCCCACAGGGAAGGCCGATCGGCCCGTCTGGCCCGGCACCAGGACCGCCAGGATGGTGAGCACAGTTCCCCTGCACACCACCTTGTCGAGGAGACCCATGCTTTCGCCCGATTCGGCCGCCGTCGTCCGCGCAACCCTGCCCGCCGTCGGCGGGGCTCTGGACGAGATCACGGCTCGGTTCTACGGCACCATGTTCGCCGAGCAGCCCGAACTGCTGGACGGGCTGTTCAACCGCGGCAACCAGGCCAGCGG
This sequence comes from Streptomyces durocortorensis, assembly GCF_031760065.1. Classification (NCBI taxonomy): domain Bacteria; kingdom Bacillati; phylum Actinomycetota; class Actinomycetes; order Kitasatosporales; family Streptomycetaceae; genus Streptomyces; species Streptomyces sp. C11-1. The sequence goes on from NZ_CP134500.1 coordinate 591,333, forward strand.
TGGTCAGCGCCGTGCTCTCGCCGGTTCCATCGCCGCCTTCGCGCAGGCGCTGCTCGCCGATCCCGAGACCAGGCCGGACGCGCTGCTTTCCCGGATCGCCCACAAGCATGCCGCGCTCGGTGTGACCGAGGACCAGTACACGATCGTCCACAAGTACCTCTTCCATGCCATCGCGGAGGTGCTCGGCGAAGCGGTCACGCCGCAGGTGGCCGCCGCTTGGGACGAGGTGTACTGGCTCATGGCCGGCGCCCTGATCGCCCAGGAGGCCCGTCTCCATCAGGAGGCGCAGATCGACCCCCGTCACCCCTGGCGGCGGTGGACGGTGGTGGAACGGCGCGAGGAGACCCCCGACGTGGTCTCCTTCCTGCTGCGCCCGGCCGACGAGGATCCCGTGCCGCCCGCCCGCGCCGGCCAGTACGTCAGCGTCAGGGTGCGGATGCCCGACGGCATACACCAGGTGCGCCAGTACAGCCTGTCGGGCGCCCCCGGCGACCAGCTGCGCCGGGTCACCGTGAAACGGGTGGCGAGCCTGTCCGACGCGCCCGAGGGCGAGGTGTCCAACCAGTTGCACCGCACCGTCGAGGCCGGTGACGAACTCACCCTGTCCGCTCCGTTCGGCGATGTGGTCCTCGACGACGCAGACAACCCTCTGCTGCTGATCTCGGCCGGTATCGGCTGCACCCCGATGGTCGGCATGCTCGAACACCTCGCGGCGACCGGAGCCACCCGCCCGGTCACGGTGCTGCACGCCGATCGCTCTCCGGCAGACCATGCCTTGCTCCCGGACATCCACCGCCTGGTCGGCAGCCTGCCCGCCGCCCGGGCAGAGTTCTGGTACGAGCAGAACGCCGCTGCCGAGCCCGGCGCCCACTCCGGTCTGATGGATCTCAAAGGGCTGAACCTGTCCGCCGACACCGATGTCTACCTTTGCGGCTCACTGCCCTTCATGCGGGCCGTCAGGGCACAGCTGATCCAGTCGGGCGTCCCGGCGCGCCACATCCGCTACGAGGTCTTCGGCCCCGACCTGTGGCTGGCCCACACGGAAGCCTGAGCGCAGGCGGCGCGGGGGCCGTGGGGCCGACGATCTGATCAGCGACGGAGGCTGTACGAGCTACTGCTGCCCGCCGCGGACGATCCCGACCTGCTCGCCTCGTGCACCTGGCCGCGGGCGGCGAGGACGGGCCCCCGGCCTTGCGGCCACTGTACGAGGCCGTCGAATGGCGTCACAGCAGCCGGATGCCCTTCACCGGCCGCCCCGTGCCTGAAGCGATCGTGACGGGAGATGATCACTGCGGCGCACACGCAGGGCGCACGTCTTGAGGTCCCCGACATCGTAAGGACCAGGCGTCTGCTGCGGTTGACCCAGACGGGCGAGGTCCGCAACGCATCCCACCCCGGCCGCACTGCGGAGGCACACCGCTGGCTCACCGTCCCAGGAACCGACTCCGGGTACGGCATCCCCGTCACCGCGGTGGGAGCCCTGGACGCGTCCGGCCGGATACCGATGCGGGACTTCACCGGTCAGCTACCCGTGCCGCACCTTCCCGCCCTGCACTTCGAACGCCACGCGCAGGTAGCACTGTTGTGGACGGCCCGGGACCGGCACAAGGACTGGCTGAGGGCGGGCCAAGCGCTGCAACACGTGCTGCTCACGGCGACCTCGTACGGGCTACGCACCTCCATGCCGCACCAGGCGATGGAATGGAAGGATCTGCGGGCGGCGGTGAACGGTTCGCAGCAGCGGTGCCCGCGGTTGCTGATCCGGTTCGGGTACGAGCCCGAGGGCAGCCGCACCCCGCGCGCGGCCGCGTACGCCGCAACGCCCGGGAAGGCAGCCTCCGGTAGGAGGGCCGCCCCGCCCGGTTGACCGTGTCCGGTCAGCTATGCAGACCGGACAGGCATGCGGAAACGCCCGCGGCTTCCGCCTCAGCCGGCGGTGCGCGTATCTGCGATCTCGCGTCCCGTGACCAACTCGGAGTCGATGCGCACGAAGACACCGTCGCGTACGGGCATCCAGGAATGCGGGCCGGACTGCGAGAGCCGTTCGTGCTCGGCGGGCTCGGCCACCACGCCGGCCCGACCGGTGACGACCACGCTCCAGCCCGACCGGGTCGCCGCGCTGAACTCGTCCGCCTCGAAAGCGACCACGGCACCATCAATGGCCTGCACGAGGTCGGAGACCGCCGAGGTGTACAGCAGAACGGAGTCGTCCTCGTCCAGGAAGAAGTTGACCGGGAGGACCGCGGGCAGCGCCTGCCGGGTGTACACGACCCGGCCGAGCGGCACTTCGGCCAGCAGACGAAGGCATTCCAGCCGGTCGAGAATGCGGATGGCGTCGTTCTCGAGCATCCCGCCATTCTCCGCGTCGCGGTGTGACACCGGGTAGGGCCGGTCGGCCCCTTCTGCGGATCCCGGCAGCGGACGGCCGCATCCGCCGCTCCGACCGAGTCCTGTGGGCAATCCGGGGCGCGGGCCTGGCTGATGCTGGCCCTGGTCACCGTCGGCTTCGCCGTCAACCTCTGGGCCTTGGCGCTGCTCAGCCCGCTCGGCCCTCGGTTCAAGAACAGGCTCGACCTGTCATCGTTCGAGCAGTCGCTGCTGGTGGCGGTGCCGGTCGCCGTCGGTTCTCCGGGCCGGATCCCGGTCGGCGCACTGACCTTGTGGGCGCCCCGCGGGTCCGGGCGCTCGGCGAGATCGTCGCCGAGCGCCTCCTTGCCGGTGCCGCCTCCAGGCGGATACCCGACACTCAGCCGCTTCTCCCCACGGCCGGACTGGAATGCGTCTCCCGCTCGCCGTTCCGGGCGCCGAAGGCACGCCCGGAAGCCGGGCGTGCCGCCCCGGAGGGGACCGAGGGGAGCGGACACCAGCCGGGGCGCGGGGCTCATCGGCCCTGTGGCCAGGGCCGGGTCGCCCTCCCCACCGGGACCGGCCGCCCCTGGTACGTGACTGCGGAGCACGGCAGTCTTGACCTGTGGCGGCACGGTCACGGGCAGCTGAGCACCGGATCGCCCGGCACCTCGGTGCCCGTGAGACCTTCGCCCCCATGCGAGCGCGCCGCGACCGCTGCCGAACGGAGTCACCACGGCGGCACCTGTCTGACGAACGCGCGGTCCCCGTGGCGGGACGGCTTGCAGAAACGGGTGTCACGCGGCGCCTGCCAGGTGTGGCGGGGCGCCGGAGTCTGACATCGGTTCCGGCTCTCTTCGCCCATGCTCGTGAAGGAGGATTGATGGTGGCCCCTCGCACTGTCGGTGAGGTCATGACACGGGACGTCGTGCAGGTCGGCCCGACGACACCGTTCAAGGAGGTCGTGCGACTGCTCGACCACCACCGGATCAGCGGACTGCCGGTGGTCGACACCGACGACAAGGTCCTCGGTGTCCTCTCCGGAAGCGACCTGGTACGCGCCCAGGCGTACCGGGAAGGCTCCGCCCCGCCCCTGGCCGTGAACGCACAGGACATGATGTCCAGCCCGGCCATCACCGTGCACCCGGAGCAGTCCGTACCTGACGCCGCCCGGCTCATGGAGCGCCGCGGTGTCCAGCGGCTGCCCGTGGTGGACGAGGCCGACCGCCTGATCGGCATCGCCACCCGCCGCGACCTTCTCCGGGTCTTCCTGCGTGCGGACGAGGACATCCGCCGAGAGGTGGCCGAGGAGATCATCGGAGCCACAGAGGCGCTGCCGTCCGACGCGGTCCTCGTCTCTGTTAGCGACGGTGTCATCACTCTCGAGGGCCGGGTGGAACTGCGTTCCCGGGTACCGGAGATCGTTTACGCCGCCTGGCGCCTCGAAGGTGTGGTCGGCGTGGTGAACGGTCTGGGCTTCCGCGTCGACGACTGTGCGGAACCGGCCGGCCCCGCTCGCGTCGGGAGCGGATGAGCCAGCGGCGAACGGCCTCGCGCGGCGGCTCGGGCTACCTGGGCCGACGGTCCCTACCGAGGCGGGCCGGACGGCGTCGACGAAGGCCCTCCGGGGTCCTCCCGCAGCAGTCGGCACCAAAGGACAGTGAGGGCTAAGAGCGGGGCGGTTCACCGTCGCACTGCTTCTGGCCGGCACCGCCGTACACCACGGCGGCCCCTGACAACGGAGGCACACCACCATGACCCTGCAGGACGTACGGACCGAGGACCGCGCCAGGACCGACGCCCCGTCCGATGCCGAGGTCGCCGTGGACCTTCTGGTCGCGGCCGGTCTCAAGGCACTCGCCGACTACGAGAGCCTCACCCAGGAACAGGTCGACCACATCGTCAAGAAGGCGTCGGTCGCAGCCCTGGACCAGCACACCGCGCTGGCCCGTCTGGCGGTCGAGGAGACGGGACGCGGGGTCTTCGAGGACAAGGCCGCCAAGAACATGTTCGCCTGCGAGCACGTCACGCACAGCATGGGCCACATGAAGACCGTCGGAGTCATCGGCCGGGACGACATCGAGAACATGGTCGAGATCGCCGAACCGGTGGGCGTGGTGGCCGCGGTCACCCCTGTCACCAACCCGACCTCGACCACGATTTTCAAGGCACTGATGGCGCTGAAGACCCGTAACCCGGTGATCTTCGCGTTCCACCCCTCCGCCCAGCGGTGCAGCGCCGAAGCGGCCCGCGTCGTACGGGACGCGGCCATCGCCGCCGGTGCACCGGAGCACTGCGTGCAGTGGATCGAGGCCCCCTCCGTCGAGGCGACCAACACGCTGATGCGGCATCCCGGGGTCTCCCTGGTCCTCGCCACCGGCGGCAATGCCATGGTCAAGGCCGCCTACTCGGCCGGCAAGCCCGCACTCGGCGTCGGCGCCGGCAACGTCCCCGCATACGTCCACCGCAGCGCCAAGCTGCGCAGGGCCGTCAACGACCTGGTGCTGTCCAAGTCGTTCGACAACGGCATGATCTGCGCCTCCGAACAGGCCGTCATCCTGGACACGGCGATCTACGACGCGGCACTCGCCGAGTTCCGCACCCTGCACGCCCATCTGGCCACCCCGCAGGAGAAGGCGAAGCTGGAGACCTTTCTGTTCCCGGCCACCGGTAGTTCGGGGGGCGGCTGCGAGCCCAAGGTCAACGCCGCCGCTGTCGGCCAGAGCCCCGCGTGGATCGCCGAGCGGGCCGGGTTCTCGGTCCCGGAGAACACCTCGGTCATCCTCGTCCAAGCCGAACGCGTCGGCCCCGAAGAGCCGTTGACCCGCGAGAAGCTCTGCCCGGTGCTCGCCGTGCTGCGGGCCGAGGACGAACGTCACGGCTTCGGCCTGGCCGCCGACATGGTCGCCTTCCACGGTCAGGGCCACAGCGCCGTCATCCACACGGAAGACGCGGCCGTGGCGGAGGCGTACGGCATGCGGATGAAGACCGCACGGATCATCGTCAACTCCCCCTCTTCCCAGGGCGCGATCGGCGGCATCTACAACGGCTTGCTGCCCTCACTCACCTTGGGCTGCGGCTCCTGGGGCAGCACCTCGGTCTCCAACAACGTCTCCGCCGTCCAGCTGCTGAACGTCAAGCGAGTCTCCACCCGCCGCAACAACCTCCAGTGGTTCAAGGTCCCACCGAAGGTCTACTTCGAACCGCAGGCCATCCGCTACCTGACCTCCATGCCCGACGTCCACCGCGTCACCATCGTCACCGACGCCACCATGACCCGCCTCGGGTTCGTCGACCGCATCAGCCGCGTACTGCAGCAGCGCCGGGAACCGGTCACCCTCCAGATCATCGACAACGTCCAGCCCGAACCCAGCATCGACTCCGTCCAGCACGGCGCCGGCCTCATGCGGGACTTCCGCCCTGACACGATCATCGCGCTCGGCGGCGGCTCCCCCATGGACGCCGCCAAGGTCATGTGGCTGCTGTACGAGCAGCCCGGAATCGACTTCGCCGACATGCGACAGAAGTTCTCCGACATCCGCAAGCGCGCCTTCCGCTTCCCCACCCTGGGCAAGCTCGCCAGCCTGGTCTGCGTGCCCACCACCTCCGGCACCGGAGCCGAGGTCACTCCCTTCGCCGTCATCTCCGACCCCGCCACCGGCAAGAAGTACCCCCTGGCCGACTACGCGCTCACGCCCAGCGTGGCCATCATCGATCCCCTCCTCACCACCGTCCTGCCCCCGGCCCTCGCTGCCGACAGCGGCTTCGACGCCCTCACGCACGCCGTCGAGGCGTACGTGTCGGTCTACGCCGACGACTTCACCGACGGTCTCGCGCTGCACGCCATCCGCCTGGTCTTCGACCACCTGGAGGCAGCGGTCACCGACCGCGAGGGCGCCCCGGAAGCACGGGAGAAGATGCACAACGCCGGCACCATCGCCGGTATGGCCTTCGGCAACGCCTTTCTCGGCATCGTCCACGCCATGTCCCACACCCTCGGCGCGACCTTCCACATCGCGCACGGGCGCACCAACGCCGTACTGCTCCCCCACGTCATCCGCTACAACGGCACCATCCCGACGAAGCCGACCGGCTGGCCCAAGTACGAGGACTACCGCGCTCCCGAACGGTTCCAGGACATAGCCCGCGCCTTGGGCCTGCCCGCCACCACCCCGGCCGAGGGCGTGGAGTCCCTCGCCGCTGCCGTCGAGCGCCTGCGCGACGCCGTCGGCATCGAGCCGACGTTCAAGACGCTGGGGGTCGACGAACGAGCTTTCCTGGACGCGCTGCCGCAGCAGGCCCTCAACGCCTACGAGGACCAGTGCGCACCGGCCAACCCCCGCACGCCGATGCTGGACGACATGCGGGAGCTGATGCGCACGGCCTACTACGGCTGAACACGGGGCGGTCATCTCCGCGCGGAAGCAGCTGCCAGGGTTCCTCCGTGGGACAACGGCGACCGCCGGAGGCGGGCCGCGTGCGCTCCTCTGGTCCGGGCGCGCTCCGAGCCGGCCCAGGGCCTGCAGCGGGAGATCCGCACACGGCGCCTGGCCGGCCCTTCCGCGCGCCGGCCGTCGGGGCCGGCTCGGTCGGCCGTACCGGGATCATCAAGCCCAAGGGGGCCACCGGCCCGCTGCCGGTCGTCATCTACATCCACGGCGCCGGCTGGGTCTTCTACGACGAGAAGACGCACGACTTCGCGTCGCTCTGGTCGAGCAGTTCAAGGGAACTCGGGTACATCGCGGAAATGAGAGGAACTCACCACCAAACTCCGTCAAGTCAATCGCCAAGGTACTCGATCGCCCCCTCCACCGGCCATGTCATCAGAAGGTCGCCGCGTAAGCGGGAGCGAACACCGTTACAGGTCAGCGCGCGTACGCATCCGCTCCAAACCCTTCCTGGCTCCTGGGTCTCCGCGCGGGAGCGAGGGGCAGGCCGGCTGCCCGGTCCTCCTCGGCGCACAGGCCGACCGCACGGGCGGGCAGGCCACTGCTAGCGTGGCGAAGCGTGGATGACAGCGTGTACGTGGGCAACGCGGGCAAGGACGCGGCTCTGGACCGAGGGTGGCTACTCGGACACTTCAAGGACGTGGACGATCCGCGCCACAGCCAAGCTGTGGAGATCAAGTGGGGTGTCCACCCCCGCGGCGACGAGCGAGCACAGTGGGTCGAGGACGAGAGACGGACAGCCCTCCTGGTCCTCGTCAGTGGGCGCTTCCGGGTCGATTTCCCCGGCCACAGCGTTCTTCTGGAAGAGCAAGGTGACTACGTCGTGTGGGGACGGGATATCGGTCACTCGTGGTTCGCAGAGGAAGAGTCGGTGCTGCTGACCGTTCGCTGGCCGTCAGTGCCCGGATACGCCGTGCCGGAAGGGAAGCGGGGCCCGCTGCCGAACTAGGGCTTGTCGTCGAACTGCCGTCGCCCGGGGCGTTCCTCCCTGTGCAGCCCGTGCGGGCGACGCACGCCTCAAGCCCTGCCCGCGAGCACCGGGCAGCGGTCGCTACCGTCGCCGTTCCTCAGGAACGTGATCGAGTCGGCGGGGAACGTGTACGCGAAGTTGTCCGAGATCCCGGTCAGGGCTTCGCGGGGGGGGCGACGGGAGTCGCTGTCTCACCGTTCTCGGCGGACGGGCCGGCCGCCAGGGTCGTCACCGCCGCCCGGGAGGCCACCCTCGTTCCGGGGAGCGTCTCCTCGTCTCCGGCACCGCGTTCGACCTCCGCCGGCCACCCAGGCTCTCCGAGGCACTGGCCCGCGCCGAGCGTCGGCCCATGGCAGCGGGCATGGGGTACGACCACGACTTCGTACTGCCCCCGGACGGCGACGGCACGCTGCGCCGGGCAGCCGTCCTCCATGCGCCGGCCAGGGGCCGGTGCGTGGAGGTGTTCACCACCGAGCCCGGCCTGCACGTCTACACGGCCGGACAGTTCGGCGGAACCGTCGTCGGCAAAGGCGGAGCGCCCTACCGGGCGGGTGCCGGCATCGCGTTGGAGACCCAGCACTTCCCCGACGCCCCGAACCGACCCCGCGGCCCGTCCACGGTGCTCCGGACCGGCGACGAGTACCGGTCGATGACGGTCCTACGTTTCGGTGTCCGCGACTGACCGCGCAGGCACATGCCGTGGTGGCTGTGCCCGCCGGTCGACCATCGGCGGGGAGAGCCACCACGGGTGGAGTCAGACGCCCGCTCTGCGCCTGTTCCACACGTCGAATCCGACCGCCGCGAGCAGCACGAGGCCCTTGATGACCTGCTGCCAGTCGGTGCCCACCCCGACCAGGTTCATGCCGTTGTTGAGCACGCCGAGGACCAGGCCGCCGATGATGGCGCCGGCCACGGTCCCCACGCCACCGCTCATCGAAGCCCCGCCGATGAACGCGGCGGCGATGGCCTCCAGTTCGAAGTTCACGCCCGCCTTGGGCGAGGCCGCGTTGAAGCGGGCCGCGAACACGAGCCCGGCGAGCGCCGCGAGCATTCCCATGTTGAGGAACACCGCGAAGGTCACCTTCTTGTCCTTGACCCCGGACAGCTTCGCAGCGGGCAGGTTTCCGCCCACCGCGTACACGTGGCGGCCGATCACCGCGTTGCGCATCACGTAGCCGAAGCCGACCAGCAGGACAGCCAGGATCAGGAGTACGACAGGAGCGCCCTTGTAGCTGGCGAGCAACAGGGTCGTGACCAGTACGGCGGCGACCAGTGCCGTCACCTTCAGTGCGAAGAGGCCGGTGGGGAGCGACTCCAGTGCGAACTCCCGCCGGCGTCGACGGTCTCGCACCTCCTGGAAGACGACGAAGGCGATCAGTCCCAAGCCGAGGAGGAGAGTCAGGTTGTGGTAGTTGGTCGGCGGCCCCGCTTCCGGCAGGAAACCGTTGGCGACCTTTTGCAGCCCCTCCGGGAACGGGCCGAGTGTCTGGCCCTGGAGGAAGATCTCCGTAAGACCCCGGAACAGAAGCATGCCGGCGAGCGTCACGATGAACGACGGTATGCCCACGTACGCGATGAAGAACCCTTGGAGCGCGCCCGCGACGGCCCCCAGCAGGAGGGCGAGGATCACCGCGACGGGCCAGGAGATGTGGTGCTCGACCATGAGCACGGCCCCCACGCCACCTACCAGGGCCATCAGCGAGCCCACTGACAGGTCGATGTGCCCGGAGATGATGACCATCATCATGCCGATGGCCAGGATGAGGATGTAGCTGTTCTGCAGCACCAGGTTGGAAACGTTGCGCGGCAGCAGGAGGTCTCCTCCCGTCCACACCTGGAACAGAAGCACGATCAGGCCGAGCGCCAGGAGCATTCCGTACTGGCGCATGTTCCGCCGGACGCCGTCCAGGAGCACACGAGCCACCTGCGCCCCGGCGGGCCGGGCAGCGCCGTCCCCCGGGGGCGCCGGAGCGGTCGCCTTCGTGGTGGCGGGGGTGCTCATTCCTGATGTCCTTCGCTGGGGGTGGCGGTGCCTGCGCCGACTGCCGACGGTGTGGGGATGTCCTGCGTCATGTGCCGCATCAGTACTTCCTGGGTGGCGTCCTCGCGGGCGACTTCGCCGGTCAACCGGCCGGCCGCCATGGTGTAGACCCGGTCGCACATGCCGAGCAGTTCGGGCAGCTCGGAGGAGATGAGGAGGATGGCCTTGCCCTCGGCGGCGAGACGGTCGATCACGGTGTAGATCTCGAACTTGGCCCCCACGTCGACGCCGCGTGTGGGCTCGTCGAGGATGAGTACATCGGGTCCGGCAAGGATCCACTTGCTCAGAACGACCTTCTGCTGGTTGCCGCCGGAAAGCCGGCCGACCGGTTCGAGGACGTTCGGAGCCTTGATGCCCATGGTCCGCCGGTACCGTTCGGCGACTCTGCGCTCCTCGTGGGCGTCGACGATGCCCCGTCGGGCGAGCGTGCGGAAGGACGCGAGCGAGATGTTCCGGCTCACGGAGTCCTCCAGGTTGAGGCCGTAGCGCTTGCGGTCCTCGGTGACGTACGCGATGCCGTTGGCAACCGCTTCGGGAACCGTGCGGGTGCGCACCGCTCGGCCGTCCTTGAGAACGGTCCCCTGCTCGTAGCGGCCGTAGGAGCGGCCGAAGACGCTCATCGCGAGTTCCGTCCGGCCGGCGCCCATGAGCCCCGCGACGCCGACGATCTCGCCGCGGCGGGCCTGGAGCGAGACCCGGTCGACGACCTTGCGGCTGTGGTCCAGGGGGTGGCGTACGGTCCAGTCCCGGATCTCCAGGACCGGGTTGACGTCCGCCGGGCCCTTGTACGGGGTGCGGTCGGGAAATCGGCTGTCCAGGTTCCGCCCCACCATGCCTCGGATGATGCGGTCCTCGGTGGTGGCCGGGTCCCTGACGTCCAAGGTCTCGATGGAGTGTCCGTCGCGCAGGATGGTCACGGTGTCGGCGATCTGCGCGATCTCGTTGAGCTTGTGCGAAATGATGATGGAAGTAATGCCCTGGTCCTTCAGTTCCCGCATCAGCCGCAACAGTTTCGCGCTGTCCTCGTCGTTGAGGGCGGCGGTGGGTTCGTCGAGGATCAGCAGCCGGACGTTCTTCGCCAGCGCCTTCGCGATCTCCACAAGCTGCTGCTTGCCGACGCCGATGTCGGCCACCCGGGTCTCGGGGTGCTCGTCGAGGCCGACGCGCCGCAGCAGCTCGGCGGCACGCCGCAGTACTTCGCGCCAGTCGATGACGCCTCGCCGCGACGGCTCGTTGCCGAGGAAGATGTTCTCGGCGATGGACAGGTAGGGAACGAGTGCGAGTTCCTGATGGATGATGACGATGCCGTGCCGCTCACTGGCCCTGATGTCCTTGAAGCGGCACGGTTCGCCGTCGAAAAGAACCTCGCCCTCGTAGGTCCCGTGCGGATGCACGCCGGACAGGACCTTCATCAGCGTCGACTTGCCCGCGCCGTTCTCTCCGCACAGGGCGTGAACCTCGCCGCGCTTCACGGACAGGGTCACGTCCGACAGAGCTCTGACGCCGGGGAAGGTCTTGACGATGGCCCGCATCTCCAGCACGGGGCGGGCCGCAGGCCTGTGCGAGGACGAGGGCGAGGAGAATGCGGCGGAGCTCAACGGAGATCCTCGGCCTTGATGTAGCCGGAGTCGACCAGAACCTTCCGGTAGTTCGCCTTGTCGACGCTGACCGGGTCGAGCAGGTAGGCCGGAACCACCTTCTTGCCGTTGTCGTAGGTGCTGTCGTCATTGACCTCGGGCTTCTTGCCGTCGAGGACGGCGGTCACCATGTTCGCGGCGACCTTCGCCAGTGCGCGGGTGTCCTTGTAGACGGTCTGGGTCTGCTGATTCGCGATGATCGACTTCACGGACGCGACCTCGGCGTCCTGGCCGGTGACGATCGGCAACGGCTTGGCCGGACTTCCGTAGTCGTCGGATTTCAGGGCGGACAGGATGCCGATCGAGATGCCGTCGTAAGGGGACAGCACAGCGTCGATCCGGGCCGTGGAATAGGAGGAGGTCAACAGGTCGTCCATGCGCTTCTGCGCCGTTCCTCCGTCCCAGCGCAGCGTGGTGACCTGGGCGAGACGGGTCTGCTGGGAGCGTACGACAAGCTGCTTCCTGTCGAGATAGGGCTTCAGCACCTCCATGGCGCCGTTGAAGAAGTACTTGGTGTTGTTGTCGTCGTTGGAGCCGGCGAACAGCTCGATGTTGAAGGGGCCCTTCTTCGAACCGTCCTTCAGGCCCAGCTTCTCCACGATGTAGGTGGCTTGGAGCTTGCCGACCTCCTCGTTGTCGAAGGAGGCGTAGTAGGCGACATGCGGGGATCCCAGAATGAGCCGGTCGTAGGAGATCACCGGGATGCGGGCGTCCGCCGCCTGCTGGAGAACATTGGACAGCGCCTCACCGTTGATGGCCGCCACGACCAAGGCGTCGACACCTTGAGTAATCATGTTCTCGATCTGGGCCACCTGCTGGTCGGGGTCGTCCTCCCCGTACTGCAGGTTGGTGAGATAGCCGCTCTTCTTCAGGCCCGCGGTCATGTTGGCGCCGTCCGCGATCCACCTTTCGGAGGACTTGGTGGGCATGGAGATCCCAATGGTGAGGTCCTTCCCGTCCTTCGACTCCTGACTTCCTCCCTCGCTGTTCTGCCCGCAGGCCGTGAGGAGCAGGGCGCAGCCGGTGGTCGCGGCCAGGAGGAGGGATGCGGCTCGGAAGTTCGTCATGGGCGTTACCTGGCAATCTCGTCGTTGAGGGTGCTTCTGTCCCGAAGGGCTTCGGCGGCAGCACGTGTCCTCGCACCGCCGGGGCGTCGTCGCGGAGGCGGTCGGGGTTCGACAGCCTCGGTCGAGCTGATTGTTAGCGCTCGCATCACTGCAGTACAAGAGGAACTAGGCTTTTTCTCGCGGCGATGCACGCCCGTCGGCGCGAAGAACGGGGCAAAAGCAGGGCATCCCGCAGAGGCCGCCCACCGACACCACAGGCAGCCTGCCGCTGGACGGCGCCTCCAGCGCAGCACATTCCACTCTCGACACGCTTCAACCGATCGCGCGGCGGCGACATGCGGGGCGCAGAGCTCCGGCAGCCCCGCCGAGCCACCACGGCTCAGACAGCAGCGGGGCGACCGGGCGGCCCACGGGAGGCCCCGTGAAGAGGACTGCGGCCTTCGACGCCCGTCCGCACCAGCGGCGCGAACTCACGAACCCACCGCACGGGTTACATTCCCGGCACCCCGATGGACAGTCGCTCGGCGGTAAAGGGGCTCGGGTCTCCCGCAGCAGCCTCCTCCGCGACCATCGCGGAGGCCACCCTGGACCGACCCCTCCCGGAGTCTTCCCCGACGAGTGACGTCCACCGGCGACGAACGACCTTCGTCCGCACGGCCCGGGAAGACGCTGCCGTCTCCGCCACGGAAGCCGGGCACCCCTCCCCCACCCTGCGGTTCTCGCGACGCAGCCGCGGCTGCCGACCTCCGGTGTCGGCGTGCCCCTCTCCCCCGCCGACCACAGACGGACGATGGCCGGGTCGACATCGGATCAACACCGCGGGGGGAGGGGGAGGTGGGCACGGGGCGACTCTCGGGGCGCAGCTCATCGGCACCGACGGGATGGACGCACCCAACACCATGACCTCGGCAGGGCGAGCGCCACACGAACGCCATCCTCCGGTCGGCACGACAGGCTTCCGTAAACTCCCTCCCCCCCCAGGGCAAGAACGCGAAGAGCCGTTCGCCAAGCCGCCGACACGCACCCGATCGTGCCGACCGTCCCCGACCGACCGGTCCCGGTACGCGTTCGGCATCGCATCACCCGAGCACCGGTGTGACTCCGAAGGTCACCCGAGCGCGTAGGACTATTGCCGCATCCAGTTGTGAGCGTTAACGCTCATGGGCGCTGGGGGGGTGCCGATCGTCTTCTGCACGGGCAGCCGGTGAACTCGGCGCCGGCCTTCGCCACACTCCACCGCGTAGGCGCCCCGCGGCGGAACCGTGATCCGCCTCTCCCATGTGAGGGAGAGGCGGATCACCCTACGGTTCGGGTCACAGCCGCTGGGCTAGCCGGTGGTAGGCCTGGTTCCAGCGCAGACGGTCCGCGAAGTCATGGGCCGTCGTGGTGTCGTCGATCATCACCAGCTCAGTACCGGCCATCTGCGCGAAGTCACGCAGCACGTCCGACCCCACCGCGGTGAGGACCGTGTGGTGCGGGCCGCCGGCCATCAGCCAGCACTCGGCCGCTGTGGACAGCGAGGGCCGAGGCTCCCACACCGCCCGAGCCACCGGCAGGCACGGCAGCGGCTCATCCGGCAACACAACATCAATGTCGTTGGCCACGAGCCGGAAACGGTCGCCCATGTCGGCCAGACCGATCACCGTGGCGGGGCCGGCGGCGGCGTCGAACACCAGGCGCACGGGGTCCTCACGCCCTCCGATCGACAGGGGGTGGATCTCACAGGACGGCTGGGCGTCAGCGATCGAGGGACACACCTCCAGCATGTGCGCACCGAGGGTCCTGGGCGTGCCGGGCCCGAAGTGGTACGTGTAATCCTCCATGAACGAAGCCCGCGGGCCCATGGCCTTCGCGGCGGCGAGCAGTGCGGAGGTCTTCCAGTCGCCCTCGCCGCCGAAGCCGTAACCGTCGGCCATGAGGCGCTGGACGGCCAGGCCGGGCAGCTGCCGCAGTCCGCCGAGGTCCTCGAAGTTGGTGGTGAAGGCGCCGAAGTCGCCCCGGACGAGGAAGCGACGCAGGCCGGCCTCGATGGCGGCCGCGTAGCGCAGTGAGGAGTGACGATCGCCGTTTCGCATCAACTCCGGTGCGAGATTGTAGAGTTCGGAGTACTCGTCGACGAGATCGTCGATCTCGCCGACGGTCACGGCGTCGACGAGTTCAACAAGATCGTTGACGCCGTAGGTGTTGACGCTGACGCCGAACCGGAGCTCCGCCTCCACCTTGTCGCCCTCGGTCACGGCAACGTCGCGCATGTTGTCGCCGAAGCGCGCCAGGCGGAGATTGCGCATGCGGTGGAAGCCGATGGCCGCCCGGCCCCAGTCATCGACCCGCCTGACCACCACCGGATCGGATACATGACCCACCACGGTCTTGCGGGCCACCCCGATGCGGGTCTGTATGTAGCCGAACTCACGGTCGCCGTGGGCGGCCTGGTTGAGGTTCATGAAGTCCATGTCGATGGACGACCACGGCAGTTCCCGGTTGAGCTGGGTGTGCAGGTGCAGCAGTGGCTTGCGCAACGCGTCGAGCCCGGAGATCCACATCTTCGCGGGAGAGAAGGTGTGCATCCACGCGATCACCCCGACACAGGCCGGGTCGGTGTTGGCGGCCTCCAGTGTCCGCCTGATGGCGGAGGCCTCGGTCAGCACCGGCTTTCCCACGATGTCGGCGCCGATCCGTCCGGAAGCGGCCAGCATCTCCTGGATCCTGGCCGACTGCTCCGCGACCTGGTTCAGGGTCTCGGCACCGTACAGATGCTGACTTCCCGTCAGGAACCAGATCTGCGGCTGGGTTGTGGTGTTCATCGGTCTTCCCCTCGTGGGATCACTGGCCGTAGACGTTCTGGTAGCGCTCGTAGAGCCGGTCCACGGCGGCCGCGTCGATGGCGTCCGGGGTACCTAGCTGGTGGGCGAAATGGACGGTGCGGGCCACGTCCTCGACCATGACGGCCGCCTTCACGGCCGAACGCGCGTCGCGGCCGACGGTGAAGGGGCCGTGGCTGCGCATGAGGACGGCGGGCGAGCGGCTGTCACGGAGCGTGTCCACGATGCCGCGTCCGATGGAGTCGTCGCCGATGAGCGCGAAGGGGCCGACCGGGATCTCGCCGCCGAACTCGTCGGCGATCATGGTCAGGACACACGGGATGGGTTCGCCACGCGCGGCCCAGGCGGTGGCGTAGGGCGAGTGCGTGTGAACCACGCCGCCGACCTCGGGCATGTGCCGGTAGACGTAGGCGTGGGCGGCGGTGTCCGAGGACGGCGCCAGCTCGCCTTCCACCAGGTTGCCGTGCAGGTCGGTCACGACCATGGTGTCCGGGCTCAGGTCGTCGTAGGACACGCCGGAGGGCTTGATGACCATGAGATCCTCCCCCGGAACGCGGGCCGAGACGTTTCCGGCGGTCCAGATCACCAGCCCGTATCGCGTCAGTTCGCGGTGCAGGTCAGCGACGATCTGCCGGAGGTGCTTCACGCTGTCGACGGCGCCCATCATTTCTCCTTCGGTTCGATGGCGGAGCGGCGCATGGCCCGCAGTCTGCGCATGACGTCACTGCCGCCCCGGCCGAAGTGGTCGTGCAGGGCGACGTACTCGGCGAAGAGCCGGTCGTAGGCGGCGGCTTCCTCGGGGCGAGGCCGGTAGACGGCTCGGTCGACCGAGCCCATGGCGGCAGCGGCAGCTCGGACATCGCGGTGCGCGCCCGCGGCCACCGCCGCATGGAGCGCCGACCCGAGGGCCGGCCCCTGGGCGGAGCGGATGATCGACAGCGGCATGCCGAGGACGTCGGAGTAGAGCTGCATCAGGAACGGGTTGCGCACCAGGCCGCCGGCGATGATGAGTTCGTTGACGGGTACGCCCGCGATGGTGAAGGTCTCCACGATCGTGCGCGTGCCGAACGCGGTGGCCTCGAGCAGAGCACGGTAGACGTCCTCGGGCCGGGTGGAGAGGGTCTGCCCCAGAACCATTCCCGACAGCTCGTGGTCGACCAGCACCGAGCGATTGCCGCTGTGCCAGTCGAGGGCGATCAGACCGTGCTCACCGACCTTCTGGTTCGCGGCCAGTTCGGTGAGCAGTTCATGGACGGACAGGCCGCGTTCCCGAGCCTGTACGTGGTAGCCCTCGGGGACCTGGTGGTCGACGTACCAGGCGAAGATGTCCCCCACACCGCTCTGCCCGGCCTCGTAACCCCACAGCCCGCCGACGATGCCGCCGTCGACCACGCCGCACATGCCGGGGACCTCGCGCAAGGTGTCGCCGTTGAGGACGTGGCAGGTGGATGTGCCCATGATCGCGACCAGCTGACCGGGCTCCACGGCCCCGGCCGCCGGGGCGGTGACATGTGCGTCGACGTTTCCGACGGCGACCGCGATGCCCTCCGGCAGCCCGGTCCAGGCCGCGGCCTCGGCGCTCAGACCGCCGGCCCGGTCGCCGAGCCGACCGATGGGCTGATCCAGCTTCTCCGTCACGAAGTCGGCGAAGGCGGGGTTCAGTTCGGCGAGGAAGTCCGCGGCGGGGTACTCGCCGTCCTGGCGGATCCCCTTGTAACCGGCACTACAGGCATTGCGCACGTACGCCCCGGTGAGCCGCCAGACGATCCAGTCGGCGGCCTCCACCCACCGGTCCATGGCGGCGTACACCTCGGGCGCCTCCTCCAGCATCTGCAGCGCCTTGGCGAACTCCCACTCCGAGGAGATCAGTCCTCCGTACCGCGGCAGCCACTTCTCCCCGCGCGCCCGCGCCAGGGCATTGATCCGGTCGGCCTGCGGCTGGGCGGCGTGGTGGCGCCAGAGCTTGACGTACGCGTGCGGATTCCCGGCGAGTTCAGGCAGGTCGCACAGCGGGGTTCCGTCCCCGGTGGTCGGCACCATCGTGCAGGCGGTGAAGTCGGTCCCGATCCCGATCACACGAGCTGGATCGACCCCGGCGTCCGCGATCGCGGTCGGTACGGCGATCCGCAGAACGTCGAGATAGTCCTCGGGAACCTGCAACGCCCAGTCAGCCGGCAAGCTGAGGCCCGTCGCGGGCAGGGACCGGTCGATGACGCCGTGACGGTAGGCATGGACACCAGTGCCCAGCTCGGCACCGTCCCGGACCCGCACCACCACGGCGCGTCCGGACAGCGTGCCGTAGTCGACACCGACTACGAGGGAGTCAGGTTCGTCGGCCATGAAGCCACCTTTGATCGTTCGCCGAAGGACACTCGAAGTGTTATCGCTAACAATCTGACCGTCAAGACATCTACTGACAGGAAAGTCTCAGCATGTGAGCGTGCTCAGGTAGGGCTCAGGTACGGATGCGGGGGATCGGCCGAGGGCGTGGCTCAGCCGCGCGGAACCGCGACGCTCTCCCGCGGAATGAGCGTGGGGTTGAGTGTGCGCAGCGAAGGCCCCGACTCTCCCTCGATCCGGGCCAGCAGAAGACCGAGGGTCTCGGTGGCCACCCCGTCGAAGTCCGGACGCACCGTGGTCAACGGGGGCGAGAAGAACTCGGCCTCGGGCACGTCGTCGAAGCCGACGATGCTCACGTCACCCGGGACGCAACGACCCCGCTCGGCCATCGCACGGATGGCACCGAGGGCCAGATGGTCGTTGGCCGCGAACACCGCGGTCACATCCGGCATGCGGGCCAGCATCTGACCCGCGCGGTAGCCGGAGGACGCGCTCCAGTCCGCGGAACTGACGGGTGGGATCTCCGCACCGGCCTCCCGCAGAGCACGCTGCCATCCGCGCACCCGGCCCGCGGCGTCGAACCAGTCCGGCGGACCCGAGATGTGCCACACGGTCTGGTGCCCCGCGTCCAGCAGGTGCCGGGTGGCGGCGAAGGCTCCCGCCTCCTGGTCGACCGTGACCAGCGCTCCGCCCCGGTCGGGGTCCCCGTCGACGGCCACGAGCGGGACATCGGCCGGAATCTCCGCCAGCGCCTCGTCGGCGGACGCGGTGGGAGCGATGACCACAATGCCGGCGACCCGCTGGTCGCGGTGGTGTTCCACCGCCGCGGCGATGGAGGAGCGGTCAAGGACGCGCACCCGTCGCACGCTCACCGCGAAGCCCTGGGCCGCGGCGGCCAGCTCGAAGGCGGCCAGCATCGAGGTGGGCCCGTACAGGGTCGAGTTCTGCGCCACCACGCCGATCTGCTGGGACCGGCCGGTCACCAGGGTGCGCGCGGCGCGGTTGGGCCGGTATCCCAGCTCAGTGATCGCGGCACGCACTCTCAGCCGCGTCTGCTCCCGGACGTTGGGGTGCCCGTTGAGGACGCGGGAGACCGTCTGGTGGGAGACCCCGGCAAGCCGCGCCACATCCGTCATCGCCGGTTCGCGTACCCGGGCAGCCGCCGAGGCGTCCTCCACCTGTATCTCCTGACTCCGCCGTTTCCGCCTGCCCGACACCTGTGAGGGACCACGCAGGGACGCGCCACCTTGAACCTTAACCAGGCTGGGGGCCGACAGCCAGCGCCCCCTCCCCGCGTCCGCCGGAATCCGGATGCGAGGCGCTCCGAGCCTTTTGACCCTCAGGAGCGCTGAACAATGAGCGTTAACATACACCACCTCCCCAATCCATCTCAGGCGCGGAAGATCGCGGTGTTCGAGGGGTTGACGGGGCATATGTGAGCGCTCACTCTGATGCACCAGTGACTGCGGTCACACAAAGCTCGCCACCCTGAGTGGGCACAGTTGAGCACGGAGGAAGCAGTGTTGAAGAAGATCGCCACAGGCGTCAGCGTTCTGCTGCTCGCCACACTGACGGCGTGTGGCTCGGGCAGCACCTCGGGCAAGGACGGTGAAAGCGGCGCGGACGGCAAGATCACCATGGGCTTCGCGCAGGTCGGCGCTGAGAGCGGCTGGCGTACGGCCAACACCAAGTCCGTCCAGCAGTCCGCGAAGACCGCGGGCGTCGAGCTGAAGTTCTCCGACGCTCAGCAGAAGCAGGAGAACCAGATCAAGGCCATCCGCTCCTACATCCAGCAGAAGGTCGATGTGATCGCCTTCAGCCCGGTGGTGGAGACCGGCTGGGACGCGGTGCTACTGGAGGCCAAGCGGGCCCGCATCCCCGTGATCCTGACCGACCGCGCGGTCGACTCCGACGACGACACCCTGTACGAGACGTTCCTCGGCTCCGACTTCGTCGAGGAGGGCGAGAAGGCGGGCGAGTGGCTCGTCGAGAACACCAAAGGCCCCGTCAACGTGGTGGAACTGCAGGGCACCACCGGCGCCGCGCCCGCCATCGACCGCAAGAAGGGCTTCGAGGAGAAGATCGCCGTACGCCCCGACATCAAGATCAGGGCTTCCCAGAGCGGTGACTTCACCCGCTCCGGCGGCAAGCAGGTCATGGAGGCCTTCCTGCGCTCCAACCCCGACGTCGACGTCGTCTACGCCCACAACGACGACATGGGCCTGGGTGCCATCGAAGCCATCAAGGCCGCCGGCAAGAAGCCCGGCCAGGACATCAAGATCATCACTGTTGACGCCGTCAAGGACGGTATGCAGGCGTTGGCCGACGGGGAGATCAACTACATCGTCGAATGCAATCCGCTCCTCGGCGACCAGCTCATGGACCTCGCCAAGAAGGTCGTGGACGGCGAGAAGGTCCCCAAGCGGGTGGTCACCGAGGAGACCACCTTCACGCCCGAGCAGGCGAAGAAGGCCCTGCCCGACCGGCAGTACTGATCCAGGAGCGCCGGTTCCTGCCTTCGCGCACCTCGTGGCGGTGGCAGGGACCGTACCCACGACGAAAGCATGGGTCATGACCGATTCCTCAGCGCTCACCGGCGCCCCGGTGGTCGAGATGCGCGACATCAGCGTCGAGTTCCCCGGCGTCAAGGCTCTCTCGGGCGTCGACTTCCGCCTGCTCCCCGGTGAAGTACACGCTCTGATGGGCGAGAACGGGGCAGGCAAGTCCACCCTCATCAAGGCACTCACCGGCGTACACCCTCCGACAACAGGCGTCATCCACCTGCATGGCGAACCGGTCGCCTTCAACACGCCCGGTCAAGCTCAGGAAGCCGGGATCAGCACCGTTTACCAGGAGGTCAATCTCCTGCCCAACCTCTCGGTGGCGGAGAACATCCTGCTGGGCCGCGAGCCACGCCGACTGGGACACATCGACGGACGGACCATGCGTGCGCGGGCGAGGGAACTGCTCACCCGCGTCGGCCTGTCCATCGACCCCGCCTCTCGTCTGAGCTCCCACCCGATCGCTGTGCAGCAACTCGTGGCGATCGCAAGGGCACTCGTCGTGGACGCACGCGTCCTGGTTCTGGACGAGCCCACCTCCAGCCTTGACGCCGACGAGGTCGCCGAGCTCTTCCGCATCGTGCGCGTGCTGCGCGACGACGGAGTCGCCATCCTGTTCGTCTCCCACTTCCTCGACCAGGTCTACGAGATCGCCGACCGCATGACCGTCCTGCGAAACGGCTCACTCGTCGGCGAATACCTGCCTTCCGAGATGAACCACATCGAACTCGTCGCAGCGATGCTCGGGCGCGAACTGGGAGTGCTGGAGGAGGTGCAACGGCGCTCGGAGGCTCGGGCTCCCGGTACCGCGCCGCTGCTCAGCGCCGTCGCCCTGGGCCGCACCGGAGCGATCGCACCCGTCGACCTGGAGATCCATGCCGGGGAGGTCGTCGGTCTGGCCGGTCTGCTCGGCTCGGGCCGCACGGAACTGGCTCGTGTGCTCTTCGGCGCGGACCGCGCGCATACCGGAACTCTCACGATCAACGGCAGTGAACGCCGCCCCCGCGGCCCCCGGGCGATGATCGCCCAGGGCGTGGCTTTCTGCTCCGAAGACCGCAAGGCCGAGGGAGTCTTCGCCGATCTCAGTGTCCGCGACAACCTCGTGCTCGCCCTGCAGGCCGCCCGGGGGTGGGCACGCCCCATCCCGCGCCGCGCCTCCGACGCTCTGGTGAAGGACTACATAGCGAAGCTGGACATCCGCCCTGCCGACCCCGGCGCCATCATGAGCACCCTTTCCGGCGGAAACCAGCAGAAGGTGCTGCTCGCACGCTGGCTGGTCACCCGGCCCCGGCTGCTCATCCTCGACGAACCCACCCGGGGCATCGACGTCGGCGCCAAGGCGCACATCCAGAAGGTCGTGGCCGATCTCGCGGCGGAGGGAATGGCGGTGCTGTTCATCTCCGCCGAACTGGAGGAAGTGGTACGCGTGTCCGACCGGGTCGTCGTCCTGCGCGATCGCCACAAAGTGGCCGAACTGACCGGGCGGGACGTCTCGGTGGACAAGATCATGTCTGTTATCGCCGCTCCGGGCGACAACGACACCGCGGCGGTGGCCTCATGACGCGCTCGCGGCTGCTGTGGCCGCTCGTCGCCCTCGCCGCGCTGGTCGTCCTCAACATCGCCTTCGAGCCCTCCTTCGTGGAACTCCGGATCCAGGACGGGCACCTCTTCGGCAGCCTCGTCGACATTCTCCGCAACGGAGCGCCGACGCTCCTGATCGCCGTCGGCATGACCCTGGTCATCGCCACCCGCGGCATCGATCTGTCCGTGGGAGCCGTCGCCGCCATCGCCGGCGCGATCGCCTGCACCTCCATATCCGGCGGCGGGGACGCGGCGACCGCGGTCCTGCTGGCTCTGAGCGTGTGCATCCTGCTCGGGCTGTGGAACGGCTTCCTGGTCTCCGTCCTCGGAATCCAGCCGATCATCGCCACCCTGGTTCTGATGACGGCGGGTCGTGGTGGCGCCATGCTGCTCACCGAGGGCCAGATCATCACCGTCAAGGATCCGCTGTACCGGCAGATCGGCTCAGGCTTCCTCATCCTGCCGATCGCGATCCTGATCAGCCTCGCCGTCCTGACGGCAGTCGCCCTCATCACCCGCCGAACAGCTTTGGGCATGCTTATCGAAGCCGTGGGGATCAATCCCACGGCAGGCGAGCTCGCGGGCGTACGCTCACGCACGATCATCTGGACGGTCTACGTCTTCGCCGGCCTGTGCGCGGGTGTCGCGGGCCTGATGATCAGTTCCAACGTGAACGCCGCCGACGCCAACAGCGCCGGTCTGTGGATCGAGATGGACGCCATCCTCGCTGTCGTCATCGGAGGCACCTCGCTGGCCGGGGGCCGGTACTCCCTCGCCGGGACCATGGTGGGCGCGCTGGTGATCCAGACGCTGACCACCACCGTCTACACCATCGGCGTCCCGACCAACGTCACTCTGGTCTTCAAGGCCGTCGTGGTGATCGCCGTCTGCCTGCTCCAGTCTCCCCGCACGACGAAGACGCTCCGCGCCCGCCGCAAGACCGCAGCTCCTACGCCCCGCTCCCAGGAGGTGGCCGCCGGATGAGCGCCTTGGCTCTTTCCTCCGCACGCTTTCCCCAGCGTTTCCTGCCCGTGGTCGCCACCTTCGCGGTGTTCACGGTCACCTTCGGGGCCGGGTCGGTCCGCTACGAGAACTTCGCGTCGGGGCAGGTGGTCGCGAACCTGTTCGTCGACAACTCCTTCCTCATCGTCCTCGCGGTGGGCATGACCTTCGTCATCCTGACCGGCGGCATCGATCTCTCGGTCGGCGCGGTCGCCGCCCTCTCGACCATGATCGCCGCGGCCACCCTCAACGCGGGCTGGCCTCCGCTGCTCTCGATCATCACTGTCCTCGGATCGGGCGCCACCCTGGGCCTGCTCATGGGCCTGGTCATCCACCACTTCGAAGTCCAGCCCTTCATCGTCACCCTTGCAGGCATGTTCCTGGCCCGCGGGCTGTGCTTCCTCATCAGTGTCGAATCGGTCTCCATCACCGAACCCTCCTTCCGCGAGTTCGCGGGCGGGGCCATCACGTTGCCGGGTGACATCACCCTGACCTACAGCGTCGTGATCGCTCTGGCCGTGGTCCTGGCCGCCCTGTACGTCCTGCACCTGACGCGCTTCGGCCGGACCGTGTACGCGGTGGGCGGCAGTGAGTCCTCGGCCCGCCTGATGGGCCTGGCCACCAGCCGGGCCAAGGTCGGCGTCTATGTGGTGAGCGGCTTCTGCGCCGCGCTGGGCGGCCTGCTCTTCAGCCTCTACATGCTCTCCGGCTATGGTCTGCACGCCGTCGGCATGGAACTCGACGTCATCGCCGCTGTCGTCATCGGAGGAACCCTCCTGGCAGGCGGGACCGGATACCTGGTGGGTTCAGTGGTGGGGGTGCTGGTCCTCGGCACCGTGCAGTCGTTGATCTCCTTCGAGGGCACCCTCAGTTCCTGGTGGACGAAGATCGTCATCGGCGCTCTCCTGCTCGCCTTCATCGTGCTCCAGCGTCTGATCGTCCGCCGGCAGGCCTGAGCGTCACCAACGATGGCCGTGGGCCCAGAGGAGCGACTGGTGGCAGCACCCGGCCCGGTCGGCGGAAGACTCCTTCCCCCAGAACCGGCGCGGCGGCCCAAGGCCGAAGAGAGCGACCGCCGCTCCTCGTCCCGGCGCCGAGGTGCTACAGGGTGCCCCGTCCGCTCGGGCCCTCCGCGCGGTTCGCCTGCTCCAGACATCGACGAAGCTCCGGCGGACGGGCCTGTGCCGAGAACACCCCCGTCCCCGCGCGTTCAGACGTGCGACGTGCGGCTGGACGGATCGGTCGAGGGCGGGCGAGCACGTACGCGAAGCTCCCGGCGGCAGAAGGCTCAACCACGCCTGACGGTCCCGAGTCCGCGGCTACCTCGCCGCCTCGCTCGACTCGGCCGGGGCTTCGGCGACGCCCGGCATGTCCCGCCCGTGAACGCGTCGATCTCTCGACGGGCCACACGCGTCATGAGGATGTAGCCGCTCACCAAGTGCAGGGTGCGGGGCGAGGTGATCCGCCGCCCCCACCTGACCAGGAAGGCGAAGTGTGCGGAGTCGACCCGCAGCAGGTCGGGTTGGCGGATCTCCAGCTCGTCGAGGGCTTCGACGAGCTGCCATTCGGGCGTGGCGTCAGGTCGTGGGCCACGGACGGCACCACGGTTCTGTCCGTGAGCATCCGGTCCTCAAGGGTCGAGAGTCCTGTCGCACATTCCACGTCCGAGCAGCTCGGTGGGCGAACCGGCCTGACTTGGGCCTGCTGCCGGGACACCAGAGACCGTCGAAGCGACGGTTGACCGCGAGGGCCGTCGCCCGCCGACGCGCCGGGTCGTACGAGAGCTGGGCGCTGTTGAGACGGTCGCCGGACGTCCCGGAGCTCTGGAACCGCATGACGTGAGGCGAGTTGAGGGTGCGCCCCGGGGCCAGCGCCCCCGCGGGGAAGTTGCGCCGGTAGTCCGCCTTCGACCTCGGCAGAGTCCGCAGCAGGTCGTCCGCGTTCTGGATGTCGCCCGGGCAGAGGCCGTTGTCCTCCATGTGTTGACGAAGAGGGGCCGCATTTTCGAGGCCGTCCCTGCCGGTGCGCGCGGCGAGCTGGGGCACGACGTCGGCCACGCGGCGGCGGATCGCCGCGACCGCTTCGGCATCCGAGGCCGCCCGCGCGATCGCCGGTCCGCCAGGGACAGCGGAAGGCCGTGGGAGACGTTCGCCTACACCACCCGCAGGAACGCCATGGTGGTACCGCGCGTCCTTCTCCCGATTCGCCGGAGCGTACGGCGAATCGGCGGCCACGCCCAGGACGATCTTGATCGGCTTGATCAGCCCAGGAAGCTCAACCGCACTTGACGGTCGGCATTGTCCTTGTTGGTGTCCACCAGACACACCGACTGCCACGTCCCCAGCTCCAGCCGCCCCCCGATCACCGGCAGGGTGGCGTGGGGCGGGACGAGGGCGGGGAGTACGTGATCTCGGCCGTGGCCCGGGCTGCCGTGGCGGTGTTGCCAGCGGTCGTCCGCCGGGAGCAGGTGGTGGAGGGCGGACAGGAGGTCGTCGTCGCTGCCCGCGCCCGTCTCCAGGACGGCGATGCCCGCGGTGGCGTGGGGGACGAAGATGTTCAGCAGGCCGTCCCGACCGGCTGACGAACGGGTGAGAAAGGCCTCACAGTCCCTGGTCAGGTCCGTGACGGTCTCGGCCGTACCCGTGGTGATGTTCAGGACGGTGGTGGTGAAGGAATCGGACATGCCTCCATCTTCTCTCCCCCGAGCGAGATGACGCGTCCACGCTCCGAGACACCATTCCGTGTCCCAACCGGATGGCTGCGTTCAGCGCCATGTTCCGATCGGCTCGCTCGCCTCGCGCGGTCACATCGACCTGCCGCCGGAGGCGTCCGCCACGTGCTGCCACGGCTGCTGACGTTCTCTCAGCGCCCTTCGCGCATTCTCTGACCGAGTCTGCCGCCCGCTTCGCCTCCACGGCCGTGCCTTCCGCCTTGCGCGCCGTTGTGAGCTGCTTCTTCCTGCCGGTCTCCCGATCCGTTCGGTTCGGCGGGGCTCCTGCTGCCCGGACCTCCGGGCCAATGCGCAGCGGTCGCCGTGAGGCGCGGACGGGCACCGAGCCGTGTCACCGTCCTCGATCGCCGCCTCCGTAGGCCCTCCCTTGAAGCCTCCATGGCCGTCAGTCACGCACCATCCGGCCTGTCCGCCGCTCCCAACAAGGCCCCAGCACCCGAAAGCCCTGCGCCACCCGGTCTGGAGCCGATCGTCCCGGCATCCGAACGCCGAGCGTGGCTGCGGTCCGTGCCCCGGTGGGTGCGGCGCACCGTCCCCCGGGACAAGGGCAGGTCCATCGCCGTCGCGCAGAGCACTTCGGCCCGCTTCCGGCCGGTCGCCTCGCTCGACAAGGCGGGGATCGGGATCAAGGACGTGAAGCTGAACCACCTCCAGCACGCCGCCGCGCGCGCCGCGTGCAGCCGGTGCAAGGTCGACGCCTGGGCGATCTGGGACCCGTACACCTCGCGGATCCTGGGTACGGCGGACGCCCGGGGTGCTGACGACCGGCGAGGGCGTCGTCAACGGGCTCGGCTTCCGGGCCACTTCGCCCGCATCGCTCAAGGACCGCAAGGAGGCGCGGGCCATCGGTGGCCTGCTCGTCCGGCTGGAGCGGGCCCAGAAGTGGGTCTTCGAGCACCCGGAGGAGCGGGCGATGGCCGTACCCTCGTCGACCGGCCCGCCTACACCGACGGCGGCCTCAAGCGCGACCGGCTCACCCCGGTGAGCGGAGTGCGCGCCCCGGACATCGACTATCTGGACCAGATCGCCGAGGCCGCCGAACAGCTGGGCCTCGCGGCCGTGTTGACGCCCGCCGGCACCTGGTGCGAGGACGCCTGGCCGACCACGGTGGCGCTCGCGCAGCACACCGAGCGGCTGAAGTTCCTGGTGACCTTCCGGCCCGGGGCCATCTCACCCGTGCCCCCCCACAGATGGCCGCCACCTATCGGCGGATCACCCGGGGGCGACTGCTGCTCAACGTGGTGACCGGGGCGGCTCGACCGAGCAGCGGCGGTTCGGGGGCCGTCTCGACCACGACCGGCGTTGCGCGCGCACCACGGAGTTCCTGTCGGTGGTGCGGGGCGCGTGGAGCGGGCAGCCGTACGACTTCGACGGCGAGCACTACCGGGTGCAGGGCGGGCTGACCACACTGCCGCCGGATCCGCTGCCGGAGACCTTCTTCGGCGGTTCTTCGGCGGCCGCGGGGCCGGTGACCGCCGCGCACGCGGATGTCCATCCGCCCTGTGGCGAGCCGCCCGCCGCCGCGAAGAAGAAGATCGCATGGATTCGCGGACTGGCCGAGGAGCAGAGGTGTGCGGCAGCCCACCGTTTCGCGGGACTCCTCGCGCGAAATGGTGTGGGCCACCACCGACCGGCACGCCCGCGCTGGCGCGAAGGTGGCTGCTGTCGACCGTTCCGGCGTCGCCGCTGCTCGGCGGGGCCAGTGGCGGCTCCGAGGGGCTGTCGCCGGTTCCGGGCAGGGCGGCGCTGCTGGTCGCTGGAGGGCGTTGAGTTCCGCGGCGATGCGGGGGCGGCGGGCCTCACGAGGGTGCTGGTCGGGCGCTCGGGAAGATCCCGGGCGCCCGGCGAGTTAGTAGAAGCGTGAACAATTATGGGGTGCGCGAGCTGGACGTGGTCGTGATCGGCGCGGGTCAGGCGGGGCTGTCCGCCGCCTTTCATCTGCGCCGTGCCGGGCTGGAGCCGGACGACGGCTTCGTCGTGCTGGACCACGCGCCCCGGCCGGGGGGCGCATGGCAGTTCCGCTGGCCCTCACTGACGTACGGCAAGGTCCATGGGATGCACGCGCTGCCGGGCATGGAACTGACCGGCGCGGACCCCGACCGGCCCTCGTCGGAGGTGATCGGCGCGTACTTCGCCGCGTACGAGGAGCGCTTCGGTCTGCGGGTGCACCGGCCGGTCGAGGTGAGCGCCGTACGGGAGGGGCCCGGCGGGCGGTTGCTCGTGGAGACGTCCGAGGGGACGTACGCCCCGCGGGCCCTGATCAACGCGACCGGCACCTGGGACCGTCCGTTCTGGCCGCGCTACCCGGGCCAGGAGACCTTCCGGGGGCGGCAGTTGCACACGGTGAACTATCCGGGGCCGGAGGAGTTCGCGGGGCAGCGGGTCCTGGTGGTCGGGGGCGGCGCGTCCGGTACGCAGCATCTGATGGAGATCGCCGGGCACGCGGCCGCCACCTTCTGGGTGACCCGCAGCGAACCGGTCTTCCGCGAGGGGCCGTTCACCGAGGAGTGGGGGCGGTCGGCCGTGGCGATGGTGGAGGAGCGGGTACGCAACGGGCTACCGCCGCGCAGTGTCGTCAGCGTGACCGGGCTCCCCGTCACCGACGCGGTACGGCGCGCCCGTGAGCAGGGGGTGCTGGACCGGCTGCCGATGTTCGACCGGATCACCCCGTCCGGGGCGGAGTGGGACGACGGCCGGAGCGTCGAGGCGGACGTGATCCTGTGGGCCACCGGGTTCCGGCCCGCAGTCGACCATCTGGCGCCGCTGCGGCTGCGCGAGCCGGGCGGCGGTATCCGGGCCGAGGACACCCGTGCGGTACGCGACCGGCGCGTCCACCTGGTCGGGTACGGGCCGTCCGCCAGCACCATCGGCGCCAATCGCGCGGGGCGCACCGCCGTCCGGTCGGTCATGCGGCTGCTGGAGGAGGCCGGCCGCCGGCGGAATGCGGAGAGGGCCGGGGCGGTGGCTCCCTGACGGTCGCCGCCGTCAGCTCGTCGTGGCGGCCCGGCGGTTGGCGTTGAATTCCGCCACGTTCTTGAGCTGCTCGTCATAGCTGTCGGTGAACCGGGTGTCCCCGGGCCCGACCGTGACGAAATACAGCCAGGGGCCGGGGGTGGGACTGATGGCCGCCTTCAGGGCCTCCTCCCCCGGGTTGCCGATGGGCGTCGGCGGCAACCCCTTGCGCTCGTAGCTGTTGTACGGGCTGTCGATGCGGGTGTCGTCGGCGCTGGTGTCCAGCGTGGAGCGCTTCAGGGCGTAGTTGAGGGTGGAGTCCATCTGCAAGGGCATGTCCCTGAGCAGCCGGTTGTAGACGACCCGGGCCACCTTGCCCATGTCGGATGCGGTGTCGGCCTCGGCCTGGACGATGCTGGCGATCGTGACCGTGTCGTAGACGGAGACGTTGTTGCGCTGGGATCCGGCGGTGACCTGGTCCGCCGCGAAGTGCTTGCGGGCGGTGTCCGCCATGTAGCGCAGCAGCCCGGCGGGGGTGGTCGTGGCGTCGAGTGGATACGTAGCCGGGAAGAGGTACCCCTCGGGGTTGCCCTCGGCCTGGTCGGGGAGAGCCAGGTCGACCGTCGACGCGGCCTTCCTCGTGCTGCCGGGCTTCAGGTCGAGCGCCTGGTCGACGGCTTCGTACACCTGGGAGGCGCGACGGCCCTCGGGGATCATCAGGGTGCTCGGCCGCCGCGTCTCCTGCTGCTTCCCCTTGTCCGGTCCGATGAGGGACAGCGGGATCAGGACGGCGGCCGACACGACGAGCAGGGCCCCGAGGACGAGGACCACCCTTCCTCGGCGCGTCGGGCGGAGTCTGCGGCGGGGGCGGGGGCGGGCGTCCGGGGACTCGTTCACCATGCGGGCACGTTAACCCGGGGTGTGGGCTGCGTCCGGTAGCCCGACCACGGCGTCGGCTCGGGCGACACGAACGCCGTACGGCACAGCCAGAACAAACGAGCACCAGAACACACGAACAAGGGATCGGATGTTCGCTGGAACGCGTGATCGTCAGGGGATTCGTTGCTCTTCACTCGTCCGGGGCGCAATGATTGCAGAGCGCAGTCAACGGGCTGCAGACCGCTACTGCGCAGTCCCACCGATGCACCACGTCCAAGGAGAAAGACCAGATGAACTTCCTGACCAACCTGCTGGCCGGCGTCGTCCACTTCGTGGGTTGGCTCGTCTGACCATAGCTCCGCCCGGCGCCGTCGCTCCCCGTCCCACGGGAGCGGCGGCGCCGCTGCGTCACCGGCGGCCGGAGCCCCCGTGGAGCCGCCTACGGTGCGGGCGGTCCGGCGAAGGGCGGCAGCGCGGTGAACTCGGGCGCCACCGTCACGACCTGCGCGAGCACGTCGAGCGTCCGGCGGACCCGGGTGAGCGGGTGGTCGGGGAACTCCGCGTCCCACTGGGCGTGGTCCGCCGCGTGGAAGGGCAGGCCGCCTGCGCGGTGAAGTGGGTGAGGCGGTGCCGCAGGGACGGGCCGTCTTCGAGCGCGGCGGGCAGGTCCGGCGGCAGGTCGAAGTAGTGCAGCGACAGCACATCGCCGTGGTCGTTCAGCCAGGTGTCCGTGTCCACTGTGCGGTAGCCGGGAAGTTCCACCCCGAGGAGAGCTCTCATGCGCGGCGATCATGCCGTACTCGCGCCGCGCCGGTCACCTCAGGGGCCGCTGGGGCGCGGCGGTGTTCAGGTGACCTGTATCGGAGCCCGGTGGGCGTCGCGGCGGATCAGTTCCGCGTAGCGGCCGTCCCGCTCCAGCAGCTCCTCGTGCGTGCCCCGCTCGGCGACCCGGCCGCCGTCCAGCACCACGATCTGGTCCGCGTCGCGGACGGTGGAGAGGCGGTGCGCGATGGTGAGGGTGGTGCGTCCGGCGGACAAAGCCTCGATGGCTTCCTGCACGGCGTGTTCCGTACGGGTGTCGAGCGCGCTGGTCGCCTCGTCGAGGATCAGCACCGGCGGGTCGCGCAGGATGGTGCGGGCGATGGCCAGGCGCTGCTTCTCGCCGCCCGAGAACCGGTATCCGCGCTCACCGACCAGGGTGTCGTAGCCGTCGGGCAGGGAGGCGATGTGGTCGTGGATCTGTGCGGCGCGGGCGGCGGCCACGAGCTCCTCGTCGGTGGCGTCCGGCTTGGCGAAGCGCAGGTTGTCGGCGACGGAGGCGTGGAAGAGATACGTCTCCTGGGAGACGACGCCGACCGCCCGGGCGAGGGTGTCGAAGTCCAGGTCGCGGACGTCGACCCCGTCGAGCGTGACCCGGCCGCCGGTGACGTCGTACAGCCGGGGCACCAGATAGCTCAGGGTGGACTTGCCGGAGCCGGTGGAGCCGACGACCGCGAGGCTGCCGCCCGCGGGGACCGTCACGCCGATACCGGTGAGGGTGGGGCCGTTCTTCGCGTCGTAGCTGAAGTCGACGTCCTCGAAGGCGATCTCGCCGTGGATCTTCTCCAGGCGGACGGGGTTCTCCGGTTCGGTGATGTCGACCGTGAGGTCGAGATACTCGAAGATCCGCTGGAAGAGGGCGAGGGAGGTCTGCATCTGCACGCCGGTGGAGAGCAGGCTGACCGCCGGGCGGAACAGCCCCTGCTGGAGCGTGACGAAGGCGACGAGCGTGCCGAGGGAGACGGCGGTGGCGCCGGACTGGAGGGTGAGGCCTGCCGCCCAGTAGATGACGGCGGGCATGGCGGCCATCACGATGCCGATCGTGGACATCCGCCAGCGTCCGGCCAGATTGGCGCGCACTTCGAGGTCGACCAGGCGCTCGGACTCCTCGGCGAAGCCCTGGGTGAGGGAGTCGGAGCGACCCATGGTGCGGCCGAGGAGGATGCCGCTGACCGAGAGGGACTCGGTGACCGTGGCGGCCATCGCCGCCATCTGTTTCTGGCGCTGGGTGGTGATCTTCTTGCGCTCCCGGCCGACGCGGCGGCTGATCGCGACGAAGACGGGCAGCAGGAGCAGCGAGACGACGGTGAGCCGCCAGTCGAGCGCGAGCATGGCGACGACGGTCGCGATGACGGCCGTGAGGTTGGAGACCAGCGAGGTCGCCGTGGAGGTGACCGTCGCCTGCATGCCGCCGATGTCGTTGGCGATGCGGGACTGGACCTCGCCCGTGCGCGTGCGGGTGAAGAAGGCGAGCGGCATCCGCTGGAGCTGGGTGTAGACGGCGGTGCGCAGATCGTGCATGACGCGCTGGCCGACCGTGGTGGAGATCAGGGTCTGCAGAACGCCGAAGACGCCGTTCATCACGGCGGTGAGGATCATGCCGAGCGCCAGCAGGGTCAGCAGCCCCGTGCGCCCCTGCGGGATGGCGGTGTCCAGGATCTCGCGCAGCAGGAACGGGGAGGCGACCGACACCAGGGAGGAGGCGCCGACCAGTAGGCCGACCACGGCGAGACGGCCGCGGTAGGGACGGAAGAGGCGGAGGATGCGGCGCAGCTCGGCGGGCGGCCGGTCGGGAGCCTCGGGCGGGGGCGTCCATGTGGGTTCGTCGGGTTTCATGGGCTCCTTCGTCGGGCGTGAGGCGTGGCCGGGCAGACCGGCCCTCGCACGTGGAGAGCCTAGCTCATTGTTACCTATACTCACAATGAACAAGGTCCTGATATTGTTCCCGTATGGACGCCCCAGATTCCCCCGGTTCCGCCGACGCCTCTCCCGGCTCCTCCGGCGGCCGCCCCGACCTGCCCGGCTCTCACGACACCGACGGCATGCTCGCCGAGCAGCTGCTGCGGCTGACCCGTCGGCTGCACCGCATCCAGAGCCGCCAGCTGGAGCCGATCGGGATCACTCCGGCCCAGTTCCGGCTGCTGCGGACGGTCGCGCAGTACGACGCGGCCCCCCGGATGGCGGATCTGGCCCAGCGCCTGGACGTCGTCCCGCGTGCCGTGACGACGCTGGTCGACGCCCTGGAGGCGAGCGGCCGGGTGCGCCGGGCCCCGGATCCCGACAGCCGCCGGGTGGTCCGCGTCGAAATCACGGACGAGGGGCGCGCCACCCTGCGGTCCCTGCGCAGCGCGCGCCGGGCGGCCGCGGAGGAGATCCTGGCTCCACTGACCGCCGATCAGCGCGAGGTGCTCGGCGGACTGCTGTCCGCCCTGGTCGACGGCATGCCGTCGCGCCCCTGCTGAGCGGAGCTGCGGCCACCGGGGCCGGACCGTACGCCGAGCACCTCGCCGCGCCGCCGAGGGGATTGCCGCCATGCCGCTGCTGGAGCCCGACCCCGAAGCCCTCCGCCCCGGTACGGCACGCGAACCCGCCGTCGACCGGGTCACCGCCCGGAGCGCGACCGGCACCCCCGACCCTCTCCGCACCGAGCTGACCGCCCTGCTCGGCGCGGACAAGGTGCTCTGGCAGGTGTCCGACCTCGTGCGGTACGCCTCCGACGCCAGCCCCTACCGCTTCCTCCCCCGGGTCGTACTGGTCCCCGAGGACCTCGACGACGTCTCCGCGATCCTCTCGTACGCCCACGGCAAGGGCCGCGACGTCGTGTTCCGGGCCGCGGGCACCAGCCTCAACGGCCAGGCGCAGGGCGAGGACATCCTCGTCGACGTACGCCGCCACTGGACCGGCGTCGAGGTGCTGGACGACGGGGCGCGGGCCCGGATCCGGCCGGGTACGACCGTCATGCGGGCCAATGCCGCGCTCGCCCGGTACGGCAGGCTGCTGGCCCCGACCCGGCGAGCGCCATCGCCTGCACCCTCGGCGGGGCCGTCGCCAACAACGCCTCGGGCATGACCGCGGGCACCACCCGCAACTCCTACCGCACGCTCGCCTCGCTCACCTTCGTCCTCCCGAGCGGCACCGTCGTCGACACCGGCGACCCGGCCGCCGACGAGGAGCTGGCCCGCGCCGAGCCGGAGCTGTGCGCGGGGCTCCTGGCGCTCAAGGCGGAGATCGAGGCGGACGAGGAACTGACCGCCCGTATCCGCGCCAAGTGCACGATCAAGAACACCAACGGCTATCGCCTGGACGCCTTTCTCGACGGGGCGACGCCGGTACAGATCCTGCGCGGGCTGATGATCGGCTCCGAGGGAACGTTCGGCTTCATCTCCGAGGTCGTCTTCGACACCCTGCCCCTGGACCGGCGGATGTCCAGCGCCCTGCTGTTCTTCCCCTCGCTCACCGCCGCCGCGGCCGCCGTGCCCCGGTTCAACGAGGCCGGGGCCATCGCCGTCGAGCTGATGGACGGCAACACCCTGCGCGCCTCGGTCAGCGTGCCGGGCGTTCCGGCGGACTGGGCGGCGCTGCCCCGGGGGGACGACCGCGCTGCTCGTGGAGTTCCGGGCGGCCGACGAGGCGGGGCAGGAGACGTTCGAGCGGGCGGCGGACGCGGTGGTCTCCGGGCTGGACCTGGTCGCCCCGGCCGCGTCCGTGACCAACGCGTTCACCCGGGACGCCGCCGCGATCGCCGGGTACTGGACGGCCCGCAAGGCGTTCGTCGCGGCGGTCGGCGGGTCCCGGCCCGCGGGCACCACCCTGATCACGGAGGACTTCGCGGTGCCGCCCGCCCGGCTGGCCGACGCCTGCGAAGCGCTGCTGGAGCTCCAGTCGCGCCACGGGTTCGACGCCGCCGTCGCCGGTCATGCCGCGCACGGCAATCTGCACTTCCTGCTGGCCTTCGACGCGGCGGAACCGGGCGACGTCGAGCGGTACGACGCGTTCATGCAGGAGTTCTGCGCCCTCGTCGTGGACCGGTTCGACGGGTCGCTCAAGGCGGAGCACGCCACCGGACGCAACATCGCCCCGTTCCTGGAGCGGGAGTGGGGCCCGCGCGCCACGGAGCTGATGTGGCGCACCAAGCGGCTCATCGACCCGGCGGGGTGCTCGCCCCGCGGATCGTGCTGGACCGGGACCCGACGGCCCATCTGCGGGGGCTGAAAACCGTTCCGCAGGTGGAGGCGGTGGCCGACCCGTGCATCGAGTGCGGGTTCTGCGAACCCACCTGTCCCAGCCAGGATCTGACGACCACTCCGCGCCAGCGGACCGTGCTGCGGCGAGAGATGATGCGACAGGCCGACGGCTCACCGGTGGAGGCGGGTCTGCTGGCCGCCTACGGGTACGACGCCGTGGACACCTGCGCCGGGGACTCCACCTGCAGGCTCGCCTGCCCAAGGGGTACGACGCGGGCAACGAGGTCATGGCGAACCGCATCGTGGAGGCCGCCTGGGGCTGGACGGCGGGTGGGGCCCTGCCGCTGGTCGTGGACGCCTCCTCCTGCACGCTCGGTATCGCCGAGGAGGTGGTGCCCCATCTCAGCGAGGACAACCGGGAGCTCCACCAGGAGCTGACCGTCGTGGACTCGCTGGTGTGGGCGGCAGATGAGCTGCTGCCGGAGCTGAGGGTCGTCGAGCGGACCGGCTCGGCCGTCGTGCATCCGACCTGCTCGATGCGGCACCTGGACGATGTGGCGCAGTTGCGCGCGCTGGCCGCGGCCTGTGCCGACGAGGTCGTGGTCCCGGACGACGCGCGGTGCTGCGCGTTCGCGGGCGACCGGGGCATGCTGCACAAGGAGTTGACGGATTCGGCGACGGCGAAGGAGGCCACCGAGGTCGGCGGCCGCCCGTACGACGTCTATCTGTCGGCGAACCGGATGTGCGAGATCGGGATGGAACGGGCCACCGGACACCCCTACCGCTCGGCCCTGGTGGAGCTGGAGCGCGCCACCCGGCCGCCCTCCCGATGAGCGTCTGAAAGGGCGCACAACTGAGCGTTCCGAGGCCCCGATTGGTTGCACCAGTCGGGGCTTTCGCGTGCTGTGAGAAAAGTCCAAGGTTTGGGGACGAGAGTCCAAATACCTCCCTTGCGCATCATCAGCCTCACCCTCCAGGGTCCTTACCGAGACCCGCTTCCGCACGCGCAGTTCCACGGGGAGCGGCAGCTCTCGCGCACCGTCTGAACCCCCAACCCCACCTGGAGGCTCGATGAACGACGACGCCCGGCCCGCACCGGAACCGCAGGCCCTCCCCCCGCACAGCGGTGCGGCCGACGAGGCGAACCGGCAGGACCCCAGCCGCCGTTCGGTGCTGTGGACCACGGCGGGCGTGGCAGGCGCCGGACTCGGTCTCGGCGCTCTGGGCGCGGGCACCGCGTCGGCCGCCGATGCGGTCACCCCGGAGGCGGTCGCCGCCGCCCCCGCCCGGCAGGGCCGCACCATGGCGGGGGTGCCCTTCGAGCGGCGGTCGGTGATCCGGGTCGGCATCATCGGCCTCGGCAACCGCGGGAACAGCATGATCGACCTCTTCCTCGCCGTCCCGGGCGTCCGGGTGGTGGCGGTGTGCGACCCGGTCCGGGAGAAGGCGGAGAAAGCCGCCGCCAAGGTGACGTCCGCCGGTCAGCCGGCCCCGGCCGTCTACACCAAGGACGAGCACGACTACGAGAACCTCTGTCGGCGCGGGGACATCGACTTCGTCTATGTCGTGACGCCCTGGGAGCTGCACTTCCCCATGGCGAAGGCGGCGATGCTGAACGGGAAGCACGTCGGCGTCGAGTGCCCGATCGCGATGAGCCTGGGCGAACTGTGGCAGCTCGTGGACCTCTCCGAGCGCACCCGGCGGCACTGCATGCAGTTGGAGAACTGCTGTTACGGCAAGAACGAGACGCGGGTGCTCCGGATGGCGCACGCGGGTCTCTTCGGCGATCTGCTGCACGGCGCGGGCGCCTACAACCACGATCTGCGCGAGCTGATGTTCGACCCCGACTACTACGAGGGTCCGTGGCGGCGGCTGTGGCACACCCGGCTGCTTGGCGACCTCTACCCGAATCACGGGTTCGGGCCGGTCGCCAACTACATGGACCTCAACCGGGGCGACCGGGCCGTGAGCATCACCAGCATCGGCACGCCCGCGCTGGGGCTCGCGGAGTACCGCAAGGAGCACATGCCGCCGGGCGACCCGAGCTGGAAGGAGTCGTACATCGGGGCCGACCGGACGATCAGCCTCGTGCAGACCGCCAAGGGCCGGGTGATCCGCCTGGAGCACGACGTGTCGACGCCTCACCCGTACTCGCGGATCAACAGCCTCGGCGGTACGCGGGGCGTGTTCGAGGACTACCCGTCGCGGATCTATCTGGAGCCCACGAACACGAACCACCGGTGGGACGACTTCACGAAGTACGCCGAGTGGGACCACTGGCTGTGGAAGGAGCACGCCAATCCGCCGGGCGGCCACGGCGGCATGGACTACATCATGGTGTTCCGGCTGATGCAGTGCATGCGGCTCGGCCTGGTACCCGACTTCGACGTGTACGACGCGGCCCTCTGGACGGCCCCCGTGCCGCTGAGCCATCTGTCCGTCAAGGCCAAGGGCGTACCACTGCCGATACCGGACTTCACCCGGGGCGAGTGGAAGCGGGCCCGGTCCGGAGTGGACTCCGAGAAGCCCGCGGAGTAGCACCACGGGGTCCCGGGCCGACCGGGCACGGGACCCCGCAGGGCGGCGGAGCCAGTGCGGGCGGGACAGCGGGAGCGGGCGGGAAAACCGGTTGCCCCGGAACGGGACGAACAGGGAGCCTTGCACGTCACCTCGTAGCGAGATCCACGGGGGGATCTCCGTTGTCCATGGAGATCCCCGCTGTCCATGGGGGTCTCCGTTCTCCATGGGGTCTCCGTTTTCACCAGCCCCGTTCACAAGCCCTGGGACGTCATGCAGATTCGCGACCTTCCGTATTCGGATCCCGGCGACCCCGATGTCCGTTCGGGCCCCCGATTCCTGTTCTGGCTCGGGCGCAATCAGCTCGCGGGCCAGCTGAAGTCCCTCTCCTGGGGGCTGCTCCACCAGCTGGGCATCGCCGGTCTTCCGGTCACCGTGGGCCTCGCCGTCCAGGCCGTCATCGACCGCTCCGGCGGACGCCTCGCACTGGCCGGCGGTCTGATCCTGGCCCTCGGCGTCATGATCGCCGTCGGCGACACCATGCTCCACCGCACCGCCGTGACCAACTGGATCACCGCGGCCGCCCGGGTCCAGCAGTTGCTGGCCCGGAAGACCGCCGAGCTGGGCGCGGCGCTGACGCGCCGGGTCGCGGCCGGTGAGGTCGTCGCCGTCTCGACGGGTGACGTGGAGAAGATCGGCTGGTTCGTCGAGGCGCTCTCCCGCTTCGCGGCGGCCGCCACCGCCCTCGTGCTGATCTGCGTCGGCCTGGTCGTCTATCTCCCCTCCCTCGGCGTGCTGGTGGCGATCGCCATGCCGGTGCTCGCCCTGGCCGTCCTGCCACTGCTGCCCCGCGCCACCCGGCGCGCGGACGAACAGCGCGAGAAGGCCGGAAAGGCCACCGAGCTGGCCTCGGACACGGTCGCCGGGCTGCGGGTGCTGCGCGGCATCGGCGGCGAGGAGCTGTTCCTCGGCCGCTACCGCCGCGCCTCCCAGGAGGTCCGCAGGGCGGCGGTGCGCAGCGCGAGGATGTGGGCGCTGATCTCGGCGGTACAGGTGCTGCTGCCGGGCATCCTGCTGATCTCGCTGGTCTGGTACGGGGCGACGCTCGCCCGGGACGGCCGGGTCGACGTCGGCCAGCTGGTCACGGTCTACAGCGCGGCCACTCTGATGCTGTTCCCGCTGCGCCACTTCGAGGAGATCGCCATGGCGTACTCCTTCTCGCGGCCGTCCGCCCAGCGCGCGGTGCGGGTGCTGTCGCTGCACCGCAGCTCCCGGGACGTCACCGTCGAGGGCGTCACACCGTCCGGCGATCTCTACGACCCGGCGACCGGGCTGATGGCCCCCCAGGGGCAGTTCACGGCCGTGGTCTGCGGCGACCCGGACGAGGCGGGACGGCTGGCCGAACGGCTCGGCGGACACGCGCAGAGCGGCGAAGAGGACGGCGCGGACGGGAAGGAGGGGAGGCCGTCGGCGGAGGTTCCGTCGGTACTGCTCGGCGCGGTCGCCCTGGACGAGATCCCGCTGGACGCCGCCCGGGCCGCGGTGCTGGTCCAGGACAAGGACCCGGTGCTGCTGTCCGGCACGCTCCAGGAGCTGCTGGACATCCCGTCCTCGGGCGTGGTCACCGCGGAGGCGGCGTTGGAGGCGGCCCAGTGCGGGGATGTGCTGAGTGCCCTGGCGCAGGCCTCCCCCGACAATGAGGGGGACCCCATGCGGACCCGGATCACCGAACGAGGCCGGTCCCTGTCCGGCGGTCAGCGCCAGCGGCTCGCGCTGGCCCGGTCGCTGGTCACCGACCCGGAGGCGCTGGTGCTGGACGAGCCGACCTCCGCGGTCGACTCGCACACCGAAGCACGGGTCGCCGCCGGGATCGCGAAGCTGCGCCGGGGCCGTACGACGGTCGCGTTCGCCTCGTCCCCGCTGCTGCTGGACGCCGCCGACCGGGTGGTCCTCGTCCACGAGGGCACCGTGGTCGCCGTCGGGGTCCACCGCGAACTGCTGCGCACCGAACCGCGCTACCGGGCGGTCGTCACCCGCGAGACCGACGAGGAGGCCGCCGCGTCGAGCGCCCTGAACGACATCGAAGCGGTCCCCGCCATGAAGAGCATCCAGGAAGTCGAGGAAAAGGCATGATCGGCGTCGCACCCCCGGCGTACGACCC
The DNA here is from genome assembly GCF_031760065.1 of Streptomyces durocortorensis. Classification (NCBI taxonomy): domain Bacteria; kingdom Bacillati; phylum Actinomycetota; class Actinomycetes; order Kitasatosporales; family Streptomycetaceae; genus Streptomyces; species Streptomyces sp. C11-1. The sequence goes on from NZ_CP134500.1 coordinate 630,391, forward strand.
CGCCGCCCCGGAGTCGGCCACCACGCTGCCCGTGGGCACGCCGACGACCGTACGGAACTACGTACGGAGTCTGCTGCGGCGGCACCGCAGGGCGTTCGCCGTCCTGGTAGGGGTCAACGCGGTGGCGGTGATCGCTTCGATCACCGGGCCGTATCTGCTGGGCGGACTGGTGGAGGACCTGTCCAGCGGGGTCACCGACCTGCATCTGGAGCGCACGGTCGCGGTCTTCGCGCTCGCGCTGGTGATCCAGACCCTGTTCACCCGCAGCATGCGGCTGCGCGGGGCGATGCTGGGCGAGGAGATGCTCGCGGACCTGCGCGAGGACTTCCTCGTACGGTCCGTGGGGCTGCCGCCGGGCGTCCTGGAGCGGGCCGGGACCGGCGATCTGCTGTCCCGGATCACCACGGACATCGACCGGCTGGCGAACGCGATGCGGGAGGCCGTGCCGCAGCTGGCGATCGGTGTCGTGTGGGCCGGGCTGCTGCTCGGCGCGATGGCCGTGACCGCTCCCCCGCTGGCGCTGGCCGTGCTGGTCGCGCTGCCGGTGCTGATCGTCGGCTGCCGCTGGTACTTCCGCCGGGCCCCCTCGGCGTACCGCTCGGAGGCCGCCGGTTACGCGGCCGTCGCCGCGATGCTCGCGGAGACCGTGGACGCCGGGCGGACCGTGGAGGCGCACCGCCTCGGCGGCCGCCGGGTGGCCATGTCGGACCGGCGGATCGAGCAGTGGACGGCGTGGGAAAGGTACACACTCTTCCTGCGCTCGGTCCTGTTCCCCGTCATCAACGCGACGTACGTGACGATCCTCGGCGCGGTTCTGCTGCTCGGCGGCTGGTTCGTGCTGGAGGGGTGGATCACGGTCGGGCAGTTGACGACGGGGGCGTTGCTGGCCCAGATGATGGTCGACCCGATCGGGCTGATCCTGCGCTGGTACGACGAGCTCCAGGTGGCCCAGGTATCGCTGGCCCGGCTGGTCGGCGTTCGGGAGATCGAGCCGGACGCGGGTGAGGCCGAGATCGGCCCGGACGGCCGGAAGGTGCGGGCGGACGACGTCCGCTTCGGGTACCGGGAGGGCGTCGACGTCCTGCACAAGGTGTCGCTCGACGTGGCTCCGGGCACCCGGCTCGCCCTGGTCGGGCCCTCGGGCGCGGGAAAGTCGACGCTGGGCCGGCTGCTGGCCGGGGTCTACGCCCCGCGCACCGGCGAGGTGACACTCGGCGGGGCGGAGCTGTCGCGGATGACGGCGGAGCGGGTCCGCGAGCATGTGGCCCTGGTCAACCAGGAACACCACGTCTTCGTCGGCTCGCTCCGGGACAATCTGCGCCTGGCCCGCGACGGGGCAAAGGACGCGGAGCTGTGGGCCTCGCTGGCCGCGGTCGACGCGGACGGGTGGGCGAGGGCCCTGGACGAGGGGCTGGAGACCGAGGTCGGTTCGGGCGGTTTCGCGCTGACCCCGGCGCAGGCCCAGCAGATCGCGCTGGCCCGTCTCGTGCTGGCCGATCCGCACACGCTGGTGCTGGACGAGGCGACGTCCCTGCTGGACCCGCGGGCGGCCCGCCATCTGGAGCGTTCACTCGCCCGGGTCCTGGAGGGCCGCACGGTGATCGCGATCGCGCACCGGCTGCACACCGCGCACGACGCGGATGTGATCGCGGTGGTGGAGGACGGCCGGATCAGCGAGCTGGGCAGCCACGACGAACTGGTCGCGGCGGACGGCGCGTACGCGTCGCTGTGGCGGTCCTGGCACGGGTGATCCGGCGGGCCCGCCGCATCACCGGACCGTTCGGGTGCGGTGCGGCTGGAGGAGCTGGTCGACGGGCGCGTAGTCGTCGGTGAGGACCTGGGCGCCCCCGGTCCAGGAGGCGACGGTGTCACCGGTGGCGATCCGCCAGCCGGTCTCCCGGGTGTCCAGGGCCTCCTGGATCTCGGGGGCGTCCAGCGGCCGGTCGGAGGCGACCATCACGAGGTTGCCGCCCTCGACGCTCGCGGTCGGGTCCAGGCCGATGTCCGCGGGCCTGCCGACGAGGGCGACGTGCTCGAAGACGGAGGCGAGGGTCGCGGCCTCGGCACGGGCGAAGGCCAGCTCGCCGTGGTCGATGAGGTTGGCGACGTACAGCCCGTCGTCCTTGAGTACCCGGTGCACGTCCCCGAGCGCCTCGGAGGTCGTGAGGTGCCAGGGCACGCTGACGCCGCCGAAGGCGTCACCGACGACGAGGTCGCGGCTGTCGGTCTCCAGCCGCCTCAGGCCCAGCCTGCCGTCCTCCACCCGCACGTCGATCCCGGTGGACGCGCCCAGCCGAAGCTGTTGGCGGTCGATGCGGACGACCCCGCCGTCGATCTCGGAGACGAGGCTGCGGGTCCCGGGGCGCGTGGCCGCGAGGTAGCGGGGGAAGGTGAGGCCGCCGCCGCCGAGGTGGTGGGCGGCGAGCGGCGCGCTCCCGGGAAAGGTGGTGTCGACGACCGCCGCGAGGGCCCGGATGTACCCGAACCGGAGGTACGTGGGGTCCTCGACGTCGACGTAGGAGTGGCGCAGGCCGTCCAGGACCAGGGTGCGGCCGCTCTCCCGGCCGGGATCCGCGACGACCCGGGCGCAGTGGTAGCGGGTCTCCGCGTCGCAGCCGCCGGGAGCGAACGCGGTGGCGAGGGAGCCGGCCACGACGGTGGCCAGTGCCACGGCCGAGGCCCGCCGCCAGCGGCGGGCCCGCCAGCCAACCAGGGCGGCGCCGATCACCAGCAGGGCCCCGAGGCCGATGAGGATGGCACTGACCGGCAGCCGCGAGACCAGGACGAATCCGGTGAGGACGGTACCGACGATGGCGCCGAAGGTGCCCACCCCCGACAGCCGTCCCACGACCGTCCCGGTCTCGGCGAGGCTGGTGAGGCGCAGCTTGGTCACCAGCGGTGTCACGGCGGAGAGCAGGGCGCCGGGCACCAGGAGGGTCACCGCCGCGACCAGCAGGAGCAGCGGCGGTGCCCACTCCGCGGTTGTGCGCAGCAGCAGGGGGGTGAGCGCGACGACAACGCCCGACACCCCCAGGGCGGGGCCGATGAGCCGGTGCGGGTCGACCTGGTCGGCGACGCGCCCGCCCAGCCAGGAGCCGAGGGCGATCGCGGTGAGGGCGATGCCGATGACCAGGGTGCTGGTCTCCAGCGTGAGACCGAGATACGGGGCCAGCAGCCGCAGCGCGACGATCTCGACCACGAGGACCGCGGCGGACGTGCCGAACACGAGGCCCGCGGCGGCGCGGGGGCCCAGGCCTCGGTCGCGGGGCGGGGAGTCGGCCACGGGCGGGGAGGGCGGTGGGGTCACGGCAGCATCCTCGCATGCGGCCGACCGGCCCATTCCCGCCTCAACGGGCAACGTGCGCGGGCGAATCCGCCCGGCGCACCGGCCTCCGGGGCCGGTCCGCCCCCGGCGGGCGGACCCCGTTTCACCCCTGCCAGGAGGCGGATGCCTGGACGTCCGGTGAGGATGAGGGTGAATCACCCGGCATACGGGGCAGGCGAGCGCAGAACCACGCAAGCCCGAGAAGGGACGCAGACCGTGGCACCACCCAGGATTCTCGTTGTCGGCGCCGGTTTCGCAGGCGTCGAGTGCGTACGCCGCCTGGAGCGCAGGCTGGCTCCGGGCGAGGCTCGGATCACGCTCGTCACACCGTTCTCCTACCAGCTGTATCTGCCGCTGCTCCCCCAGGTGGCCTCCGGTGTGCTCACGCCCCAGTCCGTCGCGGTGTCGCTGCGCCGCAGCCGCCGCCACCGGACGAGGATCGTGCCGGGCGGGGCGATCGGTGTGGACACGAAGGCGAAGGTCTGCGTGATCCGGAAGATCACGGGCGAGATCGTGAACGAGCCGTACGACTCCATCGTGCTGGCGGCGGGCAGCGTCACCCGGACCTTCGACATCCCCGGGCTGCTGGACCACGCCCGGGGCATGAAGACGCTGGCCGAGGCCGCGTACGTCCGTGACCACGTCATCGCTCAGCTCGACCTGGCGGACGCCAGCCAGGACGAGGCCGAGCGGGCCTCCCGGCTCCAGTTCGTGGTGGTCGGCGGCGGGTACGCGGGCACGGAGACGGCCGCCTGCCTCCAGCGGCTCACCACGAACGCGATCCGGCACTACCCCCGGCTGGACCCCCGGCTGATCAAGTGGCACCTCATCGACATCGCGCCCAAGCTGATGCCGGAGCTGGGCGACAAGCTGGGGCAGGCCGCCCTGGAGGTGCTGCGCAGGCGGAACATCGAGGTGTCGCTCGGGGTCTCCGTCGCCAAGGCCGCGGCGGAGGAGGTCACGTTCACCGACGGCCGGGTGCTGCCCTGCCGGACGTTGATCTGGACCGCCGGAGTGGCCGCGAGCCCGCTGATCGCCACGCTCGGCGCGGAGACGGTACGCGGTCGGCTCGCCGTGACGCCGCAGCTGAAACTGCCCGGCGCGGACGGGGTGTTCTCGCTCGGCGACGCGGCCGCGGTGCCCGACCTGGCGAAGGGCGACGGGGCGGTCTGCCCGCCGACCGCGCAGCACGCGATGCGCCAGGGCCGGGTGATGGCGGACAACCTGATCGCCTCGCTGCGCGGTCTGCCGCCGAAGGACTACGTCCACAAGGACCTGGGGCTCGTCGTCGACCTGGGCGGCCGGGACGCGGTGTCCAAACCGCTGGGCATCGAGCTGCACGGGACGGCCGCGCAGGCGGTGGCACGGGGCTACCACTGGTCGGCGCTGCGGACGAACGTCGCCAAGACCCGGGTCCTGACGAACTGGCTGCTGAACGCGGTCGCCGGCGACGACTTCGTACGGACGGGGTTCCAGTCCCGAAAACCGGCGACGCTGCGGGACTTCGAGTACACCGACGCCTATCTGACACCCGAGCAGGTCAAGGCGCACATCGAGTCGACGGTCATCCAGCACTGACCGCCACCGCCCGAGGGAGCCCCGCCGTCTCCGCGGGGCTCGCTCACCGCTGCCTGGAGAGGACCGTTTCCACGCTGTCCGCCTGCTGGGCGGTCTTGTCGTCGCGGTAGCGCAGGACGCGGGCGAAGCGGAGGGTGACCCCGGCGGGATAGCGGGTGGAGCGCTGGAGCCCGTCGTAGGCGATCTCCACGACGAGTTCCGGGCGTACGGTCACCACGTGTCCGTCGTCAGCGGTCGCCAGCTCGCCCAGCTTCTCGGTCTGCCATGCCAGCAGGGCGTCGGTGAGCCCCTTGAAGGTCTTGCCGAGCATCGCGAACGTACCGTCGGCGCGGCGGGCGCCCAGGTGCAGGTTGGACAGCTTCCCGGTCCGTCGGCCGTGCCCCCATTCGGCGGCCAGCACCACCAGGTCCAGCGTGTGCACGGGCTTCACCTTGAGCCAGGCCGCACCCCGGCGGCCCGCGCTGTAGGCGGCGGCCAGGTCCTTGATCACGACGCCCTCGTGGCCGCGCTCCAGGGTGTCGGCGAGGAACGCCTCAGCGGCTACGCGGGCCGCCGGGTCCGCCGGGTCGGCGACGAGGGTGCGCCGGACCCGGAGGTGCTCGGGGACCAGGCGCTCCAGGGCGGCATGGCGTTCGGTGAGGGGCAGGTCGAGCAGGGCCGCGTCGTCGACCGACAGTGCGTCGAAGAAGACGGGCACGACGGGCACGTGCGCCGCCGCACCGGCCACGTCCCGTCGTGAGCCCACCCGCGCGGCGGTCTCCTGGAACGCCCGGGGCCTGCCGTCGTCCCCCAGGGCGATCACCTCGCCGTCGAGGATGAAGCGGTCCGCCGGGAGCGCGGCGACGACGGCGGTCAGCTCGGGCAGCCGGTCGGTGATGTCGTCGAGGGTCCGGGTGTAGGCGCGGACGCGGTCGCCGTCGCGGTGGACCTGCACCCGGATGCCGTCGAGCTTCTCCTCCACCGCGCAGGGGCCCAGCTTGTCGACGGCCTCGCCGACCGAGGCGGCCGTGTGCGCGAGCATCGGCTGTACGGGCCTTCCCACGGTGAGCCGGAACGCGGCGAGCGCTCCGGGGCCGTCCGCGAGGAGGACCCGCGCGACCTCCTGGAGCGCCCCGGCGAGCATCACGGCGCGCCGGACCTCGGCGGGCGGGGCTTCGGCGGCGCGGGCCAGGGCGTCGGCGGCAACGGCGTCCAGGGCCCCCTGGCGTACCTCGCCGGTGAGCAGGGCCCGCAGGAAGCGCTGCTCGTCCTCGGTGGCGGCGGCGAACAAGGCACGCAGGTGCTCCCGGCGCAGGGCCTGGGAGCCGGTGCCGGAGACGGCCGCTAGGGCGGTCAGCCGCGCGTCGACCCCGGTGACGGTGAGGGTGGGTGCGGCAGCGGGCGGTACGGGGTCGCCGAGGGTGCGCCAGCCGACCCCGATCCGGCCCTGGGGCAGCCGTCCGGCGAGGTACGGGATGACGACGGGCACGTCGTCGGGTGCGGCGTCCCGGAAGAGACCGGCCAGGAGCGCCACCTTCCGGGACCGGGCGGATGTGGCGGCGACCTCCAGGGACACCCGGGCGAGCTCGGCGAGCAGCATGCGGCCATGGTGCTACGGGCCGGGGCACGCCGCCCGCCGAGGAGGCTCCCTCGGCGAAGAGGCACCGGGCGCGCCGCCCGACCGCAGCGTGCCCTGTGCGTCATATGAAGTTGAGGGCCGCCGCCGCTCCCACTCCCCCGAGGACCATGAAGGCGGGCATCAGCACCTTCATCTCCACCCAGCTGCCTGCCCGGAAGCGCATGGCCTTCGGCGGGCCGATCGGGTACCAGCGCTTGCGGCCGACCGGGATGGGCCACAGGATCGGGCAGCCGGAGACGGTGAGCGCGTCGCCGATGTCGTGGACGAGCGCGCCCAGCACGATGGGCAGGCCGAGCCACAGGTACTCCTGGCCGGGGGCGTCGAAGAGCCAGTCGGCCCCGTGGCCCGGCTGGTCCAGGACTCCGGCGAGAATCCAGGCGCTGGTGGCGCCGAGCAGCCAGACCAGGATGTCGCTGGAGACCCGTGCGGCCCGCCAGAGCAGGCCCTCGACCGCGAGCACCAGGTGGACGAAGAGGACGCCGAGGACGGCCCAGCGGCCGCCGAAGACGGCGGCGGCGGAGCAGCCCGCGCCGATGAGGACGGCCCAGAGCCAGGTGTGGGTCAGGGTGCGGTGGCCGCCGGTGCGGCGGGGGTCGGCCTTGCTCCTCGTGGCCTTGTAGACGGCGAACGAGAGCTTGTCGACGATCTCGCAGAGGGCCTTGGAGACAGGTCCGAAGGCGCGCGAGATGGTCGCGGACTTGTGGTCGAGGTCGGGGGCCAGTGCGGCGCCCGCGCAGATCAGCGCCCCGACGACCAGGACCGGCCAGGGCATCGTGTGGCCCGCGGCGGCGGCCGCCGCACCCACCCCCAGCCAGGCCGCTGCCCCTGACAGAGAGTGTGCCGGTCCCATCATGGTCTGTTCCGCCCCCAGTGCGTCGTGCGCCCATCACCGGTGCGGCGCGGGCTGGTTGAGTCCGCAGCGTATCGCCCATGATCTTGGTGCCGTCGGCCGGTTCCCTCATCCGCGCGGAAGACAGGCAAGATGGGGGCGTGACCCTCATCGACCAGTTGCCGCAGACCGCCGACCCGGACGCCCTCTTCGAGGCCTTCTCGTCATGGACCGAGAGCCAGGGCATCACGCTTTATCCGGCTCAGGAGGAGGCGCTGATCGAGGTGGTCTCCGGGGCGAACGTGATCCTTTCCACCCCGACCGGCTCGGGCAAGAGCCTGGTGGCGGCGGCCGCGCACTTCACCGCGCTGGCCCAGGACAAGGTGACCTTCTACACCGCGCCGATCAAGGCGCTGGTGTCGGAGAAGTTCTTCGACCTGTGCAAGCTCTTCGGCACCGAGAACGTCGGGATGCTCACCGGCGACGCCTCGGTCAACGCGGACGCCCCGGTGATCTGCTGCACGGCCGAGGTGCTGGCCTCCATCGCGCTGCGCGACGGGAAGTACGCCGACATCGGCCAGGTCGTGATGGACGAGTTCCACTTCTACGCCGAGCCGGACCGGGGCTGGGCGTGGCAGATTCCGCTGCTGGAGCTGCCGCAGGCCCAGTTCGTGCTGATGTCGGCGACGCTCGGTGACGTCTCGATGTTCGAGAAGGACCTGACCCGGCGCACCGGCCGCCCCACCTCGGTGGTGCGCTCGGCGACCCGCCCGGTGCCGCTGAGCTACGAGTACCGCTTCACGCCGATCACCGAGACGCTGACCGAGCTGCTGGACACCCGGCAGTCGCCGGTCTACATCGTGCACTTCACGCAGGCGGCGGCCGTGGAGCGGGCGCAGTCCCTGATGAGCATCAACATGTGCACGAAGGAGGAGAAGGAGAGGATCGCCGACCTGATCGGCAGCTTCCGCTTCACCACCAAGTTCGGCCAGAACCTCTCCCGTTACGTACGCCACGGCATCGGTGTGCACCACGCGGGCATGCTGCCCAAGTACCGCCGCCTGGTGGAGAAGCTGGCCCAGGCGGGCCTGCTGAAGGTGATCTGCGGTACGGACACGCTCGGCGTCGGCGTCAACGTGCCCATCCGTACGGTGCTGTTCACGGCGCTCACCAAGTACGACGGCACCCGGGTGCGGACCCTGCGCGCACGGGAGTTCCACCAGATCGCGGGCCGCGCCGGGCGGGCCGGCTTCGATACGGCCGGCTTCGTCGTGGCGCAGGCCCCCGAGCACGTCATCGAGAACGAGAAGGCCGTCAAGAAGGCGGGCGACGACCCGAAGAAGAAGCGCAAGGTGGTCCGCAAGAAGGCCCCGGAGGGCTTCGTCGCCTGGTCGGAGACCACCTTCGACAAGCTGATCCAGTCCGAGCCCGAGCCGCTGAACTCCCGTTTCCGGGTGACGCACACGATGCTGCTCGCGGTCATCGCCCGTCCGGGCAACGCCTTCGAGGCGATGCGGCATCTGCTGGAGGACAACCACGAGCCGCGCCGGGCGCAGCTGCGGCACATCCGGCGGGCCATCGCCATCTACCGCTCGCTGCTGGACGGCGGGGTGGTGGAGCAGCTGGAGACCCCGGACGCCGAGGGGCGGATCGTGCGGCTGACGGTCGACCTCCAGCAGGACTTCGCGCTGAACCAGCCGCTCTCCACGTTCGCGCTGGCGGCGTTCGACCTGCTGGACGCCGAATCCCCTTCGTACGCACTGGACATGGTCTCGGTCGTCGAGTCGACGCTGGACGATCCCCGGCAGATCCTGGCCGCCCAGCAGAACAAGGCGCGCGGCGAGGCCGTGGGGCAGATGAAGGCGGACGGGGTCGAGTACGAGGAGCGGATGGAGCGGCTCCAGGACGTCACGTACCCCAAGCCGCTGAGCGAGCTGCTGTGGCACGCCTACGACGTGTACCGCACGAGCCACCCGTGGGTGAACGACCACCCGGTGTCGCCGAAGTCGGTGATCCGCGACATGTTCGAGCGCGCCATGACCTTCACGGAGTTCACCTCGCACTACGAGCTGGCCCGGACCGAGGGCATCGTGCTGCGGTATCTGGCGAGCGCGTACAAGGCGCTGGAGCACACGATCCCGGACGACGTGAAGTCGGAGGACCTCCAGGACCTGATCTCCTGGCTCGGTGAGATGGTGCGCCAGGTGGACTCCAGTCTGCTGGACGAGTGGGAGCAGCTGGCCAACCCCGAGGTGGAGACCGCCGAGCAGGCCCAGGAGAAGGCGGACGAGGTCAAGCCGGTCACGGCCAACCCGCGCGCTTTCCGGGTGCTGGTGCGCAACGCGATGTTCCGCCGGGTGGAGCTGGCCGCGCTGGACCGCGTCCGGGACCTGGGCGAGCTGGACGGCGACGCCGGGTGGGACGAGGACGCCTGGGGCGAGGCGATGGACGCGTACTGGGACGCGCACGAGGATCTCGGGACCGGTCCGGACGCGCGCGGCCCGAAGCTGCTGAAGATCGAGGAGGACCCGGCGCACGGACTGTGGCGGGTCTGGCAGGCGTTCGCCGACCCGGCGGGCGACCACGACTGGGGCATCAAGGCCGAGGTGGACCTGGCCGCGTCCGACGAGGAGGGCCGGGCGGTCGTCCGGGTGACCGAGGTCGGCCAGCTGTGAGCGGATCCCTGACGCGGAAGTGGAGAGGTACGGCATGACGAATCCGGCCGAGCGCCTGGTCGACCTGCTCGACCTGGAGCGGATCGAGGTCAACATCTTCCGCGGCCGCAGCCCGGAGGAGTCCCTGCAACGGGTCTTCGGCGGGCAGGTCGCGGGCCAGGCGCTGGTGGCGGCGGGCCGGACGACCGACGGGGAGCGGCCGGTGCACTCGCTGCACGCCTATTTCCTGCGGCCGGGCCGCCCCGGGGTGCCGATCGTCTACCAGGTGGAGCGGGTGCGGGACGGCCGGTCCTTCACCACCCGGCGGGTGACGGCCGTGCAGGAGGGCCGGACGATCTTCAACCTGACGGCGTCCTTCCACCGCCCCGAGGAGGCGGGGTTCGAACACCAGCTGCCGCCCGCCCGGACCGTCCCGGACCCGGAGGAGCTGCCGACGGTCGCCGACGAGGTGCGCGAGCACCTGGGGACGCTGCCGGAGGCGCTGGAGCGGATGGCCCGGCGCCAGCCCTTCGACATCCGTTACGTCGACCGGCTGCGCTGGACGAGCGAGGAGATCAAGGACGCCGATCCGCGCAGTGCGGTGTGGATGCGTGCGGTGGGCCCGCTGGGCGACGACCCGCTGGTGCACACGTGCGCGCTGACGTACGCGAGCGACATGACGCTGCTGGACGCGGTGCGCATCCCGGTGGAGCCGCTGTGGGGCCCGCGCGGCTTCGACATGGCGTCCCTGGACCACGCCATGTGGTTTCACCGGCCGTTCCGGGCGGACGAGTGGTTCCTGTACGACCAGGAGTCGCCGATCGCGACGGGCGGACGCGGCCTGGCGCGCGGCCGGATCTACGACCGTTCGGGGCAGCTGCTGGTGTCGGTGGTGCAGGAAGGGCTGTTCCGGCGGCTGGAGGGCAGGTAGAGCGTCTTAGGTGCCCGGCAGCGGGTCCTGGTCGACCTCGTGGCGGCGGGTGCGGATGTCGGGCGGTGCGGGGTGCAGCTTGGCGTCGCAGGACGGCCCGAGGCCGGCCCGCCGGGAGTCGGCCCCGGTGAGGGGGCGGCCGCAGAGCCGGCAGCGGACGAGGCGGCGCCCTTCGGGTGTCCCGTCGTCGGCCGCCGCGCCCGGTGGGACGGGCCGTCCGACGGCTCCGGCGGCCCCGGGCAGCGGTTCGGGGAAGGCATCGGGAGTATCCACCCCCCGATCTTGCCAGTACGGCTCCGTGACCGCCCGCGGGGGCGTCCGGGCTCAGGTGCGGTCCCGCTGCCGGTCGAGTGCCTCGTCCAGGGTGCGGGCAGCCATGATGAGCGAGAGATGGGTGAACGCCTGGGGAAAGTTGCCCAGTTGTTCGCCGCTGGGGCCGATCTCCTCGGCGAACAGGCCCACGTGGTTGGCGTAGGTGAGCATCTTCTCGAAGGTGTAGCGCGCCTGGCGCAGCCGCCCGGCGCGAGCGGCCGCGTCGACGTAGAGGAAGGTGCAGAGGCTGAACGTCCCCTCCGAGCCGCGCAGCCCGTCCGGTGAAGCCGCCGGGTCGTAGCGGTAGACGAGGCTGTCCGAGACCAGGGCGCGGTCCATGGCGTCCAGGGTGGACAGCCAGCCCGGGTCCCGGGGGGCGAGGAAGCCCACGCGCGGCATCAGCAGCAGGGACGCGTCGAGCACGTCGCTCCCGTAACTCTGGACGTAGGCCTGGAGGTTCTCGCTCCAGCCCCGCTCCACCACCTGTTCCAGTACGGCGTCCCGTGCCCCGGTCCACCGGGCCGTGTCGGCGGGGCGGCTGAACTGCCCGGCGAGTTTGAGGCCCCGGTCGAAGGCGGCCCAGCACATCACCCGGCTGTAGGTGAAGTCCTTGCGTCCGCCGCGGGTCTCCCAGATGCCTTCGTCGGGGCGGTCCCAGGAGTCCGCGAGCCAGTCCAGGGTGCGGGAGAGGATCTTCCATCCCCGGTAGCCCGCCTGGATGCCGACCTCCCGGCCCTCGGACAGCGCGTAGAGGGCTTCGCCGTAGATGTCGAGCTGGAGCTGGTCGTCGGCGGCGTTGCCGAGGCGGACCGGACGGGAGCCCCGGTAGCCCTCCAGATGTCCGAGGGCCTGCTCCGGTTCCAGGGGCTGCCCGTCGACCCGGTACATGATCCGCAGGGGCTCTCCCCCGGCGCCCTCCCGGTCCCGCAGACGGTCGCCGAGCCAGTGGGTGAACGCGGTCGCCTCGTCGACGAAGCCCAGGTCCAGCAGGGCCCGCACCGACAGGGAGCCGTCCCGCACCCAGGTGTACCGGTAGTCCCAGTTGCGTTCCCCGCCCACCTGTTCGGGCAGTCCCATGGTCGCCGCGGCGACGGGTGCGCCGCTGGGTTCGTACGTGAGCAGCTTCAGGGTGATCGCGGAGCGGTTGACCATGTCGAGCCAGCGGCCGTGGTAGCGGGATCCGCGCACCCACGTCTGCCAGAAGTCGACGACGTCCCAGAGCTGGTCGGTGATCCCCTCGGTGGTGAGGTGCGGCGGCTCGGGGCCGTCGGGGTCGCAGAGGGTGAGTACGGCCCCCGACGATTCCCCGGCGTTCAGGGTGACACCGCCGACGGCATCCTGGCCGTCGCGGGTGAGGGGGAAACCCGTCCGGAGATGGGCCGTGATGCCCGGCGCCCGGAAGGCCGCCGCGTCTCCCGTCGGTCCCAGGTCCGTTTCGTGGGCGGCGCGGCCGTAGTCGAACCGGGGCCGGCACTCCAGGCCGAAGCGCACGGTGCCGCGTACCGAGCGCACGGTGCGGACGAGGGTGTGCCGGTCGGTCGGCCCGCCGGAGCGGATCGGGGTCATCCAGTCGAGGACCTCTCCGACGCCGTCGGGTGCCAGGAACCGGGTGACGACGACCGCGGTGTCGGGGTAGTAGAGCTGCTTGCACGTGTGCGTGCCGCCTTCGGGGGCCAGCCGGAAGTAGCCGCCGCGGTCGTGGTCGAGCAGTGCGGCGAAGACGCTGGGCGCGTCGAATCTCGGGGCGGTGAGCCAGTCGACGACTCCCCGCGAGGAGATCAGTGCGGCCGTCTGGAGGTCGCCCACGAGTCCGTGGTCGGCGATCGGGGGATACCGGTCCATGCGCCTTGCCTCCCGGTCGAATCGGGCCCCCGTCCCCTCACTATCCGGCACTCCCGCCCCGGGTGCGCGGCACACGTCCGTGCCGTGCGCCCGGGGCGGTTGTCCGGTTTGCCGAACGGAGCCGGGGCCGCGTTACTGGAGTGAGCTCCGAGCCGCCTGCCGGGCGGAGCTCCGTCCGACAGAGCAGGGAGCCGCGGAGGTACCGGGATGGACATGATCCACATCCGGGCGGTGAGCCCGCCGGATCTGACCGACGAGGTCGTCGGCCGGCTCTCCGGGGACCCCTGCGTACTCAATCTCATCGTCCAGCGCGACGCCGCGCGCAATCCGGACGGCGACTCCATCGCCTGCGACGTGCTGACGGGGGCGGCGAACGACGTGCTGCACCGGCTGCGCGCCGTCCAGCTCGACCAGCGGGGCTCCCTGGTCATCGAGCCGGTCGACATGGCGTTCTCCGGCAGGGCCACCGAAGGAGGGCGGCGCGAGCTGGGGCCGCTGAGCCGGGCGCCGGTCTGGGAGCAGGTCGAGGCACGCATCAGGTCCGGGGGGCGCTACCCGCCGAGCTTCTACCTCTACCTGGTCGTCGCCGGCATGATCGGTTCGGTCGGCATCGTCACCAACTCGCAGATCCTGATCGTGGCGGCGATGGTCGTCGGGCCCGAGTACGGCGCCATCGTCAGCGTGGCGCTGGGGATCGACCGGCGCCACCCGGCCATGGTCCGCAGCGGGCTGGCCGCCCTGAGCGCGGGCTTTCTCCTCACGATGGTCGTCACCTTCCTCTTCGCCCTGCTCATCCGCGGTTTCGGGTTGCAGTCGGAGGCCTTCGACCTGGGGCTGCGCCCCGTCTCCAACCTCATCAACACGCCGAACTTCTTCTCCGTCGCCGTCGCCACCCTGGCCGGGATCGTCGGGATCGTGTCGCTCACCCAGGCCAGGACGAGCGCCCTGCTCGGGGTGTTCATCTCCGTGACGACGATCCCGGCCGCCGCGGACATCTCCGTCTCCATCGCGTTCACCAGCTGGTCCGATGTGCGGGGCTCGGCCATCCAGCTCGTGGTGAACATCCTGGTGCTGATCGTGGTGGGCACGGCCACACTCAAGGCCCAGCGGGCGATCTGGCGGGAGGTCGGCCTCCGGCGCGACCGTGACCGCCGGCTCGCCGAAGAGGCGTGACGCACTACGGAAGGGGCACTCCATGGACCGGGAAGCCGCGGCGGCGCTGCGCGCCGCACCGCACGCGACACCAGCCGAACGGGCAGCGCTGGGCAGGGCCGCGCGCCGGAGGGCTCCCCGGTCGAGCCATGCGGAGTTCACAGCGTCGCCGCGCCGCCCCGACCCGCTGACCGTCCTCGAAGCGCAGTCCGCGGACCGGGTTCCCGAGCTGGTCCCGATCCGCTACGGCCGCATGGCCGAGTCCCCGTTCCGCTTCTACCGGGGCGCGGCCGCCCTGATGGCGGCCGACCTGGCGGGCACCCCGGACTCGGGGATCCGGGCGCAGCTGTGCGGTGACGCCCACCTGCTGAACTTCCGGCTGCTGGCCTCGCCCGAGCGGAATCTGCTCTTCGACATCAACGACTTCGACGAGACTCTGCCGGGCCCCTGGGAGTGGGACGTGAAAAGGCTGGCGGCCAGCCTGGTCATCGCGGCGCGGGCCAACGGCTTCACGGACCGGGAGCGGTCCGGGATCGTACGGGCGGCGGTCCGCTCGTACCGGGAGGCGATGGCCCGGTTCGCCGGGATGCGCAATCTTGACGTGTGGTACGCGAGGACCAACGCCGAACGGCTGCGTACGGTGGCCGCGGAGCAGTTGAGCGGACGGGGCCGCCGGAACGTGGACCGGGCTCTGGGCAAGGCCCGCTCCAGGGACAGCCTGCAAGCCTTCGGCAAGCTCGCCGAGGTGGTCGAGGGGCGGCTGCGGATCGCGGCGGACCCGCCGTTGGTGGTGCCGCTCACCGATCTGATGCCCGGCGTGGAACGTGAGGAGGCGCACCGGGCGTTCGGCGCCATGGTGGCGGGCTACGCCCACAGCCTGGCGTCCGACCGGCGCAGTCTGCTGGAGGACTTCGCACTGGTGGACGTGGCCCGCAAGGTCGTCGGCGTGGGCAGCGTCGGGACCCGGTGCTGGATCATCCTGCTGCTCGGCCGGGACAGCGGGGACCCGCTCCTACTCCAGGCCAAGGAAGCCGGTCCCTCGGTGCTGGCCGAGCACACCGGGGCGAGCCGGTACGAGAATCAGGGTGAGCGGGTCGTCGCGGGCCAACGGCTGATGCAGGCCTCCAGCGACATCTTCCTCGGCTGGGAGCGGGCCGACGGCCTGGACGGCCGGAACCGGGACTTCTACGTGCGCCAGTTGCGCGACTGGAAGGGCATCGCCGAACCGGAGTCGATGGTGCCGAAGGGGATGCGCGTGTTCGGCGAGGTGTGCGGGGCCACCCTGGCCCGCGCCCACGCCCGGTCCGGGGACCGGATCGCCATCGCCGCCTATCTGGGGCGCAAGGATGCCTTCGACCGGGCGCTCGCCACGTTCGCGGAGTCGTACGCGGACCGCAACGAACTCGATCACCGGGCGCTGGTCGACGCGGTGGCCTCGGGGCGGCTGCCGACGGACGGCCCGGCCGGGCACACGGGCGGCGCCGCGAACGGTCCGCCGGGGCCGGGTGGCTGACCTTCCGCACCGGAGGGCCGTGTTCCGGCGGCGGGGAGGCGCCCGGTCCGCCGGTGCGTGGTATTCCGGCGTGGACCCGTGGGGGCACCCTCCCGGGGCCGCCACCCCTCCCCGGGGTCGTCACGTCGAGGAGTCGAGATCATGCCGGCCACGCCTCCGGGCAAACCCTTCACCGCATCGGAGGACCCCTACGCGCTGGTCCGCACACGCAGGTACGCGGGGCTGCTGGTGATGGCGGCGCTGCTCGGAGTGCCCGTCTCCGCGGTCGCGTTCGGCTTCCTCGCCCTGGTCTCGGAGCTCCAGTCGCTGACGTACACGGAGCTGCCGAGGGCGATGGGCTTCGAGGAGACGCCGTCGTGGTGGCCCGTCCCGCTGCTCGGCGCCGCGGGTCTCCTGGTCGGGCTCACCGTCCGCCGGCTGCCGGGCCGGGGCGGGCACCGGCCGGCGGAGGGGCTGGTGTCCACCGGAGCCCCGGCCCCGGCGGACCTGCCCGGCATCGCTCTCGCGGCGCTGCTCTCCCTGGGCGTGGGTGCCGTGCTCGGCCCGGAGGCGCCCCTGATCGCGCTGGGCGGCGGGCTGGCCGTCTGGGCGGCGGGCCGCGTCAAGCGGGACCTGGCGCCGGAGGGGCGGGCCCTGGTCGGGGCCTCGGGGAGTTTCGCCGCGGTGAGCGCCCTGCTGGGTTCACCGCTGCTGGGCGCGTTCCTGCTGATGGAGGTGTCGGGGCTGGCCGGGCCGATGCTGGGCGTGGTCCTGGTGCCCGGGCTGCTCTCCGCGGGGATCGGCGCGCTGATCTTCACGGGGCTGGGTTCCTGGACGGGTCTGGGCACCTACTCCCTGTCCTTGGGGGAGGTTCCGCCGGCGGCGGCCCCCGGCTTCGCCGGGTTCGGGTGGGCGCTGGTTCTCGGTGTCGCGGCCGCCTTCGCCGGTGCGGGCATCCGCCGGCTGTCACTGGCTCTGCAGGAACGTGTGGAGCGGCGGACGGTGGTGGCCACGGCGGTGATGGGGCTGGTCATCGGCGGGCTCGCGCTGGTGTACGCCGAGACGTCGGGCAAGGCCGCGTCCGAGGTGCTGTACTCGGGCGAACACGACCTGGGCCATCTCCTGTCCGGGAGCGCGGAGTACTCGGTCGGCGCGCTGGTGCTGCTCATCGTCTGCAAGTCGCTCGCCTACTGCGCCTCGTTGAGCTGTTTCCGGGGCGGCCCCGTCTTCCCCGCGATGTTCGTGGGGGCGGCGGCCGGCATCGCGCTGTCCCATCTGCCGGGGCTTCATCTCACGGCGGGGTTCGCGATGGGTATCGGAGCCATGTGCGTGGCGATGCTGCGGCTGCCGATGACCTCGGTGCTCCTGGCGACGCTCCTGCTGGGCAGGGAGGGGCTCACCGTGATGCCCCTGGTGATCGTGGCGGTGGTGGTGGCGTACGTGGTCACGCTCCGGCTGACGCCCGCGCCGGTGGACAGGGCAGGGCCGAAGGCGGTGTGATCGTCCCCGTGGGTTTCCGCCCGGCTCCTGCTCCTTCGTGAAAGGTCCCTCCCCATGACCGAGATCGTCCACGTGACCGCCCCCGAACTGGTCACGTACGCCGACGAGATGGCCGAGCTGCTGGTGGAGACCGTCGAGGAGGGGTCCTCGGTCGGTTTCCTGGCTCCGCTGGACCGGGAGGCGGCCGCCGTCTGGTGGCGGGAGCGCGCCGGGGCGGTGTCGGCCGGGCAGGTCGGCATCTGGATCGCCCGGGAGGGCGCGCGGGTGTCGGGGACGATCGCGTTGGTCCGCGCGCCGCTGCCGAACGCCCGCCACCGCGCGGAGGTCGCCAAGCTGATGGTCCGCCCCTCCGCCCGGGGCCAGGGACTCGGCCGGGCGCTGCTGGACGCCGTGGAGGCGTACGCCACCTCCGAGGGCATCACGCTGCTGATCCTGGACACGGAGTCCGGCAGCCTGGCCGAGCAGGTCTACTGCAAGGCGGGCTGGACGAAGGTCGGCTCCGTGCCGGGATACGCGGCTGATCCCGCGGGCAGCCTCAAGCCGACCACCTTCTACTACAAGGAGCTCGCCGCCCCGTGAGCGGCGGGCGGCACAATGGGCACCACCACGCACAGACCAGGGAGAGCTTCATGACGCTGCACGACATTCCGCTGCGCACCCTCGCGGGCGAGCCGACCACGCTGGGCGCGTACAGCGGACGGACCGTCCTGCTGGTGAACGTGGCCTCCAAGTGCGGGCTCACCCCGCAGTACGAGGGCCTGGAGCGGTTGCAGCAGACCTACGGGGACCGGGGGCTGACCGTGCTCGGCGTGCCCTGCAACCAGTTCGCCGGGCAGGAGCCGGGCAGCCCGGAGGAGATCCGGACCTTCTGCTCGACGACCTACGGGGTCAGCTTCCCGCTGCTGGAGAAGATCGAGGTCAACGGTGCGGACCGGCACCCGCTGTACGCGGAGCTGACGAAGGTGGCGGACGCGGACGGGGAGGCCGGGGACATCCAGTGGAACTTCGAGAAGTTCGTGATCTCGCCGGCCGGTGAGCCGGTGGCCCGCATCCGCCCGCGCACCGAGCCGGAGGCGACGGAGGTCGTGGCGGCGATCGAGGCGCAGCTGTCCTCCTGAGCAGGGGGAGGGGGGCCGTCCGGGACGTGTTCCCGGGCGGCCCCCTTCCTGCTGTCCGCTAGCGGATCGGCATGCCCGACAGGGTGCGGGCGATCACCAGGCGCTGGATCTCGCTGGTGCCCTCGAAGATGGTGTAGATCGCCGCGTCGCGGTGCATGCGCTCGACCGGGTACTCCCGGGTGAAGCCGTTGCCGCCGAGGATCTGGATCGCCTGTGCGGTGACGTCCCGGGCGGTCTCGCTCGCGTAGAGCTTCGACATGGAGCCCTCGGCCGCGGTGAACGGCTTGCCGGTGGTGGCCATCCAGGACGCGCGCCAGACCAGCATCCGGGCGGCGTCGATGCGGGTGCGCATGTCGGCGAGCTGGAAGGCGATGCCCTGGTTGTCGATGATCGGGCGGCCGAACTGGCTGCGGGTCTTCGCATAGTCGAGGGCGACCTCGTACGCGGCGCGGGCGGTGCCGACGGCCATCGCGCCGACGGCCGGGCGGGAGGCCTCGAAGGTGGCCATCGCCGCGTTCTTCACCCGCTCGCCGCCCGCCTTGGCGCGCTCCCGGGCGCGGGCGAGGCGTTCGTCGAGCTTGTCCTTGCCGCCGAGGAGGCAGTGGCCGGGGACGCGGACGTCCTCCAGGACCACTTCGGCGGTGTGGGAGGCCCGGATGCCGTGCTTCTTGAACTTCTGGCCCTGGGAGAGGCCGGGGGTGTCCGGCGGCACGATGAAGGAGGCGTGGCCCTTGGAGCCGAGGTCGGGATCGACGACGGCGACGACCACGTGGACGCCCGCTATGCCGCCGTTGGTCGCCCAGGTCTTGGTCCCGTTGAGGACCCACTCGTCCTTGGCCTCGTCGTAGACGGCGCGCGTCCGCATGGAGGCGACGTCGGAGCCGGCGTCGGGCTCGGAGGAGCAGAAGGCGGCGACCTTCACGTCGTTGGCGTCGCCGTACATCTGCGGGATCCAGGTGCCGATCTGTTCCTCGGTGCCGTTGGCGAGGACGCCCACGGCCGCCAGGCCCGTACCGACGATGGACAGGGCGATGCCCGCGTCGCCCCAGAACAGCTCTTCCATAGCCATGGGGATGCCGAGCCCCGTAGGGTCGAAGAACTGCTGGGCGTAGAAGTCGAGGGAGTAGATGCCGACCTTGGCCGCTTCCTGGATGACGGGCCAGGGCGTTTCCTCACGCTCGTCCCACTCCGAGGCGGCGGGGCGGATGACATCCGCCGCGAAGCCGTGGAGCCAGTCGCGGACCTGCTTCTGGTCGTCATTGAGGTCAAGCGTGAACTCGGCCATGTTTCCCCTCCAGGCACTGCGGCAAAAGCATGCGTTACTTGCGGTAACCCCAGTGTGTTACTGGCAAGTAGCAACTGTCAACGCCCCAGTGCCGATCAACTGCCCACGCGGCGGAGTGTTACGTTGCGCAGGCGTGCAGGAGCGGTGCGACGGCACCGCGCGGCAGGGGTGGGAGAGACGACATGGAGACCGCACGAGGCGCGGAGCGACAGCGGACCGCGGCGGAGCGCCGACGCCGCGAGTTGCTCGAAGCCGCGGACCGGGTGGTGCTCAGGGACGGCCCGCAGGCCTCGATGAACGCGATCGCCGCCGAGGCCGGGATCACCAAACCGATCCTCTACCGCCACTTCGGGGACAAGGGCGGGCTCTACCGCGCGCTGGCCAAGCGCCACACCGACGCGCTCCTCAGCGCCCTGCGGGCGGCCCTGGACGCCCCCTCGGAGCGCCGCGCACGGGTGGAGTCCACGCTCGACACCTATCTCGCCGCGATCGAGGCCCGCCCCCAGGTCTACCGCTTCCTGATGCATCCCTCCGAGAACGCCGTCGACGCAACCGCCTCCGTCGACACCGGCTCCTCGCCCGAGCAGGGCTTCGACGTCGGCCGCCACTCCGCCCCGCTGCTGCGCCGCCTCGGCGAGGAGCTGGGCCAGGTGATCGTCGAGCGGGTGGACCTCGGGCCCGACAGCGAGCAGATGGCACGCATCTGGGGGCACGGCATCGTGGGCATGATGCACGCGGCGGGCGACTGGTGGCTCGCCGACCGGCCCTGCTCCCGCGAGCGGCTGGTGCGCAGCCTCGCCGACCTGCTGTGGGGGCGGCTCGCGGAGGTGGG
Source organism: Streptomyces durocortorensis (assembly GCF_031760065.1). NCBI lineage: Bacteria > Bacillati > Actinomycetota > Actinomycetes > Kitasatosporales > Streptomycetaceae > Streptomyces > Streptomyces sp. C11-1. The sequence goes on from NZ_CP134500.1 coordinate 650,859, forward strand.
CGACCGCGACATCCCGGGCGGCCCGGGGTTCTGAGAGTCGGGGGCTCAGCCGTTTCGGGCCCAGGGCGCACGCCGTGCCGCGCGCAGCGCCCGGGTCCGCCGCAGCCCGGTCAGCCGGTCCGTGTAGACAGTGCCCTCCAGGTGGTCGCACTCGTGCTGGAGGCACCGGGCGAACCACCCCGTGCCCGCGATCCGCACCGGCTCGCCCGTCATCGTCAGGCCCTCCACGACCGCGTGGTCGAAGCGTTCCGTGCCCGCTTCCAGCCCCGGAAGTGACAGACAGCCCTCCGGTCCGCGTACGGTGAGTCCGTCCGCCTCGACCAGTTCGGGATTGACCACATGTCCCAGATGGCGGACATCGTCGTCGTCCGGGCAGTCGTAGACGAACACTCTGAGCGGGATGCCGATCTGGTTGGCGGCGAGCCCGACACCCTGTGCGGCGTACATCGTGGCGAACATGTCCTCGACCAGCTTCGCGAGCGACGGACCGAACTCCGTGACGTCCTCGCAGGGCCGGTGGAGCAACGGGTCGCCGAGCAGACTCATCTCTCGGACGAGACCGGAGCTGCCGGGGATCGGGCGGTTTCGCATGGCGGCAAGCGTACGTTCCGCCGGGCCCGGAAGTTCCCGTGGTGCCGCGGTGCGGTCGCCGCGCCGGACATCGATAGGCTGGGCGCGGACCGATGCAAGGAGGATCTAGGACGATGGCAGGCAACACGGAGCCGTTGTCGCCGCGGGCCAAGCTGGCCGTGACGGCGGGCAAGGCCGCGGCGGCGGTGTCACGCGCCGCGGGGCGGGGCAGCGGATCGGTGATCGGCGGCCGGGTGGCGCTCAAACTCGACCCCGACCTGCTGGGGCGGCTGGCGCAGCACCTGGACGTGATCCTCGTGTCGGCGACGAACGGCAAGACGACCACCACCCGACTGATCGCCGAGGCGCTGCGGGCCGCGGGGCCCGTCGTCTCGAACGCGCTCGGCGCGAACATGCCCGCGGGCATCACCTCCGCGCTGGCCGGCGGCTCGGACGCGAAGTTCGGCGTGATCGAGGTCGACGAGAAGTATCTGGCCGGTGTCGCGCGCGACACCACCCCCAAGGCGATCGCCCTGCTCAACCTCTCGCGCGACCAGCTGGACCGCGCGGCCGAGACCCGGATGATGGCCGAGCACTGGCGCGAGGGCCTGTCCGGCTCGAAGGCCGTGATCATCGCGAACGCGGACGACCCGCTGGTCGTCTGGGCGGCTTCCTCCTCGGCCAACGTGGTGTGGGTGGCGGCCGGTCAGGCGTGGAAGGACGACGCCTGGTCCTGCCCGTCCTGCGGCGGTGTGATGCAGCGCCCCGGCGACGACTGGTTCTGCGGGCAGTGCGGCTTTCGGCGCCCCGCCCCGAGCTGGGCGCTCAACGGCGACTACGTCCTGGACCCGCACGGTTCGGCCTGGCCGATCCACCTCCAGCTGCCCGGCCGCGCCAACAAGGCGAACGCCGCAAGTTCGGCCGCCGTCGCCGCCGTCTTCGGGGTGCCGCCGCAGGTCGCCCTGGAGCGGATGTACCAGGTGCAGGCGGTCGCCGGACGGTACGACGTCGTCACCTTCCAGAACCGTGAGCTGCGCCTGCTGCTGGCGAAGAACCCGGCGGGCTGGCTGGAGACGTTCTCGCTGATCGACCCGCCGCCGACACCGGTGATCCTCTCGGTGAACGCCCGTGGCGCGGACGGCACGGACACCTCCTGGCTGTGGGACGTGGACTACACCCAGCTGGCCGGTCACCCGATCTTCGTGCTCGGAGACCGCAAGCTGGACCTCGCGGTCCGCCTGGAAGTCGCCGGTCTCGACTTCCGGGTCTGCGAGAACCTCGACGAGGCTGTGCAGTACGCCCCGCCCGGACGTATCGAGGTCATCGCCAACTACACCGCCTTCCAGGATCTGCGCCGTCGTGTCGGCAACTGACCCCGGCCCCGGCCACCTCCGGAGAGGACGAAGCATGAGCAACAACGGTCTGCGTCTGGTCTGGGTCTACCCCGACCTCCTCAGCACCTACGGCGACCAGGGCAACGCACTGGTCGTGGAGCGGCGGGCCCGGCAGCGCGGCCTGGACGTGCAGCGCGTCGACGTGCGCAGCGACCAGCCGGTGCCGACGTCCGGCGACGTCTACCTGATCGGCGGCGGTGAGGACCGGCCGCAGCGCCTCGCGGCCGAGCGGCTGCGCCGCGACGGCGGGCTGAGCCGGGCCGCGGCCAACGGCGCGATCATCTTCTCGGTCTGCGCGGGCTACCAGATCCTCGGGCACGAGTTCATCAACGACCTCGGTGAGCGCGAGCCGGGCCTCGGTCTGCTCGACGTGGTCTCGACCCGCGGCGAGGGTGCGCGGTGTGTCGGCGACGTGCTGGCGGACATCGACCCGCAGCTCGGCCTGGAGCCGCTGACCGGGTTCGAGAACCACCAGGGCGTCACCCATCTCGGCCCGACGGCACGGCCGTTCGCCCGGGTGCGGTTCGGCCGGGGCAACGGCACCGGGGACGGCACGGAGGGCGCGTACAACGACACGGTCTTCGGGACGTACATGCACGGTCCCGTGCTGGCCCGCAACCCGCAGATCGCCGATCACCTGCTGAAGCTCGCCCTCGACGTGAACGCGCTGCCGCCCACGGACGACCGGTGGTACGAGGCGCTGCGCGCCGAGCGGATCGCCGCCGCGACACAGCCCGCCTGATGAGGCGTTTTCCGCTCGGTTGAGCGGAGTCCAGCAGGCGGACGTCCGGTTCGGTCCCGCCACCCCGCGCCGGTAGGGTGGCGGGGATCCAACCGGACGACGTGGTCCGGTCGTCGACCCACGTTGCAAAGGTTTTCGGGCCATGCGCATTGGCGTACTCACCTCCGGCGGCGACTGCCCCGGCCTCAACGCCGTCATCCGTTCCGTCGTGCACCGCGCGGTGGTGGACCACGGCGACGAGGTCATCGGCTTCCACGACGGCTGGAAGGGCCTGCTGGAGGCCGACTACCGCAAGCTCGACCTCGACGCTGTGGGCGGGATCCTGGCCCGCGGCGGCACGATCCTCGGTTCCTCCCGCGTCCAGCCCGCGCATCTGCGCGACGGGGTGGAGCGGGCCCGCGGCCATGTCGCGGACCTCGGCCTGGACGCGATCATCCCGATCGGCGGCGAAGGCACCCTCAAGGCCGCCAACCTGCTCTCCGAGGCCGGGCTGCCCATCGTCGGGGTCCCCAAGACCATCGACAACGACATCGCCTCCACCGACGTCACCTTCGGCTTCGACACCGCCGTCGGTGTCGCCACCGAGGCGCTGGACCGGCTGAAGACCACGGCCGAGTCGCACCAGCGGGTGCTGATCGTCGAGGTCATGGGCCGGCACACCGGCTGGATCGCCCTGCACTCCGGGATGGCCGCCGGTGCCCACGCCATCGTGGTGCCCGAGCGCCCCTTCGACATCGACGAGCTGACCGAGCTGGTCGGCAAGCGCTTCTCGGCGGGCAAGAAGTTCGCCATCGTGGTGGTCGCCGAGGGCGCCAAGCCGCGTGCGGGCTCCATGCAGTTCGAGCAGGGCACCAAGGACATCTACGGCCACGAGCGGTTCGCCGGGGTGGCCACCCAGCTCGCCGGGGAGCTGGAGCAGCGGCTCGGCAAGGAGGCCCGCCCGGTCATCCTCGGCCACGTCCAGCGCGGCGGCACCCCCACCGCGTACGACCGGGTCCTGGCGACCCGGTTCGGCTGGCACGCGGTGGAGGCGGCGCACCGGGGCGAGTTCGGGATGCTGACCGCGCTGCGCGGCACCGACATCACCATGGTCCCGCTGGCCGAAGCGGTACAGACGCTCAAGACGGTCCCCGCCGAGCGGTACGCCGAGGCGGAGTGCGTCCTGTAGCCACCCGCTCTCCGAGAACTGCCCCCGGCCGCAACCGCGGCCGGGGGCAGTTCTACGCTGTACCGGACAACCGGCACGAAACGGGGATGTGTCCCCATCGGGAGTGAACAGATGGATCACAGCGGGCACGGCATGAACATGGATCTGCCGCCGTTCACGCTGGGACGGGGGCTGGAGCTCTCCCTGGAACCGTTCTTCCTGACCGGCTGCCTCCTCGCCCTCGCCCTGTACGGGTACGGCGTGGTGCGGCTGCGTCGGCGCGGGGACGGCTGGCCGGTGAGCCGGATCGTGTTCTTCGTCGTGGGCGTGCTGAGCATCGCACTGGTGATGTGCACCAAGCTCAACGACTACGGCATGGTCATGTTCAGCGTGCACATGGTGCAGCACATGGTGATCAGCATGCTGTCGCCGATCCTGCTGCTCCTGGGCGCTCCGGTGACGCTGGCTCTGCGGGCACTGCCGCCGGCGGGCCGGGGGCGGACCGGGCCGCGCGAACTGCTCCTGAAGCTGCTGCACAGCCGCTACATCAAGATCGTCACGCATCCCGCGTTCACGATCCCGATCTTCATCGCCAGCCTCTACGCGCTGTACTTCACGCCGATCTTCGACTTCCTGATGGGCTCCAAGCCCGGCCACATCGGGATGATGGTGCACTTCCTCGCCGTCGGCCTGGTCTTCTTCTGGCCGATCATGGGCGTCGACCCGGGCCCGCACCGCCCCGGCTATGTCATGCGGATGCTGGAGCTGTTCGCCGGGATGCCGTTCCACGCGTTCTTCGGGATCGCGCTGATGATGGCGACGACGCCGATGGTGAAGACGTACGAGAATCCGCCCGCCTCGCTGGGCATCGACGCCCTGAGCGACCAGAACTGGGCGGGCGGCATCGCCTGGGCGTTCAGCGAGATCCCGTCCGTGCTGGTCCTGATCGCGCTCGTCTACCAGTGGTACCACTCCGAGCAGCGCGCCGCCCGGCGCTCGGACCGGGCCGCCGACCGCGACGGCGACCAGGAGCTGGAGGCGTACAACGCCTATCTGGCGTCATTGCAGGCCCGCGGACGGTAGCGCCCGGGGCGCATCCGGGGTGACCATGGGGACAACGGCCGCGCGGCCGACGAGGAGCGTGCGCGCATGTCCGGATCGACGAAAACCATGGGATACATGACCGTCGGGGCGCTGGTCACGGTGACCGCGTACACGGTGGCGCTGGGAAGCAGTGGCTGGCTGTGGTTCGGCTGGGTGGTGCTGGGTCTGTGCACCCTCGGCATGCTGGCCACCCAGGACGTCTGACCGTGCGCTGCGGGCGGGCGCCGGGGCCCCTACGCAGCCCTGACGCCGGCCCGGCAGAGCGAGGTGGACGCACAAGGTGTTCTACTACATCCTCAAATATGTCGTGCTGGGGCCGGTCCTGCGGCTGCTTTTCCGGCCTCGCATCGAGGGCCTGGGGAACATTCCGGAGGAGGGCGCGGCGATCGTCGCGGGCAACCACCTCTCCTTCTCCGACCACTTCCTCATGCCCGCCATCATCAAGCGCCGCATCACCTTCCTGGCGAAGGCCGAGTACTTCACGGGCCCGGGGCTCAAGGGACGGCTGACCGCCGCGTTCTTCCGCAGCGCGGGCCAGATCCCGGTGGACCGGTCCGGGAAGGACGCGGGGCAGGCCGCCATCCGCGAGGGGCTCGGGGTGCTGGACAGGGGCGAGCTGCTGGGGATCTACCCGGAGGGCACCCGCTCGCACGACGGGCGGCTCTACAAGGGCAAGGTCGGCGTGGCGGTGATGGCGATCACGGCGGGGGTGCCGGTGATCCCCTGCGCCATGGTGGGCACCTTCGAGATCCAGCCGCCCGGCCGGGTCGTACCGAAGATCAAGCGGGTCGCGATCCGCTTCGGCGAACCGCTGGACTTCTCCCGCTACGCGGGCATGGAGAACCAGAAGGCCGCGATCCGGGCCGTCACGGACGAGATCATGTACGCGATCCTCGAACTGTCGGGCCAGGAGTACGTCGACCAGTACGCGGCGAAGGTGAAGGCGGCCGAGCAGGCGGCCGAGCCGCCGCGGAAGTTCCCCGGACTGCGACGCTGACGGCGGATTCGCCCTCAGCGGAGCGCTCTGGCCCGGACGCGGGACAGCCCTTAGCGTCGGGCGCATGAGCCAGGGACACGCATGGGTGCTGGGAGCGACGGGTCAGATCGGGCGGGCCGCGGTGCGGGCGCTGACCGCGGACGGCTGGGAGGTCACCGCGGCCTCGCGGGGCGGCGGCCGGGACGGGCGGTGGGACGACGGGGTCCGGGCGGTCGCGCTCGACCGGGACGAGGAGGGGGCCCTCGGCAGAGCCCTGGGCGACGGCTGTGACGTGCTGGTGAACATGGTGGCGTTCGACGGCGCGCATGCCCGGCAGCTGACCGGGCTGGCCGGACGGATCGGCTCGGCGGTCGTGATCTCCAGCGGCGCGGTGTACGAGGACGACCGGGGCCGCAATTTCGACACCCAGGCCGAGCCGGACGGCTTCCCCCGCTACCCGGTGCCGCTGCCGGAGACTCAGCGCACGGTGGCACCGGGGGACGCCTCGTACGGTACCCGGAAGGTGCTGCTGGAGCGGGAACTGCTGGCTGCGGGCGACGCCCTGCCGGTGACCCTGCTGCGGGCGGGCGCGATCCACGGCCCGTACTGCCGGACGCCTCGCGAGCTGTATCTGGTGAAGCGGCTGCTCGACGGCCGGAAGCGGCGGGTGCTGGCCTACGGCGGGGAGAGCCGCTTCCACCCGGTCCATGTCTCCAACGCGGCGGAGCTGATCCGGCTGGCCGCCCGGCGACCGGGCTCACGGGTCCTGAACGCGGGCGACCCAGAGGCCCCCACGGTGGCGCAGATCGCGTCGGCCGTCGACGACGTGCTCGGCCGGGAGACGGAGACGGTGCTGATCGACGGCGCGCCGCCCGAGGGCACCGTGGGCGACAGCCCCTGGAGCATCCCGTATCCCGTGGTGTACGACATGACGGCCGCCGAGAAGGAGCTCGGGTACCGGCCGGTGACGGGATATGCCGAGTCGCTGCCGGAGACGGTGGAGTGGCTCGCCGGTGAGCTGGCTGGGCGGGACTGGCGGGAGGCGTTCCCGAAGATGCTCAGGAACTACGGCGAGGGTCTCTTCGACTACGCGGCGGAGGACGCCTGGCTGGAGGCGTACGCCCGGGACCGCCGCTGAACGGGACCCGGGCGGCCCTCCCTCACTCCGGGCAGGCCTTCAGCTCGTGCATCGCGTCGTCCAGGATGGAGCGCAGCAGTCGGGCGTCGGCGGCCACGGCGGTCACCAGGACGGCGGGGCCGGCGAGCGGGGTGAGGGCGGCGGTGGGCCCGAGGAGGCGCGCGGGCGGCGGCGCCTCCCCGAACGCCGGGTCGACCAGGAGCAGTTGGCCCACGGCCCGGTGGCCGCCGAGCACGGCGGGGCCGTCCCAGCCACCGGGCGCCCCGGGTCCGTAGGCCAGTTGCTGGTCGAGGAGGGGGCGGCCCGCGCGGTGGACGGTGAGCCGGGTGGTGAGGGCCCCGGTGGGTTCGCCGTGGCGGCCCAGGACCTGCTCCTCGCGCAGCAGCAGGCGACCGGTGGCGGCGAGTTCGACCCGGGTGGCCTGGTAGAGGTCGCTGCCGTGGGCGGAGACCAGCTGTTCGGGGAGCCAGCGCAGGACGGCCCCCTCCCCCACGTGCAGCTCCACGGTGTACGTGGCGGGCTCGCCGTCCGCGAGCGGCCCCGGCAGCGCGACGGTGGCCGCCGCCGAGTCGACCGTGAGCCGGGCGCCGTCGGCGGCCTCCGCCCGGACGGCGAGGCGGTCGCCGCCCAGCGGGGCGCTCATCGCGCCGACGACGGTGACCCGGGCGTACGCGGGGTGCGGCGAGCGGGTGCGGCGCAGGGCGAGCGGCCCGTCGCTCTCCAGGACGGGCAGGACGGTGGACCCCCGTCCGTCGGGCTCGGCGCGGAGCCGGGCCGTGGCGCGGACGCTCATGCGGTCCAGGCGGCGAGCTGCGCGCGCACCCAGTCCGCGACCGGCCCGACGCCTTCGGTGGAGGTCAACGAGGTGAAGGCGACAGGGAGTTCGCCGCGCTGCTGCTTGGCGTCCAGGGCCATCCGTTCCAGGTCGGAGCCGACGTACGGGGCGAGGTCGGTCTTGTTGACGACGAGGAGGTCGGCGGTGGTGACGCCGGGGCCGCCCTTGCGCGGGATGTCGTCGCCGCCCGCGACGTCGATGACGAAGATCTGGGCGTCGACGAGGCCCTTGGAGAAGGTGGCGGTGAGGTTGTCCCCGCCGGACTCGACGAGGATCAGGTCGAGCGGGCCGACAGCGTCCTCCAGGTCCTCGACGGCTTCGAGGTTGGCGGAGATGTCGTCGCGGATCGCGGTGTGCGGGCAGGCCCCGGTCTCGACGGCCTGGATGCGCTCGGGCGGCAGGACGGCGTTGCGGAGGAGGAAGGCGGCGTCCTCGCGGGTGTAGATGTCGTTGGTGACGACGGCGATGGAGAGCCGGTCGCGCAGTTCCCGGCAGAGGGCGGCGACGGTGGCCGTCTTGCCGGAGCCGACGGGCCCGCCGAGGCCGATGCGCAGGGCACGCCGGGTTCCGTCGGGGCGGCTGGCGTCGGCGCTGACAGCGGCGGGGCCGTCGTGGGTGTGTCCGAGGTGCATGAGGACTCCTGTGTGCGGGCTACGAGGCGAACAGGCGGACCGGCCAGGCGGCGTGCGCCTCGGCGGTGATGTCGAGGAGCGGGGCCGAGGCGGCGGGCAGGGCGCTGATGCCCCGGCGGGCGGCCTCGGCGGCCCGTTCGGCGATCCGGTCCAGGTCGGGGGCGAGGCGGGCGAGTACGGCGGTGGCGTGGAAGGGGTCGAGGGAGAGGAGCCGGACGACGGCGGTGGCGGGGCCGCTGACGGTCTCGTACGCGACGCAGTGCGCGGCGTCCTCGGGGCCCAGGCCCGCCGCCCGCGCGGTGAGCCCGAGGACGACGGGCTGGTGGGCACCGCGCGGCCGGGCCCCGGCCAGGGCGTCGAGTTCGGCACTGGGCCAGGTGGCGCGGGCGGCCCGCATCATCTGTCGGCCCAGCTTCCGGGCGGTGGTCCGCAGGGCGGGCGAGGGCGTACGGGCGTCGGCGGCCTCGTCAAGGGCGAGCGGGTCGATGCCGTGGGCGGCCGCCGCGGCGAGGGCGGCGGAGGTGAGCCCGGTCGTGTGAAGACGGCCCCGGCAGAAGGCGGCGAGGGAGTCGGCGTCGCGGACGCGCCCCTGGGCGACGGCCGGTTCGGCGCCACCGGAGTGGGCGTGGCCGCCGGCGGGGAACCGGCCGTCGGCGAGGACGAGGAGGGCTGCGCGTGACATGGATGGCCGTCCGGCTCAGAAGAGGAAGTAGCGCTGGGCCATGGGCAGTTCCGACGCGGGTGCGGGTTCGACCGGCTCCCCGTCGATGGTGACGGCGAAGCTGTCGGGGTCGACGTGGACGTCGGTGAGGGCGTCGTTCTCCCGCATGTCCGCCTTGGTGACCCCCCGGGTGCTGGTGATCGGCACGAACCGCTTGTTCAGGGCGAGCCGCTCGGGCAGACCGTCCTCGATGGCGGCCGTGGAGACGAAGTTGAAGGAGCCCTGGGCTGCCGCCCGGCCCAGCGCGCCGAACATCGGCCGGGGCATGACCGGCTGGGGTGTCGGGATGGAGGCGTTGGCGTCGCCCATCTGCGCGTACGCGATCTGCCCGCCCTTGATGACGGTCTGCGGCTTGACGCCGAAGAACGCCGGGTCCCACAGCACGAGGTCGGCGAGCTTGCCGGTCTCGACCGAGCCGATCTCGTGGTCCATGCCCTGTGCGACCGCCGGATTGATGGTGTATTTGGCGACATAGCGACGGACCCGGCGATTGTCGGCCCGGCCGTCCCCGGGCAGGGCTCCACGCTGCTTCTTCATGACGTGGGCGGTCTGCCAGGTCCGCAGGATCACCTCGCCGATCCGGCCCATCGCCTGCGAGTCGGAGGAGATGATGGAGATCGCGCCGAGGTCGTGGAGGATGTCCTCGGCCGCGATGGTGGAGGGCCGGATGCGGGACTCCGCGAACGCCAGGTCCTCGGGGACGGCCGGGTTGAGGTGATGGCAGACCATCAGCATGTCGAGGTGTTCCTCGATGGTGTTGACGGTGTGCGGCCGGGTCGGGTTGGTCGAGCTCGGCAGGACGTACGGCTCGGAGACAACGGTGATGATGTCGGGCGCGTGCCCGCCGCCCGCACCCTCGGTGTGGTAAGCGTGGATGGTGCGCCCGGCGACGGCGGCGAGGGTGTCGGCGACGAACCCGGCCTCGTTGAGGGTGTCGGTGTGGATGGCGAGCTGGGCGCCCGTCTCCTCGCAGACGTTCAGACAGGCGTCGATCACGGCGGGCGTCGCACCCCAGTCCTCGTGGATCTTGAAGCCGAGGGCGCCGCCGCGCAGTTGGGAGTGCATGGCGTCCCGGGACATGGTGTTGCCCTTGCCGAGCAGACCGATGTTGACGGGAAAGGTCTCCAACGCCTCGAACATCCGGGCGAGGTGCCAGGGGCCCGGGGTGATGGTGGTGGCCTTGGTGCCTTCGGCGGGGCCGGTGCCGCCGCCGACCAGAGTGGTGATGCCGCTGGAGAGCGCCTGGTCGATCAGGGTCGGCGAGATGAAGTGGACGTGGGCGTCCACCGCTCCGGCCGTGAGCAGCTTCCCGTTGCCCGCGATGATCTCGGTCTCCGGGCCGATCACCAGGTCGGGGTGGACCCCGTCCATGGTGTCCGGGTTCCCGGCCTTGCCGATGCCGGTGACGCGGCCGTCGCGGATGCCGATGTCGGCCTTGACGATGCCCCAGTGGTCGATGACGACGGCCCCGGTGATGACGGTGTCGGGTGCGCCCTCGGCCCGGGTGGTGCGGGCCTGGCCCATGGACTCGCGGATCACCTTGCCGCCGCCGAACACCGCCTCGTCGCCCGCGTGTCCGGGGCCGCCGGAGCGGTCCTCCTCGACCTCGACGAACAGATCGGTGTCGGCCAGGCGGATGCGGTCTCCGGTCGTGGGCCCGAACAGGTCGGCGTACACGGCTCTGCTGAGGTCAGGCATCGAGGGCACCTCCGGTGGCACCGCGCAGGCCGGGGACGACGCGGCGGCCGGTGAGGGGGACGAGTTCGACGTCGGCGGGGATGCCGGGTTCGAAGCGGACGGCCGTACCGGCGGCGATGTTCAACCGCAGCCCGTGGGCGGCCGCGCGGTCGAAGGCTAGCCCGGGGTTGGCCTCGGCGAAGTGGTAGTGGGAGCCGACCTGGACGGGGCGGTCGGCGGCGTTGAGGACGGTGAGCCGGGTGACTGTCCGGCCCTCGTTGAGGGGGATGTCCCCGTCCCCGTACTGGATCTCTCCGGGAATCATCGGCGCAGCCCGTCAGACGATCGGGGCGTGGACGGTGACGAGCTTGGTGCCGTCCGGGAAGGTGGCCTCGACCTGGACGTCGTGGAGCATCTCGGGGATGCCGTCCATGACCTCGTCCCGGGTGAGGAGCTTGCGGCCGGAGGCCATGAGTTCGGTGACGGTGCGGCCGTCCCGGGCGCCTTCGAGCAGATGGGCGGTGATCAGGGCGACGGCCTCGGGGTGGTTGAGCCGCAGCCCGCGTGCCCGGCGCTTCTCGGCCACGTCCGCGGCCACATGGATGAGCAGACGTTCCTGCTCGTGCGGGGTCAGTTGCACGCTTCCACCTCATCGTCTTCCGCCCGGTTCCTGGCTCCGGACGCAGCGGGACCCTAACCCCGCCCGGCAGTTCGCCGACCGGGGAAACGGGTCCTCGCGACCAGGTATTGCACGTTAGGGCGGAAGTTTTTCCGTTGCGTTAACTGACCTTTTGCGGAGCCGTGGGCATCGGCCGAGGCCACCGCGCGCCCTTCGGCCGGGGTGCGGGTCGTATACGGACCCGGCGTCGCCACCCGTGGGGCCCCGCGCGGCGGCCCGGGTGTCAGAGGTCGCGGTCGTCGTGGCCGCGGTGCTCGGCGGCGATGCCGAAGCGGCGGCGTTCGCCCTGAGCTGAGGCGGCGGAGCCGATCGAGGAGACCGAACTGATCACCTGCTCCTCGGCGGCGGTCTCCTCGGCTTCGAGTCGTTGCAGGTCAGCGGCGGACACCAGCGCCACCAGCGGCTTCCCGTGCCGGGTCACGACGACGCGTTCACCGCCGTAGACGACGCGGTTGATCAGTTCGGCGAGCTCCGCCCGTGCTTGCGTCACCGGAATCTCATAGGCCATAGTCCCCATCATAACCTTCTGTACGTCCTGTACATTTTTTACTGAGCCGCGTATGCAGGCAGCGCACCCAGGAGAGAGGCACCGCCATGATCCGCCCCGCCGCCCGATATGTACTGCCCGAGTTCACCGAGCGCACCGCGACCGGCAGCCGGACGATGGACCCGTACTCCAAGCTGCTGTCCGAGCGGATCGTGTTCCTCGGGACCCCGATCGACGACACCGCGGCGAGTGATCTGATCGCCCAGTTCATGTATCTGGAGCACGCCGAACCCGACCGGCCGCTGTCGCTCTACATCAACTCCCCCGGCGGCTCGTTCGGGGCCATGGCGGCGGTCTACGACACGATGCAGTACCTGACCTGCGAGGTGGAGACCTTCTGCCTGGGGCAGGCCGGCTCCTACGCCGCCGCCCTGCTGGGGGCCGGGGCACCGGGCCGCCGACATGCCCTGCCCGGCGCGCGGGTAGTCATTCAGCAACCCGCACTGGAGGAACCGATGCGGGGCCAGCCGTCCGATCTGGAGATCCACGCACGCGAACTGGTGCGCACCCGCGAGATGTTCGCGGCCATGCTGGTCCGGCACACGGGCCGGACCGCCGAGCAGGTCACCGCCGACATCGAGCGCGACACCATCCTCGACGCGCAGGCCGCCCGCGCCTACGGGCTGGTCGACCACGTCGTGGAGAACCGCTGAACCGTTCCCTCTCCCCAGCCTGCCGCACGACGCGAGGTGAACCGCCCATGCCCCCACCGGAGTTCCCGCCCCTGCCCGCGCTGACCCGCGCGGAGGCGGAGTTCGTCGACTGCTATCTGGCCGTACTCGACCAGGTGGGCCGGATCAACCCGGCGCGCGGCAGCGACACCTACAGCGCGTTGCGGGCCGCCCAGGCCCTGGCCTCCGGGGCGGCGGCCCTGCGCGACTCCCTGGCCCTGATGCACGAACGCGGCGAGTCGCGGATCCACGCGGCCACCCTGGCGCGGGCCCTGCGCATCCTGGACGGGGAGCGCAGGGCGGGCCGGGTCGGCATGCCGCCTCCCGCCAACTGACCGGCTCCGCGCGCCGGGAGCGCATTACGGGAGCGGACCGGTCGCGGAGCCGCACGACACGCCCGGCCCGGCGATCAGTTCTCCTCGCTCGTTCGGCTTAGGCGATCACCCTCACGAGGGATGACTCAACTTGCGTTCGGCGCGCGGACCGTGCTCGAAATGTTCGCTTTCGTTGCTGGTGCGAGGCGGGGCGCCCGCCGTGTCGACAGCGGCGGATCTTCCCTGTCCACTCGTATGGATCAGTGGTGAGGAGACTCACACATCACCGTTTCAGCGCGGAAATCCGGCGACGAGTAGGCCAAGATCCCTGGGACGACAAGCCCCCGCCGCCGCGGCGGGGCGGTCCGGGCGGACGCCGAGTCCTGCCGCCGCCCGGATGACTGGTCGACAGAAGTGGATCGGCAGGAGTGGAGGACCCGAGCACAACGGGCCGACCGGGAGACCGGGAAGCCCTCGGGGTGAAGCCGCATCACGGCCGGGCAACTTCGCCAGCCCGAACCCGACAGGTCACCCTTCACAGGCGGCTGACGAAGGGTTGCGCATGACTGCGCAGGTTCATGTCCCGTCTCTGTTCGCCCGGGTCGGAACGGCCTCGGCACTCACCTTCGCCGTGACATCCGCGATGCTGGCGCCCGGTCTGGTGAACGATGCCGAGGCCGCCACCCACTCGACGAAGGCGCTGAAGGTCGCCGCGTCGAAGAAGGGGGCTCCCTACAAGTACGGGGCGGCCGGTCCGAGCCGCTTCGACTGCTCGGGGCTGACGCTCTACTCGTTCAAGAAGGCCGGGAAGAAGCTTCCGCGTACGGCACAGCAGCAGTACAACAAGACCCGGCATATCCCGAAGTCGCAGCGCAAACGCGGCGACCTCGTCTTCTTCCATTCGGGGCGCGGCGTCTACCACGTGGGCATCTACGCCGGGTCGGGGAAGATCTGGCACTCCCCCAAATCGGGGGACGTGGTGCGACTGGCGAAGATCTGGTCCAAGAGCGTCTGGTACGGACGGGTCCGCTGACCCGTCGACCGGACGCTCTCTTTCCGTGCGGGAGCGACGCTCTCCTCAGCGCAGGAGCGGGCCGGTCACCAGCACGAGCCCCAGACCGGTGAGCGCCACACCGCTGCCGCCCTCGATAGCGCGGGCGGTACGCGGTCGGCGCAGCCACCGGCCCAGCCGGTCCACGAGCAGCGCCACGGCCGGGAACCAGATCAGCGCCAGCGCCACCACGACGGCCGCCAGCAGCAGGGTCCTGGGCATCGGCGGCTGCCCGTGCGGGACGAACTGCGGCAGCAGGCTGAGGAAGAGGACCGGGGCCTTCGGGTTGAGGGCGTTGGTCAGGAAGCCCTGGCGCAGCGCCCGCCCGGACTCCCTTGGCGCGGCCCGGCCGGGCGCGTCGTCCGGCGTTGCGCCGGGGTCCTCGCGGCGTCGGCGGTGGAACGCGTACAGGGCGCCGAGCCCGAGGTGGAGGACATACGCGCCGCCGAGCAGTTGGACGGTGCGGAAGAGCACGGGCATCGTCACCAGCACCGCGGCGAGCCCGGCGACCGCGAGCGCGGTGTGCACCAGAAGCCCGCCGGCGACGCCGAGGGCGGTGGCCAGTCCGGCGGTGCGCGAGGCCAGTGCGTTGCGTACGACGACGGTGAAGTCGGCACCGGGCAGCGCGACCATCCCGGCGGCGACCCCCGTGAAGGCGATCAGCTGTGCGTCCATGAGGTCCAGCCTGGACCGCCTGAGCCTTTAGCGTGTACTTGCAATCTTCTGGGTCTGCCTAAAGGAACGCTTCATGTACGACGCGACACGGCTCGCGGCGCTCGTCGCGGTCGCGGAGGCCGGATCGATCACGAAGGCGGCCGCCCGCCTGGGCTACACCGCGCCCGCGCTCTCCCAGCAGCTGGCCAAGCTGGAGCGGGAGGCGGGGGCGGCGCTGCTGGTGCGCCACCATCGCGGGGCGCGGCTGACGGCGGCGGGCGAGCTGCTGGCGGTACGGGCCCGGCGGGTGCTGGACGAGCTGGACCAGGCGCGCCACGAGCTGGCGCAGCTGGCCGGGCTCTCCGGGGGCAGGCTGCGGGTGGGGACGTTCACGACGGCCGGGGTCCATCTGCTGCCGCCGGTTCTGAGCGCGTTCCGGCGGGCCCATCCGGATGTCGAGCTGGCCGTCACGGACTACGAACCGCCCGGCGGGATCGCCGCGGTGGTCGCGGGTGACGTCGATCTCGCCCTGACCCACACCTACGAGCCGTCGGGCTCGGGCCCGCCGCCGGTGGGGATCGTCGTCGAGCCCCTGCTGGTCGAGGAGCTGGTCCTGGTGACCTCGGTCGGCCACCGGCTCGCCGAGGGCACCGGGCGGCTCGCGGTCACCGAGCTGGCCGGGCGGCCGTTGATCAGCAGCGCGCCCACGCATCCGCCTCGGCGCGGGGTGGAGAACGCGCTCGCCGAGGCCGGCGCGACCCCGGCGGTGGTCTGCGAGTCCCCCGGGTACGCCCTGGTGTGCGCGCTGGTCAGCGCGGGGCTCGGCGTGGCGGTGGTGCCGGAGATGGTCGCGTCGATGTCGTCGGCCCCGCTGTCGGTGCGGCGGCTGGAGCCCGCGTCGTTCCGCCGGACCATTTCGGTCGTACACCACGGCAAGCGGGCGACGGCCGCCGCCGCGACGCTGCTCGCCCTGCTGCGGGGCGGGTTCGGGCGCGGAAGCGGCGGGTCAGGGGCGGGCTGACCGCCGCCCGCCCGCGTCCCCGCCCCCGTACGACCGACGTGCTCAGCCCGCGAGGCCTTGGACCTGGACCGCCCACGGCAGCGCGACCAGGACCGTCTTTCCGCCCTCGGCGGTCGGGGTGACCTGGAGGCGGCCACCGCACTCCTTGGCCAGCGCCCGGATGATGACCATGCCGCGGCCGTTGTCCTGCCGTACGGCGGCGGGCAGCCGCTGGGGCCAGCGGGGGTGACTGTCCGTCACGCCGAGGCGCAGTTCCTCGTCGCGTTCGAGGCGCAGGTCCACGGTGAAGGTGGGCGACTGGCCGAACGTGTGCTGGACGGCGTTGGTCGCCAGCTCCGAGATGATCAGCCGGACGGTGTCGGCGAACTCGGTGTCATCGGGCAGACCCCAGTCGGCGAGGGTGCTGGCGACATATCTGCGGGCCGAGGAGACCGAGGCCGGATCGCTCGGCAGAGTGACGGTTGCTTCCTGATGGTCTGCCATGGCGACGCCGTCCCTTTCCCGCCCCGGTCGGCCGTGGCCGCCCGGGATTGTGCTTCGCGCCAGATTGCCACTGATGAAGCTCTCTGTAACGGTGTTCGGCCAGGATATGCAGATATCTGTCGCTCGAAGCGGTGAATTCGGGACCCGTACGGCGTGGCCGGGCACCGCGGCGCTGCGCGGGTCAGCCGACCGGGGCGAAGGCCTCCTGGGGAGCGGTGGCGGCGATCGTGGCCACCGCGGCTGTGATCTGCTCCTCCGTCAGGTCGGCCCGGGCGGTGAGCCGCAGCCGGGAGATGCCGTCCGGGACCGACGGCGGGCGGAAGCAGCCCACGGCGATTCCGGCCGTGCGGCAGTCGGCCGCCCAGCGCACCGCCGCGTCCGCCGACGGCGCCCGTACGGAGACGACGGCCGCGTCGGGGCGGGCGGCGGTCAGCCCTGCGGCGGTGAGCCTCGCGTGCAGGGCCGTCGCGACGCCCCTGGCGCTGGCCGCGCGGTCGGGCTCCCGGCGCAGCACCCCGAGGGCGCCGAGCGCGCCGCCCGCCGCCGCCGGTGCGAGGCCGGTGTCGAAGATGAACGTCCGGGCGGTGTTGACCAGGTGCTCCACGACCCGGGCCGGTCCGAGGACCGCGCCGCCCTGGCTGCCCAGGGACTTGGAGAGGGTGAGCGTGGCGACGACTCCCTCATCGCCCGCCAGGTCCACGGCGGCGAGCGCGCCTCGGCCGCCTTCGCCGAGGACGCCGAGGCCGTGGGCGTCATCCACGATCAGGGCGGCGTTCGCGGAGCGGCACACGTCGGCGAGTCCGGGCAGCGGGGCGGCGTCGCCGTCGACGGAGAAGACCGAGTCGGTGACGACGAGCGCCCGGCCCTCGTGCCCGCGGAGCGTCTTGGCGACGGCGTCCGGGTCGGCGTGCGGGGCGACGGCGGTCTCGGCACGGGAGAGGCGGCAGCCGTCCACGATGGAAGCGTGGTTGCCCGCGTCGGACACGATGAGCGAGCCGCGCCCGGACAGCGCGGTCAGCGCGGCGAGGTTGGCGGCATACCCGGAGGAGAGCACGAGGGCGGCCTCGAAACCGCAGAAGGCGGCGAGCTCCCGTTCGAGTTCGGCGTGCAGCTCGGTGGAGCCGGTCACCAGCCGGGACCCCGTCGCGCCCGCGCCCCAGCGGCGGGCGGCACCGGCCGCGGCGGCGGTGACCTCCGGGTGCCGGGTCAGGCCGAGGTAGTCGTTGCTCGCGAGGTCCAGCAGCTCCGGCTCGGCACCGCGTGGACGCAGGGTCCGTACGAGTCCGGCGTCGGCCCGGCGGCGGGCCTCGTCGTCGATCCAGTCGAACGGGGCGAAGGGCATGGGAGGTCCCTAGGAGTAGGCGGGCCCTTTGTAGGCAGCCAACAGACCCTAACCGGGTGCGCAGCAGGTCAGGGTGTGGCAATACACACACCCTCGCCGGGCTCTCCTGTCTGGTTCCTCCTTGGCTGGAGGCGGTGCCGTAAGCCAGGATCATCTTCCATGGACCTGCTGAACACGCTGGTGGACAAGGGGCTGCGGCGCGAACTGCCGACCCGCGAAGAAGCGCTCGCCGTACTGGCGACCTCCGACGACGAGCTGCTCGATGTGGTGGCCGCCGCCGGGAAGGTGCGCCGTCAGTGGTTCGGGCGACGCGTCAAGCTGAACTATCTGGTCAATCTGAAGTCGGGGCTCTGTCCCGAGGACTGCTCCTACTGCTCGCAGCGGCTCGGTTCGAAGGCCGGGATCCTCAAGTACACCTGGCTCAAGCCGGACGAGGCGTCCAAGGCCGCGGCCGCCGGGGTCGCGGGGGGAGCCAAGCGGGTCTGTCTGGTGGCGAGCGGCCGCGGCCCCACCGACCGGGACGTGGACCGGGTCACCAAGACCATCGAGGCCATCAAGGACCAGAACGAAGGCATCGAGGTCTGCGCCTGTCTCGGTCTGCTCTCCGACGGACAGGCCGACCGGCTGCGTTCGGCGGGCGCCGACGCGTACAACCACAACCTCAACACGTCCGAGGAGACGTACGGGGCGATCACCACCACCCACACCTACGCCGACCGGGTGGAGACCGTGCAGCAGGCCCAGGCCGCCGGGCTCTCCGCCTGTTCCGGGCTGATCGCGGGGATGGGCGAGAGCGACAAGGACCTGGTCGACGTGGTGTTCGCGCTGCGCGCGCTGGACCCGGACTCGGTGCCGGTGAACTTCCTGATCCCGTTCGAGGGAACCCCGCTCGCCAAGGAGTGGAACCTCACCCCGCAGCGCTGCCTGCGCATTCTGGCGATGGTCCGGTTCGTCTGCCCCGATGTCGAGGTCCGGCTGGCGGGCGGCCGTGAGGTGCATCTGCGCTCGATGCAGCCGCTGGCCCTGCACCTGGTCAACTCGATCTTCCTGGGCGACTATCTGACCAGCGAGGGCCAGGCCGGTCAGACCGACCTGGACATGATCGCGGACGCCGGGTTCGAGGTGGAGGGCGCGGGCACCACGACCCTGCCCCGTCACCGCGCGGACACGCCGGTCGGCGGTTGCGGTACGCCGGCGGAGGCCCCGGGCTGCGGAACGCAGGAGTCCGCCGGGTGCGGTTCGCACGGTGGCGGCGGCTGCGGCCCCTGCGGCGGTCACGGTTCCGAGGCGGCGGCTCCCGTCGCGGCCGCCGAGGGCGAGCCAGTGCCGGCCGAGGTACCGGTCACGCGTACGGACGCGGGCGGCGCGGCGCGGACGGACCTGGTGGCCGTGCGACGGCGCGGTGCGGGGACGGATCTCGCCCCCAATGCTTGAGCCGCACGCCTCCGCGCTCCCCCTGTCCGCCGCACCGAAGCCGTATGCCCCCGATGAGCTGCGGGCGCTGGACCGCGCGCACGTCTGGCACCCGTACGGTCCGATGCCGGGCCGCCAGGAGCCGCTGATCGTGGAGTCGGCCTCCGGGGTACGGCTCCGGCTCGCCGAACCCGTCGAGGGGCAGCGCGAGTTGGTGGACGGCATGTCGTCCTGGTGGTCGGCGGTGCACGGCTACAACCATCCCGTCCTCAACGAGGCCGCGCGCGGCCAGCTGGACCGGATGAGCCATGTGATGTTCGGCGGGCTCACCCATGAGCCCGCCGTCCGGCTGGCCACCCGGCTGGTGGAGATCACCCCCGAGCCGCTCCAGCACGTCTTCCTCGCCGACTCGGGGTCCGTATCGGTCGAGGTCGCCGTCAAGATGTGCCTCCAGTACTGGCGTTCGGCCGGGCGCCCGGCGAAGAGGCGGCTGCTGACCTGGCGCGGCGGCTACCACGGCGACACCTGGCAGCCGATGTCGGTGTGCGACCCGGAGGGCGGGATGCACGAGCTGTGGTCGGGGTCGCTGCCCCGGCAGGTCTTCGCCGACGCCCCGCCGGACGGCTTCGACGCGGAGCCGGACCCCGCCTACGTGGCCCATCTGCGGGAGCTGATCGCGGATCACGCCGACGAACTGGCCGCGGTGATCGTGGAACCCGTGGTGCAGGGGGCCGGCGGGATGCGGTTCCACTCCCCCGCGTATCTGCGGGTGCTGCGGGAGGCGTGCGACGAGCTGGACGTCCTGCTGGTGTTCGACGAGATCGCGACCGGGTTCGGGCGGACGGGCCGGCTGTTCGCCGCCGGACACGCCGGGGTCTCCCCGGATGTCATGTGCGTCGGCAAGGCGCTGACCGGCGGCTATCTGACGATGGCAGCGACGCTGTGCACCTCCCGGGTGGCCGAGGGCATCTCGCGCGGCGAGGTCCCGGTGCTGGCACACGGCCCGACCTTCATGGGCAATCCGCTGGCCGCGTCGATCGCCTCGGCCTCGGTGGACCTGCTGCTCGGGCAGGACTGGGAGAGCGAGGTGGCGCGGATCGGCGCGGCGCTGCGCTCCGGTCTGGCGCCCGCGTCGGACATCCCCGGAGTCGTGGACGTACGCGTCCTGGGGGCGATCGGGGTCGTCCAACTCGACCACGAGGCGGACATGGCGGCGGCGACCCGGGCGGCCGTGCGCGAGGGGGTGTGGCTGCGGCCGTTCCGCGACCTCGTCTACACGATGCCGCCCTACGTCACGGGCGACGAGGACGTACAACGGATCTGCCGGGCCGTGTGCGCCGCGGCGCGGGAGGGCTGACGTGACCATCCTCGTGGTGTCCGGTACGGGCACGGAGATCGGCAAGACCGTGGTGACCGCCGCCGTGGCGGCCGCCGCGCGGGGCCGCCGGGTCGCGGTGCTCAAGCCCGCCCAGACCGGGCTCGCGCCCGGGGAGCCGGGCGACGCGGCCGAGGTGGCGCGGCTGGCGGGCAGTCATGTGACCGCGGTCGAACTGGCCCGGTTCCCCGAGCCCTTGGCCCCGGCCACGGCGGCCCGGCGGGCGGGGCTGGCACCCGTGCGGCCGTACGAGGTCGCCGAGGCGGCGGAGAAGCTGGCCACCGAGCACGATCTGGTGCTGGTGGAGGGCGCGGGCGGGCTGCTCGTACGGTTCGACGACGAGGGCGGCACCCTCGCGGACGCGGCCCGGTCGCTGTCCGCCCCGGTGCTGGTCGTGGCGCCCGCGGGGCTGGGCACGCTGAACGCCACCGCCCTGACCGCGGAGGCCCTGCGGAGCCGGGGGCTGAGCTGCCGGGGCGTGGTGATCGGCAGCATGCCCGAGCAGCCGGACCTGGCCTCCCGGTGCAATGTCGAGGACCTGCCGTTGGCGGCCGGTGCGCCGCTGCTGGGCGCGGTACCGGCCGGCGCGGGCGCGCTGCCGGGAGCCGAGTTCGCCGCGCGGGCGTCGCGCTGGCTGGCTCCGGAGCTCGGCGGGAGCTGGGCCCCGGCCCGGCACTGAGGCTTCCCGCGGGTCCTCCGGGGGCTAAGGGCCGTCCCGTCATCCCTTAGACGGAGGCATTACGGGGAAGAATCCTTGGGGAGCCGTACGTCCACTCCATCCGGAGGTCCGTCATGCAGCTGCGCAGCAGGAAGCTCCCCAGGGATGCCGTGCACCACCCGGTGTTCGCCCGCTTCTACGCACGGATGAGCGTGACCGCCGATCTGAAGGGCGGAGTCGCCGCGTACCGCGAGGAGCTGCTGGCGGGGCTCTCCGGCCGGGTCATCGAGATCGGTGCGGGGAACGGGCTGAACTTCGCCCACTACCCGGGCGCGGTGTCGGAGGTCGTGGCGCTGGAGCCGGAGCGTTCGCTGCGGCAGCTCGCCGTCCGCGCCGCGCTGCGCGCCGAGGTGCCGGTGGATGTGGTGCCGGGTGCGGCGGAGGCGCTTCCGGTGAAGAGCGAGGGTTTCGACGCGGCCGTGGCGTCGCTGGTCCTGTGCACCGTACGGGACCTGCCCCGGGCACTCCGCGAGATCAAGCGGGTGCTGCGCCCCGGAGGCGAACTGCGGTTCTTCGAGCACGGTCTGGCGCCGGGCCGGGCGCTGGCGACGGCCCAGCGCGCCGCGGACCGCACCGTGTGGCCCCTGCTCTTCGGCGGCTGTCACACGGCCCGGGACCCGCTGGCCGCGATCGAGGAGGCGGGGTTCGAGCTGGGGGCGTTCCGCAGGCTGCGGATTCCGGAGAAGGGCCTCCAGGTCCCCTCCTCCCCCTGCGTCCTGGGCGTGGCGCGCAAGCCGTTCACGCCGGAGTGACCGGTCCCGTACCCCATACCGCCGTCACAGGCTCATGCGCTCCACTGGCGCAGCTCCTCCGCGATGGCCCGCACGTCCGCCTTGCCCTGCTTCACCAGCAGCGCCAGATCGCGGACCTGCTCGGGCGAGGTGACGACCTTGAGCCCGGAGGCGATGAGATAGCCGTACGCGACGGCCGAGGCGAACATCGCGTTGGAGTGTTCGAGGGCGGGCACATGCAGCAGGAGTTGCAGCAGGGCGGCCGCCCGCACATGCGGGTCGCTGTAGACGGGGCTGCCGAAGATCTCCGCCTCGTGCCGCGCCACGGCGGCGACGAGGGCGCCCCAGTCCACGACCTGAGGGTCTCCGGGCGTCTTGTGCTCGGCCACCATGAGCAGCCAGGAAAGGTCGATCCGCAGGTTCAACGGGTGCCTTCGCGCTCCGGGCCGAACTCCTCGGCGAACACCGCTTCGTACTGCTTCATGAAGTCGGCGGCGGCCTCGACGAAGGTGTGTCCCACCTCGCCCGTGTCCTGCTGGACGAGTTCTTCTATGTAGCGGTTCACACTCATCCCCCTTTGCAGCGCGCGCTGTCGCGCGGCCTCGGCGGTGGCCTCTTCCACTCGAACGTTCAGCTGAGTCTTGGGCACGCGACCACGCTAGCGCGGTCGCGCTAGCACCGGCAAGGGGAAGGGCCGCGGGGCGAAGGGGCCCGTTCGCCGGACAGCGGTGCCCCTTCTTGGCGGGGTGGATGGCCCGCGCACACACCTCACCCCGGAGGAGTTCCATGACCAGGGCGTTCCGCTTCGGCGTCAATCTGATGCCCGCACCGACGGGGGCCGGTGACGAGCGCGCTGCCGGCGGGCGGAGCAGCTCGGTTACGACGTGATCCTGGTCCCGGACCATCCGGACACGCCCGAGCCGGCGGGAAGCCGAGGAGCCGTGGGGCGGCCGACGGGAGCGGGAGGCGGGCGCGGGTCGGCCGCATCGTGGAATCCGATCGACGCCGGGACGCGGCCAATGGTGGGATGACCGCCATGAACGATCTTTCGATACGGTCCGCGACCGCGGCCGACCTGGACGAGGTCCTCGCGTTCTGGAAGACGGCGGCCGAGGGCACCAGCATCAGTGACGACAGCGACGGGGTCGCCCGCCTGGTGGCACGGGATGCGGACGCGCTGATCCTCGCCGAGGTGGACGGGGTGCTGGTGGGCACGGTGATCGCGGGCTTCGACGGCTGGCGCTGCCATCTCTACCGGCTCGCGGTCCACCCCGGCCGGCGCCGCAGGGGCGTCGGCAGCGCCCTTCTCGCAGCGGCGGAGGAACGGTTCACCGCTCTGGGGGGTCGGCGCGCCGACGCCATGGTGCTCGACCGCAACGCCTCGGCCCACCACGCCTGGCGCGCCGGGGGCTACGGGCCCGAGCCGCAGTGGAGCCGCTGGGTGAAGCACCTGTCGGGCTGACACGAGGGCCCTCCCGCGCGCGGTCCACGCCACGCCGCACGCGCGGACGGACGCCCTCGCCTCGCCCCGGACGATCACTCCCATCACGCCGACGCCGCGCGATCCGCCGGTCTCTGCCTGATCATGGGACGGAGGTGAGCCGATGACCGAAGTGCTTCTGCTGTTCGTCGCTCTGCTGCTCTGTGTCGCCTGCGGTGCCTTCGTCGCGGCGGAGTTCTCCCTGACCACGGTGGAGCGGAGCGAGCTCGAACGGGCTGTCGAGCGGGGTGACCGGGGTGCGGCGAGCGCGCTGAAGGCCGTCCGCACTCTGACCTTTCAGCTCTCGGGCGCCCAGCTCGGCATCACCGTCACCAATCTGGTGATCGGCATGCTCGCCGAACCGTCGATCGCGAAGCTCATCCGCGGTCCGGTCGAGGCCGCGGGGCTGCCTCCGGCGGCCGCGTCCACACTGGCGCTCGTCATCGGCACCGCGCTGTCCACGGTGGTGCTGATGGTCATCGGCGAGCTGGTCCCGAAGAACTGGGCGATCTCCTCGCCGCTGGCCGTGGCCAAGGCGGTGGCCACACCGCAACGGGCGTTCACCGCCGTGTTCCGGCCCTTCATCAGCCACCTCAACAACACGGCCAACCGCATCGTGCGCCGCGCCGGCCTGGAGCCAACCGAGGAACTGGCCTCGGCCCGCAGCCCGCAGGAGCTCGTCGCCCTGGCCCGGCACTCCGCGAAGCAGGGGGCGCTGGAGGCGGACACCGCCGAGCTCTTCGTCCGCACCCTGAACCTGTCCGAGCTGACGGCGGAGAACGTGATGACACCGCGGGTCCAGGTCACCGCGCTGGACCTGCACGCCACGGCCGAGGACGTGGCCAACGCCACCCGGGCCACCGGCCTTTCCCGCTTCCCCGTCTACCGGGGCAGCCTGGACACCGTGGTCGGCGTGGCCCTCATCAAGGACGTCCTGGCGATCCCCGCCGACGAGCGGCCCCGCACCCGCGTATCGGAGCTGCTGCGTGAACCCCTGCTCGTACCGGAGACGCTGACCGTGGACCGGCTGCTGGACCGGCTGTCCGGAAAGCTCGCCATGGCCGTGGTGATCGACGAATACGGCGGGACGGCGGGCGTCGCGACGCTGGAGGACATCGTGGAGGAGGTCGTCGGCGAGGTCCGCGACGAACACGATCCGCACGAGACGCCCGACCTCGCGGCCGCCGGGGAGGACGCCGACGGCCGCACACTGTGGTCGGCCGACGGAGCCGCCCGCACCGATCAGCTCCGCACGATCGGACTGCGGGTGCCGGACGGGCCCTACGAGACCCTGGCCGGGCTGATCGCAGCCGAGCTCGGACGGATTCCCACGGTGGACGACACGCTGGAACTGGCGGGGTGGCGGATCGACGTGGTGGACGCCTCGGGCCGCCGGGCCGCACGGGCCCTGCTGCACGCGCCCCTGCCCGGGTCCGAGAGCCGGACGGAGGGTGCACGGTGATCGCGCTTCAGCTCTTCATCGGTGTGCTGATGGTGGTGGTCAACGCCTTCTTCGTGGGCGCCGAGTTCGCCCTGATCTCCGTACGCCGCAGCCAGATCGAGCCGGAGGCCGAAGCCGGCAACCGCAGGGCCCGCAGCGTCATCTGGGGCCTGGAGCACGTCTCCGCGCTGCTGGCCGCGGCGCAGCTCGGGATCACGCTCAGCACCCTGGTGCTGGGCATCGTGGCCGAGCCCGCCATCGCCCATCTGCTGGAACCGCTCTTCGACGCGGTGGGCGTGCCGCACGGTCTCGTCCACCCGCTGTCGTTCGTCATCGCGCTGAGCGTGGCGACCTATCTGCACATGCTGCTCGGCGAGATGGTGCCGAAGAACATCGCGCTGGCCGAACCCGCCCGCAGCGCTCTGCTGCTCGGCCCGCCGCTGGTCGCGATGGCCCGCGCCCTGCGCCCGGTGATCTTCACGGTCAACGCCTTCGCCAACGCCCTGCTCAAGCTCCTGCGGGTGGAGACGAAGGACGAGGTCTCGGCGACGTTCTCGGACGACGAGCTGGCCCGGATGGTGCAGGACGCGGGGAACGCCGGGCTGGTCGACGACCGTTCGGCCCAGCGGCTGCACCACGCGCTCGAACTGGGCCGCCGACCGGTACGCGATGTGGTCATGCCGGTCGACCGGGTGCTCTACGCCAGGGTCGGCACCACTCCGGAGGAGCTGGAGCGGCTCTCCTCCGAGTCCGGGTTCTCCCGCTTCCCCGTGATGGGCAGCGAGCAGCGCATCCTCGGCTACCTCCATGTGAAGGACGCCCTGGACGCCACGCCTCGCGACGTGCCCTTCCCGGTGACGGCGCTGCGGCCGATCGCCCGGGTCCGGGCCGCGACCCCGCTGGACGACGTGCTCACCGCGCTGCGGCGCAGCCGGACCCACCTGGCGGTCGTCCTGGACGAGGACGGCCGGCTGGCCGGCCTGGTCACGATGGAGGATGTGCTCCGCGAACTCGTCGGCAGAGCGCAGTCGCGCTAGGATCGCCGGGCCATGGAACTGAATGCCTCCTACACCAGTCTCGTCGCGGTCGGCGACTCGTTCACCGAGGGCATGTCCGACCTGCTGCCGGACGGCACCTACCGGGGCTGGGCCGATGTGCTCGCCTCCCGGCTGGCCGTCCGGTCCCCGGGGTTCCGGTACGCCAACCTCGCCGTACGCGGCAAGCTCATCGGCCAGATCGTGGACGAGCAGGTGAAGGCGGCGACCGCGCTCCAGGGGGATGTCGTCACGCTCGTGGGCGGGCTCAACGACACACTGCGGCCGAAGTGCGACATGGGCAGGGTCAAGGGACTGCTGGAGGAAGCCGTCGAGCGCCTGGCCCCGTCCTGCAAACACCTGGTGCTGATGCGCAGCCCCGGGCGCAACGGGCCCGTGCTGGAGCGTTTCCGTCCCCGTATGGAGGAGCTGTTCGCCCTGATCGACGGCCTGGCCGACCGGCACGGCGCCTCGGTGGTCGACCTCTACGGCGCACCCTCGCTCAGCGACCCCCGTGCGTGGGACGTGGACCGGCTGCACCTCACCGCCGACGGCCACCGGCGGGTAGCCGAGGCCGTGTGGCAGACGCTGGGGCTGCCGGCCGAGCTCGACTGGCGGGCCCCGGCCCCCGCGACCGCGCCGCCGCGCTGGGCGGCCCGGCGCACCGAGGACATCCGCTTCACCCGCCGGCATCTGGCCCCCTGGATCGGACGGCGGCTCACCGGCCGGTCCTCCGGTGACGGCCGGTCGGGCGCCCAGTTCGACGCGGCCACGGGCACCGCCTTCTGGGTCACCCCCGCGAACGCGGAGAACCCCGGCCCGGTGACGGGATGGCGCCGGGCCGACTCCGCCTGACCCTCCGGGCCGCGCCGTCGGGGCGGACGTTCGGGCAGGCGTTCGGGCGGGTCTTCGGGGCAGGCTCCGGGGGAGGCTTTCGGGCGGGTCTCCGGGGCGGGCTTTCGTAGCAAGCCACAAACCGGACCGCGGCGCTGGCCTGCACAAACCACCAGTAGAATCCGTTTACGTGACTGCTGTGTCTGCGAAGCCTCGCATCCCCAATGTCCTGGCCGGCCGCTACGCCTCCACGGAGCTGGCCGTCCTCTGGTCCCCCGAGCAGAAGGTGAAGCTGGAGCGTCAGCTGTGGCTGGCGGTGCTGCGCGCTCAGAAGGACCTCGGGATCGAGGTGCCGGATGCCGCGCTGGCCGATTACGAGCGTGTGCTCGACCAGGTCGACCTGGCGTCGATCGCCGAGCGCGAGAAGATCACCCGGCACGACGTGAAGGCCCGGATCGAGGAGTTCAACGCTCTCGCGGGTCATGAGCAGGTCCACAAGGGCATGACCTCCCGGGACCTGACGGAGAACGTCGAGCAGCTGCAGATCCGCCTCTCGCTGGAGCTGATGCGCGACCGCACCGTGGCGGTGCTGGCCCGGCTCGGCAAGCTCTCCGCGGAGTACCGCGAGCTCGTCATCGCCGGTCGCTCGCACAACGTCGCAGCCCAGGCGACGACGCTCGGCAAGCGTTTCGCGACCGCGGCCGACGAGCTGCTGGTGGCCTACGGCCGGCTGGAGGACCTGCTCTCCCGCTACCCGCTGCGCGGGATCAAGGGCCCGGTCGGCACGGCGCAGGACATGCTGGACCTGCTGGGCGGTGACGCGGACAAGCTCGCCGACCTGGAGCGGCGCGTCGCCGGGCACCTCGGCTTCGCCGAGGCCTTCACCTCGGTCGGCCAGGTCTACCCCCGTTCCCTCGACTACGACGTGGTGACCGCTCTGGTGCAGCTCGCCGCGGCGCCTTCGTCGGTGGCGAAGACCATCCGGCTGATGGCGGGCCACGAGCTGGTGACCGAGGGCTTCAAGCCCGGGCAGGTCGGCTCGTCCGCGATGCCACACAAGATGAACACGCGCTCCTGCGAGCGGGTGAACGGTCTGATGGTGATCCTGCGCGGCTATGCCTCGATGACGGGCGAGCTGGCGGGCGACCAGTGGAACGAGGGCGATGTGTCCTGTTCCGTGGTCCGCCGGGTGGCCCTCCCGGACGCCTTCTTCGCCTTCGACGGTCTGCTGGAGACCTTCCTCACGGTGCTGGACGAGTTCGGTGCGTTCCCCGCGGTCGTGGCGCGCGAGCTGGACCGCTACCTCCCGTTCCTGGCGACCACCAAGGTCCTCATGGGCGCTGTGCGGGCCGGAGTGGGCCGCGAGGTGGCCCACGAGGCGATCAAGGAGAACGCGGTCGCCTCCGCCCTCGCGATGCGCGAGCAGGGCGCCGAGCGCAACGAACTGCTCGACAAGCTCGCCGCCGACGAGCGCATCCCGCTGGACCGTGCCGAGCTGGACGCCCTGATGGCCGACAAGCTCTCGTTCACGGGTGCGGCGGGCGACCAGGTGACGGCGCTGGTGTCCCGCATCGAGGAGATCGCCAAGCAGCACCCCGAGGCCGCGGCCTACACCCCCGGCTCGATCCTCTGACCGGGACCGCCCGAACCGTATGACCCCCGAGGAACTCCGCGCCGCCCGCGACCGCATCGTGCCCGATGTGGTCGCGGGCGGTCTGCGCCTGCTGTTCTGCGGCATCAACCCGAGCCTCATGACCGCGGCGACGGGCCATCACTTCGCCCACCCCGGCAACCGGTTCTGGCCGGTCCTCCACCGCTCGGGCTTCACGCCCCGACAACTGCTGCCGTCCGAGCAGTCCGAACTCCTGGGCCTCGGGCTCGGGATCACCAACGTGGTCGCGAGAGCCACCGCCCGGGCCGACGAGCTCGGCGCGGAGGAGTTCCGGGAGGGCGGGGCGGCCCTGGCGAAGAAGGTCGAGCGCCTCGAACCGGCGTGGCTCGCCGTCGTCGGCATCACCGCCTACCGCACAGCCTTCAGGGAACCGCGAGCCCGCATCGGCCCCCAGGACCGCACCGTCGGCGGCGCCCGGGTGTGGGTCCTCCCCAACCCCAGCGGTCTCAACGCCCACTGGACGGTTCAGACCATGGCCGAGGAGTACGCCCGCCTCCACGAGGCCGAGCGAACCTCGTAGCAGCCGAGCGGCCCCGGGCGCGTCGGGCCCCGGGACTCGGACTCGGACCAGGGTGCGGTGGCGGGGCGCGTCAGGGAGGATCGATCACGGTCACCAGGACCGTCAGCTCGCAGCCGGGGCCGCCCTCCTCCAGCACCAGCCCCACCGCGACCCACCGGCCGGCGTTCCTCCAGAGCCGCAGATAGTCGCACCCGGCGACCGGCTCCACCCAGGGCTCGGGGATCACCTCGCCCGCCGTCATCCGCTCCTGCGCACTCCACACACTCACCAACTGCGGTTCGCCCCACCGTGATGCCAGCAGGGTGAGCAGTGCGTCGTGCTCGGCCAGGCACTGCGCCCGGTGCTCCGCACGAACGGACTCCTCATCGCCCCAGGGTTCCTCATCGGTGTGCAGGAATACCGTGTGGTAGCCGGGTCCGCTGACTCCCGAGACCGACGGGGTGCGCTCCGCGGGGAACTCCCGGGTGCACATCCCGTCGATGAGGCGGAGATGGTGTGCGGTCGTCATGGCGTCAGTAAACCGCTTCGCACTGACAATCACTTAACCTGCCCCCGGGTGCCGGTCCGGATGCGTCGCTCCCGGGTGACGCGGGTTGCGGCTCGGTACCGGCCTTCCGTCCTGTTCGCAGGGCCTGCGGCCAGCGAGTACGATCCGGCAGAACATGCGCACGAGCTGGAAGGACACACCGTGAGCCGGCTGACCGGTGGAGACCCGTCGCTGCTGCGGCGGATCAATTCCGCGGTGGTGCTGCACGCCCTGCGGGGGGCCGGTGCACCGACGCTGACGGACCTGACGCGGAGCACGGGTCTGTCCCGGCCGACGGTCGAAGGAGTCGTCGAGGGGCTGATCGAGGTCGGTCTCGTGGCCGAGGCACTGCCCGACGAGAGCGAGGCCCGGCGCCAGGGGCGGCCCGCGCGGAGGTTCCGCTTCCGCACCGAGGCGGGCCATCTCCTCGGTATCGAGATCGGGCCGCACCGGGTTTCGGTGCTGATCTCGGGGCTCGACGGGCGGGTCATCGGCGCGAGCTCCCGCTCGGTGTCGGAAACCGCCTCCGCCGACGACCGCCTCGACCAGGTCAGGGCGGTTGTCGCGGATGTGCTGCGGCGGACCGGCGTGGCCCGGAACAGCCTGCGTGCGGTCGGTGTGGGCAGCCCCGGGATCGTGGAGGCCGACGGGACCGTGCGGCTGGGTACGGCGTTGCCGGACTGGACGGGCCTCGCGCTCGGGGATCGGCTGCGCCGTTCGTTCCGCTGCCCCGTTCTCGTGGAGAACGACGCCAACGCCGCCGCGGTCGCCGAGCATTGGAAGGGTGCGGCTACCGAGTCCGACGACATCGTCTTCGTACTGGCGGGGCTGAGCCCCGGAGCGGGGTCCCTGATCGGCGGGCGGTTGCACCGGGGGTTCGGCGGGGCGGCCGGGGAGATCGGCGCTCTGCACCTGCTGGGCAGGGAGGTGACGCCGGAGCATCTGCTGTCCACGACGGACACACCGCTGGACCCGCTGGACGAGCGGGCGGTGGCGGTGGTGTTCGCCAAGGCCCGGGAGGGCGATGCGGGAGCTCAGGCGGCCGTCGAAAGGTTCCTTCAGCGGCTGGTGCACGATGTGGCGGCGCTGGTGCTGGCGCTCGATCCGGAGCTGGTCGTGGTCGGAGGCTGGGCGGCCGGGCTGGACGGGGTGCTGGACCCCCTGCGCGAGGAGCTGGCCCGCTACTGCCTGCGTCCGCCACGGGTGACTCTGTCGCTGCTCGGCGAGGCCGTGGTCGCGACGGGCGCGCTCCGGATCGCCCTGGACCACGTCGAGGAGCAGCTCTTCGCCGTGGAGGGCGCGGCTACGGGCCGCCGCTGAGCGCGGGACGGGGACGCGTGGGGGCGCTCCGGCCGGGCCTTCGCCGGTGTCGTGCCCGGGGCGTGTACGGCGCAGCCCGCTGATTCCGGAAGGGTGGGGGGCATCCGGAGGCAGCGGGCGCGGCAGCGGGCTGTCGTGACCTGGTGGGCCGGGCGTCATGGGGCTGGTGCGTCAGGCGGCCTGCACCTGGCGAGACCCGGCGTGCCGGGAGGGCGGACGCCTCACGAAGCCCGGCGCGGGTCAGCCCGGCTGGGGCTGACGTTTCGTGAGGCCCCGCGCCTCACGAGGCCTGGCGGTCCTGCTCTTCCTCGCTGATCTCCAGCGCCCCGGAGTCCCCGAAGGTGAGACGGCAGGTGTCCGCCCGGTAGGTGGCGACGGAGACGGCCGCCGTGCCGTCCGCGGTGAAGTAGCGGGTGGTGACGACCAGGACGGGTGCGCCGGGGAGCCGGTCGAGCTCCTTGGCGTCGTCCGCGCGCGCCGACCCGAGCTCGACGGAACGGTCCTGGCCCTCCAGACCGAGCCGGTGCAGCTCGCGCAGCACGCTGCGGGCGCGGACGGCTCCGGCCGGGGCGTCGATGGCGGACAGTTCGGGCACCGAGGAGGCGGGGATGTAGAGGAGCTCCGCCGCGACCGCCTGACCGTGGGTGGCACGGATGCGGCGCACCACGTGCACGGGCTCGGTGGAGTCCGTGCCCAGCATGGCGGCGACCGCCGCGGGGGCCCTGTCCATGGTGCAGTCGACCGGCTGCCAGGCCTCGCCGCCGACGCCGCCCGTCCATTCGCGGCGGCCAGTGGAGACGGCGACACCCACGCGCGGCGGGGCGACGGTCGTCCCGACGCCACGGCGGCGCTGGAGTCGGCCTTCGAGTTCGAGCTGTTCCAGGGCCTGCCGGAGCGTGGCGCGTGCGACACCGAACCGCGCCGCGAGGTCCCGCTCGTTGGGCAGGATCTCCCCCACCGCGAAGTCCGAGTCGAGTGCCTCACTGAGCACGGTCTTGAGGTGCCAGTACTTCGGCTCCTGTACCGATTCCAGCTGCGTGGTCCCCACCCTGTCCTCCGCAATCGCCCAGCGGATTTTCCGCGACGTTATTTATTAAAGGTTCCTGTCTTAAGTGGAGACCCTAGGGCGGTACACCCCCTTGGTCAAGACCAATCCTTATTCCGTGGCTGAACGAAACGGAACTCTGGCGCGGAGCGTTCACACGACGTTCGCGGCGCAGTGAGGCGCGCGCAGCGCAAAGCCCCGCCATCCTGCCGATGACGGGGCTCCGACCAGGCTCGCGGCGAACCCGCGGGGCGGGTGCCCCCGGGCGTCCGATGTCGTTTCCGGCCATTCGACGGACAGCGTGGAGAGCTTGTCCGGATTGCGAGTGATATAGGCGCATTGAATAGCACCTTCGCTGACATCGACCTGACACACCGTGTCGAGCTCTCCGCCGATGAGGAAAGCGGCAGCGGGTCCGCCGTTGATCTCCACGATGCGGATCTCGACGCCCGGACCCAGGTCCTGAGCGGCCGCGAGCAGGAACCGTCCGACCTTGCCGGCCGTCTCGATGATCCGCCTCGGTGCCTTCGCCCTGCCACCGCCGTCGCTGACGAGGCGGGCACCCGGGGCCAGCAGGGCGAGGAGCTGTTCGATACCGCCGCCGGACGCGGCGGCGAGGAGCCGCTCGGTGAGGTCGCGCCGCTCGGCCGGGTCGCCGTCGTATCGCGGTCTGCGCTCCCCCACACGCCCGCCGCCGCGCCGATTGCTGACCGGTGGGAATCGCCCGGCCCCTTGAACTGCAAGCTACTCAACGGTAATTGTTGTTGACGAGATGTCTATCCCCTCCGAGATGTCGACTCCAGCGCAGGGAGCAGCATGACCACCACGGTCTCCTTCACCGCCGACACGGCCAACGGCCCGCGTCGGGTATCGGTCGCCTACGAACGAACCGGCTCCGGCGAGCCGTTGCTGCTGCTCCACGGCATCGGCCACCACCTCCAGGCCTGGGATCCGGTGACGCGAATCCTGGCTGCCGAGCGGGAGGTCATCGCCGTGGACCTCCCCGGGTTCGGCACCTCGCCCGCCCTGCCGGACGGAGTCCCGTACGATCTCGCGACCGTCGGACCGGTCCTCGCGGCGCTCTGCGCCGAACTCGGACTGGACCGCCCCCATGTGGCCGGGAACTCCCTCGGGGGCCTGCTCGCGCTGGAGTTGGGGCGCACGGACCTGGTCCGCTCGGTGACCGCGCTGGCCCCGGCGGGATTCTGGACCGAGGCGGAGCGGCGTTACGCCTTCGGAACGCTGCGGGCGATGCGGCGCAGTGCGCTCGCGATGCCGGTGTCGTTGATCGAGCGGCTCTCGCGGAGCGCGGCCGGTCGCACGGCCCTGACCAGCACCATCTACGCCCGGCCTGCGCGGCGTTCACCGGAAGCCGTCGTCGCCGAGACGCTCGCCCTGCGGGGAGCGACCGGGTTTCACCAGACGCTGGAGGTCGGTCGGGGCACCTTCTTCGGCGATGATGTGAAGGGCATCCCCGTCACCGTCGCCTGGGGCACCCGGGACCGGATCCTGCTTCGCAGGCAGGGGGTCCGTGCCAAGCGGGTGATCCCCGACGCCCGGCTCGTCCGGCTGCCCGGCTGCGGACACGTCCCGATGAACGACGACCCCGCCCTGGTCGCGCGCGTCATCCTGGACACCAGCCGCTGAGCGGGCCCGCCGGGGCGTCGGCGGCCGCCCGGTGCGCGGAGTTCCGGCGGCCGTGCGATGCCCGATGACGCCGGACCCGTAGGCCACACCCGCGCCGACCAGGAGGCTACCCGCGCCCTGCGCGAGGCCGTACGTACCGGCTCCCACCAGAGGTGCGGTCAGTACGGCGGACACGGGGATCAGCCCGGAGAAGAGCGTGGCGCGTTCGGCTCCGATCGCGAACGTTCTCCGGGCGCGCCTGACGCTCCGGTGGACTTCCGGCCGGGCACCCCCGGTCTCCCGCTCTTCCCGCACAGCGCCCCGGCCGGGCACCCCCGACCGCTCGCTCTTCCCGCGCAGCGCGTGGAGTGCCGCCCAGCGGGCGGTGTTCGGCCGCCTGCCGCACCGGGCCCTCGGCTACCCCGACCCACGAGGGCTGCCGGAGCTGCGCGAGCCACTGGCCGCCCTGTCGACCCGGCGGCGCGGAGTGGTGACAGACCCGGGACGGCTGGTGGTCTGCTCAGGGGTGGCCCAGGCGACGAGCCTCCTGGGCTTCGTGCTCCGGGAGGCCGGGGCGGCCCCGGTCGGCGTGGAGGGCCCGGGCAGCCCGGAACACACCTCCCTGTTCGCGGCGACCGGCCTGGAGGCCGTCCGGCTGCCGCTCGATGACGAAGGGCTCGCCCTGACGCCCTTGCTGTGCTCCGGCGTGCGCGCAGTGGAGACCACGCCCGCGCACCTGTTCCCCACCGGAATCGGGTAGTTCACCCGGGGTTGGGGCCCCGGCCTCCGCCGGGCAGTAGGCATGGACGGAGACCGGCGCCGGTCCCGGGGCAGGCCTCGGCCTCCCGGGGGCGTGGTGCACCGCCCGTCCACCTTCCTGGAGGCGCTCCGATGCCCTACCGCCCGCGTATCCCCTCGCCCGGCCGCCGCGCCGTCCTGCGCGGCTCGCTGCTCGCCCCGGCAGCGGTGGCCCTCTCCCCCGTGACCGCGACCGCGACCCCGGCGGCCGCGCCCGCGCTGACCCTGGCGGGGCGGCCCGAGGCGTCCTGGGGCGTGCAGGTGGGAAGCGTCACGGCTTCGTCGGCGCTGGTCTGGGTACGGTCGGATCGGCCCGCCCGGATGCTGGTGGAGACCTCGGCCACCGCCTCGTTCCGGCGGCCCCGCCGGTGGCACGGGCCGCTGATCGGCCCCGGAACGGACCACACCGGAACGACGCCCCTCCGCGGCCTGCCCGCGGGCGAGCAGGTCCACTACCGCGTCACGCTCACCGACCCGGATGATCCGCGCCGTACCGGCCGCCCGGTGTACGGAACCTTCCGTACCGCTCCGTGCCGGCGCCGGGACGGCGTGCGCTTCCTGTGGTCCGGCGACATCGCGGGGCAGGGCTGGGGCATCAATCCGGACATCGGCGGCTACCGGGCGTACGAGGAGATGCGCCGCCTGGACCCGGACTTCTTCCTGTGCAGCGGCGACAGCATCTACGCGGACGGGCCGCTGGAGGCGAGCGTCAGACTGCCGGACGGGCGGGTCTGGCGCAACGTCATGACCGAGGAGAAGGCGAAGGTCGCCGAGACCCTGGACGAGTACCGGGGCAACTTCCGCTACAACCTGCTCGATACGAACGTCCGCCGCTTCAACGCCCAAGTGCCCTCCATCGTGCAGTGGGACGACCACGAGGTGCGCAACAACTGGTATCCCGGCCAGATCCTCGACGACTCCCGTTACACCGAGAAGAACGTCGACATCCTCGCGGCGCGTTCCGTGCGGGCCTTCCACGAGTACGTCCCGCTGTCGCCCTCGTACGGTTCGGCGCGGCCGTCCCGCATGTACCGGGTCGTCCACCACGGGCCGCTGCTGGACGTGTTCGTCCTCGACATGCGTTCGTACCGCAACGCCAACTCCCCGAACCGGCAGGCCGACGACACGACCGGCATCCTCGGCGCCGAGCAGCTGCGGTGGCTGAAACGCTCGCTCGCCGCGTCCCGGGCGGTGTGGAAGGTGATCGCCGCCGACATGCCACTCGGCCTGGTCGTCCCGGACGGCTCGGCGAACTTCGAAGCGGTGGCGCAGGGCGACCCGGGCGCGCCGCTCGGGCGTGAGCTCCAGATCGCCGAGCTGCTGCGGTTCATCAAGCACCGCGGGGTCACCGGCACGCTGTGGCTGACGGCGGACGTGCACTACACCTCGGCCCAGCACTACGCGCCGGAGCGAGCGGCGTTCAAGGACTTCGCCCCGTTCTGGGAGTTCGTGTCGGGCCCGCTGGCCGCGGGCGGCTTCCCGGCCAACAAGCTGGACGGCACGTTCGGACCCGACCGGGTCTTCGTGCGGGCCCCGGACCGCGCCAATGTGTCGCCGATGGAGTCCCCGCAGTATTTCGGCGAGGTCGAGATCGACGGCGACAGCGCGGATCTGACGGTGCGCCTGCGGGCGGAGGGCGGGGCCGTGCTGTTCACCAGGGTGCTCCGGCCCGGCCGCGTCGGGCAGTAGCGGCCGGGGGCGGCTTCGCCGTCCCCGACTCCCCCGTGCCCGGGAGTGCTGCCACTGGGCCCCGAGCAAACGATGTCAAGTACGTCAAATATGACCCCCAGAATTTGACTGAAAGGCGACGATAGGCAACCAGATCCACACTTAACCCATCAGTCACAAGGCGTTCGTGATCAGGCAACACCCTTCCTTCACAGTGAGGGTATGACTGATGTGACATCCGCGAAGAGCGCCCGCCGTCCGCACCACTGGCGACGGGACCTGATCGAGCTGGCCGCCCTGTTCACGGCCGTGGCCGTGGCAGACGCGATCGCCAATCTGATCGGGCACCAGCCCGACGGTCCCTATCTGCTCCTGGCCTCCGCGGTTGCGCTGGTGGCCACCGCGGCGTTCCACACCTGGTGGGCACGGAAGCACAGTCACGCTCCCCCATCAGCCGGTGGAGAGGCCGATACGGATACCGACGCCGGTGCGAGGACGGAGGCGGGCGGAGTCTCCGGCGCCGAGGAGACCGTGCTGTGGCGGATGCGGACGACGGTCCGCGACGCCCCCGGGAGTCTGGCCGCGCTGTGCGTGGCTCTCGCCCGGCTCCGGGTCGACATCCTCACGTTGCAGACCCACCCGCTCGCCGACGGGACGGTCGACGAG
Source organism: Streptomyces durocortorensis (assembly GCF_031760065.1). Lineage (NCBI taxonomy): Bacteria > Bacillati > Actinomycetota > Actinomycetes > Kitasatosporales > Streptomycetaceae > Streptomyces > Streptomyces sp. C11-1. The sequence continues at coordinate 687,424 of NZ_CP134500.1, forward strand.
TTCCTGCTGCGGGCGCCCGCCGCGCTCCAGGCGCAGCAGCTGACCGGGCAGATCTCCGCCGCGGGCGGCTCCTCCACCTGGATCGAGCGGGCGGACGCCCACGATCTGGTCGACACCCCGACGCGGGTGCTGTCGCTGGCCACGCGGACGGCGCTCGACGCGGCCGAGCTTCCCCTCGCGCTGCGCCAGCTGCTGGGCCGGTGCACCATCCACTCGCTGCCCGCCGTCTCCGTCACCGGCCGTCCGACCGGGGAGAGCGCCCCGGTCGAAGGCGTGCTGGAGGAGACGGTCATGCGTCTGCGGGACCCGTCGGGCGGGGTCATCTCCGTGGAGCGGCCCTATCTGCCGTTCACACCGACCGAGTTCGCCAGGGCCCGGGCCCTGGTCGAGCTCGACGCCCGCCTCGGCCCCCGGGTGCCGCGCAGCGAGGACATCCTCACGCTGCCCGAGGGCAACGAGATCACCGTGCGGCGCGCGGACCGCGGCGATCTCGCCGCAGCCCGCGCCATGCACGACCGCTGCTCCCAGCACACCCTGGGGCTGCGCTACCACGGTCCCGTCGGGGACGCGGACCGCTATCTGGACCATCTACTGAGCCCTCGCTTCGGGCGCACCCTGGCCGTGCAGACCGCCTCCGGAAAGCTGGTGGCGCTGGGCCACCTCCTGTGGGACGGGGACGAGACCGAGGTCGCCCTCCTCGTCGAGGACGACTGGCAGCGCCGGGGCATCGGCTCCGAGCTGCTGCGCCGGCTGGTGGCCCTCGCCGACGAGGCGGGCTGCGACAGCGTCTACGCCGTGACGCAGGCCCGCAACACCGGCATGGTGGCGGCGATGCGCGCGCTTGAGCTGCCCCTCGACTATCAGATCGAGGAGGGCACGCTCGTCATCACCGCCCGGCTGAGGAGTGAACGGCTCACGCGGGAGCAGCTCACGAGTGAGCCAGGGACGGGTGAGCAGCGGGCGAGTGGGCAGGCCGCTCCGCCGACGGCCGCTCCGGCTGAACGGACCCGTCACTGAGGGCCTGGCACAGGTCCGCCCACAGGTCCTCGACGTCCTCCAGGCCGACCGACATCCGCAGCAGCCGGTCTCCGACGCCCGACGCCCGCCGGTCTCCCTCGTCCACGATGCGGTGGCTGATGGAGGCCGGGTGCTGGATCAGCGAGTCCACACTGCCGAGGCTGACGGCAGGGGTGATGAGCCGCACCCCGGCGATCACCCGGTGCGGGTCCCCGTACACCTCGAAGGAGACCATCGCGCCACCGATCTCCGGGTAGTGCACCCGGGCGATCCGCGGGTCGGCGGTGAGCCGGCGGACGAGTTCGGCAGCGCTGGCCGAGGCGGCCCGTACCCGTACGGGAAGGGTGGAGAGGCCGCGCAGCAGCAGGTATCCGGCCAGCGGGTGCAGCACACCGCCGGTGGCGAACCGCACCTGGCGCAGCGTGGCGGCGAACTCCTCGTCGCAGGCGACGACGCCGCCCATGACGTCCCCGTGTCCGCCGAGGTACTTGGTGGCGCTGTGCAGGACGATCCGCGCGCCGTGTTCGACGGGGCGCTGGAGGACGGGGGTGGCGAAGGTGTTGTCGACGAGCAGCGGTACGGAACCGCAGGCCTGGGCGACGGCCTGGATGTCGATCTCGGCCAGCGTCGGGTTGGCGGGCGTCTCGACCATCACCAGACCGGTGTCCGGGCGGATCGCGTCGGCTATGCCCGCCGGGTCGGTCCAGGTCACCTCGGTGCCCAGCAGTCCGGCGCCGAGGAGGTGGTCGCTGCAACCGTAGAGCGGGCGGACGGCGACGACATGGCGCAGCCCCAGGCTCGCCCGGGCGAGCAGTACCGCGGTGAGGGCGGCCATGCCGCTGGCGAAGGCGACCGCGCTCTCGGTGCCCTCCAGCCGGGCGAGCGCCGTCTCGAAACGGCCGGTGGTGGGGTTGTCCAGCCGGGCGTAGACCGGGGGCCCGTCGGGGCGTGCGCCGGTGGTGGCGAAGGCGTCGATCCGTTCGGCCTCGGCCCGCGAGTCATAGGAGGGGTAGGTGGTGGACAGGTCGAGCGGCGGGGCGTGCAGGCCGAGGGAGGCGAGGTCGTCGCGTCCGGCGTGCACGGCTTCGGTGGCGAGAGCCCTGGAAGGGGTGGCGGCAGGGGGCGTCATCGAGACTTCGTTCTCCATGCGCGTCACTCTGAACAGTTACCGGTTCGTAGCGGTATATCCCCGTGCTACGTTCGCCACATGGCCGATTCAGTCGCTCTTGATCCGGTGGATCTGCAGATTCTGCGGCTCCTGCAGAACGATGCGCGGACGACGTACCGGGAGCTCGCCGCCGAGGTGGGCGTGGCCGCCTCGACCTGCCTGGACCGGGTGGCCCGGCTGCGCCGTGCCGGGGTGATCCTCGGCGACCAGCTGCGGCTGGACCCGGCGAAGCTGGGCCGGGGGCTTCAGGCGCTGCTCCTGGTGCAGGTCAGGCCGCACCGCCGGGAGCTGATCGGACCGTTCGTCGACCGTGTCCGGGCCCTGCCGGAGTCGCGCGCGCTGTTCCATCTCACCGGCCCCGACGACTATCTCGTGCAGGTGGCGGTGGCCGACACGGCGGATCTGCAACGGCTGGTGCTGGACGAGTTCACCTCGCGCCGGGAAGTGGCCCGGGTGGAGACGCGGCTGGTCTTCCAGCAGTGGGACTGCGGGCCGCTTCTGCCGCCCCGGCAGGCTCCCGAGGCGTGATCGTCTTTCGGACGTCCCGTATTGAATGGTGGTGACGGGGGGCGTGCCGCCGTACGAGGATGTCCGCATGTCAGACACTTCGAGCAGCGCGCTGCCCCGTCAGGTCGCCGACGCCTACGTCGACGCGATCATCGAACTCGACCCCATCACCGGCACCTACCTGGGCGTGCCCGAGAGCTCGCACCGCCTGCCCGACTTCTCACCGGCCGGTCAGGCCGCGGTCGCCGACCTCATCCGGAAGACGCTGCGGGACCTGCACGCCGCGGAGCAGCGGCCCGGCGCGGACAGTGACGCCGAGCGGCGCTGCGGACGCCTGCTGCGGGAGCGCCTGACGGCGGAGCTCGCCGTTCACGAGGCCGAGGAGGGGCTGCGGACCGTCTCCAACCTGCACTCGCCCGCGCACAGCATCACCGAGGTCTTCACGATCACACCGACCGGGACGGACGAGGACTGGGCGGCGGTCGCGGAGCGGCTGCGCGCCGTGCCCGCCGCGCAGGAGGGGTACCGCGCCTCGCTCGCGCTGGGTCTGGAACGCAAGCTGTACGGCGGGCCGCGCGCGACCGCGACGTTCATCGGGCAGCTGACGGAGTGGGGCGGCGAGAGCGACAGCCCCGCGTTCTTCGAGGACTTCGTCGCCTCGGCTCCCGACGCCCTGCGGGCGGAGCTCGACGAGGCGGCCCGGCTCGCGACGGCCTCCGTGCTCTCGCTGCGGGACTGGATGCGCGATGTGTACGCCCCGGCGATCGAGGGGGCGCCGGACACGGTCGGCCGGGAGCGGTACGCGCGCTGGTCGCGGCTGTACAACGGCACCGACCTGGATCTCGACGAGGCCTACGCGTACGGCTGGTCCGAGTACCACCGGCTGCTCGCCGAGATGAAGACCGAGGCCGAGAAGGTGCTTCCCGGGGCCGGTCCCTGGGAGGCGCTCGCCCACCTCGACGTGCACGGCAAGCACATCGAGGGCGTGGACGAGGTCCGTGACTGGCTCCAGGAGCTGATGGACGAGGCGATCGAGGCGCTTGACGGCACCCACTTCGACCTCGCCGAGCGGGTCCGGAAGGTGGAGTCCCACATCGCCCCGCCCGGCGGGGCCGCCGCGCCCTACTACACCGGTCCGTCCGAGGACTTCTCGCGCCCCGGACGCACCTGGCTGCCCACCATGGGCGAGACCCGCTTCCCGGTGTACGACCTGGTCTCGACCTGGTACCACGAGGGCGTTCCCGGCCACCACCTCCAGATCGCCCAGTGGACGCACGTCGCCGACAGCCTCTCGCGCTACCAGGCGTCGGTCGGCCAGGTCAGCGCGAACGCCGAAGGCTGGGCGCTGTACGCGGAGCGGCTCATGGACGAGCTGGGCTTCCTGCCCGATCCGGAGCGGCGGCTCGGCTATCTGGACGCCCAGATGATGCGTGCCTGCCGGGTCATCGTCGACATCGGCATGCACCTGGAGCTGAAGATTCCGGCGGACTCCCCCTTCCACCCGGGCGAGCGCTGGACGCCCGGCCTGGCGCAGGAGTTCTTCGGCAACCACAGTGGGCGTCCCGCCGACTTCGTGGAGAGCGAGCTGACCCGCTATCTGTCCATGCCGGGCCAGGCCATCGGCTACAAGCTGGGCGAGCGCGCCTGGCTGCTGGGCCGCGAGAACGCGCGCGCGGCACGCGGCGACGCGTTCGACCTCAAGGCCTGGCACATGGCGGCGCTCTCCCAGGGGTCGCTGGGTCTGGACGATCTGGTGGACGAGCTGTCCCGGCTCTGACCGCACCGGCGGTGCCGACGGCTGTGGCGGGTGGTTGAAGTCGGCGGCGGCCAGGTCAGCGGGGTGCCTGCCGTGGTGGCGGCCGGGGAGCTGTTCGCGGCGCCGGCCGCCGCCGTGCCGCGCCGGAGACCCCGCGGACGGGGCCGCATCGGTGACGCCGGGTCAGCTGTTGCTCTCAGCAGCCGCAGTCGGCGTCGTCGAGCGGTGCGGTGAGCGGGTCGGCGGCGCGGCGCCCGCTTCCCTCCCAGGTCTCGTAGGCGAACCCCTCGCGCGCCCAGTACTCGAAGCCGCCGAGCATCTCCTTGACCTGGTAGCCGAGTTGAGCGAGGGCCAGGGCCGCACGGGTGGCGCCGTTGCAGCCGGGCCCCCAGCAGTACGTGACCACGGGCACGGCCGGGTCGAGCAGCGCCGCCGCCTGCTCGGGGATCAGGGCGGTGGGCAGATGCACCGCCCCGGGAATGTGCCCCTGGTCCCAGGACGCGGTGGAACGGCTGTCCACGACGACGAACCCGGGGTCGCCGTCGGAGGCGAGTGCGGAGGCGACATCGGAGACGTCGGCGTGGAAAGCGAGCGAGGCGGCGAAGTAGGCGGCCGCGGCGGCGGGGGAAGCGGGCGCGACGCGCAGCACGGGATTGTCGGCCGGAGTCGTGGATGCGGGTGCGGGCTGAGAGTTCATGACCATGAATTTACGGTCGCAGGCCGGTGTCCGGAAGTGGGATCTCCCGGCGCTCTTCTTGATCCGCCGGGGATTTCCCTGTTCTATCCGACCCATGACCGACTATTCCCCGGACGCCACCGACTGGCGCATCCTCGACGTCCTTCAGCGCGACGGGCGGGCGACGTTCGCCGAGCTCGCCCGTGCCGTCGCCATGTCCCCGAGCGCCGTGACCGAGCGGGTGCGGCGGTTGGAGGAGCTGGGGGTGATCAGCGGGTACGCGGCCGTGGTGGACGCCGAACGGCTGGGGCTGCCGATCCTCGCGCTCGTACGGCTGCGGTACCCGAACGGCAACTACAAGCCGTTCCACGACCTCCTGGAGACCACGCCGGAGATCATCGAGGCCCACCACGTCACCGGTGACGACTGTTTCGTCCTCAAGGTGACAGCCCGCTCGATGAAGCATCTGGAGGAGACCACCGGCCGGATCGGCGCCCTGGGCTCCGTCACGACGAGCATCGTCTACTCCTCGCCGCTCCCCCGTCGCGCGATCGGACGCTGAACCGGCGTGCGCCCGGCGGGGGTCACAGGCGGTGGCGCACCGAGGAGCCCTGCCGCTCCTTGACCACTTCGAGGCGGACCGGGATACGGCGGCGCAGGTCGGCCACGTGGCTGACGATGCCCACACTGCGGTCCCGCTCCCGCAGCGAGTCCAGCACGTCGAGCACCTCGTCCAGGGTCTGGTCGTCGAGGCTGCCGAAGCCCTCGTCGATGAAGAGGGTGTCCAGGCGTACGCCGCCCGCCTCCTCGGTCACCACGTCGGCGAGGCCGAGCGCGAGGGCGAGGGAGGCGAAGAACGTCTCGCCGCCGGACAGGGTCGCGGTGTCCCGTTCGCTGCCGGTCCAGGCGTCCACCACGTGCAGCCCGAGCCCCGCCCTGCGGCCGCCGGTGCGGGCGTCGGAGTGGACGAGGGTGTAGCGGCCGGAGGACATCCGCCGAAGGCGCGCGGTGGCGGCCGCCGCCACCTGTTCCAGGCGGGCGGCCAGGACGTAGGCCTCCAGGCGCATCTTGCGTTCGTTGTCGGCGGAGGTGCCCGCGGCCAGGCCCGCGAGCCGGGCGACGCGCTCGTACTCCTGGCGCACCGGGCCCAGCCGCCGGACCTCGTCGGCGGCCAGCGACGAGAGGCGGGACAGCTCGGCGCAGCGCTCCCGGGCGGCAGCGAGTGCGGAGGCGGCCTCCCGCAGCAGCCATTCCGCCGTGTCGAACGCGCCCTGTGCGGCGGCGGGTCGGGCAGGGGGACGCTCCGCCGCGGCGCGGGCGTCCTGCTCGGCGCGGCGGTCCGCGACCGCGGCGGCCTCGGACTGCCAGGCGTCGATGCGGTGTTGGAGGTCGCGTTGGGCGGCGGCGTCGAGGAGGGTCGCCGCGGCGTCCTGCGGGGTGTCGAAGCCCGCGCGGAACGCCGCGTCGGACAGCCGGTCGTCCGCTTCCTTGCGCCGCTGGGCCGCTTCCTGTTCAGCGCGTACGGCCTCGGCGGCGTCCGCGAGCAGCGCGACCCGGCGGGTGAGGCGGTCCGCGTACGCGGCTACCGAGCCGGACTCGGCCCGGGCCACGGCGAGTTCGCCCTCCAGCCCCACCTGTTCGCGGTCGAGCGCCTCGCGCCGCGAGGTGCGGGCGGCGTCCCTGCGCTCGGCCTGCTGGCGGAGTTCGAGCCGCCCGAGGTGCTCGCGCTCGGCCGCGTCGAGAGCCTCGTGCGCGGCGTGGGTCCCGGCGGCGAGGCGGTGGGCCTCGGCATGCTCCTCGGTCAACCGGTCGACGATCTGGCGGAGTTCGGCGACGGACGGGCCGGAGCCGGCCTCGGCCGGAAGGCCGGCGGGCTCCGCCGCCTGCGCGGGGACCGGGGCGGCGGGGAGGCCCGCGGTCGGCTCCGCCCGCGCGGCGTGCTCGTCGGCGGCAGGGCACGCAGCCGCCCCGTCCCCTGCCGTCACCGAAGGCTCCGCCTCGCGGGCCTCGGCGTGGGCTGCCGCGTGGCGTTCGCGGATGAGGCCGAGGGCCTGCTCCGCGCGGGCGCGGGCCTCCTCGGCGCGCCGGTGGGCGGTGAGAGCGGCCTCCTCGGTGGCCCGGTCGACATGGCCGTCGCCCTCGGTGGCGGGCGCCGGGTGGTCGGCGGAGCCGCAGACGGTGCAGGGCGCGCCGTCGACGAGCCCCGCGGCCAGCTCCGCCGCGATGTCGCGCAGCCGCCGCTCCCGCAGCCCGAGCCAGGTCTCGTGGGCGTCGAGGGCGCGTTCCCGGGCCTCGGACAGGGCGTGCCGGGCGGTCTCCTCCTCGACGGCCAGGGCGTCACGGCGGAGGGCCGCGTCCAGTCGGCGGCGGGCCGGCCCGAGGCGTCCGGCGAGTTGTTCGGCGCGGGTCGCGGCCTCCTGGGCCGTCGCGACGCGCTCCCGGAGCCGGGTGTGGACGGCGTCCCAGTCGGCCAGCCACGCGTCCGCGTCGCGGACGGTCGCGTCGTCAGCCCGGGCCTCCCGCTCCAGGAGGTCCCGTTCCTCGTCGATCTCAGTGCTGCGCCGCTCGGCCCGGCGGGCGGACTCCAGGCCGCCCAGCTCCTGCCGGAACCGGCGCTCCAGCTCGGTGAGTTGTTCGGCGCCCGCGTCGACGAGGTCGGGCGACAGTCGCGCCCTGGCCGTGTCGAGGGCGTCGCTCGCCGTCCGGTGGGCGCGCTCGGCCTCCTCGCGCAGCTCCAGCGCGGGGGCGACCCGCTCGGCCTTGCGGGCGCGCTCCAACTGCCGCTGGCAGCAGTCGTGTTCGGGGCGGCTTTCCTCCAGCGCCGCGGCCCGCGCCCGGGTCTCCTCGTACCGCTGCTGGAGGCGGGCCAGTTCGCGTTCGGCGTCCAGGGCGTGGCGGGCGGCGGTCTGCCGCCCCTCCGCCTCGGCGAGCACGCAGTGGGCGATGTCGAGGTGTTCGCGGGCGGCGCTGCGGGCGAGGGCGGCCCATTCCAGGGCGGCGTCGGCGAGGCCGGGTTCGCCGGGCCGGGCCGCGGGCGGCGCGGCCTCGGTCCCGGCGGGTCCGGCGGCCTGGGCGATGCGCTGGAGGAGGGCGAGGATCTTCTCGTCGCCCGCGGTCACCCTGGCCTCGGCGCCCCGGCGCAGTTCGGCGAGCCGCTCCTCGACGGCGGCGAAGCGGCGGGTGTCGAAGAGCCGGCCGAGGAGCTTGCCGCGGGCCTCGGCGTCGGCACGCAGGAAACGGGCGAAGTCGCCCTGCGGCAACAGCACGACCTGGCAGAACTGGTCCCGGCTCATGCCGATGAGCTGGGTCAGCTCCTCGCCGATCTCCTGGTGCGACTTGCTGAGGGCCTGCCAGCCGCGCTCGGGGTCGTGTTCGCGCAGCCTGCTCTGCGCCTTCTCCAGGGTGAAGCCGTCGCCCCGCTTCTTGGGGCGGGGCTGGGCGGGGCTGCGGGTGACTTCGAGGCGTCGGCCGCCGACGGTCAGTTCCAGCTGGACCTCGGTGGCCAGGTCCGCGGGCGCGTGGTCGCTGCGCAGGGAGGCGCCGGGGCTCTGGCGGGCACCGGGGACGGCCCCGTACAGGGCGTAGCAGACGGCGTCCAGGACGGAGGTCTTCCCGGCGCCGGTGGGGCCGTGGAGGAGGAACAGTCCGCCCGAGGAGAGGGTGTCGAAGTCGACTTCCTGGGTGGCGCCGAACGGGCCGAAGGCGGTGAGGGTGAGGCGGTGCAGTCTCAACGGGACACCTCGCGCACGCTCTCGTCCACCCGTACGTCGTCGAACGCGGCGCGCAGGACAGTGCGTTCGAGGTCGCTGGGTCCGCTGCCGCCGCGCACGTGGGCGACGAAGTCCTCGGCGATCTGGTGGTCGTCGCGGCCCTTGAGCCGTTGGGCGTAGGAGGCGAGGGGGTCCTCGGGGGGCCGCTCGGGGTCGAAGACGAGGCTGAGGGTGTGCGGGAAGCGCCGGGCGAGGCGGGCCATGGGGTCGGCGGGGCGGACCGGGTCGGTGAGGGTCGCCTCGACCCAGGCGTGCTCGTGGCGGTCCAGGCCCGGGTCCTCCAGGAGGGTGTCGAGGCGGCCGCGGAGCCGGGCGAGGGGACGTTCGACCGGGCAGTCGATCCGTTCCTCGGCGGCGATGTTCCCGTCGCCGTCGAGGTCGATCAGCCACATGGTCTTGCGGTGGCCGTCCTCGGAGAAGGAGTAGGCGAGCGGGGAGCCGGAGTAGCGGACGCGTTCGGTGACCCGCTGGCTGCCGTGGAGGTGGCCGAGGGCGACGTAGTCGACGCCGTCGAAGACTCCGGCCGGGACGGCGGCGACCCCGCCGACGGTGATGTCGCGTTCGCTGTCACTGGGCTCCCCGCCCGCCACGAAGGCATGGGCGAGGACGACGGAGCGGGTGCCCGCGGGCCGGGCGGCGAGGTCGGCGCGGACCCGGTCCATGGCGGCGGTGAGGACCGCCTCGTGACCGGCCTTGGGGGCACGCAGGGCGTCCTTGACCAGGGCCGGTTCCAGGTAGGGCAGCCCGTAGAGGGCGACGTCCCCGTGGTCGTCGGTGAGGACGACGGGGGTGGCGCAGCCCTCGGGGTCGGTCCGCAGGTGGATTCCGGCCCGCTCGAAGAGTCCGGCGCCGACGCCGAGGCGGCGGGCCGAGTCGTGGTTGCCGGAGATCATGACGGTGGGGACGCCGGCGGCGGCGAGCCGGTGCAGCGCGCGGTCGAACAGTTCGACGGCGCTGAGCGGCGGGACGGCCCGGTCGTAGACGTCGCCGGAGACGAGGACGGCGTCGACCTCGCGTTCCCGTACGGTCGCCACGAGGTGGTCGAGATAGGCGGCCTGGGCCTCCAGCAGGGAGACGCGGTGGAAGGACCGGCCCAGGTGCCAGTCCGAGGTGTGCAGAAGCCTCACGCCACCACCCCGCCGATCCGGGCCCGCATCGCCGTCACTCCGCCGGTACCGGCCCGCATCGTCCTCGTCCTCCACCCCGTGGGTCGCACGCCGTCGGTCCGCGGTCGCGCCGTCGGCAACGACCACGCTAACGCCGCCGGGTCGCCGAACCCGCATCGATCATGATTTTCGCGCCCAGCTCCAGGGTCACACCCCGGTCACACGTCCCCGTACGCCTCGCCGCCCAGCTCCAGTCCGGCGGTCCCGGCGGTCGCGTCGGCCAGCCAGGCGGTGAACGCCGCCACATCGGCGTCCGGCAGCCCGATCTCGATGGTGACGGCCTCCGCGTACCGCACCTCGCGGACGTCCCGGCCGGTGGCCCGAAGATCGTTCTCCAGCTTGCCCGCCCGCTGGTGGTCGACGCGGACCGTGGCGAGCCGGAAGCGCTGCCGGGTGATGGTGCCGAGCGCGTCGAGGGCCTCGCCGACCACTCCCCCGTACGCCCGGATCAGCCCGCCCGCGCCGAGTTTGACGCCGCCGTAGTAGCGGGTGACGACCGCCGCGACGTACCGCATCTCCCGCCGCATGAGCATCTGGAGCATCGGGACGCCCGCCGTTCCGCCGGGTTCACCGTCGTCACTGGCCTTCTGTACGGCGGCGTCGGCGCCGATCACGTACGCGAAGCAGTTGTGGGTGGCGGTGGGGTGCTCCTTGCGGACGCGGGCGACGAAGTCCTGCGCCTCCTGCTCGGTGGCGGCGGGGGCGAGGGAGCAGAGGAAACGCGATCGGTTGATCTCGCTCTCGTGCACACCCGCGCGGGCGACGGTCCGGTACTGCTCCTGCATCCGCCCACCCTATGTCCCGTCGCGCGGGCAGCTCCCGGCACTCCCGTCGGGAATGGCGGACGGGGGCCGCCGGTTGTCCCGGCATGCACGCAGACACAGACGCACGCCAAGAGGCGGAGACGATCCGGCGGATTCTTCAGGACACCGGCGACACCTGGGCGGTGGTGGGCCTGTCCGACAACCCCTCCCGGGCGGCCTACGGGGTGGCTCAGGTGCTCCAGCGGTTCGGGAAGCGGGTGGTGCCGGTGCACCCGAAGGCCGAGGCGGTGCACGGGGAGCAGGGCTACGCCTCGCTGGCGGACATTCCTTTCCCGGTCGACGTGGTGGACGTGTTCGTCAACAGCGAGCTGGCGGGCGCGGTCGCCGACGAGGCGGTGGCGGCGGGCGCGAAGGCGGTGTGGTTCCAGCTCGGGGTGGTGGACCGGGCCGCGTACGGGCGGACGCGGGCGGCGGGCCTGGACATGGTCATGGACCGGTGCCCGGCGATCGAGATCCCGAAGCTGCCGGAGCATGTCTGAGGGTGTGGGACCCGTCCCACGGCGGGAAGGATTTCCGCCGTGGACCACACGCTCCTTCACGACACGCTCGACGGGGCCCTGACGGCGTCGGCCCTCACCGCGCTGGGGGTGCGCCCCGGAGACGTCCTGCTGGTGCACGCCTCGCTGCGGGCGGTGGGCCCGGGCGCGGGCGGGGCCGACGGGGTGCTGGACGCGGTGCGCCGGGCGGTGGGGCCGGAGGGCACGGTGGTGGTCCCGGCCTTCACTCCGGAGAACTCGGACACCTCGCCGCACTACCGCGAGCGGGTCCGGGGGCTGGGCGACGCGGCGCGCGAGGCGGTGCGGGCGTCGATGCCCCCGTTCGACCCGGCGCTGACACCCGCGCCGTCGATGGGCGCGCTGGCCGAGACCGTGCGGACGGCGGCGGGCGCCGCGCGCAGCGCCCATCCGCAGACCTCGTTCGCCGCGCTCGGCCCAGGTGGAGCAGGTCTCCTCAGCGGCCACCGGGCCGACTGCCATCTGGGGGAGGATTCGCCGCTCGCCCGGCTGTACGAGGCGGACGCCCGGATTCTGCTGCTCGGCACCGGCTACGCCACCTGTACGGCCTTCCACCTGGGCGAGTACCGCATGCCGGGTCCGCCGCGCCGCCGCTACCGCTGTGTGGTGGCGCCCGCGGGTGTGCGCCAGTGGTGGGAGTACGAGGACGTCGCCCTGGACGACAGCGACTTCGCGGCCCTGGGCGCGGCGTTCGAGGAGGCCGCCGCCGGTGACGTACGGACGGCCCGGCTGGGGGCGGCCGCCTGCCGGCTCGTCGGGCTGCGGGCGGCGGTCGACTTCGCCACGGGCTGGCTCACGGAGCACCGGCCGGCGACGGCCGGCTGAGGCTGTCCGCCGGGCGGACACCGCCGACCGCCCCGGGCTTCTCAGCGGGCGGGCGGGATGGCGACGGCCAGGGTGAACACGGTCGGCTCGACGCCCTCGTTGCGGTAGCCGTGGGACACGTGCGCCTGGAACGTGGCGGAGGTGCCCGCGGGGACGGGGTAGCTCCGGTCCTCGACGAGGAGGGTCAGTTCGCCCTCGGTCACATGGAGCAGTTCGACGGTTCCCTCGGGGTGCGGGTCGGAGGTGCTGCCCTCGCCGGGCATCAGCCGCCAGGCCCACAGTTCGAGCGGGCCCCGGGCCTCGGTCCCGACGACCAGCGTCGTGGAGCTGCCCGCTTCGGTGGACCACATACGGACGGCCTGGCTCTGCGGCACCAGCCGGACCTGGGCGTCCTGCTCCTGGTCGAGAAGAGTGGTGATGCTGACCCCGAGGGCGTCGGCCAGCTTGACGGTCGTACCGACGCTGGGGTTCGTGCGGGCCTGCTCGATCTGGATGATCATGCCACGGCTGACTCCGGCGCGGGCCGCGAGGACGTCGAGGGTGAAGCCGCGCTCCCCCCGCCAGCGCTTGAGGTTGCGGGCGAGCGACCGGGTGAGCTGATCGAGGTCGGACACGTTCCGTCCCTGCGGTGGATGGCGGAGTGTGAAGGGGCCAGGCGTGGGCGGCACAGTCGCGTACAGCGCATGCCGGGGTCAAGAATATTGCACCGCCCCGCATGGCACTGCTCCGCATGGCACTGCCCCACGGCGTGCGCCCCCGATCACGGGCCGGTGGTGTCCCGCGCCCCGTCCAGCTCGGTGAGGGCGAGGAGCTGCTCGGGCGTGACGCCTTCCGGGATGGGCACGGGTGCGGGCGTGCGCAGGGGCGGCTGCCAGCCCGTCTCCGGGTCCCAGCTGCGCACGACGCGGGCCGGGGCGCCCGCGACCACCGCGTGGTCGGGGACCTCGCCCCTGACGACCGCGCCCGCCGCGACCACCACGTTCCGGCCGAGCCTGGCTCCGGGCAGGATCACGGCGCCGGTGCCGATCCAGCAGCCGGGGCCGATCGCCACGGGCTCCATCCGGGGCCACTGCTTGCCCACGGGCTCGTGCGGGTCGTCGTAGCTGTGGTTCGTCGAGGTGATGTAGACGTACGGACCGCAGTACGTGTCGGAGCCGATCGACACGGTCGTGTCCGCGATGACGTGGCTGCCGCGCCCCAGCACGACGCCGTCGCCCAGCGTGAGGATGGGGTCGGGCCCCAGGTCCAGGTCAGGCATCATTCCGGCCGTGAGGGTCACCTGCTCGCCGATGATGCAGTGCGCGCCGAGCTCGATCCACGGCTCCCCGAAGACGGTTCCCTGCGGGAAGGCGAGCCGGGTGCCCTCGCCGATCGCGCCGAACCGCAGCCGCCCGGGGTGTTCCGCGGTGACCGCGCCCGCCTCCTGCACCCACGCCCAGCCCCGGTGCACCGCGCGAGAGGCGGCACGGCGCGGCCAGCGGGCGAGGAAGGAGAACGTGTTTCGGTTCTTCGGCACGGGCTCACGGTAGTCGGAGGCGCGGGTGGCGATCCGCGCGGTGACCTGTGATGTTCGCCCCACTGCTCGGCGCACGCCGGGAACCGTCACCTACCGTGTGAGTCGGCCCGATCCGGCGGAGAGGGCCCCAGGAGCACCACACCGGCGCGAGGGAGCAGGCGATGGCGGAGCAGGCGTTGATCACGGGCATGGGCGGCAAGGAGCCGGACATCGCCGTGGACGCGTTCGTGGCCCCGACGTCCGTGGTCATCGGCGAGGTGACGCTCGCCCCGGGCTCCAGCGTCTGGTACCAGGCCGTGCTGCGCGCCGACTGCGGCCCCATCACGCTCGGCCCCGACAGCAACATCCAGGACAACTGCAGCGTGCACACCGACCCCGGGTTCCCGCTGACCGTGGGCGCGCGGGTGTCGGTCGGCCACAACGCGGTGCTGCACGGCTGTGTGATCGAGGACGACGTGCTGGTCGGGATGGGCGCCACGGTGCTCAACGGTGCGCACATCGGCGCGGGCTCGCTGATCGCGGCGCAGGCACTCGTTCCGCAGGGGATGCGGGTCCCGCCGGGGTCGCTCGTCGCGGGGGTGCCCGCCAAGGTCAAGCGGCCGCTGACGGAGGAGGAGCGGGAGGGCATCCGCTTCAACGCCGCCGGGTACGTGGAGCTGGCCAAGGCCCACCGCCAGGCGCACGAGGCCTGAGGCCGCACGCCGGGACGCGCCGGAACACGTCGGGCCGTGAACGCGTGAACGGCGTACGGCCCGGGGCCGTACGCCGTTCGTCCGCCGCCTACGCCGTTCGTCAGTCGTCGGCGCGCGGTCTCAGCTGTTGGGGCGCAGGGTCCACACCACGGTCATCTCTCCGGTGACCGCGCCGTCGGCACGCGTGATCTCGATGGCGACGGGGAACTCGGGGCGCTCCCCGGCGTCGAGTTCGGCGACGACGTCGGCGATCGGGCGGCCGAGGGTGGCCGTCGCGGTGACCTCGCCCATGGCGAGCTTCTTGTAGCCGATCTCCGCCTTCACGGCGAGCGGCACCGCCCGCGACATCTGGTCGCCGAAGGCGGCGATGACGATGGCACCGCTGGCGGACTCGGCGAGCGTGAACATCGCTCCGGCGTGCGGTCCGCCGACGTGGTTGTGGTAGTCCGCCTGGTCCGGCAGCCGGACGACGGCACGCTCCGGGGTCGACTCCAGGAATTCGAGGTTGAGGGTCCGGGCCATCGGAACCGTCGCGACGAGCATCTCGCCGACGGTCATCTGTTCAGCGCTCATGGACCGAAGGTTACTCACGAGTAGCCAGGTTTGGCCATCCCCCCGTGACAGCACCGGAACAGCACTGGGACAGGGGCGGCCGTAGCAGTGGACACGCAGCCCCTCTATGGTTACTGGCCATGTGGCCAGGACAGCAGCCGCCCGGGGGCGAGCAGAACCCGCAGGACCAGAACCAGAACCCGTACCAGCAGCCGGGGTACCAGCAGCCGAATCCCTATCAGCAACCGGGGTATCCGCCGCAGGGCCAGCCGGGGCAGCCCGGGGAGCCGGGATACGGATACCCGCAGGGGCAGCCCGGCGCGCAGCCGGGGTACCCGCAGCCCAATCCGTACCAGCAGCCGACCGTGGCGCAGTACGCGGTCCCGGGTACGCCCGGCGGGCCGAAGCCCGGCGACGACAAGAAGAAGACGACGATCGTGGCGATCGTCGCGGCGCTCGCGGTCGTGGCGGCCGCGGGCGTGACCGGTTTCCTGGTGTTCGGCAAGGACGACGAGGGCGGCAAGTCCGTCGCCGACGGCAAGAAGTCCGCGTCGCCGAGCGCGAAGCCCAGCGAATCGGACACCGGTGCCGCGCCGGCGGAGAACCCGCGGGGCTCGGACGGGGACCCCAAGCCGCTCATCGCGGGCTGGAAGGTCGTCACCAACCCCAAGTGGGGCACGCAGTTCGACGTTCCCGGCGACTGGGAGGTCGCGGGCACGGGCGTGTTCTCCGGCTTCGAGGACGTCAAGGACCCCACCGGCCCGCCGGTCGTGGGCTTCTCCGCACCCGCCTACTACAAGAGCAAGTGGTGCGTCGACGACTCCGACGGGGACGGCCGCGAGGAGAGCACCGGGCTGGCCGGCGTCGGCACGAAGGGCGCCCAGGGCGCCAAGAGCGCCGAGGAGGCCGCCCGGAACGAGGCCGCCAACTGGGTGTGGGGCGCCTACGCCCAGACGGACCCCAAGAGCAAGGTCAAGATCGGCAAGCCCGAGGCCTACACCACGAAGTCGGGTCTGTCGGGCAGTGTCGTGGAGGCCACCGCCCTGGAGCTGAGCAACAAGGAGAAGTGCGACACCGACGGGAAGTCGATCGCCTTCACCTTCAAGAACGCCAAGGACGAGTTCTCGACCTGGGTGCTCTACGCGAACGCGGGCGTCAAGGACGAGCTTCCGGACACGACCGTCCAGAAGATCCTGAGCACCGTTCGACTGGCCGGCACACCCACCGACTGACCCGCGCCCGGCCGCCGCACGTCCCCGCCTCAGCCGACGCTGAAGGCCCCGTCCGGCGGCTCGGGCGAGGCGACCGCGTCCGCGTCGGCCACCGGGCGGGCCGCGCCCATGAACCGGGTCACCGCCTCACCGTGGGTGACCCGGGCCGGGAAGGCGTCGGCGGCGCAGCGCCGGGTGAGCGGGGCCGCGTCGACCGGGGCGTGCGAGGCGAGCAGGACGACATTGCCGAAGCGCCGGCCGCGCAGCACCGCCGGTTCCCCGATCAGCGCCACCTCCGGGAAAACGGCCGAGAAGTTGGCCAGTTGGGAGCGGAGGAAGGCGAACGGGGCGCTGTCGGCCAGGTTGGCCGCGTAGATGCCGTGGGGGCGCAGCGCCCGCCCGGCGGCGCGCGCGTACTCCACGGAGGTGAGGTGCGCGGGCACCCGGGAGCCGCCGAAGACGTCCGCGATCAGGAGGTCGGCACTGGCCGGGGCCGCCGCTTCCAGCCGGGCCCGGGCGTCGGCGGCGTGCACGGTGATCCCGCTGCCCTCGGGCAGCGGCAGGTGTTCCCCGACCAGCCGCAGGAGACCCCGGTCCGCCTCCACGACGTCCTGGCGCGAGCCGGGCCGGGTCGCGGCCACATAGCGCGGCAGGGTCAGCGCCCCGCCGCCGAGGTGCAGGACGTCCAGCGGGGCGCCCGGCTCCGCCGCCCCGTCCACGACGTGGGCGAGCCGCCGTACGTACTCGAACTCCAGGTGGGTGGGGTCGTCCAGGTCGACGTAGGACTGGGGGGCGTCGTCGACGGTGAGCAGCCAGGCCCGGTCGCGGTCGATGTCCGGCAGCAGCCGGGCGGTGCCGCAGTCGACGTCGCGGATGACGGGTATCGGCTCGTTCACCCCTCCATTGTCGCCGGTGCCGCCCGCCACCCCTGAACTCGGGGGTGGCGGGCGGGCGGACCGCTAGAGCAGGCCGGTGACCGTGCCCGCGCCGACCGTGCGGCCGCCTTCGCGGATCGCGAAGCCGAGACCGGTCTCCAGCGGGACGTCACGGCCCAGCTCCACGGTCATCGTGACGGTGTCGCCGGGGCGCGCGACGGCCGCGTCGCCGAGGTCGACATCGCCGACGACGTCCGCCGTACGGATGTAGAACTGCGGCCGGTAGCCGGTGGCGACCGGGGTGGTCCGGCCGCCCTCCTTCGCCGACAGCACATAGACCTGCGCGGTGAACCGGCGGCTCGGGCTCACGCTGCCGGGCGCGGCCACGACATGGCCGCGGCGGACCCGGTCGCGCTCCACCCCGCGCAGCAGCAGCGCCACGTTGTCCCCGGCCTCGGCGGACTCCATCGGCTTGCCGAAGGTCTCCAGACCGGTGACGACCGTCTCCACTTCCGCGCCCAGCACCTCGACCCGGTCGCCGACGCGGACGGTGCCTCGCTCGACGGCGCCGGTGACGACGGTGCCCCGGCCGGTGATGGTCAGGACGTTCTCGACGGACAGCAGAAACGGCGCGTCGGTGTAGCGCACTGGCATCGGCACGTACGTGTCGACGGCGTCCAGCAGCCCCTCGATCGCCGCCGTCCAGCGTGGGTCGCCCTCCAGCGCCTTCAGCCCGGAGACCCGGACCACGGGCACGGCGTCGCCGCCGTATCCGTGCGCGGAGAGCAGGTCGCGGACCTCCAGCTCGACCAGGTCGGTCAGCTCGGGGTCGCCCGCGTCGGCCTTGTTGAGGGCCACGACGATGTGGTCGACGCCGACCTGACGGGCCAGCAGGACGTGCTCGGCGGTCTGCGGCATGATCCCGTCGAGCGCGGAGACGACGAGGATCGCCCCGTCGAGCTGCGCCGCTCCCGTGACCATGTTCTTGATGTAGTCGGCGTGTCCGGGCATGTCGACGTGGGCGTAGTGGCGGGTGTCCGTCTCGTACTCGACGTGCGCGATGTTGATCGTGATGCCGCGCTGGGCCTCCTCGGGGGCCCGGTCGATCCGGTCGAAGGACACGTAGGAGGTGCTGCCGCCGCCGCGCTCGCTGAGGACCTTGGTGATGGCGGCGGTGAGGGTGGTCTTGCCGTGGTCGACGTGGCCCATGGTGCCGATGTTGAGGTGCGGCTTGGTGCGCACGTATGCCGTCTTGGGCATGGCTGGTTCCTTTGAGAACGCGAAGCTGATGAAGAGAAGACCCCAGGGCCCCGCCGACCCTCCCCTTGCGGGGTCCGCCGGACTGTCGGGGGAGGGTCAGCTTCGGGCGCCGCCGATGGGCGCCGCGGCAGCGGTGAACGCTGCTGCCAGGACTGCTGCTGCGTTCGCGGCAGCCTTCGGCGCGTCCGCGACTGCGGACTGCGCTGCGAGGAAGGCGTACCGGAACATGCCCCTGATCATGTCGGGGAACGGCCGCCGCGTCGAACGGTTTTCGGCTGCCTCAGAGATGCTTGAGCGCCTCACGCACGGACAGCGGTGACAGCCGGTCCCGGGCGCCCTCGACGAAGGCCCGTACGGCGGTGGGATCGGTCTTGGCGTACTCCCGCAGGGCCCAGCCGATCGCCTTGCGGATGAAGAAGTCCGGGTCGTCCGCGCGTCGCAGGCAGTGGTCGAAGAGCCGTTCGGCATCGGTGGCCGACTTGTAGCGCAGCTGGTGCAGCAGGGCGGTCCTGGCCACCCAGAGGTCGTCGTCGATCCAGCGGTCCATCTCCCGGCCGAGCGCCGGATCGGCTGCGACCAGAGGCCCCGCGACATACGCGGCGAGCAGATCGACCGTGTCCCACCAGGGGACGGTGGAGACGAGGTGGTGCAGGACGGGCAGGGATCCGGAGGAGCACCGGCCCGCGTGGCGGCGCAGGTAGTCGACGGCGAAGTAGTGGTACTCGCGCTCGGGCAGCCGCCAGCAGCGCAGGGCGACCGCCGTGCAGTCCCGCTCGTCCGGCCGCCCGGTGCCCGCCAGCACGGCCCGCGACAGGGCCCGGCGCTCGGGGGTGGGAATCCCGAGGAACGGCGCGACGTGCTTCATGTACGCGGCGGCCGCCTGGGCCCGTACGGGGTCGGCGGCCGGGGCGTACGCGGCGGTCAGCCGTTCCAGCACGGCGTCGGCGAGCGGGCTGTCCGGCGGTACGGGGGCGGGGCGGGCGGCGGCGTTCACGCGACGCACATTACGGCGATCACACATCGTTTTCGGTTACTCTCCCGGAATGTTCGACCCCGTCCCCGCTGCCCGGCCCGCCGAGGGTCCGGCCCTGCGGCTCTCCAGGGCGCTGCTCTCGCCGTGGTCCCGGTTCTCGTTGCTCGTCGTGGTCCTGCTCGGGGCCGCCTCGACGATGCTGCTGTTCGAGCCACAGCGGCTGCTGGCTTCGGGGTGGCCGCCCCAGCTGACCGGCAGCGCGGCGGCGATGCTCTTCGGGCTGGCGTACGGGGCGCTGACGGTGGCGTTCGTGCCGCGTCCGCTGCTCAACCTCGCCGCCGGGGCGCTCTTCGGTACCCAGACGGGTCTGGCGGCGGCGCTGGCGGGCACGGTCCTGGGCGCGGGCGTCTCGTTCATGCTGGGCCGGGTGCTGGGCCAGGACGCGCTGCGCACGCTGCTGCGGGGGAAGCTGCTCACCGCGGCCGACGGGATGCTCAGCCGGCACGGCTTCCGCTCGGTGCTGGCCCTCCGCCTCTTCCCCGGCATCCCGTTCGCCGCCGCCAACTACTGTGCGGCGACCTCCCGCATGGGCTGTCCGCCCTTCCTCCTGGCCACGGGGCTCGGCTCCATCCCGAACACGGCGGCGTACGTGATAGCGGGCAGCGAGGCCGCTTCGCCGACCTCGCCCCTCTTCCTGGCCGCGACGGGCTTCATCGCGGTGTCGGCTCTCGGCGGGGCGCTGGTCGCCTGGCGCAAGCGCCACCGGCTGGGCCGGGGCACGGCGAAGGGCTGACCGGACGGCGACCGGGGCCGGTCGGCCCCGTTCACTTTCAGGCGATACGCTGCCCGCGACCGACCAAGGATCTCCCGGGGCCCGGGCCCCTCTTTCGTGATGTCCTTGACCGCACGCCGCACGCCGCCGACGGGCACCTTGCTCGTGGCCGATGCACGATCACCTCCGGGATGGCCAAAGCCCCATGAGCTGGTTCGAATCATTCGTCCTGGGACTCGTTCAGGGACTGACCGAGTTCCTGCCGATCTCCTCCAGCGCCCATCTGCGGCTGACCGCCGCGTTCGCCGGCTGGCAGGACCCGGGGGCGGCGTTCACGGCGATCTCCCAGATCGGCACGGAGGCGGCGGTGCTCATCTACTTCCGCAAGGACGTCGCGCGGATCGTGTCGGCGTGGTTCCGCTCGCTGACCGACAAGGCGATGCGCTCCGACCACGACGCCCAGGTGGGGTGGCTGGTCATCGTGGGCTCGATCCCCATCGGGGTGCTGGGCCTCACGCTCAAGGACCACATCGAGGGGCCGTTCCGCGATCTGCGGCTGATCGCGACGACCCTGATCGTCATGGGCATCGTCCTCGGCATCGCCGACCGGCTGGCCGCACGCGACGAATCGGGCGGCAGGCACCGCGTGGTGAAGGAGCGCAAGACCCTCAAGGACCTCGGCGTCCGGGACGGCCTGATCTACGGCTGCTGCCAGGCGATGGCGCTGGTCCCCGGGGTCTCCCGGTCGGGCGCGACGATCAGCGGTGGTCTGCTGATGGGCTACACCCGTGAGGCGGCGGCCCGCTACTCCTTCCTGCTGGCGATCCCCGCCGTGCTCGCCTCGGGCGCCTACGAGCTCAAGGACGTGGGCGAGGGACACGTCTCCTGGGGCCCGACGATCTTCGCGACCCTGGTGGCGTTCTTCGTCGGATACGCCGTCATCGCGTGGTTCATGAAGTTCATCACCACCAAGTCCTTCATGCCGTTCGTCATCTACCGCATCATTCTCGGCATCGTCATCTTCGTCCTCGTCTCGGCGGGTGTACTGAGCCCGCACGCGGGTGAGTCGGCGGGCTGAGGACAGCCCTCGGTCCACAGTCAGGTGTGCGTCCCGCCCGGGAGCAGCCGGGCGGGACGATCCAGCAGCGCAGCAGCCAGCAGCGCGGATAGATGTCACCACCGTAGGACGAGGGTCTGACAACGCGGTCGCACCGACGGCTCAGGGGGTGACGAGCCCCGTCGCCGCCAGGACCGCGTCCACCGTCTCCGCCACCGTCAGCTCGGAGTTGTCGATCCGGACGCCCTCGTCGGCCACCTCGGCGCACATCGCCCTCTCCAGGAACGACCAGTCCGTCGTGAGCGGCTTGTCCCGGGCGAGGTTGCGCTCCCCCGCCTTCGCCGCGCCCGGGGTGAGCACCACGAAGTGCAGCGGCCCGAGGGCGATCCGCCGTCGGTAGAAGTCGAGGTGGGCCCGGCGTACGACCACGTCGTCGATGACCGGCAGAAAGCCCGCGGCGGCGAAACTGTCCGCCAGCAGGCAGGCGTTGCGGGCCCGGAGGAAGATCTGCCGGTCCGCCTCCTCGTCCGGCTCCGGTGCGGGCCACCGGCCGCCGGAGACGATGAGGTCCTGGAGGGCGTCCACCTCGATGTGGGCCGAGGCGGCGAACCGGGCGGCGAGCGCGGCGGCCACCGTGCTCTTGCCGCTGCCGGGGATACCGCTCAGCAGGACCGTCCCCGGGGCCGGTTCCGCGTCCACCGGGACTTCCGTCCACCCCATGGCCACGCCCTTCGGTCACCTCGGTCAGTACACGTCACGCACGTATCTGCGGTCCGAGGCCAACTGCTTGACCTGGACCGCCGCCGCCTCGGGGTCGAGACCCCCGTGGGCGACCGCGATGTCGCGCAGGGCACGGTCGACGTCCTTGGCCATCCGGGAGGCATCACCGCAGACGTAGAAGTGGGCCCCCTCACGCAGCCAGGACCAGAGCTGGGCGCCGTGCTCACGCATCCGGTCCTGGACGTAGACCTTGGCCCGCTGGTCGCGGGAGAACGCGGTGTCCAGCCGGGTGAGCGTACCCGCTCGGCGCAGTGCGTCGAGTTCCTCACGGTAGTAGAAGTCGGTGGCCCGGTGCTGCTCGCCGAAGAACAGCCAGTTGGCGCCGGAGTGCCCCAGCGCCCGGCGCTCCTCCAGGAAGCCCAGGAACGGGGCGACCCCGGTTCCGGGCCCCACCATGACCATCGGGGTGGCCGGGTCTGCGGGCGGGCGGAAGCGCTCGTTGCGCTGGACGAAGACCGGCACGGGACTGTCCGGCGCGGCGTCGGCGAGGAAGGTGGAGGCCACACCCTTGCGTGTCCGGCCGCGGTGGCTCTCGTAGCGGATCACGGAGACCGTCAGGCGCATCCGGTGGGGGTCGACGAGCGGGCTGGAGGCTATGGAGTACAGCCGGGGCCGCAGCGGTTTGAGCACGGCGGCCCACTCGGCGGCCGTGGCCCGGGCGGGGTGCTCGGCGAGGACGTCGACGGCCTGCCTGCCCCATGTCCACCGGTCCCGCTCGCCCTTGTTGTCCGGGCGCAGCAGCTTCTTCAGGGTCCGGTCCCCGGTGTGGTCGGCGACCAGGCGCAACAGGTCCGGGGTGATGCGGGTGATGTCGAGGTGGCGGCGGAGGGCCTCGTCGAGCGCGACCTGGCCGTGGCCGGGGACGTCCACCCCGTCGGCGGGGTCCAGTCCGGTGGCGGCCAGCCATTCGGCGACCAGCTCGGGGCAGTTGAGCGGCTGCACTCCGAGGGCGTCCCCGGCCTCGTAGGTCAGCGGGGTGTCCCCGTGCCGGGTGTCGAGCGTGAACGCGCGGACCTCCTTCGTCGCGCCGGGCAGGCTCAGCAGCCGGTTCCCGGTGAGGAGGGCGGGGACGGGGACGGCGCGGGCGGGGACGGCCGGGACGGCCGGGACGGCCGGGGCCCGGGGTGCCGGGGCACGCCCGGCCGGGGCCGCGTTGTCCTCCAGCGCCTCCGTCGACTCCGTCGGCGCCTCCAGCGCGGCACGGACCTCTTTGAGCCACTGGTCCACGGGCTGTTCGTAGTCGGGTTCGCAGTCGGTACGCGGGACCAGCCGCTCCGCGCCCAGCTCCCCGAACCGTTCGTCCAGGCGGCGGCCGTGGCCGCAGAAGTCGTCGTACGAGGAGTCCCCGAGCGCGAGAACGGCGTAGCGGACGCCCTCCAGGCGGGGGCTTCCGGGGGCGTTGAGCGACTCCCAGAAGCCGGAGCCGTTGTCGGGGGCGTCGCCGTCACCGAAGGTGCTGGTGACGACGAGGAGATCGGCAGGGCGCGGCAGGGCCTCCGGCGTCCCCTCGTCCATGCCCAGGAGCGAGGTGCGGTGCCCCTCGGCGGCCAGGGTGCGCGCGGCCGAGGCGGCGACCTCCTCGGCGTTGCCGGTCTGCGAGGCCCAGAGCACCACGACGGGCCTGCCCTCGTCCCCGTCCGGGCCGGGTTCCGGGGGTGCGGTGGGCGCGGGCTCGGCGGCGGGGAGCCGGGAGTAGGTGCCCGCCAGCACCCCGTTGACCCACAGGGCGTGGTCCGGGGCGAACGGGGCGTGCTCGGGGAGCACCGGAGTGCCCGACGGCCGGTCGCCGAGGCCCGCCAGGAACCCGGCCAGATAGCGGCGTTCCGGGTCGGTGAGGACGGGCGGGGCGGTGTCCGCGAGCCCGAAGGCCGCGATGAGCGCGGGCCGTTGCCGCTTCTGGCCGTTCCGTGGCACCGCCGGGGCGGCCACCTTCGCCAGCCGTACCGCGCAGACCTTCAGTTCGGGCTGGAAGGAGATCGGGTCGACCGCGTCGTTGGTCACGGCGTTCACGCCGAGGTACTCCCCGAACAGGTCGTTCCAGTGGAACGGGGCGAAGCACTCCCCCGTCCGGACGCGGTCGGTGATCCGGGCCGGGAGCACCGCACGGCCGCGCCGCGAGGCGACCTCGACGCCGTCGCCCTCGGCCAGTCCGAGGGCGGCAGCGTCCTCCGGGTGGATCTCCACGAACGGGCCGGGGTCGAGCCGGTTCAGCTTGCCGATCTTCGCGGTCTTGGTCAGGGTGTGCCACTGGTGCTGGAGCCGCCCGGTGTTGAGGACGAACGGGAAGTCCTCGTCGGGCATTTCGGCCGGGGGCAGATGCGGGCGGGCGTGGAAGACGGCGCGGCCGCCGGGCAGCGGGAAGGCGAGCCTCGGCACGCTGCCGTCGGGCCGTACGGCCAGCTCCTGGCTCACGCCGTCGTTGAGGTACCGCACGGGGTTGCGGGCGGGGCCGTCGACCGCGGCGCTGGGCCACTGCACGGGGGTCTCGCGCAGCCGCTCGTACGTCACTCCGCGCAGGTCGTAGCCGGTGCGCGGGTTCGACGCCCGGGTGATCTCGGCGAAGATCTCCTCGGCGCTCGTGTAGCCGAAGGCGTCCTCGTACCCCATGGCGCAGGCCACCGCCGCGATGATGCGCCAGTCCGGCCAGGCCTCGCCCGGCGGATCGGTGGCGCGGCGGGAGAGGGTGAGCGTGCGCTCCGAGTTGATCATCACGCCTTCGGACTCGGCCCAGAGCGCGGCGGGCAGCACGACATCGGCGTACGCGTTGGTCTCGGTGTCGGCGAACACGTCCTGGGTGACGACGAATTCGGCGGCCTCCAGGCCCTCGATGACGGTTCTGCGGTTGGCGACCGAGGCGACCGGGTTGGTGCAGATGATCCAGCAGGCCTTGATCTCCCCCTCGGCCATCCGCCGGAACATGTCGACGGTGCCGCTGCCCGATCCGTCCGCGCGCAGCGTCCCGGGTTCCAGCCCCCACAGCTCCTCGGTGAAGGCCCGGTCATCGGCGTCGAGCACCGATCGCTGGCCGGGCAGCCCCGGGCCCATGTAGCCCATCTCGCGCCCGCCCATGGCGTTGGGCTGGCCGGTGAGTGAGAACGGGCCGCTGCCGGGGCGGCAGATGGCCCCGGTCGCCAGGTGGAGGTTGACGAGCGCGTTGGTGTTCCAGGTGCCGTGCGTGCTCTGGTTGAGCCCCATCGTCCAGCAGCTCATCCACTCGCCCGCCTCGCCGATCCAGCGGGCCGCCTGTCGGATGTCGGCCTCGGGGATACCGGTGATGCCGGCCACGGTGGCGGGCGGGTAGTCGCGCAGGAAGGCGGGCATCGCCTCCCAGCCGTCGGTGTGCTCGGCGATGAACCCGGGGTCGGTGTGGCCGTTCTCGACGAGGAGGTGCAGCAGCCCGTTGAGGAGGGCCAGGTCGGTACCGGGGCGGATGCGCAGGTACAGGTCGGCCTTGGCGGCGGTGGCGTTGCGCCGGGGGTCGACGACGATCAGCTTCGCACCCGCCTTGACCCGCTCCATCATCCGCAGGAACAGGATCGGATGGCAGTCGGCCATGTTGGCCCCGGTGACGAGGAAGACGTCGGCGTGGGCGAAGTCCTCGTAGGAGCCGGGCGGCCCGTCCGCGCCCAGGGACAGTTTGTAGCCGCTGCCCGCACTCGCCATGCACAGACGGGAGTTGGACTCGATGGTGTTGGTCCCGATGAAGCCCTTGGCCAGCTTGTTGGCGAGGTACTGCGCCTCCAGCGTCATCTGGCCGGAGACGTAGAACGCCACCGCGTCCGGGCCGTGGGTGTCCAGCACGGACCGCAGCCGACGCGCGGTCTCCGCGATCGCGGCGTCCCGGCCGAGCGGGACGGGCTGCTCGCTGCGGTCGGCCCGGGTCACGGCCGTGGTGAGCCGCCCCGGTGCGGCGAGCAGGTCCGCGCCGGTCGCTCCCTTGGTGCACAGCCGGCCGGCGTTCGACGGATGCTCCTTGTCCCCCGACGCCTTCAGCACACCCCGGCGGCCGTCGGGGCCGGTGGCGATGTCCAGGACGATCCCGCAGCCGACACCGCAGTACGAGCAGACCGTACGCACCCGGTCGGTGGCTGGGGCGTACGGAGGCGGGGTCGGCACGGTCATGGGCGGGGCCCTTCGGGGGTCGGGCGTTCCCGGAGGGACGCGGGGTGGGCAGCGGGCACCTCCGAATCTAGGAAAGGCCCGTTACCCAGGGATGACACCGGGCGAACAACACCGGTTACGTCGCCTGCACACCGCCCCCGGACCCTCGGTGAGGCTCCCGGCGGCCGGGCCCGCGCGGGGCAGTCGTCGGCCACGGCCGGGGTCGGGCACTTCCGGCCGGGGCGGCCGACCACTGGAGAGACACCGGGGGCGGGAGAGCCGCCCGGTGCCGGACACGGCAGGAGAGACACCGGGCCCACGGGGCGCGGGCCCGGAGGTGGCGCGCGCGGATCGGGCAGCGGCGCGCGATGCTGCTGGCGTTGGTCGCGCCGCTCCGCCGCCGTCACACGCTCAGCGCCTCCCGGACCGCCTCTCCCCGCTGAAGTTCAAGAACCTCAACGTCCTGGGCCGCTACAGCTTCACCCCCTCCACCCCGCGCCAGGGCCTGCGCCCGCTGCGCGCCCCGGACGCCCCCGAGCTGGACGAGGACGAGGACGAGGAGATGGCGTAGCGGACGGCGGCGATCGCGGGGCGCAGGCGCTACCAGCCCTGTCCCTCCGGCAGGTCACCCAGGCCGGGGGCAGACAGGTGCAGCACCTCGTAGCGCTCGGTCGCCTCCTCGTCCGGCGCGGAGGAGTCCGCCCACACCACGAACCGCAGCAGCTGCCAATGGTGAGGGTCGACGGCCAGTGCAGCGGTGTGTACGCCGTCATGTCCGGAGAGCCGTCGAAGTTGTTCGACCTCCCGCTCGATCAGCGCGGACAGGCCCAGTCCGGTGCCGTCCAGGTCCGCGTCGGAAGGTATCGGGATGAGACGGCGCGAGGCTGCCTTGGGAAGTGCTGAGCGGGCGGGGCCGGCATGGCAGGCAATGCCGGCCCAATGCCGGGCGACGGGGCGGCCGAAGTCCCGAACGATGTTCTGGAATCCTCCGCCACCGACGAGGAAGTGAGCCATCGCACCGGTGTCGTTCCACAGGTAGAAGGGGGCGTACTGGTTGACCGGCGAGCCGTCGATGCCGCGTTCACGGATGGCATACGCCTTCAGACCCAGTCCTGCCCGGTCGTCGAGGACGTGGCCGCCCTCGGCGACCCGCTTACGGATGATCTTCATGTCGTAGTCGGCGGGCAGGGTGATCTCGTACTGCTTTGCGTACACGGACGGCACTGCCTTTGTTCGTGGGTAATCAGTGGGCGAGCGGGCCGGTGAGGTATTCGGCCTCGGTGACATGGGGGCCGCGTTCGGCTTCGGTGCCGTCCTCGGCGACTTCCTGGATGGCCAGATGCGTCATGAAGGTGCTGGAAGAGGCGCCGTGCCAATGCCACTCGCCCGGCGCGACGCGCACACTGTCTCCGGCGCGAATGATGTGCACCTCTCCGCCGCGGCACTGGACGAGCCCGGTCCCCTCGGTGACGTGCAGAACCTGGCCGAGGGGGTGGCGATGCCACGCGGTGCGGGCGCCCGGCGCGAAGTGAACGCTGTCAACCCGGAAGCGCGAGGGTTCCTCGGGCGCGGCGAGCTCGTCGACCCATGCCGCGCCGGAAACCCATTCGGGTGGTGCGACGGCGGTGGGCTGCGGCGTACGGGAGACACGCATGAAACGCAGGACCTCTCTACTCGTGGGTGGTGGAGATATGTGCGGCCAGGAGGCCCAGCACCCCAGTGATCGCCTGGTCGAATGGCTGCACGGAGTCGGCAGCGCGAGCCAGGACGTAGCCGCCTTGCAGTACCGCGACGACAGTCGCGGCGGTCGCCTGCGGGTCCAGCGCGGCACCCAGTTCGCCGCGCTCGCGCCCCTCGACCAGCAAGTCGGCAAGGCGTTCCCGCAGCCAGGCGAGGGTTTCGTCGACGGGGGCCCGCAGCGCAGGGTCGGCCACGACATCCGGGTCCTGGGTAAGGCGCCCAATCGGGCAGCCCTTGAGGACGTCCCGCTCCCGGCGCAGGTACGCGGTGATGCGATCTACCGCGGTCTCCGGTGTGGAGAACTGCTCCTCGGCCCTGGCGCGCATCTCCTCGGCGGTGCGCCGGATCGCGGCGAGCGCCAAGTCCGGTTTTCCAGCGAAGTGGTGGTACATGCTTCCTTGCCCGGCGCCGGCCCGCTGCTGGATCGCTTTCGGGCTGGTGCCGGTGTAACCGCGTTCCCACAGCAGTTCGCGAGTGCTCTCGACAAGACGTTCCGCAGCGCTCATGCAAGCAGTGTACATACTCATAGGTACAGAAGATCCCGAACGCTTGGCAGCGCGAAAACCCGGGCTCATGACGGACCTCAAGAACCTTCCCCGCCCACCGGGTCGGAAGCCGATCTCGTCGAACGCCATCCGTGCCCGAGGTCCAAGGCGGCTCCCGGCTCGCCGTGCCGCTCGCGCTCCGCCGCGGTCGCGAGCGCGTATCACACCGGACGCTTCACCAAGGTGCCGAAGCTCGCGAAGGAGCTGCGGGTGCAGACGCCGGCCGACCGCGGGCCCGGCCAGCCCTGGCGCCCCGGGGCTCCGGTGCCCGCCGCGGTCGATCCGGACCTGCCGAGCGCTGACATCCGTATCGGCTACGGTCGTTGCTCGACGCTCGGGCAGGAGCTCGACTCGCAACTGGACGCACTCGCCAAGCACGGCATCGAGCGAGAAAAGATCTTCAGCGAGAAGATCAGCACCCGTATCAAGGTCCGCCCCGCCTTCGAGGAGGCTCTGAAGAGCGCCCGGGAGATCAGGGCCCACGCGCCGCACTGCCGGGCCCTGTTCACGGTGTACGAGATGAAACGACTCGGGCGGGACGCGGCCGAGCTCACCGCCCTCGCCGACCACCTCACTGAGCACGGCCTGGTACTGGAGATGCTCTCCGGGCCGCTGCCCGGCATCTACGACCCCACCGGGCCGGGCAAGCTGTTGCTCGGCTTCTTCGCGGCGATGGCGGAGACCGAGCGGGAGACCATCCGGGAGTCGACGCTGGAGGGGCTCGATGCCGCGGCCCGCAAGGGCAAGCACGGCGGTCGGCCCCCGGTCATCACCGACGACATGCCGCACACCGTCCTGCGCCGCAAGGCACTCGGCGAGCCCGTCGAGCAGATCCAGCCCGACCTGTTCATCCCCACCGGCAAGCGCAAGGGGCACAGCCCCTCCGTCGCGAGCATCTACCGGGCCCTCGCCGAACACGAGAAGGCCCAGGCGTACCCCGAAGCCATCGAGGTGGCCCACGCTGACTTCGCGGCACTCCTCCGGCGTCCCCCAACCCCGTCCGGACGCCACAACGCTCAGCTCATGACCATGACCAAGTGCTTAGCGTTAGTGGCTGCACCGATGTTCCCCAAACCGTTGACCTCCTCCACGGCCAGCCGCACACACGTCTCGCACCCCGGCCCGAAGATCCCCGCCGGGCCCTGCATCGGATACACCAGTGCCACATTCAGCACCGACGCGTCCACCGAGAACCACTCGGGGCTGCGCAAGTGCGTCGAAGGCCGTGACATGCGCCCATGATTGCGCCATCACCCGCCTGGATCCCGACGAGCGCCACGATCGAGACCGATTCGTAGACGTCCGCGCCCGCGACCGTCCGCTGAACGGCGTTTCACCTCGCGGCGACCGCATCCGGGCGGCGAGGTGAAACGTCGGAACGCCGCCTATCCCACGCGTACGGGGTCGGCCGGTTCGGTGCGCCACTGCCCGGCCAGTTCGCGGCGGGCGCGCGCCACACGGGAGCGCACCGTACCGATGGGGCATCCGGCGGCGGCCGCGGCGTCCTCGTAGGACAGCCCCAGCAACTGGGTCAGGACGAACGCCTGGCGCCGCGCCGGGTCCAGTCGCCGCAGGGCGTCCAGCACCGCCACGGACTCCTCGAACCCGGGCAGATGGCGGGGCTGGGCGCGTTCGGCCGCGGTCTGCCAGTCCGCGGTGTCGGCGGTCCGGGGGCGCGCGGCGGCGGTGCGGTACCGGTCGACGACGACGCGCCGCGCGATGGACATCAGCCAGGTCCGGGCGCAGGAACGGCCCGCGAACCGGGCCAGCCCGCTCATCGCCCGCAGATACGTCTCCTGGGCCAGGTCGTCCGCGCCCGGGACGTCCGCGCTGAGGTAGGCGACGAACCGGCGGACGTCCTCGTAGGTCGCCCGGACGAACCGGTCGGCGGCCTCGCGGTCCCCGCCGCCCGCCGCCAGGGCCCAGTCGGTGATCTGGCCGTCGTTCTGCCGGGCGGCGGGGGCCCGGGGCGGGCGGGCGGCGGTCACCCGGATCACCGGGGGCCGGGCGGTGGGCACCCGGGCGGGAAGCCCGGGTGCCGGTGGTGCGGTGCCTCGCAGTGTGGGGGCAGGAAGTGTCACAGCAGCCCTTCGCGTCCTAGCGGAGCCGGCGGCCGGCAACGGCCTCCGGGTCCGGTCACCGGCCCCGGACGCCCTGGGGCGCCCCCGTGGACCGGCATGCCTGTCACGGGTGTGCGCGACGCGCACACCCGTACCGCCTCCGGCCCGCAAGGGGCCGTAAGGGCGGATGGAGTTCAGGTCAGAGGAGGCGGAGGCGGTACGGGGGCCCTCGCCGGGAGACGCTGTGCCGGGCGAGAAGGTCCCGGCGGCGGCCGGGCCTGCGGCAGGTGCGCCGTGGGGCGGGGTCCGCCGGGGCGGGCGGTGTCGCGGACCACAGGCGCAGGGCCGACCGCAGCGGGGCCCGTACGAACAGCACCAGGGAGCGGCCCAGCCGGGCGGCGGCGACCTCGCCGCGCCACAGCCACCAGCCGCAGATGAGCCCGGCGATCGCGTGGGCGGCTGCCATGCCCGTGGTGAACAGCGAGCCATCGAAGGCCGCCAGAACCCCCATCAGGTCCGACGGGCCTCCGATCGACATGTCGTGGGCGGAGTGGCTCATCGCGCCCGGCAGATGGTGGGAGCCGCCCATGCGGTGCGCACCGGCACCGGACGGCAGCCAGGAACCGGCCGCGCTGAGGAAGCCGTGCAACCCCAACTGGCCCGAGGCGTGGGCCGCGACGGTCACCGGAGCGTTCCGTTCCCGTGCCGCGAGCCACCACCCCGCGCCGCCCACCGGCAGCAGCGCGGCGGCCTGGACGGAGAGAGGCAGGGGCGTGCCGGACATCAGCGCGTGGCCGAGCCCGGACACGGCGACGCACACCAAGGCGAACAGCGCGGTGCGCCCGAGTCGGAGTGCGGTTCCGGCTCCCATGGCGGCCATCGTGCCAGCACCACCCACCCCGGCGAGAAGGGGGCCGTAGGCGACAAATGCCGGGGTTCACCTTGTTTACCCCAGGAGCATCAAGTGTGATTCACATCACAAAAGAGTGCCGGGAACTTTCCCCGCCCCCCACCCGACTGCTCCGACGACGGGAGGCGCGCACCCGCAGACGTACGCTCGGAGACATGACCACTACCGATACCGATCTTCCCGTGATCGCCGCCGTAGACGGTTCCACGCACAGCTGGCAGGCGCTCGACTGGGCCACGCACGAGGCCGCTCGGCGCCGGCTCCCCCTGCTGATCGTCCACGTCCGCCCGCTCACCCGGCAGGCCGACGAGCAGACCCGGCGGCGCGAGGCGGACGAGCTGCTGGCCGACGCCGTACGCCGGAGCGCGCGGACCGTTCCGGATCTGCGCCCCTCGACGCTTGCGCCTCTGGACTTCCCGTCGGCCGCGCTGGTCTCGCTCGGCCGGGACGCCTCGATGATCGTGGTCGGCTCGCGAGGGCTCGGCGGCTTCCGGTCGCTGATGATCGGCTCCAACAGTCTCGCCACCGCATCGATGGCGAGCTGTCCGGTAGTGGTCGTGCAGGACGGCCGTCCTGAGGAGGACGACCAGCCCGGGGACCTGGAGGTCTTCACCGACATCGTGGCGGGGGTGGCCGCCGACGAGAGCAGCGAGGCGGTCCTGGAGTTCGCCTTCGCCACCGCGGCCTCCCGGCCGGACGCGCGGCTGCGGATCGTGCACGGCTGGACGATGTTCTCCTCGATGCTCGCGGGCGGTCCCGCCCTGGACCGGGAGGCGGCGGCGGGCTCGGCCGCGCGAACCCTGGCGGAGCTGACCTCGGGCTGGCACGAGAAGTACCCGCAGGTGGAGATCGTCCGGGAGCCGGTCAACGGCTCCGCCGCACGCACCCTGGTGACCGCGTCGGCGACCGCGGCGCTGACGGTGATCGGCCGCCGCAGGGGCGGCGAGTCGCTCGGGCTCGGGCTGTCCCCGGTGGCACAGACGACGCTCACGCACGCGCTCGGGCCGGTCGCGGTCGTGCCCTGCTGAGCGGTGCCACCCCTGTGAGGCCGCCTCCCCGCTGCGGACCTCTTGGCCTGGCGGGCTGCTTGACCGAGACTTGCCCGATGACACAGCGTGTGGCACTCGCGACCGTACTGGACCGGCTTGCCATCGATGACGTGATCACCGGGTACGCGGTGGCCGTGGACGACGGGGCCTGGTCGGACTACGGAGCCCTGTTCACCGAGGACGGCCGCGCGGACTACCGGGAAGCGGGCGGGGCCGAGGGCCCGGCCGACGAGATCGCCCGGTGGCTCGCGGAGACGATGAGCCTCTTCCCCGTCCGCCAGCACCTGATCGTCAACCGCCGCATCGAGCTGGAGGACCTGGGCGGCTATCCGGGCGACCGGGCACAGGTGCGGGCCGACTACCTCAACCCGATGCGCCTGGCCCGGAAGGATGACGCGGGAGCGGACAACGCGCCCGACTTCGTCACCGGCGGCCGCTACACCTTCGAGCTGCGCCGCGCCGACCCGGGCTGGCTGATCCGTACGGTCACCGTCAACGAGAAGTGGCGGCGGGCACCGAGCGGGTAGGCCGCATCGGCCGGGGCGGGGCAGGGCCGCATGCCCCGCACGGCCGTGTCCCCTGTCCGGCGGGGAGCACCTGCCCCACACTGGGTGGACAGGGGCGGACCGGCACCGGGGTACACGGGGGCGGACCGGAGAAGGCAGCCGACCGCCCGCGCACCACCGAGGAGGCCACGGCATGCGGACCCCGGACGGCGGGCCCTCGGCCCGTGACCGGCTCCTCGCCTCCCGCTGGGGCCGTGCCGGGGCGGCGCTGCTCGCCGGGGCACTGCCCGCGCTGGCCTTTCCCGCACCCGGCCTCTGGTGGTTCGCCTATGTGGCCCTCGTCCCCTGGCTGCTGCTGATCCGCGGCGCGGGCACGCCCCGCCGGGCGGCGCTGGACGGCTGGATCGGTGGGATCGGCTTCGTCATCGCCGTGCACCACTGGCTGATGCCGAGCCTCCATGTCTTCATCGTGCTGCTGGCCGCGCTGCTCGGGCTGCTCTGGATCCCCTGGGGGCTGCTGGTGTTCCGGCTGCTCGGCGGCGCGCCCTCCGCATGGCGGGCCGTGGCCGCGGTGATCATCGTGCCCTCCGGGTGGCTGATGATCGAGCTGGTCCGCTCCTGGGAAGGGCTCGGCGGTCCCTGGGGCCTGCTCGGCGCGAGTCAGTGGGAGGTCTCCCCGGCCCTGCGGGTGGCTTCGGTCGGCGGGGTGTGGCTGGTGAGCCTGCTGGTGCTCGCGGTGAACACCGGCACGGCCCTGCTGATCGCCGTGCCGGCCGCCCGGCGGACCGCCGGTGTCGCACTGGTGGTGTGCGCCCTGTCCGTCACCGCGATGTGGGCGTGGGCACCCCGGCCCGAGAGCACCGGCACGGCCCGGATCGCCGTCGTGCAGCCGGGCGTCATCGAGGGGCCCGGCAGTGTCGCGCGCCGCCTCGACCGGGGCGAGGAGCTGACCCGCTCGCTGGAGGGCCGGGGGGTGGACCTGGTGGTGTGGGGCGAGAGCAGCATCGGGGCGGGCGCGTGGCAGGACCCGGAGACCGCGCGGCGACTGGCGGAGCTGTCCCGCCGGGTCGGCGCCGATCTGCTGGTCAATGTGGACGCCCGGCAGACCAACGGCACGGGGAGGTCGGGGATCTTCAAGTCGGCGGTGCTCGTGGGGCCGGACGGGCCCACCGGGGACCGCTACGACAAGATGCGTCTGGTCCCGTTCGGTGAGTACGTCCCGGCCCGCGCTCTGCTGGGGTGGGTTACCTCCGTGGGGCGGGCGGCGGGCGAGGACCGGCTGCGCGGCGACCGCCAGGTGGTGATGCCCCTGCCGGACGGTGCCCGGGGGCTCCGGGTCGGTCCGCTGGTCTGCTTCGAGTCGGCGTTCCCCGACATGAGCAGGCGGCTGGTCCGCGACGGTGCGCAGGTGCTCGTCGCCCAGTCCGCCACCTCGACGTTCCAGGACAGCTGGGCCCCGGCCCAGCACGCGTCGCTGGGGGCCCTGCGGGCCGCCGAGAACGGCCGCCCCGTGGTGCACGCCACGCTGACCGGGGTCAGCGCGGCGTACGGGCCCCGTGGTGAACGGCTGGGCCGCCCGCTCGGTACGGACGCGAGTGCGGCGGAGGTGTTCGACGTGCCGGTGGCCCGCGGGACCACGCTCTACGGCCGCCTGGGCGACTGGCCGGTGTACGGGGCGATGGGGGCGATGGCCGTACTGTGCGCCGCCGTGGGGGTGCGGGCCCTCAGGAAGCCTGCTCCAGGGCCTCCCGGACCACCCGCTCACACAGCTCATGGGTCGCCAGAGCGTCCCGGGCACTGAGTGTCCCGCCCTCGCGCACGGCGTCGAGGAAGGCGTGGACGCAGGCCTCGATACCGCGCTGGCGGGCCACCGGAACCCAGTCGCCGCGCCGCCGCACCGAGGGCTGGCCCTTGTGGTCGATGACATCCGCGATATTGAGGACCTGACGCTTGGTGTCCTGGCCGGAGACCTCCAGGACCTCCTCGGTCGAGCCGTTCAGCCGGTTCATCATGCCGATCGCCGTGAACCCGTCACCGGACAGCTGGAGCACCACGTGGTGCATCAGGCCGTCCACGATCCGGGCGCGCACGGTGGTGTGGTCGACGGGGCCCGGCAGAAGGAAGCGCAGCGTGTCGACGACGTGGATGAAGTCGTCGAGGATCATGGAGCGGGGGTCCTCGGGGAGCCCCACCCGGTTCTTCTGCATCAGGATCAGCTCGCGCGGGTGCTCGGCGCACTGCGAGTAGCTCGGGGCGAACCGCCGGTTGAAGCCGACGGCGAGGCTGACGCCGCGTTCCTCCGCGAGGTTCACCAGCCGCTCGGACTCGGCGTACTCGTAGGCGATCGGCTTGTCGACATAGGTGGCGACCCCGGCGTCGAGGAGCCGCTCCACGATCTGCGGGTGCACGGCGGTCGGCGCGTGCACGAAGGCCGCGTCCAGCCCTTCGGCGAGCAGGGAGTCAAGGCTCGTGTGCCGCGCGCCGGCCGGAACGCGGTGGGCGTCGCCGACCCGGTGGAGCGTGGCGGGGGTGCGGGTCTGCAGATGCAGGTCGACCCCTGGGACGGCGGCGAGCACCGGCAGGTACGCCTTCTGCGCGATGTCGCCCAGCCCGATACAACCGATCTTCACGAGGGTCTCCCTGTTCGCCGTGACGCACTGCTGTTCCGCTGTTCCGCCACGGCAGCATACGTCCGGTCCGTGGCGGCCCCGCTCGCCGGTTCCCCGGCGAAACCCCTGGCCAGGGACATGATCATGGACAAGGATGGCCGCCATGACTTCTTCCACGGCTCCTTCCGTGTCGTCTTCGTCGTCTTCCGCGTCCCCCTCCGCGACCTCTTCCGCACTGCCCCAGCGCTCCGAGCCCGCTCTGGACGCCGCCGAGCGCCCCATGCTGGAGGGCTGGCTCGACCACCACCGTGAGACGCTCGCTCTGAAGTGCGCCGGTCTCACGGACGCGCAGCTGCGCGAGGCGTCCGTCCCGCCCTCCGCGTTGACCCTCCTCGGCCTCGTACGGCATCTGGCCGAGGTGGAGCGGTTCTGGTTCCGCGAGATCCTGGAGGGCGCGGAGCTGCCGGACCTCTACTCCACCGAGGAGGACCCGGACGGGGACTTCACAGTCACGGAGTCCGACACCTGGGCCGAGGCGGAATCCGTGTGGCTGGCGGAGACGGCGGCGGCCCGCAGGAGCGCCGCCGCGTTCGGCCTGGACGACTTCTCCCAGGGCGTCGGCTCGTCCGGCGAGCCGTTCAGCCTCCGCTGGATCTATACGCACATGATCGAGGAGTACGCCCGGCACAACGGCCACGCCGACCTGCTGCGCGAGCGCGTCGACGGCGCCACCGGCGAGTGAACGAACCGGTGCACCGCCGGGCACGGGGCTGACCGGGTCACCCGTGCGGGCCATTTCTCGTCCACCGGCTCCCCGGGAGCCGTGGCGGGACCACAGAGTTACCCGGGTGCAGCGAACCAGAATCAGCGTTCAACTCCTGGTCGGCTTAGCGGTCACGGCCGTGTCCGGCTGCGTTTCGGTGACGCCCCCGGCCGGCCCTCCCGGCCATCCCCCGCCCCCGGGCGCCACCGGCCCGGCCCAGGACGTGGCCCCGCAGATCGTGCAGCCGCCCGCCCGCGAGGCACTGGAAGTCATGGTGGACCCGAGCCCCTCGGCCTCCCGGCCGCCCGCCCCCACGCCCCCGGCGGCCTCCGACGCCCGCCCGGCGCCCGGGCGGGCCGGACCGCCACCGGCGCGGGAGCGCACGCACCTCCCACCGCGCACAAGACCTCCCCGGGTGCCGGGCGTCCCTCCCGTCGTGGTGCCCGTGCCCTCCGTACCACGCCTCCCGGGAAGTGGCGGGACGGACGTCTGCGCGCTGGGCAGGGGGTACGGCGGCTGGCCGGCGGGCAGCCGGGAAGCCCGCAGTTGCGAGGAGGTGTACGGCCGCTGACGCGGAACTCCCGGACGCGGCGGCCTCGCCCGGAGCCGTACCCGGTCACTGCTGCCGCATACGGAGCTCCAGCCGGTCGATCGCGGCCCGCACCCCGCCTCCGTTTCCGCCGTCCACGAGCGCGTCGGCGGCGGCGCGGGCCCGGCGGAGGTGGAGGCGTGCCGAGTCCGGGCGCTGGAGCTTGAGGTAGTCCGCCGCGAGGTTGAGGTGGAGCGAGGGGTAGAACGCCCGGACGGCCAGGGTGTCCCGGTGCTCCGCCGCCCGCTCCTCGCTCAGCCCCTCGGCGGCCGTCAGCGCACGCAGGTCCCAGGCCAGCTCGTCGCCGGGATCGTCCTGCGTGTCGGCCATGTAGTGCGCGAGGGTGCAGCGGTGCAGGGCGTCGCCGTCCGCGCCGAGCTCCGACCAGAGGACACCGAAGCGGTTGCGGGCCTCCTCGCGGTCACCCCCGTGGAGCAGCATGACCGCCTGGCCGATCCTGGTCATCACGGCGTCCTCGGACGCCTCCTGCTGCTCCACCACTGCGGTCTCCTCGTGCCCGTGCTGCCGGTTGCGGTCGTTCCGACGCTAACGCCGGGATTCCGCATTACCGCTCAGACACGGACGTACCACGCAAGGACCGAACAGACCGATCGAACACGCGCATACCGACCGGACTCAGCGGCCCCGGCACGTCAGCCGAGGTCGGGGATGCGCCAGTCGATCGGCTCGTGGCCCTGGGCTGCCACGGCCTCGTTGATCTGGGTGAAGGGGCGGGAGCCGAAGAACCGCTTCGCGGAGAGCGGCGAGGGGTGCGCGCCCTTCACCACGACGTGGCGCTCCTCGTCGATCAGGGGCAGCTTCTTCTGCGCGTAGTTGCCCCAGAGCACGAAGACCGCCGGGTCGGGCCGGTCGGCGACGGCACGGATCACGGCGTCGGTGATCTTCTCCCAGCCCTTGCCCTTGTGGGAGTTGGCCTCGCCGCCCCGCACGGTGAGCACGGCGTTGAGCAGGAGGACGCCCTGCTCGGCCCACGGCATCAGATAGCCGTTGTCCGGGACGGGCAGGCCGAGCTCCTGGTTCATCTCCTTGTAGATGTTGCGCAAGGACGGAGGCGTCTTGACTCCGGGCCGCACGGAGAAACACAGCCCGTGCCCCTGGCCCTCCCCGTGGTAGGGGTCCTGGCCGAGGATGAGGACCTTGACCCGGTCGTAGGGGGTGGCGTCCAGGGCGGCGAAGACCTGCTCGCGCGGCGGATACACGGGACCCTTGGCCCGCTCCTCCTCGACGAAGTCCGCCAGCTCCTTGACGTACGGCTTCTGCAGTTCTTCGCCGAGGACGCCGCGCCAGGACTCGGGCAGCAGGTCGATATCGGTCACGTCCACAACCTCCGGTGAGCAACAGGTTCTTGATCCCAGAACCTACCGCCCGCCACTGACAACGGACCCGCGAGCCGTATCGGCTGCTGCCGGCCGGCCCAGGGCCGGCCGGACCGGCTACCAGCTGGCCTTGCGGTACAGCTCCCACATCTGCATGACGGTCTGCGGGTCGAGCGCGCGCTCGCCGCCGCCGATGTCCTCACCCGCCGCCACGTACAGCTTGCCCTGCCACAGCGGGAGCAGCCGGACGTCGTCGACCAGGATCTCCTGGGCTCGCTCGAACTGCTTGCTGACCGCGCCCCGGTCGCTCTCCTGCCGCGAGGAGGGGATCAGCTGCTGGGTGATCTCCTTGTTGATGTACGGGGTGCCGGTGACGCTCTCCTTGCCCACGAAGGGGGCGATGAAGTTGTCGGGGTCCGGGAAGTCCGGGAACCAGCCGCGGCCGAAGACCGGGTACTCGCCCTTGTTGAAGCCTTCCTGGAACTCCTGCCAGGGCTTGCCGTTCAGCGTGATCTCGAACAGCCCGGAGCCTTCGAGCTGCCGCTTGAGCTCCTCGAACTCGGGCTCCGTGGAGGAGCCGTACCGGTCGGTGGTGTACCAGAAGCTCATCTTCACGGGCTCGGTGATGCCGGCCCCGGTGAGGATCTCCTCGGCCTTCTCCACGTCCGGGTCGCCGAAGGTGTCGAAGAAGCTCGTGGCGTGTCCGGCGATGCCCTTGGGAATCATGGAGTAGAGGGGCTCGGCGGTTCCCCGGTAGACCTTGGCGACCAGGGCGTCACGGTCCACGACGTGCGCGATGGCCTTGCGGACGGCGGGGTTCGCGGCGGCCGGGTCCTTCGGGTTGAAGACCAGGAAGCGGATGTCCGCGCCGGTGCTCTCGACGATCTGGAGGCCGGCGTTGTCGGCCTTGTTGTCCTCCAGGCTGACGACCTCCTCGGCGGTCAGACCCCGGTAGGTGGCGTCGATCTCCTTCGCCTTGAGCGCGCTCACCATCTCGGCGGACTTCTCGAAGTAGCGGATGGTGACCGCGTCGTTCTTCCGGTTGGCGAAGCCCTTGTAGTCCGGGTTCTTCTTCAGCTCGGCGGTGGCCCCGGCGTCGTAGGACTCCAGGAGGTACGGGCCGGAGCCGGTGACCTTGCCGTCGTCGCGGATCCCGTCCTTGCGGTAGTCGCCGGGGGCGACGAGCGACATGGCGGGAGTGGCCAGAATGAACGGGAACGTCGCGTCGGACTTGTTCAGGTGGAAGATGACGGTGTCGTCGCCCTTGGTCTCCACCCGGTCCAGCGAGCCGAGCATTCCGGCCGGGCCGCCCTTGAAGTGGATGTCCAGGACACGCTCGATCGAGTACTTGACGGCCTCGGCGTCGAGCTTCTCGCCATTGGAGAACTTGAGGTTCTTCTTGAGCGTGCACCGGTAGGCCATGCTCGTGGCGTCGGTGAACTTGCAGGATTCCGCCGCGTCCGGCTCCGGGCTCGTGCTGCCGGTGGGGAAGCTCACCAGGGTCTGGTAAACGTTCCGCATCAGTTCCCAGGAACCGTCCCAGGCTGCCGCCGGATCGAGCGTGGACGGGGAGCTGGTCGTCCCGACGGTTATCTTCTGGTCCGTTTCCGATCCACTGTCGGAAAAGAGACCGCAGCCGGCCAGCAGAGAAAGGGAAGCTAGGGCTGCAGCGGCCTGCAGACTGGCCCGGTAGAACACGTGCACGCTCCTCGATCAGCCATGGGTCGGCAGACCATACCGCAGCGCCCCGACGGGTCAATCCGTCGGCCCGACGGGGCACTTGCGTCAATCAGGGCCAAACCGGTTCAGGCCGCTCTCAGCCCACGCCGGCGTTCAGGAAGATTCCCCCGTCCACCACCAGGGTCTGCCCGGTGATCCAGTCCGACTGCGCCGAGGTCAGGAAGGCGGCGGCGCCCCCGATGTCCTCGGGCACACCGAGCCTGCCCAGCGGATAGGCGGCGGCCGCCTCCGCTTCGCGGCCCTCGTAGAGGGCTTCGGCGAACCGGGTCTTGACCACGGCGGGGGCGATCGCGTTGACGCGGACGGCCGGGGCGAACTCGTGCGCCAGCTGAAGGGTCAGGTTGACCATGGCCGCCTTGCTCATGCCGTACGCGCCGATGAACGGCGAGGCGGAGACCCCGGCGATGGAGGCGATGTTCACGATCGCCCCGCCGTTCTCCTTCTGCCAGGCCTTCCAGGTCTGCTGGGCGAACCCCAGCGCCGAGATCACATTGGTCTCGTAGACCTTGCGGGCGACGCCGAGATCGAGCTCCGCGATGGGGCCGAAGACCGGGTTCGTCCCGGCGTTGTTCACCAGGTGGTCGACCCGGCCGAACGCCTCCATGGTGCGCTCGACCGCCGCCGCCTGGTGGGCCTCGTCGTGCGCCTTGCCCACGATGCCGATCACCCGGTCGGAGCCGAGCCTCTCGACGGCCTCCTTCAGGGCCTCCTCGCCCCGTCCCGTGATGGCCACCCGGTCGCCGCGGGCGACGAGCGCCTCGGCGATGCCGTAGCCGATACCCCGGCTGGCGCCCGTGATGAGGGCGACCTTTCCGCTGTCCTGCACCGTCATGTGTCCGCTGCCCTTCGGATCAGTTGAGGGGTCCGCCGGCCACGTACATGACCTGGCCGGAGACGAAGCCCGCGTCGTCGCCCGCGAAGAAGGCGATGGCGTTCGCGACGTCCTCGGGACGGCCGACGCGCTGGACGGGGATCTGGGTGGCGGCCGCCGCCTGGAACTCCTCGAAGCCCATGCCGACGCGGGCAGCCGTCTGCGCGGTCATCTCGGTGACGATGAACCCGGGCGCGACGGCGTTGGCCGTGACCCCGAACTTGCCGAGCTCCTTGGCGAGCGTCTTGGTGAGCCCCTGGAGCCCCGCCTTGACCGCAGAGTAGTTGGCCTGGCCGCGGTTGCCGAGAGCCGAGGAGGAGGAGAGCGAGACGATCCGGCCGAACCCGGCCTCGACCATGTGCGCCTGCACGGCCTTGGCCATCAGGAACGCACCCTTGAGGTGCACGTTCATCACGATGTCCCAGTCGGACTCGCTCATCTTGAACAGCAGGTTGTCGCGGAGCACACCCGCGTTGTTCACGAGGATCGTCGGCGCGCCCAGCTCGGCGGCGACCCGCGCGACGGCGGCTTCCACCCGACCGGCGTCCGACACGTCGCAGCCGACGGCGAGCGCGGTGCCCCCGGCGGCGGTGATCTTCTCGACGGTGTCCTTGCAGGCCGCCTCGTCGAGATCGAGTACGGCGACGGCGCGGCCCTCGGCCGCGAGGCGTACGGCGGTGGCGGCGCCGATGCCCCGGGCCGCTCCCGTCACGATGGCGACGCGCTGCTCGGTGGTGGACATGCTTGGTTCTCCTCGCCCTTGGATAGCGGCTCAGCGGACGTCGGGCGCCTCCCAGGCAGTCGTCGGCAGAGCGACCCGATGGCTGAGCAACCGCTTAGTACCTTCAGCAGACGAGACGCTAGAAGCCCTGGCACCCGGTGTCAACGGCGCACGGCCCGGGGGGCCGCACGTCACACACGGCGGCGGCCCCCTCGTACCGGACTCAGCGCACCAGCAGGTCGAGCAGCCGCTCCACCTCACCGGCCGGATCGGTGGTGAGCCCACTGTGCACGGCCCCGGGCTGGACTACCGTGGAGCGCGGGGCGATCAGCCAGCGGAAGCGCCGCCCGGCGTCGTCTCCGGCCGCCTGCCCGGCCCCTTCACCGCCGCCGCAGACCCCTTCCACCGCACGGAGGGCGGCCCGTACGCCCATCACATCGGCGTCCGGGTCCAGCGCCCTCAGCTTCGCCTCGTCCAAGTGCGTACGGGCGGCGACGAACGACCGGGCCCGGCAGTAGACGAGCACCCCCGCGTTGAAGCACTCGCCGCGCTCGACCCGGGGCACGACGCGCAGAATCGCGTACTCGAAGACATCGCGCCTCGTCATCGGCCACCGCCCTCTCCCGTACGGACGGCGGCAGCGGAGCGGTCGTCGCCGGATGGCTTCGGCCGGGGCGGCAGGCGCTCGGTGAGCCAGCCCGGCGCCTGGGAGGGCCGGGTCGAGGCCGGTGCGTCCAGGGTGATCCGCCGGTGGATGGTGGCGGCCCGGGCGAGCAGCGGGGCGATGTAGGCCCGGCGCAGCTCGTCGGTGGACCCGAACCCCGGCTCGTCGGCCAGCCAGACGTCCGGCACCTCGGCGGCCACCTCGGTGAGCAGTTCCTCGGTGACCAGGGGGGCCAGCTCGGCGGCGGCAGCGGCGATGTCCGGGGCGAAGGGGGCCAGGACATGGTCCGACGCGTTGTACGGCTTGGCCGCGGAGGCCTCGGCGCCCGGCCAGTTGTGGTGCCAGATCATGGTCGCGCCGTGGTCGATGAGCCAGAGGTCGCCGTGCCAGACGAGCAGGTTGGGGTTGCGCCAGGACCGGTCCACGTTGTTGATCAGCGCGTCGAACCAGACGACCCGCCCGGCCTCGGCCGCCCCGACCTCGTAGGCGAGCGGGTCGAACCCGAGCGAGCCCGGCAGGTAGTCCATCCCGAGGTTCAGCCCGCCGCTCGCCTTGAGCAGCTCCTGCACCTCCTGGTCGGGCTCGGCGAGCCCGATGACCGGGTCGAGCTCGATGGTCACCAGTTCGGGCACCCGCAGCCCCAGCCGACGGCCGAGCTCCCCGCAGATGACCTCGGCGACCAGCGTCTTACGGCCCTGTCCGGCCCCGGTGAACTTCATGACGTACGTACCGAGATCGTCGGCCTCGACGATCCCGGGGAGCGAGCCGCCTTCACGCAGGGGCGTGACGTAGCGGGTCGCTACAACCTCTTCCAGCACTTTCCCAGGCCACCCATCTCTTCAGCCTTGCAGTCACACGGACGACTTCTCCGGGGCGTAGAGGCAGGCATGGCCAGTCAACGACACTGGGGGAAATCCGGGATTCTCGGCCGGCGGGCCGGTCTCCCCGCTCCCCCCAGCAGACCGCCGATGGTGCCGCGCCCCTTGCTTCCGGCTTCCGGCTTCCGGCTTCCGGCTTCCGGCATGAAGTGAGCATAGTAACCGAGGGTGATCGTCGGCGAGGAGTGTCCGCGCCACCGAGCCAGGGGCACGACGGGCCTGATCCGGTTTGCCGATCAAGGTGTTGCGACGATCAGTGGAATCCATCCAGTACACCAGTCGGCAATTCGTTGCCCTGGCAGCCCAGTTCGGGGCCCCGATGTCGGTCGGCCGCACCGGTCGGTGCTGGGACAGCGTGCTCGCAGAGTCGTTCTTCTCGACCAACGAACGCGAAACGCTCGTCTCCTACTGCCGGCCTTGCCCCTCACCAGCCCCGCCCCGCGACGTCAACTGACAGGCATGTCGCGTACTGGCGCGGACGGACACTCACCTGGCTTTGTTCGCGAGATCCGGCAGCGGATGTTCACCAGTTTCGACAGCACCCGACTGGCGCGCTGTTCGATTGTGTGGTGGGGCGTCCTGGTGAGCCTCGGCCGCTGCGCCCGGCAGTGGCCGAGGTCTGGTGCTGCGGTTCTCGGGTCAGGCCAGGGTCTTGATCCAGTCGGTGATGACGTCGACGTACTGCTGTGCCATCGGCTCGTGCATGGTGTGCGGCGCGTCGAGCGGGGTGAAGGTGACCGGCTGGCCGGTGGATTCGAGCAGGCGGCGGGCCTGGGCGGCCTGGATGTCGGTCATCGCGCCCATGAGCTGCCCGGTGTCGGGGTCCGTCATGTGGAAGTGGTGGGTGAGTAGCACCGGGGTCTTCACCTGGGCGAGCATCGTGGCGTGATCGACTCCGGCGTTGGCGGTGTCGGTGGCCCACGCCTGGCCCCATTCGGGGTCGTACTCCTTCAGGTGCTGCACCGGGGTCGGGGACGCGCCGGCCTCGGGGTCGCCGTCGCCCATCATGAAGCCGATGCCCGGGTGCAGGAAGGCGGGCAGCTCCTCGGGGGCGGCCTTGACCATGCCGGTCCAGTCCCCGATCGACCACTGCGGGCCCAGCCACTTGGCCCACAGCGCGAAGATCGGCCCGAGCGTCTGCATCATCCCGGGCCCGTACGGCGGGGCGCCCTGGGAGGCGAACAGCGGCGGGTCCTCCAGGATCGCGCCGCGGACCAGGCCGGGCTTGCCGTAGGCGGCCACATAGGCGGTGATGATCCCGCCGGAGGAGTTCCCGGCCACGATCGCGGGACGCTGGATGACCAGGTCGATGAACCTCTCGACGTCGGCACCCCAGGTGCCCAGGTTGTAGCGGCCCGGGGTCCAGGTGGTGCGTCCCTGGCCGCGCAGGTCGATCGCGAACACCTGGAACTGCGAGCTGAG
Organism: Streptomyces durocortorensis; assembly: GCF_031760065.1. Classification (NCBI taxonomy): domain Bacteria; kingdom Bacillati; phylum Actinomycetota; class Actinomycetes; order Kitasatosporales; family Streptomycetaceae; genus Streptomyces; species Streptomyces sp. C11-1. The sequence goes on from NZ_CP134500.1 coordinate 731,841, forward strand.
CAGCCCGATCGCTTCCTCATAGCCCCACCAGGACTCGCCCTGGGCGGGGATCAGCAGCAGCGCGGGGGCGCTGGGGTCGCCCTCGGCGACGTAGTTCATGCGGATCTCGCCCAGGTCCACCAGCTGCTCGGTGAAACGGTGCGGGACGAAGGTGTCGGCGCGGTCGGCCGCCTCGGAAATGCCCATGGTCATACTCCTTGCACGCGCGGCAGGTAGCCAGGGTCATGAGTGGCTACCAGCTGTGATTCTTGCTGCGAGCCGCCCGGTCAGCGACCCAGACCGACCGTAGGACGGATTGAGGACGGTCACTGTCCTCAATCCCAGCCAAGCCGGTCACTCGCGCTGCGGGAAGCAGCACCTGGCTGTTCGAATCTGCGAGTCCGAAGCGCGCTGTCGAAACTGGTGAACATCCGCTGCCGGATCTCGCGAACAAAGCCACTCTCCTCAAGGCCGGCGTGAGACGCCCTTCCCCGTTCGGTCCGCTCGTTCGCTCCAGCCAGTCGTCACGCCTCCGGCTCCCGCCACATGGCACGGAGGGCCGAACCATCGGGAAGCGGCAGCTCTCTGACGGTGCGGAACCCGTGGCGGGCGTACAGAGACTGATTGAGGGCGCTGGTCGCTTCCAGGTAGGCGGGCAGGGCCTCCCGGTCGCACTGCTCCAGCAGCGTGGTCAGGAGCGCCGAGCCGATGCCGTGGCCCTGGTGTTCGGGGCGTGCGGCCATGATGGGCAGGTAGTAGTGCGATTCGCGCGGATGGTTGTCGTCGAGCAAGGTCAGGAGTTCCATGACCGCCGGGGCGAACTCCTGTGCCACCCGTTCGACGTCGCCGGCGAACGCCTCGGCGTTGTCGTCGAACGCCTGTTGGACGTGCGGCGGCATCCACAGGGCGGCGCCGGCAAGGTCGTCGGTCGTGTAGACCTCGTCATACCGCATGCATCCGGCGACCCAGAGCTCGAAGAAGTCGGGGAGAATCCGCCGACGCCGTTCGGGCTCCGTCCAGGCCCAGCCGATCACCGGGTCGTCGAAGAATCCTGCCGCGAGCGCTTCCGCGACGGTTCGGGTTTCGTCCGGCATCGCCTTCCGGGGGCGGATGCCCGGCCGGAGCGAGTTCATCAGTGACATGACACGGCTCCTTGTCAGGATGCGCGGAACTGGACGGTGACGTCGGTGGGCCGCTGAAGCGCCAGGTAGACGGGGCAGCGCTCCTGCCAGACGCGGGCGACTTCGGCGACGGCCTCCGCGCCGTCCGGGCTGTCGACCGTGATGTCCACGGTCAGCTCGCCGAGGTCGGGGTGCGCGCCGTCCATGCCCAGCAGCCCACGGGCATCCGCGGCACAGCGCGCGGTCGCCTCCACGCCGTTGATCCGCACGCCGAGCTGGGGGCCCAGCGTGTCGTACACGAAGGCGACAGCGCAGCCGGCGAGCGCACTGAGCAGCAGGGCTGTCGGGCTGGGCGCCTGGTTGGTGCCGCCCAGCGGCGCGGGCAGGTCGGCGCGCAGAGTGAAGGGGCCCGCCTGGATCGCGGCCTGGCCGTCCTCCACGCGTGCGGTCGCCGTCGGCTTGCTGCGGCCCCGGTCCGGGTCTCGCGTCCAGGTCGCGAGGGTTTCTTCGAGGGTGGTCGTCTTGGTTTCCACGTTCCTCACACCTCCTGTACACGCACCGAATCTACGGAGGTGGTGAAGCGGCAGGAACGGCAGAACTACCGTATTTCGTCGGCGGTCAGGACCTGGTGGTGAGGACGGCGAGGTCCTCGGCTCTGCGCACCGCTTCCGTACGGGTGTGGCAGCCGAGCTTCGCCAGCAGGTTGCGGACGTGCATGTCGACAGTCCGGGTACTCAGGAACAGCCTGGAGGCGATCTCGCTGTTGGTGAGCCCGGCGGCGACCAGCCGCAGGACCTCACCTTCGCGTCGAGTGAGGCCGATCATGTCGGTCCGCCGGGCGGCCCGGGAGCCGAGTCGGCGGCGGACATCCTCGCCGATCTCCCGCAGCTCGCGGGTGGCGGCGGAAGCCAGCGGGCCTGCCCGGAGGGTGCGTGCCGTGTGGTAGGCGCCGACGAGGCGTTCGACCGCCTTGGTCCTGTCGCCGGCGCGCGACAGGGCAGTACCGGCCCTGACCTGTGTCTCGGCGGTTTCGGGTGGCAGTGCCACGGCCTCCAAGAGCGCGAGGGCGCGTTCGAACCGGTCGACGGCCCGGGGGGCGTCGCCCTCCAGCAGGGCGGCCTCGGCCAGCGCGTGCGCGAGGGCTGCGGTGGCCTCCGCGGTGCCCGTGGCGGCAGCGATGCGGGCCAGTGCGTCCGTGCAGGCACCGAGGTCGTCTCGCAGGTCGCGGCGGGCGAAGTACGTCGCTGCCCAGCGCAGCGCGGCGACGGAGTAGTGGTTCTCCTCCCGGGTCAGGCAGCGGGCGGTGAGTTCCCGCAGTCGGATCGTCGCGCTGTCGTCGTCGCCGTCGAGCGCATCGGTCCGGGCCAGGCCCCAGCCGGTGTCGATCTCCAGCCCGAAGAGCTCATGGGCCTGCGCGTACGCCGCGGCGCGAGCGAGGTGGCGGCGTGCCGTTTCCGTCGTTCCCCGGTTGGCGAGGATAAGCCCGACCTCCCCGGCGGCCACCATGCGCGCGACGTCGGGGGCGTCCCGCTGGGCGAGGACCTCCTGACCGGCATGGAGTGCGCGGTCCCACTGGCCGGTGTGACGCAGCGCCGGGGTCAGGCAGGCCAGGCATACATGGGCGTCGGCGTCCATACCGCGGGTGCGGCAGAACGACAGTGCGTCGGTCCAGGCGTCCAGCGCCGCGGGATAGGAGGTGCGCTGTTCGAGCGCGTCGGCGTACAGGTAGTAGATGTCGGCGGCCAGCGCGTCGGGCCCGGAGCCGAGAGCCAGGTCGAGGGCCTGGCGGGACAGCTCGATGCCGAGCGCCCCCTCGCCGAGCTTGGTCCTGATCAGTCCCTCTGTACCCAGGGCACGTATACGGACCTCGGCCGTCGGGTCGATCTGCGCGGCGTCGATGTCCCGCCAAGCGTCCCGTACGAGCCGCATCGCCCCGGTGAGGTCGCCGGCGGCGTGCAGGTGCGACGCCGCTGCGAGGCGTTCCGCCGCCGCCTCCGCCGGGCGGCCCGTCCGGGCGTACTTCTCAGCGGCGACGTACCGGGCCGCGAGCGCACGCGGCCAGTCGTCCGCCAGCTCGTAGACGCCGGCCAGGCACCGTGCGATGCGCGCATGGCCGGCGTGGTCCCCAGCCACCCGGCAAGCGGCGGCGACCTGCTCCCAGGCGCGGACGGCTTCACCCGTCTCACCACAACGGGCCGCACACTCGCCCAGCAGTTCGAGCGCACGCAACCGGGCCCGGCCCTCCGCGTCCGCGGGCCATAGCGCGAGGGCGCGCTTGATCGTGTCCATGGCGTCGCGGTAGGCATGGACACGGCACGCGGCCTCGGCGGCCTCCAGCAGCAACGGACCAGCACGCGTCGGCTCGTGCGCCTTCTCCCAGTGCCCCGCAACGAGCCCGGGCGCTTCACCGCGAACCTCCATGGCGCGCGCCAGCGCGGCGTGGAGCCGACGACGACGCGCCCAGGGCAGGGTCGCGTACAGCGCCTCACCCGTCAAAGCGTGACGGAAGGCCGCCTCGCCCCCTCCCGATCCTGGACACTGCATCAGCACACCGGCGTCCAACAACTCCTCGATGCCCGCCTCCTGCACACCTGCCGTGACCAGTACGTCGAACCGGGCCGACCGGCTCACGGCGATCACCTGAGCGGCCGCCTGCGCTGCCTCCGGCAGTCGAGCCACGCGCTGAAGCACGGCATCGGTGACCGACTCCGGCACCGCCGCCGCATCCCCTGTCTCGGCCACCGCCGAGGCCAGCTCCTCCAGGTAGAAGGGCACACCACGAGCACGGCGTACAACGGTGTCCACGATGTCCTCAGTGGCCACGTCCCCCAGCACGCGTCTCACGAGGAGAGCGCTGGCCGCCGGGTCCAGGGGGCGCAGCCGTACATGTCTCTCCCTGCCGTCGGCGGCTTGCCGCAGTTGTGACCGCAGGTCACGCACAGGATGCCGGCGTGGCAGCTCGTCACTGCGAAACGCCCCGATAACCAGGAGGGGAAGCCCTGGCGAAGGCACCGCCCAGCCTCCCAGGAGGGTCAGCGTCGCACCGTCAGCCCACTGCAGGTCGTCGAGGAAGACCACAGTGGGGCGCTCCCGAGCCAGGTGCTCGAACGCCTCCCTCAACACCGTCGGTACGTCGCCCTCAGCGCATTCGGCTGCTGGACAGTGGCTGCCGAGTGCAGACCTGAGCGGTCCGTACGAAATCCCCCGCTGCGAGCCGCAGCCCCGCATCACGCGCAGTTCCGAAGAAAGAACGGACTCGACCAGCGTCGTCTTCCCGGCCCCCGCCTCCCCCTCGACGAGCCACAAGCCACCGTGGCCGCCGCCCAGCAACCCGGCGAGGGCCTCGCGCAAGCGCTCCTGTTCGCGCCCCCGGCCCAGCAGTCTCCCCGCCTGGGAATTCTCAGCGGGTCGCTTCATCCCCAACACCCCACATGACTCGGGCCGGGCGCTTCATCCCATGCTAGGCCGACGGCCGACACCGTGCCCTTCCCCGCCAGGCGGAGAACCCGGGTCGGCGTACGTGAGCGCCGCACGCACCCGGGTCGAGGCCGCGCCTGCAGGCCGGACCGGGACCGAAGCCGAAGTGCGGACCGACTGGGCAGCAGCCCGCCTGGAGCGCCTCGACCCTCTCCACACACCGCCCTAGCTGCCCGACGTCCCGAACGACGAACCACGAACCACGAACCGAGGCTCAGCGGGCCAGCAGGTCCTGGATCGCCTCCGCGATCTCGCCGGGTGCCTCCTCGGCCATGAAGTGCCCCGCTCGGGTCAGCCGGTGGTCCAGGTCCGGCGCCCAGGCCTTCCACACCGCGGCCGCGTCGTAGCCCAGCTGCGCGCCCCAGTCCTGCTGGACGACCGTCACGGGCATGGCCAGTTGCGACCCGGCGTCCACGTCCGCTCGGTCGTGCGTGACGTCGATGCCCGCCGAGGCCCGGAAATCCGCGACGATCGATGTCACCGCCGCGGCGCTCGCCCGCAGGTACTCGGCACGGACATCCTCCGGCATGGCGGTCGGGTCGTTGGCCCAGGCGTCGAGGAACGAGCCGAAGAACACGTCCGCGCTGTTGGCGATCACCGCCTCCGGCAGGCCTGGCGGCTGCGCCATGAGGAAGAGGTGGTAGCCGACTGCCGCCGAGGCGCCGTGCAGGACGTTCCACATGTCGAGCGTCGGCACGATGTCGAGGATGCCCAGGTGCGTGATGCTCTCGGGGTGGTCCAGCCCGGCCCGGAAGGCGACCAGGGCGCCCCGGTCGTGGCCGACGAGGGCGAAGCGCTCGTGGCCGAGGGCCGCCGCCAGGGTCACGACGTCTGCGGCCATGGTGCGCTTGGCGTACACGTCGGTGTCGGTGACAGTCGGCTTGTCGCTGGCGCCGTAGCCCCGCAGGTCAGGACAGATCACCGTGTGCCCGTCGGCGAGCCGCTCGGCGACGTGTCGCCACATCAGGTGGGTCTGGGGGAAGCCGTGCAACAGCACAACCGGGCTGCCGCTGCCGCCGACAGCGGCGGCCAGTTCCACACCTCCCGCACCGGGCAGGCGGATGTGATCGAAGCCGGGAACGGTGAGCGTCATGAAAGGCCGTCCTTTCGGGTGGGGACCGGACCGGATCAGCCTGGGCGACGGCGATCAGCAGCCGATGAGTACGGTTGGGCGCAGCGGACCCCGGGCGCGGAGGATGGGGGTATGCGAATCGACGTGCTCGGTGCTGTGCGGGCCTTCCGCGACGACGGCAGTCCGGTTGACCTGGGCGGTCCTCGCCATCGCGAGGTACTCGCCCGGCTCGTCACCGCAGAGGGGCGGATGGTCACCACCGACAGTCTTGTCGACGACCTGTGGACCGATCCACCGGCCCGCGGCGTGGGCGCTCTGCGTACGTTCGTCGCCGCGCTGCGCCGCGCCCTCGAACCCGACCGGCCGCCCCGCGATCCGCCGCGCGTACTCGTCACCGAAGGTCCCGGCTACGCGCTGCGCCTGCCGCGCGAGGACGTGGACGTCCATCGGTTCCAGGACACCCTGGCCCGAGCCCGGCGCAACCCCGACGCGGTGACCGACCTCGGCACGGCACTCGCGGACTGGCGGGGACCCGCCTACGCCGATGTGACCGGCTCCGCATGGGCGCAGCGCGAGCGGACCCGACTGGAGGAGCTGAGGTTGGAGGGGGCGGAACTGCGTGCCCGTATCCTCCTTGGCTCCGGGGAAGGGGCCGATCTCGTCGCCGAACTGGGCGCCCACGTCGCCGAACATCCGTGGCGCGAGCCGGCCTGGGGGCTGCTTGCCCGCGCGCTCCACCGCGCGGGCCGCCAGGCCGACGCGCTGGCCACCCTCCGCCGCGCCCGAGCGATGCTCGTTGAGCAACTCGGGCTCGACCCTGGTGCCGGCCTCCAACGCCTGGAGACGGACATCCTCAACGGGAACGTGCCCCCCGAAGGCGCACGTACCGCGTGGACCGGCCATGGTGCACGTCTCGGCCCGCGCACCACCGTGGATCTGGCCCGCACCCTCGCACTGGCGGGTGGCGACGCCCTCGTCCACTCGCGGCGCGACCGCCTCGCCGCCGTCCAGGCGGCGGAACGCACGGGTGACCTCTCCCTGACCGCCCGGATCATCGCCGCCTACGACGTGCCCGCCATCTGGAGTCGGGCCGACGACCCCGAGCAGTCCCGCGACGTCGTCGCGGCCGCCGAGCGCACGCTCATCGCGCTCGGCCCCGACAGCCCTGCCGACCTGGCCGCCCGCCTCCTGGCCACGGTCGCCGTCGAGAGCCGCAGCGCCGGTCTGTCCAGGGCCGAGCTGAAGCGCGCGCGGCAGGCGGCACGGCAGGCCGAGGCGCTGGCACGGGGCCTGGCCGATCCCGCCCTGCTGGCGTTCGCCCTCAACGGGGTGTTCCTGCAGTCCTTCACCCGCCCCGGACTCGCGGTGGTACGGGACCGGATCGGCGCCGAGATCCTCGACCTGGCCACCCGGCACGAGCTGCCGAACTTCGCGCTACTCGGCCGACTCGTCCGCCTGCAATCCGCCTCGGCCCTCGGTGACCTCGACGCCGCAACCTCCCACGCCAAGGCTGCCGAACAGCTCGCCGTGACCACCGAGGCACCCCTTGTCCCAGTGCTCACCGGGTGGTTCCGGGCACGGGCCACGGCTGCCCGCAGCGTCGAACCCGGCGGACCGACCGCCGCCACGGCCGCAGCGCACTACCGCGCTGCCGAGGACGCCCTCCAGACGGCCGGAATGCCGGGGCTGCACCGCGGCCTGTTCCCGCTGGCCCTGCTGGGGCTGCGCCTGCTGCACGACCGGCCCGCGCCCACCGACCCGCACCTCGACTGGGGCCCGTACCGCCCCTGGGCGCGCCCCCTCGTGCTGCTCGCCCAGGACCGAGCCGGGGAGGCTCGGGCTGCCCTCGCCGCGGTGCCCGAACCACCGCGCGACCACATGCAGGAGGCACTGTGGTGCCTGACCGCCCGCGCCGCCGTGCGCCTCGACGAGCGCGGAATCGCCGCGCGCGCCGAGGCCGTCCTGCGCAGTGCCCGTGCCGAACATGCCGGTGCCGCCGGCGGAATGCTGACCCTGGGACCGGTGGCGCGCTACCTGGCCGAAGCGGAGGCATGTGCCGGAGCCGGGTGAGCGACCGCAGTACGCGGACCCCGAGCTCGTACGTGCCCGCCCCACGGCCCCGGCGTGATCAGGTCGCCAGGGCTCAGAGGGCGTCCATTGCCGCTGCCAGGGGTCGGTGACGGTTTCGGAGTGGCGGGTCGTGATCCACACGCGCTGCTCCGCGGGATCCGACCTGTCACGTCGGGACGGGTGTGAGCGGCCGGGTCGGCCCCCTCCCCGCGAGCGCCGCCCCGCCGTCCGTACGATCTGCGGATGAGGACCGGGAAGAAGAAGACGACGAGGGCGGCGAGGGCGCGGCGCGACAGGCGGATGCGCATCGTGGCCTGCGCGGGGTGGGCGACGTCCGCTCTGGTGCTTCTGGGAGCCTTCGCGTACACCTCCGTCCTCGCCACCGTGCGCGTGGGGCTCGTCGGGGAGCACCAGCACGTCCGCGTCGAGACATGCGAGGAGCGCAGCAACTCCCGGGCCGCGGGCAACCACTTCCGGTGTGCGGTCCGGTCTGCCGAGGCGCAGGACACCGGGAGGGAGCCGGACTCCTGGACCATGCGTTTCGAGAGCAGGCCGGGCCACACCGCCGAGGCGGCCCGGGCGCCTTGGGGGGAATGGGTCCGGCTGGAGCACGGCGCCCTCCAGTGGGCGACGAGCTTCCTCATCCCCGTGCTCCCGCTCCTGGGCGCGGGCCTCCTCACCGCTGCCGCCGTACGAGCCGTGCGCCCGTCGGAGTTCTGAGCCGCCGGAGTGCTGAGCCGGGTGCCGGAAACCCACCGGCGCGCCGCGGACTGAACGTCGGCGCCCTGTGGCACGTACCTCTGGGTGACGTCACCGAAGTTCGGTTCGGGACAACGACGAAGGGAATGCCGCGATGAGCGCAGCGCAGGAGCGCCGGATCCTCCTCGAACGCCGCACCGTCGTCGCAGCGGTGGGAGCGGCCGGAGCGGCTGTCGTCCTCACCGCGTGCGGCGGATCGGACGGGGCGGGAGGTTCCGGCGGATCGGAGGGCTCGGACGCCGTCGAGCAGCAGCAGCCCGGGAGCGGTGACGGCGGCGATGGCGGCAAAGGCGGGGAGATCCTCGCCGCCGCCTCGGACATTCCGGAGGGCGGCGGGGTGGTCTTCGCCGCGCAGAAGGTCGTGGTGACGCAGCCGCAGCCCGGTGAGTTCAAGGCGTTCTCGTCCACGTGCACCCACCAGGGGTGCGCGGTCAAGGACGTCTCGGGCGGCACGATCACCTGCCCCTGCCACAACTCCACGTTCGACGCCGCCACGGGCAGCCCGACCGGCGGTCCCGCCACCCGGCCGCTGCCCGCCCGCCGGATCACGGTGGAGGGCGACTCGATCAGGCTGGCGTAGCGGCCCCCGCTCTGCGGGGCCGCTTCCAGCCGCCCAGGACCGCGTCCGTGGTGGTGACGGTGGCGACCAGAGCGAGGGTGTTACGGATCATGGCGGGGGTGTACTCGGCGGGCACCCCCGCGATGGCGTCGGAGGGGACGACGGCCGTGTAGCCGAGGTTGACCGCGTCGAAGACGGCGTTGGGAACGGCCACGTTGGCCGAGACGCCGGTCACGATCAGCGTGCGGCAGCCGAGGTTGCGCAGCAGCGGGTCGACGTCGGTCCCGGCGAGCGGTGAGAGGCCGTGCAGCCTGCGGACGACGAGGTCCTCGTCGGCCACCTCGATGGGCGGCGCGACGCGGACGGCGGTGGTACCGGAGTGCTGCTGGACCGGCAGCCGGGCGGCGGCGCGGAAGAGGCGGGCATTGCGGCTGGCCCCGCGTCCGTCGGGGCGGCTCTCGGCGACCGCGTGCACCACCTGGACCCCGCTGTCGTGGGCGGCGGCGACGAGCCGGGCGATATTCGCGAGGGCGCCCGATGAGCGGGCGGCCGCGGCGAGTTCGGGCAGGGCGCTGTCCGGTCCCACCACGCCCTGCTGGCACTCGACGGTCAGCAGGACGGTGGTGGCCGGGTCGAGCAGTGCGGTGAGCCGCTCCTGCGCTTCCCTCGACGCTTCCCTCGGCGGCACGGCGCTCTCCTCTGTCTGCCGCCCGGCGGGGCGGACTTCTGCGGACGGACCGGGCGCGCGAGAGTACCGGCCATTGCCTCACGGCGGAAGAGCCTCCATGATTTCTGACACCCAGTCAGAAATCAGAGGAACAGGGGAGGGTGACCATGACCGACACCCAGCGACGAGGCCGCCGGATCAGGATGACCGACGGGGAGCGGGACGCGTACCTCGCCGAGCAGCGCACCTGCCGGGTCGCCACGCTCGGTTCCGACGGCGCTCCGCACGTCGGCGCGCTGTGGTTCGTCTGGGACGGCGGCTCACTCTGGCTGTACTCCATCACCCGCAGCCTGCGCTGGTCCCAACTGCGCGAGGACCCGAGGATCGCCGTGGTCGTCGACGACGGCGAGGGCTACGAGGAGCTGCGCGGCGTGGAGCTGGCCGGCCGGGCGGAGTTCGTGGGCGAGGCCCCCCGCACGGGCGAGCCGTGCCCCGAACTCGACGTAGCGGAACGACTGTTCCCCGCGAAGTACTTCGGCATGACAGAGATGCCGCACGACGGGCGGCACGCCTGGCTGCGGCTCACTCCGGAGAAAGTGACCTCCTGGGACTTCCGCAAGCTCGCCGGTCTCGTCTGACGGTCGCACCGCCCGTCACCGGTCGACCGACGTCACGGCCGGTCACTCCCCCGCGGCCCCGGCCGTCACACCCGCGCCCGCCGCCCGCAGCGCCGCCACCGCCGCACGGATCGACGGGCGGCGGTCGGCATCGGTGCGCCACACCGCGTGGACGTGCCGCCGCACGCTCTGCCGCACCGGCACCAGGCGCACCCCGTCGGGGACCGGCCCCCGCCCCAGCCGGGGAGTCACGCAGACGCCGAATCCTGCCGCGATCAGGGCGAGTTGGGTGTGGTGTTCACCGGCCAGGTGAGTGATGCGCGGTTCGATGCCCCGGGAGCGCAGGGTGAACATCAGCCACTCGTAACAGAATTCACCCTCCGGCCAGGACACCCACTCGTCGTCCGCGAAGTCCTCCAGCTCCACCTCGGACCGGTCGGCCAGCTGATGCCCCGCCGGCATGGCGATGTCCGGTGCGTCGTCGAGCAGTTCGACCTTGGTGAGGCCGCCCGGCACGGGCAGTCGCTTGTTGCTCCAGTCGAGGACGACGGCCACGTCGGCATCGCCCCGGAGGACCGCGAGGATGCCCTGCTCCGGCTCCAGCTCCCAGGTGCGGACGGTGAGGTCGGGGTGGTCCGCCCGCAGGGTGGTGAGCGCCGCGGGGAACAGTCCGCGGGCCGCGGTGGGGAAGGCGCTGATCCTGACCTCGCCGACGACCTCGCCCCGTTGGGCCTCGATGTCGGCCTGGGCCAGTTCGACCTGGGACAGGATCCGTGCGGCGTGCCCGGCCAGCAGACGGCCCGCGTCGGTGAGGCGGACCCCCCGGCCGTGCTTGGCCAGCAACTGCTGGCCCACCTCGCGCTCCAGCTTGGCCATCTGCTGCGAGACCGCCGACGTCGTGACGTGCAGCCCGTCGGCCGCCCGGCTCACCGATCCGTGCCGGGCGAGGGCATCCAGCGTCCGCAGCCGCTCAAGATTCAACACGTGAGCGATGCTAAGGGCTGTCCCGTCATCCCTGGCGGGTCAGCGCGCGGCGTCAGATGCGGTGCATCGCAAGGCGCCGGAGAGTCCTCACAGCAGAGCCACCCGGCTTTTCGACTACGCCGCACGCTGATCCACCAGGCATTCGGGACAGCCCCGAGGAGGTCAGGCTGTGGACCCTCACCCGTAGCTGACCGGCCGCGCCGGGCCCGCCGCGGCCGCAACCGCGTCCGCCAGCGGCCCGATGTCCGCCGCGGTCAGCGGGGAGACGGTGAGCCGCACCGCCTGGGGCGCGGCCATCCGGAAGCGGGCGCCCGGGGCCACGGCCCAGCCGGCGTGGAGCAGCCGGGTCACCGCCCCGGTCTCGTCGCTGACCGGCACCCACACGTTCATGCCGCTGCGGCCGTACGCGGTCACCCCGCGCTCCGCCAGCGCACGCACGAGCGCCTCCCGGCGGTCGCCGTAGGACCGGGCGACCGCCCGGGCGTCGACGGCGTCCGAGGTCCACAGATGGAGCACGGCGCGTTGCAGCAGCCGGCTGACCCAGCCGGGGCCCAGCCGCTGGCGCCCCCTGACCCGGTCGACCGTGAGCGCGTCCCCGGTGAGCACGGCCACCCGCAGGTCCGGGCCGTACGCCTTGGCCACCGACCGGACGAACGCCCAGTGGTCCGTGACGCCCGCCAGCGGATGGAGCGGCAGGTCGACGATGGCATGGCCGTGGTCGTCCTCGATCAGCAGCACGTCCGGGTGGCGGGCGAGGACCGCCCGCAGCTCCCGGGCCCGCGCCGCGTCCAGCGAGGCACCGGTCGGGTTCTGCGCCCGGTCGGTGACGACGAGCGCCCGCGCCCCGGCCCGCAGCGCCCGCTCCACATCCGCGGCCAGCGGACCTGCGTCGTCCACGCCGACCGGCACGGCGCGCAGCCCGAGCGCCGGTACGAGGTCGAGGACACTGCCCCACCCGGGGTCCTCCACCGCCACCGCGTCACCCGGCCTGAGGTGCGCCGCGAGGACCCGCTCGATCGCGTCGAGGGCCCCGGACGTCACGGCCAGCGGCCCGGCGGGCACCCCGTCGGCATCAAGCGCAGCGCGCGCGTACGCGGCGAACTCCGGGACCACCGCGGCCTGCCCGTACAGCCCGTGGGACTCCGCGTCGGCCGCGGCCGCGACCGCGAACGCCGGGCCGAGGCCGGGCAGGAGCGCCGGATCGGGGTTGCCCTTACCCAGGTCCCGGACGCCCGGCGGCGCCTCGATCCGCAGGGAGCCGCGTGAGGTGCTGGCGGGGGCGGACCGCACCCGGCTGCCCCGGCGACCCGCCGTCTCGATCACCCCGCGCTCGCGCAGCGTCCGGTAGGCGGCGGCCACGGTGTTCGGGTTGACCTCCAGCCGGGTCGCCAACTCCCGCAGGGGAGGCAGCACATGACCCGGCGGAAGGTCCCCGGAGCCGACCCCGCGCTCCACACTGGCGGCAATCTCGGATGCACGCCGCCCACTGATCCGATACTCTCCTAGCACAAACAACATTATGCACTAGTGCAATAGGAGTCCGCAATGCAGCACACCGCGACGCCCGACCGTACGGGCTCCGGAACCGCCGCGTCCTATGTCCCCACCGACCGGACTGTTCCCACCCGCGCCAAGCAGCGCGCCTCCTACGACCGCGAGCTGGTCCACTCGATCCTCGACGAGACCTACCTCTGCCATCTGGGATTCCTGCGCGACGGCGCGCCGGTCGTACTGCCGACGCTCTACGGCCGGATCGGCGAGCGGCTGTACGTCCACGGCTCGACGGGCTCGCGGCCGCTGCGGTCGGCGAAGAGCGCCGATCCGGGCCTGCCGGTCTGCCTGACCGTCACCCACGTCGACGCCCTGGTGCTGGCCCGGTCGGCCTTCCACCACTCGATCAACTACCGCTCGGTGGTGGTCCACGGCAACGCCGTGACGGTCACCGACCCCGAGGAGCGGCGGCTCGCCCTGGACGCGATCGTGGACCAGGTCGTGCCGGGCCGCTCCCGGGACTCCCGGCCGGCCGACGCCAAGGAGCTCGCCGCGACGGCGGTGATCCGGCTGGATCTCGACGAGGTGTCCGCGAAGGTCCGCACCGGCGGCCCCAACGACGAGCCCGAGGACCTCGGCCTCCCCCACTGGACCGGCATCGTGCCGCTCACCCGGGGTTACGCGGAGCCGGTCCCGGCCGACGACCTGGACCCGGCCATCGGCATACCGGACTACCTGTCCGCACTGTAGGGGCCGCCGTACCGCTACACCGCCACGGCCTCCCTCCGGCGGGTGGCCGAGGCCGTGCGCGCCTCGGCCAGGGCCAGTCCGGCCACGGCGGTCAGCAGGAGCAGCGTGCCGACGACCGTGGCCGCCGTCAGCCGCTCCCGCAGGACGGTCACCGCGATGACGGCCGCGCTCACCGGCTCCAGGAGCATGATCACGGAGACGGTCGCCGAGCGGACGGCGGCGGCGCCCGCGAAGTACAGCGCGTAGGCGAGCGCGGTGGGGACCGCCGCGACGTAGACCAGCAGCCACAGCACCTGCCCGGTCTCGGCGGTGTGCGGCACGAGGCCTTCGGCCAGCGCCAAGGGCAGCAACCCCGCCGCTCCGATGCCGAACGCCCACGCGCTGGTGGTCAGCGCGTCACCGCCGCCGCCGTCCCGCCCGAGCCAACGGGTGAGCAAGGTGATCGCCGCGTACCCGGAGGCCGACAGCAGCGCGAGCAGCACCCCTGCGGGCACCACGTCACCGCCCTCGCCGCCCAGGACGAGCACGACGAGACCGGCAAGCGCACCGGCAACGGCGGCCAGGCCGCCCGCGCCGAGGCGTTCGCCCAGCAGCAGCCGGGCACCGAGGGCGATCAGGACGGGCCCGGCGCCGAGCGTGACGACGGTCCCGACGGCCAGCCCGGTGACCTCGACGGCCGCGAAGTACGCGCTCTGGAACAGGGTGAGGCCGACGCCGGTGCCGATGATGCGCAGCAGACGGCGACGCCGGGGTTCGGGCTGCCGGGGCAGGCGGCGGGGACGCAGCGCGAGCGCCCCGGCGAGCAGGACGAGGCCGCCCGCACAGCGCCAGAAGGACAGGGCGAGCGGACCGAGATCGCTGACCCGGAAGATCAGCGACGCGGCCGCACCGGCGGTGCCCCAGGCGACTCCGGCGACGACGAGATACAACAGGCTCCGCCCGACGGGCAGCCCGGATACAGAGGTGGGCATGTGACTTCTCCACAGAGGACTCCTCCGGAGGAGGACAGGGTGGTGGTCGCTGGGCTCCGCACGCGGGCAGCGACGGACCGCTCGGGGAGTGCCCGAGCCCGGTCTTCGTCAGGAGAGGCCGCGCGCGCTAGGCGACAGGCGGCGGCAGCACAGTCAGATGCATGATCGTCACACTAGTGCGTGCTCCGTCCGGCGGACAACTCCTCCTCGGCGGCACCGGCCACGACGCCCGGCCCCGCCCCCACGCCCTCGGCGACGGGACCCGACGGGGGCTTCGGCGCGGACGACTGGGCGATGAACGCACCGGTCAGCACCACGAACCCGCCGATGAGCTGGGGCGCGGAGAGGTGCTCGCCGAGCAGCACCCAGGCGAGCCCGGTCGCGATGACCGCTTCCAGACAGGCGACCACCCCGGCCACCTGCGGCGAGAGCAGCCGGACGGAGACGACCCCGGTGCCGTACGCGACGACGGTGGCGACCAGCACGATCCAGCCGATCAGCGCCCAGGCGGGAACCTCGTTGCCGTTCATCCCGGCGCTGCCGCCGAGGAGCGACCAGTCCATGGCCCAGGGGCGTGCGACGACGGTGAGGACGAGGGTGCCGACGATCAGCCCGTACGCGATGACGCCGACCGGATGGGGAGGCTCGGCGCGCCCGCCGTCACCACCCTCGCCGGATCTCCTGCGGTCGTCCTGCCGCCCGCCGTGGTCCGAGAGCACGAAGTAGCCGACCTGACAGCAGGCCGCGCCCAGGGCGAGGAGCAGCCCGAGGAGGTCGAAGCCGAGCCCGGCCCACACCTCGACGACACACGCGAGGCCGCCGACCGCCAGCACCACCCCGACCGCGGCGGCCCGGGTGACCGGCCTGCGCTGGACGAAGCGGACCCAGCCGAGGACCAGCGCGGGCGCCAGATATTCGACCAGCAGCGCCACCCCGACCGGGATGCGGGAGATCGAGGCGAAGTAGAAGGCCTGGACCCCGGCCACCGCGAACAGTCCGAACCCGGCCAGCAGGGCGGGACGTTCACGTACGAGATTCCGGTGGCGCCAGGCGACCGGCAGCATGACGAGAGCGGCCCCGGCGACCCGTAGCCACACCACGTGGAGCGGGTCGAGCCCGGCTTCGATCAGCGGCTTGGCCGCCACTCCCGAACCGCCGAACGCGAAGGCCGAAACCAGGGCGAGCCCCAGGCCGGCCCCCCTGCCCTGAAACCCCGAAGATCCCGAAGACGCGTGCATCGGCACATCATGACAGCAGTCGACAGGACCGTCACCCCGGTGACACCTGTCGAGACGGCACGCCGTCCGACAGGTGAGGACCACCCGTCACACCGTGCGCGACGCCTCGTCCGTACGCTGCGCCGCGCGGCCCGCCAGCCGGGCGGCGTCCACGCCCGCACGGGCCAGCACCTCCACCGCACGGCACTCGGCGTCGGCGGCCAGGGCGGCGAGGAGGTCGAGGCCGGCGGCGTGCGGCGCGCCGCGCAGCCCGGCTCGGTGCAGCGCGCCCTCCATCGCGGTGTGGGCCGAGGGGGACCACCCCGCGGCGGCCGGGTCCCGTACCACCGGGACAGCGCCGGAGTCCTCGACGGACCCCTGCCAGCGGAGCCCGTAACCAATGCTGCGCTGGACGAGGTAGCCGAGGACCCTGGCCAGTTGCGGGCCTCCGTCGAACGCCTCGCGGACCTCGGGGTCAGCCTCGATCAGCGAGTGCAGGAGGTGGGCGGTGTCGATCTGCCGGTCCCCGTCGCGCAGCGCACGCCTGCGCGCGCCCGTGACCACCGATGCCAGTTCCACGGTGAGGCGGGCGTCGAAGTCTGCGGGGTTCGGTGCGGGCTGTTCAGGAATCCGCGGCGTCCGGTTTTGCACCCCTCCACCCCATCAGTCCGGAGACAGAGGGGCATCCCCGGAGCGACCCATTCACGCCTCCCACCGGAGTTGGGCACAGTGGAGCGACCCCTCATCCTTGTGGATGAGATCGTGCCGCGGCGCACAACCATTGCGCTGCGGGGGCGCGCGCCGCCTTGCCTTGTGCGCCCCCTGGGCAACCGCCGACCCCCGCGGGCACGTCCCTCAGGCCGAGCGCGCACGACGGGGGCAGGAGGGGAGGAACAGGTGTTCTGGCTGGTCGCACTGCTCGCCCAGGACGGACTGCAGTACGTCTACCGGGTGTACGCACCGGACGACGCCCTGCCCGCCGACCTGTTCTGGGCCGCCTTCCACTGCCACGACGAGGGCCCGCACCCGCGCGCATCGGACCGCTTCGACGCGGCGGCGATCTGGCAGAACCGCCAGCCCCAGCAGACATGACAGTTCATCAGTATTGAATGTTGTCGCGGCTGCCGCTACGTTCCGCAACACCGTAACCGGACCAACCAGGGGTGGTCGCATGGCAGAAGTCAGCGCCGAGGCGCACATCGAGGCACCCGCCGAGAAGATCTGGGACCTGCTGACGGACTTCTCGTCGTACGGCGAGTGGAACGCCACCCACACCAGCTTCCCCAAGGGCGGCCCGGCCGAGCTGGAGCTCGCGGCCACCTACGAGGAGAACATGAAGCTCATGGGCTTCCCCGCCGAGGTCACCTGGACGGTCGGCGAGCTGGAGGCGGGCCGCCTGCTGGCGACGCGGGGCAAGGGCCCGATGGGGGTCAACCTGGCCATGCGGTACACCCTGACGCCCGACGGGGGCGCCACGACGGTACGCATCGAGGGGGAGTTCACCGGCGCGGCGGTCTCCCTCATGGGCGGCAAGCTCAAGGACTCCGCCACGGCGGCGCTCCAGGAGTCACTGCGCAAGCTCGGCGGCCTCGTCGCACCGTGACGCCCGCCTGCCCCGGAGGGCGAACCGGTCAGTGATCATCTCGACCGACCCGTCGAGGGTCACGTTCTGGGTGATCGCGAGGGTGCGCATGATGCTCTCCCGTCCTGACGGATGCCTGCGGTCTCTCCTCCTATAGACCGCGTCGGGCTCCAGGACTCATCGGCGTGCGGGGCCAGACACCCCGAATTGGCCTTGGCCCGTCGCCGCGCGGGCGACCTACGGTCGGCCCATGAGGATTCGTATCGTCGACGCGTTCACCGACCGCCCCTTCTCCGGCAACCCCGCGGGGGTCCTGCTGCTGGAGGCCGACTCCTTCCCGGACGCCGAGCGCCTCCAGGAGATCGCCGCCGAGGTCAATCTGTCCGAGACGGCCTTCGCCCACCCGCTGCCGCCCGGCGGCACGGCCGACTGGGCGCTGCGCTGGTTCACCCCGGTCACCGAGGTCGACATGTGCGGCCACGCGACGCTCGCCACCGCGCATGTCCTGCGCACCACAGGGCGGGCGACCGGCCCGGTACGTTTCGCCGCGCGCTGCGGGACCCTGACCGCGACAGCACGCCCGGACGGCGGGCTGACCCTCGACTTCCCCACCGCCCCGCTGACCGAGGAGCCGGTGCCCGCGGGGCTCGCCACCGCCCTGGGGGCAGAACCCCTCTCCGTGCACGACACCGGTCAGCACATCGGCGATCTGCTGGTGGAGCTCCGTGACGAGGCGACCGTACGGGCGCTCGCCCCGGACTTCGCCGCCCTCGCCGCCCACTCCCGGCGCGGGGTCGTCGCCACCGCGGCGGCCGACGACCCCGCCCGTGGCTACGACTACGTCTCGCGCTGCTTCTTCCCGGGCGTCGGCATCGACGAGGACCCGGTCACCGGCAGCGCCCACACCGCGCTGGCCCCCTTCTGGTCGGCCCGCCTCGGCCGCGACGAACTCACCGGCCTCCAGGCCTCCGCCCGTTCGGGGCTGGTCCGTACCGCGCTGCGCGGCGAACGCACCCTGCTGACCGGGACCGCGGTCACCGTCATCGACGGCGAACTGCTGACCGCCTTCTGAGGTTTCAGGGGCGGCACACCTCCTGCGCCGCCCCCGCTTCCTACGGCGTCGGCAGCCAGCCCACCCGTCCCGCGAGCAGCGCGTACCCGACGAACGCCCCGACATCAAGGAGCGTGTGCGCGACGACCAGCGGGCCCACCCGGCCCCAGCGCCGGTAGAGCAGCACGAAGACGACGCCCATCACCACGTTCCCGATGAACCCGCCGATGCCCTGGTAGAGGTGGTACGAGCCACGCAGTACGGAGCTGGCCACCAGCGACCGCGTCGGAGTCCAGCCCAACTGGTCGAGCCTGCGCAGCAGATACCCGACGACGATGACCTCCTCCACCACCGAGTTCTGCATCGCGGAGAGGATCAGCACGGGGAACTTCCACCAGACGTCGGGCAGGGACTCCGGGACGACGGTCAGGTTGAATCCGGTGGCCCTGGCCCCGAGGTAGAAGGCCAGACCGGCACTGCCGATCCCGGCGGCGATCAGCGTCCCGCGGCCGAGGTCGAACCAGGGCCTGGTGCGGTCGAAGCCGATGCTCCGCAGGCCCGCCCCTTCCCGGATCAGCAGGTGCGCCACCAGGGCGACAGGTACCAGAGCCGTTGCGATTCCGAACATTTGCCATGCCAGATCAAGCCATGGGCGGCCCGGAGCGTACGAGCTGTTGAGCGTCGCCGCCTGCTCCTTCAACCCCCCCGGTTTCGTCAGTGATCCGACAAAACTGATGAGGGCCGACACCGCACTGGCGCCCAACGAGAGCGCCAGGACCAGCACCGTCTCGGACCGCAAGATCCTTCGTGGCACGGCCTCTTGAGGAAAAGAATCAGCCACGCGGCCCGCCTCCACCGGTACACCTGCCTTCAGTTCTGCAATCGCGTCTCATCCCACCCACCGTCCCGCTAGGGTCTCGAATACAGGTACGAAGATCATGCGTGACAGGCCGGGGGACGACCACCATCGCTGATGGCGTGGTCCCCCTTTTCCTTGTTTCATCCTCAAGGAGGGGCACCACCGACATGGGACGTCATAGCTTGCCCGACGGCTACGAGGTGGAGGGCGACCGGGACCGGCCCGGCCCCCGGCGCCGACGTCGTACGGTCACCATCGCCACCCTGCTCGTCCTCGCCGTGGCGACGGGAACGGCGGTGGCGGCCAAGGGCGGCCTGTGGTCGTTCTCCGATTCCTGCGAGGACTCCGCCGTACAGCTGTCCCTGGCCGCGTCCCCGGACATCGCCCCCGCCGTACGCGCCATAGCCGAGCAGGCCCGCGCGGACGAGGTGAGATCCGACGGCCGCTGCCTCGCGGTCGAGGTGCTGACCCGCGAGTCCCACACGGTCACCGAGGCGCTCGCCGCGGGCGGCGAGCCACCCCGCTTCCAGGTCTGGCTGCCCGACTCGGAGCTCTGGCTGGAGAGGGCCAAGGGAACGGGCGAGGGCATCCCCCTCTCTCCCTTCGGCTCGGTGGCCTCCTCACCGGTGACCCTGGCCATGGTCCCGTCCGCCTCCAAGAAGCTGGGCTGGCCCGAGAAGACGTACTCCTGGGCCGAGTTGGTCGCCGCCACGCTGAAGTCGGACCGGGTGCGCCTCGGCTCGGCCGATCCGGCGCGCAGCGCCACCGGGCTGCTGGCGCTCACCAGCATCGGCGCCTCGTCGGCCCGGCAGAGCGGGGAGAGCGACACCCGGGTCGCCGAAACCGCGAAGGTGCTGGCCGAGCGGATGTCGGACAGCGACGCGCGTGTACTGGAGACCCTGGCGCGGAACACGTCAGACGCCGAGGAGGGCAACCCCAAGCGGAACCGGGCGGTACTGATCTCCGAGCAGGCGGCCTTCACCCACAACGCGGAGGCGGCGGCCGGGGGCAAGCTCGACCTCTTCTACCCCGAGGACGGCACTCCGCTGCTCGACTACCCGTACACCCTGGTCGACGAGAATCGGCTGACCACCCCGGAGTCCCGTGCGGCCCTGCGCTTCATGACCCTGCTCAACGGCCGGGACGCCCACGACACGTTCGCCCGGTACGGGTTCCGGACCGGCAACGGCAACGCACAGGACTCCCTCGTCGTCTCGGCGGGCGGCCGGTCGCCCCAGCCGTACGCCGCATCGGCCGCCGAGGCGCCGTCCGCGAAGCAGCTCCAGGAGACGCTGGGGATGTGGACGATCACCGTGCAGAGCGCCCGGCTGACGACGGTCGTCGACGCCTCCGGTTCCATGGCGACGCTCGTGCCGGGGCGCGGCCAGTCCCGGATGGACGTCACCAAGGAGTCGCTGATCCAGGCGCTCGGCCAGTTCACCCCGGACGACGAGATCGGGCTGTGGGAGTTCGCCACCACACTGGACGGCGAGAAGGACTACCGGCGGCTCATGCCGACGAGGCGTCTCGGCGACCCGGCCGCGGGCGGCGGGACCCACGGGGAGAAGCTGACGGCCGCGTTCGCCGGGCTCCAGCCGGTACCGGGCGGGGCGACCGGGCTGTACGACACGACGCTGGCCTCCTACCAGGCGGCCCGGTCGACCTTCGTGAAGGGCAAGTTCAACGCCCTGGTGATCCTCACCGACGGCTCCAACCAGGACGAGCGCGGCATCTCCCGCAGCGCGCTCATCGCCGAGCTGAAGGAGCTGTCCGACCCGGAGCGCCCCGTCCCGATCATCGCCATCGCGGTGGGCCCGGACGCCGACCGCGACGAGGTCGCCGAGATCGCGCGGGTCACCGGCGGCGACGGCTACGAGGTGAGCGACCCGGCGGAGATCCAGGCGGTGATCCTTCAGGCCATCATGGCGGCGGGACAGAACGGCCGCGCGACACAGGGGTGACGGCGACCGGGGCTCATCACCGCGCCGCGCAGCCGTCCCGAGCAGTCGTGCGGCGCGCGACGCGTCAGCCCCCTCACGGCGCCGGGAACCCCACCGGCCAGGTGTGCACCGGCTCCCCCGCGTGCATCAGCTCGGCATAGCGGCGGGTGGTGGCCGCGAGCGCCGCCTCCCTCCCGAGTCCGGCCTCCAGGGCCCGACGGTAGGTGGCGACCTGCCAGGAGGCCCCGTTGACGCGCCGTTTGCAGCGCTCCTCGATCACCCCGAGGTAGCGGTCCCGGTCCGCGGGCTCGATGTGCCAGGCGTCCAGCCCGGCGGCGGCCAGCGGCAGCAGCTCCTCCAGGACCAGCTGTACGGCGGGGATCCTGGTCAGTCCCCCGGAGCGGCCGGAGCGGGGCCAGATCATCTCTGCCTCGATGCCGTGACGGCAGGCCTCGGTGAAGTTCTCCTCGGCGGCCTCGAAGGGCAGTCTGCTCCAGACCGGCCGGGACTCCTCGGCGAGCGCCCGTACGAGCCCGTAGTAGAGCGCGGCGTTGGCGATCACGTCGGTGACGGTCGGCCCGGCGGGCAGCACCCGGTTCTCCACCCGCAGATGGGGCACGCCGTCGGCGATCCCGTACACCGGGCGGTTCCAGCGGTAGACGGTGCCGTTGTGCAGGACCAGCTCGGCCAGCTCGGGCACCCCGCCCTCGTCGAGGACCTTCAGGGGGTCCTCCTCGCCGCAGATCGGCAGCAGCGGCGGGAAGTAGCGCAGGTTCTCCTCGAAGAGCTCGTGGGCGGAGGTGATCCAGCGTTCCCCGAACCAGGTCCGCGGCCGCACCCCCTGGTTCGCCAGCTCAGGCGGCCGTACGTCGGTGGCCTGCTGGAACAGCGGCGGCCGGGACTCCCGCCACAGCTCCTTGCCGAACAGGAAGGGGGCGTTGGCGCCGAGCGCGATCTGGACGCCGGTGATCGCCTGGGCGGCGTTCCACACGTCGGCGAACCGGCCGGGCGTCACCTGGAGGTGCAGCTGCACCGAGGTGCAGGCTGATTCCGGGGCGATCGACGGCGAGGTACAGACCAATCGCTCGACGCCTTCGATATCCAGGGCGAAATCCTCCCCCCGGGCGGCCGCCATTTGGTCATTGAGCAGGGTGTAGCGGTCCACGTCCGAGAGATTCGCGGACACCACGTCGTGCTCCCCCAGGGTGGGCAGGATTCCGATCATCACGATCCCCGCATCCACCTCTCCCGCCTTGCGGTGAGCATAGGCCAGGCCGGTCCGCAACTCCTCCGAGAGCTGATCGAATACCCGGCCGCCCAGCCGGTGCGGGACGATATTCACTTCGAGATTGAACATCCCCAGTTCGGTCTGGAAATCGCGGCTCGCGATGCGCTGGAGCACTTGCTGGTTCATCATCCGGGGCATGCCGTCGGAGCCCGCGAGATTCAGCTCTATCTCCAGCCCCATCAGGTTCCGGGGACGGTCGAACCTCCGCTCCGCCAGAAGTCTGCCCAGCCCTTCCAGGCACTGGTTGAGCTTGGTGCGGTACTCCTGCCGGTCCGACAGGTCAAGGGCTCCCGCGGCGACCTTCTCCCCCATCGAGGGGTCCCTCCTCCAGTGGCGGCCCGCGGCCCAGGCCGCTCGCATCACGATCGATAATGCCCCGTGGAAGTGATCCGTAACGCCCCCACGGGCTTCCGATACCCGATAGTCTGGTGGAGGGAGACCGGGGGCACATTCCTACGGCATGCGGCCATCGGCATTTTCGCCCGGGGAGAGCATGCCGGAAGCCGTGGTGGAAACACCGACGAGTTTCGGCCTACCGCAGGGCCGGAAGGGGTCCAGGTCGAGGCCGGGAACAGCGGAGCACTTCACCAGAAATACCGCAACTCGAAGTCCGGATGGAGCCTTGCGCGAAATATCCCCGGCTGCTAGCGGAAACACTGTGTGAACACGCGTCATATAAACTCCGGTGGACGAGGCAGAGAGTTGATACGCATCGCCCGTCATCGGCCTCTTACGGCCCGAACGCCGACAGCGCCGTCTGCACCCGCCCACGCATCACCGTGTCTCCGAAGTGAGAGGCGACCCACTATGCCGCTGCATGTCCCCTCGGCTCCCGCGCCCGCCCTGCGCAGCGTGTCCGCGGCCCTCGGTTCTCCCACCGCCGTCCGCGAGGCCCGAACGTCCGCTCTCCGGTCCGTCCAGGGACCGCTGAGCCCCGAGCTACCGCTTCCCGTCCATGTGCTGGACCGGACCACTCCCGCCCGGACAGCTCCCCTCACGCGCCTCACTGCCTGGCGCTTCCTGATCCGCAGCGAGGGCCGTGCGGTGGCCGCGGCGGACACCGTGCTCACCCCCGACGGCTGGACGTTCTCGCACTTCTTCGAGGGGCCCTACCTCGCCTCGACGGAGCTGGCCGTGCGGCAGGCGGAGGCGTCGGCCGCCACCTATCAGGCGCGGCTGCTGTCCATCCCGGAGCTGTACATGCTCACCCTCTGGCTGCACGGCGACCCCGATGCCGACCCCGCGGACGGCGTGCTCGCGCCGACAGACGTGCTGGTACCCCTGGCGCCGGCCCCGCCGGGCATCGCCGCGCACCGCCTGCACCGGGTCGCCGACCTGCTGCCGGTGATCTCGCTGCGCGTGACGCCCGGGCCTCTGCTCAGCTCGGCCTGACCGCCCCCGCCCCGCCGCACGCCCTCGTAGCGGCCCGCATCCGCCCCGTACGTCCGTACGGCGGAAAGGGTCGCTGCGGGGGCGTCCTGCTGCCCACTCGGACTAGTCCCGTCCGGCCACCCCGAACCACCCAAAGGGACCCTGCAGTTGCGGTGAACCGTCCGCGCGGGTGATGCGTCATGGGAGGAGTACGGGAGCTGCAGCGAAATCCCTGCGGAATCACCCCCGTAGGGCAACACTGGGACCGGACCGACTGATACGGGGGCGGCCATGAACACCTCATCCAGCCGCAGGACACTCGACTCGACGCAGCGAAAGAACCCATCCATGTGCCAGCACCAGCCACCCTGCCCCACCGCCGACTCACCCGACCGGGAGGCGGCCCGCCTGACGGCCCACCACCCCGAACAGGGCTGGAGCCTTCTGTGCAACGGCGTCCTGCTCTTCGAGGACACCGGCGAACTGCTGCCCGACGGGCAGATCATCGCCCCGCACCGGCCGCTGGCAGCGGGCCGCGTGGTGAAGGCCGCCTGAGCGGTCGTACGAAACAGGGGCCGGCCCGGAGAGATCTCCGCACCGGCCCCGACGCATGCCCGGACCTACGCCACTCCGGGCGCACGTCCTACGACAGGCCGCTTCAGTTGTCGTACTCGTCCAGCGGCGGGCAGGAGCAGACCAGGTTCCGGTCGCCGAAGGCCCCGTCGATGCGGCGGACCGGCGGCCAGTACTTGTCGGCGGCGGACACACCGGCCGGGAAGACGGCCTCCTCGCGGCTGTAGCCGTGCTCCCAGTCACCGCCCAGCGCGCCCGCGGTGTGCGGGGCGTTGCGCAGCGGGTTGTCGTCCGCGCTCCACTCGCCGGAGGCGACCTTCTCGATTTCGGCGCGGATCGCGATCATGGTGTCGCAGAACCGGTCGAGCTCCGCGAGGTCCTCGCTCTCGGTCGGCTCGATCATCAGCGTGCCGGCGACCGGGAACGACATGGTCGGCGAGTGGAAACCGTAGTCGATCAGGCGCTTGGCGATGTCGTCGATGGAGACGCCGGTCGCCTTGGAGATGGGCCGCAGGTCGACGATGCACTCGTGCGCGACCAGTCCGGCCGGGCCGTTGTACAGGATCGGGAAGTGCGGCTCCAGGCGCTTGGCGATGTAGTTGGCGGCCAGCACGGCGACCTGCGTGGCGCGCTTGAGACCCTCGCCGCCCATCAGACGCACGTACGCCCAGGAGATCGGCAGAATGCCCGCCGAGCCCCACGGGGCGGCCGAGATCGGGCCCACCCCGGTCTCCGGGCCCGCGGCGGGCTGGAGCGGGTGGTTGGGGAGGTACGGGGCGAGGTGCGCGCGGACACCGACCGGGCCGACGCCGGGGCCGCCGCCGCCGTGCGGGATGCAGAAGGTCTTGTGCAGGTTCAGGTGCGAGACGTCGCCGCCGAACTTGCCGGGCTTGGCGAGTCCGACAAGCGCGTTGAGGTTGGCGCCGTCGACGTAGACCTGGCCGCCCGCGTCGTGCACCTCGCCGCAGATGTCGGCGACGTGCTCCTCGAAGACCCCGTGGGTGGAGGGGTAGGTGATCATGAGCACGGCGAGCTCGTCGCGGTACTGCTCGATCTTGGCGCGCAGGTCCGCGATGTCGACCTCGCCGTCGTCGGCGGTCTTCACCACGACGACCTTCATGCCCGCCATGACGGCGCTGGCGGCGTTGGTGCCGTGCGCGGAGGACGGGATGAGACAGACGGTGCGCTGGTCGTCACCGTTGGCACGGTGGTACGCCCGCACGGCCAGCAGACCCGCGAACTCGCCCTGCGAACCGGCGTTGGGCTGGATGGAGACGGCGTCGTAACCCGTGACCTCGGCGAGGCGCTCCTCCAGCTCACGGATGAGGGTCAGGAAGCCCTGCGCCTGCTCGGCCGGGGCGAAGGGGTGCAGCGCGCCGAACTCGGGCCAGGTGATCGACTCCATCTCGGCCGTCGCGTTCAGCTTCATCGTGCAGGAGCCGAGCGGGATCATGCCCCGGTCCAGCGCGTAGTCACGATCGGCGAGCTTGCGCAGGTAGCGCAGCATCGCGGTCTCGGAGCGGTGCTGGTGGAAGACCGGGTGGGTCAGGATGTCGTCGGAGCGCAGCGCCCCCTCGGGCAGCGCGTCGCCGACCGTGGCGTCCAGCGCCTCGATGTCGCCCTCGGCGCCGAAGGCGGCCCAGACAGCGGCGATCTGCGCCCGGGTGGTGGTCTCATCGCAGGCGATGGAGACGTGGTCGGCGTCGACGAGGCGCAGGTTGACCCCGCGCTCCCGGGCGTCCGCGACGATCCCCGCCGCCTTGCCGGGCGCCCGCACGGTCAGGGTGTCGAAGAACGCGCCGTGCACGACGTCGACGCCGGCGCCCCGCAGGCCGTCGGCCAGGATCGCGGCGAAGCGGTGCGTGCGCCGGGCGATCGTCCGCAGCCCCTCGGGGCCGTGGTAGACGGCGTACATCCCGGCCATGACGGCGAGCAGGACCTGCGCGGTGCAGATGTTGCTGGTGGCCTTCTCGCGGCGGATGTGCTGCTCGCGGGTCTGGAGGGCCAGGCGGTAGGCCTTGTTGCCGTCGGCGTCGACGGAGACGCCGACGAGGCGGCCGGGCAGGGAGCGGGCGAACTTCTCGCGGACCGCCATGAAGCCGGCGTGCGGGCCTCCGAAGCCCATCGGGACACCGAAGCGCTGGGTGGTGCCGACGGCGATGTCGGCGCCGAGGTCTCCGGGCGAGGTGAGCAGCGTCAGGGCCAGCAGGTCGGCGGCGACGGTGACGATCGCGCCGAGCTCGTGCGCCTGCTCGATGACGGGCTCGATGGCGCGGACGGCACCGGAGGCGCCCGGGTACTGGAGCAGGACGCCGAAGACGCCGCGCGCGGCGATCTCGGCGGGGATGCCGTCGCTGAGGTCGGCGACGACGACCTCGACGCCGGTGGGCTCGGCGCGGGTCTCGATCACCGCGATGGTCTGCGGCAGGGTGTCGGCGTCGACCAGGAAGACGCCGTTCTTGACCTTGCCGACGCGCCGGGCGAGCGCCATCGCCTCGGCGGCCGCGGTGCCCTCGTCGAGCAGGGAGGCGCCGGAGGTGGGCAGCCCGGTCAGCTCGGCGACCATCGTCTGGAAGTTCAGCAGGGCCTCCAGGCGGCCCTGGGAGATCTCCGGCTGGTACGGCGTGTAGGCCGTGTACCACGCGGGGTTCTCCATGACGTTGCGCAGGATGACGGGCGGCGTGAAGGTGCCGTAGTAGCCGAGGCCGATCATCGGGGCGAGCACCTGGTTGCGGTCGGCCAGCGACCGGAGCTCGGCCAGGACCTCGGCCTCGGTGCGCGCCGAGGGAAGGTTCAGGGCCTCCGCGCTCTTGATCACGTCGGGCACCGCGGCGGCGGTCAGCTCGTCGAGGGAGCCGTAGCCGACTTGGGCGAGCATCTTCGCCTGGGCCTCGGCATCGGGCCCTATGTGGCGCTGCTCGAACGGAATGCCCTGCTCCAGCTGGGAGAGCGGAGTGCGACGGGGGGTCATGGTGGAGGCCTCCTGGTCTGTCACGACCTGCGAGGGGCACCACGGCGCGGGTGCCCGGACGGCCTCCCCCTCTGTCATCTCAACCTGAGAGCTTCGCCGGCCCGCCCAAGGGCGTGCCGGCTTTCACCGTCGGTGAGGGTCGAGTCCGCCTGAGCCTGCGCCCGCACGGAACCGCCCTGCTTTCCAGAGTGACCTCATCCGTGCGGTACGGGGGCCTGAGAGATTCCGGGGAGGAGTTGCTCCTTCGGCGCCTCCGGATTCTTCACCGGAGGACTCTCCCGCACGGGGTCAGCAGCCAGTGCCAGCCTACCAGCGGCCATCAGCGCGGAGCTCTCAAGTGGCCGACACCACGGATCTGCACTTGTGTGGTGCTGGTGGGCATCAGGGACCGCCCTGAGCAGTCTGCGACCAGTGGGAGGCACCGTGCAGACCGATATCGATCCGCGCCGCCTGATCGGCCGCAAGGCATTCGATCGCAAGGGCACCAAGATCGGAACGGTGGATGAGGTCTATCTCGACGATGCGACGGGGGTCCCCGAGTGGGCGGCCGTCCGCACCGGCCTGTTCAGCAGGGACGCCTTCGTTCCCCTGGAACCCAGCGAATTCGTCGACGACACGCTGCGCGTCCCCTTCGACCGCACGCTGATCAAGAACGCGCCGGACTTCGGTGTCGGCAGGCATCTCTCGCCCGAGCAGGAACTCCAGCTCTACCGTCATTACGGACTGGACTCCTCGCCCCCGGAGGAACCGTCCACCGACCGTGACTTCGGCAGGCTGGCGGGCCAGGAGGAGTAGTCCGGCGCTTCTCGGACGAGCGGCAGCGGATCGGCGGGCCGCAGCAGCGCATCGTCGATACGGAAGGTGAGAACCCGGCCGGGCGCGCTCCACGGTTCCTCGAACCGGACGGTGACCCGGCCGATGCCGCTCCCCTGCACCCAGCCGTGCCCGTGCTCCTCGTGGTGCACGTCGTGTCCGGCGGGCCAGCGCCGGGCGGCGAGCTGCTCGGCGCTGTCCGCTTCCGGTTCCGGGACGGCCTCCTCTCCGGGTGCCCCCACAGCCTGCTCCTGCGGCTCGTGGGAGCGCCGCTCCAGCTCCCGGGCATCGGCGGCCTGCGCGAACAGATCCTCCTGAGTGAAGTCGGCCAGCCCCGTGACACCCACGCCCAGGAGCCGTACGCCGCCGGTGGTGTCGACGGACTCCAGCAGCCGCCCGGCCGCCTCCCGCACCACCGTGGGGTCGTCCGTGGGCCCCCGGAGCGTCTCGGAGCGGGTCAGCGTGGAGAAGTCGTAGCGGCGCACCTTCAGCACCACCGTGCGCCCCGACCGGTCCGCCGCGCGCAGCCGCTCCACGCACCGCACGGCCAGCCGCTCCACCTCGGCGCGCACCCGCACCCGGTCGTGGAGATCCACATCGAAGGTGTCCTCCACGGAGACGGACTTGGCGTCCCGCTCGGCGACCACCGGCCGGTCGTCGAGTCCCAGGGCCATCCGGTGGAGCCCGTGCCCGTGGGCCTTGCCGACCAGCCGCACGAGCTCCGCCTCGCCCGCCTCGGCCAGGTCGTGGATGCTGGTCATCCCCGCCCGCCTGAGGTGGTCGCCGGTGGCCGGCCCGACCCCTGGCAGGACGCGGACGGACATGGGGGCGAGCAGCTCGCGTTCGGTGCCCGGCTCGATGAGCAGCAGCCCGTCCGGTTTGGCCTGCTCGGAGGCGATCTTGGCGAGCATCTTGGACCCGGCCAGGCCGACGGAGCCGCTGAGTCCGGTCACCGCCCTGATGGCCGCCCGCAGTCCCTCCCCCGTCGCCCGGGCCGACGCCGCGTCGTCCGCCGCCTCGCCGGCCTCCAGGTCGACGAAGGCCTCGTCCAGGCTGAGCGGCTCGACCAGGGGCGACAGCCGCCCCAGGAGCTCCATCACCTGGTCGCTCACCGTCCGGTACAGCGAGAAGCGGGGCACCAGGTAAGCGGCGTTCGGCGCGAGCCGCCGGGCCTGGGCGGTGGGCATCGCCGAGTGCACCCCGAGGCGCCGGGCCTCGTACGAGGCGGTGGCGACCACTCCGCGCGGCCCGAGGCCGCCCACCACGACCGCTTTGCCGCGCAGGCTCGGCTTGGCCGCCTGCTCCGCCGACGCGTAGAAGGCGTCCATGTCCAGATGAAGGATGGTGGGCGCGGGTCTCACACCGTCGATGCTGCCCTACGGCACTGACAACGGGACGGCCCGGCGCCCCGTGGGGTGCCGGACCGTCCCGTGCTGTCCAGCTGTCTGTCCGTCCGACCCGGATCGTCCGGGGCGCTCAGCCCGCCCGGTTACGCCGCCGGGCCAGCTCGTCCGCGGGGTTGTGGCCGATGAGCGTCTCGCCGGTGTCGACCCGCTCCCCGTGCAGCTGCGAGAGCGCCACGTCCACGTCCCGCCAGACGACGCCCACGGCGATCCCGAAGACGCCCTGCCCGCCCTGGAGCAGGCTGACGACCTCGTCGGGCGAGGAGCACTCGTAGACCGTGGCCCCGTCGCTCATCAGCGTCATGCGCTCCAGATCCTGAAAGCCCCCGGCCCGCAGATGCTGGACCGTGGTGCGGATGTTCTGGAGAGCGACTCCGGTGTCCAGGAACCGCTTGACGATCTTGAGGAGGACCACGTCCCGGAAACTGTAGAGACGCTGGGTCCCCGACCCGTAGGCCGGACGCACACTCGGCTCGACCAGGCCCGTACGCGCCCAGTAGTCGAGCTGGCGGTAGGTGATGCCCGCCGCCGCGCACGCCGTCGGTCCGCGATAGCCGATATCGCTCGCCGCTGCCACGCCGTCCGCTGCCACCGCGGCCGGCTGTACCGGCTGCCTGATGGCGTGGTCGGCTCCACTGCCGTGCTGCGGATACGGCCCACCAGCCGCCGTACCGTCGCCGCTGCTTCTCACGCCGACCTCCGTCCTTGACCTGCCCACTCGAAGGTAGGCAGTCACTCGGGGTGCGTCAACGATCGCCACACTCGGCACGCCGAGTGATAATCACCCTGAGGGTGGTTTCCCGTGACTCGTTTCCGGGAAAGGCTTGCCGGATGCGCTGACGACACCCCTGCGGGACGGTCACTGACTGTTCGTACCGAAGTCCTCCGGCGAGATCTGGTCGAGGAATTCGCGGAACTTCTCCACCTCGTCCTCCTGCTCGTCGGGGATCGCGATGCCCGCATCGTCCAGCACGCCGTCACTGCCGTAGATCGGCGTGCCGGTCCGCAGGGCGAGCGCTATGGCGTCGGACGGCCGGGCGCTCACCTCCACCCCGCTGGCGAAGACCAGCTCCGCGTAGAAGACCCCTTCGCGAAGGTCCGTGATGCGCACCTCGGTGAGCTCCTGGCCCACGGCCTCCAGCACATCCTTGAACAGGTCATGGGTCAGCGGCCTGGCCGGAGCCATGCCCTGCTGGGCGAAGGCGATCGCGGTCGCCTCACCAGGACCGATCCAAATGGGGAGGTACCGGTCGCCTCCCACTTCACGCAGGAGAACGATCGGTTGGTTGGAGGGCATTTCCACCCGGACACCGACAACGTCGAGCTCGTTCACACAGCAACCCTAGGACGTGCTCGCCATGTTTGGGTAGTCGGGCTCCGCCGAGGTCAGTGCAGACGGCTCCGCAGAGCGGTCTGGACGAGTGCCGCGTGCAGCCGTACGGACAGCTCCGCGAGCTCGTTCGCGGTGGCCTCCGCATGGGCTCTGGTCTGCGGATTACGGTGTCGGCGCAGCGGCGCGACCACCTGCTCCACCAGGCCCGCCTCCCGGTCGGCGGAGGCCCGCATGGCTCGAAGGTGACGCGGTTCGAGTCCGAATCGCCCCAGATCAGCGACCAGCTTGGCTACGGTGACCATCTCGGCGTCGTAGCCGCCCTCGGGGGCCGGAACGATGAGCCCGTAGGACTCCCACTCCTCCAGCCGCTCCTCATCGACCTCGGCCGCCGCGAGCAGCTCGGCGCGCCCGATCCGCACGGCGGTGGCCGCACCCGGACCTGCGGCGTCCCAGACCCCGTCGGTCAGGTCCCGCCGATCGCCCGGAGAGGGCAGGACGGGCTGCTCTCCCCGCGCCAGGGCGTCCAGGTGCTCCCGGATGACCTTGAGCGGCAGATAGTGGTCCCGCTGCATGCGCAGCACCTGGGCGAGGCGCTCCACATCCCGCGGGGCGAACTTCCGGTATCCGGAAGGAGTGCGCTGCGGCTCGATGAGCCCCTCGGCCTCCAGGAACCGGATCTTGGAGATGGTGACTTCGGGAAACTCGTCGCGCAGCTCGATGAGCACCGTACCGATGCTCATCGAGCCCTCTTCCGCGGTGGCGGCGCCGTGACCGGCACCGCCTGTCGGTGTTCGCAGCATGGGCCTTCCTGGGGGTCCCCCCGGACAAGGAGTCCGGGGGCTGGTCACACGCCCCGCGGGCTCGCATAGAAGACCAGGCGGTACTTTCCGATCTGGACTTCGTCGCCGTTGGACAGCTGGACCGAATCGATGCGCTCACGGTTGACGTAGGTGCCGTTGAGGCTGCCGACATCTCCCACGGTGAAGCTACCGTCCGGACTCCTGCGGAACTCCACATGACGGCGCGACACGGTCACGTCATCGAGAAAGATGTCGCTCTGCGGGTGACGGCCGGCCGTCGTCAGATCACTGTCGAGCAGGAATCGGCTTCCGGAGTTCGGGCCGCGCCGCACGACCAGCAGGGCCGAACCACCCGGCAGCGCGTCGACGGCCGCCTGAGCCTCCGGGGAGAGCGAGGGCAGAGCCGTCTGCCCCGTCGCCTCCGCCTCGTACGCCTCAAGACCCGAGATCGAGATCGTCGACGTCGTCTCCGAGGCGCGCTCGGGAACGCCGCCCCTCAGCGGAGTACCGCAGTTGGAGCAGAACCTGCTGGCCTCCGCGTTGCGGTGACCGCACCTCGTGCAGACCGGCATCGACGAGCCCTCCGGGGTGAACCCTCCACCTGCACCTGAGGCTGATGGTTCGCCGAAACCTATTGCCCCGGCACCGGCAGGGTCAACAGACGACACGCCGGGTCCGCCCGTGGTACCGGACACCTCGTCACGGAAGAGCGGACGCTCCGCCTCCGGCTCCTCGGCCTGACCGTGGCGCGGAGCACGGTGGCGGGCAGCACTGTTGCTGTCCTCGCGTGCGCTCTTACCGAACAACTTCGCAAACAACTTCACGGGCGATTCCCCTTGACCGACATAGACCCGCCCGTGGGGCAGGACGAACCCTGAATGAATACACCTGCCGACCCGGACATCTTCACAACGTCCGTATCCACTCGACAGTTTCCACCACGCACCACCAATCCGGTGCGGCGACCCCCCGCAAGCTCCCGACCCGGTCCACCGGCCCGTACACTCACCGGACTCACGGGGATGACGACCGAGCGTAGTCAGGCCGCTGCGCCGGTCGCAAGGCGTCGACCACGATGTCGTCGGACCGCTCCACGACCACCGTGGCCTGCTCCTTCTCCAGCGTCTGGACCACACCGCCGGGGATGTTGAGCGCGGGCTCCAGGTCCTGCGGCTGGCCGATGACCGTGAACTCGTACGGCGCCTCGATCTTCTCGCCGTCCACCTGGACGTCCCCACCCTCTCCGGCGAAGTAGGTGTTGGCCACCACGCGCACCCCGTTGACCTCGATGGCCTCGGCGCCCGCCGCCCGCAGCTCCTGAAGTGCGTCGAGCAGCATGTCGGCCGCGACCGCCCGGGCCGGGTCACTGATCGTCAGGGTGATGCCGGGGCCCTGTGCCGCCACGGTGCCCGCGAGGATGCCGAGCTGACGCTCCTTCTCCCGCGTCTGCTTCCGGGCCTCCTCGGCCTGGTCGGAGCTGTTCTCCAGCTCGGTGCGCTGGTCGTCCAGGCGCTGCTTCTCGTCCTCCAGGCGCTGCGTCCGGTCGTCGACCTCGTCGAGGATGCGGACCAGGTCCTCCTGTCGGGCACCGCGCAGCGCACTGTCGTCGCCGGCGGACCGCACCTGGATGGCAAGCCCCAGACCGAGACCGAACAGCAGCAGGGCGACGATGAGTTGGGCCCGGCTGAGCCGGGGCGGCCACAGGCCCGCCAGCAGTCTCTGCCGCCCGGAGACCTCCTCGGCCGCAAGCGGGGGCACGGAAGCTTCCGGGGTGGCGGGCGCGCCGTCCTCGGGCTGGGGGCTGCGGATGTTCTCGTCGTTGTTCATCGGCCTCAAGCCCGGAAGACGTGGCGGCGGATCGCCGCGGCGTTGGAGAAGATCCGGATGCCGAGCACGACCACCACACCCGTGGAGAGCTGAGCGCCGACCCCCAGTTTGTCGCCGAGGAAGACGATCAGCGCGGCCACCACGACGTTGGAGAGGAAGGAGACGACGAAGACCTTGTCGACGAAGATGCCGTCGAGCATCGCCCGCAGACCGCCGAAGACGGCGTCGAGCGCGGCGACCACCGCGATAGGCAGGTAGGGCTCGACCACCGCCGGTACCTCGGGCCGGACCAACAGTCCGACCACGACTCCCACGACGAGGCCCAGTACGGCGATCACGATGTGCCCTTCCCTGTGTCTGCCGCACCACTGCCGGCGGCCTTCGGCTCTGCTGTACGGACGATCAGGCTCGGCGCGGCCGGAAGCCGCACCTTGGCCTGGTCGGACATGCTGGTGCGAATGTCGAAGCTCTCCTTCAGCGCGTTCAGATACTGGCCGTCGGCGCTGTCCCGGAACGCGGCCGCGAGCTTCTTCCCGTCCCCCACCACGAGCACCGTGTACGGCGGTACAAGTGGCCTGTTGTGGACCAGTATGGCGTCGCCGGCGGCTCGGATGGCGGACAGCGCGGTGAGCCTTTGCCCATTGATGGCGATGGCCTCGGCGCCGGACTCCCACAGCCCGTTGACCACACGCTGCATGTCCCGGTCGCGCACCCGCCCGGTGTCGGTGAAGCCGCTGGACTCCCGCGGCCCGCCGCCGCCCTGGTCGGTGTTCTTGGCGTCGTCCACGACGAGCTTCACACCCGGGCCCTCGACCGGGGTCGCCCCGGCCAGCAGGGACACCAGCTCCCCCTGGGCTCCCCCATGGCGCTCAAGGGCCTTGCGCTGGCGTTCGCTCACGTCGGCACGGAGCTTGTCGACATCCGACTCCAGCGTGTCCGCCGCCCTGGTCTCCGCGTTGATGCGGTCGATCAGTTCCTCGCGCTCCTTCGCGACGACGGGGGCCGCGATCCGCGCCTCGGCCGCGCCGAGGGTGACCACGAGGGCGGCCACCACCAGTCCCGCCGCCAGCCAGAGCTTCGACCTGAGCGTACGGGGCAGGCCCTCGCTCCCGTCGGCCTTTCGGCGCGCCGCGGCCTCCGCGTAGCCCTCGTCGAGGCTGTGGTCCATCACGTTGTTCAGCAGCGACATGGAGGCGTCGGGGCGTGCGGGCGGCGAGGCGGTGCTCCGATCGGGGGACTGCTGCGACATGCCGCACATCGTCGCACGTCACCACGGCTGCCGCCGAATGGCCCCACCGGTGTGCCGGAAGCCCCTGCCCGGGGCGTTCCGGCACACCGGTTCACAGCGACTAGCTGCCCGCGCTGTCCACGACCGCGGACCACTCGTCGAGCAGCGCCTGGGCCGAGGCGTCGTCCGGGCCTTCCGCCCACAGATGCGTCACGGCCTCGGCCCGGTCGGGCAGGACCATGATCCACCGCCCGTCCGCCTCGACCACACGCACCCCGTCCGTGGTGTCCACACTGCGCTCACCGGCCGCTTCGACGACCCGCCGCATGACGAGCCCCTTGACGGCCCAGGGCGTCGCCAGATCGCGGCGCAGGACATGGGCGCGGGGAATGCGCGCGTCGATCTGGCTCAGGGTGAGCTGGGTGCGCGCCACGAGCCCGATGAGCCGGACGAAGGCCGCCGTCCCGTCGAAGACGCTGCTGAATTCGGGAACGATGAACCCTCCGCGCCCGTCTCCTCCGAAGATGGTGGCTTCCTCACGGCCGACCCTGGTCAGGTCGTCGGGCGAGGTGGTCGTCCATTCCACCTGCGTACCGTGGTAGGCCGCCACCTGCTCGGCGACGCGCGTGGTCGTCACGGGCAGGGCGACCCGGCCGCTGCGCCGCTCGGCGGCAACGAGATCGAGGAGGACCAGCAGGGCCCGGTCGTCCTCGATGATCCGGCCCAGTTCGTCGACGAGGGAGAGCCGCTCCCCCACCGGGTCGAACCGCACCCCGAAGGCCGCCCGGGCCGAGGACACGATCTCCCCGAGCCGTACGAGCCCCGCGCGCCGGGTGTCGGCGGACTCGGTGGGCCGCGACTCGTCGAGCCCGGGATTGATCGTCAGCGCGTCCACCCCGAGCCGCCCGAGCAGGCTGGGCAGAACGAGTCCGGCGCTGCCGTTGGACGCGTCGACGACAACCTTCAGCCCGGAGTCGGCGATGCCCGTGATGTCGACGTTGCGCAGCAGCGAACCGGTGTACGAGTCGAAGACGCTGGACGGGAAGTACAGGTCCCCGATCTCACCGGGGAAGGCCCTGCGGTACTCCTGGCGCGCGTAGACCCGGTCCAGCTTGCGCTGCTGGGCCTGCGAGAGATCCGCGCCGCGCTCGTCGATGAACATGATGTCGACGGAGTCCGGCACACCGGGCGACGTACGGATCATGATGCCGCCCGCACTGCCGCGGGCCGTCTGCTGCCGGGCCACGGGCAGGGGGACATTCTCCAGGTCCCGTACGTCGATGGCGCTGGCCTGGAGGGCCGAGATGACGGCCCGCTTGAGTGCCCGCGCGCCTCGGGAGTGGTCACGGGCGGTCGTGACCGTGGACCCCTTCTTGAGGGTCGTGGCGTAGGCGCCCGCCAGCCGTACGGCCAGCTCCGGCGTGATCTCGACGTTCAGAATGCCGGAGACCCCGCGCGCGCCGAAGAGGTGTGCCTGTCCCCGGGATTCCCAGATCACCGAGGTATTGACGAACGCACCGGCCTCGATGGTCTTGAACGGATACACCCGTACGTTGCCCTGGATGATCGACTCCTCGCCGACCAGGCATTCGTCACCGATGACAGCGCCGTCCTCGATCCGGGCCGCACGCATGATGTCGGTGTTCTTGCCGACCACGCAGCCGCGGAGGTTGCTGTGCTGTCCGATGTAGACGTTGTCGTGGACCACGGCCTTGTGGAGGAAGGCACCCGTCTTGACGACGACGTTCGACCCCACCACCGTGTGTTCGCGGATCTCGACGTCCGCCTCGACCTTGGCATAGTCGCCGATGTACAGCGGCCCGCGCAGCACCGCGTCGGGATGAACCTCCGCGCCTTCGGCCACCCACACTCCGGGCGAGATCTCGAAGCCGTCGAGCTCCACGTCGACCTTGCGCTCCAGGACGTCGGCCTGGGCCTTCACATAGCTCTCGTGCGTACCGACGTCTTCCCAGTAGCCCTCGGCGATATAGCCGTAGATGGGCTTGCCTTCCTTCATCAACTGCGGGAAGACATCACCCGACCAGTCGACGGACGTATCGGCCTGGACGTAGTCGAAGACCTCGGGCTCCATGACGTAGATGCCCGTGTTCACGGTGTCCGAGAAGACCTGACCCCAGGTCGGCTTCTCCAGGAACCGCTCGACCTGCCCTTCCTCGTCCACGATGGTGATCCCGAATTCCAGCGGGTTGGGAACCCTGGTCAGACAGACCGTGACGAGTCCGCCCTTTTCCTTGTGGAAGGCGATGAGGTCAGTGAGGTCGAAGTCGGTGAGCGCGTCACCGGAAATGACGAGGAAAGTGTCGTCCTTCAACGCCGCCTCGGCGTTCTTCACGCTGCCCGCAGTGCCGAGTGGCTTCTCCTCGTTGGCGTAGGTGAGCTCCATCCCGAGCTCCTCGCCGTCCCCGAAATAGTTCTTGACGAGGGAGGCGAGAAACTGGACGGTCACCACCGTTTCACTGAGCCCATGCCGCTTCAGCAGCCGCAGCACATGCTCCATGATCGGCCGGTTGGCCACGGGCAGAAGCGGCTTGGGCATGCTTGAGGTCATGGGGCGAAGGCGTGTGCCCTCGCCGCCAGCCATCACGACGGCCTTCATGTCGGGAACGTCCTCCTAGAAGAGACGACGGTTAGCCGACTTCGCCCGTCGGGGCATCATTCAAGACAACTGCCGCGGACCGGCCACACTGCGCGGCACCGCATCAACGAGCTCAATCGGCTACTGCATCCGCCTTGACGAGTCGGCGGACCTGAACCACGTAGAGGATCCCTGCCCACCAATAGAGCGTTGTACCCCATCCTGCGAACGCCCATCCGAAAACGGCAGCCAGTGTTGCCAGCCAACCACTCCCGTCGCTGAGCAGCAACAAGGGGAACGCGTACATCAGGTTGAAAGTTGCAGCTTTCCCGAGGAAGTTGACCTGCGGCGGCGGATAGCCGTGGCGGCGCAGGATGGCCACCATCACGAGCAGCATCAGTTCCCGGGCGAGAAGGGCCGCGGTGAGCCAGAGCGGTAGGATCTCCCGCCAGGTGAGGCCGAGCAGGGTGGAGAGAATGTAGAGGCGATCGGCAGCCGGGTCCAGGAGCCGGCCGAGACTGCTGATCTGGTTCCACCGTCGGGCGAGCTTCCCGTCGAGGTAGTCGCTGATGCCGCTGAGCATCAGCACCAACAGCGCCCACCCGTCGCTGTTGGGACCGCCGAACACGGGGCGGAGAATCAGCCACAGGAAGAGCGGCACCCCGACAAGGCGAGCCATGCTGAGGATGTTGGGGATGGTGAGGACCCGGTCCGTCTGGACCCGAGTCTCCTGGACCTCCACCCGGGGGCCTCCTGTGAAGAACGTGCCAATGATGCCCCCTGACCTTACCCGCAGCTTCTGCCGACGGATGCACAGGGGTCCGCGCTCAGCTCTTGCTGCTGAACGCAGAAAAGCCCCGTACCTTGCGGTACGGGGCTTTCCCGGAAAAATTGTTCGGCGGCGTCCTACTCTCCCACAGGGTCCCCCCTGCAGTACCATCGGCGCTGAAAGGCTTAGCTTCCGGGTTCGGAATGTAACCGGGCGTTTCCCTAACGCAATGACCACCGAAACACTATGAAATTAACCAACACCGGACAACAACACGGCCGTTCGTTATTTCAGAACTAACACAGTGGACGCGAGCAACTGAGGACAAGCCCTCGGCCTATTAGTACCAGTCAGCTCCACCCGTTACCGGGCTTCCACATCTGGCCTATCAACCCAGTCGTCTACTGGGAGCCTTAACCCCTCAAGAGGGTGGGAATACTCATCTCGAAGCAGGCTTCCCGCTTAGATGCTTTCAGCGGTTATCCTTTCCGAACGTAGCCAACCAGCCATGCCCTTGGCAGGACAACTGGCACACCAGAGGTTCGTCCGTCCCGGTCCTCTCGTACTAGGGACAGCCCTTCTCAATATTCCTACGCGCACAGCGGATAGGGACCGAACTGTCTCACGACGTTCTAAACCCAGCTCGCGTACCGCTTTAATGGGCGAACAGCCCAACCCTTGGGACCGACTCCAGCCCCAGGATGCGACGAGCCGACATCGAGGTGCCAAACCATCCCGTCGATATGGACTCTTGGGGAAGATCAGCCTGTTATCCCCGGGGTACCTTTTATCCGTTGAGCGACAGCGCTTCCACAAGCCACTGCCGGATCACTAGTCCCGACTTTCGTCCCTGCTCGACCCGTCGGTCTCACAGTCAAGCTCCCTTGTGCACTTACACTCAACACCTGATTGCCAACCAGGCTGAGGGAACCTTTGGGCGCCTCCGTTACTCTTTAGGAGGCAACCGCCCCAGTTAAACTACCCATCAGACACTGTCCCTGATCCGGATCACGGACCCAGGTTAGACATCCAGCACGACCAGAGTGGTATTTCAACGACGACTCCACAACCACTGGCGTGGCCGCTTCAAAGTCTCCCACCTATCCTACACAAGCCGAACCGAACACCAATATCAAACTGTAGTAAAGGTCCCGGGGTCTTTCCGTCCTGCTGCGCGAAACGAGCATCTTTACTCGTAGTGCAATTTCACCGGGCCTATGGTTGAGACAGTCGAGAAGTCGTTACGCCATTCGTGCAGGTCGGAACTTACCCGACAAGGAATTTCGCTACCTTAGGATGGTTATAGTTACCACCGCCGTTTACTGGCGCTTAAGTTCTCAGCTTCGCCAACCCGAAAGTCAGCTAACCGGTCCCCTTAACGTTCCAGCACCGGGCAGGCGTCAGTCCGTATACATCGCCTTACGGCTTCGCACGGACCTGTGTTTTTAGTAAACAGTCGCTTCTCGCTGGTCTCTGCGGCCACCCCAGCTCACCGAGTAAATCGGATCACCAGTGATGGCCCCCCTTCTCCCGAAGTTACGGGGGCATTTTGCCGAGTTCCTTAACCATAGTTCACCCGAACGCCTCGGTATTCTCTACCTGACCACCTGAGTCGGTTTAGGGTACGGGCCGCCATGAAACTCGCTAGAGGCTTTTCTCGACAGCATAGGATCATCCACTTCACCACAATCGGCTCGGCATCAGGTCTCACCCTTAATGTGTGACGGATTTACCTACCACACGGGCTACACCCTTACCCCGGGACAACCACCGCCCGGGCTGGACTACCTTCCTGCGTCACCCCATCGCTTACCTACTACAAGTCTGGTTCATCGGCTCCACCACTACCCTCAACTCCGAAGAGATCGGGCCGGCTTCACGGACTTAGCATCGCCTGATTCAGTACTGGGCGTTTCAAAGCGGGTACCGGAATATCAACCGGTTGTCCATCGACTACGCCTGTCGGCCTCGCCTTAGGTCCCGACTTACCCTGGGCAGATCAGCTTGACCCAGGAACCCTTAGTCAATCGGCGCACACGTTTCTCACGTGTGTATCGCTACTCATGCCTGCATTCTCACTCGTGAACCGTCCACAACTCGCTTCCGCGGCTGCTTCACCCGGCACACGACGCTCCCCTACCCATCCACACAGGCGTTGGCCCTATATGTGTGAATGACACGACTTCGGCGGTACGCTTGAGCCCCGCTACATTGTCGGCGCGGAATCACTTGACCAGTGAGCTATTACGCACTCTTTCAAGGGTGGCTGCTTCTAAGCCAACCTCCTGGTTGTCTCTGCGACTCCACATCCTTTCCCACTTAGCGTACGCTTAGGGGCCTTAGTCGATGCTCTGGGCTGTTTCCCTCTCGACCATGGAGCTTATCCCCCACAGTCTCACTGCCGCGCTCTCACTTACCGGCATTCGGAGTTTGGCTAAGGTCAGTAACCCGGTAGGGCCCATCGCCTATCCAGTGCTCTACCTCCGGCAAGAAACACACGACGCTGCACCTAAATGCATTTCGGGGAGAACCAGCTATCACGGAGTTTGATTGGCCTTTCACCCCTAACCACAGGTCATCCCCCAGGTTTTCAACCCTGGTGGGTTCGGTCCTCCACGAAGTCTTACCTCCGCTTCAACCTGCCCATGGCTAGATCACTCCGCTTCGGGTCTAGAGCGTGCAACTCAAACGCCCTATTCGGACTCGCTTTCGCTACGGCTTCCCCACACGGGTTAACCTCGCTACACACCGCTAACTCGCAGGCTCATTCTTCAAAAGGCACGCAGTCACGACTGACAGCACAAGTGCTGCCAGCGACGCTCCCACGGCTTGTAGGCACACGGTTTCAGGTACTATTTCACTCCGCTCCCGCGGTACTTTTCACCATTCCCTCACGGTACTATCCGCTATCGGTCACCAGGGAATATTTAGGCTTAGCGGGTGGTCCCGCCAGATTCACACGGGATTTCTCGGGCCCCGTGCTACTTGGGTGGTTCTCAAACGAGCCGTTGATGTTTCAGCTACGGGGGTCTTACCCTCTACGCCGGACCTTTCGCATGTCCTTCGCCTACACCAACGGTTTCTGACTCGCCGACCAACCGGCAGATTGATCAAGAGAACTCCCACAACCCCGCATGCGCAACCCCTGCCGGGTATCACACGCATACGGTTTGGCCTCATCCAGTTTCGCTCGCCACTACTCCCGGAATCACGGTTGTTTTCTCTTCCTGAGGGTACTGAGATGTTTCACTTCCCCTCGTTCCCTCCACACTGCCTATGTGTTCAGCAGCGGGTGACAGCCCATGACGACTGCCGGGTTTCCCCATTCGGAAACCCCCGGATCAAAGCTTGGTTGACAGCTCCCCGGGGACTATCGTGGCCTCCCACGTCCTTCATCGGTTCCTGGTGCCAAGGCATCCACCGTGCGCCCTTAAAAACTTGGCCACAGATGCTCGCGTCCACTGTGCAGTTCTCAAACAACGACCAGCCACCCACCACCCCACCCCCGAAGG
This sequence comes from Streptomyces durocortorensis, assembly GCF_031760065.1. Lineage (NCBI taxonomy): Bacteria > Bacillati > Actinomycetota > Actinomycetes > Kitasatosporales > Streptomycetaceae > Streptomyces > Streptomyces sp. C11-1. Next base: position 773,491 of record NZ_CP134500.1, read on the forward strand.
GACGAGTTCACTGGGGCCGGATCGAAGGACAGCCAAACGGCCATACCCTCAGATACCCAACAACGTGCCCGACCCGACCGATCCACCACCACGTTCCACGCCCCGAAGAGCAGTACTAACAATGACCAACCAATCGCGCCGAATAGTCAACGTTCCACCCATGAGCAACCAGCACCGAACACTCGCCGGTGTACTGGCCTCTGACCAAACCGAAGCCTGGTAAGAAGTGCTCCTTAGAAAGGAGGTGATCCAGCCGCACCTTCCGGTACGGCTACCTTGTTACGACTTCGTCCCAATCGCCAGTCCCACCTTCGACAGCTCCCTCCCACAAGGGGTTGGGCCACCGGCTTCGGGTGTTACCGACTTTCGTGACGTGACGGGCGGTGTGTACAAGGCCCGGGAACGTATTCACCGCAGCAATGCTGATCTGCGATTACTAGCAACTCCGACTTCATGGGGTCGAGTTGCAGACCCCAATCCGAACTGAGACCGGCTTTTTGAGATTCGCTCCGCCTCGCGGCATCGCAGCTCATTGTACCGGCCATTGTAGCACGTGTGCAGCCCAAGACATAAGGGGCATGATGACTTGACGTCGTCCCCACCTTCCTCCGAGTTGACCCCGGCAGTCTCCTGTGAGTCCCCATCACCCCGAAGGGCATGCTGGCAACACAGAACAAGGGTTGCGCTCGTTGCGGGACTTAACCCAACATCTCACGACACGAGCTGACGACAGCCATGCACCACCTGTATACCGACCACAAGGGGGCACCATCTCTGATGCTTTCCGGTATATGTCAAGCCTTGGTAAGGTTCTTCGCGTTGCGTCGAATTAAGCCACATGCTCCGCTGCTTGTGCGGGCCCCCGTCAATTCCTTTGAGTTTTAGCCTTGCGGCCGTACTCCCCAGGCGGGGAACTTAATGCGTTAGCTGCGGCACCGACGACGTGGAATGTCGCCAACACCTAGTTCCCAACGTTTACGGCGTGGACTACCAGGGTATCTAATCCTGTTCGCTCCCCACGCTTTCGCTCCTCAGCGTCAGTAATGGCCCAGAGATCCGCCTTCGCCACCGGTGTTCCTCCTGATATCTGCGCATTTCACCGCTACACCAGGAATTCCGATCTCCCCTACCACACTCTAGCTAGCCCGTATCGAATGCAGACCCGGGGTTAAGCCCCGGGCTTTCACATCCGACGTGACAAGCCGCCTACGAGCTCTTTACGCCCAATAATTCCGGACAACGCTTGCGCCCTACGTATTACCGCGGCTGCTGGCACGTAGTTAGCCGGCGCTTCTTCTGCAGGTACCGTCACTTTCGCTTCTTCCCTGCTGAAAGAGGTTTACAACCCGAAGGCCGTCATCCCTCACGCGGCGTCGCTGCATCAGGCTTTCGCCCATTGTGCAATATTCCCCACTGCTGCCTCCCGTAGGAGTCTGGGCCGTGTCTCAGTCCCAGTGTGGCCGGTCGCCCTCTCAGGCCGGCTACCCGTCGTCGCCTTGGTAGGCCATTACCCCACCAACAAGCTGATAGGCCGCGGGCTCATCCTTCACCGCCGGAGCTTTAACCCCGTCCCATGCGGGACAGAGTGTTATCCGGTATTAGACCCCGTTTCCAGGGCTTGTCCCAGAGTGAAGGGCAGATTGCCCACGTGTTACTCACCCGTTCGCCACTAATCCACCCCGAAAGGCTTCATCGTTCGACTTGCATGTGTTAAGCACGCCGCCAGCGTTCGTCCTGAGCCAGGATCAAACTCTCCGTGAATGTTTACCCGTAATCGGGTGCACACACACGAGAGCGGAACAACCGGTCGGAATAAGACCCGTTGTTCACAGCGTCCTCGCTGTGTTGTTGCCTACCGCCGCACATGGCGACCGTAGGACTTTCAAAGGAACCTCCAACCTGCACCAGGTGCAGGCCGGGGTATCAACATATCTGGCGTTGACTTTTGGCACGCTGTTGAGTTCTCAAGGAACGGACGCTTCCTTCGGTCCCGTTTCACCGGGGCCCTCCGGGCGCTTCCCTTCGTTCTTGCGTTTCCGACTCTATCAGACTCTTTCGTGTCCGATTCCCGGTCGAAGCGGGTCCAGCAATACTTCCTTTTCGCTTTCCGGGTCTTCGCTTTCGCGGTTCTCCCTTTCGGCGAGTCCGACTCTATCAGGCCTTTTCCGCTTCCCTTGACCACGTCCTGCGGGCATGCCGAAGAGAGGTTCAGGGTTAGGATCTGGGCTTGAAGGTCGCCGCCGACCCCCGACTCAAAGTCGCGTTGGGGTCAGGCAGGAGTACGACAGTACAGGGCACCGGGGATCGAGGCAAATCGTTTCTGGTGCACCCCTAGGTCCGTCAAGCGGTAGGTCTCGGGCGGAACCGGGACTTCATATGACTTACGCTGCTGAGCAGTACGCCGCCCCCCATCAGCCACGGCGGCGACACCTGAATCTCCACCCCCTGGGAGGCTCCCCATGACCAACGTGACGTCCCCTCTTACTGGACGCGCCATTGGACTCACCGCGGTTCCCGACCCGGTCTTCTCCGGCGCGATGGTCGGTCCCGGCACCGCCATCGACCCCGTACGTGAGCCCTCCGAGGCCGTCTCCCCGGTCGACGGCATCGTCGTCTCCCTGCACCCCCACGCGTTCGTCGTCGTCGACGCGGACGGGCACGGGGTTCTGACGCACCTCGGCATCGACACCGTCCAGCTCAACGGCGAGGGCTTCGAGCTTCTCGTGAACAAGGGGGACACGGTGACCCGCGGCCAGAGCATCGTGCGCTGGGACCCGAACGCCGTCGAGGCGGCCGGCAAGTCACCCATCTGCCCCATCGTGGCCCTGGAAGCCACCGCCGAGTCGCTCTCCGAGGTTCGCGAGGACGGCGACGTGAAGGTCGGCGACACGCTGTTCGGCTGGCAGTGACACCGCGCGCGCAGTAACAGCCAGTTGCACAACCACCGCGGTGGCACGAGTCACCGCACAACCGGAGACGGGTGAAATGGAGACAACGCTGCGAGGCGTCGGCGTGAGCCACGGTGTGGCCATCGGCGAGGTTCGGCACATGGGTACGGCGGTGCTGGAGCCGCCCGCCAAACAGATTCCCGCCGAGGAGGCCGGGCGCGAACAGGGGCGTGCCCGGCAGGCTGTGGAGGCGGTGGCGGCCGATCTGATCGCGCGGGGCAATCTGGCCGGTGGCGAGGCACAGCACGTGCTTGAGGCGCAGGCCATGATGGCGCAGGACCCCGAGCTGATGTCCGATGTCGAGCGGCGCATCGCCGTGGGCAGCACCGCCGAGCGTGCCGTGTACGACGCGTTCGCCGCGTACCGGGCGCTCCTTGCCAACGCCGGGGAGTACCTGGCGGGGCGAGTCGCCGACCTCGACGACGTACGGAACCGGATCGTGGCGCGGCTGCTCGGTGTGCCGATGCCCGGGGTGCCGGACAGCGACGAGCCGTATGTGCTGATCGCGCGCGATCTGGCACCGGCCGACACGGCGCTGCTCGACCCGACGCTGGTGCTCGGCTTCGTCACCGAGGAGGGCGGGCCGACCAGCCACAGCGCGATCCTGGCGCGCGCGCTCGGCGTGCCGGCCGTGGTGGCTCTGCCCGGTGCCGGCGAGCTGGCGGAGGGCACGGTCATCGCGGTGGACGGCAGCACGGGTGAGATCTTCGTCGACCCGAGCGCCGAGAAGCGTGCCGAGATGGAGAGCGCCGCGGCGGCTCGCAAGGCCGCGCTGTCCGCCTCGACCGGTCCTGGTGCCACGTCGGACGGGCACAAGATGCCGCTGCTCGCCAATGTCGGCGGTCCGGGCGATGTGCCCGCGGCGGTCGAGGCGGGTGCCGAGGGTGTGGGGCTGTTCCGGACCGAGTTCCTGTTCCTGGACGACAGCAAGCAGGCTCCCTCCGAGGAGAAGCAGGTCGCGGCCTACCGTGCGGTTCTGGAGGCGTTCCCCGAGGGACGTGTCGTCGTACGTGTGCTGGATGCGGGCGCCGACAAGCCGCTGGACTTCCTGACTCCGGCCGACGAGCCGAACCCGGCGCTCGGAGTCCGCGGGCTGCGGAGTCTGCTGGACCACCCCGAGGTGCTGCGCACCCAGCTGACCGCGCTGGCGAAGGCCGCCGAGGGGTTGCCCGTATACCTTGAGGTCATGGCGCCCATGGTGGCCGACCGTATCGACGCCAAGGCCTTCGCGGACGCGTGCCGTGGGGCCGGGTTGCAGGCGAAGTTCGGTGCGATGGTGGAGATTCCGTCCGCCGCTCTGCGGGCCCGGTCGATCCTCCAGGAGGTGGAGTTCCTTTCGCTGGGCACCAACGACCTGGCGCAGTACACCTTCGCCGCCGACCGTCAGGTGGGCGCGGTGTCGCGGCTCCAGGATCCGTGGCAGCCGGCGCTGCTGGATCTGGTGGCCCTGTCCGCCGAGGCCGCCCGTGCCGAGGGCAAGAGCTGCGGTGTTTGCGGTGAGGCCGCGGCCGATCCGCTGCTGGCCTGTGTGCTGACGGGTCTGGGTGTCACCTCGCTCTCCATGGGTGCGGCGTCCATTCCCTATGTGCGCGCCACGCTGGCCAAGTACACGCTGGCGCAGTGCGAGCGTGCGGCGAACGCCGCCCGTTCGGCCGACTCCGCCGATGAGGCGCGCAAGGCCGCTCAGGCTGTGCTCTCGGGCGAGTAGCCGAACCGGTTGTCTGTGTTGGAGGGGCTTTCCGCCGTGGGCGGGAAGCCCCTCCTGTTGTGTTCCCGCCTCAGTGGTGGGGCTCCGCCGGGTCGGCCCGGATGTCGAATCCCGCGCAGTACTCCACGCCGGATTCCGGGGAGACGGGCTCTCCGGTCTCGGCGTCGGTGCAGTAGGCGTTGAAGACCTCGCCCGCGGTGAGCGGGGCGAGGGTGCCGTGGGCCAGCCGCCAGCCGTGGACACGGTCCGGGCTCTCGGGGGCGCTGGTGCGCAGGACCACTCCCCCGCGCGACTCCAGGGCGACGGCCACCGCGAGCACGGTGGCGAACTCCGCGCCCTCCGAGCTGTCCATGCGGGTCGGGCCCGTCGGGTCGCGGTGGGTGTTGAGCACCGCCAGGAGCTGGTCGTCCTCCGTGGGGGTCGAGCAGACCAGGTGGTGGGTGCCCGGTCCTGCCGCTTCCAGCAGGCGCAGCAGGAGGTGCGAGGCCCGGTCGAAGGCCGCGCGCCCGATGTCCTGGCCGCAGTCCGCGCAGGCGCCGAGGTCGGCGAGGAGGAGTGTGGCGTACTCCCAGGTGGCCTGGCGGACCGCGCGGGAGACCAGGAGCGGGATGAGGTCGCTCAGGCGTTGGCCGGTGTAGGCGACGGTGGCTCCGGCCGCGGCGATCTCCGCGGTGAAGCGGCTGCGGCTGGCTCCGGTGTCCGCGTCGAGTCCGGACTCGGCGCAGAATTCGGCGTAGTCCTCGGGGTCGAAGAGGGCGATCGTGGTGTGCATGCCCTGGGCCGTGAGCGTTTTGAGCAGGGCCTCGACCTGTTGCAGATAGACGGTGTGGTCGTCGAAGGGAAAGGTGCGGTAGTGCCGCATGGCCGCGAAGTCCTGCGCGTCGACCAGGAGGCCGATGGTGCTGGGGGCCTCGCGGCGCAGCGTGCGTCGCAGGGTTGTGCCGTGTGCCGTGCCGGGTGCGGTGCCGTGCTTCTTGTTGTGTTTGGAGTTGTGCTGGGTGTTGCGCCTGGTGTTTTCGGTCTGCGCCATGTGTCCCCCTGTGCGCGGTGAATCATTGCTCACTCAGCGTAATCAGGGGGACTGACAAGCGGGCTAGCCGCGGCGGTTCGCGGCCAGTTCGGCGTAGAAGTGGAGGAGGTCGAGGTTGTCCACCGAACCCGGGTTGACCGCCTTGGCGAGTTCGGTTCCCTGGAGGAGGCGCTTGACCGGGACCTCGATGCGCTTGCCGGTGAGGGTGTGCGGGATGCCGGGGACCTCGATGACCTCGTCCGGTACGTGGCGTGGGGAGAGGTTCTCACGGATGGTGTTCTTGATCGCGGCGCGCAGGTCGTCGTCGAGGGTCGCGCCTTCGGCGAGGTGGACGAAGAGCGGCATCCAGTAGCCGCCGTCGGGTTCTTCGAGGCCGATGACGAGGGACTCGCGGATCTCGGGGAGCCGTTCGACGGCCTCGTAGATGTCGGCGGAGCCCATGCGGACGCCCTGGCGGTTCAGGGTGGAGTCGGAGCGGCCGTGGATGATCACCGAGCCGTGGTCGGTGAGGGTGATCCAGTCGCCGTGGCGCCAGACGCCGGGGTACATGTCGAAGTAGCTGTCGTGGTAGCGGCTGCCGTCGGGGTCGTTCCAGAAGCGGATCGGCATGGACGGGAGCGGGTTGGTGACAACCAGCTCGCCGACCTCGTTGGTGAGCGGCTTGCCCGCCGGGTCCCAGGACTGGAGGTCGGTGCCGAGGCAGGGGGCCTGGAGCTCGCCGATGTGGACGGGGAGGGTCGGAACGGCTCCGGCGAAGCAGCTGCAGACGTCGGTGCCGCCGCTGACCGAGGCGATCCAGAGGTCGTCGGCCACCTCGTCGTGGAGCCAGCGGAAGCCGTCGGGCGGGAGCGGTGAGCCGGTGGTGGCGACGCACTGGACGCGGGAGAGGTCGAAGTCGCGGCCGGGGTGGATGTCGGCCTTGCGGCAGGCCATGACGTAGGCGGCGGAGGTGCCGTAGAGGGTGGCGCCGGTCTGTTCGGCGACCCTCCACTGGGCGCTGATGTCGGGGTAGCCGGGGCTGCCGTCGTACAGGACGACGGTGGTGCCGGTGAGGAGGCCGGAGACGAGGAAGTTCCACATCATCCAGCCGGTGGAGGTGTACCAGAAGAAGCGGTCCTCGGGGCCGAGGTCGCAGTGCAGGCCGATCTGCTTGAAGTGTTCGAGCAGGATGCCGCCCTGGGACTGGACGATGGCCTTGGGCAGGCCGGTGGTGCCGGAGGAGTAGAGAACCCACAGCGGGTGGTCGAAGGGGACCTGTTCAAAGACCGGCTCGGTGTCGGCGGAGGTGAGGGCGGCCCAGGCGAGGGCGCCTTCGGGGGCGTCGGTGCCCAGCAGCGGGATGTGGACGACGGCGCGCAGGGTGGGCAGTTCGCGGCGGAGTTCGGCGACGGTCTCCGTACGGTCGTGCTCCTTGCCTCCGTAGCGGTAGCCGTCGACGGTGAACAGGACGACGGGTTCGATCTGCTGGAAGCGGTCCAGCACGCTTCGGGCGCCGAAGTCGGGTGCGCAGGAGGTCCAGACGCCGCCGACGGCCGCGGTGGCCAGGAAGGCGACGACGGCCTGCGGGATGTTGGGGAGGTAGCCGCTGACGCGGTCGCCGGGGGTGACGCCGAGGGCGCGGAGTTCGGCGGCGAGGGCCCCGACCTGGCGGCGGAGGTCTGCCCAGCTGATGGGGATCTGGGTGTGGGTCTCGTCGACGTACAGGAGGGCGGGAGTGTCGGCGCGGGACGGCTCCTCGGCGGTCCGCAGGGCGTGTTCGGCGTAGTTGAGGGTGGCGCCGGGGAACCAGGTGGCGCCGGGCATGGTGCGGTCGCCGAGGACGCCTTCGTACGGGGTGGAGAAGCGGATGTCGAACCAGTCGGCGACGGCCTGCCAGAAGGTGTCGAGCTCGTCGACGGACCAGCGGTGCAGGGCTGCGTACCCGCCGTCGGCCGGGGCGCCGTACCGGCTCGCGGCCCAGTTCTGGAAGCGGGTGACGGCCGCGGCCTCGATGCGGTCGGGGCCGGGCTGCCAGAGGGGCGTGTCGGGCGTGGCTTCGGTCATGGGGCTGCTCCCTGGCTGTACGGGTACGCGGGGTCGGCGTGTCGGCGCGCACGGGCTGGGGTGTGCGCGTGAGCGGCTGACACGGACGATGCCATGTGATCGTCTTCGGCACCAGGGTGGCCCCGCCTCCGGGCGGCGGGGAGCGGGCGCCCGACATGGATGAACGGGAGTTGAACGGGAGGTTCTGCGGGCCGGGCGGGTGGCAGGGTGTGCGCCATGGACGGTCGTGACCTGGTGCGTCGGGTGAGGTTGGTCGGTTCGGTGCGGGGGCTGCGCACGGTGCGCTCGGCCTGGCGGCGCCGGTCGGCGGACGCGCGTGCGTTGCCCGCGCGCGGGGCGGAGCGGGCCCGGGTGCCCGGCGCGCTGACGGGTGCGGAGCCGGGGCCCGGCGGGGGTGTGGTGCGGTTCGCCCGTTCGGAGCTGCGGATCCGGGTGTCGGTGGGGGGTGCGGTGTTCTGGGCGTGGGACGGGGCGGAGCCGGTGCCGTCGTACGCGGTGGCGGGTGAGCCGCCCGCGCCGGACGAGCGGGCGGTGCTGGAGCCGGACAAGGACGGCGGCTGGCAGGTGGTGTCGGAGCGGCTGACGGTGGTGGTGTCGCGCACGGGGGCGGTGGAGCTGCGGACGCCGGGCGGGGTGTTGTTGCGGCGGGAGTTGCCGCCACGCTGGTGGGAGCCGGTGGGCGGGGGGCCGGTGCGGTGGGTGCAGCGCTCGGAGGTGCCTGCGGACGCGCGGTTCTTCGGCCTGGGCGGCCGGTCGGGCGGGCCCCGGTTGCGGGACGGGGCGTACGGGCTGTGGAACACCGATCCGGGCGGGCGGTTCGGTCCGGGGGACGATCCGCTGTATCTGACGATGCCGGTGCAGGTGGTGGTGTCGGACGCGGGAACGCATCTGGCGTTCCACGACAACACCTGGGCGGGCCGGGTGGTGTTGCGCGAGGGCGAGGAGGGCGCGGGCTCGGGGCATGACCGGCCGGGGACGTGCGAGGTGCGGATGGAAGGCGGTCCGCTGCGCTGCTGGGTCGTGGCGGGGACGCCGGCCCGGGTGCTCCAGGGGTGGACGGCGCTGACGGGTGCGCCGGCGCTGCCCCCGTCCTGGGCGCTGGGGCCGCAGCACGCGCGGTGGGGCTTCGGCAGTGAGCAGGAGGTGCGGCGGATCGTCGACGGGTACCGGGAGCGGGGGCTGCCGCTGTCCGTCCTGCATCTGGACATCGACCACTACGACGGGCACCGGGTGTTCACGGTGGACCGGGAGCGGTTCCCCGGGCTGCCCGCGCTGGCGAAGGAGCTGCGCGAGGAGGGAGTGCGGCTGGTGTCGATCGTGGACCCGGCGGTGAAGGCCGAGCCGGGTGCCGCGGTGTTCGAGGGGGGCGCGGCGGTCGGGGAACGGGGTGCGTACGTACGGGACGCGCGGGGGCGGGTGGTGGTCGGGGAGGTGTGGCCGGGGGCCTCCGTTTATCCGGATTTCACTGATCCGCTTGTGCGGGAATGGTGGGGATCTCTGTACGAGGAGCGGCTTGCGCAGGGCTTCTCGGGGGTCTGGCACGACATGAACGAGCCGGTGTCCTTCGCGGCGTTCGGCGATCCGTCGTTGCCGCGTTCCGCCCGGCATGTGCTGGAGGGCGCGGGCGGTGATCACCGCGAGGCACACAACGTGTACGGGCTGGCGATGGCCCGGGCCGGGTACGAGGGGCTGCTCCGGTGGCGTCCGGAGGAGCGTCCGTTCCTCTTCTCCCGGTCGGGCTGGGCGGGGATGCAGAGGTACGGGGGCACCTGGTCCGGTGATGTGTCGACCGGGTGGCCGGGGCTGCGGGCCTCGCTGGCCCTGGTGCTGGGTCTCGGGCTGTGCGGGGTGCCGTACTCGGGGCCGGATGTGGGCGGGTTCGACGGGTTCCCGTCGCCGGAGCTGTATCTGCGGTGGTTCCAGCTGGGCGCCTACCTGCCGTTGTTCCGCACCCACGCGGCGATCGACGCGGGGCGCCGGGAGCCGTGGGAGTTCGGTCCCGAGGTGCTGGAGGGCGCGCGGGCGGCGCTGGCGGAACGGGAGCGGCTTCGCCCGTACCTCGTGACGCTGTCGCACGTGGCTCGGCTGACCGGTGCGCCTTATGTGCGCCCGATGTGGTGGGGCGTGCCGGGCGACCGGGCGCTGCGGGAGTGCGAGGACGCGTTCCTGCTGGGCGATGCGCTGCTGGTGGCTCCGGTGCTGGAGCCCGGGGTGCGGCGGCGGGCTGTGCGGCTGCCCCGGGGGCGGTGGTACGACACGGAGACCGGGCGGGCGTACGAGGGGCCGGGGCAGGTGTTGGTCGACGCGCCGCTGTCCCGGGTCCCGGTGCTGGTCAGGGCCGGTGCGGTGATCCCGGTGCGGGGTGCGGACGGGGACCTGGAGCTGGAGGCGTGGGCGCCCAGGCCGGGGCGTACCGGGGGCGGGCTCGTGGTGCGGGATCCGGGTGACGGGTGGGCGGAGGCGGAGGTCGAGCGGTATGTGACGCGGTGGGAGGGCGACCGCGTGGTGGTTCAGCGGCACGGGGTGGAGGGTGAGGTGGACTGTGTGGTGCGGGGGCGGGGCTGACCGGACGGTGGGGCAGGGGCGGCGCATGGCGGTCAGCGCGCCCCTCAGCCGTAGCGCCCCGCGAACCAGGCGTTCGCCGCTTGCGTGTGCAGGGGGAAGGCCAGAGTCCGCGGGGCGCTCAGGATCTCGTAGCCGGAGGTCTCCTTGGTGGGGGCCGAGGGCGGGAGGGCGGCGAGGGGGCGGGGCGGGAGGAGGCCGAAGAGCAGGAGGTGCCCGGCCGTGTCGCTGAGGGCGTCGGCGAGGCGGACGTCCTCCTCGGTGGCCTCGATGCCGGTCTCCTCGCGCAGTTCGCGCACCACCGCGTGGCGCCAGTCCTCGGCGTGGTCGACGAAGCCGCCGGGCAGGGCCGTTCCGCCCTTCTGGGGTTCGATGGTGCGGGTGATGACGACGAGTCCGGTGGGGCCGGGGCCCGTAACGGGGAGCAGGGCCACAGCGACGGGGAGCGGGTTGCGGTAGGCGGTGGTGCCGCAACGCGTACAGGTGCGCGGCCAGGTGTCGGCGGACGGGAGGGCGCGATACGGCGCTCCGCACGTACCACAGTGGGAACCCCGTACGTACCGGGGTGACCGCGGGGCGGTCGGGGCGGGCCTGTTGCCGGGTTCGGACACGGGCGGACTGTATCCGATCGTTCTTCCCCGCGGGCAGCCCAGCTGGTAGACGGTGGGCCCATGACAGGATCGCGTACCGCTCTCCGCGCCCTGGCCACCGCGGCCGCCGCTCTGTTCGCCGTCACCGCCGCCTCCCCGCCCGCGCAGGCGCACCCCGAGCCGATCGCGCCCGAGGAGTTCGTGGCGCTGCGCTCGGTGGACCCGACGATCATTCAGGAGATGCGCTACACGACTGCGCACACCTTCATGGGCGAGCGGGTCGACGGCTACCGGCAGCCGGTCTGCATCCTGACCCGGCCCGCCGCCCGTGCGCTGCATCTGGCACAGAAGCGGCTGCTGCGCCGGGGGTATTCGCTGAAGGTGTACGACTGTTACCGGCCGCAGCGGGCGGTCGACCACTTCGTGCGGTGGGCGAAGGATCTCGACGACCAGTCCATGAAGGGGGAGTTCTATCCCCTGGTCGACAAGTCGCGTTTGTTCGAGGACGGTTACATCGCGGAGAAGTCCGGGCACAGCCGGGGCAGCACGGTGGACCTCACTCTGGTCAGGCTCCCCGCCCTGCCGACCAGGCCGTACCGTCCGGGCGAGCGGCTGACTCCCTGCTTCGCACCGAAGGACGATCGCTTCCCCGACAACTCGGTGGACATGGGAACGGGTTACGACTGCTTCGACACCCTGTCGCACACGGACGATCCGCGGGTCCAGGGGGCGCAGCGCGCCAACCGGCAGTTCTTGAAGCGGACTCTGGCGGAGGCGGGGTTCGTGAATCTGCCCCAGGAGTGGTGGCACTTCACCTTCAGGCCGGAGCCGTTCCCCGACACCCACTTCGACTTTCCGGTGCACCGGAGGTCGGTCTCCGGGCGCTGAGGGGCCGCTCGCACGGGCTGACGAACGGGCGACCGGGACCACCCCCGTGGGCTCCGGCCGCCCGTTCTTCCTTTCGGACGCCGCGGAGACGTTTTCGGTTGCGGATCGGGCGGCTACGGTGCCCGTATGTCACAGCAGACGTTCGATACGTACGAGGAGTTCTGGCCGTACTACGTCGCGATGCACTCCCGCGCCGCCACCCGCTGGGTCCATCTGACCGGCACGCTGACCGGACTCGCGATCTCGGTCTACGGGCTGGCGCGGGGGCGGAAGCGCTGGCTGGCGGCCCTGCCACTGATCGGCTACGGCACGGCCTGGCCCGCGCACTTCCTGATCGAGAAGAACAACCCGGCCACGTTCGGGCATCCGGCGTGGTCGTTGCGCGGGGATGCGCAGATGATCCGGATGATGCTGGCGGGCCGGGACGCGGAGCTGGCGGAGATCGCCGCGAAGTGGCTGGCGGAGCACGGCTGAGCCGTACGCCGCGTACCCCTCGCCCGGGGAGGCCGCCCGTGGCACACTTCTGACGTCCCGTCAGATTCAGTGCTGGGGAGGGGCCTTGCCTCATACGCGCATTCCGGTGGTGGCCGGTTGGTTCACCGAGGGCGCCGGGGAGGAGGACTTCCGGCTGCTGGGCACCCGCTGCTCCGGTTGCCGGTCGGTCCACTTCCCCCGCGAGGACGGCCACTGCCGTAATCCGGGCTGTCCCGGCGGGGAGCTGGAGGAGGTGCCGCTGTCGAAGCGGGGCACGGTCTGGTCCTGCACCGACGGCCGCTACCGGCCCCCTCCCCCGTACCTCAGCGATCCCGAAGTCCCTTGGGCCCCGTACACGTTGGTCGCCGTCGAGCTGGCGGCCGAGCGCATGGTGGTGCTGGGGCAGGCCGTGCCCGGGGTCGGCGTGGCCGAGCTGCCGGTCGGCTCGACGGTGGAGGTGGTGCCCGGCGTGCTGGACGAGGACGCCGCGGCGGGCATCGTGCACACGACCTGGCACTGGCGCCCCGTCGGGGAACAGGGGGCCACGTCATGACCGGTGACGTGGCGGTGCTCGGAGCCGGGATGCACCCGTGGGGCAAGTGGGGGCGCGGATTCGTCACGTACGGGCGGGTCGCCGCGCGGGCCGCCCTCGCCGACGCGGGGATCGGCTGGCCCGAGGTGCAGTCGGTCGTGGGCGCGCAGACGGTGCGCGGGGGGTATCCGGGGTACGTGGCCGGGGCCTCGTTCGCCCAGGCGCTCGGGTGGCAGGGGGCGCGGGTCACCTCGGTGTACGCCGCGTGCGCTTCCGGGGCCCAGGCGGTCAACACCGCGCGGGCGCAGATACTGGCCGGGATGGCGGACGTGGTCCTGGTCGTGGGGGCCGATGCGGCGCCGAAGGGGTTCTTCGCCCCGGCGGGCGGGGAGCGACCCGACGATCCGGACTGGCTGCGCTTCCGGGTACTCGGGGCGACGAACCCGGCGTACTTCGGGCTGTACGCGCGCCGTCGCATGGCGCTGTACGGGGACTCGCCGGAGGATTTCGCCCTGGTCAAGGTGAAGAACGCGGCGGCGGGCGCGCTGAACGAGAACGCCCGCTACCGGAGACCGGTGACGGCCGAGGAGGTCGCCGCCTCGGCGGTGGTGGCCGATCCGCTGCGGCTGCTGGACATCTGCGCCACCTCCGACGGGGCCGCGGCCCTGGTGCTGTGCAGCATGGAGTTCGCGCGGCGTCGCGGGGTGACCGATCCGGTGCGGATCCGGGCCGTGTCCACCGTGACTCCGACCTTCCCGAGGACGGTCCTTGATCTGCCGGACATCGGCACGGACTCGGCGGTGGCGGTCGATCCCCCGCCGGAGAGCTTCCGTGCCTCGATCGCCCGGGCCGCGTACGAGGAGGCGGGGGCCGGGCCCGAGGACGTGTCACTGGCGGAGGTCTACGACCTGTCCACGGCACTGGAGCTGGAGTGGTACGAGGACATCGGGCTGTGCGCTCTCGGCGAGGGCGCGAAGCTGGTGCGGGACGGGACGACCGCGCTGGGCGGCCGGGTTCCGGTCAACGCGAGCGGGGGCCTGGCCTCGTTCGGCGAGGCGGTGCCCGCGCAGGCGATAGCGCAGGTCTGCGAGCTGACCTGGCAGTTGCGCGGCAGGGCCGGGGAACGGCAGGTGCCGGGGGCCCGAGTGGGCATCACGGCCAACCAGGGGCTGTTCGGGCACGGTTCGGCGGTGGTGGCGGTCCGCTGAGCCCGTCGCGCGAGCCGTCGCCTGAGATGTTCCCTGAGTCCGCCGCCCGACCGTGTGCCTGGGTCGCTCCCTGACTCCGCCGCCCGACCGTGTGCCTGGGTCGCCCCCTGAGTCATTCCCTGAGTCCGCCGCCGTAACAGATCACCTCTCATGAGGACTTGACTCGTCGTCACGACCGCAGAACACTCACAGCCCGGCCCGCCGGACGACGTGCGGCCCGTACCCCTGTCGGCGGGGGTACGGGCCGTACGCGTATCGCTGCCGGTATCTGCCGATCGGCGTCAGGTGGCGACGGGTTCACGGGCGCGCGCCACCCGCTCCAGAGCGTGCTCCACGACCGCGACCAGGACGTCACGCACCGAGGAGCGGTCCCGGGCGTCGCACACGAGCAGCGGCACCTCGGGGTCCAGGTCCAGGGCGGCCCGCACGGTATCCGGAGGGAACCGGTCGGCTCCCTCGAAGCAGTTGACGGCCACGGCGAAGGGGATGCCCCGGCGTTCGAAGTAGTCGACCGCCGCGAAGCAGTCCTCCAGCCGCCGGGTGTCGGCGAGAACGACCGCGCCCAGGGCGCCCTGGGCCAGTTCGTCCCAGAGGAACCAGAAGCGGTCCTGGCCGGGTGTGCCGAACAGATAGAGGACCAGGTCCTCGCGGAGCGTGATCCTGCCGAAGTCCATGGCGACCGTGGTGGTCGTCTTGGACTCGACGCCTTCGAGGTCGTCGACCGGGCGGCCCGCCTCGCTGAGGCGTTCCTCGGTGCGCAGCGGTCTGATCTCACTGACCGCGCCGACCGCCGTCGTCTTGCCCACGCCGAATCCACCCGCCACCAGGATCTTCAGGGTGACGGGCTCGACGGGCCGCTGTCCGCGGCTAGAGCGCCCGAAGGCCATTGATCACCTCGCGGAGGATGTTCACGTCCGGCAGCTCGGCCGGCGGAACGGGGCGGGTGACATGCACCAGCTCGTCCTCGACGAGATCACCGACCAGGACCCGTACCACCCCTACCGGGAGGTCGAGTTCGGCGGCGAGCTCGGCGATCGACTGGGGCATGCCGCTGCAGAGTTCGACAATGCGTACATGTTCGGGGGCGAGCGTCTGGTCCCGGCCGGGGTCGTCGGCGGCCGGTTCCGGCACGACCAGCGCGATCAGGTCGAGCCGGTGACGGGTAGCGCTGCTGGTACGCCCGCGGGTCATCGCGTACGGACGGACCACGGGCCCCGCTTCCGCGTCGTACCACCGCGAGGACTGGGGGTCGAGGGGACCGTCCGGGGACCCGGGGTCCGTGCCCCGGCGGGAGTCGGCGCTCATGCCCGCCACTCACCCTCCGGCGGGCAGACCGGTCGTCCGTGGGGCGTTGGCCAGATGGGCCCCCACGCGCTTGACCATCAACGTCATCTCGTACGCCACCTGGCCCACGTCGGAGTCGGCATCGGCCAGGACGGCGAGACAGCTCCCGTCACCGGCGGCGGTGACGAAGAGGAAGGCCTCGTCCAGCTCGACGACGGTCTGGCGCACCCGGCCCGCGTCGAAGTGATGGCCGACGCCCTTGGCGAGGCTGTGGAACCCGGAGGCCACCGCGGCGAGATGCTCACTGTCCTCCCGGGTCAGGTCCTGCGAGGCGCCCGTGGCGAGCCCGTCGCTGGAGAGCACCAGAGCCTTGCGGATACTGGCGACGCGCTGGACGAGTTCGTCGAGCAGCCAGTTCAGTTCGCCCGAGCCCTGGCGTGCGGGGTCGTGTGCTGCGGCGTTCGGTGCGGTCATCGACCGTCCCCTCCCGGAGTGGTTCCTGGTCCTGTGCCACCGGGGCCGGCTGTGTCCTCGGTGTTCTGGGTGGTGTTGGTGTTCGCGGTGCTGTTGGTGTTCTGGGCGTTCGCGGTGGTTCTGGCGTTCTCTGTGGTCTCTGTGGCCCCTGCGGTCCCTGTGGTTTCGGCGTTCTGCCGTCGACCGCGCTGCCAGCCGCGCTGGAGCGATGCCATGCGGTCCCGTACCTCGTCCGCGTCCCGCTCGATGTCGTCGAAGGGGTCCACGGGTAGCCGGGGCTGAGTCCGTTCCGCCGGGTCCTGGAGCTGGGGGGCGAGGCTGGCCTGCCGGATCCGCCGGGGCAGGCCGCCCACGGTGTCGGGGGCCGGCGGAGTGCGGTGGGCCGTTGTGGGTGTGGCGGCCGGGGTGTCGTCCCTGGCTCCGTCGTCCACCCGGCGGCCCCGGTCGGCCACCAGGGTCGGCGGGGTGCGCCGGGGCAGCGGGACGGGGCCTGAGGGGCGCATCGGGCGGATGTCCGCCGTGGGCCCGTCGCCGCGGTCGCGGGCCTGCTCGTGCTGGTCCCGGTCGGCGCCCCGGCGCGGCCCCCCGCGCCCGCCACGACGGGCCCGGCGGTCGGTGTCGCCCTCGGGACCATGGTCGGCACCACGGTCGGCGTCACGCCGCAGGTCGCGGGAGCGGAAGATGCCGCCGCGCTCGCTCTCGGTGTCCTCCAGGTCGGAGACCCCGTCCAGTACGGGCCCCAGGGCCGGATCAAGAGCCGGGTCCGGGGAACGGTCAAGGGGGCAGCCGTCGAAGTCCAGCGGGCCGACGGGGGCTTCGAGTTCGATCGGGCCGTCGAGGACGTCGGGGCCGGTGAGCCCGGCGGGTACCGGGGAGAGCACCGCGGACCTGCCGTTGACACGGCGCTCCCCGCCCCACGTCACGCCCTCCGCGCCCTGCGCCGCCCCGGTGCTCCGGCCGCTGCCGATCGCCCGTTCGGCCCGGCGGTCGAGACGGAAGCCGGTGCCATGGGTGTCGGGAGCGTCGGTGAGCAGGGCGGCGGGGATGAAGACGACCGCGGTGGTGCCTCCGTACGGCGATTTCTGCAGGGAGACCCGGACGTTCTGGCGCTGGGCGAGGCGGCTGACCACGAAGAGGCCCAGTCGGTCGGTGTCGGAGAGTTCGAAGTCGGGGGTCTCGGCGAGCCGGAGGTTCGCGTCGAGGAGGACTTCGGGGGGCATGCCGAGGCCGCGGTCGTGGATTTCGAGGGTGAAGCCGTTGGAGACGCGTTCGCCGTGCACCTGGACCGCGGTGTGCGGAGGTGAGAAGACGGTGGCGTTCTCCAGGAGTTCGGCGATGAGGTGGGTGAGGTCGGCGACGGCGGGCCCGCCCACGCCGATACGGGCGATGCGGCGGACTTCGATGCGTTCGTAGTCCTCGACCTCGGCGACGGCGGCCCGCACCACGTCCATCAGCTGGATGGGCTTGCGCCACTGGCGGGAGGGGGCCGCGCCGGAGAGGATCACGAGCCCTTCGGCGTGCCGCCGCATGCGGGTGGTGAGATGGTCGAGGCGGAACAGGTCGGCCAGTTCGTCGCTGTTCTCGGTGCGGCGCTCCATCGCGTCCAGCAGGGTCAGCTGGCGGTGCAGGAGGACCTGGTTGCGGCGGGCCAGGTTGACGAATACCTCGGAGACGCCGCGGCGCATGTCCGCCTGTTTGACGGCGGCCTCGACGGCTGCCCGCTGGAGGGTGTTGAGCGCCTGGCCGACCTGGCCGATCTCGTCGGGTTCGTAGCTGAGTTGCGGGGCCTCGGTACCGACGTCCACCTGCTCGCCCGCGGCGAGGCGGCGCATCACACTCGGCAGCCGCACACCCGAGACCTCGTGAGCGTCCTTGCGTAGCCGGGAGAGGTCCCGGACGAGCTCGCGGCCGATGCGTACGGAGACGAAGATCGAGACGATCAGGGCCAGGAAGCCGAGGACTCCGGCGATTCCGGCCTGGGCGAGGACCCGGTAGGCGGCAGGCTCGGCACGGTCCCGGAAACGGTCGCCCATCTCCGTGGAGTGGCCCGCCAGCCGGTCGAGAACGGACCCGGCCGCCTCCTGCCAGCGGTCGGTGTCGACGGCTGCGGGGCGCTTCGTCGGCCCGGCGGCGATCAGGGCGTCCTCGGCGGTGCGCAGGGGTTCGGTGTCCGGGCTGCCCCAGAACTGCTCGACGCGGCGGCGTTCCGCCGCGGGGAGGTTTTCGAGGCTGACCTCGTAGAGCAGCTCGCGCTGGGCCACCAGGCCCGATATCCGGCGCAGTTCGGAGGTGGTGAACCGGCCCGTGACAAGGCCGGAGGCGACCAGGGCGTCCTCGCGCGACAGCATCTCCCGGGCCCGGGATATCCCGACCAGAGCCCGCATCTGCTTGTCCATCGACACGTTCTCCAGGGCGTGGAGTCCGTTGAGGAAGCGGTACGAGGGGTCGACGAGGCCGTTGTAGAAGTCCATCGCCTTCGCCCGGCTGATGGTGCGCTTCTCGACGGAGTCGCGCAGGGCGTCCAGTCCGTCGACGGCGCTGAGGATCGCGTCCAGGCGGCTGAGGTCCTCGGTGTTCAGTGCTTCGCGGACGTCCTGCTGCCGGGCGTTCTCCCTGACCTCGCCCACGATGCGGTCGGTGGCGGCGCGTTGGCCGAGGAGGAGGGGCAGCGCGTCGGAGGCTCTCGGGTCGGCGAGGAAGACCAGGGTCTGCCGCCGTTCCTCCTGGACGGCGCGGACGGCGTCCTCCAGAGGGTGGCCGACCTTCTCGACGATGGCCCCGGCGCTCATCAGTCCGCTCGCCTGACGGCCGGTGATGTACGTGGCGAAGACCCAGAGGCCCGAGAGGGAGACGAGCGGCACCAGCAGCAACGCCACGATCTTCCTGCGGATGGACTTTCCGCGAAAGCGCATGGCCTCCCCCAGATCGGCCCCGCACCGCGGGGGTGGTCTTCTCCCGGTCGTCCCTCGGCCCCGGCCCCAGCCCCGGCAGGCGCCGTGCGTACACCGGCGCGCATCGGGCGAACGCGGGCGAGGTCCGTCCTGCGTCAATAAACGGCGCGAGCCTACTACCGACGCGGAGACAACTCGAAGACACGTCCGGATGATTTTCAGCCGTTCGCACTGGACTTGATCATGAGTTGTCCCGGTATTCCGGGAGATGAAATTCGCGAAAGCGACAGAGGATCCCGACCGGACCGATCAGGACCGGCACGCATCAGTGGCTGGAATTCTTCGATCCGTGACGTTCCGTGCCGTGCGGGCGCTTTCCAGGGGAATCTTCGGGACGAGTGGTTCGTCCATATGTACGGGGAAGCGCGCAGTGGGGGCGTGCGCGGCGGGGCGGACGCGGTCCGCCCGCGTAGAACCGGCGCAAGCCGGGCAGCCACCCTGAAGTCGGACAGTGGTGGGGAGTTGAAGGGCCTTGAGCACGCAGGAGCGCGGGAGCGCTGGAGTTGCGGGAGTACCGGGAGTACCAGCGGCCGCGAAATCGGCAGCCGCGAACGGAGCGCGGGTTCCGCGGCAGTTGTGGGTGGAGGAGCCTGCGTCGAAGCGGCGTATGCCCGATGCGGTGCGGACGGCGGCCGTGCGTGCCGTTCTGATCATGTCGCTGACGATCATCCAGGCGATGGTCGCCTTTCTGAGCACCTTGACCGGTTCCTGGCTGGCCTTCCCGATGGTGCTGAGCAGTGTCGCCAGCACGGTGGTCGCCACCTGGGCGGTGCTCGATGTGTGGGTGACCCGACAGGTGTGGAACCAGCGCCATGGCGTGGTGTCCGTGCCGAGCAGCACAGCACGGCAGATACGCCGCGAGCGGCGCCGGGCCCGGCGGGCCGAGCGCGCTGCCCAGCGGGACGGCACGGGCGGCGGTATACCGGCCCGCCGGAACACCGGCGATCTGTCCCGCGCCTGATCCAGCGATACGGTCCGGGCCGGCCCTGGCCCGGGCCTCACTGGGCGACCTGTCCTTGGTCTCTCCCGGAATTCTGTCCCCGGGCCGGGCGACCCGTCCCCGGGCCTGTCCGGGCGACCCGCATCCGGGCCTGGGCCCCGCCCTTTTGGCGGGGCCGGCCCGGCGGTCTACTTGCCGGGGTGGGCGTCCGGCTCCTGGGCGGTGGTCTGTTCGCTCCGCTTGAACATGCGGGTCGCCGTGATCTCGCCGTGGACCGTCTCCCCGTCCGGGTCCTGCTGCGGCAGACCGGGGCGCAGGTGCTCCTCCACACTGATGTACTTCAGCCCGGCCCGCAGGTCGGCATCGTTGCGCAACCGGATGACCAGCGGGAATTCGGCGAGCGCGGTCGTGTCGAAGAGCCCGGTCGTGTACAGCAGCTGCACTCCCAGCGCATCGGAGACAGCGCGCTGGAGCTCCAGCAGATAGGTGGCGTTGGCGCGGCCGATCGGGTTGTCCAGGAAGAGCGTGCCGGCGTGGCGGTGGCGGTCGCGGCCCCGGTCGTTGCTGCGCAGGGCCGCCATCGTGCAGTAGAGGGCGATGGCGGCGGTGAGCAACTGGCCGCCGGAGAAGACGTCGCCCATCTGCCCGACCGGGACCCGCTCGGCGCGGAGCACGGCGTCCGGCTTGAGGATCTCCACCGCGATGCCCTTGGGGCGCAGTGCCGCCTCGACACCCCGCAGAAGCAGGGACATGCCGTCCCGGCGCAGGTCGGAGTTCTTCTTGAGGGCGGCGTGGGTGGCCTCGTCGATGACCTCGCCGAGGCGTTCGGTGAGGGTGGCCTGGTCGGGCTCCTCGAAGCGGATACGCAGGAATTCCTGCCCGGACCACTCTCCCAGTCCTTCGGGGAGCTGGGACAGCCGCTGGGCGGAACGCAGGGTGGTGAGCGCCGACTCGACCAGGCCGCGCAGCCGGTCGACGATCGAGTCGCGGTTGCGTTCCAGCTGGATCAGTTCGTCGGTGAGGACCCGGAGCCGCGGGGCGAAGGCGTCGGCCCACTTCTGCGCGTGCTCGGGCAGTGCGGAGGCGGGGAGCTCCCGGATCTGCTGGCGGGCCGGGGTGCGGACCTGCTCGTAGCGGGTGGAGTTGGCGTGCCGGACGAGGATGTCGCTCGCTTCCCGGACGGCGCTCTCGGCGGCCGAGAGGTCGGCGTTGCAGCCGCGCAGGGAGCGGCGGGCCTCGGCGGCAGACTGCCGGGCCTCCTCCAGGGTCCCGGGGTACGGGTCGGGGGACTCGGTGCCGTCCTCCGCGCCGTGGTCGCGCAGCAGGTCCCGCAGCAGGGCCGCAGTCTCGTCGAAGCCGCCCGCGGAGTCCTCGGCGGTGCGGTGGGCGTGGAGCAGCTCGCTGTGGGCGGCGCGGGCGGTGTCCAGGGCGGCGGTGGCGGCGGCCAGCTCGGCGGTGGCCGTACGCAGGAAGGTCTGGGCCTGTTCGGCGTCGTCCGGGACGAGCTCGTCGGACAGTTCGGTGTGGTGGGGGCGGTCGTCGTCGGGGGCGAGCCGCTCGGCCTCGCCACGCAGCCGGCCCAGGTGTTCGCTGGCGGTGGAGGCGCGGGTCTCCAGGAGCTGGACGTGGGATTCGGCGCGGGCGACAGCGGACTGGCGGGACGGGCCGTCCGCGCCGTCGGTGCCTTCCAGGAGCTGGGCGGCGCGGGTGCGGACCTTGTTGGTGAGGCGGTCCAGCTCGGCGAGGGCCGCGCTCTCGTCGCTCTCGGCACGGGCCTGCTCGGCGCGCAGGTCGGCGCCGACGCCGACCTTCTCGTACAGCTGGGAGGCGGCTCGGTACGCCTCGCGCAGGGTGGGCAGGGCGGTGCGGGCCCTGCTCTCGTCGGCCTCGGGGAGGACTTCGGGGACTCCGGCGATCTCGGCGCGCTCGGCCCGCAGGGCGCGGGCGGTGCGGCGGGCGTCGTCACCGGCGCGCTGGGCAGCGCGGCGGTCCTCGTCGGCGGCGCGGGCGAGGTCGAGGCAGACGGCGGCCCGTGCCTCGGACTCGGCGGCCTCGTCGACCAGTTCGCGCAGGCGGGCCCCCCAGCCCGCCCGTTCCCGCAGCCGGAAGGCGAGTCCGGCGAGCGCGTCGGCGGCGCGGCGGGCCCGCTGGGCGGCTTCCTGGCGCTCGTCGCGGACCCGGGCGGTGTCGGCGGCGGCCTCTTCGGCCTCGGCACGGGCGGTGCGGGCCTCGGTGAGGACGGCCTCGGCACTCTCGGCGTCCGTACGGGCACGGGCGGCGGCCTCGGCCAGCTCGCCGAGCATGCCGGGCGGGCAGTCGGCGCGCCAGGAGCCGATGCGGGCGGCGAGGGCGCGGTCCCCGGAGAGGCGGGCGGCGAGGGTGCGGATGTCCTCGTCGCGTGCGGCGGCACGGCTGCGCAGCGCGTGGCGTTCCTCGTCGGCGGCGTGTTCGTCGTGCATGGCCGGGTTCGGCGGGACGAGGAAGACGCCTTCGTTCTGCGCGTCGGAGCCGGTGCCGGGGGCCGGGACGGGGGCGAGGAGCGCGGCGGCGGTACCGACGGCCACGGTCGAGCGGGGAAGCAGGGCCGCACCGCCGAGGACTTCGCGGGCGCGGGTGTGGGCGTCGGGGTCGGTGATGACGACGCCGTCGACAAGCTCGGGGCGGGCGGCGAGGACAGCGGCGTGGTCGGCCGGGTCGACGGCCTGGGCGAGATAGCGCCAGCCGGGCAGGGCGGGGATGCCGTGCTCGCCGAGATATTCGACGGTGGCGAGGACGTCGGGGCCGGGGGGCAGCAGCCCG
This sequence comes from Streptomyces durocortorensis, assembly GCF_031760065.1. Classification (NCBI taxonomy): domain Bacteria; kingdom Bacillati; phylum Actinomycetota; class Actinomycetes; order Kitasatosporales; family Streptomycetaceae; genus Streptomyces; species Streptomyces sp. C11-1. The sequence goes on from NZ_CP134500.1 coordinate 795,922, forward strand.
CCCTCGCCGAGGGCGCCGAGGATACGGGCGTCGTCGGCGGCGGCGGTGCGGAGGTCGAAGAGGCGGCGCTCGGCGGCGGTGACGGACTGGTCGAGGAGTTCGCGCAGTTCGTCGGCGCTGCGGTCGAACTCCTCGGCGCTGAGCGGCTGGCGGTCCTGGACGGCCTGGTCGGCGAGGGCGACCGCGCGGTCCGGGGAGGCGTCGGTGCCGGGGCCCGAGCCGTCGCCTTGGCGGGTGGGGCCCGTGCCGTCGTCGCTCTGCGGGCCGGGCCGGGCGGCACTCCGCCCGTCAGGTCCGGTCTGCTTGTCGGCGGCTTCCCGGCGGGGATGCGGGACGCCGGTGGCGGCGGGCAGGCCGAGCAGGTCGGCGAGGCGTGGGTCGGCGGCGATGGAGGCGGCCGAACGCAGCTCGTCCTCGTAACTCTGCTCGGCGGCCTTGGCCCCGTCGGCGGCGCGGGCGGCGGCCAGTTCGGCGCGGCTCTCGGCGGCGGCTGCTTCACGGGCGGTGTCGGCGGCGGTGCGGGCGGCCTCGCGGGCGGTGTCCCAGGCGGCGACCGCGGACTGCTCGGCGTCGTTGGCGGCGAGGGCGGCACGGGCCGGGTCGGCGTCGGGCGCGGTGTCGTCGAGCCAGCCCGCCCGGACCGCCTCTGCGGTTTCCTGTTCGACCTCGGCGAGGCGCTGGCGCAGGTGTCCGGCCTCGCTGCGGGCACGCTGGGCCTCGGTCGCGGCGACTGTGGCGTCCCGGTGGGCGCGTTCGCCGGTGGCCTGGAGGGTGTCGGAGCGCTCCTCCTCCTCGTTGGCGACGCGCTCGCCCTCCTCGGCGGCGGCGTGCAGGGCGCGCACGAGGTCGGTGGCGGCGGCGGTGCGGGCTGCCAGGGCGGGGGCGGCGTCGCGTTCGGCCTCGCGGATGGCGGCGGCGACCCTGGCGGAGCGGTCGGCGGCGGCGCGGTGGCGCAGGACGGCTTCGGCGGCCTGCCAGGCGGCGTGCAGGGTGCGGGCCTCGACCAGCTCCTTGCGTCCGGCGGCGGCGCTCTTCTCGGCGGCGGTCAGGGCCAGCGAGGCGTGCCGGTAGGCCAGTTCGGCGGCGATCAGGGCGCGACGGCCGCGGGTGGTCTCGGCCTCGGTGACGGTGTGGGCGGCGGCGGTGACCCGTTCGGCCAGCTCGGCGGTACGGCCGCGCTCCTCGGCGGCGCGGGCGGAGAGGCGGCGGGCGAGGGTGCGGGTGCGGCGTTCGGCGCCCGCGTGGATGTCGCGGGCTCGGGCTCGGGTGTCGGTGGCCCCGACGATCCGGCCGAGCAGGTCGACGGAGCCCGCGGTGAAGTCGCGTTCGGCGGTGAGCTCGGCGCGGCGGCCCAGCTTGTTGCCGAAGCCGCTGACGAGGTCGGCCAGGCCGTCGGTGTCGCGGGTGTCGGTGACGGCGCGGAGCAGCAGGTCGGTGAAGTCGGAGTCCTTCTTCACCGCGAACAGCCCGGCCGCCTCACCTTCGTCGGCGTTCATCTCGCGCTGGTAGCGGAAGAGTTCGGGGTCGAGTCCGAGGTCGCCGAGGTGTTCGTTCCAGCGGTCGTGGATCTCTTCCCAGTGCACGTCGAGGTGCTGGTAGAACTTGCCCGCGTCCATCAGGGCGTCGCGGAAGCCCTTCATGGTGCGGCGCCTGCCGCGCGCCCCGGAGACGCCTTCGGCGGGGCGGCCGACGGCGGAGGCCTCGGCGACGGGCAGGCTGTCGAGGCTGAGCCCGGGGCCGGGGCGGAACGAATACCAGGCCTCGGCGAACTTGCGCGGGTCGTTGGAGACCTGCCGTCCCCGCCACTCGCTGACCTTGCCCACGACGACGCACTCGCCGGTGAGGGTGTGCTGCCACTCCAGGGCGACATGGCCGCAGTCGTCGGCGAGCAGGAACTTGCGCAGCACGCCGGAGCTGGCGCCGCCGAGGGTGTTGCGGTGGCCGGGGAGCATCACCGAGAAGATCAGCTTGAGCAGGACGGACTTGCCGCCGCCGTTCTCCAGGAAGAGGACGCCCGCGGGGGCGGGGCGGCGGGGCGGGCCGACCGGCTCGTCCTCGAAGAACTCCGCCTGGGCGGGGGCCGGGCTGGGGACGGGTGCGCCGACACCGCGCAGGTCGAGGACGGTGTCGGCGTAGCGCGCACCGGCAGGTCCGATGGAATAGAGGCGGACCCGGGACAACTCGTACATGGCGGCGGACTCTCGTCGTTCGGTGAGCGGGGGTGGAGCTGGGCGGTGCGGCGGGGGCGGGTGGCGCGGGTCAGGAGTGGAAGGGCAGGCCCTCGTCGGCGGCCAGCTCCAGGTCGTCGGGGTCGGAGGGCGGCAGCAGGGTGGCGGAGCCGTCGGTGACGGGGACGACGCCGAGCTCCAGCAGTTCGGCCATGGCGGCGCTGCCCGCCATGTCGCGGACCTGGAGCTGATAGCGGGCGGTGGTGCGGTAGGCGCCGCCCGCGTCGTCGCCGGTGCGCTGGAGGAAGCCGGAGTCGGTGAGGAAGGCGACGGCCTTGCCGATGATGCCGGTGGTGGACCCGGCGAGCCTGCGGGCGTCCTTGGTCGCGCCGGTGGCGCTGCGGCGGGCGTAGATCCGCCAGCCCGCTTCGAGGCCGGGGGCGTCGGAGACCGGGTCGGTGTTGTCGCCCTGCTCCTCGGCGCGCTCCTCCAGCCGCCGGCAGGCCTGGCGTACGAAGGCGTCGACGCCGTTGACCGTGATGCGGCCGATGTAGGCGTCGTCCGCGAGGTCCTCGGGGCGGGGGAAGGCCAGGGCGGCGACGGCGAGATGGGCGAGGCCGTGCAGGAAGCGGTCGGCGGCGTCGGAGGAGGCGCGGCGGGCGTAGTCGCCCATGCGGACGGCGAAGACGGAGTCCTCGGCGGCGGTCACGGCCATCCCGGCACGCGGGGAGACCTCCAGGACGATGAGGCCGAGACCGGTGGCCACGGCGTCGGCGAGCCGGGCGAAGGCGCTCTCCTCCCGGTAGCGGCGGAGCAGGTCGGCGTACTCGGCATCGCGGGCGGGCAGCAGCTTGGGCTGGAGCCCGAAGGAGACCAGGCGGGCGGCGTCGGCGGCGTCGGCCGGGGTGACGGGTGTCTGGCCCGTGGGCTCGGCTCCGTGCGGATGCTCGGGGTCGCCCGCGTACGGGGCGGAGGGACCGGCGTGGGCGGCCGCGGGACCGGTGTACGAGGAGGAGGGACCGCCGTGCGCGGCGGAGGAACCGGTGTACGGGGAGGAGGAACCGGCGTGCGCGGCGGTGTCGGTCCACGCCTCGGGGTGCTCGGCCTCGTGGTCGCTCACGGCTGGGGCTCCTCGGTACGGAAAGGGTGCGGGTGCGGGGACGGTGGAGAAAGGTGCGGGCAAGGTACCGGGCCGGTCATGACGCCTCCTTGCGGTCGGCGGCCATCCCGACCGCGTCCAGCAGGGCGGTGCCGACTATCAGGTCGGCGCCGCCGAACTCCGGGTCGTCCAGCTCGGTGCCGTCGTCGACGGCGAACAGCAGGCGCCGCTCGCCCTGGCGGTAGGCGGTGCCGACCGGGGGGCTGGCGGCGTGGACGGCAAGGAGGGCGACCAGGTAGGGCAGGTCGGCGTCGCCGCCGCGGCGGGCTTCCGCGAGCAGTCCGGAGAGGCGGCGCGGGGCGTCGTGCTCCAGGTCGAGGAGGGTCATCGCGCGGGCGAGCTGCTCCTCGCTGAAGCGGCTGTCGTCCGGGGTGGCGATCAGATCGGGCTCGGGCATCTCCGCGCCCAGGTGCTCGCGCTCCAGCGGCGGGGTGAGGAGCATCTCGACCAGGTCACCGACCCGGACGGAGGCGGGGGTGCGCAGTCCGGTGCCGTGGGCGAAGAAGGCGTCGGTGGCCCGGGTGGACTGCTCGACGGGGAGCGGGAGGAGCGGGGCGAGGAGCTGACCGTACAGATCGAGGCCCGCGTGGGCGGTGGGGGGCGCGAACGCCTGGCGGTCCTGTTCCGCGCGGAACAGGGGGCCCGCCTCCAGAAGGCGGGACTGGAGCTGGGTGTGGCGGCGAATGCAGTCCTTGACGATGTCGACGAGCTCGGCGGCCCGGCGCTTGTGCTCGGGGTCCTCGGCCTCGTCGCGCGCCTTGCGGATGTTGGTGAGGATCGCGTTCTCGTGGCGATAGCGGTCGGCCACGTGGTCCAGGGCCTCGGCGATCATGTCCGGGACGGTGTGGAGCCAGTCGACGGCGCGGACGTTGCGCCGGGTGGCCTCCAGGGTGCGGCGCAGGGTCTCGGCGTACTGCACGGTGCGGTAGCGGGCCTGTTCGGCGGCGAGTTGGGCATCGGCGAGGCGGCCCCGGCTGATCAGGACCTCCAGCTTGACCTCGGCGGCGATCTGGGCGCTGGTGACATCGGTGTCCAACGCGCCGACCAGGACGTTCACCGCTTCGTCGGTGGCGCGGAGGTAGACCGTGCCGCCGTAACCCGGGACCTCCTCGATCAGCTTGAAGTCGTAGTCCCTGCGGACGTAGACGCCGTCGGGGCCGAAGGTGCCGTAGACCGCGCGGAAACCGCGGTCGACGCTGCCGACGTTGATCAGGTTCTCCAGAACCCAGCGGGCGACCCGTTCGTGCTCGGCGACGGGCCGGTCCGGTGCCTGGGCGCCGACGCGGGGCAGCAGCCTGGCCACTATCTGGTCGTGGTCGGCCCCGGTGTCGAAGTCCATGTTGAGCGTGACGTGGTCGATCGCGGCGAGGGCGACCTCCGCCATGGCGTAGACCGTGTACTCACCGGCCAGATTCGCCTTGCGCACGTCGAGGTCGTGCAGCGGCGCCGTGCATGCGAGCGCGCGCAGCCGCCGCGAGAGCCCCTCGTCGGCGGCCGGGCCCGGGGCGGGCCGCGGCCCCGCGCTGAGCTGCGGCGCAGCGGTGTCCGTGTTGGCAGGCGATGTCACGTGGGACAGATTAGGTCCTCGCACTGACAACGGTCGAAACGGCGCTAATGCGACCGGCTCCGGGCAGCGGTCCGGCCCGCCGCGGGCCCGTATCCGCCGCCGCCCGGTGTGCGCACCACGAGCACGTCTCCGGCCTCCAGTTCGGCGGTGTCGCAGCCCTCCAGCGGGACCCTCCCGCCGCTCGCCCGCTCGATGTGCTGGCTGCCGAGCGCCCCGGGTTCCCCGCCGCCCGCTCCGTACGGCGGGACCCGGCGGTGTCCGGAGAGCAGCGCCACGGTGACGGGCTCCAGAAAGCGGATGCGGCGCTCGACCCCGTGTCCGCCGTGCCACCGCCCCGCTCCCCCGCTGTCCTCCCGGACCGCGAAGGACTCCAGGCGGACCGGCAGCCGCCACTCCAGGATCTCGGGGTCGGTGAGCCGGGAGTTGGTCATATGCGTCTGTACGGCATCGGCGCCGTCGAAGCCGTCGCCCGCTCCGGAGCCGCTGGCCACCGTCTCGTAGTACTGGACGTGATCGTTGCCGAAGGTGAGGTTGTTCATGGTGCCGGAGCCCTCGGCCTGTCCGCCGATCGCTCCGTAGAGGGCTCCGGTGACGGCCTGGGAGGTCTCCACGTTGCCCGCCACGGTCGCCGCCGGGTAGGCGGGGTCGAGCATCGAGCCGGGCGGAATGGTCACCTCCAGGGGCTTGAGGCAGCCGCTGTTGAGCGGGATGTCCTCGCCGACGAGGGTGCGGAAGACGTAGAGGACGGCGGCCATCACGACCGAGCGGGGGGCGTTGGCGTTGCCGGGCTGCTGGGGCGAGGTCCCGGTGAAGTCGAGGCGGGCGCCGCGCGCGTCCCGGTCCACGCTCAGCCGTACCTGGATCACGGCCCCGCTGTCCGTCTCGTAGCGGCAGGCTCCGTCGTGCAGCCGGGCGACGATACGGCGTACGGACTCCTCCGCGTTGTCCTGGACGTGGCCCATGTAGGCGTCCACGACGTCCGCCCCGAACTGGTCGGTCATGCGCCGCAGCTCGGCGATGCCCTTCTCGTTGGCGGCGATCTGGGCGCGCAGGTCGGCGAGGTTGGTGTCCGGGTTGCGGGAGGGGTGCGGGGCGGAGGTGAGCAGTTCGCGGGTCTCGGCCTCGCGCAGACGGCCGTCGCGGACGAGGAGCCAGTTGTCGAAGAGCACGCCCTCCTCGTGGATCGTCCGGCTGAAGGCGGGCATGGAGCCGGGGGTGATGCCGCCGATCTCGGCGTGGTGGCCGCGCGAGGCGACCAGGAAGCGCAGCCTGCGACCGTGGTCCCCGTCGGGAGCCCGCTGCCCGTCTCCCTCGTCGAACACGGGCGTCACCACGGTGACATCGGGCAGGTGGGTGCCCCCGTGGTACGGGTCGTTGACGGCGTAGACGTCGCCGGGCCGCAGGGTGCCCTCGTTGCGCCGCAGGACCTCCTTGATGGACTCGCCCATCGAGCCGAGGTGCACCGGGATGTGCGGCGCGTTGGCGATCAGGTTGCCCTCGGCGTCGAACAGGGCGCAGGAGAAGTCGAGACGCTCCTTGATGTTGACGGAGTGGGCGGTGTTCTGCAGGCGGACGCCCATCTGCTCGGCAATCGACATGAAGAGGTTGTTGAAGACCTCCAGCATCACCGGGTCGACCCGAGTACCGACGGCGGTGCGTTCGGGGCGGGGGCGGCTCCGGGTGAGGACGAGGTGTCCGGTGGCGCGTGCTTCGGCCTGCCAGCCGGGGTCGACGACCGTGGTGGCGTCGTCCTCGGCGACGACGGCGGGGCCGCTGACGGTGTCGGCGGTGCGCAGGTCCGTGCGGCGGTACAGGGGCGTCTGCCGCCACTCACCACCGGCGTACATGGGCACGGTGTCTGCCGGGCGCGGCGAGGCGTCGCGGGGACCGGTGCCGGCCGGAAGCGCCGGTGTGTCGCGCGGCCCGGGGTCCGTGGCGGCTCCGGGCCCTGGCTCGTCCGCGGACCCGGAGCCGGCGGCCGCCCCCGCCGCCCCCGTCGCCTCCACTGACACCGTCTCCACCACCACCGGCTTGTCCATCGTGAAGCCGAACCGGGCGCGGTGGGCCGCGCCGAACTCCTCCGCCATGGCCGCCGTCGTGCCCAGGGCCACGTCGAGCGCCGCGTCCGTGCCCGCGTACCGCAGCAGCACCCGGGCCCGCGTGGTGATCGCGGAGTCCGGCACTCCGTCGGCGCGCAGCGCCTCGCGGGTGCGGTCGGCCAGCTCCGCGCAGAGCCGTTCCACGTGCTCCCAAGCGGCTTCGTCGAGCTCCTCCTCCACCGATTGTTCGCGCATCGCGGTGGCGTCGGCCAGGCCGATGCCGTACGCGGAGAGGACCCCGGCGAACGGGGGGACGAGGACGGTGTCGATGCCCAGGGCGTCGGCGACCGCGCACACGTGCTGGCCGCCCGCGCCGCCGAAGCCGGTCAGCGCGTAGCGGGTGATGTCGTGGCCGCGCTGTACGGAGATCTTCTTGACGGCGTTGGCCATGTTGAGCACGGCGATCTCCAGGAAGCCCGCCGCCACCTCCGCCTCGTCCGGTCGCCGTCCTGTGGCGCGCCCCACCTCGTCGGCCAGCGCCCCGAATCGTTCACGCACCAGGTCGGCGTCGAGCGGAAGGCCGCCGTCCGGACCGAAGACCGCGGGGAAGTGACCGGGCTGGACACGGCCGAGCATCACGTTGGCGTCGGTCACGGTGAGCGGGCCGCCCCGGCGGTAGCAGGCGGGGCCGGGATCGGCTCCGGCCGAGTCGGGGCCGACGCGGTAGCGGCTGCCGTCGAAGTGGAGTACGGAGCCGCCGCCCGCCGCGACGGTGTGGATGCTCATCATCGGGGCGCGCATCCGGACCCCGGCCACCTCGGTGCCCAGCTCCCGTTCGAACGCGCCGGCGTAGTGGGACACGTCGGTGGAGGTGCCGCCCATGTCGAACCCGATGACCCGGTCGTACCCGGCCCGCTGCGACGTACGGACCATGCCGACGACGCCGCCGGCGGGTCCGGAGAGGACGGCGTCCTTGCCGCGGAACCGGGCGGCCTCGCGCAGACCGCCGTTGGACTGGAGGAACATCAGCCGGATGCCGTCGAGTCGGGCGGCGACCTCGTCGACGTACCGGCGCAGGACGGGTGAGAGGTAGGCGTCCACCACGGTGGTGTCGCCACGCGGGACGAGCCTGATGAGGGGGCTGACCTCGTGGGAGGTGCTCACCTGCGTGAACCCGGCCTCGCGGGCGGCCTCGGCGAGGGCCTGTTCGTGGGCGGGGTGGCGGTAGCCGTGCATCAGGACGACGGCGGCGCTGCGCAGGCCGTCGGCGTACGCGGTGCGCAACCGCTGTCGTACGGGGCCGAGTTCGAGGGGCCGCACGGTGTGCCCCTCGGCGTCGATGCGTTCCGGGACCTCGATCACCCGCTCGTGGACGGCCTCCGGCAGGACGATGTGCCGGTCGAAGAGCCGGGGGCGGTTCTGGTACGCGATCCGCAGCGCGTCCCGGAAGCCTTCGGTGATCAGCAGGACGGTCGGCTCGCCGCGCCGCTCCAGCAGGGCGTTGGTGGCGACGGTGGTGCCCATCCGGACGGCGGCGACCCGGTCGGCGGGCACCGGTTCACCGGGCTCCAGGCCGAGCAGGAGGCGGATTCCGGCGACGGCCGCGTCGTCGTAGCGTTCCGGGTCGTGGGAGAGGAGCTTGCGGGTGACCAGGCGGCCGTCGGGGCGGCGGCCCACCACATCGGTGAACGTGCCGCCCCGGTCGATCCAGAACTCCCAGCGTCCGGTCATGGCGCCATTCTGTGCCCGTGGGCGGGAGACCGCAGGCACAGAAGGCGCCCGCCGGTCCCCACGCCCGCGGGCGCCGGTGCGTTCCCGGTGTCAGACCGCTGGTGCGTCCGGCCCGATGCGGCTGCGTACCGCCGTCTGGACCTCGGCCTCCTCGGCCGGGTCGGCGGCGAGGCGGCGCAGCCGTTCGGCGACGCGGATGTCTCCGGTCTCGGCGTGGAGGGCGGCCACCTCGCGGGTGGTCTCCTCGCAGTCCCAGAGGCACTCCACAGCGAACCCGGTCGCGAAGGACGGGTCGGTGGCGGCCAGGGCGCGGGCGGCCCGGCCCCGCAGGTGCGAGGAGGACGTCTCGCGGTAGACGTGGCGCAGCACGGGGGCGGCGCAGGCGATGCCGAGGCGTCCGGCGCCGTCGACGAGGGTCCAGAGCCTGGGGGCGTCGGGGCCGTCGCCTCGTACGGCCTCCCGCAGGGCGCCGAGGACTTGGGGAGCGTCCTGGGCGGTGCCGCGGCAGGCGAGGACTCCGGCGGCACTGGAGCCGAGGGCGTCGGGCCTGCGGGCCCAGCGCCGGGCGCGCTCCACGGCGGCGTCGCAGGTCATCCGCTCGAAGGCGGCGATGGCCGCGTCGGCGACGGTCCGGGCGGGGCTGATCGCGGCGGCCTCGATGAGGTCGAGGACGGTGGGGTCGCCCGCCTCCGCGAGGTAGTGCAGGGCGGCGCAGCGGGCGCCTTCGGGGCCGCTGTCGGCGGCTTCGACGATCAGGTGCAGGTCGTCGGGTCCGGCGACGGCGGAGAGACAGCGGGCTGCGGGGACGTGCAGTTCGCTGCCGCGTTCCAGGGCCTGCTGGGCCCAGTCGAAGACGGCCTGGACGCTCCAGCCGGGGCGGGGACCCCCGGGACGCATCTGCCGCTGCCATCGGTCGAAGGAGCCCTGTTCGGTGGCGGCCCGGACCCGGGCGCCGACCTCGTCGCGGGGGTCGTCGGCCCACAGCCGCCAGGGCCGCGGCTCGAAGGAGTCCCGTACGGCGACGGCGAGGTCGGCGGCGCCCTGCTCGGTGGCCGGGAAGCGGCCGAGGACCGGAGCCGCGAGGGAGCGCAGGCCCGCGTCGTCGTCGCGCAGGGCGAGCTCGTCCAGGGCCCAGGCCCAGTTGGCTCCGGTCGCGGCGTAGCGGCGGAGCAGGGCCAGGGCGTCGTCGCGTCCGTAGGAGGCGAGGTGGCCGAGGACGGAGAGCGCGAGCCCGGTGCGGGAGTCGTCGGTGTCGGCGTGGTCGTCGGGATCGGCGAGGTGCCGCTCGATCTCCTCGATGCCGCCGTCGAGGTCGAGGTAGAGACGGGCGTAGTAGAGGGAGCGGTTCTCCACCTGCCAGTCGTGACGGGGGTCGCTCACGACGCAGTGGTTGAGAGCCGCGAGGGCCTCGGGGCGCGGTGCGGCGAGCGCGTGGAGCGTGCCGTCGCCGCGGCCCCTCTGCAACAGGCCGAGCAGGGTGCCGCTCGGCGCTATGAACGGATCGAACATGGAAGAAAGCCTCACATCAAGCTGTCGACGCAACCGGGACTGTGCAGGGCCCCGTGCCTCCCGGCACGAGGGGGTGTCCGGGGGACACCGCTACGCCGCGCAGCAACATGATCGGCCGACCGCCGTCTTCCGCCTGGTGTAGAGCATCTTCCTCTGCCTCTCGTCGGTGGCCCTGAGCGGGCCCGCGACGTCATGATGACCCAGCCATTTCGCCACCGCGACCACATTTACGACGGACCGGTCAGCGGACCTCTCGGCGGACACGCCCGCAGGCGGGGCCGCCGGCGCCTCAGCGGGCACCGAAGCGTTCCACCAGCTCGGACTTGCCGAACATCCGGGCCGTCTCCAGCGCGGACGGGGTCCCGGCTGCGGGGTCGGCGCCCGCGGTGAGCAGGGCGTCGATGACGGTGGGCTCGCCCTTGAAGACCGCTCCGGCCAGCGGGGTCTGGCCGCGGTCGTTGGCCCGGTCCGGGTCGGCGCCGCGGGCGACGAGGGCGGTGACCGCCCCGGCGTGCCCGTGGTAGGCGGCGAGCATCAGCAGCGTGTCGCCCCGGTCGTTGGTGAGGTTGGCGGGGACGCCTGCGTCGACGTACGCGAGGAGCGCCTCGGTCTCGCCGGTGCGGGCGAGGTCGAAGACCTTGGTCGCCAGCTCGACCACCTCGGGATCGGGGGTTTCGCTCATCGGACGGGACCGCCTTCCTTGACTGCTGCGGCGGCTTTCACCGCCGCGTTGACCTGGTGGGGAGTACGACAGGGCCGTACGAGTGAATCGACAGGGTACTGCTCCCGGGGCGACATGACCCGGCCCGGATGCGGCAAGGGATCACCGCGGATGTCTCCTGCCCGGCACGGACCCGGCGATACCGCTCTGCGGGGACCGACTTCTGTGGGCCAGTCAAGTGAAAGCGCAGGATATTCACTCGATTGCACCTTTTGTCGTATAGATACTTCCCGTGATCCTGGAAGGACTCATGGTGACTGTCCCCCTCAACCAGGAGAGAACCGCTCATGATCCTTTCCATCTCGGGCGTGGTACTGCTCGCCATCATCGTCTTCCTGTTCTTCAAGAAGGACGGGCTCAAGGCATCCCACGCCATCGTCTGCGCCCTGTTCGGCTTCTACCTGGCCGGCACCGCCATCGCCCCGAGCATCACCGCGGGCGGGGCGAGCCTCGCCGGGCTGCTGGGCGGGATCAAGTTCTGACGCTCCGCAACCGCTCCCACCCCTTCAGGAGACCGACGTGGCCCGGCGACCACTCCCCCGCATTCTGAGCAGCGGCAGCGCTTCGATCACTCGCAGCAGAGAGATCGCGCGCACGGCCGCCGACAACGCCACCGACGTGCTCCACCCGCTGATCACGGTCGTCCGCGGTCTGCGGCTGCTGGCCGTGTCCGGGCGGCAGAAGTGGGCCGCGACCCCCAAGGAACGGCGTGGTCCCAAGCTGTTCCTCGCCGCGGCCTGCGTGCTCGTGGTGGCGCTCATCCCGTACGGGCCGATCCTGGCTCTCATCGCGGTGATGGGCGCCGCCGCCTGGAAGGGGCGGGAGCGGGTCCCCGTGAAGACCGGCCCGGACGAGGCGGAGACCGCCCGCCTGCGCGCCCTGTACGAGGCGCTCGTGCCGTACTTCTCGGTGCCGGAGGACCCCAGTCCGCTGTTCGCCCACGGCGGCGACTGGGAGAAGGCCTTCGAGGGCTACGCCTTCGACGAGGACGGGCGGATCACCCGCCTCCAGGTCTCCTACCCCGCGTACTTCACCGACGGCGAGGCCGCCGCCCGGACCCGGATCGAGCAGGTGCTCCACGCCAAGTCGGGCCGGGGCCGCGAGTACCGCTTCAGCTGGGACGAGGAGGCCAACCGCCTCGTCATGACCGTGCTGGACGCACTCCCCACCTCGATCGTCGCCCAGCGCTTCGTCACCGCACCCGGCGAGACGGTCCTCGGGTTCACCGACCCGGACGCGGTCTCGCGTACGGTCCCGGTGCGCGACGGCGACATGACGGTGGACGCCTCCCCCGTTGTCTGGCGGACCGGCGGCCGTTCCACCGAACCGCATCTGCTGGCCGTCGGGCAGCCCGGCGGCGGCACCACGACCCTGGTCCGCTCGATCGCCCTCCAGGCCCTCCAGCACGGCGACGTCCTGCTCGTCGACGGCAGCGGGACCGGTGAGTACGGCGCGCTGGCCGGGCGCACCGGTGTGCTCGCCGTGGAGTCCGGGCTCAGCGGGGCGCTGGCCACGTTGGAGTGGGCGGCGCACGAGACGGAACGGCGTCTGATCACCGCCAACCTGGCCCGCCAGACCGGCCACCCGGCGCCGGACGACATCCGGCGACCGCTGTGGATCCTGCTGGACCGCCCCAGCGTCCTCGGCCATCTCGCGGCGGCCGACGGCAGGCCTGACCCGCAGGACCTGCTCCGGATCCCACTGCGCCACGGGCGGGCGGTCCAGGTCGTCGTCGTCCTGGCCGAGCAGTTCGACGCGCTGGACGGCCTCACCGAGACCGTACGGACGCACACCCGCGCCCGGGCGGTCCTCGGCCCGGCCTCCCCCGAGCAGATCGCCGCCGTCCTGGGTGCCGGGCCGAACACCACACCGCCGCCCGAGGTCCCCGCGGGCCGCGGCTACGCCCGCCTGGGCACCGGCCCGGTCCTGCGGCTCCAGGTCCCGGCGACGCCCGACCCGTACGACGACGCCACCAGCGACGCGCACCGGCAGGCGGTCCTCGACCTGCTGCCCGACCGGCCCGTCCCGATGGAGGCCGCGCCCGCCGACGAGGGTCCGGCGACGGAGCAGGTGCCCGTGGCGGTGGAGGCGGCCGTCGCCGAGGCCAGGCCGTCCGAACCGCTCGCGAAGGCACGGTCGGCGGGCGCCGAGAGCTGAACCGAACGCACCTGACGGGGGCTTGCCGGCCGGGCCGGATCAGGCCCGGCACCAGGGCGCGCGAGCCCGGCCTCACCTGCGAGACACCCCCAGGGCGGGGAGCGGATCACCAGGTCCGCTCCCCGCCCTCGGTCGTGCCGCCCGTTCCTCAGGCCACGAAGCTGCGCGGGGCATCGGCGCCCACGCCCGCACCGGAACGGACCAGCTCCACGGCCGCCGCCAGCCGCACGGCCGCCTCGTCGGCCACCGGCCCGGCCACCGTGAACGGCAGGCGTACGTAACCCTCGAAGGCACCGTCGACCCCGAACCGGGGGCCCGAGGGCACCCGGACGCCGACCCGTTCGCCCGCCACGGCCAGCCGCGACCCGGAGAGGCCGCCGGTGCGCACCCACAGGGTCAGGCCGCCGCGCGGCACCGTGAACTCCCAGTCCGGCAGCTCCCGGCGGACCGCGGCGACCAGCGCGTCGCGGTTCTCCCGCGCCTGGCTCCGCCGGACGTCGACGGCCTGCTCCCAGCCGCCCGTGCCCATGAGCCAGTTGATCGCGAGCTGTTCCAGGACCGGGGTGCCCATGTCGGCGTAGGCGCGGGCCGCGACCAGGCTGCGGATGACGTCGGGAGCGGCCCGCACCCAGCCGATCCGCATCCCGGCCCAGAACGCCTTGCTGGCCGAGCCGACGGTGAGCACCGTGCTGCCCGCCGGGTCGAAGGCGCAGACCCGGCGGGGCATGTCCAGGTCCGGGTCCAGGAGGAGTTCGTTCATCGTCTCGTCGACGACCAGGACCGTGCCGGCGGACCGGGCGGCGTCCACCAGCTCCCGGCGCTGCTGCTCGTCGGCGAGCGCCCCGGTCGGGTTGTGGAAGTCGGCCACCACATAGGCGAGCCGGGGGGCCGCGTCGCGCAGCACCTGGCGCCAGCGGTTCATGTCCCAGCCCGCAAGGCCGTCCCCCATCGCGACGGGGACGAGGCGGGCGCCGGCCTCGCGCATCAGCTGGAGGATGTTGGCGTACGAGGGGGACTCGACCGCGATCCGTTCGCCCCGGCCCGCGAAGAGGTGGCAGATGGCGTCGATGGCGCCCATCGCGCCGGTGGTGACCATGATCTGTTCCGGCATGGTCGGGATGCCGAGCGCGGTGTAGCGGTCGGCGATCATCTGCCGCAGCGCGGGCAGCCCGGCCGGATAGTCGCCGTGCGTATGGGCGTACGGCGGAAGCTCCTCCAGCGCCCCCTGGACCGCGCGGGTCAGCCAGGGCTCGGGGGCGGGCAGGGCCGCACAGCCCAGGTCGATCATCGAGCCGAGCGACTCCGGGGGCAGCGGTTCGAGGCCGCGGGCGGGCAGCGGGTTGCCGGCCGGGACGGCGGTCCAGCTGCCCGCGCCGCGCCGCGACTCCAGGAACCCTTCGGCGCGCAGGGCCTCGTAGGCGGCGGCGACGGTGGTACGGCTGACGGAGAGGGCGAGGGCCAGCTCGCGTTCGGCGGGCAGCCGGGCGGCGACCGGGACCCGGCCCTCCAGCACGAGGAGCCGTACGCCGTCGGCGAGCGCACGGTAGGCGGGCGGTTTCCGTCCGCCCGGCCCGGTGGGCCGGGGCTGCTGGGACTGGAGCTGCCGGGCGAGCTGAGCCGCCCCCACGGTCGAAGTCCACTGCGCCATCGAAATCAGTCCACCTTCCTCGAATTGGCCATAGTTGGTGGCCTGCCCCCTGCCACAGAGTGCCATGAAGCAGTCCACCATCACCACATCAGGGGGCAGAACATGGCCAGGACCACCGGCCGGAGCACGGCCCGGCTCACCCGGCGGCTGGTCCAGCTGTACGTCGGGCTGGCGCTGTACGGGACGAGTTCGGCGCTCCTGGTGCGGGCCGGGCTCGGCCTGGAGCCGTGGGGCGTACTCCATCAGGGACTCGCGGAGCTGACCGGCGGATCGATCGGCGTGGTCTCGATCGTCGTCGGCGCGGTCGTCCTGCTGCTGTGGATCCCGCTGCGCCAGCGCCCGGGGCTCGGCACGGTATCCAACGTGTTCGTCGTCGGCCTGGCCATGGACGGGACGCTCGCCCTGGTCGGCGAGCTCGACGGTCTCGCTCTCCGCGTCCCCGTGATGGTCCTGGGGGTGGTGCTGAACGGGGCGGCGACCGGGCTCTACATCAGCGCCCGGTTCGGTCCGGGGCCTCGCGACGGGCTGATGACCGGGCTGCACCAGGTCACCGGCCGCTCCATCCGGCTGGTCCGTACGGCGATCGAGGTGGCCGTCGTGGTGACCGGCTTCGCGCTGGGCGGCTCGCTGGGAGCGGGCACGGTGCTGTACGCCCTGACGATCGGCCCGTCGGCCCAGTTCTTCCTGCGGATGTTCGCCCTCCCCGCACCCGCCGGTTCCAGCCCCGTTGCCGCCCCGGCACCCGGGCAGGCCATACTGCCGCAGTGAACCCGAGCCGCCACCCCTATCTGGACCACCCGGCGCCGATCGCCTTCGCCCATCGCGGCGGGGCGGCGGACGGTGTGGAGAACACCGCGACCGCCTTCCGCAGGGCGGCCGCCGCGGGCTACCGCTACTTCGAAACCGATGTGCACACCACGGCGGACGGCCGGCTGGTCGCCTTCCACGACGCGACGCTCGACCGGGTCACCGACGCGCGGGGGCGGATCTCCGCACTGCCCTGGAGCGAGGTACGCCGGGCCCGGGTCGGGGGCAGCGAACCGCTCCCGCTCTTCGAGGAGCTGCTGGAGGAGTTCCCCCAGGCCCGCTGGAACGTGGACCTCAAGGCGGAATCCGCGCTGGAGCCGCTCCTCGGCCTGATCCGCCGGACCGACGCCTGGGACCGGGTCTGCGTCGGCTCGTTCTCGGAGGCCCGGGTGGCCCGCGCGCACCGCCTGGCGGGCCCGCGCCTGGCCACCTCGTACGGGGTGCGCGGCGTCCTGGGGCTGCGCCTGCGCTCACTGGGCCTTCCGGCGGCGCTGCGCGCGGGCGCGGTCTGCGCCCAGGTCCCGGAGCGGCAGAGCGGCATCCCGGTGGTCGACGCCCGTTTCGTGCGTACGGCGCACGCGCTCGGGCTTCAGGTGCACGTGTGGACGGTGAACGAGCCGGAGCGGATGGCGGCGCTCCTGGACCTCGGCGTGGATGGCATCATGACCGATCACATCGAGACGCTGCGTACGGTGCTGAGCGAGCGGGGGGTCTGGTCCTGACGCCCGGTCCGTCCGCGTCCACAGGGGACGATCGAGGGAGCGCGGGTTGAGCACCGGGACCACAGGACGGGCAGATCCGGCCGGGCAGCCGCCGCGCGACGGGTCCGCGACGGCCCGCAGGCGCGAACAGCACGGCTGGTACTTCTACGACTTCGCCTGTTCCGTCTACTCCACCAGCGTGGTGACCGTCTTCCTCGGTCCGTACCTGACGTCGATCGCCAAAGCCGCGGCCGATCCCGACGGTTACGTGCACCCTCTGGGCATACCCGTGCGCGCGGGCTCGCTGTTCGCGTACTCCGTCTCGGCCTCCATCGTGGTGGCCGTGCTCCTGATGCCGATCGTGGGCGCGGCCGCGGACCGTACGGGGCGCAAGAAGCCGTTGCTGGCGGCGGCCGCCTATACAGGGGCCGCGGCGACGGCCGGGATGTTCTTCCTGGACGGCCACCGCTATCTGCTGGGCGCGTTCCTGCTGATCGTGGCGAACGCGTCGATCTCCGTGTCGATGGTCCTGTACAACGCCTACCTGCCGCAGATCGCCGAGCCCGAGGAGCGCGACGCGGTCTCCTCGCGCGGCTGGGCCTTCGGCTACACCTCGGGCGCCCTGGTCCTCGTGCTGAACCTGATCCTGTACACCGGCCACGAGTCCTTCGGGCTCGCGGAGTCGGACGCGGTGCGGATCTGTCTCGCCTCGGCCGGTGTGTGGTGGGGCGCGTTCACACTCGTACCGCTGCGGCGGCTGCGGGACCGCCGGGTCCCGCCGGGCGGCGAGGGGGCGGTCGGCTCCGGCTGGAAGCAGCTGAGGGCGACCCTGCGCGACATGCGGCGCCACCCGTTGACGCTGTCCTTCCTGCTCGCCTATCTCGTCTACAACGACGGCATCCAGACGGTGATCTCGCAGGCCTCCCTGTACGGCTCCGAGGAACTGGGCCTCGACCAGACGACGCTGATCATCGCCGTCCTGCTGGTGCAGATCCTGGCGGTGGCCGGGGCGCTCGGGATGGGACGACTCGCCCGGACGTACGGCGCCAAGCGGACGATTCTGGGGTCCCTGGCCATCTGGACGGCGATCCTGGTCTGTGCCTATCTCCTGCCCGCCGACGCGCCCGTCTTCTTCTTCGTTCTCGCGGCGGCCATCGGCCTGGTGCTGGGCGGCAGCCAGGCGCTCTCACGGTCGCTGTTCTCGCATCTGGTGCCGCGCGGCAAGGAGGCCGAGTACTTCTCCGCGTACGAGATGAGCGACCGGGGACTGAGCTGGCTGGGCCCCCTGGTGTTCGGTCTGGCGTACCAGCTGACGGGCAGCTACCGGGAGGCGATCATCTCGCTGATCGTGTTCTTCGCCCTCGGTGCGGTGCTGCTCGCGCGGGTCCCGGTGAGGCGTGCGGTGGAGGCCGCGGGCAATCCCGTACCGGAACGGATTTAGACGTTGAAGTCAAAGGCCGGTAGTGTACGCCTTTGGCCTGCCCGGAGGACCGTTACTGCGAGTGAAAGCAGCTCGACCGGTGGGTGACAACATCCACCAGAGGTGACAAACCGGGCATGGGCGGGTACTCAACCCAGATAAAGCAGCGGCACGACGGGCGACGCATGACCGGCAACGGGAATCTTTACCGCCGACCGGACGTTGACCGGATGACGACGACAGCGACATTTTGTCCTGTGGGCGACAAGCCCGGGAGGCACGATTCATGAGTGAGCGAGCTCTCCGCGGCACGCGACTTGTGGTTACCAGCTACGAGACGGACCGCGGCATCGATCTGGCCCCGCGCCAGGCGGTGGAGTACGCATGCCAGAACGGACATCGATTCGAGATGCCGTTCTCGGTGGAGGCGGAAATTCCGCCGGAGTGGGAGTGCAAGGCGTGCGGCGCCCAGGCACTCCTGGTGGACGGGGACGGCCCCGAAGAGAAGAAGGGCAAGCCTGCGCGTACGCACTGGGACATGCTCATGGAGCGGCGCACCCGCGAGGAGCTGGAGGAGGTGCTGGCCGAGAGGCTGGCGGTTCTGCGCTCCGGAGCCATGAACATCGCCGTGCACCCGCGGGACAGCAGGAAGTCTGCCTGACCGCGTAACACCGCACAGCACAGAGCAGTACAGCGACACAGCAGTGAAGCACCAAGAGCCGCGGGCCGTGACACAGATCGTGTGTCACGGCCCGCGGCTCTTGTGCGTGGACTGTGCGGCCCGCGGCTCTTGTGCGCGCCGTCGGCCGGAGCGCCTCAGGGCGTGAGCGGCGGGCGGGGGTCCTGGGGGTCCTCGTCGGGGCGGGAAGGGGCCTGGGCGCCGTCCTCGCGGACGACCTCGCCCGGGACGACCTTGCCGTCCGGCCGGTACATCCTCGCCTGCTGGAAGGCGTCCGAGAGGCTGCCCGGCTGGGCGGCCCGCATCCGGCGTTCCAGGGAGCGTTCCGCGTACCGCCCGATCATGGTGCGCACCGGCGGCACGAGCAGAAGCAGTCCGGCCGCGTCCGAGATCAGGCCGGGGATGAGGAGCAGCAGCCCGCCCAGCATCAGCAGGCCGTTGCCCTTGGTGCCCTTGCCGCCCGCTGAGGCGATCGGCGGGGCGTCGGTCGCGCCGGGCTGTCCCGGCATCTGCTGGAGGGTCTCGGTGAGATTCTTGAAGGCCCGCCGGCCTGCGGCCTTGATGACGGCGGCGCCGAGCACGGCCCCGGCCACCAGGATCAGCAGGACGGTGAGGCCGCCCGCGGCCGATGCGACCACGGTGAGCAGCCAGATCTCCAGCACCAGCCAGGCGGCGAGGGCCAGCGGCAGGAATCTGCGGGCGCGCGAGCGCCGGGGACGGGTCGGGGGCGGAGTGCCGGTCGTCATGTCCCCAGTGTGCCCGTAGCGGCGGGGAAACGGGACAAGGGGGTGATCATGAACCGTGCCCGGCCCGCCGACGAGAGCCGGTCAGGGGTTCTTGCGGCCCAGAATCCTGTCCGCACGGGAGGTGATGCCCCAGCCGGTGACCCGCCACAGCGCCTCGACGAGGATGTCCTTGCTCATCTTGGAGTCGCCGACCTCGCGGTCCACGAAGGTGATGGGGACCTCGACCACGTGGTAGCCAGCCTCGATGGAGCGGCGGGCCAGATCCACCTGGAAGCAGTAGCCCTGGGAGGCGACCTGGTCGAGACCGAGGCCCTGGAGGGTCTCGGTGCGGAAGGCCCGGTAGCCGCCGGT
Source organism: Streptomyces durocortorensis (assembly GCF_031760065.1). Taxonomy (NCBI): domain Bacteria; kingdom Bacillati; phylum Actinomycetota; class Actinomycetes; order Kitasatosporales; family Streptomycetaceae; genus Streptomyces; species Streptomyces sp. C11-1. The sequence continues at coordinate 815,325 of NZ_CP134500.1, forward strand.
GACGTCGCGGACCGAGAGGCCCAGGGCGAGACGGGAGTAGAGGCTGCCGCCCCGGGAGATCACCTCACGGCTCTTGGGCCAGTTCACCACCCGGCCGCCGGGCACCCAGCGCGATCCGAGGACCAGGTCGGCGCCCTTGAGCGCGGTGAGCAGCCGGGGCAGCTCCTCGGGCTGGTGGGAGCCGTCGGCGTCCATCTCGACGAGCACGCCGTAGCCGTGCTCGGAGCCCCAGGCGAAGCCCGCGAGGTAGGCGGCGCCGAGCCCTTCCTTGCCCTTGCGGTGCAGGACGTGCACCTGGTCGTCGGTCGCGGCGATCTCGTCGGCCGCCTTGCCGGTGCCGTCGGGGCTGTTGTCGTCGGCCACCAGGACGTCGGCATCCGGGACGGCGGTGCGCACCCGGTCGACGATCGGCCTGATGTTCTCGACCTCGTTGTAGGTCGGGATGATCACCAGAACCTTGCCGAGCGGGCCGAACTGCCTCTGACCGCCGTCGTTCACTACTGCCCCTTAGAGTCCGTACACAGAGGGACACCATATCCAGCACATCGCCCCGTGGGACTCGCACCCACCGGCGGTCGGCGGATCGGGGCCCGGCGTCCTTCGGGCCGGCCTGGGACCCGCTGGCTGCGGGTCGACCGAATGCCGTTGTCTACTGAACGTCCGGGCCCCACCCGGGTCCCACCCTCCGTCCGGCTGAAACCTTCCCTCGCCCCCGAGGCGCGGGCGCTGAACCTGGCTGTCGGCGGTGGTGCGCCGGTGCGGCACACCACCTCATGACCCAGCGGCGTTCGACGACTGCGTGAAGTCCAACCGGCCGGACATCCTGTGGTGGACCCGGCCGAACCTACCGGCCCCTGGGCGCTTTCTGTCAACAGCCGTTCGACCTGCGACTTCTGACCAAACTGCCTGGTCAGTGCCGAGGGCGCCGCGGCGGCGGAGCGGACCGGCGGCCATCGATCGGCGGTACGAAATGTCCCGACGTCACTCGTTCGGTCGCACGTAGACCGTTTGTCCGAGGACCACCGTGCGCAGACAGACCGGGAGCTGCGCCCCGGGCGTGAGATCCGGCAGGCCCGGCGTGCCGGACCGGGGGTCGGTGGACCACCGGGCGACCCGGTCGTCGGGGGCCTGGACCAGCAGGTCGGCGGCGCGCCAGACGGCGTAGTCGGCCGGCGCCCCGGGCACCAGGAGCCCCGCGTCGTCCCGGCCCACGGCACGCCAGCCGCCCCGGGTGTGGGCGGTGAATCCGGCGCGGACCGAGATGCGGTGCTCCGGGGTGCGGTGGTGGGCGGCGGCCCGGACGGTCCCCCAGGGGTCCAGCGGGGTGACCGGGCTGTCGGAGCCGAAGGCGAGTGGCACTCCCGCGCGCAGCAGCGCGGCATACGGGTTGAGGGTGGCGGCCCGCTCCGCACCCAGGCGCTCGGCGTACATGCCCTCCGGTCCGCCCCAGGCGGCGTCGAAGGCGGGCTGGACGGAGGCGGTGAGGCCGAGCTCGGCGAAGGCGGCGACGGTTTCGGGGGTGAGCATCTCGGCGTGCTCGACCCGGTGGCGGGCGGCCCGGACGCGGGCGAGGCCCAGCGTTTCGGCGGCGGCCCCGACCCCGGCGACGACGGCGGAGAGCGCGGCGTCACCGATGGCGTGGAAGCCCGCCTGGAGGCCCGCCTCCGTGCAGGCGGTGACATGGGCGGCGATCCGGGCCGCGTCCAGGTGGCCGGTGCCGGTGGTGTGCGGGTGGTCGGCGTACGGCTCGCGCAGGCAGGCGGTGTGCGAGCCGAGCGAGCCGTCGACGAAGAGGTCACCCGCCGCACCGATCGCCCCGAGCTCCCGGATGCGCCGGGCGCCCTTCTCGTCGGCGATCTCCTCGGCCCAGAGGCCGAGGACCCGCGGTCCCGGCCGCTCGGCGGCGAGTGCGAGGAGGGAGGTGAAGTCCTCCTCGTCGGAGATGTCGGGCCCGGCGCACTCGTGCACGGTGCCGATACCGAGGGAGGCCGCGTGGTCGAGAGCGGCGCGCTGGGCGGCGGCCCGCTGCCGCGGGGTGACCGCGCCGTGGGCGGCGGCCCGTACCGCGTGGTGGGCGTCGCCGGTGAGCGGCGCGTCCGGGTGATAGCCGGTCATCGCGGTGACGCCGGGGACCAGGTCGAGGAGGGCGGTGGTGACGACGGCGGAGTGCACGTCGATCCGCGGCAGGTACAGCGCCCGCCCGCCCGCCGCCTCGTCCAGCTCGGCGCGCGAGGGGTGACGCCGCTCCGGCCAGCGCGCGGCGTCCCAGCCGTGGCCGAGCAGGACGTCTCCGGCGGCGCGGCCGTTCGCGAACGCGCGGACGAGGCCGAGGGCCTCGGAGAGCGTACGGGCGCCGGAGAGGTCGAGCCCCGTCAGCGCGAGGCCGGTCGCGGTGGTGTGCACATGGGCGTCGGTGAACGCCGGGGTGACCAGGGCCCCTTCGAGGTCGACCACCTCGTCCACGCCGCTCGCGAAGGCGTCGGCGGCCCCTTCGGATCCCACCCAGGCGACATGTCCGCGTTCGACGACCATCGCGGTGGCGAAGGGGTCGGCGGGGCTGTGGACGTCGCCGCCGCGCAGCAGCACGGTGCGGTGTTCGGGGGCGCTCTGGGGGGCGGTGCTCTCGCTCATGGGACCAGTCTCGCGCCTGCGGGCCGCCGCCCTGTCCGCGGCCCCCTCGGAGCGCGCGAACGGGGGCTCTCAGATGCTCGGGGGCCGGGCCTCGTAAGGGGTGGAAAGGACGACGGTGGTCCGGGTGGACACGCCGGCGAGCGAGCGGATGCGGGTGAGCAGGTGCTCCAGCTCCAGCGGGGTCGCCACGCGCACCTTGAGGATGTAGTTCTCGTCCCCGGCGACGCTGTGACAGGCCTCCAGCTCCGGCACCCCGGCGAGCCGTTCGGCGATGTCGTCGGGGGCGCTCGGGTCGAACGGCTTCACCGAGATGAACGCGGTGAGGGGCAGCCCGACGGCCTCGGGGTCGACGACCGCGGCATAGCCGCGGATCACCCCGCGCTGCTCCAGCCGGCGGACGCGCTGATGAACCGCCGAGGTGGACAGGCCCGTGGCCTTGCCCAGGTCGGTGTAGCTCATCCGCCCGTCCTTGACGAGCAACTCCACAATCTGACGGTCCAGCTCCTCCATGCGGATCAACCTATGGCCCCGGGCGCCTGTCGGCACAGTCGCGCGGGGTCACGGATCGGCACCTGCGGGCAGCATGTGACGAATGCCACAGGTTTACGGGTCGGTAGCGGGCCGCCTCGCGGTTATCGGCCACGTACGGCGGGAAGTGCTTGCTGTGGTCGAGGCCGTGCGCCTTGTCGGCCCACCCGAGGGGGGAATTCCCATGCAGAGCCTGAAGCTCACCGGACGTACCGAACCGGAGCCTGTCGATCCGGAGCCTGTCGATCAGGACGAGGACGGTACCGCCGACGTGTACGACATGTTCGAGATGGTCCGGGTGGTCTGCCCGGACTGCGCCCAGCCGATCGCGCTGCTGGCCGACGAGGATGTTCTGCCGGAGCACGCCCGCTGCCCCACGCCGTGGAACCCGTTCGTCCTGACCGTCTGCGCCGGGACCGGCCGCGGTGCGGCGGAGGCCCGCCCCGCGGACGAGACGCTGGAGCTCCAGGAGCAGGAGACGGGGCTGCTGCTGACGCTCCCCCAGGGACTGGACTGGCGGATGCAGCCCTTCTCGCACGCCGGAGGACCCGGCTCCCGCCCGCTGCGCGTGCCGCGGATGCGGCGCGAGGCCGCCTGATCCGGGCGCCCGGGCCCGTCCGCCTCGCGTCGCGGGCCCGGGCGCCCGCCCCGTACGGCGGGCCGCCGCGCCCGGCACGTACGTCTTCGCACGTCACAGACCTCGTACGCCTGCCGGAGCATGTCTCCCGGGCCCCCGGCGAACGGGCTCTCGAATCGGCCGGGCAGTGACTCCGGCGCGCCCCGGCGCGTTGGCCGCGTATGACCACGCTGCATTCAACAGCCGGAACGGGTCGTCGGCGCCTCGCCGCACCCGCCGCCGAAGAATCGGTTCCGCAGCCGGGTGCGCACGCCCCGCAGCCGGGCGCCGCGACCGACCGGCAGCCGGTGCCGCACCCCACTCCGCACTCCGCACCCCCGCCCGCACCCGCACCCGCACCCGCACCTCAGCCTGTGGCGCGGCCGGTGACCGGCGACCGCACCTACGCCGGCGCCCCCGACCGGCCGCTGCCCCGTTCGACCGGGACCTCGGGCATGAGCTCGCCCGCCGATCCACCGATCTACAGCGCACTGCTGCGGCACTGGGAGAGCACCGGCCGGACCCTGCCGGGCCGCCGCGACCCGGAGTGGAACCAGGCCGCGGCGCCGCCCGTCCGGTCCGACCGGCCGCTGCGGTTCAGCGGGTCTCAGGACCCGCGAGGTGGCGCGCGATGACCATGCGCTGGATCTGATTGGTGCCCTCCACGATCTGGAGCACCTTCGCCTCGCGCATCAGCCGCTCGACCGGGAAGTCGAGCGTGTAGCCGTATCCGCCGAGGACCTGGACGGCGTCGGTGGTGACCCGCATGGCCGCGTCCGTGCAGAACAGCTTCGCCATGGCCGCCTGCCGCGAGAAGGGCTGCCCCGCGTCGCGCAGCCGTGCCGCCTCCAGGTAGAGCGCCCGGCCCGCCTCGATCTGGGTGGCCATGTCGGCGAGCATGAACCGCAGCCCCTGGAAGTCCGCGATGGGGCGGCCGAACTGCCGCCGGTCGGTGGCGTACCGGACAGCCTCGTCCAGGGCGGCCTGGGCAACCCCGATCGCGCAGGCCGCGATGCCGAGGCGGCCGGAGTCGAGTGCGGACAGGGCGATGGCGAAGCCCTGGCCCTCCTCGCCGATGCGGCGGTCGTCGCCGACCCGTACGCCGTCGAAGTTGAGCTGGGCGGTGGGCGAGCCCTTCATGCCCATCTTCTTCTCGGGGAGGGCCGCGTTCAGGCCTTCCGCGTCGCCGGGGACGAGGAAGGCCGTGATGCCACGGGGGCCGTCGACGCCGGTCCGGGCCAGCACGGTACAGAAGTCGGCGACGCCGCCGTGCGTGATCCAGGCCTTGGTCCCGGTGATGACCCAGTCGTTCCCGTCCCGTACCGCCCTGGTGCGCAGGGATGCGGCGTCGGAGCCGGAGGCGGGCTCGGAGAGGCAGTACGCCCCGAGCAGGCCGCCGGAGAGCATGGCCGGGAGGTGCGCGGCGCGCTGCTCGTCGGTGCCGTATCCGGCGAGCGCGTGGCAGGAGAGGGAGTGGACGCTGACGCCGAGGCCCACCGTGAGCCGGGCGGCGGCCAGCTCCTCCAGGACCTGGAGGTAGACCTCGTAGGGCTGGTCGCCGCCGCCGAGGGCGGAGTCGTACGGAAGTCCGAGGAGTCCGGCCTCGGAGAGGAGGGTGAAGACCTCGCGCGGGAAGACGCCCGCTTCCTCTTCCTCGGCCGCCCGGGGAGCGATCTCCTTCGAAACGATGTCGCGGACGAGCGCGACGAGCTGCCGGGACTCCTCGGTGGGCAGACGGCGTTCCACCGGCTGCGGGGCACGGTCGGACATGACGGCGCTCTCCTCCCTGTCGGGCGTTGCGGCGGTCGCGCACTCGGGGTGGGAGAGGCGCCGCCGGGTGATCTCCCGGACGGACCCGGGAAAAGCAGACTGCTCAGCCGATCCTGCCCTCCCGGGTCACGGGGGGCGCGGGACAGCGGCTGTGGCGGGTTGAGTATGCCCGATCGGGTGCTTTCCGTCACGGGGTAACGGCCGGTCAACAGCTGGTCGGAGGGCTGGAGCGGCCGTTCGGTGATCGCCGGGTCGGCCCGGACCATTGACCCGACTGGTCTAGTCCTTCTACGGTTCCACCGAACGCATTGCCGCGTTCATGCCAACGGGCACCGTCGCCCGGAGTTCGACCCGCACCCCCACGCACCAGCCCTCCCCCACGAGGAGCCACAATGATCGGACCGAACCGTTCCCGCGCCCGGCTCCGGGCTCTCGCCGCGGCCGCCTGCACGGCGGCCCTCGGCGCCACCCTGCTCGGCACCGCGGGCATGTCCCCGGCCGGCGCCGCCCCCGCCGCACAGCCGGCCGCGGCCCCCGCCGCCGAGGCCGCCCCCACGGCGGCGGGCGACAAGGTGATCGGATACTTCACCAACTGGGGTGTCTACGACCGCGATTACCACGTCAAGGACATCGAGACGTCGGGTTCGGCCGACAGGCTCACCCACATCAACTACGCCTTCGGCAATGTCACCGGCGGCAAGTGCGTGATCGGCGACTCCTACGCCGACTACGAGAAGGCCTACACGGCCGAGGAGTCGGTCGACGGGGTCGCCGACACCTGGGACCAGGAACTGCGCGGCAACTTCAACCAGTTGCGCAAGCTCAAGGAGCGCCACCCCGGCCTGAAGGTCCTCTGGTCGTTCGGCGGCTGGAGCTGGTCGGGCGGGTTCGGTGAGGCCGCGCGGAACCCGGCCGCGTTCGCGGAATCCTGCTACGACCTGGTGGAGGACCCGCGGTGGGCCGATGTCTTCGACGGCATCGACATCGACTGGGAGTACCCCAACGCCTGCGGCCTCACCTGCGACACCAGCGGCCGCGACGCGTACGGCGAACTGCTGGGCGAGCTCCGCAAGGCCTTCGGGGACAACAACCTGATCACCTCGGCCATCACCGCGGACGGCTCCGACGGCGGCAAGATCGACGCGGTGGACTACGCGGGGGCGGCCAGGCACCTCGACTGGTACCTGCCGATGACGTACGACTTCTTCGGCGCGTTCGCGGCCCAGGGGCCGACGGCCCCGCACTCCCCGCTCACCTCCTACCCGGGCATCCCGACGGAGGGCTTCAACTCCGACGCCGCGATCTCCAAGCTGAAGGCCCTCGGCATCCCGTCCGAGAAGCTGCTGCTGGGCATCGGCTTCTACGGCCGGGGCTGGTCCGGCGTCACGCGGTCCGAGCCGGGCGGCAGCGCGACGGGGGCGGCGCCGGGCACGTACGAGGCGGGCATCGAGGACTACAAGGTCCTCAAGAGCACCTGCCCCGCCACGGGCACGGTCGCCGGTACGGCCTACGCCCACTGCGGCAGCAACTGGTGGAGCTACGACACCCCGGAGACCATCGGCACCAAGATGAACTACAAGGACGAGCAGGGCCTGGGAGGCACCTTCTTCTGGGAGCTGAGCGGTGACACGGCGAACGGCGAGCTGATCAAGGCCATCGACTAGCCGTCACGGGCTGCGGAGCGGAGCGGGCGGGGTGCCGGGCGGGCGCCCCGCCCGTTTCCGTACGCGCCCCGCCCTCTCCCGTACGCGCCTCACCGTTTCCGTACGCGCCTCACTGTCTCCGTACCTGCCCCGCCCGTTTGCGTACGTGCTGCCAGGCTTCCCGTGCGCACCCCCGCTCCAGGCGCTACAGCAGGCCGAGCTGGGTGACGAGCATCGCGAAGACGACCACGAACGCCCAGCCCGCGAGGTGCTCCAGCAGCTTCGAGCCGTCGTCGGGGCCACCGGTGCGGGCGCGACGGGCGTGGTGAACGGTGGCTGCTGCTGCGGTGGTCGCGGTCATGGCGTCTCGCTGTTCGTCCGGCTTCGACTGGGGGTCCCCGTAATCCGGTTCAGACTGCCAGGGGGCCGGGCTGACCGGAACGAGATCCCGGTCACGGCAGGGCGGCCGCCGACGGCGGGGGATCTTCCCGCTCCCCCGGTACGAAGCGGAATATCGATCTCCGGGACGGTCGCGGGGAGGGCTCGGGAGCGGGGTTCGCTGTGGGCGACGCCACACCGCTCCCGGGGCTCAAGGGGCGTCCGCGCCCCAGACGAAGGCCTCGGTGCTCGGGCCGTGCTCGGAGAACCGGCCCGCTGGGGAGGGGTCCGCGAGGAGCCGCCGGAGGTCCGCCTCGAAGGCGTCGAGGCGGCCGGGGCCCCGGAATCCTGCCGCGGCCGGCACCGCCGCCTCGCCGCCGCGCGTGCCGTGCGGAAGGACGCCGCGACCTGCCCGCTCTCGGGGGGGGGCGCAGACGGCGAAATGCCGGTGAGCACCGCTCCGATGATCGCCAGACTGGGTCCCATGAATGAATCAGACCCCAAGGACATTCTCCGCTTCTATCTGCAGAACGCCCGTGACGCCCTCCTGTGGAAGCTCGACGGGCTCCCGGAATACGACATCCGCCGCCCCCTCACACCGACCGGCACCAATCTGCTGGGGCTCGTCAAGCACGTGGCGAGCGTGGAGCTGGGCTACCTCGGCGACACCTTCGGACGGCCGTCCGGCGAGGCGCTGCCCTGGGTGGCGGAGGGCGCGGAGGCGAACGCGGACATGTGGGCGACCGCCGACGAGCCGCGCGAGGAGATCGTGGGCCTCTACCGCCGGGCGTGGGCGCACGCGGACGCGACGATCGACGCGCTGCCGCTGGACACGGTCGGCACGGTGCCGTGGTGGCCGAAGGGCCGGGACGACGTGACGTTGCACCATGCCGCGGTGCGCGTGATCGCCGATACGCACCGGCACGCCGGGCACGCGGACATCCTCCGGGAGCTCATGGACGGCGCCGTGGGGATGAACCAGGGCAACGACAGCATGCCGCCGGGCGGCACGGCGTACTGGACGGGGCACCGGGACCGGCTGGAGCGTGCGGCCCGGGACGCCGGGGAGAAGTACGGGGGCTGAGCCACCGGCCCGGGGCGGGGGCGGGGACGGGTGATCCTCCGGCTCCGGGTGGGGACTGAAGCGGGCGGGAGGAGGAGCGGGGTGGATCGGGCTCGCGGCCGGAGTGGCCGGACATGCATACCCAGCGCCTGAATTCGCGCGGGAGTGCTTTGGCCATGCGGCCGACTACCGCCCATGGGAAGGAGACCGTAGCGCGGGACCCGGGGTCGGGCTCCTCGACTGCGCTGGCTACCTTGTGTCCATGCGTGCACGGGGCGGCTGGCCGACGCGAGCGGCCAGGGGCCTGCTCTGCGCTTCGGCCTGCCTGCTGCTCGGCGCCGTCAGCCATGTCGCGGCGGGCGGGCAGCTTCCCGGCACGGGAGTGCTCACTCTCCTGTTCCTCGCCCTGACCGTGCAGGGGGCCCTGCTCTTCGGGGGGCGGCGGCGCCGCTTCGACGTCGTGACACTGGTGCTGGGCGGAACGCAGTTCGGCCTGCACAACGCGTTCCACTTCCTCGCCGCACCGCAGCCGGTCACCCACGGACACCACTTGGCCGGGGCGTCCGGCGGCCACGCCATGCACGCGGACTCCGGGCATGCCATGGACGGGGGCTCCGGGCATGTCATGGACACCGGGATGACCCTGGCGCACGCGGCGGCCACGCTCGGAACCGCCCTCTGCGTGATCCACGGGGAGCGGGTGCTGCGACGCCTCGCGGCTCTGCTCGCCCCTCTCCTCGCCCTCCGGCCCGCTCCACCGCTCCCCTGCCTCCCCCGGCTGCGCCGGGTGCCGCCGGTGGTCACGCGGATCCGGTTCGGGGCGCTCCTCGCCCGCTCCCGGCACCGGCGCGGCCCGCCGTCGGCGGCCCTGGCCTGACAGCCGCCCCACTCAGCCGCGGACGCCGGATACGACCGGCGTCCATGAGGCATGCCTGCGGGGCTGTCCGGTCGCGCGTCCGCCATCGCCCGCCCTTCGAGGAGCATCCATGTCTCGCAGAACCGACGAACTACCGCAGAACGACCATGATCCCACCGACGCCGCCCCGGACGGGCGGGCGACGGACGAACCGACGACGGACGGACCGCCCGCGGCGGGGCCTTCGCCCGACGCACCGGCACCCGGCGGGCCGGACCGCCCCGCGAAAACCGAGTCCGGGCAGCCCCGGTCCGCCCGCTCCTGGGAAGCCGTACGCCACCTCCTGGTGCGCCTGCACTTCTACGCCGGTGTGCTCGTCGCACCTTTCCTGCTGGTGGCCGCGCTGACCGGGCTGGCCTACACCTTCACGCCCCAGCTCGACCAGCTCGTCTACGGCGATCAGCTGCGGGTCGAGAAGGTCGGGGACGAGCCGCTCCCGCTGGCGGAGCAGATAGCCGCCGCGCGGGCCGCGTACCCCGAGGGCACCACGGCGTCGGTGATCACCCCGCCGGACCCCGAGGACACCACCCGGGTGGTGCTCTCCGTCCCGGAGCTGGACGACAAGCAGCGCACGGTGTTCGTGGACCCGTACACCGCCGAGGTCCGGGGCGAGCTGACGACCTGGTCCGGGTCGACGCCGCTGACCACGTGGCTCGACGACCTCCACCGCAATCTCCACCTCGGCGACACGGGGCGCCTGTACTCCGAAGTCGCCGCGAGCTGGCTGTGGGTGGCCGTCGCGGGCGGCCTGGTGCTGTGGCTCGGGCGCAGCCGCGGGCGGCGCGCGAGGTCGGCCCGGGGCGTGCTGCTTCCGGACCGTGCGGCCCGGGGGGTGCGCCGGACCCGCAGCCGGCACGCGGCCGCCGGGGTGTGGCTGGCGCTCGGGCTGCTGTTCCTCAGCGCCACCGGCCTCACCTGGTCGAACTACGCCGGTGAGCGGTTCGGACGACTCCTGGACGCGGCGAACGGCAACGCCCCGGCCCTCGACACCGCGCTCCCGGGTGCCGAGGCCCCCGCCGAGGACCACTCGGAGCACGCCGAGCACGGCGGTTCCGGCCAAGCGAAGGCCGACGCCTACCCGGCCGACTTCGAGGCGGCCCTCGCGGCGGCCCGGGACGCGGGCCTCGGCGGCACCGTGGTGATCACTCCTCCGGCGGACGCGGCGAGCGCGTGGGTCGTGGCGCAGAACGACAACGTCTGGCCGGTGCACTACGACCGGGTCGCCGTGGACACGAGCAGCGGCGAGATCACCTCGCGCACCCGCTGGGCAGACCACCCGGTCCTGAACAAGCTCAGCAAGCTCGGAGTCCAGGGGCACATGGGCGTGCTGTTCGGCGTGGTCAACCAGATCGTGCTGGCCGCCGTCGCGATCGGCCTGACCGCGGTGATCGTCTGGGGCTACCGCATGTGGTGGCAGCGGCGTCCCACCCGGGCCGACCGTCCGGCGCTCGCCGGGAAGGCCCCGGAGCGCGGGGCGTGGCGGCGGCTTCCGCTGCCGGTCCTGATCCTGGGCATCCCGGCCGTGGCCGCCCTGGGCTGGGCGCTCCCGGTCCTGGGAGTGACCCTGGCCGGGTTCCTCGTGGTCGACGTGGTGGCGGGGGCGCTGCGCCGGCGGCGTAGCGCCTGAGGCCCTGGCGGGGGCCGTCCGGCCGGCGGGGCCGCCGGACGGCCCCTGGGGGGGATGTCCGGGCGCCCCCTGGACAGTCCCAGGAGGGACGCCTGGACGTCCAGGCGGGGTGTAGCTCCGGACGTCTAACCGGGGCGCAGTAGCGACGTCTCAGCCGGGGCGATGTCCGGCCGCAGCACATCCGCCCCGCCCGGCCGGAACAGTGCGATCTCGCCGTGGGCCAGGGACGCCGCCAGCCGTCCGGCCTCCGGCCCGAGGACCGGGGTGACGGCGTCGGCGTAGGAGGCGCCCAACACCAGTACCGCGTCCGGCTGTTGCCAGTGAGCGGAGCGGGCGGGCGCCCTCCTGACGACGTGCACGACGGTCGTCCAGGCCCCTTGGCCCACCGCTCTCCCCGGCGGCTTGGGCAGATCCGTCACCAGGGCCTGGGGCCCCGTGCCGGAGCCGGGAGCCGCGCCGGGGCGCGGGGGCCAGGCGCCCGCGTCGTCGGTGACCGTCAGCCGCGTCCCGCAGGCCGCCCCGAGCGGCGTCCACAGCGACGGGCCCCGGGTCAGCGCCGTCACCGCGGCCCCGGTGGCGACGAGTCGGCAGGCCAGCAGCCGGCCGAACAGCGACTCGCCGAGCACACCGATCCGGGTGCCGGCCGGCCCGTACGGTGCGAGCGTGACCGGCGCGCCCGTCCGGCCGGTGCCGAGGTGGATACCGGTGGGCACCGGGAACAGCGCGAAGTCCGCGCTCCGGCCCGCGGACCCGGCCGACCCGCCCGGACCGGGGCTGACCGGAAGGGCCGTCAGGTCCGGGCGGACGGGGGTGGCCGGGCGTGCCCGGGTCGTCCGTCGGAGGTTCATCGGGCTCCCGTCGTCAGGGGGCGGCGGCGGTCGACCTCCGGGGCGAAGCCGGTGGCGGCCTCCAGCGGCCGGGCGGGGCGGGCCAGCGGCAGTGTCGCCACCAGCCCCGCGGGTTGTGCTCCGGTGAGCGGAAGCGCCGCGCCGCCGGAGACGAGCCGGTCGCGGCCCTCGGCGGCGCGCTGGGCCGCGCCGCTCACCAGCCGTACGGCGGCCCGGGTCTCGGTGCCCCGGGCTGTCCGGGCGACCGTCACGGCGGCCACGGTGCGGTCCATTCCGGTGCCCGTCAGCGCGGCGAGCAGCCGGTTCCAGTCCTCGGGGCCCTCCAGCCGGGCGGCGAGCGCGCAGTGGGTGCGGTGCGCGCCCGCCCAGCTGTCCGGCAGGGCCCGCCCCTCGCCATCCGCGTCACCGGCCTCCCGCAGCAACTCCCGTACCTGCTCGGCGTCCAGCGGCCGGGCGGGGACGCCGAGCCTCTCCAGCCGGGCGGCCAGCCGTGCCGTCGCGGCGGCCAGTGCCGTTCGGGCGCCGGCCGCGCCGCCGCCCCGGGCCTCGGCCACCTCGGGGGCGTCCCAGGGCTCGTAGCGCACGACGAGGTACGACCGCACCGCCACGGGCCTTGCAAGGGCCGGAAGCTGGCGGTAGGCCATGGTCGGCTCGAAGCGCTGGTGGAAGTCCCAGCTCGGCAGGCCGAACTGCTCCACCAGCAGCTGGACGGCCGCCGGGCGGGCGGCGTCCCGCGTCATCCAGTCCTCCAGGAAGCCGACGGCGGCCGACGGCAGGACGCCGGTGGGCAGGCCGAGGACGGCGGCATGGCCCCTGCCGTCGGCGAGGACGCCAACGGCCCGGCCGTTGCGGTCGCCGACCTCGGCCACCTCCAGCGGCGGCAGCAGCGTCGCGGCCAGGCCGAGTGCGGCGTCCGGCGTCCGGCGCCCGTCCCCGGCGAGCGCTCCGCGCCACAGCCGGTCCAGCAGCCGTGCGTCCAGCCACTGGCCACGGCGGCGCAGCAGGGCGAGGACGCCTGCCGCCGTCCCCGCCCCGGCGAGCGTCCAGCCGGTGGGGCCGCCGAACGCGACGCCGGTGAGGAGGGCGGCCACGGCCGCCTGGAGTGTGACGGCGCGCGCCCGTCCGAACGCTCCGGTGATCGGCTTCCTCATGCGTCGTCCCCCTGTTCGCCCTTGCCCTGCTCCTCGTTGCGGCCCTTCTTCGCGTCTTGGTCGGCGGCTTCCTCCGCCGGGGCCTTCGACGCGCCGCCCTCGCCCCGGTGCTCGACGGCCGCCGCGCGCGGATCGAGCACCGGCCCGCGCGGCAGCAGGTCGACGAACGGGGCGGGCAGGGCGGGCGCCTCGTCCGGGGTGAACCGCAGCCGTTCGACCGCCTCCGCCGTGGCGAAGGGATAGGCGGTTCCCGCGTCGGTGACCAGGGTGTACGTACCGCCCGCGCCGGCCGACGCGGTGGACCGGACGACCGCGCCCCGGCCCGGCCGGACGTAGACGCCGCTCACCGCACCGAGCCCGGTGCCGTCGGCGGGGGAAACGGCGGCGAGGCCCTTCGGCTCGGGGAGCGTGGCGGGCAGATGGACGACGGCCTCCCAGGCGGCGTTGCCGGGGGCGGAGCCGGCGGGCGTGCTCACGCACAGCGGGCGGCCCCGGTCCAGCCGGTCGGCCTTGGGCAGCCGTTCGGGCCAGGCCGGGTCGCCGGGCGCGGCGGCCGTGGAGCGGGGGGCCTTCACCGCCTGCACCGGGGTGAGCGTGTGCTCGGTCACGTCGGTGGCGCGCAGCAGTGCGTAGACGAGTTCGGAGACGGCGACCAGGCCGTCCGTACGCACGGTGTAGAACTGCGGGTTGACGCCGTCGAGGTCGCTGTGGACGACATCCCCGACCGCCGCGTCCACCGGGAGCCGGGCCGTCGTCGCACCGCCGTTCGCGGTCTTCGGCAGGATGATCGCCGGGGCCTCGGGGACGGTGGCCAGGAGGGCGTCGGGCAGGGGCACCCGCGCCGTGCGCTGGAGGCCCAGCGTGGCCGCGACGCCTTCGGAGAGCCGGTAGCGGCGGCCCTCGGCGAGCAGCCACAGCCCGCCGCCGGGCGCCTCCACGAGCACGGTGGCGGAGCGGGCGGCGGACAGGTCGCGGGCCGGGGCCGCCTGCGCGACGGAGACGTACACGTGGGTCCGCGCCTCGCCCTCGGTGTCGGTGGCGGGAACCGTGCACACCGTCCAGGGGTCCTTGGCGAGGTCCCCCCGCTCCGGCAGCGCGTCGGGCGCGGCGGGGATGCCGACGGGCAGCCCCCGGGGTGCCTTGTCCAGGGCCGCCCGCCGGACCTCGGTGACCTTGCCGCCGCCCACGAGCAGAGCCGACGTGAGGTTCAGGGCGGGGTGCACGGTCCCTTCGCTGACGACGTACCGGTCGCCGCTGCCGCTGACGACCACGGCCCCGTTCTGCGGCAGCGACGGGCCCCGGCCGCCGCCGAGCCACCCGGCGATACCGAATCCGGCCATGATGAGGATGCCCACGGCGACTCCCCCGGCCAGCGAACGGTTGAGCCGCCGCCGGGGGTCGCGCAGCGCCTCGTCGGCCCCCCGGAAGAGGCCGGTCGCCTGACGTTTGTTCTCGTAGGCGTGGGCTTCGGCGAATTCACGTGTCGTGGCCATGGCGGTCCTTACGGAGATCCTTCACGATCGAGGGTGTGCGGGGGTGCGTACGGTCGTCCGGCCCGGGCCCGGCTCGGGTCGTCGCACCGGCGGAACGAGCTGCTCCGTGGTGCTCGGGGGCGGCGGCACCCGGCCCGCACGCCCCGATGGACCGGCGCTCCCCTCCCTCGCCGGGCCCGCCCGCCAGCCGCGTGCGGCGGCCCGGCGCAGCACGGGCGCGCCCAGCAGGGCGAGGACGACGGCGAACAGGAGCCCGCCGCTCCAGGCCAGGGCGGTGACCGAACGGGACGTCAGCCCGGGCTCGTTCGCGGGAAGCGCCTGCACCGGGATGGCCCCGTTCAGCGCCGGGTCCCGGCCCGCGTCGCCGGTGCCCAGGTGGGTCAGCGCGGCGAACGGGTCGACGAGCCCCGCCCCCGTACGCGGGTCCCCGCCGCCGACGCCGACCGGGGCGGCCGACGCGGTGAGCCGGTCCGCCGTCTCCCGTGCCGTGAGGCCGGGGAAGCGGGCGCGGACGAGTGCGGCGGCCCCGGCGACCTGCGGGGCGGCGAAGCTCGTACCGCTGACCTGCTGGTATCCCGATCCGCCGGAGGCCGGGACGATCTCGTTCTCGCCGTAGGCCGCGATGTCGACCCAGCTTCCCTGGTTGGACTGCTCCATGGGTTCACCCGCCGCGTCCACCGCGCCGACCGCGAGCACACCGTCGTAGGCGGCCGGGTACATGGGCGCGTCGGTGGTCCCCTCGTTGCCCGCCGCGGCGACCACGACGACGTCGGCGGCCACCGCTCTCGCGATGGCCCTGCGGACCGGGGCGCGGTCCACGGGCAGGGCGAAGGACAGGTTGAGCACGCGGGCTCCGGCGGCCACGGCCTCGTCGATCCCGGCGGCCAGCGTGTTCGCCGTCGTCCGGTCCACGCCGTCCACCATCCGTACGGGGTGGATGCGGGCGCCCGGCGCCACCCCGCTGATCCGGGGTTCGCCGGCCCGGGAGGCGGCGATGATCCCGGCGACCCCGGTGCCGTGGCCCTCGCAGTCCAGGTGCGGGGCGCGCGGGACCTGGCGGCGGAACTCCTCGGCCGAGCGCACGGTGACCAGCTCCGCGCCCGCGCCGACGGCACCCGCCAGCTCGGGATGGCGGCCGTCGACCCCGGAGTCGACGACGGCGACCGTGACTCCGGTGCCGTCGGCGAGGTCCCAGGCCTGGGCGAGGCCCAGCCGGTCGGCGAGGGTGCGGCCCGTGGGGGTGTCCGGCAGCGGGGCGCCCGCCTTCGGGGGCCGGGAGCACGACGTGTCCACGGGCTTCGGCGCGGCCACGGCCTGCCCGTCGAGGCCCCACGGGCCGGGGACGGCCAGGAGCAGCAGGGCGAGCGCCCCGAGTGCCCTGGCGGCCCCGGCCGTGCGCAGCCTCATGCGCGCAGCTCCAGGAGCGCCGTGTAGACGTTCCACACGGCGAGTACAAGAGGCACGACGGCGAGCAGCAGGAGCGTCTCGATGCTGTCCAGTGCGCGGGCGAGCCGGGGGTTGAGGCCGCGACGGCCGCTGAACACGGCTACGGCACAGGCGACCACGGCGACGACGAAGCACAGCGGGAGCAGGACGGCCAGCAGGGGCACCGGGCCGCCCGCGAACCGCAGCACCACGCAGACCACCGCGCCGCACAGAACGGCCAGGCCTGCCGCGACGGCGGCGCCGACCTGGGCGGTGGCCCGGAAGAGGCGGGACCGCAGCAGGGCCAGGAGCCCGAGCGTCCCGGCGAGGGCCGAGGGCCACAGCCCGCCGGAGGCCAGCAGGACCAGTGCACCGCCCCCGGTGACGAGGCAGGCCCCGGCCAGCAGCCCCGACAGCAGGCGACGGGCGGCCGCAACCCGCTTCGCCAGCGCCTCGTGCTCCGGCGGCTCGGGCAGGTCCTCCAGCTCCTCCGCCGTGGCGGCGAGCCGGGGGCCCGGCAGGTGGGCCAGGCGCAGCGCCAGCGGGGGCAGCAGCGGGGTCACGGCGAGGGCGAGCGCGGCGGTGACCGAGGCGGCCCGCACCGGGCCGGTGGACCAGACGAGGGCTATGAGGGCTCCGGGCGCGGCCAGCACCCCCGCCGTGACGAGTGCGGCGAACGTGCCGTCTCCGCCGCCCACCAGCAGCGGGCAGCCCGCGCCGAGCACCGCCACGACGGCGCAGACGAGCAGCAGATGGCCCGCGCCGAAGCCGCCGCCCAGCAGGACGACGGCGCCCACGGCCGCGAACGGCGCGGCCAGCACCGCCGCGTAGGTACCGGCCGTGACATCCGCGAAAGCACGCGAGACGAGTGCGGCGAGGCCCAGCGTGAGGGCGGCCGCGACCAGGGCGAGCACGCCCGCGAGCACGCCCGGTGTCACGGCGAGCGCGGCGGCTCCGCCGAGAGCCGCCGCCGTACCGAAGGCCGCCGCCCCACGGCGTACGCCGGTGGCGGACCACGGCGCCCGGGCGCCGCCCTCCGCGATGACCTCGACGACGTCGTCGTACAGGGGGCCCGTGGTGTCCTCGGTGCCGTGCGCGAGGAAGAGCAGGTCGCCCTCGTGGACGTTCTGCGCGGACAGCGGGCGTGCGGCGTCGAGGCGGGTGCCGTCGTCCCGCCGCAGGACCCAGCCGCCGTGCTCCACGCCGCCGTCGGGGCCGATCTCCTCGCCCGCGTGACGTACGAGCGAGGGCATCAGCCGGGCCAGGGGGACGCCGAAGGGCACGGCGAGGTCGGCGCGACCGCGCGGCCCGGCGAGGGCGACCCGGCAGAAGCCGCCCGCGCCCCGCTCGGGCGCCCCGCCCTCGGCCCCGCCGACGGCGTGCGCGGGCGCGGTACCCGGCTGCGCGGGCGCGACAGACGCGGGCCCGGAAGCCGCAGGTCCCGGATGTACGGGCCCCGAGCGTGCGGGCCCGGTGCCGGGCGGGCCGGGGACGGGCGTCGGTGCCACTGCCGGTGACGGTGACGGGCGTCGCGGGGCAGCGGTGTGCTGGGGGCCGCCCGCGCCGGGGTTGGTTGCTGTGTTCATCGTTGCGTGTCCCCTTCGGGGGAGGACGGGAGCGGGGCGGTGAGGTTCGGGGTGTCCAGCCGGGTGAGCTGGACGGGGGTAGTGCCGAGCCTGCGGTGCAGCAACAGGCCCCGGCCCTTCTTGCGTTTGGCCGAACGGTGGCCCCAGATGGCCGGTTCGTCCTTGGGGATGCTCATCAGCACTCCGGGCACGTTGAGTTCACGGGCGCGGCTGATCACGGGGTCGCCGCTGCCCCGGGCGCCCCCGCCCGCCTGCCGTGCGGCGTACAGGTGCAGCCCGACGGCGCGGGCCTGGGGCAGGAAGTCCACCAGGGGGCGCAGGGGGTTGCCCGCGGAGGTGGCCACGAGGTCGTAGTCGTCGACGATCAGATAGATCTCCGGGCCCGTCCACCAGGAGCGGGAGCGCAGTTCCTCGGGCGTCACCCCGGGACCGGGCAGCCGCTTCCGGAAGCCCTCGACGAGCCCGGTGACGATGTCCACGGACATCTCGTGCGTCGTGGAGTACCCGAGCAGGCTCGGCCCGTCGAACTCACTCAGCATCGTCATCCGGTAGTCGAACACGACGAGCTTGGCCTGCTCCGGGGTCCAGGTGTCGACGACCTGCCGGGCCACCGAGCGCAGCAGGCCGGTCTTCCCGGTCTCGCTGTCGCCGATCGCGATGAGGCCGTTGTCCTCACCGGGCCGGAAGACGACGGGCTCCAGCCGCGTGCCCTCGACGCCGATGACCACCCCCGCGGCCGACGATCCCGTTGCGGCCGGGCGCCCGGTGTAGGGGTAGGAGTCGGGCAGCATACGCACCCGGGGCGCGGGCGGGCCGTTCCACGCCTGGGCGACGCGGCGCACCAGGTCGGCGACGCCTTCGGCCAGTTCCTCGTCTCCGTGGCGGCCGTCCAGCCGGGGGACGGCGGCCAGGAAGTGCAGCTTGTCGGTGGTCAGCCCGCGGCCCGGGCGGTCGGCGGGGACGGCGCGCTGGAGCTTGCGGTCGACCTCCGAGTCCAGCGCGTCGCCCAGCTTCAGCTCGACCTTGGTGCCGATGAGGTCCCGCATGCCGAGGCGCAGGTCCATCCAGCGGTTGCCGGTCACCACGAGGTGGATGCCGAAGGTCAGCATCCGTCCGGCGACGCCCATCAGCGTCGTCTCCAGGTCGGGGAAGTGCTGCCGGAGCACCTGCCAGCCGTCGATGACGAGGAAGACGTCACCGAACGCGTCGTCGGCCCGGCCCTCGGCGCGCAGTCTGCGGTAGTCGGCCATGGCGTCCACGCCCAGTTCCCGGAAGCGCAGTTCGCGCTGTTCGAGGACCTCCAGCACCTCCGCGACCGTTCGGTTGACCGCCTCGGGGTCCAGTCGGCTCGCGACTCCGCCGATGTGCGGCAGGCCGCCGAGGGCAAAGAGGGTGCCGGAGAAGTCCAGGCAGAAGAACTGCGCCTCGACGGGGGTGTGGCGCAGGGCGAGCGAGGCGATGAGGCTGCGCACGACCGTGGACTTGCCGCTGCGGGGTCCGCCGACGACGGCGACGTGCCCGCCCGCGCCCGACAGGTCCAGCGCGTACGGTTCTCGGCGCTGGTGGTAGGGCTTGTCGACGGTGCCGATGACGGCCTCCATGACCGGCCTGCCGGGTGCCGTGCCCAGTCCCCGGCCCTCGCGGACGGCCAGGTCCGGGCAGAGGGCGTCCAGACTGTCGGGCTCGTCCAGCGGCGGCTGCCACACCTGGTGGGCCTGGGGGCCGCGGCCCACCATCTGCTCGGTCATCACCGCGAGCACGGTCGTCGACAGATCCTCCTCCTGCCCGAACTCGTCGTCCGCCAGGACCGGTTCGGGGGCGGCGGGCTCCCGCAGCTCCGCGGGCACGGGCAGATGTCCGGCGGGGAAGGGCCGGACGTCCACCGGGCCGCCCAGGACGAGCGGGCTGCCCTCGCCCGCCGTGCGGTAGGCGCCGGAGACGTAGGCGGCCCGGAACCGCTTGAGGCTCGTCATGTCGGTCCGCAGATAGCCGTGGCCCGGGGCGCTCGGCAGGTGGTGGGCGTCGGTGACGCCGATCGCGGCGCGGCTCTCCTGCTCGGAGAAGGTACGCAGACCGATCCGGTACGACAGATGCGCCTCCAGGCCGCGCAGCCGCCCCTCGTCCAACCGCTGCGAGGCGAGCAGGAGATGGAGTCCGAGCGACCGGCCGAGCCGGCCGATCTGCACGAACAGTTCGGCGAAATCCGGTTTCTGGGCGAGGAGTTCGGAGAACTCGTCGACGACGATGAACAGGCTGGGCAGGGGCGGAAGATCGGCTCCCCGCTGACGGGCCCGTTCGTAGTCGCGCACGGAAACCAGGTTTCCGGCGTCCCGCAGGACCTCCTGGCGCCGGTTCATCTCCCCCGCCATGACCTCCTGCATGCGGTCGACGAGGGTGAGGTCGTCCTCCAGGTTGGTGATGACGGCGGCCACATGCGGCAGCTCGGCCATCCCGGCGAAGGTAGCGCCGCCCTTGAAGTCGACCAGGACCAGGTTGAGCTGATCGGGCGAGTGGGTGGCCGCCATGGCGAGGACGAGGGTGCGCAGCAGCTCGGACTTGCCGGAACCGGTGGCGCCGACGAGGAGCCCGTGCGGCCCCATGCCGTTCTGCGCCGACTCCTTGATGTCCAGGTCGAGGACGCCCCCGTCGGCGGCCAGGCCGATGGGAACCCGCAGCCGGTCCCGCAGGGGCCGCGGCCGCCACAGCTCGGCCAGGTCGAGCCGGCCCGCGTCCCGTACGCCGATGAGGCCGGGCAGGGTGGTGTCGGCGGTGTCCAGGTCCTCGGTCTGTACGGTCTTGGCGTCCAGCCGGAACCCGGCGAGCTGCTGGGCCAGCGCCTCGGCCTCGGCGACGGAGAGCGCGTCCGCCGCGCCGAGTTCGTCGTACGCCTCACCGCTGCGCACCCGCAGGACGCCGTCCGCGGTCGTCAGGGCCAGTCCGTGGGCGTCCCCGAGCGGTGCGGCCCGCCCTGAGAGGTCCAGGACGGTGGTGCCGTGCAGGCCGTCCGGGTCGATCAGGGCCTCCGCCCCCAGGGCCAGTCCGCCGTCGAGCACGACGAGCAGGTGCGGCAGCTCCGGGTCGGGTTCGGCGTCGCGATGGAAGCGGGTGCGTCGGGCGAGTTCGGCGCCCAGCAGGTCCTCAAGACCGGCCAGCGAGGTGTGCACGAGCCGCACCGGCCCGGCGTGGTCCACGTCCTCCGGGTGGTGGGCGTGCGGCAGCCACTTGACCCAGCTCCAGTCCGCGCCCTCCGGGTCCGCGGTGCACACCAGGACCCGCAGGTCGCGCGGGGCGTGGAAGGTGACGGCCTGCGCGACGACGGCCCGCGCCAGGGCCCGGGCCTCCTCGGCCTCGCCCTCCAGGGACAGACAGGCGAAGCGGCGCAGCGCCAGTTGCACCGGCAGCTCCGGTACGACGGAGTGCGTGTTGACGAACCGCTTGAGCGCGACGGCCGCGACCGGGTCCAGGTCCTCGACCGGGGCGGACTCACCGGGCACGAGCGGGGTGGCCAGATAGCGGGCGCCGGTACCGATCCGGACGACCCCGAAGTCCTCGTCCCCCGCGCGCCGCTCCCACAGCCGTCGCCCTGCCACGATCCCCCACAGCGTGCCGGGGGCGGGAGCGCCCCACAGCAGAGCCGTGCGCTGGGCCAGCGCGGTGCGCCGCACCTCGGACCGGGTCCGCTCCAGATAGCGGAGGTAGTCCCGCCGCTGGTTCTGCGCCTGTCCCTTGGTCTGGCCGCGCTGCCGCATGAGCGAGCCGACGACCATGGCCACGGAGGAGACGAGGAACATCGTGCCGACGATGTACCCGATCGGCCCGCGCCCCATGGTCAGCATGTAGAGGACGGACCCGAGCCCGGACAGCGCGGGCAGGGCGGTGAGCCAGACGTTGTTGTTCTGGTCGGGCTGCGGGAGTTGCGGCGGCGCCTTGAGGACGACGTCGCCGGACGGCAGGCTGGGCTGCTGGGCGCGGGCGGGGCGGCGGAAGGCGGCGGTGGGGCCGGGGGTGGTGGTCATGGGTCAGGACGTCCCGGAGGCCCGGCGGTTGGACGAGTACGCCTCGCCGAGTTTCCCGGCGGAATCGGTGTAGGTCGCCTCGACGGTGTCGAGGACGTCCTGGAGATCCGAGTGGTCGATGTCCACCATGGCCGGGTTCCCTTCGCCGTCGGCCTCGTCGATGGACCGGCCGTCGTAGTAGTCGGCCAGTTCCTCGGAGCCGTACCCGGCTCCGATGGCCGCTTCGGCCACCGTCCTGCGCAGCGACCAGTCGCCGACGACGGCGCTGTCGTAGTTCAGGTCGGCCGCGAGCGCGGGGGCCTCGGGGTTGTTCTGGGCCAGCGATCCGGCGGCGCCCACCCCTGCGGCGGCGAGACCCCAACTGGTGGTCGCGGCACCCCCGGTGGCCACGGCGGCACCCACGCCGGTGATCGCCGTCGCCGCCGCGAGCCTCTGCTTCGCGCGCTGCTCGGCCGCCTTGTCCTCGTCGTCCTGGACGTCCACGACGATCTGGTCGTACGCACCGGCGACGGCACCGTCCAGGGCACCGAGGTCGCCGAGGATCCGTTGACGGTCGGACTCGCTCGACCCCTCGCCGAAGGCGTCCGCCGCCCGTACGGTGTAGTAGGTCTCCAGGCCCGTCTCCCACTGGTTGAGCACACTCTGTTCCGACTTGCCGAGGTACATGAAGAGTTCGTGCCGGTGGTCGGCGCTGAGCCGGAACTGGTTCCCCTCCTCGTCGAAGTAGCTGTAGGTCAGGGAGTTGTCGCCGTTCTGGCGGCCCGACACCTCGGTGAGGTAGTCGAGGTAGCCGAGCGACACGTCCTTGACGGCGGCCTGCATGTCCGCGGTGGCCGCCCCGTAGGGATTGCCCTCCAGGTCCGCCAGCGACGACAGGGTGTCCTGCCCCCGGGCGATGGAGTCGAGCAGGTTGAAGGCGGCACGCCGCTGGTCGCCCCTGGGGTCCTCGCCCTCGGCGGGCAGGGTCGCGGAGCGGATGAGGTCGCCCGCCGCGCCGGGGTCCTCCCAGCTGGCGCTCAGCATCCACTCGCGGAAGTAGTCGTCGTTGATGAGGGTCGCGGAGGCCACATCGTTCAGGGCCACCGAGCGCAGGGCCGCGCTCGCACCCGACATCTCCAGGTCCCCGGCCCCTGCCTGGCTGCTGACCAGGTCGACCCCGTTCTCGGCCCACAGGGCGGCGTACGCCAGGTCCTGACTGAAGCCGGTGCCCGCCCGTGCCGTGGCGTTCCCCATCAGGTCGCCGAAGCCGTCGAAGAGCCGGTAGTGCTCGATCTGCTCCTCGAACGGCCTGTTCACGATGTCGTCCGGATCCCGGACCATGGCGGCGATCGGCTCGGGAAGCCGGTCGAAGTGCGACGGCTGGTGGGTGTCGAGGCCGCCGACCTCGGGGTTGGTCATGACGTTGATGCCGTTGGCGGCGGCGCGCTGAGCCGTCCGGATGGCCTCGGCCGCGGCGGGGCCGTCGCGGTTCGGATCGGACTCCAGCTCGCCGAGCGCCGCCAGCCCCTCCGAACCCAGGGAGTCGTAGAAGCCGGTCAGGTAGGCGAGCTGCTCCTCCGTGAGCTGCTCGGGGTCGACGGCCATCTCGCCGTTCTCGTCCAGGACGCCGCCCATGGCGTCCTCCAGGCCCTGGGTGTAACGGGACACGGCGGCCGGATCGGGGTTCTCCCTCTCCAGCTCCAGCGCGAGCTGCTCCCCCTCGTACTCCGCCCTGCCCTCCGAGTACCACAGGTCCAGCGGTGTGCTGCCGGTGTCGTAGCCGTCCTCGGCCAACCGGTCCTCGCGGTTGCTCAGGAAGCCGTAGTAGTCGTCGAGTTCGTCCGTCATCCGGTCGTACACGTCGGCGCCGTACTTCCCGGCCCGATCGGTGTAGGCGTTCTCGATGATGGAGCGGACGTTGGCGCGGGGGAAGGCCTCCACCTCGCTGGTGTGGCTCTCGCCGTGCCCGGACCACGAGTAGCGGGATTCGGGGTCCAGGCTGTTCAGGTCGTCCTCAAGGGACTCGATCTCCTCGTTCGCCTGCCCCGCGTACCACTCCCGCCAGTACTCAAGACCCATCTCCCCGACGATGGAGTCGTCCACGTACGTGCGGGTGGCCTCCATCTCCTCCTTGATCTCGCCGAGAGTGGTGGAGACAACGCGCAGCCCGGCCTCGCCGAGGTCGTCGTAGGTCTGCTCCAGGTGGGCTGCGCCGTCCTCGTAGATGGCGTTGGAGCCCCGGGTGCCCGCCCGTTGCTCCAGGTCGGAGGCGTACTGGGACACCGAGCCGGTCTCGGCGGCCTCCTCGGCGCCGTTCTTGAAGATCGACGCGAGGGCGTCGACCGCCTCGGGGTCCGTGTCCTTCTTGAAATCCGTCCGCAGCTTGTAGGGGTCGCAGCCCGCCGCCTCGACGAGCATGGCGCGGGTGATGGTGAATCCAGACACGGCTTTTCCTGAGCGTGGGAGGAGAGTGGGAAGAGGAGGCGTGGGGGCCGGGGTCGGCTACATGCCGTCCGCGACCGCCCGCACCACAGCCGCGTCAGCGGGAGTCTGCAGCGCCGTACGGGCCCGGATGTCGGTGTCCTCGCCGAGGTCCGCCGTCGTCGCGCCGCCGTGGCCGATGACGTCGCGGTCCTCCTGGGCCCGGCGGGTGCGCCGGGTGCGGTCGGTGGTGCCTTGGTTGAGGCCCGCCGTGTAGGAGGCGGCGCGGGTACCGCCGAACTCGCCGGACGTGGCCGTGGTGTTGGCCAGGCGGCGGGACAGGCTGTCCGCGCCGTCGGCGGCCTCGCGGTTGTGCCGGGCGCTGGTCCGGAACTCTTCGGGCAGGTACTCCAGATCGCCTTCGTCGCTCACCGGTCTACTCCTGTCGGGCGTCGTCCGTCACGGGTCGAGACACCCCCCTGGGGGGGTGCTGTCAGCTCACTCGCCGAGCACACCGCCGGTGGCCCGGCCGCGCCGCCGCCAGACCTCGGGGTCCTCGGTCAGATCGGTGGGGGCGCCGGGACGGCCGGTGCGGTCCGGGCGGCCCAGCGTGCCCCGGGCCGCGGCGGCGGGCGGCGGGGCGGCGGGCGTACCGGTGAGCCGGTGGCGGGCGCCCGCGTCGGCGGTCCGGCCCCGCCAGGTGCCCGCCGACGCGGTCATCGCGGGTCGGCGGGCGGCTGCCGGGCCGCCGCCCCGGGCACCGGCCGCGCCGGAGCCGTGGGCGCCGGGCGGCGGCAGGTAGGGTCGCCCGCCCTGCGCCGCCTCTCGCATCGCCATCCGTCCGGCGACCCCGGCCCGCCGGTCGAGCTGGTGTGCGGCCTGGCGGGCCACCTGGCCCTGGGCCGGGCCCGCGTGGGCGATGCTGGGCGGCATGGCGCCCCCGTACATGCCGGCGAAGACGGCAGCGCCGGCGCCGCCCGCGAGGGCGGTGGGCGCCAGGCCGGGGCCGCCGACCAGGCCGGTCGGGCCGCCGGTCAGTCCCGCGAGACGGGTGGCGTACTCGGTGACCTCGCCGAAGGGCCGCCCGGTGACCGGGTCGATCCAACGTCCGGAGGACGGGTCGAACTCCCGCCCGGTGGCGGGGTCCACGAGGAACCCGGTGTTCGGTGAGCGCACCCAGCCCGCGAAGTCCCCGCCGTCCGGGCCGATGACGCCGGAGTAGGGGTAGTCGCCCATGCCGACCCGGCTGCCGTTGGGGGCGGTGGCGTAGGCGGCCTGCTGCGCACCGCCGCCCGCCTCCGCCCCCGGGCCGCCCGCCCCACCCCCGTAGGTGCGGGTCGGCCCTCCCCCGCCGGCCGAACCCACGTCCGGCGCGGCCGGGGCGTTGCCTCCGGTCACCCTGGCGTAGACGGCGTCCAGCGCCGCCAGCTCCTTGCGGGCGGCATCGGTCAGTTCGCCCATGCGATCCTGGTGCATGGACGCCGCGGTCATCACATCGGCTTGCGTCTTCTCGTTGCGCAGCCGCTCCTGCTCGTCGTAGCGGTCCTCCAGCTCCATGACGCGCTCGACGGTGGCGGACGTGGAGTCGGCGGCCGTCTGGAGCTGTCCGGCGATGGCGGCGGCCACGGCGCTCGCGCCGTCCCCCCAGCCTCCGACGGCGGTGAGCCGGTCGGCCAGCTCCAGCAGGCCCACACCCGGTTCGGCCTCGGCGTCCCCGGCGATCCCCCGCAGCGTGTCCTTGCTGCGGGTGGCGGCGCCGGCCAGCGCCAGCCAGGCCCCGGCCGCCGCCCGCATCCCGTACTCGCTGGGGCTGTAGACCGTTCGCGCGGTCTCCCGGAAGTCGTCAGCCATCGCTCACCGCACCTCCTGGAACTGGCCGCCGCCCGAGCTCTGGGCCAGCTTCTGCTGGAACGCCGCTTCCTCGTCCGTCATGTCGGCGATCTCCCCTGCCGTGCCGGCGTTCCCCGCGATGTTGTCCACCGAGATGCCCGCGCGTTCCAGCTCGGCGAGCATCGCGGAGGCGGCCCCGGCCAGCGCCGCTTCGGCCGCCGCGCCGTTGGCCACCGTGCCGAACACCCCGTCCACCGAGGCGATCTCGACGAAACGCGAGCGCATCTGCCCGAGTCCGTCCAGGTCGCCGGTGCGGTTCTGTACGTTGTAGAGCTCGTCGGAGTTGTGGTGCTCGGTGTCCCCCGCACCCATGTCCCGCTGTTCCTTCCTCTGTACCCGGTGCCCCTGCTCGGCCCGTCTCAGAGACTCGCGGCCCGGCGCATGGCCTCGCCACCGTCGGCCGCGATCTCCCGGGTCCGGCCGACCGCCGTGTTCTGGAGCCCGAGGTCGTCCACGTAACTCTGCACATCCCGCTGGTACTTCTCGTTGCGTTCGCTCAGGACGCCCGCGAGACCCGCGTCGATGTCCCCGTCCGGGAAGAGTGCGCCGATCTGCGTCATCACGTCGCTCCAGATCTCGTTGCACTCCTCGACCTGGAGTGTTCCGACGCGCTGGACATCCGCCATGCCCAGGTCCTGGAACCGGTAGTGCCCCATCTGACTTGTCCCCTCGTGGTGGTTGAGCTCGTCGCGGCGCGCGTCACATGCCGGCGGTCACGCCGCTGCTGACGCCGTTGGCCCCGCTCATGGTCTGCCGTGCCGCGTCGTCCGTGTCGTGGCCGACTTCGCCGGTGAGGCCGAGGTCGTCCTTGAGGCCCTCCAGGGCGTCGCTGAGCGCCGTGCCCGCCCCCGCGAGGTTCGCGTAGGTGTCCATCGCGGTCGCGGTGCCCGAGCCCTGATAGGCCAGGCCGATCTGCTCGCCCTGGCTGCCGACCGTCTTGGCGGACTGGGCCATGCGGTCGAAGGCGTCCATGACGATGCCCTCGATCTCCTTGAGCCGCCCGGTACTGACGTTGACGTCGAACTCGTTCCCGCTCATGCGGCCTCCCCTTGCCTGTCGTACTGATCGCACGCGGTACCGACAGCGTAGGAAAGGGGCGTATCAGCTGCGTATCAGCCGCCGTCCGGGGCGGGGGCGTGGGCCCTGGTCCGCATGGAGAGGGACGCGGCCTCCCGTTCGTTGAGCTCGTGCAGCAGGCGGCTCGCGCGGGCGTTCGCCGCCTGGGCCTCCTCGTGGCGGCCCAGGCGGAGCAGCGCGGTGCTGAGGGTGGTGTGCATCCCGGCCACCTGGTAGCTGTCGAAGAGTTCCTCCGCGGCGTGGGTGAGGCCGCGGCCGGCCCAGTGGACCGCTTCCTCCCACTCGCCGTTCTCCAGGTGGCACTCGCCGAGGACGGCGGCGATGGAACCGGCCAGGTGGTAGTCGATGGGCGAGGCGGTGTACGCCTCCTGGAGCAGTTCGATCGCCTCGCCCTGGCGGCCCTGCATCCGCAGACAGCGCGCCAGGTTGTTGGCGAGCGACGGCAGCATGCGGCCGGGGACCGGGCGGGCGTGGAGGTCGTCGTACAGCTCCCGTGCTTCCCGGATCGCCTCGTCCAGGCGGCCGCTCAGCGCGAGGCAGGGGACGAGGTTGTGCCGGGCGTTGGTCGCCTCGTCCCACGCGCCCAGCTTCGCGAACAGGGCCATGGCCTCGCGCAGGAGCACCTCGCCCCTGGCCCCGTCGTCGCGCTGGCCGGCGATCTTCCCGAGCTGGCCCAGCGCCACGGCCCGGGACCAGGTGTCGCCGCGGCGCTCCCCGATCCGCAGCAGGGCCTCGCACAGGTGCTCCTGGGGACGCCAGCGCAGCCGGAAGGTGAAGTAGGTCTCCAGGGCGCGGCAGGCTTCCAGCGTGAAGTCGGCCAGGGCGGGCGGCGCGTCGTCGAAGGCGGCGTCCGACAGCTGGTCGGTGAGGGCGACGACGTCCTCCATGGCGCCGTCCACCCAGGCCAGCGCCTCGTCGGCCCGCTCGAAGCGCAGTCCCCGGGGGAAGCGGGCGATGCCGTCCTCGGCGCGGTCGAACCTGACGACGCGCAGGGGTCCGTTCAGCTGGTAGAGGCTCCCGAGATACCAGGCCGCCAGGCCCTCCAGGGCGGCGCGGCCGCGGGCGCGCGGCAGCAGGGCCGCCTGGCCGACGGCGGCCGTCCGGACGAGGTCGTGCAGCTGGTAGGCGCCCGGCCGGGGGCTGGTGGCGATCTGGGCGTCGGTCAGCCGCTCCAGCGCGTCCCGGGCCTCCCCCGCGGTGTGGGCGCCGAGGGCGGCCGCGGTGTGTGCCCCGTAGCTCGTGATCGCGGCCGTGCCCAGCAGCGGGAAGAGTTCCGCGGCCCGTCGGTCGGCCTCGTCGCCCTTGGCTAGTTGCTCGATGCTGAGCAGCAGGCTGGCCCGGGCATCCAGGTCGCTGGTGACGAGTTCAGCCAACCTGCCGCGCTCGTCGCGGAGTTGGTCGGCCCAGTCGGCGGCCGACCAGCGCGGCCGGGAAGCCAGGCGGGTCGCGATGATCCGCAGGGCCAGCGGGAGCCGGCCGCAGAGCCGGGCCAGTTCCTCCCAGTGGGCCTGGTCGCCGGGTTCGGCGGGGGCCCCGGAGACGGTACGGATGAGGGTGACGGCGTCGGCGGCCGTCAGGACCTCCAGGTGGAGGTGGCGGGCCTGTTCGATGCCGGTGAGGAGGGTGCGGCTGGTCACCAGGACGGCGCTGCCCGGTTCGACGGGCAGCAGGGGCGCGACCTGGCCGGTGCCCACGGCGTTGTCGAGGACGAGCAGGAGGCGGCGCCCGGCCAGTTCGGCGTGGTAGCGCTCAAGCAGTGCCGCCGGGTCGTCGGGCAACTCCTCGGCGGTGGCGCCGAGTCCGCTCAGCAGCGCGTGTGCGGCGTCCTCGGTGGCGAGCGGCGACCGCTGGGGGTCGGCCCCGCGCAGGTCCACGTAGAGCAGTCCGTCGGGGAAGCGGGCGGAGACGTCGTGCGCGGCCCGCAGGGCGAGCGCCGACTTGCCGACGCCGCCGGGCCCGTCGATGAGGCAGACCGTGGGCGCAGCGGCGGAGTGCGACAACTGGCCGCGGAGCCGGGCCAGTTCGCCGTCCCGGCCGACGAAGACGGATGGGACGGGCGGGAAGGAGCTGTGGGTGCGTCCGGCGCGCGGCCGGACCGGTGCGGCGCCGCGGGAGGGCAGGGCGAGGGACGGGTCGTCGCGCAGGATGGCCTGCTCCAGCGCCCGGGTCTCCGCGCCGGGTTCGATGGCCAGTTCGGCGACCAGTTCCCGGCGCACCTCCTGGTAGACGGCGAGCGCCTCGGCCGTACGGCCGCAGCGGTGGAGGGCGAGCATGAGGAGCCGGGTCAGCCGCTCGCGCAGCCGGTGCCGCCGGGCGGCCGCGCTCAGCTCGTCGACCAGCGTCTCGTGGCGCCCCAGGGCCAGTTCGAGTTCGTAGCACTCCTCGGTGGCGCTGAGGTGCAGTTCCTCCAGGCGCGGCCGCTGAGCGGCGCGCAACGGCAGGTCGGGCAGGTCGGCCAGGGGTGCCCCGCGCCACAGGGACAGCGCCTCCCGGAGCAGGGTCACAGCCTCTTCGGTCTCCCGGGGCGCGAGCTCCCTCGCCCGCAGGACGAGGGAGCGGAAGCGGCCGAGGTCGGTCTCCTCGGGCTCGGCGACCAGCAGGTAGCCGCCCGGCACGGTACGGATACGCTCGCCGGGCAGCGCCCTGCGCAGCCGCATGACGTAATTGCGCAGGGTGGTACGGACGTTGGCGGGAAGCTGTTCCCCCCACAGCTGGTCGGCCAGCTCCTCGGCCGGGACCGGACGCCCGGCCCGCAGTATCAGGGCGGCCAGGAGCGCGCGCAGCATCGGGGCGGACACCGGCAGCGGTTCGCTCCGGTGGTCCACGGCCTCCACCGGCCCCAGAACGCGAAACTGCACGCTGCCCCCTCTGCCGTCACCGGTCGTCCGCGCACCCGCCCGAGCGGGCAGTGCGCTGCCCCCCCCCGCACCGGGTTCGTCAACTCTACGCAACTGTCGCGGTCGGCGAAAACCGCGGTTCCGGTTGGCGGGACGGCTCGCCCGGGTCAGCTCACAGGAGTCCGAGCGACCGCAGGACACGCCGCTGCCCCGGCATCGGCCGCTCGGGCCAGTAGACGTAACAGACTCCGCCCGTACCGCTTCTGACCTGCCCGTTCGCGTCGTACCTCTTCGTACGCAGCCAGATGTTCTCAAACTCGCGCCGCCGATAGACGCGGCGTACGGCGTCGTTGTCGGGGGACGCGGGGTCGTTGGCGATCACATCTCCGACGGCGGTGAAGCCGATCACCGTCATCAGATGTCCGGAGGTTCCGTATCCGGCGCCGGTCAGTTCCTCCTCAAGGAAGGACTGGGAGGTGATGACGGGGATTTTGGCGGCGATCAGCTTCTCGACGTCGGCGAGTGAGCCGAGCCGGGTGACGACGGCGTTCAGGTCGCGGTACGTGGCGGCGTAGGCGGCGTTGAAGGGCCAGTTGCCGCAGCCGCCGTACTCGTAGTCGTAGGTGTACCGGGCGGCGTGGCAGACCTGGGGGTCGGGGAGGCCCGGCCTCACCCACGCGAGGTCCTCGGCGGTGGGCCTCCGGCCCCAGTATTCGATGATCATCTGCGAGGAGGTGGGGCTGCACCAGGCCTCTCCGCCGTTGTCGTACTCCGGGTACTGCCCGATGTGGACGTTCTGGGAGTAGCGCGGGACGGCCAGTTCGCGGGCGAGCGAAGGGGTGGTGGCGGGCACCGTGAAGCGGTCGGGCACGTCGGAGGCCATCGCGCCGGCCCGCCAGACGGTCGGGGTGAGGCGGCTGCCCGGGGCGCGGTACAGGGTGAGCCGCAGCCGGTAGGAGACCAGGCGGATGCCGCTCGCGGGATCGTCAACCGAGAAGGTGTCCGTCCAGACGGAGCTGTACGGGTCCCCCTGGCCGCCGACCGACGTACGGCGGATGTCACCGTCTGAGCCCGCCCAGCGCCCCATCACGAACCAGGGGGTCGCGGTGCCGTCCGCGTAGGCGCCGCTCAGCTCGATCTGGAGCCAGGTGCCCGCAGGGGTGCGCGCGTTCCAGGAGGCGATCACTTCGGTGGCGGGGACGGAGGAGCGGTGGACGGGCGAGGTCCAGGTGGCGTAGTCCCAGGCGGCCGACTCCCCGGTGTGCGGGTCGGTGTAGTCGGTGCGGCCCGCCGGGGTGGCGATCACCAGGCCGGGGCGGGCGCCGGGGAGCACCCGGGTTCCGTCGCCCGCGCCGCAGCGCCAGTCGGTGTACGTGCGCCAGAAGCGGGTGTCCACGAGCGGCACCCGGGAGGGGGCGGGCCGGGCAGCGGGCCCGGCAGGGGCGGCGGCCCGGGCGGCCCCGGCCACCGCGCCGGTGGTGGCCGCTGCCGCGAGCGCGGCGCCGAGGACGGTTCTGCGGGACGTCGGACTGGTCATGGTCGTGACCCCCGGTCGTGGGTGGGAGTGGGGCTGCGGATGCCGTTCGGTGCGCCAACTATCCCGGTTCCGGACCGGGTCGGGCCAGCGGTTCGGCAGGGACCGCCGAACCGGCATGGGCCTGGACCACTGGCATGGTCCGGGTCCGGACCACGGTGTGACCTGCGGCGGGTCCCGGGCGCCTTCGAGCGGGACCGTACCCTGGAGCCATGGACGACCTGGCCCGCCACGCCGATGGCCTGCGCTCGCTGCCCCCTTCCTGCGGGCCCGTGCGGCTCGTCGCGGTCGACGGGCACGCCGGGTCGGGCAAGAGCACCTTCACGGCCCGTCTCGCGGCGGCGCTGGGCGGTGCACCCGTCCTCCATCTGGACGATCTCGCCACCCACGAGGAGCTGTTCGGCTGGACGGGGCGGCTGCGGGACCAGGTGCTGCTGCCGCTCGCGCGCGGCGAGAGCGCCCGGTACGCCCCGTACGACTGGAACCGCCGGCGCTTCGGCCCGGCGCGGACCCTGGAGCCGGCCCCGGTGGTGCTGATCGAGGGTGTCGGGGCGGGGCGCCGCGCGGTGCGCCCGTGGCTGGCGGCGCTGTACTGGATGGAGCTGGACCGGAAGACGTCCTGGGGGCGGGGGCGGCGGCGCGACGGCGCCGGGCTCACGGAGTTCTGGGACGGGTGGACGTCGGCCGAGGAGCGGCATTTCACCGACGACCCCTCACGCCCGTACGCCGATGCGCTGGTACGCCAGTTGTCCGAGGGATATGCGTGGCTGGAGGGGCCGGGCTCGACAGCAGCGGCGAACCATTCCGTCACCCGGAGTAGCCGCGACGCCCCGCCCTCCTGAGCCGTCGGAAAACGTCCCGGAAGTGCCCCAGCTCTGCTTGACCGGGGGCCCTTACTGGTCTTACGTTCTCAATGTGCGGCTTTTCGGAGCCCCCGCAGACGCGAAGCCCCCGGTTGTTCCCCCGTGATCGGGGGCTTCGTCCTGTGCTCGTGCCGCCGTTCCGGCGACCACGCAGAGCGATGCACTCACCCTCGGTCACCACCCTGGCAGGTCGGCCATCCAGCGGCCGCCTCCCCCGTGCGCAGGTACGATGCACCTCGGTGTGGTCAATTCCCTACCCTCGCGCAGTGATTCAGCACGCTTCGGTGGGCATGCTGTGCGGGCGGGACATCCTGGGGGCACGGTTTGTGGGGGACCTGATGGACATCGGCACACAGGGCGCACAGGCCCCCGCCGACCTCGCCTGGCTGCGCGGCATGGACGCCTACACGATGGGCGCGTATCCGCAGGCCGAGGAGGAGTTCAGGGCCGCGGTGCGGTTCGATCCGGGCATGGCGGACGGCTGGCTCGGCCTCCATGCGCTGCGCATCGACACCACCACGGCCCTCTTACGCATGTACCGGCACCGCGACCGCTTCGGCGAACAGCGCGCACGCCACCGCCGTACGCTCAACTCCTGGTACTGGCTGGGCTGGTGGGTGCAGCCGGTGCTGGAGAGCCCGCGCGACCTGCTGCTCGCCCACGCCTCGCACTGGCTGGACGGCCGCCATGTGCCGGAGCTGGACCGGGCGTTGGCCGGACTCCCGCCGGTGGACGCGGACCCGCAGGTGCGGTTCCTGCATGCCTGCCGCTCCTATCTGGTCAAGGACTGGGAGCAGTTGGTGCGCTGCACCGAGCCGCTCGTGGACGATCCGATGCTCGGCATCGAGGCGGGTCTCTTCGGCGGTATGGCCCGGGTGCGGCTGGAGATGTACGGGCAGGCGGAGCCGCTGCTGTCGGCGGCCCTGATGCGCTGCCGCAGCGAGCAGCCGCAGCGCAAGGAGCTGCGCTACTGGCTGGCGCGGGCCCACGAGGGCACCGGCCGCAGCGCGGCGGCCCTGCCGCTGTACCGGGCGGTGCACCGGGTGGACCCGGCCTTCATGGACACCTCCGCCCGGCTGGCCGCGATCTCCGAGGGAGACGGCTACGACGAATCGGCGGATCTGGCCGCCGTGACCCTGTCCGGCTTCGGTTCGGAGGGTTCGGGGGCGGAGGCTCAGCCGGAGGGCGACGCATTGCTCGGCACCGATCTGGTGGACGGGCGGGAGCCGTGGCCGGTCGGGGAGGCCGGGCTGCTCGACGACGAGCCGGCGCCCGCTGCGCCCGCGCGCGTCGAGAGCGTACGCCGCAAGGGGGCCGGTAAGCCGCCCGCCTTCCCGGCCCGCCCCAGCGATCCCGCCCTGCTGTCCGAGGCGCTGGCCCAACTGGAGCGCATGGTCGGGCTCGAACCGGTCAAGCGGCAGGTCAAGGCGTTGTCGGCGCAGTTGAACATGGCCCGGCGCCGGGCCGAGCAGGGGCTTCCCGTCCAGCCGCCGAAGCGCCATTTCGTCTTCTCCGGACCTTCCGGCACCGGCAAGACGACGGTGGCCCGCATCCTGGGCCGGGTCTTCTACGCTCTCGGGCTGCTCGGGGGCGATCATCTGGTCGAGGCCCAGCGCTCCGATCTGGTCGGGGAGTTCCTGGGGCAGACGGCGGTGAAGGCCAACGAATTGATCGACTCGGCCCTCGGCGGGGTGCTCTTCGTGGACGAGGCGTACAGCCTGGCCAACTCCGGTTACAGCAAGGGCGATGCGTACGGGGACGAGGCGCTTCAGGTCCTCCTCAAGCGGGCCGAGGACAACCGGGACCATCTCGTCGTCATCCTCGCGGGTTACCCGGAGGGCATGGACCGGCTGCTCGCCGCCAACCCGGGGCTGTCCTCGCGCTTCACCAGCCGGGTCGACTTCCCCAGCTACCGCCCGCTCGAACTCACCGCGATCGGGGGCGTTCTGGCCGCCGAGAACGACGACGTGTGGGACGAGGAGGCGGTGGACGAGCTGCGCTCCATCAGCGGCCATGTGGTGGACCAGGGGTGGATCGACGAGCTGGGCAACGGGCGCTTCCTGCGGACGCTGTACGAGAAGAGCTGCGCCTACCGCGATCTGCGGCTCTCCGGCTACCCGGGCGAGCTGTCCCGGGAGGATCTGTCGACGCTGCGGCTGCCGGACCTGATGCAGGCGTACGGCGAGGTGCTGTCGGGGCGCGGACCGGTGGGCCGCGGGCGGCAGGAGCCCGGCGGGGTGTGACGGTACGCGGGCCGGGGGCCGCGGGCGGCAGGGGTCGAGACGGGGTGTGACGGGGCGCGGACCGGGGCGCGCTCGCCCGGGTCCCGTACGCGAGCGGGGCGGGCCCGGAAGATCCCGGCCCGCCCCGACGGCGTACGGACTGCTCAGCCGTCGCTTCCCGTGCCCCGCGACTCGACCAGGGCGCGCAGGGCGCGGGCGTCGCGGATGGCCTGCTCCTTGGCCATGCCGGGCTGGATGCCGAGGGCGGGCATGCTGGTGCCGTCGCTGAGGTCGAGGAAGACCCACGGGTCGCCGGAACGCAGGTTGACGCGGAGGATCTCCTCCCACGCCAGCCTGCGGGTCCGGGTGAGGTTGACGACGGTGACCCCGGTGTCGTCGGCAGTGACCCTGGGCCTGCTGAGCAGGGCGAGGACACCGAAGAAGAGCGCGGCGACGAAGATGAAGCTGACCCGCTCCGCCGGGTTGAGCCGCTCCAGCATGAGCGCGATGACCGTGATGACGAGGAACATCGCCAGGCCCACGCTCAGCAGGACCACCCGGGTGAGGGTGGGCCGGAAGGTGACCGGCAGGGTGGGGAGTTCGGGCCTGGGCGCGGACATCGGGGTCTTCTCTCGGGGAGTGCGGTGGCCGGGGCCGTCAGAGGCGGCAGGCGTGGATGGCCGTGGTGAGGATGGCGCGGGCGCCGAGCTCGTACAGGTCGTCCATGATCCGCTGGGCCTCCTTGGCGGCGACCATGGAGCGGACGGCGACCCAGCCCTCGTGGTGCAGCGGCGAGATCGTCGGGGACTCCAGGCCGGGGGTGAGGGCTACGGCGCGCTCCAGGTGCTCGACGCGGCAGTCGTAGTCCATCATCACGTAGGACCGGGCGACCAGGACGCCCTGGAGGCGGCGGAGGAACTGCTGGACCTTGGGGTCGTCGGCGGGGGCGCCGTTGCGGCGGATGACGACGGCCTCGGAGGTCATGATCGGGTCGCCGATCACTTCGAGTCCGGCGTTGCGCATGCTGGTGCCGGTCTCGACGACATCCGCGATGATCTGGGCGACGCCCAGCTCGATGGCGGTCTCGACCGCGCCGTCGAGGTGGACGATGGACGCCTTGACGCCGGACTCCTTGAGGTGGGCGGCGACGATGCCCTCGTAGGAGGTGGCGATCGTCATTCCGTCGAAGTCCTGCGGGCCCGCGGCGGTGCCGGGCTTGGTGGCGTAGCGGAAGGTGGAGCGGGCGAAGCCGAGCTGGAGGATCTCCTCGGCGTCGGCGCCGGAGTCCAGGAGCAGGTCGCGGCCGGTGATGCCGATGTCGAGCTTGCCGGAGCTGACGTAGATGGCGATGTCCCGGGGGCGGAGGTAGAAGAACTCGACCTCGTTCGAGGGGTCGACCAGGACCAGCTCCTTGGACTCCTTGCGCTGCTGGTAGCCGGCCTCATGGAGCATGGCCATCGCAGAGCCGGAGAGTGCACCCTTGTTGGGGACGGCGATGCGCAGCATGAGGTCAGGTTCCTTTGTGCGGAGGGGGAAAGAAGGGGCTGTGACGTGCGGTGCTCGGGGCGGGCTCAGAGATGGGCGTAGACGTCGTCGAGGGAGATCCCGCGGGCGACCATCATCACCTGGACGTGGTACAGCAGCTGGGAGATCTCCTCGGCGGCGGCTTCCTTGCCCTCGTACTCGGCGGCCATCCAGACCTCGGCGGCCTCCTCGACGACCTTCTTGCCGATGGCATGCACGCCCTTGTCCACCAGTTCGGCGGTACGCGAGGTGGAGGGGTCGCCTTCGGCGGCCTTGAGCTGGAGCTCGGCGAAGAGCTCTTCGAAGGTTTTGTTCGCCATGATGTCCTCAGAATACGGGGTCGCCGGAGGGCCCTCAGCGCCAGGGTTCGCTGACGGTCCGCAGCGTGGCGGCCGTGGCGACGGCGGCGGTGACCGCTTCGTGCCCCTTGTCCTCCGCTGACCCTTCGAGTCCGGCCCGGTCGAGCGCCTGCTCCTCGGTGTCGCAGGTCAGTACGCCGAAGCCGACGGGAACTCCGGTGTCGACGGTGACCTGGGTGAGGCCGAGGGTGACGCCCTGGGACACGTACTCGAAGTGGGGGGTGCCGCCCCGGATGACCACGCCGAGGGCGACGATCGCGTCGTAGCCGCGTCCGGCGAGCACCTTGGCGACGACGGGCAGCTCGAAGCTGCCGGGGACCCGGAGCAGGGTCGGCTCGTCGATGCCCAGCTCGTGCAGGGCGCGCAGGGCGCCGTCGACGAGCCCGTCCATGACCTTCTCGTGCCACTGGGCCGCGATGACGGCCACCCGCAGGTCGGCGCAGTTGCGTACGGACAGTTCGGGTGCACCCTTGCCGCTCATGTTTCTCCTGAAGCTGGTGATGTGGGGATGGTCGTTACTGGTTGGCGCAGGTCGACGCGGGGGCGCCGTCGAGCCAGGGCAGGTCGTGGCCCATGCGGTCGCGCTTGGTGCGCAGGTAGCGCAGATTGTGCTCGCCGGCCTGGACGGGCATCGGTTCCCGGCCGGTGACGGTGAGGCCGTGGCGCAGGACGGCCGCCGTCTTGTCGGGGTTGTTGGTCATCAGCCGCAGGCTGCGTACGCCGAGGTCCTTGAGGATCTGGGCGCCCGCCGCGTAGTCCCGGGCGTCGGCGGGCAGACCGAGCTCCAGGTTGGCGTCGAGGGTGTCGACGCCGCGCTCCTGGAGTTCGTACGCGCGCAGCTTGGAGAGCAGACCGATGCCGCGCCCCTCGTGGCCCCGGAGGTAGACGACGACGCCCCGGCCCGCTTCGGTGATGCGCTGCATGGAGGCGTGCAGCTGGGGGCCGCAGTCGCAGCGCTGGGACTGGAAGATGTCGCCGGTCAGGCACTCGGAGTGAATGCGGACGAGGACGTCCTCGCCGTCGCCTTCCGCGAGGTCGCCGTGGACCAGGGCGACGTGCTCGACGCCGTCGACGGTGGAGCGGTAGCCGTACGCGGTGAAGTCGCCGAACGCGGTGGGCAGCCGGGTCTCGGCCTCCCGGCGGACGGTCGGCTCGGAGCCGCGGCGGTAGGCGATCAGGTCCTCGATGGAGATGATCGTCAGTCCGTGCTTGCGGGCGAAGGGGACCAGCTCGGGCAGCCGGAGCATGACGCCGTCCTCCCCCGCGATCTCCACGATGGCCCCGGCGGGGCGCAGTCCGGCGAGCCGGGCGAGGTCGACGGCGGCCTCGGTGTGGCCGTTGCGGACGAGGACACCCCCGGAGCGGGCGCGCAGCGGGAAGACGTGGCCGGGGCGGACGAAGTCGCCGGGGCCCGCGACGCCGCCCGCGAGCATCCTGAGGGTGGTGGCGCGGTCGGCGGCGGAGATGCCCGTGGTGACGCCGTGGGCGGCGGAGGCGTCGACAGAGACCGTGAAGGCGGTCTGCATCGACTCGGTGTTGACCTCGACCATCTGCGGGAGGTCGAGCCGCTCCAGCTCGTCGCTCTCCATGGGTGCGCAGATCAGGCCGCGGCACTCGCTCATCATGAAGGCGACGATCTCCGGGGTGGCCTTCTCGGCCGCGATGACGAGGTCGCCCTCGTTCTCGCGGTCCTCGTCGTCCACGACGACGACGGGCCGGCCGGCGGCGATGTCGCGGATGGCCTGCTCGACCGGGTCCAGGGAGAGGTCCTCGGCGAGCGGGTCGTGGCCGGGGTGCAGCCAGGTGGGCTGGGCTGTCATGCCGTGGCTCCTTCCAGAGCGGGTGTCCGCGTACGCAGCCACCAGTCACGCATCCCCCACAGGACGAGGGCGCCGTAGATGATGTAGACGAAGCCCGAGAAGGCGAAGCCGTTGGCGAAGTTCAGCGGGACGCCGACCAGGTCGACCAGCAGCCAGGCGAACCAGAACTCGACCATGCCGCGCGCCTGGGCGTACATCGCGACGACGGTCCCGACGAAGATGTACGCGTCCGGCCACGGGTCCCAGGACAGCGACGGGTAGGCGGTGAACAGGCCGCCGACGGCCAGGGTGCCGAGCGCTGCCGCGCCGATCAGCACGGCGCGCTCGCGCCAGGTGGCGAAGCGGACGGCGATGGAGCCGTCCTGGGCCTGCTGCCTGCCCCGGTTCCAGGACCACCAGCCCCACAACGCCACGACGATGACGACCAGTTGCTTGCCCGCGCTGCCGGAGAGGTGCGCGGAGGCGAAGGCGACCAGGAGGATGGCGCCGGAGAGCAGCTGGGCGGGCCAGGTCCAGATGGAGCGCCGCCAGCCGAGGGCGAGGGCGATCAGGCCGATGATGTTGCCGATCATGTCCGACCACTTGATGTGCTGGCCGAACACGGTGAAGGCCTCGGAGTTGAGCCAGGAGGCGGCGTTCATCGCGGGTCCTGCCCGGACCGGTCGCCGAGCATCCGCTCGACGTACTTGGCGATGACGTCCACCTCCAGGTTGACCGGGTCGCCGGGCTGCTTGTGGCCGAGCGTGGTCAGGTCGAGGGTGGTGGGGATGAGGCTGAGGGTGAAGTAGTCCGCGGCGGCCTCGACGACGGTGAGGCTGACGCCGTCGACGGTGATGGAGCCCTTCTCGACGACGTACCGGGTGAGCTCGGGCGGCAGGGAGACCTTGACGATCTCCCAGTGCTCCGAGGGGGTGCGCTCCAGGATGGTTCCGGTGCCGTCCACGTGCCCCTGGACAAGGTGTCCGCCGAGCCGCCCGCCGAGCGCCATCGGGCGCTCCAGGTTGACCCGGGAACCCGGGGTCAGCGCGCCGAGGCTGGAGCGCTTGAGGGTCTCGGCCATCACGTCGGCGGTGAACTCGCCGTCGGCGGTGTCCACGACGGTGAGGCAGACGCCGTTCACCGCGATGGAGTCGCCGTGCCTGGCGCCCTCGGTGACGAGGGGGCCGCGCAGCCGGAAGCGGGAGGCGTCCTCCAGCTGCTCGACGGCGGTGACCTCACCCAGTTCTTCGACAATTCCGGTGAACACTCAGATTCCCTTCCGGGCAGGCGTGGGGACGGCGGTGATGCGCAGATCGGGGCCGATGCGGACGGTCTCGGTCACTTCGAGGCGCAGCGCCTGGGAGATGGTGGAGATTCCGGCGTCGGCGAGGGCGGCGGGGCCCGCGCCGAGCAGGACCGGGGCGAGATAACCGACGACCTTGTCGACCGTTCCCGAGGCGACGAAGGCACCGGCCAGGGTGGGCCCGCCTTCGAGGAGTACGGAGCGGACGCCGCGGGTGTGCAGGGCGGCGAGGAGGGCCTCGATGTCCAGGCCGGGTCCGGTGGCGGCGCGGGGCAGCCGCAGGACGACGCCCTCGGGGAGGTGGCCGGCCGGGGCGTCCTCGGCCACGGCGACGAGGGTCGGCGCGGTGCCGTCCAGGACCCGGGCGCCGGGCTTCACGGCGGTGGCGTTCGTGTCGACGACGACCCGCAGCGGCTGGGTGGCGCCGTCGATGCCGCGTACGCCCAGCTGGGGGTCGTCGGTGCGGGCGGTGCCGGAGCCGACGATCACGGCGTCGGCCTCGGCGCGCAGCCGGTGGACGTCGGTGCGGGCCTCGGGCGAGGTGATCCAGCGGCTGGTGGCGTCGGCGGCGGCGATCCGGCCGTCGAGGGTGGCGGCGTACTTCCACAGGACGTACGGACGCCCCAGGCGCACCGAGGTCAGCCAGGACGCGTTACCCGCCTCGGCCTCCTCCGCGAGGAGGCCCTGCTCGACCTGGATCCCGGCCGCGCGCAGGGTGTCGGCACCGCCGGTGGCCTGCGGGTCCGGGTCGCCGACCGCGTACACGACCCGGCTGATCCCGGCGGCCGGTAGAGCCTCGGCGCAGGGGCCGGTGCGGCCGGTGTGGTTACACGGTTCGAGGGTGACGTAGGCGGTGCCGCCACGGGCCCGCTCGCCCGCCGCGCGCAGGGCGTGGACCTCGGCGTGCGGTCCTCCGGCGCGCTGGTGGAAGCCTTCGCCGGCCACGGCTCCGGTGGCGTCGGTGATCACGCATCCGACGACCGGATTGGGGCTGGTGGAGCCGAGACCGCGCGCTGCGAGCGTGATCGCTCGGCGCATGGCGGTGATGTCGGCTGCGGTGGCCACCGGGTCCTCCTGCCTCTTCGGGCACGGACTCCGGGGCCTGTCGATGACGACAGATAG
This sequence comes from Streptomyces durocortorensis, assembly GCF_031760065.1. Lineage (NCBI taxonomy): Bacteria > Bacillati > Actinomycetota > Actinomycetes > Kitasatosporales > Streptomycetaceae > Streptomyces > Streptomyces sp. C11-1. Next base: position 855,946 of record NZ_CP134500.1, read on the forward strand.
AGCGGATCGTCAGGGGAACGCCGATACCCGAGGACGGGAAACGCCAGGAACGCACGGATTGCCGGGAGCTTCCCGGCCACGCGTCCGCCGACGGCGGCGTACCGATGACAAACCGCCGCGCACTGCCTCCCATCCGGACTTTAACCGTCGGTCCAGGAATTTCACCTGGTCAACCGGCCGCTGGCTGCGGACGGGTCGCGGACTGTAACCGCCGGTTCGGAATTGCACCGACCCCGGAGTGCGCTGCTACTGGTACGGAACCAGTCTGCCACGGACGTCTCTCGGCCATGCGGGTGAGCGCTGTGGGCTGGGTCACAAAGGGCTCGGGGGCGGCTGCCGCACACCCGTCGAGGAGGCGGCCGACAGCGAAGTTGACGTTTAAAGGTCCGGACCTATTGACGCACTGGTCTAGTCCTCTTAATCTCTGCGTCACCTCCGAGGTTCGGTTCGACGGTGTGCGCACACCAAGGACCCCGACACGACCCACCCCCTTTGCCAGTTGTGTTCTGCCGACCTCCCCAGGAGGAACGACCACATGCTGTCCCCCACCCGAGCGAGAGCCACCCTGCTCGCCGCCGGCGCCGCCGTCGCCGGACTGCTGATGACCTCCCTTGCCGCCACCCCGTCGGCGGCCGCCACCGACCACGAGTCCTGTCGCCCCGACGGCCTCTACCAGACCCCCGGTGTCAACACCCCCTACTGCACCGTCTACGACTCCGACGGACGCGAGAAGATGGGCGACGACCACCAGCGCCGCGTCATCGGATACTTCACCAACTGGCGTACCGGCAAGGACGGCAAGGACGCCTATCTGGTCCCGGACATCCCCTGGGACAAGGTCACGCACCTCAACTACGCCTTCGCACACGTCGACAGCGCCAACAAGCTCTCGGTCGGCCCCGACAGCGCGGACAACGCCTCCACCGGCATGACCTGGCCCGGCGTCGCAGGCGCCGAGATGGACCCGGCGCTCCCCTACAAGGGCCACTTCAACCTGCTGACCAAGTACAAGAAGCAGTACCCGGACGTGAAGACCCTGGTCTCCGTGGGCGGCTGGGCCGAGACCGGCGGCTACTTCGGCCCGGACGGCGAGCGCGTCGACTCCGGCGGCTTCTACTCGATGGCGACCAACGCCGACGGCTCGGTCAACCAGGCGGGCATCGACACCTTCTCCGACTCGGCGGTCGACTTCGTCCGGAAGTACGGCTTCAACGGCGTCGACATCGACTACGAGTACGCGACCTCGATGAAGGACGCGGGCAACCCGATGGACCACGCGCTGGCCAACGGCCGCCGCGCGGGCCTGGTCAAGGGCTACGACGCCCTGATGAAGACCCTGCGCGAGAAGCTGGACCACGCGGGCGCCGCCGACGGCAAGCACTACCTGCTGACCGTCGCCGCCCCCTCCTCCGGCTATCTGCTGCGGGGCATGGAGACGTACCAGATGCAGAAGTACCTGGACTACGTCAACATCATGTCCTACGACCTGCACGGCGCCTGGAACGAGTACGTCGGCCCGAACGCCTCGCTGTTCGACGACGGCAAGGACAACGAGCTGGCGCAGGCGGGTGTGTACACCACCTCGCAGTACGGCGGCCTCGGCTACCTCAACACCGACTGGGCCTACCACTACTTCCGCGGCTCGATGCCGGCCGGCCGGATCAACATCGGTCTGCCGTACTACACCCGCGGCTTCAAGAACGTCGAGGGCGGCACCGACGGCCTGTGGGGCAAGGCGCCCACGACCGACTGCCCGGCGGGCGCGGGCCTGACCAAGTGCGGTGACGGCGCGGTCGGCATCGACAACCTGTGGCACGACAAGGACACCAACGGCAAGGAATCGCCCGCCGGTTCCAACCCGATGTGGCACGCGAAGAACCTGGAGAAGGGCATCGTCGGCGATTACGTCACCGACTACGGCTTCCCCGCGGACACCCAGCTGACCGGCACGTACGCCCGTAAGTACGACTCCACGCTGGTCGCCCCGTGGCTGTGGAACGCGCAGAAGAAGGTCTTCCTGTCCACCGAGGACGAGCAGTCGGTGCAGGCCAAGGCCGACTACGTCGTCGACAAGGGCATCGGCGGCACGATGATCTGGGAGCTGGCGGGCGACTACCGGTGGAACGCGGCCAAGGGCCAGTACGAGACCGGCTCCACGCTGACGACCGCGATGTACGACGCGTTCAAGTCGGCCACCCCGTACGGCGCGAAGCGCTCCACGATCGACCTGCCCACCGAGGCGCTGGACATCGACGTCTCCTTCGGGCAGTTCCCGCTGGGCGACTCCAACTACCCGATCAGCCCCAAGCTGAAGATCACCAACCGCACCGGGGCCACGCTGCCCGGCGGCACGGAGTTCCAGTTCGACTACTCCACCTCCGCCCCGGCCAACGCCAAGGACCAGTCCGGCTTCGGTACGACGATCATCCGCAGCGACCACACGGCGACCGACAACATCGGCGGCCTGGGGGGCGACTACAACCGCGTGTCGCTGAAGCTCCCGGCCTGGCAGACGCTGGCCCCCGGCGATTCGGTGGAGCTGGACTTCGTCTACTACCTGCCGACCTCCACCCCGTCCAACTGGACCGTGACCTTCGACGGGAAGTCCTACTCCCTCGCCGGTGACCTGGCCCGCGGCACCACGCTGGTCGAGCCCGGCCCGGGACCCGACCCGACGCCGACCCCGGACCCGACCGGTCCCACGCCGACCCCGACCCCGACGGAGCCGGGCGGCGAGTGCTCGGCCCCGGCGTGGAACGCGACCACCGAGTACGGCGGCGGCTCCACCGTCAGCCACGACGGCCACGAGTGGAAGGCCTCGTGGTGGACGAAGGGCGAGACGCCCGGCTCCACCGGCGAGTGGGGCGTCTGGAAGGACCTCGGCGCCTGCTGAGTCCGCACGCACGCACGGCGACAGCCCCGGCCTCCACAGCCGGGGCTGCCGCCCGTTCCGGCGGCTGACCCCAGGACGACGGTCCTGGTGACCGGCGCCACCGGAACCCCGGACCACCGGTCAGCTGATCCGCCGACCGCTCGCGGAACCCCGGGACCGCCGGTCAGCTCTCCGGCCCTGTCAGCGCTCCGGGGCGAACAGCGCGTCCTGCGCCGCGTCCCGGGCGGCGATCAGGGCCCCGCGCAGGACCGCCCCGTCACCCAGTGAACCGGCGCGGACCTCGGTGCGCAGGGGGGACATCGCGGTCAGCCGCTCCTCGACACGGGAGGCCAGCGCGGCCCCGCCCGCATGGCCGACGGCCCCCGCCAGGAGCAGGCACCCGGGGTCGAGGACCGAGACGACGGCGGCGGCTCCGAGCGCGAGGCGGTCGGCCAGCTCGTCGAGGAACGGCCCGCCGCGCTGCCCCGGCTCCAGCGCGCGCCGCACCGCGTCGACGGCGGCCGCCTCGTCCGCGTAGCCCTCCGGGACCGCCCCGGCGGCCGCGAGACCGTGCCGGGCGGCGAGTCCGGCCACGGCGGCGGAGCCGGCCAGCGAGTGGAAGCCTCCGTCGCAATGGGCCGCCGAGGGCAGTCCGCCCGCTCCCGGGACCGGCAGGAACCCGATCTCCCCCGCTCCGCCGGACGCCCCCTGGCGCAGCTTGCCGTCCAGCATCACCGCGGCCCCGACGCCGTGACCCAGCCAGAGCAGGACGAAGGTTTCCCGGTCGCGGGCGGCGCCCGCCCGGTGCTCCGCCATGGCGGCCAGATTGGTCTCGTTCTCCACCAGGACGGTGGCGGGCAGCCGCTGCTGGAGTTCGCGGACCAGGGCCCGGTGCCAGGAGGGCAGTCCGGAGGTGTCGCGCAGTTCGCCGGTGGCGGGGTCGATCAGCCCGGGCGCGCCGACGCCGACGCTGTGCAGCGGTACGGACCCGGCCGCGCGGGCGGTGCGCTCCAGGAGGGCGGCGGCCTGCTCGACGGCGGGTCCGGTGCGGGTGCCGCTGCCGATGGGCAGGGACCCCTCGGCGAGGGTGGCGCCCAGCAGGTCGGCGACGACCACGCTGACGCTGCCGGTGCGTACGTCGAGCGCCGCGAGGTGGGCCCGGTCGGCGACGATCCCGTACAGCCGGGCGTTGGGGCCCCGGCGGACGGCCCCCGACTCGCCGACGACCTGGATCAGCCCGGCGCCCTGGAGCCGCTCGACGAGGTCGGCGACGGTGGGCCGGGAGAGTCCGGTCAGCGCCTTGAGCTGCGTGGCCGTCAACGGGCCGTCCCGCTGGAGCAGTTGCAGGGCCAGGCGGTCGTTGATGGCCCGAGCCGTGCTCGGTGATGCGGGCATACCGAGATCCTTCCAGATCGCCCTTGCGCCCCTCTTCCCCGGGCTGTCGCACAGTGACTATTTATCAGGCAGGGTTCCTGATAGTTTACGCCACGCATCGTCGCGCGGGAGCGTCGGGACAGCCGGCACCCCAGAATTCCCAGGGGAGGCAGGACGGCATGACGAACGATCCGACCGTCACGGTCCACGGCAAGGAACAGGTGGGACGGGCGCGGATCGCCGTCGCCGCTGTCTTCGCCGTGCACGGAGCGGTGACCGGCAGCTTCGCGACCCGGGTGCCCTGGATCCAGGACCACGCCGGGGTGAGCGCGGGCCAGCTCGGCCTGGCGCTGGCCTTCCCGGCGATCGGCGCGTCCATCACGATGCCGCTGGCGGGCCGGATCAGCCACCGGTTCGGGGCGCGGGCCGCGCTGCGGGGGCTGCTGGCGCTCTGGACGCTGGCGCTGGTCCTGCCCGCCCTCGCCCCGAACCTGCTCACGCTGTGCGCGGCGCTGTTCGTCTACGGGGCGACGGCCGGGATGTCCGATGTGGCGATGAACGCCCTGGGCGTCGAGGTGGAGAACCGCCTCGACAAGTCGATCATGTCGGGGCTGCACGGGATGTGGAGCGTGGGCGCGCTGATCGGTTCGGCGGCGGGCACGGTCGCCGCCCACATCGGGGCCGACGCACGCCTGCACCACACGCTCGCCGCGCTGGTCCTCACGGCACTGGGGCTGATCGCCTGCCAGGGCGTCCTGGATCTGCGCGGCGCGCCGGACGAGGAGCCGCCGCCGCGTTTCACACTGCCGCCGAGGTCGGCGCTGATCATCGGGGCCGTCGGGTTCTGCGCGGTGTTCGCCGAGGGGGCGAGCCTGGACTGGTCGGCGGTCTATCTGCGGGACGTCCTGGGCAGCTCGGACGGGATCGCGGCCGCCTCCACCACGGCGTTCGCCCTGACGATGGCCGTGGCGCGGCTCGCCGGGGACCGGATCGTGGACCGGTTCGGCGCGGTGCGGACCGTACGGGTGGGAGGGGCGCTGGCCACCGCGGGCGGGCTGCTCGTCGTGTTCTCGCCCGCTCCCGCGGCGGCGATGGGCGGCTTCGGGCTGCTGGGCCTCGGCGTGGCGGTCGTGGTACCGCTCGCCTTCGCGGCGGCCGGTCGCAGCGGACCGAACCCGAGCCAGGCGATCGCGGGGGTCGCGACCATCACGTACACCTCGGGGCTGATCGCCCCCTCCGCGATCGGGTCGCTGGCCGAGGCGACCTCGCTGGTGGTGTCGTTCGGCGTGGTGACGGTGCTGGCCTTCGGCCTGGTGCTGGGCGCCGGGGTGCTCCGGGCGGGCGACCGCAGGGTCACGGGCTCGGCGGTGGACGGCAGGGCGACGGCGAAGAGCCCCGCGGCCGGGGGCTGACCCGGACCTCCGCGCGGTCACCGCCTACCGCCCCACTACCATGGCGCTGATCTTTTCCGCAGGTGAACACCGAACACCGGATCGCAGACCGGCCGGCACACCGAGCAGACCTTCAGGGAGCAACCATGAGCCTCGGCGTGCGCTGGACCTTGCACGGCGACGGGAAGACCCCCGCGCCCGGGGCGGTGGTGCGCCCCGACGAGCGGCTCTCCTGGCCCCGTACGTTCGGACTGGGCGCGCAGCACGTGGTGGCGATGTTCGGGGCGTCGTTCGTCGCTCCGGTGCTGATGGGGCTCGACCCGAACCTCGCGATCATGATGTCCGGTGTCGCGACCGCGATCTTCCTGCTGGCGACCAAGGGCCGGGTGCCCAGCTATCTGGGCTGCTCGCTCTCCTTCGTCGGCGTCGCGGCCACGATCCGGGCGGGTGGCGGTGACAGCGCGACCGTCACGGGCGCGGTGCTGGTGGTCGGCGCGGCGCTGTTCCTGGTGGGCCTCGCGGTGCAGCGATTCGGCGCGCGGATCATTCACGCGGCGATGCCGCCGGTGGTGACCGGCGCGGTGGTGATGCTCATCGGCTTCAACCTGGCGCCGGTGACCGCGTCGACGTACTGGCCGCAGGACCAGTGGACGGCGCTGGCGGTGATGCTGTTCACCGGGCTCGCCGTGGTGTGCCTGCGCGGTTTCCTCTCCCGGATCGCGATCTTCCTGGGGCTGGTCTTCGGGTACGCGCTGTCCTGGGTGCTGGACCTGGCGTTCGGGAAGATCCACTCCCCGGCGGGCGGGGCGGAGGCCGTCGACCACTGGCGTCTGGACCTTTCGGCGGTCGGCTCGGCGGACTGGATCGGGCTGCCGTCCTTCCACGCACCGGCCTTCGAGTGGTCGGCGATCCTGGTGGCGCTGCCCGTGGTGATCGCGCTGGTCGCGGAGAACGCGGGCCATGTGAAGGCCGTGGGCGAGATGACGGGCGACCCGCTGGACGACAAGCTCGGCACCGCCATCGCGGCGGACGGCGCGGCGTCCATGCTGTCCACCGCCGTGGGCGGCCCGCCCAACACCACGTACTCCGAGAACATCGGCGTGATGGCCGCGACCCGCGTCTACTCCACGGCCGCGTACTGGGCGGCGGCCTGCTTCGCCCTCCTCTTCGGTCTGTGCCCCAAGTTCGGCGCGGTCGTCGCCGCGATCCCGGGCGGGGTGCTGGGCGGGATCACCGTGATCCTGTACGGGATGATCGGCCTGCTGGGTGCGCAGATCTGGCTCAACGGCCGGGTGGACCTGCGTAATCCGCTCAATCTGGTCCCGGCCGCCGCGGGCATCATCATCGGCGTCGGCGGGGTCACCCTGAAGATCACCGACAACTTCGAGCTGGGCGGTATCGCGCTCGGCACGCTCGTCGTGATCACCGGCTACCACGTCCTGCGGGCCTTCGCCCCGGCCCACCTCAAGTCCCAGGAACCGCTGCTGGACTCCGGCACGTCGGCGTACGACGAGGAGGCGGGGGCCGGGAAGCCCTGAGCCGGCCGGTGGTCAGCCGGTCGCCAGGGCGTAGGCGTACTCCGGGGTGAAGGAACCCGCCGCGCCCGAGCAGCCGTCGGACTCCCCCGGCAGCTTCACCCACAGATACGCGTCGATCCCGCTCTCCCCGGTCCGGGTCGTCGGGCTCTGCCCCAGCGCCCGGCCCGCCGGGTCGCACCACTGACCGGCGGCGGGCGCCCCGTTGCCGTTGCGGCTGGTGTCGATGACCGCGCCGAGTCCGGGCGGACCGCCGAGGGCCGCCAGGACCCGGCGGGCGTACGCGGTCTCGTCGGCGGTGCGGTGGAAGTTGGCCACATTGGTGAAGATGCCGTCGCCGCTGGTGGCCGCGCCCGCCGCCCGGAGCGCGGCGGCCTGTTTCTCGGGGGCGTGCCAGCCGGAGTGACCTCCGTCGAAGTAGACCCTGGCCCGGGGGTTCGCGGCGCGCAGGGTGTCTCCGGCGCGGGCCAGCGCGGCGAAGCGGGCGGCCCGTTCGGGGGCGGTGAGGCAGTCGGAGAGGGCGATGGCGTCCGGTTCCAGGATCACGATCGCCGGACCCGCGCCGAGCCCCTGGGCGAACTCCCCCATCCATGCGTCGTACGCCGCGAGATCCGGCGCTCCGCCCCGCGAGGCCCCGCCGCAGTCCCGGTCGGGTATCGCGTACGGCACGAGCACCGGAGTCCGGCCAGCGGCGGCCGCGCCCCGGGTGACCGTGCGGACCTGACCGGCGATCTCCCCGGGGTTGTGGGCGGCGAACCAGACGGCCGCGGGCCGCGTCGCGATCCGGGACTCGATCGCCGGGCGGCGCGGGTCGCCGGGGTTCGCCCGGACCCAGTCCAGGACCTGGGACCGAGGGTGGCGGAACAGCCGGGTGCGGGGCGGCGGGGCGGGAGCGGCGGCCGGGGCGGTGGGCGAGGCCGTGGGCGGAGCGCTCGCGCCGGGCGCGGTGCGCGACGGTTCCGGGGCGGGAGGCAGGGCCGTGGTGGACGACGGCGTACCGGGCCCGAGCGCGGTGGGCACCGGGACGGCGGGGAGCGGCGGGAGACGTTGCGAGGGCGCCGGCTCCGGGACGGCCGTGGTCCGCCGCTCCTCCTGCCCGGCCTCGACCAGCCCCGCGGTGGCGCCGATCGCCACCACTGCCGACGCGACGGCCAGCAGGGCCTGGCGCCGGGCGGCGCGTCGGCGTTCCCGGTGTGCGATACGGCGCTGTGCGCGTGAACCCGGCACTCCTCGACCCCCCTTTTCCGGCACCGTTGTTCGTCCGTTCCGATGAACCTCCGGCCGGTCGGCGCCGTGGCGAGCCTATGACTGGGACGCTCCGCGCATGACGCAGATCGAACAGTCCGCAGCCCCGGACGGCCTCGGCACCCTCAGGGCGGGTGATCCTCCGGTGATCGAACGGATGGCGGCATTCCGCTCCCGGTGGCCGTCGGGGGACGGCGTGGCGGTCTTCCACCGGGTGTATCTGGGGGTCGTCGAGACGGTCGAACCGGACCTGGGGAGGGGCGGCTTCGACGACCGGGAGGCCGCAGCCACGCTGGGCGTGCGCTGCGCCGAGCGCTATCTGTCGGCGCTCGACGCGGCGACGGCGGGCGGCCGGGTGCCGGAGTGCTGGCGTCCGCTCGTCCGGTACCGGCGGCATCCCGGCGTACGGCCGATGCAGTTCGCGCTGAGCGGCCTCCAGGCGCACGTGGGTCACGATCTGGTCCTGGCGCTGGTGGACACCTGTCGTACGCTCGGCTGCGCTCCGGCGGACCTGGAGGGGGAGTTCGAGCGCGTGGGCGATCTCCTCGTGTTGCTGGAGGAGCGCATCCGCGACGATCTGATGCCGGGGCCCGAGCTGCTGAGGATCGCGGACCCGCTGACGCACCTGGTGAGCTGCTGGAGCCTGGAACGGGCCCGCGAGGCCGCCTGGACGGCCGCCCGCACGCTGTGGCGGCTGCGCGGATTCCCGTCACTGGCCGAGGAGTTCAGGCAGCGCACCGACGCGGGCGCCGGCCTGGTGAGCCGCCTGCTGCTCACCCCGTGCCGCTGACGCCCGCGCCGGTGTCCTGCCGTCCGCGCCCCCGCCCTCCGGTTCAGTCCTCCGGAAGCTCCACCGGCGCGATCTCGTCGAAGAGGTCGCCGGGGCCGGGGTTGGTCGGGTCACTCGCCCCGCCGAACTGGTGCATGACGCCCCACACCGCGTTCAGCGCGGTCTGCACGGCGCCCTCGGCCCAGCCCGCCGTCCAGGAGATGTCGTCCCCGGCCAGGAAGATGCCGCGCTTGTCCTCCGGCAGCCGGTCCTGCATGAAGTGGGTGAACAGCCGCCGCTGGTAGCGGTAGTGGCCGGGCAGGTTGGCCTTGAACGCGCCCATGAACCAGGGCTCGTTCTCCCAGGAGACGGTGACCGGGTTGCCGATGATGTGGCTGCGGATGTCGACGTTCGGGTAGATCTCCCCGAGCGACTTCAGCATGACGTCCATGCGCTCCTTCGGGGAGAGCGGCAGCCACTTCAGGCTGTCGTCGCACCACGTGTAGGAGAGGCAGATGACGGCGGGCTTGTCCGGGCCGTCGTCCAGGAGGTAGGTCCCCCGGGTCATCCGGTCGGTGAGCGTCATCGACATGGTGTCGCGGCCGGTGATCTCGTCCTTGTCGAGCCAGAACGGCCGGTCGACCGGGACGAACAGCTTGGAGGACTCCATGTAGTGGGTGCGCTCCATCGCCGTCCAGTGGTCGATCGGGAAGAGCGCGTCATCGCAGTCGATCTTGGAGAGCAGCAGCCAGGACTGGCCGGTGAAGACCGCGGCCCGGAAGGTGCGGATGTCGCCGGTGGCGTCGGTGACGGTGATGCGGTTGCCCGCGGTGCGGGTCAGCCGGGTCACGGCGGGGCGCGGCTCGCCCTCGTGCAGGGAGGACAGCGAGGTGCCGAGCGGCCAGTGGACGATCTTCTGCGGCTCGCGGTCCCACAGGCGCAGCGGGAGCTGCTGGCTGCCGCCGACGATGCCGCGGTGGTGGTCGTCGGCCTCGGTGTAGACGACGCGCAGGATCTCCAGGATGGAGTTGGGGAAGTCGGTGTCCCAGCCGCCGGTGCCGAAGCCGACCTGGCCGAAGATCTCGCGGTGCCGGAACGACTTGAAGGCCTCGGACTCGCAGAGGAAGCCGTAGAAGGTCTGGTTGTCGAGCCGCTCGACGAGCTGCGACCAGATCTCCCGGATGCGCGGGACGTCGCGCTCGCGCAGCGCCCGGTTCATGTCGGAGAAGTCGGCACCCTCCTCCAGACAGGCGTTCCATGCCTCGGCCACATCACGGTAGACCTGCGGCAGGTCGTCGATGGTCTCGGCGTAGTGCGACTCGCCCTTGAGGTCCACGACGGTGGAGGGGGTGGCCGGCGAGAGCGGGTTGGGGAAGGACCGGGTCTCAAGGCCCACCAGGTCGATGTAGTGCTGGAGCGCCGTGGAGGAGGGCGGGAAGCGCATCGCGCCCATCTCGGCGGTGAGCGAGGGGTCGCAGCCGTCGAAGCCGACGGTGCGCAGCCGTCCGCCGATCTGGTCGGCCTCGTAGACGACGGGCTTGAGGCCCATCTTCATCAGCTCGTACGCGGCGATGATGCCGGAGAGCCCGCCGCCGATGACGGCGACCTCGCTGCCGTGCTCGGTCGCCGGTATCTGGCCGAGGCCCGCCGCGTGGGCGAGGAAGTCGTCGTACGCGTACGGGAAGTCCGGCCCGAACATGGTGATCGGCGGGGCGGCCGCGTCGGTGTGCTGGACGGCGTTGGGCACCGTGGACGTCATGGGGTACGGACTCCTTGCGCGAAGACTGAAGGGGGAAGCGGTGGGGGGAGGGCTCAGCCGAGGGAGCCGTACAGACCGGGGCGGCGGTCCTGCAGATACGGGTTGGCTGCGCGCGAGGCGGCCAGGAACTCCGGGTCCACCTCGCCGGTCACGAGCTCCTCGCCGCGCCCGGCGCGGGTGCGCACCACGCCGTCGGGTCCGGCCAGGCAGCTGAGTCCGACGAACTCGAACTCCCCTTCCGGACCGGTGCGGTTGACGTAGGCCACGTACATCTGGCTCTCGAAGGCCCGTACGGGGACGACGGATTCGGCGACGAACTGGAAGGGGTGCATCTGCGCGGTGGGGACCAGCAGCAGGTCGGTGCCCGCCAGTGCGTGCGCCCGTACGTTCTCCGGGAACTCGACGTCGTAGCAGATCAGCAGGCCGATGCGGATACCGTCCAGATCGGCCTGGACGACGGTCTGCTCGCCGGGGGTGAACCACTCCTGCTCGAAGCAGCCGAAGAGGTGGGTCTTGCGGTAGTTCGCGAGCCGCGCGCCGTCGGGGCCGATGAGCTGGGAGGCGTTGAAGATCCGCTCCCCGTCGCGCTCCGGGTAGCCGTACAGGACGGCGAGGCCGTGGCGTACGGCGATCTCGGCGACGGCCCGGGCGCCGGGGCCGTCGGCGGGCTCGGCGAGCGTGGGGACGGCGTCGCCGATGGCGTAGCCGGTCAGGAACAGCTCGGGGGCGACGAGCAGCCGGGCCCCCGTCGCGGCGGCCCGGGCGGCGGCCTCGTCCAGCACCTTGAGGTTCTCGGCGACGGCACCGGGCCGTCCGGAGCTCTGGAGCAGGGCGGTGCGCAACGGCGGCATGGCTGACCTCGGGCGGTACGGGCGGGGTGGGGAGACGTATCGACGGTACGTGCCACGGATCCGCCCGGACAAGGCGCGACTGTTGCGCACCGACCGCTGATTCGTTGCGCGGGAAAGGCTGGGGACGGCGAAACGTTGCGTGGGGCATCACCGCAGGTCAGCGGGGTGATATGTGCCACTGGTCGGCGGGCCCTAGGCCGGCGGTGCCTCCGCCGAGTAGCGGCGCAGCAGCGGCGAGAGCACCAGCACGGACTTCGTCCGCTCCACGTACGGCTCCCCCGCGATCCGCTCCAGTACCTGCTCGAAGTGGCGCATGTCGGCGGCGAAGACCTGGACCACCGCGTCTGCGTCCCCGGTCACCGTGGAGGCCGAGGCGATCTCCGGGTAGCGGGCGAGGCCCTGCTTGATGGCATCCGGAGAGGTGTTGCGGCTGCAGTAGATCTCGATGAACCCCTCGGTCTCCCAGCCGAGCGCGGCCGGGTCCACGCGCACGGTGAAGCCGGTGATCGCGCCCTCGGCGCGGAGCCGGTCGACACGGCGCTTCACGGCGGGGGCGGAGAGGCCGACGATCGCGCCGATGTCGGCGTAGGAGCGCCGGGCGTCTTCGGCGAGGGCGTGGACGATGCGTTCGTCGAGGTCGTTCAGGCGCACGTCGGGCGGTTCACTTCTCTGCGGTGGGTCGGCTGCGGGTGGCGGGCGGTGCCGCCACCCGCAGTAGACCACGGGCCGCCGCCCGGGGCGCGCCCGGTGCGGCGGGGGCAGGCCGTCAGAAGGGGAACTGCGAGCGGCCGTGCTGGATGGAGATCCACTTCTGGGTGGTGAAGGCATCGATCATCGAGTCGCCGTTCAGCCGGCCGAGGCCCGAGCTCTTCTCGCCGCCGAAGGGGACGATGGGCTCGTCGTGGACGGTGCCGTCGTTGATGTGGATCATGCCGGTGTGGATGCGCTGCCCGATCCGCACGCCGCGCTCGGTGTTGCCGGTGTGGACGGCGCCGCTGAGCCCGTAGGGGGTGTCGTTGGCGATGCGGACGGCCTCGTCCTCGCCGTCGAAGGGGACGATCAGGGCGACGGGGCCGAAGATCTCCTGCTGGAGGACGGGCGAGTCGGCGGCGAGGCCGGTGAGCACGGAGGGGCTGACGAGGTTGCCGTCGGCGGCGCCGTGCAGGAGGGCCGTCGCACCGGCCGCCACGGTCTGGTCGACGAGCTTGGAGACGGACTCGGCCTGCGAGGAGTTGATCAGGGGGCCGATCTGGGTGGCCGGGTCCGCCGGGTCACCGACGGTGAGCGAGGCGACCTTCGCGACGAACTTCTCGGTGAACTCCTGCTCCACGGCACGGTCGACCAGGATGCGGTTGGCCGCCATGCAGACCTGGCCCTGGTGGACGTAGCGGCTGAAGACGGCCGCGTCGACGGCGTAGTCCACGTCGGCGTCGTCGAGCACGATCAGGGCGCTGTTGCCGCCGAGTTCGAGGACGGCCCGCTTGAGGTTGGCGGCACAGACGGTGGCGACGTGGCGGCCGACCTTGTCCGAGCCGGTGAAGGAGATGACCTGCGGCACCGGGTGCTCCAGCAGGGTGTCGCCGATCTCCGCGATGTCGGTGATCACGACGTTCAGCAGCCCGGCGGGGAGCCCCGCGTCCTCGAAGACCTTGGCCAGCAGGGTGCCGCCGCAGATCGGGGTGTTCTGGTGCGGCTTGAGGACGACGGCGTTGCCGAGGGCCAGGGCGGGGGCGACGGACTTGAGGGAGAGCAGGAAGGGGAAGTTGAAGGGGCTGATCACCCCGACGACGCCGACGGGCACACGGTAGACGCGGTTCTCCTTGCCCTCGGTCGGCGAGGGCAGGATCTGTCCGGCGGGGCGCAGGGCGAGCTGGATGGCTTCGCGGAGGAACTCCTTGGCCAGGTGCAGTTCGAAACCGGCCTTCAGCCGGGTGCCGCCGAGCTCGGCGACGATCGCCTCGCCGATCTCCGCCTCGCGCTCCTCGACGATCCGCAGGGCCTTCTCCAGGACGGCCCGCCTGCTGTACGGGTTGGTGTCCGCCCACGCCTGCTGGGCGCGCTCGGCGGCGCGGTAGGCCTGGTCGACCTCTTCGGCGGTGGCCACGGGGATGGAGGCGAGCTTCTCGCCGTCGAAGGGATTGAAGTCGATGATGTCCCAGGACCCCTTCCCCGGCCTCCACTCGCCGTCGATGTACTGATGGGCCAGGTCAGTGAAGAAGGACATGAGATCCCTTACCGCAGAGAGGCAGGCAGCTGAGTGCGCTTCATATTACTTAAGTTTCAACCGAGTTGAAGCGCACTCCCGGCCACCTCACCGGGCTCCGGGGTCCGGGGTCCGAAAACGCCCCCGCCCCTCCCGGCGCGAACGGCTGGGAGGGGCGGGGGCGTTGCGGTGGGAGCGGGATCAACTCCAGCTGGCGTGCAGCGGCTTGCCCTCGGCGTATCCGGCGGCGCTCTGGATGCCGACGACCGCCTTGTCGGCGAACTCCTCCAGGGAGCCCGCGCCCGCGTAGGTGCAGGAGGAGCGGACGCCCGCGATGATCGAGTCGATCAGGTCCTCGACGCCCGGGCGGGTCGGGTCGAGGAACATCCGAGAGGTGGAGATGCCCTCCTCGAAGAGCGCCTTGCGGGCCCGGTCGTACGCGGACTCCTCCGAGGTGCGGTTCTTGACGGCGCGGGCCGAGGCCATCCCGAAGGACTCCTTGTAGAAACGGCCGTCGGCGGACTGCTGGAGGTCGCCGGGCGACTCGTACGTCCCCGCGAACCAGGAGCCGATCATCACGTTGGACGCACCGGCGGCGAGCGCCATGGCGACGTCGCGCGGGTGGCGGACACCGCCGTCGGCCCAGACGTGCTTGCCGTGCTTCCTGGCCTCGGCGGCGCACTCCAGGACGGCGGAGAACTGCGGGCGGCCGACGCCGGTCATCATCCGGGTGGTGCACATGGCACCGGGGCCGACGCCGACCTTGATGATGTCCGCGCCCGCCTCGATCAGGTCCCGTACGCCCTCGGCGGCGACGATGTTGCCCGCGACGATCGGGACCTGCGGGTCGAGCGCGCGGACTGCCTTCACCGCGCTGATCATGGACTCCTGGTGGCCGTGGGCGGTGTCCACGACGAGCACGTCGGCGCCCGCGTCCAGGAGCTGCTTGGCCTTGCCCGCGACGTCGCCGTTGATGCCGACGGCGGCCGCGATGCGCAGCTTGCCCTGTGCGTCGGTGGCGGGGGTGTAGAGCGTGGCACGCAGGGCGGCCTTGCGGGTGAGGATGCCGACGAGGCGGCCGTCCGCGTCGACCGCGGGGGCGAGCTTGCGGTTGGCGCCGTCGAGCTTGTTGAAGGCGTCGCGCGGGTCGATGCCGGCGTCCAGCAGGACCAGGTCCTTGGACATGACCTCGGAGAGCTGGGTGAAGCGGTCGACGCCGGTGAGGTCGTGGTCGGTGACGACGCCGACGGGGCGCCGGTCGGCGTCCACGACGACGCCCGCGCCGTGGGCGCGCTTGGGCAGCAGCGACAGGGCGTCGGCGACGGTCTGGCCGGGGGCCAGCTCGATCGGGGTGTCGAGGACGAGGTGGCGCGTCTTGACCCAGGAGATGACGTCGGTGACGACGTCGATCGGGATGTCCTGGGGGATGACGACGAGACCGCCGCGGCGGGCGACAGTTTCGGCCATGCGGCGGCCCGCGATGGCGGTCATGTTGGCGACCACGAGCGGGATGGTGGTACCGGTGCCGTCGGGCGACGAGAGGTCCACCCCCTGCCGGGAGCCGACCGCGGAGCGGCCCGGGACCATGAAGACGTCGTCGTACGTGAGGTCGTACGGGACCGCGGGGGACTCTGTGTAGCGACCGGTGCCCGGCTCAAGAAAGCGCATAACACTCATTTTTTCATACGAAACGGTGCAGGTCGTTTCCACGAAGACACAGCAAAAGACCCCCGCGTTCGTCCGTTCCTCCAAGGAGTGCTCCAAGGGGTGGCCGGGGGCCCCGGGCAAGTGGAACCTGCCTTACCCACGGACTGTACCCGAACGGGATTCGAATCATTCGTGATCACCATCCCTGGACCGGGTGACAAAGGGTCAGGTAGCTTCAAACCCGCAGGTCTCGGGGGTGTCCGAAGCGCCGCTCCGGCACATCGGCAGTCCTGGGCACACCGTTTGACCGGAGAGGATCCAGATCCGCCTGTGGACAGCGAACTGCCGGACATCTACTGCCCGTTCCCGCAGCGGACCAACCCGCACGTGGCGCACACCCGGGGGCATCTGGACGCCTGGACCAGACAGACGGGTCTGGTCCACCGCGAGTCCGCGAGGAACCGCTTCGAACAAGCCGATTTCGGGGCGTTCGTCGGCATGGTCTATCCGACGGCCGACGGTGAACACCTCGATCTGGTGGCCGATTGGTTCGTCTGGCTCTTCCTGGTCGACGACCAGCTCGACGACGGCCATCTCGGCCGTTCCCCCGATCGGGTGAGGGATGTCGTCGACCGGATGCGCGCGGTGGTCGACGGCTCCGCCCCCGAGCCGCTGCCGGGCGAGGAGCTCCCGGCCGCCGTGATCGCCCTGGCCGATCTGTGGAAACGTACGACGCCGAACGCGGCCCCCCACTGGCGGACCCGGTTCGCCTGGCATCTGGTGACCTACCTCACGACCGCCACGACCTGGGAGGCGGGGAACCGGGCCGAGGACGTGGTGCCGTCGGAGGAGACGTACATCGCGAAGCGGCGGCACACCGGGGCCATCCACGTCTGCATGGACCTCATAGAGATCGTGGCGGGCATCGAGGCCCCGGAGTCGCTCCACAACGACCCCCGGTTCATCACCGCCCTGGAAGCCTCGTGCAACCACGTGTGCTGGGCCAACGACGTGTACTCCTTCGAGAAGGAGCAGATGCTCGGCGAGATCCACAACCTCGTCCACCTGGCCCGCCACCACCGGGGCATGGGCGAGCAGCAGGCGCTGGATCATGTCGCGGAGCGGATAGCCAAGGAGACCGAGCGCTTCCTAACGGCCGAGGACGAGCTGCTGGAGCTGTATCCCGAGCTGTCCGCGCTGCTGGTGCCCTACCTCGACGGGATGCGCAGCTGGATGCGCGGCAACCTGGACTGGTCGCGTCAGACACCGCGCTACAACCCGGCCGACGTGGGCCAGTACGAGGAGCCCGAGGAGTATCTGGAGGAGACCGTGCTGGGTATCCCGCCCGCCCGGCCCGAGGCCGTCCGCACCGAAGCCGCACCGTGCGCGGCCAAGGCGCCGCCGACGGGCTGAGTCCGGGCCCCGGAGAAGCGCTGAGGGGGCGTGCACCACGTGGTGCACGCCCCCTCAGTACATAGCGCCCGTTGTCACTCCCCGTCGGGATCGGCCCGCTCCAGCGCCGGACGCACCCCGGCGGCGGACTCCGTGAGCAGAAAGTCCGCGGCGGCTGTGTCCGTCACGAGGCTGGTCACCAGGCCGGAGCGCAGCACCGCGCCGATCGCCGCCGCCTTGCGCTGGCCGCCCGCGATCGCCACCACCTCGGGGATCCGGCGCAGCCGGTCCGCCTCCACGGTGATACAGCGCTCGCCGAGGTCCCGGCCGACCCTGCGGCCGTCGGCGTCGAAGAGGTGCGCGGACATCTCGGCCGCGACGCCGAGCGAGGCGTAGTGCGCGCGCTCCTCGTCGGAGAGCATGTCGTGGACAGTGGAGATGCCCGGCTCCCAGGAGCCGATGGAGACCGCGGCGACCGTGACCTTGTCGAAGTACTCGAAGGCACGGGCGATGCCCGTCTGCTCGCGCAGCGCGGCGGCCGTCGCCGGGTCGGGCAGCAGCATCGGCGCGTAGATGGGGTGCGCCTCACCGCCGGAGACCTGGGCGGCCCGGCGGACCGCCTCGACCGAGCCGCGCTCGGCGGTGCCCGCGTCGTAGACCCCGGTCAGCTGGACGACGGTGCAGGGCGGGAGCCGGTCGAGGGCGGCCGCCATGTGGATGGTGGAGCGGCCCCAGGCCAGGCCGAGCACATCGCCCTCGGCCACCAGCTCGCCGAGCAGATCGGCCGCGACCTCGCCCAGGTTCTCCGGGTCGGGGGCGTCCTCCTGCTCCTCGGCCGGGGACTCGACGACCACCGCGTGCCGCAGCCCGTAGCGGGCTCGCAGCGCGTCGGAGCGTTCGGCGTCCAGCTCGGCCGGGACCCGGATCTCGATCCGTACGAGATCACGTTCGAGGGCGGTCTCCAGGACCCGGGCCACCTTGAAGCGGCTGACGCCGAACTCCTCGGCGATCTGGATCTTGGACTTGCCCTCCAGATAGAACCGGCGGGCCATGGCCGCCGCCTGCACCAGCTCCGCGGGTCCCATCCGCATGGCTGACCGACCCGCCGAGATGCCAGACACCGCGATCTCCTCACTGCTGTTCACACGCCCGATACGCCGTTCATCCTGTCAGATCCGGCGATCCTTGATCGGCCCTGTCGGGCCGCGTTCATCTGTCCTTGGTTCAGTGGTCGCACGCCCAGGGGGCCGCGGCCGTCGCCACGTCCGCCTGCGCCCGCAGGTCCCGCACCGCCGCCGCCGGGTCCTTCGCCCCGTACACCGCGGATCCGGCCACGAAGACGTCGGCGCCCGCCTCGGCGCACCGCTCGATGGTGGTGGCCGAGACCCCGCCGTCGACCTGGAGCCACAGTTCGAGGCCGTGCTTGCTGATCAGCTCCCGGGTGCGGCGGATCTTCGGCAGCATGATGTCCAGGAACGCCTGGCCGCCGAAGCCCGGCTCGACGGTCATGATCAGCAGCATGTCGAGCTCGGGGAGCAGGTCCTCGTACGGCTCGATGGGCGTCGCGGGCTTGAGCGCCATCGAGGCGCGCGCCCCCTTGGCCCGGATCTCCCGCGCGAGGCGCACCGGCGCGGCGGCGGCCTCCGCGTGGAAGGTGACGGAACCGGCCCCGGCCTCCACGTACTGCGGGGCCCAGCGGTCCGCGTCCTCGATCATGAGGTGGCAGTCCAGCGGGGTGTCCGTGGCCTTGCTGAGCGCTTCGACGATCGGCACGCCGAGGGTCAGGTTGGGCACGAAGTGGTTGTCCATCACATCGACGTGGAGCCAGTCCGCGCCTTCGACGGCCTTCGCCTCCTCGGCGAGACGTGCGAAATCCGCGGACAGGATGCTGGGATTGATCTGCGCCATGACCCAAGCCTGCCACGTTCCGCGCCGGTTCCCCGCCTCGATGCCCTCCGAGGCCTCACACGACCATCACAGTCCGCGCATTCAGGGCATTTTGCCAGCGCTTTACCGCTCTTTCGCCGGCCGGGGAGGCCTGCTGACGCGGTGATATTCAGCCGGTCCGGCGCAGCAGAGCCAGATACATCGCGTCCGTGCCGTGCAGATGCGGCCAGAGCTGGACGTCCGGTCCCTCGCCGAGGGCGGGTACGCCGGGCATCAGCGGCCGGGCGTCGATCCACTCCGCCTGGACCGGTTCCCCGCCCCGGCCCTTCAGCACGTCCTCGACGACCACCCGGGTCTCGGCGAGATGCGGCGAGCAGGTCGCGTAACCGACCACGCCGCCGATCCGTACGGCCTTCAACGCCTCGCGCAGCAGACCGCGTTGGAGCGGGGCGAAGGCCTCCAGGTCCTCGGCCCGACGCCGCCAGCGGGACTCCGGGCGGCGGCGCAGCGCCCCCAGGCCCGAGCACGGCACGTCCATCAGGACGCGGTCGAAGGCGCCGGGCCGCCACGGCGGTCGGGTGCCGTCGGCGGTGATCACCTGATACGGACCCGGGTTACCGGCGAGCGCCCGCTCGACCAGCCGGGCGCGGTGCGGCTGCTTCTCGGCGGCGAGCAGGGCCGCCCCCCGCCCGGCGGCGAGGGCGGCCAGCAGGGCGGCCTTGCCCCCGGGGCCCGCGCAACCGTCCAGCCAGCGGGTGTCGCTCCCGTCGAGGGGGGCGGCGGCCAGGGCGGCGGCGACGAGCTGGCTGCCCTCGTCCTGGACGCCCGCCCGGCCCTCCCGGACGGCTTCCAGCGCTCCGGGCTCGCCGCCCTCGGCCATCCGCACGGCGTACGGGGACCAGCGGCCCGGGAGGGAGTTGTCCTCGCCCAGCGCCGTGGTCAGCTCGTCGGTGGTGGAGCGGCCGGGGCGGGCCGCCAACGTCACCTCGGGCCGCTCGTTGTCGGCTTCGAGAAGGTCCTCGATGCCCGCACGGCCGCCGCCCAGCGCGTCCCAGAGCGCGGAGACGATCCAGCGCGGGTGGGAGTGCACGACGGAGAGGTGGTCCTCGGCGTCCTCCTCGTACGGCGGGGCGACCTTCTCCACCCAGCCGTCGAGGTCGTGCGCGGTGACCTTGCGCAGCACCGCGTTGACGAACTTCGCGCGCCCCTCCCCCAGCACCACCCGGGCCAGCTCCACGCTGGCGGAGACGGCCGCGTGGGTGGGGATGCGGGTGCCGAGCAGCTGGTGGACGCCCATGTTGAGGACGTCCAGGACCGGCGGGTCGACCTCGCGCAGCGGCCGGTCGATGCAGGCCGCCACGATCGCGTCGTAGGTCCCCTGGCGGCGCAGCGTCCCGTAGACCAGCTCGGTCGCCAGCGCCGCGTCCCGGCCGTCGAAGTCGCCCTTGGCGCGGGCCTTCTTCAGCAGCGGGGGCAGCACGAGGTTGGCGTACGCGTCACGCTCGTCGACGGCCCTGAGCGCCTCGAAGGCGAGAAAGCGGACCGGGTCCTTCTGGGGGCGGCGATGGGGCCTGGCGGGACGGCGACGCGGCTGGTCGTTCACGTGAAAGGTGCTCCGCTGATGGTGAGAGAGGCGAACCCTCCCAGCGTACGTCGCCGCTCCCGGCCCCTCGAACGAGAGGTTCTACGACCCCAGCAGCTCGCCGTGGACGATGCGGACACCGCGTGCCCAGTCGGCGGCCTTCATCGGCTTCTTGCCCTGCGGCTGGACCCACAGCAGCTCGACGGCGTGCGAACCGGTGCCCGCGTACACGTTGTTCTTGGCGGCGGAGAGCTCGCCGGGAGCCAGGTCGGTCCGGTCCAAGACGGGCGTGGCCTGGATCAGCTTCAGCCGCTCGCCGCGGAACAGGGTCCAGGCGCCGGGGGCCGGGGTGCAGCCCCGCACGACCCGGTCGACCCGCAGGGCGGGGGCCGACCACTGGACCTGGGCGTCCTCGACGGTGATCTTCGGGGCCTGGGTGACGCCCTCGTGCGGCTGGGGCACGGCGTGCAGGGTGCCGTCCTCGATGCCGTCCATGGTCGCGGCGAGCAGCCCGGCCCCCGCGAAGGCGAGCCGGGTGAGCAGGTCGCCGCTGGTGTCGGTGGGGCGGATCTCCTCGGTGAGGACGCCGTAGACCGGGCCGGAGTCCAGCCCCTCCTCGATCAGGAAGGTGGACGCGCCGGTCACCTCGTCCCCGGCCATCAGGGAGTGCTGCACGGGCGCGGCCCCGCGCCAGGCGGGAAGCAGCGAGAAGTGCAGGTTGACCCAGCCGCGCGCGGGCACGTCCAGGGCGACCTTGGGCAGCAGCGCCCCGTAGGCGACGACCGGGCAGCAGTCCGGGGCGATCTCGCGCAGCCGGGCGAGGAACGCCTCGTCCCGGGGTTTGGCGGGCTTGAGCACCTCGATCCCCGCCTCCTCGCCCCGTTCGGCCACCGGGCTCGCGACGAGCCGTCGGCCCCGGCCGGCGGGGGCGTCGGGACGGGTCACGACGGCGGCGACCTCGTGGCGGTCGGAGGCGATCAGGGCGTCCAGGGCGGGGACGGCGACCTCGGGGGTGCCGGCGAAGACGAGCTTCATGGGTGGCTGACTGCCTCTCGGGCCAAGACGTACGGTGACGAGCAGCACACCAGTCTAGGGCCTGTCGTCAAACCGCCGTCGCTGCCCGAAGGGCGGGCGGGCGGCGTCCGGTGCATGCGGTCGCAAGACGCCGCAACGGCCTCGCGGCGGAGCTACCCGGCTCTCTGGGCGACGCCGCGAGCGAGCCTGCCGGACGCCGCCCGGCAGGCGGCAGCCTGACGACAGGCCCCAGGGGGTGGCCGGGGGAAGCATGCCGGGTCCGTCCGCGCCGGCCGTGCGCCGACCGAGGGGGCGTACGCGCGCCGCGCACGCCCCGTGCATATGCACATACGCCCCGATAGCGTGACCACATACCCGGCTCGGGCGTTGGTCAAAGGAGATTGACCGAAGCGGGCCGCCCCGATGCGGCCCGATCCCTTTCAACGCCGGTTCGAGAGGCTTCTTCATGGCCGACCACGCAACCCACGACGCCCAAGCGCGGGCCAGTCTGCACCTTCTGGTGCGGGACATCGAGCGGGTCCGGCGGCAGGTGGACGCGCTGCGCACCCTCACCGCCCAGCTGGGCAACGTCTACCGTCCGCGCCGCTCCGGCCCCTCCGCGGGCTTCGTCGTCTACGGCAGGGCCCCGGCCCCCACCGTCCGCCTCGCGCAGGAGCTGCGGGACAGCGTCGAGACCCTGGTCACGGCCGCCGTGGACTTCGACCGCTCGCTGGGCTTCTCCTGGGACGCGGTGGGCTCCGCCCTCGGCGTCACCAAGCAGGCCGTGCACCGCCGTTACGGCGCGCGTCGGGCCACCCCGCAGCCCGCAGCCGAGACAGGCGCGGAGACGACGGCCGCGCCGCGCGCAGTCTCCGTCGGCGCCGGCCTGTCCGGTGGCCCCGCCGCCGGGTCCGGCGCCCCGGTGCCCGCGGTGCCCGCGGTGCCCGCGGCCCGGTCGAGGCCGCCGCAGCCGCCGACGGCCCAGCCTCCGGCCCGCGAGGAGCTCCGCCCCGGAGCATTCCCGGGCCCCCGCAACGGCTGACACCGGGCCGCTCCTCTGCCCCACCGTGCATGCCGCGCGGCGGGGCAGTGTCACATGGGGGGGGAGCGAGGCAGCGCCGTCATCGGAGCAGGGATCGCTGAGGTCCTGGGGCGGACGGGTGGCCTCAGCCGATGTCCGGCGGGTCGATCCGGATGCGCACCTGGTCGCCGACGCCCTTGGCCGTGCGCGCCGCCTGTGCCGCCTTCAGGGCGCTTGCGAGGGCCGCGCCGCGGCCCGGGACCACCCGGATGAGGGCGCGCTCCCAAGTCTCGCCCGGTGGGGCCTCTCCCGGCCTGCGGGGCCTTCCCGGCCCGGCCGGCGGAACCGGCACCGGGCCCAGGATCTCGGCCTCAGGCGGCAGGCCGGCGGTCTGGAGGAACGAGCCCAGGGAATCGGCCGGGCCGGTCACCGAGGCCATTCGGGAGACCGGCGGGAAGCCCAGCTCGGCCCGCTCCGCCAGCTCGCGGCGGGCGAAACCGGCCGGGTCCCAGCGGACCAGGGCCTGCACCGCCCGTTCCGTCGGCTCGGCCACGATGACCACCGTGCCGCCCTCCTCCTGCCCCCGCACCAGCGCGCCCGCGGCCGTCCAGCGGCGCAGCGCCTCCTCGCCCGCCCGCAGGTCCGGCCTGCCGAGCATGGCCCAGCCGTCCAGGAGCAGCGCGGCGGCGTAACCGCCCTCGGCCACGGGCTCCGCGCCGGGGGTGCTGACGACCAGCGCGGGCGCGTCCGGCACCGCGTCCAGGATGTGGTCGCGCCCCGAGGTACGGACCGGCACGGCGGGGAAGGCCCGGCCCAGCTCCTCGGCGGTGCGGCGGGCGCCGACGATCTGGGCGCGGAGCCGGGGGGAGCCGCACTCCGCGCAGTGCCAGGACCGCTCGGCCCGCCCGCACCAGGCGCAGTTCAGATCCTGCTGGTCCGGGGCCTGGAGCGGGCCCGCGCAGTGGCGGCAGCGGGCGGGGGTGCGACAGCGTTCGCAGGCGAGGCGGGGGGCGTAACCCCTCCGGGGAACCTGGACCAGCACCGGGCCGCTGCGCAGGCCGTCGCGCACGGTCTGCCAGGCGAGGCTGGGCAGCCGGGCGGAGCGGGCAGCGCCGTCCCGGGCCAGCTCGCCGTCCCCGACCGTACGGATCAGGGGCGCGGCCCGGCGCAGCTGCTCCCGGTCCGCGAGGAGCGGCAGCGCCCAGCCGCTCTCCACCAGCTGGGCCGCCTCCACCGTGCAGCTGGTGCCGCCGAGCAGGAAGCCGCAGCGGCCCTGCGCGGCCCGCAGCTCCAGGACCTCGCGGACATGCGGGAAGGGGGCGTTGTCGTCGCTGTGGCTGGAGTCCCCGTCATCCCAGATGACCACCAGGCCGAGGTGCTGGACGGGGGCGAACATCGCGGCCCGGGTCCCCACGACCGCCCGCACGGAGCCCCGGCGCACCGCGAGCCACTGGCGGTAGCGCTTCTCCGGGCCGGAGTCGGCGGTGAGCAGCGCGTGCCGGCCCGCGCCGAGCAGCTCGGTCAGCGCCGCGTCGACCCGTCCGGCGGCCCGCCCGTCGGGGACCACGACGAGGGCGCCCCGCCCCGAGGAGAGCGTCGCCGCGACGGCCCCCGCGATCTCGGCGGGCCAGTGCGGCCCGGGCAGGGCGGTCCACACCGCGCGCGGGGCGCCGCCCTCGGCCAGGGCGCGCAGAAAGGCCGGGCCCTGGGCATACCGCTCCCAGGTGCCCGGCTGCGGAGGCGGGGGCGGCGGCAGCGGCTCCGGGGAGGGCTTGGACTCGGCGCGGCCGTTGCGGGGCGGGACGGCGAGCTGGAGGACGTCGGCAAGGCTGCCCGCATACCGGTCGGCGACCGCGCGGGAGAGGGCGAGCAGCTCGGGCCCGAGGACCGGCTCCGGGGAGACCACGTAGGCCAGGGCGGCCAGCGCGCCCTGGTAGTCGGAGTCGGCGCGGCGCTCGATGATGAAGCCGTCGATCAGGCCGCCGCCCTCGCGCCGCCCGCCCTGGACATTGCGCCCGCCCGCCCCGAACCGCACCCGCACCCGCACACCCGGCTGGGCGTCGGCGTCCAGCTCCTCGGGGACCGCGTAGTCGAAATACTGGTCGAGATGGAGGACGCCCTTGTTGACCAGGACGCGGGCGACGGGCAGCTCCCCGGCGAGCGCGGCGCCGCGCCAGGTCCGCGGCTTGGCGCGCGGCACCTTCGCCCGGCGCACCGTCTCCCGGATCAGCGCAAGCTGCTCCGGCGCCCCGGTCCCGGGCTCGGCCGCCCCGGTCCCGGGCTCGGCGGACTGCTCGTTCTCGCTGCTCACAGCCAAATTCCTACCAGACGGCACTGACAGCGGCGGCCGCGCGCAGAGCGGCGGGGCCCGGCCACCGTGTTCGGTGTCCGGGCCCCGCTGTCGTCACTGTGCGGTACTGCTGGTGCCGCGACCGGCAAGGCCGGCCCGACGGGGCGAAGCCCGCCGGGAGGGGCACTGACTAGAGACCGGCTGCCGCGCGCAGGGCGTCCACGCGGTCCGTGCGCTCCCAGGTGAAGTCCGGCAGCTCACGGCCGAAGTGGCCGTACGCGGCGGTCTGGGCGTAGATCGGGCGGAGCAGGTCGAGGTCCCGGATGATCGCGGCCGGGCGGAGGTCGAAGACCTCACCGATGGCGTTCTCGATCTTCTCGGTGTCCACGGCCGCGGTGCCGAAGGTCTCGACGAAGAGACCGACCGGCTCGGCCTTGCCGATCGCGTACGCGACCTGGACCTCGCAGCGGGTGGCGAGCCCGGCGGCCACCACGTTCTTGGCGACCCAGCGCATCGCGTACGCCGCGGAACGGTCGACCTTGGACGGGTCCTTGCCCGAGAAGGCACCGCCGCCGTGGCGGGCCATGCCGCCGTAGGTGTCGATGATGATCTTGCGCCCGGTCAGACCCGCGTCCCCCATCGGGCCGCCGATCTCGAAACGGCCGGTGGGGTTCACCAGGAGGCGGTAGCCCTCGGTGTCCAGCTTGATGCCGTCCTCGACGAGCTGCGCGAGCACGTGCTCGACGACGAACTCACGGATGTCGGGCGCGAGCAGCGAGTCCAGGTCGATGTCGGAGGCGTGCTGCGAGGAGACCACCACGGTGTCCAGGCGGACCGCCTTGTCACCGTCGTACTCGATGGTGACCTGGGTCTTGCCGTCGGGACGGAGGTAGGGGATGGTCCCGTTCTTCCGCACCTCGGACAGCCGCCGGGAGAGGCGGTGGGCGAGGTGGATCGGGAGCGGCATCAGCTCCGGGGTCTCGTCGCAGGCGTAGCCGAACATCAGGCCCTGGTCGCCCGCGCCCTGCTTGTCGAGCTCGTCCTCATCGCCCTCGACCCGCTTCTCGTAAGCGGTGTCGACGCCCTGTGCGATGTCCGGCGACTGCGCTCCGATGGAGACCGAGACGCCACAGGAAGCACCGTCGAAGCCCTTTTTGGAGGAGTCGTAGCCGATCTCCAGCACCTTGTTGCGCACGAGGTTGGGGATGTCGGCGTAGGCCTTGGTGGTGACCTCGCCCGCGACATGCACCAGACCAGTGGTGATCAAGGTCTCGACGGCGACGCGCGAGGCGGGGTCCTCGCGCAGGAGCGCGTCGAGAATCGTGTCGCTGATCTGGTCAGCGATCTTGTCGGGGTGACCCTCGGTGACGGATTCCGAGGTGAAGAGACGGCGGGACACATCGCTCCCTGGGGTTGCAGCGGCTGCTGGCTGATCATGGGTGGTACGTCCGAGAGCTGCGCTCGGAGCGTGCCGTCGACCAGTTTATCGGTCGTATCCGGCGGCCGGGCCAGGTGTCTCGCCCTTTGGAAGTCCCGTGACCTGCGCCACAGGGGGTTCCAGTAGGACAATCCACCCTTCCCGGCGACCTGTTTACACCCTATAGGGCCTTTCCAGTCGCCCGGAGGGTTGATTATGAAATCGGCTGGAACCTTCCCGAAACCAGGTCCCAGACCGTGTCGGCGAGCGCTTCCTTGGGACCGTACGGAACCGGTGTCTCCTGGCCGTCGGCCGCGAGGACGACCGCTTCGTTCTCCTCGGAGCCGAAGGTCTTGCGCTCCCCCACCTCGTTGACCACGAGCAGGTCGCAGCCCTTGCGGCGGAGCTTCTCACGGCCGTTGGCCAGTACATCATCGGTCTCGGCGGCGAAGCCCACGACGATCTGGTCCGGCCGAGCCCGCTCGGCGGCGACCTCGGCGAGGATGTCGGGGTTACGGACCAGCGGGACGGCGGGGGCCTCCTCGCCGTCCTTCTTCTTGATCTTGCCCGGGGCGTAGTCGGCGGGACGGAAGTCGGCCACCGCGGCCGCCATCACCACGGCGTCCGCGTCGGCGGCCGCCTTCAGCACGGCCTCCCGCAGCTGTACGGCGGTGCCGACCCGCAGGACGTCGGCCCCGGCCGGGTCGGGCAGCCCGGTGTTGGCCTCGATCAGGGTGACCCGGGCGCCGCGGGCGACCGCCGTGCGCGCCAGCGCGTACCCCTGCTTGCCGGAGGAGCGGTTGCCGAGGAAGCGCACCGGGTCCAGCGGCTCGCGCGTGCCGCCCGCACTGATCACCACATGGCGGCCCGCGAGGTCGGGCTCGGTGACCCCGCGCGCCAGCACCCGGCGGCAGACCTCGAAGATCTCGCCCGGGTCGGGCAGCCGGCCCTTGCCGGTGTCGACGCCGGTGAGCCGCCCGACGGCGGGCTCGATGACGACGGCGCCCCGGCGTCGCAGCGTCGCGACGTTCTCCCGGGTGGCCGGGTGCTCCCACATCTCGGTGTGCATGGCGGGCGCGAAGACCACCGGACAGCGGGCGGTCAGCAGGGTGTTGGTGAGCAGATCGTCGGCGAGCCCGTGGGCCGCCCTGGCCAGCATGTCGGCGGTCGCCGGGGCGACCACCACGAGGTCGGCCTCCTGCCCGATCCGTACGTGCGGGACTTCGTGCACGTCGTCCCAGACCTGGTCGGAGACGGGGTGCCCGGAGAGCGCCGACCAGGTCGCGGCGCCCACGAAGTGCAGCGAGGAGGCGGTCGGGACGACCCGTACGTCATGGCCGGACTCGGTCAGCCGGCGCAGCAGCTCGCACGCCTTGTAGGCGGCGATGCCCCCGCTGACCCCCAGGACCACCTTCGGCTTGTCCACTGCGTCTCCCCGCACTCGGCAACGTAACGGCTATGTGTGCGGTCCCATGCTGCCTCACCGCGCGGAACGCGTTCACCCGGCCCCGGACACACCTCAGGCCCGGCGTACGGGCCGCCGGGCCTGAGGACGAGGTGCTGTTCTGCCTACTGCGCGGGGCCCTCGATGGCCTCGGAGGTCAGCAGACCCGCGTTGATCTCGCGGAGCGCGATCGACAGCGGCTTCTCGTGCACGTGGGTGTCGACGAGCGGACCGACGTACTCAAGGAGACCCTCGCCGAGCTGCGAGTAGTACGCGTTGATCTGGCGGGCGCGCTTGGCCGCGTAGATCACCAGGCTGTACTTCGAGTCGGTGGCCTCAAGGAGCTCATCAATCGGCGGGTTGATGATGCCCTCGGGCGTGGTGATGGAAGAGGACACTCTCTGCCTTCCGAAGGGGGTAAAGATCAAAGATCACAGTAGATCTAAGTCTGAAGCATCAAGGCTAGCAGCTCGCGGGCCACGTCCTCGACGGAGGTGTTGACCAGCGTCGTATCGAACTCGGCCTCGGCGGCCAGCTCGACCTTCGCGGCGGCGAGCCTGCGCTCGATGACCTCGGGCGCCTCGGTGCCCCGGCCGGTGAGCCGACGCACCAGCTCCTCCCAGCTCGGCGGCGCCAGGAAGACCAGGCGCGCGTCGGCCATCGACTCGCGGACCAGCCGGGCGCCCTGGAGGTCGATCTCCAGCAGGACCGGTTCCCCGGCCTCCAGGCGGTCCAGCACGGCGCGGCGCGGCGTGCCGTAGCGGTTGCCCGCGAACTCGGCCCACTCCAGCAGCTCGCCGTTGGCGACGAGCTTGTCGAACTCCTCGTCGTCCACGAAGAAGTAGTGCACGCCGTTGCGCTCCCCGGGACGCGGCTTGCGTGTCGTCGCCGACACGGAGAGCCAGACCTCGGGGTGCACTGTGCGCATATGAGCGACGACCGTGCTCTTGCCGACCCCCGAGGGGCCGGAGAGCACGGTCAGCCGCGGACGTACGTCCGGGGGTACGGGGGACGTCCCCCGGGATGTTGCAGCCATGGGGCGATTATCCAGGTTCTCAGGAGTGCCTGAGAACGTCAGGCGCCGCTGACGCCGAACTCACGCTCCAGGGATGCGATCTGGTTGGAGCCAAGACCCCTGACCCGGCGGCTCTCGGAGATGCCGAGACGCTCCATGATCTGCTTGGCGCGGACCTTGCCGACGCCCGGCAGGGATTCCAGCAGTGCGGAGACCTTCATCTTCCCGATGACGTCGTTCTCCTGGCCCTGCTTGATGACCTCGTGGAGGGAGGCGCCGGAGTGCTTGAGTCGATTCTTGACCTCGGCCCGCTCCCGGCGAGCCGCGGCGGCCTTTTCGAGCGCGGCTGCGCGCTGTTCAGGGGTAAGGGGCGGAAGAGCCACGCCTACGTCACCTCGGATGTCGATCTGTCGGATACGGACCGGCGGGGAAGCTGGACGCCACCCACCAGGTGAGCGACGAACACACTGTGCTCGGCCGCTCTCGACGGAGACTAGCGGCCTGGGCCGCCGTAGTCAGCGAGAACAGACGAAAAGTCCTGGTCAGCTGTGCCTGACCAGGACTTTCCAGACATATCGACCAGGTTTCTGGTCAGTAACTCGTCAGTGATTCGTCAACACGCTGTAAACGTGTCAGGGTCAACTGCCGGATACGGCACGACGGACTTCGTCCGCGAACCGTTCGGCCGCTTCGCGCAGCCCGGACGCGTCCGGACCGTGGCGCAGCACGCCCCGGCTCACGCTGGGAACCACGTTGCCGACGGCGTCGCCGAACACCGTCGGCAGGTCCGCCGGGGTCGCCCCCTGGGCGCCGATGCCGGGCGCGAGGAGCGGCCCGTTGATCGCCAGGTTCACCCCCGCGTCGCCGAGCGTCGCGCCGACCACCGCGCCGACCGAGCCGAGCGGGGCCGCCCCCGCGTTCTCGGCGGCCATGTGGTCGAGCATCAGCTGGGCGAGCGAACGGCCGTCGGCGGCCGTGGCGCGCTGGACCTCGGCGCCCTCCGGGTTGGAGGTGAGGGCGAGGACGAAGACGCCCGCGCCGGAGACGGCGGCCGCGTCGAGCGCCGGTCGCAGCGAGCCGAAGCCGAGGTACGGGGAGACGGTCACCGCGTCGGAGAAGAGCGGGGAGTCCTTGTCCAGGTAGGTCGCCGCGTAGGCGGCCATGGTGGAGCCGATGTCGCCGCGCTTGGCGTCCATCAGGACGAGCGCCCCGGCGGCCCGTGCCTCTTCGACGGCTTTCTCCAGGACGGCGACGCCACGCGAGCCGAAGCGCTCGAAGAAGGCGGACTGCGGCTTGAGGACGGCGACCCGGTCGGCCAGCGCCTCGACCACGGTGCGGGTGAAGCGCTCCAGGCCCGCGATGTCGTCGTTCAGGCCCCAGGAGGTGAGCAGCGAGGCGTGCGGGTCGATGCCGACGCAGAGCGGCCCCCGGGTGTCCATGGCGTGGCGCAGGCGGGCGCCGAAGGGTTCGGGGGTCACAGGGCGGCCTTCTTCCGGGTCTCGGCGCCGACGGCCTCGGCGAGGGTGGCGTACGGGGACGCGGCGAGCCGGGCGGCGAGGCCCTTGTGGATGCCGCGGGCGTAGAAGGGGCCCTCGTAGATGAAGGCGCTGTAGCCCTGGACGAGGGTGGCCCCGGCCAGGATGCGCTGCCAGGCGTCCTCGGCGTTCTCGACGCCCCCGACGCCCACCAGGGTGATCCGGTCCCCCACGCGGGCGTACAGACGGCTCAGGACCTCCAACGAGCGCTCCTTGAGGGGCGCGCCGGAGAGTCCGCCTGTCTCTCCCACCAGGGCGGGGTCGGATTTCAGGCCCAGGCCCTCGCGGGCGATGGTGGTGTTGGTGGCGATGATGCCGTCCAGGCCCAGTTCCACGGCGAGGTCGGCGACGGCGTCGACGTCCTCGTCGGCGAGGTCCGGGGCGATCTTGACGAGGAGCGGGACCCGCCGGGTGGTGACGGTGCGGTCGGCGGCCTCGCGTACGGCGGTGAGCAGCGGGCGCAGCGACTCGGTGGCCTGGAGGTTGCGCAGGCCGGGGGTGTTGGGCGAGGAGACGTTGACGACCAGGTAGTCGGCGTGGGCGGCGAGGGCCTCGGTGGACTTCACGTAGTCGGCGGCGGCCTCGGCCTCGGGCACGACCTTGGTCTTGCCGATGTTGACGCCGACGGTGGTGCGGAAGACCGGGTTGCGGGCGGCCAGGCGGGCGGCGACGGCGGCGGAGCCCTCGTTGTTGAAGCCCATGCGGTTGATCAGCGCGCGGTCGGCGACGAGCCGGAAGAGCCGCTTCTTGGGGTTGCCGGGCTGGGCTTCGCCGGTGACGGTGCCGATCTCGATGTGGTCGAAACCGAGCATGGCCATGCCGTCGATGGCGACCGCGTTCTTGTCGAAGCCTGCGGCGAGCCCGAAGGGGCCGTGCATCCGCAGGCCGAGGGCCTCAGTGCGCAGCTCCTTGAAGCGGGGGGCGAGGGCGGCGGCGAGGAAGGTACGCAGGACGGGGATACGGGCGGCGAGGCGGATCCAGCGGAAGGCGGCGTAGTGGGCCTGCTCGGGGTCCATCCGCTTGAAGACCAGCCGGAAGAAGAACTTGTACATGAGGAGGTGTCCTTGGTGCTCGGTGTGCTCGACGGGGCTCGCAAAGAGGGGGACACCGTTTCCGGTGTCCCCCTCTCCGGGCGGCTAGTCGCGGGCCGCTGTCAGATGCTCGGCGTGTTCCTGGAGGGAACGGACGCCCACGTCGCCGTGGTTGAGGGCGTCGATGCCCTGGACGGCGGCGGCGAGCGCCTGGACCGTGGTCAGACAGGGGACCGAGCGGGCGACGGCCGCGGTGCGGATGTCGTAGCCGTCGAGCCGGCCGCCGGTGCCGTACGGCGTGTTGACGATGAGGTCGACCTCGCCGTCGTGAATGAGCTGGACGATGGTCCTCTCGCCGTTCGGTCCGGTGCCCTCGGACTGCTTGCGCACCACGGTGGCGTTGATGCCGTTGCGCTTGAGGACCTCGGCGGTGCCGGAGGTGGCCATCAGCTCGAAACCGTGGGCGACCAGCTCGCGGGCCGGGAAGATCATCGAGCGCTTGTCGCGGTTGGCGACCGAGATGAACGCGCGGCCCTTGGTGGGCAGCGGGCCGTAGGCGCCGGCCTGCGACTTGGCGTACGCCGTGCCGAAGACCGAGTCGATGCCCATGACCTCGCCGGTGGAGCGCATCTCCGGGCCGAGGACGGTGTCGACGCCGCGGCCGTGGATGTCGCGGAAGCGCGACCACGGCATCACGGCCTCCTTGACGGAGATCGGCGCGTCCAGCGGCAGGGTGCCGCCGTCGCCGGTCTTCGGCAGCAGGCCCTCCTCGCGCAGCTCGGCGATGGTCGCGCCGAGCGAGATGCGCGCGGCGGCCTTGGCGAGCGGCACCGCGGTCGCCTTCGAGGTGAAGGGGACCGTGCGGGAGGCGCGCGGGTTGGCTTCGAGGACGTAGAGGATGTCGCCGGAGAGCGCGAACTGGATGTTGATCAGTCCGCGGACGCCGACGCCCTTGGCGATGCCCTCGGTGGAGGCGCGCAGCCGCTTGACGTCGAACCCGCCGAGGGTGATCGGGGGCAGGGCGCAGGCCGAGTCGCCGGAGTGGATACCGGCCTCCTCGATGTGCTCCATGACGCCGCCGAGGTACAGCTCGGTGCCGTCGTAGAGGGCGTCCACGTCGATCTCGATGGCGTCGTCGAGGAAGCGGTCGACCAGGACTGGCCGGGTGGGGCTGATCTCGGTGGACTCGGCGATGTACGCGGCGAGGCGCGTCTCGTCGTACACGATCTCCATGCCGCGCCCGCCGAGGACGTAGGACGGCCGCACGAGGACGGGGTAGCCGATCTCGTCGGCGATGGCCTTGGCCTCGCCGAAGGTGGTGGCGGTGCCGTGCTTGGGCGCGGGCAGTCCGGCCTCGGCCAGCACCCGGCCGAAGGCGCCGCGGTCCTCGGCGGCGTGGATGGCCTCCGGGGAGGTGCCGACGACGGGCACGCCGTTGTCCTTGAGCGCCTGGGAGAGGCCCAGCGGGGTCTGGCCGCCGAGCTGGACGATGACTCCGGCGATCGGGCCCGCCAGCGACTCGGCGTGCACGATCTCCAGGACGTCCTCCAGGGTGAGCGGCTCGAAGTAGAGCCGGTCGGAGGTGTCGTAGTCGGTGGAGACGGTCTCCGGGTTGCAGTTGACCATGACGGTCTCGTAGCCCGCGTCGCTGAGCGCGAAGGAGGCGTGCACACAGGAGTAGTCGAACTCGATGCCCTGGCCGATGCGGTTGGGGCCCGAGCCGAGGATGATCACGGCGGGCTTGGTGCGGCTCGCGACCTCGCTCTCCTCGTCGTACGAGGAGTAGAAGTACGGGGTCTTCGCGGCGAACTCGGCGGCACACGTGTCGACGGTCTTGTAGACCGGGCGGATGCCCAGCGCGTGCCGGACCTCGCGGACGACGTCCTCGCGCAGCCCGCGGATCTCACCGATCTGGGCGTCGGAGAAGCCGTGCCGCTTGGCCTCGGCGATCAGGTCGGCGTCCAGGCGTTCGGCGGAGGCCAGCTCGTCGGCGATCTCCTTGATCAGGAACAGCTGGTCGACGAACCAGGGATCGATCTTCGTGGCGTCGAAGACCTCCTCCTGGGTGGCTCCGGCCCGGATCGCCCGCATGACGGTGTTGATGCGGCCGTCGGTGGGCCGGACCGCCTCGGCCAGCAGCTCGGCCTTGTCACCGGCCGGGCCGGTGAAGGCGAACTGCGAGCCCTTCTTCTCCAGCGAGCGCAGGGCCTTCTGGAGGGCCTCGGTGAAGTTCCGGCCGATCGCCATGGCCTCGCCCACCGACTTCATGGTGGTGGTGAGGGTGGAGTCGGCGGAGGGGAACTTCTCGAAGGCGAAGCGCGGGGCCTTGACGACGACGTAGTCGAGGGTCGGCTCGAAGGAGGCCGGGGTCTTCTCGGTGATGTCGTTGGGGATCTCGTCCAGCGTGTAGCCGACGGCCAGCTTGGCGGCGATCTTGGCGATCGGGAAGCCGGTGGCCTTGGAAGCGAGCGCCGAGGAGCGGGAGACGCGGGGGTTCATCTCGATGACGATGACCCGGCCGTCGGTGGGGTCGATGGCGAACTGGATGTTGCAGCCGCCGGTGTCGACGCCGACCTCGCGGATGATCGCGATGCCGATGTCGCGCAGCCGCTGGTACTCACGGTCGGTGAGCGTCATCGCGGGGGCGACGGTGATGGAGTCGCCGGTGTGGACGCCCATCGGGTCGAAGTTCTCGATGGAGCAGACGACCACGACATTGTCGTTCCTGTCGCGCATCAGCTCCAGCTCGTACTCCTTCCAGCCGAGGATGGACTCCTCAAGGAGCACCTCGGTGGTCGGCGAGAGCGTGAGGCCCTGTCCGGCGATACGGCGCAGCTCCTCCTCGTCGTGGGCGAAGCCGGAGCCGGCACCGCCCATGGTGAAGGAGGGGCGGACGACGACGGGGTAGCCGCCCAGGGTGTCGACACCCGCGAGGACGTCGTCCATGGAGTGGCAGATGACCGAACGGGCGGACTCGCCGTAGCCGGTCTTCGCCTTGACGGCTTCCACGACGCCCTTGAAGAGGTCGCGGTCCTCGCCCTTGTTGATCGCCTCGACGTTGGCGCCGATGAGCTCGACGCCGTACTTCTCCAGGACACCGTTCTCGTGCATGGAGATCGCGGTGTTCAGCGCGGTCTGGCCGCCGAGGGTGGGCAGGAGCGCGTCGGGGCGCTCCTTGGCGATGATCTTCTCGACGAACTCGGGGGTGATCGGCTCCACGTAGGTGGCGTCGGCGATCTCCGGGTCGGTCATGATCGTCGCCGGGTTGGAGTTCACCAGGATGACGCGCAGGCCCTCGGCCTTGAGGACGCGGCAGGCCTGGGTGCCGGAGTAGTCGAACTCGGCTGCCTGGCCGATGACGATCGGGCCGGAGCCGATGACCAGGACGGACTGGATATCGGAGCGCTTAGGCACGCTGGCCCTCCATCAGGGATACGAAACGGTCGAAGAGGTACGCGGCGTCGTGCGGGCCCGCGGCCGCCTCGGGGTGGTACTGGACGCTGAAGGCGGGCCGGTCCAGGAGCTGGAGGCCCTCGACCACCTGGTCGTTCAGGCAGACGTGGGAGACCTTGGCCCGCCCGTAGGGGGTCTCGGAGTCCTGGTCGAGGGGCGCGTCGACGGCGAAGCCGTGGTTGTGCGCGGTGACCTCGACCTTGCCGGTGGTGCGGTCCTGCACCGGCTGGTTGATTCCGCGGTGGCCGTACTTCAGCTTGTAGGTCCCGAAGCCGAGCGCGCGGCCGAGGATCTGGTTGCCGAAGCAGATGCCGAAGAGCGGGGTGGACCGCTCAAGGACGCCCTGCATGAGGGCGACCGGGTGGTCGGCGGTGGACGGGTCACCGGGGCCGTTGGAGAAGAAGACG
The DNA here is from genome assembly GCF_031760065.1 of Streptomyces durocortorensis. Taxonomy (NCBI): domain Bacteria; kingdom Bacillati; phylum Actinomycetota; class Actinomycetes; order Kitasatosporales; family Streptomycetaceae; genus Streptomyces; species Streptomyces sp. C11-1. Next base: position 891,080 of record NZ_CP134500.1, read on the forward strand.
CCGTCGGGCTGGACCGCGTACACCTCCTCCAGGGTGGCGGTGGCGGGCAGCACGTGGACCTCGATGCCGCGCTCGGCCATCCGGTGCGGGGTCATGCCCTTGATGCCGAGGTCGATCGCGGCGACGGTGAACTTCTTCGTGCCGATCGCGGGGACGACGTAGGCCTCCTTGGTGGCGACCTCGGCGGAGAGGTCGGCACCGGCCATCTCGGGGGCCTGGCGGACCTTGGCGAGGAGCGTGCCCTCGTCGGCGATCGCGTTGCCGGAGAAGATCCCGACGCGCATCGCGCCGCGCTCGCGCAGATGGCGGGTGAGGGCGCGGGTGTCGACGCCGCTGATGCCCACGACGCCCTGCGCGACCAGCTCCTCGTCCAGCGAGCGCTGCGAGCGCCAGTTGGAGGGCTTGCGGGCGGGGTCGCGGACGACGTAGCCGGAGACCCAGATGCGGCCCGACTCGGGGTCCTCGTCGTTGACGCCGGTGTTGCCGACGTGCGGGGCCGTCATGACGACGACCTGGCGGTGGTACGAGGGGTCGGTGAGGGTTTCCTGGTAGCCGGACATGCCGGTGGAGAACACCGCCTCGCCGAAGGTCTCCCCCACGGCCCCGTAGGCGCGGCCGCGGAAGGCGCGGCCGTCCTCCAGGACGAGTACGGCGGGGGTCTGGGCCCCCCGGGTGGAGATCGTCATCGTGCGGTGCCTTCCGTAGTGGTGCTGGTGAGGTGGTTGACGGCGTCGACCCAGGCCTGGTGCTCGGCGGCGTGGTCGGAGCGGAAGCCGGAGTCGATCAGCGTCCCGCCGTGCGCCCAGGTGATGATCAGCAGGCCGCCCTCGGGGAGGACCTTGCCCGCGAGCGCCTTGTCGAGGCGGGCCTCGCGCAGGGCCTCGGCCGGGACGAAGAAGTCGGCCGCCCCGGGGCGTACGACCTCCAGGCCGCGGGCGGTGAGCGTGAGCTCGGTACGGCTGCGGGTGCCGAGGCCGTGCGCGACGATCCGGTCGAGCCACTGCCCGGCGGTGGTGGAGGCGTGGTAGCGCCCCTGAAGCGTCAGGAGCACCTCGTCGGCGGCGAAGCCCTCGGGCGTGGCCGGGAGCTCGGGCAGGCCGGACTGGAGGCTGGCGCGCCACTTCCAGCCCTGGCGCATCAGCCAGTAGACGAGGGCGATGAAGACGAACAGGCCGACCACCCAGGCGATGCGGGCGGCCCAGTCCGTCACTTCCGCCGACTTCTGCTCGGCGGCCAGGTGGTACAGGGGGGTCAGAGTTGTCACGCGAGCTTCCCGTCGACGACCGTGGCACGGCCCCGCAGGAAGGTATGGGTGACGCGGCCCGGCAGCTCACGGCCCTCGTAGGGGGTGTTGCGGCTGCGGGACGCGAAGCCCGCGGGGTCCACGGCTCCACGGTATGCCGGATCGACCAGGGTGAGGTTGGCGGGCTCACCCGCCGAGACGGGACGGCCGTGTCCGACGAGTCGGCCGATGGCCGCGGGGCGGAAGGACATGCGGTCGGCGACGCCCGCCCAGTCGAGCAGACCGGTGTCCACCATCGTCTGCTGGACGACGGAGAGCGCGGTCTCCAGGCCCACCATGCCCATGGCGGCCGCGGCCCACTCGCAGTCCTTGTCCTCGTGCGGGTGCGGGGCGTGGTCGGTGGCGACGCAGTCGATCGTGCCGTCGGCGAGCGCCTCGCGCAGGGCCATCACGTCGGCCTCGGTGCGCAGCGGCGGGTTCACCTTGTAGACCGGGTTGTAGGTGCGGACCAGCTCGTCGGTGAGGAGGAGGTGGTGCGGGGTGACCTCGGCGGTGACGTTCCAGCCCTTGGACTTGGCCCAGCGCACGATCTCCACGGACCCGGCGGTGGAGAGGTGGCAGATGTGGACGCGGGAGCCGACGTGGGCGGCGAGGAGGACATCGCGGGCGATGATCGACTCCTCCGCGACGGCGGGCCAGCCGCCGAGACCCAGCTCGGCCGAGACGATGCCCTCGTTCATCTGGGCGCCCTCGGTGAGGCGGGGCTCCTGGGCGTGCTGGGCGACGACGCCGTCGAAGGCCTTCACGTACTCCAGGGCGCGGCGCATGATCACCGCGTCGTCGACGCACTTGCCGTCGTCGGAGAAGACCTTCACTCCGGCGGCCGAGTCGTGCATGGCGCCGAGCTCGGCGAGCTTCTTGCCCTCCAGGCCGACGGTGACGGCACCCACGGGCTGCACGTCGCAGTAGCCGGACTCCTTGCCGAGCCGCCAGACCTGCTCGACGACGCCCGCGGTGTCGGCGACGGGGAAGGTGTTGGCCATGGCGTGGACGGCGGTGAAGCCGCCGACGGCCGCGGCCCTGGTGCCGGTGAGGACGGTCTCGGAGTCCTCGCGGCCGGGCTCGCGCAGATGGGTGTGCAGGTCGACCAGGCCGGGCAGCAGGATCTGGCCCTCGGCCTCGATCACGGTGGCGCCGGCGGCGTCGAGGCCGGTGCCCACCTCGGTGACGGTCTCGCCGTCGATGAGTACGTCCTGCGGCTCGCCGCCGAGGATCCGCGCACCGCGAATGATGATCTTGCTCATGGTTACTTGTTCTCCTCGGTACGGGCGGGGGCGGCGGACAGCGCGGTGTCGGAGCCGCCGAGCAGCAGGTAGAGCACGGCCATGCGGATGGAGACGCCGTTGGCGACCTGCTCGACGACGGTGCAGCGGTCGGAGTCGGCGACCTCGGCGGTGATCTCCATGCCGCGGACCATCGGGCCGGGGTGCATGACGATGGCGTGTTCGGGCATCTTCGCCATCCGCTCGCCGTCCAGGCCGTAGCGGCGGGAGTATTCGCGCTCGGTCGGGAAGTACGCGGCGTTCATCCGTTCGCGCTGCACACGCAGCATCATCACCGCATCGGACTTCGCCAGCACGTCGTCGAGGCTGTAGCTGACGTCACAGGGCCACTTCTCGACGCCCACGGGGACGAGGGTGGGCGGGGCCACCAGGGTGACGTGCGCGCCGAGCGTGGTCAGCAGGTGGACGTTGGAGCGGGCGACGCGGCTGTGCAGGATGTCGCCGACGATCGTGATGCGGCGGCCGTCCAGGTCCCGGCCGAGCCCGGCGTCGGCTCCGACGAGGCGGCGGCGCATCGTGAAGGCGTCCAGCAGGGCCTGGGTGGGGTGCTCGTGGGTGCCGTCCCCCGCGTTGACGACGGCCCCGTCGATCCAGCCGGACGTGGCGAGCCGGTAAGGAGCACCGGAGGCGCCGTGGCGGATGACGACGGCGTCGGCGCCCATCGCCTCCAGGGTCAGGGCGGTGTCCTTGAGGGACTCGCCCTTGGAGACCGAGGAGCCCTTGGCGGAGAAGTTGATGACGTCGGCGGACAGCCGCTTGGCGGCCGCCTCGAAGGAGATACGGGTCCGGGTCGAGTCCTCGAAGAAGAGGTTGACGACGGTTCGGCCGCGCAGGGTGGGGAGCTTCTTGATCGGCCGGTCCGCGACCCGGGCCATCTCCTCGGCGGTGTCGAGGATCAGGACGGCGTCGTCGCGGGTGAGGTCGGCGGCCGAGATGAGGTGACGCTTCATCTGGGGGTTCTCCGGGTGGCTGGAGGGAGTTTCAGGCGTGCGGGCGCGCGGGAGTCGCCGTACGGCCCTTCAGCGGCGCAGGGGCGTACGGAAGGGCTCGGGCTACTGCGCGTCCGCCGGGGCGGCCTGCTGGACACCGAGCAGCACGGCGTCGCGGCCGTCCTCCTCGGCGAGCTGGACCTTGACCGTCTCCCGCAGCGACGTGGGGAGGTTCTTGCCGACGTAGTCCGCGCGGATCGGGAGTTCCCGGTGACCGCGGTCGACGAGGACCGCGAGCTGTACGGCGCGGGGGCGGCCGATGTCGCCGAGCGCGTCGAGCGCGGCGCGGATCGTGCGGCCGGAGAAGAGCACGTCGTCGACCAGGACGACCAGGCTGCCCTCGATCCCCTCGCCGGGGATCTCGGTGCGGGCCAGGGCGCGCGCCGGGCGCAGCCGCAGGTCGTCTCGGTACATGGTGATGTCGAGGGAGCCGACCGGCATCTTCCGGCCGGTGATCTCTTCGAGCTTGTCGGCGAGCCTGCGGGCGAGGAAGACGCCTCGCGTCGGGATGCCGAGCAGCACCACGTCGTCGGCGCCCTTGGCGCGTTCGACGATCTCGTGGGCGATACGGGTCAGAACACGGGCGATGTCGGGGGCCTCCAGAACGGGGCGTGCCGCGTTGCCAGTGTCGTCGTGCTGTGCGTCCATAAGAAACGGACCTCCTTCTCCGCCTCACGGGACGGACCTTAAAGGACGTCGAAATTGCGTCATCCACGTTACCAGGGCTTGCACGGCGCCCTGGTACCGCCCCCGGGAGGTGCCGGTCCGGATCATTCGGCTTGACGCATCCAAGTAACGCTGCGTAACCTCACAGTGAGTTACCAGCCACGCGGCGCAGCCGCACACTGTTCCAGCGTCCGGGGAGCCATATGTCCAGCGAATACGCAAAACAGCTCGGGGCCAAACTCCGTGCCATCCGCACCCAGCAGGGCCTTTCCCTCCACGGCGTGGAGGAGAAGTCCCAGGGTCGCTGGAAGGCGGTCGTGGTCGGTTCGTACGAGCGCGGCGACCGTGCCGTGACCGTGCAGCGCCTCGCCGAGCTGGCGGACTTCTACGGGGTCCCGGTGCAGGAGCTGCTGCCCGGCACGACGCCGGGCGGGGCCGCCGAGCCGCCGCCGAAGCTTGTCCTGGACCTGGAGCGCCTCGCCCACGTCCCGCCGGAGAAGGCCGGTCCGCTCCAGCGCTACGCGGCCACCATCCAGAGCCAGCGCGGTGACTACAACGGCAAGGTGCTCTCGATCCGCCAGGACGACCTGCGCACGCTGGCCGTGATCTACGACCAGTCGCCGTCCGTGCTCACGGAGCAGCTGATCAGCTGGGGCGTGCTGGACGCGGACGCGCGGCGCGCGGTCTCCCACGACGAGGGCTGAGCGAGCGGAAGCGGGGCCGGAGGGCCTCAGCAGACTCCCCAGCAGAAACGTACCGCCGGGCCGGCGGGGACCTGAACGGGTCCCCGCCGGCCCGGCGTTCTTCGCCTCTCCTTCGTCACGGTCTCGCCTCCGTCGCGCTTTCGTCCCTCCCGCCCGGGGACGCCGAAGGGGCCCACGGTCGACCGTGGGCCCCTTCGATGCGAGGTGCGCGACCGAACCGTCGCGGCCGGGGCTACTGCTCCCGGCGGAGGTTCGGCTTGAGGTCCTTGAAACGGGCCAGCAGGCCGTTCACGAAGGACGGGGAGTCATCGGTGGAGAACTCCTTGGCGAGCTGGACGGCCTCGTCGATCACCACGGCGTCCGGGGTCTCGTCCAGCCAGATCAGCTCGTATGCACCGAGCCGCAGGATGTTCCGGTCGACGACCGGCATGCGGTCGATCTCCCAGTCCACGGCGTAGGTGACGATGAGGTCGTCGATGCGGTCCGCGTACTGCGCGTACCCCTCGACGAGCTCCATCGTGAATTCGCCGACCGGCGGCTGACGGTCGTCGGTCCGCGAGTGCCGAACCCAGTCCGCGAGGACGCTCTGCACGGACTCACCGCGCTGGTCGGCCTCGAAGAGGATCTGGAAGGCGCGCTTGCGGGCCTTGTTCCGGGCAGCCACGGTTAGCTGTTCACCCGGCCGAGGTAGTCGCCCGTACGGGTGTCGACCTTGATCTTCTCGCCGGTGGTGATGAAGAGCGGCACGCCGATCTCGTAGCCGGTCTCCAGGGTGGCGGGCTTGGTGCCACCGGTGGAACGGTCGCCCTGGACGCCCGGGTCGGTGTGCTGGATCGTCAGCTCGACGGCGGCGGGCAGCTCGACGTAGAGCACCTCGCCCTCGTACTGGGCGACGGAGGCGGTGAAGCCCTCGATCAGGAAGTTGGCGGCGTCACCGACGGCCTTGCGGTCGACCATGAGCTGGTCGTAGGTGTCCATGTCCATGAAGACGAAGTACTCGCCGTCCATGTACGAGAACTGCATGTCGCGGCGGTCAATGGTGGCCGTCTCGACCTTCACGCCGGCGTTGAACGTCTTGTCGACGACCTTGCCGGAGAGCACGTTCTTGAGCTTGGTGCGCACGAAGGCAGGGCCCTTGCCGGGCTTGACGTGCTGGAACTCGACGACGGACCAGAGCTGGCCTCCGTCGAGCTTGAGCACCATGCCGTTCTTGAGGTCGTTCGTGGAAGCCACGGTTGCGGAATCTCCTGGGCTGAAGCTGGTGGAACGACCGAGGATCCGCGCTAGAGCGCGAGCAGCTCCTTGGTCGTCATGGTGAGTAGCTCGGGTCCGCCGTCCGCCTCGGGGCGCACGACGAGCGTGTCATCGATCCGGACACCGCCCCGGCCCGGGAGGTGGACCCCCGGTTCGACGGTGACCGGCACACAAGCGTCCAGTTTACCCATGGCTGTCGGTGCCAGTTGCGGGTCCTCCTCGATTTCGAGCCCCACACCGTGCCCGGTCCGGGGTACGAGGCCCTCCCCGTGCCCGGCGGAGTCCAGCAGATGGCGAGCCGCGTGGTCCACGTCCCGGTAGGCGGCCCCCGGTGTCAGCGCCTCCCGCCCGGCCCGCTGAGCGGCGAAAACAAGGTCGTAGAGCTCGATCTGCCACTCGGCCGGGGCGGTGCCGATGACGAAGGTACGGCCGATCTCGCACCGGTAGCCGTGGTAGCTCGCGCCCAGGCTGACGGAGAGGAAATCTCCCTCCTCCACCCTGCGGTCGGACGGGCGGTGCCTGCCCTGGCCGGAGTTGGGGCCGGTGGCTACGGAGGTGGCGAAGGCGGGGCCGTCCGCCCCGTGGTCGACGAGGCGGCGTTCCAGTTCGAGCGCGAGGTGCCGCTCGGTGCGGCCGACCAGGATCGATTCCAGGAGCTCACCCAGGGCCTGGTCGGTGATCTCGGCGGCGATCCGGAGGCAGCCGATCTCCTCCTCGTCCTTGACGATCCGCTGCTGCTCCACGGTGAAGCCCAGATCGGCGAGTTGGAGGCGGGGGGCGGCCTGTCCCATAGCGCGGTGGCGGGCCACGGTCAGATCGTGTTCCTCGACGGCGAGCGAAGCGGCGCCCGACGAGGCGGCGAGGGCCGCGGCGGCCACCACCGGGTCCCCGTCCGGGGCGGGCAGGAGCTCGATGCGGAGCGCCTCGTCGGGCCGCCCGTGACCGGGCTCCCCCGTCGGAGCGCGGGGGCAGAGCAGGACGTCCTCGCCGGGGCCGAGCAGCAGCACGGCGCCGGGAGGCGCTCCGCCCGCGAGATAGCGGACGTTGGCGGGGCGGGAGACCAGGGCGGCCGCGGAGCCCGCGGCGGCGCACCGGTCGCGGAGCAGCCCGCGTCGGACGGCGTGCACCTCTGACATGCTCCGAGCGTACGAGCGGGGGCGCCGCACCGCCCGGTCAGCGCATCCGACCGGGGGCCGGAAGGCCGGGGAGCACGGACGGACAGCACCGACGGCAGGGACGACGCGGCGCGGGACGGGCCGGCATGCAGGCCTGTACACCTGGCCCCGCGTGGGGCCAGCGGCCGTGCGGGCATGTCTGTCGGACAAGCGGCTGTCGGGCAGGCGGCTACCAGGTGGGCGGGCTCGCGATGGAGCGGGCGAGGACGTCGTCCAGGACGCGGGCCGTGGTCTCGACGTCGTACGTGGAGTTGTCGATGATCGGAAGGCCGGAGCCGTACCAGCCCGCCATCCGGCCGTGGATGCGGGCGACCTCCTCGTCGGAGAGGCGGCGGTTGCCGCTGCGCGCCGCGTTGCGCTCCAGGACGATCTCCAGGCCGGGCAGCAGCACGACGGGCAGCAGGCCGGGGCCCACATGCCGCTTCCAGCCGCCGAGGCCGACGACCGGGCGGTCGGGGAAGACCGCGTCGTCGAGGATGCAGGAGATGCCGTTGGCGAGGAAGTTGCGTGCGGCGAAGCCGCAGGTGCGGCGGGCCAGGCGGTACTGGGCTTCGGAGTGGTCGTTCCAGCCTGCCTGCGGGTCGGCGAAGCCGGAGCAGACCCACTCGCGGACGTCGTCGAGGGAGACATGGGCGGTGGGCACCCGGCGGCGGGCCGCCCAGAGCCTGGCGACGGTGGTCTTGCCCGCGCCCGCGGGGCCGATCAGAAGCACGGCGAGGGTCGCGCTGCCGGTGCCGGGCTCGGCGGGGGGCGCGGGCAGCCCGACGGGGCCGCCGGGGGGCAGCTGGACGTACCCGGTCGCCTGGCCGCCGGAGGGCGGCGGCGTGGGCCCGGTGCCGCTCCAGCCGTGCTGGGGGGCCTGTCCGGGGGCTGGAGGCTGCGGCCCCTGGCCATGGGCCGGGGGCTGGGGGGCCTGGCCCGGGGCCGGAGGCTGGGAGGCCTGGCCCGGGGCAGGAGGCTGCGGAGCCTGGCCGTGAGCCGAGGGCCGGGGGGCCTGGCCCGGGGCCGGAAACCGGGGTATCGGGGGCGGGCCGGGGTGACCGGGGTGCTGGGCCTGGTGCGACCAGCCGACAGGCCCGTTCCCGGGGCCGTGGGGCGGCGGCAGCGGGGCCCCCACTGCGTGCTGCATCCGGTGCCACTCCGTCTCGTCACTGCAACTGGCGCTGATGGGACGGCTACCGTACCTTCCCGGGCCGCCCTGGGGTGAACGGCCCGGGAGGGCACGAAGTGCCCGCCGCCCGGAGGGAGATCCGGACGGGAATCGCGTGGGTGTCAGCCCGGCAGTTCGTCGGCCAGAGCCCGCAGCGCGAGCCGGTAGGAGCCGATGCCGAACCCGGCGACCGTGCCGCTGGCCACCGAGGCGATCACCGAGGTGTGCCGGAACTCCTCCCGGGTGTACGGGTTGGAGATGTGCACCTCGATCAGCGGAGCGGTGCGCTGGGCGGCCGCGTCCCGCATCCCGTACGAGTAGTGCGTGAAGGCACCCGGGTTGAGAACGACCGGAATCGAACCGTCCGCTGCCTCGTGGAGCCAGCGGATCAGCTCGCCCTCGTCGTTGGTCTCCCGCACCTCGACGTCGAAGCCGAGCTCCTTGCCGAGGGTGGTGCAGACCTCGACGAGTCCGGCGTAGGAGGTGGCTCCGTAGACGTCGGGCTCGCGGGAACCGAGTCGGCCGAGGTTGGGGCCGTTCAGGACGAAGACCGTGCGGGTCACGCGGAGACCTCCCCGTAGGCGGCGAGCAGGACGGCCGGGTCGGGGCCCTCCAGGACCGTGGGCTTGCCGATACCGTCCAGGACGATGAAACGCAGCAGGTCGCCACGGGACTTCTTGTCGACCTTCATGTTCTCCAGCAGCTTGGGCCACTGGTCGCCGCGGTAGGCCAGCGGCAGGCCCACCGACTCCAGGACGGTCCGGTGCCGGTCGGCGGTGGCGTCGTCCAGGCGTCCGGCGAGCCGGCCCAGCTCGGCGGCGAAGACCATGCCGATGGAGACGGCCGCACCGTGGCGCCACTTGTAGCGCTCGTTCTTCTCGATGGCGTGGCCCAGGGTGTGACCGTAGTTGAGGATCTCGCGGAGTCCGGACTCCTTGAGGTCGCTGGAGACGACCTCGGCCTTGACCCGGATGGAGCGCTCGATCAACTCGGCGGTGTGCGGTCCGGCGGGCGTACGAGCACCCTCGGGGTCGGCCTCGATCAGGTCGAGGATGACCGGGTCGGCGATGAAACCGGCCTTGATGATCTCGGCCATGCCGGAGACGTAGTCGTGGACCGGCAGCGAGTCGAGCGCGGCGAGGTCGCAGAGCACGCCGGCCGGAGGGTGGAAGGCGCCGACGAGGTTCTTGCCCTCGGCGGTGTTGATGCCGGTCTTGCCGCCGACGGCCGCGTCGACCATGCCGAGGACGGTGGTGGGCACCGCGATCCACCGCACCCCGCGCAGCCAGCTGGCCGCGACGAAACCGGCCACGTCCGTGGTCGCGCCGCCGCCGACACCGACGATCACATCGCTGCGGGTGAAACCGGTCTGGCCGAGCGCCTTCCAGCAGTAGGCGGCGACCTCGACGGTCTTGGCCTCCTCGGCGTTCGGCAGCTGGATGGCGATCGCCTCGTAGCCCTGGTCGGCGAGGTCCTGGCGAACCGCCTCACCGGTCTCGGCGAGCGCCTCGGGGTGCAGCACGGCGACCCGCTTGGCGCGGTCGCCGATGAGCTGGGGCAGCTCGCCGAGGAGCTGGTGGCCGACGAGGACCTCGTACGGGTCGGAACCCGCCGTGCCGGCGACCTGGATACGGGTGGTGCCCTGCTGCGTCATGCCGGTGTTCTCCACGCCGGGGGCCGCTGGGCCCTCCGGCAGTTCCAGTGCGTCGATGATCGCCTGGGCGACCTCTTCGGGGGTGCGGCCGTCGGTGGGGACGACCGTACGGGCGACCTCTTCGTACAGGTGGCGGCGGGCGTCCATCAGCTCGCGCCACTGCTTGCGCGGGTTGACCGCGAGGAGCGGGCGGGCCGCGCCCAGCCCGACGCGGCGGACGGCCTCGTCCACGTTCATGGAGAGGTAGACGACCGGGCGGTCCGCCAGCAGTTCCCTGGTCGTCCCTTCCAGGACGGCCCCGCCGCCGAGGGAGAGGACGCCCGAGTGTTCGGCGACGGCCGCGGCGACGGCCCGGCGCTCCAGGGCGCGGAAGTGCTCCTCGCCCTCGTCGTAGAAGATCTCCGCGATCGGTTTGCCCGCCTCGGCGACGACGTCCGCGTCGGTGTCCCGGTAGGTGGTGCCGAGCCGGGCGGCGAGCAGTTCGCCGACACTGGACTTGCCGACGCCCATCGGGCCGACGAGGACGACCAGGGGGCCGCTCATCGGATCTGGAGGTGGTCGAGGTACGAGCGGACGTTGCGGTGGGTCTCGGCCACGCTGTCGCCGCCGAACTTCTCCGCCACCGCGTCGGCGAGGACCAGGGCGACCATCGCCTCGGCGACGATGCCCGCGGCCGGAACGGCGCAGACGTCGGAGCGCTGGTGGTGGGCCTTGGCGGCCTCGCCGGTGACGACGTCCACGGTGGCCAGGGCGCGCGGAACGGTCGCGATGGGCTTCATCGCGGCACGGACCCGCAGCAGCTCGCCGGTGGTGAGCCCGCCCTCGGTGCCGCCGGAGCGGCCGGAGGTGCGCTTGATGCCGTCGTCGGTGGCGACGATCTCGTCGTGCGCCTTGGAGCCGGGGACCCGGGCCAGCTCGAACCCGTCACCGACCTCGACGCCCTTGATGGCCTGGATGCCCATGAGCGCGGCGGCGAGCCGGGCGTCCAGGCGGCGGTCCCAGTGCACGTGCGAGCCGAGCCCGACGGGCACGCCGTACGCCAGCACCTCGACGACGCCGCCGAGGGTGTCGCCGTCCTTGTGGGCCTGGTCGATCTCGGCCACCATCGCCTTGGAGGCGTCGGCGTCGAGGCAGCGGACGGGGTCCGCGTCCAGCTGGTCCACGTCGGCGGGAACCGGGTAGACGCCGTACGGCGCCTTCGCGGCGGCCAGTTCGACGACATGGCTGACGATCTCGATGCCCGCGGTCTCCTTGAGGTAGGAGCGGGCGACGGCCCCGAGGGCGACGCGCGCGGCGGTCTCCCGGGCGCTGGCGCGCTCCAGGACCGGCCGGGCCTCGTCGAATCCGTACTTCTGCATCCCCGCCAGATCGGCGTGGCCGGGGCGGGGCCGGGTCAGCGGGGCGTTACGGGCCAGCTGGGCCAGCTCGTCGGGGTCGACCGGGTCGGCCGACATGACCTGCTCCCACTTGGGCCACTCGGTGTTGCCGACCATGACGGCGACCGGGGAGCCCATGGTGAGGCCGTGGCGGACGCCACCGAGGAAGGTCACCTCGTCCTGCTCGAACTTCATCCGAGCGCCGCGGCCGTATCCGAGCCGCCGCCGGGCGAGCGCCTCCGCCACCATCTCCGTCGTGACGGGGACGCCGGCGGGAAGCCCCTCCAGCGTCGCGACGAGTGCGGGGCCGTGCGACTCCCCCGCGGTCAGCCAGCGCAACCTGCTCAACGGGTCTCCTCATGCTCGCGCCTGGAATCCAGCGGCGCGACCGGGTGCGCGGCCCTGGCCCGCCGCCTTTGATCCTCCCATGACCGGGGGCGCGGTCCGGCCGCCGGTCCAGCAGACGGACGGCCGGGGCCGCCGTGCGGTGCGTCAGCGGGCCGCGAGCGCGGCTTCCCCGGCCTGCCGCATGGCGACCAGCGGGCCCGGAACCCTGCCGGTCATCTGCTCCACCTGCAACAGGGCCTGGTGCACGAGGAGGTCGAGCCCCCCGACCACCGCCCCGCCGCGCGCCGACCAGGCTGCGGCGAGCGCGGTGGGCCACGGCTCGTAGAGCACGTCGAAGAGGATTCCCGGGGCGTCCGGCACGCCTTCCCCCAGGGCGTCGGTGCTGCCCGCCGGGGTGGTGGCGATCACCAGCGGCGCGTCCAGCGCCTGCGCCGCGTCCGCCCAGTCGGCGATCACGACGTCGGCCCCGAGCCGCTCCCCCCAGGCCCGCATCTCCGCCGCGCGCTCGGGGCTGCGCACGTAGGCCGTGACCGGTCCGGCGCAGATCACGGCGAGTGCGGCGAGTGCGGAGGAGGCGGTGGCCCCGGCGCCGAGGACGGCGGCGGATTCCACTTTGTCGACGCCGCGTTCACGCAGTGCGGCGATCATGCCGGGGATGTCCGTGTTGTCGCCGACCCGTCGGCCGTCGGCCGTGAACACGACCGTGTTGACGGCCTCCACCGCGGCGGCCGTCGCGCTGATCTCGTCCAGCAGCGGGATGATCGCCCGCTTGAGCGGCATGGTCAGGGACAGCCCCGCCCAGGAGGAGTCCAGTCCTTCGACGAAGCCGGGCAGCGCAGCCTCGTCGATCTCGAACCGGTCGTAGGACCAGTCGTCGAGGCCGAGCTCGGCGTAGGCGGCGCGGTGCAGGACCGGGGAGAGCGAATGGGCGATGGGCGAGCCGAGAACGGCGGCCCTGCGCGTCGGGGTCACTGGCTGGCCTTCTCCTCTTCGTACCTACGCCGGTTCTTCTCGTGCTCCTCGTTGGTCACCGCGAAGACCGTCTTGTCCTCGTTGATCGAGACGAAGTAGTACCAGGGACCCGGCGTGGGGTTCATCGCCGAGTGCAGGGCGTCCGCACCCGGGTTGCTGATCGGGCCCGAAGGCAGGCCAACGATCTTGTACGTGTTGTAGGGGTCGTCGATCTTCCGCAGGTCGTCGACGGCGCCGATGTCCAGGGTGCTCTGACCCTTTATGTAGTTGATCGTGGAGTCGAACTCCAGTCGGCCGACCGTCTCCATGTTGCCCGGCTTGAGGCGGTTGTAGACCACCCGCGCGACCTTGTCGAAGTCGTGCTTGTACTTGCCTTCGACCTGCACGAGGCTCGCCACGGTGACGAGCTCCCACGGGTTCTTCAGGCCGAGTTTCGTCGCCGTGGCTTCCAGGTCGAGCTTCTTGTACTCCTTGTTCGCCCGCTCCACCATCCGCTTCAGCGCGGTCTCCGGCTTCGTCCCCTTGGCCACCGGATACGCCGCCGGGTACAGGAAGCCCTCCAGCGGATCCTTGACGTCCGGGTTGTTGTCGGCCCAGTCGGGCAGGCCCAGAGACTCCGCCTTGGTCTTGGCGACCTTCGCCGTGGTGCCCTTCTCCAGCCCGAGCCGCTTGTCGAGGTTGGCGTAGACCGTGACGTTACGGGTGCCCTCGGGGATCACGAAGATGTTCTGGCTCTTGGGGTCGAGCATCGTCTTGACCGCGTTGGCCGCCGACATCTCCTGGTTCAGGAGGTAGACACCCGCCTGGATCGACTTGCCCTTGGGGTTCGCGTTCTGCGCCGAGACGAAGGCGTCGACGGACTTGATGACGCCCTTCTTCTGGAGGGTGTTCGCGATGTCGTAGCCGAGCGCGCCCTCGGGGATCTCGACCTCGACCTGAGGGCCGGTGCCCGTGCCCGCGTAGTCGGCCGGGGCGCCGAACTGCTTCTTCCAGAAGGTGTAGCCGACGTACGACACGCCCCCGAGGCCGCCGATCAGGACGGCGGAGACCACCAGGCAGGCGCAGCCGCTGCGGTTCTTTCTCTTCTTCTTGCCCTTGCCGCCACGGCGGTCACTGCCGTCCCGGTCGCGGCGCGAGGCGCGCGATCCGTCGTCGTCCGGGTCGTCGTCGCCGTCACGCGGCTCGCGGCTCGCGGGCTCGTCGGCACCCGTGAAGAAGGGGTGCGTCTCCTCCTGCGGCTTGTCCGGGTCCCAGTCCGTCGACGGCTGTTGCTGTTGCTCCTGCTGGTGCTGTTGTTCGGAGTCGCGGCGGCCCGGGGGCTGCGGGGGCGGATAGGCCTCCGGCGTGCCGTAGTAGTCGTGCGACGCTTCGTAGCCGGCGGGCTGCTGCGCGTACGGGTCCTGGGGCTCGGCCCCGTACGGCATGGCGGTCTGCGGGCCGGTGTCCCAGCCGCCGTTGTACTGCGGCTGGGACACCGGCTGCTGCGCGTACGGGTCCTGGTGGGGCGTCCCGTACTGCTGCTGGTACTGCTGATCCTGCTGCGGCTGCTGCGCGTACTGCTGCTGGTGCTGGTCGTACGGCTGCTGCTGCGGGTACTGCTGGTGGTTCTGGTGCTGCTGCGCGTACGGGTCCTGCGGATAGGACTGCTGCTGGTCGCCGTACTGGCTCTGGCCGTGGGCAGCCTGCTGGCCTCCCCATCCCTGGTCCCCGTACAAGGGGTCCTCGGGATGCCACGGTTCGGAGCCGGGGCCCCGGCCATACTCAGTCATCGATCCCCTAGAGCCGCGAGACGACGTTCCGTCTCTTCGCTTCGCTGTGCGGTGTTTGTTCGAACCACCGACGCATCGCGCGGAACGTTACCGTATCGCGATCAGACAACCACTTCGACGCCCTCGCCCGGGGGATTGCCTGACGCCCGTTCGGACTCCAGAGCGTTCTGGAGAATCACCACAGCGGCAGCCTGGTCGATGACAGACCGGCCCTTCTTGGACTTCACGCCCGAGGCGCGCAGTCCTTGACTGGCCGTCACTGTGGTCATCCTCTCGTCCACGAGTCGCACCGGAACGGGTGCGATCGAACGGGCGAGCACCTGGGCGAAGTCGCGGACCTTGGCGGCAGCGGGGCCCTCGCCCCCGCCGAGGGAGCGGGGCAGGCCGACGATGACCTCGATCGGCTCGTACTCCTCGACGATGGCCGCCAGTCGCCGGTGGGCGGCCGGGACATCGCGTCCCGGCACGGTCTCCACCGGCGTGGCCAGGATCCCGTCGGGGTCGCACGAGGCGACCCCGATCCGGGCGTCCCCGACGTCGACGGCGAGCCGTCGGCCGCGGCGCATCCGCGTCATCGCGCTCGTCACGCCGTCTCGGTGACGAGGCGCTCGACCGCGGCGACGGCGTCGCCGATGGCGGCCGGGTTCGTGCCGCCGCCCTGGGCGACGTCCGGCTTGCCGCCGCCACCGCCGCCGAGCGTCTTGGCGGCGGTGCGGACGAGGTCACCGGCCTTGAGGCCGCGCTCGCGGGCGGCCTCGTTGGTGGCGATGACCGTGAGCGGGCGGCCGTTGGCCGTGGTGAACAGGGCCACGACGGCCGGGCGGCCGCCCTGGATGCGCCCGCGCACGTCCAGGACCAGCTTGCGCAGGTCGTCGGCGGAGGTGCCGTCGGGGACCTGGCCGGTGACCAGGGCGACGCCCCGGACGTCCTTGGCGGAGTCGACGAGCCCGGCGGCGGCCGCGAGGACCTTCTCCGCGCGGTACTTCTCGATCTCCTTCTCGGCGTCCTTGAGCTTGCCGAGCATGCCCGCGATCTTCTCCGGCAGCTCCTCGGGACGGCCCTTGACCAGCTCCTGGAGCTGGGCGACGACCGTGTGCTCCCTGGCGAGGAAGTTGTAGGCGTCCACGCCGACGAGGGCCTCGATGCGGCGCACGCCGGAGCCGATGGAGGACTCGCCGAGCAGCTTGACCAGGCCGAGCTGGGCGGTGTTGTGGACGTGGGTGCCGCCGCACAGCTCCTTGGAGAAGTCCCCGATGGTGACGACGCGGACCCGCTCGCCGTACTTCTCGCCGAACTCGGCGATGGCACCCTGCTTCTTGGCCTCGTCGATCGACATGACCTCGGCCTGGACGTCGAGTTCGCGCGAGAGGACCTCGTTGATCCGCTGCTCGACATCGGTGAGGACCGTGCCGGGGACGGCGGCGGGAGAACCGAAGTCGAAGCGGAAGCGGCCGGGCGAGTTCTCCGAACCGGCCTGGGCGGCCGTCGGGCCGAGCGCGTCGCGCAGCGCCTGGTGGGTGAGGTGCGTGGCGCTGTGGGCGCGGGCGATGGCCCGGCGGCGGGTGGCGTCGATGGAGGCGAAGACGGGGGCCCCGACCGTGACCTCTCCGACCTGGACCACGCCCTTGTGGACGTGAACCCCCGGAACCGGCTTCTGGACGTCGCGGACCTCGATCACCGCGCCGGTGTCGAGCCGGATGCGGCCGGTGTCGGCGAGCTGGCCGCCGCCCTCGGCGTAGAAGGGGGTGCGGTCGAGGACGACCTCGATCTCATCGCCCTCGGTGGCGGCGGGCGAGGGCACACCGTCGACCAGGAGCCCGACGATGGTGGACTCGCCGGCGATCGAGGTGTAGCCGGTGAACTCGGTGGCACCGGAGGTGTCGGCGACCTCGCGGTAGGCGGACAGGTCGGCGTGACCGGTCTTCTTGGCGCGGGCGTCGGCCTTGGCCTTGTCGCGCTGCTCCTGCATGAGGCGGCGGAAGCCGTCCTCGTCCACGGAGAGCCCCTGCTCGGCGGCCATCTCCAGGGTCAGGTCGATCGGGAAGCCCCAGGTGTCGTGGAGCAGGAACGCCTTGTCCCCGGCGAGGACCTTGCCGCCGGCGGCCTTGGTCTCGGTGACCGCGGTCTCCAGGATGTTGGTGCCGCCCTTGAGGGCCTTGAGGAAGGCGGCTTCCTCGGCGAGCGCGACCGTCTCGATGCGCTTGCGGTCGGTGATCAGCTCGGGGTACTGGAGCCCCATCGTGTCGATCACGACGTCGACCAGGGCCTTGACGACCGATCCGGTGGCGCCCATGAGGCGCATGTTGCGGATGGCTCGGCGCATGATGCGGCGCAGGACGTAGCCGCGGCCCTCGTTGCCCGGGGTGACCCCGTCGCCGATGAGCATCACCGACGTACGGATGTGGTCGGCGACGACACGGAGCGAGACGTCGGTGGACTGCTCGGCGCCGTAGCGGACGCCGGTCAGCTCGGTGGCCTTGTCCATGACGACGCGCAGGGTGTCGGTCTCGTACATGTTCTGTACGCCCTGGAGGATCATGGCGAGGCGTTCGAGGCCGAGACCGGTGTCGATGTTCTTCGACGGCAGCTCCCCAAGGATCGGGAAGTCCTCCTTGCCGTCACCGGCACCGCGCTCGTACTGCATGAAGACCAGGTTCCAGATCTCCACGTAGCGCTCGTCGTTGACGGCCGGGCCGCCCTCGACGCCGAACTCGGGGCCGCGGTCGTAGTTGATCTCGGAGCAGGGGCCGCAGGGTCCGGGGACGCCCATGGACCAGAAGTTGTCCTTCTTGCCCAGGCGCTGGATGCGTTCGGCCGGCACGCCGATCTTGTCGCGCCAGATGGCCTCGGCCTCGTCGTCGTCGAGGTAGACCGTGATCCAGAGCTTCTCCGGCTCCAGGCCGAATCCGCCGTCCTCGACGGAGTTGGTCAGGGCCTCCCAGGCGAGCTGGATGGCCCCTTCCTTGAAGTAGTCCCCGAAGGAGAAGTTGCCGCACATCTGGAAGAAGGTGCCGTGGCGGGTGGTCTTGCCGACCTCTTCGATGTCCGGCGTACGCACGCACTTCTGCACGCTGGTGACGCGCGGGGCGGGCGGCTTGACCTCGCCGAGGAAGTACGGCTTGAAGGGAACCATGCCCGCGGGGACCAGCAGCAGAGTCGGGTCGTCCGCGATGAGCGACGCCGAAGGCACGACGGTGTGACCGCGCTCCTCGAAGAAGCTCAGCCAGCGGCGGCGGATTTCAGCCGACTCCATTAGTGGTCCTCATTCCGGTTGTTCGACTTGTAGGGGAGCTTGCGGTACGTGGTGACGGCGGGCTCGGACGCCTCGACGGCGTAGAGCCGCTGTACGGGGAGTTCGGGGTCGGCCGGTGCCTGAAGGCCCAGGGCGCCGCCCAGTTCGGCTTCGCGCCGGACCATGCCCGCACGGACGTCGAGGGCGAAGTCCTTGAGCTTGTGGCCGGTCTCGATCGCCTTGTCCGCGGCCTGCGCGGCGAGGCTCTCGGGGGTCAGCTGCCTGAGCTTGCGGTTGACCTTGGTGGTGGCCCAGACGCCGGCGGCTGCGCCGGCGGTGAACCAGAACGTGCGGCGGAACATCGCTCGATCAGTCCTTCTGTCCGCGGGGGTTTCGGCGGTCGCGCCTGCGTCCGCGCGCGGACGGCACGGTCCGGCCGACGATCACCGTACGGCGGGCGGAGGAGCGGCCACGCGCCGGTTCCGGTTCGGGCTCGGGAGCGGTGCGGCGGCCGAGGGCCTGCCGCACGCCGTAGCCGAACGCGGCGACCTTGACGAGCGGCCCGCCGAAGGTGGAGGCGACGGTGGTGGAGAGCGCGGAGGCGTTGGAGGTGACCTCCTGGACGTCGCTCGCGATCGCGTCGACCTTGTCGAGCTGGGTCTGCGCGGAGCGCACCGTCGCCGAGGCGTCGGCGAGCAGCGGGACGGCCTGGTCGGTCACGTCCGCCACCAGCTTGGTGGTCGCCCTGAGCGTCTGGGCGAGCCTCACCAGCACCACGGCGAGGAACGAGACCAGGATCGCCCAGAAGACGGCCACGAGGATCCCGGCCACCTCTCCACCGGACACTGTGCACCGCTCTCTGCTCGTCGATCGGCCCCGGGAGCCGGGGCCTGTCTCCGTCGGTACGGCCGGGTTCCTGCTCCCGCGCGCGCCCGATCGTCGTCCCACGAGCCTATCGCGCCGTGCATCACCTCCCCTACCGCATTCTCGGCGGCCAGGGCGGGAGTTGCCATAACGAGATTGTACGGAGAGCTTTCAAGCAAGTACCCTCCGTGTTCCATGCGACGCCTGCAGGGCCCCTGCCCCCAGCCCGACGATCCTGGTGACAACACCTCCGCCGCCTCCGGCCGCCTCCCGGCCGAACTGAACCGGTTCGTGGGACGCGAGTACGAACTGGCCGAGGTGGCCGGGCTCCTGGAGGAGTCCCGGCTCGTCACGGTCGCCGGAGTGGCGGGCGTGGGCAAGACCCGGTGCGTCACCCGGGTCGCCGCGCTTGTGGAGAAACGGTACTGCGACGGGGTCCGGCTGGCCGAGCTGTCCACCGTCCACCACCCCGAGCTGCTGGAACACGCTCTGATCGACACACTGGGGCTGACCGATCACACGAGCAGGCCGCCCCGAGCCACCCTCATCGAGCATCTGTCCGGCCGCCGGATGCTGCTGGTCATCGACGGCTTCGAGCACCTCGTGGACGGCTGCGCCGACCTCGTACGCGAACTGCTGCGCCGGGCCCCGGACCTCCAGGTGCTCACAGCCGGGCGCTGCCCCCTCCGGGTGGACGGGGAGCGGACGTTCCCGCTCGCCCCGATGTCCGACGAGGACGCGCTGGAGCTGTTCACGGAACGGGCGCGCGCGGTGCGGCCGGGCTGGGCGCCCTCACCGGGCGAGCAGGCGGCCTCGCTGGAGCTGTGCCGCCGCCTCGACGGGATTCCGCTGGCGCTCGAACTGGCCGCCGGGCGACTGCGGGCCCTGTCGGTGGATCAGGTACTGCTGCGGCTGGACGACCGGTTCCGACTGCTGGCCGGCGGCCGTCGCGGTGCGCCGCCCCGACACCAGACCCTGCGTACGGCCATCGGCTGGAGCCATGAGCTGTGCACGCCCGAGCAGCGGCTGCTGTGGGCGCGGCTCTCCGTGTTCGCCGGGCAGTTCGACCTGGAGGCCGCCGAGTACATCTGCGGCGGGGTGGATCTGCCCGCCGAATCGGTGCTGGACGTGCTGGACGAGCTGCTTGCCCAGTCGGTGGTGGAGCGCGAGGACGGGGCGACCGGGACCCGTTACCGGCTGCTGGACACGGTCCGTGAGTACGGGGCGGAGTGGCTGGCGGCCACCGGGGACGCCCAGCGGCTGCGGCGGCGCCACCGGGACTGGTTCCTGGGGCTCGCGACCTGGTGCGAGCTGGACTGGTTCAGCCCCCGGCAGGCCGAGGTGGCGGCGCGGATCGACAGCGAGCTGCCCAATCTTCGCCGGGCGATGGAATGTTCGATGGAAAGCCCCGACGAGGTGCATCTGGCCCAGTACCTTGCGGGCACTCTGTGGTTCTACTGGGCCGGCTGCGGGCGGCTGTCCGAAGGCCGGCACTGGCTGGACCACGTACTGGAGGAGCCGTCCCCGCACGATGCCGCCCGGCTCAAGGTGCTGTGGGTGCTGGGCTATGTCGCGGTCCTCCAGGGCGATGCGGTGGGCGCGATCTCGGCGCTCCAGGAGTGCCGGGAGGAGGCCGAGCGCTCCGGTGACGCGACGGCGCTGGCGTACGCGGTGCACCGCACGGGCTGCCTGGCGATCGTGACGGACGACATGCCGCGCGCCGAGGAACT
Source organism: Streptomyces durocortorensis (assembly GCF_031760065.1). Taxonomy (NCBI): domain Bacteria; kingdom Bacillati; phylum Actinomycetota; class Actinomycetes; order Kitasatosporales; family Streptomycetaceae; genus Streptomyces; species Streptomyces sp. C11-1. The sequence continues at coordinate 911,549 of NZ_CP134500.1, forward strand.
GCTGCGCGACGCGCTCGGCCGGTACCGCGAGATCGGCGAGCTGAACAGCAATGTGCTGATGGCGCAGGTCGAACTGGCCATGGCGGTGGCGTTCCTGGGCGATCTGGACGCGGCGGCGGTGATCTGCGACGAGGTCCGGGAGATCTGCGAGGACCACGGGGAGCGGTGGGCGCTGGCGTACGCGCTGTACGTCCTGGCGTTCGCGGCCCTCCAGCGGGGACGGCCCGCGCGGGCCCGGCAGATGCTCGGGGAGTGCCTGACGATCGGCCGGACGTTCAACGATCTGCTGGGCACCGTGCTCTCGCTGGAGCTGCTGGCGCTGGTGACGGCGGTGGAGGGCGACGCCGGTGAGGCGGCGGTGCTCCAGGGTGCCGCGGAGCGCATCTGGCCCTCGGTGGGACTCCAGCTGTTCGGCTCGGTCCACTACGGGCGGCCACGGGTCGAGTGCGAGCAGCAGGCACGCAGGGAGCTGGGGAACGCCGCGTACGAGGAGGGGCTGCGGGCGGGCCGGCGCCTGGATCCGGACGCCGCGGTCGACCGGGCGCTGGCCGGCGGCGGGGCGTCCGAGGCGCGGGGCGGGGGCGGGGTGCCCGCAGCGGGCGAGTCCGGGGGAACGCGAAGGCCCGCCGCCTCCCGGATGAGCGGAAGGGGCGGGCCGGAGCGCTGGTGAGAGCGACTACGCCTGGATCAGCGGGCGTAGTACTCGACGACGAGCTGCTCGTCGCAGATCACCGGGATCTCCTTGCGGTTCGGGTCCCGGTCCAGGCGGAAGGCCAGGGCCTTCAGGTTCACCTGGAGGTAGCGCGGGGTCTCACCGTCGGTGTCGTAACCACCCTCGCGGGCCACCTGGAAGGGGACCTTGGAGCGGCTGCGCTCGCGGACCTGGACGATGTCGTCGGGGCGCACGCGGAAGGACGGCTTGTCGACCTTGCCGCCGTTGACCTCGATGTGGCCGTGGACGACCATCTGACGGGCCTGGTAGATGGTGCGGGCGATGCCCGAACGCAGGACCAGGGCGTCGAGGCGGCGCTCCAGCTCGACGACCAGCGCCTCGCCCGTCTTGCCCTCGGCCTTCTTGGCACGGTCGTAGGCGCGCGCCATCTGGCGCTCGCTGATGTCGTACTGCGCACGCAGGCGCTGCTTCTCCAGCAGACGGACCTTGTAGTCCGAGTTCTGCTTGCGGCCACGGCCGTGCTCACCCGGCGGGTACGGACGAGCTTCGAAGTACTTGACAGCCTTGGGCGTCAGGGCGATGCCGAGGGCACGCGACTTCTTGACCTTGGGACGCGACTGGTTAGGCACGTTCTCCAGACCTCCGTTGTAGGTTAGGTTAGGCTTACCTTACTCAAGGAGATCGCATGTCTCGCCCTGGGAACACCACTCACGTCACGGACAGCACAGACAGCGGCAGCACCTCTTCTGAGGGTGCTGCTACGACGGAAGGCCGATCTGATCGTGGTCAGCCGCGTCCCAGCGGGCTTGATACCACTCGGATGCCGTCAGCAGCCGAGCGCACACGAACTCTCGTACAGAGTACCTGCTCCGCGCTGCTGGTCGTACCGGGGCTCGATCTGGCCCACGCCGAACCCCTGGTCCCGGACAGCAGGAGCGTGGGGCCGGAGGGGGATCTGTTCCTCGAATTCCCCGCGGATTCCCCGGCAGTACGGGCCGCGACGCACGCCCAGGGCGACGAGCTGACAGCTGTGCTGGAGCTCACGGACGTCGCCCCCGTCTCCGTCCCGCACCGGATTCGGGGCCGCGCCTGGGTCTCCGGCTGGCTCACCTCCGTACCCGGCATCGCCGAGCCGGGCCGGATGATGCTGCGCCTGGAGTTCGGCGAGGCGTACGTGGACGATCTCTGGGGCGCCGAGGACATCGAGCCGGAGGACTTCCGGGACGCGGCCCCCGACCCCCTGGTCCCCCACGAGGCGGAGCTGCTCCAGCATCTGCACTCCGCCCACGACGAGCAGATGCGCACCCTGTGCGGACTGCTCGGCGAGCGGACCGCCCGGGCCTGCTCCTCCCACCAGCCGAGCGCCGTACCCGTGGCGCTGGACCGCTTCGGGCTGCGGGTCCGCTTCGTCGAGGACAAGGGCTCGTCCTTCGACGCCCGCTTCGAGTTCCCCGAGCCCGTGCGGGACGTCACCGAACTGCGCCGCGCGATGCACACCCTCTTCGAAGCGGCCTCCCACTGAACCGCGCCCGGAAGCGGGGCGGGTCCGGTCAGGACGCGCCCTCGGCCGGCTCCTCGCCGCCCGCGCGGCCCAGCCGCTCGCGGACCCGCTCGACCACGTCCGCGTACCGCGCCTCGGCGCCGTAGCGGGTGGGGGTGTAGTAGTGCCGGTCGCGGACCGCGTCGGGGGCGTACTGCTGGGCGGCGATGCCGCCCTGGACGTCGTGCGGATAGACATAGCCCTGGGCGTGGCCGAGCTTGGCGGCGCCCTTGTAGTGCCCGTCGCGCAGATGCGCCGGGACGGGTCCGGCGAGCCCCTTGCGTACGTCCTCCTGGGCGGCGGAGATCGCGAGCGTCGCCGCGTTGGACTTGGGCGCGAGCGCCAGGGCGATGGTGGCGTGGCTGAGGGTGAGCGCCGCCTCCGGGAAGCCGATCATGGCGACGGCCTGGGCCGCGGCCACCGCGGTCGGCAGGGCGGTGGGATCGGCCAGGCCGATGTCCTCGCTGGCGGAGATCATCAGCCGCCGCGCGATGAACCGCGGGTCCTCGCCCGCCTCGATCATCCGGGCCAGATAGTGCAGCGCGGCGTCGACGTCGGAGCCGCGGATGGACTTGATGAGCGCGCTGGCCACGTCGTAGTGCTGGTCGCCGTCGCGGTCGTACTTCACGGCGGCCCGGTCGACGGTCTCCTCGACCGTCTCCAGGGTGATGTCCGCCTCATGCTTCGCCAGCGCCGCGCCCGCCGCCGCCTCCAGCGCGGTCAGCGCCCGGCGCGCGTCGCCGCCCGCGATGCGCAGCAGATGCGCCTCGGCGTCCTCGGGCAGGGTGACCGCCCCGCCGAGGCCTCGCTCCTCGGCCAGCGCCCGGCGCAGCAGCGCCCGCAGGTCGTCGTCGGTCAGCGGCTCCAGGGTGAGCAGCAGGGAGCGCGAGAGCAGCGGGGAGATGATCGAGAAGTAGGGATTCTCCGTGGTGGCGGCGATGAGGGTGACCCAGCGGTTCTCCACGGCGGGCAGCAGGGAGTCCTGCTGGGCCTTGGAGAAGCGGTGGATCTCGTCGAGGAAGAGGACGGTCTCCTTGCCGAAGCCGCCGGTGGCGCGGCGCGCGCCCTCGATGACGGCCCGGACCTCCTTGACGCCCGCGGTGATCGCGGAGAGCTCGACGAAGCGCTTGTTGGTCGCCTTGCTGACCACGTACGCCAGGGTCGTCTTGCCGGTGCCGGGCGGGCCCCACAGGATCACCGAGGAGGCGCCGGCCGGGCCGCCGCTCCCCTCGCCGACGAGGCGGCGCAGCGGCGAGCCCGGCTTGAGCAGATGCTGCTGGCCGACGACCTCGTCGAGGATGCGCGGACGCATCCGGACAGCGAGGGGGCTGCTGGACGGGTCCTTCTCCTGGCGGTCTTCGGCGGCTGCGGTAAAGAGGTCGGGCTCCACGTCATGAAGCCTATGCGACCCCACTGACAGCGCCCCGAGGAGCACCTGCCGAAGCGGTGGGTGGGGTCAGCTGGTCCAGAAGTCCCACCAGCGGGTCAGGATCAGCATGCCGATGATCCCGATCCACATCACCGGGAGCACCCAGGGGAACTCGGTGAGGCCGTTCCGCAGCCAGGCCGGGGCCGGGAGGATGCGGTGCTTGACGTTGTGCGTGGTCACGTAGGAGAACATGACGATCGTGGCGACCCAGGCCAGGCAGCACCACAGGCACAGCGAGTTGATGTTGTACAGCGACTGGTACTGGAGCCAGGTGCAGAAGCCGACGCCGAACAGCATCCCGGCGTTCAGGCCGAGCCAGAACCAGCTGCGGTAGCGGGCTCCGGCGAGCAGGCCCATCCCGATGGCGATGACCATGCCGTACGTGACCAGCCCGAGCATCGGGTTGGGGAATCCGAACGCGGAGGCCTGCTCGCTCTTCATGATGTTGCCGCACGCGACGACCGGGTTGAGGCTGCACCCGGGGGTGAAGGAGGGGTCCTCCAGCAGCTTGAACTTGTCGAGCGTGATGACCCAGGAGGCCAGGAGTCCGGCCGCGCCGGTGATCACCAGGAGCAGGGCCAGACCGCGTCCGGCCCCGAAGGTGCGCTTCCGGCCGCCCTCGTCCTGGTCCGAGGAGAGGTCGTGGTCTACCGCTGCAGTCGTCATATCGCCGTTCCATCACCGAGTGGTCAACCGGGCAAGGTCATTGTGCCGCACCCCCGCACAGGTCAACCGTTCGATGGACATAAAGGTGTACGCCCGGTGGGCGGGAAACGGCCCGCTCCGCGGGATGCTCGGGTCCATGACAGAACTCGTGGTGAACGTGCGCGGTCTACGGAAGCGCTATGGCGATGTGACCGCGCTGGACGGCCTGGACCTGGGCATCCGGCGCGGTGAGGTGTGCGGACTGCTCGGCCCCAACGGTGCCGGGAAGAGCACGTGCGTGGGCGTGCTCCAGGGGCAGCGGGACCGGGACGGCGGGAGCGTGGATGTCCTCGGGGCCGACCCCGCGACCGCCGGCCGGCGCTGGCGGTCCCGCGTCGGGATCGTCTGGCAGGATGAATCCGCGCCCGCCGAGTTGACGGTACGGGAGACCGTGCGGCACTTCGCCCGCTACTACCCGCGTCCGCGCGACCCCGACGAGACCATCGCCCTGGTCGGTCTGGAGGCGAAGGCGGGGGCCCGGACCAAGGCTCTCTCGGGCGGGCAGCGGCGACGTCTCGATGTGGCGCTCGGCGTGATCGGCGCCCCCGAACTCCTCCTCCTCGACGAGCCGACCACCGGCTTCGACCCGGCGGCCCGGCGGCAGTTCTGGGAGCTGATCCGGCTGCTCGCCGACGGCGGCACCACCATCCTCCTCACCACCCACTACCTGGAGGAGGCGGAGGCGCTCGCCGACCGCCTCGTCGTCGTCGCCTCGGGCACCGCCGTCGCCGAGGGCAGCCCCGGGGAGTTGCGCTCCCGCTACGGCGCCCTGGCGACGGTCCGGTGGACGGCGCCCGACGGCACCCCTCGCACTGAGGAGACCGCGACCCCGACCCGTACCGTCGCCGCGCTCGCCGACCGCTTCGACGGGGAGGTCCCCGGCCTGCTGGTCACCCGGCCCACCCTGGAGGACGTCTATCTGCGGCTCACCGGACAGCGGGAGGTGACCCGGTGAAGGAGAGCCTCCCCGGGGCCTGGGGACTCGGAGTGCTGCGCGGCGGTCTGGAGCTGAAGCAGTTCTTCCGCCAGCGCGACCAGGTCGTCTTCGCCTTCGCCTTCCCCGTCGTCTTCCTGGTGCTGTTCGCCTCGATCTTCAGCGGCACGGTGGAGGGTACCGATGTGGCTGTCTCCCAGCTCTATGTGGCCGCGATGCTGGGGGCGGGCATCATGGCGACCAGCTTCCAGTCCCTCGGCATCTCCATCGCGGTCGAGCGCGACGAACGGCAGTTGCGCCGGCTGATCTCCACCCCGATGCCGCCTGCCGCCTACTTCCTGGGCAAGGTGTGGCTGGTCCTGGTCACCGGAGTCCTGGAGGCGGCCGTCCTGCTGCTGGTGGGGGTGGGTATGTTCGGTCTCAAGCTGCCCACGGACTTCCTCACCTGGCTGACGTTCGGCTGGATCTTCCTGCTCGGGGCGACGGGGTGCGCGCTGCTCGGCATCGCGATCAGCAGTGTGCCCCGGTCGGGGCGGAGCGCGGGGTCGGTGGTGATCCTGCCGTTCCTGGTGCTCCAGTTCATCTCCGGGGTCTACATCCCGGCGAGCGAACTGCCCGACTGGATGCTGAACATCGGCGCCCTGTTCCCGCTCAAGTGGATGTGCCAGGGCTTCCGCGGGGTCTTCCTGCCCGAGTCGGCCGCCGTGCTGGAGCAGGCGGGCAGCTGGGAGTTCGGCCGGATCGCCCTGGTGTTGGGCGCGTGGTGCATCGGAGGATTGCTGCTGTGTCTGCTGACGTTTCGCTGGAAGAACCGGCGCGACGGCTGACCGGGGCGGGCGGAGCGCGCGACTCCGACGTCTGGGTCCGGTCGCTGCGCCCCTGGGACGCGTATTTCGCCGTCGTCTGGGCGGTCACGCTCGCGGTGGTCCTCGGGGCCGCCGAGCCCTCGTGGCCGTTGCGGGCGGTGGCGGCCTCGATCGTGGCGCTGAACCTGCCGTGGTACGTCCTGATGGGCCGCCCGGCCATGCTGGACGACACCGGCGACGAGGGACCCGCCCTCCGCTACGTGGTGGGGGCGATGCTGCTGTTCCTGCCCACGTCGGTGCTGGTGAACGAGACGCAGCTCGTCACGTTCGCGCTGGCCCCGCAGTGCTTCATGCTGCTGCGGCTGCGGGGCGCGCTGTGGGTGCTGGGCATCATGGGCGCGGTGCCGTTCGCGGGCTGGACGCTGCTGTGGCGGCCGTCGGCGGGCGAGACGGTCTTCCGGCTGCTGCTGGCGGTGGCGACCTTCGCGTTCAGCGCTTTCCTGGGGCAGTGGACGATGCGGATCATCGCCCAGAGCCGGGACCGGGCCGCGCTGATCGCCGAGCTGGAGGCGGGTCGCGAGGAGATCGCCCGGCTGTCGGCGGCGCACGGGGCGCTGGCGGAGCGGGAGCGGATGTCCCGGGAGATCCATGACACGCTGGCCCAGGGGTTCACCAGTCTGCTGATGCTGTCGCAGGCCGTGGAGTCGGAGCTGGAGCACGACCTGCCGCAGGCCCGGCGGCACGTGGCGCTGATGACACGGACCGCGCGGGAGAACCTCGCCGAGGCCCGGGCGCTGGTGGCCGGAGGCTCCCCCGCGGACCTGGCGGGTACGTCGCTGGCGGACGCCCTGCGGCGGCTCACCGACCGGCACACCGCGCAGACCGGGTCCCCGGCGCGGCTGTCGGTGGGCGGCGGTGTCCGCCCGCTGCCGACCGCGTACGAGGTGGTGGCCCTGCGCGCCTGCCAGGAGGCCCTCGCCAACACCCGTAAGCACGCGGGCCCGTCCGTACCGGTTACGGTGCTGCTCGCGTATGCCCCGGACGCCCTGACCCTGTCCGTTCGCGACGAGGGGTGCGGGTTTGATCCCCGGGCGCCCCGCGAGGGCTACGGTCTGGACGGGGTACGGGCCCGGGCCGAGGAGGCCGGCGGCAGTGCGGAGGTCCGCAGCGCCCCGGGCGCGGGGACCTCGGTGACCGTGGCCCTGCCGCTGCCCCCGGTTGTCCCGTCCCCTGCCGTCCCGTTCCCGGACGCCCCCCGAAGGAGTGCCTGATGATCCGTGTCCTGCTGGCCGACGACCACCCCGTCGTACGGGAGGGGCTGCGCGGGATGCTGGAGGCCGAGGCGGACCTCGACGTGGTGGGCGAGGCCGGCAGCGGCCCCCGCGCCGAGGCCCTGTGCGCCGAGCTGCTTCCGGACATCGTGCTGATGGACCTGCGGATGCCGGGCGGCGGGGGCGTCGAGTCGATCCGCCGCATCCGGGCGGCGGGGCTGCCGTGCCGGGTCGTGGTGCTGACCACGTACGAGAGTGACGGCGACATCCTTCGGGCGGTGGAGGCCGGGGCGTCCGGCTATCTGCTCAAGGACCTGGGGCGCGGGGAGCTGGCGGAAGCGATCCGGGCTGCGGCGCGGGGCGAGACGGTGCTCGCGCCGACGGTGGCGACACGGCTGGTGGACCGGCTGCGCGGGGTGCCGGAGCTGCCGCGGCTCTCGGAGCGGGAGACGCAGGTGCTGCGGCTGGTGGCGGAGGGGTGCACCAACGCGGAGATCGGGCGGAAGCTGTTCATCGGGGAGTCGACGGTGAAGACCCATCTGCTGCGGATCTTCGGCAAGCTGGGCGTGAACGACCGGACCGCCGCGGTGACCGGGGCGATGCGCCACGGGCTGCTGTGACGACTGCGGCGCGGGCGGGAGGACCTGGGGTCCTTCCGCCCGCGCCGCTTTCACCGGCGGCTCAGCCGAGCCGCTTCGTCAGCTCCGCGGCGGCCTCCGCCAGCGGCACCGCGCTCTGCTCGCCGGACTCCATGTCCTTGAGCTGGACGACGCCCTCGGCGAGATCGCGCTCGCCCGCCACCAGGGTGTAGCGCGCGCCCGAGCGGTTGGCGCTCTTCATCGCGCCCTTCAGACCCCGGCCGCCGAACGCGAAGTCGGCGGCGACGCCCGCGCGGCGCAGCTCGGTGACGACGCCGAACAGCACCCGGCGGGCTTCCTCTCCGAGCGGGACCGCGTACACGCTGGTGGTGACGGGCAGGTCGAGCTCGACGCCCTCGGCCTCCAGGGCGAGGACCGTGCGGTCCACGCCGAGCGCCCAGCCGACGGACGGCAGCGCGGGGCCGCCGATCATCTCGGACAGGCCGTCGTAGCGGCCGCCGCCGCCCACCGCGGACTGGGAGCCCAGTCCGTCGTGGACGAACTCGAAGGTGGTACGGGTGTAGTAGTCGAGGCCGCGGACGAGCTTCTCGTCGTCCTCGTACACGACTCCGGCAGCCGTCAGCAGCGCCCGGACCTCCTCGTGGTACGCCTTGCAGGCGTCGCAGAGGTGGTCGCGGAGCTTGGGCGCGTCGGTGAGCTGCTTCTGTACGTCGGCCCGCTTGTCGTCCAGGACGCGCAGCGGGTTGATCTCGATGCGGCGGCGGGTCTCCTCGTCGAGGTCGAGGTCGCGCAGGAAGGTCTGGAGTGCTTCCCGGTAGACGGGGCGGCACTCCTTGTCGCCGAGCGAGTTCAGCAGGATGCGGAACTGGCGCAGGCCGAGCGAGCGGTACGCCTGATCGGCCAGGATGATCAGCTCGGCGTCCAGGACCGGGTCCTCGGTGCCGATGGCCTCGGCGCCGACCTGCGAGAAGTGGCGGTAGCGGCCCTTCTGCGGGCGCTCGTAGCGGTAGTAGGAGCCGGAGTACCAGAGTTTGACGGGGAGGTTGCCCGCCTTGTGGAGGTTGGCCTCCAGCGCGGCGCGCAGCACGGAGGCGGTGCCCTCGGGGCGCAGCGCCAGCTGGTCGCCGCCCTTGGTGGTGAGGGTGTACATCTCCTTGGTGACGATGTCGGTGGACTCACCGACACCGCGCGCGAAGAGCTCGACGTTCTCGAACCCGGGCGTCTCGATGTAGCCGTAGCCGGAGTCGCGCAGGGGCGCGGAGATGGCCTCGCGCACCGCCAGGAACTTCGCGGAGTCCGGCGGGGTCAGGTCGTACGTGCCCTTGGGGGCCTGAAAGGTGCTCACGATCACGTCTCTCGTCTACAGTCCTCGGCGCGGCACCGCGTCCAGACCGTTCAGGAACGGGTTGGAGGCGCGCTCGCGGCCGATGGTCGTCTGGGGGCCGTGGCCGGACAGCACCACGGTCGAGTCGTCGAGCGGCAGGCACACGCGGGCCAGCGACTCCAGCAACTCGGCGTGGTCGCCGCCGGGCAGGTCGGTACGTCCGACGGAGCCGGCGAAGAGCAGGTCGCCCGAGAAGAGGACCGGCGGGATGTCCGCGGCCTCGGGCATCCCGAACGTCACCGACCCCTTGGTATGGCCGGGCGCGTGCGAGACGCCGAACTCCAGACCGGCCAGGCTCAGCTTCGCCCCGTCGGTCAGCTCCTTGACGTCGTCGGGCTCCCCCACGGTCAGCTCGCCCATGAGCGGCATCCCGATGGAGCGGCCGAGCGCCTTCTCCGGGTCGCTCATCATGTAGCGGTCCTCGGGATGGATCCAGGCGGGTACGTCGTGGGAGCCGCAGACGGGGACGACCGAGGCGACGTGGTCGATGTGGCCGTGGGTGAGGACGACGGCGACGGGCTTGAGCCGATGCTTCTTCAGCGTTTCCTCGACGCCCTGGGCGGCCTGGTGGCCCGGGTCGATGATCACGCACTCCTCACCGGCGGCGGGGGCGACCAGATAGCAGTTGGTCCCCCAGGCCCCGGCGGGGAACCCGGCAATGAGCACGATCGTCCTTAATGTTCGTCCGGTGGAAGCGGCCGCAGTACAAGGATGCGGCGGATCAGAGCCTACCGGCGCTCCTCATGACACAGGTAACCCATATACGGTACGGGCAGCTCAGGCCCTCATCCGACGACCCACGACGTAACAAGGAGCCCCACCGGTGTCCAGCAGCGAACAGCGGCGACGGCAGCTCGCCCGGGAAAAGTTCGAGCGCCAGCAGAAGCGCCGGGAGGAGGCCCGCCGCAGGACCAGGCGCATTACCGCGATCGTCGCGGCCTCGGTGGCCGTGGTCGCCGTCATCGGAGTGAGCGCGTTCGTCGTGGCCGGCAAGGACGACGACAAGGACAAGGCGATCGACGCGGCGTCGAGCCAGAGCCCCACTCCGGAGCCCTCGGAGAGCGAGAGCAAGGCTCCGCTGCCTCCGATGAAGATCGACAAGAAGGCGACGTACACGATGTCGCTGAAGACCACCCAGGGCGACATAGCGTTCTCGATGGACGCGGCGAAGACCCCGCAGACGACGAACTCCTTCAAGGCGCTCGCCGACGAGGGCTACTTCGACACCACCAAGTGCCACCGGCTGACCACCCAGGGCATCTTCGTGCTCCAGTGCGGCGACCCGGACGGCAACGGTATGGGCGGCCCGGGCTACACCATCCCGGACGAGAACCTGGACGCGCTCGGCAAGGCGGGCGACGACGGCAAGGTGACCTTCCCGCCGGGCACGGTGGCGATGGCCAACACCGGTCAGCCGGACTCCGGCGGCAGCCAGTTCTTCCTGGTCTACAAGGAGACGAAGCTCCCGCCGACCTACACCCCGTTCGGCACGATGGACAAGGCCTCCCTGAAGGCCGTCGAGAAGATCGGCGAGGCCGGGGTGGAGGGCGACCAGCCCGACGGCGCTCCGAAGAAGACCGTGACGATCGAGAAGGCGTCGGTCGAGAAGGACTGAACCGGCCGGGCGGCGACCGGCCCGGCCCGAACCGGCCCCGAGCGGAGAATTTCGGCCGCGCGGAGTGCGGACAGCCGGGCGGCCGGTCGCCTAGATTGGCGTTGTGGAGGGCGGGCGATGCCCGCCCCAGGAAACTGTGGACGATGCCCGGGGGGCGAACCCCCTCGCAGGCATCAGGTGGAGGAGGCGCTGTGAGCAGCGACCCGTGGGGCCGCGTCGACGAGACGGGCACCGTGTACGTGCGTACAGCCGACGGCGAGCAGGTCGTCGGATCGTGGCAGGCCGGTTCGCCTGAGGAGGCTCTGGCCTATTTCGAGCGCAAGTACGACGGCATGGTGGTCGAGATCGGCCTCCTCGAACGGCGGGTGAAGACCACCGATCTGTCGGCGAAGGACGCGACGACGGCGATCGGCCATCTGCGCCAGCAGGTCGACGAGCACCATGCGGTGGGCGACCTCGACGCGCTGCGCAAGCGGCTGGACGCGCTGGTGGCGACGGTCGAGGCGCGGCGCGAGGAGCGCAAGGCGCAGAAGGCCAAGCAGACCGACGAGGCCAAGCACGCCAAGGAGGCGCTCGTCGCCGAGGCGGAGGACCTGGCGAAGAGCGAGCAGTGGCGGTCGGCCGGTGAACGGCTGCGGGCGCTGGTGGACACCTGGAAGGGTCTCCCCCGCCTGGACCGCAAGTCGGACGATGAGCTGTGGCACCGCTTCTCGCACGCGCGCTCGGCCTTCTCCAAGCGGCGCAAGGCCCACTTCGCCGCGCTGGACGCCCAGCGCGAGGACGCCCGCAAGGCCAAGGAGAAGCTGGTCACCGAGGCCGAGGCGCTGTCCGGCTCCACGGACTGGGTCGGCACGGCCGCGCGCTACCGCGATCTGATGACCGAGTGGAAGGCGGCGGGCCGCGCCCAGCGCGAGGCCGAGGACGATCTGTGGAACCGCTTCCGCGGCGCCCAGGACGTCTTCTTCGCCGCCCGCAGCGAGGTCTTCGCGGAGCGGGACGCCGAGCAGGGCGAGAACCTCAAGCTGAAGGAGGAGCTCGCCGCCGAGGCCGAGAAGCTGGTGCCGGTGAAGGACCTGAAGGCGGCCCGTGCCGCGTTCCGGTCGGTCAACGAGCGCTGGGAGGCCATCGGCCACGTACCGCGTGACGCCCGGCCCAAGGTCGAGGGCCGGATGCAGGCGGTGGAGCGGGCGCTCCAGGAGGCCGAGGAGTCCGAGTGGCGCCGGACGAACCCGGAGGCGCGGGCCCGCGCCGAGGGTCTGACCGGGCAGCTCCAGTCGGCCGTGGACAAGCTGCGCGGCCAGATCGACACCGCGCGCGCTTCGGGCAACAACGCCCGCGCGGACAAACTGGCCAAGGAGCTGGAGGGCCGTCAGGCGCTGCTGGACCAGGCGCTGAAGGGCCTGGAGGAGTTCGGCGGCTGAGAAGCCCGTAAAAGGGAGGGGCCCCGGTACGCGATCCGCGCTGCGTACCGGGGCCCCTCCCTTTCGCTCCTACGGCCTGCGGGCCGAGGTGACGCGGTAGACGTCGTAGACGCCCTCCACGCCGCGTACGGCCTTCAGGACGTGTCCCAGGTGCTTGGGGTCGCCCATCTCGAACGTGAAGCGCGAGGTGGCCACCCGGTCGCGGGAGGTCTGGACGGCCGCCGACAGGATGTTGACGTGCTGGTCGGACAGGACCCGGGTGACGTCGGACAGCAGCCGGGAGCGGTCCAGCGCCTCGACCTGGATGGCGACCAGGAAGACCGACGACTGGGTCGGAGCCCACTCGACGTCGAGAATGCGCTCGGGCTGCTGGGACAGCGAGTCCACGTTGACGCAGTCGGCGCGGTGCACCGAGACGCCGCTGCCCCGGGTGACGAAGCCGATGATGGGGTCGCCGGGGACCGGCGTACAGCAGCGGGCCAGCTTGACCCAGACGTCCTCGACGCCCTTGACGACGACGCCGGGGTCGGCGTTGGCGCGGCGCTTGCTGCGGCCGCCGTGCGAGGGCGGGGTGGATTCGGCCAGGTCCTCGTTGGCCTCGTCGTGGCCGCCGAGGGCCTGCACCAGCTTCTGCACGACGCCCGCCGCGGCGACATGGCCCTCGCCGATCGCCGCGTACAGCGAGGAGATGTCGGGGTAGCGCATCTCGTGGGCGAGGGTGACCAGTGAGTCGCCGGTCAGGATGCGCTGGATCGGCAGGTTCTGCTTGCGCATGGCCCGCGCGATGGCGTCCTTGCCCTGCTCGATGGCCTCGTCGCGGCGCTCCTTGGAGAACCAGGCGCGGATCTTGTTGCGGGCGCGCGGCGACTTGACGAAGCCGAGCCAGTCCCGCGAGGGGCCTGCGCCTGCCGCCTTGGAGGTGAAGACCTCGACCAGGTCGCCGTTGTCGAGGGTCGATTCGAGCGGGACGAGCCGCCCGTTGACGCGTGCTCCTATGGTCCGGTGGCCGACCTCGGTGTGGACGGCGTACGCGAAGTCGACGGGGGTCGCGCCGGCGGGCAGCGCTATCACGTCGCCCTTCGGCGTGAAGACGAAGACCTCGTTGCGCGAGAGGTCGAAGCGCAGGGACTCCAGGAACTCGCTCGGGTCCTCGGTCTCCTTCTGCCAGTCAAGGAGCTGGCGCAGCCACGCCATGTCGTTGACGGTGTCCTGGCCGCGGCCGGTGTTCTTGGGGACGTCGGTACGGACCTTGGAGGCGCCCGCGACGGCCTCCTGCTTGTACTTCCAGTGGGCGGCGATGCCGTACTCGGCGCGGCGGTGCATGTCGAACGTACGGATCTGGAGCTCGACGGGCTTGCCGCTGGGACCGATCACCGTGGTGTGCAGCGACTGGTACATGTTGAACTTGGGCATCGCGATGTAGTCCTTGAACCGCCCGGGCACCGGGTTCCACCGGGCGTGGACGGTGCCGAGCGCCGCGTAGCAGTCGCGGACCGTGTCGACAAGTACCCGAATTCCCACCAGGTCGTAGATCTCGGCGAAGTCGCGGCCTCGCACGATCATCTTCTGGTAGACGCTGTAGTAGTGCTTGGGGCGGCCGGTGACGGTGGCCTTGATCCGGGCGGCGCGCAGGTCGGCCTGGACCTCGTCGGTCACTATGGCGAGGTATTCGTCGCGCTTGGGGGCCCGCTCGGCGACGAGGCGGACGATCTCGTCGTACATCTTGGGGTAGAGGATCGCGAAGGCGAGGTCCTCCAGCTCCCACTTGATGGTGTTCATGCCCAGCCGGTGCGCCAGCGGGGCGTAGATCTCCAGCGTCTCGCGGGCCTTCTTCTCCTGCTTCTCCCGCTTGAGGTAGCGCATGGTGCGCATGTTGTGCAGGCGGTCGGCGAGTTTGATGACGAGGACCCGGGGGTCCTTGGCCATGGCCACGACCATCTTGCGCACGGTCTCGGCCTGGGCGGCCTCGCCGAACTTGACCTTGTCCAGCTTGGTGACGCCGTCGACGAGCAGGGCGACCTGGTCGCCGAAGTCGCGGCGCAGGGTGTCCAGGCCGTACTCGGTGTCCTCGACGGTGTCGTGGAGCAGGCCCGCCATCAGGGTGGCCGGGTCCATGCCCAGCTCGGCCAGGATCGTGGTGACGGCCAGCGGATGCGTGATGTACGGGTCGCCGCTCTTGCGCTTCTGGCCCCGGTGCCAGCGCTCGGCGACCTGGTAGGCCTTCTCGATCTGACGGAGCGTGGCCGACTCGATCTTGGGGTCGTTGCCCCGGACCGTACGCAGGAGGGGTTCCAGGACCGGGTTGTACGGGCTGGAGCGCTGGACGCCGAGGCGGGCGAGGCGGGCTCGCACCCGGTTGGAGGAGCCACCGGAGCGGGAGGCGGACCCGGCCGGAGCGGCGGGCTTCGCCGGGGCCTGCGGCGCGGGGGCCGGGGGCTTGGGCGCCGCGGCGGCCGGTTTCGCGGCGGGCGGCTGCGCCGGGCTCACGGGCACGGACCGCTCGGCCGGGGCGGGGGCTGCGGGCTTCGGGGGCGGAGTGCCCGCCCCGGCGGGCTTCGCTGCCCCCTGGGGGCGCGCGCCACCGGGGGCGGGCTCCGGGGGCGCGGGCTTCGGCGCGTTCGAGGGCGCGGCCTTCGCGGGCGTGGCGGGGGCCGCCACGGGCTTGTCGGGCTGCGGGGCGGCGGCTGACTGGGCCTCGTCTGGCAAGAGCGCTCCTCGTGCGGATCCGGGGTACCCGGAGAGCCCATGGTATCGATCCCCCGGCGAACCCTCGCCCGGGGACGGCAGGAGCCCGCACAACGAGGGACGGGCACCCGGTTCGTTCCCGGGTGCCCGTCCCTCGTACTCGGTGGCCGTCACTGGCCCGTCCTGCGGATCAGACCGTGATCAGGGCCTCCAGCGGCACGCCCCGCAGGCCCGGCTCCAGACGGGCGCGGCCCGCGAGGAAACCGAGCTCCATGAGGACCGCGACGCCCGCGACCTGGGCGCCTGCCCGCCGGATGAGCTCCAGCGAGGCTTCCGCCGTGCCGCCGGTGGCGAGGACGTCGTCGATGACCATGATCCGGTCGTCGGCGGCGAGGTCCTCGGCGTGGATCTCGATCTCCGCGCTGCCGTACTCCAGCTCGTAGGACTGGGCGAGCGTGGCTCCGGGAAGCTTTCCGGCCTTGCGGACCGGTACGAAGCCGAGGCCCGCGCGGACCGCTACCGGCGCGGCCAGGATGAAGCCGCGTGCCTCCAGGCCGACGACCTTCGTGGCGCCGTGGCGTACGCACAGCTCCGCGAGGGCGTCGGTGAGCGCCGTGAAGGCCACCGGGTCCGCGAGCAGCGGAGTGATGTCCTTGAACATCACTCCCGGCTTCGGGTAGTCCGCGACATCACGGATCCGGCTGAGCAGCAGCTCCCGGGTGGAATCGGTGGTGCTCGTCATCGCTCAGCGCTTCCCGACGTGCGGCCGTGCGAGCGGGGCCGGCCGACTCCGCTGCCCGCGGTCGCGGCGCCCTCGACGATGTCCTCGGGACCGTCGTCGGCGGGCTCGCCCTTGGCGGCGGCGGCCGCCCGCTTGGCGAGGACCCGCTTCTTCAGCGCCTTCATCTGCGGGTCGCGCTCCTTGAGGTCGGCGACGAGCGGGGTGGCGATGAAGATCGAGGAGTACGCACCGGCGGCGAGACCGACGAACAGCGACAGCGAGATGTCGTTCAGCATGCCCGCGCCGAAGACACCGCCACCGATGAAGAGCAGCCCGGCCACCGGCAGCAGAGCCACCACGGTGGTGTTGATGGAGCGGACCAGGGTGCTGTTGATCGACCGGTTGGCGATCTCGCTGTACGTGAAGCGGGTCTGCTTGGTGATGTCCTTCTGCCCCTCCTTGAGGCTGTCGAAGACCACCACCGTGTCGTACAGGGAGTAACCGAGAATGGTCAGCAGACCGATCACCGTGCCCGGGGTGACCTCGAAGCCGACCAGGGCGTAGACACCGACCGTGATGGTGATGTCGTGGATCAGTGCGATGAGGGCGGCGACGGCCATCCGCCACTCGAAGGCGATGGCCAGATAGATCACCACCAGGACCATGAAGACCGCGAGACCGGTCCAGGCCTTGTTGGCGATCTGCTCACCCCAGCTGGGGCCGACCAGGTCCGCGTTGATCTCGTCGGCGGGGATGCCGAGCTCGTCGGAGAGCGTCTCCTTGATCTCGTTCGCCGTGGCGGTGTCGACCTCGGTGATCTGGATGCGCAGACCGCCGTTGCCGAGCTCCTGGACGATGGCCATGTGGCCGGAGGCCTCGGTCGCCACGTCCGTGGCCTGGGCGGTGGAGATCTTGGCCCTGGTGTCGGTCGTGAAGACCGCGCCGCCCTGGAACTCGATGCCCATGCGGAGGCCGCCGACCGCCACGCCGATGATGGCCGTGATGGTGATCAGTATCGAGACGCCGTACCAGATCTTGCGGTTGCGGATGAAGTCGTAGCCGACCTCGCCGCGGTAGAGCCGGGCGCCGAGATTGCCGAGTCGCGACATCTCACGCCTCCTTCGGTTCGGTGGGGGCGTTGACACGGCGCGAGCGGCGCAGCGGCGGCTGTGCGCCGAGCCGCTTCGGGTCCAGTCCGGACCACGGACCGCCCTTGGAGAAGAACTTCGTCCGCCCCATGAGCGTCATGAGCGGCTTGGTGAAGAAGAACACCACGACGACGTCGAGCAGGGTGGTCAGGCCGAGCGTGAACGCGAAGCCCTGCACCTTGCCGACGGTGACGATGAAGAGCACCGCGGCGGCCAGGAACGACACGAAGTCGGAAACCAGGATGGTGCGCCGGGCACGCGGCCAGGCCCGCTCGATGGCCGGGCGGAGCGTGCGTCCTTCGCGGATCTCGTCCCGGACGCGTTCGAAGTAGACGATGAACGAGTCCGCTGTGATGCCGATGGCGACGATGGCGCCACAGACTGCCGGGAGGTTCAGCGCGAAGCCGATGGCCGGGCCCAGCAAGGACATGATCGTGTACGTCAGGACGCCGGAGACCAGAAGGCTCAGGAGCGCGATGAACGAGAGTCCTCGGTAGTACACGACGAGGTAGAGGACCACCAGCGCGAGACCGATGGCACCGGCGATCAGCCCGCCCTTGAGCTGCTCGCTGCCGAGGGCCGCGGTCACCGTGGTGACACTGACCTCCTCGAAGGTGAGGGGAAGCGCGCCGTAGGACAGGATGTTGCCGAGCTCCTCGGCCGACTGCTGGTCGAAGCTGCCGGAGATCTGGGCGTTCTTGCTGAGCGCGGTGCGCACCGACGGAGCCGAGACGACCTCGCCGTCGAGGACGATCGCGAACTGGTTCATCGGCGGCTGCTGCTGGCTGAGCCGACCGGTGATCGTCTGGAACTTCTTGGCGCCCGCGGAGGTGAACTCCATCGACACGATCCACTGGCCGGTCTGCTGGTCGATGGCGGCCTTGGCGTCGTCGACGTCGCTGCCGGAGACCTCGGCGGGGCCGAGCACGTACTTCTCGTAGCTGCCCGGGACGTTCGAGCCGCAGGCGACGATCGAGTCGGTGGGCTTGGCGTCCTGGCCCGCCTCGCTCCGCTGCTCGGGGTCGGTGCAGTCCAGCTTGGCGAACTCCTCCTGGAGCTTGGCCGTCGCCGGGTCCACGGAGGGCGAGGCCTCGGGGGAATCGGACGGCTTCGGCTCGTCGGAGCCCGGGGCGGAGGGTGTCGGGTCCTTCTTCAGGGCACCGGTGACCGCGCGGCCCTGGGTGGTGGCACTCGCCGAGGGGGTGGCCTCCGAACCGGTGGCCTCCTCGCCCTTTTCCTTGTCGGCGCCCTGGTCCTTGTCGTCCGGCGTGCCGGACTCACCGGGCTTCGGCGTGGCGCTGTCCGAGGGGGTGGGCTGCTCGGGGCCGCTCGCCTGCACCGTCAGAACGGGCCGGAAGTAGAGCTGGGCGGTGGTACCGACCTGCTTCTGGGCCTGCTTCGAGTCCGTCCCCTTGGGGATGTTGACGATGATGTTGCGATCGCCCTGGGTCTGGACCTCGGCCTCGGAGACGCCCAGCCCGTTGACACGCCGCTCGATGATCCCGACCGCGGTGTCCATGTTGGTCGGGTTGATCGCGTTCGGCTTGCCGGGCTGGTTCTGCGCCTCCAGCGTGATCGACGTACCGCCGGCCAGGTCGATGCCCAGCCGGGGCGTGGTGTGCCCGGACAGGAACATCCCGCCGGTGAGCGCGACCATGGCGATGAGGATCAGGGCCAGGGCACGCCCCGGCCTCCCCTGACCGCCGGACGGCCCTCGGCCCTTCTTGGGTGCTGCCACCTTCTCGTTTCTCCCTGTCCAACCGCCCCGCGCCGGGTACGCGCCCGAGCGGCCACGAAGTGTTGTGGGGGCCTGCCCCCCGCAGACGACCCCACGGTCCCGGGGACGCCGCGCGCCGGTGGGCGCACGACGTCCCCGGGAGCGTGAGAACTACTTGGTGTCGGCTTCGCCGTCGGTCTTGCCGTCGTCCTTGGCCTTCTTGACGTCCTTGGCGGCGGCGCTCTCGGTGTCGGCGTCGTCCTTGCCCAGGTCGATCCTGGCGGGCTCGGCGTCGTCCGTGGCCGGCTCACCGGTCAGCGAGGAGGCGTCGTCGGGAACGACGGTGCCCTCCGCGTCCAGCTCCTCGTCGTCGCCGTGGACGATGCGGTTGTACTCCGCGTCGTCGAGGACGGCGCCGATCGCGTTCTTCGCGTAGATGGCGTGCACGCCGGGGGCGACCTCAAGGAGGACGGTGTCGTCGTGGACTTCCTTGACGGTGGCGTACATGCCCCCGATCGTCCGGACGCCGGTGCCGGGCTGCATGTCGTTGCGCATCTGCGCGGCCGCCGCCTGCTTCTTCTTGGCGGAGCGGGTCATCAGGAACATGGCCCCGATGAGCACGATGAAGGGGAGGAGAGTCAAGATATCCACGGGACGGGAATTCCTTCGCACGACCGCGCTGGAATGCGGCCTGTATATACGGGGGTGGGTACACCGACCGGTAAGGGCGGCATCGGCGGAGTCTAAGCGAGTCCGCATCGATGGAACAACGCCCAGCATGGCACCCGGGTTCCTGTACTGGCGAACCTGTGACGCATCACGCCCCGAACAGACCCTGTTGTCCCCTTACGCCGTGCTGCGGCGGGACCAGTCCCAGATGCGCCCATGCCGCCGGGGTGGCAACGCGGCCGCGCGGCGTCCTGGCCAGCAGTCCTTCCCGTACGAGGAAGGGCTCGGCGACCTCCTCGACGGTCTCCCGCTCCTCCCCCACGGCGACCGCGAGGGTGGACAGGCCGACGGGGCCGCCGCCGAAGAGTTTCAGCAGGGCGCCGAGCACCGCACGGTCCAGCCGATCGAGTCCCCTGGCGTCAACCTCGTACACCTTCAGAGCCGCCGCGGCGATCTCCCGGTCGATCGCGCCCTCCGCCTTGACCTGCGCGTAGTCGCGGACGCGCCGCAGCAGGCGGTTGGCGATACGGGGCGTGCCCCGGGAGCGTCCGGCGATCTCGGCGGCGCCCTCCACGTCGATGCCGACGTCGAGGAGGCGGGCCGAGCGGTGGATGACGCGCTCCAGCTCGGCGGGGGCGTAGAACTCCATGTGGCCGGTGAAGCCGAAGCGGTCGCGCAGCGGGGGCGGCAGCAGTCCGGCCCGGGTGGTGGCCCCGACCAGGGTGAACGGCGGCAGTTCGAGGGGGATGGCGGTGGCGCCGGGGCCCTTGCCGACGATCACGTCGACGCGGAAGTCCTCCATCGCCATGTAGAGCATCTCCTCGGCGGGCCGGGACATGCGGTGGATCTCGTCGAGGAAGAGGACCTCGCCCTCCTGGAGGGAGGAGAGGATCGCCGCGAGGTCACCGGCGTGCTGGATGGCGGGGCCCGAGGTGATCCGGATCGGGGCGTTCATCTCGGCGGCGATGATCATCGAGAGCGTGGTCTTGCCGAGGCCGGGCGCGCCGGAGAGCAGCACGTGGTCGGCGGTGGCACCACGGGCGCGGGCGGCCTTCAGGACCAGGTCGAGCTGTTCGCGAACCTTCTCCTGGCCGACGAACTCCTCCAGGTCCTTGGGGCGCAGGGCAGCCTCGACGGCGGTGTCCTCGCCGTCCGCGTCGGCATCGACCAGCCGGTCGTCGAAGACCGGCCCGGTGGGCTCATCGGTCTCGGGTCCGGTCTCGTCCCAGTTCATTTCGGGGCCTCTTCGGTGGTTCGGTGCCGGTCAGCGTGCGCGGTTGAGAGTCTGCAGGGCGGCCCGCAGCAGCTGCGGCACCGGGGGTGCGGTGCCCTCGGCGACGGCGGCCTCGGCCTGCGGGGCGACGGCGTTGACCGCCTCGTCGGCCTCGCGGCTCGCGTAGCCGAGGCCGATCAGCGCGGCCTGGAGCTGGTCGCGCCAGCCGGAGGTGACAGGGGTGCCGATGCCCTGCTGGCCGATGTGCGCGCCGACCGGTTCGCCGAGCCGGTCCTTGAGCTCCAGCAGCAGTTTCTGGGCACCCTTCTTCCCGATACCGGAGACGGCGGTGAGGGCCTTCTCGTCGCCGGTGGATACGGCGAGGCGCAGGGCGTCGGGGCTGTGGGTGGCCAGCATCGCCTGGGCGAGCCGGGGACCGACGCCGCTGGCGGTCTGGAGCAGTTCGAAAACCTGCCGCTCGTCGTCGTCCGCGAAGCCGTACAGGGTGAGGGAGTCCTCCCGGACGACGAGGGAGGTGGCGAGCCGGGCCTCCTTGCCGATGCGCAGGTCGGCGAGGGTGTGCGGGGTGCACTGGACGGCCATGCCGATGCCGCCGACCTCGATGACGGCCGTGGTCGGGGCGAGGGCGGCCACCGGGCCGGAGACGAAGGCGATCATGCGGTGGGGCCTTTCAGCGTGCGGGACGTACGGGGCGTGCGGGGCGTGTCGGCTGCGCCGGGAGTGGGGGGCGTGCCGGGCGCGCCCGGCGTACGGGAAACCCCAGACGTACGGGGTGCTCCCGGTGCGCCTGCCGTACGGGGTATGCCGGGCGGGCCGGGCGTACGGGATACACCGGGCGTGCCTGCCGTGCGGGACATGCCGGGGGCGCCCTGTGTGCGGTGGGCCGCCACCGCCTGCTGGAGGCGGTTCTGCGCGGGCGCGCGCCAGATGTGGCAGATGGCGAGGGCCAGGGCGTCGGCGGCGTCGGCGGGCCTGGGCGGGGCATCGAGCCTCAGCAGCCGGGTCACCATGGCCCCGACCTGGGCCTTCTCCGCGCGGCCCGATCCCGTGACGGCCGCCTTGACCTCGCTGGGCGTGTGCAGGGCGACCGGAATGCCGCGCCGGGCGGCGCAGAGCATGGCCACCGCGCTTGCCTGGGCCGTGCCCATCACCGTACGGACGTTGTGCTGGGCGAAGACGCGCTCCACGGCGACGAAGGACGGGGAGTGCTCGTCGAGCCACTGCTCGATGCCGCGCTCCACGGCGACGAGCCGGTCACCCAGCTCGGCGTCCGAAGAGGTGCGCACGACGCCGACGCCGAGCATCGTCAGCGGGCGGCCCGCGACCCCTTCGACCACGCCGACCCCGCATCGGGTCAGCCCCGGGTCAATGCCCAGAACCCGCATGGAGCCCCCCTGTCCTCGCCGCGTGCCGCGCCCGCTCGTTCATCTGTTCCCGCAGGCTATCGGCTCGCACTGACAAAGCCTCGCAACCACAAGACGACGGGCCGACGGGGAGTGCCCCGTCGGCCCGTCGAACCAAGCCGTACCGGCTGTGCCGGCTGAACCGGCCGCGCCGTCAGGCGTCGACCTTCTCCATGACCTCGTCGGACACGTCGAAGTTGGCGAAGACGTTCTGCACGTCGTCGCTGTCCTCCAGCGCGTCGATGAGCTTGAAGATCTTGCGCGCGCCCTCTTCGTCCAGCTCGACCTGCATGGTCGGCAGGAAGTTGGCCTCGGCGGAGTCGTAGTCGATGCCCGCCTCCTGGAGCGCGGTGCGCACCGCGACCATGTCGGTGGCCTCGCTGACCACCTCGAAGGTCTCGCCGAGGTCGTTGACCTCCTCGGCGCCCGCGTCGAGGACCGCGCCGAGGACGTCGTCCTCGGTCAGCTCGCCCTTGGGCACGATCACGACGCCCTTGCGGTTGAACAGGTACGAGACGGAGCCCGGGTCGGCCATGGAGCCGCCGTTCCGGGTCATCGCGACACGTACGTCGGACGCGGCACGGTTGCGGTTGTCGGTGAGGCACTCGATGAGCACCGCGACACCGTTGGGGCCGTAACCCTCGTACATGATCGTCTCGTAGTCGGCGCCGCCCGCTTCGAGACCGCCGCCACGCTTGACGGCGGAGTCGATGTTCTTGTTCGGGACGGAGCTCTTCTTCGCCTTCTGGATGGCGTCGACGAGCGTCGGGTTGCCATCGGGGTCCACGCCGCCGGAGCGCGCCGCGACCTCGATGTTCTTGATCAGCTTCGCGAAGAGCTTGCCGCGCTTGGCGTCAATCACGGCCTTCTTGTGCTTCGTCGTAGCCCATTTAGAGTGGCCGGACATCTGCCTTCTCCTTCGCGTCACCAAAATCGAGTCGAACCCGAGAGATCCTACCGGGGTCCGCTCAGTTCACTGCGCGCACCATGTCCACGAACAGAGCGTGCACGCGATGGTCGCCGGTCAGTTCAGGATGGAACGACGTGGCAAGGACATTTCGCTGGCGCACGGCCACGATGTGCCCGCCGTGTTCGGCGATGACTTCGGCCTCGGCTCCGACGGACTCCACCCAGGGGGCGCGGATGAAGACGCCCTCCACCGGGCCGCCATCGATCCCGGCGACCTCGACCGCGGCTTCGAAGGACTCGTTCTGGCGGCCGAAGGCGTTGCGCCGCACGATCATGTCGATGCCGCCGACGGTCTCCTGGCCCGAGCGCGGGTCGAGGATCTTCTCGGCCAGCATGATCATCCCGGCGCAGGTGCCGTAGACCGGCATGCCGGCCCGGACCCGCTCGCGCAGGGGCTCCATCATGCCGAAGAGGACGGCCAGCTTGGACATGGTGGTCGACTCGCCGCCGGGGATGACCAGGCCGTCGACCTCGGCGAGCTCCTCGGGGCGCCGGACCGGCCTGGCCACGGCGTCCGCCGAGGCCAGGGCGATCAGGTGCTCCCGTACGTCGCCCTGGAGAGCGAGGACGCCGATCAGGGGGGTGTCGCTCATCAGTGATTACCAGCCGCGGTTGGCGTAGCGCTCGGACTCGGGCAGCGTGTCGCAGTTGATGCCGACCATGGCCTCGCCCAGGTTGCGGGAGGCGTCCGCGATGACCTTCGGGTCGTCGTAGAAGGTGGTGGCCTTCACGATGGCGGCGGCGCGCTTGGCCGGGTCGCCGGACTTGAAGATGCCGGAGCCGACGAAGACGCCCTCGGCGCCGAGCTGGCGCATCAGCGCGGCGTCGGCCGGGGTGGCGACGCCACCGGCGGAGAACAGCACGACGGGCAGCTTGCCGAGCTCGGCGACCTCCTTGACCAGCTCGTAAGGGGCGCGCAGGTCCTTGGCGGCGGCGTACAGCTCGTTGTTGTCGAAGCCGCGCAGACGCGCGATCTCGTTCTTGATCTGGCGCAGGTGGCGGACGGCCTCGACGACGTTGCCGGTGCCGGCCTCGCCCTTCGAGCGGATCATGGCCGCGCCCTCGGCGATGCGGCGCAGGGCCTCGCCCAGGTTGGTGGCGCCGCACACGAAGGGGGTGGTGAAGGCGAACTTGTCGCTGTGGTTGACCTCGTCGGCCGGGGTGAGGACCTCGGACTCGTCGATGTAGTCGACGCCGAGGGACTGGAGGACCTGGGCCTCGACGAAGTGGCCGATGCGGGACTTGGCCATGACGGGGATGGAGACGGCCCCGATGATCTCCTCGATCATGTTGGGGTCGGACATCCGGGCCACGCCGCCGTCCTTGCGGATGTCGGCCGGGACCCGCTCCAGGGCCATGACGGCCACGGCGCCCGCGTCCTCGGCGATCTTCGCCTGCTCGGCGTCGACGACGTCCATGATCACGCCGCCCTTGAGCTGCTCGGCCATGCCGCGCTTGACGCGGGCGGTGCCGGTGGCGGGGGACTCGGTGGACTGCGGGGTGCTGGGAAGCGTGGACACGGGACCTCACTCGGTGAAAAGACGCTGGATGCTGCATCGCCGAGCAAACGCTGCGGGACCAGTCCACAGCAAGGGCCAATGGGCAGGCCGTGGATCGTTTTGGAGTCGGCCCTGCGTGGTTTCGGGGTCAGCCCTGCGTGGTTTCGGGGTCGGTCCTGCGCGGTTCGGGGTCGGTCCTACGTACCGGGACGGTCCGCCAGGGCCACCGGCGGGGCGTCGTCCATCTCGAAGGCCAGCGGGAACGGCGCGTGCCCGGCCAGCCGGAACAGTCTGACCGTACGGTGCCGGCGCAGCGCGCGGGCCGCGCGCACGGAGTCGTTGTGGAAGCGGCGGGCCATGGGGACACGGCGTACGGCGGCGGCCAGTTCGACGGCCGCGTCCTCGCCGCCGGGGACCTCCTTAACCGCCTCCACCTGGGCCGGTTCGCCGAAGACGGCGCGCAGGGCGGTGCTCAGCTCGCTCTCGGCGACCTCGCGGTGGTCCTCCTCGGCCTGCCGGGCGGCGTGCGCTGCCTCGTACAGAACGATCGAGGCGGCCGGGTCCAGGACGCCGGAGGTGGCCAGCTCCTGGGTGACCGAGGCGCGGCGCAGCAGTTGGGCGTCGAGGGCGGCGCGGGCGGCGTCGATCCGGGAGTGCAGGCGGTCGAGGCGGCCCGCGGTCCAGCTGAGGTACACGCCGATCGCGACGAGGGCGACGACGATCCAGATGAGGGTTACGGTCACGGGCCCACACGCTACCGTCGCCGTGGCCTCCCCCTTCAACAGGAGGCCCCAACGCCGCCGTCGCCGGAGCCCCGCCCCGGCGCAGGCCCCGGCGGCCCGGCTCGAACCGCGCCCTCAGTCCCGCGCCAGCCCGAACCGCGCCCGCAGCCCCGAGCGTTCGTCCGCCGCGACGGAAGCGGCCCCGTCCGTCACCGTCTCGTACACCGCGAGGATGTCGGCCCCCACCGTCGCCCAGTCGAAGCGCC
This sequence comes from Streptomyces durocortorensis, assembly GCF_031760065.1. NCBI lineage: Bacteria > Bacillati > Actinomycetota > Actinomycetes > Kitasatosporales > Streptomycetaceae > Streptomyces > Streptomyces sp. C11-1. Next base: position 936,959 of record NZ_CP134500.1, read on the forward strand.
GCACGTGCGCCTCGCCGCGCTCGCGCAGTCCGGCCCGGCGCTCCGGGTCGCCCAGCAGCCGGATCGCGGCGGCGGCCAGCGCGTCGGCGTCCTCGTTGGCGAACAGGTCGCCCGCCGCGCCCTGGTCCAGCACTTGGGCGAACGCGTCGAGGTCGCTGGCGAGCACCGGCGCACCGGCCGACAGCGCCTCCACCAGGATGATCCCGAAGCTCTCGCCACCGGTGTTGGGGGCCACGTACACATCGACGCTGCGCAGCAGACGGGCCTTGTCCTCGTCGCTGACCATGCCGAGGAACTCGACGCGCTCGCGCAGCTCCTTCGGCAGGGATGCCACCGCCTCCTCCTCGTCCCCGCGCCCCGCGACCAGCAGCCGGGTCTCCGGGCGGGCGGCGAGGATCGCGGGCAGAGCCTTCATCAGGACGGGCAGCCCCTTGCGGGGTTCGTCGATGCGGCCGATGAAGCCGAGGGTCTGCCCCTGCCATTCGGCCTTCGGCTCGGCCTTGGCGAAGAAGCCGACGTCGACGCCGTTCGGGATGACGACGGCGTCGCCGCCGAGGTGCTCGACCAGGGTGCGCCGGGCGTACTCGCTGACCGCGATCCGGGCGCTGATCTTCTCCAGCGCGGGCTGGAGGATCGGGTAGGCGGCGATCATCGCCCGGGAGCGCGGGTTGGAGGTGTGGAAGGTGGCCACGATCGGTCCCTGCGCCGCCCAGCAGGCCAGCAGGCCCAGCGACGGGGAGGTCGGTTCGTGGATGTGGATCACGTCGAACGTGCCGTCGTGCAGCCAGCGCCGTACCCGGGCCGCCGACAGGAAGCCGAAGTTCAGCCGGGCGACCGAGCCGTTGTACGGGACGGGGACGGCCCGGCCCGCCGAGACGACGTAACGGGGCAGCGGGGTCTCGTCGTCGGCCGGGGCCAGGACGGAGACCTCGTGGCCGAGCCGGATCAGGTGTTCGGCGAGGTCCCGGATGTGGAACTGCACACCGCCCGGTACGTCCCACGAGTACGGGCAGACGATGCCGATCTTCACGTGGTGTCCCCCCGGGGTTCCAGGTCGTCCAGCCAGAGCCGCTGGAGCATGTGCCAGTCCTCCGGGTGTTCGGCGATGCCGGTGGCGTAGGCGTCGGCCAGGGCCTGGGTCATGACGGACGTCCTCTCGGCGCGGGTGCCTTCCTCCGGCACCTCGACCGCCGGGTGGACGCGGGCCCCCATCACCGGTGTGCCGTCGTACCAGAGGGTCACCGGCAGCAGCAGCGCGCCCGTCTGCTGGGCGAGCAGCGCGGGTCCGGCGGGCATCCGGGCGGTGGCACCGAAGAACGACACCTCCACCCCGGAGGCGGACAGGTCCCGGTCCGCGACCAGGCAGACCAGGCCGCCCGCGCGCAGTCGGCGGGCCAGGGTCCCGAAGGCCGCCCCGCCGCTGTGCGGCAGGACCTCCATGCCGAGGCCCTCTCGGTAGGCGACGAACCGGTCGTAGAGCGACTCGGGGTCGAGCCGTTCCGCGACGGTGGTGAAGGGGACCTTCAGGTCGGTGGTGACCCAGGCTCCGGCGAGGTCCCAGTTGCCCAGGTGCGGCAGGGCGAGGATCACGCCGTTCCCGGCGTCCAGGGCTTCGGTGAGCAGGTGCGCGTCCTTGACGTCGATGCTCGCCCTGATCCGTTCCGGGCTCCAGGTCGGCAGCCGGAACGACTCCATCCAGTAGCGCATGTAGGAGCGCATCCCGGCCCGGGACAGCTCGGCAAGACGCTCCGGACCCGCGTCGGGGACGACCCGCGCCAGGTTCGACTCAAGCCGCAGCACGCTCTTGCCGCGCCGCTTCCACGCCTGGTCGGCGATGGTGCGGAAGAGGGCCGCCGCGGCGGGCTCGGGCAGCGTCTTCAGGGCGCTCCAGCCCAGTCCGTACAGCCCGTCGGTGACCCGGCCCTTCAGGCCGGACGCGCCGCCGCTCACCGGTCGGCCTCGCTCCCCTGGTCGGCGGAGCCGACGGCGGACGCGTCCGCGTCCGCCTCCGCGGCGTCCGCCTCCGCCGATTCACGGCGTACGGTCACCACGCGCTGGATCAGCGTGACCAGGCTGCCCGCGGCGACGATCCACAGGGCGATCGGGAGCAGGACGTCGATGTGCGGGACGCCGAACTTGTGCAGTCCGGCGAGACCTGCCGCGACCAGTGAGATCACCAGGCGCTCGGCGCGCTCCACGAGGCCGTTGACCGCGACCGGCAGGCCGATCGACTCGCCGCGCGCCTTGGTGTACGAGACCACCTGGCCGCTGGCCAGGCAGAAGATCGCGACGGCGCAGAGGATGTTGTCGTCACCGCTGCCCGCGTACCAGAGAGCGAATCCGGCGAAGATCGCCCCGTCGGCGACCCGGTCCAGCGTCGAGTCGAGGAACGCGCCCCACCGGCTGGAGATCCCGGCCTGCCGCGCCATGTTGCCGTCGACGAGGTCGGAGAAGACGAAGATCGTGATGACGATCGTGCCCCAGAAGAACTCCCCCATCGGGAAAAAGACCAGCGCACCTGCCATCACTCCGGCCGTGCCGATGAGAGTGACCGCGTCGGGGCTGACCCCGAGGCGGAGCAGCAGAGCGGCGAACGGGGTGAGGACACGCGTGAAGAATGCACGCGCGTACTTGTTCAGCATGGCCTTCCCGAGGGTTCGGTTGGCCGAGCGGCCCCTACGGCCACCGGCTGGCCCATCGTAGTCACCACCGCAGCCGTCCACCGGACGGGCACCCGCCCGGGGGGTGTCAGGGCGGCGGGGACGGGGACCACGTGCGACGTATGGACGCGGCCGCGTCCCGGTGCCAAGCTCGAAGGACCGCGGGCGTCGCCGAAGCCGCCGCGGCGGCCTCCCCGTGCCCGTGACCACCGCTGCCCCACGCGCGGTCGCCCTCCCCCGCACCGCGCCATCGACCGGGAGGCACGCATCATGGGCGACAAGGCACACGCACACCCCGGAGCCGCCGGAGGAGCACCGACGGCCGGCCACCCCTCCGCGATACGGAACGTGGTGCTGGTCGGCCCCAGCGGATCGGGCAAGACCACCCTGGTCGAGGCGCTGGCCCTGACGGCGGGCGCCGTGAACCGGGCCGGGCGGGTCGAGGACGGGGCGACCGTCTCCGACTACGACGAGATCGAGCAGCGCCGACGGCGTTCCGTGCAGCTCTCGCTGGTCCCGGTGGCCTGGGACGGATGCAAGATCAATCTGCTGGACACCCCCGGTTACGCGGACTTCGTCGGGGAGCTGCGGGCCGGTCTGCGCGCGGCGGACGCGGCGCTTTTCGTCGTCTCGGCGGCCCAGGAGGCCGAGTCCGTGGCCGCGACCACCCGGGCCGTATGGGAGGAGTGCGCGATCGTCGGCATGCCGCGCGCGATCGTCGTCACGCATCTGGACACCGCCCGCACCTCGTTCGACGGGATGACCCGGGTCTGCTCCGAGATCTTCGGCGGCGACGACCCCGATGCCGTACTGCCCCTGTACCTGCCGGTGCTGGGGCCCGAGGCCGCCGACGGGCACGCCCCGCTGACCGGGCTCACGGGGCTGCTGAGCCGGCGGATGCTCGACTACTCCTCGGGGGAACGCGCCGAGCTGCCGCCCGCGCGGGAGCAGGAGGAGCCGCTGCGGGCGGCCCGGGACCGGCTGATCGAGGGGATCATCGCCGAGAGCGAGGACGAGTCCTTGATGGACCGCTATCTCGGCGGCGAGGACATCGACGTATCGACGCTGGTCGGCGATCTGGAGCGAGCGGTCGCCAAGGGCTCCTTCCACCCCGTCCTCACCGCGGCCCCGGCGGCCGAGGGCACCCGGCAGGGCATCGGCACCGTGGAGCTGCTGGAGCTGATCACGCGCGGCTTCCCGACCCCGCTGGAGCGCACCCCGCCCGTCGTCACGACCCCGGCGGGCAAGCCCCGGCCCGCGCCGGTCTGCGATCCGCAAGGCCCGCTGGTCGCCGAGGTCGTGAAGACCTCGTCGGACCCGTACGTGGGCCGTGTCTCGCTCGTCCGCGTCTTCTCCGGCACCCTGCGCCCGGACGATCCGGTGCATCTGTGCGGCCACGGCCTCGACGCGACGGGGCACGCGCCGCGCCCCTGTCACGAGGCGGAGATCCGCCTCGGCGCGCTCACCTCGCCGTTCGGCCGCCAGCAGCGCACCCAGGACCGGTGCATAGCGGGCGACCTGGCGTGCGTGGCGCGGCTCGGTGAGGCGGAGACCGGTGACACGCTCTCCCCTGCCGGTGACCCGGTTCTCATCGAGCCCTGGTCGACGCCGGACCCGCTGCTCCCGCTGGCCGTCCGGGCGCACGGCAAGGCGGACGAGGACAAGCTGTCGCAGGGGCTGGCCCGGCTGGTGGCCGAGGACCCCACCCTGCGCCTCGAACAGAACCCGGACACCCACCAGGTCGTCCTGTGGTGCCTGGGCGAGGCGCACCAGGAAGTCGCCCTGGAACGGCTGCGCGAGCGCTACGGCGTCCAGGTCGACGCGGAACCGCACCGGGTGCCGCTGCGCGAGACGTTCGCGGGCCGGGCCACCGGGCGCGGACGGCACGTCAAACAGTCGGGCGGGCACGGGCAGTTCGCGATCTGCGAGATCGAGGTGGAGCCGCTGCCGCCGGGTTCGGGCGTCGAGTTCGTCGACCGGGTGGTGGGCGGTTCGGTGCCGCGTCAGTTCATCGGGTCGGTGGAGAAGGGAGTACGGGCCCAGGCCGCGAAGGGGGTGGCCGCCGGGCATCCGCTCGTCGACGTACGGATCACGCTGCTGGACGGCAAGGCGCACTCGGTGGACTCCTCGGACGCCGCCTTCCAGACCGCCGGTGCGCTCGCCCTGCGGGAGGCGGCGGCGGACGCCCGTATCCAGCTCCTGGAACCGGTCTGCGAGGTGAGCGTGCTGGTCCCGGACGACTTCGTGGGCCCGGTGATGAGCGATCTGTCGGGACGCCGGGGCCGGGTCGTGGGCACCGAGCAGAGTCCGGGCGGGCGCACCGTCGTACGGGCCGAGGTGCCGGAGATCGAAGTCGGCCGGTACGCCGTGGACCTGCGCTCCCTGTCCCACGGCACCGGGTGCTTCGACCGCGCCTACGCCCGGCACGAGGCGGTGCCGCCGCAGGTGGCCGACCGGATCCGCACCGGGCAGCGGGACGGATCACCCGGCGCGTGACCGGCGCACGGTCGCACACCCGGCCGGGTCCCGCCGGTGACGGGCGGTGCCGCGGACGGGACGATACGCTGTGGGCGCAGCTCAGAAGGTATGCCGCGTACGGTAGTTGGGCACACCCGCAGGAGCGGACGGTGCGGCGAGTGGGGGCGACAGGTGGCCAACGACGGATTCGACTTCTCACCCGGGGCCCAGATCCCGATCCAGGGGTCCGGCGGTCAGTCGGTGGCGACCAACGCCCTGGCCTCGGCGGCGTATCGGGACAGCCCGGTGGAGAAGATCCTCGACGCCAACAGCGAGTGGCACAAGTCCGTGGTGAAGCCGGGGTCCTCCAAGCTGTTCAAGTCGGACTACTTCAAGCCCAATCTCGGCGAGGCGTTCGCCCGCGCCGTTCAGGAACGGATGCTGGGCGGAGCCCGTAAGGCGCTCATCCAGTCCTTCGGCACCGACCCGCAGACGGTGGTGGAGCACTGCCTGTCCGCGAACAACCTGCGCAAGGCCCGTGACACCCGGCTCACGCTGGTGACCGTGGTGTTCGGCATCCTCTTCCTGCCCGGACTGCTGGCGTGGGTGATCGCCTTCCGGGTCCGCGACGCGCTCGACAAGTCCAAGGACACGGCGTTCCGGTCGGTCGGTACGGTGCTGCTGGCGGCCTGCGGGATCGGCGCGCTGGTGCTGATGGTCAAGCTCCCCCTGGACGGGCTGCTCGCGCTCTACGTCCGGGGCGCGCTCGTCGCCCCGGTGATCGGCTGGCTCCTCGCCAAGCGGATCGCGGAGACCTCCGCCAAGGATCTGCGGGCCCGCTGGGACGGGCTGCTGTCCGGTACCGGAGTGATCGCGAAGATCCCCGAGGCGGTGCCGAAGAACCCCAACGAGACCGCACGCGAGGCGCTGCGCCAGGGTCTGGAGAAGCTGTCGGCCGAGCAGCAGTCCAACGCCGTCTTCTACGCGGGGCCCAAGGGCGTCCTCGGGATGGGCACCCGCTGGGGCAGCTGGCAGCTGGCCGAGGAGCTGGTCCCCAAGGACCCGACGAAGGAGATCCACCAGTTCCGCAGCTGGGACCTGATCAGGATCATCCACGACCAGCTGAAGATGCTGGAGCGCGGCCCGCTGAACACCGGCGGCTTTCCCAAGCCGTCCGTGAAGCACTGGATCGTCTCGCCGATCGGGGAGAACGCCGACGCCGTCTCGCGCCCCGACGGCGAGGACGTCGCCACCTTCCAGGTGAAGCCGCACGAGATACAGCGGATCTGCAACCACCAGCAGTTCGGCAGCGGTGACCGGCACTATCTGGGCGTCCAGTTCACCCTGTGGGACGGGCAGCTGGTGATCACGATGATGATCACCGTCACCGTGCTCCACGAGACCCTGCGCATCGAGGTCACCGGCCATGCGCTCGGGCCGGTGCACGGGCTGTTCCTCTCCAAGCCGGAGGCCAAGACGAAGACGGTCAACAAGACCGTCCGCTTCTGGGAGACCCGGGACATCCAGCTGCCGCTGGTGGAGGCCAAGGAGGTCGTCCGGCTCGCGCTGCGGGCCCCCCTCACCTGGTATCCGCCCCTGCTGGACTACCTGGGCGGGAAGATAGTGCTGCCCGAGCCGTTCGGGCTGCGGCACGCCTGGGCGGCCAAGCCGTGGAACCACCGCTTCATGGCGGACGACGCGATGCGCGCCGCGACCCCGGTGCTGCGGGTCGTCCACTCGGCGGCCATGCGCGTGCTGGAGGAGAACGGTGTGGACACCGAGCGCTTCGACAACCGCTCGATAGTCCTGAGCGGCCTCGTCCAGGACCCGGCCCCGCGCAAGGCCGACGTCTACGACGCCTAGGCGCGCGTACGCGGGAAGACCCCCCGCCGGACGGGGGTCTTCCAGCGTTACCCGCGGGACCGCCCGCTCAGACGGTCGCGGGCCAGACGTCGGCCAGCATCGCCCGGGTGTCGCCGAGCAGCTGCGGCAGCACCTTGGTGTGGCCGATGACCGGCATGAAGTTGGTGTCCCCGCCCCAGCGCGGCACCAGGTGCTGGTGCAGATGGGCGGCGATCCCCGCACCGGCGACGGAGCCCTGGTTCATGCCGATGTTGAAGCCGTGCGCCCCGGAGGCCGCGCGCAGGGCGACCATCGCCCGCTTGGTGAAGTCCGCCAGCTCGACGGTCTCGGGGCCGTCCAGCTCGGTGTAGTCGGCGACATGACGGTAGGGCACCACCATGAGGTGGCCGCCGTTGTACGGATACAGGTTCAGCACCGCGTAGACGTGCTCGCCGCGCGCCACGACGAGGCCCTCCTCGTCGGATTTCGCCGGGATCGAACAGAACGGACAGCCGTCCTCGGCACCCGGGCCGCTCGGCTTGTTCTCGCCCTGGATGTACGCCATCCGATGGGGCGTCCACAGGCGCTGGAATGCGTCGGGCGTCCCCACGCCGATCTGCTGCTCCGGCTCACTCGTCATGCCGATCAGCATATTGCGTCACCCGTGCGGAGCGTGTCGCCGGGGGCGCACCGCACGGCCGCCCGCAATGCTGAGGCGATGAGCGACCTACCCGCATCCGAGCCACCGGCCCGGCTGACCCGCTGGGAGCAGCGTACGGAGGTGCCCCTCTTCGCCGCGGGGCTGCTCTTCCTGGCGGGATACGCGGTCCGGGTGCTGACCCCGCACGAGGCCGAGCCCTGGAACGGCATCGCCCTGATCCTCGTCTGGTCGACCTGGCTGCTGTTCCTGGCGGATTACGTGACGCGGCTGGGGCTCAGCGGCCTGGGCGCGCGCTTCGTCCGCACTCACTGGCTGGACACCCTGGTCCTGCTGCTGCCGTTGCTGCGCCCGCTGCGGATGGTCCAGGTCTATACGGCGGTGCAGCGCCGCCGCGACCGGCCGCGGCTGAACCTGTACGCGCGCGTGATGGCGTACGCGAGTACCACCGTCGGCCTGCTCGGATTCGCCGCCTCGCTCGCGGTCTACCACCTGGAGCACGCGGCCCCCGGCGCCTCCATCCATACCTTCGGCGACGCGGTGTGGTGGGCGTGCGCGACGCTCACGACGGTCGGTTACGGGGACGCCTCACCGGTCACCTTCTGGGGCCGGACGGTGGCGGCGGGGCTGATGGCGTGCGGGCTCGCGCTGCTCGGCGCGGTGACCGGGTCGTTCTCGTCGTGGCTGATCCAGGTGTTCACGCGGGAGGACGAGAAACGGCCCCCGGAGCGCGGGTAGCGCCGCGGGGGCCGTGACCCGGGAGATGGCTCAGACCTGGACGCGGTCCTCGACGGCCTTCGCGATCTTGGCGATGGCCTCGTCGACCGGGATGCCGTTCTCCTGCGAACCGTCGCGGTAGCGGAAGGAGACGGCGCCGTTGGCCATGTCCTCGTCACCGGCGATGATCATGAAGGGAACCTTGCTCTTCTGCTGGTTGCGGATCTTCTTCTGCATCCGGTCCGATGAGGCGTCCACGTCCACCCGCAGCCCCTGCTTGCGCGCCTTGGCGGCGAACTCCTGGAGGTAGGGGATGTGGGCGTCGCCGATCGGGATGCCGACGGCCTGGACCGGGGCGAGCCAGACCGGGAAGGCGCCCGCGTAGTGCTCCAGGAGCACGGCGAAGAAGCGCTCGATGGAGCCGAACAGGGCACGGTGGATCATGACCGGGCGCTGCTTGGAGCCGTCGGGGCCGGTGTACTCCAGGTCGAAGCGCTCCGGCAGGTTGAAGTCGAGCTGCACGGTCGACATCTGCCAGGTGCGGCCGATGGCGTCCTTGCACTGCACGGAGATCTTCGGGCCGTAGAACGCGGCGCCGCCCGGGTCCGGGACCAGCGGGAGGCCCTGCTTCTCGGCGACCTGGCGCAGCGTCTCGGTGGCCTCCTCCCAGGTCTCGTCGGAGCCGACGTACTTCTCCGGGTCCTTGGTGGAGAGCTCCAGGTAGAAGTCGGTGAGCCCGTAGTCGCGGAGCAGGTTCAGCACGAAGGTGAGCGTGCGGTCCAGCTCCTCGGCCATCTGCTCCTTGGTGCAGTAGATGTGCGCGTCGTCCTGCGTGAAGCCGCGCGAGCGGGTCAGGCCGTGCACGACGCCCGACTTCTCGTAGCGATACACCGTGCCGAACTCGAAGAGGCGCAGCGGCAGTTCGCGGTAGGAGCGGCCGCGCGCGTCGAAGATCAGGTTGTGCATCGGGCAGTTCATCGGCTTGAGGTAGTAGTCCACCCCGTCGTCGAGCTGCATGGGCGGGTACATGCCGTCGGCGTACCAGTCCAGGTGGCCGGACTTCTCGAAGAGCTTGCCCTTGGTGGCGTGCGGGCTGTAGACGAACTCGTAGCCCTCCTCCTCGTGACGGCGGCGCGAGTAGTCCTCCATGGCCCGGCGGATGACGCCGCCCTTGGGGTGGAAGACCGCGAGGCCGGGGCCGATCTCGTCGGGGAAGGAGAAGAGGTCCAGCTCGTTGCCGAGCTTGCGGTGGTCGCGCTTGGCGGCCTCCTCCAGGAACTCCAGGTGCGCCTTCAGCTCGTCCTTGGTCGGCCAGGCGGTGCCGTAGATGCGCTGGAGCATCGGGTTCTTCTCGCTGCCGCGCCAGTACGCCGCGGCGTTGCGCATCAGCTTGAACGCCGGGATGAACCGGGTGGTGGGCAGGTGGGGGCCGCGGCAGAGGTCCTTCCAGCACAGGTCGCCGGTCTTCGCGTCGAGGTTGTCGTAGATGGTCAGCTCGCCGCCGCCCACCTCGACGTCCGCGCCGTCGTCCGAGGACGCCGAGCCCTTGATGCCGATGAGCTCCAGCTTGTACGGCTCGCCCGCCAGCTCCTCGCGGGCGGCCTCGTCGGAGACCACGCGGCGGGAGAACTTCTGGCCCCGCTTCTGGATCTCCTGCATCTTCTTCTCGATGGCCTTGAGGTCCTCGGGCGTGAACGGCTTCTCGACGTCGAAGTCGTAGTAGAAGCCGTCCTTGACCGGCGGGCCGATGCCGAGCTTGGCCTCGGGGAAGAGCTCCTGCACGGCCTGGGCCATGACGTGCGCGGTGGAGTGGCGCAGGATGTTCAGGCCGTCCTCGGAGGAGATCTCCACGGGCTCGACGGTCTCGCCGTCCCGGAGCTCGTAGGAGAGGTCCTTCAGCTCGCCGCCGATGCGCGCGGCGACGACGGTGCGCTGACCCGGGAAGAGCTCACCGGCGGTCGTGCCCGTCGTCACCGCGTGCTCTTCCCGCTCGGAATCGCGTTGGATGATCACACGGACGTCTGACACCGGTCTCTCCTGACTGAGGGGATGCCCGCCGTCGTATGGCAGGGCAAGACGAATCGTACCGAGCCGTACGCCCCCGATGCGAACGCCTTCCGGGACGCCCTACGGCTCCTCCCCGGCACACGCCTCCTCGAAGTGGTCGACGTTCTCCTGGAGCGCCTTCATCAGCCGGTCCCGCTCCGCCTCGTCGACCTGGACGGGCGCGACCTGCGAGGCCCCGGTGAGCCGCCGGAAGCCGCCGCGCCGCTCCAGCCGCCCCTCCACCCGCAGCGGCAGCCCGACAAGGTGGGCGTGGCCCGCGATGCGGTACGCCTCCTCGTCCAGCTCCACGCGGACATGGGCGACCTCCGCCCCGGCCAGCACCCGCAGCCGTACGATCCCGGCGCCGCGCGGCCCGGAGCGGCGCAGCCGGACCACGGCGCCGGTGAGGCGGACCTGCACGGCGGGTTCCTCACGGAGGTAGCGGGCGCTCGCGGAACGCAGGGCCGGGAGGTCGCCCGGGGAGAACTCGACGGGCGCCGGGCGGACCGGGCAGCCGTCCGGGGCGCCCGCGGCTGGCGCCCAGCGCAGGTCGATCCCGGCCCCCTCCGAGCCGCGCACCAGGGCGATCAGCGCCTCGGTCAGCTCCCGGCTGACGCCCGCAGCGACCGCGCTGTCGAAGGCCTCCATGCCTCCGGTGGCCCGCTGGTAGTCCACGGCCTCGCGGGTGGCGTGCAGGGCGTGGCAGAGCTGGACGGCGACGGCGCGTCCGGAGGCGACGGGGACGTACGCGGTGAGGCTGCGGCCGCCGGGTGCGGGCCCGATGAGCGCGTCGTCGAGGGCGGCGCGCGCCTTCCTGCGGTGCCGCGCTCCGTGGTAGCCCGCCCGGCCGCGCGCCGCCAGCGCTCCGGCCAGCAGGATCTGCCGGGCCGCCGAGCGCAGCGCCTCGGCCTCGGTCCACCCCGCGGCCCCGGCAGCGGCGGCGGCCGATTCGGGGACCTCGCGCCACCAGCGGATCTCGTCGCTGGGCACGGCGAGGGAGACCAGGACGTCCCGGGCGGAGGGGTCGGCGCTGCGGCCGAGCGCGAGAAGGGCTTCCTCGATCAGCTCACCGCTGTCGGGGAAGGCCGCGCTCTCGGGCACCAGGAGGCTGGCCGTTCCCGCCGCGGGCCCGGGCGGGGTCCAGCGGCCGTACCGCCCGGAGGCTCCCCCGCGCCGCTGCCAGCCGTGCCGGCGAAGGAGGGCGGCGAGCACGGCGGGGTCGGGCGGCTCCGCCCCGGCGACCAGCGGGGGCCCGGGGCGGACGGTGGGGTGCGACCGGGCGGCGGGCAGTCCCGCCCCGCCCGTGGGCTCGTCCATCGACCGGTGCATCAGGGTCTCCCTCCGGCCCCGACCCGGGCCATGATGTCGCAGAGTGCGCGATCGTCGAAGATCCGCGAGGTCGGGATGCGCACAGTGGTCCGGTACCGGCCCGTCACCGCGTGGCCGGCCAGGTTGGTCCAGTAGCAGCAGTGGCGCAGGTCGAGGCTGCCGGGCCCGGCGCTGAGCCAGTCGTCCTGGCTGCGCGGCACGAGCATCACGACCAGGATCTTGTGCACCGACACCGGGGTGCGGGCGAGTTTGACGAGGTGGGCGTTGTCGAGCGTGAAGGAGAACGCCCCGCCCGCCGGGTGCGGCGGTATCTGGTAGGTGCACTTGAGCTGCACCTTGATGGTCACTTCGTCGTCGACGGTGTGGGCCGGGGCGCCGTGGCTGACGTGCCAGTCGATGCCGTTGTCGGGAAAGGGCTGGGACAGCGAGCATCCGGCCGCCGCCGCGACGGCGTGCAGATAGCCCACCTGAAGGGTCTCCATGCAGGCGGTGGTGGCGAGGGAGCCGCGCAGCGGTGCGTCGAACTGCTGCGGCAGCCGCGCCCCGAAGTCCTCGGCGCGGGTGGGCCCCCCAGGGTCGGGCTGCGCGAGCGCCATGGCTCCGTGTGCCTTCCGGGCGTGCCGATCGATGGCAGATGGCTCTGCCGGCGGGTGACGTGTGTGGGTGACATGCGGTGGGCGGATCGACGGGACTGCGCAAGCAACTTCCCGGCGTCTCATCTGTGTTGTCACCGCATCGGACCCCCCGCAAACGGCGTATCAGGCAAACAGCCCGGGTATCACCGATATCGGGCAGGGGAATCACTCCATCTGCCGCGCAGGTGCGAGGAGTTCGGGGATGATGCACTGGTTCGAAGGGCCGCTGGCCGCTTTTGACACGGAGACAACAGGCGTGGACGTCGAGCAGGACCGGATCGTTTCGGCCGCTCTCGTCGCGCAGGACACCGCGGGCGGACGAGTCCGCGTCACCCGCTGGCTGGTCAACCCGGGGATTCCGGTCCCGGCGGGGGCGACCGAGATCCACGGTCTGACCGACGACCACCTTCAGCGCAACGGCCGTTGGCCCGCACCGGTCATGGACGAGATCGCCCGCGCGCTGGCCGAGAGCTGCGCGACCGGGCGTCCGCTGGTCGTGATGAACGCACCGTTCGATCTGACACTGCTGGACCGGGAGTTGAAGCGGCACCGGGCGTCGTCGCTGGCCGGGTATCTGGACGGGGTGCCGATGCGGGTGGTGGACCCCCGGGTGCTGGACAAACACCTGGACCGCTACCGCAAGGGCCGCCGTACGCTCACGGATCTCTGCGCGAGTTACGAGGTGGTGCTGGACGGGGCCCATGACGCGGCGGCCGACGCGACCGCCTCGATGGAGCTGGTGCGCGCCGTGTGCCGACGCTTCTCCTCCCGGATGGAGCGGCTGTCCCCGGCCGAGCTGCACACCCTCCAGGCGACCTGGCACGCGGCCCAGGCGCGCGGCCTGGAGGCGTGGTTCGCGAAGAGCGGGACACCGGAGCCGGTGGACCCGGCATGGCCGCTGCGCCCGGAGCTGCCAGCGGCCGCGTGAGGGGTTCAGGGGCCCGGACACGCGAAAGCCGGTCCGCGTGACGCTGGCGGACCGGCTTTCCCCGGTGGGCGATACTGGGTTCGAACCAGTGACCTCTTCGGTGTGAACGAAGCGCTCTCCCACTGAGCTAATCGCCCGGGAACGGGTTGAACCATACAGGGCTGGGCGGGCTTCCTTCAAACTCCTCCCGGCGGGGCCCTACTCAGAGCCCCGCGACCGGGAAGTGAGTATCCGAGCGCATGTACGGGACGCGTGGCCGGGGCCACACTCCCGTACATGGAACATGTGCCCCCGCCCGCCGAGGAACTGGCCCTCCTCGACCGTGAACTGGCCGAGCTGGACGCCCGCAGGGCACAGCTGCTCACCCGGCGCGCCTGGCTGCTCGCAGCGCTCCGGCCGCCCGCGCCGACGGCGGCCCCGGGCTGGAACCCGTCCGCCTGGGGCTCGCCGCCTCCCGGCCGCCCCGGCGCCCCGGCGCGGGCATGGGGCCCTGTGCCGCCGAAGCCGTCCGCGCCGCGCAGCGCGCAGAACCTCCTGCTGACGCTGGGCGGTCTGCTGCTGACGATCGCGGCGATCGCGTTCACGCTGGTGAGCTGGGGCTCGATGGGTATCGGCGGACGGTCGGCCGTGCTGGCCGCGGTGACGGCGGGGGCGCTCATCGCCCCGGCGGTCCTGCTGCGCCGGAGGCTCGGGGCGACGGCGGAGGCCCTGGTGGCACTGGCCCTGGTGCTGACGCTGCTGGACGTGTACGCGGTCCACGCGGTGGCGGACCCGGACATGGACGGGCTCGCCTTCACCGCGCTCGCGTCGGCCGTGCTGGCGGCGCTGTGGACGGCGTACGGCCTCGCGCTCCGCCCGCTCCACCTGCCGCTGCCCGCCGCCGTGGTCTTCGCCCAGTGGCCGCTGCTGTTCTGGGCGTGGGCGGCACAGGCCCCGGCGCTCGTGTTCGGGTGGGCGCTGCTCGCGACGGCGGTGCTGGACGGGGCGATCGCCCTGCGGGGCAAGGGTCTCGGGGTACGGATCACGGCAGGCGTAGGGGGCACCGTGACGGGTCTGGTGGCCCTGCTGGTGGGCCTGGCCGAGTCGGCGTCCGCCGCCGGGCCGCTGGAGGCCGCCGCCCCGGGTGCGCTGCTCCTGGCGGCAGCGGCGGCCGCGCTGGCCGGGGCGTGGCGCGCATCCGACGGCTTCGCGCAGCTGGGCGGCGCGGTGGCCGGTCTCTCGGCGGTGGCGGCGGTGGGCGGCGTGCCGGCCGCGGTGATGCCCGAGGGCTGGCGCGTGCTGCCGTACCTACTGTGCGGCATCGCCCTGACGGCGGTCGTACGGGCCCGGCTTCCGAGGAACGCGGCGCGCGGGGTGCTGGTTGCGTCGGGGGCGGTGGTCGCCGGGGCCCTGGTGTGGGCGCTGCCGCCGGTCACGACGGTACTGCTGGGCCCGGTGACGCAGCTGACGGACGTCTGGGCGGGCGCACCCGACGGCTTCCGGGCCGCGCTGGGGTCGCCGCTGCGGTGGCCGGAGCTGGCCGCGGCCCCGGTGGTGCTGGCCCTGGCGGCCGGGCTGCTGGGGGCGGCGTACCGGTGGTGGCCCTCGGTGGCAGAGACCGTGGGGCCGGTCGTCGCGCCTACCGCGGGGGCAAAGGGCGCAGCGGGTGGCGTCCGTACGGCGGGCGCGGCGGGCGTCCCCGGCGTCCCGGCCCCGGCAGGCACTCCCGGCGCTCCCGGTTCGGTGCCTCACGGTGCGTGGGGGTGGGGCGCGGGTCCCCTGGGGGCGGCTTCCCGGCCCCCCGCCCGCAGGCCGTCGGGGGCGGCGGTGCGCGGTGCGGCCGGGGCCGTGGCCCTGGCGCTCGGCTGGGGTGCGCTGCTGGTGGCGGCGGCCGTGCTGGACGTGCCCTACGCGGTCGCCGTGGCCGGGGAGACGCTCCTGGTAGCCGGGCTGCTCGCGCTGGCCGTCCGGGGTTCCGGGAACGGCGGGAGCGATGCGAGCGGCCGGAGCGGGACGGCGGCGGTGCCGGTGACCGCGCTCGTGGGCGCGGTCACCGGAGCCGTGAGCGTCGGGCTGCTGTCGCTGGCGTCCGAGGCGGGCACCTACGCGGTGCTGGGCGGGCTGGTGGCCTTGTTCGCCGGGGCGGCGTACCGGGCGCGCGCACAGGCGCCTCAGGGGGTCCTCGCGGTCGCCGCCGCGGTCGGGGGCACCGTGCTGACGGGGTGCGCGGGCCGGTCCCTGGGGCTCGCCCCGTCCGAGGCCGCGCCGCTGCTGCTCCTGGTGCCCGCGCTGACGGTGCTGCTGGGGGCGCGGCTGCGGCGGCACCCGGCCGCGTTGCCGGTAGAGCTGACGGGGGCGGCGGGTGCGCTCGTCGCGGTCGGGCTCGCGGTGGAGGACGCGCCGTTCCTGGCGCTGGTGCTGGCCCTGGCCGGGGTGCTGGCGGCGGGTGCGGCGGTGCGGCCGGAGCGTCGGCCGGTGGCCGGGTACCTGGCGGCGGCGCTGTTCGTGCTGGCCACCTGGGTACGACTGGCGGCCTCGGAGGTGTCGTTCCCGGAGGCGTACACCCTGCCGGTGACCGTGCCCGCCCTGGTCGTGGGCGTCCTGCGGCGGCGGAAGGACCCCGAGGCGTCGTCGTGGACGGCGTACGGGCCGGGGCTCGCGGCGACGCTGCTGCCGAGCCTGGCGGTGGCCTGGACCGATCCGGACTGGCACCGCCCGCTGCTGCTGGGCGTGGCGGCCCTGGTGATCACGCTGCTGGGTGCGCGGTACCGGCTCCAGGCCCTGCTGCTGCTCGGCGGAGCGGTGCTGGCACTGGACGGGCTGCACGAGCTGGCGCCGTACGTGGTGCAGGTCGCCGGGGCGCTCCCCCGCTGGCTGCCGCCGGCCCTGGCCGGGCTGCTGTTGCTGGTGGTGGGAACAACGTACGAGCAGCGACTGCGGGACGCCAGGCGGCTGAAGGGCGCGCTGGGCCGGATGCGGTGAGCCGGGCGCGGTCCGGTCCGGGGCACGCCGTTCGCGGCGCCCCCGGACCGGGCGGCGCGAGCAACGCAGAGGGCCCGGGAGACGGATTCCGTCTCCCGGGCCCTCTGTCCGGGTGGGCGATACTGGGTTCGAACCAGTGACCTCTTCGGTGTGAACGAAGCGCTCTCCCACTGAGCTAATCGCCCGGGCGCACCGCAAACATTACCCCATGTCAGCGGTGCTTCCGGACCACCCTCGGGTCACTCGGCGATCTTCCACGGCATGGTGATCCCGAACTTCCACACGTAGATCCCGACCAGCACCGCCATGATCACCAGCCCCACCGTGGTGAGGATGATGTTGCGCCGCCGGACCTTGGGATCGAGCGCCCGCTGCGCCGCCTCGGTGACCTTGCGCTTGGTCCAGCGCAGCACCAGTTGGGCCCAGACGAACTCGGTCGCCCAGATCGCCATACCGGCGAAGATCACCAGCCAGCCGGGGCCGGGCAGCACCAGCATGAGCACGCCGGCCACCACCACGCCGAGGCCGACGACGAAAACGCCGACCTGCCAGCTCAGGTGGAGCGGCTTGGACGCCTTGATGAAACCCGGCGCACGCGAGCCCAGCTCGCGCTCCCCCGGGTCCGATTCCCCCGTGGCGGACGCCGGGGCCGCCTGCTCGGAGACCCTGCTCCGCTCGTCACTCTCCGCGTTCATGAAGCCAACCTACCCGACCCGCCCTCGTCACTTCTTCGTCACTGGAATGGACGCATAACTCAAAGTTACACGCCGCTGAGCGAGGGACCCGAAGCATCACAAATGGGTCAGAGGGGTTTACAACGCCACCGTAGGTGGCATGTCGATTTCGCCGACGTGCGAATCCCCGAGCGCACACTGAGCGAAAGGCCCTGGCGCTTATGAACACCACGGTCAGCTGCGAGCTGCACCTGCGCCTCGTTGTGTCGAGCGAGTCCTCACTGCCTGTACCCGCGGGCCTGCGGTATGACACGGCCGATCCCTATGCCGTGCACGCCACCTTCCACACCGGAGCGGAGGAGACGGTCGAATGGGTATTCGCCCGTGACCTCCTTGCCGAGGGGCTGCACCGCCCCACCGGCACCGGAGACGTCCGCGTCTGGCCATCACGTAGTCACGGCCAAGGCGTCGTATGCATCGCACTGAGCTCCCCAGAGGGCGAAGCGCTGCTTGAGGCCCCGGCACGGGCCCTGGAGTCGTTCCTGAAGAGGACCGACGCCGCGGTCCCGCCCGGCACCGAGCATCGGCACTTCGATCTCGACACGGAGCTCTCACACATCCTGGCCGAGAGCTGAGCCAGGCCGAGACCTGCTCGACGCCGTCCGACTCGGGGAGACGGCGTCACGCGGACAACCACATACGGCAGACACCGGCGCCGTCATCGCGGAATCCACCGCGGTGACGGCGCCGCTGCGCTCGGCCGCCCTCTCCCAGCCGCCCTCCCCGCCCCGGGCCGTCCTCCTCCAGGACCCGCCGAGCCAGTAGAGTCAGCCGCCATCGGCGGGCGCCCGCCCGCCGGAGGCCAGGGAGCGAAGCGTGCTGATCCCACACGACACCCGGATCGCCCTCGACGCGGTGGTCGATCTGGTGAACACCGCACCGGAGAGCGAGCCGCCGCCGGACGACGTCTCGGACGGACTGGTGGACGGGTCCGCCGACGGGCTCCCCGACGTAGCCACGCTGTACGCCTTCGCCGAGCGGCACCACATCAGCGGCGTCGGCACGCTCGGCGAGAAGGACCTACAGGCCGTACGCGACGTACGGGCCGGCTTCGCGGAGGTCTTCGCGGCGCCGGACGCCCGTACGGCCGCCGAGCTGGTGAACCGCCTCGTCGCGGCGGCCGGGACCACCCCGCAGCTCACCGACCACGACGGCTACGACTGGCACGTGCACTACTTCTCGCCGGACGCCTCGCTCGCCGACCACCTCGCGGCCGACTGCGGGATGGCGCTCGCCTTCATCATCGTGGCGGGCGAGCAGGAGCGGCTGCGCCGCTGCGAGGCGCCGGACTGCGGCCACGCCTTCGTCGACCTGTCCCGCAACCGCTCCCGCCGCTACTGCTCCAGCCGTACGTGCGGCAACAGGCTCCACGTCGCGGCCTACCGGGCCCGCCGCAAGGAAGCCGCGGGCTGACGGCACGGGGCCGGCCCCGGCACGGCCGCCCACAGCGGGTGCGGGCGCGGCGGCTCACAGCAGTAGGAGATCGTGCAGCGCGGCCATCAGCAGCAGGCTCCCGATCACCGCCAGGAAGATCATCAGGGGCGGCTGGGAGAGCGCGAAGAGGCAGCCGCGGGGCTCTTCGGCAGGGGGTGCGGGGGCCTCGCCCCGGGAAGTGTCCACCATCTCGGGGCGATCATGACGCACCCGCGGCCGGGTTGGCGATCAACCCGGTTCATTCCCCCGGGAGTTCACCGTCCCGTGGCCGTCAGTAATCGCTCCGGCGTGCGGGGCGCCATCAGGCATTCGGGCCGGGCGTCCGCAGCGAGGCCTCGTTCCGTGCGGCCGGAGTCCGGTCAGATGCCGTGCTTCTTGAGGATCGCCTCGATGTCGCTGAAGTCCTCGCCCCCGGCGGCGGCCTCCTGCTTCTTCTCCGGCTTCGGCCGCGGCTTCGCCCCGGCCGCCGCGGGCCCGGCCGTGCTCCCGGCGCCGAGCGACGGGGCCGAGGCCGCCGGGGCGACCGCCTCGTGCTGCCCGGCGGCCCGCGCGGCCTTGCGTTCCGCGCGGGTGGTGCCGCTGCGGCGCTCGATGGCGCGGGTGGTCATGAACAGCAGCCAGGAGAGGCCGAGCAGACCGAATCCGATCCAGACGCTCGGCTTGAAGGCGATCCCCGCGACCCACTCGACGACCCCGGTCAGCACGAGCCCGAACGGGACGAGGGAGTAGGCGGCGATCCTCGTCGCCGTGAGGAACTTCTTGCGGTACGCGGTCACCGCGGCGATGCCCAGCCCGGCCGCCGACACCGCGGAACAGATGGTCTCGGCAAGCATCGGGGCCTCCAGGCGCAGGGGATACGTTCCTTCCATCCTGCACCGCCCACCACCGCCGGGGCCACGGCGGTGGCTCACTTCAGGGACATTTCAGGGCCGCACTCCTCCCCAGGTCCCGATCGGGAGGCGCCCGCGCGGCCTGAAACAATGGGTGCATGAGCGATTCCACCCCTGCGGCACCGGTCGTCCTCGACGTCTGGTGCGATCTCCAGTGCCCCGACTGCCACCAGGCCCTCAGCGACGTGCACGCCCTGCGCGCCCGGTACGGCAACCGCGTCGAGATCCGCCTGCGTCACTTCCCGCTGGACAAGAACAAGCACGCCTACGCCGCCGCCCAGGCCGCCGAGGAGGCCACCGCCCAGGGCAAGGACTGGCCGTACGTCGAGGCGCTGCTGGCCAGGACCGCCGACCTCGGCCGCACCGGTGAGCCGGTGCTGCTCGACGTGGCGCGCGAACTGGGCCTGGACGCAGAGGAGTTCGACACCGCCCTGATCGACGGCCGGCATCTGCTGATCGTCGACGCCGACCAGGCGGAGGGCAAGGCGCTCGGCGTGACGGGCACGCCCACCTACGTGATCGGCGAGGAGCGGCTGGACGGCGGCAGGAGCCAGGAGGGGCTGCGCGAGCGGATCGAGGAGATCGCCGACCGCCTGCTCGCCGCGCGGGACCGGTAGGACCGGGGGCAGGGGCGCCTGCGGTGCCCGGCCGGGGAGCCGCTACAGCGCCTTGGCCAGGTTGTAGCGCGTCGTCGTGTAGCCGAGGGACTCGTACAGCCGCAGGGCCGGTGTGTTGGCGGCGAAGACGTGCAGGCCGAGCCGGTGCGCACCCCAGGAGCGGGTGACGTCCTCGGCCAGCAGCATCAGGGCCCGCCCGTGGCCCCGGCCCCGGTGCTCCTCGCGGACCTCGACGTCGAAGACGTACCCGGCCGCCCCGCCCGGCGGCAGCTCCCGCAGGGCCACCCACACATGGCCGACGGCCTCGCCCGCCGCGACCAGCACCGAGAAGCGCACCCCCGCGGTCGCCAGTCCGTCCGGGAGGTGCGTGGCGTGGTCGGTCTCGGACTTGAGCCGGGCCTGCTCGGGCGGCACGCCGCGGTCGGTCCAGCCCTGTGCGTACGCCTGCACCGCGCCCCGCCGCCAGTCGGCGAACTCCTCCTCGCTCATCGCGCGCGAGGTGAGACCGGCGGGCAGGGCCGCGCCGTCCGGGCCGAGCTCCTTGACCATGTTGCGGCTGCGTTCGGTGTAGCCGAGGGCGGCGGCCAGCCGACGGGCGGGTTCGTTGCCGGCGGGGATCTCCGCCCGCACCTGGGTGCACCCCCACCCCCGCAGCACCTCCTCGGCGGCGAGCGCGGCGATGATGCCCCGGCCGCGTCTGCGCCGTGCCTCGTCGACGCTCAGGGAGCGCAGGACTCCGGCGGTGGCGCCGAACGTCTCGTCGGTGCCGATCTCGACGGCTCCGACGGGTCGCCCGTTGTCGCACACGTCGTAGCGGCGCGCCCGCACACCGGCGGCGTTCTGCTGGAGCGGCCCGGACGGCCGCAGTGTCGTGGTCATCAAGGGGTTGTATCCCCTGCCGGGCGGCCCGTCACGCGCCCTTCCGGCGCGCCCCTACGGGTCCAGGTCGTTCCCGGCCCGCTCGTCGAAGATCCGCATGGCCTTGGCCGTCACCGGGCCGGGCTCCGGGCTCAGCTCGCGGTCGTCGACCCGGTGCACCGCCTGGATGTCGCGGAGCGTCGAGGTCAGGAACACCTCGTCGGCGTCGGCGAGCACGTCCATCGAAAGGTCGGTCTCCTCCGCTCCGGTCCACTCGACGGCCAGCGCGCGGGTGATTCCGGCGAGGCACCCGGAGGCCACCGGCGGGGTGTGGATGCGGCCGTCGAGGACGACGAACACGTTGGAGCCGGTGCCTTCGCAGAGCCGGTCGGCCGTGTTGGGGAAGAGCGCTTCGGACGCGCCCCGCTCACGGGCCCGCGCGAGGGCGACGACGTTCTCGGCGTACGAGGTGGTCTTCAGGCCGACGAGAGCGCCGCGTTCGTTGCGCGTCCAGGGGACGGTGATCACCGCGGTGGTGTCGGGGCGGCGGTTCACCCCGTCGAGCGCGACCACGAGGCTCGGCCCGCCGGTCCCCCGGTCCGAGCCGAGCGGGGCGAGCCCACCGGTGTAGGTGATGCGCAGCCGCCCCAGCGGTACGGGGTTGGCGTCGATGACCGCCGCGGCGGCGCGGCGGACCTCGTCGAGGTCCGGGTCGGGCAGCCCCAGGCCCCGGGCGGACCGGGTGAGCCGGTCGAGGTGGCGGGTCAGGGCGAAGGGTCGCCCCTCGCTCGTACGGACCGTCTCGAAGATGCCGTCGCCCACGGTCAGCCCGTGGTCGAGCACCGAAAGCCGGGCGTCGTCGGCGTCCCGCAGTCCGCCGTTGACCCAAATCCTCATTGCGCGGTCCTTCCTGTCTCCTCGAACGTGCCCGACGCTACAGCGAGCAGCCGGGACGCCTTCAGTTCGGTCTCGTCCCATTCGCGCTCCGGGTCGGAGCCCCAGGTGATCCCGGCGCCGGTGCCGAACCGCAGCAGGGGCACGGGACCGGTCCGGTCGATCCAGAACGTCCGTATGCCGACGGCGAGCGACGCGGTGCCCCGGTCGGCGTCGACCCAGCCGACCGCACCGCAGTAGGGGCCGCGCGGGGCCCGCTCCAGCTCGGTGATGATCCGCAGGGCGCTGGACTTCGGCGCCCCGGTGACCGAACCGGGCGGGAAGGCCGCCGCGAGCAGCTCCGGCCAGCCCGCGCCCTCGGCCAGACGGCCCCGGACGGTGGAGACGAGGTGGACGAGACCGGGGTGCTTCTCCACCACGCAGAGATCGGGGACGGTGACGCTGCCCGTCGCGCAGACGCGGCCCAGGTCGTTGCGGACCAGGTCGACGATCATGACGTTCTCCGCGTGGTCCTTCTCCAGCAGATCGCCCTCCGTCCGCCCGGTCCCCTTGATCGGCCCGGACTCGACGACCCGGCCGTCCCGCCGGAGGAAGAGCTCGGGGGACGCGGTGGCGACCTCCACGCCGTGCCCGGGCAGCCGAATCGTTCCTGCGTACGGGGCGGGGTTGCCACGCGCCAGCAGGGCGGTCAGGGCGTCGACATCGGCCGCGCCCCCGGAGCCGGCCTCGGGCAGCGGCGCGGAGAGGACCCGGCAGAGGTTGGCCTGGTAGACCTCGCCCGCCGCGATGTATTCACGGATCCGCCGTACGCCCGCCGTGTAGGCGTCACGATCCAGCGAGGACGTCCAGTCCCCGGCAGCGGGCCCGCGCCAGGCTCCGGGCACGGGAGGGGGCACCGGCTCCCTGCGTACGGTGGAGAAGCGGGCGCAGACGGGACGGCCTTCGAAATCGGCGCATACGGCCCAGAAGCCGGACGAGTCGAGGGCTGCCGGATCGTGGGTGACGTCCCGCAGACCGGAGGCGACGAGGCCGCCGAAGCGGGCCAGAGGAACAAGGTCGGACACCCTGGTGAGTCTAGGACGGTGTGCGACGACCTGCGTCGGGGCGAGGACCGGGGCGGGGTCGGCGCAGCACGCTGCACAAACGCGTTTTTGTACTGGCCCGGGAATCCGCTAGAGTTCAACACGTCGCCGGGACGCGCAAGCGGAACGGGAAAGACAAGCGGACGTAGCTCAGTTGGTAGAGCGCAACCTTGCCAAGGTTGAGGTCGCCAGTTCGAACCTGGTCGTCCGCTCGCAGAAGACGGGGGATCTTCCCGAACCCCCGTCCCTGGTGGAGTGGCCGAGAGGCGAGGCAACGGCCTGCAAAGCCGTCTACACGGGTTCAAATCCCGTCTCCACCTCCAAGGACGATTAGCTCAGCGGGAGAGCGCTTCCCTGACACGGAAGAGGTCACTGGTTCAATCCCAGTATCGTCCACTGATCCGCAAGGATCACGGTCCGCAAGGATCCCCGCGCGATTAGCTCAGCGGGAGAGCGCTTCCCTGACACGGAAGAGGTCACTGGTTCAATCCCAGTATCGCGCACGCAGTACACGCAGGGTCACCTGCGCGATTAGCTCAGCGGGAGAGCGCTTCCCTGACACGGAAGAGGTCACTGGTTCAATCCCAGTATCGCGCACCACCGAGAACCCCCGGTCGTATCCACGACCGGGGGTTCTTTCGTCGTACGGCCGATCCCTCGGTCCCTCAGGACGAGAAGAGCATCCGGCCGAAGCCCTTCTGGCGGCGGTGGCCGTAGTGGCCGCCGTGCTGCGGCGCGCCCCAGGCCGGGGCGTGGGCGGCGGGAGCGGCCGGGTAGGCGCCCTGGGCGGGCGGCGGGGGCGGCGCCGGCTGGGACCACTGCGACTCCAGGCGGGTCAGCGACTCCAGCTCGCCGTAGTCGAGGAATATCCCCCGGCAGCCGCTGCACTGCTCGATCTGGACGCCGTTGCGGTTGTACGTGTGCATCTGCGCGTGACACTTGGGACACTGCATCATCGGCTCGGCTCCTCGGCCTCGTTGTTCTCGTTGCGCCGTCGCCGAATGTCTGCCCGACGACGCTCCGTTCAGCCTACGACGCGCCCTCCACGGCCGACTCGGGCGGCAACGTAGCGATTCGGGCACAGGATTCGAGCATCAGCGCTTCGCCTTCGTCCGGATTCCGTTGCTCCGCAGCGCACTTGGCCAGCGCGAGGGCGGCCGTCTGTACGGTCAGCGCGCGGGCGGGAACGTCCAGCCCGGGCCAGGGGTCCCCGTCTGCGGGTACGGCGGGGCCTCCGGCGGACCGGTAGGCGTCCAGGAAGGACAGCCAGTCCTCGGGCGGCAGCAGCCCGGCCGCGTACCAGGCGGCGGGCCGGGCGAGGTCCCACGCCGGATCGCCCGTCCCCATGTCGTCGACGTCGATGAGGAGCCAGGGCCCGTGTGGGGCGGGATGGCGTACGAGCTGGCCCAGATGCAGGTCCCCGTGGCACAGGAACCGGCCCCTGGCCTCGGGCATCGGGGCCTCGCCCCGCGCCCAGGCGGGCAGGGCGTTCCAGGCGGCCAGCACGGGGAGGGCCGACGCGTGACGGGGGAGGGCGGTGCGCATCCGGGAAACGGCCCGCGCCGCCTTGACCGGGCCGCGCATCGGCGGGAGCGGGAAGGGGGGCGCCGTCCGGTGGAGCCGGGCGAGGAGCACGGCGGCGTCGGCCCAGGGTGCGGCTCCGGGATCGGCGGGGTCGACGGGCACTCCGAACGGCCAGAGCGTGACGGGGCGCGCGGCGGTCGGGGGCGCGAAGGTCCGTGCGGTGGTCAGCGGTGGGAGCAGGATGCCGGTCAGGCGCGGGTGTGCGGCCAGGGACATCCGGGCCGCCAGGGCCTCCCGGTCGGTGTCGGGGGCGTGGGCCTTGGCCACCGTCGTACCGCTGCGGACCACCGTGCCGTCGGGCCGGTCCGCCAGGACCTGGGGCGGTTCGCACACGCAGCGCGTCCTGGCGGGGTGGGAGAGGCGGTGCGCGAGGGTGCCCAGATCGTGGACGGCTGAGGTCTCGGTGCTGGTCAACGGCTCCCCCGGCGGTCGGTCCGGCCGTGGCACCGGTCCCGCCGTGAGCGTAGCGCGGCGGTGGCCGGTCCGGTCGTGCAGTCGTGGAGTGGCCGTCCGGCGTCAGGGGCGCCGTGGTGGGGGGGGCTGGTTCGCACGGGCCCGGACAGCGCGATGCCCGGTCAGCTCCCCAGCTGACCGGACAAACGCTGCCGTCCGCCGCACCCCCGTCCCCACGGGGCTGTTGGCCGGATGTGCGGGTCCGGACCGCTCTTCCGGACCCCGGGCGCCGCTCAGCGCCCCAGCATCACCGCCACGGACGACGCCTGTGTGACCACCGCTTCCCAGCCGCCGAAGACGACCGCGAGCAGGGCCGCCAGGGGAAGGACCATGGCCGTCGCCACCAACGGGTGACGCGTACCGGACGGACGGGCGCCGAACGAGGCGTACGCCTTGCGTCCTCGCATACGGACCATCGTCCGCGTTGCCGTGTCCGCCATGGTTCCTCTCCTGACCTGATGGGGGGCGGCGGGCGTGTGACCTCGGGGGACGAGTGCTGCGCCCGCCGCTTGACCTCAACATTAGGTAACCGGTGAGCACGGGGCGTCATGCCCGCGTACCGAATACCGGGCCTCCCGGAGGATGAGCCGTCGGCGCTCCGCGTACTCCCCTGGGTGGAGACGGGGCATCCGGCCTTGGGGTGATCCCGGAGGGGGCGGGGGCGGCGGAGGCCGGCCGGCGGGTGACTTCACTCACGTCCGCCGGGCGGCCGCCCCCACCCCGGGGGCAGCTCCGGACACCGCCGCCCGGTATGCCGGAGCGGTGGGCCCGGGCTCAGCGCCTCGTACCCGGTGACGCGTGCCGGTCGATCCAATCCCCCCTGCCCGGCGGCGCCTTGGGGGAGGCCGACGGCCGAGACGCCCGGAACCGCCGGGCTCTGACCTCGCTTCACCTGTCCCACCGGGCACGGACAATCGAATCCCGGGTGAGGGCGCGGCCTCTGAGCGAGCCGGGCGCGGGGTACGTAAGCTGTGCCTCGTCAGGCGGACCAGGCAGCGGGGATGGGCAGACGATGGCGATGATGCGGCTCCGGCGCGAGGACCCGCGTCTCGTCGGCTCGTTCCGGCTGCACCGACGGCTCGGCGCGGGCGGCATGGGCGTCGTCTACCTCGGCTCCGACCGGCGCGGCCAGCGGGTCGCGCTCAAGGTGATCCGGCCCGACCTGGCGGAGGATCAGGAGTTCCGTTCGCGGTTCGCGCGCGAGGTCTCCGCCGCCCGGCGCATCCGGGGCGGCTGCACGGCCCGGCTGGTCGCCGCCGATCTGGACGCGGACCGCCCGTGGTTCGCGACGCAGTATGTCCCCGGCCCCTCGCTGCACGACAAGGTGGCCGAGGAAGGTCCCCTGTCCGCGGCCGAGGTGGCCTCGATCGGGGCGGCGCTCTCCGAGGGCCTGGTGGCCGTCCACGAGGCGGGGGTGGTCCACCGCGACCTGAAGCCGTCGAACATCCTCCTCTCCCCCAAGGGCCCCCGCATCATCGACTTCGGCATCGCCTGGGCGACCGGGGCGAGCACGCTCACCCATGTCGGTACGGCGGTGGGGTCGCCCGGGTTCCTCGCGCCCGAGCAGGTCCGGGGCGCGGCGGTGACGCCCGCGACGGACGTCTTCTCGCTCGGCGCGACGCTGGCGTACGCGGCGATGGCCGACTCCCCCTTCGGGCACGGCAGTTCCGAGGTGATGCTGTACCGCGTGGTGCACGAGGAACCCCAGCTCCACGGGGTGCACGACGCCCTGGCCCCCTTGGTGCGCGCCTGTCTGGCGAAGGACCCGGAGGAGCGGCCCAGCACGCTGCAACTGTCCATGCGGCTCAAGGAGATCGCGGCGCGCGAGGCACAGGGGCTGCACGAGAGCAGGCCGCCCGTCCAGCGCTCCGCCCAGGACGTGGACCGGGCGACCGGCCGGATGGCCGATCCGTACGCCGAGCAGCACACCCGCCGGGCGGAAGGGCCCTCGGCCTCCCGCCCGCAGGGCAGGCGTCCCGCGCCCGCCCGTTCGGGGGCCCCGCGCACCGGTGGGTCGCGTCCGCAGGCACCGCGCAGCACGACGCGCTCCGGCTCCGGGAAGCGGCCGGGACCGGCGGCCGGGACGAACGGCAGGCCGGGCACCCGTTCCGGGGCACGGACGACGTCGGCGGGGCGGCGGCCGGCCAACCCACGGCTGCTGCGTCAGCGGCTGGTGGTGTTCGTGGTGGTGACGCTGCTGGTGGCGCTGGGCATCGCGGCGGCGCAGGGCTGCCAGGGACCGGCCCGTGGCCTCGGCGGGACCGAGCGGCCTGCGGGCGGGGCATCGCAGGCGCAGCCTGGGTCACCGGTGGACGTGCGGAATGACGCTGTCGACGGCAGCTTCGGCGTGGGGCGTCAGGGCCGGAACGCGTAAGCGGGACCTACGGGCAGGGCGCGGCGCAGTCGTGCTGCTGCCGTACGCGCTCAGTTCTCCGGGCGGCCCGTCGCCACCGCGTAGAAGGCGACGGCGGCCGCCGCGCCCACGTTCAGCGAGTCCACACCGTGCGCCATCGGGATACGGACCCACTCGTCGGCCGCCATCAGCGCCTTCGTGGTCAGCCCTTCGCCCTCGGCCCCGAGCATCAGCGCCACCCGCTCCAGTCGGTGCGGGGCCGCCTCGTCGATGCTGGTGGCCTTTGCGTCGGGGGTCAGCGCGAGGAGCCGGAAGCCGGCCTCCCGTACCGTCTCCAGCGACTTGGGCCAGGCTTCGAGACGGGCGTAGGGAACGGAGAACACCGCGCCCATGGAGACCTTGACGGAGCGCCGGTAGAGCGGGTCGGCGCAGTCCGGGGAGAGCAGGACGGCGTCCATGCCGAGGGCGGCGGCGCTGCGGAAGATCGCGCCGATGTTGGTGTGGTCGTTGACCGACTCCATGACGACCACCCGGCGTGCGGCGGTGAGCAGTTCGTCGGAGGTGGGGAGCGGCTTGCGCTGCATGGAGGCCAGCGCACCCCGGTGGACGTGGTAGCCGGTGACGCGTTCGGCGAGATCCGGGGCGACGGCGTACACGGGGGCCGGGACCTCGTCGATGACGTCCCGCATGACGTCGACCCACTTGGCGGAGAGCAGCATGGACCGCATCTCGTACCCCGCGAGCCGGGCGCGCCGGATCACCTTCTCGCCCTCGGCGATGAAGAGGCCCTCGGCGGGCTCCCGCCGTCGCCGCAGCTCGACGTCGGTCAGTCCGATGTAGTCGCTCAGGCGCGGGTCGTCGGGATCGTCGACGGTGATGATGTCTGCCACAGGGTGATACTGCCTTGTCCGGTGTGAGGTGCCAACGCCTGGGATGAAGATGCCCGGGTGTGCCCGCGGTCAGTCGGCCGCGGCCGGGGCGGGCCTCGGCGCGGAGTCCGGTCCCACCGCGACGACCTCGCCGATCACGATCACCGCGGGCGGGCGCACGTCCTCGGCGACCGCGCGCTCGCCGACGTCCGCGAGCGTGGCGTCGACGCGGCGCTGGGCGGCGGTGGTGCCCTCCTGGACGAGGGCTACCGGGGTGGCCGGGTCCTTGCCGTGGGCGATCAGGGCGGCGGCGATGGCACCGATCTTGTCGACGGCCATCAGCAGGACGAGGGTGCCGCGCAGCCGGGCGATCGCCTCCCAGTCGACCAGCGAGCGCGGGTCCTCGGGGGCGACATGGCCGCTGACCACGGTGAACTCGTGGGCCACTCCTCGGTGGGTGACCGGGATACCGGCCGCACCGGGGACGGAGATGGTGCTGGAGATGCCGGGGACGACCGTGCAGGGGATGCCCTCGGCGGCCAGCGCCTGGGCCTCCTCCATGCCCCGGCCGAAGACGAACGGGTCGCCGCCCTTGAGCCGGACCACGGCCTTGCCCGCCTTGGCGTGCTCGATCAGCGCCTGGTTGATCGCCTCCTGGGCCATGAACCGCCCGTACGGGATCTTCGCCGCGTCGATCACCTCGACGTGCGGCGGCAGTTCGTCGAGCAGGTCGCGGGGGCCGAGGCGGTCGGCGATGACCACGTCCGCCTCGGCGAGGAGGCGGCGGCCGCGGACCGTGATCAGGTCCGGGTCGCCGGGGCCGCCGCCGACCAGGGCGACGCCGGGGGCGCGGGTGCGGTGGTGCGGGGCGGCGAGGGTGCCGTCGCGCAGGCCCTCGACGATGGCGTCGCGGATGGCGGCGGAGTGCCGGGGGTCACGGCCCTGGGACGTGGTGGTGAGGACGGCGACCGTGACGTTCTCGCTGCGGCCGGTGGCCGGGGTCCAGGCGGTCGCGGCCTCGGCGTCGTCGGCCCGTACGCACCAGGTGCGGGTGCGCTCGGCCTCGGCGGAGGCGGCGTCGTTGGCGGCGGTGTCGGAGGAGGCGACCAAGGCGTACCAGGTGTCGGCGAGGTCGCCGTCCTGGTAGCGGCGGCGCTCCCAGCGGATCTCCCCCGCGTCGGCCATCGCCTCGACGGAGGGCGTCGCGGACGGGGAGACCAGCGTGATGGCCGCGCCGGTGGCGATGAGCTGCGGCAGGCGGCGCTGGGCGACCTGGCCGCCGCCGATGACGACGACGCGGCGGCCGTGCAGGCGCAGTCCTACGGGGTACGCGGGGTGATCGGCGTGATCCGCGTGCGCGGCGTGGACTGCGTCCTCGGCGTGACCTGCGTGGTCTGCGTGCTCGGCCATGGCGGTGCGGGCTCCTCGTACGGGGTGCTGCGTAGGCGCCGCTGCGGCGGTGGAGCGGCTGTGACGTGCGGAAGTGGGGGTTCCTGGGTGGGGAACACGATACGGGGTGGGCGGGGGTGGGGCCTGGGGCCGGTGGGCGGGTGGGGCGCCCGGCGGGCCCTGTCCCCTACCCGCCCCTTCCAGAAACCGGGGGCTCCGCCCCGGACCCCGCTCCTCAAGCGCCGGAGGAGCTGGAAGGGTCGGAGGAGCTGGAAGGGGCGGCCCCGGCTACTTCTCCGTTACTCCCGCCGAGTCGAACGTCGCCACCTCGTGCATCGCCCGCGCCGCGCTCTGCACGATCGGCAGCGCCAGCAGCGCGCCCGTGCCCTCACCCAGGCGCAGGTCCAGATCGACCAGGGGGCGCAGGCCCAGCTTGTTCAGGGCCGCCACATGGCCGGGTTCGGCGCTGCGGTGGCCCGCGATGCAGGCGGCGAGCGCCTCGGGGGCGATCGCCCGTGCGACGAGGGCCGCCGCGCCCGCGCTGACGCCGTCCAGGATCACCGGCGTACGCAGGGACGCTCCGCCGAGGAGGAAACCGGCCATCGCCGCGTGCTCCAGGCCCCCGACCGCCGCGAGGACGCCGATCGGGTCGGCGGGGTCGGGCTGGTGGAGGTCGAGGGCGCGGCGTACGACGTCGACCTTGCGGGCGTGCATCTCGTCGTTGATTCCGGTTCCCCGGCCGGTCACCTCGGCGGCGTCGATCCCGGTGTACACGCAGATCAGCGCGGCGGACGCGGTGGTGTTGGCGATGCCCATCTCACCGGTGAGCAGGGCCTTGTTGCCCGCGGCCACCAGGTCGCGGGCGGTCTCGATGCCGACCTCGATCGCGGCCAGGACCTCTTCCCGGGTGAGGGCGGGACCCGTGGTGAAGTCCGCCGTACCCGCGCGCACCTTGCGGGGCAGCAGGCCGGGGGTCGCGGGCAGGTCCGTGGCGACGCCCACGTCCACCACGCACACCTCCGCGCCGACCTGGGCGGCGAACGCGTTGCAGACGGCTCCGCCGCCGAGGAAGTTCGCCACCATCTGGGCGGTGACCTCCTGCGGCCAGGCGGTGACGCCCTGGGCGTGCACCCCGTGGTCACCGGCGAAGATCGCGACGGCCGCGGGCTCCGGGATCGGCGGCGGGCACATCCGGGAGAGCCCGGACAGCTGCGCGGAGATGATCTCCAGCATGCCCAGCGCACCGGCGGGCTTGGTCATCCGCTTCTGGCGTTCCCACGCCTCGCCCAGCGCCTTCGCGTCCAGCGGGCGGATCGCGGAGATCGTCTCCTGGAGCAGGTCGTGCGGCTCCTCGCCGGGCAGGGCGCGGCGGCCGTACGTCTCCTCGTGGACGACCCAGGACAACGGGCGGCGCTTGGACCAGCCCGCCTGCATCAGCTCCGGCTCCTCGGGGAACTCGTCGACGTAACCCACGCAGAGGTACGCCACCACTTCGAGGTGCTCGGGCAGGCCGAGCGCGCGGACCATCTCCCGCTCGTCGAAGAAGCTGACCCAGCCCACGCCGAGGCCCTCGGCTCGGGCGGCGAGCCAGAGGTTCTCGACGGCGAGGGCCGAGGAGTACGGCGCCATCTGCGGCTGGGTGTGCCGGCCGAGGGTGTGGCGGCCCCCCCGGGTCGGGTCGGCGGTGACGACGATGTTGACCGGGGTGTCGAGGATCGCCTCGATCTTCAGTTCCTTGAACTGCTTCGCCCGGCCCTTGGGCAGCGACTTGGCATAGGCGTC
The DNA here is from genome assembly GCF_031760065.1 of Streptomyces durocortorensis. Taxonomy (NCBI): domain Bacteria; kingdom Bacillati; phylum Actinomycetota; class Actinomycetes; order Kitasatosporales; family Streptomycetaceae; genus Streptomyces; species Streptomyces sp. C11-1. The sequence continues at coordinate 968,131 of NZ_CP134500.1, forward strand.
GCGCTGGCTCTGGGCCAGTTCGTGCATGGAGCGACGGGTCTCCGCCGAGCGGATGACGACGAAGTCCCACGGCTGCGAGTGACCGACGCTCGGCGCGGTGTGCGCGGCCTCCAGCACCCGGAGGAGGACCTCGTGCGGAATCGGGTCGCTGCGGAACCCGTTGCGGATGTCCCGGCGCTCGCGCATGACCCGGAGCACCGCTTCACGCTCGGCGTCGTCGTAGCCGGGAGCGGGGGCGGTGACGGGGGCAGGGTCGGGAGCGGGGGCGGCGACGGGCGAGGTGGAAAGCTCGGTGACTTCCTCGGCCGACTGCGATGCCTCGCCCTGCTGCGGTGCCTCCGCCTGCTGCGGTGCCTCCGCCTGCTGCGGTGCCTCCGCCTGCTGCGGTGCCTCGGCCTGTTCCGGTGCCGCCGGCTGCGCCGGTTCGTGCGCCGCCGCCGGCTGGTCGGTCTGCTCGTCGGCCTGCGCAGGCTGGTCCGGCTCCGTCAGCTCCGGGGTCTCGATGATCTCGGGGCCGGTCCCGTCCTCCGCGTCGGGCTCAGCGGCCTGGGTGGCCTGTACGGGGGCGGGCGCGGGGATGTCGGTCGCCGGCGGTTCGGGCCGGGCCTCCGGCTGGGTCCCCGGCTCGGCGGCGGGTGCCGCCGCCTCCGGGGTCTCGGCCACCACCACGACCGGGGCCGGTTCGGGCGCGGTCGCAGGCTCGGGCGCGACGGGGGGTGCCTGGTCGGCCACGGCAACCGGCTCGGCGGGCGTCACCGGTTCGGGCACGGCAACCGGCTCGGCGGGCGTCACCGGTTCGGGCACGGCAACCGGCTCGGCGGGCGCCGCGTCCGGGGCGGGCGCCGCGTCCGGGGCTGGGGCCGGGGCCTCTGCCTGCGGCTCGGGGGCGGTCGCCTGCGTCGGGGCTGCCTCCGCTGCCACTGCCAGGGGCTCGGGTGCCAACGGCTCGACCGGGGCCTCGGCCCCGGCATCCGGAATCTCCGGCGTCTGCGCCACGGGGGCCGGGGCCTCGGACGGCTGCTCGGCCGGGGGCTGGATCACGGCCTCCACCGGTGCTTCCGGCTGTGCCGCCTCGGGGACGACCGTTTCTTCCGGGATCGCCTGCTGAGGCGGCTCGACCGGCTCAGCGGGCTCAGCGGGCTCAGCCGACTCCATCGGTGCGACCGGCTCGGCCTGCTCGATCTGTTCGGCCCGCTCGATCTGTTCGGGCTGGGCAGGCGGCTCCGGCTGCTGAAGCTGCTCCGGCTGCTCCACTTGCGCAGGCTGTTCCCGCTGAACCGGCTGCTCGACCACGGGCTCGGCGGCAACCGGCCCAGCGGACCGGGCCTGCGCGGTCGGCTCGGCGGGCTCGGGCGCCTCGGCGGCGACCGCAGCGGGCCCCGCGGGCCCCGACGGCTGCGGGGCTCCCCACGGCGCCCCGCCCTGCGGCGGGATCTCGCCCAGCTGGGGGCCCGGCAGTGCCGAGGAGTCCTCGACCGGGACGTCGAAGTACTCCGGTCCGGTGGTCGGCGGGCCCGCGTGGCGGGCGGGGGATGCGGTGCGCACCGCTCCGGCGGGGCCCCGGTCGGCCAGCGAGCGGACCACGCCACCGCCCTGCGTACCGCCGGCGTACGACGGGGCCTCGGCCGAGGCGGGGCCGCGGTGCAGCGGACGACGGGCAGGAGCGGGGCCGGCGGGAGCGGGGGCCGTGGCTGCCGCGTGCGCGCCGACCGGTGCCGGTGCGGGCGCGGGGGCCGGGATGCGTACGGCGCTCACGTCGACGGAGCCGGAGTCCCGGCCGCCGGACTCATGCGTGCCGTGCGGCTCGGCGGGCGCCGGTGCCGTCTGGCCTTGCGCGGGCACCTGGGGCTGGGGCTGTGCGGCGTACTGCTGGGGCTGGGGCTGGATCTGCTGCGCGGGCTGTTCGGGCGCGGGGGCCTGGGCCGGAGGCTGCTGGGCCACCGCGGGAGCAGGGGCGGGCGTCGTCTGCTCCGGCGCCGGGGCGGCCGGCGGGTCGCTCCAGGCGCCCTGGGAGGTCGGCATCAGCAGGAGGTCGTCGTCCTCGGGGGTGTGCTCGGAGGGGTCGAGGAAGGTGTACGCGTCCGGGGCGGGGATGCCCGGCTGCTCCACCATGCCTGCGTTCTCCGGCAGTCCCTCGCCCGGGATCTGGCCGGTGTCAGTCATGCGTACCCCTCGCCCATCGTCAGTGCTCCTTCGGCCCTTCGCCCGGGACGCCGAACCACGGCACGCCGGTGCTCGTCATCAAGAACGAGCGGGCTCGCCGCGCGGCACGAAACGCCCGCGGAGCTTCCTATTCTCGCGGCCGTTCGCCGCCGCGGCGGGCAGTTCCGCCACGGCTCACTGTGGACTACGCCACGTTGCGCGTCCCCCGGGTAGTGCCGTACCACAGTGCGGACCAAAACAGTCCACTTTTCCGGACATTGACGAACGAAGCGTCGAACGGCCGGGCGCGGTACAACAATCGGCCAGCCTACCTTCCGTACCAGGCGGAACGGGTCAGGGGGCGAGGTCCGAACGGCGGCCGGACAGCAGGAACACGACAGACCGTTCGCGTTCGGTCCAGGCGGCGGTGTCCAGGTCGACGGACTGGAGCAGTGAGCATTCGACGGCGTAGCCGTTGCCGGCGAGGGCTCCGCCGAGGGCCTCGGCCTCGTCCCGGGTGGAGGCGTGGGTCACGATGCGTTCCGGGCGGCGGTCCGCGACGGCGGTGGCCACCGGCACTCCCCCGCCGCCGATCCGTACGACGTCCGGTTCGGGCAGCCGCTCCAGGACGTGCGGGGCACGGCCGCGGACCACCTGGACGGGGACGCCGAAGGCGCGGGCGGCGGCTTCGGTACGGGCGCAGGCTGCCGGGTCGGCGTCCACGGCCAGGACCGCCGCACCGAAGCGGGCGGCCTCGACGGCCAGGGCGCCGCTGCCGGAGCCGATGTCCCAGACCAGGTCGCCGGTGCGGGGGCCGAGGCGGGCGAGCTGCGCGGCGCGCAGGCCCGGGAACTCGCCCTCGCCGGACTCCTGCATCCGCTCCGCCCCTGCCTCCCGGTAGGCGGCCGCGGGCAGGGCCCAGCCCCGTATGCCCTGGGGGTAGGCGGGCCGACGGCCCGCGATCCAGGCGCCCGCGGCGGTGGTGTCGGGGCCGCTGCCGATGACGATGACGACGTTGGGGTCGCGCCAGGCGTGGTCGGCGGCCTTGTCGGAGGTGAGGACGGTGACGCGTTCGCGGTCGGTGCCGAGCTCCTCGCAGATCACGAAGGTGCGGTGGACACCGTCGAGGAGGAGGGCCAGTTCGGCGGGGCCCGCGCCCGGTGAGGTGAGGACGGCGACCTTGTGGTGGGCCCGGCAGACGTTGACAGCGCGGCGCAGGGTGCGCGGGTGGGCGACGACGATCTGGGCGTCGTCCCAGGGCATTCCGGCCCGGGCGAACGCGGTGGCCACGGACGAGACGGCGGGGACGACCTCGACTTCGAGGCCGTGTTCGCGGGCGCGCAGGGTGCGGACGACGCCGAAGAAGCCGGGGTCGCCGTCGGCGAGGACCACCGCGCTGCCGCGGTGTCCGGCGATGCGGCGGGCGGCCAGGTCGACGCTGCCGAGGCGGATGCGTTCGGCGTTCGGGGGCACTTCGGGCAGGGCGAGGTGGTGGGCGGCGCCCGCGACGAGCGTGGCGGCCGAGAGCGCGGCCGTGGCCGCTCTGGTCAGTGGCGAGCCGTCCCAGCCGATCACCGTGACCCGGTCGGCCATCGTCGTCTGTCTCCTGGGGTGTCGGAGGGAGCGGGGTGCGCCCTGGAGTGGTGGGCGCGGTGACCCGTTTGAGCTGGGCAGGGGTGAGAGTACTTGGTCCGGAGCCTGGCCTCTCGGGGGCCTCGGGGCCCGGGGCGCTACTTCCAGTCGTTGTACGTGCCGTAGCCGCCGGCGTCGGCGAGCTGCTCGGCGACCCCTTCGAGGTCCTCGGGCAGGAGTCCCCAGACGATCAGGTCGGTGCGGATGTCGGTCCAGCCGCCGTCGGTGCCGTTCTCGGTCCGGGTGCGGGCGATGCGGGCGTTGCGCAGGACGCCCTCGCTGATGCAGCCGAGCTTCTGGGCGACCTGCTGGGCGGCGGTGTTGTCGGCGGGGGTGCGCAGCTCGATGCGTTCGAAGCCCTGGTCGCGGAAGAGCCATTCGGCTATGGCGAGCACGGATTCGGTGGCGTAACCCTCGCCCCGGGCCCAGGGGGCGGTGATGTAGCGGACCTCGGTGGACAGGGTGCGCCAGTCGGTGCTGAGGAGGCGGACGCTGCCGACGAGTCGCTGGGTGAGGAATTCGGTGACCGCGAAGACGATGCCGTGGCCGGTGGTGCGTTCCGCAGGAGCGATCCTGCGGACCCAGCGTTCGGCGTCGACCTGGGTGTACGGGTACGGTCCGTCGGTCCACGCGGTGACCATCTCGTCGTTCATCATCTCGATGTACGCGGGGATGTCGGCCATCTCGAAGGGACGCATCACCAACCTGTCCGTGCTGATGGAGATGGACGGAAAGGTGGTAGTCATGCGCAGCTCCATGCCGAAGACCGGGTAAAAGCACAGCATGCAGCATCGGGGCGGCGTTGTGCATGGGCGGGTCCGCACGACGGAGCCCCGCGCCTCCCGGGCGGGAGGGGCGGGGCTCCGTCGGCAAGTCCGGGGCTGGCGTCAGGACTTGGCGGGGGTGCCGGAGGCCGGGACGATCGAGCCCTGGTAGGTGTCCTCGATGAACTTGCTGACCTCGTCGGAGTTGAGGAGCCTGGCGAGCTTCTCGACGCGCGGGTCCTTCTCGTTGCCTTCCTTCACCGCGAGGAAGTTGGCGTACGGGTTGCCCTCGGCCTTCTCCAGGGCGAGGGAGTCCTCGGCCGGGGAGAGCTTGGCCTCGATGGCGTAGTTGCCGTTGATGACGGCGGCGTCCACGTCGTTCAGGGCGCGGGGCACGGTGGCGGCCTCCAGCTCCTTGAACTCCAGGCCCTTCTTGTCGGTGATGTCGCTCAGCTTGGCGCTGGTGCCGACACCGTCCTTGAGGGTGATCAGGCCGTTCTCGGCGAGCAGCTGGAGGGCGCGGCCGCCGTTGGTGGTGTCGTTGGGGACGGCGATGGTCTGGCCGGACTTGATGTCCTTGAGGTCCTTGACCGTCTTGGAGTAGAGCCCCAGCGGCTCCAGGTGGACGTCGACGACCGGGACGATGGTGGTGCCGTTCTTCTTGTTGAAGTCGTCCAGGTAGGGCTTGTGCTGGAAGAAGTTGGCGTCGACCTGGCCGTTCTGGGTGGCGGTGTTCGGCAGGACGTAGTCCGTGAACTCCTTGACCTCCAGCTTGAGGCCCTCCTTCTCCGCCAGGTTCTTCTTGACGAAGTTCAGGATGTCGGCGTGCGGCGTCGGGGACGCGGCGACCACGAGGGCCTTGGAGGTGTCGGCGCCGGCGCCGGTCCCGCTCTTGGAGGAGGCCGGGTCGGAGTCCGTACCGCAGGCGCTCAGACCGAGGGCGAGGGCGGCGGCGGAAGCGGCGGCTGCGGTGATCTTGATGTTCTTGCGCACGAAAAGTGCCTCTTTCTTACTGGTGGTGGTGCGTCCGGACAAGGAGTTCGGACTTGGTGGGGAAGGGAGGTTCAGGGTTGCCCGGCGGCCCTCAGGAGGCGGTGCGGCCGCGGCGGGCCAGCAGCCGGACGGTGAGGTCGCCGATCAGCTGGATCACGGTGACGATGACGATCAGCAACGCGACGGTGATCAGCATGAACTGGTTGTCGAAGCGCTGGAATCCGTAGGTGACGGCCTTGGAGCCGAGCCCTTCGCCGCCGACCGCACCAGCCATCGCGGAGTAGCCGATGAGCACGATGAGGGTGGTGGTGACGCCCGAGACGAGCGAGGGCAGGGCCTGCGGCAGGAGCACCTTGCGGACGATCGTGGGGATCGAGCCGCCCATCGACTGGACCGCTTCCACGAGCCCGTGGTCGACCTCCCGGATCGCCGTCTCCACGAGCCGGGCGAAGAACGGGATGGCGCCGACGGCCAGCGGGACGATCATCGCCGTGGGGCCGATGAAGGTGCCGACGACCCAGGTGGTGAAGGGGATCAGGGCGATCAGCAGGATGATGAACGGCAGTGAGCGGCCGATGTTCACGATCACACCGATGACCTTGTTCACCACGGTGTTCTGCAGCAGTCCGCCCTTGTCGGTGAGGACCAGCAGGACGCCGAGCGGCAGTCCGCCGACGACGGTGACCAGCGCCGACCACAGCACCATGTAGAGGGTGTCGACGGTGCCCTGGGTGAGCAGCGGCTGCATTTCGGACCAGGTCACTTGACGACCTCCTTGGTGAGCGGGGCGGTCGGCTGTTCCGGCACGACGTTGGCGGTGGCGGCGGGGTTCTTCGGTTCGGTCCCGGTCTCGACGACCTCGGCCTGGAGGCCCTGCTCGCGCAGGAAGCCGATCGGCACGACGTTCTCCTCGAAGCGGCCGGGCAGCTCGATGCGCATCCGCCCGATCTGCTTGCCGCCCACGGTGTCCATCGCCGCACCGAGGATCGAGATGTCGATGTTGTACGTACGGGAGAGCTGGGAGATGACCGGCTGCGAGGCCGAGTCCCCGTGGAAGGTGACGTCGACGACCGTACGGTCGGGGCCGGAGGCGGTGCCGCCGACCGGGAACAGCTCGTGGGCCAGTTCGGAGCCGGGGGTGGCGAGGAGTTCGCCGACGGTCCCGGACTCGACGATCCGGCCGCGTTGCATGAGCGCCGCGGAGTCGCAGATGGTCTTGACGACGTCCATCTCGTGGGTGATGAGCAGGACCGTCAGGCCGAGCTGCCGGTTGAGGTCGCGCAGCAGCTGGAGGATGGAGCGGGTGGTCTCGGGGTCGAGCGCGGAGGTCGCCTCGTCCGAGAGCAGCACCTTGGGGTCGCCCGCCAGGGCGCGGGCTATGCCCACGCGCTGCTTCTGGCCGCCGGAGAGCTGGCCGGGGTAGGCCTTGGCCTTGTCGGCGAGGCCGACCAGGTCGAGGAGGTCCTTGGCCTTGCGGGTGCGCTCCTGGCCGGAGACCCCGAGGATCTCCAGCGGCAGTTCCACGTTGTCCAGCACCGTGCGGGAGTCCAGCAGGTTGAAGTGCTGGAAGACCATGCCGATACGGGTGCGGGCCCGGCGCAGCTCGGCGCCGGCACGTCGGCCGCGGCCGGCCAGGGCGGTGAGGTCCTGGCCCGCCACCGTCACGGTGCCGGAGGTGGGGCGTTCCAGGAGGTTGACGCAGCGGATCAGGGAGGACTTTCCGGCGCCGCTCTGTCCGATGACGCCGTACACCTCGCCTTCGCGGACGTGCAGGTCGACGCCGTCGAGTGCGGTGACCTCACGGTCGCGCGACTGGTAGACCTTCGTGAGGCCCGTAGTGGTGATCACAGGGGTTTCCGTCACTGTCGAGTGCGCGGCGCGGTGTCCGCCGGGCACGGGGCAATCGTCTGAAGAGACTGTTCTGGCTGGTCGGCCGGTTACGTCTCGGCACGGCTGAAGACGGCGGTCGGCCGGGAGGCAGCACATGCGCGGGCAGGCTCGTTCCACAGGGGGCAAACGGCGCAGGCTCGGTCTCGCTTCGGGGCGCGAGGCTCAGGCGGGGGCCCTCAGAAGGCGCGCATTCGACACATACAACGAGCACCGGGCGTGCTGATCGCCTCGGTCGCAAGGGTGCGGCTGCTCGTCGTGGTCATGGGCCAAGTAAAACAGACGTGCGGTCCCCGTGAACCACGTTGTCCGGATAGCGGACAGCGGTGGACTGCCGGAGGTTCCGGTTCCGGCCCTGTCGCCCGTTCCTCGGAACAAGGCTGTGACCTGCGACGATACGAGGCATCCAAGGGTTCGTCCGGCGCGGTGCGGGTGCCCGGGATACGGAACTCCTGCCACCGGTTGTGGCCAAGGCCACGATCTCCGCCGCCGGAGCCCCCCGAACCGCCCGTACGCCTCAGGCCCGGGGCCGAACGCGGGCGGGCATTCCGTCCGTAATACCCTCACTGCATGCTTGACGCCCTGACGGTCGCGGTCGCCGTGACCGCGCTCGCCCTCGCCGCCTGGTGCGGACATGCCGCCTACCGGGACCAGCCGACGAAAGACTGGCATTTCATCGGGATGGCGATCGTCTCCGTCCTGGCGCTGGCCCAGTTGGTGGTGGGCGTCGTGCAGCTGGCGCGCGGGGAGCGGCCGGAGCAGGGGACGACGGTGTTCATCGCCTATCTGATCGGTTCCTTCGCGGCCGTGCCGGCGGCCGGATTCCTGTCGTTGTCGGAGCGGACCCGCTGGGGCTCGGTGACGGTGGCGGCGGGTGCGCTCGTGCTCGCGGTGCTCGAAGTGCGGCTCTACGACATCTGGGGAAACTGACGTGAGCGACACCGACCGTCCCGAGGCGGACCCGGCGACGAAGCCGTCCTTCGAGCTGGGCACCGGTCCGGGCCGGGTCCTGGTCTGGTTCTACGGCGTGTTCACGGTCGCGGCGGCATCCCGCTCGATCGTCGAGATGATCAGGGGCTTCGACCGCGCTCCGCTCGCCTACACGCTGTCGGCCGTCGCGGCCGTGGTGTACGGCTTCATCACCTACTCCCTGGTGCGCGGCGGCGAGAAGGCCCGGCGGGCAGCGCTGGTGTGCTGCGCGGCCGAGCTCCTCGGCGTGCTGGTCGTCGGCGCGTGGACGCTGGCCGAGCCGTCCGCCTTCCCCGACTCGACGGTGTGGTCGGACTTCGGGATGGGCTACCTGTTCATCCCGGTGATCCTGCCGGTCACCGGGATGATCTGGCTGCGCCGCGCGAAGAAGGCGGGACCCGCCCCGAAGGCGTGATCCGCCTCCTCCGGCGGAAGACGGTGTGCCCCGCCCTCAGGCACCGGCGACATAGTGCCGGTCAGGCGCTGGCCACGTACTGACGGTCCGCGGCGTCCTTCTCCAGCAGGATGAGCTGGACGCCGTCCGCCCCGGTGACGGCTCCCACCCGGGCGTACCCGGCCCGTCGGCAGAGCCGCAGATTGGTCTCGCTGCGGTGCCCGCTGTGCAGCCGGAAGCGGATCGCCGCCCGCTCGGCCGACAGTGCCGATTCGGCGGCGAGCAGCAGCCGGGAGCCGAGTCCGTGCCCCTGGAGGCGGGGGTGCACACAGAGCTTGCCGATCAGGCCCGTACCCTCGGCGTCGGTGAAACCGCGTACCGAACCGACGACTTCGTCGCCGAGCCGGGCCACGAACACGAGGTCGTCGGCGACTTCGGCGCGCAGCGCGTCGAGGGTCTGGACGAGCGGGTCGATCCGGTAGTTGTCGTACAGCTCCGCCTCTCGCTGGAAGCAGAGGTACTGAAGTCTGAAGATCTGCTCGACGTCCTGTGCCGTCGCCGCCGAGATGGTCACGCTCATGCCCATGTGTGCACGCCTCCCGCTCACCTGTCCGCCGGTTGCCTACCGCTCCTTTCCCCGCACGGAAGGAGCGACAACCTCCGCAGCCAGCATTCTGCGCAGACATCCAAGGCAACGGGAACGGATCGGTCCCAAACTCCCCTGTGACATACCCAACTCCCCTGCGATTTCCCGGTAGGTCGGGTCGCTGGGGGCGAGCAACGCCTCCAGGAGCCGGGGGCAGTGTCCGGGCAGCCGGGCCACCGCGGCGCGCAGCGCCCGGCGTTCAGCGGCCCCGAGCGCGGCACGTTCCGGGCAGGCGGCCGGTCCGGCGGCGGGCTCCGTTCCGGCGTAGGGGCGTTCCCGCCGGGCGGTGCGGCGCCCCCGGCGGGCCTCCGCGCGTACCGTGTCGCGCACCCAGCGGGCCGGGTCGGCGGGTGGTCCGGCCGCGTCGGGGCGCTCCAGCAGCCGCAGCCAGACGCCCTGTTCGAGGTCGGCGGGGTCGAGCCCGGCGGCGGGAGCCTCGGCCCGCGCCTCCGCGCGCACCAGGGGCTCTAAGGCGCGGACGACGAGGACGGTGGCCGCGGAGTCGGGTTCATGATCGAGAAGCGTCATGTCCCGGCGGACGTACCGGTGACGGCCACCGGTTGCCCCTCGGGCGTCTCACCACCCGACCGGGGCACGGCGGGGCGGACCGCTGACGGCGGGTGGCCCGTCATCCCGGCCGGGCCCCCGTCGCCCCCGCACATCGCCCCCGTACGCCGTCAGCGCCCCTTGAAGTCGGCCGCCGCGAGCAGTGCGGTGTCCGGTTGGTCGGCGAAGATGCCGTCGATGCCGGTGGCGAAGTACGCGGCGCAGGCCCCGAAGACGTCGCCGTAGGCGTTGGGGTCGGTGCCGCGCCGGAAGTCGGCGGGCAGGAAGCCGTTCTCGTTGCGCAGCGTGTACGGGTGCAGCAGCAGTCCCCTGGCGTGCGCGTCCCGTACCAGCGTGGTCGGGGTGGTGAGCCGTCCCGAGGCGTCCTTGGGGATGACCAGATCGAGGGTGGGGCCGATGCCCTGGGCGTACGAGGCGATCCACTTCAGCCCGGCGGGCTTCACCAGGTCGGCCACCGTGCGCGGGTCGCCGGACTCGACGAAGTCCCAGGGGCGCGCCTTCGGGCCGGACAGCAGGACGATCCGCGGGGTGCCGACCAGACGGGCGAGGCGCTGGACCGAGCTGGGCTCGAAGGACTGGAGGATGAGCGGGGAGTTCTTGCGGTGGCGGCCGTGGCGGCGCAGCAGCCGGGCGAGCGGCTCCTCCAGGCCGAGGCCGAGCTTCCGGAAGTAGGTGGGGTGCTTGGTCTCCACGTACAGCCAGACGGGCCTGCCGCGCTTGCGCCCCTCCTTGTCCGCCCAGCGCAGGACCTCGTCGAAGGTGGGAACCGTCCAGCGGCCGTCGTAGAGGGTGTTGTCCGGGCGGTTGCCGGGGATGCGCTCCTTGGCGCGCAGGGTCTTGAGCTCGGCGAGGGTGAAGTCCTCGGTGAACCAGCCGGTGTAGGAGACACCGTCGATCGTCTTGGTGGTCCTGCGGTCCGCGAACCCGGGGTGGTCGGCGACGTCCGTGGTGGCGGTGATGTCGTTCTCGTGCCGGCAGACGAGGTGGCCGTCCTTGGTGGGGACGAGGTCCTGCTCGACGATGTGCGCGCCCATGTCGAGGGCCAGCTGGTAGGAGCCGAGGGTGTGCTCGGGGCGGTAGCCGCTGGCCCCGCGGTGGCCGATGACCGTCGGGACGGGCAGCTCGCGCAGTGATCCATGGCCGCCGCCGCGCCCGTGGCCGCCGCCGTGCCCGGTGGCGTGGGCCGCGCCGGGCAGCCCCAGGGCCGCCGTGCCGAGGACGGCGGCGCCCAGCAGGGTCCGTCGGCCGGGGGTCGTGCGCGCACGCTCCGTCATGAATGCTCCTCGCTCGGTGATGTCCGGGACCGGTCGAACGAGGCCCGATCGTAGGCTGGAAGGCGTACGGGAGGGCGGATCGACGGCCAACATGGCGGAAACACGCGTCAACACCGCGTATCCGCTACGTGAACCCGATGTGCGATCAGCTCATACCCGCGAGTATCGTCCTCACCTGCACCACCATCGCCCGTCGGCTCCGGCCACCGCCCGTTCCACCCCATCCAGTCCACCGCGGCCGGCCCGGCCACCACACCGGAGGAACCCGTTGTCCCGTCTCACGGTCTTCAAGGCAGTGCTCGGACCGATTCTGCGCCTGATGTTCCGCCCACAGGTGGAGGGCGTCGAGAACATCCCCGGGACCGGGCCGGTGATCCTCGCGGGCAACCACCTCACCTTCATCGACTCGATGGTCATGCCGGTCTGCGTCGACCGTCCGGTGTTCTACATCGGCAAGGACGAGTACGTCACGGGCAAGGGCCTCAAGGGCCGGCTGATGGCCTGGTTCTTCACCGGCGCCGGCATGATCCCGGTGGACCGGGACGGCGGCCGGGGCGGTGTCGCGGCGCTGATGACCGGGCGCCGGGTACTGGAGGAGGGCCAGGCCTTCGCGATCTACCCGGAGGGCACCCGCTCCCCCGACGGCCGTCTCTACCGGGGCCGTACGGGCATCGCGCGGCTGACCCTGATGACGGGCGCCCCTGTGGTCCCGTTCGCGATGATCGGGACCGACAAGCTCCAGCCGGGCGGCGCCGGGCTGCCCCGGCCGGGCAAGGTGACGGTGCGTTTCGGCGAGCCGATGGAGTTCTCGCGCTACGAGGGCATGGACCGCGACCGCTATGTGCTGCGGGCGGTGACCGACTCGGTGATGTCCGAGGTGATGCGGTTGTCCGGCCAGGAGTACGTGGACATGTACGCGACGAAGGCCAAGGCCGCCTGAGCGCGTAGAGCCTGGTACGCGGAAGGGTCCGCACCCGGAACGGGGTGCGGACCCTTCTCTGTGAACGGCTACGGCTAAGGGTGCTCGATGCCGTCTTCCAGCTTCTGCCCCCGCAGCAGGAACCAGGAGGCGACGGCCGCCGCGAGCAGCACTGCCGCACCGACGCCCGCGGCGGACCGCAGCCCGTCGACGAACGCCTCCTGCGCCGCGGAGACCAGCGGGCCGGCCTGGGCGGCGGGCAGCGCCGTGGCGGCCTCGACGGCTCCCCCCAGCGATTCGTGGGCGGCCGACTCGGCGTCGGCGGGGGTGCCGACCGGGGTCGGGAAGCCCCGGTAGACGCCGGTGACGATGGAGCCGAGCAGAGCGATGCCGAGGGCCGCGCCGAGTTCGTACGCCGTTTCGGAGACCGCGGAGGCGGAGCCCGCCTGCTCCTTGGGGACGCTGGAGAGGATGACGTCGGCGGTGACGGTGAAGGAGAATCCGGCGCCGACACCGACGACCAGCAGCATGGAGCCCAGCAGCGGATAGCCGGTGTGCTGGTCGAGCAGGGTCACCGTGCCGAGCGCGAGACCGACCGCGCCGAGTCCGCCCGCCACGACCGAGCGCACCGAGAACCGGCGGGCGGCGAATCCGGCCAGCAGACCGGCGGTCACCGCGCCGATGGCCGCGGGCAGTTCGGCGAGCCCCGCCTCCAGCGGCCCCCGGCCCTGCACCAGTTGCAGGAACTGGGAGAGGAAGAAGACCAGACCGGACAGGCCGAGGATGGTCAGCAGGTCCGCGAGGACCGCGCCGGAGAAGCCCCGGTGGTGGAAGAGCCGCATGTCCAGGAGGGGCGCGGGCAGCCTCAGCTGCCTGCGCACGAACCAGGTGAGCGCGACGGCTCCGAGGACGGCTGCCGCACCGGACTCCCAGCTCAGCCCGTGCGAGGCCGTCTCCTTGATGGCGTACACGACGCCGATCATGCCGACCAGGGAGAGGCCGACGCTGAGCATGTCCCACGGGCCGGGGGCCGGGTTCTTGGACTCCGGGATCAGCTTGACGCCGACGACCACGAGCACGGCCATCACGGGCAGGTTGATCAGGAAGACCGAGCCCCACCAGAAGTGCTCCAGCAGGAATCCGCCGACGACCGGGCCCACGGCCGCGCCCGCCGAGGCCATCGCGCCCCAGATACCGATGGCGAGGCTCCGCTCGCGCGGGTCGTGGAACAGGTTGCGGATCAGGGCGAGGGTGGACGGCATCAGGGTGGCGCCCGCGACCCCGAGCAGGGCCCGGGCCACGATCATCATCTCGGGCGTGGTCGCGTACGCGTTGAGCACGGACACCGCGCCGAACGCCACGGCACCGACCAGCAGCAGCTTCTTGCGGCCGATGCGGTCGCCGAGGCTGCCCATCGAGACGAGCAGTCCGGCGATGACGAAGGAGTAGACGTCACCGATCCAGAGCAGCTGGGTGCCGGTGGGTGCGAGGTCCTCGCTGAGGAACGGGGTGGCTAGCCCCAGTACGGTGGCGTCGACGGCCACCAGCAGCACGGCGAGGACGAGCACGGCGAGCGCGATCCACCGCCCCGGGCGGCGTACCTCGTCCGCGGTCTTCGGGTGCTGGTCGATGCTGGTCATTGCTCCACGCTCCGGCGGGCTCCGCCGAGCAGCAGCTCGACGACCATGTACTGGAAGTCCTGTGCGGCGACCCGTCCCACCTGGACGGCCCAGGCGCCGGTGCCGACGAGCCCGTAGAGGGCCTCGGTCAGCCAGGCGGGGGTGAGGTCGATACGGAATTCGCCGCGCTCCTGGCCACGGCGGAAGAAGGCGGAGACACGGGCGTCGGCCCGGTTCCAGCCCTCGTTGACCTCGTCGCCCTCGAAGAGCTGGTTCTCGTTGACGAGGAAGGAGAGGAGTCCGGCGCTGGGCTCGACGGCGGCGATGAGGCGGCGCAGCGCCTCATCGGAGGCGCCTTCGTCGAGCCGGGCGGCGTCGAGGGCTGCCTCGAACTCCTGGATGCCGAGATCCTCCAGCGCCTTCACCAGGGCGTCGCGCCCGGCGAAGTGGCGGTGGAGGGTGGCCCGGCCGATACCGGCTGCCCTGGCGACCTCGTCCATGGTGGCGGTCGATTTGTGGGACAGCAGGGCGGCGGCGCTGCGCAGCACCTGCTCACGGTCGAGAGTCATGAGACGACCATAACCCATGTGAGACATTAATGTCTCACTGAGAGGTCATGAAGGTCCGGGCCATGAAGGGGCCCGGGGTCACGAACGACCCTGAGGAGATACGGGGGGGACGCGGCACGGTCACGCGCGGGGAGGGCGCCGGAACGAGCGGCGGGATCGGACAGGAGGTGAACCCACTCCTTGCCACTCTCAACTTATAGCGCATGGGGGGGCTTGCGGCAAGGCCCCCCAAAGGCCGCAGAATCGTCGGCCGAAGCCCGGATACACCGGTGGCTTCCAGAAATTCGACGTCGACAGGGGCGTAGCAGTGATGATCGACGCAGGCGTAGACGCAGACGCAGACGTAATCGTCGTCGGAGGTGGACCCACCGGGCTGATGCTGGCCTGCGAGCTGCGGCTGGCCGAAGTGCGCACGGTCGTCCTGGAGAAGCTGACCGAGCCGACCCGGGAGTCCCGGGGGCGCGGCCTGCATGTGCGCAGCGTCGAGGTGATGGACCAGCGGGGGCTGCTGGACCGGTTCCTCGCGGTGAGCGAGACGTTCCAGGTCGGCGGGTTCTTCGGCGGCATCCAGAAGCCGTGGCCGGAGCGGCTGGACACCGCGCACCCGTACGGCCTGTCAACCCTCCAGCCGGTCACCGAACGGCTGCTCCGCGAGCGAGCCGTCCAGCTCGGCGCCGAGATCCGGCGCGGCTGCGAAGTGACCGGGCTGATCCAGTCCGCCGCCGACGGGGTCACCGTCGAGCTGGCGGACGGCACGCGGCTGCGCTCCCGGTACCTCGTCGGGTGCGACGGCGGCCGCAGCACCGTGCGCAGGCAGCTCGGCGTCGCCTTCCCCGGCGAACCCGCCACGGCCGAGACGCTGCTCGGCGACATGGAGATGGCCGAGGACCAGGAGACGGTCGCCGCCGTCGTCGAGGAGGTTCGCCGGACGCACCTGCGCTTCGGCACCATCCCCAACGGGGACGGCACCTTCCGCGTCATCGTGCCCGCCGCCGAGGTGGCCGAGGACCGGGCGGCCGCACCGACCCTGGAGGAGTTCCGGCAGCGGCTGCGGGCCGTGGCGGGCACCGACTTCGGCGTCCACTCGCCCCGCTGGCTGTCCCGGTTCGGCGATGCCACCCGGCAGGCCGAGCGCTACCGGGTCGGCCGGGTGCTGCTGGCCGGGGACGCGGCCCACATCCACCCGCCGACCGGTGGGCAGGGGCTCAACCTCGGTGTGCAGGACGCGTTCAACCTCGGCTGGAAGCTGGCGGCCGAGGTCAACGGCTGGGCGCCGGACGGGCTGCTGGACAGCTACCACGCCGAGCGGCACCCGGTGGGCGCGCGGGTGCTGGACAACACCCGGGCGCAGATGAAGCTGCTCGGCACGGACGCCGGTGCGACCGCGCTGCGGGAACTGCTCTCGCGGCTGATGGACTTCGAGGAGGTGAACCGCTACCTGACCGGCATGGTCACCGCGGTCGACGTCCACTACGACCTGGGCGAGGGACACGAACTCCTCGGCCGCCGCATGCGGGACCTGACACTGAAGCGGGGCCGCCTGTACGAGCTGATGCACAGGGGCCGCGGACTGCTGCTCGACCGGACCGGCGAGCTGTCGGCGGCGGGCTGGGAGGACCGGGTCGACCACGTGGTCGACCGCGCGGAGGAGCTGGACGTGCCCGCCGTGCTGCTGCGGCCCGACGGCCATGTGGCCTGGGCCGGGCAGGACCCGGCGGGGCTGCCGGACGCGCTGGCGCGGTGGTTCGGCGCACCCGCGGGCTGAAGCACCGCCGTGCCCGCAGAGCCGGGACAGGCCGGGGAAGGCCGCCTTGTACGTACGAACGTGAGATCGGAACTGACGACGTGAAACCCCTGACCACCACCAGTGCCTTCAACCTCCCCGACCGCCTAGCCGCCAAGGCCGACCCGGCCCTGGTCGCCGACGACGAGCACCACTTCGCCGCCATCGCCCGGTGTCTGGAGGCGACGATCGCCGAGCTGTCCGAGCGCCTCGACGCCGAACGCCGGGCACCGGGCGGCGGCGGGCGTGAGGCGATGGACCGGGACGCGGAGATCCACCGGCTCAGCACCCGGCTGCGCACCCTGCGCCGCTTCGGCGTGGACCTGTGTCTCGGGCACATGGCCGCTGCGGACGGCTCCGCCCCGGTGTACGTCGGACGGCTCGGCCTGACCGACAGCACGGGCCGCCGACTGCTGATCGACTGGCGCTCCCCCGCCGCCGAACCGTTCTTCGGAGCCACCCACGCCAACCCGATGGGGCTGGCGAGCCGCCGCCGGTACCGCTGGACCGGCGGCCGGATCAGCGACTACTGGGACGAGGTGTTCACGGCGGACGCCCTGGCCGGACATGCCGCGCTCGACGACCAGTCCGCCTTCATCGCGGGCCTGGGTGACAACCGCTCGGCCCGGATGCGCGATGTGCTCGGCACCATCCAGGCCGACCAGGACGCCATCATCCGGGCGGGCTCCCGGGGCGCTCTCGTCGTGGACGGCGGCCCGGGCACGGGGAAGACCGTCGTCGCCTTGCACCGCTCCGCGTATCTCCTCCACTCCGATCCGCGCCTCGGTCACCGCCGGGGCGGGGTGCTGTTCATCGGCCCGTCCCGGCCCTATCTGGGGTACGTCGCCGATGTGCTCCCGAGCCTGGGAGAGGAGGGCGTCCAGACCTGCACCCTGCAAGACCTCGTCGCCGAGGGGGCCGGGGCAGGAGTCGAGACCGATCCGGAAGTGGCTCGCCTCAAGGCGTCCGCGGACCTGGTGAAGGCGATCGAGCCCGCCGTCCGGTTCTACGAGGAGCCGCCCGCCAAGGGGCTGCGGGTCGAGACGCACTGGTCCGACATCCGGCTGAGCCCAGCCGACTGGGCCTCGGCGTTCGAGGCGGCCGACCCCGGCACTCCGCACAACGAGGCGCGCGACCGGATCTGGGACGAGCTGCTCACGATCCTCGTGGACAAGCACGACGGCGATGCCCCCGAGGAGCAGCTGCGGGCGTCCCTGCGGCAGAACCGGGAGCTGCTCGCGGCCTTCGACCGGGCCTGGCCCCTGATCGAGGCGGCGGATCTCGTCGGGGACCTGTGGTCGGTGCCCGCGTATCTGCGTAAGTGCGCGCCCTGGCTGAGCCCCGAGGACGTACGGAGGTTGCAGCGGGCGAACCCGCAGGCCTGGACGGTGTCCGACCTGCCGGTCCTGGACGCGGCACGGCAGCGGCTCGGGGACCCGGAGGCTTCGGGGCGCAGGCGTCGGCGGGCGGCGGCCGCCGCCGCGGAGCGCGAGCGGATGGCCCAGGTCATCGACAGTCTGCTCGCCGACGAGACCCTGGCCGAGGCGGACGCGGACGGGGAGGGCGCGCTGATGATGCTGCACGGCCAGGACCTGAGGAACTCCCTGGACGACGCGGAAGGGGCGGGCGGTATCGCGCCCGACCTGCTCGCCGGGCCGTTCGCCCACATCGTCGTGGACGAGGCGCAGGAGCTGACCGACGCCGAGTGGCAGATGCTGCTGGCCCGCTGCCCGTCCCGGAGCTTCACGATCGTCGGGGACCGTGCACAGGCCCGGCACGGGTTCACCGAGCCGTGGCGCGAGCGGCTGGAGCGGGTCGGGCTCGACCGGATCACCCTGGCCTCCCTGAGCATCAACTACCGGACGCCGCGGGAGGTCATGGCCGAGGCCGAGCCGGTGATCCGGGCCGTGCTGCCGGATGCCAACGTGCCGGCGTCCGTCCGCGCCGGCGGCCTCCCCGTCGCCCGCGGTTCCGCCCGGGACCTGGACGCGGTCCTCGGCGCCTGGCTCGCGGAGCACGCCGAAGGGACGGCCTGTGTCATCGGCGCCCCCGCGTTCCGGGGGACGGCCCGCGTGCGGTCGCTGAGCCCGGAGCTGGCGAAGGGGCTCGAATTCGACCTGGTCGTGCTCGTGGACCCGGAGGCGTTCGGCGCGGGAATCGAGGGGGCGGTGGACCGCTATGTCGCGATGACCCGGGCGACGCAGCGGCTGGTGGTCCTCACGAGCCCCTGACGGGGGTCGCGCCTCGGTTCAGTGCCAGGGCAGGGTCGCGCGGTGCCGCCAGTAGGCCTCCGGGTCCTCGACCAGGGCGTCCAGCCGGGCCCGCCGCTCCTCGTCGAGGTCGACGACGGGGGCGTGCAGGTTTCCGGCGAGCTGGGTGACCGTGGCGGCGCCGGAGAGGACGACCCCGGCCCACGGCTGGTGCAGGACGAGCGCGAGGGCCACCGCGTCGCCGCCCACTCCCGCGTCGGCGGCGATCTCCTGGAACACGGCGGGGGCCTCGTCCCCGGCGAGCCGCCCGTTGGCCATGCCCTCCTTGACGATCACGGTGAGCCCGGCGTCGTGGGCCTCGGCGAGAGCGGGGGCGGCCGAGGTCTCCAGGGCGTTGTAGGTGGCCTGGACGGTACGGAAGAGGGGATCGCCGTCGACCGTGACGGCGAGCGCGGCCCGGATGGCGTCCGCCTGGGCGGGGCCGCTGGTGGAGAACCCGACGGCGACCCCCTCGGCGGCGAGTGCGGCCAGGCGTTCGTGGAGCTCCTTGTCGGCGAGGGCCGGGCTGTCGGGGGTGAGCGAGTGGATCTGGTAGAGGTCGAGCCGGTCACCGAGGAGTTCGCGGGTCTCGGCGCGCTGCCGCTCGAAGGTGGCGAGGCTGTGGTCCTTCACCTCGTGGACCTCGGCCTCGATGCTCCAGTCGGCGGTGTAGGTGTACCCCCACTTGGAGCCGACGACGAGGTCGGTGAAGGAGGGCCGGGCGTCCAGCCACTCACCGAGGAACTCCTCGGCGCGGCCGTAGGAGCGGGCAGTGTCGACGTACCGGACGCCCTGTGCGTACGCCGCGTCCAGCAGCTCGTGCGTACGGGCGCGCAGGGCCTCCGCGTCCCGGCCTTCCGGCAGGTCCCGGTTGCGGTGGAGGTTGATGTATCCGGGCCTCCCGACGGCTGCGAGGCCCAGTCCGATGTGGGCGGTCGGGGTCGTCGCGGTGGCCAGGGCGGTGAAGGGCATCGCGGGCTCCTCGGGGTCGGTTGCGGATACTCCTACCCCGGTCAACGTAGCCCGCGACGCCTTTCGTACACCTGTGACGGCACCGTGCGTACGGCTGTGGCGTCCTACGAGCGGGCGGCCGCCCAGTCGGCCTGGACCTCCAGGTCCCGCTTCACCTCGGCCAGCTGTACCGCGACGGCGGAGGGCGCGGTGCCGCCCCTGCCGCTGCGGGAGGCGAGGGCGCCGCGCACGTTGAGGACGGTGCGGACCTCGGGGGTGAGGTGCTGGGAGATCGTGGCGAACTGCTCGTCGGTGAGCTGGTCGAGCTCGATGCCGTGCTGCTCGCACTCCTTCACGCAGGCGCCCGCCACCTCGTGCGCCACCCGGAAGGGGACGCCCTGCTTGACCAGCCACTCCGCGATGTCGGTCGCGAGCGAGAAGCCCGCCGGGGCCAGCTCCTCCATGCGCGCGCGGTTGACGGTGAGGGTGGCCATCATGCCGGTGAAGGCGGGCAGCAGGACCTCCAGCTGGTCGCAGGAGTCGAAGACGGGCTCCTTGTCCTCCTGGAGGTCCCGGTTGTACGCGAGCGGGAGCGCCTTGAGCGTGGCGAGCAGGCCGGTCAGATTGCCGATGAGGCGACCGGACTTGCCCCGGGCCAGCTCGGCGATGTCGGGGTTCTTCTTCTGCGGCATGATCGATGAGCCGGTGGAGAAGGCGTCGTGCAGGGTGACGAAGGAGAACTCCTTCGTGTTCCAGATGATGACCTCCTCCGCGATCCGGGAGAGGTTCACGCCGATCATCGCGGTGATGAAAGCGAACTCCGCGACGAAGTCCCGCGAGGCGGTGCCGTCGATGGAGTTGGCGACCGAGCCGTGCTCGAAGCCCAGGTCGGCGGCGACCGCCTCGGGGTCGAGCCCGAGCGAGGACCCGGCGAGTGCCCCGGAGCCGTACGGGGAGACGGCCGTGCGCTCGTCCCACTGGCGCAGCCGCTCCGCGTCCCGGGACAGGGACTGCACATGGGCCAGCACATGGTGGGCGAAGAGCACGGGCTGGGCGTGCTGGAGGTGGGTGCGGCCCGGCATCGCCACGTCCGGGTGGGCCTCGGCGAGGCCGACCAGCGCGCCCTGAAGCTCGGCGAGCAGGCCGCCGATGATCCGGGCGTGGTCGCGCAGGTACATCCGGAAGAGGGTGGCGATCTGGTCGTTGCGCGACCGTCCGGCCCGCAGCTTGCCGCCGAGGTCGGGGCCGAGGCGCTCCAGCAGTCCGCGTTCCAGGGCGGTGTGGACGTCCTCGTCGGCGATGGTTCCGGTGAACGAGCCGTCCGTGACGTCGGCTTCGAGCCGGTCGAGCCCGGCGAGCATCCGGGTCAGCTCGTCCTCGGTGAGGAGGCCCGCCTTGTTGAGGACGCGCGCGTGGGCGCGGGAGCCTGCGATGTCGTACGGCGCGAGCCGCCAGTCGAAGTGGACGGAGGCCGACAGCCTGGCCAGGGCCTCGGCCGGTCCGTCGGCGAACCGGGCGCCCCAGAGCCGGACGTCACCGTTGTTGCTGCTCACTGCGTGCTCCTCATGGGCAAGGGTGCGAATATGCGGCCGCCTCCCCGCCGCGCACGGGCAGGGAGGCGGCTGTACGGCGAAGAGGTCAGGCGAGGTCGCGCTTGGCCGCGATCTTCGAGGAGAGGCCGAAGATCTCGATGAAGCCCTGCGCCTTGGACTGGTCGAAGGTGTCGCCCGAGTCATAGGTGGCGAGGTTGAAGTCGTACAGCGACTCCTCGGACTTCCGGCCGGTGACGACGGCCCGGCCCGCGTGCAGGGTCATCCGGATGTCGCCGGTGACGTGCTGGTTGGCCTCGTCGATGAAGCCGTCCAGCGCGCGCTTGAGCGGGGAGAACCACAGGCCGTCGTAGACCAGCTCGCCCCAGCGCTGCTCGACCTGCCGCTTGTAGCGGGCCAGCTCGCGTTCGACGGTGACGTTCTCCAGCTCCTGGTGGGCGGTGATCAGCGCGATCGCGCCGGGGGCCTCGTACACCTCACGGGACTTGATGCCCACGAGCCGGTCCTCGACCATGTCGATCCGGCCGATGCCCTGGGCCCCGGCCCGCTCGTTGAGCTGCTGGATCGCCTGGAGGACGGTGACGGGACGGCCGTCGACGGCGACGGGCACGCCCTCCTTGAAGGAGATGACGACCTCGTCGGCCTCGCGCGGGGTGGCGGGGTCGGCGGTGTACTCGTAGATGTCCTCGATCGGGGCGTTCCAGATGTCCTCCAGGAAGCCCGTCTCGACGGCGCGTCCGAAGACGTTCTGGTCGATGGAGTACGGGGACTTCTTGGTGGTCGCGATCGGGAGGTTCTTCTCCTCGCAGAAGGCGATCGCCTTATCCCGGGTCATCGCGTAGTCGCGGACCGGGGCGATGCACGTCAGGTCGGGGCCGAGCGCGGAGATGCCGGCCTCGAAGCGGACCTGGTCGTTCCCCTTGCCGGTGCAGCCGTGGGCGACGATCTGGGCGTCGTGCTTCTTGGCGGCGGCGACGAGGTGCTTGACGATCGTCGGCCGGGAGAGGGCCGAGACCAGCGGATAGCGGTCCATGTAGAGGGCGTTGGCCTTGATCGCCGGGAGGCAGAACTCCTCGGCGAACTCGTCCTTGGCATCCGCGACCTCGGCCTCGACCGCACCGCAGGCGAGCGCGCGCTTGCGGATGACGTCCAGGTCCTCGCCGCCCTGTCCGACGTCCACGGCGACGGCGATGACCTCGGCGCCCGTCTCCTCGGCGATCCAGCCGATGGCGACGGAGGTGTCCAGGCCGCCCGAGTAGGCGAGTACGACGCGCTCGGTCACGGGTTTCTCCTTACGGTGCATTCACTGGTAGGCATAACTATGCAGACCTCCGTATGACTTGTCAAAGCTCCAGGTCAGGGCGGTGGAAATGGCGGCGCTCCTGGGCCGGTCGGCATCTAGCATCGGCAGCTGACGATGGGAGGCCCACGTGAACGGCAGCGAGGAGAAGGCCCGGGAGGCCGTGGTGCGGGTGTCCGGGGGCGCAGCTCCGGACGAAGCGCTGGAGTGCGCCTCGGCCGAGGCGTGGGTGGCCTTCGACACCGCCGTACGGGCGGCCCTCGCCCACCGCGCCCGTACACCGCCGCCACCGCCCCTTCCGCCCGCACTGGCCCTGTGCCACCCGGACGGGCGGATCCGGGAAGCGGCGCTGGAGGGGTTCGGCGGCGGCCCGGAGCTGCGCCCGCTCCTGGTGGTGCGGTGCGCCGACTGGGTGGAGCCGGTACGGGAACGGGCGCGGACGCTGCTAGGCGGGCTGCCCGGGGGCGAGCTGCTTCCGCTCGCGGAGCTGATCCTGCTGCTGTCCCGGCGCGCCCAGGGCGGATACGCCCGCGCGCTGCTGGAGCGCGCGCTTCGAGAGGGCCCGGCGGCGGATGTCGTGGCGCTGATGTCGCACCGGGACCGGACGACGTACCGGCTGGCGTACCGGATCGCGGTGGAGCGCGGGCTGCTGACTGCGGTGGAGCTGGCCGCCACGGCCGCGACCTGCGGTGACGTCACGCTCCAGGACCTCTGCGCGGAGGCCGCCGTCGCCACCTTGGCCGGGTCCGCGGACGCGAGCGGGGCGGAGTCCGGGGCCGCCGCGCTGGACCGGCTGCTGACGGCCCGCGCCGCCCGGGTGCGCGCTGCCGGAGTGACCGCGTTGCGGCGGGCGGGGCGGCCCGGCGAGGCGCGGCCGTTCCTGGCAGACCGCTCCTCCGTCGTGCGGGCCTGCGCGCGATACGTCCTGCGGCAGGGCGGCATCGACCCGCTCCCCCTGTACCGGGCCCTGTGCGCCGAGCCCGCCGCGCATCCGGGAGCGGCGGCGGGCCTGGGCGAGTGCGGGAACCGCGCGGCGGACGCCGGGACGCTGTGGGATCTGGTGGAGCACCCGCTGCCCGCCGTGCGCCTGCACGCGATCACCGGGCTGCGCGCGCTGGACGAAGTGGTCCGGGAGCGGCTGACGCCGTCGCTGGACGACCCGAGCCCGGCCGTGGTGCGGGCGGCGACCCGGGCCCTGCTGCCGGAGGCCGCCGGGATTCCGGAGGCCCTGCTGCGCGAACGCACTGCGCCCGAGCGGCCGCGCGCGGTGCGGGTGGCGGCGCAGCGGCTGCTGCGGGCGGCGGGGCGGCACCACAAGATCGGGCGGAGTTGATAATCAGCCCATGGGACAAACATACGGGCGTATTGACGGACTGTAGCGGTTGCCCATCCCGCTGCCGCTCCTGACGACGGGGCATCCCTGCCGGAGTGAGCCGCTGGGCCGTACGGAGCAGGTCCGGTGGGCCGTCGCCCCCGGCCGCCGTACGGTCCGGAGCATGCGCCGACCGCTGCTGACCTTCGCCGTGCTCCTCAACCTGGCCACCGGCTCCCTCGGGGCCGCCCCCGCCGGCACGCCGCCTCCCCTGCCGTACCGGATGGCGGACACGGGGGGCGGCTCCCAGCTCATCACCGCCGAGGCCCCGGACACGGGGTCCACGACGGGCACGGTGACCTGGTGGGAGCGGCGCGGCGGCAGATGGACGAAGGCCGGTTCCGCGCCCGCGCGGTTCGGGGCGAACGGGCTGGCCGAGGGGGCGGCCCGTGAGCAGGGCACCAGCACCACGCCGACCGGCCTGTACGACCTGCCGTACGCCTTCGGCGTCGAGGAGGCCCCGGCGGGCACGACGTACCCGTACCGGAAGGTGACCGAGGACTCCTGGTGGTGCCAGGACAACGCCTCGCGCGCGTACAACCGGTGGGTGGAGCCGCGCCCCGCCGACTGCCGGGCGGACGAGGCCGAGCACCTGGTCACCTACGGCACGCAGTACGCCCGGGCGCTGGTCATCGGCTTCAACTACGACGAGCCCGTACGCGGCCGGGGCGCCGGAATCTTCCTGCATGTGAACGGGCGCGGGGCGACGGCCGGATGCGTCTCGGTCCCCGCGGAGGCCATGGCCAGGATCCTGGCCTGGGCCGAGCCGGAGCGGCGCCCGCACATCGCGGTCGGGACCTCATCGGGCCCGACCGCGATCACGCGCTACTGAACGGGGCCGCTCAGCGGTCGTTCTGAGCGAGCCTCAGCAGATGGTCGGCGAGCGCCTGGCCGCCGTTCGGGTCGCGGCTGATGAGCATCAGCGTGTCGTCGCCCGCGATGGTGCCGAGGATGTCGTGCAGCTCGGCCTGGTCGATCGCCGAGGCGAGGAACTGGGCCGCGCCCGGCGGCGTACGGAGCACCACGAGATTGGCCGACGCCTCCGCCGAGATGAGCAGTTCGGCCGAGAGCCTGCGCATCCGCTCCTCCTTGGCCGAGCCGCCCAACGGGGCCTGCGGGGTGCGGAATCCGCCCTCGCTGGGCACCGCGTAGATCAGCTCGCCGCCGGTGTTGCGGATCTTCACCGCGCCCAGCTCGTCGAGGTCGCGGGAGAGCGTCGCCTGAGTGACGCTCAGCCCGTCGTCGGCGAGCAGCTTGGCCAGCTGGCTCTGCGAGCGGACCGGCTGCCGGTTCAGGATGTCCACGATCCGGCGGTGGCGGGCGGTGCGGGTCTGCGGCACGGACGGTCCGCCGTGCTCGGTTTCCTGCGCCTCGGTCATCGTCGTCGCCTCATTCTCCGGAGGGTCATGCTCCGGATCGTCCGTCCCCGTGTGCCGCGTCGAGAGCGCTCGGCAGGATCTCCAGGAACGCGTCCACCTCCGCGTCACCGATGATCAGCGGCGGCATGAGCCGTACGACATCGGGGGCGGGCGCGTTCACCAGGAGGCCGGCTCCCTGGGCCGCCTGCTGCACCTGCGGTGCGAGGGGTCCGGTGAGCACGATACCCAGCAGCAGGCCACTGCCGCGGACATGGGATACGAGCGGGTGGCCCAGCGCCTCGACTCCGTCGCGGATCTTCTCGCCGAGCCGCTTGACGTCGTCGAGCACGCCGTCGGCCGCGAGGGTGTCCAGGACCGCCAGTCCGGCGGCGCAGGCGACCGGGTTCCCGCCGAACGTCGTGCCGTGGTGACCCGGCTTCAGCAGGTCCGCCGCCGGCCCGAACGCGACGGTCGCACCGATCGGCAGACCGCCGCCGAGCCCCTTGGCAAGGGTGACGAGGTCGGGCTCGACGCCCTGGTGGGCCTGGTGCTCGAACCACTGGCCGCAGCGCCCGATCCCGGTCTGCACCTCGTCCAGTACCAGCAGGGTCCCGGTCGCTCGGGTGATCTCCCGGGCGGCCTCCAGATAGCCCTTGGGCGGCACGACGACACCGTTCTCGCCCTGGATCGGCTCGATGATGACGAGGGCGGTGTCGGTGGTCACCGCCGCCCGCAGGGCGTCCACGTCCCCGTACGGGACATGGGTGACGTCACCGGGGAGCGGGCGGAACGGCTCCTGCTTCCCCGGCTGTCCGGTGAGGGCGAGCGCACCCATCGTCCGGCCGTGGAAGCCGCCGTCGGTGGCGACCATGTGGGTGCGCCCGGTGAGCCGGCCGATCTTGAAGGCGGCCTCGTTGGCCTCCGCGCCCGAGTTGGCGAAGAAGACCCGGCCCTCGCGGCCGAACAGCTGGAGCAGCCGCTCGGCGAGCGCGACGGGCGGCTCGGCGATGAACAGGTTCGATACGTGGCCGAGGGAGGCCACCTGGGTGGAGACGGCCTCGACGACGGCAGGGTGGGCGTGGCCGAGGGCGTTGACCGCGATCCCGCCGACGAAGTCGAGGTGGCGGTTGCCGTCCTCGTCCCAGACGTGGGCGCCCTCGCCGCGGACCAGGGGCAGGCGGGGGGTGCCGTAGTTGTCCATCAGCGCGCCCTGCCAGCGCGAGGTGAGCCCTTCGGCTCCGGTGCCGGTCATGATTCCCCCTGCTGCTGGTGTCCGTCGGTTGTCCGTACGCCGGCTGCCCGTACGTCGGTGGAGGCGTCCGGCACGACCATGGTTCCGATGCCCTCGTCGGTGAAGATCTCCAGCAGGATCGAGTGCTGGACCCGGCCGTCGATGACGCGGGCGGTCTCGACGCCGTTGCGCACGGCGTGCAGACAGCCCTGCATCTTGGGGACCATGCCGCTGGACAGCTCGGGCAGCAGCTTCTCCAGCTGGCTGGCGGTGAGCCGGCTGATCACGTCGTCGCTGTTGGGCCAGTCCTCGTAGAGCCCTTCGACGTCCGTGAGGACCATCAGCGTCTCGGCGCCCAGGGCGGCGGCGAGCGCGGCGGCCGCGGTGTCGGCGTTGACGTTGTAGACGTGGTGGTCGTCGGCGGAGCGGGCGATGGAGGAGACGACCGGGATGCGGCCGTCGTCCAGCAGCGCCTGGATGGCCCCGGTGTCGATGGCGGTGATCTCGCCGACCCGGCCGATGTCGACGGATTCGCCGTCGATGGTGGGCCGGTGCTGGGTGGCGGTGATGGTGTGGGCGTCCTCGCCGGTCATGCCGACGGCGAGCGGGCCGTGCTGGTTGAGGAGACCGACCAGCTCGCGCTGGACCTGTCCGGCGAGCACCATCCGTACGACGTCCATCGCCTCGGGAGTGGTGACCCGCAGCCCGGCCTTGAACTCGCTGACCAGGCCCTGTTTGTCGAGCTGAGCGCTGATCTGGGGGCCGCCGCCGTGCACGACGACGGGCTTGAGGCCGGCGTGGCGCAGGAAGACGACGTCCTGGGCGAAGGCGGCCTTCAGCTCCTCGTCGATCATGGCGTTGCCGCCGAACTTGATGACGACGGTCTTGCCGTTGTGCCGGGTCAGCCAGGGCAGCGCCTCGATGAGGATCTGCGCCTTCGGGAGTGCGGTGTGCTTCCGCGCGGCGCTCATGAGCTGTACGCGCTGTTCTCGTGGACGTAGTCCGCGGTGAGGTCGTTGGCCCAGATGACGGCGGACTCGGTGCCCGCGGCGAGGTCGGCTGTGATCTTGACCTCCCGGTAGCGCATGTCGACGAGGTCGCGGTCCTCGCCCACTTGGCCGCTCTTGCAGACCCAGACATCGTTGATGGCGACGTTGAGCCGGTCCGGCTCGAAGGCCGCCTTTGTCGTGCCGATGGCGGAGAGGACACGGCCCCAGTTGGGGTCCTCGCCGTGGATGGCGCACCTGAGGAGGTTGTTACGGGCGATGGACCGGCCGACCTCGACGGCGTCGTCCTCGGTGGCCGCGTTGATCACCTCGATCCGGATGTCCTTGGAGGCGCCCTCGGCGTCCCCGATGAGCTGCCGGGCGAGGTCGGCGCAGACGGCCCGGACGGCCTCGGCGAACGCGCCCTGCTCCGGCGTGATGCCGCTGGCGCCGGAGGCGAGCAGCAGCACGGTGTCGTTGGTGGACATGCAGCCGTCGGAGTCGACCCGGTCGAAGGTGGTCCGGGTGGCGTCGCGGAGCGCGGCGTCCAGCACGGGGGCTTCCACATCGGCGTCGGTGGTGATGACGACGAGCATGGTGGCCAGGCCCGGGGCGAGCATGCCCGCGCCCTTGGCCATACCGCCCACCGTCCAGCCCTCGCCGCCCGCGACGGCCGTCTTGTGCACGGTGTCGGTGGTCTTGATGGCGATGGCGGCCTTCTCACCGCCGTGCTCGCTGAGGGCTGCGGCCGCCTGCTCGATGCCGGGAAGCAGCTTGTCCATGGGGAGCAGGATGCCGATGAGCCCGGTGGAGGCGACGGCGACCTCGCCCGCGCTGTGCCCGTCCAGCACCTCGGCGACCTTCTCGGCGGTGGCGTGGGCGTCCTGGAAGCCCTTGGGTCCCGTACAGGCGTTGGCGCCACCGGAGTTGAGGACGACGGCGGTGACCTCGCCGCCCTTGAGGACCTGCTCCGACCAGAGCACGGGGGCGGCCTTGACGCGGTTGGAGGTGAAGACGCCCGCGGCGGCGCGACGGGGCCCGTGGTTGACCACGAGGGCCAGGTCCGGGTTACCGCTCTCCTTGATCCCCGCGGCGATGCCCGCCGCCGAGAATCCCTGTGCTGCCGTGACGCTCACGGTGCGACTCCGATCGTCGAAAGACCTGTGTCCTCGGGGAGTCCGAGGGCGATGTTCATGCTCTGGAGGGCACCGCCCGCGGTGCCCTTGGCGAGGTTGTCGATGGCGGCGACGACGACGATCCGCCCGGCGGCCTCGTCGTACGCGACCTGGACCTGTACGGCGTTGGACCCGTACACCGAGGCGGTGGCGGGCCACTGCCCCTCGGGCAGGAGGTCCACGAACGGCTCGTCCGCGAACGCCTTCGCGTAGACCGCGCGCAGGCTCCCCGTGCTCACGCCGGGCTTCGCCTTCGCGCTGCACGTGGCGAGGATGCCGCGCGGCATGGGGGCGAGGGTGGGCGTGAAGGAGACGGTGACCGGCTCACCGGCGGCGGCGCTGAGGTTCTGGATCATCTCGGGCGTGTGGCGGTGCCCGCCGCCGACGCCGTACGGGGTCATGTTCCCCATCACCTCGGAGCCGAGCAGATGCGGCTTGGCGGCCTTGCCCGCACCCGAGGTGCCGGACGCGGCGACGATCACGGCCTCCGGCTCGGCGATGCCCGCTCCGTACGCCGGGAAGAGCGCGAGGGACACGGCGGTCGGGTAGCACCCGGGCACCGCGATCCGCCGCGACCCGGCGAGCGCGTCCCGCCCGCCCGGCAGCTCGGGCAGCCCGTAGGGCCAGGTCCCGGCGTGCTGGGACCCGTAGAACTTCTCCCAGTCCCCGGCGTCCTTCAGCCGGAAGTCGGCCCCCATGTCCACCACGAGCACCTCGTCCCCGAGCCGCTCGGCGACGGCGGCGGACTGCCCGTGCGGCAGAGCGAGGAAGACGACGTCGTGCCCGGCGAGGGCCTCGGCGGTGGTGGGCTCCAGCACCCGGTCGGCCAGCGGCCGCAGATGCGGCTGGAGCGGGCCGAGCGCCTGTCCGGCGTTGGAGTGAGCGGTGAGCGCACCGATCTCGACGTCGGGGTGCGCCAGCAGGAGGCGGAGCAGCTCACCGCCGGCGTATCCGCTCGCTCCTGCCACTGCTGCACGTACGACCATCGGTGACCCTCCTCGTTGATGGCATGACTATACGCAGCGCCGCACTTTTATGCAACGAGTGATCATCGAGCGGCCAGGAAGGCGACATCGGGAAGGACGGGGGCGCTCAGAACCACGGTGATGGCCACCAAGTCGGGGACATGCGGGGACATGACGGTGGACGTACTGCCGGAACGCCGCCTCCGGGGCGAAGTCGTCGACCGGGGATCACGCCGTCGTGCGATGGGCGGTGTGCGTGGACGCCGTTCCGAGGCCCGCTCCCCGCGAATCGCTGCGAGCGATGTGCGCGGCGCGGAACCGCAGCCGGGCGGCAGGGCTCCGGGAGGGGGCTCACCGCTCGGCGGAGCGGGCCTCCGGGCGGTCCTCCCGGGCCCACTCCCATCTCCAGAACGCGGCGAGGCGGTGGTCGTGCTCGTAGCCGGGGCGCATGTGGGACCCCACGCGTTCGATCGCCTCCCCGGTACGCGGGTCGTTCCGGCGCAGGAGGCCGTAGGCGGCGTTGAGCCGCGTCCCCAGGTCGTCCTCGTCGAGCAGGGCCACCAGGGCGTCGGCGACGGCGACCGTACGGTCCGCGCCGTCCGCGACAGCCTCGGCGGTGAGGGCCCGCACGTCGGCCGCCGGATCCTGGAGCAGCGCGACGATGGCGTCCGTGACCTCGGCGCCGCCGTCATGAGCCGCGACCAGAGCCCGGCCGGCCCCGGCGCGCACCGTCCCGTGCCCGTCCCCGGCGAGCTCCAGCAGGGCGGCCCGGGCCGCCGCGCCGAGGACGGTGCCAGGCGCGTCCCGGCTGAGCAGGAGGCCGGGGACCTCCGCGCGGACGCGCGGGTCCGGGTGGTCGGCGTACCGCAGTCCCACCGCGTCCGTCGCCCGGTGCTCCGTCTCGCTCAGGACGTTGAGCACCTCCGCGAGGACGGCCGGGTCGTCCTCGCCCTCGTCGGCCCAGGCTTCGAGCAGCTCCGCCGTCTCCTTCCGGTAGGAGTTCCGCCGGCTCGACCGCGTCAGCTCGTACCAGCGGAGGACGTCGAGGGCGAAGCGACGGCACTCCGGATGCGGGCTGTGGCGGTGCGCCGCGACGGCGGACCAGGTCTCCTTGCTGCGGCGTTCGCTGAGGACCCATCGGGCGGACGACCAGTCGACGTGGTCCGCGTCCGGCTGCGCCACGGCCCTGGCCACCAGCTCGTCCACGGGCGTCAGGACGCGGAAGGCCCACTCCAGATCGGTCAGGATCGCACCGTGCCCGGCGCGGACCGTGGCGCCTTCCAGCGTCAGCTGCGTCACGTGGTCGTACTCGTCGTCCTTCACCCGGGCCCGGTGCACGGGGCCGGTTCCGCTCGTCCTGCTCCGGAGCCCGGCTTCCGCGCCCCGCTCGTACCGGTCCCGGGCCAGGGAGAGCAGGTGCTGCCGTTCGGCCTCCGGGAGGCGCAGCCGGGGTTCCCGGCCCAGCACGGCCTTCACCATCGCCGGAGAGCCTCCGTCGATGGCCCGTACCAGCGGGGTCGTGCCGTCCGGAAGCCTGCGGTCCGGGTTCGCGCCGCCCTCGACCAGAGCCTCGGCCACAGCGACGTGATAGGCGCCGACCGCCAGGCACAGCACCGGCAGGCCGTCCTCCGTGGCCGTGTCCGGGACCGCCCCCGCCTCCAGCAGCGCGGTCACCGCCTCGGCGTCCCCCCGCCGGACCCCCGCGATCAACTCCTTGGCGTTCAATGTGCCGTTCCCCTCTGTTCCGTGACTGCCGTCGCCTGCTCGGCCCGTACCCCCCCGTCCCGTACTCGGGGCACCGTCACCACCACCGTGACCGGGAGGACGACGGCGAACTCGGAGACAACGGCGGAGGCGTCCGCGGCGTTCCCTACGGGCTGGACCGGACGGTCGTCGGTGCGAGCGATCGAGGCGTGGGAGAAGGTGAGCACCGCGGATCAGGGGCGGGGGGCGATACTGGTCGTGGCAGTCACCTCGCCGCCGATCCGGCCCCGGGCCGGTCTCGGCCGGTGGGGTCCCGTCCTCGGCCGACGCTCTTGAGGGGAGCCGTTCATGACCACGGCGAAAGACCTGTTCATCATCGCGATGGACCCGGCGCCGGAACACACCGTGGGGCAGGGCGACCTGTCGCTCGCACTCGCGGGAGCCGAGCTGCTCGATCTCATCGGTGCGGGAGCCGTCACCGTGGACGACGACCGCATCGTGCCGGGCGGGGCGTCCGCGCCGGACGATCGGCTGCTCGGCGAGGCCGCGGGGCTGATCACCCCGCAACCCCCCTACGAGCGGATCGAGGACTGGCTGTGGCGCCGCGGCCGGGACCTGTCGGCCACCTACCAGGACGCCCTGGAGGCGGACGGCGAGCTGACGCAGCGGAGGAGCGGCCGGCTGCCCTTCGGCCCGAAGCACGTGGAGCTGGTGGATACGCCCGGCCGCCGCCGGGCCGTCGGCCGCCGGGAGGAGGGGGAACCCGTCCTGGCCGCCCTCGCGTCGGTCGTGGGCCTCGACGGCGGACCGCCCGACGACGAACTCCGCCTCGACGACGAGACGGTGACCACCGTGGTCGCCGCCGTTCACGACGCGGTGATGGAGCTGGAGGCCGTACGTCAGCGGCGGACCATCGAGAACACGGCCTTCGCCAATGTCTGGCGCGGCCCCTGATCCGCGTCGGTCACCGAGGCGTCCGGCCGGGCCGGCCCCGGCCGGGGCGGCCGGTCCAGGAGCAGCGGGATCGCCAGGACGGGCAGCAGCCAGACGAACACGATCAGGCGGTAGCCGAGAAGTTGGGCCAGGTTCGGGTGGCCCGCCTGGTTGAGGAGGCCCGCCGCGCCTGCCGCCAGGGCCACGGGCAGCACCACGGAGCGCCGCCGCAGCAGCGCCCAGGCCGAGAGTGCGAGCAGGGCGGGAAGAACGGGGTACGTGGCCTGGCGGCCCAGCCAGGCCGTCCAGAAGACCCACTCCTGAGCGAAGAACTCGGGCCAGGGGTTCGGCAGGTCGGGGCGCCGGTAGTGGTGGGTCAGCAGATCCTGGGCGCTGTCCTGGCCCGTCGGCCAGGACAGGAGGTGGACGCCCGCGTAGATCGAGGCCGCCAGGACCCCGCACAGGACGGCCGCCGCGCCGGTACGGGCCACCGGTCGCCCCCTCAGGCGGCACCACCCCCACCAGAGCGTGAACCCGGCCGCCAGCGCGGCCGCCAGCAGCAGGGCCTGCGAGTAGCGCACCGGGAACATCAGTGCCAGCCCGCCCGCGACGAGCGCCGCACCGAGGCGCGGCCGGTCCCGCAGCAGCAGGACACAGCCGAGGACGACCGCCGTGCCCAGGGCGAGGGTGAGCCCGTCGCTGAGCGGGTTCATGGCGACGGTGCCGGTGGGCAGGGCGAGATACAGCGCCTGACCGGCCAGTCCCGCACGCCAGGAGGCGCCCGAGCAGCGGAGGGCGAGCAGAACGCAGACACTCCCCGCCAGCGCGACGGCCAGCCCGGCGAGCCAGAGGCCCCACACCACGCCGAAGAGGGTCAGGAAGGGGACGAGGAGGAGCGGGTAGCCGGGGCGGGCCTCGAAGATGGCCATGAACCGGTGGTTCGCGAACGGCGCGGTCATTCCCGAGGTGTTGCCGTTACGGGACCAGTGGGCGACCGAGTCGGTCAGTCGGCGTACGCATGCGGCCTCCGTCTCCCCCGCCGCCTTCCTGCTGGTCCAGGGGATGGTGGACAGGGGCGCGCGCTGCCCGCTGTCGCAGGAGTAGGCGATGGCCCGCCGGCCCGCTTCCTCCCGGCTCTCACCGCTGAGGCTCAGGGCGTAGGAGAGGTAGTTCTTGGTGTCGGGCGAGGCCCGTCCGGTGACCGCTGTCAGCTGGAGTCCGGTGAAGGCCACGGCGATGAGCAGCATCCCGATGAGGACCAGGTGCTGGGTTCTGCGGGTGTTCGGCATCGGACGGGCGCTCCCCTGCGTACGGCGGTTGTCCCATCAACGAGAGAACCGGCGCGGGGTGGCGTTCCGAGGGGAGAAGTCCCCGCCGGAACGCGTGCGGCCCGACCGCTCGGGGCGCTACCGGCCGCGCGGCTTTCCGCGCTTGCCGCTCTGGCCGCCTGCCCGGCCGCCCGCCTGGGGCTTCCTGCCCGACGCGGACTTGTGCCGGGCACCGCCCGGTCCGCCGCCCTTGGCCTTCCCGGTGGCCTTGGCCCTGTCCCTCGCCTTGTCCTTGGCCTTCGCCTTCGCCGTCTGCTGCGGCGGGGTGGCCGCGCGGCCACGGGTGCTGTTGACGGTGCGCCCCCGGACGATGCCGATGAACTCCTCCACCAGGTCGGGGGTGATCTCCGCCTCGGGCCAGGAGAGGGCGATGCGCGACTCGGGGGCCTCCAGGACCGGACGGTAGGTGAGGTCCTTGCGGTGGTGCAGCCGGGCCAGGGACTGGGGCACGAGGAGGACGCCGACGCCCGCCGCCACCAGTTCGATCGCGTCCGCCGTGGTGGCCGGGCGCTCGATCGCGGGGCGGCCCGGGAGGGTCTCCCAGCCGAGGACGTCGTCAAGCGGGTGCAGCACGATCTCGTCGGCCAGCTCGTCGAGCGAGAGCTCCTCCGCGGCGGTCGCGACGTGGTCCTTGGGGATCACGACGACGGTCGTCTCGGTGTAGAGGGGGATGGCGCTCAGGACGTTCCGGTCGACCGGCAGCCGTACGAGGCCCGCGTCCGCGCCGCCGTCCGCCAGCAGCTCCGGTGCCTCGGCCGCCGTGGCCTGGACGAGCTCCAGGGGGGTGCCGGGCAGCCGCTCGCGCCAGACCCTCACCCACTTGGTGGGCGTCACGCCGGGGACGTACGCGAGCCTGAAGGATGAGGGGATGTCCGAGCCTGTCACGGGTTCAGGCTACCGGTCCGTGGTCGGAGGTATGTCCCACGGTCGATACCCTGGACCCATGACGTCGCACAAGACCGCCCAGACCATGAAGCCCGCCACCGCGGCGAAGAAGCTGGGTGTGTACCTCCAGGCCACCCCCGCCGAGTTCCAGGAGGGTGCCGTCTCGCGCACCGAGCTCAACGCCCTCCAGACCGACCCGCCCGCCTGGCTGGTGGAGCTGCGCCGCACCGGCCCGCACCCCCGCCCCGTCGTCGCGGCGAAGCTCGGCATCTCCATCGCGGGGCTCGCCCGCGGCGGGGTCACCGAGCCGCTCACCACCGAGCAGATCGACCAGCTGAAGAACGAGATGCCCGAGTGGCTGCAGAAGGAGCGCGCCACCCAGGCGGAGGTCCGCAAGGAGGCCGCCCGGATCAAGGAGCGCAACGCGGAGCGGGCCGCCCAGGCGGACTGACCCCCGCGGTACCGACAGCGCAACGGAATGCCCGGCCGACGCCATCGCGTCGGCCGGGCATTCCGGCTGTCGGGCCCGAGGGCCTGACGTGGGTCAGAGGACCTGACGCAGGTCAGAGAACGCCGGACTCGGCGATGGTGACCTTGGCGCTGGTACGGCCGCTGGAGGAGCCGAGCGCCTCGATCTTGCGGACCAGGGCCATGCTGTCCTCGTCTGCGACCTCGCCGAAGACCACGTGCTTGCCGTCCAGCCACGGGGTGAGCACGGTGGTGATGAAGAACTGCGAACCGTTGGTGTTCGGTCCGGCGTTGGCCATCGAGAGCAGGCCCACGCGGTCGTGCTTGAGCTTGAAGTTCTCGTCGGCGAACTTCTCGCCGTAGATGCTCTTGCCGCCGGTGCCGTCGCCGCGGGTGAAGTCCCCGCCCTGGAGCATGAAGTCCGTGATGACGCGGTGGAAGGACGAGCCGGCGTAGCCGAAGCCCTTCTCGCCGGTGGCGAGCGCGCGGAAGTTCTCCGTCGTCTTGGGGACGACGTCGTCGAACAGGTTGAACGTGATCCGCCCTGCGGGCGCGTCGTCGATGGTGATGTCGAAGTAGACCTTGGTTGTCATGCTGACATCCTCACATTCCTGGCAACCGCAGGGGAAACCCGGGTGGGTGCGGCACGTCGGATGTCCGCCTCCGTCCACCCCCCGGCGGTATCCCGGTGGCATCCCGGCGGTCAGCGGATGCCTGCCTGCAGGCTGAGACTCCAGCGGCCGGGCAGGCCCGTCAGCGTGACGTTGGAGAGCGGGCGGACGTCCACGTTCCAGTACGCGGCGGGCGGGGCGTTCAGCGCGTAGACGAGGGCCGCCCGGATCACGGCGGGTTCGGCGACGGCGACGATGAGGCCGTCGCTCGCGGGTCGGGTGTCGAGCCAGCCGCCCACCCGCCCGATGAAGCCGAGCAGGGACTCCCCGCCGTGCGGGGCGCTGCGCGGGTCGGCGAGCCAGGCGTCGACGGCGGCCGGTTCGCGGGCGGTGACCTCGCCCAGGGTCAGCCCCCGCCAGCGCCCCATGTCGCAGTCGCGCAGGGCGGGCTGCGCCATCGGGGCGAAGCCGAGGGCGTCCCCGGTGGCGCGGCTGCGCGGCGTGGGCGAGCAGTAGCGCAGCTCGGCCGCGCCGAGCGGGATCAGCGTGTGGGCGACGAGCTGCACCTCGTGCCAGCCGGCCTGGTCGAGCGGCCGGTCGTCGTCGAAGCGTTCGGCCAGCCGGGAGGAGCTGCGCGCCGCTGCGACCAGGGAGACCCGAAGCGTCATGGCGGGATCGTGGGGCCGAACGCCTGTCCGGTCAAGGGGGCTCGCACCGGCACGGTCCCGGCCGTCCGCCGTCCCCCTTCGGGCCCACCCCCCATCAGCCGTACGGGCCAGGCGAGTTCGCCCTGCGGCGCGATGCCCCCGGGCTCCCCTGGCTGGCACCTTGGTCACCGGACAGGCCGGACGTCGGCCCGCCGGACCGTCGCCGCACCGGACCGGGCCGGCGCTGCACCGGGAACGAGGACGCTCATGAAGCTGTCACCCCCCGTCAAGGACTCCGCGGCCATCCGCCCCGGACGGTTCCGGGGTGCTTGGCGGGCGGCGCACGAGCCCGTGGCCGGAGTGTCCCGGCCGATGCGGTTCATCGCCTATGCCGTGCCCCTCACCGTTCTGCCCTCGGCCCTCTGGCGCCTGCCGATCCTGGTCGACGGCACGGTCCCGCTCGGCGAGCGGGCCTATGTGGCCCTGCTGTCGGTCGTGTCCGAGGCGCTCGCGTTCACCGCGGTGGGCCTGGTCGCCCGCTGGGGCGAGGTGGTACCCCGCTGGGTCCCGGGGCTGGGGGGCCGCCGCATCCCGCCGCTGGCCGCCGTCGTTCCGGCCGCCTCGGGGGCCGCGGCCCTCACTCTGCTGTGGACCGTGCTCACCCTCGTCACCGAGCTCATGGGCACCACCATCCGGGGCGACGAGCTGCCCAGCAACTTCCCGGGCCAGGCAGGTGGCTGGGAAGAGGCCTGGTTCCACATCTGCTACATACCGTTGACCCTGTGGGGGCCGTTGCTGGCCGTGCTCACGGTCGCGTACGCGGTGCGGCGTCGGCGGACGCGTACGTGACCGGCGCCTCGGGGCCCGCCAGCGACTCGTACGCGGTACGGAGCCGGCGGACGCCCTCCGCGATCTCGGCCGCCCCGGAGACCGCGGCGAAGCTCAGGCGAACGTGTCCGGCCGGGGGTTCGGCGCAGAAGTAGGGGCGGCCGGGGGCGATGGCGACCGAGGCGCGCAGGGCGGCGGAGACGACGGCGGGTTCGTCGGCCCCCGTGCCCGCGCCGCTGCCCGGCAGCCGGAGCCAGAGGCTGCCGCCGCCCGCCGGGAGGTGCGGCAACGTGAGGGCGGGCAGCTCTCTGCGGAGGGCGGCCGCCATGACCGTACGGCGCTGGCCCAGCTCCCTCGCGACGGCCGCCAGGTGGCGGCCCCAGGACGGGGAGCCGACCAGTTCCAGCGCGGCTTCCTGGAGCGGCCGGGGCACGAAGAAGCTGTCGACGACCTGGATGGCGCGGAGGCGCTCCAGCACCGGGCCTCTGGCGGCCAGCGCACCGACCCGGAGGCTGGGCGAGGTGACCTTGGTGAGCGAGCAGACGTGCACGACGACGCCGTCGGGGTCGTCGGCGGCCAGCGGCGCGGGCAGCGGCCCGGCGTCGTCGTGGACGAGCCGGCGGGCGAAGTCGTCCTCGATGACGAAGGCCCCGGCCGCACGGGCGATGGCCAGGACCTCCGCGCGGCGGGCGGGGGCGAGCGTGGCGCCGGTGGGGTTCTGGAAGAGCGGCTGGGTGACGAAGACCCGGGCTCCGGTGGCCCGGAACGCGTCGGCGAGCAACTCCGGGCGGACCCCGTCGGCATCCATCGGGACGGGTACGGGACGCAGTCCGGTGGCACGGGCGACGGCGAGCATCCCGGGGTAGGTGGGCGACTCCACGAGGACCGGGGCGCCGGGCGGGGCGAGCGCGCGCAACGCGGTGGCCAGCGCACTCTGGCCGCCCGCGGTGATCAGGACGTCGGTGCCGGAGATGGCGGGCCCGATCTCGCGGGCGAACCAGGACCTCAGTTCGGGCAGTCCGTCCGTCGGGGGGCGCCCCCAGGCTCCCGGTCTGCGGCCCGCACGGGCCAGGGCCGCGGAGAGGGCCCGCTCGGGCTGGAGCGAGGTGTGGAGGTAGCCGCCGTTGAACTCGATGACGCCCGGCGGCGGTTCGGCGAGGGTGACCAGCACTCCGGAGGCGTCCACGGTACGCGGCACCACCTCGGGACCGCCGTCGCCGCTCAGCGACACCTCCTGCCAGGACGTGTCGCCCGGCTCGGGCAGCTCGGTGCGGGGCTGCGCGCGGAAGGCGCCCGAGCCGGGGCGGGTGACGACGAGCCCTTCGGCGGCGAGCTGCGCGATGGCCCGGGAGACGGTGACGGGGCTGACCCTGAACCGTTCGACGAGTGCACGACTGGACGGCAGCTTTCCACCTGGAGAGTAGCGGTTGAGCTCCGCCCGCAGGGAAGCCGCCAGTTCCGCAACACTGCTACGCTCATGCATGAGAGTAGAGAATAGCGCTATCCCGTCCTCCGCGATAGCGGCCAGGGGCCCCGCAAGCGCCCTGGCGCCCACACTGTCCGCGCCGGACTCCGCGGCCGCGGCGGCCGCTCCGGCCTTCCCCGCGCCGACGACCGGCCGCGGCGGCACCGTCCTCGCCGGGCTCGGCGTCGTCGCGTTCTCGCTCACCTTCCCGGCGACCGCCTGGGGCCTGGAGAGCTTCGGCCCGTGGTCCCTGGTCGCCCTGCGCAGCGTCCTCGCCGCCGTGATCGCGGGCAGCTTCCTGCTGGCGGCGCGCGTCCCGTTGCCCGAGCGCCGCCACTGGGCCGGACTCGCGGTGGTGGCGGGCGGTGTGGTGGTGGGCTTCCCCCTGCTGACGACGCTGGCGCTCCAGACCTCCACCACCTCGCACGCGGCCGTCGTCGTGGGCCTGCTGCCGCTGACCACGGCGGTCCTGGGGTCCCTGCGTACCGGCGAACGCCCGTCCCGGGCGTTCTGGGTCGCGGCCCTCGCCGGGGCCGCGATAGTGATCGTCTTCACCGTGGGACAGAGCGGCGGGGCCCTGACCTCGGGTGATCTGTATCTGTTCGGCGCGCTGCTGGTGTGCGCCGCCGGGTACACCGAGGGCGGACGGCTGGCCCGGCTGATGCCGGGCTGGCAGGTGATCGGCTGGGCGCTGGTCCTGTGCCTGCCGCTCGCGGTGGCGGGCAGCGCGGTGGCCCTGCCGCTCGAACCGGTGCACCTCAACGCCCACGGCGTCCTCGGCCTGGTCTGGGTGGCCGCGGGCTCCGCCTTCTTCGGGCTGTACGTCTGGTACCGGGGCATGGCCGCGATCGGCGTCGCCCGCGCCAGCCAGCTCCAGCTCGCCCAGCCGCTGCTGACGCTGGTGTGGTCCTTCTTCCTGCTCGGCGAGGAGGTGTCGGCGAGCGCGCCCGTCGCGGCGGTGGCGGTCCTCGTCTGCATCGCCGCCACCCAGCGGGCGGGCCGCCGCCGCACAGGACGGGAATCCCGGTCCGTACGGCCCTAGACTGGTCGATACGGATCGATACGGATCACCCTCGCCCACTCGTGAGGAGGTCACTCCCGATGGAGGCACACGCGGGCGACCGGCTGCTGATGCACGGCAGGACCGTGGGACAGCACGACCGGGTCGCAGAGATCATCGAAGTGCTCGGGGACGGGGGCGCTCCGCCCTACCGGCTCCGTTTCCCGGACGGCCATGAGCATCTGATGTCCCCTGGTCCCGACAGCGTCGTCCAGCACATCGAGGCGCCGAAGGACCGGCAGCCGCAGTAGACACACGGCCGCTGCGGACGGACCGTGCCCCGGGGGCAGGGCACCGGGCCCTGCCCCCGGGCCGCTCCCGTCCCGGGTTTCCTGCCCCGGGCCCGAGTCGCTTCTGCCCGGGCCGCTCCGGGCCCCGGCTCACCTCGACCGGCCGTGCTCCGGATACAGCCGCACCCGGTCCGTGTAGTGGTCGGCCACCACGCGCCGCATCGCGCCGATGCGGTCGGCCACCACGCTCCTGCCGGAGAAGAAGACATGGCCACGCACCTCCTCGCGGTCCCGGGCTAGGGTGAGGTGGCGGGAGAGTTCCGCGGGGTCCTGCCAGGCCGCGGGCTGGGCCGGGTCGCCCGCCTTGTACAGCGCCTCGCCGACGTACAGGTCGACGCCCGTACCCCGGACGGTCTCACTCCACCAGGCGAGGAGCTTGGCGTAGTCAGCGGCCTCGAATCCGATGTTCCAGTAGATCTGCGGGCAGATGTAGTCGACCCAGCCCCGCTTGATCCACTTACGGGTGTCGGCGTGCAGGTCGTCGTAGGTCTGGACACCCGCCCGGGTGTCCGAACCCAACGGGTCCGTCGCGGCGTTGCGCCAGACGCCGAAGGGGCTGATGCCGAAGCGGACGTGCGGCTTGATCCACCGGATTCGCTGGGCGGTCTCACGCACCAGGCGGTCCGTGTTGTCACGCCGCCAGGCCGCCCGGTCCGCGAAGCCCCCGCCGTACCGTTCAAAGGCCGCGTCGTCGTCGAAGCTCTGACCTGCCACCGGATACGGGTAGAAGTAGTCGTCCCAGTGCACCGCGTCGATGTCGTAGCGGCGCACCGCGTCCAGCATCGCGTCCTGCACGAAGCGGCGGACCTGCGGCAGCCCCGGGTTGTAGTAGAGCTTCCCGCCGTACGGCACGACCCACCCCGGGTTCAGCCGGGCCGGGTGGGAGGCGACGAGGCGGCAGGGGTCCGTGTGGTTCGCCACCCGGTAGGGGTTGAACCAGGCGTGCAGCTCCAGGCTGCGGTCGTGTGCCGCGCGCACCGCCGTGCCGAGCGGGTCCCAGCCCGGGTCCCGCCCCTGCACCCCGGTGAGGCATTCGGCCCACGGCTCGTACGGCGAGGGCCACAGCGCGTCGGCGGTCGGCCGGACCTGGAGCACCACCGCGTTGAGCCGCAGCTCGACCGCCCGGTCCAGATACGCGAACAGCTCGGCCTCCTGCCGCGCCGCGCTCAGGCCCGGCTTCGAGGGCCAGTCCACGTTGGCGACCGTCGCGACCCACATGCCCCGCAACCGCCCGGGCTCCTCCCCGGGCCGACCGCCGCCACCCTTCGCCGCCGCCGGGGAGGCGGCCGCGCCACCGGCCGGGGTCATCGCCGCCAGCAGTCCGGCAGCGCTCAGCACGAAGGCCCTTCTGGCCACTCCCGTGCGCCCCATCCTGGTCCACCCCTCTCCGCTCTCCCGCACTAAGCTCCGATGGCTGTGCGTAACCGCATCATGCCCACCCGTAGCCGCGATGACCCGCAGGTCGTCCGTGTCGGCGCGCGGAGTAACGTCGTGGGGTCGAGGCGGGCACCGGAATCACACGGGACCCTGCGATACGGAGATCAGCGAAAGGCACGAGGTGACGGACTCTATGGCCGACATTGCACGCGTCGGAGTGGTGGGC
Source organism: Streptomyces durocortorensis (assembly GCF_031760065.1). NCBI lineage: Bacteria > Bacillati > Actinomycetota > Actinomycetes > Kitasatosporales > Streptomycetaceae > Streptomyces > Streptomyces sp. C11-1. The sequence continues at coordinate 1,009,248 of NZ_CP134500.1, forward strand.
TGTGGCCAGATGGGCGCAGGTATCGCGGAGGTGTGCGCGCGCAGCGGCCTCGAAGTGATGGTCGCCGAGACCACCGGCGAGGCCCTGGAGATCGGCCGCACCCGTCTGCACAACTCGCTCTCGAAGGCCGCCGAGCGCGGCAAGATCAGCGTGGAGGAGCGGGACGAGACCCTGGCCCGGCTGAGCTTCACCACCGACCTCGGGGAGTTCGCCGACCGCGATCTCGTCATCGAGGCCGTCGTGGAGAACGAGCAGGTCAAGACCGAGATCTTCCAGGTGCTCGACCAGGTGGTGACCCGGCAGGACGCGATCCTGGCCTCCAACACCTCCTCGATCCCGCTGGTCAAGCTGGCCGTCGCCACCTCGCGCCCGGACCGGGTCATCGGCATCCACTTCTTCAACCCGGCCCCGGTGCAGAAGCTCGTCGAGCTGATCCCGGCGCTGACCACGTCGGACGAGACCATCAAGCGCGCCGAGGCAGTGGTCCACGATGTGCTGGGCAAGCACGCGATCCGGGCCCAGGACCGGTCCGGGTTCGTCGTGAACGCGCTGCTGATCCCGTACCTCCTCTCCGCGATCCGGATGTTCGAGTCCGGCATCGCCAGCCGCGAGGACATCGACAACGGCATGGAGATGGGCTGCGCCCACCCGATGGGCCCGCTCAAACTCGCCGACCTGATCGGCCTGGACACCGTGGCCTCCGTGGCGGACTCCATGTACGCCGAGTACAAGGAGCCGCTGTACGCCGCTCCCCCGCTGCTCCAGCGGATGGTCGACGCGGGGCGCCTCGGCCGCAAGACGGGCTCGGGCTTCTACCCGTACTGACCGTCCTACCGGCGGGCCCGGCGCTCACGCAGCCGCGCCCGCCGGGGCACGTTCCCCGAGGTCAGGACCAGGCGGTGCAGCAGACGCACCCAGCATGAGCGGCTCGCGGGCCAGGCCACCCGGTCTCCCGAGCTGCGATGGAGGTTGTCCAGGGCTTCCTCGACGACCGTGTCGTGCAAGTGGCCCACCACGAGCGGCCAGCGCAGCAGATCTGCGCCGGGGGTGCCGATGAGCATGTCGTGGCGGGCCAGGCAGCGGCCGTCGTCCAGAGGGTGGATCGAGAACTCGTGGTAGCCCGCGCGGGGCGGGCCGAACCGGAGGCGGGCCCGGGCCCGGGCCAGATCAGACGAACTGGCTCAGATCCAGTGGATTGCCGACTTCCGGAACGAGAACGCCGACGACGGTCTGCGTTCGGTCGCTCGATCGCTGTGGCAGTGGCTGTCCGAAGACTCCCGCCGCGGCCTGCTTACGCTCTGGGTCGAGAGCTACGCCCACTCCCACTCCTTCGTCCACCCGGACGGGCCATGGGCACGCTTCGCCCCGCGACACGGTCGACGACTGGCTGAACCTGCTCGCCGCCTGACAGCCCGCCACGCCGCGCGACACCGCGGCCGGGGCCACACAGCGCACTCTCGTCCTCGCTGTCCCGCGTGGAGCTCTGCTCGACCTGCTGGCCACCGGCGACGTCATGCGCGCCACCGCAGCGGTACGCCTCCAGCTGGCGCGGCCGGAAATTGGACGAGCGCCTCCGGCCCCTGGCTGCCGCCGCGGCAGGCCGCTGACCGGCAGCGGATCCGGCGGCCGAAGGAGAGACGAGGTGAAAGGGTGATCCGTCGCCGGCGAGTGCCGGGAGCCGGCCCTTGCCTTTTCCCGTCAGGTGTTCACGGCCCCGGAGAGGAAGGTCCGGGCACTTTGGCCGCTTCGGGCCCCGGTGCGACTGCGAGCCGCGCGACCTCGGCCCGCAGTGCGGTGACTTCCGCGGTCAGGGCCTCCAGGAGGGCTGTCTGCCTGCGTTCCTCGGCGTTGTCCCGTTCGAAGCGGGAGATGAACCAGGCCGCGATGTTCGCCGTCACGACACCGAGCAGTGCGATGCCGGAGAGCATCAGCCCCACGGCGAGCAGCCGGCCGAGCCCGGTGGTGGGCGCCAGGTCCCCGTACCCGACCGTCGTCATGGTGGTGAATGACCACCACACCGCGTCGCCCAGCGTGCGAATGTTGCCATCGGGTGCGTCCCGCTCCACCTGGAGCACCGCGAGCGAGCCGAACATCATGAGCCCGACGACCGAGCCCGCGACGTAGACCGTCATCGTGATCTGCGGCGCGTGCCTGGCCCGTCGGCCCACCAGGAGCAGGGTGGAGACCAGCCGCAGCAAGCGCAGCGGCTGAAGCAGCGGCAGGACGACGGCCAGCAGATCCAGCGGATGGCTCCGGACGAACGCCCACTTGCCGGAGGCCAGTGCCAGCCGAACCGCGTAGTCGACGGCGAACGCCGTCCAAACGCTCCACTCGGCGGCACGGCACGCAGCGTGCACCCAGTCCGGCGCATCCGGAGCGAGGACAGGGAAGGCGTATGCGACGGCGAACAGCACTGCCAGCAGCAGAAGGGGCGTACGCGTGCGCTGTTCCCATCGGCTCAGCCTGGTTCCATGCTTCATACGGGCATCGTAGGATCCGGGAAGGAGAGAGGCCCCAGAGGGCCTCGGGGTATGAAGCAGGGGTTCCGCGTTGCGCCGATCTGGTTCACCTCGCGGCCCCACAGATGCTTGAACCCTTCGGCATCGGCGTGGATACCGCTGCCGAGGTCCTCGTCGCGACCGGCGACAACCCCGAAACCCCAGGTCACTACCACAACCTGATGTCTCCACCGAACCCGGAGCGGTTCACTACTGATCACCCCGCTGAGCCTGGCCGCCGAGATCCAGCACCGGCCGCTGCCACGTCGCCGGCCTGTGAGGCGGCCCGGTTCGCGGTCGCCGGGGCCTTGGAGCCTCCCGTCCCGGCCGTACCGCTCACAGGGGGTTCAGCGCCTTCAGCCACAGGGGCCTCAGCGCCGTCCAGCCCGGAGCGGCCACCGCAGGAAAGCAGTCCGTCGGTCGACGAATATGATTGGCCGCATGTCGAAGCCTGACGCGCTGCTCGTTGACGTTGCCGCCCTGGTGGAGTCCGGGCGCAGCAATCAGATGTCGTTGACCGTGGTCGCCGGTGGTGCTGTCATCACGGGCCGGCTGGCTCCCGAAGCCGTCTGGAGGCAGCGGGTGTCGGAAGTCCTTGCGGACTCGGCCCGCCTGAGCGCCTTTTCCGGCCTGTTCACCACCACTGCACCCGAGGACGGGCCGCCCACGCATCTGCACTTCCACGTGGCGCGGATTCTGCAGGGCGCGGTGGGGATCCCGGAGACGGGCGGGATGTACCGGGTCGCGATCGAGGACGTCAGTGCCTGGACGATGGGCGACTTCAGCTACTCCGACAACTGACCGGCTGACTCGCCGGGAATCCCGGGTACGCGGTGAGGGTCCGGCCGGATGCTCCGGTCGGACCCTCACCGCCGCTCGTTGACGGCTCACGCCTGTCTGTCGCTCAGGCGGCCACAGGGGCGCCGAGCATCGCGGACGCCTGCTGCAACGGGTCGAGAACCCGAGTGGGTGCGGGGGCCGGGGCCAGGTTGCGGCAGGTGAAGCCGAGCTGGGTCATGGCCCGCAGGACTTCTCCCGCGCTGAAGTCGCGGCGGTCCTGGCGTGTGATGACCTGGCCGACCTGTTTGACGGGGTAGGTGCGTCGGCCGATGACCACGGACTCGCCGGATACTTGCTCGGGTTTGACGCCCTTCATCGATTCCAGGACACCGCTCTTGGTCAGGTCGAACGGGAAGCGGGCGATGACACAGCGCATGATGCCTCACAGGGAGAGGAACGGAGAGGGGGGTGTTTCTGCTGCGGATGGGACGGCTCAGCGGGCGAGGGCGAACACGCCCAGCGCGCTGCCGTGTTCGTCGACCACGGGCAGGGCATCGACGTCGCTGTAGCGCATCATGTGCCCGGCTTCGGCCATGGTGGTCACCGGTGAGATGAACGGCCCCCGGTCGCCGAGGATGTCCCGCAGCTGGACCCTGTCCGAGTACGCGGAGCCGTCACGGACTACTGCGAGCCTGGACCGGGTGACCAGTCCGGTACACCGGCCGCTGTCGTCGCAGACGAGCAGATGCCCGGTACGGGCACTGGCCATGACGGACAGGGCGACCTCGACGGTCATGTCATCACAGACCTGCGGCCCGGCGGTGTCCATGGTGTCGGCCACCGTCCCGCCTGCGGGCGTGGCGTGCGTCGAGCCCGGCCGAATCTGGACCAGCGTCAAAAGGTGCCTCCTGCACAGATGGGTCAGCTTCCGGATCACGAAGTTTCAGGCAGCCGCGTCGAAGGAGGACTGATGTGCGGTCACGCGCCGGGCCGCGGAGGCGGGGCTGCGCCGGCCCCGTGAGGACGCGCTGCGGCTGCGCTCACGCCGCGCGGCCACCGGGGCGGTGATCGTCACGGGAATGCCGGAGGGCGTCCGGGCGCCGGTGATCCGGCCGAGTGCTTCTTCGCCGGAGCGGACCGGGGTGGTCTGGGGCACGATGCCGGCGGCGGTCATGAGTCGGGTCATGTCGCGGCGCTGGCTGGGGGTGACCAGGGTGACGACGCTGCCGGACTCCCCTGCCCGGGCGGTTCGTCCGCCGCGGTGGAGGTAGTCCTTGTGGTCGGTCGGCGGGTCGACGTTGACGACGAGGTCGAGGTTGTCGACGTGGATGCCGCGTGCGGCGACGTTCGTGGCCACGAGCACGGTGACGTGCCCGGTCTTGAACTGGGTCAGGGTCCGGGTGCGCTGCGACTGCGCCTTCCCGCCGTGCAGAGCCGCGGCCCTCACACCGCTGGCCAGCAGGTGGTCGGTGAGCTTGTCCACGGCCAGCTTGGTGTCCAGGAACATGATCACCCGACCGTCGCGGGCTGCGATCTCGGTGGTCGTACGGTTCTTGTCCGCGCCGTGCACGTGCAGCACATGGTGCTCCATCGTGGTGACCGCCCCGGCGGAGGGGTCGACGGAGTGGACGACCGGGTCGCTGAGGTAGCGGCGGACCAAGCGGTCGACGTTACGGTCCAGGGTGGCGGAGAAGAGCATCCGCTGCCCCTCGGGACGGACCTGGTCCAGAAGCTCGGTGACCTGGGGCATGAAGCCCATGTCAGCCATCTGGTCGGCCTCGTCCAGAACAGTGATCGCGACCTGGTCAAGTCGGCAGTCACCACGGTCGATGAGGTCCTTGAGCCGGCCCGGCGTCGCCACGACGACCTCCGCGCCACCGCGCAGTGCGTTGGCCTGCCTCCCGATCGACATTCCGCCCACGACGGTGGCCATGCGCAGCCTCACCGAGCGGGCGTAGGGGGCCAGGGCGTCGGTCACCTGCTGGGCCAGCTCGCGCGTCGGCACGAGGATCAGGGCCAAGGGCTGCCGGGGCTCGGCACGCTGACCGGCGGTGCGGGCCAGCAGAGCCAGGCCGAAGGCGAGGGTCTTGCCGGAGCCGGTGCGCCCGCGTCCCAGGGCGTCGCGGCCCGCGAGGGTGTTGGGCAGGGTCGCCCCCTGGATCGGGAACGGGACGCTCACCCCCTGCGCGGTCAGCGCCGCCAGCAGCGGCCCCGGCATGTCGAGATCGGCGAACGCCTCGACCGCCGGCAGCGCGGGAGTGACCGTGACCGGCAGGGCGAACTCGCCCTGGACCGCGGCGGGCCGCCGCCCATGGCCACCCGAGCGGCCCGAACCGCCGGAACGGGCCGGCGCAGCGGAACGGGCCGGGGCGGCGGAACGGGCCGGGGCGGGCGAGTTGAAGCGGCTGCCGGAGTCGGCGGTACGGCTGCGGGCACGGGAAGAGCGATTGTTCGTACGTGTGGGGTTCATTCAGAACCTTCCTTGATACGGCACGTATCAAGGAATTCCCGCAGCGGAAGAACAGCGCGGGGAATCACAAGAACGGGCCGAGCGGATGCAAAATCAAATGAGACCTGCAGTTAATCCCGGAGCGGGATGCAGACCATGGGAGGAGTGGCGCCATATAGGCGAGGAATCCAGTTCCACCGGTGATGGGACTCGGGAGGAGTGAGCAGCGAGAGGACTCTGCGGGCGGAGGTTCTGCCGCAGGTGGCACCACTCCGGAAGCATGGCCGTAGCTGGGTCCCGCACCCCGAGGGATACGGGACCCAGCTACGAAGTACGCGCCAGTATCAAGCGGGAACGATGTTCTCGGCCATCGGGCCCTTCTGGCCCGGCGCGATGTCAAAGGTGACCCTCTGGCCTTCGAGCAGGTCACGGAGGCCCTGGGCGGCGATGTTCGAGAAGTGGGCGAACACGTCAGCGCCGCCGCCGTCCTGCTCGATGAAGCCGAAGCCCTTGGCCGCGTTGAACCACTTGACCGTGCCTGACGCCATGTCACATCTCCTTCGAGGGCAGTGCGCCGAGACCCGTGATGCACAGATCCCGCGTCGCCGTGATGATGCCCCGACCGGAGGGAACCGGAAATACAAAAAGCTCTTCGGGCCGGAAGGCCTCGCCCGAAAGCTCAGAAATTTGGGTACCACAACTGCAACTGAGATCGACAGTAGCACGCCGTAATGGTCCGCGTACGATGAAAAAACTCCACTCTATTTGCCGCGTCAAGAATACTCCCGGCACGGCGCATTGAACCCTCACCCCGTGGCCATAGATATTGGCCCGCCCCGGGCGCAGCGTTGCAGGAAGGATGCTTGCGCTTCACAGCGCGAGGGTGCCGACCGCTCGCATGCAGGCCGGCGCACCAGTGCGTCGTCCGTCAGGACGGAGGTCAGGGAAGGGCGCAACCGAAGCCCCTCACCGTGGTGAATACGCCCCGCGGACGCCGCCGCGACCGGCCGATGGGCATCTTGCGCGAAGCAGCAGCACAACAGAGCACCTACGCCGAAGACAAGAGCAAGCTTCCGGGCATGACCACCGGGGGAAGGGAGACGGCCGACGAGCGCACTTCCGGGCAGGGGGTTCGGCACCTGCCGGTTGTCCACCGGCCGCGCAGGCTTCAGGCTACGGGCGGCGTGCTGGGTGGCTTGGCGGCTCGGTGGTGTTCGGCGTTGATGCGCTGGGCTTCTTCGAGTTGGTCCTCAAGGATGATGATGCGGCAGGCGGCCTCGATCGGGGTCCCGCCGTCGACCAGCTCGCGGGCGCGGGCGGCAATGCGGAGCTGATAGCGGGAGTAGCGGCGGTGGCCGCCCGCGGAGCGCAGTGGGGTGATGAGGCGGGCTTCGCCGATGGCGCGGAGGAACCCTTGTGTGGTGTTGAGCATCTCGGCTGCCCGGCCCATGGTGTAGGCGGGGTAGTCGTCGTCGTCGAGGCGGCCGAACGAGTCGTCTGCTGTCATCTGTACCTTCCTGTGGAACACGCGTCGGGGGGCCCGGGTGCCATTTTGGCACCCGGGCCCCGAAGGAACTGCTACACCATCAGCCGGCCTTGATCGGCTACGCCGGCTCTCTGTTTCCGCATACCTGCCGGAAGAGATCCGGGGGCTGCGGGGATCGCGGTTGCTTGACCGGAGACCACCTCACTATCGATGTCCTGCGGTACCCGGGCCCAACACTTCCGCCCGGGCGATCCTGATGGCGCTCAACTCCTCCGTTCTTTCCCTCTGGCCAACTACTTCCGTACTCCTGGTGGCCTCTCACAGCGCCACTTCGGCAGCCAGCCCCGTCGCCCGTCCTGCATCTGCTCTGGCTTAGAACCCCACTGCCGAACTCCCCGGTACGCGCGCCGCAGCCTGACGCCATTTACCGAGGGACCACTGGTACTGCGGACTGCACTTGGGTCCTGCGGTTGTGCTCACGGCAGCCCCTGAAAACTGCGGGCCACCCGGTCCGGTCGTCAGCCCCGTCGCCATCCTGCAAGAACCCCGGCTTCGGAACTCCACCACCGCACCGACCTGCGTACTGCAACTGCTGATTACTACCGCCCGGCAGTTCATCTCTGCCAAGCTCTTCTGTCCCTCTTGGATACGAGAGAAACCATAACCACCCCGCATCCCAATGTCTACCCCAGTCAGCATAGATTTCGAGATGTTGGCCAGGAAGACTTTCTGCATGAACCACCGACGGAGCGCGAGCGGGTCACCCTGGCCGAGACCATTGCATCCGGCCAGAACCGTTACCCACAGCCGCCCTCTCCGGCTGCGCCGCAGCCGGGGCGCAGCCGGTCGGAGCGCGGCCCGCCAGGGCACAAGCCCCGCCCGGGCGGCCAGGAGGAGCCGGTCCCGGGCACCCCGGGGGCCGGCTCCTCGTGCGTGGAGGCGTACGGGACACCCGTGCGGGACGGTCAGCCCAGTCTGAGGTGGTGCAGCATCAGCAGCGCGGCTGCCATGTTCGCGGCGGGCACCTCGCCCCGGGCGATCATGTCCGGGACCACCTTGAGCGGTATCCACTCGCGCCGGGACGACTCGAAGGCGTCCTGCGGAGGCCCGGTCCAGTGCGCCTCGTCGGACCAGTAGAGGTGGTGCCGGGCGTCGGTGAGACCGTTGGCGGGCTCGACGGTGAGCAGCCGGCGCAGCTCGCCGGGGCGCCAGCCGGTCTCCTCCTCCATCTCGCGGGCCGCGGCGGCCGCGAGGTCCTCGCCGTCCTCGACGACGCCCGCGGCCAGCTCCCAGCCCCAGCTGTCGGTGATGAAGCGGTGCCGCCACAGCAGCAGCACCTCGTTGGCCTCGTTGACGACGGTGGCCGCCGCGACCGGGCGCAGCCGGATGACGAAGTGGTCGAGGTGGCTGCCGTCGGGCAGCTCGACATCGGCCAGATTCACCCGGAACCAGGGGTTCTGATACACATTCTGTTCGCTTAAGTTCGTCCACTGCACGGTTCTGCCGCCTTTCGACATGTTGGGGTCAACATGCCAGCAGGGTCGGCTCAGAAGCGGAACGAACGGCGGGGCGTCGCCGGAGCTCACAGAGGCACTCGGAGCGCCCCCTCGATAAGACCGGCGGTCTGTACGGCGTCGGCGCAGCCGCTCTCGGCCAGCTGAGCCCGGACCTGCCGCAGCCGGTCGCGCAGCCGCTGGGACTCCATCCCCCGGGCCCGTTCGGCCATTTCGGCGGCGGTACCGGCCGCGCGGTCCGGCTCACCCTGGAGCAGTTCGATATGGCTGAGCATCGCAAGACGGTGCACGCGCCCCCGGTCGTGCGCCGGGGCGCGCACCGCGGAGGCCGCGTGCTCCCTCGCCCCGGGCAGATCCCCGAGGCTGAGCAGGGCTTCCGCCACCTGGACGTCCACCAGGCCGGGCTGGACGTACCCCGTCTCGTCCGGTTCGCGTCCCGTGTGGATGCGGCCCGCCTGGGCCTCGGCCCGGCCGATGCAGACCCGGGCGCTCGCCGCGTCGCCGAGGCGGCCGTACGCCTTGGCCTGCATGGCGTGCAGATCGGCGGCCAGGGCGGGGGTGATGTGGTCGCCGGCGGCCCGCAGCGCGGCCTCGGCGAAGGCGATGGAGCGGCGGTAGTCGCCGAGGAACAGGGACTGGGTGACCAGCAGGGCGATCACATAGCCGCCGAGCGCCCGGTCGCCGCTGGACTTGGCGAGCCGCAGCGCCTGGTGGAAGTAGCGCTGGGCGAGCCCGTGGGCGTCGGAGTCGTAGGCGCAGATGCCCGCCACCGCCACCAGACCCGCCGTCGCCCGGTGCAGGCTCCGGCCCAGGGCGTCGCTGTAGCCGCCGCGCAGCAGGGGCGCGGCCTCCGCGTTGAGGAAGCGGACGATCCGGGACCTGGTCGCGACGCCCCCGGTCTTGCGGTACATCTGCTCGTAGTGGTCGCGGGCCGCCCTGAGCATCGCTATGTCGGCCTCACTGACCCGGCCGGGGCCCGGCCGCGAGACATCGGTGTCCTCCGGGGGGTTCTCCCACTCCCAGACCGGCATCACCGCCGTGGTGCCGGTGACGGCGGGCACGGTGGCCAGATGCGGGCGCTGCTCGTCGGAGCGCCACAGCGCGGTGGCCCGGTCGACGAAGCCGGAGAGGGACGTGCACTCGGCGGCGCCGTCCGTACCGGAGGCGGCCGCGGCGCCCAGGCCGATGTCGTCGAGCCCGACCGGCCGTCCCAGCCGGCCGCCCAACACCTCGCAGATCAGGTCCGGCACCTGGCCGCGCGGCCGCTGGCCCTTCAGCCAGCGGGAGACCGCGGTGTGTTCGTACCGCAGGCTCAGGCCACGGCTCCGGCCCGCCCGGTTGACGTGACCGGCGAGGCCCGCCCGGGACACACCGGCCTCCTCGATCAGGGATTCGAGCAGGACATTGGGCTCCATCGTCCCCCCAGGTACGTGTCGCAATGAGCCTAGTGGAGCACGATTCACACGGGGTGTGAACGGAATGCCCGAACCCTCCTGCTGTGCGCTCTGCCGCGCCGCTCCCGGTCTCGGTTGAATGAACACCCTCGCAAGAGGCGGCCGGGTCGTCGGCTCCCCCTCGTAACGGTTGACGACCCGCACCGCGCCGTCCGCACTGCTGACCTGCCCGACACTCCGTGGCAGCGCGGACGGCGCCAGGACCGCACGGCCCACTGACCGACGACGAAGGAGGGTGGCTGCGGAACGGAGGCTCGGAACCGCGTTCCTCCCGGTTCCCCTCCGGATCCGGCGTGTGGTCCCTCCGCCACTCGGCGGGAGAAGGAGAAGGGGCGTATCCGGTGGCCGGATACGCCCCTTCTCAACGCCTTCGCAGCTACTACGCCCCGCGCAGCACCGCGCCCGTGCGCTCGGCGGCCAGGGCCACCGCGCTGTCGCGGGCGGCCGAGGCCTCCTCCACGGTCAGCGTGCGGTCGGCGGCGCGGAAGCGCAGCGCGTACGCCAGGGACTTGTTGCCCTCGCCGATCTGCTCGCCGGTGAAGACGTCGAACAGCCGCAGCGATTCGAGGAGTTCACCCGCGCCCTCGCGCAGCGCCCGCTCCACGTCGGCGGCCGGGACGTCCCCGGCGACGACGAGGGCGACGTCCTGGGTCGCCACCGGGAAGGTGGAGATCCGGGGCGCCTGGAGCGCTCCGTCGACGGCCTGCTCCAGGACGTCGAGCTCGATCTCGGCGGCACAGGTCCGCTCGGGCAGGTGGAGCGCCTTGATGACGCGCGGGTGCAGTTCGCCCGCGTGTCCGAGGAGGGTCTCCTCGCCGTTCACGGTGACGTACAGCGCGGCGCAGCGGCCCGGGTGCCACGGGGCGTGCTGGTCGGCGCGGACGACGACCTCGACACCGGCCTCCGCGGCGATCGAGCGGGCGGCCTCGACGGCGTCCGCCCAGGTCGCCGGGGTGCCCTTGCCCCACCAGCCGGCCTGCTCGCGGGCGCCCGCGAGAACGACGGCGGCGCGGCGCGGCTGACGCGGCAGGGCCGCGTTCAGTCCGGCGATCTCCTCGTCGGTGGGGCGGCGGTCGACGGGCAGCCGGACAGCCTGGGTCTCCTCGCCGGTGGGCCGGAAGACCAGGCCCGTCTCGAAGAGCGCGAGGTCGTGGCTGCCGCGGCCGTCGTTGCGCCGCAGTGCGCCGAGGAGGCCCGGCAGCAGCGTCGTGCGCAGCGACGGCTCCTCGTCGGAGATCGGGTTGACGAGCTTGACCGTGCGGCGGCGCGCGTCATCCGCCTCCAGGCCCAGCTGGTCCAGGACCGCGTCGCCGATGAACGGGTAGCTCAGCGCCTCGACGTACCCGGCTCCGGCCAGCACCCGGCCGATGCGGCGGTGGAGCCGCTGGCGGTCGGTGAGACCGCGGCCGGAGGGGGGCGTCGGCAGGGTGGAGGGCAGGTTCTCGTAGCCCTCCAGCCGGATGACCTCTTCGGCGAGGTCGTTCGGCTCGTTCAGGTCGGGCCGCCAGGACGGGACGGTGACGATCAGCTCGTCCTGCCCGTAGACGTCGCAGCCGACCTGCTGGAGGCGGCGGACGACGGTCTCGCGGCCGTACTCCACACCGGCGACCTTGTCCGGGTGGTTCGCCGGCATGGCGATGGTGCGGGGCGCGTGGGGCGCGGTGATCTCGGTGACCCCGGCCTCGGCGGTGCCGCCCGCGAGCAGGACCAGCAGGTCGACGGTGCGCTGCGCCGCTGCTGCGGCGGCCTGCGGGTCGACGCCGCGCTCGAAGCGCTTGGACGCCTCGGAGGACAGCTTGTGGCGGCGCGCGGTGCGGGCGATCGAGATCGCGTCGAAGTGCGCGGCCTCGATGACGACCTCGGTGGTGAGGGCGTGCTCGCCGTCCGCGTCGGCGATCTCGGTGTTGGCGCCGCCCATGACGCCCGCGAGGCCGATCGGCCCGCGGTTGTCGGTGATGACCAGGTCCTCGGCGTCCAGCACGCGCACGGTGCCGTCAAGGGTGGTGAGCTTCTCGCCCTGCTGGGCGCGGCGCACACCGATGGGGCCTTCGACCCGGGTGCGGTCGTAGGCGTGCAGCGGCTGGCCGAGCTCCAGCATCACGTAGTTGGTGATGTCGACCGCCAGCGAGATGGGCCGCATCCCGGCCTTCTGGAGGCGGCGCTGCAGCCAGATCGGGGAGCGGGCCTCGGGCTGGAGCCCGGTGACGGTACGGGCGGTGAAGCGGTCGCAGCCGATCGGGTCGGAGATCTGGACCGGGTAGCCGTACGCGTTGGGCGCGGGCACGTCCAGCAGCGCCGGGTCGCGCAGCGGCAGCCCGTAGGCGGTCGCGGTCTCGCGGGCGACACCGCGCATCGAGAGGCAGTAGCCCCGGTCCGGGGTGACGGCGATGTCGAGGACCTCGTCGACGAGCTGGAGCAGCTCGATCGCGTCGGTGCCGACCTCGTGCTCCGGCGGCAGCACGATGATGCCGTGCGTTCCGTCGTCGCCCATGCCCAGCTCGTCGGTGGAGCAGATCATGCCGTGGGAGGTCTTGCCGTACGTCTTGCGGGCGGCGATCGCGAAGTCGCCGGGCAGGACAGCGCCCGGGAGGACCACGACGACCTTGTCGCCGACCGAGAAGTTACGGGCGCCGCAGACGATCTCCTGCGGTTCGCCGGTGCCGTTGGCGGTGCCGACGTCGACGGTGCAGAAGCGGATGGGCTTTTTGAAGCCCTCCAGCTCCTCGATGGTCAGGACCTGTCCGACGACCAGGGGGCCCTTGAGGCCCGCACCGATCTGCTCGACGGTCTCGACCTCAAGGCCGACGGAGACGAGCTTGGCCTGTACATCACGGCCGGTCTCCGTCGCCGGCAGGTCGACGTACTCCCGCAGCCAGGAAAGCGGGACGCGCATCAGATCTCCATCCCGAACGGCCGGGTGAACCGGACGTCACCCTCGACCATGTCTCGCATGTCTTCGACGTTGTGGCGGAACATCAGCATCCGTTCGATGCCGAACCCGAAGGCGAATCCGCTGTACTTCTGGGGGTCCACGCCGCAGGCGGTGAGCACCTTGGGGTTGACCATGCCGCAGCCGCCCAGCTCGATCCAGCCCTCGCTGCCGCAGGTGCGGCAGGGGCGGTCCGGGTTGCCGACGGACTCGCCGCGGCAGACGTAGCAGACCATGTCCATCTCGGCGGACGGCTCGGTGAACGGGAAGAAGTTCGGCCGCAGCCGGGTCTTCATGTCCGGCCCGAAGAGCGCCTGGACCATGTGGTCCAGGGTGCCCTTGAGGTCGGCCATGGTCAGACCCTCGTCGACGGCGAGCAGCTCGATCTGGTGGAAGACCGGGGTGTGCGTGGCGTCCAGCTCGTCGGTGCGGTAGACCCGGCCGGGGCAGACCACGTAGACAGGGGGCTTGCGCTCCAGCAGCGAGCGGGCCTGGACCGGCGAGGTATGCGTACGCAGCACGACGCCGGACTCGTCGCCCTCGGTCGCCTTGCCGTCGGGCGTGGTGCCCTGGACGAAGAAGGTGTCCTGCATCTGGCGGGCCGGGTGGTCGGGCACGAAGTTCAGGGCGTCGAAGTTGAACCACTCCGCCTCGACCTCGGGGCCCTCGGCGATCTCGTAGCCCATGGCCACGAAGACGTCCGCGACGCGCTCCATGATGGTCGTCAGCGGATGGCGGGCGCCTGCCGGGATGCGGTCGTAGGGCAGCGTGACGTCCACGGCCTCCTCGACGAGCACCCGGGCGTCCCGCTCGGCCTCCAGCTCGGCCTGGCGGGCGGCCAGTGCCTTGGAGACGGCGCCGCGGGCCTGGCCCACACGCTTGCCCGCCTCGGCCTTGGCCTGCGGGGGCAGGGCGCCGATCTCGCGGTTGGCGAGGGACAGCGGCGAGGTACCTCCGGTGTGCGCGGTCTTCGCCTGGGCGAGCGCGTCGAGGTCACCGGCGGCGGCGAAGGCGGCGAACGCCTCGTCCCGCAGGCGCTCGATCTCTTCCGGTTTCAGTGCCTCGACCTCGACTGGGTCGTACGACTTGTTCGGTGCCGACATCTCTTCCCGTGCTTCCGATTGGCTGATGGCGCGACCCGGCTCGACGACCGCAGGACGCAAAGGTGCCAAAGGTCGAGTCTAAAGGCCGCAGGACGGTCGGGGAGCCCGTGGGCTGCTCACACCCTCCCGTCGCCCACCACCACCCTGCCTGATTGCTGCGCAAACCCCTCTACTTCAGATAGGCGGGCATGCTCACAGGCAGAATAAATCGGAACTCGGCTCCGCCGCCGGGCCCCCGGTCGACGGTGATGGTGCCGCCGTGGGCCTCGACGATGCCCTTGACGATATAGAGCCCGAGGCCCGTGCCGCCGCGCTTGCTCCCCCGCCAGAAGCGGGTGAAGACACGGCCCATCGACTCCTCGGGGATGCCGGGGCCCTCGTCGCTCACGGTGACAGCCGTTCCCATCTCGTCGCTCGTCCCCGGCGCGGGTGCCGGGGCGATCTCAATGGTGACGGTTCCCTCGCCGTGGCGCACCGCGTTTTCCAGGAGGTTGCCAAGGACCTGGTCGACCTTGTCGGGGTCGGCCCAGAGGGCGGGCAGCGGCCCCCCGGCGCGGACACGGAAGCGTTCGGGAGCCTGGCCGCCCGTGATCAGGCCCTGGACGTGGCGGGCGACGGCGGCGGAGACGTCGACGGGCTGGCGGCGCAGCTCCAGCCTCCCGGAGTCGATCCGGGAGATGTCGAGCAGTTCCGCGATGAGCCGGGTGACCCGCCCGGCGTCCGCGTCGACGGTCTCCAGCATCAGCCGCTTCTGGTCGTCGGTGAACCGCTCCCACTTGGCGAGGAGGGTGGCGGTGAACCCTTTGACGGAGGTCAGCGGGGAGCGCAGTTCATGGGCGACGGTCGCGATCAGCTCGGCGTGGCTGCGTTCGGTACGCCGACGGGCCTCGGTGCCGCGCAGCGAGACCACCACCCGGCGCACGGGCCCGGTGGGCGTCTCGCGTACGTAGCGGGCGGAGACGAGGACCTCGCGGCCGCCGGGGAGCAGCAGATTGCGCTCAGGCTGGCCGCTGCGGGTGGCGAGACCGCCGTACGGGTCGGTCAGCGGCCACCAGCGCTTGCCCTTGAGGTCCTCCAGCGGGAGAGCCGCGTCCAGGGGGCGGCCGATCGCGTCGGCGCGGGAGGTGTCGGTGATGCGGGAGGCGGCGGCGTTGAAGCAGATGACGCGCCCGCTCTCGTCGGCGACGACGAGAGCGTCGGGGAGATCGTCCGGGTCGATCCCGAAGCCGTCGAGGCCGTCCGGACCCGTCTTCGCGCCGTCCGGGTCCTCGCCCGCGGCGCTTACGACGGCGGTGTGCGCCGGTCGCGGCGAGCTCATGCCGACAGCCATATTCCCGTATCCCCACCTCTCGAACCGGTGCAGTGGGCCCCCGAGTTCGTCACCCTACTAGCCGCCGGTGAACCGGCGACACCCTGTGGGGGCGCGGACAGGAGTGCGCCGGTGGGCGGGGCGCGGGATTGGCCGGGATCGTACGCTGACGGGCCGTCGGGGCGCTGCTCCGGCGGGGGCCGGAGCAGCGGGCGGATGCTCCGTTACGCGCCGGGGGCGCGCCGCGGCCGCTGCGCGCGGGCGGAGGCGTAGAGGCAGACGGCGGCCGCGGTGGCGAGGTTGAGGCTCTCCGCCTTGCCGTGGATCGGGACCCGGACGACGGCGTCGGCGAGCGCGCGGGTCTCCTCGGGCAGCCCCCAGGCCTCGTTGCCGAAGACCCAGGCGGTGGGGCCGCCCATGGTGCCCGCGTCCAGTTCGTCGTCCAGGTCGTCGGCCCCGGCCCCGTCGGCGGCGAGGATGCGCACCCCGGCGTCGCGGAGCCCCTGCACGGCCTGTTCGACGGGCACGCCGACGGCGACGGGCAGATGGTAGAGCGAACCGACCGAGGCGCGCACCGACTTGGGGTTGTAGAGGTCGACGGATGCGTCGGTCAGGACCACGGCGTCCGCGCCCGCCGCGTCGGCGCAGCGCAGTACCGTACCGGCGTTCCCGGGGTCGCGGACGTTGGCCAGAACCGCCACCAGGGTGGGCTTCGCGTCCAGGATCTCCTGGAACGGGGAGTCCAGGAAGCGGCAGACGCCGATCAGGCCCTGCGGGGTGACGGTCTGCGAGACGTCGGCGAGGACGTCGTCGCCGGCCAGGTGGACCCGGGCCCCCGCCGCGTGGGCCGCCTCGACGATGTCGGCGTACCGGTCGGCGGCCTCGGGGGTGGCGAACAGCTCGATCAGGGTCGGCTCGCCGTCGCCGCCCCGGTGCGCCGCGGCCTCGCGTACGGCCTGCGGCCCCTCGGCGATGAACCGGCGCTCCTTGCCGCGGAAGTTCCGTCTGGCCAGCCGGCGGGCGGCGGCGACGCGCGGGGAACGCGGGGAGATCAGTTCGGGGGTGCCCATGGTCGGCGGCGAGCCTCTCTGCGTACGGCGGTGGGGGTCGGCGGCAACGCACCGGACCCGCAGGCGGCGTGCGCCTGCGGGTCCGGTTCGCGTACCTGGAAGGAGCGCCTGGGTCAGGCGGCCTTCGGGGCGTTGACGTCGCTCGGGAGGGCCTTCTGAGCGACCTCGACGAGGGCGGCGAACGCGTTGGCGTCGTTGACCGCGAGCTCGGCGAGGATCTTGCGGTCCACCTCGATGTTGGCGGCCTTCAGACCCTGGATGAGGCGGTTGTACGTCATGCCGTTCTGGCGGGCAGCGGCGTTGATGCGCTGGATCCACAGCTGACGGAAGTCGCCCTTGCGCTTCTTGCGGTCGTTGTAGTTGTAGACCAGGGAGTGGGTGACCTGCTCCTTGGCCTTGCGGTACAGGCGCGAGCGCTGACCGCGGTAGCCGCTGGCGGCTTCGAGGATTGCCCGGCGCTTCTTGTGGGCGTTGACTGCCCGCTTGACGCGTGCCACTTGTTAACTCCTTGTAGCGGGGCCGTGGGTGTCCTCACACGGCCCGGAAACGAATTGGTCCCGGTGTGATCGAGGTCGTGCCTCCGGGGCGAGCCGGAGGCCGGACCTCACTTGCCGAGAAGCTTCTTGATCTTCTTGGCGTCGGCCGGAGCCACGACGACCGTGCCGGTCAGCGAGCGGGTCTTCTTGGACGACTTGTGCTCAAGAAGGTGGCGCTTGCCGGCCCTCTCGCGGAGCACCTTGCCGGAACCGGTGATCTTGAAGCGCTTGCTGGCACCGCTGTGCGTCTTGTTCTTCGGCATCGCGCCGTTCTCTCCTCGTCAGTGGCGCCCCTCACGGTGCGGGGCACCGGACAGCAGGGGCGTCAGATCTCTATGGGATTCCGGGGGGACCCGGGGCCGCCTGGATGGCAGCCCCTGAGGTCACGCCTCGGAAGGTGTCTCGGCCGGAGCCTCGGCCGCGTCGGCCGGAGCCTCGGCGGTGTCGCCCTGGGACGGTGCGTCGGACGAACCCTGACGCTCCGCCTTGCGGGCGGCCTGGGCCTCACGGGCTTCGGCCATGGCTTCGGTCTTCTTCTTGTGCGGGCCCAGAACCATGATCATGTTCCGGCCGTCCTGCTTCGGGTTCGACTCGATGAAGCCGAGGTCCTCGACATCCGAAGCGAGACGCTGAAGCAGTCGGAAGCCCAGCTCGGGGCGGGACTGCTCACGACCACGGAACATGATCGTGATCTTGACCTTGTCGCCCTGCTTGAGGAACCGGACGACATGACCCTTCTTGGTGTCATAGTCGTGCGGGTCGATCTTCGGCCGGAGCTTCATCTCCTTGATGACCGTGTGCGCCTGGTTCTTGCGCGCCTCACGGGCCTTCATGGCCGACTCGTACTTGAACTTCCCGTAGTCCATGAGCTTGCACACGGGCGGACGGGCGGTCGCCGCCACCTCGACCAGGTCGAGGTCGTACTCCTGTGCGAGCTCCAGGGCCTTGGCAAGCGGAACAATCCCGACCTGCTCGCCGCTGGGACCGACAAGTCGCACCTCGGGAACGCGAATCCTGTCGTTGATGCGGGGCTCGGCGCTGATGGATCCTCCTCGGTAGCACCACGCGACCGCCTGGCAGACAGCCGCGTAACGTCTGTTTCGTCAAGACCAACCGAGCCGGAAGCACAAAAATGCCCCGGACGGGACACAGGCGGGGCTCCAGGAACTACCGGAACACCGCCGCGGTGAACCGCGGGGCTATCGGGCGGGCCCATCGTCCGTACGGAACGATGGTCGCCGCCTGACCGGTGACCCGCCGTCCTTCACGGACAGCCAGGTGGGAGATCGGAGCCTCCACTTGCGGGCCGGGCACATAGATGTCCGGCCGGTCGTTGTACGAGGCTAGCACCCTGTGCACGCATGCGCTAATCCCGAGCCTTCCCCGTCGCCCCCGCCTCCCGCGCGCGGGAGGGCGATGGCCTGGCCTTATCGTGTGGGCATGAGTGACGCGACCCCCAGCAGTGAGAACCCCGGCTTCGACGACATGGCCCGCGACATCGCGGAGGTCCCCGCGGTCGAGGTGATCGTGACGGTCGCCGTCAACCTGATGAGCGCCGCCGCCGTCAAGCTCGGCCTGACCGAGGAGGGCGAGCTGCACAAGGACCTCGACGAGGCCCGCAAGCTGGTCCACGCGCTGGCCGGACTGCTGGACGCGAGCGCCACGGAGATCAGCACCTTCCACGCCTCGCCGCTGCGCGACGGCCTGAAGTCCCTCCAGCTGGCCTTCCGCGAGGCCTCGCTGGTACCGGACGACCCGGGCCAGGGTCCCGGCGAGAAGTACACCGGCCCGGTCTACGGCTAGCCACCCCCCTCCCCGTACGCGCCCGTACGCGAGAGCCCGCCGTCCCCCCGTGGGGCGGCGGGCTCTCGCGCGTGCGGCATCGGGGCCGGGCGGAGCCTCACAGGGCGTCCTCGGTCTCGGCGGCCTCTCCGGGCAGCGGGTTGGGGTGTGGGTGGGTCAGCCGGTGTACGTAGGCGGCGATCACCCCGCCGACGAGGGGCGCGACGATGAACAGCCAGAGCTGGGAGAGCGCTGCGCCGCCCGCGAAGAGCGCCGGGCCCAGGCTGCGCGCCGGGTTGACCGAGGTGCCGGTCAGCGGGATGCCCACGAGGTGGATCGCGGCGAACGCCAGACCGATGGGCAGTCCGCCGAAGCCTGTGATCGCGACCTTGCGGGTCACCGCGAGAACGACGTAGACGAGCAGGAACGTCAGCATCACCTCGGCGAGGAACGCGCCGCCGATGTTGATGCCGACGGCCGACCGGTCTTCGTAGCCGTTGGTGCCGAACTCGCCGCTGGTCTCCAGTCCCGGGATCTGCTTCGCGAGCAGGAAGAGCAGGGCCGCGCCGACGATCGCGCCGAGGAACTGGGCCGCCCAGCGCTCGACGGCGCTGCGGAGGTCGATCCGGCGGGCCATCAGCATGCCGAGCGTCACCGCCGGGTTCACATGGCAGCCGGAGATCGGGCCGAGCGCGTAGGCCAGCGCGAGGAGGGTGAAGCCGAAGGCGAGGGCGATGCCCACCGTGCCCAGGTACTCGACGGCGACCACCGCGGACCCCACGGCGAAGAACACCAGCAGCAGGGTGCCGAGGAACTCTGACGCCACGATCCGCACGTTCATGCGACCACCTCGCGAGCTCGGTCGATTGTTCGGATTCCTCCGAATTTCTCGACAATTCTCACCGCGGCGGGCGCGTTGCGCGCGTCGGAGCCGGACGGCGGCCTCTCAGCGTGCGAACAGGGGCTCACCCGGAGTGTTCGTCCCGGCGGGCAGCAGAGCCAGGTCCAGCCCGTTCACCAGACGGGCCCGCAGGACCTCGCTGTCCGCCAGCGCCTCGCCGATGCGGCGGGCCGCCTCGGCGGGGACCGCGTCCGGCGCGAGGACGAGCGCGAGGGTGCCGTCGGCGCTGCCGGGCCCGAGGTGGGCGCGGACGACGGCGGGGTCGGCGGCGGCGATCTCCCGCACGGCCCCGATGACGGCGGGGTCCTGGAGCGGGTCGGTGCTGGTGCGGTTCTCGGCGAGGGCCAGGAGCGCCCGCCCGGACAGCTCGAAGGCGACGGGACCGGCGAGGTCCAGCACGACGGTGTCGGC
This sequence comes from Streptomyces durocortorensis, assembly GCF_031760065.1. Classification (NCBI taxonomy): domain Bacteria; kingdom Bacillati; phylum Actinomycetota; class Actinomycetes; order Kitasatosporales; family Streptomycetaceae; genus Streptomyces; species Streptomyces sp. C11-1. The sequence continues at coordinate 1,029,470 of NZ_CP134500.1, forward strand.
CTTCTCGTGGGCGGCGGCCTGGAGCGCCTGGTGCAGCGGCACGGCGACGGGGCGCGCCTCCGGGTCCCAGCGGGCCAGCGAGTCCGTCGAGGTGAAGGCGGGCAGCGCGCGCCGGTCGCCCGCGTGGAGGGTCGGCACGGCCATGTCGCTGGTCTTCTCGCGCCGCAGCCCCTTCTCGTCCTCCTCGACCTCGCCGAGGACGGCGACGACGGGGACCAGGAGCCGGGCGTCGCGCAGGGCCGCGAGGACCGGGCCGACAGCGCTCCGGTCCCGGGACCAGGCCTCCAGTGCCCGGGTCAGGGCGGGGGATGCCGAGCCGTCGTCGTCGGAGAAACCGGAGTCCGGGATGTTCTTGAGCGCCACGGGACGAGGGTAGTACCTGGGGCTTCGCCGGTTGTCCGCAGGTCGCGCTGAGCGGAGATCGGGAGCTGTGCCCGTGCGCGCGACGGCGTGGGCCGATCGGGTGGGCGGAGGCGGTGTTGCTCGTTCAGCGGCGGCCGGGGGCGTGGGCGTCGCGGCCGCGCCACAGGACGACGGCGACGACCAGCAGGGCGGCGCCGAGGCCGCCCGCGAGGGGGGCCGCCCAGTGGGCGGCCTCCTCGTCGGTACGGGACGGGGCCGGGCCCGCGCCGAAGTACCGCCCCCGGTGTCCTGTCCGCGCCGCCTGGGCGTTCAGGTCGGCGGGGCGCAGCCGGGAGCCCGCCTCGATGGCCTCCGCCGGATCGACGATGCCGTAGCCGCGGGCGTCGTCGCGGCCCTCGGCGGGGGCGTCCCGGGCGGTGTCGGCGAGCAGCTTCTTGATCTGGGCGGGGTCGAGGCCGGGGTGGGCGGCGCGGACCAGGGCGACCGCGCCGGAGACGAAGGCGGCGGCGGCCGACGTGCCCCACTCGATGTAGTAGTGCCCGTCGGGGTTGGCGACCACGATGTCGACGCCGGGGGCGCTGACGGTGGCGTACCAGCGGCGGGTGGAGAACGAGGCGTGGGTGCCGTACTTGTCGACGGCGGCGACCGCGATCACCCCGGGGTAGGCGGCGGGATAGGAGATCCGGTCCCCCTTCTCACCGCCGTTGCCCGCCGAGGCCACCACGGGGATGCCCTTGGACAGGGCGTACTGGATGGCGGAGTCCTCGCCCGGGTCGGGATGGGCGGACTTGCTGTCGTCGCCGAGGGAGAGGTTGATGACGTCGGCGCCGTTGTCGGCGGCCCAGCGGATGCCGTCGGCGAGCGCGGAGCCACGGGTCTTGCGGGCCTTGGCGCGGGCCGGGTCCTTGGACTCCAGGATCACCCGGACGGGCAGGATGCGGGCCTCGGGGGCGATGCCGAGGATGCCGTCGGCGCGGTCCGGACCGTTTCCGCGTCCGGCGATGATCCCGGCCATCGCGGTGCCGTGCAGGGCCCAGGAGGAGTCGCCGCGGGCGGCGCCGAAGCCGATGAGGTCCCTGCCGGGGAGCACCTGGCTGGTGAGGTCGGGGTGGGCGTCGTCGACGCCGGTGTCCAGGACGGCGACGGTCACGCCCTGCCCCCGGGTGGTGGCCCAGGCCCGGTCGGATCCCAGGGCCTCCAGGGCCCACTGCTGGTCGCGGATCGCGTCCGCGTGGGCGGGGGCTGCCGGGGTGAGCGCGAGGACGGCGGCGGCGCAGACCGCGGCGAGGACGCGGTGGGGTCGTCGGGTCATCCGGGCCGCTCCGTGAGGTCGTCGACGGTCGTCCGCAGCCGCCGCTCCACCCGGTCCGCGATGCCCTTCGCCTCGTGGCCGAGCCCGGCCTGTGCGATGTCCGTGGTGGCGCCCGCCGCCATCGCCTCGGCCGCGGGCTGGGGTGCGGCGACGGTACGGCCGTCCGCGAAGCCGGAGACGGCGAGGACGACGACGGGGATCTCGGTGAGCGGGTTGACGGTCCAGCTGGCGCGCTGCCCGTCACCGAAGGAGGCGGCGACGGTGCCTTCGGGGGCGTACGTACGGGGCATGAGGTCCTTGCGCGCGGTGAGCCTCTGCTCGGTGAACCGGGTGCGCAGGGCCTCCATGGCGGGGGCGTCGGCCTCGGTGAAGACCAGGCCGACGGTGGTGACGCTGGAACGGGTCGCGTCGGTGTACGTGGCGCGCACGAGCCGTTCGCAGCCGACGGACCTGAGGGTGGTTCCGAGCAGCGGGTCCAGTCCCTGGCCGCAGGTGCTGTCGGCGGCGACGGCGACCCGCTTCCAGGTGCGGTGGGTGCCGCCGGGGCCCGCGCCCCTGCCGTCGAGTGTGCGCGGGAAGAGCGTGTCGACGGGAACGCTGTGCCAGGCGGTCCTGCCGGTGCTGTACGGGGTACGGGTGGGCTCGGCCGAGGAGTCGCCGGTCAGCCAGGCGCCGGTGGCCGCCCCGCCGATCAGCCCGAGCCCGAGCACGACGCAGGCGGCGGCCGACGCTGCCCGCCCCCGCTGCCGGGGCCCCGGCGGGACGGGCCGCAGCCGCGTGGTGGTCTCGACGGGCGTCTCCGGGTAGCCGTAGCGGTCCGGTGCGCGGTACGGGGGCCGGGGCGGGTGGGCGGCTTCCGGTGCCGGCGTGAGGTCGACGGCGCCGACGGGCCTGCGCCGGGTGGTGGCGGGGGGCGGGCCCACGTGCGGGGCGCTGGGGGTGTCCTGGTGCGGAGGGCACGCGGGGGCGGGTGCGGGGGCGCTCCGGTGCGGAGGGGCGGGCGTCCCGGTCGCGGGCGCGGCAGAGGCCGCAGGTGCGGCCGGGCGCGGCGGGGGCGCGCCGGGCGGGGTCTGCGGACGCGGTGGGGCCGACGGGGGCGCCGAGGCCGGTCGGGCCGATGAGGCCGGCGGCTGCGGCGGGGCCGACGAGGTGGCAGGGGCGGGCGGGGACACCGGGGCGGGAGCGGCCGTCGGGGCCGCAGAGGCCCTCGGGGCCCCCGGAACCGACTCGTCCGCGGAGGTCGGCAGGACCGGCGCGGCCGGAGGGGTCGTCGGGCGGGGGGCGGCCGTCGGGGCCGGAGCGGTCCTCGCGGCCGGAGCGGCCGTCGGAGCCACGGCGGTCCCTGATGCCGGAGGGGTCGTCGGGCGGGGAGGCACGGGAGCGCGTTGCGCTTCGGTACTCATCCGGCCCCCTGCATACACGTTCTCGTACCGACCACGGATCACCATGACTGACAGGCCCGTTGGTGCTCGCGTGCACGTCACTCTACGGGCTGCGGGCGGGCGGCGGGGAACGGGACGCCCCGGGCGCGGGGATCTGTCCCGATCGTCCCCTACCCAGTCGTCGCGGCTCTCTGGCAAGCTGCGGCCATGACTGCCCGCGCCGCTGACCGGGCCCGCTACAACCGGGCCACCGCTCATCTCGACGCCCCGATCGCCGTCGTCGATCTGGACGCCTTCGACGACAACGCAGACGATCTGGTGGGCCGGGCGGGCGGGAAGCCGGTCCGGGTGGCGAGCAAGTCGGTGCGGTGCCGGGCCCTGCTGGAGCGGGTGCTCGCGCGGCCCGGGTTCGCCGGGATCATGTCGTTCACGCTGGCGGAATCGCTGTGGCTGGCCCGGGCCGGTTTCGACGACGTCCTGCTCGCCTATCCGTCGGCGGACCGGGGCGCCTTCGCGGAGCTGGCCGCCGATCCGAAGCTGGCCGCGGCCGTGACGGTGATGGTGGACGACCACTCCCAGCTGGAGCTGATCGACGCCTCCCGGGGCGGCGGGGGCGAGGAGATCCGGGTCTGTCTGGAGCTCGACACCTCGTTGCGGATGCTGGGCGGGCGGATCAGGATCGGTGCCCTGCGCTCGCCGCTGCGCTCCCCCGCGCAACTCGCCGAGCTGGCCCGTTCGGTGGCGCGCAGGCCGGGCTTCCGGCTGGTGGGGCTGATGGCGTACGAGGGCCATGTCGCCGGGGTCGGCGACGCGCTGGCGGGGCGGCCGCTGCGGTCCCGGGCGATCCGGCTGATGCAGGCCACCGCGCGTAAGGAGCTGGCGGTCCGGCGGGCCGAGGTGGTGCGGGCCGTGCGGGCGGTCGCGCCGGAGCTGGAGTTCGTCAACGGCGGCGGCACGGGCAGCGTGCAGCACACGGCGGCCGAGGACGCGGTCACGGAGATCGCCGCCGGGTCGGGGCTGTACGTCCCCCGGCTGTTCGACAACTACACCTCGTTCACCGGCCGTCCGGCGGCACTGTTCGCGCAGCCCGTGGTGCGGCGGCCCGGCGTGGGCGTGGTGACGGTGCTGGGCGGCGGCTATCCGGCGTCGGGGGCGGCCGGGGCTGACCGCTCGCCGGTGCCGTATCTGCCGGAAGGGCTGCGCTACGACCCGCAGGAGGGCGCGGGCGAGGTGCAGACGCCGCTGCTGGGGTCCCCCGCCGACGATCTGCTGATCGGCGACAAGGTGTGGTTCCGCCACGCCAAGGCCGGAGAGCTGTGCGAGCGCTTCGACACGCTGCACCTCATCGAGGGCGACCGGGTCACGGCGAGCGTTCCCACGTACCGGGGCGAGGGGCGGACGTTCCTCTGACGGGACGGTCCGGGCCGCGCTCGTATCCCTGACGAGGTGGAACCGGCCGCGCTCGTATCCCTGACGGGACGGACCCGGACCCGTCCGTATCCCTGACGGGACGGCCCCGGCCGCGCTCGTATCCCCGTCTCAGGGGCCGATCGACGCGCCCACTCCCCCGCTCGTCCCGCTGTCGCCCAGCGGCCGGATGCCCCGCATGATCGTGTCCATCAGCGAGAGCGGCAGCTCCGCCACGTCCGCGTCGAAGGCGAACCGGACGATCACCGGGGTCTCGCTGCCCACCGTCGAGGGGAAGGCGAGGGACTGCACGACACCGCCGGGGCCCTTGCCCGTGGTGACCCGCCAGCGCACGAGGTAGCCGGTGCGTCCGGCGACGGTGACCTCCTGCGCCTTGAGCACCTTGTGGGACGTGATGCCGCCGTGGATGCGCCGGCCCACGGTGTCCTCCTCGTAGGCGTTGTCGGCGGCGGTGACGATGTCGGCCTCGGCCAGGGCCTTGGGGTCGCTCTCGCCCGACTGCGCGGTCCGGGTGCTGACCGTGCCGTGGTAGCAGAAGGACGACCCGCCGGGGCAGTCGTAGGAGTCCTTGGTGCGGATGGTGGGCACGTCGTTGAGGGTGCTTCCCGGCTTCTCCCAGCCGTCGGGCACCGGCAGCGTGATCCCGTTGAGCTGGTCGACCAGGACGGTGGGGTCGTCGTCGGGGTCCGCCTCGGCGGACGGGGTAGCGGTGGCCGTCGGGGTGGTGACGGGGGCCGGTGCCGATGTGGTCGTCGTCGGGGCCGCCGGCGTACCGCTGTCGTCACGGCCGAGGAGGACGGCCCCGGTGACGGCCGCGCCCAGCACCAGCACCCCGCAGAGCGCGATCGCGACGGCCTTCGTGCGGCTGCCGGCCCCGGGCCCGTCCTGGGCGACGCGCTGGTGCGGCAGGGGCACCGACGGGGGCCCGAACCCCGACGGGGTCTGCGGCTGCCGGGGGTCGGGGTGGGCGGCGGCCAGCGGGCGGGTGTGCGCGGTCCAGGCCGTGCCGTCCCACCAGCGTTCGGTACCGGGGGCTCCCTCGTCCGGGTACCAGCCGGGCGGCGTCGCGTAACTCATCCCCACACTCTAGGGAGTGGGGCCGTACGCGGGGTCAGGAGTCCCGGCCCGTCAGGGTCAGCAGGTCACGGGCCGGGCCGGTGGGGCGGTGGCCCGCGGGCCAGACGGCCCGCAGTTGGCGGCGCAGCCGTACGCCCGCGACCGGAACCTGGACGAGGCGGCGGGCCGACAGCTCCTCGCCGAGGGCCAGTTCGCTCAGGACGCACGGGCCCGCGCCGCTCTCCGCCGCGCTCTTGACCGCCGTGGTGGAGGAGACCTCCAGGAGGGGCTGGGCGAGGCCGCCGTGCACGGCGAGCGCGGCGTCCAGGACCTGGCGGGTGCCGGAGCCCTGTTCGCGCAGGATCAGCGGTGTGGCGGCGAGTTCGCCGGGGAGCAGCGGGGTTCGGCGGCGGGCCCACCGATGGGTGGGGGCGACCACGACGACGAGGCGGTCGTGGGCGATGACGGTGCCGTCGAGGCCCTCCGGTATCGACAGGCCCTCGACGAAGCCGAGGTCGGCCTCGCCAGTGACCAGGCGGCGGGCGACGGCCGCGGAGTTGCCGGCGAGGAGCGAGACCGCGGTGTCGGGGCGCTCGGCCCGCAGGGCGATCAGCCAGCCCGGCAGCAGGTACTCGGCGATCGTCATGCTGGCGGCGACCCGCAACCGGGAGTCGCGGCGGTCGCGCAGCGCCTGGGCCCCCGCGTCGAACGCCTCGGCGGCCTCGACGATCCGGCGCGCCCAGTCGGTGACCAGTGCGCCCGCGTCGGTGAGCCGGGAGCCGCGCGGGGAGCGGTCCAGCAGGGCGACGCCGAGCTGCCGCTCCACGGACCGCACACGGCTGGAGGCGGCGGGCTGGGTGATGCCGACGTCCCGGGCGGCCCGGCCCAGACTGCCGTGGCGGGCGACGGCGAGCAGCAGTTCCAGCGCCCCGAGGTCGGGGACGCGGTGGGAGAGGGGGGCGGGGGGAGTGTGTACGTCGTCGCCGGTCATAACTCCAGCTTATGACCTCATAGGGACGGGGCCTCTGGTGGGCCGGTGCACCCCCACGAAGAATCGTGGCATGGCCATCTTTCCGCAGACCCGGACCTCGGTTCCGCCGCCCTCCGCCGCCGCACTCCCCCCGCCCCGCCCGGCGGGCACGACGCGGCTGCCGTCCCTGCGGCACATCGGCCCGAACTGGTACGCGAGCGTCATGGGCACCGCGATCGTCGCGGGTGCCGGCGCCGCGCTCCCGGTGGACGTGCCCGGTCTGCGCGCCGCGTGCACCGTGGCCTGGGCCCTGGCGGCCGTGCTGCTCCTGACCGTCCTGACCGCCCGGGCCGGGCACTGGCTCTGCCACCGCGACCAGGCCCGCGCCCATCTGATGGACCCGGCCGTCGCCCCCTTCTACGGCTGCCTGGCGATGGCCCTGCTCGCGGTCGGCGGGGCGACTCTGACGGTCGGCCGGGACGTCGTGGGCGCGCAGGCGGCGCTCGCGGTGGACGTGGTGCTGTTCGCGGCGGGTACGGCGGTGGGGCTGGCGGCCGCCGTCGTGGTGCCGTACCTCATGGTCGTACGCCACCGTCCCGCCCCCGGGACCGCGTCGCCGGTCTGGCTGCTGCCGCTGGTCGCGCCGATGGTGTCGGCCTCGCAGGGCGCGCTGCTGGTGCCCCATGTCGCGGCCGGGCAGGGGCGCGAGGCGCTGCTGCTGGCCTGCTACGCGATGTTCGGCCTGTCGCTGCTGGCCACGCTGGTGGTGCTGCCGCTGGTCTTCTCCCGTCTGGTCCACCACGGCCCGCTGCCGCTCGCGCTGACCCCGACGCTGTTTCTGGTGCTGGGGCCGCTCGGGCAGTCGACGACCGCGGTCAACCAGCTGGCCGACGCGGCCCCGGGCGCGGTCGGGGCCCCCTACGCCTCGGCGTTCGGCGCGTTCGCGGTGCTGTACGGGGTGCCGGTGATGGGCTTCGCGCTGCTGTGGCTGGCCCTGGCGACCGCGATGGTGGTGCGGGCCGCGCGGGACGGGATGGGGTTCGCGATGACGTGGTGGGCGTTCACCTTCCCGGTCGGTACGTGTGTGACCGGCGCGGCGGGTCTGGCGCGGCACACCGGGCTCGACGCGTTCACGTGGCTGTCCGTGGCGCTGTACGTGTTCCTGGTGGGGGCGGTGGCGGTGGCCGGGGCGCGGACAGTGGGCGGGGTGCTCAGCGGAGCGCTGACGGCAGCTCCCGTGCCGCCTCGGCCAGCGACGGCCCGTACCAGGTGAGCAGCCGCCCCCCGACGAGGGCGGCGGGCAGGGCGGGGAAGGCCTCGGGCCCGTCGTCGGCGGTGAACCGGTAGGGCTCGTCGGGCAGGACGACGAGCTCGGCGCCGGACGCGTTCAGCTCGTCGATCGGGATGCGCGGGTAGCGCTCGGGGTGGTCCGCGTACACGTTGCGGACGCCGAGGCGGGCGAGCAGGTCCCCGGCGAAGGTGTCGCGGCCGAGCACCATCCAGGGCCTGCGCCAGATCGGTACGACGGCGGGGCGCGGCTCTCCGGCCGGGGCGGGGAGAGCGGCCCAGGCGGCCTCGGCCTCGTCCAGCCAGGAGGGCCGGGCGAGCCCGCAGCCGCCGACGAGGACCCGGTCCAGCTCGGTGAAGGCCTGGTGCAGGGTGCGGACCTCGGTGACCAGGACGGTCAGCCCGGCGGCCCGGAGCTCGGCGAGGTCGGGGGCCCGGTTCTCCTCCTCGTTGGCGATCACGAGGTCCGGGGCGAGGGCGGCGATCGCGGCCACGTCCGGGTTCTTCGTGCCGCCGATCCGGGCGGCGCTCAGACCCGCGGGGTGCGTGCACCAGTCGGTGACCCCGACGAGCAGCCCCGGCGCGGTGTGGGCGACGGCCTCGGTGAGCGAGGGGACGAGGGAGACGACGCGCACGGGCACTCCGCTCAGGCCCTCAGCGCCGCGAGTCGTACGTGGCGTCGATGTGTTCGGCGACCGCGACGACCAGGAGCCGCGTGCCGGGCGCGGTGGCGCGCCAGCGGTGGCGGACCCCGCCGGAGAGGAACAGCGTGTCTCCGCTCTCCAGGCGGTGCACCTGCCCCTCGGCCTCGACGTCGACGGCGCCCGCGACGACGTACATCAGCTCGTCGTTGCGGTGCTGGAACTCGCGGCCGAGGTCCGGCTCGCCGGAGAACTCCAGGGCGCTGAGCTGGTGGCGGCCGCGCACCAGCCGGCGTACGCCCTCGCCCTCCTCGCCCCGGACGACGTCCACGGCGCGCGCCGAGTCGGCGGCGGCCCGCAGCCGTGCGGTGGTGGTCTCCAGCGCTTCGGCGACCCGGTCGAGGGAGCGGGCGCTCGGGCGGGCCCGTTCGTTCTCGACCTGGCTGAGGAAGGGCACGGAGAGCCCGCTGCGCGCGGCGACCGTGGCCAGCGTGAGCCCCAGGGTTCTGCGCCGACGGCGGACCGCGGCACCTACCCGCGGTGTGTCCTTGTCGTCCATCTCCGAGCTCCCTCCCGCCCCCGCCATCCTCCCGGTTGCCAGCACCTTACGCACATGGTTGCGCACGACGTCCGGTAAACGACCTTCGGGCAGCCGGAAGGGGTGGCCCCGCCCGACGGCGGGGCCACCCCTTGCGACCTGTGCTTTCGTGTCCGTGGAGCCCCTACTGGGGTGCCATGGTGTCCGCGATGCCCGGGTTGTCGTCCATCCAGGCCTTCACGGCTTCCTCCTCGTGACCCGCGCCGTGCTTCTGGATCTCGTTCTCCAGTCCGGCGAGCTGCTTCTCGCTGAGCTTGAAGTCCTTGAACCACTCGGTCAGCTGCGGGTACAGCTTCGGGAACTCCTTGGAGGCGATGGTGTGCAGCCGGTCGCCGTCACCGAACGCCTTCTTCGGGTCCTTGAGCTTGGTCATGCCGTACTCGTTGTACGCCCAGTGCGGGGTCCACAGCAGGACCGCGATGGGCTCCTTCTTGGCGTAGGCACGCTTCAGCTCGGCGAGCATGCCGGGCGTGGAGGAGTCGAGGACCTCGAACTCCTTGTCCAGGCCGTACTGCGGCAGGACGTTCGTCTTGAGGTTCTCCATGGCGGCGGCGCCGGGCTCGATGCCGACGATCCGGCCCTTGAAGTCGGAGCCCTTGCCCTTGAGGTCGTCGAGGGACTTGACGTCCTTGACGTAGTCGGGGACGGCGATCTCGACGGAGGTCGGCCCGTACCAGGAACCGATGTCGGTCAGCTTGTCGCCGTACTTGTCCCAGTAGTTCTTCTGGGTGTACGGCAGCCAGCCGTCGAACTGCACGTCGATCTGGCCGCGCGACATCGCCGCGTACATGGGCCCGACATCGAACTGCTTGAGGTTGATCTTGTAGCCGCGCTCCTCCAGGACCGCCTTCCACAGGTACGTGGCGGCGATGTCCTCCTCCCAGGGGAACCAGGCGATCTCGACGGCACGGTCACGCTCGTCCTTGCCGTCGGCGGCCCGGTCCTCCTTCGGAAGCGGGGACCACTTGTCGGCGACGCCCGGGTTGGCCTTCAGCCAGGTGCGGACGGCCTCCTGCTCCTTGCCCGAGCCGGCCTTCTGGATCTCGGCCTCCAGGCTGGTGAGCTGGTCCTCGGTCATCTTGAAGTTCTTCAGCCACTTCCCGACCTCGGGATTGTCGGCGGAGAAGCCCTTGCGCGCCAGGGTGTGGATGCCGTCGCCCTTGCCCCACAGACCCTTGGGGTCCTCAAGCTTGGTGAGCTCGTACGCGTTGTACGCCCAGTGCGGCGACCAGAGCGGAACGACGATCGGTTCCTTCTTGGCGTACGCGCGCTTCAGCTCGGCCAGCATGGACGGCGTGGAGCCGTCGAGGAGCTTGTACTCCTCGTCGAGGCCGTAGCCCGGCAGGAGCTTGTCCTTGAGCAGTGCCGTCTCTCCGGCGCTCGGCTCGATGCCGACGATGCGGCCCTTGAACTCGGAGGCCCGGCCCTTCAGGTCCTCCATCGACCGGACGTCCTTCATGTACGCGGGGACGGCCAGCTCCAGCGAGGTGGGTCCGTACCAGGAGCCCAGGTCCTCCAGGTCCTCCCGGTACTTCTCCCAGTAGCTGGCGTGGGTGACCGGCAGCCAGGAGTCGGTCTGGAAGTCGATCTGTCCGTTGGCCATACCGGTGTACAGCGCGCCGGCCTCGTACTGCTTGACGTCGACCTCGAAGCCGCGCCGTTCCAGCATCTCCTTCCAGAGGAAGGTGGAGGCGATCCCCTCGTCCCACGGGATGTAGCCGATGGAGATCTTCTTGCCGTCGCCGATCCGCGCGCTCCCGCCCGCGGTGTCGTCCTTGGAGCCGCCGAAGACGCCCATGCCTCCCGCGACGAGCGCGAGGGCGACGACCCCGGCGACCGCGACGAGCGGCTGCGGGCGGTAGGTCCAGATCTTCCAGCCCTCGGCCGCGGCCTGCGCCTTGGCGACCGCGCGGCGGCCCAGCGGGGAGACCTCGGTGCCGAGCGCGCCGGTCATCCGGTCCAGGTACATGGCGAGGATGACGATGGAGATGCCCGCCTCGAAGCCGAGACCGACATCGACGTTGCCGATGGCACGGTAGACGGAGCCGCCGAGGCCGCCGCCGCCGACCATGCCCGCGATGACGACCATGGACAGGCCGAGCATGATGACCTGGTTGATGCCCGCCATGATCGTGGGCAGGGCGAGCGGCAGCTGGACGCGCAGCAGGGTGTTGCGCGAGGTGGTGCCGAAGGCCTCGGCCGCCTCGACGAGTTCGCCGTCGACCTGGCGGATGCCGAGTTCGGTCATCCGGACGCCCGGGGGCAGCGCGAAGATGATGGTGGCGATGATGCCGGGGACCACGCCGACGCCGAAGAAGATGACGCCGGGGATCAGGTAGACCATGGCGGGCATGGTCTGCATGAAGTCCAGGACCGGCCGGGTCACCGCGCTGACGGCCTTGGACCGGGAGGCCCAGATGCCCAGCGGTACGGCGATGACGAGCGTGACGAGGGTCGCCACCAGCACCAGGGTGAGCGTGTCCATCGCTTCGTCCCACAGCTCGACGGAGTCGATGAGGGCGAACCCGGCGAAGGTGAGCAGGGCCGCGGGCAGACCGCGCAGCCACCAGGCGATGATGGCGACGATGCCCGCGAACAGCAGCGGTGCGGGGGCGGACAGGACGGCGGCTATGCCGTCGAACATGCCGCTGACGATCGAGCTGATGGCGTCGAAGAGCCAGGCGAGGTGGGTCTGCAGCCAGTCGACCGCGGAGTCGACCCATTCGCCGAGGGGGAGCCTAAACACCGGCCACCTTCTTCACGCTGTCGTCCGCCGCCGGTTCGGCGTCGCGGGGGCCCTCGGCCGGAGGCATCGGCTCGCCGAGGACGGCGAGCAGCCGGGAGCTGGGGACCACGCCGACGAGCTTGCCCTCGGCGTCGGTCACGGCGACCGGGTTCGTGCTCTGCGAGCAGGGCGTGAACAGGTCGATGATCGGCGTGGACTCGGAGACCGCGGCGGGGGCCGCGGCGAGCACGTCCTGCGGGGTACGCAGTTCCTTGCCGTCCTCCGCGGTGGAGCCCATGGCGGTGTGCGGTTCGGCCATGATCGCGCCCGCGGTGAGCACCCGGGAGCGGTCGACGTCCTGGGTGAAGGAGGCGACGTAGTCGTTGGCCGGAGTGACGAGGATGTCCTCGGCGGTGCCGAGCTGGACGATCTCCCCGTCGCGCATCACGGCGATCCGGTCGCCCAGGCGCATGGCCTCGTTGAGGTCGTGGGTGATGAAGACGATGGTCTTCTTCAGCCGCTTCTGGAGTTCGAGGAGCTGGTCCTGCATGTCACGGCGGATCAGCGGGTCGAGCGCGCTGAAGGACTCGTCCATGAGCAGCAGGTCGGCGTCGGTGGCCAGGGCGCGGGCGAGGCCCACGCGCTGCTGCATGCCGCCGGACAGCTCGTCGGGCCAGGACTTCTCCCAGCCTTCGAGTCCGGTCAGCCGCAGCGCCTCAGCGGCGCGCGCCTCACGCGCCTCACGCGGTACGCCCTGGACTTCGAGGCCGTACGCGGCGTTCTCCAGGACGCTCCGGTGGGGGAAGAGCGCGAAGTGCTGGAAGACCATGCTGATCTTGGTGGAGCGGACGTGCCGCAGCTCGCGGGGGGTGAGGGCGGTCAGGTCCTGGCCGTCGAACAGCACACGGCCCGCGGTGGGGTCGAGGAGGCCGTTGAGCATCCGCAGCAGGGTGGACTTGCCCGAGCCGGACAGCCCCATGACGACGAAGATCTGTCCCGGCTCGACCGTGAACGAGGCGTCGATCACCGCTGCGGTGGTTCCGTCGGCGCGCAGCTCGTCGCGGTCCGCGCCGCCTTCGAGCTTCCGCACGGCTTGATCGGGTCGTCTGCCGAACACCTTGTACAAGTGCTCGGCTTGCAGCCTTGACACATACACCTCACGCGTTGAACCGAGAACGGTCTGCCACCCCCACCAGCAGGCCGTGGAGCGGTGCGGATTCGGCCCGCATGGCACATGCACTAGTTGAAAAAGCGACGTGGTCCACTCCGGTGCCGCGCCTGCCCGTCCTTACGCCCACCAAACGCGGGAGTGACCCACCTCACCAGGGAACTACGCGGCGCCCGCGAGAGGTCACCCACGGCGACTGTCGGTGCCGTGGGGCATCATCGGGTCTGTGACGCGACGCCTGATGCTCCTCGACACCGCTTCCCTGTACTTCCGCGCCTATTTCGGGGTCCCCGACTCGGTCCGCGCCCCCGACGGCACGCCCGTCAACGCCGTGCGCGGGCTGCTGGACTTCATCGGCCGCCTGGTGCACGACCACCGGCCCGACGAACTGGTCGCCTGCTGGGACAACGACTGGCGTCCGCAGTGGCGCGTCGACCTGATCCCGACGTACAAGGCGCACCGGGTCGCCGAGGAGACGCCCGCCGGACAGACCGACGAGGAGGAGATCCCCGACACGCTCTCCCCGCAGGTCCCGATCATCGAGGACGTGCTGGCGGCACTCGGTATCGCCCGCGTCGGCGTCACACCGTACGAGGCGGACGACGTCATCGGCACGCTCACCGCGCGCGCGACCGGCCCCGTGGACATCGTCACCGGCGACCGCGACCTCTATCAGCTGGTCGACGACTCCCGCGGGGTGCGCGTGCTCTACCCGCTCAAGGGCGTCGGCACGCTCCAGGTGACCGATGAGGCGTGGCTGCGCGAGAAGTACGGAGTGGACGGCGCCGGGTACGTGGATCTGGCCCTGCTCCGCGGCGACCCGAGCGACGGCCTCCCGGGCGTGCCCGGCATCGGCGAGAAGACCGCGGCGAAGCTGCTGGACGCCTTCGGCGATCTCGACGGGATCATGGCGGCGGTGGACGACCCGAGGGCGAAGCTGACTCCGTCGCAGCGCAAGCGCCTGGACGAGTCGCGGGACTATGTGGCCGTCGCCCCGAAGGTGGTCCGGGTCGCGAAGGACGTCCCGCTCCCCGCATTCGACCCGGCGCTGCCGCGCGAGCCGCGCGACCCGGCCGCGCTGGAGGCGCTGGCGGAGCAGTGGGGCCTCGGCGGGGCGCTGTCGCGGCTCCTGACCACTCTTCAGCCCTGAGCCCCGAGGTGTTAGCTTAGGTATACCTAAGTAATCGAACCAGGGAGTACCTCGTGGCAGAGCGGCCGGCCCGGCAGGGACCCAAGGCCCAGGGGGCGCAGGTCGTGCGCACCGAGCAGATCACCCCGCACATGGTGCGTGTGGTCCTCGGCGGCGAAGGGCTCGCGGACTTCACCCTCTCCGGCTTCACCGACCACTACATCAAGCTGTGCTTCGCGCCCGAGGGCGCGGACTACGCCCACCCGTTCGACATGGCCGCCATCCGCGAGAACTACCCGCGCGAGCTGTGGCCCACCACCCGCACCTACACGGTGCGCTCGTGGGACCCGGTCGCCCGGGAGATGGCCGTCGACTTCGTCGTGCACGGCGACGAGGGCCTCGCCGGGCCGTGGGCGCGGCGGGCGCAGGCCGGCGAGCAGGTGACCTTCCTCGGCCCCGGCGGCGGTTACGGGCCGGAGGCCTCGGCCGACTGGCATCTGCTGGTGGGCGACGAGAGTGCGCTGCCGGCGATCGCCGCCGCGCTGGAGCAGATGCCGACGGGCGCGCTGGTGCACGCCTTCGTCGAGGTGCCGGACGCCTCGGAGGAGCAGAAGATCGTGACGCCCGACGGGGTGGCCGTGACCTGGCTGCACCGCGGCGACCGGCCCGTCGGCGAGCTGCTGACCGCGGCCGTGAAGGAGCTGGACTTCCCCGACGGCGAGATCCAGGCGTTCGTGCACGGGGAGGCGGGCTTCGTGAAGGAGATCCGCCGCCATCTGCGCGTGGAGCGGCAGATCCCGCTGGCTCAGCTGTCGATCTCGGGCTACTGGCGCCTCGGCCAGAACGACGACGCCTGGCGCGCGGTGAAGCGCGAGTGGAACGAGCAGGTGGAGCGCGAACAGGAGAGCGGCACGACGGCCGCGTAGGCCCGCCCCGGCGCCGGCACGCCCGGAGCGGCCGCCCCAGGGCCGCCGAGCCCCGCCCCGGGAGGCCGGCACACCCGGAGCGGCCGCGCCCTGAGCACCCGCCCCGGGCCGCCCGGCGAGCAGACCGTCGGACCCCGTCCGCCGCACATCGCGGCGGGCGGGGTCCGTGCGTCGGCCTCAGACCTCCGCAGTGCCTTCCGGAGCGCCTCCCCGAGCGCCTTCGTCCGACGGAGCCGCACGGTCGTCCGCCGACCGGTTCCCCTCCGCCGGCCCGTTCCCCTCCGCCGGGCCGGAGAGGTGCCCCGGGGACTCGAAGAGCCGGTAGGACGCGTCGATGTGCGCCAGCCTCCGCAGTGCGCCGAGCATCGCCTCGCCGAGGTCGCCGTTCGGGCTGCTGATCTTCCTCGCCGTCCGCGCCGTCCGGCCGCGGCGGCGCGAAACGCCCGCCGGCCGAGTCGCGCGTCCTCCCGGGGCCCGCTCTGAAAAGATCGCCCGCACCCGACCAATCCACACGGCCGTCCGCTCCGAACCACTGCCGGAAGCGACGATCGTCCCGGGAGGAAACCCGCGTGAAGGAAGCCGTACACATCAGTGGGGTGCCCTCGCCCGGTCCCGACCTCCAGGAACTCCTGGGGCGGGTCGCGCGGGGCGACCAGGACGCGTTCGCCGCGGTGTACGACGCGGTGAGCGGGCCCGTGCTCGGCCTGGTGCGCAGCGTGCTCCGCGACCCGGCGCAGTCGGAGGAGGTGGCGCAGGAGGTGCTGGTGGAGGTGTGGCGTACCGCACCCCGTTTCCAGGCCTCCCGGGGCAGCGCGATGAACTGGGTGCTGACCCTGGCCCACCACCGGGCCGTCGACCGGGTCCGCGCGGCCGAGGCCGCGGCCGCCCGGGAGCACAAGGCGGCGCTGCTGGACCGGACGCCCGCCTTCGACGAGGTGTCCGAGCAGGTCGAGACCCGGTTGGAGAGAGAACAGGTACGACGCTGTATGCGCACCCTGTCCGAGCTGCAGCGGGAGTCGGTGACGCTGGCCTACTACCGGGGCCTGACCTACCGTGAGGTTTCCGAACTCCTCACCGTGCCGCTGGGCACCATCAAGACACGGCTCCGTGACGGCCTCATCCGCCTTCGCGACTGCCTGGGGGTGAGCGCGTGAACACGGCCGAGCTGCACACACTGACCGGGGCCTATGCCCTGCATGCGCTGCCGGAGTCCGAACGGCAGGCGTTCGAACGGCATCTGGAGGACTGCGAGGCCTGCGCCCAGGAGGTGCGGGAGCTGTCGGCCACCGCCGCCCGGCTCGGCCTCGCCGTCGCCGAGTCCCCTCCGCGCGAGCTGCGCGCGAGGGTGCTGCGGGCGATCACGACCGTACGCCAGGAGACTCCGGCGCCCGGCAGACGGGAGCGGACCGGCGGGGGCGGACGCACCGGCCGACGGTACGCCTACGCTCTCGCCGCCTGCATCGCGGCGGCCGCCGCGTTCGGCGGGGTCGCGGTCTGGCAGAACCAGGTGGCGCAGGACGCACGGCAGGAGGCGCGTCAGGCGCAGCGGCAGAACGAGCAGCTGGCCCAGGTGCTCTCGGCCCCGGACGCGAAGACCGCCTCGGGCGAGCTGACCGGCGGCGCGCGCGGCACCGTCGTCGTCTCGCAGAGCCAGAACCGTGCGGTGTTCCTGGCCTCGGGGATGCAACGGCCGCCGAGCGGCAAGGTCTACCAGATCTGGTTCAACGACGAGGGCACGATGCGCTCCGCCGGTCTGATGGACCCGACCGCGAGCGACGACGCAGTCCTGCTGGACGGGCCGGTCGACCAGGCGTCCGGGATGGGCATCACGGTCGAGCCCGCCGGGGGGTCCGCCGAGCCGACCTCGTCGCCCGTGGCGCTGATGGACTTCCCGACGGCCTGACCACTCACCCACGAAATCCTGCAAGGGAGCACCCGTTCCATGAGTGTCGCGGTGGTGCTGTTCACCTCCGATCTGCGAGTCCACGACAACCCGGTGCTGCGTGCCGCACTGCGGGACGCGGACGAGGTCGTCCCGTTGTTCGTCCGGGACGAGGCCGTCCACCGGGCCGGGTTCGACGCGCCCAACCGGCTGGCGTTCCTCGCGGACTGCCTGGCGGATCTGGACGCCGGACTCCGGCAGCGGGGCGGCAGGCTGATCGCCCGCCAGGGCGAGACGGCCCGCGAGGTGAGACGGGTCGTCGAGCGGACCGGGGCGGCCTGCGTGCACGTCGCCGCCGGAGTCAGCCGGCACGCGGCGCGGCGCGAGCAGCGGATCGGTGAGGCTCTGGCGGGCACCGGCTGCGCACTGCGCGTCCATGACGCGGTGGTCACCGCGCTCGCGCCGGGCCGGGTGGTACCGACGGGCGGCAAGGACCACTTCGCGGTGTTCACCCCGTACTTCCGCCGTTGGGAGACGGAGGGAGTGCGGGGCACCGTGACGGCTCCGCGTACGGTCCGGGTGCCGGACGGCGTGGCGAGCGACCCGCTCCCGGACCGGGACGCGGTCGGGAACCTCTCCCCCGGTCTCGCCCGGGGCGGCGAGGACACGGCCCGCAAGCTGGTCACGTCCTGGCTGCACGGACCGATGGCCGGCTACGAGGACGGCCACGACGATCTGGCCGGGGACGCGACGTCCCGGCTCTCCCCGCATCTGCACTTCGGTACGGTCTCCGCCGCCGAACTGGTGCACCGCGCGCGGGAGAAGGGCGGGCCCGGCGGCGAGGCGTTCGTGCGGCAGCTGGCCTGGCGCGACTTCCACCACCAGGTCCTCGCGGCCCGCCCCGACGCCTCCTGGTCCGACTACCGGCCGCGCCGGGACCGCTGGCGCTGCGACGAGGAGGAGATCGACGCATGGCGGACCGGGCGGACGGGCTATCCGCTGGTGGACGCGGCGATGCGGCAGCTCGCGCACGAGGGCTGGATGCACAACCGGGGCCGGATGCTGGCCGCGAGCTTCCTCACCAAGACGCTGTACGTGGACTGGCGGGTGGGCGCCCGGCACTTCCTCGACCTGCTGGTCGACGGCGACCTGGCGAACAACCAGCTCAACTGGCAGTGGGTGGCGGGCACCGGCACGGACACCCGGCCCAACCGGGTCCTCAACCCGGTGATCCAGGGCAAGCGCTTCGACCCTCGGGGCGACTACGTGCGGCGCTGGGTCCCGGAGCTGGCGGATCTGGAGGGGGCGGCGATCCACGAGCCCTGGAAGCTCCAGGGCCTGGACCGGGCGGGCATCGACTATCCGGACCCGGTGGTGGACCTGGCCGAGGCCCGGTCCCGGTTCGAGCGCGCCCGCGGCCTGGACTGACCGGACGACGGGACGCGCAAGGGCCCGCACCGCTCGCTGCGGAACGGGCCCTTGCCGATGTGCTCAGGTGCCGCGCGGCGGCCGGGGGAGGAAGCCGCTGGTCCGCGCGACGTATGCGGCGAACCCGGGCCGGTCGGCCATATGGCGCTCCAGCAGGGCCGCACCGCTGCCCTTGGTCAGCAGGAAGCTCATCACGAGCGGGGCGACGACGGTGGCGGCAGCGGCGGCCGGGGCCTGGCAGACGAGAAGGAACAGGCCCCACCACACGCAGAAGTCGCCGAAGTAGTTCGGATGGCGGGTCCAGGACCACAGCCCCCGGTCCATGATCTTCCCCCGGTTGGCGGGGTCGGCCTTGAACCGGGCCAGCTGTGCGTCACCGATCGCCTCGAAGGCGAGGCCGACCGCCCACAGAAGCACCCCGGCCCAGGCCCACCAGGCCAGTGGCGCGGTGAGGTACTGCGCGGCCTGCACCGGGAGCGAGACGAGCCAGACCAGCGCGCCCTGGAGCAGATACACCTTGCGCAGGGCGTACAGGTTCGGGTTGCCGGGGGCCTTGGCCAGCATCTTCGCGTAGCGCGGGTCCTCCCCGTGGCCCCGGCCGCGCCGCCCGATGTGGAAGGCGAGGCGCAGCCCCCAGATCACGGTCAGCGCGGTCACCAGGAGCCGGCGGCCGTCGTCGCCCGCACCCGCCGAGAGGCCGTAGGAGACCAGGGCGACGGCGGCGAACGCGACGCCCCAGGCGATGTCGACGATCCGGTGCACCCCCTTGTTCAGGGCGACGGCGAAGGTGACGAGCATGACGCCGAGGGCGGCGACGGCCGCCCCCGCGAGCCCGTTCGCGAACGCGGCCCAGGCGAAGCCGCTCACCGGTCCGCTCCCGGGTTCCCGGCTCCGCGGGTCCGCGCGGGGACGGTGGGGGCCTCATGGGGTCCGGTATCGCGCCCGCCCCGCATCCGCACCCCCAGGGGCGGCCCGCCGCCGGGGGAGCGCTCGGTCGGCGGTTCGGCGCGTTGGGCGGCCCCGGCCGGGGTGCGCCGGGCGGAGGGCCTGGGGGCGGCGGTCACGCGGTCTCCTCGCGGGTCAGCAGCAGTTGCTGCACATCGAGATACCCGGAGCGGAAACCCGCTTCGGAGTAGGCGAGATAGAAGGTCCACATCCGGCGGAAGACGGCGTCGAAGCCGAGGGCGTCGACCTCGGCGGCCCGTTCGGTGAACCTCTCCCGCCACAGCCGGAGCGTCTCGGCGTAGTGCGCGCCGAAGCGGATGCGCCGGGTGGTGCGCAGGCGGGTGTGGCCGGTGGTGATCCGCTCCACCGCCTCGGTGGAGGGCAGCAGCCCGCCGGGGAAGATGTACTTCTGGATCCAGGTGTACGTGGCACGGCTGGCGCGGAGCCGGTCGTCGGGCATGGTGATGGCCTGGAGGGCGATCCGGCCGCCGGGGGCCAGCAGGCGGTCCAGGGTCCCGAAGTAGACCGGCCAGAACTCCTCGCCGACCGCCTCGACCATCTCGACGCTGACGATCGCGTCGTAGTCGCCGGTGACCTGGCGGTAGTCGCTCAGTCGCACCTCGACGCGGTCCTCGTACCCGGCCTCGCGGATGCGGGTGCGGGCCAGTGCGCGCTGTTCGGCGGAGAGCGTGACGGTGACGACCCGGGCGCCGCGGGCGGCCGCGCGGATGGCCAGTTCGCCCCAGCCGGTGCCGATCTCCAGGAGGCGGGTGCCCTGGCCGACCCCGGCCGCGTCCAGCAGCCGGTCGATCTTGCGGTGCTGGGCGGCGGGCAGCAGGTCGTGCTCGGCGGGGAAGCCGCGGAAGACGGCGGAGGAGTAGGAGAGCGTCTCGTCGAGGAAGAGGGCGAAGAGCTCGTTGGAGAGGTCGTAGTGGTGGCTGATGTTGTCCCGGGAGCCCTCGGGGGTGTTCATCTGCGCCGCGGGCCTGCGCGGCGCCCAGACGCCACGCAGGCGTTGTAGCGGCCGGGGGACGAGGTCGGCGGCGTTGTCGGCGAGCACGGTCAGCACGCCGACCAGGTCCGGCGCGTCCCACTCCCCCGCCATGTAGGACTCGCCGAAGCCGATGAGCCCGCTCGCGCCGATCCGCCGGAAGAAGGCGTCGGGGTCGCGGATGTCCATGAGCGGCCCGCCGAGGCCGATGTCCTTCCTGCCCGCGAGCCGGGCGCGGATCGGAAGCCGGCCGAGCGCGTGGCGGACGACGCGTTCGGCGACGGCCGTCCGGGCGCGGGAGGCCCGGGGCAGCGCGACGATGTCGGGCCAGCGTTCCGGGTCGGCCCCGGGGGTGTGTTCTGCCGGCGGCGCAGAGGTGGGCGCGGTCACTGCATGCCTTCCTGTGGGCGGTGCGGGGGACGGGGCTGCACGGGGAGCCCGCGCAGGTAGAGCCGGATGCCGTGCAGGCGGATCGCGGCGGAGACGAGGACGGTGGAGAGGGGGTGGCGGAGGGCGAGGCGCACCAGTTCGCGAGGGGTGGCCGGCCGGCGGCAGCCCCGTACGGTCGCGGTGAACGGGCGGTTCCCCTCCCGCTCCAGACAGACACTCAGGTCGAGACGGGGCCCGGGCTCGGGCAGCCGCATCCGGTAGCCGCCGTCCACGGGGAAGAACGGCGAGACGTAGAACTCCTTGCCGGTCACGGCTCGGTGGTCCCCGTCGGGACGCAGCAGGTAACCGTGCCGTCCGCCGTACGTGTTGTGCACCTCGGCGACGACGCAGAGCGCAGTGCCGTCGGCGCGGTGGCACCAGTAGACGGTGATGGGGTTGAAGACGTACCCGAACACCCGGGCCTGGGTGAGCATGGTGACGGTCCCGTCGCCGAGCTCCACCCCCCGCGCACGCAGGAAGCGCTCCAGCCCGGCCCGGATCGTGGGCGCGGTACCGCCGAAGTGGTCGCGGGCCTCGAAGCGGGCCAGCGGCCGCAGGGCGCGCGGCAGCCGGGGTGGCCGGTCGGGGTCGATCAGCCACAGATACGTGCGGTGGCGGAACGCGTACTTCCCGGGGCGGGTCCGTACGTGCGTGATGGTGCACGGGTAGAGGGCGTTCACCACCTCACCCCCAGGGCGGCCGCGGCCTCGACCCCCGAACGGCAGCCGTCCTCGTGGAACCCCCAGCCGTGGTACGCCCCCGCGTAGGCGGTGACGGGACCTGACAGGGCGGGCAGCCGGGCCTGGGCGGCGACCGACTCCGGGGTGTAGACGGGGTGTTCGTAGACCATGCGGGCGCGGACGGTGTCCAGGTCGACCCGGTCGGAGCCGTTCAGCGTGACCACGAAGGTCTCGGGCGCGTCGAGCCGTTGGAGCCGGTTCATGTCGTAGCTGACGGTCACGTGCTCGGCGTCCGCGGCGCACGAGGGCATCAGGTAGTTCCAGGACGCCCTGGCTCTCCGGGCGCGCGGCAGCAGGGCGGTGTCCGTGTGCAGCAGCGTCGGATTGCGGGAGTACCGGAACGCGCCGAGTGTGCCGCGCTCGGCGTCGGTCGGGTCGGCGAGCAGCCGCAGCGCCTGGCCGGGGTGGGTGGCGATGACGACGGAGTCGTACGGGGTGGTCGTGCCGTCCTCGGTGGTGACGTCGACGCCCTCCGCGTGCCGGGTGACGGCGCGCACCGGGGTCGTGGTGTGCACGGTGGTGAGCTGCTTGACGACGCGGTCGACGTACGCGCGGGAGCCGCCGGTGACAGTGCGCCAGACCGGGGAGCCGCCGACGGTGAGCATGCCGTGGTGATCGAGGAACCGGAAGAGGTAGCGGGCCGGGTAGCGCAGGGCGGTGACCGGGTCGCAGGACCAGACGGCGGAGACCATGGGGGTGAGGAAGTGGGCGCGGAAGTACGGCGAGAAGCGCCCGCGCCGGGCGAACTCCCCCAGCGTCATCGCGCTCGCACCGCTTTCCGGCTGCGCCAGCAGGGCCCGGGCCGCACGGTGGAAGCGCGGCACCTCGGCGAGCATCCGCAGATAGCGTCCGCGCACCGCTGAGCCCGGCTGTGCGAAGAGCCCGGCGGGGCCGCGTGCCCCCGCGTATTCGAGGCCGCACCCCTCGCACCGTACGGACATCGACATCTCGGACTTCTGGGTGGCGACCCCGAGTTCGTCGAAGAGCCGCAGCAGATACGGGTACGTCCGCCGGTTGTGCACGATGAACCCGGAGTCGACGCGGTGCACCCGGCCGTCGGACGCGCCCAGATCATGCGTGTGGGCGTGCCCCCCGACGCGGTCGTCCGCTTCGTACAGCGTCACCTCATGAGCCTGCCTGAGAACGTGGGCGGCGGTCAGTCCCGCCACTCCGGCTCCCACCACGGCCGTCCGCCGCCGTTCCCCTGTCATTCCGGTTCCCTCCGGGTCTTTCCACTCCGGTCGGAGTGCTGCTGGAGCGCTGCTCACCCTCCATTCGTTACCGGTGCCCGGAAGGATTGGTCGGGTCTCCGACCTCTGCTCCGATCGGGTGAAGGGGAGCCCGGGACCAATCCGCCGGCCGACCGGCGCCGAACCCCCCGTGTGAGAACAGAGCGGAACGACGCGCGGACGGACGGGGCGCTGCTGCCCCGGTCGGTCACGCTCGGCGCGTGGCCCTCGCCCCCCCACTCCGCTCCGCTCCGCTCACCGAACCTTCGATCCAGGAGAAACGCCATGAACACGCTCCTCTTCCGCCGCGCAGCCGTCGCCGTTTCCGCAGCAGCCGTGCTGCCGCTGACGCTGACCGCCTGCTCGTCGGACGACTCCTCCAAGGACTCGGCGGCCGGCTCGACGCCCAGCGCGTCCGCGCCGGTGAGCCCCTCGGCCGATGAGTCGATGCCCATGGACGGGCCGTTCGGCCCGGCCTGTTCGTCGGTGCCGAAGCAGGGCGCGGGCTCGTTCGACGGCATGGCGAAGGACCCGGTCGCCACGGCGGCCTCGAACAACGAGGAGCTGTCGACGCTGGTGGCCGCCGTGCAGCAGGCCGACCTGGTCGACACGCTCAACAACGCCGAGAACATCACGGTGTTCGCCCCGACCAACGACGCGTTCGCGAAGGTCCCGAAGGCAGACCTGGACGCGCTGCTGGCGGACAAGGCCGCGCTCACCAAGGTCCTCACCTACCACGTGGTGGGCGAGAAGCTGACCCCGCAGCAGCTGGAGAAGGGGTCCTTCGACACGCTGGAGAAGAGCAAGCTGACGACGGCCGGCTCGGGCGTCGAGTACACCGTGAACGACTCCTCGAAGGTCGTCTGCGGCAACGTCCCGACCGCCAACGCGACGGTCTACATCGTCGACACGGTCCTGATGCCCCCGAAGTAGCGCTCACGCAAACCCCACGGACGAGGGGCGGAAAGTCGCACCGAGGTGCGGCTCCCGCCCCTCGCCGCGCGCGGGCGCTGCCTTAGCCTGACCGGATGACGGATCGTGAATCCCCGAGCCGTGCCGACCGGGTGTCCGGCGCCGTGGTCGGCTCCGCTGTCGGTGACGCGCTCGGCGCCCCCTTCGAGTTCGGCGCCCCAGGGGTGTTCACCGACCGCTTTCCGGACGGCGTCGGGACGTTGTGCGGAGGCGGCGGCTGGGACCCGGGCGAGGCGACGGACGACACACAGATGGCTGTGCTGGTCGGGGAGTCACTGCTGGAACAGGACGGCCTCGACCCGCCGGACGTGTTCGACAGGTTCCGGCGCTGGGCGGCGGGCGCTCCGAAGGACATCGGTCTCCAGACCGAGGACGTGCTGACCAACGGCGAACCGTGGGACCTGGCCGCGGCCCTGCACTTCCAGCTCAACGGACGGGCAGCGGGCAACGGTTCACTTATGCGGGCGACCACGTCGGGCGTGTATTTCGCCCACGCGGGGCGCGCGGCCACGATGGAGGCGGCACGGCGGATCGCGGCGCTCACCCATGGCGACCGGGCGGCCTGGGAGGGCACCGCCGTCTTCCACGAACTGATCCGGGCGGCGCTGCGGGGCGACGATCCCCTCGGCGCCGTCCCCGGGGCACTGGACGAGGTGCACGCCGATCACCGGACGCGCTGGGCGACGGTTCTGGCGCCCGACTGGCACCCGGGGCTGGCGACCGAGTTCAACGGGGCGGTGTGGCCCTGCCTCGGCACGGCGCTGTGGGCCCTGCGGACGACGGACACCCTCGAACGGGCCCTTGCGGCCGCCGTCGACGTGGGCGGGGACACCGACACGGTGGCAGCCGTGACGGGCGGGCTGGCGGGAGCGGTGTACGGCATCGGCGCCGTCCCGGGCCGCTGGCGCACGCCCTTGCACGTGCCGCTGCCCGGGTACGGGGACCGCGTGCTGCGTACGGCGGACCTGATCACCCTGGCCGACCGGCTGGACCGTCAGGGAGAACAGGCAGCCGGTACCGGAGATCCACCCAGATCCGTATCGCCGGAAATGTACACATAAGCGCCGGATAAGCGCACTATGGGTATGGGTGCCTGCCGCACCCTCCGTACAGCGGCAGGGCCCGCAGGACCGAAGGAGACGAGAACTCATGAGCAACGTCTCACACGCGAGGAGCGACATATCGGGCCACCCCGATGCCTCCGAAATGCGCGCGCGGTATGACCGGATGATGGGCGGCCGCGATGTGGCTCTGGTGGACGCGCCGGTGTTCCTGGTCGGCCTGTACTGCGCTGTCTCCCCGTGGGTGCTCCACTTCACGGCCAGCCAGCCGGCCCTGGTGACGCACAACCTGGTGATGGGTATCGCCATCGCGGTACTGGCCCTCGGCTTCACCGTGATGCCCGAGCGCATGTACGGGCTGAGCTGGGCGATGTGCGCCATCGGCGCCTGGGTCATCGTGTCGACCTGGGTGGTCGGGAGCAGCCCGGACGCCGGGATCATCATCAGCAACATCATCGTCGGCGGACTGACCATCCTGCTGGGCATGGCCTGCGCCGGGGCGGCGGCCAGGAGCCGCAGCACCTGACGCCGACCCCCACCAGGCCCCGCCTCTCAGGCGCCTCCGCTTCCAGCCCCTACGGCGCTTGAGGAGCGGGGTCTGCTCCGGCCCCTACGGCGCTCGGCGCCTTCCAGCCCCTACGGCGTTCCAGGAGCGGGCTCCGGGGCGGCGCGCCGGTTTCGGGAAGGGGCGGGCGGGGAACAAGCCCGCCGCGGGCGCCCCACACCCGCGCCCAAGCCCCCCTCACCCCACAGAGCTGTACGCCACAACCCCCCGCAGCACCGCGTCAACCGCCTTCCTCGCATTCCGAGCCACAGAACCGGCCGCCCCCGCAGGCCCGGCCCCCTCCCGAGGAGCCGCCGCGGCGACCTGCCCCAGCACATCGATCACCTGCTTGCACCACCGCACGAAGTCCCCCGCCGGCATCTCCGCCTCGCGCAGCACCTCGTCCAGCGTGCGGCCGGAGGCCCACATGTAGACCGCCCAGGCGAAGCCGAGATCGGGCTCGCGCTGCCCGACCCCCTCCGTCTGATTGATCTTGAAGTCCTCCTCCAGGGCATCCAGCCGCCCCCAGATCCGCACCATCTCGCCCATAGCGACCTTGGCCGGCCCGGACGGCAGCTTCGGCGCGACCGCGTCATCGGCCTGCCGCGCCTCGTACACCAGCGCCGAGACGCACGCGGCGAGTTCGGCGGGGTTGAGCCCCTCCCACACACCCTCCCGCAGGCACTCGCTGGCGAGCAGATCCAGCTCCCCGTACAACCGGGCCAGCCGCCTTCCGTTCGCGGTGACCTCGTTGCCCCGGAGGTAGTCCAGCTCGGTGAGGAGCGCGACGATCCGGTCGAAGGTGCGGGCGATCGTGTTCGTCCGCCCCTCGATCCGCTTCTCCAGCTGCCGGGTGTCCCGCTGCAACCGGTGGTAGCGCTCGGCCCACCGCGCGTGGTCCTCACGCTCGTCGCACCCGTGGCACGGGTGGGCGCGCAACTCGGTCCGCAACCGGCTGATCTCCCGGTCGTCGGCCGCGGCCGCCCGCTGCTTGCGGTGCCGCTCGGGCGCGATGTGCCCGGCCTTCGTCCGCAGCGCGGAGGCCAGATCGCGCCGGGACTGCGGCGAGCGCGGATTGAACGACTTCGGGACGCGCATCCGGTCCAGCGCCTCCACCGGCACCGGGAAGTCCATCGAGGCCAGCCGCTTGACCTGTCGCTCGGCGGTCAGCACCAGCGGACGCGGCCCGTCGTGGTGGTCGAACCCGCGGTGCCCGTTGGCCCGCCCGGCGGGCAGTCCGGGATCCAGCACCAGCGCCAGACCCGCGAACTTCCCCGTGGGCACATGGATGACGTCCCCCGGCTTCAGCTTCTCCAGCGACGAGGCCGCCGCCGCCCGCCGCTGCGCCGCACCCTGCTTGGCCAGCTCCGTCTCCCGGTCCTTGAGGTCGCGGCGCAGCCGCGCGTACTCCTCGAAGTCCCCGAGGTGGCAGGTCATGCCCTCCTTGTAGCCTTCCAGGCCCTCCTCGTTGCGCTGGACCTGCCGGGAGATCCCGACGACGGACTTGTCCGCCTGGAACTGGGCGAACGAGGTCTCCAGTAGCTCGCGCGAGCGGTGCCGCCCGAACTGCTGCACGAGGTTGACCGCCATGTTGTACGAGGGGCGGAAGCTGGAGCGCAGCGGATACGTACGCGTCCCCGCGAGGCCGGCCAGCGCCGTGGGGTCCATGCCGCGCTGCCACAGGACCACCGCGTGGCCCTCGACGTCGATACCGCGGCGACCGGCCCGACCGGTGAGCTGGGTGTACTCACCGGGGGTGATGTCGGCGTGCTGCTCGCCGTTCCACTTGACGAGCTTCTCCAGCACCACGGAGCGCGCGGGCATGTTGATGCCGAGCGCCAGGGTCTCGGTGGCGAAGACGGCCTTCACCAGACCCCGGACGAACAGCTCCTCGACGACCTCCTTGAAGGTCGGCAGCATGCCCGCGTGGTGGGCGGCGATACCCCGCTCCAGGCCTTCGAGCCACTCGTAGTAGCCCAGGACGTTCAGGTCCTCGCCGGGGATGGAGGCGGTCCGCTCCTCGACGATCTCCCGGACCAGTCGGCGCTTGTCCTCGTCGTTGAGGCGGAGTCCGGCGTACAGGCACTGCTGGACGGCGGCCTCACAGCCCGCCCGGCTGAAGATGAACGTGATGGCGGGCAGCAGCCCCTCGGAGTCCAGCCGGTCGATGACCTCGGGCCGGCCGGGCGTCCAGATCCGGCTGCGCTGCCGCCGCTCGCGCTCGCGGTCGGCCTCGCGGACCATCTTGCCCCGGCGGCGCTCACGGGGGTTGTAGCCCTGCTGGTTCTCCTGGCGGGCGAGACGGACCAGGTCGGGGTTGACCTCGCGGCGTCCGGCGCCGCGGCCGCCGTGGTCGGTCTCCTCCTCGAAGAGGTCGTACATCCGGCGTCCGGCCATCACGTGCTGCCACAGCGGCACCGGCCGGTGCTCGGAGACGATGACCTCGGTGTCGCCGCGCACGGTGTCCAGCCAGTCGCCGAACTCCTCGGCATTGGACACGGTGGCCGACAGCGACACCAGAGTCACCGACTCCGGGAGGTGAATGATCACTTCCTCCCAGACCGCCCCCCGGAAGCGGTCGGAGAGGTAGTGCACCTCGTCCATGACGACATAGCCGAGGCCGGCGAGCGACTGGGAGCCCGCGTACAGCATGTTCCGCAGGACCTCGGTGGTCATCACGACCACGGGCGCCTCGGAGTTGACGCTGTTGTCGCCGGTCAGCAGACCGACCTTGTCCGCGCCGTACCGCTTGACGAGGTCGGCGTACTTCTGGTTGGAGAGCGCCTTGATCGGCGTGGTGTAGAAGCACTTGCGGCCCTGCTCCAGGGCCAGGTGGACGGCGAACTCGCCGACGATCGTCTTGCCCGACCCCGTGGGGGCCGCGACCAGCACCCCCTTGCCCTCCTCCAGGGCCTGGCAGGCCTCGATCTGGAACGGGTCCAGTCCGAATGCGTACATCTCCCGGAAGGGCCCGAGGGCCGTCGCCATCTCGGCCGCACGGACCCGAGAAGCCTGGTATCGCTCAGCTGGTGAGAGGTCCTCTGTCATCTTGGCTACGAGCCTACCCGCCACCTCTGACACTCAGCGCGATCTTTAAATGCCCTTGGCCTTTCACCCGGCCAGCACCCGCACGGCCCCCGGTACACAGGTGGCGGTGAGCGGCAGCGCGCCCATCGGTTCACCGTCCGCGTACGCGGTGACACCGGCCGCGGCCAGCTCGATCGAGGAGACGCGGTGCGCGGTGACGGCCGGGTGGCTCAGATGCGTGCCCTTGTAGACCCTGGGGAAGACCTTGAGGAGGGTGGCGCGGGAGCACTCCCCCACCACGGTCACGTCGAAGAGCCCGTCGTCCATCCGGGCCTCGGCGCAGATCCGCATGCCTCCGCCGTACGTCGTCCCGTTGCCCACCGCGATGAGCGTCGCCTCGATCTCGCGGGCCTCTCCCCCGTCCAGCCGGATGCGGTACGGGATCGGCTTGAAGGCGGCCAGTTCGGCGAGGATCGCGAGGTCGTACTTGAACCGCCCGCCCACCAGCCGCATCCGGTTGCCCCGGTCGTTGACCCGCGAGTCGAACCCGGAGGCGAGCACCGTCCCGAACCAGCGCTCCCCGACCCGCCCGAGGTCGATGTCACGGTGACCGCCCTCCTTGAGCGCCCGCGCGGCCAGCGCACCGGCGGCGGCCGGGTCACGGATCGGCAGGCCCAGCGCCCGGGCGAAGTCGTTGCCCGTGCCGACAGCCACGACGCCGAGCGGCGTGCCCGTCCCCGCGACGGCCTGGAGGGCGAGGGACATCAGCCCGTCCCCGCCCACGGCTATCAGCGCCCCGGTACCCGCCGCCACGGCCTCACGGGCCCGGCGCAGGGCGTCGTCGGCGTCCTCGCCGAGCACCGTACGGACGGAGAATCCGGCGTCCCGCAACGCGGAAGCGGCCGGCTGCGCGGCGTGCGCGCCCCGGCCGCTTCCTGCGGTGGGATTGACGAAGAGGGTGATCTCGCTGGTCACCCGCCGGACCCTACAAGGTCAGGTGATGTCGTCGTAACCGTTCATCCGGTGCGGTCCTGGCCCGTCCGCCTCACCGGAGGCCTGCCCCGGAAGCGCCCGGCGCGGGTCGGTCTCCGGCTCGACGCCGCCGACCGGCTCGGGAGTCAGGTCGAGCTGCGAGGCCTCGTCGTCGCTGAGCTCGGCGTCGGGGTTGTTGCGGTTGCGGCGCTTGTCGTTCAGCAGGGAGAAACCGACGGCGATGAAGTAGAGCACCGCGAGCGGACCGGCCAGCAGCAGCATCGAGATGGGCTCGCCGCCGGGGGTCGCGATGGCCGCGAAGGCGGTGAGGCCGACGATCATGCCGCGCCACCAGCGCAGCATACGGGCGCCGGACAGGACGCCCGTCATGTTGAGGGCGACGAGCAGCAGAGGCAGTTCGAAGGCGAGCCCGAAAACGATCACCATGCGGGTGATGAGGTCGAGGAAGTCGTCCAGCGGCAGCAGGTTCGTGACGTTGGCGGGCGTGAAGCCCAGCATGATCTCGGCCGTCTCCGGCAGGATCGCGTAGGCCAGGTAGGCGCCGGCGACGAACAGCGGGACGCCCGCGGCCACGAAGGCCAGGGAGTACCGCTTCTCCTTCTGGTGCAGGCCGGGGGCGACGAAGGCCCAGAGCTGGTAGAGCCAGACAGGCGTGGCGAGCAGGACGCCCGCCATGAGGGAGACCTTCAGCGCGATGGTGAAGGGCGACAACAGACCGTTGGTGGTCATCTCCGCGCAGGGGCGGCCGTTGACCATCGTCTCGACGCCGTTCTTGCAGCCGACCGAGTCGAGGATCGGCTTCATCAGGAACTCGAAGATCTCCTTGTGGAAGAAGGCGGCCCCGATGACGGCGATCACGACCGCCAGCACGGACTTCAGTAGCCGGTTACGCAGCTCACGCAGGTGATCGAGGAGAGGCATCCGCCCCTCGTCGTCCTTCTCCTGCTTGCGGGCAGACTTGAGCAACCCACTTCCCTCGTCTCGTACGGCGGCTGTCGGCGGAGCGCGTCAGCGGTCAGCTCTGGGTGGTGGGCTTGGCCTCGTTGACCGGGCGGGAGCTCGTGACGTCTCCGGGCGCGGCCTGAATGGTGCGCGCGGTGGTGGACTGCGGCGGGGCCGGGTCCTCGACGGTCTCCGTCGTGGCCGTCGCGGCCGCGTCGTCCTTCTTCATCGCCTTGGCCTCGCTCTTGAGGATGCGGGCCGACTTGCCGAGCGAACGCGCCATGTCGGGAAGCTTCTTGGCACCGAAGAGCAGCAGGATGACAGCGATGATCAGAACGATCTCTAGGGGCTTCAGATTGCCGATCATGTGCGACTTCCTTCTCACTGAGGCGGCTGGAGGGTGGGCTCGCTACCCGTTCGACCGGGCATACGTCCGATCATTGCGCTGGCAGCGATCGTAACCCGCGGGAGTAAACGCGAGGCAATGCCCGCGCGTACTGCGGCTTGCGACCCGCCCCTCCCTGCCTGGGCCGCCCCCAGCAGCGTACCCCTCGGCGCCGACGGACATCAGCCCGCAGTGCCCGTCAGCGCAGGCCGTCGCCGGTGGCCGCGAGGCGGGTCGCCGCCTGTTCGAGGTCCTCCGACGCCCGGTTGATCCGCTCCGTGGTGGCCGTGACCTGGCGGCCGAGCCGCTGTGCCTCGACGAAGACCTTGATGCCGAGCACGCCCAGCACAAAGACCCCCAGAAATCCGAGGGCGATGGCGAGCATGGGCCAGAACATACGGCGTGCCTCTTTTCCTGTGCGGCTTTCCTGTACGGCGCTGCGGCAGGCGCTACGGGGTGGCGTGCAGGCGCAGCGTCCGTACACCACCGCCGGTGAGCAGTTCGATGATGCGCTCCCCGGCGGGTTTGCGGACCGAGGCGCCGCACTCGGGGCAGGTGAAGGTGTAGAAGGTGGTGCGGCTGGTGGCGCCGATCGCCAGGCGCAGCTCCCCGGCGGCGAGTTCGAAGCGCCCGCGGCAGTCGGGGCAGCCGGCCCGGAACCGTACGGCGGCGGGAACCGGCACCGGTACGGGCCCGGTCCCGGCGGTCGCCCGCGGTGTCGCCGGGCTGACCCCGGGGGCGGCCGGAAACAGGGGCGTCCCGTTCATCGTGGTCTCCGCTCCTCGGCCTCCCGGCCCGTGTCCTCGTAGGCGGCGAGCGCCTCGCGGGCCGCCTCACGGGCGCTGTCGGCGAGCGCCGGCGGGTCGACGATGCGGCCCTCTCCGCCGAGGCGCAGGGCGAGGCGGCGCAGCGAGGCCGGGTCGGGGGTGCGCAGGGTGATCCGCAGTCCGCCGTCGGGCAGTTCCTCGGCGGAGTCGTGCGGGTAGTACTCGGCGACCCAGCGGCCTCCGGTGCCGACCTCGATCACCACTTCGGGGTCCTCGGCGGCGGGCTGGACGAGCCCCGCGGACAGGTCCCGCAACTCCAGTTCGGGCGGGACGGCGGGGGCGTCGAGGAGGCGGATCTCGGCGACCCGGTCCAGGCGGAAGGTCCGGCGGGCCTCGGAGAGCCGGCACCAGCCCTCCATGTAGGTGTGGCCGACGGCGAAGAGCCGGATCGGGTCGACCTCGCGCTCGGTGAGTTCGTCGCGGGCGGGCGAGTAGTAGCGCAGCCAGAGGCGGCGGCGCTCGGAGATGGCCCGGTCGACGTCGGCGAAGACGCCGCCCTCGGACTCGAAGGTCACCGAGAGCCGGGAGCTGGCCGCCCCTGACTCGCCTGCGGCCGTCTCCAGCTTGGCGGTGGCGCGGACCAGTGCCTGGCGGTCGCTCTCGCGGAGGCCGGGCAGGGTGGCGACGGCACGGGCGGCGACGAGCAGGGCGGTCGCCTCGTCGGCGGCGAGCCGCAGCGGCTCGGCGACGTCGTCCGGGTTGTGCCACCAGATCCGGTCGCCGTCGGTGTCGATGTCGAGGAGGTCCCCGCCGCGGAAGCTGGTGCCGCACATGGGCAGCACGTCGAGGTCGGAGATCAGCTCGTCCTCGGTGATCCCGAAGGCCCGGGCCACGTCCTGGACGTGGGCGCCGGGGCGCTCGCGCAGATACGTCACCAGGGACAGCATCCGGCGGGTCTGGTCGATCGCGTTCGTGGCCATCGCTTCGGTCCCCTGGTCCCTTAGTCCTTGGCCACGGCGCGCAGCCGGTCCACCACATCGGCCCGCAGGTCGGCGGGCTCCTCCACGACGACGTCCGGCCCGAACTCGACGAGCCAGGCGTCGAGGCCGTGTCCGTACGGGACTTCCAGCTCGTCCCAGCCGTCGCCGCGCTCCGTGACGGATATCGCCCGGGACCGCAGCGGGTAGCCGGCTCCGGCGCGGAGCCTGATCCGTGCGGTACGGGTCGCGGTCTCGCCGGCCCAGCTCTCGACGGTCTCGCGGACGGTGACCACGTCGGGCACCTCGGCGGTGAAGGCCCCGGCGCGGGAGCGGACCTTGCCGGTGATGCGGGAGAGCCTGAAGACGCGCTCGGCGCCCCGCTCGCGGTCCCAGCCCGCGAGGTACCAGTGGCCGCGCCAGCATTCGAGGGTCCAGGGTTCGACCTGGCGCTGCTCGGGGCGGGCGGAGTTGGCCTTGCGGTAGTCGAAGGTGACCGGGCGGCGGTCACGGCAGGCCAGCATCAGGGGCTCGAACGCGGCCTCGTGCACGGGGATACGGGGTTCGAGGGCGCTGTGCACCTCGTAGTCGTCCTCGGCCTCGGGCATCCCGGCGGCGCGCAGCTTCTGGAGGGCGCCGCTGGCGGCCCCGGCGAGGCGGGCCTGCTGCCAGACCTTGGCGGCGAGCCCGAGGGCCGCGGCCTCCTCGGCGTCCAGGGTGATGGGGGGCAGCCGGTTGCTGTCGCGGCGGGCCAGATAGCCGGTGTCGCCGTCGAGGTTCTCGACGGTCTCGATGACGAGGCCGAGCTCGCGCAGATCGTCCTTGTCACGCTCGAACATCCGGTTGAAGGAGTCGTCGGTGCCCGCTTCGAGGTAGGCCTCGATGGAGCCGCGGAGCTCACGCTTGCTGAGCGGGCGCCGGGTCCCCAGCAGGCACAGCGCGAGGTTCATCAACCGCTCGGCCTTGGCAATCGCCATCGACGCCCTTTCTCTTGTGCGCTACGACGGTCGACCGTACCGCCCCGGGGTGTGGGGGACCAAAGCCGGGCAGGGGCCGGAAGACGAGGAGGGCCCCCGCCGTGCGGCGGGGGCCCTCGTTCGCGTAACCGGAGCCGGTCAGACGGAGACCAGGTCGCAGACGAAGATCAGCGTCTCGCCCGGGGCGATACGGCCGCCCCCGGCGCCGCGGTCGCCGTAGGCGAGGTGCGCGGGGATGATCAGCTCGCGACGGCCGCCGACCTTCATGCCCTGCACGCCCTGGTCCCAGCCGGAGATGACCTGGCCGGCACCGAGCTGGAACCGCAGCGGGGTGCCGCGGTTCCAGGAGGCGTCGAACTCCTCGCCGGTGGAGAAGGCCACGCCCACGTAGTGCACGGAGACGGTCTGGCCGGCCTGGGCCACCGGGCCGTCGCCCTCCCAGATGTCCCTGATCGCCAGGTCTGCCGGCGGCTCGCCACCCGGGAAGTCGATCTCGGGCTTGTCGATGCTCACTGAACTGCTCCTCTAAATGATGAACTGGGCAACCGGGACAGTCTTACACCTTGGCGAGGATGTCCACGGCGAAGACCAGGGTGGAGTTCTTCGGGATGGCCTGCTGCTGCTGGTCGCCGAAGGCCTGGTCCGGCGGGATGACGATGAGCACCCGGCTGCCGACCTTCTTGTCGATCAGGCCGGTCTTGAGTCCCTTGAGGGTGACCTGCGACAGCGGGAAGGTCTGGGTCTTGCCGGTGGAGTAGGTGTTGTCGAACTCCTTGGCGTCCTTCCAGACCATGCCGACGTAGTTCACGACGACGCTGTCGGACTCCTTGACGACGTCGCCGTCGGACTCCAGGACGTAGGTGGAGGCCAGCTTCTTCGGCGGGTCGCTCTTGGGGATGGTGACGGTGGGGGCCTTGCCGTCGGTCTTCACTCCGACCTTGGGCAGGTCGATGTTGTCCTGGGCGACCTCGGTGCCCTTGGCGGAGGCCGGGATCTGGGTGGCCTTGAGGACGTCGACGACGAACACGAGGGTGGCGTTCGGCTTGATGTCGCCCTGGCCCTGCTCGCCGTATCCGAGCTCCGGCGGGATGACCAGCTCGACGCGGCTGCCGACCTTCTGCCCGACCAGGCCCTTGTCCCAGCCCTGGATGACCATGCCCGCACCGAGCGTCAGGTCGAAGGGCTGCTTGCGGTCGAAGCTGTTGTCGAACGGCTTGTCGGAGTCCCAGGCCTGACCGAGGTAGTTGACCTGGATCGCATCGCCGTTCTTGAGCTTCGCCCCGTCCCCCTCGCTGATGACGTCGGTCTTCAGCTCCTTGGGCGGGTCCCCCTCGCCCTTGGAGAGGGTGGGCTTCTCGCCGAACTTCGCCCCCGCGGTGATCGCGGGGACGCCGTTCTTGGACGAGGCGGAGTCGGAGGCCTTGTCGTTGCCGCACGCCACTGCCGACAGCAGCAGGAGGGGGGCGACGAGAAGGCCGGCAATTCGGCGCACTGGTTCCTCAGATCTCAGGGGGCACGGTGGTTCAGTCCCGGAACACTCTAGGGCCTCTCATTCCGTTCGGGCCGGACCCCGCACACAGCTCCGGCCCCCGGGACCGGTGGGTCCCGGGGGCCGGAGGCCGGTGCGTGCGCGCGCTCAC
The DNA here is from genome assembly GCF_031760065.1 of Streptomyces durocortorensis. Lineage (NCBI taxonomy): Bacteria > Bacillati > Actinomycetota > Actinomycetes > Kitasatosporales > Streptomycetaceae > Streptomyces > Streptomyces sp. C11-1. Next base: position 1,064,384 of record NZ_CP134500.1, read on the forward strand.
ATACCGGCGATCAGCTTCTCCACCCGCTCGTCCACGGAACGGAACGGGTCCTTGCACAGCACCGTGCGCTGCGCCTGGTCGTTGAGCTTGAGGTGGACCCAGTCGACGGTGAAGTCCCGCCGCTGCTCCTGGGCCCGCCGGATGAAGTCGCCGCGCAGCCTGGCCCGGGTGGTCTGCGGGGGCACCGACTTGCCCTCGAAGATCTTCAGGTCGTTGCAGATGCGGGCGGTCTGCCCCTTGCGCTCCAGGAGGTAGAAGAGACCCCTTCGGCGGTGGATGTCGTGGTAGGCGAGGTCTATCTGCGCGACCCGCGGATTCGACATGGTCATGTTGTGCTTGGCCCGGTACCGCTCGATGAGCTTGTACTTCATGACCCAGTCGATCTCGGTGTCGATCCGGTCGAGGTCCTCGGCCTCGATCGCGTCCAGGGTGCGGCCCCACAGCTCCAGGACCTGGTCGACGGTGCCGGTTCGGATGCCCCGGCGCTCGACGAAGTCCACGGCCTTTTCGTAGTACTCCCGCTGGACCTCTATGGCCGAGGCCTCCCGGCCGCTGGCCAGGCGGACCTTGCGCTGCCCGGTGAGGTCGTGGCTGACCTCGCGGATCGCCCGGATCGGGTTCTCCAGGGTCAGGTCGCGCATCACCGTGCCCGCCTCGATCATGCGGAGCACCAGGTCGGTGGCGCCGACCTTGAGCAGCATGGTCGTCTCGGACATGTTGGAGTCACCGACGATGACGTGGAGGCGGCGGTACCGCTCGGCGTCGGCGTGGGGTTCGTCGCGGGTGTTGATGATCGGCCGGGAGCGGGTGGTGGCGGAGCTGACGCCCTCCCAGATGTGCTCGGCGCGCTGGCTGACGCAGTAGACCGCGCCGCGCGGGGTCTGGAGCACCTTGCCCGCCCCGCAGATCAGCTGCCGGGTGACGAGGAAGGGGATGAGGATGTCCGCGAGCCGGGAGAATTCTCCGTGCCGGGCCACGAGGTAGTTCTCGTGGCAGCCGTAGGAGTTTCCCGCCGAGTCGGTGTTGTTCTTGAAGAGATAGACGTCGCCCGCGATTCCCTCCTCGTGCAGGCGGCGTTCGGCGTCGACGAGCAGGCCTTCGAGAATGCGCTCGCCCGCCTTGTCGTGCGTGACCAGTTCGGTCACGTTGTCGCATTCGGGGGTGGCATATTCCGGATGCGATCCCACGTCGAGGTAGAGGCGGGCGCCGTTCCGCAGAAAGACGTTGCTGCTGCGGCCCCATGACACAACACGGCGGAAGAGGTAGCGCGCCACTTCGTCAGGTGACAGTCGGCGCTGTCCCCTGAACGTGCACGTGACGCCGTACTCGTTCTCCAGCCCGAAAATGCGGCGGTCCATGACTGAACATTACGCCTTACGGCCTGTGCTGAAACCGGGTTCGACAGCACCGTTCCGATCATTTTCAGATCCGGTCACGACGGCGGGCGCGCGGACGGGCACCGAGTCGGCCCCCAGAACCCGTCCGGTGGCCAGCAGAACCACCAGGGCCGCCACTCCCCCGGCCCCCGCGACCGCGAAACTCCAGGCCGTGGAGCCCAGCTCGACGGCCGGTCCCGCGACGGCCGTTCCGACCGCCGCGCCCACGCCGAAGGTGGTGACGAGCCAGGAGAAGGCCTCGGTCACCGTGCCGCGCGGGGCGTGCCGGTCGACCACGATGAAGGAGCAGGCGATGGCCGGGGCGAGGAACACCCCGGCGAGGGCGGCGAGGGCGGCCATCGCGGGCACCGAAGGGGTGAGCGTCAGCGGCAGGTAGCCGAGCGCCAGCAGGCCGACGATCACCCGCAGCCGCTTCTCCGGCGCACCGGCCCACTGGCGGGCGCCGTAGGCCAGGCCGCCGATCAGCGCGCCGAGGCCGAGCGAGGCCATCAGCCAGCCGTACACCGATTCCCGGCCGTGGTCGTCGGCGTACGCCACTCCGGCCACCGTGATGGAGCCGAGCGCGAGGCCGATGAAGAAGAAGGCACCGAGGAGGGCGAGGAGTCCGGGCGAGCGAAGGGCGCCCAGCCAGTGCGCCTCGCGGGGGGCGGAGCGCCAGGTGCGCGAGGGCTCGGACAGGACGACGGACAGGGCGCCCAGGACGCCGATGGCGTTGATGACGAGGAGGGCGGCGGCCGGGGACCAGAGGGCGACGAGCAGCGTCACCAGGAGCGGTCCGACCGTGAACATGATCTCCTGCGCGACGGCGTCCATGGCGTACGCCCGGTGCACCTGGTCCTCGCGCTTGAGGACGCTGGGCCACAAGGCGCGCAGGCCGCCCTCCAGGGGCGGTGTGGCGACTCCCGCGACGACGACGGCGGCGTAGGCCAGCGGGAGCGAGCCGAGGCCCGCGACCGCGAACAGGGCCATGCCGAGCGCCGAGAGGACGGCGGCGGGGAACTGGACGCGCGGCTGCCCGTACAGGTCCACGGCCCGGCCCAGCAGCGGCTGGCCGACGGCGGTGGCCAGTCCGTACGCGGCGGCCAGCGCGCCCGCGAGGGTGTAGCTGCCGCCTTCGGCGCGGGTGAACAGCACGATCGCGATGTGCGCGGTGCCGTTGGGCAGGCGCCCCACCAGCGTGCCCGTGAGCAGCCGGGCAGCGTGCCGCGCCCGGAGGATGTCCAGATATCCCGCGGCCATGTCCGCCCCTCTCCGCCCGGCCCGGGCTGCCGCCCACCGAGGTTTTACGTATAACGTCGACGTTCATACGTACCATGTCCGCAGCACGCGGGTCTACCTCGCGGCGCTGTGGAGACACCCCGCACGGAGGCCCGAGTGACCAGCGCCCATCAGCCCGTACCCGCCCGGCCCACCAGCCGGGACGTGGCCCGCGCGGCGGGCGTCTCCCAGGCGACGGTCTCCCTGGTGCTCGGCGGGAAGTGGCCGGGACGGGTCTCCGAGGCCACGGCCCGGCGGGTCCGGGAGAGCGCGGCGGAGCTGGGCTACCGGCCCAATCTGGCGGCCCGCAGTCTGCGGCTCGGCCGGACCAGGACCGCGCTGCTGGTGGTCCCCGCGCTCACCAACGAGTTCTTCGCCCGGGTGTGCACCGGGGCGGCGGCGGTCGCCGCGGAGCACGACTTCGGTGTGGTGCTCTACCCCTCCCCCGACGGCACGGGCCCGGCCCGGGACCCGTTCGCTTCGGCCCGCGCCTCGCTGGACGGGGTGATCGCGTCCTCGATGGCCGCCGACGCCCTGGACGCACTGCGCGGGGCCGAGCTGCCGCTGGTGATGCTGGACAGCGATCCGGCCGACACCGGCCCCGCGGCCCAGGTGAACCTGGACATCGGCGACGGGATGCGGCAGGTGACGGACCATCTGCTGGGGCTCGGGCACCGCCGCTTCCTGCATCTGGCCTCCGCCGTGGACACCTGGACGTTCGCGGTCCGGGCCCGGGCGCTGCACGACGCTCTGGGCGCGGTGCCGGACGCGAGCCTGCGTACGGTACGGGCCCCGCTGGACGTACGGGCGGGGCGCGAGGCCGCGGAAGGGGTGCTGGCGGCCGCCGGGCAGAGGCCGACCGCGATCGTCTGCGACGACGACATCCTGGCCGCGGGCGCCTGCAAGGCGGCTCGGCGGCTCGGGCTGCGGGTGCCGGACGAGCTGTCGGTCACCGGCTTCGACGATCTGGCGCTGGCCACCGCCGTCGAGCCGGAACTGACCACGGTTCAGCTGCCCGCCGAGCACGTCGGGGAACGCGGTATGGAGGCGCTGCTCGCCGTGCTGGACGGCCGCCCCGTCGAGCCGGGCGGCCTGCCGGTACAGCTGGTCGTACGCGGCTCGACGGCGCCGCCGCCCGCCGCCCGGGCATGACGATGCCCCCGGGCCGCGGCCCGGGGGCATCAGAGGCGCCGGCGCCTACTCCTCCGTGGAATCGGGCGTGGTGGCGGAGTCGGTGTCCTCGGTGTCGGACGGGGCGTCCGTCGGGGTGCTGCTCGCGACTTCCGTCTCCAGCAGCCGGGTCAGCTGACGGCCGACGATCCGCTTGAACTTGCGCTGCTGGGGGCGGGTACGGTCCAGGACCGCGACCTCCAGGCGCTCGGCCGGGATCTCCCGCTCGCCGCCGCCCGGCTCCCGCGAGAGCGCCTGGACGGCCAGCTTGAGCGCCTCGGCGAGCGTCATGCCGTCGCGGTGGCGCTGGTCGAGGAAGCTGCTGATCTGTTCGGCGTTGCCGCCGACTGCGACCGAGCCGTGCTCGTCCACGATCGAACCGTCGTGGGGCAGCCGGTAGATCTGGTCGCCCTCGGGCTCGGCGCCGACCTCGGCGACCACCAGCTCCACCTCGTAGGGCTTCTCGGCGGCGCTGGAGAAGATGGTGCCGAGCGTCTGGGCGTAGACGTTGGCCAGCCCACGGGCCGTCACATCGTCCCGGTCGTAGGTGTATCCGCGCAGATCGGCGTAGCGCACGCCGCCGATGCGGAGGTTCTCGTACTCGTTGTACTTCCCGGCGGCGGCGAAGCCGATCCGGTCATAGATCTCGCTGAACTTGTGCAGCGCACGGGACGGGTTCTCGCCGACGAACACAATGCCGTCGGCGTACTGCAGCACAACAAGGCTGCGACCACGGGCGATGCCCTTGCGGGCGTACTCCGCCCGGTCGGCCATGGCCTGCTGGGGTGAGACATAGAACGGCGTCGACACCGGCTATCCGTCCCTTCCTGTCAGTGACGAGTGCATCTCTAAAGGCTCGGAGTCCGGGTCAGAGCAGCGCGGCGCGCGGGCCGTCGGGCTGCTCCAGTCGGCGTTCCAGAACGGAGCGCGCGATCTCGGAGGACTCCTGGTCGCTCAGCCTCCGGAAGCCTTCGTCGGTGATGACGGTGACGATCGGGTAGATGCGGCGGGCCACGTCCGGGCCGCCGGTCGCCGAGTCGTCGTCCGCGGCGTCGTACAGCGCCTGCACGACCAGGGTGAGGGCCTGCTCCTCCGTCAGGTCCTCGCGGTAGAGCTTCTTCATCGCGTTGCGGGCGAAGATCGAGCCGGAGCCGGTGGCGGCGTAGCCGGTCTCCTCCGAACGCCCGCCGGTGACGTCGTAGGAGAAGATGCGGCCCTTCTCGCGGTCGACGTCGAAACCGGCGAAGAGGGGCACCACGGCGAGGCCCTGCATGGCCATGGCCAGATTGCTGCGGATCATGGTGGAGAGCCGGTTGGCCTTGCCCTCCAGGGAGAGCTGGGCGCCCTCGACCTTCTCGAAGTGCTCCAGCTCCAGCTGGAACAGCTTGACCATCTCCACAGCCAGTCCGGCGGTGCCGGCGATGCCCACCGCCGAGTACTCGTCGGCCGGGAAGACCTTCTCGATGTCGCGCTGCGCGATCATGTTGCCCATGGTGGCGCGCCGGTCACCGGCCAGGACCACGCCGCCGGGGAAGGACGCCGCGACGATGGTCGTCCCGTGCGGCGCCTCGATGGCCCCCTGGAGCGGCGGCAGGCTCCGGTTGCCCGGGAGCATCTCGGGCGACTGGTCGGACAGGAAGTCCATGAACGAGGACGACCCCGGCGTCAGGAAGGCTGCTGGTAGACGCCCGGTGCTACGAGTGTTGGCTTCCACGCGTTTCCCTCCACGTATGCGGCTGCACGCCTTATGGCATCCGGCCGATCCTTGAACTGCCCCAGGGCTGCGTTGCAGCTGAAGCACAGTACGCCACGGACCCTACCCGTCTCATGGCAGTGATCCACATGCTCAGCCGGAGCGATTGGACAGATACGGCACACGCCCTGCTGAGCCGCGATCAGCGCGTCCGGCTCGGCAGGGACAAGGCCCTGCGTGCGCTTGAAGCAGCCGATCCGACCTCGCTCCGCCCCGCGTTCGCGGCAGGAACTCGACCAGCCGTCGGAAGACGACTTGTCGCGCTCCCACTGGTCATGCGGCTTCACCTCGCCGCACTGCGTGCAACGTTCGTGCTCCCGTGGCACCGGCGCCTTGCCCCCGGACCGGCTTGCCCTTGCCCTTGGCCTTGGCCTTGGCCTTGGCCTTGGCCTTGGCCTCCTGACGCTGCTGGCAGTACTCGGCAGAGCACTTCCGGCAATACGCCTGGAGGCCATCACGCATGGCCCTTTTACCGGCGAAGGACTGCCGCGGCCGATTCTTCCGTCGACGAGAGTGCTGCCTCTCCGCAGAAGAGTCGGACATTCAGCCTTATTCCCCGCCCTTTTGGACAAATGACCTGACGAAGTCCTCGGCATTCTCTTCCAGGACGTCGTCGATCTCGTCCAGCACCGAGTCGACGTCGTCGCTCAGCTTCTCCTGGCGCTCCTTGAGATCCTCGGACGCCTGCGCGTCCTGCGCCTGCTCCTCGACCTCCTCGGTGGAACGCGTCGCCTTCTGCTGTCCGCCGCCGGTGTCCTTGGTCGCCATGTAGCTCACCCCGCTCGGTTCGAAGCAATCGAAGCTCTTGATCAGACCCTACCCACGGGGTCCGACATTTGGCCCGGTACTTGTCCAACGTCCGGGCCTCAGGTGATTGATTCCCAGTCCGGAGGCCTTTCAGCCGCCGGACAGCACCCGGACCAGCTCTTCCGCCGTACGACACCGGTCGAGCAGGTCCTTGACGTGCTCGCGCGTCCCGCGCAGCGGCTCCAGCGTGGGCACCCGCTGGAGCGAGTCGCGGTCCGGCAGGTCGAAGATGACCGAGTCCCAGGAGGCGGCCGCCACATCATCGGCGTACTGCTCCAGGCAGCGGCCCCGGAAATAGGCCCTGGTGTCCTCCGGAGGCTTCGTACGGGCCCTGGTGACCTCGTCCTCGTCCAGCAGCCGCTTCATCCGCCCACGGGCCGCCAGACGGTTGTAGAGGCCCTTGTCGGGCCGTACGTCCGCGTACTGGAGGTCCACCAGATGCAGCCGGGGGGCGTCCCAGTCCAGCGTGTCGCGGCGGCGGTAGCCCTCCATCAGCTCCCGCTTGGCGATCCAGTCCAGCTCGCCCGCCAGACTCATCGGATCGGTCTCCAGCCGGTTGAGGGTGTCCTCCCAGCGGGTCAGGATGTCCTTGGTCTGCTCGTCGGCGTCGGTGCCGTACCGCTCGTCCACGTACTTGCGGGCCAGCTCGAAATACTCCATCTGCAACTGGACGGCGGTGAGTGACCGGCCGCTGCGGAGTGTGATCAGCTGCCGCAGATCCGGGTCGTGCGAGACCTGGTGCAGCGTGCGTACGGGCTGGTCGACGGCGAGGTCGACGTTGATGAAGGCGTCCTCGATCATGGACAGCACCAGGGACGTGGTGCCGAGCTTGAGGTAGGTGGAGATCTCCGAGAGATTGGCGTCGCCGATGATCACATGGAGCCGGCGGTACTTCTCGGCGTCGGAATGGGGCTCGTCCCGGGTGTTGATGATGGGACGCTTGAGCGTGGTCTCCAGGCCGACCTCAACCTCGAAGTAGTCGGCGCGCTGGCTGATCTGGAAGCCGTGCTCATGGCCGTCCTGGCCGATGCCGACCCGGCCCGCGCCCGTGACCACCTGGCGCGAGACGAAGAACGGCGTCAGGTGGCGCACGATGTCCGAGAACGGCGTCTCCCGCTGCATGAGGTAGTTCTCGTGCGTGCCGTAGGAGGCGCCCTTGTTGTCGGTGTTGTTCTTGTAGAGGTGGATCGGCTGCGCGCCGGGGATGGCGGCGGCCCGCTCGGCCGCCTCGGCCATGATCCGTTCGCCGGCCTTGTCCCAGAGCACCGCGTCCCGCGGATTGGTGATCTCCGGGGAGCTGTACTCGGGGTGCGCGTGGTCGACGTACAGCCGGGCACCGTTGGTGAGGATCACATTGGCCAGGCCGATGTCCTCGTCGGTGAGCTGGCTGGAATCGGCGGTCTCACGGGCGAGGTCAAAGCCTCGCGCGTCGCGCAGCGGATTTTCCTCCTCGAAGTCCCAGCGGGCGCGGCGCGCCCGGTGCATCGCCGCCGCGTAGGCGTTGACGATCTGGGACGAGGTGAGCATGGCATTGGCGTTGGGGTGGCCGGGGACGGAGATCCCGTACTCCGTCTCGATGCCCATTACTCGCCGTACGGTCATGCGGCCCTCCTTGCCCGGCGTCGGTCCCGTCCGGGAGCGACGCTCAAGTACCGCTGCTGTGTCCGGTGCGTGTGTGCGGTGCCCGTCACCACACTGCGCGACTCGGCGGTACCGCAGAGCCTAGAGCGCCTCTGCGCCGGTGGGGAGATCAATTACGACATTGCTCCGGCATGGCCGGATCGGTGGAATGCGACCGGCTGCGGATACCCCCTCCGGGCATCCGCAGCCGGTCCGCGTATTACAGGTACTGGCCGGTATTGGCGACCGTGTCGATGGACCGCCCGGTGTCCGCGCCCTGCTTTCCGGTGACGAGTGTGCGGATGAAGACGATCCGCTCACCCTTCTTACCGGAAATCCTGGCCCAGTCGTCCGGGTTGGTGGTGTTCGGCAGGTCTTCGTTCTCCTTGAACTCGTCCACACAGGCCTGCAGGAGATGAGCGACCCGCAGCCCCTTCTGGCCGTGTTCGAGGAATGCCTTGATGGCCATTTTCTTTGCCCGGTCGACGATGTTCTGAATCATCGCGCCGGAGTTGAAGTCCTTGAAGTACAGGACTTCCTTGTCGCCGTTGGCGTAGGTGACCTCAAGGAAGCGGTTCTCCTCGGACTCCGTGTACATCCGCTCCACGACCGACTGGATCATGGCGTGGGCGGCGGCCTCCCGCGAGCCGGTGTGCTCGGACAGGTCGTCCGCGTGCAGCGGGAGCGACGGGGTCAGGTACTTCGCGAAGATGTCCTTCGCCGCCTCGGCGTCCGGACGCTCGATCTTGATCTTCACATCGAGGCGGCCGGGTCGCAGGATGGCGGGGTCGATCATGTCCTCGCGGTTGGAGGCGCCGATGACGATGACGTTCTCCAGGCCCTCCACCCCGTCGATCTCGGCGAGCAGCTGCGGGACGATGGTGTTCTCCACGTCCGAGCTGACGCCGCTGCCGCGGGTGCGGAAGAGGGATTCCATCTCGTCGAAGAAGACGATGACGGGGGTACCCTCGCTCGCCTTCTCCCGAGCACGCTGGAAGACCAGGCGGATGTGCCGCTCGGTCTCGCCGACGTACTTGTTGAGCAGCTCGGGGCCCTTGATATTGAGGAAGTAGCTCTTCCCCGCGGGCTGCCCGGTCACCTCGGCGACCTTCTTGGCGAGCGAATTGGCGACGGCCTTGGCGATCAGGGTCTTGCCGCAGCCGGGCGGACCGTAGAGCAGGATGCCCTTCGGCGGCCGCAGCTCGTGCTCCTTGAAGAGGTCGGGGTGCAGATACGGAAGCTCGACCGCGTCGCGGATCAGCTCGATCTGGTCGCCCAGGCCGCCGATCTTGTCGTAGTCGATGTCCGGGACCTCTTCGAGGACGAGCTCCTCGACCTCGCTCTTGGGAACCACCTCGTAGACGTAGCCGGACCTGGAGTCCAGGAGCAGGGCGTCGCCGGAGCGGATGGTCATGTCCAGCAGCGGCTCGGCGAGCCGCACCACCCTCTCCTCGTCGGTGTGCCCGACCACCAGGGCGCGCTCGCCGTCCTCAAGGATCTCCTTGAGGGTGACGATGTCCCCGGCCCGCTCGAACTCCATGGCCTCGACCACGTTGAGCGCTTCGTTGAGCATGACTTCCTGGCCGCGCCGCAGGTCGTCGAGCTCGACACTGGGGCTGACGTTCACCCGGAGCTTGCGGCCCCCGGTGAAGATGTCGCAGGTGCCGTCCTCATTGGCCTGCAGGAAGACGCCGAAGCCGGCCGGCGGCTGCGCGAGCCGGTCGACCTCCTCCTTGAGGGCCACGATCTGGTCACGCGCCTCACGGAGCGTGTTGGCGAGCCGCTCGTTCTGCGCGGACACGCCCGCCAGGTTCGTCTGCAACTCGACGATCCGCTCTTCGAGAATCCTCGTATGACGCGGAGAGTCGGCGAGCTTGCGTCGCAGGACGGCGATTTCCTGCTCGAGATAGGCAACCTGGCCGGCTGGGTCCTCTGACCCTCGCGCGGGCCGGATGCCGCGGTTGATGTCGTCGTCGTGGGCTGCCACGGTCCTCACCTCCTCCATGGGGAGCTGGACGCTTCCTGACCCTACCTGGGTGGGTGATGATTGAAACCCCTAGATCACAAAGACTCCGGGGTGTGTCCGATCTTCACCCTTGCGCTCTCCCTCACGTCAAGGGAATACCCACCCTTCGGCACCGGAAAGCCGCCGGTTGTATCGTCGAACCGGTCAACACCCGTCAGGGCTGGCTCCAATTGGTTCGGATACGCAGGAACGGCAGGACTCAATGACCGTGCAGCAGGACTCGCCGGGCGACAGCGGCACCCAGGATCTGGAGGTCTGGATCGACCAGGATCTCTGCACGGGCGACGGAATCTGCGTGCAGTACGCCCCCGAGGTCTTCGAGCTGGACATCGACGGCCTGGCGTACGTGAAGAGCAGTGACGACGAGCTGCTTCAGGACAAGGGCGCGACCACTCCGGTGCCGCTGCCGCTCCTCCAGGACGTCGTCGACTCGGCCAAGGAGTGCCCCGGCGACTGCATCCATGTGCGGCGCGTCAAGGACAGCGTCGAGGTGTACGGGCCGGACGCCGAGTAGCTCACACGCTGCGCGCGAGGTCCCCGGAGGTGCGGACGAACGCCTTCCCCTTCCACCGCCAGGAGGCCTGTTCCACCTGGTCGGGGCAGCAGCGGGGGACGTCGAGCGAGGAGTAGCCGAGCAGGGTCGCCGAGACGACTCCGCCCCGTACGGCGAAGTCGCCGACCGTCTTCCTGTCGGCGGGGTCCACCAGGGTCGCCACGACCCGGGGTGCGGGCCCGCTTCCCCGCGTCAGGACGTAGATGCCGCTCGGCGGCGTTCCGGAGCCCGCGTCGCAGTGCACTACGGCGACGGTTTCCGGCCGCCCGTCGCCGTCGAGGTCCCCGGGGGCCTGTCTGGCGACGGTGGTCCCGGCGCCGCCGCACTCCAGCGGGAAGTCCACGCCGGCCGGGTCCGGGGCGGGGGCTTGCTGGCCGTGCCGTGTGGTGGTCCGCTGCTCGGGGGCCGTGGCGGTGGCGGTGGCCGTACGGGGCTGGAGCAGGCCGGCCAGCGCGACGACGCCGGCCATCGCGGCGGCCGTGGCGAGCCAGTGCACGGGCTTGGCGGCGGTGTGCGCCAGGTCCGGGAGCGCGGAGGTCTGCACGCGGTATGTCTCCTGATGGTTCCTGGGAGTCCCGGGAGGAGGTGGGGAGCACCCCCGAGGGGTGGCCAGCATCGTGCCACACCTCACACTCCGGCGGAACGGCGGGGTGGGTACGGGTCTCGCCACCGGGCCGCTGTGTCGGCGGCAACGAAAAGGCGCCGCCGCTGAGTTCCCCGGTCGGTCGGGGAACTCAGCGGCGGCGCCGGTGCGTTGGACGGATCAGCCGCGGGAGGCGGCGGAGCCGCTCTGGCTGCCGGGGCCGTCGTAGTCCTCGCCGTAGGCGCCCTTGGAGGGACGGCGGCGGCGCAGGGGCGGTTCGACGCCGTCCGCGAGGCGGCGGGCGGTGACCAGGAAGCCGGTGTGGCCGATCATGCGGTGGTCGGGGCGGACGGCGAGGCCCTCCACGTGCCAGTTGCGGATCATCGATTCCCAGGGCTGCGGTTCGGCGAAGCAGCCGATCTCGCGGATGGACTCGACGGTGCGCGAGAGCTGGGTGGTGGTGGCGACGTAGGCGCAGAGGATGCCGCCGGGCACCAGGGCCTTGGAGACGGCCTCCAGGCACTCCCAGGGAGCGAGCATGTCCAGCACGACGCGGTCGACGTCGGTGTCGGAGAGATTGTCCTGGAGGTCGCCGACGGTCAGCTGCCAGGCGGGGTGCGGCGAGCCGAAGTAGCGCTCGACGTTCTGCTGGGCGATCTCGGCGAAGTCCTCGCGACGCTCGTAGGAGTGCAGCATGCCCTGCTCACCGATGGCGCGCAGCAGGAAGGTGGAGAGCGAGCCGGAGCCGACCCCTGCCTCCACGACGCGGGCGCCGGGGAAGATGTCGGCGAAGGCCAGGATCTGGCCCGCGTCCTTGGGGTAGACCACGGCGGCGCCGCGGGGCATGGACAGGACGTAGTCGGGGAGCAGGGGGCGCAGCGCGAGGTAGGCGACGTTTCCCGTGGTTCGGACAACACTGCCCTCGGGAGCACCGATCAGCTCGTCGTGCTGGAAAGAACCCTTGTGGGTGTGGAAGCTCTTTCCGGCCTCAAGCGTGAAGGTGTAGTGGCGTCCCTTGGGGTCGGTGAGCTGGACCTGGTCCCCGACCTTGAAGGGCCCACGTCGGCGGGCGGCACCGGTCGGTTCAGACATGTGACCAGCGTACCGGTGTTTCAGGGGCCGCCGACCGCCCGGTCCGGGCGGCGGCGGGAGCCCCGGCGGCTCAGGTGCCGGGGCGGGCCATGGCCTTGACGAAGGCGCGCTCCACGTCGGCGGTGGAGAGGACTCCGTAGATCTGGCCGGTCTCCTCGACCACCAGGTACTCGGTGGCGGGGGTGGCCTTGAGCCGGTCGAGGAGGGCTTCCCCGGCCAGCTCGGCGGGGACCTTCATACCCTCGGTGAGGTCCTGGGCGAGGCCGCTGACGGCGACCCAGGGGCGGCGGTGTTCGGGGACGCCGACGATGGCGGCCTCGCGGACGACGCCCTTGGGGTTGCCCTGTCCGTCGACGACGACCAGGGCGCGGGCGCCCGCCTCGTTGGCCCGGCGCAGCGCTTCGGAGAGCGGGGTGGCGGACTCGACGGGCACGGCACGCCGGGTGAGGGTGCGGGCGCGGAGGTCGGGCAGGTGCTCGCGGAGCCGGGCCATGCGCAGGCTGTTCCCGGCGCCGGTCCAGATGATCCCGGCGAGGATCGCGGCGAGCAGGGCGTCCATGACGGTCTCGATGCCGCCGATGCTGTCGGGTGCGGCGCCCAGGGTTCCGGTGTGGGTGAGCAGCGGCAGTCCGACCAGGACGGTGACGGCCAGCCCCCGGCCGACCCAGGCGGCGGCGATGGTGCCGCTCATGGGCTTGCCGGTGATCTTCCAGACGACGGCGCGGAGCATCCGGCCGCCGTCGAGGGGCAGACCGGGCAGCAGGTTGAAGGCGGCCACGATGAGGTTGGAGATCATCAGGCCCGCGAGCAGGACACCGGGGACGGTGCCGGGCTCGACGAACTGCATCGCGCCGTAGAAGACGCCGCCGAGGACGAGGGAGAGGAGCGGGCCGACGAAGGCGAGGATGAACTCGCGGCCTGGCGTCTCGGTCTCCTTCTCGATCTCCGAGACGCCGCCGAAGAACTGGAGCTGGATGCGGCGGACCGGGAGCTTGTAGCGCAGGGCGGCGACCGTGTGGGCCAGTTCGTGGACGAGCACGGAGGCGTAGAAGGCGATCGCGAAGAACAGCGCGACGAGATAGCGCGCACCGCCCAGCTCGGGCAGCACCCGGTCGAGCTGGCCGCCGAAGACCCAGGTGATCAGCGCGGCGACGACGAACCAGCTGGGGGCGACGTAGACGGGCACGCCGAAGGGGCGGCCCATGAGCAGGCCGCCGCCCGGCTCCGCGGGGCGTTTGGGCTTGCCGTTCTCGGGGGCGGCGCCGGGGTCCGTGCCCCCTGCGCCGGGCTGCGGCCGCCCGCTGTCGCCGCTCTCGTCCACGGGGTCCCTTCGGTTCGGTGAGTGGCCTTTGCCACGATCATGCAGTGTGCGAGGGTCTACCGTCGATGGTATGCCGCTGACTGTCAGTGGCGGGCCGTAGGGTCTGGAGACATGACTTCCGTGCCGCGGCCGCCTCAGCCGCCTTCGTCCCTGTCGCCGTCGCGGGCGAGCGATTTCATGCAGTGCCCCCTGCTCTACCGCTTCCGGGTCATCGACAAGCTCCCGGAGAAGCCCAGCGAGGCGGCTACCCGCGGCACTCTGGTCCATGCCGTGCTGGAGCGGCTCTTCGACGCCCCGGCGGCGGACCGTACGGCGCCGCGGGCGCGGGCGCTGATTCCCGGCCAGTGGGACCGGCTGCTGGAGACGAAGCCGGAGCTGGGCGAGCTGTTCGCCGAGGACAGTGGGGGTGAGCGGTTGACCCGCTGGCTGGGCGAGGCGGAGCGGCTGGTGGAGCGGTGGTTCTCGCTGGAGGACCCGACGCGTCTGGAGCCCGCCGAGCGGGAGATGTTCGTGGAGACGGAGCTGGAGTCGGGGCTGCGGCTGCGCGGGGTGATCGACCGGGTGGACGTCGCGCCGACCGGCGAGGTCAGGATCGTCGACTACAAGACGGGCAAGGCCCCGCGACCGGAGTATTCCGAGGGCCCGCTGTTCCAGATGACGTTCTACGCGCTGGTGATCTGGCGGCTGAAGGGCGTCGTGCCCCGCCGTCTCCAGCTGGTCTATCTGGGCAGCGGCGATGTGCTGACGTACGACCCGGTGGTGGCGGACCTGGAGCGGGTGGAGCGCAAGCTGCTGGCGCTGTGGGACGCGATCGCACTGGCGACGGAGACCGGCGACTGGCGGCCGCGCCCGACGAAGCTGTGCGGCTGGTGCGACCACCAGGCGGTCTGTCCGGAATTCGGCGGGACTCCCCCGGTCTACCCCCTGGCGGTGCGCCCGGCGGAGTCGGGTGAGGATGTGCAGGGCAGAATGGGACCGGTCCGGGCCGAGGCCGGCCGAGCCGTGGCCCTTGAGGGCCCTTAAGGAGTTCCTGTGGCGATCCGCGTCCTTCTGGTCGACGACCAGCCCCTGCTGCGCACCGGTTTCCGGATGATTCTGGAGGCCGAGGGCGATCTGGCGGTGGTGGGTGAGGCCGGTGACGGTCTGCAGGCCATCGACCAAGTGCGGGCGCTCCAGCCCGATGTGGTGCTGATGGACATCCGGATGCCGCGGATGGACGGGGTGGAGGCGACCCGTCAGATCACCGGCCCCGGGAAGGACGGCCCGGCGAAGGTGCTGGTGCTGACCACCTTCGATCTCGACGAGTACGTGGTGGAGGCGCTGCGTGCGGGGGCGAGCGGCTTCCTGCTGAAGGACGCCCCGGCGGCCGAGCTGGTGCAGGCGATCCGGGTGGTCGCGGCGGGCGAGGCGATGCTCGCCCCGAGCATCACGCGCCGGCTGCTGGACAAGTACGCGGACCATCTGCCCTCCGGTGAGGACCCGGTCCCGGACGCCCTGCACACGCTGACGGACCGTGAGGTCGAGGTGCTGAAGCTGGTGGCACGCGGGCTGTCCAACGCGGAGATCGCCGCGGACCTGTTCGTCAGCGAGACGACGGTCAAGACCCATGTCGGCCATGTGCTCACGAAGTTGAGCCTGCGCGACCGGGTGCAGGCCGCGGTGTACGCGTACGAGAGCGGGCTGGTGCGCCCCGGCGCGCAGTAGAGGTCTTCGTCGCGAGCGAGCTCCGCGGAAAGCCGTCCGGCCCGTCCCCGTCCTGTTCCAGGAAGGGGCGGGCCGGACGGCTTTTCCGGTGCGGACCGGCCTCAGGCGCCGGGCCGGTGGAGCTCCCACAGCTGGAGCTCGGAGGTGGCGCTGACGGAGTGCTCCACCCCGGCGATCCCGTCGCGGGAGGCGACGTACTGCTTGCCCTGCCAGATCGGGAGCACGGGGACGTCGGCGGCGACGATGTCCTGGAGCTTCTCGTAGGTCGCGGCGGCGGCGGTGCGGTCGGCCTCACGGCGGGACTGCGGGATGAGGACGTTCTGCGCCTCGCGCGAGCGGTAGGGCGAGTTGAGGAAGTTGTCCTTGTCCAGGAACGGCGCGGTGTAGTTGTCCGGGTCCGGGAAGTCGGGGAACCAGCCCATGCCGTAGGCCGCGTAGTCGCCGCGCTTCTGCTCCGGGCGGTACTTCGACCACTCCGTGCCCTGGACATCGATGTCGAAGAGGCCCGAGCTGTTCAGCTGCTGCTGGATCGCCTTGAACTCCTTGGCGGTGGCCGAGCCGTAGTGGTCGTTCGTGTAGTGCAGGGTGAACTTCACCGGGGTCTTGATGCCGGCGTCCCGCAGCGTCGCCTCGGCCTTGGTGGTGCTGGGCTCTCCGTACTTGTTGAAGAAGGCGTTCGTGTGCCCGGAGATGCTGGACGGGATCAGGGAGTAGAGCGGCTCGGCGGTCGTGCCGTACACCTTGCCCGCGATCTCGCCCCGGTCGATGATCTGGGCCATGGCCTGCCGGACGGCCTTGTTGACCACGGGGTCCTTGGTGTTGAAGCCCAGGTAGCTGATGGCCAGGCCGGGCATCTCGGTGAGCTCGATGCCTTCCTTGGGGCTGACCAGCATGTCGCGGGCCTGCTCGGGCGACATGGCCCGGGTCATCATGTGGATCTTCTTCTCGTCGAGCGCCTTGCCCATGGCTTCGGCGTCGACGAAGAGGTCCATCTCGACCTTGTCATTGAGCACCTTCAACTCACCCTTGTACGAAGGGTTCTTGGAGAAGGTGATCTTCACGACCCGGCCGTCCTCGACCTGCGGCTTCATGGTGTACGGGCCGGAGCCGTTGACCTGGAAGCCCTCGCGCGGGGACTTCGCCGGGTACTGCGCCTTCGGGACGATGCCGGCGGCGGGCGTGGCGAGCTTGTACGGGAACGTCGCGTCCGGGGTCTTCAGGTGGAAGACCACCTGGTCGTCGCCCTTGGTCTCGATCGTGTCGATGTTGGAGAGCAGACCGACCGGACCGCTGTCCGAGTCGATGTCGATGACGCGCTGGATGGAGTGCTTCACGTCCTCGGCGGTGACAGGTGTCCCGTCGGCGAAGGTGAGGCCCTCGCGCAGGGTGCAGCGGTAGCTCTCGTTCTCGGTGTCCGTGAAGGTGCAGCTGCGGGCCGCTTCGGGCGCCGGTTCGCCGCCTCCGTTGGGCACGGCGGTCAGCGTCTGCACCGTCTGGCGCAGGACGTTCCAGACGCCTGCTTCATAGCCGATGGCCGGGTCGAGGGGCGCGGGGTTCTCCGCGGAGGCCACGAGCTGGTCCGTGGTGCCGACGACGATGGCTCCCGTGCCACCGGCGCCGCTGTCCGTGCTGCCGCAGGCGGCGAGCACGGGGGCGAGCAGGCCGACGACGGCCGGCAGCACCAGGGTCTTGCGGTTCATCTGGACGTTCTCCCTCATCCCGGCAGGTGAGGAATCAAAGTTAGTAGCCGCCGACGGCCTCTCCCGACCGCCCGGATCGCAGCTCGCTCTCCCCCGGCGGCCGGAAGGGGCGACACATGATCACCATTCCGGACATCTCATATGATCCCGGAGGCCAACTGGTGGCTCCCGGGTGAGGAAGCTCACCCTCCCTACCTCTTCACATATGTGCACAGTGGCTGATTCACGTCCACGGAAAGTTGCCGGAATGCGCACGGCGGGAGGGAGGAGTACGCCGCTCGTACATCGGTCGGGCTCTCTGCCCGGGTCAGCCCATTCCGGTGATGAGCTTCCGCAGGAAGGCCAGGTCGACCTCTTCGAGCGAGCTGACGACCACACGTCCGGCGGCGGGGGCGATCGGAGCCACCGACGGCACGGCGACGACCCGGCACCCGGCGGCCTCGGCGGCGGCCACCCCGGTCGCGGTGTCCTCGATGACGGCACAGCGCCAGGGGTCGGCGCCGAAGCCCGCGGCGGCGGTGAGATAGGGCTCGGGGTGGGGCTTGGTCCGGGCGACCTCGTCCCCGGCGACCGTGAGCGCGAAGTGGTGGTGGCCCACCGAGTCCAGGACCCGGTCGATGATCCGGCGGTGGGAGGCCGAGACGAGCGCGGTGGGCACCTCGTGCACGGCCAGGTCGGCGAGTAGCCGCTCGGCGCCCGGCATCAGGGGCACCCCGCGCGCGATACGCTTCTCGAAGCCGTCGTTGAGCAGCCCGGTCAACTCGTCGAGCCGGATGTCGGCGCCGGTGACGTCGATGAGGTATCCCGCGCTGCGGGTCATCGGACCGCCGACGACGACGTCCCGCCAGGCCTCGTCCAGCCGGTGTCCGAGGTCGGCGAAGACCTCCTTCTCGACGTCCCACCAGAAGCCCTCGGTATCGACCAGGGTTCCGTCCATGTCGAGAAGGACCGCCTGCAAAGCGGCGCCTTCGGCCGTGCGGGTCAAGGACGCGGGGACCGTACTGGTCATCCGGCACACCTTCCGTAAGGGACGAGAAGGCCGGCCGCCATTCCCAGAAGTGGGAGGGCGACCGGCCTGCACTGGACCGACCAGTGTACGACGTGTCCGGCTACGGCGCGCGAAGGGCGCGGCAACGGGCGGTGAGCACCGCTCTACCGGGCGTTGAAGTACTTCGCCTCGGGGTGGTGGATGACGATGGCGTCGGTGGACTGTTCCGGGTGGAGCTGGAACTCCTCGGAGAGGTGGACGCCGATGCGCTCCGGCTGGAGCAGGTCCGCGATCTTGGCCCGGTCCTCCAGGTCGGGGCACGCTCCGTAACCGAGGGAGAACCGCGCACCCCGGTACTTCAGCGCGAACATGTCCTCGACGTCCGCCGGGTCCTCCCCGCCGAAACCGAGCTCGCCGCGGACCCGGGCGTGCCAGTACTCGGCCAGGGCTTCGGCGAGCTGGACGGACAGGCCGTGGAGTTCGAGGTAGTCGCGGTAGGAGTTGGCGGCGAAGAGTTCGGCGGTGGCTTCCCCGATCTTCGAGCCGACGGTGACGACCTGGAGGCCGATGACGTCCCGCTCCCCGGACTCCTCCGGCCGGAAGAAGTCCGCGAGGCAGAGCCGGCGGCCGCGGCGCTGGCGGGGGAAGGTGAAGCGGGTGCGCTCCGAGCCGTCCTCGTGCAGCAGGATCAGGTCGTCACCCTTGGAAACGCACGGGAAGTAGCCGTAGACGACGGCCGCCTCCAGCATGTTCTCGGTGTGGAGCTTGTCGAGCCAGCCGCGCAGATGCGGGCGGCCCTCGGTCTCCACCAGCTCCTCGTACGTCGGTCCGTCGCCGGTACGGGCCTGCTTCAGGCCCCACTGGCCCTTGAACAGGGCGCCCTCGTCGAGCCAGGAGGCGTACTCCTTGAGCTGGATGCCCTTGACGACCCTGGTCCCCCAGAACGGGGGCTCGGGCACCGGGTTGGTGACGGAGACGTCCGAGCGGACACCCTCCTCCTGCTCCTCGACCTCGATCACCGGGACATCCCGCTTCGGCACCCGGCGCTGCTTGAGTTCGGGGAGGGTGGCGCCGGGGACTCCGCGCTTGACGGCGATCAGCGCGTCCATCAGGCGCAGGCCCTCGAAGGCGTCACGGGCGTAACGGACTTCGCCCTCGTAGATCTCGTGGAGGTCCTGCTCGACGTAGGCCCGGGTGAGGGCGGCGCCGCCGAGGATGACGGGGTAGTCGGCGGCCATGTTGCGCTGGTTGAGCTCCTGAAGGTTCTCCTTCATGATCACCGTCGACTTCACCAGCAGACCCGACATCCCGATCACATCGGCCCGGTGCTCCTCGGCCGCCTCCAGGATCGCCGATACCGGCTGCTTGATCCCGAGGTTCACGACGTTGTAGCCGTTGTTGGACAGGATGATGTCGACGAGGTTCTTCCCGATGTCGTGCACATCGCCCCGGACGGTGGCCAGCACGATCGTGCCCTTGCCGTCGTCATCGGTCTTCTCCATGTGCGGCTCCAGATACGCCACGGCGCTCTTCATCACCTCCGCCGACTGGAGGACGAAGGGCAGCTGCATCTGGCCGGAGCCGAACAGCTCCCCGACCACCTTCATGCCCTCCAGGAGGGTGTTGTTGACGATGTCGAGAGCCGGGGTGTCCGCAAGGGCTTCGTCGAGGTCGGCCTCCAGACCGTTCTTCTCCCCATCGATGATCCGCCGCTGAAGCCGCTCGTCCAGCGGGAGGGCGAGGAGCTCCTCGGCCTTGCCCGCCTTCATCGACTTCATGTTGACGCCCTCGAACAGCTCCATCAGCTTCTGGAGGGGGTCATAGCCCTCGGCACGGCGGTCGTAGATCAGGTCGAGGGCCACCTTGACCTGCTCCTCCTCCAGCCGGGCGATCGGCAGGATCTTCGAGGCGTGCACGATCGCGGAGTCCAGGCCCGCCTTCACGCACTCGTCGAGGAAGACGGAGTTCAGCACCACCCGGGCGGCCGGGTTCAGGCCGAAGGAGATGTTGGAGAGGCCCAGCGTGGTCTGGACGTCGGGGTGGCGCTTCTTGAGTTCGCGGATCGCCCCGATCGTCGCGATGCCGTCGCCCCGCGACTCCTCCTGACCCGTGCAGATCGTGAACGTCAGCGTGTCGATGAGGATGTCCGACTCGTGAATGCCCCAGTTCGTGGTGAGGTCGGCGATCAGCCGCTCGGCGATGGCGACCTTGTGCTCGACGGTGCGGGCCTGGCCCTCCTCGTCGATCGTCAACGCGATCAAAGCGGCGCCGTGCTCCGAGGCCAATGCGCTGACCTGCGCGAACCTCGACTCAGGGCCGTCGCCATCCTCGTAGTTCACCGAGTTCAGCACCGCACGCCCGCCCAGCTTCTCCAGGCCGGCGCGCAGCACGTCCAGCTCGGTGGAGTCCAGCACGATGGGCAGGGTGGAGGCGGTGGCGAAACGGCCCGCCAGCTCCGCCATGTCGGCGACGCCGTCACGGCCGACGTAGTCGACGCACAGGTCGAGCATGTGCGCGCCCTCACGGATCTGGTCCCGCGCCATCTCCACGCAGTCGTCCCAGCGCGCCTCCAGCATCGCCTCGCGGAACTTCTTGGAGCCGTTGGCGTTCGTCCGCTCACCGATGGCGAGGTACGACGTGTCCTGCCGGAAGGGCACGGTCTGGTACAGCGAGGCGGCACCCGGCTCCGGGCGCGGCCGGCGGACCGCGGGCGTCAGGTCCCGGACCCGCTCCACGACCTGGCGCAGGTGCTCCGGCGTCGTACCGCAGCAGCCACCGACCAGCGAGAGTCCGTACTCGTGGACGAAGGTCTCCTGGGCGTCCGCCAGCTCGGCCGGACCCAGCGGATAGTGCGCACCGTTCTTCCCGAGGACCGGCAGACCGGCGTTCGGCATGCAGGAGAGCGGGATACGGGAGTGCCGGGCCAGGTAGCGCAGGTGCTCGCTCATCTCGGCCGGACCGGTCGCGCAGTTCAGGCCGATCATGTCGATGCCCAGCGGCTCCAGGGCCGTCAGCGCCGCACCGATCTCCGAGCCGAGGAGCATCGTCCCCGTCGTCTCGACCGTGACCGAGCAGATCAGCGGGAGAGTGAGGCCGGTGGCCTCCATGGCGCGCCGGGCTCCGATGACCGAGGCCTTGGTCTGGAGCAGGTCCTGGGTCGTCTCCACCAGGATGGCGTCGGCGCCGCCCGCGATCATGCCCTCGGCGTTCTGCTGGTAGGCGTCACGGAGGGTGATGTAGGGGGCGTGGCCCAGGGTGGGGAGCTTCGTGCCCGGACCCATCGAGCCCAGCACCCAGCGCTGCTGTCCGGTCGAGGCCGTGAACTCGTCCGCCACCTCACGCGCGATCCGCGCACCCGCCTCGGCCAGCTCGTACACCCGCTCCGGGATGTCGTACTCCGCGAGCGCCGCGTAGTTCGTCCCGAAGGTGTTCGTCTCCACGCAGTCCACACCGACCGCGAAGTACTCCTCGTGGACCGAACGCACGATGTCCGGACGCGTGATGTTCAGGATCTCGTTGCAGCCTTCGAGGTTCTCGAAGTCCTCAAGTGTGGGGTCCTGGGCCTGGAGCATGGTTCCCATCGCCCCGTCGGCCACCACCACGCGGGTGGCGAGTGCCTCTCGGAGGGCGTCTGCTCGGGTCCGGCTGTCGGCGGCGGATGTCGGCAACGAGGCCATGGATGATCTCCCAGGGATGCGACGGCTGTCGGCTTTGCGTCCTTCTTGGGGAAGGCGCACGACGCCAGCCTAGCCGGATGGCACCCCGGGCGGTCAGGGCGTCCATGGGGCGGACTGCATGCTGTGCGGGGTGCTGCACGTGTGGCCCAGTGGCGGAGACTTTCCCCCGGAGTCAGGCATAGGTCGGCATCGACCGATAGTGTTCAGCATTGTCGAACCGAGGTGGAGGAGTACGGCGCGATGGCCAAGAACATCCAGTCGCTGGAGCGGGCGGCCGCGATGCTGCGTCTGCTGGCGGGCGGCGAGCGCCGGCTCGGGCTCTCCGACATCGCCTCGTCGCTGGGGCTGGCCAAGGGCACCGCGCACGGCATTCTGCGCACCCTCCAGCTGGAGGGGTTCGTCGAGCAGGACGCGGCGTCGGGGCGCTATCAGCTCGGCGCGGAGCTGCTGCGACTGGGCAACAGCTATCTGGACGTCCACGAGCTGCGGGCGCGTGCCCTGGTCTGGACGGACGACCTGGCCCGCTCCAGCGGCGAGAGCGTCCACCTCGGGGTGTTGCACCAGCACGGCGTCCTGATCATCCACCACGTCTTCCGGCCCGACGACAGCCGCCAGGTACTGGAGGTGGGGGCGATGCAGCCGCTGCACTCCACGGCGCTGGGCAAGGTGCTGTCCGCCTACGACCCGGTGGCCCACAGCGAGGTCATGGAGGCGGAGCGGCGCTCCTTCACCGGGCGCACCGTCACCACCGCCGACGAGTTCGAGGCGATGCTCGACCTGATCCGGGCCCAGGGCTGGGCCGCCGACGCGGAGGAGACCTGGGAGGGCGTGGCCGCCGTCGCCGCCCCCGTGCACGACCGGCGCAGGATGCCGGTGGGCGCGGTCGCCGTGACGGGTGCGGTGGAGCGGGTGGCCCCGGACGGGACGCTGCGGCCCGAGCTGATCGCGGCCGTACGGGACTGCGCCCGCGCGGTCTCCCGGGACCTGGGCGCCGGGCGCTTCTGAGGGCCCTCGCCCGCCACGTACGCCCCGCACACCACCCACCGCCCACCGCACCCCGCGCACCGGGCCCACTGCGCCGCGCACACCGACGCGCCCCACGCGCGCGAAGGGCCGGATAACGATCGCGTCGCGCACCGAGTCCTCCGCCACAGAACCCTTGACGCTTCCTTCACTCGGGGGAAACACTGCCGTTCAACGGTCGGCATTGTCGAACGCCTAACGGCAATACGCGTTAGGGTGTGACAGTGCCAAGGGCCGGTCAAGCCCTTACAGGTGGGCTGCCCACGCTTTGTGGATACCCATCTGGGGCGCGGACCACCGGAGGGACCCGGTGTTCCGCTCTCCCCTGGACGAAGGACAAAGGAGTCGCGGGTGTCCAGCTCCGACATTTTCATCGGCGAGACCTTCGGTACCGCCATACTCATCCTGCTCGGTGCCGGCGTTGTGGCCGCCGTCACACTGAAGCACTCGAAGGCCCGCAACGCGGGCTGGCTGGCCATCACCTTCGGGTGGGGTTTCGCCGTACTCACCGGCGCCTATCTCGCCGGCGGCGTCTCGGGCGCCCACCTCAACCCGGCGGTCACCCTCGGCCTCGCGGTCAAGGGCGGCACCGAGTGGGGCGACGTGCCGCTCTACCTCGGCTCCCAGCTGCTCGGCGCGATGATCGGCGCCGTACTGGTCTACGCGGTGTACTACGGGCAGTTCCACGCCCACCTCACCGACCCGGAGATCATCGGCACCAAGGGCACGGAAGAGGGCATGGTCGACCAGACCGCCGCCCCCAAGGCAGGACCGGTGCTCGGGATCTTCTCCACCGGCCCCGAGATCCGCAACAGTGTGCAGAACGTCGTCACCGAGGTCATCGCCACCGTCGTGCTGGTCCTGGCCATCCTCACCCAGGGCCTCAACAACGAGGGCAACGGTCTGGGCGCGCTCGGAGCCCTGATCACCGCCCTGGTGGTCGTCGGCATCGGCCTCTCCCTCGGCGGGCCCACCGGCTACGCCATCAACCCGGTCCGCGACCTCGGACCGCGCATCGTGCACGCGGTGCTGCCGCTGCCGAACAAGGGTGGTTCGGACTGGGGCTACGCGTGGGTACCCATCGTGGGTCCGCTCATCGGCGGCGCGCTCGCCGGCGGGCTCTACAACCTCGCCTTCGCCTGACCCGAGACCGGGACGCGGACCCGAGGCCGGGTATCAGCGCCGTAACCCCTATCACTTCACAGACTTCCGGGAGCACACCGTGACCGAAGCACACACGACCGGCACCCACGGCACCGGGCCGTTCATCGCGGCCATCGACCAGGGCACCACCTCCAGCCGCTGCATCGTCTTCGACAAGGACGGCCGGATCGTCTCCGTCGACCAGAAGGAGCACGAGCAGATCTTCCCGAAGCCGGGCTGGGTCGAGCACGACGCGACCGAGATCTGGGAGAACGTCCAGGAGGTCGTCGCCGGGGCCATCGTCAAGGCCGGCATCACCTCCGCCGACGTCAAGGCGATCGGCATCACCAACCAGCGCGAGACCACGCTGATGTGGGACAAGAACACCGGTGAGCCGGTCCACAACGCACTGGTCTGGCAGGACACCCGCACCGACGCGCTCTGCAGGGAGCTCGGCCGCAATGTCGGCCAGGACCGCTTCCGCCGCGAGACCGGGCTGCCGCTCGCCTCGTACTTCGCCGGGCCCAAGGTCCGCTGGCTGCTCGACAACGTCGAAGGGCTGCGGGAGCGCGCCGAGGCGGGCGACATCCTCTTCGGCACCATGGACTCCTGGGTCATCTGGAACCTGACCGGCGGCCCCGACGGCGGCGTCCATGTCACCGACGTCACCAACGCCTCGCGCACCCTCCTGATGAACCTGCACACCATGGCGTGGGACGAGAAGATCCTCCACTCCATCGGCATCCCCGCCGCCGTGCTCCCCGAGATCCGCTCCTCCGCCGAGGTCTACGGCAACGCCAAGGGCGGCATCCTGGACGGCGTGCCGGTCGCCTCCGCACTGGGCGACCAGCAGGCGGCCCTGTTCGGCCAGACCTGTTTCGCCGAGGGCGAGGCCAAGTCCACGTACGGCACCGGCACCTTCATGCTGATGAACACCGGCTCCACCCCGGTGAACTCCTACAACGGGCTGCTGACCACCGTGGGCTACCGGATCGGCGACCAGCCCCCGGTGTACGCGCTGGAGGGCTCCATCGCGGTCACCGGTTCGCTGGTGCAGTGGATGCGCGACCAGATGGGCCTGATCAAGTCGGCCGCCGAGATCGAGACGCTGGCCTCCTCGGTCGAGGACAACGGCGGCGCCTACTTCGTGCCCGCCTTCTCCGGTCTGTTCGCCCCCTACTGGCGGCCCGACGCCCGTGGCGTCATCGCCGGTCTCACCCGCTACGTCACCAAGGCGCACATCGCCCGTGCCGTCCTGGAGGCCACCGCCTGGCAGACCCGCGAGATCAGCGACGCCATGACGAAGGACTCCGGCGTCGAGCTGGCCGCGCTCAAGGTCGACGGCGGCATGACGTCCAACAACCTGCTGATGCAGACGCTCTCCGACTTCCTGGACGCACCCGTGGTGCGGCCCATGGTCGCCGAGACCACCTGCCTCGGCGCGGCCTACGCCGCCGGTCTCGCCGTCGGTTTCTGGCCGGACACCGACGCGCTGCGCGCCAACTGGCGCCGGGCCGCCGAGTGGACCCCCCGCATGGACGCGGACACCCGTGCCCGCGAGTACAAGAACTGGCTCAAGGCCGTCGAACGGACCATGGGCTGGATCGAGGACGAAGAAAGCTGACGAGGAGCATTCACCATGACCACCCTGCAGAGCGTTCCCGCCCTCGGAACGCACCCGGCCTCCGGCTCCCTGCCGAGCCGCGCCGAGACCCGGGACCAGCTGTCCCGGGCCACGTACGACCTCCTGGTCATCGGCGGCGGCATCCTGGGTATCTCGACCGCCTGGCATGCCGCGCAGTCCGGGCTGCGGGTGGCTCTGGTGGACGCCGGTGACTTCGCCGGCGCCACCTCCTCCGCCTCCTCCAAGCTGCTCCACGGCGGACTGCGCTACCTCCAGACCGGCGCGGTGAAGCTGGTCGCCGAGAACCACTTCGAGCGGCGCGCGGTCTCCCGCGAGGTGGCCCCGCACCTGGCCAACCCGCTCACCTTCTACCTCCCCGTCTACAAGGGCGGCCCGCACGGTGCGGCCAAGCTCGGCGCGGGCGTCTTCGCCTACTCCGCGCTCTCCGCGTTCGGCGACGGCGTCGGCCACGTCATCTCCCCGGCCAAGGCCCAGCGTGACGTGCCCGAGCTGCGTACGGACGACCTCAAGGCCGTCGCGGTCTACCGGGACGACCAGATGAACGACGCCCGCATGGCGCTGATGACGGTCCGCGCGGCCGTCGACGCGGGAGCGGTCGTCCTCAACCACGCGGCTGTCACCGGGCTGCGCTTCACCCGGGGCCGGGTCACCGGCGCCGAGCTGAAGGACAGCACGGACGGCACCGAGTTCGGCGTCGACGCCCGGCTCGTGCTCAACGCGACCGGCCCCTGGGTCGACCACCTCCGCAAGATGGAGGACCCGAACGCGGCCCCCTCCATACGTCTGTCCAAGGGCGCCCACCTAGTCCTCAAGCGGACCCGGCCGTGGCGGGCGGCGCTGGCCACCCCGATCGACAAGTACCGCATCACCTTCGCGCTGCCGTGGGAGGACATGCTGCTCCTCGGCACGACGGACGAGGAGTACGAGGGCGATCCGGCGGATGTCGCGGTGACCGAGGCCGACACCGCGCAGATCCTCGACGAGGCGGCGTTCTCGATCAAGGACCAGCAGCTGTCGCGCGATCTGATCACATACTCCTTCGCGGGTCTGCGGGTGCTGCCGGGCGGGCCCGGCGACACCTCCAAGGCCAAGCGCGAGACGGTCGTGACCGAGGGCCGCGGCGGGATGCTGTCGGTCGCGGGCGGCAAGTGGACGACGTTCCGCCACATCGGCCGTACGGTGATGAACAAGCTGGCCGCCCTCCCTGGGCACCCGCTGGCCGAGGACATGGAGCCGATGAACCGGCTGCCGAGGAAGCTGCCGCTGCCCGGGATCGCCAACCCGAACGCGGTCGCGCACCGGCTGCTGATCGACGGCCCCGCCCCCGGCCCCCGGATGGCGCCGGACACCGCCCGGCACCTGGCCACGCACTACGGCTCGCTCGCCTTCGACATCGCGCGCCTGGCGAACGAGAACCCGGCCCTGGCCGAGCGCGTCCACCCCGACGCCCCGGAGATCTGGGCCCAGGTCGCCTACGCCCGCGACCACGAGTGGGCCGAGACGGCGGACGACGTGCTGCGCCGCCGGACCACGCTGACGATCCGCGGTCTGGCCACGGACGACGTCCGCGACGGTGTCGAGAAGCTGCTGGCGGACCGGGACTGACCCACCCCCCACGGGTACGAGGACGGGGGCGGCTTCCGAGCGGGAGCCGCCCCCGTCGGCGTGACCACGGGCCCCGGCACGCACAGCACTCCCAAGATCCTCGGCCGGCACGAGGACTGCCGCCACGGCTCTTGGGCGGTCACCGCCGACGGCTTCGGGCCGGGCCGGGACGAGCGGACGAACGGGGCTCCGGGAGCGAATGAGCAGGGTTCACCCGGCCGTGCAAGACGGCTGCGGCAGAAGGCCTCCGACGCCGTAAGGTTGCTCCGTACGTATGGAGACATCGGAAGGAGGCCCGGGTGATCGAGCTCGAGTCGGTGCCCGAGCTGATCGACCCGGTCATGGTGGCCGCGTTCGAGGGCTGGAACGACGCCGGGGACGCCGCCTCGACAGCGGTCGGCCATCTGGACCGGGAGTGGAAGGGCGAGGTGTTCGCGGCGCTGGACGCCGAGGACTACTACGACTTCCAGGTCAACCGGCCCACGGTGTGGCTGGACGGCGGGGTGCGGAAGATCACTTGGCCGACGACCCGGCTCTCCGTGGTGCGCGTCGGCGGGGACAAGCCCCGGGACCTGGTCCTGGTGCGCGGGATCGAACCGTCGATGCGCTGGCGCTCGTTCTGCAACGAGATCCTCGGCTTCGCCCATGAGCTGGGCGTCGAAATGGTCGTCATTCTGGGCGCGTTGCTGGGCGACACCCCGCACACCCGGCCGGTGCCGGTGAGCGGGGTCACCTCCGATGCGGATCTGGCGCGGACGATGGACCTGGAGGAGACGCGCTACGAAGGCCCCACCGGCATCGTCGGCGTCCTCCAGGAGGCCTGCACACACGCGGGGGTGCCTGCGGTGAGCCTGTGGGCGGCGGTGCCGCACTACGTGTCGCAGCCTCCGAACCCGAAGGCGACACTGGCCCTGCTGAACCGGCTGGAGGACCTGATCGGGCTGCGCATCCCGCTGGGCGAACTGCCCGAGGACGCGCGGGCCTGGCAGCTCGGCGTGGACCAGCTGGCCTCGGAGGACAGCGAGGTCGCGGAGTACGTCCAGACGCTGGAGGAGGCGCGGGACACCGCGGAGCTGCCCGAGGCGTCCGGCGAGGCCATCGCCCGGGAGTTCGAGCGCTATCTGCGGCGGCGGGACGGCGGCCCCGGCCAGGGTCCCGGCGGCCATGCGACGGAGACCGGGGACGGCTCCTATCTGCGGGACCCCTCCAGCGGCCGCACCCGCCCGCCGAAGCCGCCGCGCCCGGAGTCCGGGCGGGGCAGGAACCCCGACGACAAGGGCGACAGGGGCGACCAGGGGCCCGGCGGCCCGTCCGGTGAGGCTTCGGGGGACGCTCCGGAGGAGGAGTGACCCCGGCTTCGGGTTCGAACATCGGGGCCCCGCACGGAAGTTGATCCCGTGCGGGGCCCTCGCCGTTCCGGCGGCTCAGGCGCAGCGGAACTTCGCCGCCGCCCAGTCGCCGTGGTCCCCGGTCTTGGACCCGTTGATGTCGGTGACCTTCAGCCGCACCTGGCGTACGCCGTCGAGCCTCACGTCCACCGGCACGGTCGCCGAGGCCCCGGTCAGCTTCGGTGAGGTCCACAGCACCTTGCCGTCGCCCTCCACCGAGAACGCGACCTCCCCGTAGCCGTCGATCTCGTCGTCGATGCCCACGTCGGCGGTGAACGCGGTGCAGCGGCCGCCGAGGTGGATCGCGATGTCGGAGTCGGCGTGGGTGCCGATGCCCTTCTCGTACGTGGTGCCCGCGAGCGTCAGCGTATTGCCGTCCTCCGCCCCGGACTCCCCGTTGGAGCGGTCGCGTTCGGCGGGTCCGTAGCCGTTGGTCTCCGAGAGCCAGACCAGGTCGCTCGCCCAGGCCTCGCCGGTGGGCGGCGGTGGAGTCACCGAGACGGCGAGCCGCTGTTGGCTGCTGCGGGCTTCTCCGGCGACCCGGTAGCGGGCGAGCGCGGTGAGCCGGGTCTCGCGCACCTCGGCGTCCTTCGCCGGGGTGACCTCGACCGCGACCCGCCGGGTGGCGCCCGCCGGAATCCGCCCCGGCACCTTCGCCGTGACGGTCCGCCAGCCCTCAGGGACCTGGAGGGTGACCGAGGTGCCGGTGAGGTCGGCGCTGCCCGCGGTCACGTCGACCAGGACCTCACCGGGCGTCCCCGCTCCGGCCTCCTGGCCGGTGGGGGCGGCGAGGACGGCGGCCGCGGCGGCCTGCCTGCCGCCGACGGCGCTGGTGCCGAGGAGCTTCACGGTGAACTTCTTCGCGGTGCTCAGGGGCGCGGTCTTCACGTGCACCACGCCGCCCCGGTCGTCACGGTCGTACCACCAGCCCTGCCGGGCCTTTTCGTACGCGCTTCGTGAACCCAGCTCCGGAAGGGCGCGGCCCAGCTTCACCGCGCGGGGCTCGGAGCCGGTGTGGACGGTGAACTCGTAGGGGCGGGCTGCCTGTTTGCCGGTGAAGCTCCCCCGGCTCTTGTTGATCGTGACGGAGACGTGGCCCTCGCCGCGCACGGGGGCCCTGACGTCGGCGCGCTGGGTGGCGTACTTGCCGTCGCGGTGCTGCCGGGTGACGCCGTCGTCCTCGTACAGGGTGAAGGAGCTGTTGCCCTGCGGGTAGACGTCCCAGGCGAGCGGGGAGTCGGCGGTGCGGTCGCGGTAGGAGCGGATGCCGGGCCACATCGGGACCGCCGCGCCCGCCTTCACGAACAGCGGCAGGGTGTCGAGCGGGGCGCCGTAGGTGTCGATGGTGGTGGGGCCCTCGTAGGTGCGGCCGCTCCAGTAGTCGATCCAGGTGCCCTTGGGGAGGTAGATGCCCTTGCGCTCGGTGGTGTCCTGGTAGACGGGTGCGACGAGGAAGTGCTCGCCGGAGAGGAATTCGTACTTCGCGGCCTCCGTCGAGGCCTTCGGGTCGTCCGGGTATTCGAGGACCAGCGGGCGGACCAGCCCGACGCCGGTCTTGGTCGCCTCGTGGGCGTAGCTGTACTGGTACGGCAGCAGCGACTCCTTGAGCTTGAGGTAGTCACGGTTGATGGAGGTGTACGGCTCCCCGTGGCGGAAGGGCTGCTTGTCCATGGGGGCCCAGCCGTCCATGGTCATCGTCGTGCCGAGGAACATCTTCCACTGGAGGTCGCGCGTGTACGTCTTGGCGCTGCCGCCGAAGATGCCGTCGATGTCGCCCGTGGTGTAGGCGAGTCCGGACATGGTCGCGCCCGCGTAGGTGGGGATCTGCCAGCGGATGTACTCCCAGCTGCCGGCCTGGTCGCCGGACCACTGGACTCCGCAGCGCTGTGCGCCCGCCCAGCTCTCCGGCGCCCAGGTGAAGCCCCGGGCGTCACTGTGGTCCTCGATGCCCTGGTAGGCGTCCTTGCAGGCGTCCAGGGCGAACTTGTAGCCCGGGCCGACCCAGGCGACGTCCAGCTTGGCGACCCGCTGCCCGGCCCTCACCTGGGCGCCGAGGTTCTCGATGCCGTCCTCGGTCCACAGGCCGAGCTCCATCTTGCGTTCCTTCAGGCCCTGGGCGGTCTCCTCCAGGTCCTCGTAGCCGCAGCCGTAGCCGTCGTTGACCAGCATCCAGCCGTTGGGCATGTCGTTCTCGACGTAACCGTCGGCGACCTTCAGCGCGTCCAGGGTGCGGCGCTCGCCCCGGTTGGCGTTGTGGAGGTAGCAGTCGGCGTCGCCGGTCTCCATGCCGTAGATGGGCGGCAGGAAGGGTTTGCCGGTGAGGTCGGTGTACTGGCCGATGACGTCCTTGGCCCCGTCGCCCGTGAAGTAGTAGGCGTCGAAGCGCTGTTCCTTCGCACTGGTCGTCACCGGGTCGGTGAAGGCGTAGGTGCCCGGGGCGTAGGTGTTGCGGAAGACGCCGTAGCCGGCCGAGGAGAGGTAGAAGGGTACGGAGTTGGGGTGCCCGCCGTCGTCCCAGTTGTAGTCGACGGCGACCTCGACGGTCTTGTCGCGGTGGGAGGTGTTGCCGCGGCCGTTCTGCATCCCGGCCCCGTAGAACTGCTCACCGGCGCCCCGGGCCAAGGTCTGGACGGTCTTCTCGCCGGTCCAGCTCAGCCCCTTGGCCTCGGACCAGATCCGGCTGCCGTCGGCCCGGTGCAGGGCGAAGCGCAGCGGCTTCTTGTAGGCCCGCAGGGTGACCTCGCTCGTCGACAGCTCGTAGCGGTCGCCGCGGTCCTTCCAGCGGGTGCGGGGCTCCTTGCCCTGGGGCAGGACGATGTCGTCGCCGGTGGGGTCGGTGAACTCGCCGTCGGGGGCCAGCTCGATGCGGAAGGTCTCCGCGGAGACGAAGCTGACCCGGGCCTCGGCGGGCCCGGCGCTGAGCCGGTAGACCGCCCCGTCCGCCCGGAATCCGGTCACGTCCCCGACGGTGGTGGTCTCCGTGGTCTCCGGCGGGGCCCCGTCGGCGCGGGCCCCGCCGGGTCCCGTGAGGACCGCGACCAGTCCGAGCAGGGCAGCAACCGCTGCCGCTCTCATGCGCGTTGATGTTTGCATGATGAGCTTTTAGCGCAACTTCGAGCAGATGACCACGGACAAAAGGGAACCGGCCCCGAACTTCGTAGAGAAGTCCGAGACCGGTCCAGGCAGTCGGGGGAGCGTTCACGCCCCTACAGCGCGACCCCCAGCAGGGCGTCGACCGTACGCGACACAAGGCCGGGCGCACCCTCGTCCGTGCCGCCCTCCGCGCCCTGGAGCGCAGCCCAGCGGTCCACCGCGGCGAGCGCCGCGGGGCTGTCCAGATCGTCGGCCAGGGCCGCGCGAACCTCCTCGACCAGCGCGTCGGCGGACGGCCCGTCGGGGCGTGAGACGGCGGCCCGCCAGCGCGCGAGGCGCTCGACGGCGTCGGCCAGCACCTGGTCGGTCCACTCCCAGTCGGAGCGGTAGTGGTGCGAGAGCAGCGACAGCCGGATGGCCGCCGGGTCCACGCCCTCGCGGCGCAGCGCCGAGACGAAGACCAGGTTCCCGCGCGACTTGGACATCTTCTCGCCGTGCAGGCCGACCATGCCCGCGTGGACGTACGCCTTGGCGAACGGGTGCTCGCCGGTCAGCGCATGGGCGTGGGAGGCGCCCATCTCGTGGTGCGGGAAGGCGAGGTCGGAGCCGCCGCCCTGAACGTCGAAGCCCATGCCGAGATGGTCGAGCGCGATGGCGACGCACTCGATGTGCCAGCCGGGGCGGCCCGCGCCGAGCGAGGCCCCGTCCCAGCTCGGCTCGCCCGGGCGGGCGGCCATCCAGAGCATCGGGTCGAGGGGGTTCTTCTTGCCGGGGCGCTCCGGGTCGCCGCCGCGTTCGGCCGAAAGCAGCCGCATCGCCTCGGCGTCGAGACCGGAGACCTCGCCGAAGTGCGGGTCGGTGTCGACGGAGAAGTACACATCGCCGTCGAGGTCGTAGGCGGCGCCCGCGTCCCTCAGGCGTTCGACGAGGGGCACGATGCCCGGTATAGCCTCGACCGCGCCGATGTAGTGCCGAGGGGGCAGCATCCGCAGGGCCGTCATGTCCTCGCGGAAGAGCGCCGTCTCGCGCTCCGCGAGCTCGGTCCAGTCCTGACCGTCGCGCACGGCCCTCTCCAGCAGCGGATCGTCCACGTCGGTCACGTTCTGGACGTAGTGAACCTGCCGCTTGGTGTCGAGCCACACGCGCTGAACGAGGTCGAACGCGTTGTAGGTCGCCGCATGACCCATGTGGGTCGCGTCGTACGGCGTGATGCCGCAGACGTAGATGCGGGCGACGGGACCGGGGTCAAGGGTGATCCGTCCGCCGGTCGCGGTGTCGTGGATCCGAAGGTCGCGGCCCTTGCCGGGCAGGGCGGGGACCTCAGAAGCGGGCCAGGCATGCATGTCATGAGCGTAACCGGACGATGCTTCCGGATACGAACCGGATCCGGAAACCTGTCCGAAGAAGCCTTCTTGCGCGAAGCCCTGGGGGCCGCTAGGGCCTGTCTGACAATTCCCGTCGTCGCCCGAAGGGCGGCCGCGCGGCGTCAGGTGCGTGCTTTCGGCGTGCCGGCCCCAGGCCCTCGCACTGGACGTACTCGGGCCTGGGGCCGGATGCGGCGAAAGTGCGTGCATGGCGTCGTGAGGCAGACGGGAATTGTCAGACAGGCCCTAGACCGGCGGCCACGGGATCGGCGGCCACTGGCCGCTGGGCTGCGGGTGCACCGCGCTCCTGACCAGCCCGGCGACCCGCTCCCGCAGGGCCTCCAGCTCGGCCCGCGTGATGAGTTCCGCCATTCGGGTGGCCAGGGCGGACCCCGGCGCCAGATCCGTGGCGAGCAGGCCCAGCACCCGCAGCGCCTCGTCGGTCAGCGGCTCGCCCGCCCAGCCCCACAGCAGGGTGCGCAGCTTGTCGTCCGCGTTGAAGGTGACCCCGTGGTCGATGCCGTACAGCCGCCCGCCGGGCGCCGACAGCAGGTGGCCGCCCTTGCGGTCACCGTTGTTGATCACCGCGTCCAGCACCGCGAGCCGCCGCAGCCGGGGGTCGTCCGCGTGCACCAGCAGCGCGGTCCTCCCCTCCCCCACGTCCGCGAAGCCCACGGCCTTCCAGCCGTCGCCCGGCTCCTCGCCCTCGACCAGTGCCAGCAGCGGCGGTCCACCGTCGTCGGACTCGGTGGGCCCGGGCGCGTCGATCCAGAGTTGGCACATGCCCTCGCCGTACGGCCCCTCCCGCAGCACGGTGGGCGGCACCAGGTCCCAGCCGGTGGCCCGGGAGATCTCGTACGCGGCGACCTCGCGCTGGGCGAGCGTCCCGTCGGGGAAGTCCCACAGCGGCTGCTCCCCCGCGACCGGCTTGTAGGCGCAGGTGCGCTCCTCGCCCTCGTACGCGACCGTGCAGTGCAGCACCGCGTTCGACGCCCCGCCGACCTGCCCGAGCACGGTGAGCGTGCCTTCGGTGAGCAGGGTGAGCAGGTCGGTGTCGGTCAGGCTCCGCGACGGTATCCGTTCTGGCGCGGGCATACGTGTCCTTCCGGATCCAGCGGCAGGCTGCACAGCGGGCACGGCGGGCGGCCGGCGTTGACGACGTCCAGGGCGCGCTTGGCGAACGCGCGGGCCTGGGCGCCGCTGAGCCGGACGCGGAGCATCGGCGGGCCGTTCTCCTCGTCCTGGAGGAGCTTCTCCTCGGCCTCCGCGAGGTCGTCCTCGGAGTCGGCGTCCAGCTCGACGAGGGCCTGTGCCTCGACGATCATGCGCTGTTCCTCGCCGTCCCAGGCCAGGGCCATGGTACCGACCCGGAACTCCTCCTCGACCGGCACGTCGAGGGGCGCGGTGTCGGTGATGTCGGCGGGGGCCACGGCGGGGACCGGGGAATTGCCCCCGGTGCGGCGCACGACCTCGTCGAGCAGCTCGTCGATCCGCTCGGCGAGCGCGGCGACCTGGGTCTTCTCCAGGGCCACGCTGGTGACCCGGCCCTGGGAGGACGCCTGCAGGAAAAACGTACGGCGGCCAGGCAACCCGACCGTACCGGCCACGAATCGGTCCGGCGGGTCGTAGAGGAACACCTGACGGGACACGTCCTGCTCCCTTGAGATCGGTGGTGGTTGGGGCGGCGCTACGGCGCGTCCACCCTACTGCCCCTAGCGATCACGGCGCGCCCGCGCCGCCCCCGACCGCCGCGTCCGCGCCGACGGGGCGTTCGTGGGGGGCGAGGGAGGCGAGGCCGCCGGTGTCGCCGAGCCGCAGGAGGAAGGGGCGCAGCCGGGTGTAGCGGATCGCGGTGACCGAGCAGGGGTCGACCTGGACGCGCTGGAAGAGGTCCAGGTGCATGCCCAGGGCGTCGGCGACGAGGCTCTTGATGATGTCGCCGTGCGAGCACATGACGTAGGTGGCGTCCTCGCCGTGCTCCGCCTCGACCCGGGCGTTCCAGTCGCGTACGGCGTCGACGGCGCGGGCCTGCATCGCACGCATGGACTCGCCGCCGGGGAAGGCGGCGGCGGAGGGGTGCTGCTGGACGACGGACATCAGCGGCTCGTCGGCCAGTTCGGCCAGCTTCCGTCCCGACCAGTGGCCGTAGTCGCACTCGCTGATGCGGTCCTCGGTGTGCAGGGGGAGGCCGGGGCGGGCCTCCAGCAGCGGCTGGAGGGTTTCCCGGCAGCGTTCCAGGGGGCTGCTGACGGCGAGGACCGGGCTCAGGGCGGCCAGCCGCGCGGGCAGGGCAGCGGCCTGTCCGGCGCCGCGTTCGTCGAGGTGGACACCGGGGGTGCGGCCCGCGAGCACTCCGGCGGTGTTGGCGGTGGAGCGTCCGTGGCGTACGAGGATCAGCGTGGGCATACTCGCCAGCGTAGAGGGGTGGCGGAAGGTGCGCGGGGGCCGGTCAGGGGGAAGAATGCCCGCCGTGATCGTGGACTGTGCCATCTACCGGGACGGGCGCCGCACCGAACGGCCCGAGGATTTCTCCGTTGCCCTGGCCGAGGCCCGGGGCTCGCGGGATGCGTTCCTGTGGATCGGGCTGCACGAACCGACGGAGCGGGAGTTCGATCTCGTACGCCATGAGTTCGGGCTGCACCCGCTGGCGGTGGAGGACGCGTTGCGCGCGCACCAGCGGCCCAAGCTGGAGGTGTACGACGACTCGCTGTTCGCGGTCCTCAAGCCGATCGTCTACGAGCCCGCGAGCGACACCGTCAGCGCCGACGAACTGATGGTGTTCATAGGGGACTCGTTCGTGGTGACCGTCAGGCACGGCGAGAGCGCCCCGCTGGCGGCCGTACGCCAACGGCTGGAGGCCGAGCCGGAGGTACTGAAGCACGGCCCGACGGCCGTGCTGTACGCGGTGAGCGACGCGGTCGTGGACCACTACATGGAGGTGGCCGGGGAGCTCCAGGTCGACCTGGAGGAGCTGGAGGCCCAGGTCTTCGCACCGAGCGGCGGCGACTCGAAGAACACCGCGGCCCGGATCTACACCTTCAAGCGGCAGGTGCTGGAGTTCCGCCGGGCGGCGGGCCCGCTGACGGCGCCGATGGCCCGGCTCTCGGGTGCGGGCGTGCCGTTCGTCCACGAGCACGCGCAGCCGTTCTTCCGGGACGTGGCCGACCACCTCACGCGCGCCAACGAGCAGGCGGAGGGGCTGGACCGGCTGCTCTCGGACATCCTGTCGGCGCATCTGGCGCAGATGGGCGTGCGGCAGAACGACGACATGCGCAAGATCTCCGCCTGGGCGGCGATGGCCGCCGTCCCGACGATGGTGGCGGGCGTCTACGGCATGAACTTCGACCACATGCCGGAGCTGCACTGGACGTGGACGTACCCGGTGGTGGTCGCCCTGATGGGCGTCGCGGTGTACGGGCTGCACCGGCTGTTCAAACGGCGCGGCTGGCTCTGAGGCGCATCACGCGTATTCGCGCTCGGGCACGGCGGTGCCGCCGAGAGCGTTGCGGCGCTCCGGCATCTCCAGGGTCACCATGCGGCGCCAGCCGACGACGCGTTCGTACGCGTACATCACGTGGATGCCCGCGGCGAGCAGGGCCGCCCTGGGGCGGGACCAGCCGAGGACGCGCCCCATGCGGGCCATCACGGCGAGGCTGACGTCGCGGTAGACGCGGATCTCGGCCAGGGCGCACTCGCGCATGGTCCGCTGAATGGTCCGGCCGTGTCCTTCGCGCGCGAGCGACAGCAGTTCCTCGT
The DNA here is from genome assembly GCF_031760065.1 of Streptomyces durocortorensis. Taxonomy (NCBI): domain Bacteria; kingdom Bacillati; phylum Actinomycetota; class Actinomycetes; order Kitasatosporales; family Streptomycetaceae; genus Streptomyces; species Streptomyces sp. C11-1. The sequence continues at coordinate 1,101,049 of NZ_CP134500.1, forward strand.
GGCAGTAGGCGAGGTGGTTGTCCTCGTCGTTGGAGATCATCTTCACCGCGCGGCCGATGTCGGGGTGGTCGGCGAAGTGCCGGCGAAGCAGCCGCATCTGTTCGGAGGCGCGCTGCTCGGTGATCCGGCTGTGGGCCAGATAGGTGATGATGTCGCGCTCGGTGAGCCGCTCCTCGCCACGCAGCCGGGAGTGGGCGAGCCCGATCCCCTGCTGTTCCAGGAGCATCGTGTAGTCGGCCTCCGGGGGGACCTGGACCGGCGGGAGGCCGCGCTTCTTGAGGAGGGCGTTGAAGATCCGGCCGTGCTTGTCCTCGTCGGCGCCGTGCCGGACGATCCTGGGAGCCAGTTCACGGCGGTCCTCGGGGACGAGGGCGGCGATGCGGGCGTTCTCCCAGCCGCCCTGGGACTCCCCGCTGGCGGCGATGGAGCAGAAGAGCCGGTAGGCCTCGTCGTCGTCGAGGATCTCCTGGAACAGGCTTTTCGCTGAGAGCATGGCGGCCACCTCCGTACCGGATGCCCGCGGACCGCGAGTCCGCGGAGCAACGTTCCGCAGAGAGAGTCAAATGCTCCGCAGGCCGGTCGGCAACCGGAGCAGTGGCGGACGGCGACCGCCGGGCCGCCGTAACTCCTGGGCGTGGGGCGCGTTGTTCCGGGTGACGGCCGTGGCGGGGAAGACCCCCGAGCCCCCACCACGGCCGTAGTGCTGTGTTCAGGCAGTTCGGACTCAGACGAGTCCGGAGCGCTCCAGGGCGTCGGTGCCCGCGCGCAGGGCGGTGATCCGCTCCTCCAGCGTGAATCCGGCCGGGGCGAGGTTGAGTGTGGTGACCCCGGCGGCTGCGTAGGCCTGCATCCGCTCGGCGATCCGCTCGACGGGGCCGAGCAGCGCGGTCTGGTCGATCAGCTGGTGCGGTACGGCGGCGGCGGCCCCGGCCTTGTCCCCGCCCAGGTACTTGTCCTGGATCTCGGCGGCCTCCTTCTCGTACCCCATGCGCTGGGCGAGCTGGTTGTAGAAGTTCTGCTTCCGGCTGCCCATGCCGCCGACGTACAGGGCGGTGTAGGGGCGGAACATGTCGGCGAGGCCGTTCACGTCGTCGCCGACGGCGAGCGGCAGCGTCGGGGAGACGTCGAAGCCCTCCATGGTCTTCCCGGCCCTCTCCCGGCCCGCGCGCAGCGGCTGGATCGCGGTCTCCTCCAGGTGCTCGGCGGAGGGGAAGATCAGCAGGGCGCCGTCGGCGATCTCCCCGGTCTGCTCCAGGTTCTTGGGGCCGATCGCGGCGATGTAGAGCGGGATGTGCTCGCGCTGCGGGTGCACGGTGAGCTTGATCGGCTTGCCCGGGCCGTCGGGCAGCGGCAGCGTCCAGTGCGCGCCCTCGTACGACACGCGCTCGCGGGTCATCGCCTTGCGGACGATCTCCACGTACTCGCGGGTGCGGGCCAGCGGCTTGTCGAACTTGACGCCGTACCAGCCCTCGGAGACCTGCGGGCCCGAGACGCCGAGGCCGAGCCGGAAGCGGCCGCCGGACAGCGAGTCGAGAGTGGCGGCCGTCATCGCCGTCATGGTGGGCTGGCGGGCCGGGATCTGCATGATCGCGGAGCCGACGTCGATGGACTCGGTCTGGGCCGCGACCCAGGTCAGCACGGTCGGCGCGTCGGAGCCGTAGGCCTCGGCCGCCCAGCAGACGTCGTAGCCGAGCCGGTCGGCCTCCTGCGCGACGGCGAGGTTGTCGCCGTCCATGCCCGCGCCCCAGTAACCGAGATTGATGCCGAGCCGCATAGCCGCTCCCCTTACTGATCAGTAACGTCGCTTTCTCCGGACTCTAGCGCGGGTCGCGGCGATCCGGCAGGCCCACACGACCTCCCGTTGTCCACAGGCCTCCACCCGGTGGGGCCATGGCCAGTAATCTCAGCGCCCATGGAGCAGAGGCATCTCGGCCGTACCGGCCTTCGCGTGTCCCGGATCGGGCTCGGCACCCTCACCTGGGGCCGGGACACCGACGAGCACGACGCCGCCGACCAGCTCAAGGCCTTCTGGGACGCGGGCGGCACCCTGGTGGACACCGCCGATGTGTACGGGGGCGGCGAGGCCGAGTATCTGCTCGGGCGGCTCGTCGGCAGCCTGGTCCCCCGTCAGGATCTGGTCATCGCCACGAAGGCGGGCAACGTCCCGGACCCCTACCGCCGCTTCAACGGCTCGCGCGGACACCTCCTGGCCGCCCTGGACGCGTCCCTGGAGCGGCTCGGCACGGACTACGTGGATCTGTGGCAGGTCCACGCCTTCGATCCGGCGACCCCGCTGGAGGAGACCCTCCAGGCGGTGGACCTGGCCGTCGCCTCCGGCCGGGTCCGCTACGCGGGGGTGTCGAACTTCTGCGGCTGGCAGCTGGCCAAGGCCGCCACCTGGCAGCTCGCCGCGCCCGGGGTGCGCACCCGGCTGGCCAGTACGCAGATGGAGTATTCGCTGCTCCAGCGGGGCATCGAACGCGAGGTGCTGCCCGCCGCGCTGGACCTGGGGATCGGTCTGCTGCCGTCCTCGCCGTTGGGTCGCGGAGTGCTGACCGGCAAGTACCGCCAGGGCACCCCCTCCGACTCCCGGGGCGCGTCCGAGCGGCTCGCCCCGTTCGTCGAGCCGTATCTCGACGACGCGGCGGCCCGCATCACCGACGCGGTGGCGACGGCGGCGGACGGCCTGGCGACGAGCCCGCTCCAGGTGGCGCTGGCCTGGGTCCGGGACCGGCCCGGGGTGGCCGCCCCGATCGTCGGCGCGCGCAACGCCGGGCAGCTCACGGAGGCATTGTCAGTGGAGGCGCTTAGTCTTCCCTACGAGATCTGCCAGGCGCTCGACGATGTGTCGGCGCCCGTGCACCGCTATCCCGATCAGGACTGGAGCACGCTGTGACTGCGCTTCCCGGGGAGACCCCCGGCACCGCCGGCACGGACACACCGGAGGCCCACGAGCCTCCGGAGGACACCGGCGCCGAGGGCCCCGCGCACACCGAAGCGCCCGAGGCGGCCGAGCCGGCCGGGGCGGACGACTCCGGCACGGACGGCGACGACGACTCCGCCGTTGCCGAAGCGCCTGCGGCCGAAAGCGCCGACGCGGCCGCCGCCGAGCTCTCGGAGGCACAGGCCGAGCTGGCCGCCCAGCGGGAGCTGCGGGAGCGGATCGAGAAGCGCAAAGCGGAGAAGGCCGGGCCCATCGCCGCCGGCACGAAGCTGAGCGGTACGGCCGCCGACCTGCTCGCGGCGGTACGGGCCGTGGAGAGCGGCGAGAAGGCGGGGGCCACGTTCTTCGACTCCGCCGCCCCGGCCCCCACGCCCCGGCGTGCCGCCCCGGCGCCCGCCGCGCAGGCGCCCCGGGCCCGGGTGCCCGAGGCTGCTCCGGCGGTGCGGGCCGCCTCGCCCGAAGCCACGGCGGCGGTGCGGACGGTGCTCGGTGAGGGCGGGGCCCCCGAGGCGCTGGCCCGCCCGGCCGTCGGCACCCTGGGCGAGCAGGCAGCCGAGCTGCTGCGCGCCGACCCCTGGCAGCTGCTGGCCGTGCCCGGCGTCCGGCCGGAGCAGGCGGACGGCTTCGCCCGGGCCCTGCTGGGCGCCGGATGCGGCCCGGACGACCGGCGCAGGACGGCGGCCCTGGTCGGCTGGGTGCTGGAGCGCGCCGCCCTCCAGGGCCACACGGCCCTGGACGCCGAAGCCGTACGGGCGGCGCTCGCCGAGCGTGCGGTCAGCGACCCGGACGCGGCGGTGCGGGACGCCGTAGAGGAGGGCGTCGCCCTCGTCTTCCAGGAACAGGAAGAGGAAGACGGAGAGGCCGGGCTCGCCGAGCCGGAGGCGGCCGAGGTCGAAGCGGAGGCGGCCGAGGAAGCCGGTCAGCCCCAGGAGCCGGTCCAGGTGCTGCTGGGCCTGGACCGATACGCCCTGGCCGAGGAGAGCCTCGCGGACGGCCTGGCCCGGCTGGTGAACGCCTGCGAGAAGGGCGCCGACTGGACGGAGGCGGCGGGGGCCGCCCCCTCCCCTTCGGCCGCCGAGCTGATCCGTACGGCCGCCTCGGCCGGGCTGGTCGTGCACAGCGGCGGCGAGGCGGCGCGGGCCGAGCCCGCCGCCCTGATCGTGGCGGCGCGCGGGCTGGGCCTGCGGGCCCTGGGCGCCACCCACAGCGAGGACGGCCGCCGACGGCTGGCGGGGGCCACCGGCGACCCGGACTCGGCGGTCACCCTGGCGGGCCTGCTGTCAGGTGCGCAGGGCCCCGGCCGGGACGCGGACGGGGCGCTCGCCCTGGATCTGCTGGTCGTGCTGGACGCCCCACAGCTGGACGTGGAGAGCGCCGCGGTCCTCGTCGAGGCGCTGGCCGACGGCGCCCGGCTGGTGCTGAGCGGTGACCCTGGTGTGCTGGGCTCGGCGGGCGCCGGGCGGGTGTTCGCCGATGTGCTGGCCGCACGTGCCTGCCCGCAGGTCGTCTCCCGCACCCCGGACCCCGGTCCCATCGGCGAGCTGGTCTCCGGCATCGGCATCGGTGAGCTGAGCCAGGTGGAGGCGCCCGGCAAGGAGGTGGTGATCGTCCCGGTCCGTGACGCGGGCGAGGCGGTCCACCGCACCGTTCAGCTGGTCGCGGACTCGGTGCCCCGGGCCTTCTCCATCCCCGCCGAGGACACCCAGGTGATCACCGTGGGCCACGGCGGGGCGGCCGGGACCCGGGTGCTGAACGAGGCGCTGAAGCAGCGCCTCAACCCCGGCCCCGGGCGGTTCGGCGGCTTCGACCCGGGCGACCGCGTGATCCATGTGCCCGCGCCCGGCCGTGCGGTGCCCGGGGTGGTGCGCTCGGCCGACGCCGAGGGCCTGCACCTGGACTGCGGTGGCGTCCCCGTCGTCGTACCGCAGGAGCGGGTGGAGTCGGCGGTACGGCACGGCTGGGCCCTCAGCGCCCACCAGGCAGCCGGAATGCGCTGGCCCGCCGCCGTCGTGGTGCTGCCGGGCGACGCGGCGCAGGGCCTGAGCCGACCGTGGGTCTACACCGCTTTCGGCCGGGGCGAACGTCATCTGTCCGTGGTGCACGGGGTGGACCAGGCGCTCGCGCACGCGGTGGCGCAGATTCCGGCCCCGGAGCGGACGACCCGGCTGCGGCCGCTCCTCGAAGCGCTCCCGACACCCGACGCGGCGTCCTGAGCGGACCCGGCCCCGGACAGCGGTGGGCCCCGGCGCGATGCGCCGGGGCCCACCGTCACGTCCGGTGCGGGAGGGAAGAGAACAGCAGGAGCGGGTTTCGGCGTCAGGCGCCGCCCCCGGCCGGTCCGGCGAAGTCCTCCTCCGGCTCGTCCTCCTCGTCGAAGACCGCACTGACGTCGAAGCGGCAGACCACCAGCTCGGGTTCGGCGTCCTCGAAGGGCGCCGCGAGCCATTCGCCCGGTTCCGGAAGCGCGTCCGCGGCCGAGACCCAGAGGGTGGAGTCACCCTCCTCCAGGCCGAACTCCTTGTGCCGGGAGGCGATCTCGTCCGGTTCGTACTCTCCGAAGAGCACTCCGAGCGCCGCATGGACGCTGGTGCCGACCACGGGGGCCGAATCCTCCTCGCCCGGCCCCGCTTCGAGGTCGGCGAGGCGCTGGGCCTGGGCGAGGAGGCGCGGGGGCTGCGCGACCGCGTAGTCCCGCCGGATCAGGACGCTGAGCGCGCTGGGCTCCGTGGGGCCCGCGTAGGGCGGCAGGGAGTCGTCCGCGCCGGGGATCTCGAAGGGGGTGACCTCGTCATAGCGGTCGTAGAGGAGTTCGTCGTAGACCTCGGCGGCAGCGGCAAGTGCGTTGAACGCGTCGTAGACGGCCGGGTCGTCGTCCCCGGTACGGCGTTCGACCGCGTCGAGGTGACGGTCGATCGCGGCTTTGACCGCTTCGGCGGCGGCACGTACCTCGGCAGCGGTGGGCTGCGCAGCATCAGACATAGTGCAGACGCTATCCGTACCGGGGCGCTGCCCGCACAATAGATGCGATGCCGGAATACGAATTCATCGACGTGTACGTGCCGCGCGGGGTGTCCCGCAAGGAAGCGGCCCGACTGCTGACCGACCACGCCGAGTACGGACACTGGGAGCTGGACCGGCTGACGCTGCGCCTGGACGGCAGCCGCCGGGTGCGGCTGCGCAGACGGATCATCCGTCAGCTACGGGCGACCTGGTGACATGGAGCGGGCCCCGCAGCCGCGGGGCCCGCTCCCTTTTCTTCTGTCTGTACGCGCCCGGGCTTCTCCTGCCGTACGCGCCCGGGGTCAGGCCGCGCTGCGGGAGCGGCGGTAGAGCACCGAACCCATACCGGCCAGCAGCAGCCCGGCACTCGCCGGGATGAGCAGATCGAGCCCGCCGGCACCGGTCTGCGCGAGCTGCTCCTGCGGAACGTTCCGGGTCTCGGGAGCGTTGGGCTCGGTCGGCGGGTCGACCGGCTTCTCCGGCGTGACCGGGGGCTTCTCCGGCACCTCGGGCGGCGGGGGTGGCACCTCGGCGTCGTTGGAGCAGCTGTTGCCGAAGGCGGGGTTGAGCAGTCCGCCGATGGTGACGCTGTTCCCGCAGAGATTCACGGGGATGTCGAGCGGTGCCTGGACCAAGTTGCCGGAGAGGATGCCGGGCGAGTCCTGGGCGGTCCCTTCCGCCGAGGCGCCGCCCGGGGCCCGGTGACGGCCGTTGCCGGGCTCGGTGTGCCGGTCCGTGGCGGTGGTGTCGCCCGCCTGGGCGCCGTTTCCGGAGCCGTCGGGCGCGGTGCGGTCCTGGGAACCGGCGGACCGGTCGGACTGCGCGGACCGGTCGGATGCTGCCGCTCCGTTTCCGCAGTCGTTCCCGCTCGTGGGGTTGAGCAGTCCGCCGACGCTGACGGAGTTCCCGCAGACGTTGACCGGGATGTCGATCGGGACCTGCACCGAGTTGCCGGACAGCACGCCCGGCGAGCCGGACGCCGTACCGGCCGCGCCGGAGTCGGCGTGGGCGTATCCACCACTGAGCGCGAGCACTCCGCCCGCCGCCGCCATGGTGATCAGGCCTTTACGAGTGACCTGTCGCATAGGTTCGTTTCCTGCCTTCTGCCTTCCGAAAAACCCCCGGACATGACCGTGCGGGAGCCGAATGCCGAACGGTCCCGGAGTGCATGGAGTGCACTCCGGGACCGATCGAGCTCAAACCCTTACAGGTTGACGTTCAACGTCACGCGTTGACGCAGGTGTTGCCGAAGGCGGGGTTCAGCAGACCGATCACGGAGACCGTGTTGCCGCACACGTTGATCGGCACGTGGACCGGAACCTGGACGACGTTGCCGGACAGCACGCCGGGGCTGCCGATGGCCGCACCCTGGGCACCCGCGTCGGCCGAGGCCATGCCCGCACCCGCGAGAACGAGGCCACCCGTAGCAGCCGCAACTGCGACGACCTTCTTGATCATTATTCCTCCTAGTTGGAAATGCGGTCCCAGCCGCGGACCGCAAACCTTGTAACGAGGAGGGTGTGAAGGAGCTACGTGTGAACGGCTCGTTTCACTCGTTCGGACATATCCGCACAGGCGGACGATTCAGCGGCGGCTCGGCGGCCAACCGGGCACGGTCGACCGCAGGGCGGTCAGGAGTGGTCGATGAACCGGTCGAGCACCCGTACACCGAACTGGAGGCCCTCGACCGGCACCCGCTCGTCGACGCCGTGGAACATCCCGGCGAAGTCCAGCTCCGGCGGCAGCTTCAGCGGGGCGAAGCCGAAGCCCCGGATGCCGAGGTCGTCGAAGGACTTGGCGTCGGTGCCCGCCGAGAGCATGTAGGGCACCGCCCGGGCGATCGGGTCCTCGGCGACCAGCGCGGTCTGCATGGCGTCCACCAGGGCCCCGTCGAAGGTGGTCTCCAGGGCCTTGTCCGCGTGCACGTCCTCGCGCTTCACGTTGGGGCCGAGGATCCGGTCCAGGTCGGCGAGGAACTCCTCCTCGTACCCCGGCAGGTAGCGGCCGTCGACATGGGCGGTCGCCTGGCCCGGGATGACGTTGACCTTGTAGCCCGCACCGAGCTGCGTGGGGTTGGCGGTGTTCTGGAGGGAGGCGCCGATGAGCTTGGCGATGCCGCCCAGCTTGGCGAGCGTCTCGTCCATGTTCTCCGGGTCCAGCTCGGTGCCCAGCGCGTCCGAGAGCTCGTCCAGGAAGTGCCGCAGCGTCTTGGTGACCCGCACCGGGAACTTGTGGCGCCCCAGCCGCCCGACCGCCTCGGACAGCTCGGTGATCGCGTTGTCCTTGTGGATCATCGAGCCGTGCCCGGCGCTGCCGTCCACGGTGAGCTTCATCCAGTGCATGCCCTTCTGGGCGGTCTCCACCAGATACAGCCGCAGGTTCTCGTTGACGGTGAAGGAGAAGCCACCGACCTCACTGATGGCCTCGGTGACGCCCTCGAAGAGCCCCGGGTGGTTGTCGACGAGGTAGCGGGCCCCGAACGTGCCGCCCGCCTCCTCGTCGGCGAGGAAGGCCAGCACGATGTCGCGCGGGGGCTTGCGGCCGGTGCGCATGCGCTCGCGTACGACCGCGAGGGTCATCGCGTCCATGTCCTTCATGTCGACGGCGCCCCGGCCCCAGACACAGCCGTCCGCGATCTCCCCGGAGAACGGGTCGTGCGTCCAGTCCGCCGCGTTGGCCGGGACGACGTCGGTGTGCCCGTGGATGAGGAGCGCCGGCCGGGAGGGGTCCTCACCCTCGATCCTGGCGACGGTGGAGGCCCGCCCCTTGTGCGACTCGAAGATCTGCGGTTCCAGGCCGACCTCCGCGAGCTTCTCCGCGACGTACTCGGCCGCGAGCCGCTCACCGGGGCCCGAGTGGTCGCCGTAGTTGCTGGTGTCGATCCTGATCAGGTCACGACAGAGGTCGACGACCTCCCTCTCGGCGTTCCCACCGGTGACGGCCTTGCCCGTGCTGCTCTCGCTCACGCTGGTTCCTTCCACTGTCGCTGTGGTGCTCCTCCTCATCCTCCCGCGCCGTCGGCGTACGCCCAAGACCGCCCATCGCCCGTCGTACGGCGTTCCCAGCCACGGAGGCGTGATCGAGCACCCTCGAATGTTTGCTATGGTTTTCCACGTCGGAACGGGCCAGGGCCCGCGAGACAGACACCTTGTCCGGGTGGCGGAATGGCAGACGCGCTAGCTTGAGGTGCTAGTGCCCTTTATCGGGCGTGGGGGTTCAAGTCCCCCCTCGGACACCAGCTAAGACCCCACTTCACGTGGGGTTTTTTGCTTTACCGGGCTGTGGCGTGACCAACCACGTGACCAACAGCCGAGCGATTCCCCAGGTCAGACCAGGGATGACAGGCCGAGTCGGCCCGCTCCGGAGGCGGCGAGCTTCCGCGCTCCGTCCCCCTACATGAGTGCCCGTACCGGGCCATCGTGCAGCCCGGCGAGTGGTGCCGGACGTTCGCGGAGACCTCTACGGGATTCTCCCCGGCCTCCAGGCCGTTCGTGACCTTGCTGTGCCTCCAGTCGTGAATCCGGAAGTCCTCCGGCAGCTTCAACCGGGTACGCAGGGTGCGCCACCGAGCCGAGACCTTCTCAGGGTCCTGCGGGCCCCTGCCTCGCCCCGGTAGAGCTTGAAGCCGTCACGGGCGAACACCAGATCATGATCGACCCATGCGGAGCCGAGCCGCTTACGCTCCGCCTCCTGGCGCTCCTTCTGCCATTTCAGGACGTTCATCACGGACTGATCCACATAGATCACGGCGTTGTCGTCGCCGTCCTTGGTGAGCTTCCGGAGCCGGTAGGTGTTGCCTTCTTCGACCACGACCCAGCCCAGTTCGATGGCCCCTTCGTCCCACTTCACGAGGGACCACTTCATGCCCAGGGCTTCACTGCGCCGGACACCCGTAGCTGCGTAGACGGTCCATAGGGGAGCGTCCCGGAGACAGTGGTGAGCCAGGCCGCCGTCGCAAACCCTGTTGCCACAGGGCTCCCACACCGAGCCCAGGAACCGCCCTGTCTGGTCGTCGTCCACGGTCGGATACTTCTCTCCTGTGCCCGTATCTGCCGGGCGGTGGGCGGGTGCGCCGTCGCTGCCGGGTTGGCCGGTATCAGTTTCCGAACCGTTCCGGGTTCGATAGGGACTCGATCATTTGAGAGGATCGAGTCATGGCACGTCCTTTCCCGGTACCCGCTTGAGCTGCGCCGTCGTGCGGTGCGGATGGTCGCCGAGGTGCGGCCCGGCTACGACACCGAATGGCCGCGATGAGAGCGGTCGCCCAGAAGCTGGGCATCGGCACGACCGAAACGGACCGTAATGGTTTCCACGTCGTCCGGACGGACGCCTACCGCCCAGTCTCCCAGCAGGCACCGGAGCCCACGCCAGTGAAGCGGCGGGAACGGGCCAGGGGCTCCAACCCGTTCCACGCTCTCCTCTGATCAGCCGAACAATCCAGATGAACGCCCCTGCCACGATTGGCAGGGGCGTTCCCCATCGGACAGTGGCCGCCGTAGTGCGCGGTCAGCGTGCCAGCGCGCGTACGAGCATCGTGCCCACGGTCCTGCCCTCGGGCGGCTCGATCAGTGATGCTGACACAGCGCCGAATCCGTAGCTGGTGAGGAGGTGTTCCCATGCGTCGGGGCTGTGGTTGTGCCGCAGTCCTGCCCCACCTGGTTTCACGTCTTGGCTTCCGGCGGGGAGGTGGGAGAACGCGAGAGTGCCACCCGAAGCCATACGGGATCGAATCAGCGGTAGCAGGGTATGCGGATCGACGAACCACACGGCGCCGAAGATGGAGAGCACGACGTCGAACGCCTCGTCCGTCTCGCTCAGGAATGCCGTCGCCTCTGCCGTGCGGAACTCAAGACCCGCCAGATCAGCCCAGCGTTCCCGTGCGACCGCTTCGCGGGCTGGCGCAACATCCACTCCCAGACCCATCGCACCGAGCGTGACCAGGTGTGCCAGGTTGCTCCCGCTGCCTGAGCCGAGTTCCAGCACCCGACGTCCGGCAACGGGTCCGAGAACACTCTCGTTCGGCCCGTGATCGGCGTACTGAGTCCAGTTCAGCCACGTCGTGTCGCCCGTGGCGTTCACAGCCCTGCGTGGCTTGCTTCCGACCGCGTATTTGTCCCAGGACTCAGCCAATGACATGCGGTGATCCTTTCCAGCAGAAGGGGCCTACTCCCAACGTACGGGGTAGGCCCCAACTCAACTTCTATGCGGCTCTACTTGGGTGAGTCGTGGCACCCGGCGTGGCACTGGTTGCAGTTGGCTGCACTCTCCATGCCCCACAGGTCGGGGTCGATCTCGAACCCGACCGCCTTGATGGCCTTGATCGTCTGCTCCAGGACCAGCGGGCCACCGGTCCTGGAGTCGTGCCCGTCCCGCGTCGCCTCGTCGTCGCTGAGGCATTGGACCCCGGCAGCCGTTCCCGGAAGCTCGGGGACGTGGTGGATGTACCGGCCGAAGTGCCGGTTGGTGAAGTGGTGGTACGGGATCGAGTCGAGCATGAACGAGTGCCATGCCTCGTCCACCTGCTTGGACGGGCCCATGAGAAGGTCCGGGTTCTCGCCGCACGTGACCAGGTAGGCGATGGCCTGCCCGAACTTGGCTTCCGCCAGTTCGAGTGTGTTCTCCGGGTTCCGGAGGAGAAGGGCTACCTCCCGCTCCCACACGTCCGGCGTGACGTACGTCTTCGGGTCGCGGATCACTACTGCCGTACTCATGCTGGCTTGCCTCCACGTAGTTGGATGTCCGACGTGCTCCGTTCATGCCGTCCGCCTCTGCACCTGGGACACAGGCACGGGGGCATCACGCCAGTCGCGAGAGGCTCCCCGCCCTCACCCTCGTACCGGGTTCGCAGCTCGGTCTGCGTACCGTCGGCTGCCACCTTGTAGGCGCTGATGCGGATGGACATGTCGACCATGCTCCGGATAAACCTCGACCATCGCGGCGACGTTCGAGGCGACCCTCGGGCGTCAAGTCAGTGTCACTCAGAGGGCGTCAAACCGGTGTCATTCGAGGTGCTGCGTGGCTAGCCTCGGACCATGACGACTACGCCCGAGCGTGACCGAGTTCCCAACGACGTACTCACCTCCGTACGCAAGTCGATGAACCTGAGCCAAGACGAGTTCGCCCAGGGATTACGTGGCGCAGGGGAAGAACTGGGCGAACCGAACGACGCTTCCAAGCGACTCGTGCAACGCTGGGAGTCCGGGAGGACCAGGACGTGCCGCCCGCTGTACGCGCGAGCGTTGAAACAGTTCACTGGCCGCGCCCCCGAGTCGCTGGGGTTCGCGATCCCTATGACACGCGTCCACTCGGACGGCGCAGGAGGCCACGACATGGAAGCTGGGGAAGTCGGCACGACCAGTGCCGTCACAAGCCCGGAGCCGGAGACGCAGGGCGAGTACGCGGGGATCTGGCTGTCTCGGTACGAGTTCTACTCGTCCAGCCGTGACGAGACTTTCAACTGCAAGCACCATGTTGTGATCGTGCAGCACGGCAACAGGCTCACAGCCCAGAGTCTGCCCGGAGCGTCGACCAACCCGCACAGCCCTCTGTCTCTGGACCTGTCCGTGGACCGGAACATCATCACAGGCACGTGGACGGAACAGACGGCAGTGGACGGCTATTACCACGGCGCCCGCTACCACGGTGCCGTCCAGCTTCTGACTGAGCCGACAGGCCGACGTATGACAGGCAAGTGGGTCGGGTTCGGGAAGGACTTCGACGTGAACACCGGACCCTGGGAGCTTCGCCTGCTCGACCGCTCCACGGGACGGGCCAGCGTCGAAAGGTACTCGGCTTCCCCAGAGTGAGTGGCAGGCTGGCCACGTGACCAACGCATGACCAACAGCGGCCTGAAACGGCCCGAAACAGCTGGTACGCATGACCAACCCTGGTGGTCAAGAAGTGGGCCTCTGGGGTACGTTTCCCCCAGGTCAGACACGAAGAGGGCTGGTGCCCGAGTAGAGAGTTCAAGTCCCCTTCGGACACCAGCAGGAGCCCCACTTCGGTGAGGTTCTCTTGCGTCACTCGTCGACCGCACCCATCGGTGCGACGAAGGAGAGGCCCCACGGATCGCCACAGGACCTCACCCTCCGCAAGCCGTTCAACGGACGGGACATCACAGAGGGTCGAGCAGCCCTCTGCTCTCCACCGACTTCTCCCCTGCGTAGGTAATCCGCACCACATCCTGCGCAGCGTGAACCAACGACTTCTCGTCGAGCGCCCGCACAGTGCGACGCAGGTTCGCCCTGGCGGACAACGGCATCCATTCCATGAGCTCGGCATACCCTGCCCCCCGCGTACCCCGTCGATAGAGCACGACGAGAATGCGGTCACCGGCTCGCAGGTCGGGTCTGAGCACCTTCTGGAACTCACCGAAGTCCTGGACAACAGGCACTCGCCTTGTCACTAGCCCCTCCACCAGTGCACGAGCATGGTCGGGAGTGGTCCCACCACTGAGCCTGACGAATTCCGCCAAGACCCAGTCGAGTACCCCGACCACCAAGGTGGCGTCCTGAAGGTTCGGATCGATCCCGTCCGCCAGATGTGCGGCGTCCCGGCTGTTGCGGATGTCGTAGACGAGACGCAGATTCCGTGGGATGTGCACCCTGATCGACTTGGGGTGGTTGGCGGCCGGGAGGGACTGAAGCCGCTTCGTCACTCCCTCGGTGTCAAGGTTGCCGCCGAGGGGGGTATACGTACCACTGGTGGCGAACTCCAAGAGCCGATAAGCAGCCTCACAGAAACGTCCCCCCTCTACCGCACTGAGGCGGTGACCACCGAGGTAGAAGTTACGCTGAGCCTGTTCGTACGACTCAACCAGTTCCCCGACCAGGAGGGGGTCATAGCTAACCCCGAGCACTTCAGTAACGGTGACTACCACTATTCCCCCTTACTCTGCTGAACCTTCTTCGAGGCAGACTCTCGGGGGCGCCGCGATTTGAACGGAGTATCGCTGAGTACCGCCTTCAAAGCTCCACGGTCCGGAAGAGCTTCCACGACCATCTCGCCCCTCGGCGTCACCTGCTTCTTTCCGTAACCAGCAGTGACGAGGTACCCGCTCTGCCTGTCGGCCTTGTCCACGTCCCGGGATGGATTACCGAACTTGTGAGCGGCAGCCTCGGTGTTCAGCTGCACAATGTCTTTGACCGTGAAGTGCGGAGTTTCCCTGTGGTGTGCGAGGTAGTACCCGAGGCAGGCGATACGCTCCACCAATGACTGCGGCTTCTTCTGACTGACGAAATCACGCGGACTCAAGGCGCCCCCGTCGGCGCGATGGGCAGCGTCCACGCCATTGCCGTCACAATCTGGCGAGGTCTGCCCATCTGCACTGCCTCCGAATACCACCGAGATCCGAGCCCCCCGAACTTCTCCCATCCACTTGACGGCACGGCACCAGCTTTCATCGTCGAGGGGCTTCGCGGCATCGTGCATGGTGTGCATGGCCACAAGCTCGACGTGGGCGCGGTCGGCCTCCTCACTCCGCCCTGTCTGCGACACCTGAAACTCGTCTACCCCCTTCGGCGACCTGATGACCATTCCCTGGACGACGGAACCGTTCGACTCAATCACTTGAACTCCCTGGATGGCGCGACTGGAAGATCCTTGACGCATCAGCGTCGGAGGGTCACTCTCACACAGGGAATGTCGCAGTTATGTCGCAGCGGAATCGACGTGTCGCCGGAGGAACAGAATGCGGGCACGGAAGGCAGCACTTGACCTTGACTTGCAGACCGGTGGCTCTACGTGCACTTCCGAGAGAGGTCAGGGAGCCGCCACCTCCCTGACCTCTCAGACACAGAGCGGCCAGGTGGCCAGCGATCTGCTGAGACATCTCCTCACCACGGATTCCAGGTATCTCACGCAGTGGCAGAAGCGCGCCCGCCGAAAGGGCGCATACATCAATCAGTCCGCTGTCGCGAACGTCCTGGACGATTACTTGTTCGAGTCCGGAGAGGGGTGCTCGGGCAAGGGAACTCGGTCTCTCAAAGACCGGGTGTCCCGGGCTCTCTCCGGAACCAGTCTCTCCTGGGAAACTCTGGGCTGGTTCATCAACGCATTTTCCATGAGCGACATCGACGCCAATCGACTCCGAGAAGCCCACGGTGGCAGCGCTCATGGCCCGTCAGGAATCTCGCATACGCTCCGTGGGCGAAGAGAACTCGCCCGACCACAGCGCCATCGGACCATGAACCTCATCGAGAGGTACGAAGTCGGCCCCACGGGCACGCTGGCTTCCCGCCACACGAGCCAGGTCATCCGTGCTGCCGAGGACGGCGTGACAGCGTACTTCTTCAACCATGAGCCCGAAGCCGCCAGTATCGAAGTGCTTCACGGCGGAAGACTCGGCAGACGGTACGAATACGGCGGAGGACTTCTAGGGGTCGAGATCATGCTCTGTGACCCACTCGACCGCTCTGACGTGGCCTTACTGGAGTACCGCACAGCATTTTCCCCCACCTCCTCCCGCGCGATGGAAGTGCGCAGGCCTGCCTTCGCCCGCGCGGAGAACGTTTCGCTGTCCGTGCGATTCACCGGCGAAAGACGCCCGCGGAAGGCCTGGACCTGTGTCTGGGACGATCCCCTTGGCGAACAGCCAGTGGAGGAGGAAAGCGTCGGCCCCGGAGGCGACTCCCTCTACCGGTTTCTTCCGTACATCGAGGAGACCGTCGTAGGGTTCCGCTGGCAGTAGCCGAGTCGGCCGATGGGCCATTCTGAGCGGAGAGACACGACGATGAGGGGCCGCAGAAGGGCTCCCGGAGCCCCGCTCGCGCAGCGGGACGGGATCGACCCGGTGCGCGTGCGGTTGCCGGAGGATCCCGAGGGGCGCTGGGGAAGCGTCGGGGAGCATCTTCTTGCGCGGTTCGGCGGGGCGATCGGGGCCGAGCGCGTCGCGGCGATGCTCAGTGAGGGGCGGTTCGTGGGGGCCGAGGGGGCGGCCGTGCGGGGCGATGAGCCGTACACCGCCGGGCGGTACCTCTGGTTCCACCGGGACTTCGCGGCCGAGGAGCCGGTGCCCTTCCCGGTCGGGGTCGTGTACCGGGACGCGCATCTGGTGGTCGCCGACAAGCCGCACTTCCTGGCCACCACACCCCGGGGGCGGCACATCACGGAGACCGCGGTGGCCCGGCTTCGGCGGGAGCTGGGGCTGCCCGCCCTTCAGCCCGCGCACCGGCTGGACCGGCTGACGGCGGGGCTCGTGCTCCTCGTGGTGCGGCCCGAGGAGCGGGGCGCGTACCAGACGCTGTTCCGGGACCGGCTGGTGCGGAAGGAGTACGAGGCGGTGGCCCCCTACGACCCGGAGCTGGTCCTCCCACGGACCGTACGGAGCCGGATCGTGAAGGAGCGCGGGGTGCTCGCCGCCCGGGAGGAGCCGGGCGAGGCGAACAGTGAGAGCCGGGTGGAGCTGGTGGAGCACCGGGGGCCGCTCGGGCGCTACCGGCTGCTGCCCGCGACCGGGCGGACCCATCAGCTGCGGGTCCATATGAACGCGCTGGGGGTGCCGATCGTCCACGATCCGCTGTATCCGGTGGTGGCAGCGGAGACGCTCCCTGAGGACTTCTCCCGGCCTCTCCAGCTGCTGGCGCGGGTACTGGAGTTCACCGATCCGGTCAGCGGGGAGCCGCGCCGCTTCGAGAGCGGGCTGCGGCTCTCCGCCTGGCCGGAGAAGTGAGGGGGGCGCGGCTCAGTGGCCGCGCTTGATCCAGTCGTCGAGCTGCGGGGCCTCGGCGCCGATGGTGGTGGGGTCGCCATGGCCGGTGCGGACGGCCGTGTCGCCGGGGAGGGTGAGCAGCCGGTCCCGGATCGAGTCGATGATCGTCGGGAAGTCCGAGAAGGACCGGCCGGTGGCGCCGGGGCCGCCCTGGAAGAGCGTGTCGCCCGTGAAGACCGTGCCGAGGCCGGGGGCGTAGAGGCAGACCGCGCCGGGGGCGTGGCCCGGGGTGTGCAGGACCGTGAGGGTGGTGCCTGCCACGGTCAGTTCCTGACCGTCGGTCAGGGTGCCGTCGGGGGCGCGGTCCGGGTGGGTCCGCTGCCAGAGCGGGAGGTCGTCCGGGTGGAGCAGGATCGGGGCGCCGGTGGCCTCGGCGAGGGCGGGGGCGGCGTCGATGTGGTCGTTGTGCGCGTGGGTGCAGACGATGGCGCGCAGCGTACGGCCGCCGAGTGCGGCCTCGATGGCGGCGGCGTCGTGGGCGGCGTCGATGACGATCGCCTCGGTGTCGTCGCCGACGATCCAGACGTTGTTGTCGACGTCCCACTCGCCGCCGTCGAGGGCGAAGGTGCCGGAGGTGACCAGGTGGTCGATGCGGGCGGCCATCAGAGGACCACCACCGAGCGCAGGACGTCGCCGTCGTGCATCCGGGCGAAGGCCTGCTCGACGTCGCCCAGGCCGATGGTCTCGGTGACGAAGGCGGCGAGGTCGAGGCGGCCCTGCTGGTGGAGGTCGATGAGCATCGGGAAGTCGCGGGAGGGCAGGCAGTCGCCGTACCAGGACGACTTGAGCGAGCCGCCGCGGCCGAAGACGTCCAGGAGCGGCAGTTCGAGCTTCATGTCCGGGGTGGGGACCCCGACGAGGACGACCGTTCCGGCGAGGTCGCGGGCGTAGAAGGCCTGTTCGTACGTCTCGGGGCGGCCGACGGCCTCGATGACGACGTCGGCGCCGTTTCCGCCGGTGAGGGCGCGGATGGCCTCGACGGGGTCGGTGGAGCGGGAGTTGACGGTGTGGGTGGCGCCCATCCTCTTCGCCGTCTCCAGCTTGCGGTCGTCGATGTCGACCGCGATGATCTTCGCCGCGCCGGCCAGCCGGGACCCCGCGATCGCCGCGTCGCCGACGCCGCCGCAGCCGATGACGGCGACCGAGTCGCCGCGGCCGACCTGGCCGGTGTTGATGGCGGCGCCGATGCCCGCCATGACGCCGCAGCCGAGGAGCCCCGCGACCTCGGGGGCGACCTCGGGATCGACCTTGGTGCACTGGCCGGAGGCGACGAGGGTCTTCTCGGCGAAGGCCCCGATGCCGAGGGCGGGCGACAGCTCCGTGCCGTCGAGCAGCGTCATCTTCTGCTTGGCGTTGTGGGTGTCGAAGCAGTACCAGGGGCGGCCGCGCAGGCAGGCGCGGCACTGGCCGCACACCGCACGCCAGTTGAGGATGACGAAGTCGCCGGGGGCGACGTCGCTGACGCCTTCGCCGACCGACTCCACGACGCCCGCCGCCTCGTGGCCGAGGAGGAAGGGGAACTCGTCGTTGATGCCGCCCTGTTTGTAGTGGAGGTCGGTGTGGCAGACGCCGCACGCCTGGATCTTCACGACGGCCTCACCGGGGCCGGGGTCCGGGACCACGATCGTCTCGACCCGCACCGGCTCGTTCCTCCCCGGTGCGATGACTGCCTGGACCTGCTGTGCCATAACCCTGCTCTCCCTGCTCCCGAGCTTCGCGAAGATCGAACGCGGACCACCGTACGCCTCGGGGGCGGGTCCTGTGCCACGTCGTGCGGAAGGCTCCGGGGGCTGCCCGACAGCGCCTACGGAGCGAGCACGTCCAGCTCGTGCAGGGCGCCGACCGCGATCTCCTTGGTGATCCGCTCAGCGGCCTCCGGGTCGCCCTCGCGGACCGCCTCGGCGAGCCGGACATGCAGGGTGACGGCGGCCGGGTCGGGGTCCTCGAACATGACCTGGTGGTGGGTGCGGCCCGCGAGCACCTCGGCGACGACGTCCCCGAGCCGGGCGAACATCTCGTTGCCGGAGGCGTTGAGGACGATCCGGTGGAAGGCGATGTCGTGTTCGAGGTAGCCCTCCAGTTGCCCGCCGCGCGAGGTGGCGACCATGCCGAGGGCTCGCTCGGTGAGCTCGGCGCACTGTTCGGCGGTGGCGTGGCGGGCGGCGAGGGAGGCGGCGACCGGTTCGATCGCGGAGCGCAGCACGGTGAGGGAGCGCAGCTGGCGGGGGCGGTCGGAGCCGGCCAGGCGCCAGCGGATGACCTGGGGGTCGTAGACGTTCCAGGCCTCGGTGGGGCGGACGGTCACCCCGACCCGGCGGCGGGACTCGACCAGGTGCATGGATTCCAGGACCCGGACCACTTCGCGGACGACCGTACGGGAGACGTCGAAGCGCTGGGCGAGCTCGTCGGTGCGCAGCACGCTGCCGGGCGGGCACTGGCCGGAGGAGATCTCCAGACCCAGGGTGTCCAGCACATGTGTATGCAGCCCCTGGCTCTGTGTGGTCATGGGTCAAGCCTACGGGGAGGCCCCCGGGAAGAAAAAGTACGACGTTTACATCACAGACTCTTGAATACGTCGTACCTAATGGGTTTCAGTAGCGCGACGGACCGATGTCGAAGAAGACAGCGAGGCACCCATGAGCACCCCCCACGTCGTCGTGGTGATGGGCGTAGCAGGAACCGGCAAGACCACGATCGGTCCCCTGCTCGCCGCCGAACTCGGCGTTCCGTACGCCGAGGGCGACGACTTCCATCCCCCGGCGAACATCGCCAAGATGTCGGCCGGCATCCCCCTGGACGACGACGACCGCCGGCCGTGGCTGGACGCCATCGGTGAGTGGGCGCACGGGCGGGCGGGGCTCGGCGGAGTCGTCTCCAGCTCGGCGCTCAAGCGGATCTACCGCGACCGGCTGCGGGACGGCGCCCCGCACGTCGTCTTCCTGCATCTGACCGGTGACCGGGCGCTGATCGAGGAACGGATGGCGGACCGCAAGGGCCACTTCATGCCCACCGCTCTGCTCGACTCCCAGTTCGCGACGTTGCAGCCGCTCCGGGCCGACGAGGCCGGGGTGAGCGTCGACGTGTCCGGCACTCCTGAGGAAATCACCCAGCGAGCCGTCGCCGCGCTGCGCCGGCTCGAAGACTAAGGACCACCACCGTGACCAGTCTCAGCGTCGAGATGCTGGCAGCGGACGCCGCCGAACCGATCACCTCGGCAGGCAACGCGCAGTTGGGCATCGCCGTACTGGCGGGCATCGCCGTCATCGTTCTCCTGATCACCAAGCTGAAGATGCACGCGTTCCTGGCGCTGACCATCGGTTCGCTGGCGCTCGGCTCCTTCGCCGGGGCCGCGCCGGCCGACACGATCGCCAGTTTCACCGCGGGCCTCGGCTCCACCGTCGCGAGCGTGGGCGTCCTCATCGCGCTGGGCGCCATCCTGGGCAAGCTGCTCGCCGACTCCGGCGGGGCGGACCAGATCGTCGACACCATCCTGGCGAGGGCGAGCCGGGGGGCCATGCCGTGGGCGATGGTCCTCATCGCCTCGATCATCGGTCTGCCGCTCTTCTTCGAGGTCGGGATCGTGCTGATGATCCCGGTGGTGCTGCTCGTCGCCAAGCGCGGCAACTTCTCCCTGATGCGGATCGGCATCCCGGCGCTGGCCGGGCTCTCCGTGATGCACGGACTCATCCCGCCGCACCCCGGCCCACTGGTCGCCATCGACGCCCTGGACGCCAACCTCGGCGTGACACTGGCGCTCGGTGTGCTGGTCGCCGTCCCGACAGTGATCATCGCCGGGCCGGTCTTCTCCCGCTACGCCGCGCGCTGGGTGGACATCGAGCCGCCGGAGAAGATGATTCCGCAGCGCCCGTCCGAGGAGCTGGACCGGCGCCCGAGCTTCGGCGCCACCCTGGTGACGATCCTGCTGCCGGTCGTGCTGATGCTGCTCAAGGCGCTCGTCGAGATCGTGGTGGACGACCCCGGGAACAGCGTCCAGCGGATCACCGATGTGATCGGTTCGCCGCTGATCGCGCTGCTCGCCGCCGTACTCCTCGGCATGGTCACCCTCGGCCGGGCCGCCGGGTTCACCAGGGGCCGGCTCGCCGGGACGGTGGAGAAGTCGCTCGCCCCGATCGCCGGGATCCTGCTGATCGTCGGCGCGGGCGGTGGCTTCAAGCAGACGCTGATCGACGCCGGGGTGGGGCGGATGATCCTGGACTTCTCCGAGAACTGGTCGGTCCCCGCCCTGCTGCTCGGCTGGCTGATCGCCGTCGCGATCCGCCTCGCCACCGGTTCGGCCACGGTCGCCACCATCTCCGCCGCCGGTCTGGCCGCCCCGCTCGCGGCCGACATGTCGACCTCGCACGCGGCCCTGCTGGTGCTGGCGATCGGTGCCGGTTCGCTCTTCTTCAGCCATGTGAACGACGCCGGGTTCTGGCTGGTGAAGGAGTACTTCGGGATGGACGTCGGCCAGACCGTGAAGACCTGGTCGGTGATGGAGACGATCATCTCCGTCGTGGCGATCGCCTTCATCCTGCCGCTGTCGCTGTTGCTGTAGCGGTCCCGTACAGCCCCGTACTCCGTGTGCCCGCCCCGGATCCCCTCCGCGGCGGGCACACGGCGTACGTAGGGGGTGTTCAGCGGTCGGCGGACTCGCTCTCGGCCGCCTTCTCCAGCCGGAACGCCTCGTTGCCGAGGCCGATACGGGCGTGCACCTCGGGCTTGACCGAACGCAGGACCGTTCCGTACACGAGACCGCCCACGAGCGCGAGGGCGATCACCCCGGGCAGCAGCCAGCTGAGGGCGGAACCGGGGCCGGTGCCGACCAGCACGTCGAAGTCGCGGACGGTGAAGACGGCGATCGACAGGAGCGCGAGTCCGGCGAGGCCGGAGGCGACCAGGCGCGGGGCCTGGGCCCGGCCCGCGCCGCGCTTGACGAAGAAGGCGATGACGGCGAAGGAGGCCGCTGCCATCAGCAGGATCACGCCGAGCGCCCCGACGTTGCCCATCCAGGTGAAGAGCCGCAGGACGGGGACGGCGGGGTCACCGACCGGGTTGTCGTCGGTGAGGGCGAAGGCCAGCACGATCACCACGGAGACACCGGACTGGAGCAGCGAGCCGGTGCCGGGGGCGCCGCTCGCCCGGTTGGTACGGCCGAAGCGGGCGGGCAGCAGACCCTCGCGGCCCATCGCGAACGCGTAGCGGGCGACGACGTTGTGGAAGCTGAGGAGCGCCGCGAACATCCCGGTGACGAAGAGGATGTGCAGGACGTCGGTGAAGGTGGAGCCGAGCCGCTCCTCGGTGAGCCCGAACAGCAGGCCGGGGCCCTCCTTGAGGGAGGAGCCGGCGATGGAGCCCGGCCCGGCGGCAACGGTCAGCGCCCAGGAGCTGATCGCCAGGAACAGCGCGGCGTAGCCCACGGCGAGGAACATCACCCGGGACACGACGACCTGCGGGCGGCTGGTCTCCTCCGCGTACACAGGGGCCTGCTCGAAGCCGACGAACGCGGCGATGCAGAAGCACAGGGCGGTGCCGAGACCCACGCCGGTCAGGGTCTCGGGGTTGAAGGCGTGCAGCGACAGGCCCTCGGGGCCCGGCTTGCTCACGGCGGCGATGTCGAAGATCACGACGAGCGCGCACTCGATGACCAGCAGCACACCGAGCACCTTGGCATTGAGGTCGATCTTCAACCAGCCGAGGACGCCGACGACGGCCGCCGAGACCAGGGCCGGTATCCACCACGCCACCTCGATATCGAGGTACGTGGCGAAGATGACGGAGACCTCGAAGCCGAGGATGCCGTAGATGCCGACCTGCATCGCGCTGTACGCGACCAGCGCCACGAGCGAGGCGCCGGCGCCGGCGGTCGGGCCGAGGCCGCGGGCGATGTAGGCGTAGAACGCGCCCGCGTTGTGGACGTGCCGGCTCATCTCGGCGTAGCCGAAGCCGAACAGCATCAGGACGATGCCGAGGATGATGTAGAGGAGGGGCTGGCCGACGATGCCCATCACGCCGAAGACCGTGGGCATCACCCCGGCGACGACCATCAGGGGGGCGCTGGCGGCGACCACCGAGAGGAGCAGGCCGGAGGTGCCGAGCCGGTTCGCGCGCAGGGCGCGTTCCTCGCCCTTGTAGGTGTTGATCCCGCCGGTATCGGTCGTCACCTTCGTGGTGCCGGTCTCGCTGGAAAACGAACTGCCCGTCGACATGGCGGGGGTGGTCCCTTCTTCGGTGGTGGCGATGGGTGCGACGTGCGTCAGGGGGTGCCGAGTGCGTACGCCCGCGCGGCGGCGAACGCGTCGTGGGGCTCGCGGCCGGAGTACGACCAGGGGGCGGCGGTGGCATACGGGCCGATGCGGTGGAAGAGTGCGGCGGCCTCGGCGGTCCGGCCCTCGCAGACCTTGGCGTGGGCCAGGAAGTTGAGGTCGACGCGGTGGCGCGGGTGGTCCTCGCGCTCCCACTCCAGCCACCAGTCGAAGGCGGCCTTCATCACCTGACGGGCCCGGCGCCCCGACCAGTGGCCGGACGCCACCGGGTCGTCGGGCTCGATGCCCGCGGCGGCCAGGACCCGGTAGCGCTCGGCATGGGCGATGACCGGGAGAACGGCCAGCGGGGAGTCGGCGGGGGCCTGTTCGGCGGCCCAGGCGGCGAAGTCGTACACCTCGTGGAGCGGGTCCTGACCGCTCTCGGGGCTGCTTTCGGCCAGCAGACCGGTCATCAGGTGGTGGGCGTGGTGGTGGTCGGGGTGCCGGGAGCGCACTTCCTCGAAGAGCCTGCCGCACTCGTCACCGCCGCCCTCGCGCCCCCGGTCCAGAAGAAGCAGCGCCAGCCAGGGGGTGGGGTCCTCGGGGGTGATCCGGGCCGCGGCCAGACAGGCTTCCCGGGCGCGGACGGCGTCGGCGGGCCTGGCCTTGGGCCGCAGGGCCCGGGCGACGGCGGCGCAGCCCAGCAGCGTGGCGGCGTCTGCGCTCTCGGGTTCGACGAGCAGCCAGTCACCGGCCCAGTCGACGGCGGACGGGGTCCCGGCGAGGGCGAGGCAACGATGTCCGCGGCGGTCCCAGTCCGGCCCGGTGGCCACGAGAAGGGCGCGCGCCTCGGACCACCTGCCCTGGGTGAACCGGTCGCGGACGGCGATGAGTTCGCTGTCGTCGAGGGCGGGGTCGAAGGCACGGTCCGGGCGGCTGCCCCGACGGCGGGAGCGGCCCAGGGGCGGCGGAGGCGGGGACATGCCGCAGACTTCCTTCGACGCGGTGTGCGAGCGGATGATCGCGCACAGCCAAGCGGTAGGCAAGGCCCCGCGTCAAGGGGAGCCTTGCGTCAACTCGGCTCGCTTTCCTGACAGTTGGCTGGAAGTCACCCAGCCGGGCGAGGCGTGCGGGCGGGGCGGGCGGGCACGGAGTGGCGCCTGACACACTGGGGGAATGGAACCTCGCGAACCTCTCAGCCCCTACCTTCTCGCCTTTCCCGGGCCGCTGCGCGACCAGCTGGTGGCAGCGGTCCTGTCCGGCGAGAAGGTGTCCACCTCCGGACTGCTGGCCGAGTACGAACGGGAGCGGGAAGAGCTTCCCCCCGTGGGCGAACGGTCCGCGCTGATCGACTCGGAAGGGCGGGAGGTGGCGGTGCTGGAGATGACCGGCGTACGGGTGCTGCCGCTCGGGGAGGTGGATCTGCAGCATGCGCTGGACGAGGGCGAGGGGTACACGTCGGTGGCCGAGTGGCGGGCGGCGCACGAGGCGTTCTGGCACAGCGCGGAGATGCGGGAGGCGCTGGGCGATCCGTCGTTCACGGTGAACGACGAGACGCTGATCGTGGCGGAGCGGTTTCGCGTGGTCGAGCGGCTGGGGTGAGTACCGGGGCTCTGCCCCGGCCCCCGCTCCCCCATGGCCGGAGAGGCTTGATTCGGCCGCCCGTGCCGTGGCCTGCGGGAGGGGTTCAGAGGGCGACCGCTTCCGCCGCGGCCCGTCCCGCCGCCCTGCCCGAGAAGATGCAGCCGCCCAGGAACGTGCCCTCCAGGGAGCGGTAGCCGTGGACACCGCCACCGCCGAAGCCAGCCGCCTCGCCCGCCGCGTACAGGCCGGGCAGCGGGGTGCCCTCGGGGGTCAGGACGCGGGAGGACAGGTCCGTCTCCAGACCGCCCAGGGACTTGCGGGTCAGGATGCTCAGGCGTACGGCGATCAGCGGGCCCGCCGCCGGGTCCAGGATGCGGTGGGGTTTCGCGGTGCGGATGAGACGGTCGCCGAGGTAGGCGCGGGCCCCGTGGATCGCGGTGACCTGGAGGTCCTTGGTGAACGGGTTGGCGATCTCACGGTCGCGGGCGGTGATCTCGCGGCGGAGCTCCTCGGCGTCGATCAGGCCGTCACCGGTCACCGCGTTCATGCCCCGGACCAGGGCCGGGAGGTCCTTCTCGACGACGAAGTCCACGCCGTTGTCCATGAACGCCTTCACCGGTGCGGGCACGTCCGCGCGGGCCCGGCCGATCACGTCGCGGACCGACTTGCCGGTCAGGTCCGGGTTCTGCTCGGAGCCGGAGAGCGCGAACTCCTTGCCGATGATGCGCTGGTTGAGGACGAACCAGGTGTAGCCGTGGCCCGAGCCCATGATGTGTTCGAGCGTGCCGAGCGTGTCGAAGCCGGGGAAGAGCGGGACCGGCAGCCGCTTGCCGCGTGCGTCCAGCCAGAGGGACGAGGGACCGGGCAGGATTCGGATGCCGTGCTTGGCCCAGATCGGGTGCCAGTTCTCGATGCCCTCGGTGTAGTGCCACATCCGGTCGCTGTTGATGTGGTGGGCGCCCGCCTTCTCGGCGATCCCGAGCATCAGCCCGTCGACATGGGCGGGGACCCCGGAGAGCATCTTCTCCGGCGGGATGCCGAGGCGCTTCGGCCACTGGGCGCGGACCAGGTCGTGGTTGCCGCCGATGCCGCCGGAGGTGACGATCACCGCTTGGGCCTTCAGCTCGAAGGAGCCGGTGGCCTCCCGGCTGCTCGCGGTGCCGCGCTCGGCCCCGCTGGGCTCCAGGATCTCCCCGGTGACCGTGTCGAGCGCCCCGGCCGTGCGGGCGAGGCCGGTGACCCGGTGGCGGAACCTCAGCCGGACGAGCCCCTTGGCGACGCCCTCACGCACCCGCCGTTCGAAGGGGGCGACGACGCCGGGGCCGGTGCCCCAGGTGATGTGGAAGCGGGGTACGGAGTTGCCGTGCCCGGTGGCGTCGTAGCCGCCGCGCTCCGCCCAGCCGACGACCGGGAAGATCCGCAGCCCCTGCTGGTGCAGCCAGGACCGCTTCTCCCC
This sequence comes from Streptomyces durocortorensis, assembly GCF_031760065.1. Classification (NCBI taxonomy): domain Bacteria; kingdom Bacillati; phylum Actinomycetota; class Actinomycetes; order Kitasatosporales; family Streptomycetaceae; genus Streptomyces; species Streptomyces sp. C11-1. The sequence goes on from NZ_CP134500.1 coordinate 1,126,983, forward strand.
GGCGGCGAAGTCCACGTACGCCTCGGCCCACCTGCGCGGCCAGCGGTCCTCCTCCTCCCGGTCGAAGCCCGCCGTGCCGTACCAGTCCTGGAGGGCCAGCTCCCGGCTGTCCTTGATGCGCAGCCGGCGCTGCTCGGGCGAGTCGACGAGGAAGAGACCACCGAAGGACCAGTGCGCCTGACCGCCGATGGAGTGCTCGGGCTCCTGGTCGAGGAGGATCACCGAGCGTCCGGCGTCGACCAGTTCGGCCGTGGCCACGAGCCCCGCGAGTCCTGCCCCGATCACGATCACATCAGCGTCGTACGCCATGGGTTCCATCCTGTTCGGGGAGGCTCAGGGGCGGCGAAACGTTCAAGTTACCCGTGCGTCAGATCTTCGGTACCCGCCGGTGCCACGTCAACCACCCGGGTGCGGTTGGATGGGTGCATGACGCCTTCCGACGAGATCCTGGACATCGTCGACGAGAACGACGAGGTCATCGGGCAGGCCCCGCGCGGTGAGGCGACCGCGCGGGGGCTGCGCCACCGCTGCGTGTTCATCGAGGCGCGTGACGCCGGGGGGCGGGTCTTCGTGCACCGCCGCACGCCCACGAAGCTGGTCTTCCCCTCCCGCTACGACATGTTCGTCGGCGGAGTCGTGGGAGCGGGCGAGTCGTACGACGAGGCGGCGCTGCGGGAGGCCGAGGAGGAGTTGGGAGTGTCGGGGCTGCCGGAGCCCGAGCCGCTGTTCCGGTTCCTGTACGCCGGTGCCGGGCATACCTGGTGGTCCGCCGTCTACCAGGTGCGCTGCGAGCTTCCGGTGGTGCCGCAGGCCGAGGAGGTCGCCTGGCACGCGTTCCTCGACGACGGCGAGCTGGAGCGGCGGCTCGGTGAGTGGGCCTGGGTACCCGACGGCCTTGAGGCGTACCGCCGGCTGCGGGAGTTCCGGTCCGTCTGAACGTGGACGAGATCCCCTAAGGTGCCCGTGTGAACAAGATCGCGCAGAGCGTACGGCTGTGGTTCGCGCCGCAGCGCGTCCGGGAGGAGGGGAACACCCCCGACTACCGGTTCTCGCTGGCCAACGAGCGGACGTTCCTCGCCTGGATCCGGACGGCTCTGGCCCTGATCGGCGGGGGTTTCGCCGTCGACCAGTTCCTGCCGGAGCTGGCGTGGGGCGTCCGGGCGGGCCTCGCGCTCGGGCTGCTGGCCGCCGGGGTGATGTGCGCGCTGCGGGCGGTCAACCACTGGGCGCGGTGCGAGCGGGCGATGCGCCGGGGCGAGGATCTGCCGGTCTCCCGCTTTCCGACGCTGCTGTCACTCGCGGTCGCCGTCGTCGCCGTGGCGATGGTGGTGGTGGTCCTCTTCGGCTGGGAGGGCCGGTGACGGCGGCAGGGGACCGGGACCCGGGGCTCCAGCCCGAGCGGACCCGGCTGGCCTGGCGGCGTACCACGCTGTCCGCCACCGTGGTCGCACTGCTCGCCGTGCGGCAGGCCTCGCACAGCGGTGCGACCCCGGCCGCGCTGGTCGCGGTGGCGCTCAGCGCGCTGGCCTGGCTGGGGCTGCTGGTGGTGGCGCACCGCAGGGTGGTGCACATGGGCGTGGCGCGTCCGGAGCCGCTCGCGTCCAGCGGGGCGCTGCTGACGGCGCTGTGCACGGTGGCGCTGGCGGGGTTCGCGGCGGCGATGCTGTTCTGAGGCCCCTGGGCCCGAGGAAGCCTCAGGCGTCCCAGTCCACCGTCACCACGATCTTCCCCCGGGTCCGCCCCTCCTCGTTGAGCCGGTACGCCTCGGCGGCCTGCTCCAGCGGGAACACCCGGTCCACGTGGACGGTGACGATGCCCTGTTCGGCCAGCTCCGCGACCTGGGCCAGATCGTTCGCGTCGGGGCGGACGAAGGCGTAGCGGCCACCGTAGGAGAAGACCTCGCTGTCCGCGATGGAGGCGAGCCGCCCGCCGGGGGCGAGGGTGTCGGCGGAGGCGCGCAGCGCGTCGCCGCCCACCGTGTCGAAGGCGGCGTCGAAGCCCTCGGGGACCAGCTCCCGCAGCCGGTCGACGAGCCCCTCGCCGTACTCCACCGGCTCCGCGCCGAGGCTGCGCAGATGGTCGTGGTTGCGGGGGCTCGCGGTGCCGATGACCCGGCAGCCGGCGTGCCGGGCGATCTGGACGGCGAGCGATCCGACGCCGCCCGCCGCCGCGTGGACCAGAACGGTGTCGCCGTCGCGGACCTTCAGGGTGCGGTGCAGCACCTGGTACGCGGTCAGCCCGGCCAGCGGCAGGCCCGCGGCCTCCTCGAAGCCCAGGCTCAGCGGCTTGCGGGCGAGGGTGCGCACGGGGGCGGCAACGTACTCGGCGAACGTGCCGCGCGAGAGGAAGTCCTCGCGTACGTAGCCGATGACCTCGTCGCCCACCGCGAACTCGTCGACGGCGACGCCGGGTTGCACGACGACCCCGGAGACGTCCCAGCCGGGGATCACCGGGAAGACGGCTTCGAGGGCGCCCTGGAGGTAGCCCTCGCGGGCCTTCCAGTCGACCGGGTTGACGGCGGCGGCCCGTACCTTCACCAGGACCGAGTCGGGGCCGACCTTGGGGTCGGGCCGCTCGCCGTACTCCAGGACGTCGGCCGAGCCGTACGCGTTGTAGCTGATCGCCTTCATCCCTCGACCTTCCGCGCAGGTCAGCGATGGCGCAACTCAGGGCCGCGCCCCCACGGGGAGCGGCGGAAGCGAACCCTCCCCGATAACCGGCGCCGCAGGCACTGGACGACATACCGACTGGTCGGCATCATGGTGGGCGTTCGTTCTGTCGCCCCGGAGGTGCGCCCCATGAGTCCCGTCCCCCCACCAGGCATCGACCCCGAGCAGCTGCGCGGACATCTCGACCGCGAGCGCCCCGGGCTGGTGAGCGGGCCCCTCGAAGCGCGGCTGATCGAGGGCGGCCGCTCGAACCTCACGTACGTCGTCGGCGACGGGACGGGCCGGTGGGTGGTGCGCAGGCCTCCGCTCGGGCACGTCCTGGCCACCGCGCACGACATGAAGCGCGAACACCGGGTGATCAGCGCCCTGCACCCCACCGCCGTCCCGGTGCCGGAGCCGGTGCTGCTCTGCGAGGACGAGACGGTGCTCGGTGCGCCGTTCTACGTCATGGAGTACGTGGAAGGCACCCCGTACCGCACCGCCGAGCAGCTCGCCCCGCTGGGCCCCGAGCGCACCCGGGCCGCGGTCCTCGGGCTCGTCGACACCCTGGTCGATCTGCACGCGGTGGAGCCGGGGGCCGTGGGGCTCGGTGACTTCGGACGGCCGGACGGCTTCCTGGACCGGCAGCTGCGGCGCTGGGGCAAGCAGCTGGACGCCTCCCGCAACCGTGACCTGGCGGGCATCGACGAGCTGCACGCCTCCCTCGGCCGCGCGCTGCCCTCCTCCCCCGCCCCCGCCGTCGTCCACGGCGACTACCGGCTGGACAACGTGCTGCTGGGCTCCGACGACCGGATCAAGGCCGTTCTGGACTGGGAGATGTCCACGCTGGGCGATCCGCTGACCGACCTCGGGCTGCTCGTGATGTACAGCTCCGATCTCGGTCTGGCCGGCTCCCCGGTCTCCACCACCAGCGGCGCGGCCGGGCACCCGGCCCCCGCCGAGCTGATCGAGCGCTACGCCGCCCGCTCGGGCCGGGACACCTCCGCCATCGCCTGGTACACGGCGTTCGCGTGGTTCAAGCTCGCCGTGATCCTGGAGGGCATCCACTACCGCTACACCCTCGGCCAGACCGTCGGCGCGGGCTTCGACCGGATCGGCGATCTCGTCCCCGTCTTCATCGAGCACGGCCTCACCACCCTCCAGGAAGGCTGAACACCCATGGACTTCGCATTCGACGCCCGTACCGAGGAGCTGCGTTCCCGGCTGCTCGCCTTCATGGACGAGCACGTGTATCCGGCGGAGCAGGTCGCCGAGGAGCAGCGGGCGCTGCTGGCCTCGCCGTGGGACACCCCGGCGGTGGTGGGCGAGCTGAAGGCCGAGGCCCGGCGGCAGGGACTGTGGAACCTCTTCCTGCCGGACGCGGAGTACGGGGCGGGGCTGACGAACCTCCAGTACGCGCCGCTCGCGGAGATCACCGGGCGCTCCCCGCATCTCGCGCCGACCGCGCTGAACTGCGCGGCTCCGGACACCGGGAACATGGAGGTGCTCCTCCAGTTCGGCACCGACGAGCAGCGGAAGCAGTGGCTGGAGCCGCTGCTCGCCGGGGAGATCCGTTCCGCGTTCGCGATGACGGAGCCGGAGGTGGCGTCCTCGGACGCGACGAACATCGAGACCCGGATGATCCGGGAAGGCGGTGACTACGTCATCAACGGGCGCAAGTGGTACATCTCCGGGGCGATGAACCCGGACTGCGCGGTCTTCATCGTGATGGGCAAGACCGACCCGGACGGCGACGACATCCGCCGCCAGCAGTCGATGATCCTGGTCCCCCGCGACACCCCGGGCCTCGAAGTACGGCGCGCCATGCGGGTGTACGGCTATGAGGACCACTCCCACGGCGGTCATGCCGAGGTGGTCTTCCACGACGTACGGGTGCCCGCCGGGAACCTGATCGGCGAGGAGGGCGGGGGCTTCGCCATCGCGCAGGCGCGGCTGGGTCCGGGGCGCATCCACCACTGCATGCGGCTGATCGGGATGGCGGAGCGGGCCATCGAGCTGATGTGCCGGCGCGCGGTGGAACGAACGGCGTTCGGCAGGCCGCTGGCCCAGCAGGGCGTCGTGCAGAACTGGATCGCGGACGCGCGGGTGTCGGTGGAGCAGCTGCGGCTACTGGTGCTGAAGACGGCCTGGCTGATGGACACGGTGGGCAACAAGGGCGCGCACACCGAGATCCAGGCCATCAAGATCGCCACCCCGCGCGCGGTCGTGGACATCCTGGACTCCGCGGTACAGCTGCACGGGGCGGGCGGGGTCAGCCAGGACTTCCCGCTGGCGGAGCTGTGGGCGGCGGCGCGGACGCTTCGGCTGGCGGACGGGCCGGACGAGGTGCACCAGCGGTCGCTGGCCCGGCGGGAGATCAAGCGGTACGTCTGAGAGCGGGGTGCGGCCCCCTCCCGCAGGACTGCGGGAGGGGGCCGCACCCGGACTGCCCGAGGGTCAGAAGGTGAGCTTCCAGCCGTCGATGTAGCCGGTGTCGTACCGGGCGACGTCCTGGACGCGGAGCTTCCATTCGCCGTTGGCGGCCTTGTCGGAGGCGTTGACCGTGTACGTCGCGACGACGTTGTCGGCCGAGTCGCCGCTGCTGGGGTTCTTCAGCCGGTAGGCGGTGCCGTCCGGGGCCAGCAGGTCGATGACCAGGTCACCGCGCCAGGTGTGCTTGATGTCCACGCCCACCTGGAGTGCGGCCGGGGCGTTGCCGGTCCGTCCGGTGACCGCGATCGAGGAGGTCACAGCCGATCCGGCGTCCGGGATGGCGACCCGGGTGGGGTTGGAGTAGACGTCGTCCGCGGGCGGTTCGCCCGTGGAGTCCGCGGACAGGGTCCAGATCGCGTGGGCGGCGGCGTCGCTGTTGCGGTCCAGGGCGGTGTCGTTGATGTTGCCCAGGTTGTCGCAGGACGAGTGGTAGCAGCGGTCGAAGGCCTGCCCCGCGGTGCCGCCCCACTTCTGGGCCTGGGCGGCGGACTTGGTGTATCCGGCGCCGGTGAAGAGCCCGCCGACGGGGACGCCCGCGCTCTTGAACGGGGCGTGGTCGGAACGGCCGTCGCCCTCGGTCTCGATCTCGGTGGGGACGCCCAGGCCCGCGAAGTAGTCCTTGAACGTCTTCTCGATGACCGGGTCGTCGTCGTAGACGAAGTAGCCGGCGTTGGGCGAGCCGATCATGTCGAAGTTGAGATAGCCGGAGAGCTTGGAACGCTCGGCGGACGGCAGGTTGTTGACGTAGAACCGGGAGCCGACCAGGCCCAGTTCCTCCGCCCCCCACCAGGCGAACCGCAGGTGCTTGTCGGGCTGGTACCCGGCGCGGGAGACGGCGAGGGCGGTCTCCAGCACGGCCGCCGATCCGGAGGCGTTGTCGTTGATCCCGGCGCCCGAGGAGACGGAGTCGAGGTGCGCCCCGGCCATCAGGACCTCGTTCGGGTCACCGCCGGGCCAGTCGGCTATGAGGTTGTAGCCGGTGGCGCCGTTGGAGGTGAACTGCTGGACCGTGGTGGTGTATCCGGCCGCATCCAGCTTGGCCTTCACGTAGTCGACGGACGCCTTGTAGCCGGGGCGGCCGTGGGCGCGGTTGCCGCCGTTGTTCGCGGCGATCGTCGAGAACTGCGAGAGGTGGGCCTTGACGTTGGCCAGGGGGATGTCGGGGGCCGCCGCGGCGGCTGCCACCGGTGTCGTCGCCCCGGCCGCCTGCGCGGTGGGCGCGGCGGTCGCGAGGAGGGCTGCGAGGACGACGGCGGCGATGGCCGCCGGGGATCTGCGCAGGGTGAAGCGGTTCGGTCTCATTCACGGGCTCCGGATTCCGTTGGGGACTGACGGAACGTGCGGGGGGTACCCGGCCGCGCGGTGCCCGGCCGGGTCCTGGAGCTGGCTGTGCGCGATGCGTGACCGATGCTCAAGGAAATGACAGTACTCCGTCAAGAGCGGAAACCGGACAAGTCCGTTCTATTAACGAACCAACCCTCGCCCGTGAACGTCTGCGCCTCCGGGGGAGGCCGGACATGCCTCATACATCCAGACTCACCCCGCCGCGCGGAACGGGCCAGTGGATCGTCGCCGCCGCGAGCCGCCCTGGGCCTACGGGCGCAGCGCCCTCAGCAGCAGGTCCGCGAGGTGGTCGGCGACCTCCTGGCGACTGAGCGGGCCGTCGGGGCGGTACCAGGTGGAGAGGTGGTGGACCGAGCCGAAGTGGTAGTCGACGACCAGGTCGGCGGGGGTGGCCGAGGAGAAGACACCGCTGCGCTGGCCCTCCTCGATCAGGGCCCGGAACCGCTCGTGGTAGCGGCGGCGCTCCACCCGTACCTGCTTGTTCTTCTCCGGACTCAGGTGATGCATGGAGCGGAAGAAGATCGCCGCGTCGTCCAGGTTGTCGATGGTCGTCACTACCACGTCGGCCGCCGCGTCGCGCAGCCGCTCCTCCACGGGGGCGTCGGCGTCCGCGAAGGCGTCCAGGCGCTCCTGCTGGAGCCGCAGCACCCGGGCGTAGACCTCCTGGAGCAGATCCTCCTTGGAGCCGAAGTAGTGGTAGAGCGCCCCCTTGGTGACGCCCGCCGCCTCGACGATCTCCTGGACCGAGGTGCGGTCGTACCCGCGCTCGGCGAAGAGCCGGGTGGCGGCGGCCAGCAGCCGTTGGGGGACGGGAGTGCCGTTCTGGTCCGTCGCCTTGGCCATGAGCCGCCACCTTCCTTTCGTACCGTGCGCGTGCTGTTTCGACGCCGTTCTAACGGGGGGAACGCAGTTCCCGCCTGAGGATCTTCCCACTCGCCGTCTTCGGCGGCTCGGTCAGGATCACCACCTCGCGCGGATACTTGTACGCGGCAAGCCGTTCCTTGCAGTACGCACCGAGTTCGCCGGGTTCCACGGAGGCTTCCGGACGCGGGCTGACGCAGGCCCGGACGGCCTCTCCCCGGTTCGCGTCCGGCGCACCCACGACCGCCGCCTCGCGTACCGCCGGGTGGAGGACGTCCTCCACCTCGCGGGGCCGCACCTTGAACCCGGAGGCGGGCCGCGCGGCCCGGGGCCCGGTCGACGGCCGCCGGAAGGCGTGCAGCACGGTCGGGGGCGGGGTGACGGGGGTGCGCTGGGCCTCACTGAGCGGGGCGAGCCAGGGCTTGGCCGCGTAGGGGGAGGTGCCGGGGGCCACGTCGCTCACGCTCCGCCCGCCTCCTCCCACTTCTGCTGGAGGCGGTTCATGCTGCCCATCCAGCGGTCGGGGTCGGCGGCTCGGGCCTGGTAGTACCCGGCCACCTCGGGGTGCGGCAGGACCAGGAAACGGTCGGCCTCCATCGCGTCGAACAGCGAGTCGGCGACGCCCTCCGGCTCGATGGCGCCGGGCGCGAGGACCAGCTCGCCGGCCGAACCCGCGGCGGTGAGCATGTCGGTCCGCACGCCCTGCGGGCAGATCGCGTGGACCTTGATCCCCCGGTGCCGGTAGGTCAGCGAGAGCCATTCGGCGAAGGCGACGGCCCCGTGCTTGGTGACGCTGTAGGGAGCCGCGCCGATCATCGTCAGCAGCCCGGCGGCGGATGCGGTGGTGACGAAGCGGCCGCCGCCGCGCTCCAGCCACTCGGGGAGCAGGGCCCTGGCCGCGCGGACGTGGGCCATGACATTGACGTCCCAGGCCGCCGCCCAGACCTCCTCGTCGGCGAACGCGTCGCCGGGCGAGGCCAGGCCCGCGTTGGCGCAGTAGACGTCCACCGTGCCGCCCAGCGCCTCCCGGGCCGCGTCCACGACGTCCGAGGCGTCCCCGGCGACGGCAGAGCCGCCGATCTCCTTTGCCAGCGGCTCGATCCGTGCCAGGTCGAGGTCGTTGACCACGACCCGCGCCCCCTCGGCGGCGAACCTGCGGGCCAGAGCGGCTCCGATACCGCCTCCGGCCCCGGTGACCACCACGCCCGCGCCCCGCACCGTATCCATCGCCGTCCTGCCTCTCTCCCGCCCGGTCCCGACCGGCCGGTCCCGCCGGCCATCGGCAGACTAACCGGTCGGTATGTACTCGGGGAAGGGCCGGGAGGAGGGATGGGCGCGGCCCGGAGTGCGGGCTCGGGAACCGGCGCGGCGCGGGTCGTTCCGTGCCGGCCCCGCCCGCGCTAGCGTGCGTGGGCATGACAGTCAGCTCGATCACGGGGGCGCGATCATGGAGGTAGCTCAATGAGTCTGTCCCGACGTGGCCTGCTGGGCGCCGGAGGCGCCGTCGGCGCGCTCGCGGCGACGGCGACGGGCGCCGCTCCCGCCTCGGCCGCCGCCCCGGGGCACCGTCCCGGACCCGGGCGGGGCCGGGTCCGTACCGGCTTCGACCGGCTGGCGGCGGACGGGTACCGGCTGCTGCGGGGCCAGCGGGTCGGCGTCGTCACCAACCCGACCGGGGTCACCGCGGACGTCCGGCACATCGTCGATGTGATGCACCCGGACTCGCGGGTGAACCTGACCGCCGTCTTCGGCCCCGAGCACGGCTTCCGGGGCACCGCGCAGGCGGGCGGTTCGGAGGGGCGTTACGACGACCCGGCGACCGGGCTGCCGGTCTACGACACGTACCTCAAGAGCGGGCAGCCGCTCGCGGACATCTTCACCGCCTCGGGCGTGGACACGGTGCTCTTCGACATCCAGGACGCGGGCGCGCGCTTCTACACGTACATCTGGACGCTGTACGACTGCATGGAGGCGGCCGCGCTCGCGGGCAAGCGGCTGGTGGTGCTGGACCGGCCGAACCCGGTTACCGGGCGGGCGGCGCTGGGGCCGGTGCTGGACCCGGCGTTCGCCACGTTCGTCGGCCGCCGGGAGATCGCCCAGGCGCACGGGATGACGGTGGCGGAGCTGGCGCTGTTCTTCAACGCGGAGTTCCTGCACGAGAATCCCGTACGGCTGGACGTGGTGAGGATGTCCGGGTGGCGGCGCTCGGACTTCTTCGACGGCACCGGGCTGCCCTGGGTGCCGCCGAGCCCGAACATGCCGACGCCCGGGACGGCCCTCGTCTACTCCGGCACCTGCCTCTTCGAGGGCACCAACCTCTCCGAGGGCCGGGGCACCACACGGCCGTTCGAGCTGCTGGGCGCGGAGGGCATCGACCGCCGCTGGGCGGCCGCCGCGAACGCGCTGGAGCTGCCGGGCGTCGCCTTCCGCGAGGCGTACTTCACCCCGGTGTTCTCCAAGTTCGCGGGGAAGACGGTGGGCGGGGTGCAGGTGCACGTGCAGGACCGGGAGGTCTTCGACCCGGTCCGCACCGGCATCGCCCTGCTGGTGACGGCGAAGGAGACGTGGAGCGGCTTCGCCTGGCGCCCGGACCGCTGGATCGACAAGCTCACCGGCAGCACCCGGGTCCGCACGATGATCGACGCGGGCGCGGACACCGACGCGGTGGTGGGCGCCTGGCAGGAGGACCTGGCGGCCTTCCGGGCGAAGCGGCGACGCTATCTGCGGTACGGGGGGTAGCGGGGGCGGAGAGGGTGGCGCCGGGCGGCCTAACTCAGGCGCCGAGGTCCAGGTCGCCGAGGTACTCGCCGTCCTCCGTCAGCCCCCGCTTGCGGTAGCCGAGCCGGAGGTAGAACTCCTCCGGTCCGCCCTCCCCCGGGTGCCAGGTCACGGTCGAGCGCCTCCCGCCGCGCCGCCGGATCTCCTCGTTCACCGCGCCCACCGCGAACCGCCCGTACCCCCGGCCCTGCTCCCCCGCGGCGACGGCGAGCCGCCAGAGCCCGGAGCGCGGCGGGGCGTCCGGCACCCCCGCGTCGTAGTCGAAGGACACGTCGAAGAAGGCCATCACGAAACCCACGATGCGCTCGCCGTCACAGATCAGCCGGGGCCAGGCGACCTCGGGGTGCACGTAGGCCTCGGCCAGGGACTGGGCGACGGGCGAGACGAACTTCCGCTGCTCGGGCGCGACTTCCAGCCGACAGGCGGCGATGACGTTATCGGGGGTGACCTTCTCCAGGCGCGGGTGACTCGCTGTCATGCGGACACCCAACCGCACCCGCCCGGGTCGCCGCCACCGCATTCCGGCGCGGCCGCACGCCCTCTCACCACCGGCCCGCGCGCCGTTCCGCTTCCGCCCGCGCCACCCCGCCCGACGTGGGGAGTCTCAGCCAATGGACGGATTTCATCTTTCGACGGAGCCGAAACGGGCAATCGTACGTCCATTCCTTGACGTCCAAGGACGAGCGACGGAGGTGGAGAGTGCCATGGCCGGTTTCCGGAGTCTGGCGAGACAGGTCCGCGACCCGCTGGGCGATCTGGCCCTGCGGCGGTATTCGTTGCGCAAGTGCCTGGAGAGATTCGCCCCGTACGGTCACCGGGCGACCTGGGACCATCTGTGCGCCCGGCACGGGATCGATCCCGAGGACCGGGCACCCGATCCGGCGCGCCTGGTGAGCGCACTGGAGGAACTGGAGGAGGCGCGGGCCGTCTGGCTCGCGTACGAGGCGGGGTTCGCCGAGCGGCGGCGGCGCGAGAAGCACGCGGGGCTGCGGCGGCCAGGCGCGTTCGACGACTGGCACCGCCGCACCTGGGGCGGGCACGGGGTGGCCCGCTGCGCCGACCCCGGGGTGCACCCCACCGAACCGCTGGCCGAGGTGCTGCGCCGCCTCATCGCCGCCCTCGGTTCCGGACCCGGCTCCGCCTGCCCGGTCTGCGCGGGCACCGGCATCGAGTGGCGGCAGGAACGGGGACGCGAGCCCTGGGCGGGTCCGGTGTGCACGGGCTGCGGGATCGCGGTGCCCCGGCCCGCCCTGACGGACCGCACGCTGGCGATGGCCCGGCTGCCGCGACACCGGAAGCCCACCGCGACGGCGGCGTAGCACCCGGGGGGGCCTACGAGGAACGCTTGCGCTCCGGCATCAGACGGGAGCCGGTGATCCGCTCACCCGTGATGTCGTCGGGGTTGGACAGCACACAGGTCTCCAGCGACAGACAGCCGCACCCGATGCAGTCGGTCAGATGGTCGCGCAGCCGGTGCAACTGCTCGATCCGCTCGTCGAGTTCCTTGCGCCAGACCTCGGAGAGCCGAGCCCAGTCCTCGCGGTTCGGCGTGCGCTCCTCGGGCAGTTCGGCGAGCGCGTCCCGGATCGTGGCCAGCGGGATGCCGACGCGTTGTGCCGCCCGCACGAAGGCGACCCGGCGCAGCGCGTCGCGGGAGTAGCGGCGCTGGTTGCCGCTGGTGCGACGGCTGCTGATCAGGCCCTTGGCCTCGTAGAAGTGCAGGGCCGAGACAGCGGCCCCGCTGCGCGCCGAGAGCTGGCCGACCGAGAGTTCGTGGAGTGTCTGTGGGATCTGGGGCACTCCTCAAACCTACTGCCATGTCGTTGACAGGAACGCGCCGCACCATGATGCTGAGCAAGCGCTTAGACATCGCGCCGGAGGGTGCGGCGAGCCGGAAGGCAGGGACCGGGAACATGGCAGAGCCGAAGATCTTCACGTCCGCACAGGAGCTGCGGGACGGAGTGGGCGAGCAGCTGGGACACAGCGACTGGCTGGAGATCGAGCAGAAGAGGATCGACCAGTTCGCCGAGGCGACCGGCGACCACCAGTGGATCCATGTGGACCCGGAGCGCGCGAAGGAAGGACCCTTCGGCACGACGATCGCGCACGGCTATCTGACGCTGTCGCTGCTGCCCGCGCTGGTGCCGCAGGTGATGCGGGTCGAGGGCATGAAGATGGGCATCAACTACGGTACGAACAAGGTCCGTTTCCCCTCGACCGTCCCGGTGGGCTCCCGGCTGCGGGCCACGGCGGTGCTCCGGAGCGTCGAGGAGGTGGGCGGCGGCGTGCAGGTCACGGCCGTCGTCACGGTCGAGCGCGAGGACAGCGAGAAGCCTGCCTGCGTGGCCGAGTCGGTGTCCCGCTACTACTTCTGATCCGGGGGCCGTGAACACCTGCGGCCCGGGGGCCGTGACCGCGTACGATCCGGAGCCGTGACTACCTGCGGTCCGGGGCCGTACGGGCTCCGACCATCCGCAGGACGAGGCCTGCGTACAGCTCACCGACCTCGTCGGGCGTGCGGCTGCCCTGGGCGTTGAACCAGCGGGCCACATCGATGCAGAGGGACAGCACCGCGAGCGTGGTGCCGGGAATGTCCGGGACGTCGAACTCGCCGTCCCGCACACCCTCGCTGATGATCCGGCGCACCACCGCGTCGCTCTTGCGGCGCAGCGCGACGATCTCCGTACGGTGCTCGTCGCCGAGGGCATCGAGCTCGTACTGCACGACCCGGGCGGTGGTGTGCCGCTCGGCGTGCCAGCGGACGAAGGAGCGGGCGGCCCCGGCGAGCCGCTCGGCGGCGGTGCCGTCCCGGTCCGCCTCGGCCTCCAGGACGTACAGCGCCCGTTCGTGGCCGATCTTGCTGATCCGGTGGAGCAGCTCTTCCTTGGTCTTGTAGTGGATGTAGAGGGCAGCGGGGCTCATCCCGGCCCGCCCGGCGATGTCACGGGTGGTGGTCGCGTGGTACCCGCGCTCGGCGAAGGCGTCCACGGCGGCGACGAGGAGCCGCCTGGCCGCCTCGGGAGTGACCTCGCCCCACGGGGCGTCCTCGCCGCTCGTCTCCTCCGCCGTACTCATCGCCCAGGGCCCCTCTCCGTCAACAGGACGAACACCATACCCCGAACCTGAGCAAGCGCTTAGGGCCGTCTCGCCGCCCTGCCGGGTCAGAGCTTCTGGAAGGGGTCGTGCTCGGCGAGGATCTTCTCCAGCCGGGCCTGGTCCACCCGGCTGACGATCTGCCCGGCCTCCTGGCGGTCCCGGATCACCTTGGCCAGCGTGAAGCAGGACGTGACGAGGTAGAGCACGCCGATGGCGAGGAAGCCGCGCACCCAGGCATCGGCGTCGAGGAAGAAGATACCGAGGGCCACCGCACCCATCGCCACCAGGAAGGAGGCGACGGCCTGGCCGTAGAAGGCGGCGGTGCTCTGCTGCTTGACCGATGTCGTGTCACTCATGGGTCGAGCATCCGCCGGCGTGGCGCACGCCACATCCGCGCCCGTACTCAGACGGCTACTCAGACACCCGTACGAACCGGGGCCGACGGCGCTCAGAACGCGGAGACACCCGTCAGCGCGCGGCCGATGATGAGCTTCTGGATCTGGCTGGTGCCCTCGTAGAGCGTCATCACCCGGGCGTCCCGCAGGAGTTTGCCGACCGGGTACTCGTCGATGTAGCCGTAGCCGCCGAAGACCTGGAGTGCGTTGCCGGCGCAGCGGACGGCGGCCTCGGAGGCGTACAGCTTGGCCTTGGAGGCGGCGGTGGCGAACTCCTGGCCCCGGTCGACCAGATCAGCGACCCGCCAGGTGAGCAGCCGGGCGGCGTCCACGTCCACGGCGATGTCGCTCAGCAGCTCCTGGACGAGCTGGTGGCGGGCGATGGCCTTGCCGAACTGCTCGCGCTCACCGGCGTAGCGCACGGCCGCGTCCAGGGCGGCCTGGGCGATGCCCACACAGCCCGCGGCGACCGACATCCGCCCCTTGGCCAGGGCGGACATGGCGATGGAGAAGCCCTTGCCCTCGGGGCCGAGGAGGGCGGCCGCGGGTACCCGGACATCCTCCAGGACCAGTTCGGCGGTGGCCTGGCCGCGCAGGCCGAGCTTGCCGTGGATGGTGCGCCGGGTGAGGCCGGGGGCGTCGGCGGGGACGAGGAAGGCGGAGACCCCGCGGTGGCCGGGGGCGTCGTTCGTGCGGGCGAAGAGCAGCACCACGTCGGCCCAGGTGCCGTTGGTGATGAACATCTTGGTGCCGTTGACGACGTAGTCACCGCCGTCGCGTACGGCCCGGGTGGCGAGGTTCCCGGCGTCCGAACCGGTGCCGGGCTCGGTGAGGCCGAAGCAGCCGATCGCCTCGCCCGCCGTCAGCCGGGGCAGCCACTGCCGCTTCTGCTCCTCGCTCCCCCAGGACGCGAGGGTCTTGGCGACCAGACCGAGCGATACGGAGACGATGCCGCGCACGGAGGAGTCGCCGCGGCCCAGCTCCTCGGTGACCAGACAGTAGGAGAGGTGGTCGCCGCCGGAGCCGCCGTACTCCTCGGGGACGGTGAGCCCGAGGAAGCCGAGGTCCCCGAGCTTCTTCACGATCGACCTGTCGACATTCTCGGCCCGGTCCCACGCGACGGCGTGTGGCGCGACCTCACGGGCGACGAAGTCCGCCGCCAGCTTCCGGACGGCTTCCTGCTCCTCACTGAGCGTCAGGTCCATCGTGCGCCACCCCACCTCTCGCCAGCGCTTTAATTAGCACTGCTAGTTTCTGGCTCGGGGGCCCTACTATGGGCCGCATGGCCCGACCGCGCAAGCCCCTCCTCAGCAGAGACCGCATCGTCGGGGCGGCGAGCGCGCTCGTGGACGCCGAGGGGCTCGACGCCGTCTCCACCCGTCGTCTCGCGGCGGTCCTGGGCGTCAGCGGGCCCTCGCTCTACAACCACTTCCGCAACAAGGACGAGATCCTCGACGCGGTCGCCGACGCCGTCTCCGTACAGGTCGACCTGTCGATGTTCGAGGAGTCGGACCCGCGCGACTGGCGCGCGGCCCTGCACGACTGGGCGCTGTCCTACCGGGCCGCCCTCGCCGCGCATCCGCACATCGTGCCCGTGCTCGCCCGGGGCCCCGGGCGCCGTCCGGCGGGGCTGCGGGTCGCCGACGCGGTGTTCGGGGCGATGGTGGGGGCGGGGTGGCCGCCCGCGCAGGCGACCCGGATCGGGGCGCTGATGCGGTACTTCATCACCGGGTCGGCGCTGGGGTCCTTCGCCGGGGGGTTCGTCGACGACGAGAGTGCCTACGACCCGGCCGACTACCCGCACCTGGGCCAGGCGCACCTGTTGGCCGACCGCCGGCGGCAGGTGGACGACGGGGCGTTCGAGGTGGGGCTGCGGGCGCTGCTGGACGGGCTGGCGCTCCAGTACGAGGAGTACGCACGGCCTGCGGCGCCGTCGCCCGGCCGCTTTGACGATTGACGGTCCTCGACAATCGAGTGGGTGCCGAAGCGTCCCGACCCTACGGTCGTGGCCATGACGACGCCCCCGACACTCCTTCCGGTCTCCGCACCGGCCCGCCAGTGGCGCACCCCGGCCGCCGCCTGCACCACCGTCGTGCTGTGGGCCTCCGCCTTCGTCTCGATCCGCAGTGCGGGCGAGGCGTACTCCCCCGGTGCCCTGGCCCTCGGGCGGCTGCTGGCGGGGACGCTGGTGCTCGGGGCGATCCTGCTCGTACGGCGGGAGGGGCTGCCCGGCAAGGGTGCCTGGCCGGGGATCGTCACCTCGGGGCTGCTGTGGTTCGGGCTGTACATGGTGGTCCTGAACTGGGGCGAGCAGGAGGTGGACGCGGGCACGGCGGCGATGCTGGTGAACATCGGGCCGATCCTGATCGCCCTGCTGGGCGCCCGGATGCTCGGCGAGGGGCTGCCGCGCCGACTGCTGGCGGGGATGGGCGTCTCGTTCGCGGGCGCGGTCGTGGTCGGCTTCGCGATGTCCGGACACGGCGGCTCCTCCGTGCTGGGCGTGGCGCTGTGCCTGCTGGCCGCGCTGGCGTACGCGGCGGGTGCGGTGAGCCAGAAGCCGGCCCTGGCGCACGGCTCCTCGCTCCAGATCAACACCTTCGGCTGCCTGATCGGGGCCGTCGCCTGCCTGCCGTTCACCGGGGCGCTGGTCTCCGAGGCGGCCGACGCGCCGCTGTCCGCCACGCTGAACATGGTCTACCTGGGCGTCTTCCCGACCGCGCTGGCCTTCACGACCTGGGGCTACGCGATGGCCCGGACCACCGCGGGCCGGATGGGCGCGACCACGTACGCCGTTCCGGCGCTGGTCGTGGGGATGGCGTGGGTGCTGCTGGACGAGGTGCCGACCTCGCTCGGCATCGTCGGCGGGGCGCTCTGCCTGGCCGGGGTGGCGGTCTCCCGGAGCCGTCAGCAGACTGGCTCCACACGCGGAAATCCGGCCCGGCCGGTGGAGGGATCCCGTCATGACCCGGAGCGCCAAGCGGAACGGACGTAGCGGAACCAAGGGGAAGGCGGGGCCGGGCGACGGCAGCGCCCCGGAGGCGGACCGGCGGACGGCGGAGGCGGACGGACAGAGAGCGGGGGCGGACGGGCGGGCGGCCCGCTACGGCGGGTCGCTTCTGGACGGATTCGCGGTGGCCGACAGCGGTGACGACGATCCGGTCCTGGTGACCCCGGAGGGGCATGCGCGTGACGCCTGGCGGGAGGACTACCCCTACGACCGCAAGCTGCGCCGCCGCGACTACGACCGGGCCAAGCGGGCGCTCCAGATCGAACTGCTGAAGCTCCAGCACTGGGTGAAGGAGCGCGACGAGCGGCTGGTGATCCTCTTCGAGGGACGGGACGCGGCGGGCAAGGGCGGCACGATCAGACGGTTCACCGAGCACCTCAATCCGCGCGGTGCGCGGGTGGTGGCGCTGGAGAAACCGACCGAGCGCGAACGCACCCAGTGGTACTTCCAGCGCTATGCGGCGCATCTGCCGAGCGCCGGGGAGATCGTCCTGTTCGACCGGTCCTGGTACAACCGGGCGGGCGTGGAGCGGGTGATGGGGTTCTGCACGACCCACGAGTACCTGGAGTTCATGCACCAGGCGCCGGGCTTCGAGCGGATGCTCGCCCGGGACGGCGTCCGCCTGGTGAAGTTCTGGTTCTCCGTCTCCCGCAACGAGCAGCGCAACCGGTTCATGATCCGGCAGATCGACCCGGTACGGCGGTGGAAGCTGAGCCCCGTCGATCTGGCGTCGCTGGACAAGTGGGACGAGTACACCGAGGCCAAGGAGCTGATGCTCTTCCACACCGACACCGCCGACGCGCCCTGGACGGTGGTGAAGAGCAACGACAAGAAGCGGGCCCGGCTGGAGGCGATGCGGCATGTGCTGGACCGCTTCGACTACCCGGGCAAGGACCCGGAGGCGGTCGGGGTGCCGGACCCGCTGATCGTGGGCCCGGCCTCCCGGCTGTTCGAGGAGGGCGAGATGGACGCCCGGCTGCTGGGGCCGGTGACGTCGACGTCCCGGACGACGGACTACTGACCCTCTCCCCGGTGTCCTGGGTCAGGAATTCCCGAAGACCACCAGGGCGCGGCCGCCCTTGCCCGCGACCATGTTGTCGAAGGCGGCGGGAATGCCGTCCAGGGCGATGCGCTCGGTGACCATCATCGACAGGTCGAAGCGGCCCGCGCGGATGTGGTCGGCGAGGGCGGGCAGATCGCGGGCCGGGTCGCTGTTGCCGTACACGCAGCCCGTCAGGGAGCGGCCCCAGTGGAAGATCTCCAGGGCGTTGAAGGTGACCTCCTGGTCCTTGCCACCGATGCCGACGACCGTGGTACGCCCGCCGCGCCGGGTGGACTCCCAGGCGGCGCGGATGGTCGCGGGCCGCCCGACGCACTCCACGGCGACGTCCGCGCCCTGGCCTCCGGTCAGTTTGCGGATCTCGCGCGCGGTGGTGGCGGAGGCGATGGCGTAGTCGGTGGCTCCGGCCCGCCGGGCGAGCTCCTCCTTGGCCGGGGAGACGTCGACCGCGATGATCCGGGAGGCGCCCGCGATCCGGGCGGCCTGGAGCACGGCGAGGCCGACGCCGCCGATCCCGAACACGACGACGCTCTCGCCCTCACGGACCCGGGCGCTGTGGTGGATCGCCCCGTAGCCGGTGAGGACCGCGCAGCCGAGGAGCGCGGCGTCGGTGAGGGGAACGCCGTCGGGGGCGGGGAGCACGCAGTTCGCGGCGACGACGGTCTCCTCGGCGAAGGCCGCGACGTTGAGCCCCGGGTGGAGCTCCGTGCCGTCCGCCGTGCGGGCGTGGAGGTTGGCGGTCCCCTTGAGGGCGTCGGCGCAGAGCCACACCTCGCCGATCCCGCAATGGAAGCAGGCCCCGCAGGAGGGCGCCCAGTTGAGGACGACGCCGTCGCCCGGGGCGACATGGGTGACACCCTCGCCGACCGCCAGGACGGTGCCCGCGCCCTCGTGGCCGAGGACGGCGGGCACCGGGACGCGCATGGTGCCGTTGGACAGGGACAGGTCGGAGTGGCAGACCCCGGCGGCGGCGAGCGCGACGCGCACCTGGCCGGGGCCGGGCTCCGGCAGGACGATGTCGGTGATCTCCAGCGGAGCTCCGACGGCGGGCAGTACGGCGGCGCGGACCACGAACAGACTCCTAGATGAGGGACTTCTGGGACGGTTGCGGGTTCAGAACTGGAGCGACTTCGTCTGGAGATACTCCGCCAGACCGTGCGCCCCCAGCTCGCGCCCCACCCCCGACTGCTTGTAACCGCCGAACGGGGCCAGCGGGTTGAACCGCCCGCCGTTGATGTCGACCTGTCCGGTGTCCATCCGGCGGGCGAAGGCCACCGCCTCCTCGTCGTCCGCGGCCCACACGGCGCCCGCCAGCCCGTAGACGGTGTCGTTGGCGATCCGCAGGGCGTCGTCCACGTCCTCGTAGCGGAGGATCGAGACGACCGGGCCGAAGATCTCCTCCTGGGCGATGGTCATGTCCGGGGTGACGTCGGCGAAGACGGTGGGGCTGACGTAGTAGCCGCTCTCCAGAGGGGCTTCCGGGCCGCCCGCGACCAGCCGGGCGCCTTCCGCGACGCCCCTCTCGATGTAACCGCGCACCCGGGCCTGCTGCTTGGCGTTGACGAGCGGGCCGACCCGCTCCCCGGCGACGTACTTGGTGACGGCGTTCGCCGCGAGCTCCACGGCCTCGTCGTACCGCTCGGCGTCCACGAGCATCCGGGTCCAGGCGCTGCACGTCTGGCCCGAGTTGGTCATCACGTTGGCGATGCCGACGTTGACGGCCTTGGCGAGGTCCGCGCCGGGGAGGATGACGTTGGCGGACTTGCCGCCCAGTTCGAGGGCGACGCGCTTGACGGCGGCCCCGGCGGTGGCCCCGATCTGCTTGCCGACGGCGGTGGAGCCGGTGAAGGAGACCAGGTCGACGTCCTCGTGCGCGGCGAGCGCCTGGCCCGCGACCGGTCCGAGGCCGGTGACGAGGTTGAAGACGCCGGGCGGCAGACCTGCGGCCTCGGTGGCCTCGGCGAAGAGCTGGGCGGTGAGCGGGGTGTCCTCGGCGGGCTTGAGGACGATCGTGCAGCCCGCGGCGAGGGCGGGGGCGACCTTGGCGACGATCTGGTGGAGCGGGTAGTTCCAGGGGGTGATCGCGCCGACGACACCGACCGGCTCCAGGAGCACGGTGGAGTTGCCGATCCGCTCCTCGAAGGTGTGGCGCGCGGCCAGTTCGGCGTACGAGGAGGCGACCAGCACCGGGACGCCCGCGTGGACCGTCTGCGAGAGCGGCAGCGGCGAGCCCAGCTCGGCGGTGATCGTCTCGGCCAGCTCGTCCTTGCGGGCGGCCAGCGCGTCGGCGAGCGCGGTGAGCCGGGCCGCGCGCTCGGCGGGCGGGGTGGCGGCCCAGGCGGGGAGAGCGGCCCGCGCGGCCCGTACCGCCGCGTCGACGTCCTCGGCCGTGCCCGCCGGCACGTGGGCGATGACCTGCTCGTCGGCCGGGTTCACGACCGCGATCGTGTCCCGGCCGACGGCGGGCCGCCACGCGCCGTCGATGTACATCTGGTCATGGGCCTTCATGGCTGTTTCCTCCCGGACGTGCTGTGCGGAGCGCCGAAGCCGTGCGGCGGGCGCGGGGCCCTGTCACACCCGCCCAAACTAGCGCCGTTAGTTTTTCGGCGCCAGGGAGCCTCCGGAGACACCGGTCACGCCGGAGTGCGCACCGGGCGCGGGTGTCTTCCGGCGGCGGCCCGTCCTGCGGCGGCCCTCCGGCGGGTGCCGTCCAGATCGTGCTAGATGGTGCCGAAGAGGATGCCCGCCCCGAGCACGACGAGGGAGGTGAGCACGGCCCACTTGACGGTGAACCGGGTGTGGTCGCCGAACTCGACCTTCGCCATGCCGACGAGGACGTACACGGCGGGTACCAGCGGCGAGGACATGTGCAGCGCCTGGCCCGCCAGGGAGGCGCGGGCGATCTCCAGCGGGGAGACCCCGTGGGCGGCCCCGGCCTCGGCGAGGACCGGGACGACGCCGAAGTAGAAGCCGTCGTTGGACATGAAGTACGTGAGCGGCAGGCTGAGCAGGCCGGTGACGATGGCCATGTGCGGGCCCATCGCGTCGGGGACGGCGCTCACGACCCAGTCGGCCATGTGCTCGACCATGCCCGTACCGGTGAGGACACCGGTGAAGACGGCGGCGGCGAAGACCATGCCGGATACGTTCAGGACGTTGTCGGCATGGGCGGCGATCCGGGCCCGCTGGTCGGGCATGTGGGGGAAGTTGACGGTGAGGGCGAGGGCCGCGCCGAGCAGGAAGAGCACCGGGATCGGCAGCAGCTCCATGATCATCGCGGCCAGCAGGGCGACGGTGAGGCCCGCGTTGAACCAGTAGAGCTTCGGGCGGAGCGTGGACCGGTTCGGGTCCAGGCCCTTGAACTCCTCCTCGTCGTCGCCTTCGTCCTCGTCGGGGTCCGCGTCCGTGAACCCCGAGGCGGCGCCTGAGGAGTCGGAGCCCGAGGCGGCACATGAGGAATCCGAGTCCGCGGCGGTACCTGAGGAATCCGGGTCCGAGGCGGCCGGGCCCTTGCGGAGACGGTCCTCGCCGCCCGTGCCGACGGCTCCGACCGCCACGGTCTCCGGCTCCGCCTCCCGCACGAGCCCCTCGTCCAGTGTGAGCAAGCCCAGGCGCCCGCGCTCGCGGCGGCCGAGCACGTACGCCAGCAGGAACACCGCGAGCAGTCCGACGGCGAGCGCCGGGATCATGGGCACGAAGATCTCGGAGGCGTCCAGTTCGAGGGCGGTCGCGGCGCGGGCGGTGGGTCCGCCCCAGGGAAGGGTGTTCATGACGCCGTTCGCGGTGGCCGCCACGCCGGTCATCACGACGAGGCTCATCTTGAGGCGTTTGTAGAGCGGATACATCGCCGAGACGGTGATCATGAAGGTGGTGGAGCCGTCGCCGTCCAAGGAGACGATCGCGGCGAGCACCGCCGTACCGACGACGATCCGCAGCGGGTCGGCCTTGCAGAAGCGGAGGATGCCCCGGACGATCGGGTCGAACAGGCCGACGTCGATCATCACACCGAAGTAGACGATGGCGAACATCAGCATGGCGGCGGTCGGCGCGAGGTTGCCGACGCCGTCGATGACGTAGTCGCCGAGCTGCGCTCCCTGCCCGACGGCGACACAGAACAGTGCGGGGATCAGTACCAGCGCCGCGATCGGCGACATCTTCTTCGTCATGATCAGGACCAGGAAGGTCGCGATCATGACGAAGCCGAGGATTGTCAGCATGGGGGATACCTAACGTTCATCCTTGAACTCCCACCGGTCTCGGCGGTCCGGACGACGTTAGGGGCCCTCTCGCAGCGTTAACAAGATGTCGACGCGTGAGCAATACGAGCAAAACCCCAGGTCAAAGCGCTGCTGCTAGGGCAAGGGGGTGACGGATACCGGAATGGCGTTCAGCACGGCCGTACCGGACAGCGGGTCCAGAAAAGTGCCGTCGAGCAGCTGGTTCACGTTCGCCCCGGGATGGGCGGCGGCCACCGACATACGGGTCCCGGGGCGGCTGTGGCCCCAGCCGTGCGGGAGGCTCACCACTCCGCTGCGTACGGTTTCCGTGATCTCGGCGGGGGCCTCGACCGCGCCGCCGGAGGACTCGATCCGTACGGTGGCCCCGTCCACGAGCCCCAGGCGGGCCGCGTCGTCGGGGTGGACCTGGAGGGTGCAGACGTTGGTACCGCCGCTCAGCGAGCCGACGTTGTGCATCCAGCTGTTGTTGGAGCGCAGATGGCGGCGGCCGACGAGGACGAGCGGGGCGGGCCGCTCCCCCAGCGCCCGGCGCAGGCGCGGCAGATCGGCGGCGATCGGGGCGGGGAGCAGTTCGATGCGGCCGGAGCGGGTGCGCAGGATTTCCGGGAGCCGGGGCCGCAGCGGGCCGAGGTCGATGCCGTGGGGGTGGGCGAGGAGCTGCTCCAGCGTCAGACCGTACGGGCCGAGGCGCAGCATCAGGTCGAGGCGCCGTTCGGGCCCGCTCTCGCCGGTGAGTTCTGCGGCCAGTTCCTTCGGGGCCCCGGCCCGGGTGAGCGCGGTGTCGATGGCCAGGTCGTCCACGGCGGAGGGCGGGGCCCCGTGCTTCCCGCTCACCGCGAGGATCAGCCGGGCGAGGACCTCGCTCTCGTCCATCCGTCCGTCCTCCAGGAGGACGGGGGCGCGGGTGTAGCGGACCTGGTTGTGCACGGCGAAGGAGTTGAACGCGAAGTCGAAGTGGGCGCTCTGCGAGGGCGGCGGCGGGGGCAGGACGACGTCGGCGCGGCGGGAGGTCTCGTTGAGGTACGGGTCGACGCTGACCATGAAGTCGAGCCGGTCGGCGAGGGCCGCGTCCAGGCGGTCGCCGTCGGGTGCGGAGAGTACGGGGTTGGCGGCGAGGACGAGCAGGGCGCGGATGCGGCCCTCGCCCGGGGTCTCGATCTCCTCGGCCAGGGCGGCGACGGGCAGTTCGCCCTTGGCCTCGGGATGCCCGGAGACCCGGCTCACCCAGCGCCCGAGGGTGAAGCCCTTGCCGGGGACGGCCGCGCGCGCCCCGGGGGCGGCTTCGCGCGGGGCGCGCGCGGTCGCGGAGAGCGGGAAGAGCGCGCCGCCGGGGCGGTCCAGGTTGCCGGTGAGGATGTTGAGAACGTCCACGAGCCAGCTGGCGAGGGTGCCGTGCTCGACGGTGCAGCTGCCGATCCGCCCGTAGACGGCGGCAGTCGGGGCGGCGGCCAGTTCACGGGCGAGCGCGGTGGTGGTGGCCGCGTCCACGTCACAGGCTGCGGCGACCGCTTCCGGGGTGAAGTCGGCCAGGGCGGCGGCCAGTTCGTCGAGCCCTTCCAGGTGCTCGGCGAGCGGTCCGGGGTCGGCGAGCTTCTCGGCGATGAGGGTGTGCGCTATCGCCGCCAGCAGCAGGGCGTCCGCGCCGGGCCGGATCGCGATGTGCCGGTCGGCGATGCGGGCGGTGCGGGTGCGGCGCGGGTCGATGACGGTGAGGGTGCCGCCGCGGCGGCGCAGCGCCCTGAGCCGGCCGGGGAAGTCGGGGGCGGTGCAGAGACTGCCGTTGGACTCCAGTGGGTTGGCGCCGATCAGGAGAAGGTGGTCGGTGCGGTCGAGATCCGGTACGGGGATGGCGTGCGCGTCACCGAAGAGGAGGCCGCTGGAGACGTGCTTGGGCATCTGGTCCAGGGTGCTCGCGGTGAACACGTTGCGGGTGCGCAGGGCCCCGAGCAGCAGGGGCGGGTAGAGGGCGCCCGCCATCGTGTGCACGTTGGGATTGCCGAGGACCACGCCGACGGACTGCGGCCCGTGGGCCTCGGCCAGGGCCGGTACACGCTCGGCGATCAGGTCGAACGCCTCGCTCCAGGAAGCGTCGTGGAACTCCCCGTCCGCACCGCGCACGAGCGGGACGCGCAGCCGGTCGGGGTCGGCGTCCAGGCCTCCGAAGGACGCGCCCTTGGGGCAGATGAAGCCCCGGCTGAAGATGTCGTCACGGTCGCCGCGCGCACCGGTCACGGTGGCCCCCTCGATGGTGAGGGTGAGGCCGCAGGTGGCCTCGCAGAGGGGGCAGATACGCGGTGCGGTGCGGGAGTCGTGGGACATGGGCCCTCCCCGGGGCGGCTGCGGCGACGGCACGCGGACATGGGCCGGGCGGGGGTGGGAGCCCCGGCGGGACCGAGCATACCGACCGGTACGCACGGCGGGGAGGCGTCGTACGGCACGGATCGACGACGGCGCGGACCGGGGGCGACAGCGACGGGAGCGCACACCGAGACGACGTCGACCGGGGCGACGTCGACCGGGACGGCACCGACCGGAGGGCAGCACCGACCGGAGGGCAGCACCGGCCGGAGGGCAGCACCGGCGGGCGCGACCTCCTCGCACCCCCCGCCCGGGGTCAGGCGCGGCGGGCGGCCCAGACGGTGCGCTCGGTGCGTACCGTCAGGTCGTCGCGGCGCAGGATGCCTTGCGGGGCAGCCGTGTCGAGGAGCTGGTCGAGCGCGGTGAGGTCCTCGGGGGACAGTCCGTCGGCGACGGCGCCGCGGATGCGGCTCAGGACGCCGAGGGCGTAACGGCCGATCGCTTCGCCGCGGCCGTCGCCCTCGATGTTCACGGTGATGGTGCGTTCGTCCTCGACGGTGAAGCCGGCGGCGGACAGCATCGGGCCCCAGTCGGCGCCGCGGTGGGGCAGGTGTTCGGCTTGGCGGCGGTCGGCTGCGGCATGGACGCGCTCCTCCAGGCCGGGGCTGCCCTGGGGAGCGTTCTCGGGCAGGAAGCGGGGGTGGCCGGCCAGTTCGACGACGGCGAACAGGCCGCCGGGGGCGAGCGTGTCGCGGACGGTGCGCAGCGCGCGCTCGGGGTGGGTCATGTGGTGCATCGAGGCCGATGCCCAGATCAGGTCGGGTGAGCCGAGGTCGGGCCAGGCGGCGGCGTCGAGGTCGGCCTGCACGGTGCGCACCCGTTCCTCGACCCCGCGGGCACACGCCTTGGCGCGCAGGCGCCGGAGGTGTTCGGCGGACATGTCGACAGCGGTGACGTGCGCGTCGGGGAAGCGGTCGAGGAGGGCGAAGGTGCCCGCGCCCGTGCCGCAGCCCAGGTCCACGACGTGATGGGGGCCGTTCCGCAGGGGTAGCGATGCGGTGATGGAGGCGGTGTGCTCGGCGAGGACTTCGGCGTCCAGGTCGAGGATCTCCGCCTGCCCACCGCTGTCCCGCTCGTGGTGGTGGCGGGGCGAAGCGCCGTGGTGGGGGGTACGCGGGTGTGTTTGGCTCATGCTCTTCACCCTAGAACCGCTATGCGCCAGGGGCGTAACATCTTGCTGTTTTCGCAAGCCGATGGCGGCGGATGCTGCCTGACGCGCAAAACAGGAAGCGCGGCGCGGGACAAGAAGCACGGCGCAGGACAGGAGGCGACCACCCCGGAGGCCGCCACGCGGGCTCGCGCCGTCACTCGGGAGCGTCGTCGCCGTCGTCACGCTGGTGGCCACGGCGGGCATCCCGGTCGAAGAGGCCCAGGATCTCGCAGGGCCCGCCCTCGGCGCCGATCGCGTGCGGCATCATCGTGGGGAACTCGGCGGCCTGGTTGGTCTCGACGCGGAAGCGGCGCCGGCCGAGCATGAGGATCGCGGTGCCGGACAGCACGACGAGCCATTCGCGCCCCGGATGGGCGCGCATACGGGCGGGATTGTCGGGCGGGGGGTCGGTCAGGCGCTGGCGCACCACGCTCATGCCGGGGTCGGCCTTCAGGGTCCAGCGCATCCGGCCGTGAACGCTGTCGATCGTCGGGCTGGTGATGACGTCGTCGGTGGCGGTCTCCACGAGCTGGTCCAGCGTGGTGTCCAGGGCGCGGGCGAGGGTGACCAGCTGGTCGAGGGCGAGGCGCCGCTGACCGTTCTCGATGCGGCTCAGCGATGACTGGCTGAGGTGGGCACGGTTGGCCAGCTCCTCCAGCGACAAGCCCTGCGCGACCCGGAGCGCGCGGATGCGTCTGCGTACGAGGCTGTCCAGCTCACCACTCTCTTGCGTCATGAGCAACATGGTATGCCCTGAACGCAATGCGGGGTCGGCTTCCCGTTCAGGTGTTCCGCGCCGGCCAGGCAGACCACCGAGGCCCTCACGGCCCGCCGACCGCACGCCCGCCGCACGCCCGCGAGCCCGCACGCCCCACTCAGCCCACTCAGCCCAGTCAGTCCAGCGTCTGCGCGAGGTACGCCCTGACGAGCGTCCGGGTCTCGGCGACGATGGCCACATCGCCCGGCGGGTCCGTACGGAAGGCGAGCTGGAGCAGGGCGTCGGCCGCTTCGACGCTGACCAGGATCGCCCGGGACAGACCCTCGTCGGGCCGGCGGCCGAGATGCCCGGCGAGCAGTCCGGCGAGCCGGTCCGCCAGGCGCCGGTTGGCGTCGTCCGACGCGTCCTCGGCCGGGAACGGCGGCCCGAAGTCGACCAGGGCGAACCCGGGAACGGTCCGCTTCATCGCCAGGTACTCGTCCAGCACCGCGTCGATGGCCTCGCGCCAGTTGCCGGCTGGGAGCGCGGCGAGCCGGGCGGCGATCCGCTCGGCGTAACTGTCCAGGTTGCGCAGCGCGAGGGCGTCGACAAGGGCGCGTTTGTTGGAGAAGAACCGGTAGACGGAGCCGATCGGCACTTCGGCGCGCTCGGCGACAGCACGCGTGGTGAGCTGCTCGTAGCCGGTCTCGTCCAGGAGTGCGGCGCAGGCGTCGAGTATCCGGGCCAGGCGGTCGGCGCTGCGCTGCTGCACGGGAGCGCGGCGGAGGTTCGGGTTCGCATGGGGCACGGGCTCCATGATGCCGTGGCCCCCGCGCCCGCCGGACAGCGGCGGCACCCCTCCGGGGAAGCCGGCACCCACCACTAACGGCCCGCCACGTGCCGTATGCCGTTGACGTCCCCCCACTCCTATTCCTACGGTAGAGCATAGGATTCGTTGTCCGGCGGATCCGAGGGCTTCTTGGGCACCAGGAGTGCGGGATGAGCGCGATCGAGCAGGCGAGGAAGACGGCCGAGGGGCTGACGTACTCCTCCGGATTCGGCAATGAGCACAGCTCGGAGGCGGTCCCCGGGGCGTTGCCGCACGGCCGTAACTCCCCCCAGCGCGCTCCGCTCGGGCTGTACGCCGAGCAGCTGAGCGGCTCCGCCTTCACCGAGCCGCGCGCCCACAACCTCCGTTCCTGGCTCTACCGAGTCCGCCCCTCCGCCGCGCACCCGGCCTTCACCCGGATCGACAACGGCGGGCTGCGCTCGGCGCCCTTCACCGAGTCGGTGCCCGACCCGAACCGGCTCCGCTGGAACCCCCTGCCCGACCCCGCGCCCGGCACGGACTTCCTCAGCGGGCTCTGGACGCTGGGCGGCAACGGGGACGCCACCCAGCGCAGCGGGATGGCGATCCACCTCTACCACGCCAACTCCTCCATGACGGACCGGGTGTTCAGCGACTCCGACGGCGAGCTGCTGATCGTGCCCGAACGCGGCGGCCTGCTGCTGCGCACCGAACTGGGCCTGCTGCGCGCCGAACCGGGCCACATCGCGCTGATCCCGCGCGGCGTCCGCTTCCGGGTGGAGCTGCTGGAGGAGACCGCGCGCGGTTACGTCTGCGAGAACTACGGCCGCCCGTTCGCGCTGCCCGACCTCGGCCCGATCGGCGCCAACGGTCTGGCGAACGCCCGGGATTTCCTCTCCCCCGTCGCCGCGTACGAGGACGACGACCGCCCGGTGGAGGTGGTGAACAAGTTCTGCGGGAACCTCTGGTCGGCAACGTACGACCACTCGCCGCTCGATGTCGTCGCCTGGCACGGCAACTACACCCCGTACGTCTACGACCTGCGCCGGTTCAACGTGATCGGCACGATCAGCTACGACCACCCCGACCCGTCGATCTTCACGGTCCTGACCTCGCCGTCCGACACCCCGGGGCTCGCCGGGGTGGACTTCGTCGTCTTCGCCCCCCGCTGGCTGGTCGGCGAGGACACCTTCCGGCCGCCGTACTTCCACCGGAACGTGATGAGCGAGTACATGGGCCTGATCGAGGGGGCGTACGACGCGAAGGCCGACGGCTTCGTCCCCGGCGGTGGCTCCCTGCACAACATGATGTCGGCCCACGGCCCGGACCGGGAGACCTTCGACCGGGCGAGCGCGGCGGAGCTGAAGCCGCAGAAGATCGACGACGGTCTGGCCTTCATGTTCGAGACCCGCTGGCCGGTCGCGGCGACCGCCCAGGCGGCCACCGCCGACCACCTGCAACGCGGCTACGACGACGTGTGGCAGGGTCTGAGCCGCAACTTCCGGCCGTAGGCGGCACCCGCCGGCCGTAGTCGGCACCGGAAGAGCACGCACGGGCGGTACAGGACGGGACGTGACGGGGACGGACATGACCGAGAGCCATGAGCAGGCCGGGGCGGACAGCGGCGTGGACCAGCCACGCCACCCGCCCGCCTTCGCCCCCGACTCCCTCGTACTGAACCGGAAGCTGCCGCTCTGGTACCAGGTCTCGCAGTCGCTGCGGGCCTCGATACTGGGCCGCCCGCAGGACGCCTCCGCCCGGCTGCCCACCGAGGAGCAGCTCGCCGCGCACTACGGCGTCAGCGTGCTCACGATGCGCCAGGCACTGAAGGAGCTGGAGACCGAAGGGCTGATCAGCCGGCACCGGCGGCGCGGCACGTTCATCGAGCCGCGCGCCCGCCGGGTCTCGCCGGTGCGGCTGCTGGGCTCGGTCGACGCGATCGTCGCCCAGCAGTCCGGGGAGGCGACGACAGTTCTCGGCCACGGGGCGGTACCGGTGCCGGGCGATCTCGCGGAGTTCTTCCCGGACTGCGGCGAGGTGGTCAGCTACCGGCGACTGCGCCGCGACGGCGAGAGCGACGAGCCGACCAACTGGGCGGAGAACGCGGTACGTCCCGACGTCGCCGCCCGGATCGACGTCACCGACCTGGAACGCTGGCCGATGACCAAGGTCCTGCGCGATGTCGTCGGGGTGAAGATCTCCCGGATCACCGACACGGTGGAGGCCCGCCTCGCCGACCCGGTCACCGCCGAACTGCTCCGGGTCCCGCTGCTCAGCCCGATCCTGCACTACACGGGCGTGACATACGACGAGGAGGGGCGCGTCGTCGACGTGGCCCGCATCCGCTACCGGGGCGACCGCTTCTCGTTCTCCGTGACGGTGGAGGCGCACTGACCCGATCCCGCGTGCCCGCCCCCGCCGCTACGATGCGCGAGGGTCACTGCGGACAGGGGAGGACGGCTCGGTGGCAGCGCGCAGGACGGCGGCGGCCGGATCCGGCGGGGACACGGAGTCCTCACTGCCGGACGCTCCCTCACCACGGGATGCTTCCTCACCGCCGGACGCTCCCTCACCACAGGAAGGCTCCTCACCGCAGGACGCCTCCTCGCCGCTCGACGCGTTCGTACCGCTGGACGAGCTGATGCCGTGGTCGGTGCGTCCGCTGCGGACCGGCCGCTCCTGGATCGGCGGCCCCGACCCCGCCGCGCTCCGGGCCCGCTGGGAGCGGCTGGCCGCCGCCGAGGGCGCCGAGCAGGAGCGGCTGTTCGGCCCCACCCGTACCCGTACGCCGCACACATCGGTCGCCGCGCTGCCCGGGCAGTCCACCGGGACGGGCCGCTTCGCCCGAGAGCCGGGCGACTGCCCCGGTCCCGTACGAATCCTGCACGGACCGTTCGACGAACAGTGGCTGCTCCCGGACCACCGGCTGATCGACGCGGCCCGCCCGGAGCTGTGGCGGGTCGCCGACGGGCAGCAGCTCTTCGCGGTCGAACACGGTTACGTGCCCCGGTCGGCCGGGCCCCTCCCCCTGTCCGTGAGCCGTCTCCTCCCCGACGGCCACTCCCCCGCCGGGCGGCCGGGCCGGATCAGGCCGCTGTACCGGCGGCCCGGCGCCACCGACCCCAATCTGGCACCGGGCCTGCTGGACGTGGTGCGCACCCGGCTGGGGCCGGAGATCACCCCCGAAGCCGTACTGGCCTGGGCCCTGGCCGCCGCCCGGCCCTCGCCCTCCGGCTGCCGGGTCCCGCTGCCCGCCGACGCCGAGGTGTGGGCACAAGGAGTGGAGCTGGGCCGGGAGCTGACGCGCATCCAGCTGCGCGGGGCCCGGGACGGGGAACGCCCCCGGTTGCCGGGCGGGCGCAGGCCCTATGTACGGGCGGCGCTCCCGGCCCGGCCGACGGAGATCGCGTACGACGCGGAGGCCGAGGTCCTGATCGTCGGCGATGGCCGGATCTCGCCGGTGGCGGCGGGGGCGTGGGAGTTCACGGTGAGCGGCGTACGGGTGCTGGAGCTCTGGTTCACCCGCCGGGCGGCGGCAGCGGTGGGCGCGGCGGCCGAGGGCGCGGAGGGGCTGGCGGCGGTAGGTGCGCGCGGGTGGACCCGGGAGTGGACCTCGGAGCTGCTGGAGCTCGTCTCCGTACTGACGCTCCTGGACGGGCTGCGCCCCCGGCGGGAGGCCTTGCGGTCCCGGCTGGAGGGGGTGCCGCTGATCTCCCGGGACGAGCTGCGGGCGGCCGGGGTGCTGCCGGTCCCGGCCTCAGCACGGCGCCCCGCCTCGGTCCTGGGGCACCAGGAGGAGGGGCCGGAGGGACAGTTCGCGCTGCTGTGAGGGCGCAGGACCGTGGTGCGAGGGGGGCCGGGGGTGGCGAAAGGGCCGGTCGGCAGGGTAAGCACGGGCCATGAACACTCAGCCCCTCCCCCTCGAAGGCCTCACCGTGGTCGCCGTCGAGCAGGCCGTCGCCGCCCCCTTCGCCACCCGGCAGCTCGCCGACCTCGGAGCCAGGGTCATCAAGGTGGAGCGCCCGGACGGCGGCGACTTCGCGCGCGGCTACGACACGGCGGCACGCGGTCTCGCCTCGCACTTCGTCTGGTGCAACCGGGGCAAGGAGTCCCTGGCCGTCGACCTGAAGGACCCGCGCGGACTGGCTGTGGTGCGTGAACTGATCGCCGGGGCCGATGTGTTCGTACAGAATCTGGCGCAGGGGGCGGCGGCCCGGCTCGGCCTCGACGCCGCGGCCCTCTGCGCCGAACACCCGCGTCTGGTGGCGGTCGACATCTCCGGTTACGGGGCGGGCGGACCGTACGCCCACAAGCGGGCCTACGACATGCTCGTGCAGTGCGAGGCGGGCCTGGTCTCGGTGACCGGGACCGCCGGGCAGCCGGTGAAGGCGGGCGTTCCGGCGGCGGACATCGCGGCGGCCATGTACGCGTTCTCGGGGGTGCTGGCGGCGCTGCTGCGGCGGGCGAGCACCGGGCGGGGCGGGCCGGTGGAGGTGTCCATGCTGGACGCGCTGGCCGAGTGGATGGGTCATCCGCTGCACCAGGGGATGCACGGCTCGACACCCCCGGAGCGCACGGGGCTCGCGCACTCGGTGATCGCCCCGTACGACGCCTACGCCACGGCGGACGGCGAGCAGGTGCTGCTCTCCGTGCAGAACGACCGGGAGTGGCGGCGACTGGCGGAACAGGTGCTCGGGCGGCCCGAGCTGGCCGAGGACCCGGACTTCGCGACGAACGCGGCACGCACCGCCCACCGCGAACGGACCGATGAGGCGGTGGCCGGGGCGCTGGCGAAGCTGACGGGGCGGGAGGCGCTGACCGGGCTGGAGGCGGCGGGCATCGCCTGTGCCCGGCTGAACACGGTGGCCGACGTGGCGGCGCATCCGCAGCTGGCGGCGCGGGACCGGTGGCGGGAGGTGGGGTCGCCGGTGGGGCCGTTGCGGGCGCTGCTGCCGCCGATCACGCTGCCGGGGAGCGAGGAGGCGCGGATGGGGTCCGTACCGGCGCTGGGTGAGCACACCGATGTGCTGCTGCGTGCCCTGGGGATGACGGACGAACAGACATCGGCGCTGCGCCGGGACGGAGTGATCGCCTGAGCCGACCCGAGCGGTGGGCCGGTCCGGAGGGCGATGACGCGCGTGGGTCAGCGGCGGCTGCCGAAGAGCGAACGCCGCAGTCGCCGCAGCGGCGCGAAGAGCGAGACGCGCGCGCTCCTGCTCCTGCGGGTGTGCGAGACGTCACGCGAGGTCAGCTCGCGCATCAGCAGCGTCGCTTCCGCCGACTCGCGCTGCGGGACGACGGGGCCACCGAGCACCGCCAGATGGCGGTCGAGGCGCGTACTGGTCGCACCGCTTCCGCAGGTAATGGCAGGCACACGCGCCCTGCTCCGCATCGTTATCTGTTCCATGTCACTCCCCACCCGTACGAGGGCACCCGGTCCGGGCAGGTTAACCCTATCGTCCCTCAGTGACACCCGTGTATCCCGGCCACAGGATTGCGCACACACGTACGGAGGTTGACGGGCCGTTACCGAATGCGCGCGATTCCAGGGCGACTTGGGGCAGTTCGGCGGGTTTGCCCCTTGGGTTGCCCCCGCTCGACCGTGGAGCGGGAGGCCTCGACCGGCGAGGACTCCCGCGTGGGGGACGGTGGGTGGCGGAACTCGTGTGTCAGAGAGCGGACTTGAGGACCGGGAGATAGCCGCCCGACTGTCCGGCGGCGGTGGGGTGGTATGACTCACCGATGTTGAGCCAGTTCACGCTGTGCAGCCAGGAGTTGCCCGAGCAGATCTCGTGTCCGGTGAAGGTGGGGCGGACATCGCCGAAGGTGAAGCCGTGGTCCGCCGCGCGCTTGGCGGTGGCCGTGTTGAGGTGGTCGGACGCGCCGTTGATGGCCGCGCGCTCCTTCTCGCTCAGACCGGCGATGCAGCTGCCGCCGAGCCGGTAGAAGCGGGGGTAGCCGAGGACGACGACCTGGGCCGAGGGGGCCTTGGCGCGGATCGCCGCGTACACGGAGTCGAGCCGGCCGGGCAGGGTCGAGTCGACGTAGGCGCGGGCGGTGGCGATCCGGTTGAGACAGGCCGCCTCGGACTGCAGGACACAGGTCGTCATGACGTCCGCGAAGCCCGCGTCGTTGCCGCCGACGGAGATCGACACGAGGTCGGTCGAGGCGTTCAGCGGTCCGAGCTGCCCGCTCGTGACGTCGTTGGTCCGGGCACCCGAGCAGGCGGTGAAGTGGAACGAGGCGGGGGAGTTGGCGGCCGCCCAGAGGGCGGGGTAGGCGCGGGAGCTGCGCTTGCAGCTGGAGCCGTCGTAACTGCCGGCTCCGACGCCGGAGGAGTACGAGTCGCCGAGCGCGACGTAGTCGACGGCCTTGACGGACGCGTCGGCGTGCGCGATCCCCGCACCGGTCAGGGCGAGAACTGCACCGAGCAGGAGAGAGGACGAGAACGCCACGAGTCTGGACATTTTCATGGGACCTCCTTGAGCAGGGGGTATCTGCCTACTCCGTAGTAGCAGCACCCCGACCACACTGGAAGTGTCCATGCCAAAAATAGATCCGGAGTGCTTCCGTCCGCCCCCGCGAGTTCACCCGGTGCGCCCTCGGGCTCCGGTGAGCTCCCGTCAGTTCCCGCCGCGCTTCCTGGGGAAACCCGGGTGCACGGGCTGCCCCCGTGCCGGATCATGGACGCCATGCCTGCCTCCCCCGAATCCGCTCTGCCGATCCGGCTCACCGTCGACGACAGCGATTCACCGTCCGACGTCGTCGACGCGCTCTTCCTCGGCCGCTTCGCGACGGGCGAGCAGCCGTACGCGCACAGCTCGTCCCTCGACCGGGTCAAGGCCGGGGCAACCCTGCTGCCCCGGCACGCCACGGTGTTGCGGGCCGCCCGCGACGACGACCGCAGCGCCACGCTCGCCGAGGGCGAGGGCTGGACCCTGCTGGCCTCCCGGTGGAACCGCGGCGCTGACGTCACCGTCACCGCGACCAGCGCGGAGCTTGCGGAGCGGATTCTCGGCGAGGCCACGGAAGGGGCGCAGGACGAGCCGGAGCCCCAGCCCGACAACGTGACCATGGGCTTCTGGTACGTCTCCCCGCGCCGCGGCCCGTACCGCACCACCCGCCGGATCGCCGCCGGGAGCTGGGACGAGGTCCGCCCCAACTACACCGCGCCGGTGGCCGACGCCATGGACCGGCTGATGAAGGTGACCCCGGACGACATCGCGGGGCGGCTGCTCCTGCTGCACGGCCCGCCCGGCACCGGCAAGACCTCGGCCCTGCGCACTCTGGCCCGCTCCTGGCGCGACTGGTGCCAGGTCGACTGCGTGCTGGACCCCGAGCGGCTGTTCAACGACGTCGGCTATCTGATGGACATCGCGATCGGCGAGGACGACGGCTCGGCGAAGGGCGGCCGGTGGCGGCTGCTGCTCCTGGAGGACTGCGACGAGCTGATCCGCGGCGAGGCCAGGCACACGGCGGGCCAGGCCCTGTCCCGGCTGCTGAACCTGACGGACGGTCTGCTGGGCCAGGGCCGGAACGTTCTGGTGGGGGTCACCACCAACGAGGACCTGGAGCGGCTGCACCCGGCGGTCGTCCGGCCGGGCCGGTGTCTGGCCCGGATCGAGGTCGGCGGGCTGACCCGCCAGGAGTCGTCGGCCTGGCTGGGCACGGAGGAGGGCGTGAGCCGGGAGGGCAACACGCTCGCCGAGCTGTACGCGCTGCGCCGGGGCATCGGCCCCGCTTCGGTGCCGAAGCAGGACGCGGGGGCGGACGCGGGGCTGTACTTGTAACTGCTGGCGGTTGACGTACGCCCCCTGCCGCGCGGGGCAGGACGACCGCGGGCACGGATAAGGCTACGGATCAGTCCCCGTACGCGGCCCGCACCGCGTCCCGGGCGAGCGCCAGGGCCTGTTCCCGGGTGAGGCCGAGCCGCTCGGCGGTCTCCGCGTAACTCTGCGCGGCGGTCGCGGCCCGCTGCTCGGCCGCTCCCCCGGCGGCCGCGACGAAGGTCCCGTTACGGCCCCGGGTCTCGATCACGCCGTCCGTCTCCAGGGCGCGGTAGGCCTTGGCCACCGTGTTGGCGGCGAGGCCCAGCTCCTCGGCGAAGCCGCGTACGGTCGGGAGGCGGTGGCCGACGGGCAGGGCTCCGGAGCGGGCCAGTTCGGAGAGCTGGTTGCGCAGTTGCTCGTACGGGGCGATGCCGGAGTCCGGGTCCAGCACGATCTTCGCAGTCACGGGCTTCTCAGTCACGGGCCGATTCTCCCCCACCGGCGGAAAGCCGGTTCTCCCCCACCGGCGGAAAGCCGGTTCTCCATCACCGGCGGAAAGCCGGTTCTCCATCACCGGCGAAAAAGGAGAGGCGCCCGGGGCCCGGCTGCACCTACCGTCCCCCGCATGACTGTGATCGTGCGCGATTTCCGGCCGTCCGACGCCGAGGAGTGGACCCGTGTCCGCCGGGCTTCGGTCCCCTACATGGTGGCCACCCCCGAGCAGGTACTCCACGACCAGGCCCACGCCCATCCGGACCGGCACTACCGGCTGCTGGTCTCCGAGGAGGACGGTGAGATCATCGGTACGGCGCAGGCGGGCATCAGCCACGACAGTCCGGAACCGGGGCAGGGGTTCGTCACCCCGCACACGCGCCCCGGCCGCACCGGCCGCGGCGCGGGCTCGCTGCTGCTGAGCACGGCGGAGGAGCACCTGGCGCAGGCCGGGGCCACGGTGGTGTACGCGTGGGTCCTGGACAACCCGGAGAGCCTGGGCTTCGCCCATGACCGGGGCTATCTGCCCAAGCGCTCGGCCCACTTCCAGCGTCTGGACCTGGCGGGCGGTTCCCTGCCGCCGCGTCAGGAGGTCCCGGCGGGCGTCGAGCTGAGGACGGGCGCCGACTTCGCCGACGATCCCCGGCCGCTGTTCGACGCGGACGTCGAGGCGACGGCGGACGAGCCGGGTGACATCTCCATCGAGCTGGACGACTACGAGGACTGGCTGACGAACATCTGGCGGCACCCGGCCTTCGACCAGGAGCTGACCTCGGTGGCGCTGGTGGACGGGAAGGTGGCGGCGTTCAGCGCGGCCACCACCGACGGGGCGCGGACCTATCTGAGCGCCATGACCGGCACCCTGCGGGACTTCCGGGGGCGGGGCCTGGCGAAGCTCGCGAAGAACGACTCGCTGCACCGGGCGCGGGCCGCCGGGTACACGGACGCGTACACCTCCAACGACGCGGGCAACGGGCCGATGCTGGCCATCAACGAGTGGTTCGGCTACACGGTCTGCGCCACGGAGGTCCGGCATGTCCGCACCCTCCCCTGAGCCCGGCGCGCCCCGCGCCGGCGGCGCACGGGACGTGGTCGTCGCCCTGACCAAGGCGGGCCGCACCAAGATCAGGTATCCGGCGGAGCTGGTCCGCGACGACGGCGTCCGTATCACCGTACGGGCCCCGTGGGCCGCGCCCGGGGTGCGGGACTTCGGCTTCGTCCGGTTCGAGCCGGGCGATGTCCTCACCGAGCACTACTGGCGTGACCGGTGGTTCGCGGTGAAGGAGGTCCGGGGCGGCGACGGCGGGCTCAAGGGCTGGTACTGCGACATCACCCGGCCCGCCGTCCTGGCCGACGGGGTGCTGGAAGTCGAGGATCTGGACCTGGACCTGTGGGTGTCGGCGGACGGCTCGTCCGTACTCCGGCTCGACGAGGACGAGTTCGAGGCGAGCGGCCTGGCCGGTCGCGACCCGGCGGCGGCCGGGGCGGCGGCCTCAGCCCTGGACGAGCTGGAACGCCTGGCCCGGACCGAAGGGCTGGCCGGGCTCCTCTACTGAGCCCCTCACCGGTCGGTGTGCGGAGGGGCCGCGGGCCGGTGAGCTCGTGGGGGCTGCCCGCCACCGGGAGCGGCCAACTGCCGGTGGCGGCCGGGATCAGCTGGTGAACACCACGGGGAGGCGGCCCGGTCAAGGGCGGGGACGGAAGCCGGCGACCAACTCCACCTCGTATCCCGCCGGGTCCTCCAGATAGGCGGCGCAGTGGGTCTCACCGCCCGAGAACGGATGGCGGTCGGGGAACAGCAGGCGCCAGCCGTGCTCGGGGGCCTCGGCCGTCAGCGCGTCGAGGGCGGCCCGGTCCGCGACATGGAACGCCAGGTGGTTGAGGCCGGGGCGGCGGCGGTCGTGGCCGTCGGCGGCGAGGTCGGGCGACTGCTCGACCACGACATAGGCGTCGCCGCGCCGCCAGCTTCGGCCGTGCGCCCAGCGCTGGTACGGGACATGGCCGAGGCGGCCCAGCAGCCAGCCCCAGCTGCGCTCCGCCCCCGCCAGGTCCGCCACCCACAGCTCGATGTGGTGCACGCGCCCGGTGACCTCTCCGGCGGCGGGCAGCGGGACGCCCAGGCGGACGCCGCCCGGCTCGTACGCGATGGGGTCCCCGTCCCGATGCCAGTGGATCATGAAGTGCTCCCCCGCCCGGTAGCCGTCCAGGCCAGCCCGGCAGTAGGCGACCATGTCGTCCGGCAGGGCTGCCAGCGGGGACCAGACCAGCTCGGAGCACTTCTCCGGCTCGGCGTTGCGCGGTGGGCGCTCCGGGTCGTACTCCGCGACGAAGAACCAGCCCATGCGGGCGCCGCCGCCGGGGCCCCGGTGCTGCATCACGAGCGCCACTCTCAGCTCGTCGGGGTCCAGATCGAGACCGATCTCCTCGGCGGCTTCCCGGATCATCGCCTCGCGGACGTCCTCGCCGTCCTCCGCGTGGCCCGAGGGCATGTGCAACAGGCCGTCCGCATAGCCCGTGTTGGAGCGGCGGGCGAGCAGCACGTCGGGGCCCCGGCGCAGGATGAGGTGGACGTCGACGACCTCGGTGTGCCGGTGCGGGGGCATCGCGCGGGCCACCAGGGCGTAGCGCTCGTCATCGACCTCCCCGCCCCACAGCCGCGCGTCGGCGGCGAGGTCCTCGTGGTGGACGCGCTCGGTGTGCGCGGAGAGCAGACGGGTCAGCGTGGTGGCGGGCAGCCCCACCCCGCCCCACACCCCTTCGACGAGGACCAGCCGCCCGCCCGGCTTCAGCAGACCGAACCAGTGCTCCAGGGCCGCCGCCGGATCGGGCAGCAGCCAGACGACATGGCGGGCCACGATCGCATCGAACGCGCGCTCCCCGACCGGGGGCCGGGCGGCGTCCCCGACCAGCACCTCGGCTCCGGTCCCGGCGAGCTTGGCCCGGGCCCGGTCCGCCATCCGGGGCGAGCGGTCGACGGCTGTGACGCGGTGGCCCTGGCCCGCGGCGAGCAGGGAGAGACTGCCGGTGCCGCACCCCAGGTCCAGCACATCGCCGCGGACGGCGGGCAGCCAGCTCTCCAGCCGCCCGGCCCAGGCGTCGCGCACCGCGGGGTCGAGGAGTCCGTGGTCGGGCTCCTCGTCGAAGGATCCGGCCGCCGCGTCCCAGTCGATCGTGGTCATGGTGTCGATGCTCTCAGCCACCACTGACAGTGCGGGAGTCCTCGGCCGTTTCCGGCCGCCGCGCCTTCTGACGACCAGCCGGTGGACGAGCGGCCAGGCCACGATCAGCGCCACCATCGCGTGGACCGCGACGGAGAAGGGGGTGTTGACCAGGCCGGTCGCGCTGCCGTCGCTGATCTGGAGTGCGCGGCGCGGCTGCTGTTCGGCGGCCGGGCCGAGGATCACCCCGATGACGGCGGGCAGCACCGGAAGTCCGTAGCGCCGCATCCCGAACCCGATCAGTCCGATGACCAGCAGGACCACCAGGTCGAGGGACTCGCCGCCGACCGCGTACGCGCCGACGGCGGCGAAGAAGAGGATGCCCGCGTACAGGGAGGCGATGAGCCCCCCATCGATCGGCCATCGCCCCTCCCCCGCAAGGCCTGTGCACCCTTCGTCGTCGAGTATCAGGCACCCCACCGACAGTCGTCGTGCACGGCCGGATACGGGACTTCCTGAGCGCCCTCTTAGCCTCGCCTTAACGGCACCATAAGGATCGCCATCACCCTGCCCCAGCAGGCGTTTTCGGCGTTTCGAGCGGCTAGCTTGCTGATCGCCCACCCCCGCAGCCGTGCCGTTCCAGAAGGAGATCCACCCATGACCGCTCGACGCAAGGCCACCGGGATTCTCGCCCTCGGTTTCGTCCCGATCGCGCTGGCCGGGCCGGCCGCCACCCCGGCCGTCGCGCACGGTTCGCTGACCGATCCGGTGAGCCGGGTGTCCGCGTGCTTCGCGGAGGGTCCGGAGAGCCCGAAGTCGGCGGCGTGCCGGGCTGCCGTCGCGGCGGGCGGTACGCAGGCGCTGTACGACTGGAACGGGGTGAACATCGCCAACGCGGCGGGCAAGCACCGCGAGCTGATCCCGGACGGCAAGCTGTGCAGCGCGGCCAACGACAAGTTCAAGGGGCTCGACCTGCCGCGCGCCGACTGGCCGGCCACCGCGATGTCGGCGGGCAAGCACACGTTCCGGTTCCGCGCGACGGCCCCGCACAAGGGCTCGTTCGAGCTGTACATGACCAAGCCCGGCTATGACCCGACGAAGCCGCTGGCCTGGTCGGACCTGGAGGCGAAGCCCTTCGCGGAGGCCGCCGAACCGGTGCTGGAGAACGGTTCGTACGTCTTCGACGGCACGATCCCCGAGCGCGCGGGGCGGCAGCTGATCTACACGGTGTGGCAGCGCTCCGACTCCCCCGAGGCGTTCTACGCCTGCTCCGACGTGACGTTCGGCGGCGGTTCGGCGGGCAGCGGCACGCAGGACGGCGGGGCGGAGAAGGAAGAGGCGCAGCAGGGCGGTGGCTCCGGCGCCCAGGCCCCGGCTCCGGCCCCCTCCGCGCCCTCCGAGGACGCGATCGCCGAGGGCGCCGAGAAGTCCTCCGTCGAGCACAACGGGCACGGCGACGACGACGCGAACACCGGGGCGAAGGTCAACACCGCCGCTCCGGTCTCCCCTTCGGACAAGGACAAGGACAAGGCCGACAGCACGGGCGAGGGCAACGCTCCCGAGGTCAACACCGCGAGCAAGGACGAGGTGCTCGCCGAGACCGGTGGCTCCGGCAGCAGCACCTACCTCGCCATCGGGGGCGCCGGGGTGCTCGCCGCCGGTGCGGCCGTGCTGTTCGCCTCGCAGCGCCGCCGGGCCGCCGCGTCGACGGGCCGTCACAGTCGCTGACCGGCACTGACCGGCGCAGCAGCCTTCCGTACCCCTGCCGCGTCCCTCCGGGACGTCGGGCGCGGCAGGACGTGACGGGCCGGGGCCCGCCGTCCGCCCCACCGGACGGCGGGCCCCGGCCCGTTGTCGTATCGCGATGTGCCGTAACGCGTCGTCGGGGCCCGCGGGTCAGCCGATCACCGAGGCGCAGGTGGTCGGGGTGGCACGGGCCGGGTCCAGGGCGTTGGCCACTTCGTGGAAGGCGATGCGGTCGATGGTGCCGATCGCCACGTGCTCGGACAGGTCGAGCGGGCACAGGTCCTGAAGGAGGACGTTACGTACGTTCGGGCCGTCCAGGTACTGCGTGCGGTACGGGGTCACGACCTGGTCGTACTTGGTCGCGATGACGGTGTAGCGAACACCGGGGACGGTGTCGCCGCCCGCGGTGAGCTTGGTGATGAAGGGCGAGCCGGCGACCTGGTCGGCGAGGCCGGGCGTCTTGTCGGTGATGAACTTCTCGACGCCGGGGAAGAGCGGCAGCAGCTTGGTGAGGCCGAGCAGCGTGGTGCCGTGGTTGCTCGGGGCGATGCCGACGAGGGCGTTGACCTTGTCGGCGCCGCCGAGGAACTTCAGGTAGTAGTTCGGCATCATGCCGCCCTGGGAGTGGCCGACGATGTCGGCCTTCGGGGCTCCGGTGGCGGCGAGCACCTTGTCGACGAACACATCGAGCTGTTCGGCCGACTTGTCGACAGGGCCGAGACCGTGGAAGAACGGCACGCCGGGGAGCTGGCCGTAGTCGAGGGAGAAGACGCAGTAGCCCCGGTTGACCAGGTAGGGGGCGAGGAACAGCCAGTTGTCGATGGAGTTCCCGAAGGTTCCGTGGACCAGGACGACCGGGCGGGGATGGGCGGCGGAGGGCTTGCAGGAGTAGTCGTTCCAGCCACGGGAGGTGGCCGTTGCGGCGGTGGGGGTGGCCGCGCTCGCGGTCGCGGTGGGGGCGACGAGAACGGTGAGGGCGAGTAGCAGGGCTGCGAGAGAGCTGCGCACGCGGGGAACGCGCGCAGCACGGATCCAGGGCAGCATCGTGTGGTCTCCTTGCGGCTCAAGGGAGTGCGATGGCGGTGCGCCCTGTGGCCCGGACCACAAGCTCTGTGTGCTCATGCCAAATTACGCACGAGTAAGGTGGGGAGGGAAGTTACGCGTCGGTAAAAACTGGCGCGGCGTCACCGT
Source organism: Streptomyces durocortorensis (assembly GCF_031760065.1). Classification (NCBI taxonomy): domain Bacteria; kingdom Bacillati; phylum Actinomycetota; class Actinomycetes; order Kitasatosporales; family Streptomycetaceae; genus Streptomyces; species Streptomyces sp. C11-1. Next base: position 1,168,272 of record NZ_CP134500.1, read on the forward strand.
AGATCAGGTAATGGGCGTCCGGAGATCGAGTCATGGACGCCGGAGACCGGGTCATGGGTGTCCGGAGACCGGGTCATGGGTGTCCGGCCCTGAAGCGCCGGACGCCCCGCGTGTCAGTTCAACCCCGTCGCTCAGGCCGCGAGTCCCGCCGGTTTCACCGCGCCGGGCCCGAACCTCTCCCTCAGCCGGTCCGCCACCTCCTCGATCCGGCGCGTCCGCTCGTCCGCCGGGTCGAAGGTGAGCTGACGGGAGGCGCGTCCGGCGTCGGCCAGCCCCTCCGCGCGCAGCGCGATCCCCCGCACCCGGGCCCGCTGGAGCCCGAAGGACTCGTGGATGCGGTAGGCGAGCGCGGTGAGCGCGGCCGAGTGCGCGGTGGGCTCCCGCAGCGTCCGGCTCCGGGTCAGGGTCGCGTAGCCGGTCCGGTCCGCGAACCGCACCGAGACCGCGAGCGACCCGCACACCCGCCCCTCGCCCCGCAACCGTGCCCCCAGCTCCTCGGTGAGCGAGAGAAGCGCGCGGCGGTGCCGCTCGGGGGCCAGTTCGTCGCACGGGAAGGAGCGTTCGGCGGCGATCGAGCGGGCAGCAGCGTTCGGAGCGACCCGCGTACGGTCGATGCCCCGCGCCCGCTCCCACACCTCGCGCCCGGTGCGTACGCCGGTGATGCGCTGGAGCGTGGCCAGGGGTGCGGCGGCGATCCGGCCGACGGAGTCGAGCCCGTATCCGCACAGGGTGCGCGCCGTGGCTGCCCCGACACCGTCCAGGGCGACGGCCGGGAGCGGCGCGAGGAACGCCGCCTCCTCACCCCGGTCCACCACGAAGGTGGTCCCGGGCGCGGCCCGCCGGGCGGCCGTCCGGGCCACGAGGGGGTTGCTCCCCGCCCCGATCGCGCAGTCCACGCCGTGCAGGGCGAGCGCCCGGACCCGGATCAGCGAGGCCAGGCCCCGCGCGTCCCGCCCGAAGTAGCGCAGTGCGCCGCTCACATCGGCGAGCGCCCCATCGGGCGGGGCGGCCTCGACGACCGGGGTGAGCGCGCCGAGCAGGGCGAGCAGACCGGTGTAGTCGGCGCTGTCGGGGGGCCCGCCGGCGGTCCTGAGGAACCGCAGGGAGAGGACGCACGGGCCTTTTGCCCCACTGCCGTTCATCCCGCGCTCCCCTGCGACTGGTGCCACAACTTCCTCCCCGTGGGCGTCCCTTCGCCGGGTGGCTGAAGGTCGGCCCAGGGGTTCATCTCGTAACCGGTCTCCATCCGTATACGACGTCCGGGCCCGGAAGCCCCTTCCCCGGCCTCCCCCTCGGCGCCCTCCCCGGACCCCTCTTCCGGGCCCTCCGCCAGCCGGGCCGCCACCGCGTCGAGCCCTCCGGTGCGCCGGAGTTCGGCCAGCTCCGCGAGGTTCCAGGCGGCCGCTCCCACCACGCTCAGGCTGCGCGCGCCGCGCCGCTGCACCACCCCGCGCACCAGCAGCAGCCAGGAGTGGAAGACCGTGTGGGCGCAGACGGCGTGACTGTCCTCGAAGAACGCCAGGTCGGCCAGGCCGGTGCCGTCGTCCAGGGTGGTGAAGACGACCCGGCGGCCGGAACGCATCGGCGGCGTCTGGGTGGCCACCTTGGCCCCCGCGACCAGCACGGTCTCCCCGTGCCGGGCCTCGCGCAGCCGTTTGGCGGAGACCACTCCCAGCTCCTTCAGGAAGGCCTGGTGGTCCCCCATCAGATGGCGTGAGACATCCATGCTCAGCACCCCGAGTTCGGCACTCAGCCGCTCCGCCTCGTTGAGGTCGGGCAGTCCGACAGAGCCCGTGCGGTGCCCCTCCCCCAGCGGGAGCTGGTCCCCGCCGGCACCGGAGCCGGAGCTCCGGTGGGCCCGGTGCAGCTCGGAGAGGTGCAGCAGCAGGTCGCGGCGGTTGGCGCCGAAGGCGTCCAACGCGCCCACCTGCGCGAGCCGTTCGGCGATCGGGCGGCCCGGGCGGGCGCGCTGCCAGAAGTCCAGCAGCGAGGCGTAGGGCTGCCCCTCCTCGATCCGGGCGGCCTCGGCCTCGCTGATGCCGTGGACGTCCGAGAGCGCGAGCCGCAGCCCCCAGACTCCCTTCCGACCCCCCTCACCAGACACCAGTTCGATTTGATGGGCGACCGCCGACCGGTTCACATCCAGTGGCAGTACCGGCACCCCGCGCCGCCGGGCGTCCGCGAGCAGCAGCCGCTTCGGGTACATCCCGGGGTCGTGCGTGAGCAGACCGGCGTAGAAGGCGGCCGGGTGGTGCGCCTTGAGCCAGGCCGACTGGTACGTCGGCACGGCGAACGCGACGGCGTGCGCCTTGGCGAAGCCGTAGCTGCCGAACGCCTCGATGATCCTCCAGGTGCGGGCGATCACCTCGTCGTCGTACCCCATGGCCGCCGCACGCCGGGGGAACCACTCCCTGATCAGCTCCTGCGACTCGGGGTGGGAGAGTCCGCGCCGCACCCGGTCGGCCTCGCCCCGGCCGCAGCCGGTCATGATGTCGACGATCTCGATGATCTGCTCGTGGAAGACGACCACGCCGTAGGTGCCGCTCAGCGCTTCCGCCAGGTCACGGTGGGGGTAGCGGACCGGCGCGCGGCCGTGCCGGGCCTCGATGAACGGCCGCACCATGTCGGCCGCGACCGGCCCAGGCCGGAACAGCGAGATGTCGACGACCAGGTCGTGGAAGGTGGCGGGCTGGAGCCTGGCGACCAGGTCGCGCTGGCCCGGCGACTCGATCTGGAAGCAGCCCAGCGTCTCGGCGGTGCGGATCAGCCGGTACGTCTCCGGGTCGCCCGGCGGTACGGCGTCCAGGTCCACGTCCGTGCCCGAGGCGCGTTTCAGCTCCGCGACGGCGTGCGCCATCGCCGACTGCATCCGTACGCCCAGCACATCGAGTTTGAGCAGCCCGAGGTCCTCCACGTCCTCCTTGTCGAACTGCGCCATCGGGAAGCCCTCGCCGCTGGTGGGCATGACCGGCGTACGGTCCATCAGCCCGGCGTCCGAGAGCAGCACCCCGCACGGGTGCATGGCGATCCCGCGCGGCAGTGCGTCGAGCCCCTCCACCAGCTCCCACAGCCGCCCGTACTTCTCCTGGTTCCGTGCGACCTCCTTCAGCTCGGGCAACTCCTCCATCGCGGCGCGGGCGTCGCGGGCGCGGATGTGCGGGAAGGCCTTGGCGAGCCGGTCGGTCTCGGCCGGGTCCATGGAGAGCGCCGCCCCGACGTCCCGGATGGCGTGGCGCACCCGGTAGGTCTCGGGCATGGCCACGGTGGCGACGCGCTCGGGTCCGAAGCGTTCGATGATCCGGCGGTAGACGTCCAGGCGGCGGGCCGATTCGACGTCGATGTCGATGTCGGGCAGTACGAAGCGGCGCTTGGACAGGAAGCGCTCCATCAGCAGTCCGTGCTCGACCGGGTCGGCGTGGGCGACACCGAGGAGGTGGTTGACCAGGGACCCCGCTCCGGAGCCGCGCGCGGCGACCCGGATACCCATCTCCCGTACGTCGTCGACCACCTGGGCGACCGTCAGGAAGTAGGAGGCGAAGCCGTGGTGGGCGATGATGTCCAGCTCCTCGCGCATCCGCTCCCAGTAGGCGCGGTCACGGTCGTAGCCGCGCCGCACCATCCCGGCGGCGGCCCGGGAGGTCAGAACCCGCTGGGCGGTACGCCGGCCGGCGCCCACCAGATGCGGTTCGGGGAAGTGGATGCCGCCCAGCCCGAGGTCGGCGGCGGGGTCGACGCGGCAGGCCTCGGCGGTGTGCCGGGTCTCCGCCAGCAGCCGGGCCGCCGCGCCCTGCCCGAGCCCGGCGGCGGAGGCGACCCGCTCGGCGGTCTCCCGCATGGCGCCCTCGCCCTTGAGCCAGCGCTCACCGCTGTCCAGGGGCGAGCGGCGCGGGTCGAGGGGGACGAGCCCGCGGGCGGAGTCGAGGACGTCGGCGACGGGCCCCTGCCCCGGGTCGGCGTACCGGACGGCGTTGGTCAGCACGGCCCGTACGCCCTGTTCCGCGGCGAAGCCGAGGGTACGGGCGGCCAGCCGCAGCGAACCGGGGCCGGTGCCCGCGCGGCCGTGGTGGACGGCTTCGAGGCGCAGGTCGTCGCCGTACACCTCCCGCCAGGGCGCGAGCAGCGCGGCGGCCCGGTCGGGGCGTCCGGCGGTGAGCGCCCGGCCCACTTCGGAGGCGGGCCCGAGCAGTACGGTCAGCCCGTCGGCGGGCAGTGCGGCCCGGGCGACGAGGGGCGGCCCCGCGGCACCGGCGTCCCTACCGCCCGCGCCCCGCGCATGGGCGGCGGTGACGAGACGGCACAGCCCGGCCCAGCCGCGTGCGCCGTCCCGGGCGAGGAAGGTGACCCGGGGTGCGGATTCATCGACAAAGGCACCCCCGCGTACCGGGGTGCGCGGACGCACGGCCCGGCCCGGCCCCTTCGCGTACGGCTCCACCGCGAGGTCCGTCCCGAAGAGCGGCCGGACGCCGACCCCCTTCTCCCGGCAGGCCTTGGCGAAGCGGACCGCCCCCGCGAGGGTGTCGCGGTCGGTCAGCGCGAGGGCGTCCATCCCCCGTTCGGCGGCACGCTCGGCGAGCCGCTCGGGGTGCGAGGCCCCGTACCGCAGGGAGAACCCCGAAACGGTGTGCAGATGCGTGAACCCGGACATCCGCACCTCCTTGACCGCTACGACCGTTCCGCCACTCACCACCCCCTGCTCTCCACCATAGACCAAGCTTCGAACATTCGTACGATAATCAATGTGGGTCGCACCACGCCGCCCCGCCGCCCCTCGTTTCCCCCTCCCCGATCCACCCCTTCCGCCATTCAGCCCCGTCCCGCCTGCGCGGACACCACCCCGACCGGACGGTTGGGGCATGACTTTCGTCGACGAGGTGAAGAACGCCGTCACTCCACGGGCCGCCCTGCTCGTCATCGGGGTGCTCGGACTGCAACTGCTGTTCATCGCGTCCTACGTCGGGGCCCTGCACAAGCCGAAGCCGACGGACGTCGCGTTCGGGGTGGTGGCACCGCAGCAGATGTCCCAGCAGCTCGTCGACCGGCTCGACGACCTGCCCGGCGGGCCGCTGGACCCCCGTACGGTGAGCAGCGCCGCCGAGGCTCGCGATCAGATCATGAACCGCGAGATCGACGGCGCCCTGATCGTCGCGCCGGAGGGCCGCACCGACACCCTGCTGGTCGCCTCCGGCGGCGGAACCGCCCTGACCACCGCGCTGGAGCGAATCCTCACCGAGGCCGACGCCTCCCAGCAGCGGGCCGTGCGGACCGTGGACGTCGCCCCGGCCTCCGACGAGGACTTCAACGGACTCTCGTCCTTCTACCTGGTCGTCGGCTGGTGCGTGGGCGGCTACCTCTGCGCCTCGATCCTGGCGATCAGCGCCGGCGCCAAGCCCGCCAACCAGCAGCGCGCACTGATCCGGACCGGGACCATGGCGCTGTACTCGATCGTCGGCGGCATCGGCGGCGCGATCGTCATCGGCCCGATCCTCGGTGCGCTGCCCGGCAGCTTCTGGGGGCTGGCCGGCCTGGGCGCCCTGGTCGTCTTCGCGGTCGGCATGACCACGCTCGCCCTACAGGCCCTGACCGGCATCGTCGGCATCGGCCTGGCCGTCCTGATCATCGTCATCGCGGGCAACCCGAGCGCGGGCGGCGCCTTCCCGCTGCCGATGCTCCCCGACTTCTGGCGGGCGATCGGGCCCGCCCTTCCCCCGGGCGCGGGCACCTGGGTGGCCCGCTCCATCGCCTACTTCCAGGGCAACGCGGTCACCGGCCCGCTCCTGGTGCTCTCCGCCTGGGCGGTCGTCGGCACGGCCGTGACCCTGCTCCTGTCGATGCGGCGCCGGTCGGAGAAGGGCGCGGCCCTCACTTCCTGACGATCCGCCCGTGGGGCCGCCGACGATCCACTCGTGGGGCCGCTGACGATCCGCCCATGGGGCCGCCCGGCGGCCCCATCTGACGTACACCCCAATTTCTGATGTCAGGTTGACTTAACGCCTAGACATGACAGGTCCATGACGACATTGTGGAGCCGCCTCGTACCACCCGACGAGGAGCACGGCCGGGACACCCCCTTCCACCCCCACGGAGGTCGCTCATGCGTCGTCGATTCACCGCCCCGCTCGCCGCGGTCGCCCTGTCCCTCCCGCTCACCCTGATCACCGCCGGTTCGGCCGCGGCAGCCCCCGCCGACAAGCCCCAGGTCCTCAGCTCCTGGACCCAGACGAGCGCTTCCAGCTACAACGCCTGGAACGCCGCACGCAACAACCAGGGCGCCTGGGCCGCGTACGGCTTCAACTGGTCCACGGACTACTGCAGCAGCTCCCCCGACAACCCGTTCGGCTTCCCCTTCCAGAACTCCTGCGCCCGCCACGACTTCGGCTACCGCAACTACAAGGCCGCAGGCACGTTCTCCGCCCACAAGAGCCGCATCGACTCCGCCTTCTACGCGGACCTCAAGCGCGTGTGCGCCGCGTACTCCGGCGCCAAGCGCACCTCGTGCAACAGCACGGCCTGGACCTACTACCAGGCCGTGAAGATCTTCGGCGTCGCCCCGGCCGAGACCGCCCCCGGCAATCTTCCCCAGGCCGCCTGACCCGTCACCGCCCTTTCGCGCACGGGAAGAGGCCCCCGGCCGGACCGGGGGCCTCTCCTCGTTGCCGTACTCAGGACGCGTACGTCCTCGGGGTCAGCGGTCAGCCGATCTCGGCGCCGTAGGCGGCCAACGCCTCCGGTACCGGCTGGAAGAAGGTCGTACCGCCCGAGGAGCAGTCGCCGCTGCCGCCCGAGGTCAGGCCGAGTGCGGTGCCGCCCGCGAAGAGGGCGCCGCCGCTGTCGCCCGGCTCGGCGCAGACCGTCGTCTGGATGAGGCCGCGGACGATGTCGCCGTTGCCGTAGTTGACCGTGGCGTCCAGCGCGGTGACCTCGCCCTCGTGCACCTGGGTGGTCGAGCCGCTGCGGGTGACCGCCTGGCCGACCGTGGCGTCGCCCGCCCGGGTGATCTGCTGGGTAGAGCCGTTGTAGAGGTTGACCTCGCTCGGGCGCGCGATGTCCGAGGTGTACTTGACCAGGCCGTAGTCGTTCTCCGGGAAGCTGGAGCCCTCGGTCCTCCCGATCTCCGAGCCGCCCTGGGTGTCCGACCAGCTGGCGACCGACTCGGTGCAGTGGCCGGCGGTCAGGAAGTACGGTTCGCCGTCCTTGACCACGTTGAAGCCGAGCGAGCAGCGCGATCCGGAGCCGAAGATCGCGTCGCCGCCCGCGATCAGCGGCTTGAACTCGCCCGCCGTCCTGTTCAGTTCGGCCGCGCCTCCGAGCCTCTCGACCACGGCCGAGAGCTTCTTCCACGCCGCGCCGTCGACCGTGCTGTCGGCGGTGACGAGCACCTTGTTGGTCACCGGGTCGACCGCCCAGGAGGTGCCCGGGATCGTCGCCTTGTCGGTGAGGGCCTGCCGGGCCGACTTCAGCTCGGCGAGGGAGTTCTCCACGATCCTGGCCCTGCCGCCCGCCTGGCGGACCCGCTCGGCGGCGGCCTCGTCGACGACGTTGACGACGAGGGCCTTCGCCTTCGTGTCGTAGTACGTCCCGGCCGCGTCCGTGCCCAGGTCCCGGTCGAGAGCGGAGGCCAGCTTTCCGGCCGCGTCCGCGCTGAGCGCCTTGACCGTGAACTCGGATACCTCATCGCTGGCGTTCGCAGTCTGGAACGTGAATCCCGCTGCGACCAGAGCGACGACGGCCGAACCGGCCAGCGTCGCGCGCTTCCTGGATATGCGTCGATGCTTCAACTTCGACCTCCTGTGGGGCCGTGCACGGAGCAAGTGGGGTGCCCGTACACGGAGGATGGGGCGCCCACTATTCCGAGGCCGCCGATAGCACACAAGGTCGACTTCGAGACGTGCACACCACACCGACGCTTCGCACGCGGGGCGTTCACTTACCCCGGGTCATGCCATGTCGGTTCCGTTTGCGAACACCCGGTGCGATCACCGACGGCCTCTGGGTGAGGACTAGTCCTGTCCGGTATTCGCCCAGCCGGTCCGGATGGCGCACCCACTTGTCCGGATTCCGACGGAGATCGTCCGCCGGGAGCCTCCCAGGGCCTTCACAGTTCCTGTCACCGAACAGTCCCCGTAACGCCTCTGATGGGTCATCATCGAACGACGGCACACGCCGGGCACGCCGTGCCCGGACCGGCCGGGTGACCGATCTGAGGAGGCGCGGGTGCGCAGTCGGGTGCGCGCGGCGGACGGGCGGCATCTGATGGTCGAGCGGCTGGGCGATCCGCGGGGCAGACCGGTCTTTCTGCTCCACGGGACCCCGGGCAGCAGGCTCGGGCCCGCTCCCCGCGGCATGGTCCTGTATCAGCGCCGCACACAACTGATCACCTACGACCGCCCGGGGTACGGCGATTCGGACCGGCACGAGGGCCGCCGGGTCGGCGATGTCGTCGAGGACGTCCGGGCGATCGCCGATTCCCTGGGCCTTGCCCGCTTCGCCGTCGTGGGCCGCTCCGGCGGGGCCCCGCACGCGCTGGCCTGCGCGGCCCTGCTGCCCGAACGGGTCACGCGTACCGCCGCCCTGGTCCCGCTCGCCCCCTGGGGCGCGGCCGGGCTCGACTGGTTCGACGGGATGGCCGCGTCCAATGTGGACGCGTACTCCACAGCGGCAGCCGACCCGGACGGGCTCGCGGAGTCCTTCATCGTCCGCTCGGCGCAGATCCGGCGCGACCCGGTGAAGCTCCTGGACGATCTGCGCCGGGAGCTGACCGACTCCGACCGGGTGGTGGTCAATGACGCGGGCATCCGGTCGATGCTGCTGCGCAACTACAGCGAGGGGCTGCGCATCTCGGCGTACGGCTGGATCGACGACGCCATCGCCTTCTGCAGCCCCTGGGGCTTTGAACCCTCCCGGATCAGGGGCCGGGTGCTGCTCTGGCACGGGGTGAAGGACGTGTTCTCCCCGGTCGGCCACTCCCGCTGGCTGGCCGGGCAGATCCCGGGTGCCACCGCCGTACTGGAGCCGGCGGCGGCACACTTCGACGCGTTCTCCGTCCTTCCCCGCGTCCTCGACTGGCTGCTGGACGACCGGGCCGATCCGGACCGGCCGCTGCCCTCCGCCGTGCCGCTCTGACGCGGGGAGAGCAGCGCCGCGCCGGGCCCGTACGCCAGGGCCCGGCACAGAGATCAGGCTCGCCCGATCACACCGCCAGCGGTTCCAGTTCGCGCCGGAACCTGCGCTCGTCCCGCGCCATCCGGGTCAGCGGGTGGTCGTCGCCCAGCTGACGGGCCAGTTCGTCGACGACCTCCGCCCGCACGTGCAGGGCCTCGTCCTTGCGCCCCATGGCATCCAGCGTGACCGCGATGTTCGAGGTCATCGCCAGTGTCTCCGGGTGGTGCGCCCCGAGGGCCTCCTTGAGCTGACCGGAGACCGTGCGCTCGGCCCTCAGGACGAGGTCGAGATCGCCCGCTTCGGCCGTGGCGTTGGCCAGGTTCATGACGCAGAACAGCGTGTGCGGGTGATCGTGCCCGAAGATGTCCCGCATCGAGGCGACCACGCGGCGGTGCACCCGCTCCGCCTCCTCCGCCTCTCCCACACCCGACAGATAGACGCCCAGGTTGTTCTGGGCGGCCAGGGTGGAGGGGTGCTTGTCCCCCGGCACCTTCATGTACTGGTCGACGACCTCCTGGGCGGTCTCCCGGGCCTCCGCCGCCTCGCCCGCCGCGAACAGGTCGGCGGCCAGGTTGAGGTCGCAGGCCAGCGAATCGGGGTTGGCGGTGGTGTACTTCGCCCGGTACCGGGCGCGGGTGGCGACCGTCAGCCGGTGCGCGTCCTCCAGCCGGCCGGCCCGCCGCAACGACACCGCCAGGCTCTTCGCGGCGCTCAGGGTGGTGGGGAAGCTGCGCCCCAGGGTCCGTTTGCAGCTGTCGTAGGCGCGGCTGAGCAGGCCCACGGAGTCCTCGTACCGCCCGACCTCCCGCAGATCGCGGGCCAGGTTCATCGCGGAGGACAGGCTGTAGGGGTGCTCCGGGCCGAGCACCTGGGAGCGCAGGTCGTAGACGTCCTGGTCGATCTCGCGGGCGCGGGCGTACTGGCCGACGCTGCGCAGGTTCAGGGCCAGGTTGTTGGCGGCGGCCAGGGTCCGGGGGTGGGAGTCGTGGAAGATCTGGCCGAATCCCTCGTGGGCCTCGGTCGCCATCTCGATCGCCCGGCCGTAGTCCCCGAGCAGCCCGAGGTCGATGGCCAGGCTGCTGGTGGTCATATAGGTGTGCGGGTGCTCCGGGCCCAGCACCTCGCGCTGCCGCTGGAGCGTGAACTCGTCGAGCTCCTTCGCCTCCACGTAACGCCCGCGGGTGCGCAGGATGTTGGAGAGGTGGAAGCAGAGGTACAGGTACTGCAGGTCCCGCTCCCCCAGCTTCTCCTGCCAGATCTCCCGCAGCTCGTCGCCCAGCGCCCCCGCGGTCCTGACGTCGCCGCGCTTCCAGAGGTAGCGGACCCGGTCGATCAGGAGCCTGCGGGTCTCCGGCTCCTTGCAGTTGCGGGCGTCGGAGGGGCCCAGGTGCGGCCAGATCGTCGTGAAGCGCGGCCAGGTGTCCGGGTTGTCGATCGGCTCGTCGTCGTCCGGGCGGGCGCCGGCCAGGATGCGGTGGACGACGTGCCGGGCCTCGCGCTGCTCCTCCTCGCTGAGCTGCGCCTTGATCACGGCCTGGACGAGGCGGTGCACCTGGATGGAGTTGGAGACCTGGTCGACCTTGGCGAGGGCGAACCGGCCGATCTCCCGGATGACCCGGCCCAGCACCAGCTTCTCCTGGAGCGAGGAGTCGTACGGTTTCAGCGCGTCGATCATCTCCTTGCTGTAGAGGAGGTTCGCGGAGATCGGTTCCGGGGCGAAGAAGGCGCAGAGCTGGAGCAGCCGTACGGCCGCGGGCGAGCGCTCCTTGAGCCGGGCGATGGAGATGTTCCAGGTGGCGGCGACCGGTTCCGGGTAGCCCGCGGGCTGGTTGAGGGCGAGGACCTGGGGCGCCTGCTGGGCGAGCTGTTCGAGATAGGCGTCGATGGGGGTGGCGGTCTCCGCGATCCAGGCCGCCGCCTGCTCGACGGCGAGCGGCAGGTCGCCCACGGCGGTGGCCACCTGGTCGGCGTCCTCGTCGCTGAGCCCCGGGGCCCGGCGCTGGAGGTGCTCGATGGACTCCTCGCGCAGGAAGACGTCCACGGGCAGGGCGTCCCCGTGCTGGGACCAGCTCTGGTTGCGGGAGGTCACCAGGATGTGGCCGGAGCCTCCCTGCGGGAAGTAGCGGCGCAGCTGCTCGGGGTCGTCCGCGTTGTCGAAGACCAGCAGCCAGCGGTCCGAGGGCACCCCGCGCCGCAGCAGGTCGACGGCCTCCTGCGAGGCGACCGCCATGTCGTCGCCGCCCTGGGCTCCGAGCCGGACGGCGAGTTCGGCGAGCGAGGCGACCACGTCGTCGGGCTGTTCGGACGATATCCACCACACCAGGTCGTAGTCGGCCATGAAGCGGTGCACGTACTCCAGGGCCACCTGGGTCTTGCCGACACCGCCGAGTCCGTACAGGGTCTGCGGCTGCGGCAGGACGACGGCCAGACCTCCGCCGAGCTGGTCGCGCATCCGCTCCAGGACGAGCGAGCGGCCGGTGAACCCGGGGTTGCGGGGCGGTGCGTTCCAGATCCTCGGTACGGTGCCGGGGAACCGGGGCCCCGGGGCCACACCGTCGACCAGCTGCACCGGCCGGTCCAGGGCGCGCATCAGGGCCGTGGTGGCGTGCACCTCGTCGAGGCGGAAGAGGTCGACCGGGTTGCGGTCGATGTAGGGGGCGCTGAGGCGTACGTCGCCGACCCGCAGGGGCAGCAGCTGGCGGCGGCCGCCGCCCGGGTCCTCGGCGACCGCCCGCTCCCACAGCTCCACGCCGCGCTGCGACTTGAGGTAGGCGGTGGAGAGCAGCACCACCGTGCGGGCGGTGTTCTCGGTGGCGGAGCTCGCGGTGTCCTCGGGCGGGCGGTCGGCGGAGACGTCTCGCGGGACGACCCGGAAGCCGGCCCGGGTGAGGACGGACTCGATCCAGTCGGCCCACATCCGGTTCTCCGCCACATAGCTGAGGAAGAGGTCGGCGGGCAGGGCGGGCCTGCGCCGGGTGAAGGCGTCGCGGATCCGCAGGCGGACCTCTTCGCCGATCGGGGGCATCGAGGTGATCTCGCGGCCGGTGATGACCGCGGTGAGCCGTTCGAAGGCGGAGAGCAGCGAGTTGGTCAGCCCGGCCTCGTCGCCGAAGGTGGCGAGCGTCTCCTCGTAGGCGTAGTAGGGGCGGTAGGGGATCTCCACCGCGCCCCAGTAGGCGGTGAGTTCGTCGCCGGACATGTCGCGGGGCAGCCGGTCGAACTTGAGCCGGGCCAGTGCCCGTCCGGCGTCCGCCTTCTCCTTCTCGCCCTCGTCGATACGCATGGGGACGGGGAAGATGGAGATGGGGCGGCCGGTGTAGCGCTCGGCGATCTGACGGGCTACGGAGGCCGCGCCGTCGATGGACTGGTCGCTGAGGGTGAAACAGTCGACGAGCACGTCCGGGAGATGGACGGTGCAGATGTCGGCGATGTCGCTGAGGCCGGTCCGGCTGTCGATGAGGACGTAGTCGTAGTTGGCCTTCATGTCGTCGCGCAGCGCGTCGAAGAAGTGGCCGCCGCCGAGCCGGTCGTAGAAGTTGTCCCAGTCGAAGGTGGAGACGGTCGCGGAGTACTCGCGGTTCTGCCGTCCGGCGGAGACGAAGTCGAGCGTGCCGCCCTGCGGGAACTCCCAGCCGAGCGTCTCCGGGGTCAGCGACACGGCGTGCGGCTGGATGCGGGCGTAGTCGCGGTGCCAGTCGTCGGCGCGCTGGGCGGGGCTGGTCGCGGCCCAGGCGTACTCGGTGATCAGGTCGATCACTCCGGTGGTGGCGCCGAGGGTGGCGGGGTCGAGGAAGGGGTGGAAGAACCGGTGGAGTCCGGGCGCCTCCAGGTCCCAGTCGACGGCCAGCACCCGCTTGCCGTTGGCCGCGAGGATCCAGGCGGTGTTGGCGAGGGCCATGGTGCGCCCGGTGCCGCCCTTGTACGAGTAGAAAGTGACGATGCGTCCGTCACGACCGGTACTCATATGTCCTCCGCTTCCGTCGCGAGGTCGTGCGGATCGGGTGTGTAGCTGGTGGCGCCCATGGGGCCGGTGAGCCGGGTCCGTTCGCCGTGTCCGCCGCCGGTGCCCGGCGGGTAGGCCGTCGCGTGTCTCAGATACTGCTGGGCGGCCACCTCGACGACCTGGGGCAGGAGTTGCCCGAAGGCCTCCATCGTGGGCACGCCCCGGGCGGCGGCCCGGCAGAAGGTCCGGCCGTGGCGCATCCTGGCGGGCATGGTCGCTTCGAGTTTCCCGGTCAGCTCCGCCTCCGCGGCCCGGCTCTGGTGGTCGTCGCGGCTCCACGGCACGACCATGGTCACCCAGGGGCGGTTCTCGGCGTCGAAGGCGGCGAGCCTGAGGCGGCGGTCCTCGTCCTGGAGGGCCCAGCGGTCGACGATGAGGATCTCCGGGGTGCTGGGCGGGGCCTTGCCCTCGGGCTGGCCCGGCTCCTCGTCGAAGGAGGTGATCTGGGCCTGGTAGTTGAGCGAGCGCACCAGCTCCTCGGCGACGTAGGCCAGGGGGCGGGCGGCATCCGGGTGGTAGGGGTTCCAGTCCTGCGGGTGGTCGCCGTAGTAGTCGGCGTCGCGCCCCTCCGGCAGCTCGTGGCGGGTGGGTGCGGCGATGGTGATCCGCATCGGCCGGGGGGCGCCGACCCCGCTGCTGGGGGAGCCGAAGGCACTGGGGGCGAGGCGGTAGTCGACGGGGCGGCCGGTGTCGATACGGACCGAGTCGGCGACGCTGACGATGCGTTTGGCCAGTTCGTAGACGGCCCGTTCGTACTCCTGGGCGAAGAGCCTGAGCTTGATCAGGCCGTAGAGGCCGTCGCTGACGTAACGGTCCCCGAAGTCGCGGTGGTTGAACTGTAAGCGCTCAGCCGATCCGGGGAGCTGGCTCGGCGGCACCGGCACCCAGAGGGCGGGGACGATGGCCTCGGCGGGCTGGTTGGAGCGGGCCCGGTGGTGGATGGCGCGCTGCTCGAAGGCGTACCACTCCTTGCCGCACATCTCGCTGGCGAAGTAGCGCGGCGAGAACAGCGGGACGAAGACCCGGCAGGTGGCGAGGACGTCACCGAGCCGTTCCGACCAGCCCTCTCCGGAACGTATCTCCCGGTCCATGAATCCCGCGGGCGCGCCCGCGGGCAGGTCGGTCATGGCCATCACATGACCGCAAAGATCTTGGAAAAGCCGCTCGACCCACATATCGGGGTCAGTACCACCGCCGTACCCCGGTGTGTGGGCGTAACTCAGAAAGAAGTACGGCCGATGGTCCGCCGCTCGCTGCTGCGTCGATGCGTGCACACGACCCCCGTCCTGTATGAGCACCCGCACCCAAGGTCGGTGATGAATGCGAGCGGATTCATCATTCCGGAGTGGACCTTGTTCCACCCCCCTGACGTTCAGTCATTCAACGCCGCTTTCCAGTCATTCATACCCAGGTTTCGTCAGAGTCTTTCTTGATCGAAAGTAATCCTGGGGTGCTTATCCCTGCTTGTCCCCGTGTGTACCGCGCCGCTCCCCCGGCGCACCGCCCCGCTCGCCTCCTTGCGCAGGAGATCCAGCAGCCGCAGCCCGTCCACCGTCGGCTCGGCCGCCCCTTCGAGGAGGTCGAGCGCTTCGGGCACCCCCCGGAGGAAGCGGGGGTCCAGCGCGGCGAGCCCCACGCGCTCGTAGGCGTCGGCCAGCAGCCGGGAGAACGGGACCTCCTCTTCCTGCCAGGGCGACCGATGGGTCCAGGCCCCGTCCGAGGCGTAGAGGTCCGTGACGTCGAGCAGGGCCCGCAGTCCCGTACGCCGGTGGCCCCGCAGCAACGCGAGTGCCAGCTCCTCCGCGCCCCCCGTCACCGGCAGGCCGAGCGCCCCGTAGCCGTGCGGCCGCCCCTCCTGCCGCCCCGGCCCGCACGGCGCGGGCGGCCGCACCGGTGTCAGCGTCGTCAGACCGGCCGCCGCGGCCGCGGCCTGCTCCGGAGCGGCCTCCGCCAGCAGCGCCCACGCCCGGCCGATGACCGCGGCCCACCGGTCCGCCGCGTCCGGCGCGAGGCGCGGTGCGGCGGGTGCGGTGAAGCAGTCGCGGTACGGGTCGAGGTCGTCGAGCAGGAACGCGGGGGCACCGGCCGCCGCGAGCCGTCGGACCGGGCGCCAGCCGGGGGCGCCCCTGCCGTCCAGCGCGATCGCGCGGCGGGTGCCGTCCTCGCTCCGGACCTCGAACCCGTCGCCGGTGGCGCGCACCGAGACGCGGCCGCTCTCCCCGGGGCCACCGAGCCGCAGCTCGCCGAGGGTGGGCAGGGCGATGCGTCCGGCGCGGTACGTGACGGGGACGGCCAGGTCGAGACCCCCCCGTACGGCCGCCGCCGCGACCTGGGCGGAGAGGCGCAGCGCGGCGCCGACGGCCTCCGGGCTCCCGGCGCGCAGCCCTTCGAGCACGTCCAGCAGCCAGGTGCGCGCATACGGGTGGGCCAGGACCTCGTCGAGGGCGGCGGCGCCCGACTCGGAGGACTCGGCCTCGGCCGCGATCGCCCAGGCCTCGTCCCACTCCTGCCCCGCGCGGCCGTCGAGATCGGCGTGCAGCAGGGCGAGCAGAGTGCGGGTCAGATCCTGCTGGGCGGCGGCCAGGTCCGCCGGGTCGCCCAGCGCCGGGGAGACGGTGGCCGACTCGGTGCGCTGCTGGATGCCCCGGACGAGCGCCTCCAGGTCGGCGCAGTAGACGGAGGGGTTGTCGAAGCCGCTCGCCGAGCGGTAGCGGTGGGTGTAGAGCCCGCCGCCGCACGAACGTACGACGGGGCACCGGCGGCAGGCCTCGCCGACCCCCGCCAGACCGAGCTGCCGGGCCCGGACTCCCGGGTGGCCGGCGACCTCGTCCAAGGAGTGGGTGAAGACGTCGAAGCCGGTGGCGGCCGCGCCCTCGTAGGCGCTCTTGAGCGAGTCGACCTGCTCCAGCTGGCCGTCCGTCTCGACGACGACGAGGTCGGTGGGGGCCAGGCCCAGGGATTCGGTGAGGCTGGGGCCGCCGCCGAGGGTGGAGAGCACCGAGGAGAAGAGGCGGACCGGAACCGGTCGCCCCTGTTCCTGCCAGCGGTCGAAGACCGCGAGGAGCCAGGTGGCGTACGCGGTGGGCGATCCGTCCGGGCGGGGCGGCGGCTCGTCCCAGGTGGCGTGCGGGAGGAGGAAGTCGACCAGCGGCGGTTCGAGGTCGGTCAGGGCGTCCAGGACCGCGACGGGGTCGTTCTCGATGTCGATGGTGCACAGGAGGCCGAGGTTCAGATGGCGGTAGCGATCCTGGCCGAGCAGCTCCACGGCCTTGAGGACCAGGGGGTGGCTGCTGCGCCCGTCGGCGTAGCGGCGGTGGCGGTCGTTGGCGGCCTTGTCGCCGTCCAGCGAGATGCCGACCTTGACGCCGAACTCGTCGAAGAGGTCCAGATAGCGGGGGCTGAGCTGGAGGCCGTTGGTGTGGATGCGCAGATCCAGGTCGGCGATGCCCGCGAGCGCGGAGCCGAACTCCTCGCAGACGGTCCGCAGCCGTGCGGGACCGGCGAGCAGAGGCTCCCCTCCGTGCAGGATCACTGTCACGGAGGGCAGTGCATGAGTCCCGGCGTGCTCAGCGAGTCGCTGGGCCGTCCGGCGAATGACGTGGTCAGAGATAACCTTCGGCCTGGTTCGCCAGCTCTGATCCGCGTGTTCATAGACATAGCAATGGTCGCAGGCGAGATCGCACCTGCTGTGAACCTTCAGAACGATTTCGCGGAATGGCACCGCGGGTCCTGTCATTTCACCAGTCTAGCCAGCTGCTGACACCGCGTCATACCAGCCGGCGGGTATCGCTGGTGAGTCGCCTACAGCGCAGAGTTGAAGGTGGCGGTCTGCGTGGAACGACCGGTCGTCGATGCGAACACGCGCCCGAGCTTCAGCGCGGCAGCGCTGTCCGAAGCCTCGATCTTCGCGAGTGGAACACGACTCTTCTTCGCAACAGCGAAGGAGGGAGAGGATTCGTAGGTCTTCACGGCCGTCCTTGATGGGTTCGTTCCGGACACGGAATGAGCACCGGCAACTGCACCATTGCAGTGTCCGGCGGGACGACTTTACTCTCATACCCCGCGCGCGCAACTCTTGCGCGCGGGCACAACCTCCGGTGAACGCGCGGCTGCTCCGAATGGATCGGAACATTTCATTCCGTCATGCGGGGAAAACGGTACGGGACAAAGGAGCGATCATGACGGCGATTCCGGGACCCCTACAGAGCATGGTCTTCCGGAACGCCGACCTGCCCGTCCTGTTCCATCACACGGATGCCATCGCCGTCGCCCGTCAGCGCGAGGCCGTGAACACCACCCGCGGACAGCTGGCCCTGCTCGCCGCGGGAGCCGTGCCCGCGGCCCTGCCGTGGCAGGTCCAACTCGGGGGCTCGTTCCAACTCCTCGACGCCGCAGCGGCGTTGGCGTACCTCGGTGTCCTGATCGCGACCTTCCTCGCCTCCCGCCGCAAAGCAAAGTCGCACTGGCAACTGAATCGCTCGGCGGCCGAGTTCATCAAGTCCAACTGCTGGCGGTACGCGGTCCACGGCTCGCCCTTCGACAGCTCGGCCGAACACCCCGAAGCCCTGTTCGCCAATCGTCTCGAAGAAGGCCTTCAGGAACTGCGGAAAGTGGGCTGGGCGGACCCTCGCGAGGAGCTGGTGGATTCCGGCGGCGGCCTCATTACGGAATCGATGCGCACCTTACGGAACAAGGCCTACACCGTCCGCAAGGAAACATATGTACGGGACCGGCTCATCGAACAGCGGCGCTGGTACCGCAGACGTCAGCAGGTCTCGCGGCGCGGGGCCCTCCTGTGGTCGGGGGCCGTCGTCGCCCTGACCCTCCCGGCGCTGGCGCTCAGCGTGCTCCAGACCTTCGGAGTGGGGCGCGCCTTCGGGCTGACCGGGGTGCTGTCCGCGGCCGCCGCCGCCTGCCTCGCCTGGAACGAGATGCGCCGTCACCATCCGCTGATCTCGGCTCATTCGCTGGTGGAGCAGGACCTGGAGTCGATGCAGGCCGCGATGGAGACCACCCTCACCGAGCGGCAGTGGCCCGCCGCGGTGTTCGAGACCGAGCGGATCGTCTCGCCCGAACACACCGACTGGCTGGTCAGACACCGGGTATGAGCCGGGCGGAACCGGCGGGGCTCAGGTGCGCAGTACCCCGTCGCGCCAGATGACGGTGACCGGGCGGCCCAGGGCGCGGGCGTATGTCACGATGTCGCCCGTCCCGCCGAGGCCACGGGCCGGGCGGCCGTCCCAGACGGCCAGCAGCCGGTCGCAGTGGTCGGCGATGTAGGCGCCCGCCGCGTAGTACGCCTCGTCCGTGGAGTGGGGGAAGTCCAGCCGGACCTCCTGGGCCGCGCGCGCCCTGAGCGCCCGGTAGCGGGCCAGGTCGACGGCGTTCTCGAAGCAGGCCTCGTAGTCGCCGCTGGGGATCACCGCCGTCAGCTTGGCCCCGCAGGCCAGGGCCAGGTCGGCGAAGAGCTGGTCGGCGCCGACCGCCAGGCTGGAGAGCGCCTCGGTCGCGCCGTCGAGGCCGCACAGCTCGGCCCGCAGCCCCGCGAGCACATGGGCCTCGGCCTCGGCGGGGATGGAGCGGTGACCGGTCACACCGATGCGATTCACGGACCTGCTACCCCCTGATGCCGTCGTGGGCGCCATCCTCTCAAGAGCTCCCCGACGAGCGGGAGCCCCCGTCCGGAATTCCGGACGGGGGCTCGTATGTACGGATACGGCTCCGGGCGCGGCCCGGTGCGCCGGTCAGTACACGCTCACGCCGTACGCGTTCAGGGCTTCGACGACCGGCTGGAAGAAGGTCGTGCCCCCGAAGTAGCAGTTGCCGCTGCCGCCGGAGGTGAGACCGATCGCCCGGGTGCCGGAGTAGAGCGGGCCGCCCGAGTCGCCCGGCTCGGCGCACACGTTGGTGCGGATCATGCCGTAGACGACGTCGCCGCCGCCGTAGTTGACGGTGGCGTTGAGTCCGGTGACCGATCCGCTGTGGGTGCCGGTCGTGGAGCCCCGGCGGGTGACGGCCATCCCGACGGTGGCGTTGGCGGCGCTGGTGATGTCCTGGCCGCCGACCGTGCCGTCCTTGGGAATGGTGGTGTTGGTGTAGCGCACGATGCCGTAGTCGTTGTTCGGGAAGCTGGACGCGGCGGTCGTGCCGAGCACGGTGGTGCGGGCGGAGTTGGCCCACCAGGTGCCCGTCCCGTTGGTGCAGTGACCGGCGGTCAGGAAGTAGTAGGCACTGCCCCTGCGGACGTTGAAGCCGAGGGAGCAGCGTCCGGTGCTGGAGTAGATCGCGTCGCCGCCGGAGATCAGTTTGGTGAACTTCCCGGGCGTGCGCTCGATCGTGAGGGCGGAGGCGTTGGCGCCGGCCGCCTTCTTGATCCGGTTGATCTCGTCCTGTGTGACCGTGCTGTCGACGGTGACGAGGAGGCGCTTGGTCTGCGGGTCGATGTTCCAGGCGGTGCCCGCGATGTCGGCGCCGAGCACGGCGTCACTCGCCGCGGTCAGCTGGTTGGCGCTGAACGTACGGGGGGTTTCGGCGTTCGCGGTGGGGATGGCCATGGCCGCGACGGCGGCGAGCCCCGCGAGGACGGCCGTGGTACGGACGCCTCTCGCCACGCTGGAGCGGTTGCTGGTGCGCTTGATCCTCACTTCGGGTTCCTCCGAGGGGAATCGGGGGCCCTCCTGTGGGGTGGTGGGCCCGTGAGGCGCAGTCGGGGGCCTGCCCGGATTCCGGAGTTGCCGTGCCCCTGACAATCGCTGACGGGAGTATCGAGGGGGCCGGACAGGCGGCGCAAGCATGCCTTTCGGCCACGCGGGCCCCACACGTATCCGGCCCCGGAAGCCGTGGGGCTGCCGGGGCCGGAGGGACGTCTCGCGGGTCAGGCGTCGACGCGGTTCCGCTCCCCCGCCGGGACCGCCACGGTGAGCGTGTTGCCCGGGGGCGGGAAGGGGCAGATGAAGTGATCGGCAAAGGCACAGGGCGGCAGCAGGGCGCGGTTGAAGTCGACCCGCACGCCGCCGTCCCCGTCCGGTGCGCCGGGGCGCAGGAAACGGAAGCGGTAGCTGCCGTTCCCGCTGGTGGCGTCGGCGAAGACGGCCCACAGGGAACCGTCGGGCTCGACCGCCACCTGGAGCGTGTGCTCGTCCCCGTCCACCGTGAAGGCGAGCTCCCCGCCGAGCCCGAGCCCCCGCTCGACCCCGTCGGCGTTGGCCACCCGCAGGGTCCGGTCGCCGTCGTACGGACGGAAGGTGCCGGGCAGCGCCCAGCGGGGGTCGTACGGGGTGGCCTCAATGGTCGAGAAGGCGTGCCGGGCCGGCGAGTCCGGGTCGAAGTCCCTTACCGCCCAGAGCCCTTCGCGGCGGAGCACCACCAGCCGCCGGACCCCCTGCGTCACCCGGGAGTCGTCGATGGGGCCGCGGTCCGCGCCGAGCCGGACCTCGCCGGTCAGCGGCCTGCCGTCGACAACGATGCCGTCGTCCGCGGTGGCCGTGAGGACCACCTCGTCGCCGTCCTCGCGCCAGTGACCCGGGACGGCCGGAATTCGCCCTTCCGGGTAGTCGGAGAGCCAGTGGGTTCCGGTCAGGGAGAGAGGGCCGTACGGGGCGGCGACCGCGACGACGCGCCCCGCGTGCCACCGCTGCCAGTCCCGCGCGGCGTCCGGGCCGCCAACCTGCTCCTGCTGCGTCGCGTCCGTACTCATGCGCTCAACCTTTCCATACGGCTCGGCGGGGCCGAGGTGCGACCGCGGCGGGGAGCCCCTGAAGCGACCCGGCGCGACCTGACGCCGCCTCAGCAGTCGCAGCCGCAGGATTCGCCGCAACAGCAGCAGCCCTCGCCGCACTGGCCGCAGCAGTTGCACACCTCGCAGCAGTCGCCGCAACTGTTGCACAGCCCCTCCCGCCGCTCCCGGCTCCAGGGGTCCTCGAAGGTCCCGCAGCACATCTGGCAGGTGCAGGCGAGTCCGGCCCACACCAGGCACCCGCCGATCAGCCCGCGCCGGTCACGGGGCGGCTGCGGCGGGGGCGGCGGGGAGCCCGGGCTCCCAGGAGCGTACGGATGACCCGGCGGCGGCCCGAAGGCTCCGTCCGGGGTCAGCAGCCCCCGGCCCTCCCCGGGCTGCCGGTGCGAGCAGGACGAGGAGCCGAACGCCCGGTCGACCGAGCGCCGCAGTTCGTGCGCGAGCAGCACGTGGATGAGCCTGCCGTCCACGAACTCCACCTCGCGCAGCGCGAGCCGTACGCCGTGCAGCGCGTCGTCACACAGCCGGCGCGCCTCGGTGAGCGGGGTGCCGGTCACGGTGAGAGGGTTCCAGGCGCCCGACGCGGCGTCAGCTTCCCGGTCCTCCACGGCGTCCAGCAGGTGCGCGAGCCGCCCGAAGAGCCTGCCCGCCTCCGCGAGCGGCGCGGTGTTCTGCGGCTTGCCCGCGAGGTGGGCGGTGTGGGCGAAGGCTGCGGCGGTGGCCGTCTCGGTGGGTTCGGTGACCGTCAGCAGCGGGGTGCCGGGCCCGGCGAGCGTCTCGATCCCGGTCTGCCGGTCGACCGCGTCGACCAGGAGGGCGGTGTCGAAGCCGAGTGCGGCCCCGGTCCGGGCGCCCGCGCGGTCCCAGCCCGCGGCCACCCGGCGCGCGGCGGCGGCGACCGGGCGGCGGGCCAACACCCCGTCCCGGTCGGCGACGTGGTCGCGGACCTTCGCCGAGGCGAGGACGAGCGAGACAGCGGCGGCGAGCCTGGCCCCCTCACCCCGGGCGACCGGGGCGGTGCGCATGGCACGCAGCGGGCAGGGGCCCGCGGTGCGGCGTCCGGCCGGGGTGAGGCCCCTCTGAGCCTCCGTCAGAACCGAGACGATCAGACCATCATAGTTTGTGACAATCCGGGCGAACTGTCCGTGATCCGCCCTCAGGGCCAGGCAGAGACCGCAGAGATGGGCCATCCACTCGGTCCGGAGCCCCTCGGAGAGCCGGTGCGCACAGGGCCTGACGATTCCGAACACGACGATCCCCCGCGAGCTGTTCCGGCCGGTGCGCGCCGCTCGTGCACCGGAGCGTCGTGCATCGTATCGAGCGATCCGTTCACCCGTACGTCCCCTCCATCACCCGTACGGACCGGAGCATCGTATTTTCCTTTCACAACCCGCCTTATACGGTCAGAAACCTGACGAACTGCCACATCTTCTGCACCAGTACCGTCACGAATCACCTGCGCGCCGACTATCCACTTGGCGCGGTATCCGCATCATGGACGACCATAGGGATACGAAAGAGATGCGGAACACCAAGGAACCGCGGTGAGAGGAGGCGTCCATGGGATCGGTGCGCAAGGCGAGTGCCTGGCTGGGCCTCGTAGAGGACAACGACGAGCGGTACTACGACGACGAGTACGCCGAGGGCGCGGAGACCGGCACGAACAACCAGGCCTGGGTCACCGACCCACGGGTGCAGGTGGCCGCCGAGGCGGCCGAGGAGCAGGACCGCCGGATCGCCACGGTGACCCCGGACAGCTTCCGGGACGCCCGGGCCATCGGTGAGCTGTTCCGGGACGGTGTCCCGGTGATCGTCAACCTCACGGCCATGGACCCCGCCGACGCCAAGCGCGTGGTGGACTTCGCCGCCGGGCTGATCTTCGGTCTGCGCGGTTCGATCGACCGGGTGGCCACCCGGGTCTTCCTGCTGTCCCCGGCCGACACCCAGGTGGTGGCCGGTGAAGCCGCCGGCCGTACGACCGACGGCTTCTTCAACCAGAGCTGAGCAGGGCGCTCGCCGGAAAGTTCCGGTCAGCGTCTCCGGTCGGCGCGCCCCTTCGGACGTGCCGGGGTCACCGGAAGGCGTCGAGACCGGTGAGCGCCTTGCCCAGCACCAGCTGGTGCATCTCCACGGTGCCCTCGTAGGTGAGCACCGACTCCAGATTCGTGGCGTGCCGCATCACCGGATACTCCAGCGAGATCCCGTTGGCCCCGAGGATCGTGCGCGCGGTGCGGCAGATCTCGATGGCCTCCCGCACGTTGTTGAGCTTGCCGAAGCTGACCTGCTCGGGGCGGAGCCGTCCCGCGTCCATGCGCCTCCCCAGATGGTGGGCGAGCAGGATGCCCTTGTGCAGCTCCAGGGCCATGTCCGCCAGCTTGGCCTGGGTGAGCTGGAAGCCGCCGATCGGCCGGCCGAACTGTTCGCGGCTCCTCGCGTAGTCGAGGGCCGACTCGAAACTGGCCCGCGCCGCGCCCATGGCGCCCCAGACGATGCCGTACCGCGCGTGGCTCAGACAGCTGAGCGGGCCGCGCAGCCCCTTCGCGCCCGGGAGCAC
Source organism: Streptomyces durocortorensis (assembly GCF_031760065.1). Classification (NCBI taxonomy): domain Bacteria; kingdom Bacillati; phylum Actinomycetota; class Actinomycetes; order Kitasatosporales; family Streptomycetaceae; genus Streptomyces; species Streptomyces sp. C11-1. The sequence goes on from NZ_CP134500.1 coordinate 1,191,723, forward strand.
CGCGTCGGCGGGCAGCCGGACCCCGTCCATGACCAGTTCGCTGGTGACCGAGGCGCGCAGCGACCACTTGTGCCGGATCTCCGGGGCGGAGAAGCCGGGAGTGCCGGTCGGAACGACGAAGCCGCGGATGCCCCGGCCCTCGTCGCCCTCGTCGGTCTGCGCCCAGACGATCGCGACCCCGGCGACCGAGCCGTTGGTGATCCACATCTTGCGGCCGGTGAGCACCCAGTCCTCGCCGTCGCGCTTGGCGTACGTCCGCATCCCGGCCGGGTCGGAGCCGTGGTCCGGCTCGGTCAGGCCGAAGCAGCCGATGATCTCGCCGGACGCCATGCCGGGCAGCCACCGCTGCTTCTGCTCCTCGGAGCCGAAACGGTGGATCGCGTACATGGCGAGCGAGCCCTGTACGGAGACGAGCGAGCGGATCCCGGAGTCGGCGGCCTCCAGCTCCAGGCAGGCGAGACCGTACTGGACGGCGCTCGCCCCGGCGCAGCCGTAGCCCTCCAGCGACATGCCGAGCGCCCCCAGCGCCCCGAGTTCGCGGGCCAGCTCCCGGATGCCGGGCAGCTCGCCGTTCTCGTACCACTCGGCGATGTGCGGCAGGACGCGGTCGGCGGCCCAGGTGCGGACGGTGTCGCGGATCGCGAGGTCGTCGGGGCCGAGCAGGTCGTCGATGCCGAGGGGATCCGATGCGTCGAACGGCGGGAGCTTCGACGGCTTCGCGGACTCGGTGCTGGACATGAGGGTGCCTCCGGCGGCTCGCACGGTGCTCGGAGGACCGGGAGACACCCCCGCCCTCCGGAAACTAGCAGTGGTAGTCAGGGCGTTCGTGCTGACGTTACGGCTCAGCGTGCCGCTCGTCCAGAGCCGGCCGCCTCGGCGGGCTCGCGCCGCGCGGGCAGCGTCAGACGCGGGGCCGGGCGCTCCTGGACGGCCGGGGCGACCGGCCGGACGGCGTCGGTGTCGGCCCGGAGACAGGGCTCCTTCGGCGGGCAGTCCATGGCCTTCGGCAGCCGCAGCGCGGCGAGCGCGCCGAGCAGCAGCAGCCCGGCGCTGACGAAGAGCGTGATGTGGAGTCCGCCGACGAAAGCGTGCCGGGCCGTGGAGCGCAGCAGCTCGCCCATCGGACCGCCCAGCTGCGCGGCGACCTGGTAGGCCTCACCCAGCGAGTGGGAGGCCTCGGCGCCCGCCCGGGCGGGGACGCCCTTCTCGCGCAGGGAGGCGAGGCCGGGGGCGTAGGCCGCGTTCATGACACTGCCGAGCAGGGCGATGCCGAGGCCCGCGCCCAGCTGGTACGAGGTCTCGCCGATCGCCGCCGCGCCACCGGCACGCTCCGGCGGGGCGTCGCTGAGCATCGACTCGTACGCCCCGAAGAGCGTCGTCTGAAGTCCGAAGCCGAGCAGGACGAAGGCGCAGGTCAGCAGGGCGGGCCGGTCGTGGTGGCCCATCGAGGTGAGCAGCAGCACCGAGGATGCGGTGAGGACGAAGCCCCAGCCCACCATGCGGCGCGGGCCCAGCCGGCGCAGGGTGTACGAGCCGGTGGCTCCCGCGGCCATCGCGGCGAACGTCAGCGGCAGCAGCCGCAGCCCGGTCTCCAGCGGGCTGAGCCCCAGCACCAGCTGGAGGTACTGCACGGCGATCAGCTGGAGGCCGACCAGGGCCAGCATGGCGAGGACGATGCAGCCGACGGCGGTGGAGAAGGCCGGGCGGGCGAACATCGTGATGTCGATGAGCGGATGCGTACGGCGCTTCTGGCGGCGCACGAACACGATCAGGAGCGCGAGGCCGAGGGCGAGCGGGCCGAGCGCGACCGGGTCGAGGAGGCTCGCGCCGCCGCCGAGGCGCTTGACGCCGAGGACGACCCCGAGCACTCCGGCGGCGGCGGTCAGCGCGCCCAGCACGTCCCACGGGCCGTCGGCGCCGCCGCGCGACTCGGGCAGCAGCCAGCGGCCCAGCGGCAGGATCACGGCCATCAGCGGGATGTTGATCAGGAAGACCGAGCCCCACCAGAAGTGCTCGACCAGGAAGCCGCCGATGACCGGCCCGGTGGCCGCCCCGACCGCGGCGACCGCGGTCCACACCCCGATCGCGAGCGCCCGCTCCCGGCGGTCGGGGAATACCTGGCGCAGGATCGACAGGGTGGCGGGCATGATCATCGCGCCGCCGACGCCGAGCAGGGCGCGGGCCGCTATGAGGACGCCGGGGGTGTCGGCCGTCGCGGCGAGCGCGGAGGCGATGGCGAAGATCGCGTAGCCGAGGAGCAGGACCCGGCGTCTGCCGATCCGGTCACCCAGCGTGCCGAAGAGGATGAGCAGCGAGGCGCAGACCAGGGGGTAGGAGTCGACGATCCACAGCAGGGCGGGTCCGCTCGGGCGCAGGTCCTCGGTGACGGCCGGAACGGCGACGTGGAGCACGGTGGCGTCCAGTGCGACGACCAGGAGACTGAGGCAGAGGACCACGAGGACGACCCAGCGATTGGCGTCGGCGGCGGCTCGGCGCAGCCGGACTCCGGCCGTGGTCGTCCCGGACATCTACGTACCTCCCGATGAGTCCCTCGCGCTCGGCGGACCGACGGTGATGTGGGGCGCGCCCCTGGGGGGGTCCTGCCGATCACCTCGGGCCCGGCATCGACGGGCGAGTGCGCCGTCAGCGTACGCGAGTTCGGTGAGGTCACACGTGGTCCACCTCATACCCCGGTCCGCCACACAGTGTGTCGTACGCCACGCCGGGACCGTACGGGGGCTCCCCGGCCCGGCGTGCGCCCGGGCCTCCGGAGGGCTGGGCGCACGGGCGCGCCCCTCCCCCCGAATGGCGGGATCAATTCCGGCGGATTCCCGCGGAGCCAATTCATCGGGAGATCAAACACGCTTCCGAACGGGACCCGCGGGCAATTGGCCGCAAGATCACGGAGATTCTCCTCCGCCCCCGAAAAAGAAGCCGTTCTGAGACAAAGTCCACATCACATCGTCATCACAAAGCGGCCGGATTGGCCTGCTCGCACACTCACTCGCTGTAACGTCGATTGGGTGCGTACCGACATCTTTGCCCGGCTGGACCGGGAGCCGGAACCGCCGAAGATAGAGCCACCGCGGATGAGCCGTCACCGCATCGCCCTCTTCGGCGGGACGTTGGCGTTCTATCTCGCCATCGTCTTCGCGGTCCTGGTCACCTCCTGGCTGGTGGCCCTGGACTGGAAGGTCATGCTGTTCCGGCCCTACCAGCAGTGGCCCGAACTGCACCCCTTCCTCGACTACTACGTCGTGCTCGGCCAGCGCGGCCCCACGGCGGTGATGGTCGCCTGCTGGCTGGGGTGGCGCTCCTGGCGTCAGCACACACTCCGCCCGCTGCTGGTCCTCGGCACGTCCCTGCTGCTGCTCAATGTGACGGTGGGCGCGGTCAAGCTGGGCCTCGGGCGGCTGGGCCCGCACTACGCGACGCAGATCGGCTCGGCCGAGATGTTCGCCGGCGGCGATATATTTCCTTCGGGACACACCGCCAACGCCGTCGTGACCTGGGGAATCCTGGCCTATCTGGCCACCACGCCACGTGCCAGGCGCTATCTGTCGGCCCTCTCCGCGACGGTCTCGCTGGGCGTCGGCCTCACCACCGTCTACATCGGTACGCACTGGCTCAGCGATGTCCTGCTGGGCTGGGCGGCCGGGCTGCTGATCCTGCTGGCACTGCCCTGGTTCGAGCCGCTGATCGCGCGGACCGAGGCCTGGATCTTCGCGATGCGCCAGAGGTGGCGCGAGCGCCTCGGCGGCTCCCGTCCGGAGCCCGCCGCCGAGGAGGGCCCGCAGCCGGTGCTGCTCCCCCAGTCGCTCGGCGCCGGCGGCCTCGCCACCGAGGCCGCCGCGATCGATCCGGCCCTTGCCGCCGGTCATCCGGCACCTGGGGGCAGGGCCCGGGCCCACGCGGCGCAGCCCGTGCGGCCGGGCCGCTGAACGCCCCCGCCCCGTTGCCGCGGGGACGGTACGCACACCCCGGCCCCGCACGCCGAAGGCCCCGACCACGGTCGGGGCCTTCGGCCGTCGAGGGGTGTGCGGCGGTTCAGCCCACCCAGCAGCGCGTCACGGTGCCGTCCTCGACCTGGAAGTTGATGCGCCCGTGGCGGAACTCCATGGTGAGGAAGGTGCCCGGCGGAACCGCCCGGACCGTGTCCCAGCCGCGGCTTCTCGCCTGCTGCTCGGCGGCGTCGGCGCCGAGACCGACGTACGAATCGGCGGCGTCGTCCGGCTGTGCTGGAGGGGTCGGTAGAGATGCCATGCCCTCACCGTAGGCGGCCCCGGACCGTGACGGAAGGCCGGGCCGGGAGGGGACGCCGTGCATCTCCGGATGCCGTGGCGGTCACGCTTGTGTCACAGGATTCCCACACCTGTATACCGGTGGCTTTTCACTCGAACGGGCCGCCCGGAAGCATCTGTACGAAATGACCGACGCCCCGGATCGGCCCGGTGACGGAGGTCGTGACGGCACTCCGGAATCACCGGGATGACCTTCTTCTTTTCCATCCGGGCGGGTCATCACCCGAATGGCCGGGCACCGCGATTTTCCCCGTTCCTTGAACGGGACCCGCTTTTCTTCACGCTTCTCTCACTTCTCGTGCGGGAGCACGCTTCCCGCACGAGGGCGCACGACCGGAGTCTCACGATCCGCCGAGCGCGCGGGTGAGCCGGTCCCGGGCCTCCCGCATCACCTCGGTGAGCTCGGGCGGTTCGACGACCTCGAAATCGATCCCCATCATCAGCACGTGGATCACCAGCACCTCAAGATTCGGAGCGCCCGCGGTGAGCCGGCAGGTGTCCGCGTCCACGGCCTCCAGCACCCCGGCGGACGGCGACACCCGCCGGGCCGCCTCCGCCAGCGGAGCCTTCAGCAGGATGACCGCCCGGGCCGCGTAGGCGGAGACCGCGACGCCCCGGGAGACGTACGCCGCCAGGTCCTCGGAGGGCGGGGTGCGCGGGGAGAAGCGGGGGCCGTGCGGCGGGGTGGGGGTGATCCGGTCCGCCCGGAAGGTACGCCAGTCCGCCCGGTCCAGGTCCCACGCCACCAGGTACCAGCGGCGCTCGGTGCAGACGAGCCGGTGCGGCTCCACGGTCCGGCGCGAGACCTCCCCGCCGTGGGTGCGGTAGGCGAACCGCAGCCGCTCGGCGTCCCGGCAGGCGCTCGCCAGCTCGGTGAGTACGGCCGGATCGACGGCGGAGGCGTCCGGCCCGTGGACCATCGGCACGGTGAACGCGCCGAGTGCGCTCACCCGGCGGCGCAACCGGTTCGGCAGCACCTGCTCAAGCTTGGCGAGCGCCCGTACGGAGGACTCACCGATGCCCTCGACACCATGGCCGGCCGCCGTGCGCAGGCCCACGGCGACCGCGACGGCCTCCTCGTCGTCCAGGAGCAGCGGCGGCAGCTGCGCGCCCGCCCCGAGCTGGTAGCCGCCGCCGGTGCCCCGGCTGGCGTTCACCGGGTAGCCGAGCTCGCGCAGCTTGTCGACGTCCCGCCGCAGGGTGCGCGGAGTGACGCCGAGCCGGTCGGCGAGATCGGCGCCGGACCAGTCCCGGTGGGCCTGGAGCAGTGAGAGCAGGCGCAGCAGCCGTGCCGAGGTCTCCAACATGCGGGAGAGTCTGCCAGGGCTTGCGGACAGTTTGTGTCCGCAAGCCCTCATCCGGCGGCGGGTGAGGACGCAAGCCGTACGCAGAGATCGTTGTCGGCGGTGTAGCAGGGTGTGGCGAGCACCCCGTCGGCGGCCGCGCGGCCCGGGTAGACGAAGGACTTGTTGCGGGACCAGACGTCGTCCAGGATGCGCGAGATCCTGACCCCGGCCGCCCGCTCGGCCGGAACCAGCCACAGCTGCCAGAGCTGCTCCCCACGCACCGGCCCGGTGACCAGCGCGGCGAACGGCAGAGCGAAGGCGAAGCCGCCGGACGGCGCGCCCGGCGAGCTGAGCGGGAAGCGGTGCACCTGCTCAGGCTCGCCGGGGAGCCGAGCTTCGACGACCGCCGTCTCCCCCGCCGTGACGCCGTACAGCACGCCCTCGGCCGTCATGCCCGACGGGCCGACGGCGATGGCCCCCGCCTCGGCGTGCGGGGCGCGGACCCAGCAGCGCAGTGCGAGCCGGCCGTCAGCGGTCGGGTAGGGGACCCGGGCGCTGACCTCGGGGGTACGGGTGTCCGGGCTGCGGTCGACGAGGGCGCGCAGATCCCGCAGTCCCGGCTCGACGGTCCGGGTGCCCTCGCCCCCGGGCTCCTGGACATAAGCGTCCCAGCGCCCCTCGGTCAGTGCGGTGGTGGACGGCAGGACGGCCCGCAGCCGCCGTCCGGGCCCGGACGGGCTGAGCGGGAGCCGCACCGTACCGCCGGGGCGGCTGCCCGCCGCGCCCCGGCGGCGCAGCAGCAGTACGGCGTCCGGATCGGGGGCGGCCGCGGGGGCCAGGTCGAAGGTGAGCGCTCCGGCCGGATCGGCGGCGCAGTCGGCGCGTACGGCGGCTGTGGCGGTGGCGTCGGTCATGCGGCCCTTCCCCTGCGGAGTACGTCAGCGGCCTTGTAGCGCAGGGCGTACGCCCCGTCGAGCACGCTGCCCCGGGTGCGGTGCAGCGCGGTGCGCAGGGCGCTGTGGCCCCGGCCCTGCGCGCCGCGGGCGACGAGCTCGGTGAACAGGCTCTCGTGGCGCTCGGCGATCCGCGCCGGGTCGAAGCGTGCCGATGCGTCGAGCGCCGCCCGGCCCATCCGGTGGCGCAGTTCGTCGTTCTCGATCAGCTGGAGCAGCGCGGCGGCGATCGCGTCGGGGTCGCCCACCGGTACGAGTCGGCCGTCGGCGCCGTCCTCGATGATCTCGGCCGGTCCGTGCGGGCAGTCGGTGGCGACGACGGGCAGGCCGCCGCGCATCGCCTCGACGATGGTCATGCCGAAGGACTCGCGGTCCGAAGCGACGGCGGCGATCGACCCCTTGGGCCACTCGGCCTCCATCGGGTTGGCCGAGCCCATCAGGAACACGTGGTTGTGCAGGCCGAGTTCGTCGATGAGTGCGCGCAGGGCGGCCTGTTCGTCGCCGGTCGCGTCCCCGCCGCCGTAGATCCGCAGCCGCCAGTCCGGGCGGGCGGCTGAGACCTGGGCGAAGGCCCGTACGAGCAGGTCGTAGCGCTTGACCCGGGTCAGCCGGCCCGCCGCGACGACCCACTTCAGGTCGCCCCCCGCGGGCGGACAGGCGGGCTCGGGGACCGCGTTGGGGATGGCCTCGATCCGGACACCGGGCAGCTTCAGGCGGCTTCGGTAGTCGTCGGCGTCGGCGCGGGTGACCGTGGTGAGCGCGTCGAGCAGGGTGTACCGGTGGGCGATCTCACGGCGCAGCCGGTAGCTGTGGCTGTCCAGCGTCAGGTGCTCCTGCCCCACGCGTACCGGCCCGCGGCGGGTCTGGCGGCTGAGGTGGACGTTGAGTCCGGGGCGGGTCCCGACGACGACGTCCGCCTCGATTCCCTGGAGGTGGGCGGCGATCCGGGCATCGGTGAGCCGACTGTACTGCCTGTGCCGGCTGTCGCCGCGCGGGAACACCGCGGCGGGCCGCGCGTGTTCGGCGGCATCCCCGTCGTAGGCCGCGCTCTTCTTGCGCAGGTCCACGAGGTGGCGCAGCGTCACGCCCTCGGGTGCGCCGAGGGCGGGTGCCTCGCGGTGGCGGAAGACCGACACGATCTCGACGTCGTGCTGTTCGGCGAGCGTGCGGGCGAGCGTGAAGGTCGTCCGGATTGTTCCCCCGATCCCATAAGCATTGTGAAGAAGAAACGAAATATGCATGGTGTCGCTGTTTTCCCCCTGGTCGACCTGATCTGCCAGGCTGCGCTTCCCGGCAGATTTCCCCTCTGTTCACCGGTCTGTTCACCGGCGCTTCCCTCCGAGCTTGACGGGGAACGATGTCGGGAGGTTGCCCGCACCCGGGTAAAACCTCCGGAAGGCGCGCCGCAGGCGGCCACGGACGGCGCTCGACCCGTGCGTCGACTCCTCGACGTACCGATGTGTCGACCTGTGCCGCACTTCCGTCCGCTCCGGTGCGTGACCCCGGCCACAGCTCCCGCGTTGTCTTTTCATGAGTCGGGAACCGCCCGGCCCACGCACCGAGTTCGAGGAGCCACCCGTGCCGCGCATGCTCGACGTCAGCCAGGACGTACGCGCCGAGATCGGCGACGACGAAGCCGACCGGCTGCTCGTCGGCGACGACACCCCCGGCAGTTACGACTGCACTTCCTGCCGCACCCCCGGCGACTCCGACCAGGAACGCACCAGCACGGTGCTGTTCATCGGGGACGAGACCGCCGTGCTCGCGTTCGCCCACGCGACGTGCATCCCTTCGCAGGTCGTCAAGGTCGCGGAAGAACAGCTTCAGGGCGCGGTGCGCAGCATCACCGGCAGCGAGCAGAAGACAACGGAGGGGCTCATGCCCGAACAGGCCGTCCTCGGCATCACCAGCGGACTCGTCCTCATCGAGGACGATCTCCGCCCGGCCCTGGTCGTCGAACCGACCGGTCCGGTCGCCCGGCCCGGCACCGACGGCAGCGGGGGTGACGAATTTCTCCAGCTGCTGCTGGAGCAGGGCTTCCGCCCCGCCGATCTGAACGGGCTCCCCGAGGTCCTCCCCGGCTGGTCCGTGCTGCTGGCGGTGGGCCAGCTGCACGCCGTGCTCCAGCCGAGCGCGGGCGGCGGAAACCCGGTCGCCTGGTGGCAGGCCCACCAGCCGCTCCAGGTGACCGAGGGCTGGCGGGCCGCGGTCAACAAGACGCAGACGGTCCTCGTCTTCGCCGCCCCGGCCGGGACGATCGGCCAGCAGCCGCGCGAGGACCTGCTCCGGGACGCCCTGGAGAAGGCCGCGGTCAACGGGCTCCTGGTCGCCGCCACGATGCCGCTGGCCGGGACCTGAGCATGACCGCCCAGCTCGGGCACCCCCGCCGAACAGCGTTTTCTCCGGTGGGGCCGCATCCGACGGGCGGTGAGGTCGTTGGCACCTACGTGCACTCATACGACTCCCCCCGCCAGCATCAGAGTCAGATCCCCGCCATGCGTCCTTCGCAGGATCCGTCGGGGGGCCTGTCCCCCACCCCGATCTACGACGCGCTGTACTCCGAGTACCGGCGCTCGTTCCGGGCGTTGCCGGGCGACCGGAGCGGCGAGGAGAATCTGGGCTTTCCTGCCTTCGGTGCCGGTCTCTTCGCCTCCAGGACCCCGCTGAGCGGCCACCAGGCCCCGTCCGGGTACGGCGGCCACAGCGGCTACGGGGGGCAGAGCCAGCACACCGGGAGCCTCGGCTCCTGGCAGCGGGTGGGTCGGCACGCGAGTCGGCCCGGCCCAGCGGCGCTGCCGCCGGGGTTGCGGGACTCCTGAGCGCACGAAGCCCCGGACCGCTCCCTGTCAGCGGGGGCGGTCCGGGGCTTCGTCGTGCCGTCGTGCTACTTGTTGCGGCCGCGCTTCTCGCGGACCCGGACGGAGATGTGGATCGGGGTGCCCTCGAAGCCGAACTCCTCACGCAGCCGGCGCTCGACGAAGCGGCGGTAGCCGTGCTCCAGGAAGCCGGAGGCGAAGAGCACGAAGCGCGGCGGCTTGGTGCCCGCCTGGGTGCCGAAGAGGATGCGCGGCTGCTTGCCACCGCGGACCGGGTGCGGGTGGGAGGCGACGATCTCACCGAGGAAGGCGTTCAGCCGGCCGGTGGGGACGCGGGTCTCCCAGCCCTCCAGGGCGGTCTCGATCGCCGGGACCAGCTTCTCCATGTGGCGGCCGGTGACGGCGGAGACGTTGACGCGCGGGGCCCAGGAGATCTGTGCGAGCTCCGTCTCGATCTCGCGCTCCAGGTAGTAGCGGCGCTCCTCGTCGAGGGTGTCCCACTTGTTGAACGCCACGACGAGCGCGCGCCCGGCCTCCACGGCCATGGTGATGATGCGCTGGTCCTGGACGCTGATGGACTCGCTGGAGTCGATCAGGACGACGGCGACCTCGGCCTTCTCCACAGCGGCGGCCGTACGCAGCGAGGCGTAGTAGTCCGCGCCCTCCTGGAGGTGGACGCGGCGGCGGATGCCCGCCGTGTCGATGAACTTCCAGGTGATGCCGCCGAGCTTGATCAGCTCGTCGACCGGGTCGCGGGTGGTGCCCGCCAGTTCGTTGACGACGACCCGGTCCTCGCCCGCGACCTTGTTCAGCAGGGAGGACTTGCCGACGTTCGGGCGGCCGATCAGGGCGATGCGGCGGGGGCCGCCGAGGACGCCGTTGCCGAAGGTCTGGGCCGGAGCCTCCGGGAGGGCTTCGAGGACCGCGTCGAGCATGTCGCCGGTGCCGCGGCCGTGCAGTGAGGAGACCGGGTAGGGCTCGCCGAGGCCGAGCGACCACAGGGCGGTGGCGTCCGCCTCGCCGCTCTGGCCGTCGACCTTGTTGGCGCAGAGCACGACGGGCTTGCCCGCCCGGCGCAGCAGCTTGACGACGGCCTCGTCGGTGTCGGTGGCGCCGACGGTCGAGTCGACGACGAAGACGACCGCGTCGGCCGTCTCGATGGCGTACTCGGCCTGGGCGGCGACGGAGGCGTCGAGGCCCAGCACGTCCTGCTCCCAGCCGCCGGTGTCGACGACCTTGAAGCGGCGCCCGGCCCACTCGGCCTCGTAGCTGACGCGGTCGCGGGTGACGCCGGGCTTGTCCTGCACGACCGCCTCGCGGCGGCCGATGATCCGGTTCACCAGGGTCGACTTGCCGACATTGGGGCGGCCGACGACCGCGAGGACGGGAAGCGGGCCGTGACCGGCCTCGTCCAGGGCGCCTTCGACCTCTTCGAGGTCGAAGCCCTCCTGCGCGGCGAGCTCCATGAACTCCGCGAACTCGGCATCGCCAAGTGCTCCGTGCTCGTGGCCCGAGCCCTCGGAGTGAATCTGGTCGTTCATGAAGTCCGTTCCTCTTTGCATCATCATCGATGGACCGCGATCAGCGCGGTCCACTACTCAAGTCTGGCCTATCGCCCGGTGAGGCGCTTGGCACTTTCCAGGTGGGCGGTGAGCTTCGCCTGGATCCGCAGGGTCGCCTCGTCCAGCGCCCTGCGCGTACGCCGCCCGTCGCCGGCACTCGCGTCGAACGCGTCACCGAAGACGACGTCGACCCGGCTGCGCAGCGGGGGCAGCCCTCGTATCAACCGTCCACGACGCTCGGTGCTTCCCAGGACGGCGACGGGAACGATCGGCGCTCCGCCGCGCACCGCGAAGTACGCGAGTCCGGCCCGCAGTGAGGCGAAGTCTCCCTCGCCCCGGGTGCCCTCGGGGAAGATCCCGAGCGCCCCGCCGTTCTCCAGGACACCCAGCGCGTGGCTGATGGCGGTGCGGTCGACGGTCGTACGGTCCACCTCGATCTGTCCGATCCCGTGCAGGAACGGGTCCAGGGGCCCGACGAACGCCTCTTTCTTGATCAGGAAGTGCACCGGCCGGGGCGCGGTGCCCATCAGCATCGGTCCGTCGATGTTGTGGGAGTGGTTCACCGCGAGTATGACGGGTCCGGTGGCGGGGACGCGCCAGGCGCCGAGCACCCGGGGCTTCCACAGCCCGTACATCAGGCCGATGCCGATGGTGCGCCCGACGGCCGCTCCGCGCAGGGTGGGCGCGGCTGTGGCATCGCTCACGCGGCGACCCGCTTCTCCTCGACGAGGGTGACGACGCACTCGATGACCTGCTGGAGGGTCAGGTCGGTGGTGTCCACCTCGACGGCGTCGTCCGCCTTGGCGAGCGGCGAGGTCTTGCGGCCGGAGTCGGCCGCGTCCCGCTTGATCAGGGCCTCACGGGTGGCGGTCAGGTCCGAGCCCTTGACCTCGCCGCTGCGGCGGGCGGCGCGGGCCTCCGGGGAGGCGGTGAGGAAGATCTTGAGGTCGGCGTCGGGCAGCACGGTCGTGCCGATGTCCCGGCCCTCGACGACGATGCCGCCGGGCGCGGCCGCGGCGATGGAGCGCTGGAGTGCGGTGATGAGGGTGCGCACCTCGGGGATCGCGCTGACGGCGCTGACCTTGGAGGTGACCTCCTGGGTGCGGATCGGCCCGGAGGCGTCCTCGCCGTCGACGGTGATCGTCGGGGCGGAGGGGTCGGTGCCGGAGACGATCACGGGCTTGGCGGCCGCGGTGGCGATCTCCTCCGGGTTGCTCACGTCGATGCCGTTGTTCAGCATCCACCAGGTGATGGCCCGGTACTGCGCGCCCGTGTCCAGGTAGCTCAGGCCGAGCTTGGCGGCGACGGCCTTCGAGGTGCTCGACTTGCCGGTGCCCGAGGGCCCGTCGATGGCGACGATCACGGGGGAGCCTGCGGTTTCCACGGTGGTGGACACCTTCCTGGTACACGGGGCGGGGACGGAGGGGCCGCGCGACGGCCTCGTACCAGGTTACCGAGTACCGGGCGGGCCCTTGTACCCCGTACGGGGGAGGCCGGGACCGCCCCCGTACGGGACCGTCAGCCGCGGATCGACCAGCCTCGCTCCTGGAGCGCCGTGCCGAGCACCGGGGCGGCGCTGGGCTCGACCATGAGCTGGACCAGGCCCGCCTGCTGGCCGGTGGCGTGCTCGATGCGGACGTCCTCGATGTTGACCCCGGCCCGGCCCGCGTCGGCGAAGATCGCGGCCAGCTCGCCCGGCCTGTCGCCGATCAGGACGGCCACGGTCTCGTACACGGCGGGGGCGGCGCCGTGCTTGCCGGGGACCCGGACGCGGCCCGCGTTGCCCCGGCGCAGGACGTCCTCGATGGCGTCGGCGCCCGCGCTGCGCTTCTGCTCGTCGGCGGAGTGCAGGCCGCGCAGCGCGGTCACGGTCTCCTCCAGGTCGGCGGCGACCCCGGCGAGCACGTCGGCGACCGGGCCGGGGTTGGCGGAGAGGATCTCCACCCACATCCGGGGGTCGGAGGCGGCGATCCGGGTGACGTCGCGGATGCCCTGGCCGCACAGCCGTACGGCGGTCTCGTCGGCCTCCTCCAGCCGGGCGGCGACCATGGAGGAGATCAGCTGCGGGGTGTGCGAGACGAGGGCGACGGCCCGGTCGTGGGCGTCGGCGTCCATCACCACGGGGACGGCCCGGCACAGGGCGACCAGCTCCAGGGCGAGGTTGAGCACCTCGGTGTCGGTGTCCCGGGTCGGGGTGAGGACCCAGGGGCGCCCCTCGAAGAGGTCGGCGGTGGCGGCCAGCGGTCCCGAGCGCTCCTTGCCCGCCATCGGATGCGTACCGATGTACGGGGTGAGGTCCAGGCCGAGCGCCTCCAGCTCGCGGCGCGGGCCGCCCTTGACGCTGGCCACGTCCAGGTAGCCGCGGGCCACCCCGTCGCGCATCGCGTCGGCGAGGACGGCTGCGGTGTGCGCGGGCGGTACGGCGATGACGGCCAGGTCGACGCGGCCCTCCGGCGGCCCGTCCGTCCCGGCCCCGAGCGCGGCCGCGGTGCGGGCGGACTCGGGGTCGTGGTCGGCGAGGTGGACGTGGATGCCGCGGCCCGCGAGCGCGAGGGCGGCGGAGGTGCCGACGAGCCCGGTTCCGATGACGAGGGCGGTTCTCACTGGGCGATGTCCTTGCGCAGGGCGGCGGTGGCGCCGAGGTAGACGTGGTTGATCTCGGCGCGCGCGAGGTAGGTCTCGACATGCACGAGGATACGGACGACCCGGGGCATGGCCCCGTCGATGTCCAGTTCCTGGGCGCAGATCAGGGGGACGTCGACGATCCCGAGGCCGCGGGCCGCGGCGGCCGGGAAGTCGCTGTGCAGATCCGGGGTGGCGGTGAACCAGATGCTGATCAGGTCGTCGGCGACGAGCCCGTTGCGCTCCAGGACGGCCGTCAGCAGCTCACCGACCCGCTCGTCCATGTGCCCGGCCTCGTCCCGGTCCAGCTGGACGGCTCCGCGGACCGCTCGTACCGCCACGTCGTACTCCCTCAGTCACTCTTCGCCGCTCGCTCGTGCCTGTCAGCCTAGAGGTGTCCGGGCGGCGGTGATCTCGGTGCTCCGTCCGTGAGACGGACGGGCCGCCGAGATCGTTGCCGGCCATGGTTGTGCCCCTCGTGAGGTGCGCGTACCGGCTCGATGTCGGCCGAAATCACCCTATCTACCACTCGGTCGGGCGTACGGTCCGCCCGGTTGCTTCACCTGGGGCCGCTCCGCCGCCACGATGGCCTGCACCCACCGCCCCACCCCCGTCACCGAAGGAGAGCCCATGAACGCACGGCGAAGGACGGTGCTGGTCGCGGGCGCGGCGGGCACCGCCGCCCTGGCGACCGGCTGCGGATCATCCGGAGACGAGGGCGGGGCCGGGGAGGCCACGGGTACGCCGACCGCGTCGGAGGGCGCGGAACTCGCCGGGACCGCGGACGTCCCGGTCGGCGGCGGCACGATCCTCAAGGAGCAGAAGATCGTGCTGACCCAGCCGGTGGAAGGCGAGTTCAAGGCGTTCTCCGCCGTCTGCACCCACCAGAGCTGCCTCGTCTCGACGGTGCGTGACGGCACCATCAACTGTCCCTGCCACGGCAGCAGGTACAGCATCGCGGACGGGGCGGTGGAGGCAGGCCCGGCGCCCCGTCCGCTGCCTCCCGAGCAGATCACCGTCTCGGGCGGCACGATCCGCTCGGCCTGACCGGTCCGCCCGGGCCGGGAGCCGCGTACGCCCCCGAAATGGGCGGGCGGGGGCGGCCCTGCCTCCCGTAGCCTCCCGGCCATGATCACCATTGCCGACGAGATGCTCGTACGCGACCACACGGTCTACGCCTGTGTGATGGGCTCGCGCGCGTTCGGGCTGGCCACCGAGGACAGCGATACGGACCGGCGCGGGGTGTTCCTCGCGCCCACCGCGCTGTTCTGGCGCTTCACCAAGCCCCCGACGCATGTCGAGGGCCCCGCGCCGGAGCAGTTCTCCTGGGAGCTGGAACGCTTCTGCGACCTGGCGCTGCGGGCCAACCCGAATGCCCTGGAGTGCCTGCACTCGCCGCTGGTGGAGTACGTGGACGACACCGGCCGCGAGTTGCTGGCGCTGCGCTCGGCGTTCCTGTCGCGCCTCGCGCACGACCGCTTCGTCCGCTACGCGCTGGGACAGCGCCGGAGGCTGGAGGCGGACGTCCGGAATCACGGGACGCCGCGCTGGAAGCACGCGACGCATCTGCTGCGGCTGCTGGCGAGCAGCCGGGACCTGCTGCGGACCGGTGAACTGCACGTCGACGTCGGTGAGGCGCGGGACGGGCTGCTGGCGGTGAAGCGGGGCGAGGTGCCCTGGCCGGAGGTGGAGCGCCGGATGAACCGCCTCGCCGAGGAGAACGACGAGGCGGCGGCCCGCTCCCCGCTGCCGGCCGGCCCCGACCGGGCGGCGGTGGAGGACTTCCTGGTCCGGACCCGGCGGGCATCCGCGGCCCGGGAGACGGCCGGGACGCCGGGCGTCCACGGCCCGGACCGAGGGTGATCAGGAGTCCCAGAGCGCCGCGAGGGAGAGCAGGTCGCTGCGGTACTCGATGCGCTCCGACCACTCCTTGGGCCAGGCGGCCGCGCCCAGGTGCGCCCCGGCCAGTGCGCCGGTGAGGCAGGCGATCGAGTCGGAGTCGCCCCGGGTGCAGGCGGCCCGGCGCAGGGCGGTGAGGGGCTCCTCGGGGAAGAGCAGGAAGCAGTGCAGGGCGGTGGCGAGGGCCTCCTCCGCGATCCAGCCGTCCCCGGTCCGCTCGCAGGGGTCGGTCTCCGGCGACGGGTCGCGCAGGGCGTCCTGCACGGTGGCCAGCGCGGTCAGGCACTCCTCCCAGCCACGGCTGATGAAGGCCTCGGGCGAGGCGTCGTGCGTGAAACGCCACAGGTCGCCGAGCCACCGTGTGTGGTAGCGGCCGCTGTTCTCGTACGCGTAGCTGCGCAACTGGCCGATCAGGCCGAGCGGTTCGGCTCCCTGGGCGAGCAGGAACACCGCCCGGGCCAGCAGGTCGGAGGCGGCCAGCGCGGTGGGGTGGCCGTGGGTGAGGGCGGCCTGGAGCTGGGCGGCTCCGGCGCGCTGTTCGTCGCTCAGTCCGGGGACGAGGCCGATCGGGGCGACGCGCATGTTGGCGCCGCAGCCCTTGGAGCCGGTCCGGCTGGCCTCCTGCCAGATCCGGTCGCCGTCGAGCAGTTCGCACGCCTCCAGGCAGGTGCGGCCGGGGGCGCGGTTGTTGTCGGGCGAGTGGTACCAGGCGACGAACTCCGCGCGGACCGGGCCCACCATCCGCTCGGGGGTGAGCAGTCCGCTGTCCATGGCGGTGCGGATGCCCCGGCCGAACGCGATGGTCATCTGGGTGTCGTCAGTGACGAAGGCGGGCTTCGGCAGCTCCATCCGCCGCCAGGGGCCGCACTTGGCGAGGATCGAGGGGACGTCGTTGAACTCGGTGGGGAAGCCGAGGGCGTCGCCGAGCGCGAGCCCGGTGAGTACGCCGGTGGCGGCCTGCTTGGTGAGGGGCGGGGTGGTGACGGTCATCCGTCTCGTCCTTTCCGTGCGGCGGGGTGGGGCCTGGTGGCGGGCGGGCGCAGGAGCGGTGGGTGCAGGGCGGTGGCGTCGCCCGCCCGGTAGAGCGCGGCGGGTTTCCCGCGTCCGCCCGTGCGGCGCGGGGGGCCTTCGACGGGCCGGACGAAGCCGGGCGCGCCCAGGACCTTGCGCCGGAAGTTGGGGCGGTCGAGCTCGACGCCCCAGATGGTCTCGTAGACCTGCTGGAGCTCGCCGAGGGTGAACTCGGCGGGGCAGAACTCGGTGGCCAGGCAGGTGTATTCGAGCTTGGCGCCGATCCGGTCGCGGGCGTCGGCGAGGATCCGGTCGTGGTCGAAGGCCAGCGGTCCGGTGCGGGCCGCGTCCTCCCAACGGGCGCTCACCGCGTCCCCGCCGCCGTGCGGTTCGGGCAGGTCCGGCAGGAGCGCGGCGTACGCGACGGAGACGACCCGCATCCTCGGGTCGCGGTCCGGGTCGGTATAGGTGCGCAGCTGTTCGAGGTGGAGGGCGCCGACGGTGCCCGGGCCGAGACCGGTCTCCTCGGCGAGTTCGCGACGGGCGGCACCCTCCGCCGACTCGCGCGGCAGGAGGAACCCGCCGGGCAGCGCCCACCTGCCCCGGAACGGCTCCTGGCCGCGTTCGACGAGCAGCACGTGCAGCCGGGTCTCACGGACGGTGAAGACCGCGAGGTCGACGGTGACCGCGAACGGGGCGAAGGCGTGCGGGTCGTAGCCCTCGGACACGGAATCCCTCCTAATAGTCACTCTGACTATAAAGGATGGACGGGGACGGCAGAAGGCCCGCGGCCGGTCCTGTTCGAGAATCCTGAACAGAACCGGCCACGGGCCTTCAAGCGGAACCCGGATTCCAGCGGAACCCGGTGCGGCTACAGGCCGACCTCGCGCATCAGCATGCCGACCTCGGTGTTCGTCAGGCGGCGCAGCCACCCGGACTTCTGGTCGCCCAGCGGAATCGGCCCGAACGACGTCCGTACGAGGCGCTCGACCGGGAAGCCCGCTTCGGCCAGCATCCGGCGCACGATGTGCTTGCGGCCCTCGTGGAGGGTCACCTCGACCAGGTAGTTCTTGCCGGTGTTCTCGACCACGCGGAAGTGGTCGGCGCGGGCGTAGCCGTCCTCCAGCTGGATGCCGTCCTTGAGCCGCTTGCCGAGGTCGCGCGGCAGGGGGCCCTGGATGGCGGCCAGGTAGGTCTTCTTGACGCCGTACTTGGGGTGCGTGAGGCGGTGGGCCAGCTCACCGTGGTTGGTGAGCATGATGATGCCCTCGGTCTCGGTGTCCAGCCGGCCGACGTGGAACAGCCGCGTCTCGCGGTTGGTCACGTAGTCGCCGAGGCACTGGCGGCCGTCCGGGTCCTCCATCGAGGAGACGACCCCGGCGGGCTTGTTCAGCGCGAAGAAGAGATAGGACTGCGCGGCGACGGTCAGGCCGTCGACCTTGATCTCGTCCTGGTGCACATCGACGCGCATGCCCTGCTCGACGACGATCTCGCCGTTGACCTCGACCCGGGCCTGCTCGATCAGCTCCTCGCACGCGCGGCGCGAGCCCATGCCGGCCCGGGCGAGGACCTTCTGCAGCCGCTCGCCCTCCTGCTCGGCGCCCGGGTGGGTCTTGGGGAGCTTGATGTCGGGCTTGTTCGCGTACCGGTCGCGGTTGCGCTGCTCGATCTTGGCGTCCAGCTCGCGCGGGCGCGAGGGCGCACCGCGACGGAAACCGCCGCTGCGGCCGCCGCCCTGCGCGGGCTTGGGGCCGCCCTTGGCGCCGCCGCGCGCCGCCGCGCCGCGCCCCTTGCGGGGGCCGTCCTGCTCGGGCCGGGCGCCGGGGGCGTCGTTGCCCACGTCGTAGCGGCGCTCCTCGGGGCGGGGACGGCGAGGACGCTTGTCCTTGTCCTGCTCGTCGCGACCGCCCTGGAAGCCCGGACGGCCGCCCTGGCCGCCGGAACGACCGCCCTGCGCGCCGCCGCGTCCGCCCTGGCCACCGGGGCGTCCGCCCTGGCCGCCGCTCTGGCCCTGGCGGAAGGACCCGCCGCCGCTGCGGCCGCCTCCGCCCGCGCCGTTCCCACTCCTGGGGGGCCGGCCGCCGCTGCCGCTTCCGCTGTTCCTGCCACTGCTTCGCATCAAAATTCCGTCTTGTCGTCTGCGTGAGTATCCGGGGTGTCCGGTGCGTCCGGATCGAACGACGGCACACCCTCTAGCGTCTCAGCCTCGATCGCGTCCGCCTCCGGGAGGAAGGGCGCGAGCTCCGGGAGCTCGTCCAGGCCGCGCAGGCCCATTCGCTCCAGAAAGTAGTTCGTCGTCCTGTACAGGATCGCACCTGTTTCGGGTTCCGCGCCCGCCTCGGCCACCAGGCCCCTCTGGAGGAGGGTCCGCATGACGCCGTCGCAGTTGACCCCGCGCACCGCCGAGACCCTCGACCGGCTCACCGGCTGCCGGTAGGCGACCACCGCCAGGGTCTCCAGCGCGGCCTGTGTGAGCCGGGCGTGCTGGCCGTCCAGGACGAAGCCCTCCACGGCCGCCGCGTACTCGGGACGGGTGTAGAAGCGCCAGCCGCCCGCCACGAGCCGCAGGTCGAAGCCGCGGCGCTGCACGGTGTACTCGTCGGCCAGCTCCCGCAGCGCGTCCGCCACGGCCCTGCGGGGCCGCTGGAGCACCTTGGCCAGCTGGTCGACGGTGGCGGGCTCGTCGACGACCATGAGGACCGCCTCCAGGGCGGGCTTCAGGTCGAGCGCGGCGACCGCCCCCTCGCCCTCCACCTGAGTCGGCTGCTCGCTCATTCCCGTACGTCCTTCTCATCGGGGGTCCCGTTCAGCGCCTGGATCTCCTGGTCGAACTCGTCCGTCACCACCGGCTCCGCGTCCGCCCCGCCGCACCAGGCCACCAGCAGGTCTCCCAGCGCCTCGTCCTGGTCCAGGGTGACGGCCTTCTCGCGGTACAGCTCCAGCAGGGCGAGGAAGCGGGCGACCACGGTGAGGGTGTCCGGCGCGTCCTCGGTCAGCGTGCGGAAGCTCACCGCCGCCCCCGCCTCGCGCAGCCGCTCCACCACGATGCCCGCCTGCTCCCGCACGCTGACCAGGGGGGCGTGGATGTGGTCCACGTACACCTGGGGCTTGGGCTTCGGCTGCATCGCCTTCACCGCGAGCTTCGCGAAGCCCTCGGGTCCGATGCTGATGACGACCTCGGGCAGCAGCTCCGCGTGGTGGTCCTCCAGGCCGACGGTACGGGGGTGGCGGCGGGCCTCGGACTCCAGACGGCCCTGGAAGATCTCGGCGATCTGCTTGTACGCCCGGTACTGGAGCAGCCGCGCGAAGAGCAGGTCCCGCGCCTCCAGGAGCGCGAGGTCCGCCTCGTCCTCCACCTCGGCGGCGGGCAGCAGCCGGGCGGCCTTGAGGTCGAGGAGGGTGGCGGCGACGACGAGGAACTCCGTGGTCTGGTCGAGGTCCCCGTCGGGGCCCATGGCGCGGATGTACGCCATGAACTCGTCGGTGACCTTGGAGAGCGCGACCTCGGTCACGTCCAGCTTGTGCTTGGAGATCAGCTGGAGAAGCAGGTCGAAGGGGCCCTCGAAGTTCACCAGCCGGACGGTGAAGCGCTTGTCGTCGGCCGCCGTGCGCTCAGCCGCGGACTCCGGTACCACGGCGACGGCTTCCGGCTCCCGTACCGGCTCCGGCTCGGCCGCCGGTACCTCGGCAACGGCTTCCGGCCCCCGTACGGCTTCCGGAGCCGCCGCCACCGCCTCCACGGCTGCCGCTGCCGCCCCCGGCCCCCGCCCGAGCGCACGGCGGCGCGGGACGGCGGGGTCGGCGGGCGTCGGCATGGTGGTCCAGGGGTGGGGCGGGGCGGGGACGGGCCCCGCCGGTCGGCGGGCCCCAACCGGCAGGCTACCCGCGCCGTGCCGCTCAGCGGCCGCGCAGCCGCCGCACGAGGATGCTCGCGTCGCCCCGGGACTCCAGGTCTGCCAGGACCACCGCCACCGCCTCGCGGACGATGCGGCCGCGGTCGACGGCGAGGCCGTGTTCACCGCGCAGGACGAGCCGGGCGTGTTCGAGGTCCATCAGCTCCTCGGCGGAGACGTAGACCGTGATCTTCTCGTCGTGCCGCTCCCGGCCGCTGGGGCGGCGGTTCGCCCCGCGTCCGCCGCCGCGCCTGCGCTGCGGCTGGACCGCCGGGGGCTGCTCCGCCGGGGCCGCGGAAGCCGCGGGGCGATCGCCGGAGGCAGTCTTGGCGGAGGAGGAACGTTCGCCCTCGCCCCGGCCGCGCGTGTCGTCGCCGTCGGCGTCGGCCGCGGTGTGCTCCTCGCGGTCGGCGGACGCGGCCCGGCCGGAGGGATCGCTCTCTCCGGCGGGCGCCGGGACGCGCGGCTCGGCGTTCGCCTTGCGCCGCCTGTCCGCCGGGGAGGAGGGCTGGAGGCCCATCCCGCCTCCGGTGGTACGGAACAGCTCGTCGGCACCGGGCAGACTCACTCGGCGTGACACCGGGCGAGCACCTCCCTGGCGAGCTGGCGATAGGCGGCGGCGCCGACCGAGTTGGAGGCGTACGTGGTGATGGGCTCACCGGCGACCGTGGTCTCCGGGAAGCGGACCGTGCGCCCGATGACCGTGTGGTAGACGTGGTCGTCGAAGGCCTCGACGACGCGCGCCAGGACCTCGCGGCTGTGCACCGTACGGGAGTCGTACATGGTGGCGAGGATGCCGTCGAGCTCCAGCTCCGGGTTGAGCCGCTCCTGGACCTTCTCGATGGTCTCGGTGAGCAGCGCCACCCCGCGCAGCGCGAAGAACTCGCACTCCAGCGGCACTATGACCTTGTGAGCGGCCGTCAGGGCGTTCACGGTGAGCAGGCCGAGCGAGGGCTGACAGTCGATCACGATGTAGTCGTAGTCGGCCATCAGCGGCTTCAGGGCGCGCTGGAGCGTGGACTCGCGGGCCACCTCGCTGACGAGCTGCACCTCGGCCGCGGAGAGGTCGATGTTGCTGGGCAGCAGGTCCATGTTGGGGACCGCGGTCTTGAGCAGGACCTCGTCGGCCGCCATGCCCCGCTCCATGAGCAGGTTGTAGACGGTGAGGTCGAGCTCCATCGGGTTGACCCCGAGGCCGACCGAGAGGGCGCCCTGCGGGTCGAAGTCGACGAGCAGGACCCGGCGTCCGTACTCCGCGAGGGCGGCACCCAGGTTGATGGTCGACGTGGTCTTGCCGACGCCGCCCTTCTGGTTGCACATCGCGATGATCTTCGCGGGGCCGTGGTCGGTCAGGGGACCCGGGATCGGGAAGTACGGCAGGGGCCGTCCGGTCGGGCCGATGCGCTCGCGGCGCTGACGCGCGGCGTCGGGCGCGAGGGTGGCCGCGTACTCCGGGTCGGGCTCGTACTCGGCGTCGGGGTCGTAGAAGTGCCCCTCGGGCACCTCGGCGAAGTCGGCGAAGCTGTCGGTGTCCCGGCTGCTCTCGTTGCCGGCCGTGGCGTTCACGTGTGGGCCGTCCATCATCTGGGGGGCTGTCGTCATGTGCTGTTGGGTGGCGAAGGTGCGGACAGCGACGGAGCCGACAGCTTCGAGCCCGATCGGGCTCAGACCCCGTGCAGGCATCCCTGGTTGACCACCCCCGGGAGTAATTGTCGACTCATTCACAAGTCGTCTTACCTCCTTGGACGTGACCAGGAAACTTATCGATAGGTCAGCGTGGCACCATGCCGACGATTGGCGACTCTATGGCGTGTCACCGGTCCGCAGCAACACAATCCGCCGGACCCGGCCCGATGTGTCGGCAATCGAACGTCTCGCTGTCAAGGGTGCACAGCGTCCAAGCCGCACATTTCGCCGCTGCACGAAACGGGTAAAGGGTTACGTTCGAGGCGAGTTGCGCAAGGGCCTCGGCGGGCCCGACGCACGTCCGGCCGGACCTTGCTCGGCAAGGTCCGGCCGGACGTGCGATGTTGACGGAAGAGGTTGACCCGTCAGCCGAGGAGGGTGCTCAGCTCGACGTGCGGGAGGTCGTGCGCCTCGGCCACCTCGCGGTAAACCACCTGGCCCTCATGGGTGTTGAGGCCCTTGGCGAGTGCGGCGTCCCGGCGCAGCGCTTCGACCCAGCCGCGGTTCGCCAGCTCCACGATGTAGGGCAGCGTGGCGTTGGTGAGCGCGTAGGTGGAGGTGTTGGGCACCGCGCCAGGCATGTTGGCGACGCAGTAGAAGACCGAGTCGTGGACCCGGAAGGTCGGCTCGGCGTGGGTGGTCGGGTGCGAGTCCTCGAAGCAGCCGCCCTGGTCGATCGCGATGTCGACAAGGACACTTCCGGGCTTCATCTTGGCGACGAGCTCGTTGGTGACCAGCTTCGGGGCCTTGGCTCCGGGGATGAGCACGGCGCCGATGACGAGGTCGGCCTCGACGACGGCCTTCTCCAGCTCGAAGGCGTTGGAGACGACGGTCTTCACCTTGGTGCCGAAGATCTTGTCGGCCTCGCGGAGCTTGTTGATGTCGCGGTCGAGCAGCGTGACGTGGAAGCCGAGGCCCACGGCGATCTGCGTGGCGTTCCAGCCGGAGACACCGCCACCGATGACGACGGCCTCGCCGGCGTGGGTGCCGGGGACGCCACCGGGGAGCACACCGCGGCCGCCGACCGAGCGCATCAGGTGGTACGCGCCGACCTGCGGGGCCAGGCGGCCCGCGACCTCGGACATCGGGGCGAGCAGCGGGAGCGCGCGGTTGGCGGTCTCGACCGTCTCGTACGCGATGGCGGTGGTGCCGGAGGCCAGCAGCGCGTCGGTGCACTCGCGGGAGGCGGCGAGGTGCAGGTAGGTGAAGAGCGTCTGGTCCTTGCGGAGGCGGTGGTACTCCTCGGCGACCGGCTCCTTGACCTTGAGCAGCAGGTCGGCGGCGGCCCAGACCTCGTCGGCGGTGGGCAGGATCTGCGCACCGGCGGCGACGTACTCCTCGTCCGGGATGGACGAGCCGACGCCGGCGTTCTGCTCGATGACGACCTGGTGGCCGTGGCGGACGAGCTCATGCACTCCGGCGGGGGTGATCGCCACCCGGAACTCGTTGTTCTTGACTTCGCGGGGGATGCCGACCTTCACGTCGATCACGGTCCTTGGCTCGGAGGGTCATCCGGGCACATCGGTGCAGACCCGGACATATACAGCATAAATGGAGACGCCACGAAGGAACGCGGCAGAGCCAGTCTAATGAAGGACTTCGCGCTGTCTAGCCTTACAAAGCATTAACTTTCTGTCGAAGCACTACGGATTTCGCAGGTGGAGCCCTCCTCGCCCAGCAATCTATCGGCCGCGCCCCGGTGCAGCCGGGCCGCCGCCGGATCCCCCAGCCGGTCCAGCGTGTCGGCAAGACGCAGCTGGAGCGCCGCCTGAAGCCGCACGTCACCGGCGCGCCGGGCCAGCTCGACGGCCTCCCGGCAGGTCTGGAGCGAGTCGTGCGGCCGGCCCGCGTACTCCTGGACCCGGCCCGCCTCGCTGAGCGCCCGCGCCTGCGCCGCCGGGTCGCCGAGCCTGCGGTGGCCCGCCGCGGCCGCCCGCCAGTTCCGCAGCGCCTCGCCGTAGCGCCCGGCGTACGTGTGCACGGCGCCGAGCCGCCCGTAGAGGCGCGCCTCGTCCGCCCGCTCACCCTGGGTGAGGCGCTGGGAGAGTGCCCGGCCGTACCAGTCGGCGGCCCGGTGGTAGTCCCCCAGCTCCTCGTACGCGCCGCCTACGGATTCCATCGCGCGGCCGGTGGCGTACAGGTCCTTCGCGGCCCTTCCGGCGTCCAGCGCGGCCCGGTAGCGGGTCAGCGCCTCGCGGGTGCGACCGGTGCGGGCGTCCAGATCGGCGAGGTTCAGCAGGGCGGCCGCCTGCTCCCGGGGCAGTTCGCGGCGCTGCGCCACGTCGAGGACCAGGCCGTGCAGCCCGTACAGCTCGGGGGCGGCCGCCTCCGTCCCCCGGTGCACGGCCAGGGCCCGCACCAGGGCGGCCACCAGCCGCCGGGCCAGGGTGTCGAGCTCCCCGTCCGCGACGGCGAGCCGGGCGGAGGCCAGCAGGGCGGGCTGCCGCTTGCGCAGCCAGGCGCCCGCCTCCTCCGCGTTCGGGAAGCGCAGCGAGCGGGGCAGCCCGGCGAGCTTGCGGCGGGCGGTGGAGCCCTCCGGTTCGGTGACCGCCCGGCAGGACTGGAGGCGGCGCACGGTCCGCTCCAGCATCCGGGCGCGGGCGAGCTGGATCTCGGCGGGCCGGTCCCGGTCCTCCAGGAGGGCCCGCAGCATCGGGGCGAGGCAGCCGGGCACCGCGTACTGGGGGTGGGCGGCGCCGTCCGTCCGCAACAGGCCCAGCCGCACGAAGTCGTCCAGCGTCGAGCGGGCGGCCGAGACCGAGCAGCCCGCCAGCGCGGAGGCCGTGTGGGCGTCGGCGAGCCCGGCGGGCGCGAGGGCCAGCAGACGCAGTATCCGGGCGGCGGCCCCCGGCAGGGAGTCGTGGACGAGCCGGAAGGCGCGGGCCAGCGGGCGGGCGGCGGTGGGCTGCTGCTCGCCGGAGTCGGGCAGCTCGTGCAGCTGCTTGGCGACGTCGGCCACCGAGGCCATCGGGTGGGCGGCGAGCAGCCCTCCGACCAGGGTGAGCGCAGCGGGCTGCCCCCCGCACTCCTCTGCCAGGGTCTGGGCGGTGCGGGGGTCGACGGTGATGCGGACCTGCCCGATGGCGCGGGCGAGCAGTTGTACGGCCGCGCCCGCCTCCAGTCCGCCGAGGGTGCAGGGCCGCACGTCGGGGATGCCGGTCAGGGGTCCTGTCGCGGTGGCGACGACCAGGCAGTCCGGGTTCTCCGGGAGCAGCGGGTCGACCTGTTCGGCGTCGGCCGCGTCGTCGAGCAGCAGGACGAGCCGGCGTACGGCGAGGGCCTCGCGGACCATCTCGGACAGCTCGTCCTGATCGGCACCGGGCGGGACGGCCACCCCGAGGAGGCCGAGGATCTCCCCGGCGGTGCGCTCGGTGGGGACGGCTTCGCCGCCCGGGTCGGTGAGGCCGACCCGGATCACCCCGTCGGGGTAGTCGCCCGACCCCGTACCGGGAACGGCCCACGGCAGCGCGCCCGTCGCGGAGGCGGCGGGCCCGGCGGTGTCGGTGCCGGTGAGGGCTCCGGCCAGCTCCTCGGCAAGTGCGCTGCGGCCGGAGCCGGGACGCCCCGCGATGAGCAGGACGCGGGCACGGGGGGTCTTGCGGCCCGCGAGGGTGTCCAGTCCGGCCCGCTCGATGTCCTCGCGCAGGGCCTTCAACTCACGTTCGCGGCCGAAGAATCGGGGCGGAGCGGCACCGGACGGCTCCTCGGTCGCCGGGGCCTTTGCCAGGCCGCTGGTGTCCACCGCCTGATCGGTCACGAGCCACGCTCCCACTTCGCTGCACGCAGTGCCCGCCGGATCTCCGGTCGGGGCCTTTCGAGCGTAGTTCAGCGGTGGCGAGGATCACCGCAGAGCGGGGCGGAGGGCGGGGGAACATCCCCCGATCGGATCAGCATGTCTTCGGATCGGCATTTCTTACGATCGTCCGACCGGGGGGGAAAGGGAACGAACGGGCTGTCAGGCCTCGAAGGGCCGGGCCGGCCAGGGCGCCTCGGCGGGGCGCAGCGAGTCGATCCCGTCGCCCGCGAGGACGGCGGTGAGCGCGAGCGCCCCGACGACCAGACAGTTGTTGTGCAGGTCCCCCGCGATCACCGAGCGGACCAGCTCGGGCAGCGGTACCCGGGCGTGCTCCATGTCGGCCTCCTCCTCGGAGACCGCGTACCGCTCGCCCTCCGCCTCGGAGAGGTCGCGGGCCAGGAAGATCCGTACGGCCTCATCGCAGCCGCCGGGCGTGGTGTAGACGTCGGTCAGCACCCGCCAGTCCTCGGCCTTGACGTGTGCCTCCTCGTACAGCTCGCGCTGGGCGGCGTGCAGGGGGTTCTCGCCGGGGACGTCGAGCAGCCCGGCAGGGATCTCCCAGAGCCGCTGGCGTACCGGGTGGCGGTACTGCCGCAGGACGATGACCCGGTCCTCGTCGTCGAGCGCGAGGACCGCGACGGAGCCGGGGTGGACCTGGTAGTCGCGGCCGTGGACGGAGCCGTCGGGCATCACCACCTGGTCGGTGCGGACGCTGGTCTTGTTGCCGGTGAAGGGGGTCACGGTCGCGTTGACCTGCCACTCCTCGGGCGTGTCCTGGATACCCATGTGCGTCCTCCCACGTACAAAAACGAGAAACCGGGGCACGCGTCCGTGAAGGACCCGTACCCCGGCCAACCGTAGTACCTCTCGGCTACTCGCCTGCGCCGACCTTGCGCGCGACGGCCGCCTTCACCAGGCCCGCGAAGAGCGGGTGGGGGCGGGTCGGGCGGGAGCGGAGCTCCGGGTGCGCCTGGGTGGCGACCAGGTAGGGGTGCACCTCGCGCGGGTACTCGACGTACTCGACGAGCTTGTTGTCCGGGGAGGTGCCGGAGAAGACCAGTCCGGCCTTCTTCTCCAGCTCGGCGCGGTAGCCGTTGTTGACCTCGTAGCGGTGGCGGTGGCGCTCCTCCACGTACGGCTCGTTGTCGTAGGCCTCGCGCACCAGGGAGCCCTCGGCGAGCTTGGCCGGGTAGAGGCCGAGCCGCATGGTGCCGCCGAGGTCGCCCGCGCCCTCGACGTAGGCGAGCTGCTCCTCCATGGTCGAGATGACCGGGTGGGAGGTGGCGGCGTCGAACTCGGTGGAGTTGGCGTCGGGGATCTCGGCGAGGTTGCGCGCCGCCTCGATCACGATGCACTGGAGGCCGAGGCAGAGGCCGAGGAGGGGGACCTTGCTCTCTCGGGCGTAGCGGATGGCGCCGACCTTGCCGTCGACACCGCGCTCACCGAAGCCGCCGGGGATGCAGATCGCGTCGACGTCGCCGAGGTGCTCGGCGGCGCCGGCGGCGGTGCGGCAGTCGTCGGAGGTGACCCACTTGACCTTGACCCGGGCCTTGTTGGCGAAGCCGCCGGCGCGGATGGCCTCGGTCACCGAGAGGTAGGCGTCGGGCAGGTCGATGTACTTGCCGACCAGCGCGACGGTGACCTCGTGGTCGGGGTTGTGGACCCGGTCCAGCAGGTCGTCCCAGGTGGTCCAGTCGACGTCCCGGAACGGCAGGTCGAGCTTGCGCACGACGTAGGCGTCCAGGCCCTCGGTGTGCAGCACCTTGGGGATGTCGTAGATCGACTTGGCGTCGATCGCGGCGACCACGGCGGCCTCGTCGACGTCGCACATCAGCGAGATCTTGCGCTTGATGGAGGTGGGGACCTCGCGGTCGGCGCGCAGCACGATGGCGTCGGGCTGGATGCCGATGTTGCGCAGGGCGGCCACCGAGTGCTGGGTGGGCTTGGTCTTCAGCTCGCCGGAGGGGCCGATGTAGGGCAGCAGCGAGATGTGCACGACGAAGACGTTGTCCCGGCCGACCTCGTGGCGGACCTGGCGGACGGTCTCCAGGAACGGCAGCGACTCGATGTCGCCGACCGTGCCGCCGACTTCGGTGATGACGACGTCGACGTCGTCGGTGGCCATGCGCCGGATGCGGTGCTTGATCTCGTTGGTGATGTGCGGGATGACCTGGACGGTGTCGCCCAGGTACTCGCCGCGCCGCTCCTTGGCGATGACCTGCGAGTAGACCTGGCCGGTCGTCACGTTGGCGGAGCCGTCGAGGTCCACGTCGAGGAAGCGCTCGTAGTGACCGATGTCCAGGTCGGTCTCGGCGCCGTCGTTGGTGACGAACACCTCACCGTGCTGGAAGGGGTTCATCGTGCCGGGGTCGACGTTGAGGTAGGGGTCGAGCTTCTGCATGGTGACCCGCAGGCCCCGTGCCTTGAGCAGGGCACCCAGGCTGGAGGCAGTCAGACCCTTGCCGAGGGAGGAGGCGACACCCCCGGTGACGAAGATGTGCTTGGTCGTCGTGGATGTGGGCTGCATAGCCAAAGGGGGCTCCCGTGGTCGCGATTCTGAGGTGCGTACCGGCCGCCGAACCGGGGATTCCGGGGGTGCCGTCGCTGCGGTTCGGGGGCCTCGTCCGCTCTCGCGAACGACCACCGGTCCACGGGCTACCAGGGTAACAGCGACGAGGGGAGGCTGCTTCCGGCCACACCCTGCACAGGGGCCTCACACCATCACCCCAGTCGTTTCACGTCCCACCCGATCAGCTCAGAGATGTTGCGGGGACCGTCGCGCGGATCTTCGCGGTGCGTCGTATCCTGCTCAAACACTCTCTGCCGAGACGGCCGGGCGGCGGCACCACCCAGGCCGCCCACCGGTACAGGACTCGTCGGATCTTCCCGGGTGAAAGACCCTACGACCCCCTTGACCCGCAGTAAGCGCCCTTTGACGGGGCGACATGGCCGTTCGACTGGAGACGCACGTGGCCGGGCGCATCGAGGATTACGCACTCATCGGAGACATGCAGACCGCGGCGCTGGTCTGCCGGGACGGCACGGCCGACTGGCTGTGCCTTCCCCGCTTCGACTCGCACGCCGTCTTCGCAGGACTGCTGGGCACCGAGGAGCACGGCTTCTGGCGCCTGGGCCCCGCGAGAGCGGAGGGAGCCGAGCCACCCTCCGCCGACCGGCGGCGATACCGCGGTGACTCCCTCATCCTGGAATCGGAGTGGGACACACCGCGCGGCACCGTACGGGTGACCGATTTCATGCCCCCGCGTGACGGCGCTCCGCAGCTCATCCGGATCGTGGAGGGCGTGAGCGGCCGGGTGCCGATGCGCTCCGAGCTGCGCATGCGGTTCAGCTACGGCCGGGTGACGCCGTGGGTGCACAAGGTCGACAATCGCACGGTCGCCGTCGCCGGACCGGACTCCGTCTGGCTGGACACCGAGGCGGACACCTATGGCCGGAATCTGACCACGTACTCCGACTTCACCGTGGCGCCCGGCGACCGGGTGGCGTTCACGATCAGCTGGCAGCCCTCGCACCACGAGCCGCCGGCCCTCCCCGACCCCGAGGGGTCCCTGGAGGCGACCGAGCTGTTCTGGCGCGAATGGGTCGACCAGTGCACGTACCACGGGCCCTATCGGGAGGCGGTCGTCCGCTCCCTGATCACCCTCAAGGCCCTCACGTACGCCCCGACCGGCGGCATCGTCGCCGCGCCGACCACCTCGCTGCCCGAGGAGATCGGGGGCGTACGGAACTGGGACTACCGCTACACCTGGCTGCGGGACGCCGCGATCACCCTCTCCTCGCTGCTGCGCACCGGCTATCGGGAAGAGGCCCGTGCCTGGCGCGAGTGGCTGCTGCGGGCGGTGGCGGGCGACCCGGAGAACCTCCAGATCATGTACGGCATCGCGGGCGAGCGCGAGCTCGGTGAAGCGGAGCTGGACTGGCTGCCCGGCTACGAGAACTCCGGCCCTGTCCGGGTCGGCAACGGCGCGGCGAACCAGCTCCAGCTGGATGTGTACGGCGAGGTCACCGAGGCGCTGCACCTGGCGCACATGACGGGCCTGACCCGCAACGACTACGCCATGGGCCTCCAGCTCAAGCTGATCGAGTACCTGGAGAAGCACTGGGAGGAGCCCGACGAGGGCATCTGGGAGGTGCGCGGCCCGCGCCGCCACTTCGTGCACTCCAAGGTGATGGCCTGGGTCGCGGTCGACCGGACGATCAAGCTGGTCGAGTCCGGGGACGTCGAAGGCCCGCTGGAGCGGTGGTACGAGCTGCGCGACGACATCCACCGGGATGTCTGCGAGCGCGGTTACGACAAGGAACGCAACACCTTCACCCAGTCCTACGGCTCCAAGGAGCTGGACGCCTCCTTGCTGCTCATCCCGCAGATGGGCTTTCTGCCGCCGGACGACAAGCGCGTCATCGGCACGATCGAGGCGATCCAGCGGGAGCTGTCCACGGAGGACGGCTTCATCCTGCGCTACCCCACGGAGGGTGAGGACGCGGGCGTCGACGGTCTGGAGGGCGACGAGGGCGCGTTCCTGGCCTGCTCGTTCTGGATGGCCGACGACCTCGCGATGATCGGCCGGGTCGACGAGGCGCGTCAGCTGTTCGAGAAGCTGCTGTCGCTCCGCAACGACCTGGGCCTGCTGGCCGAGGAGTGGGACTCCAATCTCCAGCGCCAGGTGGGGAACTTCCCGCAGGCGTTCAGCCATGTCCCGCTGATCGACACGGCGCTGCGGCTGACGGCGAGCGGCGCGTACGTCGGCTGAGCTCCCGAAGAGCACCGGCGCCGGCCCTGGCAGGTCGGCGGCATCGCGATCGGCGGGGACGTCGCCTGAGCACGGCGATTCCGCCTCCCCTGCCATGCGCACCGCGTACCCCGGGCGGTAGCGTCCTGAACAGGACGACCACCCGGGGTATCGGGTGCGGAAACAAGGGGAAGCGGGCCGGGTACGTGGAGAGCCACAGCGGAATCACCGTGCAGCGGGCGCTGGAGCTGCCGGGGCTGCGCGCCGGGCTCCCGGAGGTGGTGGCGGGCGCCGACCGGCTGAACCGTACGGTGCGCTGGGTGCACGCGGGCGAGGTCCCGAACATCGCCTCGCTCCTCAAGGGCGGCGAGCTGCTCCTGACCACCGGTCTGGGCCTCGGCACCCGCCCCGCCGAACAGCGCGCGTTCGTCCGCCGCCTCGCCGACCGGGGCATCGCCGCCCTGGTCGTGGAGCTCGGCCCGCGCTTCGGCAGGCTGCCCGCCGCCATCGTGGACGCCGCCCGCACGGCCGCTCTGCCGCTGGTCCAGCTGCACCGCGAGGTCCCGTTCGTCGAGGTGACCGAGGAGGTGCACACCGAGATCGTCAACGGCCACTACGCGCTGCTCCAGCAGGCGGAGGAGGTGCACCGGCACGCGACGCGGGCGCTGCTCGACGGGGGCGGGGTGCCGCAGGTGCTCGGGATCCTCGCCGACTTCACCGCCAACCCGGTCTTCCTGGAGACGCCCGACGGCCAGCTCCTGTACGCGGCCTCCACCGGCACGGGCCCGGTGGGCGCGGACCCGCTCCAGGTCTGGGAGGGCATGCGCGGCGACCGGGCGGCCCGGGAGAGCCCGCCGTCGGGTGCGGTCCTGGTGGATGTGCCGGGCGGCGGTCCGGAGACCGGTGCGGTACGGGCCCGGCTCGTGCTCCTCGCGGTGTCCGGGCCGCTGGCGACCGTGCACCGGATGGCGGCGGAGCGCGCGGCGGGCCTCCTCGCGGTGGTCCTGATGCAGGCCAGGCAGGAGGAGGAGCTGGCCGCCCGGGGCCGGGGCGACTTCCTCACCGACCTCGCGGAGGGCCGGATCGCCCCGGAGGACGCCCCCGCCCAGGCCCGGGTGCTCGGCTTCCGGCCCGGGGACACCCCGCTGCTCCCGGTCGTGATGCGGCTGGCGCCCGAGCTGTCCCCGTCCGGCAACTGGGCACTGCTGGCCCGGGCGGTCCTGGAGGAGCTGGCGTCGGTCGGCGTTCCGGTGCTGCTGGGGGTGCGGCCGGTCGAGGGACGGGTGCCGCTCCTGCTCGGGCTGCGCTCGGAGGGGGAACGCACAGCGGTCGCGGACCGGGTCGCGGCGGCCCTACGGGCGGGCGTGGTGCGGGCGGGGCTGGACCGCACCGGTTCGCATCCGCCGGTGGTCGTGGTCGGCGTCGCGGGCGGCTGGGCCGCTGCGGGCGCGGGGCTGCGGCATGCCTCGGAGACGGCGACGGCCGCGCAGGGCCTGGACGACCGGCCCTGGTACGACGCGCGGCGGCTCGACATCGACCTGCTGCTGTGGCGGCTGCGGGACCATCCGGACCTGGCGGCGTTCGTGAACCGGGCGATCGGTCCGCTGCGCGAGCACGACCGCACCTCGCGCCCGCCGCTGCTCCCGACGCTCCAGGCGTATCTGGCGCACGCGGGCCGCAAGGCGGAGACCGCCCGCGAGCTGCACCTCAACCGCCAGACCCTCTACAACCGCCTCGCCCGGATCGGCGAGCTGCTGGGCACGGACCTGGACGACCCGCAGACGGTGCTGGCGCTCAGCCTGGCGCTGCGGGCCCGCCGCCACACGACGTAAGGCCTTCTCAGCGACCGCGCCCCGGGGCCAGGGGCTGCGCCAACTCGTCGTACACGCTCAGGACATGGGCGATCGTGTCGTCCTCGGTGGGCCAGCCCGCCGCCTGGACCCGCCCGGCCTCGGCGAGCCGGGCGAGCGCGCCGGGGTCCCCGAGCAGCCGGACGACCGTGCGGGCGAGCGCCTCGGCGTTGCCGTACGGGACCAGCTCCGCTGCCTCGCCGACCAGCTCGGGCACGCCGCCGACGGCGGTGGCCACCAGCGGCACGCCCGTCCGCAGCGCTTCCTGCGCCAGCAGGGAACGGCCTTCCCACCGGCTGGGCAGCAGAGCGAGATCGGCGGCGGCGAGCAGCTCCCCCACGTCGTCCCGGCAGCCGACGAGGCAGACGGGCAACTCCTCTTCCCCGATCCGCTGTTGCAGGGCCGCACGCTCGCGCCCCTCCCCCGCGATGACGAGCAGCGGTACGGGGTCGAGGCGGCGCCAGATCCGGGCGGCGTCCAGCAGGGTGTCGAAGCCGTGGTGCGGGACGAGGCTGCCGACGGCCATCAGCAACGGCCGGTCGACCGCACCGAGTTCGGCCCGCACCTTGCTGTCGTCGACGCCCCCGGCCAAGCGCGGGAGCGGGGCGGTGACCGGGGCGAGCCGGGCATCGCGCGCGCCCCGCACCCGGGCCCGGTCCACCAGGTCCGACGAGGGGGCGAGGACCACGGCCGCAGCCCGCGCGGCACGCCGTTCCAGCAGGTGCAGGATCTGACGGCGGGCGCCCTCCGCGTACCGCCGGGTGTGCCAGGTCATGACCAGGGGCACGCCCCGCCCGCTCAGTGCCAGGGCGGTACGGGAGGCCGCGTGCAGCCCGTGCGCGTGGACGACGTCGGCGCCGGTGCACGCGGCCCGCAGCGCGGCGACGGCGGCCGGGTCGCTGCGCCGGGGCACCGGAAGGAAGCGGGCTCCCGCCGCCGTGAAGTCGTAGGCCCGGTCCACCGCGGACGGGGCGCAGACGGTCACCTGAACCCCGCGCGCCACCAGCCCGGCGGCCAGCGAACTGACGTGCGCGCTGCTGCCCGCGCTGCCGCCGCCCAGAACTTGGACCGTACGCAGCTGTGACACGTTGATTGGCTCCCCGGGGTCACCGAGTCGGCGGTAAGTACAGCGCCAAGGATGCCAGTCCGTAGGCGCGTTCCGGGACCGCCGGAACGTTGCTGCCGCACCCGCAGCGACAACCGGCCACACGGCACCACCCTTACGGGTGAACATCACGTCGCACTGTTGCCGCCGGTCGCCGTCCGTCCGCCACGGCGCCACCACGCCGACGGCCACACGGCGAACACCCCGGCGGCACATGCCCGGGCCGGGCGCGGCGGCGATCCCGGCGGCGGCACCGAGCGCGGCCGCCGGTCCGGCGTACAGGGTGACGGTCCGTCCGGCGTGGCTGGTCCGCTGCCAGACGGCATCCGTACGGCGGCTCAGCGCCGCGTACACCCTTGCGGCCGACGAAGCGGCAACTCCCGCACCGACGCGACCTGCGACGGCGGTCCTCCTCACGTACTCACCCAAGAGGGAAGCGTGGATACGCCTGCGGGGCCGGGCGGGGAGCCTCCCCCGTCCGGCCCCGCCGAGCGGCAGGCCTACCCGTCCTTGCGCGCCGTGGCGAGCAGCTCCTCCGCATGGGCGCGGGCCGTCTCCGAGTCCTCCTGGCCCGCCAGCATCCGGGACAGCTCCCGGACCCGGTCCTCGCCCTCCAGGACAGTGACACCGCTGCGGGTCACCGAGCCGTCCACGGTCTTCTCCACGAGCAGCTGCCGGTCGGCGAAGGCCGCGACCTGCGGCAGGTGCGTCACGACGACCACCTGCGCGGACCGGGCGAGCTTGGCGAGGCGCCGCCCGACCTCGACCGCCGCCTTGCCGCCGACGCCCGCGTCGACCTCGTCGAAGAGGTACGTGGGCACCGGGTCGGAGCCCGCGAAGACGACTTCCACCGCGAGCATCACCCGGGACAGCTCACCGCCCGAAGCTCCCTTGGCGATCGGCCGGGGCTGGGCCCCTGGGTGCGGGGCGAGCAGCAGCTCCACCTCGTCGGCGCCCGAAGGGCCGTAGACGACGCTGCGCCCGCCGATGTCGATGCCGGACTCCTCGTCCGCCGACTCGGTCTGCCGGATGGCGAAGGAGACCCGGGCGTGCGGCATGGCGAGCGATGCCAGTTCCCCGGTCACCGCCTCCGCGAACCGGGCCGCCGCCTCCGTCCTCGCATCCGTCAACGCCTGCCCCAGCACGGAGAGTTCAGCCCGCAACGCATCCCGCTCAGCCGTCAGCTCGCCGATTCGCTCGTCGTCGCCCTCCAGCTCGGTGAGCCGGCCCGCACCCTCCTGCGCCCAGGCGAGTACGGCCGCGATGTCCTCGCCGTACTTGCGGGTCAGGGCGGTCAGCGCGGCCCGGCGCTCCTCCACGGCGGCCAGCCGCAGCGGATCGGCCTCCAGCTGGTCGGCGTACCCCGCCAACTCGCCGGACACATCGGCGATCAGGATCGAGATCTCCCCGATCCGGTCGGCCAGCGCGGCCAGCGCCGGGTCATGGGCCCGAACCCCGTCCAGGGCCTGCCCGGCGGCGGCCACGACGGTCGTCGCGTCGATGCTCTCGGGGTCCTCGGGGTTGCCCGCCAGCGCGGTGTGCGCGAGGGAGGCGGCGGAGGCGAGGGCCTCGGCGTGCCCGAGCCGTTCCGCCTCGGCGGCCAGTTCGACGTCCTCGCCCGGCAACGGCTCGACGGCGGCGACCTCGTTCAGCCCGAACCGCAGCAGATCCGCCTCCTGGGCCCGCTCCCGCGCCCGGGTGGTCAGCTCCTCCAGCTCAGCGGCCACGGCTCGCAGCCGCCGGTAGGCCGCCGCGTACTTGGCGTGCGGGACCTCCACGCCGTCCCCGGCGTACCGGTCCAGCGCCTGCCGCTGCCGAGCGGGCTTGAGCAGGCCCTGCTGGTCGGTCTGCCCGTGCACGGCGACCAGCTCGTCCGCCAGCTCCGTGAGGACCCCGACCGGCACGGATCTGCCGCCGAGATGGGCCCGTGAGCGTCCTTCCGCCGAAACGGTACGGCTGATGAGCAGCGCACCGTCGTCGAGCTCCGCCCCGGCCTCCTCGGCCCGCAGCGCCGCCGCGTCGCCCTCGGACACCGTGATCCGGCCCTCCACGACCGCGGCCTTGGCCCCGACCCGTACGAGGGCGGGGTCGGCGCGCCCGCCGAGCAGCAGCCCGAGGCTCGTGACGACCATGGTCTTGCCCGCGCCGGTCTCACCCGTCACCGCGGTGAAACCGGGTGACAGCTCCACCACCGCGTCGTCGATGACTCCGAGCGACCGTATCCGCATCTCCTCCAACACGGACATGACCTTACGAGGTCCCGGGCCGCGCGCGCGACGGCCCCCGCTCCCGGATTCACTCTCCCGAGCGTTCCCGAGCGCTCCCGAGCGTTCCCGGGGGCCGCCGGGAGGCCGCAGGGCATCGCGGGAACCGTCAGTGGGGCGCGCCTCGCCACCCCGAGACGGGCAGCGCGAACTTCGCCACCAGCCGGTCCGTGAACGAGGCCTGGTGCAGCCGCGCCAGCCGTACGGGCACCGCCCCGCGCCGCACCTCGACCCGCGCCCCGGCGGGCAGCTCCACGGTCCGCCGCCCGTCGCACCACAGCACCCCGTGCGGGGTGTGCGGCTGGACCTCGACGGCGAGCACGGAGGACGGGGAGGTCACCAGCGGCTTGGCGAACAGGGCGTGGGCGCTGATCGGGACCATCAGCAGGGCCTCGACCTCGGGCCAGACCACGGGCCCGCCCGCCGAGAAGGCGTACGCGGTCGAGCCGGTCGGGGTCGCACAGACGATCCCGTCGCAGCCGAACCCGGTCACCGGCCGCCCGTCGATCTCCAGGACGACTTCGAGCATCCGCTCGGGCGACACCTTCTGCACGGCCGCCTCGTTGAGCGCCCAGTCGGTGTGCACGACATCGCCGTTGCTGTGCACCAGGACGTCGATCGTCATGCGCTCCTCTACCTCGTAGTCGCGGGTGACGACCCGGGAGACCACCTTGTCGAGGTCGTCGCGCTCCGCCTCCGCGAGGAAGCCGACACGGCCGAGGTTGACGCCGAGCATCGGCACCCCGGAGGCGCGGGAGAACTCCGCACCGCGCAGCAGGGTGCCGTCACCGCCGAGGACGATCAGCAGCTCGCAGCCGTCCACGGCGGCGGGGCTGGTGTCCGTGACCGTCTCCACGGTGTCCGGGAGCGGCAGATCGGCCGCCTCGGTCGCCAGGACGCGCACGCCGAGCCCGTTGCGCAGCAGCCCCTGTACCACGAGCTCCGCGCTGCGGATCGCGGCCGGACGGCCGGTGTGCGCCAAAAGAAAGACTGTTCGTGCCGCATTCGTCGTCAACGAGGCCCCTCCACCACTGCACGGTCGACATCCGCGGGATCCAGCTCAGGTGCACCGGCCCGCAGCCACAGAAAGTACTCGACGTTCCCCGACGGGCCGGGCAGCGGACTGGCCGTCACCCCCCGCACCCCGAGGCCCAGACCCCAGGCCCGGCGCGCCACTTCACGTACCGCCTCGGCACGCAGCTCCTCACTCCGCACCACCCCGCCGCTGCCGAGCCGCTCCTTGCCCACCTCGAACTGCGGCTTGACCATGAGGACCAGATCCGCGTCGGGCGCCGCGCACCGGGCGAGGGCGGGCAGCACGAGGCCCAGCGGAATGAAGGACAGATCCCCCACCACCAGGTCGACCGCCTCCCCGTCGATGTCCTCCAACGTCAACTCCCGCACGTTGGTACGGTCCTTGACGACGACCCGTTCATCGGACTGGAGCGACCAGGCCAGCTGCCCGTACCCGACGTCCACGGCGACGACCTGCCGGGCCCCGGCCCGCAGCAGTACGTCGGTGAACCCGCCGGTCGACGCCCCGGCGTCCAGCGCCCGGCGCCCTTCGACGGCCAGCCCCAGCGGGACGAAGGCGGCGAGCGCCCCGGCCAGCTTGTGTCCGCCGCGCGAGACGTAGTCGGGGTCGTCGTCGTCCTTGGTGACGACGATCGCGGCGGCCGTCTCGACCTGCGTGGCGGGTTTGGTCGCGGTGGTGCGGCCGACGGTGACCCGCCCCGCGGCGATCAGCTGACTCGCGTGCTCGCGCGAGCGGGCGAGCTTGCGGCGTACCAGCTCGGCGTCGAGGCGGCGACGTGCCACTCCTGCCACGTTCGGTTCAGCTCCTGTTGTCGTGCGTGTCGTACGCGGGTGTCGGTACGGGCCCGGGCGGGCCGGGTACGGCGGCCGGACGGGCGTCCAGCGAGGTCAGCGCGGACTTGAGCCCACGGTGTACATCCTCGTACACCTCGATGTGCCCGTCCGCCGGGAGGTGGTCCGCATCGGCCAGACGCTCCAGCGGCCCGTCGACCTCCGCCCGGCCGGTGGGGGTGCGTACGACCCCGAGGGGAGCGGGCCCGGCGGGCTCCCCGGTCGCCGACGCGTCCGGCTCCCCGGGCGTGCTCACGGGCGGCGTTCCCGTCTCCGGCATCCTGTCGCTCATGCCGGAACGCTACATCGACGGGCCGGTGTACCGTCGAGCACGATGGCGACCAAGGCGGAGTGCCGCAGTGCACTGAGAAGACTCTCCGACAACCTCGCAGCCGCCGAGGGCGACGTGCGCAGCACCGCCGGCCTCGACCGCTCGCTGAGCTGTCACATCAAGGACCTCGACATCACGTTCACCGGCCTGCTGGCCGATGGCCGTATCCAGGTGCAGGACACGGTCGAGGGGCCGCCCCGGGAGAAGGCCGGAATCAGGCTCGCGATGACGAGCGACGACCTGGTGGCCCTGGTGGACGGCGACCTGAACTTCGCGAAGGCGTGGGCGTCGGGCCGCGTACGCCTGGAGGCGGGCTTCAGGGACCTGCTGAAACTGAGATCGCTGCTGTAGCCGATCAAGCGCGCCCGGCCGCACGTCCAAGGACGGCCGGCGGCGAGATCGAGCCCGTCCGGCGATGGAGGGCGAACCGCCGCCCAGGCGTCCCCGCACACCTCGGACCGCCGCTTCGCACGCCTCAGACGGCCACTTTCCGACTCTTCCGGGCCGCGGGCACGACGAGCGGCGTCCCCGTCTCCGGGTCGTCGATCACCTGGCACCGCATCCCGAACACCCGCTCCACCAGCTCAGCGTCGACCACGTCCGAAGGCGCCCCCTCCGCGACGATCTCGCCGTCCCGCATGGCGATGAGATGCGTGGCGTACCGCGCGGCGTGGTTCAGGTCGTGCAGCACGGCGACCAGGGTGCGTCCCTGCGTCTCGTGGAGCTCCGCGCACAGATCCAGTACGTCGATCTGGTGCTGGATGTCGAGATACGTCGTCGGCTCGTCGAGCAGCAGCAGCGGGGTCTGCTGGGCCAGCGCCATGGCGATCCAGACCCGCTGACGCTGACCGCCGGACAGTTCGTCGACGTACCGCTCGGCCAGCTCGGCGACCCCGGTCGACTCCATGGACTCCTGGACCACCCGCTCGTCCTCCGGCGACCACTGCCGCAGCAGCCCCTGGTGGGGGTAGCGGCCGCGGGCCACGAGGTCGGCGACGGTGATCCCGTCGGGGGCTATGGAGGACTGCGGCAGCAGCCCCAGCGTGCGGGCGACCTTCTTGGCGGGCAGCTGGTGGATGGCCTGCCCGTCCAGCAGCACCTGCCCCTGGCTCGGCTTCAGCATCCGGGCGAGCGCGCGCAGGAGGGTCGACTTGCCGCAGGCGTTGGGCCCGACGATCACGGTGAAGGAGTTGTCGGGAATCTCCACCGAGAGGCTCTCGGTGATGACTCGCTGGTCGTAGCCGAGGGTCACCGATTCTGCGGTGAGGCGCTGCATGGTGGTACTCCCGGAGTTTGGTGAGGTGAGGTGAAGTGCGCGGCGCCGGGCACAAGCAGACCACCGAGCAGCACCAAGTTAGGTTAACCTATCTCCCTCTTCACGCCACTGGCCCCGGACCGCCGCCCCGCCCCCGCAACACCCCGCCGGGCAAGGAGAATCACGCGAGGGACAGCGGGCAGCGGCCGGGACACCACTCAGAACCCGAGTGCGGCGACAGCCTTCCCCGTCTCCAGCTCGCACCCGCCCGCACCGGCGAAGGTCCAGGCTGCCGCGCAGAGCGCCCGCAGCCCGTCGAGCGGGTCGCCCTCGCCCTCCAGGACCAGCGTGTCCCCGTGCACGGAAGCCCTCCACCCCTCGCACCGGTAGGTCTCCCCGTCCCCCGTCACCTCGGGCTGCCCGGTCAGCAGCCCCCGCAGGTCCCGGTCCACATAGGTCGGCCGGTGCTGCGGCGGGGCGGCGAGCAGCTGGGCGGCGTCGGTCACCCCGGTCAGGACCAGCAGCGAGTCCACGTCCCCGTTGAACGCGCCCTCGATGTCCGTGTCCAGCCGGTCCCCGACGACGAGCGGCCGCTTCGCACCGGTCCTCAGCACGGTCTCGCGGTGCATCGGCGGCAACGGCTTGCCGGCCACCTGCGGCTCGGCCCCGGTGGCGATCCGTACGACCTCGACGGCGGCCCCGTTGCCGGGCGCGATGCCCCGG
Organism: Streptomyces durocortorensis; assembly: GCF_031760065.1. Classification (NCBI taxonomy): domain Bacteria; kingdom Bacillati; phylum Actinomycetota; class Actinomycetes; order Kitasatosporales; family Streptomycetaceae; genus Streptomyces; species Streptomyces sp. C11-1. Next base: position 1,231,693 of record NZ_CP134500.1, read on the forward strand.
GCGCTCGGAATGGTCAGGTCGGTGTTGGACGCGAACCACGGCAGCCCGCGCCGGATCGCGTAGCTCGCCTCCGCGAACCGCCCCCACGCCAGGTCCGGCCCGCCGTACCCCTGGGCCACCGCGGCCGGGTCGTCGTCCGCCGACTCCACCGGCACCAGCCCGCGCTCTCGCAGCGCGACCCGCAGCCCCTCCCCGCCGATCGCCAGCACCCGGGCCCCCGGCGGCAGCTGATCGGCCACCAGCCGGGCGACGGCCTGGGCGGAAGTGATCACGTCGGAGGCCTCGGCCGGCACCCCCAGCCGCGTGAGGTGCTCCGCCACCGCGTCCGGAGTCCGCAGCGCGTTGTTGGTGACGTACGCGAGGTGCATGCCCCCGGCCCGCGCGGCGGCCAGCGAGTCCACGGCGTACGCGATGGCCTCCCCGCCCGCGTACACGACTCCGTCCAGATCGAGGAGGGCCGTGTCGTACGCCTCGCTCAGCGCCGTACTGCTCCCCGACGGCCGGGACCTGTCCTGCTGGTGGCTCATATGGCTCGCTCCTCTTCCACGCTTCTGACCCGATCATCGCGTATGCCCACGGCACACATACGATGCCCTGATGAACACTTCAGGTCCCGACGCCCAGGGGCTGCGGCTGATCCCGTTCCGCGGACTGCGTTACGTGCCCGAGCGCGTCGGCAGCCTTGCCGCCGTGACCTCGCCCCCGTACGACGTGGTGGTCCGGCCGGACGGGCTGCATCACCTGGAGTCCGCGGATCCGCACAACATCGTGCGCCTCATCCTCCCCCAGGCCGACACGGCCCGGGAACGGCACCGACAGGCGGCCGCCACCCTGGACCGCTGGCTGGCCGAGGGGGTCATCGCCGCGGACCCGGACCCGGTGCTGTACGTCTACGAGCAGCGCAACGACGAGATCCTCCAGCGGGGCCTGATCGGCGCCCTGGCGCTCTCCCCCGCCTCCGAGGGCATCGTGCTCCCGCACGAGGACGTCATGGACGACGTCGTGGCGGACCGCGCGGAGCTGATGCGGACGACGGGGGCCCATCTGGAACCGCTGCTGCTGACCTACCGCGGCGACGACCGCTCCGACGACGGCACACCGACCGGCGCGGCAGCGGTGATCGAGCGCACGGTCCTGGGCGAGCCGCTGCTCGCCACCACGACGGAGGACGGCTTCCGGCACCGCCTGTGGGCCGTGACGGACCCGGCCGAGCGGAGCGAGATCGAGACAGACCTCGCCCGGCACCAGGCTCTCATCGCGGACGGCCACCACCGCTGGGCCACCTACCTCCGGCTCCAGCGGGAACAGACCGCTCCCGGCCCGTGGGACTACGGCCTCGTCCTCCTCGTGGACACGGCCCGCCACCCGCTCCAGGTCCGGGCGATCCACCGGCTGCTGCGCGGTCTGCCGCTTTCCCGCGCCCTCGATGCGCTGACCGGCCTCTTCCGCGTCACCCCGGTGGACGGGCCGCTTCCCCGGGCACTCGACGCGCTCGCCGACGCGGCGGCGCAGGGCAACGCGTTCCTCCTCGCGGGCGACGGCGGCTTCCATCTCGTGGACCGGCCCGACCCGGCGCTGCTGGCCAGGACCGTCCGGGCGGACCGGCCCGACGCCTGGCGCACCCTGGACGCGACGGTCCTGCACTCCGCGCTGCTCGACGAGGTGTGGCGGATCCCCGACGCCCCCGAGCACATCGGCTACATCCACGACACGGCGGCAGCCGTCGAGCAGGCCGAACGTCTCGGCGCGACGGCGGTACTGATGCATCCGGTACGCGAAGAGGTCGTCCGGGACCTGGCCCGGCAGGGCGTCACCATGCCCCGTAAGTCGACCTCGTTCGGTCCGAAGCCGGCGACGGGCCTGGTCATGCGGAGCCTCACCGTCGACTGACGCCGGACATGACGAAGGGGGCGGCACTCCGGCCGGAGTGCCGCCCCCTTCGTCATCGCTTACCGACTTCGTGGCCTACTGACCCGTGACGGAACCGTCCACGGGACCGTCCTCGCCGTCCTCACGGTCGTCGTCCCGCGCGGTCTCGCGGCTTTCGGCCGCTTCCCCGGTGAGACCGGCAAGACCGGCGACGTCGTCGGCCCCGTCGTCGCTGAGTGCGTCGACGAACTCCACACCGTCCAGCTCGGCCAGCCGGTCCGACGCGTCCGTCGCGCCGTCCTTGTCGGCCTCCATCGCCTTGCCGAACCACTCCCGCGCCTCGTCCTCGCGCCCCGCCTCCAGCAGGGCGTCGGCGTACGCGTAGCGAAGACGCGGCGTCCACGGCTGGACGGAGTTGGACGCCAGCTCGGGGCTCTGGAGGGTCACGATGGCGGCGTCGATCTGGCCCATGTCCCGGCGGGCTCCGGCGGCCACCAGCCGCATCTCGACCTGCCCGGCCTTGTCCAGCTTCTGCACCTCGGGCTCACCGGCCATGGCCATCGCCCGCTCGGGCCGCCCGAGTCCACGCTCGCAGTCCGCCATGACGGGCCACAGCTCCACGGACCCGGTCATCCGCCGGGCCGCCCGGAACTCCGCGAGCGCCTCGGCGTACTTCTGGGTCGCGTACGCCGCGAACCCGGCCGCCTCACGCACCGCCGCGACCCGCGAGGCGAGCCGCAGAGCGATCCGGGCGTACGCGTACGCCTGCTCGGGGTCCTCGTCGATGAGCCGGGCCACCATGACGAGGTTGCGCGCGACATCCTCGGCAAGGGTCTTCGGCAGGCTCATCAGCTCCTGGCGTACGTCCTTGTCGATCTCGTCGCCGGTGACGTCGTCGGGGATCGGAAGCCGCTTGATCGGCTCACGGTCCCGGTCGCGGTCGTCACGCCCGCGGAAGCCACCACGGTCCCGGTCGTCACGCTGCCCGCCACGGTAGCCGCCGCGGTCCCGGTCCCGGTCGTCACGCCGGAAACCACCGCCGGAACCGCCGCCGCGGTTGTCATCACGGCGGAAACCGCCGCCGGAACCGCCACCGCGGTTGTCGTCACGGCGGAAACCACCGCCGGAGGGCCGGTCATCCTCACGACGCGGACCGCGCGGCCGGTCATCACGCCGCTCGAAGCCACCACTGGGACGCCCGCCACGGTCATCACGCTGCTGACCACCGCGGTACCCACCACGGTCGTCATCACGACGGAACCCACGATCGCGGTCACCGTCACGGCCCCGGTCACGGTCGTCACGCCGGAAACCACCACCGGAACCGCCGCCCCGGTTGTCATCACGGCGGAAGCCGGCAGGGCGGTTGTCGTCACGGCGGAAGCCACCACCCGAACCGCCACCACGGTTGTCGTCACGGCGGAAGCCGGCAGGGCGGTTGTCGTCACGGCGGAAGCCGCCGCCGGAGGGCCGGTCGTCGTCACGACGGGGGCCGCGCGGCCGGTCATCGCGCCGCTCGAAGCCACCGCTGGGACGCCCGCCTCGGTCATCACGCTGCTGACCACCGCGGTACCCACCACGGTCGTCATCACGACGGAACCCACGATCGCGATCACCGTCACGGCCCCGGTCACGGTCGTCACGCCGGAAACCACCACCGGAACCGCCGCCCCGGTTGTCATCACGGCGGAAACCGCCGCCGGAACCGCCACCGCGGTTGTCGTCACGGCGGAAACCACCGCCGGAGGGCCGGTCATCCTCACGACGCGGGCCACGCGGCCGGTCATCACGCCGCTCGAACCCGCCGCCGGAACCCCCACCACGGTTGTCATCACGCCGGAAACCACCACCGGAACCGCCACCGCGGTTGTCGTCACGGCGGAAACCACCGCCGGAGGGCCGGTCATCGTCACGACGCGGGCCACGCGGCCGGTCATCACGCCGCTCGAAGCCACCACTGGGACGCCCACCACGGTCATCACGACGCGGCCCCCGGTCACGGTCGCGATCCCGGTCGTCGCGGCGGAAGCCACCGCGGTCGTTGCCACGGCTGTCGTTGTCACGTCGAGGTGCGCCGGAACCGGACCGGTCGTCACGACCACCGCGGTAACCGCCCCTGTCACCGCCGTCCCGGCGACGCGGCTCGCGCTCCGGACGGTCGTCGGGAGAGTTGGTGGACATGGGTGTGACTCCTGTCGTCGGGTACCACAGACATTCTCGCGCAGCCGACCTTCCGACGCGCTTCGACAAAAACAAAAGGACCCCTGGTCCCAGCGTGAACGCTGGGACCAGGGGTCCTTGAAAGATTGTTCGGCGGCGTCCTACTCTCCCACAGGGTCCCCCCTGCAGTACCATCGGCGCTGAAAGGCTTAGCTTCCGGGTTCGGAATGTAACCGGGCGTTTCCCTAACGCAATGACCACCGAAACCCTATCGGGTTCTAGCGAACAAGCACACTCTTCAATTAAGTAGTGAAACTGTTCAACCGGAGCGATAACTGTTCGCAACCCGGGAACAACACAGTGGACGCGAGCAACTGAGGACAAGCCCTCGGCCTATTAGTACCAGTCAGCTCCACCCGTTACCGGGCTTCCACATCTGGCCTATCAACCCAGTCGTCTACTGGGAGCCTTAACCCCTCAAGAGGGTGGGAATACTCATCTCGAAGCAGGCTTCCCGCTTAGATGCTTTCAGCGGTTATCCTTTCCGAACGTAGCCAACCAGCCATGCCCTTGGCAGGACAACTGGCACACCAGAGGTTCGTCCGTCCCGGTCCTCTCGTACTAGGGACAGCCCTTCTCAATATTCCTACGCGCACAGCGGATAGGGACCGAACTGTCTCACGACGTTCTAAACCCAGCTCGCGTACCGCTTTAATGGGCGAACAGCCCAACCCTTGGGACCGACTCCAGCCCCAGGATGCGACGAGCCGACATCGAGGTGCCAAACCATCCCGTCGATATGGACTCTTGGGGAAGATCAGCCTGTTATCCCCGGGGTACCTTTTATCCGTTGAGCGACAGCGCTTCCACAAGCCACTGCCGGATCACTAGTCCCGACTTTCGTCCCTGCTCGACCCGTCGGTCTCACAGTCAAGCTCCCTTGTGCACTTACACTCAACACCTGATTGCCAACCAGGCTGAGGGAACCTTTGGGCGCCTCCGTTACTCTTTAGGAGGCAACCGCCCCAGTTAAACTACCCATCAGACACTGTCCCTGATCCGGATCACGGACCCAGGTTAGACATCCAGCACGACCAGAGTGGTATTTCAACGACGACTCCACAACCACTGGCGTGGCCGCTTCAAAGTCTCCCACCTATCCTACACAAGCCGAACCGAACACCAATATCAAACTGTAGTAAAGGTCCCGGGTCTTTCCGTCCTGCTGCGCGAAACGAGCATCTTTACTCGTAGTGCAATTTCACCGGGCCTATGGTTGAGACAGTCGAGAAGTCGTTACGCCATTCGTGCAGGTCGGAACTTACCCGACAAGGAATTTCGCTACCTTAGGATGGTTATAGTTACCACCGCCGTTTACTGGCGCTTAAGTTCTCAGCTTCGCCAACCCGAAAGTCAGCTAACCGGTCCCCTTAACGTTCCAGCACCGGGCAGGCGTCAGTCCGTATACATCGCCTTACGGCTTCGCACGGACCTGTGTTTTTAGTAAACAGTCGCTTCTCGCTGGTCTCTGCGGCCACCCCAGCTCACCGAGTAAATCGGATCACCAGTGATGGCCCCCTTCTCCCGAAGTTACGGGGCATTTTGCCGAGTTCCTTAACCATAGTTCACCCGAACGCCTCGGTATTCTCTACCTGACCACCTGAGTCGGTTTAGGGTACGGGCCGCCATGAAACTCGCTAGAGGCTTTTCTCGACAGCATAGGATCATCCACTTCACCACAATCGGCTCGGCATCAGGTCTCACCCTTAATGTGTGACGGATTTACCTACCACACGGGCTACACCCTTACCCCGGGACAACCACCGCCCGGGCTGGACTACCTTCCTGCGTCACCCCATCGCTTACCTACTACAAGTCTGGTTCATCGGCTCCACCACTACCCTCAACTCCGAAGAGATCGGGCCGGCTTCACGGACTTAGCATCGCCTGATTCAGTACTGGGCGTTTCAAAGCGGGTACCGGAATATCAACCGGTTGTCCATCGACTACGCCTGTCGGCCTCGCCTTAGGTCCCGACTTACCCTGGGCAGATCAGCTTGACCCAGGAACCCTTAGTCAATCGGCGCACACGTTTCTCACGTGTGTATCGCTACTCATGCCTGCATTCTCACTCGTGAACCGTCCACAACTCGCTTCCGCGGCTGCTTCACCCGGCACACGACGCTCCCCTACCCATCCACACAGGCGTTGGCCCTATATGTGTGAATGACACGACTTCGGCGGTACGCTTGAGCCCCGCTACATTGTCGGCGCGGAATCACTTGACCAGTGAGCTATTACGCACTCTTTCAAGGGTGGCTGCTTCTAAGCCAACCTCCTGGTTGTCTCTGCGACTCCACATCCTTTCCCACTTAGCGTACGCTTAGGGGCCTTAGTCGATGCTCTGGGCTGTTTCCCTCTCGACCATGGAGCTTATCCCCCACAGTCTCACTGCCGCGCTCTCACTTACCGGCATTCGGAGTTTGGCTAAGGTCAGTAACCCGGTAGGGCCCATCGCCTATCCAGTGCTCTACCTCCGGCAAGAAACACACGACGCTGCACCTAAATGCATTTCGGGGAGAACCAGCTATCACGGAGTTTGATTGGCCTTTCACCCCTAACCACAGGTCATCCCCCAGGTTTTCAACCCTGGTGGGTTCGGTCCTCCACGAAGTCTTACCTCCGCTTCAACCTGCCCATGGCTAGATCACTCCGCTTCGGGTCTAGAGCGTGCAACTCAAACGCCCTATTCGGACTCGCTTTCGCTACGGCTTCCCCACACGGGTTAACCTCGCTACACACCGCTAACTCGCAGGCTCATTCTTCAAAAGGCACGCAGTCACGACTGCATGTGCAAGCACACACAGCGACGCTCCCACGGCTTGTAGGCACACGGTTTCAGGTACTATTTCACTCCGCTCCCGCGGTACTTTTCACCATTCCCTCACGGTACTATCCGCTATCGGTCACCAGGGAATATTTAGGCTTAGCGGGTGGTCCCGCCAGATTCACACGGGATTTCTCGGGCCCCGTGCTACTTGGGTGGTTCTCAAACGAGCCGTTGATGTTTCAGCTACGGGGGTCTTACCCTCTACGCCGGACCTTTCGCATGTCCTTCGCCTACACCAACGGTTTCTGACTCGCCGACCAACCGGCAGATTGATCAAGAGAACTCCCACAACCCCGCATGCGCAACCCCTGCCGGGTATCACACGCATACGGTTTGGCCTCATCCAGTTTCGCTCGCCACTACTCCCGGAATCACGGTTGTTTTCTCTTCCTGAGGGTACTGAGATGTTTCACTTCCCCTCGTTCCCTCCACACTGCCTATGTGTTCAGCAGCGGGTGACAGCCCATGACGACTGCCGGGTTTCCCCATTCGGAAACCCCCGGATCAAAGCTTGGTTGACAGCTCCCCGGGGACTATCGTGGCCTCCCACGTCCTTCATCGGTTCCTGGTGCCAAGGCATCCACCGTGCGCCCTTAAAAACTTGGCCACAGATGCTCGCGTCCACTGTGCAGTTCTCAAGCAACGACCAGCCACCCATCACCCCGTCCCTAAGGACGAGTTCACTGGGGCCGGCGTCGAAGGCAGCCTTATCGGCCGTACCTTCAGACACCCAACAGCGCGCCCAGTACCCGGAATTCATACGGTTCGCTTTCCACGCCCCGAAGGGGCAGTACTCACGACCCGGCTGAACCACCAGGTACTGAATAGTCAACGTTCCACCCATGAGCTGACCACCGTCGAACATTTGCCGACGTAGTGGCTCTGGATCCCTTACGGAATCTAGATGCTCCTTAGAAAGGAGGTGATCCAGCCGCACCTTCCGGTACGGCTACCTTGTTACGACTTCGTCCCAATCGCCAGTCCCACCTTCGACAGCTCCCTCCCACAAGGGGTTGGGCCACCGGCTTCGGGTGTTACCGACTTTCGTGACGTGACGGGCGGTGTGTACAAGGCCCGGGAACGTATTCACCGCAGCAATGCTGATCTGCGATTACTAGCAACTCCGACTTCATGGGGTCGAGTTGCAGACCCCAATCCGAACTGAGACCGGCTTTTTGAGATTCGCTCCGCCTCGCGGCATCGCAGCTCATTGTACCGGCCATTGTAGCACGTGTGCAGCCCAAGACATAAGGGGCATGATGACTTGACGTCGTCCCCACCTTCCTCCGAGTTGACCCCGGCAGTCTCCTGTGAGTCCCCATCACCCCGAAGGGCATGCTGGCAACACAGAACAAGGGTTGCGCTCGTTGCGGGACTTAACCCAACATCTCACGACACGAGCTGACGACAGCCATGCACCACCTGTATACCGACCACAAGGGGGCACCATCTCTGATGCTTTCCGGTATATGTCAAGCCTTGGTAAGGTTCTTCGCGTTGCGTCGAATTAAGCCACATGCTCCGCTGCTTGTGCGGGCCCCCGTCAATTCCTTTGAGTTTTAGCCTTGCGGCCGTACTCCCCAGGCGGGGAACTTAATGCGTTAGCTGCGGCACCGACGACGTGGAATGTCGCCAACACCTAGTTCCCAACGTTTACGGCGTGGACTACCAGGGTATCTAATCCTGTTCGCTCCCCACGCTTTCGCTCCTCAGCGTCAGTAATGGCCCAGAGATCCGCCTTCGCCACCGGTGTTCCTCCTGATATCTGCGCATTTCACCGCTACACCAGGAATTCCGATCTCCCCTACCACACTCTAGCTAGCCCGTATCGAATGCAGACCCGGGGTTAAGCCCCGGGCTTTCACATCCGACGTGACAAGCCGCCTACGAGCTCTTTACGCCCAATAATTCCGGACAACGCTTGCGCCCTACGTATTACCGCGGCTGCTGGCACGTAGTTAGCCGGCGCTTCTTCTGCAGGTACCGTCACTTTCGCTTCTTCCCTGCTGAAAGAGGTTTACAACCCGAAGGCCGTCATCCCTCACGCGGCGTCGCTGCATCAGGCTTTCGCCCATTGTGCAATATTCCCCACTGCTGCCTCCCGTAGGAGTCTGGGCCGTGTCTCAGTCCCAGTGTGGCCGGTCGCCCTCTCAGGCCGGCTACCCGTCGTCGCCTTGGTAGGCCATTACCCCACCAACAAGCTGATAGGCCGCGGGCTCATCCTTCACCGCCGGAGCTTTTAACCCCGTCCCATGCGGGACAGAGTGTTATCCGGTATTAGACCCCGTTTCCAGGGCTTGTCCCAGAGTGAAGGGCAGATTGCCCACGTGTTACTCACCCGTTCGCCACTAATCCACCCCGAAAGGCTTCATCGTTCGACTTGCATGTGTTAAGCACGCCGCCAGCGTTCGTCCTGAGCCAGGATCAAACTCTCCGTGAATGTTTACCCGTAATCGGGTGCACACACACGAGAGCGGAACAACCGGTCGGAATAAGACCCGCTGTTCACAGCGTCCTCGCTGTGTTGTTGCCTACCGCCGCACATGGCGACCGTAGGACTTTCAAAGGAACCTCCAACCTGCACCAGGTGCAGGCCGGGGTATCAACATATCTGGCGTTGACTTTTGGCACGCTGTTGAGTTCTCAAGGAACGGACGCTTCCTTCGGTCCCGTTTCACCGGGGCCCTCCGGGCGCTTCCCTTCGTTCTTGCGTTTCCGACTCTATCAGACTCTTTCGTGTCCGATTCCCGGTCGAAGCGGGGTGCTTTCGAGGTTCTTCGCTTTCGCGTTTTCCCTTTCCGGCGGTTCCAACTTTACCAGACTCTTTTTCGTTCCGTTTCCGGTCCGAATTCGATTTCCGGTGGCCTGTGGAGGGCCTTTGCCTTTCGGCGTGTTCACTACGTTAGCCGATTCCCTTGGCAGCTCATAATCGAGCCTGTCGAGCGAATTACGGGCATGCCAAATTCGCACCCGCCAGGGTGAGTCGTAGGTAGTGGTGTGGCCGCTTCGAGTGGCTCGGTCCGGTCCGAGGGACCGTGCCGACAGCTGTACCCGTGTCAAGCGGCTCGGACTACATTAGGCCTCCGCCGAGGGTGCGTCAAGTTGTCCTGCGGCTCGCCCGATGGCGTGGCGCGTGGGCGCGGTACGGGCTCACCGTGGGGTCTCCGTCGATCCAGAAGCGCCAGGGCTGGTGGGCCCCGTCGCCGCCCACGCCCGTGCGGGGGCCGCTGCGTACCAGGTCACGGGGTGGCGGGGTGCCGTGCAGTACGGACAGGGCGGGGGCGGGGCCGTCGAAGAGGTCGCTGCCGTTCAGCTCTCGGTCGACGTCGAGGGCGGTGGCCAGGCGGGCGGGGCCTTTGGCCAGTTCCTTGTCGCTGCGGGCCGAGATGCGCCGCTCGCGGGCGAGGCCGACGCCGACGTCGATCTCGCCCGCCCGGAGCAGGACCCCGCTCGCCCGGCCTTCCGGACCGCAGACCAGGTTGAGGCAGTGCCACATCCCGTACGTGAAGTAGACGTACGTATGACCGGGCGGGCCGAACATCACGCTGTTACGGGGGGTGCGGCCGCGGTAGGCGTGCGAGCCCGGGTCGACCTCACCCGCGTACGCCTCCACCTCGGTCAGGCGCAGCTCGATCGTGCCCCCCGCGCTGTGCCGGACCAGGGTGCGGCCCAGGAGGTCGGGGGCGACCTCCAGGACGCAGCGGTCGAAGAAGTCGCGTGTGAGGGGTGCGCGGTCGGGGCTCGTGGTCATGGGGTCCGAGGGTACTGGGATCGCCCGCACGGGAACCGGCTACGGTCGTGGCGCGTATGTAGGGGTCAGGACCTAGAAGGAGTGACTATGGGCTTCAAGCGGCTGCTCGCGAGCATGGGTGCCGGTGGCGCGTCGGTGGAGACCGAGCTCACCGAGGTGAACGTCGTCCCCGGTGGGGTCGTCCAGGGCGAGGTCCGCATTCAGGGCGGATCGGTGCCGCAGCAGATCGAGGGGCTCAATGTCGGGCTCCAGGCGCGGGTCGAGGTCGAGAGCGGGGACCAGGAGACCAAGCAGGACATCGAGTTCACCAAGCTTCAGCTCGGCGGGGCCTTCGAGGTCCAGGCGGGCGCGGTGCACGTGGTGCCGTTCGGCCTGGAGATTCCCTGGGAGACGCCGGTCACGATGTTCGGCGGCCAGCAGCTGCGCGGGATGAACATCGGGGTGACCACCGAGCTGGAGATCGCCCGCGCGCTGGACTCCGGTGACCTGGACCCGATCAACGTGCACCCGCTGCCGGCGCAGGAGGCCATCCTGAACGCCTTCGGCCAGCTGGGCTTCGGCTTCCGCAGCGCGGACATGGAACGGGGTCACATCCGCGGTACGCGTCAGCGGCTGCCGTTCTACCAGGAGATCGAGTTCGTTCCGCCGACGCAGTACCGCGGGCTGAACCAGGTGGAGCTGACGTTCGTCGCCGACGACCGTGAGATGGACGTCGTCCTGGAGATGGACAAGAAGCCGGGGCTGTTCAGCCAGGGCAGCGACTCCTACCGCGCGTTCCAGGTGGGGCTGCACGACTACCACCGGACGGACTGGGCGGCGTACCTCAACCAGTGGCTGGCCCAGGTCGGCGGTCAGCGCAACTGGCTCTAGGGCGAAAGGCCCTAGGGTCGGGTGGGGAAACCTGCCGAAGACCTGCGCGGCGGGCGGCTGGGGAGCCGCTCGTCGGCAGACGAGCCGATCAGGAGAGGTACGAGACGTGACCGAGCCGACGAGGGCCCCGCTGCCGCACGATTTCCATCCGGAGGTTCCGGCGTTCACCTTGGTGAGCGACGATCTCGCGCCGGGGGCCGTGCTGGGTGACGCTCAGGTGCTTGCGGCCGGGAACACTTCGCCGCAGCTGCGGTGGGACGGGTTCCCGGAGGGCACCAAGAGCTTCGCCGTGACGTGTTTCGACCCGGACGCGCCGACAGGGAGCGGATTCTGGCACTGGGTGCTCTTCGACATTCCGGCGTCGGTGACCGAGTTGCCGGCCGGTGCGGGCAGCGGGGCGTTCGCGGGGCTGCCGGAGGGGGCCGTGCAGGCCCGTAACGACTACGGGTCGAAGGACTTCGGCGGTGCCGCGCCGCCGGCCGGGGAGAACCACCGCTATGTGTTCACCGTGTACGCGGTGGACACCGAGAAGCTCGGGATCGACAGTGACGCGTCGCCCGCCGTGGTCGGGTTCAACCTCCGGTTCCACACGCTGGGGCGTGCTCAGCTGATCGGTGAGTACGAGGCTCCTGTCAGCGATTAGTTCGTTTGCTGTTTGCCCTGCTCTGGTCTTGGAGAGATCAGAGCAGGGCATTTTTTATTGCGTTGTCCATCGCGGCCTGCCCAGCCAGAGTTGATCCGGGCCTGCCAGGGGGCGGGCGGCACACGGGAGGTGGGCAGGATGCGTGACACGCTGGTTCTCAATGCGAGCTTCGAGCCGCTGTCGACAGTGACGCTCAACCGTGCGGTGGTCCTGATCCTGACGGACAAGGCCGTCGTCGAGCAGTCGCATCCCGAGCTCCGTATGCGTGGTGCCGCCGTGGATATTCCGGCGCCCCGGGTGATCAGGCTCTGCCGGTATGTACGGGTGCCGTTCCGAAGACAGGCCCCGTGGTCCAGGAGGGGCGTGCTCGTGCGGGACCAGTACCGGTGCGCGTACTGCGGGCGGCGGGCGTCCACCGTCGACCATGTGGTGCCGCGTGCCCAGGGCGGGCAGGACACCTGGCTGAACACGGTGGCCTCCTGCGCCGAGGACAACCACCGCAAGGCGGCCCGGACGCCGCAGCAGGCGGGGATGCCGCTGCTGAAGCAGCCGTTCGTCCCCTCCCCCGCCGAGGCGATGCTGCTGGCGATGGGCGCAGGTGACCGGGCGGCACTTCCCGAGTGGCTGGACCGGGCAGCGGTGGCGTAGCGCGCGGAGGTTCCGCGCGGCTGCGTGGGGCCGTGGCGTGATCGACGTACGCCGTGTGCGGTTGGTGTGGGCCCGTCCCTGTGGGGCGGGCCCACGTATGTCAGCGGAGCAGCAGCTGGACGATGGCCACCGTGCCGACGGCGACGATGAGGGCGCGCAGGACGGTGGGGCTGAGGCGGCGGCCGACCTTGGCGCCTATCTGGCCGCCGATGGCCGAGCCGACGGCGATCAGGAGGACGGCCGTCCAGTCGAAGTGCGCGACGAAGAGGAAGAACAGCGCGGCGATGCTGTTGACGACGGCGGCCAGGACGTTCTTGACGGCGTTGAGGCGCTGCATGGTGTCGTCGAGCAGCATGCCCATCAGGGAGAGGTAGATGATCCCCTGGGCGGCGGTGAAGTAGCCGCCGTAGACGCTGGCGAGCATCAGTCCGACGAAGAGGAGCGGGCCGCCGTCGGGGCGAGCGGTGGTGCCGGTGTGTTCGCGGCTGCGCTGTACGGCTTTGCTGATGCGGGGTTGCAGGATCACCAGGACCAGGGCGAGCGCGACCAGGACCGGGACGATCGTCTCAAAGGCAGTCGAGGGCAGGGCGAGCAGGAGGGTCGCCCCGGTGAGGCCGCCGACGGCCGCGCCGGCGCTCAGTTTGAGGACGCGTCGGCGTTGCCCGGCCAGTTCCTTGCGGTAGCCGATGGCTCCGCTGATGGAGCCGGGGATGAGGCCCAGTGCGTTGGACACGGTCGCGGTGACCGGCGGGAGGCCGGTGGCGAGCAGGACGGGGAAGGTGATCAGGGTGCCCGAGCCGACGATCGTGTTGATCGTGCCCGCACCGACTCCGGCCGCGAAGACCGCGAGTATTTCCCAGATGGACAAGGCCATCTCCTTCGATGGTCAGTGACGCCTCCCCGCCATGAAGGTCGAGGGGCCTCACTGATCATGCACGAAGGGGTCGGGGTGTCAGTGGACCGGGGGTTCTTCGCGTCGTTCCACCGCGGGGGCACCGGAGTTGCCGTTGCCGCCGTTGCTTCCGTTGCCGCCGGTGTTGAAGCCGGGCATGCCGCCGCCGAGGTTCCCGAAGGCTCCGCTGAGGCCCTTGAGAGCGTCGCCGATCTCGCTGGGTACGATCCACAGCTTGTTGGCGTCGCCCTCGGCGATCTTCGGGAGCATCTGGAGGTACTGGTACGAGAGCAGCTTCTGGTCCGGGTCTCCGGCGTGGATGGACTCGAACACCGTCCGGATGGCCTGGGCTTCACCTTCGGCGCGCAGGGCGGCGGCCTTGGCCTCGCCTTCGGCGCGCAGGATCGCGGACTGCTTCTCGCCTTCGGCGGTGAGGATCTGGGACTGCCGGATGCCCTCGGCGGTGAGGATCGCGGCGCGCTTGTCGCGGTCGGCGCGCATCTGCTTCTCCATCGAGTCCTGGATGGAGGTCGGCGGCTCGATCGCCTTGAGCTCGACGCGGTTGACGCGGATGCCCCACTTGCCGGTCGCCTCGTCGAGGACGCCGCGCAGGGCGGCGTTGATCTCCTCGCGGGAGGTGAGGGTGCGCTCCAGGTCCATGCCGCCGATGATGTTGCGGAGGGTGGTGACGGTGAGCTGCTCGATCGCCTGGATGTAGCTGGCGACTTCGTAGGTGGCGGCTCGTGCGTCGGTCACCTGGTAGTAGATGACGGTGTCGATGTTGACGACCAGGTTGTCCTGGGTGATCACCGGCTGCGGCGGGAAGGGCACGACCTGTTCACGGAGGTCGATCCGGTTGCGGATCGAGTCGATGAACGGGACGACGATGTTCAGGCCCGCGTTCAGGGTGCGGGTGTAGCGGCCGAAGCGCTCCACGATGGCGGCACTGGCCTGCGGGATGACCTGGATCGTCTTGATCAGGGCGATGAAGACGAGCACCACCAGAATGATCAGGACGATGATGATCGGTTGCATCGTGTCTCTCGTGTCCTTCGGTTGATCAACATGATCGACTTCGAGTCTCGCAGAACTCGGGCCGCCTCGTGGGTCGTTCGGTCACATGGCAGCTCGGTCACATGACGACGGCCGTCGCCCCGTCGATGTCGACGACGTCGACCTGGCGGCCGGGTTCAAAGACCTGTTCGTCGTCGAGCGAGCGGGCCGACCAGACCTCGCCGGCGAGCTTGACGCGGCCGCCGGAGCCGGATACACGCTCCAGCACGACTGCCTGACGCCCCTTCAGGGCGTCGATGCCGCTTGCCTGACCGGCCTGTCCGGCCCGGTGTCTCGCGGCGATCGGGCGCACGACGGCGATCAGTGCGACCGACACCACGACGAAGACCAGCACTTGGGCGACGACTGCGCCCCCGAGGGCGGCGATGACCGATGAGGCCAACGCTCCGACGGCGAACATGCCGAATTCGGGCATCGCGGTCAGGACGAGGGGAATACCCAGTCCCACCGCGCCGATCAGCCACCACACCCATGCGTCGATATCCACATGGTCATCGTAGGACTGTCGGACCGTCACCGACAGGGCGCACGGGTGGCCAACTGCGGTGAGGCGGTGGCCGGGTGGGATGAGCGGGGTGGGTGGAGTGGGTTACGGGGTGATCAGGTACTCAGGTCAGGGGGAGGCCGTGGGCGGTGTAACGGTCGCCGGTGTGCTCGACGATGAGCGGCAGGCCGAAGCAGCGCGAGAGGTTGCGGGAGCTGAGCTCGGTCTCCATCGGACCCGCCGCGAGGATCTTGCCCTGGCGGATCATCAGGACGTGGGTGAACCCGGGTGCGATCTCCTCGACATGGTGGGTCACCATGATCATGGAGGGGGCGAACGGGTCGCGGGCGAGGCGGCCGAGGCGGCGGACGAGGTCCTCGCGGCCGCCGAGGTCGAGTCCGGCGGCGGGCTCGTCGAGGAGCAGCAGCTCGGGGTCGGTCATCATGGCGCGGGCGATGAGCGTGCGCTTGCGCTCACCTTCGGAGAGCGTGCCGAACTTGCGGTCCAGGTACTCGGTCATGCCGAGGCGGTCCAGGAAGGCGCGGGCGCGCTCCTCGTCGACGGCCTCGTAGTTCTCGTGCCAGGTGGCGGTCATGCCGTACGCGGCGGTGAGGACCGTCTGCAGCACGGTCTGGCGCTTGGGCAGCTTGTCGGCCATCGCGATGCCCGCCATGCCGATCCGGGGGCGCAGCTCGAAGACGTCGGTGCCGACGCCGCCCAGCTGCTCACCGAGGACGGTGGCCGTTCCCCTGCTGGGGAAGAGGTAGCTGGACGCGAGGTTGAGGAGGGTCGTCTTGCCGGCCCCGTTGGGGCCCAGGATGACCCAGCGCTCCCCCTCCTTGACCGACCAGGAGACGTCGTCCACCAGAGCGCGTCCGTCGCGGACCACGGATACGTCCACCAGCTCCAGTACATCGCTCATGAGCGCGTTGTCTCCCCATGCAGTCTCGTCGATCGTCGCGTGCCGGTGGGCACGGCTCCCAGGGAAAACCTACGCCACCGCGCGAGCGGTCCGGGCGTGAGGTCCGTACCCCGTGCATCGGCCGGGCGTTCCCTAGGCTGTCTCCATGCTTGTCGAACCACGTTCAGGGTTGTTGGCCGCCTGGGGAAACGCGCTTCTCGCGGGACTTGTCTCGCCGGACGAAGCCGCCCTCGCGATTGTCGGGGAGGACGCGGTGCACCGCGTCGAGGGGCTGCCGGGTGAGGCGGGTCCGGTCGGGCTCACGCTGGCGCTCGGCCGGTTGCGGGGGCTGGGGGCGACCGGTTTCCGTGTCGCACTGCCGGCGCCGGGGCATCCGCTGGGGCTGAGCGGTCCGCCCGACTTCAATGCGCGTGCGCTGGAGGCGGAGGAGGCGGTGGTCGCGTACGGGGTGCCGTACGGGCTGGTGCCGGAGGTAAGCGAAGTGGGGCCGGAGGGGGACCTGCACGTCGAGGTGGTGTGGCGGGTGCTGCCGGTACGGGAGGCGCCGCCGGCGGATGTCCCGTCGCTGGGCGAAGCGGAGCGGGAGCTGGCCGAGGCGTTGCGGGATGCGACGGCGGTGCTCTCCCGGCTGGACGTGGCCGGGTCCGGGCCGGTGGCGGAGGCGGCGGTGGACGCGTACCGGGCGCGAACGGAGCGGGGGCGGGTGCGCGATGTGCTGGCGCCCGGGTATCCGCCGCGGGCGGCGCGGGTGCTGGAGATGGCGCAGCGGGTGGGGCTGCTGGTCTCGGTGGCGTACGAGAACGGGCACGGTGGTGCGGTGAGCGCGTCGGAGATCGCGGCGCGGGGGGAGGCGTTGCGGCCGGTGGAGCGGGTGGCTCGGCGGGCTCAGGTGGCGGCGTACAACGCGTATGTGGAGGGCGGGGAGGTTCGGCGGTAGGCCCGCGGGCGCTTGCCCTCTGCGCCCCCTGTCTTCATGCGCCGGACGGCCTGGGGCGCGGTTGGGCTGGCCGCCCGTTGCGCTCGGGGGCCCGGGGCGGGGTTCCGTCCTCGAACGACGGACGGGCTGGAGCGGGGTGCCGAACCCGTGGCACCGGGTGGAGCGGGTACCGGGACGGTTGGGGTGGGGCGAGGGGCGGTACGGCGAAAGCCGGACGGGCCCTTGGGGATGGAAGGGTGTCCGGCTTTCGGGGGTGGAGCTTGGGTCAGTGGTTCAGGCCGAGGTTGCCGAAGGCCGGGTTGAGCAGGCCGACCACGTTGACGGTGTTGCCGACCACGTTGACCGGGATGGCGACCGGGACCTGGGCCAGGTTGCCGCTGGCGACGCCCGGGGAGTGGGTGGCCAGGCCGTGGGCGTCGGCGCCGCTGTGGACCGTGGCGGAGGCAGCACCGGCACCGGCGGCGATGAGCCCACCGGCGATCATCGTGACGGCAGCGGCCTTCTTCAGGTTCTTCACTTCAGGTTCCTCCTAGAGAGGCTGCGGCAAGCCGCCGCAGCACGCCCTGGAGAACGCCGTGCGGCCCGGAAGGATGCGCCGTACGGGTGACATACACCCGACAGTATGAATCTCGGTCCGGGTGGGAACCCGGTCGGACCGTCGGCCGCCCGGCGCGCTTCAGCCCGCGGCTCCGTGGCGTACCGCCCACAGCGCGGCCTGGGTCCGGTCCGCCAGATCGAGCTTCATCAGGATGTTCGAGACGTGGGTCTTGACCGTCTTCTCGGAGAGGACGAGTGCGCGAGCGATCTCACGGTTCGAACGTCCGTCCGCAATGAGGCTGAGGACTTCGCGCTCCCGTTCGGTCAGGGTGCTCCCCCGGCCCGTCCCGGTGCCCGTGTTGTCGTCGGCGAGGAGCGCGCCGGCGACCTCCGGCTGGAGAAGAACGTGACCCGCGTGGACCGAGCGGATCGCCCCGGCCAGGGCGTCCGGATCGACGTCCTTGTAGACGTAACCGGAGGCTCCGGCGCGCAGTGCGGGGACCACCGTGCGCTGTTCGGTGAAGCTCGTGACGATGAGCACCTTGGCCGGGTTGTCGAGCTCGCGCAGCCGACGCAGGGCCTCGATGCCGTCGGTGCCCGGCATCTTGATGTCCATCAGGACCACGTCGGGGCGGAGCTCCTCGGTCCTGGCGACTCCCTCCGCACCGTCGGACGCCTCCCCGACGACCTCTATGTCGTCCTGGATCTCCAGGAACGTACGCAGGCCACGGCGGACCACCTGGTGGTCGTCGACCAGCAGCACCCTGATGATCTTGTCAGCCACCGGGGACCTCCATCTCGATCGTGGCGCCCTTGCCGGGCTCCGAGGCAACGGTGAGTCGGCCGCCGACGCTGCTCGCCCGGTGGCGCATGGAGACGAGGCCGAGGTGGCGGCCCGCCCGCCGGACAGCGGTGGGGTCGAACCCCCGGCCGTCGTCGGTGACGCGCAGGACGGTCGCGGGGCCGTGCCGGGCCAGGGTGACGCTCACTCGTTCCGCGCCGGAGTGGCGCAGGGCGTTGTGCAGGGCCTCCTGGGCGACCCGGAGCAGCGCCTCCTCCTGGGCGGCGGGCAGCGCGCGCACCCCGCAGCTCTCGAAGGCGACCTCGGCGGTGTGCGCCCGGTCCAGGACCTGGATCTGGGTGCGGAGTGTGGCGATGAGCCCGTCCTCGTCGAGCGCGGCGGGGCGCAGCTCCACGACCGCGGCCCGTAGCTCGTCGACCGCTTCGGCGGCGAGGACGGCGACCTGCTGGAGCTCGCCCTTGGCGCGGGCCGGGTCGCGGTCGACGAGGGCGGTGGCGGCCTGGGCGGTGAGGCGGAGCGAGAACAGCTTCTGGCTGACCGCGTCGTGCAGCTCGTGGGCGAGGCGAGAGCGTTCCTCGGCGATGGTCAGCTCGCGGCTGCGCTCGTAGAGGCGGGCGTTGGTCAGGGCGATGGCCGCGTGCTGGGCGAGGATCGAGAGGAGTTCCTCGTCCTCGGCGGTGAAGCCGCAGCCGCCGTCGGGCTTGGGGCACTGCTTGTTGGCGAGGAACAGGGCGCCGATGATCTCGTCGCCGTCCGTGATGGGCAGGCCGAGGAAGTCGGACATGTCGGGGTGGGCGTCGGGCCAGCCCTCGAAGCGGGGGTCCTCGCGGACGTCGGCGAGGCGTTCGGGCTTCGCCTGGTGCAGCATCGCGGCGAGGATGCCGTGCTGCCGGGGCAGGGGGCCGATGGCCTTCCACTGCTCGTCGCTGACCCCGTCGACCACGAACTGGGCGAAGCCCCCGTGGTCGTCCGGGACGCCGAGGGCCGCGTACTGGGCGTCGAGCAGCTCGCGGGCGGAGGCGACGATCGTCTTGAGGACGTCGCCCACTTCGAGGTGCCGGCTCATGGCGAGCAGCGCGGCACTCACCGCGGCGAGGCCCGACGGTGGGCGATGACTCATGGGATCACCGTACCGGCGGGGGCCGCGCGGCCGTATCGGGCGGGGGCGGTGACGGACGGGCGGGAGGCCTAGGGCCCGGGCCACCGGTCTCCTCGGGCGAAGGTCCTAGGACTTGAGGACCCCATGGGCCGTGGCCGCCCGGGGCCTGCGTCGACGTGCCGGGTACGGGTGCGGGTGCGGATGCAGCTCGCGGGCGAGGCGCGGCGGGCGGCGCGCTTCCTGCGGTGAAGCCGCCGGGGTCCTCCCGGCGGACGCCGAGGAGCGAACGGAGGAGACGGTCACGATGCCGGTGGCGGTGATCACGGGCGGTTCGAAGGGGCTGGGGCGCACGCCGGCCGGGGCGCCGGCGGCGCGGAAGCCGGGATCTGGTGCTCGACGCACGGGACGCCGGGGTTCGGGAGGACACAGCGCGGGAGCGCGCCGAAGTACGGGAGGGCACAGCGCGGGAGCTGGGCGCGGAAGCGAGTCGGCTGTCACCAGGCGCGGACCGGAGCGACGGCACACACGCCCGCCCGCGTCGGCATCCTGCCTGGCCTTGAGCTGGGGCATCGCGCCGAGCCACGGCCAGCCCTGCCGGACGGTCCGCTCCCGCTGACCTTCCCGCCCACCCCTGCTTGGCGGCGCTCCAGGGGCGGCACCTCTGGCACGAGTTCGGGGTGTCCACCTCGTCCTGCCGGATGAGGAACATAACGCTCCGGATTGCTTCAGCAACGAGTGGTGAGACTGTTACCTCGCCGATGTGAGCCCGGGCATAGGGCCCACGTCACTTACGAACGTCCCTAGTTGACACATAAGCGCGTTTTGGGCCAGCACGAGCTGGGGTTATTTCGGGCGAACGGGACCCCCTCCGAGCACCCACTCCACTACTCGCCTTCGTACGTCACACCTTTGCCACAGCATTTTGCGGCCGCTAAGAATTGCCCTCGTCCCCGACGGAGGTACGCGCCACCACCTCCGGTCTCGTCCTCCGTGAGGACACCTGAGCATTCGAAGAGGTATCCCTGCATGTCCGCGAACCGCATTCCCAGTCGTCTTCGTCGTCTGAACAAGGTCCAGAAGATCTCCGTGGCCGGTGTGTCGGCCCTGGGCGTCGCCGCCCTGACCTTCTCGCTCGTCCCGTCGAACGCCGAGGCCGAGATTGCTCCGCAGGCAGCAGCCGCCGCTGCGCCCGTGGCTCTCACCGCCGCCGCGGGTTCCGCACAGGCCAAGACCGTGCAGAACAGCATGATCGAGCAGCACTCCACCGCTGAGCAGCTGGTGAAGGCCGCCGACGCCGCCAAGGCGAAGGCCGCCGCCGAGACCAAGGCCGCCGCTGCCAAGGCCAAGGCCGCGTCCCAGGCGAAGGCCAAGGCCGCTGCCGCCGCCAAGGCCAAGGCCGCCCAGGCCAAGGCCGACGCGAAGAAGCGCGAGTCCGAGGCCGCCAGCCGCTCCACCGCGCGCAAGCCCGTCTACGCCAACAACCTCGACGGCTGGATCCGCGAAGCCATGGCGATCATGAAGAAGGAAGGCATCCCGGGCTCCTACGACGGGATCCACCGCAACATCATGCGGGAGTCCAGCGGTAACCGCTGGGCCATCAACAACTGGGACATCAACGCCCGCAACGGCGTCCCCTCCAAGGGCCTGCTCCAGGTGATCCAGCCGACCTTCGACCGCTACCACGTGGCGGGCACCAAGAAGGACCTGTACGACCCGGTCGCCAACATCGTCGCGGCCTGCAACTACGCGGCCGACCGCTACGGCTCCATGGACAACGTGAACGGCGCGTACTGATCCCAGCAGCACTCAGGCCGCAGTACACATGCCGGAGGGCGGCACCCCGCGGGGTGCCGCCCTCCGGCATGTCGCGACCGGTACTACTTGCGCATGACCTCGGGCTCGTGGCGGCGCAGCAGGCGTGCCACCGCGATGCCGCAGATCACGCCGAGCGCGAGCAGGACGGTGATGTTGATGCCCCACTGGCTCGCGGTGTGCTCCCACAGCGGGTCGAGATCGGTGGGGTTCTTCGGGTCCCACGGCGGCATCAGGTGCGCCAGGTCCAGCGTGGTACCGGCCGCGGCCATCGCCCAGCGGGACGGCATCAGCCAGGCGAACTGCTCCAGGCCCGGCGATCCGTACACCTGGAAGAGCACGCCGGTGAAGACGACCTGGATGATCGCGAACATGACCAGCAGCGGCATGGTCTTCTCGGCGGTCTTCACCAGCGAGGAGATGACCAGGCCGAACATCATCGAGGTGAAGCCCAGCACGATGATCGAGAGGCAGATCTCGACGGCCGGGGGCATGATCAGGCCCTCCGCCGGGAGATCGCGGGTGGCGAAGCCGATGCCGCAGATGATCACGCCCTGGAAGGCGGTGATCACGCCGAGGACGATCACCTTGGACATCAGGTACGCGGAGCGGGACAGGCCGGTGGCCCGCTCCCGTTCGTAGATGACCCGTTCCTTGATCAGCTCTCGTACGGAGTTGGCGGCGCCGGAGAAGCACATGCCGACCGCGAGGATCAGCATGATCGTGCCGGCCTTGCCGTTGAACCGGGACGGCGGGGTGGGCTCGGCTAGACCGAACTCCGCCGGGATGACCACGCTGACCACGCCCAGCACCGCGGGCAGGATCAGCATCAGACCCATGAAGCCCTTGTCGGACGCGATGACGGAGGAGTACCTCCGGATCAGCGTCCACAGCTGAGCCATCCAGCCCTGCGGCTTCGGCGGGCGCATCTGCTGCGGGGGCGGCATGTTGACCGGCTGGGCCGCGACCGCGTCGATGTCGGCGGCGTACATCTGGTAGTGCTGCGAACCGCGCCAGCGGCCCGCCCAGTCGTAGTCGCGGTAGTTCTCGAAGGCGGAGAAGACGTCGGCCCAGCTGGTGTAGCCGAAGAAGTTCAGCGCTTCCTCCGGCGGACCGAAGTAGGCGACGGAACCGCCGGGCGCCATCACGAGGAGCTTGTCGCAGATCGCCAGCTCGGCGACCGAGTGCGTGACCACGAGCACCGTGCGGCCGTCGTCGGCGAGGCCGCGCAGCAGCTGCATGACGTCGCGGTCCATGCCCGGGTCGAGGCCGGAGGTCGGCTCGTCCAGGAAGATCAGCGAGGGCTTGGTGAGCAGCTCCAAGGCGACCGAGACGCGCTTGCGCTGGCCGCCGGAGAGCGAGGTGATCTTCTTGTCCTTGTGGATGTCGAGCTTGAGCTCGGCGAGGACCTCGGTGATCCGGGACTGGCGCTCGGCCTCGGTGGTGTCCGCGGGGAAGCGGAGCTTGGCCGCGTACTTGAGGGCCTTGGTGACGGTCAGTTCCTTGTGCAGGATGTCGTCCTGCGGGACCAGACCGATGCGCTGGCGCAGCTCGGCGAACTGCTTGTACAGGTTTCGGTTGTCGTAGAGGACGTCCCCCTGGTTGGCGGGCCGGTAGCCGGTGAGCGCCTTGAGCAGGGTGGACTTTCCGGAGCCGGAGGGGCCGATGACCGCGATCAGCGACTTCTCCGGGACGCCGAAGGAGACGTCCTTCAGGATCTGCTTCCCGCCGTCGACCGTCACCGTGAGGTGGCGGGCGGAGAAGGAGACCTCACCGGTGTCTACGAACTCTTCCAGCCGGTCCCCGACCAACCGGAACGTCGAGTGACCGACGCCGACGATGTCGTTCGGGCCGATGAGCGCCGAGCCGGACTTCTGGAGCGGCAGACCGTTGACGTACGTGCCGTTGTGCGAGCCGAGGTCGCGGATCTCGAAGCGGCCGTCGGGCGTCGCGTGGAACTCAGCGTGGTTGCGGGAGACCTGGAGGTCGGAGACGACCAGCTCGTTCTCCAGCGCACGACCGATGCGCATGACCCGGCCGAGGGCCAGCTGGTGGAACGTGGTCGGGCTGCGGTCACCGTAGACCGGCGGCGCGCCCGCGGCGGCGCCCTGTCCCGGTCCGCCCGGATGCGCCGGGTTCTGCTGATGCGGCACCTGCTGGTGCTGGGCCTGGTGGGCCGGGGGCTGCTGGTGCGGCACCTGCTGCTGAGGCGCCTGCGGCTGCTGCCAGGCCTGCTGCTGGGGCGGGGCCTGGTGGGCCGGGGGCTGCTGGTGTCCGGGCCAGCCCGCGCCGCCGCCCTGGGGCTGCTGGTGCGGAGCCTGCTGGGCGCCGGCACCCTGGCCGCCGCCGACACCCGCGCCCGCGGCGGCCGTGAGGCTCACCCGGGGGCCGTCGGTGGCGTTGCCCAGGTGCAGCACGGAGCCGGGGCCGATTTCCACCTGTTGAATCCGCTGGCCCTGCACATAGGTGCCGTTGGTGCTGCCGTGGTCCTCGATGGACCAACTGCGGCCGTTCCAGCTGATCGTGGCGTGCCGCCACGACACCCTGGCGTCGTCGATCGTCAGGTCGCCCTGCGGATCACGTCCGAGGGTGTACGGCCTGGACGGATCGAGCGTCCAGGTGCTGCCATTCAATTCCAGTACGAGTTCCGGCACTCCGCGCCCCACTAGTTGTCCCCCGTGTTACCCCCGTCGCAGGGAGTCTAGGGATGCTGAACATCGTGGGGAACTATTCCAGGGTCGGCCCCCGATCCGAAAGTCGGGAGGGTGAAGACCGCGCGGAGGCCTGCTCAGAGGCTCCGGTCCCGGCAGGAAAACCACCCCGGAACGGGAGAAGAACGAATGAAGGTGCTCTTACCGCCTGATGAAGCTTCAGTGACTTCATAACGGGCCATACGGGACACCCGGAGCGGCCGAACGCAAGACCTGTACCGGCCAGATCTGCGGGGTCCGCGCGTCCCCGGGCGCGTATCCCTGTGTCCTCGGGCGCGAATCCCCCTGTTCCTTGGGCGCGCATCCCGTCGCTTTCGGGCGCGTATACCTCCCGACTGCCGCACGCGGAGCCTCACGGTTTTCCGTCCGGCACTCGGGACAGGCAGCCGGGGAGGGCGGCCGGACCGATACGGTGGGAACCACCATGAGCGCATCTCAGCCACCTCAGCCACCCGCGTCACCTCAGCCCCTCCCGGGCAGCGACGCACCCACCCTGCTCGTCAAGATCTTCGGCAAGGACCGGCCCGGGATCACCGCCGGGCTCTTCGACACCCTCGCCGCGTACGCGGTCGACGTCGTGGACATCGAGCAGGTCGTCACCCGTGGCCGCATCGTGCTGTGCGCCCTGGTCACCGCGCCCGTCGCGGGCGGGACGACCGAGGGCGACCTGCGGGCGACCGTGCACAGCTGGGCCGACTCCCTGAAGCTCCAGGCCGAGATCATCTCGGGTATCGGCGACAACCGCCCCCGCGGGGACGGCCGTTCCCACGTGACCGTGCTGGGGCACCCGCTCACCGCCGAGTCGACCGCCGCCATAGCGGCCACGATCACCTCGACCGGCGGGAACATCGACCGTATCTTCCGGCTGGCGAAGTACCCGGTCACCGCCGTCGAGTTCGCGGTGTCGGGGACCGGGACCGGGGAGCTGCGGACCGCGCTGGCGACCGAGGCCGCGGAGATCGGTGTGGACGTCGCGGTGGTCTCGGCCGGGCTGAGCCGCCGGGCCCAGCGCCTGGTGGTCATGGACGTCGACTCCACGCTGATCCAGGACGAGGTGATCGAGCTCTTCGCGGCGCACGCGGGCTGCGAGGACAAGGTCGCCGAGGTGACCGAGCAGGCGATGCGCGGCGAGCTGGACTTCGAGCAGTCGCTGCACGCCCGGGTCGCACTGCTGGCGGGCCTGGACGTCTCGGTGGTGGACAAGGTCCGCGCCGAGGTACGGCTCACCCCCGGCGCCCGCACCCTGATCCGTACGCTGAAGCGGCTCGGGTACCAAGTGGGCGTCGTCTCCGGCGGGTTCACCCAGGTCACGGATGACCTGAAGGAACGGCTCGGCCTCGACTTCGCCTCCGCCAACACCCTGGAGGTGGTGGACGGCAAGCTCACCGGACGGGTCGTCGGCGATGTCGTGGACCGGGCGGGCAAAGCCCGGCTGCTGCGCAGCTTCGCCGAGCAGGCGGGGGTTCCGCTGGCGCAGACGGTGGCCATCGGGGACGGGGCGAACGACCTCGACATGCTGAACACCGCCGGGCTCGGCGTGGCGTTCAACGCCAAGCCGGTGGTCCGCGAGGCGGCGCACACCGCGGTGAACGTGCCGTTCCTGGACACCGTGCTCTATCTGCTCGGCATCACCCGCGAAGAGGTCGAGGCGGCGGACGGCCTCGTCGACTGACGCCCACGGGCCTGCGGGCTCCACGGGCGTGCGGGCTCACAGGCTCAGGCATGCAGGCTTACGGGAAGAGGCCCCGGCACCGAGGAGGTGCCGGGGCCCTGTGCGCGGTCGCGACCGCGTGCGTTCCCGCTGCTCAGCCGTTCGGTGTCCAGTACTCCGTGAGCTTGCCGGCCCCGTGCTCCACGCTCTTCCAGGAGCCGGGGAACTCCACCACGGCGTAGGCCGCCGTCGGGAATCCGTCCCGGGTCATCCTGGCCAGGGTGTCGCCCTCGGCCGATCCGGAGAGGGCGTCGGCGGCTCCGTGCATCCCCGGGTTGTGGCCGATGACCAGCAGGTTACGGACGTCGTCCGGGGTCTCGTTGAACAGGGCGATCAGGTCGCCGAGGGAGGCCTCGTACAGCCTCTCCTCGTAGACGGTCCGGGGGCGCTGGGTGAATTCATGCACCGCCAGCTTCCAGGTCTCCCGCGTCCTGACTGCGCTGGAACAGAGGGCCAGATCGAAATCGATGCCGGAGTCGGCGAGCCTGCGGCCGGCCACGGGCGCGTCCTTGCGGCCGCGCTCGGCCAGTGGACGCTCATGATCGGAAGCCTGTGACCATTCCGCCTTGGCATGCCGGAGAAGGACGATCCTGCGAGGTGTCTCGACGCTCATACACCTCAGCTTCGCATGAAATGCGGCCTGTGGCGCAGGGTGTTGACGTGCTCGTCCGGGGAGTTGACGCGCTGGTCCGGGGGCCTGGGGGTGCCTTCGCCTCAGCGGGCGAGCAAGTGGAACGTGTGCTCGATCAGCTGTCCGAGCGCGGGGGCGCTCGTGGCGGCGTGGGCCTGTCCGGGGTTGATGATCATCAGGAGGAGGGCGGCGAACGCGACGGCGGGCAGGGCGACGGCCCACCAGGGCAGCCGGACCTCGACGCCGTCCGCGGCAGGCCGGGGGGACCTTGGGTGCGTCGGTGTCGCCATGTCCGCCTCCGTGGGGCTTCGGGTCGTCGGTCGTTACCGAAGAACCTACGGTTCGGAGGCAGGCGGTCCCATCCGGTGACCCACCCACTTCACCCTGACCCTGGCCCCCTAGGGGACGGTGGGGCTGGCCCCACCCCCGCCCGGGGGACGTCACCTCCTGACACCAGGAGGTGACGTCAGGGGGAGGCGATCGCGGCGATCACACCGATGACCACGGTCACGAGAATCATCGCCCCGAACACGAGGAGAAGCTTCTTCTGGCCGTTCTGAGGATTCGGATCGAGCACTGGCATGGGGCCAGTCTCGCATCTCAGCACTCGTTCTCGATCGTCCGGTCCCGGCCGGCCAGGATTCCGGCCGCCATCTGGGGAATCATCAGGCCCGCCATCAGGGCGATCGGCAGCCCCCAGCCGCCACTGTGCTGGTAGAGCACGCCAACGAGAAGCGGGCCCGGAATCGAGAGCAGATAGCCGGTGGACTGGGCGAAGGCCGACAGCCGGACCACGCCCGCGCCGGTCCGCGCCCGCATGCCGATCATCGTGAGGGCCAGTGGGAAGGCGCAGTTGGCCACGCCGAGGAGCAGCGCCCAGGCCCAGGCCCCGGCGGCCGGGGCGAGGTAGAGGCCTCCGTAACCGATCAGGCCGCACAGGCCGAGGACGACGACGATGGGGCCCTGCTGCTTGAGCCGGGAGGCGACGCGGGGGATGACGAAGGCGAGCGGGACACCCATCGCCATGGTGACCGCGAGCAGGACGCCCGCCGTGCCCGCGGAGACCCCGGCGTCGCGGAAGATCTGCGGCATCCAGCCCATGGTGATGTACGCGGCGGTGGCCTGGAGCCCGAAGAAGAAGGCGAGGCCCCAGGCGGTCCGGCTGCGGGTGATCCGAAGCGCGGGCGCCTCGGCGGGGCGGATGCCGGATGCCCCGGTGGGGACGGTGGCAGGCCTGTCGGCGCGGCGGGTGCCGGGCGCCCCCGCCAAACGGTCTCCGGTCGCCCCGGGTACCCCCGCCGGGCGGTTTCCGGGCTGGCCGGGTGCGGGGGTGCGGTCGCGTACGAGGACGATCCAGGGCAGGACCGCGAGGGCGGCGAGCACGGCCCAGATCGCCAGGCCGGACTGCCAGTCGCCGCCGAGTGCGCCGGTGAGCGGGACGGTGACGGCGGCGGCCAGGGCGGTACCGAGGGCCAGGGCCATGGAGTACAGGCCGGTCATGGTGCCGACGCGGTCGGGGAACCAGCGCTTGACGATCACCGGCATCAGGATGTTGCTGACGGCGATGCCCATGAGGGCCAGCGCGCTGGCGGCCAGGAATCCGGCGGTGGAGCCGGCGTACGGACGGATCACCAGACCGGCCGCGATGGCCGCCATGCCCGCGCAGACGACGGTGCCCGCGCCGAAGCGGCGGGCGAGGCGCGGCGCCATGACCCCGAAGACCGCGAAGCAGAGCGGCGGTACGGAGGTGAGGACACCGGCCACGCTGCCGCTCATGTGCAGCCCCTCGCGGACCTCTTCGAGGAGGGCGCCGAGGCTGGTGATGGCGGGGCGGAGGTTCAGGGCGGCCAGGACGAGTCCCACGGCGATCAGGCGCAGCAGCCAGGGCGCGGGGGCCTCGCCCGTACCGGGGAGCCGCGGGGCGCGGGGGTCGTGGGGTGTGCGTGCGGCGGGGCCGCGGCTCAGGGTCGGGGTCTGTGTCTCGTCCGGCATGGAGTCATCATAGAATCATGGGATGATTGATTGTCCAATCCCGCCGATCCTCCGGATCCCCCGGCTCCCCTGAGAGAATCCGGCCCGGACCTGACAGCTCATGAGCAAGGAGCACCATGGCTCTGACGTCTCCACGGCGTTCGGCACTCTCCGACCAGGTGATCGCCCAGTTGCGGAACCAGATCACCTCGGGCGAGTGGCCGGTCGGCTCGCGGATCCCGACCGAGCCCGAGCTGGTCGAGCAGCTGGGCGTGGCTCGCAACACCGTGCGCGAGGCCGTGCGGGCCCTCGCGCACAACGGGCTGCTCGACATCCGGCAGGGGTCGGGCACCTATGTGATCGCCACGAGCGAGCTGGCCGGGGTGATGCACCGCCGCTTCGCGGCCGCCGACCCCCGTCACATCGCGGAGCTCCGCTCGACGCTGGAGTCGTCGGCGGCACGGCTGGCGGCCGCCCGGCGCACCGAGCGGGATCTGCGGCAGCTGGACACGCTGATGGTGCGGCGCGAGGAGGCCTGGGCCTCGGGCGACGCGGAGGCGTTCGTCGCGGCCGACGCGACGCTGCACCTGGCGGTCGTCGCCGCCTCGCACAACGACGTACTGACGGAGCTCTACGCGGACCTGGGGGATCTGCTGCGCGACTATCTGCGCGGCGACGTGGGTCCTGAGCTGCGGCCGGAGAACCACATGGACCACGCCCGGCTGGTCGAGGCGATCCGGGCCGGGGACGCGGAGACGGCGGCGGCCGAGGCGGCGGGCCACGCGCTGAACTGCCTCGCGGACCGGGTGTAGCCCGCCCGGGCCCTCACAGCGGGGCCGGGCGGTGGCTGACCCAGGCCGCCGCGACCTCCTTCCAGCAGCGGTCCTCCAGCCGTACGGTCCGGCCGGGCTCCACCGCGACCGCCGCGCCGTCCGCGTCCACGTCCCACCAGCGCTCGCACTCGGTGTGCAGCTGGACCAGGTCGGTGGAGGGGTAGGGGTTGTGGCAGTACGCGACGACCCGGGAGCCCTTGATGGACGTACGGCACTCGGAGCCGGCCGGTTCGGGCTTCGGGGGCGCCTCTCCCGTACCGGAGTCAGCCGTACCGGAGTCGGCGCCGCGGGCGGCGTGGACTCCCAGCGGTACGGCGAGGGCCGCGACGGCGACCGATGCGGCCAGCAGGAGACGGGTTCGGCGACGCGTGGGGCGCACAGCGATCTCCCTCCCGCAGCCTGACAAGAAGTCCGGTTCCTCCACATTCTGCGGTGGATCGGTCGGCTTTTCGACCTGAGCGGCGGCGGGGCCACGCACCGTAACGGCCTCCGGCCGCGTACCGCCCCGGGAAAGCCGGGGAGGGTACGCGGCCGGAGGCCGAGGACCGGGGTTCCGTACAGGTCGGGTGACCAGAGGTTCCGTACGGGTCAGGCGCCCATCATGTGCACGCCGCTGTCGACGTGGATGATCTCGCCCGTCGTGCGCGGGAAGAAGTCGGAGAGCAGGGCGACGATGCTGCGGCCGGCCGGCTCCGGGTCGTTCATGTCCCAGGCGAGCGGAGCACGGGTGTTCCAGACGTCGGCCAGCTCCTCGAAGCCCGGGATGGACTTGGCGGCCATGGAGCGGAGCGGTCCGGCGGAGATCAGGTTGCAGCGCAGCCCGTCCTTGCCCAGGTCACGGGCGAGGTAGCGGGAGGTGGCCTCCAGGGCGGCCTTCGCCGGGCCCATCCAGTCGTACTGCGGCCAGGCGTACTGGGCGTCGAAGGTGAGGCCGACGATCGAGCCGCCCTCGCTCATCAGCGGCTTGCAGGCCATGGCCAGCGACTTCAGCGAGAACGCCGAGACGTGCATCGCGGTGGCGACCGACTCGAACGGCGTGTTGAGGAAGTTGCCGCCGAGCGCGTCCTGCGGCGCGAAGCCGATGGAGTGGACGACGCCGTCCAGGGAGCCGAGCTCCTCGCGCACCAGACCGGCCAGCCGGTCCAGGTGCTCCTGGTTGGTGACGTCGAGCTCGATGACCTTGGCCGGCTTCGGCAGCTTCTTGGCGATGCGCTCGGTCAGGGTGGGGCGGGGGAAGGCCGTGAGGATGACCTCGGCACCCTGCTCCTGGGCCACCTTCGCGGCGTGGAACGCGATGGACGACTCCATCAGCACCCCGGTGATCAGGATGCGCTTGCCGTCGAGAATTCCGCTCATGGTGATCAGTGACCCATGCCCAATCCGCCGTCAACGGGAATGACGGCTCCAGTGATGTACGACGCGTCGTCGGAGGCGAGGAAGCGCACCGCGGCGGCGATCTCCTCGGGCTGCGCGTAGCGGCCGAGCGGCACCTGGGACACGATGCCCTTGCGCTGCTCCTCGGTGAGCGCCTGGGTCATGTCGGTGTCGACAAAACCGGGGGCGACGACGTTGAAGGTGATGTTCCGCGAACCGAGTTCACGGGCCAGCGACCGGGCGAAGCCGACGAGCCCGGCCTTGGAGGCCGCGTAGTTGGCCTGACCGGCGGAGCCGAGGAGGCCGACGACGGAGGAGATGAGGACGACACGGCCCTTCTTGGCGCGCAGCATCGCACGGTTGGCGCGCTTGACGACGCGGAAGGTGCCGGTGAGGTTGGTGTCGAGGACGGAGGTGAAGTCCTCCTCCGACATCCGCATCAGCAACTGGTCCTTGGTGATACCGGCGTTGGCGACCAGCACCTCCACGGGACCGTGCTTGTCCTCGATCTCCTTGTAGGCCTGCTCCACCTGCTCTGCGTCGGTGATGTCGCAGCGGACCGCGAGGACACCGGCCTCGGTGAGGGCTTGGGGAGGCTCCCCGGAGCGGTAGGTGATCGCGACCTGGTCGCCGTTGTCGGCGAAGGCGCGGGCGATGGCGAGGCCGATGCCCCGGTTTCCTCCGGTGACGAGAACCGAGCGGCTCAACGGATCACCCTTTCCTTGGCGGTCTGGTACGTCGAAAACCTATCGGTACCGTGTGCCGATCGGGGAATCGGGCCCTGACAGTGGCTTGTCCGGGGGGCTGTGGGGTTCCTACAGTCCGCACTGTTGCGTGCTGGGCCCACGCAGTCGCGATATCCCCCGGTGTGGTCACCCTCCGGCATGGTTCACTGCCGTGGTGTATCGAGAAGGGAACTCCCTGTGCCCCACGAGGTAGATCAGTCATTCCTGGCCCTCCCGTCGCGCGCCCTCGCCGATGCGGCGCTCGCCCGGGCGCGAGCACTCGGCGCCACCCATGCCGACTTCCGCCTGGAGCGGGTACGCAGTGCCTCCTGGCGGCTGCGGGACGCCCGGCCGGCCGGCGCGTCGGACAGCACGGATCTCGGGTACGCGGTGCGGGTGGTGCACGGCGGGGCCTGGGGGTTCGCCTCGGGCGTCGACCTGACGATGGACGCGGCCGCGAAGGTGGCCTCGCAGGCCGTGTCGATGGCCAAGCTGTCGGCGAAGGTGATCACCGCCGCGGGCTCCGACGAGCGTGTGGAACTGGCTGACGAGCCGGTGCACGGCGAGCGGACCTGGGTCTCCGCGTACGACGTCGATCCCTTCTCCGTACCGGACGAGGAGAAGGCGGCGCTGCTCGCGGAGTGGAGTGGGCGGCTGCTGGGTGCGGAGGGCGTCGCGCATGTGGACGCGTCCCTGATGACCGTGCACGAGAACAAGTTCTACGCGGACACGGCGGGCACCGTCACCACGCAGCAACGAGTGCGCATCCACCCGCAGTTCACCGCCGTCGCGGTGGACGGCACGACCGGTGAGTTCGAGCGGACACGGCGGGCACCGTCACCACGCAGCAACGAGTGCGCATCCACCCGCAGTTCACCGCCGTCGCGGTGGACGGCACGACCGGTGAGTTCGATTCGATGCGGACCATCGCCCCGCCGGCCGGGCGCGGCTGGGAGTATCTGACCGGCACCGGCTGGGACTGGAACGCCGAGCTGGAGCAGATCCCCGGGCTGCTGGCCGAGAAGATGCGCGCACCGAGCGTCGAGGCGGGCGACTACGACCTGGTCGTCGACCCGTCGAACCTCTGGCTGACCATCCACGAGTCGATCGGCCACGCCACCGAACTGGACCGGGCGCTGGGGTACGAGGCGGCGTACGCCGGGACCTCGTTCGCCACCTTCGACCAGCTGGGCAAGCTGGCGTACGGCTCCCCCGTGATGAACGTGACGGGCGACCGCACTGCCGAGCACGGGCTCGCGACCATCGGTTACGACGACGAGGGCGTCGAGGCGCAGTCCTGGGACCTGGTCAAGGACGGCACCCTGGTCGGCTACCAGCTGGACCGCCGGATCGCGAAGCTCACGGGGCTCGGCCGCTCCAACGGCTGCGCGTACGCGGACTCGCCGGGCCATGTCCCCGTACAGCGCATGGCGAACGTGTCGCTCCAGCCGGACCCGGGCGGGCTGTCCACGGAGGATCTGATCGGCGGGGTGGAGCGCGGGATCTACGTGGTCGGCGACCGGTCCTGGTCGATCGACATGCAGCGCTACAACTTCCAGTTCACCGGGCAGCGGTTCTTCCGGATCGAGAACGGCCGTCTCGCCGGGCAGCTGCGCGATGTGGCGTACCAGGCGACGACCACGGACTTCTGGGGCTCGATGGAGAAGGTCGGCGGCCCCCAGACATACGTCCTGGGCGGCGCGTTCAACTGCGGCAAGGCCCAGCCGGGCCAGGTCGCGGCGGTCTCGCACGGCTGCCCCTCCGCCCTCTTCCGGGGCGTCAACATCCTCAACACGACGCAGGAGGCCGGACGATGAGCGGCGACCACGGAACCGGCTGGGGGCCCGGGGGTCGTCCCCCGGGTCAGCACAGTCTCAACACGACGCAGGAGACCGGACGATGAGCCGCGTCAGCAAGCCCTACGAGATCGTCGAGCGGGCCCTTGAGCTGTCCACCACGGACGGCCTGGTGGTCATCGCCGACGAGCACTCCTCCGCCAATCTGCGCTGGGCGGGCAACGCGCTCACCACGAACGGGGTGACCCGGGGGCGGACCCTGACCGTCATCGCGACCGTCGACGGGGCCGAGGGCACGGCGTCCGGTGTCGTCTCCCGGTCCGCCGTGACCGCCGACGACCTGGAGCCGCTGGTGCGGGCCGCCGAGGCCGCCGCGCGGGGTGCGGGTCCGGCCGAGGACGCGCAGCCGCTGGTCAGCGGGGTGCCCGCCTCCCCCGACTTCACGGACGCGCCCGCCGAGACCGGCTCGGAGGTCTTCGCGGACTTCGCCCCGGCGCTCGGCGACGCCTTCGCCCGGGCCCGCTCGGGCGGCCGCGAGCTTTACGGGTTCGCGAACCATGAGCTGACCTCCACCTACGTCGGCACGTCGACGGGGCTGCGGCTGCGCCACGACCAGCCGAACGGGACGCTGGAGCTGAACGCGAAGTCGCCGGACCGGGTGCGTTCCGCGTGGGCTGGCCGGGCGACCCGGGACTTCAAGGACGTCGATCCGGCGGCGATGGACGCGGAGCTGGCGCAGCGGCTGCGCTGGGCGGAGCGGCGCATCGACCTGCCCGCCGGGCGGTACGAGACGCTGCTGCCGCCGACGGCCGTCGCGGATCTGCTGATCTACCAGCTGTGGTCCTCGACCGCGCGGGACGCGGTGGAGGGCCGGACGGTGTTCTCCACGCCGGGCGGCGGTACGCGGCTGGGCGAGACGCTCGCTCCGCTCCCCCTCACCCTGCGCAGCGACCCGTACGCGCCGGGCCTGGAGTCGGCTCCCTTCGTGATCGCCCACTCCTCCGGCGACAGCGGTTCCGTCTTCGACAACGGGCTGCCGCTGGCCCCGACGGAGTGGGTGCGGGAAGGAAAGCTGGCGCGGCTCACGACGACCCGGCACACGGCGGGCCTCACCGGGCTGCCGGTCAACCCGGCCATCGACAACCTGCTGCTGGAGGGCGGTGGCGAGCGGTCGCTGGAGGAGATGGTGGCCGCGACGACCGGGCGGGCGCTGCTGCTGACCTGTCTCTGGTACATCCGCGAGGTGGACCCGGCGACGCTGCTGCTCACCGGGCTGACCCGGGACGGCGTCTATCTGGTGGAGGACGGCGAGGTGGTCGGCGAGGTGAACAACTTCCGGTTCAACGAGTCGCCGGTGGACCTGCTGTCGCGGGCGTCGGAGGCGGGGCGTACGGAGAGGACGCTGCCGCGTGAGTGGGGCGACTGGTTCACCCGGGCCGCGATGCCCGCGCTGCGCATCCCCGACTTCAACATGAGCTCGGTCAGCCCGGGCGTGTGACCCGCCTAGACTGACACCTGGATTTCTACCATTCATAAGGAGCACCGGAACCGTGACGGACATCGTCGACGAGCTGAAGTGGCGCGGGCTGTTCGCCCAGTCCACTGACGAGGACGCATTGCGCAAGGCTCTCGCGGACGGTCCCGTCACCTTCTATTGCGGCTTCGACCCGACCGCGGCGAGTCTCCACGTGGGGCACCTGGTGCAGGTGCTCACCATGCGGCGGCTCCAGCAGGCCGGGCTGAAGCCCCTCGCGCTGGTCGGCGGGGCCACGGGGCAGATCGGTGACCCGCGCCCCACCGCCGAGCGCACGCTGAACGACCCGGAGACCATCGCCGCCTGGGTGCAGCGGCTGCGGGGGCAGATCGAGCCCTTCCTCACCTTCGAGGGCCCGAACGCGGCGACGATGGTCAACAACCTGGACTGGACCGCGGGCATGTCCGCGATCGAGTTCCTGCGGGACATCGGGAAGCACTTCCGGGTCAACAAGATGCTCACCAAGGACTCGGTCGCCCGGCGGCTGGAGTCGCAGGAGGGCATCAGCTACACCGAGTTCAGCTACCAGCTGCTCCAGGGCATGGACTTCCTGGAGCTGTACCGCCGGTATGGCTGCACCCTCCAGCAGGGCGGCAGCGACCAGTGGGGCAACCTCACCGCGGGCATCGACCTGATCCACCGGCTTGAGCCGGGCGCCACCGTGCACGCGCTGGCGACGCCGCTGATGACGAAGGCGGACGGGACGAAGTTCGGCAAGTCCGAGAGCGGCGCGGTCTGGCTCGACCCGGAGATGACCACTCCGTACGCGTTCTACCAGTTCTGGCTGAACGTGGACGACCGGGACGTCTCGCGCTACCTGCGCATCCTCAGCTTCAAGAGCCGTGCGGAGCTGGAGGAGCTGGAGCAGCTGACCGAGGAGCGGCCGCAGGCCCGCTCGGCGCAGCGCGCGCTGGCCGAGGAGCTGACGACGCTGGTGCACGGCGGTGCGCAGTGCGCGGCCGTGATCGCGGCGTCGAAGGCGCTGTTCGGGCAGGGCGACCTGGCCGAGCTGGACGAGGCGACGCTGAGCGCGGCCCTGTCCGAGGTGCCGCACGCCAAGGTCGCCGAGCTGGCGCCGCTGGTGGACCTCCTGGTGGAGGTCGGTCTCGCGCCGAGCAAGTCGGGGGCCCGCCGGACGGTCAAGGAGGGCGGTGCCTACGTGAACAACGTGAAGGTCGCCGACGGTGAGGTCGCGCCGGACGCCGGGGAGCTGCTGCACGGGCGCTGGCTGGTGCTGCGCCGGGGCAAGAAGAACCTGGCGGCGGTGGAGGTCCGCCCGGCGGGCTGACCCTCCGGGCACCGTACACACAGCGCCGCGGCCGGACACTTTCTCGTGTGTCCGGCCGCGGCGCTGTGGCATCGGAGCCCGGCTGGGCCGTCGTGCGGGGCGGTCTCCGGCACGTGGGTCGCCGACCGGCCCTCACGGGACGTCCGTCATCCTCCCTGCGCCTTGATGTGGTCGAGGACCTCGTTGAAGTCCTTGGTAGGTGAGAAGTCGATGTACTCGCAGTCTTCGAGCGCCACCGGGGCGTGTCCGGGCGGCCAGTAGAACGCCTCACCCGCCTCGTAGAGATCGTCGCCGTGGGGCGTCCGCATCTTCAGCCGGCCCTTGAAGAGATAACCCCAGTGCGGGCACGGGCAGAGGTCGTCGGCCAGTCCCTTGAGAGCGGGACCCATGTCGGTGCCCTCGGGAAACCTCACAAAGGCGACGGACAGGTCTCCACCGACATCCTGAACGCGCAACTCCACTCCGTCACCTTCAATGACGACAGGAGCGTCCTTTCGTGTCGTCGCTGTCATGGCTCCTCCTTGCTCACCTGTTGAGGAGACAGCAAGAACTTCCTCCCACCAGTCTGGGCCCGGCAACGGCACACGGCGAGCCCGGTACCCGGCCCGGGGGACGGCGGCAGAGCGCGCGCATGACAGCGCCGCGGCCGGACACGCCTTCTCGCGTGACCGGCCGCGGCGTTTCCGATGACCTCTGCGGGTCAGGTTCTCTGTTGCTTGTTGCCCCGGAGCGCCTGCCAGGCCATGTCACCGATGGCGACGACCGCCACAGCGCCCGCCAGCTGAAGCAGGTGACGGATCCAGTCGATGCCCCTGGTGTCCTCGACACCGATCCAGCCGGCCACGGCGTTGCCGAGGATGCTGCCGATGATGCCGAACACGGCCGTCAGCCAGAGCGGGATGTCCTGCTTGCCCGGCAGGATGGCTCTGGCGATGACGCCGAGCACCAATCCCACGATGATTGCCCACAACCAGCTCATTTCGCCTCCTCGTGCGGCGCGGTGTGCGCGTCCGCCCAGTCTTGGGCCGCCTCCGGCCGGGCGCATGCGGGGCAGGGCCGTACGGGGGGTGTCCCCCATTCGGGCCCCCGTCCGCGGCAGCGGGGGCCCGCCCCGGTCGCTCGCCCGGCCGGGGCCCGGCGTACCGTGGATGCGGGCCGGTCCGGGGGCGTCCGGCGACGAGATCTGGTGGTGGAGCGATGCTGCGGAAGAACGACGATGCCGAGGTCTTCCGGATCACCGGCGCACGTCAGGGGCTGGCGGACGACGTCCGCGGCAGACAGCGGCGCTATGTGATCTCGATGTCGGTGCGCACGGTGTCGGTGGTGCTGGCGGCGGTGCTGTGGAACGTCGAGCGGCATGTGGCGATCGTGGCGCTGGTGCTGGGCGTGCTGCTGCCGTACGTGGCGGTGGTCATCGCCAACGCGGGCCGGGAGAACGCGCCTTCGCTGCCGACGACGTTCGTCCCGATGCCGATGCGGCCCGCCGTGGAGGCGGCTCCGGCGGCCGGCCGGGCGGAGTCCGCAGGTCCCAAGGACGCGGGCGGGCGGGTCCCGCCGCCCAAGGAGCACAGCTGAGCCCGTATATCCCGGGAAGCTCAGGAAAAGCTCAGATCAATCATGACGTTCCGGTGCACCGCACCCCGGTCCCCGTGACATACTGCGAGTGCGCTCCGCATCCCCCGTCGGAGCGACGGACCGACGCCGGGCAGCTCCCCCCGTGGCTGCTCGGCGTCGCCCTTTCTCCGGCCGGGGATGCGTCAGCAAGCTCGTGGAGCACCTGACTTCCTGACCTAAGGGCTGTCCCGCGATCCCTGGCGGGCGCGCGACAGCCCTTAGGCTGGACGGCGTGATCTTTTCCGAGACGTCCGCCGAGAGTCCCACCGGTGCCCCGATCTGCTCCGCCAAGGCCTGCCGGGCCGCCGCTGTGTGGGTGCTCGCCTGGAACAACCCCAAGCTGCACACGCCCGAGCGGCGCAAGACCTGGCTGGCCTGCGACGAGCACCGGGAGCACTTGTCGCAGTTCCTGGGCGTACGCGGGTTCCTCAAGGACGTCGTGGCGCTGAAGGACTGGGAGTCCGGGGACGGCGCCCAGGGCGGCTGAGCCTCAGCCGCCGATCGCCGACATCGGGCGGTCGGGCTGGAGGAAGGACGGGTCGTCCAGTCCGGAGCCCGCCTTCTTGCCCCACATGGCCAGCTTCCAGAGCCGGGCGATCTCCTCGTCCGGCGCGTCCGAGCGCAGGGCCCCGCGCAGGTCGGTCTCCTCGCGGGCGAAGAGGCAGGTGCGGACCTGGCCGTCGGCGGTGAGCCGGGTGCGGTCGCAAGCGCGGCAGAAGGGGCGGGTGACCGAGGCGATCACGCCGACGCGGTGGGGTCCGCCGTCGACGGTCCAGCGCTCGGCGGGGGCGGATCCGCGGGCCTCGTCGTCCTCGGCGGTCAGGGTGAAGCGGGTGCGCAGCGAGGCGAGGATGTCCCCGGCGGTGATCATGCCGTCGCGCTTCCAGCCGTGCTGGGCGTCCAGGGGCATCTGCTCGATGAAGCGGAGCTCGTAGTCGTGGGCGATCGCCCAGGCGAGCAGCTCGGGGGCCTCGTCGTCGTTGAGTCCCGGCATCAGGACGGAGTTGACCTTCACCGGGGTCAGTCCGGCCTCGCGGGCGGCCTCCAGGCCCTCCAGCACGTCCTTGTGGCGGTCCCGGCGGGTGAGGGTCTTGAAGACGTCGGGGCGCAGGGTGTCCAGCGAGACGTTGACCCGGTCGAGGCCCGCGGCCTTGAGGGCGGTGGCGGTCCGCTTGAGGCCGATGCCGTTGGTCGTGAGCGACATGCGGGGGCGGGGGGTGAGCGCGGCGCACTGCTCGACGATGGAGACGAGGCCGGGGCGGAGCAGGGGCTCGCCGCCGGTGAAGCGGACTTCGGTGATGCCGAGCGAGGTCACGGCGATACGGATCAGGCGCACGATCTCGTCGTCGGAGAGCAGCTCGCTCTTGCCGAGCCACTGGAGACCCTCTTCGGGCATGCAGTAGGTGCAGCGCAGATTGCACTTGTCGGTCAGTGACACGCGCAGGTCGGTGGCGACCCGATCGTAGGTGTCGATGAGCACGGTGGGTCCCTCCCCCGGTGGTGTCCGCGGTGACGCGGTCGTTCATTCCGGCCGGCGTCTTCTGCCGTCTCTTCCGAGACTACGTGAGACCGGTGACATCGAGGTGGCCCGTTTGCCACGAGGTGCGGCCGGGCCGCGTCGTAGGACTCTACGACGCGGCCCGGCCGCTGTGGTGGGCGAAGCGCCGAACGGCCTCGCCCGGGGACGGCCGCAGGGCGCGTCCCGGGGGGTGTCTCAGTGGGCTCCGATGCCGGTGAGGGACTTGACCTCCAGTTCGGCGTACTTGTCGGTGTCGGCCTTCTCCTTGGAGATCAGCGAGCCGATCCAGCCGAGCAGGAAGCCGAGCGGGATCGAGATCAACCCAGGGTTCTCCAGCGGGAACCAGGCGAAGTCGACGCTCGGGAACATCGAGCTCGGCTTGGAGGAGACGACCGGCGAGAACAGCACCAGGAGGACTGAGGAGGCGAGGCCGCCGTAGATGGACCAGAGGGCGCCCTGCGTGGTGAAGCGCTTCCAGAAGAGGCTGTAGAGGATCGTGGGGAGGTTGGCGGAAGCGGCGACCGCGAAGGCCAGGGCGACCAGACCGGCCACGTTCAGGTCGCGGGCGAGCGCGCCGAGCGCGATGGAGACGATGCCGATGGCGACGGTGGCCCAGCGGGCGGCGCGGACCTCCTCCTTCTCGGTGGCCTTCCCCTTCCGGATCACGTTGGCGTAGATGTCGTGCGCGAAGGACGAGGAGGAGGCGAGGGTGAGTCCGGCGACGACAGCGAGGATGGTCGCGAAGGCGACGGCGGAGATCACCGCGAGGAGGATGGCGCCGCCGGTGGATCCGGAGCCGCCGCCGATCTCCAGGGCGGCGAGTGGCGCGGCGGTGTTGCCCGCCTTGTTGGAGGCGATGATGTCGCCGGGCTTGAGGATCGCGGCGGCGCCGAATCCGAGCACGATCGTCATCAGGTAGAAGGCGCCGATGATGCCGATCGCCCAGTTCACGGACTTACGGGCAGCCTTGGCGGTGGGCACGGTGTAGAAGCGGATCAGGATGTGCGGCAGGCCCGCGGTGCCGAGGACCAGGGCGATGCCGAGCGAGATGAAGTCCAGCTTCGAGATGCCGGAGACGCCGTACTTCAGGCCGGGCTCCAGGAAGGCCGCGCCCTTGCCGCTGTTGCTGGCGGCGGTGCCGAGCAGGTCGGAGATGTTGAAGTTGAACTTCAGCAGGATCAGGAAGGTGATGAGCAGGGTGCCCGCGATGAGCAGGACGGCCTTGACCATCTGCACCCAGGTGGTGCCCTTCATGCCGCCGATGGTGACGTAGAGGATCATGAGCACGCCGACCAGGGCGACGATGACGATCTTCCCGAAGTCGCTGGTGATGCCGAGCAGCAGCGAGACGAGGACACCGGCACCGGCCATCTGGGCCAGCAGGTAGAAGATCGAGACGACGATGGTGGAGGTGCCCGCGGCGGTACGGACGGGGCGCTGGCGCATCCGGTAGGCGAGGACGTCGCCCATGGTGTAGCGGCCCGAGTTCCGCAGCGGTTCGGCGACCAGGAGCAGGGCGACGAGCCAGGCGACGAGGAAGCCGATGGAGTAGAGGAAGCCGTCGTAGCCGAAGAGGGCGATGGCTCCGGCGATGCCGAGGAAGGACGCGGCGGACATGTAGTCGCCGGAGACCGCGAGGCCGTTCTGGAATCCGGTGAACTGGCGGCCGCCCGCGTAGAAGTCGGCGGCGCTCTTGGTCTGGCGGCCCGCCCACACGGTGATGAAGAGGGTCGCCACGACGAACGCGGCGAACAGTGTGATGATCATCGGCCGGTGCTCGCTCGCCCCGTCGGCGGCGAGCTGGACGGCGGGGTACGCGGCGGCGTGGGCGGCGCTCATGCGTCGGCCTCCATACGGAACTTGATCGCTTCGGCCTTCGGGTCGAGCTTGGCGGCGGCGTGCCGGGAGTAGAGCCAGGCGATGAGGAAGGTGGTGGCGAACTGGGCGAGTCCGAGGACGAGCGCCACGTTGATGTTGCCGATGACCTTGGTGGCCATGAATCCGCCCGCGTAGTTGCAGAGCAGGACGTACAGCAGATACCAGGTCACGAAGGCGACGGTGAGCGGGAAGGCGAAGGAGCGGTACGAGCGGCGCAGGTCGGCGAATTCCTCGCTCGCCTGGGCCGCCAGGTACGCCTCCGCCGTGGGCTGGACAGGGCCGGTGTACGTACTGCCCTCGGGCGGCGGCGGTGCATCGGTAGCCACGGAATCTCCTCGCGACGCGGGTGCGGTGATCTGGGGGACGTTGGGTGTCATGGGAGGCCTCGCTGCCGGGGGACGGTGATGTGCCTCCTGGACAACGGCACGGAGGGCGCGACGAAGCGGTTCACCGCGTCTTTCGCCTTCTCGGCTGCGTTCGTTCGTCTTCTCGGAGGTGTCCTGTTCGTCCTCTCGGGCGTGCCCCGGCGGGTCGGGTTGTCCGAAAGCCACCCGTTCGCATTCGGCCGCATCGGTCACTCTTCGAACTAACTTGCCCGCAAACGTTGATGTCTCGTGAAGATCAGCGATAGCTTCACTCGTCATGTACGCGACCGAACACGCCAGGTGTCCGGTCGACCGGCACGGATGATGTGGAGAACCCATGGCTCATCTGGCATCGAGGCGGACCCGCGCACTCGCGGTACCCCTCGGACTCGCGCTGACCGCCTCGCTCGGCTTCCTGCCGGCGGCGTCGGCCACGGCGGCGCCCGTCGGCGAGCAGACCGCCACGACCGTGCGGACCGACGGGCCGAAGCTGTCCTACGTGGTCAACACGCGGGGCGGCCACGGCACCGTCAAGCACGTCAAGAAGGCGATCGCCAAGGCAGGTGGCACGGTCGTCGTCGCCTATGAGCAGATCGGCGTCATCGTCGTCCACTCGCAGAACCCGGCCTTCGGCGACACGATCCGCAAGGCACGCGGTGTGAAGTCGGCCGGAGCCACCCGCACGAACCCGATCGTGCCGCAGGCGACCAAGGACGTCGGCGCCATAGCGCAGCCGCTCACCGCCGAGCAGGCGGCGGCCGCCGCAGCGGACGCGCGGGCCGACGAGGACCCGCTGGAGCCCCTCCAGTGGTCGCTGCCCGCGATCAAGGCGGACAAGGCGCACGAGAAGTCGCTGGGCTCGAAGCGGGTGACGGTCGCCGTCATCGACACGGGCGTGGACGACACCCACCCGGACCTGGCCCCGAACTTCGACCGCCGCGCGTCGGCCAACTGCGTCACGGGCGCACCGGACACCACCGCCGGCTCCTGGCGTCCGGCGGCGGGCGAGAGCGACCACGGCACGCATGTGGCGGGCACCATCGCCGCCGCGAAGAACGGCTTCGGGGTGACCGGTGTCGCGCCGGGCGTCAAGGTCTCGGGCATCAAGGTGTCGAACCCGGACGGGTTCTTCTACACCGAGGCCGTCGTCTGCGGGTTCCTCTGGGCCGCAGAACGCGGCGTCGAGGTGACCAACAACAGCTACTACACCGACCCGTGGCTGTTCAACTGCAAGAACGACCCGGACCAGGGCGCCCTGGTCGACGCCCTCACCCGCGCCGTGAAGTACGCGGAGCGCAAGGGCACGGTCAACGTCGCCGCCGCGGGCAACTCCCGCCACGATCTGGCGGTCGACGCGATCGAGGACAAGACCAGCCCGAACGACACCGAGCCGGTCACCCGGACGATCGACCCGAGCGCCTGCCCGGACATCCCGACCATGCTGCCGGGCGTCGTGACCGTCTCCGCCACGGGCGCGAAGGGCCTCAAGTCCTCGTACTCGAACTACGGCAAGGGCATCATCGACGTGGCGGCCCCGGGCGGTGACTCGACGGTCTACCAGACCCCCGAGCCCCCGGCCGTCAACGGGCTGATCCTGTCCACGCTGCCGGACGGCAAGTTCGGCTACAAGGCCGGTACGTCGATGGCCTCCCCGCACGTCGCGGGCGTCGTGGCCCTGATCAAGTCCAAGCACCCCTACGCCTCGCCCGCCGCGGTGAAGATGCTGCTGACGCTCCAGGCGGACGCCAAGGCGTGCGGTGAGCCGTACGACATCAACGGTGACGGGGTCATCGACGCGGTCTGCGAGGGCGGCAAGCACTACAACGGCTTCTACGGGGCCGGAGTGGTCGACGCGCTGGACGCGGTGCGCTGGTAGCAGCGGGCGACAGCACGTCAGCGGGGTGTGTCCCCGGGGAGTTCATCCCCGGGGGACACACCCCCGCTCCTCTTGCCCCTCGCCTCTCCTCCTCTCGACCGGCCGGTGCCATAGTTCGTGCATGACGCACACATCGGCACCGGGCGCATCGGCACCGGACGCGGCAACCCCCTGGGCGGCACTCGGCGGGGACCCCGCCCTGTTGGACCGGGTGGACACGGGCGGTCCCGCCGGGCTGCTGGGCGCGCGGCTGCCCGTCATGGAGCTGGCCCGTTCGGCCGTCGCGGTCTGCGCACTGGCGGCCGCCGAGCTGGCCGCGCACCGGAGCGGCGTACCGGTCCCCCGGGTGCGCGTGGACGACGGTGCGGTGGCGACGGCCTTCATCAGCGAACGGCATCTGCGGATCGACGGACGGGCGCCGGTCTCCTTCGCCCCGCTCTCCCGGTTCTGGCGCACGGCGGAAGGCTGGGTGCGCACCCACGCCAACTACCCGCACCACCGGGCGCGGTTGCTGAGCGCCCTGGGGCTGCCCGAGGACGCGACGCCCGAGACCGTGGCCGGGGTGTTCGCGGAGCGGCAGGCCGTGGAGATCGAGGAGACGGTGTACGCGGCGGGCGGCCTGGCCGTCGCGCTCAGGTCACCGGAGGAGTGGACGGCCCATCCGCAGGGCGCGGCCGTCGCCGCCCGCCCCCTGGCGACCCTGGACCGGCTGGGCGCCCCGACGGCGCCGCGCCCGCTCACGTCCCCGAGCGCCTCGCTCGGCTCCCCCGCCGCCGGTCTGCGGGTCCTCGATCTCACCCGGGTCATCGCGGGCCCGGTCGCCACCCGCACGCTCGCCCTGCTGGGCGCTGACGTACTGCGGGTGGACGCGCCGCAGTTGCCGGAGAGTCAGGACGCGCACAGCGACACGGGGTTCGGCAAGCGGTCCACCCGGCTGGACCTGGGAACACGCTCCGACCGGGCCGTCTTCGAGGAGCTGCTCGCCTCGGCCGACGTCCTCGTCACCGGATACCGGCCGGGGGCCCTGGACGCGTACGGGCTGGCCCCCGACGCACTGGCCGAGCGCCACCCGGCCCTGGTGCTGGCCCAGTTGTCGGCCTGGGGCACGGCGGGGCCGTGGCACGGTCGGCGCGGCTTCGACAGCCTCGTCCAGGTCGCCACGGGCATCGCGGCGGTGGAGGGCACCCCGCAGGAGCCGGGCGCGCTGCCCGCCCAGGCCCTCGACCACGGCACCGGCTATCTGCTGGCGGCGGGGGTGCTGCGGTCGGTGACGGAACAGGGCCGGGAGGGCGGTACGCGGTTGCTGCGGGCGTCCCTGGCGGGGACCGCGCAATGGCTGCTGAGCGGTGGGCGCGGGGGCGGGTCGCAGGACGAGGCCCGTGCCGTGGACGCGTCGTACGTTCATGCGGAAGACCGGGCGGGCTCCGTAGGCACGTCCTACAACTCCTCCGCCTACCTCACCACCACCGCGGCCGGTCCGCTGGGCGAGATCCTGCACGCCCTGTCGCCGGTGGCGCTCCCGGGCGGCGACGGCGGCCCTGCGGACTGGTC
Source organism: Streptomyces durocortorensis (assembly GCF_031760065.1). Taxonomy (NCBI): domain Bacteria; kingdom Bacillati; phylum Actinomycetota; class Actinomycetes; order Kitasatosporales; family Streptomycetaceae; genus Streptomyces; species Streptomyces sp. C11-1. The sequence continues at coordinate 1,276,460 of NZ_CP134500.1, forward strand.
ACGCCCGCCGGGACGCCTCGGTGCGGACGCACCCGAGTGGCGTACGCGTACGGGCCCTACGGCGAACTGATCCCGCGCCCCGCCGCACCCTTCGTGAGCACCCCGAGGGTGAGCAGGGACTGCGCGGCGATGTAGGTGAGCATCACCCAGAAGTCGGGGGCGGGCAGCTGGGGCCACTCGGCGATACCGGTGGCGATGAGAGCGTCGGAGATCAGGAAGAGCGCCCCGCCCGCCGCCGCGTACGGCCCGAACACCCCGGCCCGCCAGGCCATGGCGGTGAGCAGCAGGCTGTAGCCGGTCAACGGAATCCGCAGGCCCGCGGGGATGTCCGGCCAGATCAGGACAAGGAAGACGGCCAGGACGAGGAGATATCCGATCGCGGTGGCCAGCGGCGCGCGGGCCCGGTCGCGGCCGAACAGCCTCAGATAGCAGACGTGGCCGACGGCGAAGGAACCCATGCCGCACAGGAACGCCAGCTCGTTGTCGGCGAGCAGGAAGACGTCCCCGCCCCACCCGAACAGCAGGGCCGCGACCAGCAGCCGGGGCGCGCCGCGCAGGGCCGCGTACCCGGCGAGCAGCGGCATCAGCAGCGGTTTGGCGACCAGGTGGGCCGTCTCGGTCCCGGTGAGGAGCCCGGCCAGGTCGGCGGCGGCCACGAGGAGGAAGGCGAGGAGTACGGGACGGGCGAAACGCTCGGCCGCGCGGGAGCGGGCGGGCCGGTGGGCCGTGGCGCTCACAGGGTGCGTTCCGGGGCGGAGGGGGCAGGGGCGGCCTGCACGGGTACGGAGACGGGCGCCGCAGCCCCGGCCGCGATGGTCTCGGCTCCCGCCTTCGTCGCAGGCTGCCAGCCCGGCCCCCCGAAGATCCGCCCGGCCCGCTCGCTCCAGGTGTCGGCGGCCCGCACGTCCCGGGCGATGGCGGCGTACTCATGGGTCGCGACGCGCAGCGGGTTGTGGGTGGAGATGTTCTTGGTGAGCCCGTACACGGGCCGCTCGGTCTCGGCCGCGAAGGACCCGAACATCCGGTCCCAGACGATCAGGATGCCGCCGTAGTTGCGGTCCAGGTAGCTGCCTTGCGAGGCGTGGTGGACGCGGTGGTGGGAGGGCGTGTTGAGGACGTACTCGAAGGGGCGGGGGAGCTTCCCGACCCGCTCGGTGTGGACCCAGAACTGGTAGACGAGGTTGGCCGACTGGCAGAACGCGAGCGCCGCCGGGTGCACCCCGCAGGCGATCAGCGGCAGATAGAAGGGCCAGACGGTCGCGGAGGTCCAGGGCTGGCGCAGTGCGGTGGTGAGGTTGAACTTGCGGCTGGAGTGGTGGACCACATGGCAGGCCCACAGGATGCGGATGACGTGGTGGCCGCGGTGGGACCAGTAGTAGAAGAAGTCCTGGGCGAGGAGCATCAGCAGGACGGTCCACCACAGCACGGGCACTCGCATCGGCGTCAGCTCGTAGACCGCCATGTAGATCGCCAGGATGGGGATCTTCCACAGAAGGTCGAAGCCCAGGCTGCCGAGCCCCATGGTGACGCTGGTGGCGGCGTCCCTGGCCTCGTACCCGGCGGCCTCCTCGTCCGGATGGAGACGGTAGCTGACCATCTCGATCACGGTGAGCAGCACGAAGGCCGGTATTGACCACAGCACGACATCGGGCAGGTTCGGCTCCATGCGAGCACCGTAGGGCCGCCGGTCGGTGAGGGCTAGACGTTGTTACCCACAAGTATGCGAGACCTGGTGTCAGCAGCCTTTGGCACCTTCTGCCAATGGCGCGGGCCGTAGGATTTGCGGAGCGCGCGTCATCGAGGGGGAGGAACGCTCGTGTCCGGTACGGAAGTTGCCCTGGTTCGGCTGGCCACGACGGTGGTCGGTGCGGCCACCAAGGCGCTGTTGACCCCCAAGCCCGGCGCGGGCCTGGTCCAGGACCCGGTCCGCCCGCTCCCCCGCCCGCCGAAGCCGGACCGGCTGGCGAAGGTGCTCGCGGGACGGATGTCCGAGTCCTACGCGGATCTCCCCGAGCACGAGCGACTCGCCGCGCTCATTGCCGTACAGGACACGTTCGCCACGGGGGGCGAGCTGGATGCCGGGCGGCTGTTCGCGGTGGAGCTGGACCCGGAGCGGCTGCGCGCAGAGCTGTCGGCCCCGGCCACCGGGCTCTCGGAGCGCGCCCTCGACCTGTACGAGGACCTCCTCGGCCGCTGCTGCGCGCATCTGGTGGAGCAGCTGACCGCACACCCGTCGTTCGCGGCGCGGGCGGCGGTGGAGCAGGTCCGTGCGGCGGGGCGGGGGCGGGAGCTGGTGGAGGACGTCCGGGCCCGGGTCGGCCCGCGCCCGGACGCGGCGGACCTGGAGTTCGAGGGGCGGTACGCGGAGTTCATGGCGACGGCCAACAGCCGGGTGGAGCTGTTCGGGCTGACACTGGGAAGGTCGGCGGGGGGATGGCCATTGGAGACGGCGTATATCGGTCTTGAGGTCAGCGGGGAGTACGAGACGCCCGACCGGCTCGGTCTGGATCATCCGGTCCGGACGACGGTCAGGATCGAGCAGGCGCTCGGCGAGCGGGACCGGTTGCTGCTGCGCGGCCCGGCCGGTTCCGGCAAGAGCACGCTGGTGCAGTGGCTGGCGCTGAACGCGGCCCGGCAGACGTTCGGCAGCGACCTGGCCGACTGGAACCGGTGCGTGCCCTTCGTCCTGCGTCTGCGCGCCTTCACGGCCCTCGACGCCCTGCCCGCCCCGGCGGACTTCCTGCGTGCGGCGGGCGTCCCGCTGCACGGCTCGGCCCCGGCCGGCTGGGCGGACCGGCTGATGCAGCAGGGCCGGGCGCTGGTCCTGGTCGACGGGGTCGACGAGGTGCCGGACCGGCTGCGCAAGCGCACGGAGCGCTGGCTGAAGGACCTGATCGTCGCCTACCCCCGGTCCAGGTACGTGGTGACGACCCGCCCTTCCGCCGTCCCCGAGACCTGGCTCTCCGGCTCCGGCTTCGAGCCGCACACGCTGCTGACGATGGGCCGCGCCGACATCCACGCCTTCATCGGGCACTGGCACCGGGCGGCCCGGTCGGAGTGCCGGACGGAGGCGGAGCGCGCCGAGCTCGACCCGTACGAGAAGGCGCTGCGCCGTGCGGTGAGCACCCGCCGGGACCTGGGGCTGCTCGCGACGAACCCGCTGATGTGCGCCCTGCTCTGCGCGCTGAACCGGGACCGCCGGATGCAGCTGCCCCGGGCGCGCAAGGAGCTGTACGACGCCGCCCTGGACATGCTGCTGGTCCGCCGCGACACCGAGCGCGAGATCGTCGGGGTGGAGGGAGTCGACCTGACCCGCGAGGAACAGACGGCCCTGCTCCAGCGCCTCGCGTACTGGCTGATCCGCAACGGCCTGGTCGAGGCCCGGCAGGAGGAGGCGGTGGCCCTGGTCGCGGACTGGCTGCGGGCCATGTCCCAGGTCCGGGGCACCCCCGACCAGGTCTTCGCCCACCTCCTCAACCGCAGCGGTCTCCTCCGCGAACCGGCCCCGGGCGCGGTCAGCTTCGTGCACCGCACCTTCCAGGACTACCTGGGCGCGAAGGCGGCGGTGGAGGCCCGCGACTTCGGGGTTCTGGTCCGCCATGCCCACGAGGACCAGTGGGACGACGTGGTGCAGATGGCGGTGGGGCACGCGCGGCCGGACGAGCGGGCTGCGCTGCTGACGTCCTTGCTGGAGCGCGCCGACGAGGATCCCGGCCACGAGCACCGGCTGATCCTGCTGGCGGCGGCGAGTCTGGCTCATGCGCCGGAACTGCATCCGGTGGTACGGGCGGGAGTGGAGGAACGGACCGAACGGCTGTTGCCGCCGGACAGCCAGGAGTCCATCGATGAGCTGGCCAAGGTGGGCGGCCTGGCGCTGGAACTGCTGTCGTCGATGCTGGACGAGCTGACGGAGAGGCAGGCGGCAGCCGTGGTGCGGACGGCCGCGGAGGTGGGCGGGGAGACGGCGTACGAGCTGGTGAAACAGTTCCGGGACGACGAAAGGATCCCGGTCACCCACGCGGTGTCCACCGCATGGGAGCAGTTCGACCCGGAGGTCTACGCGCGGGAGATGATGGCCGTCCGTACCTGGGAGGACGCCTACGCGTTCGTCAGGACAGACGCGCAGCTCGCCGCGCTGCGCCACATCCCGACCCTGCGCAGCGTGCATCTGACGGGCGACTTCCACGATCTGTCGCACGTGACGGCCCGGACCGACGTGGAACAGGCTTTCGTCCACAGCAACAGCCGAATCGCCGACGCACGCCCCTTCACAGCGATGCCGCAGCTGCGCGAGATCGGTCTGAGCCGGTGCCCGCAGATCCGGAACATCGAACCACTTGCGCAGCTGGGGCTGAAGTGGCTCTCCCTCGTCGAACTCCACCCATCGTTCGACCCGGCACCGCTGACGGAGATGCCGGATCTCCGCTACCTGGCGCTCGGCCACCCCTTCCTCATGGAGAGCATCGGCGAGCTTCCCGTCTGCGACCAGGTGACCACGCTCGACCTGATGGGGCAGACCCGGTATCTGAACCTGGAGGGCCTGGAGCACTGGACGAACCTGCGAACGCTGGGCCTGCACGGTGCGACCCACCTGCGGCAGCTCTGCCGGACGCCGTCGCTGTGCAACCTGGAGCAATTGCATGTCTTGCAGACGTCCAGCCTGGACCTCAGGCTGCTGACACCCCTCACCACCCTGCGTGGACTGCGCCTGTTCGCGAGCAGCGTGACCTCCGGCCTCGCCCCTCTCACCGAGCTTCCGTCCCTCACTTTCCTTGCCCTCTACGGAAACGAGCAACGCTTCGACCTCACCCCCCTCGCCGCCTCCGAGCACTTGACGATCCAACTGGCTCACGACACCAGCGTGACCGGCACCCGCCTCTTCCCGCCCGAACGCATCGTCCGCCTCCCCTGACCCCCCGCTGACCTCCCGCCCGGGGACAGCCGAATAGGGGACTGTCAGTCGCGGCCCGTATTCTCTGTGACCATGCTCGACGACCGCCAGACAGCCGCACCGTGGCCGACCGCCTACCCCCAGGGGTACGCGGTCGTCGACGTGGAGACCACCGGACTCGCCCGCGACGACCGGATAGTGTCCGCCGCCGTCTACCGGCTGGACGCCCTGGGCGATGTCGAGGACCACTGGTACACGCTGGTGAATCCGGAACGCGACCCCGGGCCCGTCTGGATCCACGGGCTGACCAGCGACGTGCTCGCAGGGGCGCCGCTCTTCCCGGAGGTCGCCGCCGAGCTGTCCGCGCGGCTCGCGGACCGGGTGCTCGTCGCGCACAACGCGGCGTTCGACTGGTCGATGATCGCCCGGGAGTACGCCCGGGCCTCGGTGGTCGCCCCGGTCGAGCAGCGGCTGTGCACGATCGCGCTCGCCAAGGAGCTGCGGCTGCCGCTGCCCAACCACAAGCTCGCCTCGCTCGCCGCGCACTTCGGCGTCGTACAGCAGCAGGCCCACCACGCACTGGACGACGCCCGGGTGCTGGCCGAGGCGTTCCGGCCGAGTCTGCACGCGGCGGCCCGGGGCGGGGTGCGGCTGCCGTTGCTGGAGTGCCGGCCGCTGACCGAGTGGTCCGACTCCCCCGTCGCCCCGCGCGCCGGGTACCGGCCCTCCCGGCAGCCGAACAGCTGGCGGCCCTCGCGCAAGCGTCCCGCCTGCCCGTATCCCAATCCGGGGCGGTACGAGAAGGAGATGCCGCTGAAGCAGGGGATGCGGGTGGCGTTCTCCGGGGACACCTCGATCGACCGGGAGCTCCTGGAGGACCGGGCGGTGGAGGCCGGTCTGCATGTGGCGACCAGCGTGTCCCGGCTGACGAGCCTGCTGGTGACCAACGACCCGGACGCGGCCACGTCCAAGACGCAGAAGGCGAAGGCGTTCGGCACGCCGATCCTGGAGGAGAGCGCCTTCACGCATCTGCTGCGCGATGTGGCGCCCGCCGACCCGGGCGCACCCGGCTCGGTGCCGCCACAGGCGCCCGCACCGTCATCGGAGTGAACCGGGCACGACTCGCCACGCGCCCGCTCGCCCGTCGCCGCCGGGCATCCCACCCTGTGGCGCATGGCACGTTGCGAGGTTTGCGGAAACGACTACGGCATGTCCTTCGAGGTGCACGCGCAGGGCGCGGTGCACGTCTTCGACTGCTTCTCCTGCGCCATCCACCGCATGGCGCCGATCTGCGAGCACTGCCGGGTCCAGGTGATCGGGCAGGGTGTCGAGGCCGACGGGCACTGGTACTGCGGGGCCCACTGCGCCCGCGCCGAGGGGAAGGCGGGCATCGTGGACAAAGTGTGAAAGGTGTGACGAAATCACTCATCGCCGGGCAGGGCCGGCCGTACCCCTGAGTGCTGCACCCCATGACCCCGGTTGTACGGTCATGGGGTGTACCGCTTCCTGTTGACCCGGCAGTGGGTGATCCTCACCCTTCTCGGGCTCGTACTGATGCCGACGATGGTCGAGCTGGGTTTCTGGCAGTTCCACCGGCACCAGCACCGGGTCGCGCAGAACGAGCTGATCTCCCGGAACCTCGAAGCGCCGCCGGTCCCGGTCACCGATCTCACCTCCCCCGGGCACACCGTTCCGCGCGCCGACTTCTGGCGGACGGTGACCGCGACGGGCACGTTCGACACCGAGCACGAGGTCGTCGTCCGCCGGCGGACCTCGACGGACGACCAGATCGGCGTCCATGTCCTGACCCCGCTGGACCTGAGGGACGGCGGCACCGTCCTGTGCGCGATGTGGCGCCCGCCGACCCGGGCGCACCCGGCTCGGTGCCGCCACAGGCGCCCGCACCGTCATCGGAGTGAACCGGGCACGACTCGCCACGCGCCCGCTCGCCCGTCGCCGCCGGGCATCCCACCCTGTGGCGCATGGCACGTTGCGAGGTTTGCGGAAACGACTACGGCATGTCCTTCGAGGTGCACGCGCAGGGCGCGGTGCACGTCTTCGACTGCTTCTCCTGCGCCATCCACCGCATGGCGCCGATCTGCGAGCACTGCCGGGTCCAGGTGATCGGGCAGGGTGTCGAGGCCGACGGGCACTGGTACTGCGGGGCCCACTGCGCCCGCGCCGAGGGGAAGGCGGGCATCGTGGACAAAGTGTGAAAGGTGTGACGAAATCACTCATCGCCGGGCAGGGCCGGCCGTACCCCTGAGTGCTGCACCCCATGACCCCGGTTGTACGGTCATGGGGTGTACCGCTTCCTGTTGACCCGGCAGTGGGTGATCCTCACCCTTCTCGGGCTCGTACTGATGCCGACGATGGTCGAGCTGGGTTTCTGGCAGTTCCACCGGCACCAGCACCGGGTCGCGCAGAACGAGCTGATCTCCCGGAACCTCGAAGCGCCGCCGGTCCCGGTCACCGATCTCACCTCCCCCGGGCACACCGTTCCGCGCGCCGACTTCTGGCGGACGGTGACCGCGACGGGCACGTTCGACACCGAGCACGAGGTCGTCGTCCGCCGGCGGACCTCGACGGACGACCAGATCGGCGTCCATGTCCTGACCCCGCTGGACCTGAGGGACGGCGGCACCGTCCTGGTCAACCGGGGCTGGGTCCCCGCCGCACCGAACCAGACGGCCTACCCGGACGTGCCGCCCGCACCCCGGGGCGAAGTGACCGTCACCGGGCGGCTCAAGGCGGACGAGACGACCGGCAGCAGCGGCATCAAGGACCTGGCGGGGCTGCCGGACCGGCAGGTCATGCTGATCAACAGCGAGCAGCAGTCGCAGCTGCTGTCCCGGCAGGTCCTCGGCGGGTACATCGAGCAGACCGCCCCGCAGCCCTCGGGGAACCGGCCCGAGCAGATCGCGTCCCCCGACGACAGCTCGATCGGTGCGCACATGGCGTACGCGGTCCAGTGGTGGCTGTTCGTCGCCGCCGTTCCGGTCGGCTGGCTGATCCTCGTACGGCGGGAGTTGCGCGACCGGGCGGAGGCGGCGGCCAAGGACGCGACGACGGCCGACGCCCCCGAACAGCCGGAACCCGCGAGCGCCTGAGGCCGGGCCCGGAGCTGCGCCCGACGGCGGCACACCGTCGGTCTGCTTAACCGGGGCCCGGTTCGGGAACACGCCAGAGCGTGACCCCACGCATCGAGGACTACGCCCTGATCGGCGATCTCCAGACCGCCGCCCTCGTCGGCAGGAACGGTTCCGTCGACTGGCTCTGCCTGCCCCGCTTCGATTCCGGAGCCTGCTTCGCCGCGCTGCTCGGCACCGAGGAGAACGGCCACTGGCGCATCGCCCCGCAGGGCGCGGGCCCCTCGGACACCTGCACGCGGCGGGGCTACGCGGGTGATTCCCTGGTGCTGGAGACGTACTGGGAGACGCGGACCGGCACCGTCAAGGTCATCGACTTCATGCCGCAGCGCGACACGGCGCCGGATCTGATGCGGATCATCGAGGGCGTCAGCGGCAGCGTCGACATGAGCTCCGTGCTGCGGCTGCGCTTCGACTTCGGGTCCGTGGTGCCCTGGGTACGCCGGTCGCACGGCCACCGGGTGGCGGTCGCGGGGCCCGACTCCGTCTGGCTGCGCAGCGAACCACCGGTCAAGACGTGGGGCCAGCAGTTCAGCACCTGCTCCTCGTTCACGGTCACCGAGGGCGAGAGCGTGGCCTTTGTCCTGACCTGGCACCCCTCGCACGCACCGCGCCCGAAACTGATCGACCCCCGCAAGGCGCTGAAGCACACCCTGCACGACTGGGCGAAGTGGACCGAGAGGTGTACGTACGAGGGGCCGTACCGCGAGGCCGTTCTGCGCTCGCTGATCACGCTGAAGGCCCTGACCTACGCCCCGACGGGCGGCATCGTGGCAGCCCCCACCACCTCCCTGCCGGAGGAGATCGGCGGAGTACGGAACTGGGACTACCGCTTCTGCTGGCTGCGGGACGCGACGCTCACTCTCGGGGCGATGGTCGCGGCGGGCTATCTGGACGAGGCGGCTGCCTGGCGGGACTGGCTGCTGCGGGCCGTCGCCGGGGACCCGGCGGACCTCCAGATCATGTACGGGCTCGCGGGCGAGCGGCGGCTGCCCGAGGTGGAGCTGACCTGGCTCACCGGCTACGAGAACTCCCGGCCGGTGCGCACCGGCAACGCGGCCGTCCACCAGCGCCAGCTGGACGTCTACGGTGAGGTCATCGACGCGCTGCGGCTGGCCCGCGACGCCGGTCTGGACAGCAAGCCGCACGCCTGGAACCTCCAGCTCAGCCTGCTCGGCTTCCTGGAGTCGAGCTGGCGCGAGCCGGACGAGGGGCTGTGGGAGATCCGCGGCGCACGGCGGCACTTCGTGCACTCCAAGGTGATGGCCTGGGTCGCCGCCGACCGGGCGGTGCGCTCGCTGGAGGAGAACCCCGAGCTGCCCGGTGACGCCGACCGCTGGCGGGCGATGCGGGACGCGGTGCACGCCGAGGTGTGCGACAAGGGGTACGACCCCGAGCGGAACACCTTCACCCAGTCCTACGGGTCGCGGGAGCTGGACGCCGCGACGCTGCTCATCGTGCGGACCGGATTCCTGCCGCCCGACGACCCCCGGGTGATCGGCACGGTCGACGCGGTCCGCGCCGAGCTGGGCAGCGACGGGCTGGTCCGCCGCTACAGCACCGAGGGCGTCTCCGTCGACGGGCTGCCCGGCGACGAGGGGGCGTTCCTCGCCTGCTCGTTCTGGCTGGTGGACGCGTTGCAGCGGATCGGCAGGCCCGGGGAGGCACGGGAGCTGTTCGAACGACTGCTGGAACTCCGCAACGACGTGGGGCTGCTGGCCGAGGAGTACGACGTCACGGCCGGGCGGCAGCTGGGCAACTTCCCCCAGGCGTTCAGCCATATCGGACTGGTGAACTCCGCTGTCGACCTCACCGGGGACGACCCGGCAGGATAGGGCCATGGATCTTGGACTTGAAGACCGCGTGTACATCGTCACCGGCGCGACCCGGGGCCTCGGCAACGCCACGGCACACGCCCTGGCCGCCGACGGCGCCAAGGTGATCATCACCGGCCGGGACGAGAGGAGCGCCACGGAGGCCGCCGACGCGCTGGGCCCGGACGTCGTCGGGCTCGCCGCCGACAACGCCGACCCGAGCGCGGCCCAGCGCCTCGTGGACACGGCACGGGAACGGTTCGGACGGCTCGACGGCATCCTCATCAGCGTCGGCGGACCGGCCCCCGGCTTCCTCGCGGACAACACGGACGACCAGTGGCAGACGGCGTTCGAGACGGTGTTCCTGGGAGCGGTACGGCTCGCCCGGACGGCGGCCGCGGCGCTCGGGGAGGGCGGGGTCATCGGATTCGTGCTCTCCGGATCGGTGCACGAGCCGATCGCCGGGCTGACCATCTCCAACGGGCTGCGCCCCGGTCTCGCCGGCTTCGCCAAGTCGCTCGCCGACGAGCTGGGCCCGCGCGGCATCCGGGTCGTGGGCGTGCTGCCCGCCCGGATCGACACCGACCGGGTCCGCGAGCTGGACGCCCTGTCGGGCGATGCCGAGGCCGCCCGCACCGCCCACGAGGCGCGCATCCCGCTGCGGCGCTACGGGACGCCGGAGGAGTTCGGGAAGACCGCGGCCTTCCTGCTCTCCCCCGCCGCCTCGTATCTGACGGGGATCATGGTGCCGGTCGACGGGGGTTCGCGGCACGGGTTCTGACCGGACGGCCCTTGAGGCCCGCGTACGCCCATGGGCCGTCAGGACACCCGTTCCGCACGGTGCTTGACGGCCTTGAGGCGGACCTCGGCGGGGAGCTCGTCCAGACCGGCCGACCGGCGGGCATGCGTCAGCGCCCCGTCGGCCACCGCGTTCAGGGTCCCCAGGGGTGCGGCGTGCGGCTCCAGCAGCAGCCGCATACGGACTTGGGGCGCGGCCCTGCGGCCGGTCAGGGCCGCATGCGCACGGGACACCCCGTCCAGCTCACCCGCCTCCCCGGCGAGCACGCCCTCCAGGGCCCGGCCGCGCAGCTGCGCCCCTTCGCCGTCACTGCTGTCCACCAGCACCTCGGCGAGGCGGCCACGGCGCAGCTGGGCGAGGAACCACCACAGGGCCAGGACGACCAGGACGGCGAGGACCGCGATCACGGTCGGCCACCACCAGCCCTCCTCGCGCCAGCGGCCCCGGTCGGCATCGCTGAGGAGAACATCGTCCTTGCCGTCCCAGGGCCACCAGGACGGCACGGATGCACCGAGTCCGGCAGCCAGCACGGCTCCGCCGAGGACCACCAGCAGCAGCCCGGCCAGGGCCAGCAGGACCCGGTTGACGGTGGAGCGCATACGGCTCATCCCTTCTTCGCCGGACGGTGCACCTGGACGGATAGGCCCGGCGGCTTCGCCAGGCCCAGCTCCTGGACGGCCCTCTCCAGCGCGGAATCCAGGTCGGTCCGTACGTCGTCGAGTTCCCTGAAGTGCGAGAGTGCCCGCACCTTCGCCTTGCGGCGTCCCATGCTGACCCGTACGGACTGCACACCGGGGACCTCCACGGCCCGGTCGCGCAGGACCATCGCGGCGGCGGCCCGGTCGAGCCCGGCCCGTACCCCGGCGCGCTCGCGGCGCATCGGAAGCAGATCGCGCAGTCCGGGGGTGAGGGCCAGGAGGATCAGCCAGAGGCCGACCGCCGCGGCCACCGCGGCGCCGACGAGCACGAGGACGTCGTTCAGGGGCCGTTCGGCCAGGTCGTCGGCGAGGGAACGCCGCCATTGCATGGCCGGATGGTCGGCCCGTACGGCGGCGATGTCGTAGAGCAACAGCCCGGCCGCGCCCAGAAGGACGAGGGCCAGCACGGCGGCCGGGATCCGGCGCGCGGACCAGAAGCGGCCCGCCGGTCCGCCGTCGCCCTGCTCCAGGGTGGGGACCGGCTCGTGGGCAGCGAGGTCCGTGCCCGGCGCGAGCGGGTACGCGTCGCCGCCGCTGTCCTGGTCCACCGTCGGCATCCGCCGGGTGGAGCGGGTCGGTTCGCCTGGTTCGGTCATCGGATTCTCCCCTGTGCTCCGCTCGCCACCGGGTGCAACCGCTCGACCTGCACGGCCACCTCGGGCACCTCCATGCCGGCCAGCGCCTTGACCCGCTGGGCGACCTGGCGGCGCACCGCGCCGCACTGGCGGCCGATGTCACAGGGGTAGCCGAGCTCCAGGCTGACCCGGACCCGGGCGGCGTCGCGGTGCACGGTGACCGTGGCGCGGGGGGACTCCCCCTCCTGGGGCGGATCGCCTACGGCCTCCTTCGCCGCCTGGGCGGCGATCTTGGCGACGACCCGGTCAGCGATCCGGGTCTCGCCCCGTTCGGCGGCGGCGACCCGCCCGGTCACCGCCGTCACCGCCGTCGGTCGCCGCGCTCGCGACTCCGGAAGAAGTCGCCGGGTTCCAGGTCGCCGTCCATGAACCGACCGGCGATGAAGCCGATCGCGCCCAGTGCGGCCACCAGTACGAAGGCTCCGAATCCGCCGAAGTACCCGGCGAAACCGAGCGCCATGCCGGCCAGCAGACCGACCACAGCCATGCTCATCGTGACTCCTCAACTGCCTTGTCGCGGGGTGTCTCTCGGCGGAGAACGCGGGAGAGCTACTGGACGCGCTGCGCTGACTCGTCCTCGTCGTCCTCCTCGTCGGGCAGCTTGACGTCGCTGACCGCGATGTTCACTTCGACGACTTCGAGGCCGGTCATCCGCTCCACCGCGGCGACGACGTTCTCCCGTACGTCGCGGGCCACGTCCAGGATCGCGACGCCGTAGTCGACGACGATCTCCAGGTCCAGGGCCGCCTGGGACTCGCCGACCTCGGCCTTCACTCCACGGGTGACGGACTTGCCGCCGCCGGGTACCCGGTCCCGGACCGCGCCGAACGTGCGCGACAGGCCGCTGCCCATCGCGTGGACTCCGACCACATCGCGGGCCGCCATTCCGGCGACCTTCTCGACGACGCCGTCGGCTATGGTCGTGCGGCCCCGGGTGCCGGGGGCGCCGCCGCCGCGCTTGCCGAGGGCCTTGTCGCTGTCGGGGTTGGTGCGCTGAGAGGTGTCAGTCATCGCCGCTCTTCCCTTCGGGGGGCAGGGTTGGACTTCCTTGCCCACGTTAAGTGCGCTTTCCCCATTCCGCGCCATGGATGCGGCAGGCTGGGGCGATGACTACGGCGCGGAGCCCGCAGAGGGCCGACGGACGGACCGCTGCGGTGCGGCAACGGCTGGGGCTGGGCAGACTGCTGCCGCTGGGCGGCCCGGCGGACGGCGCGTGGATCGTGGAGACGGCGGCGGCCTCGGTGCTGCGCGGGGCGGCGGCCGTGCCCGGGACCGTGCTGGGGAAGCTACGGATCGGCTCGGCGGAGGAACGGGAGGGGGAAGGAGCACCTCCGGCTCCGGCGAACGCGCTGCCGTCCCGGCGCCTGCGGATCGAGGCGGAGTTCTCGGCCGTCGTGGACCGGCCGCTGCACGATGCCGCGGCGGCGCTGCGCGAGGCGCTGATCACGGCGGCGGCCGCCCGGCTGGGGCTGGAGATCGCCGAGGTGGATCTGAGGGTGACGGCATTGTTCGACGAGGATGCACCCGATCAGGTGACGGCGGCCGCGCCTGCGGCCCCCCTCGCGGAGGCGGACGGGCCGGTGGCCGCCGCGGCCGCCCGGGCTCCGGGCGTCGTCTCGCTGACCAGGGCCCTGGGCCGGGCGGTGCACACCGCCCGGGACCACGTACGGATCGAGGTGGCGACGGCCGCGGACCGCCGGGCGCTGGATGTGGCCCGGTCGGTGCGTACGGCGGTGGCGGCGGCCCTGGAGGACCGGCAGCTCGTGACCGTGGTGGTCACGGACGTGGTGGAGCCGGGCCCCGGAAGCTGAACCCGTGGCCCGGCGCGGCTGTCGGCGCGCCGACAGGGCGCCGGCAGCCGGTGGGTGTGTCGGTCGGTGCGCCGGCGGGCGCGTCAGTCGGTGATGCCCGCCAGGTCGCGGAGCCTGCGGCCCTGGGCGGCGCGCTCGGCGACGCGCTGCTCCTCGTAGTCACGCGAGAGCGCACCGCCGAGGAGTGCCTTGGTCTCGACGACGGCGTCGCGGGGGGCAGCCACCAGGGCGGCGGCCAGATCGCGTGCGGCGGCATCGAGCTGGTCGGCGGGGACCACGAGATTGGCGAGACCGGTGCGCTCGGCCTCCTCGGCATGCACGAAGCGGCCGGTGGCACAGATTTCGAGCGCGCGGGCATACCCCACGAGGTGCACCAGGGGGTGGGTACCCGTGAGGTCGGGAACGAGACCGAGACTGGTCTCGCGCATGGCGAACTGCACGTCCTCGGCAACGATCCGCAGGTCGCAGGCGAGGGCGAGCTGGAAGCCGGCCCCGATGGCGTGTCCCTGGACCGTCGCGATCGACACGATGTCGTTGCGGCGCCACCAGGTGAACGCTTCCTGGTACTCGGCGATGGTCGCGTCGAGCTCGGCCTCGGGGCCGCGCGCCATGTCGAGGAACGACGGCTCGCCGTCGAAGCCCTCGGGCGTGAACGCCTGCCGGTCGAGGCCCGCGGAGAAGGACTTGCCCTCGCCGCGGAGCACCACGACCCGCACCGTGCCGGGCAGCACCCGTCCGGCCTCGGTCAACGCCCGCCACAGAGCGGGAGACTGAGCGTTGCGCTTGGCCGGGTTGGTGAGCGTCACCGTGGCGATGGCGTCATCGACAGTGAGCCGTACACCGTCCTTGTCGAACACCGTGTCGAGCGAGGTCATGGGGCGCCTCCGGATCGGGGTGCAGTCAGCACTCAGAACTAAGTGACTGAACAGTAACCACCCGGACGACCTCGCGGTCAGCCGGGTGGCCACCTCGAATTCCGTTGAGCCCCGGAGACTTCGGACCTCAGGACGCCTGCGGCCCTCAGGCCGAAGCGGCCTTCTTGCCCCGTGTCGCGCCGCCGCGTCCTCGCAGCGTCACTCCGGACTCACTGAGCATCCGGTGGACGAACCCGTAGGAGCGGCCCGTTTCCTCGGCCAGCGCCCGGATGCTCGCACCGGAGTCGTACTTCTTCTTCAGGTCTGCCGCGAGCTTGTCACGCGCGGCGCCGGTCACCCGGCTGCCCTTCTTCAGAGTCTCGGCCACCCGTGCCTCCTCATGGGAAGTGCGCTCTGGACTCTCATGATCACCCCTCTCGCGCTTCCTGGCCACCCATTCGGCAAGGTCGATGCGACCGGATTTCCGGGCAAAGAGCACGCCGACACGAACGGAATCCCTTATTCCGAGGGGTGCACGAGGGCGCACGGCCCCGACCGGAGGAAGAACTTCCAGGTCAGGGCCGTACGGGGAACAGCGGCCGAAAAGGGGGCGCACAGCGAGTGAGCGCCCGGCGCACCACCGGAGTACGAGACACCCTCACGCAGATGATGGATCACGCGTAGGCCGAATGATCTATCCCCGGTGGATCAGGCGAGGGCGACGAGGTCCCGGTAGTCGGCACCCCAGAGGTCCTCGACGCCGTCCGGGAGCAGGATGATGCGCTCCGGCTGGAGGGCCTCGACCGCGCCCTCGTCGTGGGTGACGAGGACGACCGCGCCCTTGTAGGTGCGCAGCGCGCCGAGGATCTCCTCGCGGCTGGCGGGGTCGAGGTTGTTCGTCGGCTCGTCGAGCAGCAGCACGTTGGCGGAGGAGACGACCAGGGTCGCGAGCGCGAGCCGGGTCTTCTCACCGCCGGAGAGCACACCCGCGGGCTTGTCGACGTCGTCACCGGAGAAGAGGAAGGACCCCAGCGTCTTGCGGACCTCCACCAGGTCGAGGTCGGGGGCGGCGGAGCGCATGTTCTCCAGGACGGTGCGCTCGGGGTCGAGGGTCTCGTGCTCCTGGGCGTAGTACCCGAGCTTGAGCCCGTGGCCCTGGATGATCTGGCCGGTGTCGGGCTTCTCGGCGCCGCCGAGCAGGCGCAGCAGCGTCGTCTTGCCCGCGCCGTTGAGGCCGAGGATGACGACGCGGGAGCCCTTGTCGATGGCGAGGTCGACGTCGGTGAAGATCTCCAGCGAGCCGTACGACTTGGACAGGCCCTCGGCCATCAGCGGGGTCTTGCCGCAGGGAGAGGGCTCGGGGAAGCGCAGCTTGGCGACCTTGTCGGAGACCCGGACGGCCTCCAGGCCGGCCAGCAGCCGGTCGGCGCGCTTGGCCATGTTCTGGGCGGCGACGGTCTTGGTGGCCTTGGCGCGCATCTTGTCGGCCTGCGAGTTGAGGGCGGCGGCCTTCTTCTCGGCGTTCTGGCGCTCGCGCTTGCGGCGCTTCTCGTCGGCCTCGCGCTGCTGCTGGTAGAGCTTCCAGCCCATGTTGTAGACGTCGATCTGCGAGCGGTTGGCGTCGAGGTAGAACACCTTGTTGACGACCGTCTCGACCAGCTCGACATCGTGGGAGATCACGATGAAGCCGCCGCGGTAGGACTTGAGGTAGTCGCGCAGCCAGACGATCGAGTCGGCGTCGAGGTGGTTGGTCGGCTCGTCCAGGAGCAGGGTGTCGGCGTCCGAGAAGAGGATCCGGGCCAGCTCGACACGGCGGCGCTGGCCGCCGGACAGGGTGTGCAGGGGCTGACCGAGGACCCGGTCGGGGAGGTTGAGCGCGGCGGCGATGGTGGCGGCCTCGGCCTCGGCGGCGTACCCGCCCTTGGTGAGGAACTCCGTCTCCAGGCGCTCGTACTTCTTCATCGCCTTCTCGCGGGTGGCGCCCTTGCCGTTCGCCATCCGGTCCTCGTTCTCGTGCATCTTGCGCAGGATCTCGTCGAGACCGCGGGCGGAGAGGATGCGGTCCCGGGCGAGGACGTCGAGGTCGCCGGTGCGCGGGTCCTGCGGGAGGTAGCCCACCTCGCCGGACTTGGTGATGGTGCCGCCCGCGGGGGCGCCCTCGCCCGCGAGGCACTTGGTGAGGGTGGTCTTGCCCGCGCCGTTGCGGCCGACCAGGCCGATGCGGTCGCCCTTGGCGATGCGGAAGGAGGCGGACTCGATGAGGATGCGGGCGCCGGCGCGCAGCTCGATGCCGGTGGCGGTGATCACGGAAAAACTCCAGGGCAGTATGGACGGCGGAGGGACGAGGGCGGAGGTCTCTCGACGCCGCTAATGCACAAGGAGAATGGCCATGAGCCCCATTCTACTGGCGGTGTGCAACTGCTTTTCCGCGTGCCCGCCGGGATGAACCGTCCGATACTCGGCGCAGGGCGGCACCGCGCCGCCCGCCCCAGGCGAGGGTGGTGCGAGCGTGCGGTTCGACGACGACGCCGATCTGGACACGTCCGAGGTCCAGGACGTGCGCGGCAGCCGGATCCCGGGCGGGAGGGCCACCGTGGGCGGGGGCATCGCCGGGGTGATCGCCCTGATCCTGGGGCTGCTCTTCGGTGTCGGGCCGGATCAGCTCGGGCTCACCTCGGACGGCTCCGACCCCACGACGAGCTCGTCGTCCGCCGCCCAGGTGCGGCAGAGCTGCCTGAAGGGCCGGGACGCGAACAGGCGGGACGACTGCCGGACGGTGGCGGTGGTCAACAGCGTGCAGGACTTCTGGCGCCAGGAGTTCCAGCGGCGCGGCGGTACGTACGGGGACGCGCGGACGGTCCTGTTCAGCGAGCGGGTGGGCACCGCGTGCGGGGCGGCGACCTCGGCGGTGGGGCCGTTCTGCTGCCCGGGTGACCGCAGGGTCTATCTGGACCTGGGCTTCTTCGACGACCTGCGGACGAAGTTCGGCTCCAGCGGCGGGCCGTTCGCCCAGGCGTATGTGGTGGCGCACGAGTACGGCCACCATGTGCAGAACCAGACGGGCACGCTGAGCCGGTCTCAGGACGGGCGGCAGGGCGCGGACAGCAACGCGGTGAGGGTGGAGCTCCAGGCCGACTGCTACGCCGGGGTCTGGGCGCACCACGCGACGACGACGCCGGACGAGTCGACCGGGCGGCCGCTGGTCACGGAGCTGACCCGGGCGGACATCCGGGACGGCCTGGACGCGGCGGCGGCGGTCGGGGACGACCGGATCCAGGAGCGGTACCAGGGGCGGGTCACGCCGGAGTCCTGGACGCACGGCTCGGCCGCGCAGCGGCAGCAGTGGTTCTCCACGGGGCTGCGGACCGGGGACATGGCGCAGTGCGACACCTTCACCTGACCTGCGGAGATCTTCTTCGGACCTGCCTCAGGAGGGCATTGTCAGTGCCCGGTGGAAGACTGAGACGCACATCACAGCACGCGGTACGGCAAACGGATGTCAGAAGAGGTGAGTGCCATGGCAGGCGCGGCGAGCGGGGTTCCGACGATCTACCCGACGATTCTGTACGACGACGCGAAGGCGGCGATCAGGACGCTGACGCAGGGCCTCGGTTTCGCCGAGGAAGCGGTCTACGAGGGCGAGAACGGCAGTGTGCTGCACGCCGAGCTGTCCTGCGGCAACGGCAGGGTGATGCTCGGCTCCAAGGGGGGTGACGGCGCGTTCGCGCGGGCGATGGCGGGCGCGGGCCCGGCGGGGGTCTACGTGGTGGTCGACGAGGTGGACGAGCACTACGCCCGGGCCAAGGATTTCGGTGTCGAGATCCTGATGGAGCCGACCGACCAGGACTACGGTTCCCGGGACTACATGGCCCGGGACGCGGAGGGCAATGTGTGGAGCTTCGGGACGTACGCCCCGGGGTCCGCCGGCTGAGCGGCTGACCCCGGCGGCGCGGGGATCAGGCGCCGCCGGTGTGGACCTGGAAGGCGGCCCGGCGGACCGCCTTGGCCAGGGCCGGGTCCGGGTGTGCGGCGGCCAGCGCGACCAGGACCTGCACGGTGCGCGGGTGGCCGACGGCCCTGACCTCGTCGAGCAGCGCCGGGACGGTGCCCTGGACGGCGGAGTCGAGGTGGCGCACCAGGAGCCCGGTCTCGCCGTGGTCGGCGACGGCGGCTGCGGTGTCGACCCAGAGCCAGGTGGCCTCCTCCCGGCTGAGGACGTCCTGGGCGTCGTCGGGGTCGTTGCCCTCGTACTCGGCGAGCCAGAGCAGCGCGTAGGGGCGCAGCGAGGCTTCGGCGAGCACGGCCCGGACCTCGGGTTCGGCGGGGGCGCCGACGACCCGCAGTGCCTCGAAGGCCAGTCCGCGCAGCAGCGCGTCCTCGCCCCGGGCGACGGCCAGCAGTTCGGCGACGGCGGTGCCGACCGTACGGGCGGCGAGCCAGGCGCGGTATTCGTCGCGGGCCGGTCCGGGGGTGAGCCGGGCGCAGCCGAGGAGCATGTCGGCGGCGGCCTGCTCGATGTTCCCTGCGGGGCTCTGGGCGGCCACGCAGATCTGCTCCAGCTTGACCCAGACCGCCCAGTTGCCGAGCGGGGTGAGGGTGGCGTGCCCGTTGCCGAGGGTCAGCGCTCCGACGGCGGCGAGGCCTTCCAGGGCCCAGTCGAGCAGCAGGGCGTTGAGTTCCTCGGCGCTGCGGGCGGGGCCGGTGGCGGTATCGGCGGGGGCCTGGACGCCCGGGGCGGCGAGTGCGGCCGTTCTGCCGGGGCCGAGGGGCACTTCGCAGCGCTCCTCCTGGAGTTCGGCGACGCGCTGGCCGAGGAGGTCCAGGAGGGCGGGGACGGCGACGGGGCCGGCGGAGAGCTGGAGGAGGGAGAGCACCTGGGGCACGGCCTCGACGGCTTCGGCGACCGCACCGGTCTCGATGCCCTCGGGGGCGGGGTGGACGAGCGACCAGGCGTCGAAGAGTGCCACCCAGCCGCGGAGCACGGCGGAGTCGTCCCGGTCCCAGGCCCGCAGCCGCCAGCCGGGGCGGGCGGTGTCGCCGTGCAGCTCGATCAGCCCGGCCAGCCGGGCCCGGTCCCAGCCCGCTCGTACCTGCGCCGGGGAGAGGTGCAGGGCGGCGGCCGCCCGTTCGGGGGCGTGGGCGGCGAGCGGGGCGGCGGTTCCGGGGCCCGGGTTCCCCGGGGTCCCGGCGGCCCAGTGGGCGATGCGTACGGCGTCGGCGAGCACTGCCCTGGCCTGGTGGGCCAGTTCCGTGCGCGGCGGGGTGCCCTCGGGCGGCCGCGGGGCCGGCCTGGTGCGCCGGGTGGTCACGGCCTTGCGGGCGGTGGCAAGGGGTCGCGGGCGGACAAGTCGCAGCCTGGAGTCGCGCGGGGTACGGGACGTCACGGGGAGCAGTCTTGCCCCTGACGGCCCGAAAGCCCAAACGGAAGGCGTTTCACCGGCAGACGCAAGGCCTCGCCGGTACCGCCGACAGGGGGGCCGATCACCGCATCGGCTCACATCAGGGGCGTGAGGAAGCGGCGCAGGGTCTCCTCGTAGCGGGCCGGGTCCGCGTTCCACATCGCCGCGTGCGGAGCCTGCGCCACGGCGTGGAGGCTGACCAGGTCCGGACGGCGGGCGACGAGTTCACGGGAGGGCCCCCAGGGGGCGATCGAGTCGTCGGGCCCGTGCAGGATCAGGGTCGGGGTGCGCAGCGCGTCGGGCACCGAGGTGTCCAGCAGCGGGGCGCCGCTCATCCCGGTCCGGCCCTGGGCGGCGCGGACCGCCAGCGGCAGCAGAGCGGCCGGGACGCCGCGGGCCGCGGCCAGGGCGCGCAGGGTGACCGGCCAGTCGAGCACCGGGGAGTCGAGGACGAGGCCGCTGATCCGGTCGCGGAGCGGGGATTCGACCGCGGCGAGCAGGGCCATCGTCGCGCCGGTGGACCAGCCGTGCAGGATCACGTTCGCGGCCCCGTAGCGCAACGCGTGGCGCAGGGCCGCGTCGACGTCGCGCCACTCGGAGGCGCCGAAGTGGCTGAGGCCGTCGGCGGAGCGGGGGGCTCCGGGGTCTCCCCGGTAGGCGAGGTCGAGCACGGGGAAGCGGTGCCGGTGGAGGAAGCCCATCAGGTTCATGGGGTGGGCCCGGGTGGTGCCGAGGCCGTGCACGGTGATGACCCAGGTGCGGCGTGCGCCGGGCACGTACCAGGCAGGCAGCGTTCCGAGCTCGCCGGGGATCTCCACCTCCCGGTGGTCGAGGCCGAGGTCGCTGCCCGGGTCCCCGTCGTACAGCTCGGTCGTGAGCCGGACCTTCGCGCCCGGTTCGAGGAGGCCGTGGATGACCCGCTCCAGCCTGCGCACGACGGTGTCGGCGGCGGCGGAGGCCCCTTCGACGACGGGCCCGACCACCGCGTGGACATCGGGGCCTGCCAGCCCGTACGTACCGGGCCGGAGCGCGGAGAAGGAGCGGGTGAGGGTGACCTGTCCGGCCGCGGTGGCGTGCACGGTGAGTCTGCGGTCGGCGGGCAGGGACCGCCCGGGGGCCGCCTTGAGGGCGGCGTCGCTGGCGTACCGGCCGGCCGCGACCGCTGCCGCACCGGCGCCGAGGATCGTGGTGACGGCCGTTGCCGTCGCAGTTGCCGGGCGCACGGCTCCAGTGTCGGGGGGCGAACGGCGGGGTGCCAGCGGGCGGGGGCCGTGCGGGGCGGGCACGAGCCGTGCGGGGCCCGCGCCCCGGGTCCGCCCGCGCCCCGCGCCCCTCCCCGCGCCCGGGCGCTCCGGATCAGCCCGGCTGGCCGTAGGTCCTGAGCGCCTCGGTCACCTCGGCGAGCTGGGCCTCGCTGAGCAGGGCCGGGGTCCGGCCCGGTACGGAGTCGGCCGTGAGCCAGAGCCGGCACAGCCACTCCAGCTGGGCCGTGCGCTCGTAGGCCTGGTCGAGGGTGTCGCCGTAGGTGACGGTGCCGTGGTTGGCCAGGAGGCAGCCGGTGCGGTCGCGCAGGGCGGCGAGCATGGCGTCGGCCAGCTCCGGGGTGCCGTAGCGGGCGTAGGGGGCTGTGCGGACGGGACCGCCGAGGATGGCGGCCGCGTAGTGCACGAGCGGCACCTCGGGCAGCAGCGTGGAGACGGCGGTGGCGTGCACCGCGTGGGTGTGGACCACGGCGGCGGCGCCGGTCTCGCGGTAGACCGCGAGGTGGAGGGGGAGTTCGCTGGTCGGCCGGAGGTCCCCGATGACTTGGCGGCCGTCGAGGTCGACGCCGACCGTGTCACGGGGGCCGAGCCGGTCGTAGGGCACCCCGCTGGGCGTCACCAGGACCAGGTCTCCGGCACGGGCGGACACATTGCCCGAGGTGCCGACTACGAGGCCGTCCGCGGCGCTGCGGCGGGCGGTCGCGACCACCTCCTCCCAGACCCGGGCGACGGATTCCGGCTGCTGCTCGCTCATGGGGCGAGCGTAGGGGCGGGAGACGGAAACCGGAACGTCGTGCCCCACGTGACCGGGATCTCTTCCGGGGCCGGAAACGCCCGCCAAAAACTTCACCAACGAGCGGTAAAGGGCAGACCAGACGGCGCCCCAGGGGACTCCCACCGCCCCTCCCGCACACAAGCGGAATCAGTCGCCCCTGGTTGGGGTCACCACAGCGCCCTGCTCAGTTCATCTTCCGTTCACCCAGGTTGCCTACGGTCCACGAGCCACTGACGCCGAACGATTGCCTGGGTAAATGGAACACATCACGCTGCTGCTTGCGATTGTGGTCGTAACAGCTCTCGTGTTCGATTTCACGAACGGTTTCCACGACACCGCCAACGCGATGGCGACCACCATCTCGACCGGCGCGATGAAGCCCAAGACAGCGGTGGCGATGTCCGCCGTTCTCAACCTGATCGGCGCCTTCCTGTCGGTGGAGGTCGCCAAGACGATCTCCGGCGGGATCGTCAACGAAGACGGCATCAGAACCGAGGTCATCTTCGCGGCGCTCGTCGGCGCCATCCTGTGGAATCTCCTGACCTGGCTGGTCGGCCTGCCCTCCAGCTCCTCCCACGCCCTGTTCGGCGGTCTGATCGGCGCCGCGGTCATGTCGGCCGGCTGGTCCTCGATCAACGGCGGCACCGTCGTCACCAAGGTGCTGCTGCCCGCGATCGCCGCTCCGCTCGTCGCCGGTCTCGCAGCGATGCTGGCCACGCGGCTGACGTACCGGATCAACCGGAACGTCACCGACCCGAACCAGCTCAAGTCGACGGCCAAGGGCTACCGGACCGGGCAGATCGCCTCGGCCGGTCTCGTCTCGCTCGCCCACGGCACCAACGACGCCCAGAAGACGATGGGCATCATCACCCTGGCCCTGGTGACCGGCGGCGTCCTCGCCCCCGGCTCCAACCCGCCGATGTGGGTCATCGTCTCCGCCGGTGTCGCCATCGCGCTCGGCACCTACCTCGGCGGCTGGCGCATCATCCGCACCATGGGCAAGGGCCTGACCGACCTCCAGCCGCCGCAGGGCTTCGCCGCCCAGACCAGCGCGGCGACCGTCATCCTGGCCTCCTCGCACCTCGGCTTCTCGCTCTCCACCACCCAGTCCTGCTCGGGTGCCGTGATGGGCGCGGGCCTCGGCCGCAAGGGCGGCGTGGTCCGCTGGTCCACCGCCACCCGGATGTTCGTCGCCTGGGGCCTCACGCTCCCGGCCGCGGGTCTGGTCGGCGCGGGTGCCGAGTTCCTCACCAAGCAGGGCCCCTGGGGTGTCGCCGTCACCGCGGCCATCCTGGTCGGCGGCTCCTTCGCCATCTGGCTGGCCTCGCGCCGCCAGCCGGTCGACCACACCAACGTCAACGACACCGAGGAAGCGGCGGCGAACGAGCCGCAGGGCGTCGTCACCACCGCCATCGCCGCGGTCTCCCCGCCCCCCGCGGGCGCACCGGTCTCCGACCTCTCGACCACCATCCCGGCCCCGGCCGCGGCACCCGACGACACGCCCCGCCCCGCGGCCACGGTGTAAGGACAGATCCGTATGAAAATCGACTGGGCAGCTCTCGCCTCCGTCTTCGGTGTCAGTCTCGTGATCACCGTCGCGCTGGTCGGCGTCTTCACCCTGGGCATCGTCGCCCTCTCCAAGCTGTCGGCCCCGGCCGGCGGCAGCGGCTCCGGGAGCGGTGCCTCCGGCGGTACCGCCGCGCTGGCGCGCACCAGCGCGTACGCCTGCTTCGCGGCGTGCGCGGCGGCGGTCTCGTACGGGATCTATCTGATCGTCGCCTGACGCGTCCCACGGCACCCCTCATCGGGCCGGACACACCTCGTGTGTGTCCGGCCCGATGTGCGTCTGCGCACACCTGGCCTCCGCAGGTCAACAGCAAGTTGACGGCTGTTCTCGCAGCGTGGTGGACTGCCGGAGCCATTCACGGCGACAGCAGAGGAAGCCGGTGCGAATCCGGCGCGGTCCCGCCACTGTCACCGGGGAGCACTCCCCCACACCGGACGTCACGACCTGTCGGGACACCGGATGTCACGGCCCGTCGCGCACGGGCTGGAAGGCCGGGGGAGCTGCGGATCCGGGAGCCAGGAGACTCTCGTCGCCGCTCTCGTCGAACCAGGGCGCGGACCCTGAGTTAAGGACCTATGCCATGTCCGGCCGCCGTGCGCCGCATCCAGTGCCCCCTCACTCCGGAACGCCCCGACCCACGACGGGCTGAGCCGTGCGTGCCGATCGCCTCTTCGCGTACGGCGCCACGGCCGGAATGGTCGCCGACGCGCTCTTCGGCGACCCCCGGCGGGGCCACCCCGTCGCCGGGTTCGGCCGGGCCGCCGCGCGGGTGGAGTCCCTGCTGTGGCGTGACGACCGGGGCCGGGGCGCGCTGCACACCCTCATGTGCGCCGGAGGCGCCGTGGGGGCCGCCGCGCTGGCCGCCCGTGCGGTACGGGAGCGCCCCGCGCTCGCCGTCGCGCTGACCGCCGCCGCCACCTGGTCGGTCGTCGGCGGTACGTCGCTGGGCCGGGAGGCCCGCGCCATCGGGGGCGCGCTGGCCGCCGGGGACCTTGAGGTCGCCCGGGAACGGCTGCCGCATCTGTGCGGGCGCGACCCGCACTCCCTGGACGGGCCTGGGATCGCCCGCGCCGTCGTGGAATCGGTCGCCGAGAACACCTCGGACGCCGTCGTCGGCGCGCTCGTGTGGGGCGCCGTCGGCGGGGTGCCCGGACTCGTCGGCTTCCGGGCCGTGAACACGCTCGACGCGATGGTCGGCCACAAGTCGCCCCGCCACCGCCGTTACGGATGGGCCTCGGCTCGCCTGGACGACCTCGCTGGGTGGCCCGGCGCCCGGCTGACGGCCGCGCTGGCCGTGGTGGCGGGCGGGCGGCCGTCCGAGGCCGTACGCGCCTGGAAGGCGGACGCGGGGCGCCACCCGAGCCCGAACGCGGGACCGGTGGAGGCCGCGTTCGCGGGGGCGCTCGGCGTACGACTGGGGGGAACGCTGGCGTACGCGGGGCGCGTGGAGCACCGGCCCGTACTGAACGGGGAGTCCGGCCGGGACGTGCGCGGCGACGACATCGAACGCGCGGTGCGGCTGTCGCGCCGGGTGAGTGCGCTGGCCCTGGGTGTGTGCGTGGCGGCGCGGATGGTCGCGGGGCGGGCCGCCGGGCGGTCGGCTGCGGGACGAAGGCGGGGGCGGTCATGAACGGTCCGGCACGGAACGCGGTACGGGAACGGGAGCGGGCATGAGTGGTGGGCTGCTGGTCGCGGGGACCACATCGGACGCGGGCAAGAGCGTCGTCACGGCGGGCATCTGCCGCTGGCTGGTGCGCCGGGGCGTGAAGGTCGCGCCGTTCAAGGCGCAGAACATGTCCCTCAACTCCTTCGTGACCCGCGAGGGCGCGGAGATCGGGCGCGCCCAGGCGATGCAGGCGCAGGCGGCCCGGGTGGAGCCGACCGCCCTGATGAACCCGGTGCTGCTGAAGCCGGGCGGCGACCGGTCCAGCCAGGTGGTCCTGATGGGCAGGCCGGTCGGTGAGATGAGCGCCCGGGGCTACCACGGGGGGCGTCAGGAGGCGCTGCTCGGGACGGTCACGGACTGCCTGGAGCAGCTGCGGTCGGCCTATGACGCGGTGATCTGCGAAGGGGCCGGTTCGCCGGCCGAGATCAACCTCCGCCGGACCGACATCGTGAACATGGGCATCGCGCGGGCGGCCCGCTTCCCCGTGCTGGTGGTCGGGGACATCGACCGGGGCGGGGTCTTCGCCTCGTTCTTCGGGACGACGGCGCTGCTCGGCGCCGAGGACCAGTCGCTGGTCGCGGGCTACCTGGTGAACAAGTTCCGGGGCGATGTCTCGCTGCTGGAACCGGGGCTGGACATGCTGTACGGGCTGACCGGGCGACGGACGTACGGAGTTCTGCCGTACGCCCACGGACTCGGCATCGACGAGGAGGACGGCCTGCGGGTGTCCCTGCGGGGTGCGGTACGGGAGTCGGTCGTGGCTCCCCCGCACGGTGAGGACGTGTTGCGGGTCGCGGTGTGCGCGGTGCCGTTGATGTCGAACTTCACGGACGTGGACGCGCTGGCCGCCGAACCGGGCGTCGTGGTGCGGTTCGTGGACCGGGCCGAGGAGCTGGCCGACGCGGACCTGGTGGTCGTGCCCGGGACGCGGGGCACGGTGAAGGCGCTGGCCTGGCTGCGCGAGCGGGGTCTCGCGGACGCGCTGGTGCGGCGGGCGGCGGAGGGCCGGCCGGTGCTGGGGATCTGCGGCGGGTTCCAGGTGCTCGGTGAGCGGATCGAGGACGAGGTGGAGTCGCGGGCGGGGGTCGTGGACGGGCTGGGGCTGCTGCCGGTGACCGTCCGCTTCGACCGGGCCAAGACGCTGGCGCGGCCGGTGGGTTCGGCGCTGGGTGAGGTGGTGGAAGGGTACGAGATCCACCACGGGGTGGCCGATGTGCGGGGCGGGGAACCGTTCCTGGACGGGTGCCGGGTGGGTGCGGTGTGGGGGACGCACTGGCACGGGTCGCTGGAGAGCGACGCGTTCCGGCGGCGGTTCCTGGCGGAGGTGGCCCGGGCCGCCGGGCGACGGTTCGTTCCTGCGCCGGACACGAGTTTCGGGGTGTTGCGGGAGGAGCAGTTGGACCGGCTGGGGGATCTGGTGGAGGAGCATGCGGATACGGACGCGCTGTGGCGGCTCATCGAGGGCGGGGCGCCGGCCGGGTTGCCGTTCGTGCCGCCGGGGGCGCCGCCGTTGGGGGCGGGTACGTCGTCGGAGAGCCGGAGCGCTGCCCCGGACCCCGCTCCTCGATCGCCGGAGGGGCTTGTAGTGACCGCTCACGTCAAAGCTGAAGAGCATGTCAACGAGGAGGCCAAGTGAGTACGCCGTATCCCTTCACCGCGATCGTCGGGCAGGACGACCTGCGGCTCGGGCTGTTGCTCAACGCCGTCAGTCCGGCCGTCGGCGGGGTGCTCGTGCGGGGCGAGAAGGGGACCGCCAAGTCCACCGCCGTCCGGGCGCTGGCCGCCCTCATGCCCGAGGTCTCCGTCGTACCGGGGTGCCGGTTCTCCTGTGATCCGGTGGCCCCCGATCCGGCGTGCCCCGATGGGCCGCACGCGGATGCCCCCGGTGTGTCGCGCCCGGCGCGGACCGTCGAGCTGCCCGTCGGGGCGTCCGAGGACCGGCTCGTGGGGGCGCTGGACATCGAGCGGGCGCTCTCGGAGGGAGTGAAGGCGTTCGAGCCGGGGCTGCTGGCCGACGCACACCGGGGGATTCTGTACGTCGACGAGGTCAACCTGCTCCACGACCACCTGGTGGACCTGCTCCTGGACGCGGCCGCCATGGGTGCCTCGTACGTCGAGCGCGAAGGCGTCTCCGTACGGCATGCGGCACGGTTCCTGCTGGTCGGGACGATGAACCCGGAAGAGGGCGAGCTGCGGCCCCAGTTGCTGGACCGGTTCGGGCTCACCGTGGAGGTGGCCGCGTCCCGGGACACCGACGAGCGGGTGGAGGTCGTGCGGCGCCGGCTCGCGTACGACGACGACCCCGAGGGCTTCGCCGCGCGCTGGGCCGCGGAGGAGAGCGCCCTTCGGGAGCGCATCGCCGCCGCGCGTGCCCTGCTGCCCCGCGTCGTGCTCGGTGACGGCGTGTTGCGGCAGATCGCCGCCACCTGCGCCGCGTTCGAGGTCGACGGGATGCGGGCCGACATCGTGATGGCCCGTACCGCGACCGCGCTCGCCGCCTGGGCCGGACGCGAGGAGGTCACCGCCGACGACGTACGGCAGGCCGCCCTGCTGGCGCTCCCCCACCGGCGTCGCCGCAACCCGTTCGACGCGCCGGGGCTGGACGAGGACAAGCTCGACCAGACCCTCGACGAGGCCGGTGAGCAGGACAGCGACCCGGGAGACTCCGACGACGATCCCGATGGCGGCGGCAACGACGACGGTGGCGGTGGCGGTGGCGTGCCGCCCCAGGCCGATGGCGACCGCACTCCTCCTCCGGCCGGCGAAGGCGGCGACACGCCGTCGCAGGCCCCCGAAAGCGCTCCCGACGCGCCCGGCCGGTCCGCCGGGGCCGAGCAGCAGCCGGTGGCCGCCGCCGAGCCGTTCCGTACGAAGATGCTCAGCGTGCCGGGGCTCGGTGAGGGGGCTGCCGGGCGGCGCTCCCGGGCCCGTACCGAGCACGGCCGTACCACCGGCGCGCGCCGCCCGCAGGGGTCGCTGACCAAGTTGCACCTGGCCGCGACCGTGCAGGCCGCCGCCCCGCACCAGCGCTCGCGCGGGCGCTCCGGGCGCGGGCTCGTGGTGCGCCGGGACGATCTGCGGCAGGCGACCCGGGAGGGGCGTGAGGGCAACCTCGTGCTGTTCGTCGTTGACGCCTCCGGGTCGATGGCGGCCCGGCAGCGGATGAGCGCGGTCAAGGGGGCCGTGCTGTCGCTGCTGCTGGACGCCTACCAGCGGCGGGACAAGGTCGGTCTGGTCACCTTCCGGGGCAAGGACGCCGAAGTGGCGCTGCCGCCGACCTCGTCCGTGGACGCGGCCGCCTCGCGCCTGGAGTCGCTGCCGACCGGGGGCCGCACCCCTCTCGCCGCCGGGCTGCTCAAGGCCCACGACGTGCTGCG
This sequence comes from Streptomyces durocortorensis, assembly GCF_031760065.1. Lineage (NCBI taxonomy): Bacteria > Bacillati > Actinomycetota > Actinomycetes > Kitasatosporales > Streptomycetaceae > Streptomyces > Streptomyces sp. C11-1. Next base: position 1,305,157 of record NZ_CP134500.1, read on the forward strand.
GGTGGAGCGGCTGCGCGATCCGTCGCGGCGGCCGCTGCTCGTCGTCGTCACGGACGGCCGGGCGACCGGCGGGCCCGAGCCCGTGGCGCTCGCGGGGCGGGCCGGGCGGCTGCACCGCTCCGAGGGGACGGCCTCGGTCGTCGTGGACTGCGAGTCGGGGTACGTACGCCTCGGTCTCGCCGGGGAACTCGCCCGGGAACTGGGAGGCACCGCCGTCACGCTCGACGAGCTGCGGGCCGACTCGATCGCCGGGCTCGTCAAGGACGTCACCGCAGCCGGGAGGGCCGCTTAATGCCGCAGGGACAGCCGACATCGGTGCCGGACGACGGGCTCACCACCCGTCAGCGGCGCAACCGCCCGCTCCTGTTCGTCCACACGGGCATCGGGAAGGGCAAGTCGACGGCCGCTTTCGGGCTCGCGCTGCGGGCCTGGAACCAGGGCTGGCCGATCGGGGTGTTCCAGTTCGTGAAGTCCGCGAAGTGGAAGGTCGGCGAGGAGAACGCGCTGAAGGTGCTGGGCGCGAGCGGCGAGGGCGGCACCGTCGACTGGCACAAGATGGGCGAGGGCTGGTCCTGGGTCCAGCGCGACGGTCAGCTCGACAACGAGGAGAAGGCCCGCGAGGGCTGGGAGCAGGTCAAGCGCGACCTGGCGGCCGAGACGTACAAGCTGTATGTGCTCGACGAGTTCGCCTACCCGATGCACTGGGGCTGGATCGACACCGACGAGGTCGTCGAGGTGATGCGGAACCGTCCCGGCACCCAGCACGTGGTGATCACCGGCCGCAACGCGCCCGACAAGCTCATCGAGGCCGCCGATCTGGTGACCGACATGTCGAAGGTCAAGCACCCGATGGACGCGGGGCAGAAGGGCCAGAGGGGCATCGAGTGGTGAACGTCCCCCGCCTGGTCATCGCCGCTCCGGCCTCGGGCAGCGGCAAGACCACCGTCGCCACCGGCCTGATGGCCGCCTTCGCCGCGCGCGGGCTGGCCGTCTCGCCGCACAAGGTGGGCCCGGACTACATCGATCCGGGCTACCACTCGCTGGCGACGGGTCGCCCCGGCCGCAATCTCGACGCGTACATGTGCGGGACGGATCTGATCGCCCCGCTCTTCGCGCACGGGTCGGCGGGGTGCGACCTCGCCGTGGTCGAGGGCGTGATGGGGCTGTACGACGGCGCCTCGGGGCAGGGGGAGCTGGCATCGACCGCGCAGGTGGCGAAGTTGCTCAGGGCTCCCGTGGTGCTGGTGGTCGACGCCTCCTCGCAGTCCCGGTCGGTGGCGGCCCTGGTGCACGGGTTCGCCTCCTGGGACCCGCGGGTGCGGATCGGCGGGGTGATCCTGAACAAGGTGGCCTCCGACCGGCACGAGGCGCTGCTGCGCGATGCGCTGGACGAGTCGGGGCTGCCGGTGCTCGGTGTGCTGCGGCGCGCCCCGCAGGTCGCCACGCCCTCACGTCACCTGGGTCTCGTCCCGGTTGCCGAGCGGCAGGGCGACGCGGTGGATGCCGTACGGGCCATGGGTGAGCGGGTGCGTGCCGGGTGCGACCTGGACGCGCTGATGGCGCTGGCCCGGACCGCGCCCGCGCTGCCGGACGAGGCGTGGGAGCCGGCGTACGCCCTCGGCGCCCCCGTGCGGGGGCCCCGCCCCGTCGTCGCCGTGGCCGGCGGGGCGGCGTTCACCTTCGCGTACGCGGAGCATGCCGAACTGCTGACGGCGGCCGGTGCGGAGGTCGTGGTCTTCGACCCGCTGCGCGACGAGAAGCTTCCGGCCGGTACGGCGGGGCTCGTGATCGGTGGCGGGTTCCCGGAGATGTACGCCCCCGAGCTGTCGGCGAACGAGCCGCTGCGGCGGGCGGTGACCGAACTCGCCCTGGGCGGCGCCCCGGTGGCCGCCGAGTGCGCGGGGCTGCTGTATCTGGCGCGGGAGCTGGACGGGAAGCCGATGTGCGGGGTGCTGGACGCCGAGGCCCGGATGTCGGAGCGCCTCACGCTCGGGTACCGGGAGGCGGTGGCGGTGTCGGACAGTGCGCTGGCGGTCGCCGGGACCCGGATGCGCGGTCATGAGTTCCACCGGACGGTCCTGGAGCCGGGGGCGGGGGCCACGCCCGCCTGGGGCATGCACCAGCCGGAGCGGCGGGTGGAGGGCTACGTCCAGCGGGGCGTGCACGCCAGCTATCTGCACACCCACTGGGCGGCAACGCCCGGCGTGGCGCGGCGGTTCGTCGAACACTGCCGGGCGCGGTGAGCGGCGGCGCGACCGGCGCGCCGGGGCTTGCGGGGCGTACGCGCGGCTCACTCCGCGATGCCGACGACCAGCCAGATGAAGCCCACGCCCCCGATGGTGCAGAGAAGGGTGGAGCGGCCGGGATGGGTGTGGTGCGCCTCGGGAAGGATCTCCGCGGCGGCCAGGTAGAGCAGCGCCCCGCCGAAGAAGCCGAGATAGCCGCCGAGCAGTTCCTCCGGAAGGGTGAACAGCAGCGTCGTCGCGGCGCCCACGACCGGGGCCACGGCAGCCGCGAACAGCATCAGGAGCGCCTTGCGGCGGGCGTTCCCGTAAAGACTGGTGAGGGTGTACGTGTTGAATCCGTCGGCGAAGTCATGACTGATCACCGCCAGCGCGACGGCCACGCCCATGGAGCCGCTGATCTGGAACGCGGCGCCGAGCGCGACGCCGTCCATCAGGCTGTGGCCGACCATCGCGGCCGCCGCCGTCAGCCCCACCTGCGGTACGCGTCGGCCGCTCGCCCCATGGGCCACCTGGCGTGCGGCCAGCAGCCGCTCGACCAGATGGGCCACCAGGAAGCCGCCGACGAACAGCAGCAGAGCGGCGGGCACCCCGAAGACCGGGGTCCCCGCGGCCTCGATCGCCTCCGGCAGGAGGTCGAGGCCGACCACGCCGAGCATCAGGCCGCCCGCGAAGCCGAGCACCAGATGGCGGCGGTCGGTGACGCGTTGCGCGACCCAGCCGCCGGCCAGAGTCATCAGGAACGCGCCGAGCGCGACGAACACCGCCATGGGGTCTTGCTAGCCGATCGACCCCTTCGCCCGCATCTCAGGGTGTCCTTACCCGCGGTGTCCGCCGCCCCTCTCCCCGCCGGACCGTGCCGCCGGGCCCGTGGCCGTATACGGAACGGCCCCGCCCCTCCCCTGTACGTACTGAACCGTCTGACCTGAAAGGCAGGACTCCGCCCATGACCGGAGCAACCGTCGGCCCCGGACCGGAGCCCGGCGCCCGCAGTCTGGTCGTGGGGGTCGGCGCGCGCCGCGGTGTCCCCGGCGACGAGGTGTTCGCCCTGATCGAGGCGGTGCTGAGCGGGGCCGGGCTGAGCGCGGCGGACGTCGTGGAGGTGGCGACCGTCGACGCGAGGGCGGGCGAGCCGGGGATCGTGGCGGCGGCGGCCCGGCTCGGGGTGCCGGTGCGGACCCATCCGGCGGCGGCCCTGGCGGCCGTGCGCGTCCCGCACCCCTCGGGCGCGGTGGCCGCCGCGGTGGGCACACCGTCGGTGGCCGAGGCGGCGGCGCTGATCGACGCGGACGAGCTCGTGGTGCCGAAGACCCGCGCCGCGGGCGGAAGTACGGGGAAGGACGCGGGCCGGAGTACGGGGGCGAAGGGGGCGGCGACCTGCGCGGTGGCCCGCCGGTTTTCCGCCGCGGCGGGGCCTTCCGATGTTTCCGCCGGGAAAACTTCCACCTCACCGGTGACGGGAGGCCCCTGTCCGTTCACCATGGCTGCCATGACTCCCCCCACACAGAACATCGAGAGCGCCGGGCCCGACCTGCGGCACCACGGCGACGCGGAGGTGCGCGGCGAGAATCTGACCGATCTCGCCGTGAACGTCCGCACCCACACCCCGCCGGAGTGGCTGCGCACGCGCATAGCCGCGTCGATCGCCTCGCTGGCGGCCTATCCGGACGGGTCCTCCGCCCGCGCCGCCGTCGCCGAGCGGCACGGGCTGCCGGTGGAACGGGTGCTGCTGACCGCGGGCGCCGCCGAGGCGTTCGTCCTGATCGCCCGTGCGCTTCCGGCCCGGTATCCGGTGGTCGTCCATCCGCAGTTCACCGAGCCGGAGGCGGCGCTCCGGGCGGCCGGGCACGGGGTGGGCCGGGTGCTGCTGCGCGCCGAGAACGGCTTCCGGCTCGATCCGGCGGCGGTGCCCGATGAGGCGGACCTCGTGGTGATCGGCAATCCGACGAACCCCACGTCCGTGCTGCACCCGGCGGCGCTGCTGGAGCGGCTGGCCAGACCGGGGCGGACGCTGGTGGTCGACGAGGCGTTCATGGACGTCGTGCCGGGCGAACGCGAGGCGCTGTGCGGGCGGACGGACATCCCGGGGCTCGTGGTGGTGCGGAGCCTGACCAAGACGTGGGGGCTTGCCGGGCTGCGGGTCGGTTACGTCCTGGCCGCCCCGGAGACCGTGGCCCTGCTCGCCGAGGCGCAGCCGCTGTGGCCGGTGTCGTCCCCGGCACTGGCGGCGGCGGAGGCGTGCATGGAGCCGAGGGCGCTGGTGGAGGCGGCCGAGGCGGCGGACCGGATCACGGTGGACCGGGCCCATCTGCTGGCCGGGCTGGCCGAGTTCAGCGAGGTGGAGGCGGTGGAGGCGGCCCGGGGGCCGTTCGTGCTGGTGCGTCTGGAGCGGGCGGCGGAGGTCCGGGAGCGGCTGCGGCTGCTGGGCTTCGCGGCCCGGCGCGGGGACACGTTCCCGGGGCTGGGGCCGCAGTGGCTGCGGCTCGCGGTCCGCGACCGGGCCACGACCAACCGTTTCCTCCAGGCCCTGGACCAGGCGGTGCAGGCGCTGCCCGCGAGATCCGGGCGCTGAGAAACCCGCAGGGGGGCGGCATCCGTCGCGCGAACACCGCCCCCCTCCTCGGACTTGCCCCCTCGGGCTTGTCCCCCCCTCAGCCCCCCTCGGGCTTGCCCCCCTCAGGCCGGGGCGGTCAGCAGGCCGGCGCGGTCAGCTCTGGCTGCTGCCGCGCCTGCGGGCCATCACCGTCGCGCCCGCGCCGACGGCCAGCAGCAGGGCGGCTCCGCCCGCGATGTACGGGGTGGTGGCGCTGCCTCCGGTCTCCGCGAGGTTGGCCTCGGTGGGTGCGGTGTCGGAGCCGGTCTGCGTCTTCGGGCCGTCGCCGCTGTTGCCGCCACCGCTCTTGCCGTCATCCCCCTTGTCTCCGGTGGCGCCCCCGTCGCCCTTGTCACCGCCGGTGTCACCGCCCGTGGCGCCGCCGTCCGTGCCGCCCGGCTCCTCGGGCGTCGTGGGCTTCTTCGGCGTCTCGCAGGTCGCCTCGGCGAGGGTGACCTCTCCCTCCACCTCGGCCACATTGAGATTCAGGGGGTTCACCGAGACCTTGAGCCGGAGGGCCGTGGCTGCGGCCGTGCGCTCGGTGGTGACCGTCTTGGAGAGGTCGAGGGCCACCTCGCCCACGCCCGGCACCGACACCCGGGTCGGGCCGCCCGCGCTGAGCGTGACCTTCTTGCCGAGCACCGAGACATGACCGAGCACGTTCGACTCGGCGACGGGCTGCTTGCCGGCCTCGCAGTGTGCCTTGGAGGTCACCTTCTCGACCTCGATGAGCGAGAGCCCCGGGAGTCCGGGCACATGGATCCGGGCCTTCGCCAGGTTGGTGTACCCCTCGGCCTTGTGCTCGTCGACGGTGGCGGCGGCGGTGGCCACATCGGCGCGCAGGACGCTGACCGGGCGGCCCTCCACCCCGTCCAGGTCCACGGTCAGCGCGGTCTTCTCGGCACTGGCCGGGGCCTGCACCTCGTTGAGCGTGGCCTTGAGGGGCACCTGGACGGACTTGTTGAGGAGCGAGATGTCGAGCCCGGTACGGAGCACGACCGCGCTCGCCCTGCCCTCGCCGCCGGTGGTGGGTGTCGCCGGGGCTGCGTGCGCGGGGACAGCGGCGAGCAGAGCGACGGGGGCGGCGGCGACCGCCAGTGCGGCGAGACGGAAGGTGTTGCTGTTCAAGATGGTGGAACCCCCACAAGAGACATGGAGCCACCGGCACGGTCCAATGGGGGACATCGCCCGCGCCGGCGGCCTCGACTCCGTGAATCTTTACGCACTGTGGGTGAACCGGCGGACACCTGGCGTGAGTTCACCCCAAAGGGTGGTTTCCGCGCGCATATTCGAATCTTTCGGAACGTACGTTCCTCCACGCCCCGCCCGCGTCACCCGTTTCACCGAGCGCGAGCCGTACGGCGGGCGGGAGCGCCGGAGCATCCGCAGAAGTGCTTCAACGAGCCGGAGCCCGTATCCGTCACCGCCGGTCAACCCCGCGCACCGCCCTGCGCACCTCAGCCGACCACGCGTCCGTTCAGCACGATGTGGCGCGGGGCCGCCAGCACCCGGACGTCGGCGCGCGGGTCCTGGTCGTACACGACCAGGTCCGCCGGAGCGCCCTCCTCAAGCCCCGGCCGCCCCAGCCAGCGCCGCGCTCCCCACGCGGTGGCGGAGAGCGCCTCCAGGGGCGGGATGCCCGCCTTCACCAGCTCGGCGACCTCGCCCGCGACCAGGCCGTGGGCCAGCGAGCCGCCCGCGTCGGTGCCGACGTAGACGGGGATGCCCGCGTCGTACGCGGAGCGCACGGTGTCGTAGCGGCGCTCGTACAGCTGCCTCATATGGGCCGACCAGCGGGGGAACTTGGCCTCGCCGCCCGCCGCGAGGTCGGGGAAGGTGGCGATGTTGACCAGGGTCGGCACGATCGCCACCCCGCGTTCGGCGAACAGCGGGATGGTGTCCTCGGTGAGGCCGGTGGCGTGCTCGATGCAGTCGATGCCCGCCTCCACCAGGTCGGTGAGCGACTCCTCGGCGAAGCAGTGCGCGGTGACCCGGGCGCCCAGCCGGTGCGCCTCGGCGATGGCCGCCTCGACCTCGCCGCGCGGCCAGCAGGCGGTCAGGTCCCCGGCGTCGCGGTCGATCCAGTCCCCCACCAGCTTGACCCAGCCGTCCCCGCGCCTGGCCTCCTGGGCGACGTAGGCGACGAGGTCGCCGGGCTCGATCTCGTGGGCGTAGTTGCGGATGTAGCGGCGGGTCCTGGCGATGTGGCGACCGGCCCTGATGATCTTCGGCAGGTCCTCGCGGTCGTCGATCCACCGGGTGTCGGAGGGCGATCCCGCGTCCCGGATGAGCAGGGTTCCGGCCTCCCGGTCGGTGAGCGCCTGCTTCTCGGCGGTCGCCGCGTCGACCGGACCGTGCCGGTCCAGGCCCACATGGCAGTGCGCGTCGACCAGACCGGGCAGCGCCCAGCCCGCGACGGTCGGCGCACCGTCCGCGGCCGGCGGCCGCTCGTAGGTGATCCGCCCGTCGACGGCCCACAGTCCGTCCCGCACCTCGTCCGGGCCGACGAGGACCCGCCCCTTCACCCGCAGCACCCGCTGCCGCTCCTGATCACTCATACGCGGCACTGTACGAGGCCATCGGTAGGCTGCCGGAGGTGCCCGGAGGGACCCGCCGCCCGGCCACCCGCAACATGACCGACCGCCGACCGAACCCGAAGAGAGCACCACCGTGACGCACCCCTTCCTCGACCTCCCGCCGCTGACCGCCGAGCACTTCGCGGCCATCGAGCGGCGGGTGGCCGCGCTCCTCGCCACCGAGCAGGACGTCGTCATCGCCCAGGGCGAGGCGCTGCTGCCGCTGGAGGGATGCATCCGCAGCGGCGCGCGGCCCGGCTCGACCGCGCTGAACGTGGTCACGGGCCCCTACGGGCAGACCTTCGGCAACTGGCTGCGGGACTGCGGCGCCGAGGTCGTCGACCTCGCGGTGCCCTTCCACACGGCGGTGACCGCCGATCAGGTCGCCAAGGCGCTGGCCGAGCACCCGGAGATCGACTTCGTGTCGCTGGTGCACGCGGAGGCGGCGACCGGCAACACCAACCCGGTCGCGGAGATCGGCGAGGTGGTCCGGGCGCACGGGGCGCTGTTCATGCTGGACGCGGTCGCCTCGGTGGGCGCCGAGCCGCTGCTTCCGGACGTCTGGGGCGTGGACCTGTGCGTGATCGGCGCGCAGAAGGCGATGGGCGGTCCGGCCGGGGTGTCGGCGGTGTCGGTGAGCGAGCGGGCCTGGGAGCGGATCGCCGCCAACCCGGCCGCCCCGCGCCGCTCCTACCTCTCCCTGCTGGACTGGAAGGAGCGCTGGATCGACGGCGGCCGCAAGGCTCTGCCGCACGCCCCGGCGCAGCTGGAGATGCTGGGGCTGGAGGCCTGCGTGGAGCGGATCGAGGCCGAGGGCCCCCAGACCGTGATGGCCCGGCACGCCTCGGCCGCCGCCGCGACCCGGGCCGGGGCGGTGGCGCTGGGCGGGGGGCTTGAGCCCTACGTCCACGACGTACGGGACGCGGCCCCGGTGGCCACGACCCTGCGCGCCCCTGCGGGCACCGACGCGGCCGCACTGGTCGCGCAGGCGCTGGCGGCGGATCCCGCGCTGCCGCTCGTCGCGGGCGGCGGGGCGCTGTCCAGGGAGATGATCCGGGTCAACCATTACGGGGCGGATGCGACGCGGGGCGCGGTGCTGTCCTCGCTCGCGGCTCTGGGGGCGGCGCTGGCCGATGCGGGCCGGCGGGTCGACTTCGAAACTGCCCGCCGTGCGGTATCGGAAACCTGGCCTGGCGCCTGATATCCATAATGCGGGGAGCTGCTTTATCGAAAGCAGCTCCCCGCATTCTTGTTCCCGCTGAATCCACTCCTAAACGCAGAAGTTTTCGCGCCGCCAGAACTCCGTGATTCGGACGCGTCTCGCGAGAGTTACAACCCTGTGACCGAATCCACACCGGAGGCGTTTTGCCCGATAAATTCCGGGCAAAAGGTGAGAAAGCGTAGCCGGTTCGCGCGAGAGTACGCGCCCGCCTGATATCACATACGGGCCCGTCACCCAACCCTCCACGTCGATGCAATTTCGATTTTTGCTGGGTAAATTGAATTCACATGACCGCCGCACCAGCAGATTTTGCCCGTGCCCGAAGCGAATTTCTCAGTATCGACACCCCACGAGTGGAGGACGGAGCCGCGATCTGGCGCATCGCCCGCGACTCCGAGGTCCTGGACCTCAACTCCTCGTACAGCTACCTGCTGTGGTGCCGTGACTTCGCCGCCACATCCGCCGTCGCCCGGGGTGAGGATGGCGAGCCGATCGCCTTCGTGACGGGCTACATCCGGCCCGACCGCCCCCAGACCCTCGTCGTCTGGCAGGTGGCCGTCGACCGGGAGCACCGCGGCAAGGGGCTTGCCGCCTCCCTGCTGGACGCGCTGACCGCCCGGGTCGCCGCCGGCCAGGGCCTGTCGTCCGTCGAGACGACGATCACCCCGGACAACACCGCCTCCGACCGGCTGTTCACCTCCTACGCCCAGCGGCACGACGTCGCCCTGGAGCAGGAGGTCCTCTTCGACGGCGGGCTGTTCCCCGAGGGGACCCACCTGCCGGAGGTCCTCTACCGCATCGGCCCGTTCACCCCCTGAGCCACCCGGCCACGACGGCCGCCCGGGCCGCCCCCGGTCGCGGCCCGGTATCCCCCACCCGACCCGACGCGCCCCGTACGCCCGGTCCCCACGACTTCTCGCGCCGGCCGACCGTCCGGCGCGGCCCCGGCCGCCTCCGTGCGGCCGGGAGCACCGACCATCGCCCGTCACACCCCCTCACGCAGGAGATCCGCTGTGACCATCACCCCGCCCGCACTGAGCGTCTTCGAGACCCTGGAGTCCGAGGTACGGAGCTACTGCCGCGGCTGGCCCGCCGTGTTCGACCGCGCGCAGGGCGCCCGGATGACCGACGAGGACGGCCACTCCTACCTCGACTTCTTCGCCGGGGCCGGTTCGCTGAACTACGGCCACAACAACCCGGTGCTGAAACGCGCGCTGATCGACTACATCGAGCACGACGGCGTCACCCACGGCCTGGACATGGCGACCACCGCCAAGCGCGCCTTCCTGGAGACGTTCCAGAACGTCATCCTTCGCCCGCGGGACCTGCCGTACAAGGTGATGTTCCCCGGCCCGACGGGCACCAACGCCGTGGAGTCGGCGCTGAAGCTGGCCCGTAAGGTCAAGGGCCGCGAGTCCGTCGTCTCGTTCACCAACGCCTTCCACGGCATGTCGCTGGGCTCGCTGGCCGTCACCGGCAACGCCTTCAAGCGGGCGGGCGCCGGTATCCCGCTGGTGCACGGCACCCCGATGCCGTTCGACAACTACTTCGACGGTACGGTCCCCGACTTCCTGTGGTTCGAACGGCTGCTGGAGGACCAGGGTTCCGGTCTGAACAAGCCCGCAGCCGTGATCGTGGAGACGGTCCAGGGCGAGGGCGGCATCAACGTCGCCCGCGCCGAGTGGCTGCGCGCCCTCCAGGACCTGTGCCACCGCCAGGACATGCTGCTGATCGTCGACGACATCCAGATGGGCTGCGGCCGTACCGGCGGCTTCTTCTCCTTCGAGGAGGCCGGGATCGTCCCGGACATCGTCACCCTGTCGAAGTCCATCAGCGGCTACGGCCTGCCGATGTCGCTCTGCCTGTTCAAGCCCGAGCTGGACATCTGGGAGCCGGGCGAGCACAACGGCACCTTCCGCGGCAACAACCCCGCCTTCGTCACGGCCGCCGCCGCGCTGGACGCCTACTGGGCGGACGGCCAGATGGAGAAGCAGACCCTGGCCCGCGGTGAGCAGGTCGAGCAGGCACTGCTGGCCATCTGCGCCGAGGAGCCGACCGCGCACTTCCGCGGCCGGGGCCTGGTGTGGGGCCTGGAGTTCGAGGACCCGGCGCGTGCCTCGGCGGTCTGCACCCGCGCCTTCGAGCTGGGGCTCCTGCTGGAGACCTCGGGCCCGCAGAGCGAGGTCGTCAAGCTGCTGCCGCCGCTGACCGTCACCTCCGAAGAGCTGGACGAGGGCCTGCGCACGCTGGCCCGCTGCGTCCGCGAAACGGCCTGACCCGGCACCCCCGGGCAGGCGGGAAAAGAGAGGCCCCGGGCCGCGAGGCCCGGGGCGCTGAAGAGAGAAAGGCAACCGCTCACCGTGATCGTCCGATCGTTCAAGGACATCGAGAACACCGACCGGCACGTCAAGGCCGCTTCCGGCACCTGGGAGAGCAAGCGCATCGTGCTCGCCAAGGAGAAGGTCGGCTTCTCGCTCCACGAGACCGTCCTGTACGCGGGTACGGAGACCTCGATGTGGTACGCGAACCACATCGAGGCAGTGCTGTGCACCGAGGGCGAGGCCGAGCTCACCAACGACGAGACCGGCGAGAAGCACTGGATCACCCCCGGCACGATGTACCTGCTGGACGGACATGAGCGGCACACCATGCGGCCCAAGACCGACTTCCGCTGCGTGTGCGTCTTCAACCCGCCCGTCACCGGACGGGAGGACCATGACGAGAACGGTGTCTACCCACTGCTGACCGAGGAGGGCTGAACCATGACCACCGAAGCACGCACCGATCTGTACCCCTCGCGCGGCGCCGCCGAGATGACCACTCCCCGCCAGGACCCGGTCATCTGGTCCGCGCCGGGCGCACCGGGTCCGATCGCCGCCAAGGACCTCCAGGGCTATGAGCAGGACGGATTCCTCACCGTCGACCAGCTCATCACCCCGGACGAGGTCACCGTCTACGAGGCGGAACTGAACCGGCTGGTCTCCGACCCGGCGGTCCGCGCCGACGAGCGTTCGATCATCGAGCCGAAGTCGCAGAGCGTGCGGTCCGTCTTCGAGGTCCACCGGATCAGCGAGGTCTTCGCCGCCCTGGTCCGCGACGAGCGCGTGGTGGGCCGGGCCCGCCAGATCCTCGGCTCGGACGTGTACGTCCACCAGTCCCGGATCAATGTGAAGCCGGGCTTCGGGGCCTCGGGCTTCTACTGGCACTCGGACTTCGAGACCTGGCACGCCGAGGACGGTCTGCCGAACATGCGGACCGTGTCCGTGTCGATCGCGCTGACCGAGAACTACGACACCAACGGCGGGCTGATGATCATGCCCGGTTCGCACAAGTCGTTCCTCGGCTGTGCGGGCGAGACGCCGAAGGACAACTACAAGAAGTCGCTCCAGATGCAGGACGCGGGCACCCCGTCCGACGAGGCGCTGACGAAGATGGCCGACCGCCACGGCATCAGGCTCTTCACGGGCAAGGCCGGTTCGGCGACCTGGTTCGACTGCAACGCCATGCACGGCTCGGGCGACAACATCACCCCGTACCCGCGCAGCAACGTCTTCATCGTGTTCAACAGCGTGGAGAACGCGGCGCAGGAGCCGTTCGCGGCGCCGATCCGCCGCCCCGAGTTCATCGGGGCGCGGGACTTCACCCCGGTGAAGTAGCGGTACGCGCAGGCACCACGGGGCCCGGGACGGTACGCCGTCCCGGGCCCCTGCCGCGTAACTCGCTGGACCGGAGCCGGGCAAGCGGAGAGGGTGGCGGCCATGACTTCCCGCATACGCCACATCACGATCGACTGCGCCGACGCCTACGCGCTCGGCGGCTTCTGGGCCCAGGTGCTCGGGGCGCCGCTCTCCGACGACGACTTCCCCGGCGATCCGGAGGCGCTGGTCGAAACGCCCGGCGCGGCGATCCTCTTCGTCCAGGTGGCCGAGAAGAAACAGTCCAAGAACCGGGTCCATCTGGACATCCAGCCGCAGGACCGCTCCCGGGACGAGGAGGTCGAACGGCTGCTGGCGCTCGGGGCCACGCTCGTGGGCGACCACCGCAGACCGAACGGGCGGGGGTGGGCCACGCTCGCCGATCCGGAGGGCAACGAGTTCTGTGTGGAATGCGGTGCTGCCGAGCGGGCGGCACTGAGCGGGACCCGGCTGCCGGTGACCGCCGAGGACGTGACCTCGGCGGTGCGGCTCGCGGTGGACGCGCTGGCCGGGGCCCCGGGGGACCGCTGGGACACGCCCGCCGGAACGCTGGTGTGGACGTGCTGGGAGACGGTGGAGCACCTGAGCGACGATCTCTTCGCGTACGCCGTCCAGTTGGGTCCGCGTACGCCTCCGCTGGACGGTGAGGTGCCCTACCGGTGGGCCGCCGACCGGACGGGCGGACCGGCCAACTCGGTCTTCGCCGACCGTGCGGCCGGGCCCTCCGGGCTGCTGGCCACGCTGGAGGCGAGCGGGGCGCTGCTGGCCTCGATGGTGCGGACGACGCCGCCCGAGGTGCGCTCGTACCACGGATACGGGATCTCCGATCCGGAGGGGTTCGCCGCGATGGGCGTGGTGGAGACCCTGGTGCACACGCATGACCTGGCCGAGGGCCTGGGGCTCGGGTGGGCGCCGCCCGGCGCGCTCTGCGACCGGGTGCTGGCCCGGCTCTTCCCCGACGCCCCGGCGGGCGGCGACCGGTGGACCGTACTGCTGTGGGCCACCGGTCGCGCGGAGCTGCCGGACCACCCGCGCCGCACCTCGTGGCGGTGGGACGGGCGGCCTCCGGCGGAGCGTCGGACCGCGTCCAGCGCCGGGTAGTCGGTGTGGCCCTTGGGGTCGCCGCCGAAGGAGGCCGACGGGTCGGGGGTGAAGGGGCGGGGTGAAGGGGCCCCAGGCCTTGAGCCGGGCGGGCAGGCCCGGGGGGGCTCTGGTCGGGTGCCGGGGCTGGTTCAGGCGTACGCGGCGGGCGTCAGGCCAGGACCTCCAGCACCCGGTCCACGTCTGCCTCGGTGTTGTAGAGGTGGCAGGAGATCCGCAGATTCCCGGCCGGGGCCGAGACCGCGATCCCGGCGGCCACGAGCTCGCCCTGACGGCCGTCGAGGCCCGGCACCGCGACGATCGCCGACTCCCCCGGGACGGCCTGGTGCCCGAGCTTCGCCAGCCCGGTACGCAGCCGGGCCGCGAGCCCGGTGGCGTGCGCGTGGAGCACGTCGGTGCCGACCTCCGCGAGCAGGTCCAGGGAGTGCTCGGCCCCGTGGTACGAGAGGAAGGCGGGCGGCTCGTCGAAGCCGCGGGCCGTGGGAGCCAGACGTTCCAGCGGGCCGTAGTTGCTCACCCAGGGCGCACCGGCGGACACCCAGCCCGCGAAGAGCGGCGGCAGCGTGTCCTGCGCCTCCTCGGTGACGGTCAGGAACGACGTACCCCGGGGGCAGAGCAGGAACTTGAAGCCGCCGGTGACGGTGTAGTCGTACGCCCCGGCGTCCAACGGGAGCCAGCCCGCCGCCTGGGTGGCGTCCAGCAGGGTCCGGGCGCCGTGCGCCGCGGCGGCCGCGCGGACGGCGGCGAGGTCGGCCACCCGGCCGTCGGCCGACTGCACCGCGGAGAAGGCGACGAGCGCGGTGGAGGGGCGGACGGCCGCGGCGAGGTCCGCGAGCGGGGCGTACCGCATGCGCAGATCACCGCGGAGCGCGAAGGGGCTGACAACAGAGGCGAACTCCCCCTCGGGGCAGAGGACTTCGGCCCCGGGCGGCAACGAGGCGGCGATCAGCCCGACATGGACGGTGACCGAACCGCCGGTGGCGACCCGGTCCGGCCGGACCCCGGCGAGCCGGGCGAAGCCCACCCGCGCGGCTTCCACCGCCTCGAAGCTGCCCGCCCCCACCCGCCGCCCGGCGGCGTTCTCGTCGGCAAGGGCCTTGACCGCGGCGATCGTCCGCCGGGGCAGCAGACCCCAGCTGGAGGTGTTGAGGTAGGTGACCTCGGGGGCGAACTCGGCGGCGGCCACTCGGCTGAGCGAAGAGATCGTCATGCGCCCAGCCTGGAGCCCCCTCAACCCAAAGTCAATTGACAAAAGTCAAGGGGTGCACCCAAGTCATGCTTATGGGTGGGGCTCCGTGTGGACGGACAGGAGGGCTCAGCTTCCCTGAACCTCACAGACGCCGTCCGCGTCACAGGCCGCCGCGTCCCCGCCGACGGCGGTCAGCCCCGTGTCCGGGCGGTCCTTCCAGGCCTGCTCCAGCGCCTGGACGAAGACCTCGGACGGCTGGCCGCCGGAGATCCCGTAGCGCCGGTCCAGCACGAAGAACGGCACGGCGTTGGCGCCCAGTTCGGCCGCCTCGCGCTCGTCGGTGCGGACCTCGTCGGCGTACGCCCCGGGGTCGGCGAGCACCGCGCGGGCCTCGTCGGCGTCGAGTCCGGCCTCCACCGCGAGGGCGAGAAGCACCTCGTCGTCGAAGACGGAACGCTCCTCGGCGAAGTTCGCCCGGTAGGCGAGGGTCAGCAGCTCGTCCTGACGGCCCCGGGCCTTGGCCAGGTGCAGCAGCCGGTGGATGTCGAAGGTGCTGCCGTGGTCACGGCCCTCGGTGCGGTAGCCGAGCCCCTCGGACCGCGCGCTGGCCGCGACGTTCGCCTCCATCGCGGCGGCTTCCTCGCGGGTGCGGCCGTACTTCTCGGCCAGCATGTCGATCACCGGCGCGGTGTCGCCCTTGGCCCTGCCGGGGTCGAGCTCGAAGGAGCGGTGCACGATCTCGACCTCGTCCCGGTGGGCGAACTCGGCGAGGCCCTTCTCGAAGCGGGCCTTACCGATGTAGCACCAGGGACAGGCGATGTCCGACCAGATCTCGACGCGCATGACTCTTCTGCTCTCCAGGGCTCGTGGGGGGGGCGGAGGGGGCCTCCGCGGATCAGGTCACCGGTGCGAACACCGAACCGCACCGGGTGATTCCCGCACCGCCCGCTCCTCCCCCGCCCCCGCCGTCAGGCGCGGCCCCCGCCGACCCGGCGGGGCAGCCCCAGCGGGTTGGCCTCGCGCAGTTCCGGCGGGAGGAGCGCTTCGGGGGTGGACTGGTACGTCACCGGGCGCAGCCAGCGTTCGATCGCCGTGGCGCCGACCGAGGTGGCGGTGGACGTGGTTGCCGGGTAGGGGCCGCCGTGGTGCTGGGCGGGGGCGACGGCCACGCCGGTCGGCCAGCCGTTGACCAGGATGCGGCCCGCGAGCGGGGTGAGGGTGGCGAGGAGGCGGGCCGCGTCGGGGTCCGGGGCTTCGGTCGCGGTGTGGAGGGCGGCGGTGAGGTTCCCGGGGAGGCGGGCGAGGACGGCGGCGACTTCGTCCCTGGAGGCGTACCGGGCGATCACGGTGACCGGGCCGAAGCACTCCTCCAGCAGCGCGTCGTGCGGGCCCTCCGCGGTCAGCCGCGCGGCCGGAACGGTGAGGAACCCGGCGGAGACGGTGTGCTCCCCGCCCGCACCGGGGGTGACGGGGGCCTCGACGTCCGGGAGCGCGGCCCGTTCGCGTACGCCGGTGACGAAGGCGTCCCGGATGCGGTGGTCGAGCATCACCCCGGAGCCGGTGGAGCTGACCGTCTCGGTGAGGGTCTTCAGCAGCCGGTCGCCCGCCGCGCCCTCGGGGACCAGGACGAAGCCGGGCTTGGTGCAGAACTGGCCGACGCCCAGGGTCATCGAGCCGCCGAGCCAACCTGCTCGCGCGGGTTCCCCGTCCGGGGGTCGACGCTCCAGACTGGTCCTGCGCTCCCTGTGCTCACCGTGTTCCTCCCGGTCCTGGGCCGCACACCAGGAACGTTCGGTATTCTGAACAGAGTTCCTGGTCGTGAATGTGCTGGGACTCTATTTCCGGGCGTTCCGTGTTGGCAATCGTCCGTGCCGCCCGTCGTGGCGGCAGCCGTGGTGACAAGCTTTTCGAAGGGGGCGAGGGCGATGTCGGTCGCCGAGTCCGGTGGAGCGCAGGTCAAATCCGCGGTGCGGACGGTGGAGCTCCTCGAATACTTCGCGGGTCGGCCCGGCATGCACTCGCTCGCCGCCGTGCAGGAGGCCGTCGGCTATCCCAAGTCCAGCCTCTACATGCTGCTGCGCACCCTGGTCGAGCTGGGCTGGGTGGAGACGGACGCGACGGGCACGCGGTACGGGATCGGGGTGCGCGCCCTGCTGGTGGGCACTTCGTACATCGACGGCGACGAGGTCGTGGCCGCCGCCCGGCCCACCTTGGACCGGCTCTCCGACGACACCACGGAGACCATCCACCTGGCCCGCCTCGACGGCACGAACGTGGTCTACCTCGCCACCCGCCAGTCCCAGCACTATCTGCGCCCCTTCACCCGGGTCGGCCGCAGGCTGCCCGCCCACTCCACCTCGCTCGGCAAGGCGCTGCTCGCCACCCACAGCGACGAGCAGGTCCGCAAGATGCTGCCCGAGACGCTGCCCGCGCTGACCGAACACACCATCACCGACCGCGAGAAGCTGATCGAGGAGCTCCGCCTGGTCCGCGAGCAGGGGTACGCGGTCGACCGCGAGGAGAACACCGTCGGCCTGCGCTGCTTCGGCGTGGCGATCCCCTACCGGACGCCCGCGCGCGACGCGGTCAGCTGCTCGGTGCCGGTCGCCCGGCTCACCCCCGGGCACGAACAGACGGTCAAGGACGCCCTGTTCGACGCCCGGGACCGGCTCGCGCTCGCCACCCGGAGGCTCTGATGACCGAGATCTCCCTGCGCGCGGTGGAGGACGGCGATCTGCCGCTGTTCTTCGCCTGGATGAGCGACCCCGCGGCCACCCGCGTCGCCGCGTTCACCCCGGAGGACCCCACCGACCGCGCCGCCTTCGACGCCCACTGGGCGCGGCTGCGCGCCGGGGCCGGCGGGGTGGTGATGCGCACGGTGGTGGCCGACGGTTCGGTGGTGGGCCATGTCGGGGCGTACGGCACCGACGACGACCGGCAGGTCACGTACTGGATCGGCCGTGCGCACTGGGGCCGGGGACTGGCGACGGCCGCCCTGCGGGCGTTCCTCGACGAGACGCCCACGCGGCCGCTGCACGCGCGGGCGGCGGCCGACAACCTAGGCTCGCGCCGGGTGCTGGAGAAGTGCGGCTTCGTGGTGACCGGCACGGACCGCGGGTTCGCCCGCGCCCGGGGCGAGGAGATCGACGAGGTGCTGGTGACGCTCCGGGGATAGGGCTCAGGGCGGGAGGCTCTCTCCCCCGGATGGCGGAGGCGGATCGTCGCCGGGCAGGACGTGCGGGGCACGGCCGGCGCGGGAGCGTGGAGCCATGACAGCGAACCGGCCCTCCGCAGCGCCCCCTCCCGTCCAGCACCGCGCCGGGACGGGCAAGACACCCTCGTACCGCACCGCACCGCCCGAGACGCCCCCGTACCGCATCAGCAGAGCGCGCGTCGTGCTCCGGGCGGTCGCCATGGTGTCCTGTCTGCCCTACATCGCGCTCAAGGTCGCCTGGATGGCGGGCAGTCAGCTCGGTATCCCGGACGGCAGCGCGCTGCTCGACGGCGGCACCACGCTGCGCGTCGCCAACGGGGCCACCGTGCTGATGGACGGCGCCGTCATCGTCCTCGCTCTGCTGCTCACCCGGCCCTGGGGCAAGCGGGTGCCGGCCTGGCTGCTGGTGCTGCCGATGTGGGTGGCGAGCGGTCTGCTGCTGCCGATCATGACGGGCTTCCCGATCCAGATGGCCCTTGGACTCTTCGGCGGTGGCGACGGGCGGCCGGTCGGCGAGGGGAACTCCGACGCGTTCCTGGACCCGTGGGTCTTCGGTGTCGTCTACGGCGGCTTCATCGTCCAGGGCCTCGCCCTCGGCAGCCTCTTCGCGCTGTACGCCAGGGAGCGCTGGGGCCACCTGTGGCAGGGGAGGCTGCGGGATCTGCCGGACAGCCCGACCACGCCCGCCCTGCGCGCGACCGCCGTCGCCGTCGCTGGGGCGGCCCTTCTCCCCGGCGTCACGCACCTGTTGTGGCTCTCCGGTTCGACCGCCGGGCTCAACCCGGGCCGGGCCGCGGCCCGCACCAGCGATTTCTACGTCCTGGAAGCCGTCAGCCTGCTCTTCGTGGTGGCCACCGTCGTCGGGGTGCTCCTGCTCGCCTTCCGGCGTACCGGCCGCCTCTCCCTGCGGCTGCCGCTCGTCCTGGCCTGGGCCGGTTCGGCGGCCACGGCCTGCTGGGGCGGCTGGTTGAGCGTCACCGGGCTGATCGGCGCGGGCGAAGCGGCGGACCGGCCGATGCCGGCGACGACGACGGTCTACGCTGTCCAGATGCTGGCCGGGGCGCTCGTCATGACACTTGGCGCGTACTTCTTCGCGGAGCGC
The DNA here is from genome assembly GCF_031760065.1 of Streptomyces durocortorensis. Lineage (NCBI taxonomy): Bacteria > Bacillati > Actinomycetota > Actinomycetes > Kitasatosporales > Streptomycetaceae > Streptomyces > Streptomyces sp. C11-1. The sequence goes on from NZ_CP134500.1 coordinate 1,324,092, forward strand.
GCGGCGGCTTCCGCGCTGCCCGCGGCCGCCGATGCCCCTGCCCCGCCGTCCGACAGCCGGGTGTCATGAGGGCGGTCGCCCCGCTGTTCGGCCGGCGGGCGCGGCTGCGCTGGCTGCATCTGATCATCGGCGGCGCGCTGCTGATGCCGTACTTCCTGGTCAGCACGGTCCTGGTCGGCATGGCGAGCGGTGGGGAACAGCTCCTCTCCTCGCTGCCCGCCCAGTTCGTCGCGTTCGCCCTCGCCCTGCCGATGGCGGCGGTCACCGGCTTCTTCGCCCTGGTCCGGCCGCTGTCCGTGGCCGCCGCCCGCGCCCTGTGCGGGGTCCCGCCCGCCCTGCTGGCCGACGGGCCCGCCCGGACCCGGCAGGCCCGGGTGCGTGCGGCCGGCTGGTACACCCTGCATCTGGCGCTCGGCGGGATCGTCAGCGGGATCACGCTGGCACTGCCGCCGTTCGCGGTGACGGTGGCCGCCCTGCCGTTCTTCGCGGGGCTGCGCGACACCTGGCTGTACGGCGGGCCCGATGCGCTGCGGGAGCCGTGGGCCCTGGCCTTCGCGCCGCTCGCCGGGCTCGCGATGCTGGTGGCGATGGCGCTGGTCGCGGCGGCGGCCGGGGAGCTGCTGGCCCGACGGGCCCCGGCTCTGCTGGGGCCGACCCCCGAGGACCGGCTGGCCGCCGCCGAGCGCCGGGCCGCGGACCTGGCGGTGCGCAACCGGCTCGCCCGGGAGCTGCACGACTCGGTGGGCCACGCGCTGAGTGCCGTGACCCTTCAGGCGGGGGCGGCGCGCCGGGTCCTGGACCGCGATCCGGAGTTCGTCCGCGAGGCGCTGACCGCCATCGAGGAGACGACACGGCGGACGGTCGGCGAGCTGGACTCGGTACTGGGGCTGCTGAGGCGGGACGGAGAGCCGGACGAGGGCGGGGAAGCGGCTTACGGGCCGGGGCTGGACGCGCTGGACGGGCTGCTGGCGCACTGCGGGGTACCGGTGGCGTACGAGCGGGAGGGCGATCCCGGTGCCCCGGACAACGTGGACCCGGCGGTCTCGCGGGAGGCGTACCGGATCGTCCAGGAGGGGCTGAGCAACGCCCTGCGGCACGGCGGGGGCGGCCCGTCCCCCGTGCGGCTGCTGATCGCGATACGGGAGAGGGAGCTGGAGATCGTGGTGGAGAACCCGGTGGGCGAGCGGCCCGCCGTCGTGCGGCCCGGAGGCGGCCGCGGGCTGCGCGGCATCGCGGAGCGGGCCGTCCTGCTGGGCGGCCGGACGGAGGCGGGTCCGTACGACGGCGGCTGGCGGCTGACCGCCCGGCTGCCTCTGGCGGCCGGGCGTACGACCGACGGACATGCGGAGGAACAGCGATGAGCGAGGCTCCGGTACGGGTGGTGCTGGCGGACGACGAGCGGATGGTGCGTACGGCGCTGCGCGCGATCCTGGACGCCGAGGAGGGCATCGAGGTCGTCGGGGAGGCCACCACTGGTGCGGAGGCCGTCTCCGTGGTGCGGGAGCTGCGGCCCGACGTGGTGCTGATGGACGTGCGGATGCCGGAGATCGACGGCATCCGGGCCACCCAGCAGATCCTCGCCACGCTGGAGGACCCGCCGAGGATCGTCGTCGTGACGACCTTCGAGAACGACGCGTACGTGTACGAGGCCCTGCACGCCGGAGCGGCCGGGTTCCTGCTGAAGCGGGTCGCGGCCGAGGAGCTGGTGCAGGCGGTGCGCCTGGTGGCGTGCGGCGACTCGCTCCTCTACCCGGCGGCGGTACGCACGCTGGCCGCCGAGCACGCCGCGCGGCAGGCGCCCGGGGCCCCGGCGTGGGTGGCGAGGCTGACCGGGCGGGAGGCGGACGTACTGCGGCTGATGGCGGCGGGGCTGACCAACGCGGAGATCGCGGAGCAGCTCGCAGTGGGCCCGGCGACGGCGAAGACCCATGTGGCGTCGGTCCTCGCGAAGACCGGCGCCCGGGACCGTACGCAGGCGGTCATCGCGGCGTACGAGTCCGGCTTCATCACCCCGGGCTGAGCGGCGGCCCCCGTGCACCGCGTGAGAAATCGGTGAGAAGGGGCACGTGGGGGAACGGCCGGAACCGACCCGCTCGTCCCTCCAACGGGATGAACAAGACAATCAGGCGCGCTTCGGCCTTCTGCCTGCTCATGGTGCTCGCCCTGCTGGTGCGGGCGACATGGGTGCAGGGCTACCAGGCCAAGGCGCTCGCAGACGACGAGCACAACCGGCGGAACACCATCGCGCAGTACGCGCAGCCGCTCGGGGACATCATCGTGGCCGGTTCGCCGGTCACCGGATCGAAGGGGACCAGTGGCGGCGACCTCCGGTACAAGAGGACCTACCCGCAGGGCGAGCTCTATGCGGCCGTGACGGGCTACAGCTCGCAGGCGTACGGCGCGACCCAGCTCGAAGGCATCTACAGCGACGTCCTGGACGGCACGGACGACCGCCTGAAGAACCCCAAGGACCTGCTCACCGGCGAGCAGGCCACCCCGGGCAACGTCCTGACCACCATCGACCCGGGCGTCCAGAAGGCGGCCTACGAGGCGCTCGGCGACGACAAGGGCGCGGCGGTGGCCATCGATCCGAAGACCGGGCGCATCCTGGGCATGGTCTCCACACCCTCGTACGACCCCTCGACGATCAGCGGTACGGGAGACGGCGACGCTTGGAAGAAGCTGCTGGACGACCCGGACAAGCCGCTGGTCAACCGGGCGCTGCGGCAGCCGCTGGCGCCGGGCTCGACGTTCAAGCTGGTGGTCGCGGCGGCGGCGCTGGAGAACGGGCTGTACGGCTCGGTCGACGAGGCGACCAGGAGCCCCGACCCGTACACCCTTCCCGGCACCACCACCGTCCTCCGCAACGAGAACGCCTCCGCCCCCTGCGAGAACGCGACCCTGCGCACCGCGCTCCGCTACTCCTGCAACAACGTCTTCGCGAAGGCGGCCGCCGACCTCGGCCAGGACAAGGTCAAGGAGATGGCCGACGCGTTCGGGTTCGACACCGAGAAGCTGGACGTCCCGGTGCGGGCCGCGAAGAGCGTCTACCCGACCGGTATGGACAAGGCCCAGACAGCCCTGACGGGCATCGGCCAGTTCGAGGTCACCGCGACCCCGCTCCAGATGGCGATGGTCACCTCGGCCCTGGCCAACGGCGGTGAGCTGGCCGCGCCGCACATGGTGTCCCAGGTGACGGACGGGGACGGCACCGTACTGGAGGAGACCGGCGACGGCGACACTAAGCGCGTGGTGAAGGAGTCGACCGCCGAGCAGCTGCGCAGTGCGATGGTGACGGTCGTCGAGGAGGGCACCGGCACCAACGCCCGGATTCCCGGAGCCGAGGTCGGCGGGAAGACGGGGACCGCGCAGAACGGCGTGGACAACAGCAACACCCCGTACGCCTGGTTCACCTCGTACGCGAAGGACGACCGCAGCGGCAAGGAGGTCGCGGTCGCGGTGATCGTCGAGGACTCCGGATCGGCGCGCTCCGAGGTGAGCGGCAACGGCCTGGCCGCACCGATCGCGCAGAAGATGATGAAGGCGGCGCTGGAGCGGTGAAGGCAACGGGTACGGGGGGGGGCGGCGGCCGGGGCGCATCGCGCAGCGGCTCCCGTGCCCCCAGCGCCTCTTAGCGCCTCCCAGGGCATCCGTTCCTAGGGCATCCGCCCGATGCCACCGGACCGTCTTACTCCGCAGCATGAGCCGCACACGGCCCGCGGCCTGCGCCGCACGGCGCGGGCGCGGAGCGCGGGGACGGAGGGAGCGGAGGCATGGGCGGTCCGGCGGTGGTGCGGGTCCTGCGGGACCGGACGGCGGCGCGTTGTCTGGCGGGGGTGGTCATCTCCGGATTCGGTACGTCGGCGATGTGGCTCACGGCCGGGATCTGGGTCAAGTCGCTGACCGGGTCGAACAGTCTGGCGGCGCTGACCGTGTTCGCGTTGTGGGCCCCGGCGCTGGCCGGGCCCGCGCTCGGCGCGCTCGCCGACCGGCTGCCCCGGAAGGCGTTGCTGGTCCGGGTGAATCTGGCGCTGGCCTGCCTGCTGGGCGCGCTGGTGCTGGTGGACTCGGTCCGGAGCGTCTGGCTGGTCTTCGTTGTGCTGGTGCCCTACGGGGCGGGCGGGGTCCTCCTCGACGCGGCGGAGTCGGCGCTCGTCGCACGGGCCGTGGGCGCGGAGCTGCTGGCGGACTTCAACGGGCTGCGCATGACGGCCAACGAGGGCATGAAGCTGATCGCCCCGCTGGCGGGCGCGGGGCTGTACGCACGGTTCGGCGGCCCTGCGGTGGCGCTGCTGGACGCGGTGACGTGCGCGCTGGCGGCCCTGGTCTTCGCCCGCCTGCCGGTACGGGAGGCTCCGCGGGCCCCGGCGGAACCGGGGTCGTGGCGTGGCGAACTCGCCGCCGGGCTGCGGCGGATACGCGCGTCGCCGGTGCTGTGCCCACTGGTGGCGGCCGGGGCGGCGACGATGCTGCTGGCGGGGATGAACGGGGCGATGACGTACGCCTACGTCGACGAGGTGCTCGGCCGGGCCCCGGCGTACACGGGGGTGCTGTACGCGGTGCAGGGCGCCGGTTCGGTGGCGGTGGGTGTGCTGGCGGGACCGCTGCTGCGCCGACTGCCGGAGCGGGTGTTCGCGGCGGGCGGGATGGCGTTGTTCGCGCTGGCGGTGGGGGCCCGGGCGGTGCCTGGGGACGCGGTGGCCATGGCGGCGAGCGCGGCGATCGGGTTCGGGCTGCCGTGCGTCCTGATCGCGGCGACGGTGGCGGTGCAGCGGGAGACCCCGGACGCGGTGCTGGGGCGGACGGCGGCGACGGCGAGCTCCCTGATGACGGCGCCGAACGCGGTGGCCCTGGCACTGGGGGCGGGGCTCGTCGCGGTGGTGGACGTGCGGGTGCTGACGGCGGTGGCCGGGGCGGCGGGGGTGGTGGCCGCGGTGGTGCTGGTGCGGCATCGCGCGGCGGGGGCCGGGGCAGAGAACTCCGTATGACCACTCCCCCGGCCGAGGCGCTCGGTTACCGGCCGCGGGACGATTCGGAGCCGTACGCGGCGAGGCTGGTGGCCGAGCAGGGCGAGCCGGACCCCGGCGATCCGGCCCACTCCCGGGTCGGCGGCCACTTCGTGACCGACCCGCCGATCCGGCCGCGCTGAGAGGCCCGCGAAAGGGCGGCCGACGGAAAACGGCGCGACGCGGGGACGTCCGGGCGGGCACGATACGGGCATGCCGAGACCTTCCGGATTCCAGTACGAACAGCACGGCGACTCCTCCGTCACCATCACCCACCACGGCCGCCCGGCGGGAACCCTGCGCGGCAGCCGCGCGGAGAAGTTCCTGGCCGAGGTGGTGTCCGGCGACGCGCAGCTGGTGATGGCGCGCTGGACCGGCGCGTACAAGCACGGCAACGAACGCATGGCCCGCAACCACCCGCGCAATCGCCGCTGAGACGTGAAGGGGAGACCGAGAGGCGGGGAGGTGGGGAGGCGCTCAGGGAGTGAGGGGGAAAGGGTGCGCAGGGAGTGAGAGAGAAAGGTAAGGGAACGGCAAAGCCGGGTCGTTCGTTACCCCCTGCATGACCGCAATGACCCCCGGCTCGAACATCCCTCTCTCCGCCGCCCGCGTGGCGGTGGACGTCGCCGCTCCGGTGCGGCTCGACGTTTCGGGCCTGCTGCTCACCGCCGACGGCAAGGTGCGCTCCGACGACGACTTCATCTTCTACAACCAGCCCTCGGGCCCGGGTGTGACCTACCGCGCGGGCGGGGGCTCCGCGCCCGACGCGATCGTGGTGGACACCACCGCCGTCCCGCCCGGCATCGAGAAGATCGTCGTGACCGCGAGCCCGGACGCCGCGGGCCAGACCTTCCAGGGCATCGAGCCCACCGCCACCGTGCGCAACGCGGACGACGGCAGTGCGCTCGCCACCTTCACCCCGCCGCCGCTGAGCACCGAGACGGCGCTCGTGGTCATCGAGGTCTACCGCCGCAACGGCGCCTGGAAGGCCCGCGCGGTCGGCCAGGGTTACGCCAACGGCCTGGCCGGGATCGCCACGGACTTCGGCGTCTCGGTCGAGGAGCCCGAAGCCCCCGCCGCCCCGCCGGTCCCGGCGGCCGCCGCCCCGCCCGCGCCGGTCGCCGCCCCCGTCGACCCGCGCATCGCGCCGCCCGCGCCCCCGGCTCCCCCGGTGGCGCCCGCCGCGCCCATGGGCACCGGGAAGATCAACCTGGACAAGGGCCGGGTCAACCTCCAGAAGAACCAGACCGTGTCACTGGTCAAGGGCGGCGCACCGCTGCTCTCGCGGGTCAGGATGGGCCTGGGCTGGGAGCCCGCGTTCCGGGGCAAGGACATCGACCTGGACGCGTCGGTGATCGCCTACGGCCCCAACCGCAACCACCTGGACAGCTGCTACTTCGGCCGCCTCACCATTCTGAACGGGGCGGTCAAGCACTCCGGCGACAACCTCACCGGTGAGGGCGCGGGCGACGACGAGACGATCGTCGTGGACCTGGGCCGACTCCCCGCCGAGGCGACGGGCCTGGTCTTCACGGTGAATTCGTTCACCGGCCAGAAGTTCAACGAGGTCGCCAAGGCCTACTGCCGTCTGCTCGACGACGCGACGGGCGAGGAGCTGGTCCGCTTCGACCTGACCGGCGCCGAGCCGCAGACGGGCGTGATGATGGCCAAGCTCATCAAGCAGTTCACCGGTGAGTGGGAAATGACCGCGATGGGTGATTTCGTAAAGTCGCGGACGGTGCGCGGCATGGTGAAGCCCGCCGCCCAGGCCCTCTAGCACCTGCTCCCTCCGCTCCAACGGAGTCCGGGGCGCCCGAAGTGATTCAGGCGCCCCGGATCCGAAGAGGGCAGCGGCTGCTCGCGCTCGTCTCGCGACTCAGAGCTTGGTCAGCTTGGAGTACGGGCTCAGGATCCTTCCCTGTCGCCCCGAGAAGTCGATGAGGACTGCGTCGTTGTCGCCCTCGACAGCAAGAATCCTGCCGAGCCCGAACTGGTCGTGCGACACCCTGTCGCCCACATCGAAGCATTCGACCGGTGGGGCCTCCTGGGCCGGGCGGTTGAAGGGACTGGAAGGCAGGTGACGCCGGGATCCGGCTGACTGTTTCATTACGTCGAGTATGCGCCCTGCGGAGGCCCGACGCCATGCCCGCCCGCTCCCGGGGTCCTAGACGTACCGCATTCGTAATCCGCGCTCACCGGGTCCGGTCAGCGCTTGCTGCCGCTCCCAGCAGCGGAATCAGGCGGAACACAGAGGCGGGGCGCCGGGTCGAAAAGCCCCCCGAACGTGTGGCGTTTCCCCTCCCCGGCGGACCACGGTCGAACCGGCGGACCACGGTTGCACCGGGGGTCGACCCGACGATCAACGCGGCGACGCCCCGGCGTCCCGGGGTGTCGCGCGCGCTGGTGCGCCCCGTCTAGCCGCCCGCGCGCGAGCGGGCCTTGAAGGCGGCCTTCCGGGCCTCCTTGGCGGCCTTCTTGTCGCTGTGCAGCCGCCCCATGGCCTCCAGGACGTCGGCGGTGGCCGGGTGGTCGACGCGCCAGACCTCGTCGAAGAAGCCGCTGTGCTGCGCGGCGAGCCCCTCGACCAGACCCTGGAGCTCGTCCAGTTCGCCGTCCGTGTCCAGCTGGGCGGCGATGGTGTCGATGGCCAGCCAGAAGATCATGGCCTCCGGCGGGGCGGGGACATCGGCCGCACCCCGCTCCGCGAGCCAGACGCGGGCCAGGCCGCCCAGCTCGGGGTCGCCCAGCACCGCGCGTACGGCGGGCTCCGCCTCGGGCCCGGCCAGGGCGAGGGCCTGCTGGCAGTGGAGGCGGCGCAGCGGGGCGCCCTCGTCCGTGCCGCGTGCGGCGGCCAGCAGCTCGGCGGCGGCCGATACCGCGCCCTCGGGGCCGTACCCCGCGAGCCAGAGCTTGACCTCGGCGCGGGCGGCGGACTCCGGGTAGTGGGCGATGCCGTCGAGGAGGACGTCGGCGCCCTTGCCCGCGAGATCGCCGACGGCGGGGGCGTCGACCCCGGCCTCCAGCATCCGGGCCCGGATGCCGTAGAGGCCGAGGGGGGTGAGCTTGACCATGCCGTACCGGGTGACGTCCTCCTCGTCGGCCCCGGCGGCGTCCACCGGCGCGTCGCCCTCCTCGATCATCAACGCCTCGTCCACCGGCCGGTACTCGACGATCCCGATGGGTTCGAGCAGCCGGAACTGGTCGTCGAGGCGCATCATCGCCTCCGACACCTGCTCCAGGATGTCGTCGGTGGGCTCGCCCATGTCGTCGGGGACGATCATCGACGCGGCGAGGGCGGGCAGCGGCACCGGCCCGTCGCCCGCGCCGTTGTCCGCGAGGGTGAGCAGGTAGAGGTTGCCGAGAACACCGTCGAGGAACTCCGCCTCGGCCTCCGGGTCCCAGTCCAGGGCGTCGAAGTCGATGGAGCCGTCCTCGCCGACGAGATCGGCGAAGTCGTCCAGGACGGGCGCGGTGGCGTCGGCGTGCACGGCGTCCAGCCCGTCGAGCCAGATGCCGAGGACGTCCTGCGGGGAACCGCCGGTGAGCAGCGCCAGATTCTCCCCCGCGGCAACTGTGCCCTCACCGTCGCCGTCCTCGGCGCCCTCCTCCTCGGGGTCGGTGACGTCGAGGAGCCCGGTGTCCACGGCGAGCCGCCAGGCCTCACTGGCGTATGCGGCACCGTCCTCGTCGGCCGGAAGCCCGAGGTGTTCGGCGGCGGCGGGGAGCTGCGCCTCGACGAGCTCGCCGCCGGCGCCGACACGGGTGTCCGGCCCGGCCCAGCGGGCGAGCCGGACGGCACGGACGAACAGCGGAGCGGCGAGCGCGTCCCGTGCCAGTTCGGCCTCGGGGTTCAGCCGCACCGGCGGCAGGGAGGGACGCTCTGCGGACATCGGGGGTTCTCCTCGGTGCGTGCTCGGGGGCATACGGAGTGCGTACGCGGTTCAGCCGCCCAAGCCTAGACGCATTTGGCCGTCCGCCGCCCGGCGTGCTTCTACGCGCCCGCGCCCGGCTCCAGACTGAGCGCGGGGGTGTAGCGGTTCACGCCTCCGCCGGTCATACCCGGGTACTTCTGGACGCGTTCCCACAGCGGCGACGGGGAGCCGGCGCCCTCACCGGGTGCGGCGAGGGCCGCGATGTGGTGCTCGGCGGTCTCCCACTCGGCGTAGTTGAGGACCCGGGTGCCGTCGGTGCTGATGTGGAAGTGCGCGGCGATGCCGCCCTCGGGCGTCCGGATGTCGCCGCCGAGCGCCTCGAACACCGCGTCCACCCAGTCGCGTTGCCGGGCCGGGTCCGGCCCGTCGAACTCGACGTCCACGATGACGACGCACCCCGGCTCCCGGGTGTCGCCCTCGGCCCGGCGCCCGGAGCGGTAGAGCTCGTACGTGTGGAGTGCGACGCGCTCGATGCCGGGGACGGCGGCGTCGATCTCGGCGTTGCGGGCGTCACGGTTGTTCCGCACGAAGTCCTCGTAGGCCTGTTCGCCGGTCCACTGGGAGTAGTGCAGCAGGGTCGCGCCGTCCTCCCCCGCGTAGACGCTGTAGGAGAGCAGCCCGGGGTGCGGCCAGTCCCGGCTCTCCCAGGTCTTCCGGATGGCGTCGACGGCCTCTCGCTGCCGCTGCGGTGTACCGACGTTCCAGGTGCTGGCCTTGGCGATCCGGGCGTCGGCCCGGGACAAGTCGGGCCGGTCGGTGATGCGCGTGGCCTTGACGGTGGTCATGGCGGTGCTCCCCTCTCCCGCCGCGGCTGTGCGCCGCGGCACTGCCCCCACCGTCACACCTCAAGTCACCTTGAGGTCAAGGCGCTTCGGCCCTGCGGACGCGCACCCGCCGAAATTCCCGCCTCAGCTCGTGAGTTCGGTGCGCCAGGCCGTCGTGTTGAGTTCGTCCATCAGCCGGATGTCGTGGCCCTCCAGCGGGAAGACCCGCACGGGGAGGCCGGGGGCGGCGGAGATGGCCAGGGCGTCGCCCTCGATGAGGTCGCCGCCCTCGGGGGTGGAGACCCAGGCGAGGATCGACTTCACGGTGAGCCCGGGGTCCAGGAGAAGCTTCCTGGGGCCGGGGTCGCTGCCGAAGTGCGAGCCGTCCTCGTTGACCTTGACGGGGAGGGGGCGGCCGTCCTCGCCGAGGGCCTGGACCCAGGGGTAGCCGTCGACCGCGTACGGCTTGCGGCCGCAGTTGGTGAGGGTGAGGACGACGGCCCGGTGCATCATCGCGGTCTCCACCGGGCCCATGTCCACGACGACCCCGGAGGCGGGGCACTTGCCGGGCGGGGCGGACGTCGGGGCCTCGGCCGGGGCGCCCCGGCCCGGTGCGTCCGCTCCCGGGGCGGGAGCCGGGGGCAGCGTCTCGGCGTGGACGCCGCCCGGGCGGGACGCGGAGGTGGACGGGGTGGGGTCGGGTTCGCCCTCGCCGGCCGGGACGAGGAAGCCGGAGCAGCCGGTCAGCGTCAGGAGCGCCGCCGCAGGCAGGACGGGCGAGGCCCGTCTCCGTATCCGTACGCGCTCGCCCATGGTGTCCGCCCCTCGCCGCAGCCGTCGTCTGTGCGTTCGATCATGGCAGAGGGCGGGGGCCGTAAGAACTGTTCAGCTCTCCTTGCCTATTGCACCAAGGAGATCTAAGTAGACCTTCATGGTTGCCGGAGTCGACACTTCGGACATGACCGCCACCGCACCGCGCCCCTTCGGCCGCACCCTCTGCGCCATGATCACGCCCTTCACCGCCACCGGTGCCCTGGATCAGGACGCCGCCCGCGCGCACGCCGCGCGGCTGGTGGCACAGGGCTGCGACGGGATCGTCCTCAGCGGGACCACCGGGGAGTCCCCCACCACGACGGACGCCGAGAAGTCCGCCCTGCTGCGGGCCGTCCGCGCGGAGGTCGGCGACGGGACGCCGCTGCTCTCCGGCGTCGGCGGTCCGGACACCGCGCACACCGTGCGGCTCGCGCGGGAGGCCGAGGAGGCGGGCGCGGACGGGCTGCTGGTGGTCGCCCCGTACTACAGCCGTCCGCCGCAGGCCGCGATCGAGGCGTACGTCCTGCGCGTGGCCGAGTCCACCGGGCTGCCGCTGATGCTGTACGACATCCCCGGCCGCACCGGCGTCCGGATCGAGCCGGACACCCTGCTGCGGCTCGCCGGGCACCCGCGTGTCGTAGCGGTGAAGGACTGCTCCTACGACCTGCTCGGCTCGACGAGGGTGATCGCCCGCACCTCACTGGCGTACTACTCGGGCAGCGAGGAGCTGAACCTCCCGCTGTACGCGGTGGGCGGCTCGGGTTACGTCAGTACGGTCGCGAACGTGGCCCCGCGTCAGATGCGGGCGCCGCTGGACGCGTTCGACGCGGGCCGCACCGACGAGGCGGCCCGGCTGAACGGGCTCACGGCCCGGCTCGTCGAGCTGATGATGGCGAGCGGGCTGCCCGGGACCGTCACCGCGAAGGCGCTTCTGGACGCGGGGCCGGTCCGGGAACCGCTACAGCCCGCCGGGCGCGGGGCGACCGACGGGCTGCGGGCGGCGTACGAGGAGCTCCTCGCGGCCTAGGAATGCCTGGTGAGCAGGTCAGTTGTGGGCGTGCAGGACCTCGTTCAGCCCGCCCCACACCGCGTTGTTCGGGCGGGCCTCGACGGCGCCGGTGACCGAGTTGCGGCGGAAGAGGATGTTCGAGGCACCGGAGAGCTCGCGTGCCTTGACGATCTCGCCGTCCGGCAGCGTGACGCGGGTGCCGGCGGTGACGTACAGACCGGCCTCGACGACGCACTCGTCGCCGAGCGCGATCCCGACGCCCGCCTCCGCGCCGACCAGGCAGCGCTCACCGATGACGATGCGGACGTTGCCGCCGCCGGAGAGGGTGCCCATGGTGGAGGCGCCGCCCCCGATGTCCGAGCCGTCGCCGATGACGACGCCCGCGGAGATCCGGCCCTCGACCATGGAGGTGCCGAGCGTGCCCGCGTTGAAGTTGACGAAGCCCTCGTGCATGACGGTGGTCCCGGCGGCGAGGTGCGCGCCGAGCCGCACACGGTCGGCGTCCGCGATGCGTACGCCCTTGGGGGCGACGTAGTCCGTCATCCGCGGGAACTTGTCGACCGAGGTGACCTGGAGGTGGAGGCCCTCGGCGCGGGCGTTGAGCCGCACCCGCTCCAGGTCGTCGACGGCGACCGGGCCGAGCGAGGTCCAGGCGACGTTGGACAGCAGGCCGAAGAGCCCGTCGAGGTTCTGGCCGTGCGGCTGGACGAGCCGGTGCGAGAGCAGGTGCAGGCGCAGGTAGGCGTCGTGGGCGTCGAGCGGCTTGTCCTCCAGCGAGGAGATGACCGTGGAGACGGCGACGACCTCGACCCCGCGCCGGGCGTCCACGCCGATGGCCTTGGCGGCGCCCTCACCGAGGCGGTTCACGGCTTCGTCCGGGGTGAGCCGCTGCGTACCGGCGGGGCCGGGGGACGAACTCAGCTCGGGGGCGGGGAACCAGGTGTCGAGGACGGTGCCGTCACCGGCGAGGGTGGCGAGGCCGGCGGCGACGGCGCCGGTGGTACGGGCAGAACCCTGGGAAGTCGTGTCGGTCATGAACAGCAACCTAACCGGCCGGGGCCCGCTCGGGCGAACCGGTCTCAGCTTCCGGCCGCCGCAGGACCGGCCGCCCCCGCCCCCCGGGCCCCGGCAGCCGCCTCGCCGCCAGCACCGCGGCCCCCGCACCCGCCGCGAGCAGGGCGCAGACCGGCCAGAGCAGCGCGGGCGCGGCCGTGTACAGGGCGGCCCCCAGCGGCGGGGCGAGCACCTGGCCGCTGATGGAGGCCCCGGCGTACAGACTCTGGAAGCGGCCCTGCGCGTGGGCGGGGGCCCGGTCGGCGACGTAGGCGGTGGCGGGGGTCTTGTAGAGGATCTCGCCGAGGGTCAGCGACAGCATCATCGTGACGGCGAAGAGCACGCCCGCGCCGGGGATCAGGATCGCGTAGCCGAGTCCGACGAGGAGCAGTCCGACGCCGACGGTGCCGAGCGGGGAGCGTTTGCGCAGGGCGTGGGCCGCGGGGAGTTCGAGGCAGAGGATCACCCCGCCATTGATGGCGAGCAGCCAGCCGTAGAGCTGGGTGGTGTGCCCGTGGTCGGCCAGGAAGACCGGCAGGGTCGCATACTGCTGGCGGTAGACGAGGTCGACGCAGACGATCGCGGCGAGCAGTACGAGCACGGCGGGCCTGGCCCGCAGTTCCCGCCAGATGCCCGGCGCGTCGGGGTCATGGGCGGGTGCGGAGTGGGCGCTGCCGCGGGCGGGCAGGATCCGTGAGGCGTAGGCGGCGAAGAGCAGGGTGCCGATTCCGTCGGCGACGAAGAGCCAGTCGTACGAGAACCGGGTGGCGACCAGGGCGCCGAGCGGCGGTCCGACGGCGAAGCCCCCGTTGCTCGCGAAGCGGGTGAGGGCGAAGCTCTGGCGGCGGCTGCCGCCCTCGGGGACGGAGACCGCGACGAGGGCCGCGCTGGCCGCGCGGACGACGCCCGCCGCGTACTGGGCGACGGGCAGCACCGCGTACAGCGCGGTGACCGGCAGCGCGGGCAGGACGAGGAGCGCCGCCCCGCTGACACAGGCCCCGGTGAGCAGGGCGCGGCGGTGGCCGAAGCGGTCGCCGAACCAGCCGCCGGTGAAGTTCCCGGCGACCAGGCCGATGCCGCCGATACCGCTGATGACTCCGGCCTGGGTGACGGTCAGGCCGCGCGGCCCGACGAGGTAGACGAAGAGATAGACGAAAGTGAAGCTGACGACGGCGTTGAAGAACGCCCCGAGCGCCAGCAGCCGTACCGTTCGCGGCACTCCGCGCACCATGCCCATGCCCCGCCACCCCCGTGAGCCAGTGAGTTCCCTAAGGGAACGGACTATGGCAGCATGATTCCATCAAGGTCAACCCGCTACTGGAGGGACGACCATGCCCCAGCGCACCAGCCTGGCCGACGCCGACTGCTCGATCGCGCAGGCCCTCGACGTCGTGGGCGACTGGTGGACCCTGCTGATCGTGCGGGACACCGCGCGCGGGGTGCACCGGTTCGACGCGCTCCAGCAGGAGCTGGGCGTCTCGCGCAAGGTGCTGACCGAGCGGCTGCGGCTGCTGGTCGACGCGGGGGTGCTCACGCGGGAGCCGTACCAGGACCGCCCGGTCCGGTACGAGTACCGCCTCACCCCGCGCGGCCGGGCACTGCTGCCCGTGCTGATCGCCCTCCAGGACTGGGGCGACACCTGGGTGCTGGGAGAAGGGGAAGCGATGGCGACGACGGCGGAGGCCTCGCGGGAGGCTGCCCGGGTGCGGGGGCTGAGGGGGACGCGGCTGCCGGAGCTGCTGCTGACGGGGAACGACGGGCAGCCGCACGACCCGGTCGCCGACACCCCCTGCACCGTTCTGTACTGCTTCCCCAGCGCCTACGCCCACCGCGACGCCTATCCGCCGGGCTGGGCGGGAATCCCGGGGGCGAGCGGCTGCACCCTCGAATCGTGCACGTACCGCGACCAGTTGGCGGAGTTCACCACGGCGGGCGCGACCGTGCACGGGGTATCCGTGCAGCGCCCGGACGAACAGCGCGCGTTCGCGGAGAAGGAGGGGCTGCGCTTCCCGCTGCTCTCGGACGCGGATCTGGCACTGACGGCGGCGCTGCGGCTACCGACGTTCCGGGCGGCGGGGGTGAGCAGGCTCAAGCGGCTGACGCTGGTGGTGGACCGGGACCGGACGATCCGCGAGGTGCTGTACCCGATCACGGACATCGAGGCGAGCGTACGGGCGGCGCTGGAGGCGGTACGGGGGCGCGCGGCGGACTGAGCGGGGCGGACGGCGAGCCCCGCGGCCGCGACAGCGGTCGGCCCGTCACGGTACGGGCCCGCGCAGGCCCCAGGGCCCGTCGCGCCCGGCGGGCGGGCATGCGACGACAGGCCCTGACGGCCCCTCACCCCCGCCCGTCGGCCACGCGCGCCAGCATCTCCCGGGTGTGGTCCGCGTCGAAGCTGCCCCCGGTCAGCAGCACCTGGAGGCAGATGCCGTCCATCAGCGCGACCAGCGCCCGCGCGGTCTCCGGGTCGGTGCGCCGGGACAGCACCTCGACGGCGGCCTCGGTCCACTCGGCGGCGACCGGGCGCAGCGCGGGGCGCCGCAGGGCCGCGAGATACAGCTCGTACTCCAGCTCGATCGCCCCGCGTTCGCCCGCGAACCACTGGCCCAGCAGCCGGGTCAGCTCGTCCGCGAGACCGGCGCCGGGTGCGGCCGCGCCCGTCGCGGGAGGAGCGGCGAGGACCTCGCTGCCGCGCAGCGCCTGGGCGAAGGTCTCGTTGCAGCGGCGCAGGGCGGCGATCAGGAGCTCGTCGAGCGAGCGGAAGTGGTACGTGGTCGAGCCCAGCGGCACATCGGCCTCGGCGGCGACCGTGCGATGACTCAGCCCGGCTATACCGTCGGCCGCCATCACGGCGAGCGCCGCGTCGATGATGCGCGTCCGCCGGTCGGGGTCGTACCGCCGGGCCATCAGTGGGCCCCTCCGACGTTGAGCACGACGACCCCGGCGACGATCAGGGCGACGCCCGTGATCTTGACGAGGCTGCTGGACTCCCCCAGGAAGAGGATGCCGATGAGGGCGACGGCCGCGGTGCCGACGCCGGCCCAGATCGCGTACGCGGTGCCCACGGACAGCGTCTTGAGGGTCTGCGCGAGCAGGGTGAACGCGATGAGATAGCCCACCGCGGTGCCGATCGAGGGCCAGAGCCGGGTGAAGCCCTCGCTGTACTTCATGGCCGTCGTCCCGGCCACCTCCGCCGCGATGGCCGCGGCGAGCAGTCCGTATGCGTATCCCATGTGTACGACAGTACACAATGTTGCGTACGCCCGTACATATCATCGGATCGCGCCGGGACGCTACCGTGTCCCGACCGACGATCGACGGAGCGGAGACGCAGTGGCGCAGGATGCAGGGTGGGGTGGCGGTCCTTACGGGGGCGCGCCTCACGGTGGGGGACCCTTCCACGGGGGAGCGCAGGGACCGGGCGGATGGGACGGCGGATGGGCCGCGCCGCCCAAGCCGGGGGTGATACCCCTGGCGCCGCTGAGGATCTCCGACATGCTCAGCGGCGCCTTCTCGACACTGGGGCGCTACTGGAAACCGCTGATCGGGGTGGCGCTCACGCTGTTCGGCGCGGCGACGCTCGTGATGGGT
Source organism: Streptomyces durocortorensis (assembly GCF_031760065.1). Lineage (NCBI taxonomy): Bacteria > Bacillati > Actinomycetota > Actinomycetes > Kitasatosporales > Streptomycetaceae > Streptomyces > Streptomyces sp. C11-1. The sequence continues at coordinate 1,340,260 of NZ_CP134500.1, forward strand.
GCGGCGGTGGCCGTCGCGTTCGCCGCCATGGCGGCCAACTGGGACGAGCTGACGTCCGAATCGGCGGCCTCCCCCGACACGGCGGAACTGATCCCGTTCGGCATCGCGTTCGGGGTACTCGTGGTCATCGGGATCATCGTGTACCTGCTGGCGTCGGCCGTCGTACAGGCGGCGGTCCCGGTGGTCCTCCAGGAGGCGGTCCTCGGCCGCCCGATCCGCTTCGGCGCGGTGTGGAGCCGCGCCTGGTCGCGAGCCTGGGCGATGATCGGCACGGTGTTCCTGGTCGGGCTCATCGTGAGCGTCCCGTTGGTGCTCGCCATGGCCGGCGTCTTCGGGCTGATGATCTACGCCATCTCCCTGGGCGACGCGGACGGCATCCTGCCGCTCATGTGGTTCGGCATCGCGGGCGCACTGGCCGTCGGTCCGGTGGCGGTCTGGCTCTGGGTGAAGTTCGCCCTCGCCCCGACCGTCGTGGTCTTCGAGGGCCAGCGCCCGGTCGCGGCCCTGCGCCGCTCCGCCCAGCTGGTGCGGGACAGCTGGTGGCGGGTCTTCGGCGTCACACTGCTCGCCTACACGCTGGCGTCCATGATCGGCTACATGATCCAGATGCCGTTCCAGATGCTCGGCATGCTCCCCGGCATCTTCGACCCCGCCGACGTCGACTCCGACCCGAGCGGCGGGGAGCTCATCGCACTGTTCGGCGGCCTCATGGTGCTGTCCCTGATCAGCCAGATGATCGCCCAGCTGTTCTCGGCGGTCTTCCCGCCGCTGGTGGTCGGCCTGCTCTACGTGGACCGCCGGATGCGCGCCGAGAACCTGGGCCCGGTCCTGGCCGAGGCGGCGGCGCTGACCCTGCCCGAGCAGTACGGCCCGCCGCCGCCCGCCCACGCGTAGGTCGTGTCCTTCCGGACAACGCCCAGGGCGGGCCTCTCTCAGCCGTTCCTCAGTCGGTCAGCGTCCGCTTCGGGCGCAGCACACAGAACTCGTTGCCCTCCGGGTCGGCCAGCACCACCCAGGTGCTGTCCGGCCCCTGGCCGACGTCCACCCGCCGGGCGCCGAGCGCGATGATCCGCTCGACCTCGGCGTCCCGGTCGTCCGGAGTCAGATCGATATGCAGCCGGTTCTTGACCGTCTTCCCCTCCGGCACGGGCAGGAAGCACATCCCCGGGAACGCGGTCTCGTCCGCGCCGATGACGATCTCCTCCTCGTCCTCGAAGAGCACCTTCCAGTCCAGCACCGCGCTCCAGAAACGGGCCATGAGCGGCAGATCGTGGGCATCGACGGCGAGGTGGTACAAGCGAACGGCCATACCCGCCAGTATGCCTGGCGGGTATGGCCGTTCACCACTGCTGTCCGGGGACGCGTCAGACGTTGAACCCCAGCGCGCGGAGCTGCTCGCGTCCGTCGTCGGTGATCTTGTCCGGGCCCCACGGCGGCATCCAGACCCAGTTGATCCGCAGCTCGTTGACGATGCCGTCGGTGGCGGACTTCGCCTGGTCCTCGATGACATCGGTCAGCGGGCAGGCCGCGGACGTCAGGGTCATGTCGAGGGTGGCGATGTTGGCGTCGTCGACGTGGATGCCGTAGATCAGGCCCAGGTTGACGACGTCGATGCCCAGCTCGGGGTCGACGACGTCGTACAGCGCCTCGCGGACCTCCTCCTCGGAGGCCGGCTTCATGGTCGCGGTCTCGTTGTCGCTCATGCGGTCTTCCCTTCGGACAGCGCCTTGGCCGTCGCGTCCTTCCACGCCATCCAGCTCAGCAGCGCGCACTTGACCCGGGCGGGGTACTTGGAGACGCCGGCGAACGCGACCGCGTCCTCCAGCACCTCCTCCATCGCGTCGTCCGGCTCCAGCTGGCCCTTGGACTGCATCAGCTCCAGGAAGGTGTCCTGGATCTTCTGCGCCTGGGACAGCTCCTTGCCGACGAGCAGCTCGTTCAGCACGGAGGCGCTGGCCTGGCTGATGGAGCAGCCCTGGCCCTCGTAGCTCACGTCGGCGATGGTCTCGCCGTCGTACTTCACCCGGAGCGTGATCTCGTCACCGCACGTCGGGTTGACGTGGTGCACCTCGGCGTCGCCGTCCCGCAGGCCACGCCCGTGGGGGTGCTTGTAGTGGTCCAGGATCACTTCCTGGTACATGGAATCAAGCTTCACCAGTCAGCCCTCAGCCGAAGAAGTTCCGGACGTGCTCCAGACCGTCCACCAGGGCGTCGACCTCGGCGGGCGTGGAGTACAGATAGAACGACGCTCGTGTCGTCGCGGGAATTCCGTACCGCAGGCAGACCGGCCGCGCGCAGTGGTGGCCGACCCGGACGGCGATGCCCAGCTCGTCGAGGACCTGGCCCACGTCGTGCGGGTGGATGTCGCCGAGCGTGAAGGAGATCGTCGCCCCGCGGTCCTCGGCCGTCGCCGGACCGATGATCCGCAGGTCCGGGACCTCCAGGAGGCGCTTCACCGCGTACTCGGTGATCGCCTTCTCATGCTGGTAGATCTTCTCCATGCCGATCGCCGAGAGGTAGTCCACGGCCGCACCGAGGCCGACGGCCTGGGCGATCGGGGGCGTACCGGCCTCGAACTTGTGCGGCGCCGGAGCATACGTCGACGAGTGCATCGACACGGTCTCGATCATCTCGCCGCCGCCGAGGAACGGAGGCAGGTCCTCCAGGAGCTCCTGCCGTCCCCACAGCACGCCGATGCCCGTCGGGCCGACCATCTTGTGGCCGGTGAAGGCCACGAAGTCGGCCTGGAGGGCCTGCACGTCGAGCACCATGTGCGGGGCCGCCTGCGAGGCGTCGATGCAGACCAGCGCGCCGACCTGCTGGGCGCGGCGGATGATCTGCTCGACCGGGTTGACCGTGCCCAGGATGTTGGAGACCAGCGTGAAGGAGACGATCTTCGTCTTCTCGGTGATGATCTCGTCGATGTTGGACAGGTCGAGGCGGCCCTCGTCGGTGATGCCGAACCACTTCAGCTTCGCGCCGGTGCGCTGAGCGAGCAGCTGCCACGGCACGATGTTGGAGTGGTGCTCCATCTCCGTAGTGACGATCTCGGTGTCGCGGTCCACCCGATAGGGCTCATCCGCCCAGCCGAGCATGTTCGCCACGAGGTTCAGCGACTCGGAGGCGTTCTTCGTGAAGATCACCTCGTCACGGCTGGGTGCGTTGATGAAGGCTGCGACCTTGTCGCGGGCGCCCTCGTACAGCGCGGTGGCCTCCTCGGCGATCGTGTAGACGCCGCGGTGCACGTTCGCGTTGTGGCGCTCGTAGTACGTGTTGAGCGCGTCGAGGACCTGGCGCGGCTTCTGCGAGGTCGCCGCGGAGTCCAGGTAAACGATCTTCTTGCCGTCGTGGACCGTGCGGTCCAGGAGCGGGAAGTCCTTGCGGATCGCCTCGGTGTCGAGGAGGCCGGTGAGCCCCTGTCGGGCGTCAGTCACGCGGAAGCGCCACCCTTCGTGTATGCCTCGTAGCCCTCGTTCTCCAGCTGGTCGGCGAGCTCGGCGCCGCCGGAGGCCGCGATCCGGCCGCCCGCGAAGACGTGCACGAAGTCGGGCTGGATGTACTTCAGGATGCGGGTGTAGTGGGTGATCAGCAGGGTGCCGACCTCACCGGTCGCCCGGACGCGGTTGACGCCCTCGGAGACGGTCTTGAGCGCGTCGACGTCGAGGCCGGAGTCGGTCTCGTCCAGGACGGCGATCTTCGGCTTGAGGAGCTCCAGCTGAAGGATCTCGTGGCGCTTCTTCTCACCGCCGGAGAAGCCCTCGTTGACGTTGCGCTCGGCGAAGGACGGGTCCATCTGGAGCCCGGCCATCGTCTCCTTGACCTCCTTGACCCACGTACGGAGCTTGGGGGCCTCGCCGCGGACGGCGGTGGCGGAGGTGCGCAGGAAGTTGGAGACCGAGACACCGGGGATCTCGACCGGGTACTGCATGGCGAGGAACAGGCCGGCGCGGGCCCGCTCGTCGACGGACATCTCCAGGACGTCCTCGCCGTCCAGGGTGACCGAGCCGCTGGTGATCGTGTACTTGGGGTGACCCGCCAGCGAGTACGCGAGGGTGGACTTGCCGGACCCGTTGGGGCCCATGATGGCGTGGGTCTCGCCCTGCTTCACGGTCAGGTCGACGCCCTTGAGGATCTCCTTCGTGGCGTTGTCGGCCTCGACGGTGACGTGCAGGTCGCGGATTTCAAGCGTTGCCATGGGTGACTCAGGACTCCTGGGTGACGGAGACGAGCACATCGTCCCCTTCGATCTTTACGGGGTATACGGGGACGGGGCGCGTCGCGGGAAGGCCGGACGGCTTGCCGGTGCGGAGGTCGAACGACGATCCGTGCAGCCAGCACTCGATCGCGCAGTCCTCCACCTCGCCCTCCGAGAGGGAGACGTTCGCGTGCGAGCAGATGTCGTTGATCGCGAACACCTCGCCCTCGGTGCGGACGACGGAGACCGGTGTGCCGTCGAGCTCCACCCGCTTGGGGGTGTCGTCCTCCAGCTCACTCAGCGCACAGGCTTTGACGAAGGCCATCAGACGGACGCCTTCAGCTCGGTCTCGATCTTGTCGAGCAGACGCGCTTCCACGTCCGGCAGGCCGATCTGCTGGACCAGCTCGGCGAAGAAGCCGCGCACGACCAAGCGGCGGGCCTCCTCGGCCGGGATACCGCGGGACTGGAGGTAGAAGAGCTGCTCGTCGTCGAAGCGGCCGGTCGCCGAGGCATGTCCGGCGCCGACGATCTCGCCGGTCTCGATCTCCAGGTTGGGCACGGAGTCGACCCGGGCGCCGTCGGTGAGGACGAGGTTCCGGTTCATCTCGTAGGTGTCGGTGCCCTCGGCCGCGGCCTGGATGAGGACGTCGCCGATCCAGACGGCGTGCGCGCCGTCGCCCTGGAGGGCGCCCTTGTACACCGCGTTGGACTTGCAGTGCGGGGTGTTGTGGTCGACCAGGAGGCGGTGCTCCTGGTGCTGGCCCTTGTCGGTGAAGTACAGACCGAAGAGCTCCGCTTCGCCGCCGGTGGCCGCGTAGGCGACCCGGGGGTGCAGCCGGACCACGTCGCCGCCGAAGGTGACGACGATCGACTTGAAGGAGGCGTCCCGGCCGACCAGCGCGTTGTGCTGGCCGACGTGGACGGCGGTGTCGTCCCAGTCCTGGACGGAGACGACGGTCAGCTTCGCGCCGTCGCCCAGTACGTAGTCGACGTTGGCGGCGAGCACCGCGTCACCGGTGTGGTCGATGACGACGACGGCCTCGGCGAAGGCGCCCAGCTCGATGACCTGGTGGCCGTAGGCGACGCCGCCCTCGCCGTGCACGGCGATCCGGATCGGCTCGGTGAGCACGGCTTCCTTGGCGACCGTGACGACCGAGGCCTGCTCGAAGGAGCTGTACGCCTGGGCGGCGACCCGGTCGACCGGCGTACCGGCCTTGCCGAGCCGGGAGTCGTCGCGGCCGACGGTCTCGACGGTGACGCCCTCGGGGGCCTCGATCGCGACCTTCACGCCGCCGCCGTTCGCGACGGCGGTGCCGTCGTGCAGCCCGCGCAGCCGCTCCAGCGGGGTGAAGCGCCACTCCTCCTCGCGGCCATGCGGGACGGGGAAGTCCGCGACGTCGAAGGACGGGGGTGCGCTCATACGGGTGGCGACGGTCGACTCGGCGGCGACCGCGATGGAACCGGCGGTGGTGGAGCCCGCCGGGATGTTCTGAGCCTCAGCCATGGCTGTCGTAGTGCTCGCTTTCTCAGTCAAGAAGGGGTGGTTCGGTGGGGGCCGGTCCGAACGGGACCTAGCCGACCGAACCCTCCATCTGCAGCTCGATCAGCCGGTTCAGCTCCAGGGCGTACTCCATGGGCAGCTCCTTCGCGATCGGCTCGACGAAGCCGCGCACGATCATCGCCATGGCCTCGAACTCCGTGAGTCCGCGGCTCATGAGGTAGAAGAGCTGGTCCTCGGAGACCTTGGAGACGGTCGCCTCGTGGCCCATCGACACGTCGTCCTCGCGGACGTCGACGTAGGGGTAGGTGTCGGAACGCGAGATCGTGTCGACCAGCAGAGCGTCGCAGAGGACGTTGGACTTCGCGCCCGGCGCGCCCTCCCCGATCTCGATCAGACCGCGGTAGGACGTACGGCCGCCGCCTCGCGCCACCGACTTGGAGACGATGTTGGAGGAGGTGTTCGGGGCCATGTGGACCATCTTGGCGCCGGCGTCCTGGTGCTGGCCCTCGCCCGCGAAGGCGATGGACAGGGTCTCGCCCTTGGCGTGCTCGCCCATCAGGTAGACGGCGGGGTACTTCATGGTGACCTTGGAGCCGATGTTGCCGTCGACCCACTCCATGGTCGCGCCCTCGTAGGCCACGGCCCGCTTGGTCACCAGGTTGTAGACGTTGTTCGACCAGTTCTGGATGGTCGTGTAGCGGCAGCGGCCGCCCTTCTTCACGATGATCTCGACCACGGCGCTGTGCAGCGAGTCCGAGGAGTAGATCGGGGCGGTGCAGCCCTCGACGTAGTGGACGTAGGCGTCCTCGTCGACGATGATCAGCGTCCGCTCGAACTGGCCCATGTTCTCCGTGTTGATACGGAAGTAGGCCTGGAGCGGGATGTCCACGTGGACGCCCTTGGGGACGTAGATGAACGATCCGCCGGACCACACGGCCGTGTTCAGCGAGGCGAACTTGTTGTCGCCGACCGGGATGACGGTGCCGAAGTACTCCTTGAAGAGCTCCGGGTGCTCCTTCAGCGCGGTGTCGGTGTCCAGGAAGATGACGCCCTGCTCCTCCAGGTCCTCGCGGATCTGGTGGTAGACGACCTCGGACTCGTACTGCGCGGCGACACCGGCGACGAGGCGCTGCTTCTCCGCCTCGGGGATGCCGAGCTTGTCGTAGGTGTTCTTGATGTCCTCGGGCAGGTCCTCCCAGGAGGCCGCCTGCTTCTCCGTGGACCGCACGAAGTACTTGATGTTGTCGAAGTCGATGCCCGACAGGTCCGAGCCCCAGCTGGGCATCGGCTTCTTGTCGAAGAGCCTGAGGCCCTTGAGCCGCAGCTTCAGCATCCACTCGGGCTCGTTCTTCTTCTCCGAGATGTCGCGGACGACAGCCTCGGACAGACCGCGCTTCGCCGCCGCGCCTGCCGCGTCGGAGTCGGCCCAGCCGAATTCGTACGTGCCCAGACCCTCGAGCTCAGGGTGGGCAGTCTCCGTGGGGAGCGTCATGCGGGGTTCCTCCCGGCCGTGCTTGCAGATGCTGAATGGGTGGTCTTGGGGGGTGCTGCGTGGCCACTGCGCGGCACGTATGTCGTGCACACGCCGTCGCCGTGGGCGAGGGTGGCCAGACGCTGCACATGGGTCCCGAGGAGGCTGGAGAAGAACTCCGTCTCCGCCTCGCACAGCTGCGGGAACTGCTCGGCGACATGCGCCACCGGGCAGTGGTGCTGGCACAGCTGCTCGCCCTGCTGGTGGCCGGGCGCGCTTCGCGCCGTAGCAGCGTACCCGTCGGCCGTCAGGGCCCTGGCCAGCGCCTCCGTACGGCGCTCGGGCTCCGCCGCCTCGACCGCGGCGCGGTACGCCTCGCCCGTCGCGGCCATCCGGGCACGGGCGAAGGCGATGACCGCGTCTTCACCCCCGGACTCGGCGATGAAGCGCAGGGCGTCGGCGGCCAGCTTGTCGTAGGACTGGTCGAAGGCGTCCCGGCCGCAGTCCGTCAGGGCGAACACCTTGGCGGGCCTGCCGCGGGTCCGTGCTCCGTAGACCCGCTGTTCACGGGCTTCGACGACATCGTCGGAGACGAGGGCGTCCAGGTGGCGGCGGACGGCGGCCTGGGTGAGGCCTACGCGCTTGGCGAGATCGGCGACGGTGGACGGGCCGTGGTCCAGGATGGAGCGCGCGACCCGGTTGCGCGTCGAGCGCTCTCCGGTCGCGAGTTCCTCCTGGGGAGCCCGTCCGTCGTATTTCACAACACCATTGTTGCGTAATTCGTTCGACCCTGACAACCACGGTCCGAAACGATCTACGGTGTGGTTCGTCACTTAGGGTTACCTAATCTGGCCCCGGGGCGGGGTCCCCGCCGGGCCCTGCCTAGACTTCCTTGCCATGGAGAACGAGCCCGTCGTACAGGTCAGCGGCCTGGTGAAGCGGTACGGCACGAAGACCGCGGTGGACGGCCTCGATCTGGCGGTCCCGGCCGCCGCGGTGACCGCCGTGCTCGGCCCGAACGGCGCCGGGAAGACCACCACGATCGAGACCTGCGAGGGCTACCGCCGCCCCGACGCCGGCACCGTACGGGTCCTCGGGCTCGACCCGGTCGCCGAGGCGGAGCGGCTGCGCCCCCGGATCGGGGTGATGCTCCAGTCCGGCGGGATCTACTCCGGCGCCCGGGCCGAGGAGATGCTCCGCCACATGGCGAAGCTGCACGCCCACCCCCTCGACGTGGACGCCCTGATCGAGCGCCTCGGCCTCGGCTCCTGCGGCCGCACCACCTACCGGCGGCTCTCCGGCGGCCAGCAGCAGCGGCTCGCCCTGGCCATGGCGGTCGTCGGCCGGCCCGAGCTGGTATTCCTGGACGAGCCGACGGCGGGCCTGGACCCGCAGGCCCGCCGCTCCACCTGGGACCTGGTGCGCGAGCTGCGCGCCGACGGGGTCTCCGTGGTGCTCACCACCCACTTCATGGACGAGGCCGAAGCCCTCGCCGACGACGTCGCGATCATCGACGCGGGCCGGGTCATCGCCCAGGGCAGCCCCGAGCAGCTCTGCCGGGGCGGCGCGGAGAACACCCTGCGCTTCACCGGCCGCCCCGGGCTCGACCTCGGCTCGCTGGTCAAGGCGCTCCCCGACGGCTCCGGGGCGGCCGAGCCGCTGCCGGGGACGTACCGCATCACCGGGAGCATCGACCCGCAGCTGCTGGCCACCGTGACCTCCTGGTGCGCCCAGCACGGCGTGATGCCCGAGGGCATCTCCGTCGAGCGGCACACCCTGGAGGACGTCTTCCTCGAACTGACCGGCAAGGAGCTGCGCGCATGAGCGCCGGTACGTACACCCCGCGCCCCGGCGCCGCCCCGCTCCCCCGGATGATCGCCGCGCAGACGGCGCTGGAGACCCGGATGCTGCTGCGTAACGGCGAGCAGCTGCTGCTGACGGTGATCATCCCGACGCTGCTCCTCGTGCTGTTCAGCGCGGTCGACATCGTGGACACCGGCTCGGGCGCTTCGGTCGACTTCCTGGCCCCGGGCGTCCTCGCTCTCGCCGTGATGTCCACCGCCTTCACCGGCCAGGCCATCGCCACCGGCTTCGAGCGCCGTTACGGGGTCCTCAAGCGGCTCGGGGCCTCGCCGCTGCCACGCTGGGCGCTGATGACCGCGAAGACCCTGTCGGTGCTGGTCACCGAGGTGCTCCAGATCGTGCTGCTGACGGCCATCGCCTTCGCGCTGGGCTGGTCGCCCTCGGGCGACCCGCTGTCCGTCCTGCTGCTCCTCGTCCTGGGGACCGCCGCGTTCTCCGGGCTCGGGCTGCTGATGGCCGGAACGCTGAAGGCCGAGGCGACGCTCGCCGCCGCCAACCTGGTGTTCCTGCTGCTGCTGGTCGGCGGCGGGGTGATCGTGCCGCTGGACAAGTTCCCGGACGCGGTGCAGTCGGTGCTGGGGCTGCTCCCCATCTCGGCGCTCTCCGAGGGGCTGCGGGACGTCCTCCAGCACGGCGCGTCGATGCCGTGGGCCCAGGCCGGAATCCTCGCGGTCTGGGCGGTGCTGGGGCTGGGCGCGGCGGCCAGGTTCTTCCGCTGGGAGTAGGGCCGGCAGCGGGGACCTTCACGGGCAAGCGGGTACGAACCCACCCCTCGTGAAATCATGCACAAGCCCCGTCCTACGATGGTCCGCGTGGAAACCCCCATCTCCCTCATCGCCAAGCGCTGGACGCCGTCCACCCGGGTGGTGAAGCGCGCAGCGCTCTCCGCCGTCATGATGAGCGTCTTCATCATCGTCACGGGCGGAGCGGTCCGGCTGACCGGTTCGGGGCTCGGCTGCGACACCTGGCCCAAGTGCACCGACGACAGTCTGTTCGCGACGCCCGAACAGGGTCTGCACGGCGCGATCGAGTTCGGCAACCGGATGCTGACCTACGTCCTGTCGGCGGCCGTCGGCTGGGCGATCATCGCGGTCAGCTGCCTCAAGCCGCGCCGCCGCAAGCTGACCCGGCTGGCCTGGTCGCAGTTCTGGATCGTGCTGGGGAACGCGGTCCTCGGCGGGATCACGGTCTGGGCGGGCCTCAACCCGTGGACGGTGGCCGGGCACTTCCTGCTCGCCAACGCCCTCCTCGCGGTCACGGTGATCACCTGGGTGCGGGTCGGCGAGGGCGACGGACCGCCGCGCCCGCGCGCGCCCCTGCCGGTGCGACGGCTGGCCTGGGCGATCGTGGCGACCACGGTGGTCCTGATCGTGCTCGGCACCACGGTGACCGGTTCCGGCAAGCACGCGGGCGACAGCAGCGACGTGCCGCGCATGCCGTGGGACTGGTCGGCGGCCGCCCATGTGCACGCCATCGCCGCCTGGGTGGTCTGCGCCCTGGCCATCGCCATGTGGCTGGCCCTGCGGGTGGTGGACGCGCCCGCCGACACCCGGGCCCGCGCCCGCGATCTGCTGGTCGTGCTGCTCGCCCAGGGCGCGATCGGGTACGTCCAGTACTTCACCGAGGTCCCCGAGATCCTGGTGGGCATCCACATGTTCGGCTCGGCCATCATGTGGATCGCCGTGATCCGCCTCGTGATGAGCATGCGCGAGCGCGACGACGAGGCACCCGCCCCGCTGCCCGGCCCGTCCGCCGGGCGACCGGAGACGGCGACGGCCACAGCCGTCTGAGAGAGCTCTCTACCGGAGGGGGCGACGGGCTGGGTGCCCGTCGCCCCTCCCGTATGACGGCTCCTCACCCCAGCCCGTACACCCGGCGCGCGTTTCCCGACCCGATCATCGCGGCGACCCGGGCCGCGTCGCCCCGGGTCCACGCGCCGTCCGCCACCCAGTCCCCCAGCACCCGGCCCAGCGCCTCGCGGAACTGCCGCGCGCCCACCAGGTGCAGCTCCGGCAGCCCCCGGGCCCCGCTGGAGAACAGCAGCTTGCCGAACGGCGCGAGCTCCAGGATCTCCGCCAGCACGCCCGCGGCCCGCGCCCCGGTCCGCGCCGGCACGGTCCCCAGGTCGGCGTAGACGTGCGGGTACCGGCCCGCCAGCGCGGCGGCCTGCCGGTGGTACGGGTACCCGTGCAGCAGGACCAGGTCGCAGCCGTGGCCCTCGGTCGCGGCGGCGAAGTCCGCGAGGCACGCCGGGTCCCCGGCGCCCAGGCGCAGTTGCAGCGGCAGCCCGCAGGCGACCGCGCTCCACCGCAGATGGTCCAGCAGCTCCGGCTCGGCGGACGCCCCGCGGCCGCCGCCCCGCAGCACCGCGCCCCGGCGGGCGGCCCGGCGCTCCGCGTCCCGCCGGGCGAGCCAGCGCCCGGCCGCCGCCCGCACCCGGACCGGCCCCGGCGGCTCGGGCGCGGCTGCGCGGGCGTCCGGGGCACGGGTGACGGAGCTGAACGCGACAGCCGAGGAGGCGGCGGTGTGCACGGCCTCGCCGAGGTTGACCAGGAAGGTGTCGACGGTCCCGGAGGTGTCGGCGACCTGCTCGGCGAGGACTTCCAGGCGGACGATCTCGCGGGCCTCGGACCCGGCCGCCGATGCCATCTCGGCCGGGCCCGTGAGGTCGCCGGGGAGACCGGTGTCGACGAGGTGGGCGGTGACGCCGGTGGCGCGCAGCAGCCGGCGGGAGGTCTCCGCGACGCCCAGCTCCCGGCGGCGGGCCAGATAGCGGGCGGGCGGGCAGTGCGCTTCGAGGCCCAGCAGGGGCGGGCACCAGCGGCGCACGGCGAAGCCGGTCTGGGTGTCGAAGAAGGTGGTGCCGGGGGCGGCCGGGGCCGGGGCGGCGGTGAGCCGGGCCTCGAAGGTGCCGAGGCCCAGCTCCGTACGGAGGATGCCGTGGCAGTTCTGGTCGACCAGGTCGGCCACGGGCACGGTGTCGGTCATCCGGGGCTCCCTGGGACGGCGTGCGTATGCACGGCCTAACGGGTGAACCCCGGGTCAGGTGTTGCCCGGGAGGCGGGGAAAGCGCCCGTGCCGCTCAGCGGTCGTTGGAGGGGCCGCCGATCTGCATCCCGGCCATCCGGGACCACTCGTACGGGCCGGTGCGGACCTTGAGTGCGAACTCGCCGTCGAACTCCTCGTGAAGCGTGATGCCGGACTTCTTCGCCGCGCTCTCGGCGACGGCGTAGGTCGGTGCGACGAGGTCGCCCCAGGCGCCGTCCTCGCCGACCAGGACGATACGGGCGCCCGCCTGGCCGATGTAGGCGAGCTGCCCCTCGGCGCCGCCGTGCTCCTTGGCGAAGGAGCCGATCTCGCGGGCGAGCTTCGCCGCCCTGCGCTCCGCGCGCGCCGCCTTCCTGGCGTCGGTGCGCGAGGTCTGCTCGGTGTCTGCCGCTTCTGCTGCCTTCTCTGCCATGGACAGGATGCTACCGACGAGTAGATCAACTGGCGACGGGCGGGTCACGTGGCTTGTGCCACGTGACCCGCCCGTCGGCCCTTGAGAGTGCTCAGCGGAGGAAGGGGTCCACCGCGACGGCGAGGAAGAGGAGGGAGACGTAGGTGATGGACCAGTGGAACAGCCGCATCTCCTTGAGCTTGCCGCCGGTCACCCCGGCCCTGGCCCGGTTCTGCAGGCCGTGGGCCTCCCAGAGCCAGAAACCGCCCGCCAGCAGGGCCACCGCTGTGTAGAACCAGCCGGTGTAGCCCAGCGGGGTGAGCAGGAGGGAGACTCCGACCATCACCCAGCTGTAGATGACGATCTGCCGGGCGACCACCCGGTTGGAGGCGATGACCGGGAGCATCGGGACGCCGACCCGGGCGTAGTCCTCCTTGACCTTCATCGACAGCGGCCAGTAATGCGGCGGCGTCCAGAAGAAGATGACGGCGAAGAGGATGACGGCGGCCCAGGAGAGGGAGTTCGTCACGGAGGACCAGCCGATGAGCACCGGCAGGCAGCCCGCGATCCCGCCCCAGATGATGTTCTGCGAGGTGCGGCGCTTCAGCAGCATCGTGTAGACGACGACGTAGAAGAGGAGCGCGCCGAGCGCGAGGGCTGCGGAGAGCCAGTTGACGAGCAGCCCGAACCAGAGGGTGGAGACCACCCCGAGGGAGATGCCGAACACCAGGCACTCACGCGGGCTGACCATCCCGGTGACCAGCGGGCGCTGCGAGGTGCGGTCCATCAGCGCGTCGATGTCGCGGTCGATGTACATGTTGAGCGCGTTGGCACCGCCGGCGGAGAGATAGCCCCCGACGGTGGTGGTGAGAACGAGCCACAGGTCGGGTACACCCTGGGCAGCGAGGAACATCACCGGAACGGTGGTGATGAGCAACAGCTCGATGATTCGTGGCTTGGTAAGCGCCACGAATGCCTTGACGCGGGCCCCGAACGGGCGATGGCCCCCTGGGCTGGGAGTCAAGGCGACCCCTGCGGGTCGGGACTCGACGGCCGTCACGCACACCCCTGACAGAGAAATCCCAGCAAGCTCCGGGCGTGGAGGCCCGGTGAAGACTTGCGCGAACCCGACCACTGTAGACGTTGGGGATACGCCGTCCTTCGCGGGGGTGGGGTCGTGTTGGGGGTGACTGTGTACCCGGGGGGGGCGCTTTCCGCCGGGAGGCGAACCGACCGGCTCGCCCGCACCCTGGAAAGTGCTCGGAAGGTGTCCCCCGCGGCGGGGGTAGGCTCGACAGCGCCCGGTGCGGTAACAGTCACCGGTTTACGACAGTGGAGAGGAGCCCTGACTCAGGGTGAGCATCAAGCCGACCACCACAGACCTCCAGTGGACCGATTTGGACCAGCGGGCCGTGGACACCGTCCGCGTCCTCGCCGCGGACGCCGTACAGAAAGTCGGAAACGGCCACCCGGGCACGGCGATGAGCCTGGCTCCTGCCGCGTACACCCTCTTCCAGAAGGTGATGAGGCACGACCCGGCGGACGCCGACTGGACCGGTCGCGACCGGTTCGTCCTCTCCGCGGGCCACTCCAGCCTGACCCTCTACATCCAGCTCTACCTGGCCGGTTACGGCCTGGAGCTCGATGACCTCAAGGCCTTCCGCACCTGGGGCTCCAAGACGCCGGGCCACCCGGAGTACGGCCACACCGTCGGCGTGGAGACGACTACCGGGCCGCTGGGCCAGGGTGTCGCCAACGCCGTGGGCATGGCGATGGCCGCCCGCTACGAGCGCGGCCTCTTCGACCCGGAAGCGGCTCCCGGCACCTCCCCGTTCGACCACATGGTGTGGGTCGTCGCGGGTGACGGCTGCCTCCAGGAGGGCATCTCGGCCGAGGCCTCCTCGCTGGCCGGGCACCAGAAGCTGGGCAACCTGGTCCTGCTCTGGGACGACAACCACATCTCCATCGAGGGCGACACGGAGACCGCGGTCTCCGAGGACACCCTCAAGCGGTACGAGGCGTACGGCTGGCACGTCCAGCGTGTCGACCAGCTGCCCAGCGGCGACCTGGACCCGGCGGGTCTGTACGCGGCGCTCCAGGCGGCCAAGGCCGAGACCGAGCGCCCCTCGTTCATCGCGGCCCGCTCGATCATCGCCTGGCCCGCCCCGAACGCCCAGAACACCGAGGCCGCGCACGGCTCGGCGCTCGGCGACGACGAGATCGCGGCGACCAAGCGGGTCCTCGGCTTCGACCCGGAGCAGACCTTCGAGGTCTCCGACGAGGTCATCGGCCACACCCGCCAGGCCCTGGACCGCGGCCGCGAGGCCCGTGCCGAGTGGGACAAGGCGTTCGCCGCGTGGCGCACCGCCAACCCGGAGCGCGCCGCCGCCTTCGACCGGATCTCCGCGGGCGAGCTGCCCGAGGGCTGGGAGGAGAAGCTCCCCTTCTTCGAGCCCGGCAAGGGCCTGGCCACCCGTGCCGCCTCCGGCAAGGTGCTCCAGGCGCTGGGCGAGGTCGTGCCCGAGCTGTGGGGCGGCTCCGCCGACCTCGCGGGCTCGAACAACACCACGATCGACAAGACGTCGTCGTTCCTCCCGGCCGGCAACCCGCTGCCGGAGGCCGACCCGTACGGCCGGACGATCCACTTCGGCATCCGCGAGCACGCCATGGCCGCCGCCATGAACGGCATCGCCCTGCACGGCAACACCCGCATCTACGGCGGCACCTTCCTGGTGTTCTCCGACTACATGCGCAACGCGGTGCGGCTCTCCGCGCTGATGCACCTGCCGGTGACCTACGTGTGGACGCACGACTCGATCGGTCTCGGCGAGGACGGCCCGACGCACCAGCCGGTCGAGCACCTGGCCGCGCTGCGCGCCATCCCGGGCCTGAACATCGTGCGCCCGGCCGACGCGAACGAGACCGCCATCGCCTGGCGCGAGATCCTGCGCCGCTACACCAAGGTCTTCGGCAAGGGCGCTCCGCACGGTCTGGCGCTGACCCGGCAGGGCGTGCCGACGTACGAGGCCAACGAGGACGCGGCCAAGGGCGGTTACGTCCTGTTCGAGGCCGAGGGCGGCAAGCCGCAGGTACTGCTCATCGCCACCGGTTCCGAGGTCCACGTCGCCGTCGAGGCGCGCGAGCAGCTCCAGGCGGCCGGGGTGCCGACCCGGGTGGTCTCGATGCCGTCGGTCGAGTGGTTCGAGGAGCAGGACCAGGCGTACAAGGACAGCGTGCTGCCGCCGTCGGTGAAGGCGCGCGTCGCCGTCGAGGCGGGCATCGGCCTGACCTGGTACCGCTACGTCGGTGACGCCGGTCGGATCATCTCGCTGGAGCACTTCGGGGCCTCGGCCGACGCGAAGGTGCTCTTCCGCGAGTTCGGCTTCACGCCCGAGAACGTGGCCGCCGCCGCGCGGGAATCTCTCGCCGCCGCCACACGCTGACGCCGTTGTATACGACTAGTAGGAGATGCAACTCATGACAGACGCACTCAAGCGCCTCTCCGACGAGGGCGTGGCGATCTGGCTCGACGACCTGTCGCGCAAGCGGATCACCTCCGGCAATCTGGCCGAGCTGATCGACCAGAGCCATGTCGTCGGCGTCACCACCAACCCGTCGATCTTCCAGAAGGCGATCTCGTCGGGCGACGGTTACGAGCAGCAGCTCACCGACCTCGCGGCCCGCAAGGTCACCGTCGAGGAAGCCCTCCGTATGATCACGACGGCGGACGTCCGCGACGCCGCCGACATCCTGCGCCCGGTCTTCGACGCGACGGACGGCCAGGACGGCCGGGTCTCCATCGAGGTGGACCCGCGCCTGGCGCACAACACCACGGCCACCGTCGCCGAGGCCAAGCAGCTGGCCTGGCTGGTGGACCGGCCGAACACCCTGATCAAGATCCCGGCGACGAAGGCCGGTCTGCCGGCCATCACCGAGGTCATCGGCCGGGGAATCAGCGTGAACGTGACGCTGATCTTCTCGCTGGAGCGCTACCGCGCGGTCATGGACGCCTACCTGGCGGGCCTGGAGAAGGCCAAGGCCGCGGGCCTGGACCTTTCCAAGATCCACTCGGTCGCCTCGTTCTTCGTGTCCCGCGTGGACACCGAGATCGACAAGCGGCTGGACGCCATCGGCTCGGACGAGGCGAAGGCGGCCAAGGGCAAGTCCGCGCTGGCCAACGCCCGGCTGGCCTACGAGGCGTACGAGGAGGTCTTCTCCTCCGACCGCTGGGCCGCGCTCGACAAGGCGCAGGCCAACAAGCAGCGCCCGCTGTGGGCCTCCACCGGCGTCAAGGACCCGGCGTACAAGGACACGCTGTACGTCGACGACCTGGTCGCGCCCAACACGGTCAACACCATGCCGGAGGCGACCCTGGACGCGGTGGCCGACCACGGTCGGATCACCGGCGACACCGTCACCGGCGGCTACGACCAGGCCCGCGCCGACCTCGACGCGGTCAGCAAGCTCGGCATCTCGTACGACGACGTCGTGCAGGTGCTGGAGGACGAGGGCGTCGAGAAGTTCGAGGCGTCCTGGAACGACCTGCTCAAGTCGACCGAGGCAGAGCTCGACCGCCTCGCCCCTTCGGAGGGCTGACCACTTTGTCTGGTGTTCCCGGAGCCAACCCGCTCCGTGACGCCCAGGACCGACGGCTCCCGCGTATCGCGGGGCCGTCGGGCCTGGTCATCTTTGGCGTCACGGGCGATTTGTCCCGTAAAAAGCTGATGCCCGCCGTCTACGACCTGGCCAATCGCGGCCTGCTGCCGCCGGGCTTCTCGCTCATCGGTTTCGCTCGCCGCGACTGGGAGGACGAGGACTTCGCCCAGGTCGTCCATGACGCCGTCAAGGAGCACGCCCGTACGCCGTTCCGCGAGGAGGTCTGGCAGCAGCTCATCCAGGGGATGCGCTTCGTCCAGGGCAACTTCGACGACGACGAGGCGTTCGAGACGCTGAAGGCGACCATCGAGGAGCTCGACAAGGCGCAGGGCACGGGCGGCAACTTCGCCTTCTACCTGTCGGTGCCGCCGAAGTTCTTCCCCAAGGTCGTCCAGCAGCTCAAGAAGCACGGCCTGGCCGACCAGAGCGAGGGTTCCTGGCGGCGTGCCGTCATCGAGAAGCCGTTCGGCCACGACCTGGCCAGCGCGCAGGAGCTCAACCAGCTCGTGCACGCCGTCTTCCCGCCCAACGAGGTCTTCCGGATCGACCACTACCTGGGCAAGGAGACGGTCCAGAACATCCTGGCGCTGCGGTTCGCCAACACGATGTTCGAGCCGATCTGGAACCGGTCCTATGTCGACCACGTACAGATCACGATGGCCGAGGACATCGGCATCGGCGGCCGGGCCGGTTATTACGACGGCATCGGCGCCGCCCGTGACGTCATCCAGAACCACCTGCTCCAACTGCTGGCGCTGACCGCGATGGAGGAGCCCGGCTCCTTCCATCCCAAGGCCCTGGTCGCCGAGAAGCTCAAGGTCCTCACCGCCGTCGAGCTGCCCGAGGACCTCGGCAAGCACACGGTGCGCGGCCAGTACGCGCACGCCTGGCAGGGCGGCGAGGAGGTCCTCGGCTATCTGGAGGAGGACGGCATCGACCCCAAGTCGACGACCGACACCTTCGCCGCGATCAAGCTGACGATCAACAACCGCCGCTGGGCGGGCGTCCCGTTCTACCTCCGGACCGGCAAGCGGCTCGGCCGCCGGGTCACGGAGATCGCGGTCGTCTTCAAGCGCGCCCCGTATCTCCCCTTCGAGTCCGGCGCGACCGAGGAGCTCGGCGGCAATGCCCTGGTCATCCGGGTCCAGCCGGACGAGGGCGTCACCGTGCGCTTCGGCTCCAAGGTCCCCGGCACCTCGATGGAGGTCCGGGACGTCACGATGGACTTCGCGTACGGCGAGTCCTTCACGGAGTCCAGCCCGGAGGCGTACGAACGGCTCCTCCTGGACGTCCTGCTCGGCGACGCCAACCTCTTCCCCCGTCACCAGGAGGTCGAGCTCTCCTGGAACATCCTCGACCCGATCGAGGAGTACTGGGACAAGCACGGCAAGCCCGCGCAGTACGCGGCCGGGACCTGGGGTCCGGCCGAGGCGGACGAGATGCTCGCACGCGACGGACGGAGCTGGAGGCGGCCATGAAGATCGATCTCACGGAAACCACGTCCAGCAAGATCAACCAGGCGCTGGTCTCGGCCCGCCGGGCCATCGGCACCCCCGCCATCGGCATGGTGCTCACGCTGGTCATCGTCACCGACGAGGAGAACGCCTACGACGCGCTCAAGTCGGCCGGTGACGCCTCGCGCGAGCACCCCTCGCGGATCATCGCGGTGATCAAGCGGGTCAGCCGCTCCCCGCGGGCCCGGCGGGACGCCCGCCTGGACGCCGAGGTCCGGGTCGGTTCCGACGCGGGCACCGGCGAGACCGTCGTCCTGCGGCTCCACGGCGAACTGGCCAACCACGCCCAGTCGGTGGTCCTTCCGCTGCTGCTGCCGGACGCCCCGGTCGTGGTGTGGTGGCCCGAGGGCGCCCCCGCCGACCCGGCGAAGGACCCGCTCGGGGCCCTCGCCCAGCGCCGGATCACCGATGCCTACTCCGCCGAGCGCCCGCTCGACGAGCTGGCGGTGCGGGCGGCGGCGTACAGCCCGGGCGACACCGACCTGGCCTGGACCCGGATCACGCCGTGGCGCTCGATGCTGGCCGCCGCGCTCGACCAGCAGCCCGCCGAGGTCATCGGCGCGACCGTGGAGGGCGAGAGCGACAACCCGAGCTGCGAGCTGCTGGCCATGTGGCTCGCGGACCGGCTGGCCGTCCCGGTGGAGCGCACGCACTCCGGGGGGCCGGGGCTCACCGCGGTCCGGATGGAGACGAAGAACGGCGTCATCGTCCTGGACCGCCCCGACGGCTCGCTGGCCACGCTCTCCATGCAGAACCAGCCGGACCGCGCGGTGGCGCTCAAGCGGCGCGACACCGCAGAGCTGCTGGCGGAGGAGCTGCGCCGGCTCGACCCGGACAACACCTACGAGTCCTCGGTCAAGTTCGGCATCGAGAAGCTGCACCAGGGTGGCGACGTCACGGCCACGCCCCTCGGCCACGCGTCGGACACGGCGGGCTCGGCGGACAAGGCGGAGAAGTCCGCCGAGCCGAAGGCGCCCGCGGCGAAGAAGGCCCCGGCCAAGAAGGCGGCCGCCAAGTGACGCCTCCTCAGCTCGTCGTGCACCGTGACAAGGAGCTGATGGCACAGGCCGCGGCGGCCCGGCTGATCACGAAGGTCGTGGATGCCCAGGCCGCCCGTGGCCATGCCTCGGTGGTGCTGACCGGCGGGCGCAACGGCAACGGCCTGCTGGCCGCGCTCGCCGCCGCGCCCGCCCGGGACGCGATCGACTGGGCGCGCCTGGACCTGTGGTGGGGCGACGAGCGGTTCCTGCCCGAGGGCGACCCGGAGCGCAATGTCACCCAGGCCCGCGAGGCGCTGCTCGACGCGGTGCCGCTGGACCCGGCCCGGGTCCACCCGATGCCCGCGTCGGACGGCCCGCACGGCAAGGACGTGGGCGACGCGGCAGCGGCGTACGCGGCCGAACTGGCCGCCGCGGCAGGCCCTGAGGACCACGGCCCGGTGCCCACGTTCGACGTGCTGATGCTGGGCGTCGGCCCGGACACGCATGTGGCTTCGCTCTTCCCTGAGCTGCCTGCCGTACGGGAGACCGAGCGCACCGTCGTCGGTGTGCGCGGGGCGCCCAAGCCTCCGCCGGTCCGGGTCTCCCTCACACTGCCCGCGATCCGCGCGGCGCGTGAGGTGTGGCTGCTGGCGGCGGGCGAGGACAAGGCGGAGGCCGCGGCCATCGCCCTGTCCGGGGCCGGGGAGATACAGGCCCCGGCGGCGGGCGCGTACGGGCGCAGCCGGACGCTGTGGCTGCTGGACGCGGCGGCGGCCTCGCAGCTGCCGCGCGCGCTGTATCCGCCGGCCTCTGCCTGAGCCTCGGCACTTCGCAGGCCCGGACCGCTTCTACCGAGCGGTCCGGGCCTGCGGCGTGACGGGCCCGGCACTCGCAGAGGCCGGGAACATCACCCCGCGGACAGCTCGGTCTCCACACCGCACTCCTCGAACAGAGCGAGAACGCTCGCGGTGAAATCGCTGCCCAGCACTTCGCGGGAGGCCGCGAAGTTCCACCACACCAGGCGGAACGGAGCCGCTCCGTCGCGCCGCATGGTCCGAAGGCAGTCGAAGACCGCGTCGCGGTTCGAACCGAAGTAGCCGCCGGGCCCGTTGACGGCTTCTCCCAGGGCGCAGTAGAAGCCTGCCCTCGTGCTGATCCCGGTGCTGTCGATGACCGCCGTCCCGTCGGTCTCGTAGCGCGTCGCATCCCGCCCGGAATCGAACCAGGCGGTCTGCACGACGTGCAGCCAGCTCTCGTGCCAGTCGGACGGGTAGCGGGCCCATTCTCCGCGCTCGACGGGTCGGCCCGTGGCCCACTTCCGCCAGATCTCTCCGGCCCGGGGGTACTCGCAGGTGTGCCCGAAGGAGTAGTCGAGGTCGGGGCGGTCCGCGCCGGAGGGCACGAGCTCGTGCCGGAACGCGGCGATCACCCTCCCGAGGTGGTACGCCCCGATCGTCCTCCCCTGCCGGTCGACGACCTGGAGCTCGGCCCACTCGGTCTTCCGCCGGGCACGGCCGACCTGGTGCGCTCGGACGAAGGTGACGGTGAGGGTCTCCGGCGGCTCCGGGTCCTCCTCCATGAAGTAGTCGCGAAGGTCCTCGGCGGCCAGAAGGACCTTTCCGGACTCCTTGTCGACAAGCCGGTACAGGATGTCCTGCGTGTCGTCGATGCCTTCGCTCTCGGGGCTCATGCGTGACCATTCCGTTCAATGTGAAAGCCGAAGCCGCGCGACACGTTGGCGCAGCCCGCGGCATGAAAGGCTCGGCCCATGGTGCATATCGGAACCGTGGTGATGGGCGCGTCCGACGTACGGCGGGCCGCCGCCTTCTGGAAGGCGGCACTGGACTACACCGAGCGCGAGCCGGGCTCGGACGACTGGGTGGTGCTGGTCCCGGTCGAGGGCCCGGGTGTCGGGGTGGCGCTGGGCCGCTCCGCCTCCCCCGTCCAGGAGGTCCCCTGGGTCCACCTCGACCTCTACTCCGACGTCCAGGAGGCCGAGGTGGAGCGGCTGATCGGGCTCGGTGCCGAAAGGGTCGCGTGGGAGCTGTACCCCCCGGACCCGGACTTCGTGGTGCTCGCCGACCCCAACACACCTCACTACCAGTTCTGAGGGTAAACCCTGGTCACCCCTTGTCAAGCCACGTAAAAGCCCCGCCCGGCAACTGGTGCCGAACGGGGCGTTTTTGCTGTCCGTGCGGTGCACTACGGGGCCCGAAGCGCGTCCCCGGGGGTCGGGCCCGCCCCGAGCGTCACCGCGTGGTCAGGGCACGCGTAGAGGGTCGTCCCGGGGCCACTGGCGCTCTGTATGTAGCGGACGGGGATCGGGGCGCGCGTGACGGTCTTGCACTCGATGCAGAGCGCGACGTGTCCCGCGAGGACTTCCGGGAACAGCTCGTCGGCGGTCACGCTGCCACCCGCTCACGGCGCACAAGCGAGCCGAGCGGCATCGTCGGATGGTCGTAGTCCACACCGATCCGTGCGAACGCTGCGGCGTAGCTCCGTTCCCGTTGCGGGGCGGGCAGTCCGCGCGTGTGCGCGTCATTGAAGATGGCGCGTACTTCCTCGGCTGACGGAGCGGTCCACGGGCGGGACCAGGGCGACACGGGGGCGGGGGTGGTGGTGGGAACCGGCGGTGCGGCGGAAGGTTCGGCCGAGTGGCGGCCCTCGGCGGGCAGCAGTAGCCGCAGCACCCACAGCAGTGCACGGGCGATAGAGTCGCGCATGTCGTTTCAGCTCCCTAAAGCTGTCTCGGCGTAGCCCCGGCGGACCGATACCAGCGGTCTTCCGGGGCGCTTTCAGCTCCGAAGGTAGCGACACCTGTATACCCCTGTCTACGCACAGGGGTATACAGGTGCATCTATGGCCCTATGTGTAGGGGTGGCTAAGGTTCCCCCGTGATGGAGTTCGACCCGACGCAACCGAAGTGGCAGCAGATCGCAGACGCGGTGAGGCAGCGCATTGCCAGCGGCCAATACCCCGCCCGTCACCTGGTTTCCGAAGTGCAGCTAGAGAACGAATTTGGCGTAGCTCGAACAACGGTCCGTAAGGCGACGGCGGCCCTGCGGGATGAGGGCTTGATCATCACTACCCCCGGCATGGGCTCTTTCGTGCGCGACCGCAGCGAGGATGAGCGCCAGGACACGCAGTAGCCCCGGCCAGCATCCGGGGGACGCCGACCGGGGCGGTATGAGGTGCTGCTACTCGTCGCCCTTCTTCGGGGGCAACACGAAGCCCCTGGTAGGCCCACTCTGCCGCCGGGGGGCAGGGTCGGGAGTGGACGGCCGGAACTTCGCCGCCAGGGCTGCCAGCGCGTCAGCAGTGGTGTCCTTGCGGGTTGCCGGATCGGCCTTGTCGAACACGCGCCATGGGCCCGTCAGGTTCTCCGGGTCTTCCGGCGCGACGACACCCGGGATGCCCAACTGCCGCAACACGTGGTCTACCTGTCGGGCCTGTTCCGCGTCCATGTGGTCACCTTCCGTTGTGTGCGGGCAGCGTAGCTACTCGCCAGTGGTCGCGCAGTTGCCCGGACGAATCGGGCCGCAGCCACCGGGCGGCGTGTGCTGGCACTGTGCCACCACGGACACCAGGGACTTCGTGGGGCTCGTCCACAGGTCCGAGTCCGTCTCGTACCCGGCCTGTTCGATGGTCGCGATGGTGCGGGTGATGACGTGCTCGTCGAAGCGCTCGGGGTCGGGGCGCTCGGGATAGTGGTGCACGAACCGGCCCAGCCCCTCACACAGCTTGGCGTACAGCTCGGTGTGCAGGATCAGGGCGTGCCACCCCTCGTCCACGACCTTGGAAGGGGCGATCCTGGTGGTGGGGAACTGCGCTGCGGCGTCCACGAACTTGATCGCCTCCGCGACGATCCGTTGCGCCGTACCCTCGGTCATACCGGGGTTGTTGTCGATGACCGTTGCGACGACACCCCCAAGCCCTTCGGGGGTGAGTAACGCGAGTGCGTTTCGCATCTGTGTTGCCTTCCTTGTTGGGTTGGCCCGTTCCGACCGTGCGTCCTGTCCAGGGGTTAGAACGGTCGGAACGGGGGTCGAGCCCCATCCCTGCCGGGATTCCGAATCGAGTACGGGGGAGCCTCGACTACGGCCACGTCCGGCAGGGACGGGAGTTCAGGGGCCAAGCGGCTGGTTGTTCACCTTTGCTTGGACGGGAGAGCCACCAAGGGAAGAAGGGTGTACCTCATGAAGTCCCCTTCATTCGAACGCAGTTGTGGCACTCGTCCGAGCGGAACGGCGACGGAGGGTGGATCGGTCCGGGCGGGCGAACGACGCCGCTCTGTACGTCCAGCGCACCCCCGCACGGCGTCCACCATCCTTCGGGGCTGCTCGCGTACGCCGTGCCCGTAAAGAGGTCCACAGCGGGCTTCTCGGCCGTCTCAATGGTCATCGACGCCCCCAGCGGGCACGCTCGTTCT
This sequence comes from Streptomyces durocortorensis, assembly GCF_031760065.1. NCBI lineage: Bacteria > Bacillati > Actinomycetota > Actinomycetes > Kitasatosporales > Streptomycetaceae > Streptomyces > Streptomyces sp. C11-1. Next base: position 1,364,310 of record NZ_CP134500.1, read on the forward strand.
CCGACGCAACCAAGGGGCGAAGGCGCTGCATGGTCGGGCTCTGCGAACGGTCATCGCTGGCCGTCTCGACCGTTTCCGCCATGTCCGGGCACTGCGAGGAACCACACGTGCACCGGGGCCACAGGAGCGCCGACCGGACGGGCGGCTCACCACGTTCGGGGAAGTCCTGACGGGGCACCATGCCTGCCCTGGTCTCCCAGCGCTCGCGTTGCCGTTCGACCTGGCCACCCGGGGGCACTGCGAGCCGGCGGGGAGCGAGCGGGCTCCCTTCAGCGCCGCTGTGCTCTTGTTCCATGTCCGAGCCCTCCTTGCGGTGTCATCCCTTGCGGTGGTCGGCGCTCGCACTAGGCAACCGTCTGACCACGCACAGCGGTACCGTTGGGGAGAGGGCAGGAGTTAAGAGCGTTAAGCAGTCAGAGCACGGGAGTTGGGGACCAGTGACGACACGGCAGCCGAACGCCGGACTTGAGCGGCTGTACCGCGAGAGCGGGTGGACCCTGCGGCAGTTCGCCCAAGAGGTCAACCGCATCGGGACCGAACGCGGAACCCCCCTGAAGTACCAACAGCCGTCCGTTCACCAGTGGTTAAGCGGCCACCTGCCGAAGGAAGCTGTTCGGCCGCTGATCCTGGAAGCACTCGCCCGGAGACTGCTCCGTCCCATCACCCACACCGAGGCGGGATTCCCGGCACCCCCGGAAGAGTCGAACAGCAACCCGACTACCGTGGAGGGGCTGGTAGACCTCGGGAGGCAAGACATGGACCCGTCACGCCGTAGCGTCCTGAGTGCGGGACTGTTCTCCGTCGCGCTTACCGTTCCCGGCTGGCCGGACGTTGTGGGCCGCATGGAAGCAGCGCAGAAGGGCACCCGGACCCGTATCGGCATGTCCGACGTGCAAACGGTCTCGGCCATGACAGAACAGCTCTCGTCGATGGACGACCAGTTTGGCGGCCGGACAGCCCGCCCGCTTGCCGCAATCTTCCTGGTGAACACGGTTGCCCCGTTCCTGCGGACGGACGGCCCCGAGGACGTACGCAAAGCGATGACGTCTGCGGCTTCCGATCTCTGCTACCTCACCGGGTACATGGCCGTTGACGAGGGGTTGCACGGGCTCGCACAGCGCTACTACCTGAAAGCGCTAGAGCTTGCGGGAGCCTCGGAAGACCACTTGACGTACTGCACCACGCTCCGGGGCATGAGCGTGCAAGCGGTAGACCTGAATCAAGGGCCGATGGCTATGCGGCTTGCGGATGCTGCGGCGGCTTCCTCCCCCCAGGCTGGTCCTCGGATGCGTGCCTTCCTCGCTGGCCAGCAGGCACATGCAGCCGCGCAGATCAGGGACCGCCGGTCCGCGCTCATGTACTTGCAGGAAGCCGAAATTGCCATGGAGAAGGCAGAGTCACGCGGGAAGGTGTTCGGCTCGTATGACCCTGCGTCGCTCAATTACCACACCAGTCAAGTGCGGTTCGAAATGGGCGACGTGAACGGCGCAGTTGCCGCTATGCAGGAATCGGACCGACTTCGGTACAGCATCTATCGGCGTACACGCGTCAAGGAACGGGCGATCCTCGCCGAGCGCCAACTAGCCGTGGGCCATCTCGAAGCCGCGTGCCAGACATGGGGGCTGGCGCTGGACGATTACCCCCTGGTCAACTCGGGGCGCATTGACAAGCGGATGACGGGCATGTTCAACCTCATTCGCCCCCACGCCAGGAACCATGACGCCCAAGCCCTCTATCAGCGTGCACGCGAGACCGTTCGGCCCGAACTAGTCCCGGCATAGCAAAAGCCCCGCCGTGCCCCCTGTGAAAGGAGCACGGCGGGGCACTGTTAACGCGGCCTGAATCTGGGGCTTGGGTTTCTGCCCGGGAATTTCCGCGCTATGGCACCTCCACCGAAACGGCCCAATGAGCCATGCGAGTTTTTTGCCTCCCTGCCGCTCAATCTCGGGAGGAGAGGGGAGTACCCCCCTGGTCAGAACGGCGGGCGTTCGTTCGCCTCGCGCCGTGACCGTGCTTCGGCAGCAAATCCGCCCGGCTGATTGCGCGCGGTCTCTCGGTTGTGGCTCGCGACGCACAACGGACGAATATGCTTCGCAGCGTCAGGATTCGATGCACCCCGGGCTATCAACTCGCGTCGGCTCAAGGGGAAATGGTCGGCGACGTTCGCCGACTGCCCGCAGAGCACACACCACGGATTCGCGTACAGGTATGCGCGCCTGATGCGCTGCCAACGGGTTGTGTAGACGGCTCCGCCACGCGACGCACGGTCCGCGTTCGCTTCCCTGGTGTGCTTCGGGCAGCGACCACCACGGGCGGTCAGCTCGGGGCACCCGGGGATAGAGCACGGGGGGGGCGGGGCCTGCGGGGCATGGGGGATCACCTCCGAGTGAAAGGGGTGTTCTGGCAACTCCTGTGATGAACACGGGGGTGGGTACGTCATGGGCGGATGGTCACGCAACATGTGCTCTCATCCGGCGCGATGCCGGAAGGGTCCGCAGCACGGAACGGGAATACCCCAGGTGAGCGAAGCGCGGCTATGCCAACTCGCATGGAATACCGGGGAATCCCTGGTAACCCGCCCGAGAGGCTTGGACACTTACGTCTGTCCAACTCACGCGGGTAGCGCACCCTCGGAGGCCCGCGCTGCCATGGTCCTGCGAACCTTTCCAAACCAGTTGGAAACCCGCCTCTCCTAGCACGCCCGCTGTCCACTAGAGGAGTTTGGCGACAGCGGACCTGTAGCGCACCGCCACCGTGCGGTGCTCCCATCGGCGGACACCGGCACCAGACCACCAACGCGGAAGGCACCATGACGCACCAAACCAAGCCCAGCCCTGCGTTCGAACTCCGATGCGGTGGACTCCACTTGACCATTCAGCGCGTCCCCGGATGGCTGGTGGCAACGCTCGCCACGGCGACAGGCAGCGGGCTCGCCGCGTGGCTCACGTCGCGGTGAGACGCCCCGGGTCATCTTGGCGCGCCTAGGGTAGATCGCGGGGACGGGGTCTGCGGAGGATGGGGGCTAACCTCCGGCTGAGGCTTCAGCTGCTGTGACTCGACGCCTCGCCTGTCGTTTCCCACGGCATGAACAGACCGCGGACCACAACAGTCCTCACCCTCACCGCAGCAGCTATCGGGGCGGCGCTCGCCACCGGCTCACCCGCGTACGCAGGGGGGGTCGGTGATCTCCTGTCACCTGCATTCGGCGCAAGCTGTGCCAACCTGCGCAACGGAACAGCAGCCGGAGGCGAGACGAGTCACGGCAGCGGAACCCTCGGTGGGAACGTTGGGCGCTTTCCGCTGGGCAGCGCGCTTAACCAATGCGGGGGCGCCGATCTTCCGTCGGTCGGCGACCCAAATGCCGCCTCAGGGTCCACTGGCAGAGGAGTTGTGGTTACCGTCTTGGACGATGGGCTCGAATGGACCTAGTCCCTGGCTGAAGTCCGCACTCCGTACGGATCTTGAGCTGGTGGCAGTCGTAGCACAGCACTTGGACGTTCGAGTCCACGTCTTCACCGCCGAGGGACAGCAGACGCGTCCACCCCGTCCGCGGGGAAGTCACCCAAGCACCAGTCGCACCAGGCCGAGCCCCGCCTTTCCGATGAGCTGGCAAGACGGGGACGCGCGGACCTAGATCGCGGCATGGGGGCCCTTCGGCGGGATCACCGGGGGATCAATCGGAGTTCCGTCTGGGTGGCGGGGTGTGAGGTCGATAGCTGTGAGCTGGCCAGCGTGCCGAATTCGGTGAACTCCTCTCGGCATCACAGTCTCTGCCGCCATGGCCGTGTCGGACCATGCGGGCTGCCCATCCGCATCGCGGGGGGAAGTACGGGTAATCCCCATCTGGCCCCGGGTCGAGTGCGTCAACCGCCATCATCACTCCTTCTTGCCCAGAAACTCATCCCGAGCCTTCCGCAGCTCGTCGGCGAACTCGGCGGCCTTCTCCGCAGCCTTCTTTTCGGCGTAGCTCTCAATGTCAGTGAGAATGGCCACCGGGTAGTAACGCTGTTCGGGAACGGTCACGACTTCCTGCAATGCCCGCTGTGCTCGCTGCGCCTCATCGAGAACATGCCTGCGCTTGTGGCGGGCCGACCGGTATTCGACGTAGGCAGCGAACCAAGGTTCCTCGGCCAGCAGTTCATAGAACCGGGCACGGGAATCTTCCCCGGAATTTGCGACTTCCGTCGCTCGCCCCGACCCGTTGTGGGCAAATTCGCGGTCGTATATCTCTCCGCGCTCGGCCCTACGGGCCGCTTCGGCTTCCTGCGCTGCTTCCAATGCGGCCTGTGCGTCAGCGAGCGGGGCAGACAGCTTTTCCGCCTGATCCTGGAGCTTGTCGACTCGTTCCGTTGCCTTCTGGATTTCGTTGGTGGTCATATCAGTTGGCACCCTTCGTCACGTCGCGGCCATGCTCGGCTGCAATCTTCTTGTCGTTCTCGTAGTAGCCAAGGCTCATCCGGATGGAAGTGCCGAGCGTTTCGAACACTTCGGGGCGCGAGTCGCGCAGTGCGGCGAGTTCTTCCATGCGCTCATCCCGCTTGAATGCGTCGGCGCGGATCTGTCCCTTGTTGCGCTCCCCGTCCAGGAACGCGGCACGGTTGAGATATTCGTTCACGGTCTTTCCTTCATTGTGTTCGGGCTTGAAAAGCCCCTGTGTATGGCACGTCAGGGGTTCGTGAGTGAATCTCTGGAGTTGTGGGCGTTCCTGCCCCTATGCGGGGGCCCTTTCCGGGGTTCCGATCAGCGCACGCGCGGCCATCTGCGTCGCCTGGTACGTATCCGTTCGACAGTCCGCCGAGCAGTACAGCGGGCGACGACCCCGCCCGACGTAGTGCAGTTCGTTGGAGCAATTCGGGTGGGCACAGATGCCGGGCCCCGTGTCCTCGGCTCGCTGCCGCGTCGGCGATGAAAGCGAGTGTCGTACGCGCGGCGGCCTGGTCGCCGTTCACGGCGTCCTGTGCGGCGTTCTCAGCGCGTCGCAGCAGCGTGCAGACCTCTATGTGTCGTGTGGTGTCCATCGTTCCTCACTGGTGCAAGGAGAGAGCCGTACAAGCCCTCTCAGCGGCTAAGGGGAAGCCGGGGTTGCCCGCGCTCCCGGCGTCGCTGGTCGGCGAGTGCGGGCCGCTTCCTGGTTCGCGGGTAGTAGGGACCAAGGAATTCCCGCAAAACGGACTTCACAGCGGTCATCGACGGGTGGGCGAAGACCAGCGAAGGTGTCGAAGTTCGACACCCTCAACACCTTTTCGCCTCTCGCTGTAGAGCGGCCCCGCCGGTCGGCGCAGCCTCATGCGTCCGTCTGCGGGCACGTCAGAGCCCCGGCGGGCACACGGGGGCCGTCCGGGGCTCCTGAGAGGCGTAGGGGCGTGCGGTGGGATTACGCGGCCACCAGTTCGCGGACAGGCTCGACCAGACGCACGCTCGCGCCCGGGGTCGGCTCGTCTCCGCGCGCTTCGGATTCCAGCGCCGCCACGACGTCCGCGAGGGCTTCCGCTGCGGGGTCCAGCTCACCGCGCATGGTGAAGTCCACGCGCCGTACGTCGAGCTTGCGCCACCCGCCCCGGACACCGCGCCGCACGTCCAGACGAACGCCCGCTTCAACGAGCATCGCGCGCCGTCCCGCCGTGTCCTTCTCCGCCCACTCGTCCGCGAACGTCCGGCCCGTGCTGGTCACGATCCGTTGCGGCTCGACCTTTTCGGCAGCCTCCAGCGTGGCAAAGCGGTTGTCGAGCGCGTCCGCACGTCGCTGCCATTCGGCCGCCGCGTGCTTGGACTTCTGACGGCCGCGCTGTTCCTGGTGCTCGGCGAACTCGGCCACAGTGGCGCGCAACTCGGGCTCCGGGTCGTACCCCGGAATCTCGACAACGTGAGTCGTTTGGACCGGACCGACCACCCGCAGGAATTCGGCTTCAACGTACTCGTCCACCCAGTCCCCACGGATATGTGCGGCCGCCTCACACTTGATGCCACGGCCATGAGCGTTGCACTTATAGACGGGAGTTTGGTTCGCGCTTGCGGACATCTTGTCGCGGTACATCCGTCCGCCACATGAGTCGCAGTGGATCACGCGCAGCAGCAGTGCGTCCGTGTCCTTGCGTTGCTTGTTGTCGATGCTGCGGGAGTCGAGCACGACCCCGATGCGGTCGAACTCCTCGCGCGTCAGGATCGGGGTTTCGGTCTGCATGATCGGGTTGCCCTCGGCGTCCCGGACCGGCTTGCCCTTGTGCATCTTCCAGCCGAGCAGCGTCGGGTTGCGCAGCATCCGGGTAATGACAGCGGGAGTCCACTTGAACACGTCACGGACGACGTGCGATCCCTTGGCCCCGCCGGTCTTCCTGCCCTTTTCGCGCTCCTTCTTCACGGCCCAGTGATCGCGCGGGCTCGGGATGCTGTCGGCGTTGAGCCCCACGGCGATAGCCGAGACCGTCGTCCCCTCCAGCAGCTCACGGATGATGCGTTCAATGGCCTTGACTGCATCGGGGTCCGGTACGAGGGCCCAGCCGATGCCCCCGTGTTCCTTGGGCATGGGGGCGGGCATGTAGCCGTACGGCGGACGACCACCACCACGCCACCGGAGGGGCATTTTCCGGATGGCAGCCATGGCCCCGGTGACACGGTCGCTGATGCTCTGCGCCTCCACCTGAGCGGCGAAGGCGAACATGGTCATCTGCAATTCCGCCATCGGGTCCAGCGGATTGCGGAAGTCAAAGACGAGCTTGCCCCCGCCGATGCCCTCGGCGAACACCAGCACCTTCATGTGCTCGCGGGCCCACTCGGCCAACTTGTGCATGTCCGCCATGGACCGGATAGCGCGGTCAAAGCGCCACCACACCAGGGCGTCAAAGTCATCGGGCCGCGCGAGCCAACCGCCGAGGGCGGGACGGTCAAAGGGGCTGATCTTGGAAGCGGAAACGTCAAGGTCTACCGCTTCGCGGAGCTGGTCACCCTCGCCGAAGCTGATGTTGTGCGCGGCTGTTGTTAGGTCGTCGGCCTCGCGCTGCCGCTCGGGGCTGGTGGTCTCGTCGGTGAGTACGGACAGACGGATACACCGCACGCCCCGAAGGGTCTCGGCGTAGACCGTGCCCGCGAGGGGGTTCCTGCGTGTGGTCTTTTCCATGGGCCCCGTAGGGACCAAGGAATTCCCGCTACCCGACTTGACCAGGGACGATGCCACCATGCCGACACTCCAGAACCTCTAGTTCTGTGTGTTGGGAGACCCCGAGGGCAACCGCTTCTGCGTCATCGACACGACGCACGGGGGCTGAGGCGCCCCCGGAGTGCTGGGGCCCTGGGGTGTTGGGCGCCGGGGGCCTGGGGTGCTGGGGTCCTGGGGTCAGAGGACGACCTGGTCCGATCCCTGCTCCAGCTTCGTGACCGCGGCCCGGCAGGCGCCGACGAAGCGGTCGAAGACCTCGGTCGTACTGCCGGCCCGGCCCGCGCGGGTGTTGACCGTGAACATGGCGGCGCGCAGTTCCGTGGTGAGCTCCAGCTGACCGCCCTTGGCGAGCATCGTGCGGTTGACGGGGTTGACGCGGTTGACCCCGGCCAGGTTGGGCACCTCGCTTCCGTCCCGCCAGGCGATGCCGACCGCGTCGAACTCCGCCTTGAGCAGGGTCTTGAAGCGGGTGTTCAGTCCGCCGACGACCACGGCCTGCGGGCCGGTGCCCGCCTGCGCCGACGTACAGCCGTGCAGGCTCAGCACGTTGAGGCTGCTCGCGGCCATGGAGAGGGCGACGTGGTCGTCGCAGTTCTTGGCGGTGACGTGCAGATCGCGGTTGCCGGAGGAGCGCAGCCCCTCGAACATCCAGTAGTCGAAGACCCCGTGGCCGTCCTGGAGGGGCTCCAGCGTGGCGGGGTGGTAACCGGCGATGGCGAGGCAGAGCTCGGAGGTTCCCATCTCGATGCCGCCGCCGTGCATCGCCATGACCGTGGTGCGGTTGTACGGATACCTCTGCGGCAGCGAGTGGTCGGTGTACTCGTGCCTCTTGTAGCGGCGGGCGAACTCGACGCCCTCCTTGCCCGCGAGCTTCTTGTAGAGGTCGGAGTTGGAGGTGTAGATGTCCAGGTCGCCGGTGGCATGGGCGTCGGTCGCGGTGATCGAGCCCAGCAGCGGGCCGCTGACGGCGGCGGTGGCGAGGGCGGTGAGCACGGTACGGCGGTGGGTGAAGGTCATGATCGACATCGTCGCCGACGGCGGCGCCGCTGCCCAGGGGTCAGGCTGTGCAGTCGGTCACGGGCCGGTCGCCCGACGGTGGGCCGGGCGCTCCAGGAAGGGTTCCAGCAGTCCCGGTACGGCCTCGGCGGCGAAGGTGAGGCCCTCGCTCGCGTCGGTGTCGTAGGCGGTGTACGCGCCCCCTCCGGCGGCGGTGGTGGCCGTGATGCTGAGCAGCCCGGCCCGGCGCTGGAAGACCGACTGCTTGACCGTCCAGCCGATCACCCCGGCCCGTTCCAGGGCGGCGGTGGAGCGGCGGACCGTGCCGGAGCGGGTCACCAGATAGCGCCCGGAGAGCGCGTGCCCGAGCCCCCGGTACGCGTCCAGGGCCAGGGCCACCGCGAGCGGAAGGAAGACCACCGCGCAGCCCAGGGCGATCCAGAGCAGCACAGGGGTGAGCAGGGCCCCGAGGAGGACCAGGAGCAGCAGGGGGGCCAGGGCCGTGGCGAGCGACCAGCGCAGTCTGCGGCCCCGGGCGGCGTACGGATGGCGGATCAGCGTGGCGCCGGTCGGGGTGACCGCCTCGCGCAGCACATCGGCGGCGACGGTGTCGGCCCTGGGCCGGGGCGCGGCCGGGAGCAGGGTGTTGTGGTCTGCGCTCTGACCCTCGTGGTCCTTGGCGAGCCCGGTGGTGATGGCCTCCAGCCGGGCCGCGCCGAGCAGCCGGATACCGAGCGGCTCGACCAGGTCGACGCCGCGCAGCCGGGCCTCCTCCACGGAGATCGACCGGGAGGTGAACAGTCCGCGCCGCACCCGCAGCGTGCCGCCAGGCTCGCGCTCCAGGCGGTAGTTCCACCACATCTCGATCCAGAGGCCGAGCGCCCCGGCGGCGCCCGCGATCAGGGCCGCCACGACCAGGCCGAGGATCACCCAGGTCAGCGGGGTCTCCCGGAAGAGGTCGCCGACCCAGGCGATGACCGCGCCCTGGGCCCCGACCCAGTCGCTGATCTGCATCACGGCTCCGGCCGCCGCACCGCCGAGCACGGGGGCGACGAAGGACACCGGGGCGTAGCGGACCCACCGGGGGTCCAGCACGGCCAGCTCGCCCTCACGGTGGCCGCCGGACGGCGGGGCCGCGGCGCGTTCCAGCAGCAGACGGCGGAGCCGTTCGCCCTCGGCTCGGGTGACCGGGTCCAGGGTGAGCGTCGAGTCGTGGCCCTGTTCCCCCGTGCCGATGCGGACGGTGACCAGGCCGAGGAGGCGCAGCAGCAGGTTGGCGGTGAGGTCGACCGTGCGGATGCGTGTCCGGGCCAGGGAGCGGCGCTTGACCAGGAGCAGGCCGGTGTGGAGCTCGACGCGCTGCTCGCCGATGCGGTAGCGGGTGCGGTGCCAGCGGACCCGGTCGGCGCCCGCCGCGGCCGCGATGACCAGGAGGGCCCCGGCCAGCGCCCAGAGGACGGCGAGGGGGAGGCCGAGCCAGCGGGAGAGCCCGAGGGTGGCGGGGATGGCGACGCCCGCGACGACGCCCGCCATGACGAGCGCGGTGACCAGAACCGTACGGGGGTCGAGACGGCGCCAGTCGTCTTCCGGGGCGGCGGCGCTCATGTGGCGTCGCCCGGGGTGTCGCGGGTGATGCGGGTGAGCTGCTGGGCCAGTTCGGCGGCCACCTCGTGGTCCAGCCCCTGGATGCGTACCGCGCCCTTGGCGGAGGCGGTGGTGACCGTGACGGTGGCGAGCCGGTAGAGCTGCTCCAGGGGGCCCCGTACGGTGTCGACGGTCTGGATTCGGGACATCGGGGCGATCCGCCACTCCTGCCAGAAGAACCCGGTGCGGACGTACACCGCGTCCTCGGTGATCTCCCAGCGGTGCGTGCGGAACCACCACAGGGGGAGGAGGACGGTGGCCGCCGCCCCCGCCGCGGCCAGGACCGCGGCGGACAGCAGCAGCCAGAAGCGGGCGGGCCCGATCAGCGCGCCCAGCACCGCGAGCGGCACGACGTGCCCGACGGTGAACAGCAGCCACTGGACCCGCCACCAGCCGACGGCCCGCTCGTTCAGCGTGTTGCGCGGCGGCCGCAGCCGTACCGTCGTCCCCTCCCCCTGTGTCATGGGCTCAGCGCCCCCGCAGCGTGCGGTAGGCGGCGACCAGGGCGGCGGTGGAGCTGTCGAGCTGCCCGGTGTCCGCGCCGCTGTCCCCGGTCAGGAGCGGCTCGATCTTCTTGGCGAGGACCTTACCCAGTTCGACGCCCCACTGGTCGAAGGAGTCGATGTTCCAGATGGCGCCCTGGACGAAGACCTTGTGCTCGTAGAGCGCGATGAGCTGGCCCAGGACCGAGGGGGTCAGCCGGTCGGCGAGGATCGTCGTCGTGGGGTGGTTGCCCCGGAACGTCTTGTGCGGCACCAGCGCCTCGGGCACGCCCTCCGCACGGACCTCGTCGGGCGTCTTGCCGAAAGCGAGGGCCTGGGTCTGGGCGAAGAAGTTGGCCATCAGCAGGTCGTGCTGGGCGATCAGGCCGGGCAGCAGATCGTGGACCGGGGCGGCGAAGCCGATGAAGTCCGCCGGGATCATCTTCGTACCCTGGTGGATCAACTGGTAATACGCGTGCTGCCCGTTGGTGCCGGGGGTGCCCCAGACGACCGGGCCGGTCTGCCAGTCCACCGGGTTGCCGTCGCGGTCGACGGACTTGCCGTTGGACTCCATGTCGAGCTGCTGGAGATACGCGGTGAACTTGGACAGGTAGTGGCTGTAGGGCAGCACCGCGTGCGACTGGGCGTCGAAGAACTCCCCGTACCAGACGCCGAGGAGACCGAGCAGGAGCGGGACGTTCTCCTCGGCGGGGGCGGTGCGGAAGTGCTCGTCGACGAGGTGGAAGCCGTCGAGCATCTCGCGGAACCGCTCCGGGCCCACCGCGATCATCAGCGAGAGGCCGATCGCGGAGTCGTACGAATAGCGGCCCCCCACCCAGTCCCAGAACTCGAACATGTTGGCCGTGTCGATGCCGAACTCCTCGACCTTCCCGGCATTGGTCGACAGGGCCACGAAGTGCTTGGCGACGGCGTCCTGACCGGCCCTCAGCTCGGTCAGCAGCCAGTCCCGGGCGGAGGTGGCGTTGGTGATGGTCTCGATCGTGGTGAACGTCTTCGACGCGACGATGAACAGCGTCTCGGCCGGGTCGAGATCGCGGACCGCCTCGTGCAGGTCGGCGCCGTCCACGTTGGAGACGAAGCGGAGGGTGAGCGCGCGGTCCGTGTAGGAGCGCAGCACCTCGTACGCCATGGCGGGGCCGAGGTCGGAGCCGCCGATGCCGATGTTGACGATGTTCTTGACGGGGCGGCCGGTATGGCCGGTCCACTGTCCTGACCGGACCTTCTCGGAGAAGGCGGCCATCTTGTCCAGGACCTCGTGGACAGCGGGCACGACGTTCTGGCCGTCGACCTCGATCACCGCGTCGCGCGGGGCGCGGAGCGCGGTGTGCAGGACCGCCCGGTCCTCGGTGGTGTTGATCTTCTCGCCGCGGAACATGGCGTCCCGCAGCTCGGCGACGCCGGTCGCGGCGGCGAGCTCGCGCAGCAGGCGCAGCGTCTCGTCGGTGACCAGGTTCTTGGAGTAGTCGACGGAGAGTTCGCCGACCCGGAGGGTGCAGTCGGCGGCGCGGTCCGGCTGTTGCGCGAACAGCTCGCGCAGCCGCGTCGCTCCGAACTCCTCACGGTGCTTGGCGAGAGCCGTCCACTCGGGCGTCTGGTTGAGCTTGGCTCGGCTTGCTGCGTTCATCCGGGATATCAGCCCACTTCTTCTCGTACCTCAGCATCCCCGCTGCCCCTCCAACCTAATTGATCGAGGGGACGGGTGGCGCGGAGGCGAGCGGTGGGGGGCGGGAACGCGACCGGCCGGACACCCGTGAGACGGGTGTCCGGCCGGGGAAGGCTCGGGTGGTGCGGGGAAACGGGGCGGACCGGGGCGGTGAAGCTCTAGATCTCGCCGCGGAGCTTGGCCAGCGCCTCGGCGAGGATCGCTTCACCGTCGGCGTCGCTGCGCCGCTCCCGTACGTACGCGAGGTGCGTCTTGTACGGCTCGGTGCGGGGCGGGTCGGGCGGGCTGTCCTTGTCCTGGCCGGCCGGGAAGCCGCAGCGCGGGCAGTCCCAGGTGTCCGGCACCTGCGCGTCATGGGCGAAGCTCGGCTGCGTCTCGTGCCCGTTCGAGCACCAGAAGGAGATGCGCAGGCGCGGCGCGGACTCGCCGCGCTCGGCCTCGCCCATCGGCCCCGCTCCGACCCGGCTTCCCCGGATCGCGTTGCCACTTGCCACGGTCGTAACTCCCTGCGTGATGGTGCTCGGAGGATGCCCCAGTCTACGTAAGGCCCAACGCGCGTCCAGTGGAAGGAGTTACACCGTTACCGGAATCGCGGAACGGCTGGTTCAGTCCAGCTTGATGAGCAGCCCGAGGACGACAATGCACGCGAACCAGATCAGACCGACCACGACGGTGATCCGGTCGAGGTTACGCTCGGCGACCGATGAGCCACCGACGGAGGACTGCATTCCGCCACCGAACATGTCGGAGAGGCCGCCGCCCTTGCCCTTGTGCATGAGCACCAGCAGCATCAGCAGCAGGCTGAAGACGATCAGAGCGATCTGGAACGCCAAAACCACGGCTGGTCCCTACTTTCCGGAATTCTTGACTACTGCGTGTACGTACACCGGGGGCCGAAGGGCGATAACCCCTTCGGCCCCCGCAAGACTACGACGGATCGACGCTACGGCATACTCACTGGTCGCGGAAGCGGACGATCTTGACGAACTCGTCGGCGTCCAGCGCGGCGCCGCCGATCAGGGCGCCGTCCACGTCGGGCTGCGCCATGATGGCCGCCACGTTGCCCGACTTCACCGAGCCGCCGTACTGGATACGGACGGCGTCGGCCAGCTCCTGCGAGTACAGCTCGGCCAGCCGGCCGCGGATCGCGCCGCAGACCTCCTGGGCGTCCTCGGGGGTGGCGACCTCGCCGGTCCCGATGGCCCAGACCGGCTCGTAGGCGATGACGATGGTCTCGGCCTGCTCGGCCGGGATGTCCTTGAGGGCACCGTCGAGCTGCGCGAGCGTGTACGAGACCTGCTCACCGGCCTTGCGGATGTCCAGGCCCTCGCCGACGCAGAGGATCGGGGTCAGGCCGTGCAGATAGGCGGCCTTCACCTTGGCGTTGCAGATCTCGTCACTCTCGCCGTGGTACTGGCGGCGCTCGCTGTGGCCGACGGCCACGTAGGTGCAGCGCAGCTTGGCGAGCATGGGGCCGGAGATCTCGCCGGTGTACGCGCCGGAGTCGTGCGCGGAGATGTCCTGGGCGCCGTACTTGATCTTCAGCTTGTCGCCGTCGACCAGGGTCTGCACGGAGCGCAGGTCGGTGAAGGGCGGGAGGACGGCGACCTCGACGTCCTCGTAGTCCTTGTCGGCCAGCGCGAAGGAGAGCTTCTGGACGTGGGCGATGGCCTCAAGGTGGTTGAGGTTCATCTTCCAGTTGCCCGCCATCAGCGGGGTGCGGGTGGTCATGAAAAGTCAGTCCTCCAGTGCGGCGAGCCCGGGAAGCGTCTTGCCCTCAAGGTATTCGAGGCTCGCGCCACCACCGGTCGAAATATGTCCGAAAGCATTCTCGTCGAAGCCCAGGATGCGGACGGCCGCGGCGGAGTCGCCACCGCCGACGACGCTGAAGGCCGGGGAGTCGACGAGCGCCTGGGCGACCGCGCGGGTGCCCTCGGCGTAGTCGGGGTGCTCGAAGACGCCCATCGGGCCGTTCCAGAAGACGGTGGCCGCGTCGGCGAGCTTCGAGGCGTAGAGCTTGCGGGTCTCGGGGCCGATGTCCAGACCCTCCTGGTCGGCCGGAATGGCGTCGGCGGCGACCGTGGTGGGGTGGGCCGGGGCCTTCGTCTTCAGGTCCGGGAACTCGCCCGCGACCAGGACATCGACGGGAAGCACGAACTCCACACCGCGCTCCGCCGCCCGCTTCAGGTACTCCTGGACGGCCGGGACCTGGTCCTCCTGGAGCAGCGAGATGCCGACCTCGTGGCCCTGGGCCTTGAGGAAGGTGTACGCCATGCCGCCGCCGACCAGGATGCGGTCGGCCTTCTCCAGCAGATGGTCGATGACCCCGAGCTTGTCGGAGACCTTGGCGCCGCCGAGGACGACCGCGTACGGGCGCTGGACGTCGGTGGTGAGCTTCTTCAGGACGCCGACCTCGGTGGCGATGAGGAAGCCCGCGTAGTGCGGCAGCCGGGCCGGGAGGTCGAAGACCGAGGCGTGCTTGCGGTGTACGGCCCCGAAGCCGTCGCCCACGTAGACGTCGGCGAGCTCGGCCAGCCGGTCGGCGAACGCGCCGCGCTCGGCGTCGTCCTTGGCCGTCTCACCGGCGTTGAACCGGAGGTTCTCGATGACGGCGACCTGGCCGTCGGCGAGGCCGGCGACCGTGGCACGGGCGGACTCGCCGACCGTGTCAGTCGCGAACGCGACCTCGGCGCCGAGGAGTTCGCCCAGGCGCGCGGCGGCGGGCGCCAGCGAGTAGGCCGGGTCCGGGGCACCCTTGGGCCGGCCGAGGTGGGAGGCGACGACGACGCGCGCGCCGGCCTCGGCCAGCCTGGCGACCGTCGGGACGACTGCGCGGATACGGCCGTCGTCGGTGATCGTGGTGCCGTCCAGCGGCACATTGAGGTCGGCGCGGACGAATACCCGCTTGCCCGCGACCCCTTCGGCGAGAAGTTCGTCGATCGTCTTCATCTGGTCTTCCGTTACTCCTTGCAAGGACGGATGAGCATGCTAGGCCGTGTCGGCGTGTTCGTGGACACGGCCAGGGGCTCGACCGGCGCCGCGCTGCGCCGGTCGAGCCCCTTACTCACAACGTGTTGCCTGCGATCCGAGGATCAGAGCTGCTCGCCGACGAAGACCGTGAGGTCGACGAGGCGGTTGGAGTAGCCCCACTCGTTGTCGTACCAGCCGAGGATCTTCACCGAGTTCCCCTCCTGGACCATGGTCAGGGAGGAGTCGAAGGTGCAGGACGACGGGTCGCCGACGATGTCCGAGGAGACGATCGGGTCCTCGGTGTACGTCAGGAAGCCCTTGAGCGCACCGTCGTCGGAGGCCTTCTTGAACGCGGCGTTGACCTCGTCCTTGGTGACCTCGCGCGCCAGCGTCACGACGAGGTCGGTGGCGGAGCCGGTCGGGACCGGGACGCGCATGGCGATGCCGTCGAGCTTGCCCTTGAGCTGCGGGAGGACCAGGGCGGTGGCCTTGGCGGCGCCGGTGGTGGTCGGGATGATGTTCTCGGCGGCGGCGCGGGCGCGGCGCAGGTCCGAGTGCGGGAAGTCCAGGATCCGCTGGTCGTTGGTGTACGCGTGGACCGTCGTCATCAGGCCCTTGACGATGCCGAAGTTCTCGTCGAGAACCTTGGCCATCGGCGCCACACAGTTGGTGGTGCAGGAGGCGTTGGAGATGACGTTGTGGTTGGCCGCGTCGTACTGGTCCTGGTTGACGCCCATCACGATGGTGATGTCCTCGTCCTTGGCCGGAGCCGAGATGAGGACCTTCTTGGCGCCGCCCGCGATGTGCTTCTCGGCGTCGGCCTTCTTGGTGAAGATGCCGGTCGACTCGATGACGATGTCGACGCCCAGCTCACCCCAGGGGATGTCTGCCGGGTTGCGCTCGGAGAGCACCTTGATCGTGTGACCATCGACGGTGATGGTGTCGGCGGTGTGGCTGACCTCTGCCTTGAGGCGGCCCAGGATGGTGTCGTACTTCAGCAGGTGAGCCGTGGTCGCAGTGTCACCCAGGTCGTTGACAGCCACGATCTCGATGTCCGCGCCCTGCTCAAGCAGCGCGCGGAAGTAGTTGCGACCGATGCGGCCGAAGCCGTTGATGCCTACGCGGATCGTCACGAACCGATCTCCTCGTTAGGTACGCCGGTTTTCGACGCCGGCGAGTTGTATAGGGATGTCCCCGACCGCTTCCGACCCTACCTCTCCAAGGGCCCGGGAGTGACATCGAGAGGGCCCGTACACGCCACCGGACACGGCCGGAGGCCCGTACTCGCCAGTAGGGGTACGGGCCTCCGTTTCGCCGGTCGGGACTTGGGTCCCGGCGCCGCCGGGACGTCGGTCCCGTCCGCTCGGGACCAACGTCCCCCGTTCGCCGCCGAGTCGGCCGGGTCAGCCGACGAGTCCGTCGGCGAGCTCCTCGCTGAGGGTCGACTCCGTGCCCGGAATGCCCAGGTCCTGGGCCCGCTTGTCGGCCATGGCCAGCAGGCGGCGGATCCGGCCCGCGACCGCGTCCTTGGTCAGCGGCGGGTCGGCGAGGGCGCCCAGCTCCTCCAGGGAGGCCTGCTTGTGCTCCATGCGCAGCCGGCCGGCCGCCGCGAGGTGCTCGGGGACCTCCTCGCCGAGGATCTCCAGCGCGCGGCCCACCCGGGCCCCGGCGGCGACCGCCGCGCGGGCCGAGCGGCGCAGGTTGGCGTCGTCGAAGTTGGCGAGGCGGTTGGCCGTGGCGCGGACCTCGCGCCGCATCCGGCGCTCCTCCCAGGCCAGCACCGACTCGTGTGCGCCGAGCCGGGTCAGCAGGGCGCCGATGGCGTCGCCGTCGCGGACGACGACCCGGTCCACACCGCGCACCTCCCGGGCCTTGGCGGCGATGGAGAGCCTGCGGGCCGCGCCGACCAGGGCGAGGGCCGCCTCCGGGCCGGGGCAGGTGACCTCCAGGGAGGAGGAGCGGCCGGGCTCGGTGAGCGAGCCGTGCGCCAGGAAGGCCCCGCGCCAGGCAGCCTCGGCGTCGCAGGTGGCCCCCGAGACCACCTGCGGGGGCAGCCCGCGGATGGGGCGGCCGCGGCCGTCCACCAGGCCGGTCTGGCGGGCCAGCTGGTCACCGCCCGCCACCACGCGTACGACATAGCGCGAGCCGCGCCGCAGCCCGCCGGGGGCCATCACGATCAGCTCCGAGCTGTGCCCGAAGATCTCCAGGATGTCGCGCTTGAGCCGGCGCGCCGCCATCGCGGTGTCCAGCTCCGCCTCGATCACAATCCGGCCGCTCACCAGGTGCAGCCCGCCCGCGAACCGAAGAATCGCCGAGACCTCTGCTTTTCTGCAGCAGGTCCGGGTGACGGGAAGCCGAGAGATTTCGTCCTTCACCGCTGGCGTCATCGCCATGGGCCGATCCTTCCATGCATCCGAAAAATACGGTCGTACGCGGCGGCCAACAGCTCCTGATCATGAACCGGAACGCCGTCGGGCGAGGCCACCGGCGCCAGCTCGACCGCGGCTCCGAGCCGCTGTGCGGCATGGGAGAGGGACTCGCGGTCGGGCACGGCGGCCTCGTCGGCCAGCACCACGTCCAAGGCGAGTTTAGGGGCGTGTCGTCCCAAAACCTCCAAATGACGCTGCGGTGAGAAGCCTTCTGTTTCCCCGGGCTGTGGCGCGAGGTTCAGCGAGAGGACCTTACGGGCCTTCGTGGTGACCAGGGCGTCGAGCAGTTCCGGCACCAGCAGGTGCGGGATCACCGAGGAGAACCAGGAGCCGGGACCGAGCACCACCCAGTCGGCGTCCAGGACCGCTTCCACGGCTTCCGGGACGGCCGGCGGGTCGGGCGGGACGACGTGCACGGACTGCACCTCGCCCGGGGTGAGCGCCACCGTGGCCTGGCCGCGCACGGTGACGATCGCGTCGGGCAACTCGGGGTCGTGGCCCTTGACCAGCGCCTGGAGCTCCAGTGGGACGGCCGACATCGGCAGCACCCGGCCGTGCGCGCCGAGCAGCTTGCCGACCAGGTCGAGCGCCTGGACGTGGTCGCCGAGCTGCTCCCAGAGTGCCACGATCAGCAGATTGCCGACCGCGTGCTCGTGGAGGTCGCCCTTGGACTCGAAGCGGTGCTGGATGACCCGGGACCAGGTGCGGCCCCAGTCGTCGTCACCGCACAGCGCGGCGAGCGCCTTGCGGAGGTCGCCGGGCGGCAGCACGCCCAGCTCCTCGCGGAGCCGGCCGCTGGAGCCGCCGTCGTCGGCGACGGTGACCACGGCCGTGAGATCGCCGGTGATCCGGCGCAGCGCGGCCAGGGACGCCGAGAGGCCCATGCCGCCGCCGAGGGCGACGACCTTGGGCTGGGCACCGCGTTTGCGGCCCGAGAGCGCCGAGGTGGCACGGCTCAGGCGCCGCATCCGCAGATTGCGTCCGGTCACTCTCGCCCCATGTCACGGTGCACGAGGACGGTCTCGATGCCTTCGGCGGCGAGCCTGGCCGAGAGCTTCTCCGACATGGCGACGGAGCGGTGCTTGCCGCCCGTGCAGCCCACGGCGATGGTCACGTACCGCTTGCCCTCGCGGCGGTAACCGGCGGCGATCAGCTGGAGCAGCTCCGTGTACTGGTTGAGGAACTCCTTGGCGCCCGGCTGGTCGAAGACGTAGTCGGACACCTCCTCGTTCACTCCGGTGAAGGGGCGCAGTTCGGGGACCCAGTGCGGGTTGGGCAGGAAGCGGCAGTCGACGACCAGATCGGCGTCGACGGGCAGGCCGTACTTGTAGCCGAAGGACATCACCGTGGCTCGCAGCTCCGGCTCCGACTCGCCCGCGAACTGGGCGTCCATCTTGGCCCGCAGCTCGTGCACGTTGAGGCTG
The DNA here is from genome assembly GCF_031760065.1 of Streptomyces durocortorensis. Classification (NCBI taxonomy): domain Bacteria; kingdom Bacillati; phylum Actinomycetota; class Actinomycetes; order Kitasatosporales; family Streptomycetaceae; genus Streptomyces; species Streptomyces sp. C11-1. The sequence goes on from NZ_CP134500.1 coordinate 1,383,092, forward strand.
GAGGTGTCGATGACCAGGTCGGCGTCGCCGCGCAGCTCGCGCAGCAGGTCGCGCTCGGCCGCGATGCCGTCGACGATGCGGCCGTCGCCCTGGAGGGGGTGCGGGCGACGGACGGACTCGAAGCGGCGGACCAGGGCGTCGTCGGAGGACTCCAGGAAAACGATCCGCCGGGTGACGTGCTTGGCCTCCAGGTCGGCGAGGGACTCGCGGAGGTTGTCGAAGAAGCGCCGGCCGCGCACGTCAACGACGACGGCGATCCGGGCCACGTTGCCCTGCGAGCGGGCGCCGAGCTCGACCATGGTGGGGATCAGCGCGGGCGGCAGGTTGTCGACGACGAACCAGCCGAGGTCCTCCAGACACTTGGCGGCGGTGCTGCGGCCGGCGCCCGACATCCCGGAGATGATCACCAGCTCGGGGATGGCCGCCTCACCCGTCTCGTTCGGGGTGTTCGTACTCACGTCTGCTGCTCCGTCTGCTCGGTCTGCGGTGTTCTGTGTGGTCTCGTGGGTGTTCTCGGTCATGAGCTGCCCCCGTCGTCCTCTTCAATGATCTCTCCTGTGGCCGTGTTCACGGCAGGCGCCGCGGGAGCGGTCGTGGCGAGGGCCGCGGCCACCGATTCCGCCGTCCTGCGACCTATCCCGGGGACCTCGCAGATCTCGTCGATTGTCGCCTGCCGGAGCTTCTTCACGGAGCCGAAATGCTTGATCAGGGCCTGCTTCCGGGTCTCGCCGAGGCCGGCCACGTCGTCGAGGGGGCTGGCGCGGAGGCGCTTGGCCCGTTTGGCGCGCTGGTAGGTGATGGCGAAGCGGTGGGCCTCGTCCCGGACGCGCTGGAGGAGGTAGAGGCCCTCGCTGGAGCGGGGCAGGACGACAGGGTCGTCGTCATCGGGGAGCCAGACCTCTTCGAGGCGTTTGGCGAGGCCGCAGACGGCGATGTCGTCGATGCCCAGCTCGTCCAGGGCGCGCTTGGCCGCGGCGACCTGGGGCTGCCCGCCGTCGACCACGACGAGCTGCGGCGGGTAGGCGAACCGCTTGGGCCGGCCGTCGTCCTCCCGGGGCTCTCCGTCGTCGGCAGCGGTGCCAGGGCCGCCCGCGGGGGCGGGCGGGGCGCCCTCCGGGGTGAGCGGGGCGTCCTGCGCCCCCTCCCACTCCCCGGTGCGCTCCTTGTCCTGGAGATAGCGCTTGAAGCGGCGACCGATCACCTCGTGCATCGAGCGGACGTCGTCCTGGCCCTCGAAGCCCTTGATCTGGAAGCGGCGGTACTCGCTCTTGCGGGCGAGGCCGTCCTCGAAGACCACCATCGAGGCGACCACGTCGTCGCCCTGGAGGTGGGAGATGTCGTAGCACTCGATGCGCAGGGGGGCGCTGTCCAGGCCCAGCGCCTCGGCGATCTCCTCCAGGGCGCGGGAGCGGGTGGTGAGGTCGGAGGCGCGCTTGGTCTTGTGCAGTCCGAGCGCCTGCTGGGCGTTGCGCTGGACCGTGACCATGAGGTCCTTCTTGTCGCCGCGCTGCGGGATGCGCAGGCTGACCTGGGAGCCCCGGCGCTCGGCGAGCCACTGGGAGACCGCTTCGGTGTCCTCGGGCAGGGCGGGGACCAGGACCTCCTTGGGGACGGCGTCGCCGCGCTCCTCCCCGTACAGCTGCTGGAGGGCGTGCTCGACGAGCCCGGCGGTGTCGACCGCCTCCACCTTGTCGGTGACCCAGCCGCGCTGGCCGCGGACCCGGCCGCCGCGCACGTGGAAGATCTGGAGGGCGGCTTCCAGCTCGTCCTCGGCGACGGCGATCAGGTCGGCGTCGGTGGCGTCGGCGAGGACGACGGCGCTCTTCTCCATGGCCCGCCTGAGGGCCTCGGCGTCGTCGCGGAGGCGGGCGGCCCGCTCGTACTCCATCTCCTCGGCCGCCTGCATCATGTCCTTCTCCAGGCGGCGGATGTACGTGCCGGTGCGTCCGGCCATGAAGTCGCAGAAGTCCTCGGCCAGCTCCCGGTGTTCCTCGGGGGTGACCCGGCCGACGCAGGGGGCCGAGCACTTGCCGATATAGCCGAGGAGGCAGGGGCGGCCGGTGCGCGCGGCGTTCTTGAAGACCCCGGCGGAGCAGGTACGGACGGGGAAGACGCGCAGCATCAGGTCGACGGTCTCGCGGATCGCCCAGGCGTGGCCGTACGGACCGAAGTAGCGCACGCCCTTCTTCTTGGCGCCGCGCATGACCTGGACGCGGGGGAACTCCTCGTTCAGCGTGACCGCGAGATACGGATAGCTCTTGTCGTCGCGGTACTTGACGTTGAACCGGGGGTCGAACTCCTTGATCCAGGAATACTCCAGCTGGAGCGCCTCGACCTCGGTGGAGACGACCGTCCACTCGACGGAGGCGGCCGTCGTGACCATCGTGCGCGTGCGCGGGTGGAGGCCGGCGAGATCCTGGAAGTAGTTGGCAAGGCGCTGGCGGAGGTTCTTGGCCTTCCCGACGTAGATCACCCGGCGGTGCTCGTCGCGGAATCTGTAGACCCCCGGGGAGTCGGGGATCTGTCCCGGCTTGGGGCGGTAGCTGGAGGGGTCTGCCATGTCTCACACCCTACTTGCGGGGTGTGACAGCACGTCGTCGTCGGGTGGTACCGCGCTCCGGGGTGCCGTGGGGTGTTCGCACCCCGGAGCGCGGGCCTGCGGTCCGGTGGGACTCCTGGTCAGGCGTCCGCGGCCGGGGTTCCTCCGGTGCGGCCCCGGCGGCGCAGGGCGGCGGCCCCGCACAGGGCCAGGGCGAGCAGGGCCCCGGCTCCGGCGACCGTGGAGACGGCGGTCAGGGCGGTGTCCGGGGAGCCCGACGCCGCTCCGGCGAGCGCGGGGCCTCCGGCGGCTTCCGGGGCCGGGCCGGGGGCGGTGCCGGCCGCCGCGTCGGTACCGGTCGCCCCGGGGCCGTAGCCGCCCGCCTTGCCGGACTTCGCGTACCCGGAGCCGGGCAGCTTGTCGCCGTACGCCTCCTGCACCCGGGCCCGGTAGGCGTTCAGGGTCGTGCCCTTCGTGCCCACGGCGGCCGTCGCGTCCTCGTCCAGCGGGAGGACCCGGGAGGCGTCGTGGACGTACCAGGCGTCGATCTGCGGTTCCCGGAACACGGTGCCGCCGGGAAGGGCGCGGGCGCCCCGGGCGGTGTAGCGGGCCTCGTCGTCGCCGGTGGCGATGTTCACCACCTGCCAGTCATCGCCGCCGCCCGCTCCCGGGACCGTCCAGAGCGAGGCCTTCTGGCCGTCGGAGGAGACGGCGGTGCTGGCGAGGTAGTCCAGGGTGCTGGGGGCGGCCCCCGGCTTGCCTGCGACGAACGCGGCGGAGAGCGTCCGTACGGGGACGGCCCTCGCGGTGATCCGGGGTGCGGCCTTCGCCCGGCTCACCGCTCCCTCCCGGGCGAAGAACCGGGACAGGGTGTCCAGGGTGGCGGCCTCGGTGGCCGCCTCGTGGGCGGCTTCGAGGGTGGCGGCGGTCAGCTTCGGCTGGGCGGCGGGGCCCTCGTCGGCGGTTGCCAGGGGCGCGGCGGCGAACAGGGCGGTGGCGGTGAGTGCGGTGGCGACGGCGAGGCGCCGGGTGGTCGCGGTCATGTCCTCACGCCCCGATCCGGTAGAGCGAGTGGGTCCAGGAGAACTCGTTGTTGTTCACGTACCAGGCGTGCGAGGCCCAGTTGTAGCGGTGGCTGGAGGGCCATGGATCGCCCCAGTAGACCCAGCTGTTGGCGTCGTCGTAGCCGTAGATGACGTGCATGTGGCCGCCGCCGGACGACCACTGGATACGGGTCTCGATGGGGCGCTGGGCGGATATCTCGGTCCGCACGGTCGAGTAGCGCAGCCAGCCGGTGACGTACGAGCCGGGCCTGATCCCGGTCCAGGACAGGCCGGTCTGGACGTTGCCGAGGGTGGCCTGCGAGTTGGGGCACGTGGTGTTCTGGTTCCGCCTGAAGGAGGCGTTGCAGAACTGGTTCTGGGAGTAGTCGCGGCCGAACCAGGCGGCGATGGTGTTGCCTCCGGCCGCCCAGCACCAGTTGCTCTTCTGCTGGGCCTGCATGGTGATGTTCAGCCGCTGGGCGGCGGCGATGCCGAGGTCGGCCCTTTCCGTGGACGGGGCAGGTGCCGGGGACGGGGACGCGGTGGCGGTGGCCGCGGGGACGGCGAGCAGGGCGGCGGCCAGGAGGGCGGTGAACGAGAACCTTCCGGGCCTGACTCTTCGGTTGCGCATGGCGGTCCTCCCAAGGCGGGGGGGGTGGGGATCGGAGGAGCGCGTCCGGACGCTGATGAGGAGCATCCGGCGTTGTCCGGAGCAGGTCAACACGCTTCAATGCGAGGTGACATCACGGTGTGAACGGCACGGCACCCGTGTGAACGGCTCCGCCCCCGTCACCTGCTCCCCCGCATCCCCCGGGGGCGATGTCACCACTCCCCACGTGAACGTTCACCGGAGGCCCGCCATGCGGCAGACCGAGACCGAATTGGCCCAGGTGCTGCGGACCGGCCCGTTCCATCTGGCGTTGCGCACCGCCCTGGCGGTGCGCGGGCTGCCGCTCCAGCGGGTGCAGCACCATCTGGCGCACCGGGGCGTCAAGCTCGGGGTGACCAGTCTCAGTTACTGGCAGCAGGGCGTGCGCCGCCCCCGGCGCGCCGAGTCCCTGCGGGCCGTGAGCGCGCTGGAGGGCGTGCTCGCGCTGCCGGACGGCTCGCTGCTGCGCCTGCTGCGGAACGACGACACCCCGGCGGACGCGGACCGTCCGGCTGCCCGTTCGTACCGCTCGCTGATGGAGGCGTCGGGCTCGGTGGAACGGCTCCTCGCGGCGATGGAGTCGCCCGTGGACGGCGGGCTGCACACCGTGGGGCATCAGGAGCGGGTACGGATCGGGGCGCGGCGGGAACTGGCGGGCCGCACCTCGCGCCATGTGGTGCGCGCGCACCGGGACGGCGTCGACCGCTATCTCGCGGTGCACCGGGGCGATCCGGGGTGCGACCCGTCGCGGATCACGGTGCTGGCGCTGGAGAACTGCCGGACGGGCCGGGTCCGCTGGGACCGGGAGGCGGGGCTGCTGGTGGCGGAGCTGCTCTTCGACACCCGGCTGCGGTCCGGCGAGACGTACGTCTTCGGCTACGGCTTCGAGGACGGTACGGGCGGGGCCAGCGGTGAGTACGTACGCGGCTTCACCTTCGGGGGCGGCCAGTACGTGCTTCAGGTCGGCTTCGACGAGGCGGCGCTCCCGGTGCGCTGCCGCCGGTTCGCGCAGGCGTCGGCGGGGGCGGCGCGCGGGTCCCGCGGGGACCTCACGCTGACCGGCCGGCACCGGACCGTGCACCTGGTGGAGGAGGGTGTACGGCCCGGCCTGATCGGGATCGACTGGGACTGGGAGTGAGGCAGGGGCCGGGCTGGGCCGGAATCCGGCGGCTCGGGCCGCTCAGGCCTCGGGGCCCGCGACGAGCTTTCCGCCCTCGGCGGTGACGGGGACGGCGGGCAGCGGCACGGTGGCCGGGCCCTGGACGACCTCGCCGGTGGTCGCGTCGAAGCGGCTGCCGTGGCAGGCGCAGTGGCCCTCGGTGCCCTCGACCTTGGTCAGGACGCAGCCGCCGTGGGTGCACTGGGCGCTGAACGCCTTGTACTCGCCCTTCGCCGGACAGCTGACGACGAGACGCTGCTCGCGGTAGAGCTTGGCTCCGCCGACGGGGACGTCAGCGGCGGCTCCGAGGTCGACGGGCGCGGTCGGCACGGGGTTCTTGGCGTGGCCGAGCTTGGACTCGGTCGAGCAGGCGGCCGCCCCCAGCCCGGCGGCACCGGCGAGCGCGGCGCCCTTCAGCACGGTACGGCGGGCGGCGGGCAGGCCGGGCATGCGGACTCCACGGGTTGTCGTTCGAGGCGGATCAGTGGCTCGGAGGTGGATCACGGTGGGCGTGGGTGAGCATCACCGTGGGTGCGGGTGTGGTCGCCGGACATGCGTCAGGGCGACCACTGCGGCCCCTGGCACCGGTGACAGAACCGACGATACCGGCGGCCGGTGGAAGCCTTGCGGCCGGGCCGTACCCGCTGCCCCGGCAGACCGCGGCGGCCCCCCTCCTCGTGGGGGGCCGCCGCGGTCGGTGAAGGCCGCGCTCAGGCCTTGCGGGCCCGGGTGGCCTTCTTGGCGGCGGTCGCCTTCGTCGCCGCTGCCTTGGTCACCGTTGCCTTCGCCTTGGCCGCCGTGGCCTTCTTGGCCGCGGCCGCCGTCCTCGTGGCCGCCGTCTTCTTCGCCGGGGCGGTCTTGCGGGCGGCCGCCTTGCGGGGCGTCCCCCCGCCCGAGGGCACTGCGGCCTCGCTGATCCGGTCCGCGTCCAGGATGGACTGGAGGAACTTCCCGGTGTGGCTCGCGGGGACCGAGGCGACCTGCTCCGGGGTTCCCTCGGCGACGACCAGACCGCCGCCGTTGCCACCCTCGGGGCCCATGTCGACGACCCAGTCGGCGGTCTTGATGACATCGAGGTTGTGCTCGATGACGATCACCGAGTTGCCCTTGTCGACGAGGCCGGAGAGCACGGTGATCAGCTTGCTGATGTCCTCGAAGTGCAGACCGGTGGTCGGCTCGTCCAGGACGTAGACCGTGCGGCCGGTGGACCGCTTCTGGAGCTCGCTCGCCAGCTTGACGCGCTGTGCCTCGCCGCCGGAGAGGGTCGGCGCGGACTGGCCGAGCCGCACATAGCCGAGGCCGACCTCGTTGAGCGTACGGAGGTGGCGGGCGATCGTCGGGACGGCCTCGAAGAACTCCAGGCCCTCCTCGATCGGCATGTCCAGCACCTCGGCGATGGACTTGCCCTTGTAGTGGACCTCCAGGGTCTCCCGGTTGTAGCGCGCACCGTGGCAGACCTCGCACGGGACGTACACGTCGGGCAGGAAGTTCATCTCGATCTTGATCGTGCCGTCGCCGGAGCAGTTCTCGCAGCGGCCGCCCTTGACGTTGAAGGAGAAGCGGCCCGGCAGATAGCCGCGCACCTTCGCCTCCATTGTCTCGGCGAACAGCCTGCGGACGTGGTCGAAGACCCCGGTGTACGTGGCCGGGTTAGACCGGGGGGTCCGGCCGATCGGCGACTGGTCGACGTGGACCACCTTGTCGACGAGGTCGTCGCCGTCGACCCGGGTGTGGCGGCCGGGGACCGACTTGGCGCCGTTCAGCTCGCGGGCCAGGTGGGTGTAGAGGATGTCGTTGACCAGGGTCGACTTTCCGGAGCCCGAGACGCCGGTGACGGCGGTGAGGACGCCGAGCGGGAAGGAGACGTCGATGTCCTGGAGGTTGTTCTCCCGGGCGCCGTGGACGGTGAGGCTGCGGGCCGGGTCGACCGGGCGGCGGACGCCGGGGGTCGGGATCGAGCGCTTGCCCGACAGATACTGGCCGGTGACGGAGTCCTTGTTGGCCAGCAGCTCCTTCAGCGAGCCGGAGTGGACGACCTTGCCGCCGTGCTCACCGGCGCCGGGGCCGATGTCGACGACCCAGTCGGCGACCTTGATGGTGTCCTCGTCGTGCTCGACGACGATGAGCGTGTTGCCCATGTCGCGGAGGCGGACCAGGGTCTCGATGAGTCGGTGGTTGTCGCGCTGGTGCAGGCCGATGGACGGCTCGTCCAGGACGTACAGCACGCCGACCAGGCCGGAGCCGATCTGGGTGGCCAGCCGGATGCGCTGGGCCTCGCCGCCGGACAGGGTGCCCGCCGCGCGGTTCAGTGACAGATAGTCCAGGCCGACGTCGACGAGGAACTTCAGCCGTTCGTTGACCTCCTTGAGGACCCGCTCGGCGATCTTCTTGTCGCGGGCGTTCAGCTTGAGGCGGCCGAGGAACTCGGCGCACTCGCTGATCGACATCGCGGCGACCTCGGCGATGGACCTCTCCATCACCGTCACCGCGAGGACGATCGGCTTGAGGCGGGTGCCCTCACAGGTCGGGCAGGGCACCTCGCGCATATAGCCCTCGAAGCGCTCCCGGCTGGAGTCGCTCTCGGCCTCGGTGTGGCGCCGCTTCACGAACTGCACCGCGCCCTCGAAGGCGGGGGTCGTGTAGGCGCGCTCGCGCCCGTAGCGGTTGCGGTAGCGGACCTCGGTCTGGATCTTGTGACCGAAGAGGAGCGCCTTCTTGGCGCGCTGCGGCAGCCCGGCCCAGGGGATGTCCGTGCGGAAGCCGAGGGCTTCGGAGAGCGCGCCGATCAGCCGGCCGAAATACTCCTTGGTGTGGCCGTGGGACCAGGGGTGGATCGCGCCCTCGTCGAGCGACTTCTCCTCGTCCGGGACGATCAGCTCGGGGTCGACCTCCATGCGCGTCCCGATGCCGGTGCAGTCGGGGCAGGCGCCGAAGGGCGAGTTGAAGGAGAAGGAGCGCGGCTCCAGCTCCTCGAAGGACAGGTCGTCGTACGGGCAGTAGAGGTGCTCGGAATACATCCGCTCACGCTCGGGGTCGTCCTCGGGGAGGTCGACGAAGTCCAGAACGACCATGCCGCCGGAGAGGCCGAGCGCGGTCTCGACCGAGTCGGTCAGTCGGCGCTTGGCGCTGTCCTTGACGGTGAGACGGTCGACGACCACCTCGATCGTGTGCTTCTCCTGCTTCTTGAGCGTGGGCGGCTCGGCGAGCTGGATGGTGGTGCCGTCGACCCGGGCCCGGCTGTAGCCCTTGGTCTGGAGGTCGGCGAAGAGGTCGACGAACTCGCCCTTGCGCTCGCGCACCAGCGGCGAGAGGACCTGGAAGCGGCTGCCCTCGGGCAGGCCGAGGACCTTGTCGACGATGGCCTGCGGCGACTGGCGGGAGATGGGGCGGCTGCACTCGGGGCAGTGCGGCTTGCCGATCCGGGCGAAGAGCAGCCGGAGGTAGTCGTAGACCTCGGTGATGGTGCCGACCGTCGAGCGCGGGTTGCGCGAGGTGGACTTCTGGTCGATGGAGACGGCGGGCGAAAGCCCCTCGATGAAGTCGACGTCCGGCTTGTCCATCTGGCCGAGGAACTGCCGGGCGTACGAGGAGAGCGACTCCACATAGCGGCGCTGCCCCTCGGCGAAGATCGTGTCGAACGCGAGGGACGACTTGCCCGACCCGGAGAGCCCGGTGAAGACGATGAGGGAGTCACGGGGCAGGTCGAGCGAGACGTTCTTCAGGTTGTGCTCGCGCGCGCCACGGACGATGAGACGGTCGGCCACGCCGGTCCGCACCTTTCTAGAGAGAAGCGGGGGAACTGAGCCCCTGTCCCAGGGTATGGGGGGCGCCACAGCGGTGTACGAAGCTTTCGACTCCGAGCGTATAGCACGCACATTCGATTTACGGTCACCCTGCCACTCCTTCACCCGAATGAGTGGCAGGGCTAGGCTCGGCCGCATGATGGATCATGCGCACGACCTGGGAGCTGTACGCGAAGCGACCGAACGGCTGCTCGACGCAGTCGGGAAACTGGACGACGACGCTGTCGCCGAGCCGTCACGGCTGCCCGGATGGAGCCGGGGCCATGTACTGGCCCACCTGTCACGTAACGCCGACGCGCTCGGAAATGTTCTCCGGGGTCTCCCGATGTACGCGAGCAGCGAAACCCGGGACGCCGACATCGCCGAGGGCGCCCCGCGCCCCCTGGCCGAGCAGCTGGCCGACCTCCGGGAGAGCGCGGACCGCCTCTTCGCGACCGCCGCGGAACCGGCCGACTGGACCCGTACCGTCACCCTGCGCAACGGCGTGACGGACTCGGCCTCCCGGGTCCCCTTCCGCCGCTGGATCGAGGTGGACGTGCACCACGTCGACCTCGACGTGGGCTATGAGCTGGAGGACCTGCCCGCGGACTTCACGACCCGGGAGATCGCCTTCCTCGCCGAGCGCTTCACCGGCAACCCCGATGTGCCCGCCACCGCGCTGACCGACGAGGAAGGCCGCACCTGGAGCACCGGGGGCGGTCCGCAGAGTGCCCTGGTCACGGTCCAGGGGACGGCCGCCGGGCTGCTGGGCTGGCTCGCCGGACGCCGTGACGGCTCCGCCCTGACGGTGGCCGGGGGCCCGCTGCCCGCCCTGCCCCCGCTATAGGCTGAGCCGCATGACGTACAGCGGAGCGGTGAAGGTCGGCGGACCGGCGAGCGTGCATGAACTGGCGGACCTGATGATCTCCAAGGTCGCCGTCGGCGGGATGAACAACAACGCCTATCTGCTGCGGTGCCGGGCCACCGGCGAGCAGCTGCTGATCGACGCGGCGGCCGAGCCGGGGACCCTGCTCGCCCTGATCGGTGACGACGGCATCGCCTCCGTCGTCACCACCCATCAGCACGGGGACCACTGGCAGGCACTGGCCGAGGTGGTGGCGGCCACCGGCGCCCGGACGTACGCGGGCCGGTACGACGCCGAGGGCATCCCGGTGCCGACCGACGTCCTGGTCGAGGACGGCGACACGATCACCGTGGGCCGGGTCGAGCTGACCGCCCGCCATCTGACCGGTCACACCCCGGGCTCCATCGCGCTGGTCTACGACGACCCGCACGGGGCCCCGCACCTGTTCACCGGGGACTGCCTCTTCCCCGGCGGGGTCGGGAACACGCACCAGGACCCGGAGGCGTTCGCGAGCCTGCTGCACGACGTCGAGACGAAGCTGTTCGACCGGCTGCCGGACGAGACGTGGGTCTACCCCGGCCACGGGCACGACACGACGCTCGGCGACGAGCGGCCCCACCTGCCCGAGTGGCGCGCCCGCGGCTGGTAGCCCCGCCTGCCCGGGCGGTGCGCACGCGGTCGGCAACGGCGCCTGCCTGAGTGGCGCGCCCGCGGTCGGCGACGCCGCCGACCAGTCGCGTACCGACCGGTCACCCGAGCCCCCGGTCGCGCCGGCCGGGGCACACGCCGACCGGTCACACACGCACAGCGGCCGGGGTGGAAACGGTCTTCGCCGTTCCCGCCCCGGCCGCTGCCGGTGTGTCCCTGCTGCCGCTCCGGGCGGCCCGGGGTCAGCTGCCGACGCGCTCGCTCTCCTCGTCGGCGGGGCCGACGGGCTCCGCCTTCTCGACCTTCTCCGCCTCGGCCGCCGCCTGCTTCTTGCTGGCGATGAGGCTGGTGACCGTGGTGATCACCAGCACGCCGCAGATGACGGAGAGCGAGAAGGGGATGGAGATCGAGGGAACGTCCACCCCGGACTCGTGCAAGGCGTGCAGCACCAGCTTGACGCCGATGAAGCCGAGGATCACCGACAGGCCGTAACTGAGGTGGACCAGCTTCTTCAGCAGACCGCCGATGAGGAAGTACAGCTGGCGCAGACCCATCAGCGCGAACGCGTTGGCCGTGAACACGATGTACGGGTCCTGGGTCAGGCCGAAGATCGCCGGGATGGAGTCCAGCGCGAACAGGACATCGGTGGTGCCGATGGCCAGCATGACCACCATCAGCGGGGTCAGGATGCGCTTGCCGTTCCGCTGGATGAAGAGCTTCGTACCGTGGTACTGGTCGGCGACACCGAAGCGCTGCTCGATCGACTTGAGGAGACGGTTCTCCTCGAACTCCTCTTCCTCCTCGCCGGCCCGTGCCTCCTGGATGAGCTTCCAGGCGGTGTAGATCAGGAACGCGCCGAAGATGTAGAAGACCCACGAGAAGTTCGCGATCACGGCGGCGCCGGCGGCGATGAAGATCGCCCGGAGCACCAGGGCGATCAGCACACCGATCAGCAGTACCCGCTGCTGGAGGTGCGAGGGCACCGAGAACTTCGCCATGATCAGGACGAAGACGAAGAGGTTGTCGACGCTCAGCGACTTCTCGGTGATGAATCCGGCGAAGAACTCGCCGGAGGCCTGGCTGTTGCCGAACACCAGCAGGCCGAGTCCGAAGATGACCGCCAGCACGATCCAGACGATCGTCCAGATCCCGGCTTCCTTGGTCGACACGTCATGGGGCTTGCGCCCGATGAAGAAGTCGACGGCGATCAGGGCTGACAGACCAAAGATGGTCAGAGCCCAAAGGGTCCATGAAACGTCCACTGCGCCTCCGGCAGTTCGCTACGGCAACTGATTCAGCGTCGTCGCTGCCGGAGGTCTCTTCCACCCTGGCGCACGGCGCGCCTGGGCCGACGCCCCGGGACCGGTCAACGGTCCGTATTGACGGGACGTCGCGTAAGGAGTACTCCCCTCCGTACGCCGAACAGTACAGGCATCACCAAGGAAAGGTAAAGAAAATGGTAAAGAGATGGTCAAATCCGCAGGTCGGGTCTGCTGTCTGATCAACGGCCCGCAGCTCGGCGAGCGGCTGCCACCGCTGTGAGCACCTGCTCCAGGACGCGGCTGCCCGGTGGGATCGCCAGCGGCTCGTACGTCCAGGCGTGCCCGACCCACGGGTCGGCGAGGTGGTTGTCGGCGACCGGGGTGATCCTCAGCAGCGAACGCCACAGCGGGTCGAGCACCGGCCCGTACGCGGTGGCGTCCTCCCGGTCCGCGACCATCAGGAGGTGCACCCCGACCGAGGGGCCCTCGTCGGCGAGGTAGCGGAGCTGGGTGACGGCCCGGTCGTCGAAGCCGTGCGGGAAGTCGTTGACGACGAGGAGCTGCTCGGCGGTGTCCAGGTCCGGCGGGAGCGAGTCGGCCGCCCCGGCCCGGACCGCCATCTGCACCAGGTCCACCCGCCGGGTGAGGTGGGCCAGGACCGAGGACACTCCCCCGGGTCCCGCGGCGGGCGGCCCGGCGAGGACGCCCGCCTCGACCAGCGGCGCGAGCGGACCGGCCGCGGCACCCGCCGCGTCGATGACGTGCACCGCGAACTCACCGGGCGGATACACCGCGAGCAGCCGGGCCGCGTGGGCCACCGCGGTCTCCATGGCCAGTCGGCGCAACCGGTCGGAGTCCATCAGGGCGGCGGCCTCGGACGCCGTCCGGCCGCTGTCCACCCACATCCCGCGCTCCAGCGGCAGCCGGACGAGCAGCGGGATGCGCAGGTCGGTGCGCTCGGGCAGATGGAGGTCACCGATGCGCAGGGCCATCGGTATCTCCATGGGGATGCGGTGGGCGTGCCAGACAGGGTTGCCCCAGCCCGCGTACGCGGCGGGGAGCGCGGGCTCGACGACGGCCGCCTCGGCTGCCAGCTGGCCGAGGTCCCGGTCGAGGGCCTCCCGGGCCCGGGCGGTCAGCTCGTCGCGCTTGGCGCGGGCCTGCGCGCGGGCATGGTCGCCCGCGCCGCCGATCCGGTTGCGCGGGTCGGACAGGGCGTGGTCGAGCTCCTGGCTCATCCGGGACTCGGCGAAGTCCACGGCACTGCGATAGGCGGCCACCGCCCGGGCCAGGTCCTCGAACATGCCCCAGGTCTGGTTGTAGAGGCGTTCGTCCATCGACCAGCCCGTGGCGTCCCCGGCGACCGGCTGCGCGGCCTGCCCGGGCTGGGCCGGGGGTGCGGTGGGCGGAGGCGACGGGGGCGCGACGTGCTGGCGGCGCGGGTGGGCGTAGTTGATGGGCCCTCCCGCGGCGGGGGGCGGGCCGGGTGGGGCGGGGTCGGTCAGCGGCTCGGGGGGCTGGGCGGCCGGGGTCGCAGGGGATGCCGACGGCCGGCGGTGGTCCGCGGGGCCGTTGGCCTGCCGTACGCGGTCGCCCTCCGGGGTACGGGGCGGCGGTGGCGCCACGGAGCGGGCCAGGCCCCCGGTGACGGCCTCCTGTATGGAGCCGGCCAGGGCGGCGGCGTCGGCCACGCCCTGGTCGGCGAGCATTTCGGCGAGCCCCGCCGCGTACCCCTGTCCGACGGCGCGGACCTTCCAGGCGCCCTGGCGGCGGTAGAGCTCCAGGGCGCTGACCGCGGACTCCGCGTCGAGGCCGGTCAGCGTGAAGGTGGCGATCTCGGTGCCGTCGAGGCCGGTGACAGCGACGAAGGGGGCGGGGACCGCGCCGAAGCGCACCGGGCCGCCGACGCCCACGGGCAGCGCCAGCAGCACGGTCACCCGGTGCACCTCGGCAGGCAGCGCCTCCAGGTCGACGGCGAGCCGGTGGTCGGCCGCCGCCTGCTGGGAGACTTCGAGCCCGGGGAGCTGGGGTGCGCCGGGGTGGGCGATCCGCTCGGCGCCGCGCACCGTGCCCCGCTCGTCGCCGAGGGTCGCTCCGGCGATGACGGGCGTGCCCGCGGACACCCGGATCTCCAGACGGGTCTGGGGCAAGGTGTGGTTCTGCCCCCGGACCAGTTCGGCCGTCATTGCCCTGTCCCCCTCGACGATGGCCCGCGCCCACGGGTGCGGTGCCGTGCGGTGTCGCGTTCGTGCGGTGACGCGCGTCCGTGCGGTATCGCGTTCGCGCTGTGCCGGTGCTGTGTGCCGTGCGTGGGGCAGCTCCCGGCGGCGGGTGCCTCCGGGAGCTGCTCGTTCCGTTACCGGTGCCGACGCCGGACCGATCCCGTCCGGTCCGGCCCGGGTCCGCCGCCTACAGGTGCGGCAGGATGGACGGCATCAGGTCCTGAAAGGTGCGGCCGTTGGCCGGGTTGCCGAGGGCCGTCATCTGCCATCCGCTGCCCGCGCGGTGCACCTTCGCCATGATCTGGGCGGTGTACTGGCCGCCGCCGTCCAGCGTGTACCGGGCGAGCTCCTGGCCGTTGGTCTCGTCGACGATGCGGCAGAAGGCGTTCTGGACCTCCTGGAAGGTCTGCCCGGTGAAGGAGTTCACCGTGAAGACGATCTGGTCGATGTGGACCGGCACGCGCTGGAGGTCGACGAGGATCGCCTCGTCGTCCCCGCCGGAGCCGGCGCCGCCGACCAGGTTGTCGCCGGTGTGCTTGACCGAGCCGTCATCGCTGACGAGGTGGCGGAAGAACACGACGTCGACCGGCTGCTTGTCGGCGAAGAGCACCGCCGAGGCGTCCAGGTCGATCTCCCGGGTGCGCGAGCCGAACAGGCCGCGGCGCGGAGCCGCCTGCCAGCCGAGCCCCATCCGTACCGCGGTCAGGGTCCCCCCGTCGCTCTTCTGCAGGCTGATGGCCTGACCCTTGGTCATATTGACCGTCACGCGCTGTCCCCTCTCGGCATTGCCCCGCAACCGTCCGTGTGCGGTTTCCCCGCACCCTACGCATTCCACCTCGGGTGGCAGCAGGTTCGGTCCGTTTTTGTGTCGGTCTTGCAACACACCGGGCGCGCCCGGGCCCGGCTCGACGGAATCAGGCGAGGCCCGCTTCCTTCATCTGGCGCAGCTCCTTCTTCAGTTCGCCGACCTCGTCGCGGAGCCGAGCGGCCACCTCGAACTGCAGATCGGCGGCGGCGGCCCGCATCCGCTCGGTCATCTCCTCGATGATCCCGGCCAGTTCGGTCGCGGGGCGGTCACTGACCACTGCGCCGGCCGAGGCCGCCGCCCGGCCCTTCGCCCCGGCCTTGGCCGCCTTGCCGCCGAGCGCGGGCACCGGGGCCTTGGTCTCCTTGCCCTGCCGGTAGCCGGTGCCGAGGAGCTGCTCGGTGTCGACCTCCTCGCGGGCGATGGTGGCGACGATGTCGTTGATCTTCTTCCGCAGCGGCTGCGGGTCGATGCCGCGCTCGGTGTTGTACGCGATCTGCTTCTCGCGGCGGCGGTTGGTCTCGTCGATCGCCTGCTCCATCGCCGGGGTGATCTTGTCGGCGTACATGTGGACCTGGCCGGACACGTTACGGGCGGCGCGGCCGATGGTCTGGATGAGCGAAGTGCCCGAGCGCAGGAAGCCCTGCTTGTCGGCGTCGAGGATGGCCACGAGCGACACCTCGGGGAGGTCGAGGCCCTCGCGCAGGAGGTTGATGCCGACGAGCACGTCGTACTCACCGGAGCGCAGCTCGCGCAGCAGCTCGATACGGCGCAGGGTGTCGACGTCGCTGTGCAGATAGCGAACCTGGATGCCGAGCTCCAGGAAGTAGTCGGTGAGGTCCTCCGACATCTTCTTGGTGAGCGTGGTGACCAGGACCCGCTCGTCGCGTTCGGTGCGCTTGCGGATCTCGTGCACCAGGTCGTCGATCTGCCCCTCGGTGGGCTTGACCACGACCTCGGGGTCGACGAGGCCGGTGGGGCGGATGATCTGCTCGACGAACCCGTCGCCGCGCGAGAGTTCGTACTTCCCCGGGGTGGCCGACAGATACACCGTCTGGTCGATCCGCTCCAGGAACTCCTCCCACTTCAGCGGCCGGTTGTCCATCGCGGAGGGCAGCCGGAAGCCGTGGTCGACGAGGGTCCGCTTGCGGGAGGCGTCGCCCTCGTACATCGCACCGATCTGCGGGACCGTGACGTGGGACTCGTCCAGGACGAGCAGGAAGTCGTCCGGGAAGTAGTCGAGGAGGGTGTTGGGGGCGGTGCCGGGGGCGCGGTCGTCGAAGTGCATCGAGTAGTTCTCGACGCCGGAGCAGGTGCCGATCTGGCGGAGCATCTCGATGTCGTACGTCGTGCGCATGCGCAGCCGCTGGGCCTCCAGCATCTTGCCCTGCTTCTCCAGCTCGGCCAGGCGCTGCTCCAGCTCCCGCTCGATCCCGCCGACGGCCTTCTCCATGCGCTCGGGCCCTGCGACGTAGTGGCTGGCGGGGAAGACGTGGACCGTGGGGTCCTCGCTGATGACCTCGCCGGTCAGCGGGTGGAGCGTGGACAGGGCCTCGATCTCGTCACCGAACATCTCGATGCGGACGGCGAGCTCCTCGTAGACCGGAAAGATCTCGATCGTGTCGCCGCGGACCCGGAAGGTGCCACGGGTGAACGCCAGGTCGTTGCGGGTGTACTGCATCTCGACGAAGCGGCGCAGCAGCTGGTCGCGGTCGATCTCCTCGCCGACCCTGAGCCGGACCATGCGGTCCACGTACTCCTGGGGCGTACCGAGGCCGTAGATGCAGGAGACGGAGGCGACCACGACGACGTCACGCCGGGTGAGCAGCGAATTCGTCGCCGAGTGGCGCAGCCGCTCGACCTCCTCGTTGATGGAGGAGTCCTTCTCGATGTAGGTGTCCGACTGCGGGACATACGCCTCGGGCTGGTAGTAGTCGTAGTACGAGACGAAATACTCCACCGCGTTGTTCGGGAGGAGCTCGCGGAACTCGTTGGCCAGCTGGGCGGCGAGCGTCTTGTTCGGCGCCATCACCAAGGTCGGTCGCTGAAGCTTCTCGATCATCCAGGCGGTGGTCGCCGACTTGCCGGTGCCGGTCGCGCCGAGCAGGACGACGTCCTTCTCATCGGCGCGGATGCGCCGCTCCAGCTCGGCGATGGCCGCCGGCTGGTCGCCGCTGGGCTGGTAGGAACTGACGACCTCGAAGGGCGCCACCGAACGTTCGATCTTGGAAACGGGCCGCATGCAACCACCGTACGGCTCCCCACTGACAACAGCCCCGGATCAGCGGTACCGGGGCCGCCCGGCGGTCTCCCGGGCCCCTGGGCGCCGCTCCGGTTCGTCGGTCACCGCGCGCGGGTCGAACATGAGCACCAGCGCGGCCAGCAGCAGGAAGCAGCCGGGGCCGATCAGCATCGGGCCGATCGTCTCGGTGGGGTGGTCACCGGGCAGTACGCCGGACATCTCGGGCGGCAGGTGCAGGTGCACGTCGAGGGCGGCCATTCCCGTGTAGTGCATTCCGGTGACCGCGGCGGCCATCAGAGCGCTCGCGCCGAGACTGGACAGGAGCCCACGGAGGGAGACGGCCGCCCACAGCGCGGCCGTGGCGGCCGCCACGGCGATCAGCACCGAGAGGGCGACCAGGGGCGTGTCGTAGGCGAGCTGTCCCTCCAGACGCATGCCCGCCATCCCCAGGTAGTGCATCGACGCCACGCCGAGGCCGGTGATGGTGCCGCCCGTGATCAGCGCCATGCGGGTCGCGCCCCGGTACCCGACAATGTAGATGCCGATGCCGACCATGAGGACGGCCAGGGCCAGTCCGGCGAAGGTGAGGGGCTTGTCGTAGGAGATCGGTGCCTCCTTGACGCTGAAGCCCGTCATCGCGACGAAGTGCATGGTCCAGATGCCGGATCCGATGGACAGCGCGCCGAGAGCCAGCCAGCCGGTCGTGAAGGAGCGTGCGGTGCGCAGGGACCTGATGGTGCAGCGGAGTCCGAGGGCGGCCCCCAGGCCGGCCATGAGGAACGCCACGACGGGGGTCACCAGGCCGTAGGTGAACCCGTCGACCGTTCCCTGCGTACCGATTGTTGTTGTCACGATGTCGGCCGCTCGCACCGTGTCGACTGTTCCCTGCATGTCGACCGTTCCCTGCATACGGACACGCCCTTCGAGAAGACCCGGGGTCGAGGGAGTCCCTGAGGGGCGAGTCCCCGGCAGGCAGATGGAGAACGTGCATTTTATCGGCACGGCGCCCCAGGAAGTGAACCTGGCCTCATGCTCCCCGCGTGGGCTCCGGCGTTCTCCGCCGGATCTCCGGCAGTCTTCACCGGACTCCCGAGGCGAAAGTTCCGTTCATGCCGTGGCCATCGCCTCCCTGCCCGGCGTTGGCAAGCCGCTGTCAGTCTCGGCGTGTCCGCACACTCCGATGCGAGGAGTTCCCGTGTTCGTACGCACCGCAACCGCCTCCACCACCGCCGTCGCCCTGGTCGGCGCCGGCGCTCTGCTGCTGCCCGCCGCCGACCGGACCGAGGCCTCGGCGCAGCGGACGAACCCGGTCGTCGTCGCCCACCGGGGAGCGTCCGGCTACGCACCGGAGAACACCCTCGCCGCCGTCGACGCGGCCGACGCGCTGGGCATCGACTGGGTGGAGAACGACGTGCAGCGCACCCGCGACGGCGTGCTCGTCGTGCTGCACGACACCGACCTCAAGCGCACGACGAACGTCGAGCAGATCTTCCCGGACCGGGCGCCGTGGGCGGTCAAGGACTTCACCGCGGCGGAGGTGGCGAAACTCGACGCGGGCAGCTGGTTCGGGACGCAGTTCACCGGGGTCCGGGTACCGACCCTCACACAGTTCCTGCACCGTCTGGAGCGCAACCGCCAGAAGCTGCTCCTGGAGATCAAGAGCCCCGGGACCTATCCGGGCATCGAACGGGACATCGTCCGCGTACTGCGGAAGGAAGGGTGGCTGGACCGCTCCCATGTACGGGATCGCCTGGTCATCCAGAGCTTCGGCGCCGACAGCGTGCGGAAGGTGCATGCCCTGCGCCCCGACATCACGACCGGCTTCCTGGGCACGCCCGCGGTGGCCGATCTGCCCGGTTACGCGGCGTTCACCGATCAGATCAACCCCTCGTACGCGACGATCAGCGCCGACTACGTGGCAGCCGTACAGCGACTCAAGGGCCCGCACGGCAAGCGTCTGCGGGTCAACACGTGGACGGTCAACGACGCGGCCAAGGCGGCGAAGGCGCGTGCGTTCGGAGTCGACGGGATCATCACCAACTATCCCGACGTGGTACGAGACGCGACGAGCTGAGCCGAGCTGTGCTGGACTCGGTTCGGCACGGCACGGCCGAGCTTGGACTCAGCGCGGCTCGGCTGGGCCGACCGTCGAAGGCGATCCGGCGCTGTCAGTGGTGGATCGTACGGTGGTCGGCATGGACAGTGTGAACGGCGTGGCGGACAGCGCGGTGGACGGCGGGGCTGGTTCCGGGGGCGCCGGTGGACCGACCGTGGAGTGGTCCGTCGTGCCGAGTGCCATCGGGCCGCTGCTGCTCGCCGCGACCTCCGCCGGGCTGGTGACCGTGGCCTTCCACGCCCGCCCCGCCGTCCGGGACGCGGCGCTCGGTCAGCTGCGGGCCCGGCTCGGCGCGGAGCCGGTGGAGGCGCCCGGCTCCGATCGCCTGGCCGAGGCGATACGCGCGCTCGCGGAGTACTTCGCGGGCGAGCGGCAGGACTTCGGCCTGCGGCTGGACTGGTCGCTGACAGCGGGCTTCCAGCGCGAGGCGCTGCGCGAGCTGGCCTCGGGGGTGCCGTACGGCACGGTCATCGGTTACGGGGCGCTGGCGGCGCGGGTGGGCCGGCCGGACGGCGCTCAGGCTGTGGGAGCGGCCATGGGGTCCAATCCGCTGCCGGTGGTGGTGCCGTGCCACCGGGTGGTGGAGAGCGACGGGGGTCTGGGCGGGTTCGGGGGCGGCCTGGAGACCAAGCGGCAGCTGCTGGCGCTGGAGGGGGTCCTGCCGCAGCCGCTGTTCTAGGGCGTCCGGGGGTGGGAGGCGGTCGTTGTTCCGGCTGCTCCAGCTGTGTCCACGGCAGCCCGCGCGGCCGGGCCGGGCCCTGCTCCCCCCACGGCCTCGCTGCGGCCGGGGTCACCCGTCCGGGTGCATCGCGGGGCGGGACCGATGGCACACTGCGCCAGTGACGCCACCGCTCTCCCTCCCCCAGGTCACGGCCGCCGGGCTGCCCGCCCTCCAGCGCCGGACGTCCGCCGTGCTCATCGTCAGCCAGATACTCGGCGGCCTCGGTGTCGCCGTCGGCATCGCCCTGGCGCCGATGCTGGCCGCCGAGGTGAGCGGGTCCGATGCGCTGTCCGGGCTGGCGCCGACCGCGTCCGTCGCCGGCACGGCGCTGCTGTCGCTGCCGCTGGCCGCCCTGATGACGTCCCGGGGCCGACGGCCCGGTCTGGTGCTGGCGTATCTGATCGGCGCCCTGGGTGGCGGCCTGGTGGTCCTCGCCACGATGCTGCCGAGCTTCCCGTTGCTGCTCCTCGGCATGGCGGCGTTCGGGGCGGGGTCCTCTGCCGGACTCCAGGCGCGGTTCGCGGCGGCCGACCTGGTGGGGCCGGAGCGGCGGGGCCGGGCGATCTCCACCGTCGTCTGGGCCACCACGATCGGTTCGGTGCTGGGGCCCAATATCTCGGCCCCGGCGAGTCGGCTGTTCCGCGGTACGCCGGTGCCCGAGGCGGCGGGGCCCTACCTGTGCTCGGCGGCCGTCTTCCTGCTCGCGGGGCTCGTCGTGGCCCTCGCGCTGCGCCCGGACCCGCTGCTCACGGCCCGCGCCCTGGCCCCGGAGGAAGCGTCGGCCCCCGGGAAGCGTTCCCTGCGCGCCGGGGTCGAGGCCGTCAGGGAGTCGCCGATGGCCCGGCTGGCCCTGGTGACGGTCACCCTGTCACACACCGCGATGGTGTCGATCATGGTCATGACCCCGGTCGACCTGGGCCGCCACGGTGCCGACCTCCAGTTGATCGGGCTCGTCATCAGCGGGCACATCGCGGGGATGTACGCGTTCTCGCCGGTGATGGGCAAGCTGGCCGACCAGTTCGGCCGACTCACCGTGATCGGCCTGGCGGTCGGGCTGCTGAGCTGCGCCGCGCTGCTCGCGGGCACGGCCGGGCCGCGGCACGGGCAGACCGCCGTCGGCCTGTTCGTGCTCGGCCTCGGCTGGTCCGCGGGCATGATCGCCGGTTCCGCGCTGCTCACCGACGCGGTGCCGCAGGCCGCACGGGCGGCCGTGCAGGGGCTGTCGGACCTGACCATGAACGCGGCCGCCGGCCTCGGCGGAGCGGCCGCGGGCGTGATCGTCGCCCAGTGGGGGTACGGCCCGCTGAACGCGATCGGCGCCGCGCTGGTCCTGCCGGTCGCCGCGCTCGCCCTGCGCCGGAGCCTGCGGCCCGGGGCCGTCGGCAGCGGCTGAGGCGCCGTCCGACCGAGGCGGGCCGCCCGCCACCCCGGGGAGGGCTACGGTGCCACCGCGCCCAGGACCGGAGCCGCGCCCAGGACCGGAGCCGGAGAGAGGAACCGGAGCCGGAGCGGGAGGGGCAAGGCCGGAACCGGAGCGGGAGGGCCAGAGCCGGAATCGGAGCTGCCGCGAAGCCCGACCCGGGTCACTCATGCCCGAGTCGTCAGAGGCTGATGTGGTACGCCTTGCGGAGCGTCTCGTGGACGGTCCAGGTCGTCCGGTCGCCCTCGCGCAGAACGCAGGCGTCCCCGGGGCCGATCTCCAGCGTCGCCCCGCCCTCGACCGCGACGGTCGCCCGTCCGCTGACGACCACGAACAGCTCGTTCGCCTCGGTGTCCGTGACGACGCCGGGCGTGATCTGCCAGATCCCCCGGATCTGCTTGCCGTCGGCCGACTCCCACAGCACCTTGCCCGTCACCACGGGATCGCCCGAAACGATCTGTGCCGGATCGAGCGGTTCCGGAACGAGTTCGGCGTCCGGGATGTGCACGGCGAAGGAAGCGGGGGCCTGGTCATTTGTCGTCATGGCCGGTCACCTTAGCGACCGGTTCCGGCCGACCCGCGAGCAGGACCGGCCGGACGTGCTCCTTCCGTGGTTTGCACCCACCCCGCCCGCGACAGGGATGGGGCATGCCACAGAACCCAGCGGAACAGAACCCGGCAGAACAGAGCCCACCGGAACAGAGCTCTCCGAAACAGCTCCCTCCGGACCGGCGGAACCCCTACGAGCCGGTGCTCTCGGCAGAGGTGCGCGCCGCCCTGAGTGCCCGGCTGCCCGTCGTGGCCCTGGAGTCGACGATCATCGCGCACGGGCTGCCGCGACCCGGGAACCTCCAGGTCGCCCTGGAACTGGAGGCGCTCGTCCGGTCCGCCGACGCGGTCCCGGCCACCGTCGCGGTCCTGGACGGGCGGGCCCATGTGGGCCTGGACAAGGATCAGTTGGAGCGGGTGGCCGCCGATCCGGCCGTGCGGAAGCTGGGCCACCGCGATCTCGCCCCCGCGCTCGCGGCCGGAGCGAGCGGCGCGACCACGGTGTCCGCGACGGCGTTCCTGGCCGCGCGGGCGGGGCTCGGCGTCTTCGCGACGGGCGGGCTCGGCGGCGTACACCGGGAATGGGCCGCGAACCAGGACGAGTCCGCCGACCTGCGGCTGCTGGCCCGCACCGGGATCACCGTGGTCTGCGCGGGCGTGAAGTCGATCCTCGACGTCCCCGCGACCCTCCAGCGGCTGGAAACCCTCGGCGTCGGCATCCTCGGTTACGGCACGGAGCACTTCCCCGGCTTCTACCTCAGCAGCTCCGGCGAACCGGTCGACTGGACGGTCCACAGCCCCGAGGAGGTGGTCGAGGTGATGCGGGCGAAGGACGCTCTGGGTGGCACGGAGTCCGCGCTGATCGTCGCCAACCCCGTACCGGAGGAGGATCAGTTGGATCCCGCTCTGCACGACCGGGTGCTGGCGGAGGCGCTGGACGCGTGCCGGGAGCGCGGCATCTCGGGGCAGGGCGTCACGCCTTTCCTGCTGGACCAGTTGATGCGCCGGACCGAGGGCGCGTCGCTGGAGGCGAACCTCGCGGCGGTACGGGGAAACGTGCGCCTCGCGGCCCGGATCGCCGTCGCGGCGGCCGTACGGTGAACCGCCCGGCGTCAGGCGGCGGCCTCCTCGTCGTGGGGGACGTGGTCACGGACGTGGTGGCGCGGTACGGGCCGGCTCTCGCGCACGGTACGGACACGGCGGCCCGGATCCGGACCCTGCCGGGCGGGGCGGGGGCCAACGTCGCCTGCTGGGCGGTACGTTCGGGCTGCGCGAATGTGACGCTGCTCGCCAGGGCAGGGGCGGAGTCCGCCGAGTGGCACCGGGAGGCGCTGGAACGGGCAGGGGTACGGGCGTTCCTGGCGGTGGACGAGGAGGTGCCGACGGCGACCGTCGTCGCCCTGGTGGACCCGGCCGCCGAGCGCACGTTCCTCACCGACAGCGGGGCGGTGCTGCGGCTCGCCGCCGAGGACTTCTCGCCCGCGCTGCTCGACGGGGTCGGGCGGCTGCATCTCTCCGGCTACCTCCTGTTCGCCGCGACGAGCCGGGCTGCCGCTCACCTCGCCCTGCGCACCGCCGTGGAACGGGGCGTAGCGGTGAGCGTGGACCCGGCGTCGGCCGGGTTCCTCGCCGAGCTGGGGCCGGAGCGGTTCCTGGAGTTCACGGAGGGGGCGGAGCTGCTGCTGCCGAACGCGGACGAGGCCCGGCTGCTCACCGGGCTGCCCGAACCCGAGGCCGCGGCGGCCGAGCTGAGCCGGCGCTTCCCGCGCGTCGCGGTGACGCTGGGCGAACGGGGAGCCGTGCTGGCCGCCGGGGGTGAGGTCATCGGCCGCGTCCCCGCCCCGCCCGTCCGCGAGCCGGTCGACTCGACGGGCGCGGGCGACGCGTTCACGGGCGGGTTCCTCGCGGCCCTGCTCGCCGGGGCGGACGACAGGGCGGCCGCGGCGGAGGGCTGCCGGGCCGGGGCGGAAGCAGTGACCACGGTGGGCGGCCGCCCACCCGCGTGACCGATGGGGCAAGCCATACCCGCGCGTGACCGATGGGGCATGCCATACCCGTGACCGATGGCCTTACGCCCGCGTGACCGACAAGGCCGCCCGCACCCGTGAGGCCGCATACGCGCGGCTCCGCGGAGGCCGGGGCTCGCTCCCGGGGCTCGGGCTCCCTCCGCCCACCGCCCCTCCGCGCCGGTCCGGCGATGCTGTCGGCGGCGCGGAGACATCCGCCTCAGCCCGGCAGCCCCGACCACGCCGGATGCCCCGGGTCGTCCGCCCGTACCACCACGTCCGCCCGCTCCGCAGGGCCCACCTCGTCCTCGTACCGCGCGAAGGCGGGCAGCGTCCAGCGCTCCGGCTCCTCCGTCCGCCGCCGCAACGCCCCGGAAGACAGCCGCAGATGGACGCTCAGCGCGAACGGGAACCAGTGCCCCAGCAGCAGCGGGCCGTGCACGAGGACGACCCCGCCCTCCGGCAACGGGTGATACGGCGTGCGCGTCGCCCGGTCCGTCGCGGGGTCCCACAGGTCCGGCAGTACCCGGCCCGAGCCGCCCGCCTCCAGGGGGCCGAACACCTCGCGCCACAGCGCCCCGGTGTCGAACCAGCTGTCCGCGTACGAGTCCGGGTCCTCCTTCCCGTACTCGAACCGCAGACTCGCCGGGCGCAGGAAGCCCTCGGTGGACACCACGAGCACCGCCCGGCCGCGCAGCCGCAACTCCTCGGCGACGCGTTCGGCCAGGCCGCCGGTGCGGGCGGCCGGGGCGCCGTCGATGCCGAGGGCGAGCCAGGGGGCTCCGTCGGGGGCGGACAGGCCGTCGGCGTGCCGGGCCAGCTCGTCGGCCAGCCGTTCCCAGGTGATCGCTTCGAGTCGCACGCCCCCATCATCCCCGTCGGCGCGTCAGGCGCCCCGCAGTTCGGTGGCGAGCGGGCCCTCCCCCGACACCTCGATGCGGCCGTCCTTGACCGCCTCCGCGAGAGTGACTTCGCCTCGCCCCAGCTCCAGGCACAAGGCCGCGTCGAGGGTGATGCGGGCATCGGCGTGGTCCGCGGGGCCGTACCCGTACATCTGGCCGTACAACTCGGCGTCGTCGGCTCCCGATACCAGCGCCTGACTTCCCGTTCCCGTACGGACGTGGAACTCGCCCTCGTCGAGGCGGACTTCCAGAACACCGTCCTGGGTGAGTCCGGCCAGCGCGCGCAGCAGCGGCAGCGCGAACCAGTGGGCCCGCACCGCGTCGGTCGGGCGGCGTTCGGTGAGTGCCGGGGCGCCCCAGTCGGCGAGAGCCGCGAGGACCGGGAGCAGGCCGCGGCCGCGCCCGGTCAACTCGTAGACCGATGCCGCGGCCGGGGGCGGCAGCTTGCGGCGTACGGCCAGTCCGGTCTGTTCCATGTCCTTGAGGCGGGAGGCCAGGACATCCGTGCTGACGCCGGGCAGATCGGCGTGCAGGTCGGTGTACCGGCGCGGCCCGCCCAGCAGTTCACGGACGATCAGCAGCGTCCACCGGTCCCCGACGGAGTCGAGGGCGCGGGCGGCGGCGCAGAACTGGTCGTAGCTCCGGCGTCTGACGGGGCGTGGTGCGGCGGGCTGCTGACGTGGCATGCGACGCAGTCTAGACATGTTGTTGGACTTTCCAAGCCCAAGCTTGGTAAAACCAAGTATCGCAGTTCGGCTCGGGGAGGCACCGCATGGAGTTCCGGCAGTCCAGCAAGCTCAACGAGGTCTGTTACGAGATCCGGGGCCCGGTCATCGAGCACGCCAACGCCCTGGAGGAGGCGGGGCACAGCGTGCTCCGGCTCAACACGGGCAATCCGGCGCTCTTCGGCTTCGAGGCGCCGGAGGAGATCGTCCAGGACATGATCCGGATGCTGCCCCAGGCCCACGGCTACACCGATTCGCGCGGCATCCTCTCCGCTCGGCGGGCGGTGGCCCAGCGCTACCAGGCCATGGGCCTGACCGAGGTCGGCGTGGACGACGTCTTCCTCGGCAACGGGGTCTCCGAGCTGATCTCGATGGCCGTGCAGGCGCTGCTGGAGGACGGCGACGAGGTGCTGATCCCGGCCCCGGACTTCCCCCTGTGGACCGCGGTGACCACGCTCGCGGGCGGCAAGGCCGTGCACTACATCTGCGACGAGGAATCCGACTGGAACCCGGACCTCGCCGACATGGCGTCGAAGATCACCGACCGGACCAGGGCCGTCGTGATCATCAACCCGAACAATCCCACCGGCGCCGTCTATCCCCGCGAGATCCTCGAAGGAATCCTGGACCTGGCCCGCCGGCACGGGCTGATGGTGTTCGCCGACGAGATCTACGACCAGATCCTCTACGACGGGGCCGAGCACCACAGCGCGGCGGTCCTCGCCCCGGACCTGGTCTGCCTCACCTTCAGCGGTCTCTCGAAGACGTACCGGGTGGCCGGGTTCCGCTCCGGCTGGATGGTGGTCTCCGGTCCGCAGCAGCACGCCCGCAACTATCTGGAGGGCCTCACCATGCTGGCCTCCATGCGTCTCTGCCCCAACGCCCCCGCGCAGTACGCCATTCAGGCCGCGCTCGGCGGGCGGCAGTCCATCCGGGAACTGGTCGCGCCCGGCGGCAGACTGCACGAACAGCGCGACCGGGCCTGGGAGCGGCTGAACGAGATCCCCGGGGTCTCGTGCGTCAAGCCGAAGGGCGCGCTGTACGCCTTCCCGCGCATCGATCCGAAGGTGCACCCCATCGTCGACGACGAGAAGTTCGTGCTGGACCTGCTGCTGCGGGAGAAGATCCAGGTGGTGCAGGGCACGGGCTTCAGCTGGCCGCGCCCGGACCACTTCCGCATCCTGACCCTTCCGCACGCCGACGACCTCGACGCGGCGATCAGCCGCATCGGCCGCTTCCTGAGCGGATATCGCCATTGAGTCCTCCCCTTCCTGAAAGGAGGGGATTCCTGGCTCAGGCCGCCTCCTGGAGCAGCGCTCCAGGAGGTCTTGCGCCATCGGCACCAGCCGGGGTGAGACCAGCCCGGACGAGCATGACGCGTGCGGAGTTCTTGTCCCGTGGGGACACGGTGCCGCATGCGGTGCAGGTGTAGGTGCGTTCACCCAGCGGCAGCGCGTGCTTGGCTCTCGCATCGCAGCGACCGCAGTCCATCGTGGTGAACGCGGGATGTACCAGGCGGACGTCCCGCCCATACTTACGGCCCATCTCGATCAGGGCGGCCTTGGTGGCGCCGATGGCGGCGTCAGCGGCCTTGCGGGCCATGGTGGTCTTGGCAAGGAACCTCGGACGGAAGTCCTCGACTGCGATGACGTCATGATCGCGGACGACCTTCTTGGCCCACTTGCGGCCGGTGTCCTCACGCTGCCTCGCGACCTTCTTGTATGCCTTCGCCCGCAGCTTCCTCGCCCGGCGGTAGCCCTTCGAGGCGGGTTGCCCCCTATTCGGCCTGCGGCGGGCCATCATCCGGTCGTACCGGGCCACCGTCGCCCGCGCCTTCCCTCCATGCTCGGCGTGCGGCAGGTCGTACGCGTCGGAGGTGGTGGTCGAGGTCTCTTTCACTCCCCAGTCCACGCCGAGGGCGCGGCCCGTCTCCGGCAGGGGCTCCACCTGGGCAGGTACGACGAACGAGCAGTACCAATGCCCAAGGCTGTTCTGGTACACGCGCACCGAGGACGGCGCGTGCGCCAGGTCCCGCGACCACACCACTCCCACCACGATGCCGCCCGCCAGATGCAGCCACCCGTCCTTCAACCGGAATCCACGCCTGGTGTAGTTCAGGGTCGGCAGAGCCTCGCGTTTCGCCTTCCACTTCGGCATCCCGGCCCGGCGCGCCACGGGCAGACGCTCCGTGATGTCTTTCTGGGCCTTGGCACGGGAGCGGCTGAAGTCACGGATGACCTGCTGCTGGGCAACCGAAGGCCCCTCACGCAACCACGGCGTGAGAGCACGGGCCTCGGTCAGCATCCTGTCCAGCTGCCCCGGACCACACGTGGCCTTCTCACCGGTGGCCCTGTTGCGCCGATGTACGGCCCTGGACTTGGCCACGCACTCGTTCCATACCCACCGGCATCGGTCCCACTCCGCCCACAGAGCACTGCGGGCGGTGGACGAGACACGCAGCCGGTACGAGTACCGGGCGTACCCGGTCTCCGCTACCCCTGCCACCGGCACCATCTCGCCCCGCTGTATCACTGGCCGGAACACCGTGCCGTCCCCAACCCCCGGAAGGGCCATAAGTGCGAGAGCAGTACACACTCACCCACTACCTCAGGCGCACACGTTCGAGTCGTCGGGGCCGAATCGGCAGTGACACGGACGGTTCTTCGCCGGACGCGGCGCCTTCTGGCACAACCGACCGCGCTCCGCAACGGGAGCGGGCCCGGAGGCGTAGCCGGCCTCCGGGCCCTGTAGGTGCCGCCCATCGGGCACGCCGGCACGTTTAAGGGTCCGGGTCAGTCATGATGTCGTCGCGTCCTGCCTTTGGACCACCGCAGATCGGAGCTCTGCGGGCCGGACTTGAACCGGCATCTCGACGCGCGCGGGCCCGGGCCCGTTCGATCCGGCGATCGGCGGCGAATGCTGAGTCTGGAGCAAGAGTCTGAGATTGACGGCGGTCTGCCTCTGCCTGCTTGGGCTACTCCGGCCCGTGCCGGAGGGAGGAGTCGAACCTCCACTGGAACCGCGCCTTCACGACAAGCTTCAGTTTCAGCTTGCGCTCCTCGCGCACCCCGTCCGCCTTGATCGGCGGCCGGGGAATCCATGGTCGGTCACCCGAAGAGGTAACCGAATACCGCATCACCCACCCGCTGGTCGGTGACCTCCGCGCCGTTGGCCTCCTCGCGGGCGAACTTCACGGCCTGCTGGAGCTTCTCGACCCGGTCCAGCAGTTCGTTGACGCGCCGTGCGGGCAGCGCCCCGGAGAACTTGACGGTCGTCCAATACCCGATCGGCACGTCCTCGTAGTACACCTCGACCTGCGCCGGGTGCTTCTCGGTCGCCTCCGCCTTGACGTGGTTGCGGGGCACCTTCTTCGTACGGAGCGTCCGGACCGGCTCCGTCTTCCAGGAGTCGGTCGACGGGTCCTGCGTCCAGGCCTCGGCGGCGTCCAGGACGGGCAGCTTGCGGATGAAGGTGTTGAGGTCGGTCAGCTGCTTCTCCAGGAAGAGCAGATACGACACCGGCACCTCGCTCACCAGCACCCGGCCGTCGACCTTCACGTCGGCCCTGGCCGAGCAGTTCGCCCAGTCCTTCGTGGCGGTCACATCGAAGAGCCGGGTCAGCGTGGCCGCGGTGTCCCGCAGCACGTCCTCGGCCTTGACCTGGACCAGCGTCGACTCGGGCGGAAGCTGCTCGCCCTCCTCGTCCTTGGGCTGGTAGGTCCGGGAGATCCCGGCCAGCAGTCCGGCCTTCTGGAGGCCGTGATGTGCCGCTGTCAGGTCCTGGTGCGCCTTGGACTTGACGCCCTTCTCCACTGCGATGATCTGATTGAGTTTCGCCACGTCGAGGACGCTAACAGCGGCAACTCCACTGTGGCCAAGGGTTTTAGGGTTTCACGGGGTGAGGGCTCCACCGCACGTGATGAGGGCTCTACCGCACGTAGGACGGGTCGGCGTCGAATCCGTCCGGGACGGAGTCACCCGCGAGCAGGGCTTGCAGGGCGGCCACCGGGTCGGGGTCCGGCGCGGCGCGGGGCCACCAGTCGTCGGCGCCGGGGTCCGATTCGTAGCCGTACCAGCGGCCGTCGCGGCCGAAGCGGAGCTGGAACGAACCGTTCGGGTGGGTCAGGTGGTTGCGCCAGGGCGTGAAGCGTGGGTGACCTGCGGCGGCGAGCGCGGGGCGGGCCCGGTCGAAGGGGCCCGCCGGGGGGTCCCAGGGCGTCTCCAGGACCGCGAGGCCCTCTGCGCCGTTCTGCCGCCAGGCGGCGACGGCGCGGGCGAGATCGGTGGTGGTGCGGCCGGTGGCGTACGCCAGCTCGCGGTAGAGCGCACGCGTGGTGGCGGTGAGTCCGGCGGTGGGACGCGAGGCGGCGAGGCGGACCGCGTCCTGCCAGGCCGTGAGCCCGGCCAGCGGATCACGGCCGGTGGTCAGCAGGGTGTGGGCGCGGGCGGCCGCGTCGGTGGCGAGGTGGTCCAGGCCCAGCGGATCGCGGGCGCCGGGCAGGTCCGGGTACGACGGGGGCTGGCCGGGGTGCGGCGGGACGGGGAGGGGCACCGGGAGCGGGGGCAGGAAGCGGGCGGCCAGCGCCTCTTCCGCCGCGACCGACGGGGTGGCGGGGGCGGCCGGGCGCTCCCGGGCGGAGTGCTCGGCGTTGCGGCGGCCCAGCTCGTCCAGCAGCTCGCGCTCGCCCCGGCCCCGCATGAGCAGCAGGACGAACGGGTCGCTGTCGAGCAGCCGGGCGGTCTGGAAGCAGAGGGCGGCGACGTGCTTGCAGGGCCGCCCGTGGTCGGGACAGGAGCAGCTGGGGTCGAGGTCGTCGGCGGCGGGCAGCAGCCGCACACCGGCCCCCTCGGCGGTGGCGGCCAGCGAGTACGGCATCTCCTTCGCCAGCAGCGCGGACAGGTCCCCGGGCCGGGCGGCGACCGCGTCGAGAAGGGTGTCCCAGCCGGGGTCGGTGAGGGTACGCAGGCGCAGTTCGGCGCGGTAGGGGCGGACCCGGCTGCCGTGCACATAGGCGATGACGCGGCCGGGGGTGACGGTGATCGCCGCGACCTGGCCTTCGTCGGCGTACGCACGGCCGCGGGCGAGCCGCGCCCCGTCCATCGACAGCGACTCCAGGGCCGTCACCCAGGCCCGGCCCCACCAGCTGTCCGCGAAGGGCTCGCCGTCCCGGGAGGTGCGGGCGGGCACCGCTTCGAAGGTGCGCCGCAGATCGTCGGGGCCGGGCCGGACGCGGGGTGCCGAACGGGGCGTCGGCCGGGGGCTCATGCGGGCCTCCGCAGGGCGACGAGGTCGGCGAGGTCGCGGTCGCTGAGCTCGGTCAGCGCGGTCTCACCGGTGCCGAGCACCGCGTCCGCCAGGGCCCGCTTGGACTCCAGCAGCTCACCGATCCGGTCCTCCACCGTGCCCTCCGCGATGATCCGGTGGACCTGCACGGGCTGGGTCTGGCCGATCCGGTACGCCCGGTCCGTGGCCTGCTCCTCGACTGCCGGGTTCCACCAGCGGTCGTAGTGGACGACATGGGCGGCGCGGGTCAGGTTCAGCCCGGTGCCCGCCGCCTTGAGGGAGAGCAGGAAGACGGGGACCTCGGCGGACTGGAAGCGGTCCACCATCCGCTCCCGCTCGGCCACCGGCGTACCACCGTGCAGGAGTTGGGAGGGGATCGCACGGGAGGCCAGGTGCGCGGAGAGGAGCTTCGCCATCGTCACGTACTGGGTGAAGATCAGGACCGAGCCGTCCTCGGCCAGGATCGTGTCGAGCAGTTCGTCCAGCAGGGCGAGCTTGCCCGAGCGGGCCGTGAGCCGGGTGGGCTCCTCCTTCAGATACTGGGCGGGGTGGTTGCAGATCTGCTTGAGCGAGGACAGCAGCTTCATGACGAGACCCCGGCGGGCGATGCCCTCGGCGCCCTCGATCTGGGCCATCGTCTCGCGGACGGCGGCCTCGTAGAGCGTGGCCTGCTCGCGGGTGAGGGCGACGGGGTGGTCGGTCTCCGTCTTGGGCGGCAGCTCGGGGGCGATGCCGGGGTCGGACTTCTTGCGCCGCAGGAGGAACGGGCGGACCAGCCGGGACAGCCGCTCCACCGCCTCCTCGTTGCCCAGACCGGCGGCCGTGCCGGTGTTCTCCACGATCCGGGCGTGCCGGGCCCGGAACGTCTTGAGCGGGCCGAGCAGTCCGGGCGTGGTCCAGTCGAGCAGCGCCCAGAGCTCGGAGAGGTTGTTCTCGACAGGGGTGCCGGTGAGGGCGACTCTGGCCGGGGCGGGGATGGTGCGCAGGGCCTTGGCCGTGGAGGAGTGCGGATTCTTGACGTGCTGCGCCTCGTCGGCGACGACCAGGCCCCAGCTGTGCTCGGCGAGTTGGGCGGCGCGGCTGCGCATCGTGCCGTAGGTGGTCAGGACGAAGCCGTTGTCCGGATCGGTCAGGGTCCGGTCCGTGCCGTGGAAGCGCCGCACCGGGACGCCGGGGGCGAAGCGGTTGATCTCGCGGTGCCAGTTGCCGAGGAGGGAGGCGGGGCAGACCACCAGGGTCGGCGAGGGGTGCGCGCGGTGCAGGTGGAGGGCGATGAGGGTGATCGTCTTGCCGAGGCCCATGTCGTCGGCGAGGCAGCCGCCGAGCCCGAGCGCGGTCATCCGGTCCAGCCAGGCCAGACCGCGCAGCTGGTAGTCGCGCAGGGTCGCGTCCAGTCCGGGCGGCGGCGGGATCGTGGTGTCCTCGGCGAGGATGCGCGTCCGCAGTGCGGCGAGGGCTCCGGCCGGAACGGCGTCCACCCGTTCACCGTCCACCTCCGCGCTGCCCGTGAGGGCGACGGCCAGCGCGTCCACCGGATCCAGGAGCCCCAACTCCCGTTTGCGCGCCTTGCGTACGAGCGCGGGGTCGACGACCACCCATTGGTCGCGCAGTCGCACCACCGGCCGGTGGGCCTCGGCCAGGGCGTCCATCTCCGCCTCGGTCAGCTGCTCGTCCCCCAGTGACAGCTGCCAGTCGAAGGCGAAAAGCTGCTCGGCGTCGAAGAACGAGGTGCCGTCGGTGGCCGAACCGGGCGCGGGCCGCACCACGGCGGCCGCGGTCAGCGAACGGGCCAGCTCGCGCGGCCAGTGGACGTGGACCCCTGCCGCCGCCAGCCGGGCCCCCGCGTCGCTCAACAGCTCGTACAGCTCGTCCTCGGTGATCGCGAGCACATCGGGGACCGGCTGTCCCAGCAGCCGTTCCAGCGGGGCCCAGATCCGGGCGGCCCGGCGCAGCGCCAGCACCGCGTCGACCCGGGCACGCGGTCCGAACGGCTCGCCCGCCCCGCCGTTCCACAGGGCGGCCGCGTCCACCACATACGTGGGGTCGGCAAGGCTGTGCACCTGCACGATGGCCGCGGCGGCAGGGCGGACCGCGGGGTCGTCGGGGTGCGCCGCTTGCTCCACGGCCTCCGGCGCGGCCTCCCCGGAGGCCGTGACGGCGTAGGTGTCGGCGGTGTCGAACAGCTCGTACGCGGAGAGGTCGAGGCGAAGCGAGATCTTCACACCGGCGTCCAGCCCCGAGGCCACCTCGACGGCCCAGGCGGCGGCGTGGGGCAGGTGCTGGGGCTCACGGGCGGCGAACGGCGCGCCCATCGCGAAGGGCGCGGCGGGGGTGCGCGGCAGTGTGTCGGCGACGGCGTCCAGGAACGACCCGATCAGCGTCTCGGGGTCAGGGAGGCGGGGCGGCTCGGACGCCGCGACCGGCACCGCGTGCCCCTCGGGCGGCAGGGCGGCGGCGACGGCCCGCAGATGCGCCACGTCCTCGGCGTCCCGCGGGCCCGCCCGCCAGGCGTCATGGCCGTCCGCCGTGATTCCTGGCAGGAGCCGGCCGCGCGCGACGAGCTGAAGGGCGTGCAGTGCGGCCGCGCCCCAGCAGCGGGTGGCGGGATGGGCGGATGCCTGCTGCCGGGCCCGGATGAGCACGGGCAGCGCGTCGGTCACGGACAGCAGTGCCGCGGGCACCACGGAACGCCGGACGCCTCCTGGCCTCGCCGCCCCGTCCGGCCGGACGACCGTGAGTTCCGCGGCGGTGTACGGCACGGTGTCCCCGGACGGGCCCGAGCCATCCGCGTACATGAAGGAGGCCTCGCCCCGCCCCGAGGCGTCGGCGTCTGCGGAAGAGGCACCCACCTGGGCCGGCACCGCGCCAGGTGAGCCGTCGCCGCCGTCCGCCCGGGGGTCCCAGAAGGCGATGCGGCCTTCCCTGGGCACCGTGCCGGGCAGGAAGACCGCCGCGCAGCGCAGCAGGCGTCCTGCGTCCGCGCTGCGCTCCACCACGTCCTCGCCGCGACGGGTCCCTACCGTCATGTCCGCCCACCCCCTCCCGCCCTGCACGCGGTCTCCGTCCAGCACGGAATGTGCTGACTCTGCGAGTCTAGGCGGGAGGTCCGACAACCCATGCTCCGCCCACATCTCCCCAGGTCAGCAGCGCACCGGGCCTACCACGGCGGCTCTTCCCGGCAAGCGGCCGCCACGCTCAGTGATGGGCGAAGGGTTCCGATGCAGCCGGTTCCTCGGAGAGCCGCTTCCTGGAGGTTCGCGTCCCGGGAACCCGCTCCTCCGGCAGCTCTGCTTCGGGAGCGTCCGTCCCCGGGCGCTGCGCCCCGGCGAGCGGTGTCTCCTCCGGAGCCGCCTGCTGCGGTGTCGTCTCCAGCGGTGTCATCTCCTGCGGAGCCGCCTGCTGGGCCCGTTCCAAGAAGCGGAGCAGTTCCACCGGGAAGGGCAGCACCAGCGTGGAGTTCTTCTCCGCCGCGACGGCCACCACGGTCTGGAGCAGCCTCAACTGGAGCGCCGCGGGCTGCGCTGACATCTCGCCCGCCGCCTGGGCCAGCTTCTTGGATGCCTGGAGCTCGGCGTCGGCGTTGATCACCCGGGCACGCCGCTCCCGGTCGGCCTCCGCCTGGCGGGCCATGGACCGCTTCATGGTCTCCGGCAGCGAGACATCCTTGATCTCCACCCGGTCGATCTGCACGCCCCAGCTGACCGCAGGGCTGTCGATCATGAGCTCCAGCCCCTGGTTCAGCTTCTCGCGGTTGGACAGCAGGTCGTCGAGGTCGCTCTTGCCGATGATCGACCGGAGAGAAGTCTGGGCCATCTGCGACACGGCGAAGCGGTAGTCCTCCACCGCGATGACGGCGGTCGTCGGGTCGACGACCTTGAAGTAGATGACCGCGTCGACCCGGACGGTCACGTTGTCCCGGGTGATGCCGTCCTGGGCGGGCACGGGCATGGTGACGATCTGCATGTTGACCTTGTGCAGACGGTCCACGACCGGCACGATCAGGGTGAAACCCGGCCTGCGCACCTCGTCGCGCAACCTGCCGAGCCGCAGCACCACACCCCGCTCGTACTGCCGGATCACCCGGGCCGCCGCCATCAGATACATCCCCGCTACGCAGACCGCCGTCACCGCTGCGATCGCCAGCTCCTGAACCATCGCGGGCCCCCTGACCGGCATGGAGCCTACCTACACGAGCGAATAACTCCTCTTTGCAGCGTTATGCCCTGTTTGCCGTACGGCGAACCTTTGAATGGAGGCGCGTCTCGCCCGGTCGGCTGCGCAGCGGATGCCGGAGCGACCCGGTGCGGGCAGGGTGGCCAGCGCCAGCACGTCTCCCCCGACGTACCGATGAGCCGGACGATCAGACGAGGACCCGCCCATGTCCGTGACCGCGACCCTTCACCGCCGCCGACGCCGCCTCGGCATCGCCGCCGGAGTCTCGCTTCTCGCCCTCGCCGCCTCCGGCTGCTCCGGGCTCGGCCGCACGGCGGTCGGCCCCGTGACGTACACGACGGAGCGCGAAGCGGTGGTGCAGGTGAACAGCCCGTCGGTGCGCGGCTGCCACAGGATCGCCCCGGCCGGAGCCCACGAGATCGAGAACGGGACGCTCGTCGACATCGTCCTGTACCCCACCCGCGACTGCACCGGCGAGGGGACGGCGTACGTGGCGACAAGGTTCAGCGATGTGACTCCGCCGGGGAGCGTGTGGCGCAGCTACAGCTTCGTGCACTGAACGCACTCAGCGTGTCAGCGGGGCGGGGCTGGGCGGGCCTGCACCCAGGTGCCGTCGTCGGTGAGGGTGCGGTCCACCGCCAGTCCGGCCGCCGCAAGATGTCGGGCGAGATCCGCCTCGGAGAGCTCCCGCGACAGGAACGTCTGCGTCCACCGCGCGTCGTCGAAGTGACACTCCGCGCGCACCGAACGCACCCCGTCGCCCACCGGCTCGGCGGAGACTCCGAGCGGTGCGCCACGCCCTCGCGCTGGATGAGGACGATCCCGTCGTCCCGCACATGGGCACGGCAGACGCGCAGCATCGCGTCACGCACCCGGTGCTCGCCCGCGTGGACGATACAGCTCCACCGCGCACCCGTCCGGCGTGATGACCCCCGGGCCGGTCCCCTCGTACCCCTCGCGCACCGAAGGTTCGTCCACGCCTGGCGAACGGGCGGCCGACGGCGACAGTTCCCCTCCCATCACACCCGGTCAGCGGGCGGACCCGCAGCGCGGTGGGCGCGCACCGGGGCGCCGTGCCCTGTTCCGTCCGCCGCCACACGGGTCCATCCTGGGAAGTGAGGCGATCGTCATGCGTACCGGCAGTGAACCCGCGACCGCCCGCAGTGCGCTGCGGATGCGGCTCTGGCTGAGCCTGTGGGGGACGCTCTGGGCCCTCTTCGGCCTGGGGGCCTTCTCCCTCGCCGGGCGGCCGGGCTGGGCCGTGGCCTGCGCGGTGGTGCTGGTCATCGCGGTTCTGGACCTCTTCGTGATCGCGTACCGCATGCGCCAGGGACCGCGCTACCAGCCGGGCCGGGACATCCCACCGTACGAACCGGACCACGGCGACGGCCGGCCGGGGCCACCGGGGCAACCCTGAGCGGAAGGGGCGGCGGCAGGCGGGAGAAGCGCCCCGAGCTGTCAGGCCCCCTCGTCGAACTTCGCGGCCCGCAGGTACTCCGGCTTCGGGTCGAGCGCCGCCGCGAGCCGGAAGTGCCGGGTCGCCGCTTCCGGGCGTCCGGCCCGCTCGAAGGTGCGGGCCAGCGCGAAGTGGGCGAACGCGTTGTCCGGCTCACGCTCCAGCACCAGCTCGAATTCCAGCTCGGCCGGGCGCAGTTGGGCGGCGGCGAAGAAGGCGCGGGCCCTCAGCAGCCGGGCCGCGGTGTTCTCCGGGTGAGCGGCGATCACCGAGTCGAGCAGCTTTACCGCGCCCCGGGGGTCCCGGGCGTCGAGCAGTTGCTCGGCCGCCCGGAAATCGATGACATGGGTTTCCGGGTTCCTCTCGGGCACGGTCGCATCCTTCCCTCACTCGCGCGTTTCCAACGTCCGCCCCGGCTCCGGTATTCCGGGCGGGCGGACGCGGGTGCGGGCTCCACGGGTGCGGGCTCAGTGGGCGGCGGCCCGGCGGACCAGCTCGTCCCAGACCTTGCGGACCTGCGGTTCCAGCGCCTCCAGCGGCCCGTCGTTGTCCACGAGCAGGTCGGCGACGGCCCGGCGCTGCTCCCGGGTCGCCTGGGCGGCCATCCTGGCACGGGCGTCGGACTCGGTCATTCCGCGCAGCGTCACGAGCCGGTCGAGCTGGGTCTCGGGCGATGCGTCGACGACCACGACCAGGTCGTAGAACGGTGCGAGGCCGTTCTCAGTGAGAAGCGGGACGTCGTGGACGACGACGGCGTCCGCTGGAGCCGCCCGCTCCAGTTCGGCCGCCCGGGCGCCGACCAGGGGGTGGACGATCGCGTTCAGCGCGGCGCGGCGGTCGGCGTCGGCGAAGACGAGCGCGCCGAGCGCCGGGCGGTCCAGGGTGCCCTCGGGGGTGAGGACGCCCGGACCGAACTCCTCGACGACGGCCGCGAGTCCGGGCGTACCGGGCTCGACGACCTCGCGGGCGATCCGGTCGGAATCGATCAGTACGGCCCCGTGCTCGACGAGCAGCCGCGACACTTCGCTCTTGCCGGCGCCGATCCCGCCGGTCAGGCCCACCTTCAGCATGGAGCGCAGCCTACGGGGCGGGGCCGCCCGCTCAGCCGTCGCCCTCCCGCTCGGCGAGGAAGCGTTCGAACTGGCGGCCGATCTCGTCGGCGGACGGCAGGTCGACCGGTTCGGCGACCAGGTTGCCGCGCGTCTCGGAGCCGGCGACCGCGTCGTACTGATGCTCCAGGCCCTCGACGAGGGAGACCAGCTCCTCGTCACCCTGGCCGATCTGGCGGTCGATCTCGGTCTGGGTCCGGTGCGCCTCGGTGCGCAGGGAGTGCGCCAGGGCGGGCAGCACCAGACCGGTCGCCGCGGTGATGGCCTCCAGCGCGGTCAGCGCCGCGTCCGGATAGGAGGACCGGGCGACGTAGTGCGGGACGTGGGTGGCGACCCCGAGGACGTCGTGACCGGACTCCATGAGCCGGTACTCGATGAGCGCCTCGGCCGAACCGGGGACCTGCGCCTCGTCGAAGGGACTGCGGTGGCCCGGCATCAGGTCGGTGCGGTTGCCGTGCGGGGTGATGCCGACGGGGCGGGTATGCGGGACGCCCATCGGGATGCCGTGGAAATTGACCGCGAGGCGGACCCCTAGACGCTCGACGATCTGCTCGACGGCTGCGGCGAACCGCTCCCACTCCACGTCCGGCTCCGGCCCCGACAGCAGCAGGAAGGGCGCTCCGGTGGCGTCCTGGACCACCCTGACCTCCAGGGTCGGGGCCTCGAAGGACGTCCAGCGGTCGCGCCGGAAGGTGAGCAGGGGGCGCCGTGCGCGGTAGTCGACGAGCCGGTCGTGGTCGAAGCGGGCGACGACCTGGTGCGGCAGCGTCTCCAGCAATCCGTCGACGATCTGCTCGCCGGTCTCGCCCGCGTCGATGTATCCGTCGAAGTGGTAGAGCATGACCAGGCCGGCCGACTCCTGCGCCAGCGCCATGTCGACGACGGCCAGGCCCTTCGGCTCCCATTCGTACAAACTCTGCGGATCAGGCACGGTTACCGCTCCTCCTCGTGTTCCTCCAGAAGAACGCACCCGCCCGCACGAGCATTCCCCGTAACCGCACTTTCCGGCAACGGGGCTTCACGGCGCGTCAGTTAACGGTCCGGGCGCAAGGTCCGCGCGGTTGCTGGTCCAGACCTTGACGTGTCCCGCCGTCGTCCCTACCGTCACTGGGCAACACGTTCAGCAGCACGTTCCAGATTCATGTACGAGAACGGCTGCGTGTACGGGAACGTCCTGGACCTCCGACGGGAAGGCACCCCCCATGCGCACCCGCACTCCGTTCACCGTCCTGCTCGCCGCCTCCCTCGCGACCGGCTGGCTCGCCCTGACCTCCACCGCGAGCGCCTCCCCCACGACGAACACCGCAGCCATGATCGACGTGTCCACCGCCGCCCAGCTGAAGTCGGCGCTCACCTCCGCCTCCCCCGGCGACACGATCCGGCTCGCCGATGGCACGTACACCGGGAACTTCAAGGCCACCCGGCCCGGCACCTCCGGGGCCCGGATCACCCTGACCGGTTCCAGCAGGGCGGTCCTGACGGCGGGCGGCGGCTACGGGCTCCACCTGAACGGAGCGTCGCACTGGACCGTCCAGGGGGTCACGATCAAGGGCGGCCAGAAGGGCATCATGGCCGACGCGGCGAGAGGCGTCGTCATCGACTCGGTGACCGTGCACGATCTGGACATGGAGGGAGTCCACTTCCGTAAATCCTCCAGGGACGGCGTCCTGAAGAACTCCCGCATCTACGACACCGGACTCAACGGCCGCGGCATGGGCGAGGGCGTGTACGTCGGGTCGGCCGGTGATCTCTCCGACCGGAGCGACAACGTGCAGATCCTCAACAACACGATCGGCCCCGGTGTCGGCGGTGAGAACATCGACATCAAGGAAGGGACCACCGGCGCCCGGATCATCGGCAACACCTTCGACGGCAGCGGTCTCACCGGCGCCAACTACGACGACTCCTGGGTCGACGTGAAGGGCAACAACGTCCTGGTGGAAGGCAACAAAGGGTCCCGCACCACCAACAACGGCTACGAGACCCACACCCAGCAGAGCGGCTGGGGCTGCGGCACAGTCTTCCGCAACAACACCTCGAACCTGTCCGGTGCCACCGGCGGCCGGCAGCTCGCCATCAACGTCACCAACAACAGCGCCGGCTGCCGCACCACCGTGTACGCGAGCAACACCGTCACCGGCGGCAAGGGTCTGACCAACATCGCCGTCACGCCGTAGACGCGCGAAGAAGCCCCGCATACGCGAGTGAGGCCCGCCCCCCGAAGGGAACGGGCCTCACTCAGTGCTCTACAGCCTTACCGCAGCCGATGAGCCGTCGGGGTCGGAGCGTCAGCTCTGGCCGCCCGCCAGCTTCTCGCGCAGCGCGGCCAGGGCCTCGTCCGACGCCAGGGCGCCGGAGTTGT
Organism: Streptomyces durocortorensis; assembly: GCF_031760065.1. Lineage (NCBI taxonomy): Bacteria > Bacillati > Actinomycetota > Actinomycetes > Kitasatosporales > Streptomycetaceae > Streptomyces > Streptomyces sp. C11-1. The sequence goes on from NZ_CP134500.1 coordinate 1,423,130, forward strand.
CCGCCGACTCCGAGGAGTACGAGCCGCCACCGGAGCCGCCGGAGGCGGCCGGAGCAGCGCCGGCCGGGGCGGCAGCGCCCTCGGCAGCGGCAGCCTCGTCGGCCTCGCGGGACTTGATGACCTGGGCCTGGTGCTGCTCGAAGCGCTGCTGCGCCTCGGCGTACTGCGTCTCCCAGACCTCGCGCTGCGCCTCGAAGCCCTCGAGCCAGTCGTTGGTCTCGGGGTCGAAGCCCTCGGGGTAGATGTAGTTGCCCTGGTCGTCGTAGGACGCGGCCATGCCGTACAGGGTCGGGTCGAACTCGACCGAGGCCGGGTCGCCACCGAAGGACTCGTTGGCCTGCTTCAGCGAGAGGCTGATGCGACGGCGCTCAAGGTCGATGTCGATGACCTTGACGAAGATCTCGTCGTTGACCTGGACGACCTGCTCCGGGATCTCCACGTGGCGCTCGGCCAGCTCGGAGATGTGGACCAGACCCTCGATGCCCTCGTCGACGCGGACGAACGCACCGAAGGGAACGAGCTTGGTGACCTTACCCGGGACGACCTGACCGATCTGGTGCGTCCGGGCGAACTGCTGCCACGGGTCTTCCTGCGTCGCCTTGAGCGACAGGGAGACGCGCTCGCGGTCCATGTCGACGTCGAGGACCTCGACGGTGACTTCCTGGCCGACCTCGACAACCTCGGAGGGGTGGTCGATGTGCTTCCAGGAGAGCTCGGAGACGTGCACGAGACCGTCGACGCCACCCAGGTCCACGAAGGCACCGAAGTTGACGATCGAGGAGACGACGCCGGAGCGGACCTGACCCTTCTGCAGGGTGGTGAGGAACGTCTGGCGCACCTCGGACTGGGTCTGCTCAAGCCAGGCACGGCGGGACAGGACCACGTTGTTGCGGTTCTTGTCCAGCTCGATGATCTTCGCCTCAAGCTCCTTGCCCACGTAGGGCTGGAGGTCGCGGACACGACGCATCTCGACGAGCGACGCCGGGAGGAAGCCGCGGAGGCCGATGTCGAGGATGAGACCACCCTTGACGACCTCGATGACGGTACCGGTGACGATGCCGTCCTCTTCCTTGATCTTCTCGATGGTGCCCCAGGCACGCTCGTACTGAGCGCGCTTCTTCGAGAGGATCAGGCGGCCTTCCTTGTCCTCCTTCTGGAGAACCAGGGCCTCGATCTCGTCGCCGACCTTGACGACCTCGTTCGGGTCGACGTCGTGCTTGATCGAGAGCTCGCGGCTCGGGATGACACCTTCGGTCTTGTAACCGATGTCGAGGAGAACCTCGTCCCGGTCAACCTTGACGATGACACCGTCAACGATGTCGCCGTCGTTGAAGTACTTGATCGTCTCGTCGATCGCCGCGAGGAACGCGTCCGCGTCGCCGATGTCGTTGACCGCAACCTGCGGAGTGGTGGCGGTGGTCTCGGTGCTGCTCGTCATGTGGGAAAGGGCTCCGGTACGGACAGAGAGTCGTAGGTACTGCTACGCCGAAAGCCCGTATCGCCTCTGCAGAAGCCGGACAGCCTGTAAAGCGCCCTACCCGTTTCCGGGGGAGGTGCCTCGACAACCGAGGGGACATGCAACAGACGCGAGCGCGGCCTGCTAGGTCTGAGGCGCGCAGGCTCGCAGCGCAACTTGTAGCATACGGGGGCAGCCGGACAGGGTCAATGCGCGAAGGCGCATACCCGGGGCACATCGCCCCATTCCCGGCGCAACTCATGTTCTCCGAGGCCGCATCGGCCCGAACACACTACGGCACGGCGTCGCGGACACGCGTCCGTACCCCCCGGGGCACACCCCCTGGTACGTACCGCGCGCGGCGGGTGAAGGCAAACTACAACGACGGGCACGATGAGCCAAGAGATCCACGGGACCCACTCCGCAGAGGCCGCCGGACCCGCCGAGCCGGAGGCCACCCGGCGGGCGGCGGACGAGGCGGAGAGCAGCCGGGCCAGCCGCGGCTGGTGGGACCGGAACGCCGACGAGTACCAGACGGACCACGGGAGCTTCCTCGGGGACGACCGCTTCGTCTGGGGCCCGGAGGGGCTGGACGAGGCGGAGGCCGCCCTGCTGGGCCCCGCGGCCTCGCTGAAGGGCCTGGACGTGCTGGAGATCGGCGCCGGGGCCGCCCAGTGCTCGCGCTGGCTGGCCGGCCGGGGCGCCCGCCCGGTGGCCCTCGACCTCTCCCACCGCCAGCTCCAGCACGCCCTGCGGATCGGCGGGAACGTCCCGCTCGTCGAGGCGGACGCGGGCCGGCTCCCCTTCCGGGACGCCTCCTTCGACGTGGCCTGCTCCGCGTACGGTGCGGTGCCCTTCGTCGCGGACCCCGTGCGGGTCTTCCGCGAGGTGCACCGGGTGCTGCGGCCCGGCGGCCGCTGGGTCTTCTCCGTGACCCACCCGGTCCGCTGGGCGTTCCCGGACGAGCCGGGGCCCGAAGGGCTGTCCGTCGCCGCCTCCTACTTCGACCGCGTCCCCTACGTCGAGCAGGACGAGCAGGGCAACGCCGTCTACGTGGAGCACCACCGCACCCTGGGCGACCGGGTCCGGGACGTGGTGGCGGGCGGATTCCGGCTGGTCGACCTGGTCGAACCGGAATGGCCCGCGTGGAACGACCAGGAGTGGGGCGGCTGGTCCCCGCTGCGCGGCAACCTGATCCCGGGCACCGCGATCTTCGTGTGCGAGCGGGACTGAGCCGCCGCTGACGGGCCGGGCCGGGCCGGGCGGAACCCTTGAGGACACTCCGTACGACACTGGGGGCGTGATCCGCACCGAAGCCCTGGAACGTCTGCCCGTCCGCACCGCCGTGCCCGCCCTGGAGCGTGCGCTCGACGACCGGGGCGTCGCCGTGCTGTGCGCACCGCCCGGTACCGGCAAGACAACCCTCGTGCCGCTGGTCCTGGCCGGGCTGACCGGCGACGGGCCGGTGCGCCGGGTCGTGGTCGCGGAGCCGCGGCGGATCGCCGCGCGGGCCGCGGCGCGGCGGATGGCCTGGCTGCTGGGCGAGCGGCCGGGCGGGCGGGTCGGCTTCACCGTGCGTGGCGAGCGGGTGGTGGGGCGGGACACGGTGGTGGAGGTCGTGACCACCGGGGTGCTGCTCCAGCGGCTCCAGCGCGATCAGGAGCTGGCCGGGGTCGATGCGGTGATCATCGACGAGTGCCACGAGCGCCATCTGGACGCCGACACGGTGGCCGCCTTCCTCCTGGACGTACGGGAGGCGATCCGGCCCGATCTGCGGCTGGTGGCGGCGTCCGCGACGACGGACGCGCAGGGCTGGGCCCGGTTGCTGGGCGATGCCCCGGTGGTCGAGGCACAGGGCGTGTCGCATGCGGTGGAGGTGGTCTGGGCGCCGCCCGTGCGGCCGGTGAGGCCGCCGCACGGGATGAGGGTCGATCCGGCGCTGCTGACGCATGTGGCGGCGACCGTGCGGCGGGCGCTGGCGGAGAGGGAGGGGGACGTGCTCTGCTTCCTGCCCGGTGTCGGGGAGATCGGGCGGGTGGCCGGGCAGCTGGCGGGGGTGGACGCCGAGGTGCTCCAGGTGCACGGGCGCGCCCCGGCCGCCGTGCAGGACTCGGTGCTCGCCGGGTCGTCCGGGGGCCGGCGGGTGGTGCTGGCGACCTCGGTGGCGGAGTCGTCGCTGACGGTGCCGGGCGTGCGGGTCGTCGTCGACTCGGGCCTCGCCCGGGAGCCCCGTACCGACCACGCCCGGGGCCTGAGCGCCCTGACCACCGTACGGGCCTCCCAGGCGTCCGGGCGGCAGCGCGCCGGGCGTGCGGGGCGGGAGGCTCCGGGAGCCGTGTACCGGTGCTGGGAGCAGGCCGAGGACGGGCGGCTCGCGCGCTTCCCGGCCCCGGAGATCAAGGTCGCCGACCTCGCGGCGTTCGCGCTCCAGGCAGCGTGCTGGGGCGACCCGGACGCCTCGTCGCTCGCTCTGCTGGACCCGCCGCCCGCCGGGGCGATGGGCGCGGCCCGCGAGGTGCTGGGCGCGGTCGGCGCGGTGGACGCTACGGGCCGGGTCACCGACCGGGGCGTACGGATGTCCCGGCTCGGGCTCCATCCCCGGCTGGCGCGGGCGCTGCTGGACGGGGCCGCGGAGGTCGGGGCGCGGCGGGCCGCGGAGGTGGTGGCGCTGCTGAGCGAGGAGCCGCCGAGGGAGTACGGGGACGATCTCGCGGTGGCGCTGCGGACCGCCCGCCGGGGCCAGGACGGCTACGCGGGGCGCTGGCGGCAGGAGGCGCGGCGGTTGTCGGCCTCGGTGGGCGACACCGGGACAGCACTCCCAGGAACCTCCGATGACGCCGCCGTCGGCCTCGTCGCCGCCCTGGCGTTCCCGGAGCGGGTGGCGCGGGCCCGGGGCGAGGGGGCGTTCCTGATGGTGTCGGGGACGGGTGCGGAGCTGCGGGAGGGGTCACGGCTGCGCAGTGCTCCCTGGCTGGCCGTGGCCGTCGCGGACCGGCCCGCCCACGCGGCCTCGGCCCGGGTGCGGCTGGCCGCGGTGGTCGACGAGGACACCGCGCTCCTCGCCGCCGGGCAGCTGCGGGTGCGGGGCGAGGAGGTCCGCTGGGTGGACGGCGATGTGGTGGCCCGGTCGGTGGACCGGGTGGGGGCGGTGGAGCTGGCGGTACGGCCCCTGAAGCAGCCGGACCCGGAGCTGGTGCGCGGCGCCCTGGTGGAGGGGCTCGGCCGGAACGGGCTCGGGCTGCTGAGGTGGACCCGGGACAGTGAGCAGTTGCGGCTGCGCCTGGCGTTCCTGCACCGGGTGCTGGGGGCGCCGTGGCCGGATGTGTCGGACGGGGCGCTGCTCGCGGATCCGGGTGCCTGGCTGGAGCCGGAGCTGTCGCGGGCGCGGCGGCGGTCGGACCTCGGCCGGATCGACGCGGGCCAGGCGCTGCGCCGGCTGCTGCCGTGGGCGACGGGCGAGGCCGTACGCCTCGACGAGCTGGCGCCGGAGCGGATCGAGGTGCCGAGCGGTTCCCGTATCCGGGTCGAGTACGGCGGCGAGCAGCCCGTACTGGCGGTGAAGCTCCAGGAGTTGTTCGGGCTGGCCGAGACGCCCCGGGTGGCCGGGGTGCCGGTCCTGGTCCACCTGCTCTCCCCCGCCGGGCGGCCCGCGGCCGTGACGGCGGACCTGGCGTCGTTCTGGCAGGACGGCTACAAGGCCGTACGGGCGGAGCTGCGCGGCCGCTATCCGAAGCATCCGTGGCCGGAGGACCCCTCGACCGTACGGGCGACGCGGTTCACCTCGGCGCGGCTCAAGCGCTCGTAGGGATCTTCGGGGTTCGGGAGCGCGCCTCCAGCCAGAGCGCCAGCGCGAGCAGTCCGATACCGAGGCAGAGGAAGCCCCAGGGCAGGTACGAGGTGAGGAGGAGGACCAGGACGCGCTGGGACTTGACCAGGTCGACGGTGTCCGCGATGTAGTCCTCGCGCATCTTCACATGGCCGTCGAACGCGGTGACCGTGTCCTTGGACATGCCCATCTTCTTCGCGTTGCGCAGCTCCTCCTTGTGGATCTCCTCGCCGTTGACGGGGGCGCCGGTGACCGGCTCGACCCAGAACATCCGCTTGGTGGTGTACCAGCGGGTCATGCCGGTCCGGGCGATCTGCTCGGCGGTGACGCCCTCGATGGGCATCTTCTTGGGCATCGGGACCTTCGTCCACGGGATGGTCTGCTCGAAGTAGTAGACCTCCAGGCCGCGGAAGGTGCGGGTGCCCTTGTAGTGGATGGGCGCGGTGGTGCGGGTCTGCGCGTCGAAGTACTCGTAGTCCCGTTTCTCGGTGAGGAAGGGCCACTTGAACTCGATGCCCTCGCGCCGGACGGGATCGCCGTCGACCATCTCGCCGGTGGCGTTGACGGGGGCCTGGCTGTGGGCGTCGAAGATGTAGCGCTCGGGGATCTGGGAGACCATCCTGCCGTCGGGGTCCTGGACGTAGGAGAGCGCGTCCCAGACGACGACGTCGCGCCCGGCGCTGCGTTCGATCTTCTCGGACTCCTCGACGTTGCCCTTGAGGGTCTGGACGATGGTGATCTTCTCGACCTCCTTCGCCTGGAGGGTGGAGTAGTCGAGGAGGGTGGCGGGCTTCGCCTCCAGGACGACTTCCTGGTACTGGTTCGGCGGGACCTTGGCCAGGCGGGGGAACGCGTACCAGCGCAGCAGCGGCGACATGGCGGCGAAGAACACGGCGAAGGCCAGGAGTACGAGACCGGCTCGGCGGCGCATGGTGGTGACCTCTCCGTCTGCGGTGCTACTTCTTCGGGCCGGGGACCGTGGTCAGCAGGGGTTCGGGCGAGGTCTCCCCGGCCGGGGGGCCGACGGCGGTGATCGTGAACACGAGCGCGAGGGCGGCGGCCAGCCCGACGGCGGCGGCGACGAGGGCACGCATGCTCGGCCTCCCGGGACAGTTATCTGATGGATCGTCAGGGTCGGGGCACCGTAGCAACCGGGGCGCGAGATGAGAACACAGCGGACAGCCCCCGCACCGGGTGGGTGCGGGGGCTGTCGGCTTCGGCCGGGCCGGCCGGATCAGGCCTCGGGGGGTGCCGTCTCCTCCGGTGCCTCGACCGTGTCCTCCGGCGCCTGGTCCGTCTCCTCCGCCGCCCGGACCGTCAGCTCGACGACGACCGTGGCGCCGCCCTCGGTGGTGAGGAGCAGCTTGTACGTGCCCGCGGTGTCGTCGGCGAAGATCTCCGGGAGCCGGAGCAGGCCGTCGGCGTCCGTGGCGAGATCCAGGGTCCGCAGCGGCTCGCCGTCCGCGTCCTCCTTGAAGTACGGGCCCTTGTCGTTCTCGACGGGCTTCTCGCCGTCCGTGATCATCGTGGCGGTGACGGCCACTCCGGCGGCGGCAGCGCCCTCGAAGGTCGCCTTGAGAGTGACGGCGTCCTCGAACTTCTCGCCGGGCGCGGCGACGAGCGCCTTCTCGTCGGTCCGGACGATCTCGTCGGCCTGTCGGGCGGTGACGGTCGCCGCGTAGGTCAGGGTGCGCGGCCTGACGGTGCCCGCGACGGCGGTCACGGTGAACTCCCCGGCCTCCTCGCCCGCCTGGAGTTCGGGGGCGGTTGCGGTGCCGTCGGCCCCCGTCTTCACGGTGACGGTCTTCTTGCCGCCCGCGAAGAGTGTTCCGGTGTCCCCGGTGACGGTGAAGGTGACGGGGACCTCGGCGAGCGGGGCGCCGAGCGCGTTGCGGGCGCGGACGGCGATCCGCTCGTCGAACGCGGTGCCCGCGGTGGCGCGCAGCGGGCCGGTGTCCGCGTTCTCCAGGGAGCCGAAGGTCTCGGACGGTGTCGGAGTGGGGGTCGGCGTAGGGGTCGGCGTGGGCGTGGGCTTCGGGCTGGTGGAGCCGCCACCGGGCTTCGAGGGCCCCGGGGTCGGCTTCGTGACGCCCGGCTTGGACGGGGAGGGCTTGGTGCCCGGGGTACCGCTCGGGGTGGGGGTCGGGCTCGGGGTGGAGCCGGACGGGGTGCTCGGGGCGGTCGGCAGCGCTCCGGTGCCGTCGGGCACCTCGTGCGTACCGCGCTGGTAGTACGCGAACCAGGAGCGGACCGTACGCAGATACTCCGTCGAGCGGTTGTAGCTCAGCACCGCCCGGTCGAGGTCGGCACCGACGGCCAGATCGCGGTCGTTCGCGCAGAGGTAGCGCCCGGCGGCGAGCGCCGCGTCGTAGATGTTGTTGGGGTCCTTGCGGCCGTCGCCGTTGGCGTCCTGCCCCCAGGCGGCCCAGGTCGACGGGATGAACTGCATCGGGCCCACCGCCCGGTCGTGGACCGCGTCGCTGTCGTACGCCCCGCCGTCGGTGTCCTTGATCAGCGCGAAGCCCTGGCCGTTGAGGGCCGGGCCGAGGATCGGGGAGATGGTGGTGCCGTTGGCGTCGACGCGCCCGCCACGGGCCTGGCCGGACTCGACCTTGCCGATCGCCGCGAGGAGCTGCCAGGGCAGCCGGCAGGTGGGGTCGGTGGTCGCGACGGTGCTCTCGGCCTGCTTGTACGCGGCGAGGATCGACGCCGGAATGCCCGCCTCCGTGCCGCCTGCCACCGGGAGGCTGCTGGAGGAGCCGGGCTTGTCGGGCGTGACGAGGGGCGGAAGGTCCGTGTAGTAGGGCGAGTTGCCGGTCGCGGCATCGTCCTCGGCGCCCGCGGTGTCCTCACCGGCCGCCGTCGGGTCCCCGCCGCCCGCGGAGCCGCCGGTCAGCGGTGCCGCGGGGGCCTGCGAGGCCGCCAGTGCCGCTACGGCGGCCGCCGCCATCGCGGTGTTCGCGGCCCCCTTGCGCAGACGTCGGCGAATGTGCGCTGCCATACGTTCCGGTCCCTCCCCCTCGAAGGCTGCTCGCGCTCCCCAGCGCAAGGCTCTGCCGACCCTACGGCACCATGTGCGGCCCGAGCGCCGAGCCCTGACCGCTTCTTACTGTTTTCTCATCGTTCCCGCGAGCCCGTTGTCCCAACGGTCACGCAATGGTGCCCGAACGGTCCCGCATACTTGCCGCCATGCCGTTCACGCTCAGTCATGCCGCCGCCGTGCTCCCGGCCATCCGCCGGAACGGGACCGCCCGGTCGCCGCTGATTCCCTCGGCCCTCGTCGCCGGTTCGTTCGCGCCGGACGTCACCTACTTCGCGGACACGGTGATTCCGGGCGCGATGGAGTTCGGGTCCTTCACCCACACGCTCCTGGGCGTCGCCACGGTGAACGTGCTGATCGCCGCGGTGCTGGTCGCGGTGTGGGCGCTGCTTCGGGAGCCTCTGGTGGCGCTGTTGCCCGTACGCGTACGGGGCCGGGTCCACGCCTTCGTCCGGGGGCAGCGCTGGACCCGGGCCTCGTTCGGGCCGTCCGCCCGGCTGTGGTTCGCCCTCTCGGCCGCGATCGGCGCGGCCACGCATGTGGTGTGGGACGCGTTCACCCACCACAGCCGGTGGGGGACCGAGCTGGTGCCGGTGCTGAGCCGGAGCGTCGGCGGGCTCCCGGTGTACCAGTTCGTCCAGTACGGCAGTTCGGCTCTGGCGCTGGTGGTGCTCGGCTGGTTCCTCACCACGGGCCTGCGGCGCACGGCCGCGACCCCGGTGCCGGAGGCGCTCCCGGTGCTCGGCCGGGGCGAACGGTGGGGCGCGATCGGTCTGCTGGCCGGCTGCGTGCTGCTGGGGACCGCCCACCGGTGCGCCCGCTGGTACGCCCACTTCGGAAGAGTCGAGAACCCGCTCGACATCATCCCGACCGCCTGCTTCGGCGCGGGCGCCGGGCTGGCGGCCGGGCTGCTGCTGTACGGGGTGGGGGTGCGGCTGCTGCGGGTGCGGCACGGCAGGGACCCGGGGCGGGCCGTGCCCGTACCGCAGGAGCGGCGCACGGAAGCAGTCGGCCGGGAGTAGCGGCAGCACGCGGAAGGGCCCGGAACCGCACTGGGCGGTTCCGGGCCCTTCCCTGTACGCCGGTCAGTGCGCCGCCGACTCCCAGTCCTTGCCGACGCCGACCGAGACGTCCAGCGGGGCGCGCAGCTCGACCGCGTGGGCCATCTCGTGGCGCAGGATCTCCTCCACCTGCTGCCGCTCACCCTCGGCGATCTCCAGGACGATTTCGTCGTGTACCTGGAGCAGCATCCGCGAGGTAAGCCTCGCCTCGGTCAGCGCCCGGTCCACCCGCAGCATCGCCACCTTCACGATGTCCGCGGCCGTGCCCTGGATCGGGGCGTTGAGCGCCATCCTCTCGGCGGCCTCGCGGCGCTGGCGGTTGTCGCTGTTGAGGTCGGGGAGATAGCGGCGGCGGCCGAGGATCGTCTCCGTGTACCCCGTGGCCCTGGCCTCCTCGACGACCCGGTGGAGATAGTCCCGCACCCCGCCGAACCGCTCGAAGTAGGTGTCCATCAGCACCCGGGCCTCGGCGGGGTCGATGTTCAGCTGCTGGGAAAGACCGAACGCGGAGAGGCCGTAGGCCAGGCCGTACGACATGGCCTTGATCTTGCGGCGCATCTCGGCGTCGACGGCCGGCTTCTCGACGCCGAAGACCTGGGAGGCGACCGTGGTGTGCAGGTCCTCGCCGGAGGTGAACGCCTCGATGAGACCGGCGTCCTCGGAGAGGTGCGCCATCACCCGCAGCTCGATCTGGCTGTAGTCCGCCGTCATCAGGGTCTCGAAGCCCTCACCGACGACGAAGCCCCGGCGGATCGCCCGGCCCTCGTCCGTGCGGACGGGGATGTTCTGCAGGTTGGGATCGGTGGAGGAGAGCCGGCCCGTCGCCGCCACGGTCTGGTTGAACGTGGTGTGGATACGGCCGTCGGCGGCGATCGTCTTGATCAGACCCTCGACGGTGACTCGGAGCTTCGCCTGCTCGCGGTGGCGCAGCATCAGGACCGGCAGCTCGTGCTCGGTCTGCGCGGCGAGCCAGGCCAGGGCGTCCGCGTCCGTGGTGTATCCGGTCTTGGTCTTCTTCGTCTTCGGCAGGCCCAGCTCGCCGAAGAGGATCTCCTGGAGCTGCTTGGGCGAACCGAGGTTGAACTCGCGGCCGACCGCCGCGTGCGCCTCCTTGATCGCCTGCTGCACGGTCCCGGCGAACTGCTGCTCCATGGACTCCAGATGGGCCCGGTCCGCGGCGATGCCGTGCCGCTCCAGACGGGCCAGGAGGATCGAGGTGGGCAGCTCCATGTCGTGCAGGAGCTCCGCCGCGCCCACCTCCTTCAGGCGGGTGGTGAACGCGTCGCCCAGGTCGAGCACGGCCCGCGCCTGCGCCATCAGGGCGTCCGCCTCGGCCCGGTCGTCCGCGCCGAAGGCCAGCTGCCCGTCGGAGGCGGCGGCCGGGGCCAGCTCACGGCCCAGGTACTCCACGGCCAGCGCGTCCAGAGCGAAGGAACGACGGCCCGGCTTCACCAGATACGCGGCGAGCGCGGTGTCCATCGTGACGCCTTCGAGCCGCCAGCCCATCTCGGGGAAGACCCGCATCACGTTCTTGGCGTTGTGCAGGACCTTGGGGCGCGCCGGGTCCGCCGCCCAGGCCTCGAACGCCTTCCCGTCGGCCTCGTCGAGCTGGGTCGGGTCAAGCCACGCGGCGGCCCCGTCGGCGGCGGCGAGGGCGACCTCGGTGACCGTGCCGGCCCCCAGCGACCAGGTGTCGACGGTCATGACGCCGAGCGGCTGCCCGCCGTGCGCCTCCAGCCAGGGGGTGACCTGGCCGGAGCCGAGGACCGCGCCGTCCAGCTCGATCCCCGCGGCGGGGGCGGGCGGCCCTGCCTCCTCCGCACCCGGGTCGACGGCGAGCAGCCGCTCGCGCAGGCTCGGATTGCGGATCTCCAGGACATCGAGGACGCCGGTGACCGCCGTACGGTCGTAGGGGGCGCGCTCCAGCTCGGTGGGGGTCTTCGGCAGCTCCACGTCGCGGACCATCTCGGTCAGCACGCGGTTCATCTTCACCGCGTCCAGGTGGTCGCGGAAATTCTGCCCGGCCTTGCCCTTGACCTCGTCGGCCCGCTCGACCAGCTCGGCGAAGGAACCGAACTGGTTGATCCACTTCGCGGCGGTCTTCTCACCGACCCCGGGAATCCCCGGGAGATTGTCGGACGGGTCGCCGCGCAGAGCCGCGAAGTCCGGATACTGCTGCGGGGTGAGTCCGTACTTCTCGACGACCTTCTCCGGGGTGAACCGGGTCAGCTCGGAGACCCCCTTGGTGGGGTAGAGCACGGTCACGTTCTCCGTGATCAGCTGGAAGGAGTCCCGGTCGCCGGTGACGATCAGCACCTCGAACCCGGCCGCCTCGGCCTGCGTCGCGAGCGTCGCGATGACGTCGTCCGCCTCGAAGCCGTCCACCGCGAACCGGTCCGCGTGCATCGCGTCCAGCAGCTCGCCGATCAGCTCGACCTGCCCCTTGAACTCATCGGGGGTCTTGGAGCGGTTCGCCTTGTACTCAGGGAACTCCTGGGCGCGCCAGGTCTTGCGGGACACGTCGAACGCGACCGCGAAGTGCGTGGGCGACTCGTCACGCAGGGTGTTCGCCAGCATCGACATGAAGCCGTACACGGCGTTCGTCGGCTGGCCCACCGAGGTCGTGAAATTCTCCGCGGGCAGGGCGAAGAACGCCCGGTACGCCAGGGAGTGCCCGTCCATGAGGAGCAGGCGCGGTCGGTTGTCTGCCGTCTTCTTCGATGCCGTCTCAGCCACGCCCCCGATCCTGCCACGGCCCACTGACAATCCGGACCGGGCGACCCCCGTACGGCCCCCACGCACCCTTGACCCGGTGCCCGGCCGGGTGCGATGTCGGTGGTGCGTGACAGGATCGATACCGAGGCAGAACACCCGCGGAAGAAGCGCTCGAAGGGGAGCAGCATCATGGCCACCAAGCCGCCCACCGGTGACCCGGTCCAGGACGCCCCTCAGGTGGAAGCCGCCCCGCACGCCGCGGCCGGGCTGCCCGCCGTCGCCCACTCCCTGCGCATCGCGCGGCAGCAGATGGGTGTGCGCCGCACGGCGCGGACCCTCCTCAAGGTCAACCAGAAGGACGGCTTCGACTGCCCGGGCTGCGCCTGGCCCGAGGGCGAGAAGCGGCACACCGCGGAGTTCTGCGAGAACGGGGCGAAAGCCGTGGCCGAGGAAGCCACGCTGCGCCGCGTCACCCCCGACTTCTTCGCCGCACACCCACTGGCCGACCTCGTCGGGCGCAGCGGCTACTGGCTGGGCCAGCAGGGCCGGATCACCCAGCCGGTGTATCTGGCCGAGGGCGCCGAGCGGTACGAGGCGGTGACCTGGGAGCGGGCGTTCGCAATCATCGCGGAGGAGCTGACGGCCCTCGACTCCCCCGACGAGGCCCTCTTCTACACCTCGGGGCGCACGAGCAACGAGGCCGCGTTCCTGCTCCAGCTCTTCGCCCGCGAGTTCGGCACGAACAACCTGCCGGACTGCTCGAACATGTGCCACGAGTCGTCCGGCTCCGCGCTCACGGAGACCATCGGCATCGGCAAGGGCAGCGTCTCCCTCGAAGACCTCCACCAGGCCGACCTGATCATCGTCGCCGGGCAGAACCCCGGGACGAACCACCCCCGGATGCTCTCCGCCCTGGAGAAGGCGAAGAAGTCCGGAGCGAAGATCATCTCGGTGAACCCGCTCCCCGAAGCGGGCATGGAGCGTTTCAAGAACCCCCAGACGCCCCACGGCATGCTCAAGGGCACCCCGCTCAACGACCTGTTCCTCCAGATCCGGATCGGCGGCGACCAGGCGCTCTTCCGCCTCCTGAACAAGCTGATCCTGACCACGGAGGGGGCCGTCGACACAACGTTCGTCGCCGAACACACCCACGGTTACGAGGAGTTCGCCAAGGCCGCCGAAGCCGCGGACTGGGAGGAGACCCTGACCGCGACCGGGCTCACCCGCGCCGAGATCGAGCAGGCCCTCGCGATGGTCCTCGCCTCGCAGCGCACCATCGTCTGCTGGGCGATGGGCCTCACCCAGCACAAGCACTCCGTTCCCACGATCCGGGAAGTCGTCAACTTCCTCCTGCTGCGCGGGAACATCGGCCGCCCTGGCGCCGGGGTCTGCCCGGTGCGCGGCCACTCCAACGTCCAGGGCGACCGCACCATGGGCATCTTCGAACGCCCCGCACCGGCGTTCCTGGACGCCCTGGACAAGGAGTTCGGCATCACCTCGCCGCGCCACCACGGCTACGACGTGGTGCGCTCGATCCAGGCACTGCGCGACGGCGAGGCGAAGGTCTTCTTCGCGATGGGCGGCAACTTCGTCGCGGCCACGCCCGACACCGCCGTCACCGAGGCCGCGATGCGCCGCGCCCGGCTCACCGTCCACGTATCGACCAAGCTCAACCGCTCCCACACCGTCACCGGCGCCCGCGCCCTGATCCTGCCGACACTGGGCCGCACCGACAAGGACGTCCAGGCAAGCGGCAAGCAGTTCGTGACCGTCGAGGACTCCATGGGCATGGTCCACTCCTCGCGCGGCAACCTCACCCCCGCCGGCCCCCACCTGCTGTCCGAGCCCGCCATCGTCGCCCGCCTGGCCCGCGCGGTCCTCGGACCCGATTCCCGTACGGAATGGGAGGCCTTCGAACGGGACTACGCCACGATCCGCGACCGCATCTCCCGCGTGGTCCCCGGCTTCGAGGACTTCAACACCCGCATCGCCCGCCCCGGCGGCTTCACACTCCCCCACGCCCCCCGCGACGAGCGCCGCTTCCCCACCGCCACCGGCCGCGCCAACTTCACCGCCGCCCCCGTCGAGTTCCCCGAACTCCCCTCCGGCAGGCTCCTGTTGCAGACACTGCGCTCCCACGACCAGTACAACACCACCATCTACGGCCTGGACGACCGCTACCGCGGCATCAAGGGCGGCCGCCGCGTCATCATGGTCAACCCCCAGGACGCGGCCGCCCTCGGCCTCGCCGACGGCGCGTACACCGACCTCGTCAGCGAGTGGAAGGACGGCGTGGAGCGCCGCGCGGAGGGCTTCCGCGTCGTCCACTACCCCACCGCCCGCGGCTGCGCCGCCGCCTACTACCCGGAGACCAACGTCCTGGTACCGCTGGACTCCACGGCGGACACCAGCAACACCCCGGCCAGCAAGTCGGTCGTCGTGCGTTTCGAGAGCCCCCAGGACCCCCGCTGACCACCGGTACCTCCCATTCCTCTAAGCGTTCGCTCAGTCGTCTGATAAGAACAGTGCAGACAGCAATGAACCAGCGCAGACGATCGGAGCCGGACCCATGGGCGAGCACACCGAACCCCTCTTCCCGCAGGAAGTCCTCGACGAGTACGCGGCACTGGGCGTCGACCTGCCCGCGCTCTTCTCCGCCGGTCACCTCGGCGAGCGCATGGGGGTGACCATCGTCGAGGCCGCGGCCGACCGCGTGGTGGGCACCATGCCCGTCGAGGGCAACACGCAGCCCTACGGCCTGCTCCACGGCGGGGCGTCCGCCGTGCTCGCCGAGACCCTCGGATCCATCGGGTCGATGCTGCACGGCGGGGCCGCCAAGCTCGCCGTCGGCGTGGACCTCAACTGCACCCACCACCGGGGGGTCCGCAACGGCCTCGTGACCGGCATCGCCACTCCCGTACACCGGGGACGCTCCACGGCCACGTACGAGATCGTCATCACCGACGAGCAGGACAAGCGCGTCTGCACCGCGCGTCTGACCTGCCTGCTCCGCGACGCCCCGCGGCCCGAGGCCGGCTGACCGCCCGCCCCGCCCGCCACCCCGGGCCGCCTACCGCCGCCCCGGGGCCGCCACACACCGCCATCCCGGGCCGCCCCGTCCGCCACCCCGCGGGCCGGGGCGGCCCGCGCACCGGGGCCGGGTGCCAAGTCCCCGCCCCCGGGCGCCGATCGGTCGTCAGCCTGGCCGGATGCGGCCGAACCGGAACCCATGGCGTCACCGCGAGTGACACCCACCCCGCCCCGCACCACCGCCGGACCAAAATGGTTACCGGGCGGTTGAGTTGAGGCCCCGCCCCACCGAACCGGGGCCCGGACGGCCATGCGACGAGCCCTCCGCCCAAGCCCCACGAGCCATGACGCACCGACCCGCCCTTCCCGACGGGCGCCACACCCTCCGGAAGATCGCCGGACGACGACGCCAGCACCGCCGGGCACCCTCAAGGACAGCCTCCCGCCAAGGGCGAACCCGCCCGGAACTCACCGAAAAAAGTAACCGAGCGTAACGATGGCGCGGGAAGCGAACCGGCCACCCGTCGACACCCCCACCGCATAGCGAACCCGGGGCGTCACAGTACGCACACACAGACCGCCGTCAGCACCATGATCCCCTCAAGCCCCTTAGCAGAGCTGCGCGTTCTCAGCATGCGGTCATTTCACTCTCCTACGCAAACCCCCGCAAATCACCACAGCAATCTCAAGCCTTGCTCAAGGGCATAACAAGAGAGTCACATCCGAGGCCGACCCGTGCCGCACTCCCCCACCTGCGCTTAGAGTCACGGCCAGTCACCGCGCCGCCGGGCGCGTCTGCTGCACGGCCCCCATGTACACCCCCAGTACGGCCCGGCGACCGACACGGCACCTCAAGCAGAGGAGGCCGCGCCAGGGAAAGGACTTTTCGTGCGACACCGTTCTTTGCTCATACTCACTGCCGTGCTCACCACCGGAGCACTGACGCTCACCGCCTGCGGTTCGCGCGACGACAGCAACGGCGACAGCGGTGACGGTGGCAACCAGACCGTCGTCATCGGCCTCGACGCCCCGCTGACCGGCGACCTGTCCGCCCTCGGCCTCGGCATCAGGAACTCCGTCGACCTCGCCGTCAAGCAGGCCAACGCCAAGAAGTACGTCGACGGCGTCACCTTCAAGATCGAGGCCCTCGACGACCAGGCCCAGCCGTCCTCCGGCCAGCAGAACGCCACCAAGCTCGCCGCCAACAAGGAAGTCCTCGGCGTCGTCGGCCCGCTGAACTCGAATGTCGGCGAGTCCATGCAGAAGGTCCTGGCCGACGAGAACCTCGTCCAGGTCTCCCCCGCGAACACCTCGCCCTCCCTCACCCAGGGCCAGGACTGGAACGGCGGCACCAAGGCCCGCCCCTTCGCCTCCTACTTCCGCACCTCCACCACGGACGCCGTCCAGGGCCCCTTCGCCGCGCAGTACCTCTTCAACGACGCCAAGAAGAAGAAGGTCTTCGTCATCGACGACAAGAAGACCTACGGTGCCGGCCTGGCCGGCACCTTCAAGGCCGAGTTCGAGAAGCTCGGCGGCACGATCGCCGGCACCGAACACATCGACCCCGAGACCAAGGACTTCTCCTCGGTCGCCACCAAGGTCAAGAGCTCCGGCGCCGACGTCGTCTACTACGGCGGCGAGTACCCCGCCGCAGGCCCGCTCAGCAAGCAGATCAAGAAGGCCGGCGCCAAGATCCCCCTCGTCGGCGGCGACGGCATCTTCAGCGGCGAGTACATCAAGCTCTCCGGCGCGGAGGGCGAGGGCGACCTCGCCACCTCCGTCGGCGCACCGATCGACACCCTCCCGTCCGCCAAGGAGTTCGTCGCGAACTACGAGAAGGGCGACTACAAGGAGCCCTTCGAGGCGTACGGCGGCTACTCCTACGACGCCGCCTGGTCGATCATCGAGGCCGTGAAGGCGGTCGTCGAAGCCAACGACGGCAAGCTCCCCAGCGACGCCCGGGTCAAGGTCGCCGAGGCCGTCGGCAAGGTCGACTTCGAAGGCGTGACCGGCAAGGTCTCCTTCGACGAGTTCGGCGACACCACCAACAAGCAGCTCACCGTCTACGAGTACAAGGACGGCGACTGGGCGGCGGTCAAGTCCGGCACTCTCACCAGCTGACACCACCAGCCTGACCTTCCACCGGCAGCGCGGGGCGCCGCACACCAGGCGCCCCGCGCTGCTCTATATCCGGCGAAAGACACGGAGGACCCGCGGTGAACGAACTGCCGCAACAGCTGGTCAACGGCCTGCTACTCGGATCGATGTACGGGCTGGTCGCCATTGGCTACACGATGGTCTACGGCATCGTCCAGCTCATCAACTTCGCCCACGGCGAGATCTTCATGACCGGCGGCTTCGGGGCCCTCACGGTCTGGCTCATACTCCCCAGCGGCACCAGCGTCCTGCTCGCACTGCCCCTCATGCTCATCGGCGCGATCATCGTCGCCACCACCATCGCGGTCGGAGCGGAACGATTCGCCTACCGGCCACTGCGCGGCGGACCACGCCTCGCACCACTCATCACCGCCATCGGCCTGTCACTCGCCCTCCAGCAGGCCGTATGGGCCTGGTACCCCGACGCCAAATCCGCCCGCACCTTCCCCGAAATCCCCGGCGGCCCCTTCGAACTCGGCCCCGTCACCATCCAGACCGGTGACGTCTTCCTGCTCATAGCCGCCCCCATATCCATGGCCGTCCTCGGCTACTTCGTCATGAAGACCCGCACCGGCCGCGGCATGCAGGCCACCGCGCAGGACCCGGACACCGCCAAGCTCATGGGCATCAACACCGACCGCATCATCGTGGTCGCCTTCGCCCTCGGCGCCGCGTTCGCCGCCATCGGCGCCGTCGCCTACGGCCTCAAATACGGCGAAGTCCAGTTCCGCATGGGCTTCCTCCTCGGCCTCAAGGCCTTCACCGCAGCCGTCCTCGGCGGCATCGGCAACATCTACGGCGCCATGATCGGCGGCCTCACCCTCGGCGTCGCCGAGACCATGGCCGCCGCCTACGTCGCCGAAATCCCCGGCCTCGAACAACTCGGCGGCCAGTCCTGGGCCAACGCCTGGGCGTTCGTACTCCTCATCCTCGTGCTCCTCTTCCGGCCCCAGGGCATCATGGGCGAGCGCGTCGCGGACAGGGCGTGACCACGATGACCACTACACAGACCACCACGGTCACCGCACCCGCACAGGCCACCCCGGCCACCCGCGGCACCCTCCCACCGCACATCGCACGGGCAACCGCCACCGCCGGCGGCGCACTCACCATCATCTCCGCCTTCCTCGCCTGGACCTGGACCTCCGCCTTCCCCGGCAACCTCACGGTCTACGGCTACCCCGGCGGACTCCAGTGGCTCGTCCTCGTCAGCGGAGCCCTGCTCACCCTCTTCGGCCTCTCCTCCTACGGAATCAAAGGCCTGAACTGGCTCACCCCCCAAGGCGCCGACGCCGCCATCCGGCTCTCCGCCTACGCAGCCCTCGCCACCGCCTGGTTCACGATGGCCGCCATCAGCGTCCAGCTCGGCGGCGCCGTCAACCTCGAACCCGGCGCCTACTTCGCCCTCGTCGCCACCCTCATCGGCTGGCTCGGCGCCCGCTCCCTCCCCTACGAGCGACCCGAAACCACCCCCGCCGACCCCGAGGACACCGGCTTCGGACAGTTCAAGCACAACCTCGGCAACCGCTGGGAAACCTACAAGGGCACCCTCACCACCGGCACCGCCCGCCCCGCGAAAACTCTCCCCTCGTACATCGAGATCCTCATCGTCGCCGTCGTCCTCGCCCTCGGCCTGGTCGTCTTCACCTACGGCATCAGCACCGAGTACGACGAGCTGTTCATCGGCTTCCTCATCACCGCCGGCTTCGGCTTCGCAGCCATCCAGAAAGCCGGACTCATCCAACGCGTCGCCACCCTCACGGCACGCCACCGCAACGTGACCCTCATCGGCGCCTTCGTCGCCGCTGCGGCCTTCCCCTTCACCCAGTCCGACGACCAGTACGCGACCATCGGCGTCAACATCCTCATCTTCGCCACCGTCGCCCTCGGACTGAACATCGTCGTCGGCCTCGCCGGACTCCTCGACCTCGGCTACGTCGCCTTCCTCGGCGTCGGCGCCTACGCCGCCGCCCTCGTCTCCGGCTCACCGACCTCCCCACTCGGCATCCAGCTGCCCTTCTGGCAGGCAATCCTCGTCGGCGCCGCCGCCTCCATGGTCTTCGGCGTCCTCATCGGCGCCCCCACCCTGCGGCTCCGCGGCGACTACCTCGCCATCGTGACCCTCGGCTTCGGAGAGATCTTCCGCATCGCCGTCCTCAACCTCGACGGCACCTCCGGACCCGACGTCACCAACGGCTCCAACGGCATCTCCTCGATCCCGAACCTCAGCATCCTCGGCTTCGACTTCGGCGCCACCCACTCCATCGCCGGGTTCACCATCGGCCGCTTCGCCAACTACTTCTTCCTGATGCTGCTGGTCACCCTCATCGTGGTCGTGGTCTTCCGCCGAAGCGCCGAATCCCGCATCGGCCGCGCCTGGGTCGCCATCCGCGAAGACGAGACCGCCGCCGAAGCCATGGGCATCAACGGCTTCCGCACCAAACTCGTCGCCTTCGCCCTCGGCGCCACCCTCGCCGGCCTCGCCGGAGCCGTACAAGCACACGTCACCTACACCGTGACACCCGAGCAGTACCAGTTCGCCCACGCCGTCCCGCCCAACTCGGCCTTCCTCCTCGCAGCGGTCGTCCTCGGCGGCATGGGCACCATCAGCGGACCCCTCGTCGGCGGCGCACTCCTCTTCCTCATCCCGAACAAGCTCCAGTTCATGAGCGACTACCAGCTCTTCGCCTTCGGGCTCGCGCTGGTCCTGCTGATGCGCTTCCGCCCCGAGGGCCTCATCGCCAACCGCCGTCGACAGCTCGAATTCCACGAGAAGGACGAAGCGCCCGCCACTCTCACCAAGGCAGGGTCCTGACGATGACCACCGACACCACCACCGCCGAGGCAGCAGCCGTGAGCGCACCCGGCGAGACCGTCCTCGACGCCCGCGGCGTCACGATGCGATTCGGCGGCCTCACCGCCGTCCGATCCGTCGACCTCACCGTCAACTCCGGTGAGATCGTCGGCCTCATCGGCCCCAACGGCGCAGGCAAGACCACCTTCTTCAACTGCCTCACCGGCCTCTACACCCCCACCGAGGGCGAAGTCCTCTACAAGGGCACCGTACTCCCCGCCAAATCCTTCAAGATCACGGCGACCGGCATTGCCCGCACCTTCCAGAACATCCGCCTCTTCTCCAACATGACCGTCCTGGAGAACGTCCTCGTCGGACGCCACACCCGCACCAAGGAAGGCCTCTGGTCCGCCCTCCTGCGCGGCCCCGGCTTCCACCGCGCCGAGGCCGAGTCCAAGGCCCGCGCCATGGAACTGCTGGAGTTCATCGGCCTCGACCACAAGGCCGAACACCTCTCCCGCAACCTCCCCTACGGCGAACAGCGCAAGCTGGAGATCGCCCGCGCGCTCGCCAGCGAGCCCGGCCTCCTCCTGCTCGACGAACCCACCGCCGGCATGAACCCGCAGGAGACCCGCGCGGCCGAAGAACTCATCTTCGCCATCCGCGACAAGGGCATCGCCGTCCTCGTCATCGAGCACGACATGCGCTTCATCTTCAACCTCTGCGACCGCGTGGCCTGCCTCGTCCAGGGCGAGAAGCTGGTCGAAGGCACCGCCGCCGAAGTCCAGGGCGACGAACGCGTCGTCGCCGCCTACCTCGGCGAACCCTTCGAAGGCGACCCGGGCGCGGCGGAAGTCGCGGAAGTCGAAGCCGCGGAGGCCCACACCACGGCCACCACCGCACCGGAGACCACCGAGGCCACCACCCCGGAACCAGCCGCTCCGGACGCAGAGGCCCCGGCGGCAGAGGCCCCGACGGCAGACACACCGGAGGCAGACGCCGCGTCCGACACCACCCCGGACACACCCGGCGCGAGCACCAGCAAGGAGAACGACCGATGACCGCACTTCTCGAAGTCGAGGACCTGCGCGTCGCCTACGGCAAGATCGAGGCCGTCAAGGGAATCTCGTTCAAGGTCGAGGCCGGCGAAGTCGTCACCCTCATCGGCACCAACGGCGCCGGCAAGACGACAACACTCCGCACCCTCTCCGGACTGATCAAGCCGCTCGCCGGCCAGATCAAATTCAACGGCAAGTCCCTGCGCAAGGTCCCGGCCCACCAGGTCGTCTCCCTCGGACTCGCCCACTCCCCCGAAGGCCGCCACATCTTCCCCCGCATGTCCATCGAGGACAACCTGCGCCTCGGCGCCTTCCTCCGCAAGGACAGCGACGGCATCGCCAAGGACATCCAGCGCGCCTACGGCCTCTTCCCCATCCTCGGGGAACGCCGGAAGCAGGCCGCGGGCACCCTCTCCGGCGGCGAACAGCAGATGCTCGCCATGGGACGCGCCCTGATGTCCCAGCCCAAACTGCTCATGCTCGACGAACCCTCCATGGGCCTCTCCCCGATCATGATGCAGAAGATCATGGCAACCATCACCGAACTCCGCGACCAGGGCACCACCATCCTGCTCGTCGAGCAGAACGCCCAGGCGGCACTCTCGCTCGCCAACAACGCGCATGTCATGGAGGTCGGCAACATCGTCCTCTCCGGCACCGGACAGGACCTGCTGCACGACGACTCCGTCCGCAAGGCGTACCTCGGCGAGGACTGACGTCCTTCCCGTACGCGAGAGGCCCGCACCCCGGTTCTTCCTCCGGGGTACGGGCCTCTCTCCTTCGTACGTACGCGCGTACGGGGCGGGCTACTCGGCCGCCTTCTTCTCCTCCGCGTCCGCGATCAGCGCCTCCGCAAGCTGCTGCATCGACATCCGGCGGTCCATCGACGTCTTCTGGATCCACCGGAACGCGGCAGGCTCGGAGAGCCCGTAATCCGTCTGGAGGATGCTCTTCGCCCGGTCCACCAGCTTGCGGGTCTCCAGCCGCTGGGACAGGTCCGCGATCTCGCTCTCCAGCGCCTTCAGCTCCGCGAACCGGGAGACGGCCATCTCGATGGCGGGCACCACGTCGCTCTTGCTGAACGGCTTCACCAGATACGCCATGGCCCCCGCGTCCCGGGCCCGCTCGACCAGGTCGCGCTGCGAGAAGGCGGTGAGCATGAGGACGGGCGCGATGGACTCCTCGGCGATCTTCTCGGCGGCGGAGATCCCGTCGAGGACCGGCATCTTCACATCGAGGATCACCAGGTCCGGCTTGTGCTCCCGGGCCAGCTCGACGGCCTGCTGGCCGTCGCCCGCCTCACCGACGACGGAGTAGCCCTCCTCCTCCAGCATCTCCTTGAGGTCGAGGCGGATGAGGGCCTCGTCCTCGGCGATGACGACGCGGGTCGTCAGCGGCGGGACGTGCGACTTGTCGTCGTCGACGGCGTCTACGGGCTGGGGCGACTCGGGGGTGGTCACGGGGCTCCTTGGGAAGGACAGGGGTGCAGCTCCCAAGAGCCTACCTAGTTACGGTATGTTTGAGGCACGGAGGGTCCTCGGTATCCTTCGTTTCGAAGGGGCCCCGGTAGCCCAGCGGCAGAGGCGATGGATTCAAAACCCATACAGCGTCGGTTCGAATCCGACTCGGGGCACTTCTCCTTCGATTCCAAGGTCGAGCAAGAATTTCGTGATCTTCACCCTTGCCGGTGAACGTACCTTCGATCCGGGTACGCGCCTTCGAAGGTCGCAGGAAACTGCGCCGCATGCAGCAGCACAACCCCTCGATACGTGACGAAGCGCTTACCCTCCTGCGGAGCGGAACCGCCAATCGAGCAGTGGCGGAACACCTCAACGTCCCACGCGGCACTGTCGGCTGGTGGCTACACGAGGACCGCAAGCGACGCGGAGTGCAGTACGAACAGCCCACCGACTGCCCCGTGTGCACGGGCCGGGAGCTTGATCACCCCGCCTACGGCTACTTACTGGGGCTGTACCTCGGCGACGGCCACATCACGTCGAAGCCCAAGCAGCATCACCTGTCGATCTTCTGCGACGCCATCTGGCCGGGCGTGATCGACGAGGCGGAATCAGCCATGCGCAAAGTCATGCCCCTGCCACGCACCGGTCGGCGCCAGAGGAACAACTGCGTCGAGGTGAAGTCGTACAGCAAGCACTGGACCTGTGCCTTTCCTCAGCACGGGCCGGGCAAGAAGCACGAACGGCCGATTGTCCTCGAACCGTGGCAGCAGCAGATCGTCACCGCTCAGCCCTGGCACTTCGTCCGCGGCCTCATCCACTCCGACGGCTGCCGGAACATGAACTGGACGACCAGGATCGTCCAGGGTGAACGCAAGCGGTACGAGTACCCCCGCTACTACTTCACCAACGCCTCCGACGACATCCGTCGGCTCTACACCGACGCCCTCGACGCGCTCGGCGTCGCCTGGACGCACTGCACACGCGCGGGCAAGCCCTACAACATCTCCGTAGCCCGACGGGCATCCGTCGCCCTCATGGATGCGCACGTCGGGCCTAAGTACTGAGCCGCCCTACTTCGGGCTGTCGTCCTCGCCGATGTGGTGGACGCGGACCAGGTTCGTGGAGCCCGCCACACCGGGCGGGGAGCCGGCCGTGATCACCACGGTGTCGCCCTTCGCGCAGCGGCCGATGCGCAGGAGTTCCTCGTCGACCTGGGCGACCATCGCGTCCGTGGAGTCGACCTTCGGGCCGAGGAAGGTCTCGACGCCCCAGGTGAGGTTGAGCTGGGCGCGGGTGGCTTCGTCGGGGGTGAAGGCGAGGAGGGGGATGGGTGAGCGGTAGCGGGAGAGGCGTTTGACCGTGTCGCCGCTCTGGGTGAAGGCGACGAGGAACTTGGCGCCGAGGAAGTCGCCCATCTCGGCGGCGGCCCTGGCTACCGCGCCGCCCTGGGTGCGGGGCTTGTTGCGTTCGGTGAGGGGCGGGAGGCCCTTGGCGAGGATGTCCTGCTCTGCCGCTTCGACGATGCGGGACATGGTGCGTACGGTCTCGATGGGGTATTTGCCGACGCTGGTCTCGCCGGAGAGCATCACCGCGTCGGTGCCGTCGATGATCGCGTTGGCGACGTCGGAGGCTTCGGCGCGGGTGGGGCGGGAGTTGTCGATCATCGAGTCGAGCATCTGGGTGGCGACGATGACCGGTTTGGCGTTGCGCTTGGCGAGTTTGATGGCGCGCTTCTGGACGATCGGGACTTGTTCGAGGGGCATTTCGACGCCGAGGTCGCCGCGGGCGACCATGATGCCGTCGAAGGCGGCGACGATGTCGTCGATGTTCTCGACGGCTTGGGGTTTTTCGACCTTGGCGATGACGGGGAGGCGGCGGCCTTCTTCGTCCATGATGCGGTGGACGTCGTCGATGTCGTGGCCGGTGCGGACGAAGGAGAGGGCGATGATGTCCGCTCCGGTGCGCAGGGCCCAGCGGAGGTCGTCGATGTCCTTTTCGGAGAGGGCGGGGACGGAGACGGCGACTCCGGGGAGGTTGAGTCCCTTGTGGTCGGAGACCATGCCGCCTTCGATGACGGTGGTGTGGACGCGGGGGCCGTCGACGTCGGTGACTTCGAGGGTGACGCGGCCGTCGTCGACGAGGATGCGTTCGCCGGTGGTGACGTCGGCGGCGAGGCCGTTGTAGGTGGTGGAGCAGATGTCGCCGTTGCCTTCGTTTTGGAGGGGTTCGACGGTGATGGTGAAGGTGTCGCCGCGTTCAAGGAGTACGGGGCCTTCGCGGAAGCGTCCGAGGCGGATCTTCGGGCCTTGAAGGTCGGCGAGGATGCCGACGCTGCGGCCGGTTTCCTCGGACGCCTTGCGCAGGTGGTGGTAGCGCTCTTCGTGTTCGGCGTAGGTGCCGTGGCTCAGGTTGAAGCGGGCGATGTCCATTCCCGCTTCGAGCAGGGCTTTGATCTGGTCGTATGTGTCGGTTGAGGGTCCCAGGGTACAAACGATTTTCGCTCGGCGCATACGTCGAGCCTAAACCTTACCTACGGGTAGGTATTTGGCTCCGTGTGACACCTCAACAACCTTTGAGTGAAGGGTTATTGACAAGTGTTGAATTGTGCGGCGGGGTGCTCTGATGAGCGTTTATCCGAGGTCCGGCGGGATGAGGGTGAAGGACGCTTCGACGTGGGCGTCGACGGTCTGGCGTACGGGTTCGAGGTCGACGGGGGCGGCGTCGGCGGTGGCTTCCGTTCCGGAGCCCCGGAAGGGCATGGCCGTGCCGGCGAAGGCGGCGCGGGTGAGGTGGCCTCCGGTGTGGGTGCCGGTGTCGCTGAGTTCGAGGAGGGCGCCGAGGCGGGTGTCGAGGGCGTCGGCGTATTCGCGAGCCCGTTGAAGGGCTTCCTGGACGGCTTGTCGGCGGGCGGCCGCGTGGACGGGGGATGTCGGGCGCAGGGCCCACCAGGGGCCGTCGACGCGGGTGAGGTCGTGGTCGGCGAGGCGGGTGATGAGTTCACCGAGGGTGGTGAAGTCGTTGAGGGTGACGGTGAGTTGGATGCTGCCGTGGTAGGCGCGGATGCGTTCGGCGCGGCCGCGGCGGGTGAGTTCGGGGTTGATGGTGAGGGTGCCGGTTTCGAGCTTTTCGATGGCGTCGCCGTAGGTCTTGATGAGGTCGAGGGCGGTGGCGTTGCGGCGGGTGAGGTCGTCGAGGGTGGTGCGGCGGTCGGTGCCGCGGGCGGTGAGGGTGACGGCGATGTGGGCGGTCTCGGGGTCGACTTCGAGGTGGGCTTCGCCGCGGACGGTGACGTGGGGGGTGGTGGGGGTGCCGTAGGGGTGGTGGGTGGCGGGGGTGGGGGTTTCGGTCATGCGTTCACTGTGGCACGGGGGGTGGTGTGTCGTGGTGTGTGGCGTGGTCATCTGATCGAAACCTGCGTGGGGTGTTGTGCGTGGTGGGTGCCGGGTCAGAATCTACGCGCGTTGCCCTACTGAATGAGGAGTGAAGAGATGCCGTTGAACCGTAGGACGTTTCTGGGCCGTTCGGCTGCCGCCGGTGCGGGTGTGGCGATGGCGGGCGGTGCGGTCGTGGGCTCGGCCGGTGCGGCGGAGGCGGCGGAGGCGGGGCGCGGGCACGGGCACGGGCACGGGCGGCCTGCGAAGCGGTACTCGTTCACGGTGATGGGCACGACCGATCTGCACGGGAACGTCTTCAACTGGGACTACTTCACGGGCGCGGAGTACGACGACGCCGCCCACAACGACGTCGGTCTGGCGAAGATCTCGACGCTGGTGGATCGGGTGCGCCGGGAGAAGGGCGGCCGCAACACCCTGCTGATCGATGCGGGCGACACGATCCAGGGCACGCAGTTGTCGTA
Organism: Streptomyces durocortorensis; assembly: GCF_031760065.1. Taxonomy (NCBI): domain Bacteria; kingdom Bacillati; phylum Actinomycetota; class Actinomycetes; order Kitasatosporales; family Streptomycetaceae; genus Streptomyces; species Streptomyces sp. C11-1. The sequence goes on from NZ_CP134500.1 coordinate 1,449,583, forward strand.
CTACTACGCGAAGGTCGACCCGATCACGGCCCGGCGCGGCCCGGTGCATCCGATGGCGCGGGCGATGAACGCGATCGGCTACGACGCGGCGGCGCTCGGGAATCACGAGTTCAATTATGGGATTCCGGTGCTGCGGAAATTCGAGGAGCAGTGTGATTTTCCGCTGTTGGGGGCCAATGCGCTGGATGCGAGGACGTTGCGGCCGGCTTTCGCTCCGTATGTCATCAAGCGGATGCACACGCCGTGCGGGCGTGATGTGCGGGTGGCGGTTCTGGGGCTGACGAATCCCGGTATCGCTATCTGGGACAAGGCGCATGTGGGCGGGAGGATGGTGTTCCCGGGTCTGGAGGAGCAGGCGGCGAAGTGGGTGCCGAAGTTGCGTTCGATGGGTGCTGATGTGGTGATCGTGTCGGCGCACTCGGGTTCCTCGGGGACGTCGTCGTACGGGGACCAGTTGCCGTACGTGGAGAATGCCGCGGCCCTGGTGGCGGAGCAGGTTCCGGGGATCGACGCGATCCTGGTGGGACACGCGCATGTGGAGATCGCCGAGCACTTCGTGACGAACAAGGAGACGGGCAGGCGGGTTGTTCTCTCGGAACCCGCGAAGTGGGGCCAGCGGCTGACGCTGTTCGACTTCGATCTGGTGTGGGAGAAGGGCCGGTGGGTGGTGGAGAAGGCCGGTTCGCAGGTGCTGAACTCCAACACGGTGCCGGAGGACCGGAAGGTGACGTCGCTGCTGCGCGAGGAGCACCGCAAGGTGGTGGCGTACGTCAACCAGGTCATCGGTACGTCGGTGGTGGCGATGTCGACGGCGGACGCGCCGTGGAAGGACGAGCCGATCATCGATCTGATCAACCAGGTGCAGACGGACACGGTGACGGCGGCGCTGGCGGGTGGGGAGTACGCGGCGCTGCCGGTGCTGTCGCAGGCCTCGTGCTTCTCGCGTACGGCGGGGATTCCGGCCGGTGATGTGACGATCCGGGATGCGGCGGGGCTGTATCCGTTCGAGAACACGTTGGAGGCACGTCTGATCACGGGTGCGCAGTTGAAGGAGTACTTGGAGTATTCGGCGCGCTATTACGTGCAGACGCCGGCGGGTGGTCCGGTGGACCCGGCGAAGCTGACGAACGCGGACGGGATTCCGGACTACAACTATGACGCGGTGTCGGGGGTGACGTACGACATCGATATCGCGAAGCCGGTGGGTTCGCGGGTCGCGGGGCTGTCCTTCGAGGGGGAGGCGGTCGATCCGGCGGCGCGGTTCGTGTTCGCGGTGAACAACTACCGGGCGAGCGGCGGGGGCGACTTCCCGCATGTGCCGGGGGCGCGGCAGCTGTGGGCGGATTCGGACGAGATCCGGAACACGATCATCGGGTGGGTGCGGGAGAAGGGGTCGGTGGACCCGGCTTCGTTCGCTTCGGTGGGGTGGCGGCTGACGCGTGAGGGGGCCCCGGTGTTCCCGTAGCCCGGGCTGCGCGGTGGTGCTTGGCCCGGGGCTCCGAGGGTGGGGTCCCGGGCCGTTCTGTGTCCGGATCGACCGGGTCTGTCTGGGCTGGTTCGGTGTCCGGATCGACCGGGTCTATCGGATCTACCGGATCGACTGGCTCTACCGGATCGACCGGATCGGCTAGATCGACTGGCTCAGGGGGGTGAGCTCAAGGGCCTGGGCGGGGATTCTCGGCGGTTGGGGGGTGAGGCCGAAGGTGGTGAAGGCGGTGCGTTCGGGGAGGGGGTAGGGGGTGGCGCCGGTGAGGTTGTTGAGGATGGTGGCGCTGCGCCAGGCGGCGAGTCCGAGGTCGGGGGCGCCGACGCCGTGGGTGTGGCGTTCGGCGTTCTGTACGTAGACGTGTCCGGTGACGGCGGGGTCGAGGACGAGGCGGTATTGGTCGTCGATGCGGGGGCGGTGGGAGGCGTCGCGGCGGAGGTAGGGGTCGAGGCCGCCGAGGATGGTGTCGAGGGGTCGTTCGCGGTAGCCGGTGGCGAGGATGACGGCGTCGGTGGTGAGGCGGGAGCGGGTGCCCTGCTGGGTGTGTTCGAGGTGGAGTTCGACGCGGGTGTTGGCGACCCGGCCCGCGGTGCGGACGCTGACGCCGGGGGTGAGGGTGGCGTCCGGCCAGCCGCCGTGGAGGGTGCGGCGGTAGAGCTCGTCGTGGATGGCGGCGATGGTGTCGGCGTCGATGCCCTTGTGGAGCTGCCATTGCCGGGGGACGAGTTCGTCGCGGGCGGATTCGGGGAGGGCGTGGAAGTAGCGGCTGTAGTCGGGAGTGAAGTGTTCCAGGCCGAGTTTGGAATATTCCATGGGGGCGAAGGCCTGGGTACGGGCCAGCCAGTGGATCTTCTCGGCGCCTTCGGGGCGGGCGCGCAGGAGGTCGAGGAAGATCTCGGCGCCGGACTGGCCTGATCCGATGACGGTGATGTGTTCGGCGGCCAGGAGCCGTTCGCGGTGGCGGAGGTAGTCGGCGGAGTGGAGTACGGGGACGGATTCGGCCTGGGCGAGTGGCTTGAGGGGTTCGGGGACGAAGGGTTCGGTGCCGATGCCGAGGGCGATGTGGCGGGCGTGGGCGCGGCCGAGGGCTTCGGCTTCGCCGTCGCGGTCGAGTTGGGTGAAGTCGACTTCGAAGAGGGCGCGTTCGGTGTTCCAGCGGACGGCGTCGACCTGATGGCCGAAGTGGAGGCCGGGGAGTTGTTCGCTGACCCAGCGGCAGTAGGCGTCGTACTCGGCTCGTTGGATGTGGAAGCGCTCGGCGAAGTAGAAGGGGAAGAGGCGGTCGCGGGTGCGGAGGTAGCTGAGGAAGCTCCAGGGGTTGGCGGGGTCGGCGAGGGTGACGAGGTCGGCGAGGAAGGGGACTTGGAGACTGGCGCCGTCGAGGAGGAGGCCGGGGTGCCAGTGGAAGGCGGGGCGCTGTTCGTAGAAGGTCGCGGCGAGGGGGCGGGGGTCGCCGGGGGCGGCGGGGATGTTGTGGGCGAGGGCGGCGAGGGAGAGGTTGAAGGGGCCGATGCCGATGCCGACGAGGTCGTGTGGCGGGTCGGGTTCGGGGGCGGGCCGGTCGGGGCCGGGGCGGGCCGGTCGGTCATCGCGGGGTGTCGCCTTCCGTGGGGTGGTGATGGGGGGTGGCTTCGTGCGGTGCCAGGTGGGTGGGGGCGGTTGTTGGGTGCGGGGTGGGGTGGGCGGGGGTGATCGTGGGTTCCGGTGAAGCAGGTGGGGTGGGGGCGGCTTCCGGTGAGGCGGGTTGGGCGGTGGTGGTCGCGGGGTGCGGCGGGGTGGGGGGCTGGGCGAGGAGGCCGGTGGTGGTGGCGGTGACGAGGTCCAGGAGGGTCTGGAGTTCGCCGGGGGTGGTGTGGGGGTTGAGGAGGGTCGCCTTGAGCCAGAGGCGGCCGTCGGCGTGGGCGCGGCCAAGGACGGCGTGGCCGCGGTTGAGGAGGGTGCGGCGGACGGTGGCGACGGTGTGATCGTCGGTGCCGGTGGGGCGGAAGAGGACGGTGCTGATGGTGGGGCGGTCGTAGAGGTCGAGCGTCGGGGTCTTGGTGACGAGGTCTGCGAGGTGGTGGGCGGAGGCGACGGTGCGGTCGATGAGGTCGGCGAGCCCGTCGCGGCCGAGCGCCTGGAGGGTGACGGCGATCTTCAGCGCGTCGGGGCGACGGGTGGTGCGCAGGGAGCGGCCGAGGAGGTCGGGGAGGCCTGCCTCGGTGTCGTCGTCGGCGTTGAGGTAGGGGGCGAGGTGGTGGAGGGGGTCGAGGTGGTGGCGGTCGGGGACGGCGAGGATGCCGGCGGATGCGGGCTGCCAGCCGAGTTTGTGCAGGTCGAGGGTGACGCTGTGGGCCCGTTCGAGGCCTTGGACGAGGGGGCGGTGGGTGGGGCTGAGGAGGAGGGGCCCGCCGTAGGCGGCGTCGATGTGGAGTTCGGCGCCGTGGGTGGTGCAGAGGTCGGCGATGGCGTCGAGGGGGTCGATCTCGCCGGTGTCGGTGGTTCCGGCGGTGGCGACGACGAGGAGTGGCCGGTGGAGTTCGGTGAGGGCCTGGTCGAGTGCGGCGGGGTCCATGGTGCCGGTGGGGGCGGGGACGACGACGGGTTCGGGCAGGCCGAGGAGCCAGGCGGCGCGGGCGACGCTGTGGTGGGCGTTGGCGGCGCAGACGGTCTGGACGGGGCCGTGGCGTTCGCGGGCGAGGAGCAGGGCGAGCTGGTTGGCCTCGGTGCCGCCGGAGGTGATGACGGCGTCGGGTGCGGGCGCGTGCGGGTAGACCTCGGCGGCCAGGGCGGTGGTCAGGTCGGCCTCGATGGCCGAGGCGGCGGGGGCCTGGTCCCAGGAGTCCATGGAGGGGTTGAGGGCGCTGGCGGCGAGGTCGGCTGCGGCGGCGAGCGCGAGGGGCGGGGTGTGGAGGTGGGCGGCGCAGTGTGGGTGGGCGGGGTCCGCGGCGCCTTCGGCGAGGGCGGTGACGAGGCTGCGCAGGGCGTGCTCGGCGCCGGTGCCCCGGTTGGGGATGAGGGGGTGGGTGGCGCTGCGGGTGCGGGAGGTGACGGTGTCGGGTCCGCCGGCCGGGAGGGGCCCGCCGCGACGGGCGGCGCCATCGTGGAGAGCGGCCAGGACGGTTTCGACGAGGGGGCGCAGTGCGGCGGGGCCTGCGGTGCCTCCTGCGAGGGGCGGGGTGGGCATGGGTGGGGTGGTCCTTCGGAAGCGCGGGGTGGACATGCCAGCTTGTCCCGGGTTTCGGGTGGCGCGGCCGAAGAGCCCAACGATCTCAACTCGAAAGGGGTACTGGCGACCGGTGTGGCCGGCCGGTGAGGGGGTGGGGTGGTAAGGGTGTGCGGTCGTTGGACGGCTGTACGGGGTCGGGGGGCGGGTCGGGGCGGGTCGGGTCAGGTCGGGTCGCGCATTGGCCGCGCCTCGGGCCGCACACCTCAGGTCCCGCCGACTCCCTTGGTCAGGGCAGCCTCTCCACAAATTGCATAATGAGCGAATTGCTAATTTACGCAACTCACTACATGCTGTACGGGTCGTTCCCTCGCCGCCCGCGAGGTGCGGCCCCGCAGGGCGTTCCCGTCCGCGGTGGTGATGCCCTGCCGAGGAGAGGTCCGAGCCGTGTCGGTCCCCCTGCATCCGGCCCGGAATCGGGACCGGGTGCGCTCATTGCTTCCGGTGCGGGCGGACTTCGTGGCCATGACCCGTGACCCGCGTCGCGATCTGCTCGCCGGTCTGACGGTGGCGATCGTGGCACTGCCCCTCGCCCTCGGCTTCGGGGTGGCGTCCGGGCTGGGCGCGGAGGCCGGGCTCGCGACGGCCGTGGTGGCGGGTGCGCTGGCGGCGCTGTTCGGCGGGTCGAACCTTCAGGTGTCGGGGCCGACCGGGGCGATGACGGTGGTCCTGGTGCCGATCGTCGCCGAGTACGGTCCTGGCGGGGTGCTGACCGTGGGGCTGATGGCGGGGGCCCTGCTGATCGTGCTGGCGCTGCTGCGGGCGGGCCGGTCGATGCGGTACGTCCCGGCGCCGGTGGTCGAGGGGTTCACGTTCGGTATCGCGTGCGTCATCGCTCTCCAGCAGGTTCCGAACGCCCTCGGAGTGGCCCCGCCGGAAGGTGACAAGGTGCTGGTGGTGGCGTGGCGGGCGCTCGGGGAGTTCGCCGCCGACCCGAACTGGGCTGCCCTCTCGATCACCGTCGGGGTGGCGGGGCTGATGCTCGTGGGGGCGCGCCGCTTCCCCGGTGTTCCGTTCTCGGTGGTCGCGGTGGTCGTCGCGACGCTGTCGGCGCAGCTGTTCCGCCTGGAGGGGGCGACACCGATCGGGGCGCTGCCCGCCGGGCTCCCCGCCCCCTCGCTCGGGTTCCTGGATCTGTCGGCGGTGGGCTCGCTGCTGGCCCCGGCGGTCGCGGTCGCGGCCCTGGCGGCGCTGGAGTCCCTGTTGTCGGCAACCGTGGCGGACGGCATGACGACCGGGCAGAAGCACGACCCGGACCGGGAGCTGTTCGGGCAGGGCATCGCGAATCTGGCCGCCCCGCTGTTCGGCGGGGTGCCCGCGACGGCCGCCATCGCGCGGACGGCGGTCAATGTCCGTAGCGGTGCGGCCTCCCGGCTGGCGGCGCTGACGCATGCGGCCGTACTGGCGGTGATCGTCTTCGCGGCGGCTCCGCTGGTGTCCCGGATCCCGCTGGCCGCGCTGGCCGGGGTGCTGCTGGCCACGGCGGTCCGGATGGTCGAGGTGGGGGCTCTGCGGGCGATGGCGCGGGCGACGCGTTCGGACGCGGTGGTGCTGGTGCTGACGGCGGTCGCGACGCTGGTGCTGGATCTGGTGCTCGCGGTCGTCATCGGGCTGGCGGTGGCGGGGGTCCTGGCCCTGCGTGCGGTGGCGGGCGAGGTGCGGCTGGACCGGATGGATCCGCGCGACGGTTCGGACTACGGCGAGCACGCGCGCTACGAGGGCGACGCGAACGACGCTCGCGATGCACGCGATGCACGCGATGCACGCGATGCACGCGATGCACGCGATGCACGCGATGCGGTGAACGCCGTGGGTGGGCCGACGGTACCGGCGACCTCGCCCGGTGTCGAGAAGCTCGCCGAGCACATCGTGGCGTACCGGATCGAGGGGCCTTTGTTCTTCGCGGGGGCGCACCGTTCCTTGCTGGAACTCTCCGAGCTCGCCGAGCTCTCCGGCGTCCGCGTGGTGATCCTGCGCATGTGCCGGGTGACGACGGTCGACGCCACCGGTGCTCTGGCGCTGAAGGACACCGTGCACGGGCTGAACCGGCGCGGCATCACCGTGCTGGCCTCCGGTATCCGCCCCGGGCAGCGGCGGGTGCTGGAGTCCGTCGGGGCGCTGGACCTGCTGCGGCGGGAGGGCCGGGAGTACGCCACCGCGTCCGAGGCGTTCACCGGGGCCCGGGACCGCCTGGCGGCGGCTGCCCGCGACGGTTCGCGTCCGGCGTCGAGAGATGTCCCGGTGCAAGAGCTGCACAGGGTGGAGAAGGGCAGGAACGCACCATGAGCGACATCGTCGTGAAGGACAGCAACGGGACCGTGCTGGCGGACGGTGACTCCGTGACCACGGTCAAGGACCTGAAGGTGAAGGGCACGTCGGAGACGCTCAAGCGCGGCACGCTCGTGAAGAACATCCGGCTCACGGGGCGCGCCGGTGAGATCGAGTGCAACACCAAGAAGGTCAAGGGGCTCGTGCTGAAGACCGAGTTCCTGAAGAAGGCCTGACCCGGCCGGTCCCCGGGTTCATCCTCGTGGGACGAAGGCGCGAGGATGAACCCATGGAGAAGAGTTCTGGTCAGCTGCGGTGCGGCGGGTTTCCGGCGCGCGGAACGGGGCGCCGGTGAGTACGCCGCTGTACCGCTTGAAGGCGGAGTTCTTCAAGACGCTGGGACACCCGGTCCGGATCAGGGTCCTCGAACTGCTCAGCGAACGCGATCACGCGGTCTCGGAGATGCTGGGCGAGGTGGGGATCGAGGCTGCCCATCTTTCGCAGCAGCTGGCCGTGTTGCGCCGGGCCGGTCTCGTGACGGCCCGGCGGGAGGGCTCGGCCGTCCACTACACGCTGGCCGACCCGGAGGTGGCGGAACTGCTGCGGGTCGCACGGACGATCCTGTCCGGGGTGCTGGCGGGCCAGGCGGAGCTGCTCGCCGATCTGCGGGCGACGGGCGGCCGGGAGAACGGCACACCGGACGGCGGCGACTGAGACCCGGCCGCGTACCGCCGCCGCGGTGATCCTTTACGGCTGTGGTGGCGTGGACCGGTCCACGCCACCACAGCCGTACGTGAAGGTGCGTCGGTGCGTCGGGTCAGTCGGCGGTCGATGTCCGTACGGCCAGGGCGCGGCGCAGGTCGTCGAGCTGGTCGACGAGCTTGCGGCGGAGGGCCGGGGTGAGGGCGGGGTCCTCCAGGGCGCGGGTGCCGGTGGCGAGGCTGTCGGGGTCGACGGCGTACGCGGGGAATGCGTGGCGTCCGGCGGCCTCGGCGATGGCGGGGCCCCGGCGGGCGGCGAGGGCGATGGCGTCCGGGTAGAAGCGGGGCACGTACGCGGTCAGGAGGTCTTCCTGTCCGGGCTGCCAGAAGCCTTGGGCCGTGGCGGTGAAGAGGTAGTTGGACAGGGTGTCGTCGGTGAACAGGGCGTCCCAGGCGGTGGCCTTGGCCTCGGGTGTGGGCAGCGCGGCCCGGCAGCGGGCGGCGCCTTCGCGGCCGGTGGCGCTGGGGTCAGCCGCGAGCGCGGCGGCGATGGCGGCCTCGTCGGTGGCGCCGAGGACGGCGAGGCGGGTGAGGATGCGCCAGCGCAGCTCGGGGTCGAGCTCGGGTCCGCCGTGGACGGTGTCCTCCTCCAACCAGCTCTGGAGGGTGTCGGGCTGGGCTGCGGCGTCGATGAAGTGGCGTACGGCGATGAGGCGCAGGCCGGGGTGGGACCCGTCCTCGGTGCGGCGGATGAGGTCGCGGCAGAGGCCGGTGAGGGTGGCGAGGGCGGAGGGGCGGTCCTCGGGGGCGACGTAGCGGGCGGCGATCTGCCCTGCGGCGAAGGACAGGACGCCCTGGACGAGGGCGAGATCGCTCTCGTACGGGAGGTGGGTGCGGGCGGTCGCGAGGTAGGTGGCGGGGGCCAGGTCGCCGTCGCGGACCATGTCGCGGGCGGTGTTCCAGACGACGGCCCGGGTGAGGGCGTCGGGAATGGCGGAGAGGTCGGTCAGGACGGTGTCCCAGGAGGCGGCGTCGAGGCGGACCTTGGCGTAGGTGAGGTCGCCGTCGTTGAGGACGACGAGGGCGGGGCGGCGGCCGGGGCGGACCGTGGGCGTCCCGTCACCGGGTACGTCGATCTCGAAGCGGTCGCGCGGGGCGAGGTGGCCGGGGCCCGCCTGGGTGTTGAGGGCGTGGTCGAAGGTGGAGACGGCGATGCGGTGGGGGCGGCTGCCGTCCCGGGTGACGGTGAGGGCCCAGGACTGGCCGTTGCCCTGCCCATGGCCCTGACCGTTCCCGGCGGGACCGGCAGAACCGCCAGAACCGGCGGGGGCGGCGGGGGCGGCGGGCGCGGTGCCGTCGGCCACCTCCGCGGTCAACGTGTCGATGCCTGTGGTGCGCAGCCACTGCTCGGCCCAGGCGTGGACGTCGCGGTCGGTGGCGGAGGCCAGGTTGTCGATGAAGTCCGCGAGGGTGGCGTTGGAGAACTTGTGCCGGGCGAAGTGGGTGTTGATGCCCGTGAGGAAGTCCTTCTCCCCGAGCCAGGCGACGAGTTGGCGCAGGGCGGAGGCGCCCTTGGCGTAGCTGATGCCGTCGAAGTTGAGGAGCGCGGACGCGGTGTCGGGGACGGCGTCGGGGTCGGGCGCGACGGGGTGCGTGGAGGGCCGCTGGTCGGCGTCGTAGCCCCAGCCCTTGCGGGCGACGCCGAAGTCGACCCAGGTGTCGGGGAATGGGGTCTCCCCTGCTCGGACGGAGTTGAGAGCTCGGGGAAGGGCGATCTCGGTGAGCGTCTGGTAGCCCATGTACTCGGCGAAGGACTCGTTCAGCCAGATGTCGTCCCACCAGGCAAGGGTGACGAGGTCGCCGAACCACATGTGGGCCATCTCGTGCGCGATGACCATGGCCCGGGTCTGGCGCTCGGTGTCGGTGACGGCGGAGCGGTAGACGAACTCGTCGCGGAAGGTGACGAGTCCGGGGTTCTCCATGGCGCCCGCGTTGAACTCGGGGACGAAGGCCTGGTCGTAGGAGTCGAAGGGGTAGGGCTCGTCGAACTTCTCGTGGAAGCGGTCGTAGCAGGCGCGGGTGATGTCGAGGATCTCGTCGGCGTCGGCGTCCAGGTACGGCGCGAGGGAGCGGCGGCAGTGGATGCCGAAGGGCAGTCCGGCGTGCTCGGTGGTGACCGAGTGCCAGGGGCCCGCGGCGACGGCGACGAGGTAGGTGGAGATGAGAGGGGTGGGGGCGATGGACCAGCGGCCCTCCCCCGTGTGCTCGGCGACCCCGTTGCCGAGGACGGTCCAGCCCTCGGGGGCGGTCACGTCGATGGCGAAGACGGACTTGAGGTCGGGCTGGTCGAACGCGGCGAAGACCCGCTGGACGTCCTCCATGAACAGCTGGGTGTAGAGGTAAGTCTCGCCGTCGGTGGGGTCGGTGAAGCGGTGCATGCCCTCGCCGGTGCGCGAGTAGCTCATGGTGGCGTCGATGTGCAGCTCGTGGGGGCCTGCGGCGAGGCCGGTGAGCGGGTAGCGGTTGCCGTCGAGGAGGGCGGGGTCCAGGGGCTGTCCGTCGAGGCTGACCGAGCGCAGGGTGGCGGGCTTGACCTCGACGAAGGTGTCTCCGGCCGCGCGGGCGGTGAACCGGATGGCGGTGCGGGAGTCGAAGGTCTCCTCACCGGTGGTGAGGTCGAGGGCGATCGTGTACCGCTCCACGTCGAGGATCTGGGCTCGGGTCTGCGCTTCGTCGCGCGTCAGTACGGACATGCGCCCCATGCTGCCGTACGGGGTACGGCGGGCGCAGCGGGGTTCTCCCTCGGCGGACGGGCGGAGCGGGGGCGGGCGGGCCGGGCGGAACGGGGGCGGGCGGATACCCCCGGGGGGCTGTTGCGCGTACCATCTCCTCGGCGCGGCACATCGAGTACCGGGGTTGTTCCTCATGACGCTCACGCCTGCGCACGGTCCGATCATTCCGCCGGTTCCGCCGGTTCCGCCGGTTCCGCCGGTTCCTGTGATTCAGACCGTTCCGGTTCCGGTTCCGGTTGTCGAGATCGTTCCGCTGGTTCCGGTTGTTCCGCCGCCCTCGGACGGCCGCCCGGCGCCGCAGCCATCGTACGATCCCCTTCTGCCGCGGGCCGTCTGCGAGTTCGCGCTGACCGCGCTGCTGCTGTTCCTCATCGTGTCGAGCGTGCGGTGGCTCGTCGGTCCGGACCCGGCGGCCCCGGTCGCCCACCCGGCCGTGCTGGGCTGCGTCGTCGGGACCGTGCTCGTCCTGCTGCTGACGTCCCCGCCCGGGCGGCGCTCGGGAGGCCATCTGAACCCGGCCGTCACGCTCGCGCTGTGGCGGCTCGGGGCCTTCCCGGGCCGTGACGTCGTCCCGTACGCCGTGGGACAGCTGGCCGGGTCGGTGCTCGGGGCGTGGCTGGGCGGGCTGGTATGGGGGCCGGCGGCGGTACTGCCGCCGGTCCGTCACGCCTCGGTGCGGGCGGATCCGGCGTGGGGCGGCGCCGCCATCCTGGCGGCCGAGGCGGGAGTCCTCGCCGGGTTCACGCTGCTGCTCGCCGTGCTCCTCGGGTCTCCGGGCGGGCGAAGACTTCTGCCGTACGCGGTGGGTCTGGTGGTGGCCCTGGTCGTCGCGGTGCTGGGTCCGTTGAGCGGCGGATCGGCGAACCCCGCCCGGCAGTTCGGCCCGGCGCTGCTGGCCGGGGACGCCGGGCGGCTGTGGGTGTACCTGCTGGGGCCGGTCCTGGGGGCGGTGCTCGGCGCGTGGCTGGCGGGGTGGGTGGGGCTGCGGCGGTACCGGTAGCGGTCCAGGGGGGCGCCGCCAGCGGGGTGGGTAGCGGTCCGGGTGGCAGTCCGGGGGTCCGGGGGGGGGGCGGTCCGTCTGTGCTCAGCCGTTCGCCACCTCGCTCTTCGCCACCTCGCTCTTCTCCGCCCCGCTCTTCTCCGCCCCGCCGTTCTCGGCCTCTTCGGCGATGCGCTCGTGGTGGCGGATCACCTCGGCGATGATGAAGTTCAGCAGCTTCTCGGCGAACGCCGGGTCCAGGTTCGCGCTCTGCGCCAGCTGCCGCAGGCGGGCGATCTGGCGGGTTTCCCGGGCGGGGTCGGCGGGCGGCAGCCGGTGGTCCGCTTTGAGGCGGCCGACCTGCTGTGTGGCCTTGAAGCGCTCGGCCAGCATGTGGACGACGGCGGCGTCGATGTTGTCGATGCTCTCGCGCAGCCGGTTCAGCTCGGCCTGTACGGACGCGTCGATCTCGCTCGTGCTCATGGTGAGCGAGCTTAGACGCCCGGGTTCACGGCCCGATCGTCGGCGGGTCGTCCGGGTCGGGCACCCGGTCGCTCCAGCCGCCCGGCACGCTGCGGCCCTGCTGTTCACGGAAACGGACGGGGGCCGTGCCGACGCGGCGGGCGAAGAGGCGGGAGAAGTAAGCGGGGTCGTCGTAGCCGACGCGGCGGGCGACGGCGGCGACGGGGAGGTCGGTGGCGGCGAGAAGCTCCTTGGCCCGGCCGAGGCGGATGCCCAGCAGGTAGTCCTTGGGGCTGCACCCGGCTCCGCGCCGTACGGCGGTACGCAGTTCGGCGGGGGTCATGCCGTGCCGGGCGGCGTGCTCGGCGACCGTGAGCGGCTGGAACGCGTCGCGGGCCAGCGCCTGGAGCACCGGGTCGCCGTCGGGCCCGATGTCGGCGCGGACGCGGCGCAGGGAGACGAGGAGTTCGTGGACGGCGGCCCCGGTCTCGACCTCCAGGAGGGGGTTGCCGCGGCGGGCGGCGCGCACGATGCGGCCGACGGCGGCGCGGGGGGCGGCTGTGTCGGAGAGGGGGACCAGGGGGCGGTCGGGCTCGATGTAGCCGAGTTCGGTGTAGGTGGCGGTGGCGGGCCCGGTGAAGTCGACGAAGCTCTCGTCCCAGCCGGTGCCGGGGTCCGCGCCGTAGTGGTGGGGGGTGCCGGGAGTGAGCCAGATGAGGCTGGGTCCGGTGACGGGGGTGCGGCGACCGTCGGGGCCCTTGAACCACCCGGTGCCGGAGTTGACGATCACGGCGACGTGGTGGTCCAGGGTGCGCGGTCCGACGGTGGGCAGCGCGCCGTGCTGGAGGCCGACGCCGAGGCAGGCGAGGCCGAGGCGGTGGTGGAGCGGGCTCGGCGTGAAGAAGCGCATCCAGGTGTGGTACATCGCGGCCTTCCTCTCCCGGGCGGTTCGCTGCGTCCAACCAGCAGCGATCTTTGTCCATGGACCCGGTGCGCGCCAGAGGTGAAGGTGGTCGGACCAATTCACCCGGGGCCTCCCGGGGACGGGAGAGCAGGAGAGCACGAGCGCGATGACGGACTTCACCGTGGGGGACGACCACTTCCGGCTCGACGGGAAGCCCGTACGGCTGCTGTCGGGCGCCCTGCACTACTTCCGGGTGCACGAGGCGCAGTGGGAGCACCGGCTCGGGATGCTGGCGGCGATGGGGCTGAACTGCGTGGAAACATACGTCCCGTGGAATCTGCACGAGCCGCGCGAGGGCGACCTGCGGGATGTGGGGGCGCTCGGCCGGTTCCTGGACGCGGTGCGGCGGGCCGGGCTGTGGGCGATCGTGCGGCCGGGCCCGTACATCTGTGCCGAGTGGGAGAACGGCGGGCTGCCGGTCTGGGTGACGGGCCGGTTCGGGCGGCGGGTGCGGACGCGGGACGCGGAGTACCGGGCGGTGGTGGAGCGGTGGTTCCGGGTGCTGCTGCCGCAGGTGGTGGAGCGGGAGATCGGCCGCGGCGGCCCGGTGGTCCTGGTGCAGGCCGAGAACGAGTACGGAAGCTACGGTTGCGACGCGGTGTATCTGGAGTGGTTGGCGGGGCTGCTGCGGGAGTGCGGGGTGACCGTTCCGCTGTTCACCTCGGACGGGCCCGAGGACCACATGCTGACGGGCGGGTCGGTGCCCGGGCTGCTGGCGACGGCGAACTTCGGTTCCGGTGCGCGGGAGGGCTTCGCGGTGCTGCGCCGTCATCAGCCGAAGGGGCCGTTGATGTGCATGGAGTTCTGGTGCGGCTGGTTCGACCACTGGGGGTCCGAGCCCGTCGTACGGGACGCCGTGCGGGCGGCCGACGCGCTGCGGGAGATCCTGGAGTGCGGGGCGTCGGTGAACATCTACATGGCGCACGGCGGGACGAACTTCGCGGGCTGGGCGGGGGCGAACCGGTCCGGTCCGCTTCAGGACGGGGCGTTCGAGCCGACGGTGACGTCGTACGACTACGACGCGCCCGTCGATGAGTACGGGCGGGCGACGGAGAAGTTCCGGCTGTTCCGGGAGGTCCTGGAGGGCTACGCCGAGGGCCCGTTGCCCGCGCTGCCGCCGGAGCCGGTGGGGCTCGCGGGGCCGGTGCGGGCGGAGCTGGACCGGTGGGCGCCGCTCGGGGGCGTACTGGAGGCGCTGGGTGATCCGGAGTGGCCGGAGTCCGGGGTGCCGCCGACCTTCGAGGAGCTGGGCGTGGACCGGGGGCTGGTGCGCTACCGGGTGGCGGTGCCGGGGCCGCGTGTTCCGTATCCGCTGCGTGCGGTGGGGCTGCGGGACCGGGCGGTGGTGTATGTGGACGGGGTCCGGGCCGGGGTGCTGTCCGAGGAGAGCGGCACGCTGCCGGAGCCGGTGGCGGGCCCGGCGGAGGTCGAGTTGTGGGTGGAGTCGCTGGGCCGGGTCAACTACGGGCCGAGGCTGGGCGAGGCGAAGGGTGTCACGGGCGGGGTACTGCACGAGCGGCAGTATCTGCACGGGGTACGGGCCCGGGCGCTGCGGCTGGACGCCTTCGGGGACGCGGACGCGGTGGCGGCGGTCCCGTTCCGCCCGGTGGGGGCGGCCGGCGGGGCCGCTGGCCTGTCCGGTGCCGGTGACGGGGCCGGTGGTGCGGGGCGGACGGGGCTGTTCCGGGGGACGTTCGTGATCGGCGACGGTATCGGGGGCATCGCGGGCGTGGATCACGCGGGGTTCGAGCTGCCGGGCTGGACGCGCGGATTCGCGTGGGTGAACGGCTTCTGCCTGGGCCGGTACTGGTCGGCGGGCCCGCAGCGAACCCTGTACGTCCCCGGGCCGGTGCTCCGCGAGGGCGTCAACGAGGTGTGGGTGCTGGAGCTGGAGGGTGCGGGCGAGCCGTGGGCCGAGCTGGGTCCGGGGGCGCCCGTGCGGACGGGCACCCCCGGGGTGGTTCAGCCGTGATCACTCACGGGTGTCAGAGCAAGGCGGCCGCGGAGGCGATGGCGGACGCGAAGGTCGAGACCTCGGCGTAGACCCCCGGGTAGCCGGGCCGGGCGCAGCCGTAGCCCCAGCTGACGATGCCGACCTGGATCCACTCACCCGCGTTGTCCTTGCGGAACATGGGGCCGCCGGAGTCGCCCTGGCAGGTGTCGACGCCGCCGGTGTCGGGGTATCCGGCGCAGATCTCCTCGGCCGCGACGAGTTCGTTGCCGTAGGCGGCGCGGCAGGCGGCGTCGGAGACGAACGGGACGTTGGCCTTGAGCAGGTGGCGCTGCTGGCTGCCGCCCTCGCGGTTGGCACCCCAGCCCGCGACGGTGAAGGTGCCCTGGTTGTAGGCGGTGATGGTGGCGATCTTCAGAGTGGGCTGGTTGATGGGCCGGGCGAGCTTGATGAGCGCCCAGTCCTTTCCGACGCCGTTGTAGCCGGGGGCCCGCAGGACCTTGGTGGACCGGACCTTGACGGCGTTGGGCGACCGGAGGTCGACGACGCCGCCGGTGGCGGTGATCGAGGTGTTGTTGCCCGATCGGCTCACGCAGTGGGCGGCGGTGAGGACGATGTCCTGGGCGTAGAGGGCGCCGCCGCAGCCCATGGAGAGCCGGACCATGAACGGGAACTCGCCCTGGGCGGCGCGGGTTCCGCCGACGACGGGGTTGGGGGCGGCGGACGCGGTGACGGGCTGGAGGCCGACGACCGCGATCGCGACGGTGGCGACGGCTACGGAACATCTCTTCAGCGCACGCAGGAGCTGCTTCACGGGCTGCCTACTTTCGTGGGGGGTTCGCTGTGGGAACCACGACAGGGCACGTCGACGTACTAGTCATGCACCCGTCAAGGCGATCCGATTATCGGGAAATCGCCACCACCCCCACAAGGCGCACTTTTCGGCCAGGCCGTGACGGCGGGTTCCTCCCCTCCGCCGCTGCGGATTCCGGCCCCTTCCGGCGCCCCGGCCTACAGTGGAGGTCCGTTGAACGTCCGAACGTCACGGAGGATGGGGGTTTCGACGTGGCGAACGGCCCTCCGGGCGCACCGGTCGTCCGCGGCTTTCCGCACCTGGACACGGTCCGCTCCGCCATCACCGCCCTCTACCGGCGGCTCTCCCGGGACGGCGTCCACGCCTACGCCACCAGCCTCGCCCCCGCCGACGCCGCCTTCGGCGACGAGGACGATCTGCATCTGGGCGCCCAGCGGGTGGCGCGCGCCCTGGTCCAGCACCTCCGCCTGCCCGACGCCCGCATGATCGTCGGCTTCCGGACGATGGAGCACGCGGCGAGCGTCGAACTGACCGCGGGCCCCGAGTACTTCATCGAGCTCAACGACCGCTTCCGCACCCACCGCAGGGACGTCGGCGCGGCGCTCGCGCACGAGATCACCCATGTACTGCTGCACCGGCTCGGCCTGGAGTTCCCCGGCACCCGCGCCAACGAGATCCTGACCGACACGACGACGGCCTACCTCGGCGCGGGCTGGCTGCTGCTGGACGCCTTCCGGGAGGACGCCACCTCCCGCCAGAAGCTCGGCTACCTGACCCCGGAGGAGTACGGATACGTCCTGGCCAAGCGGGCGTTCGCGTTCGGCGAGGACCCCTCTCCGTGGTTCACCAGCCCGCAGGCGTACACCGCGTACACCAAGGGGCGGGAGCGGGCCCTGCACGACCTGCGCAGACCCCCGCTGGCCGCCGCGGGCTGGGCGGGCCGCCGCCGCTACGCCAAGGACCGGCGCTACGCCCAGGACCACCCCGGCGCCGGCCCGGACCTGAACGTTCCGTACGCCTTCGAGACCGGCGGCGAGGGGCTGCGCGTCTCCTTCCCCTGCCCCACCTGCCACCAGCGCATCCGGCTTCCCGTCCGGGGCCGGGTCAGCGCACGCTGCGGGCTGTGCCGTACGCGCCTGGAGTGCGACACCTGACCTCGGGCGTCGTCGCCGGCCCACCGTAGGGTCGAAGCATGACGAACGAGCCGATCAGGGACGAACCAAGCCTGTTCGACGCGCTGTACGAGGACGAGAACGCGGTCGTACGGGCGCTGCGCGCCGGTGCGCGGGCCGAGTCGAGCGACGAGGAGGGCACGACCGCGCTCTATCTGGCATCGGTCCACGATCGCCCGGGGACGGTGCGCCTGCTGCTCGCGGCCGGGGCCGACCCCGACCGGGCGAGCGGACCCGGGGCGAGCGATCTGCCGCTGTGCGGGGCGGCGTGCGGCGGTCACACCAAGGTGGTGGAGGCGTTGCTGTCCGCCGGGGCCCGGCCGGACCTGCGCGAGGCGTTCGGCTTCACGGCGCTGCGCTGGGCGGTCGGCCTGGGCCACGCCCCGACGGTGGAGCTGCTGCTCTCCCGGGGCGCGGACCCGCTGCTGCCCGGCCCGCAGGGGGAGTCGATGCTCGTCCTGGCGGCGCGGCGCGGATCGGTACGGACGGTACGGGCGCTGCTCACGCACGGCGCGGGGGCGCCGGGCCAGGAGCCCGTGGTGGCCCTCGCGCTGGCCGAGGCGCGGCGGCTGGCCGGGCTCGATCCAGAACGGGAGTTGCTGCGGCGCCTGGAGGAGACGTACGGCACCGGGCTCGACGCGGTGGTGCGGCGTGAGCGGAGGGACGGCGAGGAGACCGTGACGGTGGAGCTGCTCCGGGACGGGGCGCCGTCGGCGGGAGCCGACCAGCACACGGGGCACGAGGAGATCGCGGCGCTGCTGGAGGAATGGTGACGGCAGCCCCTACTCCTCCCGCTGCCACGCCTCCCGGGTGAGTCCGTACTCCACCTCTCCGTGCTCCGAGCCCTCGATGGCATCCGGCCAGTCCTCGGTGTAGGAGCGGAGGAAGGCCAGCCCGGCCTTCTCCATCACCCGGCGGGACCCCGCGTTGACGGCCATGGTGTTGGCGGTCACGCGTTGCGCCCCGAGGTCGGTGAACCCCTTGCGCACCAGGGCCCGCGCGCCCTCGGTGGCGTAACCACGGCCCCAGGCGGCCCTGTTCAGCCGGTAGCCGAGTTCGACGACGGCGGGGTCGTGGTCGTCCAGCGGCCGGAGTTCGAACCAGCCGAGGAACGCGCCGGTGGTCTTCTCCTCGGCGGCCCAGAATCCGCGGGTCCCGGTGCACGGGTGGTCGTGCAGGAGCCGGGGCAGGGTGCGTTCCTGGATGTCCTCGCGGCTCGTGGGGCGGCCGCCGTTGATGTAGCGCATGACCTCGGGGTCGTTGTCGAGCGCGAGCAGGTCGGGGGCGTCGGCGGCCGTGAACGGCCGCAGCACGAGCCGGTCGGTCTCCAGGAAGGCCTGGGACGCCTGGGAGCGCTGGATACGGAAAGCCAGCCCCTCCGGGCTCCGCGGCAGCGTCAGGCCTTCGGAGCCGCTGACGAGATCACCGCCGTGTTCACAGGCCCGGGCGGCGACGGCGTCCGGATCGTCCGGATCTCGGGCCTGAAGGTCCATCCAGCAGAACTCGTTCATCGGGTCGGTGCCGTGTTCCTCTCGTCGTTCCTGCCATCGTTCCTGTGGTCGGGTGCGCTCCGCGCGTGCCCTCTGCTGGATACCGGGTGCCGGAACGCCCGCGCAAGCGGGTTTCCGGTGCAAGCGGGTTTCCGGCGCACCGCACGGACCGGCTACGGAGCCCCGTACACCGGCTGCGGCTTCTCCGCGCCCGCCAGCAGCCGGCGTACCGTCTCCCCCGCCTCGGCCGGGGTCCTGCGGGCTCCCCGGTCGTCGCCTGGGCCCGGGCGCCAGCCCTCCATGAGGGTGATGCGGCCCGCCTCGGCCTCGAAGACGCGGCCGGTGACGCCGTCGCTCGCGGCGGAGCCGAGCCAGACGACGAGGGGCGAGACGTTCTCGGGGGCCATCGCGTCGAACCGCCCCTCCCCCGGGGCCGCCATCGTCCCGGCGAAGGTCTGCTCGGTCATCCGGGTCCGGGCAGCCGGGGCGAGGGCGTTGACGTGGACTCCGTACCGGCCCAGTTCGGCCGCCGCGACGAGGGTGAGGGCCACGATGCCCGCCTTGGCGGCCGCGTAGTTGCCCTGGCCGACGCTGCCGAGGAGCCCCGCGCCGGAGCTGGTGTTGATCACCCGGGCCATCGGCGTCCGCCCGGCCTTGGCCTCGGCCCGCCAGTGGGCGGCGGCGTGTTTCAGGGGCAGGAAGTGGCCCTTGAGGTGGACCCGCGTCACCGCGTCCCAGTCGTCCTCGTCCAGGTTGACGAGCATCCGGTCGCGCAGGAAGCCCGCGTTGTTGACCAGGGTGTCGAGCCGCCCGAAGGCTCCCAGGGCGGTGGTGACCAGGGAGGAGGCGCCCTCGGTGGTGGCGATGTCGCCGCCGTGGACGACGGCCTCGCCGCCCGCCGCCACGATCTCCTCGACGACCTCCCGGGCCGGGCCGCCGGAACCTCCGTCCCCGCCCGGCCCGACACCCAGGTCGTTGACGACGACGCGGGCCCCCTCGGCGGCGAAGGCGAGCGCGTGGGCCCGGCCGAGGCCGCGCCCGGCGCCCGTGACGGCGACGACCCGGCCCGCGCAGAGTCCGGCAGCAGTGGGTGCGGTCATCTCATCTCCCGTGGAAGTGGGACCGGTTGGCGGGCGGGGGCGTGACTGCTACCGTCCACCTAACAAATGTTTGGTGGAAAGGTAGCTGATCCTCCGATGACTGTCTCCACCGCGCACCCCGCCGACGGCGTCCGCGTCGTCACCGTCGACCGCCCGCCCGTCAACGCGCTTCCCGTACAGGGCTGGTACGACCTGGCCGACGCCGTACGGGCGGCGGGCCGCGATCCGGAGGTGCGCTGCGTCGTCCTGGCCGCCGCCGGGCACGGCTTCAACGCGGGCGTCGACATCAAGGAGCTGCGGCGCGACCCGGGGCACAGCGCCCTGATCGGCGCCAACCGGGGCTGCGCCGAGGCGTTCGCGGCGGTGTACGCGTGCGAGGTCCCGGTCGTCGCCGCGGTACAGGGCTTCTGCCTGGGCGGCGGCATCGGGCTCGTCGGGAACGCCGACGCGATCGTGGCGAGCGAGGACGCCGTCTTCGGTCTGCCCGAGCTGGACCGGGGCGCGCTCGGCGCCGCGACGCACCTGGCCCGGCTGGTCCCGCAGCACCTGATGCGGACGCTGTACTACACCTCGCGCACGGTCACGGCCGCCGAGCTCCTCACTCACGGCTCGGTCTGGCGTGTGGTGCCGGCCTCGGAACTCCTGGACTCCGCACTGGAGTTGGCGGCGGAGATCGCCGCCAAGGACGGCCATCTGCTGCGCCTGGCCAAAGCTGCCCTCAACGGCATCGACCCCGTCGACGTACAGCGCAGCTACCGCTTCGAGCAGGGATTCACCTTTGAAGCGAACCTCGCCGGGACCGCCGCCCGGGTCCGCGACACCTTCGGCAAGGAGGCCTGAACCATGAGCACGGTGCCCCCGGCGCGCGACAAGACCATGACGCCCGAGGAGGCCGTCGCCCGGCTCAGCAGCGGCATGACGGTCGGCATCGGCGGCTGGGGGTCGCGCCGCAAGCCGATGGCCCTGGTCCGGGCGCTGCTCCGGTCCCCCGTCACCGATCTCACGGTGATCTCCTACGGCGGCCCGGACGTCGGGCTGCTCGCCGCCGCGGGCCGGATCCGCCGGCTGGTCACAGCGTTCGTGACGCTCGACTCGATCCCGCTGGAGCCGCACTACCGGGCCGCCAGGCAGCGCGGGGCCTTCGCGCTGACGGAGATCGACGAGGCGATGTTCATGTGGGGGCTGCACGCGGCGGCGAACCGGCTGCCCTTCCTGCCGGTGCGGGCAGGCATCGGATCGGACGTCATGCGGGTCAACCCCGAGCTGCGGACGGTGACTTCACCGTACGAGGACGGCGAGGAGTTCGTCGCGATGCCCGCCCTGCGGATGGACGCGGCACTGGTCCACCTCAACCGGGCGGACCGCCTCGGCAACGCCCAGTACCTGGGCCCCGACCCGTACTTCGACGATCTGTTCTGCGAGGCCGCCGACACCGCGTTCGTCTCCTGCGAACGCCTCGTCGGCACAGCGGAGCTGACGGGTGACGGAGACCGCTCCCCGCAGACCCTGCTGGTGGGGCGGCACTCGGTCACAGGGGTCGTGGAGACGCCGGGCGGGGCGCACTTCACCTCGTGCGTCCCCGACCACCCGCGCGACGAGCCGTTCCAGCGGGCGTACGCGGCCGCGGCGGCGGCCCCCGCCGCCTGGGCGGAGTTCAGCGCGCGCTTCCTGCCCCCGGACGGCGACGAGAAGAGCTACCGAGAAGCGGTCCGCACCTGGCACGAGGAGCAGCAGTGAACGCACCCGCACCCGTCTCCGGGAACCCCACCCGCGCCGAGCACTGCGTGATCGCCTGCGCGGAGGCCTGGCGCGGCGACGGCGAGGTGCTGGCCAGCCCGATGGGCGCGGTGCCGTCCGTCGGCGCACGGCTGGCCCGCCTCACCTTCGCCCCCGAACTGCTGCTCACGGACGGTGAGGCGACGATCGTCGGCCCGGACGGCGCGGCCGAGGGCTGGCTCCCCTACCGCAGGCACCTCACCCTGGTCACCGGCGGGCGGCGGCACGTGATGATGGGCGCGAGCCAGATCGACCGGTTCGGCAACCAGAACATCTCCTGCATCGGCGACTGGGAACGGCCCTCCCGCCAGTTGCTCGGCGTACGCGGCGCCCCCGTCAACACCCTGAACAACCCGGTGAGCTACTGGGTGCCGCGGCACTCCCGGCGGGTCTTCGTCGAACGCGTAGACATGGTCTGCGGAGTCGGCTACGACCGGGCCGCGGCGGCGGGCCCCTCGGCCACCCGTTTCCACCGCATCCCCCGGGTCGTCAGCGATCTCGGGGTCTTCGACTTCGCGACCCCCGACCGCTCGATGCGGCTGGTCTCGGTCCACCCGGGCGTCACGGTGGACCAGGTCCGCGAGGCGACGGCCTTCACACTGACGGTCCCCGACGACGTCCCTCGCACCCGGTCCCCCTCCCCGGCCGAGCTCCGCCTGATCCGCGAGGTCATCGACCCCTCGGGCACCCGCGACCGCGAGGTCCGGGCCTGATGCGCACCGCCCTGACCGACCTCACCGGCGTCCGCCACCCGATCGTCCAGACCGGGATGGGCTGGGTGTCGGGCCCCCGCCTGGTCACCGCGACCGGGCGCGCCGGGGCGCTCGGCATCCTGGCCTCCGCGACCATGTCACCCGAGCAACTGCGTTCTGCCGTACGGGAGGTGAGGTCCCGGACCGACGCCCCGTTCGGGGTGAACCTGCGGGCGGACGCGGGGGACGCGCGGGAGCGGGTGCGGATCATCGTCGAGGAGGGCGTACGGGTGGCGTCGTTCGCGCTCGCCCCGTCGCGGGAGCTCATCGCGGAGCTGAAGGACGCGGGCGTGGTCGTCGTCCCGTCGGTGGGCGCCCGGCGGCACGCGGAGAAGGTGGCGGCCTGGGGCGCGGACGCGGTGATCGTGCAGGGCGGGGAGGGCGGCGGCCACACGGGAGAGGTCGCCACCACGGTGCTGCTGCCGCAGGTGGTCGACGCGGTGGACATCCCGGTGGTCGCGGCGGGCGGCTTCCACGACGGGCGCGGCCTGGTCGCGGCGCTGGCGTACGGGGCGGCGGGCGTGGCGATGGGGACCCGGTTCCTGCTGACCTCGGACTCGACGGTCCCGGACGCGGTGAAGGCCCGCTATCTGGCGGCCACGGTCAAGGACATCACCCTGACGAGCGCCGTGGACGGGCTCCCGCACCGGATGCTCCGTACGGAGATGGTTGCCGCGCTGGAGAGCGCGGGCCGGCTGCGCTCGCTGTCGCAGGCGGTGCGCCGGGCGTCGCACTTCCGCCGGATCTCCGGGCTGAGCCTGCCGCGCATGGTGCGGGACGGGCTGGCGATGCGGCACGGCAAGGACCTGAGCTGGAGCCAGGTGCTGCTGGCGGCGAACACGCCGATGCTGCTGCGGTCGGCCATGGTGGACGGCCGGACGGACGCCGGCATCATGGCGTCGGGCCAGGTGGCGGCCCTGATCGAGGATCTGCCGAGCGTGGCGGAGCTGGTGGCCCGGATCATGGCGGAGGCGGACGAGGCCCTGGCGGCCCTGCTCGACCCGTACGCAGCACACCGGCATCCCCAGGACCGGACGGCCGCCCCCGGCCCGTCCGGCGCCGAGGGCACCCCCGTCGATCCCCCGCCCGACGACCGGGGGGCCGTCGCAGGCCCGTCCGGCGCTTGAGGGCACCCGCCGTGCCCGGCGACCGGACCGGGGCCTTCGGGGCTCCGCCCCGGCCCCCGGTCCTCAGTCGCCGGACAGGCCCGGGCCGGTGCCCTACGCGGCCCGGCGCCCCCGCGAAGGCGCGCCGGAGCGGCCCGTACCCCGGGACTCCCCACCGGAACGCGCGACGCCGCCGGAACGGCCCGCGCCCCCGCCCTGGGCGCCGCCACCGGCACCACCGGAACCGGCCCCGCGCCGTCCCCGCCCCCGGCTCCCGGAGCGCACCGCGCCCCCGCCGGAGCCCGCCGGACCGCCCGAGCGGGTCCGCTGCTTCGGCGGGGTCGGCTGCGGGACCTCGATCACGATCGCGACGCCCGAAGGCTCCCGCGCTCCCGTGATCCGGGACAGCTCGGCGTCGCTGGAGGTGACCCGGGTGGTGCGCGGCGCGATGCCCGCGTCCTGCATCAGCCGGGTCATCTCGCGCTTCTCCTCGGGCAGCACGAGCGTGACGACGCTGCCGGACTCCCCGGCGCGCGCCGTGCGCCCGCCGCGGTGGAGGTAGTCCTTGTGGTCGGTCGGCGGGTCCACGTTGACGACCAGGTCCAGGTCGTCGACGTGGATGCCGCGGGCGGCGACGTTCGTCGCGACGAGCGCGGTGACCTGGCCGTTCTTGAACTGGTCCAGGGTCCGGTTGCGCTGCGGCTGGGAGCGCCCGCCGTGCAGGGCGGCCGCCCGGACACCGCTGGCGAGCAGCCGCTTGGCGAAGCGGTCGGCGGCGCGCTTGGTGTCGACGAACATGATCACCCGGCCCTCACGGGCGGCGATCTTCGTGGCGACGGCCTTCTTGTCGGTCTCGTCCAGGACGTGGAGCACGTGGTGCTCCATCGTGGTGACCGCACCGGCGGACGGGTCGACGGAGTGCACGACCGGGTCGGTGAGGAACATCTTGACGAGCCGGTCGATGTTCTTGTCGAGGGTCGCGGAGAACAGCATCCGCTGGCCGTCCGCCTCGACCTGCTTGAGCAGGGCGACGACCTGCGGCATGAAGCCCATGTCGGCCATCTGGTCGGCCTCGTCGAGGACGGTGATGGAGACCTCGTCCAGGCGGCAGTCGCCGCGCTCGATGAGGTCCTTGAGCCGGCCGGGGGTGGCGACGAGGACTTCGGCGCCGCGCCGCAGGGTGGCGGACTGCTTGGTGATCGACATGCCGCCGACGACGGTGGCGAGCCGCAGGTTCACGGAGGTCGCGTACGGGGTCAGCGCGTCGGTGACCTGCTGGGCCAGCTCACGCGTGGGGACGAGGACCATGGCGAGCGGGGCGCGCGGCTCGCTGCGGCGTCCGGCGGTGCGGGCCAGCAGCGCCAGGCCGAAGGCGAGGGTCTTGCCGGAGCCGGTGCGGCCGCGGCCGAGGATGTCCCGGCCGGCCAGCGAGTTCGGCAGGGTCGCGCCCTGGATCGGGAACGGCTCGGTGACGCCCTGCGCGGCGAGGGTCTTCAGCAGCGCGGCGGGCATGTCCAGGTCGGCGAAGGCGTCGACGGACGGCAGTGCGGGAGTCACCGTCTCGGGCAGGGCGAACTCGGCGGGCGGTGCGACGGCGGCCTTGCGGCGGGCCGGAGCCTTGGAGCCCTGGACCTTGGAGCGGGGTGCGCCGCCCCGGCCGTTCGACGGCGACTGGGCTGCCCCGCCCTGGCCGCGGCCTCGGCCACGGGCCGGACGGGAGCGGGGGGTGCGGTCCTGGCGTTCGGAGCTGGTCATACGGAATTGCCCTCCTGGGGGATTCCTGGGCAACTGCCGAATGGGTTTACTGCGATGTGCCGGCCCGGCCGTCCGTGGTGCGCCCCCAGGATGTGCGCACAGAACGGTTTGTTGCTCGGACAGCACAAACCGGGGCCCGCACCTTCACGGTGCGGGCCCCGGTCAGCGAGGTACGCGTCCGGCAATTAGGCCGGGACGATGTTCTCCGCCTGCGGGCCCTTCTGGCCCTGCGTGACGTCGAAGGAGACCTTCTGGCCCTCCTGGAGCTCACGGAAGCCCGAGGTGGCGATGTTGGAGTAGTGGGCGAAGACGTCGGCGCCGCCGCCGTCCTGCTCGATGAAGCCGAAGCCCTTTTCCGAGTTGAACCACTTCACGGTTCCAGTAGCCATGTCATTCTCCTAAAAGAGGTGCAGTGCCGGAAATCCGCACTTTACGGATTCCAAGTCGCCGCATTGAGCCCCATCCGGAGAAAGCCGGAAAACAATAAAGCGCCTGAGGAAGCATTCCCGTCAGGCGCACATAAAGTTCATGGGTACCAAAACTGCAACGGGAAACACCTTAGCACGTCCTCCCCCGCGGCGGTGGATCACACCGCAGGGTGTTCAGAGCCGTTCGACGATGGTGACGTTGGCCTGCCCGCCGCCCTCGCACATGGTCTGGAGGCCGTAGCGGCCGCCGGTGCGTTCCAGTTCGTGCAGGAGTGTCGTCATCAGTCTGGCGCCGGTGGCACCCAGCGGGTGTCCGAGCGCGATGGCGCCGCCGTTGACGTTGACCCGCTCCGGGTCCGCGCCGGTCTCTTTCAGCCAGGCGAGCACGACCGGTGCGAAGGCCTCGTTGATCTCGACGAGGTCGATGGCGTCGATGGTGAGGCCGGTCTTCTTGAGTGCGTACGCGGTGGCGGGGATCGGGGCCGAGAGCATCCGGATCGGATCCTCGCCCCGTACGGACAGGTGGTGGATGCGGGCGCGGGGGGTGAGGCCGTGTTCGGCCACGGCCCGCTCCGAGGCGATGAGCAGGGCGGCGGCGCCGTCGGAGACCTGGGAGGAGCAGGCGGCGGTGATGGTGCCGCCCTCCACGACGGGGCGCAGTCCGGCCATTTTCTCCAGGGTGGTGTCGCGGCGCGGCCCCTCGTCCACGGTGACGTCCCCGTGGGCGACGGTCTCGCGGGCGAAGCGGCCCTCGTCGATGGCGCGGACCGCGCGCCGGTGGGAGGTGAGCGCGAACTCCTCCATGTCCCGGCGGCCGATGCCCCACTTCTCCGCGATGAGCTGGGCTCCGTGGAACTGGTTGACGGGGGCGTCGCCGTAGCGGGCGCGCCAGCCCTCGCTGCCCGCGTAGGGCCCCTGCGTGAGGCCGAGGGGTTCGGCGGCCTGGCGGGAGGCGAACGCGATGGGGATCTGGGTCATGTTCTGCGTGCCGCCCGCGACGACGAGGTCCTGGGTGCCGGAGAGGACCCCCTGGGCGGCGAAGTGGACGGCCTGCTGGGAGGAGCCGCACTGCCGGTCGATGGTGACGCCGGGCACCTCCTCGGGCAGCCCGGCGGCGAGCCATGACGTACGGGCGATGTCCCCGGCCTGCGGCCCGACGGTGTCCAGGCAGCCGAAGACGACGTCCTCCACGGCCGCCGGGTCGACGGCCGCGCGGGCGATCAGCTCCTTCAGCACATGCGCGCCGAGGTCGGCGGGGTGGACGGCCCCGAGGCCTCCCCCGCGCCGCCCGACGGGGGTGCGTACCGCTTCGACGATGTAGGCCTCGGCCATGGCTGCTGCTCCTCGATGCGCTCGGGGTGAACGGGCGGGGGTTACGTACGCGGGGCGATCCCGTCGAGCACCATCGAGAGGTACTGGCGGGCGATCTCCTCGGGGCTGTGGTGTCCGCCGGGCCGGTACCAGGAGGCCGCGACCCAGACGGTGTCGCGGACGAAGCGGTAGGTGAGGCGGATGTCGAGGTCGTCGCGGAAGACGCCTTCGGCGACACCGCGTTCCAGGGTGCCGAGCCAGGCCTTCTCGAACCTGGTCTGCGAGTCGGCGAGGTAGGCGAAGCGCGGCTGGGTGGCGAGGTGCTTGGACTCCTTCTGGTAGATCGCGACGGCGGGGCGGTGCCGGTCGATCTCCCGGAAGGACTCGGTGACCAGGGCCTCGATGGTCTCGCGGGGGCCGAGCCCGGCCGCCAGGACCGCGTCGTAGCCCTGCCAGAGCTCGTCGAGGAAGGTGGCGAGGATCTCGTCGAGCATCGACTCCTTGGAGTCGAAGTGGTAGTAGAGGCTGCCCGCGAGCATGCCCGCCTCGTCCGCGATGCGGCGCACTGTGGTGGCGTTGTATCCCTGGGCGGCGAAGACCTCGGCGGCGGTGGCGAGCAGTTCGCGACGCCGCTCGGGCGTGGGGGTCACCTGGGGCTTCTTCTTGGTAGGCACCCGGCCATTGTCCGCCCGCCGCCGCTCTCCTCACGCATGCTGGCTGCTGACGGGGACGACCTCGCCGGTCATGTACGAGGAGTAGCCGCTGGCGAGGAAGACGATCACGTTGGCGACCTCCCACGGTTCCGCGTACCGGCCGAAGGCCTCCTTCCCGGTGAGTTCGGCGAGGAGTTCGGCGGAGGTGACCTTGGCCAGGTGGGGGTGCATGGCGAGACTGGGGGCGACGGCGTTGACGCGGACCCCGTAGTCGGCGGCCTCGACGGCGGCGCAGCGGGTGAGGGCCATGACGCCCGCCTTGGCGGCGGCGTAGTGGGCCTGGCCGCGCTGGGCGCGCCAGCCGACGACGGAGGCGTTGTTGACGACGGCTCCCCCTCTCCCGGCGGCCTTGAGGGAGCGGAGGGCGGCGCGGGTGCAGCGGAAGGTGCCGTTCAGGGTGACGTCGAGGATCTTCGTCCACTGGTCGTCGGTCATCTCGGTGAGCTCGGCGGTGCCGCCGAGTCCCGCGTTGTTGACGACGACGTCGAGGCCGCCGTGGACGCGTTCGGCGTGTGCGAAGAGGGCCCCCACCTGGTCCTCGTCGGTGACGTCGCAGGTCAGGGCGGAGACGTGGTCGGTGCCGAACTCCTCGGCGAGGGCGTCCGCGCTCTCCTTCAGCCGTCGGGCGTGAGCGTCGCTGATCACCACGCGGGCGCCCTCCTCCAGGAAGCGGCGGGCGGTCGCGCCGCCGATCCCGGCTCCGGCGGCGGCGGTGACGACGGCGGTTCGGCCGGTCAGCAGTCCGTGTCCCGGCAGGTACTGCGGTGCGCTCATGGCCTCTCTCCCCGCGACTTCTCGACGGTGCCTGGGCCGTACGTTAACCTACCAAACACTTGTTAGGGAACGGTCGGCGGTGAGGCACGCGGAAGGCGGGCGCGTCATGGATCTGGCGCAGACAGCACGGACCGAAGCGCTGCGGGCCGAGGCCCGGGCCTGGCTGCGGGACCACGTACCCGCCCGGCCGCTGCCCTCCCTGGAGACGGAAGAGGGCTTCGCCGCGCACCGGGAGTGGGAGGCGCTGCTGCACACGGGCCGGTGGTCGGCGGTCTCCTGGCCCGAGGAGTACGGGGGCCGGGGCGCGGATCTCTTCGGCTGGCTGGCGTTCGAGGAGGAGTACTGGGCGGCGGGCGCGCCCGGCCGGGTCTCGCAGAACGGCGTGAGCCTGCTCGCCCCGACGCTCCTGGCCCACGGCACGGCGGAGCAGCGGGCCCGGGTGCTGCCCCCGATGGCGGGCGGCGAGGTGGTCTGGGCGCAGGCCTGGTCGGAGCCGGAGGCCGGGTCGGACCTGGCGGCGCTGCGGTCGCGGGCGGTGCGCACGGAGGGCGGCTGGCTGCTGTCGGGGCAGAAGACCTGGTCCTCGCGGGCGGCGTTCGCGGACCGGGCGTTCGGGATCTTCCGTACGGACCCGGGGGCGGCGAGACCGCATCAGGGGCTCACGTACCTGATGTTCGGGCTGCGGGACCCCGGGGTCACCGTGCGTCCCATCGGCCGGCTCGACGGGAAGCCCGCGTTCGCCGAGATCTTCCTGGACGAGGTGTTCGTACCGGACGAGGACGTCATCGGGGAGCCGGGGCAGGGGTGGCGCATCGCCATGTCGGCCACCGGCGACGAGCGCGGCCTCACCCTGCGCTCCCCCGGCCGCTTCCTGGCCGCCGCCGACCGGCTGGCCGAGCTGTGGCGGCAGGCGGGCGACCCGGCGGACACGGCGATACGCGACCGGGTGGCGGACGCGGTGATCGGGGCACGGGCGTACCGGCTGTTCACGGCCGCCTCCGCGTCCCGGTTCGCGGCGGGGGCGGCCCTCGGCCCGGAGTCCAGCCTGAACAAGGTGTTCTGGTCGACGTACGACATCGCGCTGCACGAGACGGCGCTCGACCTGCTGGACCCGGACGCGGAGGCGGCGGACGGGGAGTGGGCGCAGGGGTACGTCTTCGCGCTGGCGGGGCCCGTCTACGCCGGGACGAACGAGATCCAGCGCGACATCATCGCCGAGCGGCTGCTCGGCCTGCCGAAGGGACGGCGCTGATGCGTTTCCTCCTGGACGACGAGCAGCGGGAGTTCGCGCGTTCGCTGGACGCGCTGCTGACGGCGGCGGACACCCCGGCGGCCGTACGCGCGTGGGCCGCCGGGGACCACGGTCCGGGGCTGGCCCTGTGGCGGCGGCTGGCGGAGGCGGGGGTGTTCGGCCTGGCGGTCCCGGAGGCGTACGGGGGTGCGGGCCCGCTCCCCGTGGAGACGGCCGTCGCCTGCGTGGAGCTGGGGCGGCACGCGGTGGCGGGCCCGGTGGCGGAGAGCGTGGCGGCTGGGGTGCTGCTGGGCGGGGTGGGCGGCCCGGCGGCCAAGGAGTGGCTGCCGAGGATCGTGTCCGGTACGGCGGTGGTGTCGCTGGTCCTGGAGGGGTACGGGCCGTACGCGCTGGACGGGGACGCGGCGGACGCGGTGTTCACGGTGACCGGCGACGAACTGCGGCTCGCACCGGGACCGGGCGCGACGCCCCCCTCCATGGACCCGGCGCGGCGGCGCTCCCGCCCGGTGGCGGGCGGCGAGGTGCTGGCCGCCGGGGCGGGGGTGGGCGAGGCGGCGCGGGCGGCGGGCGACTGGGCCGCGTTCGCGACGGCGGCGCAGGCGCTGGGCTGCGGGGAGGCGCTGCTGCGGTCGACGGTGGCGTATGTGAAGCAGCGCACCCAGTTCGGGGTGCCCGTCGGCTCCTTCCAGGCCGTCAAGCACCGCCTCGCGGACACCCTGCTCGGCCTGGAGTTCGCGCGCCCGCTGCTGTACGGGGCGGCGGTGGAGCTGGCCGAGGGGGCGCCCGGGGCCGGGGCGGCGGTCGCGGCGGCGAAGGTGGCGGCGGGCGAGGCGGGGTACGCGGCGGCCCGCACCGCGCTGCAACTGCACGGCGCGGTGGGGTACACCGAGGAGCTGGACCTCGCGTGGTGGCTGCGCCGGGCCCGGCCGCTGCGCGACGCGTGGGGGACGCCGTCGGAGTGCCGGGCCCGGGTGCTGGCGGGGTGAGTGTCCCCTGAGCCGGGGACGCCTCGGCCGCCGGGCGTCGTCACTTCCGGCGTACCGTGCGCAGCGGCTGCCCCGGCCGCCAGGACTGGATGACCAGGGAGTCGCCGTCAAGACCGATGCGGACCACCTCGGTCAGCTCCGCACGGAAGAGGTGGAACGGTTCGGGCGGGGTGGCCTCCTCGATGAAGCGGGCGATGACCGCCGGGTCGGTGATCTCCACGGCCCGGCCGCTGACGCGGACGTCGCCGTCCTTCATCTCGGCGTCGGGGCCCGGGTTGGCGTGGAGCGCGAAGCGCGGGTCGCGTCGCAGGTCCAGGGCCTTGCGGGAGTCCGGCATCATGCCGAGCAGCAGCTCGTCGAAGCGGAAGTCGGCCTCCAGGCCGGTGACGCGGGGCGAGCCGTCCTTCCGCAGGGTGGCCAGGACGTGGTGCTTGTAGAGCCGGAAGCGGCGTTGCACGGTGGCGGCGAAGTCGGGCTCGGCGGTGGCGAAGCCGCCCCAGGAAACCGGTGCGGGCGAAGGCGATGAAGATGTCATGGGCGCTATGGAACACCGGATACCCGACATCTCCTGTCGTCATTCGGGCGCGACAGGCGGACGGGCCCCGGGACGGAGTCGGGCCGGGCCGTCCGTCGCACCGCTCCGGGCCGGGTTCTCCGGGGCCGGGCGGATGAGCCGGAGCATGACCTCGTCGTACTCCTCGTCGACGCGGCGGCTCTGCTCCACGAAGCCCATCCGGGCGTAGAAGCCACGGGCCCGCGTGTTCTTCTCGTACACCTCCAGGGTCAATGAGCCGTGCAGCGCCGCCGCGTGCTCGACGAGACGCCGGCCCACCCCCGTGCCCTGTGCTTCCGGAGCCACGAAGAGGCCGCCGATCTCGGCGTCCAGCAGGCCCAGGAGAGCCACCACACGGCCGTTCGACTCGGCGACCCAGTTCTCGGCGTGGACGAGGTAGATCTCGCGCATCTTGCGGGCGCGCTCGCCCTCGCCCTCGCCGGGGATGAAGGGATGGGCCAGGCTGCCGGCCCGGGACCAGAGGTCCATCGAGGCGTTCTCGTCCGTGGCGGCATAACGGCGGATCACGGTGCGTCCGGATACGTATGCGGGCATGCGGATCACCGTATCCGGCGGCAGGGAACCCGTCAGCCGGATATTTCGCACGCCGCCGGCCGGACGATCACCCGTCCGAGAACGTGATCAGCACCGCCTGGCCCATCGTCCGCAGGACCCCGGGCGACGCCCCGGCAGCCAGCACCGCGTCGTAGCGGTCCAGCCGGACACCGTCCGCGCCTTCCAGCACCGCGCCGTCGTCCAGCGAGAGGGCCAGCACCGCGCCGCCCGGGGGCGGCAGCAGACGGACGGTGCCGCAGACGACCGCGGTCTCCGCCCGCGTGGACGCCCTGCGGTACATGACGTTGAGGTTGACGACGGGCCCGCCCAGCAGGAAGCCGTCGGTGGGCAGATCGCCGGGGAAGTCGTGCGGCCACAACGGCTCGTCGACGATGTGGTGCTCGCCGCCCACGACGAGGTCCATGCCCGGCCCCTCGACCACGGTCAGGGTGCGGTCCACCCCGGGGAAGACGGAGAACGGCCCGTCGGCGGTGACGTCCGCGAGGCTCACCCGCCAGGCGAAGGCGTCGGCCCCCGCGCCCCCGGGGCCGGTGGCGACCTCCCGAGTGAGCCCGCCGCCGTTCTTCCAGGGCACCGGCGCACGGTCGGCGGCGCGCAGGACGCGTGCGGTCATCGGACGATCCCCTGGGCCCCGGCGGCGGCCAGCCAGGACGGGAACTCGGCGACCAGCCGGTCGTACAGTTCGCCGTCCGGGACCTTCCGGGGGTCGAGCCCGGCGTGGAAGTACCCGGCGTTGTCGACGGGCCGCTTGGCGGGGACGGGCAGTTCGTCGAGCCGGCGCAGGAAGTCGAACTGGCTGCTGCGGGTGTTGCCGAAGCCGACGAACTGCCAGAACAGCGGCAGCCGGGCGGCCTTGCAGAGGTAGCGCTCGGCGGCGAGCTTGTTGATCGGCCCGCCGTCCGTCTGGAAGACGACCAGGGCGGGCGCGGTGGAGCCGCTGTCGAGGTAATGGTCGATGACGGCGTCCATGGCCAGGTGGTAGCTGGTCTTCCCCATGTGCCCGAGGCCCGCCACGATCTCGTCGATCCGGCCGTGGTGGTCGTCGAGTGCGATGTCGGTGACCGCGTCGACATCGGTGGAGAAGAAGACCACGGGCACCGTGCCGTCGTCGTCGAGGTTGGCCGACAGGCCCAGCACCCGGTCGGCCAGCGCCTGGACGCTGCCGTCCTTGTAATAGGGCTTCATCGAGCCGGAGTAGTCCAGGACCAGGTAGACGGCCGCGCGGTGACCGCCCAGTCCGTGCTTCTCCAGCGAGATCCCGGCGCTCTTGTAGAGGCTGACCAGGTCCGGAGCCGTCTCCTGCACCTTGGTGAGGCTGATGGCCGGGCCAGTGCCCACCACCGTGTTCACACCGTTCATGACGCCCCCCGTTCTGCGCTCTGCGGACCTTGAGCGTAGGCCACCGCCGGGCCCCGGGCACACGGTCCCCCGTACCGGTTCGCTATCTTGATCGCCGCCGCCCCCACCGGCCCCGTTGCGCACCCCAGTGAAGGAGCCGGCCATGGAGGCCGCCGCCACCGCGTGTTACCGCCATCCGTCCTACGAGGCGTATGTCCGCTGCACCCGCTGCGACCGCCGCATCTGCCCGGACTGCATGCGTGAGGCGGCCGTCGGCCACCAGTGCGTGGAGTGCGTGAAGGAGGGGCAGCGCTCGGTGCGACGGGCCCGCACGGTCTTCGGCGGTGCGGTGTCCGCGGTGACCACGCCGGTGGTGACGTACGCCCTGATGGCGCTCAACGTACTGGCCTACCTCGGCGAGGTGGTCCGGCCGGAGGCCGTGGACCGGTTCGGGGTGCTGGGCGCCGTGCTCACCGGGCCGGACGGCGAGCAGTACTACTACCGGGGGGACACGTACGCCGGGTACGAGCTGACGGGGATCGCGGACGGGGAGTGGTACCGGCTGGTGACCGGGGCGTTTCTGCATCTGCCGCCGGACACCTCGTTCGGGGTGATGCACCTGGTCTTCAACATGTTCGCGCTGTGGAACATCGGGCGGGCGGTGGAGGGGCAGCTCGGCCGGGTCAGGTATCTGGCGCTGTATCTGCTGGCCGCGGTGGGCGGTTCCGTCCTGGTGTACCTGCTGGCACCGGACACGTCCACGGTCGGCGCGTCCGGGGCGGTGTTCGGGCTGGCCGCCTCGTACTGGGTCATCAACCGGCGGCTCGGCCGTGACATGGCGGCGGTCAACAGGTTCATGGCGGGGTTCCTGCTCTGGATGGTGCTCTCGGCCCTGTTCACCTCGTGGCAGGGGCACCTGGGCGGGCTGCTGACCGGGGCGCTGGTGACGTACGGGCTCGCCTACGCACCGGCGAAGCTGCGGACCTGGCCGGTTCAGCTCGCGGGCGGGGCGGTGCTGGTGGCGCTGTTCGCCGTGGCCGTGGCGGCGCAGACCTCGGCGCTGACCGGCGGGTGAGGGCTCCCGGGGCGACCGGCCCCGGACGCGCCACGGCGCCCGCTGAGTCCGGTCGGGGACAGGCAGGCGCCGCGTTCAGTTCCGCACGCCGTTGTACGGGACGTCTTGAGGGGGCTCCCCCGGGCCGCGTGGCCCAGGGGGAACCCGGGTGGTGCTCAGACCAGCAGGGACCGGTCCGTCGGACGGATCGGGGCCGGCAGGGCGCTGGTCCCGGTCAGGAAGCGGTCCACTCCGCGGGCGGCGGAGCGGCCTTCGGCGATCGCCCAGACGATCAGCGACTGGCCGCGTCCCGCGTCACCGGCGACGAAGACGCCGTCGACGTTGGTCGCGTAGTGCTCGTCGCGGGCGACGTTGCCGCGCTGGTCGAGCTCCAGGCCGAACTGCTGGACCAGGCCATTGGACTGGTCGGTTCCGGTGAAGCCCATGGCGAGGGTGACGAGCTGCGCCGGAAGGCGCCGCTCCGTGCCGGGCTTCTGCTCCAGCTTACCGTCCTTGAACTCGACCTCGACCAGGTGGAGGGCCGCGACGTTTCCGTCCTCGTCGCCCTCGAAGTGGGTGGTGGAGACGGAGTAGACCCGCTCGCCGCCCTCCTCGTGCGCGGAGGTGACCTTGTAGAGCATCGGGAAGGTCGGCCAGGGCTGGTTCGCGGTCCGCTCCTCGCCCGGCTTCGGCATGATCTCCAGCTGGGTGACGGAGGCCGCGCCCTGGCGGTGGGCGGTGCCCACGCAGTCGGCGCCGGTGTCGCCGCCGCCGATGACGACGACGTGCTTGCCGCCGGCGTGGATCGGGGAGACCGTGAGGTCGCCCTCCTGCACCTTGTTGGCGAGCGGCAGGTACTCCATCGCGAAGTGGATGCCGCCCAGCTCACGGCCGGGGACCGGCAGGTCGCGGGAGACGGTGGCACCGGCCGCGATGACGACCGCGTCGTAGCGGCGGCGGAGCTTCGCGGCGTCGATGTCCTTGCCGATCTCCACCTCCGTACGGAACTTGGTGCCCTCCAGGCGCATCTGCTCGATGCGGCGGTTGATGTGCGACTTCTCCATCTTGAACTCGGGGATGCCGTAGCGGAGGAGGCCCCCGATGCGGTCCGCGCGCTCGTAGACGGCGACGGTGTGACCGGCCCGGGTCAGCTGCTGGGCGGCGGCGAGTCCCGCCGGGCCCGAGCCGATGACCGCGACGGTCTTGCCGGAGAGGCGCTCGGGCGGCTGCGGGGTGACGTCGCCGCTGTCCCACGCCTTGTCGATGATGGAGACTTCGACGTTCTTGATGGTGACGGCGGGCTGGTTGATGCCGAGCACACACGCCGACTCGCACGGGGCCGGGCACAGCCGCCCGGTGAACTCCGGGAAGTTGTTCGTGGCGTGCAGCCGCTCGGAGGCCGCGGTCCAGTCCTCGCGGTAGGCGTAGTCGTTCCACTCGGGGATGAGGTTTCCGAGCGGGCAGCCGTTGTGGCAGAACGGGATGCCGCAGTCCATGCAGCGTCCGGCCTGCTTGCTGATGATCGGGAGCAGCGAGCCCGGAACGTAGACCTCGTTCCAGTCCTTGACGCGCTCGGCCACGGGGCGGGTCTGGGCGACCTCGCGTCCGGTGGTCAGGAAGCCCTTGGGGTCAGCCATGGGTCGCCGCCTCCATCATCTTCTCGGTGGTCTCCTGCTCGGAGAGACCGGCGAGCTCAGCGGCGTCCTTGGCGGCGAGCACTGCCTTGTACGTGGTCGGGATGATCTTGCTGAAGCGGGCCACCGCGCTGTCCCACTCGGCGAGGAGCTTCCCGGCGACGGTGGAGCCGGTCTCCTCGTGGTGGCGGCGCACCACGTCGTGCAGCCACTGCTTGTCGGTGTCGTCGAGCTCCTCGATGGCGCCGAGGTTGCCGACGTTGACGTTGTCGCGGTTCAGGTCGATGACGTAGGCGATGCCGCCCGACATACCGGCGGCGAAGTTGCGGCCGGTCTCGCCGAGGACGACGGCCTGGCCGCCGGTCATGTACTCGCAGCCGTGGTCGCCCACGCCCTCGGAGACGACCAGCGCCCCGGAGTTGCGGACGCAGAAGCGCTCGCCGGTGCGGCCGCGGAGGAAGACCTCGCCGCCGGTCGCGCCGTAGCCGATGGTGTTGCCGGCGATGGTCGAGTACTCGGCGAGGTGGTCGGCGCCCCGGTCCGGGCGGACGATGACGCGGCCGCCGGAGAGGCCCTTGCCGACGTAGTCGTTGGCGTCGCCCTCCAGGCGCAGGGTCACCCCGCGCGGCACGAACGCGCCGAAGGACTGGCCGGCCGAGCCGGTGAAGGTGATGTCGATGGTGTTCTCGGGCAGGCCCGCACCGCCGAACTTCTTGGTCACCTCGTGGCCGAGCATGGTGCCGACGGTGCGGTTGATGTTGCGGATCGCGACCTGGGCGCGGACCGGCTGGGCGGCCTCGGCGCTGTCGGCGCCGAGCGCGTCGGCGGCCAGCTTGATCAGCTGGTTGTCGAGCGCCTTGGTCAGTCCGTGGTCCTGCCCGATGATCTGGTGGCGGACCGCGCCCTCGGGCAGTTCGGGCACGTGGAAGAGCGGGGCGAGGTCGAGGCCCTGCGCCTTCCAGTGGGTGACCGCCCGGTCGGTGTCGAGGAGTTCGGCGTGGCCGACGGCCTCCTCGATGGTCCGGAAGCCCAGCTCGGCGAGGATCTCGCGGACCTCTTCGGCGATGAACTCGAAGAAGTTGACGACGTACTCGGCCTTGCCGGAGAACCGGTCACGCAGGACCGGGTTCTGGGTGGCGATGCCGACCGGGCAGGTGTCCAGGTGGCAGACGCGCATCATGACGCAGCCGGAGACGACGAGCGGCGCGGTCGCGAAACCGAACTCCTCGGCGCCGAGCAGCGCGGCGATGACGACGTCGCGGCCGGTCTTGAGCTGGCCGTCGGTCTGCACGACGATGCGGTCGCGCAGGCCGTTGAGCAGCAGGGTCTGCTGGGTCTCGGCGAGGCCGAGCTCCCAGGGGCCGCCCGCGTGCTTGAGGGAGGTGAGCGGGGAGGCGCCCGTTCCGCCGTCGTGGCCGGAGATGAGGACGACGTCCGCGTGGGCCTTGGAGACACCGGCGGCGACCGTGCCGACGCCGACCTCGGAGACCAGCTTCACGTGGATGCGGGCCACGGGGTTGGCGTTCTTGAGGTCGTGGATCAGCTGCGCGAGGTCTTCGATGGAGTAGATGTCGTGGTGCGGCGGCGGCGAGATGAGGCCGACGCCGGGCGTCGAGTGACGCGTCTTGGCGACCCACGGGTAGACCTTGTGGCCGGGCAGCTGGCCGCCCTCGCCGGGCTTGGCGCCCTGGGCCATCTTGATCTGGATGTCGTCCGCGTTGACCAGGTATTCGCTGGTCACACCGAAGCGGCCGGAGGCGACCTGCTTGATGGAGGAGCGGCGTGCCGGGTCGTAGAGGCGGTCGGGGTCCTCGCCACCCTCGCCGGTGTTGGACTTGCCGCCGAGCTGGTTCATCGCGATGGCGAGCGTCTCGTGCGCCTCGCGGGAGATCGAGCCGTACGACATG
The DNA here is from genome assembly GCF_031760065.1 of Streptomyces durocortorensis. NCBI lineage: Bacteria > Bacillati > Actinomycetota > Actinomycetes > Kitasatosporales > Streptomycetaceae > Streptomyces > Streptomyces sp. C11-1. Next base: position 1,486,882 of record NZ_CP134500.1, read on the forward strand.
GCACCGGTGGAGAACCGCTTGACGATCTCGGAGGCGGGCTCGACCTCGTCGAGGGGGATCGGGGCCCGGTCCGAGGTGAAGCCGAAGAGGCCGCGAAGCGTCATCAGCCGCTCGGACTGCTCGTTCACCCGGTCCGTGTACTGCTTGAAGATGTCGTAGCGCCTGTTGCGGGTGGCGTGCTGGAGGCGGAAGACCGTCTCCGGGTCGAACAGGTGCGGCTCACCCTCACGCCGCCACTGGTACTCGCCGCCGATGTCCAGGGCACGGTGGGAGGCCGCGATGCCGGAGGCGGGGTACGCCTTGGTGTGCCGGGCGGCGACCTCCTTGGCGATGACGTCCAGGCCCGCGCCGCCGATCTTGGTGGCGGTGCCGTTGAAGTACGTCGCGACGAAGGCCTCGTCGAGGCCGACGGCCTCGAAGACCTGCGCGCCGCGGTAGGAGGCGACGGTGGAGATGCCCATCTTGGACATGACCTTCAGGACGCCCTTGCCGAGCGCGTAGATCAGGTTCCGGATGGCCTGCTCGGCCTCGATGTTCTCGATGAACGTGCCCGCGCGGACCAGGTCCTCGACGGACTCCATGGCGAGGTACGGGTTGACCGCGGCGGCGCCGTAACCGATCAGCAGGGCGACGTGGTGGACCTCGCGGACGTCCCCGGCCTCGACCAGCAGGCCCACCTGGGTGCGCTGCTTGGTGCGGATGAGGTGGTGGTGGACGGCGGAGGTGAGCAGCAGCGAGGGGATCGGCGCGTGCTCGGCGTCGGAGTGCCGGTCGGAGAGGACGATCAGGCGGGCGCCGTCCTCGATGGCGGCGTCGACCTCGGTGCAGATCTCCTCGATCCGCGCGGCCAGCGCGTCACCGCCGCCGCCGACCCGGTAGAGACCGGCGAGAGTGGCGGCCTTCATGCCCGGCATGTCGCCGTCGGCGTTGATGTGTATCAGCTTGGCGAGCTCGTCGTTGTCGATCACCGGGAACGGCAGCGTGACGCTGCGGCAGGCCGCGGCGGTCGGCTCCAGGATGTTGCCCTGGGGACCGAGCGAGGAGCGCAGCGAGGTGACGAGCTCCTCGCGGATGGCGTCCAGCGGCGGGTTGGTGACCTGGGCGAAGAGCTGGGTGAAGTAGTCGAAGAGGAGCCGGGGGCGCTCGGAGAGCGCGGCGATCGGCGAGTCGGTGCCCATGGAGCCGAGCGGCTCACCGGCGGTCCGGGCCATCGGCGCGAGGATGACGCGCAGCTCTTCCTCGGTGTAGCCGAAGGTCTGCTGGCGGCGGGTGACCGAGGCGTGGGTGTGCACGATGTGCTCGCGCTCGGGCAGGTCGCTCAGCTCGATCTCGCCGGTCGCCAGCCACTCCTGGTAGGGCTGCTCGGCGGCGAGGGACGCCTTGATCTCGTCGTCCTCGATGATGCGGTGCTCGGCGGTGTCGACGAGGAACATCTTGCCGGGCTGGAGGCGGCCCTTGCGGACGACCTTGGCCGGGTCGATGTCGAGGACGCCGACCTCGGAGGAGAGCACGACGAGGCCCTCGTCGGTGACCCAGTAGCGGCCGGGGCGCAGCCCGTTGCGGTCGAGGACCGCGCCGACCTGGACGCCGTCGGTGAAGGTGACACAGGCCGGGCCGTCCCAGGGCTCCATCATCGTGGCGTGGTACTGGTAGAAGGCGCGCCGCGCCGGGTCCATGGAGTCGTGGTTCTCCCACGCCTCGGGGACCATCATCAGCACCGCGTGCGGCAGCGAGCGGCCGCCGAGGTGGAGCAGCTCCAGGACCTCGTCGAAGGAGGCCGAGTCGGAGGCGTCCGGGGTGCAGACGGGGAAGATCCGGTCGAGCTGCGCCTGACCGAACAGGCCGGAGGCGAGCTGCGACTCGCGGGCCTTCATCCAGTTGCGGTTGCCCTTGACCGTGTTGATCTCGCCGTTGTGCGCGACGAAGCGGTACGGGTGGGCCAGCGGCCAGCTCGGGAAGGTGTTGGTGGAGAAGCGGGAGTGGACCAGCGCGACCGCGGAGGCGAAGCGGCGGTCGGAGAGGTCCGGGAAGAACGGCTCCAGCTGTCCGGTGGTGAGCATGCCCTTGTAGACAATGGTGCGGGCGGAGAGCGAGGGGAAGTACACCCCGGCCTCGCGCTCGGCACGCTTGCGCAGGACGAACGCCTTGCGGTCCAGGACGATGCCGGTGGACTCGCCGTCGGCGACGAAGACCTGGCGGAACTCGGGCATGGTGGCGCGCGCGCCGTTGCCGAGGAGTGCGGGGGTGACCGGGACGTCGCGCCAGCCGAGGACCTTCAGGCCCTCCTGGGTCGCGATCTTCTCGATCGTGCGGACGGCCTCGGTGGAGGCGTCGGCGGGGAGGAAGGCGATGCCCACGGCGTAGGCGCCGGCCTCGGGAAGCTCAAAAGGGGTCTCGGCGCGCAGGAAGGCGTCGGGCACCTGGCAGAGAATGCCGGCGCCGTCGCCGGAGTCGGGCTCGGAGCCGGTGGCACCGCGGTGTTCGAGGTTGCGCAGTACGGTCAGCGCCTGCTCGACCAGCTCATGGCTGGCCACACCGGTCAGAGTGGCCACGAACCCGACGCCACAGGCGTCGTGCTCGTTGCGGGGGTCGTACATCCCCTGCTGGGCGGGGCGACCGTCCATGGGCGACCAGGCGTCGATACGCATCGGCTCTCCCGTCGTCGTCGTGGCATGTGCAGTGCCGAGGGACGACGTTGGCCCTCTGCGAAATTTCGTGCAGGTTACATGATGGGGCGCTTCTCAAGAAGCGGAAGGCTCGTTCCAGCATACGGACACCGTGGTGACCGGAAGTGACCGGACGGCCAGGGGGCGGGTCGCCGTCAAAAGGGTCGGCGCCCGGGGGTTCGCAGAGAGCAGGCGTCGTTGCCTGCGGTGCTTACGGCTCTTGCCCGGCGGCAAAGGAAACGAAACCACCGAGTAACGGCTACTTATGTGTAGCGCTGCATAGCGTCTCATTTTACGGCCGCGGAGCCGGTCGCGCCCAGTGGGCGGCGCCAAGACGTACGTCACACGGGCTGCCGCACGGTTGGGCCGTTCGGGCGGCCCGGTTACGCCGTTCGCCGGGCCGCTGCCGGATTCACCCGACCGCCACACCGAACAGCGTGCCGAGTCCGTACGTCATCGCCGCGGCCGCACCGCCGAGCGCGAGCTGGCGCAGTCCGCTGAACCACCAGCTGCGGGCCGTCACCCGGGCCACGACCGCGCCGCAGGCGAACAGCCCGGCCAGGGCGAGCAGCACCGCGGGCCACAGGGCGCTCGCGCCGAGCAGGTAGGGCAGGACGGGCAGCAGGGCACCCAGCGCGAAGGCCCCGAACGAGGAGACGGCGGCCACGAGCGGCGAGGGCAGGTCGCCCGGGTCGATGCCGAGCTCCTCGCGGGCGTGGATCTCCAGCGCCTGGTCCGGGTCGCGGGAGAGCTGACGGGCGACCTCAAGGGCGAGCGGGGCGTCGACCCCCCGGGACTCGTAGAGCGCGGCCAGCTCCGCCATCTCGTCCTTGGGGTGCTTACGGAGCTCCCGGCGTTCGACGTCGAGCTCGGCCTCGACCAGCTCGCGCTGCGAGGCGACGGAGGTGTACTCGCCGGCCGCCATGGAGAACGCCCCGGCGGCCAGACCCGCGAGCCCGGTGATCACAATGGCCTGCTGGGAGACCGCACCGCCCGCGACCCCGGTCATCAGGGCGAGGTTGGAGACCAGACCGTCCATCGCACCGAAGACGGCGGGGCGCAGCCAGCCGCCGTTCACATCCCGGTGGGTGTGGTTGTCCCGGTGCGCCTCGTGCAGGACGGCGTCGGTCTCGATGATGGCCACGATGCACTTCTCCCCTGTGAGTACAACTCTCGACAAAGTCCAAAGTACGCCGGTCGGGCGACCGCCGCCAGCAAGGCAGGCCTGGCTTACCACCTCTCTGACCTGCGAAGAAAGGCCAGCCTCAGCTATCCGGCCGGGATCATCCGAGTGGCTCTTTTCCCGCCGTTTCCCGCCTCCGGCGGCCCTGTGCGTGGCACAGATACGGACAGGGCCCGGATACGGACTCGCCGGACGAGCGGAAGGGCGACGCGATGGACACGGCCGTCGGCAAGGAACGGGCCAGGGGTGCGCTGCTGGGCCTGGCGGTCGGGGACGCGCTCGGCGCCCCGGCGGAGAATCTGCGGCCCTCCGAGATCCGCCGCCGCTGGGGCCGGATCGAGGGCTTCGTGAACGAGGACCCGGCGGGCACGGACGACACGGAGTACGCGATCTTCTCCGGGCTGCTGCTGGCCCGGCACGGCTCCGCGCTCAGCGTCACCCAGGTGGAGCGGGCCTGGCACCACTGGATCGCCGATCTCGACGAGGGCCCGTTCCGGGGGGCCGGGTTCAGCGAGCGCGGCACCCTGGAGAACCTGCGCCGGGGCCTCGCCGCACCGATCTCCGCCCAGCACCGGCACGCCTGGAGCGACGGGCTCGCGATGCGGGCGGCCCCCTTCGGAGTGTTCGCGGCGGGCCGCCCCGCCGAGGCGGCCCGGCTGGTGGCGGTGGACGGCCGGGTCAGCCACGAGGGCGAGGGGATCTACGGGGGCCAGGCGGTGGCGGCCGGGGTGGCGGCGGCCATGGTCGGCTCGGGCCTCGCCTCGGTGATCGCGGCCGCACTGTCGGTGGTCCCGATGGATTCCTGGACGGCCCGCTCGCTGCGCCGGGCGGTGGCGGCGGCCCAGCGGCCCTACCCGGACCGGCTCACGATGGAGCGGGCGGTGCGCTCGGCGGTGGTGATCGCCGGCTACCCGTGGACGGACCTCGCGCCGGAGGCGGTGGGCCTGGCCTTCGGGGCGTTCACGGCGGCGCGGGGCGACTTCCGTACGGCGGTGCTGACGGCCGTCAACATGGGCCGGGACGCGGACACGACGGCGGCGGTGGCGGGGGCGCTGGCCGGGGCGCTGAACGGGCAGAGCGCGATCCCGCCGGACTGGGCGGGCGCGATCGGCCCGGTCCGGGGCAGCTGTCTGCCCTCGATGCGCGGCTACCACGTACTGGACATCGCGGAACTGCTCACCCCGGAGGACCCGGACACGGCGGACACCCCGCAGGAGCGGGGCGGCGGCCGAGAGCCCGCGGCCGTACGGGACATGGCATCGGTGGCGGCCGCCTTCGAGCCGGTACGGGAGGAGCGGCGATGACGGAGCCACGCGAGGCGGGCCGCACCGGGGCCCGTACCCCCTCCCGCCGCGCCCGGATCGAGGGACTGCTTCTCGGGCTCGCGGCCGGGGACGCCGCCGGGTGGCCCGCCGCGCGGCACCGGGCGGCCCGGATGCCCGAGTGGACCCGGCGGCTCACCCGGGAGCTGGACACCTTCGCCGAGCAGAACGCGACCACCACGCTCCCGGTGCCCATCGCCCTCAACCAGCCGCCCGAGCCGCTGCGGCTCGGGCCCTCCGACGACGCCGAGTGGGCCGCGTTCGCCGCCCGTACGGTGCTGGCGGCGGCCGCCGACGGGGCGGACGGCCTCTCCCCCGGGCGCCGGATGCGGGACGCGGTCGACCGGGCCTGGAACGCGCTGGCCGCCGCGGTCGCCGCCGCCAGTGCCCGGGCCCCCGAGGTCGAGGCGGCGGTGCTGCCGCTGCGGGCCCGGATCTCGGTGCGGGCCGGGCTGGGCAATCTGGCCGCCGGGCTGCGGCCGCCCGCCACCGGGCACGACAACCCGCACTACTTCGACGACGCCGCGTGCGTACGGGCCGCCGTCCTCGCCGTGGTCCACCCGGGCGACCCGCAGGAGGCCGCCGCGCTCGCGGAGTTCGACGCCCGCTACACGCAGGACGGCGACGGGGTGCACGGGGCGCGGGCCATGGCCGCCGCGATCGCCGAGGCGCTGGCCGGGGCGGACGTCGACACGGTGGTCGACGCGGCCCTGGCCCAGCTCCCCGACGGCACCGAGATCGCCCGTAACGCCGCGCACGCGGTCCGTCTCGCCCGGGAGTTCACGGACGAGAGCGCCGGGGCGTTCGCGCTGGTCCCGGTCCTGGAACACCAGATCGTGGACCACGTCTACAGCTACGGGATCGCGGCGGCGGAGACCGTACCCGTCGCCCTCGCCCTCACCACCGCCGCCCGGGGCGAGATCGCCCAGGCGCTCCCGGCCGCCGCCTGCCTCTCCCGGGTAGCGGACTCCGCGCCCGCCCTCGCCGGGGCGCTGACCGGGGCGATCGGCTCGGTCTCCGCCGTACCGGCGGGCTGGCGCGAGGCGTGCCGGACGCTCGCCGGCTGCGCGCTGCCCCGGCTCGCGGGCACGGATCTGATCGAACTCGCCGGGCTGCTGGCAGCCACGGAACCGGCCACCCCGGGTGGACAATTCCGGCATGACGCCTACAACGGCCGTGGAACCCGCCCTCTCGGTACCGCACCCCTCCCCCAGCACGCCCGGACTCGATGACCGCATCACCCGGTCCCTCGTCGGAGCCGCCGTCGGCGACGCCCTCGGCGGGCCGGTCGAGGGCTGGACGCCCGAGCAGATCGCCGAGCGCCACGGCGGCCGGGTGACCGGGATCGTCGGCCCCTGGCACGGCGAGAACTGGCGCACCGCGCGCCCCGTCGCCCCGTACCACAAGGGCGACGGGCACGTCACCGACGACACCCTGATGACCCACGCCCTGGTCCGGGTCTACGACCGGGTCCGCGATCATCTCGACGCGTACGACATCGCCGACCACCTCGTACCGGATCTGCTCTCGCCCCGCTGGATTCCCGAGCTGGAGGCCGAGGCGCTGCCGCTCCAGCGGATCTTCCTGGCGGAGAAGTGGCTCGTGGCCCGGCTGCACTACGGGCACGTCGACCCGCGCGAGGCCGGTGCGGGCAACATCGTCAACTGCGGGGCCGCGATGTACATGGCCCCGGTCGGCCTGGTCAACGCCGGTCACCCTCAGGCCGCGTACGCCGAGTCCCTGGAGGTCTCCGCGCCCCACCAGTCCTCCTACGGACGGGAGGCCGCCGGGGTCTTCGCGGCCGCCGTCGCCGCCGCCTGCCACCCGGACGCCACGCCGGACACGGTGGTCGACGCGACCCTCGCGCTGGCCAAGGACGGCACCCGGTCCGCGATCGAGGCCGTCTGCGAAGTCGCCTCGCACCACGACGGCTTCGAGTCCGCGCTCGCCCCGCTGCGCGCCGCCGTGGAGCCGTTCGACACCGTCGGCCCCGACTACCGCAGCCCCTCCCTCGGTGCCCGCCGCCCCTCCCGGCTGCACACCATCGAGGAACTGCCCATCGCGCTGGGCATGCTGCTGGTCGGCGGTGGCGACTACCGGCGTACGGTGCTCGGTTCGGTCAACTACGGGCGGGACTGCGACTCCATCGCCACGATGGGCGGCGCCATCGCGGGCGCGCTCGGCAGCGAGGTGCCCGCCGACTGGGCGGCCACGGTCGCGGAGGCGAGCCGACTGGACCTGGAGGCCCCGGGCCGGACGCTGGCTCAGGTCGCCCGGGAGGTCTTCGCCCGGGACCTGGAGCGCCGCCGGGCCCACGAAGAGGCGTTCACCGCGCTGGCCGGTGAGTGGTGAGCGTCCGGCTGACCTGGGTGCAGCCCGAGGACCTGGTCGGGCACGAGCTGCGGCAGGCCGCGCAGGACGGCCGGGACGCCCGGGAGATCGAGGAGCGCTGGTACGCGGCCGGGGGCGGCCCCGCCCCGGACCGCGCGGGCGCGTCCGAGCCGCCCGCACCACCCCGCCTGCGGGCGCTGGCCGGTGAGCTCCTGGACGAACTCGCCCTGCTGGAGTCGCCGTTGGCGGCCGATGAGCCGACCGCGCTGGACGAGATCGTGGCCGCCTGCCCGCACTGGCCGGGCGTGCCCGAGGCCGCACCCCTCGTCGGGCGGGACCGGCTGCACGCCGCCTGGCTCGGCCGGGCGGCGGGCTGCCTGCTCGGCAAACCGGTCGAGAAGCTGCCGCTGACCGGCATCCGCGCGCTCGCCCGCCCCACCGGCAACTGGCCGCTCACCACCTGGTTCAGCGCGCGCGGGGTGCCCCCCGAACTGCTGGCCGCCCACCCCTGGAACCGCCGCTCGGCCCCCACCTCCCTCGCCGAGAACATCGACGGGATGCCGGAGGACGACGACCTCAACCACCCCCTGCTCACTCTCCTGTTGCTCCAGCGGCACGGACACGCCTTCACCACCGCCGACCTGGCCCGCCTCTGGCTCGACGCGCTCCCGGCCGGGCGCACCTTCACCGCCGAGCGCATCGCGTACGGCAACCTCCTCGCAGGCGTCGAACCGCCGGAGACGGCCCGCCGCCGCAACCCGTTCCGCGAGTGGATCGGCGCCCAGATCCGGGCCGACGTACACGGCTGGACCCACCCCGGCGACCCGGCCGGGGCCGCCGCCCAGGCCCACCGCGACGCGGTCCTCACCCACACCGCCAACGGGGTGTACGGCGCGATGTTCACCGCGGCCGCGCTCGCTGTGGCGGCGGGCGGCGAGAGCGATGTGCACGGCTGTCTGGCCGCCGGGCTGCGGGTGGTGCCGCCGCACTCGCGGTACGCCCGCGCGATCCGCCTCGGCATCGAAACCGCCCGCACGGAAAGGGAGTTCGATGTCGTCGTGGACCGGCTGCACGACACGTACGCCGACACCCACCACTGGGTCCATGTGCTGCCGAACGCCGCCCTGCTCGCCGCCGCCCTCACCCACGCCGACGGCGACTTCACCCGGTCGATCGGCAGTGCGGTCTCCGGCGGCTGGGACACCGACTCCAACGGGGCCACCGCGGGCTCGCTCGCCGGGCTCCTCGCCGGCGCCCCGGACGCCCTGCCCGAGCACTGGACCGCCCCGCTGAAGAACCGCCTCGCCACCTCGGTACCCGGCTTCGACCAGGTCGGGTTCGACACCCTCGCCGCACTGACCCACCAGGAGGCTCTGCGCCCATGACCCGCATCGCGGTGCTCGGCAGCACCAATATGGACCTCGTCGTCTACACGGCCCGCGCCCCGGAGCGCGGCGAGACAGTCACCGGCCGGGAGTTCCGGACGGTTCCCGGCGGCAAGGGCGCCAACCAGGCCGTGGCCGCCGCCCGCGCGGGCGGCGAGGTGACGATGATCGGCGCGGTCGGCGACGACGCGTACGGCGCCCAGCTGCGCGACGGCCTCGAACACGCGGGGGTCGACACCGACCTCCTGCACACCGCCGAGGGCCCCAGCGGCACCGCGCACATCGTGGTCGACGACGCCGGGTCCAACGCCATCGTGGTGATCCCCGGCGCGAACGGCGTCCTCACCGCGCTCGGGCCCGGGGAGATCGCGGCGATCGCCGCGTCCGAGCTGCTGCTGACGCAGCTCGAACTGCCGCTGTCCGCGGTCGTGGAGGGCGCCCGCGCCGCCCGCTCCCAGGGCGTGCGGACCCTCCTCACCCCCTCCCCCGTACAGCCGCTGCCCGAGGAACTCCTCGACCACATCGATCTGCTGATCCCGAACGAGCACGAGGCCGCCGCGCTCTCCGGGCAGGCCGAACCGCACGCCGCCGCCCAGATCCTGCTGCGGCAGGTGCCCGAGGTCATCGTCACGCTCGGCGCGAAGGGCTGCCTGTACGCGGCCCGGGGCGGCGAGCCGGTGCTCTTCGAGGCGCCCGAGGTGAAGGCCGTCGACACGACCGGGGCCGGGGACACCTTCGTCGGGGCGCTGGCGGTGGCGCTCGGCGAGAAGCGGCCCGTCGCCGAGGCGCTGGCCTTCGCGTCCTCGGCCGCCGCGCTCTGCGTCCAGAAACCGGGCGCGTCCACGTCCATGCCGTACCGGAGCGAGATCGAGGCCGAGTCCGTATGAGTACGACAGCAGGCCCCCTGACCGGGCTGAAGGTCATCGACCTCGCCACCCTCTTCGCCGGACCGCTCGCCGCCACCGTGCTCGGGGACTTCGGCGCCGATGTGATCAAGGTCGAGCACCCCCGTAAACCGGACCCCTCGCGCGGGCACGGGCCCGCCAAGGACGGTGTCGGCCTGTGGTGGAAGCTGCTCGGCCGCAACAAGCGCACCCTCACCCTCGACCTGTCCGCGCCCGGCGGCCGGGACGTGGCTCTCCAGCTGGCTGCCGAGACCGACGTGATCATCGAGAACTTCCGGCCGGGGACGCTGGAGCGCTGGGGGCTCGGCCCCGAGGAACTGCACGCCGTCAACCCGCGCCTGGTGCTGGCCCGGGTCACCGGCTTCGGCCAGTTCGGGCCGTACGCCCACCGCCCCGGATTCGGGACGCTGGCGGAGGCGATGAGCGGGTTCGCGGCGATCACCGGGGAGCCGGACGGGCCGCCGACGCTGCCGCCGTTCGGGCTGGCGGACTCGATCGCGGCACTGGCCGCGGCGTACGCGGTGATGGCCGCGCTCGCCGGGCGGGAGAAGACCGGCGAGGGGCAGGTGGTGGACCTGGCGATCATCGAGCCGATCCTCACCGTGCTGGGCCCGCATCCGCTCTGGTACGACCAGCTCGGATACGTCCAGCCGCGCACCGGCAACCGCTCCCGCAACAACGCCCCGCGCAACACCTACCGCACCGCCGACGGCCACTGGGTCGCGGTCTCCACCTCCGCCCAGTCCGTCGCGGAGCGGGTGATGCGCCTGGTCGGCCGCCCGGACCTGATCGAGGAGCCCTGGTTCGGAGCGGGCACCACCCGGGCCGAGCACACCGAGGAGCTGGACGAGGCGGTCGGCCACTGGATCTCCCGCCACAGCCGCGAAGAGGTCCTGAACGGCTTCGAGAAGGCGGAGGCGGCCGTCGCGCCGATCCATGACGTACGGGAGGTGATGGAGGACCCGCAGTACCGGGCACTGGGCACGCTCGCGGAGGTCGACGATCCGGAGCTGGGGCCGCTGCGGATGCAGAACGTCCTCTTCCGGCTCTCCGGGACGCCGGGCGGGATCCGCTGGGCGGGCCGCCCGCACGGCGCGGACACCGACGACATCCTCGCCGGGCTCGGCCTCTCGGAGAACCGGATCGCGGCGCTGCGGGCCCAAGGGGCGCTGTGACCGGCCACGGCACCCCGGTCCCCCCGCTGACCTGGCTGTACGTCCCCGGGGACCGGCCGGAGATGGTGGCCAAGGCGCTGGGCTGCGGGGCGGACGTGGTGATCGTCGACCTGGAGGACGCGGTCGCCCCCGACCGCAAGGAGTACGCGCGCGCCGCCACCGCCGAGCTCCTCGCGGACCAGGTCACGGCGGCCCCGGACGCGGTGCCGGTGCATGTCCGGGTGCACGGCGAGGACGACGTCCGGGCGCTGGCGGGGCTCCCGGGCCTCTCCGGGTTCCGGCTGCCGAAGATCACCCATGCGGTCTCGGTGCACCACGTGGCGGCGGTGGCCCCGGACGTACCGCTGTATCCGCTGCTGGAGTCGGCGCTCGCGATCGAGCACGCGTACTCGATCGCCACCGCCCATCACGACGTACGGGGCATCGCCCTGGGTGAGGCGGATCTCCGGGCCGATCTGGGCGTACGGGAGGACGCCGGGCTCGACTGGCCGCGCAGCCGGGCCGTGGTCGCGGCCCGGGCGGCCGCGCTGCCGCCGCCCGCCCAGTCGGTGTTCCCGGACGTCCGGGACCTGGACGGGCTGTGGGCGTCGTGCGTACGGGGGCGGGGGCTCGGGCTGCTGGGGCGGGCGGCGATCCATCCGCGCCAGCTGGAGACGATCGAGCGGGCGTTCCGGCCGACGGCCGAGGAGATCGAGGCGGCCGAGCAGATCGTGGCGGCGTCCGCCGTGGAGGCGGGCGCGCTGGCGCTGCCGGACGGCCGGTTCGTGGACGCTGCCGTGGTGGCGTCGGCCCGCCGCACACTGGCGATCGCCGGGCGGTCCTGAGGCCTGTCCTCGGGTCCGCCCGGCGATCGGGGGGTGCGGGGTGCGCCGGGTGACGGGCGCGCGAAGGTCAGCTCTTGTCGGCTGCCTCGGGGGCGGGCTCCTTCTTGAGCAGGTCGCTGCCCGTGCTGTCGGGCTCGGGCGCGTCCTCGGCGCCTTCCTGCTTCTCGGCGGAGTCGGCGTCGGCGGTCTTCGCGGCCTCGGCGTCCCGGTCCGGCTCGACGATCTCCTCACGGCCCGGGCGCAGCTTCGCGGAGATCACGATGTAGGTGACGGCCAGGACGAAGACGATGATCGCGGTCCACACGTTCAGGCGCAGGCCGAGGACGTGGTGGGCCTCGTCGACCCGCATGTACTCGATCCAGCCGCGACCGGCGCAGTAGGCCGCGACGTACAGCGCGAACGCCCGCCCGTGGCCGAGCCTGAAGCGGCGGTCGGCCCAGATGACCAGCAGCGCGACGCCGATGCACCACAGCGACTCGTAGAGGAAGGTCGGGTGGTAGGTCCCGGCGACCCGGTTCGGGCCCTCGCTGATCTCCAGCGCCCAGGGGAGGTCGGTGGGCTTGCCGTACAGCTCCTGGTTGAACCAGTTGCCCCAGCGGCCGATGGCCTGGGCGATGGCGAGGCCCGGGGCCAGCGCGTCCGCCCAGGCGGGCAGCGGGATGCCCCGGCGGCGGCAGCCGATCCAGGCGCCGACCGCGCCGAAGGCGACCGCGCCCCAGATGCCGAGGCCACCCTCCCAGATCTTGAAGGCGTCGATCCAGTTCTGGCCTTCGCTGAAGTAGAGCTGGTAGTCGGTGATCACGTGGTAGAGCCGGCCGCCGACGAGGCCGAAGGGCACCGCCCAGACAGCGATGTCGGCGACGGTGCCGGCTTTGCCGCCACGGGCGACCCAGCGCTTGTTGCCGAACCAGACGGCGACGAAGACACCGATGATGATGCAGAACGCGTAGCCGCGCAGCGGGATCGGGCCGAGCTCGATCACGCCGGTCGACGGGCTGGGAATGGAGGCAAGGTTCATGACGGAGTCGACGCTACCTTGCCGGGCGGTGGGTAGGCCAAGCCACCCGGCAACGTCTGCGTAACAGGGGCACGGCCACGGGTCCGTACGTCGGCTCCTTCCGGGGCTGTCCCGGGCCGTACCCAGGGATCAGGAAGCGGGGGCGGACGGGGTGGCGGTGCCCGGCTTCTTGCCCTTGTTGTCCTCGGCGACCCACTTCTTCAGGTTCTCCGGGGAGATCTGCTCGTCGCCCTTGCTCGGGAAGACGGACTCCCCGTTGAGCAGCACGGTCGGCGTGCCCTGGAAGCCGCCCTCGCGGAACGCCGTGTCGGACTTCCTCACCCAGCTGTCGTGCTCGCCGTCCTCCACGCAGCTGCGGAAGGCCGGCGTGTCGAGCCCCTCGACCTCACCGGCCAGCTCGATCAGCCGCCTGTTCTTGCCGAAGGCGTCGTCCGGCTCGGGAGGCTGGTTGCGGAAGAGGACGTCGTGATACGGGGCGAACTTGCCGACGTCCTGGGCGCAGGCGGCGGCGTTGGCGGCGCGCAGCGATCCGTTACCGCCGAGGTTGCCGTCAATGATCGTGGCGAGGTGATACTCCACCTTGACCTGGCCCTGGTCGGCCAGGTCCGTGATGGTGTCCCGGAAGGCGTTCTCGAACTGGGCGCAGACCGGACAGCGGAAGTCCTCCCAGATCGTGAGGGTGGACGGGGCGTCGGAGGCGCCGACCGGCAGCGTCAGGGAGTCCTCGCCGGTAGCGCCCGAGGGGGCGATGGCGGGGCCCGACGCGGTGTCCCCGCCGTCGTCCTTGCCCGCGTTGGCGGCGATCAGGCCGACCACGGCGGCCAGTGCCAGCACCCCGACCACCGCCGAGGCGACGATCAGCGTGCGGCGCCGCTTCTCGCGCCCCTTCTCCCGCTCGCGCTGCTGGGCCAGGCGCTCGCGCGCGCTTCTGTTTCCCTCAGGGATCTTGTCGCTCACACCCGGGGAACGAACCGGGGAGGCACCTCCGCGCCTCCCCGGCCCATAATCCACCCATTCGGGTGATTCAAGGCGTCAGCGCTTTCGAACGCCTACGGCCAGGTCGCCCGCCAGGGAGCGGACGGCGTCCAGACCCGCGGCCTCGTCGGGGGCGTCCAGCATGGCCTTGACGAAGGCCGAGCCGACGATCACGCCGTCGGCGAATCCGGCGACCTCGGCGGCCTGTGCGGCGTTGGAGACACCGAGTCCGACGCAGACCGGCAGCTCGGTGGTGGCGCGGGTGCGGACCACCAGCTCCTGGGCCTGGGCGCCGACGGAGGCGCGGGTGCCGGTGACGCCCATCAGGGAGGCGGCGTAGACGAAGCCGCTCCCGGCCGCCGTGATGGTGGCGAGGCGGGCGTCCTGACTGCTGGGGGCGACGACGAACACGGTCGCGAGGCCGTGCTTGTCGGCGTGCTCGCGCCACAGCGCGGACTCCTGGACCGGCAGGTCGGGCAGGATGCACCCGGCGCCGCCCGCCTCGGCCAGCTCGGCGGTGAAGCGCTCCACGCCGTACCGGTCGATGGGGTTCCAGTACGTCATGACCAGGATCGGGACGCCGGTGGCCTCGTGCGCCTCGCGGACCGTACGCATCACGTCGGCGATGCGGACCCCGCCGCGCAGGGCGATGTCGTCGGCGGTCTGGATGACCGGGCCGTCCAGGACCGGGTCGCTGTGCGGGAGGCCGACCTCGACGATGTCCGCGCCGCCCGCGACGACGGCCTTGACCGCCTCGATGCCGCCGTCGACGGTCGGGAACCCGGCGGGCAGGTAGGCGATGAGCGCCGCCCGGTCCTCGGCCTTCGCGGCGGCCAGGGTGGTGTTCAACAGCTCGATGTTGCCGCTCACTTGGCGTCCCCCTCGATCTCGGCGCGGTCGCTGTCGGCGTCCGCCTCGACGGCGGCGTCGGGGTCGTAGAGACCGAAGTAGCGGGCGGCGGTGTCCATGTCCTTGTCGCCGCGCCCGGACAGGTTGACGAGGATCAGCCCGTCCTTGCCGAGCTCCTTGCCCAGGTCCAGGGCACCGGCGAGCGCGTGGGCGCTCTCGATGGCCGGGATGATCCCCTCGGTGCGGGAGAGAAGGCGCAGGGCCTGCATGGCCGCGTCGTCGGTGACCGCGCGGTACTCGCCGCGCCCGATGTCCTTGAGGTAGGAGTGTTCCGGGCCGATGCCCGGGTAGTCCAGACCGGCCGAGATGGAGTACGGCTCGGTGATCTGGCCCTCGTCGTCCTGGAGGACGTAGGAGCGCGAACCGTGCAGGATGCCCGGCTCGCCCGCGGTCAGGGTCGCCGCGTGCTCGCCGGTCTCCACGCCGTGCCCGGCGGGCTCGCAGCCGACCAGGCGGACCCCGGCGTCCGGGATGAAGGCGTGGAAGAGGCCGATGGCGTTGGAGCCGCCGCCGACACAGGCGACCGCCGCGTCCGGGAGGCGGCCCGCGCGCTCCAGGAGCTGGCGGCGGGCCTCGACGCCGATGACCCGGTGGAAGTCGCGGACCATCGCCGGGAAGGGGTGCGGGCCCGCGACCGTGCCGAAGAGGTAGTGCGTACGGTCCACGTTGGCGACCCAGTCGCGGAACGCCTCGTTGATGGCGTCCTTCAGGGTGCGCGAGCCGGACTTCACGGCGACGACCTCGGCGCCGAGCATCCGCATCCGGGCCACGTTCAGCGCCTGGCGCTGGGTGTCGATCTCGCCCATGTAGATGGTGCAGTCGAGGCCGAAGAGGGCGCAGGCGGTCGCGGTGGCGACCCCGTGCTGACCGGCTCCCGTCTCGGCGATGACCCGGGTCTTGCCCATGCGCCTGGTGAGCAGCGCCTGGCCCAGCACATTGTTGATCTTGTGCGAGCCGGTGTGGTTCAGGTCCTCCCGCTTGAGGAAGATCCGGGCGCCGCCGGCGTGTTCGGCGAAGCGCGGGACCTCGGTCAGCGCGCTGGGCCGTCCCGTGTAATCGACCATAAGCGCGTTGAGCTCGGCGGCGAAGGCCGGGTCGGCCTTCGCCTTGTCGTACTCGACGGCGACCTCGTCCACAGCGGCGACGAGCGCCTCCGGGATGAACTTGCCGCCGTACGCGCCGAAATAGCCCTCGGCGCTGGGGATCAGACCCTCCGGGTCCGGAATGAAGAAGTCGGACGACATGTGACGTGCTCCTTGGCATGGCAACAGGTGGGTTCACCGTATGCGCGGAGCAGCGAGCGCCACCGGGATAGCGTGCGGTCGTACGTACGAAATACGACAGGTACCGCGGTACGTCGGCCGGGGCTCGCTACAGCGCGGACCCCGGGCGCCATCGCATCCCGTTGACCTGGCCAGGCTCGTCACCGATCACGTACCGCACCCGCCGTCCGTGCACGCGCCGGGCCGGGGCTCGGCAGCCTCGCGGCCTGCACCCCCGCGCCAGCGGGGCATGCGGGTCCCGGGCCGGGGCCCCGGCCGCCCTTCGGGCGACGACGGCAGTTTGACGACAGGCCCTACCCGGCCGGGTGCGGGGCACGGGACGGTCGGTCATGGTCGCGGTCGCTCCCGGTCAGCCGCGGCCGTGGCGGAGCGCCGGGTGTGCGCCCGCGGCGACCAGGTCGGCGACGGCGGCGCGCGGGTCGCGGCCGGTGACCAGGGACTCGCCGACCAGGACGGCGTCGGCGCCGGCGTTGGCGTACGCGATCAGGTCGTGCGGGCCGCGGACGCCGGACTCGGCGACCTTGACGATGTGGTCGGGGATCTCGGGGGCGACGCGCTCGAAGATGGAGCGGTCGACCTTGAGGTCCTTCAGATTGCGCGCGTTGACACCGATGATCTTCGCTCCGGCGTCCACGGCGCGCTCCGCCTCCTCCTCGTCGTGCGCCTCGACGATCGGGGTGAGCCCGATCGACTCGGCGCGCTCGATCAGGGAGACGAGGGCCTCCTGGTCGAGGGCGGCGACGATCAGCAGGGCGAGGTCGGCACCGTAGGCGCGGGCCTCCCACAGCTGGTAGGAGGTGACGATGAAGTCCTTGCGCAGGACCGGGATGTCGACCTTGGCGCGGACGGCCTCCAGGTCGGCGAGCGAGCCGCCGAAGCGGCGCTCCTCGGTGAGGACCGAGATGACGGACGCGCCGCCGGCCTCGTAGTCCGCGGCGAGCGCGGCGGGGTCGGCGATGGCGGCAAGGGCCCCCTTGGAGGGGGACGAGCGCTTGACCTCGCAGATGACGGTCACGCCCTCGCCGCGCAGGGCGGCGACTCCGTCCTTGGCCTGGGGAGCGCGGGCTGCGCGCTCCTTCAGCTCGTCGAGGCTGACGCGCGCCTGCCGCTCCGCGAGGTCGGCGCGAACGCCGTCGATGATCTCGTCGAGCACACTCACGCGAGCGGCCCCCTTCCGGAACGGTGAATAGGGAACAGGATCAGCCATACCGATGGTATCCGCAGGAGGCCCCGGGGCTCGCATCCGGCCGCGCCGCGTCCCACTACCTGGGCATTCAGGGGGCCAGCGCCGATCCGAACGGCAGATTCCGGACCACGGAGAAGATCAGGAGCAGGGCTCCGACGCCCCACCACCAGGCGGGAGCGAGCCGGATCCGCAGGGGCTGCCCGCGCCAGGCCCGCACCAGCCACAGCACCCAGACCACGGCGAAGAGGAAGTAGCCGGCGGTGGCGACGGCGTTGGCGGAGAAGGCGGCGCCGAGATCGCCGTGGATGAACGCGTGCGCACTGCGCAGTCCGCCGCAGCCGGGGCAGAGCGCGCCGGTGATCTTGAGCAGCGGGCAGACGGGGTAGTGGCCGGGCTCGTTGGGATCGACGGTCCCGACGTACGCGAAGGCGCCTGCGACGGCGGCGAGGATACCGAGGGGGGTGGCGAGTCGGCGCAGGCGGGTGGGTCCGTCCCCGCCCGTCCGCGCCGGAACGGACCGGGCCCTGTCCGGAGTCGGGCAGCCGGTCGGCGGCACGGTCCGGGGTCCGGGGCCCGGCGGTGAGGCTTCCGCGCGGGCCGGGCCGGTGGGCCCGGGGCCCGGCGGAGGGCTGGTGTCGGAGTCCGGCGGCTGGGCGGCGGCGGGGGTTGGCGAGGCGTCCACCCGGTGATTGTCCCCGCTGACGCGGAAAGGCGCAGCCCCGGTGGGGCTGCGCCTCGCTGCGTGTCACTCCGGTCGGTCGCCGGTGCGGGCCGGCGGCCGGCTCAGTGGGAGGTCTGGGCCTGTCCGGCGCGGGCCCGGGCCTCGGCCATCTCGGCGGACTCCTTCGGCATGCCGAGACCGGCGGCCCTCATCGCGAGGCCCACGAGTCCACCGGCGAAGATGACGGCGATACCGACCCAGAAGCCGAGCGGGTTGTCCGCCACCATGAAGACGCCTGCGACGCAGAAGCCGATGAAGGAGATGATGACACCGGTCCAGGCGGCCGGGGTGTGTCCGTGGCTGCTGCCCGCCATGAGTTGCTCCTTGTTGGTGTTGCGCTGTGGGTATCGCGGTGACTGGGGCCGCCGCCCGGGGGACGGCGCGCTCCCATTGTCCCGTACGGGGTGGCAGGACGTGAGCGGGGGTCACTCCTCGCGCGTCGGGTCCTCGCCGCGGTCCAGGGCCTTCCACAGCTCCTCGGGCCGCTCCGGGTCGGGGGCGGTGCGGGGGGCCTTGCGGGGGCGGGGGGTGCCGTCGCGTTCGTACTTCGCGGACATGGCGGGCCAGCGGCCGCCGTAGCGCAGGGCGAGGAGCCCGGCGAGCAGGATCAGCAGGCCCCCGGCGGCCGTGACGTAGGGCCAGGCGGTGTGGCTGAGGGCGTGCACCGTGGCCGCCGCGTCACCGGTGGTGCGGGCGGCCTCCTCGTCGAGGGCGCTGCTGTCGCCCGCCCCGGCCCAGGCGCTGACCGCGGCTCCGAGGCCGCTGAGGGCGAGGAGGGCCGCGACGATCCGGCGCCCCGCGCCGCGCACCGCGAAGACGGCGACGAGGGCGGCGAGCCCGACGACGGCGAGAGCGGCGGGGACGCCCGTGACGTCCCGGCCGTCGGCGGTCAGCGGCAGTGCGCCGCCGCCGGTGGCCGCCTGCCCCTCCGCCCACGTCTGCCCGGAGGCGAGGAGCACGACGGTCGCGCCCGCCGCGCCGAGGAGCAGACCGGCCGCGAGACTGCGGCGGCTCCCGGCGGAGTCGGGGGCGGTGTCGGCGGTTCGGGCACGGGGCTGGGGTACGGGGACGGCACTCACGCCCTCCACTATCCCCTACCGGTTCAGCGTTCGTTGAGCCGGTTGGCCGTATGGACGGCGCGGAGCACGGCGGCGGCCTTGTTGCGGCACTCGGTGTCCTCGGCGACCGGGTCGGAGTCGGCGACGACACCCGCTCCGGCCTGTACGTACGCGGTGCCGTCGCGGAGCAGGGCGGTACGGATGGCGATGGCGGTGTCGGAGTCCCCGGCGAAGTCGAGGTAGCCGACGCAGCCCCCGTACAGGCCCCGGCGGCTCGGCTCCAGCTCCTCGATGATCTGCATCGCGCGGGGCTTGGGGGCGCCGGAGAGGGTGCCCGCGGGGAAGCAGGCGGTCAGTACGTCGAAGGCGGTGCGGTCCTCGGTGACGCGTCCGGTGACGGTGGAGACGATGTGCATGACGTGGGAGTACCGCTCGATCGACATGAAGTCGACGACCTCGACGCTGCCCGGTTCGCAGACCCGGCCCAGGTCGTTGCGTCCGAGGTCGACGAGCATCAGGTGCTCGGCGCGCTCCTTGGGGTCGGCGAGCAGCTCATCGGCGAGGGCCTGGTCCTCCTGCGGGGTGGCCCCGCGGTGCCGGGTCCCGGCGATCGGGTGGACCATGGCCCGCCCGTCCTCGACCTTGACGAGGGCCTCGGGGCTGGAGCCGACGACGTCGAACCCGTCGAAGCGGAAGAGGTACATGTACGGGGACGGGTTGGTGGCCCGCAGCACCCGGTAGACGTCCAGGGCGCTCGCGGTGCACGGGGTCTCGAAGCGCTGGGAGGGGACCACCTGGAAGGCCTCACCGGCGCGGATGCGCTCCTTAATGTCCTCGACGGCCGCCTGGTAGGCCTCGCCGCCCCACAGGGCGGTGTACGGGGGCAGCTCGGACGGGGGCAGGGCGGCGGGGGCGTTCTCGACGGGGCGGCGCAGGTCCTGTTCCATCGCGTCGAGGCGGGCGACGGCGTCGGCGTGGGCCTCGTCGACGCCGGTGGAGAGGTCGTTGTGGTTGATCGCGTTGGCGATCAGCAGGACGGTGCCGTTCTGGTGGTCGAGGACGGCGAGGTCCGAGGTGAGGAGCATGGTCAGCTCGGGGAGCTTCAGGTCGTCGCCGCCGTGCTCGCCGATCTTCTCCAGGCGGCGCACGATGTCGTAGCCGAGGTAGCCGACCATGCCGCCGGTGAAGGGCGGCAGTCCCTCGTCGACGACCAGGTCTCGCGGGGTGTGCAGGGTCTCGACGGTGGCCCGCAGGGCCTCCAGCGGATCGCCGTCCACCGGGACGCCGACGGGCGGGGTGCCCAGCCAGTGGGCCTCGCCGTCGCGGGCGGTGAGGGTGGCGTCGCTGCGGACGCCGATGAACGAGTAGCGCGACCAGGTCCGGCCGTTCTCCGCGGACTCCAGCAGGAAGGTGCCGGGGCGTTCGGCGGCGAGCTTGCGGTACAGGCCGACGGGGGTGTCGCCGTCCGCGAGGAGGCGGCGGCTGACGGGAACGACGCGCCGGTCGACGGCCAGCTTGCGGAAGGTGTCGAGATCCATGGCCGGTGACCTTACTGGTCGAGGAGGGGAAGCACGTCGGCGTCGAAGCAGGTGCGGTCGCCGGTGTGGCAGGCGGCGCCCGTCTGGTCGACCTTGACCAGCACGGTGTCGGCGTCGCAGTCCAGGGCGACGGACTTCACCCGCTGGATGTGGCCGGATGTGTCGCCCTTGACCCAGTACTCCTGGCGGCTGCGTGACCAGTAGGTGCAGCGGCCCGTGGTGAGGGTGCGGTGCAGTGCCTCGTCGTCCATCCAGCCGAGCATCAGCACCTCGCCGGTGTCGTACTGCTGGGCGATGGCCGGGACCAGGCCGTCGGCGCCGCGCTTGAGGCGGGCGGCGATGGCGGGGTCGAGGCTGCTGGCGGGCGGCGTGGGGCCGGGCGTGCTGGTCATGGGCCCATTGTGCCGTGACGGCGGAGGCCTTCCGGGCGGACGTCCACTGGGCGGACCCCGGGTGACGGTCGTACGCTGGCGGGCATGTCGACCCATGCGAAGCGTGAACGTCTTCTGCTCGCCGATCTGTTGGAGGCGGCCGGTCCCGAGGCACTGACCCTGTGCGACGGCTGGAAGACCCGCGATCTGGCCGCCCATGTGGTGGTCCGGGAACGCCGCGCGGACGCGGCGGGCGGGCTGGTGCTGGGGGCCCTGAAGGCCCGGCTGGAGCGGGTGCAGGCGGAGTTCGCGGCGAAGCCGTACGAGGAACTGATCCAGCTGATCCGGACGGGCCCGCCCCGGTTCTCCCCGATGTCCCTCAAGCAGATCGACGAGGCGGCGAACACCGTGGAGTTCTTCGTCCACACGGAGGACGTGCGGCGGGCCCAGCCCGACTGGTCGCGCCGCGAGCTGGACCCGGTCTTCACCGATGTGCTCTGGTCGCACATCGAGAAGACCGCCCGGCTGCTGGGCCGCCGCTCCCCGGTGGGCCTGGTGCTGCGCCGCCCGGACGGCCAGACGGCGGTGGCCCACAAGGGCACCCCGGTGGTGACGGTGACCGGGGAGCCCGCCGAGCTGCTGCTGTTCGCGTACGGCCGGCAGAGCGCGGCGGACGTCGAGCTGGAGGGCGACAAGGACGCGGTGGAGCGGGTGGGGACGGCCGAGCTGGGGATGTAGGGCCCCTGCGACCTGGAGGACCCGTAGCGGAAGCCGGACAGGTCAGCGGGGCAGTTCGGCGCGGCGCAGCGCGGTGACGGCGAGTCCCGCCGCGCCGCCGCTCGCGCACACCGCCGCGCTGACCGCGAAGACCGGACCGGTGCCCCAGAGGGCGACGGCGGCCCCGGTGACGGGGTGGCTGAGCGGGACGACCGCGTACGTGAAGAACGTCGATACGGAGGTGACCCGGCCCAGGTACGCCGGGTCCGCCGCGGTCTGGACGAGGGCCCCGCACAGGGCCCCGGCCAGGCCGCCGGAGAGGCCCACGAACGCGGCGGTCGCGGCGGCCAGGGCCACGGAGGGCACCTGTGCCACGGCGGCGATGCCCATCGCGCCGACGAATGCGGTCAGGCACATGACCAGCCCGGCGCGCGGCACCCGGCCCCGAACGGCGAGCAGGAGGGCGGAGGCGGCCGCCCCGGCGGCGAACCCGGCGACGATCCAGCCCATGCTAGGCCTTCAGGTGCCGAGCAGCCGCCGCGCGGCCAGGGCGAGCGAGACCTCGACCGCGTCCCGGGGGCGGGTCAGGCAGCGGCCGGTGAGCTGTTCGAAGCGGCGGAGGCGGTTGAGGACGGTGTTGCGGTGGCAGTACAGCCGCGCGCCCGCCCGCTGTGCCGAGCCGTCCGCGTCCAGCCAGGCGGTGAGGGTCTCCACGATGACGTCCCGGTCGGCGGGGTCGAGCCGGTCCAGCGGGCCCAGCACCCGGTCGGCCAGCGCGGAGCCGAGGGCCGGGGAGGACACGACGAGGGCATCCGGGAGGTGCTCGTCGAGCAGGACGGTGCCGCCGGAGGCGGGACAGGCGCGCAGCGCGGTCTCCGCCAGCCGCCGGGCGTCACCGAGCGCGGCCAGACCCTCGACGGCGGAGCCGATCGCGGCGCGGGTCCCGGCCGGGGCGGTCAGTTCGGCGGCCAGCGCGCTCAGCTCACCCGGCGGGCCCGTCAGCGGCAGGATCGCGAACTCGGCGTCCGGGCCCGGGTGCCAGAGCACCGCCGCCCCCGGGAACGAGGAGGGCAGCGTCAAGGGCGGACAGGCGGCCGGCTGCGCGGACCGCGGCCCCTGCTCGGCGTGCCGCGTCCGCTGCGGCCCGCCCGCAGCGACGGCCGGCTGCCGCCCGCGCCCGGTGGCGGCCACCGCGAGCACCGCGTACCGGCCCTGCTCCGGCAGCCCCAGCATGGCGGCCGCCTCGGCGAGGTCCGCGATCCGGGCGGTCCCGTCGAGCAGGGCTGCGACCATGAGCCGCTGACGGTTCTCGCGCCGCCAGGACAGCCGCCGCTCGGCCTGCCGGTAGGCGTCCGCGACGATTCCGCAGTGCTCGTCGACGAAGTTCCAGACGTCGGCGGCGACATGGACGAGCAGCCGTACGTCGTCCGGGTCACGGCGGGCGGTCTCGTCCACGAGGTCCTGCCAGACCATCGCGCCGCCCATCCGGAACGCGTGCAGGACGGCGTCGAGCGGGACGCCCTGTTCGGCGCGGATCTCGCCGATCCCCCGGGACGCGCGGTGGGCGGCCTCCCGGAACTCCCGGGGCCGGATGAGCGAGCCGACGTTGTGCCGCAGCGAGTGGTGGACCTCCTGCCAGACCTCGGCCCGGTCTGCGTCGATGGCCGCCCGGTAGCCGGGCTCCTGTTCGTACAGGGCCTCGACGAGCCTGTCGGTGAGGGCCGGCAGCCCGGCGACGAGGACCCGGGCGGCCCGGTGCAGCACATCGACGGCCTCGCGGTCGGCCAGGGAACGCAGGCGCTGCGGCAACGGCGTCGCGGCGGGCGGTCCGTACGGCGCCCCGATCCGCGAACGTACGAGCTGTGGCATGGCGGCCTCCACCGGGAATCGGCCGGCCGCGCGAATCGGCCGGCCCGGCGCACCCGGCCCGGCAGGGCGCGAGCGCGGCCGAACGATCCTGACGCCCGCAGAATGACATACCGCCCAGTCGGTACCTAGGGGTCTGCGCGGAACTGGTCATCACGGTCCTGCAACCCCCGGCGGCGGGCGGCGGGCGTTGCAGGACCCTGGGACACCCCCTGCGTCAGCGGACGGGGTGGCCCGCTTCCCGCAGGGCGCCCTTGACCTCGGAGATCCGCAGGTCCCCGAAGTGGAAGACGGAGGCGGCGAGCACCGCGTCGGCGCCCGCCTCGATCGCCGGGGCGAAGTCCGCGAGGCGGCCCGCGCCGCCGGAGGCGATGACGGGGACGGTGACGTGCCGCCGTACCGCCTCGATCATCTCGGTGTCGTAGCCGTCCTTCGTGCCGTCGGCGTCCATCGAGTTGAGCAGGATCTCGCCCGCACCCAGCTCGGCGGCCCGGTGCGCCCATTCGACGGCGTCGATGCCGGTGCCCCTGCGTCCGCCGTGGGTGGTGACCTCGAAGCTGCCCTCCGGGGTGCGGCGGGCGTCGACGGAGAGCACCAGGACCTGGCGTCCGAAGCGTTCGGCGATCTCGCGGATGAGGTCGGGGCGGGCGATGGCGGCGGTGTTGACGCCGACCTTGTCCGCTCCGGCGCGCAGCAGCTTGTCCACGTCGTCGGGGGTGCGGACGCCGCCGCCGACGGTGAGCGGGATGAAGACCTGCTCGGCGGTGCGGCGGACCACGTCGTACGTCGTCTCGCGGTCGCCGCTGGAGGCGGTGATGTCGAGGAAGGTCAGCTCGTCGGCGCCCTCGGCGTCGTACAGCTTGGCCATCTCGACGGGGTCACCGGCATCGCGCAGGTTCTGGAAGTTGACGCCCTTGACGACCCGGCCGTTGTCGACGTCCAGGCAGGGGATGACCCGTACGGCGAGGCTCACTTCGTGCCTCCCCGGTAGGCCTCGACCTCGACCTCGACGACCAGGCTCGGGTCGACGAACCCGGACACGATGATCATGGAGGCGGCGGGGCGCACGGCGTCGAACAGCTCCTTGTGGGCGCGGCCGACCTCGTCGACGTCCCGGGCGTGCGTGATGTACATCCGGGTGCGGACGACGTCCTCGCGGGCGAGGCCCGCCTGCTCCAGCGCCGCGAACGCGACGCCGAAGGCGGTGACCGCCTGCTCGTACGGGGAGCCCGCGGAGATCTGGCCGTTCACCACGGAGGTGCAGCCCGCCACCAGGACGAGCCCGTTGGGAAGCTCGACGGCGCGCGAGTAGCCGAACTTCTCCTCCCAGGGGGCGCCGGTGGAGATCCGGCGCACGGCGGTGGCGGAGGCGGGGGTGTCCGTCATACGGCTACCGCCTGGAGCGCCTCTTCCAGGGTGAACGCCTTCGCGTACAGCGCCTTGCCGACGATCGCGCCCTCGACGCCTTCGGGGACGAGGAGGGAGATCGCGCGGAGGTCGTCGAGCGAGGAGACCCCGCCGGAGGCGACGACCGGGCGGTCGGTGGCGGCGCAGACGTCCCGCAGCAGGCCCAGGTTGGGGCCCTGGAGGGTGCCGTCCTTGGCGATGTCGGTGACGACGTAGCGGGCGCAGCCCTCGGAGTCGAGGCGGGCCAGGGTCTCGTAGAGGTCGCCGCCGTCGCGGGTCCAGCCGCGGCCGCGCAGGGTGGTGCCCCGGACGTCGAGGCCGACGGCGATCTTGTCGCCGTGCTCGGCGATGACCTTGGCGACCCACTCCGGGGTCTCCAGGGCGGCGGTGCCGAGGTTGACGCGGCGGCAGCCGGTGGCGAGGGCGGCCTCCAGCGAGGCGTCGTCGCGGATGCCGCCGGACAGCTCGACCTTGATGTCCATGGCCCCGGCGACCTCGGCGATCAGTTCCCGGTTGTCACCGGTGCCGAAGGCGGCGTCCAGGTCGACGAGGTGCAGCCACTCGGCCCCGGCGCGCTGCCAGGCGAGGGCGGCCTCCAGCGGGGAGCCGTAGGAGGTCTCGGAGCCGGACTCACCGTGGACGAGGCGGACGGCCTGGCCGTCACGGACGTCGACGGCGGGGAGCAGTTCAAGCTTCGGCATTACAGCGTCTCGATCCAGTTGGTCAGCAGCTGGGCGCCGGCATCGCCGGACTTCTCGGGGTGGAACTGGGTGGCCCACAGCGCGCCGTTCTCCACGGCGGCCACGAACCGTTCGCCGTGCGTGGCCCAGGTGACCCTGGGAGCACGGATCTTGGCGTTGGTGACTTCGAGGGACCAGTCGTGCGCCGCGTAGGAGTGCACGAAGTAGAAGCGGGCCTCGGGGTCCAGGCCCGCGAAGAGCCGGGAGTCCTCGGGAGCCTCGACGGTGTTCCAGCCCATGTGCGGGACGACGTCGGCCTTCAGGGGTCCGACCGTACCGGGCCACTCGTCCAGGCCCTCGGTCTCCACACCGTGCTCGATGCCGCGCTCGAACAGGATCTGCATCCCGACGCAGATGCCCATGACGGGGCGGCCGCCGGAGAGCCTGCGGCCGATGATCCAGTCGCCGCGGGCCCGCTTCAGCCCGTCCATGCAGGCGGAGAACGCGCCGACGCCGGGGACGAGGAGCCCGTCGGCGGCCATCGCACGGTCGTAGTCGCGGGTGATCTCGACGTCCGCGCCGACGTGGGCGAGGGCCCGCTCCGCGGAGCGGACGTTGCCGAAGCCGTAGTCGAAGACGACGACCTTTTTCCTGCCAGTCGTTTTGTCAGTCACAGCGTGCCTCTCAGTCCCACAGGCCCTGGATCCGCAGGACGCCCGCCACCAGGCACATCACGGAGCCGATCGACAGCAGCACGATGACGCCCTTGGGCATCCCCTGCTTGGCGAAGGAGTAGACGCCGCCGGCCAGGAAGAGGCCGACGACGATCAGGATGGTGTTGAGGCCGGTCACAGGGCGCCCTTCGTGGAGGGCAGGATGCCCGCGGCGCGCGGGTCGTGCTCGGCGGCGTAGCGCAGGGCCCGGGCGAGCGCCTTGAACTGGCACTCGACGATGTGGTGGGCGTTGCGCCCGTACGGCACGTGGACGTGCAGGGCGATCTGGGCCTGGGCGACGAAGGACTCCAGGATGTGCCGGGTCATCGTCGTGTCGTACGTGCCGATCATCGGCGCGATGTTCTCCGGCTCGGTGTGCACCAGGTAGGGGCGGCCGGAGAGGTCGACGGTGACCTGGGCGAGCGACTCGTCCAGCGGGACGGTGCAGTTGCCGAAGCGGTAGATGCCGACCTTGTCGCCGAGGGCCTGCTTGAAGGCGGCGCCGAGCGCGAGGGCGGTGTCCTCGATGGTGTGGTGGGTGTCGATGTGCAGGTCGCCGTCGGTCTTGACCGTGAGGTCGAAGAGGCCGTGGCGGCCGAGCTGGTCGAGCATGTGGTCGTAGAAGCCGACCCCGGTGGCGACATCGACCTTTCCGGTGCCGTCGAGGTTGATCTCGACCAGCACGGACGTTTCCTTCGTGGTGCGTTCCACGCGGCCTACGCGGGGGCTCATGCGTCGTGCTCCTTCTTGATTTCGCGTACCGCATCGAGGAACGCGTCGTTCTCTGCCGGGGTTCCTGCGGTGACCCGCAGCCATCCCGGTACGCCGTTGTCCCGGACCAGGACGCCCCGGTCGAGGATCCGCTGCCAGACGGCGTGGCTGTCGTCGAAGCGGCCGAACTGGACGAAGTTGGCGTCCGACTCGGTGACCTCGTAGCCGATGGCGCGCAGCTCTGTCACCAGCCGGTCGCGTTCGCTCTTGAGCTGCGCGACGTACCCCAGCAGCGTATCGGTGTGCTCCAGGGCGGCGAGCGCGGTGGCCTGGGTGACGGAGGAGAGGTGGTACGGCAGGCGCACCAGCTGGACGGCGTCGACGACGGCCGCGTCGGCGGCGAGGTAGCCCAGGCGCAGTCCTGCCGCGCCGAACGCCTTGGACATGGTCCGCGAGACGATCAGGTTGCGGCGGCCCTCGATCAGCGGGAGCAGCGAGGGGTGGTGGCTGAACTCGCCGTACGCCTCGTCCACGACGACGACCGAGGGCCCGGCGGCCTGGGCGGCCTCGTACAGGGCGAGGACGGTCTCGGCCGCCACGGCGGTGCCGGTGGGGTTGTTGGGCGAGGTGATGAAGACGACCTCGGGCCGGTGCTCGGCGATGGCGGCGCGGGCGGCGTCCACGTCGATGGTGAAGTCCGCCGAGCGCGGGCCGGAGATCCAGCCGGTGCCGGTGCCCCGGGAGATCAGGGCGTGCATGGAGTAGGAGGGTTCGAAGCCGATCGCGGTGCGGCCGGGCCCGCCGAAGGTCTGGAGCAGCTGCTGAAGGACCTCGTTGGAGCCGTTGGCGGCCCAGACGTTGGCGGCCCTCACCTCGTACCCGGCGGTGCGGGTGAGGTAGCGGGCCAGCTCGGTGCGGAGCTCGACGGCGTCCCGGTCGGGATAGCGGTTGAGGTCGCGGGCGGCCTCGCGGACCCGCTCGGCGATCCGGTCGACGAGCGCTTCGGGCAGCGGGTAGGGGTTCTCGTTGGTGTTGAGGCGTACGGGGACGTCGAGCTGGGGTGCTCCGTACGGGGACTGGCCGCGCAGTTCGTCGCGGATGGGGAGTTCGTCCCAGGGGTTGCGCGGGGTGGTGTCGCTGCCGTTCGTCACTGCTGCGGGACCTTCCATCCGAACCGTGCCTTCATCGCGGCGCCGTGGGCGGGGAGGTCCTCCGCCTCGGCGAGGGTCACGACATGGTGGGTGACCTCGGCGAGCGCGTCGCGGGTGTAGTCGACGATGTGGATGCCGCGCAGGAAGGACTGCACGGAGAGGCCCGAGGAGTGGCAGGCGCAGCCGCCGGTGGGCAGGACGTGGTTGGAACCGGCGCAGTAGTCGCCCAGCGAGACCGGGGACCAGGGGCCGACGAAGATCGCCCCGGCGTTCCGGACCCGGTCGGCGACGGCGGCGGCGTCGGCGGTCTGGATCTCCAGGTGCTCGGCGCCGTACGCGTCGACGACCTTGAGGCCGTCCTCGACCGAGGAGACCAGGACGATCGCGGACTGGCGGCCCGCGAGGGCGGGCTCGATGCGGTCCTTGACGTGCTTGGAGGCGGCGACCTGCGGGACCAGCTCGGCCTCCGTCGCGGCGGCCAGCTCCTCGGAGTCGGTGACCAGGACGGCGGCGGCCATCGGGTCGTGCTCGGCCTGGCTGATCAGGTCGGCGGCCACGTGCGCCGGGTCGGCTGTGGCGTCGGCGAGGATCGCGATCTCGGTGGGCCCGGCCTCGGCGTCGATGCCGATACGGCCCTTGAGGAGGCGCTTGGCGGCTGCGACGTAGATGTTGCCGGGGCCGGTGACCAGGTTGACCGGGAGGCAGTCCTCGGTGCCGTACGCGAACATCGCGACGGCCTGGGCGCCGCCCGCCGCGTACACCTCGTCCACACCGAGCAGGGCGCACGCGGCGAGGATCGTGGGGTGCGGCAGCCCGTCGAAGTCCTTCTGCGGCGGGGAGGCCACGGCGACGCCCTCGACGCCCGCCTCCTGGGCCGGGACGACGTTCATCACGACGGAGGAGGGGTAGACCGAGCGGCCGCCGGGGACGTAGAGCCCGACGCGCTCGACGGGGACCCACTTCTCGGTGACGGTGCCGCCGGGGACGACCTGGGTGGTGTGCGTGGTGCGGCGCTGCTCGCGGTGGACGAGGCGGGCGCGGCGGATCGACTCCTCCAGCGCCGCGCGGACGGCGGGATCCAGCTCCTTCAGGGCCAGGGAGAGGGCCTCGGCGGGCACCCGGACCGACGGGATCCGGACACCGTCGAACCTCTCCCCCCACTCGATCACTGCCGCGGAGCCACGATGGCGTACGTCCTCGCAGATGGGCCGCACCGTCTCCAGGGCGGCTTCCACGTCGAACTCGGCACGGGGCAGCAGGTCGCGCAGGGCGGCACCCTCGGGGAGGACGTCACCGCGCAGATCGATTCGAGAGATCACACGGCAATTCTCGCAGACCGCCGCAGGCCGCCGGTCGCCCGTATCACTGGCTGATACATGTCTCGGCCATGTCCGGCTGTCACTGCTGACCGCTAGCTTTCATCGCGTCACAGAGAGGGAAGAACAGCACTACAGCACGTGTGCACGGAGGGAGCGGCCGTGACCGAGCCGCACGAAGGCGATATCCCGGACGGCCTCAGCGCAGCGGAGCTGGGCATGTGGCAGTCCTTCCGCAACGGGACCACCTACGACTTACGTACCTACGACACGACCCGCAACGATCCGTTCGCCCCGCACGCGTGGGGCCCCGAGCGAAGTGTCGGAGCGCGCACGGTGGCGCGGCTGCTGCTGAGCGGGCCGCCCGCCCGGCCCGGCCGGGTGGCGGCGCTGAAGCTCCGGGGAGTGCGGATCACCGGGAAGCTGGATCTGGCGGGCGGCCGGGTGGCTCCGTACGTGGAGCTGACCGGCTGCCGGATCGAGCAGGAGCTGGTGCTCCCGGAGTGCCACTTCACGACCTTGCGGCTGGTGGGATGCGCGCTGCCCCGCCTGGAGGCCGCGCGGCTGCACACTGAGGGCGATCTGCATCTGCCGCGCTGCCGGATCGAGCGGGGCATCCGGCTGACCGACGCCCAGATCGGCACGGATTTACTGATCAACCAGCTCAGCGTGGGCCCCGACCGGCACGGGCAGGCCTTCGCCGGGGACGGTATGGCGGTCGCGCAGGACCTCCAGGCCGAGATGATCGAGACGCGCGGCGAGCTGAGCCTGCGCGGGGCGAAGGTGGGCGGTTCGCTGAGCCTGCGGGGCAGCCGGCTGCGTGCCGGAACGGACCGGCGCGCGCTGAACGCCCCGCAGCTGACGGTGGAGCGCACGCTCTACATGACCGAGGCGTGGGTGAACGTCGACACGGGGAACCAGGGCACCACTCCCCCGTACGGCGTGGTCTACGCCCCGACCCCGGCGCGCGGCACCCGGTCGCAGATCTTCGAGTGCAGGGGCGGGGTGCGGCTGGACGACGGGCGGTTCGGGGACGCGGTGGACCTGCACAAGGCCCGGTTCACGATGACCCGGCAGGAGGAGCTGTCGCTGCGCCGGATCGTCACGCCGGAGCTGCGGTTCAACGCGGAGCGCCCCGAGGAGGGCCGGGTCGTGCTGAACGGGGCGAAGGTGGTCACGCTGATCGACCTGTCGACGAGCTGGCCGGGCCCGGGCGGTCTGGCGATGGGCGGCTTCGTCTACGAGAACCTCGTCCCGTACGGCCACTTCCCGCTCTCGCGGCGGCTGGAGTGGGTGTCGGCGGCGACCCCGGAGTACGTGCCGGAGCCGTACGAGCGGCTGGCGACGGTGTTGCGGGGCAGCGGGGAGGACGCGGATGCGCGGGAGGTGCTGCTGGCCAAGCAGCGCCGCCGCCGGGAGACGCTGCCGCCCGCCGCGAAGGCCTGGGGGTTCCTCCAGGACTGGACGGTGGCGTACGGCTACCGGCCGGGGCGCGCGGCGGTGTGGATGGCGCTGCTCTGGGCGGCGGGCGCCGCGGCGTTCGCGCAGTACGACCCGGCGCCGATCCAGGACGACGGGGCGCCGCTGTGGAATCCGACGCTCTACGCGTTGGACCTGCTGATCCCGGTGATCAACCTCGGCCAGGACGGCTACTGGCGGATGGAGGGTGGCTGGCAGTGGGCGGCGGCCGCCCTGGTGCTGGTGGGGTGGGTTCTGGCCACCACGGTGGCGGCGGGGGCGTCCCGGCTGCTGCGCAGGGGCTGATCGAAAGGCCAGGTCGAACCGGTCGGAAGGCGTCCGGGACCGGGCATCCAGGCCCCCCGCGAGCGGTGACCACCGAGAGGAACGAGCACGAAAGGAGGTCGCATTCAAGCCATCGGATGCCCTTTTCTTTGCCTTTTCTTGACCCGGTCCGATACAACCCATTCACTCGGCACAGAAGCTTCACAGCACACCTCTGGCGCGGCCCTCACCAGCGCTTTTCAATGGTCTGCACCATGGCTTTCCTTCGCGCTCTGCTCCGTACCGCGCGCATGGTCCGGCACAGCCCTCCGCTGTCCGCCGGCCTGTCCGCGGATGACGCGGTACTGCTCGACGCCCCCGACGAGCGGCTCTCTCCCGCGCTGGTCGCCGCCGCCCTGGGCGACTACGAACCGGCCGCCAAGCTGCTCGCCACCACCCGGGACGCGGCCGAGTGGGAGAACCGCGACCGCTACCTCGGGCGGCTCGTCGCGTTCGCCCGCAGCCGGGACGGCTGGCTCGTCGACTGGCTGGCCGCCGCCCCGCGCGACCCGGACGCGCTGCTCGTCAAGGCGGAGCTGTCGGTGCGCCGGGCCTGGGAGTCGCCCGCCCGCGCGGAACGGCTCCGCGAGGTCGGCCCGATGATCACCGCGGCCGCCGAGGCCGACCCGCGCGACCCGGTGCCGTGGCGGCTCGCCCTGGACCACGCTCGCGGCACCCACGCCACGCACACCGCCTTCGAGACGCTGTGGGAACAGGCGGTGCGCCGCTCCCCGCACCACTACGGCTGCCATGTGGCGGCCCTGCGCTACCTGTCGGCCGCCTGGTACGGCTCGCACCGCGAGTGCTTCGACTTCGCCGAGCGGGCAGCCGAGGACGCGCCGCCCGACTCCCTCGTGCAGGCGCTGCCGGTCCGGGCGGCCTTCGCACTGCTCCTGGACAGCCAGGCGGCGGGCCGGACCACCTCCGTACTGGAGGAGCGGATCGACGCGGCGGTCGATCCGGCGATCAGACTCTCCGCCGCCTACCGCCCCGGCGACCCGTGGCCCGCCGAGGTCCGCAACCTCCTCGCGTACGTCCTGCTCGCCCGGGGCCGCTGGGCCGAGGCGCTGGACCAGTTCACGCTGATCGGCCTGTACGCGACATCGTTCCCGTGGTCCTCCGTCTCCGACGACGCCCTGGGCCGGTTCCTCGACGCACGCGACGGAGCACGCCTCCAAGTGGCCTCCCTGACCCCTTTGCGCAACCGGGCCGACCTCGGCCGTCCCCGCGGCCATTACGCTTGAGCGCTGTGACCACCGCCCGACTTCCCCTTTTCCCGCTCAACGCGGTGCTGTTCCCCGGCCTGGTGCTGCCGCTCAACGTCTTCGAAGAGCGATATCGCGCCATGATGCGGGAGCTGCTGAAGAGCGACGAGGACGAACCTCGCCGCTTCGTCGTGGTCGCGATCCGCGACGGCCGCGAGATCGCCCCGACGGCCACCGGCATGCCGGACACCGTCGCGGCGGCCCCTCCCACCGAGCGCGCCCCGGCGGAGGGGTTCGGCCCGGACCCGATCCAGACCTTCCACCGGGTCGGCTGCGTCGCCGACGCGGCGACGATCCGCGAGCGTGCCGACGGCAGCTTCGAGGTCCTGGCCACCGGCACCACCCGGGTCAGGCTGCTCTCCGTCGACACCCGCGGCCCCTACCTCACCGCCGAGGTGGAGGAGGTGGCCGAGGAGCCGCCCGCCGACGACGAGGCCGACGAGGCCGGAGCCCTCGCGGAGGGCGTCCTGCGGGCGTTCCGCTCGTACCAGAAGCGCCTGGCCGGAGCGAGCGAACGCTCGCTGACGACCGGCGCGGACCTCCCCGACGACCCGGCCGTCGTCTCGTACCTGGTCGCGGCGGCCACCGTCCTGGACATCCCCACCAAGCAGCGCCTCCTCCAGGCCCCGGACACCGCGACCCGCCTGCGCGAGGAGCTGACGCTGCTGCGCAAGGAGACCGCGGTCATCCGGCACCTGCCGTCGCTGCCCGCGGCCGATCTGACCCGCGCCCCCACCCACCCCAACTGAGGAGGACCGGCCCCGGTGGCGAAGAAACCCAAGAAGCAGTCGGGCGGCACCCCCGCGACGGTCGCCCTGACCGCGTCGGGCACCGCCTTCACGGTCCACGCCTACGACCACGACCCGGCCTCCCCCTCCTACGGCGAGGAGGCCGCCGAGGCCCTGGGCGTCTCCCCCGACCGGGTCTTCAAGACCCTGGTGGCGGACGTGGACGGCGAACTGACGGTCGCGGTGGTCCCGGTGGCGGGCTCCCTGGACCTCAAGGCCCTGGCCGCCGCGGCGGGCGGCAAGCGCGCCACGATGGCGGACCCCACGGCCGCGGAACGCACCACCGGCTACGTACGCGGCGGCATCTCCCCCCTGGGCCAGCGCAAGCGCCTGCGCACGGTGCTGGACGCGTCGGCGCGGTCGCACCCCACGATCTGTGTGTCGGCAGGGCGGCGGGGCCTGGAAGTGGAGCTGGCGGCGAGTGATCTGGCGGAGCTGACGGGGGCGACGTTCGCGGAGATCGCGCGGGGGTGAGCCGCCCCATCGACCGCCCCTCCGGCGCTTGGGGAGGCTTCTTCAGCCCCTCCGGCGCTTGAGGAGCGGAGTACGGGGCAGCGCCCCGGTTTCGGGAGGGGGCGAGGCGGACGGGAACTGTCAGACAGGCCCTTGGGCCGACCCACCGTCCGCAGGGGGCGAGGCCGACGGCGACCCCGAGGACGACGGCGACGGAGGCCCAGCCAGGGGTCCCTGCACCGGCCCCCCGTAATACCCCGACCAATCCGGCTCCATGTCCCGCGGCCCGAACGCCGCGGTCAGCAGCAGATGGATCGCCATCGCCGCGAACGGCCACACCAGCGCCGCCACCCCCACCGCGTGCAGCTCAAGCGGCGCGTCGAACGTCACGCCCTGGCCCGCCTCCCGGGCCCGGCCCACCACGTCGGACGAGGGTCCCAGCCAGACGCCGACCCGCCACGCCAGCAGCGATCCGAGCAGCGCGCCCAGCGCCAGCCCCAGGACCACGAAGATGCCCCCGCGGCGCAGCCGCCAGAAGACGGCGGCCGCCGTGAGCACACCGAACCCGATCGCCAGCAGGACGAATGTTCCGTCCGCCCCGATCGCCTCCTCGCCCTCGCTGTTCTTCAGGAAGACGGCGGTTTCGTCGGAGACCAGCGGGACCCGCGGCGCGAGCCACAGCCACAGCAGCCCGAGCCCGATGCCCGCGAGCGCGACCAGGACGACGACCGCGGCGGCCTGACGGAGCTCCGTGGCGGTGTCCGGGTCGTCCGGCGAGCCGGAGGAGGGGACGAAGTGGGAGCCCGAGGGCGGGGCCTGCCACGGATCGTGGGGGTTCGGCTGGTGCGGCGGCGTCAACGGTGCGGTCACCGTGCCATCGTGCCAGGCCACCCTGTGCGCCGCCTCACCGGCTGCCGCACCCGTGCCCGGGACCGCGGTCCGGACCGCGACCGGACGCACGACCCGGCCCCGGCCGTCCCGCAGCAGGGCCCTACCGTACGGCCGCCCGCCGGTACGCCCACGTGGCCACGGCCAGCGACAGCACCCCCACCACCGCGCAGATCGCGAGGAAGAAGGCGATCAGCCCCCAGTCCGGGCGGGCGTCGAAGGAACGGGCCAGCGCCTCGACCCCGTACGTGGAGGGAAGCAGGTCACGCGCCCACCCCACCGGCTCCGGCAGCCGGTCGGCCGGCAGCACTCCGAGCAGCAGGGCGGCGGACATGCCGAGCTGCCCCAGCAGGGTGGCCAGCTCCTGGCGCGGGGCGAGCAACCCGAGGGCGGCGCCCAGACCGGCCAGCGCCGCGCCGGAGAGCGGGATGACGGCGGCCAGGACCCACAGATGGGTCAGCGGCAGCTGGAACAGCACGCTCCCGGCGACCGCCGTGAAGACCGTGCCGGGCACGGTGAACGAGGCGTACGCGGCGGCCGCCCCGAGCACCACCGCCGCGGGCGGCACGGGCAGGGTGGCGTAGTGGTCGAGCCCACCGCCCGCCCGGAGCTGGCCGAAGTACTGGGCGAGCAGGTTGAGCGCGACGAACGCGACGACCAGGACGCTGGAGCCGGCGACCACCGCGCGGGCCTCGGACCCGCCGTCCACGACGCCCCGCATCAGGACCATGATCCCGACGGACTGGAAGGTCGCCACGAAGAGCAGCGGAATCCGGGCGACCCGCGCCCGGGAGAGCTGGGCGCGGTAGACGGCGGCCAGCGAGGGCAGCAGCCGGGCGCGCGGCGCGAGGGGCGCGGAGACGGTACGGGCGGGGGCCGTGCCGGAGGTGCCGGGCACGGGCCGGACACGCGAGGGTGCGGTCCCGGCCGGAATGATGCTCGTCACCTGAGGCCGCTCCCCTTGCACCCGTCCGGTACCCGCACCGGGCCCACCACGTCCCGTACACCGACTGCGTACAGCGTCGGCGCGGTGTTCAGCACCCGCGCCCCACGTCCGATCCTCACGCCTTCACCAGCCCCTTGGTCGCATTGGCCGCGTCTCCCCCGAGGGCGAGATAGACATCCTCCAGGCTGGGCGTGGCCAGGGTGAAATCGTCGAGCGCGGC
Organism: Streptomyces durocortorensis; assembly: GCF_031760065.1. Lineage (NCBI taxonomy): Bacteria > Bacillati > Actinomycetota > Actinomycetes > Kitasatosporales > Streptomycetaceae > Streptomyces > Streptomyces sp. C11-1. The sequence continues at coordinate 1,522,635 of NZ_CP134500.1, forward strand.
GAAGGCCGCGCCGCCGGTCACCGCGGCGACCGCCGCCCGTGCCTCGTCCGGGCCGAGCCGCAGCACCCAGCGCCGCCCGGACTCCTGCGCGGAGGGCCTCAGCGCCGCCACCTCCGGGACGTCCAGCGGGGCCCGCTCGCGCCACACCAGCTCGACGCGGACCTCCCCGGCCACCTGCTCCTTGAGCCCGGCGGGGGTGTCGCAGGCGATGACCCGGCCGCGTTCGAGGACGGCGACCCGGTCGAGGACGGTCTCGGCCTCGATGACGTTGTGGGTGACCAGCAGGACCGTGGCCCCGCGCTCCGCCCGGCGCCGGTCGACGGCGGCCCAGACCGCGCGGCGGGCGACCGGGTCCATGCCGGTGGTCGGTTCGTCGAGGACCAGGACGGGCCGGTCGCCGACGAGTGTGGCGGCGAAGCAGGCGAGCCGCCGCTGACCGCCGGAGAGCTTCTTCAGGGGCCGCCCGGCCAGCGGGGTGAGGCCCAGCTCCTCCAGGACGGCGTCGCGTTCGGCACGGGCCTCGCGGACCGGTAGTCCGCGCAGCCGTCCGGTGGTCTCGGCGGCCAGGGAGACCGTCAGTTCGTCGAGGGCGGTGGACTCCTGCCCCAGATAGCCGATCAGCCGGGAGGCGCGCTCGGGGTGGCGCACGAGGTCGTGGCCCAGCACCTCGACGCTGCCGGAGTCGGGCCGCATCAGCCCGGTGAGCTGGCGGACCAGGGTGGACTTTCCGGCGCCGTTGGGGCCGAGGAGTCCGAAGATCTCGCCGCGCTCGACGTCCAGGCTGATCCCGTCGGTGGCACGGACCTCGGGCGTCGCGGGGGCTCCCCGGCGGCCCCGGACGGCGGGATAGGTCTTGACCAGATCCCGCACCGCGCACACGGTGCCGGTGCCCCTCTGCGCCTGTGCTGTGCCCGTACTCACGAGGTACGAGGGTACGGGGTCACACGCACCGGTTTACGCCCGGGGGGACCACGCGTCGCGGGGCCCGCGGGATCGGCCGGGGACGCCCGGCCGCGCGGCTGGGGCAGGCCCTACTCCCCGGCGGGCACGTGTTCGGCGGCCGCGCGCACGTCGATCTCGCGCCAGAAGCCCGCCCGGATCGCGTAGCGGTCGTGCTCGTCGATCTGGTCGTCCTTGTGGGCGAGGAGGCCGAAGCGGGCCGCGTACCGGAGCAGTTCGCCGTCGATGCGGTGCGGGATGCGCGGGTACATGGTGGACAGCTTCTGGAGGTGGACGGTCTCCGGGAGGCGTTCCATCCAGCGGCGGGCGAAGACCTGGCCCACCTCGAAGGGGTCGCCGCCCACGGTGGTGATGTCCTCCTCCCGGTCCGCCCAGCGCTGTTCGGCGCTGGTGAGCTGGGCGAGGGTCGGCAGGGACGCGGTCTCCGCCGGTTCCCCGAGGGGGCCGCCGCGCTCCACCCATCCCTTGTCGGAGGACCAGCGCAGGGTGGCGCTCGCGGGCTGGACCGGCTGCTGGCGGTCCGGGTGGGTGGCGTGGGCGCGCAGGGCGGCCAGGTCCTTCGGGGTGGGGACGCCCTTGTGGCCACCGGGGGCCGCGGGGGCGGCTGCGGGGGGCTCCGGGCTCTCGGCGGGGGCGGCCGGGCCGTTGCGGGCGGCGGCCGCCTGGGCCTCGGAGGCGCGCTCGGCGGAGGCGGCGAGGGCGGCCTCGGGCAGCGGTGCGGAGAGGATCGCGGCGATCTCGGGGCGCGGGGCGGGCTGCGGGGCGCAGGCGCCGCCGGTGTCCTTGGCGCGTACGGCCTTGGTGATCCAGGCCCGGTCGAGGACCCGGCGTTCGTCCGCCTCGGCGACCAGGTCCTCGGACTGGTTGTAGTCGCCGTCGGCGGCCTGGACGGCCCACAGATGGACGGCGACGCCGTGTTCCTTGGCTGACATCAGACCGGGCAGCAGATCGCCGTCGCCGGTCACCAGGACAACATCGGAGCAGGCGCGGTTCCGGGCCAGTTCGGTCAGCTCCGCGTGCATGGCCGCGTCGACGCCCTTCTGCGCCCAGCGCCCGTCGCTGCGGGTCAGGGCGCCCAGCCGTACGGTCACCCGGGGCATGACGCGCAGCCTGCGGTGTTCGGGCTGGGGCACCCGGTCGGGGGCGCCGTCGAACCAGTAGATGCGCAGCAGGGGTTGCTGGGTATCGGCCTCGGCCCGTTCCCGCAGCCCCTGGATGAGGGCCGCGTGGTCGACGGTGATACGGGATCGGGCGGGCTCTCCGGCCAGCAGACTCGCGGCTGCGCCCAGCAAGTAGCCGGCGTCCACCAGGACGACGCAACGGTCCACGCTTTCCACCCTCTTCCAGAATTCGGGAACGGTTCAGCGGCCCGCCCCTCGATGACCGGGTCCGCTTACCCAGGGTTTCCTTCGAGTCTGCCCGACCGCGGAAGGGTTAACGGCCGGAACTGGATCATCGGCGTGGCGGATCGGGAAAGAGCTGGAAAAGGCCCGGGCGGATGACGGGGAAGCAAGGCCACCGCGAATACCACTACGCACAGTAATGATCCAACATGCGGCTTTTGCGGTGCCATGTGAGTCTGACAGCGGTCCTGGCCCCCCAGGATTCCCCACAGGAGGCATTCACCATGGCCAAGAACAAGAACCGCAAGCAGGGCAGCCAGCACGACCGCGCGTCCGCGTCGGAGCGTAGTGCGGAGCAGGCGAAGTCGACGGCGTACGAGTCGCAGACCCAGCCGCAGGCGCAGGCCCAGGGCAGTCCCGCCGACGTGGCACGCAAGCATCAGCGGCGCTTCGGCCACAACTGACGCGTCGGCCGCTCGCGGTAAAGACATGCGTTGAGGACAGCGAGAGGGCGTCCCGCACCGGCGGGACGCCCCTCTCGTCGTACGCGGCCGCTCAGCCGGCCAGGCAGGAGGGCCCGAGCAGCACCTTCAGGTCACCGAAGAGCGCCGGGTCGGGCTTGACCCGGTGCCGGTCCAGGCGCAGCACTGTCGTCGTGCGCGGCCCCTGGAGCTTGATCCGCACCTCGGTGTCGCCCCGGTGGTGGCTGAGCACCTCGCCGAGCCGGGTGACCATCGGCGGGGTGATCTTCACGGTGGGGATGGTGAGGACGACCGGGGCATTGGTCCCGGCGTTGGAGATGTCGGGGACCTGCATCTCCATGGCGACCAGCCGGGGCACGTCCTCGCGCTTGTCCAGACGTCCCTTGACGAAGACGACGGTGTCCTCGACGAGCTGGGTGGAGACCAGCTGGTAGGTGGCGGGGAAGAACATGCACTCGATGGAGCCCGCGAGGTCCTCCACGGTGGCGATGGCCCAGGCGTTGCCCTGCTTGGTCATCTTGCGCTGGAGGCCGGAGATGATGCCGCCGACGGTGACGACGGAGCCGTCCGAGTAGTCCCCCCCGGTGAGCTGGGAGATCGAGGCGTCGGCCTTGTCGGACAGCACGTGCTCCAGGCCGAAGAGCGGGTGGTCGGAGACGTACAGACCGAGCATCTCCCGCTCCTGGGCGAGCAGGTAGGCCTTCTCCCACTCGACGTCGGAGAACTCCACGTCGAGCCCGAAGCCCGGCTCGTCGCTCTCCTCCTCGCCCATGCCGCCGAAGAGGTCGAACTGGCCCTCGGCCTCCTTGCGCTTGACCTGGACCACGTTGTCGATCATCGGCTCGTGGTGGGCGACGAGGCCCTTGCGGGTGTGGCCCATCTCGTCGAAGGCGCCGGCCTTGATCAGCGATTCGACGGTGCGCTTGTTGCAGACGACCGCCTCGACCTTGTCGAGGAAGTCGGGGAAGGAGCTGTACTTCCCCTTCGCCTTGCGGGAGCGGATGATCGAGTCGACGACGTTCTGGCCGACGTTGCGGACGGCGGTCAGGCCGAACAGGATCACGTCGTCGCCCTGGGCTGCGAAGTTGGACAGCGACTCGTTGACGTTCGGCGGGAGCACCTTGATGCCCATGCGGCGGCACTCGTTGAGGTAGACCGCGGACTTGTCCTTGTCGTCCTTGACCGAGGTCAGCAGGGCCGCCATGTACTCGGCGGGGTAGTTCGCCTTGAGGTACGCGGTCCAGTAGGTGACGAGACCGTACGCCGAGGAGTGCGCCTTGTTGAACGCGTATCCGGCGAACGGCACCAGGACGTCCCACAGCGCCTTGATCGCCGCGTCGGAGAACCCCTTCTCCTTGGCGCCCTTCTCGAAGAGGACGAAGTTCTTCGCCAGCTCCTCGGGCTTCTTCTTGCCCATCACGCGGCGCAGGATGTCGGCCTCGCCGAGCGAGTACCCCGCGACGATCTGGGCGGCCTTCTGGACCTGCTCCTGGTAGACGATCAGGCCGTAGGTGAGGCCGAGGACCTCCTTGAGGGGCTCCTCCAGCTCCGGATGGATCGGGGTGATCTCCTGGCGGCCGTTCTTGCGCTCCGCGTAGTTCGTGTGCGAGTTCATGCCCATCGGGCCCGGCCGGTAGAGGGCCGAGACGGCGGAGATGTCCTCGAAGTTGTCGGGCTGCATCTGGCGGAGCAGGGAGCGCATCGGGCCGCCGTCGAACTGGAAGACGCCGAGCGTGTCACCCCGGCAGAGCAGTTCGTACGTCTTGGGGTCGTCCAGCGGCAGGTGGAGCATCTCCAGGTCGATGCCCTTGTTGGACTTCACCATCTTGATGGCGTCGTCCATGATCGTCAGGTTGCGCAGGCCGAGGAAGTCCATCTTCAGCAGGCCGAGCGACTCGCACTGCGGGTAGTCCCACTGCGTGATGGTGACGCCGTCGGTGTGTCGCGTCCAGAGCGGCGCGTGGTCGACGATCGGCTCGCTGGACATGATGACGCCGGCGGCGTGCACGCCCATCTGCCGGACCAGGCCCTCGACGCCCTTGGCGGTGTCGATGACCTTCTTGACGTCGGGCTCGCTCTCGTACATCCCCCGGATCTCGCCCGCCTCGCTGTAGCGGGGGTGCTTGGGATCGGTGATGCCGTTGAGGTCGATGCCCTTGCCGAGGACGTCGGCGGGCATGGCCTTGGTGAGCCGGTCGCCCATCGCGTACGGGTAGCCCAGCACACGGGCCGAGTCCTTGATGGCGTTCTTCGCCTTGATCTTGCCGTACGTGCCGATCATGGCGACCTTGTCGGCGCCGTACTTCTCGGTCACGTACCGGATCACCTCGACGCGCCGGCGCTCGTCGAAGTCGATGTCGACATCGGGCATCGAGACGCGCTCGGGGTTGAGGAACCGCTCGAAGATCAGCCCGTGCTCGATCGGGTCGAGGTCGGTGATGCCCATCGCGTACGCCACGATCGAACCGGCCGCCGAACCACGCCCGGGGCCGACCGCGATGCCGTTGTTCTTGGCCCACATGATGAAGTCGGCGACGACCAGGAAGTACCCCGGGAACCCCATCTGGATGATGATGTCCATCTCGTACTCGACCTGCTTCTGCCGGTCGTCGGGCACGCCGTTCGGGAAGCGGCGCTTCATCCCGTTCCGGACTTCCTCCTGGAACCAGGTGATCTCCGTGAAGCCGTCCGGGATCTCGAACTTCGGCATGAGGTTCTTCGCCTCGAACATGCCGGTGGTGTCGATCTGCTGGGCGACCAGGAGGGTGTTGGCGCACCCCTCCTGCCAGGCGTCGGAGGAGTCGATGGCGTACATCTCCTCCGTCGTCTTCAGGTAGTAGCCGGTGCCGTCGAAGCGGAAGCGGTCCGGGTCGGAGAGGTTCTTGCCGGTCTGGATGCACAGCAGCGCGTCGTGGGCGGTGGCCTCGTGCGCGTACGTGTAGTGGGAGTCGTTGGTGACCAGCGGCGGGATGCCGAGCTTCCGGCCGATCTCCAGGAGCCCGTCGCGGACCCGGCGCTCGATCTCGATGCCGTGGTCCATCAGCTCCAGGAAGTACTTGTCCGCCCCGAAGATGTCCTTGTAGTCGGAGGCCGCCTGGACCGCCTCGTCGAACTGGCCGAGCCGCAGCCGGGTCTGCACCTCGCCGGAGGGGCAGCCGGTGGACGCGATCAGGCCCTCGGACCACTGGGCGATGGTCTCCTTGTCCATCCGGGGCCACTTCTGGAGCCAGCCCTCGGCGTACGCGTCGGAGGAGAGCCGGAAGAGGTTGTGCAGCCCCGTCTTGTTGGACGCCCAGATCGTCTTGTGGGTGTAACCACCGGAACCGGACACGTCGTCGCGCTTCTGGTGCGGCTGCCCCCACTGCACCTTGCGCTTGTGCTTGCGCGACTCGGGGGCGACGTACGCCTCGATGCCGATGATCGGTGTGACGTCCGCCTTCTTCGCGGAGTGGAAGAAGTCGTACGCCCCGTGGAGGTTGCCGTGGTCGGTCATCGCGATGTGCGTCATGCCCATCTCGTTGGCCGCCTCGAACATGTCCTTGAGCCGCGCGGCACCGTCCAGCAGCGAGTACTGGGTGTGGACGTGCAGGTGCGTGAAGGGCGGCTTGGTCACGGCGTCGGGCCTCCGGGAAGTCGGGCGATGACGGACGGGGGGACAGCGTGGAAGTCTACGACGTGAAGGAGCCCGACAGCGGGCACTCCGGGCCTCCGCCGAGCGTTGGACAGGGCGGAACCGGTGTCCGTTTTGTCATGCACTCGGTCACGTGGGCCGTTGGCCCGCCAGGTACGCCAACGACAGCAGGAGGCAGCAAGAGATGTCGGAAACGCAGACCGGCGCAGCGCGGCGCGGGGAGCAGATTCTCGCCGTTTTCGACACCGCCTTCGGGGAGCTGCTGGCCGCCGATCCGGCCGCCTTCCGGGTCAAGTTCCGCAAGATGGCGGGCTCGGCCTTCGCCTTCTACCGGGGCACGGCCTGCCTGTTCTACGACGACCTGGAGCGGGAGCGGCACGGCGGCCCGTTCCTCGACGAGCGCACCGGCCGGGTGTGGATCCACGGCGATCTGCACGCGGAGAATTTCGGCACCTACATGGACGCCAACGGCCGCCTCGTCTTCAACGTCAACGACTTCGACGAGGCGTATGTCGGCCCCTTCACCTGGGACCTGAAGCGCTTCGCCGCCTCCGTGGCCCTGATCGGCTACGCGAAGGCGCTGGCCGACGAGCAGATCAGCGAGCTGGTCCGGATCTTCGCCGGGGCCTACCGCCATCGCATCCACGCGCTGGCGACGGGCGCGAAGAACGACGAGGTGCCGCCCTTCACCCTGGACACGGCGGAAGGCCCGCTGCTGGGCGCGCTGCGCGCCGCCCGCTCGCTGACCCGCTTCTCGCTGCTGGACTCGATGACCGTGATCCGGGACTTCGAGCGCCGGTTCGCCGACGGCGGCGGGGCGATCGATCTGGACGCCGCGACGCGCTACAAGGTGCTGGCCGCCTTCGACGGCTATCTGGAGACGCTGCCGGAGTCGAGCCTGAGCCGCCCCGATTCCTACCGGGTGAAGGACGTCGTGGGCCGCCGGGGCATCGGCATCGGATCGGCCGGGCTCCCCTCGTACAACATCCTGCTGGAGGGCAACAGCGACGCCCTGGAGAACGATGTGGTGATCTACCTCAAGCAGGCGCAGACCCCGGCGGTCGCCCGGCACATCACGGACGCCGCCGTGCGGGACTACTTCCAGCACGAGGGGCACCGCACGGTGATCTCGCAGCGCGCGCTCCAGGCGCACGCGGACCCCTGGCTGGGCTGGACCGAGCTGGACGGCATGGGCCAGCTGGTCGCCGAGGTCTCCCCGTACGCGGTCGATCTGGACTGGTCCGACATCGACGAGGTGGACGAGATCGCGGCGGTCGTCGCCGATCTGGGCCGGGCGACGGCGACCATGCACGCGGCGGCCGACGACGAGAGCGGTCACTCGCTGGTGCCGTTCTCCACGGAGCGGGCGATCGACGCGGCCATCGCGGCCGACGAGGAGAGCTTCGCGCCGCTGCTGGTCGACTTCGCCCACAGCTACGGCTCCCGGGCCCGCGCGGACCACCAGATCTTCGTGGACCTCTTCCGCAACGGCCGGATCCCGGGGCTGTAGTCCCGCACAACCGCACGGGCCACGGCTCTCAGCCTCTTTTAAGGCCCGCTTACCTCAGTACATGACACACTTTCCGGCGATGGACATCTCAGGGACGCAGCTCAGGGTGGCGCGCGCGGCGCTCTTCACCGCGCTCGTCGTCACCCTGTCCACCGCGTCCCATGTGCTGCTCTCCCGGGTCCCGCTGCCGCTGACCGCGGTCGCGCTGCTCGCGGCGGTCGTGTTCGCCGTGGCGTACGCCCTGGCCGGCCGGGAGCGCGGCTTCTGGCCGATCGCGGGGCTGCTGGTCCCGCTGGAGCTGGCGGCCGACACGCTCTTCACCACCGGCCAGCACCTCTGTTACGGGGCGGCCGGCGGCCCGGTCGCGGGGCCGCTGCGCGCGGTGGGCTTCGACGTCCTCTGCGGCGGCGGCGAGGTCGGTGCGGGCGGGGCCCGGATCGCGGGCGTCGGCGCGATGGGCACGCCGCTGGCCGACGTGGCCGGTGCGGGCGACCGTGCGGCGGCCCTGCTGGCGCACCCCGGGCCCGCCGTGCCGTGGCTGCTGCTCGTCGCCCATGTGTCCGTGGGACTGCTCGCCGCGGCCTGGCTGCGGCGCGGTGAGGCCGCCCTGGCCGGGCTGCTGCGCGCGGCGGCCCTGACGACGTTCCGGCCGATGCTCGTCGCGGCCGCCGTGGTGCGGGCGAGCCTTCCCTCCCTGGGCCCCCGCCCGCGCCCCGCCGGGCGCCCGCGCCCGCGCCTGACCGCCCGCTTCCTCGTGCACTGTGTGGGACGCAGGGGCCCGCCGCCCGCGCTGTACGCCGCTGCCTGAGGCCGCGGCGACGCATGCGCGCAGCGCACCGCCCACTCCCCGCACGTACCACGCATTCACGGAGAACGATCATGAGCAAGCGCAACAGCCAGGCGAACAAGGCAGCGGCCCGCGAGCGGCTGCGTGCCGAGCGGGAGCGGCAGGCGAAGAAGGACCGGACCCGCAAGCAGCTCGTCGTCGCGGTCTCGGTCGTCGCCGCCCTGGCCGTGGTCGGCGGCATCAGCTACGGCGTGATGCAGCTGAACAAGCCCGACGCCTGGGAGGCCGCCGCCGACGCGAAGAACGTGACGGCGCCCAAGAACACCTCCGGCGACGACGGCACCACCGTGGTGATCGGCGAGCCGAGCGCCAAGAAGACCCTGGAGCTGTACGAGGACTCGCGCTGTCCGGTCTGCGCCACCTTCGAGCAGGGCATCGGCGAGACCCTCGCGAAGGACGTCGAGGCCGGCAAGTACAAGGTCAAGTACGTCGGCGCGACCTTCATCGACAACACCGACAACGGCGAGGGCTCCAAGAACGCCCTGAGCGCGCTCGGCGCGGCGCTGAACGTGAGCCCCGAGGCGTTCCTGGACTTCAAGGCCGCGCTGTACTCGGAGGAGTTCCACCCGCAGGAGAGCGAGGACAAGTTCGCCAAGGACAGCTACCTGATCGAGATCGCGGACTCGGTCGACGCCCTGAAGGGCAACAAGGCCTTCCAGAAGGACGTCGAGGACGGCACGTACGACGCCTGGGCGATGAAGATGTCCAAGGCGTTCAACGACAGCGATGTGAAGGGCACGCCGACGCTGAAGATGGACGGCAAGACGGTCACCAGCGAGGGCAGCAGCAACGCCCCGATGACGGCGGCCGAGTTCACGGCGGCTGTCGACAAGGCGCTCAAGGCGTAGCAGCCGGGGCGCCTGCCCCTCCTCCCCGCCGACCGGCGGGCCGCCTTCCGGCGACGGTTTCCCGACGGGCGGGCGAACTTACGCTGTTCGCCCGCCCGCTCGCCGTACGCGCCCGTAGGGTGATCGGCCGTGACCAGTCGACACCCTTCCTCGCCGCGCCGCCGCACGGTCGTACGGGCCGCCGCCGCGAGCGCCGCCGCCGCCCCCGTACTCGCCACGGCCACCACCACCTCCGCCGCCCCCGCCCACCCGGCCGGGCCGCCCGCCTTCCTCCACGGCGTCGCCTCCGGTGACCCGCTGCCCGACGGTGTCCTGCTGTGGACGCGCGTCACCCCCGAACCCGGCGCGGAGCCCGGCTCGGGCCGCGGCGCGGCCACCCCCGTGCACTGGGAAGTCGCTGAGGACCGGGAGTTCGCGCGAATATCCGCGAGCGGCACCGCCGTCGCCTCGGCCGCCTCCGACCACACCGTGAAGGCCGACGTACGGGGGCTGCGCCCGGCCACGGCGTACTACTTCCGATTCACCGCGGGCGACGACCACACCGCGGGCGACGCGACGACCGGTGTGGTCTCCCCCGTCGGCCGCACCCGCACCGCCCCCGCGGCCGACGCCGCCGCCCCCGGCATCCGCTTCGGCGTGGTGTCGTGCGCCAACTGGGAGGCCGGCTGGTTCTCCGCGTACCGCCATCTCGCCGCCCGTCCGGATCTGGACGCTGTCCTGCACCTGGGCGACTACCTCTACGAGTACGGCACCGGCCAGTACCCCACGCAGGGCACGGCGCTGCGCGAGCACCTGCCCGCCCACGAGATCCTGAGCCTCACCGACTACCGCACCCGGCACGGGAACTACAAGACCGACGCCGACCTCCAGGCGCTGCACGCGGCGCACCCGGTGATCGCGATCTGGGACGACCACGAGTTCGCCAACAACGCCTGGTCGGGCGGGGCGCAGAACCACACCCCGGACACGGAGGGGGCGTGGGAGCAGCGGGTGGCCGCGGCCAAACGGGCGTACTTCGAGTGGATGCCGGTCCGCGCCTCCACCGAGGGCACTGTCTACCGGCGGCTCCGCTTCGGGCGGCTCGCCGATCTCCATCTGCTGGATCTGCGCAGCTTCCGCTCCCAGCAGGCGTCCATCGGCAGCGGGCGGGTGGACGACCCGGAGCGCACGGTCACCGGCCGGGCCCAGCTGGACTGGCTGAAAGCGGGCCTCGCCGCCTCGGGTGCGGCCTGGCAGCTGGTCGGTACGTCGGTGATGATCTCCCCGGTCGCCTTCGGCGCGCTCCCCGCCCATCTGCTGGAGCCGCTGGCGGGGCTGCTGGGGCTGCCGAAGGAGGGCCTCGCGGTCAACGTCGACCAGTGGGACGGCTACACCGACGACCGCAGGGAGCTGATCGCGCATCTGCGGGACCGGTCCATCGCGGACACGGTGTTCCTGACCGGCGACGTCCATATGGCCTGGGCCAACGACGTACCCACGAGGGCGGCCACCTATCCGCTGTCGCCGTCGGCCGCCACGGAGTTCGTGGTCACGTCGGTGACCTCGGACAACCTCGACGACATCCTGCGGGTCGCCCCACGGACCGTGTCGCTGGTCGCAGCCGCGGCCGTACGGGCGGCCAACCGCCATGTGAAGTGGGTCGACATGGACGCGCACGGCTACGGGGTGCTGGACGTGACCGCGGAGCGGGCGCAGATGGACTACTACGTGCTCTCCGACAGGACGGCCAAGGACGCCACCTCCGCCTGGGCCCGCTCCTACCGCACCCGCCGGGGTACCCAGCGCGTCGAGCGGGCCGACCGTCCGGTGCGCTGAGCGCCGCGCACCGGGCTACAGCGTGGCGAGGAAGCCGAGCGCGACCTTCCAGGTCTGCTCGGCGGCCGCCTGGTCGTAGTCGTGCAGATCGGGGTCGGTGAACAGGTGCCCGGCCCCGGGGTAGCGGTAGACCTCCACGTCCGCACCGGTCCGCTGCATCTGGAGGTACCAGCTGTTCAGCCAGTCGTGGGACTCGAAGGGGTCCGGGTCCGCGACGTGCAGCTGGACGGGGAGGTCGTCGACCGAGGCGTTCTCGGCGATGTCCGAGGTGCCGTGGAACAGCAGCAGCCCGCGCGCCTTCGCGTCGCCGAGGGCCAGGGTCTGCGCGGTCGCCGCCCCCAGGGAGAAGCCCGCGTAGACGAGCCCCTGGTCGGAGTAGGGTGCGGCGGCCAGCACGGCGCGCTTCAGCAGCTCCTCCTTGCCGACCTCGTCCTTGTAGGCCATGCCCTCTTCCACCGTGTCAAAGGTGTGCCCCTCGAACAGATCGGGCACGCGCACCTGGTGGCCGGCGTCCCGGAGACGCGCGGCAGCCGCGTGCACGGCGGGCCTGAGCCCGTACGTCGAGTGGAAAAGCATGATGTTCATGAGGCCTATGGTGCCATTGGTGCCCTGAGGGCTGCCCTAACAGCTTGGAGAACGAAAGCAATGGAGAGCGTGCTGCGCCCGCTGATCGTCATCGGCGGTTCCGTGGTGATCACCCTGCTGGTCGGCTGGCTGGTCGACCGGCTGCTGCGGCGGGCCGACAGCCGTCACCACGAGACCCCGCTGTGGGGGCTGCTGCGGCGCTGCAGGCCTCCGTTGCAGGTGGTGATCATCACGGCGCTGCTGAGCGCCAGTTACCGCCAGTCGGGCATCGCCTGGGTGCGGGAGCACCGGGCCGGGATAGGCCAGGTCCTGACCCTGGTACTGATCGGCGCGTCCGCCTGGCTGGTGGTGCGGATCGCGGCGATGATCGTGGAGGCCAGTTACAGCCGGTACGCGGCGGCCACCCGTGATCCGGCCCGGGTCCGCCGGGTCCGTACGCAGGTGACGCTGATCCAGCGGGTGGTCATCGCCGTGGTGACGGTGGTCGCCATCGCGGCGATGCTGCTGACGTTCCCCCCGATGCGGGCGGTCGGCACGTCGATGCTGGCCTCGGCCGGTCTGCTCGGCATCGTCGCGGGCGTCGCCGCCCAGTCGACGCTCGGCAATCTCTTCGCCGGGCTCCAGATCGCGTTCGGCGACATGGTGCGGATCGGCGACACCGTGGTGGTGGACGGCGAGTGGGGCACGATCGACGAGATCACCCTGACGTTCCTGTCGGTACGTACCTGGGACGAGCGGCGGATCACGATGCCGGTCTCGTACTTCACCAGCAAGCCTTTCGAGAACTGGTCGCGCGGTGGGGCGCAGATGACCGGCACGGTCTACTTCCAGCTCGATCACTCCGCTCCGGTGGCCGCGATGCGGGAGAAACTGCGTGACGTCCTCGGCGACATCGGTGCCTGGGACGGCCGGGACTGGTCGCTGGCCGTCACCGACACCACGCCCACCACCATCGAGGTGCGCGCGGTGGTCACGGCGAAGGACGCGAACGACATCTGGACGGTGCGCTGCGCGGTGCGCGAGCAGCTGATCGGCTGGTTGCGCGACCACCATCCGTACGCGCTGCCGCGGATCGCCACCGCGCCCGCCGTGCTGCCGCCGGGCGAGCAGTGGGCCGATCCGGCGGACGGGCCCGGCCGCAACGGGAGCGCCCCGCCCGCCGGCAAGGCCCCCCGGACCGGCCGCGGCTGACCCCGTACCCGAAGGCCGGGGCGCGCAGCCGCTCAGCGCAGCGAGCGGAAGTCCAGATACCGCAGCACCCGGTCCACGACCTCGGGGTCGGCCCCGGCCTCGCTGCGCGCGGCGAGCACCTCGTGGCGGGCGGCCGACATCATCTCGCGCTGGACCCGGCTCACCGCCCTGAAGCGGTCGGCGCGCCGCGCGTACGCCTCGCGCCGCTCCTCGTCGACCATGTCCGGGCTGATCCGGGCCCCGATGTCGTACGCGGCGCGCTGGAGGCGCTCCACGACCTCCTCGGGGAACTCTTCCACCTCCTGGATCTCCTTGAGGCGGTACTTGGCGGCCTTGGCGGCCCGGATGGCAAGGTCCCGTTCCAGGGCCTCTTCGGCGGCGGTGTCGGCCCGGACCTTCAGCTTGCGGACCAGCCAGGGCAGGGTGAGCCCCTGGAAGACCAGGGTGACCATGATCACGGCGAACGCGATGAAGATGATCTCGTCGCGCCCGGGGAACGGGCGCCCGTCGTCCGTCTCCAGCGGGATCGCCAGCGCCAGGGCGACCGAGGCCACCCCGCGCATCCCGGCCCACCACATCACGACGGTCTCCCGCCAGCTGGTGGGAATCTCCTCGCTGACGTCCCGCCGGGTGTGCAGCCGCTTGGCGAGCCAGGTCGCGGGCAGCAGCCACAGCAGGCGTACGCCGACGACGACCACGACGACCGCGAGCCCCCAGCCGACCATCTCCAGTGCCCGCCCGTCGGCGGTGCCGAACACGCTGTGCAGCTCCAGGCCGATGAGCCCGAAGGCCACGCCGGTGACCAACGTGTCGACGATGTCCCAGAAGGTGCGACCGGTGAGCCGGCCGAGCACGTCGTCGGCGTCGGCGGTGTGCTCGGCGAGGAAGAGCGCGACGGTCAGGACGGCCAGCACACCGGAGCCCATCAGCTCCTCCGCCAGGACGTAGGCGACGAAGGGCACCAGCAGGGTCAGGCCGACCTGGAGGGTGGCGTCGCCGAGCAGGTTCATCAGCTTGATGGTCAGCCAGCCGAGCGCGAGGCCGACGACGACCGCGACGACGGCGGAGAGGATCAGCAGCCCGAAGGCCTCGGGGAGCGAGAAGGTTCCGCTGACGGCGGCGGCGATGGCCACGTGGTAGAGCACGATGGCGGTGACGTCGTTGAAGAGCCCCTCGCCCTCCAGGATGGAGACGAGCCGGCGCGGCAGCCCCACGGAACCCGCCACGGCGGTCGCCGCCACCGGGTCCGGCGGGGCGACGAGGGCGCCGAGCACGACGGCCGCGGCGATGGGCAGCCCCGGCACGATCGAGTTGGCGACCGCGGCGACGGCGGCGGTGGTGACGAAGACCAGGGCGACGGCCAGCAGGAAGATCGGGCGTTTGTTGGCGGCGAACTGCCGCCAGGAGGTGCGCTGCACGGTGGCGTAGAGCAGCGGCGGGAGCAGCGCGGGAAGAATGATCTCCGGCGGGATGTCGACACTCGGAACGAACGGCGTGAACGCCATCGCGATGCCCGCCAGGGTCATCAGCACCGGCGCCGGGAGGCCCAGCCGTGCGCCGAGCGGCACCGTGACCACAGCTCCGAGCAACAGCAGGAGCAGCAGTGTCAGTTGATCCACGGTGTGCCTTCCGGAGCGCAAGGGTCCGGGCCGTCGCCCACGGCCGGACAAGGCTTCCACCCTGCCACGCGCGGTGTGCGATTCGGTCGATACCCTCTGCTTCGGTCCCTTTCGGGGTACTCAGGCCGGGCGGATGTCCCGTCGCATGGCGCGGTGCGGGATGCCCGCGTCGGGGAACTCGGGGCCGTACGCGACGTATCCGAGCCGCTCGTAGAAGCCGAGGGCGTGGGTCTGGGCGTGCAGGTCGACGGCGGCCAGGCCGAGCCGGCCCGCCTCGTCCTCCAGGGCGCGTACGAGGGCCGCGCCGACCCCGAGGCCGCGGGCCTCCCGGGTCACCGCGAGCCGGCCCAGCGAGCCGACGGTGAGATCGCCACCGGTCCTGCCCGACGCGGCCTCCCCGTGGAGCAGCCGTCCCGTACCCAGCGCCGTGCCGTCCGGCGCGACGGCGAGCACATGCACGGCGGTCGCGTCGTGGGCGTCGTACTCGATCTCCTCGGGCACGTTCTGCTCACCGACGAAGACGTCCTTGCGCACCTGGAAACAGGCCGCGAGGTCGCTCTCCTCGACGGCCCTGCGGGTGCTGTACGCGGATGGCGCCGAGGTCACTGGCTCTCCGCGGAGATGGTGTCGAGGGCCTTCTGGAGGTCGGCCGGATAGCTGCTGGAGAACTCCACCCAGCTGCCGTCGGCCGGATGCTCGAAGCCCAGGCGCACCGCGTGCAGCCACTGCCGGGTCAGCCCGAGCCGCTTGGCGAGGGTCGGGTCGGCGCCGTACGTCAGGTCGCCGACGCAGGGGTGGCGGTGTGCGGACATGTGGACCCGGATCTGGTGCGTGCGGCCGGTCTCCAGCTTGATGTCCAGGAGGCTGGCGGCACGGTAGGCCTCGATGAGGTCGTAGTGGGTCACCGACGGCTTGCCCTCGGCGGTGACCGCCCACTTGTAGTCGTGGTTGGGGTGGCGCCCGATGGGGGCGTCGATGGTGCCGCTCATCGGGTCCGGGTGGCCCTGGACGAGCGCGTGGTACTTCTTCTCGACGACCCGGTCGCGGAACTGGGCCTTGAGCAGGGTGTAGGCGCGCTCGGACTTGGCGACGACCATCAGGCCGGAGGTGCCGACGTCGAGGCGGTGCACGATGCCCTGGCGCTCGGCGGCGCCGGAGGTCGAGATCCGGTACCCGGCGGCGGCGAGTCCGCCGATGACGGTGGTGCCGGTCCAGCCGGGGCTGGGGTGGGCGGCGACGCCGACGGGCTTCACGATGACCACGATGTCGTCGTCGTCGTGGACGATCTCCATGCCCTCGACGGGCTCGGCGACGATCTGGACGGGAGGGGCCGCCTGCGGCATCTCCACTTCCAGCCAGGCGCCGCCGTGGACCCGCTCGGACTTTCCGGCCACCGAACCGTCCACCTGCACCTTCCCGGCTGCGGCCAGCTCGGCGGCCTTGGTGCGGGAGAAACCGAACATCCGGGAGATGGCGGCGTCGACGCGCTCGCCCTCCAGGCCGTCCGGTACGGGCAGGGTGCGGATCTCGGGGTGCGTACTCACCTGTCGAGTATGCCTTGCGCCCGCGGGTCCCCGCGCCGGGCGGTCGGTCCGCCCGGAGCCGTCAGTCCTTGTGGACGGTCCCGTCGGGGTCCAGGCCCTTGAAGGAGAGGATCACGATGAGGATGCCGCCGCACACGATCGCGGAGTCGGCGAGGTTGAAGACCGCGAAGTGCTTGGGGGCGATGAAGTCCACCACCGCGCCCTCGAACACGCCGGGCGCCCGGAAGAGCCGGTCGGTGAGGTTGCCGAGCGCACCGCCCAGGAGCAGTCCCAGGGCGATGGCCCACGGCAGGCTGTAGAGCTTGCGGGCGAGCCGGACGATGACCACGATCACCCCGGCGGCGATGATGGTGAAGATCACCGTGAACGCCTCGCCGAACCCGAAGGCGGCGCCCGGGTTGCGGAGCGCGCGGAACTGGAGCCAGTCGCCGATGATGTCGATCGGCGGCTGGTGCTCCAGCTTGGCGACCACGATCATCTTGCTGATCAGGTCGAGCAGGTAGGCGACGACGGAGACGCCGATGAGCACGAGGATCCTGCGCTTGCCCGTGCCCGCGTTCACGGCGGCGTCGGCGGCCGTGCTGCCGCCCTCGTCCGTGCCCTCGGCCTCGGGATTGTCCGGCGTACCGATGATGCGCTCCGCCTCTGCCACGTGAGTCCCTCAACCTAGATGCCTGACTGAGGATGAGGGTACGACACACCTGTGCGGATCAGCCGCGCCGCTCCTGCTTCTGTTTGTCCTCGACGCACAGGGTGGCCCGGGGGAACGCCTGCATCCGGGCCTTCCCGATCGGTTTGCCGCAGACCTCGCAGAGCCCGTAGGTCCCCGCCTCCAGCCGGGCGAGCGCCCGCTCGGTCTGCTCCAGCATCTCCTGGGCGTTGGCGGCGAGCGACAGCTCGTGCTCGCGGGTGATGTTCTTGGTGCCGGTGTCGGCCTCGTCGTCGCCCGCGCCGTCGCCGGAGTCCCGCATCAGCCCGGCGAGCGCCGCGCCCGAGGCCTCCAGCTCGCTGCGCAGCCGCAGGGTCTCGCTGGTCAGCAGCGTCCGTGCCTCGTCGACCTCCGCGGGCGTCCAGGGGTCCTCCCCGGGCCGTACGGCCAGCTCGCCGGGGGCGGCCGCGCGGGCCGGCGGCACCGGGGCCGTCGCCTGTGCGCCTGCTGCGGGGCGACTAGCGCTCTTCTTGGCTACCACCGTGTGGGCTCCCGTCTGCTCGGCGGCCTCGGCCGCCCCCGTGGCCGTCGTCGCGGCCTTCTTCGCGGCCTTCTTGGCCCCGGTCTTCTTGGCGGTGCTCTTCTTGGGGACGGCTTTCCCGTCGGCGGTCTTCTTCGCGGCCGCCTTCTTGGCCACGGCCTTCCGGGGGGCCGTTGGGGGGGCCGTCTTCTTCGCTGCCTTCTTGGTAGTCGTCTTCTTGGCGGCGCTCTTCTTCGCCGTCTCCTCCGCGGGCTCGGCCGGTGGCTCGTGGGCGCCGTCGTGCTCGGCCGCGGTCTCTTCCGCCGTCTTCTTCGCCACCATGGCCGCGGCCCCTTCACATATTGTGATCTTGCTCGCGAATCGTGCTGGGACGATAAATCGACCCCAGCGCCGCGGCAACGGGGCACGCCGCCGTTCCTCCTCTCCCGGGACCCGGTCGTGGCGCGCCTGCATCCGTTGTTCCCAGCTCCCCGCCGGGTAATCCGGCCCGCGCGGCCCGCCGGGAAGTCCGTACGCCCCGTCCGCCCACTCGGGTCACGCCCGCGCGCCCCCGATAACCGGTCGGCCGTCGGCCGTACGGGCCCGTACACTGGGCCCAGCGAGAGGCATGGATGGGACGAGTAGCGCCGTACGCAGCCAGCAGCGACCCGGGGACGGTGGGAGCCCGGGGGCGAGCGCGACGTGAAGATCACCCCGGAGCCGCCGGAAGAACGCCTTGGGGCCACTAGACCCGGCATCGCGACCCCAATGAGGGGGCCACGGGCGCACGCCCGCGGCCAAGGAGGGTGGTACCGCGGGAGCCGAGGCGCTCTCGTCCCTCCGACGGAAGTGGAAGACGTCCGCCGGAGGAAGCCGCACATGACATCGCCGCAGTACCGCCAGGTACCCGCCCAGGTCGACCTGCCCGCGCTGGAGCACGCCGTGCTCGACTTCTGGCGCGAGAGCAAGATCTTCGCCCGGAGCCTCGAACAGTCCGAGGGCCGCCCCGAGTGGGTCTTCTACGAGGGCCCGCCCACCGCCAACGGCATGCCGGGCGCCCACCACATCGAGGCCCGCGTCTTCAAGGACGTCTTCCCCCGCTTCCGCACCATGCAGGGCTACCACGTGGGCCGCAAGGCCGGCTGGGACTGCCACGGCCTGCCGGTCGAACTCGCGGTGGAGAAGGAACTGGGCTTCAACGGCAAGAAGGACATCGAGGCGTTCGGCATCGCCGAGTTCAACGCCAAGTGCCGTGAGTCCGTGACCCGGCACACCGACGCCTTCGCCGAGCTCACGACCCGTATGGGCTACTGGGTCGACCTGGACGACGCGTACCGCACGATGGACCCCGAGTACGTCGACTCCGTGTGGTGGTCGCTGAAGGAGATCTTCAACAAGGACCTGCTGGTCCAGGACCACCGGGTCGCCCCCTGGTGCCCCCGCTGCGGCACGGGCCTGTCCGACCACGAGCTGGCCCAGGGCTACGAGACGGTCGTCGACCCCTCGGTCTTCGTCCGCTTCCCCCTGACCTCCGGCCCGCTGGCGGGCGAGGCGGCCCTCCTGGTGTGGACGACCACCCCCTGGACCCTGGTGTCCAATACGGCGGTCGCCGCGCACCCCGAGGTCCGCTATGTCGTCGCGACGAACGGCGAGGAGAAGCTCGTCGTCGCCGAACCGCTCCTGGAGAAGGCCCTCGGCGAGGGCTGGGAGGTGACCGGCCAGTCGTTCACCGGCGCGGAGATGGAGCGCTGGACCTACGAGCGCCCCTTCGCCCTGGTCGAGTTCCCGGCGGAAGCCCACTACGTGGTCAACGCCGAGTACGTCACGACCGAGGACGGTACGGGTCTGGTCCACCAGTCCCCCGCGTTCGGCGCCGACGACCTCGTGGTCTGCCGTGCGTACGGCCTCCCGGTGGTCAATCCGGTCCGCCCCGACGGCACTTTCGAAGAGGATCTCCCGCTGGTCGGCGGCGTCTTCTTCAAGAAGGCCGACGAGGCGCTCACCGCGGACCTGGAGGCGCGGGGCAAGCTCTTCCGCCACGTCCCGTACGAGCACAGCTACCCGCACTGCTGGCGCTGCCACACGGCGCTGCTCTACTACGCGCAGCCGTCCTGGTACATCAGGACGACGGCGATCAAGGACCGCCTCCTTGAGGAGAACGAGAAGACCAACTGGTTCCCGGACACGGTCAAGAACGGCCGCTTCGGCGACTGGCTGAACAACAACGTCGACTGGGCGCTCTCCCGCAACCGCTACTGGGGTACGCCGCTGCCGATCTGGCGGTGCGAGGACAACCACCTGACGTGCGTGGGCTCACGCGCGGAGCTGACGGAACTGACGGGCGCCGACCAGTCGAACCTGGACCCCCACCGTCCGTTCATCGACGAGATCACCTTCACCTGCCCGCACGAGGACTGCCGGCTGGAGGCGTACCGCGTCCCGGAGGTCATCGACGCCTGGTACGACTCGGGTTCGATGCCGTTCGCGCAGTGGGGCTACCCGTACAAGAACAAGGAGATCTTCGAGAGCCGCTACCCGGCGCAGTTCATCTCGGAGGCCATCGACCAGACCCGCGGCTGGTTCTACACGCTGATGGCGGTAGGCACCCTGGTCTTCGACAAGTCGTCCTACGAGAACGTGGTCTGCCTGGGCCACATCCTCGCCGAGGACGGCCGCAAGATGTCCAAGCACCTGGGGAACATCCTCCAGCCGATCCCGCTGATGGACCAGCACGGGGCGGACGCGGTGCGGTGGTTCATGGCGGCGGGCGGCTCCCCCTGGGCGGCACGACGGGTGGGCCACGGCACCATCCAGGAGGTCGTCCGCAAGACGCTCCTCACCTACTGGAACACGGTCGCCTTCCAGGCCCTGTACGCGCGCACCTCGGGCTGGGCCCCCTCGGCGGCCGACCCGGCCCCTGCGGACCGCACGGTCCTGGACCGCTGGCTGCTGAGCGAACTGAACGCGCTGGTGGACCAGATGACGGTCTCCATGGAGGGCTACGACACCCAGCGCGCGGGCAAGCTGCTCTCCGCGTTCGTGGACGACCTGTCCAACTGGTACGTACGCCGCTCGCGCCGCCGCTTCTGGCAGGGCGACAAGGCGGCGCTGCGCACGCTGCACGAGGTCGTCGAGACGGTGACGCGTCTGATGGCCCCGCTGACCCCGTTCATCACGGAGCGGGTCTGGCAGGACCTGATCGCCCCGGTCACCCCCGACGCCCCGGAATCGGTGCACCTGTCCACCTGGCCCAAGGCGGAGGTCTCCGCGATCGATCCGACGCTCTCCACGCAGATGGCGCTGGTGCGCCGCCTCGTGGAGCTGGGCCGGGCGACGCGCGCCGAGTCGGGTGTGAAGACGCGGCAGCCGCTGTCGCGCGCACTCGTCGCGGCGAACGGCTTCGACGCCCTCTCCCCGGAGCTGCGCGCGCAGATCACGGAGGAGCTGAACGTCACGTCCCTGGCCTCGCTCTCCGAGGTGGGCGGCTCGCTGGTCGACACGACGGCGAAGGCGAACTTCCGGGCACTGGGCAAGCGGTTCGGCAAGGGTGTGCAGGCGGTGGCCAAGGCGGTGGCCGAGGCGGACGCGGCGGCTCTCTCCCTCGCCCTGCGCGAGGGCACGGCGACGGTTGAGGTGGAGGGCGAGCGGATCACCCTCTCCCCCGACGAGGTGATCATCACGGAGACCCCCCGCGAGGGCTGGTCGGTCGCCTCGGACTCGGGCGCGACGGTCGCCCTGGACCTGGAGATCACCCCGGAACTGCGCCGCGCGGGCCTGGCCCGCGACGCGATCCGCCTGATCCAGGAGGCCCGCAAGAACAGCGGCCTGGACGTCGCGGACCGCATCGCCGTCCGCTGGACCTCCACGTCCCCGGCGACGGTCGAGGCCCTCACCGAGCACACCCCGCTGATCGCGGACGAGGTCCTCGCCCTGGACTACGCGCAAGGCGAGGCGGACGACACGTACGGCGAGGTGTTCGAGGACGAAGGCCTGGCGCTCACGTTCCGCCTGCGCAAGCGGTAGCCACAGCGCGACAGCCCGCACGATCAGGGGCCCGGCCGACACAAGTCGACCGGGCCCCTTCGCCGTCCCCCTCAGGGGCTCCGCCCCCGAACCCCCGCGCCCGCCTCCAACATCCGGCCAGACCCAGCCCCTCCGGCTTCTGCGGGGCGGGCTCCGGGGCGGCGCCCCTGTTTCGGGCCCGCCGCAGGCGCCCCACCCACACCCGGCAACCGCGTACCCGCCCACGGCAAAGGGCCGGGCCCCGGGAAATCCCGGGGCCCGGCCCTTTGCCTGCCGACGGCTACGCGCTCAGCGAGCGCGCACCGCTCAGTTGTCGTCCTCGTCGATCAGAAACCCGCGCATCGGCGACGGCGCCTGCTGCATCGGCTGCGGCGCCTGCGGCCGCACCGGTGCCATCGGCTGCGTCATCGCGGGCGACATCTGCTGCTGCCCGCCGTAGGACGGCGCACTGCCCATGGACTGGCCGCCACCCATCTGCTGGCCGCCATGGCCACCGTGGTTGGAGCCGCCCATGGAGTGACCCATCGCGCCCGCACCGGCCGGGGCCAGCGAGGGGGACGGCGGCAGCGAAGCGGTCGCCGGGGTCCGCGGCGGGGCGAGCGAGTCGTCCGCCTGGGTCTCCAGCTGACGCAGCTGGCTCTCCAGGTACGACTTCAGCCGCGTGCGGTACTCGCGCTCGAAGCCGCGCAGGTCCTCGACCTTGCGCTCCAGCGTCGCGCGGGCCGACTCCAGCGAGCCCATCGCCACACGGTGCTTCTCCTGCGCGTCCCGCTCCAGGGCGTCGGCCTTGGCGCGCGCGTCGCGCTCCAGGCCCTCGGCACGGCTGCGCGCCTCGCCGACGATCTTGTTGGCCTCGGATCGGGCCTCCGCGATCGCCTGGTCGGCGGTCTGCTGCGCGAGCGAGAGGACACGGGCGGCGCTGTCGCCACCGGGGCCCTGACCCTGCTGCTGCATCTGCGGCTGCTGCATCTGCTGCATCTGCTGCTGGGGGTTGTGACCCATCGGACCGCCCATGGGGCCACCCATGGGACCGCCCTGCATCTGGCCGGGGCCGTGCGGGCCCTGCTGACCGGGGCCGTGGCCGCCCTGGGGGCCGTGGCCGCTGGGACCTGCGGGCAGCTGCGGCGCGCCGCCGGGCAGCTGGGGCGGACCCATCTGCGGGGGCTGCTGCTGCTGCGGCGGTCCGGATATGGCGGCGGGAACGGGCGCGCCCGGGCGATCCTGCTGTTCCGGCGGCTTGCGCATACCCTGCTGCTGTTGCTGCTGTTGCTGCTGGTTCTGCGCGGCGGCGCGCGTCGCAGCGGCCAGCTTGGCGCGCAGGTCCTCGTTCTCACGGAGCAGACGGGTCAGCTCCGATTCGACCTCGTCGAGAAAGGCATCGACCTCGTCCTCGTCATAGCCTTCTCGGAGGCGGACGGTCGTGAACTGCTTGTTCCGCACGTCCTCGGGGGTCAACGGCATCTCTTCTTCACCTCTACGTAGTCGTCGGCAGTCGGCAAGACCGTATCGCTCACAACCTGACCACAACGCTGATCAGGATGTAGACGATGATCATCAGAACGAAGAAGGACAGGTCGAGTGCCACGCCCCCGAGACGCAGCGGCGGGATGAACCGCCGCAGAAGCTTGAGCGGTGGATCGGTGACAGTGTAGGTGGCCTCAAGTACGACCACCATCGCCTTGCCGGGTTGCCATGAACGTGCGAACTGGAAGACGTAGTCCATGACCAGCCGGAAGATCAGCACGATGAGGAAACACATCAGCGCGATATAGACCACATCCAGTGCGACGCCCATGTCCCGCGCTTCCCTCTCCCCTGGCTCTCGTAGCTCCGGCCGGGTGGCCGGTTTCCGGCCTTGCGGCCGGGTCGTTCCCGGTGTCGTGTTCTCAGCTCTGGTTGAAGAATCCGCCCTCTGCGATGCGGGCCTTGTCCTCCGCCGTGACATCGACGTTAGCAGGCGACAACAGGAACACCTTCTGCGTCACGCGTTCAATGCTGCCATGGAGACCGAAGACGAGTCCTGCGGCAAAGTCGACAAGTCGCTTCGCATCCGTATCGTCCATCTCCGTGAGATTCATGATCACCGGAGTGCCTTCACGGAAGTGTTCCCCGATGGTACGGGCCTCGTTGTAGGTCCTGGGGTGCAGCGTGGTGATGCGGTACGGCTCCCGCTCGGACACGACCTTGGGCATGATCACCGGTGCGTTCTTCTCCAGACTCGGACGTTCGGGTGTGATGGATGCCACGGGGGCGATTCGGGCGGGTCGCCCGCTTTCCGCGGGGAGCTGAACCGGCTCGCGCTGAGCGGGCGGCTGTACTACTCGTACCGGTTCGTCCCTTTCGCGCTCCCGCTCGCGATCGCGCTCACGGTCCCGCTCCACCTGGTGGGGGGGCTGGTGCCGGCGCCGGTCGCGCTCGGGCTCCGGCTCAGGTTCGAATTCGTCATCGGGGTCGAACCCCGGACCGTCGTACCCATCGTCCTCCACGAGGCCGAGGTAGACCGCCATCTTGCGCATCGCGCCGGCCATGCTCCGAGTCCTCCGCTCTGTGGTGGATCGGCATTCGTCACCAAGTGCCCGCGATCCACTGTGGTCTGCCCCGTTTTGTGTGGGAATGACCATATTTTCTGCTGTGGTCCGACTTGCTTCGCGACGTTACCCGAGCCGGGGTCGGTCTCCGAGTACCGCCGTACCGACGCGTACATGTGTCGCTCCGGCCGCCACCGCGTCCTCCAAGTCCCCGCTCATACCTGCGGAGACCATGTTCGCAGCCGGACGGGCGACGCGCAGGCGGGATGAGATTTCCATCAGCCGGTCGAAAGCGGCCCGTTGCCGTCCCGCAAACGGTCCGGCCAGCGGCGCCACGGTCATCAGACCGTCGAGCCGGAGTCCGTCGGCCGCGTCCACCGCGGCCGCCAACTCCTCGACCCCGTCAGGCGCGACCCCACCGCGCTCACCGCGCTCACCGCTCCCGGCGTCCAGGGCGACCTGGATGAGGCAGCCGAGCTCGCGGTCCGCGCGGACCGCGGCGGCCGAGAGGGCGGTGACCAGCTTGGCCCGGTCCACCGACTGCACGACATCGGCATAACTCGTCACAGACCGAACCTTGTTCGTCTGCAACTGTCCGACAAAGTGCCATGTCAGAGAAAGATCCGCACAAGCGGTGGCTTTGGGCGCCGCGTCCTGGTCACGATTCTCCGCGACATGGCGCACACCGAGTTCGTGCAGGATCCGCACATCGCTCGCGGGGTAGGTCTTGGTGACCACGATCAGGGTCACATCCTCGCGCTTGCGACCGGCCGCGGCGCAGGCGGAGGAGATCCTTTCCTCCACCTGTGCGAGATTCGCCGCGAGTTGAGCCTTACGGTCCGTCATGCCCTATCCGCCCAACCAGACATATCCGGCGAGCCGCCCGGTGGTGCGGTCGCGGCGGTACGAGAAGTGGTCGCCCGATTCCCGGGTGCAGACCGGCGAACGGTGCCGGTCGGTCACGCCGAAAGCGGCGAGCTGGGCGTGCACTCCGCCGGTGACATCCACCGCCGGGGTCCCCCAGCTGGTCTCGGACCAGGTGCCGGGAACGGCTTCCGCGATCTCGGCCCGCATCTCCGCCGGGACTTCGTAGCACCGTCCGCAGACGGCCGGTCCGGTGTGCGCGGTGATCCGGGCGGGTTGTGCGCCCAGCGCGACCATGACCTCGACCGCCGCCGGCACGATTCCGGCGACCAGTCCCGGCCGCCCGGCGTGCGCCGCTCCGACGACTCCGGCGACCGGGTCGGCGAGCAGTACGGGGGTGCAGTCGGCGGTGAGCACCGCGAGCGGCAGTCCGCGCCGGGCGGTCACCACCGCGTCCACCGCCGGAATCTCCGTGTCCGCACCCCAGGGCCCGTCCACCACCGCGACATCCCGGCCGTGCACCTGGTTCATCCAGACGACCGAGGCCGGGTCGATGCCGAGGTCGCGGGCGGCGCGCTCGCGGTTCGCGCCGACGGCGGCGGGGTCGTCGCCGACCGCGCCGCCGAGGTTGAGCTCCTCGTACGGAGCGGCGCTCACTCCGCCCCACCGATCGGTGAAGGCGAAATGAGCGCTGCCCGTGACGGGTTCTGCCCGATGCTGACCTATCACTTCAAGAAGTCCGGAACATCCAGCTCTTCGGCCTGGGCGTCCTGGTAGGGACGGGCCGGCGGGACGTGCGGCGGAGAGACCGGCGGAAGCGTGCTCTCGCTCGAAGCCGACGCGGGGGCGGGCTCGGCCGGGGCCGGGCTCTCCTCGCGCGGGGGTACGGAACCGAGTCCGCCCGTCGGCCGCACGGACTCGGCGGAGGACCTGGCCGGAGCGGCCGGCTCCTCGCGCTTGTTGGAGTTCGCGCCGAGGACGTTCTCGCGGCGGGCCGGCGGCTGTCCGCCGTCGAAACCCGCGGCGATCACGGTGACCCGCACCTCGTCGCCCAGGGCGTCGTCGATGACGGCGCCGAAGATGATGTTGGCCTCGGGGTGGGCCGCCTCGCTCACCAGCTGGGCGGCCTCGTTGATCTCGAAGAGACCGAGGTCGCTGCCGCCGGAGATGGAGAGCAGGACACCGCGGGCGCCGTCGATGGACGCCTCCAGGAGCGGCGAGGAGATCGCCATCTCCGCCGCCGCGACCGCACGGTCGTCGCCGCGCGCCGAGCCGATGCCCATGAGCGCCGATCCGGCCTCGGACATGACCGACTTGACGTCGGCGAAGTCGAGGTTGATCAGACCCGGCGTGGTGATGAGGTCGGTGATGCCCTGGACACCCGAGAGCAGCACCTGGTCGGCCGACTTGAACGCGTCGAGCACGCTGACCTGGCGGTCCGAGATGGACAGCAGGCGGTCGTTGGGGATGACGATGAGGGTGTCGACCTCTTCGCGGAGCTCGGCGATGCCGTCCTCCGCCTGGTTCGCGCGTCGCCGGCCCTCGAAGGTGAACGGGCGGGTGACCACACCGATCGTCAGGGCGCCCAGCGAGCGAGCGATGTTGGCGACGACAGGTGCGCCGCCGGTGCCGGTGCCGCCGCCTTCTCCGGCGGTGACGAAGACCATGTCGGCCCCCTTGAGGACCTCCTCGATCTCCTCACGGTGGTCCTCTGCCGCCTTGCGACCGACGGCCGGGTTCGCCCCGGCGCCGAGGCCACGGGTGAGTTCGCGGCCGACGTCGAGCTTGACGTCGGCGTCGCTCATCAACAGGGCCTGTGCATCCGTGTTGATCGCGATGAACTCAACGCCCTTGAGGCCGACCTCGATCATTCGGTTGATGGCATTGACACCACCGCCGCCGACACCGATGACCTTGATGACTGCGAGGTAGTTCTGCGGTGCTGCCACGTCGAAGGCCTCTCGCCTCGAGTTACGTGTCGTCGCTCTGCGGTGGCCCCGCGGCGACGACTGATGTCGATGGGGACGGTCCGAACGCCGACCCAAACCCTAACGTTGAAGTTTAGGGTTACCAGTGTGTCTGCTTCCTGGACTCTTCCGAACAGGACACTAAGTCGACAAGTGGCGCACGTTCAACGAACACGCCGAACCTCCCGTTTTTCTTTTCACCCTATGTGATCACCCGTAGCGCTGACCAACCAGGGTGCTGGCCAGCACAAATGCCCGTCAACTCGCTGATACCGCCGGGGCGCTCGGAGCGCTTACGTCGAAGTGTCCCGCTTTGGGGGCGGCTTTCATGAGCGCGGTGAGAACACGTGCCTTCACCGGCCCGCCCTCGCCGCTGCCCCAGGTCACCACACGATCCCGGGTCAGCCGCAAGGAGATCGCGTCGTACGAGATGACCCGTACGGCTTCGGTATCCTTGGCGACGCCCGCGGGAAGGTCTCCGGCGACCCGTACCGCTTCCCGCAGCAGACGGTCGTCACCGAAACGGCGAAGGCTCGCGGAGGGGGCGGGGGCCAGCTCCAGCAGGGGCACACCCTTCGGCGCCTTGTCCACGGTGGCGAAGCGGACGCCCTTCGCGTCCACTTCCACGAACTTCCCGCCCTTCTCGACCAGCAGGACCGGCTTCCGTTCCGTCACCTTAAGGCTGATGCCGTGGGGCCAGGAACGAGCGACATCCACTGTGTCGATACGAGGCAACCTCTGGCGCAACCTGCTCTCCATGGCGTCGGTGTCCACGGAGACCAGCGGGGCGCCCAGCGGTACGGCCGCCACCGCTTCCACCTCTGCGCGGGTGAGCACCTCGACGCCGCTCGTACGGACGCGTTCGACGCGCAGCCAGGAGGAGCCGTAGAGCACCCAGATCACGAACGCGGTGAGCAGGGCCGCCGTGAGGGTGATCAGGATCAGCAGCGTACGGCGGCTGATCCCGCGCCCCTCGGGGCCGGTCCGCGGCGGGCGGGCGGGGGTGTCCGCCCGCTCGGGGGCGCCGCGCTGGGCGGTCGTCGGTCCGGCCACGCTCGCTCCTTCGCCGGGCCCGGGGCGTGTGCCCCGGGCCCGAACCGCCTCGCGCCGCACGCCTAGCGGCGTGCGGCGATCGCTTCGTACACCATGCCGACGAGCAGGTCGTCGGCGTCGCGCCGGCCGAACTCCGCGGCCGCACGGGACATTTCGTACAGCCGGTGGGGGTCCGACAGCACCGGCAGGACGTTGGCCTGCACCCACTCCGGGGTGAGCGCCGCGTCGTCGACCAGCAGGCCGCCGCCGGCGTTGACCACCGGCTGGGCGTTGAGCCGCTGTTCGCCGTTGCCGATGGGCAGCGGGACGTAGGCGGCGGGGAGCCCGACGGCGGAGAGTTCGGCGACGGTCATCGCGCCCGCACGGCAGAGCATCATGTCGGCCGCGGCGTACGCGAGGTCCATCCGGTCCACGTACGGTACCGGGATGTACGGCGGCATCCCGGGCATGTTGTCGATACGCGGCAATTCGTTCTTCGGGCCGACCACATGCAGGATCTGGATCCCGGAGCGCTGGAGCAACGGCGCGACCCGCTGGACGACCTCGTTGAGGTGGCGGGCGCCCTGCGAGCCGCCGGAGACCAGCAGCGTCGGCAGGTTGGGGTCGAGGCCGAAGGAGGCGCGGGCCTCCGGGCGGACCCGGGCGCGGTCCAGGGTGGCGATGGTGCGGCGCAGCGGGATGCCGATGTAGCGGGCGCCGCGCAGTTTGCTGTCCGGCGTGGATACGGCGACCCCGTGGGCGTACCGCGAGCCGATCTTGTTGGCCAGGCCCGGGCGGGCGTTGGCCTCGTGGACGACGATGGGCACGCCGACCCGCTTGGCCGCGAGGTAGCCGGGCAGGGCGACATAGCCGCCGAAGCCGACCACGCAGTCCGCCTTGGTGCGCTCCAGGACCTGCTCGGCCGCCTTGATGGTGCCGCGCAGCCGGCCCGGGACGGTGATCAGTTCGGGCGTGGGCTTGCGGGGCAGCGGGACGGCGGGGATGAGCGCCAGCTCGTATCCCCGCTCGGGTACGAGCCTGGTCTCCAGTCCGCGTTCCGTGCCGAGGGCAGTGATTCCCACGGTCGGGTCCTGCCTGCGCAGGGCGTCTGCGAGGGCAAGCGCGGGCTCGATGTGTCCGGCGGTCCCCCCGCCGGCGAGTACGACATGCACCGAAATTCACCGCTCTCCGGACGGACGCTTCTTGACGCGCCGTCTCATCGTCTTCCATCTCACCCCGGGCTTCCGCATGGCCAGGGCCGCCTTCGCGGCGGGATCCTCCCGCGCGAAGGCGATCATCAGCCCGACCGCGAACATCGTCGGCAGCAGAGCCGATCTCCCGTAGGAGAACAGCGGGAGCGGGACCCCGGCGATCGGCAACAGGCCGAGCACCGCACCGATGTTGATCACGGCCTGGGCCGTGATCCACGTGGTCACGCCTCCCGCGGCATACCTCACGAAGGGGTCCTCCGTGCGTCCGGCCACGCGGATACCCGCATAGCCTAGAGCCGCGAACAGGGCGAGCACGGACAGCGTCCCCGCCAGACCCAGTTCCTCACCGGTGATGGCGAAGATGAAGTCGGTGTGAGGTTCGGGGAGTTGCCCCCATTTTTCCACACTCGCACCCAGTCCGGAACCGAACCATCCGCCGGACGCCAGAGCATAGATTCCGTGTGCGGCCTGCCAGCAGCCGTCCTCCGGGTCGGGTTCGCCGACGATGCCCATGCAGGAGAGCCGGGACATCCGGTTGGGGCTGGTCCAGATCAGCAGGAACGCGATGACGGCGGCGAAGCCGAGCACACCCGCGAACAGCCGGGTGGGGGCCCCGGCCAGCCAGAGCAGGCCGAACAGGATAGCCGCGAGAATGATCGCGGTTCCCATGTCGCCACCGAGCATGATCAGTCCGAGCAGCATGAAGGCGACCGGCACAAGCGGCACGAGCATGTGCTTCCACTGGGTCAGCAGCCGCTTGTCCTGTTTGCGGGCGAGCAGGTCCGCGCCCCACAGAATCAGGGCGAGCTTGCCGAACTCGCTGGGCTGGAGCTGGAAGGAGCCGCCCAGAGAGAGCCAGTTCTGGTTGCCGTTGACCGACATCCCTATCCCGGGGACCTGGACCAGGACCATCAGGAAGGCGGTGATCATCAGCAGCGGGTAGGCCAGGGCCCGGTGGAGTTTGACCGGCATCCGGGCGGCGATCAGCATCAGTGCGCCGCCGATGACGGCGGCGAGGAACTGCTTCCCGAAGAAGTACGTCGAGGGCTTGCTGATGTCCAGCGCCTTGATCATCGAGGCGGAGTAGACCATCACCAGGCCCAGCACCGTGATCAGGAGGCTGGAGCCGAGGATCACGTAGTAGGCGGTCAGGGGCCGGTCCCAGGCCCGTCGTGCCCGCTCGAAGGCCCGGCGCGGTCCGCCGCCGCGTCCGGAGCGCGGGGTACGGGGGCCCGAACCGCCGCGTGCGGGGCCGCGGGCCGTCTCCGGACGGCGGGCGCCGGTGGCGAGGCGTCCGCGCAGGGCGAGCCCGGGGGGCAGCGGTACTCCGGAGGGCGCGGGCGCCACGGCGAGGGGGCTGGGAACGGACGCCCGTGTGCGCATCCGCCGTACGGCGGATCTCTCGTCGGCCGGCATGGTCGCTGTCCCCTCCACTGCTCGTGCCCGGGGCCGCGGCCCCGGGCGCGGAGGCCCGGTCGGTCAGGCGCTCTCGTCGGCGCGCGCGCGGACGGCGTCCGCGAACGCCTCGCCCCGCTTGTTGTAGTTGGTGAACATGTCCATCGAGGCACAGGCCGGGGCCAGCAGTACCGTATCGCCCGGCCGGGCGAGCGCGGCCGCCTGCGCGACCGCTTCGGACATCGCCCCAGTGTCGGTCCGTTCGAGGTCGACCACCGGGACTTCGGGGGCGTGTCGCGTCAGGGCTTCGCGGATCAGGGCCCGGTCGGCGCCCATCAGCACGGCCCCGCGCAGCCGCTTCGCGGCGCCGGTCACCAGCGCGTCGAAGGCCGCGCCCTTGGCGAGGCCCCCGGCGATCCAGACGACGGAGTCGTAGGCGGCGAGGGAGGCCTCCGCCGCATGGGTGTTGGTGGCCTTGGAGTCGTCGACGTAGGCCACCTCCCCGATGTCCGCGATGTGTTCGATGCGGTGTGCGTCCGGGCGGAAGGCCCGCAGTCCGTCGCGTACGGCGGCCGCCTCCACGCCGAAGGCGCGGGCGAGGGCGGCGGCGGCCAGCGCGTTGGCGATGTTGTGCGGGGCCGGCGGGTGGACGTCGGAGACCTCGGCGAGCTCCTGGGCCTGCTTGTGCCGGTTGGCGACGAACGCCCGGTCGACGAGGATGCCGTCGACCACGCCGAGCTGCGAGGGGCCGGGGGCGCCGA
Organism: Streptomyces durocortorensis; assembly: GCF_031760065.1. NCBI lineage: Bacteria > Bacillati > Actinomycetota > Actinomycetes > Kitasatosporales > Streptomycetaceae > Streptomyces > Streptomyces sp. C11-1. Next base: position 1,553,960 of record NZ_CP134500.1, read on the forward strand.
GGGTGAAGCCGATGGCCCGGCAGCCCTCCTCGACGTCGGCCTCACGGACCAGGTCCTCGGTGGCCGGGTCGGCCGCGTTGTAGACGCAGGCGACCGTGTTGCCCTCGTAGACGCGCCCCTTGTCGGCGGCGTACGCCGCCATCGAGCCGTGCCAGTCGAGGTGGTCGGGGGCCAGGTTGAGGACGGCCGCGGAGTGGGCGCGCAGGGAGGGCGCCCAGTGCAGCTGGTAGCTGGAGAGTTCGACGGCGAGGACGTCGTACTCCTGATCGCCGAGCACGGCGTCCAGCAGCGATACACCGATGTTGCCGACGGCCGCGGTGCGCAGGCCCGCCGCTTCGAGGATCGAGGCCAGCATCCGTACGGTGGTGGTCTTGCCGTTGGTGCCGGTGACCGCGAGCCAGGGTGCGGGCTTCCGGCCGCCTGAGCCGCGCAGTCGCCAGGCCAGTTCGACATCGCCCCAGACCGGGACGCCCGCCTCGGCGGCAGCCAGGAAGAGCGGCTTGTCCGGCTGCCAGCCGGGGGCGGTGACGACGAGGTCCGTGGACGGCGGCAGGGTGGCGCCGTCGCCGAGGCGCACGGTGATGCCGAGCGCCTCCAGTTCGGCCGCCTGCGCACGGGCGCGGTCGTCGTCGCCGTCGTTGACGACGGTGACGCGCGCGCCGCGCTCGTTGAGGGCGCGGGCCGCGGGGATGCCGCTGACGCCGAGCCCGGCGACGGTGACGTGCTTGCCCTGCCAGTCCACGGAGCTCACTTCTTGGCTGCCCATCCCGCGTAGAAGAGGCCGAGGCCGACGATCACGCACATGCCCTGGATGATCCAGAAGCGGACCACGACAAGGACCTCGGACCACCCCTTGAGTTCGAAGTGGTGCTGGAGCGGCGCCATCCGGAAGACCCGCTTGCCGGTCATCTTGAACGAACCGACCTGGATGACCACGGACATGGTGATCATCACGAAGAGGCCGCCGAGGATGGCGAGCAGGAACTCGGTGCGGGACAGGATCGCGAGGCCCGCGAGGGCTCCGCCGAGGGCGAGCGAACCGGTGTCGCCCATGAAGATCTTGGCGGGCGAGGTGTTCCACCACAGGAAGCCGAAGCAGGCGCCCATCAGGGCGGAGGCGACGACGGCGAGGTCGAGTGGGTCGCGTACCTCGAAACAGGCGCTCGGGTTGGTCAGGTTGGCCGCGTTGGCGCAGGACTCCTGGAACTGCCAGAGGCCGATGAAGGTGTAGGCGCCGAAGACCATCACCGAGGCACCGGTGGCCAGACCGTCCAGACCGTCCGTGAGGTTCACGCCGTTGGACATGGCGAGGATCATGAACAGTGCCCAGACGCAGAACAGCACCGGGCCGATCGACCAGCCGAAGTCCTCCACGAAGGAGAGGTGGGTGGAGGCGGGGGTGTTGCCCCGGGAGTCCGCGAACTGGAGCGAGAGCACGGCGAAGGCGATACCGACGATCAGCTGGCCGGCCATCTTCGCCTTGGCCCGCAGACCGAGCGACCGCTGCTTGACGATCTTGATGTAGTCGTCGAGGAAGCCGACGAGGCCCATCCCGGCCATCAGGAACAGGACGAGGGCCCCGGAGAAGCTCATCGGCTCACCCGTGATGACCTTCGCGAGGATGTACGCGATGATCGTCGCCAGGATGAAGGCGATGCCGCCCATCGTGGGCGTGCCCTTCTTGCTGCCGTGCGTGCGCGGGCCGTCGTCCCGGATGAACTGCCCGTACCCCTTGCGGGCCAGCAGCTTGATCAGCAGCGGGGTACCGACCAGGGTCAGGAAGAGCCCGATGGCCCCCGCGAAGAGGATCTGCCTCATCGGCCGGCGACCTCGCCCTCGGTCGAGTTCTCCAGCAGTGCCAGGGCGACCTTCTCCAGACCGACCGACCGGGACGCCTTCACCAGCACGACGTCTCCCGGGCGCAGTTCACTGCGCAGCAGGTCGACGGCCGCCTGTGCGTCGGACACGTGCACCGACTCCTCACCCCACGAACCCTCGTTATATGCGCCCAGTTGCAGCCAGGAGGCTTCTCTCCCCCCGACAGCGACGAGCTTGCTGACGTTGAGCCGGACGGCGAGCCGTCCGACCGCGTCGTGCTCGGCGAGCGACGCGTCACCGAGCTCGGCCATCTGACCGAGCACCGCCCAGGTGCGCCCCCCGTCGGCCGCTCGGGCCTGGCCCATGGCAGCCAGCGCACGCAGTGCGGCTCTCATGGATTCGGGGTTCGCGTTGTAGGCGTCGTTGACAACCGTCACACCGTCCCCGCGCTCGGTGACCTCCATGCGCCAGCGGGAGAGGGTGCCCGCCTCCGAGAGCGCCTCGGCGATCTCGGTCACGGACATGCCCAACTCATGGGCGACGGCGGCCGCGGCGAGCGCGTTCGACACGTGGTGCTCACCGTACAGGCGCAAGGTCACGTCGCTGCACCCGGTGGGTGTGTGGAGCTGGAAAGCGGGCCGCCCGTCGGCGGTCATCCGGACCTTCTCGCCCCGTACGTCCGCTTCCGGGGCTTCTCCGAAGAGCAGGACGCGGGCCTTGGTGCGCGAGGCCATCGCGCGTACGAGGGGGTCGTCGGCGTTGAGCACGGCACAGCCGTCCTCGGGGAGGACCTCGACCAGCTCGCCCTTGGCCTGGGCGATGGCCTCGCGGCTGCCGAACTCGCCGAGGTGGGCGGAGCCGACGTTGAGGACCAGACCGATGCGGGGCGGGGTCAGCTCGGCCAGGTATCGGATGTGCCCGATACCGCGGGCGCCCATCTCAAGAACCAGGTGCTCGGTCTCGGCGGTGGCGCTCAGGGCCGTGAGAGGCAGGCCGATCTCGTTGTTGAGGGAGCCGGGCGTCCAGACCGTGGGGGCCTTGCGCTGAAGGAGCTGGGCGATCAGGTCCTTGGTGGACGTCTTGCCCGCGGAGCCGGTGAGGCCGACGACGGTGGTGCCGAGGCGTTCCACGACGGTACGGGCGAGCGCGCCGAGTGCGGCGACGACGTCGTCCACGACGATCGCCGGAACACCGACGGGGCGGGCGGCCAGGACGGCTGCCGCGCCCGCCTCGACGGCGCGCTGCGCGTAGTCGTGGCCGTCGACCCGTTCGCCGGCGAACGCGGCGAACAGACTGCCGGACACGACCTCGCGGGAGTCGATGACGACGGGTCCGGTCACGGTGACTGCCGGGTCCGGTATGTCGTGCGGCTGCCCGCCGACGATTCCGGCGATCTCGGCGAGGGAAAGGGTGATCACTCGGTCATCCCTGACTGTTGTTCTCGTGGTGAGGGGCACGGTCCGCGGCGCCGGTGCGCGCCTGGGACCACTCGATGGCTGCGTGCAGGACCTTGCGGTCGTCGAAGGGGCGTACGACTCCGTGGATGTCCTGGCCCTGCTCGTGGCCCTTGCCCGCGACGAGGACGGTGTCGCCCGGTTCGGCGCGGGCGACGGCGGCGGCGATCGCCGAGGCTCGGTCGGCGTCGACCAGGACGTCGCCGCGCTCGTGGACGGGCACCTCGGCGGCGCCGGAGAGCATGGCGGCGAGGATCGCGAGGGGGTCCTCGGAGCGGGGGTTGTCGGAGGTCAGTACGGCGGTGTCGGCGAGACGGGCGGCGGCTGCGCCCATCGGGCCGCGTTTGGTGGTGTCGCGGTCGCCTCCGCAGCCGAGGACGATGTGCACCCGGCCCTCGGTGACCTTGCGCAGGGAGCGGAGCACCGACTCGACGGCGTCGGTCTTGTGCGCGTAGTCGACGACGGCGAGGTAGGGCTGTCCGGCGTCCACCCGCTCCAGTCGCCCGGGCACGCCGGGGACGGCGGCGACGCCGTCTGCGGCGGTCTGCGGGTCGACGCCCGCGACGGCCAGCGTGACGATCGCGGCGAGGGTGTTGGCGACGTTGAACGGGCCGGGCAGCGGGGCGCGGGCGGCGATCCGCTCACCCTTCGGGCCGACTGCGGTGAAGGTGCTGTCCTGCGGGCCGACCTCGACGTCCTCGGCGTGCCAGTCGGCGTCGGGGTGGCCCTCGGCCGAGAAGCTGGTGACCGGGACGCCGGACTCGGTGATGAGCCTGCGGCCGTACTCGTCGTCGAAGTTCACCACGCCGCGGTGGCTGCGCTCGGGGGTGAAGAGCTGGGCCTTGGCCTGGAAGTAGTCCTCCATGCCGGAGTGGAACTCCATGTGCTCCGGGCTGAGGTTGTTGAAGACGGCGACGTCGAAGACGCAGCCGTCGACCCGGCCGAGCACCAGGGCGTGGCTGGAGACCTCCATCGCGACGGCCTCGACACCGCGCTCGCGCATGACGGCGAACAGGGCCTGGAGGTCGGTGGCTTCGGGGGTGGTGCGCTCGGACTTGATGCGCTCGTCGCCGATGCGCATCTCGACGGTGCCGATCAGTCCGGTGGGGCGTCCGGCGGCGCGCAGTCCGCCCTCGACCAGGTACGCGGTGGTGGTCTTGCCCGAGGTGCCGGTGATGCCGATCTGGAGGAGACCGATGCCGGGCCGCCCGTAGATGTCGGCGGCCAGCTCACCCATGACGGCGCGCGGGTTCTCGGCGACAAGGACCGGCAGGCCGGTGGCGGCGGCGCGTTCGGCGCCCGCGGGGTCGGTGAGGACGGCGGCGGCGCCGAGGCCCGCGGCCTGGGCGGCGAAGTCGGCGCCGTGGAAGCGGGCGCCGGGCAGGGCCGCGTACACGTCACCGGGACGCACGGCCCGTGAGTCGTGCGTGATGCCGGTGGCCTCACCGGAGGCCGGTGCTTCGATGCCGAGCCGGCCGGCCAGCTCGCCGAGGGGGGTGGGCCGGAGCCGGTCCGGTCGGGGCGCTCCCGGATAGGTCACAGGCGCGTCCTTCTGGGTGGTTTGGGACTGATCAGCGTGGGGCACGGCGGTGAGCGTACCGGGCCGGTGCGGCGTCTCGCGAAGCGAGGGACCCGGGTTCCGGTGGTTCTCGTTCCGGTTCCCGGGATCGGGGGTGATGGTTGTCACTGAGGGTTCCCTTGGAGGAGATGCTCGCGCATCCCCGTGTTCACTCGCCGGGCTTGAAGGACACCGGCAGCCGGGGCGGCTCGCTGCCGGACGGTGGGGTCTGGAGCGTCTTGAGTGCGAACTCCATGACCTGCTTGTAGATCGGGCCGCAGATCTGGCCGCCGAAGTAGCTGCCCTTGGTGGGGTTCTGGATCGCGCAGTACACGGTGACCTGCGGGTTGTCGGCCGGGGCGAATCCGGCGAAGGAGGCGGTGTAGCCCTTGTAGACACCGCGGACCGGGTCGACCCGGTTGGCGGTGCCGGTCTTGCCCGCGACCCGGTAGCCGGGGATCGCGGCCTTGGTGCCGGTGCCCTCCTGGTCCTCGACGACCGACTCCAGCATCGTCGACAGGGTCCTGGCGGTCTTCTCGCTGACCACCCGGGTCTCCTCGGGGGCCTCGGCGGGGGTGAAGCGGCCGTCGGAGCCCTTGGTTCCGCGTACCAGGGTGGGGGCGATCCGGACTCCGCCGTTGGCGACCGTGGAGTAGACCGAGGCGGCCTGGACGGCGTTGATGGAGAGCCCCTGGCCGAAGGGGATCGTGTACTGCTGCGAGGTCGACCAGTCCTTGGGGGGGGCGAGGAGGCCGGGCGACTCGCCGGGGTAGCCGAGGCCCGTCTTGGAGCCGAGGCCGAACTTGCGCAGGTAGTCGTAGAGGACCTGGTTGGACTCGGCCTGGGTCTTGCCGAGCTGACCGGTCGCCAGGATGGTCCCGATGTTGCTGGACTTGGCGAGGACCCCGTTGAGCGTGAGGTACCAGGTGGGGTGGTCGACGTCGTCCTTGAAGAGCCGGTCGCCGCGGTGCAGCCGGTTGGGCACGGTGACATGGGTGCCGGGCGTGGCGGCCTTCTCCTCCAGCACGGCGGCCATGGACATGACCTTGCTGGTGGAGCCGGGCTCGTACACGTCCTGGAGGGCGGCGTTGCCCAGGGAGGCGGAGGTGGCCTGGGAGAGGTCGTTGGGGTCGTAGCCGGGCGCGTTCGCCATGGCCAGCAGCTCACCGGTCCTGCTGTTCTGCACGATGACGTAGCCGCGGTCGGCCTTGGACTTCTCGACCTGGTCGCTGATGGCCTTCTGGGCGGCCCACTGGATGTCGCGGTCGATGGTCAGCTCGATGTCGGAGCCGGGCACGGCCGGGATCTCGCGGGTGCCCGCGGTGGGGACGTGGCGGCCGCCGGCCTGGGCGTAGCGGATCTTGCCGTCCTCGCCCGCGAGCTCCTTGTTCAGCTGCGATTCCAGGCCCCCGCCGCCCTTGCCGTCGTCGCTGACGAATCCCAGTATCCCGGCGGCGAGATCCCCGTTGGGGTAGACCCTCTTGGTGGTCGGCTCCTGGAAGACCCCCGCCAGGACATTGGCCCCCGGGCCGCCGTTCGCCTTGTCCTCGGCGGCCTTCTCGGCGAATGCGGCCTTGAGGTCCTTGATCTGCTTCCAGACCTGGGGCGTCTGCCGGTAGGCCAGGACGGTGTAGCGGCTCTTCGGCGCGGAGAGCTTCTTGGCCAGCTCCTCGGCGTCCTTGCCGAGGATCGGGGCGAGCAGGGCGGCCGCCTGCTGGGGGGCGTCGGGGGCCCCGCTGTCCTTGGGCGTGAACATCTTGGGGTCGGCCGTGATGTTGTGCGCGTCGACGCTGGTGGCGAGCGCGATGCCGTTGCGGTCGGTGATCTCCCCGCGCTCCGCGGCGACCGTGTGCTCCCAGTACCGGTTCTTCTCGGCCTTGGCCGCGTACGCACTGGCGTCGACGGCCTGGACCTGGAGCAGCCGGGCCACGAAGGCCAGCATGACCAGCGTCAGCCCGAGGCTGACCAGCCGCAGCCGGGGGCGCGGGCTGCCCAGACGCAGGGAGCGCGGCGCCCGGCCGCGTGCGGTGCTGCGCCCCGGGGCGGGGCGTGGGCGGCGCGCCGGGGGGCGCGCGCCGGAGCGAGGGGTGCGGCTCGATCCGTTACGGGGACGGGCCGGGCCGGGCACACGGCGGCGCGGCGGTTCCTTGGACGGCACTGCGTCACCTGCCGGGGCTCGTCGGGGGCGGGCTGCTCTCCGCCTCGGGGGCGGTCGCGGCGTCCGGCCCGGTCGCGGGTGCGGAGGTCGTGGGTACGGCCTCGGAGGGCGACGCGGAACCGGCGGCCGGGGCGTCGGGGCCCGGTGAGGCGTCGGCGTCGGCCGAAGCGCTGGGGCTGGGGCTGGGGCTGGGCGACGGCGGGGCGGTGGCCTCGGTGGGTACGCCGCGGACCGTGCCGTCCGGATTGAGGAAGGCGGGGTTGCCGCCGGGGACCATGCCCAGCTCCCGGGCGCGGCGCTCCAGGGCATCGGGCTGGGAGCGGCTGTCGACGTCGCGCTGGAGGGCCTGCTGCTCGTCGGTGAGCTCGGTGGTCTCCCGCTTGAGCTTGCTGAGCCTGAACGACCCTTCGTTGAGCGCGGAGTTCAGCAGGAGCAGGGCGATGAGCCCACCGCCCAGGAGCAGGACGACCAGCAGGACGAAGGGGGTGCGGGCCGCGGTGCTGGGCCCGGTGGACGGCATCAGCCGGGCGAGCCGTCCGGCCCGCCCCTTCAGCGGTGCGGCCGGTTTGCTCACCGCCCGGCTCCCGTGGCGCTCATCGCTCCTCCTCGCGGATGCGCTGGGCGCCGCGCAGCCGGGCGGGGGCTGCGCGCCGGTTCTCGGCGACCTCCTCCTCGGTGGGGAGCTCCGCGCCCCGGGTGAGGAGCTTCAGGCGGGGCTGGTAGCGCTCGGGGACGACGGGGAGTCCGGGCGGCGCGGTGTTGGCGGCGCCTGCCGCGAAGACCTGCTTGACGAGCCGGTCCTCCAGCGAGTGGTAGGACAGGACGGCGACCCGGCCCCCGACGGCGAGGCTGTCAACGGCCGCCGGGATGGCCCGCTCCAGGACGCTGAGCTCGCCGTTGACCTCGATGCGCAGGGCCTGGAAGGTGCGCTTGGCGGGGTTGCCGCCGGTGCGCTTGGCGGCCTGCGGCAGCGCGTCGCGGATCAGCTCGACGAGCCGGGCGCTGTTGCTGAACGGCTCCTTGTCGCGCTCGCGCACGATGGCCGAGACGATCCGCTTGGCCTGCTTCTCCTCGCCGTACGCCCGCAGGATCCGGACCAGTTCGCCGGGCGGGTAGGTGTTGAGCACCTCGGCGGCGCCCATGCCGGTGGACTGGTCCATGCGCATGTCGAGCGGGGCGTCCTGGGCGTACGCGAATCCGCGGTCGGCCTCGTCGAGCTGCATGGAGGAGACGCCGAGGTCGAAGAGCACGCCCTGGACCTTGGGGGTCCCGAGGCGGGCGAGGACGTCGGGAAGTTCGTCGTAGACCGCGTGGACGAGGGTGGCCCGGTCTCCGTAGGGGGCGAGCCGTTCGCCGGAGAGGCGCAGGGCTTCCTTGTCCCGGTCCAGGGCGATCAGCCGGGCGGTGGGGAAGGAGGCGAGCAGGGCCTCGCTGTGACCGCCGAGGCCGAGGGTGCAGTCGACGACCACGGGCTCCGGGTGGGCCGGGTCCTGGAGAGCCGGGGCCAACAGGTCCAGACACCTCTGGAGCATCACCGGGACGTGTCGGGTCTGGCTCAATGCGCCCTCTCAGGCTCTGTCCCGCGCGGCCGGCACGTACGTCCTGGTCCCCGCCCGCTCCGAAGGGGAGGTCCGCCGGCGCCGGGGAAGGGGCGTCGGCCGACCGGGAGCGGGAGAGGGCCGGGCCGCACGTACGCCGCACATCACGGGGAAAAAACGGGAATATGCAGGGGGTGCGATGGGGCGGTGGGTTATGGAAGGGGGATGGTGACTTCGCGTTACTTTAGTCCACCCTGCCATTCGATCGATTCGCGATCAACGAACCAGGCAGCGAGTCGTCCCACCCGTCCGGACGCGGCGATCTCACTCGAACGGGCGCACTCCAGGGCCTGTGGGTTACCTCACAACAAGCCGCGTTGATGTTCTTTGTCCGCTTCTCACAGCACTCCCGGACCAGGTGGGAAGGCTAACGTCGTAGCCATGTCGACTTCCGCTCACTCCTCCACCGAGCCCGTGACGCCCACCGCCGCAGCGGTCCGCGAGAGCGGCGAGGTCACCGACCAGCTGGTCGCACTGAACTCCCGGTACGCGAAGGACTTCCGCGATCCGGGCATGGACGCTCGGCCCGTCCTCCAGGTCGCCATCGTCGCCTGCATGGACGCCCGCCTCGACCTCCACGCCGCGCTGGGTCTGGAACTCGGCGACTGCCACACCATCCGCAACGCGGGCGGCGTGGTCACCGACGACGTGATCCGCTCGCTGACCATCAGCCAGCGGGCGCTCGGCACCCGCAGCATCATCCTCATCCACCACACCAACTGCGGCCTGGAATCCCTCACCGAGGACTTCCGGCAGGAGCTGGAGCGTGAGGTGGGGCAGCGGCCCGTGTGGGCGGTGGAGGCCTACACCGACGCCGACCAGGACGTACGCCAGTCCATGCAGCGGGTCCGCACCTCGCCGTTCCTCCTGCACAACGACGACGTCCGGGGCTTCGTCTTCGACGTGACCACCGGTCTGCTGCGCGAGATCCACTCCGAGTCCTGAACGGTTCGGGCCACCCCCTCCCCGGCCTCCCGTCTCCACCTCACACATCCACCACAGTGCCGAAATCGCGACAGACGCTGACATTTCGCACGCACTTATCCACAGGCGAGTGACACGAAGCGGTAGCGGCAACAAGAATGCGGGTGTGACGTCCTCCGGGCCTTCCGGAAGGGTGTCCGAATTTCGGGGTGGGCCGTGCGGGATGCGTCGGCCCATGCGCAAAGGGCCGAGGAGGGCCGGGTGACGACCTATGACGATCGAGCGAGCCTCACTGATCTGACCACCACAGCGGAGCGGGTGCGCAGGTCGGTGGAGGGTGTGATCGAGGGCAAGCCCGAGGTCGTACGGCTTTCGCTGACCGTGCTGCTCGCCGAGGGGCATCTCCTCATCGAGGATGTCCCCGGGGTGGGCAAGACCATGCTGGCCAAGGCGCTGGCCAGGTCCATCGACTGTTCCGTGCGGCGGATCCAGTTCACGCCGGACCTGCTGCCCTCGGACATCACCGGTGTGTCGATCTTCGACCAGCAGCGGCGGGACTTCGAGTTCAAGCCGGGCGCGATCTTCGCTCAGATCGTGATCGGCGACGAGATCAACCGCGCATCGCCGAAGACGCAGTCGGCGCTGCTGGAGTCGATGGAGGAGCGCCAGGTCACCATCGACGGGCACACCTACGAGCTGCCCGACCCGTTCATGGTGGTGGCCACGCAGAATCCGGTCGAGATGGAGGGCACCTACCCGCTGCCCGAGGCCCAGCGCGACCGCTTCATGGCGCGCGTGTCCATCGGCTACCCCAGCCCGGACGCCGAGCTCCAGATGCTCGATGTGCACGGCGGGCTCTCGCCGCTGGACGACCTCCAGCCGGTGGCCCACGCCCACGACATCGTGAAGCTCATCGACGCCGTCCGTACGGTGCACGTGGCCGACGCGGTCCGGCGGTATGCCGTGGAGCTCGTCGGGGCCACCCGCAGCCACCCGGACCTCAGACTCGGGGCCTCGCCGCGCGCCACCCTGCATCTGCTGCGCGCCGCGAAGGCGTCCGCCGCGCTCAGCGGGCGCGACTACGCCCTGCCGGACGACGTCCAGGCACTGGCCACCCCGGTGCTCGCACACCGGCTGCTGCCCACCGCCCAGGCCCAGCTGAACCGCCGCACGGCGGAGCAGGTGGTCCTGGAGATCATCCAGCGCACTCCGGTCCCGACCTCGGCCGGCGGCACCGCGCCGCCCGTGCCGGGCCTGCACGAGCCGGGCCGCCCGCTGTACAACCAGCAGCAGCCCGGGGCACGGCGGCTGTGATGGCGGCCGGCGAGCCCGGCGCCGTGGAGGACGGCGGCAGGAAGGGCGGCCTGCGGGCCGCGCTGGGCGGGCTGACCACGCGGGGGCGTTCGTTCCTGGCCGCCGGGGTGGCCGCCGCCGTCTGTGCGTACGTCCTCGGCCAGGGCGACCTGCTGCGCGTCGGGCTGCTGCTGGCCGTACTGCCCCTGGTCTGCGTGACCGTGCTCTACCGCACCCGCTACCGGGTCACGGGCACCCGGCGGCTCTCGCCGTCCCGGGTGCCCGCGGGCTCGGAGGCCCGGGTCCATCTGCGGATGGACAACGTGTCCCGGCTGCCCACCGGTCTGCTGATGCTCCAGGACCGCGTGCCGTACGTGCTGGGGCCGCGGCCCCGCTTCGTGCTGGACCGGGTGGAGGCGGGCGGGCGGCGCGAGGTGTCCTACCGGGTCCGTTCCGATCTGCGCGGCCGCTATCCGCTCGGCCCGTTGCAGCTGCGGCTCAGCGACCCGTTCGGGATGTGCGAGCTGACCCGTTCCTTCAGTGCGTACGACACCCTCGTCGTCATCCCGCGGACGGTGCCGCTGCCCGCGCTGCGGCTGGCGGGCGAGGCCTCCGGGTACGGGGACGGGCGGCAGCGCTCGCTCGCGCTCGCCGGCGAGGACGACATCATTCCGCGCGGCTACCGCCACGGCGACGATCTGCGCCGGGTCCACTGGCGCTCCACCGCACGCCACGGCGAGCTGATGGTGCGCCGGGAGGAACAGCCGCAGCGCGCCCGGTGCACGGTCCTCCTGGACACCCGGCGCATCGGCTATCACGGGGCCGGGCCGGACTCCGCCTTCGAGTGGGCGGTGTCGGGAGCGGCCTCCGCGCTGGTGCACATGCTGGAGCGCGGCTTCGCCGTACGCCTGCTCACCGACGACGGGAACGCGGTGCCCGGCGAAGGGGCCGGCGGCTTCGCCGGTTCCACCCAGGAGTCCGCGGACTCGGCCGGGCTGATGCTCGACACCCTCGCGGTCGTCGGCCATTCCGAGGGCGGCGGCCTCTCGCGCGCACATGACGTGCTGCGCGGCGGCAACGAGGGGCTGCTCATCGCCTTCTTCGGCGATCTCGACGAGGAGCAGGCCGAGGTCGCGGCCCGGATGCGGCAGCGGGCCGGCGCGGCGGTCGCCTTCGTCCTGGAGAGCGCCTCCTGGGCGGGCGAGGTGCCCTCCGCGGCCGCCGCCGAGAAGCGGCTGCGGCGGCTGCGCGAGTCGGGCTGGATCGCGGTGCTGGTCGGGCCGGGCGCCGAGCTGCCCGCGCTGTGGCAGCAGGTGGGCCGGATGCGCACGGACACACAGTCCGCCGGGAGCGGCGGTCAGACAGGTTTCGCGGGGGGATGGTCATGAGCGGGCGGACCCGGCTGGCGCTGTGCGCCTACGCGGCGACGCTGCTGGCGACGGGGGCACTGCTCCCGCTGGTGGACGGCGTGGGCTGGCTGTTCCAGGCTGCGTTGGTCCTCGGCGTCCAGAGCGGGGTGGGTGCTCTCGCGCGCCGGGTTCCGCTGGCGCGGTCGCTGACCATCGCCAGCCAGGCCCTGGTCACCCTGCTGCTGCTGACCGTCCTGTTCGCCCGGGATCACGCCCTGTTCGGGGTGGTGCCGGGCCCGGAGGCCGTGATGCGGCTCGGTGAGCTGCTGGTGGCGGGCGGTGAGGACGTCGGCACGTACGCCATCCCGGCCCCGCTGACGGACGGCATCCGGCTGATGGTGATCGGCGGGGTGGTGCTCATCGGGCTCGTGGTGGACGCCCTGGCGGTGTCCTTCCGCAGCGCGGCCCCGGCCGGGCTGCCGCTGCTCGCCCTCTATTCAGTGGCGGCCGGGCTCTCCGGCGGCGGGGCGGGCTGGCTGTGGTTCCTGCTCGCCGCCTGCGGCTATCTGCTGCTCCTGCTGGCGGAGGGCCGGGACCGGCTCTCCCAGTGGGGCCGGGTCTTCAGCGGCGCCTCGCGCTCCTCGGGCGGCCTGTCGGACGGGCTGGCCGGGGCGGGCGGTGGGTCCTCCCCGGTCCGCACAGGGCGGCGGATCGGCGTGCTGGCGCTCGGTATCGCCCTGGTCGTCCCGCTGGCCCTGCCCACCCTGGACAGCGGCCTGCTGGGCGGCGACGGCCCCGGGACCGGCAAGGGCAGCGGGGGCGGCACCATCTCCGCGGTGAACCCCCTGGTGTCACTGCAGAACAACCTCAACCAGCCGGAGAACCGGGAGGTGATGACGTACCGCAGCAACATCCAGGACCCGCAGAGCCTGTACCTCCGGATCCTGGCCCTGGACGAGTTCAACGGCAGCGAGTGGCGCTCCTCCACGCGCCGGCTGACGGACGTTCCCAACCGCCTCCCGCAGCCGACCGGGCTCGGCCGGGATGTCTCCGTCACCGAGGTCCGGACGAACATCTCCGCCTCGCGTTCGTACCAGCAGACCTATCTGCCGCTCCCCTACCCGGCGAGCGAGGTCCGCATCGACGGCCGCTGGCGGTACGAACCGGAGGGCCGCACCCTCGTCGGCGACGACGGGCAGACCACACGCGGTGCGCAGTACGAGGTCGGCAGTCTGGTCGTCGAGCCGACGGCGGAGCAGCTGGCGGCGGCCGGACCGCCGTCGCAGAGCCTGTCCCAGGAGTACACCCGGGTCCCCGAATCGCTGCCGAGCGTGGTCGCGGAGACCGCCGAGAAGGTCACGGAGGGCTCGGCCAACGCCTACGAGCAGGCCGTGAAGCTCCAGGACTGGTTCGCCTCCGACGGCGGCTTCACCTACGACACGTCCGTCGCCTCGGGGACCGGGTCCTCGGCCATCGCACGATTCCTCCGCGACAAGGAGGGCTTCTGCGTCCACTTCTCGTTCTCGATGGCCGCGATGGCCCGGACGCTGGGCATCCCGTCCCGGGTCGCGGTGGGCTTCACCCCGGGCACCGTCAAGGCGAACGGGGCGACCTCGGTGGGGCTGCGCGACGCGCACGCCTGGCCCGAGCTGTATTTCGAGGGGGTGGGGTGGACCCGCTTCGAGCCCACCCCGAGCCGGGGCAGCGCTCCGGAGTACACCCGGCCCCAGGTCCCCACGGACGACGCGAGCGACCCGGCGCAGCCCTCGGCGGACACCTCGGTCGCCCCGTCGGCCGCCCCGTCCGCCGACGACAGCTGCCCGCCGCAGCTGCGTCAGGAAGGCGGATGCGGCCCTTCGCAGGAGCCGGGGGCGGCGCTGCCGACCGACCGGGGCACTCCGGCGGGCACGGTGCTGCTGCTGATCCTCGGCGCGGTCCTGGTCCTGGTGCTGCCCTTGGCACCGCTGCTCTGGCGCACCCGGACGAGGAACCGGCGGCTGGGCTCGGGGGGCCGGACACCCTCGGACGCCGCCGCGCGGACGCTGGCGGCCTGGCAGGAGGTCATCGACACGGCCTGGGACCACGGCATCGCGCCGGACGAATCGCTGACGCCCCGGAAGGCGGCGGCCAGGATCGTGCGGCTGGGCCGGCTGGACACCACCGCGGCCGAGGCCGTGCACCGGATCGCGAGCGCGGTGGAGCAGGTGCTGTACGCCCCCGGGCCTCGCCCGGCGTCCGGCCTGACCGAGGACGCGCTGGCGGTACGGGCGGGCCTCCAGGCCTCGGCCGACCGCGGGGCACGGCTCCGGGCAACGCTGCTGCCCCGCTCGTCCGTCCGGGTGGTGTGGGCGGTCGCGGACCGTCGGACGGCACTCGCGGAGCGCTGGGTGAACCGTCCGGGACACGGCCGCTGGACGGCCCGGCTGCGCCGCCTCGCCCGCCAGCACGGCTGACCGCGAGGCGCGGGCCACCACGCGCGGCATGGGCGAGGGCCCCTGGCCAGGACCGGCTTCGGTCCCTTGGCCGGGGGCCTCGCGGTTGCCGCTCCGGGCCGACCCGGCGGGGTCCGAGCGCACATGGCTGAGGGGCGCCCGCAGAAATACGGGCGCCCCTCAGCCATCGGTGTCATACGTCGTACGCCCGCCAGGGATGACGGGGCAGCACCTAGCCCTGTTCGTCGCGGCGGCGCTGCCACCGCTGCTCGATGCGGTTCATCATCGACCGGCGTTGTCTGGGTCGGCGGCGTGCACCGCTCTCCCCGCTGCCTGCGGCGGCCTGCTGCTGTTCACCAGGCTTGGGCACCTTGCGCCATCCGGTGACCGCGAGCACGGCGCAGCCGAGCATGACGAGGAACCCCACCACGCTGATCCAGATCTGCTGGGCGACCATTCCGGCCATGAGGAGCGCGATACCCACCAGGAAGCCAGCGACCGCCTGGTAGACCCTTTTCCGGGTGTACGTACGCAGTCCGCTTCCCTCGAGCGCTGTCGCGAACTTGGGATCTTCGGCGTACAGCGCTCGCTCCATCTGCTCGAGCATGCGCTGCTCGTGCTCCGAGAGCGGCACGGGATCCTCCTCGTCGTCGGCCGCGGGGGCGACCGGTATGCGGCCCTTCCAGGATAGGCAGGGATTCGCCCCCGTGAAACCCGCCCTCTAGCGTTCAGCCAGTCCGGACCGCTATGTCGGCTCGGCTGCTGAGGCGTAGATTCCCCGACGACCGATCCGTCATGCCGGATGGTGTCACCCGATCATACGGGGCGTACGCCCCGTACGGGGGTCCTGAGACCGACTCCGTCCGGAGCTGCGTTGCTGATCAGCGGCGCTTCTCGCCCAGAACGTGCAGTTGCGTGGCGACGGAGTGGAACGCGGGCTGCTCGGCGGCGGCCGCTTCGAGCTTCAGGAGGGCCTCGACGGCACCGGGCTCGGTGTCCACCAGGACGCCGGGCACGAGGTCGGCGAAGACCCGCACGCCGTGCACCGCGCCGACCTCCAGACCGGCCCCGGAAACCAGGTCGGCGAGCTGCTCGGCGGTGAAGCGGCGGGGCACCGGGTCGCCCTCGCCCCAGCGGCCCGCCGGGTCGGTCAGCGCGTGGCGGGCCTCGGTGAAGTGACCGGCGAGCGCGCGGGCCAGGACGGCTCCGCCCACTCCGGCGGCCAACAGGCTGAGCGCGCCGGAGGGGCGCAGCGCCTCGACCGCGTTGCGTACGCCCTCGGCGGGCTGGTCGACATACTCCAGAACGCCGTGGCAGAGCACCGCGTCGAAGCCGCCGCGCTCCACCACGTCGAACAGGCCGAGGATGTCGCCCTGGACCCCGCGGACCCGGTCGGCGACGCCGGCCTCGGCCGCGCGGCGCTCCAGGGCGAAGAGCGCGTTGGGGCTGGGGTCGACGACCGTGACCCGGTGGCCGAGCCGGGCGGCGGGCACCGCGAAGTTGCCGGTGCCGCCGCCGGTGTCCAGGACGTCCAGGGCGTCCCTGCCGGTCGCCTTGACCTGACGGTCCAGGGCGTCCTTGAGGACCTCCCAGACCACGGCGGTACGGAGGGAGGCGCGGGGGCGCGGCTGGTCCGACACGGCAGATGACTCCTCGGCACGGTGCCGCCGGGGGCGGCGGAGCGTGAACAGTGCGGGTGGTGATGTGAGCGGTCACCACCCTATTGCCTCGCCCCGCCGTCCAGGTCACCCGCCGCCGGGGCGCTCCGGACGAGGTTGGGGAAGCACCGGCTGGAGCGCCAGCAGCCGTTCCACCA
Source organism: Streptomyces durocortorensis (assembly GCF_031760065.1). NCBI lineage: Bacteria > Bacillati > Actinomycetota > Actinomycetes > Kitasatosporales > Streptomycetaceae > Streptomyces > Streptomyces sp. C11-1. The sequence goes on from NZ_CP134500.1 coordinate 1,570,360, forward strand.
GGCGCAGGAACATGGCCGCGTCGCGCAGCAGATCATCCGCGTCCCGTCCGCTGGCCGCCCCCGGCATGCCCGCCTCCGCACGGGCCCGTCGCAGGGCTCCCGCGGCGAACAGGGCGCTCCACTCGGTCAGCTCGGGGGCTATCTCCGGGAGGACTTCCCAGGCACTCCGGATGCGCTCACGGCGGCGCTTGTTCGTCTCGGGGCGGCCGCGGGCGGCCAGCACGGCCGCCGCGGTGCGCAGGGCGGCCAGGTGGGCGGTGGCATAGCGCTCGTTGGGCTCGTGGAGCACGGCGGCCTCGTCCAGGCCGGACCTGGCCTTGGCGAGCAGATCGAGCGCGGCGGGCGGCGCCGAGGCACGGCGCAGAACGGGGTGGACATCGCTGGGCGCACCGGTCAGTGAGGGGGCAGGGCTGCCTGCGCGGCGCCGCGGGGCGGCGGCTGCGGACGAGCTGGCCATGACGAACCTCCTGTCGTCGTGTGACGGCTTCGTGGCCGTCTGTGTCCATGGTGGCGGCCCCCACTGACAATCGACCCGACCACCCCTCTGACCTGCCACTTTGCTTCGAGTGCGAGTTCGGACTACTTTTTGCACTGACCGGTCAGTTTAAATAGGGGAGGGTCTGTGGAGAGCCCACACGGCGCCGCGGTACGCGCCGAGGACTTTGGACTCAAGGGGCCGCGCGGCTGGGCCTTTCGGAACGTGGAGTTCAGCGCCGAGCCAGGTGCGCTGGTGGCGATCGAGGGGCCTTCGGGGACGGGCCGCACCTGCCTGCTGCTCGCCCTGACCGGCCGGATGCGCACCACCGAGGGGCACGCGGAGGTCGGTGGGCTGCAGCTGCCCAAGCAGGCCGCCGCAGTCCGCCGGATCGCCGCCCTCGGCCCGGTCCCGGCGGTCAGCGAGCTGGACCCCGCCTTCACCGTCGCCGAGCACCTGGGCGAGCGCTCCCTGCTCCAGGGCCGCTACGGAACCTCCCTGCGCACCCTGCTGCGCCCGCGCGCCGAGCGCCGGGCCGCCGCCGAGGCCCGGGTCGACGAGGCCCTCGAAGCCGCGGGGCTCGACCCCGCCGCCCTGCCGAAGTCGGGGCGCACCTCCGTACGGGACCTGGAGCGTCTTGAGGCGCTGCGGCTCTCCGTCGCCCTGGCGCTCATCGGCAAGCCGCATCTGCTCGCCGTCGACGACACCGACCTCAAGCTCTCGGACGCCGAACGCGCCGAGGCCTGGGCGCTGCTGCGCTCCGTGGCCGAGGCCGGGACGACCGTGCTCGCCGTGTGCAGCGAGGCCCCCGAGGACACCCACGTCGTGCGTACCGCGCCCGCACTCGCCCCCGCACCCACCACCGAAGAGGAGACGGCCGATGCGTTCGCCGAAGCTGGCCGCGCTTGAGCTGAAGCGGTTCGGCAGGGGGAAGCTGCCCGCCGCCGCACTGGTCGCCCTGCTGCTCCTGCCGCTGCTCTACGGCGCCCTGTACCTGTGCTCCTTCTGGGACCCGTACGGGAAGCTCGACAAGCTGCCCGTCGCGCTGGTCAACAACGACAAGGGGGCCACCAGCGACGGCAAGCGCGTCACCGCAGGGGACGAGATCAGCAAGAAGCTGCTCGACTCCAAGGTGTTCGCCTGGGACGAGGTGAGCTCCGCCGAGGCCCTCAAGGGCGTCGAGGACGGCACGTACTACCTCTCGCTGACCATGCCGTCCGAGTTCAGTAAGAAGATCGCGTCCAGCGGCGGGGACTCCCCCGAGACCGGCGCGCTCCAGGTGCGGACGAACGACGCCAACAACTACATCGTCGGGCAGATCTCCAAGACGGTCTTCGGCGAGGTGCGCAACGCCGCCTCCACGAACGCCTCCCGGGGCTTCCTGGACCGCATCTTCATCAACTTCTCCGATCTGCACGACAAGACCGCCGAGGCGGCCAAGGGCGCCGACGACCTCAAGGGCGGCATCTCCAAGGCGAAGCAGGGGTCCAAGGACCTCGCGGACGGACTCAAGGACTCCAAGGCGGGCAGCAAGAAGCTCTCCGACGGGATCGTCAAGCTGAACCAGGGCTCCCGCGACCTCGTGACGGGCTCCCGTCAGGTCGCCGGAGGCACCCAGGTCCTGGCCGACAAGGTCAACGGGATCGCCGGGGACGTACGCCCGTTCTTCAAGGACAACGGGAAGTCCATCGGGGACACCGCCCGGCTGGTCGCCGACACCTCGGGGGCCGTACGGCACAACCTCGACCTGCTCGTGAAGAGCGCGCCCACCGCGGCCACCCGCGCCAGGAAGTCCGCCGACGACCTCGCCGAGATCCACCGCACCCAGTGCGAGGAGGCCGCGGAGCCCGACGCGACGGCCTGCCCGCCGCTGGAACGGGCCAAGGTCGCGGCCGACGATGGTGCGAAGATCGCCGCCGATGTGAACACCCTGGTCAGCAACCAGAACGGCGACCTGAAGAAGCTGAGCAGCCAGCTGGTCACCTTCCAGAAGCAGGCCGAGGCGCTCGCGAAGCGCGCCCCCACGCTGGACGACGACCTGGCGGCGGCCGTCAGCAAGGTCAACGAGCTCAACACCGGCGCCCACAAGGTCGCCAAGGGCGCACAGGCGCTGCACATCGGACTCGGCAACGCGCAGACCGGCTCCAGCAACCTGGACACCGGTGTCGGCAAGCTGAAGACCGGTGCGGAGAACCTGGACGGCGGGCTGTTCCGGCTCGGCGACGGCTCGGCCGAGCTGGCCCAGGGCCTCCACGACGGCGCGGACAAGATCCCGAACTATGACAAGAAGGACCGCGACGCGCGGACCGACGTCATGGCCGACCCGGTGCAGCTGGCCTCCAAGTCGCTGCACGCGGCACCCAACTACGGCACCGGCTTCGCCCCCTACTTCATCCCGCTGTCCCTGTGGGTCGGCGCGATGGTGGCGTACATGCTGATCCAGCCGCTCAACCGGCGGGCGCTCGCCGCCGGAGCCTCCTCGTGGCGGATCGCGCTGGCCGGCTGGCTGCCGGTCGCTTCCCTCGGCGCCCTCCAGGTCGGTGCCCTGATGGCCGTCCTGCACTGGGGTCTCGGCCTCCAGATGGAGCACGCCGCCGGAACCCTCGGCTTCCTGGCCCTGGTGACCTGCTGCTTCGCCGCGATCGTGCAGTGGCTGAACGCCTGCTTCGGGGCGGCCGGGCGGATCCTGGTACTGGTGGTACTGATGCTCCAGCTGACCTCGGCCGGGGGGACCTACCCCGTCCAGACCAGCCCCGGCTTCTTCGGTGCGATCCACCCGTTCCTCCCCATGACGTACGTCGTCGAGGGGCTGCGCAGGCTGATCACGGGCGGCCCGCTCACCCCGGTCTGGGTGGGCTGCGCGGTGCTGGCGGCCTTCACCGTCGGCGCGCTCGCCCTCACCGCGTTCACGGCGCGCCGCAAGCAGGTGTGGAGCCTGAGCAGGCTGCACCCGGAGCTGAGCCTGTGAGCACGGCGGGACCTGGGAGAATCGGTGTCATGGAAAGCAGCGGCACGACGCGGCGCCAGGCCACGCGGCAGAGGCTCTACGAGGCGGCGGTGACCCTCATCGCCGAGAAGGGCTTCTCGACGACCACCGTCGACGAGATCGCCGAGCGGGCCGGGGTCGCCAAGGGCACGGTCTACTACAACTTCAAGAGCAAGACCGAGCTGTTCGAGGAGCTGCTCCGGCACGGCGTGGGGCTGCTCACCGCCTCGCTGCGGGCCGCCGCCGAGGAGTCTGCGGAGCGCGGTGGCACCCGGGTCGAGGCCCTGGACGCGATGATCCGGGCCGGGCTCGACTTCATCGACCGCTACCCGGCCTTCACCCAGCTGTACGTGGCCGAGCTCTGGCGCACCAACCGCGCCTGGCAGTCCACGCTGCTGGTGGTACGTCAGGAGGCCGTCGCGGTCGTCGAGGACGTGCTGCGGGAGGCGGTGCGCACGGGTGAGCTGAGCGAGGAGATCGACATCCCGCTGACGGCCGCCGCACTGGTCGGGATGGTGCTGGTGGCGGCGCTGGACTGGCAGGCGTTCCAGCCGGAGCGCTCGATCGACGAGGTCCACTCGGCGCTGTCCCTGCTGCTGCACGGGCGGGTCAGCGGGCACTGAAGCCGCCCGGGGCGTGCGGTACCGGAAAAGCCGAAGACGCCGGCCGCTGGAGTTCGCGTCCCCCGTGAACTCCATCGGACCGGCGTCTTCCGTGCTGCGGAAACCCGTTTCCCGTGACCCCGTATGTCCCCCGTGGTCCCCGGGCCTCCGTCGTGCACCCCCGTTGCGTCGGGGGAACCGCGCCGTTCCGCCGCCCCGTGCCGGCGGTCCTGGCGCAGCGCCCCTTCCGTGGTCATCACTCTGCCGTCCGCGCAGGTGGGGGCCTATCCGCGCAGCTACTCATCTGTGTCCCTAGGTACGGATACTCAGGGCTGCGCGCCGGACCCCATCCCGGGCGTGGCGAGGGGGTCGTTACGATCACCTCCGTGTCCGTAATCCCCCTGGTGTTCACAAGCGGCTGGGCGAGCGGGATCAACGCCTATGCGGTGGTCCTGTTGCTCGGCGTCTTCGGCGCGACCGGAGTGTCCGACGAGGTGCCCGCCGCACTCCAGCGCACCGATGTCCTGATCGTGGCCGGTGTGCTGTTCCTCTGCGAGGTGGTCGCGGACAAGATCCCCTATGTGGACTCGGTCTGGGACACGGCGCACACCGTGATCCGGCCGGTGGCCGGGGCGGTGGTGGCCGCGCTGCTGGCCGGGGAGAGCGGTTCGCTGCCGGAGCTGACGGCGGGGGCGATCGGCGGTTCCACCGCGCTGATGAGCCACCTGGTGAAGGCGGGCACGCGGATGGCCGTCAACACCTCCCCCGAGCCCTTCAGCAACATCGGGATCAGCATCGCCGAGGACCTCGGGGTCGCGGGGATCGTCACCTTCGCCATATTCAATCCGGTCGCGGCCGCGGTGATCGCCGGGGTTCTCCTGGTGCTCGGGATCGTCATAGTGATCTTCCTGGCCTCGCGCATCCGCCGCTTCCTGCGCCGCCGGGCACAGCGCCGCGAGGAGAAACGCCTGGCGGGAACGGGTGGCACCTGGCCTCCCGGCTGAGAGCCCGCCGAGTGTCCGCCATCCGGCCGAGGACACCCGGCGGGCTCTCAGCTGTCAGTGGTGGTCGCTAAAGTCGGCGGCATGGCACGAATTGCGGTGATCGGCGCCGGGACGGGCGCCATGGCGGCGGCGGCCCGGCTCGCCGTGGCGGGCAACAAGGTGACGGTGTACGAGCGCTCCACGAGCTACGGCGGCTCGGTCGGCCGCCATGCGCACGAGGGCTTCGTCTTCGACACCGGTCCGGGACTGCTGCATCTGCCCGCCGTCCAGCGGGACCTCTTCGTGAAGACCGGCAAGGAGCCGCTGGAGCAGTGCGTCACACTGACCCAGGTCGATCCGGCGAGCCGCCACGTCTTCGCCGACGGCACCGCGGTGTCCCTGCCCAACGCGTCCCGGGCCGGGGTGGCCGACGCTCTGGACGGGGCCCTCGGCGCGGGTGCCGGTGAGCGCTGGAGCGGCTTCATGGACCGGGCGCGGGACGCCTGGGACCGGTCTCGGCGGCCGTTGCTGGAGGAGCCGCTGCGGGCGGACCACCGGGTGCTGGCGCGCGACCCGTATCCGGCGCTGCGGCAGCGCCGTCTGCTGCGCGGGGCCCGGCAGGCGGGCACGGTCGCGGAGATCGGCGCGTGGGAGCTGGCTGACCCGCGCCTGGCCGCCCTGCTCGACGGGTACGCGCTCTCCTACGGTCTCGACCCGCGCACCGCCCCCGCGAGCGCGGCGCTCCTGCCGTACATGGAGCAGACCTTCGGCAGCTGGTACGTGATGGGCGGGATACGGGAGCTGGCCCGGGCGGTGTACGAGCGGTGCCTGGCCCGGCGGGTGGAGTTCGTCTTCGGGGCCGAGGTGGTCCGGGTCGTGGAGAAGGACGGCCGGGCGGCGGGCGTGGAGCTGACGGGCGGTGAGGTCGCCGAGGCCGACCGGGTGGTGCTCGGGGTGCGGCCGCGCCCCGGTCTGGTGCCGGGTCAGCAGCTGTGGGGCGCGGACGACGTGGCGGTCAGGGAGGCTGCGGTGCCGGGACGGTTCTCGGTGCTGCTGTCCTTGCGCGGGGCCCGGGAGGCGGACGCCGTGCACCGGACCGTGGTGCACAGCGCGGACGGGGCGGCGGAGCAGGAGGCGGTGTTCGGGGGCCGGGTCGCCGAGCACCCCACGGTGACGGTGCTGCGGCCCGACGACCCGGCGACCCGCCCGGACGCGGCGCACGAGGCGGTGACGCTCACGGCGACGGTGGCGCCGCAGGGCCCGGTCGACTGGACGGACCCGGCGCTGCGGCAGCGGTTCACGGACGTCCTGGTGGAGCGGGCGGGGGCAGCCGTTCCCGGGCTGCGGGAGCGCGTCCGGTGGACGGAGGTCCGTACGCCGGCGGAGACCGAGGCCGAGACGGGGGCCGAGGGCGGTGCGGTGCCGCCGCCCGCGCTGGCCGGGGCCGGCGGCGCGCAGCTGCACCCGGGCAACCTCACCCGGCTGCCGGGGCTGTATCTCGCGGGCGGCTGGTCTCACCCGGGCGGCGGGCTCGCGCACGCCGGGATGTCGGGGACGCTGGTGGCCGGACTCATCGTGGAGGGGGACGACTTCCGCGGCTCCCGGTGAGGAGGGGCGCCGTCCGGCATCTGCTTGCGCCCGGCGGCCGCCCTTGAGCCCCGCTGCAACCCCGCAGCAATCCCGCTGCCGACGGAGCGATCCCTCGGCAGCGGTGCGGTTCTCAGTAGCGGTACTGCTCGTTCTGGCCGGTGTCGTAGCCGTTGCCGTACGGAGCGGGCTGTGCGGGCTGCTCCGGGGGCATCGGGGGGTAGTGCTCGGCGTCGCGCTGCTGCGGGACCCACACACCGCCGGGCGGTGTGTCGGTGCCGTAAGCCTCCGCGCCGTAGCTCTGGGCGTAGGGGTCGGCGTACTGCTGCTGGCCGCCCTGGCTGTCGTTGCCGTTGCCGTAGCTGTCGTAACCGCCGTAGGAAGGGCTCGGGCTGGTGGTGCCGATGTACGGGTCGGAGTAGGCGGCGTAGCTCTGCTGCCCGGTGCCGTAGTCGTATGTTCCGGCGTAGGGGTCCTGGGCGGGCTGCTGGTCGTAGCCGGTGTAGGGGTCGTACGAGGCGTAGTGCGGCTGGGCCGAGGGGCCCGCCTCCTGGCCGGTGCCGTTGGTGCCGTTGTCGAAGCCGGTGTCGCCGTACACGCCGTACTGGCCGGTGTCGTCGGGAAGCGGCTGCGGTTCGTGGACGGACTCCGCGGGCGGGGCGGCCGGGGGCTGGTCGTAGCCGGGGGCGGCGCCCTCCAGGTCCGAGACTTCCAGGTCCGAGACCTCCAGCGTGGGTTCCTTCACGGCGGCGCGCCCGCCGCCCTTGCGGCGGCGGCTCTCTCCCGGGCTGCCCCCTATGGCCCAGCCGGTGGAGAAGCCGCGCCGGAAGGAGAGCGTGACGAAGGTCTGGCCGGTGGCGAAGGCGAGCGTCCCGATGACGATGACCGGGACGGAGGCCAGCAGCACGCCGACGACCACGCCGAGGAATCCGGTGAAGGCGAGGAGCCGCCACCGCAGTCGTGCCTTGTACTGAAGCAGTACCTCGCCCAGCAGCCAGAGCGCCACCAGGCCGAATGCGATGTAGAGGACCGTCCAGCCCACGCCCGCCCCCTCCTTCGGCCGCAGCCGCTCGGGGGGCGGGTACGGCCGGTCACGACTGCTTGTGCAGTCCGAGTTTCTCGTAGATTTCGAGCGTTGCCGTCGAGTTGTTGAGCGTGATGAAGTGCAGTCCGGGCACACCTTCGGACAGCAGCTCCGCGCAGAACTCCGTTGCGAACTCGATGCCAATGGAGCGTACAGCGGCCGGATCGTCCTTGGCTGCGAGGATGCGCTCTTTCAACGACGCGGGCACGGTCGCGTTGCTGAGCTGGGGGAACTTTTCCAATTGCTTGACGCTGGTGAGCGGCATGACCTCGGGGATCACGGGCGTTTCACAACCCGCAGCGACCACCCGGTCACGCATCCGGAGATAGTCCGCCGGACGGAAGAACATCTGGGTGATCGCGTAATCCGCTCCGGCGCGGCACTTGTCGACGAAATGACCGATGTCGGTCTCCCAGTCGGTGGACCGGGGGTGCATTTCGGGGAATGCGGCGACGCCGACGCAGAAGTCCCCCGCTTCCTTGATGAGCCGGACGAGGTCGGCCGCGTACTTCACGCCCTGCGGGTGCTCGATCCACTGGCCCATCGGGTCGCCCGGCGGGTCGCCGCGGACCGCGAGGATGTTCCTGATGCCCGCGTCGGCGTACTGCCCGACCATGTTGCGCAGCTCGGCGACCGAGTGGTTGACCGCGGTGAGGTGGGCGACCGGGGTGAGCGTGGAGTCGGCGGCGATCTCCTGGGTGGCCTTGACCGTCCCGGCGCGGGTCGAGCCGCCGGCGCCGTAGGTCACGGAGACGAAGCTCGGGCGCACCGCCTCGACCCGGCGCAGCGCGTTCCAGAGGTTCCGCTCGCCCTTCTCGGTCTTGGGCGCCCAGAACTCGAAGGAGTACGAGGTCTTGCCGGTCGCGAGCAGGTCACGCACGGTACGCGCGTGGTCTGTCCTGGTGGAGGGGGTGCCGAGGGCCATAAGGCGAGGTTAACCAGGGTGTGGACACTCACCCAACCAGAGCAGGGGACTTTGTCTTGTTTTGCCGGACTGTTGTCCACTCCTCGGACAATCGCCCCGAGATTCCCTCGACGGAGGTGAGGGGACTTCAGTGCGCGCGGGCCCTGATCCGCTTCGCCAGACCGGCGGTGGCGGTGGCCGGGTCGTCGGCCTCGGTGATCGCCCGGACGACGACGATCCGGCGGGCCCCGGCGTCCAGCACCTGGTCCAGGTTGTCCGCGTCGATCCCGCCGATGGCGAACCAGGGGCGCGGCTGGTCGAGCGACGCGGCGTAGCGCACGAGGTCGAGGCCGGGGGCGTACCGGCCGGGCTTGGTGGGGGTGGGCCAGCAGGGGCCGGTGCAGAAGTAGTCCACGCCGTCCTGGGCGACGGCGGCGTCGACCTCGGACTCGGCGTGCGTGGAGCGGCCGATCACCCGGTCCGTGCCGATGATCGCGCGGGCCGCGGGGACCGGAAGGTCGCCCTGGCCGAGGTGCAGGACGTCCGCGCCGATGGCGTGGGCCACGTCCGCGCGGTCGTTCACCGCGAGCAGCTTGCCGTGCCGACGGCAGGCGTCGGCGAACACCGCGAGGTGCTCCAACTCCTCGGCGGCCTCCATGCCCTTGTCCCGGAGCTGGACGATGTCGACACCGGCGGTCAGCACGGCATCCAGGAAGGCGGGGAGGTCCCCCTGCCGCTTGCGGGCGTCCGTGCACAGGTAGAGCCGGGCATCGGACAGCTGCTCGCGAGGCGTGGGCATGGTGTGGCTCCCCCGTGGTCGTGGCGGTGTGCGGGCCGCGCCCGGCGGCCCGCACACCACTCTCTGTCGTGTCGGTCAGACGGCGAGCGCCTGGGCGCGGCGCTTCACCTCCGTACCGCGATTCTCGCTCAGGGCCTGCGCGGGGGTGCCGGGCAGGGTCGGGTCGGGGGTGAAGAGCCACTCCAGCATCTCTTCGTCGGAGAAGCCGTCGTCCCTCAGGAGGGTCAGGGTGCCGGAGAGGCCCTTGACCACCTTGTCGCCGTCGATGAAGGCGGCGGGCACCTGAAGCGTCCGGTTCTCACCACGGCGTACGGCGATGAGCTGGCCTTCCTTGACCAGCTGCCGTACACGCGTCACCTCGACATCGAGCATTTCCGCGATGTCGGGAAGGTGGAGCCAGGCGGGGACGAGAGCATCGGTCTTTGCGTCAATCTCGGTCACAGGGACAAGCGTGCCACCTGGGACTGACAGTCGGTAGCCGGGTCCGACCGTACGGGGGTCGGGCACGAGGGGCCCCGGTCGTCACAGGGCAGCGGACTTGAGCGGTACGGCCGGGTCGGCGGCCCGCTCCGGGTCGAGGACGGCCCCCGATTCGATGAGCTTGCGGCCCTGGGCGAGGTCGCGCGGGCGGCCCACGGCGAGCACGGCGACCAGTGCGCCGTCGCGCAGCCAGCACACCGACCAGGCGGCCTCGGCCCCGTCCCCGCGCCACAGCAGGGTGTCGGCGTGCGCGTGGTGGCCCGCGTACTGCACGAAACGGCCGAACTGCTCGGACCAGAAGTACGGGACGGGGTCGTAGACGGGCATCGGCTCGCCGTTCTCGGCGGCCAGGATCGCGGCGGCCACGGTGCGCGGGCCCTGGAGGGCGTTGTCCCAGTGGTGGACCAGCAGGCGTGCCCCGTAGCGGGCGGAGGGGAAGGAGGCGCAGTCGCCGACCGCGTACACATCGGGCAGCGAGGTGCGCAGCGCGCTGTCGGCGGTGACCGAGCCGTCCGGGCCGAGCGCGACCCCGGACCCGGCGAGCCAGCCCGTGGCGGGGCGGGCGCCGATGCCGACGACCACGGCCCCGGCGGGCAGGGACCGGCCGTCCGCGAGGACCACGGCCCCCTCCTCGACGCGGTCGACCCGGGCGCCGGTGAGGAGTTCGGCGCCGCTCGCCGCGTACCAGTCGGCCATGGGCGCGGCCACCTCGGCGGGCAGGGCGCCCGCGAGCGGGCGGGCGGCGGCCTCGACGACGGTGACCGAGCAGCCCGCGGCGCGGGCGGCGGTGGCGAACTCCGCACCGATCCAGCCCGCGCCGACGACGACCACGTCGTGCTGCCGGTCCAGGACGGGCCGCAGCCGGGCGGCGTCGTCCAGGGTGCGCAGGAGATGGACGCCGGGCACGCCTTCGGAGCCGGGCAGGGTGACGGGCTCCGCGCCGGTCGCGAGGACCAGGACGTCGTAGCGGACGGGCCCCTCGACGGTGTCCAGGACGTGGTCGGCGGCGCGCAGGGCCGTGACGTCAAGACCGAGGCGCAGGGTGATGTCCAGGGCCTCGAAATCCACGTCGAAGGCGGAGTCCTCGGCCTTGCCGAGCAGGACAGCCTTGGACAGGGGCGGGCGGTCGTAGGGCTGGTGGGGCTCGGCGCCGATCAGGGTGACGGCTCCGGTGAAGCCCGCCTCCCGCAGGGCCACGGCGCTCTGCACCCCCGCCATGCCCGCTCCGACGACCACGACGTGCCGGGTCCGCTGTCGCGTCGCGTGGTGTTCCGTCTGCTCGCTCACACGTACCAGTCTATTCATCTGACGTACCGTCAGATAACGGCTTCCTCCACCACGCTCGTTCCGCTGCCCTCCTGGGACTCCCATTCCCAGCGCTCCTCCAGCCGCACCCTGCCGTCCGCGAGGTCGACGACGGTGGAGACGCAGTGGCCGGAGGATGTCGTTCCGTCCCGCTTGAGCTGGACGTAGCGGAAGTCGAGCGCGTCCCCGTCCCGGGTGCCGACGAGATGGCCGCGGACCACGTCGCCACCCGCGTACTCGGCCCAGATCCGGCCGTCCCGCTCGTGGTAGGTGAAGCGGGTACGGGCGCCCACCTGGCCCGGGGCCTGGTCGGCCACGGGCGAGAGGACGAGTCCGTCGAGCGAACGGGCCACGGTGGCTGCTCCCTTACTGGCGGCCTTACTGGCCATGGGCGGGTGGGTTTAGGGTGGCCAAGGTAGAACACTCGCGGGAGCCCGGACGCACCGGGCTGAGAGGGAGGCTGGACGGCCTCCGACCGTACGAACCTGATCCGGGTCATGCCGGCGAAGGGAGGGGCTGGACACCCATGCGCGTCTCGGGGAAGACCTCCGGATCCGACGGATCCGACGTCCTCGTCATCGGGGGCGGAATCATCGGCCTGGTCACCGCCTGGCGGGCCGCCCAGCGCGGTCTGCGGGTCACGGTGGCCGATCCCGGTCCGGGCGGCGGCGCCGCCCGGGTCGCGGCGGGCATGCTGGCCGCCGTCACCGAACTGCACTACGGCGAGGAGACGCTGCTCGGGCTCAGCCTCGCCTCCGCCGCCCGCTATCCGGCGTTCGTGGCGGAGCTGGAGGAGGCGAGCGGCCAGGACACCGGCTTCCGCGCCTGCGGCACCCTCGCGGTCGCCCTGGACGCCGACGACCGCGCGCATCTGCGCGAACTGCACGCCCTCCAGGAGCGTTCGGGCCTGGAGTCGGTCTGGCTGAGCGGCCGCGAGTGCCGCCGTCTGGAGCCGATGCTGGCCCCGGGCGTCCGGGGCGGGCTGCGGGTCGACGGCGACCACCAGGTGGACCCCCGCCGCCTCGCCGCGGCGCTGCTGACCGCGTGCGAGCGGGCCGGGGTCGGCTTCCGCAGGGCGGCCGCCGAGCGGCTCACGGTAGCCGGGGGCCGGGCCGCCGGGGCGCTGCTCGGCGACGGTACGGAGTTCGCGGCCGACCAGGTCGTGCTCGCCGCGGGCAGCCTCAGCGGCCGGCTCGCGGGGCTCCCGCCGGAGCTCGTGCCGCCGGTCCGCCCGGTCAAGGGCCAGGTCCTCCGGCTCACCGTGCCCCCGGCGTACGCCCCCTTCCTCAGCCGCACCGTGCGCGCCGTGGTCCGCGGCGGCCACCTCTATCTCGTACCGCGCGAGAACGGCGAGCTGGTCGTCGGCGCCACCAGCGAGGAGATGGGCTGGGACACCACGGTGACCGCGGGCGGGGTGTACGAGCTGCTGCGCGACGCCCACGAGCTGGTGCCCGGCATCACCGAACTGCCGCTCACCGAGACCCGGGCCGGTCTGCGCCCCGCATCGCCCGACAACGCACCGCTGCTCGGCCCGACCGCCCTGCCCGGCCTCCTGCTCGCCACCGGCCACCACCGCAACGGGGTCCTGCTGACACCCGTCACCGGTGAGGCGCTGGCCGACGCCCTGACCACCGGCGAGCTGCCCGAGGTGGCCCGCCCCTTCGCCCCCTCCCGCTTCGCGCCCGCCGCCGCCCCCGTACTCCAGGAGCAGCCCGTATGACCCAGCAGCCCACCGCACCGGAACCCGCCGCCACCGTCTCCGTCTCCGTCAACGGCGCGGCGCGTGCCGTTCCCGCAGGGACGGTTCTGGACGCCCTCGTGGCCACCCTCACCCCGGCCCGCTCGGGGGTCGCCGCCGCTGTCAACGAGAGCGTCGTCCCGCGCAGCCAGTGGGCCGCCACCACGCTCGGCGAGGGCGACCGCGTCGAAGTGCTCACCGCCGTACAGGGAGGCTGACCGTGTCCGACGACGTCTTCACACTGGGACCGGCCACCTTCGGCTCCCGGCTCATCATGGGCACCGGCGGGGCGCCCAGCCTGGAGGTCCTGGAGCGCTCGCTGATCGCGTCCGGGACCGAGCTGACCACGGTCGCGATGCGCCGGCTCGACCCGACCGTGCAGGGCTCGGTCCTCTCGGTGCTGGAGCGGCTCTCCATCCAGGTCCTGCCGAACACCGCGGGCTGCTTCACCGCGGGCGAGGCCGTGCTGACCGCCCGGCTGGCCCGGGAGGCGCTCGGCACCGACTGGGTGAAGCTGGAGGTGGTGGCCGACGAGCGGACCCTGCTGCCCGACCCGATCGAGCTGCTGGACGCGGCGGAGATCCTGGTCGACGACGGGTTCACCGTGCTGCCCTACACCAACGACGACCCGGTCCTCGCCCGGAAACTGGAGGACGTGGGGTGCGCGGCGATCATGCCGCTCGGCTCCCCCATCGGCTCCGGGCTCGGCATCCGCAACCCGCACAACTTCGAGCTGATCGTCGAGCGGGCCGGGGTGCCGGTGATCCTCGACGCGGGGGCCGGGACCGCCTCGGACGCGGCACAGGCCATGGAGCTGGGGTGCGCCGCTGTGATGCTCGCCTCGGCGGTGACCCGGGCCCAGGAGCCGGAGCTGATGGCGGGCGCGATGCGGCACGCGGTGGAGGGCGGGCGGCTCGCGTACCGGGCGGGCCGGATTCCGCGCCGCCACTTCGCCGAGGCCTCGTCACCCGCGGAAGGGCGGGCCGTGCTCGATCCGGAGCGCCCGGCGTTCTGAGGCCGTCGCCCGCTCCCCACCTGGGGTCGTGTCCCGGTCACGGATCGGCTGCAGAACCGCCCCGGGAGTGCCCCGGACCGTCCGGAGCGCCGGCGGCGGCTCGTAGACTCTCCGGGTGGACACGACCCTCCAGGACCCTCTCGTAGGGCAGCTGCTCGACGGCCGGTATCGCATTGAGGCGCGCATCGCCGTCGGCGGGATGGCCACGGTCTACCGGGCCGTGGACACCCGCCTGGACCGGGTGCTCGCCCTCAAGGTGATGCACCCGGCGCTCGCCACCGACGTCTCGTTCGTCGAGCGTTTCATCCGTGAGGCCAAGTCGGTGGCCCGCCTCGCACACCCCAATGTGGTCGCGGTCTTCGACCAGGGCGCCCAGGGCGCGTACGTCTACCTCGCGATGGAGTACGTCGCGGGCTGCACCCTGCGCGATGTGCTGCGCGAGCGGGGCGCCCTGAAGCCCCGGGCGGCCCTGGACATCCTGGAGCCGGTCCTCGCCGCGCTGGGCGCAGCGCACCGGGCGGGGTTCGTACACCGGGACATGAAGCCGGAGAACGTCCTGATAGGGGACGACGGCCGGGTCAAGGTCGCCGACTTCGGCCTGGTCAGGGCGGTCGGCACGGCCACGGACACCACCGGTTCGCTACTGGGCACGGTGTCGTATCTGGCCCCCGAACAGATCGAGCACGGCTCGGCCGACACCCGCAGTGATGTGTACGCCTGCGGGGTCGTGCTGTACGAGATGCTGACCGGCACCAAGCCGCACACCGGCGAGAACGCCGCCCAGGTGATCTACCAGCACCTCAACGCCGATGTCCCGGCCCCGTCCGCCGTCGTGCCGGGGCTCCCCGTGGCGCTGGACAGCCTGGTGGCGAGCGCGACCGCACGCAATCCCGAGGTGCGCCCGCACGACGCGGTGCTGCTGCTGGCCGAGGCCCGGGAGGCCCGGGCCTCGCTGACCGACGCCGAGCTGGACGCCGTACCGCCGCAGGCGCTGTCGGAGGCGCACGACGGCGCGGACGACCGTACGAGCGTGATCCCCCGGGCTCTCCCGGCGAGCGGCGACGGCACGGGCAACAGCGCCGGCGACGGATTGCACCGCACGAGCCGTCTGGAGGCGCCGCCTCCGGGTCCCGCACAGCGGCGCGGGACGGGTCGGCGCGGCCCCTTCGGCGGGCCGCACCGCAAGCTGATCGCCGTGCTCACCGCCGTGCTGCTGACCCTGGGCGTCGGTGCGGGCGTCTGGTACATCAACTCCGGGCAGTTCACCCAGGTCCCCTCGCTGCTCGGCCAGACCCAGAAGACCGCCGAGCAGCGGCTCGCGGACTCCGGGCTCGGGCTCAAGGGCGTGGACCGGGTCTTCAGCGACACGGTCGAGCGGGGCTCGGTCGTCAGCAGCGATCCCGCGTCGGGCGAGCGGATCCGGGGCAACGGCTCGGTGCGGCTGGTCGTCTCGCGCGGCCCGGAGATCGTGCGGGTGCCCGATGTGGTGGGCAGCTCCCTCGCGGACGCGCGGCGTTCCCTGAAGAAGGTGGGCCTGATCCCCGGCATGGCGACCAGGGAGTTCAGCGAGGACGTGGCCCGGGGCGAGGTGATCCGCACGGACCCGCGCGCGGGCACCGACCGCCGCCCCGATACGGCGGTGGCCCTCGTCGTCAGCAAGGGCAGCCCCGTCGACGTCCCGGACGTCACCGGGCTTCCGGTCGAGGACGCCACCGCCGAGCTGGAGGCCGAGGGGCTCAAGGCCGAGGTGCTGCCCGGCCGGGTCCACTCCTCCGAGGCCGCGGGCGACATCGCCGAGCAGTCCCCGGGCAGGGGCGCCGAGGCCGCCGAGGGCGACACGATCCAGCTGACCGTCTCCAAGGGGCCCCGGATGCTGGACGTCCCGGACGTCACCGGACGGAACGTCGACGAGGCGCGGAGCACCCTGGAGGAGGCGGGCTTCGAGGTGAAGGTCGACCGGCCGTTCCTCTCCTTCAGCGACACGGTCGCGCGCCAGTCCGTGGAGGGCGGCGAACAGGCCCCCGAGGGCTCCACCATCACGATCAGGACCAAGGGGCTGTAGGACGACATGCGTAACCCTGTGGGCGGCCATGTACCGGTGGCGGGCGGTCTCGCCAAGGTCGGTCTGGAGTACGCCCGTGAGCTGGCGGCGGAGACCGTGCAGGTCTTCGTGGCCAACCCGCGCGGCTGGGCGACGCCCGCCGGGAACCCGGCCCAGGACGAGCTGTTCCGCGCCGAGTGCGCGGCGGCCTCGGTCCCGGCGTACGTCCACGCCCCGTATCTGATCAACTTCGGTTCGCACACCGAGGCGACCGTCGAGAAGTCCGTGGAGTCCCTGCGCCACTCGCTGCGGCGGGCCCGGGAGATCGGCGCGCTGGGCGTGGTGGTGCACACGGGGTCGGCGACCGGCGGGCGGCCGCGCGCCGAGGCGCTGGCCCAGGTGCGGACCCACCTGCGGCCGCTGCTGGACGAGCTGACGCACGAGGACGATCCGGATCTGCTACTGGAGTCGACCGCCGGGCAGGGGTCCTCGCTCTGCTCGCGGACCTGGGACTTCGGGCCGTACTTCGAGGCGCTGGACTCCCACCCGAAGCTGGGGATCTGTCTGGACACCTGCCACATCTACGCCGCCGGGCACGACCTGACCGGCCCCTCGGGGATGCGGCAGACGCTGGATCTGCTGGTGGACACGGTCGGGGAGGGCCGGCTGAAGCTGATCCACGCCAATGACTCCAAGGACGTGGTGGGCGCCCACAAGGACCGGCACGAGAACATCGGCGCCGGTCATATCGGGGCGGAGCCCTTCGGGGAGCTGTTCACGCACCCGGCGACCGAGGGCGTACCGCTGATCATCGAGACCCCCGGCGGCAAGGAGGGGCACGCGGCGGACGTGGCCCGGCTGAAGGCCCTTCGCGAGACCCGTCAGAGCGAGGCCCGTCAGAGCGAGGCCCGTCAGAGCTCGGGGCCGTCCCCGGGCTCCTCCTGATACGAATAGCGCTGCTCGCGCCAGGGATCGCCGATGTTGTGGTAGCCCCGCTCCTCCCAGAACCCGCGCCGGTCCGCCGTCATGTACTCGATGCCCCGGACCCACTTCGGGCCCTTCCAGGCGTACAGGTGGGGGACGACCAGGCGCAGTGGGAAGCCATGCTCCGCGGTCAGCAGTTCGCCGTCCTTGTGGGTGGCGAAGAGGGCGCGCTCCGAGGCGAAGTCGGCCAGGCGAAGGTTCGAGGAGAAGCCGTACTCGGCCCACACCATCACATGGGTGACATCGGGTGCGGGCGGTGCCAGGTCGAGCACCGTACGGGCGAGGACCCCGCCCCATTCGGCGCCGATCATGCTGAACTTCGTCACGCAGTGGAGATCGGCGACCACCGAGGAGAACGGCAGCGCCGAGAAGTCCTGGTGGTTCCAGCAGTGCTTGTCACCGTCGGCGGTGGCCCCGAAGACCCTGAACTCCCAGCGGTCGGGCTTGAACTTGGGAACGGGCCCGTAATGGGTGACCGGCCATCCGCGTTGCAGTCGCTGTCCCGGCGGAAGCTCGGACTGCTCTGATTCGCGGTATTCCCGGCTTTCCGGCTGACCCATGCCTCCATGGTGACAGACAGCCAGGGGTGGTCATGACCAGGGCGGACCCGCATCCGGGCAACTCGTACTAAGCGTGCACTTACTGGACGGCCGCTGAGCACGGTGCGAGGATCTGGCCAACTTGCCAGATCGATCACCGGTTGGAAGGAGCCTTTGCCATGCAGGGCGACCCCGAGGTCCTTGAGTTTCTCAATGAGCAGCTGACCGCCGAACTGACTGCGATCAACCAGTACTTCCTGCACGCCAAGATGCAGGACAACTTCGGTTGGACGAAGCTCGCCAAATACACCCGGGCCGAGTCCTTCGACGAGATGAAGCACGCCGAGATCCTCACCGACCGGATCCTGTTCCTGGACGGACTGCCCAACTACCAGCGGCTGTTCCACGTCCGGGTGGGCCAGACGGTCACCGAGATGTTCCAGGCGGACCGCCAGGTCGAGGTGGAGGCGATCGACCGCCTCAAGCGCGGTATCGAGGTGATGCGCGGCAAGGGCGACATCACGTCCGCGAACATCTTCGAGTCGATCCTTGAGGACGAGGAGCACCACATCGACTATCTCGACACTCAGCTGGAGCTGGTCGAGAAGCTCGGTGAGCCGCTCTACATCGCCCAGCTGATCGAGCAGCCGGAGAGCTGAACGCTCAGGCCGCGTCGGAGAGGACCGGGTGGGCCGCGGAGGCGGCCGCGGGCTCCTGCCGCTGGTCGAGCAGCTCGCGGCGCGGGCAGTCGCCGCGCCCCAGCAGGGCCTGGATACGGCGCACACAGCCACCGCAGTCCGTACCGGCCTTGCAGGCCGAGGCGATCTGGCGGGGGGTGCAGGCACCGGCGTCCGCATGCTTCTTGACCTGTGCCTCCGTGATGCCGAAGCAGGAGCAGACGTACATGCGGTTCACCTCCCTGCGGGTCGGTCACTGGCGCCGCCCCGGGTCTCTTTCGGTGAGGCTAACCTAACCTTACCCGTCCCTCAAGTGGCGTAAAAGTCCTGGAACGGCCTGTGGGGCACGGATCACATCGATCCGTGCCCCACAGGTGCGTCCAGTAAGGACTTCTACTGGTCGCGGTACATCTCGGCGACGAGGAAGGCCAGGTCGAGGGACTGGCTGCGGTTGAGCCGGGGGTCGCAGGCCGTCTCGTAGCGCTGGTGCAGGTCGTCCACGAAGATCTCGTGGCCGCCGCCCACGCACTCGGTGACGTCGTCGCCGGTCAGCTCCACGTGGATGCCGCCCGGGTGGGTGCCGAGGCTCTTGTGGACCTCGAAGAAGCCCTTGACCTCGTCCAGGACGTCGTCGAAGCGGCGCGTCTTGTGGCCGGAGGCGGCCTCGAAGGTGTTGCCGTGCATCGGGTCCGTCACCCACGCCACGGTGGCGCCGGAGGCGGTGACCTTCTCCACCAGCTCGGGGAGCTTGTCGCGGACCTTGTCGGCACCCATCCGGACGATGAAGGTCAGCCGGCCCGGCTCGCGCTCGGGGTCGAGGCGGTCGACGTAGCCGAGCGCCTCGTCGACGGTGGTCGTCGGGCCGAGCTTGATGCCGATCGGGTTGCGGATCTTCGAGGCGAACTCGATGTGCGCGCCGTCCATCTGGCGGGTGCGCTCACCGATCCAGACCATGTGTCCTGAGGTGTCGTACAGCTCGCCGGTGCGCGAGTCCGTACGGGTCAGAGCCGACTCGTAGTCCAGCAGCAGCCCCTCGTGCGAGGCGTAGAACTCGACCGCCTTGAACTCGGCCGGGTCGGTGCCGCACGCCTTCATGAAGTTCAGCGCGTTGTCGATCTCGCGGGCCAGGGCCTCGTAGCGCTGGCCGGAGGGCGACGACTTCACGAAGTCCTGGTTCCAGGCGTGGACCTGGCGCAGGTCGGCGTAACCGCCGGTGGTGAAGGCGCGGACCAGGTTCAGCGTGGAGGCGGATGCGTGGTACATCTGCTTCAGCCGCTGGGGGTCCGGGACCCGGGCCTCCTCGGTGAAGGCGAAGCCGTTCACCGAGTCGCCGCGGTAGGTCGGCAGGGTCACGCCGTCGCGGGTCTCGGTCGACTTGGAGCGGGGCTTGGAGTACTGGCCCGCGATCCGGCCGACCTTCACGACGGGTACGGAGGCGGCGTAGGTCAGGACGGCACTCATCTGGAGCAGCGTCTTCAGCTTGGCCCGGATGTGCTCGGCGGACACGGCGTCGAAGGCCTCGGCGCAGTCGCCGCCCTGCAGCAGGAACGCCTCGCCCTTGGCGACGGCTCCCATGCGGGCGCGCAGCTGGTCACACTCGCCCGCGAAGACGAGCGGCGGATACGACGCGAGGTCCGCGAGTACATCGCGCAGCGCCTCGGAGTCGGGGTACTCGGGCTGCTGCGCCGCGGGAAGGTCTCGCCAGGTGTTGCCACCGGCGGCGGAGGTATTGGCGTTCACGGTCACGGACACAACATTACGGGGTCGCGGAGCCCCTCCATTCGAACGCTCAGCAGATGAGACGTGAACCTCGCACTCTGTGATGTCCCCGTGACGTCCGCTAGGGTTCGGTTCATGTCGACGCGACAGATCCGGATCTCGATTCAGAACTGGTGGTGGACCGCTCATCCGGCGGCCCGCTGATTCATCGCGCTGACACTTCGCGAAGGCCGCCCGAGGGGCGGCCTTTCCCGCGTTGCGGAGCGGCCGTTCCTCCGTCCGGAAGGAACCTGCTCCCATGCCCCAGAACGCGCCCCGCCCCGCCTCCGAACTCCTCCGTCGGCTGCTGGCCGACGACGCCCCGCCGTTCGCCCTGCTGCGCCGCCGTACGCCCGGCCGTGACCACGATCACGTCGAACTGCTGATCGGCGAAGTGCGGCAGGTGGACCGGCTGGCCGATCTGCCGGTGGGCGCGTCGCCGGCGCTCGCCCTGGTGCCGTTCCGGCAGATCGCCGAGCGCGGTTTCGACGTGCGCGACGACGGGACGCCGCTGAGCGTGCTGGTGGCCGAGGAGACGCACGAGCTGGAGCTCGCGGAGGTGCTGGCGGCGCTGCCCGCCCATGACGTGACGGTGGAGGACCGCGGCTTCGATGTGGCGGACGACGTGTACGCGGACATCGTCCGGCGGGTGATCCGGGACGAGATCGGACAGGGCGAGGGCGCGAACTTCGTGATCCGGCGGACGTTCCGGGGCGAGATCCCGGGGTTCGGGCGGAAGGACGCCCTGGCGCTGTTCCGGCGGCTGCTGGCGGGTGAGCGTGGCGCGTACTGGACGTTCGTCGTGCACACAGGAGGCAGCGGTGCCGAAGGGGCCTCCGCTTCGGGGCGGCGGACGACGGGTGGGCGGACGCTGGTGGGGGCCAGCCCGGAGGTACACGTACGGATGTCCGGCGGGACGGTCGTGATGAACCCGATCAGCGGGACCTACCGCTACCCGGCCGAGGGGCCCACCCCCGAGGGCCTGCTGACGTTCCTCGGGGACCGCAAGGAGAGCGAGGAGCTGTCCATGGTGGTCGATGAGGAGCTGAAGATGATGTGCACGGTGGGCGACATGGGCGGGGTGGTGGTCGGGCCCCGGCTGAAGGAGATGGCGCACCTCGCGCACACCGAGTACGAGCTGCGCGGCCGGTCCTCGCTGGATGTGCGCGAGGTCCTGCGCGAGACGATGTTCGCCGCCACCGTCACCGGCTCGCCGGTGCAGAACGCCTGCCGGGTGATCGAGCGGTACGAGTCCGGGGGCCGCGGCTACTACGCGGGCGCGCTGGCCCTGCTGGGACAGGATGCGAACGGGGCGCAGACCCTGGACTCGCCGATCCTGATCCGTACCGCCGACATCGCTGCGGACGGCTCGCTGAAGGTGCCCGTCGGCGCCACGCTCGTACGGCACTCGGACCCGGAGAGCGAGGTGGCCGAGACCCATGCCAAGGCCGCCGGGGTGCTGGCCGCGCTGGGGGTGCGGCCGGGGCGGCCCGAGGCGGAGGCGGACCGTCCGCGGCTGGCGTCCGACCCCCGGGTGCAGGCGGCACTGGACGACCGGCGCGGCTCGCTGGCCCCGTTCTGGCTGCGGATGCAGGAGCGCACCCGGGATCTGGCCGGGCACGCTCTGGTGATCGACGGCGAGGACACGTTCACCGCGATGCTGGCCCATCTGCTGCGGGCTTCGGGGCTCGATGTGTCGGTGCGGCGGTACGACGAGCCGGGGCTGCGCGGGGTGGTCCGGGCGCACCCGGGGCCGGTCGTGCTCGGCCCCGGACCTGGGAACCCGGGCGACCTCACGGACCCGAAGATGCGGCTGCTGCGCGAGATCACCGCCGAGCTGGTGCGGGACCACCGGCACGGGCTGCTGGGGGTCTGCCTCGGGCATGAGCTGATCGCGGCCGAGCTGGGGTTGCCGATCGTGCGCAAGGCGGTGCCGTACCAGGGGGCGCAGACCCGGATCGAGCTGTTCGGGCGGCCGGAGACGGTGGGCTTCTACAACAGCTTCACCGGGCGGTGCGACGGCCCGGCCGCCGCCGAGCTGGCCGCGCACGGCATCGAGGTGAGCCGGGACGAGGAGAGCGGTGAGCTGCACGCGCTGCGCGGGCCGGGCTTCGCCTCGGTGCAGTTCCACCCGGAATCGGTGCTGACCGTGCGGGGCTCGGTGATCGTGACGGAGCTGCTGGCGGGGCTGCCCGTGCCGCGCTGAGCCTATGCGTTCCTCGGTACGAGGACGTTCTCGCTGTGGCGGCGGGCCAGGTGGTCGGTGACGTTCGTGACGGTCGCGTCGATGATCTGGCCCACCGCGTCCTCGGTGTAGTACGCCTGGTGGGAGGTGACGATGACGTTGGGGAAGGTCACCAGCCTGGCCAGGGTGTCGTCGTCGATGCCCTCCAGGGACTTGTCGAGGAAGAACAGCCCGGCCTCCGCCTCGTACACGTCGAGTCCGACGCCGAGGAATCGCCCGGCGCGCACTTCGGTGACCAGAGCGGCGGTGTCGATGAGGCCGCCGCGGCTGGAGTTGACGAGGATCGCGTCGTCCTTCATCGCCTTGAGGGCGGCCGCGTCGATGATGTGGTGGGTGGTGGGCAGCAGCGGGACGTGCAGGCTGACCAGGTCGGCCTCCGCGAGCAGCCGCTCCTTGTCGACGTACTCCATGCCCAGCTCGGTACAGGCCGGGTTCTCCACGACGTCCCAGCCGAGCAGTTTCATGCCGAAGCCGTGGGCGATCCGGGTGAACGCCTCACCGATCCTGCCGGTGCCGAGCACGCCGACGGTCCGGCCGTGCATGTCCCGGCCGAGTAGCCCGTCGAGGCGGAAGTCGAAGTCCCGGGTGCGGCTCGCGGCCCGGATGATGCGCCGGTTCACGGCCATGGCCAGGGTCCAGGCGAATTCGGCGACGGAGTACGGCGAGTAGTACGAGACGCGGGCGACGCGCAGGGCGAGGCGTTCGGCGACGTCCAGGTCGATGTTGTTGAAGCCGGTGGAGCGCTGGGCGATCATCTGCGTGCCGCCCGCGGCGAGCGTCTGGAGCACCTTGCTGCCGAGGTCGGCGTTGACGCTGGTGGAGATGATCTCGTAGCCCGCCGCGATCGGGGCGGTGTCCTGGTTCAGGAAGACGTCCAGACAGCGGACCTCGTGCAGCCCCTCGAAGGCCTTCTCGATCAGGGGCTTCTCGTCGGACTGCACACCGAAGGCGAGGATTTCCACGGGTTCTCCCGATCTGGGGCGGTACACAGGGCAGGGCCGGACATGCGCGGATATCGCGAATATACGGCCCTGCCCCCGGGCCCGCCCGGGTCGAACGGCCCGGTCAGACGTCGTCGAGGCCGCGCTCGATCGCGTACCGCACAAGCTCCACCCGGTTGTGCAGCTGGAGCTTGCCCAGGGTGTTCTGCACGTGGTTCTGCACGGTGCGGTGCGAGATGACCAGGCGTTCGGCGATCTGCTTGTACGAGAGTCCCTTGGCGACCAGCCGCAGCACCTCGGTCTCCCGGTCGGTGAGCTGCGGGGCCCTGGGCTCGTCCGGCGCGGCGGGTGCGGGGTCGGAGGCGAGCCTGCGGTACTCACCGAGGACGAGTCCGGCCAGGCCCGGGGTGAAGACCGGGTCGCCGACGGCGGTGGAGCGGACGGCGTCGGTCAGCTCCTGGGTGGAGGCGGACTTCAGGAGATAACCGGTGGCGCCGGACTTCACCGCCTCCAGGACGTCGGCGTGCTCGCCGCTCGCGGAGAGGACCAGGACGCGCAGGCCCGGGTGCGAGCCGACGAGCTCCTTGCAGACCTGGACGCCGGGCATACCGGGGAGGTTCAGGTCGAGGACCAGGACGTCCGGCTGGGCCGCCCCGGCCCGGCGGACCGCCCCCGGGCCGTCCCCGGCGGTCGCCACGACCTCGAAACCGGACTCGGTCAGATCGCGGGCGACCGCGTCGCGCCACATCGGGTGGTCGTCGACGACCATGACCCTGATGGGCCGGTCGGGGGCTCCTCGCTGTTCGTCCTTGGGTGTGTGCTGCGTGCTCATCGGGCCGATCCTGCCTTCCCCCGGGAAACCCTCGGTGCTTTGGGAACCTTCAACTCGACCTCGGTGCCCTGTCCGGGGACCGAGATCAGCTCTGCCGTGCCGCCCAGATCGCGCAGCCGGCCGCGGATGGACAGCGCGACACCGAGCCGCCCCTCCCCCTCCGCCTGGGCGAGCCGCCCCTCCGGAATGCCGGGGCCGTCGTCCCGGACGGTGACGATCACCTCGTCCGGCTCGTCCTCGACCAGGATCCACGCCTGCGCGTCCGCCCCCGCGTGCACCCGGACATTGTCCAGGGCGGCGCTGACGGCGGCGGCCAGCTCACGGGCGGCCGCGGCGGGCAGCAGCACCGGAGCGCCCGGCTCCGCGAAGCTGGTGCGGGCGCCCGCGTGCGGGGCGAGGAGGGCCCGCAGATCGCAGGTGGCGTCGCCGCCGGGCCCTTCCCCCTCGTCGACCGTACGGACCACGGCCCCCTCGGCGGCGTCCTCGGAGACCCGGGTCGGCGGGACCAGGCCGCTGGAGACCAGGGTGCGCAGGGCGACCTCCTGCTCGCCCGCCATCCGGCCCAGCTCGGCCGCCTCGCCGCCCAGCGCGGTGCCCCGGCGCTGCACCATGGCGAGGACCTGGAGCACGCTGTCGTGGATGTCGCGGGCCAGGCGTTCGCGTTCGCGGGTCGCCGCCTCGATCTCCAGGGCGCGGGCCAGGGTGCGTTCACTGGCCCGGGCGACCTCGACGACGTACCCGATGGCGATGGAGGCGACCCACACCAGCAGGACGTTGTGGTAGGTGTCCCGGCTGGGCTCGCCGCGCTGGATGATGTTGGCGACGGCGACGAAGGTGGAGGCGAAGGCCGCCCACCGCCAGCCGCCCTTGATCGCGAAGGCGAGGACCGAGCCGGCCGTCCAGATCGACGGCAGCGTCGGTCCGTCGAACGACTGGGAGTCGAAGTCGGCGAGCGGGGTGAGCAGGATGCCGGTCAGCGCGACGACCAGGTCCGCGCCGAGGAAGCGTTTGGTGCAGCTCGCCGCCGAGCGGACCTTCGGCAGTGTGGCGAGCGTCCAGACGAAGAGGAACGCCAGATAGGCGACGGCCACCCAGGGCCGCTCGAACCTCTGCCGGCCGAAGTCGTCCTTCCCGAAGATCGCGAGCAGTACCGCGTAGATCATCGTCAGGACGCGGTAGCCCGTCAGCGCACGCCACAGCGGCAGCTCCACCGACATCCGTACGACCCGTTCACGCTTGGCCATGGCCCACCCCCCGGACGGTGAACGACGCGGTCAGGCGCCGGACCGTTCCGTTCCGTTCTCGTCGCGCGCGGCGGCCTGCTTCCGGTCGCGCTTGGCCTCCTCGGCCTTCGCCTTCGCCTCGTCGGCGATCTGGCGCTTGGCGGCGGTGGCGTAGATGTCCACGTACTCCTGACCGGAGAGCTTCATGATCTCGTACATGACCTCGTCGGTCACCGAGCGCAGGATGAAGCGGTCGCCGTCCATGCCCTGGTAGCGGCTGAAGTCCAGCGGCTTGCCGATCCGGATGCCGGGGCGCATCAGCCTGGGCACCACCTGGCCGGGCGGCTGGATCTTCTCGGTGTCGATCATCGCGACCGGGATGACGGGGGCGCCGGTGGCCAGGGCCACGCGGGCGAGACCGCCGGGCTTGCCCCGGTAGAGGCGGCCGTCGGGCGAGCGGGTGCCTTCGGGGTAGATACCGAAGAGGCCGCCGCTCTCGACGACCTGGATGCCCGCCTTGATCGCGGCCTCACCGGCGCCGCGGGCTCCGGAGCGGTCGACGGGGAGCTGGCCCACGCCCTTGAAGAAGGCGGCGGTGAGCCTGCCCTTCACCCCGGGTGCGGTGAAGTACTCGGCCTTGGCGATGAACGTGACCTTGCGGTCCAGCACGGCCGGGAGGAAGAACGAGTCGGAGAACGACAGGTGGTTGCTCGCGAGAATCGCCGGCCCCCGCTCGGGGATGTTCTCCAGGCCCTCCACCCACGGCCGGAAGGCGAGCTTCAGGGACCCGCCGATGGAGAACTTCATTGCGCCGTAGATCAACTGCTGTGCCTCCTGTGTGCTGTCGGTCAGACCTTAACCCGGGGCATCCGCGAGGCCGTGACGGCCCTGGTCGGTGTCGGTCCGGTCGCGTACGGTGAAGTCATCCGTCAAGCACTCCCCCAGGTGCGTGTACGCCCCCCGCCCCGTCCCACGAACAGGAGACCCTGGTGCCGGTCCTCCCTGGAGCCGAGCCGTTCCGCCACGAGGGCGGAGAGGTCGGCGTCCTCCTCTGTCATGGCTTCACCGGATCGCCGCAGTCGCTGCGTCCCTGGGCCGATCACCTCGCCGCGCGCGGGCTGACCGTCTCGCTGCCGTTGCTGCCCGGCCACGGGACCCGCTGGGAGGACATGGCGGTCACCGGCTGGCAGGACTGGTACGCGGAGGTGGACCGGGAGCTGCGGGCCCTGCGCGAGCGGTGCGAGCAGGTCTTCGTCTTCGGGCTCTCCATGGGCGGCGCGCTGAGTCTGCGGCTCGCGGCCAAGCACGGGGACGCGATCAGCGGTCTGGTGCTGGTCAACCCGGCCAACAAGGTGCACGGCCTCTCGGCGTACGCGCTGCCGGTCGCCCGACATCTGGTGCGCACGACGAAGGGCGTGGCCGACGACATCGCGCTCCCGGGCGCCCACGAGGTGGGCTACGACAAGGTGCCGCTGCACGCCGCCCACTCGCTGCGGCAGTTCTTCCGGCTGGTCGACGGCGAGCTGCCCCAGGTGACGCAGCCGGTGGTGCTGCTGCACAGCCCGCAGGACCACGTCGTGCCGCCCGCGGACAGCGCCCGCATCCTGAGCCGGATCTCCTCCACGGATGTCACGGAGATCCTGTTGGAACAGAGCTACCACGTCGCGACGTTGGACCATGATGCGGAGCGGATCTTCGATGAGAGCTACCGGTTCATCGGCCGTCTCGCACCGAGCGTCGGGAAGAAGGGGAGCACGTCCGGTGGCTGAGCACGACGCGGAACGCCCAGGCGGCGACGAGGAGCGTGAACCGCGCCCCACGGAGCCCGCGGCCGTCCCGGAGGGGACGAAGCCGCCGGCGGCGGAGGGGGCTGAGCAGGAGCGGGCGATCGACGAGGACGCGGCCTGGGCCGCGATCGTCGCGGGGTACGGGGAGGAGCCGCCGGACCCGCCCGGCGCCAAGCCGTTCAAGTCGGTGGAGGACCTGGCCCTGCTGGAGGACGACCAGCGCAACGCGGTGGGCCCGCAGGACGGGCCGGCCGGGAACCCGGCGGACAAGGGGTCCGGCAAGACGCCCCCCAAGCCTCCGGAGAAGAAGCCTCTCGGCAGCTCCGTCGTCTTCGCGCCCGGCGTGGCCGGTCCCCGCGACTACGAACTGCCCGAGTCCAAGGACGACGGCATCGACGAGCCGGATGACGGCGGCGAGGGCCACTTCGTTCCCCCGGAGCCGCCG
The DNA here is from genome assembly GCF_031760065.1 of Streptomyces durocortorensis. NCBI lineage: Bacteria > Bacillati > Actinomycetota > Actinomycetes > Kitasatosporales > Streptomycetaceae > Streptomyces > Streptomyces sp. C11-1. Next base: position 1,597,790 of record NZ_CP134500.1, read on the forward strand.
CCGCTGCCGGAGGCGGACGTCACGGCGAAGTTCGCCTGGCTCGCGGTGATCGGCGGGCCGGTGCTGATGCTGGTGGCGGTGCTGCTCCAGTGGGAGATGACGTGGTGGCTCACCACGCTCTGCATCGGCGGCTTCCTCGGCGGCTTCGCCACCCTGGTGGCCCGGATGCCGCACGATGACGATGACGACACCTACGGCGATCCGGGGCGCGGCGCGGTGGTGTGAGCGTCACCCGCGGGCAGTCTGAGCGCGGCCAGGACCGGCAGATGGTCGGTGGCCGCCCTCAGGTCTGCCGTGTTCACCCCGGGCAGCCCGGCCGGGACGCCGCAGCCGAGCACCTCGATGCCCGGTGTCGCGAACACCGCGTCGATGCGCTTGCGCGGGTCGTCCGGGGGGAAGGTCAGCTCCTCGCCCCAGGGCGCCACGGCCCGGCAGTCCTGAAGCCGCCCGGCCAGACGCCTGAACGCCCTCCCGGTCGGTACGTCATTGAGGTCGCCGCCCGCCACGGCGTGCTCCACGCCCATAGACGCCAGCCGCTCCAGGAGCAGGTCCGCCTGGGCGAGGCGTTCGTCGCGCTGGAGGCTCAGATGGCAGCTCAGCACGCCGAGCCGGGTCCCGGCGATCCTCACCACAGCGGTGGCGAAGCCTCTGCGGTGCAGGCCGGGGGTGAGCGGCAGCAGGACGTCCTCGGTGCGCTCGACGGCCGCCCGCAGCGAGCACAGCAGCAGTGGCCCGGCGGCGGTCGCCCCGCCGCTGAGGACCACGAGGCCGCTGCTCTTCGCCAGCCGCGCCGCGGCCTTGCGCCAGCGGAAGAAGCGCGGGGCCTCCTGGACGAGGACGAGGTCGGGGGCGCAGGCGCGGATGACCCGGGCCAGGGCCGCGGTGTCGTCGTGCATCGAGCGCACGTTGTAGCTCAGCACTCTGATGACGGCTGAACCGTCCAGCTCGGTACGGGAGTCGGGCAGCGGCGTCAGGACCATGCGGGCCACGATACGACGGGCGCCCGCCGGGCCCCGGAGGGCGGCGACGGGCGCCTGATGCGTCGTACGGTCCCGCGGTGCGGGTGCGCTCAGCCCTGGCGGGCCAGGTCGGCGGCGCCCACGAGCCCTGCCTTGCCGCCGAGTTGGGCGGCGAGCACCTGCGCGTGCGGGCGCCACTCGCCGCCGATCAGCCAGCGCCGGAACGACTTGCGGATCGGGTCGAGGACCAGCTCGCCCTCGTCGGAGACGCCGCCGCCGACGATGAACGCGGACGGGTCGAACAGCGAGGCGAGGTCGGCCAGTCCGGAGCCGGCCCAGCGTGCCAGCTCGCGGAAGGAGTCGATGGCCACCGGGTCGCCCTGCCGGGCGGCCTCGCTGATGTGCTTGCCCTCGATGCCCTCCACCGTGCCGTCGCCGAGGCCGAGCAGTATGGCGGCGTTCTCGGGAGTGGCGTTGGCGCGCTGCTTCGCGTACCGCACGAGGGCGCGGCCGGAGGCGTACTGCTCCCAGCAGCCCTGGCTGCCGCAGCCGCAGAGCAGACCGTCCGGGACGACCCGGATGTGGCCGAACTCGGCGGCCACGCCGAAGCGCCCGCGGCGCAGCTTGTTGCCGATGATGATGCCGCCGCCGAGGCCGGTGCCGAGCGTGATGCAGATGACGTCGTCGTGGCCCTGGCCCGCACCGAAGCGGTATTCGCCCCAGGCGGCGGCGTTGGCGTCGTTCTCGACGACGACGGGCAGGCCGACGCGCTGTTCGACCTTGTCCTTGAGCGGTTCGTGACGCCAGTTGATGTTCGGTGCGAACAGAACGGTGGCGCGCTTGTCGTCGACATATCCGGCGGCGCCGATGCCGACGGCCTCCACCTCGTGGCCCTCGCTCGCGCCGGCGACCGCCGCGCAGATCGCGTCGACGATGCCTTCGGCCGTCGGCGGGGTCGCCACCTTGAACGTCGAGAGGATCCGGCCCTCTTCGTCGACCACTCCAGCCGCGATCTTCGTGCCGCCGATATCGACGCCGATGGTGAGTCCCATGAATCCCTCAGTTTCGGTCGAGCCCCGCTAGGGGCAACCGTACCCGAGGCAGGGGCCCGGACCGGCCGGAGCGGGTCAGTCCAGGTCGATGCGTTCGGTGCCGGAAGGGCCCTCGTCGCGCGGGTCGGACGGGTCCTCGGCGGCCTTCTTCGAGGGGCTCGTGGTGCCGGACGCGCCCTCGGTGGTGCGCGTCCAGCGGCTCTCCTGGCCCTCGACGGCGGAGCGGTAGGCGGCCAGCAGCTCGTTGCCCGCGGCGGCGAGGTGGTCGAAGAGCTCCGGGTTGCGCTCGATGACCGGTTCGACGGCGGACTTCGCCTGCCGGATGGCCTGCTGCACCGCGCCCTGGGCGGCGGAGCCGAGCAGCGGGGTCTGGAGCGAGGAGACCTTGTCGGCGACGGCGTCGACCAGCTTGCGCAGCTCCTCGGCGGCGGAGCCGGGCTGCGGGCCGTACTGGGCGCGGCGGCGGGCCTTCTCCGCTGCGAGGTCCTCTGCGCAGGCATCGGCCCACGCGTCGCCGTCGACGGGACGATCGGTGGCTTCACTCATGGCGGGCTCCTGCGACGCGGGCGGCCGACGGTCGGCCTGCGGTTCACGTACTACCGACGTTACCCGAACGGCCGCACCGTGTTCAGGAGGTGCGGGGCCACAGGGCCGGGTCCGGTGTGAACCGGACCCGCAGCACCCCGCCGGTCAGGGCCGCGCCGGAGACGGTGCACCGGCGCAGCGCGGAGGCGAGCCGCGCGATGCGGTGGAACGGGCCGACGGTCAGGAGGAGTTCGTCGCCCCGGCGGACCAGGCGCAGGTCCTCCTTGGCGGCGCCGGGCAGCGGCAGGCACCAGGTGAGGGTCGCCGTGCCGCCCTCGGCGTCCGGCGCCTCCTCGATCCACCAGGGGTCCTCGGCCCGGCCCGCCGGGCGGGCGTCCGGGGCGGGGACCTCCAGCTCGGCCAGGTCCGCCGGGCCCTGGAGCTCGCGTCCCTGGTGGGCGGCCTCGTGCACGGGAACGTCCGGGGCCCATTCCTGGTGCCAGTGGTCCAGGCACTTCTCCTGCTGGGCGGCGAGCCCGGCGAAGAACGGGTCGGAGGAGTGCCGGGGCAGTACGCGGGAGGCGACGAGCAGGTCGGCGCGCAGCCCGTGCAGGGCGAGCCCGGCGCGGGCGGCGCGCAGGGTGTCCTCGGCGGTGGGGCCCGGTTCGGCGACCAGACGGAGCGTGGTGGCGTCGTCCTCGATCAGGGCCTGTACGGCGGCCAGCTCGGTGTCCTTGCGGGCGGCGGCCTCGTACAGCCACTGGGCGGGCATGGGGACCCCGGCGAGCTGGGCGAGGACGGGGCGCAGGGCGCGGGCGGCCTGGCGTTCGGCGGGCAGCAGCCGGCGCAGATAGCGGCGCAGCTGCCCGGGGAGGGCGAGCAGGGCGAGGGCGTCGGGCAGCGGCGGGAGGTCGACGACGAGGGTGTCGTAGCCACGGGCGGACCAGTCGCCCACGGCGGCGCGGTGCAGGGTGTGCAGCAGCGCGAGTTGCGGGGAGCCGGGGAGTTCGGTGATCTCCTCGCCCTCCAGCCGTCCCGCGCCGAGCAGGTCCAGGGCACCGGAGGCGCGCTTCTGGAGTTCGGTGAGTTCGGCGCGGAAGTGCTCGCCGGAGTCGATCCGGGCGTGGTCGAGCCCCTCGGTGACCTCGGTGGGCGCCGTGCCGTCGGGGAAGCCGGGTATGGCCTCGGCGGAGATCAGGAGGGTGCGGCTGCCGCCCTCGGCCGCGGCCAGCGCGCTCGCCGCGGCGACGGTGGTGCGGCCCGCGCCGCCGGGGCCGGTGACCAGGACCGTACGCACGGCTCTCAGGCCTGCGGGGCGGACTCGACGCGCTTCTTCAGACCGGCGAGGGCACGGTCGATGATGACCTTCTCGGCCTTGCGCTTGATCATGCCGAGCAGCGGGATCTTGACGTCGACGGCGAGCTTGTAGGTGACCTCGGTGCGCTCGCCGCCGCCGAGCGGGGCGAGGGCGTACGTACCGTCCAGGGAGCGCAGCATCTGGGACTTGACGAGGGTCCAGCTGACCTCGTTCTCGCTGGTCCAGGTGTAGGAGAGGACGTGGTCGTCCTTGATCGCTCCGGCGTCCAGGACGAGGCGGACCTGTTCGGCGCGGCCCTGGCCGTCGGTGGAGAGGACCTCGGCCTCCTTCACCTCGCCGGTCCACTCCGGGTAGCGGGCGAAGTCGGCGATCACGCCCATGACGTCGGCCGGTGCCGCCTCGATCGTGATGTTCGAGCTGGTGTGTTCAGCCATCGCCGTGGCCCTCCAGTGCGGTGTAACCGGTCGCGTTCGGCAGAAGTCTGCCGCTGTGCAGGCTATCGCGTGCCCGGGGCGCCCCGGTCCACGGCCCGGCTGCCCGCACTCACCAGCTCAGCGCCCAGGGCGTTCCGGTCGAGGCGAAGTGGCCGACGTTGACGCACTCGGTGGTCCCGATCCGCATCCGGCGGACCAACGGCTGGTGAACGTGGCCGAAAAGCGCGTACCGGGGGCGGGTGGCGCGGATCGCCTCCAGCAGAGCGCGGCTGCCGCGTTCGAAACGGCGGGCGACGGTGTCGTACGTCAGCTCGGGGACCTCGGGCGGGATGTGCGAGCAGAGGACGTCGACCGGGCCGAGCGCCTCTACCTTGGCGGCGTACTCCTCGTCGCTGATCTCGTACGGGGTGTTCATCGGGGTCTTCAGGCCACCGCCGACGAAGCCGAAGACGCGGCCGCCTATCTCCACCCGCTCCCCGTCCAGCACGGTCGTGCCCGGGCGGGCGTACTCGGGCCAGAGGTCGGGGACGTCGACGTTGCCGTAGGTGGCGTACGTCGGAGTGGGGAAGGCCGCGAAGAGTTCGGCGTACTGCCGTCGTACGGCGCCGAGGATCTCGGTGTTGCGGTCGCGGCCCGCCCACAGCTCGCGGCCGAAGGCGCGGGCCTCCTCGTAGCGGCGGGCGGTGCGCAGCGCGACGATGCGGTCGGCGTTCTCCCTGCCGAACAGATCGGGGAAGATGCCGCGCGAGTGGTCGGCGTAGTCGAGGAAGAGCACCAGGTCACCGAGGCAGATCAGGGCGTCGGCGCCGTCCCCGGCACGGGCCAGGGCCTCGGTGTTGCCGTGCACATCGCTGATCACATGGATCCGGGTCGACCCCCCGGTCCGGCCCCGGCTGTCCGGTTCGCTGCCTCGCATGGGATCACCCTAGAGCGCCCCTTCCAACGCTGGGTAGACCGTTCCGGACCTGCGGTTACTTCCAAGTCGTCACAGCAGTGGACTACTGTGCGCGAAAGGACCATCTATATGTGTGATGCATAAGACATCTGGCCGGAACCCCCTATCCGGAACCGAGTACTGGTGGGTAACGTCCGGGCAGTCCAGTCGTGCTCACCCCACTGAGCACCCGCCATTCTTGGACCGCAGCCGGTGCGTCACACAGAGCCGTGGCACCGGAGCCCGATGAGGAGCAGCAGTCTTGCGCGAGTTCAGCCTTCCGGCCCTGTACGAGGTCCCGACGGACGGCAATCTGACGGATCTCATCCGCCGCAACGCCGCTCAGCATCCCGAAGTCGCGGTGATGAGCCGCAAGGTGGCCGGTGTCTGGACGGACGTCAGCGCCACCCAGTTCCTGGCCGAGGTGCGAGCCGCCGCCAAAGGGCTGATCGCCTCGGGCGTGCAGCCCGGCGACCGGGTCGCCCTGATGTCGCGCACCCGCTACGAGTGGGTGCTGCTGGACTTCGCGATCTGGAGCGCCGGCGCGGTGACCGTGCCGGTGTACGAGACCAGCTCCGCCGAGCAGTTGCAGTGGATCCTCGGTGACTCCGGGGCGGTGGCGGTGCTCGTGGAGAGTGACGCGCACGCGGCGGCCGTGGCCTCCGTGCGGGACTCGCTGCCGGAGCTGACGCAGGTCCGGCAGATCGACGCGGGCGCGGTGGAGGCGCTGGTCAAGGCCGGGGCCGAGGTCTCGGACGAGACCATGGACCTGCGGATGGTCAGCGCCAAGGCGGACGACCCGGCGACCATCGTCTACACCTCGGGCACCACGGGCCGCCCCAAGGGCTGTGTGCTGACGCACCGCAGCTTCTTCGCGGAGTGCGGCAACGTGGTGGAGCGGCTGAAGCCGCTGTTCCGTACGGGCGACTGCTCGGTGCTGCTGTTCCTGCCCGCCGCCCATGTGTTCGGCCGACTGGTCGAGGTGGCCTCGGTGATGGCGCCGATCAAGCTCGGCTGCGTACCCGACATCAAGAACCTCACAGAAGAACTGGCCTCGTTCCGGCCGACGCTGATCCTGGGTGTGCCCCGGGTCTTCGAGAAGGTCTACAACGCGGCCCGCGCCAAGGCGCAGGCGGACGGCAAGGGCAAGATCTTCGACCGGGCCGCCGACACGGCGATCGCCTACAGCCGGGCGCTGAGCACCCCGCAGGGGCCTTCGCTGGGGCTGAGGCTCAAGCACAAGCTGTTCGACAAGCTGGTCTACGGGAAGCTGCGCGCGGTGCTCGGCGGCCGGGGCGAGCACGCGATCTCCGGCGGCGCCCCGCTGGGCGAGCGGCTCGGCCACTTCTACCGGGGCATCGGCTTCACGGTCCTGGAGGGCTACGGCCTGACCGAGAGCTGTGCGGCGACCGCCTTCAACCCGTGGGACCGGCAGAAGATCGGCACGGTCGGCCAGCCGCTGCCCGGTTCGGTGGTGCGGATCGCGGACGACGGCGAGGTGCTGCTGCACGGCGAGCACCTGTTCACCGGCTACTGGAAGAACGAGTCGGCGTCCGTCGAGGCGCTGGCGGACGGCTGGTTCCACACCGGTGACGTCGGCACGCTGGACGAGGACGGCTACCTCGCGATCACCGGCCGCAAGAAGGAGATCATCGTCACGGCGGGCGGCAAGAACGTCGCCCCGGCGGTGATCGAGGACCGCATCCGCGCCCACGCGCTGATCGCCGAGTGCATGGTCGTCGGCGACGGCCGCCCGTTCGTCGGCGCGCTGGTCACCCTGGACGAGGAGTTCCTGGGCCGCTGGGCCGAGGAGCACGGCAAGCCGGCCGGTTCGACGGCGCTCTCGCTGCGCGAGGACCCGGAGCTGCTGGCCGAGGTGCAGCGGGCGGTGGACGACGGGAACGCGGCGGTCTCCAAGGCTGAGTCGGTGCGCAAGTTCCGTATCCTGCCTGCCCAGTTCACCGAGGAGGCGGGCCACATCACGCCGTCGCTGAAGCTGAAGCGGAACGTGGTGGCGAAGGACTTCGCGGACGAGGTGGAGTCGATCTACCGCGCCTGAGCGCTACGGAGCAGGGGCCCGCGCCCGTGACGGCGCGGGCCCCTGCCGCGTACTCACAGCAGTGTCTTGAGCCTCTCCGCCAGCAGGTCCCAGCGCCACTTCTCCTCGACCCAGGCCCGGCCCCGCTCCCCCATCCGCTGCCGCAGCTCCGGGTCCCCGAGCAGCGTGACGATCCGGTCCGCCGACTCCTCGGCGCTGCCGCCGCGCACCACCCACCCGGTCTCGCCGTCCAGCACCGCGTCCGGAGCGCCGCCCGAGTCGCCGGCCACCACGGGCAGTCCGGTCGCGGACGCCTCCAGGTAGACGATGCCGAGGCCCTCCACGTCGAGGCCGCCCCGCCGGGTCCGGCAGGGCATCGCGAAGACGTCCCCGGCCCCGTAGTGCGCGGGCAGCTCCGCCCACGGCACGGGCCCGGTGAACCGTACCGAGTCCTCGACGCCGGTCTCCGCCGCGAGCCGCTTCAGGTCCTTGGCGTACGGTCCGCCGCCGACGACCAGGAGCACCGCGTCCGGGATCTGCGCGAGGATCGCGGGCATGGCCAGGATCAGCGTGTCCTGGCCCTTGCGGGGCACCAGGCGCGAGACACAGACGATCACCGGGCGGTCGGAGAGCCCGAGACGGGCGCGGACCCGGTCTCCGCCGGACGCCGGGTGGAAGGTCTTCTCGTCGACGCCCGGGGGCAGTTGGACCATGCGGCCGGCGGCCTCGGGGGTGAGGGCGGACGCGATCCGGGAGCGGGTGTACTCACCGAGATAGGTGATCGTGTCCGTACCCTCGCCGATCCGGCGCAGCAGCTGCCGGGAGGCGGGCAGCTGGGCCCATCCGGCCTCGTGCCCGTGGGTGGTGGCGACGAGCCGCCGGGCGCCGGCGCGGCGCAGGGCCGGGGCCATCAGGCCGAGCGGGGCGGCGGCGCCGAACCAGACGGAGGTGCAGCCGTGTTCGCGCAGCAGGGCGGTGGCCCGCCGGGTGACGCGCGGGGTCGGCAGCAGCATCGTCGTACGGTCGCGGACGACGGTGAACGGCTGCTCGGCGTCGAAGGCGGCGGTGGCCGCCACTCCCTCGGCGCTCCGCTTCCAGGTGGAGGCGTAGACGACGACCCGGTCGGGGTCCAGACGCAGCGCCATGTTGTGCAGGAACGCCTGGATGCCGCCGGGGCGGGGCGGGAAGTCATTGGTCACGATCAAGGTCTTGTCCATCGCGGCTGACAGTACCGAACGGCCGCGCTTCACCGCTGACGCCGTCTCCCGGCGGCATCATGGGCCGCCGGGAATCCGGCAGGACAGGACACCCCTGGGGCGGCGGGCGACGACGGGACGGCGATGACGGGACGAGGACCCAGCGGCACCGGGCCGTGGCCGTACGCGGTGTGGGCGCTGAGCCGGGTCTGGCTGCTGCTGTGCGCGTTCAAGGCCGTCACCGTGCCGGGGCCGGACGTCACGGTGGACGTGTCGGTGATCTACCGGGGCTGGTACGAGGTGCTGCTGACGGGCACGTATCCGCTGTCCGACGTGACCTGGCAGTATCCGCCCGGGGCCGCCCTGGCGATCCTCTCCCCGGCCCTGCTGCCGTTCTGGGAGTACGCGACGGCCTTCGTCGTGCTGGTGCTCCTGTGCGACGCGCTGGTGCTGGGGCTGCTGCTGTACGCGGGGCGGCGGCCGGGGATGCGGGCGGCGGGGGCCTGGGTGTGGATCGCGGGGGTGCCGCTGCTGGGGCCGACCGTCTACGCCCGCTACGACCTGATGGTGACGGCGGTCGCGGTGGCGGCGCTGCTGGCGGGGGTGCGCAGGCCCCGGGCGCTGGGGGCGCTGGCGGCGTTCGGGGCGCTGCTGAAGGGGTGGCCGGTACTGCTGCTGGTGGGGGTGCGGAAGGGGCGGCCGACGCGCGCGGCCTGGTCGGCGGCGGCGCTCGCGGCGGGCGGGCTGGCGCTGTCCTTCGCGCTGTGGATGCCGGGGGCGTTCGCGTTCCTGGCCTTCCAGCGGGACCGGGGCATCGAGGTCGAGTCGCTGGGGTCACTGGTCCTCCACGTGGCGCGGCGGTTCGGCTGGGAGGGCCGGGTGGAGCTGCGCTACGGCTCGCTGGAGTTCGTCGGGCCGCACGTGGGGCTGGTCTCGTCGCTGACGCTGGGGCTGGGTGTCCTGGCGCTGGGCTGGCTGCTGCTGTGGCGGCTGCGGGCCCGGACGTTCGCGGTGCGCACCCCGGCCGAGGCGGCGTTCACGGCCGTGCTGCTGTTCACCGTCACGAGCCGGGTGATCAGCCCGCAGTACGTGGTGTGGCTGGTCGGCCTCGCGGCGGTGTGCCTGGTCTTCCGGGAGGCCGCGATGACCCTGCCCGCCGTGCTGGTCGTGGTGGCGGCGGGGGTGACGCTGCTGGAGTTCCCGATCGGCTTCGGCCATGTGGTGGCGAGCGACCTGTGGGGCGTGACGCTGCTGTTCGTCCGCAACGGGCTGCTGGTGGCGGCCTCGCTGCTCGCCGCGCGGCGGCTGTGGCGGTCGACGGTGCCGGGCGGGGGCCCGACGGCTTCGGCGCGGCCGGTGGGCGACGGTCAGCCGAGCCGGGTTCCGAGGTAGTCGCGCCAGTCGGCGGTGAACTCTTCCGGGGTGGTGCCGAGCACCGCGTCCATCGCCTGCTCCACCGCCCCTTCGCGTCCCTGATGGGCTCCCACGGCCGCGTAGAAGGCGATCAGCTTCTCCTTGCCCCACTTCTCCGCGATCAGCGCGCAGGCCAGCCAGCCGCCCTCGTAGGCCCGGGCGAGCTTCACAGGGTCCCCGTCGAAGCCGAAGTCCCGGTCGGCGGGGAGCCCGGCGGGCGTCTCACCGGCGCGGACGGCGGTGGTCAGCTCGGGGGCGACGACGTCGGCGGGGCGGTCCTCGCCCCGGTAGGCCGCCCAGTCGGCGAAGCCCTCGGAGAGCCAGACGGGGGTGGCCGTCGAGGTGCTGGTCCGGGTGGCGACATGGGTCGTCTCATGGGTCAGGACGATCCGCTGCCCGAAACTGCCCAGGGTGGCGTATGCCTGCGGGTTGACGATCACCCGGTCGGCGATGGCCGGGCGCTTGCCGGTGCCGCCGCCGACCTCGCCGGTGGTGACGGCCGCTATCCCCCGGTAACTGGCCTCCGGCGAGCCCAGCAGCCGTGCCATGTCCTCCACCGAGTCCGGGACGAGCACCACCACCCGGCGGTTCCAGGGCCGGGGCCAGGCGTCCGAGACGGCCGGTACGGCGAGGTCCACGGTGTCGGCGATCCGGCGCAGCTCCTCCTCGGTCCGTCCGACGCCCAGGACGATGCTGTGAGCGCCTTCCACGACCTCCACGTCCCCCTGCTGCCACAGCTGCCCCGAGGAGCCCTTGGCGGGCCGGTCGGCGGTGATGTACCAGCGCCCGCCGTCGCGCATCAGCTCCAGGGTGCGGCGGGTGGCGACCGGGGCGGTGTCGTAGCCCTTGATCCGGTAGCGCAGCTCCACCTCGGCGGTGGCCCAGTCGCCGTCCCGCTCGCCGATGTCCTTCACCTCGTACGTCCAGGACTTCAGGGGTACGTCGGCGAGGTTGGCGAGCTCGGTGCGCTGGACGGCCCGCAGCTTCTCGGCGTCGGGGGCGAGGGCGTCGAGGTAGCCCGCCGGGTCGCGCGCCAGGACGGCGGTTGCCCGGCCGTCCAGTACGGCGGTGATCTCCCCGGCGGTGAGGGAGGTGCGGGTCTCCTCGGGGGCGGCCGTGCAGGCGGACGCGGTCAGCAGGGCGGCGAGCACGAGTCCCGCCGCTCGCCGCCGTCCACGGGGGCCTCCCCGTCGCACATCAGGTCTGCGTACGGCCACCCTGCCGATCGTACGGTCAGATCCGGGTGACCGAGGAGACGGGCATCATGCCGACCGGGTCGTAGCGGACCGGGGCGCCCGGATACGGGGCGTGGATGACCTGGCCATTGCCGACGTACATGCCGATGTGGCTGGCGTCCGCCCGGTAGGCGACCAGGTCGCCGGGCTGCGCCTGGGAGAGCGACACCATGCGGCCCGCGTACCGCTGGGCCTGCGAGGTGCGGGGCAGGGTCACCCCGGCCTGGGCGTAGGCCCACTGCATGAGCCCGGAGCAGTCGAATCCGGAGGGCCCGTTGGCACCCCATACGTACGGCTTTCCGAGCGCCTGGTGGACGGCGGCCACGGCGGCCATGGCGCGGGGTGATCCGGGGGCGACGCCGGAGAGGTCGGGCGCGCCGTCGCGGCCGGAGCGGGAGGCGCGGTCGAAGTCGGCGCGCTCCTCGGGCGGCAGGGAGTTCAGCAGCTGCCGTGCTTGGCGGAGCTTTGCCTCGACGGTGCGTTTGTGGCGGGTGAGGGCGGCCCGGTCACGCTCCAGACCGGCCAGGGCGCGGGTGGCCTCGGCACGGGTCTGGGCGACCTTGCGCTGGGCCTGGCGGAGCCGGTCCAGGGTCATCGCCTGGCGGGCGCCGACCCGGTCGAGGACGGCGGCCCGCTCCAGGTAGGTGTCCGGGTCGGAGGAGAGCAGCAACGCGAGGGCCGGGTCGATGGCGCCGCTGCGGTACTGCGCGCCCGCCATCGCGCCGAGCTCGTTGCGCATGAGGTTGACGCGCTCCTGGCCACGGGCCGTGGCGTCCTGGGCGCGGTCCGCCTCGCCGCGCAGCCGGTCCACGCGCTCCCCGGCCTCGTTGTACCGCTCGGTGGCCTGCTCGGCCTCGCCGTAGAGCCGGTCGACGGCGGCCTTGGCGCCCTCCCGGGTGTCCTTGGGGTCGGCGCTCGCCGGGGCCCCGGTCAGCGTCGCGGCCGCGGTGGCGGCGGCCGCCGAGAGGACCGTGACGCGAACGCCCCGGCCCCGGCCGGGCTGTGTGGAACGGCGATGGGACACCACAGGTAACCGCACTCCCTCCCGCTGACGCGGTCGTGCGCAGCCCCTGCCGCCCGGGCGGGCGGACCGACGACCGGGAGCTGCACAGCAGCCAGACAGTAATCGGCCCACTACGCACCGGCCAAAGACCGCGCCGAGGACGGAAAGGGTGCGGAAGGGCGCCGAACGCCGCCGCCCCGCCGGTGACCTCGGGTCTCCGGCGGGGCGGGGCGTCAGCGTGCGGTGCGGCGATTCCCTCGTTCGGGCGCGCCGTGGCGTCAGATACGGACGCCGAACTGGAAGGTGCCCATGTAGTCCATCGACTCGTAGCGGACGACGGTGCCGGGCTTGGGGGCGTGCAGGATCTGGTTGTTGCCCGCGTAGAAGCCGACGTGCGACAGGCCGTTGAAGAAGACCAGGTCGCCCGGCTTGAGCTGGCTGCGGCCGATCCTCGTGCCGTCGTGCTGCTGGGTGTACGTGGTCCGGGTGATGGAGACACCGGCCTGGGCGAAAGCCCACTGGGTCAGCCCGGAGCAGTCGTAGGAGTTGGGGCCGGAGCCGCCGGAGACGTACGGCTTGCCGATCTGGGTGGCGGCGGCGGCGAGGGCGGCCGCACCGCGGTTGGAGGCGGGGGCCTCCTTGCCGAGCTCGACCCGCTCGGTGGAGGCGCGGCTGGCGCGGTTCTCCTCCTCCTGGATCTTCGCGCGCTCTGCGGCGGTCAGGCTGTTGAGGAGGCGCTGCGCGTCGGCGAGCTTGCCCTGGTACTTCTTCTTGTTCTCGCCGAGCGCCTTGCGGACGTCGGCGAGGTCGCCGAGCTTGTCCTGCGCTTCCTTGCGCTGCTGGGCGAGAGTGCGCTGCTTGGACTGGATCTTCTGCAGCGACTCCGTCTGCTTGACCGTCAGCTGGTCGAGCGCGGAGGCCTGGTCGAGGAAGCTGTCCGGGTCGGAGGCGAGGAAGAGAGCCACCGAGGGGTCGATGCCGCCCGATCGGTACTGGGCGGTGGCGATCGACCCGAGTTCGCCGCGCAGGTCGTTGAGCTCGCCCTGTCCGCGGGCGACCTTGTCCTGGAGCGCGTCGACCTGCTTCTTGAGCTTGTCCTGCTGCTCCTTGGCCCCGTTGTACTTCTCGGTGGCCGCCTCGGCCTCGTGGTAGAGCTTGTCGACCTTCGCCTTGACTTCGCTCTTGCTCGGCTTGGGGTCGGCGTGGGCGGCCTGGGAGGTCAGGGCCACGGCCGCAGCGGCGGTCGCGGTGAGCACGGTCACACGAGTGCGGCTCGGCTGCTTGGGACGACGGTGGGACGCCACGAAGGCGAGCTCCTTCTTCCTCTGAGCCGCCTACCGGGCTGTGGGGGAAAGAATCCCCGGCTCCGTGCAACGTCACGGAGCAACGTCACGGACTCGGCGGTTCCTCCGCTGCCACCCCGGGTGGGTGATCAACCGTGCGAAGGTTCGAGGCCTGACCCTAGTGACCATCTCGTGATCAGTTCAAATCCTCACAGGAATTTTCTCGTCACACCAGGCACTTCTTTACTCTCACCCCACCGCGTGTAGCGGCGACTTGACGGTACGTTCCCGCAAATCCGACATGCCGCACATGCGGAACATCCACCTCAGGGAGCCCTCTAGACGCGGGAAAGCCGCTTGAGGAGCAAGACGGACGCGACCGGGCGGGCCCCGGCCTTGGCCACGCCGTCCGCCACCTCCCGGTCGGTGGAGACGACCACCACGGGCCGTCCCGGCGGTTCGGCGCGGGCCAGTTGGCGGATCAGCTCGTCCGCCGTGACCCCGGCCTTGCTGAACAGCACCCGCACCCCGCGCGGCGGCGCGAGCAGCACGGGCGCGGCGAGCTCGGCGCCGTCGAAGACGCAGGTCATCTCCGCGCCGGTCTGCGCGGCCAGCACCGAGAGGCCGCCCAGCAGCCGCAACCGCTGCTTCTCCAGCGGCATCTGGGGATAGCCGGTCTTGGTCACGTTGTAGCCGTCCACGATGAGGTGGGCCTGCGGCAGCGCCAGCAGCTGGTCCAGCAGCGCCGGATCCGTCTCCGAAAGGGCTCTGGCGGCAATGTCCTTGGGCGACATCCGGCCCGGCTCCACCGCGTCCACGGTGTCCGCGGGATGCGTGGTCACCGGGGGCAGGGCCAGTTCGCGCCGGAGCCCCGAGGCGGCGTCCAGCACGGTGTCCAGCAGCAGGCGCAGCCGCATGTCCTCCACCGAGCGGCCCTCGCGGGCGGCCCGGCGGCTCGCCTCCAGGGCGGACTCCGCCTCCCCCAGCCGCCCCTTGAGCCGGCGCGACTCGCTCTCGGCGGCGGAGACCTGGGCGGCCGCCTCGGCCCGTACGGTGTCGGCGGCGGCGGCGCTGCGGCGCAGGGCGGCCTCGCCGCGCTTGACCTCGCTCAGGGCGCTGCGCAGCTTGCGGTGGAGCGATTCGGCCTCCTTGCGGGCCGCCTCCAGCTCGGTGCGCAGCCGCTCCGTCTCGGCGCGGGTGTGGGCGCGCGCCCGCTCCAGCTCCTCCCGCAGCTGGACCAGTTCGCGCCGGGTCTCCTCGTCGGCCCGTTCCGCGTCCGCGCGCTGGACCTCCTCGCCCGCGGCTTCGACGAGCTTGACCCAGCCCACCGGGCGCAGCACGTACGCGGCGGCGGCCACATCGAGGGGGTCGGCGGCGGCGGGCGGCGAACCCGCCTCCAGCGCACCGGCCAGCTCCGGCTGGGACTGGCCCAGCCGCTCACCGATCCGCTGCCGGAAGAGGGCGTCGCTCTCCAGCGCGGCGGCCATCGCGTTCCCGGCGAACTTGGCCCGACGGGTCGGGGTGAACCGGGCATACTGCCGCAACTGGGTGGGCAGTTCGGCGACGGTCAGTCCGCCGAAGGCATCGGAGACCAGGGCGACGACCCGCCGCCGTACACCTTCGGGCAGCGGACGGTCGAGCGCCTCTGCACCGCCGTCGGCCGCATCGGCCGGTTCGGCGCCGCTGGTCGGCTGATCCACCGTCCGTCACCCCATAGATATGTCGATGGGTGCGCTCCCTCAGGAAGCGGCACCCGGCCTGTCCACCAGTTCGATCTGATCCACCGCATTGCACCAACGACAGCGGACGGACTCGATGGTCTCACTGACCACCTCCCGCTCCTCGACACTCGACTCACCGGCCAGGTCGAGGTGCACGTACTCCACGACCTTGGAGGAGCGGGTCACGTCGAAGCGCGTGAGATTGCCGCACAGCGTGCAGCGCCAGCGGGTCCCGTCCGTCGGCAGGGGAACCGTCGTCATCGTTGCGTCCTCTTTCGTCGTCTGCCGGAGCCCGCGCCGGGCGCGCCGCCGCGTCTCTTCCTGTCCTACGCCAAGGATCTCGCGGTGCGCCGTCGAACTGCGGAAGTCCTGGCGTAACCCTACGGCCTCGCGTATAAGCATCGGCACGGCGAGGCGCTCCGTCCCCTTCTCCGCCGGTACGTCATGCTCTGTACATGATCGATTGGCGGCAGGTCGGCCGGCGGGCCACGGCCGGGAGGCTCCGGGAGACGGCGACGGCGAGCGGTGCCCCGGTCACGTACGGGCTGATCGCCCTGTGCGTCGTGATCTTCCTGGTCAGCCCGCTGTCCGGCTTCCACGCCGCGTACGGCACGGAGGACGCGCTGCTCGCCGCGCAGGCCGGGTACTTCGAGCGGTGGGGAGTGATCCCCGCGGAGCTGTGGGACGGCTCGGCGCATGCGCTGATCACGCCGTTCACCGCGCTGTTCGTCCACGGCAGCTGGCTGCACCTGCTGGGGAACCTGCTGTTCCTCTACGTGTTCGGCGCGATGGCCGAGGAGCGCATGGGCCGGGTGCGGTTCGCCCTGTTCTACGTGGGCTGCGGCTATGTGGCCCTCGTCTGTTACGCGGCGGCGCACGCGGACTCCGGACAGACGCTGGTCGGGGCGTCGGGTGCGATCTCCGCGGTGCTCGGCGCGTTCCTGTACCTGTTCCCCAGAGCCCGGGTGACCAGCCTGTTCCCGTTCCTCTTCTTTCTGCCGCTGCGCTTTCCCGCCTGGATCGTGCTGGTCTTCTGGTTCGGGCTCCAGTGGGCGGCGGCGCAGGGCGCGGACGCCGGGCCCGGCGTGGCGTATCTGGCGCATGTGGCCGGGTTCGCCGTCGGGTTCCTCTACGCCTGGGGGCGCTATGGGCGTAGGGCTAGAGTGAAGGTTCCAGCCACGGCCACCGAGGGAGACAGCCAGCCGTGATCACCGCGATCGTGCTCATCAAGACCAGCGTGGACCGGATTCCGGAGATCGCCGAGGCCATCGCCGCGCTGGACAGTGTCAGCGAGGTCTTCTCCGTCACCGGCACCTACGACCTGATCGCCATGGTCCGGGTCGCCCGCCACGACGACCTCGCCGATGTCATCCCCGGCCGGATCAGCAAGATCCCGGGCGTCGAGGGCACCGACACCCATGTGGCGTTCCGTACGTACTCCCAGCACGACCTGGAAGCGGCGTTCGCCATCGGCCTCGACGCGTAGGCGAACCGCTTCGGCCGGGGACAGGCGGTGCGCCTGTCCCCGGCCGAAGCGGTTCACGAGGTCTCTCGGACCTGGACCTGGGCGATCCCGCCCCGGTCCGGGACGCAACGGCCGTCCTCGGTGCGGTACTTCCACCGGGCGCCCTCGCGGACCAGCTCGGTGACCGCGCGCAGGAAGCGCTCGATGTGCTCGTCCGGCGTACCGGCGCCGAAGCTGACCCGGATCGCGTTCAGGGACCGCTCGCCCGGCTCGGCCTCGGGGGCGCCGCACTCGCCCGGGTCCTGCGGGTCGCTGCCGAGGAGGGTACGCACGAGCGGGTGGGCGCAGAAGAGGCCGTCGCGGACGCCGATGCCGTACTCCGCGGAGAGGGCTGCGGCGAAGTGGGAGCTGTTCCAGCCGCGCACCACGAAGGAGATGACCCCGACCCGGGGCGCGTCGTCGCCGAACAGCGAGAGCACCCGCACCTCGGGGACGTCCGCGAGCCCCTCGCGGACCCGGCGCACCAACTCCTGTTCGCGGGCGACCAGGGTGCCGAAGCCCGCCTCGGTCAGGGCCTTGCAGGCGGAGGCGATGGAGTAGACCCCGATGACGTTGGGCGAACCGGCCTCGTGACGGGCGGCGGTGGTGTGCCAGTCGACCTCCACCCCGCCGTCGGCGCGCCGGGCGACCTTGCGGGAGGCCCCGCCGCCGGCGAGGTACGGCTCGGCCGCCCGGAGCCAGTCGGCGCGTCCGGCCAGGACCCCGGAGCCGAAGGGCGCGTACAGCTTGTGCCCGGAGAACGCGACCCAGTCGACGTCGAGTTCGGCGATGTCGACGGGGTGGTGCGGGGCGAGCTGGGCGGCGTCCAGGACGATCCGGGCACCGTGCGCGTGCGCGGCGGCGGCCAGTTCCCTCACCGGCCACAGCTCACCGGTCACGTTGGAGGCTCCGGTGACGCAGACGAGGGCGGGGCCGTAGGGGGCTCGGTCGGCCAGCGCGCGCTCCAGGGTCTCAACCGCCTGGCCCGGGGTGCGGGGCGCGTTGAGGTAGGTGACCTGGGCGTCGCGCCAGGGCAGCAGGGAGGCATGGTGCTCGGTCTCGTACACGAACACCTGGCAGTCGGCGGGGATCGCGGCGGCCAGCAGGTTGAGGGAGTCGGTGGTGGAGCGGGTGAAGACGACCTGGTCGTCGGCGCGGCAGCCGAGGAACTCCGCGACCATGCGGCGGCTGTTCTCGAAGAGGTCGGTGGAGAGCTGCGAGAGGTATCCGGCCCCGCGGTGGACGCTGCCGTAGTACGGGGCATAGGCGGCGACGTCGTCCCAGACCCGCTGGAGGGCCGGGGCACTGGCGGCGTAGTCGAGTGCGGCGTAGGTGACCTCACCGCCGGTGACGAGCGGAACGGTGACGTCCTGCCCCAGAACGGGCAGCGGGGCACAAACCGACGGGTCGAGGGCAGCGGTGGAGACAGACATGGCGAACTCCCGTAACAGGCAGGCGAGATCCACGCGCCGGCGGGTACGCGGCAGCGCGGGAGAAGAAAGGAAAAAGTGCGCGGAAGAGGGCGGTCAGCCCTGGGCCCGCGAGCACGGCCGGAGCCGAACGACGGGCCCTAACGCATTCGCTTGCTCACAAGAGGCTCCCTAGGGACCAGGACCCCGGGGGCTGGCATCCGCTGGATGCCGAGGGGCCCGCGCTTGCCGCAGACCTCGCTGCCTGCGGCCTGGTCTTCACCCGGGGCACCCCGCCACGGACGGAGGGTTGCCGGACAGCGGGCCGGGGCCGTAGTCGCTGTCACTCATGACCTGCGCAGCATCTTGCCATACGCCCGCACGCGCGCAAGGGCGCGGTCCGGTATCCGGACTGCGCCCCGCGTCACACCGTGTGCGCCGGAGGTGTCTCTCCGGCGTGCTCAGGCGTTGCTGGCGGCGACCCAGCGTTCCAGGGCGCGCTTGGCCGCGCCGGAGTCGATGGCCTCGGCCGCCACGGCGATCTTCGCCGCGATCTGCTCGGTGAGCGCGCCGGGGCCCGGGTCCAGCGCGACCAGCGCGGCCGCCGAGTTGAGCAGCACCGCCTCGCGCACCGCGCCCCTCTCGCCGTCCAGCAGGCGGCGGGCCACATCGGCGTTGTACGAGGCGTCGGCGCCGCGCAGCGCCTCGACGGGGACGATGGGCAGCCCGACGTCGCGCGGGTCGAACGGCTCCTCGCGGACCGCGCCGTCGCGGACCACCCAGACCCGGGAGGTGGCGGTGGTCGTCAGCTCGTCGAGCCCGTCGTCACCCCGGAAGACCAGCGCGGAGTTGCCCCGGTCGGCCAGGACACCCGCGACGATGGGCGCCATGCGGGCGTCGGCCACCCCGACGGCCTGGGCGCGTACCTGGGCCGGGTTGGTGAGGGGGCCCAGGATGTTGAACGTGGTCTGCGCGCCGAGCTCCTTGCGGGCCTTGGCGGCGTACCGCAGGGCGGGGTGGAACTTCACGGCGAAGCAGAAGGTGATGCCCGCCTGTTCGGCGACCTCGACGACCCGTCGCGGGGTCAGCTCCAGGTTGACGCCCAGCTTCTCCAGTACGTCGGAGGAGCCGCTTGCCGAGGAGGCGGCCCGGTTTCCGTGCTTGACGACCTTGGCGCCGGTGCCCGCGATGACGATCGCGGACATGGTGGAGATGTTGACCGTCTTGGCGAGGTCGCCGCCGGTACCGACGATGTCGACGGTGCGGCCGGGCACCTCGATGAGGTTGGCGTGTGCGTACATCGCGCGGACCAGCCCGGTGACTTCCTCGACGGTCTCGCCCTTGGCCCGCAGCGCGACGGCGAACCCGGCGATCTGCGCGTCGGTCGCCTCGCCGCTCATGATGCGGTCCATGGCCCAGGCGGTCTCCTCGGAGCTGAGGTTCTCGCCGCGCAGCAGGGGGTTCAGCAGACCGGGCCAGGAAGGGGCCGCCACGCTGTCGCCGCCGTTCGGGGTCACAACGTTCATGGTCCGCTCCAGGGTCCACAGCCGGTCAGAAGGATGGCTCCACCCTATCCAGCCCGGGGGACCACAAAGAGCCCCGTCCATCGAATGGACGGGGCTCTCGTGGTGGCGATCAGTTCAGGTGATCAGTGGTGGCCGTGGCCCTCGGTGATCTCCTTGTACTCCTCGGTGGTGGGCTTGGCGATCTGGTTGTTCTCGCCGTAGTAGCCCTTGCTGAGCTTGGCGCGCAGCTTCTGCACCGGGGAGATCTTGCGCTTGACGCCGTTCTCGTCGACCTCGGGGCCGAGTTCGACCGGCTTGTACTGCTCGTGCGCCGTGAGCGTGTGCAGCTTCTCCTGGCTGAGCGGCTCGTGGACCTCCACGAACTCACCGTGCGGCAGCCGCTTGATGATGCCGGTCTCGCGGCCGTGCAGCACCTTCTCCCGGTCGCGGCGCTGGAGACCGAGGCAGATCCGCTTGGTGACGATGAACGCGATGACCGGTCCGACGAAGAAGAAGATCCGGACGAACCAGGTGATGGCGTTGATCGACAGGTGGAAGTGCGTGGCCCACAGGTCGTTTCCACCGCCGACGAGGCCGATGAAGTACGCCGTGACCCAGGCGACGCCGAGGCCCGTACGGGTCGGGGCGTTGCGCGGGCGGTCCAGGATGTGGTGCTCGCGCTTGTCCCCGGTGATCCAGGACTCGACGAACGGGTAGACCGCGGGCAGCGTGAGCACCAGGCCGAAGAGGACCAGCGGGATGAACACGCCCAGGTTGAGCGTGTGGCCCCAGAACACGATCTCCCAGCCCGGCATGACACGGACCAGACCCTCGGCGAAGCCCATGTACCAGTCGGGCTGGGCGCCGGTGGACACCTGGTCCGGGCGGTACGGGCCGAGCGCCCAGATCGGGTTGATCGTGGCGATCGCCGAGATGATCGCGATGATGCCGAAGACCAGGAAGAAGAAGCCTCCGGCCTTCGCCATGTACACGGGCAGCAGCGGCATGCCGACGACGTTCTTGTTGGTCCGGCCGGGACCCGCGAACTGCGTGTGCTTGTGGTAGAAGACCAGGATCAGGTGGGCCACCAGCAGACCGAGCATGATGCCCGGCAGCAGCAGGATGTGGATCGAGTAGAACCTGGCCACGAAGTCGTGACCGGGGAACTCGCCGCCGAACAGGAACATCGAGATGTACGTACCGACGATCGGCACGGACAGGATCGCGCCCTGGGTGAAGCGGACACCCGTACCGGAGAGCAGGTCGTCCGGGAGGGAGTAGCCGGTGAAGCCGGTGAACATACCCAGCACGAACAGCAGGAAGCCGAACACCCAGTTGATCTCGCGCGGCTTGCGGAAGGCGCCCGTGAAGAAGACGCGCATCATGTGCACGAACATGCCGGCCAGGAAGATCAGCGCGGCCCAGTGGTGGATCTGCCGCACGAGCAGACCGCCACGGATCTCGAAGCTGATCTTCAGCGTCGAGGCGTAGGCCTCCGACATCCGGATGCCCTGCATGGGCTCGTACGGACCGTGGTAGACGATCTCGTTCATGCTCGGCTGGAAGAACAGCGTCAGATACACACCCGTGAGGATGATGATGATGAAGCTGTAGAGCGCGACCTCACCGAGCATGAAGGACCAGTGGTCCGGGAAGATCTTGCGCATGTTGGCCTTGGCCAGGCCGTAGATGCCCAGCCGGCCGTCCGCCCAGTCGGCGACCCGCTCGCCCGCGGGTGCCTTGCGCTGCCCCGCCTGGTCGGCGGGCGGGTTCGTTGTCGCAGTACTCATCCGCGCTCCCAGAAGGAAGGGCCGACGGGCTCGTCGAAGTCACCGAGCGCCTCGAGGTTGCCCTCGCTGTTCACGCCGATCCGCAGCTGCGGAAGAGCGTGGCCGGCCGGACCGAAGATGACGCGGGCGCCGTCGGAGAGGTCGAAGGTGGACTGGTGGCACGGGCAGAGCACATGGTGTGTCTGCTGCTCGTACAGGCTGATCGGGCAGCCGACGTGGGTGCAGATCTTGGAGAAGGCCACGATGCCCTCGTGGGCCCACTCGCGCTGGCGCCTGTCCTTGATGTCGTCCGGCTCGATGCGGACGATCATGAGGGCGGCCTTGGCGATCTGCGTGAGGAAGTCGTGCGAGTCCTCCTCAAGCCCCTCGGGCCTGGCGAAGGTCAGCGACCCCACGGGGACGTGCTCGGGACGGAGCGGCTCGCCGGTGTTCATGTTGACGAGCAGCTTGCCCTTGGCCCACATGGTGGTGCGGAGCTTCTTCTCCGGCAGCGGACCGAGGTCGCGCAGCAGGACCACACCGGAGAGCGGCACCAGGGCCAGCGCACCGAACATGGTGTTCCGGATCAGCTTGCGCCGACCGAGCTGGGACTCCTCGGCACCGGCCGCGAAGTCGGCCATCACCTGGGCCTTGACCTCGGGCTCGGCCTCGATCGGGTGGCGCTCGGCGGCGACCTCGACATCGGACATCAGGGTGCGCGCCCAGTGGACGGCGCCCGCGCCGATGAAGAAGAGCGCGAAGCCCAGGGTGAGACCCAGGGAGAAGTTGAGCGGGCTCACATGACCGAAGGGCCAGATGTAGACGATCTTGTCCACCGGGAAGATGACGTAGGAGGCGATGAAGCCCACCGTCGCCAGCATCGAGAGGGTGAACATGAACGCGACGGCCCGCTCCGAGCGGCGCGCGGCGCGTTCGTCGAGGTCCTGGATGCGCGGCTGGTGGGCCGGCAGCCCCGGGTCGGCGAACGGGTCGTCCGTACCCTCGACCGCGCCGTGCGCGGTCTCCTGCACTGCGGGCAGGCTGTCTTCTGGAATCTGTTGGCTACTCATGACTTCTTGGCCTTAGCGGTGTGGGCCGCGACCCAAACGGCAGTTGCGATGAGAGCGCCGAGCCCGAAGATCCAGGTGAACAGACCCTCACTGACCGGACCGAGACCACCGAGCGAAAGGCCACCAGGGCTCGCCGTCTCCGAACCGTTCACGGTCTGGATGTACGCGATGATGTCCTTCTTCTCCTGGTTGGGCATCGTCGTGTCCGGGAAGGAGGGCATGCTCTGCGGGCCGGTCTGCATGGCCTCGTAGATGTGCTTCGGGCTCACGCCTTCGAGGTCCGGGGCGTACTTGCCGTGTGTCAGCGCGCCGCCCTTACCCGTGAAGTTGTGGCACTGGGCGCAGTTGTTGCGGAACAGTTCGCCACCCTTGGCGACGTCCGCGCCGGCCGGGTCGACCTGCTTGTCGGTCGGCGTGATCGGACCGGCGCCGAGCGACGCGACGTACGCCGCGAGCTGGTCGATCTCCGCCTGGGTGTAGATGACCTTCTTCTTCGGTACCTGGACGCCCGGCTGCTGCGCGGGCATACGGC
The DNA here is from genome assembly GCF_031760065.1 of Streptomyces durocortorensis. Classification (NCBI taxonomy): domain Bacteria; kingdom Bacillati; phylum Actinomycetota; class Actinomycetes; order Kitasatosporales; family Streptomycetaceae; genus Streptomyces; species Streptomyces sp. C11-1. Next base: position 1,620,690 of record NZ_CP134500.1, read on the forward strand.
CCGTGCCGACCTGGAAGTCGACGGCGGCGGAGCCCACGCCCACGAGGGACGGCCCGTCGGTGGTGCCCTGACCGCCGGTTCCGTGGCAGCTGGCGCAGCCTACGGCGTAGAGCTTCTTGCCCTCTTCGATGGCGAGGGACTGGGCGGTTTCATCGGCCTGCGCCTTGCCCGCAGGCGCGAACGCGGCGTACAGCCCCCCGGTAGCCGCCAGCGCGAGGAGTAGTACGACGACCGCCGCCAGCGGATGGCGTCGTCGTGCGGAGAGCTTTTTCACGGATTACCCCGGTGTCAGGATCTTCTGCGTCGATGGTGGGCGGGTGCGAGCCCGGTTACTTGATCATGTAGATCGTGGCGAACAGGCCGATCCACACGACATCGACGAAGTGCCAGTAATAGGACACGACGATGGCTGAGGTGGCCTGCTCGTGGGTGAACCTCTTGGCCGCGTACGTCCTCCCGAGAACCAGCAGGAAGGCGATGAGACCGCCTGCCACATGCAGTCCGTGGAAGCCGGTGGTCAGGTAGAACACCGAACCGTACGGGCCGGACGAGAGGGAGAGCCCCGCTTCCTTGACCAGTTCCACGTACTCCAGGACCTGGCCGCCGATGAAGATCGACCCCATCACGAAGGTGATGATGAACCAGGTGCGGAGCTTCTTCACATCGCCCCGCTCGGCGGCGAAGACGCCGAGCTGGCAGGTGAGTGAGGAGAGCACCAGGATCGTGGTGTTCGTCGCCGAGAACGGGAAGTTCAGATGGCCGGCCATCTCCTTCCAGTACTCGGGTCCCGTCACCGATCGCAGGGTGAAGTACATCGCGAAGAGGGCCGCGAAGAACATCAGCTCGGAACTCAACCAGATGATGGTTCCGACGCTGGTGAGGTTCGGCCGATTGACCGACGGGTGCGCGTGCCCGGTTTCTACTGTCGTTGCTGTCGCCACGACCGACATTATGTCGGTCGCTTATCCCGCCCTCACTCCGGGGGGTGCCGTTCGGTGTGTCCGTGCCGTCTGCGGGGGGTGCGCCCTGCGCCGAACGGCCCATCGAATCGTCGTCATTACCGGTGCTGACAGGCAGTCGGGCGGAGTACGATCCGCGCATCGGTTCATGCCCCGAGAGCCCCGACGACGCCGATGTCACGGAGGAACAATGCAGGCGACCGCCACGGTCCTGGTCTACAGCGACGACGCCAACATCCGCGAGCAGGTGAGGCTGGCAGCCGGTCGCAGGCCTGCCGCGGACGTCCCACCGGTGGAGTTCCTGGAGTGCGCGACCCTCCCGGCCGTCCTGGCGGCGCTGGACAAGGGCGGTGTGGACGTCTGCGTGCTGGACGGCGAGACGGCCCCCGTCGGCGGTATGGGCGTCTGCCGGCAGATCAAGGACGAGATCTACGACTGCCCGCCGGTGCTGCTGCTGATGGGCCGCCCGCAGGACGCGTGGCTGGCCACCTGGAGCCGCGCGGAGTCCGCGGTGACGCTCCCGGTGGACCCGGCGGAGTTCCCCGACGCGCTCGCGGCGCTGCTGCGCCGCCGGCTCGCCGTGGAGGCCTGAGGGGCCTCTGCGCATCCCTGGGCCCCTGTGGCCGCCTGAGGGGCGTTCCGCGTCGCGGGGCACTCCTGGGGCCGGGATCAGACGTGGGGGCGCAGCCGGGCGGCCTGGAGGGTCTGAGGGCTGTCCGGCACCCCCTCGTTGAGGGCACTGCCCTTCTGCCACTTCTCCCAGGAGAGGTTCCAGTCGCCGAACCCGTTCCCGAACGGGCTCATGTCCTCCCCCGCGCTGCCGACGACCTTGACGATGTCGCCCTGGCGCACGGTCTCGAAGAACCACGCGGCGTTGCTGGTGCTCATGCCGGTGCAGCCGTGGCTGACGTTGGCATAGCCGTGGGAGCCGGTCGACCAGGGCGCGGCGTGGACGTACTCACCGCTCCAGGTCACCCGGGTGGCGTAGTAGACCGGCAGGTCGTACGACTCGGAGGAGCCCGCCGCGATGCCGATGCTCTCCCCGCGCATCCGTACGTAGTACTCCTTCGCCAGCACCACCTTGACGCCGTTGCGGGTGGAGAAGCCGGGCTTGCCGGTGGTGACCGGAATGGTGTTGATCACTTCTCCGTTGCGGAGGACCGTCATGGAGTGGTCCGAGGCGTCGGTGACGGCCTCGATACGGTCGCCGGTGGTGAGCTTCAGGGGCTTGGCCTCGGCTCCGTAGAGGGACTTGGTCACCTTGATGCCCGTGAGGTTGGAGCGCACCTCGATGGTGGCGTTCGCGGGCCAGTACTCCTTCGGGCGGTAGTGCAGCGTCTTGTCGTCGACCCAGTACCAGGAGCCGGTGACCGCCGGGGTGGAGCGCACCTTCAGGGCGCGCTCGACGGTGGCCCGGGAGGCCTTGTCGGTGATCGGGGCGCTGAGTTCCGCGGTGACGGGCTGTCCGACGCCGTAGGTGCCTGCCTGCGGGCCGAAGGCGACCTTCAGCAGCTTCTTGGGCGAGGAGGTGTCGAAGGAGAGCGTACGGACGCCGGGGGCGCCGTCGCTGTTCTCGGTGGAGACCCTGACGGTGTATCCGGTACCGGCCGCGAGCGGGGCGGTGGAGCGCCACCGGCGCCCGTCGGCCGAGAGCTCGCCCGCCAGGTGGCGGCCCCCCGTGTCCACGGCGCTGACGTCGGTGATGCGGCCGTCGTCGCCCTTGACGACGACTTCCAGCGGCTTGTCGGGGTCGGCCTTCTCGTTCTTGGAGGGGCCGTTGAAGGAGACCTGGTCGCCCGCGTCGTACGGCTTCGTCGAGAGCGGGTGGCCGTCGGGTGAGCCACAGGCGGTCGCACCCGCGGCGAGGGTCACGACCAGCAGGGTGCAGCTCACTACGGTGCGGATGCGCGGCGTGTGGTTCATGCGTCCACGCTAAGAAGATTCGTCCGTTGCAGCGCGTTCAGTGACTGCAAACGAGCGAAAGGCCCGCGTCGCTTGCGGCGATGCGGGCCTTTCGTGGTGTAGCGCGTGTCACCTCTGGCAGGGTGTCACTGGGTCTGGTTCTCACCCCGGTAGTACTCGTACACCCAGCCGAAGAGGCCGATCAGGAGCAGCGGGGCCGAGAAGTACATCAGCCACCAGCCGACGGCGATGCCCAGGAAGGCGAAGGCGCCACCGACCGCCAGGGCGAGGGGCTGCCAGCTGTGCGGGGAGAAGAACCCCAGCTCGCCCGCCTCGTCGGCGACGTCCGCCTCCTTGTTGTCCTGGGCCATGGCGTCGACCCGCTTGGCCGTGAAGGCCAGGTAGAAGCCGATCATGAGGGCCAGGCCGAAGGCCAGGAAGAGGGCCGTGGTGCCGACCGGCTCCTTCGACCACACGCCGTACACGACGGCCATGGCGAGGATGAAGACGCTCAGCCAGATGAACATCTGTCCCTGGATCTTCACTTGCCTGCCTCCTTGCCGCCGGCGAGGGCCTTGTCCGACTCGGAGTGGTGCTCAAGCTGTTCGAGCGCCGCGATCTCGGGGTGGTGCAGGTCGAACGCCGGCGATTCGGAACGGATGCGCGGCAGCGTGAGGAAGTTGTGCCGCGGCGGCGGGCAGGAAGTCGCCCACTCCAGCGAACGGCCGTAGCCCCACGGGTCGTCGACCTCGATCTTCTTGCCGTACTTGGCGGTCTTCCAGACGTTGTAGAAGAACGGCAGCATCGACAGTCCGAGCACGAAGGACGCGATGGTCGAGATCGTGTTCAGAGCGGTGAAGCCGTCGGCGGCGAGGTAGTCCGCGTAGCGACGCGGCATGCCCTCGGCACCGAGCCAGTGCTGCACCAGGAACGTGCCGTGGAAGCCCACGAACAGCGTCCAGAACGTGATCTTGCCGAGCCGCTCGTCCAGCATCTTGCCGGTGAACTTCGGCCACCAGAAGTGGAATCCGGAGAACATCGCGAAGACCACGGTGCCGAAGATGACGTAGTGGAAGTGCGCGACGACGAAGTACGAGTCCGAGACGTGGAAGTCCATCGGGGGCGAGGCCAGGATGACGCCGGTCAGACCACCGAAGGTGAAGGTGATCAGGAAGCCGACGGCCCAGAGCATCGGTGTCTCGAAGGACAAGGACCCCTTCCACATCGTGCCGATCCAGTTGAAGAACTTCACACCGGTTGGCACCGCGATAAGGAAGGTCATGAAGGAGAAGAACGGCAAGAGCACGCCGCCCGTCACATACATGTGGTGCGCCCAGACCGTCACGGAAAGACCGGCGATGGCGATCGTCGCGGCGATCAGACCGATGTAGCCGAACATCGGCTTGCGGCTGAATACCGGGATGACCTCGGAAATGATTCCGAAGAACGGCAGGGCGATGATGTACACCTCTGGGTGTCCGAAGAACCAGAAGAGGTGTTGCCAGAGCAACGCGCCGCCATTGGCGGAATCGAAGATATGCGCACCGAATTTACGGTCCGCCTCCAGCGCGAAGAGCGCGGCGGCCAGAACCGGGAAGGCCAGCAGGACCAGCACACCGGTCAGCAGGACGTTCCAGGTGAAGATCGGCATGCGGAACATCGTCATGCCGGGTGCGCGCATGCAGATGATCGTGGTGATGAAGTTGACCGAGCCGAGAATCGTACCGAAGCCGGAGAAGGCCAGGCCCATGATCCACATGTCGGCGCCGATGCCCGGCGAGCGGACCGCGTCGTTCAGCGGCGCGTAGGCGAACCAGCCGAAGTCAGCCGCACCCTGCGGGGTCAGGAAACCCGCCACCGCGATGAGCGAGCCGAAGAGGTACAGCCAGTACGCGAACATGTTCAGCCGCGGGAACGCCACATCGGGCGCGCCGATCTGCAACGGCATGATCCAGTTCGCGAACCCGGCGAACAGCGGCGTCGCGAACATCAGCAGCATGATCGTGCCGTGCATCGTGAACGCCTGGTTGAACTGCTCGTTCGACATGATCTGCGTGCCGGGACGAGCCAGCTCGGCGCGCATGAAGAGCGCCATGATTCCGCCGATGATGAAGAACGCGAACGACGTGACCAGGTAGAGCGAGCCGATCGTCTTGTGGTCAGTGGTGGTCAGCCACTTGATGACGACGTTTCCCGGCTCCTTGCGCCGCACCGGCAGCTCGTCCTCGTACGAGTCGTCTGCCGGCGCAGCACCCTGAGGTTCGTTGAGGATGCTCACAGTTGGTTCTTCTCCGCATTCCTGGCCGGGTCCGTCTGCTCGATGCCCGCCGGCACGTAGCCCGTCTGACCCTTCTCAGCGAGCTCCTTGAGGTGCTGCTGGTAACGCTCGGGGGAGACGACCTTGACGTTGAAGAGCATCCGGGAGTGGTCGACGCCACAGAGCTCGGCGCACTTGCCCATGAAGGTGCCCTCCCGGTTGGGGGTCACCTCGAACACGTTGGTGTGGCCCGGAATGACGTCCTGCTTCATGAGGAACGGCACCACCCAGAAGGAGTGGATGACGTCGCGCGAAGTGAGGACGAAGCGGACCTTCTCCCCCTTCGGCAGCCACAGGGTCGGACCCGGGTTGCCGTTCTGGGGGTTACGGGTCCCGGGGATGCCCACGTCGTAGACGCCGCCGGCGCCCTCGGGGAAGTCCTTCTGGAACCTGTCCGGGATGGCCGAGAGCTCCTTGGGGATCTCCTTGCCCGCAGCGGGCTGGCCTTCCACCTTCTCGATGTAGTTGAAGCCCCAGCTCCACTGGTAGCCGACCACGTTGATGGTGTGGGCGGGCTTGTCGGAGAGCTCAAGGAGCTTCGACTCATCACGCGCGGTGAAGTAGAAGAGCACCGAGACGATGATGAGGGGAACCACTGTGTACAACGCCTCGATGGGCATGTTGTACCTGGTCTGCGGAGGTACCTCCACCTTGGTCCGGCTGCGCCGGTGGAAGAAGACGCTCCAGAGGATCAGCCCCCAGACAAGGACACCCGTGACGAGCGCTGCCGCCCACGAGCCTTGCCAGAGGGAGAGGATCCGAGGGGCCTCTTCCGTTACCGGGGTGGGCATACCGAGGCGGGGAAAATCCTCCCAGTTGTATGAACAACCGGAGGCCGTCGCCAGGACCAGGCCCGCAGTCAGCACCTGCGGCAGCTTCCGCCGCATCGGGCGCCGCGACGAGCGGTCGGAGCCGTTGGGACTCACGTAGCGCCTTCCCGAGAGTCTCGCCCGCACGGTCGGCGCGCCCGTATGTCTCTGGTCGGTCGCCGGCCCTGACGCGGGCAGGGGTTTGGATGTTTATGCGGACCAAACCCTACTGGACGCTATTTGGGGTCGCGCGGGGAGGGTGCCCAACGCGCCGCCCGACACCCCCAAGGGGTGGAATCCGGGCCTCCGGCCCCCATCTGACGGCCACTCGCCCGGCCGGGGAGAGCGGCCGCCGCCGAGGTGGGGCCGGGCGCGGGCTAGCGTGGCGGCGTGCCCTACTTCGATGCCGCCTCCGCCGCCCCCCTGCACCCCGTCGCACGCCAGGCACTGCTTGCCGCGCTGGACGAGGGCTGGGCCGATCCCGCCCGGCTGTACCGGGAGGGCCGACGCGCCCGGCTGCTGCTGGACGCGGCCCGGGAGGCCGCCGCGGAGGCGGTCGGCTGCCGTCCGGACGAGCTGGTGTTCACCTCTTCGGGGACGTCCGCGGTGCACGCGGGAATTGCCGGGGCACTTTCGGGGCGTCGGCGTGTCGGCCGCCATCTGACGGTGTCGGCGGTCGAACACTCCTCGGTGCTCCATTCGGCGGCGGCCCACGAGGCGGCGGGCGGCTCGTTCACCGAGGTGCCGGTGGGCCGGTCGGGAGCGGTGGACCCGGCGGCGTACGCCGGGGCGCTGCGGGCGGACACCGCGCTGGCCTGTCTCCAGTCGGCCAACCACGAAGTGGGCACCGAGCAGCCGGTGGCCGAGGTCGCCGCGCGCTGCGCGGATGCCGGGGTGCCGCTGCTGGTGGACGCGGCCCAGTCGCTCGGCTGGGGGCCGGTGGCGGGCGGCTGGTCGCTGCTGACGGCGAGCGCGCACAAGTGGGGCGGGCCGGCCGGGGTGGGACTGCTCGCCGTCCGCAAGGGGGTGCGCTTCGCACCCCAAGGCCCCGCCGAGGAGCGGGAGTCGGGGCGGGCGCCGGGGTTCGAGAACCTGCCCGCGATCGTGGCGGCGGCCGCCTCCCTGCGCGCCGTACGGGACGAGGCGGCGGCGGAGTCGGTGCGGCTGCGGGCCCTGGTCGACCGGATCCGGGCCGTCGTGGCGGAGCGGGTGCCCGATGTGGAGGTGGTGGGCGATCCGGAGCGGCGGCTGCCGCATCTGGTCACCTTCTCCTGTCTCTATGTCGACGGGGAGACTCTGCTGCACGAGCTGGACCGGAGGGAGTTCTCCGTATCGTCCGGTTCGTCCTGTACGAGCAGCACACTGGAGCCGAGCCATGTGCTCAGGGCGATGGGTGTGCTGTCGGAGGGGAACATCCGGGTCTCGCTGCCGACGGGCACGGCCGGGGCCGACGTGGACCGCTTCCTCGACGCGCTGCCCGGGGTGGTCGCGGAGGTGCGCGAGCGGCTCGGCGCACCGGCGTCGGCGCCCTCCGTGCCTCCCTCCCCCGAGCCTGCCGCGTCCCTGGTCGTCGACGCGCTGGGCCGCCGCTGCCCGATCCCGGTGATCGAGCTCGCAAAGGTGATCGGGGAGGTACCGGTGGGCGCCACGGTGACGGTCCTCGCCGACGACGAGGCGGCGCGCCTGGACATCCCGGCCTGGTGCGAGATGCGGGGTCAGGAGTACGTGGGCGAGGAGCCGGCGGACCGGGGCTCGGCCTATGTGGTCCGCCGGCTCGGCTGAATCACGCCAGGTGCTGCTGGACCTCGGCTGCGGCCTCGTGGCCGTACGCCTTGGTGAAGCGGTCCATGAAGTGGGTGCGGCGCAGGGTGTACTCCTGGGTGCCGACCGTCTCGATGACCAGGGTGGCGAGCATGCAGCCGACCTGGGCGGCGCGCTCCAGGCCGACGCCCCAGGCGAGGCCGGAGAGGAAGCCCGCGCGGAAGGCGTCGCCGACGCCGGTGGGGTCGGCCTTGGTCTCCTCCTCGGGGCAGCCGACCTCGATGACCGGCTCGCCCGCCCGCTCGATCCGGACACCGCGGGCGCCGAGGGTGGTGACGCGGTGGCCGACCTTGGCGAGGATCTCCTCGTCGCTCCAGCCGGTCTTGGACTCGATGAGCCCCTTCTCGTACTCGTTGGAGAAGAGGTACGTGGCGCCGTCGAGGAGGATGCGGATCTCCTCGCCGTCCATCCGCGCGATCTGCTGCGAGAAGTCCGCGGCGAACGGGATGTTCCGGGAGCGGCACTCCTCGGTGTGGCGGAGCATCGCCTCGGGGTCGTCGGCGCCGATGGAGACGAGGTCGAGGCCGCCCACGCGGTCGGCGACGTTCTTCAGCTCGATGAGGCGGGCCTCGCTCATCGCGCCGGTGTAGAAGGAGCCGATCTGGTTGTGGTCGGCGTCGGTGGTGCAGACGAAGCGGGCGGTGTGCAGCACCTCGGAGATCCGCACCGAGCCGGTCTCGACGCCGTGCCGGTCGAGCCAGGCGCGGTACTCGTCGAAGTCCGAGCCCGCCGCGCCGACCAGGATCGGGCGGGTGCCGAGCAGTCCCATGCCGAAGCAGATGTTGGCGGCGACACCGCCCCGGCGCACGTCGAGGTTGTCGACCAGGAAGGAGAGGGAGACCGTGTGCAGCTGATCCGCGACCAGCTGGTCGGCGAAACGGCCGGGAAACGTCATCAGGTGGTCAGTGGCGATGGAGCCGGTGACTGCGATACGCACGGGGAGGCTACTCCTGCGGAAGGCGAAGGGCCGTGACTGCGCCCTCCGGGACGGCGTGACAGTTCACGCTACCGGGTGAGCTCTCCGACGAGGAATAGGGAAAACTACCCGATAGTAGGGCTTTCTACCTGAGGGTGACCGTGGTTACGGTGCGGATATGTCGAAGCACACCGCATCGCGAGAGTCCGAAGTGAGCCTGGCGGAGCTGCGCGGGGACTGCGCGCGGATGGCGCCGCACTGGGCCGTACCCGCGAGGAGCGCCCCGGCCCGGGTGGAGCCGGCCCTGATCCACGGGGTGACGGTCCCGCCCGCGTCGGCCCGGTTGATCGACGCGATGTCCGAGTACGGCGACTGACGGCGGCCGTCGGGGAACCGCACGCTCCTCCGCTCCGTCCCACCGGTGTCCCCGTCCGGGGGCACGCGGCAGACACCGCGACGGCAACGCAGTCGAAGGAGCGATCCGGTGAGCACCGAGCGACCCGACAACGACGTGACCGGCCCCCGGCGGCGGCGTCCGCCCCTCGCGGTGGCCTCCGTGGCCGCGGCCGTGCTGCTGGCCGGGGGCGGCGGGGCGTACTGGGCCTCGACCGCTTCGGGCGGCGGCGCGGCGGACGGCGGGGCGGCGGCGAAGGACGCGGCCCCGCTGACCCTGGACGCCGCCGCCGCGGCGGACGGCCCGAGCACCCCTCCCCCGGGCATCGCGCCCGGCGAACCGGACCCGGGCGGTCCGCCGGTGGTCTACCGGGCGTCGGGCGAACTGCCCGACGGTCCGGACGAGGCGGCGGTGCACCACGCCCGGGGCACGGTGGCGTCGGCCGAGGTGGCCCGGCTGGCCAAGGCACTGGGCATCCCGGGCACGCCGCGCACCGAGGGCACGTCCTGGGTGGTCGGCGACGGCGACGGCCCCGGCGCGCTCCTGAAGGTGACGAAGCAGGCCCCGGGCACCTGGACGTTCGCCCGCACCACCCCGGTGAAGCCCTGCGAGCCGGGGAAGGTGTGTGCGAACGGGTCCGGGGAGCCGGGCGGCACCCCGGTGAGCGAGAGAGCGGCGAAGGCTGCCGCGGCCCCGGTCCTCAAGGCGGCCGGGCAGGACGACGCGGCGCTGAACGCGGGCCAGCTCATCGGCGATGCCCGCGTGGTCAACGCCGCCCCGAAGGTCGACGGGCTCCCCACGTACGGCTGGTCCACCGGTATCCAGGTGGGCCCGGACGGCGAGGTGACCGGCGGCAGCGGCCATCTGAAGGCGCTGGAGAAGGGGGACACCTACCCGGCGATCGGCGCGGACGAGGCGCTGGAGCAGCTGAACGCGGCGAGCAAGGGCAAGGGGGACGGCGGCCGGGACATCGGCGGGTGCGCCACTCCCGTCCCGCTGGAGGGTGAGCCGAAGACCTCGGTGCCCGACTGCGTCCCGTCGAACGGCAAGCGGGCGCCGGTGGAGCGGACGGTCGAGGACGCGGTGTTCGGCCTCGCCCTGCACTATGTGGACGGCCGGCAGACACTGGTGCCGTCGTGGCTGTTCACGGTCCGGCAGGCGCCGGGCGGGCCGGAGGACACGGTCACGCAGGTCGCCGTGGATCCGGAGTTCATCGAGAAGCCGGAGACGCCGGCGCCCTCCGGGGACCGGAAGGTGACCTCGTACGCGGCGGACGGCCGGACCCTTGAGGTGACCTTCTGGGGCGGCGTGTGCAGTACGTACACGGCGAGCGCCGAGGAGAGCGCGGGCCAGGTGCGGATCTCGGTCACCGAGCAGCCGCGGGAGGGCGCCTGCATCATGATCGCCAAGGAGCTGACCCGGACGGTGACGCTGGAGAAGCCGCTCGGGGACCGCACGGTGATCGACGCGGCGTCGGGCGCCACGGTGCCGCGCGGCTGAGACGCGGACGTACGGGACGCGGACGTACGAGGGCGGCCCCGGGAGGAATCCCCGGGGCCGCCCTCGTATGCCGGTGCGCGGCGTTTAGCTGAACGAGTCGCCGCAGGCGCAGGAGCCGGTGGCGTTGGGGTTGTCGATCGTGAAGCCCTGCTTCTCGATCGTGTCGACGAAGTCGATGGAGGCGCCGCCCAGGTACGGGGCGCTCATCCGGTCGGTGACGACCTTCACACCGTCGAAGTCCTTCACGACGTCACCGTCGAGCGAGCGCTCGTCGAAGAAGAGCTGGTAGCGCAGGCCCGAGCAACCGCCGGGCTGGACGGCGACGCGCAGCGCCAGGTCCTCGCGGCCCTCCTGCTCCAGCAGGGCCTTGACCTTGGCGGCGGCGGCGTCGGACAGGAGGATGCCGTCGCTCACGGTGGTGGTCTCGTCCGATACGGACATCTGCTTCTCTCCCGGGTTGTACGGACTGCTTGCCGACGGTTCAACCGCCAGACCCGCGGATTCATTCCGGGCCAAGCGCTTGTCTGTTCCTTTTCATGCTCGCACACCCGGTCGCCCGGGGGATGCGTCACATCGACGCTATCGGCATCGTCAAAGTGACACGAAGCGGCTATCATAGATAGCGTCAAATAGACGAAAAGGCGGAGTTCGCCGAAGCTCTTCGCAGAAGTTCGCGGAGTTCACTGAGTTCGCAGACTAGAAAGGGTGCGTGACGTGACCACGGCCCAGCCCCTGGACGTACAGCCGACACCGCTCGCGCTGCTGCTGCTCGGCCGTGAGGCCGACCCGAGGAGCGAGCGCGGCGTCGAATGCCCCGGCGATCTCCCCTCCCCCTCCGACCCGGACCTGGTGGAGCGCGCCCGCGTCGCGAAGGAGAAGCTCGGGGACAAGGTGTTCGTCCTCGGCCACCACTACCAGCGCGACGAGGTCATCCAGTTCGCGGACGTCACCGGCGACTCGTTCAAGCTGGCCCGCGACGCGGCCGCGCGCCCGGAGGCGGAGTACATCGTCTTCTGCGGTGTGCACTTCATGGCCGAGTCGGCGGACATCCTGACCACCGACGCCCAGGCGGTCGTGCTGCCGGACCTGGCGGCGGGCTGCTCGATGGCCGACATGGCCACCGCCGAGCAGGTCGCGGAGTGCTGGGACGTGCTGACCGATGCCGGGGTCGCCGACCAGGTCGTGCCCGTCTCGTACATGAACTCCTCCGCGGACATCAAGGCCTTCACCGGCCGGCACGGCGGCACGATCTGTACGTCCTCGAACGCGAAGCGGGCCCTGGAGTGGGCCTTCGAGCAGGGCGAGAAGATCCTCTTCCTCCCGGACCAGCACCTGGGCCGCAACACGGCCGTGCGGGACATGGGGATGAGCCTCACGGACTGCGTCGTCTACAACCCGCACAAGCCCAACGGCGGCCTCACCGCCGAGCAGCTGCGGAACGCGAAGATGATCCTGTGGCGCGGCCACTGCTCGGTCCACGGCCGCTTCTCGGTCGAGTCGGTCGAGGACGTCCGGGCCCGGATTCCCGGGGTCAATGTGCTGGTGCACCCCGAGTGCAAGCACGAGGTCGTCGCGGCCGCGGACTACGTCGGCTCGACGGAGTACATCATCAAGGCCCTGGAGGCGGCCCCGCGCGGCTCGAAGTGGGCGATCGGCACGGAGCTGAACCTGGTCCGCCGCCTGGCGAATCGTTTCGCTTCCGAGGACAAGGAGATCGTCTTCCTCGACAAGACGGTCTGCTTCTGCTCGACGATGAACCGCATCGACCTGCCGCACCTGGTCTGGACCCTGGAGTCGCTGGCCGACGGCAAGCTGGTCAACCGGATCGAGGTCGACCCGGAGACCGAGAAGTACGCCAAGCTCGCGCTGGAGCGGATGCTGGCGCTGCCGTAGCGGGTGGGCGCTGAGGGGCCCGGTTCGCCGTCGTGACGGCGGGCCGGGCCCCTCGTCTGCGCCGAGACGCCCCCGCGGCGGCCCCTGGGCCCGGATCGGGCCACTTCGCCCGTACGGCACCCGCCCCACCCTTTGTGTAACTACGCTGCTACTCACCGCAGTCGGCCGCTCTCCGGCACGGCCGCGGAACGACGTGGACAGCGATGAGCAGCGAGACGGTGGGGCGGGTATGAGCTACGAGGACCACGGGGCCGACATCGCGGGTGGCGCGGGTGGGACGGACACCGGCGCGCTGCCGCGTGCGGAGGAGACCGTACGGGGCTGCCGCAGCCTCGCCGAGAGCGCCCCCGCGGCCCGGCTCGCGCTCGCCGCGATGCTGGACAGCCTCTCCGTGCTGCGGGCCGGTGCCGGGGACCGTGAAGGGGCCCTGGCGGCGGCGGAGGAGGAGGTGGAGATCTACCGGGCGCTCGACGCGGAGGAGCCGGGCGACTTCCTGCCCGCCCTGGCCGCGGCCCTGCACCGGCTGTCGGACCGGGTCCGCGCCACCGGGGACCGCACCGGCGCCCTGCCCCCGGCGCAGGAGTCCGCGCAGATCTACGCCGAGCTCGGTATGAAGCGCCCGGGGGACTTCCAGGCGGAGCTGGCCCTGGCCATGGACGCCCTGGGCGACCGGATCGCCGACACCGGGGACCGGGCGACCGCCGTGCCGTTCGCGAAGCAGTCCGTACGGCTCCAGCGCGAGCTGATCGAGGAGGAGCGGCCGGGCGCGTCCGTTCCGGCGCTCGCGGCGTACCTGCTGGGCTGCGCCGCGCATCTGGCGGGCGCCGGGGAGCCGGTGGAGGCCGTGCCCCGGGCCGAGGAGGCGGTCGGCCTCCTCCGGCACCTCGCCGAGGAGGAGGCGGAGGCCTTCCTGCCCCGGCTCGCCGCCGCTCTGCACGCCCTCGGCGACCACCGCGCGGCCGTGAGCGACCTCTCCGGCGCGATCGACGCGGCCCGGGAGGCGGGCGACTGCTTCCGTGAACTCGCCGACCTGCGGCCGGATGTCTTCCGCCCGGAGCTGGCCACGGCACTCGACGGCCTGGCCGGTCACCTCAACAGGGCCGGAGACCCGGCGGCGGGCCTGCGGGCTGCGGAGGAGGCGGTGGCCCTGCTCCGCGAGCCTGCCGGGCAACACCCTGACGCCTTCCGCCCGGGCCTGGCCGCCGCTCTCCGCACCCTCGCCCGGAGCCTGGCCGGCACCGGTGGCCCCGCGCAGGCGTCGGCCCCGGCGCGGGAGGCCGTCGGTCTGCTGCGTGAACAGGGCGACGACGTCCTGCCGGAACTGGCCCGCTCGCTCCATCTGCTCGGCACGCACCTGGGGGCGAGCGGTGATGCGGAGGGGGCGGTGGAAGCGTTCTGGGAGTCGGTGGCTCTCCACCGGTCTCTGGCGTTGGAGGACCCCGGCGGCTGCGATGCCCCGGTCACCGCCCTGGTCTCCGCTCTCGACGACCTGACCCGGGCACTCGCCCGTACCGGCGAACACACGGCGGCGATCGAGGAATTCGAGGAAACGGTCAAGGAGTTCACGGCGGCCGACCCGGCGGTCGCCCGGCGCCTGGGCGTCGAACGGAGCGTCTTCCTGCTGCGCTGCCCGGACCCCTGGCCCGCGACCGGAGTGAGCGAGCTGGTGCGGTGGCTCGACGAGGACGGGGAGCGGAACGGGAACGCGGACACCGTGACCGTACGGGCGAGGCGGGCGCTGCGCGCGTACGGTGACAGCGCCGCGGTGCACACGGCGTGGGAGGAGGAGACCTTCACGCCCGTGCCGGACTGGCTGGCCCTGCCTGCGAAGACCCTGGACCTCGTCAGCGCCTGGATGTTCGCACCCGACTGGCCCCGCTCCCGCGATTTCTGGTCGCAGAACGCCGATGTCCTCAGCGGCGGGGAGGCGGTGACCGCCCTCGACGAGCTGGCGGTCCTGGACCCCCTCGGCGCCAAGCGGCACGCCCTGCTCCGCGAGTCCGTCCTCGCCCACGGGGTGACCGCCGCCTACGATCCGCTGATCCTTTCGGAGCAGCTGGCCCAGTGGCTGGAGTGCGCGGACTGGGCGGAGTCACGGGCCTATCTGGAGGAGCACCCGCGCCTCCTGGACGTGCAGCCGCCCGCCGCCACCCCGCTGGCCCACGTCGCGATGCTCGACATCGGCCGCACCGAGGGCCTGGACGCCGCGTACCGGCTGGTGGAGGACCGCGACGCCCTCCAGGCCTACGTGGAGCGGGCGTTGGAAGCCGGGGACGGCACCGCGCTGATGCACGCCGGGGGCATCGAGGGCCAGGTCTTCCACGACCGGCTCTCCTCGCTCACCCATGCCCAGGTGGCCCTGGTGCTCTCGGGAGAGACCTCGGGGTTCGACCCGGACGACCTGGCCGCGCTCCTGCACAGGGCCGGCGAGGAGACCCGCGCCCGGCTGGTGGAGGAGACCGTCGCCCTGAGCGTCCGCCACCCCGAACCGCACGGGGGGACCTGGCGCCGGATCATCGGGGCACTGGGCGGAGAGGCCTGACGCACAGGGGCCTGCCCCACGCGGGTGCGCGGGACGGGCCCCTGTGCCGGTACAGCAGTCGGCTACACGCCCGAGGGCTGTGTCTCCTTCGCCTCCTCCGGCTCGGCCCCGGCCGGTACGCCCGCCTTCGCGGCGCGCTTGGCGGCCTTCTTCCCGGCGCGGCGCTCCTTGCGCAGCTCGACCATCGCGTACAGCGTCGGGACGAGCAGCAGGGTCAGCAGCGTGGAGCTGATCAGACCGCCGATCACCACGACGCCCAGCGGCTGCGAGATGAACCCGCCGTCGCCGGTGACGCCGAGCGCCATCGGGAGCAGGGCGAAGATCGTGGCCAGGGCCGTCATCAGGATCGGGCGGAAGCGGTGGCGGCCGCCCTCGATGACGGCTTCCACGATGCCCAGGCCCTGGGCGCGGTACTGGTTGATCAGGTCGATCAGCACGATCGCGTTGGTGACCACGATGCCGATGAGCATCAGCAGGCCGATCATCGCGGGAACGCCCAGCGGGGTGCCGGTGACGAGCAGCAGGCCGATGGCTCCGGTGGCCGCGAACGGGACGGAGACCAGCAGGATCAGCGGCTGGATCAGCGACCGGAAGGTCGCCACCAGCAGCATGAACACGATCGCGATGGCCGCCAGCATGGCGAGGCCGAGCTGCATGAAGGCCTCGTTCTGGTCCTCGGTGACGCCGCCGATGGTGGCGGTGGCGCCGTCGGGGAGGTCCAGGGCGTCGATCTTCTGGGCGAGCGTGGCGCTGACCGCGCCGGTGTTGTCACCGACGGGCTTGGCGGTGATGGTCGCCGCGCGCTGGCCGTCGATCCGGGTCGTGGAGACCGGGCCGGGGACGAGCTTCACCTCGGCGATGTCGCCGAGCTTCACCGGGCCGAGCGGCAGGGCCTTGAGCTCGGCCATGGTGGTGGCCGGGCGGGCGGTCCTGATGACGACGTCGCGCTCGGTGTCGTCCAGCATCGCGGTGCCGGCCGGGGTGCCGCGTACGGCTCCGGCGACGACCCCGCCCAGTGTGGTGGAGTCGAATCCGGCGGCCGCCGCCTGGTCGTTGGCGGTGACGGAGATGCGCGGGACGCTCTGCGACAGGTCGCTCTGGACGTCGGTGACGTCCTTGATGGTGGCGACCTCGGCGCGGACGGTGTCGGCCGCCTTCTTGAGGGTGTCCGCGTCGGCGGCCTTGACCACGACACTCAGGTCCTGGGCGCCGAAGCCGTCGCCCGCGGCGATGGAGGTGTCGCCGATGCCGTCGAGCCTGCCGAGGGCCTCGTCTATGCGGTCCTGGGCGCTCTCGTAGTCCGCGGCGTCCTTCAGGGTGACCTGGTAGGAGGCCTGGTTGGAGCCCGTACCGCCGCCGAAGGCCGCCATGAAGCCGGAGGAGCCGACGGTGACCTGGTAGTCCTTGACGCCCTTGTCCTGGTCAAGGACCTTCTCCACCTTGCGGGCGGCCTCGTCGGCGGCCTCCAGGCTGGTGCCGGGCGCCAGCTCCTGCTTGACGGTCAGGACTTCCTGCTCGCCCGCGTCGAAGAAGTTCGTCTTCAGCAGCGGGAGCATCCCGAAGGTGCCGATGAGCACCGCGACGGCGATGACGACGCTGGTGATCCGGCGGCGGGTCGCGAAGCGCAGGATCGGGACGTACAGCCGCTGGAGCCTGCTGCGGGCCTCCTTCTCCTCCGCGAGGCGGCGGGCCTCCGCGGCGTCCTCCGGGGTGCCCTTGGGAGCCCGCAGGAACCAGTACGACAGCACCGGCACCACGGTGAGCGAGACCACCAGCGAGGCCAGCAGGGCCGCGGTGACGGTCAGCGAGAACGAACCGAAGAGCTGGCCGATCATGCCGCCGACCAGACCGATGGGCAGGAACACGGCGACGGTCGTCAGGGTGGCGGAGGTGACCGCTCCGGCCACTTCCTTCACCGCGGTGATGATCGCCGTGTGGCGGTCCTCGCCGTAGCCGAGGTGGCGCTTGATGTTCTCCAGCACCACGATCGAGTCGTCGACGACCCGGCCGATGGCGATGGTCAGCGCGCCGAGCGTGAGCATGTTCAGCGACAGGTCCCGGGTCCACAGCACGATCAGCGCGAGGACGACGGAGAGCGGGATGGAGACCGCGGTGACCAGCGTCGAGCGGATCGAGGCGAGGAAGACCAGGATCACGACGACCGCGAAGACCAGCCCGAGCGCGCCCTCGGTGGTCAGCCCGGAGATCGCCTTGGAGACGGCCGGGCCCTGGTCGGAGACGACCGTCAGCTCGGCGCCCGCGCCGAGGTCCTCGCGGAGCTCGGGGAGCTTGTCCTTGACGGCGTCCGAGATGGCGACGGCGCTGCCGTCCTTGTCCATGGTGGCCATCACGGCGAGGCTCGGCTTGCCGTTGGTACGGGTGATGGAGACCGCCGTGGACGGCTCCTGCTTCACCTCGGCCACATCACCGAGGCGCACCGGCTCGCCCGGCTCGTCCGAGGCGTCCGCGGGGGCCTCCGCGACGACCTGGAGGTCCTCGATCTGCTTCAGGGAGGTGTAGCCACCGCCGACCTGGATGGTGCGGCTCTTGCCCGCCTCGGAGAAGGAACCGGCCGGGAGGGTCGTACCGCCCGCCCGGAGGGCCTGGGACAGCGAGCCCGCGTTCAGACCGGCCGCCGCGAGCTTCTTGTCGTCCGGTACGACGGAGACCTGGAGCTCCTGCACCCCGTCCACGGTGACCTGGCCGACGCCCTCGATGTCCTGGAGGGCCGGGACGACCGTGCGGTCGAGCCGGTCGGCCAGCGCCTGCTGGTCCTCGTCGGCGGTGACCGCGAGGACCACGGTCGGGATGTCGTCGGTGGAACCGGCGATGACCTGCGGGTCGACGGTCGCGGGCAGCTGGGCGCGGGCCCGGTTCACCGCCTGCTGGATGTCGGCGACGAGCTGCTTGGTGCCTTCGTCGCCGAAGTCGAACGTCGCCATGATCAGGGCGTTGCCCTCGCTGGCTGTCGAGGTGATGCCCTCGACGCCGTCGACGGCCTTGATGGAGTTCTCCAGCGGCTCGACGACCTGCTTCTCGACCACATCAGGGGACGCACCCTGGTAGGGCGCCAGCACCGACACCATCGGCAGTTCGATGGTGGGCAGCAGCTGCTGCTTGAGCTGCGGGATCGCTATCGCGCCGAAGACGAGCGCGACAATCGAGACCAGCCCGATCAGGGCCCGTTGCGCGAGGCTGAATCTGGACAGCCAGGACATGGGTGCATCTCTCTTCTGTGGCGTACGCGGAGGAGGGCGGGAGGCAACACGGGGACACCTCCGAGCCCACCCCTACGATCTCCGGTTCGCGCCGCCCGTACGTCGGCCCTCCGGGCTGCTTTCTTATGCCGCGCATACCGCAGGTGGAGTACGCCCTCGTACACCTCTGTCCCCGCCCGGTCAGTCGGCCCGGGCGCGCACCAGGCCCGATTCGTAGGCGATGACCACCAATTGCGCCCGGTCGCGGGCGCCGACCTTCGCCATCGCCCGGTTCACATGGGTCTTGACGGTGAGCGGGCTGACCTCAAGGCGTTCGGCGATCTCGTCGTTGGAGTGGCCGCCCGCGACCTGCACCAGCACCTCGCGTTCGCGGCCGGTGAGCGCGCCCAGCCGCTCCGCGTACTCCGCGCTGTCGGGCCCCTCCTCCGAACTCCCGCCCTGGGCCAGGAACGTGGCGATGAGCCCCTTGGTCGCGGCCGGGGAGAGCAGCGCCTCGCCCGCCGCGGCGATCCGGATGGCGTTCAGCAGCTCCTCCGGTTCGGCGCCCTTGCCGAGGAACCCGGAGGCCCCGGCGCGTAGCGACCGGACCACGTACTCGTCGACCTCGAAGGTGGTGAGCATGACCACCCGTACGCCGGACAGCTCCGGGTCCGCGCTGATCATGCGGGTGGCGGCGAGCCCGTCGGTGCCCGGCATCCGGATGTCCATGAGCACCACGTGGGCGCCGGTGGTGCGGGCCAGCTCGACCGCCTGCGCCCCGTCCGCCGCCTCGCCGACGACCTCCATGTCCGGCTCGGAGTCCACCAGCACCCGGAACGCGCTGCGCAGGAGCGCCTGGTCGTCCGCGAGCAGCACCCTGATCGGTACGTCCGGTGCCGCCGACGGCACCGGTGTCGGCTGGGTCATCGGCGTACCCCCGTCCCGCCCGCCGTGCCCGGCAGCTCCGGTTCACCCGCGCGGGCCTCGACCGGCAGGATCGCATGGACCCGGAAGCCGCCACCGTAGCGAGGTCCCGCGGTGAGGGCACCGCCGAGGGCGGTGACGCGCTCACGCATGCCGACCAGGCCGTGGCCGCCGCTGTCCGGGCTCTCGTCCCCGGTGGCGGTGGTCCGCTCCCGGCTCCCGAGGCCGTTGTCGAGCACGGTGATCTCGGCGGTGGCCCCGACCCGTACGACGCTGACCTCGGCCCGGGCCCCGGCGCCCGCGTGCTTGCGGACGTTGGTCAGGGCCTCCTGGATGACCCGGTAGGCGGCCAGGTCGACACCGGCGGGCAGCCGGGTCCCCTCCGCGGCGCAGGCCACCTCGACGGGGAGCCCGGCGTTGCGGAAGGTGTCCACCAGCTCGTCGAGGACCGCGAGGCCGGGGGCCGGTTCGGTGGGCGCTGCCGGGTCGCCCTGCTGGCGCAGCAGTCCGACGGTGACCCGCAGTTCGTTGAGCGCGGAGCGGCTGGCGTCGCGGACGTGGGCGAGCGCCTCCTTGGCCTGGTCGGGGCGCTTGTCCATGACGTGGGCGGCGACCCCGGCCTGCACGTTGACCAGGGCGATGTGGTGGGCGACGACGTCGTGGAGGTCGCGGGCGATGCGCAGCCGCTCCTCGGCGACGCGGCGCCGGGCCTCCTCCTCTCGGGTGCGCTCGGCCCGTTCGGCGCGCTCCCGGATGGCGTCGACGAAGGCGCGCCTGCTGCGTACGGCGTCCCCGGCGGCCGAGGCCAGCCCGGTCCAGGCGAAGACGCCGAAGTTCTCCTGGCTGTACCAGGGGGTCGAGCCGAAGACCATCGCGGCCGCGGTGAGCCCGCCCATCGTCAGCAGCCCGACCTTCCAGGTGGTCGGGCGGTCGGTGCGCGAGGCGACGGTGTAGAGGGCGATGACGGTGCTCATGACGACCGGTGCGGGCGGTTCCATCAGGACGTACTCGACGGCCGAGAGCGCGGCGGTGACGGCGAGGACCTGCATCGGGCGGCGGCGGCGCAGGACGAGGGCCGCGGCGGTCAGCGTCATCAGGAGCACGCTGAACAGCTCGGGGGTACGGGCCCCGAAGGACGGCGGCCCGTGACGGTCGCCCGGGGCGGTGAACGAACTGCAGATCATCGCGACGAGGGTGCAGAACGCCAGGGCCGCGTCGAACGCGAGGGGATGGTCCCGGAGCCAGCGGCGGGCGCGCGCGAAGCCGGACGAGAGGGTGGTCACGTCCAGCTACGGTACGCGTCCGGGCCGGGCGGCCGGGACCGTTCCGCGGGGAGGGGCCGGACGCACAGCGCCCCGCGCCCGGCGGACCGGGGGCGGGGCACAGGGGTGCTGGTCGACAGCGCGGGTTCAGCGCGGTCAGTTGGGGATGAGCCCGTCGTCGCTGAGCATGTCGCGGACCTCTTCGAGGGTCGCGTCGGGCGCCGGGAGGATCAGCTCGGACGGCTCCAGGGAGTCGTCCGGCAGCGGCGTACCGAGCTCGCGCACCTTGTCCAGGAGTGCGTGGAGAGTGGTGCGGAAGCCGGGGCTGTCGCCGCTCTCCATCTCCTTGAGCAGGACGTCGTCGAGCTGGTTCAGTTCGACGAAGTGACTGTCGGCCAGTTTTACCTGGCCCTCCCCCATGATCCGTACGATCATGACGCTGCCCTTACTGCTTGTCGAACTTGTGCGGGGACTGCTGCGACTGCGGCGTGCTGTCCTGGGCGCCGCCCTCGATGGCCTGCTGCGAGGACGAGGAACCGCCCGCCAGCTCGGCCTTCATCCGCTGGAGCTCCAGCTCCACGTCGCTGCCACCGGAGAGCCGGTCCAGCTCGGCGGCGATGTCGTCCTTCGCGGTGCCGGTCGGGTCGTCCAGGGCGCCGGAGGCGAGCAGCTCGTCGATGGCGCCGGCCCGCGCCTGGAGCTGCTGCGTCTTGTCCTCGGCCCGCTGGATCGCCAGGCCCACATCGCCCATCTCCTCGGAGATGCCGGAGAAGGCCTCGCCGATCCGGGTCTGGGCCTGCGCCGCCGTGTAGGTGGCCTTGATGGTCTCCTTCTTGGTGCGGAAGGCGTCGACCTTGGCCTGGAGCCGCTGGGCGGCGAGGGTGAGCTTCTCCTCCTCGCCCTGCAGCGTGGTGTGCTGCGTCTCCAGGTCGGTGACCTGCTGCTGGAGTGCGGCGCGGCGCGACAGCGCCTCGCGGGCCAGGTCCTCGCGGCCCAGCGCCAGCGCCTTGCGGCCCTGGTCCTCCAGCTTGGACGACTGGCCCTGCAACTGGTTCAGCTGCAACTCCAGGCGCTTGCGGGACGTCGCCACATCGGCGACGCCTCGACGCACCTTCTGAAGCAGCTCCAGCTGCTTCTGGTACGAGTAATCGAGGGTCTCGCGCGGATCCTCGGCCCGGTCAAGGGCCTTGTTTGCCTTCGCGCGGAAGATCATCCCCATACGCTTCATGACACCGCTCATGGGCTTCGCGCGCCCCCTTCTGACGGACTGAGCTCCAGCACTCCCGATAGAACCCACAGTACGGGCCCTGCCTCTATTACCGCACTGTTCGGGCGCGGATGTGCTCCTCCCCAAGGACGAGTACGCCCGGTGAACACTCCCGCCCAGGGTGTAGGCGGCCCCCCGGGCACCCGGGGAGGACAAGCCGAACGAGCGGCTGAACAGGCGGTAAACGCCTGTTCTGCACCCGTCGGGACGCTTCTGGGGACGCGGTCCGTTGCCGGATCGTTCCCGCCCTTGTTCCCGGGCCCGCCCGCCGACCCCGTACCCTTGGGTTTTGTGTTCCGTAGCCGCGCCAAGACAGAGAAGGCCCCCACCGATCAGGTGACGGCGGACCTCTCCAAGCAGCCCCGCGACCCGCAGGCTCCCAAGGGTCGCCCCACCCCCAAGCGCAGTGAGGCCCAGACGCAGCGCCGACGTGCCGCGACCAGCGCGCCGACCGACCGCAAGGCGGCCGTGAAGCGCCAGCGCGAGGCGCGCCGGGCCGACCTGGCCAGGCAGCGCGAGGCGCTCGCCTCGGGCGACGAGCGCTACCTCCCGGTCCGCGACAAGGGCCCGGTGCGTCGCTTCGTCCGCGATTACGTGGACTCGCGCTTCCACATCGCCGAATGGTTCCTGCCGCTCGCCGTGGTCATCCTGATCCTCAGCGTGATCCGGGTGCAGAACATCCAGAGCATCTCGCTGCTGCTCTGGGTCGGCGTGATCATCCTGATCGTGATCGACTCGATCGGCCTGACGATGCGCCTGAAGAAGGAGCTGCGGAAGCGCTTCCCGGACGCCCCGAAGCGCGGAGCCGTGGCCTACGGCCTGATGCGTACGCTCCAGATGCGCCGACTGCGGCTGCCGAAGCCGCAGGTCAAGCGCGGAGAGCGGCCCTGAGCACGGAGGCCTCCGACGTCACCGGGGTCTCCCCGGTCGGCCCGGCCGGCTTCGGCGGCGTGCGCGACACGGTCCGCCAGGAGCTCGTCGGGCGCCAGCTGGACGAGCAGATAGCCGGGCGGTTCCCGGTGGGCCGTCGGCTGCGCGTCCTGGACGTCGGTACGGGCCGGGGCACCCAGGCGCTGCGCCTTGCGCGGGCCGGTCATTCGGTGACGGGTCTGGAGTCGGACGCCGAGCTGCTCGGGGCGGCCCGTGCGGCCCTGTCGACCGAGCCCGAGGGCATCCGGGAGCGGGTCAGGCTGATCGAGGGCGACGGCCGGGACACCGGCGTGCACTTCCTGCCCGGCAGTTTCGACGTGGTGCTGTGCCACGGCGTCCTGATGTACGTCGAGGAGCCGGACCCCATGCTGGCCGGGCTCGCCCGGATGCTGGCGCCCGGCGGCCTGCTCTCCCTGCTCGTACGGAACGCGGACGCGCTCGCGATGCGCCCCGCGCTCGCCGGTGACTTCGGCGCGGCCCTGGCCGCCTTCGACACCGCCACGTACACCGACCACGTGGGCCGCCCGGTCCGGGCCGACCGGCTCGATGCCCTGCGGGCCACGCTCGCCGGGATCGCCGCCCCGCTGCACGCCTGGTACGGGGTGCGGGTCTTCACGGACGGCGTGGCGGACGACGCGGAGCTCCCGGCCGAGGAGCTGGAGCGGGCCGTGACCCTGGAGGACCGGGCCGGGCGCACCGACCCGTACCGGGGCGTGGCGGCTCTGCTGCACCTGTGCGGGGTGCGCGGGTAGGTCGGGGTACGGCGGTGGGCCCCGTTCGGCCCATCAGTGCGGGCGCCCGCACGGGCGGGGAGACCAGACTCCGGATATGGACACTCCGGACACGCCCCCATCCCCTTCCCGCCGCCGGGCAGGCAGGCTGCTGCCGCCCCTGTCGGCAGCCCTCTGCGCGATCGCCCTGGCGGGCGGCTGTTCCGGTGCGGGACCGGCGGCCCCCGCGCCGGAGGCCAGTGCCTCGGAGACGGCCCAGGGTGCGGCGGTCCGGGCCTCCAACGAACTGGAGAGCGCCTACCAGGCCGTCATCAACGACGTACTGCCGTCGGTCGTACAGATCGACGCCTCCGACAGCCTCGGTTCCGGGGTCGTCTACGACAGCAGGGGGCACATCGTCACCAACGCCCATGTGATCGGCGACGAGAGGGAGTTCAAGGTCAGCGTCGCCACCGGGGAGACGGTGCTGAACGCCTCGCTGGTCTCCTCGTATCCGGAACAGGACCTGGCCGTGATCAAACTCGACGAGGTGCCGGACGGACTGAAGCCCGCGAAGTTCGGCGACGCGGAGAAGGTCGAGGTGGGGCAGGTCGTGATGGCGATGGGCTCGCCACTCGGCCTCTCCAGCAGCGTCACCCAGGGCATCGTCTCGGCGCTCGGCCGGACGGTGAGCGAGAGCCGGGCGGGCGGCGGCACCGGGGCGACGATCGCCAACATGGTGCAGACCTCCGCGGCGATCAACCCGGGCAACAGCGGCGGGGCGCTGGTCAACCTCAGCAGCGAGGTCATCGGCATCCCCACCCTCGCGGCGACGGATCCGCAGATGGGAGACAGCGCGGCGCCCGGCATCGGCTTCGCGATTCCCGTCTCGATGGTGAGGACGGTCGCCGACCAGATCATCAAGGACGGCCGGGTCACCGACTCGGGCCGGGCCGCGCTCAACATCACCGGCCGCACGGTCGTCGACGACGACTACCGCCCCGCCGGGGTGGCCCTGGTCAGCGTGGACCGGGGCGGCGCGGCGGCCGACGCGGGGCTGCGGGCCGGGGACGTCATCACGAAGATCAGGGACAGCGAGATCACCACGGTCACCTCGCTCTCCGAGGCGCTGGCGGCCGAAAGGCCGGGCCAGAAGGTCACGGTGACGTACTCGCGCGGCGGCGACAGCAGGACGGCGGAGGTCACGCTCGGGGAGATCTGAGCGGTCAGGACGCGGTCAGGACAAGGAATGGAAGGGGGCGGGCTCCGCCGGACGTGCCGCGGAGCCCGCCCCCTTCCGTACCCGAGCGTCAGGCGCCGTCGGCCTGCAAGCTCATCGGGCCGTAGATCTTGGTCGAGTCCTCGAAGAGCGTCACCTGGGCGGCACCGCCCTCCAGCAGTTCCTTCCAGAACTCACCGATCCAGGACTCCGCGTCGCCCTGGGTGGTGAACTCCTCCGGCTGCAACGCCGGCTCCGTCTCCGTACCGTCGGACTTCTCGAACCGCCACGTCCACGCCATGTCCGCCTCCTGGGTCACGTTGCTGCCCGAAGCCTAGCCGGGCGCGCGCCGCGCGGGGGGACACGGGAGGATCAAGGTGTGGAACTGACTCTGCTCGGCACCGGAGCCCCCGACGGGCTGCCGCGCCCCTCCTGTCCCTGCGCGGCCTGCGCGTCGGCCCGCGGTCCGTGGGCGCGGGCCGCGACGGCGCTGCTGGTCGACGACGCGCTGCTGCTCGACCTCACCCCCGGAGCGGTGTTCGCCGCCGCGCGGGCGGGGCATTCGCTGGGCACGGTGCGCCAGGTGCTGCTGACCCATCCGCACGACGGGCCCGCCGTCGAGCTGCCGCCCGCCCTGCCGCCGGCCGGGCGGGTGCCGGACGGCCAGGTGCTGACACTGATCAGCGGGCACCGGGTACGGGCGGTGGCGATGGACGCGCCGGGGACGGGGTACGAGGTGAGCTCGCCGGAGGGCGAGCGGCTGCTGTACCTGCCGCCGGGGGCCGCGCCCTCGGGGCTGACCGAGCGGGCGGAGCGGCCGTTGGACATGGTCGTCTGCGATGTGATCGCGCGGCCCGACGCGGTGGCCCGGCTGCGGTCGGTGGGCGCGGTGGGCCCGGCGACCGAGGTGATCGCGGTCCACCTGGACCACGACGCCCCGCCGGGCGCGGCGCTGGAGCGGCGGCTCGCGTCGGCCGGGGCGCGGGCGGTGCCGGACGGGACGACGCTGGTGGTGGGCGAGTACCACGCGGTGCCGGACGTGCCGCGCCGGGTGCTGGTGACGGGCGGCGCGCGGTCGGGGAAGTCGCTGGAGGCGGAGCGGCGGCTGGAGACGTTCCCGGACGTGGTGTACGTGGCGACCGGCGGCCGCCGCGACGGGGACCCGGAATGGGCGGCCCGGGTGGGTCTGCACCGGGAGCGCAGGCCGGGCGCGTGGCGGACCGAGGAGACCTGTGAGGTCGCGAAGCTCCTGGCGGCGGACGGGCCGCCGCTGCTGGTCGACTGCCTGTCCCTGTGGCTGACCGACGCGATGGACCGGGTGGACGCCTGGGAGGACGTGCGGTGGCGGCACGGCGGCGAGGAGGCGTTGCGGGGGCGGGTCGCGGAGCTGGTGGGCGCGGTGCGGGAGACCCGGCGCCAGGTGGTGCTGGTGACCAACGAGGTGGGGGCGGGGGTGGTCCCGGCGACCCCGGCGGGGCGGCGGTTCCGGGACGAGCTGGGCCGGCTGAACGCGGCGGTGGCGGCCGAGTGCGAGGAAGTGCTGCTGGTGGTGGCGGGGCAGGCGGTGGTGCTGCGAGGGTGAGGGGGCGTCACCGGTATCCGGTCGGGTTCAGCGGGCCGACCGGTACTGTTCCCGGCGGGGGCCCGCCGCCGGGTTCCCGGACCGGAAACAGACGTGACGACCCGCGAGGCAGACCTCCGTGAACCTGGACGACTTCTCCGACCTGATCGAACGCCCCGACGGGGGTGTGCGCCGCGATGCCGAGGAACGGCGTGAGCGGCTGATCGTGCCGCCCGGGGCGCTCGGCCGGCTCGACGAGCTGGGCGAGTGGCTCAGCGCCGCGCAGCAGTCCGTGCCGGTCAGGGCCGTCGAGCAGCCGCGCCTGGTGCTCTTCGCCGGTGATCATGGAGTGGCGGAGCTGGGTGTCTCGGGCCGGTCCGCGGGAAGCGCGTACGAGCTGGTCCGGGCGGCACTCGACGGTGCGAGCCCCGTCTCGGTGCTGGCCCGCCGCTTCTCCGTACCGCTGCGGATCGTGGACGCCGGTCTCGACTGCGATCCGGAGCTGCTTCCCGAGTCCGTCGTACGGCACCGGGTGCGGCGGGGGTCGGGGCGGATCGACGTCGAGGACGCGCTGACGGTCGAGGAGGCCGAGCGGGCGGTCCGGCTGGGCATGGCGATCGCCGACGAGGAGGCGGACTCCGGCACCGATCTGGTGGTGCTCGGCGACCTCAGTGTCGGGGGGACCACGGCCGCGGCCACGCTGATCGCGGCGCTCTGCGGGACGGATGCCTCGGTGGTGACCGGGCGCGGTGGTGCGGGCATCGACGACCTGGCCTGGATGCGCAAGTGTGCGGCGATCCGGGACGCGCTGCGCCGGGCCCGGCCGGTGCTCGGCGACCAGCTGGAGCTGCTGGCCGCGTCGGGCGGCGCGGATCTGGCGGCGATGACCGGCTTCCTGTTGCAGAGCGCGGTGCGCCGGATGCCGGTGATCCTGGACGGGGTCGTCTCGGCGGCCTGTGCGCTGGTGGCGCAGCGGGCGGCGTTCCGGGCGCCGGACTGGTGGCTGGCCGGTCAGGTCAGCGGGGAGCCCGCGCAGACGAAGGCGCTGGACCGGATGGCCCTGACCCCGCTGCTGGACCACGGGGTGACGGTGGGCGAGGGCAGCGGGGCGCTGCTGGCCCTGCCGCTGGTGCAGGCGGCGGCCGCGCTGGCCGCCGAACTGCCGGAGCGTACGCCGGAGGCGACCGAGGATGAGGCCGAGGCCGAGGCCGAGGCGGGGGAAGCCCCCTCCGAGGACGACGTGAAGGTGCTCGACGCGACCTGAGCCCTTGGCGGGGCGGGCAGGTCGGGGCGGGCAGGTCGGGGCGGGCAGTCCCCACCGATCGCACCCGCCACCCCTTATGTCCGTAATGCGCCATATGATCACCTCTCATGGGAGAGGTTCGATCGGCCGAAGAGGCAGCCCGGCACAGCACCGTCCGGTCCCGGCGGAGCGCGGCGTTCGCCATCTGGTATCTGCGCGTCGTCTCGTTCATCAATTTCCTGAGCGCCGTCTGGGTCAGCCTCGGCCAGGACCTGCGGCGGCACAACACCGAGAACTACTTCACGCCCTACCTGCTCAGCGCGGGGTTCTCCGCCGGGGTGGTCGCCCTGTTCCTGGCGATCACCATGCGGCGGCGCAAGCGGGCCGCCTGGATCGTGAACATGGTCCTGGGCGGGCTGGTGCTGGCGCTCCTGATCCTCGCGTTCTTCTTCGCGGAGATCCGCCAGCACGCGCAGAACTGGGTCTCGCTGGGGCTGACGGCCGCCTTCGTCGCGGCGCTGCTGCTCGGGCGGCGGGAGTTCTACGCCAAGGGCGACCGCTCCAACCCCAAGCTGGCGGCCCTGGTGGCCGTGGCGGGGCTGCTGGCCACCTCGCTCATCGCGACGGCCCTGGTGACCGTCACCAACACCGCCCACGACGAGTACCGCTCCACGTTTCTGGACCGCTGGCGCTACGGGGCGCTCCGCCTCGTCTCCGTGGCGGCCGACGACTCCCGCTTCCCCGGGATCACCACACCCGGCTGGGTCAACGTCGTCATCAACATCCTGTCCACGCTGCTGCTGATCACCGTCGTCTACGCCGCGTTCCGCTCGCGCCGCGCGGTGGACCCGCTCTCCCCCGAGGACGAGGCCCGGCTCCGCGTACTGCTGGACAAGCACGGCGACCGGGACTCGCTCGGTTACTTCGCGCTGCGCCGGGAGAAGAGCGCCGTGTGGTCGCCGACCCGGAAGGCCGCCGTCGTCTACCGGGTCGTCGGCGGGGTCTCCCTGGCATCCGGCGATCCGATCGGCGACCCGGAGGCCTGGCCGGGCGCGATCGCCCCCTGGCTGACCGAGGCCCGGGAGCACGGCTGGATTCCGGCCGTGATGGGCGCGAGCGAGGAGGCGGGCACGGTCTACTCCCGGCACGGCCTGGACGCGCTGGAGCTGGGCGACGAGGCGATCGTGGAGACCGCCGAGTTCACGCTCGACGGGCGGGCGATGCGTACGGTGCGCCAGGCCTACAACCGGGTGAAGCGCGCCGGGTACGAGGTGACGATCCGGCGGCACGCGGACATCCCCGAGGACGAGATGGCCGACCTCGTGCGGCGCGCCGACGACTGGCGTGACGGGGAGACCGAGCGTGGTTTCTCCATGGCCCTCGGGCGGCTCGGCGACCCGGCCGACGGGCAGTGCGTGATGCTGGAGTGCCGCGATGCGGGCGGGGCCGGGGCCCCCGGTGAGCTGCGCGCGATCCTGAGCTTCGTGCCGTGGGGGCCGCACGGCCTCTCCCTCGACCTGATGCGCCGCGACCGGGACGCGGAGAACGGGCTGATGGAGTTCATGGTCATCCAGCTGCTCCAGCGCTCGGGCGAGATCGGGATCACTCAGGTCTCGCTCAACTTCGCGATGTTCCGGTCCGTCTTCGAGAGGGGATCGCGGCTCGGCGCGGGACCGGTGCTGAGGCTGTGGCGTTCGCTGTTGAGCTTCTTCTCGCGCTGGTGGCAGATCGAGTCGCTCTACCGGGCCAACGCCAAGTACCGACCGATCTGGGAGCCGCGTTTCATGCTGTTCGAGAAGAGCGCCGACCTGGCGCGGATCGCCCTCGCGGCGGGGCGCGCCGAGGGGTTCCTGGAGGCGCCGGGGCTGCCGAAGTGGCTGCACCGCTCGCACCTGGGCACCCGTAGGTGAGCCGCCTCCCGGCCCTGCACCGGGCGGTGCTGCGCGAGTGGGGGCCGCTCTTCACCACCGTACGGACGGGAATCACCGACCGCGGCGTGCGGGCGCTCGCCCTGACGCTGACGGCGGTGACGCTGACGGCGGTGGTCCAGGTCGTCCAGAACCAGGCCTGGGGCTACGGCCCGGTGCAGAACCTGGGGGCGGTGCGGGCCGAGGACCCGGTGTGGCAGGCCCTGCTGCGTACACCGCTGTCGCTGTTCGTGCCCGCGCTCGATCTGCCCGTGTGGGGCGCGCTGGCCCAGATCCTGCTGGTGTTCGGCATCGCGGAGGTGTGCCTGGGGCGGTGGCGCATGCTCGCGGTCGCGTATCTGGCCACGCTCGCCGGGACGCTGTACGCCCGGATCGGCATCGCGCTCGGCCCGGACGCCGTCCTCGGGCTGCCCGCATCGGACGCGCAGGTGGTGGACACCGGCCCTTCGGCGGCGGTCGTGGGACTCGCGGTGTACGTCTGCCATCAGCAGCGCGCCTGGTTCACCGGGGCACTGGTGATCGTCGCGATGGTGGTGGAGGTCCTGGTCAAGGACAACCTGGCGGGCCGCGAGCATCTGGCCGCCATCGCCGCCGTCCTGGTGGTGTGCGGCGTACGGGAGTGGCTCGGGCGGCGGCGGGCCGCTCAGGACCTGCCCGCGGGCGGCGACGGCACCCGGTCCGGGGCGCCGCCGATGAGGTCCTGAAACCTCCGGCGCGGCCCGGCCCACCGCACGTCGTGGCGGTATGCCCGCAGCACCGCCTTGGAGCGGGCGCGGTGGCGGTGGCGGTAGAACCGCTTGGCCCAGGGCGAGGTGGGGCGGGCCAGGCGGACCGCGCCGACCAGGGCCACGAACGGGACGAGGGTGCCGAGCACCGCCATCCGCGCCTTGCCCTTGAACAGCGCGATCAGGACGAAGCAGAAGTTGATCACGTATGAGGTGATGACGCCGATCCGGCCCTGCTGCTCCTGATCGGTCACGTCGTCCACGCCGAGCGGCGAGAAGCCCGCCAGGACCAGCAGCACCAGGGAGGCGGTCAGCACGACCACCTCCACGCTCTGGCGGCCCGCCTCGGTCCAGTACACGTCGTCCAGATGCAGGATCAGGGCGAACTCGTCCAGCACCAGACCCGCCCCCACGCCGAAGATGATCGCGCACAGCCCCGCGGCCACCCCGTGCCGGCCCGCGGCCACCGCCCCGAATCCGCCGATCACGCTCAGCACGACACCGGGCACCACATGGTGAATGTGCATCCCGCCCGGGGTGATGTTGCGGAACGGGCCCTTCCCGGCGCGGATCAGCCGGGTGACACTGCGAGTGATCGCGAAGGTCAGGACGAAGGCGGCCAGCGCGAGAAGCAGGGGCAGCTTGCCCGGTTCCGCGATGTTGGTGTGCCACCAGTTACCCACGCCACCCGCTCCCGATACATTCATTTCTGCGGCCGTTTGCCCGTTTCGGCCAATCTATCGGCGGGCGGGAGCGGCTAGCCTGCCCGCGGTGAGCTCCCTGAACAGCCATGGCCTGCGTTTCGCCTTCGGCACCCTGACCGTACTGCCCGTCCGTGTGACCCGCTGGGACCGCGCGACCGCCCGCTCGGGCATGCTCTGCGCCCCGCTCGCCGGGCTCGTCGTGGGACTGCTCGCCGCCGCCCTCGGTTCGCTGTCGCTGCTGGCCGGATCGGGGCCGCTGCTCGCGGCGGTCGCCTCCGTCGCGGTGCCCGCCGCCCTCACCCGGGGGCTGCACCTGGACGGACTGGCGGACACGGCGGACGGGCTCGGCAGCGGGAAACCGGCCGACGACGCGCTGCGGATCATGAAGCAGTCCGACATTGGGCCGTTCGGTGTCATCACGCTCCTCCTGGTCCTGCTGGCCCAGGTCGCGGTCCTCTTCGAGCTGTACGGGGAGGGCTGGGCGCACGGGGCGCTCGGGGCCGTCGTGGCGGCCGTCGCCGCCCGCCTCGCGCTGACCCTGGCGTCCCGTCAGGGCATCCCGGCGGCCCGGCCGGAGGGGCTCGGGGCGACGGTGGCCGCCACGGTCCCGGTCCGGTGGGCGCTGCTCGCGGCGGCGGTCGCGGTGGCGCTGTGCGGGGCGGCGGGGGCGGCGTTCGGTCCGTACGGCGCGCTGCGCCACGCGCTCGCGGTGCTGGGGGCGCTGGCCGTGGCCGAACTGCTGCTGCGGCACTGCGTGCGGCGGTTCGGCGGGGTCACCGGGGACGTCTTCGGGGGCGTCGAGGAGAGCGCGGCGACGGCGGCCCTGGTGGCGCTGGCGCTGGGTTCCTGACGGCGGGCGGCTCGTCGCGGCGGCCGGCACCGGCCGCCCTGGCGGTCCGGAACGGCCCGCCGCCGTCACACGGCAGGAATCGCGCGCGTAGGCTCATTCCCGGCACATCGCGGCGGCGTCTACGATGCGCCGGGCACGGCCGGCCCACCCCTCGGCCGAACCGAACTCAACGGAAGCGAGATTTCACCACCGTGACTGCTCTCACTCTCAGCACTGCCGGTGCGGCGACGCTGCGCGCCGACGCACTCGTCGTCGGCGTCGCCAAGGGCGCTGGGCCCAAGTCGGGCCCGATCCTCGCACCCGGCGCCGAGGCCGTGGACAAGGCGTTCGACGGAAAGCTCGCCGACGTCCTCGCGACCCTGGGCGCCACCGGTGCCGAGGGCGAACTGACCAAGCTGCCCGCCGCGCCCGGCCTCAAGGCGCCGGTCGTCGTCGCGGTCGGCCTCGGTCCGGTCCCGGACAAGGAGGACGCGTACGACGCGGAGGCCCTGCGCCGCGCCGCGGGCACCGCCGCCCGTGCGCTGTCCGGTTCGAAGAAGGCCGGTTTCGCGCTGCCCGCCGGTTCGGTCGAGGACGCCGCCGCCGTCGCCGAGGGCGCGCTGCTCGGCGCGTACGCCTTCACCGCCTACCAGGGCGGCGAGAACAAGCTCGCCCCCAAGGCCGCGAAGTCCGCCAAGGAGAACGGCCTGAAGCAGCCGCTCGCCGAGGTGGCCCTGCTCGGCGCCAAGCCGCGCGACAAGGCCTTCAAGGCCGCCGTCGAGCGCGCACTCGCGCTGGTCGAGGAGATCAACCGGGCCCGCGACCTCATCAACACCCCGCCGAACGACCTGTACCCCGAGTCCTTCGCCGCCGTGGCCACCGCCGCGGGCAAGGAGCACGGCATCAAGGTGCAGGTGCTCGACGAGAAGGCGCTCGTCAAGGGCGGCTACGGCGGTCTCCTCGGCGTCGGCCAGGGCTCCGCGAACGGCCCGCGCCTGGTGAAGCTCGCCTACACGCACCCGAAGGCGGAGAAGACCCTGGCCCTCGTCGGCAAGGGCATCACCTACGACTCGGGCGGCATCTCGCTCAAGCCGGCCGGTCACAACGAGACGATGAAGTGCGACATGAGCGGCGCGGCCGCCGTGTTCGCCGCCGTCGTCGCGGCCGCCCGCCTCGGCCTGAAGGTCAACGTCACCGGCTGGCTGGCGCTGGCCGAGAACATGCCCTCCGGCAACGCCACCCGCCCCGGTGACGTGCTGCGCATGTACAGCGGCAAGACCGTCGAGGTCCTCAACACCGACGCCGAGGGCCGGCTCGTCCTGGCCGACGCGCTGACCCGCGCCTCGGAGGAGAAGCCGGACGCCATCGTCGACGTGGCGACCCTGACCGGCGCGATGGTGCTGGCGCTCGGCAACCGCACCTTCGGCATCATGGCCAACGACGACGCCTTCCGTACGTCGATCCACGAGATCGCCGAGGAGGTCGGCGAGGCCTCCTGGCCGATGCCGCTCCCCGCCGACCTGCGCAAGGGCATGGACTCCCCCACCGCCGACATGGCCAACATGGGCGAGCGGATGGGCGGCGGCCTGGTCGCCGGTCTGTTCCTGAAGGAGTTCGTGGGCGAGGGCATCGCCTGGGCCCACCTGGACATCGCCGGTCCGGCGTTCCACGAGGGCGCTCCGTACGGCTACACGCCCAAGGGCGGCACCGGCTCCGCGGTCCGCACCCTGGTGCGCCTCGCCGAGCGCACCGCCGACGGCGACCTGGGCTGAGTGGCCCACCCCGCCGGACACCCTCACGGCCCCGGGCATAGCTCCGGGGCCGTAGGCGTTGTCGCCCCCGGGTAGCGGCACGCGGTCCGGGCGGGTTTCGCTCTCGACGAAACCAGCGGAATCCGTAGGTCTCTACGCAGCAGTAACCCTCCGGGACGGACGATCATCCGTCCCGGACCCGGGCCCCGCGTCCCGCCCGCCGTCGACAAGTGCGAAGATGGGTTCTCGGCAGGACAGGGCCCCCACCACAGGGCCGAAAGACAAAAGCGGCCGAACACCAGCCGACCGGCCGGTCACACCCCAGCGACGGGGCCCGGCGTACGGCGCACATGCATGGAGGACGT
The DNA here is from genome assembly GCF_031760065.1 of Streptomyces durocortorensis. NCBI lineage: Bacteria > Bacillati > Actinomycetota > Actinomycetes > Kitasatosporales > Streptomycetaceae > Streptomyces > Streptomyces sp. C11-1. Next base: position 1,654,358 of record NZ_CP134500.1, read on the forward strand.
GACGTGGCGAACGACGCCAGCACCGTTTTCGACCTAGTGATCCTCGGCGGTGGCAGTGGCGGGTACGCCGCGGCCCTGCGCGGAGCGCAGCTGGGCCTGGACGTCGCCCTGATCGAGAAGGGCAAGGTCGGCGGCACCTGCCTGCACAACGGCTGCATCCCCACGAAGGCACTGCTGCACGCGGGCGAGATCGCGGACCAGGCCCGCGAGTCGGCCCAGTTCGGCGTGAAGGCCACCTTCGAGGGCATCGACATGGAGGCCGTCAACAAGTACAAGGACGAGGTGATCTCGGGCCTGTACAAGGGTCTCCAGGGTCTCGTCGCCTCGCGCAAGGTCCACTACATCGAGGGTGAGGGCAAGCTCTCCTCCCCCACCTCCGTGGACGTGAACGGCCAGCGCGTCCAGGGCCGCCACGTGCTGCTGGCGACCGGCTCCGTGCCGAAGTCGCTGCCGGGCCTGGAGATCGACGGCAACCGGATCATCTCCTCGGACCACGCGCTGAAGCTGGACCGCGTCCCGAAGTCGGCGATCGTGCTGGGCGGCGGCGTCATCGGCGTCGAGTTCGCCTCGGCGTGGAAGTCCTTCGGCACCGAGGTCACGATCGTCGAGGGCCTCAAGCACCTCGTCCCGGTCGAGGACGAGAACAGCTCCAAGCTTCTTGAGCGCGCCTTCCGCAAGCGCGGCATCAAGTTCAACCTCGGCACCTTCTTCGACAAGGCCGAGTACACCGAGGACGGCGTCCGTGTGACGCTCGCCGACGGCAAGACCTTCGAGGCGGAGGTGCTGCTCGTCGCCATCGGCCGCGGGCCGGTCTCGCAGGGCCTCGGTTACGAGGAGCAGGGCGTCGCGATGGACCGCGGCTATGTCCTGGTCGACGAGTACATGCAGACCAACGTCCCGACGATCTCGGCCGTCGGCGACCTCGTCCCGACGCTCCAGCTCGCGCACGTCGGCTTCGCCGAGGGCATCCTGGTGGCGGAGCGGCTGGCCGGTCTCAAGACCGTCCCGATCGACTACGACGGCGTGCCGAAGGTGACGTACTGCCACCCCGAGGTCGCCTCCGTGGGCATCACCGAGGCCAAGGCCAAGGAGATCTACGGCGCGGACAAGGTCGTCGCCCTCAAGTACAACCTCGCGGGCAACGGCAAGAGCAAGATCCTGAAGACCGCGGGCGAGATCAAGCTCGTCCAGGTCAAGGACGGTGCCGTGGTCGGCGTCCACATGGTGGGCGACCGCATGGGCGAGCAGGTCGGCGAAGCCCAGCTGATCTACAACTGGGAGGCGCTGCCCGCCGAGGTCGCGCAGCTCATCCACGCCCACCCGACGCAGAACGAGGCGATGGGCGAAGCGCACCTGGCGCTGGCGGGCAAGCCCCTCCACGCCCACGACTGATCCCCCGGTACCGGGCGCGACGACCGACCACTTCCGCATTTTCGTAAGGAGCAACTGAAACCATGTCGGTTTCCGTAACCCTTCCGGCGCTCGGCGAGAGCGTCACCGAGGGCACTGTCACCCGTTGGCTGAAGGCCGAGGGCGAGCGCGTCGAGGCCGACGAGCCGTTGCTCGAAGTCTCGACCGACAAGGTCGACACCGAGATCCCGGCCCCCGCGTCCGGTGTCCTGGCCTCCATCAAGGTCGCCGAGGACGAGACCGTCGAGGTCGGCGCCGAGCTGGCCGTCATCGACGACGGCTCCGGCGCTCCCGCCGAGGCCGCGGCCCCGGCCGCCGAGGCCCCCGCCGCCCCGGCCGAGGCTCCGGCCCCGGCCGCCGAGGCGCCCGCCGCTCCGGCCCCCGCGGCCGAGGCTCCGGCGGCCGCCCCGGCCGGTGGCGCGTCCGGCACCGACGTCACCCTTCCGGCGCTCGGCGAGAGCGTCACCGAGGGCACCGTCACCCGCTGGCTGAAGGAGGTCGGCGAGGAGGTCGCGGAGGACGAGCCGCTCCTTGAGGTCTCCACGGACAAGGTCGACACCGAGATCCCCGCCCCGGTCGCCGGTGTGCTGCTGGAGATCGTGGTCGGCGAGGACGAGACCGCCGAGGTCGGCGCCAAGCTCGCCGTCATCGGTGCTCCGGGCGCGGCCCCGGCCGCCGCTCCGGCGCAGCCCGCCGCCCCGGCCCAGGAGGCCCCCAAGGCCGAGGCTCCGAAGCAGGAGGCCCCCGCGGCTCCCGCCCCGGCGGCTCCGGCACCGGCCGCCCCGGCTCCGGTCCAGGCCCCGTCGGCTCCCGCCGCCCCGGCCCCGGCTCCGGCGCAGCCCGCCCCCGTCACCCCGGCACCGGCCGCCCCGGCCGCGCCCTCCGGTGACGACGGCGCCTACGTCACGCCGCTGGTCCGCAAGCTCGCGTCCGAGAACAACGTGGACCTGAGCGCGGTCAAGGGCACCGGCGTCGGCGGCCGTATCCGCAAGCAGGACGTCGTCGCCGCCGCGGAGGCCGCCAAGGCCGCCGCAGCCGCTCCGGCCCCGGCAGCTGCGACCGCCGCCGCCAAGGCGCCGAAGCTGGAGGCTTCCCCGCTGCGCGGCCAGACGGTCAAGATGACCCGCATGCGCAAGGTCATCGGCGACAACATGATGAAGGCGCTGCACTCGCAGGCCCAGCTGACCTCGGTCGTCGAGGTCGACATCACCAAGCTGATGAAGCTGCGCAACCAGGCGAAGGCGTCCTTCGCCGCCCGTGAGGGCGTCAAGCTGTCCCCGATGCCGTTCTTCGTGAAGGCGGCGGCCCAGGCGCTGAAGGCCCACCCGGTCATCAACGCCCGGATCAACGAGGACGAGGGCACCATCACGTACTTCGACGCGGAGAACATCGGCATCGCCGTGGACGCGGAGAAGGGCCTGATGACCCCGGTCATCAAGGGTGCGGGCGACCTGAACATCGCCGGTATCTCCAAGAAGACCGCCGAGCTGGCGGGCAAGGCGCGCGGTGGCGGCCTGACCCCGGACGACATGTCCGGCGCCACCTTCACCATCAGCAACACCGGTTCGCGCGGCGCCCTGTTCGACACCGTCATCGTGCCGCCGAACCAGGCAGCCATCCTGGGCATCGGCGCCACGGTCCGCCGCCCGGTGGTCATCGACCACCCGGACCTCGGCGAGACCATCGCGGTGCGCGACATGACCTACCTCGCGCTCTCCTACGACCACCGTCTGGTGGACGGCGCGGACGCCGCCCGCTACCTGACGTCGGTCAAGGCGATCCTTGAGGCGGGTGAGTTCGAGGTCGAGCTCGGCCTCTGAACGCTCCGGCTGTAACCAGCCTCACCAGCGGCGCCCCCGTCCGGAACTGATCCGGACGGGGGCGCCGCCGTATTGTCTAAGCACCACCGGTCGCCCGCGCCGCCGTGATGGTGTAGGCACCACCGGTTTGCCCGAAGGAGCACTTCATGACCCCGCCCGTCGTCTACTCGCTGCGCGAACAGATCCGCGAGCACATCGTGGAGGGGATCGTCAGCGGGCGCTGGAAGCCGGGTGAGCGGATCGTGGAGCGCCGCATCGCCACCGAGCTGGAGGTCAGTCAGACGCCCGTACGCGAGGCGCTGCGCGAGCTGGAGACGCTCCGGCTGATCGAGTCGGCCCCCAACAAGGGCGTCCGGGTCCGCAATCTGACCGCCGCCGACCTGGAGGAGAGCTACCCGGTCCGGGCGGGCCTGGAGCAGATCGCGGCGGAGCTGGCGGCCGAGCGGCTGGGCCGGGACTGCTCGGCGCTGGAGCCGCATGTGACGGCCCTCTACGAGGCGGACCGGCTGGCCGACGGCGAGGCCCAGGTCCGCCACACGGTGGGCTTCCACCGGGAGATGGTGCGGGCCGCCGGGAACGCGGTGCTGCTGCACACCTGGGAGGGGCTGGGCATCGAGGTGTTCACGGCCCTTTCGATCCGCTGGCTGGGCACGGTGCAGAAGTCGTACGCGGAGGAGCACCAGGCGCTCATCGACGCGTTCCTGCGCCAGGACCCCCAGATCGGGACGCTGGTGAAGGCCCATGTGCTGGGCTGCGCGCCGCGGGCCTGAGTCGTTGGCGGCCGTCCGATCATCTGGTGCGTGACCTGCTCTTCCGTGCAGGTCAGCGCCCCTTTTGCGAACTTTTTCGCGTCACTCCGTGCCCTGTTTCGAGGCACCCCATGCCACTTTTCTTCGTATCGAGAAGTTTTGCCTTCAATCCTTTGATCGATCATCGATCAGCGATTTACAGTTCACTCCGCGGGCCCACCGGCCCCATCGCCCTGTCCTGCCAGTCAGGGCCTTCTCCACCCCCCTCCTCTCCGGAAGGCGGCGATCATGACCGACCCCGTAGGAAAGCTTCCGAGCGAGCTCGACCAGCTCCCGGACCGTGACCCCGAGGAGACCGCCGAATGGGCGGCCTCCCTGGACGCCGTCACCCAGGCCGCCGGCCCGCACCGCGCCGCGTACCTGATGCGCCGCTCGTTGCAGCACGCCGAGGGCGCCGGTCTCGCGCTGCCCAAGCTGCTGGAGACCGATTACGTCAACTCCATCCCGACGTCCGCCGAGCCGGCGTTCGACGGTGACCTGGAGATGGAGTCGAGGATCACCGCGTGGAACCGCTGGAACGCGGCCGCGATGGTCACCCGTGGCTCGCGGTTCGGGGTCGGCGGCCACATCGCCACCTTCGCCTCGGCGGCCTGGCTCTACGAGACCGGCTTCAACCACTTCTTCCGCGGCAAGGAGGGGGACGGCAGCGGCGACCAGCTCTACATCCAGGGCCACGCCTCCCCCGGCATCTACGCCCGCGCCTTCCTCGACGGCCGGATCAGCGAGCGGCAGCTCGACAACTTCCGCCAGGAGTCGGGCGGCGACGGCCTGCCCTCCTACCCGCACCCGCGGCGGCTGCCCTGGCTGTGGGAGTTCCCCACCGTGTCGATGGGCCTCGGCCCGCTCTCGGCCATCTACCAGGCGCGCTTCAACCGCTACCTGACCAACCGCAGCATCAAGGACACCTCCAACTCACACGTCTGGGCCTTCCTGGGCGACGGCGAGATGGACGAGCCCGAGTCGACAGCGGCCCTCGCCCTCGCGGCCCGTGAGCAGCTCGACAACCTGACTTTCGTCATCAACTGCAACCTCCAGCGCCTCGACGGCCCGGTCCGCGCCAACTTCCGCGTGGTCCAGGAGCTGGAGGCGCAGTTCCGCGGAGCCGGCTGGAACGTCGTCAAGACGCTCTGGGGCAACGCCTGGGACGAGCTGTTCCAGCTGGACACCCAGGGTGCGCTGCTGCGCCGCCTGCGGGAGGTCCCGGACGCGCAGTTCCAGACGTACGCCACCCGCGACGTCGCCTACATCCGCGAGCACTTCTTCGGCGCCGAGCCCGCACTCGCCGAGCTGGCGAAGCTGCTCACCGACGCCAAGATCGCCGAGTGCTTCTACACCTCGCGCGGCGGCCACGAGGCCCGCAAGGTCTACGCGGCGTACCGGGCGGCCGTGGAGCACAAGGGCGCGCCGACCGTGATCCTGGCCCAGACGGTGAAGGGCTACACGCTCGGCAAGGGCTTCGAGTCCAAGAACGCCAACCACCAGATGAAGAAGCTGTCGATCGACGAGTTCAAGGGCATGCGCGAGCTGCTCGGCCTCCCGATCCCCGACAGCGCCTTCGAGGACGGTCTCGTCCCCTACGGCCACCCGGGCGCCGACTCCCCCGAGGTCCGCTACCTCCAGGAGCGCCGCGCCGCCCTCGGCGGCCCCGCCCCGGCCCGCCGGATGCACGCTTCCGCGCCGCTGCCGCAGCCCGAGGAGCGCGCGTTCAAGGCCCTCTACAAGGGGTCCGGCAAGCAGGAGATGGCCACCACCATGGCGTTCGTACGCCTGGTGAAGGACCTGATGCGGGACAAGGAGACCGGCAAGCGCTGGGTGCCGATCGTCCCGGACGAGGCCCGTACCTTCGGTATGGAGTCCCTGTTCCCGTCGGCGGGCATCTACTCGCCGCTGGGCCAGACGTACGAGCCGGTCGACCGCGACCAGCTGATGTACTACAAGGAGGCCAAGGACGGCCAGATCCTCAACGAGGGGATCACCGAGGCCGGGGCCATGGCCGACTTCATCGCCGCCGCCACGTCGTACGCGACGCACGGCGAGACGATGATCCCGTTCTACATCTTCTACTCGATGTTCGGCTGGCAGCGGACCGGCGACCAGATGTGGCAGCTCGCCGACCAGCTCGGCAAGGGCTTCATCGTCGGCGCCACGGCGGGCCGTACGACCCTGACGGGTGAGGGCCTCCAGCACGCGGACGGCCACTCGCACCTGATCGCGGCCACCAACCCGGCCTCGCTGAACTACGACCCGGCGTTCGCGTACGAGGTCGCGGTGATCGTCAAGGACGGTCTGCGCCGGATGTACGGTCCCGATGCCGAGGACGTCTTCTACTACCTGACGGTCTACAACGAGCCCAAGCCCCAGCCCGCGATGCCCGAGGGCGTCGAGGAGGGCATCGTCAAGGGCCTGTACCGCTTCAAGGAGGGCACGCCGGCCAAGGCGGACGCGCCGCGGCTCCAGCTGCTGGCCTCCGGTACGGCGATCCACTGGGCCCTGGAGGCCCAGGACCTGCTGGCCGCCGACTGGGGTGTCACGGCCGACGTCTGGTCCGCCACCTCGTGGGGCGAGCTGCGCCGTGACGCGCTGGAGGCGGACGAGGCGCTGCTCCGCGGTGAGGTGCAGGTGCCGTACGTGACGCAGGCGCTCTCCGGTGCGCCGGGCCCGGTGCTCGCGGTCAGCGACTGGATGCGCCAGGTCCCGGACCAGATCAGCCAGTGGGTGGAGCAGGACTGGTCCTCGCTCGGCACGGACGGCTTCGGCCTCTCCGACACCCGCGAGGCGGCCCGCCGCCACTTCGGGGTCGACGCCCAGTCGATCGTGGTGGCCTCGCTGGCCCAGCTCGCCAAGCGCGGCGAGGTGCCCGCGTCGGCGGTCAAGGAGGCCCGGGAGCGCTACGGGCTCTGAGCCCCGTCCTCCCGTCGCCGTACAGAGCTGAGCCCCCGGTCACCGGGGCGGGCACGTCCGACAGCGTGCCCGCCCCGGCGGCCGGGGGTTTCCGTTCCCGGGGCACGACAATGGGCGCATGCGTGCTGCCCGGCTGATCAAGATGGTGCTGCTCCTCCAGTCCCGCCCCGCCATGACCGCCGCCGAGCTGGCGGCGGAGCTGGAGGTGTCGGAGCGTACGGTCACCCGGGACGCCCAGGCGCTCTCCGAGGCGGGCGTCCCGGTGTACGCCGAGCGCGGCCGGGCGGGCGGCTACCGGCTCGTCGGCGGCTACCGCACCCGGCTGACGGGCCTGGCCCGGGACGAGGCGGAGGCGCTGTTCCTGTCCGGGCTGCCCTCGGCGCTGCGCGAGATGGGCCTGGAGGACGCGGCCTCGGCCGCCCGGCTCAAGGTGTCGGCGGCGCTGCTGCCCTCGCTGCGCGACGCGTCCACCTCCGCCGCCCGGCGCTTCCACCTGGACGCCCCGTCCTGGTACTCCGAGCCGGAGACCCCCGAGCTGCTGCCCGTCATCGCCGACGCGGTCTGGGACGACCGCGTGCTGCGGGCCCGCTATCGCAAGGGCCGGGGCGAACAGGCCACGGAGGCGGCGCGGGAGCTCGCGCCGTACGGCCTCGTCCTCAAGGCCGGGATCTGGTACCTCTGCGCACGGGCGGGCGAGGACTTCCGGGTCTACCGCATCGACCGCTTCACCGCCGTCGAGGCGGCCGAGGAGCGCTTCGAGCGGGACGAGACCTTCGATCTGCCCGGGTTCTGGGAGGAGCGGGCCGCCTCGTTCGCCCGGTCCCTGCTGCGTACGGAGGTGACCGTACGGGTGTCCGAGCGCGGGGCGCGGCAGCTCGCGTACACCGGCGACCGGGCGGCGGCGGCCGCCGCGCTCGCCGAGGCGCCGGAGCCCGGTCCGGACGGCCGGCGCACCCTCACACTGCCGGTGGAGTCCCTAGACGTGGCGTACGGCCAGCTGCTGGCACTGGGCCCGGAGTTGGAGGTCGTGGCACCCGAGGAGCTGCGGGTCCGGTTCACCGAGGCGGCCGAACGCCTGCACGAGATGTATCGCTGAAAGGCTTCAATTCGGCGTCTGCGCGTGCGGGAGCCCCCGGCAGGCTGGATGCTGTACCCGTGATGGACGAAACGGAATTCTGGGAGATCATCGACAGCACCCGCGAGGCCGCCGAGGGCGACCCCGAGGACCACGCCGATCTGCTCGTGGAACGGCTGGTGCAGCTCGATCCCGATTCCGTGCTGGACTTCGCCCGGCACTTCGAGGCCCGTTACAACCGCGCCTACCGCTGGGACCTGTGGGGCGCGGCGGCCGTGCTGCTGGGCGGGGCGAGCGACGACGCGTTCGACTACTTCCGCTGCTGGCTGATCGGCCAGGGCCGGGAGGTCTTCGAGGGGGCCGTGCACGACCCGGACAGCCTGGCGGAGCTGCTGGAGGACTTCGACGAGGAGGTCGACGGGGACGGCGAGGAGCTGGGGTACGCGGCGGACGAGGCGTACGAGCAGCTGACCGGTGTGGTCGCGCCCGACCTGGGACTGCCGCCGCAGCCGACCGAGCCGCTGGGCACCCCGGTCGGCTTCGAGGACGACGACGTCCTCGCGGCCCGCTTCCCCGAGCTGTGGGACCGCTTCGGGCCGCGATAGCTCCCGTCAGGCGGGGCCGAGCGAGCGGCCCATGCAGAGGTCGTCGACGTACCGCCCGTTCAGGAAGAACTCCCCGGGCAGCACCCCTTCGACGGAGAAGCCCTCGGAGGCGTACAGCGCGCGGGCGGGGGTGTTGTGCCCGAGCACCCGCAGCGTGATCCGGTTGGCGCCCTGCCCGCGGGCCTCGGCGAACGCGGCCCGCAGCAGGGTCCGCCCGACCCCGGCCCCGCGCGCCCACTCGGCCACGGCGAGACCCCGGATCTGCCGCACATGGGCGTTGGCGGCGAGCGGGGTGGGCGGGACGAGCTGTATGTACCCGGCGATCCGCGCCTGCCCGTCGGGCTCCGTCTCCGCCTCCACCACGAGGAAGCCCTCCGGCGGGTGCCGCTCGTCGAAGAAGGGGTCGTACGGGGGCTGCGGCCTCGGCACCACCGCGTGCAGCGTCGACCAGGTGGACCGGTCCAGCTCGGCGAGCTCGTCGTCGTCGGCGGACACGGCGGGGCGGACGGGGCGGAGGGTGAGTGCGGCCATGGGGTCACTGTGCCACGCGGCGTTCCCGGTGTTCGAGGCAATTCATGGGGCAGGATGGGCCCATGCCGAGCTCCCGTATCGCCGTCAGCGGATCGTCCGGACTCATCGGAGCGGCGCTGGTGCGCTCGCTGCGCGCCGACGGGCACGAGGTGGCCCGCCTGGTGCGGCGGCCCGCCAGAACCGGCGACGAGGTGGAGTGGGACCCCGAGCGGGGTTACGTGGACGTGGCCGGCCTGGTCGGCTGCGACGCCGTCGTCCACCTCGCCGGGGCCGGGGTCGGCGACCACCGCTGGACGGACGCCTACAAGCGGGAGATCCGGGACAGCCGGGTCCTCGGCACCGCCGCGATCGCCGATGCCGTCGCCTCGCTCGACGCCCCGCCCCGGGTGCTGCTCTCCGGGTCCGCCATCGGTTTCTACGGCGACACCGGGGACCGTGCGGTGGACGAGAACGCGCCGCCCGGGGAGGGGTTCCTGCCCTCGGTCTGCGAGGAGTGGGAGGCGGCCACCGCGGCAGCCGAGGAGACGGGCATCCGTACGGTGCACGCCCGCACCGGCCTGGTCGTCGGCCGTGAGGGCGGGGCCTGGGGGCGGCTCTTCCCCCTCTTCAAAGCGGGGCTCGGGGGGAAGCTGGGCAACGGCCGCCAGTTCTGGAGCTTCATCGCGCTGCACGACCACATCGCGGCCCTGCGCCACATCCTGGACACCGAGTCGCTGACCGGCCCGGTGAACCTGACCGGCCCGGACCCCGTCACCAACGCCGAGGTGACGGCCGCGATGGGCCGGGTGCTGCACCGCCCGACGCTGTTCACCGCGCCCGCGCCCGCACTGCGGCTGGCGCTCGGGGAGTTCGCGGGGGACGTGCTGGGCAGCCAGCGGGTGATTCCCCGGAAGCTGCTGGACTCCGGCTTCTCGTTCGCCTTCCCCGGCATCGACGGGGCGATCCGGGCGGCACTGCGCTGAACCGTGCCCCCTCGCGGCGGCGGCCCGCCGCGGTGTGTGCGACCCCGTGCCCCGGTGCTCCCCGGCACGCGCGTCTGACCCAGTACCAGCCATCCTCCTAGCCTCGATGCGAACTCCGGCATTCCGGGGGCCTGTTGGGGGCAAGAGCCCCCCACCAGTCGCACCGACTCGGGGAGGGGCATGTGCGCAGCACGGCACACCACGCAGACGTGGTCATCATCGGGGCCGGAATCGCCGGCCTGTCAGCGGCCCACCTGCTGACCGGAGCAGGGCTCGGCGTCAGCGTCCTGGAGGCAGCGCCCCGGGTGGGCGGCCGGCTCGCCACCGACGAGGTGGACGGCTTCCGGCTCGACCGGCTCGGCCCCCTGCTCTGCTCCTCCTGGCCCGAGCTGACCGGCACCCCGGGGCTCGGCTCCCCGGAGCTGCGGGAGTTCGCGCCGGGGGTGCTGCTCCACAGCGAGGGCCGTCACCACCTCACCGGTGACATACGGAGCGCGAGGGGCGCACTCAGGGCAGCGCGCACCCGGTCGAGCGCTCCCCGAACGGCCCGGGCCGCCCGGGCCCCCTGGGCAGCGCACAGCGCGTACGGGAGCGAGCCCGGGGCCCCGTCACGCGGAGGCGGCCGGAGCGGCGCGGTGACCGGGGCGATCGACCGGGCCCGGCTGGGCGCGGCGCTGTCGCGGCTGGCGGCCACCCCGGAGGCCCGGCTGCTGGCCCGCCCGGAGCGGACGGCGCACGAGGCCCTGGCCGGCGTCGGACTGCCCGCCCGTACGGTGGACGGCGTCCTGCGCCCCCTGCTCACCGCGCTGCTCAGCGACCCCGCGCTCACCACGTCCAGCCGGTGCGCCGATCTCGCCCTGCGGGACTACGCGCGCGGCGGCCTGTGCGTACCGGCGGGCGGTTCCTCGGCGCTGCCGGAGCTGCTGGCCGCCTCGCTGCCACCGGGGACGGTCCGGACCGGGGTGCATGTGACGGCCGCCGACATCACCTCCGTACGTACGAAGGAACACGGTGAACTGGGGTGCCGCTCCCTGCTGCTGGCGACCGGGGCGGGGGCCGCGGCCGAGCTGCTGCCCGGGCTGCGGGTGCCGTCCTTCCACCCGGTGACGGTCCTTCACCACACCGCGCCCGCCGCGCCGCCGACGGGCCGGTCGCTGGTGCTGGACGGTGACCGGTCGGGGCCGGTGGCGTGCACCGCGGTGATGAGCGAGGTCGACCCCTCGCGCGCACCGGAGGGCCGGACGCTGATCACCTCGACGGTGCTGGGGACGCCGCCGCCGGACCTGGACCGCTCGGTGCGCGGACACCTGGCGGCGCTGTACAGGACCCCGACGGACGACTGGGAGCTGCTGGCGGCGCATCACGACCCGGAGGCGGTGCCCGCGATGGAGGCCCCGCACGACCCGCGCCGCCCGGTGCGGGTGCTGGCCGGGCTGTACGTGTGCGGTGACCACCGCGACACGAGCACGGTCCAGGGCGCGCTGCACTCGGGCCGCCGGGCGGCCGAGGCGATCCTGACCGACCTGGCCGTCACGGGCCCGCACGAAGGGAGCCCCCGGCTGCCGGAGGCGGCGTGAGGTGCCCCGGCCGGGTCAGCCGAGGGCGGCGACCCGGTCGCGGTAGCCACGTACGGCGACCGCGTCCCGGTACGGCTCCAGGCTGCGCTCGAACGCGCGCACGTACTCCGTGGCGCGGACCGAGCGCATCTCGGCTGCCTGCTGGGCCGCCTCCGCGCCCAGCTGGCAGGCCTGGTCCAGCTCGCCGAGGCCGAGGCGGGCGGAGGCGAGAACCACCCGGCAGAACAGTCTGCTGCGGGCGTACGCGGGGGCGCTCAGCTGGAGCGAGCGCTCCGCGTGCTGGGCGGCGGTCCGGTACTGCTGGAGGTCGCGGTGGCAGTGGCCCAGCTCGTCGGCGAGCTGGGCCTCGTCGAACGCGCGGGCCCAGTGCGGCACCTCGTCGCCGGGGCGGGCGGTCTCCAGGGCGTGTTCGGCCCGGGTCAGCGCGGCGGTGCAGGAACGTGCCTCGCCGAGCACCCCGTGGCCGCGCGCCTCGACCGAGTGCAGCAGCGCCTGGACGAGGGGCGGGGCGGCGGAGCCGATGCCCTGCTGGGCGACGCGGGCGAGCTGGACGGCCTCCCTTCCATGCCCGAGGTAGACCGCCTGGCGGCTCATCGTGATCAGCACGTAGGCGCCGTAACCGCGGTCCCCGGCGGCCTGGGCGAGCCGCAGCGCCTGGACGAAGTACCGCTGGGCGAGGCCGTGGGCGGCGATGTCGTACGAGGTCCAGCCCGCCAGCCGGGTCAGATCGGCGACCGCGGCGAACAGCCGCCGCCCGGTGGTCTCGCCGTACGTGCCCCGGAGCATCGGCTCGGCCTCGTGCTCCAGATACCGCACGAGGGCCTGCCGGGCGTGGCCGCCGCCGTAGGCGTGGTCGAGGGTGCGGAACAGCTCGCCGACCGAGCGCAGTGCGGCCACGTCGCCGCTGCCGACCCGCTGCCCCGGCCCCCGCTCGGTCTGCCGCTGACGCGGGACGACGTGCGGCGCCCCGGAGTGCCCTCCGGTTCCGGACCGGGCCCCTGCTCCCGGCTGTGCCGCGGCCGAGGGCCCCGGGCCGGGCGGGTGGGTGGCGGCCGGTCCCGAGGGCATGGGACGCAGCGGTCCGCCCGGGCGCGGCACGCTCCGGCTCTCGGTGCGCAGGGCCCCGCCCGTACGGCCGGGTGCGGAGGAGGCGGTCTGGCGCGTGGCCCCGCCGTCCCGGGCCACCCACTCGTCGGCCCGGCCGATCAGCCAGTCGCGGCTGGGGACGACGAGTCCGGCCGGGGTGAAGGCGATCTTGCGCAGCTCGGTGTGGGTGCCGGAGTCCTTGCGCCAGAGCCCGCTGACGATGTCGACGGCCTCGGCGGGGGTGGCGGCGAACTCCAGGCCCGCGTAGACGGGTGCGCAGGCGTCGAGCCCGAGGTCCTGGGCGGAGAGCCGACGCCCCAGCCGCCGGGTGAAGACCTCGGCGATCAGGGCGGGGGTGGTGCCGCGCGGCTGCTGACCCCGCAGCCAGCGGGTCACCGAGGTCTTGTCGTACCGCAGGTCGAGGCCGTGTTCGAGGCCGAGCTGATCGACCCGGCGGGCCAGGCCCGCGTGGGAGAACCCGGCTTCCGCGATGAGTGAGGCGAGGCGGCGGTTGGGCGTGCGCTGCGGGGGTCGTTCCGACATCAGCTGTACGGTCTCCTGCCTTCGGGGCCGGACGGTCAGCCCTCATGGGAACGGCGCGAATTTAGCGGCCACCGGGGCGGTCACTGCCACCCTTTGCTCCACGTTCATCCGATCGTGTGAGGATTACGGACAGAGCTGACGGAAGGGACGGGGCCTCCCTCAGGTCACGCAAGCGCGCTCCACCTGCCGGTGGGCCGGCCGGGTGACGGTCGTACAGTGGATGCGGGCGCGATCAGTGCAGGGTGCCGTCATCCCGGGGACACCCCTCCGGGCACGCGGTGCCCCACGTAGGGAGGCATCTGTGAGCGAGCTGCGGTTCGCCCGTCTGGGCTTCGGCGAACAGGCCGTCGAGTACACGGAGGCATGGCAGAAGCAGCGCGAGGTGCACGCGGCCCGGTTCGAGGACCGGGTGCCGGACACCTGCCTGCTTCTGGAGCACCCGCCCGTCTACACGGCGGGCCGCCGCACCGCCGACAGCGAACGTCCGCTGGACGGCACCCCGGTCATCGACGTGGACCGCGGCGGGAAGATCACCTGGCACGGTCCGGGGCAGCTCGTCGGCTACCCGATCCAGAAGCTGCCGCGTCCGGTCGATGTCGTGGCGCACGTCCGCCGCCTGGAGGACGCGCTGATCCGCACGGCCGCCGACTTCGGCGTGGAGACCTCCCGGGTGGAGGGCCGCAGCGGCGTCTGGGTGCTCGGCGACCCGGTCGAGCAGCGGCCGATGCTGGGCGGGCTCTCCCTGGACTTCGACCCGAGGCTCCAGGACGAGGAGTTCGACGCGCGGCTGAACGGCCCGGAGTACGCCCCGTCCAACGCCGGCCAGCGCCGCGAGGACCGCAAGCTGGCCGCGATCGGCATCCGGGTCGCCAAGGGCGTGACGATGCACGGCTTCTCGCTCAACGTGAACCCGGACAACACCTGGTTCGACCGGATCGTGCCGTGCGGCATCCGCGACGCGGGCGTCACCTCCCTCGCCAACGAGCTGGGCCGGGACGTCACCATCGAGGAGGTGCTGCCGGTCGTCGAGAAGCACCTGCGGGACATCCTGGAGAACGCGGAGCTCGCACCGAGGACGGTCGAGCCGCGGAAGGCCGTGGCCCCGGCGTAGTACCGGCCGGTGTTACCGGCCGGTAGCACGGGCTGCCGCGGGCGACCGGGGAATAGCCCCCGTCGGCCACAGGTTGGCCGGGCGTAAGACCGTTTGATTTACGGGCGTACCCTGGTGTTCGCCGAAGAATCCCATGCGAATCCCACGCAGCAGAAAGCAAAGGGGAGCCGGAGTGTCCGCTGTCGCACCCGACGGGCGCAAGATGCTGCGCCTGGAGGTCCGGAACAGCCAGACCCCCATCGAGCGCAAGCCCGAGTGGATCAAAACGCGGGCGAAGATGGGCCCCGAGTACAAGCAGCTGCAGAATCTCGTGAAGGGCGAGGGGCTGCACACGGTCTGCCAGGAGGCGGGCTGCCCCAACATCTTCGAGTGCTGGGAGGACCGCGAGGCCACCTTCCTCATCGGCGGTGACCAGTGCACGCGGCGCTGTGACTTCTGCCAGATCGACACGGGCAAGCCGCAGGCGCTGGACCGTGACGAGCCGCGCCGCGTCGGCGAGTCGGTCGTCACGATGGACCTGAACTACGCCACCATCACCGGCGTCGCCCGCGACGACCTGGAGGACGGCGGCGCCTGGCTGTACGCCGAGACGGTCCGCCAGATCCACACGCTCACCGCGGAGCGGGAGGCGGGCGCGACCAAGGTCGAGCTGCTGATCCCCGACTTCAACGCGGAGCCCGAGCAGCTCGCCGAGGTCTTCTCCTCGCGCCCCGAGGTGCTCGCGCACAACGTGGAGACGGTGCCGCGGATCTTCAAGCGGATCCGCCCCGGTTTCCGCTACGAGCGTTCCCTGGAGGTCATCACGCGGGCCCGCGAGGCCGGCCTGGTGACCAAGTCGAACCTGATCCTCGGCATGGGCGAGACCCGCGAGGAAGTCAGCGAGGCGCTCCAGGACCTGTACGACGCGGGTTGCGAGCTCATCACGATTACGCAGTACCTGCGGCCCACCGTGCGGCACCACCCGGTCGAGCGCTGGGTGAAGCCGCACGAGTTCGTAGAGCTGAAGGACGAGGCCGACGCGATCGGCTACTCCGGCGTGATGTCGGGTCCGCTGGTGCGCTCCTCGTACCGCGCGGGCCGTCTCTTCCAGCAGGCGATGGACGCGCGCGGCGCGGCCGCCGCCGGGAGCGCCCCGGCGGCCCGGGCCGTGTGAGTCCGCTCACCGGGCCCACCGCCCCGTCATGACACCACCCGAGCGGTCCGTGCGCTCCCCGCAGGTAGGGGACGCGTACGGACCGCTCCGGCGTGCGCGGCACCGGAATGAAGGTTTCATTGGTGTTTGACCGACCGGTCATGCGCTGGTAACACCGAGCAGTGACCCTAGGTACACATACGGCGGCGCTCCCCGCAGCCGCCGTCACCGCTTCCCGTACTCAGTCCGCGCCCGGGGTCGGCGCATCCTTCCGAGGGGGAACACCACGATGCAGGCCGCACCGGTCCGTGCTCACGCTCTTCCGTCCGTCACCACCGCCCTGCGCGCCGTCGAGTCGCTGCTGCTGAGCGGCGGCCAGCGCACCGCCCGCCGCAACGCCTGGACGGCCGTCCTGGAGGACCGCCGCCGCGCCAAGGACCGGGTGGAGGCCCAGCACGTCCTGGAGGCCGTGGCCGACCACCGTTCCTAGGTCGCTCCCCCGCCACGTAAACTTCTGTTTATGGCGAGGAAGGCAAAAACCGAAGGCGCGGACAGCGCCGAGAACGCAGGGCGACTCAAGCAGATCGCCCTGACCTACAAGATGACCAGGCGGACCGACAGCAAGATCGGTCTTGTTATCGCAGGTGTCGGAATCGTCACGTTCGGTGTCCTCCTCGGCATCGGCTTCGCGATCGGGCACCCGGTCTATCTGGGCATCCTGGGCTTCGTCCTGGCCGTCCTCGCGATGGCGATCGTCTTCGGCCGGCGCGCCGAGCGGGCGGCCTTCGGGCAGATGGAGGGCCAGCCGGGAGCGGCGGCCGCCGTCCTGGACCGGATCGGGCGCGGCTGGACCACCACCCCCGCGGTGGCGATGAACCGCAGCCAGGACGTCGTCCACCGGGCGGTCGGCAAGGCCGGCATCGTCCTGGTGGCCGAGGGCAACCCGAACCGGGTGAAGGGCCTGCTGGCGGCCGAGAAGAAGAAGATGGCCCGCATCGTGGTGGACGTGCCGGTGCACGACATCATCGTCGGCAACGGCGAGGGCCAGGTGCCGCTGAAGAAGGTCCGCACCAAGATGCTGAAGCTCCCCCGCGTGCTCACCGGCCCCCAGGTGACCTCCACCAACGACCGGCTGCGCGCGATGGGCGACCTGATGAGCAACATGCCGCTGCCGAAGGGCCCGATGCCGAAGGGCATGCGGATGCCCCGCGGCGGAAAGATGCGCTGACGGCGGACGTACGCGACGCAGACGTGGGCGACATGCGAGGCGGCCCCGGACCATCACGGTCCGGGGCCGCCTCGTATGTACGGGTCGGGCTCGTCGCGTACGCGGTCGGCTCGCCGCCGCATCCGGGCTGTGTCCGGGCTACATCCGGACCTGCACGGCGCGCCCGAGGCGGTCGTGCAGTCCTCGCCCGTCGCGGTCCCAGACCAGCGCGGGGATGGCGAGCAGGAGCAGGAGGGTCCGCAGGACCACGCGCCCGAAGCCGAGTCGGCCGCCGTCCTCGGAGATGACGCGCAGCCCGAGCAGGCGCTTGCCCGGGGTGCAGCCGATGGTCCCGACGGTGGCGAGGCTGAGCACGAGGAAGATCCCGAGCGCCCAGTTCCCCGCCGCCTGCTGGTCACCGCGAGCGAACAGCCCGTATGCGATCACCATGCAGAGCGACCAGTCGATGAAGAGGGCCCCGAAGCGCCGTCCGAGCGGCGCGACCGAGCCGGGCCCGCGCTCGGGCAGCCCGAGCCCCTTGCCCCGGTAGCCGAAGTCGGCGCCCATCTCCTCGGCGGCCGCGCGGGGCCCCGAGAGCCACGATCCGATTGCTTGCCTGTTGTCCACCCGTCCACGGTACTGCGCCGGTATCCGGCCCCGGCCGGGCGGGGCACCGCAACGGGCCGCGGAGATGCCGCCGACCCTCGCCCCGGTTAACTTGGGCGAAACAAATGGGTCATGCTTGAGAAATCACGCCTGCCTATGGTCGGGTCCAGCGTGTGCCACCGCACTGGCCGCACCACGAGCTACAACCCCGTCCCTCCCGGGCCGGGAGTAGGAGGAGTTGGATGTTCCAGAACGCCGACGAAGTGCAGAAGTACGTAGCGGACAACGACGTCAAGTTCATCGATGTCCGGTTCTGCGACCTGCCCGGGGTGATGCAGCACTTCACGATCCCGGCAGCGACCTTCGACCCGGCCGAGGAACTGGCCTTCGACGGTTCGTCGATCCGCGGCTTCCAGGCCATCCACGAGTCGGACATGGCGCTGCGCGCGGACCTGTCGACGGCTCGGGTGGACCCCTTCCGCCGTGACAAGACGATCAACATCAACTTCTTCATCCACGACCCGATCACGGGCGAGCAGTACAGCCGTGACCCGCGCAACATCGCCAAGAAGGCCGAGGCCTACCTCGCCTCGACCGGCTTCGCGGACACCGCGTACTTCGGCCCGGAGGCCGAGTTCTACGTCTTCGACAACGTCCGCTTCCAGACGTCGGCGAACGAGAGCTTCTACCACATCGACTCCGAGGCCGGCGCCTGGAACACCGGTGCGGTCGAGAACAACCGCGGCTACAAGGTCCGCTACAAGGGCGGCTACTTCCCCGCCCCGCCGGTGGACCACTTCGCGGACCTGCGGGCCGAGATCTCCCTGGAGCTGGACAAGAACGGCCTCCAGGTCGAGCGCCAGCACCACGAGGTCGGCACCGCCGGCCAGGCCGAGATCAACTACAAGTTCAACACGCTGCTGGCCGCGGCCGACGACCTGATGCTCTTCAAGTACATCGTGAAGAACGTCGCCTGGCGCAACGGCAAGACCGCGACCTTCATGCCGAAGCCGATCTTCGGCGACAACGGCTCGGGCATGCACGTGCACCAGTCGCTGTGGCAGGGCGGCTCGCCGCTCTTCTACGACGAGCAGGGCTACGCCGGTCTCTCGGACATGGCCCGCTACTACATCGGCGGCATCCTGAAGCACGCGCCGTCGCTGCTGGCCTTCACCAACCCGACGGTGAACTCCTACCACCGTCTGGTTCCCGGCTTCGAGGCCCCGGTCAACATGGTGTACTCGCAGCGCAACCGCTCCGCCGCGATGCGCATCCCGATCACCGGCTCGAACCCGAAGGCCAAGCGCGTCGAGTTCCGCGCCCCGGACCCGTCCTCGAACCCGTACCTGGCGTTCTCGGCACTGCTGATGGCGGGCCTGGACGGCGTGAAGAACAAGATCGAGCCGGCGGAGCCGATCGACAAGGACCTCTACGAGCTGGCTCCCGAGGAGCACGCCAACGTCCAGCAGGTCCCGACCTCCCTCCCGGCCGTGCTCGAAGCCCTGGAAGCGGACAACGAGTACCTCCAGGCGGGCGGCGTCTTCACGTCGGACCTGATCGAGACGTGGATCGACTACAAGCGCACGAACGAGATCGCCCCGATCCAGCTGCGGCCGCACCCGCACGAGTTCGAGCTGTACTTCGACATCTAAACCACGGCTCGGGCCCCTGCGCCTGACGCGACGAGGGCCGCTGCCTCCTTCCGGGGGCGGCGGCCCTCGGCCGTTCCGTCAGCCGGGCCGGGGCACGTTCGCACCCGAGGAGACCAGCTCGATGCGGACCTCGGACCCACCGACGTTGATACGAGCCGGTCGTACCGGCTCGACGGGTCGTGCACCTGGGCGCGGTCAGCGCTTCTTGGTCTTCCTCCTCTAGCGCTTCTTGGTCTTCCTCTGCTGCCGAGGAGTCCACTCGCCCCGGTGGAGCTGACACCGGGAGTAGCCGATCATCGCCGGGTTGCGGCACGGCTTGCCGGACTTCGTCTTCAGTGATCCGCAGGTGACTTGCTTGCCCATGGGCCCTCCCGCCCCGCAGGTCGACGCATTGAAGGCATCGTCAGGGACCAGCGCGTCCAGTGTCCGCCGATCCGCTCGTGTCGGCTGATTCCAGGTCCCGCGCGACCGGAAGGCGACCCGCCGTCACCGCAGCGAAGGCCGCGCCCTCCCCGCCCAGTACTCGTCCGCCGTGATGCCCAGCAGGACCACGTCGTGGTAGGCGCCCGCGAAGAACTCGTGCCGGCGGAGGCGGCCCTCCTCGACGAAGCCGAGTTTGCGGTAGAGGGCCAGGGAGGCGTCGTTGAAGGCGTAGACCTCCACCTCGCACTTGTGGCAGCGCTGTTCGGCGAACATGTAGGTGAGGACCAGTTCGGTGGCCTCGGCCGCGTAGCCCCGTCTGCGGTGTTCGCGGGTGATCTGGATGCCCGTACGGAAACGTCCGGCCCGGGCGTCGGTCTCGCCGACCGACACCGCGCCGGCGAAGGCGTGCTCGGAGCGGGTCTCGATGACCAGGTGGTACGCGGTGGGGTTCGGGGTGCGGCCGGCGCGTTCGGCGGTCCAGGCGCGGAAGCCCTCGTCCGAGCGCGGCGGCTCGACCATGTCGGCGTTCCGGGCGTCCACGGTGTGCTGGGCCAGGGCCCGGAAGCCCTCCCAGTCGTCCGGTTCGATGCCTCGAAGGCGGACCTTCTCGCCGGTCCACAGGTCGCTCATGGTGTTCCAGCCTGATGCGCGGGGGCCGGTCGGCAGGCTACGCGGGCCGCGATGGTCCTTGCGCAGTCCAGGGACTCCGTGTGCGTGGTGTCCACCTCCAGGTCGTACACCACGCCCCGGTGCACCGTCTCGGCCTGGGACTCGGCCATGCCCCGGGGGCGGTCCCCGCGGGCGGTCTCGCGGGCCGCGGCGGCCTCGGCCTCGCACCTGACGCCGACCCACAGCACGTCCAGGCCCGTCAGGGCCTTCCGCCACGGTTCCTGGGAGGCCGGGCCGCCGAGGAACACGTCGTCGACGATGACCCGGGCGCCCGCCCGTACCATCGCGGCGACCCCCTCGCGCCAGGCCGCCTCCAGCCTCCGGAACTCCGGTCCGACGGTTACGTCGCCGTCCGCGCCGAACCCGATGCCCTTGTCCGACGTCAGCAGGGAGGCGGGCATCGCGTCGACCAGCGTGTCGATCGCGGCGGCCAGCCATGGGTCCGGCAGTTCCGCCTGGAGGCAGCGGACGATGCCGGACTTACCGGAGCTGGACCCGCCGTTCAGCACGATCACTTGAGTCGTCACCGGGTCACGGTAGAGGCAACCGGTACGGGCCCCCAGCGATTTTCGGTGCGGCCGCCGTACCGCCGTGCCCCCGGCATCACGCGGACCTCACGGGACGAGGTCCTGCGCGGTACGGACCCGGCCGCACCTGCGCCCCCGGGCCGGTGAGGTCCGGGGGCGCAGGGCGATCGGCGTTGCGGGGTAAGGCGGGCGGGGTCGGTGGGGTTGGTCGTCAGCGGCCGTAGCGGATCAGCGCGCGGACCATGCGGCAGGTGGTGTCGGACGGCGGGTGGATGCCCAGGCGCTCGGCGGTGATCCGTATCCGGTGGTTTCCGGCGCTGGAGGGCTGGTAGACCCCGCTGTCGAGCAGGGCGATCGCCAGGCGCATGGCCTTGAGGCGCCGGTTGTGGGAGACATACCACTCGCGGGGGCGGCCCGCGGGCAGTCGCTTCTTCGGCATCGGGGTGGGAAGCGGCGGGTGGAAGGGCATCGGGAGCTGTCGGTCGAGCGGCTCGGACGTGACTGCGGCAACGGCCATCGGCATCCTCCTGGCAGGGTGATGGAACCCTTGTGAACTCCCTCCATTTTACTGCCCCCCACTGACAATCGCCCCTGGCCAGAGGCTATTTCGGCAGTCCCTCGCGTACCCTTGGCCCCATGGAGATCTGGATCAATCCGGCCTGTTCCAAGTGCCGCAGCGCGCTGACTCTGCTCGATGCGGAAGGCGCCGACTACACCGTCCGCCGCTACCTGGAGGACGTGCCGTCGCCCGAGGAGATCCGGGCCGTCCTCGACCGGCTCGGTCTCGAACCGTGGGAGATCACACGGACCCAGGAAGCTGCGGCCAAGGAGCTCGGGCTCAAGGAGTGGCCCCGGGACGCCGGTTCGCGCGAGCGGTGGATCGCCGCCCTGTCCGAGCACCCCAAGCTGATCCAGCGGCCCATCATCACCGCCGACGACGGCAGCGCCGTGGTGGCGCGCACCGATGACGCGGTTCGGGACGCGCTGGGGCGGTAGACGGCCGAGCCGTCAATCTCCCGGGATCGCGGCCAGGAACGCGTCCAGGCGGCGGTTGATCTCGGCCGCCGCCGGTGCGTCCAGCGGCAGCGTGTGGTGGGTCGCGCCGGGAATCGTGTACGTCGACGCGTCCGGCAGCATGCGGTCGACCGCCTGTGCGGTACGGACGGGATCGAGCGCGCGGCCCTGCTCGGCGAGCAGGACGAGCGTCGGTACGGCGAGTCCACGCAGAGCCGGCGGACGCGGACGTGGGCCGGTGACCGGGCTCGCGGACGGAAGGCGGACGCCTTCCTCGTACAGGCGCAGCCAGTCAGGGTCCAGCCCGGCCCCGGCCGTCTCCCAGGTCAGGAACGCGCGCGCCCGCCGCGGTGTCGGACGCAGCAGGAGCGGGACGGCGCGCAGGAGATACCCGGGGCGGAAGCCCGTGAAGCACTGCGTGGGGTCCACGAGCACCAGTCCGGCCAGCTGCCGGGGGCCCGCGTGGAGGGCGTGGTGGAGCGCGATCCACGCGCCGTAGGAGTGGCCGGCGAGCACGGGCCGGCCACCGTCCGCCTCGGGGCACAGCGCCGCCAGCACCGCGTCCAGCCACCCCGTCAGGTCCGCCACCGTACGGATCGGGCGCTCCCCCGGCGTACTGCGTCCCGGCTCGCCGATCAGGTCGAGCGCGTGCACACGGCGCGTGCGGCCGAGGTGGGCCGCCTGGGCGTGCCAGACGGCGGAGGTCGCTCCGCCACCGGGCAGCAGCACCACGGACGGAGCGGTGGCGTCGGCGGGGCCGTGGCTGGTGACGTGCGTGGCGCCGTACCGGGTCGGGATGCGCGCGGTCGTCGTGCCCGGAGGCCAGCGCTCGGCCAGGAACCCGTCGTAAGCGGCGAGGAAGGAGGCGGACGGCGACGGGGCGTCCGGAGCGGCTGCGGATCCGGGGCTGCGGGACGACGGCATGGCACGGCCTCTCGTGGGCGTCTCCGGCTGACTCTCCGAAGATATTATCTCGCTGAGCGAGGGAATGGAGGAGCGATGGGCACGACCGACGTGCCGGACGGCGGACCGGAAGCACGTACCGGGCTGATCCATCTGCTGCGCAAGGTATCCGTCGAATTCGGCTTGCGGCAGGCGGAGTTCGCTGCCCACAACGGGATGCACCCCACTGACGTACGGGCTCTGATCTGCCTGCTCGACGCCGGACGGGCGGGCACCGACGCGACCGCCGGTTGGCTCGGGGCGCAGCTCGGACTGCATTCCGCGGGCACAACGGCGGTGGTCGACCGGCTGGTGCGGCTCGGCCATGTGACGCGCACGCGCGACCCGCGCGACGGGCGGCGCGTGCTCCTGGCGGTGGAGGAGCGGGCGGAGGAGCTGGGGCAGGCGTTCTTCGGTCCGTTCATCGGGGCCACCGACGCGGTGCTGCGCGAGCTCGACTCCCGGGAGACGGACGCCGTACGGCGGTTCCTGACGGCGGCGCACGAGGCGGTGAGGGCTGCGCCGGGGTCCGGCCGCGCCCCCGAACCACCTTGATGTACACCCCCCGGGCACGGCGCGGGCCGGGCCGCCTTCAGCGCTCGTCCGTGCCCGCCCGCTTGGACGTGGCGAGGGCGATGCGGTTCCAGGTGTTGATGGTGAGGATCAGGGCCAGCAGCCGGGCCAGCTCCTCCTCGTCGAAGTGCGCCGCCGCACGGCCGTAGACCGCGTCCGGAACCCCGGCGTCCGCGACTCGGGTGACCGCGTCGGTCAGGGCCAGGGCTGCCTGTTCCTTCTCCGTGAAGAAGTGGGTCGCCTCCTGCCACACCGCGACCATGTGCAGCCGCTCCTCGCTCTCCCCCGCCTTGCGCGCGTCCGTGGTGTGCATGTGCAGGCAGTACGCGCAGTTGTTCAGGTGCGAGGAGCGGATCTGGACCAGCTCGACCAGGGTCGGGTCCAGACCCTCGCGGGCCGCCGCGTCCAGACCGATCACGGCCCGGAAGACCTTCGGGGCGGTCTTCGCGAAGTTGAGCCGAGCGGTGGGGGCGGTAGTCGTGGCTCGGTTGTTCGTCTTGATCTCTGTCGTCGTCATGGGTACGAATCTAGGACGACGGGCGACCGGTTACGGGGTGCATTTCGATGACGGATTCATGGGTCAATTCTGCGGAGGTCCTGGGCAGTGATCTGCCACTGGAGCTCTCCGGTGCGGGCAACCGCCGGGCGGTCCTGATGGCCGCGCTGCGCGAGGCCGTCCGCAGCGGGCGGCTCGCCCCCGGTACCCGGCTGCCGCCCTACCGTTCCCTCGCCGCCGACCTGGGCCTGGCCCGCAACACCGTCGCCGACGCCTACGCGGAGCTGGTCGCGGAGGGGTGGCTGGCGGCCCGCCAGGGCTCGGGCACCCGGGTCGCCGAGCGGGCCGCCCCCGTCACCCCCGTCCACCGGCCGCGCACCCCCGAGCGCGCCGCCCGCCCGGTCCACGACCTGGTCCAGGGGCAGCCGGACCCCTCGGTCTTCCCGCGCACCGCCTGGCTGGCCTCCGCGCGCCGGGCCATCGCGGCCGCCCCCAGCGACGCGTTCGGGCCCGGCGATCCGCACGGGCGGCCCGAGCTGCGGCGGGCCCTGGCCGGTTATCTGGCCCGGGTACGCGGGGTGCGGGCCTCGCCGGAGCGCATCGTCCTCTGCTCGGGCGCCGCGCACGGGCTGCGGCTGCTGGCGGACGTGCTCGGCGGTCCGTGGGCGGCGGAGGAGTACGGTCTGCCCTTCCACCGCGGGCTCCTCGCCGCTCACGGCGCCGGGACGCGGCCGCTGGGCGTGGACGGGGACGGGGCACGGGTCGACGGGCTGACCCGCCGGGACCGTGCCGTACTGCTCACGCCCGCCCACCAGTTCCCGACCGGCGGACCGCTGCACCCCGCGCGGCGGGCCGCCGTGGTCGACTGGGCCCGGTCCACCGGCGGGCTCGTCGTCGAGGACGACTACGACGGGGAGTTCCGCTACGACCGGCAGCCCGTGGGGGCCGTCCAGGGGCTCGATCCCGAGCATGTGGTGCTGCTCGGATCGGTCAGCAAAAGCCTCTCCCCCGGCCTGCGGATCGGCTGGATGGTACTGCCCCAGCGGCTGGTCGCGCCCGTCGTGGCGGCGAAGGGCGAGCGTGAGCAGTGGTCGAGCGCCACCGAACAGCTGACGCTCGCGGACTTCGTCGAGTCGGGCGCGTACGACCGGCAGGTACGGCGGATGCGGCAGCGCCACCGCCGCCGCCGGGACCAGCTGGTGGCCGCCCTGGAGCGGCGGGCGCCGCACGTCCGGGTCACCGGGATCGCGGCGGGCCTGCACGCGGTGCTTGAGCTGCCGCCCGGCACCGAGCGTTCGGTGGTCCGGGCGGCGGCCTGGCAGGGGCTTGCGGTGGAGGGTCTGGCCGACTACCGGCACCCGGGGGCGACTCCGTGTCCGGTCGCGGACGTGACTCCGTACGCGGGCGGCTCCGGCACCCGCCCGCACCCGGGCCCTGGCCCTGACCCGGCAAAGGACGCCTCGGACGCCGGTGCCGGCGCCCGTGACGGGCTCGTCGTCGGCTATGCCACCCCCGCCGAACACGCCTACCCGGAGGCGTTGGAGGCCCTGTGCCGGGCCCTCCCGCCGGGGTGATCAGGCCGCCTGCGACTCCGCCTGCGCCAGCAGCTCCGTGAGGTGGAGGCCGAAGCGGGCGTCGCAGGCGTGTGGCACTCCCGTGCGTACCGCTTCGGCCAGCGCGTCCACCGCTCCCCTGAACGCGGTCCGCGCGCCGTCCCAGCCCGGCATCTCGGCCGTCCCCCGCTCGCCCCGGAGCTCGATCTGCACGCCCGCCGCGCCGGGCGGGGCGCTCAGGCCGAGGGTCACCGTGCTGGAGGCGCCGGAAGCGTGGCGCAGGATTAGGTGGGTGGTGTCGGCGGGGCCGCGGGCGGCGGTAACCTCCGTGACCTCGCCCAGGACCGGGATGAGCACCGAGAGCGCGTGCGGGCCGACGTCCCACAGGCCGCCCTTTTCGCGCCGCCACGGGGACTCCGCGTACTCGCTGGTGGAGCCGGACGCGTAGAGCGAGCCGAGCCACTGCGCGCGGGCGGTGAACCAGCCGCCCGCCGCTGTCTGTTCGGCGATCCAGGCCGACGTCTCCGGGGCGAAGCGCAGGGTGCAGAAGACCACCGAGGCGACCTCCGCCTCCGCCGCCGCCTCGGCCACCGCGCGGGCCCCCTCGACCGTCGTGGCCACCGGCTTGTCCATCAGCAGGTGGCAGCCCGCCTCCGCCGCCCGGACGGCCAGCGGGGCCTGGACGTCCGGCGGCAGCGCGAAGGCGATCGCGTCGCTCGCCTCCAGCAGCGCGTCGATCCCCTCCTCACCCGTGTACGCCCGCGTCCCGTGGGCGGCCGCGAGGCCCTCCGCCGCCTCGGCCCGGCGGCCCCACATCCCGCTCAGCTCGACGCCGGGGTGGGCGGCGAGCGCGGGGGCCTGGGTGTTGCGCGCCCAGGGGCCGGTGCCGAGGAGACCGATACGCAGAGGAGTGGTGCCCGCAGTCGTCATGGGTGCCAGTGTGCCGGGTGCGCGAAGGAGTCCTGGAAAGGAGCCCCGGAAAGGGGCCTGGAGCAGGGGCTTGAAGCGGGGCCTTGGAACGGGGGCTTGGGGCGGGGGCTTGGGGCGGGGGCTTGGAACCGGGGCGCCTGGAAGTGGTCGCGAATGCGGTGGCGCGGCACCCTCGTGTCCGGTTACGTTTCCCGGGCCGGCCGCGGGACTCCGGCTGCGACTTCCGAGATGTGCCTGTAAAGCGATGATTTCGTTGTTCGCGCCCCCATTCCCCGGCCGGCATCCACGTCCACCGGGGGAAGACCATGCCTGCGTCCGAGACCTTCGCCGACCTCGTCGCCGCCGAGGACGTCCTGCTCTTCGTGAACGCGGCGATCACCGCGACCGGGCAGCGCGAGTTCCGCTCCGACGCCGTCGGCCAGCAGCTGTCGTTGGACTTCCTCCACACTTACGTACGGGTCAACTACCGGCGTGTCTATGCCTCTTCGCTGGCCCTGGACATCAACGACCACAACGCCGCCCGCATCGTACGCGAGCTCCTGGAGACGGCGGGCGAGGCGAGTGCGGAGGAGCGGCGCACCGAGGGGCGGCTCATCGCCGCCCGGCTGGCGCTGCTGCCGCCGCCGCGCGTCTACCGGCTCTTCGGCGAGCTGCGCCGGGCCGGGGTCAACAACCGGCGCACCCGGGCGATCATGCGCGACTGGCTGGCGGCCCGGCCGGACCTGGGGCACGACGCGGTGAAGTACCGCAGCGGGCTGAAGTCGGCCGCCCGGCACATCCATCTGCGCTGCCCCGAAGGGACGGAGCCGCTCCCCGAAGTCGGGGCGTTCCTGTTCCGGCCCGGGCGGCTGCCGCGCTACGAGCACCGGCTGCTGGACGCCTGGCGGCGCGCCCACTACGAGCAGGGGGCCGTGGCCGAGCTGCCGTTCACCGTCGCGGAGGGGTTCGCGGACCGGCACGGGATGAAGCGCGAGGTGTTCCTGAAGCGGGCCGCGCCCCGGATGACCCGGCTGGAGCGCCTGCGCACGCAGGAGCAGCGGGTGGAGGGCGACCAGCAGCCGGACGTCGATCTGACCGTCATGCCGCTGACCCGCCTGGCCCTGTACGTGCTCGCGCTCCCCTTCGAGCGGCGCGCCGCCCGGCGCGCGGAGCTGTCCGGTGCCCTGCGCACGGCCGCCCGCCGGGCCGCGGGCGGGCACGCGGGGACCTGGGGGCGTGTACACGCGGTGCTGGACGACAGCTTCTCCTCGTCCGGTTCGGGGCAGAAGCGGCGGCGGCCGCTGGCCGTCGCGCTGGCCTCCCACTACCTGCTGGAGGCGCTCGCGGCTCCCGGCGCCTACCGCGCGCTGTGGACCTCGGGCCGGGACGACGCCCTGCTCGTACGCCCATGGGGGCCGACCCCGCTCGGGATGCGGATCCTGGACGCGCTGGAGCCCGGGCCGGGCGGCGGCGGTGCGGGCCGGCCCGCGAGCGCTGGTGCGGACCGGCCGGTCGATGCCGTTCCGGACCGGCTGGTCGACGCCGCTCCGGACCGGCTGGTGATCGTCTCGGACGGCTGGGACAACGCTCCGGCGGGCCTTGCGGGCGAGGTGCTGCGCGTGTGGCGGAGCCGGCTGGACCCGGCGCGCCGGACGGCCGTCGTGCACCTCAACCCCGTATACGACGCGGCCGGTTTCGACGTCCGGCGGCTCGCGGCGGGGGTTCCGACGGCCGGCATCCGGGATGCGGAGGATCTGCCCGCCCTGGTGGAGATCGCCCGGTTCACGGAGGGGCGGACCGGGGCGGCGGAGCTGCACGCCTATCTGGGCCGCCGGGTGGCCCGGTTCCTGGGAGAGAAGGAGACCGCGTCGTGAACCGGCTGGAATTCACCGGGCTCACCACCCGGCCCTCCCAGGTGTGGGGAGGCGTCCGGCTCGTCCCGCTGGTGCGCGAGGCACCGGTGGAGGGGCTGCGGCTGCACCGGGAGGTGTACGAGGGGCTCGGCGCGGGGATCGTCGAGCTCGGACCCCGCAGCCACGACGTCTCGTACATTCCCCACGGGTTCGTCGCCGACTGGTCGGGCACCGATACCGCCGCGCCGGAGCCGGGCGGGCAGTCCGCCACGTACGGGACGCAGTTCGGCGGCCGGGACGCGCCGACGACCGTCCGCCTTCCCTCGCTCCCCCGCCACCGCATGGCCAAGCGGCGCCCCGGCGACCGGCTGCGGTTCCTGCCGCTCCACCTGGCTCTGGAGGGCTACCTCGCGCTGCACTTCGGCGGTCCGTCGACGGCCTGGGAGGAGTGGTCGCGGGCGGCCCTGCGCGACGGGCTCTCGCCGCGCGCCGAGGACGCGTACCTCGGGCGGTCGGTGCGCGGGCTCGGGGAAGCGCTGCGGATCTTCGAGATCCACCCGGACCAGTGCGGGGTGATGGTGTACGCCTCCGACGCGCTCGCCGCCGCGTTCGTGGTGCCGCACCCGGAGGACTACCGGCTGCTCCACGCCTCGCTGGTGGAGGACCTGTACGGGGAAGTGGTGCACCAGTACGCGCTCTACGGGGCGCCCGTCCCGGAGTTCGGGGCGCGGCTCGGGGGCGGGGAGCACATCCGTACGCTCGCCGATCTGCGGGCGGCCGCGCGGGGGCAGGAGCGCGCGTGGGAGGAGGCGCACGACAGCCTGTTCGCGCGGGAACTGCTGAACTCCTCGTACGGGTTCGACCGGGTCTACCGGATGGGGTCGTTCACGCTGTGGCGGTTCCTGCCGCCGTTCGTCCGGGACGGGAGCGGGCAGCACATCGGGGAGACGATCACCGATCACCAGGGGCAGGTCGCCTACCTCAAGACGTTCCGGCTCTCCGACGCCCAGATCCGGCGCGGCCATCTGCTGCACACCCTGGCGGGCGCGGACTGGGAGCTGTCGCGGGCGGCCGCCGCGCTGGGGTCGAGCCGGGAGGAACTGGTGCGGCGAATCCGGGCGGCCGGAGTCGGGAACCTGCTCAAGGGCGACGTGTGACCCCTGCCCGGGCAGCGTACGACCGGTCCGGACCAGGCACCCTTTAACGCAGGGATCCTCGGTAACACGGGGTTCACACTCGGGCAACGGACGGGAAATCGCGTCTTGCCAAGCTGCGCGGCATAGACCGCTGCACCCGCAAAGGATGGCGTCCGTGACGTTCAAGGCTGAGTACATCTGGATAGACGGCACCGAGCCGACCGCCAAGCTTCGTTCCAAGACGAAGATCATGGACGGCACGCCGTCGCAGGACGTGGCGGACCTCCCGATCTGGGGCTTCGACGGCTCCAGCACCAACCAGGCCGAGGGTCACGCCTCCGACCGGGTGCTGAAGCCCGTCTTCACCTGTCCGGACCCGATCCGCGGCGGTGACGACGTCCTCGTCCTGTGCGAGGTCTTCAACATCGACATGACGCCGCACGAGTCCAACACCCGGGCCGCGCTGCGTCCGGTGGCCGAGCGGTTCGCGGGCCAGGCCCCGGTCTTCGGCATCGAGCAGGAGTACACCTTCTTCGACGGCCACCGGCCGCTCGGCTTCCCCGAGGGCGGCTTCCCGGCCGCGCAGGGCGGCTACTACTGCGGCGTCGGCGCCGACGAGATCTTCGGCCGTCAGATCGTGGAGAAGCACCTCGACAACTGCCTCAAGGCGGGGCTCGGCATCTCCGGCATCAACGCCGAGGTCATGCCCGGCCAGTGGGAGTTCCAGGTGGGCCCGCTGTCCCCGCTGGAGGTCTCCGACCAGCTGTGGGTGGCCCGTTGGCTGCTCTACCGCACCGCCGAGGACTTCAACGTCTCCGCGACCCTGGACCCCAAGCCGGTCAAGGGCGACTGGAACGGCGCGGGCGCGCACACCAACTTCTCCACGAAGGCGATGCGCGAGGGCTACGACGCGATCATCACCGCGTGCGAGTCGCTGGGCGAGGGCTCCAAGCCGATGGACCATGTCAAGAACTACGGCGCGGGCATCGACGACCGGCTCACCGGCCTGCACGAGACGGCCCCCTGGAACGAGTACAGCTACGGCGTCTCCGACCGCGGCGCCTCGGTCCGTATCCCGTGGCAGGTCGAGCAGGACCAGAAGGGGTACATCGAGGACCGTCGCCCCAACGCCAACGTCGACCCGTACGTCGTCACACGGCTGATCGTCGACACCTGCTGCACCGCGCTGGAGAAGGCCGACCAGGTCTGATCCGTCCCGCCGCAGCCGTGTACGCATGAGGGGCCCGCCGGTTCTGTTCTCCGGCGGGCCCCTCGTGCGTGATCACGCAGCAGGTCGAAGCCCTCGGCGGACCGGGCCGATGGGTCGACGCCGTGCGGGGCGAGGCGGATCAGAGTGCGTCGGCCCGAGAGCTGAGGACCCGGACGGTTTTCCGGCTGGAGGTTCCCACGAATCGGCCCGGGCTCTGAACGGACCGCTCGGCCCGTCCGTATGGGACGTCACGCTTCTCCCTCGAAGCAGAGGAGTCCCATGCGACGCACATCCCACAAGAAACGTTCCACGCTGGCGAACCGGGCCATTGCCGCCTCCGCCGCCCTGATCCTGGGGGGAGGTGGGCTGGTCGCGGTCAATGTCTACGCCTCCGCGGGGGAAGGACCGTCTGGTTCTCCGCCCACCCGGACGCAGAACGCAGGCCGCCAGCTGTCCACCATCGTCTGCCCCGAAGCCGTGAACGGACTGGCCGAGGTGCCGGACCGGGTCCGGAGCGAGGTCGACCGTGAACTCGCGGCGATGGATACCCAGATCACCGATGCCTACCGGCAGTTCGCCGACCGGAAGGAGCAGATAGCCCGCGATCCCGGGCTGGCCGAGAACGCCGTGCTCGGGCCGTTGCGCAGCAAGCGGGCCGCGAGCCTCGACCGCATCGGCACCGCGATCGGGCGCGTCGCGGAGCGGCCTGGCGGGCTGGACAGCCTCGCCGGATGCAGCCTGCGCGCCGACGACAGCCGCCCCGGAGGCGGGGGCGGCAACGGCGGTAGCGGTGGCGATGACGACGGCCAGGGGCAGGACCAGGGCCAGAATCAGGGGCAGAACGCCGGGCAAGGACAGTACGGAGGACAAGGGCAGGACCCCGGCCAGGACCCGGGCCGGGATCCCGGCCAAGGGGAAGGTTCCGGGCAGGGGCAGGGCGGCAACGGTCCCGTGGCCGCCGATTTCGTCGATATCCAGTCCGTCCAGCCCAATGTCGAGCGGCCCCGCAAGCGCCGCAACGCCTCCCGGGGCACCTTCACCACCGACTGCGGCCGTAATGAGAACGGGAAGTTCAACCCTGACAACGTCATCGTCGCGCCCGGCGTGAGCAACGGCGCGCACCATATGCACGATTACGTCGGCAACCAGGCCAACGACGCGTTCGCCAGCGACGACGATCTGGCGAACGGCGCCACCACCTGCCGCAACCAGGGCGACCGTTCCACCTACTACTGGCCCGTCCTGCGGCTCCAGAACGGGCAGGACGAGAACGACGTGAACGCCGACGGCGGCGGCCGGGACCAGAACGTCGGGGAGATCCAGACGCCCTCCGAGGTCACGCTGAAGTTCGTCGGCTCACCCGTCGGGAAGGTCACCGCGATGCCGCGCTTCCTGCGGATCATCACCGGGGACGCGAAGGCGTTCACCAACGGCGACGCCAATGCCAACGCCTCGTGGAGCTGCACCGGATTCGAGGACCGTCAGCTCAAGGACAAGTATCCGATCTGCCCCGAAGGCAGTCAGGTGGTGCGCACGTTCGCCTTCCAGAGCTGCTGGGACGGACAGAACACCGACAGCGCCAACCATCGCACCCATGTGGCGTTCGCCCAGGACAACGGGCGCTGCCCGAGCGGCTTCCGGGCCGTGCCGCAGCTGGTGCAGCGCGTTGTCTACGACGTCCCGCCCGGTCCCGGCTTCGCCGTCGACTCCTTTCCCGAGCAGCTGCACAAGCCCATCACCGATCACGGTGACTTCATCAACGTCTTCGACGACCGGCTGATGAAGAAGATGGTGCGGTGCATCAACGACGGCCGCCGCTGCCGCTGACGCGGCGCGTACGGCCCCCGTGAACCTGCGCGGTCAGCTCCCGTGGTGACCGGAGTGCCCGTCCTCGCTCCCCCCTCCGCCACTGTTCCCCGAGTGGTGAGGCGAGGCGGTCTCCACCGTCCCCCCGAGCCGGCCGCGCAGCGCTGCGACCACCTTCGGATCGCCGACGGCCACCCACTGCCGTCCTACGAGGTAGGAGCCGCCGTAGTCCTTGGCCTCGTTGATCCACTCCCGCTGGCCGCGGTCGGTGGCGAACGTGGTCAGTACGTAACGCCCGTCGCCCGTAGTGCAGTTGGCCTGGCGGAGCTCCTCGGCGTCGGTCTGTACGTTCGGGTCGCAGCCCGCCTTCTTCGCCAGCTCCTCCAGGGTGCCCGCCGCGGCGGGCGGCGGCGTGGGCCGCTCCCGGCCGCCGCTGCCGTCGCCGTCGTCGGCGGATTCCGTGCTGCACCCGGCCAGGACCAGAAGCCCCGCCAGAGCCACCACGGCGGCCCCGGCTCGCGGTCCGCCCCGCCCGTCCGATCGTGTCGTCGCCATCGGCCCATCCTGCACCCGAAAGCAGGCTCAGGGGTGAGCTACGGCGAGACTCACGACATACGCCTCCTCGACCTCGCCGTCGGGGAACAGGGCGGCCAGCAGGGCCCGTTCGCGGTCGAAGTAGTCGCGGACCGCCGCCGGTTCACGGATCAGGAAGTCGGAGAGGGTGGCCAGGTTGCCGAGATGGACCTCCAGCGGCACACGGCGGCTCCACGCCACCTGCCGGGTGCGGAAACCAATCCCGTCGGGCAGCGCGGCCCGGAAGCGGGCCCGGTCGTCCGGGGCGGCCGGTATCTCCGCCCCGAAGAACGTGCGCAGCCGCCGTTCCTGGTCGAGGAGCCACCGCGCGGACGGGTCGGCGTCGTTCCACCACAGGGCGAGCGCCCCGCCCGGCCGCAGCACCCGGCGCGCCTCGGGGACGGACCGGGCCGGGTCGGTCCAGTGCCAGGCCTGGGCGTACGTGATCAGGTCCACGGAGCCGGTCCGCAGCGGCAGGCTGTTCCCGTCGCCCCGGACCACGGGGACGTCCGGCAGGCTCCGGCGGAACTGCTCGGCCATCCCGTCGCCCGGCTCCACCGCGGTGACCCGGGCCCCGCGCTCGCACAGCCGTGCCGTACCGAGCCCCGTACCGGCCCCGACGTCGGCGACCCGGGCTCCGGCGAGCGGCAGTCCGGCCAGGTCCTCGATGGCGTCGAACAGGGCGGGCGGGTAGGAGGGACGGTTCGCGTCATAGGCGGCGGCCACGGCGTCGAAGGATCGCGCCTGCACGGGTTTCGGCACCCGCCCCGTCACTGGTTTCGTCACTGGTTTCGTCATACGGGCGATCATCGCGCGGCCCCCCGCGTCCGTGCGGGGAATTCCGTGCACGCCTCTGGTCCCCCCGGGTACCCGTCAGTACATTGACACCATGTCTAACACGCAGCCAGCGGCGGTCGCGTCGGAGCGGACGCCCCTCAAGGCCCGCAAGGTGTCCTTCGCCTGGGAGCAGACCCCCCTGCACTGGGTGCCGGGCGACCCCTTCACCACGCACACCATCAACGTGCTCCACCTGCTGCTCCCGGCCGGAGAACGCTGGTTCATCCACGTCTACCGGCAGATCCTCCCGTACATCCGCGACGACCGGCTCCGCGAGGACGTCATCGGGTTCATCGGGCAGGAGGCCGTACATTCGCAGGCGCACGACGATGTGCTGCCGCATCTGCGGGAGTTGGGCCTCGACCCGACCCCGTACACCGCGCAGGTCGACTGGTTCTTCGAGAAGCTGCTCGGGGACCGGACCCTGCCGCCGGGGCGGGCGTCCAAGTGGTGGCTGATGGAGCGCGTGGCGATGATCGCGGCGATCGAGCACTACACCGCCTTCCTCGGCGACTGGATCCTCAACGCCGAGGCGCTCGACCGGCGGGGCGCGGACCCGACCATGCTGGACCTGCTGCGCTGGCACGGCGCGGAGGAGGTGGAGCACCGGTCGGTGGCCTTCGACGTCTTCATGCACGTCGACGGCGGCTACCGGCGGCGGGTGCGGACCTGGGCTGCGGCCTTCTCCGCGCTGGTGTTC
This sequence comes from Streptomyces durocortorensis, assembly GCF_031760065.1. Taxonomy (NCBI): domain Bacteria; kingdom Bacillati; phylum Actinomycetota; class Actinomycetes; order Kitasatosporales; family Streptomycetaceae; genus Streptomyces; species Streptomyces sp. C11-1. Next base: position 1,688,606 of record NZ_CP134500.1, read on the forward strand.
CTCTGGCAGCGCGGGACCCGGTTCTTCATGGAGAACGACCCGAGCCTGCTGGACGGCAAAGCGACGTTCAAGGCGTTCCACGCGAGCGGGAGGCAGGGCACGCTGCCGAGCACCGGAGCGATCCTGCGGTCCGTGCCGAGCTATCTCAGCCGCTCCTACCACCCATCGCAGGAAGGCAGTACGGCCCAGGCCGTCGACTACCTCGCCCACTCGCCCGCGGCGCTCGCCGCCGAGGCCCGTACGACGGGAAGCTCCTGACCCATGGCTCTGCCCCGTCTGCGTACCGTCGCTCTCGTCACCGGCGCCGCCCTGCTCACCCGGCGGGCTCTGAAACGCCGGATCGCCCGGTCTCCGCTGTGGCCGCTGCCCGCCCTGCCCGAGCCGGTGTCGGGCCATTCCCAGCGGCGGTCGACGACGATCCGCCGGCTGCTGATCACCGGACGGACGGTGATCGCCGAGGACGTCGTCCAACTCCGACTGGAGGGGTCCGGCCTGGCGCGCTGGCAGCCCGGCGCGCATCTGGACCTGGTGCTGCCGTCCGGTCTGGTACGGCAGTACTCACTGTGCGGCGACCCGGACGACACCGTTGGGTACACGGTGGCGACCCGGCTGATGGCGGACGGCCGGGGCGGTTCGCGGGAGGTGCACGAACAGCTCCAGGAGGGCCTGGAGATCGAGGTGCGCGGGCCGCGCAACCGCTTCCCGCTGACCGATGCCCCCGCCTACGTCTTCGTCGTCGGCGGCATCGGGATCACCCCGGTCCTGCCGATGCTGCGGTCGCTGGCCGCGTCGGGGGCCGACTGGCGGCTGCTGTACGGGGGACGGTCGCGGGCCTCCATGCCGTTCCTGGAGGAGATCGAGAAGCTCGGCGGGGGCCGGGTCACGGTCGTCGCCCAGGACGAGGCGGGCCACCCGGACGTCACCGCGGCGCTGACCGGGCTCGCCCCGGGCACGGCGGTCTACTGCTGCGGGCCCGAGCCCCTGATGGAGGCCGTCACCGCCGCGCTCCCCGAGGGCTGCACGCTGCACCTGGAGCGGTTCTCGGCGACGACGGGCGGGGACCCTGTGGACTCGTCGGCCTTCGAGGTGGAGCTGCGGCGCAGCGGGCGAACCGTGCCGGTCGCGGCCGGGCAGTCGGTGCTGGCCGCCGTCCGCGCGGAGCTGCCCCATGTCCCGTACTCCTGCGAGCAGGGCTTCTGCGGAACCTGCCAACAGCGCGTACTGGAGGGCGAGGTCGAGCACCGGGACGAGCTGCTGACCGACGACGAGCGGGGCGACTCGATGCTGATCTGCGTCTCGCGCTGCCGGGGCGAGCGCCTGGTGCTGGACCTCTAGGGCCTGTGCTGCCGCGCCCCGGATAGGCTGTTCGCATGACGACCGGGGTGCGGCGCAGGATGGGCGTCGACGAGCGCAGGCAGCAATTGATCGGCGTCGCGCTGGACTTGTTCAGCCGCCGCTCGCCCGAGGACGTGTCGATCGACGAGATCGCCGCCGCCGCGGGGATCTCACGGCCGCTGGTCTACCACTACTTCCCCGGGAAGCAGAGCCTGTACGAAGCGGCGCTGCGGCGCGCCGCCGACGAGCTGGCGGCCCGCTTCCTTGAGCCCCTCGAAGGCCCCCTCGGCGCACGGCTGTCGCGGGTGATGGGGCGGTTCTTCGACTTCGTCGACGAGCACGGCCCCGGGTTCTCGGCGCTGATGCGCGGCGGGCCCGCGGTCGGCTCCTCGACGGCGAACGCCATGATCGACGAGGTGCGGCAGGCCGCGTACGAGCAGATCGTCACGCATCTCGGGGTGGCCGAACCGCCCGCACGGCTGGAGCTGGTGGTCCGCTCCTGGGTCTCGCTGGCCGAGTCCACGGCGCTGATCTGGCTGGACGGGCGGCGCATCCCGCGCGCCGAGCTGGAGATGCAGCTGGTGCACGACTTCGCCGCGCTGGCCGCCGTCAGCGCCGCGTACGACCAGGAGATGGCGGGCATCGTGCTGCGGGTGCTGGCCCAGGAGCCGGTGGACGGTCCGTTCGGGGATCTGCTGGCCCGGCTCTCCGCTCTCGCCCCGGATGTACCCGCGGTCCCGGCGCAGCGCCTGCCGCCCCCCGACGACACCACCCGCTAGGCGGGCAGCCCGTTGCGGTGGGAGACGCGGCGGGCGGCGGCCAGCAGGGCGTGGATCTGCGGGCCCGCCTGGTCGATCTCGGCGACCGGGCGGGGGAACGGCAGCCGGACGTCCTGGTGGGTGCTCGGGTATTCGAGGCGCAGGGTCACCCCGTAACGGTCCATCGCCAGCGGCACGGCCCGGGTCATGCCGCGCTCCGGGCGGGGGCGGACGAGGCGCAGCAGGAGCGGGACGAGCTCGGCGTGGTCGTCCACCAGATGGGTGAGCATCCCCGCCTCGCAGGCGGCGATCGGGTCGGTCTCCGCCTCCTCCAGCTCCTCCAGGGTGACGAAGGTGCGCCCCTCGGCGTCCTCCAGGACCGCCTGGCCGAACTCCATGCAGGTGGACTGCTCGGTGTCGTTGCCGTACGGGGCGGACAGCAGCCCGGTGACCGTGACGCGGGCGCGCAGCCGGTCGCGTACGGGTGCGGGGGCGATGTCCGTGAACTCCAGGCGGGCCGGGACCCGTTCGGCGGACGGCGCGTGACCGCCGTCGTTCGGGGCGTGCAGGTGGATGTGGCCCATCGCCCCCGTGCCGTCGAGGCGGCGGACTTCGGTGTGCAGGCCGTCGCTGACCACCGTCATGGAGTGGGCGACGGTCAGGATCGACCGGACGCGCTCGGCGCGGGTCGGCTGCGTGGCGCGCGGGCTGAAGGGACGCATCCGAGTTCTCCAGGGGCAGTCAACGAGACCCAAGTGGATACTTAGGTATGCCTAACCTTACCCACAATGCCGAGAGGGCGGGTAGTCCGGGGACACCGGACACCCCCACAGCCGGGTCAGAGCTGGAGCTCGGTGCGCAGGGCGGCCGCGAGTCCGACCTCCGCGTTGTCCGACTGACCGCGTTCGAAGGCGCGTTGGTAGGCCTCGTCGCCGACGGCCGCCCGCGCCTGGCGTTCGCACCTCTCGCGGACCGGCCCCAGCTCGGGCGTGCCGCGCTGGGGGTGGCCGACCATCCGCCAGTACGCCTGTCCCGTGCCGTAGACCCGGGCGGCCTGCGCCCCCGCCCCCTGGGCGGCGATCGCGGCGGCCAGGATGTCCAGGCCCAGCGCGATGCCGAAGCTGTCGCGGAGCCGGTGCTTGCCCGCGAGCATCGCCCGGGCGTGCGCGGCGGAGGCCTCGGGGTCGCCCCGGAGCAGGGCGATCAGGGCGAGCTGGTAGTCGGCGTAGGAGCGGGTCCAGAACTCGCCACCGCGTTCGCAGGACCTGCGCAGCGCGGTGGCGGCCGCCTCGGACTCGGCCAGCCGCCCCAGGGCGGTGAGCGCGAAGACGGTGATCAGGTGGCAGCGCAGCCGGTGGGCGGAGTCCGCGGGGACGTTCCCGGTCATCCGCAGGACACGTTCGGCCGCCTCCAGGGCCGCCTCGGGCTGCCCGGTCATCAGCTGGGTGAGACCGGAGAGGTAGGTGGCGCCGAGCATGCCCTCCTCGTCCCGGTCGTACAGGGCGATCGCCGTGCAGAGCGCACCGTACTTCTCGGCGGTCGCGAAGTCGCCCTGGAGCAGCGCCGCGACGCCGAGCACCCAGTGCAGCCGGGTCCGGTGGGGACCGTCGACGGGGCCCGCGTCCAGGGCGCGCTGGGTGTAGTGGCGCGCCTCGGACAGATGGCCGCAGCAGGCCCAGAAGAAGCCGACCCGGCCCGCCATCTCCTGGGCCCCGGCGACGTCGTGGGCGAGCAGGTGCTCCAGAGCGGCGCACAGGTCGAGGTGGGTGTCGGACACCTTGTGGTACCAGGACACCTGGTCCGGGCCGCTCCAGCCCTCGTGGGCACGGCGGGCGAGGCCGAGGAAGCTGGCGGCGTGCCGTTCGGCCGCCGCGTGCTCCTCGCCCAGTTCGACGAGCCACATCCGGCCGTACTCGCGCAGGGTGTCGAGCATCCGGTAGCGGCGGCCGTCGCGCTGGACGACGGACTGGGCGACCAGGCCCTGGAGCGCCCGGTCCACGTCCTCGGGCGTGAGCGGGCCGCCCGCGCAGACCTCGCGGGCGACCTCCTCGTCGAAGTCGGTCCGCAGGGGGGTGAGGCGGGCCCAGAGGAGGCGTTCGAGCGGGGAGCACAGCTCGTGGGACCAGCCGATGGCGGTACGCAGGGTGCGGTGCCGACGGGGCCAGACCGACTCGTCGGCGAGGAGGTCGAGCCGGGAGGCTCCGAGGCCGGGGACGGCCCCGATGCCGCCGGACACTCCGGGGCCGCCCCGGCCGGGTCCCGGTACGCCGAAGCGGGAGCCGATGCGGTCGGCGAGCTGGGCCACGGTGTGGCGGCCGATGCCCGCCGCGGCCAGTTCGATGGCGAGCGGGATGCCTTCGAGGCGGCGGCAGATCTCGGCGGCGGCCGCCTCGTCCCCGGGGCCGTCGAGACCCGCGCGGGGGTCGGCGGCGCGCAGCCGGTCGGCGAAGAGCTGGAGCGCGTCCGGGGCGCCGTCGACCGGGAGCGGCGGCACCTCGACGACGTACTCACCCCGGGTGCCCAGCGGTTGCCTGCTGGTGACCAGGACCGTCAGCGCGGGCGAGGTGGTGAGGACCTCGGCCAGCAGGTGGGAGCAGGGGCCCCGGAGGTGTTCGGCGGAGTCGAGGACCAGCAGGAGCCGCTTGTCACTGAGCCATTCGCAGAGCGCCTCGACGGGCATCCGCAGGGTGTGGTCGGCGAGCCCGACGGCGTCCGAGACGGTGGGGAGCAGCAGCCCGTCGCCGTAGAGCGGGGAGAGGTCGGCCCACCAGGCGCCGTCCGGGTAGCCGTCGGCGACGGCGCGGGCGGCCCGCAGCGCGAGCCGGGTCTTGCCGACGCCGCCGGGGCCGATCAGGGTGGTCATCCGCCGGGTGGTCAACGCGGTGTGCAGCCGGGCCAGTTCGGACCGCCTCCCGACGAAGCTGCTCATCTCCTCGGGAAGGTATCCCACCTTGGTCATCATCACCGTCCGCACGCTGGGGCAGGGGGCGTCGGTGGGCCGACCGCCCCGGTCGGGGCTCCTGCCGCGCGAACCGGCACGGTCCCGCCTCCCCCGACGGGAGAGCGGGACCGGCCGGGCGGACCGGGACGGCTGTCGCGGCTCCTTCGCCGACGTCTGCCGTCACCGTAGTGCCGTCGGAGGTCAGCGCAGAGTGAAGACGGCCACCGTGCGTCCCGGGACGGTGAAAGTGGCTGATTTCCCGTCGTACCTGGCTCGTTTGACAGTAAGGTCCGCACCCTTCGCCTGGACGGGGTGCAGCGCGTACGTCTTCCCGGCCGGTGCGGCGAGCCGCTGGGTGGCGGTCTCCGGGGTGGCGTTGAGGACGACGGCCAGACTGCCCAGGCGCATGGTGATCACACCGGGGGTCTCGGCGGGACCGGAGAGCGGGAAGGACAGGGCCGACTGCACCTGGCCGGTGGTGCTCAGGGAGAACTCCTTCTCGGTGCTGCGGATGGTGAGCAGGTCGCGGTAGGCGGCGGACGCCCCCTCGATCTGGGCGCAGCCGGGTGCGATCGTCCCGGCCGAGGCCAGCAGCGGCTTCGCGTACGGCCACTTGTCCTGGTTGTCGGCGGCGGGCGGCAGGCCCCGGCCGAAGCCGTTGCCGTCGCGGCAGTCCCAGTGCAGGGCGTTGAACCAGTCGCCGCTGTCGTAGGAGTTGCGGTCCAGGGACTTGGAGCGCAGCAGGTCGGTGCCCGCCTGGGAGAGCGAGGGACCCTGCGAGAGGACGGAGGCGCCCATCGCCACCACCTGGGCCCTGGCCAGCTCGGCGGCCGTGGTCCCCGCCGGGAGCTTGAAGGCGAGGGTGTCGAAGAGCGTCTCGTTGTCGTGGGCGTCGGAGTAGGCGAGTGCGTCGCCGGGGACGGCCGCGTATCCGGCGGGGACCCCGTTGTAGTCGACGTCGGAGCCCTTGACCGTACGCCCGGAGGTGTCGGTGAAGGTGTAGTCGGCGAGGTTGCCGCTGAGACCGACCTTGATCAGGTCCTGGTAGTGCAGCAGCCGGGCCTTCTGCTCGGCGCGGGTGCCGTTGGCCGGGGAGGAGTTGGGATCGGTGTAGAGGCCGGAGGCGAAGCCCTGGACGCCGGGGTCCTCGTCGAAGGGGCCGCCGCCGCGCACGGCGTCGCGGGCCCGGTCGGAGAAGGTCGCGATGCCGGTCCCGGCCATGTTCTTCTGGGTGGCCTGGACGAAGCGGGCGTCGTCCGCGATCTCCCCGAAGTTCCAGCCCTCCCCGTACAGGACGATCTTCTTGCCGTCGACGCCGTCCTTCGCGGGCGTGAGCCCGTCCAGCGCCTTGCGGACGGCGAGGATGTTGTCCTTCGGGTGGTGGCCCATCAGGTCGAAGCGGAAGCCGTCGACCTTGTACTCCTTGGCCCAGGTGACGACCGAGTCCACGACGAGCTTGCCCATCATGGTGTTCTCGGGCGCGGTGTTGGCGCAGCAGGTGGAGGTGGCGACGGTGCCGTCCTCCAGGAGCCGCTGGTAGTAGCCGGGCACGATGCGGTCGAGCACCGACTTGTCGTCCTGCCCGGAGGCGACGGTGTGGTTGTAGACGACGTCCATGACCGTGCGCAGCCCGGCCCGGTTGAGGCCCTGGACCATCCGCCGGAACTCGACCGTGCGCCGGGTGCCGTCGGGGTCGGAGGCGTACGAGCCCTCGGGGACGGTGTAGTGCAAGGGGTCGTAGCCCCAGTTGAAGCCGTCCTTGGCGGCGGCCTTGCTCACGCAGGCCTGCTGCTCCTCGGAGTCGGGGGCGTAGACGGAGAGGTCGCAGGCGGGCTTGGCCTGGTCGGCCTTCTTCTCCGGGATCGTCCCGATGTCGAAGACGGGCAGCAGGTGGACGTAGTTCGTACCGGAGTCGGCCAGTTTCTTCAGGTGCCGCATGCCCTTGGAGCGGGTGTCGGTGAAGGCCAGGTACTCCCCCGGGTGCCTCGCCGTGCGGTCCGTGATCGAGAAGTCACGGACGTGCAGCTCCTGGATCCGGGCGTCCCGCAGCGGGGTGGCGGCGGGCTTCTCCAGGCCGGACCAGCCGCGCGGCGCGAGCTTCGGGTCGGTGAGGTCGACGACGAGGCTGCGGGCGGAGTCGGCGGTCAGGGCGGTGGAGTAGGGGTCGGTGACCTTGTTGGTGACCAGCTTCTGGACGGAGGGCGCCCAGACGGTGACGGCGTACCGGTAGGGCTTGCCCCGCCAGCTCTTCTTCCCGGTGACCGACCAGACGCCGGTGCGCCCGTCGCGCTTCATCGGGTGCTTACGGCCGCCGAGTTCGAGCGAGACGGTCCGGGCGGTCGGGGCCCACACCGAGAGGGTGGGCCGGGACTTGCGGAAGACCGGGCCGAGTTCGGCGGAGGCCGCGTGCTTCCCGTACAGGTCGTCCAGGACGCCCGCCGTCTGGACGCCGGTGGCGGCGAGCAGGGCGCCGTTGGCGGCGCGCTGGGTGGCGATGAGCTGGCCGCGCAGGGACTCCCGGACGCGGTCCCGGTCACGGGCGTCGACGGTGAAGGCCGGATAGTCCTTCAGATGGGGGAACTTCGCCTTCTGCCCATCGCTCAGCGCGGCCGGGGTGAGCCGCAGCCACCGGCCCTCGTCGGACAGCGCCCCGTCGACGACGGAGATGCCGCCCTTCTTCGCGTACACGAGCTGCTGGCTGGTGGCGTCGGTGGCCTTCACCTTCCAGACGACGGTGTCCGCGTCGACCCACTGCGCCTGGGCCTTCGACAGGTCGGGGGCCGGGCCGCCGCCGATCTGCGGGAGGAGGTAGCCGGGCTTGCCGCCGAGCAGCCAGACCTCGTGACCATAGGTGGTGAGGTCGAGGGACTGGTCGCTGGGGAGGTCCTTCTCGTCGCCCTTGTGGAGGATGTAGCTGAGCGAGGTGGCCCCCTCGGCGAGCGGCACCTCGAAGGTGACGCCGTAGGCGTCCTTTCTCGCCGGCATCAGCGGCTTCGACCAGTCCGTGGGCTCCTTGGCCCCGGCCCAGGCGTGGAGCCCCCAGCCGTCGTAATTCCCGTCCGGGCGGTGGTAGTTGAGGACCGCCTTGGCGGTGTCCTGCGGCGGGGCCTCGGGGGCCTCGACCGCCTGCTCGTCCTTGCCCTGCTCGACCCATACCTGCCCGGTCATGGACAGGTCGACGGTCCGCTCCGGGCCGTCGGCCACGCCGTTCTTCTCGACGGTGTACGGGACCGAGTCCGCGCCCTCCTCCAGGTCGAGCCAGGCGAACGCGCCGAACGCGTCGCGCCCGATGAACTCCGCAGCCCTGTCACCGGACTTGAGCTGCCAGCCCTCGTAGTCGCCGTCGGCGCGCTGGTAGTGGACGACGGCCCGGTCCCGCTCGACGGCGACGGGCTTCCCGGGCGGCGGGGCCTGACCGGCGGTGGTCCAGGCGAGGGCGCTGGAGGTCCGGCCCGTGCGGTCGACGACAACGGCCTTGTAGCGCAACGGCGTTCCCGCCTTCACCGAGTCGTCGAGGTACTGGGTGACCTTGTACGGGGCATGGTCGGCACTGCCGAGCGTCTGCCACTTGCCGTTGCCCACCTGGGCGGCGAAGACGACCCGGTTGAGCTGTCCGCCGTCCACGTCGGCGGCGATCTCGACCGTGCCGGTGGCTCCGGCGCCCGGGGCCTTCAGAGTGATCGCGGGCTTGGCGGCCGGGGCGCCCACACGCCTGTCCGCCCGGAGCACGACACTGGAGAGGGCGGGCACGGTGACGGTGACCGCCTTGTCCGCGCCGCTACGGATGGTGCCTGAACCACCGTACAGCGTAAGGAAGTTCATGCCGGACGACTCGGTGGCGAGCCGCACCTCCTTCGGGCTGGTGCCGTTGTTGGAGGCGACGAGATACTCGTAAGGGCGCCTGGTGTCGATGCGCGAGACGGCGTACACCGAGCCCTCCGCCCCTTCGGCGGTCCGCTCGATCTGGGTGCCGTCGCGCAGCGCCGGGTGCTTCTTGGTGAGCTTGGAGAGCGCGGCGATCGAGCGGTAGACGGGGTGCTTCGTGTCGTACGCGTCGGAAGCGTGCGTGCGGTCGGTGCCGAGCTGGTCGTCGTCGAGGTAGTCGGCGGTCTTCGAGGCGAAGAGGGTCTGGCGGGCGTCCTTGTCGCCGCCCGCTCCGGTGAAGCCCTGCTCGTCGCCGTAGTAGATCACCGGGTTGCCGCGCCCGAAGAACATCAGCTCGTTGGCGAGCCGGGCCCGCTTCAGCAGCTCGGCGTCGTCGGCCTTCGGGTTGTCCTGTTTGAGGAAGGTCCCGATGCGGCCCATGTCGTGGTTGCCGAGGAAGGTGACCTGCTCGTAGGCGTTGGCCTTGTCCGTGGTGTAGCGGTAGTCGTTCGCGTACACCGAGGCGAGCCGGTCGGCGGGGGCGCCCTGGGAGGCGAACTGCCGGGCGGCGTCCTGGAACGGGAAGTCGAGGGTGGAGTCCAGACGGCCCCGGGTCACATAGGGCGAGGTGATCTCGGTGTCGGCGGAGTAGACCTCGCCGAACATGAAGAAGTCGTCCCGGCCCCGCTCGGCCGCGTAGGCGTCGAGCGCGGTGGCCCACTGGGTCCAGAAGTCCAGGTCGACGTGTTTGACGGTGTCGATGCGGAAGCCGTCGATGTCGAAGTCGCGGACCCACTTCTCGTAGATCTTCCGCATGCCCTTCACGACCTCGGGACGCTCGGTCCACAGGTCGTCGAGGCCGGAGAAGTCGCCGTACTCGTTGGACTCCCCGGCCCAGGTCGAGTCGCCTCGGTTGTGGTACATGGTGGGGTCGTTGAGCCAGGACGGGACCTTCCTGCCGGCGCCCGGGGCCTGGACCGGGGTGTACGGGAAGGAGTCCTGGTCGACCTTCCTGACGCCGTCGCGGTCGTCGAAGGGGCGGCCGTCCTTGCTGAGGTAGGGGAAGGCGCCCTTCGGCTTGTAGCCGTAGGCCTTCTCCGCGTAGTCGACGGTGTCGGCGGTGTGGTTGGTGATGACGTCGAAGAAGACCTTCATCCCCTTGGCGTGGGCCTTGTCGATCAGCCGCTCCAGGTCCGCGTTGGTGCCGAAGTGCGGGTCGACCTGGGTGAAGTCGGTGATCCAGTAGCCGTGGTAGCCCGCCGAGGCGTCCTTGCCGGTGCCCTGGACCGGGCGGTTCTTGAAGATCGGCGCCAGCCAGATGGCGGTGGTGCCGAGGCCCTTGATGTAGTCGAGCTTCGACGTCAGGCCCTTGAGGTCGCCGCCCTGGTAGAAGCCCTTGTCGGTGGGGTCGAAGCCGTGCTCCAGGCGTGAACCCTTCAGCCCGCCGCGGTCGTTGGCGGTGGTGCCGTTGGCGAACCGGTCGGGCAGCACGAAGTAGAACTGCTCACGGGTGAGGTCGTGCCGGGCCGCCTCACGGGCGAGCCCGGCATCCGAGGGAGGGGACGGCGGACGGGGCGATGCGGCGGCCGAGGCCGCCGGGACGACGGGCAGCAGCGCCACACACAGGGCGGCCACCGCCCCTCGCCTGAGGGAGGTTCGGGACACGGGAGGGTGCTCCTCGGCTGGTGTCAGGAGGGCTTGCGGAGGGTGGACCGCGGGCCGGTGACGTCGGTCACCGGCCCGCGCGTTCGTCAGGAGGTCAGCCGCGCCAGACGTCGGCGGTCAGCGTGACCTTCCCGGAGGCCGGGACGGTGGCGGTGCGGTTGGCGCCGCTCTCCCAGGTGACGTTGCCGTCGCCGTCCTTGCGGACGTACTTGTACGCGAACGAGGTCCCGGCGGGCAGGTTCACGTCCAGCTTCCAGACGGGGTACGCGGCCGGGTCGAGCTTCGGCGCGAGGGCCGGGTTCCAGTTGCCGAGGGCTGCCTGGTCGCCGGTGACGTGGATGTTCTGGCCGGGCTGGGTGGTGGCGCTGACGCCGAAGGAGGCGCCGGACGGGCCGTCGCCGGGGTCCGGGTCAAAGCCCCCTCCCCCGCAGGTCCGGGCGTTGACGTGCAGGGCTACGGCGGTTCCGGCCGGGACGGTGGCGGTGAACCGGCCGGAGCCGTCGACGCTCACCCCGTTGCCGGACTGCACATCGCAGTAGTCCCCGGCGGGCAGTGAGGTCTGGAAGGTCCGGGTGAGCTCCGAGCCCTCGTGGTTGATGGCGACGTACGCCTTGTCGCCCCGGCCGAAGGCGATCCGGTCGCCGCCGTCGTCCCACCAGTCGGTGACGGCCCGGCCGCGTGCGGCGTTGCGGAGGCCGACCATGGAGGAGATCTCGCGCCAGTCGTGCTGGCACTTCCAGCCGTCGCTGTAGCAGGCGTTCACCTGGCCGCCGTTCGGCGGTCCGGCGGCGTGGTCGCTGAACTCGTAGCCGGAGTGGACGTCCGGGGAGCCGTAGGGCCAGGCCAGCATGAAGACGTTGGCGAGGGTGTAGGCGGAGCCGTTCTTGTAGTTGAGGGTGTCGCCGACGCGCTCGGTGTCGTGGTTGTCGACGAAGACGGCGGACTTGCCGGACTCCATGAAGCCCCAGCCCTCGCCGAAGTTCTTCAGGTGGGCCAGGTTCTCGTGGAGGAAGACCTGCTTGAGGCTCCGCCCGTACCGGAACTCCTGGACGTCACCGGTGCCGAGGTACTCGGACGGCGATACGGCCTCGCCCGCTCCGAAGATCGCCTCCTGCTTCCAGTAGACGTTCGGATCGCTCAGCCGGGACTTGATGTTCGCGAGGTCGGCGGCGGGCATGTGCTTGGCCGCGTCGATCCGGAAGCCGTCGACGCCGAGGGAGAGCAGGTCGTTGAGGTAACCGGCGATCCTCCCGCGTACGTAGTCCTCGCCGGTGTCCAGGTCGGCGAGGCCGACCAGTTCGCAGTTCTGGACGTTGGCGCGGTCGTTGTAGTCGGTGATCTCCGCCCGGCAGTCGTCGAGGTCGCTGCCGGAGTAGAGGCCCGGGTAGTCGTACTTCGTGTACGCGGAGCCTCCGGTGCCGGTGCCGTCGCCCGCCGCCATGTGATTGATGACGGCGTCCGCGACGACCTTCACGCCCGCCGAGTGACACGTGTTCACCATGGCGCTGAAAGCGGCCCGGTCGCCGAGGCGACCGGCGATCCTGTAGCTCACGGGCTGGTAGGAGGTCCACCACTGGCCGCCCTGGATGTGCTCCTGGGGCGGCGAGACCTGGACGTAGCCGTAGCCCGCCGGACCGAGGGTGTCCGTGCAGGCCTTGGCTATGGAGGCGAACTTCCACTCGAACATCACGGCCGTGACGTCCCTGTCGCCCGGAGCGGCGGCCTGCGCGGCGGGTGCGGTGCCGAATCCGGTGGGGATGACGAGGGCGGCAGCGGCGCCGGCCACGAAGGCGAGGGCGGCGGACAGGGGTCTGCGTGCCATGTCTTTTCCTCCTGCGGGTGGGGGAAACGCGGGGGACGGTGCAGCCTCAGCCGGCAACGCGCCATGCCCTCAAGGCTCCTGAAGGTTCTTGCTGCAAGAATGCAAACCTTGCCGCGGACCAGACCGTACGAGGCCGCCAGGCACCGGTCAACCCTTTGGACATCTCCCGCTCACACCGGCGAAACAAGCCAGTTTCCTTCGCGATTTCTTGCTGCAAGGCCTTTCGCAAGATATTGCGGGCCTGTTACGTTGCATGCGACTCCGGTCACGACAAGGAGAGGCGCCCGGAGTCGCTGAAACTCCCCGCCGGCCCTCCCTGGGCCGACTCCTGGTGCCTCTCCTGTACGTGTCGGTGTTCCGGTCAGCCGCCGCGTACCGCCGCCGTCGAGCCGCGTACCACCAGCTCCGGCTGGAAGACGTACTCGGTGCGCTGCACCGGGCTCCCGCCGATCTCCTCCAGCAGCGCGCCCACCGCGGCCGATGCCATCGCCTGCACGGGCTGGCGGACCGTGGTCAGCGGCGGGTCGGTGAAGGCGATGAACGGCGAGTCGTCGAAGCCGACGACCGAGACGTCGCGCGGCACCTCAAGGCCTCTCCCCCGGGCGGCGCGGACCACGCCGAGGGCCATCAGGTCGCTGCCGCAGACGATGCCGGTGCAGCCCGCGTCCAGCAGGGCGCCCGCCGCCACCTGGCCGCCCTCGACGCTGAACAGCGTGGAGCAGACGAGCAGTTCGGCCTCGGAGCGGTCCATGCCGAGCACGGAGACGGCCGCCTCCACGAACCCGTCGCGCTTGCGGCGCGAGGGGACGTAGCGCTGCGGGCCTATGGCCAGGCCGATCCGGCGGTGGCCGAGATCGGCGAGGTGCCCGAGGGCCATCCGCACGGCAGCGTTGTCATCGGGCGAGACGAACGGGGCGCTGATGCGCTCGTTGTAGCCGTTGATCAGGACGAACGGTACGCCGCGCTCAGTGAGCGCGGCGTACCGCCCCGGGTCGGCGGAGGTGTCCGCGTGCAGCCCGGACAGGAAGACGATGCCGCCGACGCCCCGCTCCACGAGCTGCTCGACGAGCTCGTCCTCGGTGGCCCCGCCGGGCACCTGGGTGCAGAGCACGGGGGTGTAGCCGTGCCCGGCCAGCACCTGTTCGACGGACTGGGCGAACGCCGGGAAGATCGGGTTGGTGAGTTCGGGCGTCACCAGGCCGATCAGCCCGGCGCTGCGCTGCCGCAGCCGTACGGGCCGTTCGTAGCCCAGGATGTCGAGCGCCGCGAGCACCCGCTGACGCGTGGAGTCCGCGACGCCCTGCTTCCCGTTCAGGACCCGGCTGACCGTGGCCTCGCTGACCGCCGCCTGTCCGGCGATGTCGGAGAGGCGGGGTCCGGCGGTGGCCCTGGCCGCGGGCAGTGTCACACCGTCCACCACACCGTGGTGTCGGCGGGCAGCTCGGCCTCGGCGCCGTCCACGGTGACCGGGGAGCTGGCGAGCAGCACCCGGCCACGGGCGGCGATACGGACGGGCGTGCCGGTGGTGTTGACGGTGCAGACGAAGCCGGGGCGGGCGAAGACGAGGACGCCTTCGGGGGCCTGGAGCCATTCGACATCGGTGCCCGCGCCGAGGCCCGGGTGCTCCCGGCGGGCGGCGATGGCGGCCCGGTACAGCTCCAGGGTGGAGCCCTCGACGCCGGTCTGCGCCTCGACGGACAGCTCACCCCAGCCTGCGGGCTGCGGGAGCCAGCTGCCGCCGTCGCCGAAGCCGTACGAACTGCCCTCGCGGGTCCACGGGATCGGGACGCGGCAGCCGTCGCGGAAGCCGTCCTGGCCCTCGGCACGGAAGAACGAGGGGTCCTGGCGGGCGTCGTCGGGCAGGTCGGTGACGTCGGGCAGGCCGAGCTCCTCGCCCTGGTAGACGTAGGCGGAGCCGGGCAGGGCGAGCATCAGCAGGCTGGCGGCGCGGGCCCGGCGCAGGCCCAGTTCGCGGTCGCCGGGGGTGCGGATCTGGGTGCCCAGGCCCGCCGGGTTGGCGAAGCGGGTGGCGTGCCGGGTGACGTCGTGGTTGGAGAGCACCCAGGTGGTGGGCGCGCCGACGGGGCGCATCGCGTCGAGCGAGACGTCGATGACCTTGCGGAGTTCCTCGGCGTCCCAGGCGGTCGCCAGGTACTGGAAGTTGAAGGCCTGGTGCATCTCGTCGGGGCGCACGTAGTTGGCGGTGCGCTCGACGGTGGGGGTCCACGCCTCGGCGACGGCGATCCGCCCGCCCGTCACCCGCCGCCCCTCCGAGGAAGGCCCTGGGGCCCCCATCGTGTCCGGGTACTCGTCCAGGATGGTGCGCCAGCTGCGGTAGATCTCGTGGACGCCGTCCTGGTCGAAGAAGGGCATGACCTCGTTGCCGAGCAGCTTGAGCTGGTCGTGGGCCCCGAGGTCGGGCAGGCCCTCGGCCTTGACGAGGCCGTGGGCGACGTCGACCCGGAAGCCGTCGACGCCCATGTCGAGCCAGAAGCGCAGGATGGAGCGGAACTCGTCGGCGACGGCCGGGTGCTCCCAGTTGAAGTCGGGCTGTTCGGGGGCGAAGAGGTGGAGGTACCAGTCGCCGGGGGTGCCGTCCGGGTTGGCCGTGCGGGTCCAGGCGGGGCCGCCGAAGATGGACTCCCAGTCGTTGGGCGGGAGTTCGCCGTTGGCGCCCTTGCCCGGGCGGAAGTGGTAGCGCTCGCGCAGGGCGGAGCCTGGGCCCTCGGCCAGGGCGCGCTTGAACCACTCGTGCTGGTCGGAGGAGTGGTTGGGGACCAGGTCGACGATGATGCGCAGGCCCAGGCCGTGGGCCTCGCGGATCAGCGCGTCGGCGTCCAGCAGGTTGCCGAACATCGGGTCGATGGCCCGGTAGTCGGAGACGTCGTAGCCCGCGTCGGCCTGCGGGGAGGCGTAGAAGGGGGAGAGCCAGACCGCGTCGACGCCCAGGTCCTTCAGGTGGGGCAGGCGGGCGGTGACGCCGGCGAGGTCGCCCATGCCGTCGCCGTTGCCGTCGGCGAAGCTCCGTGGATAGACCTGGTAGATCACCGCGTCCTGCCACCAGCCGGTGCGGTGGCCCGGGGCGTCGTCGGACGTGCCGGTGGAGGGGGCAGCGAGGTGCTGGGTCATGTCGTCCCTGGGGTGTCGGGGTGGGGGGCGGCGCAGGGTGACCGGGTCGGGGTTCCCACGCCGCCGTGACGGGTGCGGTGGTGCGTGCGGGTACTGGTGTCCAGGAGGTTCCTCAGCCCTTGACGGCTCCGGCGGACACGCCGGTGACCAGGTGCTTCTGCGCGAACAGGAAGACCAGGGCGGCCGGGACGGCGATGAGGACGGAGGCTGCGGTCATCGGGCCCCACTGGGCTCCGTACTGGTTGACGAACTTCTGGAGTCCGCCGGCCAGCGTGAGGTTCTCGTCGCCGACCAGGAACGCGGAGGCGTAGGCCACCTCGCCCCAGGCGGTGATGAAGCAGTAGAACGCGGTGACCGCGAGGCCCGGCTTGGCCAGCGGCAGGACGAGCCGCCAGAAGGTGCCGAACGGGGTGAGGCCGTCGACCTCGCCCGACTCATCGATCTCGCGCGGGATGGTGTCGAAGAAGCCCTTCATCATCCAGGAGCAGAACGGCACCGCGATGGTGAGGTAGGTGATGACGAGCCCGGCGGGCTGATTGAGCAGTCCGAGCTTCGACATGATCGTGTAGATCGGCACGATGAGGACGGCGACCGGGAACATCTGGGTGATCAGCAGCGTCCACATCAGCCCGCGCTTGCCGGGGAAGCGGAAGCGGCTGACGGCGTAGCCGGTGGTGGCGGAGACGAAGACGCCGATCGCGGTGGAGAGCCCGGCGACGATCACGGAGTTGGCGAACCAGTTGAGGAACTCGGTGTCGCGGATCAGGTTCGTGTAGTTGACGAACGTCGTCTCGCGGAAGAAGTCCGTGGTGGTCGCGTACTTGGCGGGCTTGAGCGAGGTCAGCAGGACCCACAGCACCGGGAAGACCGCGATCACCGAGGCGACGATCAGGGTGAGGTGCAGCCCGACCGAGGCGAGGGCCGAACGCTCGCCGCGGAGCCGGACCTTGGGCACGGCGTGGCGCGCGGAGGTGTCGGTAGCGGTGCTCACCAGTTGTCTCCCTGGGTGCGCAGGACTCGCCGGTAGATCACGGCGAAGATCATCAGCAGGACGAGGATCAGCACGCCCCACGTGGAGGACTGGGCGTAGTCGCGCGGGCTGATCTCGAAGGAGAACTTGTACGCCTGGGTCACCAGGATCTGGGTCGCATCACCGGGTCCGCCGCGGGTCAGCAGGAAGATCACCGGGAACATGTTGAAGGTCCAGATGGTGGAGAGCAGGATCACCGTGGTGGAGACCGGGCGCAGTCCGGGCAGTGTGATGTGGCGGAAGCGCTGCCAGGCGGTCGCGCCGTCCATCTCGGCCGCCTCGTACTGCTCGGAGGGGATGGACTGGAGGCCGCCGAGGAGGGCGACCATCATGAACGGGATGCCGAGCCACACGTTCACGGCGATCACGGAGAACTTCGCCCAGGTGGGGTCGTTCAGCCACGGGATGCCGTCGATCCCGGCCCCGCCGAGGATCTGGTTGAGCATCCCGCGGTCCTCGTTGTAGAGGAAGCGCCAGGCGAACACCGAGACGAAGCCGGGGATGGCCCAGGGCAGGATGAGCGCCATGCGGTAGGCGGAGCGCCCGACGATGCGGCGGTTGAGGATGTTGGCGAGGCCCATGCCGAGCACGAACGTGATGCTCACGCAGGAGACCGTCCACACCAGTGTCCAGCCGAGCGTACCGAGGAACTGCGAGCCGGACAGCGCGTCGACGTAGTTGTCCATGCCGACGAACTCGTAGGTGGCGGGCACTTCGTTGACGCCGATGGAGCGGGCGACATTGCGCTCGGTGGCGTCGGTCATCGACAGGTAGATACCGCGGACCAGCGGGTAGCCGATGATCACGCCGATCACGATGACGACCGGGGCGACCATGGCCCAGGCGTACCAGTGGACCGACAGGGCCCGCCGGAAACGGCCGGGCTTCGGTGGTGGGGTGCCAGTACCGCGGCTCCGGCCGCGGGCGGTGTTCCCGCCCGCGGCCTTCACCACCGACCGGCTGGTGTGGACAGCCATCAGTCGGCCAACCTTCCTGTTACTTCCAGTCCTTCAGGAGCTTGCGGTACGCGTCGCCGGTGGCCTTGGCGGCCTTCTCCGGCGTCGTCTGGCCGGTGAGGACCTTGGTGTACTCGACCCGGAGCGGCTCGAAGAGGCTGCCGCCCTCGGGAATCCAGGGGCGCTCGACGGCGGTCTCGACGATCGGCTTGAAGAAGCCGACGATCTCGCTGTTGACGGCCTGCTTCTTGGCGTACGCGGAGTGGCGCGTCGGCAGCAGGTTCAGCTCACCGGCGACGGTGGCCTGGGCATCCACGGACGTCATGTACTCGACGAAGGCATAGGAGGCGTCGAGGTTCTTGGAGCCCGCGTAGACGGCGAGGTTGTGGCCGCCCTGCGGGGCGCCCTGGGCGGCGGAGCCGGCCGGGACCGGGGCGATGCCCAGGTTGTCCTTGTCCGTGAACTCCTCGCCGGTCAGGGTGTCGGCGACGGCCCAGGGGCCGTTGATCATCATCGCGACGTCGCCGTTCTTGAACGACTGCATCATGTTCTCCCAGCCGTCCGAGGCGTCCGTCTTCGCGGTGCCGTCGTCGACCAGTTCCTTGACCGCCTTGAAGGCCTTGACACCCTCGGGCTTGTCCACGGTGACGGTCCTGGACCCGGCGTCGACCAGGTCGCCGCCCTCGCCGTAGAGGAAGGAGAGGAAGAAGTACGGGTCGTCGCCGCGCAGGTAGAGGCCGGTCTTGCCGGTCTTCTCCTTGATCTTCTTGGCGGCGCTCTTCAGCTCGTCCAGGTTGGCCGGGGCCTCGACGCCCGCCTTCTCCAGCAGCTTCTTGTTGTAGAAGATGCCCATGGAGTCGATGACCTGCGGGACGGCGTAGGTCTTGCCCTCGTACTTGGTGGACGCGACGGCCTGGTCCAGGAAGTCGTCCTGGTTCTTCAGGGCGGGGGTGCCGTCCAGCGGGGCCAGGTAGCTGAGGCTGGCGAAGTCCGGCGTCCAGGCGACCTCGGAGCGGATGACGTCGGGGGCGTCGCCCGTCTCGGCGGCGTTCTTGAAATTGTTCTGCGCTTCGCCGAAGGGCACGTTGACGTACTTGACGTCGACCTTCGGGTGCTTCTTCTCGAAGCCTTCGGCCAGCTTCTTGAAGACCTTGTCCTCGCTGCCGGGGCTGGAGGTGTCCCACCAGGTCACCGTGCCGGAGAGCTCGCCCGAGCTCTTGCCGCCGCCGGACTCGCCGTCGCTGCCGCAGGCGGTCGCCGCGAGCGCCAGGGCCGCGACCAGGGCGGTGGCCGTTATGCCACGTCGCATCTGAACTCCTTCAACTGCCGTACCGCTCCGTCGCGGCGCCGGGTCGACGTGAACGTAACAAGGATGAAAGACCACCGAAAGACCTTGCGGAAGTTTTCTGCAAGCGCTGGTGATCGTTACATTCGCGTGTCCGCAAGGTTGCCGTCAAGCCCCTTGACGAGGGTCCGCCGACCCTGGCAGGGGCAGGCCAGGCATGACGTATCCGCAGTGCGACGATCCGACCGCAGGGTGCAGCCCAGGGCCGCAAGACCTTGCAAGATGTTGCCGGGGAGGCCCCCGGGAGGCCTGCCGGTGGCACATCGCGCACGGTGGGCAATCGGACACGGGCCCGGTACAGTCCCATCCCATGACCGCACGGCTTGCCGATATCGCAACTCAGGCGGGGGTCAGCGAAGCGACGGTCAGCCGAGTCCTGAACGGCAAGCCCGGAGTCGCCGCGACCACCCGCGAATCCGTCCTCGCGGCGCTCGACGTCCTCGGCTACGAACGCCCCGTACGGCTGCGCAGGCGCAGCGCGGGACTGGTCGGCCTGATCACCCCGGAGCTGGAGAACCCGATCTTCCCGGCGCTGGCGCAGGTGATCGGCCAGGCGCTGACCCGGCAGGGCTACACCCCGGTGCTGGCCACCCAGACCCCCGGCGGTTCCACCGAGGACGAACTCACCGAAATGCTGGTGGACCGGGGCGTTTCCGGCATCATCTTCGTCTCCGGGCTGCACGCCGACACCTCGGCAGACATGCAGCGCTACGAGCAACTGCGCGGCCAGGGCGTCCCCTTCGTCCTGGTCAACGGCTTCTCCGCCAAGGTGCAGGCGCCGTTCATCTCACCCGACGACCGGGCGGCGATGCGGCTGGCGGTGACGCACCTGGTGGCGCTGGGCCACACCCGCATCGGACTCGCGGTGGGCCCCAAGCGCTTCGTGCCGGTGCTCCGCAAGATCGAGGGCTTTCACTCCACGATGCGGGAGCAGCTGGACCTCGCCCCCGACGACGTGGAGGAGTTGATCCAGCACTCTCTGTACACGCTGGAGGGCGGTCAGGCCGCCGCGTCCGCTCTGATGGAGCGCGGCTGCACGGCCGTCGTGTGCGCGAGCGACATGATGGCGCTCGGGGCGATCCGGGCGGCCCGCAGGCTGTCCAGGGAGGTCCCCCGGGACCTCTCCGTGGTCGGCTACGACGACTCACCCCTCATAGCGTTCACGGACCCGCCGCTGACCACGATCCGGCAGCCGGTGACGGCGATGGGCCAGGCCGCCGTGCGCACGCTCCTGGAGGAGATCGGCGGAACCCCCGCCCCGCACAGCGAATTCGTCTTCATGCCTGAGCTGGTGGTTCGCGGTTCGACGGCGTCGGGACCCGGACTTCCCTCAGGGGCCCACGCTCATCCTTGAGGCGCAGGACGTGCGCCCCGGACCCGACCGGAGGATGATCGAGCGCAGGGGGACGTATCTGGCAGACTCTGTGCCTATGGGTGAAACACACGTGACAGCACACGAAGGCCGGTCGGCGACCAGCCCGTCACCCATCGTGGACGAGGCGGCCCCCGAGGCCCGGCGCAGGAACCGCGCCCTGACGCGCCTTCGCTCGCTGCGCTCGCCGCGCCGTCCGCGCCTCTGGTTCGAGATCCTGCTCATCGCGGTGAGTTACTGGCTGTACTCCCTCGTGCGCAACGCCGTCCCGGAGCAGAAGGCCGCCGCCCTCGCCAACGCCGACTGGATCTGGTCGGCGGAGCAGTCCATCGGCCTCGCCTTCGAGGAAACGGTCAATCACGCGGTCAATTCCGTGACATGGCTGATCGTGTCGATGAACTACTACTACGCGACCCTGCACTTCATCGTGACCATCGGTGTGCTCGTGTGGCTGTACCGCAGCCACCCCGGCCGGTACGCCGCGACCCGCCTGGTCCTCTTCTCGACGACGGCGGTCGCCCTCCTCGGCTACTACCTCTACCCGCTCGCCCCGCCCCGCCTGATGAACGGGGCGAACTTCATCGACACGGTCCTCGTCCACGAGACCTGGGGCTCGATGGCCTCGGGCGACTTCAAGAACATGTCCAACCAGTACGCGGCGATGCCCTCGATGCACATCGGCTGGTCGCTCTGGTGCGGGCTGACGATCTTCGCCCTGGCCAAGGCACCCTGGGCGCGCATCCTGGGCCTGCTCTACCCGATGGCCACCCTCGTCGTGATCGTGGCCACCGCCAACCACTTCTGGCTGGACGCGGTGGGCGGCATGGCCTGTCTGGCCTTCGGTTACGCGCTGTCCCGCGCCTGGTACGGATCGCTGCCTCACCGGCTGCCGAAGTGGGTGCCGACGGGGAAGAGCCGACTGACCGGGGTGCGCACGGCCCGGCTGCCACGACCGGGCCCGGCGGCGGACGCGCTGGCCCGCGAGGACGCCCCGGCGACGGCGGACACCCCTGTCCGCGAGGACGCCCCGGCGACGGCGGTCCGCCACCCGTAGCGCGTACGGCGCTTGAGGGGCGGGGCCTCGGCGGCGCCCCGGTAGTTCCGAAGGCTCACCCCGCCCCGTAGAACCGCTCCTCCACCACCGCCCGAGCCCGCCGCGTGATCCGCCGGTAGTCGTCCAACATGTCCCCGACATGCCCCGGCTCGTACCCCAGGTACCGCCCCACCGCCGTCATCTCCCGCGACTCCGACGGGAACGTGTCGCCCGGCCGTCCCCGCACCAGCATCACCGCGTTGCGCACCCGGGTGGCCAGCACCCACGCCTCGTCCAGTGTCTGCGCGTCCTCGGCCGGAATCAGCCCCGCCGCGCACGCCGCGGCCAGCGCCTCGCGCGTACCGGTCGTCCGCAGGCCCGGCTCCGCCCACCCGTGCTGCATCTGCATCAGCTGCACGGTCCACTCGACGTCGCTCAGCCCGCCCCGCCCCAGCTTCGCGTGGAGCGTGGGGTCCGCACCGCGCGGCATCCGCTCGGACTCCATGCGCGCCTTGAGCCGGCGGATCTCGCGTACGGCGTCCTCGCCGAGGCCCTCCATCGGATACCGCAACGGGTCGACCAGCTCGATGAAGTCGCGGCCCAGCTCCTCGTCGCCCGCCATCGGTTCGGCCCGCAGTAGCGCCTGGCTCTCCCACACGAGGGACCAGCGCCGGTAGTAGGCCTCGTACGACTTCAGAGTGCGCACCATCGGCCCGGTCTTGCCCTCCGGGCGCAGATCGGCGTCGATCAGCAGCGGCGGATCGGCGGTGGGCAGCTGGAGCAGCCGGCGCATCTCGGAGATGACCGTGTTGGCGGCCCGGCTCGCTTCCTCGTCGCTGACTCCCTCGCGCGGCCGGTGGACGAAGAGCACGTCGGCGTCGGAGCCGTAGCTCAGCTCGTGCCCGCCGAAGCGGCCCATGCCGATGACGGCGAACCGGGTCGGCAGGGTGTCGCCCCACCGCTCCCGTACGGCGGCCCGCAAGGCGCCCGCGATGGTCGCGGCGTTGAGGTCGGTGACGGCCGAGCCGACCCGGTCGACGAGGGCCCCGTGGTCCTGCTCGGCGGGGCTGTCCTCGGTGCCGTACGAGCCGATGAGGTCGGCGGCCGCCGTACGGAACAGCTCGCGCCGCCGCACCCCGCGCACCACCGCGATCGCAGCCTCCGCGCCGTCCGCACGCCCCACCGCGGCCACCACCTCCTGCTCCAGGTGGTCCCGGGTGCGCGGCCGCAGCCCCTCCGGGTCGCCGAGGATCGCCACCGCCTCCGGGGCCCGCAGCAGCAGGTCCGGGGCGAGGCGGCCCGCGGAGAGGACCCGGGCGAGGTTCTCCGCGGCCGCTCCCTCGTCGCGCAGCAGCCGCAGGTACCACGGGGTCTTGCCGAGCGCGTCGGACACCTTGCGGAAGCCGAGGAGCCCGGCGTCCGGGTCGGCGGAGTCCGCGAACCAGCCGAGCAGCACCGGCAGCAGCGTGCGCTGGATCGCCGCCTTGCGGGACACCCCGGAGGACAGGGCCTCCAGATGCCGCAGGGCGGCCGCCGGGTCCGCGTACCCCAGCGCCTCCAGCCGGATCGCGGCGGCCTTCGCGCTGAGCCGGGACTCGGCGGGGGCCAGCTGGGCGACGGCGTCCAGCAGCGGCCGGTAGAAGATCTTCTCGTGCAGCCGCCGTACGACGGAGGCGTGCCGCCGCCACGCCTTGTTGAGTTCGGCGACCGGATCGGTGCGCATCCCGAGCGACCGCCCGAGCCGCCGCAGGTCCGCCTCGCCCTCGGGGACCAGGTGGGTGCGGCGCAGCCGGTAGAGCTGGATGCGGTGCTCCATGGAGCGCAGGAAGCGGTACGCCTCGTCCAGCTGGGCGGCGTCCGCGCGCCCCACGTATCCGCCCTCGGCGAGCGCCCGCAGGGCCTCCAGCGTGGTGCCGCTGCGCAGCGAGCCGTCGCTGCGCCCGTGCACCAGCTGGAGGAGCTGGACGGCGAACTCCACGTCCCGCAGCCCTCCGGGCCCCAGCTTCAGCTCACGCTCGATCCGGTCGGCGGGGATGTTGTCGACGACGCGGCGGCGCATCTGCTGGACGTCGGGGACGAAGTTCTCCCGGTCGGCGGCCTGCCAGACGAGCGGGGAGACCGCCTCGACGTACTCCGCGCCCAGCTCGGGGTCCCCGGCCACCGCACGCGCTTTCAGCAGCGCCTGGAACTCCCAGGTCTTGGCCCACCGCTGGTAGTAGGCGAGGTGGGAGCTGAGCGTGCGCACCAGCGGCCCGTTGCGACCCTCGGGGCGGAGGTTGGCGTCGACCTCCCAGATCGTGCCCTCGACGGTGTTCTCAGAGCAGATCCGCATCATGTGGGCGGCCAGCCGGGTGGCGGCCTGTATGGCCCTGGTCTCGTCGACCCCGTCCCGGGCCTCCCCGACGAAGATCACGTCGACGTCCGAGACGTAGTTCAGCTCCTGGCCGCCGCACTTGCCCATCGCGATGACGGCGAGCCGGCACCGCGCGGCGTCCTCGGGCGCGGACGTCCGGGCGATGGCGAGGGCGGCGCGCAGGGTGGCGGTGGCGAGGTCGGCCAGTTCGGCGGCGGTCTGGGCGAGGCCGGTGGTCCCGCAGACGTCGCGGGCGGCGAGGGTCAGCAGGCACCGGCGGTAGGCGACCCGCAGCGAGTCCGGGTCGACGGCGTCGGCGAGCCCGCGCTCGAACTCGGCGACCCCCGGATGCAGGTCGACCGCCTCGTACGTGACGAGCGCCTGCCAGTCGCGCGGATGCCGGGCCAGGTGGTCCCCGAGCGCCTCGGACGCCCCGAGGACCCCGAGGAGCCGGTCGCGCAGCGGCTTGGCGGTGACGAGGGTGTCGAGCAGCACCTGCCGCCCGTCCTCCGTCTCGGCCTCCACGAGCCGGACGAGGCCGCGCAGGGCCAGATCCGGGTCGGCGGTGGCACCGAGCGCCTCCAGGAGGACGGGGTCGGACCGTACGGAGGCGAGGTCGTCCACCTCCAGGAGCCGTTCGGCGGCGGACGGGTCGGTGAATCCGTGCCGCAGCAGCCTGGTGAACGTACTGCTTCTGCGCCCCGGCACCGTCGTCATTGCACGCTCTCCTGCCGCCCGAACCGATCTGCGAAACTGCTCGCCGCCCGTTGGCCGCGCCACAGCGCTTCGAGCCTAAGGGCTGTGCGGGCGGATTCGGGACGCGGCCACGGCCCGGCTGACGACTACTGCGCTGCGGTGCCGATGACGACGGTGGCGTACAGCTCCTCGCAGACCACCACGCGCGGGACCAGTCCGGCGCTGCCGACGACCTCCACCGCCGCGTCCCGCTGCCGCTCACTCGTCTCCACCAGCAGGCTCGCGCCGGGCGCGAGCCACCCGGGCGCTTCGGCGGCGACCCGGCGCATCACGTCGAGCCCGTCGCCACCCCCGTCCAGGGCGACGCGCGGTTCGTGGACGCGGGCCTCGGCGGGAAGGAGTTCGACGTCGTCGGTCGGTACGTACGGAACATTGGCCAGCAGCACATCGACGCGGCCGCGCAGGGTGGCGGGCAGGGGGCCGAACAGGTCGCCCTCGTAGACCTGCCCGAGGGCGCCGACGTTGCGCCGGGCGCAGCGCACGGCGGCGGGCTCGACGTCGCAGGCGTGCAGTTCGGCCGCCGAGGCTTCGGTGGCGAGGGCGACGCCGAGCGCGCCGGAGCCGCAGCAGAGGTCGACGACGACGGCGCGCCGGGGTGCGAGGGCGACGGCCTGCGCGACCAGGAATTCCGTACGGCGGCGGGGTACGAAGACGCCGGTGTCGACGCCGAAGCGGCGGCCGCGGAACTCGGCCCAGCCCACGACGTGTTCGAGCGGGAGCCCGGCGGCGCGGCGTTCGACGAGGGCGGTGAGTTCCTGCGGGGACCGGGCCGCCTCGTTCAGGAGCGCGGCCTCGTCCTCGGCGAAGACGCAGCCGGCGTGGCGCAGGGTGGCAACAGTGGTGGAGAGGGAACTCACGGGGTGAACGGACATACGAGCGAAGCCTTTCGGGAGTACCGATGGGCGCTCCGCGATCGGCTAAGCCGTCCGTCCGACGTCTGCCGTCCGTTCGACGCGATCGTGCGAGGTGAGCACCCAGCCTGATCCAGCGGTAATGGGTCTCACCTCCTCGGTCCGTCCCCGTGCCGGTGCACGGGGGGCGTAGCACTGGGTCGTAACCCTACAACAGCGGGTGGTTCACAGGTCCACGCTGTCGCGCGGCTCCGTAGGCGTCAGGAACAGCGCGGCGATCACACCGGTCACCGGCCGGGGACCCCCGCCTACCGGGGCGCAACGGCCGCGACCACACCCCTAGCGGCCGTTCCGTCCGGCCAGACCCACCCGGCGACCAGGTATCCGGACGGCGTCCTGGCGGCCTCCTCCGCCCGCAGGACCCGGTTGACCCGGACGTCGAGCCCGCCCTCGGCTTCAGCCCCGTGCACAGTGACGGTCGGGTCGGGGGTGTCGCTCTCGTCCTGGTGCTGCGGCACCGCCTCGCCGCGCATGAGCGCGCGCAACTGGGCCATCACCACCGGGTCGTGGACGCCGTCGTAGATCCACCGGGTGCCGAGCACCCCGTGCTCGGACGTCCCGATCAACGCCTCGCCGGGAACGTCCTCCAGCGCCGCGCCGCGATAGCCCAGCGGCACCGCGTACGCCACCGGCTCCCGCTCGGTGGCGTGCGCCACGATCATGAACTCGATCCCGACCTCGCCGTCCGGATCGTCCAGCCGGAAGCCACCGGCCTTGACCGGTTCCGGTGTTTCCGCGTCGCCCGCATACCAGCTCTGCTTCGGAAGCCAGTCGGCGAGCAGTTCCAGCTTGGTGGGCGACATCGTGGTGCGATGAACGGCGGCCATGCGAACTCCTTTGTCAGGCCCAGGAACCGGGACCGGGACCGTCAGTACGGGACCATCAGAACCGGGACCGGTCGACGTCGATCTCGTACGCGATCTCCCAGCGGATGTCCGGGACGATGATGTCGGCGGTCTCCACCGGGCGTCCCTCGTTGTCGTAGTACGTACGCTCCAGCTGGGTGACCAGGTCGCCCACGGAGATCCCGAGCAGGTTGGCGTGCTCGCGGGTGGCGCGGGCCGGGCGCGGCACTTCGAGGGCGGTGACGATGTGCACGCCGATGGAGTTCATGCGCTCGACGACTCCGGCCTTGCCCTTGGGGCCCATCTCGGGGAGCAGGACGGGCGTGCCGCCGGTGATGGCCATCGGCTCCCAGCTCTTGGCGAGCTGGACCGGCTGCCCGTCCGCGAGGAACTCGTAGTCGGTCACGACGCACAGGTCACCGGGCTCGATCGCCAGCCGCTCGGCGATGTCCTCGGTGGCCGGGACCCGGGCGGCGCTGTTGCACTCCCAGACGCCCGCGGCTCCCTGGTCCCGCATGTTGGCGCGGAACGGGCTTCCGTTGCGCTGCTCGCGGTGGCGTGAGCGGACCATCCTGCGGCGCTCGCGGGCCTTGCGGACGTACGTGCCCGAACCGGCGCGGCCTTCGAGGATGCCCTCGATGATCAGGCGCTCCATCGCGCGCTGGGCGACGGACTGGCCGACGCCGTACTCCTCGGCGAACCGGGCCCGGGAGGGCAGCTTGTCACCCACCGCCCATTCGCCCGCCTGCACCCGGGCACGGAGAGCGTCGGCCACCTGCAAGTACGGCGTATCGCGAGGCATTTCAGCGGCTCCGTGAGGGGTGCGGCGTTCCGGGCTCGACATTGACAAAGCTAACCCATCAGGTTGAAGCTGAATACTCAGCATTACATGGAGTGACATCAGCTTCACCAGGGGAGAAGTGTGCGCTCAGCTCAAGCGCGGGCAGTGGCCCTGACCGGCATGCTCACCGCCGCCATCGGCGCCGGGCCGCGCGTCGCCGACACCGCGGCCGGTATCCGCATCGAGGCGGACCTCCCCGCCGAGCTCACCGAAGCCGAACACGCGGCGGTCCTCGCCGCCCTCGCCACGGCCGACCGCTTCGGGCACACCCTCACCCGCACCAGCGAGTTCGTCTGGGCCGAGATCAGCAGAGAGGCGACCATGACCACGACCGACTCCCCCGACGCGGCCTACCGCGCCCTGCTCGGCCACACGACGACGTGCGACGCCTGCCGCGCGGGGGCCATCTGCCCCGACGCCACGAAGCTCGTCCGCGTGTGGCGGGAGACCCGCGGATGAGAGGGAAACCCGCGGACGAGAAGCGGTACGACGTCCGGCAGGGCCTCCTGAACCGGCAAGGACCTCCTGAGCCCCGGCCGGACCCCTCTGGACCGGCAGGACTCCCTGAAACCCGGCGGGACTTCCCGAACCCCGGCCGGACCCCCTGAACCCCCGCCCCGGCCGCTCGTTCCTCGGCAGGGCAGCGCGGCCGGGCCGGGTTCACCACCCATCCGCTCCACGAGCGACGGAGGCACCTCATGCGTACCACCCGCCGGGCCTTGCCCGCACCGCCCGGGAGGCCCCGATGATCACCCTCTCCGCGACGGACGTCCGTGTCTGCGAGGCGTGCTGGAACGCCCCGGTCACCGCCGCCCGGCACACGCCCACCGGCCGTGACCTGCTCTGCGAGGAGTGCGCGGAGGGCGACTACCCCCGCCGCGTCGACCTCTTCCCGCCGTACGGCATCTACGGCCTGACGGCGCGCAGGGTCATGGACGACGGCAGACACGGCAGCGGCCCCCCGAAGCTCCCGCCCAACCCGGGCCCTCCCCTGCCCAACCCGCCTCCGGCCCCGTCACCGCCGGGGACACCCCCGGTGTAGGACCGGGCGCGGGCCCTCGGGACTACCGGCCGCTCGCCCCTGCCACCTCCCCGCTGCCCGTCGGCGCGGCCTTCCGGGCCGGTTCGCGTTCGTCGGTGATCGCGGGCGGCAGGGGCGAGGACCCGCCCGACGGGGTGCAGACCTCCTTGCCGCCCACCACCGCACAGGCCCGCGCGGCAGCGGGGTAGGGCGCCTCGACCATGGGCGAGTAGACGTCGTTCTCGTAGGTCACCGCGCGCTGGCTGCGCACCCCCCTGGGGCCCTCCACCCTGGCGGTGTCACCGACTTCGGCCTCCGTGATACGGGCCCATGCGGCCCGGCACCGCGGGCTGTAGCGCAGTTCGACATAGGTACGGCCCGACCAGGTGGCCGCGGCGGTCCATGCCCCCAAGTGACACCCCACGCGTTGTGAGTCCTTGTTACGGCATTCGAACTCAATACATCCGGGATCAATTCCAGCGTTTTGCCGGCCCGTCCGCTCCGCGTCATTCCCGCCGAACATCCAGGCGCCGAGCAGTATTCCGGCGACCAGCGCCAGGAATGCGGAAGCGATGGACACCAGCGTCGTTCTCCGCCGATGTCCACGACCGGGTGAATCCACCTCTTCCGGTACGGCCGGCACTTCGGCGGGATTTCCGTCGCCGTTGGGTGGCGGGGCCGCACCCGGACTTTCGCCCGCCGCTGACTCACGGTGCGGGGGACCGTCCCGGGACCCGGATCTCCAAGAACGCTTTTCCTCTTCTCTCAGCTGCTGGAGAGGGGGCGCGGCGACCCCGACAGCCGCCGCGAACTCGTTGAGCGCCGCCCGGGGCGGCACGGCCTTGCCGTTGAGGTACCGCTCCCAGGAGGACCGGCTGTAGGAGGTGCGCTCGGCCAGACCGTTGAGGGTCAGACCACTGCGTGTGCGCAGGAAGCGCATTTGCTCCGCCAGCGCACCTTGCCTCTTTCGTTGGATTTTGCCTAACTCATGCCTATCTGTCATCAAATCCGGCTTCCCTTGCGCGGAGTTGGTGCGGGACAGGGGATCCCATTCTTTCCCAACCCGGCCACCGCTCCAACAGGTCCCCCAAGTCGTCGCGCTGCGCGTCTCCGGGACGTCCTGTCCCTGCCCTGGGACCTGCTGGGACACTTCCACGTCCGGTTCGGCGACCCATACTCGTGCCGAGCCGCCGGTCGACCGGCCCGGCGGATTTCCCGAACGCGGGGAACCAGAAAGGGATTTCACATGCGTTTCACCCGGATCGCCGTCGTTGCCTCCACACTCGCCCTCGCAGGGGGCGGAATGGTGGCCACGGCGGGCTCGGCGCAAGCCGCCAAGTCGGACTGTCCCAAGACCTACCTGTGCTCGTGGGCCGTCCCGAGCTTCGTGGGCACTCCCGGAAAGGTGGCGGGCAACAACAGCAACCTGCGCCAGTACACCAAGTTCGCCAATTCCCGCTCGATGTACAACAACGGCACGAGCTGCAGCGTGCGCGTCTGGTCGGGGACCTACCAGACCGGCTCCTCCGTCGTGTTCAAGATCGGCTACCAGCTGAGCGAGACCAAGAACAGCGTGCTCAAGAACGGCGCGGGGTCGAACCGCTGGTGCTGACCGGCCGCATCCGCTGACCAGGTGGCGCCCGTCCCGGCCGCACGACGAAGGACTGCCGGGACGGGCGCCACCGCACCACCGCACCACCGCACCCAGCATCCCGAGGAGACGGCTTGAAGACCCGGATCAGCGCGGCCGTGCTGCTGCTCGTCCTGACCGGCGCCACGACCACGGCCTGCGGCACGCCCGCCCGAACTCCCGCATCCGGCGCACAGACGGACGCCCTGGTTCCCTTCGGGCGGTCCGTACCGAACCTGACGGACGGCCAGCAGCGGCGGCTGGACCGGCTGGAGCGTCGGATCGTGGACGACTGCCTGGCGGACAGGGGCGTCGAGGCCGAGCCGGTGGACCTTCCGCCACCGGCCGCCGTCAGCGACGAGATGCCCGCCTGGAATCCGTACGGCTTGCTCACCGAGGACTTCGCCGCCAAGGAGGGCTACGGCGTCACCGGTCCCGTACTGCGTGGTGAGCCATCCCTCCGGGAGGAGCCCGCTCGGGACACGGGCGACGACGAGGAGGCGTACGACAAGGCGCTGACCGGTACCGAGGCGCACGAGAGGACGGTCCGGCTGCCGACGGGCGAATCCTTCACCGTCAACACCGACGGATGCCAGTTCCGGGCCGGGGAGGAACTGTACGGCCGGGGCTGGGACCGGCTGATGTACACGTACCAGTTCCTCGCGAACCACGTGGTCGAGGACGTGGAGCGGGCCGCGGAGGTCAAGCGGGCCAGGAGCCGGTGGGCCTCGTGCATGGCGGATGCCGGTCACCCCGTCCCCGCCGGCTCCTCCGCCCGGGAACCGGTCGAGAAGAGGACGGAGACCGCGAAGGGCGAGGGCACCGGCGAAACCGAAGCGCTGCGGGCGGCGGCCCGGTACGAACTCGCCGTGGCGCGGAACGACGCCCGCTGCCAGCAGGAGAACGGCCTGCGGAAGGCGGTCTCCGACGCCCAGCGCACGGTCGAACAGCCCCTCGCCGACAAGCATCGCGAGTCGCTGGCCGACTACGCCAGGGCCTTGGACAAAGCCGTGCGACGACTCTGAGCCGCCGGGACCCGGCAGCCGCCCGCACGGCGCCTTCCAGGCCGCCGCCGACCTGCTCCTACAGCACCGGCAGCAGGTTCTTCAGCTCGAACGCGGTGACCTCGCTGCGGTACTCCTCCCACTCCTGCTTCTTGTTGCGGAGGAAGAAGTCGAAGACGTGCTCGCCCAGCGTCTCGGCGACCAGTTCGCTCTTCTCCATCAGCGAGATCGCCTCGCCCAGGTTCTGCGGGAGCGGCTCGATGCCCATCGCGCGGCGTTCGGCGTCGGAGAGGGCCCAGACGTCGTCGTCGGCACCGGCGGGGAGTTCGTAGCCCTCCTCGATGCCCTTGAGGCCCGCGGCCAGGAGGACCGCGTAGGTGAGGTACGGGTTGGCGCCGGAGTCGATGGAGCGGACCTCCACGCGGGCCGAGCCGGTCTTGCCGGGCTTGTACATCGGGACGCGGATGAGGGCGGAGCGGTTGTTGTGGCCCCAGCAGATGTACGAGGGGGCCTCACCGCCCGCGCCGGCCGCTCGGGAGGAGCCGCCCCAGATGCGCTTGTAGGAGTTGACCCACTGGTTGGTGACGGCCGAGATCTCCGCGGCGTGCGTCAGCAGGCCCGCGATGAACGAGCGGCCGACCTTGGAGAGCTGGTACTCCGCGCCCGACTCGTAGAACGCGTTGCGGTCGCCCTCGAAGAGGGAGAGGTGGGTGTGCATGCCCGAACCGGGGTACTCCGAGAACGGCTTCGGCATGAACGTGGCCTGCACGCCCTGCTCCAGCGCCACCTGCTTCATCACCAGACGGAACGTCATGATGTTGTCCGCCGTGGAGAGCGCGTCCGCGTAGCGCAGGTCGATCTCCTGCTGGCCGGGGGCGCCCTCGTGGTGGCTGAACTCCACCGAGATGCCCATGGATTCGAGCATCGTGATCGCCTGGCGGCGGAAGTCCATGCCGACGTTCTGCGGGGTGTGGTCGAAGTAGCCGGAGCTGTCCGCCGGGGTCGGGCGGGTGCCGTCGACCGGCTTGTTCTTCAGCAGGAAGAACTCGATCTCGGGGTGGGTGTAGAACGTGAAGCCGAGGTCCGAGGTCTTGGCGAGGATGCGCTTCAGTACGTAGCGGGGGTCAGCGAAGGACGGTGAGCCGTCCGGCATCAGGATGTCGCAGAACATCCGCGCCGTGCCCGGGGCTTCCGCGCGCCAGGGAAGGATCTGGAAAGTGGCCGGGTCCGGCTTGGCGATCATGTCCGACTCGTAGACGCGGGCGAAGCCCTCGATCGCCGAGCCGTCGAAGCCGATGCCCTCGTCGAAGGCCTGCTCCAGCTCGGCCGGGGCGACGGCGACGGACTTGAGGAACCCGAGGACGTCGGTGAACCACAGTCGCACGAAGCGGATGTCGCGCTCCTCAAGGGTCCTGAGGACGAATTCCTGCTGCTTGTCCATTGCCACATCCTTGCAGTTCAGACGGTCTGTGCACCACCGCCCGGGGTAGGGGGGACACTGCCAGTATCACGACCCGGGATTTCACCCACATTACGCACTCGGTGTGAGAGAGAGCACTCGGCCACCCACTACGATCGGCGACCGTGGCGCACGGCGGCGGTGGCCGAGCGGTGACCGGCTTTCCGCCCGTCGTTACCGCCCCTCCGCGCGCGTCGGTCCACGGACCGTTCTCCCGCCATCCCGGCCCCTTCGCAGAAGGACTCCACGACATGAGCTTCGACCCCCGCCACCCCCAGCCGCAGGCCCCCGACACCCGTGCGCGCGGCACCCGCAACCGGGCCATCGCCATAGGGGTGAGCGCCGCCGTCGTGGCCGGTCTGGTCACCTTCGGCTCGTATCTGCTGCTGGAGAACTCCGAGGCCAACGACAAGAACGAGAAGTCCGACGGCACCGCCGCGGCCCAGGACGGCAAGCACCCCGGCGGGCACGGCGACTCCCAGGGCGACCACGCCGGCGGGACCATCGACGGGCTGAAGTCCTGGGACGCCGCGAAGCTGGGCCGTAACCACGTGGCGGGGGCGGTCGACTATCCGATGAGGCCTCCGGTCGGCGGCGACCACAACCAGACCTGGATGAACTGCGACGGCGACGTATACGAAAAGGCCCTCCCCGACGTCAACGCGGTGCACTCCCTGGAGCACGGCGCGGTCTGGGTCACGTACAACGGCAAGGCCGCCGACGCGGACGTCGCCGAGCTCGCCGAGCGCGTCAGGAGGACCCCGTTCACGCTGATGAGCCCGTACGCCGAGCAGGAGGGCACGATCGTGCTCAGCGCCTGGGGCAAGCAGGTCACCGTGGACTCCGCCGACGACAAGCGGGTGGACCAGTTCCTCACCCAGTACGTCCAGGGCGCGCAGACGCCCGAGCCCGGCGCCCCCTGCACCGGCGGGCTGGCGGCGGTGCCGCGGTGACGGCGGAGCGCACGGCGGAGGACGGGGGCGAAGACTCCCATGCCCTCGCCGAGCGGCAGAAGACCGCGCGCGTGCGGTGGGCGGCCGGGGCCGCCGTGGCCCTCGCCCTGCTCTTCGCGGGGGCGGCCACCGTCGCCTCCGCGCGCGGCGACGGGGAGCCCGGTGCGCCCGGCGTGCCGAGTTCGCCCGCCGCGGACTCCGCCGACGCCGGGTTCGCCCGGGACATGGCCGTCCACCATCAGCAGGCCGTCGAGATGTCGTTCATCGTCCGCGACCGCACCGACGACGAGGACGTACGGCGTCTCGCCTACGACATCGCCAACACCCAGGCCAACCAGCGCGGCATGCTGCTCGGCTGGCTCGATCTGTGGGAGCTGCCGAAGGTCGCGCCCGGCGACGGGAAACCCATGGCGTGGATGGGGGACGGCGGCGGGGACGGACACGCACACGGCGGGCACGGTCTGGACGGTGGCGACGACGGTGTGCTCATGCCCGGCATGGTCCGGCGCTCCGAGCTGGAACGGCTGGGGCGTCTCGACGGCGAGCGGGCCGAGGTCCTCTTCCTCCAGTTGATGACGGATCACCACAAGGGAGGCGTCGCCATGGCCGAGGGCTGTGTGTCGCGGTGCTCGGTCCCGGCCGAGCGGCGGCTCGCCCGGGGCATGGTCGAGGGGCAGCAGTCCGAGCTGGGGCTCATGCGCGACATGCTCGCCGAGCGCGGGGCGAAGCCGCGCCCCTGAGCGTCGGTCCCGGGCCACCGTGAGTCAGCCCGCGTCCCCGCACCGGCGCACCCGAACGGGTGATTGCGGTCGCGCGCGGCCGCCCGGCCGATGACGATGGGTGCGCTCGGGGCCGTACGGCAGTGCCATCGGCACGCAGGAGGAAATCCCCCATGACGACCGCCAAAGACATCATGCACAGCGGGGCCCACTGGATTCCGGCCCACGAGACCCTTGACCGTGCGGCGCAGCTGATGCGTGAGCACAACGTCGGTGCCCTGCCCGTCTCCGCCAACGGTGGTCAGGACCGCATGGTCGGGATCATCACGGACCGCGACATCGTGGTCGGCTGTGTGGCGAAGGGGCACGATCCGTCGAAGGTCACGGCGGGCGACCTCGCCCAGGGGACCCCGCGCTGGATCGAGGCGGAGGCGGATGTGAACGCGGTCCTGGAGGAGATGCAGACCCACCGCATCCGTCGGCTGCCCGTCGTCGAGAACAAGAAGCTGGTCGGCATGATCAGCGAGGCCGACCTCGCGCAGCACCTCACCGAGGAGCAGATCGCGGGCTGGGCGGAGAAGGTGTACGCCCGCGGCTGACCACCGCGCGCCCCCGTGCCCGACGGCCCGTTGCACCGCGGCCCGGCACCCCGGACCGCTCCGGCGACGGCTCCCGGGGCGCCGGGCCGCCGTCCGTCCGGATACCCGCCGGGGGTAGGGTGGCCGGTATGGCGGCCAAGGCGCGGAGCGGGAGCGGAAAGGGAGCCGGGAGCGGTTCCTGCCGGCGGTTCCTGCTGTTCGCCGCCCTGCTGTTCGGCATCTTCACCATGCATACGGTCGGCCATCCGGCGGAACACAGCACTCCACCGTCAGCCGCCGAGGCTGCCGGGGCCACCACGACGGCCGAGGCCGCCGAGGCGGCTGCGAACGCGGCCCGCACGGCCCCCTCCGGCCACCACCCCGACGCCCCCATGAGCGGCATGGATCCGCTCTCCGTCTGCCTCGCCGTTCTCGGCGTCTGGGGGCTCGCCCTCGCCGGTTCCTGGCTGCTGCTCCGGGCGCGTGCCGACGGGCGGCCCGCGGGTACGCATGCCGGGGCCGGGTTGCCGCGGGTCCTGCGGGCGAATCCGCCGCCCCGCATATCGGTGCTCGCCAGCGTCTCGGTGCTGCGTATTTAGGAGTGGGCGTCTCACCTCCGCCCCTCAGAGATCCACCGGACCAACACAGTTCTTCAGAGGTGTATTCAGCATGCCCACCCAACCCACTCGACGCGCCCTGCTCGGCGCCGCTCTCGCCGTCGCCGGTACGGGAGCCCTCGCCGCCTGTTCCGACGGCGGCGGCCACGGCGGCACGCACTCCGCCGCTGGGGCCCAGGACTCCGGTACGTACGTCTCCCCCGACGGCAAGGAGGTCCGGGCGGCCGAGGCGGCGCGCGGCTCCGGGCCCGTACGCAAGGTCTCCCTCACCGCCACCCGTACCCGGCTCGATCTGGGCGGCGGCATCACCGTCCCCTCCTGGGCCTACGGGGACCGGCTGCCCGGGCGCGAGGTGCGGGTGACGGCCGGGGACACGCTCGACCTCACCCTCGCCAACCACCTTCCGCGGTCCACCTCGATGCACTGGCACGGCCTCGCCCTGCGCAACGACATGGACGGGGTCCCGGGGCTGACCCAGCGGGAGATCGCGCCCGGGGCCGCCTTCGGCTACCGGTTCGCCGTGCCGCACCCGGGCACGTACTGGTTCCATCCGCACTCCGGCGTCCAGCAGGACCGGGGGCTGTACGCGCCGCTGATCGTCGAGGACCCGAAGGAGCCCCTGGCGTACGACAAGGAGTGGGTGATCGTCCTCGACGACTGGGTCGACGGGGTGGCGGGGTCCACGCCGGACGCCGTGCTCAAGGAGCTGTCCGGGGGCATGGGCGGCGGGATGGATCACGGCGCGCACACCATGTCCGGCGAGGGTGAGGGCAAGGACGAGCCGGACGGCGGCGGGCCCTCGCGGATGATGATGGGGGCCACCAGTGAGCTGCTCGGCGGGGACGCCGGTGATGTGGCCTACCCGCACTACCTGGTCAACGGACGCGTGGCGCGGGATCCGGAGACGTTCCGCGCCCGGCCCGGTGAGCGTGTCCGGCTGCGGATCATCAACGCCGGTGGCGACACCGCCTTCCGGGTGGCGCTCGGCGGGCACCGGATGACCGTGACGCACACCGACGGCTTCCCGGTCCGGCACACCACCGGCGACGCGCTGCTGCTGGGGATGGGCGAACGGTACGACGTTCTCGTCACCGCCGGGGACGGGGTCTTCCCGCTCACCGCGGTGGCCGAGGGGAAGAAGGCGTCGGCCCTCGCCCTGCTGCGGACCGGGAGCGGTGCGGCGCCCGCCGCCTCCGTACGGCCGAAGGAGCTGGACGGGAAGCTGGTGGAGGCCGGGCGGCTGGTCCCGGACGAGGCGGTGGCGCTCGCGGGCCGGGCGCCGGACCGGACGATCCGGATGCGGCTCACCGGCGGAATGGCGAAGTACGACTGGGCCTTCGACGGGCAGCCGTACTCCGCGAAGCAGCGGCGGCCCGTGGAGGCGGGCGAGCGGGTGCGGATCGTCTTCGACAACGGGACGGCCATGTGGCACCCGCTGCATCTGCACGGGCACACGTTCGCGCTGGCGGGGAACGCCGCCGGGGCCCGTAAGGACACCGCGATCGTGCTGCCGCACCGGTCGCTGACCGTGGAGTTCGACGCCGACAACCCGGGGCTGTGGATGGTCCACTGCCACAACGTCTACCACGCGGAGGCGGGGATGATGACGGTCCTGGGCTACCGGGGCTGACCTGCGGTTCCGGCGGGCCCGGGAGGATTCTGCCCGGCCCGCCGGGACATCGCGTCAGAAAGACGATTACACTGGCCGACGTGCCTCAACTACGCCTCGCACTGAATCAGATCGACTCGACCGTCGGCGACCTCGCCGGCAACTCCGAGGCGATCGTCCACTGGACCCGGCACGCCGCCGAGCAGGGCGCCCACCTGGTGGCGTTCCCCGAGATGGTGCTGACCGGATATCCCGTCGAGGACCTGGCCCTGCGGTCGTCCTTCGTCGAGGCCTCGCGTCAGGCGCTGCGTGCGCTCGCCGCCCGGCTCGACGCGGAGGGCTTCGGCGAGCTGCCGGTCGTCGTCGGCTACCTGGACCGCTCCGAACACGCCGCGGCGTGTTACGGGCAGCCGGCCGGTTCCCCGCGCAACGCGGCGGCTGTGCTGCACCGCGGCCGGATCGCGCTGAACTTCGCCAAGCACCACCTGCCGAACTACGGGGTGTTCGACGAGTTCCGGTACTTCGTGCCGGGCGACTCGATGCCCGTCGTCCGCGTCCACGGCATCGACGTGGCCCTCGCGATCTGCGAGGACCTGTGGCAGGACGGCGGGCGCGTCCCGGCCGCCCGGTCCGCCGGGGCCGGGCTGCTGCTGTCGATCAACGCCTCGCCGTACGAGCGGGACAAGGACGACACCCGGCTGGAGCTGGTCCGCAAGCGGGCCCAGGAGGCCGGTTGCACGACGGCCTATCTGGCGATGATCGGCGGGCAGGACGAGCTGGTCTTCGACGGTGACTCGATCGTCGTCGACAAGGAGGGCGAGGTCATCGCGCGCGCCCCGCAGTTCGCCGAGGGCAGCGTGATCCTGGATCTGGAGCTGCCCGCCGCCGAAGCCGCGGCGCCCTCGGGGGTCGTGGCCGACGGTCTGCGCATCGACCATGTCGTGCTGTCCGACCGGCCTGTCGACACCTACGAACCCGAGCTCGCGGGCGGGTACGCGGAGCGGCTGGACGACGATGAGGAGATCTACTCCGCGCTGGTCGTCGGGCTCCGTGCGTACGCCGCGAAGAACGGTTTCAGCAGTGTGCTGATCGGGCTCTCGGGCGGGATCGACTCCGCCCTCTGCGCGGCCATCGCGTGCGACGCGCTCGGCGCGCAGAACGTGTACGGCGTGTCCATGCCGTCGAAGTACTCCTCGGAGCACTCCAAGGACGACGCGGCGGAGCTGGCCCGGCGGACCGGGCTCAACTTCCGTACGGTGCCGATCGCGCCGATGTTCGACGCGTACATGGGGTCACTGGAGCTCACCGGGCTCGCGGAGGAGAACCTCCAGGCGCGGCTGCGCGGCACGACGCTGATGGCCATCTCCAACCAGGAGGGGCAGATCGTGCTCGCACCCGGCAACAAGTCGGAGCTGGCGGTCGGTTACTCCACGCTGTACGGGGACGCGGTCGGCGCGTACGGGCCGATCAAGGACGTCTACAAGTCGTCGGTCTTCCGGCTGGCGAAGTGGCGCAACCGGGCCGCGGAGGAACGGGGCCAGACCCCGCCGATCCCGGAGGCCTCGATCACCAAGCCGCCGAGCGCGGAGCTGCGGCCGGGCCAGGTCGACACGGACTCGCTGCCGGACTACGACGTGCTCGACGCGATCCTGGAGCTGTACGTGGACCGGGACCAGGGCATGGACGCGATCGTGGCGGCCGGGTTCGACGCGGAGCTGGTGGCGAAGACGCTGCGGATGGTGGACACGGCGGAGTACAAGCGGCGGCAGTACCCGCCGGGGACGAAGATCTCGCCCAAGGGATTCGGGAAGGACCGGCGGCTGCCGATCACGAACCGGTGGCGCGAGTCGTCCTGAGGGCTGCCCGCGGGTCAGCCCTCAGGGGTGCCCGCCCGCCGGGGTCGTCCGGACACCCACCAGCGGGTCGCCCCGGCGGGTCGGCGG
The DNA here is from genome assembly GCF_031760065.1 of Streptomyces durocortorensis. Classification (NCBI taxonomy): domain Bacteria; kingdom Bacillati; phylum Actinomycetota; class Actinomycetes; order Kitasatosporales; family Streptomycetaceae; genus Streptomyces; species Streptomyces sp. C11-1. Next base: position 1,727,095 of record NZ_CP134500.1, read on the forward strand.
TCACCGGGGGCGCTCGGTGACCGCCTTGTCCCCATGCGCCGGACGGGCCTGAGGTGCCGGACCGGTCTCACGGGCTCCCGCGACCACCCGGGACGCCTTCCCCGGGCCGCGGTCCAGGAGGCCCGCCGTCGCCGCTATCGCCAGGCCCGCCAGCGCCAGCACCGCGCCCACGAGTGCCGGGGACGTCCAGCCCCAGCCCGCCGCGATGGCCATGCCGCCGAGCCAGGCGCCGCCCGCGTTGGCCAGGTTGAACGCGGAGTGGTTGGAGGCGGAGGCCAGGGTCGGGGCATCCTTCGCCTTGTTCATCACCAGCATCTGGAGCGGGGTCGTCGTCATGAACCCGACTCCGCCCAGCAGCACCACCATCACCAGCGCCGCCCACTGCACGTGCACCGTGAACGGGAACACCGCCAGGACCACCGCGAGCGCGCCGAGCGAGCCGTACAGGGTCGGGCGCAGGGCCCGGTCCGTGAGGGGGCCCGCGGCCAGGGCTCCCAGGGTCATGCCGGTGCCGAAGAGGGCCAGGACGACGGTGACGGAGGATTCGCCGAAGCCCATCGCCTTCGTGGTCATCGCCGAGAGGTAGGAGTACACCGCGAAGACCCCGGCGAAGCCGAAGACCGCGGTGAGCAGGCCCAGGAGCACCTGGCGGTTACCGAGGGCGCGCAGTTCGCGGCGGACGTCCTGGTGTGACTCGACCGGGATGCGCGGCACCAGGCGGGCCAGCGCGGCCATCGCGGCGAGGCCGATCGCGGCGACGACGAGGAAGGTCGCCCGCCAGCCGAGGTGCTGGCCGAGCAGGGTGGCCGCGGGGACGCCGACGATGTTGGCGACCGTCAGGCCGAGGAACATCGTCGCGACGGCCCGCGCCTGACGGCCCTCGGAGACCAGCCGGGCGGCGACCACCGCGCCGACGCCGAAGAACGCGCCGTGCGGGAGCCCGGCGAGGAAGCGCCCCGCGACCAGCCAGCCGAAGTCGGGGGCGAGCGCCGAGGCCAGGTTGCCCACGGTGAACAGCGCCATCAGGAGCAGCAGCATCCGCTTGCGCGGGACCCGGGAGCCGAGTCCGGTGAGCAGGGGCGCGCCCAGGACGACACCGATCGCGTACGCCGACACGAGGTGCCCGGCGGTGGGCACGGACGTGCCGAGGTCGTCCGCCACATTGGGCAGCAGCCCCATCATGACGAACTCCGTCGTGCCTATGCCGAAGGCGCTCACGGCCAGGGCGAGCAGGGCCAGAGGCATGGGGAGGACCTTTCACGGTGGAGCGGTGAGCGGTGCGGCCGGAAGCGGTGCGGCGGAGCCCGTGCGGCGGGAACGGGGAAGGCGCCACGCGCCGAACAGCGAGCCGCCGCCTCGGTGAGGGTCACCGGGCGACGGCTGGCACCGCTATATGTAAGTTACTGGAACAAATTCTCGCAGACGTTCGGCGGGGGGTGCGTCACAGCTCCACGCGGGCCGCGATCGGCAGATGGTCGCTGTCGGTCGCCGCCAGGGTCCAGGATGCCTGCGGCTCGACGCCCTTGACCATGATCTGGTCGATCCGGGCCATCGGGAACGAGGCGGGCCAGCTGAACCCGAAGCCGTCGCCCGCCGCGCCCTGGGTGGAGCGCATCTGCGAGGTGACCGCGTTCAGTGAGCGGTCGTTCATCGTGCCGTTCAGGTCGCCGAGCAGGACGACGCGCCTGACGGGTTCGTCGGCGATGGCCTCGCCGAGCGCGTCGGCGCTGTCGTCGCGCTGGTTGGCGGTGAACCCGGCGTGCAGCTTCACGCGGACGGACGGCAGGTGGGCCACGTACACCGCGACCTCTCCCTGCGGGGCCTTGACCGTGGAGCGCATGGCCCGGGTCCAGCCCATCTTGATGTCGACCGGCCTGGTGTCGGCGAGGGGGTACTTGCTCCACAGCCCGACGGTGCCCTGGACCGAGTGGTACGGGTAGCGGTCGGCCAGTGACTTCTCGTACGTGGAGACCTGCCCGCCCGGGAGCTCCTGGAGGGCCACGACGTCCGCCCCGGAACCGGCGACCTGCTCGGCGGTGCCGCCGGGGTCGGGGTTGTCGGCGTTGACGTTGTGGGTGGCGACGGTGAGGTCGCCGCCCGCGCCGGACTTGTCGGTGAGGAGGCCGCCGAACACGTTGAGCCAGACCACGGCGGGCAGCAGCAGCGCGACGATCGCGGTGGCGGAGCGCCGCAACAGGGCCAGGACCAGCAGGACCGGGATGAAGAGGGCGATCCACGGCAGGAAGGTCTCGGTGAGGCTGCCGAGGTTGCCGAACCGGTTCGGGATCCGCGCGTGGACGACCATCGGCAGGGTCAGCAGCACCGAGCAGAGGGCCAGGACGATCCCCCGCCGCCAGACGCCGCGGTCCTGCTTCAGTCTGTTCCACAGGCCCCCGAAGCGGGATTCCCCGGCCTGCGGCTGCTCCGCGCTGCCGTTGCCCGTGTCCGCTCCGTACGCCTGCACCATCGCGCTGTCCTCACTGCCTTGCCCTACACATCGCCGCGCTCCCGACCCTAGGTGATGGGCGGCTTCTTTCCCGCCGCCGACGTCCCGGGCGACCGGCGACCGTACGCAGAGCAGGACGACGAACCGGCGACCGCGGGTTCCCGGTCCGGGCCGGGCGGACGGGCCTGTGACAGAACGATCACACTCGCCCGGAGCGGGGGCTGGCGGGGGGGGCGGCGGAGTGCCGGGCCGTCAGCCGCGGGCGCCCGCCGGCGCCAGGCCTTGGAGCAGGGCGCAGATGATGCGGTCCGCGAGGTCGTCGGGGAGCGGTGCGTCGGGGCGGTGCACCGTGCGCACCAGCATGGGGCCGACGAAGAGGTCGTCGATCAGCTCCACGTCGAGGTCGTCGCGCAGCTCCCCCGCCGCGACCGCGCGCCGCACCGCCGCCAGCATCGCGACGCGCCGGGGGGCGATCACCGTGCCGAAGTACTCGTCCCACAGCTTCGGGTGGCTCTTCATCTGGGCGAACATGTTGTGCAGCAGCACCGAGGAGCGCTGGGCGAGGCCCCGGGTGCGCAGGGATTCCAGCATGACGCGCAGATCGGCGAGGCCTGCGGTGCCGGAGACGGGCGGGTCGTCGGGTTCCATGTCCCGTACGACGTCGACGAAGAGCTCCTCCTTGCCGGACCAGCGCCGGTAGATGGTGGCCTTGCCGACGCCCGCCGTACGGGCGATGCGCTCGATGGAGAGGCCCGCCAGGGGTTCGCCCGCCTCCAGGAGGGCGATGACGGCGTCCAGGATCGCGCGTTCCGCCGCGGCGGAACGCGGGCGGCCGCGGCGGGGTTCCGGGTCGGCCGCCCCGGCCGGCGGCTCGCCCCCGTCCCGCGGCGCGCCCCGGTCCTGCCCGTCGCCCTGGTCCCGCACCTGAAAACCGCCTCTCTCCGTGCTGTCGTACGCGTACGCCCTTCGGCGCTGTCGTACGGCTCCGCCCTTCGGCCCGATTCTCGCCGACCGGGGAGGCGGTGGATGACGACCCGCGCGCGGCACGGCGGATCTGCCCGGCGGTCAGCGGCCCACCGGTTCCTCCGCGGCGCGGGGCGCCGGCTCCGCCGCGGCCGCGGGGGTCCGCCCCGGCAGGTACAGGCCGACGACCACCGCGCCGATCAGGGCGACGGCCGCCGAGCCGAGCGCGGTCACATGCATGGCGTTGATGAACGCGTCGTGGGCGGCGGCGACCAGAGGCTTTCCGGCCACCGGGCCGAGCTTCTCGGCGGCCCCGAGCGTGGCCTCGATGGACTCACCGGCCACCGCCCTGGCCCCGGCCGGGACCGCGCCGAGGTGGCCCTCGATGTCGCCCCGGTAGACGGTGGAGAGGACCGAGCCGAGGACGGCGATGCCGAGGGCTCCGCCGACCTGGCGGAAGGTGTTGTTGACGGCCGAACCGGAACCGGCCTTCTCGCGGGGCAGCGCCTGCATCACGGCCACGGTGACGGGCGGCATGATGTGCGCCATCCCGGCGCCCTGGACGAAGAAGACGAGGCACAGCACCCACACCGGCGTACCGGCGTCGAACAGGGCGAACGACGCGAGTCCGGCGGCGACGAGCAGCATGCCCGCCGTGCAGACGGCACGGGCGCCGAAGCGGTCGACGACCAGCCGGGCCCGGGGCGCGAAGATCATCTGTGCGGCCGCGAGCGGAACGATCAGCAGGCCCGACTGGAGGGCGCTGTAGCCGCGCACGCTCTGGAGGTAGAACGCCGAGAAGAAGGTCACGCCCATCAGCGCGAAGAAGACCAGCGCTATGGCGGCGACCGCGGCGGAGAACGCGGGCTCGCGGAAGTACGTGATGTCGATGGCCGGGTGGCTGCTGCGCTTCTCGTGCCAGATGAATCCGGCCAGCACCAGCAGCCCGCCGACGATCGCGAGGAGCGCTGTGGCGTCGGTGAAGTCGGCCAGCTCGCCGCCCCGGATGATCCCGTACACCAGCAGGACCAGGCCGACGATGGAGAGCACGACGCCCAGCGGGTCGACCTTGCCGGGGTCCGGGTCGCGGGAGTCGGGGACCAGGACCGCCATCGCGACGAGGGCGATCACCACCACGGGGACGTTCACCAGGAAGATCGAGCCCCACCAGAAGTGCTCCAGGAGCAGCCCCCCGGTGATCGGGCCGATGGCGATGCCGAGGCCCACGCTGCCCGCCCAGATGCCGATGGCCTTGGGCTGTTCGTCGCGTTCGAAGACGTTCATCAGGACGGCGAGGGTGGCGGGCATCACGAAGGCCGCGCCGAAGCCCATCAGGGCGCGCCAGGTGATGAGTTCGCCGGGCGAGGCGGAGAGCGCGGCCAGCGCGGAGCCGATGCCGAAGACCAGGATGCCCGCGAGGAGGACCTTCTTGCGGCCGATGCGGTCGCCGAGCAGACCCGCGGTGAACAGGAGCCCGGCGAAGACGAGCGTGTAGGAGTTGATCGCCCACTCCAGCTCGCTCTGGGTGGCGCCGATGCCGGTGGGTGCGGGGCTGGCGATCGTCTTGACAGCGACGTTCAGGATCGAGTTGTCCAGCACCACGATGAGCAGGCTGAACATGAGGACGGTGAGAATCCACCAGCGGCGGCGGTGGATCGCCTCGGGTATGCGGGGCGCGGCGGGCGCGGAAGGGGGCGGCGAGGAGGCGGGAGACGGTCGGGACATGCGGACGAGCCTAACCTCATTTCGATACGAGACCGTCTCGTATTGTTAAAACTTTGCCGAACGGCCGTCGGACGGACGTGTGCGGGCCCACTTCCCGTTCGCCCGGGCGGGATGCCACCATGGAAGGGATCCGGGGACGCCGTCAGGGTGCCTCGAGATGACGAAGGAGCCGTTGGCCATGTCGCTTCAGGCTGCGCAGAATCAGCCCTCCCGTGCAGGTGCGTCACCCGACAGCAGCAAGGCGCTGTACGGAGGAAAGTCCACCCGCCGCATCACCGTCCACGACATCGCCGCCGCCACCGAGCGCGGCGAGAAGTGGCCCATGCTCACCGCCTACGACGCGATGACCGCGTCCGTCTTCGACGAGGCCGGAATCCCGGTCATGCTCGTCGGGGACTCCATGGGCAACTGTCACCTCGGCTACGAGACCACCGTGCCCGTCACGATGGACGAGATCGCCATGCTGTCCGCCGCCGTCGTACGGGGCACCAAGCGCGCCCTCATCGTCGGCGACCTGCCCTTCGGCTCGTATCAGGAGGGCCCCGTCCAGGCGCTGCGCAACGCCACCCGGCTGATCAAGGAGTCGGGCGTCGGCGCGGTCAAGCTGGAGGGCGGCGAGCGGTCCCACGAGCAGATCCGCCTGCTGGTCGAGGCGGGCATCCCGGTCATGGGCCACATCGGCCTGACCCCGCAGTCGGTCAACGCGATGGGCTACCGGGTCCAGGGCCGCGGCGAGGAGGCCGCCCAGCAGCTGCTGCGCGACGCGAAGGCGGTCCAGGACGCGGGCGCGTTCGCCGTCGTGCTGGAGCTCGTACCCGCCGAGCTGGCCGCCGAGGTCACCCGTACGCTGCACATCCCGACCGTCGGCATCGGCGCCGGCTCCGGGACCGACGCGCAGGTGCTGGTCTACACCGACATGGTCGGGCTGACCGGCGGCAAGGTGCCGCGCTTCACCAAGCAGTACGCCAATCTGCGCCAGGTCCTCGGGGACGCGGCGAAGGAGTTCGCCGACGAGGTCGTCGGCGGCACGTTCCCGGCGCCGGAGCACACCTTCCACTGAGGTGCCGAGGTGCCCGAGGCGCTCGGGCACGCCTCCCTCTGACGGGCCGAGGTGCCCCGCCGGCCCGCGCTGAACCGTTTCCCGCACCACCGACAGCCCGCCGACATCCCCCATCGGCGGGCTGTCGCGCGTTCTCCGGCCCGTCCGCCCCCTGTCGGCGGCCTGTCGGTGAGCTGTCGGTGAGCCCTGGTCCCATGGTGGGCATGGAACGAATCGACAAGAACCCCGATCACGGCCGGAACGCCGTCGAGGTACGGGGGCTGGTCAAGCACTACGGCGAGACCAAGGCGCTGGACGGTGTGGACCTCGATGTCCGCGCGGGCACCGTGCTCGGTGTGCTCGGCCCCAACGGCGCGGGCAAGACCACCCTCGTACGCTGCCTGTCCACGCTGGTCACCCCCGACGCCGGTCACGCCCTCGTCGCGGGCTACGACGTGGTCAAGCAGCCCCGCCAGCTGCGCCGCACCATCGGCCTGACCGGGCAGTACGCCTCGGTCGACGAGAAGCTGTCCGGCTGGGAGAACCTCTACATGATCGGGCGGCTGCTCGATCTGCCCCGCAGGCAGGCGCGGGCCCGGGCCGACGAGCTCCTTGAGCGGTTCTCGCTCACCGAGGCCGCCAGGCGGGCCTGCATGGAGTACAGCGGTGGCATGCGGCGGCGGCTCGACCTGGCCGCCTCGATGATCGGCAGCCCCGCCGTGCTCTACCTGGACGAGCCGACGACCGGGCTCGACCCCCGGACCCGCAACGAGGTCTGGGACGAGGTGCGGCGGATGGTCGCCGAAGGCGCGACCGTACTGCTGACGACCCAGTACATGGAGGAGGCCGAGCAGCTCGCCGAGGAGCTGACGGTCATCGACAAGGGGAGGATCATCGCCCGGGGCGGGGTGGACGAGCTGAAGGCGAGGGTCGGCGGCCGCACGCTGCACATCCGGCCCTCGGACCCGGCGGAGCTGCCCGCGATGGCCCAGGCGATCCGGGAGGCCGGCCTCGACGGGATCGCCGGTGCGCAGGCCGTACCGGACGAGGGGCTGCTGTACGTGCCCATCCTCAGCGACGAGCAGCTGACCGCCGTGATCGGGCTGCTGGGCACCCGGGGCTTCTCCCTCGCCCATGTCGCGACCGCCCTGCCCAGCCTGGACGAGGTGTTCCTCGCGATCACCGGCGACAAGGCATCCACCTTCTCCGACGCCGCTCCCCAGGAGGTCGCCGTATGAGCAGCACCACCACGACCCTGCCCCCCGCACCCGCCGGGCCCACGGGCCCCGCACCGTCGAAGGCGGCGGTGGCCGGGGAGGGCCGGATCGGGCTGCGGGCCAACCTGCGGCACGTCGGAGCGCTGGTCCGGCGCAATCTCCTCCAGATCAAGAAGGACCCGGAGTCGATGTTCGACGTCCTTCTGATGCCGGTCGTCTTCACGCTGCTGTTCGTGTACGTCTTCGGCGGCTCGGTCGGCGCCAGCCTCGGCGGGGGCAGGCAGGACTATCTGAACTACCTGGTCCCGGGACTGATGGCGATGATGGGCGTGAACATCGCCATGGCCGTCGGCACCGGCGTCAACGACGACTTCCGCAAGGGCGTCATGGACCGGTTCCGGACGATGCCGATCGCGCGCTCCTCGGTACTCATCGCCAAGATCGTGGTCGAGCTGGGCCGGATGATGGTCGCCATCCTCATCCTGCTCGCCATGGGCTTCGCCCTCGGCATGGAGCTGAAGGGCTCGGTGTACGGACTCCTCGGAGCGGTCGCGCTGACCGGGGCGTTCGGCGCCGCCATCATGTGGATCTTCATCCTGCTCGGGCTGAGCATGAAGACGGCCCAGGCCGTCCAGGGGATGGGAATGCTGGTGCTGATGCCGCTTCAGTTCGGTTCCTCGATCTTCGCGCCGACGCAGACCATGCCGGGCTGGCTCCAGGCGTTCACCGACTACAACCCGCTGTCCAACCTCGCGGACGCGGCGCGCGGGCTCGTGATGGGCGGCCCGACCGGGAACTCGGTCTGGTGGACGCTCGCCTGGGCCGCCGGGATCACGGTGGTGATGGCGCCGCTGGCGGTGGCCAGGTTCCGCAGGAAGGCCTGAAGCAGGGGCGGGCGCGCCGCCCGGGCAGGGCACCTGCGCCCCTGGCCCGGGGCGTTACGCCGGCGGGTCCCTCCGGTACGTCTCCGCCAGGGCGGTGGCCTCCTCGATCGTGAGGCCACCGCCCTGCTCGTACGCCGCCGTGTAGGCGTCGTCGTCGAGCCGGGCCCGCACGGCTTCCTCGGCCTCGATGAGGCCCTGGCACTCCAGGGCGGTCGGTACGTGCCCGGCCGGCACCAGGGTCGCCCGGAGGCCGAGCAGCCGGGCCGCGGCGGCCGGGGCACCGGGGGCGTCGAGTCCGGCGACGGCGCGGGCGATGGTCATCAGCTGTCCGGACGCCAACTGCGGGGCCATCATCCTGGAGAGCCGGTCCTGGGCGCGGGCCAGCGCGTCCAGCCCGGTGGCGAGTGCGGAGGCATGATCACCCACCAGGTTGTCCAGCCATGCCAGCACCCCGAGCACGAACCCGTCGAAGACCCCGATCGTGCGGGAGCTGAACTCATCACGCAGCAGGACGATCTGCTCCCGTGCCTCGGCCACCCGGCCCACGCGGCCGTACAGGAACCCCAGATGCAGCCGGGCGGTCGGCATCGCCTGGTGCCCGGCGAACCGGCCGCTGTCGACGACATCGCGCAGGACGGCCTCGGCCTCGTCGAAGCGGTCGAGTTCGGCGAGGGCCCCGGCGTACCGGGCTCGCAACACGGCCACCTGGGCGTGGGCGCCGAGCGCCCGTGCGTAGTCGATCGCGGCCAGATAGTCGGCGGCGGCCTCGGCGAACCGGCCCTTGCGCTCGTTCGCCTCCCCCCGGGAGGACAGCGATTCGGCCGCACCCCAGTCGTCGCCGAGCCGGACGAAGATCTCCAGGCTCTCGTCGGCGTCGGCCAGCGCCTCGCCCGCCCAGTCGGGGCGGTTGGCCAGTACCTTGGCGCGGATGTCCAGCGCGGCGCCCAGCTCCCATTCGTAGGCGAACTCACGGGAGGACCGGACCGTCTCGTCCATCACCTCCCGCATCTCGTCGGCCTCGCCGGTGAGCAGGACCGCGAACATCCAGAGCGAACCGGGTGTACGGCAGGCCTGGGGCTGCCCGGCCCGGTAGGTGCGGGCGATGATCCGCATCCGCTCCTGGCCCTGCGGGGTGAGCCACTCGTCCATCGCGCGGTCCATGCTGACCATCCGGATCAGCCCCGCCCCGCGCCGCGCCTCCTCGACCTGCTCCGGTTCCCAGGGCGGCGGCCGGTCGGTGGTCCGCTCCAGCAGGGAGGGGGCCCGGACGCCGGGCGGGGCGAACGGGTCAGGGCCGAGAGCGGTCACCGCCCCGGACCACTGGCGGGCGTCGGCGTTCAGTTCGTGCATCAGCCAGTACCAGGCCATCGAGAGGACGATGCAGAGTCCTTCCTCCTCCTCGCGGGCCGCGACCGCGTGCCGGAGGGCGGTGCGCAGGTTCTCGTACTCGCGACGGAAGAGCCCGGTGGCCTCCCGCTGGCCGGTGCCGCGCAGCTTCGGCCCGGTGGTGCGGGCGAACTCCCGGTAGTGGACCAGGTGGCGCCGCTCGACGGCGTCCCGCTCGCCCGCCTCCGCCAGCCGCTCGGCGGCGTACTCCCCGACGGTCTCCAGCAGCCGGTAGCGCATCTCCGCGTCATCGCCGGGCGCGGCGACGACGAGGGACTTGTCGACCAGGGAGCCGAGCAGGGCGGCGACGTCGAGGAGGCCGACGGCGACACCGTCGTCCGGGGCGGGCAGGGAGCAGACCTCCTCGGCGGCGGCGAGCGAGCAGCCGCCCGCGAAGACGGCGAGGCGGCGCAGGACGGCCCGTTCGGCCCCGTCCAGCAGCTCCCAGGACCAGTCGACGACCGCGCGCAGGGTCTGCTGGCGGGGCAGCACGGTCCGGCTGCCGTTGGTGAGGAGGCGGAAGCGGTCGTCCAGCCGGTCGGCGATCTGGCGCGGGGTAAGCATCCGCAGGCGGGCCGCGGCCAGTTCGATGGCGAGCGGCAGCCCGTCGAGCCGACGGCAGATCTCGGCGCAGGCGGCCGCGGTCGCCTCGTCCGCGTCGGTACGGAAGCCGGGGCGGGCGGCGGCCCCGCGCTCGGCGAGCAGCCGCAGCGCCATCGGGCCGGGCAGCGGTTCGACGGGACGGACGGACTCACCCGGTACGCCGAGGGGTTCGCGGCTGGTCGCGAGGACGGTGAGCCGGGGGCAGTGGGCCAGCAGATGGTCGGCGAGGGCGGCCGCCGCGCCGATGACGTGCTCACAGTTGTCCAGGAGCAGCAGCATCCGGCGCGGGGCGCAGTGTTCGGTGAGGCGTACGAGGGGGTCGTCGCCGGTGCGGTCGACGGCGCGCAGCTCCCCGGCCCCGGCCCCGCGCAGCACGGTCTCGCGGGCCCCGAGCGCGCCGAGTACGGCCTCGGGCACGGCGTCCGGATCGTCTACGGGGGCCAGCTCCGCGAGCCAGACACCGTCGGGCCAGGCCTCGGCGGCCGCCTCCGCGGTCTCCTGGGACAGCCGGGTCTTGCCCGCGCCGCCGGGGCCGAGGAGGGTGACGAGCCGGGTGCGGGTGAGGTCCTCGCGGAGGGCGGCGATGTCGGGGTCGCGTCCGACGAAGCTGGTGAGCCGGGCGCGGAGGTTCCCGTGCGGGGGCGACGGGCTTTCCGGGGCGGGCCGTTGCCGGGCCGCGGGCGTCCCCTCGGAGGCCGACGCGGGCTCCGGGGCGGGTGCGGCCGGTTCCTGGTGGAGGAGTTCTCCGTACAGGCCGCGCAGTTCGGGCCCGGGGTCGGTGCCCAGGCGCTCGGCGATCGCGGTGCGCACCTCGTCGTACGCCGCCAGCGCCTCGGCCGTGCGTCCGGCGTCCCGCAGGGCCCTGATGCGCAGTGCCTGGAGCGGTTCGTCGAGCGGGTGGGAGGCGCAGAGCGCGGTCAGCTCCCACAGGGCCTCGTCCGCCCGCCCGAGCACGCGCAGCGCCTCCAGCCGGGCCCGACGGGCGCCGAGCCTGCGGGACTCCAGGCGGGAGGCGGGCGCCGTACGGTCGGGCAGGTCGGCGAGCGGGGGCCCGGCCCAGAGCGCGAGGGCCTCGTCGAGGACGGTGACGGCCCTGACCGTGTCGCCCTGCTCCAGCGCCCGGCTCCCCTCCCCCGCCAGCCGCTCGAAACGGTGCAGGTCCACGGCGTCCGGCTCGGCGGCGAGCCGGTATCCGCTCTCCACCGACTCGACGGCGCTCCGGCCGAGCACCCGCCTGAGCCGCCCGACCAGGGCCTGGAGGGCGCCGGTCGCATCGGCGGGCGGGTCGCCGTCCCACACCTCGTCGACGAGGACCCCGGCGGGCACGGTACGCCCGGGGCGCAGCGCGAGGACGGTCAGCAGCGCGCGCAGCCGCGCCCCGCCGAGGGCGACGGCCGTACCGTCGTCGCGGAGTGCCCGGGTGGTGCCGAGGATGCAGTAGCGCACGGGCCCATTGTCCGTGACCAACCGGGTCACGGCGTCGACAGGGTGGAACTCCGGCACCGGTCCCCGACGTTCCCGCCCTGTCGGCCACTGCCGTGACCGCCGTCGCCGCCCAGCCCCAGCCCTCCAGTCCCCCGCTCCAGGAGTGTGTGCCGATGACCACCGCAGCCACCCGTGGCGACCGGAGGATCAGCCCGGTCTTCCTCGGCATCGCCGCCGTCACCGCCGTCGCGGGCTGGGCGGTGTGGACGGGTTTCGCGGACGCCACGGGCTTCGCGGTCTTCCTGTTCGTCACCGGAGCCTGGATCGTCTCGCTCTGTCTGCACGAGTACGCGCACGCCCGCACCGCGCTGCACAGCGGGGATCTCTCGGTCGGGTCGAAGGGCTATCTGACGCTCAACCCGCTCACGTACACGCACGCGCTGCTCAGCATCGTGCTGCCCGTCCTCTTCGTGATCATGGGCGGGATCGGGCTGCCGGGCGGCGCGGTCTACATCGAGCGGGCCCGCATCCGCGGCCGGTGGAGACACAGCCTGATCTCGGCGGCGGGCCCGCTGACGAACGTGGCGTTCGCGATCGTGTGCACCGCCCCGTTCTGGCTGGACGCGCTCGACGGGGTGCCGCTCGCCTTCCAGTACGCGCTGGCGTTCCTGGCCATGCTCCAGGTGACGGCGGCGATCCTGAATTTCCTGCCGATCCCGGGGCTGGACGGCTACGGGGTGATCGAGCCCTGGCTCTCGTACCGGATCCGCCGCCAGGTGGAGCCGATCGCGCCGTTCGGGCTGATCGCGGTGTTCGCCGTCCTGTGGATTCCCGGCGTGAACATCGCGTTCTTCGACGGGATCGACGCGCTGCTGCGGGCCCTGGGGGTCGACGAGGTCCAGCGCTATTGCGGCCTGGACACCTATCGCTTCTGGAAGGCGTTCTTCGACGAGCAGGACCCGGCCTGCGCGGTGGGGTGACGGGTCAGCGAGCGGCTTCGGAAGCGGTCATACGGTGCTTGCGCACGTAGAACCAGACCATGTTCGACGACAGCCCCGCGATCAGCACCCAGATGATCCCGAGCAGGCTGCCCTGGACGAAGGAGATCACGGCCGCCGCGACGGCGAGGACGCAGACGGCGAGGGCGAGGAGAGCGAGGCGGGGCATGGGGGCGGCTCCTGTCGGGAACGGTCACGGTCCCGTCCAGTGTCCCCCATGCCCCGTTGTGCCCCGCCTGGGGCCCGGACCTCCGGGTGCCGGGGCGTGGGTGACGTCAGACGTCGGTGGTGCGGAGCCCGGCGTGCGCCTTGTAGCGGCGGTTGACCGAGATCAGGTTGGCCACCAGTGACTCGACCTGGTGGGCGTTGCGCAGCCGGCCCGCGAAGATGCCGCGCATCCCGGGGATGCGGCCCGCCAGCGCCTGCACGATGTCCGTGTCGGCGCGCACCTCGCCCAGGACCAGCACGTCGGTGTCGATCTCCTCGATGGACTCGTCCTGGAGCAGCACCGCGGAGAGGTGGTGGAAGGCTGCGGTGACCCGGGAGTCCGGCAGCAGGGCGGCGGCCTGCTCGGCGGCGCTGCCCTCCTCCGGCTTGAGGGCGTAGGCGCCCTTCTTGTCGAAGCCGAGGGGGTTGACGCAGTCGATCACGAGCTTGCCCGCGAGCTCCCCGCGCAGGGACTCCAGCGTCTTGGCGTGACCGTCCCACGGCACCGCGACGATCACGATGTCGCTGCGCCGGGCGCACTCCGCGTTGTCCGCGCCCTCGACGCCGAAGCCCAGCTCGGCCGCCGCCTGTTCGGCCCGCGCCGCGTCCCGGGAGCCGAGGGTGACCCGCTGTCCGGCGCGGGCGAGCCGGTAGGCGAGACCGCGCCCCTGCGGGCCGGTCCCGCCGAGCACGCCGACGCTCAGGCCGGAGACGTCGGGAAGGTCCCAGGGGTCCTTGACGGGGGGCTTGGGCGCGCTGCCGCTGTCCTGTGTAGTCATGGGGCCGACCCTACTGCCAGGTAGCGGCCGTGCGGCCGCCCCCCGGGCAGGCGGTCCCGCTCAGCACCCGGTCCCCCGTTCGGGTGAGGGGCAGGGCGACGGGCCCGGCCGGGGCTGGGCGCGGGGCAGGATGCCGGGCCATGGATGCCGTACGTGTCGCCCTGCTCCGTGACGTACTGGCCGGGACCGGGTGGCCGGACTCCGCCCGCCGGTTCGCGCTGGCCCTGCGCGCGTCCGTCCTCCCGCAGGGCGGCGGGCTGCTGCTGGTGGGGACGGAGCGGTACGAGCCGTGGCATCTGGCGGCCCATCTGACCGACGAGTCCGCGTGGTCGGGGCTGCCGGAGCTGGTGCCCACGCTCGTACGGCACCGGGTGGCGCCCGGTGATCCGGCGCATCTGGCCGTGGGCCTCGGCCGGATCGAGGCGGCGGGCCGGCGCGAGACGCTGGTGCTGGTCGCGCCGGAGCGGCCGGAGAGCGGGCTGCTGGAGCGGGTGCACGACGCGCGGCGGGCCGGGGCGCGGGTGCTCACCCTGGACGGCGGCGATCCGGAGGTCGGCTCCCTGGCGCACGAGTCGCTGGCGGTCGGCGGGACCGACGATGTGGACCTGGACCTCGTGCAGCACCTGGTCAGCGCGGCCGCCGGGGAGAACGGGGCGCCTCCGGCGCGCGGCCGCCGCACCTTCCGGGACCGGCTCGCCCGGCTCGCCGACCAGCTGACCCAGCCGCCGCCCGCCGGCTGGTAGCGCGCGCCGCGGCTACCCGGAGATTCGGGGCCGCTCGGGCCGCCCGCCCCGGAGGTTCAGGCCACCCCGGACCGGCCACCGGATTCGGGGTACCCCGGACCGCTCACCCCGAAATCCGGTTGCTCCGGGCACCCAGCAGTACCGAACATGGCCCCTCGTGACCTCAGCACCGCCTTCCCCCTCCTCCCCGGACTCCCCCTCCTCGCCGCCGTCGGCGCGGCTCCGCGCGCTGCTGCCGGACCTCTCGCCGTGGCGGTCCTCGGCGGACTTCCGGCTGCTGTGGGTCCAGGGGCTGATCACGTACTTCGGCAGCTTCATGGCGCTGATCGCGCTGCCGCTCCAGATCAAGGACCTCACCGGCTCGCCGCTCGCGGTCGGGGCGATGGGCGCGGTGGAGCTGGTGCCGCTGGTGGTCTTCGGGCTGTACGGCGGGGCGCTCGCGGACTCGGTGGACCGGCGCCGGGTGATCCTGCTGACCGAGGCCGGGCTCGGTGTGCTCGCGGCGGTCCTGCTGGTGAACGCCCTGCTGCCGGAGCCGTTGCTGTGGCCGCTTTACGTGGTGGCGGGCGGGGTGTCGGCGCTGGCCGGGCTCCAGCGGCCCGCGCTGGACTCGCTGATGGCCCGGATCGTGCCGCACGCCCAGCAGACGGCGGCGGCCGCGCTGAACTCGCTGCGCTGGCAGATCGGGGCGATCGCGGGCCCGGCGCTGGCCGGTCTGGTGGTGGCGTACGCCGGTCACGGCACGGCGTACGCGGTGACGGTGGGCACGTTCGCCGTCTCCGTCGTGCTCTGTCTGCGCCTGGCCCCGGCGCCGCCCGCCGGGGACGCGGCGAAGCCGTCGCTGCGCGGGATCGTGGAGGGGGCGCGGTATGCCTGGAGCCGGCCGGTGCTGCTGGGGACGTACGCGATCGACCTGGCGGCGATGTTCTTCGCCTTCCCGAACACGATCTTCCCGTTCCTGGCGGACGAGCTGGACGCCGAGTGGTCGCTGGGCCTGATGTACGCGGCGGGCTCGGTCGGCTCGCTGGCGCTGGGGCTCACCAGCGGCTGGACGTCCCGGGTGCGCAGGCACGGGCTGTTCGTGGTGTTCGGGGCGACGGCGTGGGGGCTGGCGATCGCCGCGGCGGGCTGGTTCTCCAGCGTGTGGGTGGTGCTGCTGTGCCTCGCCGTCGCGGGGGCGGGCGACATGCTGAGCGGGCTGGGGCGCGCGACGATCTGGAACCAGACCATCCCGGAGGAGCTGCGGGGCCGACTCGCGGGCATCGAGGTGCTCTCGTACAGCATCGGCCCGCAACTGGGGCAGGTGCGGGCCGGGGCGATGGCGGGCTGGACCGGGACCCGGTCGGCGATCTGGACGGGCGGGGTGGCATGTGTGGCGTCGGTGGCGCTGCTGACCGCCGCGCTGCCGAAGCTGGTGCGGTACGACTCGGAGACGGACGAGGACGCGGTACGGAGGCGGGAGGCCCGGGTGGAGGGGTGATCCGGGGCTCCGCTCCGTACCCCGCTCCTCAGTCGCCGGACGTGCTGGGGTTCTCGCCGGACGGGCTTGATGTGCCCTTGTCCTCGTCGTGCCACTTCGGGTCCGTCTCCCACTGGAGGTTCCGTTCGCGCGCCGTGTCCATCGCGTGCTGGGCCGCCTCGCGGGAGGTGTAGGGGCCGAACCGGTTCAGCGCCGGGCACTCCGGGCCTTCCTCGACCTTCTTGTGCTGGAGGCAGTAGTACCACTCGCCCGGTTTGCCGACCGTGCGCTTCTTGAACAGGGCCATCGACGGCTCCTTTCCTTATCGCCATGGTGCCCCGGAGCCGCTGGTTAGACTCGCTGGCATGTCTGGCCAGTCGCTTCTCGTACCAGGGGAGATCACTCCCGTCCGTTCCGTACCCGGAAACATCCGGCGCCCCGAGTACGTGGGGAAGCCGGCCCCGACGCCGTACACCGGCCCGGAGATCCAGGACGCCGATACCGTGGAGCGGATGCGCATCGCGGGCCGTATCGCCGCGCAGGCCATGGAGGAGGCCGCCAAGCACATCGCCCCGGGCGTCACCACGGACGAGCTCGACCGGGTCGCGCACGAGTTCATGATCGATCATGGCGCGTACCCCTCGACGCTCGGCTACCGGGGCTTCCCGAAGTCGCTGTGCAGCTCCCTCAACGAGGTCATCTGCCACGGCATCCCCGACTCCACCGTGCTGCGCGACGGGGACATCGTGAACCTGGACGTCACCGCGTACATCAACGGGGTGCACGGCGACAACAACGCCACCTACCTCTGCGGCGAGGTCGACGAGGAGTCCCGGCTGCTCGTCGAGCGCACCCGGGAGTCGCTGAACCGGGCCATCAAGGCGGTCAGGCCGGGACGGCAGATCAACGTCATCGGCCGGGTCATCGAGTCGTACGCGAAGCGGTTCGGGTACGGAGTGGTGCGCGACTTCACCGGGCACGGGATCAACTCCTCGTTCCACTCCGGTCTGATCATCCCGCACTACGACAGCCCGCACGCGACCACGGTGATGCAGCCCGGGATGACGTTCACCATCGAGCCGATGCTGACGCTGGGCACCCACGAGTACGACATGTGGGAGGACGGCTGGACCGTGGTGACGAAGGACCGGAAGCGGACGGCCCAGTTCGAACACACGCTGGTCGTCACGGAGACCGGGGCGGAGATCCTCACCCTCCCTTAATCACCCAAAAAACCCTTAAGCACCCATTTCCAGCCTTCGGGGCGTAGTTTTTTACCGACAAGCAGTCGGGAACCAGTTGACTTAGGTAAACCTAAGTAGGAGGATCGGGCGTACCGGCGCGCACCGCCGCACCGTCGCGGCGGTCGCCTGCCGACATTTCCGTCTCTTTCTGGACTTCCCGTCCCCCTCGGTCCCCGGAGGCCCGCCTTGGACGCAACCGCCACCGTCACTCCCTTCTCGACGCTCATCCGCACCGCGTCGCACGAACAGCACACCGAGGCCGAGACCTCGACGTTCATGGGTGACCTGCTGGGCGGGCGGCTGGGAGTGGACGCGTACACGCGCTACACCGAGCAGCTGTGGTTCGTGTACCAGGCGCTTGAGGAGGGCGCGGAGGCCCTGCGCGACGACCCGGTCGCGGGCCCGTTCATACAGCCCGAGCTGATGCGCTCCACCGAGCTGGAACGCGACCTCGCGCACCTGCGCGGGGAGAACTGGCGCGAGGACCTGGAGGCGCTGCCCGCCACCGCCGCGTACGCCGCCCGGGTCGCCGAGTGCGCACGCACCTGGCCCGCCGGATACATCGCCCACCACTACACCCGCTACCTCGGCGACCTCTCGGGCGGTCAGATCATCCGCGACAAGGCGGAGAAGACCTGGGGCTTCGAGCGCAAGGGCGACGGCGTGCGCTTCTACGTCTTCGAGCAGATCACCAACCCGGCCGCCTTCAAGCGGGGTTACCGCGAACTGCTTGACGCGGTGAACGCGGACGACCTGGAGAAGCAGCGCATCATCGAGGAGTGCAAGCGGGCCTTCGCGCTGAACACCGCGGTCTTCCGCGAGCTGGGCGAGGTCTTCCCGCGCAGCGCGTGAATTTCCCGTGAGGGAGCGGCACTTGAGCATCGGCGCGTAAATCCGCACAGCGTGAACGTACGGCTCCACCGGAGGTTCCGGTGGAGCCGCCCTCCATTCCCCTTTTCCCCATTTCCCCTTTTTTCGCCGTACGAAAAGGGCAATTCGGTGCTGCCGCCAGAGGTTTGACGCCCCATCGACCTGCGGGTAGATTCCGATGCCGTCTTCACTTCACTTTCACATGACATCCGGGCGGGGGGCCTTCTAATGCGTGGGTGCCATGCCTGAAAGGGGTATTCCGCCGCCGGGTCATGTCCAGCGCGGGCAACACCACCACCCGGGCCCGAGTGCTCCTTTCGGGCTTCCGGGCTTCCGGGGTGTTTCCCGTACCGACTACACCTACCGACAGGAAATGCCACCGTGTCACACCTCCGCCCCCGTGCGGCTGTGACGAGCGGCCTGCTGGCAGCGGCTCTCGTCTCCGGTACCCTCCTCGCCCCCGCGGCCCATGCCATCGTGGGAACCCCGTCCGCGAACAACGCGTACGCGTTCACCGCCCGTCTGGACATAGGCGACGGCAAGCGCGCGTGCTCCGGCACGCTGGTCGACCGCGACTGGGTCCTGACGGCGGCCAGTTGCTTCGTGGACAACCCGGCCGGGGCCCTCCAGCTCCCGCCGGGCGCGCCGAAGGACGCCACCACCGCCGTCATCGGCCGCACCGACAGCACCACCACCGCGGGCCAGGTCCGCACGGTCGTCGAGCTCGTGCCCCGCGCCGACCGGGATCTGGTGCTGGCCCGGCTGGCCAAGCCGGTCACCACCATCGCCCCGGCGCCCCTCGCCGCGACGCCGCCCGCCCCGGGCGAGACCCTCACCGGGACCGGCTTCGGCCGGACTGCGGACGAGTGGGCCCCGGTGAAGATGCACCAGGGCCGCTTCTCCGTCGACCAGGCCGACGCGACCACCGTGAACATCACCGGCCTGGACGGCGCCGCCGTGTGCGCCGGTGACACCGGTGGCCCGATGCTGCGCGAGCAGGGCGGGAACGTCGAGCTCGTCGCCGTCAACAGCCGCTCCTGGCAGGGCGGTTGCTTCGGCACGACGGAGGAGGAGACCCGTACCGGCGCGGTGGAGAGCCGGGTCGACGACCTGCACGCGTGGGTCACCGAGACCGTGACGGCCGCCCCGTTCGTCGACTTCAACGGGGACGGCCACCGCGACGTGGCCGTCGCCGACCCGAAGGCCGCGGTGGCCGGCGCGGCCGGTGCCGGACTGGTCCGCGTGGTGTACGGCAACGGCGCGGGCGTCGGCGAGCTGGTCCAGGGCAGTCCCGGTGTCAACGGTGGACCCGAGGCGGGCGACGGTTTCGGTACCGCGCTGGCCACGGTGGACTACAACGCCGACGGCTACACCGATCTGGTGGTCGGCGTGCCCAACGAGGACATCGGCAAGGTCGCCGACGCCGGGGCGGTGCAGATCGTCTACGGTTCGCCCGCGGGGCTCGGCAAGGGCCGAGGCGGGACCTGGTTCGAGCAGGGCAGGGGAGCCGGAGCGCTCCTCGGCTCGGCCTCCGAGGCCAAGGACCACATGGGCTTCTCCGTCGCCGCCGGGAAGACCGCGGCCGGTGATCCGTACATCCTGATCGGCGTGCCCGGTGAGGACCTGGGCTCCGTCGCCGACGCGGGCAACGCGATCTACCTGCGGGGCGACACGAACGTCGCCATCAACCAGAACACCGCATCCGTCCCGGGGGGCGCGGAGAAGGGCGACCAGTTCGGCTACTCCGTGGCGGGTTCACCGAACCATCTGGCGATCGGCATCCCCAACGAGGCCATCGGCACCATCGCGAAGACCGGCGCCATCCAGATCCTGAAGCACGACCTCAACGCCAACAAGATCCCCACCCCGGTCAAGGCGCTCCACCAGGACACCGAGGGCATCAGCGGCGTGAACGAGGCGAACGACCTGTTCGGCAAGGCCCTGTCGATGACCTCGCACCGGCCGGAAGGGGCCGCCACCGACAGCGACTCGATCCTCGCCGTCGGCTCCCCGGGCGAGGGCCTCAAGGTCTCGGACGTGAACAAGACGAACGCGGGCCGGGTCGTCGTCCTGCGCATCACGGCGGGCGGCACGGTCAGCGAGCTCCAGGACATCCACCAGGAGAAGGCCGACGTCACCGGGGCCGCCGAGGCGGGCGACCGGTTCGGCGAGCGGGTCGCCGCCGTCAACACCCGTCCCAGGAACGTCGGTACGACCGCGACGATGCTGCTGGCCGTCGGCATCCCGGGCGAGAACGAGGGCGCGGTCGTGGACTCCGGCGCCATCCAGAAGTTCTCGCTGCTCGGCGCCCCCGGCGCCGCGGACCGCTGGATCTCCCCGGGCGGCGCGCCCGGTCTGCCGGGCGCCCCCGGCACCAAGCAGTACGTCGGCAGCAGCATCACGGCCACCCCGACGCACCTGTACATCGGTATGCCCGACGGTCCGGGCGCCCGTGGCGCCGCGCATCTGATGCCGTGGTCCAACGTCACCGGCGGCCCGGTCCAGCCCGTGACCAGCTACGAGCCGGGCAAGGGCGGCCTCCCGGCCGTCGGCGAGGCGTTCGGCAGCGCGATCCAGTAGGCGGTCACCGACCGAAGCCGGAACAACGGCCGTCCGGGGTTCAGCCCCGGGCGGCCATCAGGACGCGGCCCCCGACCTCCACCGTGCCGTCCGGCGCGGGAGCGGTGAGGATCTGGGAGCCGCGTCCCTGTCTGATGTTCAGGGCCCGGCCGAGGTGCGCGCTCAGCAGCATGGCCGCCGCCCCGGTCGCCTCGTCCTCGACGATGCCCTCGCCGCGCCGGGGAAAGGCCCGCGCACGCACCCGTCCGGCCGCCTCGTCCTCCCAGGCCCACGCGTAGAGCCAGCCCTCGCCGGGCGGCGGCCCGGGCAGCGCCTCCACCTCCTCCGCCGTCGCGTACTGCTGGAGCGTGCGCGGCGGGGCCCACTCGGGGCGGGCGGTGATCCAGGTGAACTCCCCGTCCTGGCGTGCGAACACGTCCCCGACGTCCAGCTCCAGGATCTCCAGGTCCAGCAGCCACGCGGTGCCGACCAGCGGGTGCCCGGCGAACGGCAGCCGCAGCCCCGGCGTGTGGATGTCCACCCGTCCGCGCTCCGGGTCGTCGACGAACACGGTCTCGCTGAAGCCGAGTTGCCGGGCGAGCCGCTGCCGGGAGGGCTCGTCGGGGTGGCTGCTTCCGTCGCGTACGACCCCGAGAGCATTGCCGTGGCGTCCGTCGGGCCCGCAGAACACCCGCAGGACGTCGATGCCCGGGGGTACGTCGTAGTCGTTCACGGGGGCATTCAAGCACTGCCGGACGGCGGTACGGGAACCGAGCGGGTACGGCCGCAGGGCCGCGCCGGGAGCACTGCTGCTGCCGGTACGGCCCTGCGGGTCGTTCAGTGGTGCGGGTGGTGCCGGTCGGTCAGGCGGTGGCGTTACGGCGACGGCGCGCCGCGATCACGACACCGGCACCGGCCGCCACGACGATGCCCGAGGCGGCGATCAGGGCGCCGGCCGGGACGTCGGAGCCGGTGGAGGCCAGCGCGCCGGAGCCGCCGACCGAACCGCCGGTGGTGGAGCCGCCGACCGTGCCGCCGGTGGTGGTTGAACCGCCCGTGGAGCCCGTGGAGCCCGAGCCGCCGGTCGAACCGCCCGGAAGCCGCGCGTCCTCGTCGAGGGAGACCGCGACGTTCAGGGCGTCGAGCTCGTCGCCCTTCTTGTACATGCCCTCGAACGCCTG
The DNA here is from genome assembly GCF_031760065.1 of Streptomyces durocortorensis. Lineage (NCBI taxonomy): Bacteria > Bacillati > Actinomycetota > Actinomycetes > Kitasatosporales > Streptomycetaceae > Streptomyces > Streptomyces sp. C11-1. The sequence goes on from NZ_CP134500.1 coordinate 1,748,823, forward strand.
GGAACCGGCCTCGGTGAGGGTCGCCGGGATGTCCTTGAGGTTCACGATGCCGTCCTTGGCGGCGAGCGCGCCCGCGGGCACCTTCAGGTCCGCGAGAGCCAGGCCGGTGCGCTCGGCGACCTTGCCGGTGCCGCGGTCCTTGGCGGAGACGTCGGCGAGGAGCTTGCCGGAGGCGCCCTCGATGTCGACCTTCAGGTTGCTGAGGGAGAGGTCGAGGACGTACTCGCCGTTCGTCTCGTGGCCCAGGAAGCGCACCTTGCCCTTGAACGCCGCGTTGAGCGTGTTCTTGTCGGCGTCGAGGTGGCCGGTGGCCTTGCTGAAGCGGTAGCCGTCGGTGGCGGTGGCGGCGCCGCCGCTCGTCTCGACCTTGCCGTGCGCGATCGGGCCGACGACGTACGAGCGGAAGGACGCCTTGACGCCCCAGTCCAGGGTGCCGTCGACGACCGGGCCGCTGGTGGGCTCGGCCGTCTCGGAGCCGGACGGGGTGGGGTTGGTGCTCGGCTGACCCGTCGGCTGGCCGGTCGGCTGACCCGTCGGCTCGCCCGTGGGCTGCTCGGTCGGCTTGCCCGTCGGCTGCTCGGTCGGCTTGCCGGTGGGCTGCTCGGTCGGGGTCGTGGCGAGGGGCTTGACCGTCAGGGTGGCCGGGTCGATCGGCTCACCCTCCTCGTAGGGCGGGCCGAAGACCGCCGCGCCCTCCTTGGTGAAGGTGACGGGGATACTCGCGAACTTCATGCCGTCCACGCCGTTCGAGGCCTCGACGTCGGTGAGGTCGAGATCGGCCATCGCCAGATCGTCGGTGACGACGGCGTCCTTGCCCGGGGACTTGGTGGTCACGTCGACGGTGATCCGGCCGCTCTTGCCGACCGTGAGGACCTTGACGTCGGACAGCTTGATGTCCAGGGCGCCGCCGTGCGCCTCGTAGTGGACGCTGCCCTTGAAGGAGGACGTCACGGCGTGGGTGCCGAGCGCGTACTCGCCCTTGTCCAGGGGGAACTTGTACGAGCCGTCCTCGTTCCGCGTGGCTCCGTCGGCCAGCGTGGCGGTGCCGCCGAACCGGTCGATCATGGCGCGGAAGGACTCCTTGAGACCCCAGTCGAAGGTGCCCGACTCCAGCTGGTAGATCACCGAAGGGGCGGCGGCGGCCGCCTTCGGGGAGGGGCCGTCGGCCGCGATGGCCGGGAGGGCGAAGGTCGCGCCCAGCGCGGCCGCCGTGGCGACGGCTGCGGCGAGGGCTGTCGGGCGGCGAGTTGCTGCCATGTCGGTGGGTCTCCTATGAGGACAGGGGCGGAAGAGAAGCGGGAGGGGCGGCGCGATGATCCATAAAGCGCGCCTGGGGGGGAGGTCAGGAAGTCCGGGAGGAGTCAGGGGACTCGGGGGCCGCCTGCGCGGTGCGGCGACGCAGGACGAAGAACGCCGCTCCGGCCGCGACGAGCAGCAGCACACCGCCGCCGATCGCGGCGTACGTGCCGGTGCCGGTGCCCGAGTCCGAGACGGCCGCCGCCGGTTGGGTGGAGGGCTCGGCCGAGGGCTTCTTCGTGGGCTCGGCGGCCGCCGTCGGCTCGCTGCCGAGGTCGGGCAGCGCGGGCAGCTGGGCCTTCTCATCGACGGCCACGGCGAGCGAGACCGGGTCCATCGCGGTGCCCGCCTTGTACATGGAGCCGAACGCCTCGGCGCCGTCGGCGGTGAGGGTCGCCGGGACCTCGGTGAGGACGGCCAGGCCCTCCTTCGGCGCGAAGTCCTCGGCGGCGAAGGTGATGAGCGGCACGTTCCTGGTGGTCTTGCCCTCGCTGGTGACGTCCGCCGACAGGGTCCCCTCGCCCTGGGCGACGCTGACGGTGACGGCGGCGAACTTCAGGTCGAGCTCGTGGGCGCCGGTGAAGCGGATGCTGCCGCTGAAGTCCGCGTCCAGGGTCTGCCTCTTCGCGTCGTACGTGCCCTTGCCCTGCGGGAAGCGGAACAGGGCCCCGCCGTCCTGGGCACCGTCGGCGAGTGTCCACTTGCCCTGGCCGATGGAGCCGGTGACGTACTCGCGGAAGGTGCGGCGCACGCCCCAGTCGACGGCGGCGTCCTCGAAGCGGCCCGCCTTCTCCTTGTCCGCCTTGTCCTTCTTCTCGTCCTTCTCGGCGTCCGCGTCGTCCTTCTTCTCCGAGGGGGACGGCTTCGGTTCGGCCGCGCCCTTGGTGTCGACGGAGAGGCTGATCGGGTCGAGCGGGGTGCCCGCGGTGTAGTAGCCCGCGAAGGCGGAGGCGCCCTGGGCGGTCAGCGTCGCCGGGATGTTGTTGAGGGCGATGGGGGTGGAACCGCCCTTCATGCTGATCCCGGACAGGTTGAGCGCGGCGAGCGGGACCTGCGAGCGGTTGGAGACCTTGCCGGTCCCCCGCTCCTTGCTGACCATGTCCGCGTAGAGCGTGCCGCTGCCGCCGTTGATCCGGACCGTGGGACGGCTGATCCTGAGGTCGAGCTCGTTGCCGCCGTCGGCCTTCCGGTGACCGGTGAAGTGCACCCCGCCCAAGAAGCCGGAGCTGAACGCCCCGGTGTCCGGGTCGTAGGAGCCGGCCGCGGAGTGGAAGCGGAACTGGCTGCCGCCGACCGTCGCGGCACCGCCGGTCAGGTTCCAGCTGCCGTTCGCGATGGGCCCGGTGACGTAGCTCTGGAAGGAGGACTTGATGCCCCAGTCCAGCCGGCCGCCCTGCACCGTACGGCTTGCCGCTTGCGCGGTGGCGGCGGGGAGCAGGGCCGCCGACAGCACCGCGAGGAGCGCGACGGCGAGCGCGCGGGCGGATCTGGACGACAGCATGAGGGACCCTCCAGGGACTGGATACATAGGTAAGGCTAACCTAAGGTATTCCCAGTCGGTGCCGGAACCCCGTCGGCACCTCCGCACTCCCGCCACATCCCAACCACCCACCGCGGACCGCAGAACGACAGGACGGTGCCCCGTGCGCATCTCGCAGGACTTCGCCCCGAGAGGCCCTGAGACCGAGGGCCCTGACGCCGGGCGTACGGCGCTCCGCCGCCCGGCCCGGGGCAGGGCTGCCGCCGCCCTCACCGCCGCGGTGGCCTTCGCCCTGGTCCTGACCGGCTGCGGCGGAGGGGACGAGCCCGCGCCCGGGTCCGCCAGGGGCGCCGCCGCCCCGGACCGGGTGGAGCCGCTGGCCGCCGCGCCCGCCCCGAAGCTGCCGGTGACGGTGGATTCGGCGGACGGCGAGAAGGTCACGGTCGACTCCACCGACCGGATCGTGCCGCTGACCGGATCGCTGAGCGAGATCGTCTTCACCCTCGGCTTCGGCAAGCAGGTCGTGGCCCGCGACATCACCGCCACCTTCGAACAGGCCGAGAAGCTCCCGGTGGTGACCCGCGCTCACGACGTCTCGGCGGAGAGTGTGCTCTCGCTGAAGCCGACCGTCGTCCTCGCGGACACCACCACCGGCCCGAGCGAGGCGATCGGCCAGATCCGCGACGCGGGCATCCCGCTGGTCGTCGTCGAGCCCGCCAAGGGACTCGGCGACGTCGGCCGCCGCATCGACACGGTCGCCGAGACGCTCGGCGTACCGTCCGCCGGGACCGAACTGAAGAAGCGCACCGAGGACCGGATCGCCGCCGTCCAGAAGTCCGTCCCGGACCCCGCCGACGGCGAGAAGCCCCGGGTGGCCTTCCTCTATCTGCGCGGTTCGGCCTCCGTCTATCTGCTGGGCGGCGCGGAGTCGGGGGCGAGTTCGCTGCTGGAGGCGGCGGGCGCGGTCGACGCCGGGAAGGAGTCCGGCCTGAGCAAGGACTTCACCGCCATCACCAGCGAGGCTCTCGCCAAGGCCGCACCGGACGCGATCCTCCTGATGACCAAGGGGTTCGAGTCGGTCGGCGGCATGGACGGCCTGGTGAAGATCCCCGGCATCGCGGAGACCCCGGCCGGAATGGACCGCCGGGTCGTCACGGTCGACGACGGCGTGCTGCTGAACTACGGCCCGCGCACCGACCAGGTGCTCACGGACATCGTCGAGCAGCTGTACGCGAAGGGCGGCACGGACAAGTGACGACCTCGTACGAGGAACGTACGGGCGAGGGTGAGTCGGTCTCCGAGGAGGCACCCGCACCCGCCACCGAGGCTGCGGCCACCGCCCCCAAGTCCCCCCGGAGCAAGACGTTCGTGCTCACCCTGGGGCTCTCCGTCGCCCTGCTCGCCGGTGCGCTGCTGTCCGCCGCGATCGGCGCGTACTCCATCCCGCTCGGGGACGTCCTGTCCTCCGTGCAGCATCGGATGGGGCTCGGCGGCCATGAGCTGGACCGGGTCGGCGAGAGCGTCCTGTGGAACGTGCGGTTCCCCCGGGTCGCCCTGGCGCTGCTCGTCGGCGCGTCCCTCGGCTGTGCGGGCGCCCTGATGCAGGGCGTGTTCGGCAACCCGCTCGCCGAGCCCGGCGTCATCGGGATCTCGGCGGGTGCGGCGGTCGGCGCGGTCGCCTCGATCGCGCTCGGGCTGAGCTTCCTCGGCAACTGGACCATCACCGTTTTCGCGTTCATCGCCGGGCTGGGAACCGTCCTGCTCGTCTACGCGCTCTCGCGGTCCGGCGGCCGCACCGAAGTGGTGACGCTGATCCTCACCGGCATCGCCGTCAACGCCTTCGCGGGCGCGCTGATCGGTCTGTTCATCTTCTTCGCGGACAACGCGCAGATCACCCAGATCACCTTCTGGCAGCTCGGCTCGCTCTCCCAGGCCACCTGGCCCAAGGTGCTCGCCGTCCTGCCGTGCGCGCTGGCCGGGCTCATCGTCGCCCCCTTCTACTCCCGCAAGCTGGACCTGCTGGCCCTGGGCGAGCGGCCCGCCCGCCACCTGGGCGTGGACGTGGAGCGGCTGCGGATCATCCTGGTCCTGGTCGTGGCGCTGCTGACGGCCGCCGCGGTCGCCGTCGCCGGGATCATCTCCTTCGTCGGTCTGCTCGTCCCGCATCTGCTGCGGATGGCGAACGGCCCCGGTCACCGCTTCCTCGTCCCGGGCAGCGCGCTCGGCGGCGCGCTGGTCCTGGTGGCGGGCGACCTCGCGGCCCGGACCGTGGCCGCCCCCGCCGAACTGCCGCTCGGGGTGCTGACCGCGCTCTTCGGCAGCCCGTTCTTCTTCTGGCTGCTGCGCAGGACCCGTCGTAGGCAAGGTGGTTGGGCATGAGGACGCTGAGAGACCTGTTCGCGGTGCGCACCCGGGAGCTGCCCACTCCTCTCTCCCCCGGCTCCCCCGCCGTCGAGGCCGCCGCTCTGTCGGTCCGGCTGGGGCAGCGTCAGGTGCTGGACTCCGTCGACCTGACCGCCCACGCGGGCGAGGTGGTCGCCCTGGTGGGGCCGAACGGCGCGGGCAAGTCGACCCTGCTGGCGGCGCTGGCCGCCGATCTGCCCGCCGGGAGCGGTGAGGTGAGGATCGGCGGGCGCCCGGCCGCCGAGTGGTCCGCGCCCGATCTGGCCCTGCGCCGCTCGGTGCTGCCGCAGTCCGCCGCGCTGTCCTTCCCGTTCCCGGTGGAGGACGTCGTACGGATGGGACGGGCGCCCTGGTCCGGTACGGAGCGGGAGGACGAGGACGACGCGGCGGTGGCGGCGGCGATGGCGGCCACCGAGGTGACCCGGTTCGCCGCCCGCCCCTTCGAAGCGCTGTCGGGCGGTGAGAAGGCCCGGGTGGCACTCGCCCGGGTGCTGGCGCAGCGGGCCCCGCTGGTGCTGCTCGACGAGCCGACCGCCGCCCTGGACCTGCGCCACCAGGAGCTGGTGCTGCGGATCTGCCGGGAGCGGGCCGCCGCCGGGGACGCCGTGGTGGTCGTACTGCACGACCTGGGGCTCGCCGCCGCGTACGCGGACCGGGCCGCCGTGCTGCACGCCGGGCGGATCGCGGAACTGGGCCCGCCGGAGCAGGTCTTCAGCGGCGGACTCCTCGGCAAGGTGTACCGGCAGCCGGTGGAGGTCTTCCCGCATCCGCGCACGGGCACACCGCTGGTCGTGCCGGTGCGCGACAGCCCTTAGGGGCGGGCGGACCCGGTCCGTCAGGTCACGGTGTGGACGCTGTACCAGGTCCCGGCCCGCACGCCGTTCGCCGCCCGGTAGGGTTTCGACGGTCAGTGCGGGCGACGGATCAGAAGGCGCAGAAGCAACGGATGACAAGGCTGGGTCGACTGACGGCGGGGCTCACCACGGCGACGGTGCTGTGCATGACGGCGAGCGGCTGCATGACGGTGCACGGGGAGCTGGCGGTGCTGCCCGGAGCGACGGAGTCCGAGGCCGCGCAGGCCCTGACGGACTTCCTCACCGCCTACAACGCGGCGGACAAGGCGTTCGATCCGGCGCTGGACGCGGACCGGGTGACGGGTTCGCTCGGCGCGATCAACCAGGCCGGGCTGAAGGCGCGGCAGACGTACAACCCCGACGGCAACAAGGCGCACAAGCCGCTGGTCCTCGACGACGCGACGTACGTCATACCGAAGAAGGCGGGCTGGCCGCGCTGGTTCCTCGCGGACACCGACTCCAACCGGGACCAGGACGGCGGGAAGCTGGACACCCGCTGGCTGGTGGTGTTCGTACGGACGGCCCCCGACGCGGTGTGGAAGGCGGCCTATCTCGGGGTCGTCCCGGTATCCCAGGTGCCGGAGTTCGCTCTGGACGGGGACGGGCTGGCCACGCCGGTCGAGCCGCGCGACGGTGGACTGGCCGTCCCCCCGGCCGACTTGAGCAGCACCTACACCACGTATCTCAAGGACGGCGCACCGGACGTGTTCGCACCCGGCGCATCGACCTCGGGCTGGCGCGAGACGCGCCGCACCACGCGGCGGGCGGGGTTCTCGTATCAGTACATCGACCAGCCGATGACGGCGACGACGTTCGCGCCGCTCGGGCTGCGCACCGAGGACGGCGGGGCGCTGGTCTTCTTCAGCAGCAAGCACTTCGAGCGGCAGACCGCGGCGAAGGGGCTCAAGCCGGAGGTCAACGCGGATGTGGAGGCGCTGCTCACCGGCGAGGTGAACAGCAGCCTCACCAAGGAGCGGGTCTCCAGCCAGCTGGCGCACGTGCCCGCGCGCGGCGCCGACGGCGGCGGCAAGGTGCGGATACTGAACCGGCTGCCGGGCCTGGTCGCGGCGAAGGGCGAGTAGCGACGGGTCGCCGTGCTCCCCGGGCCACCGGGCACCTCCCCCGGGCCCCACCGGCTCAGCGTCTCATCGGCTCATCGGCCAGGCGATCGAGTCGTGGTCCAGCTCGCTCTGCTCGGCACTGCCCGCATACCGTGCGCAGGCGTCGGTGAGCGTCTCCAGCAGCGTCAGCGGGTCGGGCAGCTCGTGCTCGGGGCCGCGCACCCAGTGGACATCGACCTCACCGGGGAGCCGGGCGGGCGGCAGGAGGACGTAGCTCCCCCGGCAGTGCCAGCGCAGGCCCGGATGGGCGTCCATGGTCTCGGGGTGGCAGTCCAGCTCGCAGGGCCACCACTCGTCCTCGTCCTCGGGGGTACCGCGGGTGGCGGTGAAGAAGAGCATCCGGTCGTCGCCGGACTGGGCGACCGGGCCGACGTCGATGCCCGCGGCGAGAAGGCGCTCCAGGGCGCTGCGGCCGGCGGTGAGCGGGACGTCCAGCACATCGTGGATCATGCCGGTCGCGGTGATGAAGTTGGCCAGGGGCTGGCCGCCGGCCCAGCGCTCGATCTGGGCACGGTCGGTGGTCGACTGCGTCTGCCAGGCGAAGGAGATGGGGTGCCGGGCGGGGGTGGGGCATCCGATGCGTTCGCAGGAACATCGGTAGCCCTGGGGATGGGCGGCGGGGGCGATGGGCATGCCCGCGTCGGCGACGGCCAGGAGCAGCTGCACTCTGGCCGTGTCGGCGGCCTCGGCTCCCTGTGGTTTGGAGCGTCGCCGCAACCACTGGGAGATCCTGCTCTCTGTGCCGCGATAGCGGCCGGAATCGGCGCCCATCTATCCCCTCACCTCAGCGTTGCCCCTCCATGGTCGCACCATCCTGCGCTTCGGGTGGCCAGAGTTCACCTACGGGGCCCCGTACCACTGCGCCGAGTGAGCACCATCACGCCCGATGTCACCACATAGCGGATATGGCTCACGGGCACCGGGTCAGCGGGACACCCCCAGCCCGCCCAGGGCGTAGTCGACGACCTCGTCGGCGTAGGCGTGGGTGAGCGGCAGGGTCCTGAGCAGCCAGCGGTGGAAGAGCGGGCCGATGAGCAGCTCCAGGGCGATCCGCGGATCGGCGTCGGCACGGAGCTGGCCGGCCTCCTGGGCGGCCCGGAGCCGTGTGACGTACAGCGCGAGCTGCGGGTCGAGCAGCTTCCCGATGAATTCGGCGCCCAGCTTCGCGTCCACGATGCCTTCGGCGGTCAGCGCGCGGGTGGGGCCGTCCAGCACCGGGTCGTTCAGCTCGTCGACAGTGGCCCGCAGGACCAGCTTGAGGTCTGCGGCCAGGTCGCCGGTGTCGGGAAGGCCCCGCGCGACGCCGCCGGGCTGGGCAGCGGCCTCCTCGGCGGCCCGGTCGGCCAGGTCCAGGAAGGCTTCCATCAGGACGGCCGCCTTGGAGGGCCACCAGCGGTAGATGGTCTGCTTCCCGACCCCGGCGCGGGCGGCGATACCCTCGACCGTCGTACGGGGATACCCCACCTCGCCGACGAGGGCGAGGGCGGCGTCGTAGATCGCCCGGCGGGAGCGGTCGCTGCGGCGGCTGGAGTCGGGGGACTTGGTGGGTGCCATACGGCCAATTTACCGCCGACGAGCCGATACGTATCGTCTTGTTGCGTTCACGATCCCGCTGGATGGCCGGAAGGCGGCCGCGGCCGGGCGGTCCGGTGAACCACCCGATCGGTTCACTGCGGATCGGGCGCGCACGGCGCACCATGGGCTCACGCGCGGACCGCGCGCATCCCACCGTTCCGCGGCCCCGGCCGCCGTTCGCGAGGAGCCCCAGTTGAACCGTGACGCCACCCCTCGTCGCTACCTGATGTGCGCGCCCACGCACTTCCGGGTCACCTACTCCATCAACCCGTGGATGGACCCGTCGAAACCCGTCGACCTGCCGCTGGCCCAGACCCAGTGGGAGGACCTGCGCGACCGCTACCGCGGTCTCGGCCACACCGTCGAGCTGCTCACACCCCGCCCCGACCTGCCGGACATGGTCTTCGCCGCCAACGGCGCCACGGTGATCGGCGGGCGGGTGCTCGGCGCCCTGTTCGCCTACCGGGAGCGGTTCGAGGAGGCCGGGGCCCACCGGGACTGGTTCCGGGCGCACGGCTTCACCGACGTCCATGAGCCGGAACACGTCAACGAGGGCGAGGGCGACTTCGCCGTCACGGACTCGTACCTGCTGGCCGGGCGCGGCTTCCGCGCCAGCCCGCTCTCGCACGCCGAGGCGCAGGAGTTCTTCGGACTGCCGGTGATCGGGCTGGATCTGGTGGACCCGCGCTACTACCACCTGGACACCGCACTGTGCGTCCTGGACGCGGCGGCCGACGAGATCATGTACTACCCGGACGCGTTCTCCCCCGGCAGCCGGGCCGTGCTGCGCCGGCTCTTCCCGGACGCGCTGCTCGCCAGGGAGGCGGACGCGGCCGCCTTTGGCCTCAACGCGGTCAGCGACGGGCGTCACGTGCTGCTGCCGCAGGGTGCGACGGGCCTGCTCGACCCGCTGCGGGAGAGGGGCTTCGAGCCGATTCCGATGGACCTGGGCGAGCTGCTGAAGGGCGGCGGCAGCGTGAAGTGCTGCACGCAGGAGCTGCGGGGCTAGGGAGGGCTAGGGAGTGTCCGGCGACGGCCAGGCGTCGCCCCAGGCGACGTCCCTGGCCGCCCGGTACAGCTCGCCGTGGCGCTTGGTGACCGTGGAGCGGGCCAGGCCCTCGTCCCGGGTGCACAGCTCCAGCAGGACCTGGCCCTTACGGATCTGCGGCTTGCGGGTGACCCGGGCGGGGGCCGGGTCGGCGGGGAAGCGGGTGGCGACGACGTAGCTGAACTTCTCGTCCTCGTGGCTCAGGGAGCCGCCCTTGACCTGCCGGTGCAGCGAGGAGCGGCTGACCCGGGCCGAGAAGTGGCACCAGTCGGTGCCGGGTGCGATCGGGCAGGCGTCGCTGTGCGGGCAGGGGGCCGCGATGCGCAGCCCGGCGGCGATCAGCCGGTCGCGGGCCTCGATGATCCGGGCGTAACCGTCGGGGGTGCCCGGCTCCACGATGACGACGGCCTGGCCGGCCGCGGCGGCCGCGTCGACCAGCTCGGTCCTGGCCTGGACGGTCAGCTCCTTGAGTACGTAGCTGACGGTGACCAGGTCCGCGGGCGCCAGCTCCAGCGCCGCACCGATCCTGGCCCGCTCCCACCGGGCCGCCCGCAGCCCAGGCACCCCGGACGCCTCGGCCAGTTCGCGGCCGAGCGCGAGGGCGGGCTCAGCCCAGTCAAGGACGGTGGTGGCCGGGCCGTCCCAGGCCCCGGCCACCGCCCAGCTCGCCGCGCCCGTGCCGCCGCCGACATCGGTGTGGGTGGCGGGCGCCCAGTCGGGCGCGGCCTCGACGAGGGCGTCGAGGGCGGAGCGTACGGCTTCGAAGGTGGCGGGCATCCGGTACGCGGCGTACGCGAGGACGTCGGAACGGTCCCGCAGGATCGGCGCGCTGGTCGGGGTCTCCCCGCGGTAGCTGGCGATCAGCCGGTCGACGGCCTGCGCGGCCTGCTTGGGTGGCAGCCCGTCGAGCAGTCCGGACAGCGCCGCCCGCAGGGACTGAGCGGTGGGGAGGGTGACGTTCACCGCCGAATTGTAGGCGCGGGGAGAGCGCCGGGCGTATTCGGGCCCGGCGGCTCCGCAACAGCCGCGGCACAGCCCTGGAACAGCCGCAGAACAGGGCGGGAAGTGAACTCCTCTTCGCGTTGGGCCTGTTGCTACGCTGACCGGCGCGAGATCGGCCTGGCCCCAGCGGCCATATCGAGGCGGCCATGGGCATGCGGCCATGGCCGGAGGACCTTGTCCAAGCGGCCTTGTTCAGCGGGGGAGCCGGGAAGCCATGAGACGGAAGATCGTACGGCTGGCCCTGGTCGGCGGGGTGGTCTTCCTCGCCCTGCTCCTGCTGCTCGCGACCTGCGGCGGGAGCCCCGGCGACGGGAAGGGCAAGGCGGGCGACGCGGCCACCGGCACGGCCAGGCCCGCGGCGGCGAGTGCCGGTCCGGTGACCCGGCTCACCGTTCCGCCGCAGTACACGACGGACCGGGGCTGGGAGATCATCGGCTCCTCCCCCGAGATCGCGGTCTCCCACGCGACGGGCCTGGTGGCCTATCTGGAGCGGTCCGCGGGGAACCGCTACCGGCTGCGCACGGTCGACACGGCGACCGGCAGGCCGGGCTGGCGCGGTCAGCCCTGGCGGCAGCCGGACCCGCTGCACTACCCGAGGATCGCCACCGTCACCCGGGGCGACCGGCAGTTCTTCGTGACCTGGTCGTACGGGAAGGTCGGCGACGGGATGTCACCGTCGAGCACCTTCCTCTCGCTCGATCTGTACGACGTCACGAACGGGTCCTGGCAGCGCGTGGAGGTGCCGTGGCAGGGCGCCCCGGACGTCAGCGCGAGCGGGCCCGACATCGTGATCAGCGACGGGAAGGCCAACAGTGTGCTGGTCGACCCGGTGACCGGCACGGTGTCGGAGCTGAGCGCGGACGAACTGAAGTACCCGAAGGGCTGCCCGGCCTGCAAGCAGCTGACCGAGGTGCACGGGCAGACCATCGGGGGGCTGCTGGTCGGCGGGGCCCGGGAGTTCTGGGTGCACGGCGGCTGGTTCAGCCGGAACGTGGCGCCCAAGGGCACCGACCGGACCAGCGGCGTCCCGACCTCGGTGACCTCGGACCTGGTGCTGGCGAAGTGGGCCCTGGCGAGGAAGGCGAAGCGGGCGGCGACCCACGAGCTGTGGGCGGTGCACGACGCGGTGACCGGCGAGGCGGTGGCCTCGGTGGAGTGCCACCGGCCCGCCATAAAACCGGGGCGCTATCCGCAGGCGGTGCTCTCCCCCTCGGGCGACTATCTGATCGCCGGGAACCTGGCCTTCGACCTGGCGGCGCAGCGGGGCCGCTGTTTCGAGGACGAGGGCGGCGTCGGCCATCTGACGCTGGCCACGGTGACGGACGACGGCATCGCCTACGGGGCCGAGAACGCGCGCGACGCGTCGGAGGCGCTGGCGGGCGGCGGGCTCCCGGTGTCGATGGACTTCGCGACCTGGACGACGGACCGGCTGGCCCGCAACGCGCGGCTGCCGGGCATCGAGACGACCGGGGTCGGGGTGTTCCGCTGGACGGACCGGCAGGAGCGCACGCACCTGATCGGCTACCCGCGCACCGACTGATCCCCCGCAGTCCCCCGGTGATCCCCTACAGTCCCCCGGCCTCGCGGTCCGTGCGCTGCCACGGGCGGCACAGCCCCAGGAAGCAGCCGACCGCGGCGAGGGCGCAGACCACCTGCACGAGGGCCATCGGGACGGCCGTGTCCTCCCCCGCGATGCCCACCAGCGGGGAGGCGATCGCGCCGATCAGGAACGAGGACGTGCCGAGCAGCGCGGAGGCGGAGCCCGCCGCGTGCTTGGTCCGCATCAGGGCCTGGGCGTTGGTGTTCGGCATCGCGAGGCCCATCGCCGACATCAGCACGAACAGCCCGGCCGCGACCGGTGCGAGCCCCACCTCGCCGAAGACGCCGGTCGTCATGAGCAGCAGCGCGACGGCGGCCAGCACGATGACCGCGAGACCGAGCCCGAGGACCTTGTCCAGGCGGAACCGGCCCACCAGCAGCTTGCCGTTGATCTGCCCGACGGCGATGAGCCCGATCGAGTTGAGCCCGAACAGCAGGCTGAAGGTCTGCGGGGACGCCCCGTAGATCTCCTGCACGACGAACGGGGAGGCGGAGATGTAGGCGAACAGGACGGCGAAGGCGAGTCCGCCCGCGATCATGTAGCCGGTGAAGACCCGGTCCGCGAGCAGCCCGCGCATGGTGCGCAGGGCCTCGCCGACCCCGCCGGTGTGGCGGCTGCCGGGCGGCAGCGTCTCGTGGAGCCATTTCCAGACGACGAGGGTGAGCACGATGCCGACGCCGGTGAGCACGACGAAGATGCCGCGCCAGTCGGTGACCCGCAGGACCTGCCCGCCGATCAGCGGGGCGATGATCGGGGCGGCGCCGGAGATCAGCATCAGGGTGGAGAAGAACCGGGCCATCTCCACGCCCTCGTAGAGGTCGCGCACCACCGCCCGGGCGATCACGATCCCGGCGGCGCCCGCGAGGCCCTGGAGCAGCCGGAAGCCGACGAGGAGCCCGGCGGTGGGCGCCAGCGCGCAGATCGCGGTGGCGATGACGTAGACGACCATGCCGAGGAGCAGCGGCCTGCGGCGGCCCCACCGGTCGCTCATCGGGCCGACGACGAGCTGCCCGAGCGCCATGCCCGCCAGGCACGCGGTCAGTGTGAGCTGGATGGTGGCGGCGGGGGCGTTCAGCGAGTCGGTGACGGCGGGGAGCGCCGGGAGGTACATGTCCATGGAGAGCGGCGGCAGCGCCGTGAGCCCTCCGAGGACCAGGGTGACCAGGAGCCCGGTGCGCCGGGCGGCCTTCGTCCGCTTCGGAGAGACGGGCGGAGCGCCTGCGCCGGGCTGTTCGCTCCGGGGGGTGGGTATGTGTTCTCGCTGGGACCGGCTGCCGCCGCTGTCCGGCATTCTCGTCTCCACATCGTTGAATCCGCATCTATGCTCTCAGCTCGGCCGGAGTGGTCGATACCTTTTCGTCGCGGCGGTGGGGACGGGCATGAGCGCGGACATGAACGTGGACATGAGCGGGACGGTGCGCTGGGGCGTGCTGGCGACAGGCGGCATAGCGGGGACGTTCACGGCGGACGTGCAGGGGCTGCCGGGCGCCGAGGTGGTGGCGGTCGCCTCGCGTACGGAGGCCTCGGCGCGGGCGTTCGCCGAGCGCCACGGGATCGGGCGGGCCTACGGAAGCTGGGCGGAGCTGGTCGCCGACGACACGGTGGACGTGGTGTACGTGGCCACCCCGCACTCGGCGCACCACGCGGCGGCCTCGCTCGCGCTGAGGGCGGGAAAGCACGTGCTGTGCGAGAAGGCGTTCACGCTCAACAGCCGGGAGGCGAAGGAGCTGGTCGCGCTCGCCCGGGAGCGCGGTCTCTTCCTGATGGAGGCCATGTGGACCTACCTCAACCCGGTGGTCCGCCGGCTGACCGAACTGGTCCGGGACGGGGCGATCGGCGAGATCCGCACCGTACAGGCGGACTTCGGCTTCGCGGGCGGCTTCGCCCCGGGCCACCGGCTGCGCGACCCGGACCTCGGCGGCGGGGCGCTGCTGGACCTCGGGGTCTACCCGGTGTCCTTCGCGCACCTGTTGCTGGGCGAGCCGGACCGGGTGCGGGCCGACGCGCTGCTCTCGCCCGAGGGCGTCGACCTGAACACGGGGATGCTGCTGGGCTGGGAGTCGGGCGCGACCGCGCTGCTCTCCTGCTCGATCGTCGGCCACCACCCGACGGCGGCCACCGTCATCGGCACGGCCGGCCGGATCGACGTTCCGCGCGACTTCTTCCACCCTGACCACTTCGTGCTGCACCGGCCGGGCCGGGAGCCGGAGACGGTCACCTCGGGGCCGGGCCCGCAGGGTCTGTCCGGCATGCAGTACGAGGCGGCCGAGGTGATGCGCGCGGTGCGGGCGGGCGAGAGCGAGTCCCCGCTCGTACCGCTGGAGGGTTCGCTCGCGGTGATGCGGACGCTCGACGCGGTACGGGACCGCATCGGCGTCCGCTACCCGGCGGACCGCTGACGCCTGCGCCGCGCTACACGGGCGTGAGCCCCGGGTTCCCCGCCTCGGTGACGAAGGAGGCCGCCGTGGCGAGCGGCGCTCCGGGGGTGGTGACGGCCGCCACCGTACGGAAGTCGGCGCGCGCCTCCTGCTCCGTGAGCGTGACCAGCGCGTAGCCGCGCCGCCCGTTGTAGTGCTTCATGTGCGGGTTGGCACGGGTCTGGTTGTCCCAGTTGGCGGGCCGGTCCGTACCGTCCTTGCCGCTGGAGATCGAGGTCGTGACGATCTCCGTGCCGACGGTGCGCGACGCGGGGTCCTCGAAGTCCTTCTTCAGGTCGAAGGCGTAGGAGACGTGGACGTCCCCGGTGAGGACCATGAGATTGTCGACCCCGGCGGCCTCGGCGCCGGCCAGCACCCGCTGCCGGGAGGCCGGGTAGCCGTCCCAGGAGTCCATCGAGAGCTTGTAGACGTCGGTGGGAACGTTGCGCCGCCGGGCGAAGGTGACCTGCTGCGGGACGACGTTCCAGGTGGCGTGCGAGGCGCGCCAGCCGTCGGTCAGCCAGCGTTCCTGGGCGGCCCCGGTCATCGTGCGCGCGGGGTCCTCGGACTCGGGGCCCGGGGTGCGCCACCCGTCGCCGTACGCCTGGTCGTCGCGGTACTGGCGGGTGTCGAGGATGTCGAACTGGGCGAGCCGTCCGAAGCGGAGGCGGCGGTAGAGCGTCATGTCGGGGCCGGTGGGGCGCTGCGGCGGGCGCAGCGGCTGGTTCTCCCAGTACGCGCGGTACGCGGCGGCCCGCCGGATCAGGAACTCCTCGGGCGGTACGTCGTTCTCGGGGATCTCGCCCGCGTAGTTGTTCTCGGTCTCGTGGTCGTCCCAGGTGACGACGAAGGGGTGGGCGGCGTGGGCGGCGCGCAGGTCCGGGTCGGACTTGTAGAGGGCGTAGCGCAGCCGGTAGTCCTCCAGTGTGGCCGTCTCGTGGTTGTAGTGGTCGGGGAGGCGGCGGTCGGTGTAGTTGCGGGCGCCGCCGGTGGCGTCGACGGCGTACTCGTAGAGGTAGTCGCCGAGGTGGAACACCACGTCGACGTCCTCGGCGGCGAGGTGGCGGTGGGCGGTGAAGTACCCGTGGTGGTAGGCCTGGCAGGAGACGGCGGCCAGGGTCAGGGAGGTGTTGCGGGCCCCGGTGGCGGGGGCGGTGCGGGTGCGGCCGGTGGGGCTGGTCCAGCCGCCGACACGGAAGCGGTAGTAGTAGACGCGGCCGGAGGCCAGGCCCCGGACGTCGGCGCGGACGCTGTGGGCGAACTCGGGGTGGGCGGTGAGCGTTCCGCGCCGCACGATCCGGCGGAAGCGCTCGTCGCGGGCCAGCTCCCAGCGCACCTCGACCCGGCCGCGGGGCAGGCCGCCGCCGGGCTCGTAGGGGCGGGGAGCCAGCCGGGTCCAGATCAGGACGGACGTGGGGTGCGGATCGCCGGAGGCGACGCCGAGGGTGAACGGGTCCTCGGCGATGCGGCGGGCATCGAGCTCGGCGGCGCTCGCGGTACCGGCGGCGGGGAGGTTCACCGCGAAGGCGAGCGCGGCGGCGGCTCCGGTGGCGGTGAGGAAGCGCCGACGGCCCAGGCCCGTGTGGGGTAACGCGGCGGCGGCAGCGCGGAGTTCGGCGGAATGACTGTGGGGGTCGGCGGTCCGGTGGTGACGGTCGGGCGCCATGCTGGTCTGTGCGGTTGACATATGCCCCTCCTGTGCCCGGATGCTGTCAGCCCATGGCAGCCCGGCGCGACGACGCGCCGTTGTCGCGTGCACAACATCCATATGGCGGGTCGATGAGCACCACGTGCCCCGTGCACCGACCTCTCCCGTACGCTCCCGGGCCATGAACACTGAGCAGACGGAACAGAGAGTCGCTGTCGTCACGGGTGCGGGTTCGGGGATCGGCCGGGCCGTCGCACTCGCCCTCGCGGGTGCGGGCTGGTCGCTCGCACTGGCCGGCCGGCGGGCGGAGCCGCTGGCGCAGACGGCGGCCGCGGCGGGGGCCCCCGAGGCCCTGTGCGTCACCACGGACGTCACCGACGCCGACGAGGTCGGCGCCCTCTTCGCCGCCGTACGGGAACGGTTCGGCCGGCTGGACCTGCTGTTCAACAACGCGGGCACCTTCGGTCCCGGCGGCGTCCCGCTGGAGGACCTCGCCGCCGAGGACTGGCGGGCGGTGGTCGACGTGAACCTGACGGGCGCGTTCCTGTGCGCACAGGCGGCGTACCGGCTGATGAAGGAGCAGGACCCGCAGGGCGGCCGGATCATCAACAACGGCTCGATCTCCGCGCACGCACCGCGCCCGCACTCGATCGCGTACACCGCGACCAAGCACGCGATGACCGGTCTGACGAAGTCGCTGTCGCTGGACGGCCGTCCGTACCGGATCGCCTGCGGACAGATCGACATCGGCAACGCGGCGACGGAGATGACCGAGCGGATGCAGACCGGCATCCTCCAGGCCAACGGGGAACTGGCGACGGAGCCGGTCATGGCGGCGGCCGATGTGGCACGGACGGTGCTGCACATGGCGGAACTGCCCCTGGAGGCCAACATCCCGTTCGTGACGGTCATGGCGACGAACATGCCGTACGTCGGACGGGGCTGAGCCCGGCCTGAGCCCGAGTTCGAGCCCCACCCTGACAAGCTCCGCACGGGCAAGGGCATCAAGAGCTGCCACTGACCGGCCGTAGCGCTGGGGCGGCGTACAGGGAATTCCCGGGGCGGCAGCGGAGTTGGGGTGGTGCATGACACGTGATTCCGCCTCTGCCGCCTCCACCCCCGAGATCCTGCGCTACACCGCCTTCTCCGCCGACCCGGAGGGCGGAAACCCCGCCGGCGTCGTTCTGGACGCCTCGGGTCTCGACGAGGAGCGGATGCTGGCCGTCGCGGCCGAACTGGGCTACAGCGAGTCGGCGTTCCTCACGGAGCGGACCGGCGAAGGCGCTTACACGATCCGCTACTTCAGCCCCAAGGCCGAGGTCCCCTTCTGCGGCCACGCCACGGTCGCCACCGCCATCGCCCTGGCGGAACGGGACGGTCCGGGCGCGCTGGAGTTCGCCACGGCCGCCGGTACGGTGCCGGTCAGCGTCGTCCGGGACGGCGGGGAGCTGCGCGCCACCCTGACCAGCGTGGCCCCCCATGTCACGGGGATCGACGCGGCGGACCTGACGGAGGCGCTGGCGGCGCTGGACTGGGCGGCCGCCGACCTCGACCCGGCCCTGCCACCCCGGATCGCCTACGCGGGGGCCCGGCATCTGGTGCTGGCCGCCGGGACCCGCGAGCGGCTCGCGGACCTGGACTACGACTTCGCGCGGCTCGAAGCGCTGATGCACCGGCTGGACCTGACGACCCTGCAACTGGTGTGGCGCGAGGGGCCGGACGTCTTCCACGTCCGGGACCCGTTCCCGGTGGGCGGGGTGGTGGAGGACCCGGCGACGGGCGCGGCGGCGGCCGCCTTCGGCGCGTACGCCCGCGAGCTGGGTCTCGTACCGGAGGCGGCCGTACTGGCCCTGCACCAGGGGACTGACATGGGCCGCCCCGGCACCCTCACCGTCGAGCTGCGGACGGGCGACGCCCGCATCCGGGTGAGCGGAACGGGCACCCGGATCGGCTGATCCGCGCGACGGGGGGGGCGGGGCCCCGGGTTCAGCCGGTGGCGTCCTTGGCCGGGGAGACATGGGCGAACCAGCGCTCGGTCTCCTCCGGTTCGAGGGCGCGCTCCAGCAGGACGTCTCCGCGCATGCCGGGGAAGAAACGGCCCGCGGGCCACTGCCGCCGGTACGACGGCTTGTCGAGCACCAGCAGGCGTACGCCGTC
The DNA here is from genome assembly GCF_031760065.1 of Streptomyces durocortorensis. Classification (NCBI taxonomy): domain Bacteria; kingdom Bacillati; phylum Actinomycetota; class Actinomycetes; order Kitasatosporales; family Streptomycetaceae; genus Streptomyces; species Streptomyces sp. C11-1. The sequence goes on from NZ_CP134500.1 coordinate 1,767,424, forward strand.
GACGACGGGGATGTCCGCCGGGGCGCCCTCGTTCCAGAGCCGGGCGCCGTCCGGCGCGGTCAGGTCGAAGGAGCCCACGGTATCCACCTGCCCCGGGGTCTCCCGGCAGACGGCGGCCTCCTGCGACGAGGGCGCGTGGCCCTCCACATGGCCGCCGCCTATGAGCGCGTCGGCGAGCAGGGTGTGCAGCTGGAAGTTGTCCCCGACGCCGGAGAACCGGAGCAGATAGCCGGTACCGCTCGCCCGGTGGAGGGCCACAAGCGGTTCGTCGTCCAGCACCAGGAGCGCGTAGGCGAGGCACTTGAACTCCGCCCCGGAGGCCCGCTCCACCGAGGTGAGCAGCCGCAGCAACTCACCCCGGACACCGGCCGCGTCGACCCGCACCACCGGGTGGTTCAGCATCGCGACGGCGGCCGTCTCCCACTGGTGCAGCGTCCACCAGCCGGCAGCCGCGTCCGCGCCCACCCGCTCGACGATGTCGTCACCGGGCGCGTCGCCGTCCGCCGCCGGGAACGCCCCGCCCCCGGTCGCCGCCCACGCGTCGGCGAACGCCACGGCCTGCTCCAGCGCCTCCCGCAGCCCGGCCAGCACCCCCGGCGCGCAGCGCCCGGCATCCGCGCCACGTTCGACGCAGGCCCCGACGAGGACGGCGACGACGGCACGGGGCCCGGGCGGGACCTGCTCCAGTACGCCGGCGAGCCGCGGCCCGCCGTCCAGCAGGTCCGCCTCCTTGGCCTGCCCGAAGGTCTCCTGCAACCGGACGAACGCCTTGCCGGACCGTTTCGCGTCCTGGGCCACCACGGCGGCCTCGAAGTCCGCGACCGCGCCCCCGAAGCCGGTCTTACCGAATATCATTCCTTCACTTTATCGACGCTGTGTCGGGCCCCGTGAAGCCGGTCGCGATCCACTGGGCCGGGGGCGGCCCGGGGCTCCCCGTGGGCGGGCCGAGGGGCGGGCCGGGGGGCGGAACCGCGCCGATCGCGGGAGGATGCGGGCATGGCTGACCGCAAGCCTGATGTGACGCCCGAGCCCGACGCCGATGTGTCGGGCCCGGGATTCGGTGCAGGGGCCGGCGTGGGGCCCCGTGCAGGGCCCGGGGCCTATGCGGCGGCCGGGGTGAGACCCAGAGCCGATGCGGCGGCCGGGGTGGGGCCCGGCGCGGGGACCGGGGCTGCGCCTGGGGACGAAGCGGGGGCCGGCATTGACCCCAGGGCCGCCCCGGCGGCCGACGCCCGCCCCGGGGCCGAAGCAGGGCCCGGCCCTGGCTCGGATGCCGACTCCCCGCCCGGTCCTGAGCCGCTGACCGTACCGAGCATGTCCGCGGGCCCCGACTTCGTTCTGCGCCCCTGGGAGATGAGCGACCTCCCTCTGATCCGCGAGGCCGCGCAGGACCCGTACATCCCGCTCATCACCACCATCCCGTCCCGCTACTCGGTCCAGGCGGCCGAGGCGTTCGTCCGCAGGCAGTGGGAGCGGGCGGCCACCGGTGCCGGGTACCCGTTCGCCATCGTCCGCTCGCGGGACCGGCGCCCGGTCGGCGCGATCGGGCTCTGGCTGCGGGACCTGCCCGAGGGCCGCGCCTCGCTCGGCTACTGGCTGACCGCCTCCGCCCGCGGCCAGGGGGTCGCCCGCGCGGCGCTGCGTACGGTGACGGGCTGGGCCCTGCACGATCTCGGCGTCCCCCGCCTCCAGCTCTTCATCGAACCGTGGAACACCGCCTCCGCCCGGATCGCCGAGGACGTCGGCTTCCGGCGCGAAGGGCTGCTGCACGGCTGGCAGCAGGTGGGCGACCGGCGCCGCGACATGGCCGTGTACGCGTTGCTGAACACCGACGGGCCCGCAGATGGCCGGGCGGCGACCACGAACTGAACAGCGAGACGTTACGATCGCGGGCACCGCTGCCGACCAGCAACCGACGACCGGCAGCCGAGCCCAGGAGTACCGATCTTGTCCGCACCACGCATCGGCGTATCCATCGTGACCATGGGGGACCGCCCGCAGGCGGTCGAGGCGCTGCTCGCGTCGGTCGCGATGCAGGACGTCAGGCCCACCCGGCTCGTGATCATCGGCAACGGTGCGGCGCTCCCGGACTTCACCGCGTTCCCCGGCCTGGAGAACCTCGACGGCGGGGTGACCACCATCGAGCTGCCCGAGAACCTGGGCTGCCCCGGCGGCCGGAACGAGGGGCTGCGCAGGCTGGCCGAGATCGGTGACGTGGACGTGGTGATCGAGCTGGACGACGACGGGCTCCTGGTCGACAAGGACGTCTTCCGCCGGGTCCGGGACCACTTCGCCGCCGACGACCGGCTCGGCATCGTCGGCTTCCGGATCGCCGACGAGCACGGCGAGACCCAGCGCCGGCACGTGCCCCGGCTGCGGGCGGGCGACCCGATGCGCGGCGGCCCGGTGACGGCCTTCCTCGGCGGCGGCCACGCGTTCTCGATGAAGATGCTGGAACAGACGGGCCTGTGGCCCGCGGAGTTCTTCTTCACCCACGAGGAGACGGACCTCGCCTGGCGCGCGCTGAACGCCGGCTGGAAGGTGATCTACGAGCCGGAGCTGCTGCTCCAGCACCCGAAGACCTCCCCGGCCCGGCACGCGGTGTACTACCGGATGACGGCCCGCAACCGCGTCTGGCTGGCCCGCCGCAACCTCCCTCTCCCCCTGGTCCCCGCCTACCTCGGCACCTGGACCCTGCTCACCCTGGCCCGCACCCGCGACCCGAAGGGCCTGCGCGCCTGGGCGGGCGGCTTCGCGGAGGGCGTCCGCACGCCGTGCGGGGAGCGGCGCCCGATGCGCTGGTCGACGGTGTGGCGGATGACACGACTGGGCCGCCCGCCGGTCATCTGACCCGGTCCTCAGGGGCCGGATCTACGGGGTCCAGCGATACAGCACGTCCGGCTCGCCCTCCTCGTTCCGGCTGCCGTCGTCGAACGCGACGGCGGTGAACCCGTGCCGTTCGTAGAAGGCGCGGGCGGCGGCGTTGCGCTGGAACACGTACAGACCGAGCGCCCCGTCCACGGCCCCGCGCACCTCGCTCAGCAACCGGCTCCCGATCCCGCGCCGCAGCGCGTCGGGCCGCAGGTAGAGGTGATCGAGCTCGTCGTCCCCGGCGAGCACGGCGAACCCGAGGACCTCACCGCCCGCCTCGCCCTCCGCCACCCACACCGCGGTACTGGTGGGCAGGACGACATGGGTGATCCACGCCCGGGTGTCCTCGTCGCTGTGGACCCGGGGCAGATACGGCATGGCGGCGGCCCGGGAGGCGAGGAAGACCTGGGTGACGGCCTCCGCGTCCCGGGCCGTCGCCCGGCGTATCCGTACCGCGTCCGATGCCGTACGTCCGCCCGCGTACACGTTCTCCGTCACCCGCATCACTCCCTGTTCCGGGCCCCTTGAGTCCCCACCCGGACGGTTGGGGAACAATGGCCGCGGACAGCCGACCACACAAAGGGGTCGGCGCGCAGGTGAAATACCGGTGCGGCGAGAGGGCCGGGGACCACGCCGGGAAGCACAGGGGGGAAATCGCGATGAGCTGGTTCTGGTGGATTCTCATCTTCTTCTGGGTCGGCGGCTTCGCCTGGACCCAGGACACCGTCCGCAAGGCCCTGCGCAAGCGGCACAAGCGGAAGCTGGCACTGCTGAAGGCGACGACGCAGAGGCAGCTCGCGATCGAGGCCGCGCACAAGCCTCCGGAGCCGGTGTGCGGCTGCACCCACCACCTCGCCAAGCACGACAAGCGGGGCCGGTGCCACGAGCGGGTCGAGGTGCCGACGGCCTGGGACGAGAAGAAGAAGCCGCTTCACTACGAGGCCGGGCAGTGCAACTGCCAGCAGTACGTGGGCCCGCAGCCGCTCTCACAGGTGTACGCGGAGGAACTGACGGACCGCTGGCCGACCGGGCCGACGACGACGGAAGAGCCTCCGACCAGGTGAGACACCTTGCCGAAGGCCCTTGTCGGAGGGGCGGCAGACGAGTCGTGCTGTACGCCGGGGACTGTCGGCGTAACGCTCCTACCGGCACAAACGTGCAGGGGTGGTGCTTCCGTGGCTACTTTGATGGCTACGCAACAAGATGTCCCCGCCCGGATCGGCCCGAACGGGGACGTCGCCGCTCCTGAGATCAGACGGTCCCCTCGATGCGTTCGAAAATGTCCGCGTCCGTCTCCCGCTGCCAGACCGGCAGGTCAGACCAGTCGGCAACATATCCGGGCTTCGGGTCTTCGAAGTTCCTGAACATCTGGGCGGTCCAGCAGATCGCGACGAATCGGCCCTTCTGCTCGCGGGTGAGCCGGGCCGCATGCCCGCCGCTGACCTCGATGAAGTCGCGCACCTGCCCGTACACGGCGGTGGCGGCTTCGCGCTCCCACGCGGGCGTCTCGTCCCACGGCGTGACGTAGCCAGGCTTGGGCTCGCCGGGATAGTGCTTGTTCACACCGTCGATCCACGCCTCGCGGAAGATCCGGCCGTCATTCATGCGCGTGTCCCTCTCATCATGCGGTGCGCGGAAGCGCCGCGATTCGGTGATCAAGAGTCGAGACTCGGTCATCGGACACGAGCGGGGCAAGACGCCCCCGAAGCCCGTCCAGCTTCTTGCGGATGAATCCCGAATTCGACCGGTCGGCCAATCCGAGTGCTTGCTCCGCGTAGTGCACGACCTGGCCGATGTCCCGCCTGTGCGCTCCGAGCACGGCGAGGTCGCTCAGAACAGCAGCGCGGCGACGCAGGGACAGAGGCTGGGCAAGGGCTGTGGTGAGCGCTTCCTCGGCGAGATCAGGGCGGCCCAGTTGGAGGTAGCAGGCCCCTCTCTCCTCCGCCAGGCGGGAGCCGTCGAAGCGGAGCCAGCCGCCGTTGTGGGAATGAGCGCCGTCGAGGGCGTGGACTTTCTCGGCTTCGTCCAGAGCCCGGTTGCACGCGTCGAGATCGCCCACGGCCGCGTACGCCTGCGCCTGGACGGCCGCGACCCAGTGACGGGTGGAGAGAGTGCCGTCGCCCCTTCGGGCGATGCGAAAAGCTGCCGCGAGCAGGGGTTGGGCAGCGTGCGCGCGGCGCGCGTACAGCTCGACATACGCGTGGCGGGTCATGGCACAGGCCCACAGGTCGTGGTCGCCACCGGCGTAGGCCGCGTTGGCGGCCAGTGTGTAGCACTGCGCGGCGTCGGTGTACCGGTTGGCGTCGAAGAACAGCTCGCCGACGAGCTGGTAGAGGTCGGCCGTCATCCGACACAATCGGGACCGATCCACAGCAGTACGGGTCTCGGTCAGTCCCTTCGCCATCACATCGAGCTGTGCGCGCGCCGCAGGGAAGACGACCTGCTTGGCGTCCGATAGCACGTACACCTGCCAGAGGCTGCGGTGCAGGTCGTCCCCTGTCTCCAAGAGCGTCGAAGCTGCCCGCCCTCGGGCGGCCTCACCGGGATCAGGAAGAGCGACCAGCGCACCCGTAACGGCGAGCAGACCCAGGACTTCGCGGCGCTTCATGTCGTCATCATCACCGTGGAGGAGGGGTGGAGCAGCGGCGAGCCCGGCTGTCTCGGCCGACTGTTCGTCGGAGAGAAGGGTTTCCAGCTCGGGGAGGGTCACTCCCAACAGCCCTGCGATCTTCGGCCGTTGGTGGGGACGCGGGGTGGCACGACCACTTTCCCAACGGACCACGGTGGACGTGGCCACCGAAAGCGCTTCTGCGAATTCCTCCTGAGAGTAACCCCGGGCCGCGCGCCGTTCCGCAAAGTGCTTCCGTCTCGACGTCATAGGTCTCCCCTCACGAGAACCCTTTCACGCACTCATGCCCGCCACGCGCCAACGCCTGGAAAACGCCCGGATATTGCGCGAGGTCCACTCTGGGAGAAGGTAACGGATCGTCGTTCACTGGTCACACGCCGCTCGGAGGTCGAAGGCCCTCCGGGCGGCTCCCCACGGAGAGGAGCGACCTCGTGACAACCTCCGGACTGCCCCGCAGGAACCCTGGCGCCGGTGGCCGTACGTACACGCTGCCGGAGCCCCGGCCGGGTGCGCCGAGCCGGGCTCTGCGGGAACGGGCGGCCAGCGGTTGGGAGAGGTTCATGCGCCGCGTCGGGGCCCGGCAGGAGCCGGAGGAGTGAACCCGGCCGGTTCCGACGGCTACGAGCACCAGAACATCCAGGCTGCTCGCCCCTGAGCCGCTGCCCGCAGGTCGCCGTCCGCGCCCCCTGGCGCAGACGGATACGCGCACCACACCCTTCACCCCAAGGAGTCTCATGACCACCTCTGTCGCACTCCCCTCCCCAACGCGGCCGTGGGGTGCGGGCCGACTCGCGCCCTACCCGACGGTCACCCGCCGACCCCACGCAACGGTCGCCATCGACCCCACGACACAACTCGGAGTGTTCCGCGACCGTGCCGGGCAGGTGGTCGAGATGGGCAAACACGGCACCAGCTCCGGCACCGAGACCTCCACGACGACGAACTCGGACTCCCGGAACGACCAGGGTCACGATCAGGACAGCAATCAGGACTGATGACCATGACCGAGGAGAGGCCTGTTCTGGTGGCCACCGAGGCGGACGACATCACCGCCGACATGGTGATCACCGAACTCAACCGGCGCGATGTGCCGGTGGTCCGGTTCAACCCCGCCGACATCGGCGAAAACCTCACGGTCTCGGCTCGGCTCGGCACCTGCCCGGCCCCGATGGTCGGGCAGGTGCGCACCCCGTCGAGAACCGCTGATGTGACCCAGGTCCGGTCGGTGTACTGGCGCCGCCCGGAATGGCCCACGTTTCCCCACCTGTCCGCTGACGACTCACGGTTCGCGACGGCGCAGGTCCGCTACGGACTCGGCGGCACCCTCTACGCCTTGGGCGGCCCGCTCTGGGTCAACCACCCCCTGCGCGTTGCCGCAGCCGACTACAAACCCGCGCAGCTCGTTCTCGCCCAGCAACTCGGCTTCACCATCCCGCCCACCCTTGTCACCAACGACCCGGACGAGGCCCGCGAGTTCGTCCACTCTCAGGGGCAGGCGATCTTCAAGACGCTGCGATGGACCCCCTACACGCGTGACAGCGTGCCGGTGACGGGATGGGCTGCCCCCGTCGCCCCCGAGGAGATCGACGACAGCGTTCGGGTGGCGCCCCATCTGTTCCAGGCCCGCGTGGACAAGGTCGCCGACGTTCGCGTACTCCTCGTAGGCCGGCATACGTTCGCCGTACGCATCGACTCCGACCTCCTCGACTGGCGCAAGGACTACAGCGCCCTGACCTACACCGTGGAGCACCTTCCCGACCGGGTGACCGAGGGACTGCACGCCTACCTGGGCCGGCTGGATCTGGTCTCGGGAAGCTTCGACCTCGCGGTCGACCGCACCGGGGACTACTGGTGGCTGGAACTGAATCCCAACGGACAGTGGGGGTGGCTGGAGGCCGAGACCGGCCTCCCGATGTCCGCTGCCTTCGCCGACCTACTCGCACAGGGAGACCGTCGATGACCGACCCTGCATCCGAGCGACGCCGCATGGCGGCCGTGCTCGTGAACGAAGGCGCCCTGAAGTCCCTCTGGCTGCGTGCGGCCGTCGAGACCGTCTCCCGCGAGCGGTTCCTGCACCCGGGAGTGTTCCTGGACGAGGGGCGGACCTGGCGGCCCGTCACCGCCGCCGACACGGATCCGGACGACTGGCTGAAGATCGCATACAGCGTCGACACCCTCACCACCCAGCTCGACGGCCACCTGACCGCCGACCAGGCCGGTGAACCGGTCGTGGGCGTGCCCACGTCCTCCTCGACCGACCCGGTCACCGTCGTCGGCATGATCGAGGCCCTGGACCTCATGGTGGGTCACCGTGTCCTGGAGATCGGTACGGGCACCGGCTACTCCACAGCCCTGATGTGCCACTACCTCGGTGAGGACAACGTCACCACGGTCGAGGTGGACACGCAGGTGGCCACCCGGGCCGATGTCGCTCTCGAAGCCGCCGGCTTCTCGACGTGGACGGTGACGGGCGACGGCCTCCTCGGCCACCCGTACCGGGCACCGTACGACCGGGTCATCGCCACCTGCGCAGTCCGCCGCATCCCGTACGCGTGGATCAGGCAGACGAGACCCGGAGGCGTTGTCCTCGGCACGGTCGGCTCGTGGCCGTGGGGGACCGGCCTCGCGAAACTGGCCGTCGGCGATGACGGCACCGCCGAGGGCTCGATCGTCGGGCGTTCCTCCTTCATGCAGGCGCGGGCCCAGGCAGTGGCCCCCGTGGCCGGAGATCTCTCCGCCCGGACCGCGTACGCGGACAGTGAGCGGCCCGCTCTGCTGTCCCCTCTGGTCCTTGAGGAATGGATGCCCGCCTTCCTGGCACAGCTGGCCGCGCCCGGCGCTCAGTTCGTCCGCGCGACGGGCGGTGACGGGTCGCCCATGCTGTACCTGTTCGATCCGGAGAAGGAGTCGTTCGCCGAGTTCCTCGCCGACGGCGAGAGCTGGACCGTTCGCCAGGGCGGCCCGGTGGCCCTGTGGGACGACGTGGAGCGTTTCTCGTCGTCTGGCAGGACGCCGGGGCGCCGGGGATCGACTCCGTACGGCTCCGTGTGACGCCCGCGTCCCACCGGTACTGGATCGACCAGGTCCCCTCCCTGCGCTGGGAGCACCGCATCGCCTGACCCACTACGCTCCGGACATGGACGACGAACCGCTCTCCCAGTGGGCCGAGCGTCGCGACGCGAGGATCGGGCAGCTCCGCGCCGTACCCCTCGTGACCGGCGACGGCCCGAGAGCTTCGCATCTGAACCCCGATGCGCCCCGTGCGATCCAGCGGTGGAACGGCCATCTGTGGGAGGCGCACGGCTTCGCGGCGAACCTCGCGGAAGCACGGCGCATCCTGTTTCCCCACGCCGAGGCTGCCGCCACTCCTGAGGCGTCACCGAAGCTCGGTCCCGGGACCGGCAAACACCGGAAGCCTCCGACGCCCTCATGACTCTGCTGGAGTCCCGGCCCGTGCCATGTATCTGAAACCGGCTCCCACCCGGTGGACCACCTGCGGCACACTGGCGTCCGTGAGCAACGAGACATCCGATGACCTGTGGCACAGCCGGTGTACTTGACGTGGCTGGCCCGCGACACTCGCTACGCTCTGGCAGCCTTGGACGCCCTGATCGGATGCGCAGACCACTCCGGTCCCGCCAGCCGCCTGGGTCTGCTTCGAGGGCTTCCTTTCCTTCCTCGGAAAGGTCTCCCGGACTCTGTGGCCCGGGAACCGACGAGGGCCTGGCTTGACGAGCGGAATTCAACCGCCCCCGGGACAGCAACGGGAGATGCCGAGGCGTAGGCACAGGACGTGGAAGGCCCCTCCGCGGCTCGGTCGACGCTCACGCCAAGCCGGCCAGCGTGGCCACTTTCGTAGCCGTGAGGTCCGGTTCAAGCCGGTACGGAACGGGGTGAGGCAGCGCCCACGATTCCACGAAAAAAGGCCCCTGGCCTGCGATATTGCAGGTCAGGGGCCTGTGGGGCAGACGAGTCGTGCTGTACGCCGGGTTCTGTCTCCCGGTCGCCTCGCGGCGGCCGGGGAGACGGCCATCCATCTAGGACCGGCATTGCTGCCGGCCTCGTGCGGTCTACCCGTGAACTCGGGCGAGCAGCCCTCGGGCGTTCACGCAGGGCCGTCCCGTTTCCGGCACGACCCCATCTTGACCTTGCTCCGGGTGGGGTTTACCTAGCCGCCTGAGTCACCTCAGGCGCTGGTGGTCTCTTACACCACCGTTTCACCCTTACCCGCGACCGAAGTCCCGGGCGGTCTGTTCTCTGTGGCACTGTCCCGCGGGTCACCCCGGGTGGCCGTTAGCCACCACCCTGCTCTGTGGAGCCCGGACGTTCCTCGGGAGGATCCGGGGATCCCCACGCGGCCGTCCGCACGACTCGTCTGCCGTGAACGCCATCCTACCGGGCCGTACGGGGAGCCCTGCCGACGTCCCTCAGCCGAGGTCTCTCCAGGTCGAGGACGAAAGGCTCGGGGAGCGGGAGGCTCTGGGAGCGGGATGGGGAGCGGCTGACCGTACGGGATCGTGAGGGCGACGGCTCACCGCGGTTTCCCCTTAGACCGGTTCCGCAGGGACACGATGCTTGACCTTGTCGCAGCGTCAGCGTTTCTACTGGCCGCATGCGTATCGGAGAGATCGCCGCGCTCGTCGGAGTCACCTCCCGGGCCGTCCGGCACTACCACCACATCGGCCTCCTGCCCGAGCCCGCCCGGCAGGCCAACGGCTATCGCGCGTACACCGTCCGTGATGCCGTGCTGCTGGCCAGGATCAGGCGGCTGACGGAGATCGGGCTCTCCCTGGACGAGGTGCGGGACGTGCTCGCGGACGACGCGGGGCGGGACCTGGCCGAGGTGCTCGGGGAACTGGACGCCGATCTGGCGCGGCAGGAGCGGGAGATCCATGAGCGGCGGCAGGTCCTGGCCGCGCTCCTGGAGGCGCCGCTCGCCTCGGACGGGCCGTTCTCCCCCGCCCTCGCCACGCTCTTGGAGAACGCACCCGCCACCGCGTCCCCGGCCGCCGCGAAGGACCGCGAGCATCTGGCGTTGCTGGACGCGGCGGGCGGTGGGGCCGGGGCCGAGGTGTTCGCGGCGCTGCGGCCGCTGGCCGAGGACCCGGGCGTACTCGCCCTGTACACGCGGCTCGACGAGCTGGCCGGGGCCGGGGCGGACGATCCGCGTATCGCGCCCCTGGCGGCCGAGCTGGTCGCGGCCGTGCCGGACGAGGTGCTGGCGGTGATCCCGGACGGGGAGCCCGCGCCGGCCGGGTTCGGGCGGGTGCTGCTCGACGACTACCCGCCCGCGCAGCGCGAGGTGGTGCGCCGGGTGATGGTGGCGCTGGCCGAGCGGGTACGGGGGAGGAAGGCGTGAGCGCCGAGAGGGCGCCGGGGCTGCGGGTGGCCAGGGCCGCCGCGTGGTCGGTGCTGCCCGGTGAACTGGTGCTGGTCGTCTGTGCGGTGGCCGGGGTGCGGATACCCGCCCCGGTCCTGCTGGGGGCCGGGGCCCTGGTGGTGGCCGTGCTCGTCCTGGAGGCCTCGGTGCTGTGGCGGCTGTACGCGGCGTCCCGCCGACGGGACGGCACCGGGCGGCGGGCGGCCCTGCGGTCGGCGGTGGGCACTCTGGTGCCGGTGGCGTTGCGGCGGCTCGTGACGCACGAGTTCAGGGCCCTGCACAGCCTCGGGCTGTGGGTCGTACGTCGTCGGCACCGGATTCCGGAGGGAGCACTGCCCGTCCCGTACACCGAGCCGCAGACCGGGGTGATGTACACCTTCGCGTTCGTCTCCGTCCTGGAGACGGTGGTGCTGGCCCTGGTGATCCCCTGGCCGCTGGTCCACGCGATCCTGCTCGTCGTGGATGTGTACGGCGTCCTCGTGGTCCTCGCGATGCACGCGGCGTGCGTGACCCGGCCGCACGTGGTGGAGGCGGACGGGTCGCTGCGGCTGCGCTACGGCGCCCTGTTCGACCTCCGGGTGCCCGCCGCCGTCATCGCCGCCGCCCGGGTGGAGCGGCGCTTCCCGGGCGGGGGGCTGGTCCGGGTGGACGAGGACGGGACGCTCGATCTGGCGGTGGGGAGCCGGACGACGGTGACCGTGGAGCTGACGGAGCCGGTGGAGTTCGTGCGGCCGCTCGGCCGGCGCGGGAGCGCCCGTACGCTCCGATTCAACGCGGACGATCCCCGGGCGGCCGTCGCGGCTCTCGTGACGCCCTCGCTCACGCCGGAGCGAACAGCACCGACCCCGACCCCGGGCCTGCCTGCGTGAGCCGGACCCGCAGCCGTTCCCCCAGCGGGAGCGGGGCCGTGCCGCCCTCGACCCGGCCGACGACCGCCGGGTCCCGGAGGTGAACGGTGCCGACGGACGGATCGCGGTCCTGGACGTCGACGACGTACGCGTCGAAGACCTCGCCCACGTGCCGCTCCAGCAGCGCCGCCTCGACCAGGTCCACGCTGGCGCGCTCCACGGTGTTGGCGCGGCGCGTGCCCTCGGCCATCTCCTTCGGGAGGGCGGGGAGCGCCTCCCGTGCCCAGTCCGGGACCTCCTTCCCGGCGGTCGCGGCGAGGCAGAGTTCGGAGGCGTACCGGTCGACCAGGCGGCGCAGCGGCGCGGTGCAGTGCGTGTAGAGGTCGGCTACGGCGGCGTGCACGGCGGGGTCGGGGAGGTCGTCGTCGTCGAAGGCCGTGTACCCGGCCCCGCGCAGCAGGGTGGTGCACTCCTGGAGGAACGCCGCGTCGTTGGCCTTGCCCGGGTCGAGGGAGCGGACGACCTCGGCGTACGGGACGTGGTGCGGCCAGTCGACGCGCAGGGCGCGGGCGGAGCGCCGCAGCCGGGCGACGGCCCCGTCGGGGGCGACCGGGAGGGTGCGCAGGATGCCGGTGCCCGCGTCGGCCATCAGCCGGGCGGCGGCCATGCCGGTGAGGAGCGAGATCTGTGCGTTCCAGGCCTCGGCGGGGAGCGTGGCGCGGTAGGCGAGGCCGTAGGAGCCCTCGTGCTCGACGATCTCCTGTTCGGGGACGTTGAGCGAGATGCCGCCGCGCGCCAGCTCCTGCTCCTCACGCAGCCGGCCGATGTCGCGGAGCAGGGCGAGGGGCTCCTCGGCGGTGCCCGCGTCGATCTGTCGCTGCACGCCCGCGTAGTCGAGCTTCGCCCGGCTGCGGACCAGGGCCCGGCGTACGTCGGTGGCGACGGCCCGCCCATCGCTGTCGAGGTCGATCCGCCACAGGGCGGCCGGGCGCACCTCGCCGGGGAGAAGGCTGGCGGCTCCCTCGGAGAGGACGGCGGGATGGAGCGGAAGCCGGTCGTCGGGAAAGTAGAGCGTGGTGACCCTGCGGTGGGCCTCGGCGTCGAGCGCGCCGCCCGGCCGTACGAAGGCGGCGACGTCCGCGATGGCGTAGTGCACACGGTAGCCGTCCCGGCGGCGCTCCAGGTGCATCGCCTGGTCGAGGTCCGTGGAGGCGGGCGGGTCGATGGTGAGGAACGGCAGGTCCGTGGCGTCCTCGCGGGCCCCCCAATCCGGGGCTCTCGCCGCCGCCTCCGCCTCCGCGAGCACCTCGGGCGGGAAGGCGCCGGGCAGACCGGGCTCGGTGCGCAGCGCCCGCAGGGCGGCCCCGAGCGAGCAGTCGGCTGCGCCGGTCATACGCAGGTGGCGGCGGGGCATGGACCGAGCGTAGGCCGGGAGGGGGCGGGCGGCATCCGGGCGGTGCGCCGTGGCCCGAGCACGGGGAGCACCGCCGCGAGCCGGACGTGGCGGCCCGGCTGTGCGCCGCCGTCCCGCGCGTACGGGCAGGGCCGGCCCGTCCCCGTACCCTTGCCGGGGACCCGGAGCGCCCGCACGCGGACCGGGCCCGCGCTTGCGCCGTACGTACGAAGGAGAACCGCCGTGCTCGTGCTGTTGCCGCCCTCCGAAGGAAAGGCCGCCTCGGGGCGGGGGGCGTCCCTGAAGCCGGAGTCGCTGTCGCTTCCGGGGCTCGCCCCGGCCCGGGCGGCGGTGCTGGACGAGCTGGTCGAGCTGTGCCAGGCGGACGAGGAGAAGGCGCGCGAGGTGCTCGGGCTCAGTGTGGGGCTGCGGGGCGAGGTCGCGAAGAACGCCGAGTTGCGGACCGCCGGGACCCGTCCTGCCGGGGAGCTGTACACCGGTGTGCTGTACGACGCGCTGGATCTGGCGTCTCTGGACTCGGGCGCCCGGCGGCTCGCGTCGACGTCGCTGCTGGTCTTCTCCGGGCTGTGGGGCGCGGTCCGGATCGGCGACCGGATTCCGCCGTACCGCTGCTCGGGGGGCGTGAAGCTGCCCGGCCTCGGAGCGCTCGGCGCGTACTGGCGCACGCCCATGGCAGCCGTCATGCCCGAGGCCGCCGGGGGCGGGCTCGTCCTGGACCTGCGGTCCTCGGCGTACGCCTCCGCCTGGAAGCCGAAGGGTGAGGTGGCCGCGCGCACGGCGAGTGTGCGGGTGCTCCAGTCCCAGGTGGTGGACGGCGTCGAGAAGCGGTCCGTGGTGAGCCACTTCAACAAGGCGACGAAGGGGCGGCTGGTACGGGATCTGCTGCTGGCGGGGGCCCGGCCGAAGGGTCCGGCCCAGCTGGTGGAGGCGTTGCGGGACCTCGGTTACGTGGTGGAGGCCGAGGAGCCTGCCCGGGCCGGGCGGCCGTGGGCGCTGGATGTGGTGGTGACGGAGATCCGCTGAGGGCTGTTCCGTCATCCCTGGCGGGCGGTCGGCAGTCTGACGACAGGCCCTGGGGAGGAAAGGAGATCCGCTGGGCCCGGGACAGCCGTGCGTTGCAGTGTGCGCAACGTGCGTTGCAGATACTGACGCCCGCGCGGCACTATGACCCCATGAACTCCTCCGCGCCGCCCTCCGTCCTGGATCTCGCCCCCGTCGTCCCCGTCGTCGTCCTGCACGACGTGGCCGACGCGGTGCCGCTGGCGCGGGCACTGGTGGCGGGCGGGCTCCCGGCGATCGAGGTGACGCTGCGGACGCCCGCCGCACTGGAGTCCATCCGGGCCATGGCCGCCGAGGTGCCGGGCGCGGTGGTCGGTGCGGGCACGGTCATCTCCCCGCAGCACGTGCGCGACACCGTCGGCGCCGGGGCCCGCTTCCTGGTCAGCCCGGGCTGGACGGACGCGCTGCTCGACGCGATGAAGGCGTCCGGCGTGCCGTTCCTGCCCGGTGTCTCGACGACCTCCGAGGTGGTGGCCCTGCTGGAGCGCGGGGTGAGCGAGATGAAGTTCTTCCCGGCCGAGGCGGCGGGCGGCACGGCTTACCTCAAGGCCTTGTCCGCGCCGCTCCCCCAGGCCCGGTTCTGCCCGACCGGCGGCATCTCGCCCGCCTCCGCCCCCGCCTACCTCGCCCTGTCCAACGTGGGTTGCGTGGGCGGCAGTTGGATGGTTCCGGGCGACGCGCTGGCGGCGAAGGACTGGGACCGGGTGGCCCGGCTCGCGGCGGAGGCCGCGGCACTCGGGGCCTGACCCGCAGAAGGTCAGCGCGGCATCCGGACCGCGTGGAGCCCGCCGGTGCCCAGCGCAGGCAGCCCCAGCAGGAGCCGCGGCGCCCTCTCCGGCGGACGGGGCCGGAGGCGCGCGCCGAGGCAGCCCCGCACAGGCCGCCAGGGGGCGCGATGTCCCCGGTCGTCGTCAGGGAGAGTCGTCGTCAGGGAGAGCAGTGCGTGCGTCCCCCGCCCCCACGACCGAGGGCACGAAGGTGGCGACGAGCGCGGCCGGGGCGACCTTCGCGACCGGCATCCCGCACCCGAGGAGGATCGGGCCGGTACCGCGAACACCCGGATCACCGCGCCCGAGACGCCGACCTTCGCGGCCGTCACGGAGACCAGCGGCCCGGCGGCGCGCCCGAGCAGCTCCGTCGACCAGGTCGGCGTCGGCCCTAGCGCAGGTGGGAGGTGTCGTTGAGCAGCCGTACGGAGGCGTTGCCGTCCCCGTAGTACGCGACCTCGGAGATCGAGGCCGCCGACAGCTCCATCCGGAACAGCGCCTCGGGCGGGGCCCCCAGCGCGAGGCGGACCAGTGTCTTGATCGGGGTCACATGGGTGACGAGCAGGACCGTGCGGCCCGCGTACCGGGCGACGATCCGGTCCCGCGCGGCCGCGACCCGGTCGGCGACCTCCGTGAAGCTCTCGCCACCGCCGGTCGGCGCGGTGTCCGGGGAGGCCAGCCACGCGGTGAGGTCGTCGGCGTACCGGTCCCGTACCTCCCCGAACGTCAGGCCCTCCCACGCGCCGAAGTCCGTCTCGCGCAGGCCCTCGTCGATGCGCACGTCCAGGCCGAGACGGGCGCCGACGGCGGCCGCGGTCTCGCGGCAGCGGCGCAGCGGCGAGCTGACGATCTCCTGGACCGTGCCCAGGGCGGCGAAGTGCTCGGCCGCGCGCTCGGCCTGGCCGCGGCCGGTGGCGGAGAGTTCGGGGTCGGTGCCGCCGCTTCCGGAGAACCGCTTCTGGGGCGTGAGCGCGGTCTCGCCGTGCCGGAGCAGAACGAGGGTGGCGGGCGCGCCCAGGTCGGGGGCCGAACCCCAGCCGACCTGCGGCGATCCGGCGGTCTCGGGCGAGGTCCCGCCCGGAGTCGCGGCGGGCGCGGATGCGGCGGCGTCCGTCGGCTCCGGGGCCACCGTCCGTGAACCCTCCGAAGTCCCCGGCGCCCCCTCGGCCGCTTCGGCCCCCGGCACCGGGAAAAGCCCGTCCGCCTCCGGGGCCGCCGAGCCACCACGCGCGGCCGCCAGGGCCGCGCGGGCCTTCGCCGCGCCTGCGGCCGCGTCGCCGGGCGGACCCTGGACGGGCGGAGCCGTACTCGCGGTGCGGTGGCGCGACGGGGCGTCCAGCTCGGCCGTCGAGGCGGACGCCTCCCACTGCCTGCCGTCGCGGCCCGCGTCCATCGCCTCGTTGGCGAGCCGGTCGGCGTGCTTGTTCTGCGCGCGCGGGATCCATTCGTACGTCACGGAGGACGGCGGCAGGATCGCGGCGGCGCGGGCCGCCAGCGGCTTCATGTCGGGGTGCTTGATCTTCCAGCGCCCCGACATCTGCTCGACGACCAGTTTGGAGTCCATCCGGACGTGTACCCGCAGCCCGCCGCCCTCGCTCCCCGCGTCCGGGAACAGCGCCTTCGCGGCCGTCAGACCGGCGATCAGGCCCCGGTACTCGGCGACGTTGTTGGTCGCGACGCCGATGTACTCGGCGACCTCGGCGAGGGTCTCACCGGTGGCCGCGTCGATGACGACGGCGCCGTAACCGGCGGGCCCCGGGTTGCCCCGGGAGCCGCCGTCGGCCTCGACCACCAGTCGGCGGACAGCGGGGGCAGCGCTCATTACAGGCCCGACTCCGAGGTGCGGACCAGGATGCGGTGGCAGTTCTCGCAGCGCAGGACCGTGTCGGGAGACGCGGCCCTCACCTCGCCCACCTCGGCCATGTTCAGCTCCAGGCGGCAGCCCTCGCAGCGGCGCTGGTAGAGCCGGGCGGCGCCGACCCCGCCCTGCTGGGCGCGGAGCTTGTCGTACAGCTTCATCAGGTCGGCGGGGATGACCTCGGCGACGACCTGGCGGTCCTTGGTCACCGTGGCGGCCTCGGCGTCCAGCTCGGCCGTCGCGGCGTCGCGGCGGGCGGTGGCGGCGTCGACCTTGGCCTGGACGGCGGAGACCCGCTCGGTCAGTTCGGCGACCCGCTCCTGGGCGGCCTCGCGGCGCTCCATGATCTCCAGGACGACGTCCTCCAGGTCTCCCTGGCGCTTGGCCAGCGAGGCGATCTCGCGCTGGAGGCTCTCCAGGTCCTTGGGCGAGGAGACCGCGCCGGAGTCCAGGCGCTGCTGGTCGCGGACGGCGCGCTGGCGCACCTGGTCGACGTCCTGCTCGGCCTTGGTCTGCTCGCGGCTGGTGTCGCTCTCCTCGGTGGTGGAGGCGACCAGCAGGTCACGCAGCTGGGCGAGGTCGTTGCCGAGCTGCTCGATCTCGGCGTGCTCCGGCAGCGAGGTGCGCTTGTGGGAGAGCTGGGCGAGACGTACGTCGAGGGCCTGGACTTCGAGGAGTCGGATCTGGTCGGCGGGCGCGGCGTTCAGTTGGGGGCTCCAGAGGAATGGTGGGTGGTCCAGGGGTCGGTGACCTGCTTCGAGACATGGACCCGCAGGTCCCATCCGTGGCGGTCGGAAAGCGCGTCGAGCTGCGCGGCCGCCTGCTCGCACCAGGGCCACTCGGTGGCCCAGTGCGCGGCGTCGACCAGGCCGAGCGGCGAGTGCTGCACGGCCTCGGACGCCGGGTGGTGGCGCAGGTCGGCGGTGAGGAAGGCGTCGACGCCCGCGGCGCGCACGGCGTCGAAGAGGCTGTCGCCGGAGCCGCCGCTGACGGCGACGGTACGCACGAGCGCCTCCGGGTCGCCCGCCAGCCGGATGCCCTGCGCGGTGGCGGGGAGCCGGGCGGCGGCCCTGGCGGCGAAGGCGGCCAGGGTCTCGGGGTGGTCCAGCTCGCAGATCCGGCCGAGTCCGCGCCGCCCGGCGGGGTCGGTGGGGTCCGGTACGAGGGGTCCGGTGATCCGCAGGTCCAGGGCGCCGGCGAGGGCGTCGGAGACACCGGGGTCGGCGGAGTCCGCGTTGGTGTGCGCGACGTGCAGCGCGACGCCGTGCTTGATGAGGGTGTGGACGACCTTGCCCTTGAAGGTGTCGGCGGCGACCGTCGTCGTCCCGCGCAGATAGAGCGGGTGGTGGGTGACGATCAGCTGGGCGCCGAGCTCCAGGGCCTCGTCGGCGATCTCGTGGACGGGGTCGACGGCGAACAGCACCCGGCCGATCTCCGCGTCCGGGTCGCCGCAGACCGTACCGACCGCGTCCCATCCCTCGGCCCGCTCGGGGGGCCAGAGGGCGTCGAGGGCGGCGATGACTTCAGACAGACGGGGCACGGGGGAAAGGCTACCTGTCCGGCGTGGTCCGCCGCCCCTGACCGCCGGACCTGTACGCCGGGACCGGCGGCCGGGCACGAATCGTTACTTCACCAGGTCGGGACCGCGCGGCCGAAAGGACTACTTCACCAGGTCCGCGCGCAGGTCGTCCAGGACGAGGCCCGCCGAGGTGACGCCGAGGCCCAGGTACCAGGTCTCGTCGGAGACGTCCTTGGCCCGGCCCTCCTTGACGGCCTTCAGGTTCTTCCACAGCGGGTTGGACCGGGCGGTGTCGCGCTGGGTGGCCTTCGGGTCGCCGTAGACGCCGGTGAAGATCCAGTCGGCGTCCGCCTCGTCGATCTTCTCCGGGCTGATCTCGGTGGCGAGGTCCTCGATCTGCTGGTTCTTCGGGCGGGGCAGGCCGACGTCTTCCAGGATGGTCCCGATGAACGAGGCCTTGGCGTACAGCCGGAGGCGGTCGGGCAGGTAGCGGACCATGGAGACGGTCGGCTTGTCGGCGCCGATGTCGTCGCCGAGCTTCTTCGCCTTCGCCCGGTACGCGGCCAGCGCCGATTCGGCCTGCTCCGTGCGGTCCAGGGCGGCCGCGTTGAGGAGGTAGTTCTCCTTCCAGGTGAAGCCCGGGCGGATGGAGAACACGGTCGGGGCGATCTTGGACAGCTCGTCGTACTTGTCCGCGGCGCGCAGCTGGCTGCCGAGGATCAGGTCCGGCTGGAGGCCCGCGATGGCTTCGAGGTTGAGGCTGTTGATCGTGCCGACACTCTTGGGCTCGCCCGCGTCCTTCTCCAGGTACGAGGGGATGGCCGCGTCGCCCTCGCTGGGCGCGTAGCCGACCGGCTTCAGGCCCAGCGAAACAACGTTGTCGAACTCGCCGACGTCCAGCACCACCACGCGCTTCGGCGCCGCCTTGATCTCGGTCCTGCCCATGGCGTGGGTGAGGGTACGGGGGAACTCGCCGGCCTCGGCGTCGGTGCCGTACGCCGCCGTCTTCTTCGCCGCGTCCGCGAAGTCCTTGCCGCCGGTGGCGACAGCGGCCTTCTTGTCGCCGCCCGCGTCGGAGCCGGCCGCGCCGCCGTCGCCGCCCCCGCAGGCCGAGAGGGAGAGGGCGGCGGCAACCGCCAGGGCGACTGCGGCGGTACCGCGGGGCCGAAGGGACATCGCTTGCTCCTGCTGATGCGCGTACGTGCCGGGGGCACGCCTGTTTGGTTAGGGCTGCCTAACCATAGGCGCGGCCGCCTCCGCCAGCACACTCACCCCCTCCACCTCAGGAGAATCCGGGCATCGCCACCCTTATGTGTGAAGTGAGGTGGCTCGCGTTGTTCGGCTGGAAGTGCGAAAACTAGCTTTCGTAGCCGGAGGTGACGAGTCCATGACTGCCTGTGCCATCGAGGGTGGAACCGCCGGGGCCGCCGCGACGGCGGAACCCGGACCGGAAGAGGAACCCGGACCGGAGGAGAAAGGGTCCGCCGCGCCCGAAGCGCCTGCCGGGGCGCACATCCCCGCCCCGCCCGCGTTCCCCCCGTCCGCGATCCCGGGCCGGGGCGCACCCGGAGGCTCGACCCCACGCACACCCCCCGGTGGCCTCACGCTCACGGCGGACGGGGCGTACGCGGCACGGCTCACCGCGGCCCCCGGGGCGCCGGGCGAGCGTGCCTGGTATCCGGAGCGCTGGACCCTGGACGGGCCCGAGCCGTACGCGGTGCCCCTCCCCCTCGGCCAGCCCGAGGAGCCGGACTCCCAGGTGGTCCCGCTCACCGACGGGCGGGTGCTGATCCAGCGCCGGGTGGCGGACCGGCAGATGTTCTCGCTGCTCTACCCGACCGGACCCGGCACCGGCGAACTCCCGCTGGGCGCCGTCGAGTCCCCGGAGACGACCCTGCTGCCGCCGTCGCCGGACGGCCGTAGCGTGTACGCCCTGGCGGTCGGCGGGCACGCCTCGTATCTGTGGCGGGTGGCGGGCGGCGCCTTCGGTCCCGAACGGATCGCGCAGATCCCCGGGCGCTGCTCGGGCGGGGTGTGGCTGGACCGGGCGGGCCGGATGCTGGCGCTGGACCGGCAGGTGCCGGGCGGCGGTCCGGTCAAGACGGTCGCCGTCGATCTCGGGCGGCAGGGCGAGGTGACACCGCTGCTCCAGATCGCACCGGAGAGCAACGACCGGCTGCTGCTCGCCGACGCCGACAGCGGGCTGCTGCTGCTCCGCTCCGACGCCCCGGGCCACGACCGGCTCGGCTGGGGTGTGGTGGGCAGTTGCCTGCCGGTCAGGTTTCCGGAGTGCCTGCGCCCGGCGGATGCGGCGGTGACGCCGTTCGCGGTGCAGCCCGGGCAGATGCTGATGCCGGAGAGCTGTGCGGTGGCGCTGCGGATCGACGGCGCGGCGGGCAGCTGGGTGGGGGTCTGGCGTCCGGCGGGGCGCAGGCTGCACCACTTCGCGGCACCGGAGGGCTGGTCGGCGGGGGCCGGTTACTGGAGCCGGGAGGGGGTGCTGCATCTCCCGTACGCGAACGGCGCGACGCCCTGCGGTGTGGCGCGGCTGGAGGCCCCGGAGGACACGGAGTCATCCTCCGGCACGGACCGGGCGCAGGGCTCGGGCAGCGGAGCGGAACCGTCCGCCGCCGTTGCCGCTCCTGCTGTGTGTAAGCCCGTTCCGTTGGGGCAGGCACCTCTGCACCGAGCCGTGCGACCGACCTGTGACAGGTCCTAGACTCGGGCCCCTGGGCTGACAGCCGCACGTGCGACACAAGCAAGCGATCACAACGGGGTGACTTCCCACATGTCCGAAGCGCGAACCGACACGACCCAGACGCGCCCGCAGGGGGCGGACGAGGGAGCAGGAACCGGCGGTTCCGGCAAGCACCGAGGGGGTGCGTCGATGGAGAACACGTCGGTGCAGCCGCACGGGCGCCACCGGCGGCCCGCCGAGGACGAATCCAGGGCGGCCTGAACCACCGGGCGGATGCACCGCGGGAGGGCCCGGACCGGCGAACAGCCGGTCCGGGCCCTCCCCCGTTTCCGTTTCCCTACTGCCGCTTCAGCCCCAGCACTTCGGCTGCCGCGAAGGTCTCGTTCGGCGGGCGCTCCGCGTAGTACGGGGTGAGCAGCTCGTCCAGTTCGGCGAAGGTGAACGCCTCCTTCGCCGCGTCGAACCGGGCGGCCACCCGCGGCCGTTCGACGACGGCGACCATGCCCCCGTGGACGACCAGCAGCTGCCCGTTGACCCCGGCCGCCGCAGGTGAGGCGAGGTAGCCGACGAGCGGGGAGACATGCTCGGGAGCCAGCGGGTCCAGGGTCCCGTCGGCCGGTTCCTGGAAGCCCGCGAACACGTCCTCGGTCATCCGGGTCCGGGCGCGCGGGCAGATGGCGTTGACGGTGACGCCGTACCTGGCGAGAGCCAGTGCGGTGGAGGTGGTGAGACCGACGATGCCGCCCTTGGCCGCCGCGTAGTTGGGCTGGCCCGCCGAGCCCGCGAGGAACGCCTCCGACGAGGTGTTGACGATGCGCCCGTAGACCGGGCCGCCCGCTTCCTTGGACCGGGCGCGCCAGTGGGCGGCGGCGAAGTGCGTGGTGTTGAAGTGGCCCTTGAGGTGGACGCGGACCACCGCGTCCCACTCGTCCTCGGTCATCGAGAAGATCATCCGGTCGCGCAGGATGCCCGCGTTGTTGACGAGGATGTCGAGCCGGCCGTAGGTGGAGACCGCCGATTCCACGAGCGCCCGGGCCTGTTCGTGGTCGGAGACGTCGCCGAGGTGGGCGACGGCACGGCCGCCGGCTGCCCGGATCTCGGCGGCGACCTCCTCGGCGGGCGCGGCGGACGCCTCGCCGGAGCCGTCA
Source organism: Streptomyces durocortorensis (assembly GCF_031760065.1). Classification (NCBI taxonomy): domain Bacteria; kingdom Bacillati; phylum Actinomycetota; class Actinomycetes; order Kitasatosporales; family Streptomycetaceae; genus Streptomyces; species Streptomyces sp. C11-1. Next base: position 1,789,615 of record NZ_CP134500.1, read on the forward strand.
CGGCCCGGCTGTCCGTAGTCGTTGACGACGACGGCCGCGCCGAGCCGGGCCAGTTCGAGGGCTTCGGCGCGGCCGAGGCCGCGGCCCGCGCCGGTGACGATCGCGGACAGCCCGTCCAGCGGGAGGGGAAGTGACATCGGATTCCTCAACGTGGTCGGTCGGGTGCCGGGCTCAGAGCTCGATGCAGGTACGCAACGACTCACCCGTGCGCATCTGGTCCAGGGCGTCGTTGACGCCGTCCAGCCGGACCCGGTGGGTGATCATCGATTCCAGGTCTATCCGGCCCGCCCGCCAGAGCGCGACGGCCCGTTCGTAGGAGCGCAGGACGTCCCCGCCGCCGTACATGGAGGGCAGGATGCGCTTCTCGTCGAAGAACAGCTCGAACATGTTGAGCTGGAAGTTGTCGTCCATGGCCCCGGCCCCGACGACGCACAGGGTGCCGCCACGGCGGGTGTGCTCGTAGGCGGTGCGGGTGGTGGCGGACTTGCCGACGACCTCGAAGACGTAGTCGAAGCCCTCGCCGCCGGTGATGCGCTGCTTGGCGTCGGCCAGCCCGTCCGGGTCGAGGGCCTCGGTGGCGCCGAAGCGGAGGGCGGCCTCGCGGCGGGAGGCGACCGGGTCGACGGCGACGATCTGGGCGGCGCCCTGGACCCGGGCGCCCTGGATCGTGGAGATGCCGACCCCGCCGCAGCCGATGACGGCGACCGATGAACCGGCCTCCACCTTGGCGGTGTTGATGGCCGCTCCGAGGCCGGTGGTGACCCCGCAGCCGATCAGGGCGGCGATCTCGAACGGTACGTCGTCGGGGATCGGCACCGCGCAGCCCGCGCCGACGACGACCTCCTCGGTGAAGGTGCCGGTGCCCGCGAAGCCGAAGACATCGCCGCCGGGGCGCTTGAAGTTCGGGGTGCCCGCGTTCATGAAGCCCGCCAGGCACAGCTGGGTCTGGCCGCGTTTGCAGGACGGGCAGGCGCCGCAGGCGGGCAGCCAGCAGACGAGGACCCGGTCCCCGGCGCTCAGCCCGGTCACCCCGTCGCCGACGTCGACGACCTCGCCCGCGCCCTCGTGCCCGGGGACGAAGGGGGCGGGCTGCGGGAGGACGCCGCTCATGGCGGAGACGTCGGAGTGGCAGAGCCCGGTGGCCCGGATGCGGAGCTTGACCTTTCCGGGGCCGAATCCCACCGCCTCGACGTCGTCGAGGACTTCCAGCTTCTCCTGGCCTGTCTCGTGCAGTACGGCTGCGCGCATGGGTACGGCTCCCCTCACATCGTGATCTTCGGCAAGGCTGCTGGCACTGGTTCTGGCGCTGACGCTGGCACTGGCGCCGGTGTGTTCAGGAGTGCTCGACGAGCGTGTCGGCGAGGACCGCCGCGTCGTCCCGCTCGACGGCGGAGACGGTGACCTGGACGCGGCCCTCGTCGGCCCACATCCGGATGCGGAGGGTCTCGCCGGGGAACACCACGCCGGCGAAGCGGGTGCGGTAGGCACAGATGCGGGACACATCGCCGTCCAGCAGGGTGTCGGTGACGGCCTTCAGGGTCATGCCGTAGGTGCACAGCCCGTGCAGGATCGGCCGGTCGAACCCGGCGAGCTTGGCGAAGGCGGGGTCGGCGTGGAGCGGGTTCCAGTCCCCTGACAGCCGGTAGAGCAGCGCCTGGTCGTCACGGACGGGGCGCTCGACCGTGCGGTCGGGGGCCCGCTCCGGCGGGGCGAGCCGGTCGGAGGGACCGCGCTCACCGCCGAACCCGCCCTCTCCCCGTACGAAGATCTCGGCGTCGTTCGTCCACAGCGCCCCGTCGCTGTCGCTCGCCTCGGTACGCAGCACGATGACGGCGGCCTTGCCCTTGTCGTACACCGCCGCGACCTTCGAGGTCTGTACGGCGCGTCCGGCGACCGGGAGCGGCCGGTGGACCCGTACGGACTGCCCGCCGTGCAGGACGCGCGCCAGGTCCACGTCGATCCCGGGCGCCCCCATGCCGCCGAACGCAGCCGTCCCCGCGCCCGCGACGGTGGCGAAGCTCGGCAGTACCTGGAGCCGGGATTCCAGGGTGTAGCGCAGCTCGTCGGGGTCGGTGGCGGGGCTGCCCGCGCCGAGGCCCAGGTGATAGAGCTGCACGTCCTTGTGGTCCCAGCCGATCTCGGCTCGGCGGGGTTCGGCGGCGATGGCCGCTCGGGCATCAATGGGCATGGCGAAGCCGCTCCTTGATGATGGGAAGACCTCGGCGCGACCGTCCGCACCGTCGCCCGCACCGAGGTCGTGCGGTGACCGGCAGGGCGCGCCTCGTGTAGAACGCGTTCTAGCCGATGGCCCATGTATAACGCAGCCCCCCGAAGTTGGGAAGACTGCTGACGTCGTGTCAGATCAGGGCGCCCGGCCGACGGCTGCCTACCCTGGGCGGGTGAACGAGATGCCCCGGGAGCACCGGCCCACGAGGTCCGTCCGTGTCCTGCTCGCGGAGGACGGGGCGGCGGCCCGTGGCGCCCTGGCGATACGGCTCGGCATGGTGCCGGACTTCGCGGTGGCCGCCCGGGCCGGCACCGGGGACGAGGCCGTGGCGGCGGCCCTGACGTCACGCCCCGATGTGGCTCTGCTGGACTTCGAACTGCCGGACGGGGGAGGCCCGGCGGCCGCCGCCGCGCTGCTGGCGGAGGTGCCGGAGTGCCGGGTGCTGATCCTGGCGACGTTCGGCGGTCCTGACCGGCTGCGGCAGGCGCTGGCGGCCGGGGCGGTCGGGTTCCTGGTCAAGGACGGCCCGGTGGAGGATCTGGTCCGGGCGATCCGGGCGGCCCTGACCGGGGAGACGGTGATCGACCCGGCGTTCGCGGGGGCGCCCCCCGAAGCCCCGACGGCCACCTGACCCCTCCCCGTCACACCTTGGCCGGGACCTCGGCCGGAGGACGCGGGCTGCGGTGGTTCGGCAGCCAGAGCAGCATCACGACCGCCCCGGCTAGCAGCACCCCGCTCGCCGTACGGAAGGCCATGGCGTACCCGGCGGTGATCTCGGCCGCGTCGCCGGACCCCCCGGTGCGGGCGGCGGCGACGGTCGAGAGCACCGCGAGGCCGAGCGCCCCGCCCATCGTGCGGGAGGTGTTGATCAGCCCGGAGACGAGTCCGGCGTCCCCGGGGGCCGCGCCGGAGGTGGCGAGGGCGGCGAGCGGGGTGGAGGCGAGGCCCGCCCCGGCCATCATCAGGATGCCGGGGAACATGATCGCGGTGAGGTAGGAGCCGTCCACACCCATGGTGGACTGCCAGCCGAATCCCGCGGCGGTGATCAGGACCCCGGCGACGGCGAGGCTCTTGGCCCCCGTACGCACCATCAGCCGGGGCCCGATCTTGGCGCCGATGACGACGGCGGCCGAGGTCGGCATCAGGGCGAGCCCGGCCTGCAACGGCGTGTAGCCCAGGACGTTCTGGGCGTACACGGTCATGAAGTACCACATGGAGAAGGTCGCCGACCCCATGAGCAGCATCGATACGTTGGCCGACGACACCGCCCGTACGGAGAACACGCGCAGCGGGATCAGCGGCACCGCCGTCCGCGCCTCGACCGCCACGAACGCGGCGAGCAGCGCCACCCCGGCCAGCAGCGGTACGAGCGTGGCGGCCGCCCAGCCCTCGGCCTCGGTCTGGACGATCCCGTACGCGACGGCGGCGAGGCCCGCGGTGACGAGGACCGCGCCCAGCAGGTCGATCCGGCGCCGGTCGCCCGCCCGGCCCTCGGTGATCCGCAGGGCGGCGGCGACCAGGACGAGGGCCCCGATCGGCACGTTGATCAGGAGGACCCAGCGCCAGGACAGGGCGTCGGTGAGCACCCCGCCGACGAGCCCGCCCGCCGCACCGCCGCCCGCGCCGACCGCCATCCAGGTCCCGATGGCCTTGGTCCGGGCGGGGCCCTCGGGGACGGCGGCCGTGAGGATGGTGAGCGTGGCCGGGGCGAGCACGGCCGCCCCCAGGCCCTGAACGCCACGCGCGGCGAGGAGCTGCCAGCCCTCCTGGGCGAGGCCGCCCGCGAGGGAGGCGGCGGTGAAGAGGCCGAGCCCGACGAGGAACATCAGCTTGCGCCCGTAGATGTCGGCGGCCCGCCCGCCCAGCAGCATGAACCCGGCGAACGCGATCGAGTAGGCGTTGACGACCCACTGGAGCGCGGCGGCGCTCAGCCCCAGGTCGGCCCGCATCGAGGGAAGCGCCACATTGACGACGGCGACATCGAGGACGACGAGGAACTGGCCGGTGCAGGCGGCGAGGACGACGGCCCAGGTGCTGGGTGGTATTCGCGGGGTGGCCGATGGGGCGGAGACGGGCACGGAGACGTCAGGCATGCAGGTCATGGTCGCAGGCGGCGAGCGGCCCGTACATCGGGCATCGGACGCAGGTCCCGGGTCCCGGGCCACAGGCGTCGCGCGCCCCCGGACCCAGGGGCGGATTCAAGGGGCCGTACGCACCGCACGCGCCCCGGACCCAGGGGCCGATTCGCGGGGCCGAACGCACCGCACGGCCGCAAGGCTCAGGTGCGCCGCAGCAGCGTGACCACCGCCGCGCCGCCCAGTCCGATGTTGTGGGCGAGGGCCGTCCGTGCGCCGGGGACCTGGCGGGCTCCGGCCTCGCCGCGCAGGTGCCAGGTCAGCTCGGCGGCCTGGGCGATGCCCGTGGCGCCCAGGGGGTGGCCCTTGGAGATCAGCCCGCCCGACGGGTTCACCACCCAGCGCCCGCCGTAGGTGGTCGCCCCGGACTCGACGAGCTTGCCGGACTCCCCCTCGCCGCACAGGCCGAGCGCCTCGTAGGTGAGGAGTTCGTTGACGGAGAAGCAGTCGTGCAGCTCGATGACGTCGAGGTCGTCCGGGCCGAGGCCGGAGGCCGCGTAGACCTGCTGGGCCGCGGCCTTGGACATCGGGGCGCCGACCGCGTCGATGCAGCTGCCGGAGGCGAAGGAGGCGTCGGTGTCGGTGGTCATGGCCTGGGCGGCGATCTCCACGGCCCGCTCCCCCAGTCCGTGCCGCTCGACGAACCGCTCGGAGACGACGACGGCCGCCGCGGCCCCGTCGGAGGTGGGCGAGCACTGGAGCTTGGTGAGGGGGCGGTGGACGGTACGGGCGGCGAGGATCTCGTCGACCGTGTACGGGTCCTGGAACTGGGCGTACGGGTTGTTCACCGAGTGCCGGTGATTCTTGGCGCCGACCGCCGCGAGCTGCGCGGGCGTGGTCCCGTACCGCTCCATGTGCTCACGGGCCGCGTTCCCGAAGATCTGCGCGGTGGGCGGGGACGTCTCGAAGCCGTGGGCGGCGGCCATGATTCCGTAGTGCCGGGCGACGGGCGAGGTCGCGAAGTCGCCGCCGGAGCCTGATCCACCACCCGATCCGCCGCCCAATGACCCGCGCGCCATCTTCTCGAAGCCGACCGCGAGCACGCAGTCGCTGCCGCCGCCCGCCACGAACTGCCGGGCGAGCATCAGGGCGGTGGAGCCGGTGGCGCAGTTGTTGTTGACGTTGTAGACGGGGACTCCGGTCAGCCCCAGCTCGTAGACGGCACGCTGTCCGGCGGTGGAGGCCTGGAAGCAGTAGCCGACGGGAACCTGTTCGACCTGGTCGTAGCGGACGCCCGCGTCGGCCAGGGCGGCGGTGCCCGCTTCGCGGACCATGTCCCAGTACTGCCAGTCGCGGGTCTCCGGCTTCTCGAACCTCGTCATACCGACGCCGACGATGTAGGCCTTCATCTTCCGACTCCTCTTGTCTTTGCGGTCAGTCCCGGGGGAGGCCGAGGATCCGTTCGGCGATGACGTTCAGCTGGATCTGGGTCGTGCCGCCCGCGATGGTCAGGCAGCGGGACATCAGGAAGCCGCGGAGGGCCTGCTCCCCCGCTCCCGGCTCGTCCACCGCGCCGTCCGGGCCGAGGAGTTCGAGGGTGAGTTCGGCGGCCTTCTGCTGGTGGACGGTCTGGAGGAGTTTGCGTACGGAGGCCCCGGCACCCGGTTCGAGGCCGGAGACCTGCCGGAGTGTGGTGCGCAGCCCGATGCAGGCGAGGGCGTGGGCCTCGGCGGCGAGCGTGCCGATACGTGTCCGGGTCGTGTCGTCGAGTCCGGCGGAGCGGGCGATCAGCGCTTCGAGGCCGCTGCCGAAGGTCATCCGGTCGGCCATGTGGACGCGTTCGTTGCCCAGGGTGTTGCGGGCGACGCGCCAGCCGCCGCCGACCTCGCCGACGACTGCGTCGGCGGGGAGGAGTACGTCGTCGAAGTAGACCTCGTTGAAGAGGGATTCCCCGGTGATCTCCTTCAGCGGGCGGATGTCGATGCCTCGGGCCTGCTTCATGTCGACCAGGAAGTAGGTGAGGCCCCGGTGCTTGGGCGCGTCCGGGTCGGTGCGGGCCAGCAGGATGCCGTGGTCGGCGGTGCGGGCGGCGCTCGTCCAGACCTTCTGCCCGGTGATCCGCCAGCCCTCGTCGGTCCGTACGGCGCGGGTGCGCAGGGCGGCGAGGTCGGACCCGGCGTCGGGCTCGGAGAAGAGCTGGCACCACTGGAGGTCGCCGCGCAGGGTGGCCGGCAGGTAGCGCTCCCGCTGAGCCTCGGTCCCGTACGCGATGAGGGATGGCACGACCCAGGTGGCGATGGAGAGGTCGCTGAGGCGGATGCCCTGCTCCCTCGATTCCTGCTGGATCGCCAGCTGTTGTACGGGGCCCGCGTCCAGTCCGTACGGGGCGGGCAGGTGCGGGGCGGCGTAGCCGGTGGCGGCCAGCGCCCGGCGGGCCTCGCGGGGCGGGAGGCCCTGGGCGGCTGTGAGGTGATGGCGGGCCTCGGTGCGGTGGCGGGCGGCCTCGGCGGGGAGTTCGAGGGCGAGTTCGCGGCGGGCCCCGGCCTCGGCGAGGCGGGCGGCGCGCAGCCGGTGGACGTCGGCGGTACCGAGGAGCTGCCGGGCGAGGACGGCTCGGCGCAGGTGGAGGTGGGCATCGTGCTCCCAGGTGAAGCCGATCCCGCCGAGGATCTGGATGGCGTCCTTGGCGCAGCTGTACGCGGCTTCGGGTGCGGTGGCGGCGGCGAGGGCGGCGGTGAGCGCGCGCACTTCAGGTTCTCCGTCCGCCGCCCGGGCCGCGTCCCAGGTCAGCGCGCGAGCCTGTTCGAGGCGGACGAGCATGTCGGCGCAGAGGTGTTTGACGCCCTGGAACGCGCCGACGGGCCGCCCGAACTGCTCGCGTACGGTGGCGTGTTCGACGGCCGTGTCCAGGCTCCGGGCGGCTGTCCCGCAGGCGTCGGCGGCCAGGAGGACGGCGGCCAGTTCGCGGACGAGCGCGGGGCCCGGGGGCAGGGACCGGTGCGCCGGTACGCGGACGGCGTCGGCGCTCACCTCGGCGGTGGGGCGGGTCGGGTCGACGCTGCGGTGCGGGCGCACGGTGAGCCCGTCGGCCCCGGCGTCCACGAGGAACCAGCGCTCGCCGTCGGCCGTGGCGGCGGGCAGGAGCAGCAGGTCGGCCGCGGCGGCGGAGAGCACGGGCGGCGCGGTGCCGTCGAGCCGGTGACCTCCCTCGACGGGGGTGGCGGCGAGGGTGCCGGGGGCGAGGGCGAGCGCGGCGGCGAGGCCCCCGCCCGCCAGGTCGCGGAGCACCCCGCCCAGCGCGCCGGCCGCCGGACCGGCGGCCCGGTGGAGCACGGCGGAGGTCAGCGTGGTCGCGAGGTACGGGCCCGGCAATGAGGCGTAGGCGGCCTCCTCCAGGACGACGGCGAGGTCGAGGAGATCCCCGCCGCCACCGCCGTACACCTCGGGCAGATGTATCCCGGCCAGCCCCTGCGCGGCGAGCGCCTCCCAGTGCGCGGGGCGCGCGCCGGGGGCGGCCAGGCCCTCCGCGTCGAGGAGTTCGCGCACCTCGCCGGGCGGCGCGGCGTGCGCCAGCCATCCGCGTACGGAGTGCGACAGCGCGCGGTGTTCTTCGGTGATGCCGATACCCGTGCCGATGCCCATGCGAGTCCTCGCCGGTCGCAGCCACTGGAACGGCGCAAGAGTAGAACACGTTCCAATCTGACGGAAGGTCAGGAGGGCGATCGGTCCACGGGGGAACCTCCGGGGCGGCATGCGGAGTACGTAGGCCCGGAGGAAGCGTTTAGCATGAACGCACCTGAGGGAGCCCGGGTGGAGAACGCTGCCCGGGGGCCCTGCGCGGCGGCCCGTACGGAGATTGCGCAGATACGGACGGAAACCCAGGGGGACCACCGATGAAGAAGAAGCCGACCATGGCGGCCGTCCGCCGGGAACTGCTGCACATCGCCGTGCTGTCGGTGCCGGTGGGCATCGCGATCCTGCTCGTCGACCGCTTCCTGGGCGACGGCTAGCCCCGCCGACCGGAGCGGACGACCGGTACGGCACGATGGTCGCCGCCCTGGAACAGCCCCGGGCCGCCCCGCCCCACCTGGAGGAACCCCGTGACCGCCGAGTCCGCAGCCACTCCTGCGTCCGCGCCCGCCGCCGGACCCGGCCCGGAGATCCTCGCCGCGTTCGAGGCCGCCAAGGGCTTCATGCCCGTCCACGAGGGCCTCGCCCTGTACACCGCCGCCACCGGGGCCGGCGCGCTCGGGCTGCCCCTGCTGGAGGTGGGCACGTACTGCGGCCGCTCCACGATCCTGCTGGCGGACGCGGCGCGGGCGGCCGGGGTGAGCGCGCTCACCGTCGACCACCACCGGGGCAGCGAGGAGCAGCAGCCGGGCTGGGAGTACCACGACCCGAGCGTGGTGGACCCCGAGGTCGGGCTGATGGACACCCTGCCGACGTTCCGCCGCACCCTGCACCGGGCCGGTCTGGAGGACCACGTGGTGGCGCTCGTCGGGCGCTCCCCGCAGGTCGCCGCCGTCTGGGCAGGTCCGCTCGGGCTCGTCTTCATCGACGGCGGACACACCGACGAGCACGCGAACGGGGACTACGAGGGCTGGGCCCCGCATGTCGCCGAGGGCGGGCTGCTGGTCATCCACGACGTGTTCCCCGACCCGGCCGACGGCGGGCAGGCCCCGTACCGGGTGTATCTGCGGGCGCTGGCCTCCGGTGCGTTCACCGAGGTGTCGGCGACGGACTCGCTGCGCGTGCTACGGCGTACGGGTACGGGCATCTGACACCCGGGCCGCCACCCTGGTGGCCGGACACGGCTATCCGACACCCGGGCCGCCGCCCCGGCAGCCGGACACGGGCATCCGGGTCGGCACCCGGCGGCCGGGTGGGTAGCATCGCCGCGTGCCGTACGACGACAGCCCTCCCCCCACCCGCCGTACCCGGCCCCTGTTCGCGGCCGCCGCGCTCACCGCGCTCTGTCTGACCGCCGCCGGATGCGGTGGCGGCCCCGGAGCGGACCAGGCCGGTGCGGCCTCGCCCGGGCCGGGCGGGAGCGGAGCCTCCGCGACGGCCGCGACTCCGCCGCCCGCACCGACCGGGGACCGGCCGGAACCCTCCGCGTCCCTCGCCGAGCCGCTGCCGCGCGGCCCCCTGACCGGCCGGACGGTGGTGATCGACCCGGGCCACAACCCGCGTAACCGCGAGCACACCCGGGAGATCAACGCGAAAGTCGACATCGGCACCGGGCGCAAGGAGTGCGATACGACCGGTACAGCCACCAACGACGGTTACGCGGAGGCCCGGTTCACGCTCGACGTGTCACACCGGCTGCGCGCCCTGCTGGAGGCGCAGGGGGCACGGGTCCGGCTGACGCACGACGACGACCGGCCGTTCGGGCCGTGCATCGACGAGCGGGCGCGGATCGGCAACGAGGCCAAGGCCGACGCGGTGGTCTCGGTGCACGCCGACGGGTCGGGCGTGGGCAACCGGGGCTTCCATGTGATCCTGCCCGCCCGGGTGAAGGGCGGCGGGGCCGACACCACGAAGATCGTGGAGAGTTCGGCCGACCTCGGGGCCAGGATCGCCGGGCACTTCGTCCGCACGACCGGAAGCGCGCCTTCCAATTACATCGGCGGGAATTCCGGTCTGGACACGCGCAGCGATCTCGGCGGACTGAATCTGTCGACTGTGCCCAAAGTGTTCGTCGAATGCGGCAATATGCGTGACCCGAAGGACGCCACCCTGCTTACCAGCGCCAGTTGGCGACAGAAGGCGGCCCAGGGCCTGGCCGACGGGATTGCGAGCTACCTGGAGGGGTAGTTCTGCGGTGATATTGGGGGGATACCCGTTCAGAATCCGGGCTGGGACGCAACCCGCCCGAGCAGACGATAGATTCATCCGTACGATGGGGAGCCGCTCCCGAGCTTCGTGCCGTACCGCCGCACCGGCGGCAGCGACGACCGCCCCGACGAGACGACCGACTAAGGACCTTCACGTGAATATCCGCTCCCTCACTCGAGGCGATGGCGTGGTGATCGGAGCAGCGGTCGTGCTGTTCATCGCCTCTTTCCTCGACTACTCCAGCTATGACTGCCCCTCGGGCATCGACTGCTCCCGCTTCGACAGCCCGAACGCCTGGGACTCGCTCGGGCTCCTGATGAGCGTCTTCCTCGCCGGTGTCATCGGCGCGGCGCTGGTGGTCGTCGGCCGGACCATGCCGGGCCGCAAGGTCGCCGGGCTCGACATCGGCCAGTTCGGTGTGGCGCTCACGGTCTTCGCGCTGTGGACGGCGTTCTGGACGATCCTCGACATCAACGACGCCGGGGCCGGTCTGATTCTCGGCCTGCTGGCCGCCATCGTGCTCGCGGCGGCGGCGGTCGCCGCTCCGCTGATCCCCGCGCTCAAGGCCCCGCTCGTCGGCGCCCCGAAGCCGGCTCAGGGCATCCAGCCGCCGTACGGCGCGCAGCCCGGCCAGGGCTACGGCTACCCGGGCGCCCAGCAGCAGCCGTACGGCGCTCAGCCGAGCCAGGGTTACGGCTACCCGGGTGCGCAGCCCGGCGGCCCGCAGGGCCAGCCCGCCCCGGCCGACCCGGCGCAGCAGGCGCAGGCCCCGGACCAGCAGCCCTCGCAGGGCGGCGCGGCCCCGGCGGGCGACTTCACCCCGTTCTGGTTCGCCGTTCCGGTGGCGCGCCCGCTGTACGGCGAGGACGGTTCGCCGAACCCGATCGCCGAGCTGGCGCCGGGCACCTGGTACCTCGCGGTGGAGCAGCGCGGCCAGGGCCTCATCGCCCAGACGCAGGACGGCCGTCGCGGCGTCCTCCAGGACACCACGGGCATCCAGCGCGGCTGATCCGCACGCAGCTCACACAGTGGCCCCCCGCCCTTCCGGGCGGGGGGCCACTGTCGTACAGTCCACTCCTGACAGCAGCTGACGCATCGTCAGCAACGGCCGGAGGGAACGGAATGCGGCTAGGACTCGCGCTCGGATACTGGGGCCGCGGCCCGGACCCCGGCCATCTCCCCCTGGCCCAGGAGGCCGAGCGGCTCGGCTATGACTCGGTCTGGACGGCGGAGGCCTGGGGGTCGGACGCCTTCACCGCGCTGACCTGGATCGCCGCCCGCACCTCACGGCTCCGGCTGGGCACCGGGATCGCGCAGATGGCGGCCCGCACCCCCACCGCGACGGCCATGCACGCGCTGACCCTGGACCATCTCTCCGGTGGCCGGATGCTGCTGGGCCTCGGCCTGTCCGGGCCGCAGGTGGTGGAGGGGTGGTACGGGCGGCCGTTCCCGAGGAGCCCGCTGACCGCGACCCGCGAGTACGTCGAGGTGATCCGGCAGGTGCTGGCACGGCAGGCCCCGGTCGAGCTGGCGGGTCACTTCCACTCCCACCCGTACACCGGCCCCGACGCCACCGGCCTCGGCAAGCCGCTGAAGCCGATCACCCACCCCCTGCGGGCATCCCTCCCCGTCCTGCTGGGCGCGGAGGGCCCGAAGAACATCGCGCAGACGGTGGCGATCGCGGACGGCTGGCTGCCGCTGTACTGGTCGCCGCTGCGCACGGACGTCTACGAGGCCTCGCTCACCGGACTCCGGGACGGGTTCATGATCGCGCCGATGGCCCGCGCGCAGGTCTGCGACGACGTGGCCGAGGGGCTGTGGCCGGTGAAGGCGATGCTCGGCTTCTACATCGGCGGGATGGGCCACGCGGCCCGCAACTTCCACGCGGACCTGATGGCCCGGATGGGGTTCGAGGAGGAGGCCCGCCGGATCCAGGAGCTGTTCCTCCAGGGCCGCAAGGAGGAGGCGGTGCGGGCGGTGCCCGACGCGTTCGCCGACGAGATCTCGCTGGTGGGCCCGCGCGCCCGCATCAAGGAGCGGCTGGAGCTGTGGCGCAAGGGCCCGGTGACGGACCTGCTGGTCACCGCCCCGGACCCGCACACACTGCGGGTCCTGGCGGAACTCAACAGCTAGAGGCGCCGGTTCATCCGAAGGACGACCGGTCCAGCCAGAAGTCCAGCAGCTCCGCGTCGCCGAGCACCTCCACCCGGTCGTCGGTCGGATCGAGGCGGCGGTTGAAGACGAGCATCAGCTCGGTGAGCGGGCCCCGCAGCACGACCGTCGCCTTCTCGTGGGCCCGCCGCCAGGTGAACCGGTCCTCGCCGAACCCGATCAGCCACTCGGCACCCGGCACGTCGGTGGCGTGCAGGTGCAACGAGCGCCCGCCACCCCGAAGTTCGGACGCCTCCGGGTCACCGTCCTCCTGGGCGAAGGAGACGATGCGCAGCCACTCCTCGATGGTGTCGGCGGCCACCTCGGGGCCGACGGTGTACGGGACCCGCGCGGCGAGCGCCGCGTCCGCGCGGTGCACCACCGTCTCGTGCGTCATGCGCCGCGCCCAGAAGTCGGTCCGCCGCTCCCACGCCCACGTCCACACCTCGGCGTCCGGCCCCGCCTCCCGCAACGCGGCCACCGCGTCCGCCGCCCCCTCGGCGAGCCAGGCGTCGAGCGCCCCGGGGTCGTCACCGCCGGGCCCCTCGATACCCGGCACCTTGTCCTCGGGAACGTCCTCGGCGGCCCGGGTGCGCACGATCTCACCGACCCAGCGGTGCGCGCCGCCGACATGCACGGCGAGTTCGCGCAGCGTCCAGTCGGGGCAGGTGGGCACGGTCACGGTGAGATCGGCACCGGCCAGCGTCGCGCGCAGGGCGTCGGTCTGGGCCAGGATCTCGTCGCAGTAGCGGTCGTACGGGAGCAGCGTCATGGCGGGCACCCTAGTCGGCGACACCCGAGTGGATCACCTGGTTATCCCCTGCCCACCGGCCCTACCCGGTCGGAGGAACCGGGTTCCGCCCTCCCCGCACCGGTCGCCACCCGGTGCGGGCCGTCCGGTCCTCACCCTGCGCGAACCGTCCATCGGGCGGTGTTCAGCGGCAGCAGTCCGGCTCCAGGCCGACCGGCAGCCGCTCGCCCCCGAAGACCGCGGTGGTCGCCTCGTCCCCCCCGAGCGCGGCCACCGCCAGCAGCAGGGAGCCCGCCGTCCAGGTGGTGAGCTCCTCGGGCCAGAACGCCTTGTTGCCCTCGAAGACGTAACCCGTCCAGTACAGGCCGCCCTCGGCGCGCAGGTGCTGGACGGACTGGAGGATCTCCAGCGCCCGGTCCGACTCCCCCGTCACCCAGAGGGCCAGGGCGAGTTCGCAGCTCTCGCCGCCGGTGACCCACGGATTGGGGAGCACACAGCGCACCCCGAGCCCGGGCACGACGAAGCGGTCCCAGCCCTCCTGGATACGGGCGGTGGCCTCGGCCCCGGTGACCGCGCCGCCGAGGACCGGGTAATACCAGTCCATCGAGTAGCGGTTCTTGTCGAGGAAGCGCTCGGGGTGGCTGCGGATGGCATGGGCCAGCGCGCCGGTCGCCAACTCCCAGTCGGGCTGCGGCTCCTCGCGGCGCTCGGCGATGGCCAGCGCGCAGCGCAGCGCCTGGTGGATCGAGGAGGAGCCGGTCAGCAGCGCGTCGTTCACCGGCGTGCCGTCGGCCTCCCGCTTCCAGCCGATCTGCCCGCCGGGCTGCTGGAGCCCGAGCACGAACTCGACCGCCGAGAAGACCGTGGGCCACATCCGGTCGACGAACGCGTCGTCGCCGGTGGCCAGATAGTGGTGCCAGACGCCGACGGCCACGTACGCGCAGAAGTTGCTTTCGAGACTCCGGTCGGTCGGCTGCTGCGGGTCGCCGTCGTGGTAGGCGGCGTACCAGGAGCCGTCGGCGTTCTGGTTGCGGGCGAGCCAGTCGTAGGCGCGCGCCGCCGCCGCGTGCTCACCGGCCGCGTCCAGGGCCATCGCGGCCTCGGTGTGGTCCCACGGGTCGAGGTGGTGGCCCCGGAACCAGGGCAGCGCCCCGTCCGCACGCTGCACGGCGAGGAGCGCGGCGACCGTCTCGGCCGCCTGCCCTGCCGTCAGGACGCCAGGGAGGACAAGGTGTTCGGTCTGTTCGGGAGTGCTCACGCCTCGGCCTTCGGAAGGTGCGGCTTGGTGGCGTACGCGACGAAGCTCTTGCCGACGACCGGGTTGAGGAGCTGTTCGGCGACCCGGGTGGCGAGCGGCTTCTTCATGATGTCCCAGACCAACAGCTTGTGGTACGCGCGCACCGGCAGGGCCTTGTCGTTGTCGACCCCGAAGGCGCACTTCAGCCACCAGTAGGGCGAGTGCAGCGCGTGGGCGTGGTGGGTGCCGTACGGCTTGAGTCCGGCCTCGCGGATGCGGGCGAGGAGCTGGTCGGCCTTGTAGATACGGATGTGGCCGCCCTCGACCTCGTGGTACGCGTCGGAGAGGGCCCAGCAGACCTTCTCGGGGCCGTAGCGCGGGACGGTGACGGCGATCCGGCCGCCGGGCTTGAGGACCCGGACCATCTCGGCGAGGACGCCCTTGTCGTCCGGGATGTGCTCCATGACCTCGGAGATGATCACGACGTCGAAGGAGTCGTCGGGGAACGGCAGGTTGAGGGCGTCGCCCTCCATGGCGGTGGCGGTGGCACCCTCGGGGGCCTCCCCCGCCTCCTTCATCGCGGCGAACCACTTGGCGACCTCGCGGATCTCCTCGCCGTTCTGGTCGAGGGCGACGACCTGCGCACCGCGCCGGTAACACTCGAAGGCATGCCGGCCGGCACCGCAGCCCAGGTCGAGCACTCGGTCGCCTGCGGCGAGCGGGAAGCGGGTGAAGTCGACGGTCAGCACGAGGGCCTGCCTTCGAGGTCGGAGGTACGGTTCAGATGAGCGGGGTACGGGTTCCGGTCGACGGGTCCGCGGTCTGCGGACCTGCGTCCGCCTGCGGGGCGTGCGTCACCTGTGGGCTCCGCGGGCGGCGATCGCCTGACGGTACAGCTCGGCCGTTCCGGCGGCGGCCCTGGCCCAGGTGAACTTCTCCAGCACCCGTGCCCGGCCCGCCGCACCGAGCCGGGCACGCAGCTCCGGATCGGCCAGCAGCCGGGCCAGCGCCCCGGCCAGCGCGTCCGCGTCACCGGGCGGCACGGCGAGACAGGTCTCCCCGTCGCGGCCGGAGACCTCGGGGATCGCACCGCCGGTGGTGGCGACGAGCGGGGTGCCCGTGGCCATCGCCTCGGCGGCGGGCAGCGAGAACCCCTCGTACAGCGAGGGCACGCAGGAGACCTGGGCGCTGCGCACGAGGTCGACCAGCTCGGGATCGCTGATGCCCTTGACGAACTCGACCGCGTCCGCCAGCCCGTGCCGCTCGATGGCCCGTGCGACCGGCCCGTTCTCGGCGCGCTTGCCGACGACGACGAGGTGGGCGTCGGGATTCTCCGTACGGAGCTTGGCGAGCGCGTCGACGAGGTGGACCAGGCCCTTGAGGGGGACGTCGGCGCTGGAGGTGGTGACGATGCGTCCCGGCACCTCGGCGACGGAGGGGTCGGGCGACCACAGGTCGGTGTCGGCGCCGATGTGGACGACGCTGATCCGGTCCGCCCGTACGCCGAGGTCCTCGACGATCTCGTCACGGGAGGAGCCGGAGACGGTGAGGACGGAGTCCAGCTTGCGGGCGACCCGCTTCTGCATCCGGGTGAAGGCGTACCAGCGGCGTACGGAGGCACGTCGGCGGCGGCTGGTGGCGGCGGCCAGGTCGAGCCTGCGGTCCACGGTGATGGGGTGGTGGATGGTCGTCACGAGCGGGGCCCCGAGGTCGCCGAGCAGCCCGTAGCCGAGGGTCTGGTTGTCGTGGACGACGTCGAACTCGCCGCGCCGGGAGAGGAGATGGCGGCGGGCGCGCAGGCTGAAGGTGAGCGGCTCGGGGAAGCCGCCGGTCCACATGGTGGCGACCTCGGCGAAGTCGATCCAGTCCCGGTACTCGCCGCGCTTCGGCGTACGGAAGGGGTCGGGCTGCCGGTAGAGGTCGAGGCTGGGCAGCTCGGTGAGCGGGACGCCCTCGTCGAGCACCGGGTAGGGCTGCGCGCCGATCACTTCGACGCTGTGGCCGAGCCGCGCGAGCTCCCGCCCGAGGTGGCGGACGTACACGCCCTGGCCGCCGCAGAACGGATTGCCCTTGTACGTGAGGAGTGCGATGCGCAACGGCCGGTCACCGGCCCCGGCGGAGCCGCCTTCGCCCGTGCGGGGGCCCGTTTCTATGGCCTCAGCGGTCACACTCGGCCCCCTTCTGACTGCGTGTTCGCCGGAGCGTAACCGGTCGCGCTAATCTAGAACAAGTTTCAGACTTGATCGTTCAACGTGCATCGAATCTACCGGCAGGTAGCGTCGGTGTGACGGCCGGATCAGGTGATTCGCGCCACGACGGACGTCCTGGCATGCTGTGCGCGCCCGGGGCGCCCGCTCGTCCGCCCGGATGCCGAGGAACAAGGCCATGGATCATGGATGGTGACAGCATGACCGCGGACGCCAGACCGGCAGCGCCCACGCCGACCGAACGCGCGACGCCCGCATCGGCCGAGCGCGGGGCATCCCTGTCGGCGTCGACCGACCGCACGGCGCCTCCGTTGACCGAGCGGCAGGAGGCCCGTCGCCGCCGCATCCTGCACGCCAGCGCCCAGCTCGCCAGCCGGGGCGGGTTCGAGGCGGTGCAGATGCGCGAGGTGGCGGAGGCGGCCGGGGTGGCGCTCGGCACGCTCTACCGCTACTTCCCCTCCAAGATCCATCTGCTGGTCGCCACCATGCAGGACCAGCTCCAGCACATGCACACCACACTCCGCAAGCGCCCCCCGGCCGGCGACGACGCGGCCCAGCGGGTCGCGGAGACCCTGATGCGGGCCTTCCGCGCCCTCCAGCGCGAACCGCACCTCGCGGACGCGATGGTCCGCGCGCTCACCTTCGCGGACCGCAGCGTGAGCCCCGAGGTGGACACGGTCTCCCGCCTCACCACGGCGATCATCCTGGACGCGATGGGCCTGGAGCGCCCGACGCCGGAACAGCTCTCCGCGGTCCGCGTGATCGAGCACACCTGGCACTCGGCGCTGATCACCTGGCTGTCGGGCCGGGCCTCGATCGCTCAGGTGAAGATCGACATCGAGACGGTCTGCCGCCTGATCGACCTGACGGCGGAACCGGGCCGGGGCTGAGGGGCTGCGCCGGACCGGCATCCCGCCAGGGGCCCGCGCCCGCGAGTGCCACCACGGCCGCGCGGTGGTGGTCCGTCCACTCGGCCAGCCGGACGTCGTCCCGCCCGGCCTTGAACAACGCCTCCCGGCGGACCCACAACCGCAGCAGCGCCGGACCGGGGTCCGGCGCGGCGCGGGCGGCGTCCACCTCGGCCTCCGACAGCAGCCGCCGCAGTACGCTCACGGGCCCCGGCCGACGCGTCAGGGGCTCCACGTCGATACCGACCGGGCCGGGTCCGACCGCCGCCGCGGCCAGCCCGTCGGCGTGACTGAAGGCGGCGCCCAGCCCGGGGCGGTCCGGGAGATACGGCCGCCCATGCCCGTCCTGCCCGCAGCCGGGGCAGCGCTGGGCGGGCCCCACCTCCCGCGGCGGCAGCCCGGTGACCCGGGAGGCGCACAGCCGCAGCAGCAGTCGGGCCGCCACGACATCGTCGCGCCGGCCGGGCACCCGAATCCCCGCGAGCCGACGCCGCTCCCACGGGGCGAGCATGTCCTCGTCCAGCTCCGGGTGCGCCAGCACCTCGGCGGTGGCAGCCACCAGAGCGACGGCGGCCGTGGCCTTGTCGCAGTCGTGCTTCGCGTCGCACTTCTCGTACGGCGACGGGAGGTACGGGAGGTACGGGGGCGGCAGGCGCGACGGGAGGAGACGCGGCCGCGGGAGGAGCGGCGGCGGGAGACGGGTCATCGGCCCGTACTCACCCGGTCGGCACCTCCGCGAGCGACGGAGCCCATGAAGCGTTCCCTGACACGGGCGAGGGTGCGGAAGTCGTCGATGGTGACCTCCTGCAGATCGATACCGCTGCCCGAGATCTCCTCCAGGAGATCGATGAACTCCAGGAAGTCCATCGAGTCGATGAGGCGGGCCTCCACGAGGTCCTCCTCGACGCCGATCGGGCCGTCAAGGCCGGGATTCTTCTCGTTGAGCCACGCTACGACACGTTCCATGGGGGGAGATCGCTCCTCTTGTTCTGTTCCGGCTGTCTGCCGGGGTGAAGGTCAGGAACCGGCGGCGCGGAGCCGCCCCAGGGCCTGCTCGGCGGAGCCGTGGGCGAGGGTCATCGCGTGCACCCAGCGCTCGACGCCGAAGGCGAGCAGGAGCTGTACGCGGGCCCATGGGAGCCGGCGCGGATGCCGAGCCGCTCGCCGAAGAAGTCGCGGTGCCGGTTGACGGAGGCGATGGCTGTGCCGTCGGGAGCGCTGTATTCCTACTTCACCGGGTCCAGCGCCATCAGACGGGCCCGCGATCCGCCGTTGTCAAGAACGGGTCGTCGGCCGCCGCCCGGGTCAGGGCCAGCCCCCGTCGCCCGGCCACTTCCTGGACGAACTCCCTTGCGCGCTCCTGGTGTTCGGCGGCACCGCCCTTGGTGCCGAGGTAGACCGCCTCCCGCATATGGAACCCCCGCAGCCGGCGCAGGCCGTCGTAGCGGGTCTCGCTGCGGAAGTAGCGGCCGACCGCCGAGAGCCGCAGCCCTTCCTCGCCGACGTCCTAGCCCTCCAGGGAGAGCAGCAGCCCGCAGCAGGTCGCGGACGGCAGCACATGGCCGGTCGGGTGCAGCGGGAGGTCCTACGGTGAGCCGCCGGAGGCCAGTTGGTCGAGCGCTTCCGCGCCGAACCGCCCGGCGGAGACCCCGAGATGGGGAAAGTTACGGAAGAAGTCCAGCCGCGCCAGTCCGTCGACGGACAGCAGGGGCGGCCCCACGGCCTCGGGGGCGGGGAGCCGCCCCGCAGCAGTGCGGTGCGGACCGGGTCCAGCGTGATCAGCCCGGCACCGGGACTCTTCAGCTCGATACCCGGCAGGGCCGTGATGCTGGATGTGTTCATGAAATCGCGTCCTTCTCGGTGTGGGTCGGCAAGCGGGACACCCACCGGACGCACCGACCACATCGCCGTGGCGTCGGTGGTCCCGAACAGGGCCGTCACCGGCCGGAGCACAGGAAGGGAAACGGTTGACAGCCCGTCACGAACCCGACCGCACCCTTGGACATTAGGCCCGTCGCTCGCCTGTTGTCTAGACCAAAAATACCGAACGGCAGGTATCGGCTCCGTGACCGCCAGGTACATGACCGCTACCCATATCGCCATATTTACCGGGCACTTGACAGCCCATGCGGTCTGGACCAATCCTGCTGATCGACGTGGCCACGGCTCCTCCCGCCACGCCGCTGCCAACCGTCCCGCCGTCCGCGGCGACCCCGCTCCCCCGGGGTCGCCGCACGGCCGGCCGAGGACAAGGACCTGCCATGAACCTCATGACGACACCCGCCCCTCGCCGCCGGCCCCGCCCGCACCGCGCGGCGTCGGACATCCCGTACTTCAGCGCGGACGGCGAGACCCGCCTCGCGCAGACCGCCCTGCGGGAGCTCGACAAGTCGCATCCGGTGCGGGTGCCGTCCGAGGAGGACTTCACCCACTGGCAGACGTACGGTTACGTCATCGTCCGGGAAGCCGTACCGGCCTCGGTGGCACGTCAACTGCTGCACTTCACCTGGGACTTCCCAGACCTCGATCCCGAGCGGCCGGAGACCTGGTACGAGGACCGGCCGCTGCGCTCCGAGCTGGGCCGGCAGCTGCAGCATCATCGCGCTCAACGACACCCGGCCGGAGACGGGCGGCTTCCAGTGCTGCCCGGAGCTGTTCCGGCAGTTCGACACCTTGAAGACCAGCCGGCCGACGGATCGGGACCCCCTGCGCCCGGACATCGACCGGGGCGAACTCCCCTTCGTGCGACCGGATCTGAGCCCCGCCGACCTGCTCATCCGGAACGGTCTGCTGGCCCACGGAGTGGCGCGCAACCTCTCCGAGAACGGGGTAGGGGCCGTGCAGTACCTGTCGATGATGCCCGCGCTGGAGGAGCACGAGCGGCTGCGCGAGTCCCGGGTGGAGTCCATGCGCCATCTGCGCACCGAGGACATCGCACCCGCCGCACAGGGCGTCCAGGGCACGGATTCCGCCGCGCAGAGCGGGGAGCCTTCGTGCGGCGCGTCTGGCTGGCCCTACCCACCAACCGGGCGTGCGCCGGGGCCATCGCGGCGGTCGGCGAGGAAGCGGCGTACGGTGCACGGCGGTTCGGCATCGAGGTGCACCTCCTGGTCCTGGATCGCGCCCCCGCGTCGGCGCACGCCGAGCACCGGAAGGCGGTGGCCGCGCTGCCCCCGTCCCGCGTCTCCTACGGAGCCTGCGCTAACCGGGCGTTCCTCATCGCCCAGGCCCTCGGCTGTACGTCCGTCCACCGCCGGGACTCCGACAGCCGCTACCAGCGCCTCGACCAGGACACGTACCGCGAGCTGGTCGGACTGTCGACACCCGAGGACTACCCGGAGATCTGGCGCGGACATCTGATCGACGCGTCCTTCCGGGGCGCCGGGGACACGGCGTTCGGTGGCGACCGCATCACTCTCACCACCATCAGCCCGATGCACGCGGGCATGTGCGACATCGGGCTCGGCCACGAGGTCTACGGCAAGGTCCCGCTGCCGCCCACCACCAACACCATCGGCAGCGAGTGCTTCCTGACCCATCTCGTCCACGACGCCCGGCTGCCCGGCGTCCAGCACAACCGGCACATCGCCAACTTCCATACGGAGGAACGGCGTACGGACTCCGGGTTCCTCGCGTACCAGCTGCGCTTCGCGAAGTTCCTGCTGTCGATGACATACCTCAACGCCGTGTACGCGAGGACGGCGGCGGCCGGTGACGCGCCGCTCGACGCCGAGAGGCGCATCCGGGCCCGTGTGGTCGCCGGTTTCGTCCGGGACAGCATCGGCCTCGACCGCGGCGGCCGCTACGCGACGGTCACGGACACGCTCGCCGACCGCCGCTCCCGGCTCCTGGACGAGGCCCGGGACGGCATGGCCGACTTCGCGCTCCTGATGGACCACTGGGAGGCGCTGACCCGTGCGAGCGCCGCAGCGGGTCGGGGGGACGTCTCGCCGGTCACGGCCGGACACCCCCCGGCCGTGACCCGATGAACTCCGCTGTCGGCAAGGACACCATGCACCGGAATCCCGCGCACACCCCGCGCACCCCGCATGCTCCCCGTACCTTCACCGTCGCCTATGCGGGCGGTGACGAGCGCCGCGGCCCCCTCACCATGGGCCAGGCCAACATGATCCGCTGCATCCTGCGGGATGATCCCGAGCACATCAACAACCACGATGTGTGGGCGATCCCCCCGGGCACCGGCCTGGACGCCGCGATCGACGCCCTGCGCACGCTGGCCCTGCGCCACGAAGGGCTGCGCACCACGTTTCCGCACGTGCCGGGGGCCACGCCCGTGGAGCAGGTGGTGGCGGGCGAGGGCACGTTCACGGTGACCGTCGTCGACCACACGGAGTTCCCCGAGGAGCCCGCCCGGTACGCCGAGACGGTGGCGCGGGCGGCCCGCGCCGGCCGCTTCGCGCTGGACCGGGAGTTTCCCCTGCGGATCACGGTGCTCACCCTCGGCGGCGTCCCCGTCCACGCTGCCCTGGCCTCCAGTCACGCGGTGACGGACGGCAGCGCGCTGGCTGTCCTGCGGGAGGAGTTCCTCGCCCTGCTGGCAGGCGAGGAACTGCCCGCGCCGGCCTCCTTCGCCCCGCTCGACCTGGCGGCCGAGGAGGCATCCCCCGCCGGGAAGCGGAAGTCTCAGGCGTCGCTGCGGTACTGGGAGCGGATCATCCGCACCGAGCCGCAGGAGATGTTCGCCGAGCCGCGTGCGGCGGGCGCGGACGGCCGGGCCCGGCAGCTCACCCTCCGGTCCCGGCGCGGCGCGCGGGCCCTCGCCGCAGCAGCGGGGCGCATCAGGAACCCGGAGGCCACGGTGCTGCTGGCGGCCTGGTGCGCGCTGGTGGCCCACCGGGCGGGCCAGGACTCCTGCGTCACCGCCGTCCCGACCTCCAACCGGTTCCACCCCACGATCGCCCGCTCGGTGAACACCCTGTCCCAGGACGCGCTGCTCTGCCTGGACGTCAGGGTCCCGTCCTTCGACACGCTGGTCCGCAAGACCTGGGGCGCGGCGCTCAACGCCTACCGGCACAGCCAGTTCGACTCCGTACGCCTGTGGGAGATGATCGGCCGAGTCGCCGGTGAGCGCGGCAGCCACTTCGCGCGGGACGTGGTCTTCAACGACGTCAGCGTGCTTCCCGCCACGCTTCTCTCCGCCGCGCCGCAGAACAGCGGCGCGGCCGAACTGGATCTGACCTGGGGCCCGTTGCAGGTGCTGCCGACGCGCATGCTGGCATTCACGTACGAGACGACGCCCCAGCTCCACATCTCCCTGTGGGCCGACCCCGCACTGTTCACCCCGCAGGAGGCAGAGGGCTTCCTGACCGGCTTGGTGCGGCTGCTGGAGGCGGCCGCCGAGGGTGACGTACCCCTCGGCTCGCTCACCGGGGTGACGAGCGTCGGGCCTGCCGAGCGCGGTCCCGAATGGACGCGGGTGGACGGCTGTTGGGCCTCGCCGACCGCCGTACGGGACGCGCTGAGCGGGGCGGTGGGGGGCCTGCCCGTACACATCGAGGCGGACCGCCCCCGCGCGGGTTCGCCCCCGGGCCTCACGGCGTACATAGCGCGCGGCGGCGACACGGCCCTGACACCGGTCGGCGCCCACGAGGCACTGATGAACAAGCTCCCCGCCCACGGCGGTACGGGCGTCATCGCACCCCGCCGCTACGTGCTCGTCGAGCACCCGCCCGCCGAAGCGCACCGGAGCGACGCGTGGCGTCGGCAGCAGATCATCGAGGAAGGGACCGGCAGGAGCCGGCAGGTGCGACATGAGCGTTGACGACACGACCCTCCAGCAGAAGCCCGAGCCGTTGCCCAGCCCCTGGCGGTCGGGCCGGTTCCAGCTGTTCTTCACGGCCCGCAGCGCGTCGCTGCTGGCCGACGGCATGCTGATGGTGTCCCTCACCACAGCCGTGCTGGGAGCGGGCCACGGGGCGAGCGGCGTCGGGTACGCGCTGGCCGCGTGGATGACCCCGATCGTCCTGCTGGTGCTGTTCGGCGGGGTGCTGGCCGACCGGTTCACCCCGCAGCTGATGATGATCTGCGCCGACCTGGTGCGGATGCTGGCCATGATCACGCTCGGCGCGCTGCTCTTCTTCTCGGACGGCGTTCCGCTGTGGCAGATCATGGCGCTGATGGCGCTCAGCGGGGCCGCGACGGCGATGTTCCAGCCTGGCATGGCGAGCATGGTCCCCCGGGTCGCCGAGGACATCCAGAAGGCCAACGCGCTGCTGCGGATCTCCGAGGCCCTGAGCACCCTGCTGGGCCCCGGCCTGGCGGGCATCCTGGTCGCGTACTGGCAGGTCTCGGGCTCGTACCTGGTCATCGCGGCGGCGTACGCGCTCAGCGCGGCGGTGCTGCTACCGCTGCGGAAGCTGCACACGGTCCGTGACGAGGGAGACGCACCGATGTGGCGCAGGCTCGCGACGGGCTGGCAGGAGTTCCGGTCCCGCCAGTGGCTGTGGGGCGTCATCTCGGTCTGGTCCGTGTACGGCCTGTTGGTGTTCGGTCCCGCGCTGCCGCTGGGCGCGGCGCTGATGATCGAGCAGCACGGGGCGAGCGGGTACGGCTGGATCGCCTCGGCGGACGGCGCGGGCACGATCATCGGCGGCCTGATCGGTATGCGGGTCCGCCCGCGCCGTCCCCTGGTCGCGGGCGCCCTGGCGATGCTCTGCTTCGCGCTCAACCCCCTGGCCCCGGCCCTGGAATGGTCCTTCGCAGCCACGGCCGTGGCCCACGTCATCGCGGGTTACGGCTTCGCGTTCTGGGGCGTGATGTGGGCGACGAGCGTCCAGTCCCACATCCCGCTGACGGTCCTGAGCCGCGTCTCCGCGTACGACGTCGCCGGCTCCATCATGGTCATCCCGCTGGGCCGCGCCCTGGCGGGGCCGGCGGCCGACGCGTTCGGCGCGAACGAGGTGCTGATCTTCTCGTCGGTCATGTCGTTCGTCCTGCTGGCCGTCATGCTCGGCGTCCCCGCGATCCGCGCGCTGCGGCGGGCGCCGGAGGGCTTGCTCCGGAAGGCGGAGGGCGAACCGGCGGTCTGACCCGTTCCACCGGGGTACGGCGTACCGGTCAGCCCCGCACGACCGGTACGCCGTACTGCGGGATCCAGGCGTTCCGGGTGACGAGGACCAGCCGATGGGTCTGCGCCTGCGCGACGAGCAGCCGGTCGAAGGCGTCCTCGTGGACCATCGGCGGCCGCCCGGCGCGCACCCCGTGCGCGGCGGTGACGGGAAACTGCACCAAGGGCAAGATCGCCGACGGGCGCCTCGTCTGGTCGTGACCAGACGAGGAAGCTCCGGACGCCCCTCACTCCTCCGGCGGAAAAACCACCTCCCCCGACCCCGCCAGCGTCAGCGTGATCGCCTCCACCGGGCAGCCCTCCGCCGCCGCCAGGACCTGTTCGGCCGCGTCGCGGTCCTCGTCCCTCGGGTGGGACTGGCGGGCGGTGTCCAGGTGGAAGGCGTCCGGGGCGTGGTTGACGCACATGCCGGAGCCGATGCAGACGGACCGGTCCACCTCCACGTGCCAGCGGTCGCCCATTCACGCCTCCCGGTAGTCGGCGGGGAGGTGGATCATCTTGTGCTCGAAGAACTCGCCGTAGCCCTCGGGGCCGAATTCGCGGCCCAGGCCCGAGTTCTTGTAGCCGCCGAACGGGCCCAGCATGTCGAGGCTGAAGGTGTTCACGCTGTACGTGCCGGTGCGGACCTGGCGGGCGATGTCGATGCCGCGTTCCGTGTCGGCCGTCCAGACGCTGCCGCTGAGGCCGTACGGGGAGTCGTCGGCGATGCGGACGGCCTCGGCCTCGTCGCCGTACGGGATCAGGCAGACGACCGGGCCGAAGATCTCCTCGCGGGCGATGCGCATGGAATTGTCGACCGAGCCGAAGAGTGTGGGTTCCACGTACCAGCCTCGTTCCTGGGAGGCGGGGCGGCTGCCGCCCGTGAGGATCTTGGCGCCCTCCTCCTGGCCCAGGCGGATGTAGTCCAGAGAGCGTTGTTGCTGGCGGCGGGCCACCAGGGGGCCGAGTTCCGTGGCGGGGTCCAGGGGGTCGCCCACGCGGAGCGCGCCCGCCGCTGCCGCGAACGCCTCCGCCACCTCGTCGTAACGGGAGCGCGGGGCCAGGATGCGCGTCTGGGCCACGCACGCCTGGCCGTTGATCATCCAGGCGAAGGGGACGATGCCCGCGACCGCCGCGTCCAGATCCGCGTCGGGAAGGATCACCGCGGCCGACTTGCCGCCCAGTTCGAGGGTGACCCGGCTGAGGTTGCGGGAGGCGACCTCCATCACGCGGCGGCCCGCGGCGACCGAGCCGGTGAAGGAGACCTTGTCCACGTCCCGGTGGCCCACCAGGTACTCGCTGACCTCCCGGTCCGCCGGGAGGATGGAGAGGACGCCCTCCGGCAGGCCCGCCTCCGCCGCTGTCTCCGCCAGGAGGTAGGCGTCCAGGGGGGTTTCCGGTGAGACCTTCAGGACCGCCGTGCAGCCTGCCAGGAGTGCTGGGGCCAGTTTCGCGGCGGCCGTGAACTGGGGGACGTTCCACGGTACGACCGCGGCGACCACACCGACCGGTTCGCGGCGGACCAGGAGCGGGCCGAGGACGCCGTCGCGCCGTTCCTCGTAGGGGAAGGCGCGCGCCACCGTGATCGCCGAGTCCCAGACCATCATCGCCGCCAGCGCCTGCACCATGACGCTCGCGCTGTACGGGGTGCCGTTCTGCGCGCTGATCAGCCGCGCGAACTCCTCGTGGCGTACGGCGAAGGCGTCCTTGATCCGCGTGATCACCGCGATCCGCTCGTCCAGCGGCATCCGCGGCCAGGGGCCCTCGTCGAAGGCGTGGCGCGCGGCGGCGACGGCCCGGTCGACGTCGGCCTCGGAGGCGTGCGGCACGCGGCCGATGACCTGTTCGGTGTGCGGGGAGATCACCTCGATGACCTCGCTGCCGAGCGGATCGGTGAACTCCCCGCCGATGAACAGTTGTCCGTGCTCCACAAGCTCGGTCATGGCTGCTGCCTCCCGCCGCCCGGCCCACTGACTGACTAGTCGTCAGAACTGATACCAGTTCCTGTTCCAGGAGTCCACGGATCGGACCGCACCGGCCCGTACAGGAACACCCCTTGCGCGAAGGGTTTGGTAGACCAGGGCTACCACTGGAACGAGTTCTCGTTACAGTGGAGGCCGAAGCGGAGATGGGGAGCCCATGACTCAGGTGACCGACCACGGCGGAGGCGTCCACAGCATCCAGGTCCCCATCCCGGACAATCCCCTCGGCCACACCCTGGTCCACCTCGTCGACACCGACCGGGGGCCCGTCCTCATCGACACCGGCTGGGACGACCCGGCCTCCTGGGACACGCTCGTGGCCGGGCTCGCCGCCCTCGGCACCGCCGTCACCGACGTCCACGGCGTCGTCATCACCCACCACCACCCCGACCACCACGGCCTCTCCGGGCAGGTCCGCGAGGCATCCGGGGCCTGGATCGCGATGCACGAGGCCGACACCGCGATCGTCCGGCGCACCCGGGACTCCGAGCCCGGCACCTGGCTCGACTACCTCACCCGTAAGCTCGCCGCCGTCGGTGCGCCCGAGGAACACCTCGCCCCGCTGCGCGCCGCCCGCGGCGCGGGGCGGCTGCGGACCCTGCCCGGGCTGCGCGCCGCCCTGCCCGACCGGGACATCGTCCCCGGCGAACTGCTCGGCCTCTCCGGGCGGCGGCTGCGGGCCGTCTGGACCCCCGGCCACACCCCGGGCCATGTCTGCCTCCATCTGGAGGAGCGGCATCCGGCGAATCTGCCGGGGCACGGGCGGTTGTTCTCCGGAGATCACCTGCTGCCGGGGATCAGCCCGCACATCGGGTTGTACGAGGACCCCGACGACACCGCCGTCACCGATCCGCTCGGGGACTACCTGGCCTCGCTGGAACGGATCGGGCGGCTCGGGGTGGCCGAGGTGCTGCCCGCCCACCAGCACGCGTTCACCGACGCGGGCGGGCGGGTGCGGGAGCTGCTCGACCATCACGAGGAGCGGCTGACCGGGCTCCTCGCGCTCCTCGCCACGCCGCTCACCCCGTGGCAGCTGGCCGAGCGGATGGAGTGGAACCGGCCGTGGGAGCAGATCCCGCACGGTTCGCGGTCGATCGCCGTGTCGGAGGCCGAGTCCCATCTGCGGCGGCTGGTGAAGCTCGGGCGCGCGGAGGCCGTACCGGGCGGGCCCCCGACGACGTACATCGCCGCGTGAGTCGGCCGCGGATCGCCGGGTGAGCCGCGCCGTACATCGCCGGGCGAGCCAGCCGTGAACCCGCCGTACACCGCCCGGCGAGCCCGCCGTGAGCCCGCCGGGGCCGGTGCCCCGGTCTCGTACGTCCGTGGGTTCCCGATGCCGTACACGGTCCGCCACCCCCAGGTCCACGTGGTACGGACCGGTAGAGTGAGCGGGTCGTCATCATGCCCGTACAGGGGTGGGCCGGTGCGAATCCGGCGCTGGACCCCAGCCGTGAACCGTCCGCCCGACGGCAGCCGGACCGCCCTGTCCGCGGAGCGTGAGCGGCTCGGGCAGGTCGGCACTTCGACGACCGGCCCTCGGGCCACCGGAACCCCGGTGGCCGGCACCGTCGAGGCATACGGGGCCGGAGCCCGGTGCCCTCGTGCGCCCGGGGAGTCCGGCCCTCGCAGGAGAGGCCCAGCCCGCCATGACCGTACGCCGCAGCGCAGCCGCGCTCGCGACCACCGCCGTGCTCCTGGGCGCGGCCGCGCCCGTAGCGGTCGCCGCACCGAGCCCCTCCCCGTCGGCCGAGCTGCCGCCGGGGCTCTACGGCACCACCGACCCGACGTACGACGGGGTCTGGCGGCAGTCGCTGGCCTTCCTGGCGCAGAAGATCGAGTACGTCACACCGTCGACGCAGGCGGTGGACTGGCTGGTGGGGCAGCAGTGCGACAGCGGGGCGTTCACCTCGTACCGGGACGCCTCCGAGCCCTGCGACGCCTCGACGGTGATGGACACCAACGCCACCGCCGCCGCCGTCCAGGCCCTCGTCGAGCTCAACCAGCACCGCGACGCCGCGAACAACGGCGCCGACTGGCTGAAGTCCGTCCAGAACGAGGACGGCGGCTGGGGCTACAACCCCGGCAGCCCGAGCGACGCGAACTCCACCGGTGTCGTGATCGGCGCCCTCGCCCGGGCCGACGTGCCGATCAACGAGCTCACCACCGCCGACGGCAGCACCCCGTACACCGCGCTCCAGGCCCTCGCCATCCCGTGCGGGGAGAAGGACGGCGGCGCGTTCGCCTACCAGCCGGGCAAGAAGGGCGAGCTCGTCGCCAACCTGGACTCCTCGGCGGCCGCCGTGCTCGGTCTGCTGGGCCGGGGCATGGCCATCGGGAACGCCAACGCGGTGAAGGACCCCGTCTGCACGAAGGGCGACGACCTCAGCCCGGAGCAGAGCGCGCAGAACGGCGCTTCCTTCCTCGCGGACACGCTGGAGAAGTCGCCGTATCTGGAGCAGCCCCCGATGCCGGGCGCCGAGGACAGCGCGCCGCAGCCCGACTTCGGCAACACCGCCGACGCCGTCGTCGCGCTCTCCGCCTCCGGGCACAAGGACAAGGCCGAGGCCTCCGTCAGCTGGCTGGCCAAGAACTCCAAGACCTGGGCGCAGCAGGGCGGTCCGGCCGCCACAGCCCAGTTGATCTTCGCCGCGCACGCGACCGGCGCGGACGCCCGCAGCTTCGGCGGCGTCGACCTCGTCAAGCAGCTCAACGCGACCGGCCCCGCCCCGGCCGCCACCGCCACGCCCGCACCGACGCGGACCGGTACCCAGCCCACCAGCGGCACCAGCAGCGACGACGGCGGGCTCGGGCTGTGGTGGCTGATCGGCATCGGACTGCTCGTCGGCACGGGCATCGGCTTCCTGCTCAGCATGCGCCGGAAGAAGCAGCAGCCGTGACGAGGCGTACACCGGCCCTGGCACATCTGCGGGCCCCCGTCGTCGCTCTGCTGACCGCGCTGGTCGCCGCCTCCGCCGTCCTGCTGGGGGCGGGCAGCGCCGAGGCCGCCGGGTACCGCTACTGGTCCTTCTGGGAGGGCAACGGCAAGAACTGGGAGTACGCCACCCAGGGCCCGGCCGTCCTGCGCCCGGACGACGGTACGGTCCAGGGCTTCCGGTTCGCCGTGAGCGAGGACTCCGGCGACGCGGACCAGCCGCGCCGCGCCCCCGACTTCGGGGCGATCTGCGCGGACACCCCGGCGGAGGACGGCTCCAAGCGGATCGCCCTGGTGATCGACCCGGGAACCGCCGCCGACGCCCCGGACGGCGAGAAGCCGCCCGCGCTGCGCACGGCGTGCGCGCAGGTCGCGCCGGACGCCAGCAGCGCGGACGCGCTCGCCTCGGTGGCGAAGCCCCTGCGGTACGACAGCAGCGCCATGCTCTGCGCGATCTCCGGCTACCCCAAGTCGGGCTGCGGCGAGCAGGTGTCGGGGGACGGAAGCGGGAAGTCGTCCGGACCCTCCAGGACGGCCGAAGAGGCGGAAGGCGCTGACGAGGGAGGTGACGGGGGTAGCGGAGGTCCCTCCGTCGGGCTCCTCGTCGGCATCGGCGCCGTCCTGCTGCTCGGCATCGCCGCCGTCATCCAGGCCCGCCGCCGCCGGTGACCGCCGCCCCGGCCCCCGCCCGGCTGCTCCGCCGCGCCCTGCGCGCGCCGCAGGCCGACCGCGGCAACGCGCTGCCCGCCGGGGCGTGGTGGCTCTGGGCCCTGGGGCTCGCCACCGCCGCGTCCCGGACGACGAACCCGCTGCTGCTCGGGCTGCTGGTGGGCGTGGCGGGGTACGTGGTCGCGGCCCGGCGGACGGACGCCCCGTGGGCCCGTTCCTACGGGGCGTTCGTCAAGCTCGGGCTGTTCGTCGTGGCGCTGCGCGTGGTGTTCTCCGTCTTCCTCGGGTCGCCGATCCCCGGTTCGCACACGGTGTTCGTTCTCCCCGAACTTCCGTTGCCCGACTGGGCGCAGGGGGTGCGGATCGGCGGCCGGGTCACGGCGGAACAGCTGGTGTTCGCCCTGTACGACGGGATGAAGCTGGCCACGCTGCTGATCTGTGTCGGCGCGGCGAACGCGCTGGCCAACCCGGCCCGGCTGCTGAAGTCGCTGCCCGGTGCGCTGTACGAGGTGGGGGTCGCCGTCGTGGTGGCGATGACGTTCGCGCCGAACATGGTGGCCGACGTGGTCCGGCTGCGCACCGCGCGGCGGCTGCGGGGCCGTCCGACCGGTGGGGTGCGGGCGGTGGCGCAGATCGGGCTGCCGGTGCTGGAGGGGGCGCTGGAGCGGTCCGTGGCGCTGGCCGCGTCGATGGACGCGCGCGGCTACGGGCGCACCGCCCAGGTTCCGGCGGCCGTCCGGCACACCACGAACGTCCTCACGCTGGGCGGGCTGCTCGGGGTGTGCGCGGGAACGTACGGGCTGCTGGCCGCTCAGGGGGCGGTGTACGGGCTGCCGCTGCTGCTGGCCGGTCTGGTCACGGCGCTGGCGGGGCTGCGGCTCGGCGGCCGTCGCTCGGTGCGGACCCGCTACCGGCCGGACCGGTGGGGGGTACGGGCCTGGCTGGTGGCGTGCTCGGGTGCGGCGGTCGCGGCGGTGATGATCTGGGCGGGCGCGGCCGATCCGGACGCGCTGCGCCCCGGTGTCGTACCACTGACCGCGCCGGTGCTGCCGCTGTGGCCCGCGGCGGCCGCGCTGATCGGGCTGCTGCCCGCGCTGGTCGCGCCCGTACCGCCGTCGTCGTCCCCCGGGGCAGGGAAACAGGCACATCGCAGCAAGGAGCTGGCGTGATCAGGTTCGAGCGGGTCTCCGTGCGGTACGAGGGCACGGAGCGGCCCACGCTGTCCGGCGTCGACCTCACGGTCCCCGAGGGCGAACTCGTGCTGCTCGTCGGCCCTTCGGGGGTCGGCAAGTCGACTTTGCTGGGGACGGTCTCGGGGCTCGTCCCGCACTTCACGGGCGGGCTGCTGTCGGGCCGGGTCACGGTGGACGGGCGCGACACCCGTACGCACAAGCCGCGTGAACTGGCCGATCTGGTCGGCACGGTGGGGCAGGACCCGCTCGCGCACTTCGTCACGGACACCGTCGAGGACGAGCTCGCGTACGGCATGGAGTCGCTGGGTCTGGCCCCCGACGTGATGCGCCGCCGGGTCGAGGAGACGCTCGACCTGCTGGGCCTGGCCGAGCTGCGCGACCGCCCGATCGCGACCCTGTCGGGTGGCCAGCAGCAGCGCGTGGCGATCGGCTCGGTGCTCACTCCGCACCCGAAGGTGCTGGTGCTCGACGAGCCGACCTCGGCGCTGGACCCGGCGGCGGCCGAGGAGGTCCTCGCGGTGCTCCAGCGGCTGGTCCACGACCTGGGCACGACCGTGCTGATGGCCGAGCACCGGCTGGAGCGGGTGGTGCAGTACGCGGACCAGGTCATCCTGCTGCCCGCGCCGGGCGTCGCCCCCGTCACGGGGCCGCCCGCCGAGATCATGAGGGTGTCGCCGGTCCGGCCGCCGGTGGCCGAACTGGGGCTGCTGGCGGGCTGGGACCCGCTGCCCCTGTCGGTACGGGACGCGCGGCGCGGGGCGGGTGCGCTGCGGACCCGGCTGGCGGACGCGGCCGTGCCCGCGCGTACGGCGGCCGCACCGGTGCCGGAGCCTGCGCGGCCGGTCGCTCCGGAGCGACCCGGGCCCGGACGGCTCGCCCGGCTGCTGGGCCGGGGCCGGACGGGCGGCCCCCGCGTGTCCGACCGGTCCGCCGCCCCCGCCGTCGATCCGGTCACCCGGGTCGAGGGGCTCGGGGTGCGGCGCGGCCGGATCGAGGCGTTGCGGCGGGTGGAACTCACCGTGGCCCCGGGCGAGACGGTGGCCCTGATGGGCCGCAACGGGGCCGGGAAGTCCACGCTGCTCGGCGCGCTCGTCGGCATGATCGAGCCCACCTCGGGCGCCGTGCGCGTCGGCGGGCTCGCCCCGGCCCGGACGGGCCCGGGGGCGATGGTGCGCCGGGTCGGGCTCGTACCGCAGGAGCCGCGCGATCTGCTGTACGCGGACACGGTGGCCGCGGAGTGCGCGGCGGCCGACCGGGACGCGGGCGCGGCGGAGGGCACCTGCCGGGCGCTGGTGTCGGAGCTGCTGCCCGGGGTCGGGGACGGCACCCACCCCCGGGACCTGTCCGAGGGCCAGCGGCTCGCGCTCGCCCTGGCGCTCGTACTGACCGGCCGCCCGCCGCTGTTGCTGCTGGACGAGCCGACGCGCGGCCTGGACTACGCGGCGAAGGCCCGCCTCGTCGGCGTCCTGCGCGCCCTGGCCGCCGAGGGCCACGCGATCGTCCTGGCCACGCACGATGTGGAGCTGGCGGCGGAGCTGGCGCACCGGGTGGTGATCCTCGCCGACGGGGAGGTCGTCGCGGACGGCCCGACCGGGCGGGTGGTGGTCTCCTCCCCCGCGTTCGCCCCGCAGACGGCGAAGATCCTGGCCCCGCAGGAGTGGCTGACCGTGTCCCAGGTGCGCGGGGCGCTGGAGGCGGGCGCGTGAGCGGAATCACGGGAGTACGGGAGCGGGCACCCCGGCCCGGCGCGGGGCTGGGCGTACGGAAGCGGGGCGCGCGATGAGCGTACGGGAGCGGGCGGTACGCGGGCGGGCCGTACCGGAGCCCATGGCCCGGCCCGTGCGGCTCGGGCCGAAGTCGGTGGCCGCGCTGGTGCTGATCGGGGCCGTCGGCGTGGTCGCCTTCGGGTGGCCGCTGCTGGCGGACGCCGGGTCCGGGCTCGCGCACGCCGTCGACGCGCCGTGGCTGTTCGCGGCGTTGCTGCCGCTGCTGGTCGCGGTGGTGGTGGCGACGATCTCCGAGTCGGGGATGGACGCGAAGGCGGTCGCGATGCTCGGCGTGCTGGCCGCGGTGGGGGCGGCGCTGCGCCCGCTGGGGGCGGGGACGGCGGGCCTGGAGCCGATGTTCTTCCTGATGGTGTTGAGCGGCCGGGTGCTGGGTCCCGGGTTCGGCTTCGTCCTCGGCTCGGTGACCATGTTCGCCTCGGCGCTGCTGACGGGCGGGGTGGGTCCGTGGATGCCGTTCCAGATGCTGGCGATGGGCTGGTTCACGATGGGCGCGGGCCTGCTGCCGGGGCCCGACCGGCTGCGCGGGCGGGCGGAGCTGGCGATGCTGGCCGGCTACGGCTGGGTGGCGGCGTTCGCGTACGGCACGGTGATGAATCTCCAGGGCTGGCCGCTCATCGCCGGGCTGGGTTCGGGCGTCTCGTTCGTCGCGGGGGACCCGCTGCACGAGAACCTGGTGCGCTTCCTCGCCTACTGCGCGGCGACCTCGCTCGGCTGGGACCTGGGCCGGGCGGCGCTGACCGTCGTCCTGACCCTCACGGTCGGACCGACCCTGCTGAGGGCGCTGCGCCGGGCGACCCGGCGGGCGGCGTTCGACGCGCGCGGCGCGTTCGGGGAGCCCGGGGGGTGATGGCCCCCGGGGCTCGTCCGGTACCGGCCGCAGACGGGGTCACAGCCGCTGGATGATCGTTCCCGTCGCCAGCGCGCCGCCCGCGCACATCGTGATGAGGGCGAACTCCTTGTCGCGGCGTTCCAGTTCGTGCAGGGCCGTGGTGATCAGCCGGGCCCCCGTGGCGCCGACCGGATGGCCGAGGGCGATCGCGCCGCCGTTGACGTTGACCTTCTCCAGGCCGTCGAGGTCCGCCTCGAACTCCTGCGCCCAGCTCAGCACCACCGACGCGAACGCCTCGTTGATCTCGACGAGGTCGATGTCCCGCAGCGACATCCCGGCCTTGCCGAGCACCGCCCGGGTCGCGTCGATCGGACCGTCGAGGTGGTAGTGCGGGTCGGAGCCGACCAGCGCCTGGGCCACGATCCGGGCCCGGGGCCTGAGCTTCAGGGCCCGCGCCATCCGCTTCGAGGACCACAGGATGGCCGCGGCCCCGTCCGATATCTGCGAGGAGTTGCCCGCGGTGTGGATCGCGCTCGGCATGACGGTCTTCAGCCCGGCGAGCGCCTCCATCGAGGTGTCCCGCAGTCCCTCGTCCCGGTCGACGAGCCGCCACATGCCCTGCCCGGCCGCCTGTTCCTCCTCGGTGGTCGGCACCTGGACGGCGTACGTCTCGCGCTTGAAGCGCTCCTCGGCCCAGGCGGCGGCGGCCCGCTGCTGGGAGAGCAGGCCGAGCGCGTCGACCCGCTCCCGGGTCAGGCCGCGCTTACGGGCGATGCGCTCGGCGGCCTCGAACTGGTTGGGCAGGTCGACGTTCCACTCGTCGGGCCAGGGCTTACCCGGGCCGTGCTTGGAGCCGCTGCCCAGCGGGACCCGGGACATCGCCTCCACGCCGCAGCTGATGCCCACGTCGATGACCCCGGCCGCCACCATGTTGGCGACCATGTGGGACGCCTGCTGCGAGGAGCCGCACTGGCAGTCCACGGTGGTGGCGGCGGTCTCGTACGGCAGGCCCACCGTCAGCCAGGCGGTTCGGGCCGGGTTCATGGACTGCTCTCCGGCGTGGGTGACGGTGCCGCCGACGATCTGTTCGACGCAGTCGGCCTGGATGCCGGTGCGGCCGAGAAGTTCACGGTAGGTCTCGCCCAACAGGTAGGCGGGGTGCAGATTGGCGAGTGCGCCCCCGCGCCTGCCGATGGGGGTGCGTACGGCTTCGACGATGACGGGTTCCGCGGCCATGAGCTCGTCCTCTCCTCACGCTTCCGCTGGGGCTTCCCGGCGCCCACGGAAGGAACTAGTACGCGTTCTAGTTCTGCAAGCAGTCTCGTGACGGCGGCCCTGCCGCGCAAGGGGCGTGCACGCACCACGCGCGCGCCCCCCGGCGAGCCGACAGGCGCGGCACCGGCGGCAGAGGCACCCGCACCGCCACCGGAAACCCCCGCACGGGCATCGGGGGCAACAGATCTGGCCACGACCCTTGCCACTTGTAGAACTCGTTACTACCTTGCGGGGCAACTTCTGATGGGTCGTCAGGATGCCGGATGGCCGGCCGGGCGGCTCCCCGAACGGTTCGCCGCCAGATCCGGAGTGGAGAGGTGCCCATGCGCTGCCCCCATCTGCCCGACGGGTTCGACTTCACCGACCCCGACCTCCTCCAAGCCCGCGTTCCGCACCCGGAGTTCGCCCTCATGCGGCAGACGGCACCGGTCTGGTGGTGCACCCAGCCCGCCAACATCTCGGGGTTCGGCGACGAGGGCTACTGGGCCGTGACCCGCCACGCGGACGTCAAGTACGTCTCCACGCACCCGGAGTTGTTCTCCTCGAACACCAACACCGCCGTCATCCGCTTCAACGAGACGATCAGCCGCGACCAGATCGAGGTCCAGAAGCTGATCATGCTGAACATGGACCCGCCCGAACACACCCGGGTCCGCCAGATCGTCCAGCGCGGCTTCACCCCGCGCGCGGTGCGCTCCCTGGAGTCGGCCCTGCGCACCCGGGCCCGCAGCATCGTGGAGACGGCCCTCGCCTCGGCCGACACCGACGGCTCCTTCGACTTCGTCACCGACATCGCGGTGGAACTCCCGCTCCAGGCCATCGCCGAACTCATCGGCGTACCGCAGGAGGACAGGACCAAGATCTTCGACTGGTCCAACAAGATGGCCGCGTACGACGACCCCGAGTACGCGATCACCGAGGAGATCGGCGCCGAGGCGGCCATGGAGATCGTGGCGTACTCGATGAACCTGGCGGCGGCCCGCAAGGAGTGCCCGGCGAAGGACATCGTCAGCCAGCTGGTCGCGGCGGAGGGCGAGGGGAACCTGTCATCCGACGAGTTCGGGTTCTTCGTGATCCTGCTGGCGGTGGCGGGGAACGAGACGACCCGTAACGCGATCAGCCACGGTATGCACGCCTTCCTCACCCATCCCGAACAGTGGGAGCTGTACAAGAGGGAGCGCCCGACGACGACGGCCGAGGAGATCGTGCGCTGGGCCACCCCCGTGGTGTCCTTCCAGCGGACCGCCACCCAGGACGTGGAGCTGGGCGGCCGGCGGATCAGGAAGGGCGAACGCGTCGGGCTGTTCTACTCCTCCGCCAACAACGACCCCGAGGTGTTCGACTCCCCGGAGGCCTTCGACATCACCCGCGACCCCAACCCGCACCTCGGGTTCGGCGGAGGCGGCCCGCACTTCTGCCTGGGCAAGTCGCTGGCCGTGATGGAGATCGACCTGATCTTCAACGCGATCGCCGACGTACTGCCCGATCTGCGGCTGCTGGAGGACCCGCGACGGCTGCGGTCGGCCTGGCTCAACGGCATCAAACAGCTCCAGGTGACCACGGCGGCGGCTTCCTGAGACAGCCCCGCCCGAGTGGCGGGCGGGGCCGGGAGGGCGGACCATGTAGGGACGCGGCGATCCACGCCGAAGGGGTGCCGGGACGGTGTACGTCGTCCCGGCACCCCTTCGGCCTGTTGCTGCCCTACTGCCCTTCGGTCCTGCTGCCCTCGTGCCCTGCTACTGCTTGCCGCCGACCTTCTCCGCGGGTACGCGCTCGGGTTCGGGCTCGGCGTCTGCGGGCTCCGCTGGTACGCGCTCGGGCGCGGGCGCGGCCACGGCCTCTGCGGGCTCCGCGGGTTCCGCCGTCGCCCGCTTCCCGTCGGCCACCAGCCTCCTCGGCCCCGAAAGCACGTATGTCAGCCCGAAGCCCAGCGTGACGACCAGCGCGCCACCGGCCGCGTCGAGCACCCAGTGATTGGCGGTGGCCACGATGGCGGCGATGGTGAAGAGCGGGTGCAGCAGACCGAGTGCCTTCATCCACATCTTCGGGGCCAGCATCACGATCACCACCCCGCACCACAGCGACCAGCCGAAGTGCAGTGACGGCATCGCCGCGTACTGGTTGGTGACGGTGGTCAGCGTCCCGTAGTCGGGCTTGGCGAAGTCCTGCACCCCGTGGACGGTGTCGATGAAGCCGAGGCCGGGCATGAGCCGGGGCGGGGCCAGCGGGTAGAGCCAGAAGCCGACGAGCGCCAGGAGCGTGGCGAAGCCGATGGAGGAGCGGACCCAGCGGTAGTCGGCGGGGCGACGCGCGTACAGCACGCCGAGAATCGTCAGCGGGACGATGAAGTGGAAGGTCAGGTAGTAGTAGTCGAAGAACTCGCGCAGCCAGTTGATCTGGACGACGGTGTGGTTGACCCAGTGCTCGATGTCGATGTGCAGCCACTGTTCGATCGCGTGGATCTGCCGTCCGTGCTCCTCGGCTACGGGGCGGCCCGCGGTGGCGGCGAGGCGGACCTGCGCGTAGGCGGAGTAGACGACCCGGATGAGCAGGAGCTCCAGCAGCAGGTTGGGGCGGCTGAGCACCCGGCGCCAGAACGGCAGGAGCGGCACGCGTCTCCAGCGCGCCGCCACCGGCTTCGCGTAGTCCGTGGGGATCGGGTGCTGCCAGTACGGCGAGGTACGGGGCAGGAACGGGGCGAGGCAGGCCGCGCCGAGGGCCGCGAGGAGCAGCACGTTGTCGCGTACGGGGTAGAGCGTCGCGATGTTCGGCAGCAGCATCGTCCCCGGCAGGGTGACGATCAGGACCACGACCGCCGGCCACACCAGCCGGTCGGAGGCCCGCCTGCCGACCCGGCCGACGACCGCGAGGAGCACCCAGAGCAGCTGGTGCTGCCATGCGGTCGGCGAGACGGCCACCACGACACAGCCGGTCACGGCCACGGCGAGGAGCAGCTGGCCGTCCTGGGCGTAGCGCACCGCGCGCCGCAGCCCGAGGAACACGACGACGGCGGCGAGCGCCAGGAACAGGGCGATCTCCAGGGGGCCTTCGAGCCCGAGCCTGAGCAGCGCCCCGTGCAGGGACTGGTTGGCCAGGCTGTCCGGGCGCTCGCCCAGCCCGGCGCCCGCGGCGTGGTGCGCCCAGTACATCCACGAGTCCTTCGGCGCCACGGCCCAGGCGGCGGCGGTGGCGAGCGCGAAGGTCGCGCCCGCGCTCACCGAGGCCTGCCGTCGGCCGGTCAGCCAGAGCAGGGCGGCGAAGAGCAGCAGCACCGGCTGGAGGGCTGCCGCGAGGCCGACGAGGACGCCCGCCGCCCGGTGCTCCCGTACGACGAACACGGCCAGAAGCACCAGCAGGACCGGCAGGATGCTGGTCTGGCCCAGGTGGAGGGCGTTGCGGACCGGCAGCGACAGCATGAGCAGGCTGATCGCGACGGGCGCGGCGAGCAGGACCGTCCGACGGCCGGCCGGCCGGGGCAGGGCGCGGGCCGCGACGATCCCGAGGGCGACGACCAGCAGCAGGGAGCCGAACGTCCAGGCGACGCCCAGGGCCTGCTGGGCCGCGGCGGTGAGAGGTTTCAGCACCACGCCGGCGAACGGCGTTCCGGTGAACCGGCCGCCGTCGTACAGCGCGCCGGTCGCATGCAGGACCCCGTTCTCCCCGGTCCAGGTCTCCAGATCGGTGAGCCGCTCCCCCGGTGGCTGCCGGAGCACCACCGCCACCTGCCGCACCGCCAGCACGGCCACGACCAGCCAGAGGACGGCCCTGGCCAGCCGGTCCCTCGCCCCCGCGTCCGATGCCCCGTCCGCTGCCGCGTCCCCACGCACACTGTGATCCGCTGTCGCCACGCTGCGCCGACCCTCCCACCGTTCCATGCATCGCCCCTTCGAGTGGGGCAGTGCAGGATGAAGCCTCGCATTGCCCTACGAGGCAGACACAATCAACCCCCTCTTTGCCTGACTGTCATCATGCTTTCGTCCAGAAGAATGACCGGGGAACGGAATCCTGGAGTCTCAGACAGCGACGGGACCGAGGCTGCCGGTGCGTCCGCCTGTCAGGCGGTGAGGAGCGGTACGTCGTCGGCCCCGCCCAGCACGACGATGCCGAAGGGCCGGTCGAAGGCGATGTGCCGGACCCGCCGCGGTCGCGGTGCGGCGTTCCGGGGGCCATCGCGGCCACCGTCCGCCACCGTCGCACTGTCGGCCGTTGCAGCGCTGTCGGCCGTCGCCCGGCCCCCTTCACTGCTGCCCCTGCACGCAATTGCGTCGCCGCACGGCTGTGCGCGAGCAAGAATGCCCCACATGACCTGGACCGTGACCACCGAACGATTCGACTCCCCCGACGCGACCGCGCTGCGCCGCGACTACTACGACGAGGTCGCGAGCCGCTATTGGCAGCGGCCCGCGACCGCCGAGGAGATCGCCGACGGTCTCACGGACGACGGCGCCGATCTGCTCACCCCGCCGACCGGGCAGTTCGTCGTCGGCCGCCACGAGGGCAAGGCCGCGGCCTGTGCCGGGCTGGTGCTGACGGAGGCCGCCGGGCCGGGGACGGCGGAGCTGACGCGGGTGTACGTGCGCCCGGCGTTCCGGGGTACGGGCGGCGGTGCGGTGCTGCTGGCCGCGGTCGAGGAGGCGGCGAGGGCGTTCGGCGTCCGGCTGCTGCGGCTGGATACCCGCACCGACCTGGTCGAGGCGCGCGGGCTGTACGCGAAGCACGGGTATCGGGAGGTGCCGGCGTTCCACCGCCGCACCCCGTACGCGGAGGTCTGGTTCGCCAAAGAGCTGTGATTCGCCGAGGAGGTGTGGGGGGAAGCCGCGCCCCGGCCCGCGCGCCGCTCAGGCGGACGGCGGGTGGGGACGGTCGTGGTGGCCGTGGCTCCAGTGGGCCTCGTGGTCGCGGGGAGGCTCCGGGGAGTGCGGGCGCTCCTTGCTCGAACCGCCGGCCTCCGCCGCCAGCTCGGCGACGAGTGCGACCAGGTCGGTGGGGCGCTCGGGCCCCCACCAGTCGCCCAGCAGTTCGGCGAGGGAGTCCTCACGGGCCTGGGAGAGCCGGACGACCGCCTCGCCCCCCGCGTCGGTGAGGATCATCTGCAGCCCCTCGCGACGGGCCAGCCCGCGTTCCTCCACCTGACGGGCCGCCTCGGTGATCACCCGCAGCGGTACGGGGGCCGTCTCGGCCAGCCGGGCGGGCTCGACCATGCCGTGCCGCTTGATCCGCAGCAGCAGCCAGCTGGAGGCGGGCAGCAGGTCGTACCCGGCGCGCGCGGTGATCTTCTCGTAGATCTCGCGGCGCCCCTCCCGGGTGGCGAGCACCGACAGGGCGCGGGCGCACTCGTCGTACGAGGAACGCTCCACGGGGTTGGACGCGAGGGTCTGGCTGGTGTCGGGAGCCGTCACCGAGCCCCGGAGCTTGTCCTCCCGGAGGAACCAGGCGAGGACGAAGGCGATGAGGACGACGGGTGCCGCGTACAGGAAGACGTCCGTGATGGAGGTGGAGTACGCGTCGAGGATCGAGGGGCGCAGGTCGGCCGGGAGCATCTGGATGGCCCGGGGGTCGGCCGCCAGCCGGTCGGCGTCGACGCCCGGCGGCAGGGAGCGGCCCGCGAGCGCGCTGTCCAGCTGGCCGGTGAGCCGGTTGGTGAAGACGGTGCCGAAGATGGCCACGCCGAAGGAGGCGCCGATGGAGCGGAAGAAGGTGGCTCCGGAGGTGGCGACACCCAGGTCCTGGTAGGAGACCGCGTTCTGCACGACGAGGACGAGGACCTGCATGACGAGGCCGAGTCCGGCGCCGAAGACGAAGAAGAAGACGCTCATCGCCCAAGTGGAGCTGGCCGGGTCCAGCCGGTGGAGCAGGAGCAGGCCGACGGCGGTGAGGGCGGTGCCCGCCAGCGGGAAGACCTTCCAGCGGCCGGTCCGGCTGACGATCTGCCCGGAGCCGGTCGAGGTGAGCAGCATGCCGAGGACCATCGGCAGCATGTGCACGCCGGACATGGTCGGCGTGATGCCGTGCACCACCTGGAGGAAGGTCGGCAGGTAGGTCATCGCGCCGAACATCGCGAAGCCGACGACGAAGCTGATCACGGCGACGAGGCTGAAGGTCCGGATCCGGAACAGCTTGAGCGGCAGCACCGGTTCGGCCGCCCGCCGTTCGGCGGCGACGAACGCGACGAGCAGGACGACGGCGAGCACCGCGAGCGCGATGATCCGCGCCGAACCCCAGGCCCAGGTCGTACCGCCGAGCGATGCGATGAGGACCAGGCAGGTGGCGACGGACGCGATGAGGAAGGTGCCCAGGTAGTCGATGGTGTGCTTCTCCCGGTGGACCGGGATGTGCAGCACGGCCGCGATGACGAGCAGGGCGACGACACCGATCGGCAGGTTGATGTAGAACACCCAGCGCCAGCTGAGGTGTTCGGTGAAGAACCCGCCCAACAGCGGCCCCAGGACGCTGGTCACACCGAAGACGGCACCGAACAGGCCCTGGTACTTGCCGCGTTCGCGGGGCGTGACGAGATCGCCGACGATCGCCATCGACAGCACCATGAGCCCGCCGCCGCCGAGCCCCTGGAGGGCGCGGAAGCCGATCAGCTGGGGCATGTTCTGGGCGATACCGCAGAGCGCGGAGCCGATGAGGAAGATGACGATCGCGGTCTGGAAGAGCTTCTTGCGGCCGTACTGGTCGCCGAGCTTGCCCCAGAGGGGGGTCGCCGCGGTCGCCGCCAGCATGTAGGCGGTGACCACCCAGGACAGATGGTCCATGCCGCCGAGTTCGCTGACGATGGTCGGCAGCGCCGTGGAGACGATGGTCTGATCGAGTGCCGCGAGCAGCATGCCGAGGAGCAGGGCGCCGATCGCCACCATGACGGTCCGCCGGGACTGTCCGTCGCCGGGGGCCAGCGGGGGCGG
The DNA here is from genome assembly GCF_031760065.1 of Streptomyces durocortorensis. Classification (NCBI taxonomy): domain Bacteria; kingdom Bacillati; phylum Actinomycetota; class Actinomycetes; order Kitasatosporales; family Streptomycetaceae; genus Streptomyces; species Streptomyces sp. C11-1. Next base: position 1,831,650 of record NZ_CP134500.1, read on the forward strand.
GCTCAGCTGCTGGGCCATGGGCGTCTCCTCGGTCCGCTGATCCACTACTCCCCCATCCTGGCCGTTTTCCTCCGTTATGGCCTGTTGTGCCCTGCCGGGCGCCGGCAGGGCACCTGGGGGCTCCCGGCAGGGCATTGGGCTTCCCCGGAGCGGGCTGCATAATCGCAGGCAGCTCAAGGGGAGGGGACCCACGATGACCGGACAGGCATGCCCGGAGTGCGGGAGACGGACGACCGGGGAGCCCGGTACGGAACACCGGGTGCCGTGCCGGTGCGGCGCGGGCGCACGTCCGGCGCCGCTCACGGAGGAGGAGCAGCGGGCCGCCCGTACGGCGGAGATCGCGGCGGCCGAGGACTTCGACCCGCTGAGGATCAGGCCGTACGTGAAGCTGACGGACGACTCCTCGGCGCCGCCGGAGGACGTTCCGGGCGCCGCGGCCACCACCATGCCGCTGTTCCTGGACACCGAGGGACGGGCCACGGCGGCGGAAGCGCGTACCGATGCGCGTACGAATGCGGGCACCGATATGGGTGCGGGCTTCGGTACGGACACGGGTGCGGGCACAGGCACGGCTGCGGGCTTCGGCACGGATTCCGTGTCGGGCGAGAGCCGCCGGCGCACCACCCCCACTGCCATCACCACCACCTCCGCCACCGTGAGCGCGGGCTACGACCCCGTGCAGCCGCGCCGCAGGCGCCCCTTCGCGGCCCTCGCCGTGGGGGCGGCCGTGGCCTCGGTGATCGGCACGGCAGCTTTCGCCGGGGGACTCTTCGGCGGCGACGGGAGCCAGGACGAGGCACTGCCGGAGGCGACCACGAGCGCCCCGGACACCGGGGGCGGACCGGCGGCGTCGGCGGCCCCGTCGCCCTCCGCGTCGGCGACCCCATCCCGTACCACCTCACCCTCGCCCACCCCGCCCCCCTCACCGTCCGCGTCTGCGTCCGCGTCGCCGACGAGGAGCGAGGAGCCGACCCCGACCGCCACCGCCCCGGCGACGCCGACGGCGGGCACCCCGTCGGCCCCGGCGACGGGCAGTGCGACCCCGGGGACACCGTCCGCAGCCCCGCCCGCGGGCCTGGCCGGACCCTCGCTCCGGCGTGGCGACCGGGGCCCGGAGGTGGCCGAGCTGCAGAAGCGGCTCATGGAGGTGTGGCTCTACGGGGGCCCGCCGGACGCGCACTACTCGGTCCGGGTGGAGAACGCCGTGACCGTCTACCAGTCGTACAAGCCGATCCAGGGGGACCCGGCAGGGGTGTACGGGCCGAACACGCGGCGCGCACTGGAGGCGGAGACGAGCGGACGGGGCCACCGCTGACCAGCCGACCGCGGAGCGGCTGACCGGTCGGCTGCGGAGCGGGCGAAGCCCCCGGACCGCCATGAAGGCAGGGCCCCGGAGCGGAGTGGTGAAGACTCCCGGACCAGGTCGGACCGGGTCGGACCAGGCTGATTGGCTTTCCGGCCCAGGTTTTTGTATGTTCGTGGAACAAAGTAGCTCCCGCCCGCACTCCCTGACCGGCGGGCGGGGCTGCTCTTGTACCGCACCACCGTCCCCCGCGTCCTGGAGCCAGCCGATGTCGGCAACCGTCCTCACCGCACGAGCCCTCCTGCTGGACATGGACGGCACCCTCGTGAACTCCGACGCGGTGGTGGAGCGCTGCTGGCGCCGCTGGGCGATCAAGCACGGGCTGGACCCCGAGGCCGCACTGAAGGTGGTGCACGGCCGCCAGGGGTACGCCACGATGGCGGTCCTGCTTCCGGACCGCCCGGTGGAGGAGAACTACGCGGACAACCGGGCGATGCTCGCCGAGGAGACCGCCGACGTCGAGGGCGTCGTACCGATCGGCGGGGCGCCCGCGTTCATGGCCTCGATCGCCGATCTGCCGCACGCGCTGGTGACCTCCGCCGACGCCGCGCTGGCGACGGCCCGGATGGGCGCGGCCGCCCTGCCGATGCCCGCCGTCCGCGTCACCGCGGAGCAGGTCGGCGCGAGCAAGCCGGACCCCGAGGGCTTCCTCAAGGGCGCGGCGGAGCTGGGCTTCGACGCGGCGGACTGCATCGTGTTCGAGGACTCCGAGGCGGGTATCGCGGCGGGCCGGGCGGCCGGGATGCGCGTCGTGGGCGTGGGCCCGCGCGCCGCGGCCCTGGCGCCGGACATACACGTCGAGGATCTGACGCGGGTACGGGTGGAGGCGGCGGGCGACGGCTCGATCCGCCTGCACATCAGCGGGGTCTGAGACCGCTCGGCAGCCGTCACCCCCGCCGCAGCCGCCCGCGGGCAACCAGCTCCAGCACCACCGCGACGGCCACCACCTGCACGGCCATCAGTGCCACCAGGACGAAGAGCTGCACGGCGCCCGCCTCCACGGGTGAGGCGCCGCCCAGCAGCATGCCCACGAACGCCCCCGGCAACGTGACGAGCCCGACCGTCCGGGTCTGGTCGAGACCCGGCAGCAACGCGTCCGACGCCGTCGGCCGGACGATCTCCAGCCGGGCGTCCCGGTCGAGCATCCCGAGCGCCATCCCCGCCTCCACCTCCCCGTAACGGGTGGCGAGCTCGTCCAGGGCGCGCCGCCCACCGAGCACGGTCGCGGTGAGCGCCCCGCCGATGAGGATGCCCGCGACCGGGATGAGGGCCAGGCCCCGGACCGGGACGAGCCCCGTGAGCAGCAGGGCCCCGACCACGGGAAGCACGCCCGCCCCGATCGGCAGGGCCGCCCACCGCCAGGTGTGATTGCCGGTGATCCGGCGGCCGGCGGTCCACACGGCCACGGCGAACATCAGCACCACGAACCCGAGGAGCGGCGCCAGGGAGCGGGCCACCCAGCCGATGAGCAGGGAGACGGCGGCGAGTTGGGCCGCAGCCCGCACGCCCGCGACGAGAATCTCGCGCGAGCGGCCGAGCGACGCCCACACCGCGACGAGGGCGGTGAGGACCAGCAGGACGGCGAGGACGACTCCGAGGGTGGCCGAGACCGGAAGCAGCACGCGGCAACGATAAGCCGGGAACGAGGACGCTCCGCCGCCCCGACAGAGGCGCGCCGGACACCCGTACCACCCTCCGCGCACCCCTCACACACGCCTTGCACACCCCTTGATGTGACGTGAACATGTCGTCACCCTGTCACCTGACGCCCATCCCCGAGAAACCTGGCGTCGCCACGATGGCCGGGCTCCACCCACCGCCCGCCCAATCACCCCCCGCGTCAAGGGAGTTCGTATGTCCGGTGTCTACGCGCGTCGGCTCTCCGTCGTCGCCGCAACCGCAGCGCTCGCCGCCACATCCGCCCTGTTCACCGCCCCGTCCGCGCAGGCCGCCATGCCCACCCCGGTCAGCGCGGCGACCGCACGCACGTACCTCGGCCAGCTCACCGTCGGCGCGGAGGGCTCGTCCAGCGGCTACAGCCGGGACAAGTTCCCGCACTGGATCACCCAGTCGGGGACCTGCAACACCCGCGAGGTCGTCCTCAAGCGCGACGGCACGAACGTCCAGCAGAACGCCGCCTGCGCCGCGATCAGCGGCAGTTGGTACTCGCCGTACGACGGCGCCACCTGGAGCGCCGCGTCCGACGTGGACATCGACCACATGATCCCCCTCGCCGAGGCCTGGCGCTCCGGCGCGAGCAGCTGGACCACCACCCAACGCCGGTCGTTCGCGAACGACCTGACCCGCCCCCAGCTCATCGCGGTCACCGACAACGTCAACCAGTCCAAGGGCGACAGGGACCCGGCCGAGTGGATGCCGCCGCGCACGGCGTACAAGTGCACGTACGTCCGCGCCTGGGTCCACGTGAAGCACCACTACGGCCTGAGCGTGGACCAGGCCGAGAAGAGCGCCCTGCAGACGGCCCTGAACGGCTGCTGACAGCCCGCTGGCCCACCGCCGGAACCCACCCCCCTCCCCGGTCGTTCAGCAGACACCCCTGACGCCGTCGCGAGGAGGCATCACATGGCGGGACTGCGTCTGGGTCCGCTGCTGCGGTACGTCGACTGGGAGTCCGGTTCCACCGCGACGGTCTGGGTCGAGGCCAGCCGTCCGTGCACGGTGAACGTCCGTTGCGCGGACGGCGCTTCGGGGGCGTCGCGGACCTTCGCGGTGGCCGGGCACCACTACGCCCTGGTGGTGGTGGAGGGGCTGACGCCCGGTTCCACGACGACGTACGAAGTGCTGATCGGGAACCGGCGCGTCTGGCCTCCCAAGGAATCACGCCTCCCGCCGAGCACCATCACCACACCCCGGGCCACGACCACGGCAACGGGCACGGCCACAGCCACGGACACAGGCAGGGCCACGGACACGGGCAGGGCCAGGACCTCCGCCACGGACACGTGCACAGTCACGGACACGAGGGCGGGTACGGGCACCAACACGGGCACGGACACCAGGGCCGACACAGGCACGAGGGTCGACACAGCACACGGCACAGCACACGGCACAGCGGCGGAACCGGCGGCCGGGGCGGAGGAGCCAGGCGTGCGGGTCTCGTTCGGCTCGTGCCGCTGGGCGGCAGCGCCCGGTGGCGGGCACGACCCCGCGGGACCGGACGCACTGGCCACCCTGGCCGCCCGGCTCGCCGCGGATCCGGCGGCCGAACGCCCCGACGTCCTGCTCCTCCTCGGCGATCAGGTGTACGCGGACGAGACCTCCCGGGCGACCCGGCGCAGGCTCGCCGCTCGCCGCGACCTGCGCGAGCCGCCGGGCGCGGAGGTCGCCGACTACGAGGAGTACACCTTCCTCTACGACGAATCGTGGCGGGACCCGGAGGTGCGCTGGCTGCTCTCGACGGTTCCCAGCTGCATGATCTTCGACGATCACGACGTCATCGACGACTGGAACACCAGCGCCGCCTGGCAGGAGCGGATTCGCGCCACCTCCTGGTGGCACGAGCGGATCGTCAGCGGGCTCATGTCGTACTGGGTCCACCAGCATCTGGGCAATCTCTCCCCCGCCGAACTGGCCGCCGACCCCGTGTACACGGCGGTGCGGGCCTCGCCCGACGGCACCGAGGCGCTGCGCCGCTTCGCGGCCGAGACCAACGCCGACCCCACCCGCACCCGCTGGAGCTACCAGCGTGTTTTCGGCCGAGTACGGCTGCTGATGGTGGACACCCGCGCGGCCCGCGTCCTGGCCGAGCAGGAGCGCGCGATGCTCGACCCCGAAGAGGACCGCTGGCTGCGGGACGAGGCTCTGGGCGACCCCGCTTCATACGATCACCTCCTGATCGGCAGCTCCCTGCCGTGGCTCCTGCCCCCGCTCGTCCACGACGCGGAACGCTGGAGCGCCGCCCTGTGCGCGGGCGTGCGCGGGGAGCGCTGGGCCCGGTTCGGCGAGAAGCTGCGCCGGGCGTCGGACCTGGAGCATTGGGCCGCCTTCCCGGATTCCTTCGACCGGTTCACGGAACTGCTGCGGGAGGCCGGAAGCGGGCCGGCCGCCCCGGCGACGGTATGCGTGCTCTCGGGCGATGTGCACCACGCCTACATCGCCGAGCCCCGATGGTCCGCCACCGGCGCCGCGAGCGCACCGCGGGCCCGCGTCCTCCAGCTGACCTGCTCCCCCACACACAATGCGGTCCCCCGCCCGCTCCGCGCCGCCTTCCGCTTCGGCTGGAGCCGGACGGGCCGGCGCCTCGGCCGCCTGCTGGCACGCCACGGCCGTACGCAAGCGTCGCCGGTGACCTGGAGCAGAGCCGGTGGCCCCTGGTTCGGTAACCAGCTCATGACGCTGACGTTGCGTGGCCGGAAGTCTGCGCTGGCATTGGCACAGGCCACAGCAGGCAGACGAGGAGCCCAGCTGGAGACGGTTCTTGAGCGTTCACTCACCCCCGAGGATGGGTCGACTTTCAGCCACTCGCCACAATGTTGAAGTTGCAAGTACTAGTGAGGTTTCCCTAACCTGAGGCACCCAGTCGGTTCCCGTCCCCACCTCGACCGAAGGAGCCCGCCCCCCATGCTCATCCGCCTGAACCATGCCCAGCCCTACGCGCTCAGCCTCTTCCGCTTCGTGATCGGCCTGCTCTTCGCCTGCCACGGCGCCTCCTCGCTCTTCGGAGTGCTCGGCGGCAACCAGGTGGAGGCCGGTGCCTGGCCCGGCTGGTACGCCGCCCTGATCCAGCTGGTCTGCGGCGTTCTCGTCGCCCTCGGCCTCGGCACCCGCGCCGCCGCCTTCCTCGCCTCGGGCTCGATGGCCTACGCCTACTTCAAGGTTCATCAGCCCGACGGGCTGATGCCGATCGAGAACGGCGGCGGACTGTCGGCGCTGTTCTGCTGGGCGTTCCTGCTCCTGGTCTTCACCGGACCTGGCGCCGTGGCACTGGATCGCCTCTTCGGCGCGCGGAGCGCCGAGGATCCGGCCGGGGACGCGTCCCGACGCGAAGACACCTCGGCCGTCACGGCCTGACCCGCCGCCAGGCCCGACCGCACGCCTGACGGCCTGATACGGCAGTGGCCCTCACCTCTTGCCCCGGAGGCGAGGGCCACCTCCGTACAGCAGGTAGACCAGGCACAGCAGAGACCGCGAAGCAGAGATGAGACCCGCGGGCTTAGCGGGTACAGCGGGCACAGCGGGCACGTCCAGGCGCATCCAGGCGCATCGGAACGCGCAGGCCCCTTCAGGCCCGCCCTCAGCCCCGCCCCATGGGACCGAACGGCACTGTGAAGCAGGCCGCCCGCTCCCCCGCACCACCCTGTCGGTCGTGAATGATCACCGATCCCGCTCCGCCCTCGCGGAATCCCCAGCGGTGCCGGGCCTCGGCCCGCCCGGCACCGTCCGCGTCGGTCCGGAAGTCCAGCCACACCTCGTTGACCGGGTCCGCCGTCGCCGACGGACGGTGCTGGTAGTGCGGCCCGGCCGCGGCGGGATCGGCGCCGCACGGGGAGGTGTGCACGTGCATCCCGTACGCACGGTTCGGCACGAGCCCCCGCAGCCGGGCGGTGACCCGGGTGCCGGTCCCGTCCGCGTACTCCGTGACCTCGATCCGCGCGCCCGCCGGCACCAGAACGGTGTCGTACGTCAGGGCCTCGGACGGGACGAAGGCGCCGGGCGGCGAGAACACTCCCGCGGCCCGCATCCAGAAGCCGCCGCCCCGCGTGACGGCCTCGTCGGAGGGACGCGGGTCGCCGCCGGCCGGGACCGCCGCCGCGGGCCCCGTCGCATGGGCGCCATGCGCGCCGGACGCTCCGTCATCGCCCGCACCATGGGCGACGCCGAACCCACCGGCCAGCGCCAGCAGGGCCAACGCCCCCGCCAGCACGGCGGGGGCCCGCAGAACGCCCCGAGCCCCCGGCACCCCCGGCAACGCACCGCCCACCCGCGATGCCGTCCGCCGCGCACCCGAATTCGAGTGCGCCGCCCCGCTCCCCGTCCGTACGATCCATGCCGTCATGTGCTCCGTCTGCTTCATGTGCTTCATGTGCTGTACTGCTCCTCGCTCGCACCGGCCACTCCCCCCGCATAACGGCACAAGGCCCGCCAGGTGTACGTGAGGTGCACAACATCACCCGCCCTGGTCGATGGCCGGAGAACCCTCACGCGTACGCTGTACAGCTGAACCTGCCGCCCCTGCCGCTCCCCTGCGACGTCGCGGCGTTGACACGACCGGGGAGTAGTAGACGGTGCTAGAGAGTGTGGGCGCGCTGACCAGCAGCCCATGGATCTACGCGGTGGTCGCCCTCTCCGTACTCCTGGACGTTTTCCTCCCCCTGCTGCCCAGCGGCGTACTCGTGATCACGGCCGCCACGGCGGCGGCCGCGGGCTCCACCACCGTCAGCGGCGCCGGGGAGGGCACCTCCGGGCAGGTGCCCTCGCTGATCGTGCTGATCCTCTGCGCGACCACCGCTTCGGTGCTCGGTGACCTCGTCGCGTACCGGCTCGCCTGGCGCGGGGGCGACCGGCTGGACCGGGCCATCGCCCGCTCGCGACGCCTCACCACCGCGCAGGAACGTCTCGGCGCAGCGCTGAGCCGGGGTGGCGGGGCACTCGTCGTCATCGCCCGGTTCGCTCCGGCGGGCCGGTCCGTGGTCTCCCTGGGCGCGGGCGCCGCGCGCCGCAGGGTGCGGGACTTCCTGCCCTGGTCCGCACTGGCAGGCCTGGCCTGGGCCTGCTACAGCGTGGGGCTCGGCTACTTCGGCGGCCGGTGGCTGGGCTCGACCTGGTTCGGCACGGCGGTTTCCGTGCTGGCCCTGTTCATGGCGGGCGCGCTGGCCGCGTTCGTGGTCAAGCGCCCGACGGTGGCGCGGGCCACCGCGGAGGCGGCGACGGGGGCAGCGGGGGCTGTGAAGTCTCTGACGGCCGAGGGGACGGCTCCACCACCGTCACCTAAGGCGGCGAACGCAGCGAAGGCAGCGAACGCAGCGAAGGCAGCGAAGGCAGCGAAGGCAGCAGAATCACCAGAGGCAGTGCGAGCGCCGAACTCCCTCGCCCCGAAGGTAACTCCCGCTGCGGCCGCGCTCCCGTCCCAGGTCTCCGTACCGACGCCCGCGTCCGCCCCGGACCCCGGCCCCCTGACCGTACCGACCCAGGTATCGGCACCGACGCCCGTCACCCCCTGAGCGGCGGCCGCCCGGTCCCGGACTTCGTCTCTCAGCGGCGGGCCGCCGCCCCGCGTATCTCCAAACCGTCGAGCAGCTTCATCGTCGCTGCGGTGATCTCGTCGACGGCGCGGTCGAAGACTTCCCGGTTGTGCGCGGCGGGCGCGCGGAACCCGGAGACCTTGCGTACGTACTGAAGGGCGGCGGCCCGCATGTCCTCCTCGGTGGCCTCTTCGGGGAGGGCGGGCGGGCGGAGCGTCTTGATGCTGCGGCACATGTCTCCAGTGTGGACCGCACCACTGACAACGGACACCGGACACTGAACGGCCGGGACACCGGACGCCCGCCGCCCCGCCCACCGCCCCCGCCCGGACAGGTTCAGCCGTTCCGGACCGAGGCACTCGGATTCGACCGGTCCGTGCACAGGGCCCAGATGACGAAGACATCGATGGCGATGGTGACGAGGGCCCAGACCGGCGTGTACGGCAGCCACATGAAGTTGGCGATCAGGTTCAGCGCGGCGAGCGCGATACCCACGCCCCGGGCCCAGGTGGCGCCCGAAAGGATGCCCCAGCCCACGAAGATGAGGATCACGCCGAGGACGAGGTGGATCCAGCCCCACGAAGTCACGTTGAACTTGAAAACGTAGTCGTTGATCCGCGTGTACACGTCGTTGGAGGCGATCCCCGCGATGCCCTTCAGCACTCCGAGGATGCCGTCCACGAAGAGGAGGACACCGGCGAACACCGTTCCCCCCGCCGCCCACGCACTGCCGGACCCTCCGGCCGGGCGCGGGTCGGCGGGGCGCGAGGTCCCGGGGGTGGGCTCACTGGGCTGCGACATGAGGACTCCTTAGCCGGAACAGGCGCGGGCGCCTGCTGTCCTGACCTGCCCTGGTGGCGCGTGCAGATCAGCTCCGACATTCCTCCCGGCCCCTGGGGGCAGCCACCTGGACACACCCGTACGGGTGACACGTCACGGCGCATTGACCTGGACGATGCGCCCCTGGGCGTCGACAGTGAGGGCTACGCGCTCCACGCGGTTAACCAGGGACACTCCGGCCCAGACAAGCCCCCAGACCAGGCACGAGAAGACGGTGAGGATGGCGTGCAGCACATGGTTCACCGGCTGCCCGCGCACCAGCACCACCTGGCTCCCGGACCGCGACTCGACCCGCCACCCGCCGGCGATGCGCCGGCTCACCACCCAGTCCAGGATCAGCGCGCGCTGCGCGGCATCGGGGGGCTCACCCGCGGCGGCGTAATAGCCGGGAGGCGGCTCGATCGATGCGCTCTCGGGCGCCGTTCGACGACGCTTCACGGGACCACCCCCATGTGTCGCCTCACGGGACCACCCCTAGGTTTCACCTCACGGGACCCCCACGTGACGCACCGCATCCCACGTCAAGGGATCATCCCCACGTATCGAGATCACCGCCGCGCCATTCGATCAGCTCGGGCCGGTCCAGCTCGACGGCCTCGTCCGGCCCCGGAGCAAGCCCCGCGGCCCGCAGCATTGCGGCCACCTCACCCCGTCCGTGCGCCAGCCCCACGATCTGCCCGTGCACGGTCACCCGCCGCCCCCCGGTCGTGGACGGCGGGTGAACGATGACAGGCGGGTGCTCGGCCATGCCTCCACGGTGCCCCGACGACTGCGCGCGCGCATCCCGGGAGGCGGGAACGCGTACGGAACCGGGCTGGAACAACCCGGCGTCCACCCTTTCGTACGATCATGAAATCCGACGCCCGACGGAGGACGCGCCGATGACGGCAACTGCTGCCCGCTACCTGTACATCACGCGCCACGGTGAGGCGTCTTCGGACGAGAGCGCGTTGACGGAGAACGGCCGCCGCCAGGCCGCGCTGCTCGGGGAGCGGCTCGGCACGGTGCCCCTCACGGCAGTCCACCACGGCCCGCTTGCCCGCGCGGAGCAGACGGCCCGGCTGATCGGCGAGCAGCTCACCAACGTACCGCTGCTGCGGTCCGAAGCGGCCGGCGACTACATCCCTCACCTACCCCGCCGCGAGGAGTTGCCCCCGGAGTCGGCGGACGCGACGCTCGCACGCCTGGCGGGTTTCCCGGCGGAGGAACGCGAGAAGGGCCCGGAGCTGGCCGAGGAGGCCCTGGCACGGTTCACCGGCCCGGTGGAGGGGGACGAGCCCCGCCACCACCTCCTCGTCACCCACAACTTCCTGGTCGGCTGGCTCGTACGGGCAGCGCTCGACGCCCCGAAGTGGCGCTGGCTGGGCATCAATCACGCCAACGCGGCGCTGACCGTCATCCGTTACGCCCCCGACCGCCCGGCGTCCGTCCTCCTGTTCAACGACACCGGCCACCTCCCGAGGGACCTGCGCTGGACCGGCTTCCCGCCCGAACTGCACGTCTGAGAACTGCACTGGTCAGCTACGGATCATCGACAGGAGCGACGCATGCGTCTCGGCGTCCGCAGCGGCGACGAGACCGCGGCCCGCCGGCCCGAGCGGAGCCCCGTCGACTCCGGTGACGACGCATCCAGCAGCCCGGCAGAGGGCGATGCCCGCGGCGAAGTGCACGCTCTCGCGCAGGTCACCGCCGTCGGTGACGTACGCGGCACGCTTGCCCGCCGCGACCCAGGCGAGCGCGAGGGTGGTGGACACGACCCGGGGACGGAAGCGCTCGACGAAGGCGGGGTGGGCGAGCAGGTCCACGGCCCTGAACCCCGGCGCACCAGAAAGGGCGGATCCAGGTTCACATCCACGAGCCGGTTGTCCGAGGCAGGCACCAGGACCTCGCCGCCGTCGCCCGCCCCCTCATCCGCCTGCCGCCGAAGCCGGGCGGCCGTGCCATCGGTGAAGAAGACCTCACCCCCGAACGGATCGGCCACCGCGTCGCACTCCATGGCACCCAGCGTCGCGTGAACCCACTCGGGGTCCTCGTCGGTGAACAGGACCGAGTGCGCGGTGAAGGCGATCACCCCCGCATCCCGGGCACTGGGAGCGGCAACCACGGTCGTACGTCCATCAGCCTCCGGAAACCGCCCACGAGCGGCGTCGTCCAGTATCCCGGCCAGGGTCTGCCCCGTGAAGTGCCCTTTCGCTGTACGTCATCCGCTTCCATCATCGCGAGCACAGCCCGGCCCCGCCGCCCCATTACCTCGGGAGTAATCGACGCGCCGCCCTGCCCCCGGCAGCATCGTCCACACCAACGAGAGAGACACCACCGACAAGAGGCACACCAACAGCAAGGAGGCCCGCATGCCCACCGCATCCCCCGCCGACGCCACCCGGGCGGTCGTCCAGAAGTTCCTCGCCGCCCGACTGGCCGGAGACACCGAGGCGCTCACCGCGCTCTTCGCCGACAAGGTCGACTGGCAACTGGCCGACAACCCGACAGTCCCCTGGATCCGCCCACGCTCCACGCCCGACGAATGTGCGGCCCAGTGCGGGGAGTTGATGGAGCATACGGTCCCCGAGGAGGCCCGAGCCTCCGTCGACACCTTCCTCGTGGACGGCGCCGACGCCGTACTGATGGGGCACCTGTCGGGGACCGTACGCGCGACGGGCAGGTCCTTCGAGGGCCCGTTCGCGCTGCGGCTCACCGTCGAGAACGGCCGGATCACCCGGCACCACCTCTACGAGAACAGCCTGTCGATCGCGGAGGCCGTGAGCGACCGGAAGGCCGGTTGACCACCGGTAGCTTCCGGAAAGTCGGCATGCCCGGATCAGGCGTCGCCCTCGCCCAGGGCCAGACGCAGCCAGCCGAGGGCATCCTGCGACAGAAGCCCGTCAGCGAGCCGGTTCGCGGTCTCGGCGACGAGACGGCCACGGCTGTTACGGCCTTGAGCGTCGGCCTGGCCCCGTCGCACATCGTCGACAACGGGCGGCACGCCTTGATCCTGCACACCTCCACCTACGCCGAACTGTGCGAACAACTCGGCGGCTTCGGCCACTACTTCCCCTTGATAGCAAGGTGGACACCAAAGGCCCCCAACCATGATCAGTTGGGGGCCTTCGTGTCTGGTGGGCGCGGACGGTTTCGAACCGCCGACATCTGCTTTGTAAGAGCAGCGCTCTACCCCTGAGCTACGCACCCGTGGATGAGTCAACAGCGTACATGGACGGGGGGCCCTGCTCATAAACCGATTCGGCGGGACCGGTCGGCGGCGGCTCCGGGCCGCCGGGGACCGGGGGATAACCCCACCCCGGAGACGGTGGCCGCCCGGATCCCGTCGGGGGCTTCCGGTGCATACGGTTTGAGGGAACCGGGCGGGACGTCCGGTGGCACCGTCCGGCCCGACTCACTGGGGGATCGATCACCGTGGACATCGTTTCGAGCGCACCGAACCGAACCCGTCGCGGGGTGCGCGGTCGGGTTCTCGCCCTGGGTGGTGGGGTCGCGCTGCTGGCGCTGGGCATCACCGGGTGCGGGGGGACCAACGTGGATGACGCGCCTGTGGAGCGGAAGACGTTCGCGTTGGAGGGGAAGACCTTGACCATCGACGCCGAGAACAGCTCCGTGGAGCTCGTGCCCGCCGACGTGGAGCAGGTCGAGGTCGAGCGGCAGGTCGACGGATGGGTGATGTTCGGCAGTGGGCCCGATCCTGTGTGGGCTGTGGACGCAGACACCCTGACGTTGCACATGAAGTGCAAGGCCATGATCAACAACTGCGAGGCCCGGCACCGGGTGAAGGTGCCGCGCGGGGTGAGCGTGACGGCGGTGGCGGTCAACGGGAGAGTCAGCGCCACCGGGTTCGACCGGCCGCTGGAGCTGTCCTCCTCCAACGGCGAAGTCCACGTCCGGGACGTGAGCGGGACGCTCAAGCTGCAGAGCGACAACGGGCAGGTGCTGGCGGAACGGATATCCTCCGCCTCCGTCGTCGCCAGGTCGGACAACGGCGAAGTCCGGTTGGACTTCAACACCGTGCCCGATCTCGTGGACACTGTGAGCGACAACGGCGGCATCACCATCGACCTGCCTGCGGGCGGGAAGAAGTACGCCGTCAGCGCCTCCGCCGACAACGGCGACGTCTCGATCGGCGTGCCGCGCAGCGACGACAGCGCTCACGTGGTGAAGGCCCGCAGCGACAATGGTCAAGTCACCGTGCGAAGCGCGAACTAACCGACCCGTGTGTTCGTCCTTACCTGGTGGGAGAATGTACCGGGCAGGGGCGGAACAGCACGGGAGAGGGATGTGACGGCGACGCACACGCGGCCAGAGGCACGAGCGGGTGGGAGTTCCGCCGTCAAGGGTGATCAGCGAGCCCGAGCCCGTGAAAGCCAGGAGGGCCGGGACGCTCACCGTGTCCAAGGGGGCCGCCCCAGGGGCCGTGGTCAAGGGGGTCGTGGCCAAGGAGGGCGGGATCTGCTGGCGCTCGTGCTGCTGCCCGTGCCCCTCCTGCTTGCCGCACTGCCCGCCGCCTTCGCCGGGGGCGGTACGCGCCGGTGGTTCGGCGGGCGTGGTGAGAATCAGCGGGCCGAGGCGCAGGCCGCGAAGGACGCCGCCGCCGAGGCCTTCTACGAGCTCGACAGCGCCCAGCGCGATCTCAGGATCTCCATCGAGACCATCAACGCCGTGGACAGTTCCTCGCGCGGCCGCAAGGCCTCCGAGGACTTCGCCGCGCTGAGCCACCGTATCGACGCGGTCAGCCACGCGTACATCACCGCCGTCGACTCCCATGACCTGGACCGGGACGATCTGGAGCCCTCCATCGCCTCCCGGGCCCGCACCGAGCTCACCCGGGCCAAGGACGACCTCGTCCGGGTCAAGGGCGAGCTGGACCGGTTCGCGCAGGGGCTCGGGCCCCTCCTGGGCACTGCGGAGACCCAGCTCGCCCGGCTCGCCCCCGCCGTGGAGCGGGCCCGGCAGACGCTCCTGGCCGCCAGCAACGCCCTCGATGCCGTACGGGCCGCGGGGCTGCGGGCCGATGAGCTCGCCGCCCGGCTCGCCGCGCTCGCCCCGGAGCTGACCAAGCTGAACCAGGGTGCCGGAAAGCACGGGGTCGCCGAGACACTCCAGCGCGCCGACGTCGTACTGCGCGACGCCGAGGCCGTACGTACCGAAGCCGAGCGGCTGCCCGAGCGGGCCGCCGAGATCGACCGGCGCCTGGTCTCCCTTCGTACCCGCGCCCAGGCCCTCACCACTCGCGCCGGGTCGGTCGAGCCGGTCCTCAGCGAACTACGGCGGCGCTTCTCCGCCGCCTGCTGGCAGGACCTCCAGCCCATCCCGGAGCAGGCCGCCGTCAACGTACGACAGGCCGAGGACAAGCTCGCCGAGGCAGCCAAGGCGCGCGATGAGCAGCGCTGGGCGGACGCCACCTCGCGGCTCTCCACCGTCCGGGCCCTCCTCAACTCCGTCGACGAGGCGGTCTCCGCCGCCGGAGACCGGTTGCAGCGGCTCGATGCCGTGGCGAAGGACCCGCAGCAGGAGATCGAACGGACCCGGTTCGCGGTCCGGGACGCCCAGCGCCTCGCCATGGCCGGGCGGCACACCCCCGACCCCCGGCACGCGCGGCCGCTCGACGACTCCGTGGCCCGGCTGGAGCGCGCCATCACCGGCCTGGAAGGGCGTCACCCCGATTACTGGCACTTCCTGACCGAGACCGAAGCCGTCCGACGGACCGCCGCCCGCGTCGTCTCCGACATCCGCGAAGAGCGCGGCAGCGGCGCCGGGGCGTAGCTGCGTACGGCGGAGCTGCGTACGGCGGAGCTGCGTGCCGTGCGTTGCAGGGCTGTCCGGTGCCGTACCTTGCCGTGCCCGGCTCGCGATACGGTGCGAGGTCCTCGGGCGCCGTGTCGGGCCGTGCCGGGCTCGCGACGCGGTGCCTGCTCGCGCCGTGGCGTACGTCGCGGTGCGCTGCACTTCCCGCCTTGCCCACCGCCCGCCCGAGGCCACTAGCGCCCGTCGTAGCCGTGCGGGCGCGGATGGCTCTAGCCTTGGCCCATGCCTCGCTATGAATTCCGCTGCCGCACCTGCGGCGACACGTTCGAAGTCAGCCGCCCCATGGCCCAGTCCTCGGACCCCGCATCCTGTCCCCTCGGCCACGACGACACCGTCAAGCTGCTGTCCGCCGTGGCCGTGGGCGGTGCCGCCGGGTCCGCGCCCGACTCGTCCGGCGGCGGAGGGGGCGGGGGCTGCTGCGGCGGTGGGTGCTGCGGCTGAACCGCAGCCCGCCCCACCCAAGGCTTACCCCGCCGCCACCCGCACCCCGCACCCCGCACCCCGCACCCCAACTGTGCCGGACCTGAGCCGGGTCTGCGCCGGACCTGAGCCGGACGGCCTGGTGAGCGCTACTTCTTACGGGAAAGTGTCAGGCCGTCCGCGACCGTCAGCAGCACGCTGTCCATCCGGTCGTCCGCGCTCACGTGGTCGTTGAACTCCTTGATCGCCGCTGTCGGGCCCGTCGCCTCCGGGTCCGTCACGCCGCCGTGGAAGAGCACGTTGTCCGTGGCGATGACCCCGCCCTGCCGCATCCGGGGCACCAGCTCCTCCCAGTACGCGATGTAGCCGCCCTTGTCCGCGTCCAGGTAGGCGAAGTCGATGTGCGGCTCGGCGGGCATCGCGCGCAGCGTGTCCAGGGCCGGGGCGATCCGCAGGTCGATCCGGTCCGCGACGCCCGCCTTCTCCCAGGCCTCCCGGCCGTACGCCGTCCACTCCTCCGAGATGTCGCAGGCGATCAGCCTGCCGTCGGCGGGCAGCGCCTGGGCCATCGCCAGTGCGCTGAAGCCGGTGAACGTCCCGACCTCCACCACATGCCGGGCGCCCACCAGCCGGACGAGGAACGCCAGCAGCGGGGCCTGCTCCTCGGCCGACACCATGCCCGCGTGGTCGGGGAACCGGGCGTACGTGGTGTCCACCAGCTCCCGCTGGACCGGGTCCAGCGGCGGGTTGTGGGCCAGCATGTACGCGTACAGCTCGTCCGTGATCGTGGTCTCGTTGCCCTTGGTCATCCGGGTGCGCTTCCCTCTGTCGTGTCGTCCGTGAAGAAGAGCTGTCGGGGCTCCGCGCCCGTCCGCCGCTCTCCGCCCCAGCCTCGCGCAACCAGCGCCCTTACGCAGAGGAAGCGGAGGAATCAGAGGAAGCGGCAGACGCGGCGGACGCGGCGGAAGATGCCGTCAGGAAGCGGCGGAGGATCTCCTCCCCTGCTGCCCCTCCCCTCTCCTCCAGTGCCTCGACGTGCGGGGCCCGCCAGCCCTCGTCCGCGAGTTCACCGTGGCCGGGGCGCCAGCCCAGGTCGGCGGCGAGCAGCAGGTCGGCGTCGAGGAGCGAGTCCCCGGCGGCGAGCGTGCGGGTGGCGCCGGAGCGGCGGGCCACCTCGTGCATCGCGGCGCTCTTGGTGAGCGGGGCCGGGACCGCGTAGATCTTGCGGCCCTGGAGGGAGACCGTCCAGCCTCGGGGCCGCGCCCAGGCCGCCAGCTCCTTAACCCACTCCTCAGGGAGGAGGGAGCGCTCGACGACGAGGTACGCGAAGAGGTTCTCGGCCACGCGGTCCTTGAGGAGCCAGGCCGGGTCGGCGGTCGTGGCGAGGTGGGCCCGGATCTCGGTGAGGGGGGCGCACTCGTCGGCGATGCGGGTCTCCACCCGCGCCTGCCAGTCCGGGTCGGAGACCCCGTCGACGAGGATGTGGCCACCGTTGGCGCAGATCGCGTACCGGGGGGCGGGGCCGGGGAGGTGGATGCGGTGGTACTGCTCGCGGGTCCGGGTGGTGGTCGGGACGAAGAGCGTCGAGGTCGCCACCTCGGTGAGCAGTGCGGCCGCCGTCTCCGTCATGTACGAGAGGGGCTTGTGGCCGTACACCTCCACGCACAGGAGCCGGGGGGCCTCCGCGTCCGGCATCGACAGGTCGAGTGAGGCCGCCGAGTAGATGAGCGTACGGTCGAGGTCGCTCGCCACCAGGGTGACCGGTGAAGTCTCGCTCACGCTCATGCGCCCTGCACCGCCTTGCCGTCCGCGCCCGTCGCACCGCGCGTGAACCGGGGGTGGATCAGACCGACACAGCTGTACGGGAGGTCGTCGACCTCCTCGACCGGGACGCCCCGCTGCTCGGCCAGCAGCCGGATGTGCTCCAGGTCCGTGCCTGCTCCACGCTTCGCGAGGATCTTCCAGGGGACCCGGCGCAGCAGCACCCGGGTGGTCTCGCCGACGCCGGGCTTGACCAGGTTCACGTCGTGGATGCCGTACTCCTCGCTGATCCGCTCGACGGCCGCCCAGCCCTCCCAGGTCGGGGCGCGGTCGGCGGCGAGCAGCTCCTTCGCCTCGGCGTCGACCTGGTCCGCCACCTCGTCGAAGCGCGCGGCCACCGCCGCCAGGAAGTCGCCGGAGACATCGGCCCCCGCCAGCTCGCGGTAGAACTTCGCGCCGTGGAAGTCGTCGGGGCCGACCAGGTCGGCGCGGAGCACCGTACGGGAGATGAGGCCGGAGACGGTGGAGTTGAGGCAGGCGGAAGGGATCAGGTAGTCCTCGCGGGTGCCGTACGTGCGGACGCAGCCGCCCGGGTCGGCGAGCACCGCGATCTCCGGGTCGAAGCCGGCGCGGCCGCCAGGACCCGTGGAGCCCTCAGCCCTCTCCTGCGCCTCGAACTCACTTATGGCCGCTGCCAGTTCGCGGGTGATCGCACCCTTCCCCGTCCAGCCGTCGACGAACACCACGTCGGCCGGGTCGTGGTGGGCGGCGAGCCAGCGCAGGGCGTTGGCGTCGATGCCCCGGCCCCGGACGATGGAGATGGCGTAGTGCGGGAGGTCCAGCCCGTGCCGGTGGCGGGCCCAGTGGCGCATCAGCACCCCGACGGGCGTTCCGGCGCGGGCGAGCGAGACGAGGACCGGGCGCGGGCCGCGTTCGGCGAGGACCGTCTCGGTGACGGTGCCCACCGCGCGGGCGATGCGGGCGGCGGAGGCGCCCAGGGCGGCCGTGAACAGGGCCTGGTACTCGGGGCTCGGCTGGTACTCGACGGGCAGCGACTCCGCGTAGTGCGCGCCGCCGCTCTGGATCGCCTCCTCGCGCTCCTCGGTGGGCGCCTCCAGCTCGGTGTCCGAGAGGTCCTGGAGGAGCCAGCCGACGTCCTCCGGTGCGTAACTGGAGAAGTCGGGGCCTCGGAGGGGCTCGGGCAGCACGGGGGGCTCCTGCCGGTGGGGAACGGGTGCGGGGGCGGGGGTGTACGAGGGGATGACCGCGAGGAGTACGTGGCCGGTGTGCTCGGCGAGGCGGGCCAGCAGGCCGTCGGGGGCGTGTAGTTCGGGGGTGTCGGCGGCGGAGTCGACGACGGCGACCACCGCGTCGAAGCCCGCGCCCGCCACGTTGTACGCGTAGCGGTCGCCGGGTCCGTCAGCCGGGTCGTCGTGGGCCGGGAAGACCAGGCGGGTGCGTATCGCGTAGCCGGGGTCGTCGACGGCGAGGACCGGGGAGCGGGTGGTGGTGGAGTAGCGGACCTCGGTGTCGGCCGCGTCGGCTCCCAGCACCTCTTCCAGTGCGGTGCCCAGGCGCAGCGGCGCGTACATCAGCTCCTCGAAGCCGAGGACGAGGACCCGGCGGACGTCGCTTCCCAGGGCACCCGCAATCCGCTCCGCCAGAACCGGGAGCGCCGATTCGAGGGCCGCCCGGTGGACCGGGGTGAAGCCGTGCCGGCCGCCGTCGGGGACGCCTGCGGGCCAGCCGAGATCGACGCGGGTGACGGGAGCGGGGACCTGTGCGGAGGGCGGCGGGGAGACGGGGGCCTCCGCCTCCTGCGCCGCCACCAGGGCCTGTCCGTGTTCCAGTACGCCGTCCGGCAGGGCGACCGTGCCGCTGCTGCGGGCCACCAGGTCCACCCGGGCCCCGATCTCGGCGGCGAAGGCCGTCAGCCGGTCGCGGTCCTCCGGTGAGCGCATGTCGACCAGGGCGACGATCACGTACCGTTCGCGCGGGTGCAGGTCGTGCAGGGTGCGGATGGTGTTCAGGACCGTGTTGCCGGTGGAGAACTCGTCGTCGACCAGGACCAGAACGGAAGCACCTGCCTCCGCACCGGCATCCGGGCGCCCCGCCAGCAGCTCCCGGTCCTCCGGCAGCAGCAGGTGCGAGGTGGCGTGCGAGTGGGACTCCTCGAAGCCGCCCGCCTGCTCGACGCCCGGCACCGGGCGCCGGGTGGAGTGGAGGTACGGGGCGTCCCGCAGGCCGTCCGCGACGGCGTGGCCGAGGCCGGTGGCCGTCTCCGCGTACCCGAGGACGACCGCGCGGCGGGCCTCCTCCGCGCCGAGCAGCTCCCGCACCCGCTCGCCGAGCGCGAAGCCTTCTCCGTACACGACGGAGGGGCGCTGGGGCACGTGCTTGCCCAGCACGTTCGACACGAGCAGATGTGCCCGCTTGGGGTTACGGCGCAGGGCGAGGCCCAGCAGTTCCCGGAGCTCCCCGTCGCCTTCCAGGGCGACTCCCAGCCGCTCCGCCACCCAGCTGCCCGACCACACCACGTCCACGGTCTCTTCTCTGGTCTCTTGTCCCGCCGCGCGCTCGCTCATCGATACGCGCTCAGTTCGTCAGGCCTGCGGCCAGCAGGTCCACGAAGCCGACGTCTTCCCTGGCCACCCCGAAGACCTCGGCCCGCTGGAGCGTGCGCTCGGCCCAGGCCCGGTGGGGCTTCACTTCGTTCATCTTGTTCGTATACGCGGAGCGCAGCACGCCGCCGCCGCCGCGCTCGGGCCGCAGGATGTCCTGGGCGTCCGTGAACTCCTCGTGGCTGACCACGGACAGCGCGTGCACGGGCGCCACGTGGGAGGGGTGGATGCAGGTCTTGCCGAGCAGGCCGTTGGCACGGTCGAGCTCGATCTCCCGCAGCAGGCCGTCCAGGTCGTGCTCGATGAGTGCCGTACGCAGCTCCTCGGCCCGGCCCTCCAGGAAGGGGCTGCGGCGCAGCTGGGGCTTGAACATGCGTTCCTGGCGCCGGAAGTACTCCCAGACAGGGCCGGTGATCGTGAAGCCGGTGCCGTCGGCGCGGCCCAGCACGTTGACCACGTCGGCGATCACGGAGCCGACGATCTGGACGTCGTACGCCGTCATGTCGGGTGATCGGCGTAGTCCGTAGGCCGAGCAGAAGTCCGTGACGCCGAGCCGCAGGGCGAGCACCCGGTCCCGGTACTTGTCGACGCTGCGGGCGATGCCCTGGAGGATCTCGGCGCGGGTCTCCAGGTGGAGCAGCTCGGGCGATTCGAGGACCGGCATGGCGAAGAGCCGCTGTCCGCAGGCGGTCTCTGCCTCGGCGAGAGCCTCCAGGAACAGGGCTCCACGCTCTTCGGTGAATTTGGGAAGTACGAAACCGGACAACATCCGGACCGCGTCGCCGAGGCGCTCCACGAGGTCGGTGATCTGCGCCGGTTCGCGGACCCGGATGAAGAGCAGCGGCACGTCGGGGGCGGTGGGGCCCGGGGACTCGGACCGGGCGGCGAGGGCGGCGAACTGCCTGATCAGATTGGCCTCGGCGGCGACCACCTCGGCGTCGTCGATCGAATCCTCCAGGCAGAGCACCATGGAGACGACGCCGCGCCCGGCCTGCTTCAGCACGTCGTCGGCCAGGGCCGGGCGGGTGGCCGGGGAGTAGAGCGTGGCCCCCAGGGCGACCGAGAGCAGCCGCGCCGGGGAGCGCGCGCTGAAGTCGCAGGGCTCCCGGAAGAACAGACCCTCCCGGGTCGCGGGCGCTATATGCCCGAAGTGACGCATGAGTTTCCCCCGAACTGCCTGACCGGCCGGACAACGTATGGCCGGTAATAGTACGTACGGACGGGTGTCAACAGTTCCGCAAGGACATGAATTTCCGGTTACCCGGCAGTCACCCGCCCTCCTCCCGCGGTACCGTCCCGCCCCGCCGGCGCGGTCTCCGGGCACAGACGTGCCGCCCCCGCGTTGTCCACACAAGCCCCCAGCAGGCAGGATGACGGTCATGACGCACACGATGCTGAAGGGCTCGAACGTCCCCGTCGATGCCGCGGCCGTACGGGCCGTGCTGCGCTGGACCCCGGGCGCCGGGGTTCCCGACGTGGACGCCTCCGCCCTGCTCCTCGGTGCGTCCGGCCGGGTGCGGTCCGACGAGGACTTCGTCTTCTACAACCAGCCCCGGCACCCCTCCGGCCTGGTCCGGCGGCTGCCGAAGCGCAGTGTGCCGGAAGGGCTGACGGACACGATCGAGGCGGATCTCGGCGCGCTCGACGCCTCCGTGGACCAGGTGGTCATCGCTGCCTCCTCGGACGGCGCCGCCTTTGAGCAGGTTCCCGACCTGCGGATACTTCTCTTCGATGCCGCGTCCGCCGGGGGCGAGCCGCTGGCCGTGTTCGACGTGCGGCCGGAGACCGGCGAAGAGACCGCGATCATCTGCGGCGAGCTGTACCGGCGCGGTGAGGGATGGAAGTTCCGTGCGGTCGGCCAGGGCTATCCCACCGGGCTGATCGGACTGGCCACCGCCTTCGGGATCTCGGTCGACGATTCGGAGGCCGGCGGGGAGGACGAGAGCGCGGCCGCCGCGCAGGCGGGGGCCCAGCCCTCCGCCGTCCGGCCCGAGGCCCCGCAGCCTCAGCCGCAGGTCTCGCAGCCCCGGTCTGGGGCGCAGTCCGCTCAGCCTGCCCCGGCGGCCGTGCCCCCGGCACCGCCCGTGCCCCCGCGGCCCGCTCCGATGCCCGCGGCCACCGGGGCCGGTGGTCCGGACTCCCAGGCCACGGTCCTGCATCAGCAGCCCTCCTACGGCTACCCGCCTGCCGCCGCACCTCCCGCGGCGGCCCACCAGCCTGCGTACGGCTACCCTCAGCCCGCCGCCGCGCCGCCCGCGTACGGCTATCCCCAGCCCGCGGCGGCCGCCGCGCACGCACCCGACCCGCATTTCGTGCTGCCCCCCCAAGGTCCGCAGTTCATCCGGGCCTGACGATCCGGGCGCCCGGGCCGCGAAGCCCGCGTCCGGCGGCTCAGGTGCGGGAGCGGCTCAGGTACGGGACTTGTAGCCGCGGCCCCACTGCATGCCGTAGCCGTACAGCCGGTCCAGCTCCGACTGGAATCCGTAGACGAACTTCACCTCGCGGCGCACGATCAGCTCGCCCTTGGTGTTGTCGACGGTGAACACCGCGCAGGATCGGGCCTGCGGTGCGCGCTCGTCCAGGTCGATCTCGATGCGCGGCCCGTGCCCCGGGTACAGCGTGATCTTCGCGTGGGTACGGTCGAAGGCGGGCGTCTGGTCGTAGATGTAGACGAAGAACAGCAGCCGCTTGATCTGTTCGCGCTGATCGAGGTTGACGTAGACCGTCTCCCCCGAAGGCGCGCCGAACCGGTCGTCGCCGCTGAGCCGGATGTACGGCGGGGCGTTGAGGTCGCCGATCAGGCCGCCCAGCGGCTGCACGACCCCCCTGGTGCCGTCCGTCAGCTCGTACATGCAGCCGAGGTCCAGGTCGACGTCGACGACGCCCTGGGTGTGCGCCTGGACCACCTCGGGCTGGAAGAGCTTGAGGGGGCGGCGCAGCCGGCCGCTCTGTCGGGAGCGGCCCTCGATGTCCGAGGTCCGCATCCGCCAGGAGAGGTTGACCCGGAGATTGCCCGACAGGGCGCCCTGTTCGGTGAGCGAGATGGTCGCGTTCCGCTTGGTCAGCTCGATGGCGCTCGACGTGGCATTGCCCGAGTCGAACTGTGCCGCGCGCAGCGGTCGCAAGCCGTCGAAGAATCCCATTCCAACCCCCACCTGTTGGCGCGCCTGTCGGCGTGCTCGTTCTCGCGCCTGCTCTCGCGCCCGCACGCATGGCAGCACCCGGACATCGCTGCGGGGCGGCCACCCGGGCCGGGTCCGGGAGATCCCGGAGAGCCGTCGCCGTGTGGCCGCCCCGCAGAGAGAGCGTTCCTCAATCCCTACCGGGTCACACCCCGGAGGTGACTTCGGCCTTGGCGCCGGAGCTGGGGCCGTCGCTCCCGCCACCCCCGTCGGCAGCCGCGAGCGCCCTGTTGCGACGCAGGGAGGACCAGAAGGACAGCCCGATCAGGACGACGCCGACCAGACCGGTGATGATCTCGCTGATCTCGTACTGGATGGTGATCAGCAGGATGACCGACAGGGCACCGATCGCGTAGTGCGCGCCGTGCTCCAGGTAGACGTAGTCGTCCAGCGTGCCCTCGCGCACCAGGTAGACGGTGAGCGAACGGACGTACATGGCGCCGATGCCGAGGCCGAGGGCCATGAGCACGATCTCGTTGGTGATCGCGAAGGCGCCGATGACGCCGTCGAAGGAGAACGAGGCGTCCAGGACTTCCAGGTAGAGGAAGAGGAAGAACGCGGCCTTTCCGGCGAGGGCGACCCCGGTGACGGGCTTGCCCTTCCTCTTGGCCTCTTCCTCGGCCTCGTGCTCACGCTCCTCCTCCTCTTCGAGCTTGTTCTCGAAGAATCCGGAGAGCCCGCCGACGACGAGGTAGGTGATCAGACCGGCGATGCCGGAGAGCATGACGGTCGACGCCTTGTCCACGTGCCCGCCACCGTGCTGGTGGGCGTTGGTCGCGAAGGTCATGGCGGTGATCAGCAGGATGATCAGCGCGACGCAGACCGACAGCATGTCGACCTTGCCGAGCTTGGCGAGCGGACGCTCGATCCAGCGCAGCCAGTGGATGTCCCGGTCCTCGTCGAAGATGAAGTCGAGGAAGATCATCAGCAGGAACATGCCACCGAAGGCGGCGATCGACGGATGGGCGTCCGTGACCAGTTCCTTGTATCTGTCCGGGTCGTTGAAGGACAGGTCGATGGCCTCGATCGGACCGAGCTGGGCACTCACGGCCACGATCACGACGGGGAACACCAGCCGCATACCGAAGACGGCGATGAGAATGCCGATGGTGAGGAAGATCTTCTGCCAGAAGGCATTCATCTTCTTCAGGATTCCGGCGTTGATCACCGCGTTGTCGAAGGACAGCGAGATCTCCAGGATCGACAGGATCGCGACGATACCGAAGGCCTGCCACCCCCCGTAGAAAAACGCCGCAACCAGGCCGAGCGCGGTGACCGCGAACGACCAGCCGAAGGTTTTCAGAACCACTGCCTACCCCATCGTGTTGTGTAAGGGTCTCCCCTGGTGTCTTTCGGGGGCTCCCCCGCGCCGTGCGCGGCTATGAAACGTTGACGCCGAAGTCTAGAGCGATGCCGCGGAGCCCCGACGCGTACCCCTGACCGACCGCACGGAATTTCCACTCGCCGTTGTACCGGTAGAGCTCGCCGAAGATCATCGCGGTCTCCGTCGAGGCGTCCTCGCTCAGGTCGTAGCGGGCCAGCTCCTGGCCGTCGGCCTGGTTGACCACCCGGATGAAGGCGTTGCTGACCTGGCCGAACGCCTGCCCCCGGTTCTCCGCCTCGTGGATCGAGACCGGGAAGACGATCTTGTCGCAGTGGGCGGGCACCTGGTCGAGGCGGACGATGACGGACTCGTCGTCGCCGTCACCCTCACCCGTGAGGTTGTCGCCGGTGTGCTCGACGGAGCCGTCGGGGCTCGTGAGGTTGTTGTAGAAGACGAACCACTCGTCACCGAGCACCCGGCCCGACTGGCACAGCAGTGCGCTGGCGTCGAGGTCGAAGTCCGCTCCGGTGGTGGAGCGTGCGTCCCAGCCGAGCCCGACCAGCACCTGTGTGAGGTTGGGTGCGACCTTGGAGAGGGAGACATTGCCTCCCTTGGCGAGCGTGACGCCCATGTGTGTCCTCCCCTAGTCGTGTGAACGCTGCCAGGGGGCTCCCCGGACACGGTCCGCCGGACACCCCCCGAGCGCGTCCGGCGCCGCATGTGCATGCGGCGCCGGACACGGTGGTGCGGGAGCGCTGTGCGCGCTCCGTACTTCTGCTGCTGCGAGCCTCAGAGCTTCTACTGCTGCTCAGAGCCTCAGAGCTTCTGCTGCTTCTGCGAGCTCCAGAGCTTCTGCTGCTGCTTCAGAGCCTCAGACGTTGACGCCGAAGTCCTGCGCGATGCCGCGCAGACCCGAGGCGTAGCCCTGCCCGATGGCACGGAACTTCCACTCGGCGCCGTTGCGGTAGAGCTCGCCGAAGACCATCGCGGTCTCCGTCGAGGCGTCCTCGCTCAGGTCGTAGCGGGCCAGCTCGGTGTTGTCGGCCTGGTTGACCACGCGGATGTACGCGTTGCGGACCTGACCGAAGCTCTGCTGGCGGGTCTCGGCCTCGTAGATCGAGACCGGGAAGACGATCTTGTCGACGTCGGCGGGGACACCGGCGAGGTTCACCTTGATGACCTCGTCGTCGCCCTCGCCCTCACCGGTGAGGTTGTCACCGGTGTGCTCGACGGAGCCGTCGGGGCTCTTCAGGTTGTTGAAGAAGACGAAATTGCCGTCCGCCGCGACCTTGCCCTCGGCGTTCGCCAGCAGCGCGCTGGCGTCGAGGTCGAAGTCTCCGCCGGTGGTGGTGCGGGCGTCCCAGCCCAGACCGACGATCACCGCGGTCAGGTTGGGCGCGGCCTTGGTCAGCGAGACGTTGCCGCCCTTGCTGAGGCTGACTCCCACGAGTCCTCCAGTAGTTTTCTCAGGGGCCGGCAGACACCAGCGTCCCCGTCGTTCGTTGGCATCGGATCAACGATTGGATCCTAGTGACCGGTTCCCGGCCGAAACAGCTTATGGCCGGGCGCCGCCAGGAGATCGTCTCAGAGCGCTTCGAGCGCCTTGACGTAGTCCTTCAGGTCGCGTGCGTCCGGGAGGCCGTTGACGACGCTCCAGCGGACGACGCCCGCCTTGTCGATGACGAAGGTGCCGCGCACCGCGCAGCCCTTGCCCTCGTCGAAGACACCGTAGGCCCGCGAGGCCTCGCCGTGCGGCCAGAAGTCGGACAGCAGCGGGTACTCCAGGCCCTCCTGCTCGGCGAAGACGCGCAGGGTGTGGATGGAGTCGTTGGAGACGGCGAGCAGCTGGGTGTCGTCGTTCTCGAAGCGCGGCAGCTCGTCGCGGAGCTCGCACAGCTCGCCCGTGCAGACGCCGGTGAAGGCGAACGGGTAGAACACCAGCACCACGTTCTTCTCACCGCGGAACTCCGAGAGCCGCACGGTCCGGCCGTGGTTGTCCTTGAGTTCAAAGTCCGGGGCCTCGGTGCCGACCTCGATCGCCATGGAAACACGCATCCCTTCGCCGCTTCTCCGCGTCCCGGGCGGGGGCCGTCCGGGTGACACCCACCCTACGCAGAGCCGCGGGCCGGTCTCCAAGCACCCGTGGCCTCCGCCCGCCGACCCGGGCCGCGGGCAATCCGAAGGCCCGGGGCCGCCGAAGACCCGGGGCATACGAAGGCTTCCATGGCCACAGGCGTACGAAGGCCCCCACGAGCACAGTGTTGTGCGCCCGTGGGGGCCCCGGGGTGGTGCAGAGAGTGGTTCAGCGCTTGGCCTTGGCCCCCTTGGGGGTGACCAGACGGCTGCCCGTCCAGTCCTTGCCCGCGCTGATGCTCTTGGTCTGGGCGAGACCGGCTGTCTGGGCAGCCTCATTGATGTCGCTCGGTTCGACGTATCCGTCACGGCCGGTCTTCGGCGTCATCAGCCAGACCGTACCGCCGTCCTCGATCAGACCAATGGCATCCACCAGCGCGTCCGTAAGGTCGCCGTCCTCGTCACGGAACCAGAGCAGGACGACGTCTGCGACGTCGTCGTACTCCTCGTCGACGAGTTCCTGGCCGGTAGTGGCCTCAATGCCCTCACGGAGCTCCAGCTCGACGTCGTCGTCGTAGCCGATCTCCTGGACCACCTGTCCGGGCTCGAACCCCAGGCGTGCTGCCGGGTTGGTCCGCTCCTCCGCGTGGTCCGCGGTCGCGCTCACGGGTTGCCTCCTGATCATGTCTTCGGAAAATGCTGCCCACGCGCGTGCGCGGGGCGTAGGCCGTAGTCCACACGGGCCCGGCGAATCGCGCAAGTACCCAGCGTGCGAGACCGCCGAAACGGTGACGTTCCCTGCCACGTCACCGCAAACTCCGGCATGTCTCTCCGGCGGCTCCCCCGGGTCGCCCCTGGGTCGCTCCATCCGTTTACGTCCTTCCTCAGCTTATGCCGTTTCGATCCGCCAATCGGAGTCGAACAGCCTTTGGGAACGCTTGGACGCCTTGGGCGTAAGGTTGCGGTTTGCCCGTACCCAGCCGCGTACTGCCCATACTCGTGCCCCGCGGACGAGTTTTCGCAACCCTCGGGGTTACCCAACGGTAGAGATGACGTTTGGACCCTCGCGGTAGCACGATGGAGGCGGCGCGCACAGAGTTGACAGAGCTGTCCGGGGTTACATTCCCCGTAACAGGCCCCGTAGAGCACCACCGAACAGCGAAGGAACAGTGTGGCTTCCGGATCCGATCGCAACCCGATCATCATTGGCGGCCTTCCGAGCCAGGTCCCGGACTTTGATCCCGAGGAGACCCGGGAATGGCTCGACTCCCTCGACGCCGCCGTCGACGAGCGCGGCCGTGAGCGGGCCCGCTATCTGATGCTCCGGCTCATCGAGCGCGCGCGGGAGAAGCGCGTCGCGGTGCCCGAGATGCGCAGCACGGACTACGTGAACACGATCGCCACGAAGGACGAGCCGTTCTTCCCCGGCGACGAGGAGATCGAGCGCAAGGTCCTCAACGCGACCCGCTGGAACGCCGCCGTGATGGTCTCGCGGGCGCAGCGCCCCGGGATCGGCGTCGGCGGCCACATCGCCACCTTCGCGTCCTCCGCCTCGCTGTACGACGTGGGCTTCAACCACTTCTTCCGGGGCAAGGACGAGGGCGACGGCGGCGACCAGATCTTCTTCCAGGGGCACGCATCCCCGGGGATCTACGCCCGCGCGTTCCTGCTGGACCGGCTGAGCGAGGCCCAGCTCGACGCGTTCCGCCAGGAGAAGTCGAAGGCCCCCAACGGCCTGTCCAGCTACCCGCACCCGCGGCTGATGCCGGACTTCTGGGAGTTCCCGACCGTCTCGATGGGTCTCGGCCCGCTCGGCGCGATCTACCAGGCGCGGATGAACCGCTACATGGAGGCGCGCGGCATCGCCGACACCTCCAAGTCGCATGTGTGGGCCTATCTCGGCGACGGTGAGATGGACGAGCCGGAGTCGCTGGGCCAGCTGTCCATCGCCGCCCGTGAGGGCCTGGACAACCTGACCTTCGTGGTCAACTGCAACCTCCAGCGGCTGGACGGCCCGGTACGCGGCAACGGC
The DNA here is from genome assembly GCF_031760065.1 of Streptomyces durocortorensis. Taxonomy (NCBI): domain Bacteria; kingdom Bacillati; phylum Actinomycetota; class Actinomycetes; order Kitasatosporales; family Streptomycetaceae; genus Streptomyces; species Streptomyces sp. C11-1. Next base: position 1,860,282 of record NZ_CP134500.1, read on the forward strand.
AAGATCATCCAGGAGCTGGAGTCGCAGTTCCGGGGTGCCGGCTGGAACGTCATCAAGCTGGTCTGGGACCGCTCCTGGGACCCGCTGCTGGCGCAGGACCGCACGGGCATCCTGGTCAACAAGCTCAACACCACGCCGGACGGCCAGTTCCAGACGTACGCCACGGAGACCGGCGCGTACATCCGTGACCACTTCTTCGGCGACGACCCGCGGCTGCGGGACATGGTCAAGGACATGACCGACCAGCAGATCCTGCACCTGGGCCGCGGCGGTCACGACCACCGCAAGGTCTACGCGGCCTACGCGGCGGCCAAGGCGCACAAGGGCCAGCCGACGGTGATCCTCGCCCAGACGGTCAAGGGCTGGACGCTGGGGCCGAACTTCGAGGGCCGCAACGCGACCCACCAGATGAAGAAGCTCACGGTCGAGGACCTCAAGCGGTTCCGCGACCGGCTGCACATCCCGATCACCGACAAGCAGCTGGACGAGGGCTACCCGCCCTACTACCACCCGGGCCGTGACTCGGAGGAGATCCAGTACATGCACGACCGCCGCCAGAGTCTGGGCGGTTACGTCCCGACCCGGGTCGTGCGGGCGAAGCCGCTGCCGCAGCCCGTGGAGAAGACGTACGCGGCCGCGAAGAAGGGCTCGGGTTCGCAGTCGATCGCCACCACCATGGCGTTCGTCCGCATCCTGAAGGACCTCATGCGGGACAAGGAGATCGGCAAGCGTTTCGTGCTGATCGCGCCCGATGAGTACCGCACCTTCGGCATGGACGCGTTCTTCCCGAGCGCGAAGATCTACAACCCGCTCGGCCAGCAGTACGAGGCGGTCGACCGGGAGCTGCTGCTCGCGTACAAGGAGTCCCCGACCGGGCAGATGCTGCACGACGGCATCTCCGAGGCAGGCTGCACGGCCTCGCTGATCGCGGCCGGGTCGGCGTACGCCACGCACGGCGAGCCGCTGATCCCGGTGTACGTCTTCTACTCGATGTTCGGGTTCCAGCGCACCGGTGACCAGTTCTGGCAGATGGCCGACCAGCTCTCGCGCGGTTTCGTGCTGGGCGCGACCGCCGGGCGTACGACGCTGACCGGTGAGGGTCTCCAGCACGCGGACGGCCACTCGCAGCTGCTCGCCTCGACGAACCCGGGCTGCGTCGCGTACGACCCGGCCTTCGGGTACGAGATCGCGCACATCATGCAGGACGGGCTGCGCCGGATGTACGGCGAGGCCAACGAGGACGTCTTCTACTACCTCACCGTCTACAACGAGCCGATCCAGCACCCGGCCGAGCCCGAGAACGTGGACGTGGACGGCATCCTCAAGGGTGTCTACCGCTTCAAGCAGGGCGAGGCGGGCGAGATCCCGGCGCAGATCCTGGCGTCCGGCGTGGCGGTCCCGTGGGCCGTCGAGGCGCAGAAGATCCTCGCCGAGGAGTGGAACGTCAAGGCGGACGTCTGGTCGGCGACCTCCTGGAACGAGCTGCGCCGCGAGGCCGTGGACGTCGAGCGCTACAACCTCCTGCATCCGGAGGAGGAGCAGCGCGTCCCGTATGTGACCAAGAAGCTCGAAGGGGCCCAGGGCCCGTTCGTCGCGGTCTCGGACTGGATGCGTTCGGTGCCGGACCAGATCGCGCGCTGGGTGCCGGGGGCGTACCAGTCACTGGGCGCCGACGGCTTCGGCTTCGCGGACACCCGTGGCGCGGCCCGCCGGTTCTTCCACATCGACGCGCAGTCGATCGTGCTGGCGGTGCTCACGGAGCTGGCCAAGGAGGGCAAGATCGACCGGTCGGCCCTGAAGACGGCGGTGGACCGCTACGAGCTCCTGGATGTGGCCGCGGCCGATCCGGGCGCGGCGGGCGGCGACGCGTAGCCGCGGGCTTCCGTACGGATCCGAGGGGCGGTGACGCGTGTGCGTCGCCGTCCCTCGGCGTGTCCGGGGGCCCATGCGCTCAGTTCTCCCAGATCTTGAAGGCGCGTACCTGGTAAGGGGAGCGCGGCAGCCAGGTCCCGCCGCCCGGATACGTCTCGAACTCGCCGGTCTCCGCGCATTCGGCGGACTGGTAGGTCGTGACAGGTCGGCCGGTGCGGTTGGCGAGGGACTGGGCGTCGCCGCCCTTCGGCAGCGGGGTGCAGCTCTCGATGTCCACGCCGGAGAGCTCGTAGGTCTGCCGGGCTCCGGTGAAGTCGGGCTTCTTCCAGAGGCAGAGGCTGCCTGCCTCGCAGCTCCCGAGGCGGATGTCGGACGACGGCTCGGGAGGGGCCGCGGCCCGGTCGTCGGCGAGGGCCTGGGGAACGAGTGCGGTGACGGCCAGGGCGGCCGCCGCGAGAACGGTCGTACGCATGGTGGATCAACCCCCGTGGTTGGTGCTGTTCTTCTGCCGCTCACTCTGAGTCACCGAGCGGGGTGCGCGGAAGAGGGGGACGGCCCGGGCCACCCTGATAGGCGACAGCCCCGCCGAAAGGATTCGGCGGGGCTGTGGTGTGCGCCGGGTTGACGGCGTACGGGGGTGCTAGACGTGGCCGACTCCGGCGCCCGCCTCGGCGTTCGCACCGCGCTTGGTGAGCGTGGCGACCAAGGCGGCGACCACGGCGACGACGCCCGCGACGGTGAAGGCCAGGCCCATGCCGGACAGGAACGTGTCGTGGATGACCCCGCCGATGCGGTCGACGAGGTCCGGCGTCATGCCCGGGGCCTTGGAGAGTTCCTCCACCGGGACCATGCCGAACTCGGCGGCCTCCTCCAGCTTCGGGTCCGCCTCGCCGGGCAGGCCGGCCGCCGCCCAGTTCCCGGCGAAGTCGGCGCTGACCTTGGAGGACATGACCGCGCCGAGGACGGCGGTGCCGAGCGCCCCGCCGACCTGCATGGCGGCCTGCTGGAGACCGCCCGCCACACCGGAGAGCTCCAGCGGCGCGTTGCCGACGATGACCTCGGTGGCGCCGACCATGACCGGGGCGAGCCCGCAGCCGAGCAGCGCGAACCAGAGGGACATGGCGAAGGTGCCGGTGGAGTCGGTGAGCGTCGTCATGCCGAACATCGCGGTGGCCGTGCAGACCATGCCGCCGACCAGCGGGACGCGCGGGCCGAACTTGGTGATCAGCACACCGGCGACCGGCGAGGAGACGATCATCATGGCGGTGAGCGGCAGCAGATGCAGGCCGCTGTCGACCGGGCTCAGACCGTGGACGCCCTGGAGGAAGAACGTCACGAAGAACAGGCCGCCCATGAAGGCGAAGGCCATCAGCACCATGAGGATGGTCCCGGCCGTCAACGGGACGGAGCGGAACATCCCCAGCGGAACGAGCGGTTCCTTGACCCGGGCCTCCCAGAGGCCGAAGGCGACGAAGAGCAGGATCGCCAGGCCGAGCCAGGCCCAGGTGCGGCCGTCGCCCCAGCCCCAGGCCTCACCGGCCTTGATGATGCCCCAGATGAGGGAGAACATCGCGCCCGAGAGCAGCACGATGCCGAGGATGTCGAAGGAGCGCGGCGCGTTGGCGGCGCGGTGGTCCTTGAGGATCACCAGGCCGAAGGCGAGCGCGACGATGCCGACCGGCACATTGATGAAGAAGACCGACTGCCAGCTGACGTGCTCGACGAGCAGACCGCCGACGATGGGACCGCCCGCGGTGGACGCGCCGATGACCATGCCCCAGATGCCGATCGCCATGTTCAGCTTCTCGGCGGGGAAGGTGGCGCGCAGCAGACCGAGCGCGGCCGGCATCAGCAGGGCGCCGAAGAGGCCCTGGAGCACACGGAAGAGAACGACCAGGCCGATCTCCTTGGAGAAACCGATCGCGGCGGAGGAGGCCGCGAAGCCCGCGATGCCGATCAGGAACGTCTGCCGGTGGCCGAAGCGGTCGCCGAGCTTGCCCGCGGTGATCAGGGCGACGGCGAGGGCGAGCAGATAGCCGTTGGTGATCCACTGGACGTCGGCGAGCGTGGCGCCGAGGTCCTTCTTGATGGCGGGGTTCGCGATGGCGACGATCGTGCCGTCGAGCGCGACCATCATCACGCCGATGGCGACGGCGAAGAGGGTCAGCCAGGGGTGGCCGCGGAGCCCCTTGGCCGGGGCGGGAACAGCGTTGTCCGCGGGCTCCCGCGGCGCCTTCTCGACGGTGGTCTGACTAGTCATACGCGGAGACTAATGACAGCCGCTGACAGTTGACAAACGATTTCACAAGTCAGTAACTGTCACGTAGCTCACAGGTAAGCTGAGCTGGACAAACGACAGGAAAAGAGGGACCAGTACGTGACCGACGGGCAGGCAGTGGAGCCCCGAGCCGGACTACGCGAACGCAAGAAGCAGCGCACTCGCGACGCCTTGCTGCTCGCCGCCCTCGAACTGTTCACCACCCAGGGATACGAGCGCACCACGGTCGACGAGATCGTCGACGCCGTGGAGGTCTCCCAGCGCACCTTCTTCCGCTACTTCGCGAACAAGGAGGAGACGGCCTTCGCCATACAGGAGATGGTCGAGTCGCACTTCCTCGCGGAGCTGGGACGCCGCCCCGCCGACGAGGCCCCCTTCGACGCGATGCGCCGGGCGGTGCTGTGCTCCTGGAACAGCATCGGCGAGGCGATCGAGGAGGTGGTCACGGTCGACCTTCATATGCGGACGTACCGGATGATCGAGTCGACACCCTCCCTGCTCGCCGCCCACATGCGGCGCGGCGTCGCCATGGAGGAGCAGATCGCGCGGCTGATCGCCGAGCGTGAAGGGCTCGACGTGGACCGGGACCCCCGCCCGCGGGTCGCCGTCGCCGCGTTCTCCGGAGTGATCCGGGTGACCGGACAGCTCTGGGGCCAGGGGCAGGACACGAGCGTGGAGGCCCTGCGCGAGCTGACCGAGACCTACCTCGACCAGCTCGGCCCGGCGCTCGCCCATGAGTGGCGACAGGGCGCACCCTAAGGACCGGTGCGCCTGCCGGATGGCCGGTGACCCGGCCGAGGGGCAGATGACGCCACCGAGGGACAGGGGGCTCTGCCGACGGACGGGTGACCCTGACGAGGGGCAGGTGACGCTGCGTGAGAAATCGCGGGTGAATCCTTCGCGGACGGGTGATGTACGTCACCTGGATCACGGTCCTCGTGGCACGTCTCCTAGGGTGTGGCGCAGTGACTTCTTTTGACACCTCCCCCACCTTGACCGCCTGGCGCGCGCTGCTCGCCGTCGCGGTGGTGTTCGTGATGCTGGCGACGACCGGCTGGAGCGCCGTACACCATCAGCGCTCCGACGAGGGACGGACACTCGCCCTCGCCTCCTGGGCGCGGGACCGGATAGCGGGCCGTGTGCTGCCGGACGTCGACGCACCGGCCTACCGGCTGGCCCACTTCTTCGCCACACTCACTTCCGGACAGCAGGTCGCGCTCGCGGGCAAGTACCCATCAGTGGTGGGAAATCTGAACGGGGCGCCGGTCACCCTGCGCTACCACGCCAACCGGCTGGCCCTGAAGCAGGCCGCCGCCGCGGAGAAGCGGCGCGTGCACAACGCGGCCCTTTCCGCGGACGGCCGCGACGAGGCGGTACGGCGTATCAACCGCTTCCGGTCACTGCTCGCGGGCGACCGTCAGATCCTGGCCTTCGACCCATCCGGGAAGGGCCGCGCGGCCGAGGTGTTCGGGGATCTCGACCGGGCCGCCCGGGTCTCCGTGATCGTCCCCGGCGTCGACACCCATCTCCTGACCATGGAGCGCACCCGGGGCGCGAACGCCGCCCCCGTCGGCATGGCGAAGTCCCTGTACGGGGCGGAGCGCTCGGCCGCCCCTGGCACCCGTACCGCGGTCATCGCCTGGGCCGACTACACCGCCCCGGCCGGTCTCGGCATGGACGCGGCGCTCGGCCGGCTCGCGGCGGACGGCGCGGTGCGGCTCAACGCGATGGTCGGCGCGCTGCCCGGCACCTCCACGGTCTCGCTGTTCTGCCATAGTTACGGCTCCGTGGTCTGCGGGGTGGCGGCGGACGAGGCACCCGGCCGGGTGGCCGACATCGCGGTCGCGGGCTCCCCCGGCATGCGGGCCGCGAACGCCGGGCAGTTGGACACCGACGCCCGGATCTGGGCGATGCGGGACCAGGACGACTGGATCGGGGACGTACCACATCTGGAGTTCGGCGGCATCGGCCACGGGGCCGACCCGGTGGACCCGGACTTCGGCGCCCGGATCGTCTCGGCGGCCGGGGCGGCCGGGCACAGCGGCTACTTCGAACCGGGCACCGCGAGCCTGGACAACTTCGCCGCGATCGGCGTCGGGGCCTACGGATCGGTCCGCTGCGCGGGTGCCGACAGCGCATGTCACAGCGGTATTTACGGTGAACGGGACGGCCGACGCGCGTAGAAGGGCGTGACGGGCGGATTAACTGGGACTTACTCCGAGGGGGGACGTGCGGGCCTGTGCCGCATACGATGAGGCACATGGGTGATGTGCTGGCCGGAATTCATGCCACCTGGGAGTTCGACACCGACTCCGTGCTCATCCGCTTCGAACGGGGTATCCGCGCACCGAAGCTCTTCCAGAGCCTGCGGGAACGCCGCATCCCGTATGCGGCGCTGTCATCGGTGACGCTGACTCCGGGCAAGCGGGGCACGGTGGTTCTGCGTGCCGTGCCCCGACCAGGTGCCGACCCCCTGATGGAGGCTGCCGCGGGGCAGCTCAAGGAGGGGTCCGACCCCTACCGCCTGGTAATTCCGGCGGAGCGGGAGGTGCTCGCGGAGTACTACGCCGACGAGCTGCGGGCGCTGCTCGGCGCCTCCTGCGACGAGCCCGCCGACCGCTTCCTGGTCGCCGCCCCGGAGGCGCCGGTCAACTTCAAGGCGTACGACGGACGGGCCGGCTTCGACGGCGAGCGGGTCTCCTTCCGGTGGTCCTGGACCGGGGCGTCCAGCGCCAAGTGGAAGGCCGGCGACCAGACCTACCGGGTGAGCGAACTGGCCGGAATCGAGTGGCGCTCACCCGAGGCACTGGACGGCTATCTGCGGCTGGTGCCCCGCACGGCCGCCCCGGTGGCCCAGGCGGACCAGGACCCGGCAGCCGTGATCTTCGGCCTGGGCTACGGGCCGGTGCACGAGTCGCTGCCCTTCGCCGCCGCCGTACTGGAGTCCGTGCGGCGCAGCCAGCCCGCGCCCGCCGAGCCCGCCCCGGTCCTGGTGAGCGCCGGACGGCGGGATCCGGCGGACATCGCCGAGCGGATACATCACCTCGGTGAGCTGCATCAGGCGGGGCTGGTGACGGACGCCGAGTTCACCGCGAAGAAGGCCCAGCTGCTCGCGGAGCTGTGAGGCGGGCCCTGGCCTCGCCCACTCCGAACCGGACCCACTCCGCACGGGGCCCACTCGGCACCGGGCCCACTCGACACCGGGCCCATTCGGCACCGGCCCCACCCCGTACCGGAGTATGAGGTGGCCCGTGGGTGGGTCGGAACCCCGGTATGACGCACGGACGGCCGTCGGCTGCCTAGGCTGACCGGGCCATGTCGACTTCCCCTTCCCCCTCCCCCACACCCGCCGGCCCCCCCGGCCCCCCGCCCGCCGACGGCCTGCTGAGCGCCGCCCGCCGCAATCTGCGCGACCTCGCCCACGGGCTGTCCCACGCGTCCCATACGTCCACGCCGCTGCTGGCAGAAGCCCCCAAGCGGTGGCAGCGGTTGCTGCCGTACGCGGTGGTCCTCGCCCTGGCCGCGACCTTCATCCCGGTCACCATCACCGTCCTGACCACGCAGTACGGCGTGCCGGGCGCGTTGGCCGGAGCGCTCGGGGTGGCCCAGACGGCCCCCCTGCTGATGCTGGCCCATCGTCCCCTCCAGGCGTGGTGGATCATCTTCCCGGCCGACATCGCGGGCGCGCTGGTGCTGCTGGCCTACCCCGACGATCGGCACGACGTCTGGCCGTGGATCCCCCCGGTGCTGATCGCGTACCTCTTCCTGCTGCTGGCCCTCGGTCTGCGCGAGACCCGGCGGACGGTGGTCGCCGTGTGGGTGGCGACGGGCGCGGCCGGGCTGGTGCTGCACCTGATCGCACCGGCGGACCGCGACACGGGCAGCGCCCTGCTGCTGCCCATCCTCGGTGCGGTGGTCCTGGTCATCGGCGGGGCGGTACGGGAGCGCGGCGAGGCGACCCGGCGGCTGGCCGAGCAGGAGACCATCAGCGAGACGGAACGGGCCCAGCGCACGCTGCTGGAGGAGCGGACGCGGATCGCCCGGGAGCTGCACGACGTGGTCGCGCACCACATGTCGGTGATCACGGTGCAGGCCGACTCCGCGCCGTACCGGATCAGCGGGCTGCCGAAGGCCGCCGAGGAGGAGTTCACGGCGATCGCGGCGGCGGCGCGGGAGTCGCTGGGCGAGATGCGGCGGCTGCTGTCGGTGCTGCGCAGCGAGGGCACCGAGGGCGACCGGGCCCCGCAGCCCGGCCTGGGCCGGCTCCAGCAGCTGGTGGAGGCGACGGTACGGGCCGGGCTGCCCGTACAGCTGTCGCTCGCCGCGGACCTGGGCGAGGTACCGCCGGCGGTGGATCTGTCGGCGTACCGGATCGTGCAGGAGGCCTTGGCCAATGTGGTGCGGCACGCGCCCGGGGCCCGTACGCAGGTCTCGGTCCGGGCGTCGATGAGCCATCTGAACGTGCTGGTGGTCAACGGGCCCGCCGCGAAGCCGGGTTCGCCGCTGGAGACGGCGGGGACCGGGCACGGGCTGGTCGGGATGCGGGAGCGCGTACGGTTGACCGGCGGCACGCTGGACACCGGGCCGCTGCCCGACGGCGGGTTCCGGGTGGCCGCCCGGATGCCGCTGCCGCCGGCCGACGCGCCGGCCACCCACCCGACTCCGGAGGACCCGTGACCATCCGCGTGATCATCGTCGACGACCAGGCCATGGTGCGGGCCGGGTTCGCGGCGCTGCTGTCGGCGCAGAGCGACATCGACGTGGTGGGTGAGGCGGCGGACGGCCGCCAGGGCGTCGACGTCAGCCGCCACCAGCATCCCGACGTCGTCCTGATGGACGTCCGGATGCCGGAGATGGACGGACTGACCGCCGCCCGCGAGCTGTTGAACCCGCCGGTGGGGGTCGTGCACCAGCCCAAGGTCCTGATGCTCACGACGTTCGACGTGGACGACTACGTCTACGAGGCGCTGCGCGCCGGGGCATCCGGGTTCCTGCTGAAGGACGCCCCGCCCGCCGATCTGATCGCGGCGGTACGGGTGGTGGCGGCCGGGGACGCGCTGCTGGCGCCCTCGGTGACCCGGCGGCTGATCGCGGACTTCGCGGCGCAGCGGCCGACGGGGGCGACGCGGGGCGGTCAGGCGCTGCGGCTGAACGGGCTCACCCCGCGTGAGACGGAGGTGCTGGAGCTGATCGCCCGGGGCCTGTCGAACCAGGAGATCGCGGGGCGGCTGGTGCTGGCCGAGCAGACCGTGAAGACGCACATCGGGCGGGTGCTGGCCAAGCTGGACCTGCGGGACCGGGCGCAGGCGGTGATCTTCGCGTACGAGTCGGGGCTGGTGACGCCGGGGGACGCGGGGGCGTAGCCCTCGGCCAGGGCCTGGCCCACCCCCTACCCCGGTATCACTCCGTGGTTGGCTCCCCGGTGTGACGCCGCGTCACCCGTCGTCCTCCTACCTTCCTCCCCTCCGCACCGACCGGCGCGGAGGGGACAAGGAGGGCAGGCACGATGCGCCGATACGCGAGGACCCTGGTCGCGCTCGCACTGGCTACCAGTGCGGTGACGGGTACCGCGGGATGGGTTTCGGGGGACGCGCAGCAGGCGCTGACCGGGCCGCCCCCGGGCAGTGCGCAGTGGCGGGCGGACCGGGCGCCGGGAGTGGAGCTGCCCGACCCCGAGCGGTCCACGCCCGCCGAAGTGGCGGCCTTCTTCGCCGGGTTGAGCGACGAGCAGCAGCAACTCCTGCTCCTGCGGCACCCGTCCGTCGTAGGCAACCTCGACGGCGCGCCGCTTGAGCTGCGTTACCGCGCCAACGCCCTCGTCCTCTCCGCGGACGGCGACCCCCGCTACCGCTCGCTCGCCGCCCCCGGCCGGCAGATCCTGGCGTTCGATCCGCGCGGGCGCGGCCAGGTCGCCGAGGTCTTCGGGGACCTGCGCTCGGCGCACCGGGTCTCCGTGGTGGTGCCGGGCTCGGACAACGACGCCGGGACCTTCGACCGGAAGGCCGCCGCCCACGGGGCCCCGCCCGGTATGGCCAGGACCCTGCAGAAGGCGGCCGGCGCCCGGACCGCCGTCATCGCCTGGGCCGGGTACACCACCCCCGTCGGCTTCGGCATCGACGCCGCGACCGGGCGGCTCGCCGAGGCGGGCGCCGGGCGGCTGACCCGGTTCGCGGAGGGGCTGACCGCCGACGGGCTGCCCGAGCCCGCCGTCTTCTGCCACAGCTACGGCTCCGTCGTCTGCGGCCTCGCCGCACCCCGTCTACCCGCCACCGACGTGGTGGTCCTCGGCTCCCCCGGCATGCGGGCGGAACACGTGGACGCGCTGCGGACGAAGGCCCGGGTGTGGGCGGCGAAGGACCCGACCGACTGGATCGACGACGTGCCGAGCGTGCGGTTCGCGGGGTTGGGCCACGGCACCGACCCGACGGACCCGGCGTTCGGGGCCCGCCGGGTCCCGGCCGACGACGCCCGGGGCCACAGCGGCTATTTCGAACCCGGCACGGACTCGCTGCGCGCCTTCGCGGCGATCGCACGGGGGACGGCTGTGGAAGGTGCGGCCCGATGAACGCGATGCTCACGAGGGCGCACCGGCTCGCCGCCCGTATCGACACCGCCACCCCCGCCCACCGGGACCGGGCCGTCGACGGCCTGCGGGCCCTGGCGCTGCTCGCCGTACCGCTCGGGCACTGGATGCTGGGCGGCTTCCGGCTCGACGCGGACGGCCTGCACAACGCGAGCCCGCTCTCGGCGTTCGGCGCCCTCGCCCCGCTCAGCTGGGTGCTCCAGATGCTGGGGATCTTCTTCCTGGTCGGCGGGTACGCCTCGGTCCTCTCCTACCGCCGCCGGACGTCGACCACGGCCGTCTGGCTGCGCGGCCGGCTGGTCCGGCTCGGCAGGCCGGTGCTGGGGGTGGCGGCCGTGTGGGCGGTGCTGCTCGCGGTGCTGTCGGCGCTGGGGGTGCCCGGGGACACCCTGCGTACGGCGTCGACGCTGGTGATCCAGCCGCTCTGGTTCGTCGGCGTGTACACCGTGGTCACGGCCCTGACCCCGGTCTGCGTACGGCTGGCGCGACGGCTCGGCGGATGGGCGGCGCTGCCTCTGGTGGTCTCGGTCGCGGTGGTGGACTTCCTGCGCTACGGGCCCTTCGCGGAGGCGGTGCCGTCCTGGCTGAGCGTGCTGAACGTCCTGCCCGGCTGGCTCTTCGCGTATCAGCTCGGTGTCTCGTGGGGCGAGGGGCGGATCGGGAAGCGGGGTGCGCGGCTGCTGCTCGTCGGGGGCGGGGCCCTCTTCGCCGTACTGCTGCTGGCCTTCCACTACCCGCCGTCGATGGTCGGCGTGCCGGGCGAGGCGCGGACCAACTCGCATCCGCCGTCGCTGCTGGTGGTGGCGCTGGCGGCGGCGCAGAGCGGGGCGGCGATCCTGCTGCGCGACCGGATCGGGCGGTTGCTGCGCAGGCCGCTGCTGTGGGCTCCGGTCGTGGTGATCAACCTGTCGGCGATGACGATCCTGTGCTGGCACCAGAGCGCGATGCTGGCGGCCGCCGTACCGGCCTCGCTGCTGGGCGACGGTACGGCGGCGGTTGCGGGGCTGACGACCGGGCCGGACACGGTCGGCTGGATTCTGGCCCGGATCGCCTGGCTGCCGGTGTTCGCGGGGCTGCTGGTGCTGATCGCCCGGTACGCGCGCCGCTTCGACGCCCCGTGGAAGGCGGGCACCCGCGCGGCGAACGCCCGCCGCGCGCTGGCGGGGCTGCTCGCGGCGGGGTTCGCGGTGTTCGCGCTGGGGCTGGCGTGAGGGGGCGATGCCGCGTGGTCGTCATGAACCGCATGAACCACGCGATCGCCTCGTACGCCTCCCGGCTACTCCCGCGCCTCAGAGGTACTGCTCATGTCCGGGTAGCGGTCCCCCGCCACCTGCCCGGCGATCGGCTCCAGCAGGGCCAGCTCGTCGGCCGTCAGGGTCAGCCGGGTCGCCGCCACGTTCTCCAGCAGGCGGCCGCGCCTGCGGGTGCCGGGGATCGGCACCACGGTCAGCCCGTGCACCCGCGCCCGCTGCTGCACCCAGGCCAGGGCCACCTGCGCGGCGGTCACCCCGTGCGCGGCGGCGGTCTTGTGGACGGGCTCCAGCAGGGCGGCGTTCCTGCGGGCGTTGTCACCGCTGAAGCGGGGCTGGTGCTTACGGAAGTCGCCCTCCGACAGGTCCTTGCCCGCGTCGGTGAAGGAGCCGGTGAGGAAGCCCCGGCCGAGCGGCGAGTACGGCACGAGGGTCACGCCCAGTTCGGCGGCCGCGCCGACGGCGCTCTTCTCCACGTCACGGCTGAAGAGGGACCACTCCGACTGGAGGGCGGCGATCGGGTGCACGGCGTGCGCCTCGCGCAGCTCGGCTCCGGTCACCTCGCTCAGTCCCAGCTGCTTGACCTTGCCCTGCTGGACCAGTTCCGCCAGCGCGCCGACCGATTCGGCGAGCGGGACGGCGGGGTCGCGGCGGTGCATGTAGTAGAGGTCGATCACGTCAGTCCTCAGCCTGCGCAGGCTCGCCTCGACGGCGGTGCGGATGTACGCGGGGTCGTTGCGTACGCCTCGGTAGTGCGGGTCGTCCGTCCGCTCGATGGCGAACTTGGTGGCGAGGGTGATCTCGTCCCGGTGGGCCCCGACGAACGGGGCGAGGAACTCCTCGTTGGCGCCGCGCCCGTAGGCGTCGGCGGTGTCGAGGAGCGTGACGCCCGCTTCCAGCGCGGCATCCAGGGTGTCCCGGGCGGACAGCTCGTCGGTGTCTCCGTAGAACTCGCTGATGCCCATGCAGCCGAGGCCCTGGACGCCGATCCGCGGTCCGCCGTTGCCCAGCTCCACGGTGGGGATTCTGTCGACAGTCATCAGGCGGGGTGCCTTTCCGGCGCCCGGCGGGCGCCACCGTAGAAATCGATCTTGTAGTCGAGGACGGCGAGGGTGTCGTGGAGCTCCGCGATCCGCGCGATCACATCGCGGCGGGTGGCCTCCAGCAGCTCCTGCCGCTCCTCGAAGGTGGACTCACCGGCGCGCACCAGCTCCGCGTAGCGCACCATGTCGGCGACGGGCATCCCGGTCAGCCGCAGCTTGCCGACGAGGGCCAGCCAGTCGAGGTCGCGGTTGCTGAACCGGCGCTGCCCGGTGTGCGAACGGTCGACGTGCGGCATCAGCCCGATGCGTTCGTACCAGCGCAGGGTGTGCGCGGTGAGCCCGGTGAAGGCGGCGACCTCGCTGATCGTGTAGCTGTCCTGCCCCGAGGGGCGGGGGTGGGCCTTGGGAGGGGCGGTGCAGGCGTTGCCCCCTGCGGAGGGCTCCGGCTGAGGCTGTGACTGTGTGCTGGTCGCGGGATTGCTTACGGGAGTTCCGTCGATCACCGTCATGGCCTCCACGCTAGATCCCTGGAGCGCACTCGAAGCAAGCGGAAACGGGAGGAGTTTCCCGGGCGGGGCGACTAACCTCCCCGCTCATGAGCACCACACGCCCGAACCCCGCACGCCGCGCCACCGCCGAGGACGCCGAGGAGCTGGTCCGCCTCCGCACGGTCATGCTCGACTCACTCCCGAAGCGCCCCGGGGCGAACCCGGACACCACCTGGCGGCCGGTCGCCGTGGAGACGCTGCGCGGCAAGCTGAACGACCCCGACGGCGACCTCACCGCGTTCGTCGTGGACAGCCCGGCGGGTACCGGCCTGGCGGCCTGCGCCGTCGGGACGATCGAGTACCGGCTCGGCGGCCCCGGCAACCCCGGCGGCACCACGGGTTACGTCTTCAGCGTGGCCACCGACCCCGACCAGCGCCGCCGGGGCCACGCCCGCGCCTGTACGGAGGCGCTGCTCGGCTGGTTCCGCGAGCGCGGGGTGCCACAGGTCGACCTGCGCGCATCGGTCGAGGCCGAGCCGCTGTACGCCTCGCTCGGCTTCGCCCGCACTCCGGACCCGGCGATGAGGCTCCGCCTGTGAACGTTAGGCTCGGGTCCATGGAGAGCCTGCGGATCATCGACACCTGGCCGGTCCCGACTGCGGCCGCCGCCGTCGTACGGGCGGACGGCACCGTTCTCGGTACGCACGGGCCGACCGCCCACCGCTTCCCCCTCGCCTCGGTCACCAAGCCGCTCGCGGCCTACGCGGCGCTGGTGGCGTACGAGGAGGGCGCGATCGAGCTGGACGAGCCGGCCGGACCCGAGGGCTCCACGGTGCGCCACCTGCTCGCGCACACCAGCGGGCTGGCCTTCGACGAGCACCGGGTGACGGCCCCTCCCGGCGAGCGCCGCCTCTACTCCAACGCGGGCTTCGAGGTGCTGGGCGACCACATCGCCAAGGCGTCCGGCATCCCGTTCGCGGAGTACCTGCGCCAGGCGGTCCTGGAGCCGCTGGCCATGACGTCGACCGCGCTGAACGGCTCGCCCGCCCGCGACGGCGTCTCCACCGTCGACGACCTGGTCCGCTTCGCCGCCGAGGTGCAGGCGCCCCGCCTCCTCGACCCGCGTACGGTCCTGGCGGCCCAGAGCGTCGTCCACCCGGGCCTCAAGGGCGTCCTGCCGGGCTACGGCCACCAGAACCCGAACGACTGGGGCCTCGGCTTCGAGATCCGGGACTCCAAGTCCCCGCACTGGACGGGCAACACGTCCTCCCCGGCGACCTTCGGCCACTTCGGCCAGTCGGGTACGTTCCTGTGGATCGACCCGGTGGCGGGGGCCGCCTGTGTCGCGCTGGCGGACCGCGCGTTCGGGCCGTGGGCCGCGGAGGCCTGGACGCCGTTCACGGACGCGGTTCTGGCCGAACTGTCCTGACCGGCTGCCGCCCCTCGCCGACGGTGTCAGGCAATCAAACCGACGGTCTTCCCGCTGCCATCCCACCGCTTGACGATGCCCCAGTCGTCGGTGACGGCGTTGACCAGGACGAGCCCCCGGCCCCCCGTCGTCCAGCGGGTCGCCCGTGATGGCGAGGGGCAGGGCCGGGCTGCTGTCGGCCACTTCGACGCGTACGCCTTCGTGGCGCGGCAGCGTAGATGTAGGTCTGGCCGCGCCGGTCGGGCACGTGCCGCACGACGTTGGAGATCAGAGGCCTTGAGGTAGAGCCGCAGGACTCCGCGCAGGTGCCGGGCAGAGTGCTAACCCAGGACGAAGTCGGCGCGGTAGGCGGGCTCCCCCGGGGCCCCTCCGGGGGATGAGTACGCACGGGTTCGCTGATCGGCCAGATCAAGACGCCGAGAAAGATCCCGACGCGCGACTTCTCGGAGCGGCTGGACGCGGCGCTGGGGACGGACGGGATGTTCTCGCGGCTGGTGGGGCTGGTGCTGCGCAGCCAGCTGCCGACGTGGTTCCAGCTGTACGCGGACATGGAGGCGAATACCGCGTACATCTCCACGTACCAGGCGCACGTGGTGTACGGGCTGTTGCA
Organism: Streptomyces durocortorensis; assembly: GCF_031760065.1. Classification (NCBI taxonomy): domain Bacteria; kingdom Bacillati; phylum Actinomycetota; class Actinomycetes; order Kitasatosporales; family Streptomycetaceae; genus Streptomyces; species Streptomyces sp. C11-1. Next base: position 1,875,835 of record NZ_CP134500.1, read on the forward strand.
GACGGAGGAGTACGCGCGAGCGGTGCTGGCCACCGGCATGCCGAACGACCTGGAGGGCCTGCTCGCCGCCCGGATGGAGCGCCAGCGGATCCTGGAAGGGAGAAGCCGCCGCTGGCCTGGGCGATCCTGGACGAGGCGGTGTTCTACCGGCCGATCGGCGGCCATGAGGTGATGCGGGCCCAACTCCAGAAGCCGTTGGAGTACTCGGCGCACCGCTGGATGCGGATCCAGGTGCTGCCGTTCGAGGCCGAGGAACACGCGAGCCTGGCGGGCTCGTTCACCGGCATGCGCTTCGACGACGACCTGGACGAGATCTACACCGAGGACCTCATCTCCGGCCATATGACGGCCAACCCCGAAACGGTCAGGGAGGGCTCGCTCCAATACGCTCACCTCCAGGCCACCGCACTCTCCGTCGAGGAATCGGTGGCGCGGATCAGCCGCGTGATGGAGAAGCGTTATGGAGACCGGCCCCGACCTGAGGAACGCGGAGTGGCGCACGTCCAGCTACAGCGGGAACACCGGCGGCGACTGCGTCGAAGTCGCCGGCGGCTCCTCCTGCGGGTCCGTCCACGTCCGCGACAGCAAGAACCCGACCGGGCCCGCCATCGTCCTTGGGGCCCCGGCCTGGCAGGCGTTCCTGGACGGGCTGCACTGACGCAGCACATCCGGTGAGACGGCGGTGGCCGGGGCTTCGTTGGCTCCGGCCACCGCCTTTCCCCATCAGCCGATCAGCCTATGGACTGGTAGCCGAGGAATGCCTCCGAGACGCCGGTCACGGCGGTGTGGCCGCTGTCGGTGTAGTCGGCGAAGAAACGGAGGCGACCGGTACCGGGAGTGGTGGCCCAGAGGTCGAGCTTTCCGTTGTTGTTGGCGTCGGGCGCTGCCGTGAAGCGGGGCACGGTGTCGACACTCCAGTTCCAGCTGATGGCGGTCCGGTCGGTGAGACTGATGTCGAAGCCGTTGTCCGTCTCGCCACCGTGGAACACGTAGAGGCCGCCGACATCTGGGCGGTCGTAGCGCACGACCAGGTCAGCCCGTCCGTCGCCGTTGTAATCGCCCGCGGCTGCGAGGGTGACCTCGCCGACGGCCGATCCGCCGCCGGATATCGGATCGTCCGGGCCTGCCAGGAGAACCGGATCGCGGTCACTGTCGAGCCGGCGGTCGAGGCTGCCGTAGTAGAGCCAGAGGAACTCGCCGTCGTTGACGAGCAGATCCGGATGGCCCGCGACATCCTCGGTGCCGTCACCGTCCACGTCCAGCCCGCCGTCGACGTCGCCGATGGCGAGAATCTGCTTGACGCCGTCCTTCCAGTGATTGTTGGCGGGGTCGTAGACGGTGAGTTCCTGCCGTCCGCGGTCCGCACAGTCGGTGCAGGCGAATCCGTAGCCGTCGTTGGGATACATCCACAGCCGTTGAGTAACGCTCGTCGCCTCCTGCTGGAGGGCGATGAGATCCTCGTAGCCGTCGTCGTTCCAGTCTCCCCGGTGCGTGATCTTGGCCGCGTTCCACTGGCCATTGCTGGCGGTGGCGGATGCCTCGGCGATGGTGCCGGTGCCGGTCCCGTAGAAGCGGCGAAGGGTGCCGTCCTTGTCGATGGCCCACAGGTCGGCGTTGCCGTCGCCGTTGATGTCGCCAGGCTTGTCACGTGAGCTGGGGCCGTTGGCGTAGAAGAGATAGGTGGCGGTGTCCGAGGAGTTGCCGACCTTGTCACGGCTGATGACGTACACCTTATTGGCCCCCGCGACAGTCGGGGTGAGCTTGATATTCACCGACCCGCCCGCTGTGCCGGGCGTGACCGTGCGGCGGTTGCCGTCGGAGTCGGTCCAGTACTGGTACGAGGCGACGTCTGTCACCCCACCGCTGGAGAAAGTGAAGGTACCCTCCGTACGCACCCTGCCGGTCGTGGCGGGCCAGCCGTCACCTCCATCGGGGAACTGGCTGGACGTCACTCCTGGCGGCTGGCTGGGCCGGTTGGGGTCGTACACGAAGCGGCACCCCGGTGCGCCCTGTGTGGGGTTCCAGTCGGAGAACAGGGAGCCGTCGTTCGCCTGCGCCTTCCAGGAGAAGTTGCCGTTCGCCTTGGCGATATGCGGGCTCAACACGGCTTTGGCTACCTTGAGTTTGGCGACCGTGCCGGAGGTGACAGTGACGGTTTGGTTGACGATGATCCCGTTGCCGGCATTGTGATGACCGGTGGGCCACAGATGGAACTTCACCTTGACGGTTCCGCCGTCCCCGTCGCTTCCCTTGGCGGTCAGGTAGATGTCTGTGTTCCCGATGAGGCCGTAGGGGGCCACGTCGCCACAGCCCTTGCTGTTCTTGGTGCTGGGGATGGTGTCCAGCGACGCAGGCACGGCGGGTCGGGTGTTGTAGGTGGTGGACAGCACGGCCGACTTGGCGTCGAACTTCTTCCAGCCGTATACGTCTGTCTCGCTCGACGCCGCCAGTGCGAGCGTGAGGGTGTTCCAGGTACCGGCCTGGGAGTCCTTCGCGGCGCGGGTGGTGTCGAAGGCAAGGTTTCCGGCGGGGCAGCTGCTACTGCTGAACCCCTTGGAGTCATTGACAGTGTCCAGGGTGTACAGCTTGCCGGGTTGGTTGTTCCACGTGTGGCTGGACTTGAGGTACCGAGTGTGCCACAGCTGGATGCCGCGGTTCTCGCAGGACCAGGACCAGGTGTTCTTGATCTGGAAGCGGGAAGAGCTGATGACCCGGTTCTTGTCCTGGAGGTTCTTGGTGTTCATGCGGAAGTAGGAGCGGGCCAGGCCGTTGGTGACGTTCTCGTACCCGGCTCGCGCAGTGGTGGTACCGCCGTTGAAGCCCGCACCGTTGAAGAACGAGGCGTTGGGGTGCTTCTTGTAGACGATCCCCCAGGAGTGCCGTGATCCCTGGACGGACGGATCGATGTAGACCGGGTACCGCGTGTCCTCACCCGTCAGCAGTTCCTCGTCCGGGAGGAGTGTGAGGCTGTCGTCCGCCACCTTGACCTCCATGGCGGCGTCGCGGGCTCCGAACCCGGGCTCGAACGCGTCCGCGGCAGGTGGTCCCGTCAGGACCGAGGCCCGGCCGAGGGTGCGGGCCGACGCCTGAGCGAGCGGGGCGGCGCTGTCCCACATCCGGGGCGTGGGTGCGGTGAACACCTCCTGACCCGCGGGGTCCAGCGCCCTGACATTCCCGTGCTCGTCCGCTGTGACCTTCAGCCCCTCGGTACCGAGGGCGAAGTCAAGCCGGTTCAGCTCCGGGTTCCTCGCGGCCTCGGCGGACTTGACGACCAGTACCTGGTTGTAACCGCTGCTGTGGGCCCTGAGCTTCAGGTCGACGTCGTCCAGCACATCCGGATAGGTGACGGTGTCCGCCTCGACGACGGGCTTCGGCAGAGGCCGGGACCAGCCGACCGACATCGACCGGCCGTTCCGTACGACGGTGGCGAGCGGTCCGTCGCCGCCGCCGGAGAAACGGACGCCGATCTCCGTCGCCACGGGGGACAAGGTGCCGTCCTCGTTTTTCATCAGATCGGTGTCGATGGCGACCAGCTTGTTGTCCTTGCGCACCCACTGGGGCACGGCATACGTGTTCTCGGTGAAATCACCATCGGGATTGGCGAACGTCTCTGAGACTTCGGTGCGCTGGGAGAGCACCTCGACCGAATGGCCGGAATCAGCCGCCTCAGCGAGCGCCGCCGTCTGGTCCCCGGTCAGCCCCTCCTCGGTCCTCGGCGGCGCCACGACCGCTGCCTCCGCGTCTGCGGGCAGAGCGGCTACCAGAGGTGCGGCAAGGATGAGCGCAAGGGCGACGCCCATGCATCGGAAAGGCCACCGGAAGGCACTCCGCCTCTCTTCACGAGCTCTCTCCATCGGTCTTCTTTTCACTTTCTCCATGAGGAGATCGTGCCACTAACAACGCGGCATCCGAGTCAATTCAACGACGCCACAGGGAGCTAAGTACGCAAAGTTCACAGATTTTCACTTTTGCAGAGATTAGCCCTCAAGATCACACTTGTCGCGAAGGCGTTCGCACAGCCCAGAGACAGTTCGCACAGAAATTAGACTCCTCTCAAGTCTAAATAGTTCGGTATCCGGCCGTATGTCAAGGCCTGCTCAACAAAAGGGATAACGACTCGAACACTAACGGCCCACCCCCTTTCAAATCCGAAGAGCCTGGTGCTATCTTTACTTTTTCCTTTCCATGTCTTCACTTTATCGAGGGGGATTGGTGTCGGGTTTGCCAGTTTCGGATTTCCGTCGGTCCAGACGTTCGGTCGGCACACGAGCCCGTCCCGTCGCCCTGCTCCTGGCGACCTATCTGGTGGTCGGGCTCCTGGGAGGACCGGTGGCCGCCGCCGCGGAGTTGGATCTGCGAGATCTGAAAAAACCGGACCCCATACCTGTGTCAGAGGTCGCGGGAACCGCCCTCAACAAGACAGATGAGACGGCTTCCAAGACCCGCTCGCCCGACGACGGGACTCGTTGGCCCGAGCCCGGCGTGTCCGTGCTCGATGTGCCCGGGAAGGCGGACGGGCCCAAGTCGGCCGAGGTGGGTTCACTCCCGGTGGCCGTGGGCACGCCGAAGGACGCCAAGCGTGCCGGCACGGTGGCAGATCAGGTGCAGGTACAAGTGCTGGACCGATCGGCCGCCGCGTCAGCCGGAGTCGACGGTCCGCTTCTCGCCGTGCAGGGCCACGGCCAGAAGCAGGGCCGGGGGCGGGTCGGCCTGAAGCTGGACTACTCGGGCTTCTCCGGGCTGTACGGCGGAGACTGGGCCTCCCGGTTGACGTTGCGTGAGGTGCCGGGCTGCGCGCTGGTCACTCCGGACCGGACGGACTGCCAGCCGGGCGAGCAGATCGAAACCGTCAACGACGCCTCGGACTCGATGCTCTCGGCCGAGATTTCCCTCACCGTCACCGATGAGAGCGCCGGAAGCACCGGCCGTCCCGTCAGCGCAACGGCCACCATGGCCCGCTCGGCAACGGGCGTGCAGGCGGCTCCCGCGACGGCACTCTTCGCCGTGACCGCGGCCCCGTCCGGTGCCACCGGCGACTTCACCGCCACCACCCCCTCGGCGTCCGCGAGCTGGGAAGCCGGGGGGGCCTCCGGCGGCTTCTCCTGGTCGTACGACATCGAGACGCCGGGAGTGCCGGGCGGCCTGGAGCCGAGCCTCGGCCTGTCGTACTCTTCCCGCGCGGTCGACGGACGTACAGCCGCGACCAACAACCAGGCCAACTGGATCGGGGACGGCTGGTCCATGTCCCCAGGGTCCATCGAGCGGCGCTACACCTCGTGCGAGAGCGACAGGAAGGATGGCAACAACCCGTCGAACAAAGTGGGCGACCAATGCTGGAAGAAGGACAACGCGACCCTGTCACTCGGCGGATCGTCCAGCCAACTGGTCAAAGACGATGCCACGGGCGAGTGGCGTAAGAAGACCGACGACGGCACGCGGATCGCGCAGTTGAAGAGCACCAGCCGCGCCAACGGCGACGGCGACGGCGAGTACTGGCGTGTCACCGCACCGGACGGTACCCGCTACTACTTCGGCTACAACCGGCTGCCCGGCTGGACCAAGGGCAAGCCCGTGACCAACTCCGTCTGGACGGTTCCGGTCTTCGGCAACCATTCCGGTGAGCCGTGCCACGCCGCCGCGTTCAAGGACTCCTGGTGTCAGCAGGGCTGGCGATGGAACCTGGACTACGCCGTCGACCCGCATGGCAACGCCATGGGCTACTACTGGGCCAAGGAGTCCAACCACTACCAGCGCAACGTCGATGCCTCGTACAACGGCACCCTCACCTCCTACACTCGCGGCGGACACCTCAAACGAATCGACTACGGTCTGCGCCACGGGAACGCGTACACCACAAAGGCTGCCGCCAAGGTCGACTTCACGACGGCCGAACGGTGCCTGAAGACCAGCACCTTCGACTGCGCGGCCGACAAGTTCACCGCGGCCAACGCCGCCAAGTGGCCCGATGTCCCCTTCGACCAAGTGTGCAGCGCGGGCGACGCATGCGCGGGCAAGTCCTCGGCGTCGTACTTCACTCGCAAGCGACTGACCGGCATCACCACGTCCGTGCTGGACGGCGGAGCGTACAAGAAGGCCGATTCCTGGCAGTTGGAGCACCGCTTCCCGTCCACCGGGGATGGCACGGACCCGCCGCTATGGCTCGCATCCATCGAACGCACCGGGCACACTTCCGGTACCCCGGTAACGCTGCCCGCGGTCGAGATGTCCGGGCAACAGCTCCCCAACCGCGTCGCCGGTGCCGTGGACACGATCCCGGCGTACAACCGCTACCGCGTCTACGGCATCAAGAACGAGACCGGCAGCACACTTGGCGTCACCTACTCGGCGCCGGACTGCAAAGCCGGAAGTCTCCCGAACCCGGCGAGCAACACCAAGCGCTGCTACCCGGTGATCTGGTCTCCCCCGGACGCTCCGGCAGCGGGCTACGAGCCGTACCAGGACTGGTTTCACTCCTACGTGGTCACCCAGATCCTGGAGTCCGACAACACCAGCGGCGCACCGGTCAAACGCAACGACTACACCTACCTCGGAGGTCTCGCCTGGGCCAAGGGTGACAACGAGTTCACCGAGGCCAAGCACCGAACCTACGGGCAGTCGAAGGGGTACGGCCGCGTCCAGATGCGCACCGGCGATCCGGCCGAGGGCATGCAGACACTGACCGAGACCCGCTACTTCCGCGGGATAGCCGGGGCGCAGGTCGCCAACGGCGAAGGTATCGAGGTGGCCGACCACGAGGCCTTCGCCGGCATGCCCCGCGAGACGGCCACGTACAACGGTGCGGGCGGAGCCCTGGTCTCCGCCACGAGTTCGGTCCCGTGGCATTCCTCCGCCACGGCCTCCCACTCCCGCTCCCCCGACGGGCTGCCGACCGTGCACGCCTACCGGACGGGGGTGAAGAAGGAGGAGACCCGCACGACCATCACGGGCGGCACACTCCGACGCACCGCCTCGGAGCGCACCTTCGACTCCTATGGCCACGTCCGCACGGAAAGCGAGACCGGAGACACCGCCAAGAGCGGTGACGAGCAGTGCACCACCGTCTCCTACGCCCGGAACACCACCGCCAACATCCTCACCAAAGTCGCCGAGAGCAAGACGGTCGCCACGGCGTGCGATACCACTCCGCAGCTGCCCGCGGACCTGGTTTCCACAGAGCGCCACTACTACGACGGCTCCACCACGCTGGGCGCCGCCCCGGCAAAGGGGAACGAGACCCGCCGTGACGAGAACGACGGTGCAGGCACCGGCTTCATCACCGTGAACACCGCCGAATACGACGTCTACGGACGCCAGACCAGTGCCACCGACGCATCCGGCGCCGAGACCACGGTCGCGTACACTCCGACCACCGGCCAGGCACCCACGAAGACCGTCACCACCAACGCGCTCGGGCACGCCACGACTGTCCACACCGATCCGGTGCGGGGAGCCACCACCACCGCGATCGACCCCAACGGCAAGCGCACCGACATCGAATACGACGCGCTGGGGCGTGTGACCAAGGTCTGGGGTCCCGGCCGCACCAAGGCCGACCACCCCGACGCCCCCGCCACTCAGTACTCCTACAACCTCTCCAGGACCCTGCCCAACGTCGTCACCACCAAGGAACTCAACCATCAGGGTGAGTACGTGACCTCGTACACTTTCTACGACGGTCTCCTGCGACCCCGGCAGACCCAGAGCCCGGCTGTCGGAACTTCCGGACAGGGGCGCGTCGTCACCGAGACGCGCTACGACACCCGGGGGCAGCCCTGGAAGAGCTACGACGCCTACCACGCGACCGGAGCACCGTCAGCAACCTTGGTGGCCGGCGACGACTCGAAAGTGCCGTCCGCAGTGGAATCGGAATTCGACGGCGCCGGGCGTCCGGTAGCCCAGATCTCACTGAAGTACGGCGACGAGACCAAGCGCACCAGCACCGTCCACGGCGGCGACCGGACCACGGTGGTGCCCCCCAAGGGCGGCACCACCGTGACAACCATCGTCAACGCTCAGGGGCAGACGTCCGAGGCCCGCTCCTACACCAACAGCGAGCGCACGGAGTTCCAGGCCACCAGGTACGGGTACAACCAGTACGGCAAGCTGGCCAAGGTGACCGACCCCGCGGGCACGGTCTGGACGTGGACTTACGACAGCCGGGGCAGGCAAACGCGGGCCGACGACCCGGACAAGGGCGTCGGCACCACGACGTACGACGACGCCGACCGCCCCAGCACCGTCACCGACGCCCGGGGCATCACCCTCACCACGCTCTACGACGAGCTGGGACGCCCGGAGAAACTCATGCAGGGCACGACGGTGCGGTCTTCCTGGACCTACGACTCAGTCGCCAAGGGGCAGCCCGCCTCGGACACCCGCCACGTGAACGGCGAGTCCTACACCACGAAAGTCAACGCCTACGACGACCGCTACCAGCCCACTTCCGCAACAACCGTCATTCCCACCTCGGAGCAGGGCCTGGCCGGCACCTACACGTGGACCTACGGCTACAACCAGTACACCGGCGCACAGGAATGGCTGAAGCACCCCGCGATCGGCAACCTTCCCGCCGAGCGGGTCACCACCAACGCCAACTCCTCTGGTCTGCCTGTCTCCACCACGGCGGGCGGAGTGCCCCTCGTCGGCAACGTCTCCTACGACGCCTTGTCCCGGCCCGTGCGGATGGAACTGGGCACGCTGGGACGGAAGGTGTACGACACCCGGGTCCTGGACGAGCACTCCGGGAACCTGGTCCGGCGCACCCTTGACGGCGACCAGGCGCTGAGGATCGAGGACACCCACTACTCCTACGACGCCGCGGGCAACACCGTCCGGATCTCGAGCACATCCGGACAGGACTCGGCCGCCAGCACGGACACCCAGTGCTTCGCCGTCGACGCCCTGCGTCGGATGACGGACGCCTGGACCACCAAGGCCGCCTCGGACGACTGCGCGAACGGCCCTTCGGCCACCGCCGTGGGCGGCCCGGACTCCTACTGGCACTCATACAGCTACGACCTGGCGGGCAACCGCGCCGAAGAGATCCGGCACACCACGGCCCCCGGTGTCCCCGACATCACGCGCACGTACACCCCGGGCAAGAGCGGCGAGCCCAACCCGCACGCACTGCGCTCCATCACCACCACGGGCGGCCCCGACGGCGGCGCCCGGGAAACCTTCGCATACGACCAGGCCGGTAACACGGAGTCCCGCGACGGAGGCTCCCGCGACCAGGGGTACGTCTGGGACCAGGAGGGCAATCTCGCCGAGGTCACGGAGAACGGCAAGTCCACCACGTACCTCTACGATTCGTCCGGCAACCGCATCCTGGCCCGCAACACGAACGCCACCACCGCCTACCTCCCGGGCGGCAACCAGCTGACCGTCGCCACGTCCGGCGCGAGGACCGCGACCCGCTACTACAGCCACGCCGGTGAGACCGTGGCCGTGCGTACAGCGGCGGGCATCAATTTCGTCTTCGCCAACCATCAGGGCACCGGCCTGACGGCCGTCGGATTCACAGACGGCCAAGCCGTAACCCGGCGCAAGCAACTTCCCTTCGGTGAGAGCCGTACCGCCACCGGCACCGAATGGCCAGGCGACCGGGGCTTCGTGGGCGGCACCGCCGACCCGACCGGACTCACCCACCTGGGAGCCCGCGAGTACGACCCCGCCATGGGCCGCTTCCTCTCCGTCGACCCGCTGATACTTCCCGGCGACCCGACCCAGCTCAACCCGTATATCTACGGCAACAACAACGCCGCTACCTTCTCCGACCCGACCGGCGAGGCGTACGAGGAGTGCGTGAGCGGTCAGTACAGCTGCACCTATGGGAAGGGGGGAACCGGCGATCTGAAGAAGGTCGAGTTCGGCAAGAACTACAAAAAGGTGACCAAGACTGTCGGTGGCACCATTTCCCCCAACTACACGATCCAGCAGAACACGGGATATAAGCACGTCTATACGAAGGGAAGCGGAGTATCCGCACCGACCGCAGCCCAACGAGCAGCATCCGCCGAAGTCGAACGCCGCAATCGAATAGAGCGGGAACAAAAAGCAGCCGAGGCTCGACAGAAAAAGAATAACCAGGACGAGGGCTTCTGGTCAGGGCTCAAGAATTCCACAGTAGGCCAATGGGTCGGCGACAACTGGGATGGCATCAAGACCGGGCTGACGGTTGTCGCTTTTGGAGCCTGCATTGTCGCCTCCGCAGGCGCCTGCATCATGGTGGGTGCAGCCGTGGCCACGGCGAAATTTGCCGGTGACGGTTTCAAGACCGGGAACTGGGACGGCCGGGCGTACGCCAAGGACCTGGCCTGGACCGCGGTAGGCGGCGGATCCGCAGCGGCATTCGGACGCGCGTTCGGAGGAGCCAAGACCTGGCGTGAGGCATACCGGGCTTCACCGTGGGCGCGGCATACGGTCATGACGAAAGTCAGACCGTCGTCGGCGACCAAGCACGCGGTCGTACGACCGACCTCCCGGATCGACAAGGGCGCCACGTACGGAAACTTGAGCGTGAACGCCGGATTCAACGCCGGATTCTGCGGTGCAAATACCACGAGCATCGGCTCCTACCCCGGGAACCTCGGCACGAGCTTCGGATCCTATAGTGGAGTCTGCTAGTAGCATGTGAGGCCGACGCGGCAACGGAGTTGCCCTCCGCTGCCGCGTCGGCCTTCCACCTTTTCAGGACGATGCCCCATCAAGAGGTGAAGAGATGAATCAAGCGACTCGGGATTCGATCGTCCTACGTAGAATATCGTTCGTCGTCCTGTCCTGGACCATCGTGACCGCAATGGCTTTCATCGCAGCGGCTGCGGCCGACTTGGCTTCTTCCGGAGACGCTCGCGGCCCGCTCTCCGGAGTCGCCGCAGCCCTGGGGACGATCGCGCTGACCCGACGCATCGGGGCTGCACGGGTTGTGCTCGGGAAATCCGAACTGAAGATCGTGAATCCGATCTTCACCTACCGGGTCCCTTACCGCCTGGTCACGGAAGTGAACACGTCAGAGGACGGCACCCTGACCGTGCACACCTCCGATGGCGTCGAGATCAATGCGACGGCGTTCGGAGGGTCGCTACTGGACCACTACTTCCGAACGTCGGACCGAGCCGTCACGCGCGTACAGGAGATCGTCCGACAGCGCAGGGGCCCCCGCAAGGACGACGACCGCTCGCGACGGGCCATCACCGTGTCGTGGATCGCGGACATCTGCCTTCTGGGCACCGTCTGCGTCGCCGTCGCGGCTCTCCTAACACCCGGCTGAGGCGCGTCCTGCGTCTCAGCCGGGTGCCAGGAGACACGGCCGCGCTCGGGCGCGCTGCTAGATTCATGCGCCACGCGATCACGAGAGTACGACCGCGAATTCCGGGAACAATCCACCCGCATACGCAACTTGCGGGGCCGGTCTGCTGCTCCTGGCGGCATTGCTGTGGAGCTGGTGCGCGATTCCGCTTCTCACGAGCTACTCGGTCGAAACGCGCGGCGGCCACACCGACGAGTGCGCGGCGCGCCTGTTCACCGAGGGCGTCACGGCCAACGAGGCGCTGTGGAAGGGTGATTACTGCGAGGACGAGCGCGAGTGGCCGGAGGCGATTCCCGTCCTGGGGCTCTCCCTTCCCGTATCGCTCGCGGGAACGGCGCTGTTCATGACCGGCGGTGTGAGCCGCCGGATGAGCGGGCACTCCCAGGCGATGCGCGAGCTGGACCTGATCGCGAGTGAGCGCGAGAAGCACTCCGAGACCTGACCGGATCCCCGACCGGCCCCGCCCGTCCGGGAATTCGGTCGCGCCCGGCGAAGCGAGCCATTGGCTTCCCTCCGGGCGCCTGGATCGCGTGGCGCGACGACGAGGGAGCCACGTATGAGCGGCCAGGGTCCGCGGACCGACCGACTGGGCATCCTGATCGAGCAGTTCGATCAGGCGCGGGAGATGGCCCAGGTCCGGCTGTGGGGCCTCGGGGACGAGGAGTACCTGTGGGAGCCGGCGCCCGGCAGCTGGTCGATCCGGCGCCGGGAGGCGGCGGTGACGCCCTGGGCGTACGGGCCGGGCGCGTGGGCACTCGACAAGGGGCGCCGGATATTCCGGCGAGCGAGTTCGCGGAGTACCTGCGCCAGGCGGTCCTGGAGCCGCTGGCCATGACGTCGACAGCGCTGAACGGCTCCCCCGCCCGCGACGGCGTCTCCACCGTCGACGACCTGGTCCGCTTCGCCGCCGAGGTGCAGGCGCCCCGCCTCCTCGACCCGCGTACGGTCCTGGCGGCCCAGAGCGTCGTCCACCCGGGCCTCAAGGGCGTCCTGCCGGGCTACGGCCACCAGAACCCGAACGACTGGGGCCTCGGCTTCGAGATCCGGGACTCCAAGTCCCCGCACTGGACGGGCAACACGTCCTCCCCGGCGACCTTCGGCCACTTCGGCCAGTCGGGTACGTTCCTGTGGATCGACCCGGTGGCGGGGGCCGCCTGTGTCGCGCTGGCGGACCGCGCGTTCGGGCCGTGGGCCGCGGAGGCCTGGACGCCGTTCACGGACGCGGTTCTGGCCGAACTGTCCTGACCGGCTGCCGCCCCTCGGCCCCTTCCGCGTCCTCGCGGAGGGGCAATGGTTGTAGTGACATACTCCACAGAACCTCCGGTGAAGTATGCGCCTTGTGCCCGATCCAGGCGTATCACTGATGATCAAGTCGTGCTTGAATCCCGTAACTTGCGGGCTTTTCAGCCTACAGACGACGAACATCAGTGGGGGAACACAGCATGTCCCGAACGCACAGGCACAGATTCTGGATCAGCGGCGTCGCGGTCGCCGCGACCATGGCGGGGGGCCTTGTCAGCTCGCCCGCCATGGCCTTGCAGGGGGCCCCGGCCGACGCCGCCTCCTTCGGCCACAGCGCGAGGATCGTCATCGGTGAGTCCGACCGCTCCTGCACCGGAACGCTCGTGGACCCGCGGTGGGTCCTCTCGGCCGCGAGCTGTTTCGCGGACGCGACGGGCGTCGTCCAGCCCGGCAAGCCCAAGGCCACGACCACCGTCACGGTCGGCCGCACCGATCTGTCCCAGACCACGGGCGGGGCCGTCCGTACCGCGATCGAGCTGGTCCCGCACCCGGACCGGGACCTGGTCATGGTGAAGCTGAACGTCGGCGTCGCCACCGTGAAGCCGGTGGCCTTGGCGGCCACCCCCACGGCGGCCGACGAGACCGTGAAGGCAGCCGGATTCGGACGGACGAAGACGACCTGGGTGCCCGACCGGCTGCACACCGGCTCGTTCACCGCGAACGGCGACGCCTCGGCGGACATCGCGCTGACGGCCGTCGGCGACGCCGTCATCTGCCACGGGGACTCCGGCGGCCCGGTGCTGCGCGAGACGGACGGCAAGCAGGAACTGGTCGCCGTCGCCAGCAGGTCCTGGATGGGCGGCTGCTTCGGCATGCCGGACACGGAGACCCGTACGGGCGCCGTCGCGACCCGCGTGGACGACGTACGGTCCTGGATCACCGGCACCGCGTTCGCCGCCCCGGGCGACATGACGGGCGACAACAAGCCCGACCTCGTCGCGGTCGACGACACGGGCAAGCTGCGCCTGTACGCCGGCAGGGGCACGGGCGCGATCGACAACCACACCCTCATCGGTACCCGCGGCTGGACGGGGGCGTCCGTGACGCACCGCGGCGACTGGACCGGGGACGCCATGGAGGACGTCGTCGCCCGCGTCGGCAGCGAACTGCGCGTCTACCCCAACCGCGGTAACGGCACGCTCGGCTCCCCGATCAGGATCGGCACCGGCCTGCCCACCGACGCCCAGGTCGTGGGCGCCGGGGACGTCAACCGGGACGGTCACCCCGACCTCGTCGTCCAGCACAGCAACAAGCTGTACCTGTACAAGGGCAAGTCCGCCCCCACCCCGTCCGTCGCAGCGCCCGTGCTCATCGGCACCAGCGGCTGGGACGTCATGAGCGTGACCGCACCGGGCGACGCCGACCGGGACGGCCTGGTGGACCTGCTCGCCCGGGACACCCGCGACGGCGTCCTGTGGCTCTACCGCGGCCGGACCGACGGCACGTTCAGCGGCCGGACCCAGTACGGGAAGTCGTACACCGTCACCAACCGCCCCCTGATCGCCGGGGCTTCCGACGCCAACGGCGACGGCGTGGCCGACATGTGGGCCACGGCGGGCGACCGCACCCTGAAGTTCTACAAGGGCGCCAGCTCGGCGAACGGCCCGGTCGACGGCCCGAGCACGCAGGTCGGCAACAGCGGCTGGCACGGCATCAAGTCCATCAGCTGACCCGCACTCCGCCCCCGCCCGACCCGCGTCGGGCGACGCGGGTCGGGCGGGGGCGGGGCTTTCGCGGCACCAGGCGCCAAGGCTTTCGCGGCAGTCGGTTCCGGCCTCACGGCCCCACGGTCCGAAACCGGCTGCCGCCCTCCTCCAGCGGCGTCAGGCACTCGAACCAGACGGTCTTCCCGCTGCCGTCCCACCGCTTCTCGATGCCCCAGTCGTCGGTCACGGCGTTGACCAGGATCAGCCCCCGCCCCCCGTCGTCCAGCGGGTCGCCTTTGATGGCGAGGGGCACGACCGGACTGCTGTCCACCACCTCCACGCGTACGCCCTCGTGGCGCGGCAGCCGGTAGATGAAGGTCTGGCCGCGCCGGTCGGGCACATGCCGCACGACGTTGGAGACCAGCTCGGTGAGCGCCAGTTCCGCCGCGTCGGCCAGATACGGCAGCTCCCAGGCGACGAGGTAGAGCCGCAGGACGCGGCGCAGATGCCGGGCCGAGTGCTCGCCCAGGGCGAAGTCGGCGCGGTAGACGGGCTCCCCGGGGCCCCTCCGGGGGATGAGTACGTGATTCATGTCACCAGGCTGCGATGCAGTGGCTACGCTCGGCTACGTACGGAAACGAACGCCGCGAGGCGTTGCACACCGGAGGTCCGCGCCGTGGCCAACATCCAGACCCTCGATCCCGACGCCTCCCCACTCGCCTACTACGGCTCCGAGTTACGCCGCCAGCGCGAGGCCCACGGCCTGACACAGCCGCAGTTGGGCACCATCATCTTCTGCACGGGCTCGCTGATCGGCCAGATCGAGACGACGAAGAAGATCCCCACCCGTGACTTCTCGGAGCGCGTGGACGCGGCGCTGGGCACGGACGGGGTGTTCTCCCGCCTGGTGGGCCTGGTGCTGCGGAGCCAGCTGCCGACGTGGTTCCAGCCGTACGCGGACATGGAGGCCAAGGCCGCGTACATCTCCACGTACCAGGCGCAGGTGGTGTACGGGCTGTTGCAGACGGAGGAGTACGCGCGGGCGTTGCTCGCCCCCGGTATGCCCGACGACCCGGACCACTTGGTGGCGGCTCGCATGGAACGCCAGCGCATCCTGGAGCGGGAGAGGCCGCCGCTGGCCTGGGCGATCCTGGACGAGGCGGTGCTGTACCGGACGATCGGCGGCCCTGCGGTGATGCGGGCTCAACTCCAGAAGCTGTTGGATTACTCGGCGCACCGTTGGATGCGGATCCAGGTGCTGCCGTTCGAGGCCGGCGAACACGCCAGTTTGGATGGCTCGTTCAACCTCCTGCGCTTCGAGGACGACCTGGACATCGTCTACACCGAGGACCTCATCTCCGGCCATATGACGGCCAATCCCGAGACGGTCAGGGAGGCCTCGCTCCGATACGCTCACCTGCAAGCCGCCGCCCTCTCCGTGGGGGAATCGGCGGCGCGGATCAGCCGCGTGATGGAGGAGCGTTATGCAGACCAGCACTGACCTGAAGAGCGCGGAATGGCGTAAGTCCAGCTACAGCGGCACCACCGGCGGCGACTGCGTCGAGTGCACCGTGACCGGCGGGGCCGCCTGGCGTACGGCCTCGTACAGCGGGAACACCGGCGGCGAGTGCGTCGAGGTCGCCGCCGCCTCCCCCTGCGGGTCCGTCCCCGTCCGCGACAGCAAGAACCCTGCCGGTCCCGCCATCGTCCTCGGGGCCCCCGCCTGGCAGGCGTTCGTGGACGGGCTGCGCTGACGCACCACGCCGGGTGACCGTCGAGAGGGCGTTCCGAGCCCAGGATCTGCGAAGGGCAGGGCACCGTCCGATGCACAAGACAGAGCCGGAAGAAGCCCGCATCGAGGATGCGGGCAACATCCTGGTCGCGCCGTCGATGCTGCAAGACAAAGACGCGGTCAGGGACTTCTTCGGGTCCACGGTCACGCCGGAGGAGCTGGCTTCCGGTTCGCCCGACCTCGCGCGCAAGACCGTCTACCTGTGTGGCGACATATCCGGGATCAGCGACCGCCAACTGCGTTCGGCTGCCCGGGTATGCGTCATCCGGGAGCTGTCACAGGTCGATCCCGAGGGCATCGCAGAACCGTGGGCCCTCGTCGGCCTCGGCCAAGTCCCTCTCCACGTACACGGCGTGGGCGTGTACTACCGCCGCTTCTTCGAGCTGGATGCCGATCACTTCGGACGGATTCGTACGGAGCATGCGTTTCAGTCCCTGACGGAGTCCACCAAGCCGGGAACAGCTCATCGCAGCGGAATCTATCTGACGCCCGTCACGCGGGACGGGGACGAACTGCATTTCCGCCTGCTCCGGTGTTCGACGAATTTCTCGGGGCCGACCGAGACATTCCGCCCGACCGACACACACATCGTCGAGGCTCTGAACCGTGAGGCCGCCGCCGTCTTCCGGAACCAGGCACCGCTCAATCACGTCCTCGCCCAGATCTACCACAACACCCTTGCCACACCTGAGCGCAAGCAGTCCAAGGCCAGGATCTCGTCCCATGCGGACAAGACCAAGGACATGCCCGTCAACGGCATCATGGCCTTCTGCACCTTCTATGAGGGGCTCGACAAGCTACAGCCCCTGACCGACGACGCCTTCGACTACGGCGTAAAGGGCGTCAGCGGGCTGACCCGACTCCACTTCCGCCTCAAGGAACCGGCCGGGGAAGGCAGCGGGCCCGCTCTGCCCTCCCGGTTCAGCGTGACTCTCCACCCCGGGTCGGTGTTCTTCATGCCACTGTCCACCAACCGTCTGTACACGCACGAGATCCGGCCCTCGTCCCTGGACGCCGCATTGCTCCCGACCCGCCTGGGGTACGTGGTGCGCTGCTCGAACGCCGAAGCGGTTCACAAGAACGGCGACACGTTCCTCAAGGCGGCCGGAGGCCTGGTGAAGTTGGGGCCGCCCACACCGGACGGCATGGACGAGCTGCGCAGGCTGTACGCGGAGGAGAACAAGACCTCGTCCTTCATCGACTACGGCGATGATTTCCGCTTCAGCATGAACTCGGGAGACTATCTTGCCCCCCGCGTCTGAGATCTCGGACGAGATCCTTTCGTACGATCTGCCGGCCCAGGAGAACCTCTTTGCGGAGCTGTCCGCGTCGGCTCGCCTGGAAGACGTGGGGAAAGGCCGGAGGGGTGCCACGCTCACCAGGATCGGTGAAGCGGGCGGGGTGCCTCTCGTGCGTACCACCACTCGGTACAGCAGCCCGGCGCAGCGTTTCCGTGCCGTGCATGAACGGCTGGCGCAGCAGATCCAGGAACGCGCGGCACTTCCCGTCGGCTTCAACAACGCTCTCATCGAGAGCTACACGAACGCCTACCGGACCATGGGCAGCCACTCCGACCAGGCCCTCGATCTGGCCGACGAGTCGTTTATCGCCGTCTTCTCCTGCTACCGGCATCCCGAAGCGGGCCCGCCGAGGAAGCTGATCGTCGAGTCGAAGGAAGCGAATGGCGGGACGTTCGAGGTCCCTCTCGCCCACCACGGAATCGTCGCGTTCTCCGTCGAATCGAACCGGCGGCTCAAGCACAGAATCGTTCTGGACGCGCCCGCTCAAACGGCGGACAACCAGTGGCTGGGCGTCACGTTCCGAACCTCGAAGACCTTCGTCCGGTTTCGCGACGGCCATGCGTACCTCCCGCAGGGGGCGCGCCTCATGGCGGCCGACGATGAGCAGAGGCACGAGTTCTACCGACTGCGGCGCCGCGAGAACACGGAAGTCGACTTCAGCTATCCCCTGCTGACGTACACCGTCAGCGAGAGTGATCTGATGCCGCCCGTCTGACCCCGCCCGTCGGTTTCCTCACGGTCCCGGAAGAGACCCGGAAGAAAGTCAGTCGAGGCAGAACTCGTTGCCCTCAAGGTCCTGCATCACAATGCAGGACTCGTTCTCGCCGTCGGCACGCATCGTTCGCACATGTACCGCGCCGAGCGCGACCAGTCGTGCGCACTCGGCCTCAAGTGTGGCGAGGCGCTCCTCACCCACGAGCCCGATACCGGCCCGCACATCGAGATGCAGCCGGTTCTTGACGACCTTGCCTTCGGGAACTCGCTGGAAGAGAACGCGCGGACCCACACCCGAGGGGTCAGTGCACGCGAAGTAGACCACCTGTTCCTCGGACGGCAGCGAGCGGTGGTACTCCTCCCACGTGGCGAATCCCTCCGGGACCGCCGGCAGGACGTACCCCAGCACCTCACACCAGAAGGCGGCGAGGCGCGCAGGTTCAGCGCAGTCGAAAGTCACTTGAATCTGCTTGATCGTTGGCATCGGCGCACCCTACCAAGAGTGCTCCGCTGCCCCTTTCCCCAGGTGAATCCCCATGCCGTCGAGATGCCGACCCGCCCCCGCCGAGACCTGGTCCCGATCGGACACCAGGTGATCAAACCGAACAGGCCACGCGAACGGCGCAACCCTGGCGCGTGGTTGCGTGCCGAAGGCCGGGTTACGTGGCAGCCCTTAGATTCATCCGATGCGATCACGAGAGTACGACCTCGAATTCCGGGAGCGGTCCGCCCGTATACGTGGCTGGGGGACCGGTCTCCTGCTCCTGGCGACCCTGCTGTGGGGCTGGTGCGCGGTCCTGCTGCTGACCGACGACACGGTCGGGACGCGCACCCCCGAGGCGCTGGCCGCTCTGGTGCTGTCCCTTCCCGTGGCGCTCGTGGGTACGGCGCTGTTCACGACCGGCAGCGTGAGCCGGCGGATGAGCGCGCACTCGCAGGCGATGCGTGAGCTGGACCGGCTGGCGGTCGAGCGGGAGAAGGAGAAGCGGCCGGAACACTCCTGACGGGCTCAGGGAGCCCTGCGGGTCAGGCTGCTGCCCCGCGGGGCAGCAGCCTGACCGGTGGTCAGCTCGCCGTTTCCGTCAGCAGCTTCTCGTAGCCGACGAGGCGCACGCAGGCCGTGACGCCCGCGATGGCCTTCTCCAGCTCCTCGGGGGTGGGGTAGCTGGGCGCGATCCGGATCACCGCGTCGTCCGGGTCCTGGCCGTGGGGGTGGGTGGCGCCCGCGGGCGTGAGGACGATGCCCGCCTCGGCGGCCCGGCGCACCACCTCGCGGGCGCAGCCGTCGAGGACCTTCAGGGTGATGAAGTAGCCGCCCTTGGGCTCGGTCCAGGTGGCGAGGCCGGTGCCGCCCAGTTCGGCTTCGAGGAGGCGCAGGACGGCGTCGAACTTCGGGCGCAGCTTGGCGCGGTGGAGGTCCATGTGGGCGTGTACGCCCGCCTCGTCCTTGAGGAAGAGCGCGTGCCGCAGCTGGTTGACCTTGTCCGGGCCGATGGTGCGCTTGGCGAGGTTGCCGAGCAGCCAGGTGACGTTGTCGGGTGAGGCGCCGAAGAAGCCGACGCCGCTTCCGGCGAAGGTGATCTTGGAGGTGGAGCCGAAGACGAAGGCCCGGTCGGGGTGGCCCTGGTCGGCGCAGGCGGCGAGCAGGTCGGCGATCTCGACCCGCTCGTCGGTCAGGTGGTGCACCGCGTAGGCGTTGTCCCAGAAGATCCTGAAGTCCGGGGCGGCGGTGGGCATGGCGGCGAGCCGGGCGACGACCTCGTCGCTGTAGCTGATCCCGTCCGGGTTGCTGTACTTCGGGACGCACCAGATGCCCTTGACCGAGGCGTCCTCGGCCACGAGCCGCTCCACGGTGTCCATGTCCGGGCCCTGGTCGGTCATCGGGACCGGGATCATCTCGATACCGAGGCGTTCGCACACGCCGAAGTGGCGGTCGTACCCGGGTACGGGACAGAGGAAGGCGATGCGCTCCTCGTCCACCCAGCGCGAGGCGGCCCCCGGCATCACGCTCAGCATCGCGTGCACCAGGCTGTCGTGCATCAGCTCCAGGCTGGAGTTGCCCGCGGCCACCAGCTGCTCGACGGGGACCTGGAGCGGGCCGCTGAAGATCTCCCGCAGTTCGCGCAGGCCGTGGAGACCGCCGTAGTTGCGGGTGTCCACGGAATCGGCGTCGGTGTACGTGTCGCCCGGCAGGGAGAGCAGCGGTCCGGAGAGGTCGAGCTGGTCCGCGGCCGGCTTCCCGCGCGTGAGGTCGAGGGAGAGACCCCGCTTCACCAGCTCGGCATAGTCCTGCTGCGCGCGGTCTCGGTGGGCGGCCAGGGCGTCGGGGCTGGGCACGATGGGATTGATGGGGATCTCCTTCGCAGGCGAATACGCGGCGTACGGAAAGCGACATACGAAAATATGACGTTGCCAGCACCTTACAAAGGTCCCACCGGCGACCCGCCCGCCACCGGGTCGGCCCGCCTCGACTCCCCTTTCGCGGTGGCGCGGTCAGCCCGCCAGCTCCCAGACCAGCAGCTCCGCCGCCGTCACCGCGACCGCTTCCAGGCCCGCCGCGTCGGTGATCCGGGCCGCGTCGCCGGGCCCCAGCTCCTCGCCGCCCAGGGCGACCCGGCCCCGCACCACGTGGACGTAACAGCGCACCGCGTCCGGGACGGCCGTGCGCTCGCCCCCGGTCAGGCGGCGGATGTGGAGCATCGCGCCCGCGGCGGGCAGCGCGTACGGAGTGGAGTCCGCGATACCGGGGACGACGGTGTACGAGGGTTCGCCGCCGGGTTCCAGGGGGGCCAGCCACATCTGGAGGAAGGTCAGCAGGTCCGTGCCGTCGTTGCGTTCGACGTGGCGGACCCCGGAGGCGGCGCTCAGGTGGGCCACGTCCCCGGCACGGACGACCGTGGAGTGACCGGCCGAGTCGCGGTGGGTCAGCTCGCCCTCGACGACCCAGGTGACGATCTCCGTATGGCTGTGCGGGTGCTCCTCGAAGCCCGCGCCCGGGGCGAGGCGCTCCTCGTTGCAGGCCAGGACCGGGCCGAAGCGGAGGTTGTCCGGGTCGTAGAAGGGGCCGAAGGAGAGGGCGTGCCGGGTGTCGATGCCGGCGGCCGCGTCGCCGCCCCGGTAGCGGTCCTCGGACCGGTGCACGGATATCACCCGGCCACGGTAGCCCGGGCAGCGCCCGCGCGGCTCCGGGCGGCGGGATCGGGAGGGCGGCGCGGTGCGGCACGGGGCGCGGGGCACCCTGCCCGGGATGCCCCGCCAGGTGTTCCCCTACCCACCGGTACGGAGCACCCTCGCCCCACCCCACCGATCCACCGGCCCGATAAGGCAGTCTTGTCCTCGTGCCCCGACCCGATCCTGAGCAGTCCGCCGCCCACGACGCCCACCTGCATGCCGCGACCCTGAAACGGCTGGAGCAGTCCTCCGGCCGGCTGGCCGCGAACGCGATTGCCCGTATGGACGAATCGCTGCCGTGGTACCGGGCGATGCCCCCGGAGAACCGGTCCTGGATCGGCCTGGTCGCCCAGGCCGGTATCGCCGCGTTCACCGAGTGGTTCCGGCATCCCGAGACTCCGCAGGCGATCTCGACCGATGTGTTCGGCACCGCCCCGCGCGAGCTGACCCGGGCGATCACGCTGCGGCAGACCGTGGAGATGGTGCGCACCACGATCGAGGTCATGGAGGCCGCGATCGAGGAGGTGGCCGCCCCCGGCGACGAGTCGGTGCTGCGGGAGGCGCTGCTCGTCTACGCGCGGGAGATCGCCTTCGCCACCGCCCAGGTCTACGCCCAGGCCGCCGAGGCCCGGGGCGCGTGGGACGCCCGGCTGGAGTCACTCGTGGTGAACGCGGTGCTGTCCGGCGAGGCCGACGAGGGGGCCGTGTCCCGGGCCGCCGCGCTCGGCTGGAATTCGCCCGAGCACGTCTGCGTCGTCCTCGGCACCGCGCCCGACGGGGACAGCGAGCTGACCGTGGAGGCGATCCGGCGCGCCGCCCGGCACGCCAAGCTCCAGGTCCTCACCGGGGTCCTCGGTAACCGCCTGGTCGTCATCGCGGGCGGCAGCGACAACCCGCTCCAGGTCGCCAAGGGCCTGATCGGCCCGTACGCCGCCGGGCCGGTCGTCGCGGGGCCCGTCGTACCGGACCTGCTGGCGGCCACCCGGTCCGCGCAGGCCGCGGCCGCCGGGCTGAAGGCGTGCTCGGCGTGGCAGGACGCGCCGCGCCCGGTGCTGGCGGACGATCTTCTCCCCGAGCGCGCGATGGCCGGGGACCCGGCCGCGCGGGACCAGTTGGTGGAGGAGATCTACAGACCGCTGGAGGAGGCCGGTTCTGCTCTTCTGGAAACGCTGAGTGTCTATCTGGAGCAGGCGAGCAGTCTGGAGGGGGCGGCACGCATGCTGTTCGTGCACCCCAACACCGTGCGCTACCGGCTGCGACGTGTGACCGACGTCACCGGATGGTCACCTTCCGATGTGCGCTCCGCGTTCACGCTGCGGATCGCCCTGATCCTGGGGCGCTTGGCCGCGGCGGATCCTCAGTCCTAGACTTTTGTCGTACTCCAACAATTCCCCCGACGGTTCTTCGTCCCTGTCCCCACGGGCGTACGGAGCCGTCCACAAGAGAGAGTGTGAGGGTGCTCGTACTCGTCGCTCCCGGCCAAGGCGCTCAGACGCCCGGCTTCCTGACTCCCTGGCTCGACCTCCCCGGTGCCGCCGACCGCATCGCGGCCTGGTCCGATGCCATCGGGCTCGACCTTGCCCACTACGGCACGCGGGCCGACGCGGACGAGATCCGCGACACGGCCGTGGCCCAGCCGCTCCTCGTGGCCGCCGGACTGCTGTCGGCAGCCGCCCTGGACGCCTCCCCGTCCGTCGTCGCGGGCCACAGCGTCGGTGAGATCACCGCCGCCTCGATCGCCGGCGTCATCGAGGCCGAGGCCGCACTCCGCTTCGTCCGCACCCGGGGGCTCGGCATGGCCGAGGCCGCCGCGGTCACCGAGACCGGTATGGCGGCCCTCCTCGGCGGCGACCCCGCCGTGACCGTCCCGCACCTGGAAAAGCTCGGGCTGACCCCCGCCAACGTCAACGGCGGCGGCCAGATCGTCGCCGCGGGCACCGCGGCCCAGATCGCCGCCCTGGAGGCCGACAAGCCCGAGGGCGTGCGCCGGGTCGTCGCGCTGAAGGTGGCCGGTGCCTTCCACACGCACCACATGGCCCCGGCCGTGGAGAAGCTGCGCGCGGCCGTCGGCGACCTCACGGTCTCCGATCCGACCGTGACGTACGTCTCGAACGCCGACGGCCACACCGTGGCCACCGGCACCGAGGTCATCGCCCGGCTGGTCGGGCAGGTCGCCAACCCGGTCCGCTGGGACCTGTGCATGGAGACCTTCCAGGAGCTCGGCGTCACGGCGCTGGTCGAACTGAGCCCCGGCGGCACCCTCACCGGGCTCGCCAAGCGGGCACTGCCCGGTGTCAAGACGCTCGCGCTCAAGACCCCCGACGACCTCGACGCCGCCCGCGCGCTCATCTCCGAGCACGCAGGCGCCTAAGGAGCCCGAGCATGTCGAAGATCAAGCCCAGCAAGGGCGCCCCGTACGCACGGATCCTCGGGGTCGGCGGCTACCGCCCGACCCGGGTCGTGCCGAACGAGGTGATCCTCGAAACGATCGACTCCTCCGACGAGTGGATCCGCTCCCGCTCCGGCATCGTCACCCGCCACTGGGCCTCCGAGGAGGAGACCGTGGCCGCGATGTCCATCGAGGCGTCGGGCAAGGCCATCGCCGACGCGGGCATCGATCCCGAGCAGATCGGCGCGGTCGTCGTCTCGACCGTCTCGCACTTCAAGCAGACCCCGGCCGTCGCCACGGAGATCGCCCACAGGATCGGCGCGGGCAAGCCCGCCGCCTTCGACATCTCGGCCGGCTGCGCGGGCTTCGGCTACGGCCTCACGCTCGCCAAGGGCATGGTCGTCGAGGGGTCGGCGGAGTACGTCCTCGTCATCGGCGTGGAGCGGCTCAGCGACCTGACCGACCTGGAGGACCGCGCGACGGCCTTCCTGTTCGGTGACGGCGCGGGCGCGGTCGTCGTCGGCCCCTCGCAGGAACCGGCCATCGGCCCGACCGTGTGGGGCTCCGAGGGCGACAAGTCCGAGACCATCAAGCAGACGGTGGGCTGGAACGACTTCCGCCTCGGCGATGTCTCTCAGCTCCCGCTCGACTCGAAGGGCGAGGTCAAGTTCCCCGCCATCACACAGGAGGGCCAGGCGGTCTTCCGCTGGGCCGTCTACGAGATGGCGAAGGTCGCCCAGCAGGCGCTGGACGCGGCCGGGATCGCCCCGGAAGACCTGGACGTCTTCATTCCGCACCAGGCCAACATGCGGATCATCGACTCGATGGTGAAGACCCTGAAGCTGCCGGAACACGTCACGGTCGCGCGTGACATCGAGTCCACCGGCAACACGTCCGCCGCCTCGATCCCGCTCGCGATGGAGCGGCTCCTGGCGACCGGTCAGGCGAAGAGCGGCGACACCGCGCTCGTCATCGGCTTCGGGGCGGGTCTCGTCTACGCCGCGACGGTCGTTACCCTCCCCTAGGCACACCGGACCGTATCGGTCCGTATGCACGAACCCTGAAGAAACCCACCGAAGGAGCGCCAAGATGGCCGCCACGCAGGAAGAGATCGTCAACGGTCTCGCCGAGATCGTCAACGAGATCGCCGGTATCCCGGTCGAGGACGTCCAGCTGGACAAGTCCTTCACCGACGACCTGGACGTCGACTCGCTGTCCATGGTCGAGGTCGTCGTCGCCGCCGAGGAGCGCTTCGACGTGAAGATCCCCGACGAGGACGTCAAGAACCTCAAGACGGTCGGCGACGCCGCCACCTACATCCTGAAGCACCAGGGCTGATCCCAGCCCGGCTGTGTCGCCACCCGGCGGTGGCGCCGCTGATTCACGACCCTCTACACGTGGAGAAGATTTTCCAGTGAACTCGACCAATCGCACCGTGGTCGTCACCGGTATCGGCGCAACCACTCCGCTGGGTGGCGACTCCGCATCGACCTGGGAAGGTCTGATGGCCGGCCGGTCCGGCGTCAAGCCTCTCGAAGGTGAGCGCTTCGCCGAACTGCCTGTCCGGATCGCCGCCCTCGCGGCCGTCGACCCGGGCGACGTACTTCCCCGTCCGCTGGCCCGCAAGCTGGACCGCTCGGCGCAGTTCGCGCTGATCGCGGCCCGCGAGGCATGGGCGGACGCGGGCTACACCGGCAAGGCCGGTGACGAGGACGAGACCATCCGCCCCGAGCGTCTCGGCTCGGTCATCGCCTCCGGCATCGGCGGCGTGACCACCCTGCTCGACCAGTACGACGTGCTCAAGGAGAAGGGCGTACGCCGCGTCTCCCCGCACACCGTTCCCATGCTCATGCCCAACAGCCCGGCGGCCAACGTCGGCCTGGAGGTCAACGCCCAGGCCGGTGTCCACACCCCGGTCTCCGCGTGCGCCTCGGGCGCCGAGGCCATCGGCTACGCCGTCGAGATGATCCGTACCGGCCGGGCCGACGTGGTCGTCGCCGGAGGTACCGAAGCGGCCATCCACCCGCTGCCGATCGCCGCGTTCGCCAACATGATGGCGATGTCCAAGAGCAACGACGAGCCCGAGAAGGCCTCGCGCCCGTACGACACCGGCCGGGACGGCTTCGTCCTCGGCGAGGGCGCGGGCGTCGTCGTCCTGGAGTCCGCCGAGCACGCGGCCAAGCGTGGCGCGAGGGTCTACTGCGAGGTGCTGGGCCAGGGCCTGTCGGCCGACGCCCACCACATCGCGCAGCCCGAGCCCACCGGGCGGGGCATCGCCGCCGCGATGCAGAACCTGCTGGACTCCAGCGACCTCAAGCCGTCCGAGGTGGTCCACCTCAACGCCCACGCCACGTCGACGCCGCAGGGTGACGTCGCGGAGATCAAGGCGCTGCGCAGGGTGCTGGGCGACGACCTCGACCATGTCGCCATCTCCGCGACGAAGTCGATGACGGGTCATCTGCTCGGCGGCGCGGGCGGCATCGAGACGGTGGCCACCGTGCTCGCGCTGCACCACCGGGTGGCTCCGCCGACGATCAACGTCGACGAGCTGGACGAGGAGGTCGACGCGGACATCGTGCGCGGGGAGCCGCGGGCACTGCCCGAGGGGCCGATCGCGGCGATCAACAAC
Organism: Streptomyces durocortorensis; assembly: GCF_031760065.1. Lineage (NCBI taxonomy): Bacteria > Bacillati > Actinomycetota > Actinomycetes > Kitasatosporales > Streptomycetaceae > Streptomyces > Streptomyces sp. C11-1. The sequence continues at coordinate 1,902,087 of NZ_CP134500.1, forward strand.
TCGTTCGGGTTCGGCGGTCACAACGTGGTGCTGGCGTTCCGGTCCGTCTGAAGCCTTACACAGTGAAGACAGAGTGAAGCCCGCCTCCCGGGGTCCCGGGAGGCGGGCTTCGTCGTTCTTCGGGGCTCCGGGAAACTAGACGACCTGGTGGAGCCAGCGGACCGGGGCTCCCTCGCCCGCGTGGCGGAAGGACTCCAGCTCGTCGTCCCACGGCTTGCCCAGGAGGGAGGCGATCTCCACCTCCAGGTCGCTCTCGCCGCGCGTCGAGCGGGCCAGGGCGGCGCGCAGCCGGTCCTCGGGGATCAGGATGTCGCCGTGCATACCGGTGACGGCGTGGAAGATGCCGAGGCCGGGGGTGGAGCTGTAGCGCTCGCCCTCGGCGGTGGGGCAGGGCTCCGCGGTCACCTCGAAGCGCAGCAGATCCCAGCCGCGCAGGGCGGAGGCGAGCTGCGAGGCGGTGCCTGCCCGGCCCTTCCAGGAGAATTCGGACCGCCAGGTGCCGGGCGCGGCCGGCTGTCTGATCCAGTCCAGCTGGACCCGCACACCGAGGACGCCCGCCACTGCCCACTCGACATGTGGGCACAGCGCGCGCGGTGCGGAGTGAACGTACAGGACTCCACGTGTCGTCACCGGAACCTCCCGTGTGGGACGAGGTACGCCTTCCCCAGCGGCCTCGCGCCCGTACCGCCTCTTTCCGGCCGGCTCCCGAGGTTGTCATCAGTAAACAGCATCGGGAGTTAATCTCCTGAAAAGGGACAGTATGTGACGTGACGTAATGTACCGGAGCCACCCGTGTGTACGCGGGCGGGCGGAGCACCACTGGTTCGACGGGGAAAAGCTACCGTGCGCCGGGGCCGTCCGTGTGACGTACCGTCGGTCCTGGGCCCCTGATTCGCCCAGCTTCACCCGGCAGGGCGCGCACGCCTCCGACCTGGGGACGCGGAGCGTGCCGGGGGCATGTCCAGAGGCATAAGCCAGGGGTGACCGGAGGGGAAGTGCGAATGGCGGAGCGTGCGACACACCCTCGGACGCGCAGGACCGCCGCCGCGCTGACGGCGCTCTCGTGCGTCGGCGTGGCCGCGCTGGCCGGGTGCGGCGGTGGCGGCCAGGACCACGGCGTGTCACGGAACGCGCCCGCCGCCCCGCGCAGTGCCGCACCGTCCCCCTCCCCCACGCCCACCACACCGGACTGGAATCCGCGGCCTGGGTCGGTCGCGGCGGTCGGGGACTCCATCACCCGGGGGTTCGACGCCTGTTCGGTGCTGGCGGACTGCCCCGAGGTGTCGTGGGCGACCGGGAGCGACAGTTCGGTGCGGAGTCTCGCGGTCCGGCTGCTCGGGGCGTCGAAGGCGGCGGACCGCAGCTGGAACCACGCCGTTTCGGGGGCCCGGATGGTGCAGCTGCCCGAACAGATGGCGCTGGCGGCGAAGGAGCGGCCGGAGCTGGTCACGGTGATGATGGGCGCGAACGACGCCTGCCGCGAATCGGTGCGGCTGATGACACCGGTGGCGGACTTCCGGGCCTCGTTCGAGGCGTCGATGCGTCAGCTGCGGGCCGGGGCGCCGAAGGCGCGGGTGTACGTCTCCAGCGTGCCGGATCTGAAGCGGCTCTGGTCGACCGGGCGGACGAACGAGACGGGCAAGAAGATCTGGGACCTCGGGATCTGCCAGTCCATGCTGGCCGACGCGGACGACCTGGGGCCCGCGGCGGTGGCCCGGCGGGACGCGGTGCGGAAGCGGGTGGTGGCGTACAACGAGGTGCTGCGGGAGGTCTGCGCCAAGGACCGGTACTGCCGGTACGACGGCGGGGCGGTGTTCGGCTTCCGCTTCACGCCTACGCAGCTCAGCCCGTGGGACTGGTTCCACCCGAGCCGCGACGGTCAGGCCCGGCTGGCGGAGATGGCCTACCGCAACATCACGGCCGCGGAACCGCCCGCGTAGGGCCGTTCACCATGACCACCGGCACCGGAACAGCCACCTCCGCCGAAGGCTTCGGCGCTCTCGCGGACGGGTAGCCCGTGCTCCGGTGGACGCGGCCTCGGTGCCGGCGGGGGGCACCCCGGTGGCCGGTACGACCGCGCCGGGGCTCCAGCTGTACACGGCCGACCACTTCGACGGGCGGCCGTCACGACGTACGGGTTCGGCGTACGCCGACGACCGCGAGACGGCGCCGACCGGTGGCGCGAACCCGCACTCCGCCTTCACCATGGGTAGCGTGACGTGCCCGTCGGCGACCGAAGGTGGTTGATCATGGCCGTGGAGCGGAGGCCCTGCGATACGGCGGTGGACGCGGACCCTGCCCCGATCCGCAGGACGCCGCCCGCCCCGGACCCGGCCACTCCCGTCTCACCGGTCAATTCCCACAACGAGTGGGACCCGCTGGAGGAGATCATCGTCGGGCGTCTCGACGATGCGACGATCCCTTCCAGCCATCCCGTGGTGTCCTGCAACATCCCGCCCTGGGCGGCCCGCCTCCAGGGGCTCGCCGCCGGTCGGAAGTACCCGCGCCGGCTGATCGAGCCGGCGCGGCAGGAGCTGGACGGCTTCGTCGAACTCCTTCGGACACTCGGCATCACCGTCGTCCGCCCCGACCCGGTCGACCACCGACGGCGCTTCGCGACTCCCGACTGGTCCTCGCGCGGCTTCTGCAACACCTGCCCGCGCGACAGCATGCTGGTCATCGGCGACGAGATCATCGAGACCCCGATGGCGTGGCCGTGCCGCTATTTCGAGACGCACTCCTATCGCCGGATCCTCAAGGACTACTTCCGGCGCGGGGCCCGCTGGACGGCCGCGCCGAAGCCGGAGCTGACGGACGAGCTGTTCGAGAAGGAGTTCCGGACCCCCACGGCCGACGAGCCCATGCGCTACATCCTCACCGAGTTCGAGCCGGTGTTCGACGCGGCGGACTTCGTCCGGGCGGGGCGCGATCTGTTCGTGACGCGCAGCAACGTCACCAACGCCATGGGCATCGAGTGGCTGCGCCGCCACCTCGGTCCCGGTTACCGCATCCACGAGATCGAGAGCCGCTGCCGTACGCCCATGCACATCGACACGACGTTCCTCGTGCTCGCTCCCGGCAAGGCGCTGGTCAATCCGGAGTACATCGACGTCGACCGGCTGCCCGCCGTGCTGGACTCCTGGGACATCCTGGTGGCGCCCGAGCCCGATCCCATCGACGAGCGGCTGCTGAGGACGACCTCGCTGTGCGGCCGGTGGCTCAGCATGAACATCCTCATGGTCGACGAGACGCGGGTCATCGCGGAGCGGCACCACACCGGGATGCTGCGGGCGCTCGAAGGGTGGGGCTTCGAGCCGATCCCCTGCGACCTGCTGCACTACGCGCCGTTCGGCGGCTCCTTCCACTGCGCGACGCTCGATGTGCGGCGGCGCGGGACGCTGGAGTGCTACTTCGACTGATCCGCCGGGACCTCGACCGTGGTGGTCGTACGGACGTCGGTGAGGGATCGGGCCGCCTGGACCTCGTAGGTCCCGGGGACCGCCCTCCAGCCGTTCTCGGACTCCTCCCAGGTCTCGTACGCGCGGGGCTCTACGGGGATCGTGACCTCGACGCTCTCGCCGGGGGCGGCGGTGACCCGGGCGAATCCGGCCAGCCAGCGGGCGGGGCGTTCGGGGGCGTCGTCGGCGGCGGCTCCGGGGGCCAGGTAGATCTGGACGGTGTCGCTGCCGGGGCGGGGGCCGGTGTTGCGGACGCGGACGGTGACCGCCTCGGGGGCGGCCGAGACGGCGTCGTACTCCCAGGTGGTGTAGCCGAGTCCGTGGCCGAAGGCGTACGCGGGGGCCGTGCCCGCCTTCTCCCAGGCTCGGTAGCCAATGAAGACGCCCTCGCTGTAAGGGAGTTCGCCGTTCACCGGGGTGGTGGCGGTGACCGGGGCGTCGGCCAGGCTGACGGGCCAGGTGGTGGGCAGGCGGCCGCCGGGCTCGTGCGCGCCGAGCAGCACGTCGGCGAGCGCGTGGCCCGCCTCCTGCCCGGGGAACCAGCTGAGCAGGACGGCGGCGACCTCGTTCCGCCAGGGCAGCTCCACCGGGGAACCGGAGTTGACGACGACGACCGTACGGGGGTTGGCGGCGGCCACCGCGTGGACGAGGGCGTCCTGGTGACCGGGGAGCTTCAGGTCGGTGCGGTCGAAGCCCTCGGACTCGACGTGCTCCGTGGTGCCGACGACCACGATCGCGGTGTCGGCGGCGCGGGCCGCCCCGACGGCCTCGGCGATCAGTTCGTCGGGGTGGCGCTGGGGGCCGAGGTGGACGAGGCAGCAGGAGACGCCCTTGAACGCGTGGCCGGGGACCGGGACCGGGTGGTGGGTCAGGGAGACCTCGACGGGCTCGCCGGCAATCAGGGCGATGCGGCCGCGCTCGACGGGTTCGCTGAAGAACGCGCCCAGCGGGTCGGTGCCGGGGGCGCGGTCCTGGGTGCCATCGTGGAGGGTGCGGCCCGCGACGGTGAGCGTGAACCCTCCGAAGCCCCGCGTGCCGAAGGTGTGCTCGCCGCTCTCTCGCGGGGTGAACGTGCCGGTGATCTCGACGCTGTGCAGGGTCTCGTGGGTGACCCCGTCGGGCAGGTCGGCCCCGATCCACTGGATCTGTCCGGTGGGCAGGGGGACGGTGGCGAGGACGGCTCCCAAGGCGTCGCGGCAGACGGCTCCGAGGTCGAACCCGGCCTCGGCGATGGAGAGTTCACTGCTGGGGTCGGCGCCGAGGGCGTAGGTCAGGGCACCCTCGGGGAGGGCGGCGGTGAGGCCGTCGAGCGGGGAGACCACGTGGTCGGGGAAGACGAGCGCGGAGCCGCCGCCGAGCACCCGGGCGTCCCGGGCGAGCGCCCCGATCAGCGCGACGGAGCCGCCGGGTGCGAGCGGCAGGGCCCCGGCCTCGTTGCGGGCGAGCACGAAGGAGCGGCGGGCGATCTCGCGGGCCAGCTCCGCGCCGTCGAGGGGCGCGGGCAGCTCGGCGGGGGCCACGGCGGGCGGGGCGGAGTCCAGGGCGCCGACGCGGGCGGCGAGCAGCAGGATGTTGCGTACGGCGAGGTCGACGATCTTCTCGTCCACCTCCCCGGCGTGGACGGCGGTGGCGAGCGCCTCGCCGTAGACCGTGCGCGGGCCGGGCATGGCCGCGTCCAGCCCGCCGGTGATGGCCCCGGCGGTGGAACGGGCGGCGAGCCAGTCGGAGACGATGAAGCCGTCGAAGCCCCATTCGCCGCGCAGGACGGCGTTCTGGAGGTAGCGGTGCTCGGTCATGGTCGAGCCGTTGACCTGGTTGTAGGCGGCCATGATGCCCCAGGGGTGGGCGTTTCTGACGATCCGCTCGAAGGGGGCGAGGTAGAGCTCGCGCAGGGGGCGCGGGGCGACGACGTTGTTGACGGTGAAGCGGTCGGTCTCGGCGTCGTTGGCGACGAAGTGCTTGACGGTGGTGCCGACTCCGCCGTCCTGGACGCCCCGGACGTAACCGGTGCCGATCTCGCCGGTGAGGTACGGGTCCTCGCTGTACGCCTCGAAGTGGCGGCCGCCGAGCGGGCTGCGGTGCAGGTTGACGGTCGGGGCGAGCAGCACGTGGACGCCCTTGCGGCGGGCCTCCTGGGCGAGCAGCCGACCGGCGCGGCGGGCCAGCTCCGGGTCCCAGGCGGCGGCGAGCGCGGTGGGCGAGGGCAGCGCGACCGAGGGGTCGGCGGCGGTCCAGCGCACGCCCCGGACTCCGATCGGGCCGTCCGACATCACCAGCGAGCGCAGGCCGATCGCGGGCAGGGCGGGCAGCGACCACAGGTCCTGACCGGCCAGGAGGCGGGCCTTGTCGTCGAGGGAGAGGGCGGCGAGCGCCGCATCGACGGCTTCCCGGCGGAGGGCATCGGAGTTGCTGGTGCTGGACGCGGCTGCCACGGCCGTACCTCCTGGTCGAGCCCGATGGTGGTCTCCATGGTGACTCGGCAACCGGTAGCACGGTAGGTTTCGTTATAGTCTCGTTACGATACCGGGGTGCGGGGGCCCGGTGATGACGTACGGTCCTGCTGACGGGCTCCGGCGTGGGGCCGGGCAGCACGGAAGGGGCCTGCGATGGCACGGGCCAGGAGCGAGGAGCGGCGGGCCGGCATCCTGAACGCCACCCTCGAAGTGATCGCCGAGCGCGGCTACCGGGGTGCGACGCTGAGCGCGGTCGCCGAGCGGGTGGGCCTGAGCCAGCAGGGGCTGCTGCACTACTTCCCGACCAAGGAGGCGCTGCTGGTCGCGGTGCTGGCGGACCGGGACCGCTGGGACACCGGCGGCGGCTCCCGCGAGGAGGGTTCCTGGCGGCTGGACCTGCTGGGCTCGCTGGTGGAGTACAACGCGATGCGCCCCGGGATCGTTCAGACCTTCTCGGCGCTGCTGGGCGAGAGCGTGACGGAGGACCACCCGGCCCGGGACTTCTTTACCCGCCGCTACACCCAGGTCCGGGCCGCCATGGCGGCGACACTGCGCGCGGAGTACGGCGAGACGCTGCCGGGCGGGCTGAGCCCGGAGCGGGCGGCGGTGCTGCTGGTGGCCGTGATGGACGGGCTCCAGTACCAGTGGCTGCTGGACCCGGAGGCGGTGGACATGCCGGAGGCGTTCGCGGACTTCCTGGCGCTGTTGCGCGCTCAGCCGCCTGAGTCACCCAAATCACCCAAGTCACCGGGGAAGAAAGCCGACTTGAGCTGACCAGGGTACCGCAGATCCGCCACGGCAAGATCATCAAGTGCCCCCTGAGAGTGATTCATCGGGGTCCTGGCGCGTTCGGTGCGACGGCACTGCCCGCTGGGGGCCAGGGTGATCACCATGCACTTCACCCCTGCCGAACCCTCCCCTGCTCTGCCGTCCCGCCGTTCGGTGATCGCCGGGACCGCCGCCGGCGCCGCTGCCCTCACCGCGGCCGCGGTGAGCGCCGCACCGGCCCGTGCGGCCGCGGCGGCCCCCGCGCCCGCACCCGTCTCGGACTGGGACGCCTGTCTGGCCGTTGCCCGCGCCATCCTCGTGTACGACGACAACGACGAGCCGCTGGTGCCCGGTTACCGCGATGTCCTGCTCGGCTCGGGCCTGCCGCGTACCGCCAAGGACCGCAAGAGGGTCCTCGTCGTCGGAGCGGGGCCGGCCGGACTGACCGCCGCGCACCTGCTGCGCCGGGCCGGGCACACGGTCACCGTGATCGAGGCCAACGGCAACCGGGTCGGCGGCCGGATCAAGACCTTCCGCAAGGGCGGCCACGAGAACGCCGAGGCTGCCTTCGCCGACCCGAAGCAGTACGCCGAGGCCGGCGCCATGCGCATCCCGGACAGCCATCCGCTGGTCACGGAGCTGATCGACAGCTTCGGCCTGAAGCGCCGCCGCTTCCACCTGGTCGATGTGGACGCCGACGGCAAGCCCGCGGGCCGCACCTGGATCCACGTCAACGGCGTCCGGGTCCGCCGCGCCGACTACGCGCAGAAGCCGCAGGCGGTCAACCGGTCCTTCGGTGTACCGGCGGAGTTCGAGGACAAGCCCGCCTCACAGATCGTCCGGGAGGCCCTCGCCCCCGCACGCGCGAAGATCACGGGCAAGGAGGGCTCCGAGCTGGTCAAGGGCTGGGCGGAGGTGATCCGGGACTACGGGCACTGGTCGATGTTCCGCTTCCTGACCGAGGAGGCCGGGCTCGACGAACGTACCGTCGACCTCATCGGCACGGTCGAGAACATGACCTCACGGCTCCATCTCGCCTTTGTGCACAGCTTCATCGGGGCCTCGCTGATCAGCCCCGACACCGCGTTCTTCGAGCTGCCCGACGGTACGGCCACCCTGGTGGACGCGATGTACGAGCGGGTCGAGGACCTGGTGCGGCTGGACCGCCGGGCCACCCGGATCAGCCACGGGCCGGACGGGGTCAGCATCGAGACCGTCTCCGAGGGGCGCGGCGCCCCGGTGGTGCGGGAGACGTTCACCGGGGACCGGGCCATCGTCACGGTCCCCTTCTCGGGGCTGCGCCACATCCCGGTCCAGCCCGCCATGTCGTACGGCAAGCGCCGGGCGGTCACCGAGATCCACTACGACGCGGCGACCAAGGTGCTGCTCGAATTCGGCCTGCGCTGGTGGGAGTTGTCCGAGGAGGAGTGGAAGGAGCAGCTCGACGCCGTACGCCCCGGGCTCTACGACGACTACCGGCTCGGCCGCGCCCCGGCGGACGGTTCGCTGCTCGGCTCGCACCCCTCCGTCCCGGACGGGCACATCCCGGCCGACCAGCGTGTGCACTACGCGGCCTGCCGGGCGACGGCCCGGGACCAGCCGGAGGCCGCCCGGGTCATCGGCGGCGGTTCGGTGACCGACAACGCCAACCGCTTCATGTTCCAGCCCTCCTACCCGGTCGAGGGCAGCACGGGCGGTGTCGTGCTCGCCTCGTACAGCTGGGCCGACGACGCGCTGAAGTGGGACTCCCTGGACGACGACGAGCGCTACCCGCGGGCTCTGGGCGGGATGCAGGACGTGTACGGGCAGCGCATCGAGGTCTTCTACACGGGTGTCGGGCGTACCCAGTCCTGGATGCGTGACCCGTACGCGTACGGCGAGGCGTCCGTCCTCCTGCCCGGTCAGCACACCGAGCTGTTCCCCGATGTCCGCACGGTCGAGGGGCCGTTGCACTTCGGGGGCTGCCACACCTCGATCAAGCCCGCCTGGATCGAGGGGGCGCTGGAGTCGGCGGTCCGTACCGCGCTGGAGGTCCACAGCGCCTGAGCGCGGGCCCGGACCCGCCCGGACCCGCCCGCTCACGCACGTTGCGGCGTCTCGGCGGGTCAGTGGGCGGGAGCCGGCTCCGTCGCCGGGTCGACCAGGTCGCGGACGAGGAGGGTGGCCCCGGCGACGGCCCCCGGCATGAGGAACACCGCGACGAACGGGACCAGGAACGAGAGGGTGAGCGGGACCCCGAAGCCCAGGACCAGCAGCCGGCGGGTGCGCAGCAGCCCGAGCCGCTCCTTCAGGGCGAACCCCCGGCGCTGGAGGGCCACTCCGGTCAGCTCCTGGGCCAGGAAGTATCCGGAGACGCAGAAGCCGATCGCGGGCACGACGGTCTGCCCGACGACCGGGATGAAACCGCAGGCGAAGAGGGCGATCCCGTACAGGGCGACGCGCAGCAGGATGCGGACGGAGTCACGGGCGGAGACCAACAGCTCGCGCCAGAGCGGCAGCTCGGACTCTGGGACCTCGCCGCCCTCGCTGCGGTCGACCTCCTCGGACAGCGAGTCGTAGAAGGGCTGGCCGAGCAGGAGCGTGACGGCGGTGAACGTGATCACCGCGAGGAACAGGCCGAGGACGAAGACGAGCGCGGTCAGCCCGGTGCGCAGCAGTCCCTGCCAGGGCGAGGACCAGGCGTCGGCGAACGGGGTGGCCCAGGCGACGAAGTCGTCGGCGCCGTGACCGAGTCCGATGAGGGCCCCGGCGTAGATGACCAGGGTGATGAGTCCGGGCAACAGGCCGAATCCGAGCCAGCGCCCGTTCTGAACAGCCCAGCGCTGCCCCTTCATCAGATAACCGAAACCCGCCCCCAGATCACTCATGGGTGTCAGCGTACTGGCGTGCGGGAACGGGACGAGGACCGCACTCCGGGACGGAGCGCGGTCCTCGTGCGAAGCTCCTGCCGGTCAGGCGACCGCGAGCCCGACCTCGATGTTTCCGCGGGTGGCGGACGAGTAGGGGCAGACCTGGTGGGCCTTCTCCACGAGCGCCTGGGCGGTGGCCCGGTCGACGTTCGGTATGGCGGCGGTGATCGCGACCTCCAGGCCGAAGCCGCCCGCCTCGTTCTTGCCGATGCCGACCGAGGCGGTCACCGTCGAGCCGGAGATGTCGGCGTTCTCCTGGCGGGCGACGACGCCCAGCGCTCCCTGGAAGCAGGCGCTGTAACCGGCCGCAAAGAGCTGTTCCGGGTTGGTGCCCGCGCCGCTGCCGCCGAGGGCCTTCGGCGGGTTGACGACGACGTCGAGCTGACCGTCGTCCGAGGAGACGCGGCCGTCGCGGCCGTTCTCGGCGGTGGCGACGGCGGTGTAGGCGACGTCGATCTTCTGGATGGCCATGATGTGAGGATTCCTCCGGTTGGTGCGCCGCGACTCGCGCCCACGATCGCGACGGCCTGGGGATGAGCCTAACGGGTGACATCCCCGGGCCGGGCGCGGGCCGGATCGCACCGGACGTGGGCCGGACCGCACGGGGCGTGGATCGGGCCGCACCGGACGTAGGCCGGACCGGACCGCAACGGCCGTGAGCCGGACCGTACCGGCGTGGGTCAGGCGAGCGAGACGATCATCTTGCCGGTGTTCTCGCCGCGCAGCAGGCCGACGAAGGCGTCGTAGCCGTTCTCGATGCCCTCGACCGTCGTCTCGCGGTACTTCAGCTCGCCCGAGGCCAGCCAGCCCGCGACCTCCTGGACGAACCGCCCCTGGAGGTCGGCGTGGTCGCTGACGAGCAGGCCCTGGATGCGCAGTCGCTTGCCGATGATCAGCGCCATGTTGCGCGGGCCGGGGGTCGGCTCGGTGGCGTTGTACTGGGCGATCATGCCGCAGATGGCGGCGCGGCCGTGCACGTTGAGCGCGCCGATCGCGGCTTCGAGGTGGTCGCCGCCGACGTTGTCGAAGTAGACGTCGATGCCGTCGGGGGCGGCTTCCGCGAGCTGGTCGCGGACGGGCCCGTTCTTGTAGTTGAACGCGGCGTCGAAGCCGTACTCCTCCACGAGGAGCTTGACCTTCTCGTCGGAGCCCGCCGAGCCGATGACCCGGGAGGCGCCCTTGATCTTCGCGAGCTGGCCGACCTGGCTGCCGACGGCCCCGGCGGCGCCGGAGACGAAGACCGCGTCGCCCTCCTTGAAGGAGGCCACCTCGAACAGGCCCGCGTAGGCGGTGAGTCCGGGCATGCCGAGCACGCCGAGGTAGGCGGAGAGCGGGGCGAGGCCGGCGTCGACCTTCACCGCGTGCTTCGCGGGCAGGTCGGCGATCTCGCGCCAGCCGAGGCCGTGCAGGACGTGGTCGCCGACGGCGAAGCCCTCGGCGTTGGAGGCGATGACCTCACCGACCGCGCCGCCGTCCATGGGGTGGTCGAGCTTGAAGGGCGGGGTGTACGACTTCACGTCGTTCATCCGGCCGCGCATGTACGGGTCGACCGAGAAGTGCTTGTTGCGGACGAGGATGCGCCCTTCGGCCGGAGCGGCGACCGCGGCCTCACGCAGCGCGAAGTCCTCGGCCTTGGGCCAGCCGTGCGGGCGGGCGACGAGGTGCCATTCGCGGCTGGTCGTGGGAAGTGCAGCAGACATGGGCTCGGGTTCTCCTCAATGTCCTACGGGGAAACTACGGGGAAGGTCTACCGGTACGGGGAAGGCCCACCGGAAAAGGTTCATTACCTAAAACAACCATGCTCCCGGATATTTCATGTTGTCAAGTAACTCGGTAGGCTGTTCTCCATGACCAACCGCACAGACACCGTGACCCTTGAGGTCGTCGAGCTCATCGGCACCGTCGTGGCGCGCTACCACGAGGAGTACGACCGGGCCGCCGCCGAGCACGCCCTCACGGGGGCGCAGGCACGGGTGCTCGGGCTGCTCTCCCTGGAGCCCCTGCCGATGCGGAAGATCGCCCTCAAGCTGAAGTGCGAGCCGTCGAACGTGACCGGGATCATCGACCGGCTGGAGACCCGGGGACTGGTCGAGCGCAGGCCCGATCCGGCCGACCGGCGGGTGAAGCTGGCCGCCGCGACGGATCAGGGCAGGCGTACGGCCCGGGAGCTGCGGGACGCGCTGGACTTCGCCCGGGAGCCGCTGGCCGGGCTCTCCGGCACCGAGCGCACGGTGCTGCGGGACCTGCTGCGCCGGATGCTGGGCGAGGAGCCGGGCCCCGGCGCCTGATCACGCCCGCCCGGCCCCGCCCACCGGCTGTCGGCGCCCGGCGCCGCTACACGCACCACCAGAGGAACCGGGTGCAGGTCGGGGACGGCGTGGGGGCGGGCGTCGGCTCAGCCGGCGGGGGCGCGGGGGCCGTCGTCGGCTGCTCCGGGTCGCCGGGGGCGGGCGAGTCGGCGGGCGGGCTGTCGGACGGCTCGGGCGCACCGGACTCCTCGGGGTCCTCGGGGTCCGGGGAGGCGGCGGGCGGAGTCGTCCGGGACGCTTCGGGGATCGGCGGCTTCGCGGGGGCGCCACCGGAGGCGCCCGTCGGCGAGGCGTCCGCAGCGGGATTCTCGGTCGCCCCCGTGGGGGTGCCGACCGGGCCCGGGTCCCGGGGCTCTTCGGTGGCCGGGGGCTCGGGCACCGGCTCGGTGGGACCGCCCGGCGCCTCGCGTACGTAGTCGGCGGCGGTGTTGTCGCGCCCGGGCTCCCGGGCCAGTTCGGCCAGGCTCAGCACGCCCGCCGCGAGCAGCAGCCCGAGGGCCGCGAGCAGCACGGCCCGGCCGCGTCGGCGGTGGCTGCCCCGGCCCCCCCGACCGGACCCGGCGCGGCGCTGCCCGCGCCGCTCCTCGCGGCGCCGTCCGCGTACGGGGTCGGCAGGGCGGTGAGCGACCTCGGCATGACCGGCCTCGTCGGACGGGTGCCACGCGGTGGCGGCCGTATCGCGCACGGACTCGCGTCCGCGCTCGGGCTCGGGCTCGTGTCCGCGCTCGTGCTCGCGTCCGCGCGTGCGGGTGCGTCTGCGGCGGCCGACGGGCGCGGACGACGGCGCAGCCGTTTCGTCCGGTACGTACGCGGTGGGCCCGGGCACGGCGTAGGGGCCCAGCGCCTCGGCGGGAGTCCCGCACCCGGCGCAGGCCAGGGCTCCGTTGAGATGCCGTCGGCACGGGTGGCAGTAATCCATGGCGCCCGCAGGTTAGACGTGCGCGGATCAACGAAGGAAGCCGCGCAGGTGAGGATCCTGTGAGGAAGGCCGGATTCCGGGGACGGGCGGTCCGATACGCCTGACACGCGGGAGGATGGGCCACATGACCGCTCCCACCCCCTTCGGCCCCCTCCAGTTCCAGCTGGTCCTGCTCCGCCGGATGGCCGATCACCAGCCCGGCCTGGTCGAGGACGCCCGGCAGGAGCTGAGCGCCTCGCTCGCCGAGATGCGGGAGGCCAACCGCCGCTGGCAGGCGATGGTGCGCGCACCGCGGGGGCGGGGCTCGCTGCGGCGCTACCGCTCGGCTCTCGGGGAGCCGGAGCTGACGCTGCGGCGCCGGGTCGGGGACCTGGAATGCGAGGCGCTGCTGTGGCCGGTGCCGCTCTGGCCGGAGCTGCGGTTCGAGGTGACGGCCGGGCCGGGCGGAGCCGTGTGGAACGAGTGGCTGGTACGGGCCCCGGGCACGGCGGGCCCGGAACTCACCTCCGTAACGGCACTGCGCCCCTGGTCGTGCACCGCGGACGAGGTGGCCCGGGCCTTTCCCCCGGCACGGCCGATGGAGGGCAGCGCGCCGACCCGGTGGGCGCTGGCCGTCACCGACCCGGGCAGCGGGGAACGTTACGTCGCCGAGTTCACCTGGGGCCTGTTCCAGCGGCTGCTTCCGGGCTGAGCCGACCGGACGCCCCCGAATCTGGCGGGCCGTCAGCCCCTGCACCTCCGACGGCGCATCCCAGCGCGCGCGACGGGCCGGACGGCGGGACCATGCAGGGAGAAGCCGGCGGCCGCCGGCACCCGTCCGCGCTCTCGGGAGAACTCGCCGTGACCGTCAGCCTTGAGCAGTTGCAGCGTTGCCATGTCGCCGTCGACCTCGGGGCCGCGAGGACCCGTGTGTACGTCAAGGGCCTCGGACTCGTCGTCGACGAGCCGAGCGTCGCCGCTGTCAACACCCGTACCGGTTCGCTCATCGCCGTCGGCGCGCTCGCCGAGCAGATGACCGGCCGCACCCCCGAGTACATCCGGGTGGCCCGCCCGGTGTCCGGCGGGACCGTCGTCGACATCGAGATGGCCCAGCGGATGCTGCGCCATCTGCTCGGCGACAAGCTCCGCCGCCAGCTGCGCCGCAAGCCCCGGCTGCGCGCCGCCGCCTGCACCCCGCACGACGCCGATCCGCTGGCCCAGCGCGCGACGGTGGAGACTCTGGTCGGGCTCGGCGCCCGCCGGGTCGAGCTGGTGGACACCCTGATCGCGGGGGCCGTGGGCTGCGGGCTTCCGGTCGAGCAGCCCACCGCCACCATGATCATGGTGTGCGGTGCGGCCACCACCCAGATCGCGGTGCTCTCGCTCGGCTCGATCGTGACCGCCGTCCGCATTCCGGTGGGCGGCAACGCGATCGACGAGGCGGTGATCCAGCATCTGCGCCAGCGCCACGCCCTGATCCTCCCGAGCCAGTCCGTGCGCCCGCTGCAACTGGCGCTGCACGGCAACGGCCTCCAGCTCACCGGCCCGGCCCTCGCCGACATCCACGGCCGCGACGTGGCGACCGGCCTCGCCCGCACGGTGCAGGTCGACACCGCCGCCGTACGGCAGGCCATCAACACCCCGCTCACCGCGATGCTCGACGGGGTCGGCAAGGTCCTCCGCGACTGCCCGCCCGACCTGGTCGCCGACCTGGCGGAGCGCGGGGTCATGATGGTCGGCGGCACCGCGCTGCTCCCGGGCCTCGACCAGATGCTGCGCGACGCGACCGGCATGCCGGTGCACATCGCGGAGCGCCCCGACGTCTGCTCGGTCCTGGGCCTCGGCGCGATGCTCGACGGCAAGATCCAGCCGATGGTCCTCAATCCGCTGGCGGGCTGAGCCCTTGGGCGGAAGCCGGGCGGTGGGACGGACGATGCGGATGACCGACGAGGCGGAGCGGCCCGTGGCCGAAGAGGGCGGCCCGCCCGCGGCCGGTCGGCTGCCGATGCTCCTGGAGTCCGTCCTCAGCATCGGCAGCGACCTCGAACTGGGCGCCACCCTCCAGCAGATCGTGGACACCGCCACCGCCCTGACCGGGGCCCGTCAGGGGGCGCTCAGTGTGCTGGAGCCGGAGCGGGACGGGGTCGGCCAGCTGTACACCGCCGGGATGACGGCGGCGGAGCGGCAGCGCCTCGACCGCTTCCCGCTCGGTACGCCGGGCGCGCTGGGCGTCCTGACCGAGGACCCGCGCCCGCTGCCCCCCGACGCCCTGCCCGCCGGGGCCGGGGCCGCGCCGGGCCGTCCGCCGGTGCGCGGTTGTCTCCGGGCCCCGATCCGGGTGCACACCGAGGTGTTCGGCCATCTCCACCTCTCCGGGGAGCGGTCGGGGCCCTTCGCCGACACGGACATGGCCCTGCTGCGGGTCCTCGCCGCCCAGGCGGGCATCGCGATCGGCAACGCCCGGCTCTACGAGAGCGCCCGGCAGCGCGAACGCTGGATCGAGGGGGCGGCCGCGGTCACCACGGCCCTGCTGACCGGCACCGACGCCGCCGACGCGCTGATGACGGTCGCCGAGCGGGCCCGGGTGCTCGCGGGCGCCTCGGCCGGGGTGATCCTCCAGCCGACGGAGGCGGGCGGGATGGAGATCGTCACCGCCTCGACCCCGGACGATCCGGCGGGCATCGTCGGTACGGTGATCGAGCCCGGCTCTCCCGTACTGGTCCAGCTGCTCGGCGGCGAACCGGTCTTCATCGACGACTCAGCCACCGATCCCCGGATGACCACCGGCGTACGCTCCCGCTTCGGGCCCAGCATGATGCTGCCGCTCCAGAGCGGCGGGCGGCTCATCGGTACCCTCGCCCTCCCCCGGCGGCGCGGTGACACCCCCTACACGGACGTGGACCGGCTGCTGGCGACCCAGTTCGCTTCGCAGGCCGCGCTGGCGCTGGTGCTGGCGGACGCACAGTCGGACCGGGAGCAGCTCGCGGTGTACGAGGACCGTGACCGGATCGCCCGTGACCTGCACGATCTCGTGGTCCAGCGGCTCTTCGCCACCGAGATGATGCTGGAGTCGACCCGTCGTCGGGCCACACCGGAGGAGACCGGCGACCCGGCGGCCGACGGGACGGGCGAGCTGCTGGGCCGGGCCGTGGACGAGCTGGACTCCACCATCCAGGAGGTCCGCACCGCGATCTTCGCCCTCCAGCAGCCGCCCGCCGAGGCCCCGAGCACCTTCCGGGGCCGGGTGCTGCGGGAGACCGGGGGCGCGGCGGCGCTGCTGGGCTTTCCGCCGTCGGTGCAGTTCAGCGGGGCGGTGGACGCGCTGGTGGGCGAGGAGACGGGGCGGGAGCTGCTGGCGGCGCTGCGCGGGGCGCTGGCCGCCGCGCACCGCAGGCCCGGCGTCTCGGCCATCGAGGTGGAGGTGGACGCCACGGTCCGGCTGCCGGACGGGCGGAGCGGGGTGCGGCTGGTGGTCGCGGACGACGGGCGCGGCGAGGACGGCGGCCGGTCGACGACGGTGACCTGGCAGGCGCCGCTCTGAGACGAGGAGCCCGGCGGTCAGTGCTTCGGGGCCGCCCGCAGCGCGATCCGGGTGGTGGAGTGGGCGACGCCCGCCTCCCGCTTCAGCCGGCGCAGCAGGGAGTCCAGCGCTCCGGGGTCGGCGGCGGTGGCCCGTACGAGGTAGTCGTGGCCGCCCGTCACATGCACCACTTCGGTGATCCCGGGCAGCATCAGCACCGAGCGTTCGAACTCCTCGTTCGTCGTGTCGAGGCGCAGCGTCACATCGATGAAGACCACCAGGCCCGATCGGGTGTCGGCGGCCGGGTCGACGATGACGGTGAAGCCGCGGATCACCCCGTCGCGGCGCATCCGGCGGACACGGTCGCCCGCCGCGTTGGCGCTGAGCCCCACCCGTACGCCCAGATCCCGGTACGAGATCCGCGCGTCCTCCTGGAGAATGCCGAGGATTTCCCTGTCCAGCCGATCCATACCCACGATTGTCCCAGCTTGCGGCGATATCGGCCGAGGGAGCCTGGCGCGCCCCGATGGCATACCGGTGCCGGTCGGGCCGCCCGGCCGGACCCCGGCGGGCGCGCTGACGACACGTACGGGCCGAAGCCGATGTTCGTCCGCAGACAGCGGATGTGCGGGCGTGCGGGCACGCGATGACTGCGACGACTGCGACGACTGCGACGACTGCGACGAAGCACGGGCTCACGAATGCACAGGCGCAGGCACCTCTCCCCTCCAGGGGCAACTCAACTCCCTTGTCAAGCAAGCCTTCTGCGCACCGGCGACGCAGAACCAGTTGTCCAGGCCGTGCCGCCACCGCGACTTCGGCGCCCCGTGCGGCAATGAGGCGAGCATCACCCGGCGGGCCCCGCCCCGAAGCCCTAGGCTTCCCGGCGTGACCCCCCTTCTTCCCGCACTCCAGTCCCCCACCGGCCCGGCGGCCTCCCGGGAGGCCGTCCGCTTCGGTGACCTCTCCCTGACGTACGGCCGACTGGCCGAGGCCTCCACCGCCCTCGCCGCCCGGATCGCGGACGCGGGCCGGGTCGCCGTCTGGGCCACACCGACGCCGGAGACGGTGATCGCGGTGGTGGCCGCGCTGCGGGCCGGGGTACCGGCCGTTCCGCTCAACCCTCGTACGGGCGAGCGCGAGTTGGCGCACATCCTGGCCGACAGCGAGCCCACGGCGGTGCTGGCGGGACCGGACGACGAGCTGCCGCCCGCGCTGGAGAAGCCGCGACGGGTGACGGTCGACGCGCGGGCGTCCGAGCGGGCGTCCGAGGGGACGGACGAGGGCACGGACGGCTACGCGCCGGGCGAGGGCGCGCCCGAGGCACCCGCCCTGATCGTGTACACCTCCGGGACCACCGGCCCGCCCAAGGGCGCCGTCCTCCCCCGCCGGGCGATCGCCGCGTCACTCGACGCGCTGGAGGACGCCTGGGGCTGGACCGGCGACGACGTCCTGGTCCACGCGCTGCCGCTGTTCCACGTCCACGGGCTGATCCTGGGCGTTCTGGGCCCGCTGCGGCGCGGCGGCTCCGTGCGCCACCTGGGGAAGTTCTCACCCGGCGGCGTGGCCCGTGAGCTGGGCTCCGGGGGCACGATGCTCTTCGGCGTACCGACGATGTACCACCGGCTCGCGGAGACGCTGGACGCCCCTACGGGCAGCGGCGAGCGGGACACGCTGGCCGAAGCCCTGTCGGGGGCGCGGCTGCTGGTCTCCGGTTCGGCGGCGCTGCCCGTGCACGACCACGAACGCATCGCGGCGGCGACCGGGCGGCGGGTGATCGAGCGGTACGGCATGACGGAGACCCTGATGAACACGGGAATCCGGGCGGACGGCGCCCCGCGCCCCGGCACGGTCGGCCCGCCGCTCGCCGGGGTGGAGCTGCGCCTGGTGGAGGACGACGGCACGGTACTGGAGGGGCCGGAGGCGATCGGCGAGATCCAGGTCCGGGGCCCGAACCTGTTCACCGGCTATCTGAACCGGCCCGACGCCACGGCCGCCGCGCACACGGCGGACGGCTGGTTCCGCACGGGTGACGTCGGCACGGTGGACGAGGACGGGTACGTGCGCATCGTCGGGCGCATGGCCACCGACCTGATCAAGAGCGGCGGCTACAAGATCGGCGCGGGCGAGATCGAGAACGCGCTCCTCGCCCACCCCGGGGTCCGCGAGGCCGCCGTCACCGGCGAGGCGGACCCGGACCTCGGCGAGCGGGTCGTGGCGTGGGTGGTGACGACGAGCCCCGGATCCCCGCCCACCACAGAGGAGTTGGCGAACCACGTGGCCGCCCAGCTGGCCCCCCACAAGCGCCCGCGTACCGTGCACTACCTGGACGCCCTGCCCCGCAACGACCTGGGGAAGATCATGAAGAGGTCGCTCCATGTCCAGTGACTCCGCCGACACCACCCCCAGCCCCGCCCGGATGACGGCCCGGGAGACGATCGCCCTGCTGACCGGCGCGACGGGCTTCACCGAGCACCGCCCGGCGCCACGCGCCCTGCCCGCCGACGGACCGCTCGGCTGGGCGGGGTACGACGCGGCACGGGAGCGGGCGGCGGAACGGACCGGCGAGAGCGAGTCCGTGGTGTACGGGACCGGGGCCGTCGGCGGCTGGCGGTGCGTGCTCCTCTCCTTCGAGTTCGGCTTCCTGGGCGGCTCGTTGGGCCGGCTGACGGGAGACCGCCTGGAGGCCGCGTACGACCTGGCCCTGACCCGGCGCCTCCCGCTGGTCTCACTGGTCGCCACCGGAGGCAGCCGGATGCAGGAGGGCATGGTCGCGCTCACCCAGCTCCAGCGGGTGGCCGCCGCAGCCACCCGGCTGCGCGCGTCCGGCCTCCCGCAGGTCGCGGTGGTCCGCGACCCGACGACCGGCGGCGGCTGGGCCACCGTGGGAGCGGGCTCGGACGTGATCCTGGCGCTGCCCGGCGCGCAGGTCGGCTTCGCGGGTTCCCGGGTACGGCCGCCGGACGCGGAGCCGTACGCGTACAGCGCCGAGGGGCAGTTCGCGGCGGGCCAGGTGGACGCGGTGGTCCCTGCCGCGGAGCTGGCGCGCACGGTGGCGCAGTGGCTGACCGCGCTGGGCCCGCACGGGGCGCCCGGTTCACTTCCGGCGCCAGGCGCGTCGGGTGCACCCAGCGCACCCCGGCCGTCCAGCGCACCCCGGCCGTCCGGCACCGGCCCGCACGGGGCGCTGCCCGTCGCCCCAGTGCCTCGCGCGCTGTCGGCGACCCGGCTTCCGGAGACCGGCCGGGAGGCGGTGGAGCGGGCCCGCGCCACACAGCGCCCGCGCGCGGAGGCGTACTTGGCGGACTACTTCACCGTACGGCTCCCCCTGCACGGGGACCGGTGCGGCGGCAGCGACCCGGGGCTGCTGTGCGGCTTCGGGCTGCGCGCGGACGGGCAGCCGGTCGCGTACGTCGCCCAGTGCGGGACCCCGACCCGCCCGGCCGGATACCGTACGGCGGCCCGGACGATCCGGCTCGCGGACCGGCTCGGCGTCCCCGTCCTCACGCTGGTCGACACCCCGGGCGCAGCCAACGACGCGGAGGCGGAACGGGCGGGTGCGGGCGCGGCCATCGCGGACACCTTCGCGGCGATCGCGGCGGCCCGCGTCCCGGTGACGACGCTGGTGATCGGCGAGGGCGGCTCGGGCGGGGCGCTGGCGCTCGCGGCGCCGGACAACACCCACGTCACGGCGGACAGTTACTTCTCCGTCATCGCCCCGGAGCTGGCGGCGGCGATCCTCAAGCGGCCGCCGTCGGAGACGGGCGCCACGGCCGACCAGCTGTGGCTGCGCCCGCAGGACCTGCTGGAGCTGGGGGTGGCCCGCTCGGTCGTCGGCTGAGGGAAGGCCTCGGTCACGGCTTCGGGTCGCGGGCGTCGTAACGGGCGAAGGCGCGCCACTTCGACGCGAGCAGGGCCACGGCGACCACGCACGCGATGCCGCCGCCGGTGACGGCGACGGCGGGCGAGGCGAGGTCGGCGACCGAACCGGCCAGGAAGTCCCCGAGCCGGGGCCCGCCCGCGACGACGACGATGAACACGCCCTGGAGGCGGCCGCGCATCTCGTCGGGGACGGCCGCCTGGAGCATCGTGTTGCGGAAGACCATGGAGACGGTGTCGGCGCACCCGGCGAGCGCCAGGAAGAGCAACCCGAGCCAGAGGTTCCGGGTGAGGCCGAAGACGGCGATGGCTGTGCCCCAGGAGGCGACGGCCAGCAGGACCGCGAGCCCGTGCCGCCGGATGCGGCCGAGCCAGCCGGAGAACACCCCGCCGAGGAGCGCACCGAGGGCCGGGGCGGCGACGAGCATTCCGGTGGTCCGCGCGTCACCCCCGTACCAGAGAACGGCGATGACCGGGAAGAGGGCGCGGGGGTGGGCGAGGACCATGGCGCACAGGTCGGTGAAGAAGGTCATCCGCAGGTTCGGCCGGGTCCCGAGGAACCGCAGCCCGTCCCGTACGGAGGCCCGCTTGCCCGTCCCGCCCTCCTGCCGGTCGGGCAGCATCGAGGGAAGCCTCCACATGGCGTACAGGGAGGCGGTGAAGCAGACGGCTTCCACGGTGTACGCGGCGTGGTACCCCCACCAGCCGACGATGAGCCCGCCCAGCATCGGCCCGACGAGCGCGCCCGTGGTGCTGGTCATGGAGTTCAGCGCGTTGGCGGCGGGCAGCTGTTCGGCCGGGAGCAGCCGGGCGATCATCGAGGAGCGGGCGGGCGCGTTGAGCGCGAAGCACACGGCCTGGAGGGCGACCACCGCGTACAGCAGGCCGACGTTCTCGACCCCGGCGGCCGTGGCACCCACCAGCACGAGGGCCAGGACGAACGACCCGGCGGCACTGAGAAGACCCAGCTTGCGCCGGTCCACGGTGTCGGCGACGGCCCCGCCGTACAGCCCGAACACGATGAGCGGCACCAGCGAGCAGAACCCGATGAGCCCGACGGAGAACGCGGACCCGGTGATGTCGTAGACCTGGAGCGAGACCGCAAGCGCCGTCATGCCCTGCCCGACCCAGGAGACGGTGTTCCCGAACCAGAGCCGCCGGTAGTCCGGCGAGACCCGCAGCGGGGTGAGGTCGGCGAGTATCCGGGTGCGGCGTACAGGCGGTTCGGTTGTTTCGGTCACAGGGGATGGTAGCCGCGCCCCTCCCCTGACGACCCGACCGGCCTCTCCGCCCCGCCCCCTCCGTACCGTCAGCCGCGAAACGTCCGTACCGCAGCCACCGCGGCGGCCGGGCCGGGGGCGTCGTCACCGACGACGTCGAACGGCCGAGGCTCCGCGCCCCAAGACTTCAGCGTCCTCACCGCGTCCAGGACCACGCGGCTTCAGAGTCCTCAGCCCCCGACCTTCCCCGCGGTGATCTGTCGGCCTCGTGTGGTGTCGACCACGATGGCGATGCCATCGGGGATTCTCCCTTCGAGGTCGCTGAGCAGATTCTCGATCGGAGGTAGGTCGCTGGGGCCCCGGACATGGACGTACAGAGTTCTGGACCGGGCGTCGACGCTGGTGACCATCGCGCCAGGGCTCTCCGACAGCCACCGCTCCGCGGATTCCTTGGTCCGGGCCGTCCAGGTGCTGAGCAGCACAGTGGTAACGGTGTTGGCTCCCAGGGGGAGCAGGACGGCCAGGAAGAGCAGGCCGAGCATGAGGTAGGCGCGGCGCGGCGCCCGCTCTGCGCGCTGCCCGGCCGCCCGGGCGTATCCCAGGGAGGCGAAGACGATCATGCCGGCGAAGACGAGGGCGAGAAGGTTGGACATGAAGAGCACCAGTGCGCCCAGGGAGAGCCACCACTCCGCCTGGCCTGCGCAGACACCGGTGACCACGAGGGGCGGAACGAGGGAGATGGCGATGGCCACTCCCGGCAGGACGGCGGCGACGTCCTTGCGGGACAGCGCCACGGCGCCGGCGAAGCCGGTTGCCACTGCGGCGATCAGGTCCAGGAGCCCTGGAGATGTCCGGCCGGAGATCTGGCTGTTCGTCAGGAGGTCGTACGATTGGGGTACGACGAGCGAGGCCAACGCGCCTGTCAGGATCACCAGCAGACACCCGAGCGTGACGAAGGTGACGGCCGTGGTGCGACGGCGCTGCACGGCGCCGAGGGCGATACCCATGATCGGCGTGGACAGCGGTGCGATGATCATCGCACCGATGACGGTGGCCGTGGAGTCCGTCAGGATCCCGCCCGCGGCGATGACGGACGACAGCGTGAGCATGGTCCAGAAGGCCGAACGCTTCGCCTGGACGTCTCCCGACGACAGATCCAGGTCCTGCTGGAGGTCTTCCAGGCCGCGGCGCTGCCGGGCCGGCAGGACCCTGTCGCGGAGTTGGCTGGGCATGTGCCCAGTATCCGGACCCGCCCCTGTGGGTACGGCAAGGACACGGCCCCGGGGGGGCTGATGTCGCTGCCGGCGGGTTCGGCGGCGGGCGACGTGCAGCGGCACCTCCGGGGGCCTCCGTTCGAGATTCACGCCCACCGCGACGACGACAAGTGGCCCTGTCGCCCACCGCGATCCCGCTGCCCGCATCCGCCTCTACCGGAACGCAAGGGCGCCAGTCCCTCCTGCCCACCGGGGCCAGGAGGGACTGGCGAACGGACCGGCCGCCGGGGCGACGACGGGTCGCAGCCGGTCCACTGCGGAATCAGGCGGGGACCGGGCTCGCTCACTCGGCCGGGTGGGTACCGGGCGGCATCGGTTCCGGGGGCTCCGGGTGGCTCCGCAGCCGGAGGATGGCGGTGATCAGCCCACCCCAGACGATGAGCATGGCGATGACCATCATGACGATCGCGCTGGCAGACATCAGCGGTCCTTCCGGTCGGCGGGCGACTCCATGTCCAGGTCGATGTCCTCACCACCGGCCGGCCACGGCATCAGAGAGAGGATCACCCCGACCAGCAGTGCTCCGATGGCGACGCTCCAGCCCGCGGTGAGCAGGAACCCGGTCGAATAGCCCTCGTAGTTCTCTTCGAACTCGGTCCGTAGGCTGTCGACCATCATCCAGCCGAGCACGAGCGGCGTGATGACACCGAGGCAGATGCGCCACCAGTGGCCGAGCCGGATGGCGGAGGTGGCGTCGGCGTCCCGCTGCAGGCTGGGCAGCTGCCGCAGCACCCAGACGATCACGATCAGCCCGACCAGAGCTGCCAGCGCGATGCCGTACTGGTTGATGAAGTGGTCGGACGCGTCGAGCAGATAGATGCCGGACTCGGTCGGGAACAGCAGGATCGACACCAGCGCGACCAGACCGCCGATGCCCAGGACCGCGGGCATGCGCCGCATGCCGGTCCGGTCCTGCACGGCCGAGACGACCACCTGCACGATGGAGATCAGCGAGGAGAGTCCCGCGATCACCAGGGAGCTGAAGAACAGCACACCGAAGAGGCCACCGAGCGGCATCTCCGAGATCACCGCGGGGAAGGCGACGAACGCCAGACCGATGCCCGCGCCTGCGACTTCGTCGACGCCGACCCCCGAGGCGACCGCCAGATAGCCCAAGGTCGAGAAGACGCCGATGCCCGCGAGGATCTCGAACGAGCTGTTGGCGAAGCCCGCCACCATCGCGGAGCCCGTCAGGTCGGCCCGACGGCCCAGGTACGACGCGTACGTCACCATGATGCCGAAGCCGATGGACAGGGAGAAGAAGATCTGCCCGTATGCGGCGACCCAGACACTGCCGTTGCCGAGCTCCGACCAGTTCGGCGTGAAGAGTGCGTCCAGTCCGGTGGCCGCACCGTCCAGCGTGAGCGCCCTGATCACCAGCGCGGCGAACAGGACGAACAGCAACGGAATGAAGATCTTGTTGGCGCGTTCGATGCCTCGCCGGATACCGAACGCCAGGACGACCAGCACCACCACCCAAACGATGATCAGCGGCCAGAACACGCCCGGTACATAGCCGTCCAGGAATCCCGGTGAATCCGGTGCCCGCAGGAAATCACCGAAGAGGAATGCCTCCGGGTCATCACCCCACTGCTGACCGGCGGAGAATCCCACATAGCGCACGGCCCAGGCGATGATGACGGCGTAGTAGGTGGCGATCACGAAGGAGATCACGACCTGCCACCATCCGATGACCTCGGCCGGCCGGGCCATCCTGCGCAGAGCGGCGGGGGGTGACATGCGGTACTTGCGCCCGATGGCGTACTCCATGATCAGCAGGGGGATACCCGCCGAAAGGAGCGCGATGAGGTACGGCAGCAGAAAGGCGCCACCACCGTTCTCGTAGGCGATGGCGGGGAACCGCCAGATATTGCCGAGCCCGACGGCCGAACCAATGGCGGCCAGCAGGAAACCAGCGCGTGTGCCCCATTGCTCACGTGGCTGCTCTGCCATATGCAATTCCTCGGGTCTTCTCTTGGCACTACGAACGAAACTGATGGCACGTTAGCGTGAAGTGCCCTCGAAATCGCCGTGACAGGGCCCGGCAGATGACAGGCACAACACACTGCTCTTCGGTCAGCAGGACAGGGTGAGCCCTGAGGCAGGGGGCCGGACAGGGCCTCGGCAGTGGTTCACCTCGTAGAGACGGCCATCCATCCACCGAGACCGACCGGGCACCGACCCCGGCCACCGGGCCGAGGTCCGACTGCTGCACCGACCGCTACACCGACTGGTCAGCGTCCGGGGCGTCAGGGCGGTGATCGGGGAGAGCCGACCCCGACGTCGCCTCGTGGTGCAGCCGCAGGAACTCCAGATGCCGCTCGTACTGGTCGAGGGTGTCGCCGATGAGCTGCTCTCTGGTGTAGCCCATGACGTCGTACCCCTGGTTGCCCTCGGCCAGCTGGACCTCGAAGCGCACGTAGTTGTCGTGGGTGCTGACCGACCGGGTGGCGAAGCCCGGTGTCGGCCGTTCGACGGGCCAGACCCGATAGACGAACTGGTCCTTCGGGCCGATCGGTACGGCGAGGCCGACGTGCGGGAGGCCGTTCTCCTCGTCGGTGCCGGAGAGGATTTCCGCCTCCACACCCTGCTCCCGCAGCTCCTGGGCGACTTCCTCGAACGCCGGCCGGCAGACGTCCTCCACGAATCTGGTGGCTGCCCGCCTGCCCGGGAACGACATCGCCCGCGACAGCCGCTGCCGCCAGTTTCGCGCCCCGGAAGGCCCCTGTTGCGTTGTCCGGCCGGAGAGGGACCCCGGCAGGGTGGTGGTCAGCGCCTCCTCGCGCATCCGGTCGGAGCGTAGCGCGAGGTAGAGCCCCGCCATGATCAGAAACATCACGAACGAGAAGGGCAGCCCCATGATGATCGTGGCGTCGGTGAGAGCCTGCACTCCGCCCACCAGGAGCATGGCGAGGGTGAGCAGGCCTGTCGTCACCGCCCATACGACGCGGAGCCAGGTCCGCGCGTCGGTCACCGGTGTGGGGAGGTGAGAGCTGAGGTTGCCCATGACGAGGGCTCCGGAGTCGGCGGAGGTGACGTAGAGAAGCAGCCCTACGAAGGTCGCGAGTCCCGCGCTGAACATCTCCCCGGGATACTGCTCCAGCAGTCCGTAGAAGGCCTGCTCGGGGGAGTTGAGTGCGGTCTCCCCGAAAGCGGAGTTGCCGTCGCGCACCACGAACAGTGCGCTGTTGCCGAAGACGGCCAGGAAGAGGCCGGTGAAGAGAAACGGGATGATCAGGGTCGCGGCGACGAACTGGCGCAACGTGCGGCCTCGCGAGATCCGAGCGAGGAACAGCCCGACGAACGGCGCCCAGGCGATCCACCAGGCCCAGAAGAACAGCGTCCAGGCGTCCAGCCATTCGGTCGGCTGGTCGTAGGCGAAGGTGTTCAGCGTCATCGACGGAAATCCGCTGAGGTAGTCGCCGACGTTCTGAACCAGGGCGTTGAGCAGCCGGAACGGTTCGCCGACCACCAGGATGTAGAACATCAGCAGGACGGCGAGGAGCACGTTGAGCTGCGACAGCCGACGGATGCCCTTGTCGACCCCGGCGGCCGCTGAAACGGTGGCCATCACCACGGCGAGGGCGATGAGCCCGATCTGCGCGGGCAGACCCTCAGGCACGCCGAAGAGGACCTTGAGCCCGTAGTTCAGCTGCACCACGCCGATGCCGAGGGACACGGAGATTCCGAAGACGGTACCGATGATGGCCGCCAGGTCGACGGCGTCACCGATCCTCCCGTGGATCCGGCGGCCGATGATCGGGTAGATCGCGGACCGGATGGCCAGCGGCAGCTTGTAACGGAAGGCGAAGTAGGCGAGCGCCATGCCCATCAGCGCGTACATGGCCCAGCCGGTGATGCCGTAGTGGAACAGCGTCCACACCACGGCCTGCCGGGCCGCCTCCAGTGACTCGGGGTCCCCTTCCGGCGGCACCAGGTAGTGGCTCACCGGTCCGGCGACGGAGAAGAACATCAGGTCGATGCCGATGCCCGCGGCGAACAGCATCGCCGCCCAGGCGAAAAGCCCGTAGTCGGGCTTGTAGTGCTTGGGGCCGAGCTTGATCGTGCCGTACTTCGACACCCCGATGAAGACGACGAACACGAGGTACAGGGTCGCGGCGAGGAAGTAGTACCAGCCGAACCAGCCGGAGATCTTGTCGACCACCACGCCGATGACCTTCTCGGCGCCGGAGGGGGTGACAATCGCCCAGATCGAGATGGCCAGGATGAGCGTCGCGGACCCGTAGAAGACCATCGGCTTGAGCGAGCCCGCCCCTTCCGTACCGGGCTCAACCTGCGGATCGTCCGTGTCGGGCACAGGGCCCTTGCCTCCTACGGCCGACATGGTCGGCTCCTTTCCTGCCAGGACGGTAACGGTGCGGCCTCCGGTGCGCCGGAGGCCGGGTCATTCTTCGATCAGGGCGGCGGCCCGACGGCGGCCAGGCGCGTGGTCACGCCGGGTCCGAGGGGTGGCGGCGCGCACGCCCAGGCGACGGCGGGACCCACGACCAGGGCCCGGCACTCCCCCGACGGACTCGGTGCGAGCGCCTCCTCCTTGCCGCTCAGCAGGAACGTGCACACGCGGATCGGGAGACGGGCGGCACCGGGCGCGCCCGCCCGCTCTTCGTCGGCAAGGCCCGCCAGGCGCCGCGCACAGCACGGTCCCCCTCGGAGGCCGCCTCGACGGCGGCGTCACCGCAGGGGCCTGCCACCTCACGCCGCCGATGGCCACTCACCGCGGATGCACAGCCCACCCACCATCGCGGGTCTCCTTCACCTCCAGCCGGTGCCGCGCGGATCGACTCGGTGTCAGCAACATGGCCGTACGGGGGCCGTCGGTCCACGGGGCGCACCGCCGCAGCGCCGAGCTCGTGCCCCAGGCACCCCGGGCGGGCTAACGACCATCGCGTGACACCACCGCTGCGGTGCGGCGGCCGCGGTCCCGGGGACGGTGGAGTGCTGGAGGCCCGGGGCGCATCGGCCGGTACGGTGTCGGCGGGGTTCCGGCCCGGCCGGAAGGAGTGGAGGCTCGTCCACCCCGACACCGCGCCGCGCGACAACGCGACCGTGCTACGGGAAGTGGCCACAGGGCTCGTCGAACGGTACGGCTGCCCTGTCCGGCCGGTCAGGCAGCGCAGCCCCGCCTCGGCCTCGACGGCGGGTGGGCCGGGCGCGCTGTGCCCGGGCAGCCGCCCGCCGGTGGCCGTGGCGACGGCACGCCCTGCGATGCCCGGGGCCGGCGACTGCCTCACGGAGGCCGCGTGCGGTTCGCGTACGGCGCGGCGCGCCTGGCACAAGTCCTCGCACGGCAAAGCCGCCCCTGCCCGCGGTCCGTTGCCGGGGCGGTCAGGGGCGGCTCGTCGGTCTTCTCAGTGGCCGGCGGTGAGCTGGCCGGCGAGCTTGCCGTGCATTTCGGCGCTGGCCTTGTTGAGGCCGATGATCGTGACCTTCTTGCCGCGCTGGGCGTATTTGGTCTCGATGGCGTCGAGGGCTGCGACGGAGGAGGCGTCCCAGATGTGGGCATCGGTGAGGTCGATGATCACGTCGTCGGGGTCGTCCTTGTAGTTGAACTGGTAGACGAGGTCGTTGGAGGAGGCGAAGAACAGCTCGCCGGTGACCGCGTAGACGACCTGGTTGCCGTCCGGGTCGACGACCCCGGAGACCTCGGCGATGTGGGCGACCCGCTTCGCGAAGATCACCATCGCGGTGATGCAGCCGAGAACGACGCCGATGGCGAGGTTGTGGGTGGCGACCACCGCGGCGACGGTGACGACCATGACGGTGGTCTCGCCGACCGGCATGCGCTGGAGCGTCTTGGGCTGGATGGAATGCCAGTCGAAGGTGGCGAAGGAGACCAGGATCATCACCGCGACGAGAGCGGCCATCGGGATGTCCGAGACGACCGGGCCGAACGCGATGCACAGGACCATCAGGAAGGTACCGGCGAGGAAGGTGGACAGGCGGGTCCGCGCTCCGGAGGTCTTCACGTTGATCATGGTCTGGCCGATCATGGCGCAGCCGCCCATGCCGCCGAAGAACCCGGTCACGACGTTGGCGATGCCCTGGCCGATGGACTCGCGGGTCTTGTTCGAGTGGGTGTCGGTGATGTCGTCGACGAGCTTCGCGGTCATCAGCGACTCCATCAGCCCCACCAGCGCGAACGCGAAGGCATAGGGGGCGATGGTGGTCAGGGTGTCCATGGTGAACGGCACGTCGGGCAGACCGGGGACCGGCAGCGAGGACGGGAGATCGCCCTTGTCGCCGACGTTGGGAACGGCGATGCCGGCGGCGACGGTGATCACGGTCAGCGTGACGATGGCGACCAGGGGTGCGGGAATCACCGTGGTGATCTTCGGGAAGAACACCATGAGGGCCAGACCGCCGATGATCAGCGGGTAGACGGCCCACGGAACGTCCCGCATCTCCGGGACCTGCGCCATGAAGATCAGGATGGCGAGGGCGTTGACGAAGCCGACCATCACGCTGCGCGGCACGAACCGCATCAGCTTGGCGACCCCGAGCGCGCCCAGAGCCACCTGCATCAGGCCGCCGAGGATGACGGCGGCGATCAGGTAACCGAGCCCGTACTGGTGGTTCAAGGGTGCGATGACCAGGGCTATGGCGCCGGTGGCGGCGGAGATCATGGCCTTGCGGCCGCCCACGATCGAGATGACCACGGCCATCGTGAAGGAGGCGAAGAGGCCGATTGCCGGGTCGACACCCGCGATGATCGAGAAGGAGATCGCCTCGGGGATCAGCGCCAGAGCCACCACGAGGCCCGCCAGCACCTCGGTACGGAAGACCTTCGGGGAGGCGAGCCAGTCCGGCTTGGACATACGCAGCTTGGGAGCCGCGGACAGCGGTGTAGACATGCAACCGTTTCTGTTCGGGCGCACACATCCACCAGTCTGGACACGCACGCATCGTTCTCGAATCCGCACAGAGGGCGGAATCCCGGCAGCCCAGCGTCGATGGGGCTCTGCCGGATCGGGTGGCAGCCTTCGTGGCTGACAGTCGGGCATCATTGCCCGATAAGCCTGTGAGGCCCTGGCCGGGGCTCAAGCGACAGCGAGGTCTGCCCAGCGGTCTCAGCTCTCTGCAAATCGTACCCTGACGTGAGGGCAGAGTGCGAGTTGCGGCTTGTGAAATGCAGGTAAATACGTCTGAGGATCATGTGATTCCGGACACGTATGCTGACTGCTCTTCGAACGTTCGAAGAGCAGCCGGTTACAGAGGAGGCAGGCGCGGAGATGGCAGAGCGGCAGATGCAGATCGGCGAGGTTGCTGAGCGGACCGGCTTGTCGCTCCGCACGATCCGGCACTACGAGGAAGTCGGTCTGGTCATCCCCTCCGCCCGCAGCAAGGGAGGTTTCCGTCTGTACACCGAGACGGACATCGGCCGCCTGATGGTGATTCGCCGCATGAAGCCGCTGGACTTCTCGCTGGAGGAGATGCGGGACCTCCTGGAGATCGTCGACCGCATCGCAGCGGACGACGCGCCTACAGCCGAGGAGCGGGAACGTCTGCACGAGCGGCTGGACTCGTACCGCAAGGTGGCCGACGCACGCTGCGAGACGCTGCGCGCCCAGCTCATGGCCGCGGAGGACTTCGCCGCCACACTGCGCCGCAGGCTCGATGCCCAGAGTTCCTGACGGTACGGCCCTCGGGGCCGGATGCAGTTCCCCGCACTGATTCCTGCCGTTCGCCCCCTACGGGCATGTGACCGGCATCGATGACGCCGAGGGATGCCACTCACCCCACGCCCACCTCCGCCTCGAACGCAGCTCCCCTGGCGGAACCAGTCGCGTAGGCCGCCGCCGACCCCACAGTACCCTCTCGTGAGAGTAGATTTGCGTGTCCGATGTGGATGGCGCGCATTGACGACAGCCGGCCGCGTAGCGATCGCCGGCGTGCGTTCGTCTCTGCTGAACAGCAGAGGCATCACCCTGGACAGCACCGTGCTCGCACACTCCCGAGCACGTATCCCCGTGGTACGAACCCAGGGGATACGTGCTGTCGAGGTGGAGAAAGCCCTCCATCGGCTCAAGCCCCGCGACGGCCGCAGCCAGGCTCTGAGCGAGACGTTGCGAGGTGCTGGCGCGCGGAGCTGACAGCGGGCGTTACCGCGATCGACGTCGACCTGGCCGCACAGGGTCACGCGCCCGGGCCCGAGTGCTGAGGCCTGTCGTGATGCCTCGGCCGAGCGCGCCACCAGCGCCTCATCACCATCGGCTTCGAAGTGGACGGTCCCGAGCCCTCGTCCCCTCGCGTGGGTCGTCAGGAGGCCGGAGTCCCGCACTGCAATGGATCATCCCCGTAACTCTCCGGTAGCGTCAGCGTATGAGCCATCCACATCCTGATCTGAAACCCGCCCCTCCTCTCGTCTCAGGAGGGCTGAGGGTCGTCGCCCTGGGCGGTCTGGGAGAGATCGGCCGCAACATGACCGTCTTCGAGTACGCCGGCAAGCTGCTGATCGTCGACTGCGGTGTGCTGTTCCCCGAGGAGACCCAGCCCGGCGTCGACGTGATCCTGCCCGACTTCACGTCGATCCGGGACCGTCTGGACGACGTCGTCGGCGTGGTCCTCACCCATGGACACGAGGACCACATCGGTGGCGTGCCCTACCTGCTGCGAGAACGCCGGGACATCCCCGTCATCGGCTCGAAGCTGACGCTCGCCTTCCTTGAGGCCAAGCTCAAGGAGCACCACATCAAGCCCACGACGGTGCGGGTGAAGGAAGGGGAGCGGCGCGACTTCGGGCCTTTCGGCTGTGAGTTCGTGGCGGTCAACCACTCCATCCCCGACGGTCTCGCGGTCGCCATCCGCACCGGTGCCGGGATGGTCCTGCACACCGGTGACTTCAAGATGGACCAGTTCCCGCTGGACGACCGCATCACCGACCTGCGCGCGTTCGCCCGGCTCGGTGAGGAGGGTGTCGACCTGTTCCTGACCGACTCCACCAATGCCGAGGTGCCCGGTTTCACCACGTCCGAGCGCGAGCTGAACCCCGCGATCGAACACGTGATGCGGACCGCCCCGCGCCGGGTCATCGTCTCCAGCTTCGCCAGCCACGTCCACCGTATCCAGCAGGTCCTCGACGCCGCGCATCAGCACGGGCGGAAGGTCGCCTTCGTGGGCCGGTCCATGGTCCGCAACATGGGCATCGCCCGCGAGCTGGGCTATCTGAGGACGCCGCCGGGCCTCGTGGTCGAGGCAAGGGAGCTGGAGAAGCTGCCCGACCACAAGATCACCCTGGTCTGCACGGGCTCGCAGGGCGAGCCGATGGCCGCCCTCTCCCGCATGGCCAACCGTGATCACTCGATCCGCATCGGGCAGGGCGACACCGTCCTGCTCGCCAGCTCCCTCATCCCGGGCAACGAGAACGCCATCTACCGGGTGATCAACGGGCTGACCCGCTGGGGCGCCAACGTCGTCCACAAGGGCAATGCCAAGGTCCACGTCTCCGGCCACGCCAGCGCGGGGGAACTGGTCTACTGCTAC
This sequence comes from Streptomyces durocortorensis, assembly GCF_031760065.1. Classification (NCBI taxonomy): domain Bacteria; kingdom Bacillati; phylum Actinomycetota; class Actinomycetes; order Kitasatosporales; family Streptomycetaceae; genus Streptomyces; species Streptomyces sp. C11-1. Next base: position 1,934,276 of record NZ_CP134500.1, read on the forward strand.
AACATCGTCAAGCCCCGCCATGTCATGCCCGTCCACGGCGAGTGGAAGCACATGCGGGCCAACGCCGACCTCGCCATCCGCACCGGCGTCGCACCGGACCGCGTGATCATCGCCGAGGACGGTGTCGTCGTCGACCTCGTCGACGGGCGCGCCTCGATCACCGGAAAGGTCCCGGCCGGCTATGTGTACGTCGACGGGATGACCGTCGGAGGCGCGACCGAGGCGTCCCTGAAGGACCGCCGCGTCCTGGCGGAGGAGGGCGTGGTCACCATCGTGGCGATCGTCGACGCCGACACCGGGCGGCTCGCCGAGGCGCCCGACTTCCTCGCCCGCGGATTCGAGCACGACGACACCACCTTCGAGCCCGTGATCCCGCTCATCGAGAAGACCCTGGCCGCGGCGGCCGAAGAGGGCATCGGCGACCACCACCAGCTCGAACAGCGCATCGCTCGCGCCGTCGCCTCCTGGGCCTTCCGCAGCCACCGCCGCAAGCCCCTGATCATCCCCGTCGTCATCGACGCCTGACACCGCGTCGCCGACCGGAGGAGACCCCCACCATGACCACCCGCTTCGAGGAACTCGACTGGAAGCCGACACCGATCGGCGACATCAGCCTGCGGCGCCGACGCGACCCCTCGTCGGGAGACGACGTGTACGAGGTGAAGCTCGGGGACGAGTTCCTGATGTCCAGCCTCTTCACCGAGGGCGAGATCGCCCTCGCCCGACTGGGCCTCGCCCCGCTCGCGCACCACCCCGGCCTCGATGTCGCCGTCGGCGGCCTCGGCCTCGGGTACACCGCACACGCCGCGCTACAGGAGCCGGGCGTCCGCTCGCTGATCGTCGTCGACACCCTCGGCGAGGTCATCGACTGGCACCGACGCGGTCTGGTACCGCTCGGCACGGCGCTCGGCTCGGACGACCGCTGCCGACTGGTGCGGGGCGACTTCTTCGCCATGGTGCGTGAGGGCCGTGGGCTGGACCCGCAAGCGGAGGGACGCCTCTTCCACGCCATCCTGCTGGACGTCGACCACTCCCCCCGCCATGTGCTGCACCCGAGCCATGCCGCTCTCTACCGGCCGGAGGGCCTGAGCGCCCTCTCCCGCCTCCTCCACCCCGGAGGCGTCTTCGCCCTGTGGTCCAACGACCCGCCCGACGACGACTTCGTCTCCCTCCTCGCCAACGCCTTCCAGAACACCGCCGCCCACGTGGTGGAGTTCCCCAACCCGCTGCGAGGCGGCACCTCGACCAACACCGTCTACGTGGCCGTCAAGGGCAGCGCCGGTCGATGAGGGCGCTCACTGCTCGGCCTCCTGGTCGCAGGTGGGGTCACCGGTATGTCCGGCCTTCCGAACGGCCGGTCCGGGAACTCCGACGTCGTCCATAGCCTCTCGCGCCCTGTCACTGCGCCGGGTATCCCCTGTGCGCTTCCGCGCCCACTCGGTCGAGCTGCCCTTCATCCGCCCGTCCGCGCTACTGGGGGCTTTCGACGAGTCCTCACGGTTGAATCGGATGCAGGGGCAGGAGGGGCGGTCAGAGGCTGTGATGAACTCCTTCACGATGCGTCCCGTCGCATGCGCCGCCCCGCTGCGCGCGGCGGGGCGGCCCCTGCCCCGGTCGGTCAGAGGCCTCCTCCGGTCAAGAGGAGGAGAGCCCCTCCGCCGAGCATGGCGAGGGCGAAGAGGGAGCAGAGGACGACACCCGTGATGCGTGATGCGTTGCTCGGCGGTTCGGACTCGGCGTAGGCGACGGTGTACGGGCGATCGGGCCGTTCGGAGTCGTAGGCCACCTCCACGGTGTCCCCGACCTCGCCGCCCGAACTGCCGCGTCTGAGCGTGGAGGTGTAGCGCTTGTCTCCGAGCTCGTACCTGACCAGGGTGTCCGTCCGGGTGCCGCCGTTCGGTCCGCCGCCCTCGTTCACCACGCGTTTGTCGAAGACCACCGCGGTGACCCGGCGGTCCAGGGTCGCGCGGTGGTCCTCACCGATCTTTCCGGCGAGGACGTAGGCCACCAGGGCGAGAGACGCGCCGACGAACAGGGAGACGAGACCCATCAGCGCCGTCAGCACACGATCGGCGGACGGTTTGCGCATGCTGCTCCTCCAGGGCTTGTCCGGCTTGCGCACGATCTGCTCGCTGTTCGGCGTCGCGCCTCTGGGTCCCAAGGACCCGCTCCGGGGACCTGGTCGCCGTGTCCGAGCGGCGCCTGGGCTACTCCACACCGTGGTGGCCACCGAGAACGACACCGTCATGAACGGGGTGCCGGAGGGCCGGCCCGGCGGCGGCACGGCGATCGTCGTCCCGGCCGTAGCCAGAACGCAGGACCGTCGTCGTCATCTCATCTGCCGGGCTCGGCCCGCTGCCTGTACCGGGGGCCCGCCACCGCACCGGCCGCACCACGGAGCGGGAGATCGCCCCTTCTCGGACGCCACGTCGAAGACGCCCAGCAGGGCCGGTCCCGGAGCGCCGCGCCCCGGCACCTCCGGCGCACGTCCGGCGTGGCCGCAAGAGCGCTGCGGCGGAGCCCGCCCTGCACACCGATGTCGTCAGCCCGCCGCCACACCCCATCCGGGGTCTCCTCGTCGGCCGTGCGGGGGCCGGCACGTACGGTGATATCGCCCAGAGGTTGCTGTCATGCCTCGCAGCGTACGGTCGGCCCTTCTGCGAGAACACCCCTCCGAGTTCGTTCTCACGAAGCGCAATCCACCACGCCTGCCATGACCTAAGCGGTCGGTTCGTCAGTTGATGCCCGTTTCTGGCGGCTAGTCCATCAGGGGTCGGTGGCGGCCGATTTCTCTGCGCGCGGTGGAGTCGGCAGACTCGGGAACTGCGAGACGGGCTGTGGCGTCCGACCTGTCGTGAAGGAAGAAATCAAGGGTCTTGCTGGTTTCCTTGTCGCCGGTCTGGGTTCCTCAGTGGCGCTGCTGGCCTGGGCACCGCTGGCGAGGGTCAGTGTGGAGGGCGGATTCGATGGGCGTCATCAGGACCTCAGCGTGCTCTACGTGGACCTACCGCTCGTCGCCGCGGGGGGCGCCCTGGTGGCGCTCGCCTTCTGGTCGCTCGCCTTGCGCCGGTTCCATCGCCCGTGGCTCGCCGCCCTGGTCTCGGTCACCGCGATCGCCCTGGGGATCTGGGGTCTGACGAGCTGGTGGGCTCCCTATCAGGCACCCGAGTTCGCCTACTGAGGCCGTGATTCATGTTCCTTTGTGCCTATTTTGACCTCGCCTGACTGTGTGGGTTCGGGCGGACTCTGCCGGTCCGCAGCCGAAGCCGTGAAGGGACGAGCAGGCCTACGGGATCCTGATACTGCACCGGCGCCTGGTCCACGACTACGAGCACCGCCCGGCCTCCTCCACCTCCCACGCCTACTGGGCGATGACCCACGTCACGGCCCGCCGTCTCACCGGCGCGAACACCCCACCTGGCGCGACGCGCGCAGACGGTGACCGTGAACATCCAGCCCCTGCTCGACGCGTCGGCATCCAGGAAGACGCCGCCCGGGCCATGGCCGACGACCTCCACCCCCGGATCGGCGAGCTTCAGGCCCGGCTGCGGAAGGCCGAGATCCACCTCGAACACCTCGCGATCACACGGAAGACCGTCACCGCACTCCCGGACCGGCTCCCGGTCGCCCCGCCGGACCTGCCGAGCACCCGGACTACCCCCGCATCCTCGCCGTCTTCGATGAGGCCGGACCACTACGGGCCCGCGACGTCTGCGAGGCCCTCGACCACGAACTACTGCCGAAGAACATCGAAGGCACCCGCGCCGAACTGAAACGCCTGCTCAACCTCGACATCCTCACCGAGGCCGACACCGACAGCTTCACCAGGAAGCAGTAGCCGGCCGAATTTCGCGACGAGCGGCACTCCCGTTCAGATATCCCAGGGGAGGCCTGTAGAGGGGTCGAGGCCCTGGTCCAAGAGGTGGTCGTATTCGCGCCAATGCATGAACTGCATCGCTTCCTCGGTGAGGCCGGAGGCAGGGGTGCACCAACGTCGCACGTAGGCGGCGAACCCGTCTTCGTGGACAGTGAGGGGGCCGCCGTCCTCGTCGAGGTCGGCGATGGGCCAGGCGTCACTGTCGTTGCCTGTCATCAGCCAGAACAGGTGGGTGCCGTCCTCTATGAAACCCCACCGAAGCAGCATGTCGGCGCCTACTTCGGCGGGCAGCCAACGGGAGTAGAACTCGGGGGCCTGTTCCCAGAAGAGTTCGGCCATGGCGACCACACTGTCGCCTCCGGCTGCGCGGTACGGCGGGGGTATCCACAGCGAGTCTCCGCCGATCCCGCCAGCCCCGTAGGTCTCTATGAAGGCGATGTAGTCCGAGGGCAGCCGTATCCTGAGCCGCCGTTCAGCTTCTGCTACTCCGGCCACATCATGGGGGGCTCCTTCGCTGCTTTGTCTGCACGGCGTGAGCAGGCCTGACAGCGCGCGTACGCCGGGATGGCTGGACACTGAACCTCCGGTCGTTTGGTGTGCTGACCAGCCTACGAACCCTCTCCAAGGGCTGTTTCCCACGGAGTGCGCAGGCCATGTCGGGTTCGGTCACCGCATGCAGCCGCAGATCGTCCCCGCCCTGCGGCATCCGGAGGGGGTGTTACTCGTGGGCGGCCAGGAGGGTTTCCAGGCTGGCGTCGGGGAACTGCCGCTGGAAGGAGTTCGCCTGCCAGCGGTCGGGGAACAGCGCGAGCTGTGCCTTGTCGCGGATCCTGGTCAGCGCCTCCCCCTTGACGAGCTGGGAGCGGTTGAGGGTGTCCGCTCCGGCCGCGTCGGTGGCCCGCGCCAGGTGGTAGGGCAGCACTTCCAGGCGTACGGGTGCGGAGAACTCCCCCGCCATCCGGGCGGAGACGACGTCGAACTGCATCGGCCCCACCGCCGCCAGGACCGGGGCCTGGTCGCCGCGTGCGTCGCTGACGAGGACCTGCACGACGCCTTCCTCGTCGAGCTGGGCGATGCCACGGCGGAACTGCTTGGAGCGGCTGATGTCGACCGGTCGTGCGACCGCGAAGTGTTCGGGGGCGAAGGTCGGCATGGGCGGGAACAAGGCCGGCGGACCGTCGTAGAGGGTGTCCCCGACGCGCAGGGCCGCGGCGTTGACCAGTCCGACGACGTCGCCCGGGTAGGCGGTGTCGACCATGGAGCGGTCCTGGCCGAAGACGCTGTGGGCGTACTTGGTCGCGAACGGCTTCCCGGACGAAGCGCGGGTGACGGTCGCGCCTCTCTCGAAGACGCCCGAACACACGCGCAGGAAGGCGATCCGGTCCCGGTGGGCCGGGTCCATGTTCGCCTGCACCTTGAACACCAGCCCGGAGAACGGGGCGTCGACGGACCTGCTGCCACCGCCTTCGAGTTCTCGCGCCCCCGGTGGCGGGGCGAGGTCGACGATGGCGTCCAGGAGGAGCCGTACGCCGATGTTGGAGACCGCGGCGCCGAAGAACACCGGTGTGGAGCCGCCCGCCAGGAACGAGGCCCGGTCGAACTGGGCGCCGTCCGCCTCCAGCAACTGGAGCTCCTCCACGGCCTGTTCCCAGTCGGCACCCTCCTCGAACGCCGCCCGCTCGGCGGGAACCACCTCTTCGGAGGCTTCGTGCGCGCCGCCGGGGGTGCGGGTGTAACGCAGCATCCGCTCCGGCTCGCGTACGTCGACCAGACCGCGCAGGTAGCCTGCCGTGCCGACCGGCCAGTTCACCGGGGTGGGCCTGAGCCGGAACTCGCGCTCGATCTCGTCCAGCAGCTCAAGGGCCTCACGGCCGGGCCGGTCCCACTTGTTGATGAACGTGATCACGGGGATGCCGCGGTGGCGGCAGACGTCGAAGAGCTTGCGGGTCTGCTCCTCCAGGCCCTTGGCCGCGTCGATCAGCATGACCGCGCAGTCCACGGCCGCCAGCACCCGGTAGGTGTCCTCGGAGAAGTCCGCGTGCCCCGGAGTATCCAGCAGGTTCAGCACGCGGTCCCGATAGGCGAACTGCAGAACGGCGGAGGTCACGGAGATACCGCGGGTCTTCTCCATCTCCATCCAGTCCGACGCCACACCGCGCCGCCCGGACTTGCCGTGCACCGCCCCCGCCGACGTGATCGCGTGGGCGTGCAGCGCCAGCGCCTCGGTCAACGTCGACTTGCCCGCGTCCGGGTGACTGATCACCGCGAACGTACGCCGCCTGGCCGCCTCACCGGCGGCCCACTCACTCGTGGCGTTCACCGCGCCACCTCCGATCCTCATCAGCCGTTCGCCCACGGCTACGCCGCCTCGCGTCGCCCGTCCGGCATCTTCACCGTCCATAAATCTACCGTGACGTGAGAGTAGATTGGTGATCGCCGCAACGAGCGCTGCCCACGGGCCGCCACCGCTGTCACGTCGCCCCGCCCCGGCTGGGCCGAGGGCCGCGTTCGCCGCACCTCCGCCCAGCGTCCGTTGCGCGAGAACGTCCCGGAAAGCACGGCAAGCGGGACTCGACCCAGCAGGGTGGCGCCGCTCACCTGCGGTGACGTCGAAACGGCGGGCATAGCCGCCCGTTTCCGACCGGCTGCGTCCCCTTCCATCTCCACGCGGCACCTCAAAGCCGGCCACGTGGCGTTGAAGGGTCTCTTCCAGACGGTCACGCAGTTCGCTTCTGTGTAGCCATTACGGACCCGCAGTCGATTTCTGAGCGTACTTCCTGGCGCATGCAGATGAACCAGTTCCAAGCGACAGCCGTGCTGTTCGTCCAGCTCCGGTGGGAGTTCGGCCGCACCTCGGCCGATTCGCGGCCGTCCCGGTAGTGACTCCACAGGTCGTAGAGCGGGATCGACGCCTGGTCCCGTCCGGGTCGGTTTCACGGGATCGGTCCAGTGCACCAGCAGGGCCAGGGGTACGGCGGGGCGCACGATCCCACCCTCCCGCGCCTGGACACCCGGCGCCCAGGCGAACACCTCGGCCGGGATGGTTCGGTCGCCGGTGATGCCGCGCAGTTGGTGCAGGCTGGTATGGCGAAGGCCGGAAGTGACCATGAGGTAGTTCAAGGGCGCTTGTTCAGCGTCAGGTTTCATGTGTGGCGCGAGGGCACGTGCCGCGGGCAGTGCGGCGAAAGCTGTTGAGGAACGCGGTGGCCAAGTCGACGATGCCGTCGTCGGCCAGGAAGTACACGCCGCGTTTGGCCGACACGGAATGTCGTCCTCCTCGTTCAGGAATACCGGATCACGAATCGGGGTGCGGGGTGAGGGGTTCGCTGCGGTCGGCCTCGCGGGCGGCCGGGGTGCTGGGGACGGAGGCGGCGGCGTTCTTCCCGACCGGCACGATGGCCCAGCAGGTCGCCCTGCGGTGCTGGGCGGGGCGCACGCGCGACGCGACCGTGGCGCTGCATCCCCTGTCCCACCCGGAGCTGCACGAGGGCGGGGCGCTCGGCTCGGTGAGCGGGCTGCGCACGGTGCATCCGACGTCCGCGCCCCGGCTGCCGAGCGCCGAGGAGGTACGGGAGTTCCCCGAGCCGTTCGGGACGCTGATGCTGGAGCTTCCGTTGCGGGACGACCTCCTCACCGCCGGGGCCCAGCCCGCCGTGTCGCTCGGCACGATCCCGACCACCGCGTACCGCGAGCAGTGGCCGCGTGAGACGTTCCACGTCTACGACAACTCACTCGTCTCCGTCGAGCTGCTCTCCGCCCGGGTCCGCATCACCCAGCCCAGCGTGATCGCCCTGTACGCGAAGGCGTTCGAGGAGCTGCGGCAGACCGCCGTGTACGGCACGCCCTGATCGTGAAGGCCATCGACGCCCTCGGCTGACCCGGGGCACACACGAGCGCTGCTCCCACTCGGACCGGCCATGGTCGAGGCGCCGCGGGAGCACCGGGAGCGCCAGGCTCTGGAGCGGGCCGTGTGCGAGGAGAAGCGGCTGCCGTGGACGGAGACCCGAAGGGTGTTCGTCCAGGACGGGACGTGGCTGCGCCCGGAGAAGGCGCCGGACGTCTTCCGCCGGCTGACGCGGGAGGCGGACCTGCCGCCGATCAACCTGCGGGACCTGCGGCACGTGGCGGCCACGCTGACCCACGCGGGCGGCGGGGGCCTGCACGCGATCAAGGAGACGCTGCGGCGCGGGACGATCCAGCTGGCAGGTGACACGTGCACGGGCCTGCTGCCTCAGGTCGACCAGGAGGTGGCCAGGAAGGCCGAGTCGGCCGCTCCCCGCGCCCGCCCCGTTCGGGGGGGGGCTCCGACACAGCCGCTCACGCACCGCTCACGCACCGCTCACGCGGGGCCCCTGAAACGCGGAAGCGCCCCACCCTGGTCCAACCCAGTTGGGGCGCTCCGATGCTGGTGGGAACGTTCCTGCCAGCGACCGCTTGTGTGGGGCGGGTGGGACTCGAACCCACGGCCGACGGATTATGAGTCCGCTGCTCTAACCGGCTGAGCTACCGCCCCGTTTCGGCGTGGCGCGTACAAGTGTGCGCCCCGTCTGCCGCAGCATAGCCGGTCATACGATCTCTTGCTTCGGATGGCCGACTTCGCCTGATCTTGAGGACGGCGCTGCGTGCTGCCCGGTTCCGGGTGAGGGCGAGGTGACCCGAAAGTGTCATTCCGCGGGGCTCGGGGGTCGGCAGGCGGCGAGTGGGCACGCGAAAAAGGACCCCGAAGGGTCCTCTTCCGCATCGCTCCCCCGACTGGACTCGAACCAGTAACCCTCCGGTTAACAGCCGAATGCTCTGCCAATTGAGCTACAGGGGATCGCGCTCCCCCGACTGGACTCGAACCAGTAACCTGCCGGTTAACAGCCGGCTGCTCTGCCAATTGAGCTACAGGGGATTGCTGCGGTGCCTCGAATCGTACCTGCCTGGCGGCTGCCGGGCGGCGCGCGTTCGCTGCGACACATACATTAGCGCAAGCAGGGGGGTGCTCCGCCAATCGGTATCGCCCGGGATGATCTCGGGTGCTCACGGGTAGGCGGGCTGCACACGTCGCACCAAGCGCAGGAAGGGTGGCAGCCATGCGGTACCGGCTCACGTTCATCGCCGGAGTGGCGCTCGGATACGTGCTCGGCACGCGAGCCGGGCGCGAGCGTTACGAGCAGTTGAAGAAGTCGGTCCGGCAGTTCGCGGAGAACCCCGCCGTGCGCAACGCCGCCGAGAGTGCCGCGCACAGCGGCCGGGACATCGCGGGCAAGGCGTACCACTCGGTCAGCGACAAGGTCGGGGACAAGGTGCCCGCCTCCGTCGCCGACCGCGTCCGGTCGCTGCGGGACCGCAGCAGCCAGAACGGTGAGGACGACTGGGGGACCACCAACACCTAGCTCAGGGGCCCCGGGCCCGCGGCGGTCGTTACGGGAAACTCGCGGCGTGCGGCAGAATCTCCCCATGGGCATAGTCGCGGGGCTGGACAGTTCTTCCGCCTTCACTCACATCGTCGTCTGCGACACGGACACGGGCGCCGTGCTGCGGCAGGGGTATGCCGCGCATCCGGTCGAGGCCAAGGCCGCCGAGGTCGATCCGCAGGCCTGGCTGCTCTCACTCGGCGAGGCGGCCTCCGGCGGGCTGCTCGAAGGGGTGCAGGCCATCGGGGTCGCCGCCCAGCAGCACGGGCTCGTACCGCTGGACCAGCAGGGCAACCTCGTACGTCCCGCGCTGCTCGGCAACGACCGGCGGGCGCAGGTCGCGGCGGCCGATCTGGTCGACTCGCTGGGCGGGCGGCAGGCCTGGGCCGAGGCCGTCGGGGCCGTGCCGCAGGCCGCGCAGCCCGTGGCGAAGCTGCGGTGGCTGGCGCGGACCGAGCCGGAGAACGCCCAGCGGGTGGCCGCCGTGCTCCAGCCGCACGACTGGCTCGTGTGGCAGCTGCTCGGGCGGCCCGCCCGCCGGACCACCGACCGGGGCGCCGCCTCGGGTACGGGGTACTGGTCGGCCGGGTCCGCGTCCTACCGGCCCGATCTGGTGGAGCTCGCCCTCGGGCACTCCGCCGCGCTGCCCGAGGTGCTCGGGCCCGCCGACTCCGCCGGGACGACGCCCGAAGGGCTGCTGATCTCCGCGGGCACCGGCGAGATCATGGCCGCGGCCTTCGGGCTCGGGGTCGCGGTGGGCGACGCGGTCGTGTCGCTGGGGGCCTCCGGGTCCGTGATGGCCGTGCACCACGAGGCGCTCGCCGACTCCACCGGGATGATCACCTCGTTCGCCGACGCCACAGGGCTGCATCTGCCCGTCGTCCACACGTCCAACGCCGTACGTGCGCTGCGCGGGACCGCCGAGATGCTGGGGGTGGAGGGGCTGGACGAGCTGTCCGCGCTGGCGCTGAAGTCCACGCCCGGGGCTTCCGGGCTGGTGTTGCTGCCCTATCTGGAAGGCGAGCGCACCCCGCAGCTCCCCCACACCGCGGGCACCCTCAGCGGGCTGCGGCGCGAGTCGATGAAGCCCGAGCATCTGGCGCGGGCCGCGTTCGAGGGGATGCTCTGCTCGCTGGCCGACGCCATGGACGTCCTGCGCGGGCGGGGCGTGGAGGTGCGGCGCGTGTTCCTGCTGGGGGCCGCCGCCGAGCTGCCCGCCGTACAGGCGCTGGCTCCCGCCGTGTTCGGCACGCAGGTCGTCGTACCGCAGCCCGCCCAGTACGCGGCGATCGGCGCGGCCCGGCAGGCCGCCTGGGCGCTCGGCGTCTCGCAGGGCGCCCTCGATCCGCGTACGCCCCCGGCCTGGCAGGGCGCTGCCGCCCAGGTGCTGGAGCCGGGCGATGAGCTGGCGGTCGGCGGGGCCGTGCGTCAGCAGTACCGGGCCACCAGGGATCAGATCCACCCCGGGGCCTTCGGGGGTGCGCGCCCGGAGTGAGACCGGCGTGGGCACGCGGCCGTCCGCCCCGGGTTTGACCCCGGCTTGAGGAAAACGGCTCGCTCTCGGAGTACGGCGTACGCGAAACTGGGGCGGCCTCTGCCCTCCGCCGATTCCGAGAGACCCGCGTGCTCATAAAACTCCTGCGGGCCCATCTGGGCCCGTACAAGAAACCCATCGTGCTGCTGGTGCTCCTCCAGCTGCTCCAGACCTGCGCCACCCTGTATCTGCCCAGCCTCAACGCGGACATCATTGACAACGGTGTCGTCAAGGGCGATACCGGATACATCCTGGAATTCGGCGGTCTCATGATCGCCGTCAGCGTTCTTCAGGTCCTCGGCAACGTGGGGGCCGTGTACTACGGGGCCCGGACCGCCTCCGCCCTCGGGCGCGATGTGCGGGCCGCCGTCTTCGACCGGGTGCAGTCCTTCTCCGCGCGTGAGCTGGGGCGCTTCGGGGCGCCCTCGCTGATCACCCGGACCACCAACGACGTCCAGCAGGTCCAGATGCTGGTCCTGATGGCGTTCACCCTGATGGTGTCCGCGCCGATCATGTGCGTCGGCGGCATCGTCATGGCGCTCGGGCAGGACGTTCCGCTGTCGGCCGTCCTGCTGGCGGTCGTGCCGGTGCTCGGCGTCTCGGTGAGCCTCATCGTGAAGAAGATGCGGCCGCTGTTCCGCACGATGCAGGAGCGGCTCGACGGGGTGAACCGGGTGCTGCGTGAGCAGATCACGGGCAACCGGGTGATCCGCGCGTTCGTCCGTGACGGGTACGAGGCGAGGCGGTTCCGGGGGGCCAACACCGAACTGACCGATGTGTCGGTGGCGACCGGGCGGCTGATGGCGCTGATGTTCCCGACGGTGATGACGGTGGTCAACCTGTCGTCCGTCGCGGTGGTGTGGTTCGGCGCGCACCGCATCGACAGCGGCGGGATGCAGATCGGTGCGCTGACCGCGTTCCTCGCCTATCTGATGCAGATCGTGATGGCCGTGATGATGGCCACCTTCATGTTCATGATGGTGCCGCGCGCCGAGGTGTGCGCCGAGCGCATCGAGGAGGTGCTCGGCACCGATTCGAGTGTGGTGCCGCCGCTCTCCCCCGTCACGGAGCTGCGGCGCCACGGGCATCTGGAGGTGCGCGGCGCCGAGTTCCGCTATCCGGGGGCGGAGGAGCCGGTGCTGCGGGCGGTGGATCTGGTGGCCCGGCCCGGGGAGACCACCGCGATCATCGGGTCGACCGGCAGCGGGAAGTCCACGCTGCTCGGTCTCGTACCCCGGCTGTTCGATGTGACGGGCGGCGAGGTGCTGGTCGACGGCGAGGATGTGCGCGGGATCGATCCGGTGCTGCTGGCGAAGACCGTGAGCCTGGTGCCGCAGAAGCCGTATCTGTTCTCGGGGACGGTGGCGACGAACCTGCGGTACGGGAATCCGGACGCCACCGACGAGGAGCTGTGGCACGCGCTGGAGGTGGCGCAGGCCAAGGGGTTCGTGGAGGGGCTGGAGCACGGGCTCGACGCGCCGATCGCGCAGGGCGGCACCAATGTGTCGGGCGGTCAGCGGCAGCGGCTCGCCATCGCGCGGACACTGGTGCAGCGGCCGGAGATCTATCTCTTCGACGACTCGTTCTCGGCGCTGGACTACGCGACCGACGCCGCCCTGCGGGCCGCACTCGCGCGGGAGACCGCCGGGGCGACCGTGCTGATCGTGGCCCAGCGGGTCTCCACCATCCGCGAAGCGGACCGCATCCTGGTGCTGGACGAGGGGCGGGTCGTGGGCAGCGGTACCCATCACGAGCTGATGGACGGCAATGAGACGTACCGGGAGATCGTGCTCTCCCAGCTGACGGAAGCGGAGGCCGCGTGATGGCCGGTCCTGGCGGACGGATGATGGCCGGGGGCGCGCCCACCGAGCGGTCGATGGACTTCAAGGGGTCCACCAAGCGGCTGCTGAGACGCTTCGGCCGCGAGAAGGCCTCGCTGTGGCTGATGCTGGGCGCGGTGACGTTCAGCGTGGCGCTCTCGGTGGTGGGCCCGAAGATCCTCGGGAAAGCGACCGACCTGGTCTTCGCGGGGGTCGTCGGGCGCGGGATGCCGGAGGGCACCGGTAAGGAACAGGCGATCGAAGCGCTGCGCGAGGAGGGCAACGGCTCGATGGCCGACATGCTCTCGGGGGTGGACTTCACACCGGGCGAGGGCATCGACTTCGGCGCGGTGGCGGATGTCCTGCTGCTGGCGCTGACGGTCTACGTCGGGGCCGGGCTGCTGATGCTGGTCTCGACGCGGCTGTCGATCCGCGTGATCAACCGGATCGTGTTCCAGCTGCGCGAGGACCTCCAGACGAAGCTGGCTCGGCTGCCGCTGTCGTACTTCGACCGGGCCAAGCGCGGTGAGGTGCTCAGCCGGGCGACGAACGACATCGACAACATCTCGCAGACGCTCCAGCAGACGATGGGCCAGCTCATCAACTCCCTGCTGACCATCATCGGCGTACTGATCATGATGTTCTGGATCTCGCCGCTGCTGGCTCTGGTCGCCCTGGTGACCGTGCCGCTGTCGGTGGTCGTGGCCACGCAGGTCGGCAAGCGGTCGCAGCCGCAGTTCGTGCGGCAGTGGCGGGTGACGGGGAAGCTCAACGCCCACATCGAGGAGATGTACACCGGGCACAACCTCGTGAAGGTCTTCGGCCGGCAGGAGGAGTCCGCGCGGGACTTCGCCGAGCAGAACGACGCGTTGTACGAGGCCGGGTTCAAGGCTCAGTTCGCCAGCGGGCTCATGCAGCCGCTGATGTTCTTCATCTCGAACATCAACTACGTGCTGGTGGCCGTCGTCGGAGGTCTGCGGGTCGCCTCGGGCACCCTGTCGATCGGTGACGTGCAGGCGTTCATCCAGTACTCCCGGCAGTTCTCGATGCCGCTGACGCAGGTCGCCTCGATGGCCAACCTGGTGCAGTCCGGCGTCGCTTCGGCGGAGCGGGTCTTCGAGCTGCTGGACGCGGAGGAGCAGGGCCCGGACCCGGTGGACGCGGAGCGGCCCGAGGTGATGTCGGGGCGGGTCTCGCTGGAGAAGGTGTCCTTCCGCTACGAGCCGGACAAGCCGCTGATCGAGGACCTGTCGCTGAGTGTGGAGCCGGGGCAGACGGTCGCGATCGTGGGCCCGACGGGTGCGGGCAAGACGACGCTGGTCAATCTGCTGATGCGGTTCTACGAGGTGACCGGCGGGCGGATCGCACTCGACGGCGTCGATGTGGCGAAGATGTCCCGGGACGACCTGCGCTCATCGATCGGCATGGTGCTCCAGGACACCTGGCTGTTCGGGGGGACGATCGCGGAGAACATCGCGTACGGCGCTGCGCGCGAGGTCAGCCGGGAGGAGATCGAGGAGGCGGCCCGGGCGGCGCATGCCGACCGCTTCATCCGGACGCTGCCCGACGGGTACGACTCGGTGATCGACGACGAGGGCACCGGGGTCAGCGCGGGCGAGAAGCAGCTGATCACCATCGCGCGGGCGTTCCTGGCCGAGCCGGTGATCCTCGTCCTGGACGAGGCGACCAGCTCGGTGGACACCCGGACCGAGGTGCTGATCCAGAAGGCGATGGCCCGCCTGGCCCACGGGCGTACGTCGTTCGTGATCGCGCACCGGCTGTCCACGATCCGGGACGCGGACGTGATCCTGGTGATGGAGAGCGGGTCCATCGTCGAACAGGGCACGCATGACGAGCTGTTGGCGGCCGGGGGCGCCTATGCCCGGCTGTACGCCGCCCAGTTCGCGGATGCCCTGGCCGAGGTGGACTGAGGTGGCCGCGGAGGCCGGTCAGTCGAGATAGCCGCGGAGTTGGTCGGCGAAGGCGTGGTCCCGCAGCCTGCTGAGGGTCTTGGACTCGATCTGGCGGATGCGTTCGCGCGTCACGCCGAAGATCCGGCCGATCTCCTCCAGGGTGCGGGGCCGCCCGTCGTCCAGGCCGTAGCGGAGTTGGACGACCTTGCGTTCGCGTTCGCCGAGGGTCGAGAGGACCGCCTCCAGGTGCTGGCGCAGCAGCAGGAAGGCGGCGGACTCGACGGGGGAGGCGGCGTCGCCGTCCTCGATGAGGTCGCCGAAGGAGACGTCGTCCTCCTCGCCGACGGGGGCATGCAGCGAGACCGGTTCCTGGGCCAGGCGCAGGACTTCGGTGACCCGCTCCGGGGTCAGGTCGAGCTGGGCGGCGACATCCTCGGCGGTCGGCTCGAAGCCGCGTTCCTGGAGCATCCGGCGCTGCACCCGGACGACGCGGTTGATCAGCTCCACGACGTGGACCGGGACGCGTATGGTGCGGGCCTGGTCGGCGAGCGCGCGGGACATCGCCTGGCGGATCCACCAGGTCGCGTACGTGGAGAACTTGTAGCCCCGGGCGTAGTCGAACTTCTCCACCGCCCGGATCAGGCCGAGATTCCCCTCCTGGACCAGGTCGAGCATGGTCAGCCCGCGGCCGACGTAGCGTTTGGCCACGGAGACGACGAGGCGGAGGTTGGCCTCGATGAGGCGGCGTTTGGCCGTGCGGCCCATGACCACGAGGCGGTCCAGGTCCACGGCGAGCCGGGAGTCCAGGTCCGGGGTGGTGGCGAGGCGTTCCTCGGCGAAGAGCCCGGCCTCGACGCGGCGGGCCAGCTCGACCTCCTCGGCGGCGGTGAGCAGCGGAATGCGGCCGATCTCGCGCAGATACTGCCGGAAGAGGTCGGAGGTGGGGCCGCCGGAGTCCGCCCGGCCGCGGGGCTCCGGGGGGTCGGGGAGGTGCGCCGATTCCACCATGACTGCCTCGGGTGCGTCTCCGGGCGGGCGGGCCGCCGTCTCCGGATGGTGCAGGGCCCTGTGCTGCGCCGGGATGGCCGCGATGGGCTCGGTCGTGGTCGTCACGGTCCGGGTCTGCACGGGGGCGACCTCCAGGTGATCGCTGCCGGATGACGGGGTGGGGGCCGACCGGTCCGGGCCTCGGGGTCTCCCCCGCGGACCGCGTGCTCCGGGTGGCTCGGACACCGCCGGGTGTCGGGCACCCTCCAGTGTGGGGTACGACACACGACCGCCACGAGGGGCGTGCGGTGACTTTTTGAGTCCGGTCGGTTACCGGGTGATTACCCGACCGGGCGGACGGTGCGCCGGGTCAGAGCGCGGCGGCGCCGTGGGTACGCAGGGACTGGGCGTACTGCTGGAGCACCCAGACCTCGTTCTGCGCGGCGGCCAGCTCCGGGGGGGCCACGTGGCTGCCGAGGCGGGCGAGGCTGCCCTGCACGTCGTTGATGCGGCGGTCCACGGCGCGCAGCCGGACGTGGACGAGCTGGACGCCCGCGTAGGTCTCGTCGATGGTCCGGCCGTGGAAGATCTCGACGGCCAGCTCGGTGACGAGGTTGCGGACGGTGTCGTCGGGGGCGGCGTCCAGGACGGCGCCCAGGTAGGCCCGGTCGTCGACAAGGCCCTGCTCGGCGCCGCCCGCCTCCTCGATGCACCGGCGCACGGCCGCGTAGGGCGGGGCGGTGAACTCGTCAACGCCGTACGCGTCGAAGGCCGGGGAGACCAGGGCGGGCTTCTGGAGGGCGAGCTTGAGCAGCTCGCGCTCGGTGCGGTGGGCGGGGCTGCGGAGGTTGAGGGCGGGGCCGGAGAAGCCGGCGGGGGCGGCCGGAGCGGTGTGCTGCGGTGACCCGCCGCGTTGGCCCTGGGGTCCGCCGCGTGCGCCCTGGGGGCCGCCTCGGCCGCCTCGGTCCCCGTGGTCGCCGCCCCGGTCGCGGGCCCAGCGGGCGAGCTGGGCGACACGGCGGACGACGAACTCCTGATCGAGGATGCCGACGAACCCGGCGAGCTGGACGGCTACCTCGCGCTGCACGCTGCTGGTCTTGATCTTGGCGACGACGGCGGCGGCCTCGTCGAGCGCGGCCGCGCGGCCCGCCGGGGTCTCCAGGTCGTAGCGGCCGACGATCTGGCGCAGGGCGAACTCGAAGAGCGGGGTGCGCGGCTCGACCAGGTCGCGCACGGCGTCGTCGCCCTTGGCGAGCCGCAGGTCGCAGGGGTCCATGCCGTCCGGGGCGATGGCGATGTAGGTCTCGGCGGCGAACTTCTGGTCGTCCTCGAAGGCTCGCAGGGCGGCCTTCTGGCCCGCCGAGTCGCCGTCGAAGGTGAAGATCACCCGGGCGCTGCCGTTGTCCATGAGGAGGCGGCGCAGGATCTTGATGTGGTCGTTGCCGAAGGCGGTGCCGCAGGTGGCGATGGCGGTGGTGACCCCGGCCAGATGGCAGGCCATGACGTCGGTGTAGCCCTCGACGACGACGGCCCGGCTGGCCTTGGCGATGTCCTTCTTGGCCAGGTCGATGCCGTACAGCACCTGGGACTTCTTGTAGATCGGGGTCTCGGGGGTGTTCAGGTACTTCGGGCCGTTGTCGTCGTCGCGCAGCTTGCGGGCGCCGAAGCCGACGATCTCCCCCGCGGTATCGCTGATCGGCCACATCAGCCGGCCGCGGAAGCGGTCGATGGGGCCGCGGCGGCCGTCCTGGGAGAGCCCGGAGGTGATCAGCTCCTTGTCGCTGAAGCCCTTGCCGCGCAGATAGCGGGTGAGGTGGTCCCAGCCGGCCGGGCTGTAGCCGACGCCGAAGTGGGCGGCGGCGGCCTGGTCGAAGCCGCGCTCGGCGAGGAACTTCCGGCCGATCTCGGCCTCGGGGCCGTCCAGCTGGGCGACGTAGAACTCGGCGGCCGCCTTGTGGGCCTCGATCAGCCTGATGCGTTCGCCACGCTGGTGGGAGGGGTTGTAGCCGCCCTCCTCGTAGCGCAGGGTGATGCCCGCCTTGGCGGCGAGGCGCTCGACCGTCTCCGAGAAGGAGAGATGATCGATCTTCATCACGAAGGCGATCGTGTCGCCGCCCTCCTGGCAGCCGAAGCAGTGGAACAGGCCCTTGCCGGGGCTGACCTGGAAGGAGGGGGACTTCTCGTCGTGGAAGGGGCAGAGGCCTTTGAGGTTTCCGCCGCCCGCGTTGCGCAGCTGGAGGTATTCGGACACGACGGAGTCGATCGGGACCGCGTCCCGTACCGCCTTCACGTCGTCGTCATTGATCCTGCCAGCCACGCGTGAAGTCTACGGGTGGGCTCGGACAGCCGGACGCACGGCGGGCGGGCCGCCCGGGGTGCGGGCTCCGGGCCCGCACCCCGGGCGCCGTCCTCAGAGCAGGGAGCCCAGCGGGATCGACGGGTCGGCGAGGGCCTCCGGGTCGTGCTGCTGGCGGGCCCGGATCAGCTCCTGGATCGTCTCCGTGACATCCCACACGTTGACGTTCATCCCTGCGAGGACGCGGCGGTCCTTCAGCCAGAACGCGATGAACTCCCGCTTCCCGGCGTCGCCACGGATGATCACCTCGTCGTAGGAGCCGGGCGGGGCCCAGCCGGAGTACTCCAGGCCCACGTCGTACTGGTCGGAGAAGAAGTACGGCACCCGGTCGTACGTCACGTCCTGGCCGAGCATGGCGCGGGCGGCGGCCGGTCCGCCGTTCAGGGCGTTCGCCCAGTGCTCGACGCGCAGCCGGGTGCCCAGCAGCGGGTGCGCGGCCGCGGCGACGTCCCCGGCGGCGTAGATGTGCGGGTCGGAGGTGCGCAGCGAGGCGTCCACCGCGATGCCGCCGCCGTGGGCACGCTCGGCCATCTCCAGTCCGGCGGCCTCGGCGAGGGCGGAGCGCGGGGCGGCGCCGATCGCGGCGAGCACGTCGTGGGCGGGGTGCTCCTCGCCGTCGTCGGTGCGGGCCGCGAGGACCATGCCGTCCTGGCCGGTGATCTCGGTGAGGCGGACGCCGAAGTGGAAGCGGACGCCGTGCGCGCTGTGCAGTTCGGTGAAGATCTGGCCCACTTCGGGGCCGACGACCTGGTGCAGCGGGGTGGCTTCCGCCTCGATGACGGTCACCTCGGCCCCGTAGCCCCGGGCGGCGGCGGCGACCTCCAGACCGATCCAGCCCGCTCCGGCGATGACGAGGTGGCCGTTGTCGCGGCCGAGGGCGGCCAGCACGTTGCGCAGCCGGTCGGCGTGGGCGAGGCGGCGCAGATGGTGGACGCCCGCCAGGTCGGTGCCGGGGATGTCGAGGCGGCGCGGTTCGGAGCCGGTGGCCAGCAGCAGCTTGTCGTAGTGGATGACGGTGTTGTCGCCCAGCTGCACCGTCTTCGCGTAGCGGTCGAGCGCGGTGACCGGCTGGCCGAGGTGCAGCTCGATGTCGGCGCCCGCGTACCAGGGGCGCTCGTGGGTGAAGACGCTGTCGCGTTCGGACTTGCCCTCCAGGTAGCCCTTGGAGAGCGGCGGGCGTTCGTAGGGGTGGTCGCGCTCGTCGCCGATGAGGATCACTCTGCCGGTGAATCCTTCGGCACGCAGTGTTTCGGCCGCCTTCGCCCCTGCGAGTCCTGCTCCGACGATGACGAACGTCCGATGTGCGTCGACCACTTGATGCCTCCTCAGTACTGTGCTGCGCTGCGCCCCCGGCTGCGAGCGTCCCGCACGCAGCGTGATGGCGAAAGAGGGTGTGCCCCGGACAGGTCACACCCAGTGGTCAGATGTCCGGCCCCTTCCAGTCTGCCGGTCAGCGGTGGCGTGTGGTGAGCGCGGCGTGCAGGGATCGTGCGGAGGCGTCGGTGAGCGCGGCGATCTGGTCGACGAGGACCCGCTTGCGGGCGTGGTCGTCGGGCGCCTGGTCGAACAGGGCGCGGAAGTGCGGCTCCAGGCCCTCCGGGGCGCGGGCGGTGAGGGCGGCGGCCAGCTCGGCGATGACGATGCGCTGGTCGGCGCGGATGGCTTCCTGTTCGGCGCGCTGCATGACGTACCGGTCGGCGACCGCCTTGAGCACCGCGCACTCGTGGCGGACGGTGCGCGGGACGACCAGCTGCGCGCCGTACCGGCCGAGGCGGCCGGGGCCGTACACCGCGCGGGTGGCGGTCTCGGCCTCGGTGCAGAAACGGCCGATGAGCTGGCTGGTGGCGTCCTTCAGGCGGGCCTGGGCCACGGCGGAGCCGTCGTAGCCATGCGGCCACCACTCCTGGTCGATCAGCCGGTCCAGGGCCTCGGCCAGCTCCTGCGGGTCGGTGTCGGCGGGGACGTACCGGCCGATGGCGACGCCCCAGATCTCCTCGCGCTCCGGCTCCGCTTCGAGGCAGTTGGGGTCGATGTGCCCGGCGTGCAGGCCGTCCTCGAAGTCGTGCACCGAATACGCCACGTCGTCGGACCAGTCCATCACCTGGGCCTCGAAGCAGGTGCGGTCCTCGGGGGCGTCCTCGCGGGCCCAGGCGAAGACCGGGAGGTCGTCCTCGTACACCCCGAACTTCGCCGAGTGCGGGGCGGTGGGGTGCGCGCCGCGCGGCCAGGGGTACTTGGTGGCGGCGTCCAGGGCGGCCCGGGTCAGGTTGAGGCCGACGCTGACCAGCTCGCCGGTGCGCGGGTCGCGGACGAAGCGCTTGGGCTCCAGGCGGGTCAGCAGGCGCAGCGACTGGGCGTTGCCCTCGAAGCCGCCGCAGTCGGACGCGAAGTCGTTCAGGGCCTGTTCGCCGTTGTGGCCGAACGGGGGGTGGCCCATGTCGTGGGCGAGGCAGGCCGTCTCGACGAGGTCCGGGTCGCAGCCGAGGACGGCCCCCAGCTCCCGGCCGACCTGGGCGCACTCCAGGGAGTGGGTGAGGCGGGTGCGGGGGCTGGCGTCCCAGGCGAGGGAGCGGGTGCCGGGCGTGACCACCTGGGTCTTCCCGGCGAGCCTGCGCAGCGCGGCGGAGTGCAGGACCCGGGCCCGGTCGCGCTGGAAGGCGGTGCGGCCGGGGCGTTTGTCCGGCTCGGTGTCGAAGCGCTCGGTGTCGGCGGGGCCGTAGGGGCTCACCGGGCCTCCGCCCTGCGCCCCGCGCACCCCGGATGCCCGGTGCGTGCCGTGTGTCTGATCTGCCCCGTGCGCGCCCTGTGTGCCGTCCATGGTCCCGACAGTAGCGACCGCGACCGACAACGGCGGGTGAGCGGGCCCGCAAGTCAGGCGGAAGCGAGCAACCTCACCGCGTCGGCGGGGGCGGTCGCCGAGACCGCCTGGTCGTAGCGGTGCAGCAGCAGGCGGGCCATCGCGGGGTGGGCGCCGAGGGGAGCGGCGGCGATGCGGGGTGCGGCGTCCGTGGCGGCGGCGCTCGCGAAGCGGCCGGGGGCGGTGAAGTACGAGGCGACGGCGGTCCGGTGGCGGCCCCGGGCGGCCAGCGCGCGCAGCGCTGCGGGAACGGTGGGGGCGGCGGAGGCGTACGCCGGGACGACCGGGACCCCGAGGCGTTCGGCGAGCATCCGGGCGGTGCGACGGGTGTCCTGGGCGGAGTCGGGGTCGCGGGACCCGGCGGCGGCGAGGACCACGGCGGCACCCCGGCCGCCCCGGTCCGCGGGGTCCCAGCCCGCCTCGACGAGCCGTCCGTACAGCGCCTCCACCAGCAGCGGGTGCGGCCCGAGGGGGGCGGCGATCCGGGTGCGTACGGCGGGGGCGGCGGCGGTCGCCGCGGGCAGGTCGTGCTTGACGTGGTGGCCGCGCCCCAGGAGCAGCGGTACGAGGACGGCGTCGGCCCCGCGCAGGCCGTTCAGGGTGTCCGGGAGCAGGGGCTCGTTGAGCTCGATGTGGCCGAGGGTGACGTCGAGGCCGGGGCGCAGCTCGCGGACCCGGTCCAGGAGGGCCAGCACGGTGCCCAGGGCCGCCGGGTCGCGGCTGCCGTGCGCGACGGCGACCAGGGTGGGGGCGGTCGAACCGCCGTGCTCGCCCGGGGCGGGGCGGTGGGGCTGCCGGGTGCGGTGCATGGGCCTGCGGGTTCCGTTCCGGGAGACGAGGCTGAGCTGGGTGCCGAGCTGGGCGGTGATACGGGTGAGGAGTTGCGCCGTGCTGTCGAGGACAGGCCCGGGGGCGGGGAGGACTGGCGAGGCAGTTGCTTGGCCGGCTCCGTCATGGACCGATGGTGCCGGGCGGAGGTTGCGGGGCCGTTGCGCGAGGGTCACAGGGGTTTTCCGCCGCCTCACGGATGCGGCGGGAGTGGTGTGCGGTGTCGGACGCCACAGCTGGGGTGCCGGGCGAACCTTTGCGGCCCTCCGGTCGTCAGGTCAGGTGGGGACACGACGAACGGACGGACGAATGATCAGGGGGGCGCTTGTGCGCGCGAAGGCACGGAAGAGGCTCGGCCGACGGGGTCGGCGTCGGCTCGTACAGGGGCTGATGGTCGCCTGCGTGCTCGCGCTCGTGCCCGCCACCTGGATGCGCCTCGGCGCCGGTGACCGGGTGGGGACGACGGCCGACGCCCCGGAGCGGGAGGTCGCCGTGGTGTTCGGCGCCGGGCTGTGGAAGGGCCGCCCGACCCCGTATCTCGCCCACCGCCTGGACGCCGCGGCCGAGCTGTACCGGACGGGGAAGGTGAAGGTCGTCCTGGTCACCGGGGACAACAGCCGAGTGGAGTACGACGAGCCGGACGCGATGCGCACGTATCTCACCGAGCGCGGGGTGCCCGACGGGCGGATCGTGAGCGACTACGCCGGGTTCGACAGCTGGGACTCCTGTGTCCGGGCCCGGAAGATCTTCGGGGTGGACCGGGCGGTGCTGGTGACCCAGGGCTTCCACATCCACCGGGCGGTCACGCTGTGCCGTTCCGCCGGGATCGACGCGTACGGGGTCGCGGTCGACGAGCCACGGGACGCGACCTGGTATTACGGCGGGGCCCGGGAGCTGGCCGCCTCCGGCAAGGCGGCCCTGGACGCCCTGTTCCGGCCCGACCCGCGGTTCCTGGGGCCCGAGGAACCGGGCGTGGCGGAGGCGCTGGCCGCCGGGGGCCGTTGACGGCGGAAGCCGGGACGCGATGACGGCGGGCGGCGGTGCGCCCCGTCCGCCGCCCGGGTGACGTGCGCTGTCAGGGGGTGTCCGGGCCGCCCGGGGCTCGTCCGGTGATCCACCGCCCCTCGGGGATGAGGACGCCGCCGGTCCGCAGCGAGCGGGTGACGGCGGCCGCGGCGAGGTAGACCCAGGCCTGCACGGACTCCCCGGTCCCGCCGGTCGGCCCGCCCGCACCGCCCGCCGCCGGGTCGGGCGCCGACTCGACCTCGCGGACGACCCGTTCGTACAGGTTGCGCGGGTGGCCCGGGCCGAGGAACTCCTCCAGGTGGTCCAGGAGCCCGAGCAGCTCCCCGTACACCCCGGGCGCGGCGACGAGCAGCGTGCCGTGGACACGGCCGTGGCCGTCGATCGCGTACGGGTAGCCGGGCCCGTCGTAGAGCAGCGCCCGGGGCAGCACGGCCGGGCGCTCCCCCGTCGTACGGCCGCGGAGGAACAGGTCGTGGTTGGGTTCGCCGGGGAGCAGCGTCCCGTACACGAAGAAGGGCCGTTCGACGGCGGGCGGGGAGTCGGGGGCGGTCGCGCTCATGGCCGCCGTCACAGGGCGGCTTCGGGGGCCGTCTCCGCCGTCACCCAGCCGAGGTAACGGGCGCTGCCGCGGATCACCGGCAGGGCGATGATCTCCGGCGTGTCGTAGTCGTGCTCCCGCTCGATGAGCGCTTCCAGTTCGTCGTAGCGCTCGGCGGTCGTCTTGAGGAACACCTGCCACTCCTCGGTCGACTCGATGGCGTGCTGCCACCGGTAGACCGAGGTGACGGGGGCGGAGATCTGCGCACAGGCCGCCAGCCGGGCCTCCACCGCGGACCGGGCCAGCTGACGGGCCTTGTCCTCGCTGTCGGTCGTGGTCAGTACGGTCAGCCATGCCGGCGGCGCTGTCATCGTCGGTCTCCTCGGAGTACGGCGGGCCCCTGCCCCGGGGCCCTGACCCGATTGTCGGTCCCCTGCGGTTCAGCCGCCGTACGGACGGAGATTCCGGGCGTCCCGCAGCGCGGTTCCCCACCACACCAGCTGGTCCAGCATCGTCTTGGCCGCCGCGTCGGCGTCGGCCGGGTCCCGGTGGCGTCCCTCGTCGTCGAAGAGGGCGCCCGCGTTGTGGAAGGAGACGGTGTCGCGGACGGTGACGGTGTGCTGTTCGGCGAAGACCTGGCGGAGCTGCTCGACGGCCCGCAGGCCCCCCGAGACGCCTCCGTACGAGACGAAGGCGACGGGCTTGGCCTGCCACTCCTCGCGGTGCCAGTCGATCAGGTTCTTCAGCGGGGCGGGGAAGGAGTGGTTGTACTCGGGGGTGATCACGACGAAGGCGTCGGCCGCCGCCAGCCGGGTGGAGACCGCTTCGAGCCGGGAGGCTTCCTCGGGGCCGGGGCTGAAGGAGAGGGCGGTGGGGAGGTCGGCCTCCGCGACGTCCACGAGGTCGGTCCCGATGCCCGGGTGACGGGCCGCGCGGCCCAGGAACCAGTCGGCGATCACGGGTCCGAAGCGGCCCGTGCGGTTGCTGCCGAGGATGACGGCCACATTGAGGGGGGTCGGAGCGGATACGGGAGATACCGGTGTGGTGTTCATGAGGTCGAGCTTTCAGCCTCAACCACGGTTCAGGTCAAGCCCTCCGGTCGAACCCTGGCCGGAACGTTTTACCGTGGCCGGATGAGGACGCAACGATTCGCCGTCCGTGCCGAGTTCGACGGGCACCCGGCCACCGAGGACGATCTGCTGATTCCCGCACTCCACGGTTTCGGCCACTTCACCGCCCTACAGGTGCGGGACGGCGGAGTGCGGGGGCTCGGTCTGCATCTCGCCCGGCTGGACGCCGCGAACCGGGAGCTGTTCGGTCAGCCCCTGGACGGCGGCCGGGTGCGGGAGCTGATCCGGCACGCCCTGGACGGGGCGGGGGTGCGGGACGCCTCGGTGCGGGTGAACGGATACCTGTCGCCCGGGGGCGGCCGTACGCGGGTGATGGTGACCGTTGACGAGCCCGCGCGGCCGTCGACCGGGGCACGGAGCCTGAGGTCGGTGCCGTACGCGCGCACCGCCCCGCACATCAAGCGGCCCGGCGACTTCGGGCAGGCGTACCACGGGCTGCTGGCCGGGCGGGCGGGCTTCGACGAGGCGCTGCTGACGCTGCCCGGCGGGGTGGTGGCCGAGGGCGCGACCACCAGCATCGGCTTCTGGGACGGGGCCTCGGTGGTGTGGCCCGACGCCCCGGCGCTCACCGGCACCACGATGACGCTGCTGGATCAGGGGTTAGAGCGGGCCGGGCGGCCGTCGGTGCGCCGCCCGGTGACGCTGGAGGGCCCGGACGGCGTGGGCCGCTACCGGGCGGCCTTCGTCTGCAACGCTCGGGGCATCGCGCCGGTGGGGCGGATCGACGACCGGCGGTTCGCGGTCGACGAGGAGCTGCTGAAGCAGCTGGACCGGGCGTACGGGAGTGCCCCGCGGGACGCCCTGTGACGCCCGCGCTCCCGGGGTCGGGGCTGGTGTCCTGGGCGGTGCCGGACCATGGGGGCATGCAGATGCAGATCCATATCGAGGCGTCGGACCTTCCCGGCCGCGCCTGCGGCCCGGAAACCGACTTCCCCGGTTTCGCGAACATCCACGTCGGCGTCCAGCGCAAGGACCGGCCCGGCGAGCTGCTCGGCCTGCACCCGGGGGACGCCCCGTCGGCCGCGTGGACGCTCGACTGCACGGCCACCCCGACGGCCGACGGGATCGAGGTGTCGGGACCGTACGTGCAGAACCGGCTGGGCGGGCGGTTCGTCTATCTGTCCTGGGGCACGGTGGACGACGCCGGGGTCTTCACCATGTTCCGGCGCGCCAAGCTGATGTTCGGCGACATCGGTCCGGACGTCCTCGAAGCCGCCGCGCGCACCGGGCATCTCACCGGGCGACTCGGACTCACCGACGCCAAGGGGCAGCCGCTGTGCGCCCGGGTGCGCCCGCCGCAGATCACCTGGAGCGCCACGGACGGGACGTGACCACACCGGTGGTCGGCCGGAGGCGGATCCGGCCCCGCCCCCCACCGGACCCCGGGGGCAGAGGGTCCGGTGGGTGCGGGTGCCGTGGGGGGCGGGAATGAGTCCCATGGGGGGTTACTTGCGTGTGCCCGGACCCCGCGAGGCCATACATGTGAGCTGCGTCACACCCTGCCCGTCCAGTCGCCCACCCGGTCACCCGATCGGCACCCGGGCGGCCGGCGCGGACCGAACGGCCCAGTCGCACCCCCATGACCTGCGGTGATCCATTCCGGCAAGGGTGCCGCGCCGGTCCGTACGAGTGAAAGCTGATTCGACGTCAGAAGGCGCGGGCGGCCCGGCCCCCGTTGTCTCGGGGACAGGACACACCTGCTCGCGCCGTCTGCCCGGAGGATCCCCATGCGCAGTCCTGCCCGCCTTGTGACCGGCACCGTCGGTGCCGCGTTCACCGTCATCGCGCTCGGTCTCACCACCGCCGCCCCGTCCGCGTACGCAGGCGACGTCGGCCGGCTGGAGATCACCCCGTCGACCGCAACCCCGGGGGCCACCGTCACCGTGAACACCACCCTCTGCGGCCCGAAGGGGGGTGACGGCGACGCCAGCGACCTGAACGCCGAGGACTTCAGGGTGCGTCCCGGCACCCACAAGGAGGACTCGGTCGGCCAGTTCACCGTGCCGCACGACACCAGGCCCGGCACCTACGAGGTCTTCGTCTTCTGCCACAACGGCAAGGACGCGGCAGGCAGCCTCAAGGTGATCGGCGGCGGCAGGCACGAGAAGCCGTCCGGCCATGTGCGGACCGGGGTGGGCGGCAGCGTCGAGCCGGACTCCACACAGGTCGCACTCGGCGTCGGCGTGATCGGCCTGGCGGCCGTCGGGGGCCTGTGGCTGCTGCGTCGCCGCTCCGAGGGCACCGAAGGAAGCTGAACCACCGCTTCCCCACCGACCGGGCGGGGCACGTCCCCGAGCGCGCTCCGCCCGCCCTCCTAGCGCCGCCCTCGTCACGCAGAACGACGAAGAACGACGAAGAACGACGAAGAAGACGAAGGACCACCCGGGCAGACGAAGGACGACGACGTGTCCCAGAGCGCACAGAAGGCCAAGGGGTGGCTGGTGGGCATCGCCGTGCTGTGCGGCATCTGGCTCGTCCAGAACGGCTCCGGCGCCCAGCTGATCCCGCCGCAGCCCTCCAGCGCCCAGGCCTTCGCCGCCGGGCCCGAGCTCCAGCCCGGCTCCCCCGTCGCCGCGCCGCTGCCTTCCTCCGAGCCGGTCCGCATCCGCATCCCGAGCATCGAGGTGGACGCGCCGATGACGCGGCTGGGGCTGGCCGCCGACGGCAGCCTCGACGTGCCGTCGGACGAGGACCGCAACCTCGCGGGCTGGTACGGGGGCGGGGTGCCGCCCGGCGCGCAGGGCACCGCGATCGTGGCCGGGCACGTGGACAACGCCGAAGGCCCGTCCGTCTTCTACGCCCTGGGCGCCCTGACCAAGGGGGCCCGGGTCGAGGTGGTCCGCAGGGACGGGCGCGTCGCCGTCTTCTCGATCGACGCCATCGAGGTCTACGACAACGACGACTTCCCCGACCGGCGCGTCTACGGCGACTCGCCGCACGCCGCGCTGCGGCTGATCACCTGCGGCGGCGGCTTCTCCAAGGAGACCGGCTACCAGGGCAACGTGGTGGCGTACGCGCACCTGACCGACGTGCGCTGAACGCGACCCGCCCCCTACGCGTTCCACTGGTCGAAGCCGAGCTTGGCGACCAGCGAGAACACCACGGTCAGCAGCACCGCGCGAACGAAGCCGCTCCCCCGGCTCAACGCCATCCGGGCCCCGACCATCCCGCCCGCGAGGTTGAAGACGGCCATCACGGCCGCCAGCTGCCACAGCACCGTGCCCTGGTACGCGAACATCGCCAGCGCCCCGCCGTTGGTGCACACGTTGACGATCTTCGCGGTGGCCGACGCGGTCACCAGATCCAGGTGGAGCACGGCGGTCAGCGCCAGCACCAGGAAGGTGCCGGTGCCCGGCCCGAACAGGCCGTCGTAGAAGCCGATCCCGCCGCCGGCCAGCACGATCGCGGTGACGATCCGGGCTCGGCCGGCCGGCCGTCCGGTGCCGTCGCCCGCCGCGGCCGTGCCGAACGAGGGGCGCAGCATGACGAACGCCGCGACCCCGAGCAGCACCACCATGATCACCGGGCGGAGCGCCTCGCTGCTGATCCCGGCGGCGAAGAACGCCCCGGTCATCGACCCGGCGAGCGCCATCAACCCGACCCGTACCGCGAGCCCGACCCGTACCGGGGCCTTGCGTACGAACGTCACGGCCGCGCCCGTGGTCCCGACGATCGCGACGGCCTTGTTGGTCCCGAGGACGTGGGCCGCCGGTACGTTCGGCAGGCCGAGCAGGAGCGCGGGCAGGAGCAGCAGTCCGCCCCCGCCCACCACGGCGTCGACCCAGCCCGCCGCGGCCGCGGCCAGGCAGAGGAGAACGAGGACGGTCAGCGATATCTCGGGCACGGCCCGACACTAAGGGGTGTCTCGGACGGTCTTCGAGAAGACCCCCGCACACCCGGCCGGCCCGCCGAAGGCCCTCACACATCCCGGTCGGCCCTCCGAAGGCCTCCCACGCCCCCGGCCGGCACTCCGAAGGCCCCTCACACACCCCCGGCGGCGACGCTGAGCGCAAGGTTCCGCCCGGGAAACCGGAGGGATGCGGCCGGGTAACACCTGCCGCCCAGGCTCATGGCATGAGGACAACCGACGGAGGCCACTGAGATGCCGGAGCCCACCACCCCGAACTCCCCGGCGCACACCGCCGTACCGACGATCGTGGTCGTCGGGCACGGCATGGTCGGCCAGCGGTTCCTGGAGGCCCTGGCCGGGCGCGGACTGACCCCGGCGGCCGGCGGGGCCCGGGTCGTCGTGCTCTGCGAGGAGCCCCGGCCCGCCTACGACCGGGTACAGCTGACCTCGTACTTCACCGGGCGCAGCCCCGAGGACCTCTCCCTGGTGGAGCCGGGGTTCATGGAGCGGCACGGCTTCGAGCTGCGCGTGGGCGACCCGGCACAGAGCGTCGACCGGGCGGGGCGGACGGTGACCGCGCGGTCCGGGGCGGTGTTCCCGTACGACACGCTGGTGCTGGCGACGGGCTCGTACCCGTTCGTGCCGCCGGTGCCGGGGAAGGACGCCCGGGGCTGCTTCGTGTACCGGACCATCGAGGACCTGCTCGCGATCGAGGAGTACGCGAAGGGGGCGGCCACCGGTGCGGTGGTCGGCGGCGGACTGCTCGGCCTGGAGGCGGCGGGGGCGCTGAAGGGGCTCGGGCTGCGCACCCACGTGGTGGAGTTCGCGCCCCGGCTGATGCCGGTCCAGGTGGACGAGGGCGGGGGCGCGGCGCTGCTGCGGACGATCGAGGAGATGGGGCTGACCGTCCACACGGGGGTCGGTACTCAGGAGGTCCTCGCGGACGCGGACGGGGCGGTGAGCGGGATGGCGCTGTCGGACGGGTCCTCGCTCGCCACCGACCTGGTGGTCTTCTCGGCGGGCGTACGGCCCCGGGACCAGCTGGCCCGCGACTGCGGTCTGGCGGTCGGCGAGCGCGGCGGGATCGTCGTGGACGAGCAGTGCCGGACGTCGGACCCGGCGGTGCTCGCGATCGGTGAGTGCGCGCTCGCCGCCGACGGCCGGGTGTACGGGCTGGTGGCGCCCGGCTACGAGATGGCCGAGGCGGCGGCCGAGGCGCTGGTGGGCGGGCGGTCCGCGTTCACCGGGGCGGACCTGTCCACGAAGCTGAAGCTGCTCGGTGTGGACGTGGCCTCGTTCGGGGACGCGCACGGGGCGGCCGACGGCTCGCTGGACGTGGTGTACTCCGACGCCCGCTCGGGGGTGTACAAGAAGCTGGTGATCGCGCCGGACGGCACCCTGCTGGGCGGGGTGCTGGTCGGGGACGCGGACCAGTACGGCACCCTGCGGCCCATGACGGGCGCGGTGCTGCCGGTCGCCCCCGAGCAGCTGGTGCTGCCCGCCGGGGCGGGCGGTCCGGTGGCGCTCGGCCCGTCCGCGCTGCCGGACGAGGCGGTGATCTGCTCCTGCCACAACGTCACCAAGGGCGCGGTCTGCGAACACACCACGCTGCCCGAGGTGAAGAAGTGCACCAAGGCCGGTACGGGCTGCGGCGGCTGCCTCAAGGTGATCGGCCAGCTGCTGCCGCCACCCGAGGACGCGGGGCTGTGCGGCTGCTTCCCGTACAGCCGCAGCGAGCTGTACGAGATCGTCCGCACCCTGCGGGTCACCTCCTTCGACGAGCTGCTCGACTCGCACGGCCGCCAGGAGGCACGGGGCGGGGACGGCTGCGAGGTCTGCAAGCCGACGGTCGGCTCGGTCATCGCCTCGCTGGCCCCGGCGGTCGGCGCGAGCGGCTATGTGCTGGACGGCGAGCAGGCCGCGCTCCAGGACACCAACGACCACTTCCTCGCCAACCTCCAGCGCAACGGGTCGTACTCGATCGTGCCGCGCATCCCGGGCGGTGAGATCACCCCGGAGAAGCTCATCGTGATCGGCGAGGTGGCCCGTGACTTCGGCCTCTACACGAAGATCACCGGTGGCCAGCGCATCGACCTCTTCGGCGCCCGGGTCGACCAGCTCCCGCTGATCTGGACCCGGCTGGTGGACGCGGGCTTCGAGTCCGGCCACGCGTACGGGAAGTCCCTGCGCACGGTCAAGTCCTGCGTGGGGCAGACCTGGTGCCGCTACGGCGTCCAGGACTCGGTGAAGATGGCGATCGACCTGGAGCTGCGCTACCGGGGCCTGCGCTCCCCGCACAAGCTGAAGTCGGCGGTCTCCGGCTGCACCCGCGAGTGCGCGGAGGCCCGGGGCAAGGACTTCGGGATCATCGCCACCGCCCAGGGCTGGAACCTGTACGTCGGCGGCAACGGCGGGGCCACCCCGCGCCACGCCGACCTGCTGGCCCAGGACCTCTCGGACGCCGAACTGGTGCGGCTGATCGACCGGTTCCTGATGTTCTACATCCGTACGGCGGACCGGCTGGAGCGCACCTCGGCCTGGCTGGAGCGGATCGACGGCGGCCTGGAGCACGTCCGGGACGTGGTCGTCCACGACTCGCTGGGGATCTGCGAGGAGCTGGAGCGGCTGATGGCCGGGCATGTGGCGGGCTACCGCGACGAGTGGGCCGAGACCATCAACGACCCGGAGCGGCTGCGCCGCTTCGTCACCTTCGTCAACGCGCCCGAGGCCCCCGACCCCTCGGTGAGGTTCGTTCCGGAACGCGATCAGATCAAGCCGGATCTGGAGCTGCTGGCCGGTCCGGTGCTCGCCGTCCGCACCCTCGAAGGGACCGCATCCTGATGACCACGGAAACGATCACCACGAAGACGACGGCCTCGGAGGCGACGGCCTCGGGAACGGTCCGGCTGTCCTGCGCGGACGCGTGGCTGCCGGTCTGCGACCGGTCGCTGCTCACCCCCGGGCGGGGCGTCGCGGTGCTGCTGCCGGACGGCGACCAGGCGGCCCTGTTCATGGACCGCTCCGGGCAGGTGTACGCGATCGGCAACCGGGACCCGTTCACCGGGGCGTACGTCCTGGCGCGCGGGCTGCTCGGCTCGGTCGGCGGGCGGCCGTTCGTGGCCTCGCCCCTGCTCAAGCAGCGCTTCGACCTGGCCACGGGGGCCTGTCTGGACGACGAGGGGGCGGCGGTGCCGGTGTTCGCGGTGCGGACCGACTGAGGGTGCGGGGCGGGTGTGTACCGCTTCGCACCCGCCCCTCCCCGGACGTTCATCTGCCATTGACGGGCCGTCAACTCCGTACTCCTACAGTCGCGATGCGCGACCCGCCGGTCCGTCCGGAGCGGGGGGCCCTCAGTCATGCGTGGAGTGATCGTGGAACGTCGGACCTTCTTGCGCACCGCGGTGATCGGCAGCTCGGCGGCGGCCTTCGGCGGCACGCTGTGGCGAGGGGCCGCCTTCGCCGACCCGGCCCAGCCGGCCCCCGGCCCGTACGGCGCGCTCCAGTCGGCCAACGGCAACGGCATCCGGCTGCCGAGCGGCTTCACCAGCCGCATCGTGGCCCGTTCCGGGCAGACCGTGCCCGGCACCTCCTACCGCTGGCACAGCGCCCCCGACGGCGGGGCGGTGTACGCCGACGGCTCGGGCTGGATCTACGTCTCCAACGCCGAGGTGTCATCGTGGAGAGGCGGCGGGGCGAGCGCGGTGCGTTTCGACTCCTCGGGGACGGTGACCTCCGCCTACCGCATCCTGTCCGGGACGAACAACAACTGCGCGGGCGGCGCGACCCCGTGGAACACCTGGCTGTCCTGCGAGGAGGTCACCCGCGGATACGTCTACGAGACCGACCCGTGGGGGGTGAACGCGGCGGTGCGGCGGCCCGCGCTGGGCCGTTTCAAGCACGAGGCGGCCGCATCGGACCCGGACCACGGTTACGTCTACCTCACCGAGGACGAGTCGGACGGCCGCTTCTACCGCTTCCGGCCCACGACCTGGGGCGACCTGTCGAGCGGAACCCTTCAGGTGCTGGTGGCGGGCTCGGGCACCTCGACCCCGGTGACCTGGGCGGACGTGCCGGACCCGGCCGCCTCCTCCACCCAGACCCGGCACCAGGTGCCGGGGGCGAAGGTCTTCAAAGGCGGGGAGGGCTGCTTCTACGCGGCGGGCACCTGCTGGTTCACCACCAAGGGCGACAACCGGGTGTGGGCGTACGACGCGGACAACTCGTCGATCACGCTCGTCTACGACGACTCGCTGGTGACGGGCGGCTCGGCCCCGCTGACCGGGGTCGACAACGTCACCCGGTCCGACTCCGGCGACCTCTACGTGGCGGAGGACGGCGGCAACATGGAGATCTGCCTGATCACTCCGGACGACACGGTGGCGCCGTTCCTGCGGATCACCGGCCAGTCCGGTTCGGAGATCACCGGGCCCGCGTTCTCGCCGGACGGCAGCCGGCTCTACTTCTCCTCGCAGCGCGGCACGAGCGGAAGCTCGTCGGGCGGCATCACCTACGAGGTGACGGGCCCGTTCCGGGGCTGACCGCACCACCCCGACCCCTCCGGGCCCCGGAGGGGTCGGACACCCCCGGGCGGCCCGGGGTGTCAGGCGCCGCCCTCGACGGCCGACGGGTCCATCCACATGACCTCCCAGATGTGGTGGTCGGGGTCCTGGAACGAGCGGCCGTACATGAAGCCCATGTCCTGCGTCTCGCCCGCCGGGGAGCCGCCGGAGGCCAGGGCCGCTTCGACGATCCGGTCCACCTCCTCGCGGCTGTCGGCGCTCAGGGCGAGGATGGCCTCGGTCGTCTTCGAGGCGTCGGCGATGTCCTTCTTGGTGAACTCCTTGAAGCGCGGCTCCGTCAGCAGCATGACGAAGATCGTGTCGCTGATCACCACACACGCCGTCTTGTCGTCGGTGAACTGCGGGTTGGCCGTGAAGCCGAGCTTCTCGAAGAAGCCCTTCGCGGTCTCCAGGTCCTTCACCGGCAGGTTCACGAAGATCATCTGAGCCATGGTCGGTTCCTCTTCCCTCTGTCCCGTCGCGCCCCGGTCGATCCGTCCGGCGCTTTCGATGGTTAGACGACGGTGCCACGCGGAACTCATCGGTGTTCGGGGAAGCAGATTCCGCTCGCGTCCTCGCTCCCGTTCGCACCGGCCCCCCCGCGAGCCCGGCCTGACCCGAACGACAGGCCCCGGCGCCGAACCCCCGGGGCGCCCCGGGGCCCGGAGGCCCTTCGCTCAGGGCAGGGCCAGCGGCGCGCCGCCGCGGAGGAGGGAGCCGCCCAGCGGGGTCAGGGTGTGCAGCACCGAGCTGCCGTGGCGCAGGGTCAGGACCAGGCCCGCCTCGCGCAGCACGGAGGCGTGCTGGCTCGCGGAGGCCAGGGACACCCCGGCCCGGCGGGCCAGTTCACTCGTGGTGCAGCCGTTGCCGATGGACTGGAGGACGGCCGAGCGGGTGTGGCCGACGAGGCGGCCGAGCCAGGGGCCCGGCTCCGCGAACTCCGGGGCGCCGGGGTGCGTCACCGGGTAGACGAGCACCGGCGGGAGGGACGGGTCCCGGTAGACGACGGGCGTGCCCCGGCAGAAGAACGAGGGCTGGAGCAGCAGCCCGCGCCCGTCCAGATGCAGGTCGCGGTCGACCGGGTAGTCGGCCTCCAGCACGGGTGAGCGCCAGCGGATCATCGGCGGCAGGGTGGCCAGGAGCCCGTCCGCGCCGCCGTCCAGCAGCGCCCGGCCCCGGACGGCCCGGTCCGCCTCGATACTGGCCCTGACGTGCGGCCAGTACGGCTCGACGGCGGCGTGGTGGTAGCTGCGGAGGGCCCCGATCAGCCGGCCGAGCGGCTCGGCACGGCCCTCCAGGAGTGCGGCGGGCAGTGCCGCGCTCGCTCTCCCCGGGGGCCGTTGCCCGGCCGGGCGGCCCGCCCGCTGCCGCTGCCGCCCGGCGGCCAGCAGCTCCAGCTCCTCGCGGACACGGTCGGCGGGGGTGTCGCGCAGGGCCTCCATTCCGGTGTCGAGACCGAAAGGCTCGGCCCCCTCCTGGGAGGGCGTCAGAAAATCCGGGAAATAGCCGCGGGGCGGGACGACCGCCGCCAGCAGGTGTACTTCGCCATTCAACCGGGTCCGGGTTTCCGTACGCCATTTCCCGAAGATGGTCGAAGCACGCCGGTCCCTCAGCCGGTGAAAGCTGAGAATCGTTTCCCACAGCGCGTCCGGCCTCGTGGCCATCCGCACCCGCGAAAGGTCCAGCCTGGACACATGGATACGCAGCACTACTCCCCCACCTGTTGCATCCGCAATTGCCCCCACCGAAGGGTATGCGGGCCGTCACAGGAGGTCACCACGGGGTTTCGGCCAGAAGTGAAACGTCTCGCCCCGTTCCGCTTCACCCGAAAGGCTGTACGACGTCGGGTACGCATCCGGTGCCCACCGGATGAGCACGTGAAGGCCGTGGGGGGCTTTGTGTGTTCGGCGGCGGTGGGCGACGGTGCGGCTCCGTACCCGACGGGGGTAAGCCGGGTGCGGTCCATGGGTGGGGATCCATGGACCGCACCCCGGTCCATCGGCCCCCGGAGGGTCGCCCGTCACCCGAATTTCTTTGCGCATTAAACGAAGCAATGTGCTCTGCGCCACATTCTCCGGGCGGTATTCCGTGCTCGCTTCTGACGACTCTCCCCTACCGCCGGTCACATCCGTGCACGCCGGTCCCCGTACCCGCCGATCATTTCCGGGCATCCCGGCTCCCGGAGCGCCGATCGCTCCCGGGCGCCGGGGCCGCTTCCGCAGGGCAGGGCGAAGCGGCGGCACCCCCGCACAGGGTGCCGCCGCTTCCGGGTGCTCCGGGGCCGCCGTCGGGCCGGTCGAGCCGGTGAGGGTCCTGGCTCGGTCTTCGGCGGCGGCCCCGGAGGGACGGGCCGCTCTGCGGCCCTGGTCGGTGGGCAGGGCCGTTCGTGCGGCCCTGCCCAGGAGATCCGGGGTGTTCGTGCACCCCGGACCGGTGAGTCCGGGTCAGCGGCTGTCACTGCCCCGGGACTCGGCTGCGGCCCGGCCGGCCTCAAGGCGGGCGACCGGGATGCGGAACGGCGAGCAGGAGACGTAGTCCAGGCCCACTTCGTGGAAGAAGTGCACCGACTCCGGGTCACCGCCGTGCTCGCCGCAGACGCCGAGCTTGAGGTCCGGGCGGGTGGCCCGGCCCGCCTCGACGGCGCTGCGGACCAGCGCGCCGACGCCGTCCTTGTCGATCGTCTCGAACGGGGAGACCCCGAAGATGCCCTTCTCCAGGTACGCGGTGAAGAACGAGGCCTCCACGTCGTCGCGGGAGAAGCCCCACACCGTCTGGGTCAGGTCGTTGGTGCCGAACGAGAAGAACTGGGCGGCCTCCGCGATCTGGCCCGCCGTCAGCGCGGCGCGCGGCAGCTCGATCATGGTGCCGATGGTCAGCTTCAGGTCGGTGCCGGTGGCCGCCTGGACCTCCGCGATGACATGGTCGGCCTCCTCGCGGACGATCTCCAGCTCCTGGACCGTGCCCACCAGCGGGATCATGATCTCGGCGCGCGGGTCGCCCTTGGCGTTCTTGCGGTGGGCGGCGGCCTCGGCGATCGCCCGCACCTGCATGGCGAACAGGCCGGGGATGACCAGGCCCAGGCGCACCCCGCGCAGACCCAGCATCGGGTTCTGCTCGTGCAGCTTGTGGACGGCCTGGAGGAGGCGCAGGTCGTTCTCGTTGGCGTCCTTGCGCGACTCCGCGAGCGCGACGCGCACCGACAGCTCGGTGATGTCGGGCAGGAACTCGTGCAGCGGCGGGTCCAGCAGCCGTACGGTCACGGGCAGCCCGTCCATCGACTCGAACAGCTCGATGAAGTCGGCCTTCTGGAGCGGCAGAAGAGCGGCGAGCGCGCTCTCGCGCTCGTCGTCGGTGTCCGCCAGGATCAGCTTCTCGACCATCTCGCGGCGCTCACCGAGGAACATGTGCTCGGTGCGGCACAGGCCGATGCCCTGGGCGCCGAAGCGGCGGGCGCGCAGGGCGTCCTCGGCGTTGTCCGCGTTGGCCCGCACGCGCAGTCGGCGCACCCGGTCCGCGTACGCCATGATCCGGTGCACGGCGGCGACCAGCTCGTCGGCGTCGTCGGCGCCCGCGTGCATCCGGCCCTCGAAGTACTCGACGACCGGGGACGGTACGACGGGTACCTCGCCCAGGTAGACCTTGCCGGTGGAGCCGTCGATGGAGACGAGGTCGCCTTCCTCGATCACCGTGCCGCCGACGGTCATCCGGCGGCGCTTGGTGTCGACCTCCAGGTCCTCGGCGCCGCAGACGCAGGTCTTGCCCATGCCGCGCGCCACGACCGCCGCGTGCGAGGTCTTGCCGCCGCGCGAGGTGAGGATGCCCTCGGCGGCGATCATGCCTTCGAGGTCGTCGGGGTTGGTCTCGCGGCGGATCAGGATGACCTTCTCGCCGGAGCGGGACCACTTGATCGCGGTGTACGAGTCGAAGACGGCCTTGCCGACAGCGGCACCCGGCGAGGCGGCGATGCCCCGGCCGAGGAGCTCGGTCTTGGCGTCGTCGTCGAAGCGCGGGAACATCAGCTGCGCGAGCTGGGCGCCGTTGACCCGCTGGAGGGCCTCGGCCTCGTCGATCAGGCCCTGGTCCACGAGCTGGGTGGCGATCCGGAAGGCGGCACCGGCGGTGCGCTTGCCGACCCGGGTCTGGAGCATCCAGAGCTGGCCGCGCTCGATGGTGAACTCGATGTCGCAGAGATCCTTGTAGTGGTTCTCCAGCGTCTCCATGATCTGCATGAGCTGGTCGTACGACTTCTTGTCGATCGACTCCAGATCGGCGAGCGGCACCGTGTTGCGGATACCGGCGACGACGTCCTCGCCCTGCGCGTTCTGGAGGTAGTCGCCGTAGACGCCCTGGTGGCCGCTGGCCGGGTCGCGGGTGAAGGCGACGCCGGTGCCGGAGTCGGGGCCCAGGTTGCCGAAGACCATCGAGCAGACGTTGACGGCCGTGCCGAGGTCGCCGGGGATGCGCTCCTGGCGGCGGTAGAGCTTGGCCCGGTCGGTGTTCCACGAGTCGAAGACCGCGTTTATGGCCAGGTCCATCTGCTCCCGCGCGTCCTGCGGGAACTCCCGTCCGGCCTCGGTCTCGACGATCTTCTTGAACTGCTTGACGAGCTTCTTGAGGTCGGCCGCCGCCAGGTCGGTGTCGACCGTGACCTTCTTGGCGTGCTTGGCCGCCTCCAGGGCCTCCTCGAAGAGGTCGCCGTCGACCCCGAGGACGGTCTTGCCGAACATCTGGATGAGGCGGCGGTAGGAGTCCCAGGCGAAGCGCTCGTCACCGGACTGGGTGGCGAGGCCGGCCACCGAGGCGTCGGAGAGGCCGATGTTGAGGACCGTGTCCATCATCCCGGGCATGGAGAACTTGGCGCCGGAGCGGACGGAGACCAGCAGCGGGTCGTCCGCCTGGCCGAGCCGCTTGCCCATCCGCGCCTCCAGCGCGGCCAGGTGCGCACTCACCTCGTCGCGCAGCGCGGTCGGCGCCTCGCCGCTCTCCAGGTAGACCTTGCAGGCCTCGGTGGTGATCGTGAAGCCGGGAGGCACCGGCAACCCGAGGTTGGTCA
Organism: Streptomyces durocortorensis; assembly: GCF_031760065.1. Classification (NCBI taxonomy): domain Bacteria; kingdom Bacillati; phylum Actinomycetota; class Actinomycetes; order Kitasatosporales; family Streptomycetaceae; genus Streptomyces; species Streptomyces sp. C11-1. The sequence continues at coordinate 1,972,003 of NZ_CP134500.1, forward strand.
TCTCGGCGAGGTTCGCACCCTTGCCGCCCAGAAGATCCTTCAGATCCTTGTTGCCCTCGGTGAAGTCGTAGACGAACTTCTGGGGATCGTTGTTTTCCGACACGGGTCTCGACTCCTCGAGGACGCGGTGGCTGCCCTGACGGCGAGGAACATACCCAGATCGAAGGTGTCTGGGTACGTCCACTTGGTCGTCATGCGGCCGCAACCACCCGTCCGCCAGCAGATCGAAAGGACCGCTCTACGGAGACGAGCGAAGTCATTCATTCATCTCTTGAAGGCCGCATGGCCGAAACTTGACCATTCTCGCTCATCTGAGCTTCTCAAGTGGCAAGTGAGTCCACTTCTCGAAATCAGTGACGTGGCACTGAGTGCCAGGTCTTCCAGAAGTGCAGCCACTCATATTCCGCTCATCTGAGCGCAACCCCGATCAAGGGTGGCGCGAATCACGCTCGATTCGGACCCCGAATTTCAGGATTCGGACCTCATGAGCACCTCATCAGCACCTCATCCGGACCGCAGACAGCCGCTCAGCACTCCGAGGTCGACCTCTTCCAGGCTACGGGCGAAGGTGCGCCCCCGCGCGGGCTCCACCGGCAGCAACGAGGGCACCACCAGCACCGCACACCCCGCGGCATCGGCGGAGGCCGTGCCGTCCGGGGAGTCCTCCACGGCGACACAGGCCGAGGCCGGGACGCCGAACCGCAGCGCAGCCGCCCGGTAGGGATCGGGATGCGGCTTGGTCCGTACGGTGTCGTCGGCCGACAGAGTGAAGGCGAAGCCCGCCCCGGCCAGCGAGCCTCCCACCACGGCGTCCACGACACTCCGCGGCGAGGCGCTGACCAGGGCGTACGGCACTGCGGCGCCCTTCAGCGCGGCCAGCAGGGCGGCGGCCCCGGGGCGCAGCGGAGCGCCCGCGTCGACCTTGCGGAAGAACGAGCCGGTCAGTTCGACGGCGATGCCGGGGAGCGCGGACGCGGCCCGGTCCGTCACGGCGATCAGATGAGCGGCGGTGTCCTCGACGGCCCGGCCGACGACCTCGGGCGCATCGGCGGCGGTGAGCTCGTGGCCGAGCCCGGCGGCGACCTCCCGTGCCGTCTCCCACCAGAGCACCTCGGTGTCGACGAGGGTGCCGTCCATGTCGAAGAGCACGGCGGCGGGGGCGTTCACGCGTCCACCCGGCGCTCGCCGGCGTCCATGGCTTCCGGCGCCGCCGTTTCCCGTGCAGGCACGACCAGCACCGGGCGGCGGACCGGGGTGACCCGTGCCCGTACCCCGGGAGCAAGCTCCGTGGCGTCCCGGGAGGGGAGGTCGGCCTTGGCCGCGACGCCGTCCGGGAGGTCGAGGAGGACCCGGGTGACCGAGCCGAGGAAGGAGGCGGAGACGACCGTGGCGGTGCCGTCCGGGTCGGCGGTGACACCGATGCTCTCGGGCCGGATGAGGACCTCGACCGGGCCCCGGCCCGCGGGAACATCACCGTCGACCGGGAGGGCGGCCCCCGCGACCTCGACCGAACCGCCGCCCGTCAGCCGTCCCGGCAGCCGGTTCATGGTGCCGACGAACTCGGCGACGAACGCGGTGGCGGGGCGCTCGTACAGCTCGGCCGGGGGCGCGCACTGCTCCAGGCGGCCCGCGTTGAGGACGGCGACCCGGTCGGCCATCGAGAGGGCCTCCTCCTGGTCGTGGGTGACGAAGATGGTGGTGATGCCCAGCGAGAGCTGGAGGCGGCGGATCTCCTCGCGGAGGGAGAGCCGGACCTTGGCATCGAGTGCCGAGAGCGGTTCGTCGAGCAGCAGCACCCGGGGCCGCAGGGCGAGCGCGCGGGCCAGGGCGACCCGCTGCTGCTGGCCGCCGGACATCTGGTGCGGGAAGCGGCCGCCGTGGTCGGGGAGTCCGACGAGGTCGAGGAGTTCGGCGGCGGTGGCGTGCCGCTCGGCCGCGGGCACCTTCCGTACGCGCAGGCCGAAGGCCACGTTGTCGCGGGCGTTGAGGTGCGGGAAGAGGCTGTAGGACTGGAAGACCATGCCGGCGTCGCGCCGGTTGGCGGGGATGCGGGTGATGTCCTCGCCGTCCACGAGGACCTCGCCGGAGTCCGGCTGCTCGAATCCGGCCAGTACCCGCAGCGCGGTGGTCTTGCCGCAGCCGGAGGGGCCGAGGAGGGCGAGCAGTTCGCCGGGTTCGGCGGTGAGGTCGAGTCCGTCGAGGGCCACGGTCGGGCCGAACGCCCGGCGCAGCGAGCGGAACTCCACTCGCGCTCCGGTGGCGGCGCGCCCGTCGGCGGGCGACCCGGCCCCGGCGGTCCGGGGCGGCTCGGGGCGTTGGGCGGCGGCGGTGGGCAGGGCTGACATGGGTGGCTACTCCTTGCCGGGTACGGAGGTGGTGGAGGCGGCCGCCGGGACGGCGGTGGAGGACCCGGTTCCGGCGCGCGAGAGGACGAGCAGCAGGGCCCAGGTGATCAGCAGGGAGAGCAGGGACACGGCGACCGACATCCGGGCCTCGGCGCCGGAGACGGTGACGATCCACACCGCGAAGGGGCGGAAGCCCAGCAGCGAGGCGACCGTGTATTCGCCGAGCACCAGCGCGAGGGTCAGGAAGGAGGCCCCGGCGAGCGAGGAGCGCAGGTTGGGCAGGATGACGCGCGCGATGACGTACACCCGGCCCGCTCCGCAGTTCCGGGCCGCCTCCACCAGCGTGGGCACGTCGACCGCGCGCAGTCCGGCGTCCAGCGAGCGGTGGACGAACGGCAGTGCCAGCACGGTGTAGGCGAGCACCAGCACCACCGGGAACGACTCGTTCTGCACGGCGAGGAAGGTCTGGTAGAGCGGGGTGCGCGAGAAGTGTTCGGGCCCCCAGCGCAGCACCGTGGCGATCCCGGTGACCAGCGCGATCGGCGGCACCACCAGCGGCATCATGCAGACGATCTCGACGACGGCGCGCAGCCGGGGCGGCCCGAGCCGGACCGCGACGAGGGCGGGCACGACGAGCAGCAGGGCCAGGGCGATGGTGGCGACGGCGAGGGAGAGCGAGAGGAACAGGCTCTCGGTGAAGCCTTCGGCCGACAGAATCCCGCTGTACGCCTGGAAGGAGACGCCCTGCCCGGGGACGTGGACGGTGAAGACGAACGAGGAGACGAGGGGGGTGATGAAGTACAGCCCGGCGATCGCCAGCACGGCCCCGCGCCAGTAGCGCGGGCGCGGGCGGCGGGCCTTCTTCACCGTGGTGGGGACCGAAGCGGTGGAGACAGGGGTCAGTGCAGCCATCGGGAGCTCCGTCGCTGGAGGGGCAGGTAGACCGCCATCACCAGTCCGGCGATCACGATCATGTCGAGGCTCAGCGCGAGCGCCACGTTCTCCTGGCCGACCAGGACGTTCCCGGCGAGCGCATCGGCGATCTTGAGGGTGACCAGCGGGACGGAGCCGCCGACGAGGGCGGCGGCCGTGGCGTGCGCGGCGAAGGCGCTGCCGAAGAGCAGGACGAAGCCGCCGAGCAGCGAGGGCGCGAGGACCGGCAGGCCCACGTGGCGCCAGAACTGCCAGGTGCCGGCCCCGGTGTTGAGCGCGGCCTCCCGCCACTGCGGGCGCACCCCGTCCAGCGCCGGGACGACGACCAGCACCATGAGCGGGACCAGGAAGTAGAGGTAGATGACGGTGAGCCCGGTGAAGGAGTAGAGGTTCCAGCCGAGCGCCTCCAGGTGCCCGAGCTCCGTGACGACCCCGGAGATGCCGAGGGTCGCGACGAAGGCGAAGGCCAGGGGAACCCCGCCGAAGTTGGCGAGCACCCCGGAGGCGGTGAGTACCGCCCCGCGCAGTGCGCCACGCCGGGAGGTGACGACGGCCTGGGCGATCAGCACCCCGAGCACGGTGGCGAGCGCGGCGGTCAGCGCGGACAGCTGGACGCTGCCGGTGAGCGAGGTGAGGTAGGGCCCCTGGAGCGAGCGGGACAGGTGTTCGCCGGTGACCTCGGTGGTGCCGGCGACCGGGTCGGTGCGGGTGACGGCCCCGTACAGCAGGGCGCCCGCGGGCAGTCCGAAGCAGAGTCCGGCGAAGACGAGCAGCGGGAGCGCGCCGAGCCAGGCGCGGGGCGGCCGGCGGCGGGCGGTGCGGCCACCGGCCTTCACGGCGGCCGCCCCGGGTCCCGGGGCGGCGGACGGGTGGGGAACGGTCATCAGGAGACGGCCTTGTCCCAGTTCTCGGAGAGCGTGGTGTTCGCCTTGTCGAGCTCTTCGGAGCTCGGGAAGGTCGGGGTGCCCTCGACCTTCGGCAGCTTGGCGACGAAGGTCTTGTCGGCGGTGCCGTCCTCGGTCATCGCGGGCAGCAGCACGGGCCGGGCGTAGCCCTTGAGCCAGAGGTTCTGGCCCTCGGCGCTGTAGAGGTACTCCATCCACAGCCGGGCGGCGGCCGGGTGCGGGGCGTCCTTGTTGACGGCCTGCGAGTAGAACTGGGCGTAGACGCCGTCGCTCGGCACGGAGACCTGCCAGTCGACGCCCTTGCTCTTGAACTGGTCGGCGTACCCGGCGTTCAGGTAGTCCCAGTCGATGCTGATCGGCGTCTCGCCCTTCTCGACGGTCGCCGGGGTGGACTCGACGGGGATGAAGTTGCCGCTCTTCTTCAGCTTGCCGAAGAAGTCGATGCCGGGCTGGATGTCCCCGAACGAGCCCTTGTTGGCCAGGGAGGCCGCGTACACCCCGCCGAACGCGGAGCCGGACTTGGTCGGGTTGCCGTTGAGGGCGACCTTCCCCTTGTACTCGGGCTTCAGCAGGTCGGCGAAGGTCTCGGGGCAGTTCTTGATGCGGGCGGCGTCGCAGCCGATGGAGACGTAGCCGCCGTAGTCGTTGTACCAGCGGCCGTCCGCGTCCTTCTGGCTGTCGGGGATCTTGTCCCAGGAGGCGACCTTGTACGGGGCGAAGAGGTTCTCGGCCGCGCCGCTGCGGGCGAAGGCGATGCCGAGGTCGAGGACGTCGGGGGCGCGCTTCTGGCCCTTGCGGGACTTGACGGCGGCTATCTCGTCGGCGCTGGAGGCGTCCGGCGTCTCGCTCTTGATCTTGATCTTGTACTTCTCCTGGAAGGCCTTGATCAGCTCGCCGTAGTTGGCCCAGTCCGGCGGCAGAGCGATCACATTGAGCTCGCCCTCCTTCTCGGCGGCGGCGACCAGCTCCTCCAGCCCGCCGAAGTCGGCGGCCGAGGTGGCCTCGGTCCACTTCACCCCGTTCGCGCCGGTCTCGGCCTTCTCCTCGGGTGCGGCGCCGCAGGCGGTGAGCGCGGTGAGGGCGGCGGTGGAGAGGGCGAGGGCGGCAACGGCACGGCTGTTGGCGCGGATACGGGGGCGGGGTCGGGCTCTGCGCACGGTAGGTCTCCCAGGAGCGAAACGTGAGGGCCACTTGTTCATACAAGCTGGCACCAGTTCGCCCGGACCAGGTGTCCGGGAAGTAAACGTCCCATGTCCACTGCCGCAAGAGGGTGGGAAGAGGAAAGCCCGTCATCCAGGGGCTGTGCTAGATAACGACCGCGCATCGAAACGCTCCGCGACGACGTTAGAGTGAGCGGCAGGACCGTCACCGAAGAGCGGACCTGTACACAGCCACGATCCGCATCAGCCGGCCGAGGGGGGCGCGTGGGCCATTCGCGTTATCGGGAGATCGCCGAGTCGCTGCGCCAGGCGATCCGCAGCGGCGCCTATCCGCTGGGCTCCCGGCTGCCGTCCGAGAGCGACCTCGCCGCCCGCTGGGAGGCCTCGCGCGGCACGGTCCGCCAGGCGGTGGCGCTGCTCGCCTCGGAGGGCCTGATCGGCTCCAGGCAGGGGGCCCGGCGGGTGGTCCTGCGCCAGGAGCGCCGCCAGAGCTTCCAGCAGCTCAACAGCTTCGCTCAGTGGGCACAGGCGATGGGGTGCGAGGTCACCAGCCGCATCCTGACCCGCACGATGCGCACCGCGACCGCCGAGGAGGCCGAACGCCTGGACACCGAGCCGGACAGCGAAGTGCTGTACGTGCTGCGGCTGCGGCGGCTCGACGGCGAGCCGGTGATGGTCGAGCGGACCGTGTACGCGGACTGGGTGGCCCCGGTGGTCCTGGCGCTGCCGGAGGACTGCGTCTCGATCATGGACAGCATCGCGGAGCGGGCGGACATCGTCGCGCACTACGGCGAGCACCTGATCGACGCGGTCGCGGCGGGCAGCGAGGACGCCCGGCTGCTGAGGGTGCGCCGGGCCAGCCCGCTGCTGCGGCAGCGCCACCTGACGTACACGGCGGCGGGCCGGGCCATCGAGTGGACGGACGACCGCTACCGGGCGGGCAGCGTGGTCTTCAACGTGATGAACTCCGCGGCGGCGGCCCCGCTGGAGAGACGGGCGGGCCCGGACGTAGGGGGGTGAGGCCCTTCCCGTGCGGATTCGTACGGCGTCAGCCGCCCGATCCCATGCGGCTTCGTACGGCGTCAGCCGCCCGAGGTGTCCAGCTCCGCGTCGGCGCTGACGCCCGAGCAGTCGTACGGGTCCTTCAGCCAGCCGTCCGGCAGGACGACCCGGTTGTTGCCCGAGGTGCGCCCGCGCGGCCCGTCGGCGCCGTCCGGCCAGGGCTGGTCGAGGTCCAGCTCGTGCAGCTGTCCGGCCAGCTCCTCCAGCGAGGAGGTGACCGCCAGCTTCTTGCGCATCTCGGAACCGACCGCGAAGCCCTTCAGATACCAGGCGACGTGCTTGCGGAAGTCGATCACGCCGCGCGCCTCGTCACCGATCCACTCCCCCAGCAGCGTGGCGTGGCGCACCATGACGTCCGCGACCTCGCGCAGGGCGGGCGCGTGCCGGGTCGGGCGCCCCTCCATGGCGCTCACCAGATCGGCGAAGAGCCAGGGCCGCCCCAGGCACCCGCGCCCGACGACAACGCCGTCGCACCCGGTCTCGCGCATCATCCGCAGGGCGTCATCGGCGCACCAGATGTCCCCGTTGCCGAGGACGGGAATCTCGGGGACGTGTTCCTTGAGCCGGGCGATGGCGTCCCAGTCGGCGGTGCCGCCGTAGTGCTGGGCGGTGGTGCGGCCGTGCAGGGCGACGGCGGTGACGCCCTCCTCGACGGCGATGCGGCCCGCGTCGAGGAAGGTGAGGTGGTCGTCGTCGATGCCCTTGCGCATCTTGATGGTGACGGGCAGATCCCCGGCGTTGGAGACCGCCTGGTTCAGGATGGCCCGCAGCAGGGGCCGCTTGTACGGCAGCGCGGAGCCGCCGCCCTTGCGGGTGACCTTGGGAACCGGGCAGCCGAAGTTCAGGTCGATGTGGTCGGCGAGCCCCTCGTCGACGATCATGCGGACGGCCTTGCCGACGGTGACCGGGTCCACTCCGTACAGCTGGATCGAGCGCGGGGTCTCGGTGGCGTCGAAGTGGATCAGCTGCATGGTCTTCTCGTTGCGCTCGACCAGCGCCCGCGTGGTGATCATCTCGCTGACGAAGAGCCCCTTACCCCCGGAGAACTCCCGGCACAGCGTCCGGAACGGGGCATTGGTGATGCCGGCCATCGGGGCCAGCACGACCGGCGGCTGCACGGTGTGCGGGCCGATGCGGAGCTGCGGGAGGGCGGGGGCGAGCGTGGTCATTGCTCCATTGTCGCGTACGCCGGACGGGGGACGGCCCGGCTGCCGCGCACGGTGACCTGATGGGTGTGACCGGGTACCGCAGCCGACTTTCCGCAGGGGAAGACGCCGATGCCCGTCCACACCGCCCCCGCCACACGGTGCCGCCACGAGATCGTCAATAATCGAACATGCGCGAGTGCCGTATCCGTCATCGCGACCGCCAGCGGGGGGCCATGTCTTTCGAAGAGGAATGGGCTGGTCTCAAAGCAGACGCCACAGCCCGGATGCAGCTGAATCAGGTACCGATGTACGACCCGGGCGCGTCACCGACCGGCGCGGACCTCATCGTCCACGACGACGAGCTGGGAAAGATCGGTCACTTCGCCTTCCGGCTGCACAACGACCTGAAGGCCGACGGCACACATGCCCGGACCACGACCAACGCAGCAGGAACCAGTCTGACATCGGACGGGTTCGAGATGGGCGAAGCGCTCACCTCCGCAGCCACAGCGTGGGCGAAGCAGGTCGGAACGCTGCTCGACGCCTGTGCGCACATTTCCAATCATCTCGATTACACGCAGGCGTCGAGGAAGAAAGACGACGAGTGGGTCGTCGCCCAGGTCGGCGTGTCCAAGATCTCCGAATACTTCGACGTACCCGACAAGAACGCGGCGCCTTCGGTACCGAGACCACAAGGCCCGATCATCTGACTGATCTCCCTTCCCGTTCCTTCCCCACTCAGACGAGGTGCCCGGTGCTGGTGTTCCAGCAGCTCCTGAATCTCAGGACGAAACCACTCGACTCGGCGATCGACGACTGGGTCGCCATGACGAAGAAGCTCAAGGAACTGGCCAAGGACGCCGGAGACATGAGCGCCTTCGCGAAGGGGACAGCCTGGAAGGGGCAGAACGCCGGCGTCACCAAGCCGTTCGTCACGAGGACGGCGGGAGAGTTCCAGGACGCGGTGACCCAGGCCGAGAGCATCACCAACCTGCTCAAGGACGCCTACAGCGAGTTGACGAAGGCCAAGGCCGAACTCGTGGAGATCTACGAGAATCCGCCCTACGGCCTCAGGATCGACCCGTACGGGGTCGTCATCCATCTGGAGGTCTCCGGTCCCGGCAAGGGCGACGCCGATGCTCTCATCACCCGCATAAAGGCCGTACTGCAACGCGCGGCCGACGCGGATGCCCGCTGCGCCGGGGGTCTGGCGGTCCTCACCAAGGACCCGCGCCAGTTCAGCTCCGTGCACTACGAGTCCTTGAAGGACGCGAAGACGCTCAAGGAGCAGGCCGCGCAGACGAAACTGGACGTGGCCGAGTACGTGCGCCCCGAGAAGTGGGGCAGCAGCACCATCAAGCCGATCGCTGAATTCCTCAGCTACCGCTCCTGGATCGGCGGCGGCGAGGCGGCCCTGCGCGGAGACTTCAACGGGGCGGCTCAGGGACTCATCGGCGGCTCGCCCGCCTACGCTGCCGGCCAGGCGAGCAAATACCTTGAGAAGGGCTCGATCCTGAGCGACGTCAACGGAAAACACCACCGCCCCGGGGTCGTGAACACGGTCGGCAAGTTCGGGGGGAGAATATTCGGCGCGCCCGTCTCCATCGTGGCGACGATGGTCGACTACGGCTACACGCCCTCGGACCAGAAACCGGGTGACAGCCATGTGGAAGCGCCGGCAGCACCGGGAAAGGTGAGATACCGATGAAGCACCCCGGGAGCAGGCCGCCTTCCGGCCGCCGCCGCGCAGGCCCGCCGTCGCCCCGACGTCGGAGCCGGAGCAGGTGGTATGCGCAACCCCAAAGTTCGCAAGGGTTCGTCCTCGGTGGGATCATGTCTGTCGGTGGACTCATCGGCGGGGTGCGCGCCCTGCTGGACGGGACCGAGGCCCGGACGACCCTGGGGCTGTTCGGCATCGGGGCCCTGGGGCTCGCTATGACCATCTCGGGGGTCGTGGCGTACTTCCGCGAGCACTGAGATCGCCATCCACCGTCCGGCCCGGAGGTAGCGGCGGCCCGGACGGGCTGCGCGCATTCCCTGTCCTGCCGTTCGACCGCCCTGGTCAGAGACCTAAGGTGCCCGCGAGACCGCCGGTGGGGGCGCGGAGGAACTCTTCGGGGTCACGCAGCGTATCCGCCGCACACTGGCCGAGGGCGTGCTGTTCGACGTGGAGCACAACGCCTTCTGGTCACCGCACCGGGAGGACGAGTCCCGGCCGCGCTCGACCGTGGCCTGCTGGCGCGACCTGGTGGACTGAGCGAACCGGGTGGGCCAGGTGGGGTCGGGGGGGCGCGGCAGCCGGGCCGCCGCCGACCGGCCAGACGCCGTACGCCTCGACGAACCCCGCGCGGTCCCTCTCGCTGTGATCTAGGCCGAGCGGATCGTCTACACGGAACACCGGCTGCGGCGCGAGGGCTTCTCGCCGCGCCAGTCCTGGACCGAGTCGCCCCCGCAGCACATCAGAAGACGGACAGCCCGGTGAGCGTGGTGAAGCGGTCAAGGGCCGACACGCCCGCCACCGAGTTGCCGCGCCGGTCGAGGCCCGGGCTCCATACGCACAAGGTGCACACCCCGGGCACGATGGCGATGATCCCCCCGCCGACACCGCTCTTGCCCGGCAGCCCCACCCGATAGGCGAAATCTCCGGCGGCGTCGTACGTCCCGCAGGTGAGCATCACCGCGTTGACCTGCTTCGCCTGGCTGCGGGTCAGCAGCGCGGAACCGTCGGCCCGGACCCCGTGCCGGGCCAGGAACCCCGCCGACAGGGCCAGGTCCGCGCACGACGCCTCGATCGAGCACTGGCGGAAGTAGGCGGAGAGCAGCTCGGGCACCGGGAGCGTGATGTTGCCGTAGGCGGCCATGAAGTGAGCCAGAGCGGCGTTGCGGTCACCGTAGGCCGCTTCGGAGGCTGCGACTTCCGGCATGAAGTCGATGGCGGGATTGCCACTCTCCGAGCGCAGCAGCTCCCGCACCTGACCGGCGGCGTCCCCGGTCAGGGCCTGTAGCCGGTCGGTCACGACCAGAGCGCCGGCGTTGATGAACGGGTTCCGGGGGACACCGTTCTCGTATTCCAGCTGCACCAGGGAATTGAAGGGGTTGCCCGAGGGCTCGCGGCCCACGCCCCGCCAGAGCTGCTCGCCGTCCAGGGAGAGCGCCAGCGCCAGGGCGAACACCTTGGTGATGGACTGCGTCGAGAACGGCTGCTGCCAGTCGCCGACACCGTAGACCGTCCCGTCCGGCTCCGCGACGGCCATGCCGAACCGCCGGGGGTCGGCACCGGCGAGCATCGGTATGTAGTCGGCAGGGCTGCCGTGGTCGGTGAGGGTGGCCATCTCCTCGGCTATGCGGCTGATCACATCGCTGAAGCGGTGAGTGCCGGCGCGCTGGACCGGGCTGCCTGGCCGGGGGGCGGCGGAGGTGTGGGACACGGCAATTCCTGACGGGGAGAGAAAGCGAGGAGGCACGGCGGGCGGAGTCGAAGCGGAAGGTCGCCCATAGTCTGACCCGCCCACCGGAATCAGCCAACAAGACCCCCCGCGCTACGCGCCCCGGACGCTTCACGGGCCAGGCACACCTCGCCCTGGTCCACCACCAGGTCCCGCCCCGCGAGATCCGCCACCCGGACAGATCGGCCGGTCCCCCACTGTTCGCCAGCCAACCGCTGAATCCCACGGCGCGTGAGCGACCCGCCGGTACTCAGTGCATGCGCGATCCGTCGGCGCTCGGGCTCAAGCCCGCTGTGTCGATCGCGGCCACCAGAACGTTCCCCGCTCCCCGCCCCCGCTCCCCGAACAGCAGGATCGCCCCACCATGCACGGCACAGTGGGGCGGTCCTGGCTCGGCTCGTCAGACGGCGTCGAACTTCCCGGTCCGCACGCCCCCGACGAACGCGGAGAACGCGGCGACCGGAACGTCGACCACCGGGCCGTCCACGCTCTTGGAGTCACGGACCGGCACGATGCCGCGCGAGGCGACGAGGTTGGCGGCGACCTCGACGCAGTTGCCGCCGTTGTTGCTGTACGAGGACTTGAACCATCGGGGGGATTCGGTCGTCACTGGGTGCCCTTTCGCAACTGGCTGATCTTGGCCACAGACGCCGTCTGCGACAGCGACGCGCCCTGAAGCTGATGGTAGGCCGTCAACATGGGCAGCACGAACGAGCTTTCCCGGTCCAGATGGCCCTGGGTCTGCGATTCCGCGTAGCAGATCACGGACCGGTCCGGCAGCGTCAGGATGTTCACCGGCAGATCGAAGGTCCGCTGCTCGCCGATCTCGTACGGAGCCACCTGGAGCAGCGTGTTGGGCAGTTCGGAGAACTCGATCAGACGGTCCAGCTGAGCGTTCATGACGGCTGAACCACCCACAGGGCGACGGATGCAGCTCTCGTCCATGGTCACGAACAGCATGGGCGGTCTGGGCCTCACCAACGCCGCCTGCCGCTCCGCGAGGAAGGACACGCGTTCGTCGGCCTGCTCCGGCGTGATCGCCCCTCGCCGTACGGCGCTGTCGGCAAGTACCCGTGCGTACTCCGGGGTCTGCAACAGCCCCGGAATGATCCCAACTTCGTAGAGCCGGAGCTCAACCGCACGCCCCTCGTACCCCACGTACTCCGGGAAGCCCTCCAGCAAGCTCCCGTGTTTCATCTCCTGCCACTCGCGCTCGAACGATTCGGGCGATCCGATGAGATCAAATACCCGGTCAGTTTTCCTCGCGAATGGCAGAGTTGCCGGTTTGCGGCCAGTTTCGATCGCCGAGACATGCCTGCCCGAGCAGCCGACCAGCGTCGCCAGCTGATCCTGAATCCACCCACGTTCCTCACGCATCCTGCGTAAACGCGCGCCGAAGGCTGCCTGCGGGCTCGCCTCCGGATTCAGCTCCTTACGGTTTACCAACGTGCCCTCCCGTATCCCCACGTTGAAGACAACTCGACCCTAGGTCACGCTGAATCGCCCCGGTAGCCGAACAGCTACGGAGAGGAGCGATCGATGTACGGCGAGAACATGCGCCCGAATACTCAAGAGCCCCCAGAACCCCCCACCCCCGGAACCCTCCTGGTCGACACCAGCCGCGGCGACCGCGTCGGTGAGTTCCGTGGGGTCGCCGGTCCCTACTGGTCGCTCCGCCCCGTCGGCGGCGGCGCCGAATGGGAGGCCGAGCCCCGCCGACTACGGCCCGCGCTCGTCAGCGAGCAGCTTCGCGCCCGTACCGCACGGCTCAACGCCCGTAGCCGGGGCGAGGTCCTGTGAGGCCACTCGCCCGGTTACAGGTCCGACTCCCCCCGCCGCCTCCGGGCCCTGGTCCAGCACGGCGACCGCAGGCGTGCCATAGGACGCGAACCGCGACGGGTTACGCGGCCGAGGTCACCCTGTCCGACGGACAGCGGTCCGCCTCCCTCGGCGGGGTCAGCGTACGGAACCGACGGCTCGCCCTCCTGTGGCTGCGCCGACAAGCCCTCCGCCTCGCCAACGGGCACGGACTTCCTGACGCGGCCGACCGTTTCCGGCCGCCGACCGCCGACGTACGACCGGTTCGCTTCCACGGGTCCGGCGCTCCGGAGAGGCTGCGCCTCTGGGCCACCGACGCCGCGCACCAGGATCACGCGATACGGGCCCTGGAGGCGGGCCTTCCCGTGCTGTTCACGGCCCTCGACCCTGCCGTCGGGCTGAGTCTGACGCTCGCCGGGTGGCAGGAGACGACACGGAGATGAGCGACGTGCTCCAGTGCACCGCCGTAACCCCTGCCCCTCCGTACCTCACACACCACTTGCACCTCCCCTGCCTCTCGCACCTCTCGCACCTCTCGTACCTCCTCTGCGAACTCGGCGAGCACGACCAGCGCACCGAGCACGCCGCGCGCCTCGGAGCGGCCGAGACGCCGGACGCACCGGCCCCGTGGTTCTTCTGGACCGGCGCCGGACCGGAACGTGTCCACCGGGCCGAGGCCGTCCCGTGGTGTCCCGCCGTCCTCCGGCACCTCGGCACAGGCGTCGTGCGGCGGTGCACGTTCTTCGACCACCACACCTCGTCCCACTCCTGGGGCGTGACCGACCCGCTCGGTGATCTGATCGCCGAGGGGCTCGTATCCGGCGAGGACCCGAAGGGGTGGGCTCAACCGTGAACCAGCGCACGGCCGTTGCGCCGCTTGCCGGACCGGCTGCGCCGGTGGGCGGCAACGTGGAGGCGGCCCGACATGGGCAGGTCAGACCCCAGTGAGAGCGGCGGCGACGATCCGGCCGAGCCGTTCGGCCAGGCCGTCCGGGGAACGGTTCTGGAGGTAGACCGTGGCGAAGACCGGGCCGGCCACCAGCGCGTGGACAAGGTCGACGTCCGGAGAAGACGGGAGCTCACCGCGGGCGACCGCTCGGCCGAGCAGTTCGGCGAGGCCGGCCTGCTGGACGGTGACGAAGGCGTCGCGGAAGCGAGCGGCGAGCTCCGGCGAGCTGCGTATGTCGGCGAGCAGCCCGGGGATAGCGGCGGCGGCGACCGGTGTGGTGACGTGGTCCACGATCTCCTGGACGAGCACCGTCAGGTCCCCGAGCAGGCTTCCCGTATCGGGGGGCGGGGGCAGGTCCACGCTGTGCACGGCTGCCGCGAACACCATCTCCTGCTTCGTCGCATAGCGCCGGTAGATCGCCGCCTTGCCGATCCGCGCGCGCTCGGCGACAGCGTCAACCGTGAGCCCGGCGTATCCGCTTTCCGCCAGGAGGCTGCGGGTGGCGGCGAGGATCGCTTCGTCGACCCGGCTGTCTCTAGGTCGTCCCATGAGGCCATGTTACGGTACCCCCGGTTCCGAAACTCACGGTCTCGAAAAGGGGGAGCGGTAATGGGGCGCTGGGCAGGACGAATCCTGATGATCCTGGGAGCGATGCACCTCATCGGACTGGGCGTGCAGAACGTCCAGTACCTCGACGAGTGGTTCACCGGGGCACTGTGGGGGCTGCCGCGTGACGAGTTCGTTCACCCCCGTGGCGCGAACGGTGCCTTCTGGATCTCACTCGGCAGCTTCGCCGTGCCGATGATGCTGCTGGGTGCGCTCGTATCCGACCTGGCCCGGCGGAACATCGCGACGCCCGCGTCCATCGGCTGGGGGCTGGCGGCGTGGTCCGTGGTGTCGGCAGCTGTTCTGGAGCCGACGCCGCTGCTGCTGGGGCTGATCCCGGCGGTGCTGCTGATCCGAGGCGCGCGGGCCGCTCGTTCGGCCTGAGGCGCCTTCGGTCCCTCCGGCGCACCGACGCGCCCCACCTGAACCGGCCTGCCGGGGCACGCGGGGGGCCCGGATCACGGATGATCCGGGCCCCCGTCGTACGAGATGGAGCTCAGGTGTCAGCTCTGCGCGGGGCCGCCCTGCTCACCCGGCTCGGCAGTGGTGGCAGCCTGGGCCTCGGCGCGCTCGCGCATCTTGCGGACCAGCTCCTGCTTCTTGCTCTCGGCGGCCTTGCGGTCGGCGTCTCGCGCGGAACCCGCGCCCTGCTGTTCGGCGCGGGACAGCTTCTTGCGCTGTCCGCCGACACCGAGGAGGTTGTTGCGGCTCTTGGCCACGGCGTTCTCCCATTCGTGGTGAGAAGTGAGGAAGGAAGTGATCGGGTGATCGGTGATCGCAATCGATCCGATGGGCGGCGGGGGAAGTCGCACCCGCCGCGCTCTCACTCGTAGATCTGGAAGAACGAAGACATGCCGGAACCGTACCCCGCTCCCGGAGCGCGCCGCACCAGGTTTTCGGGCCGCCGGGGGAGCTCAGGCCGTCGGGTCGACCGTCGCCTGGTGGGCCTCGGTGAGGTGCTCCTCGGCCTTCAGCCACGGCAGGAACTGCGCCGAGCGCCGCCACCCGCAGGTGGCGCACGTCAACTGGCGCGTCATGCCCGACTTCCTTACCCGTACGACGTGTTCACGGCCGTGCTGGTCCCATCTGGTGACCTTGCTGGTGGTGATCGACGGCATCGCGTACCTCCCGGATCGGCGGGGCTCCGGTGGACGACGAAGCCCCCGGTTCCGTACCCGGAACCGGGGGCCTCACGCGCGTACGGAAGCGTACGGAGCCGTCAGCAGCCGAGCAGACGGGCGCCCAGGTACGCCTGGATCTGGTCCAGGGAGACGCGCTCCTGCTTCATGGTGTCGCGCTCGCGCACGGTCACCGCGTTGTCGTCGAGGGTGTCGAAGTCGACGGTGACGCAGAACGGGGTGCCGATCTCGTCCTGGCGGCGGTAGCGGCGGCCGATGGCGCCCGCGTCGTCGAACTCGATGTTCCAGTTCTTGCGCAGGTCGGCCGCCAGGCCCTTGGCCTTCGGCGAGAGCTGCGGGTTGCGGGAGAGCGGCAGGACCGCGACCTTGACCGGCGCCAGGCGCGGGTCGAGGCGCATCACGGTGCGCTTCTCCATGACGCCCTTGGCGTTGGGCGCCTCGTCCTCGACGTAGGCGTCCAGGAGGAACGCCAGCATCGCGCGGCCGACACCGGCCGCGGGCTCGATGACGTACGGCGTCCAGCGCTCGTTGGCCTCCTGGTCGTAGTACTGGAGGTCCGTGCCCGAGGCCTTGGAGTGCGCCTTGAGGTCGTAGTCGGTGCGGTTGGCGACGCCCTCCAGCTCACCCCACTCGCTGCCGCCGAAGCGGAAGCGGTACTCGATGTCGGCGGTGCGCTTGGAGTAGTGGGACAGCTTCTCCTGCGGGTGCTCGTACCAGCGCATGTTCTCCTCGCGCATGCCGAGGTCCGTGTACCAGTTCCAGCGCTGGTCCATCCAGTACTGCTGCCACTCCTCGTCCTCGCCCGGCTTGACGAAGAACTCCATCTCCATCTGCTCGAACTCGCGGGTCCGGAAGATGAAGTTGCCCGGAGTGATCTCGTTCCGGAAGGACTTGCCCATCTGCGCGATGCCGAACGGCGGCTTCTTGCGCGAGGTCTGCTGCACCTGGCCGAAGTTGGTGAAGATGCCCTGGGCGGTCTCGGGGCGCAGGTAGGCGACCGAGCCGGAGTCCTGGGTCGGGCCGAGGTGGGTGGAGAGCAGACCCGAGAACTGCTTGGGCTCGGTGAAGGTGCCCTTGTTGCCGCAGTTGGGGCAGTTGAGGTCGGCGAGGCCGTTGACCGGCGGCTTGCCGTGCTTCTCCTCGTACGCCTCCTCCAGGTGGTCGGCGCGGTAGCGCTTGTGGCAGGAGGTGCACTCGGTGAGCGGGTCCGAGAAAGTGGCGACGTGGCCGGAGGCGACCCAGACCTCGGGGGCCAGGATGACCGACGAGTCGATACCGACCACGTCCTCGCGCGCGGTGACCATGTAGCGCCACCACTGACGCTTCAGGTTCTCCTTCATCTCCACGCCCAGCGGCCCGTAGTCCCAGGCGGCCTTCTGGCCACCGTAGATCTCACTGCAGGGGTAGACGAAGCCACGGCGCTTGCTCAGGCTGACGATGGTGTCGATCTTGTCGGCGGCCACGGTGCTCTCTTCATTACGACGGCGAAATTGGACAGGTGCGGCGCGTAGCGCCTCGGTGGGGGGTGGTGGTCGGGAGACGGGCGGGCGAATGCTTCAGATTACCGGCGCGCGCACCCCCTGGATCAAATCGGTGGGGGCGCGCAGGACTCCGCCGCCTCCGCTATGTGATCTTCCGGGCATCTCATCTGCCTTGTTGACAATCGTTTCCACGTTTGTTGAAAATGACTGTCATGAACGTACGTCGTCTGATACCCACCACCGCCGTCGCCGGAGCAGTCGTCCTCGGTCTGACCGCTCTCTCGGCCTGCTCCACCTCCGACGCGGCGGACGGGGGCAGCGGCGGCAGCGGTGACAAGCTGAAGGTGACGGCGTCCTTCTACCCGATGCAGTTCCTGGCCGAGCGGATCGGCGGCGAGCACGTCGCCGTCACCAGCCTCACCAAGCCGGGCGTCGAACCGCACGACCTGGAACTCACCCCGCGCCAGATCGGCTCCATCAGCGACTCCGACTATGTGCTGTACCTCAAGGGCATCCAGCCCGTCGTGGACGACGCGATCAAGCAGTCCGGTGTGAAGAACACCGTCGACGCCGCGACCCTCACCGCGCTGGAGAACCACGGAGCCGAGGTCGGCGGCCACGACCACGGCCACGAAGGCGAAGAAGAGCACGGCCACGAGGACGAGCACGGGCACGAAGAAGACCACGGCCACGAAGAGGAAGCCCACGAGGAGCACTCCGAGGGCGACGGCCACAACCACGGCGAGGAGGGCGGCGACCCCCACGTCTGGCTGGACCCGGTGAAGTACGCCGAGGTCGCCAAGGGTGTCGGCAAGTCCCTGGAGAAGGCCGACCCCGACCACGCCGCCGACTACCGGAAGAACACCGAGGCCCTGGTCACCGAGCTGAACCAGCTGAACGCGGCGTACGAGACCGGGCTGAAGAACACCGCCACCAAGACCTTCATCACCACCCACTCCGCCTTCGGCTACCTCGCCGAGCGCTACGGGCTCACCCAGCAGGGCATCGCGGGCATCGACCCCGAGGCCGAGCCGACCCCGGCCCGTATCCAGGAGCTCCACACCATCGCGGAGAAGGAGAAGGCCACCACGGTCTTCTTCGAGACGCTCGCCAGCGACAAGACCGCCAAGACCCTCGCGAAGGACACCGGGCTGAAGACCGACGTCCTGGACCCGCTGGAGGGAATCACGAAGAAGTCCAAGGGCGCTGACTACTTCGAGGTCATGCAGTCCAACCTGACCGCGCTGAAGAAGGCGCTCGGCGCGAAGTGACCCGCACCACCACCGGGCCCGGCACCGCCACCGGGCCCCACACCACCATCAGGGCCCGCACCACCACCGGATCGGAGGCACTCATGGCAGAGGGTGAGAGCACCACCCGCGAGGCCGTCCTGAGCCTGCGCGGCGCCACGGCCACCCTCGGCGCGCGCCCCGTCCTGCGCGGGGTGGACGTCACCGTGCGCCGGGGCGAGGTCGTCGCGCTCCTCGGGGCCAACGGGTCCGGCAAGTCCACCGCCGTACGGTCCGCGATCGGCCAGGTCCCGCTGACCGGCGGCACCGTCGAGCTGTTCGGCACGGAGCTGCGCCGCTTCCGCCAGTGGGGCCGGGTCGGCTACGTCCCTCAGCGCACCACGGCCGCGGGCGGGGTGCCCGCCACGATCCGTGAGGTCGTCGCCTCCGGGCGGCTCGCCCGTACGAAGCTGCGGTGGCCGGGAAAGGCGGACCGGGCAGCCGTCGACCGGGCCATCGAGCTGGTGGGCCTGGCCGACCGCGCCAAGGACTCCGTGAGCGCCCTCTCCGGCGGCCAGCACCAGCGGGTCCTGATCGCCCGTGCCCTGGCCGCCGAGCCGGAGCTGCTGATCATGGACGAGCCGATGGCCGGGGTGGACCTGGCCAGCCAGGCGATCCTCGCCTCGACCCTGCGCGAGCAGGTGGCGCTGGGCACCTCCGTGCTGCTGGTGCTGCACGAGCTGGGCCCGCTGGAGCCCCTCATCGACCGGGCCGTCGTCCTGCGCGACGGCTGCGTCACGCACGACGGCCCGCCCCCCGAGGCACTCGGCCAGCACGCCCTGCCCGGCCACGACCACGTACACCCCCATGCGGCCGCCGAGCCGGTCCGGACGGGACTGCTGACCTGATGATGCTGGAATTCCTGAACCCTCCCTTCATGCAGCGGGCGCTCATCGCGGCCGTCCTGGTCGGCATCACCGCGCCCGCCATCGGCATCTACCTGGTGCAGCGCCGGCAGGCCCTGATGGGCGACGGCATCGGGCACATCGCGATGACCGGGGTCGGCCTCGGCTTCCTGCTCTCCACCAGCCCCGTGTGGATGGCCACCGCCGTCGCCGTGGCCGGTGCGGTCGTCATGGAGCTGATCCGCTGGTACGGACACACGCGCGGCGATCTCGCCCTGGCGATGCTGTTCTACGGCGGTATGGCGGGCGGCGTGATGCTGATCAACCTGTCCGACACGGGTTCCAACGCCAACCTGACCTCGTACCTCTTCGGATCGCTCTCCACGGTCTCCGACGAGGACGTCATCGCGATCTGCGCGCTGGCCGCCTTCGTGGTGCTGATCACCGTGGGGCTGCGGCGGCAGCTGTTCGCCGTCAGCCAGGACGAGGAGTTCGCCCGGGTGACCGGGCTGCCGGTGCGGGTGCTGAACCTGCTGGTCGCGGTCGTGGCCGCGGTGACCGTGACCGTCGCGATGCGGGTCGTCGGGCTGCTGCTGGTCAGCGCGCTGATGGTGGTGCCGGTGGCGGCCGCCCAGCAGATCACCAAGTCCTTCAAGGTGACCTTCGTGCTTTCCGTGGCGATCGGCACGGCGGTGACCCTGACCGGCACCGTGACCTCGTACTACCAGGACGTTCCGCCGGGGGCGACCATCGTGCTGCTGGCCATCGCGGTGTTCGTCGCGCTGACCGCGCTCGCCGCTCCGCTCGCGAAACACCGGGCCCGGGCGAGCGCGGCGAGGGAGGCAGAGTGCACCCTGGAGGTACCGGCCGCCCGCCGGGGCACGGACGACGTGCACGTGTGACGACGTCCCGCCGTGCACGTGTGACGGCGTCACACCGTACGTGTGCGCCTGAGGCACCCGGGCGGGCTGGCACAATGGCCCGACACATGTACGGGCGACACGAGGAGGCACCTGTGGCCACGGCGCCGATCAGTGGCACGAACGCAGCGCCGGTACGCGGCCGGTCCACCCGGCAGCGGGCGGCGGTGGCGGCGGCGCTCGACGAGGTCGACGAGTTCCGCAGCGCCCAGGAGCTGCACGACGTCCTCAAGCACCGCGGCGACTCCGTGGGCCTGACCACGGTCTACCGGACCCTTCAGTCCCTCGCCGACGCGGGCGAGGTCGATGTGCTGCGCACCACCGAGGGCGAGGCCGTCTACCGGCGCTGCTCGACCGGTGACCACCACCATCACCTGGTCTGCCGGCTCTGCGGCAAGGCGGTGGAGGTCGAGGGCCCGGCCGTCGAGCAGTGGGCCGAGACGATCGCCGCCCAGCACGGCTATGTCAACGTCGCGCACACTGTCGAGATCTTCGGGACGTGTGCGGAGTGCGCCGAGAAGAAGGCGTAGGAGACATCAGGAAGGGGCGGGCCCGGTACGCGTACCGGGCCCGCCCCTTTCCGTGATCACTTGGCGGCTTCTACCTGATCACTTGGCGGCTTCCGCCTCCACCGCACCGCCGAAGCG
The DNA here is from genome assembly GCF_031760065.1 of Streptomyces durocortorensis. Taxonomy (NCBI): domain Bacteria; kingdom Bacillati; phylum Actinomycetota; class Actinomycetes; order Kitasatosporales; family Streptomycetaceae; genus Streptomyces; species Streptomyces sp. C11-1. Next base: position 1,992,696 of record NZ_CP134500.1, read on the forward strand.
GCGGTCGCGCTGGGCGTACTCCAGGCAGGCCCGCCACAGGTCCCGACGGTCGAAATCCGGCCACAGAACGTCCTGGAAGACCATCTCGGCGTACGCGCTCTGCCAGATCAGGTAGTTCGAGGTGCGCTGCTCGCCGCTGGGGCGCACGAAGAGGTCCACGTCCGGCATGTCCGGGTAGTAGATGTACTTCTGGAACGTCTTCTCGTTGACCTTCGACGGGTCGAGCTTCCCGGCCGCCACGTCCTGCGCGATGCGCTGCGCGGCGTCCGCGATCTCGGCGCGGCCGCCGTAGTTGACGCAGAAGTACAGCGTCATCGCGTCGTTGTCCTTGGTCTGCTCCTGGGCGACCTGGAGCTCCTGGACGACGGACTTCCACAGCTTGGGCATCCGGCCCACCCAGCGGATGCGGATACCGAGCTCGTCCATCTCGTCGCGGCGGCGGCGGATCACATCGCGGTTGAAGTTCATCAGGAACTTCACCTCGTCCGGCGAGCGCTTCCAGTTCTCGGTGGAGAAGGCGTACAGCGAGAGGTTCTTGACGCCCATCTCGATACACCCCTTGAGAACGTCCATGACGACGCCCTCACCGACCTTGTGACCCTCGGTGCGGGGCAGACCCCGCTCCTTGGCCCAGCGGCCGTTGCCGTCCATCACGACGGCGACGTGCCGGGGCACCAGCTCTCCGGGGATCTTCGGAGGCGTCGCGCCCGAGGGGTGCGGCTCGGGGGTCTTGTACGTGCGCCGGTTACGGCCGCCGAGGATCCCGCGTACTGCCATGAGCTTCTCAGTCTCCCTGTGTCACTTGGACCCACCGGCAATTGAGGGGGTGGGTCCTATCCACGCACCGCGTCGTCCGCCCGACGCACCGCGTCACTTCTCCACGTACCGCAGCGAGCGCAGGCCGCGCTCCAGATGCCAGTGCAGATAGGCGGACACCAGCCCGCTCCCCTCCCTGACATGACGCGCCTCGCACGCGTCCGCCGTCGCCCAGTCGCCGCTGAGCAGCGCGCTCAGCAGGCCGAGGGCCTGTGCCGAGGGTACGACGCTGCCGGGGACCCGGCAGTCACCGCATATGACGCCCCCCGCCGCGACGGAGAAGAACCGGTTCGGACCGGGCATTCCGCACTTGGCGCAGTCCTCGAAGCTGGGCGCGTACCCGTTGACCGCGAGCGAGCGCAGCAGGAACGCGTCCAGGATGAGGTGGGGGGCGTGCTCGCCCCGGGCGAGGGTCCGCAGGCCGCCGACGAGCAGCAGATACTGCTGGATCGCCGGCTCCCCCTCGTGGTCGGTGAACCGCTCGGCGGTCTCCAGCATCGCGGTGCCCGCGGTGTAGCGGGCGTAGTCGGCGACGATGCCGCCGCCGTACGGGGCGATCGTCTCGCTCTGGGTGCAGAGCGGCAGCCCGCGGCCGACGAGCTCACTGCCGCGCGCGAAGAACTGGACGTCGACGTGGGAGAAGGGCTCAAGGCGGGCGCCGAACTTGGACTTGGTGCGGCGCACCCCCCGGGCGACGGCGCGGACCCGGCCGTGGCCGCGGGTCAGGATCGTGATGATCCGGTCGGCCTCGCCCAGTTTCTGCGTACGCAGCACGATGCCGTCGTCCCGGAACAAGCTCATGGGCCCATTGTCGCCCACCGGGGACCGGTGGCGGAGGCCCCTGGGCCGTTCTCCCGGTCCACGAGGGGTGTACGGGCGCTACGAGGGCGTGCGGGCGGCCGCGGCCAGCAGGCGGGCGGTGTCGTCGGCGGGGAGCTGGAGGGCGCGGCCGACCGTGGTCAGCACCTGGCGTTCGGCGGCGCAGTAGGGGCCGTCGGCGAGCGCGATCCGGGCTCCCTGGAGGAGTACGGACTCGCGGCCCGCGGTGGCCAGATGCGGGGCGAGGGGGGCCAGCACCTCGTGCAGCTCGATGGCGAGGGTCGGGCCGCACGCCTCGGCCGCCGGGTCGGCCCCGGAGCCGTGGCCGGTGTCGGCGGCCAGCACCTCCACCACGGTGTACAGCTGCTCCTGGGTGCAGTCGTCGAGCCCGGCGTCGCGCACGGTGGAGACCGCGGCCTCCAGGACCGTACGGGAGGTGGTGCCGCCGGCGGCGAGGACGGCCAGCGTGACCGTGTGGACGGCCTCGCGGAGCATCGCGGAGAACCGGGTGGTGGTGGGGTGGTCCAGCGCCTGGGGGGCGTGGTGGGCGCGGCAGGCGGCGCACTCGACGACGGGCCCGGTCTCGCCGCGGCGGAGCAGCGGGACGCCGAGGACGGTGAGGCGGCGGTGGCCGGTGAGCCGACGGTAGTTGCGGTCTCCCCCGCAGCCGGGGCAGAAGAAGGAGCCGTCGCCGACGGTGTTCCAGACGGTGCGAACGCCGCAGAGGACCGGCCTCAGAGCGCGTTGTCCTTTGACTGATCGCACGTCGCACACCTCCGTAACGCTCCGGCAACACTGCCGTGGGTTGGACGTGATGTTAGCCACATCCGTGATGTGGCGTCAGCCTCTCGGACGTCACAACCCTCGGACATGGCCGAACCCCGACCGCCCGGAGAGGGCGATCGGGGCTCGGCAATGCGGCCGTACAGGGTCGAACCGGACGTCCGTACGAGGAGGTCCTCAGCCGGTCAGCGGGCCGCGCGGTTGACTGCGGAGACGACCGCCTTGAGCGAGGCGCGGGTGGTGTTGGCGTCGATGCCGATGCCCCACAGGACCTTGCCGTCGATCGCGCACTCGATGTACGAGGCGGCCTGGGCGCTGGCGCCCTCGCTCATCGTGTGCTCGGTGTAGTCCAGCAGCCGGGCGTCGATGCCGATGGCCTGCAGCGCTTCGAAGAACGCGGAGATCGGGCCGTTGCCGGAGCCCGTCAGGACGGTGTCGGAGCCGTCCACGACCGCCTCGACGGTCAGGGTGTCGGTGCCGTCGGTGTCGGAGGTGGTCTGGCCGGAGCGCAGCTGGATGCGTCCCCAGCGGGCCTCGGCGTCGTCCGGGTTGGGCAGGTACTCGTCCTGGAAGGTGGTCCAGATCTGGGCCGGGGTGACTTCGCCGCCCTCGGCGTCGGTCTTGGCCTGAATGATCCGGGAGAACTCGATCTGCATCCGGCGCGGCAGGTCCAGCTTGTGGTCGTTCTTCAGGACGTACGCGATGCCGCCCTTGCCGGACTGCGAGTTGACGCGGATGACGGCCTCGTAGGAGCGGCCGACGTCCTTCGGGTCGATCGGCAGATACGGCACGGCCCACTCGATGTCGTCGACCGTCCTGCCCTGGGCGGCCGCGTCGGCCTCCATGGCGTCGAAGCCCTTCTTGATGGCGTCCTGGTGGGAGCCGGAGAAGGCCGTGTAGACTAGATCGCCCGCGTAGGGGTGGCGCGGGTGGATCTCCATCTGGTTGCAGTACTCGCTGGTGCGGCGGATCTCGTCGATCTGCGAGAAGTCGATCTGCGGGTCCACTCCCTGGCTGAACAGGTTCATGCCCAGGGTGACCAGGTCGACGTTGCCGGTGCGCTCGCCCTGCCCGAACAGGCAGCCCTCGATGCGGTCGGCACCCGCCATGATGGCCAGCTCGGCGGCGGCGACGGCGGTGCCCCGGTCGTTGTGCGGGTGGACCGACAGGCATACGTGCTCGCGGCGGGTCAGGTGGCGGGACATCCACTCGAAGCGGTCCGCGTGGGTGGAGGGCGTCGAACGCTCCACGGTGGCGGGCAGGTTGAGGATGATCTCGCGCCCCTCCTCCGGCTGCCACACGTCGCAGACGGCCTCGCAGACCTCCAGGGCGAAGTCCAGCTCGGTGTCGGTGAAGATCTCCGGGCTGTACTGGTAGCCGAAGACCGTCTCGGGGCCCAGGATCTTCTCGGCGTACTCCATGACCAGCCGGGTGCCGTCCACCGCGATCTGCTTGACCTGCTCCTTCGAACCCCGGAAGACGACCCGGCGGAACGTGGGGGCGGTGGCGTTGTACAGGTGCACGGTGGCCCGGCGGGCGCCCACCAGCGACTCGACGGTCCGCTCGATCAGCTCCTCACGGGCCTGCGTCAGGACGGAGATCGTCACGTCCTCGGGGATCGCGCCCTCTTCGATGATGGAGCGGACGAAGTTGAAGTCGGTCTCGCCGGAGGACGGGAAGCCGACCTCGATCTCCTTGTAGCCCATCTTGACCAGCAGGTCGAACATCTCGCGCTTGCGGGCCGGGGACATCGGGTCGATCAGCGCCTGGTTGCCGTCGCGCAGATCGGTGGACAGCCAGCGGGGCGCCACGGTGATCCGGTTGTCGGGCCAGGTGCGGTCGGGGATGTCGACGGCCTCGTATCGGCCGTACTTGTGGACCGGCATCCCGGAAGGCTTCTGCAGCTGCGTCGCGTTGGTGATCGGCGTGGGGCGGCCGACAGCGTTACCGGCGGGATTCACGGTGGTCATGACGTAGGGCTCCTCGGGGTCCGACAAGGGGTCGGCCGACTGTGTCGCTGCACACCAGACTCCGCGGGGAGGGGGTCGGCCTACGACTACAGGCCCTCGCCGCGGCAGCTAAGGAGAAGCAGCCCGAAACGCATGATGCGACGAGCGTAACCGAGTGTGGCCCGTGGTGTCGGTGCGTATCAGTATGCGGGACCGGCCGCCGATGACGGGTAAACAGTGACTCATCACTCCATTTCGTCAATCGTCGTCGCAACCAGTGACAGCATGGTGACGTACTGCCACAGTCGTAGGCATGCACCTTCGAACCGACGGCGAGCTCCACCCCGTCTTCTGCACCATCGTTCCGCCCCACGTCCTCGACCACCTGGCCCGGTCCGCCGACGCCCGGCTCGCGGAGCCGGCCCGCCGCACCCTGGAGGCCGACGGCCTGCGACGCGACCGCCGCCGGACGACGGCGCTGGCCGCCGCCCCCGCCGCCCCGAGCGCGGGCGCCGTCCCGACCAGGCCGCACCGCACGGTGTACGACTGCGAGAACCGCACCGCACTGCCGGGCGTCACGGTCCGCGACGAGGGCGACAAGCCCACCTCCGACGCCAGCGTCAACCGCGCGTACGCCGGGCTCGGCGCCACTTTCGAGCTGCTGCTCTCCGCATACGGCCGCAGCTCCATCGACGGCAAGGGCCTGCCGCTGATCGGCTCCGTGCACTACGGCCAGGAGTACAACAACGCGTTCTTCGACGGCGAGCAGATGGTCTTCGGGGACGGCGACGGCGAGATCTTCCTCGACTTCACCGTCGCGGTCGACGTGATCGCCCACGAACTGGCCCACGGACTCACGCAGTACACCGCCAACCTGCGCTACGAGGGCCAGTCCGGCGCGCTCAACGAGTCCGTGTCCGACGTCGTCGGCGCGCTGGTCAAGCAGTACTCGCTGGGCCAGAGCGCGGAACAGGCCGACTGGCTCATCGGGGCGGGGCTGCTCGCGCCCCGGGTGAGCGGCGTCGCGCTGCGCTCGATGAAGGCCCCGGGCACGGCCTACGACGACGACCTCCTCGGCAAGGACCCGCAGCCGGGCTCCATGGAGGACTACATCGAGACGGACCGGGACAACGGCGGCGTCCACCTGAACTCCGGCATCCCCAACCGCGCCTTCTACCTCCTGGCCACCGCCCTCGGCGGCAACTCCTGGGAGCGCGCCGGACAGATCTGGTTCGACGTGCTGACCGGCGGCGAGCTGACGGCCACCGCGGACTTCGCGGAGTTCGCCCGGCTGACGGTCGCGGCGGCGGGGAGTCGCTTCGGCGAGGGCGACGAGCGGGAGGCGGTCCTCAAGGCCTGGTCGGAGGTGGGCGTCCCGACCCGGGCCTGAGGAGCGCCGCGAGGCGGTCTTGAGCGTTCACCCGGCCCCGGCTAGACAGGACCCCATGCGTATTCAGGTCACCCGGACCGGCGGCTTCGCCGGCATCGCCCGCCGCCGCGAGGTCGACACGGAGGGCCGGGCGGACGCGGCGGAGTGGGAGTCGCTGGCCGAGGAGGCGCTCGCCGACGCCCCGGACGCGCCGCCGCCCGGGGTGCCGGACGGATTCCGGTACGAGATCACGGCCGGGGACCGCACCGTGTACTGCGCTGACCCCGATCTGACCGGGGCGCAGCGCACGCTGATCTCACGCGTCCTGAAGGAGGGCGCGTGAGATCGGCACCCGTGCCGTACGAGAGCGGGAACCCCAGCTCGCGCGGCTGCTTCGGGGCCATTTCCCGGGGCCGCACTCGCACCCTTCGGCCCCGGGGAGTCTCAGCGGCTCCGCACGGCCGCGGCGTCCTCCGAGCCCCGTGGCGTTGAGCCACCGGTCCCGGTCCGGCTCAGAACCCGAGCTTGCGCAGCTGCTTGGGGTCCCGCTGCCAGTCCTTGGCGACCTTCACATGCAGGTCCAGGAAGACGGGTGTGCCGAGCAGCGCCTCGATGTGCTTGCGCGACTTGGTGCCGACGTCCTTCAGACGCTTGCCCTTCGGGCCGATGATGATGCCCTTCTGGCTGGGCCGCTCGATGTAGACGTTGGCGTGGATGTCCAGCAGCGGCTTGTCCGCCGGCCGGTCCTCGCGCGGCAGCATCTCCTCGACGACGACCGCGATGGAGTGCGGCAGCTCGTCGCGTACGCCTTCCAGCGCGGCCTCGCGGATCAGCTCCGCGACCATGACCATCTCCGGCTCGTCGGTGAGGTCACCCTCCGGGTAGAGCGGCGGGCCCTCGGGCAGCAGCGGGGCGATGAGGTCGGCGAGCAGGGCCACCTGGCCCGCCCCTCGCCCGTCATCACCCTTGCCCTCGCCCGAGGGAGCGCGTCCGGCCCCCTGCTCCTCCTTGACCGCCGAGACCGGAATGATCTCGGTCCACTCGAAGCCCAGCTCCTCGGCGAGCGCGGAGACGGCGAGGAGCTGTTCGGCCAGCGCCTTGGACTCGACCAGGTCGGTCTTGGTGATGATGGCGATCTTGGGGGTCTTCTTGATCCCCGCGAGCTCCTTGACGATGTACTTGTCGCCGGGGCCGAGCTTCTGGTCGGCGGGCAGGCAGAAGCCGATCACGTCGACCTCGGCCCAGGTGGTCCGTACGACGTCGTTGAGCCGCTCGCCCAGCAGCGTGCGCGGCTTGTGGAGGCCGGGGGTGTCGACCAGGATCAGCTGCGCGTCGTCACGGTGCACGATGCCGCGCACCGTGTGCCGGGTGGTCTGGGGGCGGTTGGAGGTGATCGCCACCTTCTGACCGACGAGAGCGTTCGTGAGGGTGGACTTGCCCGCGTTGGGACGGCCCACGAAGCAGGCGAAACCGGCCCGGTGGGGGGAGGTGTTCTCCGCCTGCGGGGCAGCGGCTTCTTGGTTCGGTCGAGCGCTCATGGCGACCATTCTCCCCGATCGCGGCGGCGCTCCGGCACAGTGGGCCCGCGGGGGCGCGCCGGAGCACCGGGCGCGCCCGCCCCGAACCTCCTGTCTCAGCCCGCCGAGACCCGCAGCCGCAGGGTGCCGTCCGGGCCCGCGAGCAGCACCGGGGTCTCCGGTCCGCCCAGGTCGCGCACCGCGGCCCGGTCGTCGTCGGAGGGCGTCTCGGCGGCGGAGACGACCGCCGCGGCCTCCAGGGAGGTGGCGCCGCTGGCGACCGCCATGGCGACGGCGGTCTGCAAGGCACTGAGCTTCAGCGAGTCCAGCGCCACCGTGCCCGCCACATACGTACGCCCCGTCTCGTCCCGTACGGCGGCGCCCTCGGGCACCCCGTTGCGGGCCCGGGCGCTGCGCGCCAGTGTGACGATCTTGCGGTCCTCGGCGTCGAGGTCGGTGGTGCCGGTGGTGTCGGTCATGGCACGAGCATACGAAGGGCCCGGCGGGCCGGGCGCCCTCACCCCTGATCAGGGACCGCTTCTCCGGGGCGCTACGGGCGGTCCAGCCGCAGCCGGTCCGCCTTCGGGAGTCCGGCGACCACCAGGTCGTAGGAGTCCTCGATCATTTCGCGCAGCAGCTTGTCCGGGACTCCGGAGACGGTGACCGTGTTCCAGTGGCGCTTGTTCATGTGCCAGCCGGGCACGACGGCCGCCGGATGCACCCCGCGCAGCCGGATCGCCTCGTCCGGGTCGCATTTGAGGTTGACCGTCAGCGGGCGCGCGTCGAGCGCGGTGAGGGCGAACATCTTGCCGAGGACCTTGAAGACCGAGGTCTCGGGTCCGAACGGGAACTCCTCCACGCTCGCGTTGAACTCCAGGCAGAAGGCCCGCAGCCGCTCCGGCGTCATCCCGTCTCCCTGTCCTCGCCCTCGGGGCCCTTCTCCTGCGGCTCCACCAGCACCGTGACGATCTTGTTCCGGCGGCCGGCCGTGGACTCGGCGGTCAGCCGGAGCCCGCGTCCGTCGGGGAGGTCGACGACGGCCGACGCACCGGCGATCGGGACCCGGCCGAGCGCCTTGGCGAGCAGTCCGCCGACGGTCTCCACGTCCTCGTCGTCGTACTCGTCGAGCCCGAAGAGGTCGCCGAGGTCGCCGATGTCGAGGCGCGCGGTCACCCGGTAGCAGCCGTTCGCCAGCTCCTGGACGGGTGGCAGCTCGCGGTCGTACTCGTCGGTGATCTCGCCGACGATCTCCTCCAGGATGTCCTCGATCGTGACGATGCCCGCCGTGCCGCCGTACTCGTCGATGACGACGGCGACATGGCTGCGGTCCCGCTGCATCTCGCGCAGCAGGTTCCCGGCGTTCTTGGTGTCGGGGACGAAGGCGGCGGGGCGCATCGCGGTGGAGACCGGATCGGCCTCGGACTCGCGGTTGATGTGCGTCTTGCGGACCAGGTCCTTCAGATAGACGATGCCGACGATGTCGTCCTCGTTCTCGCCGGTGACCGGTATCCGGGAGAAGCCGGAGCGCAGGGCGAGGGTGAGGGCCTGACGGATCGTCTTGTAGCGCTCGATGGAGACCAGGTCGGTGCGCGGCACCATGACCTCGCGGACCAGGGTGTCACCCAGCTCGAAGACGGAGTGCACCATGCGGCGCTCGTCGTCCTCGATCAGCGACTCCGCCTCGGCGAGGTCGACCATGGCGCGCAACTCGGCCTCGCTGGCGAAAGGCCCCTTGCGGAACCCCTTGCCCGGGGTCAGGGCGTTGCCGACGAGGATCAGCAGCTGCGGGATCGGCCCCATGATCCGGGCCAGCGGCAGCAGGACGTACGCCGAGGCCGTGGCCGTGTTCAGCGGGTGCTGGCGGCCGATGGTGCGCGGGGAGACGCCGATGGCGACGTAACTGACGAGGACCATCACGCCCATCGCGACGGCCAGTGCCTCCCAGGTCTCCGGGAACTCCTGGAGGCAGACGTACGTCACCAGCACCCCGGCCGACATCTCGCAGGCGACCCGCACCAGCAGGGCGACGTTGAGATAGCGGGTCGGGTCGGCGGCGATCTGCGCCAGCCTCGCGCTGCCGCGCCGACCGGCCCGGACCGCCTCCGCCGCCCGGAAGCTGGAGGTGCGGGCGATGCCCGCCTCGGCGCAGGCGGCCAGCCAGCCGACCATCACCAGCAGCACGGCACCGGTGATCAGGGGCGCGCTCACGAGACGGTGGGGGCCGGGGACGCGCCGGTGAGCCCTTGCTCCCCGCGCCAGCCGTCCACGATCGCGGCCTGGAGACCGAACATCTCGGCCTTCTCGTCGGGCTCCTCGTGGTCGTACCCCAGCAGGTGCAGCACTCCGTGGACGGTCAGGAGCTGGAGCTCCTCGTCCATGGAGTGCTGGGTCGGCGCCTCCTCACCCTGCTTCTTCGCGACCTCCGGGCAGAGCACGATGTCACCGAGGAGCCCCTGCGGGGGCTCTTCGTCGTTCTTCGCCGGCGGACGCAGCTCGTCCATCGGGAAGGACATGACATCGGTCGGACCCGGGAGGTCCATCCACTGGATGTGCAGCTGCTCCATGGCGTCGCTGTCCACCACGATCACCGAGAGCTCGGACAGCGGGTGAATCCGCATCCGGGCCAGTGCGTAGCGGGCGATGTCGAGGATCGCCTGCTCGTCGACCTCGGTTCCGGACTCGTTGTTGACGTCGATCGACATGGTGCGCTGCGACTACTTCCCTTTTCGGCGGTCACGTCGGCCGTCGGCCCGGCCCTCTGCCCGGCCGTCCGACTCACCGTCCCGTTGACCGTTTCGGCTGTCGTACTTCTCGTACGCGTCGACGATACGGCCGACGAGCCTGTGCCTGACGACATCCTGGGAGGTGAGCCGGGAGAAGTGCACGTCGTCCAGGCCCTCCAGGATCTCCTGGACCTGCCGCAGCCCGCTCTTGGTACCGCTCGGCAGGTCGACCTGGGTGATGTCACCGGTGATGACGATCTTGGAGTCGAAGCCGAGACGGGTGAGGAACATCTTCATCTGCTCGGCGCTGGTGTTCTGCGCCTCGTCGAGGATGATGAAGGCGTCGTTGAGGGTGCGGCCCCTCATGTACGCCAGCGGCGCCACCTCGATCGTGCCCGCCGCCATCAGCCGCGGGATCGAGTCGGGGTCGAGCATGTCGTGCAGGGCGTCGTAGAGCGGGCGCAGATACGGGTCGATCTTGTCGAACAGGGTGCCCGGCAGGAAGCCGAGCCGCTCCCCCGCCTCGACGGCGGGGCGGGTCAGGATGATGCGGCTGACCTGCTTGGACTGGAGTGCCTGGACCGCCTTGGCCATGGCGAGGTAGGTCTTGCCCGTACCGGCGGGGCCGATACCGAAGACGATCGTGTGCTGGTCGATCGCGTCGACGTACCGCTTCTGGTTGAGCGTCTTGGGGCGGATGGTGCGGCCGCGGTTGGAGAGGATGTTCTGTGTGAGCACCTCGGCGGGCGTCTCGCCCTGGGGCTCTCCCTGTCCGTTGCCGGCCGCCCTGAGCATGGCGATCGACCGTTCCACTGCGTCCTCCGTCATCGGCGCTCCGGTGCGGAGCACGAGCATCATCTCGTCGAACAGGCGCTGGATGAGAGCGACATCGGCCGCCTCGCCCGTGGCACTGATCTCATTGCCCCGGACATGGATGTCGGCCGCCGGGAAAGCCTCTTCGATCACGCGCAACAGCGAGTCACCCGATCCGAGGAGCATCACCATGGGGTGTGCGGCCGGGATCCTGATCTGGGCACGCGCCTGCGGCTGTGTGGGTGTCTGAGTCATGGGCCGGCCCTCGGGCCTGCGCATACCTCCCGTTGCAGGGTTCTCGCTGCTCGACAACCTCTGGATTACCAAGCCTACGACCTGCCGCTGACAACGCAGAGTGGTTTTACCGGCCGTGTGTGCGACACGGCCCGCGCCCGTTCACTGCCGGAAGTACCCGCTCACTGGCGGAAGCCGATCGTGGGCACCGCGCGCCGCAGGGGCCAGGCGCGGGCCGTGGTGGGCAGCAGGTCGTCCAGGAAGGCGTAGCGCTCCAGGGCGGCGGGGTCCTGGTCGTCGCAGGTGCGGATCTGCTGCCACCAGGCGGCGACCTCCGCCCAGCCGGGTGCGGAGAGCGAGCCGCCGAACTCCTGGACGGAGAGGGCGGCGGTGAGTCCGGCGAAGGCGAGCCGGTCGGCGAGCGGCCAGTCGGCGAGGGTGCCGGTGACGAACCCGGCGACGAAGACGTCCCCCGCGCCGGTGGGGTCGAGCGCCTCCACCTCGATGGCGGGCACCTGGGCACTGACGCCGGTGCGCCCGTCGACGGCGTACGCGCCCTCGGCGCCCAGGGTGACCACGGCGAGCGGGACGCGTCCGGCGAGCGCGTGGGCGGCGGCGAGCGGGCAGTCGGTGCGGGTGTAGCGCATCGCCTCCTCGGCGTTGGGCAGGAACGCCTCGCAGTGCGCCAGGTCGGGCAGGGCGTCCAGATCCCAGCGGCCGGTCTCGTCCCAGCCGACGTCGGCGAAGACCCGGGCACCGGCCTGGGCGGCGGTGGCGACCCAGGGCTCGCTCCGGCCCGGGGCGAGCGAGGCGATCGCGGCGCGGGCGCGCGGCGGGCACTGCGGGAAGGCCGGGCCGGGCGCCCCGGTTCCGGTGGGCGGCGGAGCCTCGTGGCCGTGCGAGACCATCGTGCGCTCGCCCTCGTACGCCATGGAGACGGTGACCGGGGAGTGCCAGCCGGGGACGGTGTGCGACATCGACAGGTCGATGCCCTCGCCCTGTTCGAGGGCGTCCCAGCAGTATTCGCCGTAGTGGTCGTCGCCGAAGGCGGCGGCGAGCGAGGTACGCAGGCCGAGCCGGGCGAGCGCGGTGGCCATGTTGGCGACGCCTCCGGGGCTGGAGCCCATGCCCCGCGCCCAGGACTCGGTGCCGCGCACGGGGGCGCTGTCCAGGCCGGTGAAGATGATGTCGAGGAAGACCGGGCCTGTCAGGAAGACGTCGCAGAAGGGGTCCCGGGGGGCGCGCAGCGCCAGCAGCGGGTCGATGCCCGGAGTGTCTGTGCTCACCGTGCGCTCCCGGTCGTGCGGCGGATCTCGGGGTGATCCGGACAGTGTGAGGTGCGGCCAGTCTGCCCGATCGGGCGCCGCGAACGGGGGTGCCGTCGCCGATCCGCTCCGCCCGGTCCGACCTGCATAAACATGCGCGACTACCCCGGCCCCCCCTGCATAAACGCATAAGTGATCCAGATCACATCTGACGGGCTTTCGTGGGGCTGGAAGCGCTTGATACAAATTGCCCCGCGCGCACCTTCGGGGACGTTGTCCGACGAGAGCCGCATCTCCCAGCACCTCGCTGCGAACCTCCGCGTTCCGCATTCCCCGCTCGCTTCGCTGTGCCCTCCCCTGCCCTGCTCCGCCCTTCCGCTGTGCCCTCGCCGCTGTACCCCTCCCCTCCCCCTGCCTGCTCAGGCATGTCTTCAGGAACGCCCATGTCCTCGCGCCCCCGCGCCGCGTGGCCCCTGGTCGCCGTGTTCACCGCCGGTTACCTCGCCGCCTATCTGCTCCCCACCGTCGTCGGCCGGCTCAGCGCCCATCTCGGGCTGAGTCCCGCGCAGGCGGGCCTGGTCGGGAGCGCCCTGCTGCTGAGTTCGGCGAGTGCCGGGTTCACCCTGGCGGGCCGGGTGGAGCGGTACGGGGCCCGCACCCCGGCCCGGGTCGGCCTTGTGCTGGCCGCCGTGGGATACGGCTGCGCCGCGCTGGCCGGGTCCGTGCCGCTGGTGGTGGCCGGCGTGGTCGTCGGCGGCTTCGGCTCGGGGACCGCGACGGCGGTCGCCGCGGCCGGGATCGCCGCGCAGCGCGACCCGCACCGGACGTCCTCGCTCGGCCTGCTCACCGTGTCGGCCACGGCGGGAGCCCTCTACCTGACCATCCCCCATCTCGGCGGCGGGCACCGGCTTCCGTTCGCCTCGATCGCCCTGGCGGCCCTGCTCGTCTGGCCCGCGACCGCCCGGCTGGGCGGTGCGACGACGGCCGGGGAATCCCCCTCGCAGACCACCGGGCGGCTGCCGCACCGGCGCTCCGGTCTCGTACTGGCCGGCGGCATGCTCGTCTGGTCCATGGCACAGAACGCGCTGTGGGGCGTCAGCAGCCGCATCGGCGTGGTCCAGGCGGGGCTGTCCGAGGTCACCGTCGGCGCGGTGTTCGCGGCCGCGCTCGGCGCGGGGCTGCTCGGAGTGATGGGCGCCGGGATGCTCGGCGCGCGGCTCGGCCGGGCGGTGCCGATCGGGCTGGGGACGATGGTCATCGCGGGGAGCATCGTGCTCAGTTCCTCTGCCCGGGACCTCGCCTCCTTCGCGACCGGCGAGGTCCTGTGGAACTCCTTCTACCCGGTGGTCCTGTCCTATCTGATCGGTCTGGCCGCCTCGCTGGACGTCCGCGGCCGCTGGGCGGTCCTGGCGGGCTCCGCCTCCTCCCTGGGGGTGGCCTGCGGCCCGTTGCTGGGCAGCGTGCTCTCCGAGGAGGCGGGCTACCCGGTGATGGGGCTGATCCTGGGCGCGGCCACTCTGCTGGTCGCCGCGCCCGTCACCGCGGTGGCGCTGCACGTCGGTGGCCGTCCGTTGGTGCCCGGTTCGGTGCGCCGCCGCGGTGGCGCACCGGCCGCCCTGCTGGCCGCCACCACCGGCAGCCTGTCCGGCGCCGTACCGAAGCTCGGTTCGCCGGAGCAGCCCGTCACGGAGCTTCGCGTACCGGCCCTGCGGCGCAGGCGGCTGGTGCGCAGCGCGATCCGGACGGCCGGTCCGGACGGCGGGCCCGGTCAGTCGAACGCGTACGCCTCGACTTCGGAGAGGTAGCGCGCCCGGCGCTCCTCGTCGTGGTCGAGGAAGGCCGCCTCGAAGGAGTTGCGGGCCAGGGTGCGCAGCTGCTCCCGGTCCAGGGCGAGCGCGTCCCGTACGGCGTCGAAGTTGTCCCCGGCGTACCCGCCGAAGTAGGCGGGGTCGTCGGAGTTCACCGTGCACAGCAGGCCCGCCGCCATCATGTCCGGCAGCGGATGGTCCTTCAGCGTGTCGACCGTCCGCAGCCTTACGTTGGAGAGCGGGCAGAGCGTGAGCGGCACCCGGTCGGCGACCAGCCGCGCCACCAGCTCCGGGTCCTCCAGGCAGCGCAGCCCGTGGTCGATGCGCTCGACGCCGAGGACGTCGAGGGCCTCGCGGATGTACGCGGGCGGGCCCTCCTCCCCGGCGTGGGCGACCTTGCGCAGGCCGAGCGCGGCGGCCGCCTCGTACACCTCGCGGAACTTGGCGGGCGGGTGGCCGACCTCGGCGGAGTCCAGGCCGATCGCGCTGATCCGGTGCAGATACGGCTTCGCGGCGTCCAGGGTGCCGAGGGCCGATGCGGCGGAGAGGTCGCGCAGGAAGCACATGATCAGCTGGGTGGAGACGCCGTGGGTCTCCTCGCTGCGCTCCAGCGCCCGGCCGAGGCCCTCGATGACCGTGCCGATCGGGACGCCCCGGGCGGTGTGGGCCTGCGGGTCGAAGAAGATCTCGGCATGCCGCACGCCCTGGGCGGCCGCGCGGGCGAGGTAGGCGTCGGCGAGTTCGGCGAAGTCCTCCTCGGTGCGCAGGACGGCCATCAGCGCGTAGTAGAGGTCCAGGAAGGACTGGAGGTCCTCGAAGCGGTAGGCGGTGCGCAGCTCGTCGGCGGTGGCGTACGGCAGGGTCACCCCGTTGCGTTCCGCGAGGGCGAAGGCCAGCTCGGGTTCGAGGGTGCCTTCGATGTGGAGGTGGAGTTCTGCCTTGGGGAGGTGCACGGTGTCTCGCAAACGGTGGTGCGGGTGTTCTCAGTGGTGGTGCGGTTGATCTCAGTGGTGGTGCCGGGTGGGGAGCGGGACCCTGATCAGGTCCTGCGCGACGGTGAGTTCGCCGTCGAACCCGGCCGCGCGGGCCTGGGTTTCGAAGAGATCCGGGTCGCTGTAGCGCTGGGAGAAGTGGGTCAGCACGAGGTGGCGTACGCCCGACTCCTTCGCCACCCCGGCGGCCTGTCCGGCGGTCAGGTGGCCGTGGTCCGCGGCCAGTTTCGCGTCCTCGTCGAGGAAGGTCGACTCGATGACGAGCATGTCGCAGCCCGCGGCGAGCGCGTACACCCCGTCACAGAGCCGGGTGTCCATGACGAACGCGAACCGCTGCCCGCGCCGGTGTTCGGAGACCTCCTCCAGCGTGACGCCGCCGAGCGCGCCCTCACGCTGGAGGCGGCCGACATCCGGTCCGGTGATGCCGTGCTCCTTGAGGAGGGCGGGCAGCATGCGGCGGGTGTCGGGCTCGGTGAGGCGGTAGCCGTAGGACTCGACGGGGTGCGAGAGCTTGTGGCTGTCCAGGGTGTACGAGCCGGCGGTGGCGAGGACTCCGCCCGCTCCGGCGGCCGGGGCCTCGGTCAGCTCGACGGCCTCGCGGTAGGCCGTGGCGTACCGCAGCCGGTCGAAGAAGTGCTGCCCGCTCGCCGGATAGTGCGCGGTGACGGGGTGCGGCACCTGGTCGAGGTTGATCCGCTGGATCACCCCGGCGAGCCCGAGGGAGTGGTCGCCGTGGAAGTGGGTGACGCAGATCCGGTTGATGTCGTGCGCGGCGACTCCGGCCCGCAGCATCTGGCGCTGGGTGCCCTCGCCGGGATCGAAGAGGATGCCCTCGCCGTCCCAGCGCAGCAGATAGCCGTTGTGGTTGCGGTGCCGGGTGGGGACCTGGCTGGCGGTGCCGAGCACCACCAGCTCGCGTACGGACATGGCGAGAGACTCCTACGGGGCGGGCGTTATCCGGGGGGCCACTGGAGGCCGCGGCCGCCCAGGACGTGGGCGTGGGCGTGGAAGACGGTCTGTCCCGCGCCGGAGCCCGTGTTGAGGATGATCCGGTAGCCGCTGCCGTCGACCTTCTCGTCGGCCGCGACCGCTCCGGCCTCACGCAGGACGTCGGCGGCGATCTGCGGTTCGGCGGCGGCCAGCGAGGCGGCGTCCGGGTAGTGGACCTTGGGGATGACCAGGACGTGGGTGGGGGCCTGGGGGTTGATGTCGCGGAAGGCGACGGTGGTCTCGCTCTCGCGGACGATGGTCGCCGGGATGTCTCCCGAGACGATCTTGCAGAACAGGCAGTCGGTCTGCGGCTCTCCCGCCATGGCCGGGGCCTCCTCGTTCGCTCGTGGTCGGTTCGCTTCTCCGAAGATCAGTACACGGGCATGCTAACGCCGGGCGCCCGGCACCGAAGGTGGTCCGGCCGACGGGGCGCGGTTCAGCGCTTGCGCGGGCGGTCGGACCGGACCGTCAGGAGGACGGGTATGAGACCGGTCCGGAACAGCACCTGCGGCAGGCCGCGTTCGCTCCACGGGACCAGGGCGATCACGACGGCGAGCAGCGGCCCCCAGACCGCCTGGGCCAGCACCACCGGACGCCGGGGGCGGCGGCCTGGATCGCGGCGAGCTCCTGCCGCGCCCAGGTGCTGTCGGGTTCCAGGCGGACACCGCTTCGGTCGGCGCTCCTGCCAGGCGGACACCGCTTCGGCCGGCGCGATGTGGGCGGCCCCTCGGGCCCGGCCCCGGGCGCGCCCGGCCCCGACGGCCTTGCCGTCAGGGCCTGTTCGCCCCCCGGCGCCCCGTTCACCCCCAGCGGCCCGTGCGTCCCAGCAGCAGCGCCGTCGCGGCCGTCCCCGCGGTAGAGGTACGCAGCACGCTGCGGCCGAGACGGTAGGGGCGGGCGCCCGCCTCGGCGAAGGCGGTCAGTTCCTGCGGGGAGACGCCGCCCTCGGGGCCGACCACGAGCACGATCGTGCCCTCGGCGGGGAGTTCGGCGGTGGCCAACGGGGTGCTGTCGTGGTCGCGGTCCTCGTGCAGGACCCCGGCGAAGTCGGCGTCGGCCAACAGGGCGGCGACCTGCTTGGTCGTCAGGGCCTCGGCCACCTCGGGGAAGCGCACCCGGCGGGACTGCTTGCCCGCCTCGCGTGCCGTACTGCGCCATTTCGCCAGGGATTTGGCGCCCCGATCGCCCTTCCACTGGGTGATGCAGCGGGCGGCCTGCCACGGCACGATCGCGTCGACGCCGGTCTCGGTCATGGTCTCCACGGCCAGCTCGCCGCGGTCGCCCTTGGGGAGCGCCTGGACGACGGTGATCCGGGGTGTGGGCTCCGGCTCCTCGTGGATGCTCTCCAGACCGGTGACCGTGAGGCGGTCCTTGCCCTCGGCGGCGCGTACGACACCCTCCGCCCAGTGGCCGAGGCCGTCGGTGAGGACGACGTCCTCGCCGGGCTGGAGGCGCTTCACGGAGACGGCGTGCCGCCCTTCGGGTCCTTCCAGGACGAACTCCGGCCCGGTGGGCATCCGTTCGACGACGAAGACCGGTGCGGTCACCGGGGGCTCCTCATGCTCAGGGCCGACCGGGCGGCCTCCAGTTCGGCGGCGAGCAGTTCGACCAGCTCGCCCGCGGGCAGTTCACGGGCCATCCGGTGGCCCTGCCCCGCCCACAGGGCCATGCCCTGCGCGTCCCCGGCCTTGGCGGCGGCCTGGCGCAGCCCGCTGGTGACGTAGTGGACCTGGGGGTAGGCGGCGGGGGCGTACGGGCCGTGCTCGCGGATGAAACGGTTGACCAGGCCGCGTGCGGGCCGCCCGGAGAAGGCGCGGGTCAGCTCGGTGCGGACGAACAGCGGGTTGGTCAGGGCCTGCTTGTGGAGCAGGTGCGCCCCGGACTCGGGGCAGATCAGGAAGGCGGTGCCGAACTGGGCGGCGTCCGCGCCCGCCGCGAGGACGGCGGCGATCTGGGCGCCGCGCATCAGGCCGCCGGCGGCGACGAGGGGGATCTGCACGGTCTCGCGGACCTGGGTGACCAGGGAGAGCAGCCCGGTGCCGGTGTGGTCGGCCTGCGGGTCGTCACGGTGGGTGGACTGGTGGCCGCCCGCCTCGACGCCCTGGACGCAGACGGCGTCGGCGCCCGCCCACTGCGCCGCCTGGGCCTCTTCGGCGGAGGTGACCGTGACGATGGTCAGCGTGCCCGCCCTGGCGAACGCGTCGAGGGTGTCGCGGGTCGGGCAGCCGAAGGCGAAGGAGACGACGGGGACCGGGTCCTCCAGCAGGATCGCGACCTTCGCCTCGTAGCCGTCGTCGCCGCTGCTGTCCGGGTCGCCGAGCGGCGTCTCGTACCAGGCGGCCTCACCGGCGAGCTGCTGGCGGTAGACGTCCACGGCGCTGGGGTCGGCGAGCGCGGGCTGCGGCATGAAGAGGTTGACGCCGAACGGCCGGGAGGTGAGCCGCCGCAGCTGTTTGATCTCGTTGTACATCCCGTCCGCCGTTTTGTACCCGGCGGCCAGAAACCCGAGCCCGCCCGCTTCGGCGACGGCTCCGGCGAGCTGAGGTCCGGACGCGCCGCCCGCCATCGGGGCCTGCACGATCGGATACCGGCAGAGATCGGTCAACTCGGAGGACATGACCGCATCGTGCCACGTCCCGTGCACAGGGCCGAATCAGCCAGCCGACGACCTGACCGGTTCTTCCGCCGCACGCCGCACCGCCCGCCGGAAGAAGACCGGCGGGCGGTGCGGTGAAAGGCGAAAAGCGGCTCAGCGACCGTTGAACGCGTCCTTCAGACGGGAGAACAGACCCTGCTGACCTGGCTGGAACTGGCCGGTGGGCCGCTCCTCACCCCGCAGCTTCGCCAGCTCCCTCAGCAGCCGCTCCTGCTCCGGGTCGAGCTTGGACGGGGTGATCACCTCGACGTGCACGATCAGGTCGCCCCGGCCGCCGCCGCGCAGATGTGTGATCCCGCGCCCGTGCAGCGGCACGGACTGGCCGGACTGGGTGCCGGGCCGGATGTCGATCTCCTCCAGGCCGTCCAGCGTCTCCAGCGGGCACTTGGTGCCCAGGGCCGCCGCCGTCATGGGGATGGTGACCGTGCAGTGCAGGTCGTCGCCGCGCCGCTGGAACACGGAGTGCGGCAGCTCGTGGATCTCGACGTAGAGGTCGCCGGGCGGGCCGCCGCCGGGGCCGACCTCGCCCTCACCGGCGAGCTGGATACGGGTGCCGTTGTCGACGCCCGCGGGGATCTTGACCGTGAGCGTGCGGCGCGAGCGGATGCGGCCGTCACCGGCGCACTCCGGGCACGGCGTCGGCACGACCGTACCGAAGCCCTGGCACTGCGGGCAGGGCCGCGAGGTCATGACCTGGCCCAGGAAGGACCGGGTGACCTGCGAGACCTCGCCGCGGCCGCGGCACATGTCACAGGTCTGGGCGGAGGTGCCGGGGGCCGCGCCCTCGCCGCTGCACGTGTTGCAGACGACCGCCGTGTCGACCTGGATGTCCTTGGTGGTGCCGAAGGCCGCCTCGGCGAGGTCGATCTCCAGCCGGATCATGGCGTCCTGGCCGCGCCGGGTGCGCGAGCGGGGCCCGCGCTGCGAGGCCGTTCCGAAGAACGCGTCCATGATGTCGGAGAAGTTGCCGAAGCCTCCGGCACCGAAACCGCCCGCGCCGCCGCCACCGCCGTTGGCGGAGAGCGGGTCGCCGCCGAGGTCGTAGACCTGCTTCTTCTGCGGGTCCGACAGCACCTCGTAAGCGGCGTTGATCTCCTTGAACCGCTCCTGGGTCTTCGGGTCCGGGTTGACATCCGGATGCAGCTCGCGGGCGAGCCGACGGAATGCCTTCTTGATCTCGTCCTGCGATGCGTCGCGGCGTACGCCGAGTACGGCGTAGTAGTCGGTGGCCACTTACGACTCCGCCAGGATCTGTCCGACGTAACGTGCCACTGCGCGTACCGCTCCCATCGTTCCGGGGTAGTCCATGCGGGTCGGTCCGACCACGCCGAGTTTGGCGACTGCTTCGTCGCCCGAACCGTAGCCGACCGCGACGACGGACGTGGAGTTGAGCCCCTCGTGGGCGTTCTCGTGCCCGATCCGTACGGTCATGCCCGAGTCCGTGGCCTCACCCAGCAGCTTCAGCAGGACGACCTGTTCCTCCAGTGCTTCCAGCACCGGCCGGATCATCACCGGGAAGTCGTGTCCGAAGCGGGTGAGGTTGGAGGTGCCGCCGATCATCAGCCGCTCCTCCGTCTCCTCGACCAGGGTTTCGAGAAGAGTGGAGAGAACCGTGGAGACCGTCCCCCGGTCCTCGCTGTCGAAGGATTCCGGCAGCTCCCGCACCAGCCGCGGGACATCCGCGAAGCGTCGTCCGACGACCCGGCTGTTGAGCCGGGCCCGCAGATCCGCGAGCGATGCCTCACCGAACGGCGCGGGACAGTCGATCATACGCTGCTCGACCCGGCCGGTGTCCGTGATCAGGACCAGCATCAGCCGGGCGGGGGCCAGCGACAGCAGCTCCACGTGCCGCACCGTCGAGCGGGTCAGCGAGGGGTACTGCACGACGGCGACCTGCCGGGTCAGCTGCGCGAGCAGCCGCACGGTCCGGCCGACGACATCGTCGAGGTCGACCGCGCCGTCCAGGAAATTCTGGATGGCCCGGCGCTCGGGCGAGGACAGCGGCTTGACGCCCGCGAGCTTGTCGACGAAGAGGCGATACCCCTTGTCGGTCGGGATGCGTCCCGCGCTCGTGTGCGGCTGCGCGATGAAGCCCTCGTCCTCCAGCACCGCCATGTCGTTGCGGACGGTGGCCGGGGAGACGCCCAGCCGGTGCCGCTCGGTGAGCGCCTTGGAGCCGACGGGCTCCTCGGTGCCGACATAGTCCTGGACGATGGCGCGCAGCACTTCGAGTCTGCGTTCGCTGAGCATCGCGCACACCTCCAGCTGTCGTTCTCCGGTCCCTGTCTGGCACTCGGTGCGTACGAGTGCCAGCAATCCCCCGGTCAGTGTACGGGGGCGGGGTGGGGCGTGGGCAAGGGCGACCGGCCAGGTCCCGGCGGGAGACCGCAGGTCGTTGCCGATAGCGTCGCCGTATGGACGTCGCTTGGGAAGACTTCGGCTGGGAGCGGTTGGGCAACGGTATCGGCCGACGGCGGCTCCCCGGCTGGGACGCCACCGTCGCGCTGGTCGCCGGGACGGAGGGCGTGCTGCTCCACGACACGGGTTCGACGCTGCGCGAGGGCGTCGAGCTGCGGCGGCAGGCCGAGGCGCTGCTCGGTCGCAGGGTGACGCATATCGCACTGAGCCACCCTCATTTCGATCACGTACTGGGCACGGCGGCGTTCGCCGGGGCCCAGGTGTACGGGTCGGCGGGCCTCACGGCCCTGCTGCGGGACAGGGGGCAGGAGCTGTACGCGTCGGCGGTGCACCACGGGGTGCCGGAGGACGAGGCGGCCGGGTCGGCGGACACGCTGGTGGCCCCGCGCCACGAGGTGCACGGCGAGCGGACGCTGGATCTGGGCGGCGGCCGCCGGGTGCTGCTGGCCGACCTGGGCCCCGCGCACAGCAGCCACGACCTCGCGGTGCTGGTGCCGGGGGCGGGCCCGGACCCGGCGGTGGTGCTCTGCGGTGATCTGGTCGAGGAGTCGGGCGAACCGCAGGCGGGCCCGGACGCGGTCACCTCGCGCTGGCCGGCCGCGCTGGACCGGCTGCTGGAGCTGGGCGGCGAGGACGCGGTGTACGTACCGGGGCACGGGGCGGCTGTCGACGCGGCGTTCGTCCGGGCGCAACGGGCGGCACTGGCGGAGCGGTTCGCGGTGGCGTGAGGTCGTGGCATGCGGCTGCGGCGTGAGGATTCCCACGGTGGCGGAACGGCTCCCTGAGGGTCGCGGCGTGAGGTTTGTCGCGCCGGTGTGACGATTATCGTCGGGGCATGCGCAGCTACCAGCCGGACCTGACCCCGCCGTGGAAGCGGTCCGCCCCCGTGCCCGAGGTCCCCGCCGAGCCCGATCTGGTCGTGGAGGAGGTCGCCACCGGCTTCTGCGGGGCGGTGATCCGCTGCGAGAAGACGGCCCAGGGGCCCACGGTCACCCTGGAGGACCGCTTCGGCAAGCACCGGGTGTTCCCGATGGAGGCCCGCGGCTTCCTGCTGGAGGGCAAGGTCGTCACACTGGTACGCCCGTCGGCGGGCGGTCCGGTGCGCCCCGCCCGTACGGCCTCCGGTTCGGTGGCGGTGCCCGGTGCGCGGGCCCGGGTGGCGCGGGCCGGGCGGATCTATGTGGAGGGCCGGCACGACGCGGAGCTGGTCGAGCGGGTGTGGGGCGACGACCTGCGCATCGAGGGCGTGGTCGTGGAGTACCTGGAGGGCATCGACGACCTTCCCGCGATCGTCGGGGAGTTCGCACCGGGTCCTGACGCGCGGCTGGGGGTGCTGGTGGACCATCTGGTGCCCGGCTCCAAGGAGTCCCGGATCGCCGAGCGGGTGACCGGTGCTCATGTGCTGGTGGTGGGGCACCCGTACATCGACGTGTGGGAGGCGGTGAAGCCGTCCTCGGTCGGGATCGGCGCCTGGCCGGTCGTACCGCGCGGGCAGGACTGGAAGACGGGGGTGTGCCGGGCGCTGGGGTGGCCGGAGAACACCGGGGCGGCCTGGCAGCACATTCTGTCGAAGGTGCACAGCTACAAGGATCTTGAACCACAACTCCTGGGCCGCGTGGAGGAATTGATCGACTTCGTCACCCTTCCGGCCTGATGTCCAGGGCCTGACACCGGTCTGATGTGGGCCTGACCGCGCCCCCTCCAGGACGATCATGTGCCGATCCCTGTGAATGCCTGCGCCCCACGCGCACCATCGGTTATTGAGGGTGGGGACACGGGCTCATGGACACACGGGGGAAGGGCACGGGGCGATGGCGCGCGAGGTCTGGCGGGACAGTGCGGACAATGAGGCGGCCTCCGCCGTCTTCCACCTGATGCAGCAGCTGATCGACCGGTACCGGGTGAACCGGCCGGTGATGCCGCTCGTGGTCGCCCAGGCGGCGGACGCCGGGGCCGGGCCGGAGATCGACGCCCGGGTCGAGCGGCTCGTCCACCAGGTGCATCAGGCCAACGAGCTGCGCCGGGTGCCGGTGCGGCTGCTGGACGGCGACGGGGCCACACCGTACGAAGCGGCGCTCGACATGGTGCGCACGCTGTCCGAGAAGCCGTGGGAGACCCGCGAGAACGCCCAGTACAAGCCGTTCCCCTTTCCGCGCTCCCGGCTGCTCGGGGCGGTCGAGCAGGCGACCGCGACGGTGGTCGAGCAGTCCGGCGGCGGCGCGGAGGGGGTGCGCGAGGAAAGGATTCTGGAGCAGCTGAGCCGGTTGCGCTGGCGGGCGGACCGGCCGCGCCGGGGCAACTGGTGGGACTCGCTGCGGGATTCGGTGCGGCCGGAGACCTTCGTCGGCGCGCTGTTCATCGCGCTGCTCAGTGTGCTGTTCGGGGAGATCGACTGGCTGCTGACGGCCCTGGTGGCGGCGGGCGCGCTGATCGCCCTGGCCGTCGCGGGGCTGCTGACCCGGGCCGCGCCGCCGCTGCTGTGGCTGCGCCGGGCCAGCCGCTGGTTCGCCACCACCTCCTCACTGGCTGCCTCCAGCACCGGCTATCCCTCGGACGGCTGGTCGTGGTTCTCGCCGAGCGGTTCGTGGCGGGTGATCCGGGCTCGGGCGGCGGCGGTCGCGGAGCGGGTGGCGGACGCGGGGGCGGGCGACGAGCACGCGCGCCAGTTCCATCTGGAGCTGCGGGTGCAGGCGCTGCTGGAGGACCTGCGGCACGCCTACCGGCCGCACGCGCTGGACTGGCGGCGCAGCAAGCGCACGGTGCCGCCGGTGGTGTTCCTGCCCCGGGCCACCCAGGACGACGGCGGCATCCTGCTGATCAACGCGATCAACAACGTACGGTCGCGGCGCAGTGAGGTCGATCCGCTGCTGCTGCTCGCCTCGCTGCCGGCCGCCGAGATCATGCGGCACACTCCGCCGCTGCCCCCGGAGCGGCCGGGTCCCGGCGCGCCGACCGGTGCGTCGGGGGCCCGGGCCAGATACGAGCGATGGGTCGACGATCTGAGCCTGGGGCAGTCGCCGGTGGCGGCCGCGACGCTGGCGTGGGTGCTGCGGCTGCCGCTGTCCACGGAGAAGCTGACCCACGAGCACGCCCACGCCCAGCTGGTGACCTACCGGGTGCGGCGCACCTGGGCGTGGTGGGTGATGTCGCGGGCGAGCATCGCGCTGGTCGTGGTGGGCAGCCTGCTGGGGGCGTTCCTGTGGGCCGGGCACTGGCGGGAGACGTACTGCCACGGCCCGCTGACCGACCGCAACACGGACGCGATCTGGGCCGGGGCCGACGGGGACCGGGAGTGCGTCGGGGTGGCGACCGCGCCCGAGGTGCGGTTCGCACGCGGCAACGGCCTGGAGCTGAACGGGGCCGGGAAGGGGATCACGTTCGACCGGATCGAGCGGGCGATCCGCGAGGAGAACGCGGACATCGAGCCGGGCGACCGGTACGTCACGGTCATCTACGCCGGTCCGCTCACCTCCACGGGCAGGGACCGCGAGGAGACCCGCAAGGGCCTGGAGGAGCTGACCGGCGTCTACCTCCAGCAGCGGGCGGTGAACAAGACCGTGCGGCGGTCGGTCAAGCTGCGGGTGCTCACCGCCAACGGCGGCGAGGACATGCTGCGGCAGCTCACCGCCGTCCGCAAGATCATCGAGGTGGCGGAGCGTGACCCCACGGTGGTCGGCGTGGTGGGCCTGGGCCGTAACACCGACGAGAGCGACGACGCGGCGGCGCTGCTGCGCGACGCCGGGCTGCCGCTGGTCAACACGACGAACTCCAGCAGCGACCTCCCCCGCCGGTACCCCAACTACTTCGGTCTCGCGGCGACGGACGAGGAGCAGACGTACGCGCTGGGGCTGGTCGCCGGGCAGATCGCGAAGACCATGGAGGCCCCGCACTCGATCGTGCTGTCGCGCCGGGCCCGGAACGGGGACAAGGACCGCTACACCGCCGAGCAGCGGGCCGCGGGCAAGGAGATGCTCCGGGACGCGGGCTTCACGCTGGGCCGGGACGTGGAGTACGGCCTCGCGGGCGGCGCCAGTCTCAACGCCCCGCTGACCACCATCTGCCAGGCCGAGCGGGTCCCGGACGCGCTGTACTTCGCGGGGCGCGTCGAGGACGTACGGACCCTGATGCGGGGCCTGTCGGAGACCACCGGGTGCTCGGACCGGCGGATGACGGTGTTCACGGGCGACGATCTAACGAAGAGCACGTTCAGCGACAGCACGTCCATCGCGACGAACGTCACGCTCTACCACAGCTCGCTCGCCCCGCTGGACCGGGGAAAGAACCTCGGCTTCTACGGGGACGCGCACCGCACCCTGCGGGCCCTGCACCCGGAGGGCCAGGTCACGAGCCTGGCCTCGGGGCGGCCTGCGTACGAGGACGAGCTGTTCGCCAGCGGGCAGACCGTCATCGCCTACAGCGCGACGGCGGCCCTGTACGACGCCGCCGCACGCGGGGACGCCCCCCGGAGCGCCGCCGAGACGTGGGCGACGCTGCACACGGTGGACCTGAACAACATGCCCACGGGAACGATCTCGTTCAGCCGGGCGAAGGCCTCGGTCTCCGACAACGTGCACGGCCTGAACATAGTCAAGGTGGTCCGCCCCGGGCCGACCGCCGAGCGGACCCTCGTCTGCGGCAAGCCCGCCGGGGTCGCACCGCCGCTGACGGCGAAGGACTGCAAGCCGTGAGAGGGCGCGCCGGGATCAGTCGACGAGGTCGCGGACGACGGCGTCGGCCAGGAGCCGCCCGCGCAGGGTGAGGACCGCGCGGCCCTCTTCGTACGGCCGCGGCTCCAGCAGGCCGTCGGCCAGGGCACGGTGGGAGGCGGCGAGGCCGTCGGGTTTCAGGAGGGAGAGCGGGCAGCCCTCGCGAAGCCGCAGCTCCAGCAGGATGCGCTCGACCCTGCGGTCCTCATCGGCGAGGATCTCGCGGCCCGCGCCGGGCGACCTGCCCTCGGCGAGCGCCTGCGCGTACGCGCCCGGGTGCTTCACGTTCCACCAGCGGACCCCGCCGACGTGGCTGTGGGCTCCGGGGCCCGCGCCCCACCAGTCGGCGCCGCGCCAGTACAGCTCGTTGTGGAGGCAGCGGCCCGCCTCGGTGGTGGCCCAGTTGGAGACCTCGTACCAGTCGAACCCGGCGGCGGCGAAGGCCTCGTCCGCGATCAGATAGCGGTCGGCGTGGGCGTCGTCGTCGGTCATGGGGATCTCGCCGCGCCGGATGCGGCGGGCGAGCTGGGTGCCCTCCTCGACGATGAGCGCGTACGCGGAGACGTGGTCGGGGCCCGCGCCGATCGCCGCGTCCAGGGTGGCCCGCCAGTCGTCGTCCGACTCGCCGGGGGTGCCGTAGATCAGATCGAGGTTGACGTGGTCGAAGCCCGCGGCCCGCGCCTCGGCGACACAGGCCTCGGGGCGGCCGGGGGTGTGCGTGCGGTCCAGGATCTTCAGGACGTGCTGCTTGGCGCTCTGCATTCCGAAGGAGACCCGGTTGAAGCCGCCCTCGCGCAGCGCGGAGAGATAGGCCGGATCGACGGACTCCGGATTGGCCTCGGTGGTGATCTCCGCGTCCTCGGCGAGCCCGAACTCGTCCCTGATCGCCGCCAGCATCCGTACGAGGTCGGCGGCGGGCAGCAGGGTGGGGGTGCCGCCGCCGACGAAGACCGTACGGACAGGGCGGAGGTCGTCGCCGAGGACCTCGCGAGCCTGGCGGACCTCCTCGATCAGGTGGGCGGCGTAGTTGTCCCGGGAGGCCAGGGCGCCGCCGGAGCCGCGCAGCTCGGTGGCGGTGTAGGTGTTGAAGTCGCAGTAGCCGCAGCGGGTGGCGCAGTACGGAACGTGCAGGTAGAAGCCGAGCGGGCGGTCGGCTGCGCCTTCCAGGGCATGGCGGGGCAGCGCCCCGTCGTCGGGCACGGGCTCACCATCGGGCAGTACGGAAGGCATAGGGACCATTGTCGCTCGCCGCGGGAGTCCGCCGGACCGGGCCGCCTTTCACCGGCACGCTTCAGTCCGCGTGCAGCACCAGCAGGGCCACGTCGTCGTCCGGCGGCTGCTCGGCGAACTCGTGAACCGCACGTCGGATGCGCTCGGCCGTCGCGTCGGCGGGCAGCCCGGCGCACCCTGCGAGCACCCGGGCCAGCCCGTCCCCGTCGTCGAACATCAGCGGGCCCGACCGCCGCTCGGTCACCCCGTCGGTGACGCAGAGCAGGCTGTCCCCGGGCGCCAGGTCGAAGGTCTGGCTCTCGTACGCCACCTCCTCCAGCACCCCCAGCAGCACCTGCGGCTCGGCCGCCGGGCGTACGGAGCCGTCGGGCCGCAGCAGCAGGGGCAGCGGATGCCCGGCGCTGGCCACCGTGCAGCGGACCCCGCCGCCGGCCAGCGGCACGACCTCCCCGTACAGCAGGGACAGGAACCGGGACTGCGAGCCGTCGTGGAGCTGCTGTCCCCCGGCGGCGGCGACCATCAGGGCGGCTGCCTCGGCGGCCTCCATGGCGTCGTCGAGGAGCAGCCGGTTGAGCCGGTCCAGCACCTCTCCGACGCCGAAGCCCTCCCGGGAGAGCAGCCGCAGCCAGGGGCGGGCGAGGCCGGTGACGACGGCGGCCTCGGGGCCTGAGCCCTGGACGTCGCCGAGGACGAAGCACCAGCGGTCGCCGGGGCACGGGAAGACGTCGTAGAAGTCGCCGCCGACCACTCCGTCGTCGCTCGGTTCGTAGACGAGGGCGCTGGTGACGCCGGGGATGTCGGCGACCTTGCTGGGGAGCAGGCCGCGCTGGAGGATGCGGCTGATGGTGGCCTGCCGGGTGTACGCGCGGGCCGCGCCGACGGCGAGGCCGAGGCGACGTACGAAGTCCTCGATGAGTGACGCGACCGCCTCCGGGACCTGGGCGACGCCTTCACGCCCGACTAGGACGGTCCCGAGCGCGCGGCCGCCGGCGGTGATCCGGAAGGCGAGCGCGGCGCCGTCGCGGCTGCCGGGGTGCGAGGGCGGGGTGTACTCGCGGACCGCCTCGGCGTGGTGGGCGTCCCAGGCGTGGTGGATGTCGTCGCCGTGACGGGCGTCCTCGGTGTGGCGGGCGTCCCCGGCATGGTGGATGCCTTCGCCGTGACGGGCGTCTTCGCCGCGGTGGGCGGGCCAGGGCACGGGGACGGATACAGGGCCGGAGCCTATACCGGCCGGGAGGCGTAGGGGTTCCCTCTCCAGGGCCGTACGCAAGGGCTCGGCGCCGGTCTCGTCGCTGTGCCAGACCCGGGCGAGCCGGGGTTCGGCGGCCGGTCCCCCGCCCTCGGCCTCCAGCCAGATCGCGCACCAGTCCGCGAGGCGGGGCACCAGCAGCTGGCCCGCTATGGCGGCCACCAGGTCCTCGTCGAGCTGCCCGGCGAGCAGGTCGGACGCCTCGGCGAGGAAGGCCGGGGCGCCCCGGCCGTCCCAGACCGCGTCGTCGCGTTCGGTGCGCCGGGCGGCGGGGGCGAGGATCCGGGCGGCGCGCAGACCACGCCGGAGGGCGTCCTGGTCGGGCCGGGCGGGCGGGCCACTCCAGTCGTCGACGGGGAGGCGGGCCCAGACGGTCTTGAGGCCGGTGCGGTAGGTGATGCCCCAGGACTCGGCGAGGGAGGCGACGAGCTGGAGCCCCCGGCCGTACTCGGCGGGGTCGGGCGGGGCGGCGGGGGCCTCGACGGGCGGTTCGTCGCCGCTCACCGGGCGGGCCGGGTGGTGGTCGGTGACCTCCAGCACGAGGGCGGCCGTCGGCTCCTCGCCACCCGCCACCTCCGGCCCGGGGACCTCAAACCTCAGCACGAGGTCGACCGTGGTCCCGGCGTGCACGACGGCGTTGGTGACCAGCTCATTGGTGACGGTCACGGCATCGTCCGCGAGCCGGTCGTTGAAGCCCACGGCAGCGGGCACCCCGAGCCCGGTCCACTCCGCGAGCGCCGCCCGCACGAACCGGCGGGCGGCGGACGGGGCGAGGGGTGTTCCGGGCAGGCTGGTGCGGCTGACCGGGCACGGGCCGTGTGCGTACCCGGCACGAGTGGTACCGGGACGCTGCACGGTGTCCCGCTGCAAGGGGATGGGTGCCACAGTGCGGCTCCTACGGGTCCGACGACTCCGACAGAGTGACAGACCGGACGCACCCATAAGCACCGAGTTACCGAAGTGGTCGGAAAATCGAGCGGGGTCGAACGCAAGGCTTCGCGAAAGCTCGCACGGCCGAACACCGGAGCAGCAGCCGCGCGGCTTTCGGCGACCCTCGGCCGCACTCGCCGCGGCGCGCGCAGGATGCCCGCACGCCAAAGCCGGTACGGGCGGGGTCGCCGCACGTGGACCGTCGTGCGAGCGGTGCCGCGCGTGGCCGGTCTCACCGTCCCCGCCGGGCCTGAAGCGCCTCGGGGGACCGTGCGGTGCACGTGCAGCGGGCGGGGAACCCGGGCCCGTGAGGGTCCGGACTCCCCGCCCGTGCCGGTCCGGGGCCGAGCCCCCGGACGGTTCGTGGTGGAGCCGACGGCTCCTACGCCTCGCGCGAGCCCGCGTACATCTCGTCGATGAGCCCCTGGTACTCCCGCTCGACGACCGGCCGCTTCAGCTTGAGGCTGGGGGTCAGCTCGCCGTGCTCGACGTCCAGGTCACGCGGCAGGAGGCGGAACTTCTTGATGGTCTGCCAGCGCTGAAGGCCCTCGTTGAGACGCTTGACGTAGCCGTCGATGAGCTCGACGGTCTTCGGGGCGGCGACGACCTCCGCGTACGACTTGCCCTCCAGGCCGTTCTCGGCGGCCCAGCCGAGGATGGTGGGGCCGTCGAGGGCGATGAGCGCGGTGCAGAAGTTCCGGTCCGCGCCGTGCACCAGGATGTTGGAGACGAACGGGCAGACCGCCTTGAACTGGCCCTCGACCTCCGCCGGGGCGACGTACTTGCCGCCCGACGTCTTGATCAGGTCCTTCTTGCGGTCGGTGATGCGCAGGTAGCCGTCGGCCGAGAGCTCGCCGATGTCCCCGGTGTGGATCCAGCCGTCCGACTCCAGGACCTCGTCGGTCTTGTCGGGCAGCTTGTGGTAGCCCTCCATGACGCCGGGGCCGCGCAGCAGGATCTCGCCGTCGTCCGCGATGCGCACCTCGGTGCCGGGGAGCGGCTTGCCGACGGTGCCGGTGCGGTAGGCCTCGCCCGGGTTGACGAAGGAGGCGGCGCTGGTCTCGGTGAGGCCGTAGCCCTCCAGGATGTGGACCCCGGCGCCCGCGAAGAAGTAGCCGATGTCCGGGGCGAGGGCGGCGGAGCCGGAGACGCAGGCGCGCAGCCGGCCGCCGAAGGCCTCGCGGATCTTGGAGTAGACGAGCGCGTCGGCGACCTTGTGCTTGGCACCGAGCGCGAAGGGGACGGACGCCTTGCCGGTGCGGCGGAAGTTGTCCTGGGAGACCTTGGCGTACTCGCGGGCGACCCCGGCCGCCCACTGGAAGATCTTGTACTTGGCGGCGCCGCCCGCACGGGCCTTGGAGGCGACCCCGTTGTAGACCTTCTCGAAGATCCGGGGCACGGCGGCCATGTAGGTCGGCTGGACGACCGGCAGATTCTCGATGATCTTGTCGATGCGGCCGTCGACGGCGGTGACGTGGCCGACCTCGATCTGCCCGGAGGTGAGGACCTTGCCGAAGACGTGGGCGAGCGGCAGCCAGAGGTACTGCACGTCCCCCGCGGTGATCAGCCCGGTCGCCACGGTGGCCTTGGCCATGTACGACCAGTTGTCGTGCGGCAGCCGTACGCCCTTGGGGCGACCGGTGGTGCCCGAGGTGTAGATGAGGGTGGCCAGCTGGTCGGACGTGATGGCGGCGACCCGCTCGGTGACCGCGTCCGGCGTCTTGGCGAGAAGCTCGGCGCCCCGGGCCTCCAGGTCGGCGAGCGTGATGATCCAGCCCTCGGGGTCGCCCTCGGCCGGCTCGACCCCGGCCGGGTCGATGACCACGACATGGGCGAGGTTCGGCAGGTCGGCGCGGGTCTCCCGGGCCTTGGCCAGCTGCTCGGCGTCCTCCGCGATGAGCACCCGGCTCTCGGAGTCGGCCAGGATGAACGCGGACTCCTCCGCGTTCGTGGACGGGTAGATCGTGGTGGTCGCGGCGCCCGCGCACATCACCCCGAGGTCGATGAGGATCCACTCCACCCGGGTGGCGGAGGAGAGGGCGACCCGCTCCTCCGACCGTACGCCGAGCGTGATCAGACCGGCGGCGATGGCGTAGACCCGCTCGGCGGCCTGTCCCCAGGTCAACGACTTCCAGTCGTCGGGACCCTCGCCCGAAGCGGACGGCACCGGATAGCGGTACGCCTCCCCGTCGGGGGTGGCCGCCACGCGGTCGATGAAGAGGGCCGCCACGGAGGGCGGCCGGTTATCGATCAAAGTCTGTGTGTCGCTCACGACGTCCTCCGGGCCTGCGGCATTGCTACGACCGGCTTCTTTGATACGGCGACTGCTGATGTTCCTGTGCTGCGCAACCTGCTTGTTCGGCTTGTTTAACTGGCCAGTAACCATCGAGTCGTGATCAGAGTAGAGCGCACTCGTCCACCACGTAAGAGGCAACGGGCCGCCGCTTTCATAACGAAAGGGCCCTCACCACCGCACGGTACTGCGGTGATGAGGACCCTCGGGCTTCGACGCGGGGCCGCATTCCTGCCTTGTCCCCGGCTGCTTCCCGCCCTTGCTCTCCCGGCTTCTTCGTGCCTTGCTCTCCCGGGCTACTTCTTGCCCTTGCTCTCCCCGGCGGACTCGTCGGTGGACAGGACGGAGATGAAGGCATCCTGCGGCACCTCCACGTTGCCGACCATCTTCATCCGCTTCTTGCCCTCCTTCTGCTTCTCCAGCAGCTTCCGCTTACGGGAGATGTCACCGCCGTAGCACTTGGCGAGGACGTCCTTGCGGATGGCGCGGACGGTCTCACGGGCGATGACCCGGGAGCCGATGGCCGCCTGGATCGGCACCTCGAAGTTCTGCCGCGGGATGAGCTTCTGGAGCTTGGCGACGAGCCGGACACCGTACGCGTACGCCTTGTCCTTGTGGGTGACCGCGGAGAACGCGTCCACCTTGTCGCCGTGCAGCAGGATGTCGACCTTGACGAGGTGGGCCGACTGCTCGCCGGTGGGCTCGTAGTCGAGGGAGGCGTAACCCCGCGTCTTGGACTTCAGCTGGTCGAAGAAGTCGAAGACGATCTCGGCGAGCGGCAGGGTGTAGCGGATCTCGACCCGGTCCTCGGAGAGGTAGTCCATGCCGAGCAGGGTGCCGCGCCGGCTCTGGCACAGCTCCATGATCGCGCCGATGAACTCGCTGGGGGCCAGCACCGTGGCGCGCACGACCGGCTCGTGCACCTTGTCGATCTTCCCCTCGGGGAACTCGCTCGGGTTGGTGACGATGTGCTCGGTGCCGTCCTCCATCTCGACCCGGTAGACCACGTTGGGCGCGGTGGCGATCAGGTCGAGGCCGAACTCGCGCTCCAGCCGCTCGCGGACCACGTCCAGGTGGAGCAGGCCGAGAAAGCCGACGCGGAAGCCGAAGCCGAGCGCGGCGGAGGTCTCCGGCTCGTAGACCAGGGCGGCGTCGTTGAGCTGGAGCTTGTCGAGCGCCTCGCGCAGGTCGGGGTAGTCCGAGCCGTCCAGCGGATACAGCCCCGAGAAGACCATCGGCTTCGGGTCCTTGTAACCGCCCAGCGCCTCGGTCGCCCCGTTGCTCAGCGAGGTGATCGTGTCACCGACCTTGGACTGCCGTACGTCCTTCACACCGGTGATGATGTAGCCGACCTCGCCCACGCCGATGCCGTCGGCCGGGGTCATCTCCGGGGAGGAGACGCCGATCTCCAGCAGCTCGTGGGTGGCGCCGGTCGACATCATCCTGATGCGCTCGCGCTTGTTGAGCTGACCGTCGACGACACGGACGTAGGTGACGACACCGCGATACGGGTCGTAGACCGAGTCGAAGATCATCGCGCGGGCGGCGGCGTCCGCGACCCCGACCGGGGCCGGAACATCCCGCACGACCCGGTCGAGCAGCGCGTCCACGCCCACGCCGGTCTTGGCGGAGACCTTGAGCACGTCCTCGGGCTGGCAGCCGATGAGGTTGGCCAGCTCCTCGGAGAACTTCTCCGGCTGTGCGGCCGGCAGGTCGATCTTGTTGAGCACCGGGACGATGGTGAGGTCGTTCTCCATCGCCAGGTAGAGGTTGGCCAGTGTCTGGGCCTCGATGCCCTGAGCGGCGTCGACCAGCAGGACCGTGCCCTCGCAGGCCGCGAGCGAACGGGAGACCTCGTAGGTGAAGTCCACGTGGCCCGGGGTGTCGATCATGTTGAGGACATGGGTCCGGCTCTGGTCCTCGCCCTCGGTGGGCGCCCAGGGCAGCCGGACCGCCTGGGACTTGATGGTGATGCCGCGCTCGCGCTCGATGTCCATCCGGTCGAGGTACTGAGCACGCATCTGCCGCTGGTCGACCACTCCGGTCAGCTGAAGCATCCGGTCGGCGAGGGTCGACTTGCCGTGGTCGATGTGCGCGATGATGCAGAAATTGCGGATCAGCGCCGGGTCGGTACGGCTCGGCTCTGGCACGTTGGAAGGAGTCGCGGGCACGCAGGGTCCTGATTCTTGAGACGCCGAACGCCGTGTCTCGGGTCGATGTCGGGTCGGTCGGATCGATACGTAGGCTCCATCGTCCCACGCCTGCGGGACAGCGACCGGTTTGGGCCGGTCCGAGGGCGACTGCTACCGTGGACAGCTGTGCCTCGTGGCTCTCATCAGCGGCGTGGCGCACATAGAAGATCCAACGAACCTGAAAAGGCTCTTTCGTGGCGAACATCAAGTCCCAGATCAAGCGGAACAAGACCAACGAGAAGGCGCGCCTGCGCAACAAGGCCGTCAAGTCGTCGCTCAAGACCGCGATCCGCAAGGCCCGCGAGGCCGTCGTCGCGGGTGACGTCGAGAAGGCCACCACGGCCGTCCGCGACGCCTCCCGTCAGCTCGACAAGGCTGTCTCGAAGGGTGTCATCCACAAGAACGCCGCCGCCAACAAGAAGTCGGCGCTGGCGTCCAAGGTTGCCTCCCTGCAGGCCTGAGCTTCATCCCGAAGCTCACTGATGTGACCGCCGGAACGGACTCGACGGGCCCTCTCTCCCGTCCCTGACCGGCACCCCGCGCCGCACACCGAACCTGCGTTCGCCACGCGGGTGCGGCGCACCAAGAGTGTGACCCGAAGCCCCGGTCTTCGATCTCCCCAGATCAAGGACCGGGGCTTCGGCATGTGCATATCGGGCCCCGGGGTTGCCCCGGGATATACCTCCGGGGCAACCCCGGGGGGATATCCAGGCCGTCCGGGGGGCCTCCGGACGACGCGGGGACACCCAGCCCGCCCCGGGACACCCAGCCCACTCGGGGCATGCCCAGCCCGTCCGGCGCTTGAGGACGGAACCGGCGCTCACACGAGAGCCCGCACGCAACGGCGAACCCTATGGCGAACCGCCCACCGCGCCCCGAGAGGGCTACCGCCCCGACCTCGCCGCGCGGGCGACCACGACGACGGCCTTCTCCAGGGCGTACTCGGGATCGTCCCCTCCACCCTTCACTCCCGCATCCGCCGCCGCCACGGCCCGCAGGGCCACCGCGACCCCGTCCGGCGTCCACCCCCGCATCTGCTGCCGCACCCGGTCGATCTTCCACGGAGGCATCCCCAGCTCCCGCGCGAGGTCGGCCGGCCGCCCGCCCCGCGCCGAGGACAGCTTCCCGATCGCCCGCACCCCCTGTGCCAGCGCACTGGTGATCAGCACGGGCGCGACCCCGGTCGACAACGACCACCGCAGTGCTTCCAGCGCCTCCGCCGCCCGTCCCTCGACCGCCCGGTCGGCGACGGTGAACGACGACGCCTCCGCCCGCCCCGTGTAGTAACGCCCGACGACCGCCTCGTCGATCGTGCCCTCGACATCCGCGATCAGCTGGGACACCGCACTGGCCAGCTCCCGCAGGTCGCTGCCGATGGAGTCGACCAGCGCCTGACAGGCCTCCGGTGTCGCGGACCGCCCATGGGTCCGGAACTCCGACCGTACGAACGAGAGCCGCTCGGCGGGCTTCGTGGTCTTCGGGCAGGCGACCTCCCGGGCACCCGCCTTGCGCGCCGCGTCCAGGAGCCCCTTGCCCTTGGCCCCGCCCGCGTGCAGCAGGACGAGCGTGATCTCCTCGACCGGCGCACCGAGATACGCCTTGACGTCCTTGACCGTGTCCGCCGCGAGGTCCTGCGCATTGCGCACGATCACGACCTTGCGCTCGGCGAAGAGCGAGGGGCTGGTGAGCTCGGCGAGCGTGCCGGGCTGCAACTGGTCGGACGCCAGATCCCGTACGTCCGTATCGGCATCGGCAGCGCGCGCGGCCGCCACCACCTGCTGCACGGCACGGTCCAGGAGGAGGTCCTCCTGGCCCACAGCGAGCGTGACGGGGGCGAGCGGATCGTCGGTGGAATTCTTCCTGGTGGCCATCGCGATCCAGCATCCCACGGCCCACTGACAGCCGGGGCGCCCCGTCGCCCGGGGGCCCGTGTCCGAGAATGGGCGGGTGAGCGATGTGAGACACGTACTGGTGCTGCCCGACCGCGACGCCGCGGAGGAGGTGGCCGGGGAGCTGGCCGACCGCTTCGGGGTCACCGAGGAGCCTCAGCTCGTACGGGATGCCCTGGCCGGTGAGGACGACGCCGAGGACGCCCAGTGGCTGGTGGTCGTGGAGGACGCGGCCGGGCGCCTGGACCCGGCCGCGCTGGACGCGTTCGTCGCGGAGTACGAGGGGTGGCTGGAGGCCCCGTAACCGGAGCCCCCGTAAGACCTCCCCGGGACTCCGCAGGGCCCGGCCCTCACCCCCTGCCCGCACCCCGGCCCCTCACCCCCGGGGAACGGTCTGGATGTCCAGGTCGATGGCGATGCTGGAGCCCACCGCGGCGATCCCGCGCGCCAGCATCGTCTGCCAGGTGAGCGTGAAGTCCTCGCGGTGCAGTTCGGTGGTGGCCCGGCAGGCGGCGCGCGGATCACCCTCCAAACCGTTGCCGAGACCGAGGTACCTCGTGTCCAGCGTCACCGTGCGGCTGACCCCGTGCAGGGTCAGCGCCCCGGTCACCCCCCAGCGGTTGCCGCCGCGGTGGACGAAGCGCTCGCTGTAGAACTCC
This sequence comes from Streptomyces durocortorensis, assembly GCF_031760065.1. NCBI lineage: Bacteria > Bacillati > Actinomycetota > Actinomycetes > Kitasatosporales > Streptomycetaceae > Streptomyces > Streptomyces sp. C11-1. The sequence continues at coordinate 2,028,996 of NZ_CP134500.1, forward strand.
AGCGTCGGGTAGCGGCCGACGTCGAGGAAGTCGCCGGAGCGCAGGTGGTCGTCGCGCATCTGCACATTGGTGTCGATCGACGCCGCGTCGATGATCACGTGCATGGCGGAGTCCTCCATGCGGTCGGCGATCCGGACCGCACCGGCGAAGGTGTTGAACCGGCCGTGGATGCGCGCCAGGCCGATGTGCCGGGCGGTGAAGCCGATCTGCGAGTGGTTCGGGTCGATGTCCCATTCGCCGGGAGCGGGCAGCTGCTGAGGCTGGGCCACTTGAAGGGTCACATCTCCCAGGGTGGCGTGCGCCCCTTGGCCGACCGTCGCCGCTCCGTGGAACGGGGTGAAGCCCTCGGCCGTGACCGCGAGCCGGTACTCGCCCGCCGGGACCGTGGCCAGCACGCTGCCGAAGGGGTCCGTCTCGCCACCCACCACCTTGCGCCCCGCCCCGTCCGTGACGACGAACTCGGCCTGCTGGACAGGTTCGTTGACCGGGTCCAGCACCCGGCAACTGAGAACGCCCGCGGAACGGTGCACCCGGACTCCCGCGAGCGCCCCACCGCGCCCCGCGCCTGCCTGGCTCCGGCTTCCCTTGCTTCCCAGCCAACGGCCGAACATCTTCTCCGTACCCCCAGGGGCGCTTCGCACTTCAGGGCCCCTGACAGATGGACGTCGTTGTCGGAGCAGCGGCCCGCCGACGAGCATGCATTCGATCACTGTTGCGGCGTTCGAGGCAAACGGAGTGCATCGTAAGGTCTTGTGCCGAGCTGTACGCAGGTGTTACCTAAGGTCCGAATTTCCGTCCCCCAGGAAGCGTCCCCGGACCTCGGGAACCCGGGAGAGCCGCAGCCCGAAGTGGTCCCGGTAGGCGGCCAGCACCTCCTCGTCCGTGGCCAGCTCCGTACGGTGCCGCTCGCCGCCGACCGTGGTGATCAGGGCCCGTCGGCTCAAGGTCACCCGCCCGGTATCCGTGCACCGTGAGCACACCAGGGAGCGGGTGAAGTGGGAGTCCGGCGAGGTGCGGTGGTACCAGGCCCCGCCCCGGAACTCCGTCAGCGTCCGCGGCCGCAGGTCCAGCCGGAACTGCCGCGAGCCGCCGCGCAGCAGATCCAGGTCCCCCTCCGGCGCCGCCCGGAACCGGAACACACCCCGGGGGTCCTCCTGTTCCGTCAAGTCCGCCAGCGCCAGCGGCCTCAGCGCGTGGTCGCCGAACCCGACGTCCGCCAGCCAGGGCCCCGTACCGTCCTCGGTCTCCACCCGCAGCGCCATGTGGTCGTACGGGATGCCCAGGCGGCCGCCGTCACCGAAGACGCGGGCCTGGAGCAGGCTCACCCGGAAGCCGAGCGCCCGCAGCAACGCGCCGAACGCGCCGTTCAGTTCGTAGCAGAAGCCGCCCCTCCCACCGATCACCTTGTCCAGAAGCGCCTGTTCCTCCAGCACGATGTCCTCACCGAGGTGAATCGACAGATTCTCGAAGGGCACGGACAGCAGGTGCCTGCGCTGGAGCTCGCGCAGCGCCTCGATGTCGGCCCGCGCCGGCCGGTCCGCGCCGATCCGGTCGAGATAGGCGCGGACCGTGCCGTCCGTGACACCGTCGGCCCCGGAGCGGTCGGGGCCCCTGGTCGACGCGAGCGAGGCTGCCGAGGCAGTCGAGGCATCGGAAGCGGCTGAGGTGGTCGACGCAGCTGAGGCGCCTGAGGTGATCGAGGCATCAGAGGCAGCTGAGGTGGTCGAGGCATCGGAGGCCGGGTGTGGCTGTGGCAAGGTCATGGTCCCAGTCTGGTCCGTCCAGAACTCGCGCGCTCGCCTGGTGCTCCGGTCCTAGGCCCCCCCGCCCGAGGCGCCGCACGGTGATCGCTGTCTAGCGTGTCGGCCATGACCGACCACGATCCCGCACGCACCCGGGAACAGCGCAAACAGGACGTCTTCGACCACCTCCGGCAGGACGAGGACGCGTGGGTGGCTACGGCGTCCTCGGACGGCGTCCCCACGCTGGTGCCGTTGTCGTTCCTCTGGGACGACGCCACCGGCACGCTGGTGATGTCGACACGACGGACCAACCCGACCGCCGTCAACGTGACCCCCGGCGGCCCGGTCAGGGTGACCCTCGGCCCCACCCGCGACGTGGTGCTCATCGAAGGCGAGGCGGAGATCGTGGAGGGGGCAGACCTCCCCACAGCCGTGGGCGACGCCTTCGCCACGAAGCTCCGGTGGGACCCGCGCCCCCGCTCCCCCTGGGTGTTCCTGCGCATCACCCCCCAGACCGTGCGCGCCTGGCGCGAGGTGAACGAACTCGCCGACCGCGACCTCATGCTCGCCGGGAAGTGGCTGGTCTGACCCGCACGGTCCGGCCCCGCAGGCGGCGCGGGGGCACAACGCGCGAGCGGAGCGGCGGGCGGACGGCCGACGAACGGCGGGCGGCGGGCGAACAGCGGGTGGGCGGCAGGCGGACGGCGGGACAGACTCCGGCGGTGTCATGACCGGCCCACCGCCCGCAGCTCCTTCCCGGCGCCCGTCACCGCGATCGGGCCGTCGGTGTCGGTGCGCAGGACCCGGGCCCCGGCGACCCTGAGCGCATCGACCGTACGGGGCGCGGGGTGGCCGTACGGGTTGTCCGCCCCGCAGGAGATGAGCGCCAGTCTCGGCCGTGCTCTGTGCAACAGCCCCGCGTCCTGGAACGCCGAACCGTGGTGGGCCACCTTGAGGACATCCACTCGGCCCGGTACCGCCCGGCTGCGCAGCAATTCCCGCTGGGCCGGGGGCTCCAGGTCCCCCAGGAGCAACAGGGTCAGCCCTCCTGCCGCCCGTACGTGCAGGGTGACGCTGGAGTCGTTCGGTTCGCGCACGGCAACTGCCCCGGCCCCCTTCCGCCCCGCTCCCCCGGGTCCGTCGCGCGGCCACAGCACCCGCCAGTCGACCGGGCCCGCCCGGCGGTGCTCACCGGCCACAGCCCGCACCGTCTTGACCCGTGCCGCGGCCGCTGCCCGCCGCACGAACGCGGCCTGTTCGGGCGGTTCTTCGAGGCTCGTCGTCTGGATCGCGCCCACCGTCCTGCCCCGGAGCACACCGGGCAGCCCACGCACATGGTCGGCGTGGAAGTGGGTGAGAACCACGAGCGGCACCCGGGTGACTCCGAGATCGCGCAAACACCTGTCGACCGCACGGGGGTCGGGCCCGGCGTCGACGACCACTCCCGTGCCCTCCCCCGCCGCGAGCACCATCGCATCGCCCTGCCCGACATCGCAGAGCGCGAACGCCCAGTCCGGCGGCGGCCATCCGGTCATGATCCGGGTGAGAGGGACTGGTCGAAGCACCACCAGGACGAGGAGCAGCCCGACGGCCGCACACAGCCAGGGGCGACGGGCAAGCCGGGGTAGCACGAGCACTGTCAGGACCGTGAGACCGGCCAGCAGCGCCGCGCCGGTCCAGCCTCCGGGCCACTCCGCCTCGGCCCCGGGCAGGCCCGCCCCCGTACGGGCGACCGTGGCGATCCAGCCGACCGGCCAGGCCGCGACCTCGGCCAGCAACTCGGCCACCGGCATGGAGACCGGGGCGACCGCGAGGGCCGCGAACCCGAGCACCGTCGCGGGCGCCACCGCGAACTCCGCCAGCAGGTTGCACGGAACCGCCACCAGGCTGACCCGCGAGGCCAGGACCACCACCACCGGCGCGCACACGGCCTGCGCGGCCGCCGCGGCTGCCAGCACCTCGGCGAGCCGGCCCGGCACCCGCCGGGCCTGGAGTGCGGCACTCCACCGGGGCGCGAGCGTCAACAACGCGCCGGTCGCCAGGACCGACAGCAGGAACCCATAACTCCGGGCCAGCCACGGGTCGTACAACACCAGAAGGACAACCGCCGCCGCCAGAGCGGGGATCAGGGACCTCCGGCGCCCGGTCCCGATCGCGAGAAGGGTGATGAGGCCGCACGTGGCCGCGCGCAGCACGCTCGGCTCCGGGCGGCACACCACGATGAACATCAGCGTCAGCGCACCGCCGATCACTGCGGTCCCCCGCAAGGTGATGCCCAACCTGGGTGCCAGGCCACGCCGTTCACTGCTCAGCGCCGCCCCCGGAGGACCGATGAGGAGGAAGAGGAGAATCGAGAGATTCGCCCCGGAAACGGAGAGCAGGTGCGTCAGGTCGGTCGCCTTGAAGGCGTCGTGCAGCTCGGGCGAGACCCTGGAGGTGTCACCGACGACCAGCCCCGGCAGCAACGCCCGCGCGTCCGTGTCGAGACCGTCCGCCGCCTCCCGCAGTCCGGCGCGCAGCTCCCCCGCCGCGCGCTGGATCCATGTCGGCGGCCCCGTGATCCGCGGCACGCCCGCACCGTCCACCCTCAGGACGGCGGCGAGGCGTTCACCCTCGTGCAACGGTGGCGAGAGCCGACCGCTGACCCGGAGCCGGGTGGACGGCAACACCTGCTGCCAGTCCTCCCGGTGGTCACCCGCCGGAACCATGAGCAGCACCGGCGTACGTACCCGGGAGCCCCGGCCGTCGGGCGCCACCATCTCAATGACATCGGCGTCGATCAGGAGAAGGGCCGGGGCGCTGTGGTTGCCCCGCACCGCCGGACGGGCCGGGCGCGGATCGGCGGTCACCCGCACTTCGGCCTCGACCCGCGCGTCCTTCTGCGCCAGCCCCGGAACGGGACCGCGCCGCACATCGGCCCCATGGAACCCCGCCACTGCCGCGCCCGCCGCCGCACAGAGCAGAACGGCCCCGGCAGCGGCCCCTGGCCCAACGCCCCTCCCCTCCCGAGAAGGCGCCCGAAAGGCGACCACCAGCAGAGCGAGCGCCGGTACGGCACAGGCGACGACCACCACGGCCACCCAGCGCCCCGGCAGCCCCAGGGCCCACGCCGCGGCCGCCCAGGTCGCCAGGGCGGGCGGGACGAGCCGCAGGTCCACGGGCCCCTCCGCCCGAGAAGCCTCCTCCCCCGGCACCCCCACGGCACCGCCACTCGCGGCCGCATCAGCAGCCGTGTCCGCACCACTCTCCGTGCGGGAACCCTCATCGCGATCCGTACCCGGAACCGGACTCGAACCCGGGCCCGGAACCGGACTCGAACCCGGGCCCGGAACCGGAACCGGAACCGGAACCGGACTCCAGCCAAGGGGCCTCTGCCGGGCCCACAGGCCACTCATGGCCGTACTAGCGGTTGGATGTCGGCGAATCGGCGGTCGCCGATTCCTGTGACTTGGCGAAGCTCGTCGACGGACCGGAATCCACCGTTCTCCGTGCGGTAGTCGATCATGCGCTGGGCCAGCACGGGCCCGACCCCCGGCAGGGTTTCGAGCTGATCCGCGGTCGCCGTGTTCAGGCTCAGCGGTGCCGCGGGGCCGGGCAGCCCCGGCGCACCCGCCGCCCCTTGCGATCCGCCTCCGCCGCCGGTCGCGCCGGGGGCGGTGAGGCCGGGCGGAAGACCGACGACGACCTGCTCACCGTCGGCCAGGACCCGCGCCCGGTTGAGCCCGGTGACATCGGTGCCGTCCCTCACACCACCGGCCGCACGGAGCGCGTCCGCCACCCGCGAGCCCGCCGGGAGCCGACGAACGCCCGGCCGGTGCACCTTGCCGCTCACATCGACCACGACCTCCCCGCCCGCGGCCGGGCCCTGCGCTTCCCCGGCAACCGGGCGGGGCACCGGGTCGGGGCCGCCGGACCGTAACGGCTCCTGCGGCAGCGTGAGGTCCGTCGCGTCCCCCTCCGCGGCGACCGGCTCCGGCGCACGCACCGCCTGGGGCCGCGCGGACCAGAAGTGGAACGCGCCAAGAGCCACGGCGGCGAGCAGCACGAGGCCCAGCACCAGCGGCGTCCGCGGGGCCAGACCGCACCGGAGCCGCACCCACAACGGCAGCCGCTCCCGGACCGCCGACACAAGACGACGGGCACGCGACGGCTCGCCGGACACCTCCGGGACATTCGCGCCGTCGTCGCGCCCCGCATCCCGCTCGGGAGCGGCGACGGGGACGGAGGCGGGGACGGAGGCAGGGACGACAGGGACGGAAGCAGGCCCGGGGTCCACTCCGCCGTCAGCCCCGGGGACGCCCGCCATCAGCGCATCCGCCCGCCGTCGACCCGCCGCAGCGGCAAGGGCGGCATGCCCCCGCGCGGAGTGGCGCCCACCCCTGCGGTGGCGCGGGCGGGCAGCGTGTCGAGACCCGGGCCGGATGCCCGCCCGACCGCTCGGGCGAGTGCCGGAACCGTGCCGCGGCCACCCGGGCGGCCGCCCCGGCACAGGATCAGGATCAGGATCAGGCAGAAGATCGTTCAGCTGAGCTGACGAATGGATGGACGACTGGACGGAAAAGGCATCGGGAGCGGACACCCGAGGAGTTCGAAGGGCCATGCCTCACGACGTTAGGCACATCCGTCCGAACCTGCTGAGCAGCCCCGATTCCTGTGGAAAGACCGCCAGTTGTGGATAACTCGACCACTCCTCGGGGTGAAAAACAGCCCCGCCCCGAAGAATGACGGAACCACAATCACGGAACCACGAGCCACGAGCCACGAGCCACGCGCCACGAACCTCGATCACCGCACCGAGATCACCGCACCCAGCAGCCCCGGCCCCGTGTGCGCACCGATCACCGCGCCGACCTCGCTGACGTGCAGGTCGACCAGACCGGGGACACGTTCGCGCAGCCGCTCCGCCAGGCGGTCGGCGCGGTCCGGAGCAGCGAGGTGGTGGACGGCGATGTCCACCGCCGCTTCGCCCGCACGCTCGGCCACGATCTCCTCCAGGCGGGCAATCGCCTTGGACGCCGTCCTTACCTTCTCCAGCAGCTCGATCCGGCCTCCGTCGAGCTCCAGGATCGGCTTCACCGCCAGGGCGGACCCCAGCAGGGCCTGGGCCGTGCCGATACGGCCGCCCCGGCGCAGATAGTCCAGCGTGTCGACATAGAAGTAGGCGGACGTCCCGGCCGCCCGCTTCTCCGCGGCCGCCGCCACCTCGTCCAGGCCGCCCCCCGCCTCCGCCGCCTCCGCCGCCGCGAGGGCGCAGAATCCGAGGGCCATGGCTACCATGCCGGTGTCCACCACCCGTACCGGGATGGGGGCGTCCTTCGCCGCGAGCAGCGCCGCGTCGTACGTGCCTGAGAACTCCGCCGAAAGGTGCAGCGACACCACGGCGTCGGCCCCGCCAACTGCCGCCGCCCGGTAGGCCGCCGCGAAGACCTCGGGGCTCGGGCGGGACGTGGTCACGGAGTGGCGTTTCTGCAGCGCCAGGGCGAGTGAACGGGCCGAGATCTCCGTGCCCTCCTCCAGCGCCTGATCGCCCAGGACGACGGTCAGCGGCACCGCGGTGATGCCGTGCCGTTCCATCGTCGGGCGCGGCAGATAGGCCGTGGAATCGGTGACGACAGCGACATGGCGGGACATGTGCCGGAGGTTACCTGGCGTACCGGGAGTGCGGCAGCCCGGCCCCGGGCCTCTGATCATTCATGGTCACTTCGGAACGTATGCGGTCGGAGCGCTTCCCGGATCGCGTACGTCAGTTCGTCGTTTCCGGCCGGGCGGACTTCTCCCACGGGTAGCTCGTGCGCTTCCGCGGGTCCGGTGCGGTGATCGCCTGCGGGGCCTCTTCGCCGGCCTGACCGGCCCAGGCCTCGTCGGCCGTGCTGCTGCTTCCGGCCGAGGCGGCCGGTTCGGGCCAGTCCGTTCCGGGGCCGTGGCCGGGGGTCGTGGACGTCCCGGGGCCGTGGCCCGGGGTCGCGGACGCCCCGGCACCCGGTGCACGCGACGGCTCCTCGACGGTCCAGTGCCGCAGCGCACCGGCCTCGACGTCGATCTGTGCGTTCAGCGCGTCCAGGTCGTCGTCGGCGAACTGCCGCGCCCGGTCCCGCGCCGCCCAGCGCAGCGACTCCGCCGAGTGCGTGATCCGCTGGGTCCGCTCCTTCAGCTGGGGCAGCAGGGCCGCGACCGTCGACCGGTCCGGCTCGCGCTCCAGCCGCTTCAGCTCGTCGTCCAGCTCAAGGCCGTGCGCGCTCAGCCGCCGGAAGAGCGCCACCGACTCCGAGAGCGAGGCGTCCTCCGCCACACCGGCGTGCAGGGCGTCCTGGGTGGCGCGCATCGACGTCCGCAGGGCGAGCCGGAGCTGTGCGAGCTCGCCGACGACACCGGGCTGGCCGAAGCTCTTGGCCCGGAGCGTGGTGTCCTCCACGGTGCGGCGGGCCTGCGTGATCGTGCGGTCCACGCCCCGCTTGGCCGCGCCGACGACCTTCACGGTCACGTAGACGCCCAGCGCGATGAACGCGACGAAGAGCAGCGCCAGGATCGTGATCGCGGCTTCCATGAATGCCCCTCGGTTTCTCGATGCGGCCCGCCGATACCGGTCGCCCCCTCCACCGTAAACGGAACGGGCAGGCCGAGGGTTCCTTCGGAACCCCCAACCTGCCCGTAGGGGATGGCCCTAACCATCCGCAAAGGCCATCACGCCACCCGCAAGAACCGTCACGCGGGGACGATGTTCACCAGCTTCGGGGCACGCACGATCACCTTGCGGATGCCCGCCCCGCCCAGCGCCGCCACGACCGCGTCGTCAGCCAGGGCCAGCGCCTCCAGCTCCTCGTCCGTGACAGACGGGGAGATCTCCAGACGGGCCCGGACCTTGCCCTTGATCTGGACGACGCAGGTGACCGTCTCGTCCACGACGTACGCCGGGTCCGCCACGGGGAAGTCCTGGTGGACGACCGACTCGGTGTGGCCCAGCCGGCGCCACAGCTCCTCGGCCACATGCGGGGCCAGCGGGGCGATCAGCAGGACCAGCCGCTCGGCGACCGAGCGCGACAGCGGGCCGCCGGCCTTCGTCAGGTGGTTGTTCAGTTCGGTGATCTTGGCGATGGCGGTGTTGAACCGCATGCCGGCCAGGTCCTGGCCGACCCCGTCGATGGCCTTGTGCAGGGCCCGCAGAGTGTCCTCGCCGGGCTCCGTGTCGACGACGGTGACCTCGCCGGTCTCCTCGTCGACCACATTGCGCCACAGCCGCTGCAACAGCCGGTACTGACCGACGACGGCCCGCGTGTCCCAGGGACGCGACACGTCCAGGGGGCCCATCGCCATCTCGTACAGGCGCAGGGTGTCCGCACCGTACTCGGCGCAGATCTCGTCCGGCGTGACCGCGTTCTTCAGGGACTTGCCCATCTTGCCCAGGACGCGGCTGACCTTCTCGCCCTCGTAGTAGAAGCCGCCGTCGCGCTCCTCCACCTCGGCGGCCGGGACGGCGATGCCCCGGCTGTCGCGGTAGACGAAAGCCTGGATCATGCCCTGGTTGTACAGCTTGTGGAACGGCTCGGCCGACGAGATGTGGCCCAGGTCGTGCAGCACCTTGGACCAGAAGCGCGCGTACAGCAGGTGCAGCACGGCGTGCTCGGCGCCGCCGACGTACAGGTCGACACCGCCGGTGGGCTGGCCCTCGCGCGGGCCCATCCAGTACTGCTCGATCTCCGGGTCGACCAGCTGCCGGTCGTTGTTCGGGTCCAGGTAGCGCAGCTCGTACCAGCAGGAACCGGCCCAGTTGGGCATGGTGTTGGTCTCGCGGCGGTACTTTCGCGGACCGGCCCCGTCGCCCAGGTCCAGCGTGACGTTGACCCAGTCGGCGTTGCGTGACAGCGGGGTCTCGGGCTGCGCGCTCGCGTCCTCCGGGTCGAAGGTGCGCGGCGAGTAGTCCTCGACCTCCGGCAGCTCCAGCGGCAGCATCGACTCGGGCAGCGGGTGGGCGATGCCGTCCTCGTCGTAGACGATCGGGAAGGGCTCGCCCCAGTAGCGCTGGCGGCTGAACAGCCAGTCGCGCAGCCGGAAGTTGACGGTGCCCTCGCCGACACCGTGCTCCTTCAGCCACTCGGTGATCGTCGCCTTGGCCTCGACGACGCCCAGGCCGTCCAGCGAGATCTCGTCGTTCGCGGAGTTGACCAGCTTCGCGTCGTACGAACTGAAGGCGTCGTCCCACGTGGAGGGGTCGGTTCCGCGGTCGTCGGACGGCTGGACGACACAGCGCATCGGCAGCTCGAAGGCGCGCGCGAAGGCGAAGTCGCGCGCGTCGTGCGCCGGTACGGCCATGATCGCGCCGGTGCCGTAGCCCATCAGGACGTAGTCCGCGATGAAGACGGGGACCTTCTCGCCGCTGACCGGGTTGGTGGCGTACGCGCCGGTGAAGACACCGGTCTTGTCCTTGGCCTCGGCCTGCCGCTCGACGTCGGACTTGGCGGCGGCCTGCTTGCGGTACGCGGTGACGGCCTCGGCCGGGCTCGCGTGTCCGCCGGTCCACACCGGGTGGGTGCCCTCGGGCCAGGCGGCCGGAATGATCCGCTCGACCATGTCGTGCTCGGGGGCCAGCACCATGTACGTGGCGCCGAACAGGGTGTCCTGACGGGTGGTGAAGACGGTGATGCCGCCCGCGGTGTCGACCGGGAACTCGACCCGGGCACCCTCGGAGCGCCCGATCCAGTTGCGCTGCTGCAACTTGATGGCCTCGGGCCAGTCCAGCCCGTCCAGGTCGTTCAGCAGCCGGTCGGCGTAGGCGGTGATGCGCATGTTCCACTGGCGCAGCTTGGCCTTGAAGACGGGGAAGTTGCCGCGCTCGGAGCGACCGTCGGCGGTGACCTCCTCGTTGGCCAGCACGGTGCCCAGACCGGGCGACCAGTTGACGGGCGCGTCGGAGGCGTACGCCAGGCGGTACTGGCCCAGCAGGTCCGCGCGCTCGGCGGCGGTCAGCTCGCTCCACTCACGACCGTCGGGGGTCGCGCGGGTGCCGTTCTCGAACTGCTCGACCAGCTCGGCGATCGGGCGGGCCCGGTCGGCCTCGGTGTCGTACCAGGAATTGAAGATCTGCAGGAAGATCCACTGCGTCCACTTGTAGTACTCGGACTCGATCGTCGCGAAGGAGCGGCGGTTGTCGTGTCCCAGCCCCAGACGGCGCAGCTGGACCTTCATGTTCTCCATGTTGGCCTCGGTGGAGACCCGGGGGTGCGTGCCCGTCTGGACCGCGTACTGCTCGGCGGGCAGGCCGAAGGCGTCGAAGCCCAGGGTGTGCAGCACGTTGTGGCCGGTCATCCGCTGGTGGCGGGCGTAGACATCGGTGGCGATGTAGCCCAGGGGGTGCCCGACGTGCAGCCCGGCCCCCGAGGGGTACGGGAACATGTCCATGATGAACTTCTTCGGCCTGGCGGCCAGCTCCGGGTCGCCCGCCAGGTCACCGGTGGGGTTCGGCGCCTCGTACGTCCCCTCGGCGTCCCAGAAGTCCTGCCAGCGTGCCTCGATGTCGGCGGCCATCGCCGCCGTGTAGCGGTGCGGCGCAGCCGTCTCGGCAGCGGAATTCGTCTCGCTCATGATCCTCAAAGCTCCATCGATCGTCATCTGCCGGGAAACGAAAAAACCCCTCGCACAGGAGGGGACGCCGCGCTGACTCCGACCAGGCGTTCTCACCGGTCGGAACTGTTCAGCGCGGCTCGCTAAGCAGAAGGCGTACGGCACGCATGGCGTCAGGGTACCGCACGGGCCCGGAAGGGAGCGGGGAGCGACCGGAGAGCGGACACGGCGCGCGAGAGCCGGGACCCCACCCTTCCCCCGTCGCCCTCCGTAGTCGGCGCGTGATGTTTCCGTGGGTGCGCGGTGTGCGTTCCGCGGACTTCCCGTGGGTATTCCACTGAGTCCTGGGGCGACTCACGGGACGGAGGGAACTCCCGGGAAGCGGAGGTTACTCGGCGTACCCACTTCTATCGGGGCAACCACGCAAAGCCCGTACTGGTTGGTATGGGGCGTCCTAGCATGCGGCAACGGGACCGCTTTGCCGAACTATTCGGAGTCGCCCCCATGAACCCTCATCGCAAGATCCGCGTATCCCCCACCATGAGCCCCGGAATGAGTCGGCCGGTACAGGGCGGCCTCACTGTCGCCGCCCTGGTCTTCGTCCCCCTACTCGCCGTCGCAGGGAGCGACGGCTTGCGCACCACCCTCGATTTCACCACCGGCGTCCTGTCGCTGGTGTCGCTCAGCGCGGCCGTCGCCTGGGGCCTGCTGGCCACGGACCGGCTGTTCCTCTCCACCCGCCAGCGGATCGTCTGCCAGGGCATCCACCGGGCCACCGCCGTGGCCTCGCTCGGCTTTCTGCTGCTGCACGGCACCGTGAAGGTCGCCCTCGGGCATGTCGATCTGATCGGTGCCCTCATACCCTTCGGCCTCGGCGTCACCGGCACGGCGGGACTGATCGGCTTCGGCTCGCTGGCCGGTCTGCTGATGGTCGTCACGGCCGCGACCGGCGCCCTGCGCAGCGCGTTCGCCCAGCCCTCCCCCACGGCCACCCGACTCGGCCAGTCGCTCGGGTCCCCCCGGGAGGCGGGCGGGATCGCGGGCCGGTGGCGCGCCCTGCACGGGCTGTCCTATCCGGCCTGGTGCGCCGCGCTGGTCCACGGCCTGTACGCGGGCCGCGCGCCCGCGACCTGGGTGGTCGTGATGTACGGCCTGTGCCTGGCCGGTGTCGCGGGCGTGCTGTGCCTGCGGCTGCTGCCCCGCCCGACGAAGCGGCGGATCGCCGACCGGATCGCGGAGCTGCTGGGCCAGGGCCCGCCGCCCGCCCCGGACCCGGTCCTGCGCGAGTCCCCGTCCTCCGGTGCGGAGCCCTGGTCCGACCCGGTCGGCTGGAGCGAGCCGGGCGGGGACGTACGGGGCACGCCCGTGCGCCCGCGCACCCTGTCGGCGCCGATACCCCCGGCGGAGTCCCCGCCGTCGGCGATCCCCGGCTCGCTGCACGAGGCACCGACGGAGACGCTGTACGGCAGCCGGGCACCCCTGTACGAGCCCCCGCCCCGCAGCGCCGACCGCATCACCTTCGACCCTCCCGGGGACACGCCGGTTCAGGGGTGGCGGAAGGGGCCCGGTCCGGGGATAGCGGCCGGATATCGCGCTGTCTCGCTCGGCGGTGGCCCCTCGCTCCCGTCGGAGAGCCGCTGGCCCTCGCCGTCCCCCGCACCTCCCGCACAGGCGCACTCCACATCCCCCGCGCCGGCGCACCCCAGTCCGTCCCACGCGGCCGAGCACACCTACGCGCCGCCCCAGGAACCACCTCTGTACGCATCCCGGTTCGACACGACACCTACTTATGGCACTCCGGAATACGACACCGGCGCGCCGACTCCGTACGCCCCGCCCTCCGCCCCGCTGCCTTCCGAAGGCGCCCACGGACCGGCGCCCACCGGCGGCATACAGGCTGACGCGACGTCTTCTTACGCAGCACCTCCTTACGGCACGCCTTCTTCTGGCACGCCGCCCCATTCCTACGGCACGCCGGAGTACGACAGCGGCCCCCCGACGCCGGACAGCACCACCACGACCACTCCCTTCGCCTCCCCCTTCACCGCCCCCGGCGCCGAGCCGCATGCCGAGCCGTTCGCCGCTCCCCCGGCAGGCGAGCCCTGGCACGCACCCGCAGGAGACCGACCGTGAACGTCCCCCTCCCCGATGTTCCCGAGGTCCGCGTCGTCGGCCTGCCGCAGCTGACCACCGGCTTCGACCTCGTGGAACGGCTCGACCTCGCCATGCACCTGAAGGTCCACGGGCCACTCGAACCGATGACGGGCGAGCGGCTGGCCGAACTGGCCGAGGCGATTTCCCTACGCGGAAGGGGAGGTGCCGGTTTCCCCTTCGGCAGGAAGCTGCGGGCGGTGGCGAAGGCGTCCATCCGCCGCGGTGTGCGGCCTGTCGTCGTGATCAACGGCAGTGAGGGCGAACCCGCCTGCCGCAAGGACACCGTGCTCCTCAACCGCGCCCCCCACCTCATCCTGGACGGCGCCCTGCTGGCCGCGGAGGCACTCGGCGCACGCACCCTGGTTGTCGCCGTCACCCGCAACTCCACAGAGGTGTCCGTGCGGGCGGCTCTCGCCGAGCGCGGCCTCTCCGACCGGCGCGGCCTGCCGCTGCGCGCCCGGGTGGTCCGCACCCCGGAACGCATGGTCTCCGGCGAGGCATCCTCGGTGATCCGGGCGGCGAACGGCGGGCCCGCCCTGCCGCCGGGCCGGCGCGAGCGGGCGGCGGAGACCGGGGTGGGCGGCGCCCCTACCCTGCTGTCGAACGCGGAGACGTACGCACAGCTCGCCGTCGCCGCCCGGATCGGCCCGCGCCGCTACGGGCACACCGGCCTGCCGAACGAACCGGGCACCGTCCTGCTCACCGTCTCCGGAGCGGTGGCGCGGCCGATGGTCATCGAGGTGCCGACCGGGGTGCCGCTGCGGTACATCCTGCAACTGGCCGACGCTCCCCCGCTGCCGCAGGGCGTCCTGACGGGCGGCTATCACGGCAACTGGATCGACGCGGTCTCCTCGCACAACGCCGTGGTCTCCCGCGAGTCCCTGGCCACCGTGGGCGGCGCGCTCGGGGCCGGCGCCATCCTGCCGATCGGGCCGGACACCTGCCCGCTCGGCGAGTCCCTCCGGATCGCCAACTGGCTGGCCGCCGAGACCGCCGGGCAGTGCGGTCCGTGCAAGCTGGGGCTCCCCGCCGCCGCGGGCGGCCTCTCCGACCTGCTGAACGGGGGCGGGCCCGCGGCCCTGGAGGCCCTGCGCGAGGTCACCCAGGCCGTGAAGGGCCGGGGGGCGTGCAAACACCCGGACGGTTCGGCGCGGTTCCTGCTCTCCACCTTGTCGGCGTTCACGGACGACCTCGCCGCACACGTCCTGGACGGCGGCTGCGGGCGGGAGACGGCCGGGGTGCTGCCGCTGCCCGGACCTGGCTACCAGGATCTGGAGGAGTCGATTCCGAGCGGTGAGAAGCTGGCCGTGGACTGGACGCTCTGCCAGGGCCACGGCCTGTGCGCGGACATCGTCCCCGAGCTCATCAGGCTGGGCCCCGACGGCTATCCGGCGCTGGCGGACGCCGCCGTACCAATGCATCTGCGCGGGCGGGCCCAGCGGGCCGTACGGCGCTGCCCCGCCCTGGCGCTCAGGATCGAGCAGCCGCCCGCCGAGACGCGCCCCGCCCTCCCGGCCGCCAACCGGCGGGCGCTGGGCAGCGGGCGCGGCTGACCAGGCAGCCGGACAGAAGGTCGGAACAAAAATAGCGGGCCACCCGATCCGGGTGGCCCGCTACTTCACTGTGGAGCTAAGGAGAATTGAACTCCTGACCTCCTGCATGCCATGCAGGCGCTCTACCAACTGAGCTATAGCCCCTTGTTGTTTGCCGCTCGGTTTCCCTTGGCGACATCGAGAACATTACACGGTCCCCCCGGTGCTTCACCAAATCGTTTCCGGTCCGTACCGAGATGCCCGATTCATCCCGGGTGAGTGATGAGCCGACCACAGGCCAGACGGTCGCGATCAGGCAGTCGCGAACGAGTAGAAGCGCTTGAGGGTGCAGTGCTCTTCCAGGAGCCTCCCGTAGATCGGCTCCCCCTCCAGCTCCCGGTACGTCTCGATGGGGTCGCCTTTTATGATCAGCGCCCGCGCGCATTCCTCGCACCAGTACTGGTACTCCGCGTTGACCGGGTCCATGTCCCTGACAATGGGCGTACCGCTGTCGCACCAGTCGCACTTACGCCTGTGTGCACCCATCAGTCAGCTCCAGCTGTGGCCGCAGGCCGTGCACACGTAGGAGACCCCTCCGTTGTCACCCAGAACCTGGGCGACATGGGACGAACCGCAGGACGGACAGCCGAGCCGGGATCGATCTTCGGACGTTGGAGAGCCGGAGCGCAGGGCGGCGACAAGCGGCAGGTCGGGGACGTGTTCGCGAGTCGCAGGCATCGCGCTCCCTCCCGATCGGTCCGTCGCCCCCTCCGGCGTTCCGATTCTGCCATGACCCCGCAAGAGGGTCAGCCCGCCGTGCGTCCTCCACGCAGAAGATCCCGCCCCCTGGTGGGGGCGGGATCCTAATTGTGGAGCTAAGGAGAATTGAACTCCTGACCTCCTGCATGCCATGCAGGCGCTCTACCAACTGAGCTATAGCCCCGCTGTTCGCTGTGTTTCCCTGCGTTTCCGCGCTGCGAACAAGAAGAACTTTAGCCTGTGACCTGCCGGAAAGTGAAATCCGGCCCGGTGCCGCCCGTGGACGGCCGGGAACGGCGCCCGGTCCGGCCCGATCCGAACGAGGCCCTAGTCGTCGTCGCCGAGCACCGGCTCGGGCAGCGTTCCGGCGTTGTGCTCCAGCAGCCGCCAGCCACGCGCTCCCTCACCGAGAACGGACCAGCAGCAGTTGGACAGCCCGCCGAGCCCTTCCCAGTGATGCGACTCCAGACCCAGCAGGCGGCCGATCGTCGTCCTGATCGTGCCGCCGTGGCTGACCACGACCAGCGTGCCATTGGCGGGGAGCTTCTCGGCGTGCTCCAGGACGACCGGAGCGGCCCGGTCGGCGACCTCGGTCTCCAGCTCGCCGCCGCCCCGGCGCACGGGCTCGCCGCGCTTCCACGCGGCGTACTGCTCCCCGTAGCGCTCGACGATCTCGTGGTGCGTCAGCCCCTGCCAGGCGCCTGCGTACGTCTCGCGAAGAGCCGCGTCATGAGCGACGGTCAGGCCGCTGACTGCGGCCAGCTCGGCGGCCGTGGCCGCCGCCCGCCGGAGGTCGGAGGCCACGATGGCGTCCGGCTTCAGCGAGGCGAGCAGCCGGGCGGCCCGGCGGGCCTGCCCGAGGCCGGCCTCGGTGAGCTCGATGTCCGTGGAGCCCTGGAAGCGACGCTCCAGATTCCATGCCGTCTGGCCGTGCCGCCAGAGGACGATCCTGCGGCCCCTGCCGCTGCTGCTGCCGTTCAGCTCTGGTCACCTTCCGTGCCGCCGTTGAGCTGCGCGTGCTCCTCGGCCTTGCCGCGGGTCTTGATCGCGTCCTCGGGGAGGGCGATCTCCGGGCAGTCCTTCCACAGGCGCTCCAGCGCGTAGAAAACGCGCTCCTCGCTGTGCTGGACGTGGATGACGATGTCGACGTAGTCGAGGAGGATCCAGCGGGCGTCGCGGTCGCCCTCGCGGCGCACCGGCTTGGCGCCGAGCTCCTTCTGGAGCCGCTCCTCGATCTCGTCGACGATCGACTTGACCTGGCGGTCGTTGGGGGCCGAGGCCAGCAGGAAGGCGTCGGTGATCGACAGCACATCGCTGACGTCGTAGGCGATGATGTCGTGCGCGAGCCGGTCGGCGGCCGCCTGAGCGGCGGCGTTGATGAGCTCGATGGAGCGGTCCGTGGCGGTCACATGCAGGCTTTCGTCGGCGGTCGGATACAACCTCTAGGGTCTCACGGACCGCCGACAGAGCTTTACTACGTTTCACCCGGAGCTTTGCCGCGCTTCACCGGCCGACGTCCGAGGCCTCGGAGGAACGTCGGCCGGTGAACCCGTAGCGGCTACTTGATCTCGTAGTCCTGGCCGAGGACGGCGGACACGTCGGCGTTCGCGGCCGGCTCGCCCTTCTTCACGTCGTCGTCGGACAGCCCCAGGGTCTTGGCCACCTCGACGGCCTTCTCCTTGTCCTCGGCGGACCGGTAGAGCACGACGGAAGAGGACTCGGCCTCGGCCTTGCCGCTGTCCACGAAGGCGTAGCCGCCGTTGATCAGCTGGACCCGGGCCGCCTCTGCGGCCTTGTCGTCACCCGTGGCGTTGCGAACGGCGACCCGGAGGGGCGCACCCTCTTCGGGGGCCTTCACCGCACCGCCCAGGACGTCCTTGACGACGCTGCGGGTGGCCTCCTCGGTGAGCGTGCCGTCCTCCTGGACCGGCAGGAGGACCGTTTTGTAGTCGCCGACCTTGGCATGCGCGGCAAGCTTGGCGAGCGAGGCCCCGAGGTCCTTCTCGGGCAGCGACGGGTCGAGCACCTGGAGCAGCGTCTCGATGGTGATGGTCGCGGCCTTGGGATCCCCGGAGATCTTGCGCAGCGTGGCCCGCATGACCTCGCCGAACCGCATCAGCTGCTTGGCCTCGGGCTCGCCCGGTGCGCGGTACGTGGCGTACGCGACGGCCATCGGGCCGCTGAGCGTCTGCGCCTCGCCCTTGTTCACCAGGGGCGAGGCGCCCTTCTTGGTGTCGGGCACCTCGGTGTCGGTGTCGACCTCGATGTTGCCGACCAGCTCGACGAGGTTCTCCAGGTAGGGAGTGTCCAGCCGCCAGGTGCCGGTGATCCGGGTGCCCAGGAGGGTGTCGATCGCCTCCCGGGTGCCGGTCCTGCCGTCGTCGTCGACGGACTTGCCGAGCGTGGTGGTGGTCCCGTCGTCGCCCGCGACGGCGAGGGAGTTGGGCAGCAGAACGGTGGTGCCCTGCTTGGTGGTGGTGTTGTCGACGAGGAGCGCCGTGGAGGTGGCGCCCTTCTTGGTGTCGTGCAGGTGCACCACGATCATGTCGCGCTGCTGGGCTCCGGCGGCGACGGCCTTCTTGTCGTCCGGACCGGAGAGGCCGGGGATCATGTCGGCGGACCAGAGGTACCCGACTCCGCCGACGACCACGAGAACGGCCACGACGATCAGGGCGATCATCCGGTTGCGGCCCTTGCGGCGCGCTTCCTCGCGCCGCTCGCTGCGGCTCTCGGTGAACTTCAGCCAGTCGATGACGTCTTCGGAGTCCTCGTCGGGCTCCTCGATGAACGAGAACTGCTCGGTTCGGTAGTCGGGAGCGGGCTTGCGCTGCCCCGGAACGGCCGCGTCGGCCTCCGCTTCGGCTTCCGCGGCTTCCGCTGTGTGCGACTGCGGGGCCTGCTCCGGCGCGGGGGCGGCGCCCTGCTGCGGGACGCTCCAGTGCTGACCGGTGTCGACCGCGGCGGGCTGCTGCCCGGCGGCGTAGCCGTATTCGGTGTAGGAGCCGTACCCGTACCCCTGCTCGGCGCCCTGTCCCTGCTGGGCCTGGCCCTGGTACGTCTGACCCGGGTACGTCTGGCTCTGGTGCGTCTGGCTCTGGTGCGTCTGCTCCGGGTGCTGGCCCTGGTACTGGCCTGCGTAGGGGTCGTACGGGGGCTGCTGCTGGGGGTTGCCGTACGCGTCGTAGCCGTACCCCGCCTCGGGGGCCTGGTGCGCGTGGCCCTGCTCCTGGCCCTGGTGCGCGGCGTAGGGGTCGTACTGCTGCCCCTGCTGGTCGTACGGCTGCTGCGCCTGCTGCTGGTACACCGGCTGCCCGTAAGCGTCGTAGCCGATGACCTGCGGCTCCTGGTAATACGGATCGTACGGGTTCTGTCGGTCGTTCACCGGTGCCCCTCTCCGTGGCTCATTCGCCGCGGTACAGCTGGCGCTTGTCGATGTAGCGGACCACGCCGTCCGGCACCAGGTACCAGACCGGTTCCCCCTGCGCGACCCTCTCACGGCAGTCCGTGGACGAGATCGCCAGCGCGGGTACCTCCACGAGGGAGACACCGCCCTCGGGCAGCCCGTCGTCCGTGAGCACGTGACCCGGGCGGGTCACACCGATGAAGTGGGAGAGCGAGAACAGCTCCTCCGCGTCGCGCCAGGTGAGAATCTGGGAGAGCGCGTCGGCGCCGGTGATGAAGAAGAGGTCCGCGTCGCCGTGGACCTCGCGCAGGTCCCGCAGCGTATCGATGGTGTACGTCGGTCCGCCACGGTCGATGTCACTGCGACTTACGGAGAACTGCGGGTTGGACGCGGTGGCGATGACCGTCATCAGATAGCGGTCCTCGGCCGGGGAGACCTTCTTGTGGCTCTTCTGCCACGGCTGCCCGGTCGGAACGAAGACGACCTCGTCCAGATGGAACTGGGCGGCCACTTCACTGGCCGCCACCAGGTGTCCATGATGGATCGGGTCGAATGTCCCGCCCATGACGCCGAGCCGGCGCTTGCCGGGGCCGGTAGGCACTTCCTGCTCTCCCATGCGTGCAGAGCCTACTGGCACAGCTGTACGCCTCTGACTCAGCGGTCTCAGACTCAGCGGTCGCGGTTGAAGCGGGTGGTGACCCACAGCAGGAACATCAGCGCGAGGAAGGCGCCGGCGCCGATGAGGTAGGGGTTGAGGCTTTCGTGGTTGCCACCGCCCTCGCCGCCCCCGGAGGCGATGGTGACCAGCTGGTGTGCGGTGCTCGTGAGGCTCATCTTCGGCAGGACCTATCGATCGTGAATCGGAAGGAAGACGTCGGGCACATCGTATGCGGGCCCCCCGGGCACGCTCACGCCGACTCAGTCGTTGTTGTCATCGTTGCGGTATCCGCGCAGCAGGAACCAGGCCAGGAGCACCGCTCCGAGGATCGCGACGAGCAGCACGATCCTCAGGGTGCTGCCGGGTCCCTGCTCCTCGGACGCGGCGGCGAGCAGTACGGCGGTGTGCGGCATTTCGGGCGCTCCTCAAAGTTATCCACAGCCCCCCGCACACCGTAGCGCCAGCGCATAGGCTGGTTTTTGTCCGGGGGACGAGCAACGTCTCGTACGAACAGGGGGCCATCCATGACCGACAACAGTCACGAGAACGTGCCGAGCAGGCAGCGCAGGCGATTTGCCGGGATCTCCTCCCGGGCCTACGAGCACCCCGCCGACCGCTCGGCCCTGGTGGCCCTGCGCAAGCTGACCGGGTTCGACACCGTGTTCAAGGCGCTCAGCGGGCTGCTCCCGGAGCGCAGCCTGCGGCTGCTGTTCCTCTCCGACTCCGTCCGGGTGAGCGAAGCGCAGTTCACCCACCTCAACGACATGCTGCGGGACGCCTGTTACATCCTGGACCTGGAGAAGGTCCCGCCGATGTACGTCAAGCAGGACCCGCAGCCCAACGCCATGTGCATCGGTCTTGACGAACCGATCATCGTGGTCACCACCGGCCTGGTCGAGCTGCTCGACGAGGAGGAGATGCGGGCGGTGGTGGGCCACGAGGTGGGCCACGCGCTCTCTGGTCACTCGGTGTACCGGACGATACTGCTCTTCCTCACCAATCTGGCCGTGAAGGTCGCCTGGATCCCGCTGGGCAATGTCGCGATCATGGCGATAGTGACGGCGCTGCGCGAGTGGTTCCGCAAGTCGGAGCTGTCCGCGGACCGGGCCGGGCTCCTGGTGGGCCAGGACACCAAGGCCTCGATGCGCGGCCTGATGAAGATCGCCGGCGGCAATCACCTCCACGAGATGAACGTGGACGCCTTCCTCGCCCAGGCCGACGAGTACGAGAAGGCCGGAGACCTGCGCGACTCCGTCCTCAAGATCCTCAATGTGCTGCCCCGGACACACCCGTTCACCGCGGTGCGGGCCGCCGAGCTGAAGAAGTGGTCGGAGAGCCGCGACTTCCAGCGGATCATGGACGGCCACTACCCGCGCCGCGAGGAGGACAAGGACACCTCGGTGACGGACTCGTTCCGGGAGTCCGCCTCGCACTACGCCGACACGGTGCGCACCAGCAAGGACCCGCTGATGAAGCTGGTCGGCGACATCGCCGGAGGCGCCGGGGACCTGGGCGGCAAGCTGCGCGACAAGTTCACCGGCGCCGCGGGCGGAGGCACGAAGGGCGGGGCGCAGGGCCCGGCCGGGGGCTCCGCCACGGGCGAGAAGGGCACATCCGGCCGCCCTCAGGACCCGGAGGACTGAGGGCCTGAGGACCGGGGCCTGACTACTGCGAGGGGCTGCTCGGGGAGCTCCGGCCGGCCGCCGAGTCCGTCGGGGTCGTCGTGGCTGCCGCCGAGGCCGTCGGGGAGCTGACGGCCGCCAGGGTCCCGCACAGCGCCGCCGTGGGCCGGCCCGTGGCATACGGGTCGGTGGCGGCGGGCCCGCGGTCGTCCGCCCGCTCCCCGGCGAGAAGCGGGCGGAGCGTCCCGGCCGCATCGGCCGAGCATGAGTGCGGCCCGGCCTGGACGTAGGCGGTGCGCAGCTCCAGCCGGTGCAGCCGCAGATCCTCCCGGTCGAAGCGGAAGTGCAGCTCGCGACGCACGGTGAACAGGGAGGCGCCGTCCTCCCCGTGGGGTCCGTCGGCCGGGCGCACGGCGTAGGTGAACGTGTGGTCCGAGACGACCCCCAGTGCGCCCGTTCCCTCCTCCTCGTAGCGGAGCGTGCCCTGGACCCGGACGTGCGGGTCCGCGAGTTCCACGTGGGCCGGGTCGAAGCGCACCAGCCAGCCGGTGGCGGCGTTCCGCCCGTCGTCCGCCGGGGTGCTCAGGCTCTGTTCGAACTGGGCCCGCTGGTCGGGGGCGAGGAGGTGCTCGACGGGCCTGCGGACATCGCCGGTGAGGACGTCGGGGTTCAGGGAGGACTCCACCAGGTAGTCCTTGACCGTGGCGAGAGCGGCGGTGATCTGGCTGTCGGAGAAGTTCCGCGTACGCCGCACGGCGGGGAAGTTGATCCCTTCCGCGCCGGTGCGGAGACCGGCGACCGGCTCGGACGCGTACAGCCGCTCGGGGGAGCCGCCGGGGACGGCCCCCGGAGGGGCGAGGGGGACGACAGTGGTCCTCAGGGGTTCGGCCCGTCGGGTGGGCGGCTGGGGGTAGGGGCTGCGGAAGCCTATGTAGACGGCGAGGGCGAAGGCCAGGGCAATCAGGACGATCAGCGCTATGGCGGTCCGGGAGCCGCCTCCGCTGCGGAGGGCGGCCGGTGGCTCGGGCAGGGCGCGCACCGCGCGGGCGTGCTCGCCCATCCGCTCCTGGGCCGAGAACTCCTGCATCCGGGCAGCCTGGACGAACGATTCGTCGAAGACGAGGGAGCGGTATTCGTCCTCGCCGCCCGCGGGGTTCTCGGGCGGGCCGTCCGGCGGTTCTGAGCGGCCTGTCATGACTTCTCTCCCGATCTCCACACCGGTCGGTTCGGTGCGCAACGGTCTGCTTCGGACGAGCGGTGTCCGGCAAGCGAGAAGCCCCCCTGGGAACGAGGGGTCACATCTTGAGGGTAGGTCGATTGCCGCGTGCGTAAACGCGGAGAGCTGGGGGAGCTGCCGGTGCGGGCACCGGCGAACGGGTGACGGGAGGGCCGGGCGAGGACCCGGAACCGGGCCGTGGCACACGGAGGGCGAGGGACGAAGCGAACAGCTGCCGATACCGGCGTACGGGGGTTACGACAGCCGGGCGAACGGCTGCCGGAACGCACCGGCACGAGGGCCCTGCTTCCGAGCGGTCAGGGGAGGCCGGGTTCGGCCGAGACCGCTGGCCGGGAGTGGTCGGCGGAGGCCGAGGGGGCGGCTCCGGGCTTGTCGACGCCGCTGGTGACGGGGGGCGGCACCTGGTCCTGGCGATTGGCCGACGCGCCCCGGTAGACGGCGCTGAAGGCGAGGGCGACCATGCCGATGCCCATCATCAGCGCCAGCAGCCAGGCGACGGGACGGTGCCAGCGGGCGGAGTTGCGGTAGGGCCGCAGGGAGCCGCCGTGGCGGCCGTAGGGGCCCGGGGCGGTGGCGTCGTGCCCGTCGCCGTGGTCCGGGTCGTAGTCGAGGTCCTGCGGGTCGTGGTAGCCGCGGGGGCGGCCGTAGGGTCCGTGCTCGTCGTAACGGTCGTCGTCGGGGCGGCGGCTGCGGCGGGCGCGGGCCGCATCGGCCTCGGCGCGGGCCTCGGCGGCGGCGAGCAGGCGCTCCACGGCGGTGGGCTCGTGGACGGCCGCGGCCCGGACGAAGTCCTCGTCGAACACCACGGTGGCGAAATCCTCGTCCGCGCCCCCGCGGTCGTCGTCGGGCTCCCAGCCGTCCGGGAACGGCTTGCCCCCCACGTCGTCCGGCACGGATTCAGCGTAGCCCTGTCGGGACCTTTTCGGCAGGGACCCCGCGAACTCCCCCGGTCGGGGGGAGGGGAACGCGCGGCCGGGCTCAGCGGCCGCGCCCGCCCCGGCCGGGGCGGGCGGGAGCGCCCGCGAGCCCGCATGATCCGAACGACAGGCCCTAACGGACGTGGCCGTCGCCGGTGACGATGTACTTCGTCGAGGTCAGCTCCGGCAGGCCCATCGGGCCCCGGGCGTGCAGCTTCTGCGTGGAGATGCCGATCTCAGCGCCGAAGCCGAACTGCCCGCCGTCCGTGAAGCGCGTGGAGGCATTCACGGCGACCGTCGTCGAATCGACCAGTTGGGTGAACCGGCGGGCGGCCGCCTGGGAGGTCGTGACGATCGCCTCGGTGTGGCCGGAGGACCAGAGGCGGATGTGCGCGACCGCGGCGTCCAGGGAGTCGACGACCGCCGCCGCGATGTCGTACGAGAGGTATTCGGTCTCCCAGTCCTCCGTCGTCGCCGCGACCACGGTGGCCTTGGTGCCCTCCGCCCGGGCGAGGACGTGCTCGTCGCCGTGGACGGTGACCCCGGCCTCGGCCAGCGCGTCCAGGGCGAGCGGCAGGAAGGTGTCGGCGATGTCCTTGTGGACGAGCAGGGTCTCGGCCGCGTTGCAGACGCTGGGGCGCTGCGCCTTGGAGTTGATCAGGATGTCGACGGCCATGGCGAGGTCCGTCTGCGCGTCGACGTAGACGTGGCAGTTGCCGGTGCCGGTCTCGATGACGGGGACGGTGGACTCCTCGACGACCGTGCGGATCAGCGAGGCGCCGCCGCGCGGGATGAGGACGTCGACCAGACCGCGGGCCCGCATCAGCTCGCGTACGGAGTCACGGCTCTCGCCCGGGACGAGCTGGACCGCGTCGGCGGGGAGGCCCGAGCCGCCCACCGCGTCGCGCAGGACCCGGACGAGGGCGGTGTTGGAGGCGTAGGCGGAGGCGGAGCCGCGCAGCAGGACCGCGTTGCCGGACTTCAGGCAGAGGGCGGCGGCGTCGACGGTGACGTTGGGACGGGCCTCGTAGATGATGCCGACCACGCCGAGCGGGACCCGCACCTGGCGCAGGTCGATGCCGTTGGGCAGGGTCGAGCCGCGCACCACTTCAC
Organism: Streptomyces durocortorensis; assembly: GCF_031760065.1. Classification (NCBI taxonomy): domain Bacteria; kingdom Bacillati; phylum Actinomycetota; class Actinomycetes; order Kitasatosporales; family Streptomycetaceae; genus Streptomyces; species Streptomyces sp. C11-1. The sequence continues at coordinate 2,053,688 of NZ_CP134500.1, forward strand.
CGACCGGGTCGGGCAGGGCCGCCACGTCCCGGACGTCCGCGGCGATGGCGCGGATGCGTTCCGGGGTGAGGGTGAGGCGGTCGATGATGCCTTCGCTCGTCCCGGCCTCGCGGGCGCGCTCGACGTCCTTCGCGTTGGCCTCGACGATCTCGCTCGTCCGCACTTCGAGGGCGTCGGCGATGGCAAGCAGGGCGTCGTCCTTGGCCGCACGCGGCAGTGGCGCGATGTCGGCGGCGGCCGCGCGGGCCCGGTAGGCGGTCTGCGCGACCGGGGAGAGGTTGTCGTAGGGCGAGAGCGTGGTCATGCCCGCAGAGTAATGCGCGCTCTGCGGGCATCCGTCACGTATCCCGTGATGCGAGACGGCCGACCCGAGGGGCGGACGTCCCCCGGAGCACCCCGGGGGTCAGTAGGGGTGCACGCCCACGGGGGCGGCGGGCGGCGGCCCGTAGCCCTCGGCGATGCGCAGGTGGTAGGTCTCGCGGTCGATGACTTCCAGGCCGACGATCTCCCAGGGCGGGAGCTGGGCGCTGGAGCGGTGCTCCCCCCACAGCCGCAGGGCGACCGCGGCCGCGTCGTGCAGATCGCGGGCCTCTTCCCAGTAGCGGATCTCCGCGTGGTCGTTGGCATAGCGGCTGGTCAGCAGGAAGGGATGGTCGTGCGCGAGCTGTTCCAGGCCGCGTCTGACCTCTCCCAGCGGAGTCTCGGTGCCCGAGACGCTGAGGGTGATGTGCCAGAGCTTCGACTGCGGGAACTCCTCCTTCGCCGTCGTGACCGGCTCCTGCGCGGCGGTGTCGGCCGGGAGTGGATTCCGGTCGAGATCCGCCCCCGGTCCGACACTCGTCAGGGCGCGGCTGGCCGTGCCTCGGGGCGGCGCCCCCGGGCGCGCTCGTCTCACCGGCGGCCTCCTGTGATGTGTTGCTGTGCGATACCCCTGTTTCCCCACTACAAAGTGGACCAGTCCACAGCCGCGAGTGGGGCCGTTTTGGTAAAGGTCACTGCTGGAGGGCGGGACTTTCAGCCGTTTCAGGGGGTGAGGCGAGGCGTGAGAATGACCAGATCGTCCCTGTGTACGATCTCGCGCTCGTAGGCGGGCCCCAGCTCACGGGCCAGATCCCGGGTGGAGCGGCCGAGCAGCTGGGGGATCTCCTTCGCGTCGAAGTTGACGAGCCCGCGGGCGACGGGGGCGCCGCGCAGATCGCGCAGTTCCACCGGGTCGCCGGCGCTGAACTCGCCCTCGACGGCGGAGATCCCGGCGGGCAGCAGCGAGGTGCGCCGCTCCACCACGGCCCGTACGGCGCCGTCGTCGAGGGTGAGCGAGCCCTGCGGGGTGGAGGCGTGGGCCAGCCACAGGAGGCGGCCGGCGGAGCGGCGGCCGGTGCGGTGGAAGTACGTGCCGGTGTCACGGCCCGCGAGCGCGTCGGCGGCCCGGCTGGCGGAGGTGAGGACGACGGGGACTCCGGCGGCGGTGGCGATACGGGCGGCCTCGACCTTGGTGACCATGCCACCGGTGCCGACGCCCGCCTTTCCGGCGCTGCCGATGGTGACGCCGGTCAGGTCGTCGGGGCCGGTGACCTCGGCGATGCGGGAGGCGCCGGGGGTGCCGGGCGGGCCGTCGTAGAGGCCGTCGACATCGGAGAGCAGGACGAGGAGGTCGGCGTGGACGAGATGGGCGACGAGGGCGGCGAGCCGGTCGTTGTCGCCGAAGCGGATCTCGTCCGTGGCGACGGTGTCGTTCTCGTTGACGACGGGGACGGCGCCCATATCCAGGAGCTTGTCCAGGGTGCTGTAGGCGTTGCGGTAGTGGCCGCGGCGGCTGGTGTCGTCGGCGGTCAGGAGCACCTGGCCGACGCGGACGCCGTAGCGGGCGAACGAGGCGGTGTAGCGGGCCACCAGGAGGCCCTGGCCGACGCTGGCGGCGGCCTGCTGGCGGGCCAGGTCCTTGGGCCTGCGGACCAGGCCGAGCGGGGCGAGCCCGGCGGCGATGGCCCCGCTGGAGACGAGGACGACTTCGCGTTCGCCGCCGTCCCTGACCTTGGCCAGGACGTCGACGAGGGCGTCGACCCGGTCGGCGTCGAGGCCGCCGGAGGCCGTGGTGAGCGAGGAGGAGCCGACCTTGACGACGATCCGGCGGGCGCCGGTCACTCCGGTGCGGCGCTCCGAGGGCCCGCGCTCCGACGGCCTGTGCTCTGACACGTGCTTCCTCGCTCTGCTTCGCCCCGGTGGTTCGGTGGGGGACGTGGAGCCGCACCACTGCCGTCGCGACCGCCCCCGGCACGTCACAGTACGCGAGCGGCCGCCCCCGCCGCCCGCCCGTTCCGTCCGGTGGACAGTCCGGGCGAGCAGTTCGGCGTACCGGTGTGCTCAGCCCTGCTGCTCGTCCTTGATCGCGAGCATCCGGTCCACGACCCGGGCGGCGGCGCGGCCGTCGGACGGTTCGCAGAAGTCGACCCGGAACTGGGCGTACTTCTCCTTGTACTCCTCGCTCACCGCGTCGATGTTCCGGATCGCGGCGACCAGGTCCTCGGAGGTCTTGATCAGCGGGCCGGGGGCGCGGGAGGTGAAGTCGAAGTAGAAGCCGCGCAGGGTGTCGCGGTAGTGCTCCAGGTCGTACGTGAAGAAGAGCATCGGCCGGCCGGAGTGGGCGAAGTCGAACAGCACCGAGGAGTAGTCCGTGATCAGCACGTCGGCGATCAGGTAGAGGTCGGCGATGTCCGGGTAGTACGTGACGTCGTAGACGAAGCCCTGGCCGGCGCCGGGGATGGAGTCGAGGACCTTGTGGTGCTTGCGGTAGAGCAGCACGTGGTCCTCGCCGAGCTCGCGCTGGGCGGCCTCGACGTCGATCTGGTTGTCCAGCTTGAACCGGCGGCCGCCGTAGCGCTGGTCGTCGCGCCAGGTGGGGGCGTACAGCACGACCTTCTTGCCCGCCGGGATGCCGAGCTTCTCGCGTACGGCCGCGGCGCGCTTGACGCGGTCGGGGGCGTGGAAGACGTCGTTGCGCGGGTAGCCCGCCTCCAGGACCTCGCACTGGAGGCGGAAGGAGTTGGTCATGATCGGGGTGGTGAAGGCGTTCGGCGTGATGAACAGGCTGTACTGGCGCGAGCGCTGCGGGAGGCTCGCGATGTAGGCCAGGTTCGCCTTGGGGGTGCCGAGGAGGTCGGCGCCGATGCGCTTGAGCGGGGTGCCGTGCCAGGTCTGGACGACGACCTGGCCCTCGCGGCGGACGAACCACTCGCGGATGCCGCCGTTGGTCACGACGTACCGGCTGCGGGCCAGTGCCTCGTACCACTCCTTGCTGCCCCACTCGACGCCCCGGACGCCGGGCGGCAGCACGACCTGCTGGTCGTGGACCATCGCGATGTGCTCGACCTCGGTGCCGCGCCGCTTGAGCTCCTCGTAGACCGCGCGGGGCGAGTCGGAGAACTGCTTGCCGCCGAAGCTGTTGTAGAGCACGGCCTCGCGCAGCGGCAGCTCGCGCTGCTCGGGGGTGTAGACGTCGCGCATCAGGCGCTGGCGGTAGGCGCCGCGCAGCTCCGGGTCGAGGACCGGGCCCGACTCCACGAAGATCCGGTCGAAGTCGACCCGCTCGACGGTGTACGTGCGGTGCTCGCCGCGGTGGACCAGCGGGAGTGTGCCGACGAGGTCGGGGCGGATGGTGACGGGGAGGTCGTGGGTGTGGTCCCACTCGGTGCGCAGGCGCAGCCGGGGCATCCACCGCCCGGCGCGCAGCGGCACGGTGCCCTCGTAGGTGGGCATGGTGTCCGGGCGCAGGCGCGCGGTGAAGCGGCCCTCGGTGAACTCGACGGGCAGCGGGCGGTCCTCGTTGCGGCCGGTGTGGCGCAGGACCATCTTCATCTGCTCGGCCGGGCCGGTGTAGGCGCCGGACAGCACCAGTTCGCCGTCGGCGCTCCACTCGACGCCGTCGACGACCGGCTGGACCGTGCGGACCTGCGGGGTGAAGTTCCCGGCGCCGTCGGTGAGGATCGCGAACTCGCGTCCGCCGGGCAGCGGGTGAACGCCGGTGACGGGTCCGGTGCCGTTGGTGGCGCGGCGGGTGGTGCCGTCGGCGAAGACGATCAGTGCGCGGTACTTGACGGCCTTGCCGGGCTGTACGTCGTCGACGGGCAGGTCGGCGAAGTCGAGGCGGGCGGTGTGGCGGAGCCAGCCGTCGGGGCCGGTCTCGCCCTGCTGGAGGGGGAGGTCGGTGGCGAAGCCGCTGGGCTCGTGGTCGATGCGCAGGGCGGTGGGGTACTTGCCCGCGGGGGTGGTGACGCGGGAGCGCAGGGTGACGGTGAGGGTGTCGCCGTCGGCTTCCTGGGCGATGACCTCGGCGGGGACGACGTCCACGGAGAGCTTGAGCCGGTTGCGGTCGAAGCCGGCGACGAGGCGGACGCCGTCGTCCAGGACGCGGGTGCAGCTGTGTCCGGCCGCGCCCGCGTTGTTCTTGGTGATGCTGCCCACCGACATGCCGCCGGGGCGCGGGATGCCGATGCCGAGCCGCCAGGTGCCGGGCTGCCACTGGCCGCGTACGCGGAGCCGGGACGGGTCGATGCCGATCTCGAAGCCGGACCAGTCGTAGTTGTGCAGGGCGCCTTTGGCCTCGGCGGTGGCGAGGGGTTCCAGGACCGTGCGCATCCGCAGCGGGAGGGTGGAGCGGCTGCCCTGGCGGCGGAGCACGGCGACGCGCAGCGAGCGCTTGCCGGTGGCCGAGGGAACGTTGGGGATGTAGGCGTAGCCCTTGACGAGGAGCTTGCCGTCCTCCCAGACGAGGTCGAGGAGCTTGCCGCGCACGGGCAGCTCGCTGCGGTTGAAGTTGCGCACCGAGGAGGGGAGGGAGGAGCTCTCGACGCCGGGGAGCTCGATGCGGGCGCGCCGCAGGCCACGGACGGAGAAGGCGCCCGGGTTCTCGCGCTCGTAGTGCAGCAGGTCCACCAGTTCGTCGCCGCGTCCGCTGGCCGCCAGGTGCCACTTGACCCGGGCCATCGGGGAGAACTTGCGGACGAGCTTGGGGGCGGCCCGGTCCAGGAAGTCCTTGGCCGCGCTGTGGAAGGCGGGGCGCTCCTCGACCGGAGTCTCCGGGAAGTACTTCATGAGCCGGCTGAGCTCGTCGGGGATCGCTTCGAGGGACGCCACGGGTGAGGGCCTTTCCGGGGGGACGTGCAGATGGTGAACCCCAGGAGGACGGGGCGTTAATGAGACCTCTCCAACGGTCTCACGGTTGCCCAACAGTATGACGTGACACCGCGCACGGGAACGACCCGCCCCGGTCGCTGTCCGGGGCGGGTGTGCGCGGCTGCCGGGCTTCCCGGCCGGGCGGTCAGACCCGGTGGGCCCGGGGGGTACGCAGGGCGCTGAGCACCGTACGGCGGGCCTTGCGGACCAGGCGCCGGGCGAAGGAGGCCCGGGGCTTCGCCCTCGGCGCCTCGATCCGCCGACCGCCGATCCACTCGGTGACGGTCACCTCGAAGGCCCGGTCGGGGAGCACGGAGCTCTCGCCGAAGTGCGGGTAGGCCAGCATGAGGCGGTCGCCCCGGCGGACGACCGCGGGCTCCTTCTTGTCGCGCAGGAAGGCCGCGATGTCCAGGAGCAGGTCGAGACGCCCCTCGGCGAGGCACATCAGCCGCAGCCGTTCGTTGACCTTGAGGTTGCGGCCGACCTCCGGGGTCCAGTAGGCCTTCATCAGGGGGGCGGCGAGCGCCGCCTTCCGCTCGCGGACCTCGCCCTTCTGCTTCACCAGTCCGGGGCCGAACTGCGGCAGCAGCGTGATGACGAAGGGGCGCACCATCAGGAAGTCGCGCCGGGGCCCCGGGGGGACGTGCTCGGCGATGAGCCCCATGAGGGCGCGGGCCGAGTCGAAGCGGCGCGTATAGCTGCCCTTCTTGGTCATCTGGTTGCGGTCCTCGCGGCCCACCAGGTAGTAGCAGGTGTAGTCGGCGACGACGGAGATTCCGTTGCCGCGCAGGTACGCCTCCATGGTGAACAGGGCGTCCTCGCCGGTCTTCAGCTTCTCGTCGAAGCTCATGCCGAGGCGTACGAGAAGGTCGCGCCGGAAGAGTTTCTGTGCGCTGAGGGTGAATTTGATGTTCGAGGAATACAGGTCGGCGCGTTCGACGGTCTCTTTCCACATCGACTTCGCGGCACCGCGATTGACGCCGACGATCTTTCCGAGCACCACGTCCGTGCCCGCCCGGTCCCCCATGGCGACCATGCGCTCCAGGGCTTCCTCGCCGAAATAGTCGTCGGCGTCGAGAAAGAAGACGTACCGGCCGCGGGCGAGACCGAGTCCGCGATTGCGCGGGCCGCTGGGTCCGCCGGAATTCTCCTGCCGGACGACCCTCATGGGAACGGCGGTCCGGGCGGCGAACTTCTCCAGATACTCGCCGGTGCCGTCGGTGGAACCGTCGTCGATCGCGACGATCTCCATGCGGGCCGGGCCGATGGTCTGCGCCTCGACGGACTCCAGGCAACGGACCAGGTAGGGCATAGCGTCATAAGCTCCGATGATCACACTGACATCGGGCTCGTGGTTCTTCCTGGGCATGTCGGCCATGTGCACCTGTCGATTGGATCACGAAAGAAGGCAGATTGCCCGACTCTGCACCTTTTGCGCATCGACATGCCGAACGACCCGTACATCCCTCCCGAAGGGGAGACGTACGGGTCGCAATCGGGGTTGCCTGGTTTTCGGCCAGTTCGATCAGTTGTACGTCGGCCAGCCGGATGCCGGTCAGCGCACGGACGAGGTGCCCTCGGTGACGGCGGCCTCCGCCCGCACCTCCGCCTCGGCGCCGGGCACGGCCGGAGCGTCCGGGTCCGCGGCGGCGTCCGCCTCGGCGGCCGCCTGCGGATCCCCGGCGCCGGCGCCGCTGGTCGCGGCCTCCGCGTCCGGGACTGCCACGGCCTGCTCACCGACCCGCTGGGCGACGCCCTGGTTGCGGGCCTCGGCCTTGGCGGCCAGCGCCCGTACGGCGGCGTTGAACTGCTCCATGGACGTCGGCTCGTCCGGCCCCAGGAGGTAGGTCTTCAGCTCACGACGGGCCTGGGCCTGCGTGTCCGCCGCCGGGTCGGCCACCGCGGCCAGCAGCTCGTCGAGCTCCTCGGCGCTGTTGGACAGGATGACCGCGGCCCGTACGGCGGTGTTCTGCCGCTTGAACTCCTCGGGGCCGAGGGCGGCGGAGTCGGTGACCGCGTACGGCTTGCCGCTCGCGATGAAGTCGGAGACCACACTGGAAATGTCCGAAACCATGGCGTCGGACTGGTTGAAGCAGTCGTACAGCTTGGGCTGCGGCCCCGTCACCGTACGGTGCTCCCACCAGCCGAAGGAGCGCCAGTAGGCGTCGTTCCACTCGGCCCGCAGCTGTGCGGTCTCCGCCTCGCGGGCGGGGTCGGCGAGCGAGACCCGCGACTCCTCCGCGTCGTCGCCGCCGGAGCGGCCGGTGGCCGTCAGCTCCGCGAGCCGTGCCTCGATGCGGACCAGCTCGGCCTTGGCCGCGCCCTGTCCGGCGGCGGCCGATGCGGCCTCCTTCGCCCAGCGGGGCTCGGCGGCGCGCTCGGCGGCCGCCTTGTCCAGCATCGCCCGGATCCGGGCGTTGACGGCCTTGGCCTTGGCGCTGCGGATGCCGGTGAAGGGGTGCGGCTTGTAGATGATCCGGACCGGGTCGGCGGCGTTCAGCAGCCGCCGCACGATGTTCTCGCCCGCCAGCAGCAGCGAGGTGTTGCCCGGGTTGTCGTCCCAGCCCTCCCAGGTGGGCGCGTACAGCACGGTCGGGATGGGGTTCTTGACGGTGCCCGTCCAGCCCCTGATGGGCTCCAGCTGCGGACGCCCGACCTCGACGATGTCCTCGTCGCGGACGCCCACGTCGGCCAGCGCGTAGCGGTCCCGCCCGGCCCGGCCCGCGGTCCACACCTCGTCGTAGACCTTGGAGTACGGGTTGACGCTGGCGAGCTTGTCGCTGTCGCCGTGGCCGATGAAGACGTGCTTCATGGTCGGAACGCGCAGGCTGTGGATGTTCTTGCCGACGTTGGCCGGATACAGACAGACCCGGACGGTGGAGAGGTCCAGGTTCATCAGGTGGGTGCCCGCGGGCACGCAGATGACCGGGACGGACGTCTCGGCCAGCTGCGGAACGAGACCGCGCTCGCGCATGATGATCAGCGGCCGTCCGTCGATCCGGGCCATGGTCTCCAGCCACATGTTGCCCTGGTAGGCCGACTCGTTGGAGCCGGAGAAGTAGAGCACCACCGTCGGCTGGTACTCGCGCAGCCAGCCGTCGACGGCCTTGAGCACGGCGGAGGCCGGGGGCGCCAGACGGCTGCGGCGCACATACGGGAGGAGCACCGCGATGGAGAGCAGGGCGAGCAGCAGCGTGAGGGCCGCGCCCGCGTAGCCGATGGCGTCCACGCCGGTCTCGGCGGCGATCAGGATGCCCGCCACCGCCGGGATGTCCAGGTGCAGCATCTTCTCGGCCGAGCGCCGCAGCAGCACGCCCGGCGGGGCGTCGGGGATGCGGACGGCGTGCAGGTCCACGTTGCGGGTGACGACCGGCATGGTGCGGCGGAGCCGGATCAGGGTCACCAGAGCGCCGTGCGGTGCCTGGAGGCCGTAGAAGAGCAGGAAGCAGGCGGCGGCCGTGTAGAACAGCGGCTCCTCCGCGAGGTCCAGCCGGGCCAGCAGCAGGATGAGCATCAGCTGGCGCAGCAGGAAGCGGATCGGCAGCCCGGCCCGCACCCTGCTGAGCCGGTTGATCAGATAGCTCCCCCGCTGGTGCAGATACCAGTCCGCGGCATACGTGACAGCGGCGGCCGCCGCAAAGAACCAGATGTGGGGAACGAGCGCGGCGATCATGACGCAGGGATATCCCAGCCCCATCAACAACGCTGCCGCCAGTTCCGACCTGCTGCCCACACGGGCCAGGCGAATGGCTGTCGAGATCACGAAGAACCTGCTCCAGGGGGTGCCGGTTAATTCACCTATTGGGGGAAATGTGAAGGTGCGGCTTCACGCATTCGGGCCCCTGTGCTCGCTCTAAGCGATAACAGAGGCCCGAATAAGCACTTTTGTCAAGAATTATTACACATCTTCCTGACGGTCCAGCACCGAGGCCAGCGCCTGCTCGAACCCGGAGGACTCGGAGGCACCCGCGGTCGGGTCCTGCTGCCGTACGTCGATGACGTGACCGGTCAGCGCGGAGAGCAGGACGTCCAGCGAGGTCCGCGCCACGGCCTCCGAGGAGAGCAGCGACCCCTCGGGCTCCTGGCCGAACGCCTTGGTACGCATGGGGGTCGCGGTGCGCTCCGGGTTCACGCAGTTGACCCGGATGCCCTCGCCCGCCCACTCGTCGGCGAGCGCCTGGGTGAGGTTGACCATGGCGGCCTTGGTCGAGGAGTACAGGCTGTACTCGGCGCGGCCGCGGGTGTAGCTGCTGGAGGTGTAGAGCAGCAACTGCCCCTGGGTCTCGGCGAGATACTTGTACGAGGCACGGGCGATCTGGACGGGCGCCAGGTAGTTGACGTTCAGCGCCTCCTGGATCGTCGTGTTGTCGGTCTCGGCCAGCCTGCCGATCCGCAGCACGCCCGCGGTGTTGATGACGTAGTCGATACGTCCGGTCTCGCCGTACGCCTTGGAGAGCGCGTCGTCCACGTGCTCCGGGTTCTCCACGTGCGTACCGGTGGTGGAGCGGCCCAGGGCGTACACCTTCGCGCCGTAGCTCTCGGCCAGGGCCGCGATGTCGGCGCCGATGCCGTACGAACCGCCGAAGACGACGAGGGTCTTGCCGGTGAGGAGCTCCCGGTAGGCGGCCCTGTCGGCCTGGCGCGGGGCGGCGGTGGAGGCCAGCTGGAAGAGCTTGTCCGTGATGAAGACGTCGACCGGCTGGGTCACCTTCATGTTGTACTCGTCGCCCGCGACCACGTAGATCGGCACGTCGGGGAGGTACTTGAGGACCACCGAACAGTCGTCGGTGGCCTGGAAGTTGGGGTCCCCCGCCGCAACCTCGTACGCCTTGCGGATGGTCGAGAGCTTGAAGGCCTGCGGCGTCTGGCCGCGGCGCAGCCGGGAGCGGTCGGGCACGTCGGTGATGAACTCGCCGTCCTCACCGTGCGTACGGGTCACGATGATCGTGTCCGCGGACGGGATGGCGACGTCGACGGCCTGGTAGCGCTCCAGCGCGTCGACGCAGTCCTTGATCACACGCTGTGACAGCAGGGGGCGAACCGCATCATGGAAGAGGACGTTGCGGTCCTCGCCCTCGGCGAGGCCCTCGCCGAGGGCCGCGATGGCGCGCTCGGTGGTCTCGTTGCGGGTGGTGCCGCCCTCGATGATCCGGGTGACCTTGGACAGTCCGGCCTTGGCGACGATCTTCTCGACGTCGGACACGAATCCGGGCGCCATCAGCACGATGACGTCGTCGATGTCCTCGGCGTTCTCGAAGATCGTCAGCGTGTGCTCGATGACGGCCTTGCCGGCGATCTTCAGCAGCTGCTTGGGGATCGACAGGCCCACGCGCTGTCCGGTACCACCGGCGAGCACGACCGCTGTGGTCCGGGGCTTGGCTTCGTGCGGCACAGACACAGACGACCTACCTTGCTATGACGGGGGAACAGTGTGATGGTCGCACTCTCCGTGACCGTCTCGCAAGGTGGACGTCGTCCGCCGCTAGGCCTGCGGAAACCCGCAGTTCACCATCTGGCCAGGGAGGTTGGGCGCCGCCGGGTCGGCACGCGGGGTGACCGAATCCACAGACTTGTTGCGTAATCCGCACATCTGAAGCACGCGCACCCGGCGTGACCGGCGGGAACCGTCCGGCACCCGGGCCCGAGGCTACCGGACGGCCCGCCTCCGCAAGGACGGGCCGTGGGGGTGGCGCCGCCGGCAGCTGGGGGCCCGGGAGCCGGGATGCCGTACGGCGGGGCTCGGAGGGTTCTTCGGCGGGCGGGCCCGGAATGCTCCCAGACCGGAGGGCCGGGAAGGCCCTCCGGCACGCGGGCCTAGAAGGGGTCAAACTCGTCGTATTCCTTCTGCGCGTCGTCGCGCTCGGCCTCCCGGTCCCGGCGGCGCTGCGCCGCCGGGCGCGGGGCCTCCAGGCGGTGGTCCTCGCCGCGGCGGCCCAGCATCTCGGCACCGGCCATCACGGTCGGCTCCCAGTCGAAGACGACCGCGTTCTCCTCGGGGCCGATGGCGACGCCGTCGCCCGCCCGGGCGCCCGCCTTCATCAGGGCCTCCTCGACCCCGAGGCGGTTGAGCCGGTCCGCGAGGTAGCCGACGGCCTCGTCGTTGTTGAAGTCGGTCTGCCGCACCCAGCGCTCGGGCTTCTCGCCGCGCACCCGGTAGAGGTCCTGGTCCTCCGCGGTGACCGTGAAGCCGGTGTCGTCGACGGCCTTGGGGCGGATGACGATGCGGGTCGCCTCCTCCTTCGGCTTGGCGGCACGCGCCTCGGCGATGATCCCGGCGAGGGCGTAGCTGAGCTCGTTGAGGCCCTTGTGCGCGATGGCGGAGACCTCGAAGACGCGGTAGCCGCGGGCCTCCAGGTCGGGGCGGATCATGTCGGCCAGGTCCTGGCCGTCGGGGATGTCGACCTTGTTGAGGGCGACGATGCGGGGCCGGTTCTCCAGGCCGCCGTACAGCCGCAGCTCCTCCTCGATCATGTCGAGGTCGGAGACGGGGTCGCGGTCGGACTCCAGGGTCGCGGTGTCCAGGACGTGCACGAGCACCGAGCAGCGCTCGACGTGGCGCAGGAACTCCAGGCCGAGGCCCTTGCCCTGGCTGGCGCCGGGGATGAGCCCGGGGACGTCGGCGATGGTGTAGACGGTCGAGCCGGCGGTGACGACTCCGAGGTTCGGTACGAGGGTGGTGAAGGGGTAGTCCGCGATCTTCGGCTTGGCCGCGGAGAGCACCGAGATCAGCGATGACTTGCCCGCGCTCGGGTAGCCGACGAGGGCCACGTCGGCGACGGTCTTGAGCTCCAGGACGATGTCCCGGCTCTCCCCCGGCTCACCGAGCAGCGCGAAACCGGGCGCCTTGCGGCGGGCGGAGGCCAGCGCCGCGTTGCCGAGGCCGCCGCGGCCGCCCTGACCGGCGACGAAGGTGGTGCCCTGGCCGACGAGGTCGGCGAGCACGTTCCCGGCCTTGTCGAGGACCACGGTGCCGTCGGGCACGGGCAGGACGAGGTCCTGGCCGTCCTTGCCGGAACGGTTGTCGCCGGCGCCCGGCTGGCCGTTGGTGGCCTTGCGGTGGGGGCTGTGGTGGTAGTCCAGCAGCGTGGTCACGGACTGCTCGACGACGAGGATCACATCGCCGCCGCGTCCGCCGTTGCCCCCGTCGGGGCCGCCCAGCGGCTTGAACTTCTCACGGTGTACGGAGGCGCAGCCGTGGCCTCCGTTACCCGCGGCGGCATGCAGCTCGACGCGGTCCACGAAGGTGGTCATGGTTGGTGCCTCCAGGTACAGCAGGAAAATACGGGATTGTCTCTGTCGTAACACGCCGAGGGCGGACCCGCTTCCCCGTTCGCCGGGAAAGCTGAGATCCGCCCTCGGAAGGTGCTGTGTGTCGTTCTGCGCGCGTCGAAAGAACTCAGACGGCGAGCGGAACGATGTTCACGACCTTGCGGCCACGGTGCGTACCGAACTCCACCGCACCGGCGGTCAGCGCGAACAGCGTGTCGTCGCCGCCACGGCCGACGCCCGCGCCGGGGTGGAAGTGGGTGCCGCGCTGGCGGACCAGGATCTCACCGGCGTTGACGGCCTGACCGCCGAAGCGCTTCACGCCGAGCCGCTGAGCATTGGAATCGCGCCCGTTCCGAGTGGACGATGCGCCCTTCTTGTGTGCCATGTGTTCTCAGTCCCTTACTTCGCAGCCGCGGGGATACCGGTGACCTTGATCGCCGTGTACTGCTGGCGGTGACCCTGGCGACGGCGGTAGCCGGTCTTGTTCTTGTAGCGAAGGATGTCGATCTTCGCGCCCTTGTGGTGGTCCACGATCTCGGCCTGGACCTTGATCCCGGCCAGCACCCACGGGTCGCTGGTCACGGCGTCGCCGTCGACAACGAGCAGGGTCGAGAGCTCGACCGTGTCGCCAACCTTGGCAGTGGAAATCTTGTCAACCTCAACGATGTCGCCGACAGCAACCTTGTGCTGGCGACCACCGCTGCGCACGATGGCGTACACGCGGATCTCTCTCTCGCTCGGAACGGATCCCCTGATGCCAGCCGCTCGCACGGGCCGGGGCCCGTGTCGATCCGGAAGGATGAGCGGCCTCTCCTGGCGGACGGCGCGAACACCGACCGTTACCGGGAGGGATGTGCTCAGGGGTAGGTGCGTACGGAAACACACCGAGGGTCAAGGTTACGGGGCGGGGTGACGGGGGTCAAACCGGGTCCGACCGCCGCCTTGGAGGCCTTGGACGTCCCGGATGCCCGATGGGGCTTCACGCTCAGGGCAGACCCTCGCCCGGGTCCACGTGTTCCGCCTCCTCGCCCTCGGGGTCAAGGGGGTCCGCACCGGTCAGGGCGAGGATCAGGTAGGCACCGCAGGGCGGGCCCTCACCCTCGCCCCGCACGTTCAGCACCCCGCCGACGCCGTCCTCGTCGGCCACGAACCCCGCCGGGTCCAGGCCGAGCCTCCGGGCCAGCGTGCCCACCGAGGCGAGCAGCCGGTCCGGCGCGGCCCCGTCGCCCGCGGCCCCGCCTTCCGGGAGGGGGTGCACCACGAGGAGGTCGGCCAGGAAGCCCCCGCGCAGCCCGTCCGGGTGGGCCGCCTCTACCGCCACCGATACCGGCTGGAGCTCGGAGATCAGCGGCAGCCAGGTGCGCAGCGCTTCCTCGACTGTGCGCACGCGTTCCAGGTTGAGCCGGACGCGGCAAACCACTTCGCCGGGAGAGAACCGCATCAGCGCGACACGTACCCCTTCTCCTTCGGGTCGCCGGGGCCCGTACCGCCCCGGCCGCGATCCCCATTGTGGCTTTGCGGAGAAGGTTTTGACGAACCATGAACGATTGTGCTGAGGCAGGTAATGTTCCCGTGGAATCACAGGACACGCCGCGTTTCCCTCCAACACCACAAGTAACAGGCGCAGTTGGGGGATGCGTGCAGTTCTGTACCGACGTATCCCGAACGGGAAGGATGCACGTCTTGTCGCCTTCGTTGTGGAGCAGACGCCGGATACTCGCCACCGTCGCCGGAGCCGCGGCGGTCCCCGCCCTGCCATCGATCCTCACGCTCAGCGCCTCCCCCGCCCACGCGGCTCCGACCGCGCCCGGTGATCCGGAGAACGGCCTCCCCGCCACCGATCAGGGCAAGGCCGTCTGGGCCTACAAGACCGGCGGGCGCGCTGTTCGTGAGGGGGCAGCGGCCGCGCTCGTCGGCACGCCGGCCGCGCTGACCGCCTTCCTCACCACCGAACTGCCCGCCGCTCGCGCGGAGGACAACCGCTTCGCCATCCTGACCAGCCTCTCCGAGGCGGGCCGGTCCGTGACGGACAGCGCGAACGCGGCGCTGTCCGGCGGGGACGAGGCGATCGCCGAGTTCCTGAGCGACGGCTTCGTCGCACCGGTCAAGGAAGACCTGCGGGTCGCGGTGTTCTCCGCCCTCAACAACGGTGGCACCGCGGTGAAGCGCGAAGCCTCCAAGGCCCTGGACGCCAACACCGAGGAAGCGTTCGAGACCTTCCTGAGGACGACCCAGTACACGGCGCAGGAGGAGGACGACCGGGTAGCGGTCTTCACCATCCTCAGCACCGCGTCGCCCGAGGTGAAGAAGTACGCGCAGCGCGCCCTGGAGGACGGGTCCCCCGAGGCGATCCGCCTCTTCCTCTCCTCCGGCCAGCACATCGCCCGTGCCCGCGACGAGGAAGCCGCCACGATCGAGCAGCTCGTCGCGATCGTGGAGCGCGAGGGCAAGCGCGCCAAGCAGACGACGGACAAGGCCGTCGCCTACTCCGAGCGCGCCAAGGAGGCCGCCGAGAAGGCCAAGACCGCCGCCCTGAAGGCGGCGGAGGAAGCCAAGGCCGCCCAGCAGGACGTCCGCAAGTCGGCCAGAGCCGCGAACAACGCCGCGAGCGCCGCGCGCGGGGCCGCGTCCGCCGCCAATACGGCCATCGCCGCCTCGCGTACGGCCCAGGCCGCCTCCAGCCGCGCCGCCCAGGCCGCACAGGCCGCGGCCGCTGCCGCCGCCTCGGCCGGAAACGCCGCGGCCCGCGCCTACAACGCCGCGATCGCCGCGTCCAAGGACGCCTCGAAGGCCTCCGCGGCACGGTCGGCCGCCGTGGGCGCCCGGAACGCCGCCGCCCGTGCCCGTACCGCGGCCAAGGCCGCCGACCACGCCGCCACCGCCTCCAGCCAGGCGTCGGCCGCCGGATCGGCCGCCGCGAGCGCCGCCCGCAACGCCGCCGCGGCCGCCAACGCCTCGGCCGACGCCGCCGCTTCCGCGGGCGCCGCGCAGTCCCAGGCCGCCAAGGCCCGCCAGGCCGCGGCCGAGGCCAACGCCGCAGCCGCCCGGGCGACCCGCGCCGCGGGCACCGCTCAGGCCCTGGCGAACCGCGCCGCCGCAGCCGCCCGGGTGGCCCGCGACGCGGCCAACAGCGCCGCCGCCCACGCCGACAAGGCAGCAGCCGCGGCGGAGGAGGCTGCTGCCAACGCGGGCAAGGCGATCGAGTACGCCAAGCGCTCCACCCAGTACGGCAAGCAGGCGGTCGAGGCGGCCAACACCGCGGCCGACGCCGTCAAGGAAGCCCAGGAGGTCGAGGCGGCGGCCCGGAAGGCGGAGACCGACCGGATCGCCGAGGAGACCGAGCTCGGCATCCTGGAGGCCCGGGTGCGGGCGGAGGCCGAGATCGCGGACGCCGAACGGGTGGAGAAGCAGCTCACCCAGGCGGCCCAGACCTCGGACGAGATCAAGGGGCTCATTTCCACCGCCGAGGCGGCGCTGGCGGCCGGGAACACCGCGTCCGCCGTTACGGTCGGCCGCAAGGCCGCCGTACGGCTCCTCGACTCCAGCGGCACCTGGACCCGGGGGGCCGCCGAGTTCGCCCTGGCCGGTTCCGACCACGACGTGGCCAACTGGATCGACGCCGACCGCCTGCTCGCCCAGCAGCAGGACGACCGGGAGAACGTTCTCGCGCTGGCTCAGGCCTCGACCGCCGGGGTCGCCGAGGGTGCCGAGCGGGCGCTGGCGGACAGCGACCCGAACGCGGCCACCGCCTTCCTGGAGTCCGGGGCCATCGAAGCGGCGGCCGTGGAGAACCGGGTCATGGTGTTCAAGATCCTCGCCCAGGACCCGGGCCGGGCCGTCAAGGCGAAGGCCCAGGCGGCACTGGACGCCGGAACGCCCCAGGCGCTCCACCACTTCCTCACCGTCGAGCTCACGGCGGCGACGAAGGAGGACGACCAGGTCGAGATATTCCGCCTCCTGGAGACCGGCGGCCCCTACATGCGTTCGGCCGCGCAGATCGTCCTGGAGGGCTCCGCGCGGATGCGGCGCGCCTTCGTCGTCCGCGACAAGTTCAACATCGCCCGCCTCGACCACGACCACGCCACCCACGTCTCCGCGATCCGGGCGACCCTCGCACATGCGGCGAAGGTCGCGGCGAAGGCCCTGGAGGACGCGGCCCGGGCCTCCAAGGCGGCCGCGGACGCCCGGAAGGCCGCCAAGGAGGCGGCCGAGTGGGCGGCCAAGGCCGACGACTACGCCCAGGACGCCGCGAACTCCGCCACCCAGGCCAGGGCGAACGCGGATGCCGCCGACAAGTCCGCGGCGTCCGCTGCCCAGTCGGCCAAGGCCGCGAGCGCCGCCGCGCTGACCGCGCGGGGTGCGGCGCGTTCGGCGAACTACTCGATGCGCCGGGCCTCGGCCTCCGCCAAGCAGGCTGTGGCGTACGCGGTGGACGCCCAGGCCTCAGCCGCCCGGGCGGCGGCCTCCGCCCAGCAGGCCGGCCAGGACGCGCGGGCCGCCGCTGCGGCGGCCAGCCAGGCCCGCGCGATCGCCGCGCAGAAGCGGCGGGCCGAGGCGGCAGCGGCGGCGAAGAAGGCCGCCGAGGAGGCGAAGAAGCACCAGGAGAACGGCACCAACCCCTCGGACAAGCCGGAGAACGACGACACCGGCGACACCAAATGGCTCGGCCTGTGGCCCGAGGACATGAAGGACCCCAAGGACTGGGCGGCGGCCACCGGCCACTGGAGCACCGTCTTCGGCACGGCCTCGGTCGTGCTCGGCGTGGCGGCCCTGTTCCCGACGCCCGCCTCGCCGGTCCTCGGCGGGCTGGCCTTCGGGGCCGGTCTCATCTCCTGGGGCCTGCAGGGTGTCAGCGCGGGCCTGAGCGGCTGGGGCTACGGCTGGGACAGCAGCCAGTTCCACCAGGCTCTCGGGCTGTTCGTGGTCGGCGGCGTCTTCTTCGGCAAGGGACGGCTGTTCAGCAAGTTCGGTGTGGCGGAGGAGATCGGCGCGAAGGTCTCCGGCGTCGTGAGCGACGCGGCGACCACGGTCGTCGGCTGGCTCACCTGGTAGGCGACGGGAAGCCCCTTGCTCACCTCTTCGTTCTCCACCACGCACTGGTGGATCGCCGCTGCCGTCTCCGGCATCGCCCTCGCCGTGGCGGCCCAGTTCCTGGCCGCCACGGCGAAGGGCCGCGTACTCACCGCCCTGCTGCCGATGGCGGGAGCCGCGTCCGTGGTCGTGGACTCGGCCGTGCGCGACTACGAGGGGAACACCCCGCTGGCGCTGTACACGGCCACCATGCTGGGTCTGACCCTCTGCCGGATCATTTTCGCCGGCTATCTCCGGAGGCAGCGCGAAGTGGTGCGTTCGGGGCAGCAGATGGAACCGCTCACGGGGAAGCAGACCGCGCTCTTCTTCCTCACCTTCACAGCCGTCGTGACGGCGATGGCGGTCGTGCTGTGAAAAACCCCTGAGCATTCCCCGCCACCCATTCGCCACCGACCATTCGCCGCTTCCCGCTTCCCGCTTCCCGCTTCCCGCTTCCCGCTTCCGAAAGGAGCTCTCGTGGCCCTCCCCCTGTGGGTGCTCGTGGCACTGATTCCCGAAGTAGTGCTCACCTGCTCGCTGCTGCGCTGGCTGCCGGTGAAGCGGGAGCGGTGGATGGCGGCCATGCCGCTTCCGGTGACCGTCGTACTGGCCCTGACGCTGCGGCTTCTCGCCGAGGTGTCGTGGCCGACCGTCCTCGCCACCTGCGCGGGGTTCCTCTGGGGTGCCGTGCTCGCGTTGGCACCCTTCCGCGGGTGGGTGTCGTCCTGGACGCTCCCGCTGCGTGGCGAGGCGCGGCTGCGGTGGCCGGAGGCGGCGCTCGTGGTGGTGGGGGTGGTCACCCCCCTGTCGGGCAAGCGGACGGACGCGGCGCTGGAGAAGGCGTTCGCGGTACGTCAGGTGGTACGGGCCCGGGGGCCTTTTCCCGCGGCCCTGGGAATGGCGCTGCTGGTGCTTCCGACGGCGGCCGCGGTGGTTGCCGGGTGGGTCACCCGATAGGCGCCGGGCACGGGCACCGCACGACAACTCGTGTTTGAATACGCAGACTTGAGCCGGAAATTCGGCGAGAGAAACAAAGAGACACCGCACACATATCCATGAACGGAAAGGCAATCATCATGAAGCTTGCGCGACGCGTGGTCGCCACGGGCGTGGCAACCGCCGCCTGCATCGCGGCGGTCGTCACCGTGGCCCACGCCGACGAGGCTCGGACCAGACCTGCGGCAGCCGCCGCGGACGAGCTTCCCCCGCACGCCGTCGAGGACTTCGCCTACCCGGGAGCGGACCGGATCGAGGCGGAGCTCGGCATCGTCCTCAAGCGCGGCAACGGCCACATCACCCTCGCGGACTGCGCCTCCGACGGCAGCTTCCTGGAGGTGTACTCGCGCACCAAGGGCCGGATCTGCTTCCGCGTGACGGGCACGACCGGCTACCTCAGCGTGGAGATACCCACGGTCTACGGCGTCAAGGGCGCGGCCTCGCACGAGGCCGACGTGAAGCTGACCGCCGAGGACGACGAGCAGAACATCTCCGTCGCCAAGAACGAGTGGAAGGGCGTCGGGGAGGCCGCGGACCCGGAGGGCCGCGACCACGTGTTGGTCGAGCTCTCCACCTCCGCGTGATCTCCGCGTAGCTCAGTCTCCGTAGGCCCCGTGCCTCGCACGCGCAGTCCGTCCCACGCGTACGAGGCACGGGGCCGTTCCGAAGCGTGCCTTTATGCTTTCCGGGCACATCGGCTCTCCGGAAGGCGCACAACGTGAACTACAGGGTCCAGCCCACAGCCCAGGTCGACGAGACCGCCGAGATCGGGGCAGGCTCCAGCGTCTGGGAGCTGGCACAGATCCGCGAGGGCGCCCGGCTCGGCGAGGGCTGCGTCGTCGGCCGCGGCGCTTACGTCGGTACCGGTGTGCGCATCGGCGACAACGTGAAGCTGCAGAACTACGCCCTCGTCTACGAGCCGGCGGAGCTCGGCGACGGCGTCTTCGTCGGCCCCGCGGTCGTCCTCACCAACGACCACAACCCTCGCTCGGTCGACCCCGACGGCAAGCAGAAGCGCGGGGGTGACTGGGAGGCCGTGGGTGTCAAGGTAGCCGAGGGGGCCTCGCTCGGCGCGCGCTCGGTCTGTGTCGCTCCGGTCCGGATCGGCCGATGGGCGATGGTCGCTGCGGGTGCTGTGGTCACCAAGGACGTACCGGACTTCGCGCTGGTCGTCGGCGTACCGGCCCGGCAGATCGGCTGGGTCGGACGGGCCGGAGTACGACTGACCGAGCGCACGGGCGAGCCGGGCGTGTGGGAGTGCCCGCAGAGCGGAACGGTCTACGACGAGACGGACGGCGTGCTGTCCGAGCGCTGAGAGGCATTCCGTCCGAAGACGCGGAGAGGGCGGGCGCCCGGCCTGGGCGCCCGCCCTCTCCGCGTCTTCGGACGGCTCAGCCGCCGATGACCACGCGGCGCACGCCCGCCCAGTTGGCCGGGTCCGTGGTGCGGCGGCCGTCGACGAGGACGCGCACGTCCGGGAGGTCGGCGGCGGACAGCTCGCGGTACTCGGCGTGGTCCGCCTGGAGGATCGCGGCGGTGACGGCCTGGCCCTCGTGCGGGATGAGGCCGAGGGCGGTCAGCTCCTCGGGGGTGTACATCGGGTCCGAGACGAACGGCACCGCGCCACGCGCCTTGAGGGACTCGACGACTCCGAAGACGCCGGAGAACGCGGTCTCCTTGACGCCACCGCGGTAGGCCGCGCCCAGCACCAGGACTCCGACGCCGTCCAGGTCGCCGTAGGCGGCGGCCAGCAGGTCGACGGCGTACGCGGGCATCGCGGCGTTGGCCTCGCGGGCCGAGCGTACGACGGTGGCCTCCGGGTCGTTCCACAGGTACATCCGCGGGTAGATCGGGATGCAGTGGCCGCCGACGGCGATGCCCGGCTGGTGGATGTGGCTGTAGGGCTGGCTGTTGCAGGCCTCGATGACCTTCTTGACGTCGATGTCGTTCCGGTCGGCGAACCGGGCGAACTGGTTGGCCAGGCCGATGTTGACGTCGCGGTAGGTGGTCTCGGCGAGCTTCGCGAGCTCGGAGGCCTCCGCCGTGCCGAGGTCCCAGACACCGTTCGGGCGCGGCAGGTCCTCACGCTCGTCGAAGTCGAGCACGGACTCGTAGAAGGTGACGCCCGCCGCGGCGGACGCCTCGTCGATGCCGCCGACAAGCTTGGGGTAGCGGCGCAGGTCGGCGAAGACCCGGCCGGTGAGGACGCGCTCCGGCGAGAAGACGAGGTGGAAGTCCTCGCCCGGGGTGAGACCCGAGCCCTCGGCCAGCATCGGCGCCCAGCGGGTACGGGTCGTGCCGACCGGCAGCGTGGTCTCGTAGCTGACCAGCGTGCCGGGCTTGAGGCCCGCCGCGATGGCCTTGGTCGCGGCGTCCATCCAGCCGAAGTCGGGGGTGCCCTCGGCGTCCACGAAGAGGGGGACGACGACCACGACGGCGTCGGACGCGGCGACCGCGGCCGTGGTGTCCGTCGTGGCGGAAAGCAGACCGGCGCCGACCGTCTCCTTCAGCTTGACGTCCAGGTCGTGCTCACCGGGGAACGGCTCGGTGGCCGCGTTGACCAGCTCGACGACCTTCTCGTTGACGTCCGCGCCGATGACCTTGTGGCCCTTGGCGGCGAACTGCACGGCGAGCGGAAGTCCGATCTTGCCGAGCGCGACTACACAGATGTTCATCGGGTTACTTCCTCTTCGACCTGGACAGTGTGCGGCGCAGCCGTGCGCCCACGCTCTTCGACCTGGACAGCGTTCGGCGCAGCCGTGCGCCCACGCTGGGCTTCGGTTCCCACAGCGGGGCCGTCGTGATCACGAGACGGCCCTTCGTGTTCGGGTTCGCCGCGACACGGTGGGGGGCGGTGCTCCCCCAGCGGCGTGCCAGCGGCAGCGGCTGCCCTTCGGTGCGGACCGGGATCTCGTACGTCGAACCCGCCACGTCCGCGTAGAGGCGGACGCCCCTCTTGGCGCGCGCGGCGGCGAGCGGGATGCGGGCGGTCAGCAGGGTACCGCCGTCCTCGGCGGTCCCGGCCGTGAGCGTGCCGGTCCTCTTCGGGCGCGGGGCGTCCTTGGGGAGCTTGCGCGCACCGGGCTTGTCCGCGCTCTGCGGCATGGCTCCCTGGGCCAGGGCGACGACGGCCGAGGCCGTGTCGCCGGTGACGCCGACGCGCAGCTTCACGGTGAGCGCGAGCTCCTCGCCGTGCTGCTCCCAGTCGGCCGACTCCAGTCGCGTACCGGCGGAGAGGCGTCCCGCCACCGTCTCGCCGAGCACCTCGTAGTACCGCTCGTCGAGGCCGACGGCCGCGTCCCGGAATCCGGGGTAGACGGCGAAGGCCCGGTCGCCCTCCAGCAGGAAGGGCGGCGCTCCGTGGTCGGTCTCCTCCGCGATGGCGCGGGTGAGCTCCTCGACGGCGCCGCGCCGGGCCAGGCCGAAGCGCACGCGGCGCTTGACTCCGGTGCCGTCGCGCAGGCCGTCGGTGAAGTAGGTGTCCACCAGCGCGCCGACGCCCTCGCACACCTGGCGGCGGGTGTCCGGGTCGAGGGCGGGGAAGTCCTTCTGGAGGAGCTTGGAGAGCTCCCAGTCGAAGTGGCGCTTGAGCACCGCGTCACGCTGCGGACCCGCGGGGATCAGAGCGGCTGTGTGCTCCATGATCCTTGCGGTGCACCGGAGCCGGGCCAGGTGGTTCGCCCGGTAGGTGATGTTGCTGGCGTCGCCGCGCTTGACCGCGTAGTAGCAGGTGTAGTCGGAGATCACGGAGATCTTCCGGGCCCGGACGCACGCCTCGATGGTGAACGGCTGGTCGCTGCCGACCGGCAGGTCCTCGGGGAAGCGGAGTCCGTGCTTCTCCACCAGTTCACGGCGGAAGAGCTTGGTGTTGGCCAGCGTGAAGGGAAGCGCCGAGTCGTAGAGGCTGATGCTGGGATGGTTCCCGTCGTACAGCTTCTGGTGGACGTAGCGCCCGTTCGTGCCGACCATCCTGCCGACGACCACGTCCGACTCGTTGGCGTCGGCACAGGCGACCATCCGCTCCAGCGCCTCTTCGCCGAGATAGTCGTCCGCACCTATGAAATAGACGAAACGGCCTGTGGCCACGCCCAGCGCCCGGTTACTCGGCGCGGCAGGGCCCCCGGAGTTCGGCTGGTGGATCACCTTCACCACGTCGGGGTAGCGCTCGGCGAACCGGTCGAGCTCCGCACCGCTCCCGTCGGTCGACCCGTCGTCGACGGCCACGACCTCCAGCCGCTCCGGGCCGATGCTCTGCCGGACCAGGGAGTTCAGACACTCCGTGAGGTAGGGCATGGTGTTGTAGACGGCGACGACGACGGTGACATCGGGGTCTCGTGTCATGCCATCACCTGGGAGCCCGGCTGTTCCGCGTCCACCGGTGCCGCTCCGGTGAGCCGCGTGTACACGCCGTCCAGGACCTCGGCCTGAGCCTCCCAGGTCCAGTTCTCCAGCAGCCCCTCGCGTCCGTAGGCAGCGCGGTACTTCGCCGGGTCTGCGAGCACCGACTTGACCGCCCGTACGTAGTCGGACACGTCCTCAGCGGTGAAGACCTCGCCCTGGCCGGTCCGGGCGACCATCTCCCCCATCGTCTTGACGTCGCTCACCACGAACGGCAGGCGGGCGTGGGAGTACTCGAAGAACTTGGTGATCAGGGCGATCTCGTGGTTCGGCCAGTGGTGGATGGGGATGACGCCCACGTCCGCCGCTGACAGGAAGGGGACCACCTGGTAGTGAGGCACGTACGGCAGGATGTGCAGCCGGTCGGAGACACCCAGTTCGGCGGCGCGCTCCTTGAGCTCCTGCATGTACGCCGAGTTGGGCCGCAGGACGACGAAGGCCACGTGCGTGCCGGGGAGCTGGGGCAGTCCCTCGACCATGACGTCGAGGCCCCGCTGCGGCGCCGCAGCGCCGCTGTAGACCGCCAGCGGGACGTCCGGACCGATGCCGCACAGTTCACGCAGGTCGGGCACCGGCTCCGCGGCCTGCTCCGGAGAGATCTCGGCGTCCGGGGCGTTGAGCACCACCTCCGGCAGGGCCTTCAGGCCGTGACGCTCGACCAGCATCTCCGCCAGGGTGCTGGAGACGGTGGTGACGGCGTCGGCGTACTTCGCGTACTCCCGCTCGTGCCCGCACTGCGCGACGTGCCAGCGCGGGTGCGGGCTCCACGGCTTGATGCCGGGCAGGAACTCGTGCACGTCCCAGAGGAGCTTGACCGTCCGCCCCTTGGCCTCGGCGCGCAGCTTCGCCCGCGCGGCCACGCCGAGCATGCGGAAGTCGTTGGCGTGGATCACGTCGGGTTCGAGCCGGTCGATGACCTTCCCGTACGCCAGCTCGAAGTCCCACAGGGCCGGGTCGAGGCGTCGCCAGGCCCGGTCACCCATGGTGCGAATCCAGAAAGCCGTGGTGAAACGGTCCAGCCGCGAATCCATGCTCTTGCGACGCTGTGCGAGCGCCTCAGTGCGACCGGCCCGGAGGTGCACCCACTTGCTCAGCGTCTTCGCCAGCAGACGGGGAGGCAGCAGACGTGCGGTGCCCAGCGGCGACCCGCTGCGCCTGGCTTCGACGCTCCGGACGTTCAGCTCGGCGCGCCAGGCCTTCATCCGCTGCTTGCGGTACTCGGCGAGCGGGCCGGGCGGATACGCGAGAGGCGAACGCAGCACGGCCCTGCGGTACTCGTGACGGCGGCGATGCATGGGCGTCGGCACATGCAACAGGCGGACCTGGGCGTCGCCGAGCCACCACTTCTGGTTCTTCTTGGTGGGCGACTTGCCCAGAAGCACCACGTCCCAGCCGGCCTCCGCCGCTGAGCGGGCTTCCTTCTGCACCCGGGAATCGCCGTTGACGCCGTTGTCGACGAGCATGACGATCTTTCCCCGGGAACTGCGCTCCGGCCCCGCGGCCGAGCTGTCAATCGCCATGACGAGCGTGCTCTCCTGTCTCAAATACGACGGTCCGGCCACTGTTGGCCGAGTCGAGCAGCGATGTCGCCACCTCGACGGTACGAAGCCCCTGGCGCAGCGTGCAGATGTCGGCGGGCTTGCCCTGTACAGCGTCGCGGAAGAGCTCGTGCTCGACAAGCAGCGGCTCGCGCTTGGGGATGGCGTAGCGGATCATGTCGCCCTCGGCGACCCCGCGGAACGCGCGCAGCGCCTCCCACTCGGTGGTGACGGCGGCGTTGGAGTGGAACGTGAGGTCGGCGGTGAGGGTGTCGGCGATGAAACAGCCGCGCTCACCGGTGACCGAGGTGAAGCGCTCCTTGAGCGGGCTCAGCCAGTTGACCAGGTGGTTGACCATCGTGCCGTCGGACAGCTGGCCGACCGCGGAGACCATGTCCTCGTGCGGGCGGCCGGACTTGGAGACGGTGTGGGCGGCGATCGAGGTGTACGCCTGGCCGGTGACCCAGCTGGTCAGGTCGATGTCGTGGGTGGCCAGGTCCTTGACCACGCCGACGTCCGCGATGCGGTGCGGGAAGGGGCCCTGGCGGCGGGTGACGACCTGGTAGACGTCGCCCAGCTCGCCGGCCTCCAGGCGGGCGCGGAGGGAGAGGAGGGCCGGGTTGCAGCGCTCGATGTGGCCGACGCCGGCGACCAGGTCGCGGGATTCGAAGGCCTCGACGAGGCGGCGGGAGCCTTCGACGGTGTCGGCGAGCGGCTTCTCGATCAGGGCGCAGACACCGGCGTCGGCGAGCTGGAGGCCGACCTCCTCGTGCAGGCCGGTGGGGCAGGCCACGACGGCGTAGTCGATGCCGAGGGCGATGAGCTCCTCGACGGTGGAGAGCACGGGGGCGCCCTGGGCCCAGCCGTTCTTGTCGCCCATCGGGTCGACGACGCCGACCAGCTCGACGCCCTCAAGGCTCGCGAGGACACGGGCGTGGTGGCGGCCCATGGAGCCGAGGCCGACGAGCCCGGCCTTCAGTACGGCGCTCACAGGTTCTCCCCCAGGGAGTTCACGGCGGCGACGATCCGCTCCAGGTCGCCCTCGGTGAGGGAGGGGTGGACGGGCAGCGAGACGACCTCGGCGGCGGCCTTCTCGGTTTCCGGCAGGTCCCAGGTGCGGCCCGCCTTCTGGTCCGGCTCCCAGTAGGGCTTCAGGCGGTGGATCGGCGTCGGGTAGTAGACCGCGTTGCCGACGCCAGCCTCGGTGAGCCTGGCCATCGCGGCGTCCCGGTCGCCCCGGATCCGCACGGTGTACTGGTGGTAGATGTGGCGCGCGCCCTCGGCCACCGGCGGGGTGGTGACGCTCGGGGCGGTGATGTTGGCGTCGAGGTAGGCAGCGTTGGCTCGGCGCTGCTCGGTCCAGCCCTCCAGCTTGCCGAGCTGTACGCGGCCGACGGCGGCGGACACGTCGGTCATCCGCATGTTGGCGCCGACGATCTCGTTGGCGTACCGCTGCTCCATGCCCTGGTTGCGCAGCAGGCGCAGGGTGCGGGCCAGTTCGGCGTCGGCCGTTGTGACCATGCCGCCTTCGAGGGAGTGCATGTTCTTGGTCGGGTAGAAGCTGAAGGTGCCGCCCGCGCCGAACGCGCCGACGGGGGTGCCGTTCAGGGCCGCCGCGTGCGCCTGGCAGGCGTCCTCGACCACGGCGAGCTTGTGCTTGTCGGCGATCGGCATGAGCTTGTCCATCGCCGCCGGGTGGCCGTAGAGGTGCACCGGCATGATCGCGGCGGTGCGCGGCGTGATCGCGGCCTCGACCGCCGCCGGGTCGAGGCCGAAGCTGCCCGGCTCGATGTCGGCGAACACCACGTCGGCACCGACCAGGCGGACCGCGTTCGCGGAGGCCGCGAAGGAGAAGGACGGGACGATCACCTCGTCGCCGGGGCCGATGCCCAGGGCGAGCAGCAGCAGGTGCAGGGCCGAGGTGCCCGAGTTGACCGCGACGCAGTGCCGGTCGTCGACCAGCCGCGAGAACCCTTCCTCGAAGGCCGCCACCTCCGGGCCCTGCACGACGCGACCGCTGCGCAGCACCCGTACGGCTGCCTCGATCTCGTCTTCTCCGATGACCGGACGGGCAGCAGGAATCGGCTGCTCGTTGATGCTCGTCATGGACGTCCTCCTTGAACACCGCAAGAGCTCGTTACCAGGCAGAGCTCTGAGGTGCGGGACGTCTTACGAGGTCGCGCGTAACCCCACCGGCGCGATGCCGACGCCCTGCCGAGGAATCTGGTCCGGCCGCCAACACCGCCGGGACCTGTCACCGCCTGTAGTTTTCATGAAGAACGCTCACAGGCATGGCAACCGTCGTCACATTATCAGGGATTTCTGGCCCAATTTCGGGCTCGTTAACCGGCGCTTGCATCAGTTCCGAAACAAAGCAGGTGCCCCGCCCCGATGCGCTCGGGGCGGGGCACCTGAAGGTGAACAACCGGTTACGAATTCATCAGCCGGCCGACGGCGCGCCCTCTGCGGAGGGCGCAGAAGCGGTCACGGAGGGCGACGACTGCTCGGCGGCGACGGTCTTCTTCGTCGCCTTCTTCGCGGCCGTCTTCGCCGTGGTCTTCTTCGCGGCCGTCTTCTTGGCGGCGGTCTTCTTGGCCGCCGTCTTCTTCGCCGGTGCCTTCTTGGCGGCGGCCTTGCGGGCCGTCTTCTTCGCCGGGGCCGGTTCCGTGGATTCCGGGGCCTCCGCGGACTCCGGGGCCTTCGCCTCGGGCTCCTCAGGAGACTCTGGAGCCTTGGAAGCGTCGGGCGCCTCGGGAGTCGACACGACCACGACCACCGCTGCCTCGTCCGACCCCGTGGGCGAGCCCGCCGGAGCGGTGACCTTGCGGGTCACCCGGCGCCGGGCACGCGGCGGGGCGGCCACGGGAGCCTCGGCCTCGGGGGCCTTCTCCGCCGGAGCCTGGGGGGCCGGAGCCTCGGGGGCCTCGGGGGCCTCGACGACCGGGTCCTCCACCGCGACCGGGTCCGTGGCGGGCTCGGCGGGCCGGACCGGCTCGGCGGCCTCGGCCTGCTTCGGCGAGCCCGCCGGGGCGGACGCCTTGCGGGTGGCCCGGCGGCGCGTACGGCCCTGGGGCGCGGCCTCGGCCGGAGCCTCGGGGGCCGGTGCGGGCTCGGCCGCCTCGGCGACCGGGGCTTCCGCTACGGGGGTTTCGACCACCGGGGACTCCGCGACCGGCCCGGGTGCGGCCTCGGCCACGGGAGCCTCGGCGGGCGCCTCCGTCTTCGGCGTGCCGGCCGGGGCCGACGCCTTGCGGGAGGACCGACGGCGGCCACGGCCGCGCGAGGCGGCCGCCTCGGCCTCGGCCGGGCTGCTGTAGAACTCCTCGTCCGCGGTGACCTCGGGCTCCACCGCCACCGGGGCGGCGACCTCGGCGGCCAGCTCGGCCTCGGTCTCCGTCTCGGTGTCGATGACCGCCTGGTCGTCGTGGCCGTGCTCGTGGTCCTGGCCGGAGCCGCCGCGGCCGCGCTTGCGGGACTTCTTGCCGCCGCCACCGCCGCCCACGGACGTCGGCTGCTCCATGTGGACGATGACACCGCGCCCGTTGCAGTGGACGCAGGTCTCGGAGAATGACTCCAACAGGCCCTGGCCCACCCGCTTGCGGGTCATCTGGACCAGGCCCAGCGAGGTGACCTCGGCGACCTGGTGCTTGGTGCGGTCGCGGCCCAGGCACTCCAGCAGGCGCCGCAGCACCAGGTCCCGGTTGGACTCCAGGACCATGTCGATGAAGTCGACGACGACGATGCCGCCGAGGTCGCGCAGCCTCAGCTGGCGCACGATCTCCTCGGCCGCCTCCAGGTTGTTCCTGGTGACGGTCTCCTCCAGGTTGCCGCCCTGGCCGGTGAACTTGCCGGTGTTGACGTCGACGACGACCATCGCCTCGGTCTTGTCGATCACCAGCGAACCGCCGCTGGGCAGGTAGACCTTGCGGTCCAGCGCCTTCATCAGCTGCTCGTCGATGCGGTACGTCGCGAAGACGTCCACCTCGGAGGTCCAGCGCGAGAGCCGCTCGGTGAGGTCGGGCGCCACGTGCGAGACGTAACCGTGGATGGTCTCCCAGGCGTCGTCACCGCTGACGATGACCTTGGAGAAGTCCTCGTTGAAGATGTCGCGGACGACCCGGACGGTCATGTCCGGCTCGCCGTAGAGCAGCGTCGGCGCGTTGGAGCCGCTGGTGCCCTTCGCCTTCTTCTGGATGTCCTCCCACTGCTGCTGGAGCCGCTCGACGTCACGGCGCAGCTCGTCCTCGCTCGCGCCCTCGGCGGCGGTGCGCACGATGACGCCCGCGTCCTCGGGGACGATCTTCTTGAGGATGGTCTTGAGGCGGGAGCGCTCGGTGTCGGGCAGCTTGCGGCTGATCCCGGTCATCGAGCCCTCGGGCACGTAGACGAGGTAGCGGCCGGGCAGCGAGACCTGGCTCGTCAGACGCGCGCCCTTGTGGCCGATCGGGTCCTTGGTGACCTGCACCAGGACCGACTGGCCGGACTTGAGGGCGGTCTCGATGCGGCGCGGCCCGTGGGCCATGCCGAGCGCCTCGAAGTTGACCTCACCGGCGTACAGGACGGCGTTGCGGCCCTTGCCGATGTCGACGAAGGCGGCCTCCATGGACGGCAGTACGTTCTGGACCTTGCCCAGGTAGACGTTGCCGACGTAGCTGGTGGCCTGCTCCTTGTTGACGTAATGCTCGACGAGCACGTTGTCCTCAAGGACGCCGATCTGGGTGCGCTCGCCGTTCTGGCGGACGACCATCACGCGCTCGACGGCCTCGCGGCGTGCCAGGAACTCCGCCTCGGTGATGATCGGGACCCGGCGGCGGCCCTGCTCGCGGCCCTCGCGGCGGCGCTGCTTCTTGGCCTCCATACGGGTCGAGCCCTTGATGGACTGGACCTCGTCGAAGCCGGTGCCCGGCTCGCGCTCCTCCTTCTTGCGGGGCTCACGGACCTTGACGACCGTACGCTCCGGGTCGTCGGCGGTGCCGTGGTCGGCCTCGCCGGCGTCACCGCTACGGCGACGGCGACGGCGACGGCGACGGCTGCTGCTCGACCCGGAGGCCGAGGAGTCCTCGTCCTCGTCGATCTCGTCGGCGTCCTGCACCGGGGCGGGCTCGTCCTCGGCGGGGGCCTCGCCGGAACGGGACGCGGTCCGCGCCTCGTCCCCGTTCTGCTCGGCCTCGTCCGTGTCACCGGCCTCGCCGCGACGACGGCGTCGGCCACCGCGACGACGGCGGCGCGAGGGACGGTCGCCGTACTCGTCGGTGTCCTCGCCCTCCTGCTCGGCATCCGCCTCGGCCTCGGCGGCCTGCCGCTCGGCGGGCTCCTCCACCGGGGCCGCCGGGGCGGCGGGCTCGGCGGCCTGCTCGGCCTCGACGGCCTCGCCACGGCGACGGCGACGGCGACGCGAGCCGCCCTGCGGCGCGGCCTCGGCGGGTGCGGCCTCAGCGGGCGCGGTGCTCTGCTCGGCCTCGGCGGTCTGCTGCTCCTCGGCCTCGTCGACCTCGTCGTACGGCGAGGTCGAACCGGCCGCCGCAGCGGCGGCCGCCGTCTCGGGGGTCTGGAACATGGGCTCGGCGAAGACCGGGGCCTGGAAGACGGCGACCGCGGGGCGGGTCGCACGGCGGCCCTTACGGGTGGGCTCCTCGGTCTTGGCGGTGAACTCGGGGCGGCCCGCGGCGGAGGTGGCGCGGCGGCGCTGGCGTCCGCGCGGAGCCGCCTCCTCGACCTCGTCGGCCTCGGCGGCGAGCTCCTCGGCCACGGCGGCGGGCAGGCTCTCGCCGGTCTCGGCGGCCTCCTCCGCCGGGGCCGCGGTCTCGGCCTCGTCGCCGGCCTGCGGGGCTCCGGCGGGCGCGGTGGCCTTACGGGACGCGCGACGGCGGGTGCGCGGGGAGGGGGTCTCCTCGGCCTCGGCAGCGGGGGCGGCGAC
Organism: Streptomyces durocortorensis; assembly: GCF_031760065.1. Taxonomy (NCBI): domain Bacteria; kingdom Bacillati; phylum Actinomycetota; class Actinomycetes; order Kitasatosporales; family Streptomycetaceae; genus Streptomyces; species Streptomyces sp. C11-1. The sequence goes on from NZ_CP134500.1 coordinate 2,084,045, forward strand.
GGGCGCCGACTCGGCAGCCGTTTCGGCGGCAGGCGTGACGGGCGCGGCGGCCTGCGGCGTACCGGCGGGGGCCGAGGCACGGCGGCGGGTGCGGCCACGAGGGGCCTCGGCGACGGGCTCGGCGGCCTCGGCGGGCTCGACCACGACGGCGGCCTCGGCGGGCTGCGGGGACCCCGCGGGGGCGGTGGCCTTGCGGGACGCGCGACGGCGGCGGGGCGCCGGGGACTCCTCGACGGTCTCCACCGCGGCCACGGTCTCGTCCTCGGGGTCGGCCTCCGGGGCCGGCTCGGCCGGGGTCTCGACGACCGGGGCGGCGGCCTCGGCGGGCTGCGGCGCACCGGCGGGCGCTGTCGCCTTGCGGACCGCACGGCGGCGGGTGCGCGGCGCGGGCGCGGCGGACTCCTCCTCCACGACGGGCTCCGCGACGGACTCGGCGGCGGCCGGGGCCGCGGTCTCGACGGCCTCGGTGCTCTCCACCGGCGCCGGGGCGCCGGCGGGGGCGGTGGCCTTGCGCACGGCGCGGCGGCGCGTACGGGCGGGAGGGGCGGTCTCGGTGACCGTTTCCTCGGGTGTGTCGTCCGGGGCCGGGGCGGCGGACTCGGCGGCCGGTATGGCCGACGTGACGTCCTCGACGGGCGTCACGGCAGCGCCCGGCGGGCCCGCCGGGCGGGAGGCGGCGCGGCGCCTGCGGCGCGGCGGCAGCTTGTCCCCGGGGGTGTTCTCGTCGTTGTTCCCGGTCGTGCCGGGTTCGTTCGGCTGAGGCATGCGGGCGGTTCTCCCGTCGTGCTCCCGGGCGCCGCGTCTGATTCCGGTCCGGCTCGGTCCGCAGTGGTGCGATACCGCCGTCCGGGGCGCGGGCGCCGCACGGGAGCTGATGTCTGGCTCGCCGGTTCCGTATGCGGTGTGCGTACGGCCTGGCGAAAGTCTTGTGGGTCAGTGCGCGGCCCGACCCAGGTGGCTCCCGAGTCGGAGGGCTGCGCTACAACGACCGCCTTACGCGGAACCTGCACCTTCCGGCGCCGTCGCGACGGCTGCCCCGGCGACCGCGGGATGTGCGGTCGGGGCGGCCTCGCGGTCGGGCGCGAGCGGGTCGGTCACCGTGCCGGACTCCTCGTCGAAGAGCCCCTGCGCCAGCCTCGTCACCGCAGCGGGGACGGGCGGCGCCAGGTCGGCCACAGCTCGGAGACCGGACAGGACGTCGTCGGGTCGCACAGCAGGTGTCACGTGCCGCACAACCAGGCGCAGTATCGCACAGGGCCGCTCGCCCGGCCTATCGGCCGGGGCGTCGACGACCCGCAGATCGGCGACGGCTGCGCGGGCGTCGAAGGTCCGGATGCCGTTCTTCGCCTTGCGCTGGACCTCGACGGTCTCGGCGTCGTTGAACGCGGCCACGGCCGTGCGGACGTCCTCGGGGTCGACGCCGTCCAGGCGCATCTCCCAGACGGACGCGGTGAGCCGTTCGGCCAGGCCCGAGGTGCGGGCCTCCACCGCGTCGACGATGTCGAGGCCGTCCGGCAGCGACTCGTCGAGCAGGGCCCGCAGGACGTCGGGGTCACGCGCCTCGGTGAGGGCGATCTCCAGGAACTCGGCCTCGCTGCCCGTGCCGGTGGGTGCGGCATTGGCGTAGCTGACCTTGGGGTGCGGGGTGAAGCCCGCCGAATACGCCATCGGTACCTCGGAGCGGCGCAGTGCCCGCTCGAAGGCCCGCTGGAAGTCGCGGTGGCTGGTGAACCGGAGGCGGCCGCGCTTGGTGTAGCGCAGGCGGATGCGCTGCACTGCCGGTGCGGGCGGCGGGCCTTCGGGCTGTCGCTTGCCCAGTGGTTCTTCTCCTCGGTGCGGGGCGGGCGCGGTGACACGCCGCCCACGAAATACGGGTGGCCCCCGGGGTGCCGCTCCGGCTCACACCCGCTTGACGAGTTTCTCGCCGAGCGGGGCGCTCTCGGATGCCTGCGCCGCGCTGGGGACAGTCGTTGTACTACCCAGAGTACGCGCAGGGGCCTCCACCGGTTCCCCGGACCGCGCGCCGCTCGCGGCACCGGCCAGTGTGCGCCAGGCGTCCCGGCGGGCCTGGCGCACGGTTTCCCGGGCCGTGGCGAGGGCCGAGCGGGCGGCGCGGCCCGCCTCGACGGCGGCGCGGCGCGCCGGGGCCCACAAGGCGTCGCGCACGAAGTGGCCGACCGGGGTGCACACGGTGCGGTACGCCCAGGAGGCCGGGGCGCCGATCAGGTGCCGGGCGAGCCAGGCGAGGCCCCGGCCGACCGCGCGGGAGAGGTATCCGGCGATGCGCCAGGCGACCTCGGCGGCGTCCGCGATCTCCCGGCCGACGGGGGTGAGGACGCGGCGGTAGGTCCAGCGGGCCGGGGCCACGATCAACGTCATGACCAGCCATACGGCGACGGCTCCCAGGCCCCGGCCGACCGCCGCGATCCCCTGCCACAGGAGCCCGGCGGTCCAGGCGACGCCCCGCCCGAGGGCTGCGAGGAGCCAGGCCGCGCCGTGGCCGATCGGGGTCAGGACGTTGCCGTACAGCCAGACCAGCGCGACGACCACGCCGTACCGGACCACCGGGACGAGTACGTACCGCCACAGGACGGCCGAGGGCAGGACAAGGAGCACGGCGAGCAGCCAGACGGCGCCCCGGCCCGCCTTCGTGAGCAGCCAGCCGGTGCCCTGGCCGGCCTTCGTGAGCAGCCAGACCACGCCGGTCCCGAAGCCGCGTGCCACCGGGGCCAGCAGGGCGGTGCCGATCCAGCGCAGGCCGTGCCCGAGCGGGGTGAGGACCGAGGTGTACAGCCACCTCAGCGGCTTGAGCACCAAGGTCCCGATCAGCCACCCCACAGCCCAGCCGATGGAGCCGAACAGCCACTCCAGGCCCCGCCCCAGGGCACCGGCCGAGGCTTCGAGCGCCCGCCGGACCGGGGGCAGCACGGTCCGGTCGAGGGCGTGCCAGCCGGCGGCCAGCAGGTCCCAGGCCATGCGGACGGGCAGGACCACGACCAGCACCACGATGCGCACCGGAATCCTGATCAGCCGGGTCAGGGCGGTCTCGGGCGCGTACCGGTCGAGTGCCTGGTCGTGGCTGCTGTCGTCCATGCCGTGAATGACGCACAGGCCCGGTCGGCGGTTGCCGGACCGGGCCGGCTCCGGTGCTCGGGGACGCGTTACTTGTTGACCACGCTCAGCGGGAGCAGCTTCTTGCCCGTCGGGCCGATCTGGATGTCCAGGTCGAGCTGCGGGCAGACGCCGCAGTCGAAGCAGGGGGTCCAGCGGCAGTCCTCGACCTCGGTCTCGTCGAGCGCGTCCTGCCAGTCCTCCCACAGCCAGTCCTTGTCGAGGCCGGAGTCGAGGTGGTCCCAGGGCAGGACCTCCTCGTAGGTGCGCTCGCGGGTGGTGTACCAGGCGACGTCGACGCCGTACTCGGGGAGCGTCTTCTCCGCGCAGTTCATCCAGAGGTCGTAGCTGAAGTGCTCGCGCCAGCCGTCGAAGCGGCCGCCGGACTCGTAGACCGCGCGGATGACGGAGCCGACCCGGCGGTCGCCGCGCGAGAGGAGTCCCTCGACGACGCCGGGCTTGCCGTCGTGGTAGCGGAAGCCGATGGAGCGGCCGTACTTCTTGTCCCCGCGGATCTTGTCCCGGAGCTTCTTCAGCCGGGCGTCGGTCTCCTCGGCGGAGAGCTGCGGGGCCCACTGGAAGGGGGTGTGCGGCTTGGGCACGAAGCCGCCGATGGAGACGGTGCAGCGGATGTCGTTCTGCCCGGAGACCTCGCGGCCCTTGGCGATGACGTTGACCGCCATGTCGCCGATCTGGAGGACGTCCTCGTCGGTCTCGGTGGGCAGGCCGCACATGAAGTACAGCTTCACCTGACGCCAGCCGTTGCCGTACGCCGTGGAGACCGTGCGGATCAGGTCCTCCTCCGAGACCATCTTGTTGATGACCTTGCGCATGCGCTCGGAGCCGCCCTCGGGGGCGAAGGTGAGACCGGAGCGGCGGCCGTTGCGGGTCAGCTCGTTGGCCAGGTCCACGTTGAACGCGTCGACGCGGGTGGAGGGCAGTGAGAGGCCGACCTTGTCCTCGGTGTAGCGGTCGGCGAGGCCCTTGGCGATGTCGCCGATCTCGCTGTGGTCCGCGGAGGAGAGGGAGAGCAGGCCGACCTCTTCGAAGCCGGTCGCCTTGAGGCCCTTGTCGACCATCTCGCCGATGCCGGTGATGCTTCGCTCCCGCACGGGGCGCGTGATCATGCCGGCCTGGCAGAAACGGCAGCCGCGGGTGCAGCCGCGGAAGATCTCCACGGACATCCGCTCGTGCACGGTCTCCGCGAGCGGGACGAGGGGCTGCTTGGGGTAGGGCCACTCGTCGAGGTCCATCACCGTGTGCTTGGAGACCCGCCACGGCACGCCGGACCGGTTGGGCACGACGCGGCCGATGCGGCCGTCGGGGAGGTACTCGACGTCGTAGAAGCGCGGGACGTAGACGCCGCCGGTCTTCGACAGCCGGAAGAGCACCTCGTCGCGGCCGCCGGGGCGGCCCTCGGCCTTCCAGGCGCGGATGATCTCGGTGATCTCCAGGACGGCCTGCTCGCCGTCGCCGATGACCGCGCAGTCGATGAAGTCCGCGATCGGCTCGGGGTTGAACGCGGCATGGCCGCCCGCGAGGACGATCGGGTGGTCCACGTCACGGTCCTTGGCCTCCAGCGGGATGCCCGCGAGGTCCAGGGCGGTGAGCATGTTGGTGTAGCCGAGCTCGGTGGAGAAGCTCAGCCCGAAGACGTCGAACGCGCCGACGGGGCGGTGGCTGTCCACGGTGAACTGCGGCACGCCGTGCTCGCGCATCAGCGCTTCGAGGTCCGGCCAGACGCTGTACGTGCGCTCGGCGAGGACGCCCTCGCGTTCGTTGAGTACCTCGTAGAGGATCATGACGCCCTGGTTGGGGAGTCCGACCTCGTAGGCGTCGGGGTACATGAGGGTCCAGCGGACGTCGCAGCTGTCCCACTCCTTGACGGTGGAGTTCAGCTCACCGCCGACGTACTGGATGGGCTTCTGCACATGCGGGAGCAGAGCTTCGAGCTGTGGGAAGACCGATGCGGCAGACATCTCGCGAACCTTCGTGAGCCGGCAGGGGTGACCATCCAGCGTACCCCGGTCAGCGGTGCCCCAGATCCGCCCGCAGTACCGGGGCCGAGGCCCGGGCCCACACCTCGGGCAGCTCGCGCTCCCTGGCGTCGGCGGCCGCCTCCTCCTGGCCGTACAGGAGGCCCCAGGTGAAGGCGGACTCTCCCGCCGCATGTGCCTGGATGCCGAGGGTGCGCAGGGCCTCGCGGGCGACGACGCTGTCCTGGTGGTCGCCGAGGACGGTCTGCACGGCCTTCATCCGTTCGGCGAAGCGCTTGGCGGGGCCGCCGAGCGCGCATCTGGCCGCCTCCCCCGCGTACCGGGCGCGTTTGGCGGCCTTGCGGGCCTCGTGCATCGCGGTGTCCCGCTCGGGCCCCGGCGGCTGGTCGAGGGCGTGGCCGATGCGGGTGGCGAGGCGGCCGTAGTCCTTGAGCAGGGCGCGGGGCAGCGCCTTGTCGGGATTGCGGGACGCGGCGGGGCGCAGGGGCGGGTCGGCGGCGAGCGCGTCGAGGGTGTCCAGGAGCGCCAGATACCGCTTCCCGTCCAGTACGTCGATGATCCTGCGGCGCGATCCGGTGCGGCGGGCGGCCGACCAGGCGCGGAGCCGGCCGCGCACCGGCCCGAGGGTCAGGGGGCCGGGCAGGGCCTCGATCCGGCTGCTGAGCCGGTCGTCCAGGACCTCCTGGTCGCGGTCGACGCCGAGTTCGGCGGCCAGCCACTTGAGCTCGGCGCCGACGGGGTCGGTGACCTCGCGGTCGAGGACCTTCCCGTACGTCTTGAAGGCGCTGCGCAGCCGCCGGGTGGCGACGCGCATCCTGTGCACGGAGTCGGGCAGGTCGCGGCGGACGGCGGGGTCGAGGTCGACGATCGCGCGGATCTGTTTCCGTACGTAGACGAGGACGTGGTCGCCCGTGGTCCGGGGCTCGTCCCGCTCCGGCCGCTTCCCCTGGCGTACGGGACCCGTCTCGGCCAGGGCGCGGGCCAGTTTGGAGGCGGATTCCGCGGGGCGCACCCCGGCCTTGCGGAGCCGCTTCTCGACGGCGTCCAGGAAGGCCGGGTCACCGTCGTCGGCCAGCTCGACCTCGATCTCGGTCCAGGTGGCCGTGGTGCCGCTCCCCTCCCCCGCGAGGCGTTCGGCGAGCACCGTGTCGACGCTGACCTCGGCGAGAAGCGTGCCGTCGGCGGCCAGCAGGTGGTGGACGTCACGGGAGGACAGCAGACGGACGACGGGGGCGAGCTCGGCGTGGCGGACCCGGGAGCGGAGCAGGGCGGCCAGCGGGCGGGGCAGGGTGTCGGCGAGGGGTTCGTGGATCTCGTCCCGGATGCCGGTGGCGACGGGGAACTTCAGGTGCCAGCCCGCGTCGGACCCGCCGGTCCTGCGGCGCAGGGTGAGGGCATCGGCGGCGAGGCGGAGGTCTGCGGTGTCGTAGTAGACGGCGTCCAGCTCGGTCCGGCCGCGCGGGACCACCCGGCCGACTCCGGCCGCCCGGCCGAGGTCGGGCAGCCGGGTGGCGTCGGTGGCCTCGTACTTCCGCTCGATCTCGCGCTTGGTGTCCGCCATATACCGGCTCCTACCCCTTGCGGGGCCGGTTCAGGCAGACATCGGCCGTTGCACCCTGATCGACTGGAGGAGTCCGATCGCGATCCAGACGGCGAACATCGAGGACCCTCCGTAGGAGACGAAGGGCAGCGGCAGTCCGGCGACCGGCATGATGCCGAGCGTCATGCCGATGTTCTCGAAGGCCTGGAAGGCGAACCAGGCGATGATCCCGGCGGCGACGACCGTGCCGTACAGCTCCGTCGTCTCGCGGGCGATCCGGCAGGCGCGCCACAGGACGACGCCCAGGAGCAGGATGATCAGCCCGGCGCCGAGGAAGCCCAGCTCCTCACCGGCGACGGTGAAGACGAAGTCGGTCTGCTGCTCGGGGACGAACTGGCCGGTGGTCTGGGTGCCCTGGAAGAGCCCCGTACCGGTGAGTCCGCCGGAGCCGATCGCGATCCGGGCCTGGTTGGTGTTGTAGCCGACGCCCGCCGGGTCGAGCGCCGGGTTGGCGAAGGCGGCGAAGCGGGCGATCTGGTAGTCGTCGAGCAGCCCCAGCTGCCAGACGGCGACGGCCCCGCCCGCGCCCGCGCCGAGGAGGCCGAAGACCCAGCGGTTGGAGGCGCCGGAGGCCAGCAGCACGCCGAGGACGATGACGGCCATGACCATCACCGAGCCGAGGTCCGGCATCAGCATGACGACGGCCATGGGGATCGCCGCGAGGCCGAGCGCCTTGGCGACGGTGCGGTGGTCGGGGTGGGCCTGGTCGCCCGCGTCGACGCGGGCGGCCAGCAGCATCGCCATCACCAGAATGATGGTGATCTTGGTGAACTCGGAGGGCTGGATCGAGAAGCCCGCCGGGAGCTTGATCCACGCGTGGGCGCCGTTGATCGTGGTGCCGAGCGGGGTGAGGACGGCCATGACCAGCAGCACGGAGGTGCCGTAGAGGACCGGGACGGCGCCGCGCAGGGTGCGGTGGCCGAGCCAGATCGTGGCGGTCATCAGGATGAGGCCGATGCCGGTGTTCAGGGCGTGCCGGAGGAGGAAGAAGTACGGGTCGCCCTGGGTGAGGTGGTCGCGGTTGCGGGTCGCGGACCAGACCAGCAGCGCACCGAGGAAGGAGAGCGCGAGCGATGCCCCGAGCAGCGGCCAGTCCAGCCGCCGTGCGAGGGAGTCGCGGGCGGTCAGCTTGGCCCAGGAGCCCTCGTCGGGGCCGTAGCGGGAGACGGAGAATCCACCTGCCATCAGGGCTGCCTCCCCGTGGTCGCCGGTGATCCGGTGAGTCCCGGCTGGCCCGTGGGCTGCACGGGCAGTTGTTCTTCCGGCTCCACCGGCTGTCCTTCCGGCTCGACCGGAGTGGGGTCGTAGGGCTCGACCTTCGGGGCGTGGATCGAGCCGTCCGGCTCGATCTTGGGCAGCGCTTTCTGGGGCTTCGGCAGCAGGGCCCTCTTCAGGTCCTGGTTGCCCTCGGCGTCGAGGCCGTAGAGCGCGTCGTAGATCTTGCGGACGGCGGGCCCGGAGGCACCGGAGCCGGTGCCGGCCTGGGAGATCGTCATGACGATCGTGTAGTCGTCGGTGTAGGTCGCGAACCACGAGGTGGTCTGCTTGCCGTACACCTGGGCGGTGCCCGTCTTGGCCCGCATCGGGATCTTGTCCTGCGGCCAGCCGCCGAACCGCCAGGCGGCGGTGCCGCCGGGCTCGACCACCGAGCGCAGGCCCTTGTCGAGGTCCTTGATGGTCTGGGCGTTGACCGGCAGCTTCCCGGTGACCTTGGGCTTGATCTCCTGGACGTTCTTGCCGTCGGGGCTGATCACGGCTTTGCCGACGGTGGGGGCGTGGAGGGTGCCGCCGTTGCTGATGGCGGCGTAGGCGGTGGCCATCTGGATGGGGGTGACGAGGACGTCCCCCTGCCCGATCGCGTAGTTGATGCTGTCGTAGGCCTTGAGCTGGTTGCCTTCGAGGCAGTTCTCGTAGGCGATCTGCTGGACGTAGGTGCCGCCCTTCTTGCCCTGCTTGCACCAGGCGTCCTTGTTCGCCTTCCAGAAGTCCTGCTTCCACTCGCGGTCGGGGATGCGCCCCTTGACCTCGTTGGGCAGGTCGATGCCGGTCTCGGAGCCGAGCCCGAAGTCACGGGCGGTGCGGTAGAACCAGTCCTTGGCGTCCTTCTTCGGCTTTATGCCGCCGTCCCGCACCCACTCCTCGTGGCCGAGGCGGTAGAAGACGGTGTTGCAGGAGTACTTGAGCGCGTCGCCGAGGGTGATGGGGCCGTGCCCCTTGGACTCGAAGTTGGCGAAGGTCTGGCTGCCGAGGCTGTAGGAGCTGCTGCAGTTGTAGCGGTCGTTGAAGTCGTGCCCGGCCCGCACGGCGGCGCTGGCCGACACCACCTTGAAGATCGATCCGGCGGGCGCCTGGCCCTGGATGCCCCGGTTGAGCAGCGGGTAGTTGGACTTCTCGCTGGTGAGCTTGGCGTACTCCTTGCCGGAGATGCCGCCGACCCAGGCGTTGGGGTCGTAGTCGGGCTGGGAGGCCATCGACACGATGCGGCCGGTCTTCGACTCCATGACGACGACGGCGCCGGAGTCGGCCTCGTACTTCCGTCCGGTGATCTTGTCGGTCTCGCCGCGCATCTTCTTCATGGCGGCGGCGAGCTCGTACTCGGCCACCGCCTGAACGCGGGCGTCGAGGCTCGTGACGAGGCTGGAGCCGGACACCGCCGGGTCGTTCTCCGCCTCGCCCAGGACGCGGCCGAGGTTGTCGACCTCGTAGCGGGTGACGCCCGCCTTGCCGCGCAGTTCCTTGTCGTACGTGCGCTCCAGGCCGGAGCGGCCGACCTGGTCGGAGCGGAGGTAGGGCGACGGGCCGTCCTGCGCCTCCTGGATCTCCTCGTCGGTGACGGGCGACAGATAGCCGAGGACCTGCGCGGTCCTCGCCTTGCCGGGTGCGGTGTAGCGGCGTACGGCGGTGGGTTCGGCGGTGATGCCGGGGAAGTCCTCGGCCCGCTCGCGGATCTGGAGTGCCTGCTGGGTGGTGGCCTCGTCGGTGACCGGGATCGGCTGGTAGGGCGAGCCGTTCCAGCAGGGCTGGGGGGTCTTGGAGTCGCAGAGGCGGATCTTGTCCTGGACGTCCTTCGGCTTCATGTTCAGGACGTCGGCGAGCCGGGTGAGGACCTCGACGCCGTCGTCCTTCATCTTCAGCAGCTCGGTACGGCTGGCGGAGACGACGAGCCGGGTCTCGTTGTCGGCGAGCGGTACGCCCCGGGCGTCGAGGATCGAGCCGCGTACGGCGGGCTGGACGACCTGCTGCACCCCGTTGCCCGCGGCTTCGGCGGTGTACTCGTCGCCGTTGCGGATCTGGAGGTACCAGAGGCGGCCGCCGAGGGTGAGCAGCAGGGAGAAGACGAGGACCTGGATGACGATGAGCCGGATCTGGACCCGCTGGGTCCGCCCGGTCTCGGGGATGTTGCTCACAGGACGCCCCCGGTGGTGGTTCGGCTGGGGGTACGGGAGGCGTCCCCCGGGAAGCACAGCCTCACGCGGCACCCCCGGTGCCCTCCGGTCGCGTACGGCTTCACAGTCGCTTGACCCCCTTGATGCGGCCCGCGCGGGAGGCCCGGTTGCGGGCGGCCTTGACGCGCAGCCCGCCGCGCTGGTTGCCGATCCGCAGCCCGGTGCCGGAGGAGAGCCAGCCCGCGGCGACGTCGTTGCTGCCACCGGAGGCCTCGGAGACCGGGTCGTTCTCCGTACGTCTGGCCAGCGCCATGATCAGCGGCACGGTGAAGGGCGCCAGCAGCAGATCGTAGACGGCGGCGGTGAACAGCAGGCTGCCCAGGCCCACATGGCGGGCGGACGTGTCGCCGACGAGCGCGCCGACGCCCGCGTAGAGCAGGGTCGAGCCGATCGCGGCTGCGACGACCACCGCCATCGGGGCGAAGGCCGACTTGAGCTGCCCGTTCTCCGGCCGGGCCAGGCCCGCGAGGTAGCCGATGACGCAGAGCACCAGGGCATAGCGCCCGGCGGCGTGGTCGGCGGGCGGGGCCAGGTCGGCGAGGAGGCCCGCGCCGAAGCCGATGAGCGCGCCGCTGACGTGCCCGTACACGAAGGCGAGTCCGAGGACGGTGAGGAGCAGCAGGTCGGGGACGGCGCCCGGGAGCTGGAGGCGGGCGAGGACGGAGACCTGGAGGACCAGGGCGACGACGACCAGGGCGGTGGAGAGCAGAGTCCGGTTGAGGCGCATGGGGATCAGCTCTATTCCTCGTTGTCCGCGGTGCCGGGCTGGTTGTCGCCCGCCTGGTCTCCGGCGGCGTCACCGCCCTGCTGCTCGTTGATGTTGCCGACGACCTTGCCCGAGCCGTCGACGAGGTCCCCGTTGGGCTGGACGGTGACGGTGACGGTGGGGGTCGGCTTCGGCTTCGCCTTGACGGGCTGCTTGGGCAGGACCATGTCGCGGGGGTCCTCGCGCGGGGCCTGGACGACGACGCCGACGATGTCGAGTTTGGTGAACCCGACGTACGGCTTCACATAGGCGGTCCGGGTCAGCGCGCCGCCGGAGGGGTCGACGCGGACCACCTCGCCGACCGGGACGCCGGGCACGAAGGGCTTGTCCTTGCTGGAGCCGAAGGTGACGAGCCGGTCGCCCTTCTTCACCTTCGCCTTGCCGTTGAGGAACTGCACCGACAGCGGGCGCGTGCCCTGGCCGGTGGCGAAGCCGAGCTCGTCGGTCTTCTCCATCCGGGTGCCGACGGTGAAGTCGGGGTCGTTGGCGAGCAGGACCGTCGCGGTGCCGGGGCCCACGGTGGTGACCCGGCCGACCAGCCCCTCCCCGTTGAGGACGGTCATGTCGCGGCGGATGCCGTCGTCGGAGCCGGCGTCGATGGTGATCGTCCAGGAGAAGCCCTGGGCCGCTCCTATGGCGATGACCTGGGCGCCCTTGATGCCGTACTGTCCGGCGCCGGCGTTCTTCAGCATGGCGTCGAGCTGGCGCACCCGGCTGTTGGTGCGGTCGTCGCTGCCGAGCCTGGCCTTCAGCGCGGCGTTCTCCTGCTCCAGGGTGGAGATCCGGTCGTGCCGGTTGCCGGAGTCCCGCACCGCGCCTATGGCGTTGCCCACCGGGTTGACCGCCGCCGCCACACCGTTCTCGACCGGGCCGAAGACCCTGGCGGCGGCGTGCCGCGCGCCGTCGACCGGTGACCCCTCGCCGCCCCGGATGTCCACCGTGATCAGGGCGAATGCGATGGCGATCAGCAGCACCAGGAGCAGCCGGCTCTCTCGTGTGTCCCTCACGTGCGGCGGCCGTGCCTTCCTCATCGGAATGTTCGTACCCGTCTGTACGCCTCCGCGGATGCCTCTGCGTCAGCACACGTACGGCAACGATCTGTATCAACGATCCGGCGTGCGGAGCAGTAGCGTCCGCACACCGGATCGGGTGGTGTTTCTGCCCGCCCTAGCGGCGGGGCTGGGCGTCCAGCACCTGCTGGAGCGCCTCGAACTCCTCGACGCACTTGCCGGAGCCGAGCGCCACCGAGTCCAGCGGGTCCTCGGCGATGTGGATCGGCATGCCGGTCTCGCGGCGCAGCCGTTCGTCCAGGCCGCGCAGCATCGCGCCGCCGCCGGTGAGGACGATGCCACGGTCCATGATGTCGCCGGAGAGCTCGGGCGGGCACTTGTCGAGCGTCGTCTTCACGGCGTCGACGATCGCGTTGACCGGCTCCTCGATGGCCTTGCGGACCTCGGCGGCCGAGATGACGACCGTCTTGGGCAGCCCGGAGACCAGGTCGCGGCCGCGGATCTCGGTGTGCTCGTCCTTGTCCAGGTCGTACGCCGAACCGATGGTGATCTTGATCTGTTCGGCGGTCCGCTCACCGAGGAGGAGCGAGTACTCCTTCTTGATGTGCTGGATGATCGCGTTGTCCAGCTCGTCACCGGCGGTCCGGATCGACTGGGCAGTGACGATTCCGCCGAGCGAGATCACGGCGACCTCGGTGGTGCCGCCACCGATGTCGACGACCATGTTGCCGGTGGCCTCGTGGACCGGCAGACCGGAGCCGATCGCCGCCGCCATGGGCTCCTCGATGATGTGCACCTGGCGCGCGCCGGCCTGCGTGGACGCCTCGATGACCGCGCGGCGCTCGACCCCGGTGATACCGGAGGGCACACAGACGACGACGCGGGGGCGCGCCAGGTAGCGACGCTTGTGGATCTTGAGGATGAAGTAGCGGAGCATCCGCTCCGTGATCTCGAAGTCGGCGATCACGCCGTCCTTCAACGGCCGCACGGCAACGATGTTGCCCGGCGTGCGCCCGATCATCTTCTTGGCCTCGGAGCCGACCGCCAGAATTCCGCCGGTGTTGGTGTTGATGGCCACGACGGACGGCTCGTTCAGGACGATGCCGCGCCCCCTGACGTACACCAGCGTGTTGGCAGTCCCGAGGTCGATAGCCATGTCACGGCCGATGAACGACATTGAGTTCCCCTTGTTCCCCATGAGGATGCGTCGGGCCTTCCCAGGAAGCGGTGATGGCTTGTTCTGGTAGGCGAGGTGGCGCTGCGGGCGTGGAAGCTTCCATCGTAGTGCCGTATGCACGGACACAGCGCGAGGGTCCTTCGCCAGTGTGAGCGGAACGGGTGCCCGTCCTACCCATGGTGACGTTATGTCGGAGGGATGCGTTCCCGCGATACCGAACCCTATGCCGAGGGGCGACCGAATTACTTCGGTCGCCCCAGGCGAACAGCGCTGTTTGGCCGATCGAGTCAGGAAAGTCCGGGGAAGAAAAGCTTCAGTTCTCGCTCTGCGGACTCCTCGGAGTCCGAGGCGTGGATGAGGTTCTCCCGGGTGATCGTGCCGAAGTCCCCGCGGATGGACCCGGGCGCGGCGGCGATCGGGTCGGTGGGGCCGGCCAGGGCGCGGACGCCCTCGATGACCCGCTCACCTTCGGCCACCAGGGCGACGACCGGGCCGGAGGCCATGAACTCCACGAGCGGCTCGTAGAAGGGGCGGCCCTTGTGCTCGCCGTAGTGCTGCTCCAGCGTCTCCTGGTCCAGGGTGCGCAGCTCCAGCGCGGTGATGCGCCAGCCGGCCTTCCGCTCGATGCGACCGACGATCTCGCCGATCAGGCCACGGCGGACGGCGTCGGGCTTGAGCAGGACGAGGGTGCGCTGAGTCATGTGTGGCTCCTTGCAAGGCCAGGCATTACGGGTGCGGTGAGGGCGAGATTACAGGGGTACGGGAACGGCTCGGCGCCCGGGTTCACCCAGGGTCACCTTCGGGCCCCGGGTCGAGTCGCCTCAGGCCGTGGCCTCGCCGGCCTCCTGCTGGGCGGCCCAGCGGGCCTTCGCCTCGTCGACCTTGCGGCCGTAGTGGACCGAGGCCCACCACAGCCCGCCGAAGACCAGCCCCAGGATGAACATCATCGGGACCACGAAGCCGCTGAGGACCAGCGCGATCTGGAGCGCCCAGCCCAGCTGGACACCGCCGGGGCGGGTGATCACTCCGCACAGCAGCACGGACAGCGCCATGCCGACGCCGCACACCGTCCAGACCGCGGCCATGGAGACGTCGTCCAGCTTCATCGCCACGAGACCGGCGAAGCCGATCACGAAGAACTCACCGATCAGCGTCGAGGCGCAGAGCGTACGCATCCTTCTCCTCAGCCCCTTCCCAGCAGCAGCCGGGCCTCGCCGACCGTGATCACCGATCCGGTCACCAGCACTCCGGCGCCCGCGTACTCGTCGTCCTCCTCGGCCAGCGTGATCGCCGCCTCCAGGGCGTCGTCGAGGCGCGGCTCGACCTGGACGCGGTCGTCGCCGAAGACCTCGACGGCGATCGCGGCCAGCTCGTCCGCGTCCATCGCGCGGTCGGTGGAGTTCTGCGTGACGACGATCTCGGCGAAGATCGGCTCGAAGGCCTCAAGCAGCCCGCGCACGTCCTTGTCGCCGCTCGTGCCGACCACACCGATCAGCCGGGAGAAGCTGAACGCCTCGGAGATCCCCTCGGAAGCCGCCCTGGCCCCGGCCGGGTTGTGCGCGGCGTCCAGCACGACGGTCGGGCTGGAGCGCACGACCTCCAGGCGGCCGGGCGAGAGCACCGAGGCGAACGCCTTGCGGATCGCGTCGACGTCGAGCGAGCGGGCCTGCTCGGCGCCGATGCCGAAGAACGCCTCGACGGCGGCGAGCGCGACGGCCGCGTTGTGCGCCTGGTGCGCCCCGTACAGCGGGAGGAAGACGTCCTCGTACTCGCCACCGAGTCCGCGCAGGGTGAGCAACTGTCCGCCGACCGCGATCTCGCGGGAGGCGACGCCGAACTCCATGCCCTCGCGGGCCACGGTGGCGTCCACCTCGACGGCCTTCTTCAGCATGACCTGCGCGGCGTCCACCGGCTGCTGGGCCAGGATGACCGTGGCGCCCTGCTTGATGACCCCGGCCTTCTCCCCGGCGATCTCGGCGGGCGTGGTGCCGAGCCGGTCGGTGTGGTCCAGCGAGATCGGGGTGACGACGGCGACGGTGGAATCGATGACGTTGGTGGCGTCCCAGGTGCCGCCCATGCCGACCTCGACGACCGCGACGTCGACGGGCGCGTCGGCGAAGGCCGCGTACGCCATGCCGGTGAGCACCTCGAAGAAGGAGAGCCGGTAGGGCTGCTGGGCGTCGACCATCTCGACGTACGGCTTGATGTCCTCGTACGTCTCGATGAACCGCTCGGGCTCGATCGGGGAACCGTCCAGGCTGATCCGCTCGGTGATCGACTGGACGTGCGGGGAGGTGTAGCGGCCGGTGCGCAGCTCGAAGGCGTTGAGCAGGGCCTCGATCATGCGGGCCGTGCTGGTCTTGCCGTTCGTGCCGGTGATGTGGATGGAGGGGTAGGCGCGCTGCGGCTCGCCGAGGACGTCCATCAGCGCGGCGATGCGCGTGACGGACGGCTCCAGCTTGGTCTCGCCCCAGCGTCCGGCGAGCTCCTGCTCCACGGCGCGCAGCGCCTTGTCGGTCTCGGGGTCGGCGGGGCGGGCAGGGACCGCTTCGCCCTGGGGGTGGCCCGAGTGGGTGCGCAGCGTGCGGCTCCCGGCCTCGATCACCGCCAGGTCGGGGTCGCGCTGGGTCGCCTCGTCGACGATCCCCTCGAAGGTGTCGTCGGGATCGGGCGCGTCGTGCCGGTCTGAAGGGCGGGGCTCACTCACGGGGCCAGTCTACGGATGGCCACCGACATCGCACGCAGCGCCCGGCACGGTAAGCCCTGAGGGAGCGGCGGGGCGCCGAAGGCGTACGGCGAAGCCCCCGCATCCCGGTCGGTCGGGGTGCGGGGGCTTCGCGGTCAGCACATCAGCTCTGCGGGAGGGCCGCCAGCTGGGCGCCGATCCGCTCGATGTCGGCCTCGGCCTTGGCGAGCCGGCCGCGGATCTTGTCGACCACGTTGTCCGGGGCCTTGGCCAGGAAGGCCTCGTTGCCGAGCTTGCCCTCCGCCTGGGCCTTCTCCTTGCGGGCCGCCTCCAGGTCCTTCGTGAGGCGCTTGCGCTCGGCCGCCACGTCGATCGTGCCGGACAGGTCCAGGGCGACGGTGGCCCCGGCGACCGGGAGGGACGCGGTGGCGCTGAAGCCGTCCCCGGGAGCCTCCAGGCGCAGCACCTGACGGATGGCCGCCTCGTGCGGCACGAGCGCGGTGCCGGTCAGGGTCAGCTCGGCCGGGACCTTCTGGCCGGGCTTGAGCCCCTGGTCGCCCTTGAAGCGGCGGACCTCGGTGACGACCTGCTGGACGAGCTCGATCTCCTTCTCGGCCGCCTCGTCACGGAAGCCGGAGTCCGCGGGCCACTCGGCGACGACGACGGACTCGCCTCCGGTCAGCGTGGTCCACAGGGTCTCCGTGACGAAGGGGACGATCGGGTGAAGGAGGCGCAGGGTGACGTCGAGGACCTCGCCGAGGACCCGGCCGGAGACCTTGGCCTGCTCGCCTCCCGCGAAGAACGTCGTCTTGGACAGCTCGACGTACCAGTCGAAGACCTCGTCCCACGCGAAGTGGTAGAGCGCGTCGGAGATCTTCGCGAACTGGAAGTCGTCGTAGAAGCGGTCGACGTCGGAGACGGTCTCGTTGAGGCGGGACAGGATCCAGCGGTCGGTGGCCGTCATCGCGGAGGGGTCCGGGAGCGGTCCCTCGACCGTCGCGCCGTTCATCAGGGCGAACCGGGTGGCGTTCCAGATCTTGTTGGCGAAGTTCCGGGAGGCCTTGACCCAGTCCTCGCCGATCGGGACGTCGGCGCCCGGGTTGGCGCCGTTGGCCAGGGTGAAGCGGACGGCGTCGGAGCCGTAGGCGTCCATCCAGTCGATCGGGTCGACCGCGTTCGGGTTGGACTTCGACATCTTCTTGCCGAACTCGTCGCGGACGAGGCCGGTGAGGGCGACCGTCTTGAACGGGATCTCGCCGTCCATCGCGTACAGGCCGAACATCATCATCCGGACGACCCAGAAGAAGATGATGTCGTGGCCGGTGAGCAGGACGTCCGTGGAGTAGAACTTCTCCAGGTCCGGTGTCTGTTCCGGCCAGCCGAGCGTGGAGAACGGCCACAGGCCCGAGGAGAACCAGGTGTCGAGGACGTCCTCGTCCTGGATCCAGCCCTCGCCGGTGGGCGGCTCCTCGTCGGGGCCGACGCAGACGACCTCGCCGTTCGGGCCGTACCAGACAGGGATGCGGTGGCCCCACCAGAGCTGGCGCGAGATGCACCAGTCGTTGAGGTTGTCGACCCAGTCGAAGTAGCGGCGCTCCAGCTCCTTGGGGTGGATGTCGACCCGGCCGTCACGGACCGCGTCGCCCGCGGCCGCGGCGAGCGTCTCGACCTTGACCCACCACTGGAGTGAGAGCCGCGGCTCGATGGTGGTCTTGCAGCGGGAGCAGTGCCCGACGGAGTGCATGTACGGGCGCTTCTCCGCGACGACCCGGCCCTGCTCGCGCAGCGCCTCGACGATCGCGGAACGCGCCTCGAAGCGGTCCAGGCCCTCGAAGGGACCGGGGACCGTGATGACACCGCGTCCGTCCATGATCGTGACCGACTCCAGGCCGTGGCGCTGGCCGATGGCGAAGTCGTTGGGGTCGTGGGCCGGGGTGACCTTGACCGCGCCGGTGCCGAACTCCGGGTCGACGTGGGTGTCGGCGACGACCGGGATGGTCCGGTCGGTCAGCGGCAGCTTGATGCGCTTGCCGATGAGATGGGCGTAGCGCTCGTCGTCGGGGTGGACGGCGACTGCGGTGTCACCGAGCATCGTCTCGACGCGGGTGGTCGCGACGACCAGCGTCTCGTCCCCCTCGCCGTACTTCAGGGAGACCAGCTCGCCGGCGTCGTCCTGGTGGTCGACCTCCGCGTCCGAGAGGGCCGTCATACAGCGCGGGCACCAGTTGATGATGCGCTCGGCGCGGTAGATCATGCCGTCGTCGAACAGGTTCTTGAAGATCGTCTGGACGGCGCGGGACAGGCCTTCGTCCATGGTGAACCGCTCGCGCGACCAGTCCAGGCCCGCGCCGAGGCGCCGCAACTGGCCGAGGATGCGCCCGCCGTACTCTTCCTTCCACTGCCAGGTCCGCTCGACGAACGCCTCACGGCCGATGTCGTGCCGCGACTTGCCCTCCTCGGCGAGCTGCTGCTCGACCTTGTTCTGGGTGGCGATGCCCGCGTGGTCCATGCCGGGCAGCCACAGCGTCTCGAAGCCCTGCATCCGCTTGCGGCGGGTGAGTGCGTCCATCAGCGTGACCTGGAAGGCGTGGCCCAGGTGGAGGGCGCCGGTGACGTTGGGCGGCGGGATGACGATGGTGTACGGAGGCTTCTCGCTCTTCGCGTCGGCCTCGAAGTAACCGCGCTCCACCCAGCGCTCGTACAGCTTCCCCTCTACGTCGGCCGGCGTGTACGTGGTCGGCAGTTCGGGGTTGCTGGCTGGCTGCTGCGATGAGTTCTCGGTCACGGAGACAGTTTAGGGCCGTCACAGTCCTGCATTGAAACGGGTTGTTTCAGTAACGGTGTCGGGCCCGATCCCCCATGTCAGGACCGCTTCCGTCAGGATGTTCGCAACGCATAAGGATTCTGGAGGGGACACCTCGATGAGCTACAACCAGCCGGGCCCGTACGGCCAGCAGCCGCCACAGGGCCAGCCCGGACCGTACGGCCAGCAGCCGGGGCCGTACGGCGGCCCGCCGCCGCAGGGCCCCCCGCAGGGCCAGCCTGGTTACGGTTACCCGCAGCAGGCCCCCCAGGGTGTCCCGCCGCAGCAGCCGAACCCGTACGGTCAGCCCCAGCAGGGCTACGGCTACCCGCAGGCCCAGCAGCCGGGTCCGTACGGCCAGCAGCCGCCCGCGCCTCCGTACGGCGGTCAGCCGGGGTACGGCGAGCAGCCGCAGCAGCCGAAGAAGAAGACCGGGCTGATCGTCGGTGTCGCCGTGGTGGCGCTGGCGGTCATCGCGGGCGGGGTGTACTTCCTGACCTCCGGTGGCGGCAACAGTGACGTGGCGGACTCCACGAAGGGGTACAAGCTGACGCCCGCCGCTTCCGTGGACGACTACAAGCAGAACACGAAGGAGAAGGCGCCGACCGGGCCGCTGACGGGCAAGGAGAAGGCCGAGACGGAGGCCATGGGGATCAAGAACCCCAACCAGGCCGGCGCCCAGTACGTGAGCGGCGACATGGAGAAGAACCCGCTCACCGCGAAGATGCTCATGCTTATGGGCGTCTGGGGTGAGGTGGACGACCCCGACGCCGTCATCGACGGCTTCTTCAAGAACGCCGAGAAGGAAATGATGGCTGACGAGGGCTTTGAGGGCTCTCTGGTCGGCAGCCCGAAGAACGTCACACCGGACGGCTTCGAGGGCGCGCTGATGAAGTGCCAGGACATGAAGATCGTGAATGATAAGGCCGATGGCACGGTGCAGAACGGCCCCAAGGACATGACCATGCCGATCTGCGTCTGGGCCGACTACAGCACGGTCAGCGCGGTGATCGGTGTCGATATCGGCGGGGCCATGACCAACAAGCCAATGTCCCAGAACGAAGCAGCCACCCTCGCCGCCAAGCTCTACAACACCTCCCGCACCAAGATCTGACCGCGCAACGCCGAAGGGGCGTCCACCGCTGACCGGTGGACGCCCCTTCGGCGTACGTAACTACCGTTCCGCTACGCGGACTTCTCGTGGCGGCCGCCGTCGTTCTTGCCGATCGTGCGCGGCTCGCGCGGGACCAGCGTCGGGTTGACGTTGTCGCGGACCACGTCCGGGGTGATGACGACGCGGGCGACGTCCTTGCGGGACGGGACCTCGTACATCACGGACTGGAGGACTTCCTCCATGATCGCGCGCAGGCCGCGCGCGCCGGTCTGGCGCAGGATCGCCTGGTCGGCGATGGCCTCCAGCGCCTCGCGCTCGAAGTCCAGCTCCACGCCGTCGAGTTCGAAGAGGCGCTGGTACTGCTTGACGAGGGCGTTGCGCGGCTCACTGAGGATCTGGAGCAGCGCCTCGCGGTCCAGGTTGTGGACGGAGGTCAGCACGGGGAGACGGCCGATGAACTCGGGGATCATCCCGAACTTCACCAGGTCCTCCGGCATGACCTCCTGGAACTGGTCGCTCGCCTGGATCTCCCGCTTGGAGCGGATCGTGGCGCCGAAGCCGATGCCCTTGGCGCCGGCCCGGGACTCGATGATCTTCTCCAGGCCGGAGAACGCGCCGCCCACGATGAACAGCACGTTCGTCGTGTCGATCTGGATGAACTCCTGGTGGGGGTGCTTGCGTCCGCCCTGCGGCGGGACGGAGGCGGTGGTGCCCTCCAGGATCTTCAGCAGGGCCTGCTGGACGCCCTCGCCGGAGACATCCCGGGTGATCGACGGGTTTTCGCTCTTACGGGCGACCTTGTCGATCTCGTCGATGTAGATGATCCCGGTCTCGGCCTTCTTGACGTCGTAGTCGGCCGCCTGGATCAGCTTGAGCAGGATGTTCTCGACGTCCTCGCCGACATAGCCGGCCTCCGTCAGCGCGGTGGCGTCCGCGATGGCGAACGGGACGTTGAGCATGCGGGCCAGCGTCTGGGCGAGCAGCGTCTTGCCGGAACCCGTGGGGCCCAGCAGGAGGATGTTCGACTTGGCGAGCTCGATCGCGTCCTCGCGACCGGCGCCGCCGCCGTTCTCCCCGGCCTGGACCCGCTTGTAGTGGTTGTACACCGCGACGGAGAGGGCCTTCTTCGCGGGCTCCTGCCCGACGACGTACCCCTCCAGGAACTCGTAGATCTCGCGAGGCTTGGGAAGCTCCTCCCAGCGGACCTCGCTCGTCTCGGCGAGCTCCTCCTCGATGATCTCGTTGCAGAGATCGATGCACTCGTCGCAGATGTACACACCGGGTCCCGCGATGAGCTTCTTCACCTGCTTCTGGCTCTTTCCGCAGAACGAGCACTTGAGCAGGTCGCCGCCATCACCGATGCGTGCCACGAGGTGCTTCCCCTTCGCCTGGGAGACGCCTGGTTCAGCGGCTCCTGGTGCCTCTATCCGACGGTACCTTGCCTGGGCCCCGGTTCGGGCCCCCCTTGGCACGGTTCACACGGCCGTGGTCGTGCAAACGGAATGTGCCAAGGGGAAAGACCGACGTCAGAGCGATGCGCCCGCGGTGGTCTTGCGGGTGGAAACGATCTGGTCGACCAGCCCGTATGCCAGGGCGTCCTCGGCCGTGAGGATCTTGTCGCGCTCGATGTCCTCGCTGATCTTCTCCAGCGGGGTGGTCGAGTGCCGGGCCAGCAGCTCCTCCAGCTGCTTGCGCATACGGAGGATCTCGTTGGCCGCGATCTCCAGGTCGGAGAGCTGCTCGCGGCCCGTCTGCGAGGACGGCTGGTGGATGAGCACCCGGGCGTGCGGGAGCGCCATGCGCTTGCCCGGGGTGCCCGCGGCGAGCAGGACGGCGGCGGCGGAGGCGGCCTGGCCCATGCAGACCGTCTGGATGTCCGGCTTCACGAACTGCATCGTGTCGTAGATCGCGGTGAGCGCGGTGAACGAGCCGCCGGGGCTGTTGATGTAGATCGAGATGTCACGGTCGGGGTCCATCGACTCCAGGCACAGCAGCTGCGCCATGACGTCGTTGGCCGAGGCGTCGTCGATCTGGACGCCCAGGAAGATCACGCGCTCCTCGAAGAGCTTCGCGTACGGGTCGTACTCACGCACACCCTGCGAGGTGCGCTCCACGAAGCGCGGGACGACGTAGCGGTTGTCCACCTGCGGGCCGGTGTAGAGGCCGCTCGCGGAGGCGCCGGGGAAGTTGTTCATGTGGGTGTTCACCATCCTGGTGGCGTTCTGTGGGCTGGAGGTCTCGGCGTACGAGATGGGGGGCGGGAGTGGTGCCGCCGGTCCGCTGGGGACCGGGTCAGGCGCCGGTGCCGCCGCCGCCCGGGATGCCCGAAGCGACCGTGATGATCTCGTCGATGAGGCCGTACTCCTTGGCCTCCTCCGCCGTGTACCAGCGGTCGCGGTCGCCGTCGCGGATGATCGTCTCGACGGTCTGGCCGGAGTGGCGGGCGGTGATCTCCGCCATCCGCGTCTTGGTGCGGAGCAGGTACTCGGCCTGGATCTTGATGTCCGAGGCCGTGCCGCCGATGCCGGCCGAACCCTGGTGCATGAGGATGTCGGTGTTCGGGAGCGCGAAGCGCTTGCCCGCGGCGCCGCCGGTGAGCAGGAACTGGCCCATGGAGGCGGCCATGCCCATGCCGATGGTGACGACGTCGTTCGGGATGTACTGCATGGTGTCGTAGACCGCCATGCCGGCCGTCACCGAGCCACCGGGGCTGTTGATGTAGAGGTAGATGTCCTTGTCCGGGTCGGCGGCAAGGAGCAGGAGCTGTGCGGTGATCTTGTTGGCGATGTCATCGTCGACCTGCTGACCGAGGAAGATGATGCGCTCGCCGAGCAGTCGGCTGTAGACCTGGTCACCGAGGCCTCCACCGAGGGACGGCTCTCCGGCGGCGTAGGGCATCAGATTCGTCACGTATCCACCTGCTCGTCTCTGACGGCTCCGGCCGTCTCAGCGTCTTCGTACCGGGCGGGGTGAGTCACTCCCCCACCCTTCCTTCATGGACCCTAACGCGCAGGTGGGACAACGCCATCCCGCTTCCCCAACTGTTCGCTGGGAGCGCAAGGTCCGCAGGGGGCACAAGGGTTCCGGGGCCGCACAGCGGTACGGCGGCATGTGACGGTATGCCACGGGGATACGGCGACGGGCCCCGGACGCGTGGTGCGTCCGGGGCCCGTCGTGCCGATCAGGGCGAGGCTCAGGCCTCGTTCTTCTCCTCGGCCTTGCCCTCCGCCTTGTCCTCGGTGGCGGCCTCGGCCGTCTCCGTGGTCTCGGCGGCGGCCTCGTCCTCGTCCTCAAGGTCGACGATCTCACCGTTGGTGTCGACGACCTTGGCGGCCTCGACGACGACGGCGAGCGCCTTGCCGCGGGCGACCTCGCCGACGAGCATCGGCACCTGGCCGCCCTCGACGACGGCCTGGGCGAACTGGTCGGGGCTCATGCCGGAGGACTGCGCGCGCCGCATGAGGTGCTCGGTGAGCTCCTCCTGGTTGACGTTCAGCTTCTCCTTGTTGACGAGCTCGTCCAGGATGAACTGGGTCTTGATGCCCTTGATGGCCTGCTCGGAGGTCTCGTTCTCGAACTCCTCCAGGGTCTTGCCCTGGATCTCCAGGTACTTCTCCAGGTCGAGACCCATCTGACCGAGCTGGTGGTGCTCCAGGTTGTGCTTGCGGGTCTGGACCTCGTCCGCGAGCAGCTTCTCCGGGATCGGGACCTCGGCGAGCTTCAGCAGCTCCTCCAGGACGCGCTCCTGGGCCTGGGTGGCCTGGTCGTACTGCTTGGTGGTCTCCAGGCGCTTGCGGCTGTCGGCCTTCAGCTCCTCCAGCGTGTCGAACTCGCTGGCCATCTGGGCGAAGTCGTCGTCCAGCTCGGGGAGCTCACGGGCGGCGACGGCGGTGACCTTGACGGTGACCTCGGCGTCCTTGCCCTCGGCGGAGCCGCCCTTCAGCTGCGAGGTGAAGGTGGCCTCGCCGCCGGCCTCCAGGCCGGTCACGGCCTCGTCGATGCCGTCGAGGAGCTCGCCGGAACCGATGGTGTACGAGACACCGGCGGCCACGCCGTCCTCCAGGACCTCACCGTCGACCTTGGCCTCCAGGTCGATCGTGACGACGTCGCCGTCGGCGGCGGCGCGCTCGACCGGGTTGGTGGAGGCGAAGCGCTCGCGCAGCTGCTCCACGGCCTTCTCGACCTCTTCGTCGGTGACCTCAAGGGCGTCGACGGTGACCTCGATGCCGGAGTAGTCCGGGATCTCGATCTCGGGGCGTACGTCAACCTCGGCGGTGAAGGCCAGCAGCTCGCCGTCCTTCAGCTCGGTGATGTCGACCTCGGGCTGGCCGAGGACGTTCAGCTCACCCTCGTTGACCGCCTCTGTGTAGAACTTCGGGAGGGCGTCGTTGACGGCCTCCTCCAGCACCGCACCGCGGCCGAACCGCTGGTCGATGACCCGGGCGGGGATCTTGCCCTTGCGGAAGCCCTTCACCGTGACCTGCTGGTTGATCTTCTTGTACGCCGCGTCGAGGCTGTCCTTGAGCTCCTCGAAGGGCACCTCGATGCTGAGCCGAACCCGAGTCGGGTTCAGGGTCTCCACGGCGCTCTTCACGGTTCGGTCTCCTTGGTGGCTGACTTCTTTGGGTTCTGCTGGGCCGCCGATTGGCGGCTTCGCGGACCGAGCCCGGTACATCAGACACACGGGCACGCATTTTGCATAGTAACGGCAAGGGGGAGCTCTCCCACAATGCGATCTTGCTGGTGGTCGGGGTGGCCGGATTCGAACCGACGACCTTCCGCTCCCAAAGCGGACGCGCTACCAAGCTGCGCCACACCCCGTCGGTGCGACACGTAGGGTACATGCACGGGAGCAGCGCATCCGCCGCTTCACGAAGCGGTCGGGGGGTCCGGTCCGGCGGCCGCCGATACGGGTGTGCGGGCACCGCCGCCGACCCGCTACGATGCTCTTCGTGCCGCGGTCCACCGGACCTGCGGTGCGATGCTTGCGGGCGTAGCTCAATGGTAGAGCCCTAGTCTTCCAAACTAGCTACGCGGGTTCGATTCCCGTCGCCCGCTCCACGCAGTCGAGGGCCGAGCCGGAGGATCATCCTCCGGCCCGGCCCTCGCGCGTTGCGGCGATTCAGAAGCTGATCTGGTTGATGGTGTCGGCTATCGAGTTCATGAACCTGTTGATCGACGGGGCCATGCCGGTCGAGGCCAGGAAGAAGCCGAAGAGCACGGCGACGATCGCGGGGCCGGCCTTGATCGAGCCCCCGCGGATCATTACCACCAGGATGACCGCGAACAGCAGCACCATAGACAGTGAAATAGCCACGTCTGATCACACCCTCGGTCGGTCCGCCTTGCCGGCCCGGAAGCGTGCACCAGAGCGCGCCCCGTCGCTTCCATCGTGCCACCAACTCCCCCCTGGTCGCTGCCGGGTGACGGAACGGAGTGACCGGATCTCGCCACCCTCACCACCGGGCCGGCTCCGCTCCCACCTGTGCGCCTGCTGTGAAATCAGGGCGGCCGGATATCCGTAACGGCGATCGTTCCCGTATCCCCACACTTCGTTCACAGGAAATTACAAGGTACGCATGCGACGTAATTCACCCCGCTCACCCCTCTGTCGTTATGCCCCATTTGAGCGGGACCAAATGGGCCATAGCGGGCGGTGTTCGACGGTTTCACATTCGAATAGAGAGGAACACGCGATATCTCATCGCAGTTTTACGCGAGGCAATCGACCGGTCTAAAGTCCCTGAGATGTTCCAAGCTCCGAGCGCATTTCAGAGGGCCCCGCTCCCCCCGGCGACCCGGGAGTCGGAGCCCAGACACGAGCAGGCACTCACCGCCACCGCTCCGCCGCCCGCGGGGGCGAAGAAGCGTGATCCCTACTTCGACAACGTGAAGTATCTGGCCATCGTCCTCGTCGCGGTGGCGCACGCCTGGGAACCCGTGATGGACGGCAGCCGGGCGACCCGGGCGCTGTACATGATCGTGTACACGTTCCACATGCCGGCGTTCATCCTCATCTCCGGCTACTTCTCCCGCTCGTTCGACATGACGCCGAGCAAGGTGAAGCGGCTGATCGCCTCGGTCGTCGTGCCGTACGTGCTGTTCGAGACGGCGTATTCGCTCTTCAAGCGGTACGCGGGCGATTCGCCCGACATGGCGCTCAGCCTGACCGACCCGTTCTACCTGACCTGGTTCCTGGTCGCCCTGTTCGTCTGGCGGGTGACCACGCCGATCTGGCAGAGCCTGCGCCATCCGCTGCCGGTGGCCCTCGGCATCGCCGTGCTTGCCTCCGTATCCCCCGAGATCGGCAACGACCTCGACCTTCAACGGGTGTTTCAGTTCCTCCCGTTCTTCGTCCTCGGTCTGCTGGTGAAGCCCGAGCACTTCCAGGTGGTGGGGCGGCGCGAGGTGCGGCTGCTGTCCGTGCCGCTGGTCGTGGGCGCGCTGCTGTTCGCGTACTGGATCGCCCCGCGTATGCAGCTCGGGTGGCTCTACCGCGCCAACAGCGCCCAGGAGATGGGCGCCCCGTGGTGGTCCGGCGCCGTGATGACCCTGGCCATGTTCGGCTGCGGCCTGGTGCTGACGGTCGCCTTCCTGGCCTGGGCGCCCCGCCGGAACCTGTGGTTCACGGTCCTGGGCGCCGGAACGATCTGCGGCTATCTGCTGCACGGGTTCCTGATCAAGGGAGCCGAGTACGCGGGCCTGTTCGACCGCTACACCTGGCTCTCCGGCCCCGCCGGACTGATCGTCGTCTCGGTCACCACCGCCGCGGCCGTGACGCTGATGTGTGCGCCGCCGGTGACCCGGGTGCTGAAGTTCGCCAC
This sequence comes from Streptomyces durocortorensis, assembly GCF_031760065.1. Lineage (NCBI taxonomy): Bacteria > Bacillati > Actinomycetota > Actinomycetes > Kitasatosporales > Streptomycetaceae > Streptomyces > Streptomyces sp. C11-1. The sequence continues at coordinate 2,110,579 of NZ_CP134500.1, forward strand.
CGATCCGGATCTGGCGTGGGCGTTCCGGAGGACCCCCGCCGCGAAACGCTGACTCCCGGCCCCTCCTGATCCACCCGTCGGCCCCGGCCTCGGGTGGATCAGCGCGTTCCGGGGTTGGCCGGATTCTTTCGCTCTGCGGAGGAAGCCGCGTCATCCAGCCCCAACAAGCCCCGCACCTGCGCGTACTTCGCCGCCAGCCGGGAACGCGTCGCCGGATCCAGGGCCGCGAGGCGGGCGGGGTCGCCGTTGTGGGCGAGGTCCGCCTCCTTGATCAGCAGGGCCCCGGGGGTGGCGAGAATCCGCCCGGTGTAGGAGGACAGCTCCTCGCCCGGCCGTTTGGTCACCGCCAGGACCAGGCCCTTCACCTCCTGGGGCAAGGCGGCCGCGGCCAGCCACTGCGGGGAGAGAGCACCGTCCTCGATCGCGTCGTGCAGCCATGCCGCGGCGATCTGCTCGTCGCTGCCGCCGCGCACCCGTACACCTTCGGCCACCGCGGCCAGGTGTTCAGCGTAGGGACGGCCCGCCTTGTCGGTCTGCGCCGCATGCGCCGCGCGAGCGATGGCCTCCACCTCGGCGAGGGTCAGATCGGGGTCGGTCACGGGCCGACTCTACGGCCACGAGGGGTCCTGCGGCCGGGTCCGCGCCCGGGCCCCCGAGGGGGCCCGCGTTCCACCTTTCGCCGCGTGCCCGGAAGTCGACGATCCGACCCAACTCGACCAGACAGACAAAAGCTGACAATCAGGCCGCCCTACAGTTGCAGAGTAAATTATTCGGTAAACTAATTACTGATGGTTCATTGACGCCCTGTTGACGCATCCTTGACGCCCTCTTGACCTAGCCCGAAGGACAGGCTCATCGGACACGCAGACACCCTCCTCGCCATGGGCGGCGCCTTCCTGGCCGCTGCCGTTCTCGCCCGCCTCGGTGGCCGTATCGGACTGCCGACGATCCCCCTGTTCATCCTGGCCGGGATACTCCTCGGCCCGCACACCCCCGGTTACACGCTCCTCTCCAACCCGCACGACCTGGAGATGCTCTCCGCGCTGGGACTCGTCCTCCTGCTCTTCTACCTGGGGCTTGAGTTCCACATGGACGACCTCAGGACGGGCGGCCGGAAGATGGCCGTCGCGGGCGGGACGTATCTCGCCCTGAACGTCGGCGCCGGTCTCGCCTTCGGCTTCGCGCTGGGCTGGGGCACCTCCGAGGCCCTCGTCCTCGCCGGTGTCCTCGGCATCTCCTCCTCGGCGATCGTCACCAAGATCCTGGTGGACCTGGGGCGCATCGGGAATCCGGAGACCCGGCCGATCCTCGGCATCATCGTCGTCGAGGACGTCTTCCTCGCCCTGTATCTGGCGGCGCTCCAGCCGATCCTGTCCGGTGCGGACAGCCTCTCGGCCGCGCTGATCGACGGTGGCAAGGCCTTCGGCTTCCTGCTGCTGCTCGCCCTCGCCGCCCGGTTCGGGACGAGGATCATCGGCAAGCTCATGAACACCAAGGACGACGAGCTGCTCGTCATCTCCTTCCTCGGCGCCGCGGTCTTCGTCGCGGGGGTCTCCGAGATGTTCGGGGTCGCCGACGCCATCGGTGCCTTCATGGTCGGTCTGATGCTCGGCTCGACCTCGGCCGGCGACCGCATCCTCAAGCTGGTCCACCCGCTGCGGGACGCGTTCGGCGCGATCTTCTTCTTCGCCTTCGGTCTCTCCATCGACCCGGGCGACCTGCCGAGCGTGCTGTGGCCGGTGCTGGCGGCCGTGGCGCTGACGCTCGCCATGAACGTCGCGGCCGGTCTGGCGGCCGCCAGGGTGTACTCCTTCGGAGCGCAGGCCACGGCGAACATCGCCACCACGCTGGTGGCCCGGGGTGAGTTCGCGCTGATCCTCGCCACGATGGCGGCTGCCGCCGGACTGGACGAGCGGCTCTCGCCGTTCATCGCCGGTTACGTCCTCCTGCTCGCCGTCCTCGCACCGCTGGCCGCCGGACGCTCGCACTGGCTGGCCCGCATCCTTCCGGGCGACCGCGAGAAGGACGGGAACCAGGATCAGGAGCAGATGCCGGCGCCGGTCTGAGACCGCCATCGGGTACGAAGCGGAAGCGGTTCGTACGGAATGCGCACGGAAGCGGAGAGGCGCCCGGCAGCCGAGGGGACCTTCGGGTGAGGGGCGCCTCTTCGTTGACGTACGTCAGGCCCGGCGCGAGATCAGCAGCAGCGCCCGGTCGTCGTTGACGTCCTTGGCGCAGGCCTCGATCAGATGCCAGGCCGCGCCCTCGAAGCCGGTCGGCACATAGCGGTTGGCCTCACCCGTGAGCCGGTCGATGCCCTCGGAGATGTCCCGGTCGGACGCCTCCACCAGGCCGTCCGTGAAGAGCATCAGCACGTCCCCCGGCGCGAGCGAGCCCTTGACCGCGTCGAACTCGGCCCCGTCGTAGACTCCGAGCAGGGGGCCCTCCCCGGACTTCTCCTCCCACCGGCCGCTGCCCGCGTGGAGCTGAAGGGCGGGCGGATGACCGGCCGAGAAGATCTCGTAGTCCCCGGAGTCCAGGTCCAGCACCAGGTGGATCGAGGTGGCGAAGCCCTCGTCCCAGTCCTGGCGCAGCAGATAGCCGTTGGCCGCGGACAGGAAGTCGTGCGGCGGCAGCGAGCCGAGCAGCCCGCCGAAGGCGCCCGACAGCAGCAGGGCCCGGGAGCCCGCGTCCATGCCCTTGCCGGAGACGTCGGTGAGGACGACCTCCAGGGTGCGACCGCCGTGGGTGCGGGCCGCGACGACGAAGTCCCCCGAGAACGACTGGCCGCCGGCCGGGCGCAGCGCCATCTCGCGGTGCCAGCCCTGGGGCAGCCGGGGCAGGGCGCTCTGGACCCGGATGCGTTCGCGCAGGTCGAAGAGCATCGTGCCGCCGCGCCGCCAGGGCACCCCGACGCGGGCCCGGAACTGGGCGAGGACCAGGCCGAAGAACCCGCAGGCGGCGACCACGAGCACGGTGCCGGGGGTGACCCGGGCCGGGCCCTCCGCGTACGGGCCCAGCGTGAGCGCCTCCACGATCAGGGCGGCCGCGGCCGTCGCGTACAGGCCCAGCAGGCTTGCCGGGCGCAGCAGCAGTCCGCCCGCCACGATGGGCAGGACGAGGGCGGTCGGGGCGACCCACACGGGGCTCACGACGGTGGCGAAGGTGATGGCGGGGATCGTCAGCAGCAGACCGGCCAGGGCGATCCAGTCGGAGCCGTCGCCGCGGAAGTAGTCGACCCCGGATTTGCGCAGCCCGATGCGGGCCCGGTGCAGCGTTCTGCGCCACCGGGCCCAGAAGTCGTCTGTTCCTCCGCTACGGGCCACTGCCGGGACCCTATCCACCCGGACGCCTCCGGTGCAGGGGACCCCGGTGACAATGCGCTCGAAACGGCGTCGGCGGCGTGCGTCTCCCGGCCTTCCTCGGTGCGCTTTCAGCCTTTTCCGCCGCTCGTCGGGCCCGGGAGCTGGCATCCGGGGCACCAGAAGAGGTTGCGGGCGGACAGGTCCGCGGTGCGGATCTCCGTACCGCAGATGTGGCAGGGCAGGTTGGCCCGGCGGTAGACGTAGACCTCGCCCCCGTGGTCGTCGACGCGGGGCGGGCGGCCCATCGCCTCGGGGAGGTGCTCGGGGCGGACGGTGTCGATCCGGTTGTTCCGTACGCCCTCGTGCATCAGCTCCACCAGGTCCGCCCAGATCGCGTCCCAGGCCGCGCGGGTGAGGTCCTTGCCCGCGCGGTACGGGTCGATGCAGTGGCGGAAGAGGACCTCGGCGCGGTAGACGTTGCCGACGCCCGCGATGACCTTCTGGTCCATCAGGAGGGCCGCGACGGTGGTCCGGCTGCGGGAGATCCGCCGCCAGGCGCGCTCCCCGTCCTCGTCGCCGCGCAGCGGGTCCGGGCCGAGGCGCTCGTGTATCGCGCGCTTCTCCGGCTCGGTGATCAGGGCGCAGGTGGTGGGCCCGCGCAGGTCGGCGTGGTGGTCCGCGTTGACCAGGCGGAGGCGGACCGTGTCGGTGGGCGGCGGGGCGGGGGCCGTGCCGAAGCCGAGCTTGCCGAAGAGGCCGAGGTGGATGTGGACCCAGCCGGTGCCGCCGAAGCCGAGGAAGAGGTGCTTGCCGTGGGCGTCGGTGGTGGTGAGGGTGTGCCCGTCGAGCAGGGCCGCGCTGTCGGAGAACTTGCCCTGCGGACTGCTCACCCGGACCGGGGCGCCCGCGAACCGTTCGGCGTGGTCCTGGGCGAGGCGGTGGATCGTGTGTCCCTCGGGCACGGTGTGGCTCCTGTGGCAGGCGGGCGGTGACATGGCCGTGCCGCCGGGTCCGGGACCCGGCGGCACGGGAAGGTGTGGTGGATCAGCCCTGCTGCGGGTGGTGGGCCGGGATCGGGGGGAGCTCGCCGGTGGTCTCGTACGCCGAGAGCATCTCGATGCGGCGCGTGTGGCGCTCCTCGTTCGAGTACGGCGTGGAGAGGAAGATCTCGACGAACTTCGTCGACTCCTCGACGGTGTGCATCCGGCCGCCGATCGCGATGACGTTCGCGTTGTTGTGCTCACGGCCGAGGGCGGCGGTCTGCTCGCTCCAGGCCAGTGCGGCACGGACGCCCTTGACCTTGTTGGCGGCGATCTGCTCGCCGTTGCCGGAGCCGCCGATCACGATGCCGAGGCTGTCCGGGTCGGCGGCCGTCTTCTCGGCGGCACGCAGGCAGAACGGCGGGTAGTCGTCCTGGGCGTCGTAGATGTGGGGGCCGCAGTCGACGGCCTCGTGCCCGTGGGCACCGAGCCACTCGACGAGGTGGTTCTTGAGTTCGTAACCGGCATGGTCGGATCCGAGGTACACGCGCATGGTGCGAAGTGTGGCACGAACGCCGCAAGATGGCCGCCAGCGGGGTGGGGGCCTGTCCCGTTGTTCGACCTGGGCGACGATCGCGATGAGTGAGAGGCGAGGCGGTGAAGCCGTAGCGCTACGTGCGGCCGTGGAGCTGTCGGCGTACGTGCTGCTGTGAAGTCGTAGCCGTACGTGCTGCTGCGGCCGTAGGCGTCGACGGGTACGAAGAGAGGCCCGCCGGTCCGGTTCTCCCGGAGCGGCGGGCCTCTTCGGTGGCCCGTCAAGTGGCCCTACGGCGTCAGCCGCGGCGGCCGAGGAGCTTCCAGGCGGCGGGCAGGGCGCCCATCGCCAGGGCCGCCTTGAGCGCGTCGCCGATCAGGAACGGGGTGAGCCCGGCCGCGACCGCGGCGCTCAGGGACATGCCGGTGGCGAGCGCGAGGTAGGGCACGCCGACGGCGTAGATGATCGCGGACCCGATCACCATCGTGCCCGCCGTGCGGAGCACCGAGCGGTCGCCGCCGCGCCGGGCGAGGGCGCCGACGACGGTGGCGGCGAGCAGCATCCCGAGGATGTAGCCGAGGGACGGCATCGCGTAGCCCGAGGTGCCCTCGGCGAACCACGGCATGCCGGCCATGCCGACGAGCGCGTACACCGCGAGGGAGAGGAAGCCGCGGCGGGCGCCGAGCGCGGTGCCGATGAGCAGCGCGGCGAAGGTCTGGCCGGTGACCGGGACCGGGGAGCCGGGGACCGGGACGGCGATCTGGGCCGCGATGCCGGTCAGGGCGGCGCCGCCCAGGACGAGGGCCGCGTCCACGGCGTAGCGGTGCCGGACTGCGGGCAGCAGGTCGGCGAGGACCGCTCCGGAACGGACGGGGGCGGCAGCAGTGCTCATCGGGACTCCGCGGGTGAGGGCAAGAAGGGGGGGGCGGGACTGGTGGAGACGTTAGCCCAGGGGTGAACGCTCGATCACCATCAGCCGCCCACAAAGCGGTGGTTGACGGGTTGGTGGGGTTCACACAAAGGCCGCCACGCAATCACCTGCGGGCGTGACACTCGTCACTGAGGTGAGGAGGCAGGTGACCCGTTTTGCCGGGAAGGGCATCGCGGCCTCAGACTGTAGGTTCCCCATAAATGACCCGAGAGTGACCCGCACCCATGCACGAGGCTCCCCCCGCCGCCCCCGCCGTCCCTCCGGAGCCCCTGGCGCCCGCTGTCGCGTCGGAGCCCCTGGTGCCCGCCGAGCCGCTCGCCCACGGGCTGAAGCAGCGCCACCTCACGATGCTCGGGCTCGGCGGGGTGATCGGGGCCGGGCTGTTCGTGGGCTCGGGCGCCGGGATCGCGGTGGCGGGGCCCGCGATCGTCGTCTCGTATCTGATCGCGGGGGCGCTCGCGATGCTGGTGATGCGGATGCTGGGCGAGATGTCCGCGGCGATGCCCGCATCCGGCTCCTTCTCCGTGCATGCCGAGCGGGCTCTCGGGCGGTGGGCCGGGTTCAGCGTCGGCTGGCTGTACTGGTTCCTGCTGGTGGTGGTCCTCGCCGTGGAGGCGACGGCGGCCGCGCAGATCGCCCACGGGTGGGTCCCGGCGGTCGAACCGTGGGCGTGGGTGCTGCTGTTCATGGTGGTCTTCACCGCGGCGAACCTGACGGCGGTGAAGAACTTCGGGGAGTTCGAGTTCTGGTTCGCCTCCTTGAAGGTCGGCGCGATCGTGGTCTTCCTGGTGCTCGGGCTGCTGGCGGTCTTCGGCCTGCTCCCGGACACCGCCCCGGTCGGGATGACCAACCTGACCGGGCAGGGCGGCTTTCTGCCGAACGGCTGGAGCGGGGTGGTCGCCGGGGTGCTGACCGTGGTCTTCGCCTTCGGCGGCCTGGAGGTCGTCACCATCGCCGCCGCCGAAACGAACGATCCGGCGCGTGCGGTGGGGCGGGCGGTGCGCAGCGCGGTGGTGCGCATCCTCTTCTTCTACGTGGGTTCGATGCTGGTCATCGTGGCCGTGCTGCCGTGGACCGCGCAGCAGGCCGGGCTGAGCCCCTACGTGAAGGTGCTGGACACGATCGGGGTGCCGTCGGCCGGGCAGGTCATGAACATCGTGGTGTTCGTGGCGCTGCTCTCCGCGCTGAACGCCAACCTTTACGGCTCGTCACGGATGGTGTTCTCGCTGGCGGAGCGCGGGGAGGCACCGCGCGGTCTGCTGAAGGTGTCGGGCAGCGGGAAGGGCGGCGGTGTGCCCCGGCGGGCGGTGCTGGCTTCGGTGGCCTTCGGCTTCGTCTCCGTACTGCTGAATCTGCTGTGGCCGGACACGGTGTTCCTGTACATGCTCAACTCGGTCGGCGCGGTGCTGCTGTTCGTGTGGGCGCTGATCGCCCTTTCGCAGCTGCGGCTGCGGGAGCGGCTGGAGCGGGAGGCCCCGGGGGCGCTGACCCTGCGGATGTGGTGCTTCCCGTATCTGTCCTGGCTGACGCTGGCCGGTCTGCTCGGGGTCCTGCTGCTGATGCTGACCGACGATGCGGCGCGCCCGCAGGTGCTGTGGTCGGCGGGGGCGACGGCGCTGGTGCTGATGGTGGCGGTGGGGCGTCAGCGACGGGAGCGGCGGGTGCGCAAGGGCTCGGCCGATGCTGAGGCTGGTGCCGGAGCTGAAGGCGATACTGAAGCTGACGTGTGAGTACCGATCGGTAGGCGAGTGTGCACCTTGTGTGAACCTCGTGACCGTATAGCGGACACTCGTTCCCTGTGAGCGGTACGGATGCTCAGACTGTGGGCTCGTCCCCTTGTCTCGGCTACCGAACAGAGCTCGTCCATGTCCCGGACCTCCGCCTCTCCCCCCACCGCTGACTCCGCAGCCCCCGCCACGGCGACGGCGACGGCAGACTCCGCGCTCACCCACGGTCTCAAGCAGCGGCACCTCTCGATGATCGCCCTCGGAGGGGTGATCGGCGCCGGTCTCTTCGTCGGCTCGGGCGCCGGAATCGCCGCCGCCGGGCCCTCGATCATCATCGCGTACGCCATCTCCGGCCTGCTCGTCATGATGGTGATGCGCATGCTCGGCGAGATGTCCGCCGCGAACCCGGCCTCCGGCTCCTTCTCGGTGCACGCCGAACGGGCGATCGGCCCCTGGGCCGGATTCACCGCCGGGTGGTCCTTCTGGTTCCTGCTCTGCGTCGCCGTCGGCCTGGAGGGCATCGGCGCGGCGCAGATCGTCAGCGGCTGGCTGCCGGGGACGCCGGAATGGGCGTGGGTCGCCCTGTTCATGGTGATCTTCCTCGGGACGAACCTGGCCGCGGTGAAGAACTTCGGCGAGTTCGAGTTCTGGTTCGCCGCGCTCAAGGTCATCGCGATCACGCTGTTCCTGGTGCTCGGCCTGCTGGCGATCCTCGGCGTACTGCCCGACACGGACGCGCCCGGCCTGTCGAACCTCACGGGTGACGGCGGCTTCCTGCCCAAGGGCATGGACGGCTTCATCATCGGACTCCTCGCCTCCGTCTTCGCGTACGGCGGTCTGGAGACCGTCACCATCGCCGCCGCCGAGTCGGAGAACCCGGTGCAGGGCGTCGCGAAGGCGGTCCGTACGGCGATGTGGCGCATCGCGGTCTTCTACATCGGCTCCATGGCGGTCATCGTCACGCTGGTGCCCTGGGACGACCCGAAGGTCGCGAAGGTCGGCCCGTTCTACGCGATGCTCGACCACCTCGGCGTCGGCAGTGCCGCGCAGATCATGAACGTGGTCATCCTCATCGCCCTGCTCTCCGCGATGAACGCCAACATCTACGGCGCTTCGCGCATGGCCCGGTCGCTGGTCGTCCGGGGCCAGGGTCCGACCGTGCTCGGGAAGATCTCGAACGGGGTGCCGCGCAACGCGGTGCTGTTCTCCTCGGTCTTCGGGTTCCTGTGCGTGCTGCTCAGCTACTGGCGGCCGGACGACGTCTTCCCCTGGCTGCTGAACATGATCGGCGCGGTGATCCTGGTGGTGTGGATCTTCATCGCCGTCTCCCAGCTGATCCTGCGCAGCCGGACCGAGCGGGAGGCCCCGGAGAAGCTGGTCGTCCGGATGTGGTTCTTCCCCATCGGCACGATCGTGGCCCTGGTGGCCATGGTGGGCATCTTCCTGCTGATGCTGCGCCAGCCGGACACCCGCGACCAGCTGCTCGCCACGGGGGCACTGACCGTGGGGCTGATCGGCATCGGGCTGGTACGTCAGCGGCGACGGGGCAGCGACGGCGACAGGGACAGCGACAGCGGGGACGAGGTCGCCGAGGTCCCCGCCCAGCGGCGGTAGGACTCCGCCGCGCACTACCGCGGTGACGCCGGGCTCCGGCCTCCGGCTCGTACACGTACGTACGGGGAGAGGTCGGAACCCGGCGTTCCGCGTTCCGGGAAGGGGCGGCTCCCCCAGGCGGGGCGGCGCGGGGCCGTGGGTGAGCGGACATGAACGGGCCAGACGCCGTACGCCGGGCTGTCACCCGTCCTCGCTTCGGTGGTGCTCTGCCGCCATCCGAGGAGCTGCCATGTCCCTTGCACCGAGGCGCCGTTCGATCCTCCTGGCCACCGCTTCCGCCGCCGTCACCGCGGCTGCCACCGCCCCGACCGCCGCGTCCGCCCCGGCGGGCCCGCGCCCGCCCCGTCCCTCCGGCCCGCTCGTCATCGGGCACCGCGGGGCGGCGGGCTGGCGGCCCGAGCACACCGCCGAGTCGTACATCCACGCCGTACGGACCGGGGCCGACTGGATCGAGCCGGACCTCGTCCCCACGAAGGACCACGTCCTGGTCGTACGGCACGAGAACGAGATCGGGGGCACGACGGACGTCGCGGCGCGGCCGGAGTTCGCGGGCCGCCGCACCACGAAGACGGTCGACGGCAAGGCGGTGACCGGCTGGTTCACCGAGGACTTCACCCTGCGCGAGCTGCGGACGCTGCGCACGGTGGAGCGGCTACCGCTCATCCGCAACCGCAACACCGTCTTCGACGGGCGGGGCCGGGTCCTGACGTTCCAGGAGGTCGTGGATCTCGCCCGGCGGCTGTCGCGGGAGTCGGGCCGGCGGATCGCGGTGTTCCCCGAGACCAAGCACCCGACGTACTTCCGCTCGATCGGACTGCCGCTGGAGGAGGAGCTGAGCCGGGTGATCCGCCGCAACCGGCTGACCGCCCGGGACTGCGTCGTCCAGTCCTTCGAGCCGTCCAGCCTGCGCCGGGTGGCCGCCGCGCGCCTCGGGCTGCCGCTCTGGCAGGCGCTGGGCACGAGCGGTGGTCCGTACGGCCACGCGGTCACGTACCGGGACATGATGAGCCCGGCCGGGCTGCGCGAGATCGCCTCGTACGCGCAGTGGATCGGCCCGGACAAGTCGTCGCTCGTCCCGCCGAACACCCTGTTGACGGACGCGCACGCGGCGGGCCTGAAGGTCGGGGCGTACACCTTCCGCACGGAGAACCGGTACCTCCCGGCCGCGTACCGCCGGGGCGGTGCCCCGAACGACTTCGGCGACGCGTTCGCCGAGTACGCCTTCCACTACGGACAGGGAGTGGACGCGGTCGTCACGGACTTCCCGGACCTCGCGGTGCGGGCCAGGGAGGACCTGCGGCCCCGGCGGGAGGACCGCCGGTCCTGACGTTGCCGGGCCGGCGCGTGATGCGCGAAGCCTTCGGAGGCTCGCCTCACGTCGCGCGTCGGTCCGATACGAGGAACTGAGCCCTCGCCGGATCGCGACTGGGACCGATTCTTTATGAAGATCATTACAACCATCCCAGCGCGTGAGGCACATCACGACAGGCGCCCGGAGGTTGCCCGGTTTCCGCCCGTTTTCTGAATTGGACGCCCCGCCAGGCCTCAGCTTCGATAAGGGACTTGAACCGCAGGGGAGGCGACGGAGTCTCCCCCGCCGCCGCCTGTCAAGGGTCGATTGTCCAGGACTGCGATGAAGCCACGGGGGCCCATGGGCGCGCACGTCCGGACACCGCGATCATCAGCGCTGCCCTGACAGGGGCCGTAGGAGCGAGTGCCGCTGCCTCTGCGCCACGGAAGGCCTCCCGAGCCTGGAGCTCGACCCGGTGCACCGCGGGCGGACCGAGGACTACGACAGTTCATCGACGCCCGGGAGCACGCCCTGGTCGAGATCCGAACCACCAAGTAGCCCTCTCGGCGCGGCCTCCACCAGGGTCTCGCCATTCGGCCTGCGGGTTCCACGGGGCGACCGGAGTACTAGGCCGAAGGACTGATCACGTTCGAACCCTCCTGCTGTTAGCCTGCTTCTGCACATAGATTGCAATAACAACTGGACGGCATTCCCAGCAGTCGGAGGGTTCGAACCATGGCCACGTACACGCTCCCGGAACTCCCGTACGACTACGCGGCGCTCGAACCGGTCATCAACCCGCAGATCATCGAGCTCCACCACGACAAGCACCACGCCGCATACGTCAAGGGCGCGAACGACACCCTGGAGCAGCTGGAAGAGGCCCGCGACAAGGAGGCCTGGGGCGCGATCAACGGCCTCCAGAAGAACCTCGCGTTCCACCTCTCCGGCCACATCCTGCACTCGATCTACTGGCACAACATGACCGGCGACGGCGGCGGCGAGCCCCTCGCGGCGGACGGCGTGGGCGACCTCGCCGACGCGATCACCGAGTCCTTCGGCTCTTTCGCGGGCTTCAAGGCCCAGCTGACGAAGGCCTCGGCCACCACGCAGGGCTCCGGCTGGGGCGTGCTCGCGTACGAGCCCCTCAGCGGCAAGCTCATCGTCGAGCAGGTCTACGACCACCAGGGCAACGTCGGCCAGGGTTCGGTCCCGATCCTCGTCTTCGACGCCTGGGAGCACGCCTTCTACCTTCAGTACAAGAACCAGAAGGTGGACTTCATCGAGGCGATGTGGCAGGTCGTCAACTGGCAGGACGTGGCGAAGCGTTACGCCGCCGCCAAGGAGCGCGCGGACGTACTGCTGCTCGCCCCCTGATTCCGGCCCCCGCCTCCGCCCCGGCGGACAGCGCGTCCTGCCTCGTGATCGTCTTCTCAACCTTCACTTCGGCAGGCGGATGAACGGAAAGCCCTCGCGAGGACGTGACTCACGAGGGCTTTCCCATGCCCGAGAACCAGCCCCACCTGCATTGTTAGCCATTTAGCTCATATGCTAAACATGACGCATGGAACCACCCGCCGACCCGGCCGACGACGAGGCGAGCGCCTTCCGCGCCCTCGCCGACCCCACCCGCCGCCAGATCCTGGAGGACCTGCGCGACGGCGAGCTGGCCGCCGGGGAGATCGCGAGCCGGTTCTCGATCAGCGCTCCGTCCATCTCCCGCCATCTGGGCGTGCTCAAGGGCGCCGGGCTCGTCACCGAGCGCCGCGACGCCAACCGCATCCTCTACTCGCTCGCCGAGGAGCGTCTCGCCATGTGCGTGGGGCGGTTCCTGAGCGCCGTGTGCCCCGAACAGATCGTGCTCCGCCACACGAAGTGGCGCTCCTCCCCGGAAGGCGATGCCTCATGATCCGGTCGCCTCTCCTCAGCGTCATCGAGCGCCGCCTCCTGGTGAACTACCGGGTCGACCCGCATATCGCCGCCGCGCTGCTGCCCGCGCCACTGCGCCCCCAACTGGTGCGCGGCCAGGCGGTCGCGGGGATCTGCCTGCTGCGGATCGGCGGCGTCCGCCCCGGCTGGGCCCCGGCCGTGACCGGGCTGAGCAGCGAGAACGCGGCGCACCGGATCGCCGTCGAGTGGGACGGCCCCGACGGTGTCGAGCGCGGCGTCTACATCCCGCGCCGCGACACCGCCTCCCGCCTCAACGCCTTCGCGGGCGGCCGGATCTACCCGGGCGAGCACGGGCGCGCGGACTTCACGGTGCGCGAGGAGGCCGACGCGGTGCGGGTGGCGTTCGCGACCCGGGACGGCGCGGTGGAGGTCGACGCGACGGTGGAGAGCGCCGAGGAACTGCACGGCAGCGAGCTGTTCACGGACCTGGCGGAGGCCTCGGAGTTCTTCCGCCTCGGCAGCCGGGGCCTCTCCCCCAGCGCCGCGGGCGACCACCTGGACGTCCTCGAACTGTCCACGGACGCCTGGAAGGTGACGGCGGGCCGCCCCCGTACCGTACGCTCCACGTTCTTCGAGGACCTGGACCGCTTTCCGCCGGGCAGCGCGGTGCTGGACAGTGCGCTGGTGATGCGGGGCGTGGCGGCGGAGTGGTCGCAGGGGGAACCGTTCCGGGTGGGGTGCGGGGGACGGCCCGGGTGACACGATGGTCTTCGCCCCCGTCCACGAGCCCGGAAGCCTGTCCATGAGCCTCGGTCCCACCCCCGTCCCGGCCGACCCCACCGTGCTGCACCCGATGCCCGGCCAGCCGCGCGTGGTGCAGCTGAAGCCGCTTGTCACCTCGCCGCTGGTGGAGGTCGGTGACTACTCGTACTACGACGACCCCGAGCACGCCACGGAGTTCGAGAGCCGGAACGTGCTCTACCACTACGGGCCGGAGCGCCTGGTGATCGGGAAGTTCTGCGCCCTGGGAACGGGCGTGCGGTTCATCATGAACGGCGCCAACCACCGTATGGACGGCCCGTCCACCTTCCCGTTCCCCACCCTCGGCGGCTCCTGGGCCGACCACTTCGACCTGCTGACGGGCCTGCCCAACCGGGGCGACACGGTCATCGGCAACGACGTCTGGATCGGCTACGAGGCGGTCGTCATGCCGGGCGTCCGCATCGGACACGGCGCGATCATCAGCTCCCGCTCGGTGGTCGTCTCGGACGTCCCGGACTACGGCGTCGTCGGCGGCAACCCCGCGCGGCTGATCCGTACCCGGTACGAGGAGGCGGACATCGCGCGGCTGTTGGCAGTGGCCTGGTGGGACTGGCCCGCCGATCACCTCACACGCCACATCCGTACGGTGATGTCCGGGACGGTCGACGAGCTGGAGGCGGCGGCTCCGGGGCGAGGTGAAGGCCCATGACGCGGCCCTTGCCCTCGCCGCCGGTCAGGCCGTGGCGGCTGGTTGCCGGTCAGGCCGTGGCGGTTGCCGGCCGGCCGGCCGACCGCCGGACGACAGTGGCGCCACCGAGGTCGACGGAGTTCGGCAGCATCGCCTGCGGACGCAGGAGGTCCTTGAGGAGGAACTGCATCAGGTCGTTCCCGGACATGGCCTTGAGCTCCTCGGCGAGCCGGGGATTGACGTCCATGAGGCGCTGGATCTCCAGAACGGCCCGCTCCACGAGGCCCGGCACGATGTCGCGGCCCATCAGCGTGTTGGAACGCAGCCGCTCGGAATAGACCTTGGCCTCCGGCCCGGGGGCCCCATAGGTCATGGCGCTGTGCTGGTCGGCCGCCACCTGGGCCATGACGAACATGATCTGGCTTCTGCGCTCGGCGTCCTGCTCGGCCTGCATCTCCTCCATGGCCTGCTCCATATCGAACTCGGCACGGTTCGCTCCGCTGTCGAACTTCCGTACCGGCAAAGAGAAGTCGGCGGAGAACCCGTCCTCGCGCGTGGGCAGCTTGCTCTCCGTCCGCGCCGGGTCCCCGGGCTGCGCACGCACGGTCGGGTAGTCGCGCTGGGCGAAGTCGCTGAGCATCAGCCATCCCTGGTTCATGAGGGGGGACGCGGTCAGCGGAATCTCGATACGGGCCGCGTCGCCGCCGCCGAAGCGTGTCTCGCGGAACGGACTCCCCGGCACCTCCAGGAAGAAGAAGACGAAGCCCTCGTTGGCCAGGCCGTGCTTGTCGTACGGCTCCGAGTTGTTCGCCGCGTCCGGGTTCTCCCGGAGCAGTTCGCTCTTCGACTTCATCCGCCCCTGGTTCACCATCTGATCGGCCCGGGGAGCAGTCGTGTAGTGGCACAGCACGCTCTGGTTCAGCGCGGTCGTCAGCCTGCTCTCGACCCCGGGGACCCACTCCTGTGCGCCCCGCCCGGCGATCTCCTTGGCCATCCCCGCCCGGTTCAGCTCCGACAGCTCGCGGAAGTAGGTGGCGCCCTTCATGCCGAACACGGCGGCGCTGTCGGCCCATTCCTCGCGGTTCCAGAGCATGCCGGTGTCGGTCATCGCGCTGAACGGGCCCCGTGCCTCGTCCGGGAGGCTGTCGTCGCGCTGAAGCTGGTTCGCGACCACATCCATTTCAGCCTCGACGGCCTTCCTGGCGGCCTCCAGGAAGGCCAGGGCAGCACCGGTGGCCTGCGTCTGGGCCGGGGCGATCTTCTGCTGGATGTCCGAAAGCTTCATCAGGCAGTGCATGGGGTCGCGCTTCGTATCACCGTCGTATGCGACCACGGCGGCCCGCACCTCCGCCACGACGGCGTCGCCCGGCTCCGGCTGAGTGCGGGTCAGCGCCTTCCACCTGCCCAGCAGCCCGTCGGCACGGCGCTCCTCGGCGGGGAGGGACGGCCCGAGAGGATCGCTCCCCTTGCGTTGGACGACTGCCCCCGTACCGGAGGCGGGTGACGGGGCGGCCCCCGCCTCCGCGTCGGCACACCGCACGGGCGCGGCCATGACCCGTGTCGCGTTGGCCTCGGCCTCGCGCTCGAAGCGGTCGCCGGGGTCGCTGACCCGCAGCCCCCCACCCGTGTCCGTGCCCTCGACCGGGCCCTGCCGCTGCTGGATGACATGGGTCAGCTCATGGGCGAGGGTGCGCTTGTCCTGCCCGCCGTCCGTGAGGACCACGTGGTCGCCCGAGGTGTAGGCCCGCGCCCCGATCTCGGCGGCGGACCTCTGCGCCACGGAATCCGCGTGAATGCGTACGGCGGAGAAGTCCGCGCCGAGCCTGCCCTCCATCTCCCGCCGCAGAGGCTCCTGCATCGGCCGCCCGGGCGACCGGAGCACCTGGTGGGCGGTCGAGCGCTGCACCGGCAGGTCCTCGTGGCCGGATCGGGCCTCCCGTTCCCCGGTGAGCAGGTGCGCCACCGCCGCGTTGCCCAGGGTCCGCTGGAGATCGTGCAGCGCCCCCGGGAGGCCGGACGGGGGCCTGTCGTGGTCCCCACCCGTCCGCCGGGAACGCGCCGCGCGGTCCGCGGTGCCGCCATCGGCCGATCTGTCACGTGCGGGCATCTGCATGACGGAGCCTCTCGGGACGCGCGGCAGGACGTGCTCCTGGATATCGCCGAGCGCCTCTGCGCGAAAGGGCAGTCCGGACATGACCGGGGGAAGAAAGGCCTGCCCCCCAGGTGATGTCCGGGCAGTGAACACGGCCGCGCGGAAGCCCCCGGAGAAGCCAGGGGGTGGGGTGGGGCCGCGCGGGGCCGTGGGCCGTGCCCGCGACGGCATCGGACCAGTGATCGCGGGCTCCCGGATGACCGCAGCGAACCGTGCACCCGTCTCCTCGAAGTAGCGGCGACGCTCCTGTCTGACCTCGACGACGAGGTCAGCCGCTTCCTCACTGATGACGTCCGCCTGCCCACGACCTCGGGGGACGTATGCCCGGGCCCACGGGCAGCAAGAGGTTCCTGGCTCGCAGGGACTCCGTTCCCGCCGCTCGGCGGCATGTGAGAACGGTCCTGGTCGGATGGAAGCTCGGCGGCCTGGTGGACGACGAGACGTCCGGCCGGGGGCTGTTCATCGTCGACGCGCTCGCCGCGCGGTGGGGCGTACGCCCACGCTGTCCCGGCAGGACCGTCTGGGCCCACCTGGCCATCGAGGCCGGGCGCCGGTGAAGGCGCTCCCGCGCCACCCGCGCACCCCTCCTCCGTACCCGTACACGCACCCGCCCTTCACCGAGTTGGTGCGCATCGAGTCCGACCCCGTCCACCGGACTCGGCGCTTCCCCGGACTGGATGCGGCGATCGCACAGCGGGGTCACTGGCGCTCGGCCGAGGTGGACGCGGTGCTCCGGCGGCTGAGGTCGCCGCCGTAGAACGTGCGGATGACCGCTGCTCCCCGTCGGTCAGTTCGATCGGGCAGCTCCCGGGTGATTCACGCCTTGCCGAGTGATCCGCGCCCGGCCGTCAGTGTTCCCCTCCCTCGACGCAGAACTCGTTCCCCTCGGGGTCCTTGAGGATCGTCCAGGTCAACCCCTTCATGGTCTGCTCGCTGACCACGCTCGCGCCCAGCTTCACCAGGCGCTCCACGTCAGCCGCACGGTCGGCGGACGTGAAGTCGATGTGGACCCGGTTCTTGACGGCCTTGGGCTCGGGCACCCGCTGGAAGCCGATCACCAGCGGGGTCGCCGACAGGACCACGAAATCGTCGTAGTCCTTCGTTTCCTTCACGTCCAGCGCCTTCGCCCACCAGGCGGCCAGCGCCTGAGGGTCTGCGCAGTCGATCGTGATCATCTCCGGTGTCATTCCCATGTCCCTCACCGTACGACCCGCCACTGACAACGGGCCGGGACCACACGCGTTCCCGGCCCGGGCGGTCCCGCCGGAAGACCCGTCGAAGGCCCGTCGAGGGTCAGTCGAAGAGCAGTTGGAGATCAGTCGGAGATCAGTCGAAGATCGGGCCCTGCGTCCGGGTCCGCTTGATCTCGTAGAAGCCCGGAATGGAGGCGACCAGCAGCGTGCCGTCCCAGAGCTTCGCCGCTTCCTCCCCCTTGGGGGCGGGAGTGACGACCGGGCCGAAGAAGGCGACCTGCTCGCCGTCCGCGCCGGGCACCGCGATGACCGGGGTGCCGACCTCCTGGCCCACCTTGTCGATGCCCTCCTTGTGGGAGGCGCGCAGCTCGGTGTCGTACGCGTCGGAGTCGGCGTAGTCGGCCAGCTCGGCGGGGAGGCCGACGTCCTTGAGGGCGGCGGCCACGGCCTCGGGGGTGGGGCCCTCGCCGTTGTTGTGGAAGCGGGTGCCGAGCGCGGTGTAGAGGGGGCCCACGACCTCGTCGCCGTGCTTCTGCCGGGCGGCGACGACGACCCGGACCGGGCCCCAGGCCTTGTTCTCCAGGAGGTCGCGGTACTCCTCGGGAAGGTCGTCCAGCTTGTCCTCGTTCAGGACGGCCAGGCTCATCACGTGCCAGCGGACCTCGACATCACGGACCTTCTCCACTTCCAGCATCCAGCGCGAGGTCATCCACGCCCAGGGGCACAGCGGATCGAACCAGAAGTCGACCGGGGTCTTGCCGTTCGCCGGGGTGTTCTCGGGCATGTCTCTCCTCAGAAGGACGTGTTACAGCTCACAGGGGCGTGTTGCAGCTGCGGGCGAGAACGCCCCTTCGGGGCCACTCATTCCCTGTATGCCACCGCCAGGGGACGCATGCAAGGATCAATGGGTTCGAACACGACACATGACGCGCGTCACGAAGGAGTGCCCGTGCCCGGTGAAAACCTGTCCCGCGACGAGGCCCAGAAGAGGGCCGAGCTGCTGACCGTCGACGGATACGAGGTCGCTCTCGACCTACGGTCCGCCGTCGGCGAGCCCGAGGGGGCCGACGGGGGCGACGGGGACGGCGGTCCACGGACGTTCCGGTCGCTGACCACCATCCGGTTCCGCTCCGCGCGTGCGGGCGCATCGACCTTCGCCGACCTGGTGGCCCCGGCCGTGGACGCGGTGACGCTGAACGGGAAGGCGCTCGACCCCGCCCTCGTGTTCGACGGGGCGCGGGTCACGCTGGACGAGCTGCTGGAGGGCGAGAACGTCCTCGTGGTCGACGCCCGCTGCGCGTACAGCCGGACCGGTGAGGGCCTGCACCGCTTCGTCGACCCGGAGGACGGCGAGGTCTACCTCTACACGCAGTACGAGCCGGCCGACGCCCGCCGCGTCTTCGCCAACTTCGAACAGCCGGACCTCAAGGCCCCCTACCGCTTCCAGGTGACCGCCCCCGAGGACTGGCGGGTCTGGTCCAACGGGGCCGAGGAGTTCCACGAGGGCGAGGTGTGGCGGTTCGCGGAGACCCAGCCGATCTCCACGTACATCACGGCCGTCGTCGCCGGGCCGTACCACTGGGTGACCGACCACTACACCCGTACGTTCGACGACGGCTCCACGCTGGAGATCCCGCTCGGCGCGATGTGCCGCAAGGGACTCGCCAAGCACTTCGACGCGGACGACGTCTTCCTGATCACCAAGCAGGGCCTGGACTTCTTCCACGACAACTTCGACTTCCCCTACCCCTTCGGGAAGTACGACCAGGCGTTCGTGCCCGAGTACAACCTCGGGGCCATGGAGAATCCGGGGATGGTCACCTTCCGCGAGGAGTACGTCTTCCGCGGCAAGGTCACCTCGGCCGCCTACGAGCGGCGCGCCAACGTCATCCTGCACGAGATGGCGCACATGTGGTTCGGCGACCTGGTCACCATGGAGTGGTGGGACGACCTGTGGCTGAAGGAGTCGTTCGCGGACTTCATGGGCTCCTTCTCGATGGTCGAGGCGACGCGCTTCACCAACGGCTGGATCACCTTCGCCAACAACCGCAAGGCCTGGGCCTACCGCGCCGACCAGCTGCCCTCCACCCACCCCATCACGGCCGACATCCGTGACCTGGAGGACGCCAAGCTGAACTTCGACGGCATCACGTACGCCAAGGGCGCCTCCGTGCTCAAGCAGCTCGTGGCGTACGTGGGCCGCGACGCGTTCCTCGAAGGCGCGCGGCGCTACTTCAAGCAGCACGCCTACGGCAACACGCGCCTGGGCGACCTGCTCTCCGTGCTCGCCGAGACCTCCGGGCGCGACATGAGCGCCTGGTCGCGCTCCTGGCTCCAGACCGCGGGCGTCAACGTGCTGACCCCGGTGCTCACGTACGGCGCGGACGGAACGCTGACCGAGCTGGCCGTCATCCAGGAGGCCGGCGCCGCGCACCCGGAGCTGCGCCCGCACCGGGTCGCGGTCGGCCTGTACCGGCGTACACCGGAGGGCGAGCTGACGCGTTACGCGCGGGCCGAGGTGGACGTGGCCGGCGAGCGGACCGTGGTGGACGCCCTCGCCGGGTCGGAGCGGCCAGATCTGGTCCTGGTCAACGACGACGACCTCACCTACTGCAAGGTCCGCTTCGACGCGGGTTCGCTGGCCGTCCTGCGCGATCACCTGGGCGGGATCACCGATCCGCTGGCCCGCGCCCTGTGCTGGTCGGCCCTGTGGAACCTGACCCGGGACGCACTGATGCCCGCCCGGGACTTCGTCGCGCTGGTGCTGGCGCACGCCGGCCGCGAGAGCGACATCGGTGTGCTCCAGATGCTGCACACCTGGGCTCAGTCCGCACTGGTCCACTACGCCGCCCCGGCCTGGCGCGAGGAGGGCGGCCGGGCGCTGGCCGAGGGCGCGCTCCGTGAGCTGCGGCTCGCCGAGCCGGGCAGCCAGCACCAGCTGACCTGGGCCCGCTTCTTCGCGGCGGTCGCCTCGTCCGACGAGGACTTCCAGCTGCTGGGCGGGCTGCTGGACGGCACGGCCCGGGTGGACGGTCTCGATGTCGACCAGGAGCTGCGCTGGTCGTTCCTGTCCCCGCTCGCCTCTCACGGGGTGGCGAACGAGGCGGCCATCGACGCCGAACTGGCCCGCGACGACACGGCTTCCGGCAAGCGCCACCACGTACGGTGCCTGGCCTCGCGCCCCTCGGAAGCGGTGAAGGCCCAGGCGTGGGCGGCGGTCGTGGAATCGGACAAGCTGTCCAACGCACTGGTCGAGGCGACGATCGCGGGCTTCCAGCAGCCCTCGCAGCGGGAGCTGCTGGCTCCGTACGAGAACCGCTACTTCGAGGTGATCGAGCGGATCTGGGCGGAGCGGTCCATTCAGATCGGCATGCACGTGGTGCGGGGGATGTTCCCCGGTCTCCGGGACAGCCCGGGAACGCTCGCGGCGACCGACGCCTGGCTGAGCGAGCACGAGAACGCGGCCCCGGCGCTGCGGCGGCTGGTGCTGGAGTCCTGGGACGATCTCGCGCGGGCGCTGCGCGGCCAGGAGTGCGACCGGGCGGCGTAGCGCCGGAGTGAGAGGGGGCGCCCGGACAGGGCGTGTGCGCGGCGCGAAAGCGGCGCTCGCACATCCGGCCGGGCGCCCCTCTCCGAATCCCGGCGTGACAGCCCTCTTCGGTCGTCGAACGCCCGTACTTTAGGGCGGTGTTGTCCGGGTACGTCGACGGGCTTGTAACAGGAGGTTAGGGCACCCTCGCCGGACGGGAAACCCCGGGACATGACCCAGAACACCCCACTCTCCCGCCGCCTCCCGCTTCCCGTCCAGGAGGTCACCCAGCGTGTCCTGTCCGCCGCCCAGTTGAGGGCACGGGGCGTCTCCGCCGCACAGACGTCCGCGCAGTGCCTGCCGGGCGGCCCCTGGCAGCAGATGCTGCCGGGGGTCTACCTCCTGCACCCCGGACCGCCTACCGGCCAGGAGCGGTTGCACGGCGCGCTGCTGTACGCGGGCCGCCCCCCGGGCTCCGCGCGCCGCGCGCCCGCCGGGCCGGAGGACCCGGGGTACGGCGAGGCGATGGTCACCGGGGTCGCGGCCCTCGCGCTGTACGGCTTCGCCACCGTGCCGGACCTGGGGGCGCTGCACCGGATCGACGTGCTGGTCCCGCGCACCCGGCGGCTGCGCTCCACCCGGTTCGTCGAGGTGCTGCGGGCCGCCGCGCTGCCGACAGCGGTGCGGGTGGGCCAGGTGCCCGTCGCCCCGGTCGAGCGGGCGCTGGCCGACGCGGTGGCGGGGCTGGACGAGGCGGCGGACGTCCAGCGGCTGCTGACCGAGGCGGTGCGCGGCGGCCACAGCGAACCGGCTGCTGTGGTACGCGAGTTGAGCGCGGCGAAGCTGCTGGGGCGGCCCGCCGTGGTGGGCGCGGTGGACGCGCTGCTGGCCGAGGGCCGGGCGGTGGCGGAGGGGCGGCTGTACGCGATGGTCCGCGAGCACGGGCTCCCGGAGCCGCTGTGGAACGTGGAGCTGCGGCTGCCGGGCGGTCCCCGGCTGGGCGGGATCGACGCGTACTGGCCGGATCACGCCGTCGCGGTGGAGCTGGACACCAGGGCACCCCGGCACGGCGCGCCGAACCGGGGCGGCCGGGCCGGGGAGGACCCGCAGTGGTCCGCGTACGCCGCGAAGCGGGAGCACCTGGAGCGGCTCGGGGTGACGGTCGTCCACCTCACGCCGAGGAAGCTGCGCGAGGCGGCCGAGCAGCAGGCGACGGTGGTCCGGACGGCCCTGATGGCGGCGGCCGACCGGGAGCCCGCCGCGTACGTGATGGTGCTGCCGCGCTGAGCGGCCGCGAGCCACCCACGGCCCCACCGGCCCGGACGCCCCCGGTGCCACTGGTCCGGACGCCCCCGGTGCCACTGGTCCGGACGTTCTCGGTGCCACTGGTCCGGACCACGGGCCCGAACTCACGCTTCCCGCGTCCCCTTTCGCCTCATTCATCCCTCGTGGCGCATTACCCCCAGTGGCGGATCTCTGCCATGTCGCCAACTCGTCTCCGTCAACTCTCCACAAACCTCTGTCATTTACGACAGGGTGAGCGGTCATCCGGTACCGAATTCCGGACTCTCTCTTTCAATTAACAGGGATGCTGATGACCAAGGAATCCCCCAGTTCCATACCCGGAGCGAGACGCGCTGCCCGCATCGCGGCCGCAGCAGGCCTGGCGGCCGCGATCGCCGCCACCGGTGCCGCTCCGGTGTTCGCCGCCGACGACCCGGCTCCGGCACCCGTCAAACCGGCCGCCACGAGCGACCGGGGCGACAAGCTCGGCACCGCCGACGCCGAGGTTCTCGCCAAGGCCGAGGCCAAGGGCGAGAAGAACGTCACGATGATGATCGCCACCAAGCCGGGGGCGACCGAGCAGGTCACCGAGCAGCTGGACGCCGTCAAGGGCTCCGTGCTCGGCCAGACCTACGACAAGCTCGGTTACGTACGGGCGACGGTGCCGACCAGCACCGCCGAGACGACCATCGCGAAGGCGTCCAAGCTCAAGTCCGTCCTCGGCATCGATCTCAAGCAGGAGATCAAGCTGGACGACCCGACGCCCTCGGGCGACCGGGCCGCGGGGGCCAAGCAGCAAAAGGCCAGCGGCAGTTACCCGGCGCCGAGCAAGAAGACCCCGGCGGCCAACCCGTACAACCCGTCCTTCGAGACGGGCGCGGTCTCCTTCGTCAAGAAGAACCCGAAGGCCGACGGCCGCGGGATCACCATCGGTGTCCTGGACTCCGGTGTCGACCTCGGCCACCCGGCCCTGAAGAAGACCACCACCGGCGAGCGCAAGATCGTCGACTGGGTGACCGCGACCGACCCGGTGAACGACGGCGACGGCACCTGGCTGCGGATGTCGCAGACCGTCACCGGCCCGACGTTCACGTCCGGCGGGAAGACCTACGCGGCCCCTGAGGGCAGCTTCAAGTTCGCCACCTTCGCCGAGTCGGCCACCACCGGCGGCGACATGGCGGGCGACCTCAACCGCGACGGTGACACCACCGACGTCTGGGGCGTGCTGTACGACCCGGTCAAGGGCACCGTACGGGTGGACCTGAACGAGAACGCGGACTTCTCGGACGACAAGGCCCTCAAGCCGTACAAGGACAAGTTCCAGGTCGCCCACTTCGGTGAGGACGACCCGCGCACCAAGATCGTCGAGCGCATCCCGTTCGTCGTCGAGACCCGTAAGGACGTGGTCTACAACGCTTCGGGCGCCAAGGCCGACTACGTCAACATCGGCGTGATCGAGGGCTCGCACGGGACGCACGTCGCGGGCATCACCGCGGCCAACGGCCTGTTCGGCGGCAAGATGAACGGCGCGGCGCCCGGCGCCAAGGTCGTCTCCTCGCGCGCCTGCACCTGGTCCGGAGGCTGCACCAACATCGCGCTGACCGAGGGCATGATCGACCTCGTCGTCAACCGCGGTGTCGACATCGTCAACATGTCGATCGGCGGCCTGCCGCCGCTGAACGACGGCAACAACGCCCGCGCCGAGCTCTACAAGCGCCTCGTCGACATCTACGGCGTCCAGCTCGTCATCTCGGCCGGCAACAGCGGCCCGGGCCTCAACACCATCGGTGACCCGGCCCTGGCCGACCACGTCATCTCGGTGGGCGCGTCGATCTCCAAGGAGACGTGGGCCGCGAACTACGGCTCCAGGGTCACCAAGAAGTACGACATGCTCCCCTTCTCCTCGCGCGGTCCGCGTGAGGACGGCGGCTTCACGCCGACCATCTCGGCCCCTGGCGCGGCGATCAACACCACCCAGACCTGGGCCGCGGGCGGTCCGGTCAAGGAGGCGGGCTACGCCCTGCCGCCCGGCTACTCGATGCTCCAGGGCACCTCGATGGCCTCGCCGCAGGCCGCGGGCGCAGCCGCCCTGCTGCTCTCGGCCGCGAAGCAGAAGAACCTGGAGCTGCCCCCGGCCGACCTGCGGGTCGCGCTGACCAGCTCGGCGACCCACATCAAGGGCGTGCCCGCGCACGCCCAGGGTTCCGGTCTGATGAACATCCTCGGCGCCTGGAAGCTCATCACCAAGAAGGGCAACCCGGCGCACGAGTACAAGGTGAAGGCCCCGGTCGACACCGCGATCGACTTCGCGCTCAAGGACCCGGGCTTCGGCACCGGCCTCTACGACCGCGAGGGCGGCCTCAAGGTCGGCGAGACGAAGGTCTACGAGATCACCGTCACCCGCACCACGGGTCCGGACCGCAACGTCCGGCACAAGCTGTCGTGGAAGAACAACGACGGCACCTTCAAGCTGAGCAGCCCCAAGTACGTCTCGCTGCCGCTCGACGTGCCGGTGAAGCTGAAGGTCACGGCGAAGGCCAAGAAGGCGGGCGTGCACAGCGCCATCCTGCGGCTGGACGACAAGAAGACCGTCGGCATCGACCACCAGGTCCTCTCCACGGTCGTCGTCGCCCACGAGCTGACCGAGCCCGGTTACGCGTTCAAGTCGTCGAGCTCGGTGCAGCGCAACGGCACCACCTCGTACTTCATCAACGTGCCGAAGGGCGCCAAGACCCTTGAGGTCGCCCTCAGCGCCCTGCGTTCGGGCAGCCAGACCCGGTTCATCGCCCTGCACCCGTACGGGACGCCGGTCGACCCGACCTCCACGATCAACTGCTACCCGAACTACGAGAACCCGGCCAACACCTGCCGCCCGGACGTGCGCTCCTACAAGGACCCGTACCCCGGCGTGTGGGAGATCGAGGTCGAGTCGCGCCGTACGTCGCCGCTGCTGGCCAACCCGTTCAAGCTGGACGTCTCGCTGCTCGGCGCCTCCTTCGACCCGGCGGTGCAGACCATCGCCGAGGCGAAGATCGGCACCCCGGCCGCGGTGGACTGGAAGGTCACCAACGGCGCGGCGCCCCTTGAGGGCAAGCTCAAGGGCGGCGCGCTCGGCTCGGCCAAGGTCGAGAAGCCGTCGATCTCCACGGGCCAGACCCGGCAGACCACGGTCACCATCGGTGCGGGCGTCGAGCGCCTCGACTTCGCCATCGGCGGCCCGTCGGACGCCAACGCCGACCTCGACCTGTACGTCTTCCGGGGCGCCACCCAGGTCGGCAGCGGGACCTCCGCCGGTTCCGAGGAGAAGGTCAGCCTGACCAAGCCGGCCGCGGGTACGTACACGGTGATCGTCGAGGGTTACTCGGTCCCGTCCGGGTCGACCACGTACGACTACCGCGACGTGTACTACGCGGCCTCGCTCGGCACCCTGAAGGTCGACACCTCGAAGACCTACAGCCTGGCGAACGGCGCCTCGGCGCAGATCGGCGCCGAGGTCGTGGTCGCCGGTGCGGCTCCCGAGGGGCGGCAGTTCTTCGGTGAGGTCCAGCTGGTGAACGGCCGCGGCACCGCCGCGGGCACCGGCAGCGTCGTGATCGAGAAGGTCACGCCGTAACGGATCGCTCCTGGGAAGTTCTGATCGGCGGCGGGGCGGGCGCTCTTCACGAGCACCCGCCCCGCTGTGCGTGTTCCTTGTCACAGCGCGGAGAGTCCGCAGGTCGGACAATGGATTGGACAAGGCGTGCCGGGACATACGCATCATGGAGCGGCATACGGACCGCACAGACGCACAGGTGTACAGAACAGAGGAGTCCCCGTGAAGGTCGGAATCGTCGGAGCCACCGGTCAGGTCGGCACAGTCATGCTCAGGATCCTGGCCGAGCGGAACTTCCCGGTCGACGAGCTGCGGCTGTTCGCCTCCGCTCGGTCCGCGGGCTCCACGATCGACTGGCAGGGCACCGGTGTCACCGTCGAGGACGCCGCCGCGGCCGACTACACCGGCCTGGACATCGTGCTGTTCTCCGCGGGCGGCGCGACCTCGAAGGCGCTGGCCGAGAAGGTCGCCTCCCAGGGCGCCGTGGTGATCGACAACTCCTCCGCCTGGCGTAAGGACCCCGAGGTCCCGCTCGTCGTCTCCGAGGTCAACCCGCACGCGGCCCGGGTCCGCCCCAAGGGGATCATCGCCAACCCGAACTGCACCACGATGGCCGCCATGCCCGTGCTGCGCCCGCTGCACGCGGAGGCCGGTCTCGAAACGCTGACCGTCGCCACCTACCAGGCCGTCTCCGGTTCCGGCGTGGCCGGCGTCGCCGAGCTGCACGGCCAGGCGTCCAAGGTCGTCGCCGAGGCGGAGAAGCTGGCCCACGACGGCGAGGCCGTGGACTTCCCCGAGCCCGCGGTCTACAAGCGCCCGATCGCCTTCAACGTGCTGCCGCTGGCCGGTTCGATCGTGGACGACGGTTCGTTCGAGACGGACGAGGAGCAGAAGCTCCGCAACGAGTCCCGCAAGATCCTGGAGATCCCGGAGCTGAAGGTCTCCGGCACCTGCGTCCGGGTCCCGGTCTTCTCCGGCCACTCGCTCCAGATCAACGCCCGCTTCGCCCGCCCGATCGGCGTCGAGCGCGCCTACGAGCTGCTGAAGGACGCCGAGGGCGTCGAGCTCTCCGAGATCCCGACCCCGCTCCAGGCGGCGGGCAAGGACGCCTCGTACGTCGGCCGTATCCGGGTCGACGAGACCGTCGAGAACGGCCTCGCGCTCTTCGTCTCCGGCGACAACCTCCGCAAGGGCGCGGCGCTGAACGCCGTGCAGATCGCGGAGCTGGTGGCGGCCGAGCTGAAGGGCTGACCAGAAGTCGTACGCGTACGGGAAGGGGCGGCCACCGGACAGACCGGTGGCCGCCCCTTCCGTATGCCCTCAGAGGGCGAGGTGCCGCCTGAGCGCCACGTCCACCTCGGCCATGCGCTGCCGGGGGGCCTTGCCGATGCGGCGCATCAGCCGCTGCGGCGAGACGGCGCGCACCTGCTCGCACTGCGCCTTGCTGTCCACCGGAAGGTGGCACTCGGCCGCCGACAGGAGGACCTGGAAGGGAAAGACGCGCGCCGTGTTGGAGGTGATGGGCACGACCGTCAGGACACCGCGCTCCGTCCGCTCCACGGTGGCGTTGGCGCCGTCGTTCGACACGATCAGCGCCGGGCGGGCCTTGTTCGCCTCACTGCCCCGGACCGGCTCGAAGTCGATCAGGTAGATGTCACCGCGCCGCATCGGTGAGCCCGTCGCCCGAGACCCGGTCCCAGAAGTCGGCGTCCTCGCTCTTGTCCCACTCGGCGAAGGCCTCCTCGTATTCGGCCTCCAGGTTCGAGGCGCGCAACAGCTCGATCGCGGCGTGTATCACCGCGGAGCGGGAATCCGCGTCGGTCTTCGCGGCGTACTCGTCGACGAAGGCGACATCCTCCTGCGGCAGACTCACACTGATTTTCATACCCTCAATGCTACCCATGGTGGCACAGGGGTGCTACCCCCGGCGAGGAAGCCCTCACGGCCTCCGCACCTCGAAGAGCAGGCACCCGTACTCCACCGCCCGGACATGCACCAGCACCACCGCAGGGTCCGCGAACGCCTCGTCGAACGCCGTGTCGAAGCCCTTCTCCGCGTCGGCCGGGGTCTCCAGCAGCCGACCGCCGGCGATGTGCCCGCGTGCGTCGTAGCGGCGCACCGTGCGCAGGGCGCCGGGGCGTGAGAACGGGTAGCCCCGGCGCGCGGGGTCCGGGCCCGCGCACTCCTCGGCGTGGACGAAGACGGGGCCCTGCTCGTCGTACGCCCCCGGGCTCGCCCCGGTCCCGGCCGCCCAGCGGCGCAGCGGGGCGTAGGAGACCAGGGCGATGCGCTCCCCCGGCTCGCTGCCGCGCAGGCAGCAGCGGAGGGGGGCGCCGCCTTCCGTCTCCGGGTACGGGGCGCAGGGGCGGCCCGCGTCGTCGGTGGCGCGGAGTTCGGCGAGGGCGGCGGGGGTGATGGGGCGAGGCTCGTATCCGGTCATGGTTCGAGCCTGTCCCCCGGAGCCGTCCGCGTCCGGCGGAAAACGGACATCGCGCTGGGAGCGCGGCACGTGGAAGGATGGCCGGAAACGCCGCATATCAAGTAGCACACCAAGGAGATGACCGCGTGCCTGGCACGAATCTGACCCGCGAAGAGGCACAGGAGCGGGCGCGCCTGCTGACCGTGGACGCGTACGAGATCGATCTCGACCTCTCCGGAGCGCAGGAGGGCGGCACCTACCGGTCCGTGACCACCGTGCGCTTCGACTCCGCGGAGGCCGGTGCGGAGTCCTTCATCGACCTGGTCGCCCCCGCCGTCCACGACGTCGTACTCAACGGCGAGGCGCTGGACGTGGCCGCCGTGTTCCACGACTCCCGGATCGCGCTGCCGCAGCTGCGCGAGGGCGCCAACGAGCTGAAGGTCGTCGCGGACTGCGCGTACACCAACAGCGGTGAGGGTCTGCACCGGTTCGTCGACCCGGTCGACGAGCAGGCCTACCTGTACACGCAGTTCGAGGTCCCGGACGCCCGCCGGGTGTTCGCCTCGTTCGAGCAGCCGGACCTGAAGGCGACGTTCCAGTTCACCGTGAAGGCCCCCTCCGGCTGGACGGTCATCTCGAACTCGCCGACGCCGGAACCGAAGGGCGACGTCTGGACGTTCGAGCCGACGCCGCGCATCTCCACGTACATCACGGCTCTCATCGTCGGCCCGTACCACTCGGTGCACAGCAGCTACGAGAAGGACGGCCAGTCCGTTCCGCTGGGCATCTACTGCCGCCCCTCGCTGGCGGAGTACCTGGACGCGGACGAGATCTTCGCCGTCACCCGGCAGGGCTTCGACTGGTTCCAGGAGAAGTTCGACTACGCGTACCCGTTCGCCAAGTACGACCAGCTCTTCGTCCCGGAGTTCAACGCGGGCGCGATGGAGAACGCGGGCGCGGTGACCATCCGCGACCAGTACGTCTTCCGTTCCAAGGTGACGGACGCGGCGTACGAGGTGCGCGCCGAGACCATCCTGCACGAGCTGGCCCACATGTGGTTCGGCGACCTCGTGACGATGGAGTGGTGGAACGACCTCTGGCTGAACGAGTCGTTCGCCACCTACACCTCGATCGCCTGCCAGGCGTACGCCGAGGGCTCCAAGTGGCCGCACGCCTGGACCACGTTCGCCAACTCCATGAAGACCTGGGCGTACCGGCAGGACCAGCTGCCCTCCACGCACCCGATCATGGCGGACATCCGGGACCTGGACGACGTCCTCGTCAACTTCGACGGGATCACGTACGCCAAGGGCGCATCCGTGCTCAAGCAGCTCGTGGCGTACGTCGGCATGGACGCGTTCTTCCAGGGCGTACAGGCGTACTTCAAGGCGCACGCCTTCGGCAACACCCGTCTGTCCGACCTGCTGGGCGCGCTGGAGGAGACCTCCGGCCGTGACCTGAAGACCTGGTCGAAGGCGTGGCTGGAGACCGCGGGCATCAATATCCTGCGCCCGGTGGTCGAGACCGACACCGAGGGCCGCGTCACCTCCTTCACCGTGCTCCAGGAGGCCCCGGCCCTGCCCGCCGGCGCCAAGGGCGAGCCGACGCTGCGCCCGCACCGGATCGCTGTCGGCTGCTACGACCTGAACGCGGACGGCAAGCTCGTCCGCACCGACCGGATCGAGCTGGACGTCGAGGGCGAGCGCACCACCGTGCCGTTCCCGGAGGGCAAGGCACGCCCGGCCGTCATCCTGCTCAACGACGACGACCTCTCCTACGCCAAGGTCCGCCTGGACGAGGAGTCCCTGCGGGTCGTCACCGAGCACCTGGGCGACTTCACCGAGTCGCTGCCGCGCGCCCTGTGCTGGGCCTCGGCCTGGGACATGACGCGCGACGGCGAGCTGGCGACCCGCGACTACCTCGCACTGGTGCTCTCCGGCATCGGCAAGGAGTCGGACATCGGCGTCGTCCAGTCGCTGCACCGCCAGGTGAAGCTGGCCCTGGACCTGTATGCGGCCCCGGAGACCCGTGAGGCCGCGCTCAACCAGTGGACGGACGCGACACTGGCGCACCTGCGGGCGGCGGAGCCGGGCAGCGACCACCAGCTGGCGTGGGCCCGCGCGTTCGCGGCGACCGCCCGCAACCCGCAGCAGCTGGATCTGCTCCAGTCGCTGCTGGACGGCACGGAGGCCGTCGAGGGCCTGACCGTCGACACCGAGCTGCGGTGGGCGTTCGTGCAGCGGCTCGCGGCCGTCGGCCTGCTCGACGAGGAGGAGATCGCCGCCGAGTACGAGCGCGACAAGACGGCGGCGGGCGAGCGCCACGCGGCCTCGGCGCGGGCGGCCCAGCCCTCGGAGGAGGCCAAGGCGCAGGCGTGGGCCTCGGTCGTGGAGTCCGACAAGCTGCCGAACTCGCTCCAGGAAGCAGTCATCAGCGGCTTCGTCCAGACGGACCAGCGCGAGCTGCTCACCCCGTACACGGAGAGGTTCTTCGCCGCGGTGAAGGACGTCTGGGACTCGCGCAGCCACGAGATGGCACAGCAGATCGCGGTGGGCCTCTACCCGGCCCTCCAGGTCTCGCAGGAGACGCTGGACGCCACCGACGCCTGGCTGGCCTCGGCCGAGCCGAGCGCGGGCCTGCGCCGGCTGATGTCGGAGTCCCGGGCGGGCGTGGAGCGCGCGCTGAAGGCCCAGGCCGCGGACGCGGCGGCGGCCACCGCGTAGCGGTACGTACGGCCCTGGGGGCGTCCTCTTCGTCGCGGTGAATGCGTCGCGGCGAAGGGGCGCCCCTTTGCCGTACGCCCACACGTTCGCTGTGTGTCCGTACGCGATGGGGTCTCCCGTGGCCCACGGTCCGAAGGGTCGTCGCAAGCTTCGGGCGCTGACCACGGGAGGGTCGATGCCCGGCCAGGCCCTGAGCGCCTGTCGGGTTGGAACCCGCCCGGCGGGCGGGCGCAGGAGCGCAACCGTCCGCCGGGCGGAGCAGGGGGTGCCGGCAGGCCCTACGGGGTCACGCGCCCGACTCCTCGTAGCGGCGGGTCAGCTCGGCCGTGCCGGACTCCGTGAGGCTGCCGTGGAGCCTCATCCGGGCCACGCCGCCGTCGGGGAAGGCGTCGAGGCGGACGTGGGTGACGACGGCCTGGGCGCGCAGCACGAAGCGGTGCAGGGTGTCGGGCTGGAGGCGGGTGCGCGGGATGATCTCGAACCACTCGCCGGTGTCGCCGTTGCGGCCCTGGAGGGCGATCCAGCCCGCGGAGTTGCCCTTGAGGTAGGCGGTGTCGATCTCGACCGCGCGGACCGCGCCCTGGGCGGGCAGGCGGAAGCGGACCCAGTCGTTGGTGTCGCGGACCCGGCGGCGGCGGTTCTCCCAGCCGTCGTCCATCTTGCGGGACGTGCCCGGCAGGATGATCTGGGTGGGCGAGGAGTAGAAGCGGTCGGAGGCGTCCTCGTACGTACCGCCGTTGAGCACGGAGATCAGGTCGACGGTGCCGAGCGCGGCGATCCAGGCGGGGTCCGGGACGACTTCGCCGTGCACGCGGAGGCGGGCGATGCCGCCGTCGGGGTGCTGGCAGAGGCGGATGTGGGTGTAGCGGCGGCCGCCGGTGATCTCGAAGGCGTTCGCGGCGTGGCCGCGTACGGGGGTGGGCGGAAGGATCTCCTCCCACTTCACGTCGTCGGCGAGCAGCCGCTCAGGGCTCGGGGCGCCTTCGACGGAGGCGGCCTGCACCGATACGCGCTGCGGGTAGTTGCCGCGGAAGTGGGCGGTGTCCACGATCAGGCCGCGAATGACGCCGGGGGCACCGAGGCGGACGATCGCCCAGTCGTGGTCCTCGGGGGCCGGGAAGGGGGTCTCGGCGTCCGCGCCGCGGCGGCGGCGGGTCTCCCAGCCGTCCATGATCTTGCCCTTGTGCCCGAAGTGCTCCGGGTCGAAGACTGCGCGCTCGCGGATCAGGAGGTTCTCGCGCTCTGCGAAGAACTCGTCGTTGGCGGCGATCACGCCCGCGCCCAGGCGGCGGTCGGCGAGGTCGACCAGCTCGATGAAGGGAAGGTCCCCGGCCTCGCGGTAGTCCGCGTAGGGGTCGCCGCCGCCGTAGGGCGCGGCGTCATTGGCATGGGGGTCGGTGTCGGAGTTCTGGAATGTGGTCTCGCTCGCGTCGAAGGTCATGCCCCTACCCTCGCGCGACCGGAACCATCAGGTCCATCGAAAGTTTCCGCAGATACTGTTCAGCTCAACTGAACGTACGGGCTACCTGTGTGAGCGCCGCGAGCACCCGCGCCACCGCCGGGCCGCTCTCCGCCCCGTGCCGGACCGCGGCCACCACATGGCGGCGCGGCTGGTCCGCCTCCAGCACCCGCATCACCACGCCCTCGCTCCGCTCCCGGGCGGCCATCCGGGGGACCAGCGCGATCCCCATGCCCGCCTCGACGAGGGCGAGGATGGCGGTCCATCCGGCGGCGCTGTGGGCCTGCTCGGGGACGAAGCCCGCGGCTTCACAGGCGGCGGTGGTGATCTCCGACCAGGGCCCCGAGCCGCCGAAGATCCAGCGGTCGGCGGCCAGGTCCGCCAGGCGCAGCGCGGGCGCGTCGGCCAGCGGGTGACCGGCCGGGAGCGCCACGTCCAGCGGGTCGGCGAGCAGCGGGAAGAGGGAGAAGCGGGGGTCGCGGGCGGTCGGCGCGTGCGCGGCCAGCGACAGGGCCAGATCCACCTCGCCCGCGGTGAGCAGCTCGTACGCCTGGGCGGCCTCGGCCTCCCGTACGCGTACGTCGGGTCCCGGGCGCTCCTCGGCGCGCAGCAGCCGGACGGCGGGTACGACGAGGGCGGGCACCGCGGTGGAGAACGCGCCGACCCTGACCTCACCGGCCTCGCCGCGCAGATAGCCGGTCAGTTCGGCCTCGGCCCGCTCCAGCTGGGCGAAGACCGCCTCCGCGTGACGCAGGACGAGGTGGGCGGCGTCGGTGAGGCGGACGCGGCGGCCCTGGGGCTCCAGCAGCTCCACGCCGAGCTGCCTGGCCAGGTTGGTGAGCTGCTGGGAGACGGCGGAGGGGGTCATCAGGAGCGCCTCGGCAGTCGCCGTCACCGTGCCGCGGTCGCGCAGGGTGCGCAGGATGCGGAGCTTCTTGACGTCCCACTCGGTCATGGGCGCAACCTACCGGCCCCGCCCGGAGCCGGACGCACGGATGCGCCGCGCGGTAGCTCCTACCGGCGGCGCACCCGTCGTACGTGTGCGGGTCAGACCTGCTTCTTGGACTTGTCCAGGACCATGACCAGGCCCGTGATCACCAGGAACAGGGCGATGGGCGCGACGACGTAGAGACCGATGGTCTCCATCGCGCTGAGGCCCGGACCCGGATCGTCACCGTCGTCGGGCGTGAGCGCGAGTGCCGGGGCCGACATGAGCAGCATCATCAGCGTCGTCCCGGCCGCAACGACGCCGGCGCGCATAGCGTTCTTCTTGTCCACGGTGCCAACGTAGCGAACGCCTAGGCGGGGCGCTCGCCCGGGGGTGCCGTACGGGGCTTCCGGGGCCCGAGGACTGCCATCAGGGCGTGCAGGCGGGGCGAGGCGGTGATCTCCTCCAGGGTGACGGGGTGGCCCTCCGGGTCGGCGATCGGGAGGCGCCAGTTGGGGTACTGGTCCCAGGTGCCGGGGAGATTCTGCGGGCGGCGGTCGCCGACGGTGTCGGGGAGCCAGACGCCGGTCAGCCGGGCGGGGGTGCGCAGCAGGAAGCGGTGGACGGCGCGGACGGCGGCCTCCTCGTCGCCGTCGCCCTCGGGGAGCATCCGCAGCCGGGCGAGGAGGGCCAGCCACTCGGCGGTGTCGGTGGCGTCCTCGGTCAGCTCCTCCTCCAGAGGGCGGGTGAGCAGGCCGAGGCGGTGGCGCAGGGTCATGTGATCGCCGGTCAGCCGGGCGGCGGTGGAGGGCAGATCATGGGTGGTGGCGGTGGCGAGGCAGTCCCGGCGCCACTTCTCCGGGGCGAGCGGGCGGCCGTCGCCGTCCCAGTCGCGCTCGAACCAGAGCACGGAGGTGCCGAGCACCCCGCGCCGGGCAAGCGCCTCACGGACGCCGGGCGCGACGGTGCCGAGGTCCTCGCCGACGACGACGGCACCGGCCCGGTGGGCCTCCAGGACGAGCACGGCGAGCATCGCCTCGGCGTCGTACGCGACATACGTGCCGTCGGTGGGCGGGCGGCCCTCGGGCACCCACCAGAGCCGGAACAGGCCCATGACGTGGTCGATGCGCAGAGCCCCGGCGTGGGCCAGCAGCCCGCGCAGCAGGCCCCGGTAGGCGGCGTAGCCGGTGGCGGCGAGGGTGTCGGGGCGCCAGGGCGGCAGGCCCCAGTCCTGGCCGCGCGCGTTGAAGGCGTCCGGGGGCGCGCCGACGGACATGCCGTGGGCGAAGGCCTCCTGCTGGGCCCAGGTGTCGGCCCCGGTCGGGTGCACGCCGACGGCGAGGTCGTGGACGATCCCGACGCCCATTCCGGCGTCCTCGGCGGCCCGTTGGGCGGCGGCGAGCTGGGTGGCGGTGAGCCAGGCGAGGCGGCAGTGGAAGTCGACCCGGTCCAGCAGCTCGGAGCGGGCACGGGCGGTGCCCGGGGAGCGGGGGTCGCGCAGGGCGGCGGGCCAGCCGTGCCAGTCGGGCCCGTGCACCTCGGCGAGCGCGCACCACAGGGCGTGGTCCTCCAGCGCCTGGCCCTGCTCGGCGAGGAAGTCGCAGTAGGCGGCGCGCCGGCCGGGGGTCAGCGGCACCTCGACGACGAGCTCCAGGGCCTGGCGCTTCAGCTCCCAGACGGCGTCCCGGTCGATGAGGGCGCCCTTGTTCAGCACGGCCTCGCTGAGCGCGGCGGCGTCCTGGCGGAGGTCGTCCAGGGTGGCCCGGTCGCGTACGTGCCCGTACTCCGGGATGGACTCGACGTGCAGGTGCACCGGGTCGGGGAAGCGGCGCGAGGAGGGGCGGTAGGGCGACGGGTCGGTGGGCCGCCCCGGAACGGCCGCGTGCAACGGGTTGACCTGGACGAACCCGCACCCGAGCGTGCGCCCGGCCCAGGCGGCGAGGTCGGCCAGGTCCCCGAGGTCGCCCATGCCCCAGGAGCGGGCGGACAGCAGGGAGTAGAGCTGCACCAGGAACCCGTGCGCGCGCCCGGCCGGCTGCGGCGCCCGGGCCGGAGCGACGACGAGGGTGGCGGTGGCCCGGCGGTGGTCCGGCGTACGGACGTGGAGGCGATGGACACCGTGAGGCGGCGCGACCCACCAGGCGGGGGCGGGCGGAGGCTCCACCCCACCCGTGCCGCCCGGCTCCGCGACGGCACGCTCGGCGCTCCGGGGCGCGGCGGTGAGCGCGGGCGCATCGGAGGGCGCGGGCCCGGCGGAAGGCGCGGGCGCACCCGGCCCCGCCCCCCGCACCCGCATGCTCAGCGGGGCCGGAGCACGGCCCGGGCGCCGCCCCCGGGGCGTCGACGACTCCGGCTCGACCGTGACGGTCGAGCCGGAGGGGAGACGGGTCAGGGCGGGCGGCAGGGGCTCGCCCGACCAGACCACCACCGTCGGCGGCAGCAGGTGCGAGCGGGACTCCGCGGCGACGAGGCACTTCCGTACGTCCGCCGGGGTGCCGGCGTCCACGCCCAGCGCGGCGAGCACGGCGATGACCGTGTCGTCGGGGACGGACACCGTGACATCCGGCGACGGGGAGTAGGAGGTGGCGACACCGTGCAGTGCGGCGAGCCGGGACAAGCCCATTCAGACTCCTGGGAACTCCAAGCCCCCTGCGGTGCCGGGTGCGGTCGGCTCGCTGGTCAGAGGGGCGACGGCGGCGAGCGGCGGCTCGCTCGTGAGCGGGGTGGCATCGGCGAGCGGCGGCTCGCTGGTCAGGGGTGCGGCGTCGGCGAACGTGGACCCGCCGAGCAGCAGGGAGACATCGGCGAGCGGCGGCCCGCTGATCAGGTGGGCGACATCGGTGAGCGGAGGTTCACTGGTCAGCGGCGCGGAAACGGCCTGGGCGGGCACCTGTTTGGAGAGGGCGGAGAGCAGAAGCTGCGCGGAAGCGGGCATGGTGGCCTCCTGGCCATGGAGAACAGGACACAGCAGACCTACCCAGGCCTCGCGACCGCAGACGTGGACGTGATGCAGGCGTTATGACAACGAGCCCAACGTGCTCTGGGTCACATCCGGTTCCCCCGTCCGGCAGGTATGGGCCGTTTTCGGCCACTCCCGGCAGCCACACCAGCCCCATCCGGCCCGAAGGTGTCATGATTCCCGGCAAATGCGACAGAGCGGCCGTGCGCATTGACACCCCCGCGCCCGGGTGGTGGGCTCGGACCCCGCTACGAGCAGTCGGTACGGACGAAGGAGAGCGCAGCGTGCGGATCGGGCGCAGAAGGCAGGCGACGGCCGTGGCCGCCGCCGTGATCGGCGGACTCCTCGGCTCCGTCTCCGTGGCACCGGCCGCGACGGCCGCCCCCGTCGACCCCGCCATCCCCGTCACCGGGTCGGCCGAACGCTCCGACGGCGCGCAGCCGCCCTCGGTGTGGCCCCGGCCGCAGAGCATCAGGAGCACCGGACCCGCCGTGCCGCTGGGCGCCGAGGCCACCCTCGTCGCCGCACCGGACGCCGATCCGTACGCCGTGGAGCAGACGCGCTCGCTGCTGCGCGGGGCGGGCGTCCGGACCCTGCACGAAAGTCTGCCGGGGAGCGGGCCCGTGGTCCGGCTCGGCGGCACCGGCGCGGGCGAGGCGCTGCGGGCCCTGCGCGCGCCCGACCGGGCCGACCTGCCCTCGGGCGGCTACCGGATCGCCGTCGGCCGGGTGGCCGGGCGCGGCACGGTCGCGCTGGACGGGCTGGGAGGGGACGGCCTGTTCCACGCCGTCCAGACGCTGCGTCAGCTGGTCTCCGGCGGTTCGGTGGCGGGCGTCACCGTGCGGGACTGGCCGGGAACCGCCGTACGCGGGCTGTCGGAGGGGTTCTACGGGCAGCCGTGGACCCGCGAGGAGCGGCTCGCCCAGATCTCCTTCATGGGCCGCACCAAGCAGAACAGGTACCTCTACGCGGCGGGCGACGACCCGTACCGGCTGGCGCGCTGGCGCGAGCCGTATCCGGCCGAACAGCGCGCCGACTTCCGGGCGCTGGCGGAGCGGGCGCGCGCCGAGCACGTCACGCTCGGCTGGGCGCTCTCCCCCGGCCAGGCGATGTGCATGGCATCCGACCAGGACGTCCGGGCGCTGACGAAGAAGATCGACGCCATGTGGGCGCTGGGCTTCCGGGTCTTCCAGCTCCAGTTCCAGGACGTCAGCTACAGCGAGTGGCACTGCGATCTGGACGCGGAGACCTTCGGCAGCGGTCCGAAGGCGGCGGCCCGTGCGCAGGCCCGGGTGGCGGGCGCGGTCGCCCGGCATCTGGCGGAACGGCACCCGGACGCGGCCCCGCTGTCCGTGCTGCCGACGGAGTTCTACCAGGACGGGGCCACCGACTACCGCACCGCGCTCGCCGCCGAACTGGACGACCGGGTGCAGGTGGCCTGGACCGGGGTCGGGGTGGTGCCGAAGACCATCACCGGGGGCGAACTGGCCGGGGCCCGCGCCGCGTTCCGCCATCCGCTGGTGACGATGGACAACTACCCCGTCAACGACTACGCCCAGGACCGCATCTTCCTCGGCCCGTACACCGGCCGGGACCCGGCGGTGGCGAGCGGTTCGGCGGCGCTGCTGGCCAATGCGATGGAGCAGCCGTCCGCCTCCCGCATCCCGCTGTTCACGGCCGCCGACTTCGCCTGGAACCCGAAGGGATACCGCCCGGACGAGTCCTGGCGGGCGGCGATCGACGATCTGGCGGGCGGGGACGCGGGGGCCCGGGACGCGCTGCGGGCGCTCGCGGGGAACAGCGCGGCCTCGGTGCTCGGAGCGCAGGAGTCCGCCTACCTCCAGCCCTTGTTCGACGGCTTCTGGAAGACCCGCGCGGCCGAGGCCCCCGCCCGCGGCCGGGCGGCCCGCGACCTGCGGGCGGCCTTCTCCGTGATGCGGCAGGCCCCCGAGCGGCTGAAGACCCCCGCCGATGGCCGGCTGACCGACGAGGTGCGCCCGTGGACCGAGCAGCTGGCCCGCTACGGCCGGGCCGGTGAGCTGGCCGTGGACCTGCTCCAGGCCCAGGCGGCCGGGGACGGTGCGGCGGCCTGGCGGGCCCAGCTGGCCCTGGAGCCGCTGCGCGAGGAGATCACGGCGAGCGGGGCGAGCGTCGGCAAGGGCGTCCTGGACCCGTTCCTGGACAAGGTGGCGAAGGCGTCCGCCGGGTGGAACGGCACCGACCGCGCACCGGGCCGGGTCTCGAAGGACGCGCACAGCTATACGGTCCGGCTGAACGGGGTCCGCCCGGTGGATGCCGTCACGGCGCTGGCCGAGCCCGGGTCCACCGGCACCGGCGCGGTCGTCGAGGCCCATGTGCCCGGTGAGGGCTGGCGGGCGCTGGGGCAGCTCTCGCCGAGCGGCTGGACCCAGACCGCGGCGAAGGGGCTGCGCGCCGACGCCGTACGGGTGACCGTGCCGGAGGCCGCCCGGAATGCCCCGCCCTCGTATCTGAACCCGCCCCTGCATCCCTCTCCCGCGGTGGTGGCGGGGGCCCCGCAGGTGCGCGCCCTGGTGCCGTGGTTCGGGGACGAGCCCGCCGCCACGCTCGACCTGGCGCGCCGCGAGACGGACGCCGAGATCGGCGGCGAACCCCAGCGGGTCGCGGCGCGGCTGGCCGGGCAGCGACCGGCCGAGGTGAAGGGCAGGCTCACCGCGAAGGCCCCCGAGGGCATCGAGGTGCGGGTCCCGAAGGAGACGACCGTGCCGCGCGGGTCACGTACGGAGGTACCCGTGGACATCACCGTCCCGGCGGACACCCCGGCGGGCGAGTACGAGGTGCCGCTGGCCTTCGGCGGCCAGGAGTCCACGCTGACCGTGCGGGCCTTCCCCCGTACCGGCGGCCCGGATCTGGCACGTACGGCGAAGGCGTCCTCGTCGGGCGACGAGACCCCGGACTTCCCGGCGTCGGCGGCCTCCGACGGCGATCCGGAGACCCGGTGGTCCTCACCGGTGGAGGACGGGGCCTGGTGGCAGGCGGAGCTGGAGCGGCCGGTACGCCTGGGTCAGGTCGTGCTGAACTGGCAGGACGCGTACGCCTCCCGCTACCGCATACAGGTCTCCGCCGACGGCCGCACCTGGCGCAGCGCCGCGACCGTCCGGGAGGGCCGGGGCGGGCGCGAGTCGGTGCGGATGGACGCGAAGGACACCCGGTTCGTCCGGGTGCAGGGCGAGGGCCGGGCGACCCAGTACGGCTACTCGCTCTGGTCGGTGGAGGCGTACGCGGTGGCGGACGACTGATACGTACGGCGGGCCGGGGGGGACTACCGCCCCGCACAGGCGGGCCCGGGGACGGCGAAGGCCCGGGTCTCAGGCAGAGACGCCGTCGATCCGGGCCATCACGTCGTCCGCGCCGAAGGGTTGCAGATACGGCAGCCAGCGCGGGTCTCGGTGCCCCGTCCCGATGATCCGCCAGGCCAGGCCGGTCGGCGGCGCGGGCTGATGGCGCAGCCGCCAGCCCAGCTCGGGCAGATGGCGGTCGGCCTTGACGTGGTTGCAGCGGCGGCAGGCCGCCACCACGTTGTCCCAGGCGTGCTGTCCACCGCGGCTGCGCGGGATGACGTGGTCGACGCTGGTCGCGGCGGCCCCGCAGTACATGCAGCGGCCCCCGTCCCGGGCGAACAGGGCCCGGCGCGTCAGGGGGACGGGCCCCCGGTAGGGGACCCGGACGAAGCGCTTGAGCCGGACCACGCTGGGCGCGGGCACGGCACGGGTGGCACTGTGCAGGAAGGCGCCGGACTCCTCCAGGCAGATGGCCTTGTTTTCGAGGACGAGGACGAGCGCGCGGCGGAGCGGTACGACGCCGAGCGGCTCGTACGACGCGTTGAGAACCAGGACGTGCGGCACGGTGGATGCCTCCTTGTACGCCGGCGGCGCGTGGCTCGCGCCGGGACGATCCGATCTCAGTCTCTCCTCATGCCTGGTCAAAGCGCCACCACGTACGGGTAACGGGCCGGGAGGATTTTCCTCACCCCGGGCGCCGCGTGCCGTTTCCGGGCACCGAGCGGGTGTCTTACCAGGGCGGCCGTCCGCGCTGTGCGATCGGCCACAGCCCAGGTATCCCCAATGAGACCTGTCTCTCCTCCCGCGACTGCAACGATCCACTCCCCCGGCTTCGTTAGTGTTATTGGTCAACCATCGTCAGCTCTGCCGGTCCGTCTTCGTCCTCCTGGAGGTCCCTGCCGTGTTCCTGTCCGCCCTCCTGGCCGCAGCCCCGTCGCCCGGGCCGGCCGACTCGCTGGGTGAAGCCGCCGAGCAGGCCGGGAACGCCGCGGGCTGGGTCGAGGAGAACTGGTCCACCTGGCTGAGCACCGGACTGCGGATCCTGCTGATCGTGGCTGTCGCGATCACGCTGCGCTATCTGATCCGACGTGCCCTGATCAACCTCATCGACCGGATGAACCGCAGCGCCCAGACGGTGCAGGGAACGGCGCTGGGCGGGCTGCTGGTGAACGCGGAGCGCAGACGCCAGCGCTCGGAGGCGATCGGCTCGGTGCTGCGCTCGGTGGCCTCGTTCCTGATCATGGGCACGGCCGCCCTGATGGTCCTGGGCGCCTTCAAGATCAACCTGGCACCGCTCCTGGCCTCGGCCGGCGTCGCCGGTGTGGCGCTCGGTTTCGGCGCCCGCAACCTGGTCACCGACTTCCTCTCGGGCGTCTTCATGATCCTGGAGGACCAGTACGGGGTCGGGGACTCCATCGACGCGGGGGTGGCCTCCGGTGAGGTCATCGAGGTGGGCCTGAGGGTCACCAAGCTGCGCGGCGAGAACGGCGCGATCTGGTACGTCCGCAATGGCGAGGTGAAGCGGATCGGCAACCTCAGTCAGGGCTGGTCCACCGCGGGGGTCGATGTCACCGTGCGCCCGACGGAGAATCTGGAGCGCGTGCGCGAGGCGATCACCGCCGCCGCGGACTCCCTGACGAAGGAAGAGCCCTGGTCGGAGCAGCTGTGGGGCCCGGTGGAGGTGCTGGGCCTGGACGAGGTCCTGCTGGACTCCATGACGGTCCGGGTCTCCGCGAAGACGATGCCGGGCAAGTCCACGGGCGTGGAGCGCGAGCTGCGCTGGCGAATCAAGCGGGCGCTGGACGACGCGGGAATCTCGATGATCGGCACGGTCCCGGCCCAGGCGGACGGCGGGAGCTCTCCTGACCCGACCGCCGGGATGGCCGCCCCCTCGGCTTACGCGTCCGCCACCTCCCCGCAGTCCCTGGCGGCCACACCGATACCGCCGGCCACGCTGACCAAGTAGGCCGTTCGCCCGACGCCCCCGGCCGACGCCCTGGACCCCAGGGCGTCGGCCGGGGGCGTTCGCGTGCGAGGCAACACTTTCGCAGCCGGACGGGCGGTCCCCATTGACGCCCAGGTGACCTGCGCCCTACGGTCCTCTCAACCGAATAGGAAACTTTCCTAACAGAGTCACGGACGCGAGTTCCTGACAGAGGGCGGTGCATCCACGATGGCGGGAACCACTCCGGGCCCACCCGGCTCCCCGGGCACTCCGGGCACCCCCCGGGTGCTGCGGGCCATGAACGACCGGGCCGCCCTCGATCTGCTGCTGGAGCACGGGCCGCTCTCGCGGACCCGGATCGGGAAGCTCACCGGACTCTCCAAGCCGACCGCCTCCCAGCTGCTCGCCCGGCTGGAGGCGGCCGGTCTGGTCGTCGCCACCGGGACCAGCGAGGGGCGGCCCGGGCCCAGCGCGCAGCTCTACACGGTGAACGCGCGGGCCGCCCATGTGGCAGGGCTCGACGTGAACGCGCGGCGCATCGTCGCCGCCGTCGCGGACGTGACCGGTCGGACCGTCGGACAGTTCGAGCTGGCCACCCCGGGGCGGCGCGCCGACAGCGTGGTGCGGCAGGTCGCCGACGCGCTGGACGGGGCGGCGAAGGACGCCGGGCTGACGCGGGCCGATGCCCACCGGGTCGTCATCGGCACCCCGGGCGCCTTCGACCCGGGCACCGGGCGGCTGCGGTACGCCTCGCACCTGCCCGGCTGGCACTCCCCCACCCTGCTGGACGAGCTGGCCGCGTTCCTGCCGATGCCGGTGGAGTACGAGAACGACGTCAACCTGGTCGCCGTCGCCGAGCAGCGGCTCGGCGCGGCCCGGGGCCACGAGGACTTCGTCCTGCTGTGGAACGAGGAAGGGCTCGGCGCCGCCCTCGTCATCAACGGGCGCCTGCACCGGGGCTTCACCGGCGGCGCGGGCGAGGTCGGCTTCCTGCCGGTGCCGGGCACCCCCCTCGTACGCCAGGTCGTCAAGGCCAACAGCGGAGGCTTCCAGGAGCTGGCGGGCGCCCAGGCCGTGCCCCGGCTCGCGAAGTCCCTGGGCATCGACACCCCGCAGCAGCCGTACGCCGGGGTCGCCGCCTCGCTGCTGGCGCGGGCGGCCGAGGCGTACGGGCAGGACGAGGCGCTGACCGAACTGCTGCGGCAGTACGCCCAGCGGCTGGCCACCGG
Source organism: Streptomyces durocortorensis (assembly GCF_031760065.1). NCBI lineage: Bacteria > Bacillati > Actinomycetota > Actinomycetes > Kitasatosporales > Streptomycetaceae > Streptomyces > Streptomyces sp. C11-1. Next base: position 2,153,034 of record NZ_CP134500.1, read on the forward strand.
GCTCGCCTCCGTCACCGCCGTCCTCGACCCCGGGCTGATCGTGCTGTCCGGCGGGGCGGTCGCGGCGGGCGGCGAGGTCCTGCGCTCCCTGATCCAGTCCGAGCTGGCCGAGCTCGCCGCCTCCCGGCCCCGGCTGGTGCTCGGCGAGATCGACCGCACCCCCGTCCTGCGTGGCGCCCTGGAACGGGCGCTCGCCGACACCCGCGACGAAGTGTTCGACACCTCGCGCTGAACCACCGCTCTCCCCTTCCACTTCTCCCCCCTTCCCCTCTCCCCCTGCCGTCTGTCACTTCCCCGTCCCTGGGAGTCTCGTCATGCGCACAAGCCGTCTCACCACCACCGCTGTCGCCGTCGCCGCGATATCGGTGCTCGCCACCGCGTGTACCGGCCAGTCCGGAACCGGGGCCACCGACGACCCCAAGGCGAACACCACGATCAACTTCTGGCACGGCTGGAACTCGCCCGCCGAAGTGAAGGCCGTCCAGGACAACATCGACCGGTTCGAGAAGGCCCACCCGAACATCAAGGTCAAGGTCTCCGGCAACATCAACGACGACAAACTCAACCAGGCGCTGCGCGCGGGCGGTTCGAACGGGCCCGACGTGGTCTCCTCGTTCACCACCGCCAACGTCGGCAAGTTCTGCTCGTCGGGCGCGTTCGCCGATCTGAAGCCGTTCATCGAGAAGTCGAAGCTCGACCTGGAGAAGACCTTCCCGAAGGTTCTCCTCGACTACACCCAGTTCGAGGGCAAGCGCTGCGCCCTGCCGCTGCTCACGGACGCCTACGGCCTCTACTACAACAAGGACGCGTTCAGGAAGGCCGGGATCACCGCTCCGCCGAAGACGATGTCCGAACTGGCGAGCGTGGCGAAGAAACTGACGGTCGAGAAGGGCGACAGCTACTCGCAGCTCGGGTTCATGCCGAACTTCCACGGCTACGAGACCGTCGCCAGCCACTACCTGTCCTCGTGGGACCACAAGTACTTCGACGAGAACGGCAAGTCCAACATCGCCAAGGACCCGGCGTTCGCGGAGATGTTCACGTATCAGAAGCAACTGGTGGACGATCTCGGCGGCTACGCCAAGCTGGAGAAGTACCGGGGCACCTTCGGTGACGAGTGGGGCGCCAAGCACCCCTTCCACACCGGCCAGGTGGCCATGCAGCTGGACGGCGAGTGGCGGCTCGGGATGGCCGAGGACGCCGGGGCCGACTTCGAGATCGGGGTCGCCCCGATGCCCGTCGCCGACGACGAGGCGGACAGCTACGGCAAGGGCTTCCTCTCCGGCACGGTCGTGGGCATCGCCCCCGCCAGCAAGAAGCAGAACGCCGCGTGGGAGCTGGTGAAGTACATGACCAGCGACACCGAGGCGGTCGTCAACTTCGCCAACGGCATCCGCAATGTTCCCTCCACCCTGGAGGCGCTGAAGTCGCCCGACCTGAAGTTCGACCCGCGCTTCCGGACCTTCCTGGACATCGCCCAGCACCCGAAGTCCAGCACCCCGGACGGGGCCGTCAACGGATCGACGTACCAGCTGACCCTTCAGGACTTCGGCTACCAGTACGAGAAGGGCGCGGTGAAGGACCTCCAGGCCGGCCTGGAGAAGACCGCCCGGCAGATCGACACCGACATCGCCAAGGCCAAGTAGCCCCCGATGACGACGCACACACTCCGCTCCAAGCGCCGCAGATCGGCGCTGCGGAACGCGGCCTTCATGTCGCCGTGGCTGATCGGGTTCTCGGTCTTCTTCGCCTACCCGATGGTCTCTACGGTCTACTTCTCGTTCACGGACTACGACGGGTTCGGGGCGCCGGTCTTCAACGGGCTGACGAACTGGACGTACGTCTTCCAGGACTATCCGATGTTCTGGCCGTCGCTGTGGAACACGCTCTGGCTGGTGGTCGTCGTGGTCACCTGCCGGGTCGTCTTCGGGCTCGGCATCGGTCTGCTGATCACCAAGATCAAGACGGGGACGGGAGTCTTCCGGACGCTGTTCTACCTGCCCTACCTGGCCCCGCCGGTCGCCGCGACGCTCGCCTTCGTCTTTCTGCTCAACCCCGGCACCGGGCCGGTCAACGCGATCCTCGGGGACCTGGGGCTGCCGACGCCCGGCTGGTTCAACGACGCCACCTGGTCCAAGCCCGCGCTCACCATGCTCGCGGTCTGGGGCATCGGGGACCTGATGGTGATCTTCATGGCCTCGCTGCTGGACGTACCGACCGAGCAGTACGAGGCGGCCGAGCTGGACGGCGCGTCCGCCTGGCAGAAGTTCCGCTTCGTGACCCTGCCGAACATCTCGCCGATCGTGCTGTTCGCCGTGGTGACGGGCGTCATCCAGGCCATGCAGTACTACACGCAGCCGCTGGTGGCGGGGAAGGTCGCCTCCGGGGTGATCGGCGGCTCAGGGCAGTCCTTCGAGCCCGGCTATCCCGACAAGTCGACACTCACGCTTCCCCAGCTCGTCTACAACCTCGGCTTCCAGCGTTTCGACTACGGCGCCGCCTGTGTCGTCGCCCTCATCCTGTTCGCCCTGGCCATGGCCTTCACCGCGCTGCTCATGCGGGGCCGCAACAACCTCATCCAGGCCGGTGACTGAGCCATGACCCAACTCCTCGACAAGCCCGCGGCCGGCACCGCCCCGGCGACCGGCCCGCGGACGCCCGCCGAGCGCACCGCCCGCCGCAAGGCGCTGCTGCACTGGATCGCCGTGCACTCCCTCGGGATCGCCGCCGCGCTCTTCTTCGTGCTGCCGTTCGTCTTCGTGGTGCTCACCTCGCTGATGAACGACCAGCAGGCGCTGACCCGTGACCTCACCCCGAACACCTGGGAGTGGGGCAACTACGAGCGGGTCTTCAACACCCCGGGCTTCCTCACCTGGTGGCGCAACACCCTGCTGTACGCGGGGCTCGGCACCGTCCTCACCCTCGTCTCGTCCATCCCGGTGGCGTACGCCCTGGCGAAGTTCCGCTTCCGGGGCCGCAAGCTGTCGCTGATGCTCGTCATCTCGATGATGATGCTGCCGCCGCAGGTCGTCATCATCCCGATGTACCTGTTCTGGGCGAAGCAGATGGACCTGTCAGGCACGCTGTGGCCGCTGATCATCCCGATGGCCTTCGGTGACGCGTTCTCCATCTTCCTGCTGCGGCAGTTCCTGCTGACCATTCCGAACGAGTACCTGGACGCGGCGAAGGTCGACGGCTGCGGCGAGTTCCGCACGCTGATCAAGGTCGTCCTGCCGATGGCCAGGCCCGGCATCGCGGCCGTCGCCCTCTTCCAGTTCTTCTATGCCTGGAACGACTACTTCGGACCACAGATCTACGCCTCCGAGAACCCGGCCGCCTGGACGCTCAGTTACGGCCTGGAGTCCTTCAAGGGCGCGCACCACACCGACTGGAACCTGACCATGGCCGCGACCGTTCTGGTCATGGCCCCCGTGATCGCCGTCTTCTTCTTTGCCCAGAAGGCATTCGTCGAGGGCGTCACACTGACCGGAGTAAAGGGCTGACAATGAAGCTCGCAGTAGTGGGTGGCGGGTCCACCTACACCCCTGAACTGATCGACGGATTCGCCCGGTTGCGGGACACGCTCCCGGTCGAGGAGCTGGTCCTCGTCGACCCCGCTGCCGACCGGCTGGAGCTGGTCGGCGGCCTCGCGCGGCGGATCTTCGCCAAGCAGGACCACGCCGGGAAGATCACCACGACCACCGACCTGGACGCGGGCGTCGCCGACGCCGACGCGGTCCTCCTCCAGCTGCGCGTCGGCGGACAGGCCGCGCGCGACCAGGACGAGACCTGGCCGCTGGAGTGCGGCTGCGTCGGCCAGGAGACCACCGGCGCGGGCGGTCTCGCCAAGGCGCTGCGGACCGTGCCGGTCGTCCTGGACATCGCCGAGCGGGTGCGCCGCACCAACCCGGACGCCTGGATCATCGACTTCACCAACCCGGTCGGCATCGTCACCCGCGCGCTGCTCCAGGCCGGGCACAAGGCGGTCGGCCTGTGCAACGTGGCGATCGGCTTCCAGCGCAAGTTCGCCCGCCTGCTGGAGGTGGAGCCGGGCGCGGTCCACCTCGACCACGTCGGGCTCAACCACCTCACCTGGGAGCTGGGCGTGCGTCTGGGCGGCCCGGACGGTGAGAACGTGCTGCCCAAGCTGCTGACCGAGCACGGCGACGCCATCGCGGACGACCTCCGCATGGACCGGCGGATCGTGGACCGGCTCGGCGTCGTCCCCTCGTACTACCTGCGCTACTTCTACGCCCACGACGAGGTCGTCCGGGAGCTCGGCACCAAGCCGTCCCGGGCCGCCGAGGTCGCGGCGATGGAGAAGGAGCTGCTGGCGATGTACGGCGACCCGGCGCTGGACGAGAAGCCCGAGCTGCTCGCCAAGCGCGGCGGCGCGTTCTACTCGGAGGCGGCGGTCGACCTCGCGGCCTCCCTGCTGGGCGGCGGCGGTTCGCCGGTCCAGGTGGTGAACACGTACAACAACGGGACGCTGCCGTTCCTCCCGGACGACGCGGTCATCGAGGTGCAGGCCCGGGTCGGCCACGACGGTGCGGCCCCGCTGGCCGTGCCCGCGCTGGACCCGCTGTACGCCGGTCTCATCGCCAACGTGACGGCGTACGAGGACCTCGCCCTGGAAGCGGCGCTGCGCGGCGGCCGGGACCGGGTCTTCAAGGCTCTGCTCGCCCATCCGCTGATCGGCCAGTACGAGTACGCCGAGGGCCTCACCGACCGGCTGATCGCCCACAACCGGGAGCACCTCGCGTGGGCGTGAACGTGTCGGTCGTCGCCGTCGACGCGGGCAACAGCAAGACCGATGTGGCGCTGATCGGCGCGGACGGCACGGTGCTGGCCTCGGCCCGGGGCGGCGGTTTCCAGCCCCCGGTCGTGGGGGTGGCGGCGGCGGTCGACGGGCTGGCCTCCGTACTGGAGCGGGCGGTGGCGGACCTGCCGGGCCCGGTCGGCTCGCTCGGGCATCTCTCCGCGTGTCTGGCCAACGCCGATCTGCCGGTCGAGGAGGCCGAGTTGGCGGCCGCCCTGGAGGCGCGCGCCTGGGGCACCTCGGTGGAGGTCCGCAACGACACCTTCGCGATCCTGCGCGCAGGGGTGGACGAGCCCCGGGGCGTGGCGGTGGTGTGCGGGGCCGGGATCAACTGCGTGGGCATGACCCCGGACGGCCGGGCCGCCCGCTTCCCCGCGATCGGGCGGATGTCCGGTGACTGGGGCGGCGGTTCGGGTCTGGCGGAGGAGGCCCTGTGGTTCGCCGCCCGCGCCGAGGACGGGCGCGGCGAGCCGACGGAGCTGGTCCGGGCGCTGCCGGGGCACTTCGGTCTCGGCTCGGTGTACGCGCTCATCGAGGCGCTGCACCGGGGCGCCGTCGAGCCGGGGCGGCGGCACGAGATGACGCCGGTGCTGTTCGCCACGGCGGCCGCCGGGGACGCGGTGGCGGCCGCGCTGGTGGAGCGGCAGGCGGCGGAGGTGGCGGCGATGGCCTCGGTGGCGCTGGCCCGCCTGGAGCTGCTGGAGGAGGAGGTTCCGGTGCTGTTGGGCGGCAGTGTGCTGGCCGCACGGCATCCGCAGCTGAACGACCGGATCGCCGATCTGCTGGCCGCCCGTGCACCGAAGGCCGACGTGCGTGTGGTGACCGAGCCGCCGGTGCTGGGTGCGGCGCTGCTGGGCCTGGACCGTACGGGTGCGGCGCCGGAGGTGCACCGCAGGCTGCGCGCGCAGTACGCCTGAGGCCGGAGCACACGGAACGCCAGGGGGCGCCCCACCGGAGACCGCGCGGTGGGGCGCCCCCTTGTACGCGGGAGCCGCCCCTCGTACGGGGGACAGGAGGGGGGCGAGGGAACCGATCGGCCTCGTGGAACGTGTACCTGATGGGGAGTCCGTTCGCTTATGGGGATGTTTCCGGGCACGTCGCACCGGTTGTCTTGATCGGCCGCGTCCGCACTGATCGAATGCGGGGGCCGATGGGGGATCTGGGCGTTCCTGGTGTGGATGCCCGTCCCCGCGGCCATACTTCTGGCCGGGCACGCGCCGTCCGGAAGGGGACGGGGGACCCGCCGTCCGTGACCGAGGGGGAGGTCGAGTGACACACCCGCCGAGCGGCGGCACGCCGCCGCTGCACGCGCCGGACCCGGTGTCCGCGCCCGTCGGCGTGCCCGCACCGCGTGGCGGCGGCTTGGGCGCACAGGCGCGGCGGCTGCGTGCCGTGGCGACGACCGAGCCCGGCCGACTCCAGATCATCGGGGCCGTCCTGGCCCTGCTCGTCGTGGCGTTCGGTGCGGTGACCACCCTGGAGATATCCCAGCGGGCCGCCGCCGCCGACGACGTGGTCGGGCGCAGCCAGCCGCTGAGCGCCGACGCGGCGGACATCTACCGCTTCCTCGCGGACGCGGACACCTCCGCGGCCAGTGGCTTCCTCGCGGGTGCGCAGGAGCCCGACGCCGTGCGCGAGCAGTACCGGAAGGACATCGAGGAAGCCGCGCGGCTGCTGGTGAAGGCCGCGGCGAACACGGACTCCGCCACCGCGTCCGGGCGGGAGATCACCACGCTCAACGAGCTTCTTCCGGTCTACACGGGCCTGATCGAGCGGGCCCGCGCCAACAACCGACAGGGCCTGCCGCTGGGTGGCGCCTATCTGCGGTACGCGAACCAGAAGATGACCGGCGAGATGCTGCCCGCCGCCGAACGGCTGTACGCGGCGGAGACCGGCCGGCTGGAGTCGGACTCCGCCGACGCCCGGCGGTGGCCGCTCCTGTCGCTCGGGGCCGGGTTCCTGGCGCTGGTCGCGCTGGCGTGGATGCAGCGACGCACCTACCGCCGGACGAACCGGGTGCTGAACCACGGGCTGCTGGCGGCGACCGCGGCCGCGTCGGTGGTGGTGCTCTGGCTCGCCGTGGGGCATGCCGTGGCCCGTACGGAGCTGCGGTCGGCGATGACGCACGGCCAGGCCTCGCTGGATGTGCTCAACGACGCCCGGATCAACTCCCTGAAGGCGCGCGCCAATGAGAATCTGACCCTGGTGGCGCGCGGTGCCGTGTTGACGGCCGACGGCTCCGCCGACCAGTACGAGACGGACTACACCACGGGTATGAAGGCGTTGAAGGACCGGCTGGAGAAGGCCGAACGGCTCGCCGACGACAGGAGCGGGAGCGAGCCGGTGGCCAGGGCCGCCACCGCCGTGTCCGAGTGGCAGAGCCGCCACCGTGCGGCGCGTGCCACGGACGACCAGGGCGACTACGGCAGCGCGTTGCAGCAGATCATCGGGGCCGAGGGGTCCACCGGCGAGTCCTTCCAGCAGGTGGACGCCGCGCTGAGGAAGGCGCTCGCCCATGAGCAGGGCGAGTTCACCGCGGCGGCGGAGGACGGGCGCGGGGCGCTGCGGGGCCTGCCGACAGGGGCCGCGGCGCTGGCGGTGCTGGGGGCGATCGCCGTGATCGTCGGGGTCAACCGCAGGCTCTCGGAGTACCGGTGAGAGGGGCAGCGATGACCAGGGCGAGGGGCCGGTCCGTGAAAGGCCGGTTCGCGGGCGGCCGGCTGCGTGGCTGGGGCGGCGTGACGGGGATGGCGGCGGCGTGCGCGGTGACCGCCGCGGTCACCCTGCTGCCGCTGTCCCACCACAGCGGCGGGCCGGCCGGTGCGGATGCGGCGGGCGGCGGGGCGGTCGCGGCCGTGCAGGCGCGGGCCGAGGCGTGCACGGAGCCGGAGGCGAGCCTGCCGCCGTCGGGGGCGGACGGGCCGAACATCGCGAAGATCAAGGCGCGCGGCAAGCTGATCGCGGGAGTCGACCAGAACAGCTTCCGCTGGGGCTACCGCAATCCGGCCAACGGTGAGCTGGAGGGGTTCGACATCGATCTGGTGCGGGCCGTCGCCGAGGACGTCCTGGGCGACCCGGACGCGGTGATCTTCCGTGCGATCCCCACCAACCAGCGCATCGCCGCCCTGGAGAGCGAGCGGGTCGACGTCGTCGTACGGACGATGACGATCAACTGCAAGCGGCTGGAGCAGGTCTCCTTCTCCACCGCCTACTTCCAGGCCGGACAGCAGGTCCTCGCCCCGAAGGAGTCCGCGATCACCGGCTACGACGCCTCGCTGAAGGGCAAGCGGGTCTGCTCGGCCGAGGGCTCCACCGCGTACGAGGCGCTGGAGAAGGAGTCCTTCGGGGCGGTCTACAAGGACGAGTTCGACGGCACCGAGCGCGACCGGGACCGGCTGACCGTGCCGAACCAGCTGGACTGCCTGGTGCGGCTCCAGCTCGGCGAGGTCGACGCGATCGTCACGGACAACGCCCTGGCGGCCGGTCAGGCGGCCCAGGACCCGGCGGTGGAGCTGAAGGGGAAGGCTCCGTTCACCACCGAGTACTACGGCGTCGCTACCAAGAAGGGCGCCGACGACCTGGTGGCCCGGGTCAACAAGGTCCTCGTCGACTACCGGGCGGGCGGCAGGAACAGCGCCTGGATGACGTCCTACGACAAGTGGCTGGCGACCGGCCTGCCCGGCATCACGGCACCGCCCGCACCCAAGTACCGCAACGACTGACCCCGTACCACCGGCAGGCGTACGGACCGGAGCAGACCGAAGCAAGCGATCCCGCCGGGCCGACGGCCGGCGGGGAGAGCGGAGAGGTGTTCGATGGGCGTCGCGGGATCCTTCCCCAGCTTCGCGGGGAGGCCTCCCGGCCCGGTCATGGACCGGGAGGAGGCGGACCGTGCGCTGGCCCGGCTCGGTGCGGAGCACGAGGCCATCGAGACCTCGCTCCTCGCCCTCCAGGACCATGCCGGCCGCCGGCTCCTGGAAGGTGCCGGGCTGACCGGTGTCACCCGGGAGCGCTGGGCCACGACCGAGCAGTCGATCACCCTGCTCTGGGGGTACTTCGACGCCTACGCGGGGGCGCTGGCCGAGGCCCGGGAGATACGGGCCCGCAGGCGCCAGCCGAACCGGGAGGACCTCGCCGCGCTGACCGAGCTCCTGCGCGGGGACGCGGTCCATGTGGCGAACCCGGGGGCGCTGCCGCCGCCCCCGGTCGCCGGCCCGGCACGGCTCTCCGAGCGGTTCTCGCTCCAGGAACTGGTCGCCCGGATGAACGAGCTGTACGCCCGTTCCCTGGACATGGTCGTCGCCGCCGACTCCGTCTGGTCGGCGCTGCCCGCCCGGATCGATCTGCTCGCGGCCGAGCTGCACCGGACGCGTTCCCTGGCCCACTCGGTGGGCGTGCGGCCCGGTGAGCATCCGGCGGGCGACGATCTCGCGGAGATCACCGAGGAGCTGACCACCCTGCGGACCCAGGTGATATCCGACCCACTGGCGTTCTGGCTGCCGGGGCCCGGCAGCGCGGCGCCCGGCGGCGGCCGCCCCGACACCTCGCGCTACGACCGGGCCGCCCGCGCCCTGGAGGACGTACGGCGGGAGATCGAGGCGGTCCTGGCGGTCCGCCAGGACGCCGAGGCCCGCCTGGTCCGGCTGCGGGACGTGCTCTCCCGGGCCGACCGCACCCTCACCGAGGCGCGGGCGGCACGCGGTGAGGTGCTGGCGAAGATCGCCGCCTCCGAGGTGCCCGCGGTCAGCGGTCCGCCGACCGCCCTCCAGGAGCGTCTGGCTGCCGCGTCGGACTACCGCAGGCACGCCCAGTGGCACCGGCTCTCGCCGCTGCTGGAGTCGCTGGAGCAGGAGGCCGAGGACGAACTGCTGCGCGCCCGCGAGTCGCTGACCTCGGTGACGGCCCCGCTGGCGGTCCGCGCGGAGCTGCGCGGCCGGCTCGACGCGTACAAGGCGAAGGTGGCCCGGCACGGCCTGGCGGAGGACCCGATGCTGATCGAGCGGTACGACGCGGCGCGCCGGATGCTGTGGAGCGCGCCGTGCGATCTGCGGGTCGCCGAGCAGGCCGTCCTGCGCTACCAGCACGCGGTCCAGGAACTGCTGGCGCCGCGTCGGCCCGACGGCCCCCAGGACCGGCGGGACGCGGGCGAACAGGGGGAGAGCCGATGAGTACGCAGTGCCAGCGCCCCGGTTGCGAGGGCGCCTACGAGGACATGGGCGGCGGCGAGCTGTACTGCGGCACCTGCGGCCTGGCCCCGGTCGTCTCGCCGACGGGCATGGTGAGTTCGCCGCCCACGGGGGTCGCCGGGGGCGGCCGGGCGAGCAGCCGGGACAGCTCCTCGCAGCGCTCCGGGTCCCGCGCCTCCTCGCGGTCCTCGTCGCGTTCGTCGACCTCGCGCCGCTCGGTCTCGGGGCGGCTGTCGCGCTCGCTGTCCGGGGCGTCCACCTCACGTTCGGTCTCGGTGCGCTCCTCGGGTTCCACGTCGGCGACCTCGGCCCGGGGCCGCCTCGGCGTCGGTCTGGTGGAGGTGCCGGACGTGCCCCGGCCCGATCCGCGTACGGCGGTGCTGGAGAACCCGGAGGTACCCGAGCGCAAGCGGTTCTGCTCCCGCTCGGACTGCGGGGCCCCGGTGGGCCGTTCGCGCGGGGACCGGCCGGGCCGCACGGAGGGGTTCTGCACCAAGTGCGGTCACCCCTACTCCTTCGTGCCGAAGCTGGGCGGCGGGGACATCGTGCACGGCCAGTACGAGGTCGTGGGCTGCCTGGCGCACGGCGGGCTCGGCTGGGTGTACCTCGCGGTGGACCGCGCCGTCTCGGACCGCTGGGTGGTCCTCAAGGGCCTGCTGGACACCGGCGACCAGGACGCGATGGCCGCCGCGATCTCCGAGCGCCGCTTCCTCGCCGAGATCGAGCACGCCAACATCGTCCGCATCTACAACTTCGTCGAGCACCTGGACCAGCGGACCGGCTCGCTCGACGGGTACATCGTCATGGAGTACGTCGGCGGCAAGGCGCTCAAGGAGATCGCCAACGAACGCCGTACCCCGGCCGGGAAGCGCGATCCGCTGCCGGTCGAGCAGGCGTGCGCGTACGGGATCGAGGCGCTGGAGGCGCTCGGCCATCTGCACAGCCGCAATCTCCTCTACTGCGACTTCAAGGTCGACAACGCGATCCAGACCGAGGGCCAGCTGAAGCTGATCGACATGGGCGCGGTGCGCCGGATGGACGACGACGAGTCGGCCATCTACGGCACGGTCGGCTATCAGGCCCCCGAGGTCGCGGAGCTGGGCCCCTCGGTCGCTTCCGACCTGTACACGGTGGCGCGGACGCTGGCGGTGCTCACCTTCGACTTCCAGGGGTACACGAACGTCTTCGTGGACTCGCTGCCGGACCCGGACACCATCGAGGTGCTGCGCACCTACGAGTCGTTCTACCGGCTGCTGGTACGGGCCACCGACCCGGACCCGGCCCGGCGCTTCGCCTCGGCCGCGGAGATGGCCGAGCAGCTGACGGGGGTGCTGCGGGAGGTCGTGGCGCTCCAGACGGGGCGGCCGAGGCCCGCGCTGTCGACGCTGTTCGGCACGGAACTGCGCGTGACAGACACGGAGTTGTTCGCCGAACAGAGGGGCGACGTGTCCGAGCTGGGCGCCCGCGCCGCCTCCGCTCGCGGCGGGCTCTTCGGCCGCCGCAGGGGCGGGGCGCGTCCGCTGTCCGGAATTCCGGCACAGGGAGGGGCGGCGCCCGCAGCGCCCCCGCCACCGGTCGCGGGGGCGCTGCCGTCAGGTGTCCAGCCTTCCGGTCCGGCTTCGGGCCCGGCGGGGGCCGTTCCGGTGGGCGCCCAGCCTTCCCATCCGGCTTCGGGCCCGGCGGGGGCCGACCCGCTGGGGGCGCCGCCGACCCATGTCCGGGGCGGTCCGCAGGGCGGTGCGCCGCTCGCGTACGCTCCCCCGGCGCACGCCCCGGTCCCGGCGCCCCGGACGGCGGAGCCCGCCCCCGGCACGGCGATGGGAGCGGCGTACGGGCCCACGAGCGGACCGGCGGTCCCCGGGGACGTCCGGCTCGTCGCGTTCGACGCCCGGGCCACCTCGCTGGCGCTGCCCGTCCCCCGGGTCGACGCGACGGACCCGAACGCCGGTTTCCTCGCCGGACTGATGGCCGCCGCCCCGGCCGAGCTGATCACGGCCCTGCGCGCGGTGCCCGCGCCCTCGCCGGAGACCCGGCTGCGGGAGCTGCGGGCCTGGCTGGAGATGCGGGAGCTGGATTCGGCCGCCCGTGCGCTGACCACCCTGGAGGGTGAACACCCGGACGACTGGCGGGTCGTCTGGTATCGCGGCGTCACCTCGCTGGTGACCGGTGACGACGAGAGTGCCGCGCTCTCCTTCGACGCGGTCTACGACGCCTTCCCCGGGGAGATGGCGCCCAAGCTGGCGCTGGGGATCTGCGCGGAGGTGCTGGGCCAGCTGGACAACGCCGCCGAGTACTACCGCCTGGTGTGGGCGACCGATCCGGGTTACGTCAGCGCCGCGTTCGGCCTGGCCCGGGTGCAGATGGCCGCCGGGGACCGGGACGCGGCGGTGCGCACTCTGGAGTCGGTGCCGGAGGCCTCGATCCACTACACGGCCGCCCGGGTCGCCGCCGTGCGGTCACGGCTGCGCGAGCGCTCCCCGCACGAGCCGCTGCTGACCGATCTGACGGCCGCCGCGAGCCAGGTGACGGCGCTGGCCGCCTTCGGTCTGGATCCGGTGCGCCGCGAGCAGTTGTCGACCGAGGTACTGGGCAAGGCGCTGGACTGGGTACTCTCCGGTAGTCCCGGTGCCCCGTCACCGGGCGGGCCGGAGACCGGGCCTCCGGGCTCCCGGAAGCTGCTCGGCGCCGAACGGGACGAGCGGGGACTGCGGTTCGGGCTGGAAAGCTCGTACCGGATGCTCGCCCGGCTCGCGCAGCGGGGCGACGAGAGGATCGAACTGGTGGAGCGGGCCAACCGTTTCCGCCCCCGGACGTGGGTGTGAAGATGTCTCAGAGCGACCAGCAGCCCGCCGTGTCGAGGTGCCCCGGCTGCGAGGAGCCGCTGGATGCGGGCGATCTGTTCTGCGGGGCGTGCGGCTACGACCTCTCGGCCGTGCCGGCGCGCCCCCACGACCGGCCCACGATGGCCATCACGGTGCCGGCGGGCGAGGCCGCCGGAGCCGTGCGCCACGACGAACGGACGGACCCGGGGGCCCGTGGCGGTGCGGACGACTCGGGGGACTTCGCGCTGGCGGCGCCCGATCCCCGTACGGCGGAGCACGCCGCCGCGCCCCTCGCCGCGCCCGCCGCCGGGGCGAAGGTGTGTGTGGCCTGCCGCTCGGGCCAGGTGGACCGGGACGGCTACTGCGAGAACTGCGGGCACGCGCAGCCCCGCGAGCGCGACCACATGGAGCAGGAGCTGGACGCGGTGGCCGCCGTCAGCGACCGGGGCCTGCGCCACCACCGCAACGAGGACTCCTTCGCGGTGTCCTCGACCGCGCTGCCGGACGGTTCGCCCGCCGTCGTCGCGATCGTCTGCGACGGCGTGTCCTCGGCGAGCCGGCCCGACGAGGCGTCGGCGGCCGCGGCGAGCGCCGCCAACGAGTCGCTCCTGGAGTCGCTGCCCCGGGGCACTCATCCGCAGCAGGCGATGCACGAGGCGATCGTCGCCGCGTCCGAGGCGGTCAACGCCCTGGCGCAGGAGCCCGCCGGGGCGATGGAGCACGACGCGCACCGCCATCAGAACGCCCCGGCCTGCACCCTGGTCGGCGCGATCATGGCGGGCGGGCTGCTGATCGTCGGCTGGGTCGGCGACAGCCGGGTCTACTGGGTGCCCGAGGACCGCACGGGCCCGCCCGCCCGGCTCACCGAGGACGACTCCTGGGCCGCGCAGATGGTGGCGGCGGGCCTGATGAACGAGGCGGAGGCGTACGCGGACGAGCGCGCCCACGCCATCACCGGCTGGCTCGGCGCCGACGCGTACGAACTGGAGCCGCACACCGCCGCGTTCAAGCCGGACCGGCCCGGCCTGGTGGTCGTCTGCACGGACGGCCTGTGGAACTACGCGGAGTCGGCGCAGGAGATGGCCGCCGCCGTCCCGGCCGAGGCCCGGACGCGCCCGCTGCACGGGGCCCAGGTGCTCGTCGGGCACGCGCTCGACGGCGGGGGCCACGACAACGTAACAGTGGCACTTCTGCCGTTCGCCGTGGGGCCGCAGGGGGCAGGATCGGCCTGCACCGCCGTTTGAGCTTCAAGGAGCCGACCAGATGGCCAACTTCTCCAAGTCGAACGTGCCGCAGTTCTCCGTCGAGGTGTACCAGAACGCGTTCCTGCCCGAGGGCGGACGTGAGGTCAACGCGATCGTCACGGTCACCTCGACCGGCGGCGGCACCACCGGGGGCGTTCCGCTGGCGGGGGTCGCGCCCTCACCGGCGTACGGGCCGGGGCAGGCGCCCGACGCGGCCGTGGTGCTGATGGTCGACTGTTCCGGTTCGATGGACTATCCGCCGACGAAGATGCGCAACGCGCGCGACGCGACGGCCGCGGCCATCGACACCCTGCGCGAGGGCACCCGGTTCGCGGTGGTCGCCGGGACGCATGTGGCCAAGGACGTCTACCCGGGTGAGGGGCGGCTCGCGGTCGCCGACGCGCGGACGAAGGCGCGGGCCAAGGACGCCCTGCGGAAGCTGAGCACGGGCGGCGGCACCGCGATCGGCACCTGGCTGCGGCTGGCCGACCGGCTGCTGGGCTCCGCCGACGTGGGCATCCGGCACGGCATCCTGCTGACCGACGGCCGCAACGAGCACGAGGCGCCCGAGGACCTGCGGGCGGCCCTGGACTCCTGCGCCGGGCGGTTCACCTGTGACGCCCGCGGGGTGGGCACCGACTGGGAGGTGAAGGAGGTCACCGGCATAGCCGCCGCCCTCCTCGGCACGGCCGACATCGTCGCCGACCCCTCGGAGCTGGCCGCGGACTTCACGCGGATGATGGAGAACGCCATGGGCAAGGAGGTCGCGGACGTGGCGCTGCGGCTCTGGACGCCCGTGGGGGTGGAGATCCGCTTCGTGAAGCAGGTCGCGCCGACGGTCGCGGACCTGACCGGCCGGCGCACGGAGGCGAGCCCTCGGGCCGGGGACTATCCGACGGGTTCGTGGGGCGACGAGTCCCGCGACTACCACGTGTGCGTCCAGGTGCCGGCGGCCGGGATCGGCCAGGAGATGCTGGCCGCCCGGGTCTCGCTCGTCCTGCCCGGCCCCCCGGGCACGGGCGCCCCGCAGACCCTGTCCCAGGGGCTCGTACGGGCGGTGTGGACGGACGACATGGTGGCGTCGACCTCGATCAATCCGCAGGTCGCGCACTACACGGGTCAGGCGGAACTGGCACAAGTCATCCAGCAGGGTCTGGACGCACGCAAGTCGGGCGACTTCGACGGCGCGACGGCGAAACTGGGCCGTGCGGTGCAGCTGGCGTCGGCGTCCGGGAACCAGGACACTGCGAAACTGCTTTCGAAGGTGGTCGACGTCGTCGATGCGGCGACAGGTACTGTGCGACTGAAGGCGAAGGTCGCGGAAGCGGACGAGATGACCCTCGAAACGCGCTCCACCAAGACCGTTCGCGTCAAGAAGTAGCACAACACGATCACCTCGCGGTCATGGCGCCGCGATCGACAGCATGCGGCCTCCGGGGCCGGAAGAGGAGAGGGGGAAGCGCCGACATGCCGACCTGCCCGAACGGACACCAGTCGGGTTCCGAGGACTGGTGCGAGGTCTGCGGACACCGCATGGCCGCCGGCGGTGCGCCCGCGGGCGCCGTGCCCCCGCCGCCTCCGCCGCCGCCCGCGCCCGGTTACGGCTATCCGCAGGGCTCCGGCACCAGCGGCGGCCAGCCCACGATGCAGGCGGAGATCTGCCCGCAGTGCCGTACGCCGCGTGAGGCGATGGCGCCGTTCTGCGAGGAGTGCCGCTGGAACTTCCTCACCAACACGGCGACCTCCTACACCCCGCTGGCCCCGCAGCACGGCACGCCCGGCGGCCCCCCGCCCGGTCTCAACCTGCCGCCCGGCTTCCAGGCGCAGGGCCCCGGCAGCCAGGGCGGACCCGGCGGCCAGGGCGGTCCGGATGGACCCGGCGGTCAGAGCGGTCCCGGCGGTCAGAACGCGCCCGGTGGACCCGGCGGTCAGAGCGGTCCCGGCGGTCAGAACGCGCCCGGTGGACCCGGCGGTCAGAGCGGTCCCGGCGGTCAGGGCGGGCCCGGTGGCGCGCCCCAGCAGCGTGACCCGTTCGACTACCAGGGCTCGCGCCCCTCGCAGATGAACCGTCCCGCCGAGCCCCTCGCCCCCGAGCAGGGCGGCCGGAGCGGCCAGGGCCCTCAGGGCGGTCCGCACGGCAACGGCGGCCAGGCCGGTCCTCCTCCGCAGTCGTTCCAGCAGGGTCCCCCGCCGCCGCCCGCGTATGCGCAGCAGGGGCACCCGTCCCAGCAGCAGTCGGCGCCCTCCCCGTTCGAGCCCCGGCAGTCCTCGCCCTTCGCACCGCCGCAACAGCAACAGCAGTCGGCTCCTCCCGCACCGCCGCAGTCCTCCGGCCACACCGGCGGCGGGGACGACTGGCTGCTCCCGCCGCCCTCCCAGGCCCAGGGGTACGGCCGACAGGGGCAGGAGCAGGGGTACGACCAGGGTCAGCCGAACGGCGGGGTGCCGGGCCAGGGCCGCCCCCAGCAGCCCCTGTCCTGGACCGCCGTCATCGCTCCGGACCGCGAGTACTTCCTCGCGATGATGCAGCGCAGCGGTCCCGAGGCGACCGGGCTGAACCTGCCCGCGTACTCCCCCGAGCAGCGTCTCCCGCTCACCGGCAACCAGATCACCATCGGGCGCCGCCGCCAGAGCACCGGCGAGTCCCCCGACATCGATCTCTCGGTGCCGCCGGAGGACCCTGGCGTCTCGCACCAGCACGCGGTGCTGGTGCAGCAGCCCGACGGCGGCTGGGCGGTCGTCGACCAGAACTCCACCAACGGCACCACGCTGAACGGCGCCGAGGACCCGATCCAGCCCTACGTCCCCGTACCCCTCCAGGACGGCGACCAGGTGCACGTCGGGGCGTGGACGACGATCACGGTCCGCCGGGACTGAGCGGCGCTCATTCGCTCAGCGGCCAGGTGTAGGGGCCCTGCGGGTCGTCGAGCCAGGCCCACTGGCG
Source organism: Streptomyces durocortorensis (assembly GCF_031760065.1). Lineage (NCBI taxonomy): Bacteria > Bacillati > Actinomycetota > Actinomycetes > Kitasatosporales > Streptomycetaceae > Streptomyces > Streptomyces sp. C11-1. The sequence goes on from NZ_CP134500.1 coordinate 2,170,049, forward strand.
GCCCTGGCCGACCGTGATGCCGTACCTCTCCCGCTGCGGGCGCCCCTCGCGCTCCCAGAGGGAGAGGGCCTCGTGCGGATCGAGAGCGCCCGCGGTCAGCGTCAGCAGGAACCGGAACAGATCGTTCCCGGCCGCCCGGCGGGGCAGTCCACCGAGGTGCGGAAGCCCGGCGGGAAGCGGCAGCGCCCCGCGCAGGGGCACGAAGTACGCCGGGGTGTGCAGGAAGTGCCCCTCGGCGCGCGGCCCCTGCGCGGTCGCGGAGACCCGGAGCGCGACGAGCCCGGTGGCGAACGGCGCCAGGACGCGCGCCCCCGGGCGGCACTGCTCCAGCCAGGCCTGCGGTACGGACGGCAGGGTGCAGGTCGCGATGATCCGGTCGTACGGGGCGCGCTGCGGGCAGCCGCGGGCGCCGTCACCGGTGATCACCGTCGGGCGGTGCCCGGCGGCCGCGAGGTGGCGGCGGGCCGGTTCCGTGATCTCCGGATCCAGATCGATGCTGGTCACCGCCTCCTCGCCGAGCCGGTGCGAGAGCAGGGCCGCGTTGTAGCCGGGGCCGGTGCCGATCTCCAGGACCGTGTCGCCGTCCCGTACGTCGAGGGCCTCCAGCATCTGCGCCATCAGGGACGGCTGACTGGAGGACGAGATGAGTTCGCCGTCCCGGATGCGGGTGGCCAGCGCCCTGTCCGCGTACACCCCGCTCAGCCAGCGGGAGCGGCGCCCGGGGTCGGGGTCCTCGCCCCAGAGGCGCTCGTATCCCGCGATGCCGTGCACGTAGTAGGACGGCACGAACAGATGGCGGGGCACCTCGACGAAGGCGGCGTACCAGGCGGGGTCGGTCAGCCCGCCCTGCGCGACGATCTCCCGCACCAGGGCATGCCTCGCCGCGTCGGCCTCGGCTGCGGGGACGGCGGGGGTCTCCCGGTCTGCTCCCATCTCTCCACTGTCCTGCGCGGGGCCCGCAACGGCCAACGGCGATCCCGGGCCCGGTCCCTTGGTCCTAGGACCCCTGTCCTCGGCCGGTGCGTCTGCGACCATGGACGGGTGACAGAGATTCCGCGCGACACGCTTCAGGAGCAGACCTTTTACGATCAGGTCGGCGGCGAGGCGACGTTCCGACGCCTGGTCCACCGCTTCTACGAGGGCGTGGCGGGCGACGAGCTGCTGCGGCCGATGTATCCGGAGGGGGATCTGGGCCCGGCCGAGGAGCGGTTCGCCCTGTTCCTCATGCAGTACTGGGGCGGCCCGCGCACCTACAGCGACCACCGGGGCCACCCTCGGCTGCGGATGCGGCACGCCCCGTTCCGGGTGGACCGGGCGGCCCATGACGCCTGGCTCGCCCATATGCGGGTCGCGCTGGACGAACTGGGGCTCGCGCCCGAGCACGAGCGGCAGCTGTGGGACTACCTGACGTACGCCGCCGCGTCGATGCTCAACACCGCGGACTGATCGCCTGCCGCCGAATCCTTCCGGATCTCATCGCATGCCCTCCGGATCTCACCGGAATTCGACGTTCCGTCGTCAGATATCGATCACGATCGCATCAAGGTGGGCCTGCAAGCGGTTACCAGAATCCTTTCGCTCTGAAAGCATCACCAGTACGTCGGGGGGCGTGCGGACACGGTGTTGACGGGGCGGGGGACACAGGTGACGGGTTTTGTCTTGCTGCGGGTGAGGGCGCACCGCCTTCTCCTCTCCGCGGCCGTGCTCGCCGTTCTGCTGACCACGTCCGTCCTGGCCGCGCTCACCGCGTTCTCCGGCTCGGTGGGCGACGCGGCTCTGCGCCACACGCTCACCCACCGGTCCGCCGCCTCCGCCTCGCTCGTCGTCTCCGCCTCGGTGGACCACGACCGGCGCGCCGAGGCCGATGCCACCGTCCGCGCGGCCGCCCTCGACGCCTTCGACGGGCTGCCCGTGAACGTGGGGAAGCTGGAGAGCTCGGGGGCGTACGCGCTGCCGCGCGGCCTCCAGTCCCCGGCCGCCCGGCGCGGCGAGCCGGACCTCACCCACTTCGCCGCCCTGGACCGCGACCGGGTCCGGATCACCGAGGGCCGGGCGCCCGCCGCGCCGGACGGCTCGGGACCGGTCCAGGTGGCGCTGCCCCTCGTCGCCGCCGAGGCGCTGAAGCTGGAGCCGGGCGCGCGGCTCACCGTCACCGACCGGCTGCGCGACGACAAGCCGCAGCAGATCCTGGTCACCGGCGTCTACGAGGCACTCGACCAGTCCGACCCGTACTGGCAGCTGGACCCGCTCGGCGGGCGCGGGGTGCGCAAGCTCGCCTTCACGACGTACGGTCCCCTGCTCACGCACCCCGCCCCGCTGGCCTCCGGGAGTCTCGGCGACGGGGAGACGTCCTGGCTGGCCACCGCGGACTTCGCCACCCTGACCACCGGCTCCATGGCCGGGCTGCACCGGGCGTCGTCGGACGCCCCCGAGGCCCTCACCGCCGCGCCCGTGTTCAAGTCCGGGGTCACCGCGCGGACCTCGCTGCCCACCGTGCTCGACCAGCTCGACCGGGCGCTGCTCGTCTCCCGCTCCACGCTGATGATCGTCGCGGTGCAGCTGGTGCTGCTGGCCGCGTACGCCCTGCTGCTCGTGGCCCGGCTGCTGAACAGCGAGCGCGACGGGGAACGGGAACTGCTGCGGGCCCGGGGCGGATCGCGCGGCCGGATCACCTCGTTCGCGGCGATCGAGGCGCTGCTGCTCGCCGCTCCCGCAGCGCTGGTCGCCCCGCTGCTGGCGGGGCCGCTGACCGGCCTGCTGGCCGAGCGCGGCGCCCTGTCCCGGATCGGGCTGCGGGTCGGGGAGGGCGCCACCGCGACGGTATGGCTGGTCTCCGCGGCCGTGGCGCTGGCCTGTGCCCTGGCGGTGGTCGCTCCGTCGCTGACGGCCGGGGCGGGCGGGCGCAGGACCCGGGCGGCCTCGCTGCCCGCACCCGTGCGGGCGGGCGCCGACATCGGGCTGCTGCTCATCGCGGCGGTGGCGTACTGGCAGCTGGAGCGGCAGACCACGGCGTCCGGCAGCGGGGCGCTCAGCGGCGGCCAGGACGGCAGGCTCGGGATCGACCCCCTGCTGGTCGCCGCCCCGGCGCTGGCCCTGCTCGCCGGGACCGTGCTCACGCTGCGGCTGCTCCCGCCCGCCGCGAAGCTCGCCGAACGGCGTGCCGCCAAGGGCCGCGGGCTGCCCGCCGCACTGGCGGGCTGGCAGTTCAGCAGGCGCCCGATGCGCGGCGCGGGACCGGTGCTGCTGCTGGTGCTGTCGGTCGCGATGGGCATGCTGGCCATCGGGCAGAGCGCCTCCTGGAACCGTTCGCAGAGCGACCAGGCTGACTTCGGCTCCGGCGCCTCGGTCCGGGTCGTCGGCGAGCGCGGAGTCACTCCGGTGACGGCCGGTGCGTACGCCTCGGTGGACGGGGTGCGGCAGGCCGCCCCCGCCCACCGGACTGAGGTGGAGGTCTCCGGCGGGCGCAGGGCCGAGGTCCTCGCCCTGGACACGGCGCACGCGGACGAGCGGATGCTGCTGCGCTCCGACCTCACCGACGGGTCCCCCCAGCAGCTGTTCGACGCGATCGCCCCGGAGCGGGACAGCCGCGCCGGGCTCGTCCTCCCGAAGGACAGCACCCGGCTGAAGCTGGACCTGCGGATCACCGCGGTGCCGCCGAAGCGCGCCGACGCCTCCGAGAACGACGTCTTCGACGATCCGGACGGGCAGCCGCCCGTGGTCACCCTGCTTCTGGAGGACCGGTACGGGCTCCCCCACCGGGTGCTGGCCGGGTCCGTCCCGGTCGGCGACCGCCCCGCCACGGTGTCCATCCCGGTGTCGGCGGCGGCCGGACTGTCCCTGACCGGCATCGAGGTGGACGGCGACGCCCCCTCCGGCGCGGCGGAGAAGCGCAGGGTCTCGATGAGCGACGTACGGGTGGTCACCGCATCCGGCGCCGAACACCCCGTGGCGACGCCCGGCTCGGTGCGCTGGAAGGCCGCCGTGACGCTCACCGAATTCGGTGAGGACCGGCCGGGCGAACGGCCCGTGCCGAACAGGTCTTCCGGTGCGCCGGACTTCACGTACGACACCGGCGTGCGGGACCTCGACGCCTGGGAGCGGACCACCGGCACCCTGCGGATCACCGCGGCCAGGCCCCGGGCCGCGGCAGTGAAGGCGGTGGCGACGGACGCCTACCTGAGGAGCACCAGTACGAAGCCGGGCGACGAGATCGATCTCACGCTTGCCGGGAACACCGTCCGGGTGACCCTGGTGAAGGCGGTACGGCAGCTGCCGACCACCGGCACCCTCACCGGCGCCCCGGACCCGACAGCGGGCGGCGGCGGGCTGCTGCTCGACCTCAGGGCGGTCGCCGGTGCCCTGGCCGACCGGCCGACCGCCACGATCGAGGCGAACGAATGGTGGCTGAGCACCGCCCCCGGCGACAGCGCGAAGGTGGCCGCCGCCCTGCGCGCCCGGCCGGACACCGATCCGGCCCAGGTACTGGTCCGCGCCGAGGCCGCCCAGCGGCTGGTCGACGACCCGTTGGGCGCGGGCCCGCAGTCCGCGCTGCCCGCCGTCGCGGTGGTCGCCGCCGCGCTCGCCGCGGTCGGCTTCGCCGTCAGCGCCTCCGGCTCCCGGCGTGAACGGTCCGCCGAGCTGGGCGTGCTGCGGGCGCTCGGCGCGCCGCGCCGCCAGCTGGCCCGGATGGTCGCCGCCGAACAGGGCGTCCTCATCGCCATCGCCCTGCTGATCGGGGCGGCCATCGGCACCGTGCTGACCCGGGCCGTCGTCCCGCTGATCGTGCTGACCGGGCAGGCGGACCGGCCCGTGCCTCCGGTGCTGGTGGAGCTGCCCGCCGGGCAGGTCGCCGCACTGCTGGCCGGGGTCGCCGCACTGCCTCTCGTGATCGTCGCGACGCTCGCGCTCCGCCGCGGGGACCCGGCGGTATCGCTGCGCCACCAGGGGGACCACTGACATGAGCGACGACAACAGGCGGGCGGCGGAAGCCCCGTGGATACGGACCCGGCTGCGGACCGCGCCCGGTGCGGCGGTGGCCCTCGCGGTACTGGTGCTGGTGACCGCGTTCCTCGCCGCCGCGTTTCCGCGCGCGGTGGACGCGTACGAGACGAAGGGGCTGCGCCACGACATCCTGACCGCCGACCCGAACCGCAGCGTCGTGGAGGTCGCGCGTCCGCAGCCCGGCCTCGAACTCCCGCAGGGGCAACGGGAGGCCGAGATGCGCGGCCCGCAGCTGACGCGCGTCGGCGGGGAGCTGCTGAAGGCACTGCCCGCACCGCTGCGCGCCGACACGTCCTCCGTCGCGTACGGGGTGCGCACCACGAGGCCGGTCGTCGCCACCGAACCCTGGCTGCCGCGCCCCGACGCGGCTCCGCCGCGGCTCACCTATGCGGCGCAACTGGGCCTGAGGGAGCACGCCACGCTCAGCTCGGGGGCCTGGCCCGCGACGACGGGCCCGGTGACCTCGGACTCCCGTGCGGTGGAGGGCGCGGTCACCGAGGAGACGGCCGCCGAGCTGAAGGTGAAGGTCGGCGCGACCCTCGCGGTGCCCACGGCGTCGGGCGAGACCGTCACCGTACGGATCACCGGCATCGTCGCCCCGCGTGACCCGCACGGCAGCTACTGGTCCGCCGATCCGCTGCTGCGCAGCCCGTCCCTGGTCCCGGACCCCGCGAGTCCCTTTCCCACCTACTTCTGGGCCGGCACGGTCCTGCTGGCCGAGGACGCCGCCCCGGTCCTGCTGAGCACGGCCACCGAGCCCGCCCTGTACTGGCGGCTTCCGCCCGACCCGGCGGCGCTGACCGGCCCCGACGGCCCCCGTCTGGCATCCGTCCTCGCCTCCCTGGAGAGCGGCCCCGGACTGCTGAAGACGCGGGAGATCGCCGGGGACACCGCGATGGTCCGCAGCGGGCTCGGCCACATCGTGGCGGCGAACGCCCGGATGCGCGAGGCGATCAGTCCCGTGATCGCGGTCGCCGCCCTGGGCATCGCCTCCGTGGCCACTGTCGTCCTGCTGATGACGGGCGCCCTGATCGGCGGGCGCCGCCGCGGCGAACTGGCCCTGCTGCGCTCACGCGGCGCCTCCCTGCGCGGCATCGGCGGACGGCTGCTCGCGGAGACCGCGGTGACGGTGCTGCCCGCCGCCGCGCTCGGGCTACTGCTCGCGGTGCTGGTGGTGGGCGAGGGCCGGTGGTGGCCGGGAACGCTGGCGGCGGCGGGGACCGGCCTGCTGGTCTGCCTGGCCCTGCCGCTGCGGACGACGCTCCAGCACATCCGGCCGACGCTGCACGGGGCGCGCGAGGACATGGTGAGCGCCCGGCCGTCCCGTCGGCGCACCGTCGCCGAGCTGACGCTGCTGGTGCTGGCGGTCGGCGCGGTGACGGCCCTGCTGCGGCGCGGTACGTCGACCGGCGGCGGCACGGATCTGCTGGTCAGCGCGGCACCGGTGCTGGTCGCCCTGATCGCGGCTCTCGTCCTGGTCCGGCTCTACCCGTTGCCCTTGCGCCTCGCCGCGCGCCCCGTGGCCCGGCTGCGCGGGGCGATCGGCTTCCTGTCGCTCGCCCGCGCCGGGCGGGCCTCGGCCGGCGGGACACTGCCGTTGCTCGCCCTGCTGCTGGCGCTGGCCACGGCCGCGTTCGGCGGGTCGGTGGTGGCGGGCATCGGGGACGCCCGGGACGACGCGGCGCTGAAGGCCGTGGGGGCGGATGCCCGGATCAGCGGACTGAGCGAGCGGACGACGCTGCCCGGCCCCCTGGTCCGTACGGTGAAGGACCTCGACGGGGTGGAGAACGTCGCTCCGGTACGTGTCGAGCACAGCGTGGCCCTGCCGACGGCGGACGTGGGCGGCACCGACGCCACGGGAGCCGGTGCGAGCGGCACCGGGGCTGCGGGCGCCGACAGCGCGGCCCTGGTGGGCGTCGACCCCGCCACGTACGCCCGGCTGGCGCGCGCGACCGGGCTGCCGGAGTTCCCCGCCGCCCGGCTGAAGGCCACCGGCGCGGCGGCGCCGGTGCCGAAGGGCGCGGAACCCGGCCCCGGGCGCGTCCTTCCGGCGATCGCGTCCCCGTCGGTGGCGGCCCGCCTGGGCAAGGAGCCGGTCGCCGTCGACACCTTGTCCGGCGACTTCAAGGTCCGGATCGTGGGGGTGGCCTCGCGCGCGGCAGCGGTCTCGACCGCGCACTTCCTGATCGTGAACTCCGCCTCGCTCGACCACGGGGAACCCACCACCCTGTTCCTCAACGGCACACCGGACCCCGGGAAGCTGCACGCGGCGGTCGGCGGGAGCGGCAAGAAGTACGTCGTACAGCTGCGTTCCGAGGAGCGCGAGCGGTACGTGAACGCCCCGATGCAGGCGGGCGCCGAACGCATCTACCTCGCGGCCGTCGTGGCGGGCGCCGGATACGCGCTGCTGGCCGTACTGCTGTCGCTGCTCCAGACCGCACCGGAACGCAGGACGCTGCTGGCGCGGCTGCGCACGATGGGGCTGACCACCGGACAGGGCAGGCGGCTGCTGGCCTTCGAGGCGATGCCGCAGGCGCTGCTGGCGGCGGTCGGCGGCCTGTTCACCGGCTGGGCGACCATCGTCCTTCTCTCCCCCGGCGTCGATCTGGTCGCGCTGGCGCTCGCGGGCGTCGCCGGATCGGCCCCGGACCCCGTCCCGTTGCGCACCGACCTGTGGTCGCTCGGGCTTCCGGCTGCCGGGGTGGTCGCGCTCGCCGCCGCGGTCGCGGGCGTCCAGGCGTGGTGGGCGAGCCGCCGCGGATCGATCACCGAACTCAGGGCAGGAGACTCCCGATGACCTCGTCCACCACGTCCGCCCGGACGGCAGCCACGGCCCGTGGGGCCGAGACGACGCTGGCCGAGCTGGAGCAGCGCGCGGCGGCCCGCCGGGACCGCCCCTCCTACGGCCACGACGCACTGATCGCCTGCGACCGGGTGGTGCGCATCTTCACCACGGACGGGGTGGAGGTGCAGGCCCTCCAGGGCCTCGATCTGCTGGTTGCCGAGGGCGAGTTGATGGCACTGGTGGGGGCGTCGGGCAGCGGCAAGTCGACGCTGATGAACATCCTGGCGGGCCTGGACGTGCCGACCGCCGGATCGGCGAAGGTCGCGGGATGCGATCTGCTGTCGATGGGGCCGAAGGAGCGGCTGCGCTACCGCCGTGACGTCGTCGGGTTCGTCTGGCAGCAGACCGCCCGCAATCTGCTCCCGTATCTCACCGCGATCCAGAACATCACCCTGCCCATGCAGTTGCGCGGCGGCGGCAGCAAGCGCGAACGGGCGGCCCGCGCCGAGTCGTTGCTCGCCATGCTCGACATCGCGGACTGCCGTGACCGGCGGCCCCAGCAGCTGTCGGGCGGGCAGCAGCAGCGGGTGGCCATCGCGGTGGCGCTGGCCAACTCCCCTTCCGTCCTGCTCGCGGACGAGCCGACCGGCGAACTGGACTCGGCCACCGGGGAGCAGGTGTTCGCCGCGTTCCGGCGGGCCAACGAGGAGCTGGGCACCTCGATCGTGATCGTCACCCACGACCAGGCGGTGGCGAGCGAGGTGCGCCGTACGGTCGCCATCCGTGACGGCCGTACGTCCTCCGAGGTGCTGCGCCGCACGGAGGTGGACGCGGCGACGGGCCAGGAGTCTCAGGTGGCCCGGGAGTACGCGATGCTCGACCGGGCGGGCCGGCTCCAGCTGCCCGCGGACCACACGCGGGCGCTGGGCATGGAGCACCGGGTGCTGCTGGAGCTGGAGCAGGACCACATCGGGGTCTGGCCGGACGCGCACGGGGAGCCGGGCGGCACGGAGGGGAAGGCCGACGGAGCTCCGGAGCAGTAGCAGCCGCAGGCGGCGAGGCGGTCGGGGGCTCTCGGAGCCTCATGTCGCAGCCGGTCCGACGGTTCAACCGGGTCCGGCAGTTCAGCCAGGTCCGACGATCCGGCCAGCCCCGGCAGATCAACCGGTTCCGACGATCCAGCCAGGCCCGGCAGATCAACCAGGCCCGACAGACCAGTCGGCTCCGACGATTCAGCCGGGCCCGACCGACAGCCCCAGCCCGCCCGGCCCGCCGAGGCCGCCGGTCTGGTCGCGGCGCAGGGCGATCGAGCCGAACGGGGTCCGCAGCCGCAGCCAGCCGCCCGAGGCGAACAGCGAGACCGGGAAGTCCGGGTCGGCGCGGAGGAAGCCGAGGGACTGGGCGGCGTGCACGGCGCGCAGGGGCAGGTCCGTCGTACCGACCGGCCGGGACCAGATCTCACGGCCGATCCGGTCGCGCTCGGCGCGGGTACGCGACTCCTCGGACAGCGCTTCGTCCCGCGTACGGAATTCGGCGACAGCCGCGTCGAGGGCGGTGCGCAGGGCGTCCGGACCGGGCAGCCCGGCCTGCTCCCGCCAGGGCCCCCGGGGCGGCAGGACACCGGTCCAGGGCGGCCCGGTGACGGGTGCGGGCAGCGCCCCGGCCTGCTCGCCGGGGCCCTCACCGGAGACGTCGAGGGACTCCAGCAGTTCCCCCGCCGACACCGTGATGTCGAGCGTCTCGGGGCGGGCCAGACGGGCCGCACGGACGGCGAGGACCTCGAAGGAGGGCGGGCGGCCGAACACGGCCAGCGCGTCGCCGCCGCCCGCCTGCAACCGGACCGCGGCGGCCCGGTCGTAGTGGAGCAGCCGGCCGAGGAAGGCGGCGAGATCCGCCGCCTCCCTCGGGTCGGCGAACAGCAGCGACTGCACGGGCACGGTCATGCCGCGGCGGGCTCCTCTGCCAGGTACTGCTGGAGGAAGAGCTTCTCCTCGGCGGAGATCCGCCGGGGCCGCTCCGCCGCCAGGTCGTAGGGGACGACGACGGTCGAGGCGCGTACGTACACCTGGTCGTCGTCCTTGATCTCATAGGCGATCGTCAGGGACGCGGCGCCTATCTTCGTGACCCACGACTCGACGGTCACCGGCTCGTGCCGGTGGACCAGCGGCCGTACGTAGTCGATCTCGTGCCGGGCCACGACGGACCCGCCCGAGAACGACGGCGAGCCGTCCCCCGGCGCCAGCCGGAACATGAAGTCGATGCGCGCCTCCTCCAGATAGCGGAGGAAGACCACGTTGTTGACGTGGCCGAAGGCATCCATGTCCGACCAGCGCAGAGGGCAGCTGTAGAGGTGACGAGCCAAGACGATCAGCCTCGCGTGAGCTTCTTGTACGTGGCACGGTGCGGACGGGCCGCGTCCGGACCGAGGCGCTCGACCTTGTTCTTCTCGTACGACTCGAAGTTGCCCTCGAACCAGTACCACTTGGAGTCACCCTCATAGGCGAGGATGTGCGTGGCGACGCGGTCCAGGAACCAGCGGTCGTGGGAGATGACCACCGCGGCGCCCGGGAACTCCAGGAGGGCGTTCTCCAGCGAGGAGAGCGTCTCGACGTCCAGGTCGTTGGTGGGCTCGTCGAGGAGCAGCAGGTTGCCGCCCTCCTTGAGCGTGAGGGCCAGGTTGAGGCGGTTGCGCTCACCACCGGAGAGGACACCGGCCGGCTTCTGCTGGTCCGGGCCCTTGAAGCCGAACGCGGAGACGTAGGCGCGGGACGGCATCTCGACCTGGCCGACGTTGATGTAGTCCAGCTCGTCCGAGACGACGGCCCAGAGGGTCTTCTTCGGGTCGATGTTGGCGCGGGACTGGTCGACGTAGGAGATCTTGACCGTGTCACCGATCTTGATGGAGCCGGTGTCCGGGGTCTCCAGGCCCTGGATCATCTTGAACAGCGTGGTCTTGCCCGCGCCGTTCGGACCGATGACGCCGACGATGCCGTTACGGGGCAGCGTGAACGACAGGTCGTCGATGAGGACCTTGTCGCCGAAGGCCTTCGAGAGGTTCTCGACCTCGACGACGATGGAGCCGAGCCGGGGGCCCGGCGGAATCTGGATCTCCTCGAAGTCCAGCTTCCGCATCTTCTCCGCCTCGGCCGCCATCTCCTCGTACCGGGCGAGACGGGCCTTGGACTTGGTCTGGCGCCCCTTGGCGTTCGACCGCACCCACTCCAGCTCCTCCTTGAGGCGCTTCTGCCGCTTCTCGTCCTTGCGGCCCTCGACCTTGAGGCGGGTGGCCTTCTTGTCGAGGTACGTGGAGTAGTTGCCCTCGTAGGGGATCGCGCGGCCGCGGTCGAGTTCGAGGATCCACTCGGCGACGTTGTTGAGGAAGTACCGGTCATGGGTGACGGCGACGACGGCACCCGAGTACTTCGAGAGGTGCTGCTCCAGCCAGTTCACCGACTCGGCGTCGAGGTGGTTGGTGGGCTCGTCGAGGAGGAGCAGGTCCGGGGCCTCGATGAGGAGCTTGCAGAGCGCCACCCGGCGCTTCTCGCCACCGGAGAGGTTGATGACCGGCCAGTCACCGGGCGGGCAGCCCAGGGCGTCCATGGCCTGCTCCAGCTGGGCGTCCAGGTCCCACGCGTTCGCGTGGTCCAGGTCCTCCTGGAGCTTGCCCATCTCCTCCATCAGCGCGTCGGAGTAGTCGGTCGCCATGAGTTCGGCGACCTCGTTGAAGCGCTTGAGCTTGCCCATGATCTCGGCGGCGCCGTCCTGCACGTTCTCCAGGACCGTCTTCTCCTCGTCCAGCTTCGGCTCCTGCATGAGGATGCCGACGCTGAACCCCGGCGACAGGAACGCGTCACCGTTGGACGGCTGCTCCAGGCCCGCCATGATCTTCAGCACCGTGGACTTACCGGCGCCGTTGGGTCCCACGACACCGATCTTGGCACCGGGCAGGAAGTTCAAGGTGACGTCGTCAAGGATCACCTTGTCGCCGTGCGCCTTGCGCGTCTTGCGCATGGTGTAGATGTACTCAGCCAAGAGAAACCGTCCGGCAGCAATAGAGGTGTGGGCAGATACACCCCATCTTGCCTGACGTCCAACCCCGGACGGAAACCCGTATCACCGTAGGCTCCTTCCTCGCACGTCACCGCATGTGTGCGGGCACTCACTCGTCCTCGGTGCGCGCCTGCTTCCGGCGGAGGAGGAAGACCGCGCCGCCGCCCACGACGAGCAGTCCGATCGCCACGGCGGCGATCATCGGGGTGGCGCTGGAGCCACCGGTCGCGGCGAGGTCGCCCTCCAGGCCCGAGGTGCTGGAGCCGGTAGTGGCCGGGACGGACCGCTGGGCGCTCCGGGTGCCGATGTCGTTGCCCGCACCGCCGTCGGCCCCGTCCCCGCCCGGCGGGACGCTGCCGGCGGTGGCGCAGTCCAGCACCCCGGTGAAACTCTTCCGGAAGCCGCCGGGCCCGGTGATGGCGAAGTCGTACGCCTGATCCTCGGCGACCGGAAGGGTCACGGTGCGGGTGGCCCCGGCCGCGACGGTGTGCTCGGCACCGGCCAGCTCGAACGTGAACGGCGCGTCGCCACGGTTGGCGACGGTGATGTCGACGCCGCCCTTCGCGCAGTTCTCCCGGGCGGTCACCGCGGGGGCCGGGCCCGTCTCGGCCCAGGTGGCGGTGGCCCGTGCGGAGACCGTGGACTCGCTGGACCCGGCCAGGATCTGCGCCTGGGTCCGGCCGATCCCGGTGAAGGCCCGGCCGACCGGCACCTGGGTGGTGGCCTGGACGCTCAGCGCGGCGGAGCCGTCGGCGGTGTCCTTCGGCAGGTCGAAGTACAGCCGGTCGCCGTCGGCGGCGGCGGTGATGGCCTCGCCCTTCTCGTCGGTGACCCTGATCCCGCTGGCCGCCGCGTCCACCGGGGGCGACACCGAGACCTGGTCGGCGCCGGTGCGGACGGTCACGGGCCCCAGCCGCTCCCCGGCCCGGCCGGAGACCGCCGCCGGTTCCAGGGTCAGGGAGGCGCGGGGCTCCTTCGCGTTGCGCGCGTGGCGGTGCAGCCAGTCGGCCAGCTTCTCCGCCTGCTTGTCCGCCGCGGTGACGTCGGCGCCGTCCGAGTAGCGCCAGATGGCGACCTGGGTGCCTGCGGCGGCGGTCCGCTCGGTCAGCGGGCCGGTCCCGGCGGCCTCGGCGAGGGCGGCGAGGTCGTCGACCTGAGGGTAGGAGTGCTGGAGGATCCAGCGGATCTTCCCCGCGTTCCGGTTGCCGCCCAGCGAGGTTTCGGCCCAGGGGGTCTCCAGATACGTCGCCTGGTTCTGGGTGGGGTTGTGGAGGTCGATGCAGTACGTCTTGAGCTTGCCGCCGCCGTCCACGGTCATCTCGAACAGCCCGGCGGGCAGTTCCTGGGTCCGGTCGGGCTCGCCGTTCTCGCCCGGCACGCGGAGCACGGCGCTGTCGAAGGTCTTCAGCCCGTCGAGCACCGCGGCCGCGCCGCCGTGGTGCCGCCCCGGGTCGCCGGCCACCGCCGGGCCCGCGCCGACGAGAGCGGCCGCCGCGACGAGACCGGAAAGCAGCAGCGCGGTGACCGGGCGCAGGATGCCTCGGCCGGGGGGCGCCCCTGTCGTACCGGAAGGCGCAGCGGACACTGAAGACTCAGACAACACAGAATTCCCCTCCGGGCGGGACCCTCGCGCGTGGTGCGCGTGTGGGGAATGTCCCGCCAGCAGACCCAAGTGACCCATGAGCTCTGGGAATCCTAAGGAACGGGCGAAGAGCAATCCCCCGTACTGCCCTGGGACAACCATTCCGAATCGGAATCGTTATCGCCCAGGCGGCACCCCGGCCAGCCTTTTCAGGACACCGCCGCCATTTCACCGGCTCGCTCCCGCCCCTGCGGCGGCGGCTCCGCATCGCCGTCCGTAACACGCTCCGGACGCTCCGTCAGACCAGGCTCGGCCCTGATCGCCCTGCGGAAGGCGGCCGTTCCGCGGCTCAGGTCATGCCCCACGGCGACGGCCTCGACATCGACGAACGTCCGCCGCTGACCACCCTGTTCCTCCTCACGCACCTTCAACCGGCCGTGCACGAGCAGTGGTTCACCGACGGAAACGGAACCGGCCAGATTGACGGCCAGGGCCCGCCAGGCCCAGACGGTGTAGAAGCTGGTGTGCCCGTCGGCCCAGAGCTGTTTCTCGCGGTCCCAGCGGCGCGGTGTCACGGCGAATCGGAATCGCGCCATTCCTCCGGTGGCCGTCTCCCGGAACTCCACGGCCGTGGCCGCGTTTCCCACCAGCGTCACCAAGGTCTCATTCATTTTTCCCGCCCCCGATTCCTGTCCTGACGTGCTGTCGTCTTCCTGCCCTGACGTACTGTCGTCCGACGTTGCCGTACGGACTCCATGGTGGACGCCGGAAGGGAATCGCGCCGGGGCCTGTGGACTACCGGCCGGTTGTGGAAAACTCCGCCACCGTCACGTACCGCTCGCGCACCTCCCGGTAGCGCACCAGCTCGGCGGCGACCGGGTCCAGGACCCTCGCCCGGCCGCACGCGGCCGCGGCCTCGCGCAGCCGTCGCTCCGCGTCCTGCCCGTAGCGCCGGGCCGGTCCCCGGATGGCCGCCGCGCAGGACCACTCCACCAGCGGCCCGCCGACGACTCCGGCCAGCATGATCAGCGCGGGGGTGACGAGCCCCGGCTCCAGGACGCCGATGATCTGGCCGACCAGCCACAGACCGCCGAAGATCTGGATCAGCGTCATCGACACCTGGGCCAGCACCGCGGCGGGCCACCACTTGGGCCGGGGCGGCTTGGCCGGGCGCCCGCCGACCGGGGGGCCGCCCCTGCTGCCCCGCCCCTCGGCACCGTCACTCCCGGGCTGATCATGCCGGCCGGAGCCGCCGCCCCGCCCGGTGGCTCCGGAGCGCCGCCCGGCACCGCCGCCCCGCCCGCCCGCACCGGGCGCCCCCGCCTTCACCGCCAGCTCGTCCAGCGCTTCGGGCAGCCCCTTCGCCCCGCTGAACGCGGCCTCCCGCACTGCCTGCGCCCAGGGTCCGGGCAGCCCGTCGGCGGCCTCGTCCGCGACGATCCGGACCGCCTGTTCGACCCGCTGCCGGGCCGTCAGTTCCTCCTCGGGCGGGGTGAGCGCCTGGCCCATCCGGTCCAGGCTGCCGGGCAGGCCCCGGGACTCGTACCAGCGCCACAGCCGCAGCCACGGCGTCCCGCAGGCCCGGCCCGCGTTCCTGCGCCACTCCCGCTCGGCGGCCTGCCCGGCGGCCGCCGCCCCGACGGCTTCGGCCAGCCGGTCGGTGAACTCCTCCCGGGCCCGTTCGCCGAGACCCGGCCGCCCCTCCGCCACGTACACGGGGCGCAGCCGCGCCGCCGCCGCGTCGACGTCGGCGGAGAGGCGGCGGGTGGCGGCCGTGCGGTCCTGGACGAACCGGCCGACCATCTCGCGCAGTTCGGGCACCCCGTCACCGGTGAGCGCGGACAGGGACATGACGGTGGCGCCGGGTTCGCCGTGCTCGCCGAGGGCGATGCCGTCCTCGTCGAGGAGGCGGCGCAGATCGTCGAGGACGAGGTCGGCGGCCTCGCCGGGCAGCCGGTCGGTCTGGTTGAGGACGACGAAGGTGACCTCGGCGTGTCCGGCGAGCGGGCGCAGATAGCGTTCGTGCAGGGCCGCGTCGGCGTACTTCTCCGGATCGACGACCCAGATCACCGCGTCGACCAGGGCCAGGACCCGGTCCACCTGTTCACGGTGTTCGGTGGCCGCCGAGTCGTGGTCGGGAAGGTCGACCAGGACGAGCCCCTGGAGCACCTCGTCGGAGGCGACGGGCCCGGGGTGGGGCCTGCGCCGCAGCCGCCCCGGGATGGCGAGGCGGTCCAGCAGTCCGGCGGCCCCGTCGGTCCAGCTGCACGCGATGGGCTGGGAGGTGGTGGGGCGGCGCAGCCCGGTGTCGGAGATCTGGGCCCCGGCCAGCGCGTTGAACAGGGTGGACTTCCCGCTGCCGGTGGCGCCCGCGACGGCGACGACGGTGTGCCGGGAGGAGAGCCGCTGCCGGGCCGCGGCCTCGTCCAGCACCCGTCCCGCCTCGGCGAGGGTGTCCCGGTCGAGCCGGGCCCGGGAGAGACCGACGAGTTCGCGCAGGGCGTCCAGGCGGGCGGGCAGCGGTCCGCCCGAGGGAACGTACGCCTCGACCTGTGGCCGTACGTCGTCCTCGTCCGGGACTCCGGGCCCGGGCTCCCCGCCCCGGCGGGCCTCGGCAGCGGCGGCGCGGCGGGCGATGAGCCCGTCGTCCCAGCGCCGGCCGGTGCGCTCGCCGTCGGGCCCCGGCGTGGGCCCGTCCTCACGGCCACCGTCCTTCCGCGGGCGGGCCTTCGCCGCACCGTTGTCGTGGTCCTCGTCCGTGACGGCGGTCATCGCTGCCACCTCTCCTTCTGCAGTACGGAAAGCGCGGCGATCAGTTCGGCCTGGGGTTCGGGGGCGACGTCGAGGGCGTCGAGCGGGGCGAGGCGGCGGTCGCGTTCGCCGCCGAGCACCTGGTCGATATAGCCGGTCAGCAGCTCACCTCCCTTGTCACGGAGCCTCAGCGCACCCTGGGCACCGATGCGTTCGGCGAGCTGCTCCCCCGCCGTACGGGCCCGTCGGCCGCCGAGGAGGGCGGCCGCGAGGAGGGCGGCGACGGTCTCGGGGTCGGGCGCCACGCTGCGGTCGAGCTGGCGCACCTCCTCGTCGGCCAGCTCCTCCAGGACCCGCCGCCACCTGCGTACGGCGACGGCGATCCGCCCCTCGACGTCCTCGGCGGGCCCCCACCCCCCGGAGTCCCGTCCCGCGCCGTCGAACCGGAACAGGGCCCCGGCGGGCTCGCGACGCCACTGGGTGCGGATCTGTTCGTCGGCGGCGGAGACGGAGCACTGGAGGAGGGCCACCAGGCTGTCGACGAGCGCTTCGAGGAGTTCCTCGGGCGCGCTGTAGAGCGGGTAGCCGCGCCACCGGGTCCGCGCGTCCCCGGAGAGCACCGCCCCGCTCTGGAGGCGTCGTCTGATCCGGGCGGCCTCCTTGCCGTACGCGTCCTCGACCACCCCGGTCAGCCGTACGGAGGCGGCGTACTGGGCGGCGACGGCGGCGGCCAGCTCGGGCATCCGTACGTTCAGCGACTCGATGACGCCGGACGCGGTGCGCCCCACCGCCTGCTGCCGGGCCGCGGGGTCCTGGGCCCGGTGGGTGAGCCAGGCGCGCAGCGGGGCGACGGCGGTGGTGGGGAGCAGTCCGCTGCCGCCGCCCGCGGACTCGGGCAGTTCGGGGATGGTGAACCGGGGTACGTCCCCGAGTCCGGCCCGGGTCAGCAGCGCCGCGTACTGCCGCGACACCTCGGCGATCACCTGGTGGGGCACCCGGTCGAGGACGGTGATGAGGGCCGCGTCGTACTCCTTCGCGGTACGCAGCAGGTGCCAGGGCACGGCGTCGGCGTAGCGCGAGGCGGTGGTGACCATCACCCAGACGTCGGCGGCGCAGATCAGCTCGGCGGCGAGGACCCGGTTGCGGACGACGAGCGAGTCGATGTCGGGGGCGTCCAGGATCGCGAGCCCGCGGGGCAGACTGACGGCGGTCTCCACCCGGAGCGCGGTCTCCCCGTGCTCACCGCG
Source organism: Streptomyces durocortorensis (assembly GCF_031760065.1). Classification (NCBI taxonomy): domain Bacteria; kingdom Bacillati; phylum Actinomycetota; class Actinomycetes; order Kitasatosporales; family Streptomycetaceae; genus Streptomyces; species Streptomyces sp. C11-1. The sequence continues at coordinate 2,187,465 of NZ_CP134500.1, forward strand.
CGCCCCGAGGTCGTCGAGCCCGTCGGGGTCGGGCGTCTGCCCCGGCGGCAGCCAGATCCGGGTGAGCTGCGGCAGCACGCGTACCCCGGCGAACCAGTGGTGGTCGTCGGGGTGGCAGACCAGCACCGGGGTCCGCGTCGTGGGCCGCAGCACCCCGGCCTCACTGACCCGGCACCCCACCAGCGAGTTCACCAGCGTGGACTTCCCGGCCCCGGTGGAGCCGCCGATCACGGCGAGCAGCGGCGCCTCGGGGTCCTTGAGGCGTGGGAGCAGGTAGTCGTCGAGCTGGGCGAGGAGTTCGACCCTGGTCTGCCGGGCGCGTTCGGCCCCCGGCAGGGGCAGTGGGAGACGCACAGCGGCGACACGGTCGCGCAGGGCGGAAAGTGCGTCGATGAGCTGAGGCCGTACGTCCATGGTCACCACATGCGAAGAATGCCCAATTTTAGAGCCTTTTTGAAGCTTATAGCCCCCTCTGCGCGGCGGTTCCACCCTCCGGACAGAGTCCGGACAGAGGGGACGAGTGGGGCAGGGGCATAACGAGTGCACAACACCCGGCGCGCGGGGGGCGAAAACTGGTGCAGGAATCGCACCCACCTGCGATTATCGGTTCGCTTCACCGAACCTCCACATCGTGCCACGCAGGTGAAGCAACCGGGTCCAGGGGATCGGAGCCCTATCCTTGTCCCGGCACGGCCACGGAACCACCGATCAGGACTCCCGGCCCCCGTAGCTCAGTGGATAGAGCAGGTGCCTTCTAAGCACTTGGCCGCAGGTTCGAGTCCTGCCGGGGGCGCACGATCCAAGATCCTCTTTCGGGAGGGTCTTTTCTGCTGGTCAGGGCGGTTTCCGACGGCCGGTCGAGAAGCCGGGAAGCGAGGCCGAGGCGGCTTGGAATGTCCCGCTGAAATTGGAATGTCCCGCTGAAACCGGCCGGTGGCGAGGTTCGGCCTGGAACCGGCCGGCGGCGAGTTTCGCCGACCGGTCGGCCCGGAAGCGGCCCGCAGTTCGGGCCGCCCACTGGTGCTCTGTCGCCGCGGTGGCCGGGCGGAAGCACGCCCGGCTCGGAGCCGGAGGGGAGCGCGTGCGGGACGGTCGAAGTGCCCGGTGTCCGGCAACTGCCCACCCGACCGTCCGCGCCGGAGCAGGCCTGAGCTTCGATCCTCCTGTTCTTCACGGCCACCGGCCTTCCGGCTCGCGGACTTACAGCTGCCGTGACAGGCCCCGGCGGCGAGAATCCTCCCTAGTAGGGTCGGAATGTGGCTACCCCTCTGTTCATCGACACAGACCTTCATAACCTTCCCGCCCTCCCCGTGGAGGCTGTGGAACACGGTGAGGTCTTCACGCGACGCTGGGTGGTCGACCTTGCCCTCGATCTCCTCGGCTACACCGTGGACAAGGACCTCACCGAGGTGAGGCTTGTCGAGCCCGCCTGTGGCGCTGGTGCATTCCTGGTCGCGATCGCTTCAAGGATCAGTTCGTCCTGCCGCGCGCACAATCGCCCCATCACGGATGCACTCTCCGCAGTTCGAGCCCTGGACCTGTTGCACCGCAACGTGCTGCGGAGCCGCGCGACTGTCGAGGCGCAGTTGGTTGCCGAGGGATGGCCGGCAGAGGAGTCGCGAAAGGTGGCTGCGGCTTGGGTCGAGCAAGGTGACTACCTACTGCAAGCTGACGCCGACCATCGAGCTGACTACGTGGTCGGCAACCCTCCGTACATCCGCCTCGAAGACGTTCCCGACGCCCGGATGACTGCATACCGTCAAGCCTGCACCACGATGGGTGGCCGAGCAGACATCTACATCGGCTTCTACGAAGTAGCGCTACGGAGCCTCGCCCCAGGGGGGCGGCTGGGCTTCATCTGTGCGGACCGCTGGATGCGGAACCAGTACGGTCGTCGACTCCGGCAGATGGTACGCAGCCGCTTCAGCATGGACGTGGCGCTTGTCATGCATGACGTAGATGCCTTCGACGATCAGGTCTCGGCCTATCCGGCCATCACGATCATCTCCAACCAGGCTCAGGGCCGCGCAGTGGCAGCAGACACCACCCGGGAGTTCGGCAGCGCGCAGGCCCGGGACTTTGTGTCCTGGTGTGCACAGGACTCCTCGCAGTCGATCACCACAACGGCGTTCCAAGCAGCCCGCATGCCCAACTGGTTCCCGGATGAGGATTCCTGGCCGGCCGCCTCCCCCGCCAGGCTGGCGGTACTCGAGGAACTCACAGAACGCTTCCGGCTGCTGGAAGACGACAAGACAGGCACTCGGGTCGGCATCGGCATTGCCACCGGCGCCGACAAGGTCTTCCTCACGGAAGACAAGGGGCTCGTCGAGAGCGATCGCCTCCTCCCCATGGCCATGGTCCGCGACACGACCAGCGGTGCCCTCCACTGGCACGGCACATATCTGGTCAACCCATGGACAGCCGAGGGCCGCCTCGTCGATCTTGCCGCGTATCCCCGCCTCGCCTCGTACTTCGAGGAACATGGAACCGCGCTACGGAAGCGCTACGTCGCGACCAAGCAGCCTGATCGCTGGTACAAGACGATCGACAAGGTCGATCGCCGCCTGATCGGTCGGCCGAAGCTGCTGTTGCCGGACATGAAGCTGACGATCCATCCGGTCCTCGATGAAGGCGGACTGTACCCTCACCACAACCTGTACTTCATCGTCTCGGCAGCCTGGGACATGCGCGTTCTCGGCGGTCTGTTGCTGTCGAAAGTTGCCGAGGCTTTCGTAGAGGCGTACGCCGTCAAGATGCGAGGGGGAACGATCCGCTTCCAGGCTCAGTACCTCCGCAAGATCCGCGTGCCCGATCCGCAGGCGATCAGCGAGTGCGACCAGGTCGCACTCAGGGAAGCCTTCGACAACCGCGATGCGCAGGCTGCCACTGAAGCTGCTCTGCGTGTCTATGGGCTCGCCGAACTACCCGACTAGAAAGGAACGGATCTTGACGGTTACCCGCCAAGACTTCGAGGACGCCATAGCTGCGTACTGGGACGCCAAGAATAATCAGCACGAGCTCTCCGCCATCAAGGACGCCGTGGGGGCGGGAACGGCTGGCTCAGTGCGAGGAGGAAGGCATTTCGACCACATTGTTGCGTTGCTCGCCAAGTTCTTCCTCGATGCTGGTTACGCAGCGGAAGACATTCGCGTAAGTAAGCAGCAGGGACTGGAGCTTCCTGGGTACTACCGGCCCCAAAAGCAGTGGGATCTCGTGGTGACTCGCGGCAACACCCTGGTTGCCGCCTTCGAACTCAAGGCCCTGGGCGGGCCTTCGTTCGGAAACAACTACAACAACCGGGTCGAGGAAGCACTAGGCAGCGCAGTGGACCTGCGCCGCGCCGCCCTCGCTGACGCTTTCCCCGGCGAGAAGCCGTGGCTCGGGTATTTTTTCATAATGGAAGATCACCCCAAGTCTCGCAGCCCAGTATCGGTCCGGAAAGGCCCATTTCCGGTCGAGCGGATCTGGCTGGGGAAGTCCTATCAAGACAGGTTCGCCATTTTCTGCGAGCGCCTTATGGACGAGGGGCTTTACGACTCTGTCTGCTATATCACGTCATCGAAGGAGGAAGCGAGGCCAACCGAGCCCGTCACAAGCCTGGACTGGCGCCACTTCTCTGCAGCAATCAACGCTCGCATCAGGTACCTGGAGGACCTGGGACTCCCTGGCCCTGGTCAAGGAAATCTGCCGATGTAACAGCATCGCGGCGCCGCTGGATTCGGTGCCGCGATCCGCTTCCGTCAGCCTGCCGGAAACCGACAGTCCGATACAACGCGTGGCGACCTCAGTCGCCCGGAGCGTCACTGAGTGCGCCGAGGAGCATTTGCAGCTCGCGCGGACCTCCACCGCAGACCGCCTCCGCTGATTCGATCAGCCCCATCAGGCCCTCCAGCGAGGAATCGCTGCGAACGTGCCCCACTATTCCGACCCAGTAGCCAATCGAATCCGGGGCACCTGCGACATAGATCTCTTCGGGCAGCTTCGCGTTGCGCAAGAACTCGTAAGCCTTGGTCTTTACGGGAAAAAGAGACAAAAGTACGGCGGATATCGCCAACTCTATTACATTCAGCCAGGCTGCACTGTCGAGCTCTGAGGCAGCCGTCAGTGCGTCAGAGTCAACCTGCGGGCTGCCCCTTCGGTGCAGAAGCGCCCATGAACCATCCCCGTCATGGGGCTCCCGCGCTCCAGCTGGTACGCCCCCGGGCGCTGTCTGCGACGGCTGCTCCTCACCGCCCCCCGCAACGGAATACTCCCGGGCGGCAGAGATCCACAACTCGCGGAACCGGTGCACCTCTTCGTCCTGGTCCCGACCAGCCAGACCGGCAAGTTCATACGCCAGCGCGCGTACGACTGTCAGCGCGGGCAGGTCCGGCTTGCGGAAGGCCGCATGGATGGTGCTCTTGGAGCCGGAGGATGACATTCGTGCCATATCCGGACAACTCGGCCACCCAGCCAGCAAGTGCAGCTGGTGCAGAGCTTCGTTGAGTTCCCTGAGAGCGCCCGGGGGAAGCCCCGGCTTCTGCAAGGCCTTGGCCACGACTTACCCCCGACCGTCCAGCACCGTCCAGAAACGTCCAGCAATACTCGCACGGCGTCCAAGCATGTGCTCGGACGCCCTAAGACATCGAAAGGCAGCCTCACACATCCTGGCCTGCAAGGGAGGGGTGACTCTAGGTGCGGGGCGCCCAGCCAGGGGTGCACGACCAGGAGGGTCTCGAAAGCATGTCGAAGAAGTCCACTTCCGAGAAGTCCACCTTCGAGCGGTTGATCCGCACCGCGCTGTTCGCATCCGTCCGTGGGGCGGCGTACACCGCAGGCGCCGTCATGGTGACGGCAACCGTCTGGTGGCTACAGAGCCTGTAGGTGCCTATCAAGTTCACAAAACGGGGCGTTGAGCTCCTCCTTGCGGGCGACTCCTGCCAGGGGCGCCACGGGCCTCCCCGACCTCCGCTTCGAGGTCGGGAAGCCGCGCGGCGGCCGCTGAGGCCTGTCCGCCGGGGAGTACGGGACAGCCCCTAAGAGGCCACGCCGCCCAGCCACAGCACGTCACGCGCCCGGGTCATCGCCACGAACAGCTGGCTGCGCAGCAGCTCTTCACGCTCCCGTGCCGTCTCGGCCGCCTCCGCCGCGTGGGGGTCGCCGGACAGCGACCCGTTCGGCAGGGCGGCAGTGTGCTGCGGCAGGTACACGCGCTTGAACTCCAGGCCCTTGGCCCTGCGATAGGTGCCCAGCTTGACCGCGTCGACGGGGCGGCCGTCGTAGTGCTCCAGCAGGCACACCGGGATCTCCGCCTGGGTGAGCAGCCGCTGGTAGTGGCCGATGGCCCGCACGGAGGGACACAGCACGGCGGCGTCGGCCCGCGCGCCGTCGGGCAGGGCGTGCAGCGCGTCGAGGAGCGCCCGGTCGTGTTCGGTCACCGTCGGCTCGGTGACCCGCACCACCTGGCCGTCGTGGTACGTGAGATCGACGTCCCGGCGGCCCGGTGTGCGCAGGCCGTCGATGTCGTCGAACGCGACATCGGCTACCACCGCGAGCGCCGTGTCGAGGATCTCCTTGCTGTTGCGGTAGTTGGTGCGCAGGACCTGGCCGCGGTCGCCCCGGATGTCGATGCCGGCGTCGGCGAGGCGGAACCCGCCCGGGTAGACGGCCTGTTGGCCGTCGCCCACCAGAAGGAGGCCGTTGGGGGCATCGCCGGCCAGGGCGTGCAGCAGGCGCACCCCGACGAGGGTGAGGTCTTGGACCTCGTCGACTATCACGGCCGCGTAGGGCGGCTCCCCCGTGTGTCGGGTCGCCTCCGCCAGGGCGAGGGAGAGGACGTCATTGAAGTCGTGCACACCGCGTTCGGCGCGCAGCGACTCGTACGTCTCGTACAGCTCCCACACGGCCTGCCGGTGCGGCCTGCGCAGAATCGCCCTGCGGCGGCGCCGGGCCACGGTCGCGTACTCCTCGAAGGCGGTGATGCCCCGGCCCTTGATGACGTGGTCGATCTCCTCGCGCCAGTAGCCCGGCGCCGGGTCGATCTCGGCGAGGCGGCTGCCGCGCCCGACTCGCGTCCAGGCGAGGCTGAAGGCGGTCTCGGCCTTGTCCTTGTGCAGCCGGACCTGGACGCCGCGCTCCTGGAGGAACTCGTGCGCCCACGCGTGCAGACTGCGGAAGTCCACGCGGTCGGCGACCGCCGGGGACATGGCCCGCAAGAAGGTGCCCTGGACCCGGGGCAGGTTGTTGGCGAACGTGACGAACAGAATCCGGCCGCTGGTACGCCGGGCCAGGTGGGCCGCGCGGTGCAGGCCCACAACGGTCTTACCCGTGCCCGCCGGACCGCTGATGCGCGCCGGGCCCGACCAGTTGCGGCGTACCAGCGCGACCTGGTCGGGGTGGAGGAACGTCATCCACTGCTCGATCGGGGCCCGCATCGCCTCTTCCAGCGCCGCGTCCCGCAGACCGGAGAGGTCGAACAGCCCTTCTGGTTCGGACTGTTGGCGCGCATCGGCCTGGCGAGGGAGCCCGGCGGGAGGCGGCGGGGCCGTCTGTGCGACCTCCGATCCCTCGTAGTCGGGGAAGACCCGCTCCAGATGGTCGGCGATCGCCCGGACCGATTCCTTACGCAGCCGGGAGCGTTCGGACAGGAGAGCGGGGCCGACCTCGTGCTCCCCCAGGAGCCGGATCCGGCCGAGCTCGGCGTCGACCCGACGGCCCGCGAAGACCATGAGCGGCTGGACCGCCACCGGGGACAGTCCGAGCGAGGCGACCGCGCCCTCGGCGGCCTTCGTCACCGCCAGGAGCCTGGTGGCGTGCTCGTCGCGCGGTTCGCCGCCCGCCAGGAGCTTGCCGTCCAGGACCTCGGGTGCGGACCGCCAGTTCTTGACGTCGATCACGAAGACCCCGCCGGGCCCCACCAGCAGCATGTCCACGTTGGCGGTACGCGTCCCCGGCCACCGCCGGTCCACGAGCAGACGCCAGCCGCGCTCCGTGAGCACCAGCAGCTGGGCGGCGACCAGGCGTTCGCCCTCGCTCCCCGCCTCCCACTGGCGTGCCTGGCGCCGGGCCGCCTGCCACTGTTCACGCAGCAACCGCTCCTGGCGCCGCGCCTCCTGGGCCCGTCGCGAAGCCGACCCGCCTGCCCCCATACCCAGCCCCCCCCTCGTACGCCCCGTAGTGATCATAGGACGGTCAGCGACGGGGCGTCAGGGCGCGTCGCTTTCCGGGGCTCGACGAACCGCGTGGCCGCGAGCGCCGGAAGCAGCGGCCCGGCACCTACGTCGCTGGACACCTCGACCGCGTCGGAGTCCGGTTCCTCGTTCGACCCTCCACGTCCCCCGTCCGCCTGGGTGACGCGTTCCGTCACCGGGTTCGTCAACCTACCGGGGGGACTCCCTGGTGTCTCACGCGTCCCGCCGCCTCAGGAGCAGCAGGGCGGCCGACGCGACGGCGGCCGTGCAGGCGGCGACGAGGAGCAGGGAGGGCCAGGGGCCGAGGCTGCCCACGGCGTCGGCGGTGGCCTCGGAGGTCTGGGTGAGCTTCTCCAGGGCGGCCGTCGGGGAGACTCCGGCGACCCAGCGCTCGGCGTCGCCGAATAGGGGGCCGAACAGGGACGGCAGGAGCAGCAGGCCGATCACCGTGGTGACCGCCCCGGCGGAGTGGCGTACGAGGATGCCGACGGCCAGGCCCAGCACGGCGGCCACTGCGAAGGAGGCGGCGATGCCGAACAGGGCGGGCAGCGGCTCGCCCTGCGCGTATCGGCCCTGCGGCAGCAGCGCGTCCCCGACGAGGTAGGCGAGGGAGCAGGAGAGCAGGGCGAGGACGTACATCACGCCCGCCACCAGGGTCGCCTTGGCCGCGAGGACCGTGCCCCGGCGGGGGACGGCGGCGAACGTCGTACGGATCGTGCCGCTGCTGTACTCCCCGGTGACCACCAGCGCACCCACCACCGCCGCCAGCATCTGGGCGACGACCGAGAGCGTGAGGCTGCCGCCGAGGACGGTGTCGTCGGGTTGCAGGCTGCCGGTGGCGGCGACGAACACCGCGCCGACGACGGGGAGTGCGGCGGCGGCCGCGGTCGTCCACACCGTGGAGCGCACACTGCGGAACTTGATCCACTCGTAGGCGAAGGCCTCCGGGAAGCCGGTCCGCTTCCGCTGCGTTTCCCTGTTCGTTCCGGGTCGGTCGAGAACGGTCATCGGACTGTCTCCTTCCGGCTCGCCGAGTGGGTCCTGTCCTCGGCCCGGTAGGCCCGGTACTCCACCGAGGACTGCGACAGCGTCGTGTAGACCTCCTCCAGCGAGGAGTGTGCGGGCGTGAGTTCGTGGACGGCGATCCCGTGGTCGCGGGCCAGGTCGCCGATGGTCGCGGCATCGGGCCCGTCGACCCGCCAGCCGCCCCGGGCGTCGAGCCGGACGCCCGCTCCAGCCGCTGCCAGCAGGGCCCGGAGCTTCTCCGGTTCGGGGGACCGTACGAGCGTGTGGGCGCGGGAGTTGGTCTCGATGAAATCGCGCATCGTGGTGTCCGCGAGGAGCCGGCCCTGTCCGATCACGATGAGGTGGTCGGCCGTGAGCTCCATCTCGCTCATGAGGTGGCTGGAGAGGAAGACCGTGCGGCCCTCCGCCGCCAGCGACTTCATCAGCTCCCGGACCAGGCGGATGCCCTCGGTGTCGAGGCCGTTGACCGGTTCGTCGAGGATCAGCACCTCCGGGTCGCCGATCAGCGCGGCCGCGATGCCGAGCCGCTGGCCCATGCCGAGCGAGAAGCCCTTGGTGCGTTTGCGGGCCGTCGCGACCGGCAGGCCGACCAGGTCGAGCACCTCCTCGACGCGGCGGCGCGGGATGCCGTTGCTCGCCGCGAGTCCGGCCAGGTGGTGGTAGGCGGAGCGGCCGCCGTGGACGCCCTTGGCGTCGAGCAGCGAGCCGACGGCGCGCAGCGGTCGGGGAAGGTCCCCGTACGCCTTCCCGTCCACGGTGACGCGTCCCGCGCTCGCGGAGTCGAGGCCGAGGATCAGGCGCATGGTGGTCGACTTCCCGGCGCCGTTCGGACCGAGGAAGCCGGTCACCCGGCCGGGGCGGACGGTGAACGACAGCCGGTCGACGGCGGTCCGGTCGCCATAGCGTTTGGTGAGTTCCGTTGCTTCGATCATGCCGCCGACGCTACGAGCGGGGGGCCGGGGGCGAATCCTCCGGCGGGAGCCGCCTCCTACTCCCGCCGGAGTACGGTCCTGTCGGCGCGCGGCCCTGTCGGCGCGCGGCCCGTCGGCGCGCCGTCCTGTCGGCCTGGTCAGCGGTCTCCGGCTCTGACCAGGCCCGTTTCGTAGGCGAGGACCACCAGCTGGGCCCGGTCGCGGGCTCCGAGCTTGGTCATCGTCCGGCTGACGTGGGTCTTCGCCGTCAGCGGACTCATGATCAGCTCCTTGCCGATCTCCTCGTTGGTCAGTCCGGCGGCGACGAGCGCCATCACCTCGCGCTCCCGGTCGGTGAGGACCGCGAGCCGTTCGGCGCCCGCCGCCTCGGGCGCCTTCAGCCGGGCGAACTCCTCGATCACCTGACGGGTGACGGCCGGGGCGAGCAGGCTCCGGCCCGCGGCGACGGTGCGGATCGCGGCGCGCAGGTCGTCCGGCTCGATGTCCTTGAGCAGAAAGCCCGCGGCACCGTGGCGCAGGGCCTCGAAGACGTACGCGTCCACCTGGTACGTGGTGAGCATGACCACGCGGACGTGGTCGAGGGAGCGGTCCCGCGCGATCCGGCGGGTGGCTTCCAGGCCGTCGACGCCGGGCATCCGGATGTCCATCAGCACGACGTCCGGACGGGTCATCCGGACCGCCTCGACGGCCTGGGCGCCGTCGGCGGCCTCCGCGACGACGATCAGGTCGTCGGTGAGGTCGAGGAGGGCCCGGAATCCGGCCCGTACGACGGTCTGGTCGTCGGCGAGGACCACGCGGACGGTCGTCGCGCTCGCGGAGGTGCCGTCTGGCCGCTCGGTCATGAGGTCGCTCCGGAGGTCGTGCTCACGGGGTCGCTCCAGAGGTCGTGCTCACCGGTCGCTCCAGGAGTGGTGCTCACGGAGTCCCTCCTTCGGCCGGGAGCTCCGCCGGAAGTTCCGGCGGGAGTTCCGCCGGGAGTTCGGCGTGGACGCGGAATCCGCCGCCCGGGTCCGGACCGTACGTGACACTGCCTCCCACCGAGACCGCCCGCTCCCGCATCCCGATCAGGCCGAAGCCCTGGTCGGCGGCCCCGGCTCCGGGCGGGTCCGGGGGCGGCGGGACCGGCGGGCCGTCGTCCACGACCTCCACGCTCAGCCGGGGGCCGGTGCGGGTCACCGACACCGCGGCGTGCGTGGCCGCGGAGTGCCTCACCACGTTGGTCAGCGCCTCCTGCACGATGCGGTACGCGATGGCCTCGACGACTGCGGGAACCCCGGCGCCCCCCGTGTCCCGGCGCAGACTGACCCGTACCCCACCCGCCTCGACCCCCGCCACCAGCTCGTCCAGCTGGTCCAGGCGGGGCGCGGGGGCCGTGGACTCCGCCTCGCGCAGGACGGACAGGGTGGCACGCAGCTCCCGTACGGCTTCCTTGCCGGAAGAGCGCACCTGGGTCATCGCGCGCCGGGACACCTCAGGGGCCGTGTCCAGCGCGTCGAGGGCCACCCCGGCCTGGACGGTCATCGCGCTCACGGTGTGCGCGAGGATGTCGTGGACCTCCCGGGCGACCCGCGCCCGTTCCTCCCGGACCCGGCGGGCCGCCTCCCGCTCGCGGTCCTCCTCGGCCCGGACGGCCCGTGCCGCGTACTCGGCGAGCAGTTCCCGGCGGGTCCGTACCACCTCACCCAGCAACAGCGGGACGAGCGGCCAGACCATCTCCAGGACGGGCAGGCCCTGCGGGTTCACCACGTCCCGTCCCACCACCAGCGCTACCGCACCGGAGGCGAGCGAGGCGACGACCGCCGTCCACAGTGTGCGCCGCCGGTCGCCCAGCACCGCGACCGTGTACAGGGCCACGATCACCGGAAGGTTCAGCAGCTCCCCGATGTGCCCGTACAGTGCCCACCCGGCGCAGGCCGCCCCGGTCACACAGGCCACCGGAACGGGCCAACGGCGGCGGCAGGCGAGTGCCGCCAGCGAGACCACGAGCAGCGCCCAGGTCAGCGCGTCGGCCTGGCGGTAGCCGGGATCGTTGACCGCCGCGTCGGCCGCCGTGAACACCCCGACCACCGCCGCCACCAGCAGATCCGCGGCAAGCGGCGGCAGGGCCCGCGCGCGGGCGGCCAGGCGGTCGAAGGTCATCACCCCCCTCACGGTAGGAGGCTCTGCGCCCGGACGCATACGACAGAGGGAGTACGACAGCGGGAGCGGGAGTACCCGGGGCGCGTCGTTCCGGCGGTACGGCACACCCCCGCCGCGGCATGCTCCCGGGCAGGCGTTCGGACCCGCTCGGGCGGGAGTTCGGGAGGCGGCGCAACCTTCCACCGGACGGGACGTTCGGTAGGGCTCGGAAGCGGGCAAATCATCAGGTAGGCCATATGTGGCCCTCGTCCCCCCCACCCCCCAGGCCGCTCCCGACGGCCGCATCCACCGGCGCACCTGCGCAACTTCCCGTGCGCTCTCCCCCCGGGGCCGTCGGCCCCGCCGCACGCACAACGGACTGCGGACACCGAACCGCCCGCACACCGAACCGCCCGCACACCGACCGCCCGTGTGAACCCACGCACCCGCTTGACCCCACGCAGCCGCTGGGAAAGGAGCGCCACGATGGCGACGCCGCTGTCCGCCGACAAGCTGCTCAAAGCCCTCCGCGACGAAGGCCTCCACGTCGTCGAACACCGGAGCTGGCGTACCAACAACCGCAACCACAAGGGCCCCTGGGGCCCGACGCACGGGGTGATGATTCATCACACCGTCACCTCGGGCACGACGTCCTCCGTCGAGCTCTGCTACAACGGCCACTCCGCCCTGCCCGGCCCGCTCTGCCACGGCGTCATCGCCAAGGACGGGTCCGTCCACCTCGTGGGCAACGGCCGCGCCAACCACGCCGGACTCGGCGACGACGACGTACTGCGTGCCGTCATCGCGGAGAAGGCGCTGCCCCCCGACAACGAGGCCAACACCGACGGCAACAGGCACTTCTACGGCTTCGAGTGCATCAACCTCGGCGACGGGAAGGACCCGTGGCCCGCCGCCCAGCTGCTGGCGATCGAGCGGGCCGCCGCCGCCGTCTGCCGGGCCCACGGCTGGACGCAGCGGTCGGTGATCGGGCACCTGGAGTGGCAGCCGGGCAAGATCGACCCGCGCGGGTTCACGATGAACTCGATGCGCACGAGAATCGGCAAGCGGCTGGGCGGCGCCCCGGACGGCCCCTCCAAGCCGCCGCCGAGACCGAGGTACGAGCCGTACCCGGGGGCCGCGTTCTTCAAGGTCGGCCGCAACAGCCCGATCGTCACAGCAATGGGAAAGCGCCTGGTCGCCGAGGGCTGCGGCCGGTACACGGTGGGCCCCGGCCCGGCGTGGTCCGAGGCCGACCGGCGGTCGTACGCCGCCTGGCAGCGCAAGCTGGGCTACACGGGCGGCGACGCGGACGGCATCCCCGGCAGGACCAGCTGGGACCGGCTGAAGGTCCCCAACGTGTGACGCTGGAGGCCGAAGGCCACCCACGTGCGGGTGACCCGGCGACTGACTGTCTGCCTCCGAGGAGCGGTGCGACGACGGTAGAGGTACGGACGGTCACGGCCGGAGAACTGCCCCGGTACGCCGACGGCATCCACGACGTGTACGCACGAGCGTTCGCGGGCCCGCCGTGGCACGAGAATCCGGCCGGTGCGGACCCCTACGCCGAGCGGCCGGCGCGGGACGCACGGCGGCCCGGGTGCCCCTCGGCCCCCGTCACCCCCGGCGCGCGGAGGCCGGTCGGGGATGACGCCCTACAGGGCCGCGGTCAGCAGGGCGCACGCCGCCAGCGCGAACGCGGTGCGGACCTGGTGGAGGGTGTTCCAGCGGGGCTCGAAGGCCGCGCGCGCCGCACTGTCGTCGCCGCCCTCGGACGCGGCGAGGGCGTTGTTGAGCGGGACGTTCCCGGCGATGGTCACCGCATGGCCGGCGACCGCGCAGACCAGGGCGGCCACGATGGCGGGCCCCGCCACCTCGTCGTGCTCGCCCAGGCCGGTGAAGAACGCGGCGGCGGGCAGGGCGACCACGCCCAGGAACAGGACGAGGAAGACGGGCCCGGGAACCTTCTCATTGAAACGGCGCATGGCAGCCGTGAACTGTTCGTCCGTCAGTTCTGCGAGGCCGGGCATGATCGCGACCAGGAAGGTCAGCATGAAACCCGCGTAGAGGCCGTTGACGATCACGGAGAGCGCCAGGAGCAGGGAGGTCATGGCGGACATCATGACGCGGAACTCCGGTGCGTACAGCCATTCACCGGATGACCGTACGAACACGTCCGCGCGGACGCACGCCCTTCTCCGCTCCCTCCTGGTGTGACGTGACGCCGCAGTTGGCCAGTCGGCGGTCCAGTTGGCCGGTGTGGGCGTCGAAGTCGGCCGCAGGGCAGTGAGTGCGGAGCCTTCAGTGACGAGTCTCGCGCACGGCGTGCGGCGAGCCGAACCGCCGACGGCCGCCCGGCCTTCCCGCCTCACGCTGTCAGCTCCCCTCCCGCGGTGATCACTCATTCGGGTACCCCGTGCCCAGTACGCGGCCTCGGCCCTGTCGGCGTGATCATGATGGATGCACGTCGAGTCGGGGGCCGAACGGCCAAGGACGGCATCCGTGCTGCGCCAAGAGCACCGGAAGCAACCTCATGGAGACTTCCCGGGCCACGGATGTGTGTGGCCGCATCCCCTGCTCGCGGCCCAGGACAGGAGTCCCGGGCGGAAGCCGATGTAGGGACGTATCTGTGCACCTCACCCCACACGAGCAAGAACGTCTGATGATGCACGTGGCCGCCGACGTGGCGGAGAAGCGCCGGGCCCGCGGCGTACTGCTGAACCACCCGGAGGCCATGGCGCTGCTGATCGTGCATGTTCTCGAAGGGGCCCGGGACGGCAGGACCGTAGCCGAGCTGATGTCGTCCGGGCGCAAGGTGCTGTCTCGGGAGGAGGTTATGGAGGGAGTCCCCGAGATGATCGAGAACGTGCAGGTGGAGGCCACGTTCCCCGACGGGACGAAGCTGGTCACCATCCACGGCCCGTTCCCGGAGGCGGGCCAGGACGAGGAGCCGGTCACCTGCCCGGGGAAGGTCGACTTCTCCCCCGCGAAGGAGGACGAGGTGGTGATCTTCAACGAGCGCAACAGGCAGCTCGGCCAGGTGACGGAGCTGATGGTCGCCAATCCGACCGACCGGCCCATCCAGGTCGGCTCCCACTACCACTTCGCCGAGGCCAACGACGGACTGACGTTCGTCCGCAAGGAGGCGTGGGGCAGGCGTCTGAACGTCCCCGCCGGCAGTTCGGTGCGCTTCGAGCCCGGCATCACCGAGAAGGTCCAGCTCGTACCCATCGAGGGGGCCCGGGTGGTCCACGGTCTGCGCGGCCGGATCGAGGGCCTGCCCGAGAAGGTCAACGGCTCGCTCGACAAGGTCAAGGGTTCGTTCGACAAGGAGCAGGTGTGAGTACCACCGTTCAGCGCCCCGATCAGTGCCCCGACTGCTCCTGCTGTCCGGAAGAGCCGACGGCGTTCGATCCGTTGACGCGACCGGCCTACGCGGACCGCTTCGGGCCGACGACCCGTGATCGCATCCGCCTCGCCGACACGGCTCTGAGCGTCAGGATCGAGGACGACTGGTCGGGAGGCCCCGGCCGCAGCGGGAACGAGATGGTCTTCGGCGGCGGCAAGGTGATCCGCGAGTCGATGGGGCAGTCCGTCGTGCCGCGCGACGCGGCGAAGGCCAAGTCCGGGAAGTCGGCCGACCTCTCGACAGCGGGTCCGCCGGACACGGTCATCACGGGTGTCGTCGTTCTGGACCACTGGGGCATCGTCAAGGCGGATGTCGCCCTCCGCGACGGGCACGTCGTCGCCCTGGGCAAGGCGTACAACCCCGAGACCATGAACCCCCTCCATGAGGGCGCGGAGCCTCACAACGGCATCGGCCCCCGGCCCACCGACTTCGTCATCGGTCCGGACACCGAGGTCATCTCGGGCAAGGGCAGAATCCTCACCGCCGGCGGGATCGACACGCACGTCCATTTCATCTGCCCCGACCAGGTCCGCGAGGCGTTGTCGGCGGGCGTCACCACGCTCATCGGTGGCGGTACGGGCCCGGCGGAGGGCAGCACGGCGACCACGGTCACGCCCGGCGCGTGGCACGTCAACCGCATGTTCGAGGCGCTGGACAGCGCGCCGGTGAACATCGGGCTGCTCGGCAAGGGCGCCACGATGTCGAAGGATTCGATGCTCGCCCAGGTCGACGCCGGGGTCCTCGGCCTGAAGATCCACGAGGACTGGGGCGCCACACCGGCGGTCATCGAGCAGTGCCTGGAGGTGTGCGAGGAGACCGGGGTCCAGCTCGCCCTCCATGCCGACTCGCTGAACGAGGCCGGGTTCGTCCAGGACACCATCGACGCCATCGGCGGCCGCTCCATCCACGTCTTCCACGTCGAGGGCGCCGGAGGCGGCCACGCTCCGGACATGATCAAGATGGTGAGCGAGCCGAACGTGCTGCCCGCCTCCACCAACCCCACCCGACCGCTGACCGTCAACACGGTCAAGGAGCACTTCGACATGGTGATGGTCTGCCATCACCTCAACCCGAAGGTCGAGGAGGACCTCGCCTTCGCGGACTCCCGGATCCGCCCTTCCACGATGGCCGCCGAGGACATCCTCCACGACCTCGGCGCCATCTCGATCATGTCTTCGGACGCCCAGGCCATGGGCCGCATCGGCGAGATGATCATGCGTACCTGGCAGACCGCGCACGTCATGAAGGTCCGCCGCGGCTTCCTGGAAGAAGACCGGCCCCGCGACGAGCCGGAGACCGGCCCGAAGGCCGGGACAGCGCAGGACGAGACGGCGGCGGACACGACCCCGGAGCCCCGGCCGCCGCTGGCGGACAACCGGCGCGCTCGCCGGTACGTCGCGAAGTACACCATCAACCCGGCCCTCGCCCAGGGCATCGACGCCGTCGTCGGCTCCGTGGAGACCGGGAAGCTGGCCGACCTGGTCCTGTGGGAGCCGAAGTTCTTCGGAGTCAAGCCCCACATGGTCATCAAGGGCGGCCAGATCGCCTACGCGCAGGTGGGCGACGCCAACGCGTCCATCCCCACCCCGCAGCCCGTTCTCCCCCGTCCCATGTGGGGGGCCACCGGCCTGGCGCCCGGCTCGCTCTCCTACAACTTCGTCACCGAACGAGCCATCGGCAACGGCCTGGGCAAGGGCTCCAGGCTCAACAAGCAGTTCAAGGCGATCACCGGCACGCGCGGCGTCAAGAAGGCCCATATGAAGGAGAACCACGCCACCCCGCACGTCCGCATCGATCCCGACACCTACGAAGTCATCATCGGCGGAGCGAAAGTGACCGACGTGACGACCTTCGTCGACGGCCACATCATCGACCGCGCCTACGTATCCGAACTCCCCATGGCCCAGCGCTACTTCCTCTTCTGAGCCCCTCCGGAGCGCAGGAGCCGAGCCGTCAAGCAGAGGAATGAAGAATGAACCGTGCCGCGCTGCTCATCCTGGCCGACGGGCGGTTCCCCGCGGGAGGTCATGCCCACTCGGGCGGAGCCGAACCAGCGGTCGCAGTCGGCCGGATCACGGACGTCGGCACGCTGGAGGAGTTCTGCCGGGGACGGCTGCACACCGCCGGGCTGGTCGCGGCGGCGCTGGCCGCCGCGGCCGCCACCGGGGCCGATCCGCTGGTCCTGGACCAGGCCGCCGACGCCCGCACTCCCGTGGCCGCGCTGCGGAACACTGCCCGCAAGCTGGGTCGGCAGATGATGCGAGCGGCCCGCGCCACGTGGCCGTCGGCCGAACTCGACACGCTCGCGGCGGCCCGGCCGCGAGGCGCACACCAGCCGGTGGTACTGGGCGTGGCCGCCCGGTCGGCCGGACTCGATCCGCTGGATGCCGCGTACGCGGCGGTGTACGAAACCGTCAGCGGGCCGGCCACCGCGACGGTCCGGCTGCTGAGCCTGGACCCGTTCGACGCCACCGCCGTGCTCGCCCGCCTGGCACCGGAACTCGACCGCGTCGCCGCAGCCGCCACCGCCGCGGCGCAGCGCGTCCCCGAAGAAGGAGTCGACGCCCTGCCCGCGGCCTCCGCGCCGCTGCTGGACATCAGCGCCCAGCAGCACGCCACCCGGGCCGCGCGCCTCTTCGCCTCCTGACGCCGACAACAAGACACAACGCGAGACACGACACAAGGAAACCGGATGCACCTCGACCACGATCTCAACGAGAAGTACCCGCACCGCCACACCTACAGCGCCCCGGCCCCCGAGCGCCCCGACGGCACCCGCCGCGCGTTGCGCATCGGGCTCGGCGGCCCCGTCGGCTCCGGCAAGACCGCCACCGTCGCGGCCCTGTGCCGGGCCCTGCGCACCGAGGTGTCCATCGCCGTGGTCACCAACGACATCTACACGCGCGAGGACGCCGACTTCCTGCTCCGACAGGCGGTCCTGCCGCCCGAGCGGATCCAGGCCGTCGAGACCGGCGCCTGCCCGCACACCGCGATCCGCGACGACATCTCCGCCAACCTCGAAGCCGTCGAGGAGCTGGAGGAGACGACCGGCCCCCTCGACCTGATCCTGGTGGAGTCCGGCGGGGACAACCTCACCGCCACCTTCTCCAAAGGGCTGGTCGACGCCCAGATCTTCATCATCGACGTCGCGGGCGGCGACGACATCCCCCGCAAGGGCGGCCCCGGCGTCACCACCGCCGACCTCCTCGTCGTCAACAAGACCGACCTCGCCCCCTACGTCGGCTCCGACGTGGAAGCCATGGCGCGTGACGCCGAGGCCCAGCGCGGCGACCTCCCGGTCGCCTTCACCTCCCTCAAGGAGGAAGGCGGCGTCAAGCCTGTCGCCGACTGGGTCCGCGAACACCTCACCGACTGGGCGACAGGCTCTGCATGACCTCCGCCACCGCATCCGCCGTTCCGACGGACCGCGGCTCAGCCGCCGTCGGCGTACGAGCCACCGCCCGCATCACGGCCGCCGCCAGGGGCTGCGCCACCGCCCTGCCCGTCCTCGACGGCGACGGCCCCTTCGAACTCCGGCGTCTGCGCTCACGGGGCGCCGAAGCGCGGGTGTGCGTCGTCGGAGCCATGAGCGCTCCCCTCGGCGGCGACCGCCTGCGCATCGAAGCCACCGCCCAGCAGGGCGCCGCCCTCCACGTCACCTCCGCGGCCGCGACCCTCGCCCTCAGAGGCCCCACCAGCGCACACGCCAGCTACGACGTGCACCTGACCGTGGCGGACAACGCGGAACTCCGCTGGCTGCCCAAACCCCTCATCAGCGCCGCCGGCAGCAATCTGCGGCAGACCTGGACGATCGACCTCGCCCCCACCGCACGGCTCGTCCTGCGCGAGGAGCTGGTACTCGGGCGTACGGGCGAACCGCCGGGCCGCGTGACCACCCGGCTCACCGTCCGGCGCGGCGGACACGTACTCCTCGACCAGGAAGCGGACTACGGGCCGGGAGCCGTCGGCTGGGACAGCCCGGCCGTCCTCGCCCACCACCGGGCGACCGGCCAGATCCTCATCGTCGGACCCGGCTTCGACGCGGCACCACCCACCGCCCAGGCCCTGACCGACCCCTCGCAGGATGGACTGGCCGTCCTCACCCCCCTCGCGGGCCCCGCCGTCCTCATCACCGCCATCGCCCCTGGCGGCCTGCGCCTGCGCCACCTCCTCAACATCGCCCACACCACCCGCCTATCCCTCTGATCCGACCAGAGCCGCCGGGCCGTCCGCACACAGGGACGGCCGTCAGCGGACCAGCCGGTTCCGCCCCTTGGCCGGTGTAGGTGACCAGCGGGCACGAGCTGTCCCAGGAAGCATCACCGGGCTGCCGCCTCTGCCTCGTGAGGAGATCTGCGTCCACCCCTCACACGTACGCGTTGCAGCTGACCGGAACGCGCAAGACTGACTGGCCCGCGGACTGACTCGTGGCCCTGGTCGGCCAGACCGGCCGACCAGGGCCACGACACAGCTCCCGCCCCGCTCAGTCGATCCCGCCCTCAGTCGATCTCGCCCTCGGTCGGTTCCGGTCCCTTGTCCGTGCCCGGTCCGCCCTTGAGCCGGTTCGCCTGGCCGATGGCCGTGGCCAGCTTCCGTACGGAGCTGTCCTCGGTCGCCTCCGCCAGTTGGGCCGCCCGGGACGCGAGTGCGCCGAGCCCGGGCGCCCCGGGGAGGTCGCCGTTGCGCAGGTTGTCCGCGAAGAAGGCAGCCACGGCTGCCACTTGGAGCCGGTCGGTGTCGCCGCCCCACAGGGGGCCGCCGATCGCGTCGGTCCGTACGGTGCCGGTCTTCTCGTGGGCCTTGCGGGTCTTGGGGTCGAGCCAGCGCACGGTGGCCCGGGCGACCGTGCCGGACGTGCCCGCGCGCAGGCGTACGGCGTACAGCGCGGTCACCGTGTGGCCGGGGCCGACCTCGCCGCCGTCGACGCTGTCGTTCCGGAAGTCCTCGTCGGCGACCTTGCGGTTCTCGTAGCCGATCAGCCGGAACTGCCGCACCGTCTTCGGGTCGAACGCCACCTGGGCCTTGGCGTCGCGCGCCCGGATTTCGAGGTGGGCGGGCAGCTGGTCGACGAAGACCTTGCGGGCCTGCTCGTCGTCACCGACGTACGTGGTGTTCCCGTCGCCCTTGTTGGTGAGCTGCTCCATGAACGCGTCGCCGTAGTCGCTGCCGACCCCGACGCCGAAGAGGGTGATGCCGTACTCGCGGCGGGCCGAGTCGATCTTCTCCAGGATGTTCTCGGCCTTGGTGTCGCCGGTGTTGGCCAGCGCGTCGGACAGCAGCACGACTCGGTTGGTGGCGCCCTCGCGGTGGCCCTCGACGGACTCCTCGTAGCCGAGGGTGATGCCCGCTTCGGCGTTGGTGGACTGTGCCGGCCTCAGCTCCGCCACCGCGCCCTTGATCCGGTTCCGGTTGTCCTTGATACGAGTCATCGGGAGCCGGGTCTCGGCCTCATTGCTGAAGGTGACCAGGGAGATGGAATCGTCGTCGCGCAGCTCGTCGGTGAGGACCGTGAGGGACTTCCTGACCAGGTCGAGGCGGCCGACCTCGGCCATGGAGCCCGAGATGTCGACGACGAACGTCAGCGCTGCGGGCGGCCGTTCACTGGCCGGTGGGGCGGTCCTCGTGGCCAGCCCGACTCGAAGCAGCGACCAGTCGGAGGCTCCGGTTCCGCCACCCCCGCCTCCTCCCCCGCCCTTCAGGGTGTCGATGCGCGCCCCGTCGACGGTCACCGAGAAGCCGTTGCCCGCGGGCCGTTCGTACCCCTGGCGGAAGCTGTTGACGAACTCCTCGGGCCGTACGTCCTGGGGTGCGGGCAGCTTGCCGTCGCCGAGGGTGCGGCGCGCGTAGCCATAGCTCGCGGTGTCCACGTCCAGGGCGAAGGTGGAGAGATAGTCGGGCTCGGCCGGGTCCGGCGCCCGCTCCCCCTCGCTCTCCCGGACCCCCTGTGCGGGCGCGGCCGCATCGGGCGCGGGCTGTCCGCCGGTCGCCCCCGGCCCCTTGCGGGCGGCGGAGTTGCGGTCGGCGGTGGCCCCGCTGTCTCCGGTGCCGCCGCAGGCCGTGAGCAGCACGCCGCCCGCCAGCAGGAGCGCGAGGACTCCGGTCCGCCCGACCGCCGTCCGGCCCCCTGTCCCCGCCCCCGCGCCTGCCCCTGCCCTTGCCCGCTTCCCGCGCCGCTGACTGTGCGGTCCGAGCCGATTGGCCTGGTTCATTCGTAGCCCCCCACGTTGTCACGATGTCCTCGACATCTGTGAATGTGACGTACGGGGCCCCCGGGCGGAGTCGACGAAAGCGTTGCGGAACCATCTCGATGCGGCAACAGCGGGCGGGCGGGCGGCGGAACATCAGGTTCAGGACACGATGTCCTTACGACTGAACCCGCGGAAGGCCAACGCGAACAGGATCAGGGCATAGGTCACTGATACGGCCGTGCCCTTGATCATGCCGCCCCACTCCAGTTGCGGCTGAAGCGCGTCGGCCCAGGCGAACTGCCAGTGCGCGGGCAGGAAGTCGCGCCAGGAGCCGAGTGCGGTGATCGCGTCGAGCACATTGCCGAGAATCGTGAGGAAGACCGCACCGCCGACCGCGCCGAGCGGCGCGTCCGTCTTCGTGGACAGCCAGAACGCCAGCCCGGCGGTGACCAGTTGGGAGACGAAGATGAACGCCACGACGAGCGCGAGGCGCGGCACGGTGTCCCCGGCCGCCAGCGCTCCCCCGGTGGGCAGTTTCAGCGGGCCCCACCCGTAGGCCGCCGTGCCCGCCGCCAACGCGACGACCGGCAGCAGCACCATCGCGGCCAGGCTGAAGCCCAGCGCCACGACCAACTTGCTCCACAGCAGCCGCACACGCGGCACCGGCGCGGCGAGCAGATAGCGCAGGGAGGACCAGCTCGCCTCGGAGGCGACGGTGTCCCCGCAGAACAGGGCCACCGGGATCACCAGCAGGAACCCGGCCGAGACGAACAGCGAGGTCGCGGCGAAGTTCGCGGCCGACTCGGTCGCCACGTCCATCAGGTTGATCCGGTTGCCGCCCCGGCCGCCGCCCTCGCCGTCCGGTGTGCCGCCGATCGCGAAGGCGATGATCAGGATGAACGGGAGGGCGGCGAGCACCCCGCCCATGAGCAGGGTGCGGCGCCTGCGCAACTGCCGCATGGCCTCGACGCGGAGGGGGAGGGTGCGCCCGGCGCGGTAGCCCGCGGCCTCCGGGTGCTCGGTCTCCACCCGGGACTCGGGAGGCTGGACGGGGGCGCTCATGCTGCTCCTCCGGAGATCAGGGTGAGGAAGGCGTCCTCCAGGCGGCGGTGGGGTCCGACGCCGGTGACCGGGACGTCGAGCCGGACGAGGTCGGCGACGAGCCGTGAGGTGGTGGCCCCGTCGAGGCGGACGAGGAGCCCGCGCCCGTCGTCGGTGCGGACGGCGGAGCCGATGCCGGGCAGGGCGGCGACCTTCTCCGCCAGCGGCTCGGACACCTCCTCCGCCACGCTCACCAGGAGCATGTCGCCGGAGCCGGTGATCTCGGCGACCGGACCCGCCTGGACGAGCCGGCCCCGGTCCATGACGACCAGGTGGGTGCAGGACTGCTCGACCTCGGAGAGCAGGTGGCTGGAGACGATGACGGTCCGGCCCCCGGCCGCGTAACGGATCATCACGTCCCGCATCTCACGGATCTGCGGCGGGTCGAGCCCGTTGGTCGGCTCGTCGAGGATGAGCAGGTCCGGCATGCCGAGCATGGCCTGCGCGATGGCGAGCCGCTGCCGCATGCCCTGGGAGTACGTCCGTACGGCACGGGCCAGCGCGTCTCCGAGTCCGGCGATCTCCAGGGCCTCGTCGATGCGGGCGTCCTCGGCGGGGCGGCCGGTGGCCTGCCAGTACAGGTCGAGGTTGGCGCGCCCGGAGAGGTGCGGCAGGAACCCGGCCCCCTCCACGAACGCCCCGACCCGGGAGAGCACGGGTGCGCCGGGCCGGATGGCCTGCCCGAAGACGCGGATCTCGCCCTCGTCGGGGCTGATGAGCCCCATGAGCATGCGCAGGGTCGTCGTCTTGCCCGCGCCGTTCGGCCCCAGCAGCCCGAGCACCTGCCCCTTCTCGACGCGGAAGGACAGCTCGCGCACGGCGTACCGGTCGACGGACTTCGCGTACTTCTTCGAGAGCCCGGTGATCTGGAGTGGTACGTCGGCGAGTTCGGGGTCCGGCGCGGGCGTCGCGGTACGGCGGCGGGCCGTGAGCAGCAGACCGGCCGCGATGACGAGGGCGGCGGTGGGAAGGCCCCAGGTCCACCACGGGAGCGCGGCGGCCGCGGTCCGCACGGCGGGCGCGGTGGGGATGGTCAGCGGTCCGTCGGCGGTCACGGTGTACGTGGCGGGCTCGGCCGGGGACGCGTAGCCGAGGTCGGTCGCGGAGAACACCAGCCGCAGCCGGTGTCCGGCGTCGAACTCGTGGTCCACGGCGGGCAGGGCCAGTTCGAGGGGCTTGCCCTGCTGGTCGGGGGTGATCCGGTAGGGGGCGACGAGCTGGTGGGGCAGCACCTGCTGCCTGCCGTCCGGCGACACGTCGTACACCTTGCCGAAGAGCACCGCGTCCCGGCCGCCGCTCGCCGTCACGTTGACCTTGACGGTCGGTGTGCCGGTGACGCGTACGGAGGTGTCGAGCGGGGCGGACTCGAAGCGGCCGAACTGCCCGGGGAAGTCGAGCGAGAGCCCGACGCCGAGGGAGGAGAGCTGGGCGAGTCCGCCGCCGATGCCCGGCACGGCGGAGATGGCGGGCGGCGAGGAGCCGGCCGGGTTGCGGAAGGTCTTCGTCCCACCGCCGAGCGCGAGGTCGCGGCCGCCGCTGCGCAGCCCGGGGTAGGTGTCGCTGCTCGCCCCGCGCAACAGGGCGGCGCCGTCGGTGGAGTCGAGGCCTCCGGTCCGGGTGACCCGGAAGACGGGCCCGGTGTCGGTGCCGCTCTCCTCCTTCAGGTGCCGGTCGAACCAGGCCCCGACGCGCCCCTCGACGCGGCTCGTCTCGCTGTCGCCGCCGTCGTGCCCGCCGGAGATCCAGTCGACGGAGACGGGCGCGCCGTTGGCGCTGATGGCCTTCTGCATGGCGTCGGCGTGGCCGAGCGGGAAGAGGGAGTCGGACTGCCCCTGGAGGAGGAGCGAGGGAACCTTGATGCGGTCGGCGACGGCGGACGGCGACCGCTCTGCGAGCAGCTTCACCGCCTCGGCGTCGGGCTTGCCGCTGACGGCGACCCGCTCGTACATCTCGCAGAGCCGCTGCTCGAACTTCTCGCAGCCGCCGCCGGTGGTGATGAAGATCCCGGCCCAGAGCTTCTTGAAAACCCCTTCGGGGAAGAGGGCGTCGGCGAGGTTCCAGTAGGTGATCACCGGCGCGATGGCGTCGACGCGCTCGTCGTGCCCGGCGGCCAGCAGGGACACGGCCCCGCCGTAGGAGGCTCCGGTGAGGCCGACCCGCGGGTCGCCCTTCCCGTCGAGCTCGACCTCGGGCCGCCCGGCCAGCCAGTCGATGAGCCGGGAGACATCCCTGACCTCGTTCTCCGGGTCGTTGAGGGAGATCTTCCCGCCGGACTTCCCGAAGCCGCGCGCGGACCAGGTCAGCACCGCGTACCCGTCGGCGGCCAGCTTCTCGGCCTGGGCCCGTACGTCGTCCTTGCTGCCGCCGAAGCCGTGCCCGATGAGTACGGCGGGCCGCTTGCCGGACCCTTCTCCGTAGAAGTACGAGGTGTCGACCGGCACCCCGTCCATCCGCAGCGTCCGGTCCTCGCGCTGCACGGCGGGCGAGCCGTCGTCGGCGACGGCGCTGAAGGTGCCACCGCCCACGAGCACGGCGAGCGCGGCGCCGGCCGCGGCCCACCGGCCGGGGGTGCGGGGCAGCAGGCGCCGCCATCGAGCAGTAGGGGTCTCCATCCCTCGACCCTAGTCGGCGGACGCAACCCGCTTGCCTGCCGCCAGGGTGAGGTGTGCGGCCTCCCTGAGAGGTACGGTGCACCTCCTCCGTACTCCGGATGCGGTACGGAATTTCCGCCTCGGGAGGCCATTGTGGACATTCGCCGCGCAACGACGGCCACGGAACTCCTCGCCGCCGGCCACCTCTTCGACACCCCGCCCCGCGAGACCTGGGCCACCCGCTTCCTCGCCGCGGACGGCCATCTGATGCTGATCGCGTACGTGGACGGCGTCCCGGCGGGCTTCG
Source organism: Streptomyces durocortorensis (assembly GCF_031760065.1). NCBI lineage: Bacteria > Bacillati > Actinomycetota > Actinomycetes > Kitasatosporales > Streptomycetaceae > Streptomyces > Streptomyces sp. C11-1. The sequence goes on from NZ_CP134500.1 coordinate 2,212,303, forward strand.
TCTCGGGCATCGAGATGCTGCACCCGGACAAGGGGACGGAGATGTGCCTGTACGAACTCGGCGTCGACGAGGCGTTCCGCCGCCGGGGCATCGGCGCGGCCCTGACGCGGGCGCTCGTGGACACCGCCCGGGAGCGCGGGTGCTACGACCTGTGGGTCGGCGTGGAGCGCGACAACGAGGCGGCGCTGGCGACGTACCGGGCGGCGGGGGCGGCGGACGACGGGGACTTCGCGATGCTGACGTGGGAGTTCGCGGGGGAGGACGCTTCGGAGTAGAGCGAGCGGGGGGCACGCGACCCCGTCGCACCGCTCACACCGCGATGTCCCCGGCGGGCCGCACGGGGCGTGGCGCGGCCAGGTCGAGCGGTGTCTCCACCGGCAGCAGGGCGGCGGCCCGCTCCCGCTCCCCCGCCCGGACCGCCGCGTGCACCTCGCGCGCGAGCGGGGTGACGTCGCGGACGGCCACGGTCCACTCGTCCGCGTACCGCCGGGCGGCCTCGCCGCTCAGCCCGAGCTGGAGGGAGCGGTACGGGAGCGGGTTCAGGTCCAGGTCGCGCTCGGGGTCCCACTGGACCCGGGCGGGGGCGGTGCGCAGGCTCCGCTTCCAGGACCGCTCGTCGGGGTGCACATCGCGTACGTAGTGGGAGAGTTCGGCGTGCGCGAGGGCCCATTCCAGGCCGCTCCGCTCGATCTCGACGGCGAGGACGACCTCCTGCCCCTCCTTGGTGCCCCAGCCGCAGCGGTACATCATCCACAGGAAGCTGGGCTTGATCCAGGTCATCCGGTCCCGCTTCCAGGCGGCGGGAAACCGCCCGTCCCGTGCGGCGGGCAGCCCGATGTCGGGCCGGTACGCCTGGTAGACGGTGACGGTCGAGGCGGTGTGCTGGGCGCGGATCTCGTAACGGGGCGGGAGGGGCTGGGTGTTCATACGCCCAGGATGAGGGACGCGTACACATCAGGGCACCCGGATTTCCGCCGGTGGCCGGGCGCGCCCGAAGCCCCCGCCCGCGGCGAACGCGGACGGGGGCCAGGGCCGGGGGAAGCGGGGCGGCGGCCCTCAGTGGTTGCGCGGGAAGCCCAGGTCGACGCCTGCCGGGGCGTCGGCCGGGTCGGGCCAGCGGGTGGTGACGACCTTGCCGCGGGTGTAGAAGTGCACGCCGTCGTTGCCGTAGATGTGGTGGTCGCCGAAGAGCGAGTCCTTCCAGCCGCCGAAGGAGTGGTAGCCCACCGGGACCGGGATCGGGACGTTGACGCCGACCATGCCCGCCTCGACCTCCAGCTGGAAGCGGCGGGCCGCGCCGCCGTCACGCGTGAAGATCGCGGTGCCGTTGCCGAACGGGGAGGCGTTCATCAGGGCGACGCCGTCCTCGTACGTGTCCACGCGGAGCACGCACAGCACCGGGCCGAAGATCTCGTCCTTGTACGCGTCGGAGTCGGTGGAGACCTTGTCCAGGAGGGACAGGCCGATCCAGTGGCCGTCCTCGAAGCCCTCGACCGTGTGGCCCGTGCCGTCGAGGACGACCTCCGCGCCCTGGGCGGCCGCGCCCGTGACGTAGGAGGCGACCTTGTCACGGTGGGCGGCGGTGATCAGGGGGCCCATCTCGGAGGCGGGGTCGTTGCCGGGGCCGATCTTGATCTTCTCGGCGCGCTCGCGGATCTTGGCGACCAGCTCGTCGCCGATCGCGCCGACCGCGACGACGGCGGAGATCGCCATGCAGCGCTCACCGGCGGAGCCGTACGCAGCCGATACCGCCGCGTCGGCGGCCGCGTCCAGGTCCGCGTCCGGGAGGACCAGCATGTGGTTCTTCGCGCCGCCGAGCGCTTGGACGCGCTTACCGTTGGCGGAGGCGGTGGCGTGGATGTAGCGGGCGATGGGGGTGGAGCCGACGAAGGAGACCGCCGCCACGTCGGGGTGGGCGAGGAGGGCGTCCACCGCGACCTTGTCCCCGTGGACGACGTTCAGGACACCGTCCGGAAGGCCGGCCTCCGAGGCCAGCTCGGCCAGCAGGTTGGCGGCCGACGGGTCCTTCTCGCTGGGCTTCAGCACGAACGTGTTGCCGCACGCGATCGCCAGCGGGAACATCCACATCGGCACCATGGCCGGGAAGTTGAACGGGGTGATGCCCGCGACGACGCCCAGCGACTGGCGGATCGAGGAGACGTCGACCCGGTTGGAGACCTGGGTGGACAGCTCGCCCTTGAGCTGCGTGGTGATCCCGCACGCCAGCTCGACGATCTCCAGACCGCGGGCGACCTCGCCCAGCGCGTCCGAGTGCACCTTGCCGTGCTCGGCGGTGATCAGCGCGGCGATGTCGTCGCGGTGGGCGTCCAGCAGCGCGCGGTACCGGAAGAGGACCGTGGTGCGCTGGGCGAGGGAGGACGTGCCCCAGGTCGCGTAGGCGGCCGTCGCCGCGGCCACCGCCGCGTCCACCTCCTCCACCGAGGCGAGCGCCACCCGCGTGGTGACCGCGCCGGTGGCCGGGTCCGTGACGGGACCGTACTGGCCCGACGTGCCCTCCACTGTCTTGCCGCCGATCCAGTGGTTGACGGTCTTCGTCATGACGTACTCCTTCAGACTTCGGGCTTCAGGCAGGCGCAGGCGTGGTTTCACAGGTGGCGGCGTCGGGCGGCGACCTGCCGGCCGTACTCCTCCCGAGCCTTGACCGCCGCCGGGCGGCTCGCGGTTTCGGCTACCGGAACATCCCACCACGCCTGTGCCGGAGGGGGGCCCGACACTGTGTCGGGCGTTTCGGTCTCGACGTAGACACAAGTGGGGCCCTCCGCGTCGCGGGCCTCTGCGAGGGCTTTGCGCAGGTCGTCAACGGTGGTGGCGCGCAGCACGTGCATGCCGAGGGAGGCCGCGTTGGCGGCGAGGTCGACGGGGAGGGGCGGGCCGGTGAAGCCTCCGTGGGCGTCCCGGTGGCGGTAGGCCGTGCCGAAGCGCTCGCCGCCGACCGCCTCGGAGAGGCCACCGATCGAGGCGTACCCGTGGTTCTGGAGGATCAGCAGTTTCAGCGGCAGTCCCTCCTGGACGGCGGTGACGATCTCGGTGGGGTTCATCAGATACGTGCCGTCGCCGACGAGCGCCCAGACGGGGCGGCCCGGCCGGTCCGCGCGGGCCTGGGCGGCGGTCGCGAGCAGGACACCGATCGCGGCCGGGATCTCGTAGCCCATGCAGGAGTAGCCGTACTCGACGTGGTACTGGTCGCGGGAACGGGTCCGCCAGAGCTTGTGCAGATCGCCGGGGAGGGAGCCCGCCGCGTTGATCAGGATGTCGTCCTCGGTGACGAGCGTGTCGAGGAGGCCGAGGACCTGGGTCTGGGTGGGGCGCGCGGAGGGGTCCGGGGTGGCGAACGATGCCTCGACCCGCTCCTCCCACGCCTCCTTCGCGCTGGTGTACTCCGTCTCGTACGCCGGATCGACCCGGTACCGCCGTCCGGCGAGCGCCGCCGTGAGCGCCTCCAGACCGGCGCGGGCGTCGGCGACGAGCGGGAGGGCGGCCAGCTTGTGGGCGTCGAAGCCGGTGATGTTGAGGTTGAGGAAGCGGACGTTCGGGTTCGCGAAGAGCGTTCCGGACGCGGTGGTGAAGTCCGTGTAGCGGGTGCCGATGCCGATCACCAGGTCGGCGCTGCGGGCCAGCTCGTCGGCGGTGGCGGTGCCGGTGTGCCCGATGCCTCCGACGTCGGCCGGATGGTCGTGGCGCAGTACGCCCTTGCCAGCCTGCGTGGTGGCGACCGGGATGCGGGTCCCGGCGGTGAACGCGGCGAGGGTCTCCTCGGCGGCGCTGTGGCGGACCCCGCCGCCCGCGACGATCAGGGGGCGGCGGGCCGAGCGCACCGCCCGAACGGCCGCTTCCAGTTCGAGCGCGTCAGGGGCGGGCCTGCGGATGTGCCAGTCCCGCTCGGCGAAGAACTCCTGCGGCCAGTCGTAGGCCTCCGCCTGGACGTCCTGCGGCAGCGCGAGTGTGACCGCCCCGGTCTCGGCGGGGTCGGCGAGGACCCGCATCGCCTGGAGGGCGGCCGGGATCAGCGCCTCGGGCCGGGTGATCCGGTCGAAGTAGCGCGAGACGGGGCGCAGGCAGTCGTTGACCGATACGTCTCCGGCGTGCGGCACTTCGAGCTGCTGGAGTACGGGGTCGGCGGGCCGGGTCGCGAACGTGTCGCCGGGGAGGAGCAGGACGGGCAGGCGGTTGATGGTGGCGAGGGCGGCCCCGGTGACGAGGTTGGTGGCCCCCGGGCCGATGGACGTGGTCACCGCGTGCGCCGAGAGCCGCCCGGACTGACGGGCGTACCCCACGGCAGCGTGCACCATGGCCTGCTCGTTGCGGCCCTGGAGGTACGGCATGCGGTGCGCGATCCCGCTTCCGGTCCCGATCCCGTTTCCGCCTCCGCTTCCGCCGCCGCCCGCTTCCACAAGTGCCTGGCCGATGCCCGCGACGTTGCCGTGGCCGAAGATGCCCCAGGTGGCGCTGATGAGCCGCTGGCGGCGGCCGTCGCGCTCGGTGTACTGCCGGGCCAGGAAGGCGACCAGGGCCTGAGCGGTGGTCAGACGGCGGGTGGGACAGAGCCGGTTCGCGGGACTCGTCGGGCTCGCGGGACTCGCGGAGCCGGTGGGATTCGTCGGGCTCGCGGGACTCGTCGGGCTCAAGGTGTTACCTCCGGGCCGGGCGACGGATGCGCCGTGTACAGCGGGAGTCTGGCGTCGATCGGCTCGTCTCGCCAGGTGTCGCGGATCCAGCGGTGGTCGGGATGGTCGCGGATCAGCCAGGCGCGCTCCTCCCCCGGCCCGGCCATCACGTTCAGGTAGTACAGCGTGCGGCCGGGCGGGGCGATGGACGGGCCGTGCCAGCCGTCGGGGATGAGGACGGCGTCCCCGCTGCGGACTTCGGCCAGGACGTCCGTACCGCCGTCGCGCGACGGGGAGACCCGGTGGTAGCCGAGCCCGCCGTCCTCGACCTCGAAGTAGTAGATCTCCTCCAGTTCGCACTCCTCGCCCGGGACGTGCTCGTCGTGCTTGTGGGGCGGGTACGAGGACCAGTTGCCGCCGGGGGTGAGGACCTCCACGGCGATCAGCCGGTCGCAGTCGAAGGTGTCGGCGGCGGCGAAGTTGTTCACCTGGCGCGAGCAGGTGCCGGAGCCGCGCAGCTCGACGGGTACCTCCGGCGCGGGGCCGTAGCGAGCGGGGAGTCGTCGCTCGCACTTCGCTCCTGCCAGGGCGAAGCGGCCTCCAGCGCCGGAGGCGATCTGTGCCTGGGCGTCACGGGGTACGTACGCGAAGTCGGAAACCCCGCTGAACACGCTCTCCCGGCCCAGCAGTTCAAAATTCTCACCTGCTGTATGCACCGTACAGCCGCCGGTCAACGGCAGGACGATCCATTCGCTCCCGCCGGTGACGAGCGTGTGAACTCCACCGGGCTCCAGCTCCAGCACCCGCAGGCTTGACCGGTCCCATCCGGCCCGCTCGGGATCGATATCGAGGGCGTACGGGCCGTCCGCGGCACTGCCGGAGACCAGGTGGTGCTGGTGCTGGTGATGTGTCGTCATGTCCGACTCCCTACCCGTCCGGAAACCGTCTGGAGCGATACGCCGGTCAGAGCGATACAGCGGTGTCGACGGCACGCGCCACGTCCCCGCCGACCGGGTAGAGCAGCGAGCGCCCGACGACGAGGCCCCGCACGGTGGGCAGCCGCAGCGCGGTGCGCCACTTCTCGTACGCGGCTTCCGGATCGCCGCCGACCTCGCCGCCGAGCAGGACGGCGGGCAGCGTGGAGGCCTCCATGACCCGACCCATGTCGTCGGGGTTCTCGGTGACGGGGACCTTCAGCCAGGTGTACGCGGACGTCCCGGCGAGGCCCGACGCGATGGCGATGGAGGTCGCCACGGCGGCGGCCCCGAGGTCGTTGCGGAGGCGGCCGTCGACGCGGCGGCAGAGGAACGGCTCGACGAAGACGGGCAGCCGGTGCGCGGCCATGGCGTCGATGGCCCGGGCGGCGGAGTGCAGGGTGTCCAACGAACCGGGGTCGTCGTGGTCGATGCGCAGCAGCAGCTTCCCCGCGTCGAACCCGTGGCGGACCAGGTCCTCGGGGCGGTGGCCGGTGAACCGGTCGTCGAGCTCGAACGCCGCGCCGGCCAGCCCGCCCCGGTTCATCGACCCCATGACGACCTTGTCCTCCAGGGCGCCGAGGAGGAGCAGGTCGTCCAGGACGTCGGCGGAGGCGAGGACACCGTCGACGCCGGGGCGGGAGAGGGCGAGGCAGAGCCGCTCCAGCAGCTCGAACCGGTTGGCCATGGCCAGGGCCCGGTCCCCGACGGCGAGCGCGCCACGTGCGGGGTGGTCGGCCGCGATGATCACCAACCGGTCGCCGGTGGTGCGGAGCAGAGGGCGCCGCTTCCGCCGCGCGGCGGCTTCGGCCACCGCTTCGGGGCGCTCGGCACGCAGCCGGACGAGCTCGGAAACGGAGACCGCGGCAGCGCTCATGAGCCCGCTCCGGTGGCGGGGGCCTCGGAGGCAGAAGCCTCGGGGCCGGAAATCACGGGACCCGGAACCTCGGAGGCGGAAGCCTCGGGGCCGGGAGCCTCGGGCACGAGGGCCTGTTCGACCTCGTGCGGGAACGGCATCGCGGGCGAACAGGCGAGGCGGGATGCGACGATGGCCCCGGCCGCGTTCGCGTACCGCACGATGCGGTCGAGCGGCCACCCCGCGAGCAGCCCGTGGCAGAGCGCGCCTCCGAACGCGTCCCCGGCGCCGAGGCCGTTGACCACGTCCACCGGCAGCGGCGGGCAAGCGGCGGCCGTGCCGTCACGGTGGACGGCGAGCACGCCCTCGGGGCCCTGTTTGACGACGGCGAGCTCCACCCCGGCCGCGAGCAGGGCACGGGCGGCGGCGTACGGTTCGCGCTCACCGGTCGCGATCGCGCACTCGTCGACGTTGCCGACGGCGACCGTGGCGTGTGCCAGCGCTTCCCGGTACCGCGCGGGCGCCTCCGTACTGTCGTCGCCGCCCTCCCAGAACATGGGCCGCCAGTCGAGGTCGAACACGGTCGCGATGTGCGGCGGGCCCGGCGGACTGCCGGCGCCGCGGGCCCGGAGGGCGGCCAGCGTCGCGGAACGGCTGGGCTCGGCGCTGAGCCCGGTGCCCGTCATCCAGAAGATCCGGGCATCGCGCACCGCGTCGAGGTCGAGTTCCGGCGCGTGGATCTCCAGATCGGGCGCCTTGGGCTGACGGTAGAAGTAGAGCGGGAAGTCGTCCGGCGGGAAGATCTCGCAGAACGTGACCGGCGTCGGATATTCCGCCACCGCCGTCACCCACCGGTCGTCCACCCCGAACTCCCTGAGCTCCTGGTGGAGATACTCCCCGAAGGCGTCCTCCCCCGTACGGGTGATGACCGCCGTCCGCCGCCCCAGCCGGGCCGCCGCCACCGCCACGTTCGTGGGGGAACCGCCGAGGAACTTGCCGAACGTCTCGACCCGGGCGAGCGGCACCCCGATCTCCAGCGGGTAGAGGTCCACCCCGATCCGCCCCATGGTGATCACGTCGTACGGCTCAGGCATGCGCATCCCTTCGACCCACCGGTGGCCGGCTGACCCCAGGTCTAGTCGCCTCCCGGGAACCCTGTCAATATTTTGTCCGGACATTCGGACGAACTCTTGACACTCTTCCGCACGGGCCCCGAGGCTGGGCGATATGACCGCCTCCGCCCGTTCTTCGGCCCGCATCCGTATCGGCTCGGCACCCGACTCCTGGGGAGTGTGGTTCCCCGACGACCCGCGGCAGGTGCCGTGGCGGCGCTTCCTCGACGAGGTCGCCGAGGCCGGGTACGCGTGGATCGAACTCGGCCCGTACGGCTATCTGCCCACCGACCCTGCCCGGCTGGCCGACGAGACCGGCAGCCGGGGGCTGACCGTCTCCGCCGGCACCGTCTTCACCGGATTGCACCACGGCCCCGACGTCTGGGAGCGGACCTGGGCGCATGTCGCGGACATCGCCGCACTGACCCGGGCCATGGGTGCCGAACACCTGGTCGTCATCCCCTCCTTCTGGCGCGACGACAAGACGGGCGAGGTGCTGGAGGACCGGACGCTCACCCCCGCGCAGTGGCACGATCTGGCCTCGCAGACCGAGCGGCTGGGCCGGGAGGTCCGGGAGCGCTACGGACTGCGGATCGTGGTCCACCCGCACGCCGACACACACATCGACAGCGAGGAGAACGTCAACCGCTTCCTCGACGCCACCGACCCCTCCCTGGTCTCGCTCTGCCTGGACACCGGGCACTACGCCTACTGCGGCGGCGACAGTGTCAAGCTCATCGAGACCTACGGGGAGCGCATCGGCTACCTCCACCTCAAGCAGGTCGACCCGGAGATCCTGGCCGCCGTGGTGGCGGAGGAGGTCCCGTTCGGCCCGGCGGTGGCCCGGGGGGTGATGTGCGAACCACCGGGCGGAGTCCCCGCCCTGGAACCGGTCCTGGACGCGGCGCGCGCCCTGGACGTCGACCTGTTCGCGATCGTGGAGCAGGACATGTACCCGTGCCCCCCGGACAAGCCGTTCCCCATCGCACGCCGCACCCGCGAGTTCCTCCGCTCCTGCGGATCGCCCGGCTCCGCCCTCTGACGTCCCCGGAACGTCACACATATCTCCGTTACGCGGCTTTTCCGTCACAGGCGATCAACAGCCCCACCCCGCCTGTCGGCCGGGGGCGTTGAACCGAGCACAGGCTGAGTGATCGTCGGCTTGCGCTCCGCGGCTCCCCCTTGACGGCCTCTCAACGGCTGCCACTGCGGAGCGCAGCAGAGCAGAGAAGTGCAGAGAGGTGTCACTGATGACGGACAGAACACTCTGGTCCTACAAGGACATTGCCGCACATATCCAGGTCCAGCCGGACACCGTCCGCTCCTATCGCAAGCACGGACTGCTGCCCCCGCCCGACCAGGTGAAGAACGGCAAACCGTACTGGTACGGAGACACCGTCCGCGCCTGGGTCGCCTCCCGCCCCCGCAACCGGGGCCGCTGACACCCCGCCCCCCTTCCCCCCTCTCCCCGCTACCTCTGGGCGGCGGCTGTGCGGAACAGCGCCGCCCAGAGGAACGGCTCCCCGAAGCGCGGAGAGTCGGGCGCTTCGTCGCGCATACGTCTCAGCTCGACCTCCGCCAGATCGGCGAAGATGCTCCGCAGCGCCTCGGGCGTATAGGCAAGTCCGCCCTGCAGACCTCCTGTTCGGTAGAGCTCCGCGTCCGGGAGCTCGGACCCCATCCCGCCCTCCCCCGCCGCGAAGCAGGTGAGCGCGAAGTGTCCGCCGGGCGCGAGGCAGCGTTCCAGGAGGGAGAGATAGCCGATACGGCGGTGGGGCGGCAGATGGTGGAAGCAACCGGAGTCGTAGATCAGGTCGTACGGGCCGGACAGGGCGGCCCCCGCCGCCGTCAGGTCGAACGCGTCACCGCAGTGGAACCTGACCGCCCCTGCCTCCTCCTCCCCGGCCCGCCCTGCCGCCCTCCCCCCGGCCCGCTCCCTTGCCCAGGCGATCGCGGCCGGGGAGAGGTCGACCGCGTCCACGTCGAACCCGAGCGCGGCCAGGTGGAGCGCGTTGCGGCCGGGACCGCAGCCGAGTTCGAGCGCGCGGCCCGGGGCGATCAGCCCCCGGCGGAGATACCCGTCGAGGCTCTCGTCGGGTTTGTCCACGAAGAACGGCACCATCTTCGAGCGGTCCGCGTAGAAGTCGTCCCACCAGGACGACCCGTCGGCCGTCCAGCGGTCGGCCTCCGGTGCGAACAGCCCGTCCAACAGCGCCATGACGTCATCTGCCGTGCGTACATTCCGGTCCATCCGGGCCCCCTTTTCCGATGGGGGAATTCTCGCGCATCCCCTCGCGAAATCCCAGGTCACAACATGTTTGCCGATTCCCCCAGCGGGTGTTTCACGCCGCCCCCGGCCAGCACCGGCACCCGCCTGCACCCCCTGCCGCTCCGCTGCCCGGCGGGCGCGACACCCCCCTCCCCGAGGCCGTTCCCGGGCTACCTGAGGGCTCTTTCCGAACGGGTTCCGCCCGCGACCGGCGCAGAGCGCCACCGGGGTGCATTGATACCCCCTAGGGGTATAGTATGGGGCAGTGGGGTTTCCGGAGGCCCTGCGGGCTGCCGCGCCCCGCCCCACGCCGCCGAAACGTGTTCGCGAAGAGGAGAACGTCATGACCGCCGAGACCGAGACCCCCCAGTCCACCGGCTCCTGCTGCTCGCCCACCGGGTCCTGCCACGACGGTGCGGCCGACGTGCAGATCGCGTCCGACTCGGTCACCACGGTGTACCAGGTCAAGGGCATGACCTGCGGCCACTGCGAAGGCGCCGTGTCGGAGGAGATCTCCGAGATCGCGGGTGTGACCTCGGTCAAGGCCGTCGCCTCCACCGGCCGGGTGACGGTGGAGTCCAAGGCTCCGCTGGCCGAGGAGGCCGTGCGCGCCGCCGTCGACGAGGCCGGGTACGAGCTCGTCGGCCAGGCCGTCTGAAGGCCGCGCCCCCGAGCCGCACCTCCCGCTCACTGTCGGGCCGGACCCACCAGTCGATACTGGTGAGGTACGGCCCGACCTGCGTTACCCAGGAGTTCGGACATGGCCAGCACAGCAGCAGCCGGTATCCCGGCCGCCGACACCTCCGAGGCCGAGCTCATGATCGGCGGGATGACCTGCGCCTCGTGCGCCGCCCGCGTCGAGAAGAAGCTCAACCGGATGGACGGCGTCACCGCCACGGTGAATTACGCGACCGAGAAGGCCCGCGTCACCTACGGGGAGGGACTGGAGCTGGCGGATCTCGTCGCGACGGTCGAGAAGACCGGCTACACCGCGCGCCCCGTCGCGCTGCCGCCGGACAGAACGCCGACGCCGGCACCCACCCCGTCCACCCCGCAGCCGTACGTCTCCGAGGCCGACGCCCGAACGGACGCCGAGGCCGCCCGCCGCACAACCAGCGACACGGGCACAGACGCGGGCCCGGACTCAGACACGGGCATAGGCGCGGGCTCGGAGACAGGCACAGGCGCAGGCACAGGCTCGGGTGCCGGCCCCGTCCTCCCGCCCCACGCCGCCACCAGCCCCGACACCGCCGCACCTTCCGCCGAAGCCGAGCAGGACGCCTCTCTGGCCTCCCTCAGGCAACGCCTGGTCGTGTCCGCCGCACTCGCCGCCCCCGTCGTACTGCTCGCCATGATCCCCGCCCTCCAGTTCGACTCCTGGCAGTGGCTGAGCCTCACCCTCGCCGCTCCCGTCGTCATCTGGGGTGGCCTGCCCTTCCACCGGGCCGCCTGGACCAACGCCAAGCACGGCGCGGCGACCATGGACACACTGGTCTCGCTCGGCACACTCGCCGCGTTCGGCTGGTCGCTGTGGGCCCTGTTCCTCGGCGACGCCGGGATGCCTGGTATGCGGCACGGCTTCGACTTCATCGTCTCGCGCGCCGACGCCACCTCCGCGATCTACCTGGAGGTGGCGGCCGGAGTCATCACGTTCATCCTGCTGGGCCGCTGGCTGGAGGCCCGCGCGAAGCGGAAGTCCGGGGCGGCGCTGCGGGCGTTGATGCACCTGGGCGCCAAGGACGTCACCGCCCTCAGGGCCGGTACGGAGGTACGCATTCCGGCGAGCGCGCTCGTCGTCGGCGACCATTTCGTCGTACGCCCCGGGGAGAAGATCGCCACCGACGGAACCGTGATCGAAGGTTCCTCCGCCGTCGACGCCTCCATGCTCACCGGCGAATCGCTGCCGGTGGACGTCACGGTGGGCGATCCGGTCACCGGTGCGACGCTGAACGCGGGCGGGCGGCTCGTCGTCGAGGCCACCCGCGTCGGAGCCGACACCCAGCTCGCCCGAATGGCCAAACTGGTGGAGGACGCCCAGAACGGCAAAGCAGCCGCCCAACGCCTCGCCGACCGCATCTCCGCCGTCTTCGTCCCCATCGTCATCGCCCTCGCCCTGGGCACCCTCGGCTTCTGGCTCGGCAACGACGCAGGACTCACCGCCGCCTTCACCGCGGCCGTCGCCGTCCTCATCATCGCCTGCCCCTGCGCCCTCGGCCTCGCCACCCCCACCGCCCTCATGGTCGGCACCGGCCGCGGCGCCCAACTCGGCATCCTCATCAAAGGCCCCGAAGTCCTCGAAACCACCCGCCGCGCCGACACCATCGTCCTCGACAAAACCGGCACCGTCACCACCGGCCGCATGACCCTCCACACCACCCACACCACCAAAACCACCACCGAACACGAAGTCCTCCGACTCGCCGGAGCACTGGAGAACGCCTCCGAACACCCCATCGCCCAAGCCGTCGCCACCGACACCACCGGCCCCCTCCCCACCCCCGACGACTTCACCAACATCCCCGGCCTCGGCGTCCAGGGCACCGTCGAAGGCCACGCCCTCCTCGTCGGACGCGAACAACTCCTGACCGACGCCGCGATTCCCCTCCCGCCCGAGCTGTCCGCGGCCCTGGCGGAGGCCGAGGAGAACGGGCGTACCGCCGTCGTCGTGGCCTGGGACGGGGAGGCGCGGGGTGTGCTCGGAGTGGCCGACACGGTCAAGGACAGCAGCGCGGCCGCCGTGGCCGAACTGCGCACCCTCGGGCTGAGGCCCGTGCTCCTGACCGGTGACAACCGGGCCGTGGCGGAGACGGTCGCGGCCGAGGTCGGCATCGAGGAGGTGTACGCGGAGGTCATGCCGCAGGACAAGGTCGACGTGGTCAAGCGCCTTCAGTCCGAGGGCCGTTCGGTGGCGATGGTCGGGGACGGCGTCAACGACGCGGCGGCTCTGGCCACCGCAGACCTGGGGCTGGCGATGGGCACCGGGACGGATGCGGCGATCGAGGCGAGCGACCTCACCCTGGTTCGTGGAGATCTCAAGGTGACAGCTGACGCAATCCGCCTCTCCAGGCGTACTCTGGCCACCATCAGGGGCAACCTCTTCTGGGCCTTCGGGTACAACGTCGCGGCCTTGCCCCTGGCTGCAAGTGGCCTGCTCAACCCTATGATCGCGGGAGCCGCCATGGCGTTTTCGTCCGTGTTCGTCGTCACGAACAGCCTACGGTTGCGTGCCTTCACGTAACTTCCACAAAGAGATTTAGATCACACCGCTATTGGGGTAACCATCCGGTGGGTTCGTGAGTCTTAGAGTGCGATGCCAAGGATGTCTTGGGGGACGTCCGATGGAGTGTCTTGGGGGACGCTCCTGTTGGCAAGCGTTGGCCGGGGCACGTGCACCGGGGAGCTTTGAGCGGCCCTCCCGTGCGTACGTACCCCGGCAGACCGCAGCACAACAGAACAACGGGAGCTTCGACTCCCTACAGACGCCCGGCCGGATCCCGTGGGGGGAATCCGCTCCGGGATATGGGAAGCGCCCCGGCCGTCGACCCGTGGGGGGATCGGCGGCGGGGCGTTTCTCGCGCGCTCAGCACCTCAGCGCCCCCCTTTCAGCGCCCCCCTTTCAGCGCCCCCCTTTCAGCGCCCCTCCTTCAGCCCCCTCCTTCACCGCCCACCTTCAGCTCAGCGGCCTCCCCGTCGGCGGGCTCAGGCAGGGCGCACACACCTGCCCGCCCCCTGAACGCCGAATCGCCCCGGACACCGCGCTCTGTGCGAAGCGCGGTACGCGGGGCGAAGGCAGTCGGCCGAAGAGGCCGGGTGGTGCGGGGAGGGCTCCGGGTCAGCGGCCCTCGACCGGGACGAAGTCACGCAGGACCTCGCCGGTGTAGATCTGGCGCGGGCGGCCGATGCGGGAACCCGGCTCCTTGATCATCTCGTGCCACTGGGCGATCCAGCCCGGAAGGCGGCCGAGCGCGAAGAGCACGGTGAACATCTCGGTCGGGAAGCCCATGGCCCGGTAGATCAGACCGGTGTAGAAGTCCACGTTCGGGTAGAGGTTGCGCGAGACGAAGTACTCGTCGGAGAGCGCGTGCTCCTCCAGCTTGAGCGCGATGTCGAGCAGCTCGTCGGACTTGCCGAGCGCGGACAGCACGTCGTGGGCGGCAGCCTTGATGATCTTGGCGCGCGGGTCGAAGGACTTGTACACCCGGTGGCCGAAGCCCATCAGGCGGACGCCGTCCTCCTTGTTCTTCACCTTGCGGATGAAGGAGTCGACATCGCCGCCGTTGGCCTGGATGCCTTCCAGCATCTCCAGCACCGACTGATTGGCGCCACCGTGCAGGGGGCCCCACAGCGCGGAGATGCCGGCGGAGATCGAGGCGAACATGTTCGCCTGCGAGGAGCCGACCAGACGCACGGTGGAGGTCGAACAGTTCTGCTCGTGGTCCGCGTGCAGGATGAGCAGCTTGTCCAGCGCCGAGACGACGACCGGGTCCAGCTCGTACTCCTGGGCGGGGACCGAGAAGGTCATGCGCAGGAAGTTCTCGACGTACCCGAGATCGTTGCGCGGGTAGACGAAGGGGTGCCCGATCGACTTCTTGTAGGCGTACGCGGCGATCGTAGGCAGCTTCGCCAGCAGGCGGATCGTCGAGAGGTGGCGCTGCTTCTCGTCGAACGGGTTGTGGCTGTCCTGGTAGAACGTGGACAGCGCGCTGACGACCGAGGACAGCATGGCCATCGGGTGGGCGTCGCGCGGGAAGCCGTCGAAGAACCGCTTGACGTCCTCGTGCAGCAGCGTGTGCTGGGTGATCTCGTTCCTGAAGGCGGCCAGCTCGTCGACCTTCGGCAGGTCACCGTTGATCAGCGTGTACGCGACCTCAAGGAACGACGAGCGCTCGGCGAGCTGCTCGATCGGGTATCCGCGGTAGCGCAGGATGCCCTGCTCACCGTCGAGGTACGTGATGGCGGATTTATAGGCGGCGGTGTTGCCGTATCCGCTGTCCAGCGTGACCAGGCCGGTATTGCTCCGAAGCTTCCCGATGTCGAAGCCCTTGTCGCCGACGGTGCTGTCGATCACCGGGTAGGTGTACTCGTCATCGCCGTACCGCAGTACTACAGCGTTGTTGGTGTGCTCGCTCACGTCATCCCTCACCGACGTAGTGCCTCTTCTTCGAGGTGCCCTGACTGTCTCCACCCTCCCCCATTCGGCTCAGGAGAGTGCACTCGGGGTCGTCCATTGGACCTACTGACGGCACTGAGTGCCGCCAACTTACTCATCCTGCCCCCTTGACTCCGGTTCCGGAAGGCCTCCGTGATGTTTCCCACCGATTTGATCGATCATTTTTGTGTAGGGGTCACGAGAAGTCTTCTCCTGAGCCGCCCCGGAGCCGGAAATCCAGTGCCGTACAGCGTCTGCCTGCGGAAACCGTGCGGACCGCCTGGCCGATCGCCTTACGGGACCCGACCAGCACGACGAGCTTCTTGGCCCGGGTCACGGCGGTGTAGAGGAGGTTGCGCTGGAGCATCATCCAGGCGCTGGTGGTGACGGGGACGACGACGGCCGGATACTCGCTGCCCTGGGAGCGGTGGATGGTCATGGCGTACGCGTGGGCCAGCTCGTCCAGCTCGTCGAAGTCGTAGCCGATCTCCTCGTCCT
Organism: Streptomyces durocortorensis; assembly: GCF_031760065.1. Classification (NCBI taxonomy): domain Bacteria; kingdom Bacillati; phylum Actinomycetota; class Actinomycetes; order Kitasatosporales; family Streptomycetaceae; genus Streptomyces; species Streptomyces sp. C11-1. The sequence continues at coordinate 2,227,786 of NZ_CP134500.1, forward strand.
CGTCGGTGCGGACGGTGAGCCTCTGTTCGTCCGCGTCGAGGGCGGTGACGATGCCGACCGTGCCGTTGAAGACGCCGTTCTCGCCCTTGTCGTAGTTGTTGCGAATCTGGGTGACCTTGTCGCCGACGCGGAAGACTCGGCCGCCGAACCGCTTCTCGGGGAGGTCGGGGCGGCCGGGGGTGATGGCCTGCTGGAGCAGCCCGTTCAGGTGGCCCGCGCCGGCCGGACCGCGATGCATCGGCGCGAGGACCTGCACGTCACGGCGGGGGTTGAGACCGAACTTGGCCGGAATGCGACGGGCCGCCACGTCCACGGCGAGCTTGCCCGCGTCCTCCGTCTCGTCCTCCACGAAGAGGAAGAAGTCGCTCAGTCCTTCGGTGAGCGGGGGTCGGCCGGCGTTGATCCGGTGCGCGTTGGTGACCACACCCGACTGCTGGGCCTGGCGGAAGATCCGGGTGAGGCGCACGGCCGGGACCGGGCCGCCGTCCGCGAGCAGATCGCTCAGCACCTCCCCCGCGCCGACCGAAGGCAGCTGGTCGACGTCACCCACGAGAAGCAGATGGGCACCGGGTGCCACGGCCTTGACGAGCTTGTTGGCGAGCAGCAGATCGAGCATGGATGCCTCGTCGACGACGACCAGATCGGCGTCCAGCGGCCGGTCCCGGTCGTACGCCGCGTCCCCGCCGGGCTTCAGTTCGAGCAGCCGGTGCACGGTGGACGCCTCGGCTCCGGTCAGCTCGGCGAGCCGCTTGGCGGCGCGGCCCGTGGGCGCGGCCAGCACCACCTTGGCCCGTTTCGCCCGGGCCAGCTCGACGATGGACCGGACGGTGAACGACTTCCCGCAGCCGGGCCCGCCGGTCAGGACGGCCACCTTCCGGCTGAGCGCGAGCCGTACGGCCTCCTCCTGCTCGGGCGCGAGGCTGGCCCCCGTACGCGTGGCGAGCCAGGCCAGCGCCTTGTCCCAGTCCACGTCCTGGAAAGCGGGCATCCGGTCCTCGCCGGTGTTCAGCAGCCGCCGTACCTGCCCGGCGAGCGACAGCTCGGCCCGGTGGAACGGCACCAGGTAGACAGCGGTGACCGGCTCACCCCCCTCCGGTGACGGCACCTTCTCCCGTACGACACCCTCCGGGTCCGCGGCGAGCTCCGCCAGGCACTCGATGACCAGCCCGGTGTCGACCTGGAGCAGCTTCACCCCGTCCGCGATGAGCCGCTCCTCGGGAAGGAAGCAGTGCCCCTGGTCGGAGGACTGGGACAGCGCGTACTGAAGCCCGGCCTTGACGCGCTCGGGGCTGTCGTGCGGAATGCCGACCGCCTGGGCGATCCGGTCGGCGGTCAGGAAGCCGATGCCCCAGACGTCGGCGGCCAGCCGGTAGGGCTGGTTCCTCACGACGGAGATGGAGGCGTCCTCGTACTTCTTGTAGATGCGGACGGCGATGGAGGTGGAGACGCCGACGCCCTGGAGGAAGACCATGACCTCCTTGATCGCCTTCTGTTCCTCCCACGCGGCCGCGATCATCTTCGTGCGCTTCGGGCCGAGGCCGGGGACCTCGACGAGGCGCTTCGGTTCGTTCTCGATGATGTCGAGGGTGTCGACACCGAAGTGGGTGGTGATCCGGTCGGCCATCACCGGCCCGATGCCCTTGATCAGCCCGGAGCCGAGGTAGCGGCGGATGCCCTGGATGGTGGCGGGCAGCACGGTGGTGTAGTTCTCGACGGTGAACTGCTTGCCGTACTGGGAGTGCGAGCCCCAACGGCCCTCCATCCGCAGCGACTCACCGACCTGCGCACCGAGCAGCGCACCGACCACGGTGAGGAGGTCACCGCCTCCGCGCCCGGTGTCGACGCGGGCGACGGTGTACCCGTTCTCCTCGTTGGCGTACGTGATCCTCTCCAGGACCCCTTCGAGGACGGCCATGTTGGACATGTACCGACGCTACCGGTTGGCACTGACAGGGCGGTTCGCGGCCCCAAGCCCCGTCACGGGGTGCGGGGGCCGGGCCCGCCGCCCCGGTACTCGTTCGCCGGCAGGGTGTCCATGGTCGAGCGCAGCAGGTCGATGAAGTCCTCGAACCGCTGGATCCCCTGCGGCGAGTACGTGGACATCGCCTCGGCCATCCGTTCCGCGTACGGCCCGAAGAACGCCTCCGCGCGCGGCCGGATGTCGGGGCTGCTGCGCAGCGTGACGACCCGGCGGTCGGTGCTCTCACGGGTGCGGACGATGTGCCCGGCCTGTTCGAGCCGCTTGAGGAGGATGGCCGTCGCGCCGGAGGAGAGCGAGACGCGCTCGCTGAGGCGGGCGGGCGAGAGCGGTGTGCCCTGGTCCTCGGCGTACAGGATCTCCACCAGGGCGGCGGCATCGGTGGAGTGCGGCCCGAGCCAGGTCGCGAAGCGGCGCGTGAACTCGGTGCGGTACGCCAGTGGCTCGGCGTCGCCGCCGTGGCCTTGGGCGTCGCACTGATCGTCGTGGACATCACGATCGTCAATGTGATCCTCGCGCCGATCACCGAGGACCTCTCCATCGCCTCGTCCGAGGCCCAGTGGATCCAGGAGTCCTACGCGATCACCTTCGCGACCCTCCTCCTGGTCACCGGCCGCCTCAGCGACCTCTACGGCGCGCGCCGGATCCTCCTGCTGGGCCTCCTCGTGTTCGGCGCGACGAGCCTGCTCGCCACCCTCGCACCGAGCGGCGGGCTGCTGATCCCGGCCCGGTTCGCCCAGGGCGTCGGCGGAGCGATGATCCTGCCCACCCCGCCGGCCCTACTGAACGCCACCTTGGCCGCGGCTGTGGGGCCGCTGCGTACGGCCACGGCGGCGGAGGCGGCGCGCGAGGCGATGGCGGTGGGCGTGCAGGTGTCCGGGTACGTGTGCGCGGGGCTACTGCTCCTGGCACTGGCGGCGATGCTGTTCATGTCACCGGGGGCGGGGCCGAAGTTCCGGGCCGAGGAGGAGCCGAGCGGTCGGCAGGAGGCGCCTGGCCGGGCCCGGTGAACTTCGCTGAGCCCCGGTGAACCGCTGAACAACTCACTCGCACGTCCCACTTCCCAGCCCCCATGATGAACGCATGGCCCTGAACGACACTCTGGCCCGCGTCGACGCGGACCTAGCCGCCGGACGCCTACCGGTGGCGAGGCAGCGCCTGCGCGGCCTGGTCTCCTCCTGCCCGCACGAGCCCGCGCCCCGCCGCCGCCTGGCCGAGGTCTACCGCCTGTACGGCGAAACGGCGCAGGCCGGCCGCTGGATGTACCTGGAGGAGGACCGCTCGCCGGAGGAGACGGCGGCCTTCGAGGAGCGGTACGCGAACGCCATAGGCCTGATGCGCGCGGTCGCCTGGCGAGGCACGGAGGCGGACGCGCCGACACCGTTCGCCGCCGAGCAGCTGGCTGCCGTACGCGAGGCCGCCTCGGAGACCTTGGGCCGGCCGGTCACGTGGGACGGGCTGGTGGAGGTGAAGGGGGACGCGCGGGAGATCAGTCCGCTGACCGACGCCTTGACGGGTGCCGGGTGCCTGCTGTTCGCGATCGCTTTTCTGGGGATCTGGGCCTACGGGCTGGTCTCGCTGTTCGACTGAGGCTGGGGCTGAGCGAGTGCGGCCTCCAGTCGGGAACCTCGGCTCTCCGCGATGCGCTGGACATGCTCCAACGACTCGGCCAGTCGGCGGGCGAGGAAGTGGATCTCGGGCGCGGTGACGCCGGGCCCGGTCAGTAGATCGTCGGCGTGGCCGAGCAGTTCGTAGGCCATGTCGAGCTGGATCTCCTCCACCTCATCGGCCCTCCGCGACACACGGCCGGCGCCGTCGCCCACGACGTAGCAGGGCTTCCCGCCAGTGCCTGTCCACGGCAGCAACCGTGCGACGGAGGCGCCACTCCCACCGGTCACCCTCATGCGACAGCCTCGCTTTCGGGGCCGAGGCGAAGGCTCGGGGGGCGTGGCAGCGGGTTCAGGGCACAGGCAAGGGCGTACGTCATTGGGGGGCCTGCTTTCTTGTCTTTCGGGCCGGACGGGCATCGCTTCTTTGCGTAGCGAACCCATCACAGAGTGGGGTCGGAGGTCGCTACGCTTCCAGGGGGTCGGGCATGACAGCACGCTGGTCAGATCGAGGAGTTGGGCGCGCATGAAGTCGAACGACAGGCCGCGCACGGCACGGCAGAAATACGGCGAGGAACTGAAGCTGCGCCGCCTGGCCGCCGGGATGACACAGGAGGCACTGGCCATACAGGTCGTCTGCTCGCCGACGCTCATCAGCCACTACGAGGCGGGGCGGCGGTTGCCCAGTCCGGACGACGCCCGGCGGATCGACCGGGCGCTGGGGACGGACGGGTTCTTCGAGCGGTGGCTGGAGGATCTGGAGACGAAGTACACCGACCACTTCGCGGCCGTGGCGGAGCTGGAGCTGCAGGCGGTGCTCATCCAGCAGTTCGCACTGACGCTCGTACCCGGCCTGTTGCAGACGAACGACTACGCACGGGCCCTGTTCCAGGCGTACCGGCCCAACCACCGCCGGGAGGAGATTGACCAGGACGTTGTCATTCGAACAGAACGCGCCCGTCTCCTCGACGGCCCGATGAATCCGGTGGTGTGGACCCTGCTGGACGAGGCGGTGCTGCGGCGGCGGGTCGGTGGCCCGCAGGTGATGGCCAGGCAGCTGCGGAAGATCGCGGATATGGCCGAGGCGGGACGACTGCGGCTGCACGTGCTGCCGTTCGAGGCGGGAGCCCACTCCCTCCAGCAGAGCCTGCTGACGCTGATGAGCTTCGCGGACTCGGCGCCGGTGGCGTACGTCGAGGGCTTTCAGACGGGAAACTTGATGGACAATCCGCGCTTGGTGGCGTCCAGCCGTACGGCCTACGATCTCGCTCTGGGCGATGCGTTGTCGCACCAGGAATCGGTGGCCCGTGTACGGGCCGCAGCGGAGGAGCACGAACATGGTCAGCAGTAGGCGGAGCGCCCCGGACGCGTCCACGCTCACGGGCTGGTTCAAGTCCAGCTACAGCGGCGGGGACCAGGGCGAATGCCTTGAGGTCGCGTACGGCCACGCCACCGTCCCCGTACGCGACAGCAAGGCCCCCGCAGGCCCTGCGCTGGCCTTCTCCGCCCAGGGCTGGTCGGCCTTCGTCACCGCCGTCAAGCACGGCAGCCTCTCCGCCTGACCCACGGCCTCCGACCAGCGGCCCCGTCACGGCCCCCGATCTGACGGGGCCGCCGTCATGGTCCGTTCTCCTCTGCGGCAGCACCCTGGTGATGACGGTCCTCGGCCCCCGCCGCGAGCTGGGCACGCTGCGGCCGGTCGGCTCCACCCGGCAGGCGGCCACTTCGCGCGAGGCGGTTCTCCCGTGCCCGCCGACGGGCATCCAGGCGAGGTCGCCTCGCGCTCAGCCGATGCTCGCCGCGACCTCGCTGCGAAGCTGCGGCAGTTGGTCGTGCAGCACACCCGGGCAGAGGGTGTCGCCGAAGTCCTGGTGGCCGTAGATGCGGGTCGGTGCGATGGCGTACTGCTCGCAGACGTACGCGCAGAGCACCACCAGGACCTCCCACTGAGCCTGCGGCGGCTGTGCGCCGTCGTGGTACGCGCCCTCGTTGGCGATGCCGATGGCTTCCTCGTTCCGGCCGGAGGTGTGCGCGCCCTGGACGAAGTCGCTGCCGCTGCGCAGCGTGCCGAGGCTGCGGTGGCGGCCCTCGGTGATCCAGCCGCCCCGGCTGACGAGGAAGTGGTAGCCGGTGTCGGTCCACCCGTTCTCGTCCATGTGCAGGTCCTGGACCCAGTGGGCGTGGCGGTGGGCCTGGGCGCGGGAGCCGTCGGAGGTGTTGGCGCTGACCGTGTGGTGCACGATGATCATGGTGGGCCGCTTTCCCACCAGGCTCAACGGGCCTTGGGGAGGACGGGCATTCCACTGGGACGTGCTGTCGATGTCCGGTTCGACGGTGCCGAGGGCGTGGGCCGTACCCGGTAAGGCGACGGCGGCCAGGCCGCCCGCACCGGCGAGCAGGACGTGACGACGGGACGGCTGCGGAAGGTTCACGGCGGGCTCCTGGTGTGTGGTCGTTCCGGCCCGGCGGGCGGACAGCGGGCCGGTGAGGGCGGCCAGGGGTGGCGGTGGGTACGGCGGCCGGGTGCGCCACGGACGGGACGGGCCCACCCGGCCGCCGCGAAGGGCGGGGCTGCTACGCCGTGTTGCCGGCGAGGGCCTGGAGCCGGGCGAAGCTCCCGTTGAACTTGTTGCGGTCCACATCGCCGGAGACCCCGCTGACCCGGCCGGTCGCCGTGTACTGCCAGATCGTCCAGGTGGGGAAGCCGTTGGGGATGTTCGGGCTGCTGGTGCCCCAGTGTGCCACCCACAGCGGTGACTTGGTGGCCATGCCGGTCCAGTTGCCGGTGCAGGTGTTCCACCAGCCGGCAGTCGTGTAGATGACGACGTCCCGGGTGGTGCGCGCCTTGTACGTGTTGTAGAAGTCGTTGATCCACGTGCGCATCCGGGTCGTGGAGAGGCCGTAGCACATGGCGCCGTAAGGGTTGTGCTCGATGTCCAGCACACCGGGGAGGGTCTTGCCGTCCTTGGACCATCCTCCGCCGTTGCTCGCGAAGTAGGCCGCCTGGGTGGACCCGTTGGAGATGTCGGGGCGGGCGAAGTGATACGCACCCCGGATCAGACCGGCGTTGTAGGAGCCGGTGTAGTTCGCGTTGAAGCGGCTGTCCTTGAAGGTCGTCCCCTCGGTGGCCTTCATGTAGGCGAAGTCGATGCCCGCGGCCTTCACCGAGCCCCAGTTGATCGCCCCCTGCCAGTGGGAGACGTCGATGCCCTGGACGCCGCTGGTGTCCATCGGTGCGACCCCGCCCGCCGCCGAGGACGCGGGCCCTTGCTCGATGCGGGTGCCCGCACCCATCCACGCCTGCCCGGACCGGACCGGCTCGTCGGGTGCGGGCGGCGCGGCGGCGGCCGCACCCGTGCCTGTCAGGACCAGTGCCACGGCACTGCCGAGAGCGGCGGCCGGTAAAGCCCCTCGGGATCTCTTGATTCGGCGGGACGGAGAACGGTACGCGGGCATAGCCACCTCCGGGCACGTTGACGAGGAAGAGATCCAGGGCACTCGGCCATTGAATGCCATGGACATGCCATGAGTAATGCACGGACGGGAAGGGGCGTAAAGAGTCCATTTGGTGTAGACCTGTGACGCCACTCCTCACCTGCGAAGACGCGTCGGAGCGGCGAGAATTTTCATTTCTGAAGGCCGCCGACCTGGGGAGGTCAGCTGTACGGAATGAAGGCCCTGCGAATACGAGGGCCGCGCATACGAGCACCACAGCGGAGAGGACCACAGCGAAACGGGGCCCGGCCTCGCGGCCGGACCCCCCTCGCTTTCCCCTCCCGTCGGGCCTTCCCGTTCCCCCCGGACCCCTCCCCGGAAGTCCCGACGCCCTGTGTGACCCGGGAGGCCGGCCAAAGGTTGCAACCCTTTGCGATCTCTTTACCTTCGGCTCGGATCGGTCCTCTCAGCAGGCATGTTGCACATAGCGCCCGATCACTTCCGCGAGCACCTCCGCCCCGTCACGGGCCCACAGCTCCTCGTTGAAGATCTCCACCTCGATCGGTCCGCCGTACCCGGCCGATTCCACTTGCCGGCGGAACGAGCGGAAATCCACGCTGCCGTCGCCCAGCTGCCCCCGGCCCAGCAGCACCCCCGCCGGCAGCGGGGTGATCCAGTCGGCCAGCTGGAAGGCGTGGACGCGGCCCCCCGCCCCCGCACGGGCGATCTGCTCCGGGGCGCGGTCGTCCCACCAGAGGTGGTAGGTGTCGACGACGACCCCCACCCGCTCGGCCGGGAAGCGTTCCGCGAGGTCCAGGGCCTGGGCGAGGGTGGAGACCACACAGCGGTCCGAGGCGAACATCGGGTGCAGCGGTTCGATCGCGAGGCGAACGCCGCGTTCGGCCGCGTACGGGAGGAGTTCGGCCAGCGCGTCCGCCACCCGCTCGCGTGCCCCGTACAGGTCACGGCTGCCCGGCGGGAGGCCGCCCGAGACCAGCACCAGGGTGTCGGTGGACAGCGCCGCCGCCTCGTCCAGGGCCGCCCGGTTGCCGTCCAGCGCGCGGGCCCGCCCGGCCGGGTCCGGGGCCGTGAGGAAACCGCCCCGGCAGAGGCTGGTGACGGTCAGACCCGCGTCCGCCATCAGCGCCGCCGCGCGCTCGACGCCGTACGCCTGGACCGGCGCCCGCCACAGGCCCACCTTGCCGATGCCCGCCTTGACGCAGCCCTCCGCCAGCTCGGGCAACGACCACTGCCTGATGGTCTCCTGGTTGAGCGAGAGGCGGGAGAGCTGATCGTTCACCGTGCTCCTCCGTGGACCGCCAGCAGTGCTCGCATACGGTGTGCGGCCAATTCCGGGTCCGGGAACAGGCCCAGGCCGTCGGCCAGTTCGTACGCCTTCGCCAGATGAGGCAGCGAGCGCGCCGACTGGAGACCGCCCACCATCGTGAAGTGGTCCTGATGACCGGCCAGCCACGCCAGGAGGACCACGCCGGTCTTGTAGAAGCGGGTCGGCGGCCGGAAGAGGTGGCGGGAGAGTTCGACCGTGGGGTCGAGCAGGGCGCGGAAGGCCTCCGTGTCGCCCGTGTCCAGTACCCGTACCGCGTGCGCCGCCAACGGGCCCAGCGGGTCGAAGACGCCCAGCAACGCGTGGCTGAAGCCACGTTCGTCGCCCGCGATCAGCTCCGGGTAGTTGAAGTCGTCACCCGTGTAGCAGCGCACCCCGCCCGGGAGGCGGCGGCGGACGTCGATCTCGCGGTCCGCCTCCAGGAGGGAGATCTTGATGCCGTCGACCTTGTCGGGGTGCTCCGCGATCACCTTCAGGAAGGTGTCCGTCGCCTCGTCGAGGTCGTCGCTGCCCCAGTAGCCCTCCAGCGCCGGGTCGAACACCGGGCCGAGCCAGTGCAGGATCACCGGCTCGGTCGTCTGGCGCAGGAGGTGGGCGTACGTGGCGAGGTAGTCGTCCGGGCCGCTCGCCGCCCGGGCCAGCGCGCGGGAAGCCATCAGGATCGGCTGTACGCCGTTCTCCTCGGCGAGCGCGAGTTGTTCCTCGTACGCCGAGGTGACCTCGGCCAGGGTGGGCGTACCGCCGTCGGGCAGCTGGTCGGTGCCGACGCCGCACGCGATCCTGCCGCCCACCGTCTTCGCCTCCGCCCCCGAGCGGCGGATCAGTTCGGCAGCGCCCGCCCAGTCCAGGCCCATCCCGCGCTGTGCGGTGTCCATCGCCTCCGCCACGCCGAGGCCGTGCGCCCACAGGTGGCGGCGGAAGGCGAGCGTGGCGTCCCAGTCGAGGGCCGCCGGGCCGTCGGGGCTGATGTCGGCGTACGGGTCGGCGACGACATGGGCCGCCGAGAAGACCGTACGGGAGGTGGGGGGCGGCGCTGTCGGCGTGAGGTCCAGCGGGGTGCCACGCGGGGTGTACGAGCCCTGGGGCAGGGGAACAGCAGCCGTCACAGCGTCAGCTCCGGCACCTCGAAGCGGCGACCACCGGCGGACGACTTGAGGCCCAGTTCGGCGAGTTGGACGCCCCGGGCCCCGGCCAGCAGGTCCCAGGTGTACCGCTCGTCCTGTGCCACATGGCGCAGGAACAGCTCCCACTGCGCCTTGAAGCCGTTGTCGAACTCCTGGTTGTCCGGGATCTCCTGCCACTGGTCACGGAAGGACTCGGTGGCCGGGAGGTCGGGGTTCCAGACCGGCTTCGGGGTCGACGAGCGGTGCTGGACACGGCAGTTGCGCAGGCCTGCCACCGCCGAGCCGTGCGTTCCGTCGACCTGGAACTCGACCAGCTCGTCGCGGTTGACCCGGACCGCCCAGGAGGAGTTGATCTGCGCGACCGCCCCGCCCGCCAGTTGGAAGATGCCGTAAGCGGCGTCGTCGGCGGTCGCCTCGTACGGCTTGCCGTGCTCGTCCCAGCGCCGCGGGACGTGCGTCTGGACGTGCGCCGTCACGGAGGTGACCCGGCCGAACAGCTCGTGGAGCACGTACTCCCAGTGCGGGAACATGTCGACGACGATGCCGCCGCCGTCCTCCGCGCGGTAGTTCCAGGACGGGCGCTGGGCCTCCTGCCAGTCGCCCTCGAAGACCCAGTAGCCGAACTCGCCCCGGACGGAGAGGATCTCACCGAAGAAGCCGGCGTCGATCAGGCGTTTCAGCTTGCGCAGCCCCGGGAGGAAGATCTTGTCCTGGACCACGCCGTGCCTGATGCCCGCGTCACGGGCGAGGCGGGCCAGGTCGAGGGCCCCCTCGACGTCCGTGGCGGTCGGCTTCTCGGTGTAGACGTGCTTGCCCGCCGCGATCGCCTTCTTGATCGCCTCCACCCGGGCCGAGGTGACCTGGGCGTCGAAGTAGATGTCGACCGTGTCGTCCGCGAGGACCGTGTCCAGGTCGGTGGACCACTCGGTCAGGCCGTGGCGCTCGGCCAGTTCCTCCAGGGCGTGGGCGCGGCGGCCGACGAGCACCGGCTCGGGCCACAGCACCTCGCCCTCGCCGAGATCCAGGCCGCCCTGCTCGCGGATGGCGAGGATCGAACGCACCAGGTGCTGCCGGTATCCCATGCGTCCCGTGACGCCGTTCATGGCGATGCGCACTGTCCTGCGTGTCACGAAGTTCCCTCCATACCGCGTAGCAAGCGCTTTCTATCCGAGATGACGCTAGCCTGCCGACAGCGGCCGGACAAGAGGGGGCCGCACGTGACCTCCCGGAGGACAGCGATGACAGTCACCCTGGCGGATGTGGCGGCCCGCGCCCGGGTGTCCCCGGCCACCGTCTCCCGAGTGCTGAACGGCAATTACCCGGTGGCGGCGTCGACCCGGGAGCGGGTCCTGCGTGCGGTGGACGACCTGGACTACGTGCTCAACGGGCCCGCCAGCTCACTCGCGGCAGCCACCTCGGACCTGGTCGGCATCCTGGTCAACGACATCGCCGACCCGTTCTTCGGGATCATGGCGGGGGCCGCGCAGACGCAGATCGGCGGGCCCGGGGACGGCTCGGGCCGGGCGGGCGGCGAGAAGCTGGCCGTCATCTGCAACACCGGCGGCTCCCCGGAACGCGAGCTGACCTACCTCACCCTCCTCCAGCGCCAGCGCGCCGCCGCCGTCGTCCTCACCGGCGGCGCGGTCGAGGACCCGGCGCACCAGGCCGCGATGACCGCGAAGCTGGTGAAGCTCGCGGACGCGGGCACCCGGATCGTCTTCTGCGGGCGGCCCCCGATGCCCGAGGGGGACGCGCTCGTCGCCGCGCTCGCGTTCGACAACCGGGGCGGCGGCCGCCGGCTCACCGAGCACCTGGTCTCCCTGGGCCACCGCAGGATCGGCTACGTCGCCGGGCCCCCGGAACGGACCACCACCCGGCACCGGCTGGAGGGCCACCGGGAGGCGCTGCGGGCTGCGGGGCTCGGCCCGGTCCCAGCCGACGAGGAGCGGCTCACCGTGCACGGGCCCTACGACCGGCGTTCCGGGTACGAGGCCACGCTCGAAATACTGCGCCGGGCACCGGACGTGACCGCGATCGTCGCCGCCAACGACACCGTGGCGCTGGGTGCCTGCGCGGCCGTCCGGGACCAGGGGCTGCGCATCCCGCAGGACATCTCGGTGGCGGGCTTCGACGATCTGCCGTTCTCGGTGGACGCGGTTCCGGCTCTGACGACGGTACGGCTGCCGCTCTTCGAGGCGGGCGCGCGGGCGGGCCGGCTCGCGATGGGCAAGGAGAACCCGCCGCCCGGCGGCATCGCGACCATCGCGGCCGAGCTGATGATCCGGGGGTCCACGGCTCCGCCCCGGGGGTGAGCCGGACGGCAGGCCCGATGCGCCTCGCGATGCCGCCCGGGGGGGCGTCCCGGCCGGCAGTCCGAGCGGCGGTCCCGGCGCGGCCGTGACGGGCGGGGCTGTGGCGGGCGGGCCATCGGGCCGACCACGTCCGCGATCCGGCTGAGACGGAAACAGCCGGTTGAGAAGCAGCCGATGCCGAATCCGCCCCCGGCCGTGACCGGTGTCTGCGGGCAGAGGGCGAAAGTTGGGGGCAACTCCCCCATGCGCCGCCACCCCACTCCCCGCCACGATGAACGCGGGCGGCCCGACCGGGACCGCCCCGGGACCGGGGAGGTGCGGTGCGGTGGCGGAGAAGGATCTGATCGACAGAGGCTTGGACGGTGGCCTCGGCACACACAGCGCCCGCGCTCCGCGCAACGGCCGCCCGGTCGCCCCGTCCGCCACCACCGCCCCGCTCCGGGACCGGAACGGGCAGCCCTGGTGGCTTCCCGGCGTCGTCGGCGACAGGCCCGCGAGCGAGCCCGCCTGGGCCGTCTTCGCCCGGGCCGCCGTCGCCGCCGCGCCCGTGGACGTGGAGGTCGCAGACCGGGCCTACCCGGGGCTCAGCGGTTTCGGACCGGTGGTCGCGCCGTTCGTGGAGGCGGCGGCCGTACGGCTGCGGGGCGCGCTGACCGTGGACAGCGCCGCGCCCGGTCCGGCGGGCGACTCCGACGCCGTACTCACCGACTTCCGGCGCCACCTGGCACATCGGCTCTGCCGGATCGCCGCGCGCACCCTCGTCACCGAGTTGCACGAAGCCCGTCGGCTCGGCCGGCTGAGCGGAGCGGGGCCAAGGGAGCGTTTCCGGGACTTCGTACGGGTGACCGCCCGCCGTGACGGCCTCGCCCTGCTCGTCACGGGCTATCCCGTGCTGGCCCGTCTCCTGGCGACAGCCAGTCTGAACGCGGGCGACGCCTTCGCCGAGATGGCCGCGCGGCTGGCCGCCGACCGGCATCTGCTGTCCTCGTCGGGGGTGTTGGGCGACCGGGCCGGACTCCCGGGCGGAGTGTTCGGCGGGGGCGCGGGCCCCGGGGCCCTCACCGGCGTCGAGGCCGGTGCGGGCGACAGTCACCGCGGAGGGCGGTCGGTGATGCTGCTGCGGTTCGCCGACGGCGCCCGGCTGGTCTACAAGCCACGTCCGATGAGCGCGCACCTGCACTTCAACTCCCTTACCGAGTGGTTCGGTTCGCTGCCGGAGGCACCGCAGCTTCAAGTGCCGCGCGTGCTGGACCGGGGGGCGTACGGCTGGGCCGAGTTCGTCGAGGCGCGGCCCTGCCCCTCGGTGGCGGAGACCCGGCAGTTCTACCGTCGGCAGGGGGCTCTGCTGGCGCTGCTGCACGCGCTGGACGGCACGGATCTGCACCACGAGAACGTGATCGCCTGCGGCCCGCACCCCGTCCTGGTCGATGTGGAGACCCTTTTCCACCTGCCCCTGGGGCCCGCCCGCTCCTCCGACCCGGCCGCCCGCGCCCTGCACGACTCGGTCCACCGAGTGGGCCTGCTGCCCCAGTTGCTCGTCGGGGACACGACCGCGCTCGACATGTCCGCCATCGGCGGGGGCCGGGCGGGCGCGTCCCCGATCGAGACCGCCGACTGGGCGGAGACCGGAACGGACCGCATGCGCCTGGTGCGGCGGGCCGGGCGGTTCACCGAGTCCGCCAACCGGCCCCGGCTCGGCGGGGTGGCGGCCGCCCCCTCCGCGTACACCGAGGAGCTGTGCGACGGGTTCCGTGCCGGGTACACCGCGATCTGCGAGCACCGGGGCGAACTGCTCGGCGAGGGCGGGCTGTTGCGGATGTTCGACCGGGACGAGGTCCGTTTCGTACCCCGGCCGACCTGGACGTACACGACGCTGCTGGACGAGTCGACCCACCCCGACCTGATGCGGGACGCCGCCGAGCGGCACCGGGTGCTCTCGCTCCTGCGCACCCCGCCCCTGGGCGCGCCCGCGCTGCCCGGCCTGGAGGACGAGGAGATCGCGGAGCTGTGGCGCGGGGATGTGCCGGTGTTCACCACCCGGCCGGGCGCCACCGAGCTGTGGGGCGGTTCCGGCCGTACGGTGCCGGGGGCGGGCTCGGAGGCGGGGGCGGTTCCGGGGCCGGGTTCCGTGGGCGGCGAGGGGGGCTCACGGGACACCTCCGGAACCACCGGTCTCGCCCGGGTGGAGGCGAAGATCCGCGCGATGGACAGCGTGGACCGGCAGGACCAGGAGCGGATCGTCCGGGCCGCCATGGTCAGCACCTCGCCCGAACCGGCGCACCGGGCGGCCGTGGGCGACCGGGCGCGCAGTGCGGCGCGGGCCCCGGAGCCCGAGCAACTGCTGTCCGCCGCCGTGTCGGTGGGCGACCAGCTCGTCTCGCTCGCCTACCGGCACGCCGGCCGCACCAACTGGGTCGGGCTGGAACTGCTCGGGGAACGCTACTGGCGGCTGACGCCGATGGCGGCGGACCTCGCGGGCGGTTACACCGGCCCCGCGCTGTTCCTGGCCCAGCTTGCCGCGGTCACCGGGGCGCCCCGGTACGCCGAGGCGGCCCGGGAGGCGCTCGCGCCGGTGCCGGGGCTGCTGGACGGGCTGCACGACCGGGCGGACGAGCTGGGGGCACTGGGCTCGGGAGCCTTCGCGGGTCTCGGCGGGATCGCCTACGCGCTGACCGAGGTGGGCTCGCTGCTGGACGACGCGGAGGTACTGGACCTGGCGGGCCCGGCGACCCGGTTGAGCTGTGCGGCGAGCGAGGCCGAGGACGGGTTCGGGGTGCGCGGCGGGGCGGCGGGCGGCCTGGTGTCCCTGCTGGCGGTGCACCGGGTCACCGGGCGGGCCGAGGCGTGGCGGGGAGCCGAGCGGATCGCCGAACGGATCGCGGCCGGCCCGCTGCCCGATACCGGGGGCTTCGCCGACGGGGCGGCGGGGATCGGCTGGGCCCTGCTGCGCTTCGCCGCCGCCGGGGGCGACGCCCGTCACCGGGCCGCCGGGCTGCACGCCCTGCGCCGGGCCGCCGCCTCGACGACGGGCGGGCCCGCGTGGTGCGACGGGGCCGCCGGGGTGGCGCTCGCGGTCGCGGACAGCCCGGACGCGCTCGCCGACCCGGAGCTGTCCAGCTGGTCCACGAGGGTCACGGGCGAGCTGGCCGACACCGGCCCACTCGCCAACGACAGCCTGTGTCACGGCGAGTTGGGGCTCCTCGAACTGCTCGGCCACCGCTCACTGCCCGCCTCGCGGGCCCCGTGGGTGCGGCGGGCCGGGACACTGCTCGCCGCGGCGGACCGGGACGGGCCCCAGTGCGGGACCCCCGGCCGCGTGCCCCACCCGGCGCTGCTCACCGGGCTGTCCGGGATCGGTCACGGACTGCTGCGGGCGGGGTTCCCCGACCGGATCGGCTCCGCCCTGCTCCTGCGACCCTCCCGGGCTCCTTGATCCGCCGTTCCACCACTTGACGACCCGCCGTTCCACCACCTGACAACCCGCCTGTTCCACCACCTGACGATTCGTCCACCACCAGAGGATGAGGCAGATATGACTCAGTACGACGAAGCGGCCACGCAGGCGTCCGACGAGACCGGGGACGGGGGCGCGGCCGAGCACCCGGCCGGACGAATCTCCCTCGGTTCCACCGGAGGGCTCGGCGCCCGGAGCAGACTCCTGAGCGTCTCGGAGGGCGAGACCGGCTACAGCCACGATCTGCCGTGGACCACCATGACGTCCCCGTTCTGACCGAATCTCGCCAACTCGACGCGAAATCAGCCAGATTGATCCGCTGCCCTAGAAGTTGAGGCTCCAGTAACCTGCGGCCATGCGAGCGACTTCGCCGGTCATCGTAGGTCGGCACGACGAGATCGGACTGCTGAGCGGCGCCCTGGACTCCGTACAACGGCGTTCGGGGCGCGCGCTGTTCCTCCTCGGGGAAGCCGGCATCGGTAAGTCCCGGCTGGTGGGCGAGTGCGCGTACCGGGCCTACGAGCTCGGGATGCCGGTGCTGCGCGGCCGGGCCACCTCGACCGGTCTCGTCGTCCCGTTCCGCCCGCTGGCGGAGGCGCTGGCCTCCCGGTTCCGGGCGGCCGGAACCCCGGACGACCCGGAGCTGACGCCCTACCACCCGGCGCTGGCCCGGCTGGTTCCGGAATGGCGCAAGGGCAGTGCGCCGGGCTATCCGGAGACGGTCGTGGAACTGGCCGAGGCGCTGCTGCGGCTGCTGTCCGTGCTGGGCCGGGAGGCGGGCTGCGCGATCCTGCTGGAGGATCTGCACGACTGCGACACCGAGACCGTCGCGGTCGTCGAGTACGTCATCGACAACCTGGCCGAACTGCCGATCCTGCTGCTGGGCACCCTGCGCCCGGAGCCGGGGGCGGCGCTGGACCTCGTACGCTCCGCGGAGCGTCGGCACGTCGCGGCGGTGCGGGAGTTGGGGCCGCTCGGCGAGGCGCAGGCGCGGGCGCTGACCGGGGCGTGTCTGGAGGCGCGGCCGGAGGAGATACCCGACGCGGTGCACCGGCGGCTGGCCGAACGCGCCGCGGGCAATCCTTACTTGCTGGAAGTGCTGCTGGCCGACCTGCTCGACACCGGGCGGCTGTGCCGGACCGACGGCGGGTGGGCGGCGACGGAGCAGCCGGAGGGATCGGTGCCCTCGGACATCGTCCGCAGCTGGGCCCGGAGACTGGAGCGGCTGGACGAGCCGGTGCGGGAGCTCCTGCTGGCGTCGGCCACGCTGGGCAGCCAGTTCTCGGTGACCGTGCTCCAGACCGTCACCCGTTTCGAGGGCCGGGCCCTGTTCTCGCATCTGCGGTCGGCGGTGGAGGCCGGGTTCATCGCCCCGGACGGCGCGGCCCCCGACCGCTACGCCTTCCGGCACTCGCTGACCGCCGAGGCTCTGATCTCCTCGCTCGCCCCGGCCGAGCGTGCCTCCCTGGCCCGCCGGGCCGCCGCGGCCATCGAGGACTCCGGGCAGCCGCTGGACGAGGACGGGCGGCAGCTCGTCGCCTCGCTCCAGCTGGCCGCGGGCAACCGGGCCGCGGCGGCCCGTCAGTTCGCGGAGGCGGGAAGACGGATGCTCGCTTCGGGGGCGTACGGCTCCGCCGTGGTGCTGCTGGAGCGGGCGCAGTCCCTGGCCGCCGAGGGTGACCGCTCCGCCGTCGCCGAGTCGTTGGCCCTGGCCCGGGCGAAGGGCGGTGATCTGGACGGCGCGCTGACGCTGGCGGACGCGCTGCCGCCGGTCCCGGCCCGTTCCGAGGCCGCCGCCCGGCGCGGCGAGGCGCACATCGAGCTGGCCTGGGTGGCGGTCATGACGGAGCGGACCGCCGACGCGACCCGTCAGGCGGACGCCGCCCGCGCCCTGCTGGGCCCCGACCCGCTCGCCGGCCGGCGGGCCGCGCTCGCCGTGGTCGACGGGCATCTGGCCCTGTTGCCGGGCAACGGGCGGGCCCCGCGGGGTCCGGCGGAAACCGAGCGGGCCGTACGGGAGGCGGCGGAGACCGCCGAGGCCGAGGGGCTGCCCGTGGTCGCCTGCCAGGCCTGGCAGTTACTGGCGCTGCTGCGGCGGGAGCAGGGGTTCGACGCGGCGGACGGGGCGCTGGAGCGGATGCTGTCGCTGTCCACCGAACACGCCCTGCCCATCTGGCGGGTGGAGGCGCTGGTGCGGCTGGGGGCGAACGCCTTCATGCGGACCGGGGACGCCTCCCGGCTGCTCTCCGCGCGGGCGGCGGCCGCCGAGCTGGGCGCGCTGATGCTGACCCGTACGGTCGACGGGCTGCTCGCGATGAACGCGGTGCTGTGCGCCCGGTGGGAGGAGGCGCAGGAGATCATCGACCGCTCGGCCCGGGCCAGCGCCCGGGTCGGTGATCTGTCGGCCCACCGCTATCTGCTGCTCGCCGGGGCCACGCTGGCGGCGCACCGGGGACGGCGGCGGGAGATGGACCGGGCGCTGGCCGCGTTCCGGCGGGCCGGGGGCGAGCAGTCCCTGCTGGTGCCGCTGCGGTCGGGCCTGTGCCGGGCGTTCGGCGCGCTGCTGGAGGAGGACCGGGAGCGGGCGGCGGCCGAGCTCGACGAGGCGCTGGCCTGGGAGGCGGACCACCCGAGCTACTACTACCTGAGCGGGCGGTACGGGCTGCGCCCGCTGCTGCGGGTCCTGGCGGGCGAGGCGGACCGGGCGGAGCTGGAGGCGGCGCGGTCGGCCCCCGGGGGGACTCTCGCGTGGAACCGGCAGTTCCTGGAGCTGGGCGGTGCGGTCCTGCTGGGCCGGGCGGGGG
This sequence comes from Streptomyces durocortorensis, assembly GCF_031760065.1. Taxonomy (NCBI): domain Bacteria; kingdom Bacillati; phylum Actinomycetota; class Actinomycetes; order Kitasatosporales; family Streptomycetaceae; genus Streptomyces; species Streptomyces sp. C11-1. The sequence continues at coordinate 2,245,845 of NZ_CP134500.1, forward strand.
ACGCGGCCGGGGCGGCCTCGATGATGGCGTCCTTCGAGGTGTCCGCCGCGCCCTTTCCGGTCGCCCGCCATCTGGGGCTGCGGCTGGCCGCGGACCCGGCCCGCGCGGACGGCTGGGGCGAGCCGGTGGCGTGGTTGCGGACCGCCGAGGAGTTCTTCTACGGGGCCGGGGTGCAGCCGGTCGCCTCCGCGTGCCGGGCGGCGCTGCGGCAGGCCGGGGCGAGCGTGACCCAGCACCGGGGCGGCTGGGACCGGATTCCGTCCCCGTTGCGGAGCAGCGGGGTGACGCCGCGCGAGTACGAGGTGTTCGTGCTGCTGCCCGAGCGGCCCGGGAACCAGCAGATCGCGCGGCGGCTGTCCATCTCACCGCGCACGGTGGAGAAGCACATGGCCAGTCTGCTGAGCAAGACGGGGCGCGCGGACCGGGCCGCGCTGTGCGAGTTCGCCGCCGAGTGCGCGGTGGACTCCGCCTGAACCGTGGGGCCGGGGGCCCGGGGGTCGGGCGCCGGGGGTCGGGCGCCGGGGGTCGGGCCCGCAACATGGGGGCCCGGGGCGGTTTCGGTCGGGTGTGCGGGCGGAAAATGCGGGTGGGGCCCCGATGCGGGGCGGTCCGGGTGGCGGCAGGATCGAGGTGCGCGTACGGCAGTCTGCCGCCCGTCCCCGTTCCCGGAGGCCCGCTGATGACCCGTCCTCCCGTCCCCGCCGGTTCGCCCCCCGCCGGTGGCGTGCACGTCTCTCTGCTCGGCCCGCTCACCGCCCGTACCGGCGACGGCCGTGAGCTGCCGCTCGGGCCGCGCAAACAGCGCCTCGTCCTCGCCACGCTGCTGGCCCGCCCCAACACCCCCGTACCGGTGGACGTGCTGACCGACGCGGTGTGGCCGGACGATCCGCCGCGAACCGCCCGCAAGAACCTCCAGGTCTACGTCAGTGCGGCCCGCACCCTGCTGGGCCCGGCCGGGGAGGACGGGCGCGACCGGGTGGTGCACGGCTGCGGCGGCTATCTGCTGCGGATCGGCGAGGGCGAGTTGGACGCCCTGCGCTTCGGGGCGCTGGCGCGCGCCGGGCGGGCGGCGGCCGAGCGGGGGGACCGGCCGGGGGCGGCCCGGCTGCTGCGTGCGGCGCTGGATCTGTGGGCGGGGCCGCCGCTGAACGATCTGCGGGACTCCGCCGTGGTGGCCGAGGAGGCCGACCGGCTGGAGGCCCGCTGTCTGACGGTCTACGAGGACTGGGCGGAGACGGAGACGGAGCTCGGCCGGGCGGCCGTAGCGGTGGACGGGTTGCGGGACCTGGTGGATCGGCATCCGCTGCGGGAGCGGCTGCGGGCCGCCTGGATGAACTCCCTGCACCAGTGCGGCCGTCAGGCCGAGGCGCTGGCGGTCTACGACGACTACCGGCAGCTGATGGCCCGGGAGCTGGGGCTGGAGCCGAGCCCGGCGATGGCGGCGCTCTACCGGGCGGTGCTCGGCCGGGGGCGCGAGGTCCGGCGGCCCCCGGCCCCGGAGGCGGTCCGCGCGGTGGCGCTGCCCGCGGACACCGGGGCCTTCACCGGCCGCCGTGACGAACTGCGCGGGCTGCTGGGGGCGCTGGACGGCGGCGAGGAGCGCGTGGTGGTCCTCTCGGGTCCGGCCGGGTCGGGGAAGTCGGCGCTCGCGGTGCGGGCGGCGCATCTGCTCGCCGACCGCTTCCCCGACGGCCGCGTCCAGGTCCGGATACGGCGGGAGGACGGTACGGGGCGCGGGGTGGCGGAGGTGCTGGCGGAGCTGGGGAGGCTGTGCGGGGTGCCGGGGACCGCCTCGGCGTCGGCGGCGGGTCCCTTCGACGACGTACGGGCCGACGGCCCCGCCGCCCCGGCGGTGCTCGCGGAGGCCTGGCAGGAGTGGCTGGCGCGCCACCGGGCCCTGATCCTCCTGGACGACGTTCCGGACGAGGCGTCCGTACGCGGGCTGCTGCCCCGGTCGGGGAGCTGTCGCGTCCTGGTCACCGCCCGGCGTCCGTTGGCCGGTCTGGCCCCGGTGCACCGGATCGCGCTGGCCGACCTGGCGGACGGTGAGGCGCTGGAGCTGCTGGGCAAGCTGATCGGGGCGGGGCGGCTGAGGGCGGACCCGGCGGCGGCGCTGCGGATCGTCCGGGCGTGCGGGGGGCTGCCGCTGGCGGTCGGGGTGAGCGGGATGCGGCTGGCGGTTCTGCGTCATCTGCCGCTGGCGGAGTACGCGGCCCGGCTGGAGGACCCGTCGGCCGCACTGGACGAGCTGGTCGCCGGGGACCTCTCCGTACGGCGGTGGATCGCGTCCGGCTGGCGGGACCTGGCCGACGGGGACCGCTGGGCGCTGGGGCGGCTGGCCGGGCCGGGCGAGGACCGCGGTTTCACCCTGGACCGGGCCGCGGCGGCGCTGGGCTGCGGGGAGCGGGCGGCGCTGCGGGCCGTGGAGTCGCTGATCGACGCCGGGGCGGTGTCCTCGCCCGCCGGGGAGGTCACCGCCCATGCCGCGCTGTACGAAGTGCCGCGCCTTCTGGGCCTGTTCGCCCGCGAGCGGGCCACGGGGGCCGGCCCCGGCGCATCGGCGGCCGCCGCCCTCATCCCAGGGTGAGCAGACTCAGCAGGTCGTGCGGCCGGTGGCCGCCGCCCCCGGGGGCGGCGGCCGTATCGCTGCCCTCCCCGGCTTCCGCCCCGGCCAGGAAACTCAGGGCGAGGAGCAGCCCGGCCGCCCCCGTGGCCAGGTCGGCGGAGCAGCGCCGCAGCCTCGCCCCGGGCACCAGCAGCCGGTCCCCGTCGGCGACCAGGTGCCAGGACAGGTTGCGTACGGAGGCGAGGACCTCGGGCCCGGCCGGGCCCTCCTCCAGCTGGCGGGCGGTGGAGACGAGTCCGGCGCGGCCGGTGAACAGGCCTGGTTCGCGGACGAATTCGTTGCCACAGCCCTTGCGCACCCCGGGCAGCAGGCCGGCCAGCGCGGGCGCTTCCTCCCGGGCCAGGTAGGCGCGGGCGACGAGGGCGAAGCCGCCGCTGCCCTGGTCGAGGTAGAGCAGATGGCGGCGGCCGTCCTTGACCTGGACCGTGCCGTCGGGCATTTCCACGCAGTGCCCGGAGTCCCGGTACAGGGCGGTGCGGGCGGCGCGCAGGAGCCAGTCCTCGCCGGTGAGCGCGTGCAGTTCGAGGTGGAGCAGGGCGGCGCCGCTGAGCCCGCGCAGCAGTCCGGCGGAGGGCGGGGCGGCCGGGCCGTCCGGCACCGCCTCGCCCCGGACCAGGCAGTCGAGGTCCCAGGCCGTGCGCAGGGCGGTGTCCACCAGCTCCGGGTCCGGGGCCCCGGGGCCGACCGTCGCCAGGCGGAGGGCGGCGAGCGCGACGCCCGCCCGGCCGGTCAGCAGGTCGGCCGAGGGGGACGGGTGGGCGGCGGCGACGGCTCGGGCGAACAGCTCGCGCCCCTCGTCCGTGCGGCCGAGCAGGGCCAGCGCCACGGCGGTGCCCGGGAGACCGTCGTAGAGGCCGCCCGGGGAAGCGGGGTCACGGCGGCGGGCGGCGTCGGCCAGCCAGTTCGTCCACTCGGCCGGGACGGGGGCCCCGGTCCGGTGGAGCGCGTAGAGGACGCCTGCGGCCCCGTGCGCCAGGTCGGTGCCGCCGGTGGCGAAGGACTTGGGGTCACCGGGGAAGAGCCGGTCGCGGCGCTCGGGCGTCGCGCCGGCGTGGATGCCCGCGAGCAGCCGGGTGCGCAGTTCGGCCCAGTCGGGCGCGGGTCCTTCGAGGAGGGCCGCGATCTCGCTCTCGCGGTCGGCGGCGCTCTCCGCCGCACGCAGGAGGGCCGGGCGGGGCGGACCGGCGTCGGGTGCGAGACCGTAGCGCCCCCGGGCCCAGGATTCCAGGGCCAGGGCCTTGGCCCGGTCATGGGCGGCCATCTCGGTCAGCGGCATCAGCATGGTGAGCCAGGTCGCCCACAGGGCGTAGGCGTCGGCCTCCGCGCCGGGGGTGCCGGGCGGGGCCTGGAGGCCGGGCGCTCCGGCCAGCGGGGTGCGGTCGTCGTCGAGCGCGGTGGCGTACTCGAAGTCGACGAGGGCGAGACGTCCGTCGGGCCGCAGGATGATGTTGGAGGGGTGCAGGTCACCGAAGCGCAGTCCCCGGCCGTGCACCTCCGCCAGGGCGGCGGCCAGTTGGCCGGTGACCCGGTCCACCCACGCGGTGTACGGGGCGAGTTCGGCCGGGGTGCGGGCGCCGCGCACCAGGGCGAAGCGGGCGACGATCTCGTCGAGCAGGGTGGGCCCCTCCACGTACTCCGTCATCAGGAACCGGTGCTCCCACACGGTCCGCACCCCGTACACCCGCGGTACGCAGTCGAGCCCGGCGAGCGCCTTCAGCGCCCGGTGCTCGCGCTCCAGCCGGGTCACGGCGTCGTCGCCCACCGCGTCGAGTCCGCAGTGCGGGCGGGCCTCGCGCAGCACGACCCGGTTGCCGGTCTCCCGGTGCCGGGCGAGGTAGATGCCGCCCGCGTTGGAGAACTGGAGGGCCTCGGTGACGGTGTACGGGAAGGAGTCGTCGCGGGCGGCCGCGCGGGCGGCGAGGTGCGGACGCAGCTGCTCGGGCACCCGGACCCATGAAGGCACCCGGAAGACCACCCCGCGCTCGTCGGGCACGAGTTCACCGGAGGGGTGGCGCAGGGCGGGCACGCGCTCGCCCCGGGCGTCACGGCACCAGCGGTCGACGAAGGCTCCGTACCGTACGTAGACGGGCGCGTCCCCGATGCGCAGGTCGCTCAGGATGTAAGGGCCCCGGCGGCCGGACAGGGCGCGGGTCAGCTCGTCGAGCACCCGGGTCAGGGCGGCCCCGTCGGGCGGGTAGAGGGTGAGGAACTTCCCCGCGCTGCCCCGGGACATGTACTTCCCCGACATCAGCAGGAGAGCCTGCTCGCTGCGGAGGAACTTGAACGGCACCCGGTGCCTGAGGCAGATCCGGGCGGTGTCCCGCAGAGTCCGCGCCGCCTCCTCGGGGACGGTGGACACATGGATCTTCCAGCCCTGTTCGGCCGGTTCGCCGTCCTCCGGCAGCAGCGAGGTCCACAGGCCGCCCGCCACGCGCCGCCAGCCGGGGGGCGGCTCGGCGGCGTCGAGCGGGTAGCGGGTCTCCTGGTCGGGGAGACGGGCCGGGGTGTCGTAGTACCTGCGGTCGGCGAGGCAGTAGAGCTGGGTCTCCTGGATGCCGGGCACGGCGTTCCTCCTCAGGGTGTGCCGGGACGGCCGGCGGTGTCGTGGGCGGGTCGGGCCGGAGCCTCTTCCGGTGCGTCCCCCGGGCCGGAGCGGGTGGGTGACCCGTCGGCGGACGCCCCGGCCCGTACGGCGGGGGCGAACGTCACCACCGCCGCCGAGAGGGCCAGCACACACCCGGTCGCGACGAAGGCGGTGCGGCTGCCCAGGGCTGTCAGCAGCGCGCCGCCCGCGAGCGGGCCGAACGGCTGGACGATCGAGGACAGGAAGGAGGCCGCGCTCTGCACCCGGCCGACCCGGTCCTCGGGGGTGACGATGAGCAGGGTCGACAGGAAGCCGATGCTGGCGACCGTCGACAGGCACATGCACAGCGCGCACAGCAGACCCGCCAACAGCGGGCTGCTGAGCCAGGCCAGCACTCCGGCCGTCAGCACACAGCTCCAGCAGGTGATGACGAGGAGGGGCCGCACATGGCGGTCCGGGGCGATCCGGGGCGCGAGCAGCGCACCGGCGAGGGCTCCGGCCGAGACGCAGGTGATGACGAACCCGCCGCCGAGCCCGGAGCGTCCGCCCTCGGAGAAGACGGCGAGCGCGGTGAACGTGAGGGCCCCGAACGCGAAGTTCATGCCGAGGCCGAAGACCAGCAGCACCGTGCGCAGATAGGGAAGTCGCCACAGGAAGCCGAGCCCGGCGGTGAGTTCGGCGCGGCTGAAGACCGAACCGGCCTTCGCCCTGGCCGCCGAGCGGGTCCGCACGAGGGCCACGCAGACGGTCGACAGGAACAGGCCGAGGAACTGGGCCGTGAAGGGCAGTGCCTGGTGGACCCCGAAGAGCGCGCCGCCGACGAGCGGGCCCACCAGCCGGGTGGTGGCCGTACGCGCCTGGAGCCGTGCCGTCGCCGTGCCCAGCTGGTCCGCCGGCACGACCGCGCGCATCAGACCGAAGGCGGCGGGGGCGTAGACGCTGTTCAACACGGCTCCGGCGGTCGCGACCAGCAGGACGAGCGCCATGGGGGCGCGCCCGTACCAGACCGCGACGGTCAGGGCGGCGACCGCGATCAGGCTTCCCCCGTCGCACAGCCGCATCAGACGGCGGCGCTCGATCCGGTCGGCCATGACCCCGCCCGGCAGCATCGTGATCAGCACCGCGCAGATGGACACGGTCCCCACGGTGCCCGCCTGCACCGCGGATCCGGTCTCCTTGAGGATCAGCAGCGGCAGCGCGAGGGCACTCATCTGGCTGCCCAGAACGGCGAAGAGGCCGCTCATCCAGAGCAGCCGGAAGTCCCTGTTGGAGCGGAGCGGCGTGGCCATCGGGGGCTCCCGGAGATCGTCGGTGCGGGGAGGGCTGGGCGGGGCGTGCGTTACGTGGCGGAGGGGGGCGGAGCGCGGCGGGACGGCTCTCCCGTGCTCGCGGAGCCGTCCCGTACCACCCGTCCGCGGGCCGGGCACCGGGGAGACGAGGTGTCCGCCTCGTCCCGCCGCGGTGCCCGGCCCGGTGCGATCAGCGCTGCGATTCGACGACGCTCAGCACGCTGATGCAGTTGCCGTCGGTCGTCTCGCCGCCCTGGACGGACGTCTCCTGGAGGTCCAGCACGGAGTGAGCCTCGACCTCGGGCGTCTCGTCGGTGCCGTCGGCCGCGGGCTTGGTGTTCTCGGACATGGTGATCTCTCTCCATCCACTCGTCACTGCGGAACGGGAACTGCGGAACGGGAACTGCGGGGCACGCGCCCCTCGGTCACCGGTGCGTGAGGTCAGTTCTCGACGACGCTCAGCACGCTGATGCAGTTGCCGGGGACCGAGATGTCACGGTCGCCCTGGACGGACGTCTCCTGGAGGTCCAGCACGGAGTGAGCCTCGACCTCGGGCGTCTCGTCGGTGCCGTCGGCCGCGGGCTTGGTGTTCTCGGACATGGCGATCTCCATCCACTCGTCACTGCGGTGCGGCGGGCCGGTGCCTGCCGTTGCCGAGAAAGCTAGGAAGCCCGGCCTGGCGATCGCTTCGGCGCCGGTATGGCACCGGTATCGGGCCAGCTCGGACTGGTGGGAGCACCCCCCGACGGTTCCGGCCGGGGCCCGGGGGCCCGTCCTGAGCTGGGCCCATACCGCTGCCGAAGCGTTGCCGGGCCGTCCTCGAACCGGTGCCGCGCAGCCTGGGTACGCGCCCGACGCGCCCCGGCCCCGAAGGAGGCGGCCCGCATGGAACTCGCCGAACTCGTCGCACGGCGGCCCTTCCCGGCCGCAGGTCTGCTCCTCGGACTCACCCGGCGCTGCCCGCTGAGCTGCGCGCACTGCTCGACCGAGTCGGGCCCGTTCACCCGCCAGGAGCCGGACTCCGGTCAACTGGAGTGTTTCGTCGCCTCGTTCACCCAGGAGAACCGGCCGGACGTGGTCATGCTGACCGGCGGCGAGCCGCTGCTGCTGCCCGGGCTCGCGGAGCGGCTGAGCACGCTGGCGCGGGCCGCCGGCTCCCGTACGGCCCTGCTCAGCGGCATGTTCTTCGCCCGTTCCGGGGGCCGGCCGAACGGGCGACGGACCGGTCAGCGGGCCGGCCGCCGGGCCGGGGCGATTCCGCCCGCGATCCTGCGTGCGATCCGCTCCGTGGACCACTTCTCGGCCTCCCTGGACGTCCACCACGAGCGCGAGGTGCCCCGCGCCGACGTGTTCCGCGCCCTGCACCTCATCCGGGACGAGGGCGTGGCCGTGAGCCTCCACCTCACCGGAACGGGCGGCTCCGACCCGTATCTCGCCGACATCACCCAGGCCGTACAGGGGGAGTTCGGGGGCAGCGTGCCGTGTCTGGTCAACGAGGTGCGGCCGTTCGGCCGGGCCGCGGCCTGGGCGCGGGCGGCCCGCCCCGGCCCCGACCCCGCCTCGGCCTCCCCGTGCTCGATGGCCGCCTGGCCGGTGGTCGCCTTCGACGGACGGGTGCTGGCCTGCTGCAACCAGGACACCGTGGACCGGCGGCCGGTCCCGGCCCATCTGGACCTCGGCCACATCGCCGACGACGACTGGGGAACGGTGCGCCGCCGGGCACTGGAGTCCCCGGTGCTGCGGATGCTCCGCACGGTCGGCCCCGCTCACCTGGCCGCCCGGTACGGCTCCGGCGCCGCGCGCGGCTCCTACTGCGACGGCTGCCGGGCGCTGGGCGGGGACGAGGCGGTGGCGGCGGGGGCGCGTGCGGTGGCGGGCGGGGCCGCCGGGGAACTGCTGGACCTGGCGGCCGCGCTGCACGGCTCCCGGGAGGGGGCGCGGGGCGTGGTGCGCCGCCACGGCTGCGCGACGTACGCGCCGCTGGTCCTCGCGGGCGGGCCGCCACCGCGGGAGACCGACGCGGGGGACGCCCGGTGAGCGGGGCGAGGCAGGCTGACGGGGTCCCCGGCGCGGCCGCCCGGCTTCGGACCAAACTCCTGCTGCTGGAGCCGGAGTTCCGGGGCGCCACCCACCACATGTGGCGCGCGGAGGGGCTGTTGCCGCGCTACCGGACGTATCTGTGCACCATGCACGCCGTCATCCGCGCCTCCGTCCCCCTGATGGAGCTGGCCCTGGAACGCGTCCGGCGACGGGTCTCGTCCGGCGATCCGTCGGCCGCCCCGCTCGCCGCGTATCTGGAGGAGCACATCCGGGAGGAGGAGGGGCACGACGCCTGGTTGCTGGAGGATCTGCGGGCGGCGGGCGGCACGCCCGACGAGGCGCTGGCCCCGATGCCCTCGCCCCTGGTCGCCGCGCTCGTCGGGGCCCAGCACTACTGGATCGAGCACCACCACCCGGTCGCCCTGCTCGGCTACATCGCCGTCCTGGAGGGCTACGCCCCCGCCCCCGGCCTCACCGACCGCATCGCCCGGCGGACCGGGCTGCCCACCGCGGCCCTGCGGACCGTGCGGGAGCACTCGGTGCTGGACACGGGACATCTGGACGAGCTGTACGCACTGCTGGACCGGCTGCCGCTGACCCGGGAGCTGGAGGCGACCGTGGCGGTCAGTGCGCTGCACTCCCTGGACGCGCTCACCCGGCTGTTCGTCCGGCTCGGGCGCTCCGTGGCGGCGCCGTCGCCACGGGGAGCCGGACCTGTCTCACTGATGGGAGTCACACCATGACCGGACCACCCGAGAGCGCCGGACGGCCGCCGTTGCCGGACGCGTTGTACGAGGCGGGCTTCCCCGTGGACCTGCTCACCGAGGAGCAGCGCGAGGTGCTGAACGCGCTGACCCCGCAGGAGCTGGCCCTGCTGCTCGACGTCAAGAGCCGACTGGACGCCGTGGGGCCGGAGGTCCAGGCGCACGGGGAGATCGCCGGGGGCGCACTGTTCTGACCCGCGGCCGGTGACCGATCACCGGTACGGGCCCGGCGTCCGGTTCACCGCCGCCGGGCCCGTACCCGCCGGGGCACGAACATCCGGTGCGCGCCGGGCCCGTGCCTGTCAGGACGCAAGCCCCAGGTGACCCGCCGGACACCCCCTTGACCGCACGGCTCCCGGGAGAGAAGGACCCGCCATGAACTGCCCATCGTGCCAGCAGGACCTGCCGTCGACGGCCCGGTTCTGCTCGTCCTGCGGGACCCGGTGCGCGAGCACCGCGGCCGACCCGGCCCCCGCCCCGCCCCCGGGTGACGAACGCAAGCCGGTGACTGTGCTCTTCTGCGACCTCGTCGGGTCCACGGCGCTGTCCGGGGTGCTCGATCCGGAAACGCTGCGGACGGTGACGCTGCGGTACTTCGAGGCGATGAGCGCGGAGATCACCGCCCGGGGCGGTACCCCGGAGAAGTTCATCGGTGACGCGGTGATGGCGGTGTTCGGGGTGCCGGTGGTCCGCGAGGACGACGCCCGCCGGGCGCTGGCGGCGGCGCTCGGGATGCGCCGGGCGCTGGCCCGGCTGAACGAGGAGCTGGCCGCCACCCTCGGCATCGAGCTGGCCACCCGGGTCGGCGTCAACACCGGTCAGGTGGTGGCCGGTTCGGATGCGACGGCCCGGCAGGCGCTGGTGTCCGGGGAGACCGTGAACATCGCCGCCCGGCTGGAGCAGAACGCGGGCCGCGGCGAGATCCTCATCGGTCCGGGGACTCTGCTGGCCGCCGGTCCGACGGTCCGCGCCGAGCCCACCGGACCGCTGCGGCTGAAGGGCAAGCGGGAGAGCGTGGAGGCCTACCGGCTGCTGGCGCTGGGCGGCGACGACCCCGAGCTGCTGCGCCGCTTCGACGTGCCCTTCGTCGGCCGCCGCGCCGAACAACAGGCTCTGGACACGGCCCTGGAGCGGGCGGTGCGTGGCGGCGGCGGGCTGCTGCGGGTCACCGGGGAGGCGGGGATCGGCAAGACCCGGCTGGTACGGGAGTGGCTGACGCGGCGGTACGCGTCCGGCGGGCTCTCGTACGGGGCGGGGCGGTGCCGCAGTTACGGGGACCACAGCACCCTCGCCCCGCTGGCCGACGCGGTCCGCTCCCTGCTGGCGTCCGGGCCGCCGGGCCCGTCCGGGGGCGGTACGCCGGGCGGGGAAGCCGGTGGTCCGGCCGTCGACGACGCGATGGCCCTGCTGTCCGGCGGCCTGCTGCGCGACGGTACGCCGAACGCCTCCTTCGAGGACATGTGCGCGGCCCTGACTGCGGTCCTGGACCAGGCCGCCCGGCGCCGCCCGGTCGTCCTGGTCCTGGACGACTGGCACGCGGCGGCCCCGCTGCTGGTCCGCACGGTGCGCCGCCTCACCGACGGGACGGGGTGCGCGGGCGTGCTGGTGCTCTGCGCGGGACGGCCGGAAGGACCGGAAGGGGGCGACGGGCCGGGCGGGGGCGGCGGACATCCCTGCGGGGCAGGGCAGTTCCAGCTCGCCGGCCTCCCCCGGGAGGAGGCGGTCCTGCTCGCCGCCGGGCTGGCCGGGCAGGGCGGCCGCCCCGGCCCGGTGGACGACCGGCTCCTGGCGCGGGCCGGGGGAAATCCGCTCTACCTGGAGCAGTTGCTGATCGGCGACCGGGCTGTCCCGGAAGGCGCCTGCCGCCCCGGCGAGGAGCTGCCGCCCACCCTCCAGGCCCTGCTGGGCGCCCGGATCGGGGCCCTGGCCCGGCCGGAGCGCTCGGTGGTGGACCTGGCCGCCGTGATCGGCCGGGAGTTCACCGCCCCGGAGCTGGTCCGGCTGGAGCTGGCCGTACGGGCCGGGGAGGGCCATGGGCCCGGCCCGCTCGACGGGGCGGCCGGTCCCGGACCCGGGCACCGGCTGCGGGTCGAGGAGGCGTTGGCGGGGCTGGCCCGCCGCCGACTGGTGGAGTCGGGGCCGCCGGGCGGCGGCCGGGAGGCGGAGGCGTACCGCTTCAGCAGCGGTCTGGTGCACGAGGTGGCATACGCCTCGCTGTCCAAGCGGGCCAAGGCGGAGCGGCACGCCTGGGCGGCGGAGCTGCCCAGTGTGCTGCGGAGCGGGGACGGCGCGGTCGGCGGGCATCTGGAGCGCGCCTACCGCTACCGCGCCGAGCTGGGCCTGCTGGACGACACGGCCCGGCGGCTGCGCGAACGGGCGGCCGCCGCGCTGGGCCGGGCCGGTGCGCAGGCCGCCGCCCGGTCCGATCTGCACTGGGCGCACGGCCTGCTGGAGCGGGCGGTGGACCTCGGCCCCGGGGACGCCGCGGCGACGCGGCGGCTCGGCGAGGTGCGGGTGGCGCTGGGACGGGCCCGGGAAGGGGCCGAACTACTCTTGCGGGTAAGGGACATGGGAGCCGATCCGGTGGAGGCGGCGCACGCCCGGCTGGCGCTGGCGGTGCTGGATCCGGGTGGCCGCGGCCCTGGCCCGGCGGCCACGGCCCGCGCCGTGCTGCCGGTGTTCGAGGCGGCCGGGGACGCGACCGGCCTGGCGCGCGCCCATCTGCGGCTCGCCCAGCAGTTCCAGCGGTCCGGACGGCATGAGGAGGCGGAGCGGGACCAGGCCAGGGCGCTGGAGCAGGCTGTGGTGGCCGGTGCGGAGCCGGAGCGGGCCGGGGCGCTGGGCGCGATCGGCGTCTCGCTGTGGCGCGGCCCCGTTCCGGCGCCCGCCGCCGTGGTCCGCTGCCGGACGCTGCTGGCGGCGCACGGAGCGGGTCGCCCCACGGTCCGGGTCACCCTCAACTGTCCGCTGGCGGTGCTGTACGCGCTCCGGGACCGGCCCGAGGAGGCGTCCGGCGCGCTGGCCGAGGCCGAACGGCTGGCCGGGAGGCTGGGGTTCGCCGAGGCGGAGGTCTTCCTGCCGGTGTTCCGGGCCACGGTGGCCGCGCTGCTCGGCCGGAGCGAGGAGGCCCTCGCGCTGCTGGACCGGGCGGACGAGGCGGCCCGGCGCACCGGGGCGGCCGGGATGCGGACGGCGGTGGCGCTGGACGCGGCCCGCCTGGAGCTGGATCGGGGCCGGGCCGACCGGGCGGCCCGGTGGGTGGCGGACGTAGCCGACCCGGCGGAGCTGAGCCGGGCGGACGCGGTGGACCTGGCGGGTCTGCGGGCCCGGCTGACGGCGGCGGAGCGGCCGGGCGAGGCGCTGGGGCAGGCGGATCGGGCGGTGCGGGCCTCGCTGCTCACCGACTCCCCGTTGGTTCGGGCGACGGCCGAGCTGGACCGGGCGCACACCCTCGCCGCGCTGGGCCGGGAGACGGAGGCCCGGGCGTGCGCCCGGTCGGCCGAGGCCCACTTCACGGGCAAGGGGCATCTGCCCGGGGCTCGACGGGCCGCGGACTTCCTCGCCCGGCCGCCCTCGGCCGTGGCCACGACGAGAGAGCGGAGCTGACCGATGACGACCGCGGAAGCGATGGGGGCCCGACCATGATCGGCGAGACTCCCGCCACGACGCGTACCGCCCCGGGGCAGGGGCTGACGTGGAGTCTGCGCGGGCGTGGCCCCGGCGACGTACCGGTGCTGGCGGACCGGGTGCCGCCGGGCGGCCGGCCCGCCGGGACGGCCACCGGGCGCGGGGTCCGGGTGTGCGTGGTGGACTCCGGCGTGGAGCGGGATCATCCGCTGGTCGGCCCGCTGGCCGGTTCCTGGGTGGTGGTCAAGGACGGGGAGAGCGGGGAGATCACGGTGGAGCCGACGACCACCGGCGACACCTGCGGGCACGGCACCGCGTGTGCGGGCATCGTCCGCCGGACCGCCCCGGACTGCGAGATCCACAGCGTACGGGTGCTCGGGGAGCGGTTCTCCGGCACCGGCGACATCCTGATGGCCGGACTGCGCTGGGCGGTCGAGCAGCGCTTCGACGTGGTGAACCTGAGCCTGTCGACCACCCGCACCCGGTTCGCGCAGGAGCTGCACAAGCTGGCCGACAGCGCCTACTTCGCCCGTACGGCGATCGTCGCCTCGGCGCACAACACTCCGGTGGAGAGTTTCCCCTGGCGGTTCGCTTCGGTGATCTCGGTGGGCAGCCACCAGGAGGACGATCCCGCGCTCCACCTCTACAACCCGGACCCCCCGGTGGAGTTCTTCGGTCCCGGCCAGAACGTGACCGTGCCGTGGCTGGGCGGCCGGACGATCCGCACCACGGGGAACAGCTTCGCCACCCCGTACGTCGCCGGGCTCTGCGCCCGGGTGCTGTCCGCGCATCCCCGGATGACGGCCTTCCAGCTCAAGAACGCCCTCTATCTGTCCGCGGCCAACGTGCGTCACGCGCCGCGTCCTTCCACAGCGGCAGGAGATATCCGTGATGACCCCGAGAACTGATTCCGCACCTCTCCTCTCCTCCCCCACGTCCTCCGCTCCCCCCACGCCCACCCCTGCCTCCGCCCCCGCCTCCGACGCGCCGCGCAGCGAACTGCTCCAGTCGGTGGTCGACGTGGCCCGTGCCATCTTCGGGGCCGAGGCCAGTTCGGTCTTCCTGCTCGACGAGGAGGCGGACGAGCTGGTCTTCCAGGCGGTGTCCGGGCAGGGCGAGGAGTTCCTGGTGGGCCGCAGGTTCCCGGCCGGGCGGGGGATCGCCGGGTGGGTGGCGACCTCCGGGGAGCCGATGGTGGTGGACGACCTGACCTCCGACGCCTCCTTCGACCGTTCGCTGGCGGAGTCGACCTCCTATGTGCCCAACGCCCTGATGGCGGCCCCGCTGATCAGCGACTCCCGAATCCTCGGTGTCCTGGAGGTGCTGGACCCCTCCCCGCAGGCCCGGTCGAACCTGCGGGAGCTGGACCTGCTGGCCATGTTCGCCCGGCAGGCCGCCGCCGCCCTGCGGGTGATCACCCCGGAGCGGGTACGGGAGCCGGAGCGGGTACGGGAGGCAGAGCATGTCCCGGCCCTGCCCGGGCAGGTGCTGGAGGGGGCGGAGCGCGAGGACGCGCTGAAGCTGCTGGGTAATCTGGAGCGGCTGCTGCGCGGCGCCGCCTGAGCACACCGCTCGCGGCGCCTCGGCCGCCAGGGAGGGACACGCACGATGAAGCTCGCCTTCTCGACCCTCGGAGTGCCGGGGACACCCCTCGCCGAGGTCGTCCGGCTGGCCGCCGGGCACGGCTACCAGGGCGTGGAGCTGCGCGTCCACCCCGAGGAGCCGGTGCACCTGGGGCTCTCACCGCTCGAACGCGCCGATGTCGGCGAGGTGTTCAAGGCCGCCGGGGTGGAGATCCTGGCCCTCGCCGGGTACGTGAGGGTGGCCGCCGAGGGGGATGACGGACCGGTCCTGGCGGAACTGGCCGAGCTGGTGCGGCTCGCCCGGGACCTGGGGGCGCCGTACGTCCGGGTCTTCCCCGGCGGCGGCGATCAGGACCGGGAGGCGGCCGACGCGACCGCCGCCCGGAGGCTCGGGGCCGCCGCGCCGTACGCCGCCGAACTGGGGGTGAGCGTCCTGCTGGAGACCCATGACTCGCACCGCGCGGCGGTGGCCGCCGCGCGGGTCGTGGCCGCGGTCGGGCATCCCCGGATCGGTGCGGTCTGGGACGTGCTCCACACGTGGCTCGCCGGTGAGGAGCCCGCCGCCAGCCATGCCGTGCTCGCCCCGCACCTGGGGTACGTCCAGGTGAAGGACGTCGCATCGGCGCGGGACCTCACCCCGTTGGTGCCGGGGGCCGGGGCGCTTCCGCTGGCGGCCTGCCTGGACGGGCTGGCTCCGGACGCGTGGGTGTGCTGGGAGTACGAGAAGCGCTGGCACCCGGAAGCGGCGGGGCTGCCGGGTCTGCTGGACGCGGGCCGCGACCACCTGTTGCGGCTCGGTGCGCCGAAGCGTTGACCGGGGCTGCACCCGGCGCCCGGCACCGATCTCTCCACCGGGAACACGGGGCCGCCTTCAGACGGTGGCCCGTGACGCGGTGCGGGCACGGGAGGGCGGGGGCAGCGCCACGGTCTCCGTACGCACCACGCGCCAGATGTGGCTGGCCGGGCCGAGGCCTCCCAGGATCTGCGCCACGCTCCGGCTGCCCGGAGCCCCCTCCTGCCGGGCTCCGGCGCCGGAGCCCGTACCGACGTCCGCGCCCGGCCCCAGGTCCGGGTCCGGGACGGTTCCCGGGGCCGTCTCCGGGGCCGCCGTGTCCAGGACCGTGACCGTAGCCCCGTCGATGTCCTGCGGGCCGAGGCGGTCCAGGCTGGTCAGCTCGCGCACCCGGACCCCCGTGCGGGCCGCCCGCGCCAGGGCTGTGCCGGCCAGCGGGCCACCGCTCCGGCCGGTGACGAGGAGCGCGTCGGACTGGGCGAGGACGGAGCCGACCGCCGTGTCCAGGTCGTCCATCGTGTAGCACCACTCCCCCGGGTGCTGTCCGCGCAGCCGCGGAAAGCGCCGACGCAGCACTCCGAGGATCCCCACCGCCTCGGAGACCACCGCCCCGGGAGCGACGACGAACGCGAGCCGGTCCGGGTCCCTCACCCAAAGCGCCTCGGCCTGCCGTAAGGTCGCCGCCCGCATCACCTGGCCGGCGGGCATGCGGCGCGGCCACGTACCGGAGCCGGTGACCGGCTCGCCCACGACGACGACCTCGTCCCCCCGGTCCGCCGAGCGGTGGAGCGAGCGCTCCGCGTACCCGGCCGACGGGCAGTCCCGGCCGACGGGGCACCCGCACGCCAGCCGCCCGCCGTCACCGGCCGCCGCCTCACTGACGTGCAGAACCCTCCGGGTCCGCAGCACCGCGCCCCAGGACTCGATCTGGTGGCGCGCGAAGGCCAGGGCCGCGGCCTCGTCGCTGCGGGCCGCGACGGCGAGGCCGCGGTGTCCGCCCTCCGGGCTCGCGTAGGAGACCGCGAAGACCGTCGTCGGCGGCGCCGGCTCCTGCCTCCCGCCGGGTCCCGACGCGGGCCAGGGCAGCGTCGCCACCGCGAACCCGGCCCGGAGGGCATGGGCCGAGAGCAACGGGTGGGCGGGGCAGTCCATCCAGCCTCGCCGGGGATGCCGCCATGTCGTCGCGACGGAGAGCGCCCCCGGGGCGATCCGGAGAGACGTGGAGGAGAAGACGTCGGAGCGTTTGCTTCGGTTCATACGATCCTGCCGATGGGCCGCGAGGTCTGCGGGAGAAGGGGAGAGAGTGGTGAGAGGGGTGAAGGTTGTGTGAGGTGGTAGGAGAACCGCGGGAGGCGGGGGACACAGCTTGACGAAGATCGTCAAGGCCATCCAACCGAGCGGCCCCGCCCCGGCCTTCCTGCGACGCCCGCCACTCACTCCCCTGGCGCAGCGCTCCGCCCGCGCCGCAGCTCGTGCGCGCGTGCGTGGAGCGCGGCCACCGCCGGGCTCGTGGTGTACGGACGGCTCTTGGCGATCATCAGGCGCACCCGGTCGTCGGCCCGCGCGCTGTGGATGCGAGGGTAGACGTCGAGGAACCTGTGCCAGGCATGGCACGCCTGTTCCAGGTGACCGATGGCCAGTCGGTTCTCCGCGAGCTCCGCGAGCCCCAGGGCGCGGGAGCGGCGCTCGTCGGCGGGGCGGTGGCGCAGGGAGATGTCGAGCGCCGCGGCCGCGGTGCGGCGGTCGCCCCTGCTCACCGCCACGGAGGCGCGCTGGAGCGCGAGCGAACCGGGGTGGAACGCGCCGACGGGTGAGTCACCGTTCGACGACCTCTCCAGGCAGCGGTCGGCCGCCGCGAGGTGACGGGCGTGCCGGACGTCCCCCCGGGCGGCCAGGGCGACGGCCAGCTGGCCGTGGAAGAAGGCCTGTTGGTGGGGCGGGGCGTACCGGAGGCTTTCCTGTACGGCCTGTTCGGCGAGGTGGTGGGCCTCGCCGAAGTGCCCCAACGCGTGTGCCTGCACGCTCAGTCCGCGCAGCGCGAGGCCGTGCCCGATCCGGTCGCCCGCCTCCCGGGCGAGCTCGGCTCCGGTGAGGTAGAGGCGTTGGGCGGCGGCGTGGTGGTTCATGTCGAAGTGGGTGAACGCGCACAGGTAGGTGAGCCGGGAAGCCACGGTGAGCAGTTCGCGCCGGACTCCCGGGGTCATCTCGCGCTTCAGCCAGGGCAGCACGGTGACCGACAGGTACTGGCGCAGCGGCTCGTGGACCCGGCCCGCGCCGAAGACGGCGTCCCCCTGGGAGAAGAGGGCGAGCATCTCCCGGGCGGACATGACATGGACCGTGCCCACCTGCCTGGGAATGCCTGCCTGCCTGACCGGGGCGGCCTGCCCGGCCGGGGCGGGCCCGGCGGGAGGGGTGACCGGCGGTCCGGCCGATGTCACCAGGGCGGCGAGCGAGTAGGCGCCGACGAGAGTGACGCCGCGCCGATCGACGGCGTTCAGCACGTGCTCCAGGCGTGCCACGGCGCCCTCCTCACCGGCTGGCGCCACGGGGGCGCGGCCGGGGCTCCGGGGGGCGCTCAGCCCGGTGTCCTGCTCCCGCACCGTCCGGCCCAGTCGTCGGGAGAGGGCTTCGGCGACCAGGGAGGGCACGGGGCGGCGCGGGCGGCTGCCCGCGAGCCAGTGCGCCACCGCGGTGCGGTCGTAGTGCAGTGCGTTCCCCTGCGCGGCGCCGAGCGCGTTGACCTCGCGCGCCAGCCGCGCACCGCTCCACCCGGCCTCGCCCAGGAGGATGCGCAGCGCCTGGTTCGGTGTACGGCGTGCTCGCACGCTCTCCACCCTCCCCCCATCGGCCGCCGAGGAGGCGCGGCCGTTCAACATCGTTCTGTTTTCAACATGTTGGCCGCCCGCCCCAGGCGGCACGGGCAGCCGCCTGACGCAGACTCAGCGTGGAGGCCCTTCCCGGCCGCGCACAGTGCCCATCCGGGGCGCATGCCCTGCCGACCGTGCGCTCCTTCGCCCGGCGAGCTCGCCGAACGGAGTTCCGCCGCCCCTGTCACCGTCCCCTTCGTCGCCGTGCGCCCTCCGCGCCGGTCCGCGATCCGTCCTCTCCTTTCCACTCCCCTTCCGTCCCCGAGCCTCATCGGCCGTCTCCGATCGGAGGAACGTCATGAACACCGGCCCGTCCGTCCGGCCCGTCCATCTGTTTCCGGGCCAGGGCGACTTCTCCGTCAGCGCGCTGGTGAACGCCGCCCGCGCCGGTGACGAGCTGCGCACCGCCGTCCGCGAGGTCTTCGAACAGGTCGACCCGGTCGCGGAGGAGTGCGGGCTGCCGCCCCTCGGCCCCCGGCTGCTGGGGCCTGAGCCACCGAGCGGGCGCGACCTGGCGCTCGCCGCGCCGGGGGTCTCCCAACTGGCCCAGTTCGGTGCCTCGGTGGCCGTGCACCGGGCGCTGTGCCGGGCGTACGGGGAGCCGGTCGCGGCGGTCGGGGTGAGCTTCGGCGAGATCGCCGCGCTGACCGCAGCCGGGGTGTTCTCGGTCGGCGACGGCGCGCGCGCCGCCCACGACCTCGCGCTCGTCCTGACGTCGTGCCCCGGCGGGCTGACGGTCCTGGCCTGCTCGGAACGGTGCGCACAGGTCCTGCTGGACCGGGCGGGGGCCGGGGACGCGGTGGTGGCCGTGGTCAACGACGAGGCGTCGGTGGTGGTCTCGGGACCGGTGGCGGCGCTGGCCCGGGTCGAGAAGGCGGCCGCGGACCGGCAGGTGGCCGCGGTGCGTCTGCGGCTGCCGTTCTCCTCGCACCATCCGTCGCTCGGTGCGGCTGCCGGGTCCTTCACCGCCGCGCTCCGGGCCTACCCCCGGTCCGAGGCCCGCTTCCCGGTCCACTCGGCGGTGGCGGGCCGCCGCTACCGCCCCGGGGACGATCTGGCGGCGTGCCTGGCCGACTGCCTGATCCGACCGGCCGCCGTACCCGCCGTACTGCGCCAGCTGTCCGCGTACCGGCCGGGCGTCCTCTACGAGGCGGGCACGGGGGGCGCACTCGCGTCCAGCGCCCGCAAGGTCCTGGACGCGCTGCCGTCCCCGGCTCCGCCGGTGCACGCCCCGCTCACGGAACTCGGCTTCCCCTGGTGACCGGCCCCGCCACGGCCGTCCCCGGGCAGCCGCGCCCCGCCCGCCTGCCCGCACCGCAGGACCGGCACGACCGGCACCGCCCGCCCTCGAACCGGCCCATCCACCCAGGAAACGAGCCCACCCGCGAACCCGCCCATCCACCCAGGAAACGAGCCCACCCGCGAACCGGCCCATCCGCCCAGGAAACCCCCGCCCACCGGAGAACCCATGCCGCTGCTCACCTCCCTGCCCGAAAGCGCCCGTGACGAAGTGCGCCGACTGATCGAGGGCTTCTGCGATCCGCCGTCCCTCGCCGCCCTGTCCGCTCTGCGCAAAGCGCTCGCCGACGACCCCGGTCCGGTCCACGGGCCCGGCGGGGGTGAGGTGCTGCTGCGACGGCTGCGGGCGATGAGCGAGGCGCTGCCGCCCGGCGCGGGCATCCTCGACGACCCCGCCCGGCTCGCCGCCGTCCACGCCTGCGCCGCCGTCGCCGACCCGCCCCTCTGCCTGGCGGGCCTGGTCCACCATCTGCTCTGCCTGGGCTCGCTGACCGAGCTCTCCGACGACCCCGAGGGTCTGGAGCCCCGGCTGTCGGCGCTGCGGGAAGGGCGCGCCAAGGGCGTCTACCTGATCACCGAGGTGGGCCAGGCCAACAGCCACCTCGCCACCGGCACCCGCGCCGACTTCGAACCGGCCGACGGCTCGTTCGTCCTGCACACGCCCGAGCCGGGCGCCGCCAAGTTCGGGAGCGCAGGTACGGGGGGCGTCGAGCAGACGGGCGTGGTCCTGGCCCGGCTCTTCGTCGAGGGCGTCGACCGCGGGGTCTTCGCGTTCATGGTCGCCCTCACCGACGAGCGGGGTCCGCTCCCCGGGGTCGAGTTGTCCGCGCCGATCGCCCTGGACGCCCTGCCGCTCGACTACGTACAGGTACGGTTCCACCGCCTGCGGGTGGCGCCTGCCCACTGGCTCTCCGACGGGGCCCGGATCAGCCATGACGGCAGGACGACGTTCCACGATCCCGCCGGGTCCCCGGAGCAGCGCCTCCAACGGACCCTGCGGGTGGGGCAGGGGCTGTGGGCAGCCATGCCCGCCGTCGCCGCCGCCACCTCCCGCCGCTCCGCCGTCCGGGCCGTCGAATACGCCCGGCAGCGCCGTACTCAGAGCCGGCTCGCCCCCGGGGTGCCCCTGCTCGCGTACCGGAGCCAGCAGACCGTGGTCCTCGGCGCGCTGGCCGACGCGTTCGCCCTGACGTGCGCCGCCGACGGGGCCCTGTCCGTACGGACCGGAGCCGGCAGCGCCGCGTCATCCCCGCCGGGCGGCGAGGAGGCCATGGGGTTCACGCCGTGGGCGGCCGTCAGCCGACCGCTGGCCGCCTACAAGGCCGTCACCGTCCGGACCGCCGCCCGCCTCACCGCCGAGTGCCAGCACCGGTGCGGCTTCTCGGGCCAGCTGACCGTCAACCGCCTCGCCGCCTACCAGAGCTTCCACCACGCCTTCGACACAGCGGGCGGCGACAGCCAGCTGATCTTCTACGACATAGGCCGCGCCCTCGTGGAGGAGGACCGGGGGAAGGAGCCGGAGCCGCAGGAGACCCCGGACCCCACCTCCCCGCACTGGTGGCCCACCCTCCTCCGACTCCATCAGGCCGCTCTCACAAGGGAGTTGATACGGCGCGGCGCGGCCGATGCCTCCCTGGACCCCTTCGAGCGGTGGAACCCGTTGCTGGAGCAGGCCGGCGTCCTGGGCGAGGTCCGGGCCGTGCTGCTCATGGCCGATGACGTCACCCGCGTACTGGAACGGCTCCGCGACCCCGACCTCGTCCGGGCCCTGACTCCCCTGGCTGCCCTGCACGGCATCCTCTCCGCCCGCCGCTGGGCCGGTCCGCTGCTCGCCCTCGGGACCCTGGAACCGGCGGAGTTCGAGGCGCTGCCCGGCGTCGTCCACCGGCTGTGCGATGCCGTGCTGGAGCAACTGCCACTGTTGGTCGAGATATTCGAGGAGCAGGGCGAGCGGGACGCTCTGGACGCCGCGCTCGTCTGGACGCGCGGGGCCACCTCATGACCGCCGCCCGACGCGTCGGAGTCCTCGGACTGGGCACCCACCTCCCGCCCGGCGTCCGCACCAACGAGGACGTGGCCCGCGATGCCGGAGTGACCGCCCAGTGGATCGGCGAGCGCACCGGCGTCCTCACCCGTCATGTCGCGGGCCCCGACGAGGCGGCGTCCGACCTTGCCGCCCACGCGGTCCGGTCGGCGGTCCGGGCCGCGGGTATCGACGCCGCCGACATCGGCCTGCTGGTCTGCGCGACCTCGACCCCCGACGAGCTGGGGCCCGCCACCGCGTGCCGTGTCCAGGCCGCCGTGGGCGCGCACCGGGCCGTCGCCCTCGACGTCGGCGCGGCCTGCTCCGGCTGGCTGTTCGCGGCCAAGGTCGCCCACGACTGGCTGCGCGGTGCCGAACAGGACGGCTACGCGGTGGTGGTCGGGGTGGAGGCGTACTCCAAGTTCCTGGACCGCACCGACCGGGGCACCTCGGTGCTCTTCGCCGACGGGGCGGCCGCCGCCGTACTGGGGGCGGTGGACGAACCGTACGGATTCGCGGACTTCCGGCTCGGCTCCGACGGGACGCAGGCCGGGCTCGTCCTGATCCCGGGCGGTGGCAGCCGACTGCCCGCCGCCCCGGCCACGCTCGCCGCCGGGAGCCACCACATCCGCATGGACGGGCGGAGCGTCAGCCGCTTCATCGTCGACGTGCTGCCCCGGCTGATCACCGAGGCACTCCACCGGGCCGGTCTCGGTGTGAAGGACATCGCGTGCTTCGTCTGCCACCAGCCCAACCCCGTACTGCTGCGGCGGCTCGGCGGCGAGCTCGGCATCCCCCCGGACCGGCTGGTCGTCGTCGGTGACGAGGTCGGCAACATCGGGGCCGCCAGCGCCGCGTACGCGCTCGCCGCCGCTGCCGCCCGGCATGGGCTGCGGCCCGGGGACCGGGTGCTGCTCACCGTGTTCGGCGCCGGGATGACCTGGGGCAGCGCACTCCTCACCTGGAGCGGGGCCCGCGCGCTGATGCCCCTGCCCACACCCACCTCCGACCCCTCCGTATCGAACGTGTCAGAAAGGAACCTGCCATGAACGCTGTGGACCTCTTCCGCCTTGACGGCGCCCGCGCCCTGGTGACCGGCGGCTCGCGGGGCATCGGCCGGGCCGTAGCGGAAGGCCTCGCCGACGCGGGGTGCGACCTGGTGGTGACCGCCCGGACGCTGTCCGCCCTCGACTCCACCGTACGGGCGGTGGAGGACCGGGGCCGCAAGGCCGTCGCCCTCGACGGGGACCTCGCCGGACCGGGCGTGGCGGCAGCCCTGGTCGACCGGGCCGCCTCGGCGCTCGGCGGGCTCGACGTCGTCGTGCACAACGCGGGCACCCTGCCCACGGCCGAGGACGGCAGCCCGCTGCTTCTGCCGCTCCAGCACGCCGAGCAAGGGGACTGGGAGACGGTGATCACCGTCAACCTCAACGCCACGGCCGCCGTCTGCCGGGCGTCCCACCCCTATCTGCTGGAGTCGGCGCGGGCGAGCCTGGTCCTGATGTCCTCCGTCGCCGGGGTCGTCGGCACCCCGATGATGGAGGCGTACGCGGCCACCAAGGCCGCCCAGTTGTCGCTGGCGCGCAGCCTGGCCGTCGGCTGGGCCCGGCAGGGGATCCGCGTCAACGCGCTCTGCCCGGGGTGGACGCGTACGGACATGACCGCGTTCGCCAGCGAGGCCGACGTCCTGTCGGACTGGCTCACCAGCCATGTGCCGATGGGCCGTTGGGCCACGACGGACGAGGTGGTCGGCGCTGCCCTCTTCCTCGCCTCCCCCGCCGCGTCGTTCGTGACCGGCCACGCGCTGGTCGTCGACGGGGGGCTGGCCGTGCCGGACGGTGGTCTGGCCGGCCACCCGAAGCCGTCCTCGCCCTTCGCGGCGGCCTGAGGTCCGAGGCCTGAGCATGCAGACCACGCGCACCACCACCGCCGTCGTCTCCGGTGTCGGCTCCTGCCTCCCGCCGCCCGTGGTCGACAACGAGGCCGTCATCGCGCGCGGCGCGCTGCTGACCGACGCCGACTGGATCCGGGGCCGCACCGGGATCGAGCGCCGCCGCCATGCCCCGCCCGGTACGAGCACCGGCGACCTGGCGGTCGGCGCGGGCCGGGCGGCGCTCGCCTCGGCCGGGGGCGCCCGCCCGGACCTCGTCCTGCTGGCCACCTCCACCCCCGACCACCCCTGCCCGGCGACCGCCCCGGAGGTCGCCCACCGGCTCGGGCTCGGAACGGTGGCCGCGTTCGACGTGTCGGCGGTCTGCTCGGGGTTCCTGTACGCGCTGGCCGTGGCGACCGGCCTGGTGCGCGGCGGGATGTGCGCCACGCCCCTGGTCATCGCGGCGGAGACCTACACCGCCATCGTCGACCCGTCCGACCGGACGACCGCCCCGATCTTCGGCGACGGGGCCGGTGCCGTGCTCCTGCGGTCCGGCGTACCGGACGAGCCCGGGGCCGTCGTCGCCACCGACCTCGGCGCGGACGGCAGTGGGCGGGCCGCGATCACGATCCCGGGCGGCGGCGCCCGTCACCCCCGCCATCTGCCGCCGCCCGCCCCGGACGCGCACTTCTTCCACATGGAGGGCCGTGCCGTCTACGCGCACGCCGTGCGCCGTATGACACGGTCCTCCGAGGCCGTGCTGCGGCGGGCGGGCTGGACGGCCGACTCCGTACGGGCGTTCATCGGCCACCAGGCCAACCAGCGCATCCTGGACTCCGTCGGCGACCGGCTGGGGATCGCGCCCGCGCACCGGTTCGGCAACATCCGCGAGCTCGGCAACACCGCCGCCGCTTCCATCCCCCTCGTCCTCGCCGACCCCGCCGTTCAGCGGGCGCCCGGTGAACGCTGCCTGCTCACCGCGTTCGGCGGCGGCTTCACCTGGGCGTCCGCCGCGCTGACCTGGCCCGGTGTCAGTCCGCTGGCCGAGGAGCCGGACGCGGCCACGCCTCTCCGTACAGCCCCTTCCGTACCGCCACGACCCCTGTGAGGAGCCCCCGATGGAGCACGTCTACACCCGCCTCGTGACCCTGCTCGGCGACAAGTTCGAGGTCGCCGCCGATCTCATACGCCCCGACGCCACCCTCGGCGACCTGGAACTGGACTCCCTGGCCGTGGTGGAGCTCTACGTCACCCTCCAGGAGGAGTGGGGCGTCCCGCTCGACGACTCCGAGGCCGCCGCCGAACTGACCGTCGACGAGGTGGCCCGCTCGGTGGCGGAACTGCTCGACGCGGACCGGGCGTCCGGGGCCACACCGTGAGCGAGGACATCGCCGTCACCGGGATCGGCCTGGTGACACCCGGCGGCATCGGCACCGAAGCGACCTGGAGAGCGGTGTGCGCCGGGCGGGCGACGGCGCGCACCGACCCCCTCCTGGCGGACGCGGGCGCGCCGGTGCGGCTCTCGTGCCGGGTACCGCCGCAGGAGCGGGTACGGGGGCGGCTCTGGCGCTTCGACCCCGCCACCCGGTTCCTGCTCACCGCCGCCCGCGAGGCCCTCGCCTCGGCGCGGCTCGATCCGGCCGAGTGGACGCCGGGGCGGGTCGCGGTGGTCGTGGGCACGGCGGCGGGCGGCATCGGCACCCTGGAGACCCAGCACCGCAAACTGCTCACCTCCGGGCCCGGCGCGCTCTCCCCCATGACGCTGCCCGCGTTCCTGCCCAACATGGCCGCCGGGCAACTCGCCCTCGAACTCGGCTCCACCGGGCCCTCGTTGCAGACCTCGACGGCCTGTGCCTCGGGCGCGACAGCGATCATCACGGCCTGTCTGCTGCTACGGGCGGGGGCGTGCGACATCGCCGTCGCGGGCGGCACGGACGCCATGGTCACACCCCTGTGCGCCTCGGCGTTCGCCAAGACGGGCGCACTGTCCCGGCGCGAGCGCGACCCCGGTGGCGCCTCGCGCCCGTTCGACCTGGACCGCGACGGTTTCGTGCTGGGCGAGGGCTGCGGGGTGCTCATCCTGGAGCGCGCGGACCACGCCGCCGCCCGGTCGGTCCGGCCGACGGCGCTCCTCGCCGGGTACGGGGCCACCGGCGACGCCCACCACCCCACCGCCCCGCACCCCGAGGGCGCGGGGCTGCGGGCGGCGACCGGGGAGGCGCTGGCCCGGGCGGGGCGCACCCCGGGCGAGGTCGACCACATCAACGCCCACGGCACGAGCACCGCGCTCAACGACGCGGTGGAGGCCACGGCGATCCGGAAGCTGTACGGCTGCGGGGACGGCCCTTCGGTCACCTCGGCCAAGGGCGTCCTGGGGCACACCATGGGGGCGGCGGGCGCGATCGAGGCGGCGCTGACCGTGCTGAGCATCGCCCGCGCGACCGTTCCCCCCACGGCCAACTTCACGACCCCTGACGACGCCACGGCGGGCATCGACATCGTCCGCACCGCCGCCCGGCCCCAGCGTGTCCGTCTCGCCCTCAGCCACTCCCTGGGCTTCGGCGGACACAACACGGTCCTCGCTCTCACGGGTGTCTGACGGGGTGCGCGGTGGGCACGGCGGCGGGCCGCCACTCGTTCGCGCGCGTGTCGCCCCGCCTGCGGCCGGGACCCTTGACCGGAAGTTACTTTCCCTATAAGCGTACCTTCTTGGAAGTTTCTTTCACCCCCGGGAAGGAGCTCACGTGCCCCACCGCACCTCCAGACGCACCCTCCTCACCGCCACCGCGGCCGCCACCGCGGCGGCGGCCACCGGCGCCCTCGCCGCATCCGGCACCGCATCCGCGCACCCCGCGAACACCCACACCGACCGCCGGCTGCGGCGGATCATCGCCGGGATGAGCCTGGAGGAGAAGGTCGGCCAGCTCTTCGTGATGCGGGTGTACGGACACTCCGCCACCGACCCGGACCAGGCCGACATCGACGCGAACCTCAAAGAGATCGGGGTCCGCAACGCCGCCGAGCTGATCTCCACGTACCACGTCGGCGGCATCATCTACTTCACCTGGGCGCGCAACACCCGCGACCCGCACCAGATCGCCGACCTCTCCAACGGCCTCCAGCGCGCCGCCCTCGCCGAGCGGCACCGCGTCCCGCTGATCGTCTCCACCGACCAGGAGCACGGCATCGTCTGCCGGGTCGGCGAACCCGCCACGCTACTGCCGGGCGCGATGGCCCTGGGCGCGGGCGGCTCGCCCTCCGACACCCGCCGGGCCGCCTGGATCGCGGGCACCGAACTGGCCGCTCTCGGCATCAACCAGAACTACGCCCCGGACGCCGACGTGAACGTCGACCCGGCCAACCCGGTCATCGGCGTACGGTCCTTCGGCTCCGAACCCGAAACGGTCGCCGACCTGGTCGCGGCCCAGGTGAGGGGCTATCAGGGTGCCGGGATCGCGTCGACCGTCAAGCACTTCCCCGGGCACGGCGACACCAGCACCGACAGCCACACCGGACTGCCGGTCATCGAGCACACCCGCGCGCAGTGGGAGGAGCTGGACGCCCCGCCGTTCCGCGCCGCGATCCGCGCCCGTATCGACGCGGTCATGACCGCGCACATCGTGGTGCCCGCGCTCGACCCGGCCGAGGACCCGGCCACGCTCTCCCGGCCGATCCTCACCGGCATCCTCCGCGAGGAACTGGGCTTCGACGGGGTCGTCGTCACGGACTCCCTCGGTATGGAGGCGGTGCGCATGAAGTACGGCGACGACCGCGTCCCGGTGCTCGCCCTGCTGGCGGGCGTGGACCAGCTGCTGAACCCGCCGAATCTCTCCGTCGCCTGGAACGCGGTGCTGGAGGCGGTCAGAAGTGGCGAGATCAGTGAGGCGCGGGTCGAGGAATCGATCCTGCGCATCCTGCGGCTCAAAAGCCGACTGGGCCTGTTCCGCGATCCGTTCGTCAGCCGCCGGGGCGTGGACCGTACCGTCGGCATCCGCGCCCACCTGGCTTCCGCCGACCGGATCGCCGAGCGCACGACGACCCTGCTGGAGGACCCCGGCTCCCTGCTTCCGCTCTCCCGCCGCTCCCACCGCGACCTCCTGGTGGTGGGGGCCGATCCCGCCTCCCCCTCCGGGACGACGGGCCCGCCGACCAGCACCCTGGCCCATGCGTTCGGCGAACTGGGATTCACCGCACGGGCGCTGTCCACCGGAACGGCCCCGGACCAGGCGAAGACCGCCGAAGCCGTGGCCGCCGCGCAGGGCAAGGACGCGGTGATCGTGGCGACGTACAACATCACGGCGGGCAACTCGCAGCGCACCCTCGTCACCGCCCTCGTGGCGACCGGTGTCCCGGTGATCACCATCGCGGTCCGCAACCCGTACGACATCGCCCATCTCACCGGGACCGGGATCGCGGCCGCCCTCGCCGCGTACTCCTGGACGGACGTCGAACTGCGCGCCGCCGCCCGGGTGATCGCGGGCCACGCCGACCCGCGGGGCGGGCTGCCGGTTCCGGTACAGCGCGCGGACGACCCGACGCGGGTGCTGTACCCGGCGGGCCACGGGCTGTCGTACCAGCCCTACGCCCTCCGGACGGCGGCGGTCCCGCGCCGCTGACACCACGCACCCCGCGCACCGGCGTCGTCGCGCCGCTGCTGCCTGTGGGGTGCGCCCGCCGGTCACCGGGAGAGGGAAGGTGACCGGCGGGCGCGCCCGCGGAACCGGGTTCCTACCGGCGCAGCACGGCCTCGTCGCGCTCGATCTCGCCGTTGCGCCGGTCCAGCTTCTTGTTGAACTTCGCCAGCGGCTTGGCCTTCGCCGGGTCCGCCTCGACGGCCGCCGGGGCGACGCCCGCCCAGCGCAGGATCGCGGCGGTGGCCTTCGCCCTCTGAGCCTCGGGGAGACCCGAGACCCGGGCACCGTGGTTGCCGCCGGGGACGGTGAAGACGTAGCTGTCCTTCGACCCGCGCCCGAGCCGGAAGGGCTCGGCGCTCCACGGGTCGTTCTCGCCGTTGACGTACATCATCTGCCGGGCGTTGCGCTTGACCCAGCGGTCGATGTCCCGCATCGCGCCCCGGTCGAACTTCATCGGGATGGAGCGGGGCACGAAGTTACGCGGGGGCTGGTAGCCGTAGCGGCTCAGCTTGCGGAGCCAGGGCTGCTTGATGTCCGGCGAACCGAGTTCGGTGCCCGCCTGGTAGTAGTACGGGGTGTACGGCTCCAGGCCCTGGTCCGCGTAGAAGGAGAAGCCGGAGATGGCGTCGACGGAGTTCCAGATGTCGTCGTCGGTGGCCTTCTTGGCGTCGGCCGGAATGTCCGCGCAGTCGGCCAGCAGGCTGTACTGCCAGAACGCCCACCCGTAGTCCAGGACCGTGGCCTCGTAGGCGCGGTCGAGGGAGCCGGTGGTGTTGAAGGTCCAGCCGTTGGCGGCGGCCTGCTCCTTGTACTTCTTCTGGAGCGGGGCCCGGCGGATCAGCGCCTCGCGCTGCACGCCTGCCAGCTTGTCGCGGCACTCCTTGGTACCGACCGTGCGGAAGAACCGGTCGTACGCCGAGTCCGCGTTGTTCACGACGTCGTTGGGCGCGACGTAGGCGACGACGCCGTCCATGTCCTTCGGGTAGAAGCGCTCGTAGTACGTGGCGGTCATGCCGCCCTTGGACCCGCCGGTGGCCAGCCACTTCTTGCCGTAGATCTTCTTCAGCGCCGTGAACACCCGGTGCTGGTCGCCGGCGCCCTGCCGGATGTCCAGCTTGGACCAGTCGGCGGGGGCCGGGCGGGACGGGGTGAAGAAGCGGTACTCCAGGGAGACCTGGTTACCGTCGATGATCTGCGTCGGCTCGCTGCGGCTCGGGTTGGTCGAGACGTTGTAGCCGCTGGTGAAGAACACCGTCGGGCGGTTCACGTCCTTGTGCAGCAGGGTGAGGCGCTGCTGGAACGTACCCCTGGACGGATGCCGGTGGTCGACCGGCTGGGTGTAGTTGAGGACGAAGTAGCGGTACCCCTCGTACGGCTTCTCCTCGATCAGACTCATCCCCGGGATGGCCAGGATGCGGTCCTTGATGTCCTCGCTGGTCGCTTCGCCGCTTCCGGCAGCGCCGCTGCTCTGCTTCGCGGTCGGTTCAGCGGCGGTGGCCGCACCGGCCGAGGCCCCCGTCGCACCGGCCGTGCCTATGAGCACCGCGAGCGAGAGAACCCCTGTGAGCGCCTTGCGCATGCACCCTCCCCTTGATTCACAACAGTCGCCGTGAACTTATCGGGGCAACACACGCCACGCCAGACCCAGTTGTCCGTGACAGCTCGTCAGTCCACCGTCAGCACAGAATCCAGCCGGTGGACACCGACTTACCGGCGATCGAGCCGGTGGCCCGGACACACCGGTTCAGCGCGTTGACCGTGACCGGGCCCGCCATCTTCGTGAACGAGCCCTTGTCCGAGACGACGCGGCCGCCGCGCGGCTGGAGGGCGACGCTCATGACCCGCCGTTTTCCGGGCTTCTTGGCGACGGTGACGGCACAGGCGTGGGCGCGGCTCTTGTAGACGCGCAGCTCGCCCGTGGAGAACCCGACCGTCTTCGCCGGGCGGCCGGAGCAGACGGAGGCGGCCTGCGCGGTGCCGGGTGCGCCGACCAGCAGCGCCGACCCGGCCAGCAGCGGCAGAACGAGGAGCTGGACCAGCACCGGCCGCCGCACCGCTCCCCCGGGTCTCGCCGATCCCGTCGACCTCGTCACTCTTTCGAACACGCTTGCCCCCACCTGACATCCGTACGCACCGCTGCGCTCCTGGCTACGACGCAGCAGGCCTCCGGGTGGTTGCGTCGCGCCGCTCACACCCCCGCGGGCTCGTCCTCCCCTATGCCCTCGCCTATGAAGGCGCGCCACAAGCGGGCGTACTGCCCGTCCCGGGCCAGCAGCTCGGCGTGTGTGCCGTCCTCGACGACGCGCCCGTGGTCCATCACCACGACCCGGTCGGCGCGGGCCGCGGTGGTCAGCCGGTGGGCGACCACCAGCGTGGTGCGGCGGCCGGTGAGCCGGTCGGTGGCCTGGTTGACCAGGGCCTCGCTGGCGAGGTCCAGGGCGGCGGTGGCCTCGTCCAGGAGCAGGACGTCCGGGTCGACGAGCTCGGCGCGGGCCAGCGCGATGAGCTGGCGCTGTCCGGCGGAGAGGTTGCGGCCGCGCTCGGCGACCGCGTGGAGGTAGCCGTCCTCCAGCGTGGCGATCATCTCGTGCGCGCCGACCGCACGGGCCGCGGCCTCCACCCGGGCGTCGGTGGCGTCGGGCAGCCCGTAGGCGATGGCGTCGCGGACCGTACCGGCGAAGAGGTACGCCTCCTGGGGGACGACCCCGAGCCGGTGCCGGTAGGCGGTCATGTCGAGCTTGCGCAGATCGGTGCCGTCGGCGGTGACCCGGCCGCCCGTGGGGTCGTAGAACCGGGCGACCAGCTTCACCAGGGTCGACTTCCCGGCCCCCGTCTCGCCGACGAAGGCGACGGTCTGTCCGGCCGGGATGCGCAGGTCGATGCCGGTGAGGGCCTCTTCCTCCTTCCCGTACGCGAAGGAGACGTTCTCGAACGCGATCTCACCGCGCAGGGAGGGCACGTCGAGCGGTTCGTCCGGGGCGGCGGTCGAGGTGCGCTCGCGCAGCAGTTCCTGGATGCGGCCGAGGGAGACGGCGGCCTGCTGGTAGCCGTCGAAGACCTGGGAGAGCTGCTGGACGGGGGCGAAGAAGAGGTCGATGTAGAGGAGGTAGGCGACCAGCGCGCCGGTGGTGAGCGTGCCGTTGTCGACCCGGCCCGCGCCGACGATCAGCACGGCGGCCGCGGCGACGGAGGCCAGCAGCTGGACGAACGGGAAGTAGACGGAGATCAGCCACTGGCCGCGTACCCGGGCCTGGCGGTAGTGGTCGCTGCGCTCGGCGTAGCGGGCTGCCCCGTCGTGCTCGCGGCCGAAGGCCTGGACGATACGGAGACCGGCGACGGACTCCTGGAGGTCGGCGTTGACGCCACTGATGCGCTCGCGGGCCAGTTCGTACGCCTTGACGCTGCTGCGCCGGAAGAAGACCGTGCCGACGATCAGCACGGGCAGGGTCGCGAAGACGATCAGGGCGAGCTGGATGTCCAGGACGAGCAGGGCGAGCATGATGCCGAAGAAGGTGACCACGGAGACGAACGCGGTGACCAGCCCGGTCTGGAGGAACGTGGAGAGCGCGTCCACGTCCGTCGTCATCCGGGTCATGATCCGGCCGGTCAGCTCGCGCTCGTAGTAGTCGAGGCCGAGCCGCTGGAGCTGGGCGAAGATCTTCAGGCGGAGCGAGTAGAGGACCCGCTCGCCGGTCCGGCCCGTCATCCGGGTCTCGCCGATCTGGGCGGCCCACTGGACGAGCACGACGGCCAGGGCGATCGCGGAGGCCGCCCACACCGCGCCGATCGAGACCTGGGTGACGCCCTCGTCGATGCCGTGCCGGATCAGGACCGGCAGGAGCAGGCCCATGCCCGCGTCGACGGCGACGAGCCCGAGGCTGAGGAGCAGGGCCCCGCCGAAGCCGCGCAGCAGCCGGCGCAGCCCGTAGGACTCCTCGGGCAGCACGGCGCGCGCCTCGTCGACGTCGGGGGTGTCCGTGGCGGGCGGCAGGGCCTCGACCTGGGCGAGCAGTTCGGGCGTGGCGGGCGTGCCGGCGACGGTGGTGTCCCGCTCCTCCTCCCTGCGGACCCACAGCTCGGGCGTGATGCCCCGCTCCGCGTCGAACTCGGCGTCCAGCTCCTCCTGGAGGGCGCGGTCGCCCCCGGGGTCCGCCTCGGGGTGCGGTGGCCGGTGGCCGGGCGAGGTGCCGCCGAGCTCGTCGGGGTCGGTGAGGAGGCGGCGGTAGAGGGCCGAGGTGCGCTCCAGCTCCTCGTGGGTGCCGAGGGCGGCGAGCTTCCCGCCGTCGAGGACGGCGATGCGGTCGGCGAGTTGGAGGGTGGAGCGGCGGTGGGCGATGAGGAGGGTGGTCCGCCCCTCCATCACCTGTTTCAACGCCTCGTGGATCTCGTGCTCGACGCGGGCGTCGACGGCGGAGGTCGCGTCGTCGAGGAGGAGCAGCCGGGGGTCGGTGAGGATGGCGCGGGCGAGGGCGACGCGCTGGCGCTGGCCGCCGGAGAGGGTGAGTCCGTGCTCGCCGACGGTGGTGTCGTAGCCGTTCGGCAGCTCGGCGATGAACCGGTCGGCCTGGGCGGCGCGGGCGGCCTGTTCGATCTGCTCCTGGGTGGCGTCGGGGAAGCCGTAGGCGATGTTGGCGCGGACGGTGTCGGAGAACAGGAAGCTGTCCTCGGGGACGAGCCCGATCGCGGAGCGCAGGGAGGCCTGGGTGAGCTCGCGGACGTCGTGGCCGCCGATCAGGACGGCCCCGTGTGACACGTCGTAGAAGCGGGGCAGCAGGAGGGAGAGGGTGGACTTGCCGCTGCCGGAGGCGCCGACGATCGCGACGGTCTCGCCTGGCTCGACGGTGAGCGAGAACCCGTCGAGGACCGTCCGCTCGGGGGCTCCGCTTCCGGCGTCGCCGTCAGCGGCGGAGCGCAGCGGAGCGTATCCGAAGCGGACGTCGTCGAACTCGATCCCGGCCGGGGCGTCGGCGGGCAGCTCCTTCGTGCCGTCCTTCAGGGAGGGCTCGGCGTCGATGAGCTCCAGGACGCGTTCCACACCGGCGCGGGCCTGCTGGCCGACGGTGAGGACCATGGCGAGCATCCGGACCGGGCCGACGAGCTGGGCGAGGTAGGTGGAGAAGGCGACGAACGTGCCGAGGGTGATCTCACCCCGGGTGGCCAGCCAGCCGCCGATGGCCAGCATGGCGACCTGCCCGAGCGCGGGCACCGCCTGGAGGGCCGGGGTGTAGCGGGAGTTCAGCCGGATGGTGCGCAGCCGCCCGGCGAACAGCCTGCGCCCGACCTCGCGGAGCTTGCCGGTCTCCTGGTCCTCCTGGCCGAACCCCTTGACGACCCGGACCCCGGAGACGGCCCCGTCGACGACTCCGGCGACGGCGGCGGCCTGGCTCTGGGCGTACCAGGTGGCCGGGAAGAGGCGGGTACGGGAGCGGCGGGCGATGTACCAGAGCGCGGGGGCGACGGCGAGGGCGACGAGCGTCAGCGGCAGCGAGAGCCACGCCATGATCACCAGGGAGATGAGGAAGAGCAGGATGTTCCCGATGGTCATCGGGAGCATGAACAGCAGCCCCTGGATCAGCTGGAGGTCGCTGGTGGCCCGGCCGACGACCTGCCCGGTGGACAGCTCGTCCTGACGCTTCCCGTCGAGCCGGACGATGGACGCGTACATGTCCGTACGCAGGTCGTGCTGGACGTCCAGGGCGAGCCGGCCGCCGTAGTAGCGGCGGATGTAGGTGGCGATGTAGACGAGGACGGCGGCGGCGACGAGCAGCCCGGTCCAGACCGCGAGGGAGCGGGTGTGCTCGGTGACGACGTCGTCGATGATCACCTTGGTGATGAGCGGGACGAGGGCCATGACGGCCATCCCGGCGAGCGACGAGCCGAGGGCGAGCACGACATTGCGCCGGTACCGCCACGCGTACCCGGTCAGCCGCCGGCCCCACCCCTGTTGCTCTGCGCCCGTCACGCGTTGCCTCCCGTCCGGTTCGATCTTCCGGAAGGGACCAACGCGGCGGGGGGCTGATTTCATCCCTCCGCGACAATCCTCCGCCGAGCACCAGGTCAACGGAGCGCACCCCCGTCACTCGTCCGGCGGACTTCCTGCCCACCCCAAGTGGATATACACTGCTGGATATATACGCTCTGCAATATGGAAGAACCCTTCATCATCGAGATCGAGCCGGAGGTCCGACTGTGGCTGACGAACCTGTCGGCGAGTGATTACGAGCGGGCGGCCCACGCGGCGGGCAGGCTGGTCCGGAGCGCGACCACACTGGGCGAACCGCACTCCCGGTTCATCGGGGACGGAGTGCGGGAGCTCAGGTTCGAGATGGGGCGCAATCGTGAGGCCGTACGGATCTCGTACTGGCTGGCGCCACAGCGCCGGGTCGTCCTGCTGACCGTCTTCCGCAAGACGCGGCAGCGCGAGAATGCGGAGATCGCCCGGGCCAGGCGCGCCAAGGCGATCTGCGAGACGGAACACGAGCCCGCCCACGACACATTCATCCGCGATGTCTAGACGCGACGTCGGGAAAGGAAGAGCCACATGGTGAGTCACGCGCAGTGGAAGCTTGCCCGGGACCGGAAGGTCGCCGAGAGCATCTCGGAGGGCGAGGACAGCGCCGAGAGCGCGGAGCGCGTACGGCGCCGCCGGGAGCTCGATCTGGCCTGGGATCTCGGGCAGGCGGTCTACGACCGGCGTACCGCGCTGGGCCTGGCCCAGACCGATCTGGCGCGTCGAGCGAACATGACCCAGCCGCAGGTCTCGAAGCTGGAGTTGGGCGGCTCCATGCCCACCGTGCCCCTGTTGGTCCGGCTCGCGCGGGCGATGGACGCGGACTTCAGCCTGCGGCCCGACGCGGAGGGTGTCGTCGGTGTCGCCTTCATTCCGCGCACAGCCGACGCAGAGGCAGGCGCGGAGCCGCCCTCCACGGAGCCCGCGTCCGCCACCGAAGCGGAGGCGGACACGAGCACGGAGAGGGCGGCGGCCACCGGCTGAGGAATGCGGGCCTACAGATGCGTCGGCTCGAACATCCGCAGCAGGGCCGGGAGCACGACGACGGACGGCCCCGGGGCCGCCAGGGCCTTCGACAGGTCGGCGGCGAGCGACTCCGGTGTCGTACGGACGGCCGGTACGCCGAAGGACTCGGCGAGGGCGACGAAGTCCGGGCGGGTCAGTTCGGTGGCCGTGGCCTCGCCGAAGGCGCCCGTCATGTACTCGCGCAGGATGCCGTAGCCCCCGTCGTCGACGATCAGCCAGGTCAGCGGCAGGTCGTACTGACGGGCGGTGGCCAGCTCCGCGATGGAGTACATCGCGCCTCCATCACCGGAGACCGCGAGCACCGGCTTCGTCGGGTCGGCGGCGGCAGCCCCGATGGCCGCCGGGAAGCCGTAGCCGAGACCGCCCGCGCCCTGGGCGGAGTGCATGGTGTTGGGGTGCCGGGCGTCGAACGCGGACCAGGCCCAGTACGACAGGATCGTCATGTCCCAGAAGCTGGGCGCGGCGTCGGGCAGCGCCTCGCGGACGGCGGCGAGGACCTGCTGCTCCAGAGTGAGGCCCTGGGCGGCGATCCGGGACCGCACCTTCTCCAGCACCGTACGTACGCGCTCCGCGACGCCCGCGTCCTGCCGCGGCTCGACGGCCTCCAGGAGGTCGGCCAGCGCCTCGCGGGCGTCGGAGTGGATGCCGAGCGCGGGGTGGTTGGACTCCAGCTTCCCGGCGTCGGCCTCGATCTGGATGACCCGGCCGCGCGGGCGGAAGGTGTGGTAGTTCGAGGAGAGTTCGCCGAGGCCCGAGCCGACGACGAGCAGGACGTCCGCGTCCTCCAGGAAGTCGGTGGTGTGCCGGTCCTCCAGCCAGGAGCGCAGCGAGAGCGGGTGCTCCCAGGGGAAGGCGCCCTTGCCGCCGAAGGTGGTGACGACGGGCGCGTCGATCTTCTCGGCCAGCGCGCGCAGCTTGCCGGAGGCGTCGGAGCGGACGACTCCCCCACCCGCGATGATCACGGGCCGTTCGGCGTTCGACAGCAGGTGCGCGGCGGCGATCGTCAGCTCGGGGCGCGGGTGGAGCTCGCGCGGGGTGGCGTCCATGGGGCTGACGACCGGCAGGGTCGTCTCGGTGAGCAGCACGTCCTGCGGGATCTCGACCCAGACCGGCCCGTGCGGGGCGCTCAGCGCGGACTCCCAGGCGGCGGCGATCGCGGACGGGATCTGCGAGGCGGTCCGCACGGTGTGCACGGACTTCACGATGTCGCGGACGGATGCCTGCTGGTCGCGCAACTCGTGGAGATAGCCGTGCCGCCCGCCGCCGAGCCCCGCCGCCGGGATCTGGCTGGAGATCGCGAGGACGGGCGCGGAGGCGGCGGCCGCCTCCTGGAGCGCGGCGAGCGAGGTGAGCGCACCGGGCCCGGTGGAGAGCAGCAGCGGCGCGACCTCGCCGGTGATCCGGCCGTACGCGTCGGCAGCGAAGCCCGCGTTGTTCTCGACACGGAGCCCGACGTACGAGAGGGCTGAGCGGCGCAGCGCGTCGAACATGCCGAGCGCGTGCTGCCCGGGCAGGCCGAAGACGGTGGTCGCGCCGAGCCCCTGGAGGGACTCGACGACCAGGTCACCGCCGTTGCGGCCGGGCGGCGGGGTCAGTACGGCGGCGGCCTGCGCGGGGGTGAGCCGCGGCCGGTCGTCGTGATCGTGGCTCACTTGGCGTCCTTGGCTTCCTTCGCCGCCGCGATCTGGCGGGACATGATCGTCGTCAGCTCGTACGCGGCGTGCGAGGCGGCCACGGAGGTGATCTCGGCGTGGTCGTACGCCGGGGCGACCTCGACCAGGTCGGCGGAGACCAGGTGGCAGGAGGACAGCCCGCGCAGGATCTCCAGGAGCTCACGGGAGGTGAGGCCGCCCGCCTCGGGGGTGCCGGTGCCGGGGGCGTGCGCCGGGTCCAGGACGTCGATGTCGATGGAGATGTAGAGCGGCCGGTCGCCGATGCGCTGGCGCAGCTGGTCGGCGATCTCGTCGACGCCGCGTCGCATGACGTCGGCGGAGGTGACGATGCCGAAGCCCATTTTCTCGTCGTCGGTCAGGTCCTGCTTGCCGTACAGCGGCCCGCGGGTGCCGACGTGGGAGAGCGCGGAGGTGTCGAGGATGCCCTCCTCGACGGCCCTGCGGAACGGGGTGCCGTGGGTGTACTCGGCCCCGAAGTAGGTGTCCCAGGTGTCCAGGTGCGCGTCGAAGTGGAGCAGCGCGACGGGCCCGTGCTTCTTGGCGACGGAGCGCAGGAGGGGCAGCGCGATGGTGTGGTCGCCGCCGAGCGTCATGAGGCGTGCGCCGGTGGACAGCAGGTCGTCGGCCGCGCCCTCGACGGCCTCGACGGCCTCGTTGATGTTGAACGGGTTCGCCGCGATGTCCCCGGCGTCCGCGACCTGCGCGAGGGCGAACGGCGACGCGTCCTGGGCCGGGTTGTACGGGCGCAGCAGCCGGGAGGCCTCACGGATCGCGTTGCCGCCGAAGCGGGCGCCGGGCCGGTAGGAGACCCCGGTGTCGAAGGGCACGCCGACCACGGCGACGTCGGTGCGGCCGACCTCGTCGAGCCGGGGCAGCCGGGCGAACGTCGCGGGCCCGGCGTACCGCGGGACGCGGGAGGAGTCGATGGGGCCGCGCGGCGCTTCGGTGCTGCTCATGGGGGGGTGTGCCTTTCCTTCGTTTTCGTACGGGTTTCGGATTTCGTACGGTGTCCAGTGTGCGGGGTGATCGGGCGTGCCCCGAATCCGGCCCGGGGGGGGCGTCCTCAGACGCCGGACGGGCTCGGTTCGGCGGGGGCCTCCGCCGCGGCTCCGTCGTCCGGGCCGCCCCGCCCCGCCCCGCCAGCCGCTCGCGCCAGGCGGCCGGCAATGCCCCACCAGCCCATGGCGAGCATGCCGGCCAGGCAGACGACGATCACGGCGTGGTCGACAGCCATGGCTTCCTTCCGTCTCGCTCGCGCAGATGGCAAAGAGCAGGTGGCAGATGCAGGTGCGAGGAAGACGGTAGGTGGCCGAACGGCGGCGCTGAAGTGTACGTTTCCTCCATTCTCGACGTGCTGAATGGAGGAAACGCCCATGCCGACTCCGTCCGCGGGGGCTTCCTCGTCTTCCGCGGGGGCTTCCGCGTCTTCCGCAGGGGCTTCCGCGTCTTCCGCAGGGGCTTCCGCGGGAGCCACGCCGGTGAGCGGGCCCCCCACCCCGCCCATCCCGCTCAGGGAGCTCCTGGCGAGCAAGGGCCTGGGCCTGCGCCGGATCGCGGGCCCGGCCGAGGCCGACCTCCTCTGGGTGCACACCTCGGAGATGGCCGACCCGTACCCGTACCTGCTCGGCGGTGAGCTGCTGCTGAGCGCCGGGGTGCTGCTCACGGACCCGGACCACTATGTCGCCCGGCTGGTGGAGGCCGGGGCGGCGGCCCTCGGCTTCGGGGTGCGCCCGGTGCACGAGACGGTCCCCGAGGCGCTGATCGAGGCATGCGACCGGCACGGGCTGCCGCTGCTGGAGGTCCCGCCGGAGACCCCGTTCACCGCGATCGCGCGGGCGGTGTGGCGCCTGATGGCCGAAGCCCGCCACCGCGAGCTGCGCCGGGTGACCCGCGCCCAGCAGGCCCTGGCCTCGGCCGCGGCCCGCCCCGACCCCGTACCGGCGGTGCTCCACCAGCTGGCGACGCAGCTCGGCGGCCGGGCGGTGCTGCTGACGGCGAAGGGCGAAGAGGTGCACGCGGCGGAGCGCCTCCCGGCCGAGGAGACGCACGCAGGGGGCCGCAGCCCGGCCGAGGAGACGCACACGGGAGGCCGCAGCCCGGCCGGGGAAACCCATGCGGCGAGGCGTCACGCACCCCAAGGGCCGGCTGCGGAGGCGCTGGCCCGGCTGGCCCGGGTGGTCGCCCGCGTACGCCCCGGCTCCCCCGCCTCGGCCACCGACACCCACGGCGGCACCCACCTCTCGGCGTACGCCCTGGGCGGCGGCGAGGGCCTGGTCCTGGCCCTCGCGACCCGGCGACGGGAGCCCGGCGACCACACGGTTGCGGGCATCGCGGTCGTCCTGCTCTCCCTCCTCGCCGCCCCCCACCAGGGCGCGGACGCGGCGGGCCGCTCAGCAGCCCTGGTCCGCATGCTCCTGGGCGCCTCCCCCGCCGAAGTGGCCCCGCTGGTCGGCCCCGAGGGCCCGTGGACGGTGGTCCACGCCCGCCGCACGGACGGCACCCCCGCGGACGCCCTGACGGCGGGCACCCTGGGCGCCTCGCTGGGCTCGGCCCTGGTGGACGCGGGGAGGGGCGGCGGGGACGCGGTACGGGTGCTGGTGCCGGGAGGCGGTGAGCCCACCCGGGTCGCCCCCCAACCCGGCTGGACGCTCGGCGCGTCGGCCCCCACCCCCCTCACCGCTCTCGACGCCGCCGACACCCTGGCCGCCCGCGCCCTGGCCCGCGCGGAGGCGACCCGCGCCCCGCTGGCGGTGGACTCCCCCGCGAGCGGCCTCGCCGCGCTGATCCCGCCCGACCAGGCGGCCGCCCACGCCCGCACCCTGCTCGCCCCGCTCACCGCGCCCCTGGCCGACACCCTGCGCTGCTGGCTCTCCCTCCACGGCAGCTGGGACCGCACGGCGGTGGCCCTCGGCGTCCACCGCAACACCGTCCGCCAACGCATCGGGCGGTGCGCGGCGTTGCTCGGCAGGGACCTGGACGACATGGACGTACGGACGGAGTTGTGGTTCGCGCTGCGGCAGGGGTGACGCGTATCGGACGGCGGTGCCCGGTCCCGGCGACCCTGGTGTGCACTCCACGCCCGCCCCTCGGTATGTTGCAGTGGCAAAGGGGGATCGCATGGCACGGGATTACGACAGTCAGCTGCTGGAATCGGTGGGGGTACGCCGACGCCGGATGCGGGACGCCCTGCTCTTCGGTGCCGGACGCGCACGGCGCACGGCCGACGAACGGCTCGGGAAGGTATTCGCGGGCATCGCCATCACCGCCGTGCTGTGCGCCGGGTGCGTGGGCTGGTCATTCCTCCAGCACACCCTGGACAAACAGAAGGCCGAGCAGGAAAAGCAACAGCAGCAACGGCAGGCGCAGCGGTACGAGCCCCGGTGAATTTCTCCCGAGAGGCCGGAATCACGGTGCACTTTGCCCAATTGGCCCGAAATTCCGGAAAGTCGCGATGATAGGTTGCCGTAAATGGCGAGTACAGCAATAACATCCCGCACGGAACTGAGCCGGGTGACCCTCGTCGGCGAGCGGCGGCGGGCCGACATCGTGCTGCCCTCCGATACGCCTATCGGCCAACTGCTTCCGGACATTCTTCAGTTGCTGGACGACCGGGCCGCCTCACGGCCGCTGACCCGGCAGTTGATCACCTCCGACGGCTCGGCGCTGCCGCACGACAGCACCCTTGCCTCGGCCGGGGTCAGCGACGGGGCCGTGCTCCGCCTGGTCAGGACCCACGCCGCGCCGCCCGCCCCGGTGGTCCACGACGTCACGGACCAGGTGGCCGACAGCCTCGACCTACAGGCCTGGCGCTGGCGTCCGGCCGTGC
The DNA here is from genome assembly GCF_031760065.1 of Streptomyces durocortorensis. Taxonomy (NCBI): domain Bacteria; kingdom Bacillati; phylum Actinomycetota; class Actinomycetes; order Kitasatosporales; family Streptomycetaceae; genus Streptomyces; species Streptomyces sp. C11-1. The sequence continues at coordinate 2,286,382 of NZ_CP134500.1, forward strand.
GACGGGTCGGCGCAGGCGCGGCGACCGTGGTGTTCGCGGTGCTCGCCGCCCTGCTGGCCCGCCGCGAGTTCCCGCTCGACGCGCTGGCCGGCGCCCTCGCGGTCGTCACCGCCGTCCTCCTGGTGGGCGGCGCGCTGATCTCCCGGCTCGGGTCCGGCAACCGCGGTCTGGCGACCGCGCTGCTGTTCGTCTCCGGCGGCCTCGGCGTTCTCACGGCCTGGACCGCCGCCGACGCGTACGGCTGGCCGGGCCCCGCCCGGCTCGCCGCGGTGGCGGCGGCGGTGGCCCTGGCGCTGACGCTGCTCGGCGTCTTCTCCCCGCTGGGCCGCGGGGGCCTCATCGGCGCCGGGGCCACGGCGGCCGTGACGGCGGTGTGGGAGGCCGTGGCCGCGGTGGAGTCCGATCCTGCCCGGATCGGCGCGGTGATGGCCGTGTTCTCCATGGTCCTGCTCGGCATGCTGCCCCGCCTCGCCCTGATGGCCTCCGGGCTCACGGCGCTCGACGACCGGCGCTCGGGCGGAATGTCGGTGAGCCGCCACGACGTGTCCAACGCGCTGGCCGCCACGCACCGCGGGCTGGCCCTCGCCACCGTCGTCACCGCGGTGTCGGCGGCAGCGGCGGGCTGGCTGCTCACCCTGGCCGCGCGGCCGACCGTGTGGACGGTGCTCCTGTCCTCGCTGGTCGCGGTGGTGCTGCTGTCGAGGGCCCGCGCGTTTCCGCTGGTGGCCGAGGTGGTGGCCCTGTTCGCCGCCGCGGGGGTCCTGTTCGTACGGCTCGTGATGCTGTGGATGGAACAGGCGTCCGGGGCAGCGGGCCCCGTGGCCGTGCTCGGCGCGGCGGCGCTGCTGCCGCTGCTCGCCCTGGCGGTGGAGCCTCCCGAGCACGTACGGGTGCGGCTGCGGCGCACCGCCGACCTGGTCGAGTCGATCGGCATGGTGGGGATGTTCCCGCTCGCCATCGGGGTGTTCGGTATGTACGGCCAGCTGCTCAACAAGTTCTGACATCCATGCGCGGGCGGCTCCGGTCGGGGCGGCGGAGCGGAGAAGAAGGGCAGACATGCCGAACGCGGACAACTGGCAGGGTGATGTGCTGCGCGATCTGAGGGGTACACCCCCGCGGCAGGCGGCGAGCTCCGGCGACCGGCACGGTGACCACCCCGGCGACCGCCCCGGTGGCCCCCCTGGCGACCGCCCCGGTGACCGGCACGCGGCGGGCCCTGACGGCGGCCCTCCGGCCCCTTCAGCACCCACCGAGCACCTCGCTGCCGCCCCCGCCGGACACAACCCCCCGGCCACCCCGGCCATCCCGGCCGCCCCGGCCCCGCGCTCCCCCGCCCCCCGTCCGGCAGGCCCCCGGCGCCCCTACCGGTCCCCCGACTCGCGGCCCGTGGTGGACGGCGCACTGACCGGCACGGCACGCAAGCCGCTGCGGGGTGAACCGCTCGTCGTCCGGGCGTCGCGCGCCGTGCGCCGTATCGTTTCCTCCTCGGCGGCCCGCGAGGTCGCCGAACTCACCCGGACCGCCGGGACGCTCCAGCAGCCGGTCACGACCGGGCGGCAGATCGCCGTCACCTCCATCCGGGGCGGTGCGGGCAAGACGACCGTGGCGGCCCTGCTCGGCACGGCGTACGCGCACTACCGCCAGGACCCGGTCCTCCTCGTCGAGGCCGATCCCGCGCTCGGCTCGCTGCCCCTGCGCGTCGGCGCGGAGACTCTGCGCTGGACCACGGCCGATCTGGCCGACCTCGTGGAACCACAGATGTCGCTGCTCGACGTCACCGGCTACCTCGTCCAGCTCCCCGACAACGCCTGGCTGCTGCCCGGCAGTCAGGGCCGCATCGGCGCCATGCTGGACGCCTCCGCCTACGAGCGGGTCATGGTGGCGCTGCGCCGCTACTTCGGCGTGACCGTGGTCGACTGCGAGACGCTGCCCGCCGAGGTCGCCCGAGTCGCGCTCTCCGCCGCCCAGGCCCGGGTCCTGGTCGCCCCCGCCACACTGGACGGCATCACCAGCACGTACGCGGTCCTCCAGTGGATGCAGGGGCTGCCCCGCCACATGATCGAGGGCACCGTGGTCGCCCTCACCGCTACGACGGCCCGCCCGGGGATCGACCTGGCGGCCGCCGCCGAGAAGCTCCGGTCCACCGGCGCGGCCGTGCACGTGCTGCCCCACGACCGGCATCTGGCGCAAGGCGGCGCCCTGCGCACCGAACTGCTCGCCCGGCCGACGCGGCTCGCCGCCACCCGGCTGGCCGCCGAGGTCTTCCAGCTCTCCCAGAAGCGCCGGTAACGCCCATGAGTACGCGTCTGATCCACCGCCCCGCCCGGACCACCCGCCCGCCGGCCGCCCCCGCGCCCCGCACCATCGAGGCCCCGCCCAACCTCCCCGAGGGCAAGGCGGGCAACATCGCGATGTCGCTGCTGCCCGTGGCCGGGGTCATGTCGTCGGTCGTGATGATGACGGTCGTCCGCAACAGCCAGTTCGCCGCACTCGGCGCACTCGTCCTCGTGGTCACCGTCATCGGTTCCGTCGCCCTGCTCTTCTCCCAGCGCGGCAAGGCCCAGCGCACCCGTCGCACCCAGCGCGAGGCCTACCTGGCCTACGTGGAGGACCTGCGCGAGGAGCTCTCGGCGGAGGAGCGCGAGCGGCGTGAACACGCCGACGTGCTGAACCCCCCGCCCTACGCCCTGTACGACATCGTGCGCGACCCGGCGCGCCTGTGGGAGCGGCGCAGGGTCGACGACGACTTCCTGCGGGTACGGGTCGGCACCGGCGAGATGCCCGTACGGGATCTCCAGATCGCCGAGCCGGGGTCGACGGTGCTCACGCCGCCCGACCTCTTCATGCTCAACGAGGCGTCGGCGCTGGTGAACCGGTTCCGCAACGGCACCGAGCTGCCGCTCACCGTCCCGCTGGACCGGATCGGCAACGTCAGCGTGATCGGCGCCCGCGAGGACTGCCTGCGGGTGGCCCGCGCGCTGCTCGTCCAGGCCGCCGCCCTGCACGCCCCCGACGACGTGGCGATCGCCCTCGCCGCGCCCGGCGACCGCATGGACGACTGGGAGTGGGCGAAGTGGCTGCCGCATCTGCTCGACACCGAGCGGTTCGACGGCCCGGTCGCCGCCCGCCGCATCGCCCCCTCCGCCCCTCAGCTCGCCCGGCAGCTCGGTCCGGAGCTGCGCCGCCGGGCCTCGTACGCCGCCGAGGTCCGGCGCGGGCTGGCCGGGCGGGACGCGCTGTCGATGAACTCCCGGCTGCTCGTCGTCACCGACGGGCACGGCGAGGACGCGGTCGACCTGCCGCGCCCGGACGACGCCGTGAGCCTGCGCGAGATGGGCGTCACCGTCCTGCACCTGCTGGAGCGGCGGGTGCAGGAGCCGGGGCACGTCTCCGTACGCATCACCGTCGACGGCACGGACGTGACCATCGAGGACCTCCGGGCCCCGGAGCCCCTGGAGGCCCACGGCACGGTGGACGAGGCGGGCATCCCGTACGCCGAGGGCCTGGCCCGGATGCTCGCGCCGCTGCGGCTGTCCGCCGAGTCGCTCGCCGACGCCCCGCTGTCGGGGCCGGTCGAGTTCGCCACGATGCTCGGCATCGACGACGTGGCCCGGCTCGACCTGGACCGGCTGTGGGCGCCGCGCGGCGAACGCGCCTTCCTCCGTGTCCCGATCGGCATCAGCGACTCGCACGAGCCGGTGCTGCTGGACCTCAAGGAGTCCTCCGAGCTGGGCATGGGCCCGCACGGACTGTGCGTGGGCGCGACCGGTTCGGGAAAATCGGAACTGCTGCGGACACTCGTCCTCGCTCTGGTGGCCACGCACCCGCCGGAGGACCTGGCACTCGTCCTGGTCGACTACAAGGGCGGGGCGACGTTCGCCCCGTTCGCGGACCTGCCGCACGTGGCCGGGGTCATCACCAACCTGGAGAACCAGGCGGGGCTCGTCGAACGCGTCCACTCCTCCCTCGCCGGTGAGGTCAAGCGCCGCCAACAGGCACTCAAAGACGCGGGGAACGTCGCCGACATCGGGGACTACGCGGCCCTCCGCGCCGAGAAGCGGCCGGATCTGGACCCGCTGCCGCATCTCTTCGTGGTGATCGACGAGTTCGGCGAACTGCTCACCGCCAAGCCGGACTTCATCGACCTGTTCCTCTCCATAGGCCGTATCGGCCGCTCCATCGGCGTCCATCTGCTGCTCTCCAGCCAGCGCATCGAGGGCGGCAAGCTCAAGGGCCTGGACACCTATCTCTCCTACCGCCTCGGTCTGCGGACCTTCTCCGCCGACGAGTCCCGCACGGTCCTGGACACCACGGACGCCTTCCACCTGCCTCCGCTGCCCGGATTCGGCTACCTGAAGGTCGACACGAGCCACTACTCCCGCTTCAAGGCCGGTTACGTGTCCGGGGGTTACCGAGGCCCGGTCCGCACCGCCGACGAGGAGGAGGCCGGTCCGCTCGCCCTGCCGTACGAGGCGTTCAACACCCTGGCCGGTCCGGACGAGACCCGGCACTCCCCGGAACCCGCGTCCCGCCGCCGCGAGACGGGCCCCACCGAACTCGGCGTCATGGTCGATCAGTTGACCGGTGCCGCGCCGCCCGTACGGAGCATCTGGCTGCCCCCGCTGCCCACCGCCACCGCCCTCGACACCGTCGCCGGTCCGCTGGACATCGGCCCGCACGGGATGCGGCTGGCCGGAGCCGGCACGGCGGGCGACCGCAGACCGCTGCGCGTCCCGGTCGGCCTGCTCGACGACCCGGCGCGGCAGTGGCAGGGCAAGTGGTTCCTGGACCTCACCGTGGCGGGCGGCCACGCGGCGGTGATCGGCGGACCGCAGTCGGGCAAGACGACGCTGCTGCGCACCCTCGTCCTCTCCCTCGCGCTCACCCACACCCCGCGCGAGGTCGGCGTCTACGGTCTCGACCTGGTCGGCGGCGGCCTCCAGGCGCTGTCGGGGCTGCCGCACGTGGGCGGCATCGCGGGCCGCGCGGACCGGGAGCGGGCGGCCCGCACCGTCGAGGAGGTCCGCACCATGCTCGCGCTGCGCGAGGACCTCTTCCGCGAGCACGGCATCGATTCGGTCGAGCAACTGCGCACCCTGCACGCGGCGGGCAGGCTGCCCGAACTGGCGTCGGCCGAGATCCTGCTCGTCATCGACGGATTCGGCGCGCTCCGCGACGACTTCGAGGAGCTGGACGACGCGATCGCCGACATCCTCAAGCGGGGCGGCGGTTACGGCATCCACGTGGTCGCGGGAATGCTGCGCTGGAACGACGTGCGCATCGCCATCCAGTCGAACTTCGGCACCCGCGTCGAGCTCCGGCTGAACGACCCCAGCGAGTCCAGCATCGACCGCAAGCTCGCCGAGACCCTGTCACCGGACGAGCCCGGCCGGATCCTCACCGACGGGAAGCTCTTCGCCCAGGTGGCCCTGCCGCGTACGGACGGGGCCGCCGACACGGTGGACCTGGGGACGGTCCTGGAACGCACGGCCCGCTCGGTCCGCGCCACCTGGAGCGGCGAAGTGGCCCAGCCGGTACGGGTGTTGCCGCACGTTCTGGAGCCGCACACGCTACCCGGTCCGGCGGCCGAGCCCACCCGCGTACCGATCGGGCTCGACCAGTCCGCCCTCGCACCCGTACTGCTCGACCTGTTCGAGCACGACCAGCATCTGCTGGTGCTGGGGGACAGCGAGTGCGGCAAGACGAACCTGCTGCGGACGATCGCGCACGGCCTGATCGACCGGTACCGCGAGGACGAGCTGGTGTTCGCCGTGATGGACCCCCGGCGCTCGCTGCGCGGTGCGGTGCCGGAGGAGTTCAACGGCGGCTACGCGTACAACTCCAAGCTGTGCGCGGGCCTTTCGGCGGGCATCGCCACCGAACTGGAGAAGCGGCTGCCCGACGAGAACGCCCGCCTGGAGGACCTGGAGCCGGGCAACTGGGGAAAGGGCCCGCGCATCGTGGTCCTGGTCGACGACTACGACGTACTCACGACCGCCGGACAGTCTCCGCTGTCGGCCTTCCTCCCGTACATCCCCTCGGCGGTCGACATCGGCCTCCACTTCGTCCTGACGCGCCGGGTCGCCGGTGCGTCGCGGGGCATGTACGAGCCTTTGGTCCAGGGCCTGCGGGAGTCCGGGGCCTCGGCCCTGCTGATGACGGGCGACCGCAGCGAGGGCCAGCTGTTCCCCGGCGTGTACGCGTCCCAGCAGGCACCGGGACGCGGCGTGTTCATCCGCCGGGGCCAGCCGAACCGCCTGATCCAGACGGCGTACAGACCGATGTGACCCGCATCCGTCTGATCCGGACGGCGTACAGACCGCTGCGAGCCGCATCCGTCTGATCCAGACGGCGCACAGACCGCTGCGGCCCACGCACCCCCATTCATCTCCCGCCGACGCAGGAAGGCCAGGACGCCCCTCCCATGACCAAGGACGTCATCGCTCTCACCCCCCGGATGCCCGATCCCTGGGCCGTGTTGGCCGGCCTGCTCTCCGGCGGCCCGGACAAGCTGGTGGGCACGCGGGGCGAGGGGGCCGTGGTGCAGCTCTGCGACACCGAGGGCCGCCCTCTCGTCTCCGTGGAGGCCCCGCTGCTGGTCTCCGTCGAGGGCGAGGCGGAACGGCTGCTCGGGACCACGGCGCCCCCGGTGCCGTACTGGTGGACGGAGGCCCGCGCCACCACGGGCGTCGCGGAGGCGGAACAGCTCGCGGGTACGTTCGCGACCCGGCTGGTCTCGCTGATCGGCGGCTCGGCCTGGCCGCCGGACGCCACCGGCTCGCTCGCCGTGGTCAAGACCGACGGGGTGAGCGTGGCCCCGGAGCCGGCGGCGGCCCAGCCCGCGATCGACGTCCTGACCGAGAAGGTCGCGGTCGTCATCCAGGACCGCCCGGTGGTGGCGATGACAGCGTGGCTCTCGGACGCGTTCCGCGCGGCGGCGGAGGCCGGGATCGGCCTCCAGATCGTCAGCCCGGCGGGCACCTCGCTCTCCCCGGCCGTACGGGACACGCTGGGCGGATGGCCGTCCCGCTGGATCGTCCAGGACGAGGAGGACGGCTACTACGACGGGCTGACCGGCGCCGTACTGCGCTGGCAGGACGGCATGTTCGCCCCGCTCGTCTCCCCCGAGGCGACGGAGGGCGACCCGAGCACTCCGGTGGCGGCCGCCTACCAGCGGGTCCGCGACACCGGTGAACGCCAGCTCGCCCTGACCTTCCGCATGGTGCACCCGGCGGACGAGCGGCTGGTGCTCGGCGGCGGCCTGGAGACGGTGTGGCGGGAGCTGACGGGCCGGCCGCCCGCGGGCTGGGGCACCTCGGAACCGGCGACCCTCCCGTGGTCCCCGGCCCGGCTGACCGACCTCGCGCACGAGCGGGCGCCCGAGCCGACCTGGTTCGTCGTGGTCGGCCACCGCGACCGCCCGGGGATCGCCACCGTACGCGTCACCCGGACGAAGGCGGGCGTGGAGGAGGAGGTCACGCTCGCGTTCGGCTACGGCAGCGACGAGAAGCCCCCGCTGGACGCCCTCCCCGCGGCGGCCGAGGCGCTCGCCACCCGCCACCGCCTCCAGTCGATGCTCGTACAACTTCGCAAAGCACGACGCGACCTGGCCGTACCGCCGCGCTTCGAGGGGCCGGGGGTCCCGCTGGCGTTCGTCCTGGGCCCGGAGGAGGTCCGCGCGATGCCGGACGACCGGGCCCGCCGCACTCCGTTGTCCGAGCCGCCGGTGCAGCTCGGCCCGAGGACGAGGCCTGCGCTGTACTACCCGCTGCCGGGGGACCCCTCGGACCTGTCGGGGTGGCAGGACTTCGAGAGGCTCGTACGGCATCTGAAGGGCGCTTAGGGCACGGGCGGCCTTCTGCCCGATGTCATGAGTTGGTCACCAATGACGATCGGCTCGATTGCTGATTGCAGTAGTGACGCTTGAGTTGATAGACATGAATCCGAACATTCATATGATCATTCGAGACGGTGGGGGAACCCGATGAAGTTCGACATGGGGTCGTCGGTCCTGTCGACGTTGGTGTCGCATTCGCAGGGCGCGAGTACGGACCTGGGCACGCTGATCCGGCAGTTGATCGCGGCGGCGGAACCGTTGGAGGGGAAGTTCAACGGGGCGGGAAAAGTCGCCTTCGACGATTTCAAGAACCGTGCGGACGAGATCACGGCCGCGCTGAACGCGTCGCTCTCCGGAATCCTGGGCGGTCAGTCCGGGATGGACGCGGCGTTCGGCTCGGGTGATCAGGAGCAGGGCGAGAACGCGAAGTCGCAGATGGCGTCGGCGAATTTCGACGCGGCGAGGTTCGGCGGCCGCTGACAGCGGCGCAGCGACAGGCACGTACAGGTTTTCACTGACGGGGAGTTGATGGGTGATGGCGGGCAGCACGGACCGGCGGTCGTACGACACGAGTGCCTCGACCGAGGTACAGGGGAACATGCAGGCGGTGATCGCCCGGCTGGAGCAGGTGATCACGGCGCGGGACACGCAGGTCAAGGCGGCGATGAACGACTTCGCCGCTGACGGTGTGGCGGACGAGTACCACGGCAAGGAGCTGCGGTGGAACGCGACCTCGCAGGAGGTGCGGAACATCATTCAGCTGCTGCGTACGACGCTGGAGAAGAACGACGGCACGGCCACGCAGACGCTGGCGCGGGCGAAGGCGGCAGTGGACAACATCGGCTGACGCAAGAGCGGGTAAGGACAGCGGTTCAGGACTGGTTGGGCGTTTCGGGGGCTTGTCGGTGTCGGCGTGGGATATCAAACCGCAGGGTGTTCAGGGTCAGCTGAAGGTGGTCGGGGGGCATGCCGGTGACCTGGAGAAGGCGCTGACCGCGTTGATGAAGAACTTGTCGCAGGCAGCGCAGGCGGCGGGTACGGCGGTGCCGGGCACGGCGGCGAGCACTCCGTTGCAGGGCCCGGTGGCTCCGGGGCAGGCCCCGTTGTCACGGGCGGCGACAGGTCCGGTGGCTGCGGCGCTGGGCCAGTACGCGCAGGCGCGGCAGTCGCAGCTGAAGTCGATGGCCGAGCGTATCCAGGCGGCGGTTCTGGGTGCGGCGACGGCGACGAACGAGTACGTGGAGGGCGACCTCGACACCGCGAAGCAGGCGCAGAACGCGGCGAAGTCGGTCCGCCTGGACGTGCTGAAGGACTTGGGGGCCGGCAAGTGAGCGAGAACCAGCCGGTGAATCTGGAGGGCATACCGGTCTTCACGGGTGACCTCGCGCTGCTGGACACCACGGTCACCGCGCTGAGCAAGGGCGGGGCGAAGATCGCCACGGCCGCGGGGGACATCCACAGCAGCTTCGGCGGACTCCAGGCCTTCTACAAGGCTCCGGAGGCGGAGCAGCTGTTCGCGGTGACGAAGCCGGTCGCGGACCGGGGTGCGTCATTGAAGTCGGACGTGGCGACCATCGCGAGTGCGCTGAGTGCCTACTCGGACGACGCCTACCCGCTGGTCGAGAAGCTGAAGCAGCTCAAGCGGGATGCGGGGACGTTCCTCGCCAAGGCCGACGCGGACGACAAGTGGCGCGAGGACGGCGACCTGGTCGAGGAGAACAACAACCGCCGTAACGAGATCGCCGAGACCTGGGCGGCGTTCCAGGCGGTGGAACGGGCCTGCCACAACAAGATCATCGCCCTGGTGCCGGGCGGGCAGAAGCTGAAGACCAACGACGGTTCCAACGGCAAGGGCATGTACGGCTACGACGCCGAGGCCATGAAGAACGCCAAGGGCCTGCCCTGGGGCGACCCGGTCCAGGAATCGAAGCCCTGGTGGCACCTGCACGAACACGCCTGGGACTTCGCCAAGGGCGTCTTCGTCGACGGCGTCTGGGGCACGATCAAGGGCCTGGGCACCCTGTTCGGCACCGAGGGCTGGGACGCCGCGAAGCAGGCCTGGACGGGCCTGGGCAAGCTGGTCACCGGTATCGCGATCTCCAGCACCCCGCTGGCGGGCGCGTTCTGGATGACGCCGGAGGACCAACTCCCCTCCTGGCTCCGGGACTCACGCACCGCGATGAAGGAGACCGGCAAGGCCCTCCTGGCCTGGGACCAGTGGAGCGAGAACCCCTCGCGCGCCGCCGGCGCGGTCACCTTCAACGTCCTGACCACCGTCTTCACCGGCGGCACGGGCGGAGCCGCCGCCGGCGCGGGCAAGGCGGCGGCCGCGGCGAAGGCCCTGTCGTTCGCGGGCAAGGCGGGCCGGGCCATCGACCCGATGACGTACCTCTTCAAGGGCGCGGGGGCGGGCTTCACGAAGATCAGCGATGTGATGTCCGGCCTCAAGGGCATGGGCAACGTCGAGATCCCCACGGTCCCCGAGGGCGCGGTCACCCTCCCGGACGGCGGATTCAAGCTCGCCGACGGCACCCTGCACCTGCCCGAGGGCGCGGCGATCCCCGACAGCGCGTTCGCCCTCCCGAAGAACACGGTCAAGCTCCCGGACGGCATGGACATCCCCGCCGGAGCGCTCGACCTCGGCGACGGGGTGGTCCGCCTCCCCGAAGGCATGGCCCCACCGGCCGGTTCCCTGCCCATCGCGGAGGGTTCCCTCAAACTCCCCCAGGGCACCACGGCCCTGCCCGAGGGCACCATCAAGGACGTCGACGCCGACGGCAACGTCATCCACCTCGACCGCGAGGGCAATATCCTCACGGAGGACGGCACCCTCAAACAGCACCACACCGCCGCCCCCAAGGACACACCCACCGACGACGCCCCCATCAGAACCGACACCGACAGCCCCCTGCCCCGCACCCCCGCCGAACAGTCGGCCCTCGTCGGCGCAGGCGCCCGCACCGGCGGCGACCCCATCCGCCTGAGCGCGGACCTGGGGGACACGGGCCGACTCGGCGACGACCTCGGCCGCACGGGCAACGGCGGCTCGCACCTCGACAGGACACCGGGCGGAACCGCGAACAACCTGCCGGGCGGTACGGCGGCCGCGAACAACCTGCCGACCAACAGCCTGGACAACGCCGCACCAGGCGGCGGCCCGGCCCAGGGTGGCCGGGGTGACCACGTGCCGACGAACAACCTGGACAATGAAAGGCCCGGTCCACCCCGAACAGACAGTACGGGCGCGGGCGGCAGCTATCCCGAACCCCCTGCTACCGGAGTTGGCCACAACACGCCCGGCGGATCTGCGGTGGACAGCACCGTGCCGGGCCCGTCGGCAGCGGACACCGGTGGGCGTAACAACGATGTCCCCGCGCGATCCTCTGACGAGGCTGCGGCCATCGCGGAGTACGAGGCGGCTCGCGACGTTCCTCCCTCTGAACGGACTCCTGAGCAGCGTGCGGCGATCACCCGTGAACACGTGCGACTGGCGAACGAGGGTGGTCCTTGGTTCAAGGAGAACTACGACGAAATCGGCCGCCGTGAGAGCTCTCGCCGAAAGGTCGACGGCCAGCTCCTGCCAAAGCTGGCCAGGCGGGACGACGGTGGCTGGATGGCAGCGGACGATCTGCCGTACGCAAATGGTGAAAGCTACCGGCTGGAGCCCATGCACCGAGGGCGCGACACCGTCAGCCCTGAGGATCTCAAGCACTTGGACGACGTTTCAGCGAAGCGCCGGGCTGGAATGGAGCTCACCGCCGCAAGGAAGGATTACCAAACCACACCCTCCCTCGACAACGCCGACACGCTCGCCAAAGCACAGGCGAAGTACGATGCGACAGTCGGTGAGGGAGTACCGAACAACAGCAAGCTGGGGGAAGCCCTGGGCGAAGACGCGGCCCGTCGCCACCTCATGCTTCAGGGTGGGTTCGAAGGCTCCCGGGAGATCACAGATCTTCCCAACACGCCCAACGGCTCCAAGCGGTTCGACCAACTCTGGCGAACCAAGGACGGCAATCTGGTGATCGTCGAGGCAAAGGGCCCCAACGCCAACCTGGACTGGCGCCGGGGTAACGGAAGCCTCGACAGTGGCACCATGGTGAAGCAGGGCACTCTGGAGTACGTGCGCACCATCGTCGCCGATATGGAGTCGCGCGCGCTGACATCGCCGCTCGACGCCAAATATGCACAGGAGATCCGTGCCGCAATCGAGAACAAAACTCTGCAATACGTTCTCGTTCAAGCCTCGGAGAATCCAGGCACGTACGCTGGAGCCCATATGAAGCATTTCAAGATTTTCTGAGGAGAATCAAGTTGACGGTCACCATTTCCCGCCATCCCTTTCCAAGGGAGAACGCTGCGGCAGGCATCTCCGTACTGGAGAACAATGCGGAGGGATTGATCGAGAGCCTGGAAACCAGCTCCACCCGGCTGGGTGACGCCTTCGAGCTGACGCTCACGCTCGCGAAGTCCCACTGCCTCCTGGACACCGAGGCATCCCGCCTTCCCACCTGGAAGGCGTGGGTCAACGCCATGCAGGTCGGCTCGGCAACGTTCGCCACGGCGACCATGGTTGAAGGAGAGGTCCACTGCCGCATCGCGGAGAAGGACCGGGCACTCCACGCCACGGGCCCGCAGTACTACGCGCATGCAGGTGCATGGCTGACGGCCTTCTACCTCGCCGTGGCCTGTCGGGAGAAGAACCGGCTGACCGCCCTGTGCCAGGTTCCCGTGTCTCTGCTCAGGCAATCGAGCGCACCCTTTGACGAGTTCGTCTACGCCTGGATCGAAACACTTCAGGACTACTGGCTCGGGGGCCCTGATCTGGGCGCCAAGCTGGTGGCGGCGATCGATGGAACGGATCCGTCTCGGGATCACATCAGCGACCCCGAGACGACGGCGAAGATCCTCTACCCACCGATGGAAATGTTCCACCGCCTGGTTCGCGAGGATCACTCCGGTTTCAACCAGGCCCTCGCCGACGCCCTCCAGTGGCACAAGGAGTACTGGAGCACAGAGGACAACTCCCTTCAAGCCACCGGCTTGGTTGCCCTCCCTGCTCTCGCGGTGGCATGCCTCGCCTACGACGCGGGCTTCCCCATCGAGGTCGAATCCGAGTACCTTCCGATCGCCCTTCTGGAGCGGGACTGGCCGGGGGAGTTCCCAACCTGATCAACCCTTCGCCGGGCCGCTTGCGCTTGCCCTGCGGGCCCCCGGAATTCTTTCCGTCTCATAGGGGGAGCTCTGGCATGGATGAGGCTTTTAACCGACATACTCCGCCTTCAGGATCCGATGCCGAGCAATCCGCGGGACGTCTGAGCAAGCACACTGTCCGGCGCATCGAAAATCTGGAGGATTCCACAGAGTTGATCGACTTCGCTTTCAGTAGTGCTGTTTCGGCCATGCTTGCACATTGCGCGGCCGACCCCAGGGCAGCGGCGGTGGAGACGTGGGAGTCGACAGTCAATTCGATGCAACTGGGATCAGCACTCTTCGCTGTTGCCCATTCGACCGAAGGTGCCGTCGAGTGCCGCATCAACCGGAAGCTGCGGACTCTATCGGTCGCTGAGTCTCACCCAACCGCCGATGCGGGTATGTGGCTGTCGGCGTTCTGGCTGGCCGTCATCTGCCGTGACCAGGACCGGATGACCCAGCTCAGCGAGATCCCCCTGGAACGGCTGCGCTCACCCGAGGGCTCCTACGACGAGTACATCTACCACTGGGTCGACACCCTCCAGAGCTGGTGGCTCCGACGCCCCGACCTCGCGGACAAACTCATCGCCACCATCGAGGCGTCCGACCCCGCCGTCGCCCGCATTGCCCCACAGGACCTGCTCCAAGGCGTGCTCTACCCACCGATCAACCTCTTCTACCACTACGTCCGCAACGACCGTGAAGGCTTCGTTCCCGCCCTCGCCGACGCCCTCAAACTCCACAAGGCCTACTGGACCCTCGACGAAGAACGCGCCATGGACATCGACGGCAGCATCGCCCTCGGCGCCCTCGCCGTCGCCTGCCTCGCCTACGACGCAGAATTCCCCCTCGACATCGAATCCGACTACCTCCCCAAACACCTCCTCCAGCGCTCCTGGCTCGGCGAATTCCCCACCTGAGTCAATCCGAGGAAACTTGCCGAGGTTGTAGCAGACGCGCGGGCTGTCGAAGTACCCACGCAAGATGTATGGATGTTGCCGGTGACAGAAACTGAGAGTTTGGGACCGTCCGAAAGAAACTCGGCCTGAAGCACCCCAAAACGCAGCTAGCCCCGGATTTGTCCAACCTCGACGACTTCGTGAAGGATGTTTTCCAAGAGCTGCGATCCAAGGGGCTGAAACTGAAGTGAGCAACAACCCTTCACGTAATGTGTCGGACCGGCTGCGCGCCATCGACTGGGCCGACGACGCCGCGGCTTTCCGCCACGCCCACTCACGCGCTCTGCTCATGCGGGAGTACCTGCGCCGAGCAGCTCTGTGGGCCCAGGCGTACGAAGCGGAGCAGTCCTGGCCGTTCTTCGACATCACCGGACACGTCGACGCCGGCGTCACCATCCCGCCCGACGTGGCCGAGGAGCTGGAGCAGCTCCTCAAGGAACTCGCCCCCGCCTCGCTGCGGACCACCTGCCGCGGGGCCGTCCGGTGGGCCGAACTGCGCGCCGCCCACGGTGACCTGCCGAAGGACCTGCCCGACCCGTACGAGCCGCTGCTGCTCATGTACGAGCGGGGCGGCGGCTACTACCTGGAGGAGTACCTCGACCTCAACGGCGTGATGATCCCGCTTCGGGACGTACGGAGCAACGCCTCCGCCACCCCCTTCATCACGCTGGCCCCGGCCACCCTCGACGCCCTGGACGCTGAGGGCGAGATGACGTACTTCGCGAAGATCAGCGACGGATATCCCCAGCACAGTCCTCGCGGCATCGTCCGTCGACGCGTCGACGACGACGGCCGGACCCACGACGAGGCGTTCACCCGCAACCTCCGCTGGGAACCGACCGAGTACCTCAGGCTGTACGACCTCGGCCACAACGAGACCGACCACGTGCGGATCACCGAGATCGAGGCGGCCGCGTTCATCGAGTCCCTGACGGAGAAGTTCACCGAAACCTCATAATGCTGGCACCCGTCGCTCGGGCCCCACTGTGCCCGCGCCGCGGGCACGGAAGCGGGCCAGGGATCCTTCATATCTCGGTTCAACGGCAGAACCGGCCGGGCAGGGGGCAGAGAACTCCAGTACTTCAGCCTCTTCGAGGATAAAGACCCCGTGACCATCACCGTGCAACGTCACACCATCTCCCGGCAGCTTCTGCCCCGGCGAGAACCCTCCATCCCGAAGCACACGGCGCAACTGCTTGCGAGAATCGAAGATTCTCCCTTTGCCCTTGAAAGCGTCATGTCTACCGCTTTGGTCACAGCCTACGAACGGACTTCCGTCGACCCTGATGTCTCATGGGTCGAATCATGGGAGGCCTGGGTCACAGCCATGCAGGCCGGATCGGCCATCTTTGCGGCGGCCACAGCAACCGAAGCCAACGTGCAGTGCCTCATTCACCATGAGAAACGCACTGTTTCAGCCTTCACACAGTCTGAAACCTTCGTCGATGTCGGCCATTGGGTCACGGCCTTCTATCTTGCGGTGATCTGCCGCAACGGTCAGCGGCTTACAGTCCTTTGCCAGATCCCCATCGCCAAACTACGTGAGTCGGGGGCGGTGTACAACAAATACCACTACGCCTGGATCGAAACACTTCAGGCATTCTGGCTCGGCCGGGAGGATTTCTCCGATGAACTCGTTGAAGCCGCCTCAGGGACCCAACCCGGCTCTATGTCAACTACCGACCAAGACTACGTCTCTCGGATCACGTGGCCTCCGATGGACCTCCTCCGATGGCGTGCGACCGGCCAGCACGACGAGTTCAATCGTGCCCTTGAAGAAGCGCTTCGCGCCCACAAGGACTACTGGTCGGCTGACCAGGAACGCGCCGACTCCTGCTACGGCTGGGTGGCCCTGGCTCCACTCGCCATGGCCTGCTTCGCGCTCGATGCGGGTTTTCCCATCGAAGTCGATTCAGACTACTTGCCCAAGCACCTCTTGAAGGCAACATGGGCCGGAGAGTTCCCCACCCGAATCAACCCATGGAGAAGGTGCTCGCATCACGGCCGTGAACCCCGGGGCTGCCGGACGCCTGACTGAGCGGCCCACAGGACGTCGAAACACTGGACGTGATCGGCCTCGATCCGAGTGTCACTTATCCGTGCAGCAGTCCCGTTCTCGCACCCTTGACTGTGCGTGACTGTGGCCATGCCTCTTTGTGCGGCGGACCAACAGGTAACGGAGTTTGATACGTCGGAAGCATGGATAACGGTCATGCAGGTCGACTCGACACCGTTAAATTCGGCCACGGCCGCAGAAAAGGCCCCAAGCCATAGAAGGCCCGGAGTCATGCCGTATCGGACTCACCGATGAGGTCGCCCGCCGTGCTCGAACGGCTGGTCACGGCGGCCCGGGGCCAGGGGCTGGGTGACCGTGCACACGCTGGAGGCCGACGCCGGTCAGGGGCTGCCCGGGGTCGTCGACGCCGACCTCGTCCGGGCGTCGGCGTCCCTGCACCACCCGGGCGGCCCCCGCCAGCACCCTGGTCGGCATCCGCGCCGTGCTGCGCCCGGTGAGCTGGAGGACCGCTGCCACGAGGAGCTCGACGGCCTGCACGCCGATCGGCTGCCGCGACGGGGGCGACTGGGGCCCCTGCTGGCGGCCTCCGGCCTTCCCGTGGCGCAGGAGCGCATGGAGCTGTGGGAGCTGCGCACCCGGCTGCCCGAGGGGGCGGGCTGGTACGCCTACTTGGTCTTCGGACACATCCGGGGCGCTCTCGAAGGGCGCGTCGACGCCGAAGACCTGGCCGCCCTCGACCGGGTCATCGACGGCGGCCCGCGGGACGTACGCCACGGGACGACCTCGGCGTACGGTCCACCCGCCGTACGTGGACCACGGTCCGGAGCACGGCGGCGTTCACCGCTTCCGCGCCCCAGCTGCTCCGCTCCCGTTCCTTGGCCCGCTCATAGACCTTGCCGAACCACGCGAAGGAAACAGTGCCGGGTCGGCAGTGTGCCGTTCGCGGAGAGCGGTCCGGTCAGCGCCCGCCGTACGGTCGTCGTGCTCGGCGCCGCCGGGCTGTTCATGACAGACGTCATAGCCAGCCCGGCGGCAGGACCGAACGGCCCCCGCACGCGCGGCGATAGCATGCCGCTGAGACCCGGATGGCCGTTGTGACCCGGATGGATGAGGAGGGCGCGTGCGATTCGCGCTGGACGCTCTGCTGGCCGACGTGCCCGCCGAGCAGGTCGACGAAGCCCGTGACTTCTACGCGTCGAGAGCTGCGGGCCGTGGGCCCAGGACGTTCGAGGAGCTCAAGGAGGTGCGGGAGCAGAAGTGCGTCTTCCGTCCCGCTGATCCGCCTGCCGTCGAGGAGACGGTCGAGGCCGCGGGAGTACGCGTTCCGGTGCGGATCCTCCTGCCCGTCGGCGGTCCGCCGCGCGGTGTCTACCTGGGCATCCACGGCGGCGGCTTCTACTCCGGCTCCGCGGCACGGGGCGACGAACGCCACCGCGAGCTCGCGGACGCCCTGGACATCGCCGTCGTCAGTGTCGACTACCGGCTGGCGCCCGAGCACCCCTGGCCGGCCGCGCCCGACGACTGCGAAGCGGCGGCGCTCTGGCTCGTGGAGGAGGCCGAAGCCCGCTTCGGGACCTCCCGGCTCGTGATCGGCGGCAGCTCCGTGGGAGCCAACCTCGCCCTGACGACCCTGCTCCGGCTGAGGGACAGGGGCGTCGTCGACCGGTTCGCCGCTGCCGCACTCCGCTACGGCGCCTACGACTTGAGCGCGCAGACCCCGGGCGGTCGTCTCTACGCGGACGAATACTTCATCCAGGCGTACGCCGGCCATGTCGTGGACCGCACCGCTCCCGATATCTCCCCGCTCTACGGCGACCTGCGCGGGCTGCCCCCGGCGCTGCTGGTCGTGGGCGGCAACGACGTGCTGCTGGAGGACAACCTTGCGCTGGCAGGCCGGTTGTCGGCGGCGGGGAACGACGTCGAGGTCCGCGTCTACCCCGAGTCGCCTCACGGCTTCACGGGCCACCCCACCGCCATGGCCGCAACGGCGCTCAGCGGCATCAGCTCCTGGCTGCACGACCGGCTCAGTCAGCCCTGATACGAGCGAGCAGGTGCATGTCGTGCCGACCGTCGTCGTGCACGGCGGCGCCGCACTTGGTGCCTTCGAGACGGTAGCCGGTCTCTACGGCAACTCCGCGAGGTCGCCGTCCCGCTCTTCACGCGGCTGATCGGAGGTCGGCCTCCTTCCTCTCCTACTCTCGGGGCATGAACCTGTTCGGCGGCGGTGACGGTCACCACCTGGAGATGACCAACGGCGGCACAGCCGCGTTCGTGGACGTGCTCATGCTCGCCGTCTCCACGATGGCCCGCGAGCCGTGGGACTTCCGCTT
Organism: Streptomyces durocortorensis; assembly: GCF_031760065.1. Taxonomy (NCBI): domain Bacteria; kingdom Bacillati; phylum Actinomycetota; class Actinomycetes; order Kitasatosporales; family Streptomycetaceae; genus Streptomyces; species Streptomyces sp. C11-1. The sequence continues at coordinate 2,304,718 of NZ_CP134500.1, forward strand.
CGCCGCCCTGCTGACCCTCCAGGACCAGAACGTGGTGGGGCGTGGGGCGGTCGGTTTCGACCTGGCGGAGCTCGACTGGGGGGACACGCCGCAGGAGCGGGCGGCAGCCAAGGACTTCCTGCTGCGCGTCCTCGATCTGGCGCTGTCCCGCCACCGATGGGAGGAACTGGCCTACGAGGCGCCTCGGGCCGAGGGGCACCTGCGCACGTACCGGGCGATGGTGGAGGCGTTCGACCCCGCGACCGCGAAGGCCGACGCGGATGTCCTGCCCGGGCCGCAGGAGGCCGCGACGGCCTCGTGCGTACGTCACCGGGTGTTGGACGCGCTGCCGTTCTGGGAGGCGTGCGTGTTCTGCACGGCCGGGCTCTGAGGTCCCCGTCTCACGGCCCCAGCCGGACCAGCCCCGGTCCCGTCGGGTGGTCGGGCTCGAAGGCGTCGGGAATCCCCAGCCTCAGGCCTCGGCTCCGGGCGACCCGGTGAACGTCCCGCAGCGAGTACGCCAGGGCCGCCGCGAGGTGGCGTAGCTGGACGGACGTGGACCGGTCGTCATCCACCATGTCGTCGGCGTGGTCGAGGAGTTCGTACGCCATGCCCAGCTGCATGGCCTCGACCCGGTCGGCCGCACGCGAGACCTGTCCCTCGCCGTTGCCGACGACGTAACAGGGTTTGCCGTCCACTCCGACCCAGGGAAGCAACCGTGCGGAATTCGGTGCCTGTTCGCTCATGGGTGCGTCAACTCCGTCGCAATAGGGGGTGGTTCTTCGCCGAGTAGCGATCCACTCACAGAGTGCGAGCGGCGCGGCTAGGCTCGCCAGAGGGTTTGTGGTGACACCGCGTTCGTCGCACGGGAGTTGGCTGTGAGTAATACCTATGGCACATGGTTGAAGGCTCAGCGGGAAGTGGCCGGCCTGACGCAACAGCAGCTCGCGGATCTGGCGTTGATGACGCGGTCGCACATCTCGCACATCGAGGCGGGGCGCCGCATGCCGAGCGAAGAGGATGCTCTGCGGCTGGACAGGGCCCTGGGCACGGGGAATGTGCTGGCAACCTTCCGCCCTCAGGAGGATGGCCGTTCGGTCGCGGAACACTTCGAGGGAGCCAGGAAGCTCGAAGAGCAGGCAACGTTCATCTGCGAGTTCGCCGTCGCCTTCTTTCCTGGAATCCTTCAGACCCGCCGATATGCGGATGCGGTGCTGGGTTCCGCCTTTCCGCCATACAGCGACGAGGAACGTGACGAGGCCGTTGTCTCACGTCTGGAGCGGGGCAAGATCCTGGATCGCCCCATCTCACCCGTAGTTTGGGCGCTGCTGGACGAAGCGGTCTTCCGGCGTGTGGCGGGGAGCGCGGAGATCATGGCGGAGCAGATCATGCACGTGGTACGTCTGGCAGAGCGTGGCCGGATCCGCGTCCACGTACTGCCCCTGGGCGGCCCCATCTGCACGCTGCACCAGAGCATGGTGACGCTGATGCGTTTCGCGGATCAGCCACCGGTGGCGTACTCCGAAGGCACGAAGGTGGCCAAGTTGCATGATGCGCCGCACTTGGTCGAGCGAATCCAAGGCGCTTACTCTCTGGCCATGAGCGACGCGCTGTCCCTCTCCGAGTCGCTGAACGCGCTCAGGGCAGCGGCAAAGGAGTACGGGCACCGTGACTGAACGCACTACACCGCTCCCCGGCTGGCGGAAGTCCTCGTACAGCAGCCCCGACAAGGACAGCTGCCTAGAAGTCCAGGACCACCACCCCACCGCCGTCCCCGTCCGCGACTCCAAGGTCCCCGGCGGGCCGGCCCTGCTCATCCCCGCCGCCGGGTGGACCTCCTTCGTGGACGCGGTCAAGGGCGGTGCCCTCTCCGTCTGATCCGGCAGTGCGACGGGGCGGACGGAGAGGGCACCGGGCCATACGGCCCCGCCTCACTCCCCCACGTACTCCGCCAAGTGCTCCCCCGTCAGCGTCGTGCGGGCTTCCACCAGTTCGGCCGGCGTGCCCTCGAAGACGATCCGGCCGCCGTCGTGGCCCGCGCCGGGGCCGAGGTCGATGATCCAGTCCGCGTGGGCCATGACCGCCTGGTGGTGCTCGATGACGATTACCGACTTTCCGGAGTCGACCAGGCGGTCCAGCAGGCCGAGGAGCTGCTCGACGTCCGCGAGGTGCAGGCCGGTGGTCGGCTCGTCCAGGATGTAGACGCCGCCCTTGTCGCCCATGTGCGTTGCCAGCTTCAGCCGTTGGCGCTCGCCGCCGGACAGCGTGGTGAGCGGCTGGCCGAGGCTGAGGTAGCCGAGGCCTACGTCCGCGAGGCGTTGGAGGATCTTGTGCGCGGCCGGGGTGCTCGCCTCGCCGGAGCCGAAGAACTCCTCGGCCTCGGAGACCGACATCGCCAGCACCTCGCTGATGTCGCGGCCGCCGAGGTGGTAGTCCAGGACCGAGGCCTGGAAGCGCTTGCCCTCGCAGTCCTCGCAGGGGCTGGAGACGCTGGCCATCATGCCCAGGTCGGTGAAGATGACGCCCGCGCCGTTGCACGTGGGGCAGGCGCCCTCGGAGTTGGCGCTGAACAGGGCGGGCTTCACTCCGTTGACCTTGGCGAAGGCCTTGCGGATCGGGTCGAGCAGGCCCGTGTACGTCGCCGGGTTGCTGCGGCGCGAACCCCGGATGGGGCTCTGGTCGACCGAGATCACGCCCTCGCCCGCCGGGATCGACCCGTGCACGAGCGAGCTCTTTCCGGAGCCGGCGACCCCGGTGACGACGGTGAGCACGCCGAGCGGGATGTCGACGTCGACGTTCCGGAGGTTGTGCGCCGTCGCGCCGCGAATCTCCAGCGCGCCGGTGGGCTTGCGGACCTCGTCCTTGAGGACGGCCCGGTCGTCGAGGTGGCGGCCGGTGACGGTGCCGGAGGACCGGAGGCCTTCCAGCGTGCCTTCGAAGCAGACGGTGCCGCCTGCCGTACCGGCCCCGGGGCCGAGGTCGACCACGTGGTCGGCGATGGCGATGGCCTCCGGCTTGTGCTCCACGACGAGCACCGTGTTGCCCTTGTCGCGGAGGCGGAGCAGGAGGTCGTTCATCCGCTGGATGTCGTGCGGGTGCAGGCCGATGGTGGGCTCGTCGAAGACATACGTGACGTCGGTGAGCGAGGAGCCGAGGTGGCGGATCATCTTGACGCGCTGCGCCTCGCCGCCGGACAGCGTGCCCGAGGGGCGGTCGAGCGCGAGGTAGCCGAGGCCGATCTCCACGAACGAGTCCAGGGTCTGCTGGAGAGCGGTCAGGAGCGGGGCCACGGAGGGCTCCTCCAGGGCGCGGACCCATTCCGCGAGGTCCCGGATCTCCATCGCGCAGGCGTCCGCGATGCTGATCTTCTTGATCTTCGAGGAGCGGGCGCCCTCGGTCAGCCGGGTCCCCTCGCACTCGGGGCAGGTGGTGAAGGTGACCGCCCGGTCCACGAAGTCCCGGATGTGGGGCTGCATCGACTCGCGGTCCTTGGACAGGAACGACTTCTGGATCTTGGGGATCAGCCCTTCGAAGGTGAGGTTCGCGCCCTCCACCTTCACCTTGGTCGGCTCCCGGTAGAGGAAGTCCTGCATCTCCCTCTTCGTGAACTTGGCGATCGGCTTGTCCGGGTCGAGGAAGCCGGACTCCGCGTACGTCCGTACGGTCCACCAGCTGTCCGACTTCCAGCCGGGGATGGTGAACGCGCCCTCGGCGATCGACTTGGAGTCGTCGTAGAGCTGGGTGAGGTCGATGTCGGAGACCGTGCCCCGGCCCTCGCAGCGGGGGCACATCCCGCCGGTGCGGCTGAAGGTGGCCTTCACCGCCTTCTTGTTGCCGCGCTCCACGGTGATCGCGCCGCTCGCCGAGACCGAGGGCACGTTGAAGGCGAATGCGCCGGGCGGGCCGATGTGCGGCTTGCCGAGCCGGCTGAAGAGGATGCGGAGCATGGCGTTGGCGTCGGTGGCGGTGCCGACGGTGGACCGGGGGTCGCTGCCCATCCGCTGCTGGTCGACGATGATCGCGGTCGTCAGCCCGTCGAGCACATCGACGTCGGGCCGCGCCTGCGTGGGCATGAAGCCCTGCACGAAGGCGCTGTACGTCTCGTTGATCAGCCGCTGGGACTCCGCGGCGATGGTGCTGAACACCAGGGAGCTCTTGCCCGACCCGGAGACGCCGGTGAACACCGTCAGCCGGCGCTTCGGCAGCTCGATGCTGACGTCCTTGAGGTTGTTCTCCCGCGCGCCGTGCACGCGGATCAGGTCGTGGCTGTCGGCGGCGTGCGGCGCGGGCGGCTGCGTGGTCTTCGTTCTCGGAGCCATGCTCGTCGTTTCTCCGTAACTGGGGCGTGGAGCCTGCTGGTGCACGGGGGCCGGGGCCCGGCGGGGCCCCGGCCCTCATCGGGCGGGTGTTACTTCTTGCTGGACTGGGTGATGCGCAGCATGTTGCCGGAAGGGTCGCGGAAGGCACAGTCCCGAACGCCGTACGGCTGGTCGATCGGCTCCTGGAGCACCTCGCCACCCGCGGCCCGGACCTGCTCGAAGGCGGCGTCCACGTCCTCGGCGGAGAGGATCACACCGCGCAGCATGCCCTTGGCGAGCAGCTCGGCCATGGTCTGCCGGTCGGCTGCCGGGGCGTTCGGGTCGGCGAGCGGGGGTTCGAGGACGATCTCCACGTCCGGCTGAGCGGGGGACCCGACGGTCACCCAGCGCATGCCTTCGAATCCGACGTCGTTGCGCACTTCCATTCCCAGGGCGTCGCGGTAGAAGGCGAGCGCCTTGTCGTGGTCGTCGACGGCGATGAAACACTGCGAGAGGTTGATGTCCATGCGTTTCACGCTAAGGGCGGGGTGAGGGATTTGCTTCTCCATTCCTGACCGGTCGCGTGAGCATCTTGGCGACGCACGCCGGGATGGTCTCCCCGGCGTCGTGGGGGCGGGCCCGGTAGGCGCTCGGGGTCTCCCCCACCAGCTCGGTGAAGCGGGAGCTGAACGAGCCCAGCGACGTACAGCCGACGGCGAAGCAGACCTCCGTGACCGACAGGTCGCCCCGGCGCAGCAGCGCTTTGGCCCGCTCGATGCGGCGGGTCATGAGATAGCTGTACGGGGTCTCGCCGAAGGCGGCACGGAAGCTGCGGGAGAAGTGGCCGGGCGACATCAGGGCGGCGCGGGCCAGCGAGGGGACGTCGAGCGGTTCGGCGTACTCGCGGTCCATGCGGTCACGGGCCCGACGCAGCCGGGCCAGATCCTCCAGCCTCACTCCCTCACCCTCCCACGGTCGCCGACGCCCGGCCCGTCATCCAGAAACGGGTCACCACTCGCGCTCGGCGATCAGTTCCTCCGGGTCCGCGTCCGTGAAGCCGTACGCCGTCGCGATGGTCCAGAAGGCCTCGCCTATCTCCTCGCGTGCGACGGTCTCGATCTCGCTGCCCGCCGCCTCGAACTCGGCCTCCAGGTCGTTGAAGGCCTCGGTCGCCACCGCCGTCAGCGCGTACAGGGCGGTGAGGTCCGTGGGCTCCTCGGCCTCGATCCGCTCGCACAAGGCCCGCAACACCGCCGCGCCCTTGTCCAGGAGGTGGTCCGGGAAATAGTCGTCCTCGTACAGCAGGGCCAGGAACGCGTGCCCCGCCAGCTGCTCGTTCGTGATCGTCATGGTGGTCCCCCGATACGTCCGACGGCGTTGTTCCGATACTCCCCCACAGGACTGACAATCGGGCCCTGACGCCGGACCCGCCCGTCTCCGCGTGCCGAGCATCACCCTGGACAGCACACCCGACTGGCGGGTAACTTCGAAGGGAGTCTGAGCAAGCGCTTAGCCACGTACGACCTGTATCAACCGACTGCCGACCTAGGAGGCATCCCGTGCGCCGTACGGTATTCAACGAGGACCACGAGGCGTTCCGGGAGACCATCCGCGCCTTCATCGCGGCCGAGGTCGTGCCGGTCTACGACGAGTGGTTCGCCGCCGGTCAGGTGCCGCGCGACTTCTACCTCAAGCTCGGTGAGCTGGGCATCTTCGGCATCGAGGTCGACGAGGAGTACGGCGGCGCGGGCATCGACTCGCACAAGTACGAGGCCGTCATCTACGAGGAGACCGCACGCGCGGGTGTCACCTTCGGCGGCTCCGGCGTCCACACGCTGCTCGGCCTGCCCTACGTGAAGATGCTCGCCTCCGACGAGCAGAAGAAGCGCTGGCTGCCGAAGTTCGCGACCGGCGAGGAGATGTGGGCCCTCGCGATGACCGAGCCGGGCACCGGTTCCGACGTCGCGGGCATGAAGACCACCGCCAAGCTTTCCGAGGACGGCACGCACTACGTCCTCAACGGCGCCAAGACCTTCATCACCGGCGGTGTGCACGCCGACCGCGTGATCGTCTGCGCCCGTACCGCCGCCCCGCGCGAGGACGACCGCCGCTTCGGTATCTCCCTCTTCGCCGTCGACACCAAGTCCGCGGGCTACTCGGTCGGCCGCAAGCTCGACAAGCTCGGTCTGAAGACCTCCGACACCGCCGAGCTGGCGTTCGTCGACGTCAAGGTCCCGGCCGAGGACCTCCTCGGTGAGGAGAACAAGGGCTTCGGCTACCTCGGCACCAACCTGGCCTCCGAGCGCTGGGGCATCGCCTTCGGCGCGTACGCCCAGGCCGCGGCCGCCGTCCGGTTCGCCAAGGAGTACGTGCAGGAGCGCACGGTCTTCGGCAAGACCGTCGCCTCGTTCCAGAACACCAAGTTCGAGCTGGCCGCCTGCCAGGCCGAGGTGGACGCCGCCCAGGCCGTCGCCGACCGCGCGCTGGAGGCCCTGGACGCCGGTGAGCTGACGGCGGCGGAGGCCGCGTCCGCCAAGCTGTTCTGCACCGAGGTCGCCCACCGCGTCATCGACCGCTGCCTCCAGCTGCACGGCGGCTACGGCTTCATGAACGAGTACCCGATCGCCCGCCTGTACGCGGACAACCGCGTCAACCGCATCTACGGCGGCACCAGCGAGGTCATGAAGTCGATCATCGCCAAGTCGATGGGGCTCTGAAACACCGCCGATGGCGCTGTGAACACTGCCGATGGGGCTGTGCACAGTTCAGCAGCCCGGTTCGGTGAGGACCACGTTTCCGTAAGGACCACGTTCCCTTCATGAGCGCAGCACTCGATTCCCTGCTCGATCTGCTCGACCTGGAGCAGATCGAGCGGGACATCTTCCGGGGCATGAGCCGCAGCGCGGTCGTGCCCCGGGTGTTCGGCGGGCAGGTCGCGGCCCAGGCGCTGGTCGCCGCGGGCCGTACCGTCCCGGCCGAGCGGGCGGCCCACTCCCTGCACGCGTACTTCCTGCGGGCGGGCGACCCGGGCGCGCCGATCGTCTACAGCGTCGACCGCATCCGCGACGGGAAGTCCTTCACCACCCGCCGGGTCGTCGCCGTCCAGCACGGGCAGCCCATCTTCCACCTCTCCGCGTCCTTCCAGACGTACGAGGACGGCATGGAGCACCAGGCGGACATGCCGCCCTCGCCCGATCCGGAGACCCTGCCCACGGCCGCCGAGATGCTGCCCCGGTACGCGGACCGCTTCAGTGATCCGGGGATGGTGGACCGGCTGATCGAGGCGCGGGACGCGGTGGACCTGCGGTACGTGGACGCGCCGCCGTTCGGCACGGTGGGCGAGGCGCGCGAGCCGCGTTCGCAGGTGTGGTTCCGGACGAACGGCAAGCTGGCCGACGACCCCCTGCTGCACGTCTGCATGGCCACCTATGTCTCCGACATGACCCTGCTCGACTCGGTGCTGCTCGCCCACGGGCGGGGCGGCTGGGCGGTCGGGGACGTGGTGGGGGCGAGCCTGGACCACGCCATGTGGTTCCACCGGCCGTTCCGGGCCGACGAGTGGCTGCTCTACGACCAGGAGTCGCCGTCGGCCTCCGGTGGGCGGGGACTGGGCCAGGCCCGTATCTACACAGCCGACGGACGCCTGGCGATCACCGTCATCCAGGAGGGTGTCGTCCGGGTTCCGCGTGCCCCGGGGATGAGCACCATCTGAAGGTCCATTTCGGACATACTCCCCTCCATGAGCGACTCCACGAGCGACTCCATGAGCGACGCGGCGGCGGAGAGCGCAGCTGATGGCGGGGAGTCCACGTTCACGGTGGTCGTGGCGGCCGTCGCCAACCTCGGCATCGCCGTGGCGAAAGCCGTCGCCGGGCTGGTCAGCGGCTCCAGCGCGATGCTCTCCGAGGCCGCCCACTCGGTCGCGGACACCGTCACCGAGGTCATGCTCCTCACCGCGCTGAAGCGGAGCGGGAAGCCGGCCGACGAGGCCCACCCCCTCGGCCACGGCCCCGAGCGCTACATCTGGGCGCTGCTCGCCTCCATCGCCACCTTCGTCGGCGGGGCCGTCTTCTCCGTCTACCACGGGGTGCACACGCTGATCGCGGGCGAGGAGCTGGGCGATCCGCTCGTCTCCTACATCGTCCTCGGCGTCGCGTTCCTGCTGGAGGGCTACTCGCTGCGGACCGGCGTCAAGCAGGTGCGGCGCGAGGCGTCACGGCTGCGGGTCCCGGACGCGTACTACCTGCGCCACACCCCCGACACCGCCGTGAAGGCCGTCGTGATGGAGGACTCGGCGGCCCTGGTCGGGCTCCTGCTGGCGGCGGGCGGGCTGCTCGGCGGGCAGCTGACGGGTTCGGGGGTCTGGGACGCGATCGCGTCCTGTCTGATCGGCCTGCTGCTCGTGTACGTGGCCTGGGTGCTCGGCCGGTCCAACGCGCAGCTGCTCATCGGGCGGCCGCTGCCCGCCGCGATGCGGTCCGCGGTGCGCGAGGAGCTGCTTTCGGTGCCGCACATCGTGGACGTACTGGAGCTGACCACGCTGATCCAGGGGCCGAGCGAGATCCTGATCGCCGCGAAGATCGACTTCCGGGACATGGCCACTGCGGAGGAGGTCGAGTGGGCCTGCGACGAGGCGGAGGACCAGTTGCGGGAGCGGTTCCCGTCGGTCCGGCGGGTCTATCTGGACCCGACACCGGGACGCTCGCAGCGGCGGCGCCCCGGCCTCTGACCCGTCTTACGGGGTGTGGGCCCGCCGACGGAACTGACGCTTTCTGAAATGCCGATACGCCCTGACGTGCCTGATACACCCTGACACGCCCTGACCCGTCTTACGGCGTCAGCTCCGCGACCGCCTTCGCGATGCGCCGCTCGCGCGTCGCGACCGCCTTCGCTCCCTCGATCGACGTCACGTGCGCCTTCTGACGGCTGGGCGACAGGGCGCGGAACGCCTCCGCGGCCCCCGGCACGGCCGCGAGCGCCGCCGCGAGGTCCTCGGGCGGCTCCACCGTGCGGGGCGCGGTGTCGAGGGTCAGTTCCACCTCGATGGCCTGCCCGCCGCCGATGCCGGTCTCCTTGCGCTTGTCGGCGCTGAACGGGATCAGGTACCGGCCGCCCATCGGGGCGATCGTCGAGCGGTACGAGAACCCGTTCACGGTCACGTTCACCGGCGGGCGCTTTCCCGCGCCGAGGGCCTCGACCACGTCCTCCGGCACCTCGATACCCGTGTTGTTCCCGGTCTGGAACATCGTCGTACTGAACTTCATGGCCCTGGCCCTTCGTCCTGGCCGACCGCCTCCCGCAGAGGCGGCCGCTCATCAGGGGAGACACCCGCCGGGCCGGAAACTCATCGCTCAAGCCCGCCGCGTTCACGCACGTGCCTTCACCCACTCCGCCTCCACGGCCTCTATACGGCGGACCCCTCCGCGACCGCCCCCGCAAGCTCGGCCTCCTCGGGCCCGGTCCCCTCGGGCTCCGCCTCCAGCAGCCCCGCCGCGTGCAGCAGGTAGTCCGTCATCGGGTCGTAGAAGCGCGGGTCGGTCACGTGGTCGTCCAGCGGGACCGTGACCTGAAGGGTGCCCTCCGCCTCCCCGAGGAACAGGGCCGGGTCGTTGCAGTCCGCGTAACCGATCGCGTCCAGCCCCCGCTGTCCCGCGCATCCCGCCCAGCCGTGGTCCGCGACGACCAGGTCGGGCAGCGGGCGGCCCAGCTGGGCCATGGCGTCCAGGATGGCGGCCATCGGGGCCGGGGAGTGGGTGTGCCAGAGCGTCGCCCCGCGTTCCAGCATCGCGACGTCGGCGAACTGGAAGACCATGCCCTCGTCCGCGGTCAGCCCCGAGGGAATCCGGACGATCTCGCAGCCGGCCCTGCGCAGGGCGTCCGCCGTCTGCCGGTGCACGTCCAGCAGGCCGCCCGGGTGGCCGGTGGCGAACAGGACCCGCTCGCGCCCGGCGGCGGCCTTGCGCAGCCGGGCGGCCATCCGCTCCAGGGCGTCGACCGTCAGCTCGGGGTCGATGGTGTCCTGGCCCTGCCGGTGCGCGGGGTCGTCGTTCACCCCGCAGCGCTCGGCCATCACGGCCAGCACGTCCTGCTCGTCGCTCCACCGGTCCCCCAGCTCCAGGCCCAGCCAGTAGTGACGGTCGCCGTTGGCGAGCTTGCGGTAGTGGGAGAGGTTGTTGTCGCGGGGTGTGGCGACGTCTCCCGCGATACGCGAACGGACGAGGTGGTCGACGAGGGCGGCACGGCTGGGTATCGGCATGGACCCATTGTGCCGTCCGGTGTGCGGGCTGTGCCGGGTGTCTTGCCCGGTGGACCGCCCCACGCGAAGTCCGTGGACCGCCCCGCGAGGTCCGTGGACCGCCGCGCTAAGTCTTTCGGGACTGTTCACCGTGGCGTGACCTGCTCCTCCCTCCGGCGGGCGGGCGCCGGGCTCGAATGGGATCACCAAGAGGTCTGGACCAGAGGTCTGGACCAATCGAGTTGCGCCAATCCTCGTCGATCCCCTGTCTCATTCCGCTCATCGCGGCACTTTTGCACAAGTGGTCTATACCTATGGCGCTAGGGTGCCAGCGGAATCAGGCACGCCGGGACCAGGCGCTCCGGGACCAGGTACGCCGATCAGCCATGCCGGGGCCAAGCGCGCCGAAACGGGCACATTCGTAGCCGTGGGGGGCTTCATGACCGTGCATCACCTTCCGCAACCACCGTCCGACGAAGAGCTGTACTGGTACTTCGGGCCGCAGCGCCGCTGGGTCCTGGTGAGCAGCTCCCTGGCCTTCGTGTTCACGGCGGCGACGATGTTCACCTTCGCGCTGCGGACCCCGGCCCTGTGGGCGTTCCTCGCGGTCCTCGGGCTCAACGTCGTGGCCCTGCTGCTCTCCTCCGTGAACAGCCTGCGTCAGCGGCGGCTGACCCGGGCCTCCCACGAGGTGCTGGTCCGCGCCTGGCGACCCGCCCGGCTGCCGACCGTCGACCTCTACCTGCCGACCTGCGGCGAACCGCTCCCGGTCCTCGCCAACGCCTACCGCGCGGTCGCCGCCCTCGACTGGCCCGGCGCGCTGACCGTCTGGGTGCTGGACGACGCGGACCGGGGCGAGGTGGCGGCCCTGGCGGCCGAGCACGGCTACCGCTACGTCGTACGCCCCGACCGGGGGCGTCTGAAGAAGGCGGGGAACCTCAACCACGCGCTCACCCTGTCGGGCGCCGAGTTCATCGCGATCCTGGACGCGGACTTCGCACCCCGGCCGGACTTCCTGCGGCATCTGGTCCCGTATCTCGCGGACCCCGCCGTCGGCATCGTGCAGAGCCCGCAGTGCTTCGACACCGACGCGGGCATGGACTGGATCCAGCGCGCCGCCGGATCCGCGCAGGAGTGGTTCTTCCGCTGGATCCAGCCCTCCCGGGACGCCAGCGACGCCGCGATCTGCTGCGGCAGCAACGCCGTCTACCGGCGGAGCGCGATCGACCTCGCGGGCGGCTTCGCCCGGCTCGACCACAGCGAGGACCTGTACACCGGACTGGCCCTGCACGAGCGGGGGTTCCGCACCCAGTACGTGCCCGTCCTCGTCGCCAAGGGCACCTCGCCCGACACGGTCACCTCGTTCGTCAACCAGCAGTACCGGTGGGCGATGGGCAATCTGCACCTGCTCGGCGCCCCGGTCCTGAAGCGGATGCGCGCACCCTGGCGGATGCGGCTCTGCTTCTACGAGGGTGTCCTCGGCTATCTGACCACGGCCGTGAACACCTTCGCCGCGCCGCTGCCGCCGCTGGTGATGATGTTCTGGTACCCGGACCACATCCGGCCCTGGCACGTGCTGCCGCTGCTCGCCCCGCTGTGGCTGTGGCACGTGCTGCTGCCCCGGATCAGCCGCACCCGGTGGCGGGTGGAGGTGATCCGGGCGGGCGTCCTCACCAGCGTGGCCGCCGCGACCGCGTTCTGGCACACCCTGCGCGGCCGCAGCGCCGCCTGGGTACCCACCGGGGCCCGTACGACGCGGAGTTCGGGCTCGATGGCCCGGCGGGTGGTGGGCGTCTCACTGGTCTGGCTGGTGCTGTCCAACGGGGCCGCGTCGGCGGGCCTCGCGCTGGCCGTGGCCCGTAACGGCTGGGAGCCCACCTGGGGGCTCGGCCTCTACGTCCTGGTCCAGTTGCAGATCAACGTCCCCCTGATCCGCGACCTGCTGACCGAGCTGCGCCCGCCCGCGAAGGCGCCGGAGCCGCTCGCCGCACGGCCACGGCCGCGGACCCGGACGGGCGTGCTGCCCCGCCGCTGGCCCGAGTCCCTCGCCGCGTCCGCGGTCCTCCTGCTCACCGGTCTGATCGCCTCGGGGTGGGTCAACCCGATGCTTCCGTGGTCAAGTTGAAAGGCCCTGTCACCATGCCCTCCCTTCCCCTCGCTCCCGGCCCGCACCGGAAGCGGTCCACTCACCCACCCGCGGCACCGCCCTCCCCCGGGGGCGCCGAGTCGGGCCCCAGCCCGCACCGGTCCGCGTTCCGGCCCGACATCGAGGGGCTGCGCGCGGTCGCCGTCCTCGCGGTGCTCGCCTTCCACGCCCAGATCCCCGGCACGGCGGGCGGCTTCGTCGGCGTGGACGTCTTCTTCGTCATCTCCGGCTATCTGATCACCGGGCTCCTGGTCCGGGAGGCGATCACCACCGGGCGCATCCGGCTCGGGGACTTCTTCTCCCGCCGGGCCCGGCGGCTGCTGCCCTCCGCCGCCGTGGTGCTCGCGGCGGTGGCGGTGGCCGGGGCCTGGCTGACCGTACCGCTGCTCCGCACCGACCTGGAGCACGACGTCCTCGCGGCGGCGCTCTCCGTCGCCAACTGGCGTTTCGTGGCCCAGCAGACGGACTACCTGGCCACCGGGCACGACCAGAGTCCGCTGCTGCACTTCTGGTCGCTCGCGGTCGAGGAGCAGTTCTATCTGTTCTGGGCCCCGCTACTGGCCGTCATCGTCCTGGTCACCGCCCGCGCGGTCCGCCGGGGCCGGGCCGTGCGCGCGGTCGTGGCGCTCGTGACGGCGGCGGTGGCCGTCGCCTCGTTCGCCCTGTCCCTGCACTGGACGGGGGAATCGGTCTCCCTCGCGTACCTGGGAACGCCCTCCCGGATCTGGCAGTTCGCCGTCGGCGCGCTGCTGGCGCTGCTGCCGTGGCACCTGCTGCGCGGACCGCGGCCGCTGCGGCTGGTGTGCGGGTGGGCGGGGGCCGCCGCGATCGTCTGGTGCGTCGTGTCGTACGACGCCTCGACCCCGTACCCCGGTTGGGCGGCGCTCGTCCCGACCCTGGGCACGGCCGCCGTCGTCCTCGCCGCGATACCGGGGCGGGGCGAGCGTGAGGTCCAAGGCGCCTACGGGGTGGGCAGGTTTCTGGCGATGCGGGCTCCCCGCGCGATCGGGCGGCTCTCCTACACCCTCTATCTGTGGCACTGGCCGGTGCTCGTTCTGGCCGAGGCGCGCCTCGGCCCGCTCGACTGGCCCGCGAGGACGGCGCTGACGCTGGCGGCCGCACTGCCCGCCCTCGCCACCCTGCGCTGGGTGGAACAGCCGCTGCGCCGCAGCCGCACGGTCTCCGAACTGCCGCGCCGGGGACTGTCGGTGGGGATCTCCGCGATCGTCCTGCCGGTGGTGCTCGCGCTGGTGGTCGGCACGACGACGCTGCATCTGATGGGCCCGACCACGCCGGTCGACCCGAGGGGCCTCCCGCCGGGCGCGGCGTCCGGCCCCTCCCTGCTGGCCCGGCCCGACGGCGCCCCGCTCGCGGGCGGGCCGCTGGTCCCGGGCCCCGCCCAGGCGCGCAAGGACTTCCCGCCGGACGGGTCCTGCCAGGTCGCCCCGGCGGTGACGCGCAGCCCGGAGTGCCTGTTCGGCGCGGCCGACAGCCCGGACCGGATCGTGCTGCTCGGCGACTCGCACGCCGGGCAGTGGTTCTCCCCGATGCTCGCGATCGCCTCGCAGCGCGGCTGGGCGCTCCAGGAGCTGGTGAAGCAAGGCTGCCCCCTGCCGGAACTGACGGTGAAAAGCCCACAGTTGGGGCGCGCCTACCGGGAGTGCGACACCTGGCGGGCCGACACCCTGGACCGGCTGCGGAACGGCCCGAAGCCCCGGCTCATCGTGATCGCCTCGCTCAACCACTACACGGACGATGACGAGCTCCTCGCCTCCGCCTGGGAGAAGACCCTGAAGCGGCTGCGGGCGACCGGGGCGCCGATCGTCCACATCGAGGGAACCCCCGTCCCCGGCACGGACGTCCCGGCATGCGTCTCCGGCAGCGTGGCCGACCCCGCGGCCTGCGCGTTCAGCCGCGCGGACGCCGTCCCGCCGGACCCGCTGGCACGCCGGATCGCGGCGGGCGCGGTACCGGGCGTACGGTCGATCGGCGTGAACCCGGTGCTGTGCCCGGGAGACGGCCCCTCCTGCCCGGCGGTACGGGAGCGAATCCTGCTCTACCGGGACGACGCGCACCTGACGAACGTGGCGGCCGTCGTGCTGACCCCGCGCCTGGAACGACTGCTGACGGACTCCGGCGCACTGCCGCCGGCCGGACGGAGCGACTGATCAGCTCGCGGTGCCGGACGGCCTTCTCCACAACGTCACCGCGCGCAGCAGCGTTTCGACCGGGCCGAGCCGGTGGCGGCTCATCAGCCGGGCGGAGGCGGCGAGTTGGCATCCGTAGAAGAGGAGGGCCCCGGCCATGGCGGCGGCCGCGCCGACCCGGCCGTGCAGCGCGGCCCCGTAGCCGGTGAAGACGAGCGCCATCACCAGCGACTGCGCCAGGTAGTTGGTGAGCGCCATGCGGCCCGCCGGGGCGAGGCGGGCCGCGAAGCGCGCGCCGCGTGGGGTGGTGAACCACAGGAGCAGCCCGCTCGCGTACGCGGCACTGAGCGCGGGCGCGGTGAGCATGCCGACGAGGAACAGCGGGATCTCCCAGCGGGCGTCGAGCGGCCCCACCGTGCCCGCCGCCATCAGAGCGCCGCCGGGCAGCCCGGCGGCGAGACCCAGGACCAGGGTGCGGCGCAGCCAGTCGGCGCGGTCCCGGACGGCGGTCAGCAGTCCCCGCTTCCCCGCCACGAACCCGGCCAGGAACGCGGCGACGACCATGCCGCCCATCATGAACAGCCCGGCCAGGACGTCCGGCAGCGCGCCGATGTTGGCCCGCACCACCTCGCCCGCACCGCCCCGGTAGGCGGCGGCCAGCTCGGCGGCCTCCGCGGCGAGCGCGGTGTCCTCGTCGCCGGTGTCCACCAGGGCGACGGCGGCCCCCAGAAGCAGATAGAGCCCGGCGACGACCCCGTACACCCACAGCGCGGCGCGCCACATCCTGCCCGGGTCGGCGGAGCGGGCGGCGAACAGGATCAGGCCGAGTACGGCGTACGTGGTCAGGATGTCGCCGGGGTAGAGCAGCACGGCGTGCAGGACCCCGAGGACGAACAGCGCTCCCAGGCGGCGCAGCATCCTGGGAGCGAAGGCGGCGCCGTCGCGTTCGGCCGAGGCGGTCTGGAGGGTGAAGCTGTAGCCGAAGAGGAACGAGAACAGCAGGTAGAACTTGGTCTGCACGAACATCGTGACCAGCCAGTGGGCGACCTGGTCCACGCCGCTGGTGTGCGGTCCGCCGCCGCGCTGCCCGTCGAGGCCCGCCATCACGAGGACGTTGGCGAGGAAGATCCCGCAAAGCGCGAAGCCGCGCAGCGCGTCGACCTCCACGATCCGGCGCGGCGGCCTGGCGGTCCGGGGCCCGGCGGACCGGGTGTCGTGCTCGATCGTTTCCCTGCGCTGTGACACGCGGTCCCCCTGGCTGGTGGTGCCGGCGAAGGCCGCCCCCTTCTGGTCAGGACCGGGGCGGCCGGGCGGTTCTCTGTCGGAGGTCGCGGCAGAGGCGACAGCAGTGGTGGCGGCGGCGCTTCAGGCAGCGGCTACGGCAGCGGCTCAGGGCACCGCGGAGAGCACGGTCACGACGGTGACGGTGCTGATCGCCGCCTGGAGGTCGCGGATCGCCTCCCGTACGCTCACGCCCGCCCAGTGGCCGTCGGCGATCTCCGCCATGCGCGGGGCCACCTGCTTCTTCGGCAGACCGGGGAACGTCTGCGGGTGCATGCCCGTGGCGTGCAGCAGGGCGATCAGCGCGCTGGTGCGGGCGTCCGGCTCGGCCCCGTGCAGCACGACGGCGGCCAGCCGGGCGCGCAGCTCGCGTTCGACCGAGCCGTCGGCCTCCGGGTAGCGGCGGACCGGGAAGACACCGAGCACCCGGTGCTTCTCCTCGACCACCAGGCCGCGGGCGACGAGGCTGTCCACGACGTCCTGGGAGCCCTTGGCGTGGTCCCGGGTGAGCCAGGCGACCACCTTGCGGCTGCTGGAGGTCCCGTGGACCCAGCGCGCCAGCCGGTCGAGCCGCCCGTCCAGGAGCGGGTCCCCGGTCGGGGACGGGTCGAAGACCTCGACGCGGCCGCCCTTGACCGTGACGCGGCCCGCCATGACCAGCTCCAGGAGCATGCCCGCGGCCACACCCCAGCGCGCCGCGGTCTCTCCCTTCGCCGCGCCGGTCGTGTCGTCCAGCGACAGCAGCATGATCTCTTCGCCCAGCAAGACGGCCATGGTCAGGCTCCCCGTTCCTCTTCGTCCTGATCGGACAGACGCGAAGAGCCCTTCCCGGGTTGCCCAGGGCCGCCCAGGTGATGGAGCTCCTGCTCAGGAGGGTTCCGCGGCAGCCGCGAACGCGCCTCGCGCCAGCCGGTGCAGCAGCGCGGCGGTGGCCTCGCGGCCCGGTCGGGCCTCGGGCCGGGCCAGGTGCGGGGTGGAGTTCAGCAGGCCGAAGACGGCGTGCACGGTGACCCGGGCATGGTTCTCGGCCAGCGACGGGTAGAGGGCGCGGACGACGCCGACCCAGACCTCCACGTACTCGCGCTGGAGCCGGCGCACCCGCTTGCGGTCCGTGTCGCGCAGCCGGTCCAGCTCGCGGTCGTGGAGGGTGATGAGGGGGCGGTCGTCGAGGGCGAAGTCGATGTGGCCCTCGATGAGCGCGTCCAGCAGGGCCTCCGGGGAGCCGTCGCCGCCCGCGGCGTCCTCCGTGACCCGCAGCAGTCCGCCCTCCAGCAGGCGTTCGCTGATGCCGACCAGCAGCTCGGCGAGCATCGCGTCCTTGCCGGGGAAGTGCCGGTAGAGGCCGGGGCCGCTGATCCCGACGGCGGCGCCTATCTCGTCGACGCCGACACCGTGGAAGCCGCGCTCGGCGAAGAGGCGGGCGGCCTCCCGGAGGATCTGCTCGCGGCGGGTGGGGGCCGCGACGCGGGCGGCGGCATGGGTGCTCATGAGGATTCATTCTAGACAGGGTCGTTAGCGGTCGTTAACCTGAGGGAAACGCGTTAACGCTCATTAACAGCCGACCATCGTCAACGGCTAACTATCGCGGTACGGGCAAGGGGGCTCGACACGATGCAGCAGGCACCGGTCCTGGCGAGCGCGGCCGATCCCGCCTCGGAGGCCTGGCAGGCCAACGAGGCGGCGCATCACGCGCTCTCCGACGAGCTGGCGGGGCGCCTCGCCACGGCACGGCTGGGCGGGGGTGAGAAGGCGCGGGCCCGCCACGAGGCGCGCGGCAAGCTGCTCCCCCGGGACCGGGTGGACACCCTCCTCGACCCGGGCTCCCCGTTCCTGGAGCTGGCCCCGCTGGCGGCGAACGGGATGTACGGGGACCAGGCCCCGGCCGCAGGCGTCATCGCGGGCATCGGGAGGGTCTCCGGCCGCGAGTGCGTGATCGTCGCCAATGACGCGACCGTCAAGGGCGGCACGTACTACCCGATGACCGTGAAGAAGCACCTGCGCGCCCAGGAAGTGGCCCTGGAGAATCGTCTCCCCTGCCTCTACCTGGTCGACTCGGGCGGCGCGTTCCTCCCGATGCAGGACGAGGTCTTCCCCGACCGGGACCACTTCGGGCGGATCTTCTACAACCAGGCCCGGATGTCGGGGGCGGGCATCCCGCAGATCGCGGCGGTGCTGGGCTCCTGCACGGCGGGCGGGGCCTACGTACCGGCGATGAGCGACGAGGCCGTCATCGTCCGCAACCAGGGCACGATCTTCCTCGGCGGCCCGCCGCTGGTGAAGGCCGCGACCGGCGAGGTCGTCACGGCGGAGGAGCTGGGCGGCGGCGAGGTCCACTCCCGGATCTCCGGTGTGACCGACCACCTCGCGGAGGACGACGCGCACGCCCTGCGCATCGTCCGCAACATCGTGGCCACGCTCCCGGACCGCGCCCCGCTCCCCTGGTCGGTCGAGCCGGCCGAGGAGCCGAAGGTGGACCCGGCGGGTCTGTACGGCGCGGTCCCGGTGGACTCCCGGACGCCGTACGACGTGCGCGAGGTCATCGCCCGGGTGGTGGACGGCTCGCGCTTCCAGGAGTTCAAGGCGGAGTACGGCACGACGCTGATCACCGGCTTCGCCCGCATCCACGGCCACCCCGTGGGCATCGTCGCGAACAACGGCATCCTGTTCGCCGAGTCGGCCCAGAAGGGCGCGCACTTCATCGAGCTGTGCGACCAGCGCGGCATCCCGCTCGTCTTCCTCCAGAACATCTCCGGCTTCATGGTCGGCCGCGACTACGAGGCGGGCGGCATCGCCAAGCACGGCGCGAAGATGGTCACGGCCGTCGCCTGCACCCGCGTGCCGAAGCTGACGGTCGTGGTCGGCGGTTCGTACGGGGCGGGCAACTACTCCATGTGCGGCCGGGCCTACAGCCCCCGCTTCCTGTGGATGTGGCCGAACGCCAAGATCTCGGTGATGGGCGGCGAGCAGGCCGCGTCGGTCCTGGCCACCGTCAAGCGCGACCAGTTGGGCGACGACTGGAGCGCCGGGGACGAAGAAGCGTTCAAGGCCCCGATCCGCGCCCAGTACGAGACCCAGGGCAACGCCTACTACGCCACCGCCCGGCTCTGGGACGACGGCGTGATCGACCCCGTGGACACCCGGCAGGTCCTCGGCCTCGCCCTGACCGCCTGCGCCAATGCCCCGCTGCCCCAGAAGGACCCGGCCGGGCCCGGCTTCGGCGTCTTCCGGATGTGAGGAACAGATGACGATGTTCGACACCGTGCTCGTCGCCAACCGCGGCGAGATCGCCGTCCGGGTGATCCGGACCCTGCGGGAGCTGGGGGTGCGCTCGGTCGCGGTCTTCAGCGACGCGGACGCGGACGCCCGGCATGTACGGGAGGCGGACACGGCGGTACGGATCGGCCCGCCGCCCGCGTCGGAGAGCTATCTGAACGTGACCGCGCTGCTGGAGGCCGCCCACCGCACGGGCGCGCAGGCCGTCCACCCCGGATACGGCTTCCTCGCGGAGAACGCGGAGTTCGCGCAGGCCTGCACGGACGCGGGACTGGTCTTCATCGGCCCGCCCGCCCCCGCGATCTCGCTCATGGGCGACAAGATCCGGGCCAAGGAGACGGTCGCGGCGGCCGGAGTCCCGGTGGTCCCCGGCTCCTCCGGGAGCGGCCTGACGGACGCCGAACTGGAGGAGGCCGCAAGGGAGATCGGTACGCCGGTCCTCCTGAAGCCCTCGGCGGGCGGCGGCGGCAAGGGCATGCGCCTGGTCCGCGACGCGGCGGTGCTGGCGGAGGAGATCGCGGCGGCCAGGCGCGAGGCACGGGCCTCGTTCGGCGACGACACGCTCCTCGTCGAGCGGTGGATCGACCGCCCCCGCCACATCGAGATCCAGGTCCTGGCCGACGGCCGGGGCCACGTGATCCACCTGGGCGAGCGCGAGTGCTCCCTCCAGCGCCGCCACCAGAAGATCATCGAGGAGGCCCCCTCGGTCCTGCTGAACGGGGAGACCCGGGCCGCTATGGGCGAGGCCGCCGTGCAGGCGGCCCGCTCGTGCGGCTACGCGGGCGCGGGCACGGTGGAGTTCATCGTGCCGGGCGACGACCCGTCCTCGTACTACTTCATGGAGATGAACACCCGCCTCCAGGTCGAGCACCCGGTCACCGAGCTGATCACGGGCCTGGACCTGGTGGAGTGGCAGCTGCGAGTGGCGGCGGGTGAGCGACTGCCGTACGCACAAGAGGACATCCGCCTGAACGGCTGGGCGATCGAGGCCCGCGTCTGCGCCGAGGACCCCTCCCGCGGCTTCCTGCCTTCCGGCGGTACGGTGCTGGCGCTGCGCGAGCCGCAGGGCGGCGGGGTCCGGACGGACTCGGGGCTCAGCGAGGGCGTGCCGGTGGGCAGCCTGTACGACCCGATGCTGTCGAAGGTCATCGCGTACGGCCCCGACCGCGCCACGGCCATCCGCAGGCTGCGGGCGGCCCTGGCGGACACGGTCATCCTGGGCGTTCCGACCAACGCGGGCTTCCTGCGCCGCCTGCTGGCCCACCCGGACGTGATCGCGGGCGACCTGGACACGGGGTTGGTGGAGCGCGAGGCGGAGGGCCTGGTGCCGGACGGAGTGCCGCACGAGGTGTACGCGGCGGCGGCCGCGGTCCGCCGGGACGCACTGGAGCCCCGGCCGGACGCGGGGGGCTGGACGGACCCGTTCTCGGTACCGAGCGGATGGCGGACGGGGGGTGTGCGGGCCCCGCTGAGGTTCCCGCTGCGCGTCTCGGGCGCGGACCCGGTGACGTACGAGGCTCCGTCGGGAGCTGTGGTGGCACCGGACCGCGTGACGGTCGAACGGGACGGCGCGGTCGTCCACTTCCACCGCTCCGGCGACTGGCTGGGCCGGGACGGCGACACCTGGCACGTCCAGGACCACGACCCGGTGGAGGCGTCCCTGAGCGGGGCGGGCCGGAGCGGGGCGGACACGCTGGCGGCGCCGATGCCGGGCACGGTCACGGTGGTGAAGGTGGCCGTCGGGGACCGGGTCGAGGCGGGACAGAGCCTCCTCGTGGTGGAGGCGATGAAGATGGAGCACGTGATCTCGGCCCCGCACGCGGGCACCGTCACCGAGCTGGACGTGACGGCGGGCGCGACGGTGGCGATGGACCAGGTCCTGGCGGTCGTGGCCCCCGCCGCCGGTCAGGAGGACGCATGACGACACAGCGAGCACTGCCCATGAAGGTCCCGGCCCCCGGCCTGCCCGCCCGGGTCCAGATCCACGAGGTGGGCGCGCGGGACGGCCTCCAGAACGAGAAGGAGACGGTCCCGACGGAGGTGAAGGCGGAGTTCATCCGCCGTCTGGCCGTGGCGGGCCTGACCACCATCGAGGCGACGAGCTTCGTACACCCGAAGTGGGCGCCCCAACTGGCGGACGCGGAAGCCCTGTTCCCCCTCATCGGCGAGATCGCGGACGTGGGTGACGTCTCCCTCCCGGTCCTCGTGCCGAACGAACGCGGACTGGACCGGGCGCTGGCGCTCGGGGCCCGGTCGATCGCGGTGTTCGGCTCGGCGACGGAGACGTTCGCGGCCCGCAACCTGAACCGCACGGTCGACGAGTCGCTGGCGATGTTCGAGCCGGTGGTGGCCCGGGCGAAGGCGGAGAAGGCGCATGTCCGCGGATACCTCTCCATGTGCTTCGGCGACCCGTGGGAGGGCGCGGTGCCGGTGGCGCAGGTGGTCGGGGTCGCGAAGGCGCTGATGGACCTGGGCTGCGACGAGCTGTCGCTGGGCGACACGATCGGGGTGGCGACGCCGGGCCACGTGACGGCGCTGCTGACAGCGCTGAACGAGTCGGGCGTGGCGACACCCTCCATCGGCGTGCACTTCCACGACACGTACGGCCAGGCGCTGTCCAACACGCTGGCGGCGCTCCAGCACGGGGTGAGCACGGTCGACGCATCGGCGGGCGGCCTGGGCGGCTGCCCGTACGCGAAGAGCGCCACGGGCAATCTCGCCACCGAGGACCTCGTGTGGATGCTCGACGGCCTGGGCATCGAGACGGGCGTCGACTTGGACGCCTTGACCGCCACCAGCGTCTGGCTGGCCGAACACCTGGGCCGACCGAGCCCGTCCCGCACGGTCCGTGCCCTGGCCGCAAGCTCCCCAGCCCCTTCCTCTTCTCCCGCCTCCCACAAGGAGTGAGTTACCCATGTCCCTGGACCACCGGCTGACCGCCGAGCACGAGGAACTGCGCCGCACGGTCGAGGAGTTCGCGCACGACGTGGTCGCGCCGAAGATCGGCGACTTCTACGAACGCCATGAGTTCCCGTACGAGATCGTGCGCGAGATGGGCCGGATGGGCCTGTTCGGGCTGCCGTTCCCGGAGGAGTACGGCGGTATGGGCGGCGACTATCTGGCGCTCGGGATCGCCCTGGAGGAGCTGGCCCGGGTCGACTCCTCGGTGGCGATCACCCTGGAGGCCGGGGTCTCGCTGGGCGCGATGCCGCTCCACCTCTTCGGCACGGAGGAGCAGAAACGTCGCTGGCTGCCGAAGCTCTGCGCGGGCGAGGCGCTGGGCGCGTTCGGCCTGACGGAACCGGACGGCGGCTCGGACGCGGGCGGCACGCGCACGACGGCGGTGCTGGACGAGGCAAGAGACGAGTGGGTGATCAACGGATCGAAGTGCTTCATCACCAACTCCGGTACGGACATCACCGAGTTGGTCACGGTCACCGCGGTGACGGGCCGCAAGGAGGACGGCCGCCCCCTGATCTCCGCGATCATCGTCCCCTCGGGCACCCCCGGCTTCACGGTCGCCGCCCCCTACTCCAAGGTCGGCTGGAACGCCTCGGACACCCGCGAACTGTCCTTCTCCGACGTCCGCGTCCCGGCGGCGAACCTCCTGGGCGAACCGGGCCGTGGCTACGCCCAGTTCCTGCGCATCCTGGACGAGGGCCGCATCGCGATCTCCGCCCTGGCGACGGGCCTGGCGCAGGGCTGTGTGGACGAGTCCGTGAAGTACGCGGCCGAGCGCCACGCCTTCGGCAGGCCGATCGGCGCCAACCAGGCCATCCAGTTCAAGATCGCCGACATGGAGATGCGGGCCCACATGGCCCGCATCGGCTGGCGCGACGCGGCCTCGCGCCTGGTGGCGGGCGAGCCGTTCAAGAAGGAAGCTGCGATCGCGAAGCT
The DNA here is from genome assembly GCF_031760065.1 of Streptomyces durocortorensis. Lineage (NCBI taxonomy): Bacteria > Bacillati > Actinomycetota > Actinomycetes > Kitasatosporales > Streptomycetaceae > Streptomyces > Streptomyces sp. C11-1. Next base: position 2,327,974 of record NZ_CP134500.1, read on the forward strand.
GTACTCCTCGACGGTCGCGGTGGACAACGCCCGCGAGGCGACGCAGATCCACGGCGGCTACGGCTTCATGAACGAGTACCCGGTGGCGCGGATGTGGCGCGACTCGAAGATTCTGGAGATCGGTGAGGGGACGAGCGAGGTGCAGCGGATGCTGATCGCACGGGAGTTGGGTCTGCCGTCCTGATGTGCGTGAGGCACGCCGCCGGATCACATCCCCGCCCAGACACCCCCACCATCCGGCAAGGTTAGGCTAACCTTCCTTCGGACTGCCTTAGCCGGAAGCCGGGCCCGTCCGCCCGCGGCTCCGGCCCGCCCCGGAGGAGCTCCCGTTGACGCTGACGACGACTGCGACCACCCCCGACGTCGCCCCGTTCCGGTTCTTCGACCTGACCGTCCTGCGGACCAGGCGGCTGGGGCCCTCCATCCTCCGGATCACTCTCGGCGGCCCGGGGGCCGAGGGCTTCCGGGCCGGGGGGCGCGACCAGAGCCTGTCACTCTTCCTGCCGCGACCCGGCCGACGCGAGGCCGTGGTCCCGGAGGGGGAGAACGGGGCCTGGTACCCGAAGTGGCGGGCGCTGCCCGAGGACGTACGCGCGGTGATGCGCTCGTACACCGTGCGGGCCCAGCGGGCGCTGCTCGACGGTTCCACCGAGGTGGACATCGACTTCGCGCTGCACGGTGAGGGCGGGCCCGCCTCCCGCTGGGCGCTGACCGCCGCGGCCGGGGACCGGCTGAAGGCGCTGGGGCCCGCCGTCGCGGACAACACCTCCGTACGCTTCCGGCCGCCGGCGGGCACCGACTGGGTCCTGATCCATGCCGACGAGACCGCCCTGCCCGCTGCCGCCGCCATCCTGGAGTGGCTGCCCGCCGACATGCCCGCCCGGGTCTGGCTGGAGGTCCCGTGCACCGAGGACCGGCAGGCCCTGAACACCGCGGCGAAGGCCCGGATCACCTGGCTCGTACGGAGCGAGGAGGCCGTCTCCGGCGTGGAGGCCGTGCGCGCCGCCGAGCTGCCCGAGGGCACGCCGTACGCCTGGATCGCGGGCGAGGCCTCCGGGGTGCGGTCGCTGCGCCGCCATCTCGTCCAGGAGCGGGGCTTCGACCGCAAGCGCGTGACGTTCGTCGGCTACTGGCGGCGCGGGCTCAACGAGGAGCAGGTGCGCGACACGGAGTCGGCCACCGGGGCCGACATCTCGGAGTAGGCCCTGCGGCCATCCGCCCCGCTTCTCCGCTTCCCCGCTCCAGCGGCCCACCGAGTCCGCCCGAAGCGGGAGTAAACCGGACAAGCGCTACAGCCCGGAGGGGGCGAGGGGCGATCGATTCAGGCTTAGGTTAGGCTACCCTCACTTCGACGTCGCGTCTCTCGCCCCCCGTCCCCTGCCCGGAGGGCCGCGATGAAATTCCCCTCACCCGGGAGGACCCCTTCATGCGTTCGCACCTGCTCAACAACACGACTGCGGAGCACTATCGGAGCACCGTCTCCGCAGGAGTGGACCGGGTCGCGGCCGCCCTCGCCGCCACCGAGAGGCCCTTCAGCGGGGTCGGTGTCGACGAACTCGCCCCCGTCGTCGACGCGATCGACCTCGACCGGCCACTGGGCGATGCCTCCGCCGCCCTGGACGAGCTCGGCGAGGTCTACCTCCGCGACGCCGTCTACTTCCACCACCCCCGCTACCTCGGGCATCTCAACTGCCCAGTCGTCATCCCCGCCGTGCTCGGCGAGGCCGTACTCTCCGCGATCAACTCCTCCCTGGACACCTGGGACCAGAGCGCGGGCGGCACCCTCATCGAGCGCCGGCTGATCGACTGGACCACCGAGCGGATCGGGCTCGGCCCGGCCGCCGACGGGGTCTTCACCAGCGGCGGTACGCAGTCCAACCTCCAGGCCCTGCTGCTGGCGCGGGAGGAGGCGAAGGTCCGGCCCGAGCACCTCACCCGGCTGCGGATCTTCACCTCCGAGTGCAGCCACTTCAGCGTCCAGAAGTCCGCCAAACTCCTCGGCCTCGGCCCGGACGCCGTCGTCTCCGTCCCCGTCGACCGCACCAAGCGCATGCAGACCGTGGCCCTCGCCCACGCCCTGGAGCAGTGTGTCGCCGAGGGCGCCATCCCGATGGCCGTCGTCGCGACCGCCGGCACCACGGACTTCGGGTCCATCGACCCGCTGCCCGAGATCGCCGCGCTCTGCGAGAAGTTCGCCGTCTGGATGCACGTGGACGCCGCGTACGGCTGCGGACTGCTCGCCTCCCGCGAGCGGCGCGGACTGCTCGAAGGCATCGCCCACGCCGACTCGGTCACCGTGGATTACCACAAGTCCTTCTTCCAGCCCGTGAGTTCGTCGGCCCTGCTGGTCCGCGACCGGGCGACCCTGCGGCACGCCACGTACCACGCGGAGTATCTGAACCCGCGCCGGATGGCCGAGGAGCGGATACCCAACCAGGTCGACAAGTCCCTCCAGACGACCCGCCGGTTCGACGCGCTCAAGCTGTGGATGACGCTGCGCGTCATGGGCGCCGACGGCATCGGCGAACTGTTCGACGAGGTCTGCGACCTGGCCGCCGAGGGCTGGAAGCTGCTCGCCGCCGACCCGCGCTTCGACGTGGTGGTCCAGCCGCAGCTCTCCACGCTCGTCTTCCGCTACATCCCGTCCGGCGTCACCTCCCCGGCCGAGATCGACCGGGCCAACCTTTACGCCCGCAAGGCGCTGTTCGCATCCGGCGAGGCCATCGTCGCGGGCACCAAGGTCGGTGACCGCCAGTACCTGAAGTTCACCCTGCTCAACCCCGAAACGACCGCGGAGGACATCGCCGCGGTTCTCGATCTCATCTCCGGCCACGCCGAGAAGTACCTGGGAGACTCCCTTGACCGCGCTTCCTGACCCCCACGACTTCATCGGGATCGGGCTCGGCCCGTTCAATCTCGGACTGGCCTGTCTGACCGAGCCGATCGACGAACTCAACGGTGTCTTCCTGGAGTCCAAGCCGGACTTCGAGTGGCACGCCGGGATGTTCCTCGAAGGGGCCCATCTCCAGACGCCGTTCATGTCGGACCTGGTCACCATGGCCGACCCGACCTCGCCGTACTCGTTCCTGAACTACCTCAAAGAGCGGGGCAGGCTCTACTCGTTCTACATCCGGGAGAACTTCTACCCGCTGCGGACCGAGTACAACGACTACTGCCGCTGGGCCGCCGCGAAACTGAGCAGTATCCGGTTCAACGAGACCGTCGAACTCGTGACGTACGACGAGGACACGGCCCTCTACACCGTACGGACCGCCTCCGGCGAGGAGTTCCGCGCCCGGCACCTCGTACTCGGGACGGGCACCCCGCCGTACATACCCGAGCCCTGCCAGGGGCTCGGTGGGGACTTCATCCACAACTCCCGCTACCTGGAGGGGAAGGCCGAGCTCCAGAAGAAGAAGTCCATCACCCTGGTCGGCAGCGGGCAGAGCGCGGCGGAGATCTACTACGACCTGCTCTCCGAGATCGACGTGCACGGCTACCGGCTCAACTGGGTGACGCGCTCGCCGCGCTTCTTCCCACTGGAGTACACCAAGCTGACGCTGGAGATGACCTCCCCGGAGTACATCGACTACTTCCACGCGCTGCCCGAGGAGACCCGCTACCGGCTGGAGACCGGGCAGAAGGGGCTGTTCAAGGGCATCGACGGGGAGCTGATCGACGCGATCTTCGACCTGCTCTACCAGAAGCACCTGCCCGGCCCCGTGCCGACCCGGCTGATCACCAACTCCGCCCTCACCAGCGCCCGTTACGACGAGAAGGGCGGGGCGTACAGCCTGGGGCTGCGCCAGGAGGAGCAGGGCAAGGACTACTCCCTGACCACCGAGGGCCTGATCCTCGCCACCGGCTACCGCTACGAGGCCCCCGCCTTCCTCGCGCCCGTCGCCGGGCGGCTGCGCCACGACAGCCGGGGCCGTTTCGACGTGGCCCGCAACTACAGCATCGACACCACCGGGCGCGGGGTCTTCCTCCAGAACGCCTCGGTGCACACCCACTCGATCACCTCGCCCGACCTGGGCATGGGCGCCTACCGCAACGCGTACATCATCGGCGAGCTGCTCGGCCGCGAGGTCTACCCGGTCGAGAAGTCCATCGCCTTCCAGGAGTTCGCCGTATGAGCCGCACCGACACCGACCGCCCCGGCACCGGCCGTGCCGAGGGAATCGGCACGTTCACCGTCCGCCCGCTCGACCCCCTCGCCGACGCCGAGCTGGTGCACGGCTGGGTGACGCACCCCAAGGCCGCCTTCTGGCTGATGGGCGACGCGAAACTCCAGGACGTGGAGCGGGAGTACATGGCGATAGCCGCCCACCCGCACCACGACGCGTTCATCGGGCTGCACGACGGCGAACCCGCCTTCCTGATCGAGCGCTACGACCCCACCGAGGTCGAGCTGAAGGGGCTGTACGAGGCGGAGCCCGGCGATGTCGGGATGCACTTCCTGGTCGCCCCGACCGACACCCCCCTCCACGGCTTCACCCGGGCCGTGATCACCGCGGTGATGGACTTCCTGTTCGCCGACCCGTCGGTGCGCCGGGTCGTCGTCGAGCCCGACGTCACCAACAGCGCCGTGCAGACCCTCAACAAGGCCGTCGGTTTCGAGGTGCTGCGGGAGATCGCCAAGCCGGAGAAGGACGCCCTGCTCAGCGCCTGCACACGGGAGCAGTTCGAAGCAGCAACCGGAGGTAACGACCGATGACGACCGCCCTCGCCGACAGCGTCGCCCACCTCTCCCCGGAACGCTGGGCCACCGCAAACCGACTGCTGGTCCGTAAAGCACTGGCGGAATTCAGCCACGAACGGCTACTGGCTCCCACACCTCTGGGCGAGGACCACTTCACCGTCCGTAGCGACGACGCCTCCACCGAGTACCGTTTCACCGCACGCCTCTTCGCCCTGGACCACTGGCAGGTCGCCGCGGAGAGCATCACCCGGCACCGGAACGGCGTCGAACTCCCTCTGGACGCCGTCGAGTTCTTCATCGAGCTGCGGCACACCCTCGGGATCTCCGACGAGGTCCTGCCGGTCTACCTGGAGGAGGTCTCCTCCACCCTGGCCGGAACCGCCTACAAACTCACCAAGGAACCGGCCACCTCCGGCCGGCTCGTCGCCGCCGGCTTCCAGGCCATCGAGACCGGGATGACCGAGGGCCACCCCTGCTTCGTCGCCAACAACGGACGGCTCGGCTTCGGCGTGGACGAGTACCGTGCCTACGCCCCCGAGGCCGCAGCGGAGATCCGCCTCGTCTGGCTGGCCGCCCGCCGCTCGCGCGCCACCTTCACGTCGGGTGCCGGAATCGACTACGAGGCCCTGGTCGAGGGCGAGTTGAGCGAGGCGACCCGGGAGCGGTTCGCCGGGGCGCTGCGCGGACTCGGCCTGGACCCGGACGACTACTTCCTGCTGCCCGTCCACCCCTGGCAGTGGTGGAACAAACTGGCGGTCACCTTCGCCGGTGAGCTGGCCGAACGGCATCTGGTGGTGCTCGGGGAGGGCGAGGACTGCTATCTCGCCCAGCAGTCGATCCGCACGTTCTTCAACACCGACCACCCGGAGAAGCACTACGTCAAAACGGCGCTGTCCGTCCTCAACATGGGCTTCATGCGCGGGCTTTCGGCCGCGTACATGGAGGCCACCCCGGCGATCAACGACTGGCTGGCCGGTCTCATCGAGCGTGACGACCTGCTGCGCGGGGCCCGGTTCTCGATCATCCGGGAGCGGGCCGCGATCGGCTACCACCACCGGTCCTACGAGGCGGCGACCGCCAAGGGCTCCCCGTACCGGAAGATGCTCGCCGCCCTGTGGCGCGAGAGCCCGGTGCCGGGCCTCCAGCCGGGCGAGCGGGTGGCGACGATGGCCTCCCTGCTCCACACCGACCACGAGGGCCGCTCGGTGGCCGGGGCGCTGATCGCCGAATCCGGGCTGGACGCGCAGACGTGGCTGCGGCACTACCTGGACGCCTATCTGGTGCCGGTGCTGCACAGCTTCTACGCCTACGACCTGGTCTACATGCCGCACGGCGAGAACGTGATCCTGGTCGTGGAGGACGGGGTCGTCACCCGCACGATCTTCAAGGACATCGCCGAGGAGATCGCGGTGATGGACCCGGACGCGGTGCTGCCGCCGCAGGTCGAGCGCATCCGGGCCGAGGTCCCCGAGGACATGAAGCTGCTGTCGGTCTTCACCGACGTCTTCGACTGCTTCTTCCGCTTCCTCGCGTCCGGCCTGGCCACCGAGGGCATCCTCGACGAGGAGACCTTCTGGCGGACGGTCGCGGCCTGCGCGCGCGGCTACCAGGACTCGGTGCCGTACCTCTCGGACAAGTTCAAGGAATACGACCTGTTCGAGGCGGAGTTCGCACTGTCCTGCCTCAACCGGCTCCAGCTGCGCAACAACCAGCAGATGGTCGACCTCAACGACCCGGCCGGCGCGCTCCAGTTGGTCGGCCACCTGAAGAACCCGATCGCCGGGTACTGAGCGAACGGCCCCACCGACCGGTGAGCGCCCGAGGACGGTCCCTCGGGCGCTCACCCCTTCCCGCCTCCGGAGCCGACCGGACACACACCGTGAGCGGAAACCGACCGGATCGCCGGGTACGAGGGACGACCCCGGGGGTCGGCGGGGCGACGGCTGGCAGAATCGCGGCCATGGCAGAAATCATCCAGCGCGACGGAACGTGGACGTTCGACGGGGAGACGGTACGCATCGTGCCGGGGGGAAAGGCGCATCCGCTCCGGCAGGCGCTGGGTGAGATGTCCGTGCCGGTCCAGGCCGTGGCGGGCATCTCGTTCGAGCCGGACCGCAAGGGCGGGCGGCTACGGCTGCGGCTGCGCGGCGGCGCCTGCCCGGTGCTGCGGGCCGCCGACGGCCGCCTCAAGGACGGCGCGGACCCCTATCTGCTGACCGTGGAGAAGGACCGCACGGGCGTCGCGGAGTACTTCGTCGACGAGGTCCGCAACGCGCTGCTGATCGAGCAGGTCCCGGGCACCCCGGTGGACCGCTTCCTGCTGCCCGGCCCGGCGCTGCCGGTCTCCGGCGGGGGCGGCGACGGCACGGCGTCCTTCGACGGCGAGACCATACGGCTCACCTGGAACTGGAAGGCCGAGGAGTCCAAGACCTCGGCCGGACCCTCTTCCTTCCCGCTGACGCGGATCGCGGGGGTGCGCTGGCTGCCCGCGATCGGCCTGGAGTACGGCTACCTCCGCTTCGAGCCGACGGACGGCCCCTCCGCGGCGCCGCCGAAGCACGACCCGTACTCCCTGGAGCTGTGGGGGCTGTCGAAGAAGGAGTACACCGCGGTGGTGGTCGCGGCGGCGGTGCTGGCCCGACTGCCCGGGGCCGACTCGGCGGTGGACGGGCCCGGGGCGGCCCCGGCCCTCACGAAGGCGGCCGCTCCCGCCGCTGACCACGACGCCCTGCTGCGGCGGCTGCGGGAGCTGGGCGAGCTGCACCTGGCCGGAATCCTCACCGACGAGGAGTTCAGCACCGCGAAACAAGCCGTTCTGCGCAGCATGTGACCCGATCCGGAGGCCTTAAGCCGCCCCCCTGCCCGATTTCGGGCAGATTTCTTGCATAAGAGCGCCCCGGCACGCAATATCGACGGGTGCTTGAACGCCGCTCGTCGCACGACGACCTCATCGATCACCTCGTCCGCTCCACCGCGCTCCAGCGCGGTGAGGCGGCCCGGGTGATCCTCGACGTGCTGGCGTACTTCGACGAGAGCACCGACGACTTCGTCCGGCGCCGCCACCGTGAACTGCAGTCCGGCGGCCTGGTCAACACGGAGATCTTCGAGCGGATCGCGGCCGAGCTGCCGCACCGCGCGGTGGCGCCGCCGGAGCTCTCGCTCCGCCAGCTGCGCCGCATCGTCTACGGCTGAGCGAGCCGGGCGCCCGTGCGCGGGGCGCCGAACACATGCAAGTACGGGAACGTGTACGTCGATGGAGGGGCAGAGAATCCATGTGCGGGATCGTCGGATATATCGGAAAGCGTGATGTGGCACCGCTGCTGCTGGAGGGTCTTCAGCGGCTGGAGTACCGGGGGTACGACTCCGCGGGCATCGTCATCACCGGCAAGGCCACGGCGGGCAAGCCGGGCGTGCTGAAGATGGTCAAGGCCAAGGGCCGGGTCCGGGAGCTGGAGGCCAAGGTCCCCAAGCGGTTCGCGGGCACCGCCGGCATCGCGCACACCCGCTGGGCCACCCACGGCGCCCCGAGCGACGAGAACGCCCACCCGCACCTGGACGCGGAGAACAAGGTCGCCGTCGTCCACAACGGGATCATCGACAACGCCTCCGAGCTGCGCGCCAAGCTCGTCGCCGACGGGTTCGCCTTCCTCTCCGAGACCGACACCGAGGTCCTGACCCACCTCATCGCCCGGGCCCAGGCGGACACGCTGGAGGAGAAGGTCCGCGAGGCGCTGCGCTCGGTCGAGGGCACCTACGGCATCGCCGTGATGCACGCCGACTTCAACGACCGCATCGTCGTGGCCCGCAACGGCTCCCCGGTCGTCCTCGGCATCGGCGAGAAGGAGATGTTCGTCGCCTCCGACGTCGCCGCTCTGGTCGCCCACACCCGCCAGGTCGTCACCCTGGACGACGGCGAGATGGCCACCCTGAAGGCCGACGACTTCCGTACGTACACCACGGAGGGCTCGACCACGACGGCCACGCCGACCACCGTGGAGTGGGAGGCCGAGTCGTACGACATGGGCGGCCACGACACGTACATGCACAAGGAGATCTCCGAGCAGGCCGACGCCGTGGACCGCGTCCTGCGCGGCCGGATCGACGACCGGTTCTCCACCGTGCACCTGGGCGGCCTCAACCTGGACGCCCGCGAGGCGCGCGGGGTGCGCCGGATCAAGATCCTCGGCTGCGGCACCTCCTACCACGCGGGCCAGATCGGCGCCCAGCTGATCGAGGAGCTCGCCCGCATCCCCGCCGACGCCGAGCCGGCCTCCGAGTTCCGCTACCGCAACCCGGTCGTGGACCCCGACACCCTGTACATCGCGGTCTCCCAGTCGGGTGAGACGTACGACGTGCTGGCCGCCGTCCAGGAGCTGAAGCGCAAGGGCGCCCGGGTCCTCGGTGTGGTCAACGTGGTCGGCTCCGCGATCGCCCGGGAGGCCGACGGCGGTACGTACGTCCACGCGGGCCCGGAGGTCTGCGTGGTCTCCACCAAGTGCTTCACCAACACCGTGGTCGCCTTCGCGCTGCTGGCGCTGCACCTGGGCCGCATCCGGGACCTGTCGGTGGCCGACGGCAAGCGGATCATCGACGGGCTGCGGAAGCTGCCCGAGCAGATCAGCGAGATCCTCGCGAACGAGGACGAGATCAAGCGGCTGGCGGCGGAGTACGCGGACGCCAGGTCGATGATGTTCATCGGCCGGGTGCGCGGCTATCCGGTGGCCCGTGAGGCATCGCTGAAGCTGAAGGAGATCTCGTACATCCACGCGGAGGCCTACCCCGCCTCCGAGCTGAAGCACGGCCCGCTCGCGCTGATCGAGCCCGCGATGCCGACCGTGGCGATCGTGCCGGACGACAACCTGCTGGAGAAGAACCGCGCCGCGATGGAGGAGATCAAGGCCCGCAGCGGCCGCATCCTCGCCGTCGCCCACCAGGTGCAGGAGAAGGCCGACCACACCATCGTCGTGCCGAAGAACGAGAACGAGCTGGACCCGATCCTCATGGGCATCCCGCTCCAGCTCTTCGCGTACCACACGGCGCTCGCGATGGGCCGCGACATCGACAAGCCGCGCAACCTGGCGAAGTCCGTGACGGTGGAGTAGTCGCCGGTACGTACGTGAGTGGGCCCCGCACGGTCGTGAGGACGGTGCGGGGCCCAACGCGTGCGTCGGCCAGGGCTTCTGGCTGGTGCTCAGGGAATGACGATGACGGGGCGCTGTGCGCGGCGGGCGAGGCGGCCCGCGACCGAGCCGAAGATCCGGCCGACGATGCCGTGCGTGGAGCCCACGACGATGGCGTCGGCGGCGTACTCCCGGCCGACCTCCTCCAGTTCGTGGCAGATGTCACCGCCGCGCTCGACCAGCACCCAGGGGACCTCGGAGAGGTAGTCCGCGCAGGCCAGCTCCAGGCCGAGGACCTCGGTGCGGTGGTCGGGGACGTCGACGAAGACAGGGGGCTCGCAGCCCGCCCAGACCGTCGTCGGGAGCCGGTTGGCGACATGGACGATGATCAGGCCCGAGCCCGACCGTCCGGCCATGCCGATGGCGTACGCCAGGGCCCGCTCACTGGATGTGGAGCCGTCGAAACCGACCACGACTCCGTGGCGGAAGGCGGGATCGCACGCATGGCGCGCTTCTTCGACCGGTCGCGTCTCCGACCCGGGGTCGGCTACCTGCTTGCGGTCTTTGGGTTCAGGGATTTCGTGACCGGCCATCGGTGTCTCGGCGAAGAGAGTCCTCGTGAGGAGGGAGCGGTTTCGAGCGGTGCATCAGCTGGTGAGCCTGGTGGGTGAGCTCTGTCCGGGAATCATCTTCCCAATCCCATACCCCCAAGGGTACGGCGTCACTCCTCCACTGCCCAGATGCCCGCAAAAGCGCGCGTGACGCTGGAGGGAGCATGCCCGAGGCTGTCCGGGATGGCAATGCCGGTTGTGTCGTACACGGGCCCCGGGGACCCCGAACACCGTCGGCCGCCCCGTTTTTCCGGGCGGCTCCACAGCCGCCCGGCGCACCCGACAGTGACCCCCGCACCCGGTCTCCGTTAGCCACACCGTCACCGAGTCACCACCCCAGGGAGCGATGCCGTGCCGACCCCCGTGCGACCCCCGTCCGAGCCGAGCCCTGCACCGGCGCACGACGCTGCGGGCGATGTGGTCCGCTGGGCCGTCTTCAGTTGCCTTCTCGTACCGGCGGTTCTCGTGGCCCACGGCACATCGGTCGGCAGTGCGGCGCTCTGGGCCCTCGGGCTCGCCTGCGTCACGACCGCCTGCCGAATCCTGCTGCGGAGGTCCGAGCGCACCCCGGCCCATGTGGGCGAGGGAGCGCATCGGCGCGGCCGCTAGACGGCGTTGTGCGCCGGGCGTGACCGGATCCAGCACACACAACCGATGGTTTTCAGCCAACTTCACCCAGGTGCCGAACCCTTAGCCGGATGGCCGGACAACCCACCGCCCACCAGGCAGGAAGAGACCGCGCGGTACGCTTTCACCCGACGCGGACGGGCCACGTTCGTGAGGGGCACTTCCCTGTGCGCTTCGCGAGTGAAACGCTTCGTGATCGAACGCTTCACGCCACGTTTCCTTATCGACATAGAGCTGGTGGGGGAAGGTGTCACGGCGGGACCACGCGACGCAGTAGATTCGATCTTGGAAATCGGAGACTGGGGACACGTGCAACACCGAGGGGAAACGTGCAGGAGCGACAGGCCCGTAAGGACCAGGGAGACGCGAACACCGAGGGGGGCTTAGCGTCATGAGCCAGGACTCCGCCGCCGCGACGGAGGCCGCACGCAAGCTGACCGGGCGGCGACGCCGGGAAGTCGTTGCCGTGCTGCTGTTCAGCGGCGGCCCTATCTTCGAGAGCTCCATCCCGCTCTCCGTTTTCGGAATCGACCGGCAGGACGCGGGAGTTCCCCGCTACCGCCTGCTGGTCTGCGGCGGCGAGGACGGACCGCTGCGCACAACGGGCGGACTCGAACTGACCACACCGTACGGCCTGGAGGCGATCAGCAGGGCAGGCACCGTGGTGGTGCCAGCCTGGCGGTCGATCACCTCGCCGCCGCCCGCCGAGGCACTGGACGCGCTGCGGCGCGCCCATGAGGAGGGCGCCCGCATCGTCGGTCTGTGCACGGGAGCCTTCGTGCTCGCGGCCGCCGGCCTGCTGGACGGACGGCCGGCCACCACACACTGGATGTACGCACCGACACTGGCCAAGCGCTATCCGTCGGTGCACGTCGATCCGCGCGAACTCTTCGTGGACGACGGCGACGTACTCACCTCCGCCGGTACGGCGGCAGGTATCGATCTCTGCCTCCATATAGTCCGCACCGACCACGGCACGGAAGCCGCCGGGGCACTCGCCCGTCGGCTCGTCGTGCCGCCGCGGCGCAGTGGCGGGCAGGAGCGCTACCTGGACAGGTCTTTACCGGAGGAGATCGGCTCCGACCCGCTCGCCGAGGTCGTGGCCTGGGCCCTGGAGCATCTGCACGAGCAGTTCGACGTGGAGACGCTCGCGGCGCGCGCCTATATGAGCAGACGGACCTTCGACCGCAGGTTCCGCTCGCTCACGGGGAGCGCACCGCTCCAGTGGCTGATCACCCAGCGGGTGCTTCAGGCACAGCGGCTGCTGGAGACCTCCGACTACTCGGTCGACGAGGTCGCGGGCCGCTGCGGCTTCCGCTCCCCGGTCGCGCTGCGCGGGCACTTCCGCCGCCAGCTCGGCTCCTCCCCCGCCGCGTACCGGGCCGCCTACCGGGCCCGTCGTCCGCAGGGGGTGGCGGAGAGTGCCGCGACGGTGGTCGAGACGATGGTGCCCAGCCAGGGGCCACCGTCCGGACGCCGGGGCGCGCCGGGGCCGTCAGCGCCCGTCGCGGTGGTGGCGGCGGTGGGCTCCGGGGAGCACTCCCTGCCGGGTCCCGACGCGTACGTTCCCGGTCGCCCGGCCCTGCCGGGACAGCGGAGTGCCCCGTAGGGTGGGGCGCATGAACGACCGCATGGTGTGGATCGACTGCGAGATGACCGGGCTCTCGTTGACGGACGACGCACTCATCGAGGTGGCCGCCCTGGTCACCGACTCGGAGCTGAACGTGCTCGGTGAAGGGGTGGACATCGTGATCCGCCCGCCGGACGCGGCCCTGGAGACCATGCCCGAGGTGGTGCGGCAGATGCACACCGCCTCGGGCCTCCTCGACGAGCTGGCCGGGGGCACCACCCTGGCCGACGCCGAGGAACAGGTCCTGGCATATGTCCGCGAGCATGTGAAGGAGCCGGGCAAGGCCCCGCTCTGCGGAAACTCGGTCGGCACCGACCGCGGTTTCCTCGCCCGGGACATGCGGGAGCTGGAGGGCTATCTCCACTACCGGATCGTGGATGTGTCCTCGGTCAAGGAGCTGGCCCGCCGCTGGTATCCCCGGGCGTATTTCAACAGCCCGGACAAGAGCGGCAACCACCGCGCACTGGCGGACATCCGTGAATCCATCGCGGAGCTCCGCTACTACCGGGAGGCGGTCTTCGTCCCGCAGCCCGGCCCGGACTCCGAGCGCGCCAAGGAGATCGCGGCGCGCCATGTGGTCCCGGCCACACCGTAGGAACGTGCTGGTCACGGGCGTAAACGCGCCCGTGGACCGGCTCCGGGAAACGGGGGCGCGAGCACCCTCCCGGACCCTGTACACTTTTTCTCGGCCGGTCGGAAACGACCGGACGACATGGTGGGTATAGCTCAGCTGGCAGAGCACCTGGTTGTGGTCCAGGATGTCGCGGGTTCAAGTCCCGTTACTCACCCTGCTGAAAGGGCCCCGGTCTTTGGACCGGGGCCCTTTCGCGTGCCGTGGAGCCGGGCCCGGCGTCAGTCGGCCGCCGGTTCCCCCGTACGGGAGCGGCGGGAGCCCGGCAGCTCCAGGTGCGCGACGACCTGCGCGTGGAAGCGGTCCACGGCTTCGTCGACGCTGCGGATGAAGCCGGTCTCGGCGCTGCCCCGCCCGTTGCCCATGCCCTTGAACAGGGAGAGCCTGAAGCCGGTCATCCGCGCCCCGTCCTTGGGCACGAGGTCGGCCGGTTCCGGGCGCAGCCGCTCCAGGGTGCCGCGCGGGCCCGCGCCCTCGCCGTCGACCAGCGTCTCGATGTGCAGGTCGGCGGGGGCCTCGGAGAGCCACCGGATCAGCCGCTTGGCCCGGCTGAGCGGGTAGGCCCCGTCGGGGGCGGGCACCTCGATGGAGGTGCGGAGCTTGCCGGTGCGCAGGTCGGCGGTGATGGCCAGGACGCCCGGGGTGCCCTCGATGCGGATCTCGGCGTTCAGCCTGCCCTGCTCGCAGAGGTGGTCGGCCAGCGCGGTGCGGCGGGCCCGGGGGTCCACGCCACGCCGGGTGCGCTGGACGGGCAGGACCTTCTGGCCCAGCTCGCCGCCGAGCCGCAGGCAGACCTGCCGTACGAGACGCTCCCAGTTCTCGATGACCTCCAGTGCCCGGTTGTCGCCGGGGCACAGGGTCTCGTCGTCGATGCCCCGGCGCACGGGCACCCAGGCGGCTCCCATGTTCTGGAAGCCGTGGCAGCCGGAGTTCTCGTGCTGGAGGTAGTGCAGCAGTTCCTGGAGCAGCCAGGCGTGCGCCGCGTTGCCGACGCCTTCGTGGCGGATCAGCATCTGCGCCTGGTGCACGACCTCGGCCCAGGACAGGTGCCACAGGGCCACCTTGTGCTTGCGCCGCCCGTCGATCCGGACGTCGACAAGCGGGCTGCCGTCGAGCGCGACGTCGTTGGAGAGCGTGATCACGGCCTCGTAGCCCCGGCGGGCGGCGATGTCCATGTACGCCTGCACCTGGTCGGGCTTGAGGGCGTTGCCATTCGTCTTGGTCTCGACGAGGGCGGTCCACAGCTTGCCCGCCCGCTCCACCCGGATGATCCCGTCCGGTCGGCGGGGCGATTCGCCGTGCGGCAGGGAGACCTCGGTGTAGGTCTCCATCCGCCCGGCCGGAGCCCCGAACCCGGCGGTCAGGCGACGGCCGAACTCGGGGACCTGCGCCATCACGGAGAGCACGACGGAGGTGGCGCGCGTCTCGCGGTCGCGGTCGCTCTTGAGCGCCGAGACGGGGAAGAGGCGGGCGGTGCGCCAGGTGTCGTTGTCGGCGAGGGACTTCTTGGCCGCGCGGGGAAGCGTGACCTTCTTCTTCGCCGTACGGGGGCGGCGGGCGCGCTTGGGTACGGGGGCGGAGCCCGGGACCTCGGGCTCGGCGGGCGGTTCCGGTGCGGTGGGCGGAGGCGACGTGTCCGCCGGGTCGGCACCTCTGGACTGGGCGGGGACCCCTGCCGGTGCGGCGGGCTGTTCCCCGGGCGGCCCGGGTGCGGCGGGCTGTTCCGGGGCGTCCGGGGCGTGCCCCTCCGCCTCGGACGCCGGTTCCTCCCGCTCCGCGTCGTCGTCGATGTCGACGCCGTAGTCCGTCGCCAGTCCGGCCAGACCGGAGGCGTACCCCTGGCCGACCGCACGGAACTTCCACTCCCCCGCGCGCCGGTACAGCTCGCCGAAGATCAGCGCACTGACCTCGTCGACGTCCTGGACGGTGAACCGGACGAGGCCTTCGCCCGCGCTGTCGGCGAGGGTGAGGCGCAGGTCGTCCAGCTCGCCGAAGCGGGAACTGCCGTAGCGGCTGGCGGCGACGACCACCTTGTCGACCTCCTGCGGGACGGCGTCCAGATCGAAGGTGATCCGGCCCTCGCTGCCGTCCGCCGTCGGGGTCTTCCCGAGCAGCTGCACGCTGCCGTCACCCGCCACGGGGTTGTTGTAGAAACAGAAGTCGATGTCGCTGCGGACCTTGCCGTCGCCGTCGAGCAGGAGGACGGACACATCGGCGTCCCCCTCCCCCGTGGCGCTGCTCCAGCCCAGGCTGACCATCACCGAGCCGATGTCCTCGCTCAACGCCGTGAGACCGACGTTGGCACCCTTGACCATGTCGTGCAAGAGGCCCCCCATATGCACCGCCGCACGGAACGCACCCGGGCAGCTCGCCGCGTGACGTGTGTGGTGCGTCACACATTCGCCGTACTCCGCGAAACACTAGCCGTCGGAGCCGGGGGGCGTGGAGGACTCGTGAAATACGGAAGCCTCGCTACCGTCACGAGCCTCGCCACTCCTCACGAGGAGTCGCGGACCACCAGCTCCGTGGGCAGTACGACCGTGGGGCGTTCGGCGCCCGGGGCGCGGCCCGCGATCTCGTCCAGGAGGAGCTGGGCCATGCGGCGGCCCATCTCCTCGATGGGCTGGCGGACGCTGGTGAGGGCCGGGTGCATATGGCGGGCGACCACCGAGTCGTCGAAGCCGATCAGGGCCACGTCCTCGGGGATGCGGCGGCCCGCCTCGCGCAGGACCTGGCGGGCCCCGGCCGCCATCACGTCGGAGGCGGCGAAGACCGCGTCGAGGGCGGGGCGGCGGGCGAGGAGTTCGCGCATCGCCCGCGCACCGCCCTCCTCCGTGAAGTCGGCGGGGGCGATCAGGTGCTCGTCGGGTGCCAGGCCGGCCTCGGAGACCGCGGCGCGGTAGCCGTCCAGGCGGCGCTGGGCCCCGTAGACCTCCAGGCGGCCGGTGATCGTGGCGACCTGGCGGCGGCCCCGGGAGACCAGGTGCTCGACGGCGGCGCGGGCACCCTCGAAGTTGTCCGAGTCGACCGAGGCGAGGGGTTCGGCGGCGTGCCGGGCGCCGCTGATCACGCACGGCATGCCCAGCTGTTCCAGCAGCTCGGGCAGGGGGTCGTCGGCGTGCACGGCGACCAGCAGGACGCCGTCGACGCGGTGGGCGGTCAGGTACTGGGCGAGGCGGCGGCGCTCGCGGTCGTTGCCGGCGAGGGTGAGGAGCAGCTGCATCTCGGTGTCGGCCAGGGCCGCTCCGACGCCCCGGACTATGGCGGAGAAGTACGGCTCCGCGAAGAACCGGGTCTCCGGCTCGGGCACCACGAGGGCGATGGCGTCGGTGCGGTTGCCCGCGAGGGCGCGGGCGGCGCGGTTGGGAACGTATCCCAGCTCGGCGACGGCCGCCTCGACCGCCTCCCGGGTCGCCTCGCTGACCCGGGGCGAGCCGTTGATGACCCGCGAGGCGGTGCCCCGGCCGACGCCGGCCCGGGCCGCCACCTCTTCGAGCGTGGGCCGCCCGCCGCTCCGTACTCGCGCTGCCGCCATGGCTGCCTCCCCGTTCCCGGTCAATTTCTCACAGCCGTAACGTCAATCCAAGTCCCGGATCGATCACCCCGGCGGGTGTGGCAGCCACGGTTTGGGAGCGCTCCCAGGCGGCTTTCGCTCACGCCTCCGGGGGCAGCGCGTGGCGGGCGATCACCTCGCTGTACCAGTGGGCGCTGGACTTCGGCGTACGGCGCTGGGTCGTGTAGTCGACGTACACCGCGCCGAAGCGCTTGGAGTAGCCGTAGCCCCATTCGAAGTTGTCCAGCAGGGACCAGAGGAAGTAGCCGCGTACGTCCGCCCCTTCGGCCACCGCCCGCCGCACCGCCGCCAGGTGACCGTGCAGATAGGCGATCCGCTCGGGGTCGTGGACCCGGCCCTCCTCGTCCGGGTCGTCTGCGAAGGCCGCGCCGTTCTCGGTGACCATCAGCGGGAGGTCCGGGTGCTCGCGGGAGACGTCCATGAGGAGGCTGTACAGGCCGTCCGGGTCGACCGACCAGTTCATGGCGGTGCGCGGCTTGCCCTCGGCGAGATGGAAGGCGACATGCTCCGAGCCGGGCCACGGCGAGTGCTCGCTGCTTCCGTGGCCGTCGTTGCGGGTGTCCCCGGCCCCGGAGGCGGGGGTGGAGACGATGGTGGGGGTGTAGTAGTTGACGCCGAGCACGTCGAGCGGGCGGGCGATCGCGGAGAGGTCGCCCTCGTGGACCAGCTCACTCCAGTTCAGCAGGTGTTCGGTGTCGGCCAGCAGGTCGTCCGGGTACGCGCCCCTCAGCATCGGGCCGGTGAAGATCCGGTTGCCCACCGCGTCGATCCGGCGGGCCGCGTCCGCGTCCGCCTCACCGCCGGTCAGCGGGCGCACCTGGTGGAGGTTGAGGGTGACCGAGAGCTGCGCGGCAGCGGGGAGGTTCGCGCGCAGCGCCTCGGTCGCCCGGCCGTGGGCGAGGTTGAGGTGGTGGGCGGCCCGCAGCGCGGCGACCGGTTCGGTCCGGCCCGGGGCGTGGACCCCGGAGCCGTAACCGAGGAAGGCCGAGCACCAGGGCTCGTTCAGCGTCGTCCACATCCCGACCCGGTCGCCGAGGGCCCGGGCCATGACGGCCGCGTAGTCCGCGAACCGTTCGGCCGTCGCACGCTCCGGCCAGCCGCCCGCGTCCTCCAGCTCCTGGGGCAGGTCCCAGTGGTAGAGGGTGGCGACGGGCGTGATGCCCGCCTCCAGCAGCTCGTCGACGAGCGAGCGGTAGAAGTCCAGGCCGCGTTCGACCGCCGGGCCGCGGCCGGTGGGCTGGACGCGGGACCAGGAGACGGAGAAGCGGTACGCCTTCAGCCCGAGCCGCTTCATCAGGGCGACATCGTCGCGGTAGCGGTGGAAGTGGTCGGCGGCCACGTCTCCGGTGTCGCCGCCGAGCACCTTGCCGGGCGAGTGGCTGAAGGTGTCCCAGATGGACGGGGTGCGGCCGTTCTCGGTCACCGCCCCCTCCACCTGGTACGCGGCCGTGGCCGCGCCCCACAGGAAACCGGCCGGGAAGGGGGCCGTGGTGGCGGGGGCCTGCTGCGGGGCCGCGTCGGGTCGTACGAGGGTCATGGGGGAGCGCTCCCGGAAGGGTAGGGGGGTGAGGAGTGAGAGGTGTGGAGAGAGATGTGGAGTGAGAGGGAGGGCGGGGGGGGCTTCAGCCCTTGACCGCGCCTGACATGATCCCGCCGACGATCTTCTTGCCGAACACCACGAACACCACCAGCAGCGGCAGCGTGCTGATCAGCGCGCCCGCCATGACGATGGACTGGTCAGGGGTGTAGGAGGCGCTGAGCTGGCCGAGCGCCACCTGAAGGGTCGGGTTCTGCTGGTTGAGGGCGAGATAGGGCCAGAAGAAGTCGTTCCACGCCTGCACGAAGGTCAGCATCCCGAGCACCATCATCGCGGGGCGCGCCACCGGCAGCACCACGCTGCGCACGATGCGGAAGTTGTTCGCACCGTCGATCTTGGCCGCCTCGATCAGCTCGTACGGCAGTGCCTCGATCAGGTACTGCCGCATGAAGAACACGCCGAACGCGCTCACCAGCGTCGGGAAGATCACCGATTCGAGCTGACCGCCCCAGCCGAGGCCCGACATCATCATGAAGAGCGGGACCACGCTGAGCTGCGGCGGGATGGTGAGGGTGGCGATCACCGCGGTCATCAGCCAGCCCCGGCCCCGGAAGCGCATCTTGGCGAACGCGTACCCGGCGAGCGTGCAGAAGAAGAGCGTGGCGGCCGTGATGGAGGCGGAGACGATGAAGCTGTTGACGATCGCCTTGCCGAGGTTCGCCTGTTCCCAGGCCGTCTGGAGGTTCTCCAGCAGCTTGCCGCCGGGCAGGAACGGCGGTGTGGAGGCGAGGACTTCGTCCTGGGTGCGGGAGGCCGCGACCAGGGTCCAGTAGAGCGGCAGCAGCGAGCCGAACCCGACGACGGCGAGCGCGAGGTAGGCGAAGGGGCCGCCCTTCAGCTGCTGGCCCGCCCCCATCCGGAAGCGGCGCGGGCGGGGCGGTCCGCCGCTCCTGGGGACCGTCGCGAGCTGCCCGGGGGCGGTGCGTGTGGGGCTGGTCATGGTCATGGAAGCGCTCCCGGTCAGGCCGCGGAATCGGACGTGCGGACGTAGCGGCCGATGAGCCAGTTGGCCGCGGCGACGAGGAGCAGGAGCGCGAGCATCGCCCAGGCCACGGCGGCCGCCGGGCCGAGATGCCCGAGGTTCCAGCCGTAGTTGTAGAGGTAGATGCTGAGCGTCTCGTACTGGTTCTCGTTGCCGCCGGTGGCGCCCAGCGCGCCGCCCTCCAGCAGCAGTGGCTCACCGAACAGCTGCATGGACCCGATGGTCGAGATGACGATGGTGAACAGGATCGTCGGCCGCAGCGAGGGAATGGTGACCTTGCGGAACTGCTGCCAGCGCGACGCGCCGTCCAACGAGGCCGCCTCGTAAAGGTCGTTGGGGACTGCCTGCATCGCGGCGAGGTAGATCAGCGCGTTGTAGCCGGTCCAGCGCCAGATCACGATGACCGCGATGGCGATCTTCGAAGTCCAGTGCCCGTTCGCCCAGTTGACCGGGTCGAAGCCGACGAGGCCGAACGCCCAGTTCAGCAGACCGCCGTCGGCCCGGAAGACCAGGGCGAAGACGAGGGCCGCCGAAGCGACGGACGTCGCGTACGGGGTGAGGATGACCGTGCGCCAGAACGTACTGGCGCGGAGGCGGTAGTTGAGCAGGTGCGCGAGGCCGAGCGCGACCAGGAGCTGCGGGACGGTGGAGATGACGCCGATCAGGAAGGTGTTGCTGACCGTGGTCCAGAACTCGGGGTCGTGCAGGATCGTGTCGAAGTTCTCCCAGCCGACCCACTCCATGGTGTCGAGGCCGGTCATCTCCACCCGGTGCAGGGCGATCCAGCCGGTGTAGAGGAGCGGGTAGAGCCCGAAGGCCCCGAAGACGAGGAAGAAAGGCGCGATGTACGCGTACGGGGAGGCCTTGTCGTCGAACCGCCACAGTCGGCTGCGCCACAACTGCCGCCGCCCGGGGTGAGGTTCGGGCGGTTCCTGCTGCGGGGCGCGGGGCGGCGGCACGTACGCGTCCCGGGCGGGGGTCGGGGTTGCCACGGGCGGGGGTCCTTCCCTGGAGTGACGGCGGGATGCCGGGGCGGGCGGGCCGGGGCGCGTGCCCCGGCCCGGGCGGTTCGGGTCAGCCGATGGCCTTGTCGACCGTCCGCACGGCCGCGTCCCAGGCCTTGTCCGGGCTGGTGCCACGCTGCTCCATGTTGTTGATCTGCGTGGAGATGGAGTCCTTGATCACGCCGTCCTTCGGGCCGAGGACCGCCTCGGGGATGGACTTCGCACCGTCGGCGTAGATCTGGCCGATCGGCGCGTCGTTGAAGTACGGCAGGGTCGCGTTCTTCACGTCGGGCAGCTCGTAGGCGCCCTGGTTGGAGGGGAAGACCCCGATCGCCTTGAAGACGGCGGCCTGCTGCTCGGGGGCGGTCAGCCACTTGACGAGCTTGGCCGCCTCCTCCACGTTCTTCCCGGACTTCGGGACGGCGAGGAACGAGCCTCCCCAGTTGGCCGAGGTGGCACCGGGGGCGCTGGTGATGTCCCACGTGCCCTTGTTGGCGTCACCGGCGTACGTGGAGATCTGCCCGGCCATCCAGGCGGGGCAGACGACCGTGGCGACGGTGCCCTTGCGCAGGGCCGCCTGCCACTGGTCCTCGAACTGGGCCAGGCCCTGCGTCAGCTTCTTGGACGCGGCCTCGGCGGCGAGGTTCCAGCCCTTCCTGACGCCGGCGCTCTCCTTGTACACGGGCTCGCCGCTCGCGTCGTAGTACTGCTCGGGGCTGGAGCTGACCACGGCGTTGAACATGGCACTCGCGGAGTCCATGAAGTACGTGCCCTCGGGTGCCTTCTTCTTGTACCGCTCGCCGAGCGCGAGGAAGTCCTCCCAGCCGCCCTCGGTGAGCTTCGCGACCTCGGTGCGGTCGGTGGGCAGCCCGGCCTTCTCGAACAGATCCCGGTTGTAGCAGAGGGACATCGGACCGATGTCGGTGCCCGCGCCGATCACCGCGCCGCCGGGGGCGGTGGCCTGCTTCGCCTTCCACGACACCCACTGGCCGGTGTCGATCACCTTGGACAGGTCGGCGAAGGAGTCCGCCTTGGTGTCGACGATCTCCTTGATCCGGCCGACCTCGATGCCGTGGACGTCGGCGAGGCCGCTGCGGGAGTTCAGCTGCTGGAGGAGCTTGGGGTAGTAGTTCTTCTCCTCGGCGGTGGTGTCCTCCTTGACCGTGATCTTCGGGTTCAACTCGTGGTATTTCTCGAAGAGTCCGGCCTCCTTGTATCCGAACTGACCGAAGTCGGCGACGGTCAGGGTGATGTTCCCGTCCGCGTCGGGCCCCTTGCCGGAGTCGGACGAGCCGCCGCATCCGGCGAGCAGGAGGGCGGTGACCGTCAGGCCAGTGGTGGCCACGGTCGCGGTTCTACGGCGTCGGCCGACGACGCTGCGGGTGATGCGCATTCCACTGCTCCTTGTTACGGGGAGTTCTGCGGGAAGTCCTGCTGGGAGTCCCACGGGAAGTCCTGCGGGAGGAAGCGCGCGAGATCCTCTCCCGCTATCTGTGGGAGCGCTCCCATGCGCCGATGCCGGAAGGTTCCTGCCTCGAAGGGGTGGGTGTCAAGAGTTGAAGACGATTCCGTTGCCGGGCGATGTCGGGCACGCCGAAGCGCACCCCGGCCGGATGGGGGTGGAGTCCGGCCGGGGTGCGCGGGTGGGGGCGTGGGTGGTCGGGGAGGTAGGGCGGGGGTGTGCGCGGGGTGGTACGGGGGTGGGCGCAGGGGGCGTACGAGGTTGGGTGCGGGGCTACTTGTACGCGGCGAACGCCTTCGTGAAGGCCAGTGGCTCCTGGTCGATCGAGCTGCACGTGGCGTCGGCGGCCGGCTTGGGGCCGCCCGGGCAGGCCTTGTCGCGGGTGCCGGACCACATAGCGAGGCGGCCGATGCCCTTCTGCTCGGCGAACTTCACCAGTTGCGCCGCGTCCTCGACGGTGAAGACCTCGGTGACGACGTCGTTCACGCCGATCATCGGGGTGACGGCGACGGCTTTCCACGCGGCGGCGTCCGAGAGCCCGAGAACTCCCCTGATCTGCGCCTGGGTGGCGGTCGCCGCCTGGATCGCGTACTCGCCCATGTCGTCGCTGTAGGCGGGCCCGTAGTCCATGGCCATGATGTTGACCGCGTCGACGCGGACACCGTTCTTCTTCGCGTCGGCGAGCAGGTCGATGCCCGGCCGGGTCAGGCCCTCGGGCATCACGGGCAGGGTGAAGGCGACGTCCAGGCCGGGGTACTTCTTCTGGAGCTGGGCGATCGCCCGGGCGCGGCGGGTGTTGGCGGCCGCGTCGGGCAGGGCGGCGCCCTCGATGTCGAAGTCGACCTTGGTCAGGTCGTAGGCGTCGACGACCTTGCCGTACGCGGCGGCGAGATCGGCGGAGGAGGAGCAGTTCAGGGCCAGTTCGGCACCGGCCGCACCGCCGAAGGAGACCCGGACGTCGCCGCCCTTGCCCCTCAACGCGCCTATCTGCTTGGCCACTTGGTCGTCACCGAGGCCGGTGACACCGCCCCACCGCGGGGCGCAGCCGCCGCCGGAGGTGATGAAGGCGAGGTGAAACTCCTGCACACCGGTCTTCGTGGCGGTGTCGAGGAGGTCGTAGGCGGGGTACAGCGAGGTGTCGATGTACGGGGCGAACCCGGCGGGGCCGGCCTCCCCACCGCCACCGGGGGTGCCGGTGGCGGTGGGGGTCGGCGTGGGGGGCGGAGTGGCCGGGGCCGTCGCGGTGGGGGACGCGGTGGGGTTGGCCGTCGGCGTGGGGGCGGTGGTCGGGGTGGTGGCCGGGCGGCCGCTGGGCGTGGGGGGCGGGCCGCCGCCCGCGGAGCAGGTGGCGTCGTTGATGAGGCAGGAGGCCGGGTCGCCCGCGGTGCCGGTGCCGGAGGCGACGAAGCCGACGGTGACGGACTTGCCCGGGGCGAGCTCCTTGTCCCAGCTCGCGGGCTTCACGGTCACGTGGTCGCCCTTGACCGTGTGCTCGCCGTTCCAGAGGGAACTGATCGTCGTGCCGGCCGGGAGGTCGAACTCCAGGGTCCAGTCGGTGAGGGTCCTGTCGGTCTCGTTGGTGACCACGTACTGCCCGGTGTAGCCGCCGGTCCAGTCGCTGGTCCGGGTGTACGCGGCACCGACCGCGGCGGCCTGGGCCGTACCGGTGAGCGCGAACACCGTGCCACCGGCGATCGCCGCGGCGACGACCGCGCCGATCACCTTGGTACGGGTGCTCGCCGTGCGGCGGTGTGTACGGGAACCCATCACGTGCTGCCTGCCTCTGGTGTGCCGCGGATCGCTGATCGCTGAGCGGGGTTGCGGAGATGTGGGGATGTGGGGATGCGGAGCACGCTACCGGCAGCGAAACGGGCAAAGGTGGCTTTACGGAAGGGAGTTGGCGTTCTTAGGGCGCGCTTAAGGAACGGATGGGTCCGGGTTAATACAGCGGCCGGGTCGGCGCACGGGAGGGACCGAGTCGGCACACGGGAGGAGACCGGGCGACGCAGGGGTGTGGGCCGGGGGGACTCAGGGCCGGGGAGCCGCGCCCGTCGTGGTCCGGAGCTCGCGCCGGCGCTGGTGGCCGACCCGGCGGCCGTGGCCGCGGCGGCCGCGTTCGGGGCGACTGCCGTGCAGAGCGATCCAGATCCGGACCTCCGTGCCGCCGAGCACGGAACGGCCGATGCGCAGGTCGCCGCCGGTGGACTCGGCGACCCGGCGCACGATGTCCAGGCCGAGCCCGGTGGAGCCGACCTCCCCGCCCTCCGTGTCGCGCCCGCTGGCCCCCCGGGCGAGGGCCGCCTCCGGGTCGGCGATACCGGGGCCCGCGTCGGAGACGAGCACGATGACCGCGTCGCCGCTGTGGTGGACGTCGACCGCGAAGGCGGTGCCCTCGGGAGTGTGCCGGAAGACGTTGCCGAGCAACGCGTCGAGAGCGGCGGCCAGTTCGGGGCGGGCGACGGGGATGCGTACCGTACGGTCCACTCCCGCGAGGCGCACCTCGCGGCCCTCGTCCTCCGCCAGTGCCGACCAGAAGCCCATGCGTTCGCGGATCACTTCGGATGCGTCGCAGCCCGCGCCCGCGCCGGTCTGCACGCCCTGGGTCTGCGGGCGTTGCTCGCGGGCGGTGCGGATGATCGTGTCGACCTCGTGCTCCAGCTGCTGGACCGCCGCCCGGGTCTGTTCGGCCGCCGGACCCTCGCCGAGGGACGCGGCGTTCAGCCGGAGGACCGTGAGCGGGGTGCGCAGGCGGTGCGAGAGGTCGGCGGCGAGCTCGCGCTCGTTGGCCAGGAGCTGGACGACCTGGTCGGCCATGGAGTTGAACGCGACGGCGGCGGACCGGAGTTCGGTGGGGCCGTCCTCGGGGACCCGGGTGCCGAGGCGCCCCTCCCCCAGGTCGTGGGCGGCGCCCGCGAGGCGCTGGGCGGGCCGCACCATCCGTACGCCGAGCCGGTCGGCGACCGCGACCGAGCCGACGATCAGCGCGACGCCGACGCCCGCCAGCATGAGCCAGGCGGTGGCGACGCCGTTGGAGACCTCGCCCTCGGGGACGAACACCTCGACCACGGCGATGTCCCCGGTGCTCAGGGCGGTCGGCTGGAGGAGCGCGAAGCCGTCGGCGACCTCGGCGATGGAGGCCCGCCCGTCCGCCCGTACGGTCTCGATGTCCTTGGGGGTGGCGCGCCGGGTACCGATGTCCAGGGGCCCGGCCCCGCCCTCGGCCCGGTCCCCGTCCGCCGCGTCGCCGGGGATGTGGACGGCGAGGTGACCCCGGCCGCCGGGTTCGGTGGACAGGACGGCCCGGGTCAGCTCCTCGTGGTCGGTGGTGATGGTGAGCGTCGGAGCGATCGTGGCCGCCTGGCGTTCGGCGTCGGAGAACGCCCGGTCGCTGGCCATCTCCCGGATGACGAGTCCCAGCGGTACGGCGAAGGCGATCACGACCATGGCGGTGACCGCCAGGCAGACCTTGACCAGGGCCCATCTCATGCCGGCGGCTCCGCGGCCGGCGCACCGGCGTGCGACGCGTCGGCCGGCGGCTGGAGTTTCACGCCGACGCCGCGCAGGGTGTGCAGATAGCGCGGGCGGGCCGCGGTCTCCCCGAGCTTGCGGCGCAGCCAGGACAGGTGGACGTCGATGGTCTGGTCGTCGCCGTAGGACTGCTGCCAGACCTCGGCCAGCAGCTCCTTGCGGGCGACGACCACGCCGGGCCGCCCGGCCAGGAAGGTCAGCAGGTCGAACTCTCGCCGGGTCAGGTCGAGTTCGGACCCGTCCAGCTCGGCGCTGCGGCGCAGCGGGTCGATGGAGAGCCCGCCGACCCGGATGATCCTGGGCGGCGGCGCCTCCCCGCCCGTGGTCCGCGAGCGGCGCAGCACGGCGGCCATCCGGGCGGAGAGGTGTTCCACGGAGAACGGCTTGGTCAGGTAGTCGTCCGCGCCGTCGTTGAGCAGCCGGACGATCTCGCTCTCGTCGTCCCGCGCGGTGGCGATGATGACGGGCACGTCCGTGATGGAACGCAGCATCTTCAGCGCCTCACGGCCGTCCAGATCGGGCAGCCCGAGGTCGAGGATGACCACGTCGAAGCGGAAGTGCGCGACCTCGCGCAGCGCTTCGAGCGCGGTGCCCACGCTCCGTACCGTGTGGGAGGCCTCACTGAGGTGCCGGATGAGGGCGGAACGTACGAACTGGTCGTCCTCGACCACGAGCACACTTGCCATGGGCGGCACCGTACGCCATGCGGACGGGCCCGGTCCCGTGGCCGCCGGAAACCTCCCCAAAGGCCCGGGAGGCCCGGAGGGAGAGGGATCGGAGGTGGGGGACAGCCCGGGTCCGGGTGGTGCAGAATGCGCCGGATGCAACGAGGACTCGTCCATACGATCGCGTGGTCGCTCGCCACCGGCGCGGCGGTCACGCTGTCGTGGTGGGGTGTGCACACGGTCATGACGGGGACGGCCTACGACCCGCCCCGGGCCGTGCCGATCTCGGTGGGTTCGGGGCCTCCGCAGCGCATCGGGCAGAGCACCGGCGAACCGCTCGTCTCCTCGACGCACCGCGCCTCGCCGTCGCCCTCCCCCTCGCCGCGCACCAGCAGCGGGAGCCCTTCGCCGTCGGCCCCGGACCCCTCCCGTACGCCGTCGGGCACCCCGGCGAAGCCTGCCGCGCCCCCGGGGTCGGGCGCGGTGAAGAGCTATCGCACCGACGGCGGCCGGGTGGTCTTCGAGCTGGGCCGCAGCTCGGCGAAGCTGGTCTCGGCGACGCCGGAGCCGGGCTGGTCGATGCGGGTGTGGACGAACGACGCGTGGATCCGGGTCAACTTCGAGGGCGCGAACGGCGCGACGTATTCGGTGTTCTGCACCTGGAACGGACATCCGCCGCTGGTGCAGATCGTCGACCCGTAGCGGAGTTCGCGGCGCTCAGGGGTTCTCGAAGACCGAGGGCGGGGGCGCCGGCGACGGTTTGGCGGCCGCGTCGGTGACGACGGCCGCGCCCCCGGTGAAGTCGGTGAGCGCGCGGCCGTGTTCGACGCGGCCGGGGTGCGGGTCGCTCGCCACCCGGCGGGTGAACTCGGCGACCGGGAGCGGCAGGGCCGAGGCGTACAGGACCGCGTTGCCGAAGCGGCGGCCCCGCCACACCACCGGGTCGGCGGCGAGCGCCAGTTCGGGGAAGACGGCCGCGGCGGTCGCGACCTGCCCGCGCAGATGGGCGAGCGGGGGCCCGTCGGCGAGGTTGGCGGCGTAACTCCCGCCGGGCTTCACGACCCGGCGCACCTCGGTGAGGAACTCGGCGGAGGTGAGGTGGGCGGGCGTGCGGGCCCCGCCGAACACATCGGCGATGACGAGGTCGGCCCAGCCGTCCGGGAACCTGCCGAGCCCTTCGCGGGCGTCCGTCGCCCGGACCCGGACGCGGGCCTGGGCGTCCAGCGGCAGATGGTCGCGGACGAACCGCACGAGGGGTGCGTCGACCTCGACGATCTGCTGGGTGGAGCGGGGGCGGGTCGCGGCGGCGTACCGGGCGAGGGTGAACGCGCCGCCGCCCAGGTGGAGGACGTGCAGCGGCTGCTGCGGGGGCGCGGCGAGGTCGATGATGTGGCCGAGCCGCCGCTGGTAGGCGAACGACAGGTACGTGGGGTCGTCGAGGTCCACGTGGGACTGCGGGGCGCCGTCGATCAGGAGCGTGCTGCCGCGCGGCCGCTCCCGGTCGGGTATGAGCTCGGCGAGTCCGCCGTCGACCGGGCAGGAGACCTCTTCCCGCTCGGCGCGGCGCTGTTCCTTCTTCCTGCCCGCTGCTCCGCCCTTGCCCCCGGCCGGTCCTCCTCGACGTGCCACGTTCGCTGATCCTCGCTGGTGGGGGCCCGGGTCACCGGCCGCGGCGGAGTGTTCCGCCCGTGCGGCCATTATGGGCTCAGCAGCAGTTGTCGGCCGCCTCGATCAGCCGGGCCGCCTGGTCGAGGGCGGCGCGCAGTGCGGCGGGATCGGTGACCGGGGTGCCCTTGGCGGGCGGGAGCAGCCAGCCGGTGCCGGAGACGGGCGGCTCGGCGGGGACGCGCAGCCCGCGGCCGTCCGTCCTCGTACAGGCGCTGCCCGGTACGTCCCAGGCGTCGGCGGTGCCCGGTGGGACGAGGAAGCCGAGGGTGTCGCAGGCTCCGTCGTGCAGGACCGGGCCGACGGCCTCGTGGTCGGCGCCGCGGCGGAGGATGTCGACGGCTTCCAGGCCCTGCCGTGCCGGGACCGTGACGAGGTCGCAGGACTCGTGCTCCGGCACCGGGTTCGCCGCCGGGGCCGCCGAGCATGTTGTCGCGGTCGTCCATGAACCGGTCTCCCGGCCGAGATGCAACAAGGGAACCTCTCCTCTCATCGCCGAATCATCGCCGAACGGAGCCGCACTCCGTCTCCACATGGACCAACGGCACGGGTGCGTCAAGGGCTACGGGCCCACACCGCCGCAAAGGGTGGCAGTTCATGGCGGATCAAGGGAGAGATGCCCCTTTTGCGAAGAAACGCTGCGTGTGTGTCCTGTCACAGCAGGTACGTTCTTGCTCCGCCGGGACACCGGAAAACAGGAACCCGGCCGCACCAGAGAGGGGCCGGCCATGGGGTCGACAGGGGCAGTTCCCAACCTCGCCTTCCGCCGACTGCGCGGTCAGCGTTCCGCCGGGGAGTTCGCGGCGGCGGTGCGCAGAGCGGCGCGGGAGATCGGGGAGCAGGTCGCGTGCGACGCCCGCTACGTGGGGCGCGTGGAGTCCGGGGAGATCCGCTGCCCCAACTACGCCTACGAACGGGTCTTCCTGCACATGTTCCCCGGGGCGTCCCTGGCCGACCTGGGGTTCTCGGCCCGCGAGACCGTACGCGGGAGGGGGGCGCGGGTCGTGTCCGAGCCCCCGCCCGAACCTCCGCCCGCGCCCGTGTCCGTACCTGTGTCCCCACTCGCGCTTCACAGCGACATCCACGAAACCGACGAGGAGAGCGACGTGCTGCGTCGCGTATTCATGACGAGCGGGACCGCCACGGTGGCGGCCGCTTCCCTGGGGCTCGGCGAGGCGCCCGCCTCCGCCGCCACCCGGGTCTCCCTGCCCGCGCAGCGCCGGGTCGGCGAGACGGAGGTGAGCGCCGTCGAGAAGGCCGTACGGCAGATCCGGCTGCTGGACGACCGGCACGGCGCGGACGGGCTGTACCGGCGGGCCGCCCAGCCGCTTCGCGCGGCGTACGAACTGCTGGACGCCGGGACCACCGCGCGCCGCGCCACCGCGGACCGGCTGCACGCGGGAGCGGGCGAGCTGGCCATCTCGGTGGGCTGGCTGGCCCATGACTCGGGCCGCTTCGACGACGCACGCTCGCACTACGCGGAGGCACTGGCCACGGCCCGGCTGTCCGGGGACGCGGGTCTTGAGGCGCACGCGTTCTGCAACACGTCGTTCCTGGCCCGGGACGCGGGGCGGCCGCGGGAGGCGGTACGGGCGGCGGAGGCCGGACAGCGGGCCGCCCGCACCCTGGGCTCGCCCCGGCTGCTGGCACTGCTCGCGCTGCGGGAGGCGGGGGGCCGGGCGGGGCTCGGTGACCGTACGGGGTGCGACCTGGCGATCGGGCGGGCGCGGGCAGCGTTCGAGCGGGGGCCCGCGGCCGGGGACCCCGAGTGGATGAGCTTCTTCCGGGAGGCGGAGCTTGAGCTGCTGGAGGCGCAGTGCTGGTCGGCGCTGGGCGACTGGTCCCGTGCCGCGCGGCACGGGCGCCGGGCCACGGCACTCCAGGACGCGCACTTCACCCGGAACCTGGCGCTGTACCGGGCCCAGCTGACGGGCGACCTGGCCCGGGCGGGGCGGGTGGACGAGGCGGCGGCGACCGGGCACCAGGTCCTGGACCTGCTGACCCGGGTCCGGTCCTCGCGGATCCGGGGGATGCTGGCGGGGGCGGCACGAGTGCTGGAATCCCGGGGCGGGCCGCCCCCGGTCACGGCGTTCCTGACCCGGCACGGGGGGTCGGCGGTGGTGCGGTGAGCGGTGAGAGCTTTCCGGCGGTGCGCGTGGTCAGCCCGTCCGGACCGGGCGGCTGCCCCCGCCGCCGTTGCGGGGCGCGTGGTCAGCCCGTCCGCAGGGCTCCGGGCAGCGGGCACCGCCGCTCCCAGCGCCTACCGCTCCAAGTGCCCCGTGTCGTTCCAGCGCTCCACGGCCGGCAGGCCGTACGCCCAGCCGAGGACCGACAGTGACGTCGGCTCCAGGCGGATGCGGGCGCCGAAGGACAGGTCCTCGCCCAGCCACCGCGCCCCCAGGGCCCGCAGAATGTGGCCGTGGGCGAAGACCAGCACGTCCCGGTCCGCCGACCGCGCCCAGGCGACGATCTCGTCCGCGCGGGCGGTGACGTCGGCGACGGACTCCCCGTCCGGGACCCCGTCACGCCAGATCAGCCAGTCGGGCCGGTCCGCCTTGATCCGGGCCGGGGTGAGGCCCTCGTACGCCCCGTAGTCCCATTCCATCAGCGCATCCCACGTCTCGGCCCGCTCACCGAAGCCGGCGAGCTCGCACGTCTCGGCGGCCCGGACGAGCGGGCTGGTGCGGACCTCGACACCGGGCAGCCCCGCCCAGGGGGCCCGGTGCAGCCGCTCGCCGAGCAGCTTGGCGCCCTCGCGGCCGGCGTCCAGGAGCGGGATGTCCGTCCTGCCGGTGTGGTTGCCCTGGACCGACCACTGGGTCTGGCCATGCCGGGCAAGCAGGATGCGCGGTGCCATAACGGCTCTCCCTGGAACGCTGGTGCTGGGGGTTCCATCATCCCGTACGGCACGCGCAGGCAACCTCCGGGACCGTACCTACGTCCCATCCTGAGCAGCCGTCCCACCGAAGCCACGGACCACGGCGGGGACCGCTGCGTACGGGACGTCCGGAAGAGGACCCCCGGGGGAATCGGCGGCACTGTGCCGCCGTACGGTTGAACGCTCGCCGTCGGCCGCATGAACATGGGGAGAGCTACCGGATGCCGCACGCCACCGCGCCGCTCGCGATTGGTCATCGGCCCCGCTGGTGGACGGAGCTGCCACTGATCGCGGTGGTGTACGCGCTGTATTCGGTGGGCCGCCTCCTGGTGCACGGCGACGTGTCGACGGCGGTCGGCAACGGCCTGGCGATCCTGCGGCTCGAACAGGCACTGTTCCTGAACGCCGAGCATCCGCTGAACCGGCTCTTCACCACCACCCCGTCCATAGGCATACCCGCCGACTTCGCGTACGCCTCGCTGCACTACGTGGTCACCCCGGCCGTCCTCGTCTGGCTGTTCCGGCGCAGGCCGGCCTCCTACCGTGCGGCCCGGGTCTGGCTGATGAACTCGACGCTGCTGGGCCTGGTCGGCTTCACGCTGATGCCGACCTGCCCGCCCCGGCTGCTCGACGCGAGCCACGGCTTCGTCGACACGATGGCGCAGTACAGCAGTTACGGCTGGTGGGGCGAGGGGGCGAGCGCGCCGCGCGGGCTGAGCGGGATGACCAACCAGTACGCGGCGATGCCGAGCCTGCACGTCGGCTGGTCGATCTGGTGCGGAATCCTGCTGTGGCGGCACGGCCGCCACCCCCTCGTACGGGCGGCGGGAATCGCCTATCCGCTGCTCACCACGATCATCGTGATGGGCACCGCCAACCACTACTTCCTGGACGCTGTCGCGGGCGCCGCGGTGATGGCCGTCGGAGCCCTCCTGACCAGGCCCGTCATCCGGTTCGCCGACCGCTGCAAGGACTGGGGCAGGGCCCGGATCGCCCGTCCGGTCGCGGACCGTTTCCGGGGTGGCCGGGCCACCGCCGCCGCGGATGTTCCGGCGACCGTGTCCCCCGATGTCAGTGCCGGGTGCAAGACTTCGCCGGGTGAGCGAATCCCCGGCCAGCGGACCTCCTCCGCAGATCCCCCCGGCACGGCAGTCGGAGGCGCGGCAGCCCGAGCCGCCGCCGACGCGGCCGCGAGCGACGACGCTCCGGCAGCGGCTCGCTGAGCTGCGCGGCCCCTCCGTAGCACCGCATCCGCTCGACGCCCGCGCACTGGCCGCCCTCGCCGCGAACCCCGGCTGCAAGCGGCGTGCCCTGCTCGACGGAGCCGGGGTGGACAAGGGCGTGCTCGCCGCCGCACTCGGCTCCCCCGCCCCCTTCGGGCAGTCCCAGTTCGCCTTCATGCGGGGCAACGCGTTCGAGGCGAAGGTCAAGGCCGACGGCGGCGCCGAGCTGCTGCGCCTGTTGTACGAGCGCCTCGGCGACGGCGCTGCGGCCCCGGGTGCGGACGTGTTCGCGCCCGATCTGAGCGCCGCCGGTCCCGAGGGCCGCGCCGCGCGCACCGCGCTCGCGCTGCGGGAGGCGACGGCCGCGGGCGGCTGGGCGCTGCTGGACCACCCGATGCTGGCGCTGGAGGTGGCGGGTTCCCCCGCCTATCTGGAGCCGGACGCGGTGGTGGTGCACCCCGACGGCCGGTGGACCGTCGTCGAAATCAAGTCGTTCCCCATGATCGACGCATCCGCCGACGCCGCGAAGGTCGGTGCGGCAGCCCGGCAGTCCGCGGTGTACGTGCTGGCGCTGGAGCGGGTCGCGGCGGTGACCGAGGGCGCGGAGGTCGGCCACCGCGTGCTGCTGGTCTGCCCCAAGGACTTCTCCAACCTGCCGACGGCCTCCGTCGTCGACGTACGCAAGCAGCGGGCCGTCACCCGCCGCCAGCTGACCCGGCTCACCCGGATCGAGGACCTCGCGGACGCCCTGCCCGCGGGGACGACGTTCGATCCCGCGTGCTCGCCGCAGGAGCTGGAGACCGCCGTCTCCTCCGTTACCGCCGCCTACGCGCCCGAGTGCCTGGCCGCCTGTGAGCTTGCGTTCCACTGCCGGGCGAAGTGCCGGGCCGAGGGGGCTGTGGAGGCGCTCGGCCGGAGTGTGCGCGGTGAGCTGGGCGGGCTGACCACGGTGGCCGGGGTGCTGGCGGCCGCCGCGGGCAAGGAGGGCGACCCCGCCGATCCGACGGTCGCGGCCCTGCGCCGGGCCGCCGCGCTGCGCGCCGAGGCGCTGGAGAGCGCGGCGGCGCTCCGTGGGCGGGGACAGTCCCTGGAAGGGGCGGCCGGATGTCGCTGATCACCACGCTCGCCCGGCTGGAGGCCGTCGACTCCGGCCGCGCCCAGCCGCTGGCGACGGTCCGCCACCGCCATCTCACGGACCGGCCGCTGGTGCTGGTGCCGCTGACCACCGCAGGCGAGGCCGGGGCTCCGCTCGGGGCGCTGGTCGGCACGGACCGGGAGGCGCCCAGGCTGCTGGCCGTCGCCCAGCCCCGCGACCGGGATCTGCGGTTCGCGTTCCTGGCCGAGCTGGCGGAGACCGTCCTTCCGCACATCGAGGCGTACGCGGACGTCGTCGAGCCCGCCGAGCGCAACGAGACCGATCCGGCGACCGGCAAGAAGACCAAGGTCGAGGTCGAGCTGTGCACGGACGCGGCCCAGCTGATCGTGCCGAGCCGGGCGGGCATCGAGTTCGTGCGGCTGCTTGGCCGGTCCATGCGTTTCCGCCGGACCGCCGACGACGACCCGGACACGCCCTATCCGGCCCCGGTGCGCGTCCCGCTGCTCGGCCGCTGGCTGACGCATTACGGGGAGCGGGCCCGGGTGCCCGGCTCCTCACTGCTGCTGGCCACCACGGATCTGCTGAACCGGCACTGGGCGACCGGGCAGAGCAGCCTGGAGGACCAGCACCTGGGCGCGCTGCTCTCCTGGATCGATCCGCCGGACGGCTCCTCGGGGGCCGAGGCGGCGCTCCGGGCCGAGCTGGCCCGGGACGGTGCGGGCCAGCTGCTCTGCCCGCCCGCGGGTCCGGCCACCGACCCGGACTTCGACAACCGTCTCCTCGCCCCCGCCATCGAGCGCTACGACCGGGCCCGTTCGGCGCTCGCCTCCGCCGAGGACGGGCTCGCGGCGGATGCCCGTCTCGGTGAGCTGAGCGGCGCCGAGCGGGAGATCCGCTCCCTGCTGGCGCGGGTCATGCTGCCGACCTGGGACGCGGTGTGGCGGGGTCTCGACCTGCTGCGGGAGCTGCCCGAGGGGTCCCGGGCCGAGGACCGCTGGACCCGGGACCGCTGGTCGTTCACGAGCCACCGCGACCGGGTGCGCTCGGGCGAGCCGCCGCAGCCGCGCCACGACGACGCGGTGACGGCCGCGCAGAAGCTGGCCTCCCGGGAGACCGCCCAGGCCCAGCTGGAGGCCCAGGAGGCGCTGGACGATCCGCTGGTGCTGGCGGGGCGGCGGCTGGCGGGCGAGGCGTTCCTCGCCGAGGTGGCCGGGGTGGAGATGGCGTACACCGAGTCCAAGCGCCCTTCCCCGCGCCCGCTGGTCACCGTCCGCACGGGCGAGTGCCCGCACCTGGGCGAGCGGACGAAGGTGTATCGCTCGCTGGACGGCAAGCCGCAGACGGCGGAGTTCGTAAGGTACGCCTCCGAGGCCCCCGGTGACGGTCCGGAGGTCCCCGGTGGCGGTCTTGAGGCCCTCGGTGACGGTCCGGAGGCCTCTGGTAACGGTTCCGAGAGCCCGGCCGACGACGGCGGGGTCCTGCTCGTGCTGAGGATCCTGGACCGGATGGGCCGGGGCAAGGAGCCCGCGCCCGGTTCGGTGCCGGAGCCCGGGGAGCGGATCGCCTGGACCCTGTTCGAGCACGACCAGCGCTCCGGCCCGAAGCTGCCGGACCCGGAGGACACGCCGTGGACCCACGGCGGCCCGCCGGGCGCGGACGCCGCCACGCGCGCGGAGTATCCCGACCCCGTGACTCCGGAGGACCTGCTGTGACCCCGAACCTCATCACGGGACCTGTTGTGACGGCCGCCGTCCGGGAGGGCTCGCTGTGAACACCGTCTTCGATCCGGGCGCGGCGGCGGCGCGGGCGACCGGCGCGATCCTGGACGACACCCTGCGCGGGAGTGCGCGCGGCATCGTCGTGGACTCGCCACCCGGCGCCGGTAAGTCGACCCTGGTGGTCCGGGCGGCTCTGGAGCTCGCCGCCGCCGGTCGCCCGCTGATGGTGGTCGCGCAGACCAACGCCCAGGTCGACGACCTGGTGGTGCGCCTCGCGGAGAAGGAGCCGGAGCTGCCGGTGGGGCGGCTGCACAGCAACGACTCCGACCCGTACGACAAGGTGCTGGACGGCCTCGACAACGTGACGAAATCGGCGAAGGCGGCCGATCTGGCCGGACTCGACGTGGTGATCTCGACGGCCGCCAAGTGGGCACACGTGAAGAACGTGGAGCCGTGGGGCCACGCGATCGTGGATGAGGCGTACCAGATGCGCTCGGACGCGCTGCTGGCCGTGGCCGGGCTGTTCGAGCGGGCGCTGTTCGTCGGGGACCCGGGGCAGCTGGACCCGTTCTCGATCGTCGGCGCGGACCAGTGGGCGGGGCTGAGCTACGACCCGTCGGCGAGCGCGGTGTCCACGCTGCTCGCTCACAACCCGGATCTGCCACAGCACCGGCTGCCGGTGTCGTGGCGGCTTCCGGCGTCGGCGGCCCCGCTGGTGTCGGACGCGTTCTACCCGTACACGCCCTTCCGCAGCGGTACGGACCACGGGGACCGGACGCTCTCCTTCGGGGTGGCCTCGGACGGGTCGGGCCCGGACCGGGTGCTGGACGAGGCGGCGGAGTCCGGATGGGGGCTGCTGGAGCTGCCCGCCCGGCACACCCCGCGTACGGACCCCGAGGCGGTGCGGGCGGTGGCGCTGGTGGTCCGGCGGCTGCTGGACCGGGGCGGCGTCGCCACCAGCGAGCGGGCGGACGAGCCGGTGCCGGTGACCGCGGACCGGGTGGCGGTCGGCACGGCCCACCGCGACCAGGCGGCGGCGGTACGGGCGGCCCTCGCCGAGCTGGGCGTCACGGGGGTGGCGGTGGACACGGCGAACCGGCTCCAGGGCCGCGAGTTCGACGTCACGGTGGTCCTGCACCCGCTGTCGGGCCGCCCCGACGCGACCGCGTTCCACCTGGAGACGGGCCGCCTGTGCGTGCTGGCCTCGCGGCACCGGCACGCGTGCATCGTGGTCTGCCGGGAGGGGGTGGCCGAGCTGCTGGACGAGCACCCGTCCACGGAGCCGGTCCAGCTGGGTGTCACGGTGAAGTTCCCCGACGGCTGGGAGGCCAACCACGCAGTGCTGGCCCACCTCGCGGAGCGGCGGGTGCGGTGGCGGCCCTGAGCACGGGCGCGCCCCCGCGCCCCCTGCGCACGCCCCGGCCCCCTTGCGTGGGGTTGGACAATGGAGGGTGGCCGTGCGGCACGTCCGGGCCGTCCGGTCACCAGGTCGTCCGAGGAAGGAACACCACATGACACAGTCCGAGCGGAACGAACGGCAGCGGCTGCGCCCCGCGCCGCTGCTCTTCGAGCCGTCTCAGGCCACGGCGGACCCGGAGCACTTCTTCGACCTGGAGTCGATGGAGGACCCCCGGGAGCTGCTGGCCCGCGCGACCGAGCTGACGCATGCCTTCCGCGCGGCGACGGACCGGTCGGTGGAGTTCCAGGCGATAGCGGCGGCGCAGCTCGCCGATCCGAGCCGGTTCGACCGGCTGACAGCGGCGGACGTCGCGGAGCGCGCGGAGTGGACCGAGGACTACGCGAAGAAGATGATCGAGTTCGGCCGGTCCCTGCTGGACACCTCCAGAACCTGATCCGCGAACCTGATACGGGAACCTGATACGGACCTGATCCGGACCGGGCCACGAACCTGACCCGCCCGACCCCTGCCGCCCGACGCCTGCCGTCGGCAGCAGGCCGGGGGTCAGGTCCCGTGGCATATTCCGGCGGGCAAGATACTCCTTCCGCTCCCGCCCTGTCCCGGTTTCCGGCAACTCTCGGAAACAGTTCCGTCACTCCCGGTAGACCTTGCTGCATGAGCGCATGGCTGAAAGACGAAACGACCCTTCAGGCCGGTGCCGCCGTCGCGCACCACGGCGTCGACATCTTCGCCCTGCTGCGGGACCAGACCGGAGCACAGGCCGCCCAGGTCACCGCCGCCGGTGCCGCCTGGCTCGCCGGGGCCTCGGCCCATCCGCGCAGCACGCTCGCCCAGTGGGAGGAGCGCCCCGGTGCGCCCGGGGTGCTGCCCTGCGGTTCCGCTTTCGATGTCGTCAACGTGCCCGCGCTGTTCGGGCGCCGGATGCTGGAGCAGCTCTGGTCCGAGGGCCCCGGCTCCGGCCCCGTCGCCTCGCACCGGGGCCGGATGCTGCTGTTCGCGGCCCCCGGGACGGCCCAGCGACTGCCGTCGCTGCTCGCCTGGGAGGAGTGGGGGGCCGGCGGCCGCGCGGGCTCCGGCGAGCAGCGGGGCGGGGTACCGCCGCTGCTCTGCCACGGCACCGGGGACGCCGTGACCGTACCGCCGCTGACCTGCGCGTCGTCCGACGGCGGGCCGCGCTGGCTGGTGGCGCCGGACACACGTAACCCGTGGCTGCCGGGCCCCGACGTGCTGCTCTGGGCGTGCGTACGGGTGAGCAGGTCGGCGACCTCCCGGGGCACCGCGTATTCGATTTTTCCTCGGGCGGATCAGGGTGCTAATGTCTACGACGTCAGCAGGCGCCGTTAGCTCAGTTGGTTAGAGCAGCTGACTCTTAATCAGCGGGTCCGGGGTTCGAGTCCCTGACGGCGCACCGACGGAAGAAGCCCCTCGCGAAAGCGGGGGGCTTCTTCGTGTGCGCTCCCCCGGATTCCGGTTTTCAGACGCCGGTGGTGATCCGGACCGTCCAGGAGCCGGCCGGGGTACGGTCGGCGACCTCGATGCGGGTGCGGTCGCCGGGGACGGTGAAGGTCTCCCCGACCCCGAGCGGGGCGTCGGCGAGCGGCGGGTACACCGAGCGGTCCCAGCAGGCCCCGGTCTCCGGGTGGGTGTCCACCACCTCGACGGGCCCGCCGCCGGAAGCCGTCCCGCTGCGGATGCGGTAGATCAGGATGCCCTCGGTGCAGGTGCTCCGGTCGTTGCCGGTGGCGCTGCGGGCCTCGATGGCCAGGGCGCTGTCGAGGCCGGTGCGGACGACGGCGAGCCGGGTCCCGATCGACCCGCCGGGCACCGGGGCGGCGGCGACCGGCTCCAGGGTGAGGTCGGCCGAGCCCTGGACGCAGACGACCTGCCGCCCGCCCAGCCAGCCGAGCTTCCACTTGTGCCAGCCGAACAGATCCGGGGCGAGGCCGAACTGGCTGCCCATGACGTCCCAGTCGCCGACGTACGTGTCCCAGTCGCCCTTGCCGTCGACGGGCCGGTGGTAGAGGTCGGCGAGGTCGAAGACGTGCCCGGTCTCGTGGGCGAGGACGTTGCGGTCCGGGGGGTGCTGCTCGAAGAGCGTCACCACGCGCCGGATGTCGGTGCCGTCGGCGCGCAGCGGCGTGTCGAAGTTGACCACCTTGGTGGCGTCGGAGTCGACGCCGGGGGCGTCGGGGTCGGCGACCAGGTAGACGATGTCGTAGGCGGAGAAGTCGACGTCAGCGTCGGCGGCGGCGATGGCGTCCCGCAGATAGGCGGTGCGCCGCTCGGCTTTCCAGTCGCGCTCCACGGCGTACCAGGTCGAGTCGCGCGGCATCTGCGTCCAGCCGCGCTGCGGGTGGGGGCGCAGCGTGAATCCGCCGTAGCTGGCGCGCTCGAAGAAGCGGGTGGTGGAGGGGAAGTGATCGGCAGTCAGCACCTCGGGGGTGAGGGTGGGCTCGGAGTCCGGGAAGGACAGGAAGATCATGACCGCGTCGAGGCTCCGGTCGGGGCGCGGGTAGGCCGTGTTCCAGGTGTCCAGGCCGAGCGAGTGGTGCGCCGATGTCCGGGTCAGGGCGCACGGAGCGGCGTCGCCCCGCGCGGCGGCCACGGCGGGTCCCGCGACGAGCGACATGGCGGCGAGCGCCAGGAGGGAGGTCGCGGAGGCCGCCACACTGCGCAGCGTCGGCCGTTCCGCTCCCCCGGGTCCGCGACGGCACGGCACATCGACCTCCGGGTGGGGAAACGCGGTCCATCTCGTCCACCCTGTGCCGGTTCACGGTGGCACGTCCTGTTGTGCTGCCCCACTCGGGTAAGCGGTCAATACCACCACCCACGCCTTCACGGAACGTCACTATCGGCCAGTTAAATCGGCCATTGCAACAGATACGCACAGAAATGATCAGGACCGGGCAAACCGGAACGTGCCCTCGCGTCCGCTGACACTCCTCGCACGGCCCCCGGCGGAGCCCCGCACCGGACGGCGAGCTGGAACGGCCGACGCGGCACCCTCTATGCTTCACCACGCTTTCCCGCGTGGAACGGGCCCCTTGACGGGGCCGCCACCCGGTGACCTGTCCGACCCCACCTGTTCACGACAATCTTCACAGCGGGAGCGAGCGGTGAGCGGAACCTCCGAAGGGCCGAGGGCCCCGGCAGGCACGGCCCCCGGCACACCCCCCGCGCCGGTCACGGAGCGTCACACGACGGCCCCGCATCCGGCCCCCGATCCGCCCGCCGCCCAGCACCCCGACGCGGCCCCCGCCCCGCCGGCCGCCGTCGCCGATGACGGCCCCTCCGCGTCCGAGCTGCGCGA
The DNA here is from genome assembly GCF_031760065.1 of Streptomyces durocortorensis. NCBI lineage: Bacteria > Bacillati > Actinomycetota > Actinomycetes > Kitasatosporales > Streptomycetaceae > Streptomyces > Streptomyces sp. C11-1. The sequence goes on from NZ_CP134500.1 coordinate 2,367,417, forward strand.
CTACCGCGCCGCCTTCAACGCCGCCACGCTCCCCATGGCCGTCGTCGACGGCCGCGGCCAGGTCCTGCGAGCCAACGAGGCGCTCGGCGGGCTCCTGGGCGCGGCGGCGACCGCCCTCGCCCGGCAGCAGGCGTGCGAGCTGTTCGACCTCGCCTCCGACGACCGCACCTGGCTCGCCTACCGCGAGGTGCTCCAGGGCCGCCGCTCCCGGTTCCGCTGCACCCGCCGCCTCAAGCACCCCGACGGGCGCTTCCTGTGGGCCGAGGTCACCGTCGTACCGATGACCGGCACCTCGGCGGCGGAGCCGGCCCGGGTCCTGCTGACCGTCGCGGACATCAGCGACCGCCGGGAGCTCCAGGAGCGGCTGCGCCATCTCCAGATGCACGACCCGGTGACCCGGCTGCCCAACCGGACGCTGTTCTTCGAGCGCCTCGCCTCGGCCCTGGAAACCCCGCCGTACCAGGACGACTCGATGCCGCCCCGGCAGCACGCCCGGATCGGGCTCTGCTACCTGGACCTGGACGGCTTCAAGGCGATCAACGACACCCTGGGCCACCGCACCGGGGACCGGCTGCTGGCCGCCGTCGCCGGGCGGCTCACCGACTGCGCCGAGAACGACGCGTCCCGCACCCCCGGCGGCAGTCGGCTGGTGGCACGGCTGGGCGGCGACGAGTTCGCGATCCTGGTCGAGGACTCGGCCGGGACCCAGGAGCTCACCGACCTGGCCCGCTCGGTCCTCGCCGCGCTCCAGCAGCCGTTCGACCTGGCCGGGCAGCGGTTCTCGGTCTCCGCGTCGATCGGCGTGGTGGAGCGGGCCGCGGCGGGCACCTCGCCCACCGGTCTGATGCAGGCCGCCGACACCACGCTGTACTGGGCGAAGGCCGACGGCAAGGGCCGCTGGACCCTGTTCGACCCCGAGCGCAACGCCCATCGCATGACCCGGCAGTCGCTGTCCTCCACGCTCCGGCCCGCCGTGGAGCGCGGGGAGTTCACGCTGGAGTACCAGCCGCTGGTCGGGATGGCGGACGGGGTGCTGCGCGGGGTCGAGGCGCTGGTGCGCTGGAACCACCCGCAGTTCGGGGTGCTGTCGCCGAATCGGTTCGTCGGCATCGCCGAGGAGGACGGTTCGATCGTGCAGCTCGGCCGGTGGGTGCTGCGCACCGCGTGCCGGCAGGCCCGGCGCTGGCAGCTGGACCACCCGGCCGAGCCGCCGCTGTTCATCAGCGTCAACGTCGCCGTACGCCAGGTCTGGGACTCCGACCTGGTCGCCGACGTGGCCGAGATCCTGGCCGAGACGGAGCTCGCTCCCGGGCTGCTCCAGCTGGAGCTGACCGAGTCCGCGGTGATGGGCTCGGGCGGCCGCCCGCTGCGGGCACTCCAGGCGCTGAGCGACATGGGCGTACGGATCGCCATCGACGACTTCGGGACCGGGTATTCGAACCTCGCCTATCTGAGCAGGCTGCCCGTCTCCGTACTGAAACTGGACGGCGCGTTCGTGAAGGGCTTCCGGTACGAGGACGGTACGCACCCGAGCCCGGCCGACGAGACGATCGTGGAGGCCATGGTGCAGCTGGCGCACCGCCTGGGCCTGACCGTCACCGCGGAGTGCGTGGAGACGGCCGGACAGGCGGAGCGGCTGCGGCGGATCGGCTGCGACACGGGGCAGGGCTGGCTGTACTCGCGGGCCGTGGCGCCGGAGCGGATCGCCGGGCTGATCGGGTCCCGGCCGCTGGAGGGCTGACCGGGACCACGGGACAGCGGTCAGGAGGCCGCGGGCAGTCCGTACGCGTCCGCGATCAGGTCGTAGCTCCGCAGTCGGGCGTCCCCGCCGTGCGCGTTCGCGGTGATCATCAGCTCGTCCGCGCCCGTGCGCTTGGCCAGGTCGTCCAGGCCGGTGCGGACCTCGTCGGCGGTGCCGTGGACGACGTTGGCGAGCCAGCCGTCGACGAACTCCCGTTCCATCGGGGAGAAGGCGTACGCCTCCGCCTCCGCCGGGCTCGGGATCAGCCCCGGCCGTCCGGTGCGCAGCCGGACCATCGACAGAGCGCCGGTCAGCACCTGGCGGCGGGCCTCGCGCTCGTCGTCGGCGGCCAGCGCCGAGACTCCGATCAGGGCGTACGGGGCGTCCAGCACCGCGGAGGGCCGGAAGGACTCGCGGTACAGGTCGAGCGCCGGGATGGTGTTCTGTGCCGAGAAGTGGTGCGCGAAGGCGAACGGCAGCCCGAGCGTCCCGGCCAGCCGCGCGCTGAAGCCGGACGAGCCCAGCAGCCAGACGGGCGGCCGGTGCGCGGACTGCACCCCGCCGGGGGCGGTCGCCTGGACCGGGCCCGGTACGGCGTGGATGCGGCTGTACGGATGCCCGTCGGGGAAGTCGTCGTCCAGGAACCGGATCAGCTCGCTGAGCTGCTGCGGAAAGTCATCGGCCCCTTCGTTGAGCCGGTCGCTGCGGCGCAGGGCGGCCGCCGTCGCACCGTCGGTGCCGGGGGCCCGGCCGAGGCCCAGGTCGATCCGGCCGGGGGCCATCGCCTCCAGGGTGCCGAACTGCTCGGCGATCACGAGCGGGGCGTGGTTGGGCAGCATGACCCCGCCGGAGCCGAGCCGGATGCGCTCGGTGTGGGCGGCGATGTGCGCGAGGATCACGGCCGGGGAGGACGAGGCGACCCCGGGCATGGAGTGGTGCTCGGCGACCCAGTAGCGGTGGAAGCCGCGGCTCTCGGTGAGCCTGGCGATCTCCACGCCGGTGCGCAGGGCCTGGGTCGCGGTGCGGCCCTGCCCCACGGTGACCAGGTCGAGGACGGACAGCGGAACGGGGGCCGTGCCGACCGCCGTACCTCGGATTCCGTCGCCGCCCGTCTCGTCGCCTCGGATCTCGTCCACGTGTCGGCCCTCTCCCGGTGGTACTCGTCGTACGTATCGGAGGGGTGCAACAGGAGGATGGCTCCGTTTATTCCGCCGGGCCGCCTTCTCCCCGGGACGGGTCCCTACTCCCGTACCTCGATGCCCTTCGGCTCCAGCGACCCGGGCACCGGCTCACGGGTGGAGAACAGCGTGCCGAGCGTGGGGGCCCAGATCCTGCGGTCGGTGAGGCGCAGCCCCTCCCACACCGTGACCTGGTTCCCCGTGAGGACCGGCTTGCCGAGCGCCTCCTCCAGTTCGGGGATGTACGCGGCGGTGTGCAGGGACGTGCCCGGGATCAGCACCGCCTCGGCGTCCGGGTCGTCGGCCTCCAGCGCCAGCCGCTTCACCCGCTCCGGCCCCCAGGACCCGGCCTCGGCCGAGGAGGCGGCCCCACCGGACGCGGCCCCGACGGCCTCGACGCCCGCCGACGCCAGGAACTGGGCGAGGAGCCCGGTGACGTCCTCGGAGTAGGGGGCCGCGACGGCGACGCGGCGCGCGCCCAGCTCCCGTACCGCGTGGGCGAAGCCGATCGAGGTGCTGGAGGCGGGCAGCCCCGCCGTCCTGGCGAGCGTGGCGACCTGCTCGTGGGCGCCCTCCCAGCCGTACCCGAAGCTGCCTCCGGTGGACGCCCAGACCAGCGCCTCGGCGCCCGCGAGGCGCAGCTCCTCGATGCCCTCGGCGATCCGGCCGGGCGCGCCCCGCTCGCGCAGTGCGCCGGGGTGGCAGGCGTCCTCGCCGGGGTCGGTGGCGAACAGGGGCAGCCGGATGTCGGTGTCGAGCAGGATCTCGATCCGTGGGAAGTCGTCCTCGGCGGCGTGGCCCGGGTAGAGAAGTCCTACGGTCGTCATGTCCACCCTTCCTGTACGTCGACGGCCTGCCGCGCGGCACCGTCCCCGTTGCGGGTGCGGCGGCCCGCCGGACCTGCCGGGCGGGCCGTGACCGCGCGACCGGTCACTAATGCCCCGACTTGTTCCCAGTATTCCTCCGGTGGGCCCGAGGTGTCGGGCGCGCGGCCCGGCGTCGTTGACGGCGGGGGGCCCTGCTGCGAGCGTGGGCGCGTCCGACCGCTGTTCCCGCGTCCGTACCGCTGCCGGAGGGCCGACCCGCGATGCCGAACCCCGTGCTGCTCGTCCTCGACGCCGATCCGCCCCAGCCCCCGCGCCTGGGCCGGCTGACCGGCCGGGTGGACGTGCGGTACGCGGACGCCTCCTCGCTCGCCGGGAAGCTCCCGTACGCCGACGTCCTGCTGGTGTGGGACTTCACCTCCGACGCGGTACGGGAGGCCTGGCCGGGTCCGGGGGCGCGGCCGCGGTGGGTGCACACGGCGAGCGCGGGCGTGGACCGGCTGCTCTGCCCGGAGCTGGTCGCCTCCGACACCGTTCTCACCAACGCGCGGGGAGTCTTCGAGCGGCCGATCGCGGAGTACGTGGCGGGGCTGGTACTGGCGTTGGCCAAGGACCTTCCCGGCACCCTGGAGCTCCAGCGGGAGCGGCACTGGCACCACCGCGAGGGACAGCAGGTCGCCGGCACGCGGGCGGTGGTGGTCGGGGCGGGGCCGATCGGCCGGGAGATCACCCGGCTGCTGCACGGCCTGGGGGTCACGGTGGCCCTGGTGGGGCGGACCGCCCGGCGCACCATCCACGGTGTGGCGGATCTGGACCGGCTGGCGGCCCGGGCCGACTGGGTGATCGCCGCGGCCCCCCTGACCGACGCGACGCGCGGGATGTTCGACTCCCGCTTCTTCGGTCTGCTCCAGCCGTCGGCGCGGTTCATCAACGTGGGGCGGGGGGCCGCCGTGGTGGAGGCCGACCTCGTGGACGCGCTGAACCGCCGCTGGCTCGCGGGCGCGGCGCTCGACGTGTTCGAGGACGAACCGCTGGGCCCGGACAGCCCGTTGTGGGATGTTCCGGGCCTGTTGGTCTCGCCGCACCTGAGCGGGGACACGGTGGGGTGGCGCGACCGGCTGGGCGAGCAGTTCGTGGCGATGTACGAACGGTGGGCGCGGGGCGAGCCGTTGCCGAACGTGGTGGACAAGGAACGCGGTTACGTCCCGTCCCCGGACACGGACACAGGCACGGGCACGGAGGCGGGCGCAGGCACGGACACGGACACCGAGACCGGCACGGAGACCGAGACCGAGACCCGCACCGGCACCGGCTGATCCCTCGCCCTCCACCCGCCCCAGGGCACGGGAACGTCACCTTCCGGCCACTGTTCGGTTACAGGCCCCGGCTTCCTGCATAGACGTACGGGACGGGGCAGGCGCTCACCCTGTCCGGACTGTTCGACCTCCAGGAGATTGCGAACCATGGCTGAATTCCCGAACCTGTCCCGCCGGGGTTTTCTCAACGGAACGGCGGCCGTGGGCGGCCTCCTCGTCGTTCCCGGCCTGCTCACCGCGTGCAGCAAGACCGACTCCGGCGCCGCGACCGGTGAGGGCGCCCTCGACAAGCTCCGCAAGCAGGGCTTCGTGCGCGTGGCGTACGCCAACGAGGCGCCGTACGGCTACCTGGAGGGCAAGGAGCTGAAGGGCGAGGCCCCGACCCTGCACCGGGAGATCTTCAAGGCGCTGGGCGTGGATGAGCTGAAGCCGACGCTCTCCGAGTGGGACGGGCTGATCCCGGGCCTCCAGGCCGGGAAGTACGACGTGGTCAGCGCGGGCATGGCCATCACCCCGGAGCGCTGCGGCAACGCGATCTTCTCCGAGCCGGAGTTCATCTCGCCGACCGCGCTGATGGTGAAGAAGGGCAACCCGAAGAACATCACCGACCTGGCCTCCGCCAAGGAGGCCGGGATCACCGTCGGCGTGATGTCCGGTGCGGTGGAGGGCAGTTACGCCGAGGGCGCGGGCATCCCCGAGGACAGGATCAAGACGTTGCAGAAGCCGCAGGACGGGGCCGACGCCGTCAAGGGCGGCCGGATCGACGCGTTCCTGCTCACCGGGATCTCGCTGCGCTGGCTGGCGAAGACCAACCCGGACACCGAGGTCACCGAGGCGTTCCTGCCGAAGCTCGACGGCAAGGAGCAGTTCTCGCCGGGCGGCGCGGTCTTCCGCAAGGGCAACGAGGACCTGCGGGACTCCTTCAACCGGGAGCTCAAGAAGATCGTCTCGGACCGCTCGCGCTATGTGCAGCTGCTGGAGCCGTACGGGTTCGGGGAGACGGAGATCCCGCCCGCCGACCTGAAGACCGCGGATCTGTGCAAGGGCTGACGGGGCGGACGCACACGCATGAGTGACTTCTTCTCCCTCCTCGTCGAGGAGTTCCCCCAGGTCCGTTCGGGCCTGTGGGTGACGCTGGAGGCCACGGTCCTGGGCGCGCTGCTGGCCGGGGCGCTGGCCTTCGCGCTCGGGCTGATGGCGGGCAGCAAGCTGCTCCTGGCGCGCGGGTTCTCCCGGGTGGTCGTGGAGTTCTTCCGGGGGACCTCCCTCTACATCCAGCTGTTCTGGCTCTACTACGCGATGCCGCTGCTGACCGGCTACGAACTGACCCCGCTGATCTGCGGGGTCGTCGCGTTCGGCCTCAACTACGGTGCGTACGGTGCCGAAGTGGTGCGCGGCGCCATCAACTCCGTACCGCGGGGGCAGTACGAGGCGGCGATTGCGCTCAACCTCAGCCCGGCCAGGCGGCTGTGGAAGGTGATCCTGCCGCAGGCCTGGGTGCAGATGATCCCGAGCTTCACCAATCTGCTGATCCAGCTGCTGAAGTGCACCCCGCTGCTGTGGCTGATCTCGGCCGCCGATCTGATGACGGTGATCCAGCAGCTGCGCGACCGTACCGGTGAGACCCTGACCGCCTATCTGACCCTGCTGGCCGCCTACTTCGTCCTGGCCTACGCGCTGACCCTGCTGATGAACCTGCTGGAGCGCGGCGCCAAGCGGCGGCTCGGCCTGGACACCGGTGCCAAGGGCCTGCTCAAGAGCCGTAGCACGACCGCGACCGCCGTGGGAGGTACCCGGTGAACGGCTTCGACTGGAACGCCGTCGGGGAGTCCCTGCCCCTGCTGCTGGAAGGGTTCCGGGTCACCCTGCTCGCCACCGTGCTCGGCACTCTGGTGGCGGCCGTGCTGGGGCTTGCCGTCGCGGTGGCCGGGCGCGCCCCCAGCAAGTTCGTCACGGTCCCGGTGCGGGCCGTCACGGAGTTCGTGCGCTCCACCCCGCTGCTCGTCCAACTGGTGGGGGCCGCAGCACTGTTCAGCTCGGTGGAGCCGCTGTACATCGGGATCGCGGTGCTGGGCGTCCACTACGCCGCGTACACCTCGGAGGTCTACCGGGCCGGGATCGACGGCGTACCGAAGGGGCAGTGGGAGGCGTGCCGCGCGCTGTCGCTGTCGCCCCGGCGCACCTGGCAGGCCGTGATCCTGCCGCAGGCGGTGCGCAATGTGCTGCCCGCCCTCGGGAACTACGCGATCTCGATGTTCAAGGAGACCCCGTTCCTGGCCGTGATCACGGTGCAGGAGATGGTCTTCGAGGCCCGGAAGTACGGGGCCGACCACTTCGCGTACACCGAGGTGTTCACCCTCGCCGGCCTGATCTTCCTGGTCGCGAGCTACCCCACGTCGCTGCTGATGAGAAAGCTGGAGAAGCGCCTTGGCCACTGACCCCTCCCTCCTCAAGAAGACGGCGGCCCCGGCCTCCCAGGGCACTCCCGAGGACGCGGCCTCGGCGGCCGGGCGCACGGGCGAGCCGCTGGTGCGCTTCGACAAGGTGGTGAAGCGCTACGGCGACCATGTGGTCCTGGACGAGCTGGACTTCACCGTCGACCGCGGCGAGCACGTCACCCTGATCGGGCCCAGCGGCTCGGGCAAGACCACGATCCTGCGACTGCTGATGACGCTGGAGAAGGTCAGCGACGGGGTGATCTGGGTGGACGGCTCCCCGCTGTCGCACGTACGGGCCCCGGACGGCTCCCTGAAGCCCGCGGGGGAGAAGCAGCTGCGGGAGTCCCGGAAGAAGATCGGGATGGTCTTCCAGCAGTTCAACCTCTTCCCGAACATGAAGGTGCTCCAGAACATCACCGAGGCCCCGGTCAGCGTGCTGGGCAAGAGCCGCGAGGAGGCCGAGAGCCGGGCCCGGGAACTGCTGGACCTGGTCGGGCTCTCGGCGAAGGTCGACGCCCACCCCTCGCAGCTCTCCGGGGGCCAGCAGCAGCGGGTCGCCATCGCCCGCGCCCTGGCCATGGAGCCGGAGATCCTGCTCCTGGACGAGGTGACGTCCGCGCTCGATCCGGAGCTGGTGGCCGGGGTGCTGGAGCTGCTGGAGGACATCGCCAGGAACACCGACATCACCATGGTCTGCGTGACCCACGAGATGAACTTCGCCCGGGATGTCTCGGAGAAGGTGCTGATGTTCGACGCGGGCCGGGTCGTGGAGTCCGGACCGCCGGAGAAAATCTTCTCCGATCCGTCGCACGAACGTACGCGCGAGTTCCTCAACGCGGTGCTGTGACCTCGCCGTTAGCCCCCTGCTCATGACGTTGGCATATGCCAGACGGGTGCGCCCCAGTTGACAGCCCTGGGGCGCGCCCGCTGACTCGCCAACTGCCGCCCCGCGGGTGGGTTTCGGCCGCTATCGTGGGGCGAAAGCTTGCGGTCACAACCTGGTAGGGGGAAACCGTGGCATTGAAGCCCGAGCCGACCGCGCCGTTCCACTCGGTGCAGTACGCCCTGCGCGTGCTCGAATCGGTCTCCAAGCACGGCAACGGTGTGACCGATGCCCAGATCTCCCGCGAGACGGGCCTGCCGACCGGCCACCTCGCCCCGCTCCTCCTCACACTGCGCCGCGAGGGCTATGTGGAGCAGGTCAGTGACGGCGCGTACGTCATCGGCGCCTCGCTGCTCCTGCTCGGCTCCGGGGCGGCCCGCCGCCAGGCCCTGGAGGTCCGGCTCCAGCACACCCTGACCCAGCTGCGCGACGCCGTCGGCGCGGCGGTCTACCTCAGCCGGTATGTGGACGGCGAGATCAGCGTGACGCAGGTGGCGGACGGGCCGCTCACCCCGGCGGTGAACGAGTGGGTGGACTTCCGCTCCTCCGCGCACGCCAGCGCGGTCGGCAAGTGTCTGCTGGGCCAGCTCGACCACGACGGGCGGCGCGATCACCTCTCCCGGCACAAGACGGCCCGGCTCACCTCGCGGACGATCACCAACGAGAAGATCCTCTTCTCCCAGCTCGACGCCCAGTCGGCCACGGTCCCGGTGCTGGACCTCCAGGAGTACGCGGTGGGCACCGTCTGCGCGGCCGTGCCCCTGACGGCCGGGGCCTCGGCGGGCTGCCTCGCCCTGTCCCTGCCGATCGAGGACGCGCACCGGCTGCGGGCGGCGGCCGACATCCTGGGCCGGCAGGCCGCTCCGGTGCTGCTGGCGCTGTAGCCGCCGGGGCCGGGCTCTCGGGGCCTCAAGGAGGCGGGTGTCATCAGCACCCCTCGGGACCAGGTATTATTTTCGAGTCAGCAGGCGCCGTTAGCTCAGTTGGTTAGAGCAGCTGACTCTTAATCAGCGGGTCCGGGGTTCGAGTCCCTGACGGCGCACGACACGCAGTGGGCGGTCTCCTTCGCGGAGGCCGCCCACTGTGCTTTTCCCCCTCACCGAGCCCTTCCCCGTTCCTCGTACTGTGCGAGCAGAGCGGCAAGGCTCCCGTCGTCCAGTGGTGCGTACGTACCGTCGCCGTGCCGGTCCCACCACACCGGATCCGCGCAGCGGAAGCCGGCCTTGCGCAGCGCCACCCGGTGGACCTTGTTCGTCGCGGTGACCGGCATCCGCTCAACGATCCGGACGAACCGCGGTGCCATCTTCGTCCCCAGGTCCGGCTGGACGCGCAGGAACGCGGTGAAGGCCCCCGGGTCGAAGGCCGCGCCCGGCCGGAGGGCCAGGGCGGCCATCACCCGGTCGCCGGTGACCGGGTCCGGGACGGCGTAGACCGCGGCTGCGGCCGCCTCCTCCCAGCGGGCCAGGATGTGCTCGATCATCGCGGCGGCCAGGTTCTCGCTGTCGACCCGGAGCCGGTCGTCGGTGCGGCCCGCGAAGTAGAGGTAGCCGTCGGCGTCCCGGTAGAAGAGGTCGCCGGTCCAGTACCAGCCGCGCCGGGCCCGTTCCGCGTCCGCCTCCGGGTTGCGCCAGTAGCCCTCGAAGGGCGTCGGCCCCCGGTTGACCAGCTCACCGATGGCCTCGTCCCCGTTGAGCAGCTTGCCGCCCGCGTCGAAGCGGGCCGGAGCGCGCTCCGCACCGGTCTCCGGGTCGACGACGGCGAGGTCGTCACCCGGAGCGGCCCGGCCGATCGCGCCCGTCGGGGTGCCGGGACTCCGCTGGATCGCCGCGCCGCCCTCGGAAGAGCCGTACCCCTCGACCAGCTCCACGCCGAAACGCTCCCGGAACCGGGCCGCGTCCACCGCGCCCGCCTCGGTGCCGAAGCCCAGGCGCAACGGATGCTCCCGGTCGTCGGGGCGCTCGGGGGTGGCCAGCAGATACTGCACGGCCCGCCCGACGTACGTGAAGTACGTCGCCCCGTAGGCGCGTACGTCGTCGAGGAAGGCGGAGGCGGAGAAGCGGGGGCGCAGGGCTATGGCGGCCCCGGCGGCGAGCGCGGGGGCCCAGTCGGCGAGCACCGCGTTGCCGTGGAACATCGGCATGCAGATGTAGTGGACGTCGGCGGGCCGGACCCCGAAGTGTCCCGCGAGGGAATGCCCGGCCCCGGCCAGACGGCCCTGGGTGCAGATCGCCGCCTTGGGCGCGCCGGTGGAGCCGGAGGTGAAGTAGAGGAGCATGCGGCTGCCGGGGCCGACCGGGGAGACGAGGGCGTCGCCGGGGCGTGCGCCCGCGTAGGGGGCGAGCAGGGCGGCGTACGCCTCGGTATCGGTGACCAGGACCCGCACGCCCGGCAGCTCCAGGTCCGCGAGGAGCGGCAGGTGGGCCCGCGCGGTGATCAGGAGCGGGGCCTCGGTGTGCAGGATGTCGCGGGCCAGCTCGGGGCCGCGCCGGGTGGGGTTGATCCCCGCGACGGCGGCCCCGGCCAGGGCCGCCGCGCTGAGCCACATCGGGAAATCAGGGGTGTTGTCGAGCAGTACGCCGAGGTGCGGTTCGCTGCGGCTCGGCAGCAGATCCGCCAGGAGCGCCGCCCGGGCGGCGGCGCCCTCGACCACCTGGTGATGACTGAGCACGGTGGGGCCGTGCTTCAGGGCGGGCCGGTGGTCACCCCATTGACGTCGTACGAGTTCCGCGACGGTGCCGGTACGCCTCATGGCGCCGCACGATAACTGATGGAGCGTCAGAACTTAACGTCCGAGCACGCGTAGAAGGCGTTGGCGGTGTCCGCCACGTTCCACACGGCGAGGATGATGTGCTTGCCGCTCTTCTGGGTGGGGATCGTGCCCTGGTGGGTCAGGGTGGCCGGCGGCTGCTGGTTCCCGTAGGGCACGGTCATGAAGGGCTGCGATTCGAGTGCGGCCCGGGTGAGCGGCTTGGTCGAGTCCCAGCCGTTCTTGGTGATGTAGTAGCGGAAGTCGCTGGTGGAGTGGCGGGCGGTGAACCGCCAGCGGAAGCTGTAGCCCTGCCCGCCGGTGACCTGGGTGGCGGGCCAGTTGCCGCCACGCGGGTCGTCGAGCTGAGCGAACCGTCCGTTGCCGCCGGAGCAGATCCTGCCGTCCGCCGGCCCTGCCGCCGGGAAGCCCTTGGGCCCCTCGACGCTCTGCGGCTCCCACTGGATGCTGCCGCAGTTGGCGACTGTGCCGTTGGCGCAGAGTTTCTGACGGCTGATGGGGGAGTCCGTGTAGCCGTGGCTGCCGGCGGTGTTGGTCGCGAGCACCGAGACGCCCGCTATCGCCAGGCCGATCACGGCCGCGCTTGCTCTTTTCCGCATTTGCTGTCGCTCCTCTAGAACGTGGGGGAGGTTCCATGAGCCTTGCTCGACATGCTGCGCGCGCTTGGTGCGTGTGATGGGCACGTGCCGGTTGATGGGTTCGGCGGTTGCACGTGCCAGGTGACGCGTAGTGCATCCTGCGGTCTAGACCAAGTATCAGATTATTGACACGTCATGAACATGTCCAGACCAATGGGCGCCGTATTCCATCGGCCCGCCCCGGCTCCCCCGCGCCTCAGGCCCCGTCCCCTCCCCCACTGCGGCCCGTGTAGAACGCGACGGTCAAGTCCTTGACGAGGGCCTTGCGTTCGTAGTCGTCGAGCTCGACGATGCCGCGGGTGGTGAGCCGGTTGACCGTGTCGTCGACCGCGTCCACCACGGAGGTGAGCACGCTGTCGCGGTGCTTGGCGTCGATCGCGGCGATCCGCCGCCGCTGCATCGCCGCCGCGACCTCCGGGGCGTACTCGATGCCGGTCGGCTGCGCCGAGTACACCTCCACGCCCACGGGTTCGCAGTCCGCCTTCAGCATCCGGGTCAGAGCGTCGCCGACCGCCTCCGCGTCGCGCAGGGTCGGGGCGTCCTCGTGGAACGCGTCGGCGGGCAGCTGGGACAGGACCCGGGCCATGGCAGCCTCGACCTGGGCGCTGAGATATGCCTCGTGGTCCTCGATACCGAGGGCGGCCCGCACGGTGTCCTCGACCCGCCAGACGACGAGGACCACCGCGCGCAGTGCGGTGCCGTTGGCGTCGACGGCGGGCAGCGGTTCGCTGCGCCAGTGCCGCAGCCGTACGTCGACACGGCGGCGCAACAGCAGGGGCGAGACCCAGACGAGGCCGGTGCGGCGGACGCTGCCCCGGTAGTCGCCGAAGAGCGTCAGCACCCACGCGTACCCGACCCGCCCGCGGCCCAGGCCGCCGAGCGCGAGGAGCACCACGGCGGCCAGGAGGGCGAGCAGCGCCCAGCCGCCCGCCCCGACGCCCACGTCGGTACGGGGGCCGATCCCGACGGCGGTCTGCCAGGCGGCGGGCAGCACCCCCCGCCACCACAGGACAGCCAGCCCACCGGCGATTCCGGCCGCGCCGGTGAGCAGGGCGGCGTACCCGGGCAGCGCGGGCCCGGGACGCTCGGCGAGCCGGGGGTCGGCGACAGGGGCGGGCCGGGTCGAGGGCTGCACCCGCGTCTGCGGCGTACGCGGCACGGGCGGCCGCCGGGTCGCGGGCGCACGCTCCCCACCGGCCGCGCGCCCGGCGACGGCTGCGGGCAACGCCGCTGCGCCGTCGGGCTCCAGGTCGTCCCGGAAGAGGAGGTGTACGGGGATGGAGGCGGTGGACTCGTTGGCGATGACGGAATGGCGGCGCCCGGGGGACGTGGCGGATGCGGTGGGCGCGGGGAGGGGTACGGAGGCGGAGCCGGAGGCGGGAACGGAGAACGTGGCGGATGCGGCCCGGTCCTCCGGCCCGAGGTCCAGTACGAGATCCAGCTCGGTGTCGGGCCCGGAGTCGCCCACGGCCCCCCTGCCGGGGCCGCTCCCGGCGCCCGGCTCGGCCCCGTAGGAGGGGTGCGGGGTCCACTCCTCCGCGGGTTCCGTCCTCAAACGCCGGACGGGCTTGAGGTGGAGGTTCCCGTCCAGGGGGACGGGGCGGGCGGGGGCGGAGGCCGGGCTGTTGGGCCCTGGGGCCGGAGCGGGGCGGGCGGGGGCGGGGCGGTTGGGCTCTGCTGCCGGAGCCGGGTGGGCGGGGGTCGGGCCCGGGCGGCCGCGGGCGGGGCGGTCGGCCCCCACGGCCGGAGCGGACCGGGCGGGAGCCGGACTCGGGCGCTCGGCTCCCGGGTCCGATGCGGCGCGCGCGGCTTCGCCGTCCGGGGCGGGGCGGGTCAGGTCCCGGCCCCGGTCCGGCGTGACCGGGCCGTGGCCCGGAGCCGGGCGGGCCGGGCCCAGGCGCAGGCGCTCCCCCGGCGGCTCCGGGTGAACGGTCCGCAGCGGCGCGGGCTCGGCCGCACCGGCACGGCCAGGCGTCGACTCGGCCAGACCAGAACGCACAGCCGTCGACTCTGCCGCACCAGAAAGCACAGACGCCGAATCAGGCACACCGGAACGCGCAGGTGACAGCTCCTCCCGGCCCGCATCCACCACCGACGCCGACGCCTCTGACGCCGACGCCGACGCCGACAACGCATCGCTGCCGCCACCGTCACCATCCACCTCGCCGCCGATCGGCCCGAACAGCGGCGGCGGGACCTTCCTGTCGGCTCGGCGGGTAGGCGGTGTCGCGGCCTCGCCGCCCGCACCTTCCCCGCCACCGCCACCGGCTCCGGCCCCGGCCCCGGCCAACGGCGGCGGCAGAAGCGGTGTCGCGGCCTCGGCTCCCCCGCCGCCGTCGGCACCCCCGCCCGCGCCCCCACCGAACAGCGGCGGCGGGCTCCCCTTGCCCGGCGGGGCGAAGAGGAACGGCGGGAGGTGGTCGTCCAGCGGGTGGGGGGTGGGATTCGAGGTGGAGGTGGGAGCGGGGGCAGGGGCAGAGGTCGGGGTGGGAGTAGAGGTGGGGGTGGGGGTGGGGCGGGTGGGCTGGTTGTTGGGGGTCACCGGTTCCCGGTTCCTTTCCGTCACGTCCGTACGTCCGTCGTCACATCCGTCACGCGAAGAGCCGGCGCCAGGTCTCCGGCCCCGGATATCCGTCGGCCGCCCCGCCGCGCCAGCCCTGGGCCCGCTGGAACGCCTCGACGTTGCGGCGGTCGGCCTCGGTCCAGAGCGGGCTGGGGCCCGACACGTAGTGCTTGCCGTATCCCTTCTTCACCAACTGTCTGCCGAGCCGGTCGACATGGCCGTTGGACTGCCCCGGCTTGAAATAGCCGCGCCCGGGGAAGGCGACGGCCGTATTCGGGCTGCCGCCCGCCCCCGCGGCCGGGATGTCGCGGCCCTTGCCGGTGGTCAGCAGTTTCCAGGTGTCCGGGCCGGGGATGCCGTCGGCCTCCGCGCCCCGCCAGCCCTGGGCCTGCTGGAAGGCCTGGGTCGCCCGCCGGTCCGCCGAGCTCCATACGGGGCCGGGGCCGACCGCGTAGAAGCGCTTGCCGCCCCGCTGGACCAGCATCCGGCCGAGCTGGGTGACGTACTTGTTGTTGCTGCCGGGGCCGAACCGCGCAGCGCCGGGGAAGGCCGTGGCGGAGCCCGAGCCGGGCGAGCCGCCGGTGACGCCCTTGTAGCGGTAGGCGACATAGCGGTCGGAGTTGTTCCAGTACGCCATGGGCGTCGACTGCTTCCGCGTCTGCGGACGCGCCTGCTCGTAGGCGACGTAGTGGCTGCGCCTGTAGTCCGTCCAGCCGCCGAAGATCGTGACGTGGGAGCCCTTGGCGGGGTCGGCCGGGTTGTGGAAGAGGAGGATGTCGCCGGGCTGGAGGTCGGCGCGGGCGATCCGGGTCCCGTACCGGGCGAGGCTGCCGGTCCACTCGTTGCTTCCGAGGTTCCAGGCCATCGACACGTAGCCGGAGCAGTCCTGGCGGTACCCGTCCGACCAGTACTTCTCCATGCTGTACGGGACCTTCGCGGCCACCCACTTCTTGGCCCGGTTGATGATGTCGGCCCGGGTCGTCCGGCGCGCGTCCGGAGCGGCGGACGGCGGGCCCGAGGCGCCGGACCCCTTCAGCGGGCCCGTCTCGCCCTGCGGGGTGGCCGGCTCGGGGTGGTCACCGCCCCCGTCGGCGTGCGGGGCCCCCGGGGCGGGGTCGGCGGCGGCCGCAGCACCGGCGGCCCCGCAGGAGAGGACCACCCCGGCGGCGGTGGCCAGCACCAGGGCTCGGCGGGCGCCGTGCGCGGCCGGGTGGCCGCCGTACCGCACCGGCAGGGCCCTCGCGGCGGCGCGGCGGCGCACGGCGCACCCCGCGCACGTGCAGTCGATGGCGGGCTCGTACTCCTCGAAGACCGGCACAGGCATGCGATGTCCCCTCCGCACTCGTCACTCGTCAAGATCTCTGGGTGCAGCCGCGACGGGCGTCAGCGTTCTCAACTATCCCGACGTATCGCATTTTGACGGACTTATGAGAAAAAACGACCATCTGACGGGGCGTGGCGTCCGGTAAATGGTCCGGAGCACCCCTCGGAGTCGGGTAGAGTTCTTCAGGTCAGCAGGCGCCGTTAGCTCAGTTGGTTAGAGCAGCTGACTCTTAATCAGCGGGTCCGGGGTTCGAGTCCCTGACGGCGCACGCACAGTCAAGGCCCCCTCACTTTTAGTGAGGGGGCCTTGATCATTCCCCGTCCGACACCCGGTGACACCCGAAGTCGCACACGCACAGCAACGACGGGAGCATCGGACCGTCACGAAGCAGTGACGGAGCGAAAGGGGGCGCTGATCGTCACTTCATCACGCCCCCTCCATAACTGGCGCCCAAATCGTGCGTATGGCCGGTAAACAGTCCGTTTCACCCTTGCGATCCCGTTCAGTGTCGGACAATCTGTCTGGGGGCCGACGCCCCCAAGGGGGCTGCTGATCCATACAGTTGACGCAGCAGAGCGTGACGTTCCGGTTATCTGCGCCGAGGGGTGGGGGTCCCGCTCAAGGGCGGACGCCGAGGGGGCATCATGCAACCGGAAGGCTGCCGATCCATGTCTGTGGGAACGGTGGCTCGCCACCGTATGCGTGCCCGGTGAAGAACGGGGACCCACCGCGCACGAAGAGACCGAGCAGTCACGCACCAGCATGCGTGCGGGGGGATGACCCATGACGTCGACGCCGCCAGGCGACCGGCAGGAGAACGACGCTTCCCGGACGACACAGCTCCGGATACCGCAGCAGCTGCGGACCGGGGCGCCGCGGCGGCGTGCGCGGAAAGAGAAAGAGCTGCCGCGCTACGACTACGAGCACTACAGCCGGCTCGCCGGCCCGCTGACGCAGCCGCCCGCGGGCAAGCCGTACAAGGTGCAGTACCGCTCGCTCATATCCCAGGAGCCGCACCGGGTGCGCGCGGCGCTCCTGCTCGGCGCGGCGCCGCTCGTCTCGCTCGGCCTCTTCGCCTGGCTGATGCAGCCCAGCCACTGGACGGACCGCGACCCCAACCTGGACAACGACCTCCTGCTGGTCCTCGACATCATCATGCTGGTCTCGATCGGCCTGATCGAGCTGTTCCGCACGATGAACGTCCTGTCGAACGCGCACGCCACCCTCGTCGCCCGGGACCCGGTTCCGGTGGTCCCGGAGACCGGCACCAAGGTCGCCTTCCTCACCTCCTTCGTTCCCGGCAAGGAACCGCTGGAGATGGTGACGAAGACCCTGGAGGCGGCCGTGAAGATCCGCCACCGCGGTCTGATGCACGTCTGGCTGCTGGACGAGGGCAACGACCCCGCGGTCAAGGAGGTCTGCGCCCGGCTCGGTGTGCACCACTTCTCCCGCAAGGGCGTGGCCCACTGGAACCAGGCCAAGGGCCCGCACCGGGCCAAGACCAAGCACGGCAACTACAACGCCTGGCTGGACGCGCACGGCGGCGACTACGACTTCTTCGCCTCGGTCGACACCGACCACATCCCGCTGCCGAACTACCTGGAGCGGATGCTCGGCTACTTCCGCGACCCGGACGTCGGCTTCGTCATCGGCCCGCAGGTCTACGGCAACTACGACACCTTCGTCACCAAGGCCGCCGAGTCGCAGCAGTTCCTCTTCCACGCGCTGATCCAGCGCGCGGGCAACCGCTACGGCGCGCCCATGTTCGTCGGCACCAGCAACGCGGTCCGGATCTCGGCGCTCAAGCAGATCGGCGGCCTGTACGACTCGATCACCGAGGACATGGCCACCGGCTTCGAGATCCACCGCCACCGCAACCCGGTCACCGGCAAGAAGTGGCGCTCGGTCTACACCCCGGACGTGCTGGCCGTCGGCGAGGGCCCGACCGCCTGGACGGACTTCTTCACCCAGCAGCTGCGCTGGTCGCGGGGCACGTACGAGACGATCATCGGGCAGTTCTGGAAGGGCTTCGGGACCATGCCGCCCGGCAAGCTCTTCAACTACACGATGATGATCATCTTCTATCCGATGTCGGCCCTGAACTGGATCCTCGCGGCTCTCAGCTGCGCGCTGTTCCTCGGCATGGGCGCCTCCGGGGTCCAGATCGACCCGACGATCTGGATGATGCTGTACGGCAACGCCTCCGCCCTCCAGATCGGCCTGTACATCTGGAACCGCCGCCACAACGTCTCGCCGCACGAGCCCGAGGGCTCCGGCGGTCTCGCGGGCATGGTGATGTCCGCGCTCTCCGCCCCGATCTACGCCCGTTCGCTGATGGACGCGGTGCTGCGCCGCAAGAGCTCCTTCGTGGTGACCCCCAAGGGCGACTCGTCCAGCCCGGACACCCTCTTCGGCACCTTCCGCATCCACCTGTTCTTCATCGTCGTCTTCGGCGCCTCGATGGTCTCCTCCTTCTTCCTCGGCCACAGCCACCCCGCGATGGTCACCTGGGCCTCGCTCGCGCTGCTGATCACCGCCGCGCCGATCATCGGCTGGAAGTACACGATCCGCGCCGAGAAGAAGAAACGCCGGGCAGGCGGAGGATCGCACCGCAGCGGCGGACCGGCCCCGGAGCCGCGGCCCCAGCCCCTGCCCGGGGCACCCGGGAACGACCAGACCATGCAGATCGCCCTTGGGGGACGTAAGAAATGAAGTACCGTCCGAGCCGCCGTACACGCCGCCTGGCGATCAGTACGGCGGTGGTTCTCGCGCTCGCGGGAGCGAACGGGCCGTGGCTGTACCGCTTCAGCACCGAGCGCTACCACGAGTACAAGATCAACCAGCAGGAGTACAAGGCGGCCAACGGCCACTGGTCCTTCCTGGACATCCCGTCCGAGTTCAGGATCAACACGATCCACGCGGCGCTGCTGCACACCGGCAAGGTGCTGCTCGTCGCGGGCTCCGGCAACAACCAGAAGAACTTCGACGCGAAGAGCTTCCGCTCGGTGCTGTGGGACCCGAAGACGGACACCTTCAAGAACATCCCCACCCCCAAGGACATGTTCTGCGCCGGGCACACCCAGCTGCCCGACGGCAAGCTCCTCATAGCCGGCGGCACCAAGCGCTACGAGAAGCTGGAGGGCGATGTCACCAAGGCCGGCGGCCTGATGATCGTCCACAACGAGGACCCGGACAAGCCGATCACCCTGCCCGCGGGCACCCGCTTCACCGGCAAGGAGAACGGCAAGACGTTCGTCTCCAAGGACCCGGTGCTGGTCGAGAAGGCCACCAAGGTCTTCGACAAGGAGACCGGCGCGTTCCTGCGCAACGACCCCGGGCTCGGCCGGATCTACGTCGAGGCGCAGAAGGCCGGCAAGAAGTACGAGACCGGCACCGAGGACAACTACCGAGTGGCGGGCCTGTCCGGCTCGGACACCCGCAACGTCTACGGGATCGCACAGAAGCTGGCCCTGGACAAGAAGGACTTCCAGGGAATCCGTGAGGCCTTCGAGTTCGACCCGGTGGCGGAGAAGTACATCACCGTCGACCCGATGAAGGAGGCCCGCTGGTATCCGACCCTGACGACGCTGGAGGACGGCAAGGTCCTCGCACTGTCGGGTCTGGACGAGATCGGGCAGATCGTCCCGGGCAAGGACGAGATCTACGACCCGAAGACCAAGGAGTGGGAGTACACCGGCATCGAGCGGAGGTTCCCCACCTACCCGGCGGTCTTCCTGCTCAACGACGGCAAGCTCTTCTACTCCGGCTCCAACGCCGGGTACGGCCCGGCGGACGTCGGACGCGACCCGGGCGTCTGGGACCTGTCCACCAACAAGTTCAAGAAGATCCCCGGGCTCAGCGACCCGGACCAGATGGAGACCTCGGCGACCGTACGGCTGCCCCCCGCCCAGGACGAGAAGTTCATGGTGATCGGCGGCGGCGGGGTCGGCGAGTCGGAGAAGTCCAGCGAGAAGTCCCGGCTGGTCGACCTCCAGAAGAAGAACCCCAGGTTCACCGACGGCGCGTCCCTCTCCGAGGGCACCCGCTACCCCAGCGCCTCCCTGCTCCCCGACGACTCGCTGCTGGTGACCGGCGGCTCCAACGACTACCGGGGGCGCAGCGGCTCGGACGTGCTCCAGGCCCGGCTGTACGACGCGAAGAGCGACACGTACAAGCGGGTCGCCGATCCGCGGGTGGGCCGGAACTACCACTCGGGTTCGGTGCTGCTGCCGGACGGGCGGGTCATGATCTTCGGTTCGGACTCGCTCTTCTCGGACAAGGCCAACACCCGGCCCGGCGTCTTCGAGCAGCGCATCGAGATCTACACCCCGCCCTACCTCTACCGGGACTCCCGGCCCGAGCTGACGGCCGGGCCCAAGAAGATCGAGCGCGGCGGTACGGGCCTGTTCACCACGCAGCACGCCTCCTCGATCACCTCGGCGAAGCTGATGCGGCCCTCGGCGGTCACCCATGTCACCGACACCGACCAGCGCACCATCGCGCTGGAGATGAAGAAGTCGGCGGACGGGATCACCGTCACCGTGCCGGAGAACCGGGCGCTGGTGCCCGCGGGCTGGTACATGCTGTTCGTCACCGACGCCGAGGGCACGCCGTCCGAGGGCATGTGGGTCGAGGTGCCCGAGTAGCCACACATACGTGGGCGGCGCTGCGGGCCGCGCCCCGGAGGCCGTCTCCCCGGGGCGCGGCCTTCCGCCGCTCCGGGTGACGTCTCCCGGGCCCGGCCTTCCGCTGCTTCGCGTTGCTACTTCGTGGCGCGGACCAGGCCCAGCGCGTACTCCGGCCACCAGTCGCCAGCCTTCGGGCCGCCCTTGCAGTCGCCGTCGGACTCACCGGGACGCTTGATCCACAGATAGGCGTCGACGAGGTCATCGCCGGTCTGGGTGGTCGGGGCCTCGCCGAGCGCGCGGCCCGGGGGGTTGCACCAGCTCTCGGCGGGGTCGCCGCCGGTGTAGGGGCCGTTGCCGTTGCGGCTGGTGTCGATGACGAAGGGCTTGTTGCCGATCTTCTCCGACAGCTTCTTGCCGAACTCCGTGGAGACGGCCGTCGTCTGGAAGTTGGAGACGTTGAGCGAGAAGCCGTCGGCCTCGGCGATCCCGGCCCGCTGGAGCGGCTGGTAGAGCGCGTCGGGCGACTGCCAGCCCGCGTTGCCCGCGTCCAGGTAGACCTTGGTGGCGGGCTGCTGCTTCAGCCTCTGGATCGCACCCTTGAGGAGGTCGTAGCGCTCCTCGTGGAACTCCTGGGGCGTGCAGCCGTCGACCAGGTGGAGCAGGGCGTCGGGCTCCAGGATCACGGTGGCGCTGCGGTCCCCGATGCCCTTGGCGACGCTGTCCAGCCAGGAGCGGTACGCATGGCCGTCGGCGGCGCCGCCCTTGGAGAACTGGCCGCAGTCACGGTGCGGGATGTTGTAGAGGACCAGCAGGGCGTCCCGGTCCGCGGCGGCGGCCGCCTCGGTGACGCCCTTCACCTGGTTCTCCGCGTTGTCCGGACTTATCCACTCGCCGACCGGCTGCTCGGCGATCTTCCGGATCAGCGCGGCCTTCTCGCCGTCGCCGTCCTTCTCATACGCGGCGACCTGGCGGGCCGCGTTCCCCTCGGGGTTGACCCAGTACGGGTCCTTGGCCTTGGGCTGCTGGGAGACGGTCGGCGCGGCGTCCTTGTCACCACCGTCCCCGTCACCGGAGCAGCCCGCCAGCAGCAGGGCCGCCCCGACCGCCGCTGCCGTACCGGTCGTCCTCAGGCCCGCCACGCGCTTGCGCGTCCGGGACCGGCCGGTGTAACTGCCGTACATCCACTCCCCCTTGGGTGCACTGCCTGCACTGTCGCTCACTGGATTCACCGATGGGCTGCCGGTCCGCACCATCCTGGCACAGCGGCGGAGAGCCCACGGGGCCGGTCGGCTGGGCGCCCGGCCCCGTGACGACGGGCTCATCTCCCACCCTTACAACGGTCACACAGAGGCACCGGTTCCGGACATCCTGTTCGAAAACCGGTGATGCTCGCGGCCGCTCCCCCTACAGTGACGACAGGCCACGCGACCTCCCGTTTCGCGCCAGGCGACTCCCGCGGCCGGGCGCAAGCGGTCGAGGACCGGCCCGGTCGGCGCGCCCCGAGAGGCGGCCGACCGGGCCGGGTGGAACGCATTCCGTTGTGCGTGTTCCGGCGTGCGTGTTCCGGTGAAGGTGTTCTCTTGCGCGTGTTCCGTGGCGCGGCGGGTCAGATCCGGCCCCCGTGTGCCGCCTGGACGCGCTCCCCGCCACCGGGGGCGTCCTTCGCGCCCGTGAGGTAGGCCGAGACCACCACGTTCGCCGAGTAGGAGCGGGTCCGGTGGTCGTACGTGCCTCCGCACGTGATCAGCCGCAGCTCGGCCCGGCCGTCCTCTCGGGGCCCGTACGCCGTCCTCGCGTCGAAGCGTTCGCGGGTGACGACCTGGACGTCGTCCACGGTGAACTCCGCGACGCTGCCGTCGGTCCGGGTGACCTTGATCTTCGCACCGGGCTTCACCGCGCTGAGCCCGTAGAAGACGGCCGGTTTCGTCTCGGTGTCGACGTGGCCGACGAACAGGGACGCGCCCTTCGCGCCGGGTGCGGTGCCGTCGCCGTACCAGCCCGCGGTCTTCGGCATGCCGTACGGGGGCGGGTCGATGGCCCCGTCCTCGTCGAGGCCGCGCGCGATCACCGGGGCCGAGATCCCCGCGGAGGGGACGTCGACACGCTCGGGGGCGACACCGTCGAGCGGGTCGTGGGCCGGGGGCAGCGGGGTGCCGAGGGGGCGGCCGACCGCGGCCACGTCACCGGTGGTGGGCCCGGACAGGCCGCCGAGCCCGCCGCCGGCCTCCCGGCCCCAGAGCCACAGGCCGAGCAGCAGCACGGCCCAGGTGACTCCCGTGAGCAGTCGCCCGGTGCCTGCCGGGCGGTCCGGGGCGCTCATGTCAGTGGCCGGCCGGGCCGCGTCGGCGGCGCGAGCTGCGCAGGGCGACGGCGACGGCCGCGACGGCGGCGAGCACCAGACCGGTCACCGCGTGCCGGGTGCCGGGCCCCTCGGACTCGACGGCCCGTTCGGCGAGGGTGGCGGTGCCTCCGCCGCCCGCCTTGACGGGTGCGACGGGCGAGGGCCGTTTGTGGTGGATGACGGTGAGGGTGCCGGTCGCCTTGCCGTTGCTGTCCTCGCACGTCACCCAGACGTCGTAGGAGCGGGGTTCGGCGTCGGACCGGATACGGGCCTCGGCGAAGAGGCCCTTTCTGTCGCCGGGGCGGAACTGGACGGCCGAGGCGAAGGCGTCGGAGTTGCCCTTGGCCCGGCGGCCCTTGCCGCAGACGTCGACCCACAGTTCCACCTGCCCGCCCGGGGCGATCGTGGACGGGGTGACCGAGACGGTGCCTCGGTCGTCGTCACCGGCCGGGGCGGCCGGGGATGCCAGCGCGACGGGGGCGGGCACGGCTATGAGCGCGGCCGCCGCTGCGGCACAGAACGTGATGGGCATGGAACGCATCGTGAACCTCCTACAGGAAGGTTCACGCCTGCGGCCGGGCCCCGCATCCGCAGCCCCCCATTCGGGCGAGACCCGGGCGGCGCCCGGACCACTGCGGATGCGGTTCGCTCAGGTCAGGAACGGTCGGCCTGGTCCGGCAGATCGATGAGATCGACCAGGTCCGCGATGGAGTCGACGACGGTGGACGGCCGGAACGGGTAGCGGTCGATGTCCGCGACACCGGTCAGCCCGGTGAGGACCAGGAAGGTCTGCATCCCCGCTTCCAGGCCCGCCAGCACGTCGGTGTCCATCCGGTCGCCGATCATGGCGCTGGTCTCGGAGTGCGCGCCGATGGCGTTCAGCCCGGTCCGCATCATCAGCGGGTTGGGCTTGCCCGCGAAGTACGGCTCCTTGCCGGTGGCCTTGGTGATGAGGGCGGCGACCGAACCGGTGGCGGGCAGCGGGCCCTCGGCGGACGGGCCGGTCTCGTCGGGGTTGGTGCAGATGAAGCGGGCGCCGCCGTTGATCAGCCGGATCGCCTTGGTGAGGGCCTCGAAGCTGTACGTACGGGTCTCGCCGAGCACCACGTAGTCGGGGGCGTGGTCGGTCAGGACGTACCCGATGTCGTGCAGGGCGGTGGTGAGGCCCGCCTCGCCGATGACGTACGCGGTGCCGCCGGGGCGCTGGTCGTCCAGGAACTGGGCGGTGGCGAGCGCGGAGGTCCAGATGTTCTGCACGGGCACGTCCAGGCCCATGCGGCTGAGCCGGGCGTGCAGGTCGCGCGCGGTGTAGATGGAGTTGTTGGTGAGGACGAGGAAGGGCAGCCCGGAATCCCGCAGCCGCTTGATGAAGGCATCGGCACCGGGGATGGGGGTGCCCTCGTGGATGAGGACGCCGTCCATGTCGGTGAGCCAGGATGTGATCGGCTTGCGCTCTGCCATGTGTCGGGACTCCTGCCGTACGCACTGCGTGCTGGGGGTGCCCGGACCACGCCGTCCCGGCACCCCCAGCATAATTAGCCGGTGGCGACCTTGACCCCGTCGATCACCCAGTACCAGTTGTTGCTGCCGGTGTAGTGGAACCGGAAGCTCACGTTGGCGGCCCCGGCCGGCACGTCCAGGGTCAGGGACTGGGGCTGGGAGATCACGTCGGACGTGTAGCTCTTCACGACGACGGGGGTGCCGCCGTTCCAGGAGGCGAGTACCCGGGCGCTCTGGCTGCCCTCCTGCCGGTAGAGGGTGGTGAAGCCGAGCGTCACGGTGGACCTGCCGCCGACCGCGTACGCCGGGGTGACGAGCGTGGAGTCGTACCGGCCGGAGGACGCCTTGTCGTCCCACTCGTCGGAGTCGGCGACCGCGAAGACCCCGCGTGAGCGGACGTTCAGCTCACGGGACTGGTCGCGGTGGCTGCGGCTCCAGAACTCGTCGGTGGCGAAGGCCCAGCCGCGCCACTCGGTGACGCCTCCGGTGCCCATCGCTGAGTTGACGACCGACCAGCCGCTGGGCGCGGTGTGCGTCCAGCCGAGGACGCCCGCCGGGATGCCGGTCTCGTCGACGCGGGCGGAGAGGGAGGGGTACAGCGCCTCGAAGGGGTCGGTGGAGCGCTCCTGGATCGGCTTGCCGTCCAGGCCCCAGGCGGGGTCCGGGGCTATGCCGAGCTGCTTGAAGACGGTGGCGGCGACATCGACGAGACGGGTGTCGCCGGGCGTGGCACCGGCGGCGATGCCGGGGCCCTGGGCGAGGACGAAGGTGCGCCGCTCCTCGATCGCGCTGCCGCCGTGGCCGCCGGAGTCGGTGTGGCCGTGGTCGGTGGCGACGATGACGGTCCAGCGCTCGGTGGCGTACGAGGGCCGGGCCCTGATCGCGGCGAGGAGGCGGCC
This sequence comes from Streptomyces durocortorensis, assembly GCF_031760065.1. Lineage (NCBI taxonomy): Bacteria > Bacillati > Actinomycetota > Actinomycetes > Kitasatosporales > Streptomycetaceae > Streptomyces > Streptomyces sp. C11-1. Next base: position 2,392,457 of record NZ_CP134500.1, read on the forward strand.
GAGGTGGCCGTCCACGACGTCGGTCGCCTCGCGGTAACGCGGGCTGGCCGCACCCAGGTTGTGGCCGACGATGTCGACCTGCCCGAAGTAGACGAACAGGACGTCCGGGTTCTGGTCGCGGAGGATCGACTCGGTCTCGGCGGCGATGGTGGCGTCGTGGCCGGTGTAACCGTCGCGGTCACCGTCCAGCACGAGCTTGGCGTCCGCGCCCGGGGTGACGGTGCCCTGGGTGTCCAGGGGCTTCCAGTCGACGGCCGCGTAGGTGGAGAGCTGGGGGCGGACCTGGGCGAGGCGGGCGAGGAAGCCCGGGTACTGCCCGTAGTTCTTCCCGGCGAAGGAGTTGTCCTTCACGCGGTGCTTGTCGGGCCACACTCCGGTGGAGATGGTCGACCAGCCGGGGCCGGAGGAGGTGGCGGCCATCGGGTTGGCGTACAGCAGGGAGGTGCCGTACGTGCCGTTCGCCATCATCGACTTGAGGTGCGGGGCGTTCGCTGCGGCGATGACGTCGTGGCGCAGCCCGTCGATGCCGACGACGAGCACCTTGTCCTTGCTGGTGCCGTCGGGGAGGGTGGACGCGGCGTACGCGGCGGGGGCCGTGGCAAGGGGGCCGACGGCGGCGGCGGTGGCCGCTGCGGCGGTGGTGGCGAGCACGGAGCGGCGGGACAGGGGTCGGGACCGGGACACGTGATCCTCCGGAGAGAGGGGCGGGTGGGTCGGGGCTGGACGTGAACTGCCTGATGGACCAGACCTGTTACCTTGGCGAGACAAGCGGGCCGAGTCCAGACCTTCGCATTGCGGGAACAGACGTTCGCAGGAATCCGTGGCCGAAAGGTGGCCGGTCAGCTTCCGGTGGCCGACTTCCAGGCGTCGATGTACGTGTCCAGGTTGGCGCCGATGTCCGACCAGTCGGGCTCGAAGATCTCCACGCCCTCCATCAGCCCGGCCAGTTCGACGGCGTTGGCGTCGGTGGCCTTGATGTCCTTGCGGGCCGGGAAGCCCCCGCCGACCACGCTGACGTCGCGCTGCGCCTGCTCGGAGAGGAGGAAGTCGAGCAGCTTCTTGCCGTTCTCGCTGTGCGGGGCGTTCGCGACGAGCCCGGCCGCGTACGGGAGAGCGAAGCTGGTGGGCTTTCCGCCCTCCTTCGCGGGGAACCAGATGGCGAGGTTGGGCATGTCCTTGGACTGCGCGAAGTTCATCTGTACGTCCCCGTTGGCGACGAGGAGTTCCCCCTTGTCGACCTTGGGGGCGAGCTTGCCGGTGGAGGCGGAGGGCCCGACGTTGTTGGCCTGGAGCTTCTTGAGGTAGGCCATGGCGGGTTCCTGGCCGCCGAAGTCGTGCATGGCCTTGATGAGGACGGCGGTGCCGTCGCCCGCGACGCCGGGGGTGGAGTACTGGATCTTCTCCTTGTAGGAGCCCTTCAGCAGCTCCTCCCAGGTGGTGGGGGGCGCCTTCAGCTCCTTCTTGTTGTGGATGAAGGCGAAGTAGTTGTTGACGATGGAGGTCCACTTCCCGTCGGCCGCCCGGTCGGCGCCGTCGACCCGGTCGGCGCCCTCCGGCTCGTACGCCGTGAGGAGCCCCTTGGCGTCGGCCTGCTGGATGAAGGGCGGCAGGGTGACGAGGACGTCGGCCTGGGTGTTGGCCTTCTCCCGGGCGGCGCGCTGCATCATCTCGCCGGAGCCGCCCTCCACGTACTTGACCTTGATGCCGGTCTTCTTCTCGAAGTCCTTGAAGACCTTGTCGTACCAGCCGTTGCCGTTCTCGCCCTTGAGGCCGTCGGCGCTGTAGACGGTGACGGACTTCTCATCGGCGGCGGAGGAGCCACCGCACGCGGTGAGGGTGAGGGCTGCGAGGACGGCCAAGGGAAGGGCGAGGGTGCGGGCAGGCTTGCGCATGGGTTGTCTCCAGGTGAGGGGGTGGGGGTGAGGCAGGAAGCGGTACGGGGGCGGGTCAGCGGTACGAAGCGCGCGTCCGGATACGGGAGACGGCGGCGAGCACGAGGAGCGTCGTCGTCATCAGGACCACGGCGAGCGCGGCGCCGGTGAAGAGCGAGCCCCGGTCGGTGGCGGCGAAGATCTGCACCGGGAGCGGGGTCCAGTCCGGCGGGTAGAGCATGATCGTGGCGCTCAACTCCCCCATGGACAGGGCGAAGCAGAGCCCGGCGGCCGAAGTGAGCGAGGGCAGCAGCAGCGGCAGCCTGACCCGCCACAGGACGCGGGCGGGACCGGCACCGAGACCGGCGGCGGCCTGTTCGTACATCGGGTCCAGGCGGCGTACGGCGGCCGCGACCGACTGGTAGGCGAACGCGGTGACCAGGACGGTGTGGGCGAGGATCACGATCCAGCGCGTCCCGTTGAGCAGGATGGGCGGCTGGCTGAACGCCACCAGAACCGCGAGGCCGACGACCACCGAAGGCACGGCGACCGGCAGGATGAACAGCGCGTCCACGAGCCGCTTCCCGCGCTCGCGGAGAGAGGCGGCGGCGAGAGCGGCCCAGCCACCGAGGGCGAGGGCCAGCACGCTCGCGGCCAGGGCCGTGACCAGGCTGGTGGTCAGCGCCTGGAGCGAGTCGCCGTTGGTCGCGGCGGCGTAGCGTTCGGCGGTGGGCCCGGAGGGGAACGCGCCGGACCAGTTGGTGGCGAGGGACGCGGCGAGGATGACGAGCAGGGGCACCGCGAAGAGCGGGACGAAGAGGAGGAGGAAGACGGCCCAGGTGGCCCACTTCCCGGCCCGGCTATGCACCAGCACGACGGCTCACCACCCGGTAGAGGCTGTAAAGGCCCACGGAGACAGCGATGTTGACGACGGCGACGACGCAGGCGGCCGCGTAGTCCGACTCCAGGATCGCCTTGCTGTAGACGAGCATCGGCAGCGTCGTGACGTCCTTGGCCCCGGTGAACAGGACGATCCCGAACTCGTTGAGACACATCACCAGGACGAGGCTGCCGCCCGCCGCGAGCGCCGGGAGCGCCTCGGGCAGGATCACCTGCCGGATGATCCGGACGGGTCCCGCGCCGAGCGAGGAGGCCACCTCCAGCTGCCCGGTGTCGAGTTGTGAGAACGCGGCGAGCAGCGGGCGCATGACGAACGGCGTGAAGTACGTGATCTCGGCGAGCAGCACACCCCAGGGGGTCGTCAGGAAGTGGAAGGGCCCGTCCGCTGCCCCGGTGACGTCGGTCCACAGCCCGTTGGCCATACCGACCGAGCCGTAGATGAACAGCAGGGCCAGCGTGATCAGGAAGGACGGGAAGGAGAGGAAGACGTCGACGAACCGGGCCACCGCCCTGCCGCCGGGGAACGGGACGAACGCGATCACCAGCGCGAGGACGAACCCGAGGACGAGGCAGCCCACGGTCGAGCCGACGGCGAGCCACACGGTGGTGGCGAGCGCGTCGCGGAAGACGGCGGAGGCGAAGACCTCGGCGTACGGGCCGAGTGAGGCGCCGCCCTCTTCGGGGGTGAAGGACTGCTGGACGACGAGGGCGAGGGGGTAGAGGAACGCGAGCGCGAGGACGACGACGGGCGGGAGGGCCCAGACCCAGGTGGGGATGGAGCGGGAACGTGCGGAGGCGGGGTTGGGGGCGGGGGCGGGTCCGGTGGGGAGGGGGACGGCTGAAGCTGTGCCGGTGGCGGCCGGGGTGGTGGCGGTGGGGGTCATGAGCTGCCCCCCGTCGTTCCCGCCGGCAGCAGCACCGCGTCCTCGGCCGCGAAGTGCAGGGTGACACGGTCGCCGAGGGCCGGGGGCTCGCGCAGTTCGCGGAGGTCGGCCATGACGTGGTGTCCGTCGACGTCTGCGTGGACGCGGTGGGTGGAACCGCGCCACTGGACCTCGGTGACTGTGCCGGTGAGCCCGTTGGGCCCGACGCCGAGGCCGACGAGGTGCGGCCGGACGCAGAGGGTGGCGGTGGCTCCGGGGGCGGCGGTGTCGGTGGGGACGGCGAGGGGGCGGCGGGCGGTTCGACCATCGTCGCCCTCGGGGCGGTGCTCGGGGCCGTTCTCGGGGCTGCTGAGCTCGACGCTCCCCTCGCCTGTGACGGTGACGGGGAGCAGGTTGGCGTTGCCGACGAACGAGGCGGTGAACTCCGTACGGGGTCGGCGGTAGAGCTCCTCGGGGGTGCCGCAGTCCTGGAGCCGGGCGCGGTCCATCACGGCGATGCGGTCGGCCAGGGTGAGCGCCTCGACCTGGTCATGGGTGACGTACAGGATGGAGACGTCGGGCAACTCGCGGTGAAGTCGGGCGAGTTCGGCGAGCATGCCGGAGCGGAGCCGGGCGTCGAGTGCGGAGAGCGGTTCGTCCAGGAGCAGGACGCCGGGGCGGATCGCGAGAGCGCGGGCGATGGCGACGCGCTGCTGCTGGCCGCCGGAGAGTTCGCGCGGGTGGCGGTCTGCGTACGCGGCCATGCCGACGAGTTCCAGGGCCTCGGCGACCCGGCCGGGGATCTCGGCCTTCGGGGTGCGGTGGGCTTTGAGCCCGAAGGCCACGTTGTCCTTGACCTTGAGGTGGGGGAAGAGGGCGTACTGCTGGACGACCATGCCGATGCCACGCCGGTGCGGGGGCAGGGCGGTGACGTCCCGGCCACCGAGGAGGACCCGCCCGGACGCGGGCCGGACGAACCCGGCGACCGCGCGCAGGGCGGTGGTCTTGCCGGAGCCGGAGGGTCCGAGGAGGGCCATGACCTCGCCGGGTTCGACGGTGAGGTCGAGCCGGTCGAGGACGACGGTCCGGCCGTACGCGACGGTGACGCCGTCGAAGCGGATGCCGCTGGGGGCGGTGGGGGTGGGGGTGGGGACGGTGGCGGTGGCGGTGGCGAGCGGGTTGGAGGTGGGGAGGTCCGTCACGCCTCGGCCCGCGCGATCAGGTCGGGCAGCTCGGCGACCGACCCGAGGACATGGGTCGCGCCGTGCCGGTCGAGCTGGTCCCGGCCGTGGGCACCGGTGAGGACCCCCGCGACGAGCCCGGCGCCGGAGCGTACTCCGCTGAGCATGTCGTACGAGGTGTCCCCGGCCACCACGATCCGCCGCACGTCGTCCACCGCACCCGTGCGCAGGAGGGCGGCCAGCACCATGTCCGGGTAGGGGCGCCCCCGGCCGCCCGCGTCGGCGGGGCAGAGGGTGAGGGGGACGAGGTCCCGCCAGCCGAGGGCGGCGAGGATGGCGTCCTGGGTGGTGCGGGCGAACCCGGTGGTCAGGACGACGGTCCGCCCCTCTGCGGTGAGCCGCTCGACGGCTTCCCGCGCGCCGGGGAGCGGGGCGATGCGGCCGCCGTCGACGAGCGCCCCGTACGCCTCCTCGAAGGCGGTGTTGGCGTACTGAGCCCTCTCCTCCTCCTCGAAGAGGTGCCGGAAGACGGAGATCTTCGACTCGCCCATAGTGGCGCGAACATAGGCGAGTTGACGCTCGTGCTCCTCGGATTCCGGCTCCACTCCCAGGCGTTGGGCTGCGGCGGAGAAGGCCTGCTCGACGAGACCGCCGTCGGCGACGGTGGTCCCGGCCATGTCCAGGACGACAAGTCCGAAGCGGTTACCGGCCGCCGCCTGTGCCGCTTGGGTTGCTTGGGTTGCATGCGTTGCTTGCGTTGCTGAAGTCATGAGGTCACCAGCCCAGTTGGTCGGCGGTCGTTTCGGCGATGGCGGGCGAGCACGTCATGCCACGCCCGCCGGGTCCGGTCACGAGCCAGACCCCGTCGCGCACCTGCTGCCGGTGGACGACCCGGGAGGTGTCCGCGCACTGGGCGTAGACACCTGCCCAGCGGTGGCGGATGCGCGGCAGCGGGCGGCCGAGGAAGGACTCGACGACCCGGACGAGGTGCTCGTACGGCTCCTCGACGGTGTCGAAGGCGAAGGGGTGCTCGTACTCGTGGGTGTCCCCGATGGTCAGCCCGCCGTCGCCACGCTGCACCATGAGGAGTTGCATGCGGTGTTCGGCCGCGACGGGGTCCTGCGGCTGCCCGGCGTTGAGGGCGTCGAGAGCCTCGCTCCGGTACGCGGGGTAGTAGCGGAAGCTGTCGGCGTCGGCGACCGAGGTGGTGAGGGGTTCACCGAGCGGGTCGGTCTGCATCATCTGGAGCCGGACGCGCCGCACGGGCAGTTCGGGCCCGGTGAGTTCGCGGACGAGCCCGCCGAGCCAGGCGCCGGTCGCCAGGATGACGGCGTCGCCGGTGTGGACGTCACCGTGGTCGTCGCGCACCGAAGCGGTTCCGGCGACGTCCCGCACTTCGCGGCCGCCGAGGTAGGTGTAGCGACCCGAGTCCAGCAGCTCCTGCTTCAGGGCGAGTTGGGCGGTGCGTGGTTCGACCGCCGCGTCCCGCTCGCACCACAGGGCAGCGGTGAACGCGCCGCGCAGGGCGGGGTTGAGCGCGCGGGCCTCGGCGGCGGTGAGCAGCTTGTAGCCGCGCGCCGCCGCGTCCGGCCGGACGAGCGCCGCCTCGGCGACGGCGACCTCGCGGGCGGTCCGCAGCGGGGTGAGCGAACCGCAGGCCCGGAAGCCGAGCCCGGGCACCCGCCGCCCGATCTCCTCCCACAACTCCCTTGCGCGCAGGGCGGTTTCCAGCTCATCGCCACCGGCCCGGCCACTGACCCATATCTGTCCGAAATTGCGGAGCGATGCCCCGCGCGCCTCACTCTCGCGCTCGATCTGTACGACCTCGTGGCCGCGACTGACTGCGTGCCAGGCGTGCATGGTTCCCACCACGCCGGCTCCTACGACGATGACTCTCACGGCGGCCACGCTCCTGGGGGCGGGTGTCCCGGGTGCGTCCGGTCACCGACGGGACGGTGAACGACCCATCAAGTTTGGACCAGAACCGTTATCTTTTCGTTACAAGAGGCGGACTGGTCATCACCGCCGGATTCCGAGTCAGCCCCGCCTCGGCCCCGCCACACAGGTCCGCCGCGGCCCGACTCGGCCCTGCCTCCCCACCCCGCCTCAGTCCCGCCTTCGTCCCGCTTCAGTCCCGCCCTTCGCCCTTCAGATGGGCGGAGAAGGAGAAGCGGTCCCCCCGGAACAGGGTCCGTACCCGCTCCAGCGGCCGCCCCTCCGTGTCCCGGGAGAGCCGGTGGATCAGGAGCATCGGCAGGGCGGGCGGGGTCCCGATGAGCAGGGCCTCGCGGGGCGTCGCGAGGACCGTCTCGATCCGCTCGTCCGCGTCGCCGAAGGCGATGCCGAGGCCTTCGCGGAGGTGGGCGTAGAAGGAGGAGTCGGGGTCGAACCGCGTGTCCAGGTCCGGGACGCGGTCGACGGCGACGTACGTGCTCTCCAGGCCGACCCGCTCGTCGTCGGCGAGCAGCACGCGCTCCAGGTGCCAGACCGGTTCGCCCCGCCCGACCCCGACCTCGGCGGCGAGCACCTCGGGGCAGGGGAAGCGTTCCAGGCCGATGAGGTTACGGCCGGGCCGTCTGCCCTGGCGGCGGACTCCTTCGGTGTAGCTGGCGAGGGAGAGCGGCTGTTCCAGCTTGGGTCCGGCGACGACGGTCCCGCGCCCCTGCCGCCGCAGCCGCCCTTCCAGGAGCAGTTCGCGCAGGGCCTGGCGGACGGTCTCGCGCGAGACCTCGTGCTGCTGGGCGAGCTCCCGCTCGGTGGGCAGGAGCCCGCCCTCGCCCAGCTCGTCCAGCAGCACCGCGATGCGGGCCTTGACGGCGTAGTACTTCGGGATGCGGCCGTGCTCGGGGATGCCGGAGCGGATCGGTGCGCCAGGTGCCTGGCCGTTCGGGTAGTCCACGGCCCGATGGTGGCAGACGTACGTGAACACCTGGGCGGGGGTACGGATAGGAGGGGTACGGAGATACGGGCACGCGGGGGGCGTTCGGTCCGGGCCGTCGGGGTGAGCTGCGCGGGCGGGCGGGGGATTCGCTTCAGGCCGCGCGGGACGGACAGCAGAGGCGGGCGCGGGGCGAGGGTTCGGTGCAGGTCGCGGGCGGATGCCCGGCCCGGGTGGTCGTCAGCCCGCCGTGCGCCGCGAGCGGCGGGCGTAGGCCAGGAGGGCGGTTCCGCCGAGCAGCAGGGCTCCGGCGGTGGCCCCGGTCCAGGCGAGGGATGCCGGTCCGGTGCGGGCGAGTTCGGGGAGCGGTCGGCCGGCGCCGTCGCGGGGAGGAAGGCCGGGGCGCTCCTTGCCCCCGTCCCTGCCCCCGCCGTCGCCGTCCCCGGCCTCCGGGAGGGCCTCCTTGCCCGCGCCGGTGCGCCCGGGGTCGGGGCGTTCCGGTTCGCGGACGCTGTCTGTGGCGCCGTCGACGATCACGAACGGGTACTCCTCCGACTCCCCCACCCAGTCACCGTCCTCGCGCCCGCCGCCCTTGGCCTCGTCCCGGTGGAGGCGCTGGACGACAGCGGCGTGGGCGGTGACCGGCCCGGGGTCCGTGTCGGAGGTGAACGCCATCCGGACACGTACGGCCACGGTCTTTCCGGCGGGGACGGTGAGCCCTCGGAACGCGTTGTCCGAGTCGCCCGAATCGCGTGCGGCGCCCGCCCTCTCGCCCCCGAAGACGCCGATCTGCTCGTCGTGGTCGGTGGTCTCCCAGGCGGCGCGGTGCACGGCGCCGGGCCGCCCGGGCTCGGTGAACTCCAGCTGGATCTGCTCCGCGGCCAGCCGTCGGTCGCGGTCGGCGAGGACGAGGACAGGGTGCAGGGCCCGGCAGGAGGCGTCGGTGGTGTTGGTGAGCTCCAGGAACCAGGTGCCGTAACCGCCCCCGGAGGCGTACGTGCCCGGGGCGCCCTGAATCCGGGTCTCGATGGGGAACTCCTTGGCGTCCGGGTCGCCACAGGCGGGCTGCTCGTCGAGGGCCGCGGCCTCGGCGGCTAAGGAGACCTGAGTGGCCGGAGCCGACAGGGCGGCCGCCTGCGGTCCGCCCAGAAGCACGGCGGGCACCGCGATCCCGGCGGCCATCCCGAGGGCGGCGAGCACGCGGCAGTCACGCAGCCGCGCACAGGAGGTGGGGGACACAGAGGTGGGGGGCATGAGGGAGGCACCCTTCGCTGCTCGCGAACGACCGGGGCGATGGCCACCGGTGATGGCCTCCGACGCAACCACGCGCGCGCGAACCCAGAGAGTCGACATGCCGACCCAATTAATAGGATCACCCGACTGAAGGGCTGTCCGAGGGTGACGACAACTGCGGGCGCCCCCAGGCGGATGGCCCTGTCACTGACCGATGCCCTGAAACCGCGGGTATGGCATGATCCGAATCGAGGGCTCACAGCGGGTGAGGGAGCCTCACGTCGAAGGATCGCTGGGGGGAACGTGACCGGTAGCGCCTCGGCCGAAGTCGCCATCGGTTTTTGTCTCACGGCGGGGAACTGAATCCGGATGCCCCGCCGCCGACGGGTCGCCGCCTGCTCTGCGCTCGTATTCGCTCTTCTGCTCGCCGGATGCGACCACCACCGCGACGATTCCCCCGTTGACGTCACCGTCTGGATGTATCCGGTCATCACCGATCCCCAGGCGGACGCCGCCTACTGGAAGGGGATCGAGGAGAAATTCGAGAGGGCGACACCCGGTGTCCGGCTCACCGTCGAGCGCATGCCGTGGTCGGGCCGGGACTGGCGAATCGCCGAGGCCCTCGCCGGTGGCAGCGGTCCGGACGCCATTCTGCTGATGCCGGACCAGATTCCCTATTTCACTTCCCAGGGAGCGCTCGCCCCGGTCGACACCGCACTGCAGGGCGTCCTGGGAAGATTTCTCCCCACCGCTCTGGACGCGGTGACGGAGGGCGGCCGAATCTACGGCGCACCCATCTACCAGACCGTGACGACCACGATCTACAACAAGCGGCTGCTGTCCGAGGCCGGTGTCACCACACCCCCTGCGACATGGGAGGAGATCAAGGCGGCCGCCCCCAGACTGCACAGCAAAGGTATCGCCCTCTTCGACTACTCCGCATCCGACGACGCATCCCTGAACCTGAATTTCTACCCTCTGCTGTGGCAGGCCGGAGGCCGGGTCTTCACCGAGGACGGAGACCGGGTGGCGTTCAACGGGCCGGAGGGGGTCGAGGCCCTGACCTTCCTCACCGACCTCTACCGGCAGGGCGCGATTCCCTCGTCGGCAATGAGCAATACCAACCGTCTCGGCGGCCAGGCGCTCGGCAGACAGCAGGCCGCGATGGGTTACTCCGTCATCCTGGCCGACGCCGATCTGGCTGCGCGGACCTGGGGCAAGGAGAACGTCATGGTAGGCGGGCCGCTCCAGGGCCCCGCGCGGGAAGCCGGGTTCGGTGCCCCAGGCGCCCTCGCCGTCAATGCCGAATCCCGGCACCGGGCAGAAGCCAAGGAGTTTCTCACCTTCATGGTCCAGCCGGAGCAGATTCGCTCGCTGGGGAAGGCGAGCGGCTACCTTTCACCCCGCACAGATGTCGTCGTCCCCAGTGACTCGCCGTACGCGAGGCAGTACCAGGCGGCGCTGGCCAGCGCATCTGCCGGAGAGCCGCACCCGGCGTCACGACAGGTGATGTCGCTGCTCGCGCCGGAGATACGAGCGGCGCTGACCGGCCGGAAGAGCCCGGCCGCGGCACTCGACGCCGCAGCCGAAGCCGCCGACGTACTGCTGCGCCCTTCCTGAATCCGGTCCGCCGGTCAGGGGCGTTCACCCGCCCGGTCCACAAGGGCCGTCGAAGCACGGGTGGCCGTGGCGAGGACCGTTCCCTTCGGTACGAAGGGGCCTCCGGAGGACTTGCCTCCGACGTAGTAGTCGAGCCCTGCCACATACCGCACGCCACGGTAGGCGAAGGAGTCGGGATCGAGCAGGACCTGCATGCTGTTGCGTTCATCCGAGTTGTCGCGGTACGTGCCGTTCACCCCGACGGCGAGGACGTTCCGACCCACACCGTCGGTAACCTGAACCGGCTCGGTCGCCCCTGCCAACTTCCTGATGACGTCGTACAGAGTCCGGGCCTTGTGCTCGGGGACGTCGGGCGCGGCGGAGAGCACTCCCACCACTTCGGCGAAGTCCCGCTGGTCCTGCGTCAGACGAAGGGCGCCCGCGAAGCGGGTGGGCGCGGATCGCGCGCGGATGAGGTTCAGGGCGGCCGAGGGGTCGACCGGCAGCTGGGCCACGAGGTCGTGGGCGCCCCCGGGCGAAAGCATCTGCCAGCCGGCCTGGTAGTTCCCTTCCCAGACATCCACGTCGTCCGGCCTGCTCGTGCTCTCGTCAGGGGTGGCCAGGGCAGAGCCGTCGTATCGGATCCACTTGTCCTTGCGCTGCTGCGCCGCCGGAACCGCGCGGCACGTCCGCGAGGCGGGGCTCAGGTTGAAGGAACCGACCTCGCTGTAGCCGTCGGTGCTGGCACCGGTCCCGCACTGCCAGGTGTCCCAGCGCACCTCCTGGTACACCCAGGGCTGGGAGCGGGGTTCGGGCGCGGCAGGGGGCGTGTCCTCATGCCGCAGGACCAGCGTGGACAGCACCGCGACAGCCACGACCGACGCAACGGCACCGACCATGGAGAACCGCCCTCGCGAGCACGCGGCGATCCGGCGCGGACGGGCCCCGGCGATCTCCGCCCGCATCCGCCGGTGAATCGGGGCTAGCCTGGCGTCATCGAACTCCGGGATCTCGGCCCGGAACCGCCGGACCTCGCCTATCTCATCCACTGCCGACCATCTCCGCGAAATCATGTACGAGCCTGGGGTCCACGCCACCGAGCGCGAGGCGGACCTTCCTCCGCGCCCGATTGAGACGGGACCGGACCGTACCCACCGGAATGGACAGGGCCTCGGCAACCTCCTGGTAGTTGAGGTCCGCCCAGGCGACCAGCAGTAGGACGTGCCGGTCTCCCGCCGAGAGCTCGGCCAGCGCACCGGCCAATGACGACTGCGCGGCCTGGGCCGTGACACGGTTGTCGCTGCGTTCGGTCCAGGCGTCGGCGACGGGATCATGGCCGGTTCGGGCCATTGCCCTGAGAGCCCGAACCTCGGCGCGGCGCTGCTTCCCGATGAGGTTGGCTGCTATCCCATAGAGCCAGGGTTGAGCGTTCGGACGGGTGAGGTCGTAGCGGGACCGGGCCCGGAAAGCACTCAAGAAGGTATCGGCGGTGATGTCCTCTGCCGCATCCTCGCCCAGTCGGCGCGCCACGTAGCGGTGGATGGCGGCGACATGGCGGTGGTAGAGCTCACCGAAGAGCTCGGGCTGGACCAGCGAATCGGCGATCACACGGGCGTCGTCATCAGGTCTTCCGGGCGAGCCGTTCACGCGGATCTCCGAGTCTGTGGTGTGGGGTGCACTCGTCTTTACCCGGATGTCCCGAACGGGTTCACGCCCCTCGTGAACCCGTTCGGGACATCCGGGTAAAGAGAGGTGTCGAGCACGCGCCCGATGGGCGCCAGGGGGTGGAGTTCATGGTGAGCAACATAGTGAGACTCGTGGTCACGAGATCGGCCGGCGTAATGGCGGCGATCATGGCCCTTCTGGCCACGATGCTGGTCACGGCAGGACCGGCGCAGGCTGCCTCCCCCCTGCCCGGCGGCAAGGCGAACTGGGTCGTCTCCGTCGGCTACCTCGACCTGGCGACGAAGAACAACTACCGGAACTGGGTACGGCTCGGGTACTACGCCTTCCGCAACGACGGCACGGTGACCACGAACTACTGGACCTGGAACCAGCGGGAACAGCCGAAGCGGGTGAACGCCATGACGGCGAACTGCGGCGGCACCGTTCCCACCTGTCCCGTACGTACGGTCGACGGATTCACCGACGATCCTATGGGCGGCTACCAGGGCACTTTCACCTACACACCCGACGACCGACTCGCCGTGACCTGGACCAAGACCGCCGCAGGTACTGCACTGGGGCAGCCGGTCACCGAGTACTGGAACGTCACCACCGGGCTGGCGGACGGACGAGCGGCCCGCATCACCAGCCCCACCTTCTACGGCGCTTACGGCAACGACGTTGCGATCCCGGCGCCCGGCACCTTCTCCACGTACGCCAACTTCGGTGTCGGCTACGGCAGCAACGCCTCGCTGGGCCGCGAAAGCCGGGCCACGATGAGTCAGCTCGTCAACGACCCGCGCTACAACTCGGAGCCCTATCGGGGCGCCTACGTCGTGGCCAAGGCATCGTCGTCGGTTCCCGCCACCCGAACCGGGATCGTGGGCCGGGAGGGAACGGGTGGGGCCTGGAGCTTCGGCGCGGCGTCGAACCCCTGGAGACTGTGTGCCGGCAGCCCCTGCATGGGCTGGCTCCAACCCAACACCTCGTGTGCGAGCACCGACAAGAACCGCGTCCGCTACATCGGCGAGGTGGGCGGTGGCCGCCGCAACACCGAGGAGTACTGGTGCCGATCCCTGGCGCAGGGCAAGCCCTGTTACGCCTATAACTCCCACCCCCGCCCCATGTTGCAGGTCATCGACGACGCAGGGGAATTCCAGGGCTGGGTCGGCGTCGAGGCCTTCACCCATGTATCCACCAGGACCGGGCTGCCGGATAGCAGCTGGGTTGAGGGGTACTGGGGGATATTCGACATGGTGTCGACGGGGCTGCGGCCAGAACTGCCGAGCTGAACAGCCTCTCTCTCCTCTCCTCCTACGGACCTGGACCGGAAGTTCTCTCAGGCAATTTTCGGCGCACACCCCTAACCAATTACCGGGCAGCGAATTCGCTCGCATAAAGCTCCGGCCGAGCGTTGACTTCACTCCAGAACTTGGGAATCATTTCACCGCGAGAAAGAAATACCCAACAGGGAGGAATTCACATGAAGAGCTGGAAGAGCATTCTGACGGTGCTCGTCGTCTCGTCCGCCACGATCGGCATGCAGGCATCACCGGCGGCCGCCGCCACGCATCCGAAATTGGGCTGCAAGTTCGCCAGTGGAACCATGAAGTGGCAGGACGCGACCACCACGTCAGGCTACGCGGCAGCTGCGAAGAACGCGATCGAAGCCTGGAACTCCACGAGCACACAATTCAACATCAACAAAACCACCAGTGGAGCGAACATTCGGGTCGCGAACGGGAACTTCGGGAACACCTGGAAGGGACTCCAATTCGTCGGGATCACACTCGACACGAGCCAGGAAGTTCCGACATGCAACAGCACTGGCACCTGGCGCACCACCATGGTCACGTGGTGGAACGACTACCACACCCAGCACTACGCACCGTCGAAGCGACAGGCCATCATGGTTCATGAGATCGGGCACGCCCTCGGCCTCGCCCATGTGGCCGCACCGTCGGGCTCCAGCTGCAGCAAGGTCACGGTCATGGATATCGCCATCGACAGGTGGTACGACAAATGCGGCTTCTGGAAGCCGCGCCCGGGCGACATCGCGGGCGCGAACGAGATCTACTGATCGACCGGAACGTGAAGACCTCTCGGAAACGGCGCCACGCGGTCCGGTCGGCCGCGACAGGGGCGGTCACCCTGGTCATCCTCTCGTCGAGCAGTTGCACTGCGGAACAGAACCGGAACGAGCCGAGGCAGCGAATCTCCGTGTCGCAGATCAACCGCTACACCGATCTCGACCGGATGCAGGAGGACAGCGTTGCGGTGGTTGTCGCCCGCGCCGCCGATTCCATCGCCGTAACGCATAACGGATTCCCGATCACCGTAACAAATATCAGGATCTCGAAGGTTCTGACAGGAAGCATTCCGGGATCGGCCGCGAAGGTGCAGCAACTCGGCACGGATAAGGTTGATTCACCTGACACGTCCCGCTTGATGAAAAACGGACAGACCTACCTTCTCTACCTGAGCAAGAATGACGGGAAGGATGATACGGACCATTTTGTCATCACCGGCGGGGACGGAATCTACGTCCTGCAGGGCCACCGGTATCTTTATCAAGGAGGCCCTCCAGCCGGACCAGGCAAATCATTGCCTGCCGAGCTTCCATCTGACGAGACAGAAAGGAAAGTGACCTCACAGATAGAACAGTGACAGCGCTGACAGCGTGAAAGATCCAAGCCCGTTCTCGTGCTGCTCCGAACGAGAACGGGCCCCCGCACCTTCGGCTTCGGGTCGTCATGCCCCCCGCTCCCCCACCCGCCCGAACACCGGCGCGAGCACCAGCTGCGCCGCGCCCTCCGCGACCGGCCGGTCACCACCAGCCGCGACGGTGACGGTGACGCTCACCCCCGCGCCCGCCCCGCCCCGTGCGGCCCGCTCCTCGATCACGGCCCGCACGCCCCGTACGTACGCGTCCTCGTCGGCCGCCACCGTGCGCCCGCCCAGCACCACCCGGTCGATGTCGAGCAGGCCGACCAGATTCGCCGCGCCCGTTCCGAGGACCCGGGCCGCCTCGCCCCGGTCCCCGCGCGCCTCGGCGGCCAGGCACAGGGCCTCGATGCAGCCGCGCCCCCCGCACTCGCACAGCGGCCCGTCCAGCTGGAGGGTCTGGTGGCCGAACTCGCCCGCGCCCGTCCGCGCGCCCCGGTGCACCTCGCCGCCCAGGACGAGGCCCGCGCCGAGCCCCGTACCGAGGTGGAGGTAGGCGAAGTCACCGCTCGGCCCGCCCCGGGCGAGGGCCAGAGCGAGGGCAGCGGCGTTGGTGTCCTTGTCGACGACGACCGGCAGCCCGGTCCGCTCGGCCAGCGCGTCGCGCAGCGGGTACCCGTCCCACTGCGGGAACCCGGTCACCCGGTGCAGCACGCCGTCCCGGTGGTCCAGCGGACCGGGTACCGCGACCCCCACGCCCAGCAACGGCTTGTGCGGCTCGGCTGCGCGCAGGTCCCGGACGGCTTCCGCGGCGTCGCCGAGCACCTTCTCCGCCGGAGCGCCGAAGTCGAGGGGGGCTCTGGTGACCGCGACCGACCGGCCCGCGAGGTCGACCAGAACGGCGGTGAGCCCGTCACGGTCCAGGTGCAGCCCGACGGCGAACTGGGCGTCGGGGACCAGCCGCAGCACCGTGCGCGGCTTGCCGCCGGTGGAGGGGCGCAGGCCCGCACCGACGGCGAGCCCGTCCTCCCGCAGCCGGGCGGTGATCTTGCTGACGGCCTGCGGGGTGAGGCCGGTGCCCTCGGCCAGCTCCAGCCGGCTGATGCCCTCCGCCCCGGCCCCCCGCAGCAGGTCCAGCACCAGCGCGGCGTTGTGGTGGCGCAGCGCCGGCAGATTCACCCCGGCCGGGGCCTTCGCCCTGCTCGTGTTCACGGTCCACTCCCCTTCACCGGTCCCATTGTGCCGGTCGCTTGCACTTTGGCAACAGCGTTGCTTAAGTGGAACTCATGACTGTCAACGCCCCCGCCCCTCTCCGCGTGGCCCTCGTCGGCTACGGCCTGGCCGGGTCCGTCTTCCACGCCCCGCTGATCGCCGCGACCGGCGGCCTGGTTCTCGACACGATCGTCACGTCGAACGAGGAGCGCCGGGCCGAGGCCCGCGCCGCGTATCCGGACGTGCGGTTCACCGGCTCGCCGGACGAGCTGTGGGAGCGCGCCGACGAGCTGGACCTCGTCGTGATCGCCGCCCCGAACAAGACGCACGTCCCGCTGGCGACGGCCGCGCTGAAGGCCGGGTTGCCGGTGGTCGTGGACAAGCCGATCGCCGGAACCGCCGGCGAGGCCCGCGAGCTCGCGGCGCTGGCCGAGGAGCGAGGGCTGCTGCTCTCGGTCTTCCAGAACCGCCGCTGGGACAACGACTTCCGTACCCTCGCCGCGCTGATCGCCGACGGCGAGCTGGGCGAGGTGCAGCGCTTCGAGTCCCGCTTCGAGCGCTGGCGGCCGCAGCTGAAGGGCGGCTGGCGCGAGTCGGGCGACCCGGAGGAGATCGGCGGTCTGCTGTTCGACCTGGGCAGCCATGTCGTCGACCAGGCCCTGGTGCTGTTCGGCCCGGCGGTCCAGGTGTACGCGGAGTCCGACATGAGGCGTCCGGGCGCGGCGGCGGACGACGACACGTTCATCGCGATCACCCACGCCAACGGGGTCCGCTCGCACCTGTACGTCAGCGCCACCACGGCCCAGCTCGGCCCACGCTTCCGGGTGCTGGGCTCGAAGGCGGGCTATGTGAAGTACGGCCTGGACCCGCAGGAGGCCGCCCTGCGCGAGGGCCTGCGCCCGACGGCCGGTGAGCCGTGGGGCGAGGAGGGGCCGGAGCTGTGGGGCCGCCTCGGCTCCGGCGAGTCCCCGCTGACCGGCGGCGGCACCCCGGTCCGTACGCTCCCCGGCGACTACCCCGCGTACTACGCTGCCGTCGCCGCCGCCGTACGCGGCTCGGGCCGGAACCCGGTCACCGCGCTCCAGGCGGCCGCCTGCCTGGACGTACTGGAGGCGGCCCGCCGCTCGGCCCGCGAGGGCGCCTCGGTCACGCTTCTGCCGCACCACGACGAAGAGGAGCAGCACGCATGAGCACCACCTCCTCCCCCACCATCGCCGAGCTGATCGCCCAGGAGCGCCGGCTCACCCTCCCCCGCTTCTCCTGCGACGACGCGCTCGCGCTCGGCAGCCTGCTGGTCGCGCTGGCCCGGGAACGGCATGCCCCGGTGGCGATCGACATCCGGCGCGGCGCGCAGCAGCTGTTCCACGCGGCGCTGCCCGGTTCGAGTGCGGACAACGACGCCTGGATCGACCGCAAGCGCAAGGTGGTCGAGCGGTACGGCGAGAGCTCGTACCTGGTCGGCACCCGGTTCCGCGCGAAGGGCACGACGTTCGAGGAGTCCTCGCGCCTGGACCCGGACACGTACGCCGCGCACGGCGGTTCGTTCCCGATCGCGGTGGAGGGCGCGGGGGTGATCGGCGCAGTCACGGTGTCCGGGCTGCCGCAGGCGGAGGACCACGCGATGGTGGTCGAGGCGCTGGAGCAGTTCACGGCGACGCCGGGGGCGTGAGAGACGTACGCGTGAGAGACGTACGCCCGTGAGAGGACGTACGTACGAGGGCGGGTACGGGACCGGCGGATACGGGTACGGCGGGTACAGGACCAGCCGGTACGGGACCGGGGGTGCCGTCACCGGCGAAGTGACAGCGCCCTCCGGGCTCCGCCGGGCCTACGCCCCCTTCAGCTCCTGCCGCTGTCTGCCGAGCCCTTCGACCTCCAGCTCCACCACATCGCCTGCCTTCAGGTACGGCTTCGGCTCGGGCTGCCCCATCGCGACCCCGGCGGGCGTACCGGTGTTGATGATGTCGCCCGGGTGGAGCGCCATGAAGTGGCTGAGGTAGCGGACGACCTCGCCGACCGGGAAGATCTGGTCGGCGGTGGTGCCGTCCTGCTTCAGCTCGCCGTTGACCCAGAGGCGCAGCGGCAGGGCCTGCGGGTCGGGCACCTCGTCGGCGGTGACGAGCCAGGGGCCCAGCGGGTTGAACGTCTCGCAGTTCTTGCCCTTGTCCCAGGTGCCGCCGCGCTCGATCTGGAACTCGCGCTCGGAGACGTCGTGCGCGGTCGCGTATCCGGCGACGTGCGCGAGCCCTTCCTCCGCGGAGCCCAGGTACCGGGCCGTACGCCCGATGACGACCGCCAGCTCGACCTCCCAGTCCGTCTTACGGCTGCCGCGCGGCACGAGCACCGTGTCCTCGGGTCCGACGACGGTGTCGGGGGCCTTGAAGAAGAGGATCGGTTCCGCCGGAATCGCCGCACCCGTCTCGGCGGCGTGGTCGTGGTAGTTCAGCCCGATGCACACGATCTTGCCGATGCGTCCCAGCGGCGGCCCGATGCGCAGCCCCGCCGGATCGAGGGCGGGCAGCACACCGGGCGCGTCGGCGGCCGCCCGTACCCGGGCGAGCGCGGAGGCGTCGGCGAGCAGTTCGCCGTCGATGTCGGGGACAATCCCCGACAGATCACGCAGTGTCCCGTCGCGGTCGAGAAGCGCGGGGCGCTCGGCGCCCGCCGTACCGACTCGAAGCAGCTTCAACGGTCCAACTCCTCTTGGTCGAGGTGAAGCCTTTCGGCGGGGTGCGGCCGACGAAGGGCTTGGCTGATCCTCCAAGAGTTGCGATCACTCCGCAAGACCTCGTTCACACACTGGACCGGCGCACTGACCGGCCGGTTTACGCCGCTGTGGCCATGGCGCCGCCGGGCGCGGACATGTCTCGGTACAGCCAGGCCCGCTCGACGGCGGTCCAGGTGGTCGTGGTGACGACGTACAGGGCGGCGGCGAGCGGGACGACGGCCACCGTGATCAGGGTCGCGAAGGACAGCAGCGGCATCACCTTCGTCATCGCGTCCAGGCCCGGCATCGGCTGCCCGTCGGGGCCGGTGGCGGGCGTCATCGGGTTGGCCGCCAGCTGCCGCTTGGTCCGTCCGTAGCTGAACGTGGCGACGGCCGCGACGAGCGCGAAGAGCCCCAGGTAGACCCACCCCTGCGCACCGAACACCCCGCCGTGCGCGAGGGCGTCGTGCCAGCGCCCGCCGAGCGGCGCGCCGAGCAGGTCGTGGCTGAGGAGCGCGTTGGGCTCGCCGCCGATGGAGCCGCTGGAGAACAGGTGGTAGAGCAGGAAGAACGCGGGCATCTGGAGCAGGCTCGGCAGGCAGCCGGAGAGCGGCGATACCTTCTCGGCGGCGTGCAGTTCCATGATCGCCTTCTGCATCCGCTCGGGGTTCTTCCCGTGCTTCCTGCGGAGCTCGGCGATCTGCGGCTGGAGACGGCTGCGCGCCTTCTGGCCTCGGGCGGCGGCCCGGGAGAGCGGGTGGACGGCGAGCCGTACGAGGGCGGTGAACAGGATGATCGCGACGGCGGTGGAAGCGCTGTGGAACAGCGGCTGGACCAGGTCGGCGAGGGAGCCGACCAGGCTCGCGAAGGCGGACATGAAGGCGGACATGGGTGAGCCCTCCGGGGGTCTCGTCGTGCCGGGAGAAGTACGTGGTGCTCGGTACTCGGCATGACGACCGGCGTGGAAGGGCGCAGGGCGCTACGGGATGAAGTGCGGGAGCCCTACGCGGCGACGGCGGCCGTCAGGAGGGCGTGCCCGGGTGCTCGGGGCCGGGTGCGGCCGCGGGCGTCGGGGTCTCGTTGCGGCAGGAACGCGGTGCGTTGCTCCCGGTCCCTGATGGCCGTACGGACCCGGGTGCGGGGCACCGGCGGCGCGCAGCGGGCGCTGATGACGGAGCAGGCGAGGAGCGCGGATCCGGCCGCGGCGGTGGCTGCGAGTGCGACGGCGGCGGAGAGGCTGCCGCCTTCGGCGAGGAGGACCTCGGTGAGAAGGAGGACGAGGAGTCCGACGGGCCGGAGCAGCCGGGCGAACGCGTGCCGCAGGACGTCGGCGTCCCGCATGGCGCTCACCCCCCTGTCCGTGGTCCCGTTCATCTTCATCTTTCGTTATACACGACCTTTCCTCGTACACGATGACCGGATTCGCCCAGCGGCACTGCTCGTGCGCGCGTTGTTCACCGCGGGCTCATCGCCGGCTCATCGCGGGCTCATCGCGGTGAGCTTCCCCCAGACGACGAGCCGGTAGCGGGAGCTGAACTCGGGGGTGCAGGTGGTGAGCGTCAGGTAGTACCCGGGCTCGCTGTACCCGACGGAGGTCGTGATGTTGCTGCGCGGCACGGGCGCGATGACCCCGCTGTCGGAGGGGGCGGTCCGCGCGAGGCGCTTGTCGACGGTGTACGTGTAGACGGCGTCCCGGGTCTCGACGGTGATCCGGTCGCCGCGCCTCAGCCGGTCGATGCGCCGGAAGGGCTCACCGTGGGTGTTGCGGTGCCCGGCGAGCGCGAAGTTCCCGGCCTGCCCGGCCTGTGCGGTGCGGACGTAGTGCCCGACATACCCCCGGTCGAGCACCCCGCCCTTGCTGGTGCCCTCGGCTACGGGGGCGGTGAGGCCGATACGGGGGATGCTCAGTACGGCGTAGGCCTGGTCCCAGCGGGGGGTGGAGGGGCGGGTACGGCTCGCGGAGGCGTCCGGCGCGGCGGGCGCACCGGACGCACGACCGGAGGAAGACGGACCAGGGCCCCCCGCACTCTCATCCCCCGTATCGGTCCCCATCTCCGTACGGTCGTCACGGTCGTCACGGCCCTCAGCAGCAGGGGATTCGTCCCACTCCCGCTGGAGTTCCTGAACGGTCCGCCCGGCGTCCGCGCGCGCTTCCCGGTTGGTCCACCACAGCTGATGGGCGACGAGGAGCAGGAGGACGAGCCCGAGGGTCACGACAAGCTCGGCGGACACCCAGAGCCCGCGGGCGAGTACGTACCGCGCGTGCCCTCGCACCGCGGGAACCGCCCCACGCTCCGGCATCGCCGCCACCCTTCTCCAGTCTTCGCGGGGCCTCTCCACCCTGGCGAGGCTCCTCCGACCTGGTCGGGCTTCTCCAACCCCGGCGGAGCTTCACCAACCCTGCGGGCTTCGCCACGCTTGCAGGGGCTGTTCCGCTTTGTGAGGCTTTCCGGCCTTGCGGAGCCGGACGTAACCTCTCCCTCTCCTTCCGTCTCCGCCTCCGGGGGCGCGAACGATAGGGCCAAACCCCACAACTCTCCAGCCTCCTCCCGCTTCTCCTCACTCCTCCTCCTTCGCCCTCTTCTCCCTGCCACGGCTCTCCGGCAGTACCGTGTGATCCATGCGCCCCGACACGCCTGCCGACCACATCACCGAAGCCGAGCGTCTGCTCCGCACCGCGGCGCAGTACCCCGAGGACCACGAACCGCTGATCCTCCAGGCCGCGGCCCATCTGGAACTCGCGGGTGACCGCGCCCGCGCGAGCACGCTCTACGACGACCTCCTCGCCGCCCCCGAGTCCACCGTCGACAACCCTTACCTGATCAAGGCCCTGAAGGCCGCCAACCTCTGGGAGTACGGCCACGAGGCCGAGGCTCGCGCGATCATCGACGGCCTCCGCACCGCGGGCCCGCTGAACGCGGCGCCGTGGCAGGTGGCCGCCGAGACCCTGGAGGCCCACGACGAGCTGGAGTCGGCACACGACTTCTTCTCGACCGCGCTGACCCTGCTACTGGCTCCCGGCGAGGAAGTCCCGTACGCGACGCAGTCGCTGCTGACCGGACGTCACCGGGTGCGCCGACTGATGGGGCTGGACCATGACGCCTGGGACGAGCTGGCGGGCGATCTGCACACCGCCCCGGTCCCCCTGGACGAACTCCACGACCCCAAACGCCTGTGGTCGCTGGGCTCCTCGGACCCGGTCGAGCTGAAGGCCGAGATCGCCCGCCTCCGCGCGGAGCTGGGCACCTACCGCACGGCACTCTCGCGCCCGTTCCCGGTGGCGGTACTGCACTGGCCCGAGCAGGAACTCCAGGAACTACTGGCCGCCTACCCCGAGTTGACCGAGGAGTACGTGGACCGCGAGACCCACCTGTCGCGCCTGGAGGCATCCCTGCGCGACCTCCACACGACGGGCACCCCGAACCTGGGCATCGTCACGGGCACGGTCCCCTCCTACGAAGCGTTCGCCGCCTCCGAAGCCACGTCCCCGGCCGACCCGGGCCTCCTCCCCCAGTACGCCACCACCCTCGCCGCCCGAGGCCGCGCCACCCCCTGGCCCCCGTCCCGCACGGCGGCCTGCTGGTGCGGCTCGGGGGAAACGTACGGGGCTTGCCACGGGGTCGGGTAACGCTGACTGCATGTCCTTGGCAGGGGCCGACAACCACGATGTGCGATGTCGGCCCCTGCTTGTTTTGGCAACCATTGCTTCGACTGTCAGTCCTCCTTGGTACAACTGCACATGTAGTACGCAGCCAAATGAGGGGGACTCTAGGCATGCCCAACGGCATTTCGGACAACGCACCAGTTGCTGGGCTCTATGAGTCGCTCATCACGCATCGGCTCGCCGAACGGATGAAGCAGCTCGACTCGACGGGCTGGCGCTCCATCGATGCCTCAGTCGGCCGAGAATCGGCGCCCCACGTGCTTTCCCGCCACATCGGCACCACTGTGCGGCAGGTACTCCAGGGCCTCTCCCCAGCCGAGCAGGTGATTGCGGCCAATCACATTCTGGAATCGCTCAACACCATCGAGGGTGCGACAGAGTGGGTTGATCTCATCACTGATGGGCCGCGACAGCTGCTCGCCGTCGCGGAGCAGGAGGCACCAGGCGTTTACGCGATACGCCCCGCAACGCCGTTGTCCGAGACAGCGCTCATTACGAATTCCCCCGAGGACCCCAGTCTGGGCTTCGAGCTGCGCGCCGAGCTGGCCACAGCTGATCGCGTCGACCTCCTGTGCGCCTTCGTGAAGTGGCACGGTCTTCGCGTCCTGGAAAAATCCCTGTCATCGGCGCGCGACCGCGGTGTCCCCATCCGTGTGCTGACAACGACCTACATCGGCGCCACCGAACGACGCGCTCTAGACCGCCTGGTACGAGACTTCGGCGCTGAGGTCAAGGTCAACTATGAGCTCCGCTCCACCCGTCTGCATGCCAAGGCGTGGCTCTTCCGCCGTGCCAGCGGCTTCGACACGGCGTACGTCGGCAGCTCGAACCTCTCCAAGGCAGCGCTTCTGGATGGGCTTGAGTGGAACGTTCGCCTTTCCTCCGTCGCTACGCCCTCGGTGATCCGCAAGTTCGAGGCAACCTTCGACGCGTACTGGAGTGAGCCCTCTTTCGAGCCGTACGACCCCGACAAGGACGCACAGCGGCTGGACGACGCTTTGTCCCGTGCCGGTGGCAGCGGTCGCCCCGGCGCTACGAGCATCACCCTCTCCGGTCTGGAGGTTCGCCCGTACCCACACCAACGGGACATGCTCGAACGCCTCGAAGTCGAACGCACGGTGCACGACCGGCACCGAAATCTCCTGGTCGCAGCTACAGGCACCGGGAAGACCGTCATGGCGGCTCTGGACTACAAGCGCCTACGCCAGACGCTCGGCCGCGACCCGCGCCTACTCTTCGTAGCGCATCGCAAGGAGATCCTTGAACAATCCTTGCGTGTCTATCAGAACGTCCTTATCGACGCGAACTTCGGTGAGCTGTTGTTCAGTGGCGAGATCCCTAACCGCTGGAACCACGTGTTTGCCAGTGTCCAGTCGCTCACCGCGCAGGCTCTGGACCGTATCGCTCCGGGTCACTTCGACGTCATCGTGATCGACGAGTTTCATCACGGCACATCGCCTACCTACCGCAAGGTCATGGACCACTTCCAGCCCCAGGAACTCTTGGGGCTGACCGCAACCCCGGAACGCATGGATGGCTTGAACATCCAGGACGAGTTCTTCGATGGCCGAATCGCGGCGGAGATGCGGCTCTGGGAGGCGCTGGAGAACGAGCTCCTGAGCCCCTTCCACTATTTCGGCGTCACCGACAACACGGACATGAGCGCTGTCACGTGGAAACGTGGAGCCTACGACTCAACAGCGCTAAGCAATCTGTTCACAGGCAACGACGCACGAGCTCGGCTCGTGGTACAAGCGGTGAAGGACAAGGTCGCCGACGCGGACTCGATGCGCGCCTTGGGATTCTGTGTGTCGGTCGCGCACGCGCACTTCATGGCTGACTTCTTCCGACGAGCAGGACTCAAGGCCATCGCACTGTCCGGCGAAACTCCGCCACTTGACCGCAAGACCGCCCTTGACGACCTGCGCTCCGGAGCGCTCCAAGTCATCTTCTCCGTCGACCTGTTCAACGAGGGACTCGACATCCCAGACGTCGATACCCTGCTCCTGTTGCGCCCCACGTCCAGCGCCACGGTCTTCCTTCAGCAGTTGGGCCGCGGGTTGCGTCGCACTGAGGACAAGGCGGTCCTCACTGTCTTGGACTTCATCGGTCAGCACCGCAAGGAGTTCCGCTTCGAGGAGCAGTTCCGCGCCCTGACGAACCTGACGCGCAACCGACTCCTCAACAACATCGAGCAGGACTTCCCACAGCTGCCCTCCGGCTGCCAGATCATCCTTGAGACGAAAGCCAAGGAACTGATCATTGACAACATTCGCACACAGATCGCAGTCAATGTCACACAGTTGGCCCGCGAGGTCGCTTCCTACGCGACGCCACGCCTTGCAGACTTCCTCAAGGAGAGCGGCCGGGAACTCAAGGAGCTATACCGCGGCAACGGAAACTCGTGGACAGGCCTATTGCGTCGAGCGAAGCTGCTGGACGCTGTCGGCCCTGATGGCGAGTTGCCACTCCTGAAGCGGGTATCGGCCTTCCTGCACGTCGATGACCCACTGCGCGCTACGGCATACAGCAAGCTGCTCGCCGATGATGCTCCCGCCTACGACGAGCTCAGCGAGCAGGAGCGGGGGTACGCCCGCATGCTCTTCTTCTCGCTCTGGCCGCTGGGCGGTGGCTTCCCCAGCTACCAAGCGGGGCTGGACTCACTCCACCATCAGCACGCGTTCCGCGACGAGCTGAGGCAAGTACTCGCCCACGTTCTACAGCAGGCCGACCATGTTCCAGCGCCGCTCCTCGGCACACACGCCGCCATCCCGCTGACCGTCCACGCCTCGTACAGCCGCGAAGAGATCCTGCCCGCCCTGGGCCAGGCCGCGGTGGACGGCTTCAAGCCGGGCCACTTCCGCGAGGGCGTGAAGTGGTGCGAGAACATCCAAACCGACGCCTTGCTCGTCACCCTAGAGAAAGACGAGAAGGACTTCTCACCCGAGACTCGCTACAAGGACTACGCCCTCAACGACTCACTATTTCACTGGGAGTCACAGAACCAGACATCGGAGAGCTCAACCACCGGCATCCGCTATCAAACCCACAAGGAGAAGGGCACTCACGTCCTCCTCTTCGTGCGCCGATACAAGAAGACAGATATCGGCGGCCCCCAGCCATGGATGCTGTTGGGCCCAGCGGAGTACGTTAAGCACACGGGAAGTAACCCTATGGCGATCGAGTGGAAGCTCTCTCATCAGATTCCGGCCGATGTATTGACCTACTCAGCAATCGCTGCCAGCTGACCAGCTCAACGCGAAGGCAGGCGCTTCAACGCGGGCTTTCGCGTGGCCGGGTGTAGCAATGGCGTCCGAGGCAGACTACTGAGGTTCAAATCGTGGCTGAAGAGGGCCCCCAGCGCGTCCCGGTGGCCCGGTGCACCGCCGAACGCCTCATGCGCGAGCTCGGCAACACCGGCGCGGTCCGCGGCGAGCGGGTGATCGCCACGAACCCCGACGTGCACACGGAACGAGCCCCCGACCTCGTAGAGCCGAGAGTCCGGGTTGGCACACCAGGCGGCGTGGGGGCGGAGGTAGAGCCGCGCCCAGGCACACCCGAGGGCGCAATGGCCTCAGAACCGCTGGACCTTCTGGCCTTCCGGAGTCTGATAGCACCCGGAGACGACCGTCAGGCTCAGCTTCGGGGGGGTTCGCTTCGCATAGTGGGTGATATTCACACTGTGCTTCTTCTTGTCATTGTCAGCTGTGAGGTTGATGTTCTTGTTCTTACTCGTGTCGTGCCCATACTCAACGATCTTCCAGCCATGCTTGGGAAGTTCTTCCCTGAGCCGCTCCATCACATCATCGAGCTGACTGGGTGACTCCGGAGTGAAGCTCCAAGGGTGAAAGATTTGAAAGTACTTGTCAGGATCTTTCCCACCACATTCCGAGACGCCCGGGCCGGTGTCTGACCCTTTGCCTCTAATGCCGATCAAATCATAAATCTCACTGGAGATTTTCTCTGCCTCGTCAGCGGCAGCGAGCGATGTGCTGGTACCTGCCAAGGGTAGGTCATCGGATTTGTTGGCGTCAGTCATGCTGCATCCAGTAAGGGTAGTGAGAGCGATGAACAAGGTGAGCGCTTGTGCGCCCAGTCTGGTTTTCACGATGAGCCTCAGTGGGTCGGGCCGGAACACGGGCCGGTCGATACGGACGGTAGTCGCGTGGGCTGGTGCTCAGATGGTCTGGCGTCCCGTCGTACGCCTGAAGCTCTATCGCGCCCTTGTGTATGCAGAAGGCAGCGGTTCGAGCTTGACGTCGTCGCCGTGCCCTGCGACCACCAGGCCCTGATTCCGGAGGCTCTGGGTGTCCTCTTTCCAGTAGTCACTGTGGCCGCTGGTGTCTGTCGTCATCTGATTGGCGCCGAAGACGGGGTCACTTGGGATGATCCATACGCCGTCCCGGTCGTTCCCCCCATGACCGAATCGACCAATGTCCGGGACCACGTCCCAGTCCGCTTCCTGGTTCCAGACGTGCCCCTTCGGAACATCCAGCTGCTCGGCCTTGCTGACCTGGACCCCAGGACTGCCGGCAAGGATCACATCATCCGCGTTCAGCTCACCCTGCCGGGCTGCGGAACCAATGAGGGTCGTGCCGTACGAATGACCGATTGCCGTGCGATGCGGGTCCGACTCGGCTGTATGAGAGGCGTCGAGGCCGTCGAGGAAGCGGTTGTAGGCAGGCGCACCGTCGTCCGCGTAGTGACTGAATGGCGAATCCTTCACGATGCTCTGCGGTGCGTCATATCCGAGCCACGTAATCGTGGAAACCGATGCCCCATCAGCCTCGTCGGTGGCCACACGCCACACATTTGCCATCCGATTGATATCTCCACTGATGCTACTCAGATTCGACGTCGTGCCCGGTACGTACACCGCCTGATGATCAGCCGTGTCAGGGTTCCCGTTCGCGAGGATGGCACGACCGTTGCCTTCCGTGCTGAACCCAAGCAGGTACGCCTCGGGAAGACCCTTGATGCCGGTCGAGTCGAAGCGCTCCTGAATGCTCTTCATCCCGTCACGAGACTTGATGAGCTCCGCGTGCCGCTCACCATATTTCTCGTTCCACTTGGTCCAATTGTCGTTCTGGATGACGGCCGGGTAGGTGCCGTTGGGGTTGGGAGAGTACCTCGTGGGCTCCGGCATCCTTTCGAGTTCCAGCTCTACACGTGCCCTGGCTTGCGCCAGCACTGCACGGTTGGCCTCGTCACGAGTCTCAGCAGGCAGACCGTCCAACGCTCCGACCACGGCAGCGTTCAAAGCTAGGTGAGCGGACTGCTCCTCAAGGCTGAGCCCCTTCCA
This sequence comes from Streptomyces durocortorensis, assembly GCF_031760065.1. Taxonomy (NCBI): domain Bacteria; kingdom Bacillati; phylum Actinomycetota; class Actinomycetes; order Kitasatosporales; family Streptomycetaceae; genus Streptomyces; species Streptomyces sp. C11-1. The sequence continues at coordinate 2,420,196 of NZ_CP134500.1, forward strand.
CCATGACGCGTTGTCCTTCGGGCTGCCGTCCTTCGGCGGCTCCGGGAGGGAGTCGAGGTAGTCCTTGCCCGCCTCGCGGACACCTCCCAGGTCCGACTGCGTGTCGGCCCAGTCGCGCTTGGAGACGACCAAGTCGTCGTCGGCCTTCAGCGCACGCAGCTTCGGTGCCCATTTGGCATCCGCGTCCGTGGCTTCCTTCAAGGCGTCGGCGATCCGGTTGGCATAGGCCATCGCCCTGCCGTAGTTCGGGTTCGGGTGGATGTTGGCCGCCTGGCGCTCCAGCGCGTCGGACATCGGGCTGCCCCCGGCGCTCCCGGTCACCGTGCCGCCGTCGGCGGGCTTCTCGTCACCGGGCTTCTTGCCTGCCGGATACGAAACGGATCCGTCGGGGTTGACCGTGCAACCGTCGGCCCGGGCGTCCTCGACAGCCGCCTCCAGCTTCCGCTTGGCCGCTGCCATGTCGAATGCGAGACCACTCAGCGCGGTGCTCACCAGGCCGCACTCGGTCTGCGCGTAGTGGAAATTCGCCGACAGTTTCTTGAGCTCGTCGAGAGCAGCCTTCGCTGCCTCGCCCTGCAGCTGGTTGCGGACCCCCGCGCTAATCTGGTTGTCGACCGTGTCCTTGGCCGTGGAGGCCATGTCACCGGTCGCCCGGTATCCGTCCGCGGCCTCTTCGTACTCGGACGGCTTGAAGGCTTTCAACGTGGCCAGGTTCATGAGCTGAATCACCGCTCCTTTGCCTGGCCGCCAACGGCCTCGGTGTCCCGATACCTCACCGCGAGCCTGTCCAGCTCCGCCTTGACTTCCTGCTCGGACTTCGACAGATCGTGGCCTGCCTTCTGCAGCAGCCCGCCCAACGTGTCACAGCGGCCGCTCACGTCGCCGACGTACTTCTTCCAGGAGTCGTAGAGCTCCTTCTGCGCCGCGGCGCTCCGGCATCCCCCGGTGTCACCGAGCCCCGTCTGCCCCTCGGTCAGCTTCGTCAACGCCTTGCCAACACCGTCCTTGAGACCCAAGACGCCCTCGCCGGCCTTCACCCATGCCCTTTTGTTCGTCTTCAGATCTCCTGAAGCCGGCCCAGCTGAGGCCCTGTCCTCCGACGGGGCCCGATTCAGCTGCATGTGGACAGTACCGTGCGCCGACGCATCAGCTTTCAGTTGCTCCCACTCGTCCCACGCCACCGCGAAACTCTCCCCACATCCCCGTTTCCCGTGCCCTGATTCCGGGCGCCTCGGGCCGAGTGGACATTCTCTCCGGCGTCGACGGGACAAATCAAACACAGGGTTTGCCATAGCCAGACTTCCGCTGTCGGCCAAAGGGATCAGGCCACATCGGTGAACTCGGGCAAGGTGAGGGCCGAATGGGCCGGGCGGCCGGGTTTTTGTGGCGGGATTGTGCTGAGCTCGCGCAGCCCCCTGTTTCGCTGCTCCAACGCGCGGGCCGTGGCGGGGAAGAGGGTGGCGGCGCCCTTGCCTGCCTGGTCCTGGTTCAGGGTGACGAATGCGCGGGTGTCGTGTTCGTAGGCGGCGAAGCCCGTGGTGTGGTCCCGGGCCGCCAGGGAAGCGGCGAGCATGTAGGAGCCCACCAGGGCGAGGCTGGTGCCCTGGCCGGTGAGGAGCGAGGGGGCGTACGCGGCGTCGCCGACCAGGGCGGCCCGGCCGTTGGACCAGCGGGGCATGCGGATCTGGCTGACCACGTCGAAGAAGAGGTCGTCCGCGATGTGCAGGGCGGTGAGCATCTCCGGGATCTGCCAGGCCGATTCGGCGAAGGCCTCGGTGAGCAGGGCCCGTTGGGCTGCTGGGTTCCGGAAGGCGTCGAACGGCGGGGTCGGGCGGGTGAGGTTCAGGAAGGCGTGGACCTCGTCGGCGTTGTCGCCCGCCGCGTAGAGGGCCGCCGCCCTGCCCGGGGCGTTCCACAGCACGGTTTCGCGGCAGAGGCCGAGGGTGTTGCGCATGGTGAACCCGGCGAAGCAGTGGCCGAGGTAGCTGTGGAACTGTTCTTCGGGGCCGAACAGCAGTCGCCGGGTGTGCGAGTGCAGGCCGTCCGCGCCGAATACCAGGTCGAACGTACGGCTGCCGCCCCGGCGGAAGGTGACGTCGACCCCGTGGTCCGGCCGGTCGAGGGTGTCGAGGGTGTCGATCGAGTCGCCGAACAGGAACTCCACGTCGTCGCGGACCGCCGTGTGGAGAGCGCGGGTCAGCTCCCCGCGCGGCACCTCCAGGTCCTGGCCCGCGACGCCTCCGGTGACGGTGTGCGGGGCGAGGGAGGCCACCTCGCCGCCGTCCTCGTCGAGGAAGGTCAGCCGGCGCAGGTCGATGTGGGCGTCCCGCAGTCGCGGCAGGATTCCCATCCTCCGGACGACCTCCAGTGCGGTGCCGCGTACGTCGACGGGGTAGCCGCCGCCGCGCAGGGCGTCCGCCCTCTCGACCACCGTGACCTCGAAGCCGTAACGGTTCAGCCAGAAGGCGAGGGCGGGCCCCGCGATGCTGGCCCCGGATATCAGGGCGGTGCGCCTGGGAGTGGTTCGGTTGCCGCTCGGCAGATCGATGCGGGGCATCATTCTTCGGCTCCTTTGCTCATGGTGCGGGTGACCAGCAGGGACAGCGCTGTGACGACGGCGGCCAGGGCGAAGCCGGTGACGAAGGCGGATTCGGCCGGGACGTCCGACCCGGGCGGGGTACCGGCGGTGAGGATCGCGCCGCTGATCTGCACACCCACGGCGTAGCCGATCACGCGGGTGACCAGGACCAGGCTGGTGGCGATGCCGGTGTCGCCCCGGTCGACGGTGGTGGCGGTGCTGGTCACCATCGCCGTGACGATCAGTCCGTTGGCGAGCGCGATCATCGCCTTGCCGAGGACGAGGTGCCAGACCTCGCTGTGCACGGCTGCCAGGCCGAACAGCCCGGCGGCCATGATGGCTGTCCCCGCGGTGACCACGGCACGCGGGCCGAAGCGCCGCGCCCCGAGCCCGCTGATCGGCCCGGCCAGCGACGCGACCACGGCCCCGGGCAGCAGGAAGAAGCCGATCCGGGTGGCGCCGGCCCCGAAGCCGTACGCGTCGGAGGGCACCGCGAACAGCTGCGGGACGAGATGGACCGGCACCGCGGTGCCGACGCACAGCACGAACGTCAGCACGCACGACTTCCACACCACCGGCCGGGCCAGCATGCGCAGATCGACCATCGGCGAGGCCGCGCGGCGCTCGACCGCCGCCCATCCGGTCGCGCAGGCGGCCGTGATCACGAGGAGGGCGCCGAGCACGAGGGGCTGCGAGGAGGCGAGGTCGGCCGCCAGCGCGAGGGCGAGCATGAGCGTGACCAGGGTCCCGCTCAGGAGAACCAGGCCGGGCCAGTCGACCCCGGCATCGTCAGGCCGGGCCGGCGGATCGTTCGGCATCAGACGGTTCACCAGCAGGGTGGCCCCGATGACCGCGAGCGTCGGCAGCGCGAACATCCAGTGCCGGGACAGTCCTTCGGCCACGGGCCCGGCCGACAGGGTGCCCGCCATCCCGCCGCCCACGAACAGCCCGCTGACCACCCCGATGGCCACCTTCGACTCCCCCTCGGGGAGGTGCTTGCGCACCAGGATGAACGAGAGGGGCAGTGCGCCCACCATGGCCCCTTGCAGCACCTGACCGAGCAGCAGCACCGGCAGGCCGGTGGCCAGGGCGGAGACCAGGCCACCGGCACAGACCACCGCCATCAGACGGATCAGGACCCGTTTCCCGCCGTAGCGGTCGCCGAACCTGCCCGCGACCGGTGTGACGAGCGCGCCGGTGACGAGGAGCGCGACGCTGAGCAACGCCCCTTCGGAGGGGCTCATCGCGAGCTCGCGTTGCAGGAGCGGGAGCGTCGGTGTCACCACCGACTCCAGGGCGCCGGTGGCGACGGCCAGTGTGCCGAGGGCCCCGACGGCGGCCCTTCCGATACGAACCGGGGGAGCTGGGCTTTCCGTTGAGCCGGCTGAGCCGGCTAAGCCGGTTGGTGCGTTCGTTCCCGTCATGGACAGTCCCTTCCGTCAACACTTCTACACTACACCGTGCAGTGTAGAAGCGTTACGATGTGCTCATGCCGCCCACGAAGACCCTGCGCGAGGGGTCCGCGCCGAAGCGGGCCGCCATCCTTTCGGCGGCCCGCGAGCTGTTCCTCACCGACGGTTTCGACCGGTCCAGCGTCGACGCGGTCGCCGCCCGGGCCGGAGTGTCCAAGCGGACGGTCTACGACTACTTCGGCGACAAGCAGACCCTGCTGCGAACGGTCGTCGACTCCGTCGGGCAGTCACTGGTCACCGCTGTCCGGCGCACCCTCGACGACACCCTCACCGACCGCACCGAGGCCGCCGGTCTCGAAGACGCACTGGTCACGTTCTCGATGCGCATCGCGACCGACATGCTCGGCTCGGCGGAGTACGCCACGCTGCGACGGCTGGTCCGGGCGGAATCCGGCCACCTGCCGCACCAGGACTACAACCCCATGGCCGACACCCCCGACGAGGCGATCGCCGAGCGACTCGCCGCGTTCGCCGCGGCCGGGCTGCTCGACGTCCCCGACCCCCGGCTAGCGGCCGACCAGTTCCTCGCGCTGACCTTCGGCGTCGCGCTGGACCGGCTCGGTTCGGCGAACGCGGCGGAGGACTCCCGCGTCCGGCCACTCGTCGTCGAGGGGGTGCGGACCTTCCTCCGGGCCTACCGAACCCCTTCCCCATAGGGGCGCGGCACGGTCGGCCCGGCCGAGCGGAAACCGTTCCCCCCTGGACGCTCGTCCTATGAAGCTACGGAGCAGGGAACGGGCAGCGGACAGAAAGACGTGGTGGAGCGGGTGCGGGTGCGGTTTCAGTTGCGGGAGCGGGCGAGCCGTCGTGGGGCGCCGTCGGCCGGGTGGGGCGCCGTCGGCGCGGGCAGCCGGCGGCGGGGGGCGGTGCTCGCCGGGCTCGCGGTGATGGTGGCCGGGGTGCTGGGCCTCCACCGGTGGATTCCCAACTCGCCCGGGCAGGTAGGCAGTCTGGTGGAGAACTTCCTCCCGTGGGCCGGGCTGGCCGTCGTCCTGCTGCTGGTCCTCGCCCTGGTGCGGCGGTCGGCGGTCGCCCTGGTGGCGGTGCTGCTGCCGGTGGCCGTCTGGACGCATTCCTTCGGCGCGCTGCTCCTGCCGGAGGCCGATCCCGGTGCGCGGGACCTCGTCGTCGTACAGCACAACGTCAGTGACGAGAACCGCGACCCGGCGGGGACGGCCCGTGCGCTGGCCGCCGCCGGGCCCGATCTCATCGCGCTGGAGGAGCTGGTGCCTCCGGCCCTGTCGGTGTACGAGAGGACGCTGGCCGCCGAGTACCCCCATCACGCCGTCCGGGGCACCGTCGGGCTGTGGTCGAAGTACCCGTTGTCCGGAGCGCGGTCGGTGGACATCAAGCCGGACGGAATCGCGGAGGGGTGGAGCCGTGGGCTACGGGCCGTGGCCCGTACGCCGCACGGCGAGGTCGCCGCGTACGTCGCCCACCTGCCCTCCATGCGCATCGGAACGGGCGGTCTCGCGTCCGCCTGGCGGGACGAGAGCGCCCGGCTGCTGGGACGGGCCATCGCCGCCGAGGAGACCGGGGCGCTGATTCTGCTCGGGGATCTCAACGGGGCCGTCGACGACCGCGGGTTGAGGCCTCTCGCCTCGCAGCTGAACGTTGCCGAGCGCGGGTTCGCCTTCAGCTTCCCCGCCTCTTTCCCGGTGGCCCGGATCGATCAGGTGATGGCCCGCTCGGCCACCGTCGGTCACCTCCGCGCCCTGCCCGCCACCGGCAGCGACCACCTGCCGGTCGCTGCCCGCGTCAGCCTGGAGCCCCCACGCTGACGGCGAGCGGGTCGCCGCCCACGGCTGACCGGCCCCCAGCCCCTCCATGGTTCGTCCATGTTTTCATCACAATTCCGCTTCGCTTCCCCCATGCCCCTGAAACCGCCCCGGGCCCGCTGCGAGCATCGGCTGCTCCACCGCACCACAGCGCCGAGTTCCGCCTTGGGGGCAACACATGCAGACGACGAAGCAGTCACGGCAGCCGAGGCGCGACTTCCTCCGGATACCGGTGGGGGCCGTCGCGCTCGCGCTGTTCCTCGCGGGGTGCGGGGGCGGCGGGGGCGATACGGACGACGGGGGCGGGAAGGGTGCCGCCAAGGTCGCCGCGTCGGCCAGTCCATCACCCTCCGTGCAGCGGGCCCTTGCCCTCATGGACGACGAGGAGCAGCGCGCGGTGGCCGGGAAGAGCCTGGACATCGACGCCCTGGACAACGACTCCATCACCCTGGAGAGCGGCGACGCGGCGGCCCTGCTCGACGCCTACGACCCGGATGACCTGACCCTGAGCGTCGCCACCGCCCCCGGCCACGGGACCGCCACGGTGTCCGGGGCCTCGATCGCGTACACCGCCGCGACCGGGTACGCAGGCGAGGACACGTTCACCTACCGGGTGCTCGTCACCGGGGCCGACGTACCTGCCGCCACGGCCGTCGTCCGCATCGACGTGACCGCGCCGAAGCCGAGCCCGAAGCCCACGGCCAAGCCCACGCCGAAGGCGACGACCGCGGCGCCGGTGTACTACGAGAACTGCGACGCCGCCCGCGCCGCCGGGGCCGCACCCGTCGAGAAGGGCGACCCCGGCTACGCGCCCCACCTGGACCGCGACGGCGACGGCGTGGGCTGCGAGCCGTGGGGCGGCGGGTCGTCGTCCTCCTCCGGCGGGAGCGGCGGCGGTTCGAGCAGTGGTGGTACGAGTGGCGGGGGCGGGGGCAGCAGCACGTACTACGCGAACTGCACCGCCGTACGGGCCGCGGGCGCCGCGCCCATCCGTGCCGGGGAGCCCGGCTACGGCCGGCACCTCGACCGCGACGGGGACGGCGTCGCCTGCGAGTAGAGGCAGGGGCCGGGGGCTTTGTCAGCGGTAGTCGTCCGGGTGGTCCTGCATCCAGGTGTTGATGCCGTCACGGGTGCCGACGATCTCGGAGAAGTACTTCTCCAGGTGCGCCGTGGACCGGTCCTCGCCCAGCTTGCCGAACAGGACCTTCATGTCGGCGAGGGGCTTCTTGAAGTGGCCCGGGCCCTTGCTGTCCGCCCGCATCGCCTCGTCCAGCTCCGTGAGCTCCCGGGTGACCCGGCCGAGGAAGTAGGCGCAGTCGCCCGCGCCGGGGGTGCAGGTGTCGCCGAGCGTCGCCTGCAACGTGGCGAAGGCGTCACGGACCAGCTCGGGGGCGGGCGATGGGGCGGCGGTGTCCGGCGCCGCGGTGGCCGCCCGCTCGGCCTTGTCCGTGTTCTCGGCGTCCTCCGCGGTGCGGGTGGGGTCCACGTCCGCCGAGGAGGACGCCGAGGCCGCGGGGCCGTCCGCGCCGGAGCCGTCCCCGCCCGACGCCTGGGTGCAGGACACCAGCGCCGCGGCCACGACCACGGCAAGCGCACCTGCGCGCAACCCCGTTCGGGTTGAGCGGCGAACACCCGCGCCATCGGTACGGACGGTGGTGCGGGCAACGGTACGGAACTGCATGAGACCCCCTCGCGCGAAGGGTCCAGACCTTACACGGCGCCCTCGGCCCGGGTTCCTGCGAGGAAGGCCGCCATCTCCCCGTACACCGCAGCGGAGTCGTCCAGATGGGCGTCATGGCCCGCCCCCGGGATCACGCTCACCCGCGTATCCGGGTGGCGGGCCCGCATCCGGTCCGCCTCCTCCGGCTGCATCGCGCCGCTCTCGCCCCGCACCACCAGTACCGGGCAACGCACCCGGTCCCAGGCGTCCCAGTAGTCGCGGTGCGCGTTCTCCTGAACCGTGGCCACCATCACATCCCGGTCCACCCTGGGGTACAGGCCGCCGGGGCCGGGTGCGAGGCCCGCCGCCCACGCCCGGCCCGCCGGGCCGCCGCCGAAGAACGCGGTGGCCGCCTCCGCGTCCGGGAACGGCACGGGCCAGGAGTCGAGCCAATCGCCTATCTGTACCGGCAGCCCGGGGTTCGGGCCTGCCGGGCCCGCCTCGATCAGGATCAGCGCCCGGCACGCCTCCGGGTGCGCCGCCGCGGCGAGCAGCGCGGTGAGACCGCCCATCGACTGTCCGACCAGCACCGTGTCCTCGCCGGACAGGCCCAGGGCGCGCGCCACGGCCAGGACATCGCGGACGTGCGCCGCGCGCGACACGTCATCGGGGCGGCGGGTGCTCGCCCCGCTGCCCCGGGCGTCGAACGCGACCACGCGGTGGGTCGCCGCGAACCGGGCCGCCAGCGCGTCCCACTCGCCGCAGTGCCCGGCCAGCCCGTGCAGCAGGAGCAGGGGCGGGCCGTCGCCCCCGTGGTCGGTACAGAAGAGGCGTACGGGGGCCGCCTGCACCTCGTCGCCGCTCGCCACCGTGACCGTGAACGTCCTCACCTGGTTCCCCCTGTCCAGCCCCGCTTGTTCGCCCGCCCGTCGGCGACGCCGTACCGGACGTTAGCCTCAGGAGCGGAATCGGACCACGGGCATACGACAGACATACGACGGACACACGAGGGAAGCGACGATGGCGAACGTTCCGGTGGCGGCAGTGGCGGCGAGCGGGCTCGTCGGGGGCTACGGCGTCGCCCGGTGGACCGGGAAGCGCCCGCTCGGCGGCGTCGCGCTCGCCGCCGCCGGGTCCCTCGCCGCGTACGAGTGGAACCGCCAGGCCGGGCCGCGCGCGGCCGCCGGGCTGACCGCCGCGTACGTCGCCGCCTTCGCCGGGTCGCACCCGCTCGCCAAGAAGGTCGGCGCCTGGCCCGCCGTGTTCACCGTCGCCGGGGGCGTGGCCGCCGCTTCCTGGGCCGTCACCCGCCGCGCCCGGCGTTAGTCGGGAGAGCCCTTCGTTCCGGTCAGAGGGAGCCGTTACGACACCGCGCGCTCGGTGCGAGCCGCGCACGCGGGCAGGGCGGGCAGGGGCTGAGGCCGGAACAGGTCGACGACTTCGCCGACATCGGCGAGAGCGTCGTGGCCGAACTGACCGAAGCCGGTGGGCGACAGAGAAAAGGCGCGCGGCGTTGAACACCCGCCGCGCCGCGCCCGTACTACCGGGCAACTCCCCCGTGTAAGCCGGGTGCGTGCCCGTACACGACAGGACGGGTACGCACCCGGAGCCCACAGCCCCGTAGGGCCCTCAGCCGCCCAGCGCGTGCGACACCGTGTAGATCGCCAGGCCCGCCAGCGCACCCACCACCGTGCCGTTGATCCGGATGAACTGGAGGTCGCGGCCGATGTGCGCCTCGATCTTCTTCGAGGTCTGGTCCGCGTCCCAGCCCGCGACCGTCTCGCTGATGAGGGACGTGATCTCCGCGCGGTACGTCGTCACGACATACACCGCCGCGTCCTCCAGCCAGCCGTCCAGCTTGGCCTGGAGCCGTTCGTCGTTCGCCAGCCGGGCGCCCAGCGACATCAGCGACGCGCGCGCCCGCAGCCGCAGTTCGCTGCGCTCGTCCTCGGCCGCCGCGATGATCATCGTACGGACGGAGGACCAGGCGGACGCGATGACGTCCTGCACCTCGCTGCGGCCCAGGATCTCCGACTTCAGCCGCTCCACCCGGGCCCGGGTGTCCTCATCGCTCTGGAGGTCGGCCGCGAAGTCGTTGAGGAACGTGTCGATGGAGCCGCGCGCCGGATGCTCCGGCATGTCCCGCATCTCCGTGACGAACCGCAGCAGTTCCTTGTAGACCCGCTCCCCCACTCGCTTGTCCACGAACCGCGGCGTCCAGCCCGGCGCCCCGCCCTGCACCGCGTTCATCACCGAGTCGCCGTGCTCCACCAGCCAGTCGTGCGCCCGTACGCAGACGAGGTCGACGACCTTGCGGTGGCCTCCGTCGGTGACGACCTTCTCCAGCATCTTGCCGAGGCTCGGGCCGACCTCAGCCGCGTCCGCGCGCCGGGTGATCGCCTCACCGACCACCGCCTGGACGTCGGAGTCCCGCAGCACCGTCAGCGCTCCGCGCAGCGCCGTCGCCGACTCGGCGGTCACCCGGTCCGCGTGGGCGGGCTCCGCCAGCCAAACACCGAGCCGCTTTCCGACGCCCAGCGCGTGAATTCGGTCACGAATGACGTCTCCGGAGAGAAAGTTCTCACCCACGAAGGAACCGAGGGACTGTCCCAGCTGATCCTTCTTGGTAGGGATGATGGCGGTGTGGGGGATCGGCAGACCGAGCGGGCGCCGGAAGAGCGCCGTGACGGCGAACCAGTCCGCCAGGGCGCCCACCATCCCCGCCTCGGCAGCCGCCGCGACGTAGCCCGGCCAGCCCCCCACACCTGAGCTCTTCGCCCAGGTGGCCAGCACGTACACGAGCGCGACGAGCAGGAGGAGGCCGGTGGCCGTGGTTTTCATGCGCCGTACGCCGCGCTGCTTCTCCTCGTCGGCGGCGGTGTACGCGAACGAGGCCAGCGGCCCCGCGCCCGGCCCGGGCCCGAAGCCCGCGCCCGGGCCTCTTCCGGAGCCCGGGCCCGGGCCCGCTGACTTTCGCTCGGCTTTCTGCCCCTGCCCCGCGTCCTGCTCTTCGGATCCGGTCCGTTCCATCCGCTCCACCCGTCCGCGTACGCCTCGCCCCCGTGACGTACGCATTGTCCCTACCTCACCTACTCCCGGGCCGCACGTCGAGTTCCCGACGGCCTGCCGCATCATGGGACCAGCACGATCATCACAAGGAGAAACACCGCACATGCCCAGGCGCCAGGGGTATGCCCTGCTCATCGCCCTCGTGGCGGGCACCGTCGCGCTCGCCGCCGCCGTCGCCTTCGGCACGACGCTGCTCTCCGGCCCCCGGCCGACGCCGCCCCCGCCCGCCGAGACCCATGCGGCCGCCCGTAACCCCGTCGCCCCCGCCACCTCGGGCGGCAACTGGGTCGCCACCTGGACGGCCGCACCGGTCCGGGCCGAGCCCAACACCCCGAACGGGCTACCCGGACGCACCATCCGAAACATCGTCCACACCAGCATCGGCGGGAACGTAGCCCGCATCACGCTGTCCAACCTCTTCGGCACGGTCCCCCTGGTCGTGGACCAAGCCACCGTCAACACCAGGCCGGTGACCTTCAGGGGCGCCGCCGCCGTCACCATCGCCGCGGGCGGACGGATCGTCAGCGATCCCGTCGTCGTGCCCGTCGCCCCCGACTCCGACCTTGAGGTCGGCTTCCGCACCCCGGAGCCCGGCGGGCCGGTCACCTACCACCCCAACAGCCACCAGACGTCCTACCTCGTCGACGAGCGCGGCACCCGGCCCACCACGAACTGGCGCTACCTGACCGCCGTGGACGTCCGCAACGAGAGGGCCCTCGGCGCGATCGTCGCCCTCGGCGACTCCCTGACCGCGGGCAGCCGCTCCACCACCGACGCGAACGCCCGCTGGACCGACGTCCTCGCCGACCGGCTGGGCGGCCGGTACGGGGTCGCCAACGCGGGCATCTCGGGCAACCGGGTCGTGGGCATCGGGCGCGGCACCGGTGGCGAAGCCGGGACCGACCGGTTCGAGCGCGACGTCCTGTCGGTCGCCGGGGTCCGGACGGTCATCGTGGCCCTCGGCATCAACGACGTACAGCAATCCCCCCAGGAGACCGACCCCCAGCGCATCGTGGACAGCCTGCGCTCCCTCACCGAGCGGGCGCACGCCCGCGGGCTCACGGTCGTCGGCGCGACGCTGACCCCGTTCGAGGGCTTCCCCAGCTGGACGCCCGAGCGCAACGCCGTACGGCTGGCGGTCAACGAGCAGATCCGGGCGGGGACGGTGTTCGACGCGTACGTCGACTTCGACGAGGCGGTACGCGATCCCGCCGCGCCGAACCGGCTGCTCACCGCGTACGACTCCGGCGACCACCTGCACTTCAACGACGACGGCTACCGCGCGCTCGGCGACCGGGTGGACCTGGCGTCCCTGGACCGGGCCCCTGCCCCCCGGTCCGACGCACTGTGAGCGGCCGCTGAGCGGCACCCCGGCCCCGATCGGCCGGAGGCGCGGTGAGGCGCTGCGAGGCGTGTGAGGCGCTGCGGGACGCTGCGAGGCGCGTGACGTGCTGAACAGCCGCGTCGGCCCCGCCCTCCCCCTCAGAGTTCCTTGCGGGTGCCGCCGTCCGGGCCCTCCGGACCGCGTCGGCGGCGCGCCTCCAGTTCCGCCTGTTCCGCCTCCTTCAGGCGGCGGCGCTCCGCCTTCGTCCGCTTGCGCTCCACGCCGACGCCGCCCATCAGCGCGAAGCCGGTGATCCGCACGTACGGGGCGTCGGGCGCGGGCTCGCCCTCCTCGTTGGAGCCCTCGCCGAAGCCGCCCATGATGCCGACGCCCCTGACGTCGACGTTCAGCTCCGGCGGCGCGGTCACATGCAGACCGCCCATGATCGTGATGCAGCGGATCACGGTCTCGCGGTCCTCGAAGTGCGCCTCGCGCAGGTCGATCTCGCCACCGCCCCACATCGCGAACGCCGTGAACTTCCGGGCCACCGTCCAGCGGCCCTTCCGGTTGAAGCCGCCCCAGAGCGCGAACCCGCCCTTGGAGGTCGCGGTGCCACCGATCCGGGCGGGCCAGTTCGCCGCGGAACCCCGCAGCGGGGCGGGCGCGGACGCGCCCACCGGGGCCACCGCCGAGCCGGGCGCCGGAAGGTCCTGGACGAGCGGCTCCAGCTCCCCGTGTGTACGCGCCTTGTAGGCCGTTTCGAGGCGCTGCTCGAACTCGTCCATCTCCAGTCGGCCCTCGGCCACGGCCTCGCGCAGCAGCTCGGCGATCCGTTCACGCTCGGTGTCGGATGCGCGCATTTCCGGACGTTCACTTGTCATACCGCGCAGCCTATTGAACGCACCCGCTCAAGGCACAGACGCGCAGGCCAAGCAGTCGCGCCCGCCGTCCCGGAGAGGGGCCGTCAGGGCAGGAACCGTCAGGGCGCCGACTCGTACATCCTCGCGATAACCGCCTCGATGTCCGGTTCCCGCACCGACAGGTCGACCAGCGGGTATTCAGCCGCGATCCGCGCCACCAGCGGGGCCGCCGAAGCCTCGGCGGGGAACGCCAGCCACTGACGGGGGCCCTCCACCCTGACCGCTCGCAGCACGGGCCCCGACGGGCCGGACGTCAGCTCGATCGGCGGGAGCTCGCGCTCCAGGTCCACCACCAGCATCCGCTCGCTCTCCCCCGCCTCGTGGAGGCCGGCGAGGGAACCGTCGTACATCAGACGGCCGTGGTCGATCACCATCACCCGGCTGCACAACTGCTCGATGTCGGTCAGGTCGTGCGTCGTCAGCAGGACCGTCGTCCCGCGCTCGGCGTTCAACTCCTTGAGGAACTGGCGCACTTTGACCTTGGAGATCACATCGAGCCCGATCGTCGGCTCGTCCAGGTACAGCACCTCCGGATCGTGCAGCAGTGCCGCCGCGATGTCGCCGCGCATCCGCTGACCGAGGGAGAGCTGCCGTACGGGGACGTCCAACAGCGCGCCCAGGTCGAGGAGTTCGACACAGCGTTCCAGGTTCTCCCGGTAACGGCGGTCCGGGATGCGGTACATGCGGTGCATCAGCCGGTACGAGTCGCGCAGCGGCAGGTCCCACCAGAGCGTGGTCCGCTGGCCGAAGACGACGCCGATGCGGTGCGCCAGGCGCGTACGTTCCCGGGAGGGGTCGATGCCCGCGACGCGCAGCCGGCCGCCGCTCGGGGTGAGGATGCCCGTCAGCATCTTGATCGTGGTCGACTTTCCCGCCCCGTTCGGGCCGATGTAGCCGACCATCTCACCGCGCGGGACCTGGAAACTGATCCCGTCCACGGCCCGGACCTCGTGCCGTTCGCGGCGCAGCAGACCGGCCTTCCGGCGGACCTGGAAGACCTTCTCGACGCCGTCGAGGGTGATGAAGCCGTCGCCGCCCATGCCCGTGACCTCCTGCGTAGTCCTGTCCGACAACCCGTCCGGCACCCTGTCCGGCCTCCCGTCCGACACCCAGCCCGAGGGGTCCGACTCCCGTTTCCTCAACTGCCCGTACTCCGGTACGCCCGCAGCCCCGCCCGCCACGCGAGACCCGCCAGCACCCAGCAGCCCGCCGCCACCGCCGGCGGCAGGAAGGCCACCCACTGCGGCAGATCGACCGGGTACTCCCGGTCCAGTACGTAGAGCGCGGGCAGCCAGCTGACGAAGGCCAGCGGGACCACGAACGTCACGCCGCGCACCAGGTCCTTCGCGAAGACCGTCGGCGGGTACTGGAGCAGCGTCGTCCCGCCGTACGTGAAGGAGTTCTGCACCTCGGAGGCGTCCTGCGCGACGAACTGGAACGCCGCCCCCGCCACGAAGACCGAGCCGAAGATCGCCGCCCCGCTCACCACCATCACCGGCAGCATCAGCACCTTCAGCGGCGACCACGCGATGTCCAGGGTGATCAGCGCATAGCCGAGGACCAGCAGCCCCTGGGTGATCCGCCCGGCCCGGCGCAGCGCGAACCGGTCCGCCGCCACCTGCGCCAGCACCGGCACCGGCCGCACCAGCAGCGTGTCCAGCGTGCCGTCCCGGACCCGGCGGCCCACCCGGTCCATCGACCCCAGCAGCAGGTCGCACAGCCCGAACGCCGTCGCCGAGAGCCCGTACAGCAGGGCGATCTCCGGGAGCGTGTAGCCGCCGAGCGCGTCGACGTGCGTGAACATCAGCAGGATCGTCACGAAGTCGAAGGCCGTCACCGCGAAGTCCCCGAGCGCGGTCATCACGAACGAGGCCCGGTACGCCATCGTCGAGCGCACCCACATCGCCATGATCAGCCCGTACGCGCGCAGCCCCTCCAGCAGCCGGGGCCGCTCCTCGAACGCGAAGCCGCCCGCCTCCCGGCCCTCGTCGGCCCGTACCGCCGTCTCAGCCACCCTGGACCACCACCCTCCTGGTCGCCGCGGTCTGCAACAGGCGCCCCGCCAGCAGCAGGACCACCGCCCAGCCGCCCTGGAACGCGTACGCCTCCACCAGCCCCCACCCCGTGTGCCTGCCGAGGAACACATCGGCCGGGACCTGGAGCAGCGAGGACCACGGCAGCGCCCGCGCCACCTCGCCCAGCAGGCCGGGAAACAGGTTCAGGGGCAGCAGCATCCCGGAGAAGAACAGCCCGGCCAGCGACGCGATCCGCATCGCTCCCGCCGCGTCGAGCAGCCAGAACGCCGACAGCGCGACCAGAAAGCGCACCGCGAAGCTGACGACGAGGCCCAGGAACACCGAGACGAGGAACGCGGGCCAGGTCCACAGGGAACCGGGGAGCGCCAGGTCGAAGGCGAGCGCCCCCAGGAACATCGGTGCGACGCCCCGGCCCAGCAGGTGGAAGGCCGCCCGGCCCAGGTCGGCCGCCAGCCACCACAGCTGGAGGTCTGCGGGGCGGTACAGGTCGACGGCGATGTCCCCGGTACGGATCCGCTCCGCCAGCTCGTCCTCGAAGCCGCCGCCCATCATGGCGCAGGCCATCAGCAGTGCCTGCCCGAGCCAGACGTAGGTCAGCGCCTGCGCGGTGTCGTAGCCGCCGAGCTGCGGGCGTTCGTCCCACAGGGCGATGTAGGTGTACGCCACGATGAAGCCGAAGACCGTGTTGGTGAACACCCCCGCGGCCGTGGCCGTCCGGTAGGTGGCGTAGCGCCGGAATCCGCCCGCCGCCACGACCGCGTAGAGCCGCACGCCGCCCCCTCTCCCCCGCCGCCGACCGGCTCCCGACACCAAAGCCCGCGAGCTTAGTACGCGCGCGGAGGCGGCCGCGACCGTGTTTCTGACGGCCGGTGAGGCGACCGGAGGAGGGAACGCACCATCGGAAACCGCAGTTTTTGTGACTAAACGGGCACTATGGAAGAACTGTCCACGCCCGAGGAGCCCTCACCGATATGAGCGACGAGCCGCAGAACTGGGCCCCCCGCGACCCCTCGGGCGCGATGGCGGCACCCGGAGGCGACCGCCCGCGGAAGCCGGGAAGGACACCGCGCAAGGGTCACCCGAAACGGCCCCGGCGCACCGGCTGGCGGCGCGTCCTCCCCACCTGGCGGATGGTCCTCGGCACCGCGCTGGGCCTGGCCCTCCTCCTCGGCGGCGGGCTCATCGCCGGATACCACCTCGTCGACATCCCGGCCGCCAACGCCGCCGCCACCGCCCAGTCCAACGTCTACCTCTACAACGACGGCAGCGTCATCGTCCGCGACGGCGACGTGAACCGGGAGAAGGTGAATCTCTCCCAGGTCCCCCTCACCGTCCAGCAGGCCGTACTGGCCGCCGAGGACCGCGACTTCCACTCCCAGCCCGCCGTGGACGTCAGGGCGCTGCTCCGGGCGGGCTGGAACACCGTGACCGGCAAGGGCAAGCAGGGCGGCTCCACCATCACCCAGCAGTACGTCAAGAACTACTACCTCGGCCAGGAACGGACCGTCGTCCGCAAGGCCAAGGAGCTCTTCATCGCGGTCAAGCTCAACCGCGAGGAGAGCAAGGACCAGATCCTTGAGGGCTACCTCAACACCAGCTACTTCGGCCGTAACGCCTACGGCATCCAGGCCGCCGCCCAGGCGTACTACGGCAAGAACGTCGAGGACCTCACCACCGCCGAGGGCGCCTACCTCGCCACCCTGCTCAACGCCCCCAGCGCGTACGACGTCGTCGCCCACCCCGACAACGAGCCGGCCGTGCTGCGCCGCTGGAACTACGTCCTGGACGGCATGGTCAAGGAGCACTGGCTCGACGCGGCCGAACGGGCGACGACCCGGTTCCCCGCACCCGGCGAGGCCAAGCCCCCGACCGGGCTCTCCGGACAGCGCGGATACATCGTGCAGGCCGTCGAGGACTACCTGAGCCGGCGCGGCATCCTCGACGAGGAGACCCTCGCCACCGGCGGCTACCGCATCACCACCACCCTCGACAAGGCCAGACAGGACGCCTTCGTCAGGGCCGTCGACACGAACGTGATGGCCAAGACCAGCGACGAGCGCGAGATCGACCGCAACATCCGCGTCGGCGGGGCCTCGATCGTCCCCGAGACCGGGGCGGTCGTCGCCCTGTACGGCGGCATCGACTACACCAAGCAGTACGTCAGCAACGCGACCCGCCGCGACTACCAGGTCGGCTCCATCTTCAAGCCGTTCGTCCTCACCTCCGCCCTCGTCAACGGCTCCACGACCGGCGACGGCCGGCCCATCACCCCCAACACCGTCTACGACGGCTCCAACAGACGCCCCGTCACCGGACCACAGGGCGCCACCGACTACGCGCCCGCCAACGAGGACGACGTCGACTACGGCTCCATCACCGTACGCACCGCCACCGACAAGTCCGTCAACTCCGTCTACGCGCAGATGGCACAGGACGTCGGCCCCGGCAGGGTGCGGGACACCGCCGTCGCCCTCGGCATCCCCGCGAAGACCCCCGACCTCACCGCCTCCCCCTCCATCGCCCTCGGCACCGCCAACGCCAGCGTCCTGGACATGACCCAGGCGTACGCCACCCTCGCCGACCACGGCCGGCGCGGCCCGTACGTCCTCGTCGACAAGGTCACCAAGGGCGGCACCGAGATCGAACTGCCCGAACGCACGACCGAACAGGCCGTCAGCCGCGAGGCCGCCGACACGACCACCGCGGTCCTGCGCAGCGTCGTGGAGGGCGGCACCGGCACCGCCGCCCAGGCGGTGGGCCGCCCCGCCGTGGGCAAGACCGGCACCGCCGAGGAGGACCGGGCCGCCTGGTTCGCCGGGTACACCCCCGACCTCGCGACCGTCGTCGCCGTGATGGGCCAGAACCCGGACACCGGCGCCCAGACCCCGCTGTACGGAGCCCTCGGCCTGTCCCGCGTCAACGGCGGCGGCGTCCCCGCCGAGACCTGGGCCGCCTACACGGAAGCGGCACTGCGCTCCTCCCCGGCCCGGGAATTCGACCTGGAGACGGCCCCGGGATCCGACGAGGTGGACGAACCCGACCTCGACGAGGACCCCGGCAGCGGCACGGACCCGTCCGGCCCGCCGCCGGCCGCCCACTCCGGCGCCCCCACGGACACCGGGTGACGCGGCGGGGACCCAGCGCCTCACGACCGCAGTGCCCCGAGGCTCAGTGCCCCGAGGTCGCCTTCAGACCCACCACGGCCACCAGCAGCAGACACACGAAGAAGATCCGGGCCGCGGTCACCGGCTCGTTCAGCACGACCATGCCCAGGATCGCCGCACCGGCCGCGCCGATACCGACCCACACGCCGTACGCCGTACCGATCGGCAGCGTCTTCGCCGCGTGCGACAGCAGCACCATGCTCGCCACGATCCCGAGCCCCGTGAACACGCTCGGCCACAGCCGGGTGAACCCCTCGGTGTACTTCATCCCGATCGACCAGCCCACTTCGAGCAGACCGGCAATGACCAACAGAACCCACGCCATGACAGGCACCTCCGACGACAACCACGCGAACAGAACGGGTGCGTCGTCTTTGCCAACCCGGTACGGCGCGTCTCGTCGGGGTGCTTCCACCGTAGCAAGAAAGAGGGAAAGGGCCTGGTGACACCGGTCACCAGACCCTTCCCCGCGCTCTCCTGGAGCGCTTCTCCGAGGGGCGCCTACAGATACAGCCCGGTCGAATCCACCGACCCCTCGAACCGGTCGGCGGCCACCGCGTGCAGATCGCGCTCCCGCATCAGGACGTACGCCACGCCCCGCACCTCGACCTCGGCACGGTCCTCGGGGTCGTACAGCACGCGGTCACCGGGCTCGACCGTCCGCACGTTCTGCCCGACCGCGACCACCACGGCCCAGGCGAGGCGCCGGCCCACCGCGGCCGTCGCCGGGATCAGGATGCCGCCGCCGGAACGGCGCTCCCCCTCGGACGTGTCGTTCCGTACCAGCACCCGGTCGTGCAGCATCCGGATGGGCAGCTTGTCGTCGTGGGTGTTCTCGCTCACGCCCGCAACCTACCTGCCGCACCCCGGACCGTACGCCTCCGGGTACGGATCACGCGCGGCGGCGCTTCTTCGACGCGGTGAGCAGCCCCACCACACCCACCACCAGCAGCACCGCGGGAATCACCCGCTCCAGCCGCGGCGAGCCGTCCTCCGCGACGAACTGCGCCTTCACATCCGACACCGAGCGGTTCACCGCGACGAAAGTCCGGCCGACCGTACGGTCCACGGACTGGGCCGCCTTCGCCTTCGCGTCACCGATGATCGTCTTCGGGTGTACCCGCACCCCGATCTCGTCGAGCACCACAGCGAGCTGCTCCCGCCTGCTGATGATGTCCGCCTCGATCTGCGCAGGGGTCCTGGCATCCGACACTGCGCCGCCTCCGTGGTCGTCGTCCGGTCAACCTTCATCTGAACCTTCGTCGACAGTCTGTCAGCTCGAACCTCCGCACACCCGACGGCACCCCTATTACGCTCGGTCCCGTCCGACCCATGCGCCACCCGAGGAGAACCCATGAGCGAGCGACTGAAGCCCGGCGACACCGCTCCCGCCTTCACCCTTCCCGACGCCGACGGCAACGACGTGTCGCTCGCGGACCACAAGGGCCGCAAGGTCATCGTCTACTTCTACCCGGCCGCGCTCACCCCCGGATGCACCAAGCAGGCCTGCGACTTCACGGACAACCTCGACCTGCTCGCGAACGCCGGGTACGACGTCATCGGCGTCTCCCCCGACAAGCCGGAGAAGCTCGCGAAGTTCCGCGAGACGGAAGACCTCAAGGTCACCCTGGTGGGCGACCCCGCCAAGGAGACCCTGGCGGCGTACGGCGCCTTCGGCGAGAAGAAGCTCTACGGCAAAGTGGTGACGGGTGTGATCCGGTCCACCGTCGTCGTCGACGAGGACGGAAAGATCGAGCACGCGTTCTACAACGTGAAGGCGACGGGCCATGTAGCCAAGATCATCAGGGACCTCGGCATCTGAGCCCTCCCGACGTCCGGGCGCCGGAATCGCACGCCGGGACGGTGTGAGGGAGATCGCACCGACCCGCGAAGCCGGTTTGCGGCCGCCATGACCGCGCAGAAGCCTTTCCTGGAACACCCTCCGAGGAAAGGACCCCGGCCATGGCGGCCCCCGACCCCCACCAGGCGGCCGACCCAGCAGCGGTCAAACGCCACCCCACGCTCTTCCGGGCCATCCGGAAGCGCCGGAATCCGCGGCTGCGCCGGACGGACATCACGGTCACCGACGACGCCGCGGTCAAGCGGGCCGTGAAAGCGGCGTCGCTCGGGAACGCCATGGAGTGGTTCGACTTCGGCATCTACTCCTACCTGGCCGTCACGATCGGGCACGTGTTCTTCCCGTCCGGGAACGAGACCACGCAGCTCCTCTCCTCCTTCGCGACCTTCGCGGTGGCCTTCCTCGTACGGCCGCTCGGCGGCATGTTCTTCGGCCCGATGGGTGACAAGATCGGCCGCAAGAAGGTCCTCGCACTGACGATGATCCTGATGGCGGTCGGCACGTTCGCCATCGGCCTCATCCCCTCGCACGGGACGATCGGGGTCTGGGCCGCGGTCCTGCTGATCTTCTTCCGGATGCTCCAGGGCTTCTCGACGGGCGGTGAGTACGGCGGTGCGTCCACGTTCATCGCCGAGTACGCCCCCGACAAGCGCCGCGGCTTCTTCGGCAGCTTCCTGGAGTTCGGCACCCTGGCGGGCTACGTCTGCGCGGCGGGCCTCGTAACGACCCTGTACGCCCTTCTGAGCGACGCGCAGATGGAAACCTGGGGCTGGCGCATCCCCTTCCTCGTCGCGGGCCCGCTGGGCCTGGTCGGCCTCTACCTGCGCCTGCGCCTGGACGAGACCCCGGCCTTCCAGAAGCTGGAGGGCGGCACCGCGCACGCGAGCGAGGCGGCGGACGGCGTCGAGACGACGGCCAAGGGCGACCTGGCCAAGATCTTCCGGCAGTACTGGCGGACGCTGATCCTCTGCATCTGCCTGGTCGGCGCGTACAACGTCACCGACTACATGCTGCTGTCGTACATGCCGACGTACCTCTCCGACGAGCTCGGCTACAGCGAGACCCACGGGCTGCTGATCCTGCTGGCGGTGATGGTGCTGCTGATGGCGGTCATCAGCCAGATCGGCAGGGCCTCCGACCACTTCGGCCGCAAGCCGCTGCTGATGACCGGGATGCTGGGCTTCCTCTTCCTCTCGCTCCCGGCGTTCCTCCTCATCCGGGTGGACGGCATCTTCCCGATCACGGTCGGCATGCTGCTGCTGGGCCTCTCCCTGGTCTGCATGCTCGGCACGATGTCGGCGGCGCTGCCGGCCCTGTTCCCGACGAACGTCCGCTACGGGTCCCTGTCGGTCGGCTACAACCTCTCCGCGTCGCTCTTCGGCGGCACGACGCCGCTGGTGATCACGGCTCTGATCAGCTGGACCGGCTCCAACCTCATGCCCGCGTACTACGCGATGGCGGCGGCGCTGGTCGGGGTGATCGCGGTGGCCTGCATGAAGGAGACCGCCCAGAAGCCGCTGATCGGGTCCCCGCCGTCGGTGGAGACGGAGGAGGAGGCGGCGGCGCTGGTGCGGGCGCAGGCGCCGGAGCCGAAGTTCTGAGGCCTTTCCCTTTGAGTGCCCCCTCCGGATTCCGGACGCAACCATCTGATAAACGGTTCGTTACTCCGTACGAGGCTGCGAACGTGCGGCCGGAATCGGAGGGGCAGGGTCATGGGGAAGAGCCCGTACACGCGGGAACGGCTGGCGGAGGCCGCGTCGTCGTCGCGAACTCTTTCGGAGGCGTTGACGAAGCTCGGGGTGGATCCGAAGAGTCCGACGCGGCGGTATCTGCTCGACCGCATGCGAAAGCTCGGCGTGGACACCCGCCACTTCGAGAGCGAAAGCGTGCGCTGGACGAAGGAGGTCCTGCAAGCGGCGGTCGGTTCCTCGACCAACATGTGCGAAGTGCTGCGGCGCCTCGGCCTTGAGGTGGTCGGAGGTCAGCACACCCACATCAGCCGCCGTGTGAAGGCTTTGGGGATCGACACATCGCACTTCTCGGCACCGCCGAGGACCGGCGACATCCGCCGTCGGCATCCGGAGGAACTGCTGGTCGACCAGAGCCAAAACCTCGCACGCCGCATACCCGGCGAGCGGCTCAAGCGGGCCATGATCGCTCTGGGCGCCGTGGAACGGTGCACCCTCTGCGACACGGGCCGGATGTGGCGGGAGAGGCCTCTGCCACTTGAGGTCGATCACATCGACGGCAACTGGCGGAACAACCGGCCGGAGAACCTTCGACTCCTCTGCCCCAACTGCCATTCGACGACCGACACGTACCGCGGCCGCGGCCGCGGCAAAGGGCTTCGCACCTCGGCACGGAGTGAAGCCCGGTGAGCGCCCGCAACAGCTATACACGGGAGCGGTTGGCCGAGGCAGCCCGCCGGTGCGCCGACATCCAGGAGGTCATCGCCTTTCTGGGCACCCGCCCCTATGGCAGGCTCAGCCGCTACCTGTTCGCCCGCTTCGAGCATTTCGGGATCGACGTGTCCCACTTCTCCCGCCGCGGCTACCACAGAGCCGGAGAACGTCCTTCGACCGCAGAACTCGCGGAAGCCGTCGCCGCTGCCGTTTCGATCGCCGACGTCCTCAGGCGGCTGGGCCGGGCGGACACCACAAGCCAACGACAGCACTTACGCACCTGGACAGCCGACGACGGACTCTCCACCGCACATTTTCTGGGGCAGGGCCACCAGCGGGGGCAAGCCGGACCCACCCCGCTCAGGACCGCTGAACAGATCCTGGTGAAGAACGAGGGCAAACGCCGTACGAAGACGGTCCTGTTACGGCGGGCACTGCGGGAAGTCGGCCTCGCGGAGGAGTGCGCCGAGTGCGCGACCCCGGCCCTCTGGCTGGGCAAGCCCATGACGCTGGAGGTGGATCACATCAACGGTGACTGGAGCGACGACCGCAGGGAGAATCTGCGGCTCCTGTGCCCGAACTGCCACGCGGTGACCCGCACCTGGTGCAGGGGTGGCAAGGTCGCGCCGACCTGAGGATCTCTCCCTGATATCCAGCGCGCTCACTCCGCAGAGGGCAGTAAGCTGAGATCTGCTGCGCGGCCGTGGCCAAACTGGTATCGGCGGGTGTTTTAGGGGCATCTGGGAGAAATCCTGTGTGGGTTCGAATCCCACCGGCCGCACGCCCACGAGAAGGGGCCGTCCCGAGCGGGACGGCCCCTTCTCCACGCTTCACCCCACCAGCTCCCGTACCACCGGCACCAACGCCCGGAACGCCTTGCCGCGATGGCTGATCGCGTTCTTCTCCGCCGCCGTCAGCTCCGCGCACGTGCGGGTCTCGCCCTCCGGCTGGAGGATCGGGTCGTAGCCGAAGCCGTTCGTACCGGACGGGGCGTGGCGCAGGGTGCCGTTCAGGCGGCCCTCGACCACGCGTTCCGTGCCGTCGGGGAGGGCGAGGGCGGCGGCGCAGGCGAAGTGGGCGGCGCGGTGGGTGTCCGCGATGTCGCCGAGCTGGGCCAGGAGCAGGTTCAGGTTGGCCTTGTCGTCGCCGTGGGTGCCGGACCAGCGGGCCGAGAAGATGCCTGGGGCGCCGCCGAGGACGTCCACGCAGAGGCCGGAGTCGTCGGCGACGGCGGGGAGGCCGGTGGCGCGGGCCAGGGCGTGGGCCTTGAGGAGCGCGTTCTCGGCGAAGGTGACGCCGGTTTCCTTGACGTCGGGGATGTCGGGGTACGCGTCCGCGCCGACGAGGTCGAGGTCGAGTCCCGCGTCGGCGAGGATGGCGTGCAGTTCGGTGATTTTCCCGGCGTTGCGGGTGGCGAGGATCAGGCGCGTCATGGGCCCATTGTCGCCGGTCGCCGTCGGTCCGCGGCCGCTCCCCCTGCGGCGTGCAGACCTTGCCGATCTCCGCTTTACGGCGTGCAGACCTTGCCGATCTCCGCGGCCGCGTCCGTCACCGGGGTGATGTCGGGGGTGGCGTCGCCCTTCTCGATGGACTCGCGCACGTTGGTGACGCCCGCCTGGAGGTCGTCGACCGCCTTGGAGAGGTCGGCGTCGTCCGTGGTGTCGTTCAGGTTCTTGAGTTCGCGGTCGATGTCGTCCAGGGCTTCGGTTGCCTGGGTGATGTCCTCGGAGGCGCTGGAGACGGCGTTCTGGAGGTTGCCGACGCTGGTGGCGATGGCGTCGGCGGTGCGTACGCAGTCGAGCGCCTTGTCGAGTCCGGCGCAGCCCACGGCCGTGGTCAGCGTCAGCAGGGTGGCGGCGGCGGCGAGTACGAGGCGTTGGTGGCGGCGCGAAGCCATGGTGGGGTCCCTCCCCGGGGATCGTTACGTGGACGGACGCACGGTTCGACCCGTGCGTCCGTGTCCGTAACGACGCTCTGTGGTGCGCATGTGGTTGCTTCTTTACCCGGGGGGCGGGTCGTTACGCGTCCTGCGTGCTCGCGAGTGCGTCGCGCTGGAGCGTGGCGAGGTCCACGCAGCCCGCCGTGGCGAGGTCGAGGAGCGCGCCGAGTTCCTTGCGGTCGAAGGGCGCGCCCTCCGCGGTGCCCTGGACCTCGACGAAGCGGCCGTCGCCGGTGCAGACGACGTTCATGTCGGTCTCGGCGCGGACGTCCTCCTCATAGCAGAGGTCGAGGAGGGGGGTGCCGTCGACGATGCCGACGCTGATGGCGGCGACGGTGTCGGTGAGGGGCTTGCGTCCGGCCTTGACGATCTTCTTGCCCTGGGCCCAGGTGACGGCGTCGGCGAGGGCCACGTAGGCGCCGGTGATGGCGGCGGTGCGGGTGCCGCCGTCGGCCTGGAGGACGTCGCAGTCCAGGACGATGGTGTTCTCGCCGAGGGCCTTGTAGTCGATGACGGCGCGCAGGGAGCGGCCGATCAGGCGGCTGATCTCGTGGGTGCGGCCGCCGATCCTGCCGCGTACGGCTTCGCGGTCGCCGCGTGTGTTGGTGGAGCGGGGCAGCATGGAGTACTCGGCGGTGACCCAGCCCTCGCCGCTGCCCTTGCGCCAGCGGGGGACGCCTTCGGTGACGGAGGCGGTGCAGAAGACCTTGGTGTCGCCGAAGGAGATGAGGACTGAGCCTTCGGCGTGCTTGCTCCAGCCGCGTTCGATGGTGACGGGGCGGAGCTGTTCGGGGGTGCGGCCGTCGATGCGAGACATGGGCCCGACTTTATCCGCTGACGGGGGTGGCTCCGTTCGGGTGCGGTCGGCGGCCGTACGGGGGACGCGCCGGCGGCCGTAGCGGGGACGCGCCGGTGTGTGGGGCCCGGTACGGCGCGGGCCCCGCACCGAGTCACGTGGGTGCGGGGCCTGCGGGGTCTGCGGGATGCGGAGCCCGGCCGTCGGTGCGGCGTGCGCCGCCGAGGGTCAGTCGGTCACATCATGTCTTCGATGTCGGCGGCGATGGGGTCGGCGTCGGTGCCGATGACGACCTGGATCGCGGTGCCCATCTTGACGACGCCGTGGGCGCCGGCGGCCTTCAGGGCGGCTTCGTCGACCTTGCTGGGGTCGTGGACCTCGGTGCGGAGGCGGGTGATGCAGCCTTCGACCTCGTCGATGTTGTCGATACCGCCGAGCCCGGCGACGATCTTCTCAGCCTTGGTGGCCATGTCCTTCTCCCTGGTTCTTCGCGCGCAGACGGCCGCCCGCTGCGGGTCCGTTTCGTCACGGTAACGCACGGTTGGCCCAACTTCGCGGGCGGGTAACCGAACGATCCCCAAAGATGACGATCACCGGTCCCCTGCCTCCGGGGCGGGGCCCGGACCGTGACGCAACTGGTCTACACCAGTTTGCAACGACCGCCAAACGCGATGTGTTCCGGGAGGACGCCCATGAGTTCGAGCGCCGCTGCGGCACCGCAGCGAAAATGGTGGAACGGACCGGTCCAGGGCCTCCAGAAGGTCGGGCGGAGCCTCCAGCTCCCGGTGGCCGTCCTCCCGGCGGCGGGTCTGCTCGTCAGCCTCGGCAACCTCTTCGCCTCCTATCTGCACGGGGCCTTCTGGGAAAAGACGTCCCTGGTGCTGCTCAACGGCGGCACCGCGATCCTGGACGGCAAGCTCGGCCTCCCCCTGCTCTTCTGCATCGGCGTGGCCATCGGCTTCGCGAAGAAGGCGGACGGCTCCACCGCGCTGGCGGCCGTGGTGGGCTTCCTGGTCTACCGGGGTGTCCTCGGGGCGTTCCCGATCGACGACACCGTGACGGACGATCTGCCCCTGGGCGAGCCGCAGAACCCCGGAGTGCTCGGCGGCATCATCATCGGCCTGCTGACCGCGGTCGTCTGGCAGCGCTACCACCGGACCAAGCTGGTGGACTGGCTCGGGTTCTTCAACGGGCGGCGCCTGGTGCCGATCCTGATGGCGTTCCTCTGCGTGATCCTCGGCGTCCTGTTCGGACTGCTGTGGCAGCCGGTGGGCGACGGCCTGACCTGGTTCTCCGAGCGGCTGATCAACCTCGGCTCGTGGGGCGCGGCGATCTTCGGCTTCGCGAACCGGCTGCTGATCCCGGTCGGCATGCACCAGTTCCTGAACACGTTCTTCTGGTTCCAGGCGGGCGAGTTCACCGGGGCGGACGGCCAGACCGTGCAGGGCGACATCTCCCGCTTCTTCGCCCAGGACCCGTCGGCCGGGCAGTTCACCTCGGGCTTCTTCCCGATCATGATGTTCGGTCTGCCCGCCGCCGCCCTGGCCATCACCCACACCGCACGGCCGGAGCGCCGCAAGGAAGTGGGGGGTCTGATGGTGTCGGTGGCGCTGACCTCGTTCGTGACGGGGGTGACCGAGCCGATCGAGTTCTCGTTCATGTTCGTCGCGCCGCTGCTGTACGGCGTGCACGCGGTGCTCACCGGAGCCTCGATGGGCATCACCTGGCTGCTGGGGGTGCATGCGGGGTTCAGCTTCTCGGCAGGGTTGATCGACTACGTCGTCAACTGGCATCTCGATACGAAACCATGGCTGATCATCCCGATCGGCGCGTGCTTCGCGGTGATCTACTACGTGGTCTTCCGCTTCGCGATCACCAAGTTCGACCTCAAGACTCCGGGGCGCGAACCGGAGGAGATCGAGAAGGAGATCGAGAGGGATCTGACGAAGTAGCAGTACACCGGGGCTTTGCCCCCGGCCGCCGAAGGCCCCTGGACCAGCTGGTCCGGGGGCCTTCGGCATGTCACCGAACGTGCTGGATCTGCTACTGCGAATCAAGGGGGAATTGCAGGTTCCTTATCTAACCCTCACCGTGCTAAAACTGGTCTACACCACTGAGTGGTCCAGACCACGGCAGTCTGCCGCGTCTGTCGAGTCGCCGCCTCCCCGCATCGATGACCTGGGCGGCACTGTGCCCCATGGAGGAAGTTGATGACCACGGCTGAGACCGCACCCGCGGCCGAGAAGAAGAAGGGCGCCGGCGTGATGGCCGTCATGCAGCGCATCGGCCGCAGCCTCATGCTGCCGGTCGCCGTGCTGCCGGCCGCCGCGCTCCTGGTCCGCCTCGGCAATGAGGACATGCTGGGCCGCGACTCGTTCCCGGCCTTCATAACGAAGCTCGCCGGCTACATGGCCGCGGGCGGCGGCGCGCTCCTCGACAACATGGCGCTGCTGTTCGCCGTCGGCATCGCGATCGGCTTCGCGAAGAAGTCGGACGGCTCCACCGCCCTGGCGGCCGTCACGGGCTACCTGGTCTTCAAGAACGTGCTCGCCACCTTCACGGACAGCAACCTGCCGCAGGTCGCCAGCGTCGTCGACGGCAAGATCGTGATGAACGACGCGCCCGTCAACGCCGGTGTCCTCGGCGGTGTCGTGATGGGCATCATCGTGGCCCTGCTCTACCAGAAGTTCTACCGGACGAAGCTGCCCGACTGGGCGGGCTTCTTCAGCGGCCGCCGTCTGGTCCCGATCCTCTCCGCCTTCGCGGGCCTCGTCGTCGGTATCGTCTTCGGTCTGATCTGGCCGGTGCTCGGCGCAGGCCTGCACAACTTCGGCGAGTGGCTCGTCGGCTCCGGCGCGGTCGGCGCGGGCATCTTCGGTGTAGCCAACCGTGCGCTGATCCCGGTCGGCATGCACCACCTGCTGAACTCCTTCCCGTGGTTCCAGGCAGGCGAGTACAACGGCAAGCACGGCGACATCGCCCGGTTCCTGGAGGGCGACCCGTCGGCCGGACAGTTCATGACCGGCTTCTTCCCGATCATGATGTTCGCCCTTCCGGCGGCCTGCCTCGCGATCGTCCACTGCGCCCGCCCGGAGCGCCGCAAGGTCGTCGGCGGCATGATGTTCTCCCTCGCGCTGACCTCGTTCGTCACCGGTGTGACCGAGCCGATCGAGTTCACGTTCATGTTCATCGCCCCGGTGCTGTACGCGATCCACGCGGTGCTGACCGGTGTGTCGATGGCCCTGACCTGGGCGCTCGGCATGAAGGACGGCTTCGGCTTCTCGGCCGGTCTGGTCGACTTCCTGCTGAACCTGGGCATCGCGTCGAAGCCGTGGATGCTGGTCCTGGTCGGCCTCTGCTTCGCGGTGATCTACTACGTGGTCTTCCGCTTCGCGATCATCAAGTTCAACCTCCCGACCCCGGGCCGGGAGTCGGACGAGGAGCTCGCCGAGCTGCAGAAGGCCGAGGCGAAGTAGCCTCCGCCACGCCCGCACGACGAAGCCCCCGCTTCCCGAAGATCTCTTTCGGGGCGGGGGCTTCGTCGTACCTGCCGTACGGTCGCCTCACACCTAGCGTACGGGCACGGGCACGGGCAGGCGGTAGATCTGGCGGGAGCCGCCCTCCGGGCCGGGGTCGGTCGGCTCGCCGGGCTCGAAGCCGAGCTTCTCGTAGAAGACGCGGGCCCCGCTGTCCACGGCCCCGGGGTGGTCGGGCCCGAAAGTGACCACTTCGACGGTCCCGGGCCCGGTGACGTACCGGCGGAGCGCCTCGGCCATCAGCAGGCGGCCCACGCCCGCGCCCCGGCAGTGCTCGGAGGTGACGAGCCAGTGCACGTGGTACGCGGGCGGGGCGGCGCCGAGCAGGAGGCCGCCGAGGATGCCGGGTGCGGTGGCGGACTCGGCGACCAGGGCCGCCCCGTCACGGATGTGGTCGTTCACCGCCCGGTGGAAGCCCGGTTCCGCCACCATCGGCCCGAACCAGTGCTCGACCTGGGACGCGAGGGTCAGGAAGCCGGCGAGGTCGGCATCGCGGGCGGGTCTGATGGTGATCACGCGGGCAGTCTCGCAGAGCGGGCCCGGGCCTGCCGCGGATTCCGGGCGCCGGGGCTCAGACCTCGTACACCGCGCCCGGTACGGCCAGTTCGACCGGGCCCGGGTAGACGGCGCGGGCGTCGGCGAGGTTGCGGTCGGCGTCGGTCCACGGGGGGATGTGGGTGAGGACGAGCCGGCGGGCGTCGGCGCGGGTTGCCGCCTCGCCTGCCTCGCGGCCGTTGAGGTGCAGGTCGGGGATGTCCTCCTTGCCGTCGACGAACGATGCCTCGCACAGGAACAGGTCCACGTCCCGGGCCAGGTCCTCCAGTGCCCCGCAGGTCCCCGTGTCGCCGGAGTAGGCGAGGGTGGAGCCGCCGTGCTCGATCCGGATGCCGAAGGTGTCGACGGGGTGGCAGAGCTTCTCCGTGCGGACCGAGAAGGGCCCGATCTCGAAGGACCCGGACTTCAGGGTGTGGAAGTCGAAGACCTCGCTCATCGCCCGGTCCGAGGGGGTGTCGCCGTGGGCGGCGGTCAGCCGCTGCTCGGTTCCCTCGGGGCCGTAGACCGGAAGGGGGACGGGGCGGGCGCCGTCGTGACGGTAGTAGCGCACGACGAAGTACGCGCACATGTCGATGCAGTGGTCGGCGTGGAGGTGGCTGAGGAAGATCGCGTCGAGGTCGTAGAGACCGACGTGGCGCTGCAACTCGCCGAGGGCGCCGTTGCCCATGTCGAGGAGCAGCCGGAAGCCGTCGGCCTCTACGAGGTAGCTCGAACATGCCGAACCCGTGGACGGGAACGAGCCGGAGCAGCCGACGACGGTGAGCTTCATGGAGCGTGAACCTCCGATACGTGGGAACGGGGAGGGTTCGTGCGAGTTCTGCGGGAACGTTTTGCGGTTCGTCGAGCGTAAGGCGCGAAACTCCGCGTCGCTCCTTCGCTGCCTGCCGTTGTGGGGGAACTCACCTGCTCTGTCACCGGTTCGATGGAAGCGGGCCCGCCGGTACGGTCGGGGGATGGACACGTTCTGGTGGGTGGCGCTGGTCGCCGTGGTTCTGCTCGCGCTCGTCGCGGCCGTGGTGGACGGGCGGGGGCGCTCGGACCGCGGGCCCCGCACGCGGCGGCCCCGGCAGCCGGGGGCGACGGCTCGGACCCGCCCGCCCGGGAAGCCTTCGGGGCCGTCGGGCCCGGTGGGGCGCGGGGACGGGCGTACGCCGCGGGCGGGTGAGGTGTGGTGGGCCGATGTGCCGTACGAGGACGGGCCCGGGTCCAAGGACCGGCCGTGCCTGGTCCTCTCCGTACGGGGCCGGGGGCGGAGGCGTACGGCACTCGTCGCCAAGATCACCAGCAAGCATCACGAGGAGCGGCCCGGGGTGATCGCGCTGCCCCCGGGGACGGTGGGGGATGCGCGGGGGCGGCGGAGCTTTCTGGAGACGGATGAGCTGCGGGAGGTGCGGATCGCCGGGTTCCGGCGGAGGGTGGGCGCGGTGGACGCGGAGCTTTGGGAGCGGGTGCGGGGGCTGGGGGCGGGGTGAGGGGCGGGGCCCTGGTTTCGGGGCTCTGCCCAGGGCCCCGCTCCTCAAGCGCCGGAGAGGCTGAAAGATGCCCTCGAACGCCGGACTGCCTGGAAGGACGTCCTCGAACGCCGGACGGGCTTGACCTGCGGCCTACGCCCAGAGCTGGCCCTGGAGCGTTTCGATCGCCGCTTCCGTCGTCTCGGCCGTGTAGACGCCCGTCGACAGGTACTTCCAGCCGCCGTCCGCCACGACGAAGGCGATGTCGGCGCTCTCCCCCGCCTTGACCGCCTTCTTGCCCACGCCGATCGCCGCGTGGAGTGCGGCTCCGGTGGAGACGCCCGCGAAGATGCCCTCCTGCTGGAGGAGTTCGCGGGTGCGGGTGACCGCGTCGGCGGAGCCCACGGAGAAGCGGGTGGTGAGGACCGAGGCGTCGTAGAGCTCGGGGACGAAGCCCTCGTCGAGGTTGCGGAGGCCGTAGACCAGGTCGTCGTAGCGCGGTTCGGCGGCGACGATCCGGATACCGGGGCGGTTCTCGCGGAGGTAGCGGCCGACGCCCATGAGAGTGCCGGTGGTGCCGAGGCCCGCGACGAAGTGGGTGATGGACGGGAGGTCGGTGAGGATCTCCGGGCCGGTGGTGGCGTAGTGGGCGCCCGCGTTGTCCGGGTTGCCGTACTGGTAGAGCATCACCCAGTCCGGGTGCTCGGCGCTGAGTTCCTTCGCGACGCGCACGGCGGTGTTGGAGCCGCCCGCGGCCGGGGAGGAGATGATCTCGGCGCCCCACATGGCGAGCAGGTCGCGCCGCTCCTGCGAGGTGTTCTCCGGCATGACGCACACGATGCGGTAGCCCTTGAGCTTGGCCGCCATGGCGAGCGAGATGCCGGTGTTGCCGCTGGTGGGCTCCAGGATGGTGCAGCCGGGCGTCAGCCGGCCGTCCCTCTCGGCCTGTTCGACCATGTGGAGCGCCGGGCGGTCCTTGATCGAGCCGGTGGGGTTGCGGTCCTCCAGCTTGGCCCAGATGCGGACGTCCTCGGACGGGGACAGCCGCGGGAGGCGGACGAGGGGGGTGTTCCCCACGGCCGCCAGCGGGGAGTCGTACCGCATCAGCGCATGCCGCCGGCGACGGCCGGGAGGATCGTGACGTTGTCGCCGTCGCTGAGCTTGGTGGAGATGCCGTCCAGGAAGCGGACGTCCTCGTCGTTGAGGTAGACGTTCACGAAGCGGCGGAGCTGTTCACCGTTCGCACCGTCGACGAGTCGCTCACGGATGCCGGTGTGGCGGCTCTCCAGGTCGGCGAAGAGGTCGGCGAGGGTGTCCCCGTTGCCTTCGACGGCCTTCGCGCCGTCGGTGTAGGTGCGGAGGATGGTCGGAATGCGGACCTCGATGGCCATGGCGTGGGCTCCTGTCGAAAGCGGAGAGGTGGCGTGGGGCGCGCGTTTATGCCCCCGCGCAGGGGGGTGGTACGTGGGTGGGCGCGCGGACCGCGGCTCAGGCCGGGCGGCTCACGGGCAGGCTTCGGGCGGGACAGATCGCGCTGGCGAGCCTGCACAGGTCGACGTGCAGCCGCGCGACGAGCAGCGTGCCCGGCGTCTTGTTGCTCACGTCATGGGGAACCATGCGGGCATCGTATCGATTCCCGGTCCGGAAACCCGAGTGTGATCTCACATGATGGATGGTGAGCGACCATTATGCGGACTCACGCCGGCTGGTGCGGTCCTGCGGGAGGTAGACGACCGTGGGTGCGCCCGTCTTCGGGTGGGTGCTGACCTCGGCGGCGACGCCGTACACCTCGCCCAGCAGCTCCGCCGTGAGGACCTCCTCGGGGGTGCCGGAGGCGACGACGCGGCCGTCCTTGAGTACGTAGATGCGGTCGCAGTAGTACGCGGCGAGGTTGAGGTCGTGCAGGGCCAGGAGGTTGGTGGTGCCGAGCTCGCGGACCAGGGAGAGGATCTCCAGCTGGTAGCGGATGTCCAGGTGGTTGGTCGGCTCGTCCAGGACGACGAGGGAGGGCTGCTGGACCAGGGCGCGGGCGACGAGGGCGCGCTGGCGTTCGCCGCCGGAGAGGGAGGCGAACGTACGGGATTCGAGCGCGGCGATCCCCACCCGGGCGAGGGCCTCGGTGACCAGGGCGGTGTCGGCGGCGGTGTCCGCCTCCCAGAACCGCCTGTGCGGGGCGCGGCCCATCGCGACGACCTGGCCGACGGTGAGCTCGAAGCCCGCGTGGCTCTCCTGCGGGACGGTGGCGATGCGACGGGCGCGGGCCTTCACGGGGAGGGCGGCGAGGTCGTCGCCGTCCAGGAGGACCCTGCCGTGGGTGGGGCGCAGGGTGCCGTAGACGCAGCGCAGGAGGGTGGTCTTGCCACTGCCGTTGGGGCCGACGAGGCCGACGGTCTCGCCGTCGGCGGCGGTGAGGTCGACGGCGTCGACGAGGTGGCGGCCTTCGCCGGTCCCGTACGAGAGGCGCTCGGTGCGCAGGGTGGTCACGGGCGGGCTCCGGCGAAGGGACGGGCGAAGGAGAGACGGGGGCAGGGGCTCATGTGGGCACTCCCAGCGGAAAGGGGCTCATGCGGGCACTCCCGATGGAGAGGGGCTCATGCGGGCGCTCCCGGCGGGAAGGGCTCATGCGGGCGCTCCCTCGGGTCTGCGCCGCAGCATCCACAGGAAGAACGGGCCGCCCGTGAGGGCCGTGAGCACGCCGACCGGGATGTCCTGCGGGGCCGCGAGCGTCCGGGCGGCCAGGTCCGCCAGGACCAGGAACACCGCCCCGCCGAGCGCGGCCACCGGGAGCAGCGCGCGGTGCGAGGCGCCCACCGCCATCCGGGCCATGTGCGGGACCATCAGGCCCACGAAGCCGATCGCCCCGCTGTACGCGACCAGCACCCCGGTCATGAGGGAGGCGAGGACGAAGACGGCGGCCCGGAAGCGGGCGGTGTCCAGGCCGAGCACGGTCGCGCCCTCCTCCCCCACCAGGAGCAGGTCGAGCGGGCGGGCCAGGGTGAGGAGCACGGCGGTGCCGATGACCAGGGTGACCGTGGGAAGCGCGAGCATGTCCCAGCGGGCCGCGCCGAGACCGCCGAGGGTCCAGTAGAGGACCTCTTGGAGGTGGTCGGCGCGGGCGGAGGTGACCAGGATCAGGCTGGTCAGGGCGGACAGGATGTAGGAGACGGCGACCCCGGCGAGGACGAGCCGGTTGGTGGTGAGGCCGCCCCCGCCGCGCGCCAGGGTGTAGACGAGCAGCAGCGAGAGCAGCGCGCCGGCGAACGCGGCGGCGGGGATCGTGACGGTGGTGGCGAGGGTGGCGCCGATACCGAGGACGATCACCAGGACCGCGCCGGTGGAGGCCCCGGAGGAGACGCCGAGGAGGAACGGGTCGGCCAGCTGGTTGCGTACGAGGGCCTGGAGGACGGTGCCGATGACGGCGAGTCCGGCACCGACGACGATACCGAGCAGGACCCGGGGCAGCCGCACGTCCAGGACGATCGTGCGGAACGGGCTCGCCTCCGCCCGCCCGGTCAGGATGTCGAGCACCTGGCCGGGCGGGATGCGGACGGAGCCGAGGGCGAGGGCGGCGAGCACGGCGACGGCCAGGAGCACGGCGAGTACGCCGAGCACCAGGGTGTAGCGCAGCAGCCGCCGCGGTGCGGGGGTGCGGCAGGTCACGAGGTGGTGGCCGCCGGGTGGAGCTGGGCCGCGAGCTTCTCGACGGCGGCGGGGACGCGGACTCCGAGGACCGCGTCGGAGAGGGGCATGACCGCGAAGCGCTTGTTCTTGATGGCGGGGACGTCGGCGAGGGCCGGGTCGGTGAGGAGGCGCTTCTTCTTCTGTTCGACGGTGGTGGAGCCGTAGTTGTAGATCACGACGACCTCGGGCTTGCGGGCGACGACGTTCTCCCAGGAGGCGTCCCCGAAGGGCTTGTCCAGGTCGGCGAAGATGTTGGTGCCGCCGGCCCGCTTGATCAGCTCGTTGCCGATGCCCTTGCCGCCCGCGGTGAACGCGGTCTTGTCGCCGCTGTCGTAGACGAAGACGGGGAGCGGCTTGAGGTCCTTGAGCTTCTCGGCGGTGGCCGCGTTGTCGGCCTTGGCCTGCTTGACCCAGGCCTCGGCGCGGTCGGTGACGCCGAAGGTGCGGCCGACCTCGCGGACCTCCTCGTAGAGGGTCTCCATCGGGGTGTCGGCCTCGGCGCAGCTCTCGGTGTTGAGCCGGGTCTCGATGCCGGACTTCTTGAACGCCTCGCGGCCGCGGCCGTCGCCCGCGGTGAAGGCGCTGCCGTAGCCGCCGTAGACGAAGTCGGGGTTGGCTGCGAGGACCTGCTCGTAGGAGGGGTACTTCTTGGCGAGGACCGGTACGGAGGCGTAGTCCTTCTCGTACTTCGGCAGGACCTTGTCGTCGAGGTAGGCGGTGCCGACGAGGGACTTGGCCAGGCCCAGTTCCAGCATGATCTCGGTGACGTGCTGGTTCATGGTGACCACGCGCTTCGGCGGGGCCTTGAAGGTGGTGGTGACACCGCAGTTGGTGACGGTGTACGGGAAGCCGTCGCTCTTTTCCGACGCCTTGTCCCCGGTGGCGTTGTCGCCGTCCGAGGAGGAGCAGGCGGTGAGGGCGAGCGGGAGCAGCACGGCGGCGGCTATGAGCGCGGGGGTGCGCCGGGACATGGCAGGGCCTCTCCGGGGGATTTCCGCGTCCCCTGGTCGATGCGGGAAGGCGGCGGGCCAGTTCCTGGCTTCCGGGCCGCCCTCCGGTGCGGAGTCGTCCGCTGGGGAGTCGTCCGCGTGGGAGGGGGCCCGGTCACAGTGGCGGGACCGTGCCGGAATCGCACCGGCTTCCTGGTTCCTGCTGCCTTTGTGGTCGGGTCTGGGGTGCAGTGTGCCAGACCCGTGCGGCGGCCCTGCGATCTGCCCGGGGTTCAGTACGCCTCGACGACCTGCACGTCTTCCTCGGTGATCTCGCCGTCCACAATGCGGTACGAGCGGAACTGGAAGGGGCCCGCGCCGTCGGTGTCGGCGGTGGAGACCAGGACGTAGTGCGCGCCGGGCTCGTTGGCGTACGTCACATCGGTGCGGGAGGGGTAGGCCTCGGTCGCCGTGTGCGAGTGATAGACGATCACGGGCTCCTCGTCGCGGTCGTCCATCTCGCGGTAGAGCTTGAGGAGGTCGCCGGAGTCGAACTCGTAGAACGTGGGCGAGCGGGCGGCGTTGAGCATCGGGACGAAGCGCTCGGGGCGGTCCGTCCCGGCCGGGCCCGCGACGACTCCGCACGCCTCGTCGGGGTGGTCGGCACGGGAGTGGGCGACGATCTGGTCGTAGAGCGTCTGGGTGATGGTCAGCATGGCGCCAGGATAGGACGGCGGGCCCCCGCGTACCGGAGGGTGGTACGCGGGGGCCCGCATGCTGGACACCGTCGGTCGTGGGGGCGGACGACGGCGTCCGGGAGGAGGGTGGTCGTGGACCCGGTGGCCGCCGGGTCCGCCCTCGGGTCAGCGCTTGGCGAAGGAGGCGTTCTCCGGGTTGCGCGCCTGGAGCATCCGGTAGGAGACGAAGAGGACGAGGGCCCACAGCGGTGCGCAGTAGAGCGAGATCCTGGCGTCCTTGTCGACGGCCATCATCACGATGACGAACCCGATGAAGCAGAGCGCGAACCAGCTGCTGTACGGGGCTCCGGGGGCCTTGAACGAGGACTGCGGCAGCATGCCCGCGTCGGCCATGCGACGGTAGCGGATCTGGCTGAGCAGGATCATGATCCAGGCCCACATACCGGAGATGGTCGCGAAGGAGACGACGTAGTTGAACGCCTCGCCGGGCCACTGGTAGTTGATCCACACGCCGACGAGCATCAGGGCGGCGGAGAACGTGGTGCCGACGAGCGGCAGGCCGTTCTTCGTCAGCTTGGTGAAGGCCCGGGGGCCCTGGCCGTTGAGGGCGAGGTCGCGGAGCATGCGGCCGGTGGAGTACATGCCGGAGTTGCAGGAGGAGAGCGCCGCGGTGAGGACGACGAAGTTGACGATGGCGGCGCCGATGCCGAGCCCCATCTCCTCGAAGGCCTTCACGAACGGCGAGACACCGGGCTTGAAGGTGGACCACGGCACGACCGACAGGATCATGATGAGGGCGCCGACGTAGAAGACGGCGATGCGCCACGGCACGGTGTTGATGGCCTTGGGCAGCACGGTCTCGGGGTCCTTGGACTCCCCGGCGGTGACGCCGACGAGCTCGACGGCGAGGAAGGCGAACATGACGATCTGGAGCGTCATCAGCATGCCGCCGATGCCGTTGGGGAAGAATCCGCCGTCGTTCCAGAGGTTGGCCACGGTCGCGGTGTCACCGGCATCCGAGAAGCCGACCGTCAGGACGCCGGCGCAGATGAGGATCATGCCGACGATCGCGGTGACCTTGACCATGGAGAACCAGAACTCCAGCTCACCGAAGAGCTTCACGGAGATCAGGTTGGCGCCGTACAGAATGACGGTGAAGACCAGGGCGGACAGCC
Organism: Streptomyces durocortorensis; assembly: GCF_031760065.1. Classification (NCBI taxonomy): domain Bacteria; kingdom Bacillati; phylum Actinomycetota; class Actinomycetes; order Kitasatosporales; family Streptomycetaceae; genus Streptomyces; species Streptomyces sp. C11-1. The sequence goes on from NZ_CP134500.1 coordinate 2,457,217, forward strand.
ACTGGGGAATGTTCCACCAGTACGTCATATAGGTGGCCGCGGCGGTGACTTCGGTGATTCCGGTGACGACCCAGAAGAGCCAGTAGGTCCAGCCGGTCACGAATCCGAAGAACGGGCCGAGGAATTCCCGGGCGTACTCGGAGAAGGAACCGGACACCGGGCGGTACATGAGGAGTTCGCCCAGTGCCCGCATGATGAAGAAGATGACGAGCCCGGCGAGGACATAGGCCAGGATGAGGCTGGGCCCGGCCCGGTCGATGGCCTTGCCCGCGCCGAGGAAGAGTCCGGTGCCGATCGCCCCGCCGATGGCGATCATCTGAATCTGACGAGCTCCCAGACCTCGCTGGTATCCCTCGCCGCCGGTCCCGGCGTCCCCGGCGTCACCGCCGGGCCGCCCCTTGTCGACCTGTCCCTCGTCGACCTGCGCCGATGTCATGTGTGGTGCGCCTTTCTCCACGCCGATCCGCGCCGTGCAGGCTGCGGACCAGGTCCTGATCCCCCCGGATATGGATGGAGTGCCGCCGGCGTTCGGCCGGCTTTGACGCCCCCGGAGACAGGGGTGGCGTCGCCGGGCGGTCGTGAAGATCTATCACGGCCGCCACAGGACACCCTGGGACATTCTGTGGCGCACCCCACAGATAAAAGCGGACAAGAAACCTCATCCGTCACGAACAACGCTTATGACTTGGGGGGATCATTACCCGGATCTGAGCGTCCGTTGAGCGAACGGACCCGCCTCGCCGGTCGGCGCGGGACGGCTACGGCATCAGCGTCTCGACAAGCGTTTCCTGGAGTGCGCCCAGCCAGAGATAGGCCATCACCATGGGCTTGCGCGGGTCGCTGTCGGGGAGCCGGTAGAGCGACCCCTCCTGCCCCTCGTCCTCGTCGGAGACCTCCAGCCGGGTGCCGATGGTGAGGCGCAGGTCGTTGAGGGCGCCGAGCCAGCTGCGGCACTCGTCGCCGGTGAGGGTGAGCACGGCGCCGCCGTCCCCGGCGGGCGAGAGCCCGTCCAGAGTGCGGACGACGGTGAGGGCGTCCTCGCGCTTGCGGGAGCGCAGGTCGTTCTCGGTGAACCGGCGGAACTCGGCGGACAGCTCCCGCAGATCCTCCTCGGACCTGCCCTGCGGGGCGGACCCGTCGGGCCCTCCGTACGCGTCCGGGAAGAGCCGGGCGAGCGCCGGGTCGGAGGGCGGCTTGCTCGGCCCCTCGGCGAAGAGGGCGGCGAGCGGGTCCTCGCCCTCGGCGGGCTCGTCACCGGGGCCGATCAGTTCGAGCAGCTGGACGGCGAGGGAGCGCAGGATCGAGATCTCGACCTCGTCGAGCGCGACGGCCGCGCCGCCGCCTGGGGTGGCCTCGAAATGGCCGGCCATGGATTCTCCGATGGTGGGTCGAACGGGGCGGGGGGTACGGCGGTGCGCGCGGGCGCTAGTTGCGGTCCTGGGTGAGGGTGGCCCACAGCCCGTAGCCGTGCATGGCCTGGACGTCACGTTCCATCTCCTCGCGGCTTCCGCTGGAGACGACGGCGCGGCCCTTCTGGTGCACGTCGAGCATGAGCCGGTGGGCCTTGTCCTTGGGGTAGCCGAAGTAGGCCTGGAAGACGTAGGTCACGTAGCTCATGAGGTTGACCGGGTCATTGTGGACGAGCGTCACCCACGGGACGTCCGGCTCGGGGACCGCGAAGGTCTCCTCTGCCGAATCGGGACGTTCGATCTCTACGGGGGTAGCAACGCTCACTTGTCCCATGCTGCCACTCGGACGGCCCCCGCGCACAAACGGACCCCACATCTCGTCACTCTGACGAATAGGGGGTAGCATCCCAGCCATGAACTCAGCGGACCTCGGGCGACGGGTCGGCGTTCCGTCGACCGCGCTCTTCACCGACCAGTACGAGCTGACCATGGTGCAGGCGGCCCTCAAGGCCGGCACCGCCGACCGGCACGCGGTCTTCGAGGCGTTCACCCGCCGACTGCCCGAGGGGCGGCGCTACGGGGTCGTGGCGGGCACCGGGCGGGTGCTGGACGCGGTGGAGAACTTCCACTTCGACGACGAGATCATCGGCTTCCTGCGCCAGCAGGGGATCGTCGACGAGCCGACCCTCCAGTGGCTGGCGGACTACCGCTTCACCGGTGACATCTGGGGCTACCCGGAGGGCGAGGTCTACTTCCCGGGCTCGCCGATCCTGCGGGTCGAGGGCAGCTTCGCCGAGTGCGTGCTGCTGGAGACGGTGATCCTCTCCATCCTCAACCACGACTCCGCCATCGCCGCAGCCGCCTCGCGGATGTCGGCGGCCGCCGGAGGCCGCCGGCTGATCGAGATGGGCGCGCGGCGGACGCACGAACTGTCGGCCGTCGCCTCGGCCCGCGCGGCGTACGTCGGCGGCTTCGACGCCACCTCCGACCTGGCGGCGGGCTTCCGCTACGCGATCCCGACCGTCGGCACGAGCGCGCACGCCTTCACCCTCCTCCACGACACCGAGCGCGACGCGTTCCTGGCGCAGGTGGACTCGCTGGGCCGGGGCACGACGCTGCTGGTCGACACCTACGACGTGACCGAGGCGGTCCGCGCGGCGGTGGAGATCGCGGGGCCGGAGCTCGGAGCCGTACGGATCGACTCCGGGGACCTGCTGCTGGTCGCGCACCGGGTGCGGCAGCAGCTGGACGAGCTGGGGGCGACGGACACCAAGATCGTGGTGACCTCGGACCTGGACGAGTACGCGATCGCCTCGCTGGCCGCCGCGCCGGTGGACGCGTACGGGGTCGGCACCCAGCTGGTCACCGGGAGCGGGCACCCCACGTGCTCCATGGTCTACAAGCTGGTCGCCCGCGCCGGTTCGGCGGACCCGGCCGAGCCGCTGCGGCCGGTGGCCAAGAAGTCGCTGGGCGCGAAGTCGTCGGTCGGCGGGCGCAAGTGGGCGGCGCGCCGGCCGGACGAGCACGGAGTCGCCGAGGCCGAGGTGGTCGGCACCGGACCGGTCCCGGCGGAGCTGGCCGACCGGCAGCTGCTGGTGGAGCTGGTACGGGGCGGCGAGGTGGTCGCCCGCGAACCGCTGGACGCGGCCCGGGAGCGGCATGTGGCCGCGCGCGCGGGGCTGCCGATGTCGGCGATCCAGCTGTCGCGGGGCGAGCCGGTGATCCCGACCGAGTACGTCTGAGGGCGGTCCGGGGCGGCCCGGCGAGGGGCGCCCCGGCACCCGGACCGTCTCGTTCCGCCCCGGGGGTTTGGTGGACGGGCTTGATTGTGAGGTTCCAGTCCCTAGGCTCGAACTCCCAGGCACTCCGTTCCCCGGGTTCGAACTCCCGGACACCCCGTCGGCCGGTCACCCCGAGCCACGACCACCGATCCACTCGAACCACTCGATCCGCCCGTGAGACATCCCGCTCCCTCCCCCACCGAAGGACACCCGCCATGCACCGCGCATTGATCGTCGTGGACGTTCAGAACGACTTCTGCGAGGGCGGCAGCCTCGCGGTGGCGGGCGGTGCCGACGTCGCCGCCGCCATCACCGACCTGATCGGCGACGCCCAGCCCGGCTACCGCCATGTGGTGGCCACCCGCGACCACCACGTCGACCCGGGGGACCACTTCTCGGCCACCCCGGACTTCGAGCACTCCTGGCCGGTGCACTGCGTGGCCGGTACGGAGGGCGTGGGCTTCCACCCGAACTTCGCGCCCGCCGTCGCCTCCGGCGCGATCGACACCGTGTTCGACAAGGGTGCCTATTCGGCCGCGTACAGCGGCTTCGAGGGCTCCGACGAGAACGGCACCGGCCTCGCCCAGTGGCTGCGCGAGCACGAGGTCACCGAGGTGGACGTGGTCGGCATCGCCACCGACCACTGCGTCCGGGCCACCGCGCTGGACGCCGCCCGCGAGGGCTTCGTCACGCATGTGCTGCTCGACCTGACCGCGGGCGTCTCCGGGGCGACCACGGAACGCGCCCTGGAGGAGCTGCGCACCGCCGGGGTGAAGCTCTCGGGCACCCCGGTCGTCGCCTAGGTCCCGTAAGGCCCGCAAGCCCCCCTGCCACCACGCGCCTCCTCCAGCGCCTTCCGGACAGCCCTCAGGCGGCGGGGCGGGCCGGTCCGGCGTGCCCGGAGGGCCCCAGCAGGGCTCTGATCGGGTGCCACAGCTCCTGGCACGACTGGGACGACTGCGGCGGGTGGGGCGACTGCGGCAAGTGCGGCGACCGGGGCACCAGGCCGCCCGGCCGCCCGGAGGTGTCCGCTCGCCCTGAGGCGTCCGGCCGCCCGGAGGCATCCGCCTGGGGTACGCCCCGCCACAGCAGGCCGTCCGGGTGGTGCAGCACCGCCGTGACCTCGTCCGGCGTCGGCGGCCGGTCGTTCCCGCGCAGATAGACCGCCCGCAGCCCCAGATTGCGCAGCCTGGTCAGGGCGCGCGCCCGGTTCGCCGCGTGCACCAGCACCCGTACGGGGGCCCCGGGCCCCGCTCCCGTACCGGCGCGGGATGCCGTTCCCTCCGTCGGCCTGGTGAGGGTGAGGGCCACCACCACCGTGCCGTTCGGCAACCTGCAGAAACCTCCGCCTGCCATGCTCCACGCTCCCCCGTGAGACGCCGTGTCAATAAGGATGTGAACAAGACGCACCTAAACACGATCGGCCGCCGCCCGCTAGAGGGCGACGGCCGATCATGCTTTGACCTGCGGTTTTACGGGACTATCGGCCCGAGGGGCTGACCAGCACGGTCATCGTGGAGCCGTTGCGCGGCTCGTGGACGATGGAGATGCGGGTGTTCGTGTCAGGAACCTTGACACTGCCCGTGGGGTTCTCCTTGTACCAGTAGGTGCCCCTGCGGTCGTCGAAGACCGGGTTGCCGAACGAGGGCTTGATCCTCACCGGGACGTCCGCGTTGTGGAGCGTGAAGCCCTTGTTCGGGTACCAGCTGAACGGCGCGTCGAACGGCTGGATCTTGTTGCGCAGGAGCGAGCCGTCCTTCCACTTCAGCGGCTTGGCGTGCGAGTCGATCGGCAGGATCAGACCCTGGCCCGGGTGGACCGAGGTGTTGTTGTCCTTCTGCGAGGTGTCCCACAGCCAGATCAGCAGACCGGTCTGGTACGCGTAGTGCTCGACCCAGCTGGGGCGGGTGGCGGAGAAACCGAAGTTGTACGGGCCGACCTTGAGGGTCTCGTCGTAACTGACGTACTGCCGGTTCTCCGCGATGTAGTACTGCGGGTAGTCCGCCGTGAACGACTCGCCGATCCGCGAGAAGCCCTTCGACGTCCAGCCGTTGTCGTCGCCCTCGGCGTTGTCCGAGAAGAGCGTGGCGCCGTCGGCCGTGATGGTGATCTCGTCGGCCGTGAAGCCCTTGCCGCTCACGCCGCCGTCCGTCTGGTAGCGGAAGCGGAGGTCGATCTTCTTGCCCGCGTAGGCGTCCAGGGAGAAGGAGAGCTCCTTGTGGTCGCCCGAGACGTCGGTCAGGGCGGGCTTGTCACTGGCATCGCGCGGGAGGGCCTTGCCGTCGGCGGTGCCGTCGAGCGCGGTCCAGCTGCTGCCGCCGTTGTCGGACACCTCGGTGTAGAGGTAGTCGTAGTCGGCCTCGATGTCGTACCAGCCCGAAAGGTCCAGCGTGGCCTTGGACTTGCCGGTCAGGTCCACCGAGCGGGTCAGGGTGTTCGACAGGTCGTCGCCCATGTCGCTCCACCACTGCTTCGCACCCTCGGCGGGCTTGACGACGGTGGTGGTGACGGCCTTCTCCGGCAGCTCGACGACGAGCGCCTGCGGGTTCTTGGTGTTGTACGCCGAGACGCCCAGCTTGTGCAGCGAGGTCTTGCCCGCCTTGGCCGTGTCGTAGTCGAGCCAGCCCAGCTGGAGCTTGTCCCAGGAGGTCATGTCGCCCGGCAGGTTGCCGATCTCGCCGTCGCCGGTGCCGAGCCAGGAGCCCGCCGACATCAGGGACCAGAAGCCGACCGAGTTCTCGCCGCCGCCGGAGGTGTCGTACAGGTCCGGCAGACCGAGGTCGTGGGCGTACTCGTGGGCGAAGACGCCCAGCCCGCCGTTCTCGGGCTGGACGGTGTAGTCGCCGACCCAGATGCCCGTGTCGCCGATCTGGGCGCCACCGGCCTTGTTGTACTCCGGGCCGGTCGAACCGGCGTTGGTGCCGTACGCGTACCAGCGGTGCGCCCAGATGGCGTTGGTGCCCTCGGCGCCGCCGCCGGCCGACTCGTCCTCACCGGCGTGGACCAGCTGGAAGTGGTCGATGTAGCCGTCGGGCTCGTTGAAGTTGCCGTCGCCGTCGTGGTCGTAGCGGTCCCACTGGTCGTACTCGGCCAGGTTCGCCTTGATCTCGGCGTCGGTACGGCCCTTGGCCTGCTGGTCGGCGACCCAGGCGTTCACGCCGTCGCGCACCGCGTCCCAGACGTTGGCGCAGTTGGACTGGCCGCAGTAGTTGGAGCCGTAGCGGGCCTCGTTGTACTCGACCTTCACCCAGTCGGAGACCTCGCCCTCGACCGAGTAGCGGCCCGAGGAGGTCTTCTCGTAGTAGGTCTTGAGCGAGTGGACGCCCTTGCCCTCGCCGAAGTAGAGCTTCTGGAAGTGCTCCCGGTTGTAATCGGCCTTCCAGGCGGTGCTGTTGTCCTTCTCCGGGTCCGGCTCGGCGATCTCGTTGTGCGCCGGGCCGGGGGCGCCGCCGTACTTCTTCACCGGCGGCTTGGGGCCGTCGCCGTCCGGGTCGTACATCGTGGTGTCGTCGACCTTGTCGCCGAACTCCAGCAGGATGGTGAAGATCTTGTCGGTCTTCTCCCGGCCGAGCTCCACGTACTTCTTGTTGTCGAGCTTGACGACCTTGGAGCCGCCCCGGTTCGACACCTTCTTGTCCCCGGACAGCACCTCCTCCAGCGCGGCCTCCCGCTGCGCCGCCTGCTGTTCGCTGAAGGGGCCTTCCAGGTTGTGCTCCACATGCCCCTTCGCCGGCGCCGGGTCCTGGCGGTCGACGATGGGGGCGGCGGAGCCCGACGTGGTCTCATGCGCCTGGGCGGTGGCGAAGGTCGACGCCGTCGCCGCAGTCGCGGCCATGGCCACGACAACAGCAGCGGCGCGAAGCGCCCGTCTCTGATTGGTCACTTGATGCAGTCCTCCCCGGGCGTCCGCGCAGCGGCCAGGGGGGTATGGAGAGGGCCGCCCGCGTAAACGCGTCACAAGTGACGACATTCGATCGAAGTTATGAGAGAAAAGACAGACCTTGACTTGAACAGGCCAAGTGCACTATGCAGGACGGCCATTCCGGTATGCGGACGGCAAATAACTCACCAGGAATGAGCACCGTCGTCAACAGGCGCGCCGGACAGTCCGGTTGGCCGAGACGTGACTCCGTGCGCCCCCTGTGCACCAGTACCGTGGGTTAGGTCACGCTTACCGCCGGTCCGGCTCGGGCATCCACCGTCGTAGGGTCGCTCGACACCGCGACCGCGTCGACCGCCCGCCCATCCGACGTCCCGAGGACGGAAACCGCCATGCCGCGTCCGACTGCCGCTCAGTTCGCCTACGGTTCGGCCACCGTCGTCGTCACCGCCCTCGCCCTGCTGCTCCTGTTCCGTACGGAGTCGGGCGTCGGCGTGGCCGCCATCGGCACGGCCTCACTGGTGCTCGGCCTGCTGGCGGCCCTGACCCTGCCCGCCGCGACAAAGAGCGCCGCACCGACCGCTGCCGCCACCCGTACACACCGGGCCCTGGAGGAAGTCGGAGCGCGGGAGCGGGTTCCGGCGGCCCGTCCGCCCGCCCCCCCGTCCGCCCCCACGTCCGCACGGGCGGGTGAGCACTCGCTGCGCCGCTGAGCACCCTAGGGGACGACGACCACGACGGTCTTGGCCGCCTTGTCCTGGAGTCCCTGCCGATAGGGCTTGTCGGTGAACATCAGCACGATGTTGATCAGCCACCACAGGCACGGGCAGCACAGCAGCGCCGGGGCCCACAGCACGACGGCCCGCGTCAGCGCGGCGTTCGTGTCGGGCACCCGCCCGTCGCTGAGCATCGCGACCCGCAGCTTCAGCAGCCGCTTGCCCACGGTGCGGCCGTCCTTGTGCGTGAAGTACGTGTCGTACGCGACGTACACCACCAGGCCGATGAGCGACCACACCAACTGCTGGCCGGTGTAAGCGGCGTTGAACCCGCTGTCCCCGCCCCCGTCGACGTCGACCGCGCCGCCCCACGGCAGCGAGATCAGATACAGCGGGATCGAGATGATGAGGAAGTCGATGAGCCGCGCCAGGATGCGCTTGCCGGGCTCGGCCAGCGGCGGCATCCCGGCCAGCGGGTCGGGCGCCCCGAAGCCGCCGCCGCTGCCGTACGGGTCGTTCGGCGGCGGGGGCGGCGGAGGGGGCGGTGTACTGCCGTACGGCTGACCGTCGGACGGCGGCGGGGGCTCCTGCGGCTTCTTGAGGAACGGATCGTCGTCCTCGGGCGGCTGGCCGGGCGTCGGCTGGTCGTTGCTCATGGGGGCAGTGCATCCCGCCCCACCGGGGCCCGCAACGGCTCAGGTGCGTTCGGGGGACGCGCAGCGGCATACGAGTCTAAACAGGTTTGCCGCCGCCCGCCCGGCCACGCTCTTCCGGAACGCGGTCAGCCGGTCAGCCTGTCAGCCGGCGACGAAGGTGCGGGCCGCCTTGTCGTGCCAGCACTGGCGCCAGGGGCGGTCGAACAGGCACCAGAGCACGTTGACCACCCCGAGGGCGAGGACGCCCAGCACGCCGTAGACGAGCCAGCGGCGCAGGGCCGCGCCCAGCGAGGGCGTGTCGTGGGACTCGATGTCCCGTACGTCGAGCCCGAAGAGCTTCTTGCCCAGCGTCCGGCCCCACTTGGCGGTGGGCAGCGCCTCCAGGAGGAAGCCGAGGAGCAGGAACGCACCGAGCACGGCACCCAGCAGCGCCCCGGTGGTGGCGTCCAGCAGCCAGACGGTGACGGTCTCTCCTGTCCGCTCCGCCGCGGTGATCTTCCGGTCGATGTGATCGAGCGCCTGCGCGGTCAGCGGTACGGCCACCGCCCCGACGGCCGCGCCGAGCACGAGGTTGTCGACCAGCCGGGCGGCGAGGCGCTTGCCGAGACCGGCGGGCCGGGCCGAGGCCTGCGAGCGGGCGAGCTGCTGGAAGGGGTCGTCGACCGGCGGCTTCCAGGGCACGACGGGCTGCTGGTCGGCGCCGGCGCTCTGAGACTGCTGGGGCTGCTGGGGCGCCTGCCGCGGGTCGGGCTGGGCCAGTTGGTGGACCTGCTGCGCCCAGGAGGCCGATCCGCCGCCGGGCCCGGGGGTCAGGGGGGAATGCAGAGCGGCCGGGGCCGGCTCGGGGGCGGTGGACGAGGCCGGGGCCGGCGTCGGGGCAGGGGCGGGAGCAGGGACCTGGACCGGGCCCTGGAGCGGGCCGTGGGGTGTCGCGGGCGGGGCCGGGGCCGGGGTCGGGGCCTGCGAGGTCGTCGGGTTCGGGGCGGCCGGGGCGTTCCGGGCCGCCGGAATGGGCTGCGGGGCCTGCGGTGTCTGCGGGCCCTGTGGGGCGCCGGAGTCCGGCTGTGCGGTCCCGGGGGCCGTGGACCGGCCGCCCGCGCCGGGCGCCCGGATCGTCATCGTGCCCTCGCCGGGGGCGGACCCCGCCTCTTGCCGGTTCGACGGACCGGCCTCGCCGCCCCGGCCGACGGCGCGGATCGTGACGGTGCCCTCGGTGGGCGGGCGCGACCCGGCCGGGCCGGGGGCCCGGTCGCCGCCGTCCCGCATCCCCGGCAGGGCCCCGCCGGTCGGGTCCTGCGCCACGGAACCGCGCGGGTCGACGGGCGGCGAAGCGGCGGCCGCCCTCGGGTCCGCGGGCCGACCGGGCTGCGACGCCGGGGCCCCGGGCTCCGGCGTCGCACCGCCCCAGGAGACCCGACGGTCCCGTTCGCCGCCGAAGCCGGTCTGCCGGGCGGTGTCCGCCTGCCAGACGGACGCGGCCTCCGGGCCGTCCGGCCCGGCCGGGCCGGAGGCGCCGGAAGGGCCGGAGGATGCCGGGGCCGCGTCGTCCTCCTCGTCGAAGAAGATCGGACCGGTCTCGTCCGCGGGGGTCACGGGAGCCGCGGGAGTCATGGGAGCCGACGGAGTCGCCGGTGCCGGGGCCGGGGCCTGGGCCTGGGCCTGAGGACTTCCCGGGGAGCCCGGGGCGGCCTGCTGGGGCGCGGGGCGGCTCGTACCGGGGACCCAGGACGCACCGTTCCAGTACCGGACGTATCCGGGGATGGACGGGTCGGGGTAGTAGCCCTCGCGGGGGCTTTCGTCACCGGGTGCCGGAGTTGGCGCGCTCATCAGCGGGTCCCGTATCTCTTCGAGGCCTCAGGCCGTCCCCGCCGGGCGGGCGGACGGCCTCAATACAAGGGTCCACATCTATCAGACAGCCGCCCGCCCCCGGGCCGGTCCGCCTGTTTGGGACCACTTTCGAGATGACCCGAAGTTTTTTTGAGAAGTCGCGTAATAGGTGGCGGGGAGGGCGCTCTCTCCTTGTGCGGGACGGTCACGGGACCGGCCCACGAGCACCGGAAGGTCGTGCATTCTCATGATGAACATCGTGGAACGTGAGCTGGAGCTGAAGCTCGTCCTGTCCCCCGAGCGGTCCATCCCCGTACCCGCCCGGCTGACGTATCGCACCGACGACCCCTACGCCGTGCACGTCGCCTTCCACATCGGCTCCGAGTCGCCCGTGCACTGGACGTTCGCCCGGGAGCTGCTGGTGGAGGGCGTGTTCCGGCCGTGCGGGCACGGGGACGTACGGATCTGGCCGACGAAGGTCGCGGGCCGCAGCGTGATCTGCGTGGCCCTGACCTCCCCCGACGGCAACGCCCTCCTCGAAGTGCCCTCGGCCGCCGTGGCCGCGTGGGTCGAGCGGACGCTGCGGGTGGTGCCGCCGGGCACCGAGAGCGACCGGCTCGGCATCGACGAGGCACTCGCGGAGCTGCTGGCCCCGCTGCCCGCCGACGACCTGTGGCTGGGCGACCCGTGGTCGGCGGACGAGACGCCGTCGCAGGACGGTGAGGCGTGAGGACCCTCGTAGGAAGCGGGTGTCAGAAGAGCTTGCCGGGGTTGAGGAGGCCGAGCGGGTCGAAGGCGGCCTTGATGGAGCGCTGGAGCTCGATGCCGGTCTCCCCCAGTTCGCGGGCGAGCCACTCCTTCTTGAGGACACCGACGCCGTGTTCGCCGGTGATGGTTCCGCCGAGCTCCAGGCCGAGCGCCATGATCGCGTCGAAGGACTCCCTGGCCCGGCGGGACTCGTCGGGGTCGGCGTGGTCGAAGCAGACGACGGGGTGGGTGTTGCCGTCGCCCGCGTGGGCACAGACGCCGATGGTGAGGTCGTACTCCTCGGCGATGGCTGCCGTGCCCGCGAGCATCGCGCCGAGCTGCGAGCGCGGGACGCAGACGTCGTCGATCATCGTGGCGGACTTGACGGTCTCCAGCGCGGTGAGCGACATCCGGCGGGCCTGGAGGAGGAGTTCGGACTCGGCCGGATTGTCGGCCGGGACGACTTCGGTGGCCCCGGCGGCGGTGCACAGCTCCCCGACGGCGGCGAGGTCCGCCGACGGTTCGGGGGTGTCGAAGGCACAGAGCAGCAGGGCCTCGGTGGACTCGGGCAGGCCCATGGAGGCGAGCTGGTTGACGGCACGCACGGTTGTCCGGTCCATCAGTTCGAGGAGTGACGGGGTGTGACCGCGCTCCATGATCCGGCACACAGCGTCACAGGCAGTGGCCGCCGAGGGGAACTCGGCGGCGAGGACGAGCTGCTGCGGCGGCTGCGGTTTGAGCGCTAGGACGGCCTTGACGACGATCCCGAGACTGCCCTCGGAGCCGACGAAGAGCCGGGTGAGGTCATAGCCGGCGACGCCCTTGGCGGTGCGGCGGCCGGTGGTCAGGAGCCGCCCGTCGGCGAGGACGGCCTCCAGGCCCAGGACGTATTCGGCGGTGACCCCGTACTTCACGCAGCACAGGCCGCCGGACGCGGTGCCGATGTTGCCGCCGATGGTGCACGTCTCCCAGCTGGAGGGGTCCGGCGGGTAGTACAGCCCGTGTTCGCCGACCGCGCGTGAGAGCACCGCGTTGATGACGCCCGGCTCGACGACGGCGATCCGGTCGACCGGGCTGATCTCCAGGATTCGGTCCATCTTGACCAGCGAGAGCACGATGCAGCCGTCCGAGGCGTTGGCCGCGCCGGACAGGCCGGTACGGGCGCCCTGCGGGACGACCGGGACGCGCAGCGCGGTCGCGGTGCGCATGACGTGCTGGACCTGCTCGACCGTGCGCGGGAGGACGACGACGGCCGGGGCGCCCGCCTCGCAGAAGCTCGCCATGTCGTTCGCGTAGGACGCGGTGACGTCCGGATCGGTGATCAGGGCCTCGGGAGGCAGTCCCGCGCGCAGCCGTTCGAGGAGATCGCTCATGATCCAAGCGTGTCACCCGGGGCCAATGGTGTGAACCCGTATGCGCCAGCGATCCCAAGGCGCGGTGTGCTCGTATGACTGACGCACAGTGATGGCCATGGATGTCATGCCCCAGCAGGATCCCGAGTCCCGCCGGCCGCCCGAGCCGTCCCCGCACGACCCCCACGTGATGCCCGCCGAAGGCGCCACCGCCGTACCGCAGCCTCCTCCCAGTCTGCGGACCACCCTGCGCCGGGCCGCGCTCGGGGCGGTCGCCGCGGGGGTGCTGCTGGCCGGGGCGCTGGTGGCGGTACCGGACGGGAAGGACGACGGCCCGAAGGAGCCGGGGCCGGTCGAGCGGGCCGAGGCGGCGGCCGCCGCGGGCTCCCCCGCCGCGCTCTCGGACCTCACGGCGCTGATCGGGGACCGGCAGAAGTGGGTGGAGTCGCACCCCTCCGACGCCCCGTCCTGGGCGACGCTCGGCACGGCGTACGTGGAGTGGGCGCGGCGCTCGGCGGACCCGGCGTACTACGCCCGCGCCGAGCAGGCCCTGAAGCGGTCGCTGGAGGTCCGGCCGGGCGAGGACGGCAACGGGGAGGCGTGGGTGGGGCTCGCGGCGCTGGCCAACGCCCGGCACGACTTCCTCGCGGCGAAGCGGTGGGGCGAGACCGTGCGGAAGCAGCAGCCGAAGACCTGGAGCGTGTACCCCGTCCTCATCGACGCGTACACCGGGCTCGGCGACCGCAAGGCGGCGACCGCGGCGACGGAGAAGTTCGGCGAGCTGCGCAAGGGCGTCCCGGCGCTGGCCCGCACCGCCGAGCTGTACCGGGGCCAGGGCTGGCGCGAGGACGCCCTGGCCACCGCCCGGGAGGCGGCGGACCGGGCGACCACGCCCGCCGAGAAGGCCGAGGCGCTGCACCGTCTTGGCGAGCTGGCCTGGGAGCGGGGCGAGCCGGCGGAGGCGGTGGCGCAGTTCGACGCGGCGCTGAGCACGGAGGCCGGTCATCACGCGTCGCTGGCCGGGAAGGCCCGGGCCCTGGTGGCGCTGGACCGCACCGACGAGGCGCTGGCCGCGTACCAGAGCGCGATCGAGAGGCTGCCGCGCCCGGAGTACGTCCTCGAACTGGGCGAGCTGTACGAGGCGCAGGGCCTGGACGGGGATGCCCGCAGCCAGTACACGAAGCTGCGGGAGATGGTGGCCGCGGCGAAGAAGGCCGGGGTCGACGAGTCGCTGCTGCTGGCCCGGTTCGAGAGCGATCACGGCGACCCGGAGGCGGCGGTGGAGCTGCTGCGCGCCCAGTGGCGGGCGCAGCACCGCAGTGCGGCGGTGGCGGACGCGCTGGGCTGGGCGCTGCACCGGGCGGGCAGTTCGCAGGAGGGCCTGGAGTACGCGGCACAGGCCGTGGGCACGGGCGTGCGGAACGCCTCGTACGCGTACCACCTGGGCGTGATCCAGCGGGAGCTGGGGGACTACGGTCCGGCCCGCCGCCATCTGGAGGAGGCCCTGCGCACCAATCCGGCGTTCTCGCCGCTGGCCGCGCCGCTGGCGAAGCAGGCCCTGGAGACGCTCGGCGACCCGCCGCCGGGCGGCCCCGGCGTCATGTGGGCGCCCCCGCAGCCGCCCGCCCCCGAGCCGAAGCCGAAGACGGAGCCGAAGACGGAGACGGAGACGAAGAAGACCGAGGCCCCGGCTCCGGCTCCCTCGAAGTCCCCGGACCCGGCCCCCTCCCCGTCGGCTTCGGCATCCGCTTCGGCATCCGTTTCGAAGAGTCCGTGAGGCGGACGGCGCAACGGTGAACGCCGCCGCGGTCCGGGGTACTGCCCCGGGCCGCGGCGGCGTTCTGCACCGGCAGCGCGGATCAGAGGTTGCCGCGCTTGGCCTGCTCGCGCTCGATCGCCTCGAACAGGGCCTTGAAGTTGCCCTTGCCGAAGCCCATGGAGCCGTGGCGCTCGATCATCTCGAAGAAGACGGTCGGGCGGTCCTGGACCGGCTTGGTGAAGATCTGGAGCAGGTAGCCGTCCTCGTCGCGGTCGACGAGGATCTTCAGCTCGCGCAGGGTCTCCACGGGCACCCGGGTCTCGCCCGCCCACTCGCCGAGCGTGTCGTAGTAGGAGTCGGGGACGTCCAGGAACCGGACGCCCGCGGCCCGCATGGTGCGCACCGTCGAGACGATGTCGTTGGTGGCGAGCGCCAGGTGCTGGACGCCGGGGCCGCCGTAGAACTCCAGGTATTCGTCGATCTGCGACTTCTTCTTCGCGATCGCCGGTTCGTTGATCGGGAACTTCACCTTCTTGGTGCCGTCGGCCACGACCTTGGACATCAGGGCCGAGTACTCGGTCGCGATGTCGTCGCCCACGAACTCCTTCATGTTCGTGAAGCCCATGACCTCGTTGTAGAAGGCGCACCACTCGTTCATCTTGCCGAGCTCGACGTTGCCGACGCAGTGGTCGATGGCCTGGAAGGTGCGCTTTGCGGGCGGCTCGACCATCGGGTCGGCGGCGACGTAGCCGGGGAGGTAGGGGCCGTCGTAGCCGGAGCGCTCCACCAGGGTGTGGCGGGTCTCGCCGTACGTGGCGATGGCGGCGAGGACGACGGTGCCGTTCTCGTCCTTGACCTCGTGCGGCTCGGTGATGCCCCGGGCGCCGTGCTCGACGGCGTACGCGTAGGCCGCGCGGGCGTCCGGGACCTCGATCGCGAGGTCGATGACCCCGTCGCCGTGCGCGGCGACGTGGTCGGCGAGGAACGTGCCCCACTCGGTGGAGGCCTTGATCACCGAGGTGAACACGAAGCGGGCGGCGCCGTTGGTCAGGACGTAACTCGCGGTCTCGCGGCTGCCGTTCTCCGGTCCGGAGTAGGCGACCAGTTTCATGCCGAAGGCGGTCGAGTAGTAGTGCGCGGCCTGCTTGGCGTTGCCCACGGCGAAGACGACCGCGTCCATTCCCTTGACCGGGAAGGGGTCGGCCTGCCGGGCGGTTTCGGGGCTGGTGTGCAGAGTCTCAGTCATGTTCGAAGGCTCTCCCCACATCGCAAGGTGCGCAATAGTTCGCGTATTCACTGGTCAATCTGCCCAGTCCATCGCCATGATGGCCGGGCTATCTGTACAGGCTGACCATCGAAGGCGGGATCATGGCGATCGATCATCTGGACGGGCGGCTCATCGTGCTCCTGGCACGCGAACCGCGGATCGGTGTCCTCGAAGCCTCCCGGCGGCTCGGGGTGGCGCGCGGGACCGTGCAGGCGCGGCTGGACCGCCTTCAGTCGAATGGCGTCATCCGGGGTTTCGGCCCGGACGTCGATCCGGCGGCACTCGGCTATCCGGTCACCGCGTTCGCCACGCTGGAGATCAAGCAGGGCCAAGGGGCCGACGTACGGGCCCATTTGGGCGGGGTGCCGGAGGTGCTGGAGCTGCACACCACCACCGGCCACGGAGACATGCTGTGCCGGCTCGTCGCCCGCTCCAACGCCGATCTTCAGCGGGTGATCGACCGGGTTGTCGGATTTGATGGCATTGTCCGGGCCTCCACGGCCATCGTCATGGAGAACCCGGTTCCGCTGCGGATCATCCCGCTGGTGGAACAGGCGGCCGAGGACACCGACTGAGCCGAGGGCCGAGGGCCGAGGACCGACTGAGCCGAGGGAGTGCCGTGTGAGTTTCTGGGAGTATCTGAACACCCGCCACCAGCAGCTCCTGACGGACGCGTTCCAGCACGTCAGCGCGGTCTTCCAGTGCATGGTCATCGCCACCGTGCTGGGCGTGCTCATCGGGGTGGTGAGCTACCGCAGCGGCTGGGGCGGCTCGCTCGCCATCACCTCCACGGCGACGGTCCTCACCATCCCCTCCCTCGCCGCGATCGGTCTGCTGATCCCGCTGGTGGGTCTCGGCGTCGCGCCGACCGTGATCACCCTGACCCTGTACGGACTGCTGCCGATCGTCCGCAACTCCGTCGTCGGGCTGCGGGGCGTCGACCCCTCGCTGGTCGACGCGGCGACGGGCATCGGGATGTCCCGGCTGGCCCGGCTCTGCCGGGTGGAGCTGCCGCTCGCCTGGCCCCCGATCCTGACCGGCATCCGGGTTTCCACCCAGATGCTGATGGGCATCGCCGCCATCGCCGCGTACGCCTCCGGGCCCGGCCTCGGCAACGAGATCTTCCGGGGCATCGCCTCGCTGGGCAGCGCCAACGCGATCAACCAGGTCCTCGCGGGCACGCTGGGCATCGTCGTGCTCGCCCTGCTCTTCGACGCCGCGTACGTCCTGCTGGGGCGGCTGACCATCCCGAGGGGAATCCGTGCCTGAGACCGAGACCGATCCCGCTGTCACGACCGCGGACGGGGCCGCCGCCACCTCCGGGGCCACCATCCATCTGGAGAACCTGACCAAGAGGTACCCGGGCAACCCGAATCCGGCCGTCGACAACGTCTCCATGGACATCAGGGCGGGCGAGACCGTGGTCTTCGTCGGCCCGTCCGGCTGCGGGAAGTCCACAACGCTGAAGATGATCAACCGGCTGATCGAGCCGTCCTCGGGCCGGATCAGGATCGGCGACGAGGACGTCACCGACATCGACCCGGTGAAGCTGCGCCGCAAGATCGGGTACGCCATCCAGTCCTCGGGCCTCTTCCCGCACATGACGGTCGCGGACAACATCGCCCTGGTCCCGAAGATGGTCGGCTGGTCGAAGTCCCGGGTGAAGAACCGGGTGGAGGAGATGCTCGACCTGGTGGGCCTGGACCCGCGCGAGTACCACGGCCGCTATCCGCGCCAGCTCTCCGGCGGGCAGCAGCAGCGCGTGGGCGTGGCGCGGGCGCTGGCCGCCGATCCGCCGGTGCTGCTGATGGACGAGCCGTTCGGGGCGGTCGACCCGATCACCCGCGACCACCTCCAGGACGAGCTGATCCGGCTCCAGCACGAGTTGCACAAGACGATCGTGTTCGTCACCCACGACTTCGACGAGGCGATCAAGCTCGGTGACCGGATCGCGGTACTGCGGGAGCGGTCGCACATCGCACAGTTCGACACCCCCGAGGCGATCCTGACGAACCCGACGGACGACTTCGTCTCCGGCTTCGTCGGCGCGGGCGCGGCCCTCAAGCGCCTCAACCTCACCCGCGTACGGGACGTGGGCATCGCGGACTTCCCGACGGTGACGGTCGAGGACCCGCTCCAGACGATCTTCAACAAGCTGCGCAACGGCCCGCACAACGAGCTGCTGATGCTGGACCGCAGGAACCGCCCGTACAAGTGGCTGCGGCGGGGCGATCTGATGCGGGCGCGCGGTTCGCTGGCGCGGGCCGGGCAGCTGGTGCACGACACGGTGACCCGGGACGCCACGCTGCACGACGCACTTGAGGCGGTGCTGACCGACAGCGGGGGGCGGGTCGCGGTGACCGGGCGGCGCGGCGAGTTCATCGGGGTCGTCGACATGAAGACGCTGATGGACAACGTGCAGGAGCTGCTGGAGGCCGACCGGCTGACCGCCATGGAGCACCAGCACGAGCTGGAAGAGCTGCGCGTCCACCAGACGGAGCAGGAGCTGGAGGGGGGTGGCGGCGGAGTATGAGCCCCAGTCAGCCCTCCGGCTCCGGCAAGGGCCCGGCCGCCCCCACCCGGCCGCCGGGCGAGCACGACGTCAAGGGCCACGCGTTCCACGACGAGGAGAGCGACCCCTCCCCCGCCCCGGCCGCGCCCGCGCGCCGGATCACCTGGCGGAAACTGGCGATGATGCCGGTGGTGCTGGCGGTCATCCTGGTCGTCACCTACGTATGGATCACCAACATCCACCTGGACTCGATCGCGGAGAACTCGCTCTCCGGCGGCAATGTGCAGCTGCGCTGGTGGCAGCACGTACGGCTGACGGCGATCTCCACGTTCTGGGTGCTGATCATCGCGATCCCGCTGGGCATCGCGCTGACCCGGCGGCGGCTGCGGAAGGCCGCCCCGGCGTTCACGGCGCTGGCCAACATCGGGCAGGCGACCCCGGCGATCGGTCTGCTGGCGCTGCTGGTGATCTGGCTGGGCATCGGCCCGCGCACCGCGATCATCGGCATCGTGATCTACGCGGTGCTGCCGGTGCTCTCCAACACGGTGGCCGGTCTGCGGGCGATCGAGCCGAACATGATCGAGGCGGCGCGCGGGATGGGGATGTCCGGCCGGGGCGTCCTGATGAAGGTGGAACTCCCGCTCGCGGTGCCCCTGATCCTGGCGGGAGTACGTACGGCCCTGGTCCTGAACGTGGGCACGGCGACGCTGGCGACGTTCGGCGGGGGCGGCGGGCTGGGTGATCTGATCACCTCGGGCATCCAGACGCAGCGGATGCCGGTGCTGATCATCGGCTCGGTGCTGACCGTGGTGCTGGCGCTCCTGGTGGACTGGCTGGCCTCACTGGCCGAACTGGCGCTGACGCCGCGCGGGCTGGAGGAGCGGTGAGGAAGGCGACGTACGGTATCCGGGTCCTGGCGGCCGCGTCCTTGGTGCTGCTGGTGGGCGGCTGCGGGCTGAAGAGCGGTTCGCCGATGGTGGACGACGTGTCGCCGGGGTCGGTCGGCCGGGGCGAGCCGCTCAAGGGCGCGACGCTGACGGTGACCTCGAAGAACTTCAGCGAGAACATCATCCTCGGCCAGATGACCGGCCTGGTGTTCAAAGCGGCCGGGGCGGAGGTCCTGGACCGGACGAACCTGCCGGGCTCGATCAGCGCCCGCGAGGCCATCATCAACGGCGACGCCGACGCGCAGTGGGACTACACCGGCACCGGCTGGATCACGTTCCTGGGCCACGCGGACCCCATCGACGACCCGCAGGAGCAGTACGAGGCGGTACGGGACGAGGACCGGGGCAATGGGGTCGTGTGGCTGCCGCCCGCCCCGCTGGACAACACGTACGCGCTGGCCATCAGCAAGGAGAACAACGCCCGGTACCGGCTGAGGACCCTCTCGGACGTGGCCGCTCTGGCGAAGAAGGACCCGGGCGCGGTGACGATCTGCGTGGAGAACGAGTTCGCCTCACGCGACGACGGGCTGCCCGGCATGGAGAAGGCGTACGGAATGAGGATCCCGGCGGCCAACATCCAGAAGATGGACGCCGGGATCATCTACACCCAGGTCTCCGAGTCCGACTCCTGCCTGCTGGGCGAGGTGTTCACCACCGACGGCCGGATCAAGGCGATGGACCTGGACGTCCTGGAGGACGACCGGCACTTCTTCCCCAACTACAACGCGTCCCCGGTCATCCACGAGGCCACCTTCGAGAAGTACCCGGTGATCGCGGAGCTGCTGGACCCGCTGGCCCGGAAGCTGACGACCGAGGTCGCGCAGACGCTGAACGCGAAGGTGGACGTGGACGGGGAGGACCCGCACGAGGTCGCGAAGGAGTGGCTGGTGGAGGAGGGGTTCATCGAGGAGGGGTGAGCCGCATGGCGTGAGTTGCCTGAGGCGCCTTGCCCGAGGCACGTTACAAAGACTTCGTTGCAAAGATCTGTTGCAAAAAACCCTTGCAAAGCAAGCTTTGCAACTCTACAGTCGCGGCATGGCAGAGAACGAGAACGGCGTCGCCCACAAGCTCCACACCGTCGACGCCCGCACCCTGCGCGCGATCGCGCACCCGCTGCGGATTCGCCTGCTCAACGCGCTGCGCGAGTTCGGCCCGGCGACCGCCTCCAAGCTGGGCGAGCGACTGGGCGAGTCGAGCGGCGCGACCAGCTACCACCTGCGTCAGCTGGCGGAGAGCGGCCTGGTCGAGGACGCTCCGGAGCTCGGCAAGGGCCGCGAGCGCTGGTGGCGGGCGGTCCACGACGGCTCGACCTTCGACAGCGCGGACTTCCGGACGCACGCCGACCCGGAGGTGCGCGGAGCCATCGACGTCGTACTGCACGAGACGGCCACCACCCACGCCCAGGAGCTCAACACCTGGCTGGGCACGATGGGCGACTGGCCGGAGGAGTGGCAGCGCAGCTGGGACATGAGCGACTTCAAGGTCCGCCTCACCCCGGAACTGGCAAGGGAGATGGCCGAGAAGATGCACGAGCTCGTGCAGAGCTACCGGGACCGCGTCCCGGAGGGCACCGAGGGATCGGCTGTCGTCCGCACTCACCTGCACGCCTTCCCGCGCCCCTCCGAATGAGCACCCCACCCCAACACCCGACGGACCGAAGGGAATTACTCATGCACTCCGACATCCACCACGTCCTGCACGCCACCCGGGCGGTCGAACTCCACACAGAGGCAGCGAAGTTCGACTCCGGGGCGGCGGATTTCCAGATCCCCCGCATGGGCCTCCGCAGCCGGATCGGCTGGACCCTGGTCGAGGTGGGCTTGCGGCTGACGACCCGGAGCACCCCTCCGGCCGCCGCATTCCGCACGGCGTAACACCGGACTCGGGGGAGGTACGACCATGGGGCACCGCGCCCCGCTCGCCGCCACGCTCGCGGCCAACTCCATTTCCACCGCCGGGACTTCGCTCACCCTGATCGGGGTGCCGTGGTTCGTCCTGGAGACCACCGGCAGTGCGGGCCGGGCGGGTGTCGTCGCCTTCTGCGCGACCCTGCCGATCGTCCTCGCCGCGCTCGTCGGCGGACCGGTCATCGACCGGATCGGCCGCCGCCGGATCGCCATCGCCTCCGACGTCGTCTGCGCGTCGGCCATCGCGGCGATCCCGCTGCTGCACTTCGCCGACGCCCTCGACTTCTGGCTGCTGTGCGCGCTGATGGCGCTCAACGGGTTCGCCCACACCCCGGGCAACACCGCGCGCTACGTCATGATCCCCGACCTCGCCGAGCACGCGGGAACCACGCTCCCCCGGGCCGCCAGCCTCTTCGACGCGGTGTCGCGCGGGGCGCGGATGGTCGGCGCGGCCCTGGCGGGCGTCCTCATCGCCTTCGTCGGCGCGGAGACGGTCCTCCTGCTGGACGCGGCGACGTTCGCCCTGTCCGCCCTGCTGATCTCCGTCGGCGTACGGGGTGTCCGCGCGGCCGAACCGCGCACGGCCGAGACGCCCGTCTCGCTGCGCGCGTACGGCACCGAGCTCCGCGAGGGGTATGCCCACGTGCTGGGCGACCGGCTGCTGCTGGCGATCGTGGTCATGGTGATGTTCATGAACGGCACGGACCAGGGATGGCACGCGGTCCTTCTCCCCGTGCACGCCGGGACCGAGCTGGGCGGGGCACGGGACATCGGGCTGCTGACCGCACTGTTCGGGGCGGGCGGGCTGACGGGGGCCCTGCTGTACGGGGCGGTGGGGCACCGCTTCCCGCGGCGGGCGGTGTTCACGGTGTGCGTGATCCTGTGCGGTGTGCCGAGGTTCCTGGTCGCCGCGGTGACCGGGACGACACCGCCGCTGGCGGTGACCATGCTGCTCGGCGGTATCGCGGGCGGCGTGCTGAACCCGATCCTGACGACGGTGCTCTACGAACGCGTACCCGACCGGCTGCGGAGCCGGGTCTCGGGGGCGCTGACCGCGGGCTGCGAGTTCGCCATGCCGGTGGGCGGTCTCGTGGCCGGGTTGCTGGTGGAGGGCGCGGGCGCGACGGGGGCGCTGCTGGCGATGGGCGGGGTGTACCTGCTGGCCACGCTGAGCCCGCTGGTGTTCCCGTCCTGGCGGACGCTGGACGACCCGCCGCTGGTGAAGGCCGGAGGGACCGGCGCGGCCGACGGGGTCGGCAGCGGGATCGGCGGGGTCAGCAGCTCGGAACCTTCCCGCCCTTCTCCAGCGCCTTGAGCGAGTCCACCGCGCCGCCCAGCGTCGTGACGGGGATCAGCCGCAGCCCCTCGGGCCGCTCCGCCTCCGCCTCCCGGCACTCGGCCTTCGGCACGAGAAAGACGGTCGCCCCGTCGCGGTGGGCGCCCTGCGTCTTCATGGACACCCCGCCGACCGCGCCGACCTTGCCGTCCGCGCTGATCGTCCCCGTACCGGCGATGGTCCGGCCGCCGGTCAGATCGCCGCCGGAGCCGTCACCGACGAGCTTGTCGATGATGCCGAGGGAGAGCAAGAGACCGGCGCTCGGACCACCGATGTCACCGAGGTCGACGTCGACCCGCATCGACCCGGGCTCGCGGTCCAGGTAGTTCAGGGCGGCGTCGACGGCGACGTTCTGCGACTCCTTCATGTCGTTCAGATTGTGCTGCTCGATCTCCTTCTCGGAGCCGCCGGTGGGGTAGACGGAGTCCCGGGGCATGACCGCCCGGTCCGTACGGAACCAGCCATCGATCACCGAGCCGATGCGGACGTCCGCCTTCGGCCCGGTGGCGAGGATCGTGGTCATCCGCAGCTGCCCCTCGGTGGCCCGGGTCTCCGCGCCGGTGATGGTGATCACCGGTCGGCCGCCGTCCTCGCCGAGCACGTCCGCGGTCACGCCGGCCCGCGCCAGGGTGAACGGGAGCGGCGCGAGGGCCGCCGTACCGAACAGGGCGAGGACGGGCAGCGCGCAGAGAGCGAGCGCGCGGAGGCGCGAGAGACGAGTGAGCACGCACCCAATCTAACCGGCGCGCCCTGGCGGAAACGCGCCAGGCGTACGTCTCCCCGTCGACCCGGCCCTAACGCAGCGCGTCGGCCACTTCCCGGGCGGCGTCGAGCACGCGGGGTCCGACACGTTCCGGTACGGCGTCGGCGAGCATGACCACGCCGACGCTGCCCTCCACGCCCGAGACCCCGATCAGGGGCGCGGCAGCCCCGCTGGCGCCGGCTTCTAGTTCGCCGTGGGTGAGAGTGTAGCCGGGGTGGCCGGAATCCGTCGTCTGCCGGGCGGACAGGATGGCCCGGCCCGCCGCGCCCCGGTCCAGCGGGTGACGGAATCCGGCCCGGTAGGCCACGTGGTAGTCGGTCCAGGTGGGCTCGACGACGGCGACCGCGAGGGCGTCGCTGCCGTCGACGAGGGTGAGGTGGGCGGTGGCCCCTATGTCCTCGGCCAGGGAGCGCAGCGCGGGGAGCGCGGCCTCCCGGACGAGCGGGTGCACCTGTCGGCCGAGCCGCAGCACACCGAGGCCGACCCGGGCGCGGCCGCCCAGGTCGCGGCGTACCAGGGCGTGCTGCTCCAGGGTGGCGAGCAGACGGTAGACGACGGTCCGGTTGACACCGAGTTTGTTGGACAACTCGGTGACGGTCAGTCCGTGATCGGTGTCGGCGAGCAGTTTGAGGACGCGCAGTCCTCGGTCGAGCGTCTGGGAAGTCTCCGCTGTCACGACGCCCTCTCCTCTTCGGGGTGAGCGACGACGGCCGGCTCCGGGGGTTGCGACGCCGGTCCCAGCGGCAACGCACGGAGAGGCCGCCGGTCTGGCAAGGCACCGGCTGCGCTCCGCGGCGGCGTTGCCACGGGGCGTTCATATGGCGGGGACAGTAGCGAGCCGGTCCGCTCAGCGGAAGTCCTCGTCCAGAATCCGGTCTCCGGATACGGGGCCCCGGTACCGCCCGCGCATAAGCACCGGTCAGCGGGACGGCGTCCGGAAAGCGAACATCTACGCGCGTTAACGTGTCACGACACCGATGCGACACGGCCACCCACGCAGGTGAACCAGCGTTAACAGCACGTCAACGGCCACGGCAGAAATTTCCCGCGAACGCACTCGGCCCGTACGGAGAGTGCCTCTCCGTACGGGCCGACGCGGTGCCGGCCGGGGGCCCGTCACGTCATCCGGGTCGCCCACTCCTGGACCTTGGCGATGCGCTGCTGGATCTGGCCCGCGGTCGCCTCGGCGCTCGGCGGGCCGCCGCACACGCGGCGCAGCTCGGTGTGGATGACACCGTGGGGCTTGCCGCTCTGGTGGGTGTAGGCGGAGACCATCGTATTGAGCTGCTTGCGCAGGCTCAGAAGCTGCTTGTGGGTGACGACGGGCCGCGCCTCGGCGGGCTTCTCCAGGAGGTCGGCCTCCTGGGCCGGCTTCTGGCGGCTGTGCGCGATCTGCCGGCTCTGCCGCTTCTGAAGGAGAAGCTGCACCTGGTCCGGTTCGAGAAGCCCGGGGATGCCCAGGTAGTCCTGCTCCTCCTCGCTGCCGGGGTGGGCCTGCATGCCGAACTCGGCGCCGTCGTACAGCACCCGGTCGAAGACCGCGTCGGACTCCAGGGCCTCGAAGGGCAGCTGGTCCTCGGTCTCCTCGTCCTCCAGCTTCTCGGCGTCGGCGAGGAGCTGGTCCTCCTCGGCGAAGGGGTTCTCCTCGTCGCTGCCCTTCTTCGGCTTGTCGAGGACGTGGTCGCGCTCGACCTCCATCTCGTTGGCGAAGTCGAGGAGCATCGGGATGGTCGGCAGGAAGACGGAGGCGGTCTCGCCGCGGCGGCGGGAGCGCACGAAGCGCCCGACGGCCTGGGCGAAGAAGAGGGGGGTCGAGATCGTGGTCGCGTAGACGCCGACGGCCAGGCGCGGCACGTCGACGCCCTCGGACACCATGCGGACGGCGACCATCCAGCGCGACTCGTCGGCGCTGAACCGGTCGATCTTCTTCGAGGCGGCCTTCTCGTCGGAGAGGACGACGGTCGCGGACTCCCCGGTGACCTTCTTGAGGATCTTGGCGTACGCGCGCGCCGACTCCTGGTCCGTCGCGATGACGAGCCCGCCCGCGTCGGGGATGCCCTTGCGGACCTCGGTGAGCCGCTTGTCGGCGGCGGCGAGCACGTTGGGAATCCACTCCCCGGTCGGCGCGAGCGCGGTCCGCCAGGCCTGCCCGATGGCGTCCTTGGTCATCGGCTCACCGAGCCGGGCGGCGATCTCGTCCCCGGCCTTGGTGCGCCAGCGCATGTTGCCGCTGTAGCTGAGGAAGATCACGGGGCGGACGACGCCGTCGGCCAGGGCGTTCCCGTACCCGTAGGTGTAGTCGGCCGAGGACCGGCGGATGCCGTCGTTGCCCTCCTCGTACGCGACGAAGGGGATCGGGTTGGTGTCCGAGCGGAACGGCGTACCGGTCAGCGCGAGCCGCCGGGTCGCCGGGTCGAACGCCTCCTGGCAGGCCTCGCCCCAGGACTTCGAGTCACCGGCGTGGTGGATCTCGTCGAGGATCACGAGCGTCTTGCGCTGCTCGCAGCGGTTGCGGTGCAGCATCGGCCGTACGCCGACACCGGCGTACGTCACGGCGACGCCGTGGTACTCCTTGCTGAGCGGACCGGCGCTGTAGTCCGGGTCGAGCTTGATCCCTATCCGGGCGGCCGCCTCCGCCCACTGCTTCTTGAGGTGCTCGGTCGGGGCCACCACGGTGACCTGCTGGACGACATGGTGGTGCAGCAGCCATGAGGCGAGGGTCAGCGCGAACGTGGTCTTGCCGGCGCCGGGCGTCGCGACGGCGAGGAAGTCGCGCGGCTGCTCCTGGACGTACCTCTCCATGGCGCCCTGCTGCCAGGCTCGCAGCTTGCCCGCCGTGCCCCAGGGGGCGCGGCCGGGAAAGGCGGGTGAGAGGTGGTGGGAGGCGGTGGTAGTAGTCACGGTCTCCGGTTCGGGGCTCTCGGGTACGTGGGGCGCTGCCGGCCCGGGAGCGGTCCCGATGGACCTCGCCCGCGATACGACAACCGGGCCACCTTACCGGGGGGCCGGTTGAAACCCGCTACGAACAAGCCGCGCCGAAGCCCGACGAGACCGTGCTCACATCGCGTCGTGCAGCGCTCTCAGCCGCCCTGCGATCTGGTCCACGTCCTCAAGGCTGCCCATGGCCACTTCGATGACGAGTTTGTACGCCTCGTCCTGGTCGACCTCCACCATGTCGGCCCCGTTGATGTCGAGGAACACGACCGTGGACATCCACGCCATACGCTTGTTGCCGTCAACAAGCGGGTGGTTCACAGCCAGGGACTGCAACAGCCCGGCGGTCTTCTGGAACAGGTCCGTGTACGCCTCGACACCGAACATCTGCGACTGCGGCCGATGAACCGCCGAGCTGAGCAACCCCAGGTCGCGCACCGCGACCTGCTGCCCCCCGCAGGCGAGCTCCGCCAGGTCCAGGACTTCCTGAACCGTCAGGTATTTCACTACTCCCCCAGCCTCCGCAGCAGATCAGCGTGGCGCACCGCGTACTTCGCACCGAGCCGGCGAACCGACTCCCGGTCGGCCTCGACCTCCAGATAGCGGTCGATGGCCTGAAGCACTATGGCGTGCATGCTCCGCCCCTCCTGCTCAGCACGCTGCTTGAGGGCTTCGGTCTGGTCGTCACGGAGACGCAGGTTCATGGCCATACCAGAACGGTACCACCCATGGGGTCAAAGCAGTACCACTACCTCTCCCGCACCCGGGTCGCCACCCAGGCCCCCACCACCGCCACCCCCGCCATCGGCAGGAACACGGCGGCGAACGCCGCCGGGTGCGAGCCCGAGGCCCCCGCCCCCACCGCGGCCCCGTGCGCGGCCGCCCCCATCGCCCCGCCCCCGAGCGCGGCGAAGGCGGCGCCGCCGGTCGCCAGGAGCAGCACGTTGGAGAGCCCGTCGGAGATCTGGAGGGCGGCGGAGTTGGAGCCCGCGTCCTCGGGGGCCGACAGCTTCAGCAGGAGCACGCTGGTGGAGGCGATGACCATGCCCATCCCGAAGCAGCCGAAGGCCCAGGCGACGGCGACGATCCAGACGGGGACGGCGTCGATCAGTACGGAGGGCGCCGCCGCGATCGAGGCGGCGACCAGCACCATGCCACCGACCATCAGCCGCTCCCGGTGCGGCTCCATGCGCGGCCGGGACTGTACGTACGAACCGAGCGCCCAGGTCGCCCCGCCCACGGCCAGCGAGAGCCCGGCCAGCGTCGGGGACAGCCCCCGCTGGGTGACCAGCATCAGCGGTACGAAGGACTCGGCGGCGATGAACGACCCGGCGGCGACCCCGCGCAGCAGCACCACCGAGGGCAGCCCGCGCCCGGCCCGTACGGTGCCGGTGGGCAGCAGCCCCCGTACGGCGGGCACCAGCAGGGCGACGCCGAGCGCGGCGGGCAGCAGGGCGAGCCAGTTCAGCTCCTGCCCGGCGTACTGGAGCAGCCCCGCCCCCGCCGAGATCCCGAGCGCGAGCCGGATGCGGCGGCGGTCGTACGGTGCGGCCGCGGCGGCCGGGTCCGCGGGCCCGGAGGCCATCCGCCGGATCGCCGGGAGCGCCAGGGCCAGTGGGATCACCACGAGCACGGGGATGCCGGCGAAGACCCAGCGCCAGCCGAGGTGCTCGGTCACCGTTCCGGAGGCGAGCGGCCCGACGACGGAGGGGATCACCCAGCTCGCGGCGAAGGCGGCGAGGATGGCGGGCCGGATGCGCTCGGGGTAGGCCCGCCCGATGACCACGTACAGCGCGACGATCACCAGCCCGCCGCCGAGCCCCTGGACCGCCCGCCCCGCGATGAAGACCCACATGCTGCCCGCCGCCCCGGAGAGCAGCAGCCCGGCGCCGAACGCGGTGATCCCGGTGGCCAGCGGCTGGAGCGGCCCGCGCCGGTCGGCCCACTGCCCGGAGAGGACCATGGCGAAGAGGCTGGTGGTGAAGTACGCGGAGAAGGCGAACGCGTAGAGCGGGATGCCGTTCAGCTCCCGTGCGGCGACCGGCATGGCCGTACCGACCGCCGTCGCCTCGAACGCGATGAGGAACACCACGGAGACGATGCCGATGCTGAGCGCCCGGTAGGTGCGCCCCAGAACCCCTTCGCCGTCCGCGCCGACGGGGAGGCGGGGCGGCGGGCCGGAGGGCAGGTCATCGCTGGGCGCGGGGCGTGCGGCGTCGGTGCCGTCATGTGGTTCGAGGGCGGTCATCGCCCCAGAGTAAGGGGCATAACTCGGTTTGAACCCTGTCGATATATGGTCCGGCCCTCGGCCCTTGGTCGTAGGTCCCGGGCCGGACACGAACGGCGTAGGGCAGTCGCATCGCGTCCCGGCAGGATTCCCTGAGCGGGCGGAAGTGGTCGCCCCTCGCGCGGGCGCGGCCACCTCCGCGTACGCACACGCGTGGGGCGCCGCTCACGCCTTGAGCGCGTCGATCACCTCGCGCACGTCGCTGATCAGCGCGCCTTGGTACGGAGAGAGCTCGGGAAGGACGGGCCCGCTGTCCGGGCCGTCGTCACCCTCACCGTCGTACAACGTCGAGACGGATATGCCCAGCGTGATGACAGCGCCGCCGTCCAGCACGGACACCTGCGAGGAATCGTCGTCCATCGTCACCAGATAGGCGCTGTCCCCGAGATCGGGAATCCTCTCCGCCTTGACGACCTCGGTCCCGAAGGGGTCCCTCTCCTTGATCAGCGCCTCGAACTCGGGCCCCGGATCGGTCTCCTTGTGCAGCTCGATCCTCATCGGGACATAGAGCTGGACGGACCACCCGGCCGCCGCGTCCTCCTCGGGGGCCTCGAAGGGAGTGAGCGAGACCGCGCAGTCGACGCGGTCGACGGCAGGATGCTCGATCCGCCCCGGCTGCTCGGACGGGCCGTCTTCCGCCTTTCCGGCGGCGCCGGAGAGCGCAGTGAGCTTCATCGCGGCACAGGGCTCCTCCCCCAGCCGGTACCCCCGCAGATCCGGCTTCCCGTCACCGAAACCGTACGTGAACACCGCCGCCGCCCACACCGCGGAGGCGACGACCGCTCCGCCCAGCCCCCACAGCAGCCCCGCCCCGCGCCGCCGCCCGGATGCGGGCTCGCGGTCGAACCCGCTCACCGCCTCCGCGGGCGCACCCGGTTCGAACTCCCCCACCAGCTCCGGCTCGGAAATCACGCCTGGCCACTCCCCCTGGATCAACGACGGTCGGAAAGCACGCCTGGCCGCTCCCCTCGATCAACGACGGCACAAGCCTTCGGCGGGGCTCAGAACGTCACGCGCATCGTACTGAGCCGGTGGTCGGCGGCCTGCCCTCAGCCCTTCGGCGTCGCCACCGCCGCCTGAGGCCTGATGGGGAGTCGGTTCACCGGGCGGCCCGTCGCGGAGCGGACCGCTGAGGCCACGGCCGCCGGGGTGGTGACGACCGGGACGGCGGAGGCGGGCTTGGCGCCGAAGGGGGCTACCACGTCGCGTTCCTCGACCAGCTTGACGATGCGGATGTCGGGGGCGTCCAGGGAGGTCGGGAGCGCGTAGCCGGTCAGGTCGGGGTGGCGGACGATGCCTCGGGCGGTGCGGAGGTTCTCGGTGAGGGCAGCGCCGATGCCCTGGGTGATGCCCGCCTCGATGCGGATCGCCAGCTGGGCCGGGTTCAGGACGCGGCCGACGTCCTGGGCGACCGCCACCTCGACCACGCGGACGGAGCCGAGCTCGATGTCGACGTCGACCACCGCCCGTACCGCGCAGAACGCGAGGCCGACGAACGCGTCGCCCTGGCCGGACTCGTCGAGGGGTTCCGTGGGGTGGGGGCGGCACTGGGCGGTGGCCCAGAGTTCCTTGCCGTCCATCGCCTCCATGACGGTGGTGGACAGGACCCCGTCGTAGGAAGTGATCTTGCCGTCGGCGATCTGGAGCAGCTCCGTGGACATGCCGAACTTGTGGGCCAGCGGCTGGAGGAGCTGGGTGCGGACCATCTTCGCCGCCCGCTCCACCGCCCCGCCCGACACCCAGGTGTGGCGGCCGTGCGTCGCCGGGCCCGCGGGCGGTTGGTCGGTGTCCACCGCCGCCACGTGGACCTCTTCGACGCCCAGGGTCTCCTGGACGATCTGGCGGGCGAGGGTGGTGAAGCCCTGGCCCGTCTCGACCGCCGCGCAGATCACCGTGGCCACGCCGTCGTGCACCCGGACCGTGGCCGTCGAGACCTCGTCCGTGCCCTCGGCGCCGAGCATGTGGACCATGCCCACGCCGTAGCCCACGCCCCGGCGCACCGCCCCGGGCTCCCCCGCGCCCTCGGGTCCGCCCGGCAGCAGCCAGTCCTCCTCCGGGGTGTCCTTGGGGAGGGACGGGAGGGGGTGGTCGCGGACCGCTCGGAGCAGTTCGGCCACCGGGGCCGGGCAGGTCACCGTCTGGCCCGTGGGCAGGATGTCACCCGTCGACAAGGCGTTGCGCAGGCGGAGTTCGGCCGGGTCGATGCCCAGCTTCGCGGCCAGCTTGTCCATCTGGCCCTCGTACGCCGCGCAGACCTGCATCGCGCCCTCACCGCGTACGTGACCGGAGGGCGGGTTGTTCGTGCGGACCGCCCAGCCCTCGATGAAGGCGTGCGGGACCACGTACGGGCCGCAGGCGAAGGCCACCGCGGCGGCGAGCGATTCGGAGGAGGAGTCGGCGTACGCGCCCGCGTCCAGCAGGATCTGGGCCTCCACCTTGACCAGCCGGCCCTCCGCGTCCGCGTGGTGGCGGTAGCGCAGGAGGGTCGGGTGGCGGTGGGTGTGGCCGAGGAAGGACTCCTCGCGGGTGGCGGCCAGCTTCACCGGGCAGCCGGTGCGCAGGGCGAGCAGGCCCAGCGGGATCTGGAAGCCGGGGTCCTCCCGGTCGCCGGTGGCGCCCGGCACTCCGGTGACGACGACCTTCACCCGGTCCGGCTCCAGGCCGAAGCAGGCGGCGGCCAGGTCGCGGTCGGTGTGCGGGTCGGTGGAGGCCGTGTAGATCTCGACGCCCCCGTCCGGGCGGGGCACGGCGAGCCCGGCCTCCGCCCCGATCGGGGCCGGGTCCTGGCGGCCGATGCGGTAGAGGCCCTCGACGATGACCTCGCCGGTCGCCTCCGCGTCGCCGTAGCGCAGGGGGATGTGCCGGATCAGGTTGCCGTCGGGGTGCAGGGGCTCCGCCGCGAACGCCTTCTCCGGGTCCGTGACCGGCTCCAGCACCTCGTACTCGACCGCGATGGCGGCGGCCGCCAGGCGCGCGGTGTCCGGGTGGTCGGCGGCTACGGCGGCGATCGGCTCGCCGTGGTGGCGGACCAGCTCGGAGGCGAACACCGGGCGGTCCACGACATGGCGGCCGTAGCTGCTGTCCCCCGGCACGTCCTCGTGCGTGACGACCGCGCGCACCCCGGGCATCGCGACGGCGGCGGAGGTGTCGATGGACAGGATCCGCGCGTGCGGGTGCGGGGAGCGCAGCACGGAGGCCCACAGCAGGCCCTCGGCCCAGAGGTCCGCGGCGTACGGGAAGGTGCCCTCGGTCTTCGCCCGGGTGTCGGCGGCGGGCAGCGAGGCCCCCAGGCCGAGCTGGGGCTGCTCCTGGTCCTGGTCCGGGCCGCCGCCGCTCATCGCGTCGATCCTGGGCAGGCTGGTGCTGGTCGCGTTGGCCGCGGTGGCCGCGTCGCCGCTCACGCCGCCTCCTTGTCGTTCGCCCCGCCGGTGCGGCGGCGGGGAGCGGGCCCTGGGGTCGCGGGGTGGTTCTGCTGTACGGCTGGGCCTCGGGCGTGCCTCACAGCGCTTCCCCCTCGTGAGGGTACGGCTGCTGCTGTACGCCGCCGGCGCCCGGCTCGG
Source organism: Streptomyces durocortorensis (assembly GCF_031760065.1). NCBI lineage: Bacteria > Bacillati > Actinomycetota > Actinomycetes > Kitasatosporales > Streptomycetaceae > Streptomyces > Streptomyces sp. C11-1. The sequence continues at coordinate 2,488,857 of NZ_CP134500.1, forward strand.
CCTGATGCGGGATGCGCGCCTCGTCCGGGGCCGGAGCCGCCGCCTCCGCGCTCGCCTCGCGGGCCGCGACGACATCGGCGACCGCGTCGAGCACGCCCCGGTAGCCGGAGCAGCGGCACAGGTTGCCGCAGAGGGCCTGCCGGGTCTCCAGCTCGCTGGGGGCGTGGTTGCCCTCCAGGAGGTCGTGGACGGTCATGGCCATGCCGGGGATGCAGAAACCGCACTGGACGGCTCCGCAGGCGGACAGGGCGCGCTGGACGTCGGACGGCTCGCCGTCGACGGCGAGCCCTTCGACCGTGCGCACCTCGCTGCCCGCCGTGGTGGCCGCGGGGACCAGACAGGAGGCGACCAGACGGCCGTCCACTTGCACGTTGCACGCGCCGCACTCGCCCTGCGAGCAGCCGTCCTTGGCCCCGGCGAGGCCGAGCCGCTCGCGCAGCACGTAGAGCAGCGACTCCCCGATCCAGGCGTCGCTGACCGGGCGGTCCATGCCGTTCACGTGCAGGACGTAGGAGGCGGAGGGGTGCTCGCTCGGGGCGGGGGGATGTGCCGCGGCGGAGGGGGCGGGGGCCTCGGGCACCTGGGCAGCGTCCGCAGCCGCGTCCTGGGTGGCGTCCGCGGGTGCGTCCTGGGTGGCGTCCGTAAGCGCGTTCTGGGTGACGCCCGGGGGTGCGTCAACGTCAGCGTCCGTGTCCGGGGCGCGAGTGGCTCCCGTGGGCGCGTCCGCGTCCGTGGGTGCGTCCGGGGCGGCGGGCTCCCCTTCGGCCTCCGGCTCCGCTTCCGCTTCCGCCGTTGCCGCTGCTTCGGGGGCTGCCACTGCTTCGGCGGTGGCAGCGGAGGGGTGGGCCTGCGTCGGGTGTTCCGCCGTCGGAGCCCCGTCCGGCGTCACGCCCTCCGGCTCCGGCTCCGGTTCCCGTTCCGCTTCCGGTCGGGGTTCCGGTGCGGCCCAGGGGGCGGGAGCGCCGCCCGGCAGGGTGGCCGGGGGCATGGTGTCGGTGTACCACTGCGGGGTATGCGCCGAGGCCAGGAACTCGCCCGATTCGTCCGGGAGATCCCCGTCCGCGACCGGGATCGTCCACTGACCCGTGTGGCCGGTGGGGGCGGTGTGGCCCGCGAGGTCGGCGTGCCCCGGGTGGGCGGCCTCCCCGGCCGGTTGTTCCGCCTCCACCTCCGCGATGGCCTCCGTGAAGTTCCACTGGGCCGTGGCGTGCGACGTGTCCTGGTACGGGCCCGTGTAGCCGTCCTGCCGGTTCGGCTCGGGCCACTGCACCGCGCCGGACTCCTGGGCGGCGGCGGCCTCCTGGGCCCGCTGCTCGGCCTGCGCCTGCTGGGTCTGCGTCTGGATCACCCAGCTGCCCGTCGCCGCCGGGTCGAGACCGGCGGCCGGGGTCAGCGGCAGGATCATCGGCGGGACGTACCCGTGGCCGGGGGCGGCCAGCGGGATGTTCGCCAGGTCCTCCGGCGGAAGCTGGACGAACGCGGTGGCGTCGGCGTCGTACTCGCCGCTCTGCGGCGTCGGCTCCCAGCCCCCGTAGCGCGGATCGGGCCCGGCGGAGCCGTCCTGCCCGCCCTGCTGCCCGGGCTGGTTGGGGTGTTCCTCATTGCTCACGACAGTGCCCTCCCCAGCGCGCGTCGGGCGAGCGCGGCGACGGTGCGCCGCAGGTGCAGGACGGCCGGGGACAGCGGCGGGGCCTCTGACCCGTCGGCCGGTGGTGCGTGGTCCGGGATGCAGGCCGCCGCGACGTACTCGCCGAAGGCGGCCAGCGCGTCGGGGGCCAGGCCCCGTTCCCCGTCCCAGTCGATCAGCGAGGCGATCCAGCGCTCCGCCTCCAGCGGGCGCAGCGGCATCGGGGCGATCGCGCCGACCGCGCAGCGCACCCCGCGACGGGCCGGGTCCAGCACGATGGCGACCGAGGCGGTGGCGCGGCCGGGTCCGGTGCGACCGGTGGCCTTCAGGAACACCTGCGGGGCGTGCAGCAGCGGTACGCGGACGAAGCCGATCAGCTCGGCCGGGCCCAGCATCTCGCGCCCGGCCAGCAGGTGCGAGACGGGGATCTCACGGCGGGCGCCACCGGGGCCCGCGATGACCAACTCGGCCTCCAGCGCGGCCAGCACCGGCAGGGCGTCGCCGGTGGGCGCGGAGGTGGCGATGTTCCCGCCGAGCGTTCCGGCGTTACGGATCTGGGGCGGGCCCGCGGCGCGGGCGGAGGCGGCGAGGGCGGGGATGAGCGCGGCGAAGTCGGGGCGCCCCATGCGGGCGTGGGTGAGACCGGCGCCGAGCAGTGCGTGGCCGTCCTGGTAGTGCCAGCCGCGCAGCTCGCTGATCCGGCCGAGGCCGACCAGCCCCGAGGGACGCAGAAGCCCCTTGTTGACGGCCGCCATCAGGTCCGTGCCCCCTGCAACCGGAACGGCTGCGGGCATGGCGCCGAGTGCCGCCACGGCCTCGTCGAGCGAGGCCGGCAGCGTCACCGACTGCATCGCCTGCGGTGCGTGCGTGGTCAACCCAGCTGCCCCTTCCCGGTCTCCCGGCTGTCCCGCCTGTTCCGCCGTACGGTACGTGCTCACAGCCCGGACGTGGCAACTCTGGCACATCTTCCGATCGGACCGGCGCGAGGGTCCGCGAAGGGTGCTTCCGTCCCTGACCTGCGGGATGATCCGGTTTCGCACCTCTTCGACGCAGAGGGTGAATTGCCACTCTTCAGCGAGGCTTGTACGACTTATACGGTTCGCGCCCCCTGGTTGGTTCCCCGACGGCTCCCGGCAGTTCCCCGCGGCCGACCGCGACGCACCGCGGCCGCCGCAGTCGTGGGGACCGCGGCGGCCGCTTCGGAACGCATCCCGCTCAGACCACCGGCGGCGGCCCCTCCAGCGGTCGGCCGAGGACGCCGGGGCGCCGCTGCCACGGCAGGGGGCCGGCCGGCGGGCGGTAGTCGACGCCCAGGGCGTCGAGCCGGGCGTAGTGGGCCGCCATCCGGGCGTCGAAGGCGGCGAAGTCCCGCTCGTCCGGGGCGGGCAGGGCGGACCAGGCGACCTCCGAGAAGGCCGCGAGGCGCGGGAAGACCTGGTAGTCGACGCGGGCCCGGGTCTGCATCACCTCGGTCCAGACATTGGCCTGGGTGCCCAGGATGTGACGGGTCGCCTCCTCGGAGAGGCCCGGCGGAACGGGCTCGAAGCGGTAGACGTCCTCCAGGGTGCGGATGAACCCGATGGGCATCGGTTCGTCGGGGCCGCCGTCCTGACGGTGGTCCAGATACACCTGCTGCTCGGGGCACATCACCACGTCGTGCCCGGCCTCCGCGGCCGCGATGCCGCCTCCGTAACCGCGCCAGGAGGAGACGGCCGCGTTCGGGGGCAGGCCGCCTTCGAGGATCTCGTCCCAGCCGATGAGGCGGCGGCCGCGTTCGGTGAGCCAGGTGTCGAAGTGCCGGATGAACCACGACTGGAGTTCGTCCTCGTCCTTGAGGCCGAGGTCGACGATCTGGTTCTTGGCGGTGAGGGACTGCTGCCACTGGTCCTTGGGGCACTCGTCGCCGCCGATGTGGACGAACGGCGAGGTCTCTGCGGGGAACAGCTCCAGCACTTCTTCGAGGACGCCTTCGAAGAAGCGCAGGGTGTTGTCAGTGGGGGCGAGTACGTTCGGGTTGATGCCCCAGGTGTCCCAGACGGAGAGGGTGGTGGTGTCGATGACGTCGGTGTTGCCCAGCTCGGGGTATGCGCTGATGGCGGCCTGCGAGTGGCCCGGGACGTCGATCTCGGGGACGACCCGGATATGCCGCTCGGCGGCGTAGGCGACGATCTCGCGGATGTCGTCCTGGGTGTAGTAACCGCCGTGCGGGGTCTCGTCCCACAGCTCGGAGGCCCGGTGGCCGTATTTGGTGCGTGAGCGCCAGGCGCCGGTCTCGGTCAGGCGCGGGTAGCGCTTGATCTCGATGCGCCAGCCCTGGTCGTCGGTGAGGTGGAAGTGGAAGACGTTCAGCTTGTGGGCGGCCAGCAGGTCGAGGTAGCGCAGGACGTCGTCCTTGGGCATGAAGTGCCGTGCCACGTCGAGCATCAGGCCGCGCCAGGGGAAGCGGGGTTCGTCCTCGATGACCACCATCGGGACCTCCCAGGTGCGCCCCTGGGCGATGGGCGCGCGCCGGAAGGCGTCCGGGCCGAGAAGCTGACGGAAGGTCTGCGCCCCCCAGAAGAGGCCGGCCGCGCCGCCTCCCTCGACGCGGATCGCGCGGCCGTCGACGACGACGCGGTACGCCTCGGGGGCGAGCGCCTCGTCGAGCGAGAGGGCGATGCCGTTGTCGCCCGTTCCCTCCCTCAGGGGCAGTCCGGTGGCCGCGCCGACCGTGGCCCGCAGCCAGCGGGCGACGCCCTCGGCGCCCGGCCCGGCGCTGAGCACGGTCTCCTCGTCCAGCGGGTGCGGCCCCGGCCCGGGAGGCACCCGGCTCACCTTGCGCGGCGCGGGGATCAGGCCGAGTGCCGTCGTGTCCTCGGATGTCATGACGTCAGTCCTTAACCGCTCCGCCCAGTCCCGAGACGAGGCGTCGCTGTACGAGTACGAAGAAGACGAGCACGGGGATGGTCATCACCGTCGAGGCGGCCATGATTCCTCCCCAGTCGTTCTCGTCCGGCTTGAAGAAGACCAGCAACGCCATGGGCAGCGTCGACTGGGAGGTGTCGCTGATGATGAACGACTTCGCGAACAGGAAGTCGTTCCAGGTGGTGATGAAGGAGAAGACGCTCGTCGCCACGAGCCCCGGGAAGACCAGCGGGAAGAGGATCTGCCACAGGAAGCGGGTGCGGCTGGCCCCGTCGATGTAGGCGGCCTCCTCCAGGGCTTCGGGTACGGCCTTGACGAAGCCGCGCAGCATCCAGATGGCGAACGGCAGCGAGAAGGCGAGGTGCGGCAGGATCAGCGAGCCGAGCGTGTTCAGCTGGCCGAAGTCCCGCATGAGGAAGAACAGCGGGATGGTCAGCGCCTCCACCGGCACCATCTGCGCGACCAGGAACATGATCAGCAGGGTGGTGCGGAACTTGAAGCGGAAGCGGGTCACGGCGGTGGCGGCCAGGAAGGCGATCAGCGCGGAGGCGATGACGACCGTGCCCGCCACCAGCAGGCTGTTCAGGAAGTAGCGCCCGAAGTCCTGCTGTTCGAAGACCCGGCGGAACGAGTCGAGCGAGGGGGCCAGCGTCCAGGGGCGGGCCTCGGTGGACTGGATCTCCCCGGCCGGTTTGAAGGCGGAGAGCACCATCCAGTAGAGGGGGAAGGCGACCGCGACGGCGATGAGCAGGGCGGCGGCCTCGGCGGCCAGCCTGCCGGGCCGCCGGACGCGCAGAAGGGTGCGTGCGCTCACAGTTCCTCCCCCTGACGCCTCACCAGGCGCAGATAGACGAGCGTGACGGCCAGCAGGATCACCAGCATCACGACGCCGATCGCCGATCCGAGGCTGTACTGCGAGGACGCGAACGCCTTCTGGTACGCGTACACGTTGAGCACCAGGTTCTGTCCGGCGATGCCGCCGCCGTTGGTCATGACGTAGATCTGGGTGAAGACCTTGAAGTCCCAGATGATCGACTGGATGGTGACGACGATCAGGATGGGCTTGAGCATCGGCGCCATGATGGTGCGCCAGATCCGCCACTGGGAGGCGCCGTCCAGCGAGGCCGCCTCCAGCACCTCGGTGGGGATGGCCCGGATGCCCGCGTACACGGTGACCATGACGAACGGGAACGAGCACCACAGGACTTCGAGGAGGACCAGTGCGAAGGCGCTGTAGCGCCCGTACGTCCAGGAGAAGTCACCGAGCCCGAGCACCTTGTTGACCGGGCCGAAGTCGGGGTCGAAGAGGAAGACCCAGACGGTGGAGCCGGTGATCGCGGGGGTCGCCCAGGCGCCGAGCGCGGCCATCATCAGCGCCAGCCGGGGCAGGGCGCGGATGCGGGTGAGCAGGACGGCCAGCGCGCAGCCGACGAACAGGGTGGAGATCACGCAGGCCGCGGCGAAGAGGACGGTGGCCAGCAGGACCTGCCAGAACTGGCTGTCGTTGAAGAGGGTGGCGTAGTTGCCGAAGCCCTGGAAGGTGGTCGGTTCGCCGCCGCTGACCTGGGCCTGGGTGTACTCCAGGAACGAGATCAGGCCGAGCTGGTAGATCGGGTAGACCAGCAGTCCGGCGAGCAGGACGAGGGCTGGCAGCAGATAGAGCCAGGGGGTCCAGCCGGAGTGCCCCCTGGGCGACACGGACCGGCCGCGCCGGGGCGGGCGGGCGGGTGCGGTCCCGCCGCCCGCCGCGGACGTACCCGCGGCCGGGTCCTTGTACGGAGTGGTGTGCGTGGTCATCGTCAGCCCGCGTCGGCGAACGCCGCGTCCATCTTCTTCGCCGCGTCGTCCGAGGCCCGCGCCACGTCCTTACGGCCGGAGACGATCTCCTGGAACATCGTCGGCAGGACCAGCGAGGCGTCGATCTGGCCCCAGCCGGGCGAGGCGGGGACGAACTTGGCGCCCGCGCCGAGGGTCCGCACGAACGGGGCGACGAAGGGCTGCTTCTTCGCGGCGTTGTCCAGGACGTCGGTGTAGGTGGGCAGGAAGCCCATCGCGTCGAACATCTTGGCCTGGGTCTGCTTGCCGGTGAGCGACTTCATCAGGTCGACGGCGAGGGTCCGGTGCGAACTGCTCTTGAGCACGCCGATGTTGTTCCCGCCCGCGAAGGCGGGGGCGATGGAGTTCTCGGCGACGCCGGGCAGCGGGACGACCGCGTACTTGCCCTTGACCGAGCCCGCCTCGACAGCCGCGTGGCTGAAGTCGCCGCCGATCGCCATGGCGGCCTTGCCGGAGGCGAAGGCGGTCACGGTGGCGTTGCCGCCCATGGAGGCGCACTTGGCGGCCGGGCAGTTGTCGTCGCCGAAGAGGGAGGTGTAGGCCTCGATGCCCTTGCGGGACTTCTCGCTGTTGATGCCCGACTTGTACGTTCCCCCGCTCTCGCCCGCGAGTTCGCCGCCGTTGGCCCAGATGAAGGGCATCGCGCCGTAGGTGTACGCGCCGCCGACGGCGAGGCCGTAGAGGTCCGGCTTGGCCTTGCGGATCTTCTTGGCGGTGGAGATCAGCTCGGCCTGGGACTTGGGGGCCTCGATGCCGAGGTCCTCGAAGACGTCGGTGCGGTAGTAGAGGGCCCGGACGCCGACGAAGAAGGGCGCGCCGTAGACCTTGCCGTCGACGGTGACGGACTGCTTGGCGATCGGGTCGGCGTCCCTGGCCTCGTCCCAGGCGTTGAACTCCTCGGTCACCTCCGCGAGTCCGCCGTCCTTGACGTATCCGGCGGTGTCGGTGTTGCCGTACTCGATGAGGTCCGGGGCGCTCTTGGGGTCGTTGAACGCGGCCTTGACGCGCTGGGCCCGGGTGTCGACGGGTATGTACTCGATCTCGACCTTCGCACCCTCGTGGGCCTTCTCGAACTCGGCGACGGCCGCGTCGACGACCTTCTCCTTGGGCTTGTTGCCGACCTCCTGGAAGAGCCAGACACGGAGTGTGCCGGTCTTCTCGTCACCCTTGGCGCTGGTGTCGGAGGTCTGCGGCGCGCAGGCGGTGGCGGTGAGGCCGGCCAGCACAAGCGCCGCTACTGGGGCGGCAATTCGGGCAGAAAGCTTCATCCGGAACCCCTACCGGTCATGCGTTGCAACATATGCAACGTGCGTTTCGTTCTGCACAACTGGCAGGAGAGTAGATCCGCGCCCGTACGCCGACAAGTGGTCTCCACCACTCTGTGACCAGCGAATGCAGCCCGTGCAACGCGACGGCCCGGTCACCACCGGTGACCGGGCACGGAGAAGGCCCCCGGGCCACGCGGTGTCGCGCGGCCCGGGGGCCTGAAAGCCGAAGGAGGGGCGGACCTACTTCTTGTCCTTGCCGCCGCCCTTGCCCTTGTCCTTGTCGCCGCCTGCGCCCATGGACTCGTAGATCTCCTTGCACATGGGACAGACCGGGTACTTCTTCGGGTCGCGCCCCGGCACCCAGACCTTCCCGCACAACGCGACCACGGGAGTGCCCTCCAGGGCGCTCGCCATGATCTTGTCCTTCTGGACGTAGTGGGCGTAGCGCTCGTGGTCGCCGTCGCCCCTCGACACCTGCGGCGTCGGCTCAACGAGGGTTCCCGTACCTGCCCCGCGATCGGGCTCAAGAGTGCTCATAACCGCCAAGGGTACTGAAAGAGACGGGCATCAGTTGAGCGAAGGGTCGTCCGGGTACGTGGCGATCATCGCGAGCTCGCTGCGCTGGCGGCGGAGCACCGCGCGCCAGAGCTGTTCCGGGCGCGGGGAGGACACGTCGCCGGGCTCCGACTCGACCACGTACCACGCGCCCTCGTTCAGCTCGCCCTCCAGCTGACCGGGGCCCCAGCCCGCGTAACCGGCGAAGATCCGCAGCGAACCGAGGGCCGGGCCGAGCAGCTCCGGCGGGGTCTCCAGGTCGACCAGACCGATCGCCCCGTGCACCCGGCGCCAGCCGAGCGGGCCCTCGTCGCCCGGGATCACCGCCACGCCGAGCGCGGAGTCGAGCGAGACCGGGCCGCCCTGGAAGACGACGTCCGGCTCGCCGGCCAGCCCGGCCCAGGACGTGAGGATGTCACCGACGCCGACCGGGGTCGGGCGGTTCAGGACCACGCCGAGGGAGCCCTCCTCGTCGTGGTCGAGGAGCAGCACCACCGCGCGGTCGAAGTTCGGGTCCGCGAGGGCGGGTGTGGCCACGAGCAGTCGCCCTGTGAGCGAGGACACCTCGGTCATGGCAGAAATGATCCCGCATATTCGCCCTCCGCGGGGGCCGAGTGGACGGGATGGTCGCCCCACGAGAGCGAGCGCAGCTCAGGGCGCACGGAGGCACGGGGAGCGCACTGTGCGGCGGGGGCGCGGTGGGCCATCCGGACGGTAACCCTCCGCAAGATCCGGTGAGCGGAGGGTGTTGTGGCGGATTCATGACGTTCGTACACCCCCCTTCGTCTTACGGAAGGGGGGTGGGAGGCCATTACCCTTTTCGTTGGCCCCCTGCCCGACCACTCCGGAACGCGAGATACATGACCGGCACAGACGATGTCCTGCTTGTCCACGGCGGCACCCCGCTGGAGGGCGAGATCCGCGTCCGAGGCGCCAAGAACCTGGTGCCGAAGGCCATGGTCGCCGCGCTGCTCGGCAGCGGGCCCAGCCGCCTCCGCAACGTTCCCGACATCCGTGACGTACGGGTGGTCCGGGGGCTTCTCCAACTGCACGGCGTCACCGTCCGCCCCGGCGACGAGCCGGGCGAACTGATCCTCGACCCCTCGCACGTCGAGTCCGCGAACGTCGCCGACATCGATGCCCACGCGGGTTCGTCGCGCATCCCGATCCTCTTCTGCGGCCCGCTGCTGCACCGCCTCGGCCACGCCTTCATCCCGGGCCTGGGCGGCTGCGACATCGGCGGCCGGCCGATCGACTTCCACTTCGAGGTCCTCCGACAGTTCGGCGCGACCATCGAGAAGCGGGCGGACGGCCAGTATCTGGAGGCCCCGCAGCGGCTGCGCGGCACCAAGATCCGGCTGCCGTACCCCTCGGTGGGCTCCACCGAGCAGGTGCTGCTCACCGCCGTCCTCGCCGAGGGCGTCACCGAGCTGTCCAACGCGGCCGTCGAGCCGGAGATCGAGGACCTCATCTGCGTACTGCAGAAGATGGGCGCGATCATCTCCATGGACACCGACCGGACCATCCGGATCACCGGTGTCGACAAGCTCGACGGTTACACCCACCGGGCGCTCCCGGACCGCCTGGAGGCGGCCTCCTGGGCGTCGGCGGCGCTGGCGACCGAGGGCAACATCTACGTGCGCGGCGCCCAGCAGCGCTCGATGATGACCTTCCTGAACACCTACCGCAAGGTCGGCGGCGCCTTCGAGATCGACGACGAGGGCATCCGCTTCTGGCACCCGGGCGGCGCGCTCAACGCCATCGCGCTGGAGACCGACGTCCACCCCGGCTTCCAGACCGACTGGCAGCAGCCCCTGGTGGTCGCGCTGACGCAGGCCGCGGGCCTCTCGATCGTCCACGAGACGGTGTACGAGTCCCGGCTCGGCTTCACCTCCGCGCTCAACCAGATGGGTGCGCACATCCAGCTCTACCGCGAGTGCCTGGGCGGCTCGGACTGCCGCTTCGGCCAGCGCAACTTCCTGCACTCGGCGGTCGTCTCGGGACCGACGAAGCTCCAGGGCGCCGATCTGGTCATCCCCGACCTGCGCGGCGGCTTCTCGTACCTGATCGCGGCGCTGGCGGCCCAGGGGACCTCCCGGGTGCACGGCATCGACCTGATCAACCGCGGCTACGAGAACTTCATGGAGAAGCTGGAGAAGCTCGGCGCGAAGGTCGAGCTGCCGGGCGGTTCCCTGGTCTGACCCCGCACAGTGCTGCCGCACACAGCACTGCGCACCTCATGAGCGGCCCGCCGCCCCGCCCCCTCAGGAGGGGCCGGGGCGGCGGGCCGCTCATGCGTCAGAAGGCCCCGCGGCGGCCCTCGAACGGGCGTACCGGCCCGGGGTGGTACCCGCGATCCGCCGGAAGTGCCGGGTGAGGTGGGACTGGTCGTGGAAGCCGACAGCGGTCGCCGCCTCGCCGGGCGGCATCCCGTCGAGCAGCAGGCGGCGGGCCCGGTCGACGCGGCGGGCCGTCACGTACTGGTGCGGCGCGATGGCGTAGGCCGCGCTGAAGGCCCGTACGAGATGGGTGGGGTGCGCGTGGACCAGCCGGGCGGCCTCGGCCAGCGTGACCCCCTCGCACAGCCGCTCGTCCAGAAGCTCGCGCAGGTCCCGCGCGACGCCCCGCGGAAGCCGCCGGAGGTCGCGGGCGAACCGTTGTGCGGGACCTGCGGCGGCAGCAGGCTCACCGTGCCGTCCGGGGTGCCGCGCTCGTGACGGTCCAGGTCGTAGCGGACGGCCCCGTCGTCGACGATCAGAAGCGTCCAGGCGTCGTGCACGTGCATGGGGTAGGCGGCGTGTTCGGTGAAGCGGGCGTGGAAGACCTCCACGATGCCCGGGACCGCCGGACGCCAGGCCGACATCTCCTGCCGTGGCATCGCGTCCTCCTGCCGTGGCATCACGCAAAGAACGTACAAGACCCCGGCCGGGACCACCGGCCAGTCTCGGACCATGAGAAACACGACCACCGGGACCACCGGGACCACCGGGACCACCGGGACCGCAGAGAGCGCAGAGAGCGAGAACGCTCCCGTCCGCTTCGATACGAGGATCGCGGTGCTGCTCCGCGACGACCTGGAGACCTGGCAGCGCCTGAACGTGACCGCCTTCCTGGTCAGCGGCCTGGGCACGGCGGCGCCCGAGGTGATCGGCGAGCCCTACGAGGACGCCGACGCCACCGCGTACCTGCCGATGCTGCGCCAGCCCGTGCTGGTCTTCGAGGGGGCGAAGGAGACGCTGACCGCCGCGCACACGAAGGCGCTCTCCCGGTCCCTGGCGACGGCCGTGTTCACCTCGGACCTGTTCGGTACGGGGAACGACCGGGACAACCGGGCCGCCGTACGGGCAGTGGGGCGGGACGCGCTCGATCTGGTGGGCCTTGCCGTGTACGGGCCGCGCAACGCCGTGGACAAGGCCCTCAAGGGCGCGCGGCTGCATCCCTGACCCCGGGGAGCCTCACCCGCGTGCGGGCGCCCGAGCGGGGCGCATGTGCCCCTGGCATGCATGAGGGCGGCCACCCCTGGTCGGGAGTGGCCGCCCTGCTTGCGCCTTCGAGGGTTACTTGCCCTTGGCGGCTTCCTTGAGCTTCGAGCCCGCGGAGACCTTCACGCTGTAGCCGGCGGGGATGTTGATCGGGTCGCCGGTCTGCGGGTTCCGAGCGGTGCGAGCGGCACGGTGGGTGCGCTCGAAGGTCAGGAAGCCGGGGATGGTGACCTTCTCGTCGCCCTTGGCGACGATCTCACCGACGGTCTCGGCGAGCGCGGCCAGCACGGCGTCGGCGTCCTTGCGAGTCACCTCGGCGCGGTCGGCCAGGGCGGCCACCAGCTCACTGCGGTTCATGTTGTTACTCCCGTGTTCTTCTTGCCTGTGAGGCGTGAGATCGAAGCCGATGCTGCCAGGGCCCTCTGACAGTCCCCGGACCCGGGTCTGATGTCAGACCCTCTCGCCCGATTACGCATCCTGCCCCCACCAGCGGCGGGAAAGCCAATCCGGAACCCTTCGGGGTCAATGAAAAGCGCCACGGTTTGCTCGTGGTGACGCTCCGTCGACTTGGCCGAGCGGTCCGCAGCGGATGCCGGGCCCCGCAAGGCCCACTGCCCGCCCACCCTAAAGGGGCGTTTGGGGCGCCGCGACCCGCGACGCGCCGTAGGGGCCCGCCGGGCGCCGGGTCAGGGGGACGTGGAGGAGGCCGGGCCGGTGCCCGCGGCGGCCTTCGCGGCGGCCCGGACGGCTCCGGCGACCGCGCCCGCGACCTTGTCGTTGAAGACCGAGGGGATGATGTAGTTCGCGTTGACCTCGTCCTCGGCGACCACGTCGGCGAGGGCTCCGGCGGCGGCGAGCATCATCTCCGTGTTGACGGTGCGGGACTGGGCGTCCAGCAGACCGCGGAAGACACCCGGGAAGACCAGCACATTGTTGATCTGGTTGGGGAAGTCGGAGCGGCCGGTGGCGACAACCGCCGCCGTCTGGCGGGCGATTGCCGGATCGACCTCGGGGTCCGGGTTCGCGAGCGCGAACACGATCGCACCGTTCGCCATCGCCGCGACGTCGTCGCCGTTCAGCACGTTCGGGGCGGAGACGCCGATGAAGACGTCGGCGCCGACGACAGCCTCCTTGAGGGTGCCGGTGACACCCTCGGGGTTGGTGTTGTCGGCGATCCAGCGCAGCGGTGAGCCGGAGGACGCGGCGACCAGGTCCTCGCGTCCGGCGTGCACCACACCGTGGATGTCGGCGACGACGGCGTGCTTGACGCCCGCGGCGATGAGCAGCTTCAGGATCGCCGTACCGGCGGCTCCGGCACCGGACATGACGACGCGTACGTCCCCGATGCTCTTGCCCACCACGCGCAGGGCGTTGGTCAGCGCGGCCAGGACGACGATCGCGGTGCCGTGCTGGTCGTCGTGGAAGACGGGGATGTCGAGGGCCTCGCGCAGCCGGGCCTCGATCTCGAAGCAGCGGGGGGCGGAGATGTCCTCCAGGTTGATGCCCGCGAAGCCGGGGGCGATCGCCTTGACGATCTCGACGATCGCGTCGGTGTCCTGGGTGTCCAGGCAGATCGGCCAGGCGTCGATGCCCGCGAAGCGCTTGAAGAGGGCCGCCTTGCCCTCCATGACGGGCAGCGCGGCCATCGGGCCGATGTTGCCCAGGCCCAGCACCGCGGAGCCGTCCGTCACGACTGCGACGGAGTTGCGCTTGATGGTGAGGCGGCGCGCGTCCTCGGGGTTCTCGGCGATGGCCATGCAGACCCGGGCGACGCCGGGGGTGTAGATCATCGAGAGGTCGTCGCGGTTGCGGATGGGGTGCTTGGACGCCATCTCGATCTTGCCGCCGAGGTGCATCAGGAACGTACGGTCGGAGACCTTGCCGAGCACGACGCCCTCGATGTCGCGCAGACCTTCGACGATCTCGTCCGCGTGCGAGGTGGAGGAGGCCGCGATGGTCACGTCGATCCGCAGCTTCTCGTGGCCGGAGGCGGTCACGTCGAGGCCGGTGACCGAGCCCCCCGACGACTCCACGGCCGTGGTGAGCTGGGAGACCGCGGTGCCGCTCGCGGGCACCTCCAGCCTGACCGTCATCGAGTACGAGACGCTGGGCGCCGTTGCCATGGCCGAGTCCTTCGCTTTCCTTAGCTTCATTGCCGCGCAACCGGAACCCTCGTTCCGGACACGCTTCCCGATCGTCGCACCTACCGACTGGTAGCCGGTAATGACTGCCGCCTTTCGGAAAGTAGTTTCCACCATACGAGAAGTGACCCGTTCGGCGGAACCCCCAACCGCTGCGCAAACGAGAACAGACCCGCGCCACCAACAGGTGACGCGGGTCTGTCTTCTTCGCTCAGGTGGCACCGGCCCGCCATGCTCGCCTCGCGGCAAGTGGTCGCTCGTAGCGACGAAGGTTGGGCCCGGGGGCTTGGATCGAGCCGGTGCCAGTACCACGGTAACAAAGACCCACGAGAAGTGATTCCCGTGCGACAGGTTGACCCGCGAAACCCGCGCGGACCACCCGATCGGCCATTCCCAGGTGGCCGGTGTCAGTCCCTCAGCAGGTCCGGGACCCCGTCCTCGTCCGGCAGGTCGCGCTCCCCCGAGACCACCGTGAGCTGCTGCGTCGCCCGGGTCAGCGCCACGTACAGCACCCGCAGTCCGGCCGGGGACTCGTCCGCGATCTCCGCGGGCGAGACGACCACCGTGGCGTCGTACTCCAGGCCCTTCGCCTCCAGGCTGCCCAGCGCCACGACCCGCTCCCCCAACTCGGCGAGCCACCCGCGGGCCTGCGCGCGCCGGTTCATCGCGACGACCACGCCGACCGTGCCGTCCACCTCCGCGAGCAGCCGCCGCGCCTCCTCACGGACCGCGGCGGCCAGGTCGCCGCCCTCGACCGGCACGAAGCGCGGCACCACCCCGGTCGACCGGACCGCCGCCGGGGACTGCGTCCCGGGCATGGCCAGCGCCAGCACCTTCGCGGCCAGCTCCGCGATCTCCGCCGGGTTGCGGTAGTTGACGGTGAGGGTGAAGCGGCGGCGCGGCCGGGAGCCGAGTGCCTCGTCCCGGGCGGCGGCCGCCTCGTCCGGATCGGACCAGGAGGACTGGGCCGGGTCGCCCACGATCGTCCAGGTGGCGTGCCGGCCCCGGCGGCCGACCATGCGCCACTGCATCGGAGTGAGGTCCTGGGCCTCGTCGACGATGACGTGCGCGTACTCGGTGCGCTCCGCCGCCAGCCGCTCGGCCCGCTCCCACTGGGTCTCCTCGCGCTGCGGCATCAGCTCCTCCAGGCCGGAGAGCTGGTCCAGCGGGTCCATCTCGCGCTTCCGCTTCGGCCGGTGCGGCGTGCCGAGGAGGGCCTGGAGCTCGTCCAGGAGCGCCACGTCGTGGACGGAGAGCGGACCACTGCCGTCCGCGTCCAGCCGCTTCAGGGAGCGGGCCAGGCGGCGCACCTCGCCCTGGTTCAGAATCCGCCGTCCCCAGCGGGCCAGGCGCTTCTCGTCCGCCATCGCGGCCAGCACCCGGCGCGGGGTCAGCTCGGGCCACCAGGCGTCGAGGAACTCCAGGAACGGGGTCTCGGTCGAGACGTCCTCGTCGAACGAGGAGCGCAGCTCCGCGATCAGCTGAGGGTCGGTGTAGCGGCCGCGCCCCGAGGACTTGTTCCACAGGGCGTCCAGCAGCAGCTTGCGGGCGCGCGGGCGCAGCAGATTGACCGGCGCGGTGCCGCCGAGGGCGTTGTGCCGGATGCGCTTGAGCTCCTCGGCCTCCAGCTCGATCCGGGCGCCGAACGCGACCACCCGCAGCCGGTCCGGGGTGGCCGTGGGGCGGCCGCGCTCGGGCTCGTCGCCGAAGGAGAGCTGGCCCTCGTCCGCCTTCGGCGCGGAACGGCCCTGCTCCAGCGCGCCCCTGGCCGCCTTGCGCAGCACATGGAGCATCCGGGACGAGCCCTTGACGCGGGCCACGGCCGGTTCGTCGTACGCGGTGGCGCCTTCGACGCCCGCCGCCTCGTCCGACAGCGAACCGATCGCGCGGATCGCGACCTGGCCCTCCTCGCCGAGCGAGGGCAGCACCCCTTCGGTGTACGCGACCAGCAGCGGCGTCGGCGAGACGATCAGGATGCCGCCCGCGTACCGCCGCCGGTCCTGGTAGAGCAGATACGCCGCCCGGTGCAGGGCGACCGCCGTCTTTCCGGTGCCGGGGCCGCCGGTGACCTCGGTGACGGAGGCGGCGGGGGCCCGGATGACCAGGTCCTGTTCGGCCTGGATGGAGGAGACGATGTCCCGCATGGTGTGGCTGCGGGCCTGGCCGAGGGCGGCCATCAGCGCGCCGTCGCCGATCACCGGCAGCTTCTCGCCGTCGAGGAACGCGGTCAGCTCCGGGCGCATCAGGTCGTCCTCGACCCCGAGGACCTTTCGGCCCTTGGAGCGGATGACCCGGCGGCGCACGACCCGGCCGGGGTCCTTCGGGGTGGAGCGGTAGAACGGGGCGGCGGCCGGGGCCCGCCAGTCGATCACCAGCGGCGCGTAGTCGCTGTCCAGCACCCCGATCCGGCCGATGTGGAGCGTCTCCGCGATGTCGGCGGTGGCGTCCTCGCGTACGGAGTCGTCGGCCGGTTCGACGGAGGTGTACGCGCCGTCCGGGCCGCGCTCCCCGTCCTTGCCGAGCAGCAGGTCGATCCTCCCGAAGAGGAAGTCCTCGAACTCGCTGTTCAGCCGGTTGAGGTGAATCCCGGCCCGGAACACCTGGGCGTCGCGCTCGGCGAGCGCGCCCGGCGTACCGACCTGGCCGCGCTTGACGGCGTCGTTCATAAGGAATTCCGCCTCGTGGATCTTCTCCTCAAGGCGGTGATAAACCCGGTCGAGATGTTCCTGCTCGACACCGATCTCCCGGTCCCGCAGCGATTCGACAGCGGCATCCTGCGCGGCCACCGAGGCCCCCTTCTGACGTGCACTGGGCAGCCGTCAACCCTATGCGAAGGGGGCCCCGAGCGCACCTGCCGCCCGGATACCGATCGCGCGTCGCGCCGGGAGGGGCGGATGGAGCGGATGGAGCGGGCAGGGCACGGCTCAGGCTCCGATCTCCACCAGCCGCTCCCCGTCGAACGTCCGCACCTCGAAGCGGTCGATGTCCTCGCGGTCCATCGCCGCCCCGCCGTGCACGTACAGCGGGGCTTTCGCGGTCGGGTTCGTGGCGCCCTCGATGCCGTATCCCCACCGCGGGACGGACCAGGAGGTGACGACCTCCTCCTCGCCCGTTTTGGAGACGGCGATCAGGGTGCACTTCTGCGGTCCCTTGACGTTCTTCAGCTCCAGGACCGTATGGGTGCCCCAGGCCTTTTCCTCCATGCCGACGGTCGCGCCGACCCGGGTGGTGGGGTCGGTGGCCGACACCTTCTCCGTCATGTGCTCGAAGAAGGCGTCCTCGGCCGGGCTGGTCGGGTGCGGGTCGCCCGCGGCCACCGGCGGTCCGCCGTCGTCGCCCGCCGTGACCGCGACGGCGGCGACCGGGCCGCCGATGATCAGGGCGGCGGCCGCGGCGACCAGGTAGCGGCTGCGCCTGCTGCGCCGGTGCCGCTTGCGCGCGACCTCGTCCATCAGCCCTCCGAGCAGTCGGGGCGCGGGCCGCTCGGGAACCTTCGGTACGGGGCGGGCGCCGGGCGGCGCCGCGGGCGCGTCGGCCAGCAGCGCTAGTACGGGCTCCATCCCGGCGAACTCGTCGAGATGGGCGGCGCACCGGGCGCACCCGGCGAGGTGGGCCTCGAAGGCGCTCGCCTGGGCGTCGTCCAGGATGCCGAGGACGTACGCGGCGGCAGCGTCGTGCTCGGACCCTTCGGGCGGTACGGCGAACGGCTCCTCACGCCCGGAGGGACCGGAGGGACCACCGGGTCCGGACAGGTACGCGGGGCCCGCGCCAAAGGCGGGGCCCGCGCCGTAGCCGTGGCCGGAGGCGGGCGCGGGCCCTGAGGGGTGTGCAGGACCCGCGGGATACGGGGGACTTGAGGGACCGGACGGCGGGCGGGGGCCGGGAGGCCGGGGCCCGAACGGCTGCCACTCGTGGTCACTCATGCCGTGATCCCCCTCTCTTCGAGTGCGAGCTTCATCGAACGGAGTGCGTAGAAGACCCGGGACCGTACGGTCCCGCTGGGGACGCCGAGTACTTCGGCGGCCTCATTGACCGTACGTCCCCTGAAGTAGGTCTCGACCAATGCTTCCCGGTGCGCGGGAGTCAAATCGTCGAGCGCATCCGAGAGCGTCATCAGCCACAGCGCCTTGTCGATCTCGTCCTCCGCGGGAATGACCTCCAGCGGCGACGGATCGACCTCGCGCGGCCGGGCCTGCCGGCTGCGGTGGCCGTCGATGACGATGCGCCGGGCGACCGTCACCAGCCAGGGGCGGACGGAGCCGGTGGCCCGGTTGAGCCGGCCGGCGTTCTTCCAGGCACGGATGAGCGTCTCCTGCACCACGTCCTCGGCCCGCTGGCGGTCGCCCGCCACGAGTCGGAGGACGTACGCGAGCAGCGGCCCGGCGTGTTCGCGGTACAGCGCCCGCATCAGCTCCTCGTCGGGTATCCCGGAGGAGGACGGGGGCGGCTCACCGCGATGTCGAGCCCTGTGCGGACGGTCATCGGCCACGGCCGCATCCTTGCGCACCCGAACCTCCCGGTCGAGACCCTGAATCGAGCTCTTCGACCATCGATACGGGGACGGGGCCCGGTTCATTCAACGCCGGGCGGAAATTCTTTTTCGAGCGCCCGCCGCCGGTGCCTGGCGACCCGTTCGCGGTTGCCGCAGACCTCGCCGGAGCACCAGCGCCGCCGCCCGCCCCGCGAGGTGTCCAGGTAGAGCCGCCGGCAGTCCTCGCCCTGGCAGCGGCGCAGGGCCGCGCGCGCCACCGGATCGGTGAGCAGGTCCACCGCGTCCCGCGCCACGACGGCGAGGAGCCCCGGGCAGTCGGGGGCGGCGCTCAGGGCCCGTACCAGCTCACCGTCGGCCGCGCGCACCGCCCGCAGCCCCGGGGGCGCCCCGGCCGCCAGGGCGTTGACCCGCTCCAGCATGCCGTCCGCGCGCGGACCGCCCGACTGAGCCTCCATCAGGAGGTCCAGCACCGCGCGCAGTTCATGGAAGCGGGCGACCCACGTGTCGTCCAGCACGGGCAGCGCGGTGCCCGGCGGTACGAGCCGGGCGGCGGCCAGCCATCCCGCCAAGTGCTCGGGGTCCGGCAGCTGTTCGCTTGCCCCGGGCGCCCCGCCCGCGCTCCCGGTGGCCACCAGGTCTAGGCAGATCCGGCCCGCGTCGAACCGCCACACGTGCGCATACCTGCCCGTACCCATGCGCGGGTCACCACCTCGGCGTCACCGGCGGACTGCCACCCCCAGAGTGCCCCTGCCGGGGCCCGGCCGGAACCCCCGCCACCGCCCGGGCCGGGCCCCGGCCGCAAGGCCGGTGCCGCTACCGTGGCAGCCATGAACGGTCACGGGGGAACACTCGGGGAAGACCTCACGCTCACCGCCGGCGCTCTGCTGCTGCGCCCGTGGCGCGAGGAGGACGCGTCGGCGCTGCTGGCGGCCTACGACGACCCGGCGATGCGGCAGTGGATCAGCACGCCCGTGTCCACGCCCGAGGAGGCGGAACGCTGGCTGGCGGCGCAGCGCGCGGGGCGGGAGTCGGGCAGCCGGTTCAGCTTCGCCGTGACGGACACCGGCCGGGGCGGGGAGCTGGTCGGCAACCTCGCACTGAAGTGGCCGGGACCGGGGCCCGAGCGGGCCGAGGTGGGGTACTGGACGACGGCGGGGGCGCGCGGCAGGGGCGTGGCGTCACGGGCCCTGGCCGCCCTCACCGACTGGGCGTTCACGGCCTTCGCCGACGAGGGGCTGGTCCGGCTTGAGCTGCTGCACCAGGTGGACAACGTGGCCTCCTGCCGGGTGGCGGAGAAGTGCGGGTACCCGTTCGCGGAGTTGCTGAGCGCACTGCCGCCCGACTACCCGCTCGACGGTCACCTCCATGCCCGCGAGGCGCCCGCGGCGGAGGTCAGGCGAACGGCGGATCGTCGTGCAGCAGCCGCTGGAACAGGTGGTGGTCGCGCCAGCGGCCGTTGATGTGCAGATAGCCGGGGGCCGTGCCGATCCGCTCGAACCCGGCTTTGGACAGCACCCGTTGGGAGGCCGCGTTCTCGGTGACGGTCGCCGCCTCGACGCGGTGCAGGCCGAGGCTGTCCCGGGCCGCGTCGCAGACCGCGCCGACGGCGGCGGTGGCCAGGCCGCGTCCGGCGTGGTCCACGTCGACCCAGTAGCCGAGGCGGGCGTTGCGGTAGGGGCCGCGCTCGATGGCGCTGAGCGTGAAGGCGCCGATGACCCGGTCGTCGGCGTCCGCGAGGGCCCACGGCATGGCACGTCCCGCGTCCCGCTCGGCGAGCAGCGCGGTGAGCCGGGCGGCCTGGCCCTCGGGGGCGTAGAAGCCCTCCGGGCGTCCGGGTTCCCAGCGGCGCATGTACGCGCGACTGCGTGTGAGGGCCGTGGCGAAGGAAGGCGCGTCGGCGAGCGCGGCGGGCCGGAGGGTCACGTCGGGGGTGAGCGGGCGGGTGAGCGGCTGGGCGTGGGCGGTCGTCCCGTCGTGCGGGCGCGTGCGGTCAGTCGTCCCGTCGTGCGGGCGCGTGCGGTCAGTCATCCGGCCACGCTAACCGGGCCCGTGCGTCCCGCCCCACCGGATTCCGGCGGAACGCGTCCCCGGCCCCGGGCCACCCCCGTACAGCCCCCTCAGCGCCCGTACTTGCTGTCCGCCGACGGGTCCAGCGCCAGCCGGTAGCCGCGTTTGACGACGGTCTGGATCAGCCGGGGCACACCCAGCGCCGAGCGCAGCCGGGCCATCGCCGTCTCCACCGCGTGTTCGTCGGTGCCGCTGCCGGGCAGGGCCCGCAGCAGCTCCGCGCGGGCCACCACCCAGCCCGGGCGGCGGGCCAGGGCGTGCAGGAGGGCCATGCCCGCGGGCGGCACCGCGCGCAGTTCGTCGTCGACAAGGACCGCGTGGCCCCGGATCTCCACGCGGTGTCCGGCGATCGGCAGGATGCGGGCGGTTGGCGGGAGCTGGGCGCACATCAGCTGGACGAGAGGGCCGAGCCGGAAGCGTTCCGGCTGGACCGTGGCGATGCCCCGGGCCTGGAACGGCAGGGCGGTGACCGGTCCGACGCAGGCGACGAGGACGTCGTCGCGCAGGGCCCCGAGGACTTCCGGGAGCACCCCGCGGGTCTCGGCGCGGCCCAGGAACGAGGCGGCGGCGGGGGCGCTGGTGAAGGTGATCGCGTCCAGGCCCCGGGCGGCGGTGACGTCGAGCATCCGGTCGAGCGGGGCGAGGTCCTGCGGGGGCATCCAGCGGTAGACGGGTACGACGACTACGTCGGCGCCCGCGGCGGTCAGGGACTCCACGAAGCCGGGCAGCGGTTCGCCGTGCAGCTGGAGGGCGACCCGGCGGCCCGCGACGCCCTCGGCGAGGAGCCGGTCGAGGACCTCGGCCATCGACTCGGACCCGGGCGACCAGGCCTCGGTCAGCCCGGCGGCCCTGATGGCGCCCTTGACCTTGGGGCCCCGGGCGAGGAGTTCGACGCCGCGCAGCCGCTCCAGGAGGGCGTCGCCGATGCCCCAGCCGTCGGCGGCCTCGATCCAGCCGCGGAAGCCGATCGCGGTGGTGGCGACCGCCACGTCCGGGGCGTGGTCGATCAGCTCCTTGGTCGAGGTGAGGAGTTCGCTGTCGTCGGCGAGCTGCACGATCCGCAGGGCGGGGGCGTGCAGGACGGCGGCCCCGCGGCGTTTGAGGAGGGTGCCGAGCTCCTCGGCACGACGGGCGGCGGTCACCCCGACCGTGAAGCCCGCGAGGGGCCCGTGCGTTGCGTCGTCGTCCTGCATTGGCGTGTTCCCGGCTCCTGTTGGTCCCGCTGGCTCTCGTCTGGTCCCGTGCTTCCCGTCAGTACTCGTCGGCACTCACCGGTACTCGTCGGTACGGAGCCCGAGACTGCCAACCTCGCGTGACAGGCTCGGTCCTCCCGTATTTCCCGGCCGTTACGTCGCCCGTCGCCGGACCGCCGCTTCCTACACCTCCGCGTAACCGATCTGCGGCTTCGTGGGCACGGGAGCGGGTGCGGGTCGGCGAAGGTATACCGCCCAGGTGACCGCGGAGCACACGCCGTAGAAGGCGAGGAAGGACCAGAAGGCCGCTGTTCCGGTGCCGGAGGTCTGGAAGGACTGGCGGAAGGCGAGGTTGATCGCGAGGCCGCCGAGCGCCCCGACGGCCCCGATGAGCCCCATGGCCGCGCCGGAGATGCGCCGCCCCTGGGAGGCGGCCGCCTCCCCGTCGAGCCCCTGGGCGAGCGCCTTGGCGTGGAAGATGCCGGGGATCATCTTGTACGTCGATCCGTTGCCGAGCCCCGTCAGGACGAACAGGGCGATGAAGCCGACGAGGAAGACCGGCAGCGAGGAGGACCGGGAGGCCTGGATGACGACGACGGTGGCGGCGGCCATCGCACCGAAGGTGGCCAGCGTGATCCGCGCACCGCCGTACCGGTCGGCGAGCCGGCCCCCGACGGGCCGGATCAGGGAGCCCAGCAGCGGGCCGATGAAGGTGAGCGACGCGGCCTGGAGCGGGGTTCGGCCGAACTGGGTCTGGAGCACCAGGCCGAAGGCGAAGCTGTAGCCGATGAACGAGCCGAAGGTGCCGATGTAGAGGACCGACATGATCCAGGTGTGCGGGTCGCGGACGGCCTCCAGTGCGGCCCCGCCGTCGTTCTTCACGGGCCGGAGGTTGTCCATGTACAGGGCGGCGCACACGGCGGACACGACGATCAGCGGGATGTAGACACCGAGCACGATCCGCGGGTGCGAGGCCCCCAGCGTGCCGATGACGAGGAGCCCGATGAGCTGGACGACGGGTACGCCGATGTTGCCGCCGCCCGCGTTCAGGCCGAGCGCCCAGCCCTTCTTGCGCAGCGGGAAGAAGGCGTTGATGTTCGTCATCGATGAGGCGAAGTTCCCGCCGCCGATCCCGGTGAGCGCGGCGACCACCACGAAGGTGGCGTACGAGGTGCCGGGCTCCATCACCAGATACGCGGCGAGCGTCGGGACGAGCAGGCTCACCGCGCTGAAGATCGTCCAGTTGCGGCCGCCGAACCGGGCGACGGCGAAGGTGTACGGCACCCGCACCAGTGCGCCGACCAGCGTGGCCGTCGAGATGAGGAAGAACTTCCCGGCCGGGTCGACGCCGTACTCCGGTCCCATGAACAGGACCATCACCGACCACAGGGTCCAGATGGAGAATCCGATGTGCTCGGAGAGCACGGAGAACCACAGGTTGCGGCGGGCGACACGCTCCCCCTTCTCCCGCCAGAACGTCTCGTCCTCCGGCTCCCAGGTCTCGATCCAACGGCCTGCCATCACGTGCCTCCACAGGGGGGGGTCGGGGTGTTGTCCCTGACGCTAGGGAGTGCGCGTTTCGGTGCGGTGCCGGGAGGTGACCTGTGGGCAACCTTGCTCTCACCGGGCCGTTCGCGGCCCGGTGAGATGCGGTCCCGGGACGCGGTCTACGGTCTCCCGTCCGGCCAGAGCCGCGGGCGGCGCCTGGCCGCGACGTCCTCGGCCCAGCCGAAGGCGAGGACGCAGAGCGCGATGAGGGCCCAGGTGAGCAGCAGCACGGGCACCCAGCTCTCCAGCAGCCACGGCACGTTCTCGCTCAGGGCGTCGACCGACCACAGCCGGTCGTAGAGCGTGGCGGCGGTCAGGATGCAGACGTTGTGCCAGAGGTAGACGGTCACCGCCCGCGAGTTGAGGAGCGTGATCGGCCGGTCGAAGGCGCGCAGCCGCCCCGGCCACTCGGTCCAGGAGGGGCTGTAGTGCAGCAGGAGCAGCACACAGCCGAAGGACCACAGGGCCTGGGCGAGCGGGATGGAGTCCAGGTCGAAGCCGCCGCGGAAGCCCTCGTGGCTCGCCCACCACAGCCCCGCCCCCGCGAACAGCGGGGCGATCGACGGCACGACGTAGGCGGGCAGGCGTTTCAGGGCGCCTTCCTGGTGGGCCATGCCGAGGACCCAGCAGGCGCCGAAGGTGGAGAAGTCGGTGATCGCGGAGTCGAGGCGGTCGGTGGTGGAGAACAGGCCGAGCCGCATCACGACGGCGAGCGCGAGGGGCGCGAGCAGCGTCGGCCAGGGCAGTCTGCGCAGCCCGCGCAGGATCAGCGGCGAGAGCAGGACGAACCAGAGGTAGGCCCGGATGTACCAGAGCGGTCCGGCCAGCTCCTGCGGCCAGCTCTCCCCCAGGAAGCCGGGGACGCCCGCCACGTCGTACGCGTACGGCGGATCGCTCAGCGGCAGCACCCAGTACGCCAGGTGCTGCCACCACCAGCCGGGGTGGCCCTCGGCGTCCGGGCCCCAGCCCTGGGCGGCCATGCCGGTGACGCCGATCGCCCCGAGCAGCCACAGCGGCGGCAGCAGACGGCGGACCCGGCCGCGGATCACCTGCGCGGCGGGCCGTTCCAGCGAGCGGGCCATCAGCGTTCCGGCGAGCGCGAACATCACGCCCATGGACGGGAAGACGATCGGCAGCCAGGCCCAGCCGGTGAGGTGGTAGAGGACGACCCGGAAGAGGGCGAGGGCCCGCAACAGGTCGAAGTACCGGTCGCGGACGGGCCTGTGGGGTGGGGGTACGGGGGCGGGGGCTTCCGGTACCTGGGCGGCCGGGGCCGGGGCGGCGGGCCCGGCGGCGGCCGTGGGCCGGGGCGGCGCGGTCATGCGTGCGGCCTCCGGCCCGTACCGTTCCCGCCGCCGGACCCGGCCGCGGCACGCTGCGGGGTCCGGGTGGAGGTGCCGCCGGGCGCCTCCACCGCCCCCGTACGGCGCAGCTTCTGCCAGCGCAGCCGGCCACCGGTGAGCGCGGTGATCCACGACTGGAGCAGCACCACGTACATGAGCTGGCGGTAGAGGATCTGCTGAAGCGGCAGCGAGATCAGATGCACCATGCGTTCCTTGTCCAGCCGGAACGCGTACGCCGCGCAGACCGCCTGCACCACCAGCACCCCGAACCACGCGGCCACGGTCTTCGCGGTCGGCCCGAAGACCAGTCCGTACAGCAGGAACACGTCGATCAGGGGCGCCAGCAGCGGGGCGACGACCATGAACAGGGAGACGAACGGCAGCCCGACCCGGCCGAAGCGGCCCGAGGGCCCGCGTTCGATCACCGCGCGGCGGTGCTTCCAGATGGCCTGCATCGTGCCGTACGACCACCGGTAGCGCTGGGACCACAGCTGCTGCACGGACTCCGGCGCCTCGGTCCAGGCGCGGGCGTTCTCCGCGTAGACGACACGCCAGCCGTCCCGGTGCAGGGCCATGGTGACGTCGGTGTCCTCGGCGAGGGTGTCCTCGCTCATCCCGCCGACCCGCTCCAGGGCCTCGCGGCGGAACGCGCCGACGGCTCCGGGGATGGTGGGCATACAGCCGAGTACGTCGTACATCCGGCGGTCCAGGTTGAAGCCCATCACGTACTCGATGTGCTGCCAGGCGCCGATCAGGGAGTCGCGGTTGCCGACTTTGGCGTTGCCCGCGACGGCTCCGACCCGGGGGTCGGCGAAGGGCTGGACCAGCTCGCGGACAGTGGACGGTTCAAACACGGTGTCGCCGTCCATCATCACGACGATGTCGTAACGGGCGTGCCGGATACCGTTGTTGAGGGCGGCCGGTTTGCCCGCGTTCTGCTGGCGCACCACCCGTACGCGGGGCAGCCGCATCGCTTCGACGAGGCCGGCGGTGCCGTCGGTGGAGCCGTCGTCGATGACGATGACCTCGATGGGGTGGTCACTGGCGACCAGCGAGCGGACCGTCGCCTCGATGCACTCGCGTTCGTTGTACGCGGGCACGAGGACGGAGACCGGGCGCATGAGGGGGTCGCCCCAGCGGAAGCCCTTGCGGCGGACCTTGCGGGCGTGGGCGAAGGACAGCAGCAGCATCAGCCCGAAGCGGGCCAGGACCAGGACGCCGATGACGGCGAGCCCGACGACCAGGACGCCGGTGATCCGCTCGGAGACGGCGACGGCGGAGACGAACGCCTTGCCCTTCCACAGCGCGAACCCGGTGACCGGGGTGTGCGCGCTGGGGGCGTCGAGGGCGGTGGTGAGCCGGGTGAAGGTGTAGCCCTTCTTCTTCAGGTCCGGCAGCAGGAGGTCCAGCGCGGCCACGGTCTGGGAGCGGTCGCCGCCGGAGTCGTGCAGCAGGACGATGGCTCCCTCGCCGTCCTTCGGCGTGGCCCGTTCGACGATGGCGCGGACTCCGGGGCGCTTCCAGTCCTCGCTGTCGGTGTCGTTGACGACCGTGAGGTAGCCGCGGCCGCCGATGTACTCGGTGACCGGCCAGGACTTGTTGTCCATGGCGTACGAGAACGAGGAGTACGGCGGCCGGAACAGCGAGCTCCGGATTCCGGCGGCGCCCGCCAGCGCCAGCTGGTTCTGGGAGAGCTCCCGGTCGATGCGCTCGGAGGTCTGGTAGGACAGGTCGGGGTGCCCGAAGGTGTGCAGGCCGATCTCGTGGCCCTCGTCGACCATCCGCCGGACCAGGTCCGGGTGGCGTGCGGCCATGTTCCCGGCGACGAAGAAGACGGCGTGCGCGTCGTACTCCTTCAGCTTGTCGAGCACCTTCGGCGTCCACACCGGGTCCGGCCCGTCGTCGAAGGTCAGGACGATCCGGTTGTCGGGTATGCGCAGTGTCCTGGGGACGCCCGCGCGGGCGTCGATGACGGGACCGCCGCCGAGGACCTCCTTCGGCACCTGGGAGGTGGGCGCGGGCGGCCGTACGCGGTGGTCGGCCTGGAACTCGTTGTGGACGTAACCGCGCAGCATCAACATCACGAGCAGGGCGACGAGCAGGGTCGAGGGCAGGAGGTAGCGCATGGGGAGCCTGAGCCGGCTCCGGCTCTGCTTCCGCTTCCGCGCGGCCCGCTTCGACCGGTCGTACCTGCCCCGCGGGGCGGGGGAGTTCATTTACGGGGCGCTCTCTTCTTGCACCGGGGGTTCGGGAGTCTCGGTGGGGCCGCTCGTCGGAGCGGGTGGCTCCGGTTCGGGCTCGGGGGACGGCGGCGGAGGCTCGTCCGGCGGCTTGGCGGCCGAGGTCGCGGGGGCCGGCTCAGTGGCCCCGCCGCCCCCGGTGCCGCTGGGCGGCGCTGCCGGGGCGGAGGCGGAGGGGCTGCCCGTCGATCCGGCGGGTACGACGACGGAGGTGGCCGAGGGGGCCGCGCTGCCGGGGGTACCGGACTCCGGGGCTGCCGGGCCGGAGGCGCCGGGGGTGGCCTCCGGTGCGCCGTCGGACGGGTCGGCGGCGTCGCCGGGCGCGGGGTCCGCCTCGGCCTCCTCCGCCTTCGCCTCCTCCTTGGGCTCGGACAGGGGCAGCCAGGGGGCACTGGAGCTGCCGCCGAGGACGGCGAAGACGAGGGTGACGGCGTAGGCGACGCAGACCGTGGCGAGGGCCCAGCCGAGGCGCCGGAAGGTCTTGCCGCGACGGCCGCTCTCGTCGACGAAGACCGGTCCTTCGGAACTGTCCGGCGGGGCGGGTTCACCGGGCAGCTCGGCGAGTTGACGCCCCAGCCCGTCGAGCTGCATCGTCGCGTCGTTGGGCTCGTGCGTGTGCCCGGTTCTCATGCCTTCGCGCCAGTTGTCCACGACTGAAGCCCAACCCCCACTCAAGAATCAGGCGCACGGAATTGACCGGTTCTCTACTGCCGGACTGGGCCCCCACCTGTCCGCGCGCCCTGACGTTCATCCACTCGGACGATGAATGTAGCGCACGGCATTGACGCCCAAGTGCCCCTGAACGGAGTTGATCAGGAACAGTTGCGCATCAGTGACAGATCCCCCTCGGGAAGCCAGGACCCGGGCGGTGGCACCATCCACCCCTGGGCATGTGCCAACTGGTCAGTAGCGTTGCGCAGGGCGTCCACCCCGGGGTGCTGGAGCCCCTTGCGCCAGACCAGGGCCACCGGCGAAAGCGGAACCGGATCGACGAGCGGGCGCAGCACCGTTCCCGGCAGCGTCGGGAAATCGACAACGGCGAGCACAGGGTGACCGGCTTTCGACATCACCCGTTGAAATTCGGCCACACCTACGGCGAGCGGGATGGGCGGGGCCAGCACGATGCCCCAGGCGGCGAACAGCTGTGCGGCGAGGTCGGTCCACTCCAACGTCCGCTCGTTTCCCGCCCCCGCGTAGACCGTCTCTCCGGACAGCTCGGACAGGGCGATGACCTCCCGGCCCGCGAGGGGGTGGGAGACCGGGAGCATCAGGGCCATCGGCTCGTACCGCACCGGCTGTACGGACAGCTGCGCGAGCACCGCGGGGCGCAGTCCGGCGGCCCGGCCGAAGGAGGCGTCGAGCCGGCCGGCCAGGATCTCGGCGGCGGCCCAGGTCAGCCCGGACTCGAAGCGGGCCATCAGCTCGCACTCCGGAACCAGCTCCCGGGCCCGCTCCAGCACCCGGGCGGCGGTCGCCCCCTCACTGTTCAGGTCGACGAGCAGCGGCCGGGCGGGCGAACCGCTGAAGGCCCCGGTGAGCTCGGCGTGCGCGTCGAGGACCCGGCGGGCGTACGGGAGGAGGCGCTCGCCGTCCGGGGTGAGGGCGACCTGACGCGTGGTGCGGACGAACAGCTCCGTACCGAGTTCGCGCTCCAGCCGCCGGATGTCCCGGCTCAGCGCCTGCTGCGCCACGAAGAGACGGGCGGCGGCGCGGGTGAAGTGCAGCTCCTCGGCGACGGCGAGGAAGGCGCGCAGGAGTCGGGGATCGGTGTCGGGGGCGGGCACGCGGCGAATCTACAGCGCGGGAGACCACTCACAACACCTCCGCGTGAATCGGCCCGGAGAAGGTGTTGGACCCGGGCAGCGGGCCAGGGTGAGTCTGACCGTATGCCGATACGCCCTGCCGCACCCCCTGCCGCCCGGCCGCTCCGGGCGGCCCGGCCCGCACCCTCCGCCACTCCCCTGCTCACGGTCGCGGGCGGCCATCTGATCGCGGCCCCGGGCGCCGCGCCGGAGCGCGTGGGACGGCGGCCGCCGAACCCGTATCTCCGGCTGCTGGCGACCCCCGGGGCCCGCGCGTTCACGGCGGGCAGCCTGATCGCCCGGCTGCCCATGGGGATGCTCGGTGTCAGCGCGGTCATCATGATCGCCGGGTCCCGCGGGTCGTACGCCCTGGCCGGGGCGGTGACCGCGACCGGGCTGGCCGCTACGGCCCTCGTCGCGCCGTTCACCGCCCGGCTCGTGGACCGCTTCGGGCAGGCGCGGGTCGCCGTGCCCGCCACCGCGATCGCCGTGCTCGGTTCGCTGGCCCTGGTGCTGTGCGTACACCGCGACGCCCCGGCCTGGACCCTCTTCGCCGCGTACGCCGCGACCGCCACCACCCCCAACACCGGCGGGATGGCCCGGGCCCGCTGGGCGCGTCTGCACCGGGGCGATCCGGCGGCCCTGCACACCGCGAACTCCTTCGAGCAGTCCGCCGACGAGCTGTGCTTCATGCTGGGCCCGGTCCTCGCCGCGACGCTCTGCGGGGCGCTGTTCCCGGAGGCGGGCACCCTGGCGGGGGCGCTGCTCCTGATGACCGGCGTCCTGGTCTTCACCGCCCAGCGCGCCACGGAACCGCCGGCCGCCCCGCGCGCGAGGGCGGTGTCCTCCCCCCTGCGCACCCCCGGGATGCCCGCGCTGCTGGCGGTCTTCCTCGCCACGGGTGCGGTGTTCGGGGCGCTGGAGGTGGTCTCCATCGCGCATGCCGGGGGCGCGATCCTGGCGCTCCAGGCGGCGGGCTCGGGGGCGGCGGGCCTGGTCTACGGTGCGCTGCGGCCCGCCCGGAACGTCCACCTCCGGCTGGTGGTCTGTCTGGCCGGGATGACGGCGCTGATGTCCCTGCCGCTGCTGGCCGCCGCCGCGTCGGCGTCCCTGCCCGTCCTGGCGCTCTGCCTGCTGCTCGCGGGCGCGGCAACGGCCCCCACCATGGTGACGGGCATGACGCTGGTCCAACGGGCCACGCGCCAGGAGCAGTTGAACGAGGGCATGACGCTCTCGGTGACCGCGCTGCTGGGCGGGGTCGCGGCCGGGGCGGCGGCCGGCGGATGGCTGGTGGAGCATGCGGGGACGGCCTCCGGCTACGCGGCCCCGGTGTGCGCGGCGGCCCTCGCGCTGGCCATCGCCCTCGCCGGCGCGGCGGGCCGCGGGGTCAGAGCCCGAGTCACTCCGGCCGGCGCCGCCCGCAGCCGGTGGCCCGGTACCACTGGACCGGGGGCTTCAGCTCGCGGCGCGGGCGGCGGGCGTCCCGCGGTTCACCGGACGCCCCGGCCGTCCGCCACGATCCGCGCTGCCAAGCCCACCGCACCGAACAGGAGTTGACCTGGCCAGATCGCTGGGAGAGGCTGGCCCGGCCGCTGTTCACGCGTACCCGGGGGGACTTCTCGTATGGCGACCACGACCGGAGGTCTGCGCGTCGGACCTGACTCGGCTCCGGACCGGTACCGGCTGCGGCGTTCCATCGGCCGCGGCGGCGAGGCGGTGCTCTACCTGGCCGACCTGGAGCTGTCCGGAGAGGCCGAGCCCGTCGTGGTGAAGGTCCTGGACACCCGCTCCACCATGACGGCCGAGGGCTTCGCCCGGATCAGCGCCGCGTGGAGCGACCAGGCGGAGCTGCTCCGCTTCGTGCACCGGGTCGGGGTGATCGGCGTACGGGAACACTTCGAGGGCCCGCCCCCGCACCCGCCGGGCCGGGCCGCGGAGAGCACCGGCCGCTGCCTCTACCTGGTGATGAACCACGTGGAGGGCCTGGACCTGCGGGACTGGCGGGCCGAACGCACCCTGGAGACGCCCGACGAGCGGCGCGAGGCCGTGCGCTGTCTGGAGCAGCTGGCCGAGGTGCTGGACCGGCTGCACTCGGGCAGCGCCACCCCGTCGGGCCGCGTGGTAGTGCACGGTGATCTCTCCCCCGGCAATGTGATGGTCGACTCCGACGGCCAGGCCACCCTGGTCGACTTCGGGCTGAGCAAGCTCGCCCCCGAACACCGCACGGCCGAGGTCTGGTTCACTCCCGGATTCGCGGCTCCCGAGGTCCACGAGGGCGTACGGTCCCCGGCCGCCGACCGGTACGCGTTCGGCGCCCTCGCCTACTTCCTGCTCAGCGGCGAGACCCCGCCCGCGACGCCGGAGCAGCTGCGCGAGCGGTTCACCGCGCTGCCGGAGGTCACCGGCCTGCCGCCCGAGCAGCGGACCGCCCTGCTCGCGCTGTACGAGGCCGACCCCGGCCGCAGACCGGAGTCCCTGACCGGGTGGGTGCGGCAGTTGCGCCCCGCGGTGGTGGCGACGACGTCCCGCGCGCGTACGGTCACCGCTCCTCCGCCGCCCACGTCCCCGCCGCCGGGTGGCGCGTTGCCCGGGGCCGCGCCGCCCGGGGCCGCTTCCTCCGCGCGCCCGCATTACGTCGCCCCGCAGACACCACCGACACCGCCGGGATCACCGACGCAACCGCCGGCGGCCTTGACAGCGCCGGACCCCGGGCGCCCCAGCCGGAAGTACCTGCTGCCGCTGGGCGCGGCGGCTGCCGTGACGCTGCTGGTGGTCGGCGCGGTCCTGGGCTCCCGGCTGGCCTCCGGCGACGACGACGGCGGCACCGCCTCCGGCAAGGGCCCGGAGGTGACCCGTACGGCCACCGAGAGCCCCGCGGCAGAGCCGAGCACCGAGCCCAGCACCCCGTCGGAATCGCCCGGGACACCGACGGCCGACCCGTCCGGCACCCTGGACGCGTCACCCTCCTCTGACTCTTCGGAGCCCGCCGCGAGGGAGCCCCAGTCCTTGACGGCGCTGACGCCGGTGGACGGCTCCTCGTGGGACACCGAACCGTCAGTCCTGAACACCCGGGAGTTCGAGACGGCGATGACCACGCGCCTGCCGTGCTACAACGGGACCAAGGTCACCGAATACAACCTGGAACGCGCCTGGTCCTCCCTCCGGTTCGTCGGCGGCATCACGGACGACTCCCCCCAGTCGCAGGGAAAGGTGACGTTCCTGGGCGACGGAAAGATCCTGGAGTCCGGAACCCTGTCCCTGGGCAAGGAACGGACCTTCGACGTGCCGGTCGACGGCGTACTGCGGCTGCGCGTCACCCTCGACACCGCGTCCGGCGACTGCAAAGGCATCGCCGCTCTCGCCGACCCCGTACTGGAACCCTGACCCGTCCCGCCCTGGGACCCGCCTGGACATGGGAGACGTCCGGACATGGGAAAAGCCTCCGCCCCGCGAGTGAACTCGCGGGGCGGAGGCTTACATGGGGTGGTGGAGATGGCGGGAATCGAACCCGCGTCCAACGGTGCGGAACCAGGGCTTCTCCGAGTGCAGTTCGCTGCGCTTTTCTCGGCCCCGGAGGTCACGCGAACAAGCCTCCGACAGGCTCAGCCACTGTTTGATTTCCTTCTCGGCCCCGTGGCCGGGCCGAGAAGTTTAGATCCCTAGTTGATGCCAGGATCCGGGTCGGGATCACCCCCGGGCTGACACTCCGCAGAGTCTTCGCTAGCTGCTAATTAGGCAGCGAGGGCGAAGGCGGAGGAATCGCGCTTGGAATTGGCGATTATTGTTTGCGACATATGGTTTACGAGATCATTGCCGCTTCCTCGACTCGCTTCCCCTGCTTCGACATCCGCTGTCGAAACCGATCATCCCCATGTTGATTTTTCAATCCGCGCACCTTCGCTGAGGTGCGTAGCCCATCGTACGTGACCAACGCGGGACGATGCCACCGTATTCCCGCCCACGGCCCGGTCAGGCGCTGCGCTGGCGCCGGCGGGCCGCCGCGATGGCACGGTTCGTCTCCCGCGTGTCCTGCTTCTCGCGGAGCGTCTGGCGCTTGTCGTACTCCTTCTTGCCCTTCGCGAGCGCGATCTCGACCTTGACCCGGCCGTCCTTGAAGTACAGCGCGAGCGGCACGATCGTGTGGCCCGTCTCCTGCGACTTCGACTCCAGCTTGTCGATCTCGGCCCGGTGCAGCAACAGCTTGCGCTTCCGCTTGGCCGCGTGGTTGGTCCAGGTTCCCTGGACGTACTCGGGGACGTGGATGTTGTGGAGCCACGCCTCGTGGTCGTCGATCTGGACGAACCCGTCGACCAGGGAGGCCCGCCCCATGCGCAGCGACTTGACCTCCGTCCCCATGAGGACGAGACCGCACTCGTAGGTGTCGATGATGGTGTAGTCGTGCCGCGCCTTCTTGTTCTGCGCGATCATCTTGCGCCCGGTGTCTTTTTCCTTCGCCATAGTGCGGTCATTTTCGCACTACGACCCACCCCCGAGGCCACTCAATACCGTCTCGGCCCGCTGCTGGGCCCGCCCGTGCACCACGAGGTCGGGGGTGATGCCCCGGCCGTCGACGTTGTGGCCGCCCGGGGTGCGGTAGTGGCCCACGGTCAGCTCGGCCACCGAGCCGCCGGGAAGCTTGCTGGGCATCTGCACGGAGCCCTTGCCGAAGGTGGGCGTACCGACAGTGACCGCGCGGCCCCGGTCCTGGAGGGCCCCGGTCAGCAGCTCGGCGGCGCTCATCGTGCCGCCGTCGACGAGGACGACGACCGGCCGGTCCGTGTCGCCGCCCGGATCGGCGTGCAGGGCGCGCTGCTCCCCGCGTACGTCGTACGTGGCGACCAGGCCGCCGTCCAGGAAGGCGGAGGCGGCGACGACGGCCTCGGCGACGAGACCGCCGGAGTTGGCGCGCAGGTCGAGCAGTATCCCGGCCCCCTCGGGTGCGGACCGGACCGCGTCCCGGACCTTGGCCCCGGCGCCCTTGGTGAAGGCGGCGACCTTGATGAGGACCGCCGAGGAGGGCTCCGCGCCCAGCCTCCGTACGGTGACCGCCTCGGTGGTCAGCCGGGCCCGCTCCAGGGTCCTGGTCCAGCTCCGCCCGTCCCGTACGAGCCCGAGCTCCACCCGGCTGCCCGCGGCCGCTCCCGTACCGTCACCGCGGAGTAACGCGACGACCTCGGCGACGGGGCGTCTGTCGATACGGCGGCCGTCCAGGGTGCGCAGCAGGTCACCGGCGCGGATACCGGCCCGGTCGGCGGGGCCGCCGGGCTGGACGCGGGAGACGCTGACGGCCCCGTCGTCCGTCCGTCGGGCGGAGAGCCCGACACCGGTGTACGAGCCGTCCAGGGCCTGCTCGAACTCCTCGTACTCCCGCTGGTCGTACACCGCGCCCCAGCGGTCCCCGCTGCGGCTGACGACCTCCTCGGCGGCGTCCTTCACGGACTTCCCGTCGGCCTGCGCGTCGGCGGCGGCGTCCTCGATCTCGTCGCGGTCGACCGGGGCGACGGTCGAGGAGACGGCCCGGGTCCGCGGGCCGGGGGCGGCATCGGGCTCCTGCGGCAGCGAACCGGTCGCCGCGGCGGTGGCGAGCACGCACCCGAAGACCAATGTCAGGGCCGCCCCGCGGCAAAGGCCGCGGGGCCCGAAGCGGTGCGTACAACCCGACATGGCGCCGAGTCTAGGACAAGCCTCCTGGGGCGGACGGGTACTTGCCCGTGCGCCCCAGGGGCACATGTCACACCTTCAGGTACTTGCGGAGCGCGAAGAGAGCCGCAACGGCCGGCATCAGGAGGCCGATCGCGAGCACCAGCGGGAGCTTGGTGAGGACCGCGTCCCAGCCGATGAAGTTGATCAGGTTCAGCTTCTCCTGGAGCGCGAGGCCGCCGTCGATGAGGAAGTACCGGCCGCCGAGCAGCATCGCGCAGGCCAGCACGCCGCCGATCAGACCGGCGACGGCCGCCTCCATGATGAAGGGGGCCTGGATGTAGAAGCCGGAGGCTCCCACCAGGCGCATGATGCCCGTCTCACGTCTCCTGCTGAACGCGGAGACGCGCACGGTGTTGACGATCAGGATCAGCGCGATGACCAGCATGAGGATCATCACGTAGATCGCGACGACGTTCATGCCGTTCATCAGCTCGAAGAGGTTGTCCAGGATGGACCGCTGGTCCTGGACGGACTGCACCCCGTCCCGTCCCGCGAAGGCCGTGGCGACGACCTTGTACTTCTGCGGGTCCTTGAGCTTGACGCGGAACGACTCCTGCATCTGGTCGGGCGTGATGTTGCCCGCCATCGGGGAGTCTCCGAACTGCTCCTGGTAGTGCTTGTACGCCTCGTCGGCCGTCTCGAAGTGAACGGGCTTCTGGACGGCGTCCATCTTCTCCAGATCGGCCTTGATCTGGTCCTTCTGCTCCTTGGTGACAGCACCCTTGGCACACTTGGGCATGTCCTTGGCGTCGTTCTTGTTGCAGAGGAAGATGGAGACGTTGACCTTGTCGTACCAGTAGTCCTTCATCGTGCTGACCTGCTCGCGCATCAGCAGCGCACCGCCGAACAGGGCGAGCGAGAGGGCGACGGAGACCACGACCGCGAAGGTCATCGTGAGGTTGCGGCGGAGACCGACGCCGATCTCCGACAGGACGAACTGGGCGCGCATGGCGTCCTTTCAGTGCAGTGCTCGATGCTCGAAATGCGCGGGGGCCCGAGGACCCCCGGGTCAGTGCTGGTAGCCGTAGACGCCGCGCGCCTGGTCGCGTACGAGACGGCCCTGTTCGAGCTCGATGACGCGCTTGCGCATCTGGTCGACGATGTTCTGGTCGTGGGTCGCCATGATCACGGTGGTGCCGGTCCGGTTGATCCGGTCCAGCAGCTTCATGATGCCCACGGAGGTCTGCGGGTCGAGGTTGCCGGTCGGCTCGTCCGCGATCAGCAGCATGGGGCGGTTCACGAAGGCGCGGGCGATGGCCACGCGCTGCTGCTCACCGCCGGAGAGCTCTCCGGGCATCCGCTCCTCCTTGCCGCCGAGGCCGACGAGGTCGAGCACCTGGGGCACCGCCTTGCGGATCTCACCGCGGGGCTTGCCGATGACCTCCTGCGCGAAGGCCACGTTCTCGGCGACCGTCTTGTTCGGCAGCAGACGGAAGTCCTGGAAGACCGTCCCCAGCTGGCGGCGCATCTGCGGCACCTTCCAGTTGGACAGCCGCGCGAGATCCTTGCCGAGCACATGGACCATGCCCGTGCTGGCGCGCTCCTCGCGCAGGATCAGCCGCATGAAGGTCGACTTGCCGGAGCCGGAGGAGCCCACCAGGAAGACGAACTCACCCTTCTCGATGTCCAGCGAGACATCGCGCAGAGCCGGTCGGGTCTGCTTCGGGTAGGTCTTGGAGACGTTGTCGAATCGGATCACGGATGCACCACGGTCGGCCGGGAGTAGGTGAGCGTGACCATACGCGAACCGGGCTCACGCGTGCAGGCGGCGTCCGACAATGGGCGATTTATGGCGAATGGCCGCCCGGAACGCATCGGGGCGGACCGGGCCTTGTCCGGCGGGCCGCGCCGAAAACGGCGCGAGCTGGCACAGTGGTGGGGGGAACGGTTGCGTTTCCCTGAGCGTTGTGCGGAGAGAACGCAAGCAAGCGGCTCCGCCGCGCGGGAGGAGGAATGCGCATGACCTATGACCGACTGGTGTGCGCGAACTGCGCGGCGCCCGTGAGCGAGGGTCGCTGCCGCGTCTGCCGTGCCGTGCGGCAGCAGATGCTGGAGGAGCAGGGCCAGGGCCCGCTGGCCGGGATGAGCCCCGTCATGCTGATCGCCCTGATGGTGGTGCTGCTGACCGCCCTCGCACTGCTGGCGCACCAAGCGGCCTGATCCGGCCCGCCGCCCCCCTGCCCGGCCCGTCCGGGGCTCGTAAACGTGTGCGTACGCCCGTCTGAGCGGGCCTGACGCCGGAAGGGCCCGGAGGGAGTGAACCACTCCTTCCGGGCCCTTCGTCATGCTGTACAGCGCCGCGTACGGGGGTCCCACTGGCTCGTTACGGAGCTCCGTACGGGCTCGTACGGGTCCTAGGCGACCGCACGACCGCCGCCGACCAGCCGCGGCAGGATGCGGAAGCCGATGCCGCCCGCGATCATCGTCGCGGCACCGATGACCAGGAAGGTGGTCTCGCCCGCACCGGTTTCGGCGAGTTCCTCCTTGCCCTTGCTCTGCTCGACGGGCTGGTTGCCGACGCTGTCGGTGTCGGTGTTGTTGTCCGTGCACTCGGCACCGTCGAGGTCGACGGTGCAGGTGCCGGCGCCGCCGTCGCCACCGGTCGCGGAGCCGGTGGAGCCGGTCGTACCGGCGGATCCGGTGGTTCCGCTCTGACCCTCGGACGTGTCGCCGGTGGTCTCACCCGTGGTCTCACCGGTTGTGGACGTCTCACCGGTGGTCTCACCCGTGGTCGTCTCACCCGTGGTCTCACCAGTCGTGGACGTCTCACCGGTGGTCTCACCCGTGGTCGTCTCACCCGTGGTCTCACCAGTTGTGGACGTCTCACCGGTGGTCTCACCCGTGGTCGTCTCACCCGTGGTCGTCTCACCCGTGGTCTCACCAGTTGTGGACGTCTCACCGGTGGTCTCACCCGTGGTCGTCTCACCCGTGGTCTCACCAGTTGTGGACGTCTCACCGGTGGTCTCACCCGTGGTCGTCTCACCCGTGGTCTCACCGGTCGTGGACGTCTCACCGGTGGTCTCACCCGTGGTCGTCTGCCCCTGGGTGACACCGCCCGGATCGCCGCCCTCGGTTGCGCCGGGCTCGTCGTTCTCGTCGTCCGGGCCCAGCTGGACCTGAACGTCGGCGATGCCGGAGTCGACGCCGATCTCCAGCGCCTGCGCCGCACCGGCCGCGGTCAGCGAGGCACCCGCGGCGATGACCACACCAGCGGTTATCCGCGCGACGCGGACACGCGTCTTGTTCGTCATGTGTTGCTACCCCCAGTAGCCGATCTCGTCATTGGAGCAGCCATATGCGGGCCACGGCCCTGCGGGGAATCGCTCTCGGCGGGGCCACGTCGTGCCGTGGTCACCCTGCCAGCCCCCCGGTTCACACCCGTCCCAGACATACGCATGCTGCTGTAGCACCCTGGCCAGAGTTGAGGACTACGTCAAGGCCGTTCCGTGCACTAGGCACCGATATGGGGGACTTGACGGCTAATCGGAAGCCCGACTGTGACGTATCGGGCACAGACCTCCGCAACGCAGAGGGGCCCGGACAGTCACCTGTCCGGGCCCAACCTCCGTACCGCTGAAACTACTTCTCCCGCTGCTTTCGCCAGCGGATGCCCGCCTCGACGAAGCCGTCGATCTCACCGTTGAAGACCGCTTCGGGGTTGCCCATCTCGAACTCCGTACGCAGGTCCTTGACCATCTGGTACGGGTGGAGGACGTACGAACGCATCTGGTTGCCCCAGGAGTTGCCGCCGTCGCCCTTGAGCGCGTTCATCTTCGCCTGCTCCTCCTGGCGGCGGCGCTCAAGGAGCTTGGCCTGGAGGACGTTCATCGCGGATGCCTTGTTCTGGATCTGCGAGCGCTCGTTCTGGCAGGAGACGACGATGCCGGTGGGCAGGTGGGTCAGACGGACCGCGGAGTCCGTGGTGTTGACGCCCTGTCCGCCGGGACCCGAGGAGCGGTAGACGTCGACGCGCAGCTCGGACTCGTCGATCTCGATGTGGTCCGTCTGCTCGACGACCGGGAGGACCTCGACGCCCGCGAAGGACGTCTGGCGGCGGCCCTGGTTGTCGAAGGGCGAGATGCGGACCAGGCGGTGGGTGCCCTGCTCGACGGAGAGGGTGCCGTAGGCGTACGGGACCTGGACGGCGAAGGTGGTCGACTTGATGCCCGCCTCTTCGGCGTAGGCGGTCTCGTAGACCTCGGTCTTGTAGTGGTGCTGCTCGGCCCAGCGGAGGTACATGCGCTGGAGCTTCTCCGCGAAGTCGGCGGCGTCGACGCCACCGGCCTCGGCGCGGATGGTCACCAGGGCCTCGCGCGCGTCGTACTCGCCGGAGAGGAGCGTGCGGACCTCCATCTCGTCCAGCGCCTTCTTCACGGACTCCAGCTCGGCCTCGGCCTCCGCCCGGGCGTCGGCGTCGCCCTCGTCCTCGGCGAGCTCGAAGAGGACTCCGAGGTCGTCGATGCGGCCGCGCAGGGCCTCGGCCTTGCGGACCTCTGCCTGAAGGTGCGAAAGCTTGCTGGTGATCTTCTGGGCCGCCTCCGGGTCGTCCCACAGGGACGGCGCCGCTGCCTGCTCCTCAAGCGCGGCGATCTCCGCCCTCAGCGCATCCAGGTCCAGGACGGCCTCGATCGACCCCATGGTCGAGGAGAGGGACTTCAGCTCTTCGGAAATATCGACGACTGCCACGGGTCCAGCGTAACGGCTGGACGGATGAAGCTTGCCCTCACCCGGGAAGCCGTCCGGAAGGCCGCCCGGGCGAGGGCCTTCTCACGGGGCCGCCGGGGCCGAGTTCTCGCTGTCCTGGGGCACCGGGTCCCCGTCACCGCCGCCGGTCGCCAGCCAGCCGCCCACCGCGACGGCCCCGCACAGGGCCAGGGCGGCGATGCTCAGGGTGATGCGGCGCTTACGGAGGGCGGCCGCCTTGTTACGGGCGGAGCCGGGGCGGGGGCGGCCCGGGGAGCGCGGGGCGCGGGCCGTGCCGAGGGGACCGCCCGCCAACTCGTCGGGGGCCGGGACACGCATGCTCGTGTGGGTGTCCCGGTTGGAGTCGGGCGCGGAGCCGGGCACCAGCGGGACCGCCCCGCGGCGGCGCGGCTCCTCGGCGGACGGGGCGTACTGCTGCTCGTCGTAGACCGGGGACTCCTGGTCGGTCTCGTCGGCGTCGGGCTCGTCCACCTCCAGGGGCGGGATGCCCGCCAGCAGCGGAAGCAGTTCCCGCAGCCGTACGGCGAGCTCCGAGGCGCGCAGCCGGGAGGCGGGGGCCTTGGCCAGGCACTGCACCAGGAGCTGCCAGAGCTCCTCGGGGATACCGGGGAGCGGGACGACCGTCTCGGTGACGTGGCGGCGCAGGACCGCGCCGGGGTGGCCGCCGCCGAAGGGGGTGAACCCGGCCAGCAGCTCGTAGAGCACGGTCGCCAGGGCGTAGATGTCGACGGCGGCGCGCGGCGGGAGGCCCTCGACGATCTCGGGGGCCAGGTAGTCCGGTGTGCCGATGATCTTCGTGGCCTTGGTTCGGCGCGGGGTGTCGATGAGCTTGGCGACGCCGAAGTCGGTGAGCAGGGCGGGATGGGCGCCGCCGGGGCCGAGGGGGCCCTCCATGTCGAGCAGGATGTTCTCCGGCTTGACGTCCCGGTGGACCACTCCGGCCCGGTGCGCGGCGGCCAGCCCGTCGGCGACGTCCGCGATGATCGCGACGGCGGCCTCGGGGGCGAGGCGGCGCTCGCGGTCCAGGCGGGTGCGCAGGTCGGTGCCGCGTACGAGCGTCATGACCAGGGCGAGGTCGTTGCCGTCCACGACGAGGTCCCGGACGGCGACCACGTGCGGGTGGTCGAGCCCGAGCAGAGCGGTGCGCTCCTGCACGAACCGGCCCACGAGCTCCTGGTCGGACGCGAGGTCCTCGCGGAGCAGCTTGATGGCGACCGGGCCCTCGGGCCCCTCGCCGAGCCACACCGTGCCGGCGCTGCCGCGCCCCAGGATCTGGTGGGCGGTGTACCGGCTGCCGATATTCCGTGCCAAGACTGCTCCCTCAGCGGCTGGCGGTGGACCCCCGGGCGACAAAGTCGTGGACCCCGGTCGACAAAGTTACGCGCCGTTGGGGGTGCCGCGTGCCCAGGATGGCCTCGACCTTCACTTCTCCGGGGCATTTCGCCCCGGAGAAGTCGACAAAGGGACAGAGTCGCTGCGGCGAGGTCAGGTGCCCGAGCCTCCGGTGGATTCGCCGATCTCGGAGATCCAGTCGGTGACCTTGCCGATCCCGTCGCCGATCGCTTCCCAGTAGCCCTTGCCCTGGGCGACCCAGTCCTGGAGCGGGGTCAGCTCCCAGATGAGCCAGCCCGCGACGATCAGGAGCACCACGGTGAACAGGCAGCCCTTGAGGCAGCCGAGGCCGGGGATGCGCATCGGGTTGGCGCCGCGCTGCCTCGGCGGACGCGGTTCCCGCGGCTGGCGCGGGGCGGGCTGCTGGGGCTGCTGCGGCTGCGGGGGCGCGTACTGCTGCCGCTGGGGCTGCTGAGGCTGCTGGTAGCGCTGAGGCTGGTGCTGCTGTTGTTGCTGCTGGTGCTGCGGCGGGTACTGCTGGTGCTGCGGGGGCGGCTGGCGGCGCTGCGGAGGCTGCTGCCGCTGGGGCGCCGGAGGCTGTGCCTGGCGCTGGGGGCGGCGGCGCAGCGGGTCCTGGCTCGGGTCCAGGTACTGCACCTGCGTCTGCTCGTTGCGGTCGCGGGCCGCCTGGAGCTGGGACTGCCAGGGGTGCGGGCCGTCCGGCTGCGGCGGGGTGTCGGGGCGCTGCGGCACGGGCGGCAGGACGGCGGTCGGGTCGGCGTGGCCGCCCTGGGCCCCGGGGGCGGTCTGCGGCAGCACGCTGGTGGCGGCGGCCGGGTCGTACGAGCCCGCGTTGCTCGGCAGCACCTGCGTGGGGTCAGCGGCCCCGGGCGTCTCCGGGACGGCCGTGGGCGCCGGGTCGGGGGCGAGCAGGGCGCCCACGCCTTCGGCGGCGGCGATCTGGGCGGAGTTCGCGTGGACGCCGATGCCCGCGGCGACCGTACGCAGGCCGCGGGCCAGGTTCTCGGCGCTGGGCCGCCGGTCCGGGTCCTTGCTCAGGCAGCGCTCCATGACCGTCCACAGCGGTGCGGGGACGGTGGAGGGGCGGCGGGGCTCCTCGCTGAGGTGCCGGTGCAGGACTTCGAGGGCGGTGCCCCCGGCGAACGGCGGGCGGCCGGTGACCAGCTCGTACAGCAGGATGCCCGCGCCGTAGATGTCCACGGCGGAGGTCTGCGGGCGGCCCTCGGCGGACTCCGGCGCGACGTAGGCGGGGGTGCCGACGAACTCGTGGGTCCGGGTCAGCCCCGGGGAGTCGGCCAGGCGCGCGATGCCGAAGTCGGTGAGCATCGGGGTCATCCCGCCGTCGCGCTCGTCGAGCAGCACGTTGGCGGGCTTGAGGTCGCGGTGGACGACGCCGTCGGCGTGGCTGGCGGCGAGCGCGTCCGCGATCTGCGCGGTGAGCAGGGCGGCGGCGACCGGGGTGAGCGGGCCGTTCTCGCGGAGGTAGCGGTGCAGGTCGGGGC
Source organism: Streptomyces durocortorensis (assembly GCF_031760065.1). NCBI lineage: Bacteria > Bacillati > Actinomycetota > Actinomycetes > Kitasatosporales > Streptomycetaceae > Streptomyces > Streptomyces sp. C11-1. The sequence continues at coordinate 2,530,617 of NZ_CP134500.1, forward strand.
CGTCGATCAGGTCCATCACCAGGGCGAGGAGATCGCCCTCGACGACGAGGTCGCGGGTACGCACGATGTTCGGGTGCGTGAGCCTCAGGAGGACCGAGCGCTCCCTCAGGAACCGCATGACGACATCGGCGTCGTTGGCCAGCTCCTCCTTGAGGACCTTGATGGCCACGGTCTCGCCGGGCTGTCCCGCGACGGCCGCCTCGGAGCCCGCGGTCTCCCGCTGGCGGGCTCGCCAGACGGTGCCCGTGGCGCCGCGCCCGAGCGGCTCCTCGAGCAGGTACTTGCTGCCTACCGGCCGCACGTCATGCGCTCCCTGCTGATCGTGGTGCTTGCGGTCCCCCGGGCCCCACCCGGATGTTCCGGCCCACTCTAAGGGGTGTCTCGCCGGTCAGGGCCGGTCAGGCCGCGGCGTCTGGTGCGGTGCATCGCAAGGCGCCGGAGCGTCCTCAATCGCGGAGCGATTCGGACGTTTCGGCAACGCGGCGAGGTGCCGTGCCAGGGGTCGCGGGCCCGGCCATGACCGGCGAGACACCCCCTGGTGCCGCCGAACGGGGCACCAGGTGGGGTTCATGTTTCGGGGTAAGACGGCCAGACCGGGCAGATGGTTGCCGCACGGCGGCTCACAGGTCTGCCGCGCGTTCGCGAGGCGGGCGGATGCCGCCCCCAACTCCCCGCCGCCCCCTCCGGGCGGCGGGATCCGGACGCAAGCGGTCACTTTTGCGCCCACAGCCGACCATTCAAGATCATTTAAAGGTGACCGCCGGGCGTGTTGTCAGCGGCAGGTGCAAGGATGCCTCCAGCACGGATCTGCGGGGTCGGAGTCTCGCGGTACGTGACGACCTGTACGGACGACGTGTCCGTGCCGGGTAGGGGGAATCACAGGGCGTTTCCCCTGCCGGGCACCCCCGCGCAGAAGGGACCGCCGACGGCGATGCAGATCCGGCTGACCGTCCTCGCGCCGCGCAGCGGCCAGACCCCGGCGCGCACCTGCGACGTGCTCGTCACCGCCCCCGCCGGGACGGCGCTGGCGGCCGTCGCCTCGGGCCTGGCCTCCGCCGTGGCGGGGCCCGAGAGCTCCCAGGGCGGCGGGGCGGTCGTGCTCTTCGCCGGACAGGAGCGGCTGGACGCGCACCGCATCGCGCTGGGCGAACCGCCACTGGTGGACGGTGCGGTGCTCTCGCTCCAGGTCCCCGGCGAGGACGAGGCGGCGGACGATGCCGTTCCGGCCCAGTTGCACGTGGTCGCCGGGCCGGACGCGGGCGGGGTCCATCTGCTGCACGGCGGGCAGATCCGGATCGGCCGCTCCGCCGAGGCGGACGTCCCGCTCGACGACCCGGACGTGTCCCGGCTGCACTGCGCGGTGACGGTCTCCGAGGACGGCCGGGTCTCGGTCGCCGACCTCGGCTCGACGAACGGCACCTCGCTGGACGGCGTCGAGGTGCACGACCGCCCGGTCCGCTTCTCGCCCGGCGCGCTGCTGCGGCTCGGTGAATCGGCCCTCCGGCTCACGGCGGGACACCGTGCGGCGACGCTGCCGACCGCCCCGGACGGCGAGGGACACCTGCGGGTGGCGCGCGTCGAGGCGGCGGGGGCCGGTGCGGCGGGCGGCGCCGCGGGTGAGCCGTTCGCCTCCGGAGCGTCCGGCCGCGCCGCGGGTGAGCCGTTCGCGGCGTACGGCCCCGACGGCGGCGGCCCTGGCCACGGCGCCGGGGCCGGGACCGGGACCGGCGTCGGGGCCGCGTTCGGCCTGCCGGCCCAGGCCTCCGGGCCTTCCGCCGGCGCCTCGTACGACACCGCCCGGCCGGACCGCGCGGACCGCGCCGAGGCCGGGCCTGGCGAGATCCCCGGACAGGGCACCCACGCCCGCGGCGAGCAGTTCGACTCCACCGCGACGCCCCGGCGCAGCGGCATAGGGGCATGGGCGCGGCGGCTCACGGGCGGCGGCAGAAGCGAACAGGCCTCGGGCCCGGGGGCGGGACGGCCCGGCGCGGCCGGATCCTCCCGCGCCCCGCGCGCTCCGGGCACCCCGCACGATCCGTACGGCTCGACGGCGTACGAGAGCTACGAGACCTACGAGTCGTCCGAGTCGACGGCATACGGCGCTTCCGCCGGTTCGTACGGCCCTTCGGGCGGCTCTCCGGGAACGCCGCCCGGCCCGGGCGGCTCGGAGGGCCCTGCGGCCGGGGGCGGCCATCTGGCGTCCCCCGCCTCCCCGCTCTCGCCCTTCTCCGCCCTGCCGTCCGCGCCCGCGGGCACCTGGCCCGATCCGGCGGCCGTGCTGCTGACCGCGCTCGGCCCCGGGCCCCGGCTCTGGGAGCGCCACGCGGCGCACCCGGAGGCGCTGGTGGTGCGGCTCGGGACGACGGACCGGGCCGATGTGCCCGCCGTGCCGGTGACCGTGGGGCTGCGGGAGGCCGGTTCGCTGGGGCTCGCCGGTCCGCGCGCCCGGCTGGCGGGGCTGGCCCGGGCGACGGTGGCGCAGCTCGCCGCGCTGCACTCCCCGTTCGACCTGGAGATCGTGCTCATCTCCACGGACCGCTCCCGCACGCTGGAGGAGCGGCGACGCGAGTGGGCCTGGCTGGGGTGGCTGCCGCATCTGCGCCCGACGCACGGTCAGGACTGCCGGCTGCTTCTCGCGTACGACCGTGAACAAGCGTCCGCCCGGACGGCCGAGCTGGTGCGCCGCCTCGACGAGGGCCCGCTCGGTCCGGGCTGGCCGAGTCTGGACCGGGCCGCCGTGACGGAGGCCGCCCGGGAGCACAAGGGCCCGCACACGGTGGTCGTGCTGGACGGCGACCCCGGTACGGCGGCGCTGCGCGAGACCACGGCCCGGCTGGCCGGAGCGGGTGCGGCGGCCGGGATCCATCTGATCTGTCTGGCCGAGACCCCGGCGTCCTCCCCCACCTCCCCGGTGGCCGCGACGTACGACGCCGCCTGCCGGGCCTCCATCGCCTTCCGCGAGTGCGGGGCGGTGGCGATGCTCAGCGGTGACGTCGCCACGGCGTTGCGCCTGCTGCGCACGGCGGGCGGACAGGCCGCGGGGCACGGCACGGTGGCCGCGGTGGACGCGGTGTCGGCGGCCTGGGCCGAGCGGTTCGGGCGGGCCCTGGCGCCGCTGCGCGAGGAGGGATCGGCCGCGCTGGCGGGCCGCCCGACGTCCGCCGCGCTGCCGCCGTCCGCCCGGCTGCTGGACGAGCTGGGCCTGGCCCGCGCCACACCGGCCTCACTGATGGCCCGCTGGGCGTCAACGGCGGAGGCCCAGCCGGGCGCCTCGGCCCCCAGGGCGGCAGCGGCTTCCCCGGCCGCCCGCGCGGACCTGGACAGCCCCGGCTCCGGCCGCACCCTCAGCACGGGCCCCCGCGTGGGCCCCCAGCGCACCGCGAGCACCCCCCACCAGCCCGATTCCGGCCACACGCCCTACCCGGCAGCGGGTACCCCCGACTCGGGCCGCACCCCGTACCCCGGCACCTCCGACTCCGACCGCACCCCGTACCCGGCCCGGGACGCGTACAACCCGGACCGCACCCCGTACCCGCCCCTGGACACCCACGGCTCCGGCCGCACGCCCTGCCCGGCAGCGGGCACCCGCAACCCGGACCGCGCCCCGTCCCCGGGCACCGGCACCCCCGACTCGGGCCGCACCCCCTACCCGCCCCTCGACGCCCGCGACCCCGGCGCGGCTCCGGCCGCCGCACCCGGGCACGCCGTGCACGCCGGGCGGCCGGTGCTCGTGCTCGGGGCCGGGCCCCGGGGGGCCCTGAGCGTCGATCTCGCCGACGAGGGGCCGCATCTGCTGATCGAGGGGCCTCCGGGCAGCGGCCGCACCGAGCTGCTGCGGGCCGTCGCCGCGTCGCTCGCCGCCGCGGCCCGGCCCGACCGGCTCGGCATCCTGCTCGTCGACGGTTCCGGCGGTGAGCGGGGCGAGCGCGGGGAAGGGCTGCTTCCCTGTACGGAGCTGCCGCACGTCTTCACGCACCTGGTGGCGTCCGACCCGGTCCGGATGCGGGAGTTCGCGCAGGCCCTGGGCGGTGAGCTGAAGCGGCGCGCCGAGCTGCTGGGCGACCTGGACTTCGCCGAGTGGCACGCGCGCTACGCCCGGCACGAGCAGCAGGCCACCCCCCGCGTCGTGGGCCAGCGGCCGCCCAGCGGCGCCGAGCGGGGGGGCGACCTGGAGTCCCCGGCCAGCGGCACCCTGCGGCTGCGCCCGGCCGCCGCGCGGTCCGCGGACCCGGGGCCGTCCCCGCTGCCCCGGCTCGTCGTCCTCGCCGACGACTTCGACGCGCTGGTCGCCCCCGCCCTCGGCAGCCCCGGACGCCCCGCCGCCGGTTCGGTGGTGCGGGCCCTGGAGGCCGTGGCCCGGGACGGCGGGCGGCTCGGGGTGCACCTCGTCGCCACCTCCGCGCGCCCCGACCGCACCGAGGACACGGAACTGGCCCGCGGCGCCCGGCTGCGCATCGTGCTGGACGCCCCCATGCTGCCGCCGTCCCCGGACGAACCGGCCCCGGGACGCGGCAGACTGGGACACCCGGACGGCCGGGTGACGCCGTTCCAGGGGGGCCGGGTCACCGGCCGTATCCCGCGTACGGCGACACTGCGCCCCACCGTCGTCCCGCTGGAGTGGGAGCGGATGGGCGATCCGCCGACCCGGCGCCCGGTCCGGGAGCTGGGCAACGGGCCCACCGACCTGGCGTTGCTCGCCAGCGCCCTGGAGCGCGCGGCCCGTTCCGTGAACGCCGAGCCGCTGCCCGGGCTTGTCCCGTTTCCGAACTGATCCCTCTGCTGACGTGACGTCACGAGGCGGTCACGATCGTCGCGTTGGGCCCGACGGCGGTATTGCGGGGCCCGTGCCCCGGGCGTAGGACTGTGCGCACGGACGATGGCGTCCGGGCACGCGGACGTGACCGGGCGCGTACGGAAGAGACGGGGCAGGCATGCGCACAACCTTCTCGATACGCAGGGCCGCGCTCGTGTTCGCGACGGTCGGCGCGCTCGCGCTCACCGGCTGTGGAAGCGACGACGGCGACGGCAAGAAGAAGTCGGGCGACGGCTCCGGCCAGGGCACGGACAACGCGCCCACGGTCACGCTGCCGAAACTGGACGGCGAGAGCATCTCCGTCGCCGCGGTCTGGACGGGACCGGAGCAGGCCAACTTCACCAAGGTGCTGGACGAGTTCGAGAAGCGTACGGGCGCGAGCGTCACCTTCGTACCGGCACAGGACCCGATCATCAACTTCCTGGGCACCAAGATCAAGGGCAGGCAGCCGCCGGACGTGGCGATGATCCCGCAGGTCGGGGCCGTACAGCAGGCGGTCGCGAAGAAGTGGGCCAAGCCGGTCGGGCCCGAGGCGCAGGCCCAGCTCACCAAGAACTACGCGCAGGTCTGGCAGGACCTCGGCGCGGTGGACGGCACCCAGTACGGCGTGTACTTCAAGGCCGCCAACAAGTCTCTGATCTGGTACAACGCCGCCGCGTTCGACAACGCGGGGGCGAGCGAGCCGAAGACCTGGAAGGACTTCCTGACCACGGCGGAGACCGTCTCGGCCTCCGGCGTCACCCCAGTCTCGGTCGGCGGCGCGGACGGCTGGACGCTGACCGACTGGTTCGAGAACGTCTACCTCTCCCAGGCGGGCCCGGAGAAGTACGACCAGCTGGCGAAGCACGAGATCCCGTGGACCGACCCGTCGGTGAAGGACGCGCTGTCCACGCTCGCCGAGCTGTTCGACAGGCCGGAGCTGATCGCGGGCGGTGCCGACGGGGCGCTCCAGACGGAGTTCCCGACGTCGGTGACGCAGACGTTCACCGGCGGCGACCAGCCCAAGGGCGCGATGGTCTTCGAGGGTGACTTCGTCGCCGTCAACATCGCGCAGACCGAGGCGAAGATCGGTACGGACGCCAAGGTCTTCCCGTTCCCGGCGGTCGGTGCGGACTCCCCCGTGGTGACCGGCGGCGACGCGGCGATCGCGCTGAAGGACACCAAGGGCGCGCAGGCGTTGCTGACGTGGCTGGCCTCGGCCGACGCGGCGAGGATCTGGGCCGGGGCGGGCGGGTTCATCTCCCCGAACAAGGCCCTGGACCTGAAGGCGTACCCGAACGAGGTGCAGCGCACCATGGCCGAGGCGCTGGTGAAGGCCGGTGACGACGTCCGGTTCGACATGTCCGACCAGGCCCCGCAGTCGTTCGGCGGGACGCCGGGGGCGGGCGAGTGGAAGATCCTCCAGGACTTCCTGAAGAACCCGAAGGACATCGCGGGGACCCAGAAACAGCTGGAGTCCGCGGCGGCCAAGGCGTACAAGAGCTGACGCGGTGGCGACCACGAACGCGGAGGGTGCCGGTGCGGCGCCCTCCGCAGACACGGACCCGCGCCCGTCCCCGCCGCCGTCGAAGACCCTCAAGAGTGTGACGGCCACCCGCCGGGCCGTCGCGGCGGTGTTCCTGCTGCCCACGCTGGTGCTGCTCGGCGCGCTGGTGCTGTATCCGATCGGGTACTCGGTCTACCGGTCGTTCTTCGACCAGGCCGGTACGGGCTTCGCCGGGATCGACAACTACACCGCGCTGTTCACCGACGACACGATCCTCACGGCGGTGAAGAACAACGCGATCTGGGTGGTCTTCGCCCCGACGGTCGCCACCGCACTCGGGCTGATCTTCGCGGTGCTGACCGAACGCATCCGCTGGGGCACCGCGTTCAAACTGATCGTCTTCATGCCGATGGCGATCTCGATGCTGGCGGCGGGCATCATCTTCCGGCTCGTGTACGACCAGGCCCCCGAGCGCGGGGTGGCCAACGCGGTCGCGGTGAGCGTGCACGACACGTTCACCGAGTCCGCGGGCTTCCCGAAGGCACGCCCGCTGCCCGTCCACCCGCTGGAGGAGGGCGACGGCGGGACCTTCGTGTCCAAGGAGCCGATCCGGGCGGGCCAGCCGCTGCGGGTGCCGCTGGTCGGTGTGGCCCCGGCGAAGATGCCGGGCGACGCGCGGCCGGCCGAGGGCGCCCCGGCGGCGTCCGGCGACGGAATCAGCGGCACGGCCTGGCTGGACTTCACCCGGGGCGGCGGCGGAGAGCCCAACGTCGTCGACCCGGAGGAGCTGGGGCTCAAGGGGCTGAAGGTCGAGGCGGTGAGGGACGGGAAGGTCGTCGCCACGGCCACGGCGCGCGCGGACGGTGTGTTCACCCTGCCCGCCTCGGCGGACGGAGCCCGACTGCGCCTGCCCGCCGACAACTTCCGCGAGCCGTACAACGGTGTCGACTGGCTCGGCCCGTCCCTCGTGACACCGGGGATCATCGGCAGTTACGTGTGGATGTGGGCCGGGTTCGCGATGGTGCTGATCGCGGCGGGCCTGGCCGGTCTGCCGCGCGAACTCCTGGAGGCGGCCAGGGTGGACGGCGCGAACGAGTGGCAGGTGTTCCGCCGGATCACCGTGCCGATGCTCGCGCCCGTCCTGGCGGTGGTCCTGGTGACGCTGATGATCAACGTGCTGAAGGTCTTCGACCTGGTGTTCATCATCGCGCCGGGCTCCTCCCAGGACGACGCGAACGTCCTGGCGCTCCAGCTGTACCGGTCATCGTTCGGCACGGACGCGGACCTGGGGATCGGCAGCGCGATCGCGGTGCTTCTGCTGCTGCTGGTGATCCCGGTGATGCTGTTCAACATCCGCCGGATGCGGAAGGAGGGGCGGCGATGACGCGTCCGACCCGCCCCGGGCCGCCTGCCGGCCGGGGGTCCGGGGGTCGCCCCCCGGGAGAACGCAGCAGCATCCGCCGGATGCGGAAGGAGGGGCGACGATGAGCGGCACACCGACGGTGAGCACCCTCGAAGCGGCCAAGGCCAGGCGGTCCCTCGGCGCGCGCATCGCCGCCCTCCTCGGCGGCGGGGTCATGCGGGTCCTGCTGATCCTGGTGGCCCTGTTCTGGCTGATGCCGACGATCGGCCTGCTGCTGTCCTCGCTGCGCGGACCGCAGGACATCGCGGCGACCGGCTGGTGGAAGATCTTCACCGCCCCGTCCGAGCTGACCTTCGAGAACTACCAACGCCTGCTGGACAATTCGGCGATCACCGGCTCCCTCCTCAGCACCATCATGATCACCGTGCCGTCCACCGTCCTGGTGGTGGTGATCGGCTCGCTCGCCGGATACGCCTTCGCCTGGATGGACTTCCCCGGCCGCGACTGGTGGTTCCTGCTGGTGGTCGGGCTGCTGGTGGTGCCGGTGCAGGTCGCGCTGATCCCGGTGTCCGAACTCTTCGGCACCATCGGGATCTTCGAGACGACGCTCGGGGTCGTGCTGTTCCACACGGCCTTCGGACTGCCGTTCGCGATCTTCCTGCTGCGGAACTTCTTCGCGGAGATCCCGCGCGAACTGCTGGAGGCCGCACGGCTCGACGGGGCGGGCGAGATCCGGCTCTTCACCCGGGTCGTGATGCCGCTGGGCGGTCCGGCGATCGCCTCGCTCGGGATCTTCCAGTTCCTGTGGGTGTGGAACGACATGCTGGTCGCGCTGATCTTCGCGGACTCCGGATCGCCGCCGATCACCGTGGCGCTGCAGCAGCAGGTACGCCAGTTCGGCAACAACATCGATGTGCTCGCGCCCGGGGCGTTCATGTCGATGGTGATCCCGCTGGCGGTGTTCTTCGCCTTCCAGCGGCAGTTCGTCAACGGCGTCATGGCGGGGGCCGTCAAGTAGGCCGGAAGAACCCTCAAGTCCGCACATCCGTACGTCAATCCGAAGCGGCCCGGCTCCCCGGAACCGGGCCGCTTCGCCGTGCGCGTCCCCCGATTGCCGCGTCCGGCGTAACCCTGTCATTCCATCCGACGTTTGAGGTCTGCCTGGTTCCCGCGAACGAACGACCCATGGATGTGTAGTGCCCCGGTTCTCCGTCATCGTGCCCGCATTCCGGGTCCAGGCGTATCTGCACGCGTGTCTGGATTCCGTGCTGAGCCAGTCCTTCAAGGACTACGAGATCATCGTGGTCGACGACCGCTCCCCCGACGCCTGCGGTCCGATCGCTGACGAGTACGCCCGCCGGGACCCCCGCGTCACCGCCCTCCACCTGCCCCGCAACACCGGTCTCGGCCCGGCCCGCAACGCCGGGATGGCCCGGGCGAGCGGCGACTACCTGATCTTCCTCGACGGCGACGACACCCTGCTGCCGGACGCGCTCCAGGCCATCGCCGACCGGATCGGGGCGACCGGCGAACCCGACGTCCTGATGTACGACTACGCCCGGACGTACTGGTCGGGCCGCAGCGTGCGCAACGTCCTGGCCGCCCATCTCGACGAGAGCGGACCGGCCTCCTTCCGGCTCACCGACCGCCCCGAGCTGCTGCAACTCCTCATGGTCGTCTGGAACAAGGCGTACCGCCGCGCGTTCGTCGAGGCCGAGGGCTTCACCTTCCCGCCCGGCTATTACGAGGACACCCCCTGGACCTACCCGGTGCTGATGTCGGCCGGGTCGATCGCGGTCCTGGACGCGGTCTGCGTCTCCTACCGGCAGCGGCGGCGCGGCAACATCCTCTCCACCACCAGCGAGAAGCACTTCGACGTCTTCGACCAGTACGACCGGGTCTTCGCGTTCATCGAATCCCGCCCCCCGCTGGCTCCCTGGCGGCCGGTGATGTACCGGCGGATGCTCGACCACTACTCGGCCCTGTTCGCCTCGCGGGACCGGCTGCCGCCGCACAGCCGGGCCGCGTTCTTCCGCCGGGCGACCGCGTCCTGCCGCCGCCATCACGCGCCCGGGGCTCCGGCCCCCCGCCGCGCGCTGCTGCGGCACGGGCTGATGCGGCTCGGTGCGCGGCGCACCTACCGGACGCTGTCGGGGGCCCAGCGGCTGGGCGGGCGGCTGCGGCGGGGCTCGGCCGCGGTGCGCCGGGCGGTGCGGAGTACGGCGCACCAGGTGCACTACCGGGTCCAGTTGCGGCTGCCGCTGCGCTCCCGGGACGCGGTGTTCGCCGCACGGGGGAACCGGGGCTTCACGGGCAGCCCGGCGGCAATCGAGGCGAAAGCGCGCGAGCTGGTCCCGGGGCTGCGGACGGCGTGGATCTGTCGCCCCGTCGATGCCCACACCGTGCCCACCGGCACCCGGCACCTCGCGCCGGACACCTTCGCCTACTGGACGGCGCTGGCCCGCTCCGCGTACCTCGTGAACAACGCCCCCTTCGACCACCGGCTGGTCAAGCGCCGGGGGCAGGTCCTGCTCCAGACCCACGAGGGCACTCCGCTGCGGACCGTGGGCACCGATCTCCTGGACCGGCCCGCCGCCGCCCGGGGCACCGACTTCGAGCAGCTGCTGCGCTCCGTGGACACCTGGGACTTCTCGCTCTCCGCGAACCCGCACGCCACCCTCGTACGGGAGCGGGCCTATCCGTCCGCGTACACGACGCTGGAGTACGGCTCCCCCAGCAACGACGTCTATCACCGCACCGGCCCGGCCGATGTGGCCCGGCTGCGCGAGACGCTGGGAATCCCGGCGGGCAGTACGGCCCTGCTGTACGCCCCGGAGCACCGCGACTACCGGCGGTCGCAGCGGCCGGTGCTGGATCTGGAGCGGCTGATCCGGGTCCTGGGCCCGCAGTTCGTCATCCTGGCCCGTACGCCCCACCCGGTCGCCCCCGGCTGCGGCCGCCGTACGCCGCATCCCCGGATCATCGACGTCGGCGCCCACCGGTCCGTCCAGACGCTGGCCCTCGCCTCCGACGCCCTGATCACGGACTACGCGTCGCTGATGTTCGACTACGTCAACCTGGACCGCCCGGTGGTCCTGCACCTGGAGGACATCGAGGCGTACGAAGCGGCACGGGGCACGTACTTCGACATCACCGCGTTCCCGCCCGGCATCATCGCCCGCAGTCAGGACGAGCTGTTCGACATCTTCGCCACGGATCACTGGCGCGGCTCCCGCTCGGCGCAGCTGCGGGCCGCCTTCAGGGCCCGGTTCTGCCCGTACGACGACGGGTACGCCGCCGAGCGCGTGGTGCGGCGGGTCTTCCTCGGGGAGACGGACGGGCTGCCGCTGCCGGTGCCGTCCACGGCTCGCCGGACGCCCGGTGCGCTGCCCGCGCAGGAGAAGAGGGCCCGGTCCTGGGCCCAGGAGCTCCCGGCGGGTTCAGCGCTCCAAGGGCGCTGAACCGGTCCGCGCCCGGCAGCGCTCAGTGCTCAGCGCTCCAGGAACGCGAACAATTCCTCCCAGCGGCGCAGCGTCTCCGGCTCGGAGAACCGCTGCGCCCCGGACCTCGCGCGGGCGCCCATCGCGTCGCGCAGCCGGGGGTTGCCGGTCAGCCGCAGCAGCCGGTCGGCGAGGGCGGCGACGTCCCCGGCGGGGGCCAGGAGCCCGTCCTCACCGTCCCGGACGATCTCGCGGACGCCGGGCGCGCAGTCGAAGGCGGCACACGGCAGACCGCAGGCCATCGCCTCCAGCAGCGCGAGCGGGAAGCCCTCGCCGCGGGAGGACTGGACGAAGACCGAGGACTGTGCGAGGGCACGCTCCACATCGTCGGTGCGGCCCATCCACTCCACGGACCCGTCGAGCCCGAGGTCCGTGCACTGCTGCTTCAGCGCGGCCTCGTCCTCCCCCGCCCCGTACACGCGGAGCTTCCAGTCGGGGCGGGCGGGTGCGACCAGGGCCCAGGTGTCCAGGAGCAGGTCGATGCCCTTCTGGTCGCTGAGGCGGCCGATGCTGGCGACGGTCCTCGCGGTGCGCGGGGAGGGCACGACGGGCAGCCGGGTGAGGGCGTTGGGCAGGAAGCCGACGTTGTTCATGCCGTCCCCGGCCCACTGGTCGGCGTCCTCCTCGGTGAGGACGAGCCAGTGGTCGAGGTCCTTGTAGTGATTCCTGATCCAGCGGTAGCGGTGGCTCGCGCGGGAGTAGTCGTAGGACTCGTGGCTCATCCCGATGACCCGCAGCCCGGTGGTGTCGGCCTCCCCGACCCACTCCATCGCCCACACCTGGGTGACGATGACGACCGCGCCGGGTCGGGCTGTCGCGAAGAGATCCGAGAGCCGCCCGACCGCCTGCTTCTTGGCGGCTGACCGGGCCGCTTCCCTGCGGCGGGTGGGGATGCGGAAGCGGTCGCGGATGCCGTGGGGCGTCCAGGGGGTCGGCGGGTGGGACGGGTAGAGGGCGGTGACGGGGTGGGCGGGCTGCCCGGGCAGCGCCATCTTGAGGTCGGAGGCGTGGATGCCGATGGTGTGGACCCGGTGGCCCTGGCCGGCGAAGAGGCGGGCGGTCTGATGCATCCAGCCGGTGACGCCGCCGAGTTCGTCGGTGCTGTTGGAGACGATGAAGATGTCGCGGCTCATCGGCCGGCCCCCCGGTCGTGGTCGGTGATGTGGCGGGCTCCCAGGGCGTCCCGGGAGCCCGGATGGCCCGGGGAAACCGGAGGACCTGGGGAAACTCGGGGCCCGAAGACGGCCGCGACGGTCCTGCGGGCCGCGTCACCCTCGTCGTAGATCCCGAACTCCGCCGCGAAGGCGGCGCGTTGAGCGGCGTGGCGCGTCTCGGTCTGCTTCAGCTCCGCGAGGACGGCGAACAGCTCGTCCTGGGTCTCGGCGACCGGGCCCGGGGCCTTCTCCCGCAGGTCGAAGTAGCTGCCGCGCTCGGCCGCGTACGTGTCGAGGTCGGGGGCGAACAGCACGATCGGCCGGTCGAGCAGTGCGAAGTCGAACATGATCGAGGAGTAGTCGGTGATCAGGACGTCGGTGAGGGCGAGGACCTCGCTGACGTCGTGGTGGCTCGATACGTCGACGACGGTCCCGGGCGGACAGAGCGGCAGCCGCGCGGTCTCCAGGTAGTGGGCCCGGACGAGCAGGGTGTGGGTGTCCCCGAAGCGCTCCGCGAACTCCCGTACATCCAACAGGAGTCGGGCCCTGCGCTGCTTGCCGGGGCCGCCCCGGAACGTCGGCGCGTACAGCACGGTCTTCTTGTGGTCGTCGAGCCCGAGCGCCCCGGCGAGCGGCGGGCGCGGCAGCCGCCCCTGGGTCTCGGACCGGGTGCGCTCGGCGACCAGGGCGTCGTTGCGCGGGTAGCCGGTGCGCAGGAGCCTGTCCTCGGGCAGCCGGTAGGCGCGGGCGAGGGTGCGCACGTCGTGCTCGGAGCGGACGAGGAAGCGGTCGAAGCGGTGGACGGCCTGCTGGAGCCGCTCGCGCTGCGGGGCGTTCTGGAGCCGCACGCGGGTCTCGTCGAAGCCCATCCGCTTGTACGCGGAGCCGTGCCAGGTCTGGAGGTAGGTGGTGTGGGAGGGCTTGCGCAGGGGGAGCGGGAAGCCCTGGTTGTCGACCCAGTACTCGGCGCGGGCCAGCGCCCACAGATACCGCCAGGACCAGCGGCGTACGAGGCGGGCGTCGTCCGGGAAGCCGTCCGGGGAGGGGTCGTAGGACCAGGTGGCGTGCAGCTTCAGGCCCTGGCGGCGGATCTCCTCGTACAGGGCGCGCGGGCTGTCGCCGTAACAGGTGCCCATGTGGCTCTCGAAGACGGCGGAGCCCCGGCGGACGGGAAGCCGGGTGAGCCAGGTGTTGTGGACGGAGGTCTTGAAACCCCGGGAGCGGTAGCGGCCCAGGCGCTTGCGCAGGGTGCGGACGAGGAGCTTCGCCTTGCGGGCGGGCCGGAAGTGCGTGGCGTAGCGGATCAGCCGGTGGGTGGTGCGGGCCGGGCGGCGGCGTGCGGTGAGGCGGAGCGCGAGGTGGTCCTTGACGGTGATGTAGGGCTCCCAGGTGTCCCCGGCGAGAGGCCCGAGGCGGGGCCGGGCGGCGAACCGGAGCGCGCCCGAAACCTGGTCCTGCGGGGCGAATGGATCGCTGACGGAGCGGGGGCCGTCGGGGCCGTCGGCCTGTACGGTCAGCCGCGCGTCCCACGCCGTGTCGCGTACGCCGACGGGGCGCAGGAGGCGTGCGATGTCGGCGCGCGCCCGCCAGGTGATCCCGGTCCCGTCGTGCCGCACCTCCTCGACCGGGAACGCGACGGCGCGCGCCCCGCCCCGTGCCCGGAACTCCAGGGTGGCGGTGAGCGGCGCGTCGGGGGCCGGTCCGCTGTGGCCGGGCAGCACGAGGCGTCCTTCGAGCAGCAGGAGGCCGCCGTCGGAGGCACATCGGATGAGCCGGTTCATCAGCCGCTGCTCACCGAACCCGCGGTACTGGTGGCCGAGTTCGGTGACATCGACCGGGCACCGCTCGTCCCACCGCACCCGCCCGCCCGGCCCTGTGACGAGCGGCGCGCACACGGTGGCGGGCCTGCTCAGCGCGTACGCCGCCGCGAGGACCCCCTCCTCGTCGCCCCGGGCCAGCAGCCGCACCGCGACCCGCTCAAGCGGGGGCAGGGTCGTGCGGTCCGGCGGGAAGGGGCCGGTCAGGGCGCGGGCGGCGGCTGCGGCGGCCCTCTCGCGGCGGGCGGCGGGCAGCCGGGGGAAGGACCGGACGAGCGGCACCAGATGGTCGCGGGCGAAGGCCTCCTCCCGCGCCTGGCGCAGTTCGGGCAGTCCGCGCGCGACGAGGGTGTTGGCGACCCTGCGGTGGGCCTCGACCAGGGCGGTGAGGTCGCGGGCCCGGTCCGGGACGGCCCGCCCGGTGACGATCAGGCGGCGCACCAGGGCGATCCGGCCGACCGCGGCGGCGGCGAGCGGGCCGAACAGGATCTCGCCGTGGGCCAGATCCTCCTCGTATCGCAGCCCGTGCAACCGGACGGCCTCGCGGCGCAGGCAGAATCCGGTCACCAGGGCGTCCCTGACGACGAGTTCGGGGGCCTCGGTGAAGCGGGCGAGGGTGCGGGAGCGGGCGTACAGCTCGCCCTGCCAGGACGGCTCCCGTTCCTTGCCCATCTCGTCGGCGGCCCGGCTCCAGCGGCCCGCGACCAGGTCGGCCCGGCTGCGTTCGCCCGCCTGCCAGAGGTTGCGGCAGGCGTGCCGCTGGAGGCGTTCGCCGGGGGCGAGCACCAGGACGTACCGGCCCGTCACCGCGTCCAGGCCCGCGTTGCGCAGGGCACCGGTGGTCCGGACGGCCGGGTCGGCGTGGACGAGGCGGACGCGGTCGGGGGCCCGGTCAGCCAGGGCGCGGGCGGCCGTGCGGGTGGCCGCGTCTGCGGTCGAGGCGAGGACGACGACGGCCTCGGAGGCGCGCAGCGACTGGCCGAGCACGGAGTCCACGGAGGCGCGCAGGGCTTCGGCCCCTCCTCGGCCCCCGCCGTCGCCGCCGTCCCCGCCCCCGGTGATCACACAGCTGAAGTCGCTCACGACTGCTCCCCCTTGAGCATCCGGTCGACGACGCGCGCGGCCGCGCTCCCGTCGTCGAGGTCGCAGAACGCCTCCCGGAACCGTTCGTACGCCTCCCGGTGCCCGGCGGTGGCGGCCTCCGGCTCGCGCAGGGCGGCCACGATCCCGGCGGAGTCGGGGATCAGGGGGCCGGGGGCGCGGCGCTCGAAGTCGAAGCAGAAGCCGCGCAGGGTGTCGCGGTAGTGCGCCAGGTCGTAGGTATGGAAGAGCATCGGGCGGCCGGTCTGCGCGAAGTCGAACAGGATCGAGGAGTAGTCGGTGACCAGGACGTCGCTGATCAGGAGCAGTTCGGCGACATCCGAGTGGCGCGAGACATCGCGGACGAAGCCGGTGTCCGGGACGCTGCCGCCGACGAG
The DNA here is from genome assembly GCF_031760065.1 of Streptomyces durocortorensis. Lineage (NCBI taxonomy): Bacteria > Bacillati > Actinomycetota > Actinomycetes > Kitasatosporales > Streptomycetaceae > Streptomyces > Streptomyces sp. C11-1. The sequence goes on from NZ_CP134500.1 coordinate 2,546,228, forward strand.
GTAGTGGCGGCGCACCAGCAGGACGTGGTCGTCCCCGAGTGCCTGGCGGGCCTCCTCCAGGTCGAGTCGGAGGTCGAGCCCGTAGCGGCCGCCCTGCTTGGGCCGGTCCTCGCGCCAGGTGGGGGCGTAGAGGATCACCCGCCGCCCCTCGGGGATCGCGAGACGTTCCCGTACGGCGGCGGCGATCTTGGCCCGGTCGGGGGCGTGCAGGAGGTCGTTGCGCGGGTAGCCGCACTCCAGGACCTCGCCGGTGTGGCCGAAGGCGCGGCGCAGGACGGGGGTGGCGAAGCTGTTCGGGGAGACGAGCACGCTCCACTGGGCGGCCCGGTGTTCCATGGAGGCCATGTAGGCGGTGTCGGCGTAGGGGGTGCCCGCGAGGTCGCGGCCGATGCGCTTGAGCGGGGTGCCGTGCCAGGTCTGGACGACGCACTGGCCCTGGGCCCGCTCGAACCACTCGGGGAGCTGGGTGTTGGTGACGATCCACCTGCTGCGGGCCAGCGCCTCGTGCCACTCCGCGCTGTGCAGCCCGACGGGGCGGACCCCGTCGGGCACGGCCGTCTGCTGGTCGCGTACGGCCCACAGATGCTCGATGCCCGCTCTCCTGTCGGCCAGTTCGCGGTGGACGGCGCGGGGCGAGTCGGAGTACTGCCGTCCGTCGAAGCTGGAGTAGAGGACGGCCGGGCGCAGTCGGTCGGCCGAGGTGACGCGCAGTGCGGCGTACCGCTCGCGCTGCACGCGCTGTCCGTAGGCCCCTCTCTCCTCGGCCGCCAGCGCACTGCCGGACTCCAGGACGAGCCGGTCGTGGTAGCGCCGCTGGAGGGTGAAGTCACGCCCATGAACGTGCTGTTGCCGGGGCAGGGTGTGGTGCAGGGAGGTGCTCAGCCGCAGCGGCCGGTAGGCCTCCGCATCACGCTCCCCGGGCTTCCGCAGGAACGGATACCACCGCCCCTCGGCCAGCGGCAGCGGCCCGCCGGGTCCTTCGACAGCGGCGGGTGCGAGCACGGCCCGGAAGCGGTCGCCCTCCCCTCGCTCCAGTGCGACGACGGCCTCCTCGTGGTGGCCGCTGTGGCGCAGGACCAGTTCGCGGGGGCCGCCGGCGGGCTCGGGGAACGTGCCGGTGAGAGTCAGCGACGCCTCGTCCCACTCCACGCCGGTGACGACGGGCTGCACGGCCCGGTCGGTGAGCACCAGGTCGCCGGAGGGGTTGGGGGCCGCGTACAGCTCACGGCCGCCGGGCAGTGGGTAGCGCCCGTCCTCGCCGTCGGTCCGGGCGGCGACGGTCAACGGCTTTTCCTCGCCGACGAGTTGGACGCCCCAGATGTCCTCCTCGCCGCGGAAGGCACTGAGCGGGATGTCCGCCGCCCGGGAGCCGAGCGAGCCGCGCAGGGCGAACTCCCGGGTCTCCTTGGTGCGCCACTCGGTGAGCCGCAGGGCTACGGGCCCGGCGTCGCCGAGGACCTTCACCTCCAGGCGTACGGCGTCCTCGACCGCCGACTGCCCGGTCAGGACGGCGGCGACGCGTTCGGTGCGCAGCTCCAGCTTGTTGCCGGACAGGACGGGGACGATACGGGTCCGCTCGTCGGTGTACGTCACGGCGGGCGGGGCGGGGGTGCCGACGAGCCGCATGGGGCCCCGGCGCGGACGGCCCGCACCGATGACGACGACCTCCGGCTTCCACGTTGCACGCAGGCCGCTGCCCGTGCCCTTGGCGGTGAGCCTGCGCGGGTCGACGACGGCCTCGAATCCGGCGCGGTCGTAGCGGTGGAGGGAGCGGCCGGAGCGGGCCGTGGCCTCGTCGCCCGGGACCGGACGCGTCCGCAGCGGGATCAACCGCTTCCCGGACCGCAGCCACCCGAGCCGCACCGGGCCGCCGGGGGCGTTGCGCACGTAGGCGTATCCGGTCAGACGGAGCAGCCCGTCCCGCCACACGGCCTCGGTGAGGTGGGCGTGGACGGGGAGGTCGGCGGGGGTCAGCGCGGTCGTGGCGGGCGGCAACGGGGCCTGGACGGCCGGGTGGTGGGCGCGGGGGCGGAGCAGCCCGCGTACATGGAAGGTGTCCCGGTCCTTCTTCTCGTCGGCGAGGAGGGCGAGGAGTTCGGCGAGGCGGCGTTCGCGGATGAGCTGCCACTTGACCCTGAGGTGCAGGGGCAGTTCGGTGAGGACGCCGGGCTCGACGGTGGCGGCGAAGGCGCCCGCGTGGTCGAGGAAGGCCTCGTGGAACTCCGCGTCGCCCTCCGGCAGGGCCTCGATGAACAGCCACAGGTCCCCGGAGAGCGCGTGGGCGTCGTAGCGCCGCTTGGCCTCGGCGGCTCCTGCCGCGCCCGGCCGTTCGGCGAGGAATCGGCTGACGGTGGTGACGGCGGTGACCCGGTCCCGGATTCCCTTGGGCACGGCCCGCCGGGTGGTGATGGAACCGTCCCGGTCCCGCCAGTGGTAGACGGGCTCCTCGACGACGTCGACCGAGCGGGCCAGGAAGTGGGCGGGCAGGACGACGGCGATGTCCTCGTACAGCACCCCGGTCGGGAAGGCGAAGGCGTGTTCGTCCCAGAAGGACCGGCGGAAGACCTTGTTGCAGGCGATGCGGTCGCCCAGCAGGAGCCAGTCCCGGGTGACATGGGTGGCCGAGCGGGCCTTCTCCATCGGCCTGCGGTACATCGGGGACTGCTCCAGCCCCCCGTCGGCCCGCAGCCTGAGCACGTTGCCGGTCGCGAAGTCGGAGCCGGAGCGGTCGAGTTCGGCCAGCATCCGGGTGTAAGCGCCGGGCGGGACGAGGTCGTCGCTGTCGACGAACGTCAGGAACTCCGCCTCGGGATCGGCCTCGCGGACCCCGGCGTTACGGGCCGCGCCGAGCCCGGCGTTCTCCTGCCGGACCAGCCGGAACCGGGGGTCCCGGTCCACGAACTCCTGGGCGAGGACTGGCCCGTTGTCGGTGGAGCCGTCGTCGACGAGGACGACCTCCAGGTCCTCCATGCTCTGTTCGGCGAGCGAGGACAGACAGGCACCGAGGTAGTCCTCGACGTTGTAGAGGGGGACGACGACGGTGAGACGGGGTGCCATCGCAGCGCACGATCCTTTCGGGCGGACGGCATCAGGGGGTGCCGGTCGAGGGGCATTGAGGGGCCATGGGGTACAACCCGCACCGGGGGGACCGGTCACCCGAGGGGGTCCATTCGGGTGACCGCGAGGGTGGGGTCACGCGTACGGGGGCGCGCCGGTGACGTGTTCGAGCCCCGTACCGGGAGGGGCACGGGGCTCGGTGCTGCCGTGGGGTCCGGCCTCAGGGTTTGACGGCGATCCGGCCCTCGTCCATGCGCAGCAGCAACAGCGGCTCGCCGGTCTTGTCGAGGAACTCGTCGACTGCCTGGCGAGATCCCTGCCAGTAGCCGTAGTCGTCGATCAGGAGGATGCCGCCGCTGACCAACCGGGAGTACAGGTGCTCCAGTTCATGCTTGGTGGAGGCGTACCAGTCGGTGTCCAGGCGCAGAATCGCGATCTGTTCGGGGGCCTGCTCGGGGACGGTGTCCTCGACCCGCCCCTGCACGTAGTGGATGCGCTCCTCGGGATAGGGCACATGACCGAAGCCCTCCTTGACGTCGTCCAGGGACGCGACGGCCCAGATCGGCCGGTCCTTGCCCTGGGCGTCCAGCAGCTCCTGGGCCGGGCGGCCGTCGCGGCGCAGGTCCTCGGCGGTGGGCGGGGTCATGCCCTCGTACGTGTCGAAGAGGTACAGCTCGCGCTCGGTCTCACCGACGGACAGCAGGGTCCGGGCGCAGGCCTGCATGGAACCGCCGCGCCAGACACCGCACTCGACGACGGCGCCGGGGATGTCGTGGCGGGCGATGTGCCGGGTGGCGAGGATGAAGGCGTTGAGCCGCTCCGGCGAGGTCATCGAGTAGGGCTTGACCGCCCGGATGATGTCCTTGGCCTCGTCGTCGTAGTCCTCCGGGAACGCGAGGTCCGGCTTCTTCGCCTTGGGCTTCGGCTTCGGCTTCGGGTCCGGGTCCGGGGCCGGGGCCGGGAGGGGGTCGGCCGGGGCCGGGGCGGGGTCGGCCGGGGCCGTACGGGCGGCGGGCACTGTGACGCGCCTGAGCTGATATCCGGTGAGCTGCTGAAGGACGCCGTTGACGGCGTTGCGCCAAGCCATGCCCCGGGACAGTACGCGCGGTTTGCGCGACATGTCATTTTTCGTCAACCTGCCATTGATCCCTGCTCCGGCACCTGTTCGGCTGCGGGGGCCTGTTCGGGGACGGGCGCGGCCTCCTGGGTTCCGGCGGTTACGGGGGCGGCCCCGGTCCTGCCGCAGCGCTCGCGGCCGTCCAGCGGGCGGGGCAGCGGGACGCCGTCCACGCCGCCGACCCGGTTCGCCCACCAGACCGCCAGCTCCCGCACGGCGAACATCGTCAGCCGGGGGTAGCGCTGCGGCTTGCGGAAGACACCGACGGAGTCGCCCCAGTAGGCGGCCTTCCTGTCGATGGCCCGGTAGTCGTGCCAGATGCCTTTGTGCGGCGGGAAGTCGGTGTAGGCCTCGCGCAGTTCGAGCCGGGAGTGAGCGGCAAGCGCGCGGAACCCGTCGGGGTAGTAGCGCCAGCAGTCCTGCGCGTCGTGGACGTGGCCGCGCGAGGGGGCGGTGATGAACGCGTGACCGCCCGGCTTCAGAACCCGGGCGATCTCCAGCATCGACGTCCAGAAGAACGGGATGTGCTCGAACGCCTGCCCGGAGAGCACGACATCGGCACTGCTGGACGGGGCGGGGATGCGGTACGGCTTCTTCATCACGGCGTCCACGTTGGGCCCGGCCTGCACGTCGACCCCGAAGTAGTCGATGGAGTGCCCGGCCAGCAGCGCCCGGTGGGTGCGGGTCTGCTTGCCGGAGATGCGGGAGCCGAGGTCGACGACGCGGTAGGTGCCGGACGCGGGCCCTCCGGCAACCCCTCCGGCAGGCCCTTCGACGGGCAGGTACTCCTTGATGCAGAGTTCCATCTGCTCGTAGGCGGACCGGTGCATGGGCGTCTCCCAACATGGCGGGGTGAGCGAACTGTTGGGCACAACGACCACGCGAGGCGGAGGAATCGGCGGGGGGAGCACGCCTTGAGCCATTCGGGTTGCGGGGCCCCGCGTCACCCGAGCGGCGCGAAGAACCGCCGTACCACGCGTTCGGCCGCGCGCCCGTCGTCGTACGGGCAGAACCGCTCCCGGAACGCGGTGCGCAGCGCGGCCGACGCCGGCGAGCGCCACTCCCCCGTCCGGAACACCTCGGCCAGTCGGCCGGAGGTGGTGGTGACGGTGCCGGGGGTGTCGCCGGGTCGGCCGGAGAGCAGGTCGAAGTACGTACCGCGCGTGGTCCGGTAGGCGTCCCAGTCGGGGGCGTGGACGACGATCGGGCGGTCCAGGCAGGCATAGTCGAACGTCAGGGACGAGTAGTCGGTGATCAACGCGTCTGCGGCGAGGCAGAGTTCCTCGACGCGCGGGTGGGAGGTGACGTCGATGACCCGGCCCCCTTCCGGCCCGGCGATCCCGGCCGACCGCCCGTAGAAGTAGTGGGCGCGGACCAACAGCACGTACGCCGGGCCCAGTTCGCGTGCCAGCCGCTCCGGGTCGAGGTCGGGGACGAAACCGTCGCGGTAGTCGCGGTGGGTCGGGGCGTAGAGCAGCGCGGTCTGCCCCTCCTCGATGCCGAGTCCGGCGCGGATCTTCGCGATGTCCTCGGTGGTGGCGGTGAAGTAGACGTCGTTACGGGGGTAGCCGAGGTCGAGCCGTTCGTAGGAGGCCTCGCCCGGGGCAGGGTAGACGCGGTCCCAGACCTCGGTGCTGTGCGGGTTGGCGGACAGGCTGAAGTCCCACTGGGCGACATGGGCGAGGATCTTGCCGAAGTCGGCCTTCCGGGCGAGGGCGGGGTAGGCGCGCTGGTCCAGGCCCATGGTCTTCAGCGGGGTCCCGTGGTGGGTCTGGAGGTAGCGCTGGCCGGGGCGCTTGGTGAAGCCGCCGGGGAAGCTGGAGTTGTTCACCAGGTAGGTGGCGGTGGCCATCGCCCGCCAGTAGGGGCGCGAGCCCTCGATGACGTACGGCACACCCGGCGGCATCCGGTCGCGATGCCGGGAGGAGACCACCCACAACCCCTCGATGTGCGGGGCGAGTTCACGGGCCCGGGCGTGGATCGCGGCGGGGTTGCAGGCGACGCCCCGGTTCCAGTACGCCCCGTAGACGGCGAGGTTCGGGTCGAGCGGGCGGTGAAGGTCGGTCCGGTAGGCGGCCCGCATCACCTGGCGACGGACGAACCGCTTCGCGGACGCGGCGGACAGGGCGGGCGCACGACGGGGCATGGGAGCCGAGGGTAGTCGTGGCCCGGCGCGCCCGGCCGCCCGCGTTCACCCGTTCGGGGCAGCGCAGGTGACCCCGGGGCCCACCCTCGGTTGACCAGGACATGAAGCCACCACTCCTCAGCGTCGTCGTCCCCGTCCACAACGTCGAGGACTACTTGGAGGACTGCCTGCGCTCGGTGGCGGACCAGAGCCTCGAAGCGATCGAGGTGGTCATGGTCGACGACGGTTCGACGGACGGCAGCGCACGGATCGCGGCGGAGTTCGCCGCCCGGGACGACCGCTTCCGGCTGGTCCGGCAGGAGAACGCGGGCCTGAGCGCGGCCCGCAACACCGGCGTCCGGCACACCACCCCCACCGTGCCCTACCTGGCGTTCGCGGACAGCGACGACATCGTCGTGCACGACGCGTACGAGCGGATGACGGCCTCGCTGGAGTCGACCGGCTCCGATCTGGTGACCGGCAATGTGTGGCGGCTGACCGGCCAGGGGCGGCAGCAGGCCTGGCAGTACCGCTGGCTGACCGCCCCCCGCCCCCGTACCCACATCACCCGGGACCCGCGTCTGCTGGCCGACCGGGTGGCGTGGAACAAGGTCTTCCGGCGGTCCTTCTGGGACGCGCACGCCTTCGCCTTCCCCGAGGGCAAGCTGTACGAGGACACCCCCGTGATGATCCCCGCGCACTATCTCGCCGGGTCCGTCGACGTCCTGCACGAGCACGTCTACTACTGGCGGGTGCGGGAGGGCTCGATCACCCGGCGGCGTACGGACGTCACCGGCGTACGGGACCGGATCGCCGCGTGCGAGGAGGTCAGCGCGTTCCTGGGCGGCCGGGACGCGACGCAGCGGCAGGCGTACGACGCGTCCTGTCTGCGCGACGACTTCGGGTACTTCCTGGACGGCCTGCCGATGGGCGGCCAGGCGTACCGGGCGGCGTTCCTGGAGGGGGCCGGGGCGTTCCTGGACCGGGCGGGGAACGGGGCACTGGAGGGGCTGCCGGTGGAGCTGCGCATCAAGTGGTCCCTGGTGCGCGAGCGGCGGCTGGACGAGCTGCTGGCGGTACTCGCCTTCGAACGGGCCAACGGGGCAGGCGTGTTCGCCGTGGAGGGACTGCCGGGGCGGCGGAGGGCGGTGTACCCCGGCGTGCGTGGCGCGAGCGCCCGGCTCGCACGTACGGACATCCCGGCGGTGGCCCGGCTGCTGGAGGCACGCTGGGGCGCGGACGGGAAGCTGCGGCTGCGCGGGTACGCGTATCTGCGCAACCTCCCGGCCGGGTCGGCGCGGCAGCGGGTCACGGTGGGGATGGTCCGGGCGGCGGGCGGGGGCCGTCAGGTGCGCGCGGTGCCGACGCGGTCCGTGCGTGAGCCCGAGGCGACGGTGAACTCCGGTCAAGAGCTGCACAGTTACGACCACGCGGGCTTCGAGATGGTCCTCGACCCGGACCGGCTGCCCGCGACGGCGGACGGCGGCTGGCTGGTCGGCCTGGTGCTCGCCGGGCGCGGGACGGTCCGCCGGGTTGCGGTGCGCGCCCCGGACGCGGGCGCGGACCAACCGCTGGTGCACGACCTGGGCGACGGGCGGCGGGCGGTGCTCGACTACCGGGGCGGCCGGCTGCGGCTGACGGTGTCGCGGCTGCGGGCACTGGCGGAGGCACACGGTGCGGTGGAGGCACACGGTTCGGCGGAGGGGGCGGGCACGCTGGAGCTCGTCGTCCGGGTCTTCGGCGGAGCGGCCTCCCCCACGGCTCTGCTGCTGGCACGCGAGGGGGCCGAGGAGCGTTCCTTCCCGGTGGAGTGCGGGGCGGATGGAGTGGCTGCGGCGGCTGGGGCCGGCGGGAGGTTCACGGTACGCATCCCGCTCGCCGGACTCGCCGCCGTACCGCCCGCCCCGCACCGCGCGCCGCGCGAGGTCGAGGCGGAGACCGGGGCGCGCTGGCGGGCCCGGCTGCTGCTCGCCGACGGCACCCGCGTGCCGCTGCCCGCCGCCCCGGACCTGCCGCCGCCCGCGTGCGCGGACGCGGCGGGGAACCTGGTGCTGGATACGGCGGGGGTGCCGGTCGCGGACCGGGTGGAGGTGGTGGGTGATGCGCGGGGAGCGGTGGTAGGTGGTGCGCGAGGAGCGATGCCCGACGTGTCAAGGGCGGTGCGCGTCTCGGGGACGTACGGCGGCGTCCACGGCACCGGCCCCGCCCGTCTCCTCCTCTGCCACGAGACGCTGCACGAGACGGTCCCGGTCGCGGAGGCGGCCGTGGACCGCGCGACGGGCCGGTTCTCCGCGCTGATCGTCCCGCCGCTCCCCGAGGGCCGCTGGGGCCTCCGGCTGGACGGTCACCCCGTGCGCGTCCTCACCTCGCTCGCCGCGCGCCTCCCGCGCGGTGACGGGGCTCTCGCCCCGGAGCGGCGCCACGGCGACCGGCTGACCGTCGTCGCGGGCCCCGCGCTCCCGGTCGCCGAGCGGAGCGCGTACGGCAGGCGGCTTCTGCGCGCCGCGCGCTACCGCGACCGGCGCACCTCGCCCCTCCGCGACACCGTCCTCTACGCGGGCGGCGACTCCCCGCGCGCTGTCCACGCCGAGCTGGTGCGCCGGGGCACGGACGCCGAGCACCTGTGGGTCACCGGGACCGCGCCCGGCCGCATCACGCACGTCCCGCCGGGCGCGACCGCCGTCCCCGTGCACAGCCCCGCCTGGTACGAGGCGCTGGCGCGCTCCCGCCGGATCGTCACGGACGAACAGCTGCCCGCGTGGTTCGAGCGGCGCGCGGGGCAGACCGTCGTCCAGACCTGGCACGGCACCCCGCTCGGCCGCTTCGGCACCGGCCTGGCGGACACCCTGTACGCCGACCACCAGTATCTCGCCACCCTGGCGCACCGTTCGGCCCAGTGGTCGGTGCTGGTCTCCCCCAGCCGCTTCGCCACCCCGTGGCTGCGCCGGTCGCTCGCGTACGGGGGCGAGGTGCTGGAGGCCGGTTCGCCCGCCAACGACGTGCTGTTCCCGCCGGACCGGGACAAGGCCGCCGAGGAGGTACGGCGGGAACTCGGCATCCCGGCCGAGCACCGCGTCGTGCTGTACGCCCCGACCTACCGCGACCAGCTGGCCCACCCCTCCTCCGCGTCGCCCGACCGCACGGCCCCCGGCCCGTACCGCTGGGACCCGGCGCTCGACCCGCACGCCCTGGCGCGGGCACTCGGCCCCGGGCACACCGTGCTGGTCCGCCGGCACCCCCGGGTCACCGGCGCCGCACAGGACGGGCCCGGCGTGCTCGACGTCTCCGGGCACCCGGGGGCCGCCGGGCCGCTCCTCGTCGCCGACGTCCTGGTCACGGACTACGCGGGGCTGATGTTCGACTTCGCCCTGACGGGCCGCCCGATGCTCTTCCACGCGTACGACCTGGAGCACTACCGGGACACGGTGCGCGGGTTCTGCCTGGACTTCGAGACCCGGGCTCCCGGGCCGCTGCTGGTCACGACGGACGAGGTGGCGCAGGCGCTGCGCGACACCGGGTCGCTGGCAGCCCGGCACGCCGACGCGTACGAGAGCTTCCGCCGCGACTACTGCGACCTGGACGACGGGGGCGCGGCGGCCAGGGTGGCGGACCGGCTGCTGGCGGACTGAGGGCCGTCCCGTCATCCCTGGTGGATCACAGCCCTTAGACACCTCTCGTCGGGAACCGGCACCCGGAATCCCCCGGACGAGTGGCGGCGGGGAGAGCGGGGCCGCCGCACGGAACCCATCAGATGTGTCCCTCTCCCCCACGACCTCCGTCCCGTCCGACCTCCCGCCCTCCGCCGCGCCCGACGGTGACGCCGCGGCCCGGCCTCCCGTGTGGCTTTCGCCGTATCTGCTGCTGGGCGGTCTGCTGTGGGCCGTGCTGTCGGCCGCCGCCTGGCAGGCGCCGCTGTGCTGCGAGGCGGGGCTCCAGGCGGCGGTCGTCGAACGGCTGCGGGTGAACCTGCTGCACCCGGCGTTCCCGATGACGGACCTGCCCGCGGTGGCGAGCTCGCACTACTCCCCGTACGCGCTCGTCCAGGGGCTGGCCGCCCGCGCCGCCGGATTCTCCGGGGCGTCCGTCGTGGCGCTGGCCGCCTCGGTCAACCTGCTGCTCCTGCTCACCGGGATCGGGCGGCTCACCCGGCTGCTGACACCGAACCGCTGGGTGCCGGTCCTCCTGCTGGTGCCGTTGGCCCTGATCCACTGGGCGGACCCGGCCCGGTGGAGCGCGCCGGGCACGTTCGCGGTCGCGGTCACCCTGCACCTGTGGGCGTGGACCGGTCGCACGGCGGCCCGCGTTCCCCGCCCGGGCGCCCCGAAACCGGGCCGGGTACCCCGGTGGGCCGAGGCGGCGGGCATCGGCGTACTGCTCGGGCTCGTGCTGCTGGTCCACCCCCCGACGGCGATCGGCGCGGCACTGGGGTGCGTCGCCCTGATCGCGGTCCGGACGCGGACCCGGGTCCGGCCGACCCTGCGGCGGTGGGCGTTCACGGCGGTGTGCGCGGTGGCCGTGGCGTCGCTGTGGCCGTACTACAACGGGCTCACCGCCCCGCGCACCCCGCCCGGCGGCCGGACCACGTCCCCGCCGGAGGCCGAGGGGGTGCGGGCGGCCGGGGAACCGTACTCCTGGGCGACCGCGTACGTCCCGGCGGGCGAGGTGGTCCTGACGGACAGCCGCCCCGCGATGTACGCGCTGGCCGGGCACGGGGCGTACGTACTGGCCGACGCGCTGCCGGACGCGGGGCTCGCGGCCGCGGAGCGGCGCGAGCGGAGCGGGGCGGTGGCCGCGTACCTGGACGCGTCGACCCCGCAGGCCCGGCGGGACCGGATCACCGCCCGGTACGGCGTGCGGTGGCTGCTGCTGACCCGCTTCCAGCGGCTGCCGGAGAACGCGACGGTGCTGGCGTTCAGTACGCGCACGGGCGAGGTGCTGGCGCGGGTACCGGGGCGCTGAAGGCCGGCCTTTGGCCGCCTCGGCGGTCGCCCCACCTCAGGTCCGCTTCTAGGCGGCGATCGCCGGGAAGCTCCCCGGTCTCCGCTCAGGCCTGCTTCAGCACTCATTTCTGCTTCAACGCTCAGGCCTGCTTCACCTTCGGCCTGCTTCAGCGCTCAGGCCTGCTTCAGCGCGGCGACCGCCGAGGCGGCCAGGTCGTCCAGGTAGCCCTTGGGGAGCTCGCCGCGGACGACGACAAGCCGCCAGTAGAGCGGCCCGACGATGAGGTCGAGCGCCCGGTCCGGATCGCTGCCCTCGGGCAGTTCGCCCCGGGCCACCGCCTCCCGCACGACGACGGCGGCGATGCCCTGCTGCTGGTCCAGCAGGGCGGCCTTGATCGTCTCGGAGATCTCCGGATTGCGGGCCGCCTCGACCAGCAGGTCCGGGATGACCTGCGAGGCGACCGGGTGGCGCAGGGCGTAGGCGGCCAGTTCGAGGACGGCGCGCACATCCCCGTACAGCGAACCGGTGGCCGGGGCGGGCATCCCCTGCGCGGCGACGGCCGCGACCAGGTCGAGGACGAGGGCGAGCTTGGACTTCCAGCGGCGGTAGACGGCGGTCTTGCCGACCCCGGCGCGCCGCGCGATGCCCTCGATGGACATCCGGGCGAACCCCACCGCCGCGAGCTCCTCGAAGACGGCGGCGCGGATGGCATCCGTCACGTCCTCGCGCAGGACGGCGGCGCCCGCGGGGGCTCGGCGGCGGGTTCCCCGTTCGGTGGTCATGGCCCGCATGATAGTCGGCCACGACGAAACGGTTGCGTTGCGACGTAAGGACGTCCTACTCTCGACGTTACGACGATACGGTCCCGTCCCAACGATGGCGTCCCTACGGGACCGTGCCGTTCCGCTCCTTTCCGCCCCTCCCGCTTCCGTCGAAAGTGATCGTTCGTGGCAAGCCAGACAGCAGCCCCGCCACCTCGGGTGAGCGCCCCCGTCCACGCCCCCGGTGAGCTGGCCGCCCTGGCCGCCCGGCACGGCCTGACGGTCAGCGGGGCGCGGCCGTCGCTGCCCGCGTACGTCCGGCAGCTCTGGGGGCGGCGGCACTTCATCGCCGCGTTCGCGACGGCCAAGCTGACGGCCCAGTACAGCCAGGCGAAGCTGGGCCAGATCTGGCAGATCATGACGCCGCTGCTGAACGCGACGGTCTACTACTTCATCTTCGGCGTCCTGATGGACACCAAGCGCGGGGTGGAGGACTTCGTCCCGTTCCTGGTCACGGGGGTCTTCATCTGGACCTTCACCAGCAGTTCGATCACGGCGGGCACCCGGGCGATCAGCGGCAACATCGGGCTGGTGCGGGCCCTGCACTTCCCGCGCGCCTCGCTGCCGGTGGCGCTCGCGCTGCAACAGTTGCAGCAGCTGCTGTTCTCGCTGGGCGCGCTGGCCCTGATCCTGCTGGTGTTCGGCCAGTACCCGCGCCCGTCCTGGCTGCTCGCCGTCCCGGCGCTCGCCCTCCAGGCGCTGTTCAACACCGGGGTGTCGATGGCCGTGGCCCGGCTGACGGCGAAGACCCCGGACATCGCGCAGCTGACGCCGTTCGTGCTGCGGACCTGGATGTACTCCTCCGGCGTGATGTGGAGCCTGGACCACCTGCTCGCCGGCGACCGGGTGCCGCACGCGGTGATGGTGCTGCTGGAGTACAACCCGGCGGCGCTCTACATCAACCTCATGCGGTACACGCTCATCGACAGCTACAGCGCGACGCAGCTGCCGCCGTATGCGTGGGCGGCCGCGGCCGGCTGGGCGCTGCTGTGCGGCGTGGCGGGATTCGTGTACTTCTGGAAGGCAGAGGAGACGTACGGACGTGGCTGAGCTCAAGGTTTCCGCAGACCCGGGCGTCCCCACCGTCGTGGTGGACGACGTCCACATCACGTACACGGTCAACGGCGCCCGTACGGGCAGGGGAAGCGCGACCTCGGCGCTCAGTCGGCTCACCTCGCGCCGCCGCACCCCCGGCGCACGCCAGGTGCACGCCGTGAAAGGGGTGAGCTTCGCCGCGTACAGGGGCGAGGCGATCGGTCTGATCGGCTCCAACGGCTCCGGCAAGTCGACGCTGCTCAAGGCGATCGCGGGGCTGCTCCCGCCGAGCCGGGGCAAGGTCCACACCCAGGGGCAGCCCTCGCTGCTCGGGGTGAACGCGGCCCTGATGGGCGACCTGACCGGCGAGCGCAATGTGGTGCTGGGCGGGCTCGCGATGGGGATGACGCGCGAGCAGATCCGCGAACGCTACGACGAGATCGTCGACTTCTCCGGCATCAACGAGAAGGGCGACTTCATCACGCTGCCCATGCGCACGTACTCCTCCGGCATGGGCGCACGGCTCCGCTTCTCCATCGCGGCCGCCAAGAGCCACGACGTACTGCTGATCGACGAGGCGCTGTCCACGGGCGACGCGAAGTTCCAGCGCCGCAGCAAGGACCGGATCAAGGAGCTGCGCGCCGAGGCGGGCACGGTCTTCCTGGTCAGCCACAGCAACAAGTCGATCACCGAAACCTGCGACCGGGCCCTGTGGCTGGAGGCGGGCACGCTGAGGATGGACGGCCCGGCGAAGGAAGTGGTAGCGGCATACGAGGCGTTCACGAACCGCAAGTAGCCGTCGGACCAGCCCGGCCGATTCCTCCTGACGCGACCCCGGGCCGTCCAGCCGCATCCGGCCCCGTCCGGCGTCCGGGGGCGAAGCCTCAGCCGGGGGCGCGCGTCATCTTCTCGACCCGCCCGCACGCATCCGGCCCGTCCGGCGCTTGAGGGTACCTTTCAGCCGGCACCCTTCAGCCCGTCGAGCCTCACGCCGAGGGGGCCGGCGCCCCTGACAGGCACCGGCCCCCTCACCCCCGTACGGCAGCGCCTAGGCGTGCGTACGCAGCAACGTCCGCATCGTCCGCATGGCCACCGACAGATTCGCCAGGTCGAACGCGTCCGAGCCCTGGATCTCCTCCAGCGTCGACCGCGACCGCGCCAGGATCGCCGCGTTCTTCTCCTCCCACGCCCGGAACCGCTCCTCCGGGGTGGACGTCCCGTTGCCCACGCTCAGCACGTCCGCCGTGAGCGCCGCGTGCGCCGCGTACAGGTCCTCGCGGATGGAGGCACGGGCCATGGACTGCCAGCGGTCGGCCCGCGGCAGCTCGATGATCCGGTCCATCAGCTGGGTGATCCGCAGCCGGTCCGCGAGGTCGTAGTACACCTCGGCGACCTCCAGCGGCTCCTTGCCCGTACGGTCGGCGATGGCGACGATGTCCAGCGCCGGGAAGGCGGACGAGAACCCGGCCACTCGCGCCGCCAGCTCGTCCGGGACCCCGGCGGCCGTCAGCTCGTCCAGGATCGAGTGGTACCAATCCAGGTCCGCGCCCCTGACCAGCTTGGGCAGCTCGTTCCAGACCCGCTCGACGCCGTCCCGGAACATCTCGATGGTCTCGGCGATGGCGACGGGCTGCGGCCGGTTGCCCAGCAGCCAGCGCGAACCGCGCTCGACCAGGCGCCGCGAGTGCAGCCGGATACGGGTCTGGACGTCTGCGGCGACCTTGTTGTCGAGCGCCTCGACGGCGTCCCACACCTGGGAGAGCCCGAAGATCTCGCGGGCCGTGAACTGGGCCCGCACGATCTCCTCGATCGACGCCCCGGTCTCCTCCCGCAGCCGGTGCAGGAAGGTCGAACCCGCGGTGTTGACCGTGTCGTTGACCAGGACCGTCGTGATGATCTCGCGGCGCAGCGCGTGCCCGTCGACCGCCTCGGGGAACCGCTCGCGCAGCTTGCTGGGGAAGTAGGCGTGCACCAGCTTCTGAAGGTGCGGGTCGTCCGGGAGGACGGTGGAGATCAGCTCGTCGGCCGCCGTGATCTTGGTGTAGGCGAGCAGGACCGCCAGCTCGGGCTGGCTGAGCCCCTTGCCGTTGCTCAGCAGCTCGCGGATGTGCCGGTCGGCGGGCAGGAACTCCAGCGCCCGGTCCAGAGCACCGTCGCGCTCCAGTCGACGCATGAAGCGCTGCTGGGCGTGGAGCAGGGACGGGGCCTGGGCACAGGCGTTGGAGAGCGCGACGTTCTGCGCGTAGTTGTTGCGCAGGACGAGCGCGCCGACCTCGTCGGTCATGTCGGCGAGCAGCTTGTTGCGCTGCTTGACGGTCAGGTCGCCGTCCCGGACGAGGCCGTTGAGCAGGATCTTGATGTTCACCTCGTGGTCTGAGGTGTCCACCCCGGCGCTGTTGTCGATCGCGTCGGTGTTGATCCGGCCGCCGTTGCGGGCGAACTCGATACGGCCGAGCTGGGTGGCACCGAGGTTGCCGCCCTCGCCGACGACCTTGGCCCGCAGGTCCTGGCCGTTGACGCGGATCGCGTCGTTGGCCTTGTCGCCGACGTCGGCGTTCGACTCGGAGACGGCCTTGACGTACGTGCCGATGCCGCCGTTCCACAGCAGGTCGACGGGGGCCTTGAGAATGGCCCGCATCAGGTCGGCCGGTGTCATCTTGCTCACCGACGCGTCGATGCCGAGCGCCTCGCGGATGTGGTTGTTCAGCGGGATCGACTTGGCGCTGCGCGGGTGGATTCCGCCGCCCGCGGAGAGCAGCTCGGTGTCGTAGTCGGCCCAGGAGCTGCGCGGCAGCTCGAACAGGCGGCGCCGCTCGGCGTACGAGGTCGCGGAGTCCGGGTTCGGGTCGATGAAGATGTGCCGGTGGTCGAAGGCGGCGACCAGGCGGATGTGCTCGGAGAGCAGCATGCCGTTGCCGAACACGTCGCCGGACATGTCCCCGACGCCGACGACGGTGAAGTCCTGGGTCTGGGTGTCGTGGCCCAGCTCCCGGAAGTGCCGCTTGACGGACTCCCAGGCGCCCCGGGCGGTGATGCCCATGCCCTTGTGGTCGTAGCCGGCCGAACCGCCGGAGGCGAACGCGTCACCGAGCCAGAAGCCGTACGCGACGGCGACCTCGTTGGCGATGTCGGAGAAGCTCGCGGTGCCCTTGTCCGCGGCGACGACGAGGTAGGTGTCGTCCTCGTCGTGGCGGACGACGTCGGCGGGCGGCACGACCTCCCCGGCGACCATGTTGTCGGTGATGTCGAGCAGCGCGGAGATGAACGTGCGGTAGGCGGCGATCCCCTCGGCGAACCAGGCGTCCCGGTCGACGGACGGGTCCGGGAGCTGCTTGGCGACGAAGCCGCCCTTGGCACCGACGGGCACGATGACGGTGTTCTTCACCATCTGCGCCTTGACCAGACCGAGGACCTCCGTGCGGAAGTCCTCCCGCCGGTCCGACCAGCGCAGACCACCGCGGGCGACCTTGCCGAAGCGCAGGTGGACGCCCTCCACCCGGGGCGAGTAGACCCAGATCTCGTACGCCGGGCGGGGCGCGGGCAGGTCCGGAATGGCCTGCGGGTCGAACTTCATCGAGACGTAGGAGTGCGGCGTGCCGTCCTCCGTGTGCTGGAAGAAGTTGGTGCGCAGGGTGGCCTTGATGACGGTGAGGAAGGACCGCAGGATGCGGTCCTCGTCCAGCGAGGCGACCTGGTCGAGGGCCCCGTCGAGCTCTTCGAGGAGGCCGTCGGTCAGCTCCGTGCCCGCGCTCTGGCGGCCGGGCGACATACGGGCCTCGAAGAGCGAGACGAGCAGCCGGGTGGTGTGGACGTTGTTGCGGAGCGTGGACTCCATGTAGTCCTGGCTGAAGGTCGAACCGGCCTGCCGCAGGTACTTCGCGTAGGCGCGCAGGACCATGGCCTGGCGCCAGTTCAGCCCGGCGCCGAGGACCAGCGCGTTGAAGCCGTCGTTCTCCGCCTCGCCCTTCCAGACGGCGGCGAAGGCCTCCTGGAAGCGGGTGCGGGCGTCATCGGCGAGGTAGCCGCCACTGCCGTTGACCAGGGGCATCCGCAGCCCGAAGTCGTAGATCCAGGCGTGGGTACGGTCCGCGCAGCGCAGCTCGTACGGGCGCTCGTCGACGACCTCGACGCCGAGCTGCTGGAGCGCGGGGAGGACGGCGGAGAGGGAGACCTGCTCACCCGTGCGGTAGATCTTGAAGCGGCGCTCGCCGGGGCCCGCGCCGACCGGCTCGTACAGGCTGAGGGCGAAGTCCTTCTCGCCCTCCTTGAGGGTCTCCAGGTGGACCAGGTCGGACACGGCGGCGCGCGGCGAGTGGTCGGCCTTGTAGCCCTCGGGGAAGGAGTGGCCGTACAGGCGCAGCAGCTCGGCTGCGCGCTCCTCGCCCAGCTCGGCGGTGAGGGCCTCCTGGAAGCCGTCGGCCCAGGAGCGGGCGGCCTCGACGAGGCGGGCTTCGATGCGGTCGGCGTCGGCGTCGGTGAGATGCGGCAGCTCGCTGCCCGCCGGGACCCGGATGACGAAGTGCAGCCGGGAGAGGATCGACTCGGTGTTCCAGGCGGTGAAGTCGACGCTGGTGCCGCCGAGCTCCTCCTTGAGGATGTCGATCAGCCGCAGGCGCACACCGGTGGTGTAGCGGTCGCGGGGGAGGTAGACGATCGCGGAGTAGTAGCGCCCGTACTCGTCCTGACGCAGGTAGAGCCGCAGCCGGCGGCGCTCCTGGAGGTAGAGGACGGAGGTGACGATGGAGCGGAGCTGGTCGACGGGCGTCTGGAACAGCTCGTCGCGCGGGTAGGTCTCCAGGATCTGGAGCAGGTCACGGCCGTCGTGGCTGTTGTACGAGAAGCCCGCGCCCTCGACGACCTCGGCGACCTTGCGGCGGATGACGGGCACCCGGCGCACGGACTCCGTGTAGGCGGCGGAGGAGAAGAGCCCGAGGAAGCGGCGCTCCCCGATGACATTGCCCTTGGCGTCGAACTTCTTCACGCCGACGTAGTCGAGGTAGCTGGGGCGGTGCACGGTGGCCCGGCTGTTGGCCTTGGTCAGGACGAGGAGCTTGTGCTCGCGGGCCTTGGCGCGGACGTCGGCGGGCAGGCGGTCGAAGGACGGGCTGACAGGGTGGGCCTCGTCCGCGCTGTGCTGCGGGTCGGAGCGCAGGATGCCGAGTCCGGTGCCGGGCACGGCGGCGAGGGCGTCGCTGTCCTTGAGCTCGTACTCGCGGTAGCCGAGGAAGGTGAAGTGGTCGGCGGCCAGCCAGCGCAGCAGCTCGCGGGCCTCCTCGACCTCCTCGTCGGCGAGGTCGTCCAGCGGTTCGCCGGGCAGGTCGTCGGCGATCCGGAGGGCGGCGTCGCGCATCTTCCCCCAGTCCTCGACGGTCTCGCGGACGTCGGACAGGACGCGCAGCAGGTCGGCGGTGATCTGCTGGAGGTCGGCGCGGTCCGTCTCGCGGTCGATCTCGACGTGGATCCAGGACTCGACGAGCGCGTCGTGCGGCAGCTCGGCCCCGCCGTCCTTGGCCTTCTCCTGGGCGCTTCGGGTGCCCTGGGGAGCGGGGAAGGCCTTCGGGGTGCCGGGGCCGCCGGAGAGAACCTCGATCAGCTTGCCGGTGACATCGCGGCGGACGGTGACCTGCGGGTGGATCACGACGTGGATGCCGCGCCCCTGCCGGGACAGCTCGTTGGTGACGGAGTCCACGAGGAAGGGCATGTCGTCGGTGACGACCTCGACGACGGAGTGGCTGCACGTCCAGCCGTTCTCCTCGACCGTCGGAGTGTGCACGCGGACGTTGGCTGTGCCCTGCGGGCGGTTCTCGGCCAGCCGGTAGTGGGAGGCGGCGGCTCCGTAGACGTCGACCGGGTCCCGGCCGCTGAGGTCCTCGGGAGCCGTATGCAGGTAGTACCGCTGAAGGTAGGCGAGCACCGTGTCCCGCCCCGGACGGGCGTCCTCGTCCGCCCCGGCGGCGGCGACCCGCACCCGGGGGGTACCGCCCGGGCCACCGACACCACCGCCCGGGCTGTTGTCAGCTACCTGGGCAGCCCGTGCGAGCAGCTCGGCCTTGGCTTCGTCCAGCTTGGTCTGCATGTCCTCTGGCTCCTGTCGCGCGCCGTTGCGTGACGTAGGTGAGAAAAACGACGTACCGCCACGACACGGGGTTTCCGGTCTGGGTCGACGCTATGCCGCTTCGAGAGTTCCCCGGGACCACATGGGCCATTTTTGACAGCCGGTCCGGGGTCGGGAGATCGCGGATCGCCCGGGCGCGGTGGCACTCCGGGCGGCGGTCGGGGGCTTCACTGCCCCCGAGGCGTATCGCGCTGATCACGGCACCAGGCTATCGCCCCCGCACCCCACCCCGTCATGAGCTGCTTGTGTACAAAAGAACCCCCCGAACTTTGACACTCTGGACAGTGCGCCGCGCCGCCTTGGCGAACTCCCGGAACCGGGGCAGTCTGTCCGTACAGCAGGAAACCAGGCCACCGGCAGGCCGACACCGTCCGCCGCGGGCCGACCGGCCCCGAGGAGCCCGCCATGCCGCAGAAGATCCTCATCGTCACCGGCGACGCCGCCGAGTCGCTTGAAGTCCTCTACCCGTACCAGCGGCTGCTGGAGGAGGGGTACGAGGTCGACATGGCGGCCCCCGAACGCAAGACGCTGCGTTTCGTGGTCCACGACTTCGAACCCGGCTTCGACACGTACACCGAGAAGCCCGGCTACACCTGGCCCGCCGACCTGTCGTTCTCCGAGGTGGACCCCGGGGCCTACATCGCCCTGGTGATCCCCGGCGGCCGTGCTCCCGAGTACCTCCGCAACAACGCCGAACTGCGGAAGATCATCGGCGCCTTCTTCTCCGCGGACCGCCCGGTGGCCCAGATCTGCCACGGCCCCCTGATCACCGCCGCCACCGGCAACCTCAGCGGCCGCCGCGTCACGGCTTACCCCGCCCTGGAGCCCGACATGCAGAGCGCGGGAGCGACGTTCCAGGACGCGGAAGCGGTGGTGGACGGCACCCTGGTCTCGTCGAGGGCGTGGCCGGACCACGCGGCATGGATGCGGGAGTTCCTGAAAGTGCTACGCACTCTTTGAGGCCCACCCGAAGGCAGATTCAAGCCCGTCCGGCGCTTGAGGGCGGGGTCGGGGGTCCGGGGGCCGGGGCAGCGCCCCGGATTCCCGCACCACGACCGCCCACACCGCCACGGAACCAGGTCCCCCCTCCCCTCTCACCCCACCAGCGCCTCAGCCAACGCCACCGCCTCCCCCAGGCTGTCCACCACCGGCACCCCCGCTGCCTCCAGGCTGCTCCGACTGTGCGACCCCCCGGTGTACAGCACCGCCCGAGCCCCCACGTGCGCCGCCGCCACCGCGTCGTCCAGCGCGTCCCCGATGACCACCGAATACTCCGGGGCTATGCCGTCCACCCCGGCCAGTGCCGCGAAGTGCCGCTCCATGTGGAGCGCCTTGCTCCCGCCGGACGGCCCCGTGCGCCCGTCGACGCGGACGAACCGCGGCTCGATGCCGTACCCGCGCACCACCGGGACCAGCTGCTCGTGCCCGTACATGCTCAGCAGCGACTGGCTGCGCCCGGCGCGCTGCCAGCCGGTCAGCAGCTCCTCGACCCCGACGGCGAGCCCGCAGGCCACCCGCTGCTCCGTGTAGTGCCGGTGGAAGCTCTCGTCCATCCGCTCCCACTCGGCCTCGGTGGGCATCCGGCCCATGAGCCGCTCGTAGAACCGGGGTATGGGCACGCAGTACATCTCCCGGTACTGCTCCAGCGTGACCGGCGCCACCTCGACCTCGGCGAACGCGGCGTTCGTCGCGTGGATGACGGCGTGGATGTCGTCGAGCAGTGTGCCGTTCCAGTCCCAGACCAGATGCGTGCGTGTCTTACCGGATGCCATGGAGAAAAAAATACCCGCAAGGTCTGACAACCCCGCCCCTGTCACCGCTGACCTGCGGAAACTCCGACTTCTCAGCTGACCAGCTGCCCGATCTCCTGAACCCCGAACCACAGCAGCTCATGGTCCTCGGCGCCGTCCACCGTGAACTGCGCGTCATCGTCCCCGAGGTCGGCCGCCCCCAGCGCCGCCGCCGCGGCGGCCACGTCCTTCTCGGCGTCGTCCGCGTCCACGTGCACTGCGGCCGCCTTGGCCAGCGGAAGCGCGCCGGCGAGGCGCACCTCACCGATCGACGCCGCACTCGGCCCCTGCCCGGGGTCGGCGGTCGCGGCCCCGTCCGGTACGTCGACGGCGACGACAACCCTGCGCCGCGCCTCGTCCGGGTTCCCGGCGATCATCCGGAGCGAGGCGGCGGCAGCCCGGTTGAGCGCCGCGTACTCCAGCTCCTCGATGTCGTCGGAGACGTACCACTCGCGCAGCCCGGGGGTCACCGCGTACGCCGTCAGCGGCCCGGGGCCGACCTCGCCCGCACCGTGCGCCGCTGCGAGACCGGAGAGGGTCAGGGGGACGTACACGCGCATGGCAGGCCGCTTTCGTAGGGGAAACCGCCCTCAGGATACGTGGGAACCGCCCCCTTTCGAGTTTCGGCAACTGGGGGCGTCCGTCCACCGCGGACGGCCCGTCACCCTCCCGCTGCCCCTTGTCGCGCAAGGACCGAGCCACTGATAGGTGAACCTGCCCCAGGGCCGGTACGCGCCAGGAGGCCCCTTGCGGCGCTGACGGCCGTCCCCGTAGAAGATCCCCAGCACAAGTTACTGCCCGGTATTTCACCGGGCCCGGTTCACGGGGGCGATGAATATGAGCGTGGACAGCACGCGGCCCACCGGCCGACGCGACCAGCGCAGGCCTCGGGTCGTACCTCCGCAGCGGTCCCGGCGGCCGCACCGGCCGCCGCGGCCCCACCAGTGGTTCGCCGAACGGCTGCTCGCGGTCCTCAGCGGCCAGCGCCCGGTGCACTGGATGCTCGGCCACACCATCGGCGAGGCCTACGACCAGCTCGCCGAACTGGCCCCCAGCAGCCCGCTCGGGGCCTCCCGCGGCAGTCGCCCGGTCCTTCGCCGCTGCCACGGCGCCCAGCCCGCCACCGGCGTGGTCGAGGCGTTCGCCAGCATCACGGCGGGCGACCGGGTGCAGGCCATGGCCTTCCGACTGGAGCAGGGCGCCGACCAGCGCTGGCGCTGCGCCGCCGTGGAACTGGGCGGCGAACGCCTCATCGCCGGCCGCCCCGGTCCGCGATGAGGCCGCAATTGCGGCAGGGGCCGGACACCCTGTGGTGTCCGGCCCCTGCCGCGGTTGTCCTGCCGGTACTACTTCTTGCGACGACGGCCTCCGCCGCCGCTGCTCTTCTGCGCCTTGCGGCGCTCCGCACGCGTCATGCCGTCCGTGGACCGCGTGGCACCGGCGCTGTCGGTGGCGAAGTCGCCCTCGACGACACCGCCCTCGCCGTCCACCGTGGGAGCGGAGAAGTGGAGCCGGTCCGGACGCTGCGGGGCCTCCAGGCCCTTGGCGCGGATCTCCGGACGCGGGGCGGCCCCGGCGGGCGCGGTCTCCTTGTCGAGCGAGGTGCGCTCGGCGGCGTCCTGCACCGGAACCTCCTCGACCTGCTGCTCGACCTGGACCTCCAGGTTGAACAGATAGCCGACGGACTCCTCCTTGATGCCCTCCATCATGGCGTTGAACATGTCGAAGCCCTCGCGCTGGTACTCGACCAGCGGGTCCTTCTGGGCCATGGCCCGCAGGCCGATGCCCTCCTGGAGGTAGTCCATCTCGTAGAGGTGCTCGCGCCACTTGCGGTCGAGGACGGAGAGGACGACGCGCCGCTCCAGCTCACGCATGATGTCGGAGCCGAGCGTCTTCTCGCGCTCCTCGTACTGCTCGTGGATGTCGTTCTTGATGGACTCCGCGATGAAGTCGGCGGTGACGCCCGCCAGGTCCCCGGCCGCGTCCTCCAGCTCCTCCACGGTGACCTTCACCGGGTAGAGCTGCTTGAAGGCGCCCCACAGCCGGTCCAGGTCCCACTCCTCGGCGAAGCCCTCGGCGGTCTCCTGCCGGATGTAGTCGTCGATCGTGTCGTCCATGAAGTGCCGGATCTGGTCCTGGAGGTCCTCGCCCTCCAGAACGCGGCGGCGCTCGCCGTAGATGACCTCGCGCTGCCGGTTGAGCACCTCGTCGTACTTCAGGACGTTCTTACGCGTCTCGAAGTTCTGCTGCTCGACCTGCGACTGGGCGGAGGCGATGGCACGGGTGACCATCTTGTTCTCGATCGGGACGTCGTCGGGGACGTTCGCCATCGACATGACGCGCTCGACCATCTGGGCCTTGAACAGGCGCATCAGGTCGTCGCCCAGCGACAGGTAGAAACGGGACTCGCCCGGGTCGCCCTGACGGCCGGAACGGCCGCGCAGCTGGTTGTCGATACGGCGCGACTCGTGACGCTCCGTGCCGAGCACGTACAGCCCGCCGAGCTCCTTGACCTCTTCGAACTCCGCCTTCACGGCCTGCTCGGCCGCCTCCAGCGCGGCGGGCAGCGCGGCCGCCCACTCCTCGACGTTCTCCACCGGGTCGAGGCCGCGCTGGCGCAGCTCCGCCTCGGCGAGGTCGTCCGGGTTGCCGCCGAGCTTGATGTCGGTGCCTCGGCCGGCCATGTTCGTCGCGACGGTGACGGCGCCCTTGCGGCCCGCCTGGGCAACGATCGTCGCCTCCCGGTCGTGCTGCTTGGCGTTGAGGACCTCGTGCTGGACGCCGCGCTTGGAGAGCTGCTGCGAGAGGTACTCGGACTTCTCGACCGAGGTGGTGCCGACCAGGATCGGCTGGCCCTTCTCGTGCTTCTCGGCGATGTCGTCGACGACCGCGGCGAACTTGGCGACCTCGGTGCGGTAGATCAGGTCCGACTGGTCGGCGCGGACCATCGGCCGGTTCGTCGGGATCGGCACCACGCCGAGCTTGTAGATCTGGTGGAACTCGGCGGCCTCGGTCATCGCCGTACCGGTCATGCCGGAGAGCTTGTCGTAGAGGCGGAAGAAGTTCTGCAGGGTGATCGTGGCAAGGGTCTGGTTCTCGTCCTTGATGTCCACCCCTTCCTTCGCCTCGATCGCCTGGTGCATGCCCTCGTTGTAGCGGCGGCCGGCGAGGATACGGCCGGTGTGCTCGTCGACGATCATGACTTCGCCGTCGATGACGACGTAGTCCTTGTCCTTCTTGAACAGTTCCTTGGCCTTGATGGCGTTGTTCAGATAACCGACGAGCGGGGTGTTCACCGACTCGTAGAGGTTGTCGATACCGAGCCAGTCCTCGACCTTGGCGACACCGGACTCATGGATGGCCACGGTCCGCTTCTTCTCGTCGACCTCGTAGTCGCCGGTCTCCTCGATGCCCTTGAGCTGGTTGCCCGCCTCACCCTTGGTGAGGCGCGTGACCAGCTTGGCGAAGTCGCCGTACCACTTGGTGGCCTGGTCGGCCGGGCCGGAGATGATCAGCGGCGTACGGGCCTCGTCGACCAGGATCGAGTCGACCTCGTCGACCACGGCGAAGTTGTGGCCGCGCTGGACGAGCTCGTCCTTGGACCACGCCATGTTGTCGCGGAGATAGTCGAAGCCGAACTCGTTGTTCGTGCCGTACGTGATGTCACAGGCATACTGCTCGCGGCGCTGGGCCGGGGTCATGTTGGCGACGATGCAGCCGACGGACAGACCCAGGAACTTGTGGACCCGGCCCATCAGCTCGGAGTCACGCTGGGCGAGGTAGTCGTTGACCGTGATCAGATGCACGCCCTTGCCGGAGAGGGCATTCAGATACGTGGGCAGGGTGCCGACAAGGGTCTTGCCCTCACCGGTCTTCATCTCGGCCACATAGCCGAGGTGCAGGGCGGCTCCACCCATGATCTGTACGTCGTAATGGCGCTGCCCGAGGACACGCTTGGCGGCCTCGCGGATCGTGGCGAACGCTTCGGGAAGCAGGTCGTCCAGGCTCTCGCCGTCCGCGTACCGTTCCTTGTACTCGTCGGTGAGCGCCCGCAGCTCGGCGTCGGAGAGGTTGACGAAGTCCTCTTCGATGGAGCTGACCTGGTCCGCGATGCGGTGCAGTTTGCGCAGGATCTTGCCTTCGCCTGCACGCATGAGCTTGTTGAAGACGGACACTGAGGCTGGTCTCCTTGCCGGTCGGGCCTGGCACTGGGTCGTGTAATGGACTCTGGCGCGGGCACGGCAGGTGGGCCCCACCGCAACGGCCATCGTAAGCGAGGACACCACCGCGTCGGGAGGGCTGCCGTCGCGTGGACCTCGCCGCACCCTTATAAGACAACGGTCCAGAGGCGCGGAAGGTGCCGGGAAGCCCCAAAAGTGCTCGCATCGAGGCGGCCGGCTCACCAGAATCGATCCATGGAGCCGATCGCCCTCACTACGGAACGCCTGATTCTGCGGCCCTTCGGCCCGCAGGACACGTACCGGGTGCACACCGCCTGCCAGGACCCGGACATCCAGCGCTGGACGGTGCTCCCCTCCCCGTACCGCCTCACCGACGCGGAACTGTTCACCGCGAAACTCTCCCCGGCGGGCTGGCAGGATGACTCCGTCTACAGCTTCGCCCTCGTCCTGCGGAACTCCGAAGCCCTGGTCGGCGCGCTCGGCGTGCACCGCCGCAGCCGCCCGGGAACGTACGAGATCGGCTACTGGGGAGCCCCGGACCACCGCGGTCGCGGATACGTCTGCGAAGCCGTGCTCGGCTCCGCCCGGTGGGCCTTCACCTCGCTCGGGGCGGACCGGCTGGAGTGGCGCGCCGAGGTCGGCAACACCGCCTCCCGTGCGGTGGCCCTGCGCGCGGGCTTCCGGATGGAGGGCGAGCAGCGGTCCGGGCTGCTCAACAAGGGAGTGCGGCGCGATGTGTGGACGGCCGCCCTCCTCCCCTGCGACCTGGGACTGCCGGGCGCCCATCCGTACCTCCCCGGGCGCGAAGCCCCGCGGCCCGGCGGGGCGCCGGGTGCCGTGCGATGAGCGGGCATCCGGACCAGGGCTGTCAGTGGTGCCGTCTAGGGTTCGACCTATGACGCCTGTGCCTCCTCCCGCAGTCGAACTCTCCGCCGACCAGGCCCGCCGTATCGCGCTGCGCGCCCAGGGCTTCCTGGGGGCTCCGGACCGCCGGGCGGGGGTGCCGGGGGTGCTGCGCCACCTCGGGGCCGTCCAGCTGGACACCATCTCGGTGCTGGCCCGCTCGCACGAGCTGATTCCGTACGCCCGGCTCGGCGCGGTGGGCCGCCGCACGGTGGAGGAGGCGTACTGGTCGGGCGGCCGCTCCTTCGAGTACTGGTCGCATGCCGCGTGCATCCTGCCGGTCGAGGAGTGGCCGCACTTCGCGTTCCGCCGCCGCGCCTACCGCTCCCGGCCGCACTGGCACCACGATCTTCCCGACGGCGCCTATGACACGGTGATCAAGCAGCTGCGCACCGAGGGTCCGTTGACGGCGACAGAGTTGGGCGGCGCGAAGAACGGCGGGGAGTGGTGGGACTGGTCGGCGTCCAAGGTCGCCGTCGAGCGGGCCCTGATGTTCGGCGAGGTGGTGTGCACCGAGCGGCGCGGCTGGAAGCGGGTCTACAACCTGGCCGAGCGGGCCATTCCGGATGCCGTGCTCCACGACGATCTGAGCGATACGGAGTGCAGGCGCCGGCTGGTCGCGCTGGCGGGCAAGTCGCTGGGCGTCGGCACGCGCAGTGACATCGCGGACTACCACCGGCTGAAGGGCGAGGAGTTCGACGCCGTGGTGGCGGATTCGGGCCTGGTGCCGGTCGTGGTGGAGGGCTGGACGAAACCGGCCTGGGCGGATCCGGAGGCGCTGGCCAAGGAGCCGCGCGGACGCCACCGTACGACGCTGCTGTCACCGTTCGACTCCCTGATCTGGGAGCGGGCGCGCACGGAGCGGATCTTCGACTTCACCCACCGGCTGGAGGCGTACGTCCCCAAGCAGAAGCGGATCCACGGCTATTTCGCGATGCCGTTGCTGGCGGGCGGCAAGCTTCAGGGCCGGGTCGACCCGGCGCGCGAGGGCACCACGCTGGTCGCCCGGCAGGCATCCCTGGCCGGCCCCAAGGCCGTGGCCCCGATGGCCGAGGCTCTGGTCGAGGCTGCGGGCTGGGTGGGCTGCACGGACATCCGGGTGGACCGGGTCGACGCCCCCGAGCTGCGCGACCCGCTCAGGACGGAGATCGGACGGGCGCTGCAACGCGCCTACCGCTGACCGGGTCCTCGCCGGGTGCTGAAGGCTGTCCCGTAGGGGAGAAGCGGGACCGTTACCTGATCTCAAGAATCTTCTCGCGCATGGCGTAGACCACGGCTTCCATCCGGGAGTGGAGCTGCAATTTCTCCAGGATATTGCGGACGTGGTTCTTCACCGTGTTCTCGGAAATGAACAACTCCTTGGCAATATCCCGGTTGTTCATGCCGGTCGCCACGAGCTTCAGCACTTCCAGCTCCCGTTCGGTGAGCCGGGGCGCCGGAACGAGCCGTCGCTCGTCGGTGCGCTGGATCATCGATTTGAACTCGGTGAGCAGCTTGGAGGCCATGGAAGGACTGATCTGGGACTGTCCGTCAGCGACCGCGCGAATGGCCGTGGCCACCTCGTCGGTGGAGATCTCCTTGAGGAGGTATCCGGTGGCGCCCGCCTTGATCGCGTCGTAGAGGTCGGCCTCCTCGTCGCTGATCGTCAGCATGATGATCTTCGCGCTGGGGGCCACCTCCTTGATGGAGGTACAGGCCTCGATGCCACCGCGTTTGGGCATCCTGACATCCATCAGGACGATGTCGGGCAGCAGGTCGGCGGCCTTGTCGACGGCCTCGGAGCCGTCTCCGGCCTCGCCGATGACCTGGATGTCCTCCTCCTGCGCGAGGACGATCTCCAGACCCCTGCGGAAGAGCGCGTGGTCATCGACCACGAGGACCCGGATGGGCTCCTTGCGTGAAGCGGCGTCCGCGTCCGCGCCGGTATACGCACCGGCGTCGTCGTCGGAGTGATGCGCATCGCGCACGGGCCCGAAGGTGTCCGCCATCGTTCCTCCCCCTGAAGGCCACGGCCTGTCTCGGTCGTTCGCCAACGGCACTTCGCGGAGCACCGATTGGCTCGGGCCGCCATGATTCCATGCCCAGGCGCGACCACGGTGATCGTGGGCTCGTACGCGGGTGCCCCCGGTGGCGGGAAAACGCCCCAGGGGCACACCGTCGAAAGTGGCGTCAGCCGCCGAGCGCGCCGCCCGCGCCACCGGCTTCGTCCGCGGCGAGCGGGTCGGTCCTCAAGTGGATGACGCCGTAGTCGTAGGCGTGTCGCCGGTAGACGACACTGGGCTCCTTCGTCTCGGAGTCGACGAACAAGTAGAAGTCGTGCCCGACCAGTTCCATCTCGTAGAGCGCCTGATCGAGCGACATCGGTGCGGCGGTGTGGGTCTTCTCGCGCATCACGAGCGGCCCTTCGCCCTGCACTTCGAGCGAGCCGACCATCGTGGTGGGGACGGGTGCCGACGACTGGTCGCCGACCAACTCGCCGTCCTCGTCGAACGAGGCGACGCCGGGAACCACGTCCCCGACCTCGGCAGCCGACAGGCGTCCGTTGCCACGGCGGCTGTAGCGCTTGTCGTGCTGCTTGCGCAGCCGGGCCTCCAGCTTTCCGGTGGCCAGGTCGAGCGCTGCGTAAGGGTCGCCCGCTGCCGCTTCCGCCCGGATGACCGGCCCCCTGGAGCGGAGCGTGATCTCCACCCGGTCGGAACGGTCGGCCTGGCGGGGATTCGGCTCCTTGGACACCTCGACGTCGAGGCTGATCACCTTGCCGTCGAACTTCTGGATCTTGTCCAGCTTCAGCTTCTCGGCCACGTGCTTGCGGAACCGCTCGGGCACCTCGGTCTTGCGGCCCTTGACGACGATGTCCACGCAGAACTCCGTTCCCGGATCGCTCCGCTCAGCGGCGGAGCATCTCCCTTTTGCACCAGGCCCCGGCGATCGCCAGGGCCTCGGACTCGGTGGCTTTCGCCTCCTCCTCCCCCGCCGGAAGGGTCGCAACCCCACCGACTCGCGTGCTTCTCCTACCGGTGAGTTACCTGCCCGAAACCTGGTGGTGCATTCATCGAGGTCCGGCATTCACCGTTCCTCACAACCGAACATAGCCTGCACACCAGGGTCTCGGCACCCGCTACTGGCACGTACCTCCGTTCAGGGGGTATTGCCCTCTCGATACCTGCAACGATGCAAGTTCTCGGTCAGTTCCGGTTTGTTTCGAAGGCGGACGGAGAAGCTGCGACGACCACCGCTCGGAACGTTGCGCGCCGGGCGGCCCCCCGGTCGGCGCCGAGCCCCTCGCCGACGGCCCGCGCCGCCTCCGCCAGGGTCGAACCTGTCGTCAACAGATCGTCCACCAGGATCACCCTGCCGTGACGGATCAGCCGCTCTCCCCCTGCCGTGAGCTCCAGTGCACCGGCCAGATTCGCCCGCCGCCGACGGGCCCCGAGCCCCGCCTGGTCCAGGACCGTGCGCCGCTGGCGCAGCACCGGGACCAGCCGGGCGGGCAGACCCGTGCGGCGCAGGTCCCGGGCGGCCGCCGCCGCGATCCTGCGCACCGGATCGTGACCGCGCGCAGCCGTCGCGGACCGGGCCGACGGCACGGGGATGAGCAGGAGGGGGCCCGGACCGCCCGGCCTCCCCGTCCCGGCCCGTACACAACCCGCCAGGGCCCGCCCGAGCGCCCCCGCAAGCCCGAGTGCCCCTCGCTCCTTGTGGGCCAGCAGAACCGCACGTACGGCGTTCTCGTACGGCGCCGCCGCGTACACCGGCGGAAGCCCCGGGGGCCGGGGAGAAGGACGAACACGGCGGGCCGGGGCGCCGTGCACCGCGGCTCCACAGGCCGCGCACAGCTCGGTGCGCGGTCTGCCGCAGCCTGCGCAGGACACCGGCAGGACCAGATCGGACAGCTCCCGCCACACGCCCCGCATGAGCCCACTGTGCCGGGCCCCGGGCAGCCGGACCACCCCTGTGGACAACTCGGCCACAGCCCGGCCTGGGCCAGACCCAGCCCCTGCCCCTGCCCCTGACCAGCCGGGATCGGAGGGGATCAGCCCGGGTATACCAGCGAGGTGCCCTCCTTGAGGACCGTCTGCCAGTTGTCCCCGCGCGAGAGCCTCACTATGCCGTCGTCCACCGTCTCCGCCATCAGGGGAAGCAGTTCGTCGTCCGCCGCGGCGACCGACTCGACCTGATTGACCCCGGGCAGCGCACCCGAAGACGACGTGGAACCGTCCGCCTGCACGTACCGCACCTGCTGGACTCCGCCCTCCTCCTTGCCGACCACCACCAGACGGCTGCGGCCGGACCAGGAAATGGCCGTCACGTCCGCGAGCTGCGGTGCGGCCTGGCGGAGATCCTCGACCGAGATCTCGGGCGACACCGCGGACCCGCGACGCTCGACCCGGCCGATCTTCAGCGTCGTGTGCCCGTCCTTCGACAGCAGCAGCGCGATCCGCACCCCGTCCGCCGACATACGGAGCGCTTCGATCCGGCTGCCGTCCAGGCCCGGAACCCGGACCTCCTGGGGCTCCCCCGCTCCTCCGGTCAGCCGCAGCAGCCGGGGACCGGCCGGATTCCGGTCGGCGACCCACAGGTCCCCGTGACCGTCCCAGCTCGGCGGGGACAGCCGGTCGGCGGCCTTCTTCGCGGTGCTGGTGACCAGGGGCGCGGCCAGCTCGTCCGCCGATTCCAGGGAGGTCACGTACAGGTTCTCCCCGTTGGCCGACACCGCGGCGGCCCGCCGCTCGTCCCGGGACACCCCGACCGAGCCCATCGGCACCGTGCCCAGACCGAAGGGGCCGACCAGCGGCTCGGGCGTCACGTCGCCCTCGGCGGCGCCGGGAAGCCGCTCCACCTGGCCCTTGTCGTTGATGAAGTACTGGCTGTCGGGCCCTCCGGAGCCGTTGTCGGCGGAGAACGCCTCGGCGTCATCGGCGTCCAGCGAGCAGAGCTTGCCGCGGCCGCCCTCCAGCTCCACGCGCTCGACCCGCGCCGAGGTCAGGTCCCCGAGGGTGTAGAGCACCTGGGCGGCCATCATCCGGCAGGCGCTCCGGTCGGCCTTGTCCGCCTTCTCGTTGAGCGGCACCTTCAGGATGTTCTGGTCGTCCGGCGCCAGCGCGGTGACGCCCTTGCGCAGCGCGGTCCCGGTCGGGAACCGGGAGTCGACCACCGGCCGCAGCCAGTTCGTCGGCCCGGCGAGCAGCGTCGTGACGGTCTGCGTGGCCGTGCTCATGCGCGTGACCGGATCGGTGCCGTTGCGTACGTGGACGGGGTCGGCGACGAGCATCCGCTGCCCGCCCGTCCGCCCGGTGGCGAAGTAGTACTTGTTCACGGAACGGTAGAGCCGCTTGAAGTCGGACTGCCCGAGGACCAGACCGTCCGGCACGACGTCGATGCGCCATTCCTGCTCCCCGTCCGGCCCCTTCTCCAGCACCAGGTGGAGGGTCTGGGAGTAGTCGGTGGGCGCGAGCGGCCGGTAGGAGCTCTGGACGTCTACCGCCGCGACCTTCTGGCCGGTCAGCGTGTAGGCCGTCTCCGTGTCCCGGGTGGCCCGGCTGGCCTCGTCGTGGAGGAGGGGCCCGCTGCGGTTGGGAGCCTGGGCGAGGACCGTGATGCCCCCGCTGGGCTGCCAGGTGCGCTGGGCGTCGGTGCTCAGGTACTTCCGCGTGGTCGCGAACGCGGGATCGTCACTGGTCATCGACTCCAGGAAGCCGTCGACGATCTCGCTGGGCGGCGCGCCCTCCCGGGGCGCCACGGCATACACCTGCACCTGGGAGTCGTCCGGCTGCGAGGCGTCGACCGCTTTGACGTCCCCCGTCGTCGGCATCGACCCGCACCCGGCCAGCACGACGATGGCGCAGCCGATCAGCGCGGACAGCCGCACCGCGCGTCCGTGGCCGCGCTGAAAGCGGTCAGTACCCACGAGTGGTGTCCTCCTGGTCGGAATTCAGTACACCGTTGACCGCGCGCCCACCGGAACCTTTGGGAGCCGGGCGCGCGACGACACGTGCTCCGCTGCCGGGCAGGGCCGCGGGGTGCACCGACGCGGGCGCCGGGTTCCCGACAGCGGGGCGGCACCCCGGCACCGGCAACGGCGAGCGCTCACCTGCGCCGGGCTGGTTCGGCACGGACATCAGACGGTGGTCGCCCGTCCCCGCCGGCGTGGCCTCGTCGCGCTCCCGATTCTCCCGGTTGCGCCGGGAGTCCTCGGGCTCCAGCGGTATCGGCGAACCACGCAGCGGCTCGTCCGCCGTACGCGGCAGGGTCAGCCGGAACTGGGACCCGCCGCCCGGCTCGCCCCATGCCTGGAGCCAGCCGCCGTGCAGCCGGGCGTCCTCGACGGCGATCGACAGGCCAAGACCGGTCCCGCCGGTCGTCCGGGCCCGCGCCGGGTCGGCGCGCCAGAAGCGGTTGAAGACGCGGGTCGCCTCGCCGGGCTTGAGCCCGACCCCGTAGTCGCGGACGGCCACGGCAACAGCGCCCTGCGCCACGCCCATCCGCACCACGACGTCCCGGCCCTCACCGTGCTCGACGGCGTTGACCACGAGGTTACGCAGGACGCGCTCCACCCGACGGGCGTCCGCCTCGGCTATCACCGGCTGGTCGTCGCCGATGACCAGGATTCGGCTGCCCTTGCGCTCGGCGAGCGGCTCGGCACCACCGATCACCCGGTGGACCACGGTCCGCAGGTCTATCGGCTCGGCCTCCAGGGCCGCCGCGCCCGCGTCGAAGCGGCTGATCTCCAGCAGGTCGGAGAGCAGCGACTCGAATCGGTCGAGCTGGTCGCCCAGGAGTTCGGCGGAGCGTGCGGTGACGGGGTCGAAGTCGACACGCGCCTCATGGATGACGTCGGCCGCCATCCGTACGGTCGTGAGCGGGGTCCGCAGCTCGTGCGAGACGTCCGAGACGAAGCGCCGCTGCATCCGGGAGAGCTCCTCCAGCTGCTGGATCTTCAGCTGGAGATTCTGGGCCATCTTGTTGAAGGCCTCACCGAGCCGGGCGATGTCGTCCTCGCCGGTGACCTTCATCCGTTCCTGGAGTTTGCCCGCCGAGAGCCGCTCGGCGATTCCGGCGGCCATCCGCACCGGCGTGACGACCTGCCGCACCACGAACCAGGCGATGGCTCCGAGGAGCACGACAACGAACACCCCGGCGGTCGCCAGCGTTGTCTTGACCAGCGACAGCGACTTCTCCTCCTGCGTGAGCGGGAAGAGGTAGTAGAGCTCGTAGGGGTGCTGGTCGATGTCGTAGAGCCGCTTGCCGACGACGAGCCCCGGCTGGGGCTCCTTGCCGTACGAATACCGGATCTCGGAGTACGTCTGAAACGCGCCCTGGCCCTTGCCGACGTCCTCGCGCAGGCGCTCGGGCACGCTGGATGCCTCGACACTGCCCGAACCGCGCGGCGCGCGATTGCTCGCGCCTTCGTTCACGGAGTCGGCGCTGAGCGCCACCACGTTGAACGCGTTCTTGCCGCCACTGGCGAGCTGGTCGACGAGCTCGGTACGCCAGGAGGTGCTGCCGGTCATACCGTCGGTGTCGCCGCTCCCCTGCCCGTCGGGGGCGAGGGCGGCATTGGCCTTCTCCTGGGCCGCGGCGAAACCACCGGCGGCCTGGGTCTGGGCGGCCTTGCCCTTCGCGTCGAGCAGCCCGTTGCGCACCTGCCCGATCACGACGAACCCGAGCAGCAGCACGACAGCCATCGACATCAGCAGGGTCCCCGCGACGACGCGGAGCTGCAGATTACGCCGCCACAACCGGACGGCGGGCAGCAGCGGACGACGGACCCACCGCATCAGCAAGCGCGGTACCGGCCCGCCGGGCGTCCGGTCCTCGAACAACCGGCCGCCCCGCAGGAAACGGCTCATACGAGATGCCTTTCGTCCCGGGGCGGCAGCCCGCTCCGTACGGACTCCCGGCTCCCCGGGTCCCGGAGCAGCGCTGCCTCGGGCCATCTCAGCTCGGTCCGGCCTTGTAGCCGACGCCTCGGACCGTCACCACGATCTCCGGCCGCTCCGGGTCCTTCTCGACCTTGGAACGCAGACGCTGAACGTGCACATTCACCAGGCGGGTGTCGGCCGCGTGGCGGTAACCCCATACCTGCTCCAGCAGGACTTCACGGGTGAAGACCTGCCATGGCTTACGGGCGAGCGCGACCAGCAGGTCGAACTCCAGCGGGGTCAGGGCGATGGACTGCCCCTCCCGCTTCACGGAGTGCCCTGCCACGTCGATGACCAGGTCACCGATGGTCAGCTGCTCCGGGGCGGGCTCTTCGGACCGCCGCAGACGTGCCCTGATCCGGGCCACCAGCTCCTTAGGTTTGAACGGCTTGACGATGTAGTCGTCGGCACCTGACTCCAGGCCGACCACGACATCGACGGTGTCGCTCTTGGCAGTGAGCATGACGATCGGCACACCGGACTCGGCCCTGATCAGCCTGCACACCTCGATGCCGTCCCTTCCGGGCAGCATGAGGTCGAGCAGCACCAGGTCCGGCTTGGCCTCACGAAATGCAGCCAGTGCCTTGTCGCCGTCCGCTACGAACGACGGCTCGAAACCTTCTCCACGCAGCACAATCCCGAGCATCTCGGCCAGTGCGGTGTCGTCGTCGACGACAAGGACGCGTCCCTTCATAATCGACATCATCCCATTAGCTAATCGTTACCTGCGATGACCTGGCACACAGCTCTGCCAGTCCGACCCCCGTGACCGGGGAAATGACACCCTCCTCGGTGACGATCGCCGTGATCAATTCCGGCGGTGTGATGTCGAAGGCCGGGTTGTACGCCGGGGCTCCGAGGGGTGCGACGACCATCCCGCCTCCTCCGCCGGCCGCTACACCATTCGGCGATGTGAGCTCCGTCACTTCTTGCCCGGAACGCTGCTCGACGATGATCGATGTGCCGTCCGGGGTCTCCAAATCCACGGTCGTCGTCGGCGCCACCACGATGAAGGGAACGTGGTGGTACTTCGCGAGCACGGCCAACGGATAGCTCCCCACCTTGTTGGCCACCGAGCCGTCCGCGGCGATGCGGTCCGCACCGATGAGCACGGCATCCACCTCCCCGGCGGCGAACAGCGAGCCCGCCGCATTGTCCGTGAGCAGGCTGTACGCCAACCCGTTGCGCGCCGCCTCGTACGCGGTCAGCCGCGCCCCCTGGAGCAGCGGCCGCGTCTCGTCCACCCACAGCCGCCGCAGCCGCCCCTGCCGGTGCACCCTCAACGCCACCGCGAAGGCCGTCCCCTCGCCTCCGGAGACCAGTGCCCCGGTGTTGCAGTGGGTGAGCAGCTGGTGCCCGCCGCCCGGTAGCAGCTCGTCCAGCAACGCCACCCCGTACTCCGCCATACGCCTGCTGGCCTGCGCGTCCTCCCGGTGCAGCGCCCGCGCTTCGGACAGCGCCGCCGCGGCAGCGGCCACCTCACCGCCGCCCTTCTCGGCGACCGTCCAGTAGGCCTGGGCCACCCGTCGCACCCCGTAGCCGAGGTTCACCGCGGTGGGCCGCGCCCGCTCCAGCAGACCGGCGGCCTCCGCCACGTCGTAGCCCCGCGCCGCCGCGAGCGCCACCCCGTACCCCCCGGCGATCCCGAGCAGCGGAGCCCCTCGCACCGCCAGCGCCCGGATCGCGCGCACCAGCGCGGGCACATCGGTGCACACCAGCTCGACCTCATCGGCGGGCAGCCGAGTCTGGTCGAGGAGCACCAGCACGGGGCCTTCGGGAGGTTCGTCCCAGCGAAGTACGGGAAGCGCGGGAGGCTCGATGCCCGCCGGCGATTGCGCGTCCTGATCAGCCATCTGCCCAGTCTGCCCGGTGAGCCGCCCACAAATGAAGGTGCGCAGGAGATAGAGCGGCTGATCCCTAGCGGACCGTCGCGTGGCACGATGGCTGCCAACCTGCCGCCCCGATGAGCGGTCAGGACGGTGAAGGAGCGAGAATGAACGACTCTCCGGGCTGGGCTTCGCCCGGATCTGCCCCCTCCGACGGCAAGGAGACGGCGATTCCCCGCCCCTCCGACCCCCAGGACGGAAGCGGCCCGACGGGACAGTGGTCCCCCGAGCAACCGCCTGCCGGGCAGTGGTCCCCACCGAGCACCCCCGGCAGCGGCTCCGGCGCACCTCCGCCCGCCTCCGGATGGGGAGGCGGCCCCCAGCGACAGGGCTGGGCAGGACCGCCGCCCACCGCGAAGCCCGGCGTCATCCCGCTGCGCCCCCTGAACCTCGGGGAGATCCTGGACGGCTCCGTCTCCGCGCTCCGCGCGCACTGGCGCACCGCGCTCGGCTTCAGCCTCGCGGTCTCCGTGATCGCCCAGATCGCCATCATCCTCCTGCAGCGCTACCTCCTGCCGGAACCGACCACCGTCGACCCGAACGCCACCGGTGCCGAAGCCATCCGACAGGCCTCCGAGTCCGCCCGGTCGACCCTGTTCTCCCTTGCCCCGGCCACTCTCATCACGATGATCGCGACACTCTTCACGGCGTCCGTCGTGACCGTGGTGATCAGCCGCTCGGTACTGGGCCGCCCCACCTCGCTCGCCGACGCCTGGGCCGAGGCCCGCCCTCGGATCCTCCCGCTGCTCGGACTGACCGTGCTGCTGGCCCTGCTCATGGTCGTGATCATGACCATCGGTATCGGCCCCGGCCTGCTGCTGGGCTCCGGGGCCGGTGCTGCGCTCGCCTTCCTCGGCTTCGCCGCCGCCTGCATCGTGGTGCTCTGGCTGCACGTCAGCTTCGCCCTCTCCGCCCCCGCCCTGATGCTGGAACGCCAGAGCATCGTCGCCGCACTGCGCAGGTCCGCCAAGCTCGTCCGCGGCGCCTGGTGGCGCACCTTCGGAATCCTGGCCCTGACCTGGCTGATGACCTTCCTGATGGCCTTCCTCATCTCCATCCCGTTCGGCGTCATCGCGGTGATCGCCGACGGAACCGCCCTCAGCGAGTTCTTCAGCAGCAACCCCCCATCCTTCGGCTGGCCCTTCCTGATCGTCTCGGGCATCGGTGAAGTGATCATCTCGACGCTGGTCTACCCGTTCATCGCAGGCGTGATGGCCCTGCTCTACATGGACCAGCGCATCCGCCGCGAAGCACTCGACCTCGACCTCGCACGGGCCGCGGGCCTGCCCGGCTACGACGTCGACAACCCCAGGAGCTGATGCGGTGTCGGGGGCGGGGGGCACCACAGCAGCACGGTCGGGCACCGGAGCGGGCGACATACCCGTGGACACTCCGCGGGTGCCCGCCCGGGAGGCAGCCGAGAGCGAGCTGTCCAAACCGATGTACCACGAGAACGACCCGAACTTCCTCCAGCGCGCCCTGAACCAGTTCTGGGACTGGGTCTCCGGCCTGTTCGACGCCGCCGCGGGCGCCGCCCCCGGTGGCCCGGCGGGCCTCGTGATCCTGATCGTCATCGTCATCGGCCTGGCCGCCGCCCTCTGGTGGCGGCTCGGCACTCCGAAGCGCACCTCCCGCGCCTCGGACGCCCTCTTCGACAGCGACGGCCCCCGCAGCGCGACCCAGCACCGCGCCGCAGCCGAGGCACACGCCGCAGCCCTGCGCTGGACCGAAGCCGTGCAGGAACGCATGCGCGCCATCGTCCGCTCCCTGGAGGAACGAGCCCTGCTCGACCCGCGCCCGGGCCGCACCGCGGACGAAGCCGCAGCCGAGGCAGGGCGCACTCTGCCCGAACACACCGCCCGCCTCCGGGCCGCCGCCCGGAACTTCGACGACGTCACATACGGCGGCCGCACGGCGGACCAGTCGGCGTATCTGGCCCTGCGCGCCCTCGACCTCGAACTCGACGAGGCCAAACCCCTGCTGCCCGGCACCGCCCGAGGAGCCACCGGATGACCCCGGCGACCACCCCTTCCCCCACCTCGACAGCGCCCACCGCGCACCAGGTCTGGGCCCGGGCCAGAGGCTTCCTGATCGTCGTCCTCGTCCTCGTCATCGCCGGCATCTCCTTCGCCGCCGTACGCTCCGGCGGGAACCACGGACAGCTCGACCCCCGCTCCACAGACCCCAAGGGCAGCCGAGCCGTGGCCGAACTCCTCAAGGCGCGCGGCATATCCGTCACCGTCGCCACCACCCTCGACGAAGCGACCGGCGCCACGGGTCCCGACACCACTCTGCTCGTCGCAGGCCCCAACCTCCTCACGCCCACGCAGCAACACCGCCTGACCGAGGCCACGTCCGCCTCCGCCGGACGTACCCTCCTGATCGCCCCCGGCGTACGCGCGGTCTCCCGCCTGGCCCCCGGCGTACGCGCCGAGCCCCACCGCGCGGTGAGCGCCCTCGCCGCTGCGTGCGACCTGCCCACCGCTCGCAGGGCAGGCACAGCGGACATGGGCGGCATCCGCTACACGACGCGGAACACCACAGCCATCGCCTGCTATCCGAGCGACGGTCACCCCAGCCTGGTCGTACTCCCGGATGGGCAGGACGGCGACACGGTCGTCCTCGGCTCCCCCGACTTCCTCCACAACGAGCGCCTCGACCAGCAGGGCAACGCCTCGCTCGCTCTCCAACTCCTCGGATCCCGACCGCATCTCGTCTGGTACCTCCCCTCTCTGGCTGATCCTTCGGCCACGGCCGACGACGGCGCTTCCGGTGACAGGGATGGGGAAGAGGCGCGAGAAGACACAGGCAGCGAGAGCAACTTCCTCGACCTCATCCCCTCCGGCTGGCTGTGGGGAACCCTGCAGCTCTTCCTCGCCGCAGTCCTCGCCGCAGTCTGGCGAGCCCGCCGCCTCGGCCCCCTGGTGACGGAACGACTGCCCGTAGCCATCCGCGCGTCCGAATCCACCGAAGGCCGCGCCCTCCTCTACCGCAAGGCCAACGCCCGCGACCGAGCCGCCGAAGCCTTCCGATCCGCCTCCCGCGCCCGCATCGCTTCCCTCATCGGTGTGCCCGCCCGTGACGCCCACACCTCCGTAGTCCTCCTCCCTGCCGTGTCCGCACGCATCCCCGACCCGGACCACGACCTCAGCACCCTGCTCTTCGGTCCGGCTCCGGCCACCGACACGGCCCTTGTCCTCCTTGCCGATCAACTCGACGCCCTCGAAAGAGAGGTACGCACTTCATGAGCGCCCCGACCCCCGAGCCGACCGAGCCCCCGGTGGCCCCCACCGGCCCCATGGCTCCCGCGGAACCGGAGCCGTCCGACAGCGCCCGCGCGTCCCTCGAAGCCCTCCGCTCCGAGATCGCGAAGGCGGTCGTCGGCCAGGACCCCGCAGTTACCGGACTCGTCGTGGCACTGCTCTGCCGAGGTCACGTTCTGCTCGAAGGCGTGCCCGGCGTCGCCAAGACCCTCCTGGTGCGTGCGCTCGCCGCGTCCCTCGAACTCGACACCAAGCGCGTCCAGTTCACTCCCGACCTGATGCCGAGCGATGTCACGGGCTCATTGGTCTATGACGCACGCACTGCCGAGTTCTCCTTCCAGCCGGGACCCGTCTTCACTCACCTGCTGCTCGCCGACGAGATCAACCGCACCCCTCCCAAGACCCAGTCGTCCCTCCTGGAGGCCATGGAGGAACGCCAGGTCACCGTCGACGGAACACCCCGGCCGCTGCCGGACCCCTTCCTTGTCGCCGCGACCCAGAACCCCGTCGAGTACGAAGGCACCTATCCTCTGCCCGAGGCCCAACTGGACCGGTTCCTGCTCAAGCTGACGGTCCCTCTCCCCTCGCGGCAGGACGAGATCGACGTGCTCACCCGTCATGCCGACGGCTTCAACCCGCGCGACCTGAAGGCCGCCGGGATACGGCCGGTCGCCGGTCCCGCGGACCTGGAAGCAGCACGAGAAGCCGTCGCGAAGACGACCGTCTCCCCCGAGATCGCCGGTTACGTCGTGGATATCTGCCGTGCCACGCGCGATTCCCCCTCACTCGCCCTCGGCGTCTCCCCCCGAGGCGCCACCGCACTGCTGTCGACCGCCCGCGCCTGGGCCTGGCTCACCGGCCGGGACTACGTCATCCCGGACGATGTGAAGGCCCTCGCACTCCCCACGCTCCGTCATCGCATCCACCTGCGGCCCGAGGCTGAGATGGAGGGAGTCACTGCTGACTCCGTCATCACCTCGGTGCTCGCTCACGTCCCCGTACCCCGATGAGGCGGTGACCATGGCCCTCACCGGACGTACCGCACTGCTTGCCGCCCTGGGGTCACTCCCCGTAGGCATCCTCGCCCCGAGCTGGATGGGGATGGTCGCGGTCAACGCACCGCTCTCACTAGCGATTCTGTGCGACTACGCCCTGGCAGCACCAGTGCGAACGCTCCGATTCACCCGATCCGGTGACACATCCGTTCGACTCGGCGACGCGGCCGAGGTGCAACTCACCGTGACCAACAGCTCGCGACGCCGCCTCCGGGCCCAGTTGCGGGACGCCTGGCCCCCCAGCAGCTGGCCCACGGGCACCGACCGCACCGCTTCCCGTCACACGCTGACGGTCCCCGCCGGGGAACAGCGCCGCCTGACCACCGTTCTGCGCCCCACGCGTCGCGGCGACCGCCAGGCCGAACGCATCACGGTCCGCTCGTACGGCCCGCTGGGCCTAGCCGCACGCCAGGGCCATCACCGAGCCCCATGGACCGTACGGGTCCTGCCACCGTTCACCAGCCGCAAGCACCTGCCGTCCAGGCTGGCCCGGCTGCGGGAACTCGACGGTCGCACCAGCGTTCTGACACGTGGTGAGGGCACGGAGTTCGACAGCCTCCGGGCCTACGTACCCGGGGACGACACCCGGTCCATCGACTGGCGGGCCACCGCGCGCCAGTCCGCCGTCGCAGTGCGAACCTGGCGTCCCGAACGCGACCGCCACATCCTGATCGTCCTCGACACCGGGCGCACATCCGCAGGCCGGGTGGGCGACGCTCCCCGGCTCGACGCCGCGATGGACGCCACCCTCCTGCTCACCGCACTCGCGACCCGAGCAGGTGACCGTGTGAACCTCCTCGCCTACGACCGCCGCGTCCGAGCCCGGGTGCAGGGCCGTACCGCCGCGGGCGACGTCCTGGCGACCGTAGTCAACTCTCTGGCAACCTTGGAGCCGGAGCTCGTCGAAACGGACTCCCGAGGCCTCAGCACCGCAGCCCTCACGGACGCCCCCCGCGGCTCCCTGATCGTGCTCCTGACGACGCTGGAGGCCGCCCCCATCGAGGAGGGCCTCCTACCGGTGCTGCCCCAGCTCACCCAGCGCCACACGGTCCTCCTGGCCGCGGTGTCCGACCCCCGGGTCGAGGAGATGGCGGAAGGCCGGGGGACAGTGGAGGCCGTGTACGAAGCCGCCGCCGCACGTCAGGCCCAGGCCGACCGCCGGCGCACGGCGGACAGGCTCCGGCGCCACGGCGTGACGGTCGTGGATGCCACTCCAGACGGTCTTGCTCCCGCACTTGCCGACGCCTATCTGGCGCTGAAGTCCGCAGGGCGTCTCTAGAACACTCGGAAAACCGTCGCGCTGCTGCGTGGCGTGGCCTCCTCCTCCCTCTCCCAGACGAGAGAGGGAGGAGGAGGGAGTTCACGGGCCCAGGGGCAGCATTACCCTCCCCGGAATGCAGAAAAGCCCCGTACCTTGCGGTACGGGGCTTTCCCGGAAAAATTGTTCGGCGGCGTCCTACTCTCCCACAGGGTCCCCCCTGCAGTACCATCGGCGCTGAAAGGCTTAGCTTCCGGGTTCGGAATGTAACCGGGCGTTTCCCTAACGCAATGACCACCGAAACACTATGAAATTAACCAACACCGGACAACAACACGGCCGTTCGTTATTTCAGAACTAACACAGTGGACGCGAGCAACTGAGGACAAGCCCTCGGCCTATTAGTACCAGTCAGCTCCACCCGTTACCGGGCTTCCACATCTGGCCTATCAACCCAGTCGTCTACTGGGAGCCTTAACCCCTCAAGAGGGTGGGAATACTCATCTCGAAGCAGGCTTCCCGCTTAGATGCTTTCAGCGGTTATCCTTTCCGAACGTAGCCAACCAGCCATGCCCTTGGCAGGACAACTGGCACACCAGAGGTTCGTCCGTCCCGGTCCTCTCGTACTAGGGACAGCCCTTCTCAATATTCCTACGCGCACAGCGGATAGGGACCGAACTGTCTCACGACGTTCTAAACCCAGCTCGCGTACCGCTTTAATGGGCGAACAGCCCAACCCTTGGGACCGACTCCAGCCCCAGGATGCGACGAGCCGACATCGAGGTGCCAAACCATCCCGTCGATATGGACTCTTGGGGAAGATCAGCCTGTTATCCCCGGGGTACCTTTTATCCGTTGAGCGACAGCGCTTCCACAAGCCACTGCCGGATCACTAGTCCCGACTTTCGTCCCTGCTCGACCCGTCGGTCTCACAGTCAAGCTCCCTTGTGCACTTACACTCAACACCTGATTGCCAACCAGGCTGAGGGAACCTTTGGGCGCCTCCGTTACTCTTTAGGAGGCAACCGCCCCAGTTAAACTACCCATCAGACACTGTCCCTGATCCGGATCACGGACCCAGGTTAGACATCCAGCACGACCAGAGTGGTATTTCAACGACGACTCCACAACCACTGGCGTGGCCGCTTCAAAGTCTCCCACCTATCCTACACAAGCCGAACCGAACACCAATATCAAACTGTAGTAAAGGTCCCGGGGTCTTTCCGTCCTGCTGCGCGAAACGAGCATCTTTACTCGTAGTGCAATTTCACCGGGCCTATGGTTGAGACAGTCGAGAAGTCGTTACGCCATTCGTGCAGGTCGGAACTTACCCGACAAGGAATTTCGCTACCTTAGGATGGTTATAGTTACCACCGCCGTTTACTGGCGCTTAAGTTCTCAGCTTCGCCAACCCGAAAGTCAGCTAACCGGTCCCCTTAACGTTCCAGCACCGGGCAGGCGTCAGTCCGTATACATCGCCTTACGGCTTCGCACGGACCTGTGTTTTTAGTAAACAGTCGCTTCTCGCTGGTCTCTGCGGCCACCCCCAGCTCACCGAGTAAATCGGATCACCAGTGATGGCCCCCCTTCTCCCGAAGTTACGGGGGCATTTTGCCGAGTTCCTTAACCATAGTTCACCCGAACGCCTCGGTATTCTCTACCTGACCACCTGAGTCGGTTTAGGGTACGGGCCGCCATGAAACTCGCTAGAGGCTTTTCTCGACAGCATAGGATCATCCACTTCACCACAATCGGCTCGGCATCAGGTCTCACCCTTAATGTGTGACGGATTTACCTACCACACGGGCTACACCCTTACCCCGGGACAACCACCGCCCGGGCTGGACTACCTTCCTGCGTCACCCCATCGCTTACCTACTACAAGTCTGGTTCATCGGCTCCACCACTACCCTCAACTCCGAAGAGATCGGGCCGGCTTCACGGACTTAGCATCGCCTGATTCAGTACTGGGCGTTTCAAAGCGGGTACCGGAATATCAACCGGTTGTCCATCGACTACGCCTGTCGGCCTCGCCTTAGGTCCCGACTTACCCTGGGCAGATCAGCTTGACCCAGGAACCCTTAGTCAATCGGCGCACACGTTTCTCACGTGTGTATCGCTACTCATGCCTGCATTCTCACTCGTGAACCGTCCACAACTCGCTTCCGCGGCTGCTTCACCCGGCACACGACGCTCCCCTACCCATCCACACAGGCGTTGGCCCTATATGTGTGAATGACACGACTTCGGCGGTACGCTTGAGCCCCGCTACATTGTCGGCGCGGAATCACTTGACCAGTGAGCTATTACGCACTCTTTCAAGGGTGGCTGCTTCTAAGCCAACCTCCTGGTTGTCTCTGCGACTCCACATCCTTTCCCACTTAGCGTACGCTTAGGGGCCTTAGTCGATGCTCTGGGCTGTTTCCTCTCGACCATGGAGCTTATCCCCACAGTCTCACTGCCGCGCTCTCACTTACCGGCATTCGGAGTTTGGCTAAGGTCAGTAACCCGGTAGGGCCCATCGCCTATCCAGTGCTCTACCTCCGGCAAGAAACACACGACGCTGCACCTAAATGCATTTCGGGGAGAACCAGCTATCACGGAGTTTGATTGGCCTTTCACCCCTAACCACAGGTCATCCCCAGGTTTTCAACCCTGGTGGGTTCGGTCCTCCACGAAGTCTTACCTCCGCTTCAACCTGCCCATGGCTAGATCACTCCGCTTCGGGTCTAGAGCGTGCAACTCAAACGCCCTATTCGGACTCGCTTTCGCTACGGCTTCCCCACACGGGTTAACCTCGCTACACACCGCTAACTCGCAGGCTCATTCTTCAAAGGCACGCAGTCACGACTGACAGCACAAGTGCTGCCAGCGACGCTCCCACGGCTTGTAGGCACACGGTTTCAGGTACTATTTCACTCCGCTCCCGCGGTACTTTTCACCATTCCCTCACGGTACTATCCGCTATCGGTCACCAGGGAATATTTAGGCTTAGCGGGTGGTCCCGCCAGATTCACACGGGATTTCTCGGGCCCCGTGCTACTTGGGTGGTTCTCAAACGAGCCGTTGATGTTTCAGCTACGGGGGTCTTACCCTCTACGCCGGACCTTTCGCATGTCCTTCGCCTACACCAACGGTTTCTGACTCGCCGACCAACCGGCAGATTGATCAAGAGAACTCCCACAACCCCGCATGCGCAACCCCTGCCGGGTATCACACGCATACGGTTTGGCCTCATCCAGTTTCGCTCGCCACTACTCCCGGAATCACGGTTGTTTTCTCTTCCTGAGGGTACTGAGATGTTTCACTTCCCCTCGTTCCCTCCACACTGCCTATGTGTTCAGCAGCGGGTGACAGCCCATGACGACTGCCGGGTTTCCCCATTCGGAAACCCCCGGATCAAAGCTTGGTTGACAGCTCCCCGGGGACTATCGTGGCCTCCCACGTCCTTCATCGGTTCCTGGTGCCAAGGCATC
Source organism: Streptomyces durocortorensis (assembly GCF_031760065.1). Taxonomy (NCBI): domain Bacteria; kingdom Bacillati; phylum Actinomycetota; class Actinomycetes; order Kitasatosporales; family Streptomycetaceae; genus Streptomyces; species Streptomyces sp. C11-1. The sequence continues at coordinate 2,591,173 of NZ_CP134500.1, forward strand.
CACCGTGCGCCCTTAAAAACTTGGCCACAGATGCTCGCGTCCACTGTGCAGTTCTCAAACAACGACCAGCCACCCACCACCCCACCCCCGAAGGGACGAGTTCACTGGGGCCGGATCGAAGGACAGCCAAACGGCCATACCCTCAGATACCCAACAACGTGCCCGACCCGACCGATCCACCACCACGTTCCACGCCCCGAAGAGCAGTACTAACAGTGACCAACCAATCGTGCCGAATAGTCAACGTTCCACCCATGAGCAACCAGCACCGAACACTCGCCGGTGTACTGGCCTCTGACCAAACCGAAGCCTGGTAAGAAGTGCTCCTTAGAAAGGAGGTGATCCAGCCGCACCTTCCGGTACGGCTACCTTGTTACGACTTCGTCCCAATCGCCAGTCCCACCTTCGACAGCTCCCTCCCACAAGGGGTTGGGCCACCGGCTTCGGGTGTTACCGACTTTCGTGACGTGACGGGCGGTGTGTACAAGGCCCGGGAACGTATTCACCGCAGCAATGCTGATCTGCGATTACTAGCAACTCCGACTTCATGGGGTCGAGTTGCAGACCCCAATCCGAACTGAGACCGGCTTTTTGAGATTCGCTCCGCCTCACGGCATCGCAGCTCATTGTACCGGCCATTGTAGCACGTGTGCAGCCCAAGACATAAGGGGCATGATGACTTGACGTCGTCCCCACCTTCCTCCGAGTTGACCCCGGCAGTCTCCTGTGAGTCCCCATCACCCCGAAGGGCATGCTGGCAACACAGAACAAGGGTTGCGCTCGTTGCGGGACTTAACCCAACATCTCACGACACGAGCTGACGACAGCCATGCACCACCTGTATACCGACCACAAGGGGGCACCATCTCTGATGCTTTCCGGTATATGTCAAGCCTTGGTAAGGTTCTTCGCGTTGCGTCGAATTAAGCCACATGCTCCGCTGCTTGTGCGGGCCCCCGTCAATTCCTTTGAGTTTTAGCCTTGCGGCCGTACTCCCCAGGCGGGGAACTTAATGCGTTAGCTGCGGCACCGACGACGTGGAATGTCGCCAACACCTAGTTCCCAACGTTTACGGCGTGGACTACCAGGGTATCTAATCCTGTTCGCTCCCCACGCTTTCGCTCCTCAGCGTCAGTAATGGCCCAGAGATCCGCCTTCGCCACCGGTGTTCCTCCTGATATCTGCGCATTTCACCGCTACACCAGGAATTCCGATCTCCCCTACCACACTCTAGCTAGCCCGTATCGAATGCAGACCCGGGGTTAAGCCCCGGGCTTTCACATCCGACGTGACAAGCCGCCTACGAGCTCTTTACGCCCAATAATTCCGGACAACGCTTGCGCCCTACGTATTACCGCGGCTGCTGGCACGTAGTTAGCCGGCGCTTCTTCTGCAGGTACCGTCACTTTCGCTTCTTCCCTGCTGAAAGAGGTTTACAACCCGAAGGCCGTCATCCCTCACGCGGCGTCGCTGCATCAGGCTTTCGCCCATTGTGCAATATTCCCCACTGCTGCCTCCCGTAGGAGTCTGGGCCGTGTCTCAGTCCCAGTGTGGCCGGTCGCCCTCTCAGGCCGGCTACCCGTCGTCGCCTTGGTAGGCCATTACCCCACCAACAAGCTGATAGGCCGCGGGCTCATCCTTCACCGCCGGAGCTTTTAACCCCGTCCCATGCGGGACAGAGTGTTATCCGGTATTAGACCCCGTTTCCAGGGCTTGTCCCAGAGTGAAGGGCAGATTGCCCACGTGTTACTCACCCGTTCGCCACTAATCCACCCCGAAAGGCTTCATCGTTCGACTTGCATGTGTTAAGCACGCCGCCAGCGTTCGTCCTGAGCCAGGATCAAACTCTCCGTGAATGTTTACCCGTAATCGGGTGCACACACGAGAGCGGAACAACCGGTCGGAATAAGACCCGTTGTTCACAGCGTCCTCGCTGTGTTGTTGCCTACCGCCGCACATGGCGACCGTAGGACTTTCAAAGGAACCTCCAACCTGCACCAGGTGCAGGCCGGGGTATCAACATATCTGGCGTTGACTTTTGGCACGCTGTTGAGTTCTCAAGGAACGGACGCTTCCTTCGGTCCCGTTTCACCGGGGCCCTCCGGGCGCTTCCCTTCGTTCTTGCGTTTCCGACTCTATCAGACTCTTTCGTGTCCGATTCCCGGTCGAAGCGGGGTGCTTTCGAGGTTCTTCGCTTTCGCGTTTTCCCTTTCCGGCGGTTCCAACTTTACCAGACTCTTTTTCGTTCCGTTTCCGGTCCGAATTCGATTTCCGGTGGCCTGTGGAATGGCCTTGCCTTTCGGCTGATCCGACTTTATCAGAAGTTTTCGGTGCGAAGTGAGCGACCGGAAGGCTTGAGATAAAGGAGATCGGGGCGGCTCGGCGGAATGAGCAAACATTCCCTGCACGAGCAAGGTAGATCTTACGCGGTTGGCTCGAACCTGTCTAGTCCGAGGCAACCGTTAAAATCTACCTCCCCACATCCGCCGTGTCAACGGTTTTTGTGGGCGAGAAGGACACTAGCAGCTCGGCAGGGGCGATCGCACATCGACGGTCAGGCTGCGGAGGGAAGCTCGGCGCTCCGTTCGACGGCCGCCAGGTCGCCCGTGTCGCCGACTCGTGCCGCGCGGCCGCCCAGGATGTAGACGTACGCGAGAAATGCCAGCTCAGCGGCGATACCGATCGTGATCCTTGCCCAGGTCGGAAGGCCGGAGGGGGTCACGAAGCCCTCGATGAGCCCTGATACGAACAGGACCAGAGCCAGGCCGATCGCCATGCCCAACGCTGCACGGCCCTGCTGGGCCAGAGCTGTCCGGCGTGACAGGGGGCCGGGGTCGATCACCGTCCAGCCGAGGCGGAGCCCCGTGCCGGCAGCGACGAATACGGCGGTGAGTTCGAGCAGACCGTGGGGCAGAACCAGGCCGAGGAACACGTCCAGGCGGCCCGCGGAGGACATCAGGCCGATGCCGACGGCCAGGTTCAGCATGTTGAGGAACAGGATCCAGAGCACCGGTATGCAGAGGAACGCGCCCAGGATCAGGCACAGCGCCGCGGCCTGCGCGTTGTTCGTCCATACCTGGGCCGCGAACGATGCCGCGGGGTGGCTGGAGTAGTAGGCCTCGTACTCCCCGCCCGGCCGGGTCATCGCCCGGAGCTCCTCCGGAGCGGCTATCGCGGCCTGGACCTCGGGGTGTGTGCCTATCCACCAGCCCATGAGCGCTGCCAGTGCGGTGGACAGGATGGCGGTGGGGACCCACCAGTGACGCGAGCGGTAGACCGCTGCGGGAAACCCTGCTGTGAGGAATCGGGTCGCGTCGCGCCAGGACGCCTTGCGGCTGCCGGTCACCGTCGACCGGGCACGGGCCACGAGCTGGGTGAGGCGGGCGGTGAGCACGGGGTCGGGGGTGCTCGACTGGACCAGCGAGAGGTGGGTCGCCGTGCGCTGGTAGAGGACGACCAGCTCGTCCGCTTCCGCGCCGGTGAGGCGGCGCCCTCGGCGCAGGAGGTGTTCGAGGCGGTCCCACTCCGTGCGGTGGGCGGTGACGAAGACGTCGAGGTCCATGGGCGGCTGTTGCTCCTGGCAAGGGTGCGTACGGGTCCGTACTACTGCGGCGCGCTGCCGGTCAGCTTGGCAGACTGGGCCCGGCTGGGGCAGAGAAGGTCGGCGAAGGGTGGGGCCCGATGAGTGAGCTGGTGACCGGGGACGCGGTCGTTCTGGGGCTGAGGCCGGCGAGGTTGCCGAGTCGGGCCCTGGCCGCGGCGATCGATCTGTCAGTGACTTTCACCGTTTTCATTCTGATTTCCATCGTTTTGGGGATCGCCTCTGCCTCCTTGGACGAAGCGGCCGTCGCAGCGGTCGGGGTCGCGTCGTTCCTGCTGGTTCTGATCGGTGGGCCGGTCGCCGTCGAGACGCTGAGCCACGGCCGCTCGCTCGGGAAGCTGGCCTGCGGGCTGCGCGTGGTGCGCGACGACGGCGGACCTATCCGGTTCCGGCACGCTCTGGTGCGCGGGGCCATGGGGCTCGCCGAGATCCTCATGACGTTCGGTGCCGTGGCCTCCATCGCCTCCCTGGTGTCGGCGCGAGGGCGTCGGCTCGGTGATGTGTTCGCCGGGACCCTGGTCGTCCGGGAGCGGGTCACGGCGTCGGGGCGGTCCATGGCCGTGCCGCCTCCCCCGCCGTGGCTGGTCGGCCGGTTCTCGCAGCTGGACCTGTCCGCCGTGCCGGACGAACTATGGCTTGCCATACGGCAGTACTTGACGCGGATGCAGCAGCTGGACCCCGGCGTGGGCCGTTCCATCGCGGAGCGGCTGGCCGGTGAGCTGGTGTCGCGGACGGGAACGACGGCGCCGCAGGGCGTTCCGGCGGCCGCCTTCCTGGCTGCGGTGGTCCATGAGCGTCAGGCGCGGGATGCGCGGCGCGTGTTCGGTCCGGGGCGGGTGGAAGGGCCCGGTCTGTTCGTGCCTGCTGCGGGTGGTGGACCGACCCTGCCGGCTGGAAGTGCCGGAGCTCCCGCGCCTGGGGGGCGCTTGGATGCTGCGGGGGCCGCCGGGGGCGGGGGCTCGCCTTCTGCGGGGTTCGCTCCGCCCGGCTAGAGGGTGTACGGGGGCGAGGCGTCCGGTGCGGTCCGGGGCGGGGGGCCGGACGGGCGGGGCGACGGGGGTGTCTCCAGGTGTTCGAGCTCGATGCCGGGGGCGGCGAGGACCACATCGCCGGCGATGTGAACCGCGTGCTGTTCCCCGGTGTCCAGGGCGCTGACCTGGTATTCGTCCACGGTCAGGGGGCCGTTGTCAGTGGCGTGCGCTTCACTGTTCACCAGAGCCCAGGACTGATCGACGGTCCGGGGCGCGAGGACCGGGTCCGTGAAGGTGACCACGCGGACGCGGGTCGTGGGGGAATCGGGGGTGAGGCGCAGGAGACGGGTCATGGCGATGAGGAATGCGGGGGATGCGCCGGCGAAGGCGTGGGCACGGACGTTGCCTTCGGTGGCGTGAGCGCCGGTCGGGTCGGCCCGGACCCAGGTGACGCCTTCCAGGGCGGCTCCTCGGACCTGCCAGCTCGCGGCATGCAGTTCGAGACGGATGGGGCGGCCCAGCTCGTCCAGGGCCAGGTCGACGGAGCCGAGGTGGTCGCCCGAGGGGGACGTGGTCTGGGAGACGTAGCGCCAGCCGGAGGGGCCGGGGGCGCAGTGGAAGTGTTCTTCACCGAGGGGGGTGTGATCGTGAAGGTCGTGGAGCGAATACCTGCCGCGGGGCATGGGGTCCTTCGGGTTCCTCGGGCTGTTCGGGAGCGGTAGGGCGGTGGGGCGGTAGGTGGCGGTAACGGGAGCAGGCCCCCGACACGGGGGTGCGGGGGCCTGTTCTCGGACGCTGCTGGACCTGCTTGACCTGCTAGTTCTGCTGGTTCCGCTGGACTGCTGCCGAGGGCTGTGATGCCCCTCGGTGTGCGGGAGGTCGATCCTTCCGCACACCGAGGGGCGGACCGCCGGTCAGTAGCGCGTCAGTAGCGGTAGTGATCGGGCTTGTACGGGCCCTCGACCTCGACGCCGATGTACGCCGCCTGTTCCGGCCGCAGCGTGGTCAGCTTGACGCCGAGTGCGTCGAGGTGGAGACGGGCGACCTTCTCGTCCAGGTGCTTGGGCAGCACGTACACGTCGGTCGGGTACTCCTCGGGCTTCGTGAACAGCTCGATCTGCGCCAGCGTCTGATCCGCGAAGGAGTTCGACATGACGAAGGAGGGGTGGCCGGTGGCGTTGCCCAGGTTCAGCAGGCGACCCTCGGAGAGGACGATGAGGACCTTGCCGTCGGGGAACGTCCAGGTGTGGACCTGCGGCTTGACCTCGTCCTTCACGATCCCGTCGATCTTCGCGAGACCTGCCATGTCGATCTCGTTGTCGAAGTGACCGATGTTGCCGACGATCGCCTGGTGCTTCATCCGGGCCATGTCCTTGGCCATGATGATGTCCTTGTTACCCGTCGTGGTGACGAAGATGTCCGCCGTCTCGACGACCTCGTCGAGCGTGGTCACCTGATAGCCGTCCATCGCCGCCTGCAGCGCACAGATCGGGTCGACCTCCGTGACGATCACCCGAGCGCCCTGACCACGCAGCGACTCCGCACAGCCCTTGCCCACATCGCCGTAACCGAACACGACGGCCGTCTTGCCACCGATCAGAACATCCGTGGCCCGGTTGATCCCGTCGATCAGCGAGTGACGGCAGCCGTACTTGTTGTCGAACTTCGACTTCGTCACCGCGTCATTCACATTGATCGCGGGGAACAGGAGGGTCCCGTCACGATGCATCTCGTAGAGGCGGTGCACACCCGTCGTGGTCTCCTCCGTGACACCACGGATCTCGGAGGCCAGCTGGGTCCACTTCTGCGGGGACTCGCCAAGGGTGCGGTTCAGCAGGGTGAGGATGTGGGCGTACTCCTCACTGTCCGCGGTCGACGGGTCCGGGGCGGCGCCCGCCTTCTCGAACTCGACACCCTTGTGGACGAGGAGGGTCGCGTCACCGCCGTCGTCGAGGATCATGTTCGGACCGCCGGTGGAGGTGTTCGGCCAGGTCAGCGCCTGCTCCGTGCACCACCAGTACTCCTCCAGCGTCTCGCCCTTCCACGCGAAGACCGGGACGCCCGCGGGGGCTTCCGGAGTGCCGTTCGGGCCGACCGCGATGGCCGCGGCGGCGTGGTCCTGGGTGGAGAAGATGTTGCAGGAGGCCCAACGGACCTCCGCGCCGAGCGCGACCAGCGTCTCGATCAGCACGGCCGTCTGCACAGTCATGTGCAGCGAACCGGTGATCCGCGCACCCGCCAGCGGCTGAGCCGCGGCGTACTCCTTACGAATCGACATCAGGCCGGGCATCTCGTGCTCGGCGAGAGTGATCTCCTTACGCCCGAATGCGGCGAGGGAGAGATCGGCGACCTTGAAGTCCTGGCTGTTGGTTGCCGTCGTCATAACGGGCTGCTCCTCGTGATGGGTCGAGGGTGGGCTTGTCTGGGCTGACTCTGCGGTGGCGGGGCACACGAATGCCCGGGCGTTCGCAGTGCAGTCCGTCGGAGGCCCTCTGTCCCTCGCCCGGCTCGCTCCTGCCAGCCGGTCGACCGCCATCAGCAGCGACGTCTGTTATCCGTATCCGAATCTACACCGAACGGCCCAGTGAGCCCCAGCCCGTCTGGGCAGAGGGGCGTGTGGGAGGGGTCACCGGGCGATCGGGGCTGGTGTGTGGTGGGTCAGTGGCCGGAATCCTTCGGGGGGTGGCCGGTGCCAGAGGTCGTGCCAGAGGTCGTGCCAGAGGTCGTGTCGGTGTCCGTGCCGGGGATTGTGCCGGTGCCCGGGGCGGGGGTTGTGTCGGTGGATGTATTGGGGGTGGAGGGTGTGGTGGGGGGCTTGGCCGGGTTGGTTCCCTTTGTGGCTGCCTCCGCGTCGAAGATGTCCGGCTCCAGATAGATGACGCGGGCGATCGGGACGGCGTCGCGGATGCGGTTCTCGGCGGCGTTGATCGCGTTGGCGACCTCGGTCGCCGTGTCGTCGTGCTGGACCGCGATCTTGGCGGCGACCAGCAGTTCCTCGGGGCCCAGGTGGAGGGTGCGCATGTGGATGATCCCGGTGACGGTGTCTCCGTCGACCACGGCCGCCTTGATCTTCTCGACGTCCTCGATTCCCGCGGACTCGCCGAGCAGGAGGGACTTCGTCTCGGCGGCGAGGACGATCGCGATGACGATCAGGAGGATGCCGATGCACAGGGTGCCGATGCCGTCCCAGACCCCGTTGTCGGTGGCCAGGGCGAGACTGACGCCGCCGAGCGCCAGGAACAGACCGACGAGGGCGCCGAGGTCCTCCAGGAGGACGACCGGGAGCTCCGGGGCCTTGGCGTGGCGGACGAACTCGGTCCAGGAGCGATCGCCGCGCGTCTCGTTGGACTCCTTGATCGCCATACGGAAGGAGAAGGTCTCGGCGATGATCGCGAAGACCAGGACCCCGACCGGCCAGTACCAGGCCTCGATCGCGTGCGGGTGCTTGATCTTCTCGTAACCCTCGTACACCGCGAACATGCCGCCCACCGAGAAGAGGACGATGGAGACGAGGAATGCGTAGATGTAGCGCTCGCGCCCGTAGCCGAAGGGGTGCTGCGGTGTCGCCTCGCGCTTCGCCTTCTTGCCGCCGAGTAGCAGGAGTCCCTGGTTGCCCGAGTCGGCGAGCGAGTGGACGCTCTCCGCGAGCATCGACGAGGAGCCACTGAAGAGAAACGCCACGAATTTGGCGACGGCGATCGAGAGGTTGGCGACGAGTGCCGCCACGATCGCCTTGGTTCCGCCTGACGCGCTCATAGGTGCGTGCCGTCCCTTCGTCGGTGCGCGGCATCCGCCGCCGCGGTGAGGCGGCACATTGTTGCAGCCGACGAGCCGAAGTTGGACCGGACGGCGGGTGTCGGACCCTGGGTCAGGCGGCCACTGTGGCTCGGAAGAGCGTGCCCGCTCCGGCCGCTTCGACCGGTTCACCGGCCGGTACGAAGACCGACTCCCCCGGGCTCAGCGACAGCTCGCCGACCCGGACGGTTCCTGCAGTGCAAAGCAGGATCTGCGGGGTGGGGGCGGTCAGTACGGCGGGGGCCGCCCCGGACGCGAGGGTGTAGCGGGACAGGGCGAACTCGTCGACGGGGGTCTCGTACAACTCCTCGCCCGACGGGGCTGCCTCGGGGCGCAGCACGCCGGGTTCGGTCGCCTCGAAACGGACGATGCGCAGGAGTTCGGGGACGTCGATGTGCTTGGGAGTCAGGCCGCAGCGCAGCACGTTGTCCGAGTTGGCCATGATCTCGACGCCGAGGCCGTCGAGGTAGGCGTGGGGGACCCCTGCACCGAGGAACAGGGCTTCGCCGGGCTGGAGTTGTACGTAATTCAGCAGCATGGCCGCCAGGACGCCGGGGTCGCCGGGGAAGTGGTGGGCGATGCGGGCGTACGGGGCGTGGGCGCCGCCGAGGCGTTCGGCGGCGGCTGCCGCCTGCTCGACGGTCTCGGCCATCTCCGCCGGGTCCGCGCCGAGGATCGCGGTGAGCACCTCGCGGAGGGCGGCCTCTTCGGGGTGGGCGCGGAGGAGATCCACGTACGGCTTGAGGGAGTCGACTCCCAGCGCCTCCATCGCGTCCGCCGCCTCGGCGGGCCTGCGAAAGCCGCACAGTCCGTCGAAGGGGGTGAGGGCGCAGATCAGTTCGGGCTTGTGGTTGGCGTCCTTGTACGTGCGGTGCGGTGCGTCGATCGGGACGTCCCGGGCCTCCTCGTCGGCGTAGCCCTCGCGGGCCTGGTCCAGGTTCGGGTGGACCTGGAGGGACAGGGGGGCGCCGGCGGCGAGGAGCTTCAGGAGGAAGGGGAGGCGGGGGCCGAACCGGTCGACCGTGGTTGCGCCGAGTTCCCCCTCCGGGTCGGCTGCGATGACCTCGGTGAGCGCGAGCTCCGTGTCATCGGGCTCGGTGGTGCGGCTGGCCGTGCCGGCCTGGCCGGACCTGCTCGCCCGACCGGTCCTGCTGACCCGCGAGGGCGCTCCGGGGTGGGCTCCCATCCACATCTCGGCCTGCGGTTCGCCGGTGGGCTCGATGCCCAGCAGGGCGGGGATGGCCGTGGTGGACCCCCAGGCGTAGGGGCGCACGGTGTTGGACAGCCGGTCCATGAAGTCGTCCTCGGGGGTGGAGATATGGAGACACGGAGATGGGGGTGCGTTGGTGGTTCGGGGGAGGCGTCAGGGCTGGGGGGACGAGGCCAGCGACAGGTAGACCGCCGCGAAGTCGGTGATCGCGAGCAGTTCGGCGAGGGCCTCCAGGTCGCTGCCCGCGTCCGGTTCCAGTTCGCTGACGGGGGTGTCGTGGCCGAGCGCCAGCTCCCGGGCGGCCGGGTAGGCGCTGAGGCCGCCCGCGGGGCGGTCCCGGAGGAGAACCACTCGGGCTCTCAGCGTCTCCCCCTCCTCGACCCGGTCGCGGAAGAAGTCGTCGGGGTCGGCGCCCGCCGCGAAGTCCCCGGCCAGCAGCGTGCCGTGCGAGGGCAGGGCCTCGGGGAGTTCCGCGGCGAGGGCGGGACGGCCCGCCAGCTCGGCGAGTACAGCGGCGAAGCGGCGGCCGACCGGGCCTGCCGCGTCGCCCTCCGTCCACAGCAGGGGCAGACTGTCCGCGAGCTCGGCGGCGAGCGTCTTGGCCGGGTTGCTGTACGTGGCGATGGCCGGGCCACAGCGTTCCGCGGTGCGGTCGAGGCGGTCCGCCACCTTCTGCAGCTCCTCGGGGGGAGCCGTCACCAGGCCGACCCGGTCCAGGAGGACCAGGAGCGGGGTGAGCAGCGCCCACAGTGTGCCGGGGCCCGCGGCCGAGGTCTCCGCGTCGTACTCCCCGTGCGGGGCAGCCGCCATCGGGACCACCAGGCCGTGCCCTCCGTCGACCGACTCGCGCAGCGGCGAGCGGGTAGGAGCGACGGCGACGACCGTGCAGCCGCGGCGGTACGCCTGCTCGGCCAGCAGGGCGAGCCCCGGTTCGGAGCCGTCGGCGGTCGCGATGAGGAGCAGATCCACGGACCCGGCCCAGCCGGGCAGGGTCCAGCGCAGGGCGCCGGGGGCGGGGGCGACTCCTGTGGGGTGCATCCGGGTCACGGGGGCGGCTGCGCCCGCCAGTGCGCCGATCAGGTCGGCGACGCCGGACGCGGCGGTTCCGGGGCCTGCGACGAGGACGGCTCGGGGCCGGCCCTCCGGGGCCAGGCCACCGATGCCCGCCTCGGCGGCGTGCCGGGCGGCGGTACGTACGCGGGCGCCTGCCTCGGCCGCGCCGCGAAGCAGATCGCGGCGGTCGGCTCGGGCGAGGGCTTCCGGGGCGTCGAGCAGGGACTCGTCGAGCATGGCGGTGGGCCTCCGATCACCGGGTGGGGTGCGGGATGCGGGTGCGGGGCGGGGTGCCGGGGGGGGCAGGGGGTGCGCCTGTGGCCGTGCTGTGGTGCTGTGGTTCTGCCTCGTGGCGGTGCGTGGTGGCGATGCCTGCGGCGTGCCGGTCACACCTGGTCGCCGGGGGCGGTCGTAGCGAACGGTCCGCCTTGGGCGTGCCCTGCCCCGCGTACGGCCACCGGCTCTCGTACGTTTGTACGTCGTCGGTGCCCCGTACCCGCTTCGCTCGCGGTCAGGCGGGGCGGCGGGCCTCGTCCACGAGCAGCACCGGGATGCCGTCCCGGACCGGGTAGGCCAGGCCACAGTCCGCACCGGTGCAGACCAGCTCGGGGCTGTCGGCCGACGAGCGGTCGTCGAGCGGGGCGTGGCAGGCCGGGCAGGCCAGGATCTCCAGGAGGCCGGCTTCGAGCGGCATGGGGTGAGTCCCTTCGAGCATGCGAGTCCCGATCCACGTGGATCAGGCGTCGTCAGCCTACCGCTGGGGTGGCGGGGGCGCGGCCTGGCTGGGAGGAGGAAACGGGGGATGGGCGGGGTGGGGGGCGCGGTGGGCGGGGGCCGGGCGGAGCGGGGCCTCGGGTGGGGGCGCCTGCGGCGGGCTTTTCCCCTCCCCGCCCCTTCCCGTAACCGGGGCTCTGCCCCGGACCCCGCTCCTCAATCGCCGGAGGGGCTGGGGTAGGCCGGGGGCCGAGGGGTGGAGGGGCTGGGGCAGGCCGGGGGGAGGGGAAGAGGGCTGAGGAGCTGGGAGGGGAAAGCTGAGGTGGGCGGAGGAGCTGGGGAAAGCGGACGAGCGGTGAAGGAGACGCGCCGGTTGAACGGGACACCCCGGTTGAAGGGCCAGGATGCCCAACACCGGACAGGGTGGGTTACCAACGCGGCGGGAACCGGAGGATCGCCGGAGGGGGCAAACCAGCGGCCGAAGCCGCCGGAGGGAGAGGTCAAGCTAGCGCCTGATCAGGCTCAGGACCTCGTCGCGTACCGCCGCCATCGTCTTCTCGTCCCTCGCCTCGACGTTCAGGCGCAGCAGGGGCTCCGTGTTCGAGGCTCGGAGGTTGAACCACCAGCCGGGCGTCGTGACCGTGAGGCCGTCCAGGTCGTCGAAGGTGACGTCGTCGCGGGTGCCGTAGGTCTTCTTGACCTCGGTGAGACTTGCGGCCTGGTCTGCAACGGTCGAGTTGATCTCGCCGGAGCCCGCGTACCGGTCGTACTCGGCGACCAGCTCCGAGAGCGGCTTTCGCTGGCCGCCCAGCGCGGCGAGGACGTGGAGGGCGGCGAGCATGCCCGTATCGGCGTTCCAGAAGTCGCGGAAGTAGTAGTGCGCCGAGTGCTCGCCGCCGAAGATGGCGCCGTGCTCGGCCATCTCCGTCTTGATGAAGGAGTGGCCGACCCGGGTGCGGACCGGGGTGCCGCCGTTCTCGCGGACGACCTCGGGGACGGACCAGGAGGTGATCAGGTTGTGGATGACGATGCCCTCGCCGCCGTTGCGGGCCAGTTCGCGGGCGGCTACCAGGGCCGTGATCGCGGACGGCGAGACGCCCGCGCCCCGCTCGTCGACCACGAAGCAGCGGTCCGCGTCGCCGTCGAAGGCGAGGCCGAGGTCGGCCCCCTCGGCGAGGACACGGGCCTGGAGGTCGACGATGTTCTTCGGGTCTAGGGGGTTGGCCTCGTGGTTCGGGAAGGTGCCGTCCAGCTCGAAGTACATGGGTACGATGTCGAGCGGGAGGCCCTTGAGGACCGTGGGGACTGTGTGGCCGCCCATGCCGTTGCCCGCGTCCACCACGACCTTCAGGGGGCGGATCGCCGTCAGGTCGACCAGGCCGAGGAGGTGCGCCGCGTAGTCGGTGAGCGTGTCACGTTCCGTGATCGTGCCGGGGGCGGTGGAGGGGGCGGGCTGCGGTGCGCCTTCCGACCACTGTTCGACCAGTGTGCGGATCTCGGCCAGGCCCGTGTCCTGGCCGACCGGTGCGGCACCGGCCCGGCACATCTTGATGCCGTTGTACTGCGCCGGGTTGTGCGAGGCCGTAAACATCGCCCCGGGCAGGTCCAGCGCGCCCGAGGCGTAATACAGCTGGTCCGTCGAGCAGAGCCCGATGAGTGTGACGTCCGCGCCCCGGGCCGCCGCACCCCGGGCGAACGCCCCCGCCAGGGTGGGTGAGGTCGGGCGCATGTCGTGGCCGATCACGATCGCCTCGGCGTCCGTGACCTGGACGAACGCGGCCCCGAAGAGTTCGGCCAGTGATTCGTCCCACTGGTCGGGCACCACTCCGCGCACGTCGTACGCCTTCACGAGCTGCGACAGATCAGCAACCACGGCCGGTCCTCCTGGGGGTCTTTACGGACCGCCCAAACTACCCGGCCGGGTGATGTCTCAACTGTCGGCCTCAAGGGCAGCCCCTGCCGGCCTCAGGGAACGACCCCCCCTCAGCCTCAGGAATCAGGTGAGCGCAGCACCCTCAGGTGGCCTCGGCGGGCCACCTCCACCGGGTCCGCGGAACGAGGGCCCCGGCCCCCGCCGTCCGGCCCGCGGTCGTGCGGACGCGCCGCTTCCCGGACCGCGTTGGCCAGTGCTTCGAGGTCGTCGCCGCTGGGGTGCGTCGGTGCGGAGCCGTCGGAGAGCCGCACCACTTCCCAGCCCCGTGGCGCGGTCAGCCGCTCACTGTGTTCGGCGCAGAGGTCATAGCAGTGGGGCTCGGCGTAGGTGGCGAGCGGGCCGAGGACCGCAGTCGAGTCGGCATAGACGTACGTCAGTGTCGCGACGGCAGGGCGGCCGCACGCAGTGCGCGAACAGCGACGTACAGGGCTCACGATGTTGGACGGTACCGCACTCTTGAGCGGGCTGCGACGACTCTCCCTCACGTCACCCCACCGTGTCGCCCTGTGACCTGCGGCACAGTCGCACTCCGAGCGGCTACCCTGACCTGCGCCGCTGCGCGAGCACGGCGATCGTGGGGCCGCCCGGCCGGCCGCGGACGGGGGCCGATCCCCGCGTCGGGCGAGTCGTCAAGGATCGGATTACGGGCCTGAAAGGGGCTCAACCTTGGCCGGAATGTTCAACTGTGGACATCCGGAGCGGGCCCGGGAGACGGGCCGGGAGCGGGCCCGGAGCGGGCCCGGCTAAGGGGCCGGGAAAGGGAGCCCGCAGCCGGGCCGACAGCCAGGCCCGGAGCCGGGGCCGGGAGACGGACTGGAAGCGGGGCCAGGAAGGGGAGCCCGAAGCCGAGGCTGGAAGCCAGGCCCCGGGGGCCGAAGCCAGACCCGAAGATGACTCCCTATGCGTGCTGTCTCCGTGATCGAGACACTCCCCGGAGCGTTACGCTGCGTCGGTGATGGACAGTCCCGTACCTCCCCACCCGTTCGAGCCCCGGCCCCGACGCCGTGACCGGCACGGCCGCGGTATGCGCGGGCCGGTCGCACCGCCGCAGGTGCCGTTGTCGGCCAGCCGGGGGGAGACCTTCCGCGATCTGGTCCAGGACTCCGTGGAGCGGCTCGAACGGCGCTGGCCCCAGCTGGCCGAGGTCGACTTCGTCGTCCTCGAAGTGCCCGGTACGCCGGAGGAGACCGTTCCGCTCGGCAGTGCCGTCCCGGCGGGCAAGGAGCGGCCCGCGCAGATCGTCGTCTACCGGCGGCCCGTCGAGATCCGCACCAAGAGCCGCGAGGAGCGCGCCCTGCTCGTGCACGAGGTCGTCGTCGAGCAGGTCGCCGAGCTGCTGGGGCTCGCACCCGAGTCGGTCGACCCCCGGTACGGGCAGGACTAGCCCCACCCCACCCCCGTACGACGAGGGCAGGACTCGTCCCACCCGGCCCCGCCACCACGGCAGGACCCGTCCCGCCCGGTGCCCGGTACGGGCAGGGAAGCCGGACTCCTCCGGTCCGAGGCCCGTTCCGGCTGCCCCGTCGGGCCCCGGCCCGGTCCGAACCTCTGTCCCTGTCCCGCCGTCCGCTCGGTTCAGTCGTCCAGGACCGACAAGTCCTGCCTGGCCGACGGGACCGCGACCGTCCCTCCGTCGTCGGGGAGCGTCTGCACCGTGAACATCTGGACGCCGCCCTCCGTGAGTGCCAGGGAGCGCGACGCGTGCACCGGGCCGCCCGAGGTCGTCTCGACCGTCAGCGCGTACGTGCCCTTGAGCCCTTCGGGGGCCTTCGGGGTGACGGCGAGGGTCGTGCCGCTCTTGACCGTGTACGTCTCGACGGACGGTTCGCCGCCGCCGCTGCCCGCCGACGCGGTGACCTTCACCTTCGCCGTGGCGCCCGGGGCGGTCAGGGACAGTGTCGAGCCCTTGGCCCGGTTGTCCGCGACGCTCGAACGGGCGCCGACCGGTCCGGTGGCCGGGATGTAGGCGACCTCCTGCTCGTCGCCGCTGCCTCGGACCACTCGTAGCGCGGCCACGATCGGCGTCGCGCGGTTCTTCTCCACGGGGGTGAGGCGCAGGGAGCCCGGTTCGTCGCGGGTGACGTCCTTGAGGTCGGCGGTCGCGGTCATGCCGGACTTGATGTGGAGGGTGGCGTTCCCGGCCGGGGAGAACGTCGCGTTCTTCCCCATGAGCTGGACCTTCACGTCCGCGTCGTCCTCGCCGGGTGCGAACGCCACCAGCTGTACGGAGGTGGCGTCGGCCGGAATCCCCGGCATCACGAGCGTGCCGGACGGGTCGTCGGACGCGGTGATCCAGTCGCTGCCGGAGGTGTCGTCGGCGCTCAGGACGACCGCGCCGATCCGTCCGGAGCGGGTGGTGACGTGCGCGGTCAGCTCGTCGACCGCTTCGTCGGTGAGGGTGGACAGCAGGAGCGCGACGCTGGAGCGGGCGGGCACGGTGACGCCGTCGCCCACGTCGGACTTGAGCGCGCCCTTGGGGCCGTACAGCTCGATGTCCGCCACGGCGGCGGCGTCGTCGGGGTTGGTGAGGTGCACGTAGTCCTGGCGGGACTTCGCGGTGCTCGCGCCCGGGAACCAGAAGTCCGTGCCGGGGGCGGTGCAGGTGACCCCGAGCAGGCCCCGCGCCCCGCCCGCGGTGACCTGGGTGGTCTGCTGGGCGGTCCAACCGGGGGCGAGCCGGCCGGTGGCCGTGCCGACGAGGGCCGGGGCGTCGGAGCCGTCCGCCTCGACGACGACCGGCTTTCCGGGCTCCTTCACAGCGAGGACCGGCTTCTCGGCCTTCTTCCTTGCCTTCTCCGCCGCTTCCTCGGCCTTCTCGGCCTTCTCCGGGTCGGTCTCGTCCTCGTCGTCCTCGTCGACAGTCGGCAGTGCCGGCTTCAGTTCGGCGGTGGCCTTGGCGTCGCCGCCCTCACCCGCCGGGGTGAACGCGGTGTACTGCGTCTCCGCGAGCTCGGAGCTGCTCGGCGCCGGGCAGACCAGGCTGGAGCGCTCGACCGGGAGCAGCGCGGCGGCCTTCGCCTCCGGGGCCGCCGGGCCGTCGGGCGCGGTGACCGTGGCGAAACCGGTGATGGCGGCCAGGGCGACGGCACCGGCGATCAGGGACAGGTGGGTGGACTTCACTCGGACTCGCCTCGCGATGCGTTACCGGACGGCCACGGGGCCTGACCCGGGGCCGGGGGGCCGGGTTGTTCGGCCTGTTCGCCGTTCCCGGTGGGGTGCTGGTACGGGTGGTGCGGCTGTGGCGGGTAATGCTGGCCGGTGTACTGGCCGTACTCGTCGTACGCGGCGCCGCCGCTGCCCTGGTCGTTGTACTGCTGTGCGTACGGGCCCTGGGCGCCGCCGTAGCCGCTCTGATCGCCGTAGCCGCTCCGGTAGTCCGTGTCCTGCTGTTGGTACTGCTGGTGCTGGGCGTACGGGTCCTGTTGGTACGTCGCGTAGTAGTCGGCGCCCTGGGGCTGCCGGCCGTCCCATTCCCCGTACTGCTGGTGCGGAACTTCCGCGTAACCGCTGGTGGCCTCTTGCGGGTCGTGCGCCGGAGCGTGCGCCGTGGGGCTCGCGGCGTACGGGTCGGCGGTCTGCTGCGCGGGGATGTACTCCCCCGGGTCTCCTTGCGCTGCCGCGTCCGTCGTGCCGTCCGCCCGGTAGTTCTGCCCGGACTCCCGGGACCCTCCGGACCCTCCGGGCTCCCCGGGTCCTCCGGGCTCCCCGAACGCCCGGGACTCCTCCGCCGCGGCCGCTGCCTCGGCCTGGGCCGCGGCGCGCAGCCTGCGGGCACGGCGCCCCTCGCCGTCGACCGGCTCGGCGGCGACGGCCAGCGCCTCCTCGGGCAGGTCGTCGTCGATCTCCCGGCGGCGGCCCGGCAGGGCCATGACCACGAGGACGACGGCGAGTGCGGCCTGCGCCCAGATCCAGGCGGTGTGCGTGATCGGGGCGTCGTAGGTGAGGTCCAGGCGGCCACCGTCGGCGGGGAGTTCGAATCCCTGGGCCCAGCCGTCGACGGTCTTGCGGGTCAGGGGCTTGCCGTCCAGGGTGGCCTGCCAGCCCGGGTCGGCGGTGTCGGCGATCCGCAGGACGCGGCCCGCTTCGCCGGACGGGATCTCGGAGTGGGCCTCGACGGGCCCGGAGCCGACGGGGAGGTGCTCACCCTCGCCGGACGCCGGGGCGATCATGACGCGGGCGACCTGGCGGTCCACCCGCCACAGGGCGCTGCCGTCGAGCTGGCTGAGGCGGCTGAGGCCGGGGGTCGCGTCGAGGACCCGGCTCATCTGGCGCGGTGCCCCGTCCCGTACGAGGACGTAGCGGATCGCGAAGCCGCTGAGCTGGTCGCCCTGGTCGGCGCCGGAGCCCGCGACGAGGTTGGCGACGACCTTGTCGAGGTGGCTGCTGGCCCCGCCCGCCTCGGTCAGTTCTCCGTCGCCGAGCCGGGCGCCCGATCCGCGGACCAGGCTGTACGCGACGGAGTCGGGCGAGGTGCCGCCGAGGACGAGGGTGCGCGGCTGGTCGCGGGTGCCGCTCTCCTCGGCCACGAACGCGGGCACCTGGACGGGGTCGCGCCGCTCCAGCGGGCCGTCCGCACCGCCGATCATCCAGCCGAACGCGGCCAGGACCGGGGCCAGCCCGGCGGCCAGGGCGATCAGCGCGGCGACGGGCTGGCGCCAGCCGAAGCTCTGCTCGGCGACCCGGATGCGGGCCCCGTCCGCGCCCACCAGGGCGGCGGCGATCAGGGCGGTGCCGTAGACGAGGGTTGCGGGCCCGGCCCAGGTCGTTCCGTTGGTGAGGGCCGCGAAGAGCAGGCCGACGAGCGCGACCGCCCAGGCGGTCCGGACGGCGAGCTGCCGCTCCCCGCGCAGCAGCGCGGCGAGGGCCGCCAGCACGATGCCGAGGAGCAGGGCGCCGCCCGCCGCACCCGGGCCGCCGGGGCTGATGCCGAGCAGGTCGAGGCCCGAGGCCGACCCCGTACCGAGGTCCATGCCCGCCTCCGTGAGGAGGGCGGACGGGTTCGTCAGGAGGGTGAGCGACCAGGGGGCGAGGATCAGCACCGGCGTGCCGACGGCGGCGACGAAGCGGAGTCCGTACGCCATGATGTCGCCGCGCCGCAGCACCAGCACACCGAGGCCGAGGACCACGGCGAGCGGCCAGACGACCGGCGTGAACGCCATCGTGAAGGTGAGGAGCAGCGTGTACGCCCAGGTGGCACGCCAGCTGCCGCGCTCCCCCGCCTCCCTGTCGGCACGCAGCCCGTGGGCGGCGACGCCCGCGCGGGCGATCAGCGGAAGCAGGACGAGGAGGACGGCGGTGCCGATGCGGCCGGTGGCCAGGGCTCCGGTCGCGGCGGGCAGGAAGGCGTACGCGACGCTCGCCCAGGCCCGCAGCAGCCGCGAGGGCAGCAGCGGCCGGGAGGCGAAGTACGCGGTGAGCCCGGCCAGCGGGATCGAGCAGACCAGCAGCACGCTCACGGCGAGGCCGGTGGAGCCGAGGAAGAGGACCGACAGGGCGGCGAGCAGCGCGAGGTAGGGCGGGGCGGTCTGGGTGCCGCCCGTCCCGACGGCGTGCCAGGCGTCCGCGTACCGTCCCCAGAGCTCGTCGGCGTCGGCGGGGACGGGCAGCAGCGCGCCACCGGCCAGCGCGCCGCCGCTGAGCAGGTTGCGGCAGGCGATGAGCGAGACTACGAGCAGCAGCGCGAAGAGGATCGGCCCGGGTTTGCGGCCGATGCGCTTGAGCCGGGCGAACTGATCGACTTCGAGGAAGTCGGCGTCGTCGCCGCCGGGCCCGGACTCGACGGCCCCGTGCCGCGAACCGCCCGAGTCGGCTTCCGCACGGCCGCCGAAGTTGCCCGCGACCTGGTCGACGGTGGCCCGGACGGTGGCGCCGGGCGGCGGGAACAGGGCGCGCAGTTCGGCCGCGTCGACGACGCCCTTTCCGCGGTCGCGGCGGGCGGCGAGGATGCGGCCGGGGCGCAGCAGGGTGCCCAGCAGGCCGGTGACCTCGTCGAGGGCCTGTCCCGGCACCTTGCCGACGAGGTAGGCGACGGTGCGGAGCAGGGTGCCGACGACGAGCCGGAGCAGCACCCAGGGCAGGGCCTTGCCGCGTGCGTTGACGAGCATCGTGTAGGCGGCGCCCGCCTTGTCGACGCGGTGCGGGCTGGCGACCGAGCGGCCCGCGCAGTCGATGGGGCGGCGCTCGCGGGCGGAGGCCTCGGCGTGCCGCAGGACGGCGTCCGGGGCGACGAGGACCCGGTGCCCGGCGAGGTGGGCGCGCCAGCACAGGTCGACGTCGTCGCGCATCAAAGGGAGCCTGCGGTCGAAGCCGCCGAGCTCCTCGTAGACGTCGCGGCGGATGAGCATGCCCGCGGAGGAGACGGACAGGACGGTACGGACCTGGTCGTGCTGGCCCTGGTCCTGCTCACGGCGGTCCAGGCCCGTCCAGCGGCGGCCGCTGTTGGCGATGGAGACGCCGACTTCGAGGAGCTGCTTGCGGTCGTACCAGCCGCGCAGCTTGGGCCCGACGATCGTGGCGTGCCGGTCGGTGTCCACGACGCGCAGCATCTCGGCGAGCGCGTCCGGCTCGGGCGCACAGTCGTCGTGCAGCAGCCAGAGCCACTGGACCGGTTCGCCGTGCGGCAGCTCGGGCAGGTCGTAGTTCTCGTCGACCCAGGTCCGGCTGACCGGGTCCCAGCCGCTGGGGCGCTTGAGGTAGGGGAGGTCGTCCGGGGTCAGGACCCCGGCCGTGCGGGCCGCCTCGTCGACGGCGGTGCCGAAGCTCGTACGGCGTGCGAGGTGCAGGACGCGGTCGTCACCGAGCGCCTCGGTGACCAGCCGGGCGGAGTCGTCGGCGCTGCCGGTGTCGGCGGCGACGATGTTCTGTACGGGGCGTTCCTGCCCGAGCAGCCCGGCCAGCACGTCGGGCAGCCAGCGCGCGCCGTCGTGGGAGACGAGCACGGCGGTGACGACGTGCCGGGGGAACTCTGGGGCGGCGGCGGCCGCGTTCGGCGCCGCCGAGTGGCTGTGCACGGACATCGAGGTACGGGCCCTCCGGCCGGGTCCGGGGGCATGTCCCCGGGGCTGCATCGGTGTACACGCGCGCCCCGGCGGGGCGTTGGTGCGTCTCGGACGGGGCCCCACACTAACGGTACGGATACGTGGCGGGGTCCCCGAGCGGGTGAAGGGCCGGGCGCGGACGGGCGATGGGCATGCGGTGGACATGCGGACGGCCCGGCGCCCGGGCCCTCCGGGGAGGGGCGGACGACGGGCCGTCGCGGTTTGCCGTTCGGGGGGCTGTGGTCCGGAGTCCGGGGGCTACGGAGAGCCGGTGGCCGGCGGGAGGGGCTGCATCGGCCGGAGGTCCGGCGTACGGCGGTGCGTAAGCACAGAGGGCGTGGAGTACGGGAGTGAGTGGGGCGCTCGCCCGGGATGCAGCCCCGGAGCGCCGTCCGTTCCATGAACCGTCGTCCGCCCCAGAACCATCGTCCGTCCCAGAACCGCCGTCCGTCCCAGGGCCATCGTCTCGTCCCGGAAACCGTCGTCCGTCCTGGAACCGTCGTCCGTCCTAGATCGCGGCCTTCTTGAGGCGCCGCCGCTCCCGCTCGGAGAGTCCGCCCCAGATACCGAAGCGCTCGTCGTTGGCGAGGGCGTACTCCAGGCACTCCGAGCGCACCTCGCAGGCGAGGCAGACCTTCTTGGCCTCGCGGGTGGAACCGCCCTTTTCGGGAAAGAAGGACTCGGGATCGGTCTGGGCGCACAGTGCGCGCTCCTGCCAGCCGAGTTCCTCGTCCGCGTCCTCGACCAGCAGTTGCTGGAACAGCTCGGTCATGTGCGCCCCTCGTCTGTCTCTTGCGTCCCGTGATGCAGCCTTTTGCGGCTGAACGACACGAGTGAAATTACAAGTGTGTAGCTCTGGGACAGTCAAGCGAGGATCTGCTATTGGCCCAGGGATTCA
This sequence comes from Streptomyces durocortorensis, assembly GCF_031760065.1. Classification (NCBI taxonomy): domain Bacteria; kingdom Bacillati; phylum Actinomycetota; class Actinomycetes; order Kitasatosporales; family Streptomycetaceae; genus Streptomyces; species Streptomyces sp. C11-1. Next base: position 2,612,385 of record NZ_CP134500.1, read on the forward strand.
CTCTGCGGAACCAAGCGTATACAGAAAGTGTTCAAATCGCCAAAAATCTGACATATGCCACCGGCCCCGCTCCCGCGCACTCTCTCTTGATCAAGACGAACGGAAGTCTCTTCATGTTGCGATTCGATCACTGAAGCGACCAGGATCACATTCAGGTCACGGAGCGTCAGCCACGTTTGGAGGCCCGGATGGTGCGCCACATGTCCCCGCCCGCGAGTGCATAAACCTTTCTCCGGAACCGCCGACCGGAAGGGGTGAAACAATGCACCCAAATCGGTCATTGGGTTGACAGCGGGCGGGGGGAGCCGTTCTCCTTGACCCCATGCCAGCGACCACAGCCATGCACACGACCCACGTCCGTGGGTTCCGCAGCGCTGTCCAGGCCCGCTGTTGCTGTTCCAGCTGTCACAGCTGTTGATGCCGTAGCGCTCCAGCTCTGATTCAGCCTTCTCCGGTTTCCCGATCGGCCCCTCTGGCCGCTCGACCCCTCTTTGCTCAGCTCATCGTGACTCCCTGCACGTGCACCCCCCATGCCGAGGAACCACCGCAGCCATGAACAGTGACAGCGACCTTCAGATCGCCGGCGACATTCTTGAGGTCCAGCACCTCCTCCAGCCCGCCCGCGAGCACCCCTCCACCCTCTCCGAGTTCGTCGGCCTCGCGCGCTCCATCGCGGCCGACCACGCACAGTGGGCCGGACTCGTCGAGTACGACTCCACCTCCCGCTGGTACCACCGTCTGCGCACGGGCCCGGGCTATGAGGTGTGGCTGCTGAGCTGGGTACCCGGGCAGGGCAGCGGGCGTCACGACCACGGCCGCTCCGCCGGCGTGCTGACGGTCCTGGAAGGGGAGTTGACCGAGCGCACCGAGCGGGGGACCCGGACGCTCGGTGCGGGTGCGCAGCGCGCCTTCGCCCCGGGTTACGTCCACGAAGTGGTCAACGACTCGCTCGAACCGGCCGTGAGTCTGCACGTCTACTACCCGGGCCTGACCGAGATGCCGATGCACGCGTCGCAATCCGCCCCGACGGGCGTGGATGTCGTACCCGCCTGACAAACTGCTGTGCATGCGCATTGTTGTTCTGGCCGGTGGTATCGGCGGTGCCCGCTTTCTGCGCGGCCTCAAGCAGGCCGCGCCCGACGCGGACATCACGGTGATCGGCAACACGGGTGATGACATCCATCTGTTCGGGCTGAAGGTCTGCCCCGACCTCGACACCGTGATGTACACCCTCGGCGGTGGCATCAACGAGGAGCAGGGCTGGGGACGGGCCGACGAGACCTTCCAGGTCAAGGAGGAGCTCGCGGCGTACGGAGTGGGCCCCGAGTGGTTCGGGCTCGGTGACCGTGACTTCGCGACCCACATCGTCCGTACGCAGATGCTCGGTGCGGGCTATCCCCTCAGCGCGGTCACCGAGGCGCTCTGCGCCCGTTGGCAGCCGGGCGTGCGGCTGCTGCCGATGTCCGACGACCGGATCGAGACGCATGTCGCCGTCGAGACGGACGGCGAGAGCAAGGCCGTCCACTTCCAGGAGTACTGGGTGAAGCTTCGCGCCTCGGTGCCGGCGCAGGCGATCGTGCCCGTGGGGGCGGAGCAGGCCAAGCCCGCGCCGGGGGTGCTGGAGGCCATCGGCTCCGCCGACGTCATCGTCTTTCCGCCGTCCAACCCGGTCGTGTCCATCGGCACGATCCTCGCGGTGCCTGGCATCCGCGAGGCCATCGCCGAGGCCGGGGTGCCGGTCGTCGGCCTCTCCCCCATCGTCGGGGACGCCCCCGTGCGCGGTATGGCGGACAAGGTGCTCGCCGCGGTGGGCGTCGAGTCGACGGCCGCGGCGGTGGCCCAGCACTACGGCTCCGGGCTGCTGGACGGGTGGCTCGTCGACACGGTGGACGCCGGTGCGGTGGAGGAGGTCGAGGCGGCCGGTGTCCGCTGCCGGGCGGTGCCGCTGATGATGACGGACGTGGACGCGACGGCGGAGATGGCCCGTCAGGCGTTGACGCTGGCCGAGGAGGTACGGGCGTGAGCATCGCTCCTGGTGCTGTCGGTGGCGGTGCTGTCGGTGGCGGTGCGCCCTCGTTTCAGGTCTGGGCGTTGGGCGGGCTGCCCGAGGTCCGGGCCGGGGACGATCTCGCCAAGCTGATCGCCGGGGCCGAGCCGGGGCTCGTCGACGGTGACGTCCTCCTCGTCACCTCGAAGATCGTCTCCAAGGCGGAGGGGCGGATCGTCCAGGCCGCGGACCGCGAAGCCGCCATCGACGCCGAGACCGTCCGGGTCGTGGCACGGCGCGGGACACTGCGGATCGTGGAGAACCGGCAGGGTCTGGTCATGGCCGCCGCCGGTGTCGACGCCTCGAACACCCCGGCCGGGACCGTTCTGCTTCTGCCCGAGGACCCCGATGCCTCCGCCCGGGCCATCCGGGACGGGCTGCGGGACACGCTGGGCGTCGAGGTCGGCGTCGTCATCACGGACACCTTCGGACGGCCTTGGCGCAACGGGCTCACCGATGTCGCGATCGGGGCCGCGGGGGTGCGGGTGCTGGACGACCTGCGCGGGGGGACGGACGCGTACGGCAATCCGCTCAGCGCCACGGTCGTGGCCACGGCGGACGAGCTGGCCGCCGCCGGGGATCTGGTCAAGGGGAAGGCGGCGGGGTTGCCGGTCGCCGTGGTGCGGGGGTTGCCGCACGTGGTGGCCTCCGGGGAGGACGAACCCGGCGCCCGTGCGCTCGTCCGCGGTGCGGCCGACGACATGTTCCGGCTCGGGACGTCCGAGGCGGTGCGGGAAGCGGTGACCCTGCGGCGTACGGTGCGCGAGTTCAGCGACGAGCCGGTGGATCCGGGGGCGGTGCGGAGAGCGGTGGCCGCGGCGGTGACCGCTCCTGCGCCGCATCACACGACGCCGTGGCGGTTCGTGCTGCTGGAGTCCACCGAGTCACGGACCCGGCTGCTCGACGCGATGCGGGACGCCTGGATCGCGGATCTGCGGCGGGACGGGAAGAGCGAGGAGTCGATCGCCAAGCGGGTGCGGCGCGGTGATGTGCTGCGCAACGCGCCGTATCTGGCGGTGCCGTGCCTGGTGATGGACGGCTCCCACACGTACGGGGACGAGCGGCGGGACACTGCGGAGCGCGAGATGTTCGTGGTCGCGGCGGGGGCGGGTGTGCAGAACTTCCTCGTGGCGCTGGCGGGTGAGCGGCTCGGGTCGGCGTGGGTGTCCTCGACGATGTTCTGCCGGTCGGTGGTGCGGGAGGTGCTCTCGTTGCCGACGTCGTGGGATCCGTTGGGGGCGGTGGCGGTGGGGCACGCGGCGGGGGTGCCCCGGGAGCGAGGGGTTCGGGATGCGGAGGCGTTTATCGCTGTGCGGTGAGGTGTGCGCCGGGAGGGGGCGGGGCTGAGGGAGGCCGGGAGGCTGAGGTGGACCGAGAGGCTGGAGCCGGCTACAGCGCCGCGATGTTTCCCGGGGTCATCCTCGGGCCCCGGCGCTCAGGCAGGCGGCCCGCCAGCAGGATCAGGCGTGTTGCCCTGTGGCGCTGGCCCTCGTACGGACTCAGCAGGGTCAGCATCTCCTCGTCGTCCGCGTGACGGTTGTCCGCCAGGGCGTGGCCCACGATGCCCGGGAGGTGGTAGTCGCCCACCGTGACCGCGTCCGGGGCTCCGTTGGAGCGCTGGAGGGTTTCGGCAGAGGTCCAGGGACCGATTCCCGGGATCAGTTCCAGGCGGACCTTGGCCTCGGGAAGCGGCATCGCCGATGCCTCCTCCAGCCTGGGGGCGACCCGTACGGCCCGCAGGATCGTCGACGAGCGCTTGGTGTCGACCCCTGCCTTGTGCCACTCCCAGGACGGGATCATCGCCCAGGTGCGCGCGCCCGGCATGACGTGGAGGCCCAGGTCGGCCGTGGGGCCGGGGGCCGGGGTGCCGTAGCGGCGGATCAGGAGTCGCCAGGCCCGGTACGCCTCGTCCGTGGTGACCTTCTGCTCCAGGATCGAGGGAATCAGCGACTCCATCACCAGGCCCGTGCGCAGCAGCCGCAGCCCGGGCCGCCGGTGCCGGGCCGCGGCGAGCAGGCGGTGGTGCGGGGTGAAGGCGTCCGGGTCGTCCTCCGCACCCAGGAGCGCGGGCAGCCCTGCCAGCAGCCACTCCGCGCCCGGGCCCCAGGCCGCCGCCCCGATCCGGCCACCGCGCTCCGCCACCCGCAGGGTCCCGGGGCCCTCGGGCGTCCGGGTCGCCCGCCAGAACGCGCCGTCCCCGGTCATCCGGAACGTGGGGTCGGCCGGGCCCCGGCGCAGAGGGCTCAGGACCAGGCGCAGGTCCAGTGGGCCGGGCGGGGTCCACTCCCGGGTCCGCTCCTCTGTCCCCTCCCGGGTCGGCCCCGGCCGCCGTACCGGGGCTGCCTGGGACGGCAGCGCCGGGCGCGCGGTGCGTGGGGCGAATCGTCCTGCCACGGGGGGGCCTCGTCAGGAGTGCGGGAGAAGGAACCCTTCGAGAGTACGGGGCGAAGCCCACCGGTCCCAGAAAAGAGCGAAGCCCACCGGTCCCAGGAAAGAGCGGAGCCCACCGGTCCCAGGACGAGCGGAGCCTACTGGTCCGACGAAAAGCGGATCGACGCGTCCGGGAGGGCCGCGCCGCACCAGATCCTGACCCCGTCGCGCAGCTCGTTGTCCGCGCCCACCTGTGCCCCGTCGCCGATCACCGCGCCCGTCAGCACCGTACGGCTGCCGATCCTCGCGCCCGCCCCGATCAGTGAGTCCGTGATCCTCGCGCCCGCCTCGACGGTCGCTCCCTCCAGCACCGTCGAGCCGTCTATTCTCGCGCCCGCCCCGATCACCGCGCCGGCGCCGACCACCGTGCCGCCCGTGAGCTTGGCGTCGGTGGCCACCGTGGCCGTCTCCAGGACGAGGCGGTCGCCGCAGCGGCCCGGGACCGCCGGGGACGGGGCGCGGCCGAGGACCAGGTCGGCGGAGCCGCGTACGAAGGCCTGCGGGGTACCCAGGTCCAGCCAGTACGTGGAGTCGACCATGCCCTGGAGGTGGGCCCCGGAGGCGAGGAGTCCGGGGAAGGTCTCGCGCTCCACCGAGACCGGGCGGCCCTCGGGGATGGTGTCGATGACCGAGCGCCGGAAGATGTACGCACCGGCGTTGATCTGGTCGGTGACGATCTCCTCCGGCGTCTGCGGCTTCTCCAGGAACGCCGTGACCCGGCCCGCCGCGTCGGTGGGCACGAGGCCGAAGGCGCGCGGGTCCTCGACCCGGGTCAGGTGGAGCGAGACGTCCGCCCCGGAGTCGTTGTGCGTGGCGACCAGGGCCCGGATGTCGAGCCCGGTCAGGATGTCGCCGTTGAAGATCAGGACCGGTTCGTCCGGCCCCGAGGACAGCTTCGGCGCGACGTTGCGGATGGCTCCGCCGGTGCCGAGCGGCTCCTGCTCGGTGACGTACTCGATGTGCAGACCGAGCGAGGAGCCGTCGCCGAAGTACGGCTCGAACACCTCGGCCAGGTAGGACGTGGCGAGCACTATGTGCTCCACCCCGGCCGCCCTGGCCCGTGCCAGCTGGTGGGTCAGGAAGGGGACGCCCGCCGCCGGGACCATCGGCTTCGGGGTGTGCACCGTGAGCGGGCGCAGTCGGGTGCCTTTGCCACCGACCAGGAGAATCGCTTCTTTTGCCTCTGTCACAGCACCGTCTCTGCTTTCCTGCTGGGGCCTGGCCCGGTTGGTGGCTGGCCAGTCTAAGCAGACCGGTCGGAGATGCCCCGGTCAGCGGCCCTGCAGTTTGGCGGAGGTGGTCCGGGCCGTGCCGAGCTTCTTGTAGAGACGCGCTCCGGGGCATTCGGTTGCGAAACCGTCCCGATGGCCCGAGATGACGTTCATTTTGACCTTCCTGCCCTTCGTGTACTTGTTGCTTCCGGCGGAGACGAGGGTGACCTTGCTCTTGGGGTTGGCCCCGAACAGTCCGAGCTTCCAGGCGGTGAGCTTGGAGACGGCGGTCACCGCTGCGGCGGGCGGGTTGGTGGAGGTGTAGGTGCCGAGCACCGCGACGCCCATGGTGTTGGTGTTGAAGCCCAGGGTGTGGGCGCCGAGTACCGCCCTCGTGACGCCGCCCGCCCGGCCCTCGTAGATGTTTCCGCACTTGTCGACGGCAAAGTTGTAGCCGATGTCGCGCCAGCCGCTGCTCTGGGTGTGGTAGCGGTAGATGCTGCGGAGCACCGAAGGGGCCTGCTTGCAGGTGTAGTTGTTCCCGGTCGCGCTGTGGTGCACGAAGGCCGCCTTGACGGACCTGGTGTACACGAAGTTCCGCTCGCGGAGCCTCTCGTCCGCGCCCCAGCCCCTACGGGTGACGATCCCCGGACGGGGTCCGATGTACGGCTTCGCCCCGGCCGCGACGATCGCCGCCTCCTCCTCCGTCTCCGCCTTGGTCAGCGCGGGGATGAAGGTCGCGCCGAGCGGGGCGAGTTCCGCGTTGACGGCCGAGGTGGCGGCGGATTCGGCGGTGAGCGCCTCCGGCACGGCCACCACCGTGGTGGGCGGCGGGGTGTCGGCGAACCTCGCCGGGGTCGTGGCGGGGAGCTTCACCGGGGTCGCGGCCCGGTTGACGGGGGCGCCCCGGGCGGGTTCCGGCTCCGGGTCCTCGCCGGGGTCGACGAGTTCGAGGCGCAGCCCCTCGGGGAGCGGCGCGGCGATGGTCCGGTTCTGCGGATCGGGGGCCTCCGGGCGTACGCGGACCTCGACGCCGTCCGAGTCGCCGACCCAGAGCGGGGCCGTCGCCCCGCGCACGGTGCCGGTCTCCCGCTCGGCGCTGCCCAGGTCGGCGGTGTGCTCGGCGTTGTGCGTCTCGACGTCCTGCCAGTCCGACCAGTCCGTCGTCCCGGTCGCCCGGGTACGGACCTGGACCGTGCCGTGCAGCTCGGCCCCGGCATCGTCCCAGACCACGCCCACCAGGGAGAACGGGCGGGCGTCACGCTGGGCCAGGCCCTGGCCCACCGCGCCCGCGACCCGGTTCGACGGTGCGGCAAGGGGTTCCAGGGGCAGGGACTGCGTCGAACCGGCGGGCTCGGCCGCGGACGCCATAGCCGCGGCCGCGCGGGGCTCCCCGGTGCCGAGGACAGTGCCGCGCGGGCCCGTGGCGGTGTCGGGGCGGGTCTCTCCCTCGGGCGCGGCTTCGAGTCGTACCGACGGCGGGCCCGCTCCCGGGGTCCCGTGGGACACGGAGGGGGGACGGGCAGGGGCGGAGGCGGCGGGGACGGCGAGCGGCAGGGTGAGGGCCGCCGCGCAGGTGACGCCGACTGAGGTCACGAATAGTGCACGCATACGCATGATCCTGGGCATAAACGCCTGAATCCGGCCACCCGGGCATCGACCCATAAGTGACGCCCCGTCTGCCGAACCGGTGTACGTGACACCCGTTCAGCCCGCCCCCCACGGCGTCCCCGCGTACGCTTGCGCGGATGAACTCCAGCGACCGCACCCCCGCCGACCTGCTGCGATCCGCTCTCGCCGCGGACCCCGCCCGCCCCCTGGTCACCTTCTACGACGACGCCACCGGAGAACGCGTCGAACTGTCGGTGGCCACCTTCGCCAATTGGGTGGCCAAGACCGCCAATCTGCTCCAGGGCGACCTGGCCGCGGAGCCCGGCGACCGGCTCGCACTCCTGCTTCCCGCGCACTGGCAGTCCGCCGTCTGGCTGCTCGCCTGCTCCTCGGTCGGAGTCGTCGCCGACATCCAGGGCGACCCGGCCGCCGCCGACCTCGTCGTGACCGGCCCCGACACCCTGGAGCGGGCGCGGGCCTGCCGGGGTGAGCGGGTCGCGCTCGCCCTGCGCCCGCTGGGGGGCCGGTTCCCGCAGCCGCCCGAGGGGTTCTCGGACTACGCGGTGGAGGTTCCGAGCCAGGGCGACCGCTTCGCGCCCTTCGCCCCGGTGGACGCCGACGCGCCCGCGCTGGCCGTGGGCGGGGCCGAGCTGACGGGTGCGCAGCTCGTCGCCCGGGCCCGCGAGGACGCCGACGCCCTCGGGCTCGTACCGGGATCGCGGCTGCTGACCGGGCGTACGTACGACACCTGGGACGGGCTGAGCGCCGGGCTCTTCGCCCCCCTGGCGGCCGGCGGGTCCGTGGTCCTGTGCCGCCACCTCGGGCAGCTGGACGCGGACGGGCTCGCCAAGCGGATCGAGAGCGAGCGGGTCACCGGCACCGCGGAGTGAGGCGTCCGGGCGCCGCCAACAGCGCGGTATGACAAGCGCTCTGAGGTGCACTCGTCCGGCCCACAGCGGGCCGAGTCCCCGGTACCGATCGCCGGGGCGGGTAGATGATCGGCGGTACAGACCACTCTCCCGGCAGCACACAACCAAGCGCGAGGTTCAGCCGTCTACTCCTGCGACCGGCGGCCCATCGCGCCGCCGAACGTGAAGGATGGACGCAGACGTGACCGACAGCGCTGGCCCCCCGGCCGACCCGGACCGCCCGGCCGGGGACACGCCACCGGGCAGGTCGCAGGAGGAGTCCGGGCCGGACGACCGGGCCACCGACGAGAAGGCCGCCCCGGACGCGACGCCCGCACCGGACGGCACTCCCGCCCCGGACGCCGGACCCGAAGACGCCGACGACACCGGCACCAGCACGAGCACGAGCACCGGCACCGAAGCCGCGCAGACCTGGGCCGACCACCCCAAAGACGCCGTCATGGCCGCCCGCCGGAGCCACTGGCTGCGCTGGACCGCCCTCGCCGCCTCGTTTCTCGTGCTCGTCGCCGCGGGCGTGGGCTGGTGGATGTACAGGAAGCTCGACGGGAACATCACCCCCGACACCAGCGCCGCCGCCGAACTCAGGGCGTACGAGGAGGAGCGGCCGGAGCAGGTCGTCGTGGACGCCCAGAACATCCTGCTCATCGGGTCCGACAGCCGCGCCGGGGACAACCGCGAGTACGGGCGGGACGACGGCGGCAGCGAGCGCTCGGACACCACGATCCTGCTGCACCTCGCGGCGGACCGGAAGAGCGCGACCGCGGTGTCCGTACCCCGCGATCTGATGGTGGAGATCCCCAGCTGCCGCACCGGGGACGACAAGGAGACCCGGGAGCGGTTCGGACAGTTCAACTCGGCGTTCGCGCTCGGCGGTACCGCCTGCACCATCCGGACCGTGGAGCGGATGACCGGCATCCGTATCGATCACCACATGGTCGTCGACTTCAACGGCTTCAAGGAGATGGTCGACGCCGTTGACGGGGTCGAGATCTGCCTCAAGGAGCCGATCGACGACAAGGACGCGCGCCTGGAGCTCCCGGCCGGACGGCAGAAGCTGAACGGCGAGGAGGCCCTCGGTTACGTACGGGCGCGCAAGACCCTCGGCAACGGCAGCGACACCGAACGGATAGAGCGCCAGCAGCAGTTCCTCGGCGCCCTGGTCAACAAGATGCAGAGCAACGGTGTCCTGCTGAACCCGACCCGGCTCTACCCGGTGCTGGACGCGGCGACCAGGTCGCTGACGACGGACCCCGGGCTGGCCTCGCTGCGCGACCTGTACGACCTGGTGCGGAGCATGCGCGATGTGCCGACCGATCAGGTGCAGTTCCTGACCGTGCCCCGGCAGCCGTACCGCCAGAACCCGAACCGGGACGAACTCGTCGAACCGGACGCGGGCGAACTGTTCGAGCAACTCCGCGAGGACCGGCCCGTGGCGGTCGTCCCGGCCGACGAACTCAAGGACGCGGAGAGCGTGCAGGAGCGGGAGGAGAGCGGAAAGCCGGACGGCGCCGGGTCCGAGAGCCCGACGCCGGCGCCCACCTATTCGGGCTCAAGCGCGGCCGACAACCTGTGTGAGCAGTAAAGCAATACCCAAGACACCGAAGACAATCGACGCGGAATGGGAAGAATGCCCGCTTGTAAGGGGCGTGGAATATGTCACGCACGTCGCCCCACCAGGAAAGCGCCGGATAGTGTGGCGCGATCCGGTGCTTCCGGCCGTCAGGTCGTGCACTGCTGGAGCGAAGGAACGAGCGCCTTGCGGGGGAGGGCGCCTCGCGTGGCACCGACGGAGGATCTGGGCAACCGTGGACGCGCATAGCCGTGGGCGGGCGGACGATATCGACCCCGCCGACCAGTGGGTACTCAACCCGCAGACCGGCAATTACGAACTGCGACTGAATCACTCCGCTGGGGAATCGAGCAGCCCTTCGCGTACGGCCACGGCTACCGAAGGAACGGGGCGCCGCGGCGACTCCCGGGCCGGTTCGGGTGGTCGAGGGGCCGGTACGCGTGAACGTGAGGGCGCCCCGGACGGGCCGCGCCGCGAGGTCCCCGGCCAGCGCAGCCGCCGCAGCTCCCAGGGCGGGCGCGGGGCCGCCGAGCCGCCCATGTCCGGCCACCGCCGGAAGCGAAAGACCAAGAAGTCGCGCAAGAAGAAGGCGCTGCTGTGGTCGGGCGGGGTCATGGCCTTCGTCGTGGTGGGCACCTCGCTCGGCGCGTACCTGCTGTACGAGAAGCTCAACGGGAACATCGACGCCATTGATGTGGGTGACGCCGGCAACAAGGACGTCGTCCCCGACGGCCCGATGAACATCCTGATCATCGGTACCGACAAGCGCACCGGCAAGGGCAACGAGGGCTACGGCGACAACGGCAGCGTGGGCCACGCCGACACCAACATCCTTTTCCACGTCTCCGAGGACCGCACCAACGCGACGGCGATGAGCATCCCGCGCGACCTGATGACCGAGATCCCCGAGTGCGAGGCGAAGCAGCCGGACGGGACCTCCACCGTCATCCCCGGCACCCCGAAGGAACGCTTCAACACCAGCCTCGGCCAGAACGGCCGTGATCCCGGCTGCACCATGAAGACGGTCGAGAACATCACCGGCGTCAAGCCGGATCACTTCATGATGGTCGACTTCAACGCGGTCAAGGAGCTGACCACCGCGGTCGGCGGCGTCAAGGTCTGCATGGCCAAGCCGATCGACGACCCGAAGTCGCATCTGAAGCTGCCGCAGGGCGAGTCGAAGGTGCAGGGCGAGGACGCGCTGGCCCTGCTGCGCACCCGGGACAGCTTCGGCAACCGGAGCGACCTCGACCGGATCAAGGTGCAGCAGCAGTTCCTCGGCTCCATGATCCGGGAGATGAAGTCGAGCGACACCCTGACCAACCCGAAGAAGCTGTACAAGCTGGCCGACGCGGCCACCAAGGCCCTGACCGTCGACACGGCCATCGGCGACGCGAAGAAGCTGATGACGCTGGCGCAGGAGATCAGCAAGGTCGACACGAAGAACATCACCTTCCTCACGATGCCGGTCATCGACAACCCGGCCGAGCCGAAGCCCGTCACCGTGGTCGTGGACCCGGTCAAGGGTGAGCAGCTCTTCGCGATGCTGCGCGCCGACACCTCTCTGACCGAGGTGAAGCAGAAGGAGAAGGCCGCCAAGGGCAAGCAGGCGGCCCTGCTCAAGGGCCCGAAGGCCGAGCCCGCCGACGTACGCGTGGACGTCCTCAACGGCGGTGAGATCCCCGGTGCGGCGGGCGCGACCGTCACCTGGCTCCAGAACGAGCAGGGGGTACTGAAGTCCGCCAACAAGGCCAACGCACCGGAGAAGATCAAGAAGACGACGCTGGAGTACGCGCCCAACCAGGCCGATCAGGCCCGGGCGCTCGCCGCGATGATGGGGCTGCCCGCCACGGCCATGAAGCAGGGCGCCGCCGACGCCGAGGGTCTTGAGGCGATGGTGCTCACGCTGGGGGCGGACTTCAAGGGCGCGGGGCAGCCCATCACCGGGCCGGCGAAGGCTCCGGAGGGCGTCGAGCAGGCAAGCGCCGACAAGGCGGTATGCGCCAAGTGACACTGGGGCACCGCGCCACGGCGGAAATCTGAACAGCATGGGGGGTCCCGTGGGACGGAGCAGTACACGCGGGGAGGGGACGCGATCACGCGTCCGCCGCGCCGATCAACCCGGCCAGGGCGAGAAGCCGTACGACGGCGACGGGCCGGGGGGCGGCCACGGACCGGGGCACGGGCCGGAGGGCGGCGAAGTCGGCCGTCGGGCGGCGAAGGGCCGCCGCGGCGGTGACGGCGGCCGGGCCCGCGGGCGCAGCAGCCGCCGTGCCCCGAAGAGCGGGAAGCGGCGGGTGCTGCGCTGGAGCGCCTGCGTGCTCTCCGTGCTGATACTCGGCACCGGCGGTGCCGGTTACTTCTACTACGAGTACCTCAACAGCAACATCAAGAAAGAGGATCTGACCCTCGGCGACAAGCCGATGGCCGATCACAAGGCCAACGCGGCCGGGCAGACCCCGCTCAACATCCTGCTCATCGGTTCCGACGCCCGGGACTCCAAGGCCAACCAGAAGCTGGGCGGCGCGAAGGAGACCTTCGGGGCTCCGCCGCTCGCCGACGTACAGATGCTGCTCCACCTCTCAGCCGACCGCAGCAATCTGTCCGTGATCAGCATGCCGCGCGACACCATGCTGAAGATGCCGAAGTGCACGGCCCCGGACGGCGAGGTCTTCCCTGCCAGCACGGGGGACGTGCAGACCAACCAAAGCCTGGGGCGCGGGGGTCCGGGGTGCACGGTGGCCACCTGGTACGAGCTGACCGGCATCCGGATCGATCACTTCATGATGATCGACTTCGCGGGTGTGGTGTCGATGGCCGACGCGATCGGCGGCGTCCCGGTCTGCGTCGACGCCAACATCCACTCGCTGACCTCCGACGGCAAGGGCTCCGGGCTGAAGCTGGAGGAGGGCACCACGTACGTCAAGGGCGAGCAGGCCCTCCAGTGGCTGCGCACCCGCTACGGCTTCGAGGACAACACCGACCTCGGGCGGGCCAAGGCCCAGCACCAGTACATGAATTCCATGGTCCGCGAGCTGCGCAAGGGCACCAAGCTCACCGACCCGGCGAAGCTGATGAACCTCGCCGAGGCCGCCACCAGCGCGCTGACGGTCGACAAGGGCCTGGACACGGTCAAGAAGCTCTACGACCTGGCCGAGGAGTTCAAGAAGGTCCCGACGAAGCGCATCACGATGTCGACCATGCCGAACGTGTACGGCACCGGCACCAACAAGGGCCGGGTGTACCCGAAGGCGGGCGACGCGGAGCAGCTGTTCCGGATGGTCCGGGAGGACGTACCGCTGGACGGCAAGCCCTCCAAGCGGAAGGCCGCTGAGCCGAAGGACCCGTCCGCCCCGGTCGGCGAGATCGCCGTGGCCGTACGGAACGGGACCGCCACCGACGCGCTCGGACCGGCCTCCGGTCGGGCGACCGACGTGTCGGACCAGCTGAAGGAGGCGGGCTTCGCGCGGACCACCATCGACCCGGACAATGTGACCGGGGCGGCGCGGACCGCGATCCTGTATCCGAGTGCGGACCTGGAGGGCGACGCGCAGGCGGTCGCCAAGGCGCTCGGGATTCCGCTGTCGCAGGTGAAGAAGTCCACGGACGTCTCGGGGATCTCGCTCGCGGTGGGCGCCGACTGGCGCGAGAAGGGCGTCTACCCGGTGTCCAAGGGCGAGGAGAAGACCCCGGAGTCGGCGGGTGCCCTCAACGGGGAGAAAGAGGCCTGCATGGAGGTCAATCCGGCCTACACCTGGTGACGGCATAACAGTCCGTACGTACGAAGGGCCCCACCGTTCAGCGGTGGGGCCCTTCGTACGTGTCGAGTGTCCGGTCGGTCCGGTCAGACCGTCTCGCTGCTCCCCGCCAGCGACGGGCGGCGGCTCGCGATGACCTTCTTCGCCAGGGACCGGGGGCTGGTGAGGAAGCCGAAGCCCCAGCACATGTGCATCGTCGCCAGCGCCACCGGGATCTGCGCGCGGGCCTTCAGCGACAGCCCCTTGCCCGCGGGCACCGACCCGGCGAGGATCGCGGCCGCGTAGGCGCCGGGGACGACCAGCGCCCACGGGGTGACGGTCGCGCCCAGGACCAGGCCCGCCGCGATGGCGACGACGGCGGTCGGCGGGGCCAGGTAGCGCAGGTTGATCGAGCCGGAGTGGTAGCGGGCGACGACGTGGCGCCAGCGGCCGTAGTCCTTGTACTGCTTGGCGAGCGCCTTCACCGAGGGGCGCGGGCGGTACTGGACGCGCAGCTCGGGCGAGAACCAGATGAGCCCGCCCGCCTCGCGGATGCGGAAGTTCAGCTCCCAGTCCTGGGCGCGGATGAACTCGACGTTGTAGCCGTCGGCCTGCTCCAGCGCCTCGCGGCGGAAGACGCCGAGGTAGACCGTCTCGGCCGGGCCCGCCTGGCCGCCCGTGTGGAAGGCCGCGTTGCCGACGCCGATCTTCGAGGTCATCGCGGCGGCGACGGCGTCCTCCCAGGCGTTCTCCCCCTCGGCGTGCATGATGCCGCCGACGTTCTGCGCGCCGGTCTCCTCCAGGAGGCGGACGGCGGTGGCGATGTAGTTCGGCGAGAGCATGCCGTGGCCGTCGACCCGGACGACGATCGGGTGGCGGGAGGCCTTGATCGCCGCGTTGAGGGCTGCCGGGGTGCGGCCGGTGGGGTTGGGGACCGTGTGGACCCGGGGGTCCTCGGCGACCAGTTCGGCCGCGATCTCGTCCGTGCGGTCGGCGGAGGGACCGAGCGCGATCACGACCTCCATCTCACCGGCGTACTCCTGCTCCAGGATGTGCCGGACCGCGTTCCTGAGATGGCGTTCCTCGTTGAGCACCGGCATGATCACGGAGACGGCGGGGTACTGCGCGGCAGACATGTGGTCCTCGGGGGGTCCTCGGGGGCGCCGGGGGTTTCGCACCCCAGGAGGCGGCTCTGTTTCGGCCGCCACGTTACCGCGAATGGGGGACACCGGTGCGCGCGCCGCCCGGTGGCGGGCCGGGGCGGAGATCCTATGGGCCTACCGTCGGACGGTCCCCCCTGCACCACGGAGGTGTCTCCCCCCGTGCCCACGCCGCAACGACCACAGCGCCCGTCGCACCCCCGCACCACTCCCCCGAGGCGCCGTCCTCCCCAGGGTGCGCGGCCGGTCCGCTCGCGCAAGCAGGACGAACGGCCGCGCTGGGGCATGCGGGTGGCCACCGGTCTGTCCGTGCTGGTGCTGGGCGCGGGTGGGATCGGTCACGCCGTGGTGAGCAACCTGGAGACCGGGATCGGCCGGGTCGACCCGTTCAAGGACATGAAGAACCGGCCCCAGGGCGGCCGCGGCACGAATCTGCTGCTGGTGGGCACCGACGGCCGGGACACCATCACCGAGGAGGAGCGGAAGAAGTACCGGCTCGGCGGCGCGCCCTGCCACTGCACAGACACGATCATGCTGGTCCATCTGTCGGCCGACAAGCAGCGGGCGAGCGTCGTCAGCCTCCCCCGGGACAGCTACGCAGAGATGCCCGCCCACACCGACCGCACCACGGGCAAGCACCACGAGAGCCACCCGGTGAAGCTGAACGCCGCTTACGCGGAGGGCGGGCCGACGCTGACCGTGCGGACCGTCGAGAACATGACGGGCGTCAAGATCGACCACTATCTGGAGGTCGACTTCACCAGCTTCATGAAGACGGTCGACGCGGTGGGCGGGGTGAAGATCTGCACGGCCCGGCCGATGAAGGACTCGTACACCGGGCTGAACCTGCCTGCGGGCACGCATGAGTTGGACGGCGGCCAGGCCCTCCAGTACGTGCGTTCGCGCCATATCGACGTGGCCGCCGACCTGGGCCGGATGGAGCGCCAGCAGAAGTTCATGGCGGCGCTGATCAAGCGGGCGACGAGCAGCGGGGTGCTGCTGAACCCGGTGAAGTTCCAGCAGGTCTCCGCCTCGGTGCTGGGCTCGGTACGGGCGGACAAGGGGTTCGGTACGGAGCAGATGCTGGCGCTCGGCCGGGCGATGAAGGACTTCAGTCCGGCCTCGTCCGAGTTCACGTCCGTGCCCATCGGCAACCCCAGCTTCCCCGTCAAGGGCATCGGCTCGACGGTGCAGTGGGACGCGGCGAAGTCGAAGAAGCTGTTCCAGGCCCTGCGCGAGGACCGGCCGCTGGCCCCGGAAAAGCCGAAACCGAAGCCCGCGGCGGGCCCGCGGCAGCCGCCCGCCACGCTCGTCGACGTGGCGCCGAAGGAGATCCGGGTCCAGGTCTACAACGGGACCCCGAAGGACGGCCTCGGCCAGACCGTCGACGAGGGGCTGCGCGCCACCGGGTTCGCCACCACGGGAGGCCCGCTCAACGGGGAGCTGCAGGACCTGAAGCGGACGCTCGTGGAGTACGACCCGCGCTGGGACCGGTCGGCGAAGTCCCTGGCCGCCGCCCTGCCCGGAAGCGAGCTGAAGGCGGTGAAGGGCCAGGGCGGAACGATGAAGGTGACGGTGGGCTCGGACTTCACGAAGGTGCAGCGGGTGAAGGCGGAGGCCCGGCAGACGGGCGAGTTCTCCACGGTGACGGGGGACGAGGTGGTGTGCCCGTAGGGTTCCGGAAGCCTGTACGGGTTCTCGGGAGCCCCTAGGGTTCCGGAGGCTGTAAGGACCTCCGAAAGCCCGTAGGGTTCCGGAGCCTGCAAGGGTTCTCGGAAGCCCGTAGGGCTGTCGCGGACGGGGTCAGTCGTCGATGCCGTCCGCCGCGCGCTTCTCGCGCAGTTCCTTGATCGCGCGGCGGCGGGCGAGGCGGTGGGTGCGCCGGATCTGCGCCTCCTGGTAGCGCCGCTTGTCGCGCTCGGTCTCGGGAATCACCTGCGGTACGGAGCGCGGTCTGCCGTCCCCGTCGACGGCGGCGAAGACCAGATAGGCGCTGCCGACCTGCTGGGCGGGGGTCGACTCGTTCCAGCGCTCGGCCATCACGCGGACGCCGACCTCCATCGAGGAGCGGCCGGTCCAGTTGACCTGGGCGCGTACGTGGACGAGGTCGCCGACGCGGACCGGCTCCAGGAAGACCATCTCGTCCATCGAGGCGGTCACGGCGGGGCCACCGGAGTGCCGGCCGGCGACGGCGCCCGCGGCGTCGTCGACCAGCTTCATGATCACGCCTCCGTGCACCGTACCGAGGAGGTTGGTGTCGCTGCCGGTCATGATGTGGCTGAGCGTGGTCCGGGAAGCCGCGGTCGGCTTGCCCGGAATCTCGCCATCCGAGCGGCTGGCCTGATCTGAACGGGTGGCCTGATCTGTCATACAGTCCACCTTATGCGCGGGCCCCGATCCCGCAGAATGCATCAGGTTCGCAACAGCCCTGGTGCGATTTCCCTTACACCCTGTAATAGCCGTGGCAAGGGGCGGCACACTGGTCGGATGAACGATTGGCCCGATCGACGGACCGGCGACGGCAGCGAGCGCTACGGCCGGGGCAGCGCCAGCCCCCAGCCCGAGAGCGCGCGGTCCATGCCGCACGTCCAGCGCCGCCCGGCACCGCCCCGCAGGCCGCAGATGCCGCCGCAGAGGCCTCAGGTTCCGCCGCAGAGCCAGGGGTACGACGACCGCTACCAAGCCCCGGCCCCCGGTTACGGCGACAGCCCCGACGCCGGTTACGACAGCGGCTACAACACGGGCCAGGTCTACGGCGGCGGCAACGGCTCCGGCCGGGGCGGCGGCCGTCGCGGTGGCGGTGACGGCGGTTACGTCCAGGGTCGCCCCGCCCCGGACTGGCGCCGCCGGATCAAGCTCGGCGCACTGACCCTGGCGGTCGCCCTCCTCGCGGTCTCCGTCTCGACGTACTTCTGGGCCGACTCGAAGCTGAAGCGCGAGGTCGACCTCTCCAAGGTGATCGAGCGGCCGGAGGCGGGCGACGGAACGAACTACCTGATCGTCGGCTCCGACAGCCGTGAGGGCATGTCGGCCGAGGAGAAGAAGCGGCTGCGCACCGGTTCCGCCGAGGGCAAGCGCACCGACTCGATGATGATCCTGCACGACGGGTCCAGCGGCCCGACGCTGATCTCGCTGCCGCGCGACTCCAACGTCGAGATCCCGTCCTTCAAGGGCTCCGAGTCCGGCAAGATGTTCCCGGGCACCGGCCGCCAGGTGAAGCTGAACGCCGCCTACGCCGAGGACGGGCCCGAACTGCTGGTGCGGACGGTGGAGTTCAACACCGGGCTGCGCATCGACCACTACGTCGAGATCGGCTTCGGCGGCTTCGCGCAGATCGTGGACGCGATCGGCGGGGTCGAGCTGGACATCCCGAAGGCGTTCAAGGACAAGAAGTCCGGCGCCGACTTCCAGGCGGGCAAGCAGACGCTGAACGGTGAGCAGTCCCTCGCCTTCGTCCGGACCCGCTACGCGTTCGCGGGCAGCGACCTCGACCGTACGAAGAACCAGCAGAAGTTCCTCGCGGCGCTGGCGAGCCAGACGGCGACGCCGTCCACGATCCTCAACCCGTTCAAGCTGTACCCGACGATGGGCGCGGGCCTGGACACGCTGATCGTGGACAAGGACATGTCGCTGTGGGCGCTGGGCAACATGTTCTTCGCGATGAAGGGCGTCACGGGCGGCGACGGTACGTCGATGAACATGCCGATCTCCGGCAGCATCGGGAGCAACCTGGTCTGGGACAAGGCGAAGGTGAAGCAGCTCGTGGAGCAGCTCAACAACGACGAGAAGGTCACGGTCAAGGGCAACTGACCGCCTCACCCTCACGTCACCTCACCTCACTTAGGAGCCGTGCGTGATGTTCCCGTGCTCGTCCATGAGGGGATGGATCTGGGAGGGGCCGTAGTCGTCCACGTCGGACGGGCGCGGCCGCTCCGGCCCGTCGGGCCCGATCCGCATCATGCGCTCGACACGGACGACCTCGTACCGGCGCCCCCGCAGAACGAGTTCGTTGGGCCTCCGGCGTGCGGTGAACTTCTTCGCGGCCCGCTCACGGAGGGCCGCCTCCTTCTCGTCCACCTTCATCCACTCGGGCAGCTCCGGCATGTCCGGCAGATCCGGCAGCTGGGGCACGGGCCGGGTCAGGTGGTGGACGAGGGCGCGCCGGGCGCCCTGCGGGGTCGAGTACTGCCCGGTCACCATCGACCAGGACAACTCCTTCCGCTCCACCACCCGGAACGTCGCCGGGAGGAGCACCACCCCCGGATGGGTGGTCAACGCCCGCCGGGAGTCGGCCCGAACGTCCTTGGGAAAGCGGTCGGCGGTGTAGGAGAGGTTCAGCAGCCCCATCCGGTCGATCCCCTCGGACAGCCCGACGGCGGCCGCGTGGTCGACCACGAAGCCCTCGGTGCGGGAGGCGTCGGGCGCGTCCAGGTCCCAGCTGTCGTCGTCCGGATCGGTGGCCCGGGGCGGCTCCAGCCGGTCGTCGCCGATCCGGGCGAACTCGTCGGCCCGCACGACCCGGTAGCGGACTCCGTCCGCCGTCACCTCGTTGACCGGCTTGGTCTCCAGCTGGGCCACGGCCGCCAGCAGCGACCGCCGCACAGCGGGGTCCTCGGTCTCGTCCCTCGCCTTGAACCACAGGTGCGAGTTCAGGTCGTCCCGGGCCATCTGCGGGAACCCGGTGCCGAGTTCACCCATCAGCCGCCAGCGCGGCCGGTCCCCGCCCCGCTGCTCGGCGAGCCCGAACAGCGGCCCCCGGACCACGATGCTCGGGTACTTGCGGACCGAGGCGAACGCGTCCACCTCGGTGACCTCGGAGACCGGGTCGTCGCGGTGGGTGACGTTGATGGTGAGATGGTCCGGCGACTTCCCCGGGTGATCGTCCATGCACTCAGTGTGCCGAAGCGGGGCCGTTGGTGTCAGGGTTTCCACCACAAAAGGCTTGCCGGCGCTGATGCCGACGAGCGCGCTCCACTGCCCCGCTGGGCCGGAGCGCCCTCGGGTCATGCGGGGTAGTGCGTACCCTCAACTGCCGGAGGCGTACGGGACGAAGCCCTCTCCCGTATCCGTTCTGTGCGCCGCCGCGCTGTGCCTGCCGTCTTCCTCAACCATGGTGCGCAGCGCAGGGACGGCGGGTCGCGCCAAGAGACGGACCTCCGGGAAACCACCCGAAACCGCTGCTCACACCGGGTCGTGGCGCGGCACGATCCGGTGAGGGTCCACCGGGTCGTGGCCGACCGCGACCCGGTGGACCGCGACATCAAGTACTTAAAGAACCAAGAGAAATTACCCAACCCCACCCCACCCGATCCCGGTGGTCAGCTGCGGGAGGGGCTGGTCACTCACACGGGCGAGATTCACCAACTGGGCTGGATTTCGCACGGGTTGGCAGGCATATGCTCACGCTGACCACAACCCCAGACATGAGACGGCCCCCGCCGGGACGGCAATCCCGAACGAGGGCCTGACCACCAAGGAAGAAGAGACCTTCCCGATGGATACCCAGCACGATATCGCCCTCGCCCATGCCCTCACCGGGATTCACGAGCCTCTCCCGCCCTCCGGCGTGATCCACGTAGCGATCCCGCACACGAGCCGGTTCACGATCGTCGGCAACCACCTCGCGCAGCACGCGGAGCTCTCCCTCACCGCGATCGGGATCGGCGTACACATCCAGTCGCTGCCCGCCGGGTCCCAGGTCGGCATCAAGGCGCTCACGGCCCGCTTCGCCGAGGGCGAGACGACGATCGCCTCCGCCCTGCGCGAGCTGGAGACCCACGGCTACCTGCACCGGACCCGCGTGAGGCTGGCGAACGGCCGGATGGTCACCCGCACCGTGTTCTGCAACCGTCCGGGTGCGTTGCCGCGGGGCGGGGCTGTGGTGGTGCCGATGCCGGTCGTGGCGCCCCCGGCGCCCGTGCCGGTGGGACCCCCTGTGCTGCCCGTGGTGGCGGCTGCGGTGCCTGAACCCGCGCCCGAACCCGCCCCCGTACCGGAAGAATCACACCCCCCGGTACGCGTACCGCCGCGCACCGCGCCCAAGCCGCCGCGTCGGCCGCTCCCCCAGCCCCGCGAGCTCACCCCGGAGCTGCGCCGGGCCTCCTCCGCGCTCCTCGCCGACCTGCGGCGTCACGCGGAAGAGCTGGTGCTCTGTGAGCAGGACATCGAGGAACTGGTCCCCGGTGTGGCCGCCTGGCTGGAGCGCGACACGCCCCCCGACGCGATCCGCCATGCCTTGACGGCCGACCTCCCGCAGCCGCCCAGAAGCCCGGCGAAGCTCATCAGGCACCGCCTCACCGTGCTCCTGCCGCCGCCGCTGCCCGGCACCTCGGATCTGACCCCGGTCCGCCGTACCGTCGTCATCCCCCTCCAGAACTGTGACCGCTGCGACCACGCGTTCCGTGCCACCTCACCGGGCCACTGCCGTGGCTGCCGGAGCGAGCTGCTGGGAGCGGCCTAGCGCGAAGGGAACGCCCCTTGTCCCCGGGCACGACATCCCTGGGCACGATCGAGGAGCGCGCACCATGACCATCGCCCCGGACGACGGCGAGGACGTCACCATCGGAGTGGACGATCCCGACCAACGGCCTGCCGCGTTACACCTGACGCCGCCGCTCGATGCCCTCCCCCGTGCTGGCGGCGCACGGTATTCGGCGCACAAGGCGGCGGGGGGGGATGGATTGGTCGGACGATGATCAATCCGCGCAGTCGTACTTCTTGACGAGCCTGGTGGCCGCTTCCCGCATCACGGTCACGTTGTTGCGCAGCGCGATGTCCGCGTCGACAGGCCGCTCCCTCTCCAGCCTGGCCAGCTTCTCCTCATCCTGAGAGGGCACGTCGAGCCACACCCTGATGTACGGGGCGGTCGAGCCCATACGGACGGGGCAGCCTGCAGGCAACGTGACCGCAGCCTCCTCGGGGAGCGCCCAGCCGATAAGCCCGGGACCGAGAGAGGTGGAGCCCTCCTTGCGGCCGGGGGGGCTCGGGGTGTCCTCTACAACCAGTTTGTAGACCACCCGAGGGTTGTCGTTGTCGTCGTACGGGTTGGCGCGCAGCACGCGGCACGCTTTGAACACTGCGGTGTCAGTGGTCCTGCCCTTGCTCTCCCACTCGTCCGTGCTGACCTCGCCCCCCTGGCCGTCGTCGATCAGCTCCGCCGTCTCTCGGCTGAGCGCACCATGACACAGGCTCTGCGGCAACGGCGCCTTCTCCACGTTCTCGGGCCAGACGCTCGCCGTCACCACCGCCACCCCGGCAACACCGAGCGTGGTCGCCAACGGCAGCCACTTCTTGTCCATCGGTTGTTGTCCCCTCCGCCCGTCGGATGTCAGGCGGCGCAGTCGTGCTTCTTGACGAGCCTGGTGGCCACTTCCCGCATCACGGTCACGTTGTTGCGCAGCGCGATGTCCGCGTCAACAGGCCGCTCCCTCTCCAGCCTGGCCAGCTTCTCCTCATCCTGAGAGGGCACGTCGAGCCACACCCTGATGTACGGGGCGGTCGAGCCCATACGGACGGGGCAGCCTGCAGGCAACGTGACCGCAGCCTCCTCGGGGAGCGCCCAGCCGATAAGCCCGGGACCGAGAGAGGTGGAGCCCTCCTTGCGGCCGGGGGGGCTCGGGGTGTCCTCTACAACCAGTTTGTAGACCACCCGAGGGTTGTCGTTGTCGTCGTACGGGTTGGCGCGCAGCACGCGGCACGCTTTGAACACTGCGGTGTCAGTGGTCCTGCCCTTGCTCTCCCACTCGTCCGTGCTGACCTCGCCCCCCTGGCCGTCGTCGATCAGCTCCGCCGTCTCCCGGCTGAGCGCACCATGACACAGGCTCTGCGGCAACGGCGCCTTCTCCACGTTCTCGGGCCAGACGCTCGCCGTCACCACCGCCACCCCGGCAACACCGAGCGTGGTCGCCAACGGCAGCCACTTCTTGTCCATCGATTACTGTCCCGTCAACTTGTTGGCCTCGGCCAGGCCGGTGAGGTACCACTCCTTGGCCTTCGCCTGGAGGTGGTTCTCGAACTCGCCGGGGCTCGCGTCCAGCTCCTCCTTCGTCAGCCCGCGTTTCGTCGCCACCCCGCGCAACATGCCCTTCAGCTGTTCCTCGCCGTCTTCGTAATGGACAATCCTGTTCTTGCGGGTCTCGGCGTCGACCTTGGCGTTCTCCTCGTTCAGGTCATCGCTCAGGCCCCAGTCCACCGAGCGCTGCATCCCGTCGCCAGCGAACGGGATGGGGGTCAGCAGCCCCCCGACGATGTGGTAATTGAGCATCTTCTCGTAGGCATTGGCGTCCTTCTCCGCCTGGCCCAGGTCGGCGATGACGTCGTCACGCACGCCATCGAGGTGACCGAGCACATTCGCGGACTGCTGAACCCAGGCCCGCAGCTCCTGATCTTCCTTGCGGAAGGACTCCGCCGGGAAGCCTTCGAGCCCTTCACCGATGACCACGGTCTGCGAGCCATGGATCATCTTGTAGGCGTTGGGGTCTTCTACTGTGGCGCGGATGATCCGGGTGAGGTCGCCCCGGTCGATCTCCAGCTGGTTGAAGTCGGTCGGCCCGTCCATCTCCTTGCCGAGGATCTGGTGCACGTCGGAGCCGTAGTCGGCGATCATGTCGGCCATCGGCAGGCGCATGGTGACGGGGATGGCGCTCTGGTCCTTGTGGAGCGCCTCCGTGTACTCGTCCATCACCCGCTCGAAGATCGCGGTCTCGGCGGCATCGTGGTGAGCCGGTGCCAGGTGCAGCTCCGAACCCGGCACGCGGCCGGTGGCCGCGGCCTCAAGAGCGAGGCCGAGCTCGGCGCGGGCCGAGGTGTACTGCTTCTCGTCCGGCATCTTGCTCTCGACTTCGCCGCCGGGCCACTTCCGGTCCTCCAGAAAGTACTTGAGGTTGTCGGTGGTGTTCGGGTCGAAGTAGTGGGTCGAGGCGGACGCGTTGCGGCTCATGGCGTTCAGCAGGCCCTTCATCGGGTCCTCCTGCGTGCCCTGCCAGTGCCTCAGGGGTCCGTCGTAGGCGTCGTCGTTGTCCGTCTCCCACTCACGGATGGTGTCGCCGACCTCGGTCAGGAAGGCCTCGCTGTAGACCGGGTCGTCCTCGTCCTTCTTCCAGGGCGAGGACTTTTCCTTGGGGTCCTTGTTCGGGTCGTACACGGCGTTGTCGCCGGCGTCGGCGGCCATCAGGTCCGTGAGGTCCTTAAGGGTCGCGGCGCCGCCCACGATGAGCCCGGGGTGCTGGCGGACCAGGCCGTTGCCGTCGCGGGCCGTGGTGATGAGCTTGTCGGTCCAGACCGAGGTGACGCCACCCGGGGAACCGATCGAGGAGTCGGGTCCGGTGGCGGTGGCGAGGGAGCCGGACAGCGCCTTGTAGAGGCGGGCGTCGGTGCTGGAGACCTGGCCGTCGCGGCCGCCCGACTCCAGGCTGCTGGCGAGCAGCAGCACGGCCTCCTGCTGGTCACGGCTCCGGTAGCTGAGGTTCGTCATCAGCTGCTCGGCGAAGGCCGTCGAGTCCTTGCCTTCCTCGGCGATCGTGAGGAGCCGCTCGCGCTCGTCGTCGTCGAGGTGTTCCCAGCGGGCGTAGAGCTTGGCGGCCTCACGGCCGTTCTCCGCCTGCTGCTTCTCCTCGGCGCGCATCCTCTTGGCGTCGGCGAGGCCGTTGAGTTCGGTGCTGCCGAAGTCGTTGGCGTGGTTGCGGATCAGTGCCCGCAGGCCCCAGGCGCAGAGCTCATCGGCTTCGTTGGCACGCTTCAGGATCCCTTCGAGCTTGCCGCGCAGCGCCTCGAACTGAGCCTCGGTGGCGAGGGGCTCGGTGCTGTCCTTCGAGCGGCGGTCGGGGTGTATCCGGTGGCTGAGAACGCCGTTGGGGTAGATGACGATGCCCGGCGGGGGGTTCTCGTACGCGTACTTGAGGTCGTCCTGGGCCGATTTGAAGAGGGCGTGGGCGTCCTTGAGGAGGTCACGTACCGACTCCGCTTCGGTGACAGCGTCACTGAACTCATTGGCGGTCTTGGTGACGAACTCCTTGGTGACGGTGGCGTTGTCGCCCGCCCAACTGGACTTGTCCGCCTTGGACTTCATTGCCTTGGCGTCGGTCTGGAGAGGGGATTCCAGCTTGCCGATCATCTCGGTCCACTGGGTCACCGCAGTGGCGAGCGGGGCGAGCCGGGCGGTGAGGAGCTGCTCGAAGGTGGGCACGGTGACGGCTCTCCTTACCGGAAGTACTTGCTGATCTGAGAGGCGGGGACAGCCCCGTCGTCCCCAGGGGCGACGGGGCCGACTATGCGCAGCTGTGTCTCGATCCACTCGTCGTCGGCCTTCTTCGACGCCTTCGTGTAGTCGAGGTGGTTGGAGATGTGGGCGCATGCCTGGAGGAGGGTCTTCACCTGCTTCTCCCAGGTTTCGATCACTTCCGTGAACGCCGCGCCGGTGTCGAACCCGTCGCCCTTGAGGCCCTTACCGGCTGTCTCGCTCGCCGCCTTCGCGTGCTTACCGGTCCGTTCGAGGCCGTTGAACAGGTTGAAGGCGGCGTGGCCGATATCCCCCAGCTCGTCGTCCGAGACTACGTAGTCGGCCGACCCCTTCGCCGGGCCGGAACCCCCGGTGCCGCCGGCCTGGTTCAGCCTCATGGCGGCGGCGGCCTTCAGCTCGCCCCATTCCTTCGCGAATGACATGATCCCCACCCCGCATACCGCTAAGGAGCCGCTCCCCGCGCCACGATACCCGTGTGATCAAACGATCCAGCAACAGTGCGTCACTGGGTTCCCGAGCAGGCACAAAGGCTCCGTTGAGGCGGTCAACCCCGCAAAACACCCCGCACTCTGACGGAGTTGCTGACCGAGCTCCGGTGAACAGCATCCTGTTCGTCAGCGCTCGGCAGGATCACTGCGGCTGACGCCGGTGCGCCGCACAAGCCACGTGCCTGGCGAAACAAGCCACGTGCCTGGCGAATCACCCATGAACTACCCCCTACGCTCCTCCGTGTGCCAGCAACGCAACGTGCGGGAGCGCCAACCTGCCCTTCGTCGACTGGAATTCGGCACACAGTGCGTCGTACGCCTGCCTGGCCGCCGCCACCCCCTCCGTCCCCCGGCCGTTGAGGACCTGCCCGATCGCGCCGATCCCCCGCTCGGCCCCCGCCCACCACGTATCGGGGTCACAGCGGTGCTCCCAGGCCACCTCGGGGCACCGCACTCCCAGGAACCCGGCCGCGTCGAGCAGGGCGGCCAGGCCTTCCGGGTTACGGGGGAAGTCGTCCTCGGGGGCGAGTGCGGGGAGCCAGTCGGGGCAGGTGAGCCCGGCGGCCTGCGCGGCTCGGCCGATCAGGGTCTGGCCGGGCGCTCCGGGCGACCGCCAGATGGTGACCGCGACCCGGCCGCCGGGGCGGGTGACCCGGCGCAGCTCGGCGAGCGCTTCGCGCGGGCGGCCCACGTGGTTCAGGACGAAGTTGCCGACGACCGCGTCGAACGCGTCGTCTTCGTAGGGGAGCTCGGGGAGCCGGGCGATGCACGCCGCGATGCCCGGCACGGCCCGGCGGGAAGCGTCCACCATGCCGGGTTCGGCGTCGACCGCGTGCACGGCGGCACCGCGTGCGACGGCCGCGAGGCTGACGGTTCCGCTGCCGCAGCCCACGTCGAGGCCCCGGGAGCCCGGACCTACCTCGGCGGCGTCGAGGAGAGCCGGTACCGGGTGGGCGCAGAGGCGGGCGTAAGTGCGGTCGTACGCCTCGGCCTTGCCGGACCAGATGCGCCGCTCGGCACGGTCGAAGGGGGTGGTGGTGCGTGATGCCCTTGGAGACGTGGTCATCCGGCCACTCCCTTCGGTTCGAGTTCGGCGAAGTCCTCGTGGAGCGCGTCGAGGTGGCGGCCGGTCGGTTCACCGGCCGGGGTCAGCTCCGCGATCCGCCAACGGGGCAGCTGCTCCTCGACCTCGGCGGGCAGCGACCCGTCCGCCGGGTCGGCCAGGGCGTACAGCACCCCGAACGCGGTCTCCCGGGCCACCTCACGGGCCAGCGCGCCGAGGTCCTCGGGGGTGAGCCCGGCGTCGAGGGCGCGGTCGACGGCGTCGGCGGCCGTGCCGTCGGCGCGGTAGGCGGCCACCCACTTCCCGGCGGCCGTGGCCCAGGCGTCGACGTCCTGCCACACCGTGCGCAGCAGCCGGTAGCGGGCGAGCTGCGGCAGCCCCTCGTAGACCTCGGACTCGGCCCAGTCGCGGGCGTCGCCGTCCGCGCCCAGGGCGGTGAAGAGGGCGGTCAGTCTGTCGAGTTCAGTCATGTGCCGGGAGGCTAACCGATGAGTTTCTGCGCGGCGCGCGGTCAGTACATCCGTAATAGTGAGACGTAAGAGCCCAGCGACATATCCAGGAGACCTGATGCGCACCCTGATCAGCACCGCGTTCGTTTCGCTCGACGGCGTCGTGGAGGCCCCGGGCGGCGAGCCCGGCTACCGGAACTCGGGGTGGACCTTCAAGGACGTGGAGTTCCTCCCGGAGGCCTACGCCATCAAGGACCAGGAGCAGAAGGAGGCCGCCGCCATGCTGCTGGGCCGGGTCAGCTACGAGGCCTTCAGCCCGGTATGGCCGGGTATGGAGGAGTTCGCGTCGTACAAGGTGATGCCGAAGTACGTCGTCTCCACCACCCTCGCCGAGGACGATCTGGTGTCCGACTGGGGCGACACCACGATCCTGCGCTCCCTGGACGAGGTGGCCGCCCTGAAGCGGACCGAGGGCGGCCCGATCATCGTCCACGGCAGCGCCGCCCTGAACCGGAGCCTCGCGGACGCCGACCTCATCGACCGGTACAACCTGCTCGTCTTCCCGCTCCTGCTCGGCGCGGGCAAGCGCCTGTTCAGCGAGACGGACAAGGACCGCCAGAAGCTGAAGCTGGTCGAGCACGAGGCGTACGCGAACGGCATCCAGAAGAACGTGTTCGACGTCGTCCACTGACACCGCGGTTCTCGGGGCTGCGGTTTCGGGATCGTGACTCTCGGGCCTGCGGTTCTCGGGCCTGCGGGGCCGGGAACCGCACACGACTTCCGTCCCGCAGGTGCCATCCGGGCGTCCTGGGACGACTACTCGGGGCGGACCTGTGCGGCCTGCATGCCCTTCGTCCCGCGCTCCCTCGCCCGACGGACTGGCTGGGCGCGCGAGTGAGCCCTCCGGCCTGGGCACATCCGGAATGACTAGACGAGAGATACGCCCCCAGCCGAGTCGGCGACCGTCCATGCGTTCGTGACAGGGTGATCGAATGGCGACGAACCGCGAGTACTCACCCGATCCCCAACCGACCGGCGTCACGCCGTGGCCGGACACCGCCCCGGTCCACGGTGATCTCCTCGCGGCGAAGGCCCTCGTCTACGACCCTTGCGGGTTCACCTGCTCGCAGCCGGTCCCCGAAGCCGAGAGTGCCGAGTACGCCGCCCACACGTTCACGCTTGACGGACTCGCCGTCCGGTTCCGCGCCGCCAAGACGACCCCCACCAAGGTCGGCCAGTTCGTCACCGTGTGGAAGAGGTCCCCGGGCGGGCCCATCCAGCCCTTCGACGCGTCGGACTCCGTCGACCTGTTCGTCATCAGCACCCGCGACCAGCACCACCTCGGCCAGTTCGTCATTCCCAAGGACGTGCTTTGCCGGCACGGTGTCGTGTCGGTGAACGGTGCCGGGGGGAAGCGGGCCTTCCGCGTCTATCCGCCCTGGGTGACCACCACCAACCGCCAAGCCGACAGGGCGCAGGCGTGGCAGCTGGACTACTTCCTGCACCTGCCCCAGGACGGGTCCGTAGACTCCACCCGTGCCCAGGAGCTCTACCGCCCGTGGGGTGGCGCCGGCCCGGCCGGATGAAGCGCCGGCACGACACCCGTCCGCGCGACGGCCCCCTGACTTCCCGCCCTCGCATGACAACGGCCCCCGGCAGGTGGCGAATTCCGGGGGCCGTTCCGCGCGCTGCGCCGGGTCGTTACGGCAGGTTCCTCGCCATCACGATCCGCTGAACCTGATTCGTGCCTTCATAAATCTGGGTGATCTTGGCGTCGCGCATCATGCGCTCGACGGGGTAGTCCCGCGTGTAGCCGTAGCCGCCGAGGAGCTGGACGGCGTCCGTGGTGACCTCCATGGCGACGTCGGAGGCGAAGCACTTGGCGGCGGCGCCCTGGAAGGTGAGGTCCGCGTCTCCGCGCTCGGACTTGGCGGCGGCCGCGTAGGTGAGCTGGCGGGCGGCCTCGATCTTCATGGCCATGTCGGCGAGCATGAACTGGATGCCCTGGAAGTCCGCGATCGGCTTCCCGAACTGCTTGCGCTCCTGGACGTACCCCTTGGCGTAGTCCAGCGCGCCCTGGGCGATGCCGAGGGCCTGGGCCGCGATGGTGATGCGGGTGTGGTCCAGGGTCTTCATCGCGGTGGCGAAGCCGGTGCCCTCCTCGCCGATCATGCGGTCGGCGGGGATGCGGACGTTGTCGAGGTAGACCTCGCGGGTCGGGGAGCCCTTGATGCCGAGCTTCTTCTCGGGGGCGCCGAAGGACACGCCCTCGTCGGACTTCTCGACGACGAACGCGGAGATGCCCTTGGAGCGCTTGGCCGGGTCGGTGACCGCCATGACCGTGTAGTACTCGGAGACGCCCGCGTTGGTGATCCAGCGCTTCACACCGTTGAGGACCCAGAAGTCGCCGTCGCGCACGGCCTTCGTCTTCATGCCCGCCGCGTCCGATCCGGCGTCCGGCTCGGAGAGGGCGTACGAGAACATCGCGTCGCCCTTGGCGAGCGGGCCCAGGTACTTCCGCTTCAGCTCCTCGGAGCCGGAGAGGATCACCGGGAGCGAGCCGAGCTTGTTGACGGCCGGGATCAGGGAGGAGGAGGCACAGGCGCGGGCCACTTCCTCGATCACGATGACCGTGGCGAGCGCGTCGGCACCGGCGCCGCCGTACTCCTCGGGTACGTGGACGGCGTGCAGGTCCGAGGCGACCAGGGCGTCCAGCGCCTCCTGCGGGAAGCGGCTCTCCTCGTCGACCGCGGCGGCGAAGGGGGCGATCTTCGTCTCGGCGAGCGCACGGATGGTCTCGCGGAGCATGTCGTGCTCCTCGGCCGGACGGTACAGGTCGAAATCGGTCGAACCCGCCAAGACGCTCACTCCCCAAATGCTAACTACCGTTAAGTAACTCAATTTTAGTGTGCCGACCGCCCGACGGCATACGCGACCAGCACGTGAGCTTGCCGACAGGGGTGGGGCATAGGGGACCTATCGGGTGGATGGAGCTGCGAATTCCGGCCTCTCCCGCCCCGACTATGCTCGGTCCGCACCCTCGTCCGTACCCCCAGGAGCACTCCATGGCCCTCAGGATCACTGTGATCGGCACCGGCTATCTCGGCGCCACCCATGCCGCGGCCATGGCCGAGCTGGGCTTCGAGGTCCTCGGGCTCGACGTCGTACCGGAGAAGATCGAGCTGCTCTCCACCGGGCGCGTGCCGATGTACGAGCCGGGGTTGGAGGAGCTGCTCCAGAAGCACGTCGTGGGCATCGAGGGCTCCACCGGGCGGCTGCGCTTCACCACCTCCTGGGAGGAGGTCGGGGAGTTCGGGGACGTGCACTTCATCTGTGTGAACACTCCGCAGAAGCACGGCGAGTACGCCTGCGACATGAGCTACGTGGACAGCGCCTTCGAGTCGCTCGCCCCGCGGCTCACCCGGCCCGCCCTCGTCGTCGGCAAGTCGACCGTCCCCGTCGGCTCCGCCGCCCGCCTCGCGGCCCGCCTAGCCGAGCTGGCTCCGGTGGGCGAGGGCGCCGAACTGGCCTGGAACCCGGAGTTCCTGCGCGAGGGCTTCGCCGTGAAGGACACCCTGCACCCCGACCGGGTCGTCGTCGGCGTGCAGAGCGAGGGGGCCGAGAAGCTGCTGCGCGAGGTGTACGCCGTGCCGGTCGCGGAGGGCTCGCCGTTCGTGGTGACCGACTTCCCGACCGCCGAGCTGGTGAAGACCTCCGCCAACTCCTTCCTCGCCACCAAGATCTCCTTCATCAACGCCATGGCCGAGGTCTGCGAGGCCGCCGACGGGGACGTCGTGAAGCTCGCGGAGGCCATCGGGCACGACGAGCGGATCGGGAGCAAGTTCCTGCGGGCCGGGATCGGGTTCGGCGGCGGCTGTCTGCCCAAGGACATCCGCGCCTTCATGGCACGCGCCGGTGAGTTGGGCGCCGACCAGGCCCTGACCTTCCTCCGCGAGGTCGACTCCATCAACATGCGCCGCCGCGGCCACATGGTCGAGCTGGCCCGGGAGGCCGTGGGCGGCGAGTCGTTCCTCGGCAAGCGGGTGGCGGTGCTGGGCGCCGCGTTCAAGCCCGACTCCGACGACGTACGCGACTCCCCCGCCCTCAATGTCGCCGGGCAGATCCACCTCCAGGGCGGTCAGGTGACCGTCTTCGACCCGAAGGGGATGGACAACGCCCGGCGGCTCTTCCCGACCCTCGGCTACGCGGACTCCGCGCTGGAGGCCGTTCGCGGTGCGGACGTCGTGCTGCATCTGACGGAGTGGCGCGAGTTCCGCAAGCTGGACCCGGCGCAGCTGGGTGAGGCCGTATCCCGCCGGATCATCCTGGACGGGCGCAACGCCCTGGACAGCGCGGTCTGGCGCGAGGCCGGGTGGACCTACCGGGCGATGGGGCGGCCCAAGGCCTGAGGCCCCCTGACCTGGGTCCGTCGGGAAGCCCGACTTCCCTTTTCTCTTTCGTCCGGCTTTCTCGTCTCGTGCTCGTCTCGTCCGGCTTCTTGTTCGTCCGGCTCCTTTTCGGCCGTGCGGGCAGAAATCCGTGCGGGCAGAAATGCGTGTGCGCTCCAAGCATCCGGTTGGCAAGGTAGGAGCATGGACGACTCGTACGACCCCGCTCCCACCTCCGACGCCACCCAGTGGATCTCCACCCCGCTCACCGACGCCCTGCTGCGCGGCGCCCTCGAACTGGAGCGCACCGATCGCGGCGGCCTCCTCCCCCACCGGCTGCCCGCCCGTGCCCGCGCCCAGTTCGGCGGTGACGGACAAGTGGCCCAGGCCGAGGCGCAGCCCTCCGGTGTGCGGGTGGTGTTCCGTACCCGGGCCACCGCCGTCGAGCTGGACGTCCTCCGTACGAAGATGGGGTACCGGGGTGTTCCGCCCCGCCCGGACGGCGTGTACGAGCTGTACGTGGACGGCGAGCCGGCCGGCCGGGCCACGGCGGGCGGCGGCAACGTGGTCATGGTCGACATGTCCGACGGGTCCCGCGAGACGATCCCCGGCCCGGTCGGCGCGGTGCGGTTCGCCGGGCTGCCCGAGGGTGAGAAGACCGTCGAGATCTGGCTGCCGTACACCGAGACCACCGAGCTGATCGGGCTGCGAACCGACGCCCCCGTGAGCGCCGTGGAACCGGGCGGGCGGCGGGTGTGGCTGCACCACGGCAGCTCCATCAGCCACGGTTCCGCCGCCGAGAGCTCCGCCACGACCTGGCCCGCCCTGGGGGCGGCCGCGGGAGGTGTGGAGCTGGTCAACGTCGGCCTGGGCGGCAGCGCGCTGCTCGACCCGTTCACCGCTCGCGCTCTGCGGGACACCCCGGCGGACCTGGTCAGCGTCAAGGTCGGAATCAATCTGGTGAACCTCGACGGGATGCGGCTGCGCGTCTTCGGGCCCGCCGTACACGGATTCCTGGACACGATCCGCGAAGGCCATCCGACCGCGCCGCTACTCGTGCTCTCGCCGGTGTACTGCCCCATCCACGAGGACACCCCGGGGCCCGCCGCGCCGGAGTTCAGCGACGGGAAGGTCGCGTTCAAGGCCATGGGGGACCCGGCGGAGGCGGCGTTCGGCAAGCTGACGCTGAACGTCATCCGCACGGAGCTGGCCCGGATCGTCGAGGAG
Source organism: Streptomyces durocortorensis (assembly GCF_031760065.1). Taxonomy (NCBI): domain Bacteria; kingdom Bacillati; phylum Actinomycetota; class Actinomycetes; order Kitasatosporales; family Streptomycetaceae; genus Streptomyces; species Streptomyces sp. C11-1. Next base: position 2,644,932 of record NZ_CP134500.1, read on the forward strand.
CGGGCGGCGGACGATCCGAACCTGTACTACCTGGACGGCCGCGAGCTGTACGGCGAGGCGGACTTCGCCGACCTGCCGCTGCCCGACCAGCTGCACCCGGACGCGGCGGCCCACCGCCGCATGGGCGAGCGCTTCGGGGCACTCGCCTTCGGTCCGGGGGGACCGTTCGCGGCGGCGTAGCCGGTTCGGCGGGCCCGCGTGCCCGCTGCCCGGCAGCCCGCGTGCCGGGTCCGCCGCCCCGTAGCCCGCGTGCCGGGTCCGGCGCCCCGCCGCCCCCGTACGTACCGAGGCGGCGGGCCGCACGTCAGCCGAGCGGGCCGTCCAGCTCCGCGATCGTCGCGTGGGACGGGCCGCGTACGCTCTGCTCCTCGCGGGCGACGGCTTCCGCGTCGCGCAGCACCCGTACGGCGTTCTGCCAGGTCAGCTTGGCGAGGTCGCCCTCGGACCAGCCGCGCCGCAGCAGCTCGGCGATGAGGTTCGGGTAGCCGGAGACGTCCTCCAGGCCGCGCGGGGTGAACGCGGTGCCGTCGTAGTCGCCGCCGATGCCGATGTGGTCGATGCCCGCGACCTCGCGCATGCGGTCGAGGTGGTCGGCGATGGTGGCCACCGTGGCCTCGGGGCGCGGGTGGGCCGCCTCGAAGTCCTCGTGGATGCGCATCGCGACCGGGGTGGTGTCCAGGTGGTGCAGGCCGTGCTCGCGCATGTTGCGGTCGGCGGCCAGGGTCCAGGCGACGGCCTCGGGCAGCACGAACTTCGGGACGAAGGTCGCCATCGCGACGCCCCCGTTGGCCGGGAGGGCCGCGAGCACGTCGTCGGGAATGTTGCGCGGGTGGTCGCAGACCGCGCGGGCCGAGGAGTGCGAGAAGATCACCGGCGCGGTGCTGGTGGCGAGCGCGTCGCGCATGACGCCGTCGGCGACGTGCGAGAGGTCGACCAGCATGCCGATGCGGTTCATCTCGCGGACGACCTCGTGGCCGAATGCGGAGAGACCGCCGAGGCGCGGCAGATCCGTCGCGCTGTCGGCCCAGTCGATGTTGTCGTTGTGGGTGAGCGTCATATAGCGGACGCCCAGGTCGTACAGCGCGCGCAGGGTGCCCAGGGAGTTGTTGATGGAGTGGCCGCCCTCGGCCCCCATCAGTGAGGCGATGCGGCCCTCGGCGCGGGCCTTCTCCAGGTCGTCGGCGGTGAGCGCGCGCCGCAGGTGCGTGGGGTAGCGGGCGATCAGCTCGGCGACGATGTCGATCTGCTCCAGCGTGGCGCTGACCGCCGCGTCGCCGGTCAGGTCGGTGCGCACGTACACGGACCAGAACTGGCCGCCGACCCCTCCCGCCCGCAGCCGGGCCAGGTCGGTGTGGAGCAGGCCGCGCTGGTCGGCGGCGATGTCCCGGGCGTCCAGGTCGTAGCCGACCTGCTCGCGCAGGGCCCAGGGGAGGTCGTTGTGGCCGTCGACGACGGGGTGGGCGGCGAGGAGTTCGCGGGCCCGCTGCACGTGGTCCATGCGCCTGCCCTACTTTCCGAAGCCGAAGGAGTCGGAGCCCTGGACCTTGGCCCGCAGGCGCTTGCCCTTCTCCGTGGCCTGGTCGTTCAACTCCTGGAGGAACTCCCCCATCCGCTCCTGGAGCGCGGGGTCCTGCGTGGCGAGGATGCGGGCGGCGAGCAGGCCCGCGTTGCGCGCGCCGCCGACCGAGACGGTGGCGACGGGGACCCCGGCGGGCATCTGGACGATGGAGAGCAGGCTGTCCATGCCGTCCAGGTACTTCAGCGGCACCGGGACGCCGATGACGGGCAGCGGGGTGACGGAGGCCAGCATGCCGGGCAGGTGGGCGGCCCCGCCCGCGCCCGCGATGATCGCCTTCAGGCCACGGCCCGCGGCCAGCTCTCCGTACGCGATCATCTCGCGCGGCATGCGGTGGGCGGAGACGACGTCGACCTCGTACGGGATCTCGAACTCGTCGAGCGCCTTGGCCGCCGCCTCCATGACGGGCCAGTCGGAGTCCGAGCCCATCACGATGCCGATCACGGGTGCGGCCGGTGCGGAGGGGGAAGTCATTCGGTGATCGTTCCTCGCAGGTAGTCGGCCGCGTGCCGGGCGCGCTCCCGCACGTCCGCCAGGTCGGCGCCGTAGGTGTTGACGTGGCCGACCTTGCGGCCGGGCTTCACGTCCTTGCCGTACATGTGGATCTTGAGCTGCGGGTCGCGGGCCATGCAGTGCAGATACGCCTGGTACATGTCCGGGTAGTCGCCGCCCAGGACGTTGCACATGACCGTCCAGGGGGCGCGCGGGCGCGGGTCACCGAGAGGCAGGTCGAGGACGGCCCGTACGTGGTTGGCGAACTGGGAGGTGATCGCGCCGTCCTGGGTCCAGTGGCCCGAGTTGTGCGGGCGCATCGCCAGCTCGTTGACCAGGATGGCGGGCTTCCCGTCGGGCCCCCGGGTCTCGAACAGCTCCACGGCCAGGTGGCCGACGACGTCCAGCTCGGCGGCGATGCGCAGTGCCAGCTGCTGGGCCTCGCCCGCCAGCTGCTCGTCCAGCTCCGGGGCCGGGGCGATCACCGTGTCGCAGACGCCGTCGACCTGGAGGGACTCGACGACCGGGTAGGCGACGGCCTGACCGTGGGGCGAGCGGACGATGTTGGCCGCCAGCTCCCGCACGAAGTCGACCTTCTCCTCCGCGAGGACCGGGACCCCGGCGCGGAACGGATCGGCCGCGTCCGCCTCGGAGCGGACGAACCACACGCCCTTGCCGTCGTACCCGCCGCGCACGGTCTTGAGGATGACGGGGAAGCCCCCGACCTCCTCGGCGAACGCGGCGGCGTCGGCCGGGTCGCTCACGATGCGGTGGCGGGGGCAGGGGGCGCCGATCTCCGTGAGTTTGGCCCTCATCACCCCCTTGTCCTGGGCATGGACCAGGGCGTCGGGCCCGGGGCGCACGGGGATGCCGTCCGCCTCCAGGGCCCGCAGATGCTCGGTAGGCACGTGCTCGTGATCAAAGGTGATCACGTCACAGCCCTGTGCGAAGGCGCGCAGCGTGTCCAGGTCGCGATAGTCGCCGATGACGACCTCGCTCACCACCTGGGCGGCCGAGTCCTGGGGAGTGTCACTGAGGAGCTTGAATTTCAGGCCGAGGGGGATGCCCGCCTCGTGGGTCATACGGGCGAGCTGACCGCCGCCGACCATGCCGACTACCGGGAACGTCACGCCTCCAGGGTATCCGCCACGCCGGTGCTCCCCGGACGGCCGTACGGATGCTGTGCTGCTCGCCGCCCCGCGGACTCAGGGGCGTCACACGGGAGGGCTGGTTAGCATGGCTGGGTTGACGTGTGTGCGTCGACGCCATCCAGACGCCTTCCAACGGACGGGGCCAGCGATCACCATGAGCGAACGGGGCGCACTGCGGACCCGGCTTGAGCTGCTGGCCCGGGAGGTCGCCAAGTTCGGCGCGGTCGGCGCTTTCGGCCTGCTGGTCAATATCGCGGTCTTCAACCTGCTGCGGCACACGACGGACCTCCAGGTGGTCCGGGCGAGCGTGCTGGCGACCTTCGTCGCGATCCTCTTCAACTACGTGGGCTTCCGCTACTGGACCTACCGGGAGCGCGACAAGACCGGCCGGACCCGTGAGCTGACGCTGTTCCTGCTGTTCAGCGCGGCGGGCGCGGTGATCGAGACGGGCGTGCTGTACCTGGCGACGTACGGCTTCGGCTGGAACACGCCGCTCCAGAGCAATATCTTCAAGATCGTCGGCATCGGCATCGCCACCCTGTTCCGCTTCTGGTCCTACCGGACCTGGGTCTTCAAGACGCTGCCCGCCACGGAGACCAAGGAGACCGTGGTGAACGCGGAACGGTTTCTGGAGCAGCGTCGGCCGGCGGAAGAGCGAGTAGCGCCCGACCCCGTACGGAACTGACGCGACGCGCTCGCCCGGTGCAGCCCCCGTACGGAACTGATGCGGCGCCTTCGTCGTTGTCAGCGCACCGGGCGCTGTTCAGCGCACCGGGCGCTCGGGTTCCTTGCGGTCCAGCGGGACCCGGCTGAGGAAGAGCGCGAAGACCGCCGGGTGCTGCTGGAGCAGTTCGAGCCGCCCGCCGTCCGCCTCCGCGAGGTCGCGGGCGACGGCGAGGCCGATACCGGTGGAGTTGCGGCCGCTGATGGTCCGCTCGAAGATCCGCGCCCCCAGCTCGGCGGGGACGCCGGGGCCCTCGTCGGTGACCTCGATGACGACCTGGTTGCCGGTGACGCGGGTGCGCAAGGCGACGGTGCCGCCGCCGTGCATGAGGGAGTTCTCGATCAGCGCCGCGAGGACCTGGGCGACCGCGCCCGGGGTGCCGACGGCGCGCAGTCCGTGCTTGCCGGAGCAGACGAGGGCCCGGCCGGTGGAGCGGTAGGCGGGGCGCCACTCCTCGATCTGCTGCTTGATGACCTCGTCCAGGTCGAAGACGACGGCGGATCCGGTCCGCGGGTCGCGGGAGTTGGTCAGCAGCCGCTCGACGACGTCGGTGAGGCGCTCGACCTGCGTCAGGGCGATGTTCGCCTCCTCCTTGACCGTCTCGGGGTCGTCGGTGACGGAGATCTCCTCGATCCGCATGGAGAGCGCGGTCAGCGGTGTCCGCAGCTGGTGCGAGGCGTCGGCGGCGAGGCGCCGCTCGGCGGTCAGCATCCGGGCGATCCGCTCGGCGGAGGCGTCCAGTACGTCGGCGACCCGGTCCAGCTCCGGCACCCCGTACCGCTTGTGGCGCGGGCGGGGGTCGCCGGAGCCGAGGCGCTCGGCGGTCTCGGCGAGGTCGGTGAGCGGAGAGGCGAGCCGGTTGGCCTGGCGTACGGCGAGGAGCACTGCGGAGACGATCGCGAGCAACGCCACCGCGCCGATGATCAGCAGCGTGCGCCCGACCTCGCGGGTGACGGAGGAGCGGGACTCCTCGACGGTGACCTTCTCGCCCTGCTCGCCGGTCTCGGTGGCGCGCAGGACGCTGCCGTCGGGGCGCTCGCCGACGGTGATGGGGGCCCGGCCCGGGATCTCGATCAGGGCGAACCGACTGGGATCGATCTGCTCGGACAGCACTCCGGAGTTGATCACTTCATCGCCGAGCAGACGGCTGTCGACCACGCTCATCAGCCGCAGAGCCTCGGACTCGACGCTCTCCTGGGCGCTGGCGCTGATGGTGCGCGTCTCCACGATCACCAGCGATACGCCGAAGACGGCGATGACGACGAGCACCACGGCGAGCGTGGAGTTGATCAGTCGGCGGCGCATGTCCGCCGGACCCGTTGCCGTACGTCGTCAAAGTGCATGGGTGCTTCGTACGTCAGCTCTTCTCGAACCGGAAGCCGACGCCCCGGACGGTGGCGATGTAGCGCGGATTGGCGGCGTCGTCGCCGAGCTTCTTGCGCAGCCAGGAGATGTGCATGTCGAGGGTCTTGGTGGAGGACCACCAGGTGGTGTCCCAGACCTCGCGCATGAGCTGGTCGCGGGTCACGACCCGGCCCGCGTCCCGGACCAGGACCCGCAGCAGGTCGAACTCCTTGGCGGTGAGCTGGAGCTCCTCCTCGCCCATCCAGGCCCGGTGCGACTCGACGTCGATCCTGACGCCGTGGGTGGCGGGCTGCGGGACGGGCTCGGAGGCGCCGCGGCGCAGCAGGGCGCGGACCCGGGCGAGCAGCTCGGCGAGGCGGAACGGCTTGGTGACGTAGTCGTCGGCGCCGGCGTCCAGGCCGACGACCGTGTCGACCTCGTCGGCGCGGGCCGTCAGCACGAGGATCGGGATGGTGTGCCCGTCGGCACGGAGTCGGCGGGCGACTTCGAGACCGTCCATCCCGGGCAGCCCCAGGTCGAGGACGACCAGGTCGATGCCGCCCTGGAGTCCGGCGTCGAGCGCGGACGGGCCGTCCTGGCGGACCTCGACCTCGTAACCCTCCCGACGCAGGGCGCGGGCCAGTGGCTCCGAGATGGATGCGTCGTCCTCGGCGAGCAGTACACGGGTCATGGAGTGATGGTAGTCCGGACGGGGAGCCGGGAGTGAGGCCTGCGACGTCACCTGCGGGTCAGCTCCACAAAGAGGACAAGGACCTTGGAATATGCGAGCCTGGTTCCACTAAGACCTGTGATCCATATCTCAAGTCCTTTTATATCCTGCCGTGTCGTGTCGTATGGTGTCCCGACGCCTGTTGCACTACTCAAGGACCTTTGGGCAGCCATGAGCGCCAAGGGTCTCTTTTGTGTGCGGGACCGGTCACGCCGGTCCGCCCTGAGTGAATGACCTGTGAGCCGGGCCCGGAGCGCGAAGACGCGCCCCGGGTGTGGATCCCGATGCGGTTCTTCCCCGCCCCGTCGCCGAGCGCCCCGTCAGGAGCGCGGCCGCGAGGGGCGAATCCCCCTCAGGCGTCGGGGATGGGGGTGACCGCACCGGTGCCGGCTGCCCCCCACCGGGCGCGTACCGCTCACGAGGCGACGCGTCCCGACCAGCAAGGATCGACCATGGCGTCCAGCCTGACGAAGGACTCGGCCAGTTCCGGCGAGAAGACCTTCTTCGGCCACCCCCGCGGCCTGGCCACTCTCTTCATGACGGAGATGTGGGAGCGCTTCAGCTATTACGGCATGAGGGCACTGCTCCCGCTCTACCTGATCGCGCCCGGCGGGCTCGACATGAACCCCGGCACGGCGACCGCGATCTACTCGGTCTACCTGTCGCTGGTGTACCTGCTCGCCCTGCCCGGCGGCTGGTTCGGCGACCGGGTCTGGGGCCCGCGCAAGACCGTCGCCGTCGCCGGCGGGGTCATCATGGCGGGGCACCTCGTCCTGGCCCTGCCCTGGGAGGGCACGTTTTTCGGCGGCCTCGGCCTCGTGGCCATCGGATCGGGTCTGCTCAAGTCCAACATCTCGACGATGGTCGGCCACCTCTACGACGGCCCGGAGGACCCGCGCCGCGACGGTGGCTTCACGATCTTCTACATGGGCATCAACATGGGCGCCTTCGCGGCTCCCCTGGTGATCGGTACCGTCGGCGAGAACGTCAACTGGCACCTCGGCTTCGCCCTCGCCGCGCTCGGCATGGGCCTGGGTGTGCTCCAGTTCCTCATGGGCACCCGCCACCTGAACGAGCGCAGCCTCGTCGTCCCGAAGCCGCTCTCCCAGGACGAGCGCGCCTCGACGCTGCGCAAGTCGATGATCTGGCTGGGCGTCGCGGCCGTCTTCTACATCGGTACGGTCGTCACCGGCGTCTACACGCTGAACTGGCTGCTGGTCCCGATCACCATCGCGGGTCTCGTCATTCCGGTGATGGTCCTGACGCGCATCAAGCGCGACAAGGAGCTCAGCGCCGCCGAGCAGTCGAAGATGTCCGGCTACATCTGGTTCTTCGTGGCCGCCGCGATCTTCTGGATGATCTACGACCAGGGCGGCTCGACGCTCGCGATCTTCGCCGAGTCCTCGGCGGACAACAGCGTCTTCGGCTGGGACTTCCCGGTCTCCTGGTACCAGTCGGTCAACCCGGTCCTGATCATGGCGCTCGCGCCGGTCTTCGCCGCCTTCTGGCTCGCCCTGAACCGGCGCGGCAAGGAGCCGAGCACGATCGTGAAGTTCAGCTCCGGTCTCGTTCTGATCGGCGCCTCGTTCTTCGTCTTCCTGATGCCGCTGACCATCGCGGGTGACGGCCACAAGGCCGCCGCGATGTGGATGGTCGCGATCTACTTCATCCAGACCGTCGCCGAGCTGACGCTCTCCCCGGTCGGCCTCTCCGTCACGACGAAGATGGCTCCGGCGAAGTACGCCAGCCAGATGATGGGTGTCTGGTTCCTCGCCGTCACCGCCGGTGACTGCACCACGGGCCTGCTCTCGCTGGCCGGTGTGGGGCTCAACGGCACCGGGGTCGTGGCCCTGGAGGCGACGCTCGCCGTCGTGGCCGGTATCGCGATCTTCATGTACCGCGGCAAGGTCAAGCAGCTGATGGGCGACGTCCGCTGACCGGCGGCATCCGCTGACGGGTAACGTCCACTGATGGACGCCCTGTAGGACGTACGGCAAGGGCCGTCGCACCGGAACTCTCCGGTGCGGCGGCCCTTGCGCGTCATGCCGTGCCGCGCAGCCTCCGCCACGGGGTGAACGTGAACACCGCACCGCCCAGCAGGATCGCCGTACCGGCGACCAGGCCGAGCGCGCGCAGGGCACCGTCGTCCTCGGCGCCGGTGGCTGCCAGGCCTCCGCCGGAGTCCGTGCCGCCGGCGGACGCCGCGGCTCCGCCCGAGCCCGCAGTGCCGCCGCTGTCGCCCCCGCTGCCGCCGGACGCGCCGCCCGGCTGGGCGGAGGTGTCCAGCTCCAGGGAGACGGCCACGTCGTCGGGCGGGGTGCACGTGGTCGTCGTACCGGCGGCCATCACCGTCAGGACGCCGGGGCTGAGCGTGGACTTCCCGCTCGCGCCGGGCTTGTACGTGCCGGTGAGGTCGGGGATCTCGATCGGGGCGCCGGTCTTGATGACCTCCTTGTTCAGCGGCCCCTCGACCTTGACCGTGCCCGAGTCCGCCCCGCCGAGCTCGACGTCCATCGACGGCTTGACCTGGTTGGCCGGGATGTCGATCGGGCTGTCCATCACGGACTCGCTGAACTCCACGGTGAGGTCGTAGTCCCCGCCGTTCTTCTTGGCGCTGATCCGGACCGGTGAGGTGGCGTCCTTGTCGCCGATCGGGGTCTTGCACGCGTAGGCGACGGACACCTCCCTGCCGGGGAAGTCGGTCTCGCCGCCGCCCCCGCCCGTGCTCCCGCCGCTGTCGGTGCCGCCGCTGTCCGTACCGCCGTTCGTACCGCCGGAGTCACCGCCTCCGGATGTGGTGCCGCCGGAATCCGTGCCACCGGACGTCGTACCTCCGGTGTCGGCGCCGCCCGTCGTCGTACCGCCGCTGTCCGTGCCGCCGGAGGTCGTGCCGCCCGCGGTGGAGCCGCCGCCCTCCGTCACCTTGATCGTGGCGCCCGGCTGGACCTCCTCCTTCGGGGTGCACTTGGTGTTCGTGGAGATCGGCTTGGACACGTTGATGTTGTACGCGCCCGGGGTCAGCGTGATCTCCCCGGCGGTCTCCAGCTTGAGCGTGCCCTTCATGTCGGACAGCACCATGGGGCTGTTCTTGGGAATGGGCGGGTTCTGCCGCGGGCCCTCCAGCTTCAGTTCACCGCTCGCCGCCCCACCGAGGGTGACGGTGCCGGTCGGCTTGACGGTGTCGGCGCCCAGGTCCAGTACGTCCGGGTTCTTGGACGCGGCCTCGACCGTCTTCCAGACCACCTCGACCTCGTCGCCGACCTCTGCCTCGGCCGGCGCGGTCAGCTCCACCTTCGTGGTGCCCTGTACGGCGGGCAGTCCCGAGATCGGCGGCGGAATGCATTCCGTCGCGTAGCTGACCTCGGCGGCCTGGGCCGGACTCGCGGCCATCAGGATGCCCGCGCCGCCGAGCATCAGCGCGACTCCGGCCGCGCTCATCCTCCGTTGCGTACTCACGCTTGTCCCTTCGTCGTGGGTCGGGGTCGGTTCTCTGACGGTGCGGAGTCCGGGGTGAACCACGGCAGCGCGGCCGTGGTCGAGTTCGTGCTCGTGCTCGTGGTCGAATTCGTGCTCGTGGGTGGCTTCGGTTCGGTGGCTCCCCCGCGCGCTCGCGCTCGCGTCGTACGGTGCGCGTGGCGTGCCGCGGCTGTTCCGGCCGGGCGCGGGCGGACCTTGTCCACGACGGCCATGCCGATACGGAAGAGGGCGGCCGGGACGACCAGGCAGAGCAGGACCCAGAACAGCGTGACGCCCCAGGGCCGGCCCACCCCCCACGGCTGTTCGGCCAGCACCTTGTCCCCGTACCGCAGGGAGACCTGGTAGTCGCCGTGCGCGCCCGCGGACAGCTCGACCGGCAGCTTGATCTGCGCCTTGCCGCCGGGCGCGACCGTGCCGCGCCACTGGCGTTCCTCCCACTGCGGGGCGTAGACGCCGTGCGCGGTACCGATCTCGAAGACGGGGTCCTTCACGGGACCGGTGCCAAGATTGCCGACGGTGAAGACCAACTGCCGGGCGGGCGGCGCACCGAACCAGGTGAGCAGCGAGCTGTCACCCTCCAGCCGGGTGCTGGCCAGCACCGCGAGTTTCCCGTCCCCGGTCTCCCTCGGCAGCTCTTCCGTCGGGTGGCCCGCCACCGTGAACACGGCGTCGACCAGGACCTGTTCACCAGTAACCGTGGCGACGTGCACCACGCAGGGGCACGGCTTCGGCGGCTCGGCCACCGGCAGCTTCTTGCTGAACGCGCCCTTCTTGTCGGTGGTGACGGCCCGTCCGTCGGCGTTGGCACAGGAGTTGGTGCCGCCGATCACACCCCGCTCCGGCGTGGACTGACCGCAGATCAGCAGCATCAGCAACGCGTCGGAGCGCCAGCCGCTGCCCCTGACGGTGATCTCGCCTCCCTTGCCCGCCTCCTTCTTGGAGAGGCTGACGGTGGGGTCGCCGTCGGCCGCCCGCGCGCCGGGGGCGGCCGTCAGGACGAGCAGAAGGGGCAGGAGGGCGAGAAGAGCGGCCAGGAGGAGGGAGAGGGAGAGGCGAGCCGGGGGTGCGGTGCGTCGGAGGGCTACGGGTCCGGACTGCTGCGTCACGATTGCGCTCCCGCCTTCGCCATGGGCCTTGTCTCGGCCGGCTGTTCCGCTTCCGCTTCTTCCGCTTCTGCTGCTTCTGCTGCTTCTGCTGCTTCTGCTGCTTCTGTCGTGGGCTGTCGCCCGTCTCCTTCCGTGGTCCCCGGCGGTGCTCGGCGGGTTCGCCTGCGCCGGTACTCGCCGGTCCCGAGCAGTGCCAGGAGCCCGAGGGCCGCCAGCCCGGCCCCGACGGCCGGAAGCACCGGGACGTACGTCGCCGAAGCCTCGCCCTCGTCCCGGGCACCGCCGTCCGCGGTGACCCTCAGCCGTACGGTGACCGCGTCCAGGGCGGGGGCGTCCGGCCAGGGTTCGGTCAGCTCCACCCGGCGGCCGGGGGCGAGCTCCAGCGGCAGAGGCCGTTCCGGGCGATCCAGAATCGTGCCGAACACTCCCTCGGCGCGCACCGCCAGCCGGGGCCTCAGCACCGCGTTGCCCCGGTTGACGAGGGCGTAACGGATGGTCCGGCCGGACACCTCGACGTCCTCCACGGTGAGCGCCGCCAGCGTGGGGCCGCCGATCCGCACCCGTACCGGAACCCGCTCCTCCGCGCCCCCGCCGACCGCCACCGCCTCCCCTGACACGTCACCGGGCCCCGCGCCGGACGGCACCGCGAGGGCGAACGGCACATCGGCGCGGGTCCGGGCCGGAACGGTGACGGTGTCCGCGGCGAACCGGAGCCAGGACCCGGCCCGGCCGTCGCCCCGCAGCCGTACGGTCAGCGGGGTGCGGGCGGAGTTGGTCACCGACAGCCGGTCCTGGAGCACCATGGCGGGGGTGCCCTCCAGGTAGACGTACGGCCGGGCGTCCCTGCCGTCGCTCCCGCCGCCCGCGGGGCGTACCGTCCAGCCCGCCCGGGCCCCGGGGCCGTCGTCGGCCGCCACCGGGGGCGCGGCGAGCGCACACAGCAGCGCGGCGAGCACCGCCGGGAGGCCGAGCAGCGCCCGGCGAACGTACGCGTACGGGACCGGGTTCGGCGCCGAGCGGACGCATGGGGTCGGCAGCGGCATGAACAAAGCTCCCTTGCTTCGTGGCCGAGGCTCACGGAGTCAGCGCTTCGTGGCCAAGGCTCGCGGGTTCAGCCCGTGGAGCGCTGTCCTCGCCGGGTCAGCCAGAGCACTCCGGCCGCCCCGGTCAGCAGCACGGTGCCGCCGAGCGTGCCGAGCGCCGCCGCCGAGTCGAGGGGGCCGGTGCGGGGCAGTTCGCCGCCGCCCGAGGACCCGCCGGTCGCGCCGCCGCCGGTGGAACCCCCGGTGGAGCCGCCCGATGAGCCGCCCGCGCCCTGGACGTCGAGTTCGAGGGAGGGGCCGGGACTGTTCTTGGGCGTACAGGTGGTGGTCGTACCGAGGGCCTTGATGGTGAGCACCCCGGCGGTGAAGGTGACCTTGCCGCTCTTCTTCGGGGTGTACGTCCCCGACAAGTCACTGATCTTGATAGGGGTGTCGGGCGGGATCGCCTCGGCGTTCGCCGGTCCGGAGACCTGGACCCTGCCCGTCTCCGCACCGCCCAGTTCGATCACGGCGCTCGGGTTCATGGCCCCCTTGCCCAGTTCGACCGGGCTGGAGGAGACGCCCTTCTGGAAGGACATGGTGAGCTTGTAGCCGTTGCCGCTCCTGACGCCCTTGATATCGATGGGCGAGACCGCCCCCTTGGGCCCGATGGGCGTCACACACTGGTAGTTGACGTCCACGACCTCGGCGTGTGCGGCGGGCGCGCCCAGCACCACCATCGAGCCTGCCAGCGCAGTCGCCAGCGCGAGAGTTGTCCGTCTCCGGTTCGACACCTCGTGTTCCCCTCATGCCGGACGTCGCCGCGCACCACGACCCTTACGGGTGAACGTTGCTGACGACACATCAGATTGGGCGCTCAAGGTACGCCCGGGGCCTGATGGAGGGAAGACAAAGAGCGCGCCGATCCGGCGCGCTCCTCTCGGTGCGGGTGGCGCGGTTCGTCGGTACCGATACGGCTCCGCCCGCCGGCACGGGATTGTGCGGTTCGTCGGTACCGATACGGCTCCGCCCGCCGGCACGGGATTGTGCGGTTCGTCGGTACGAGCGTGGCTCCGCTCGCCGACGCGGGGTCCTGCGGTTCGTCGGTCCGGGTGTGGCTCGCGGGGCTACGCGGGAGCGGCGAGCTCCGCCCAGACGGTCTTGCCCGGCTTCTCCGGCGTACGCACGACGCCCCAGTCCAGACAGAGGCGCTGCACGATGAACATGCCGTGCCCTCCGGGACGCCCGGCGCGGTGAGGCGTTCGGGGAGCGGGCTGCCCTGCCCCCCGGTCGACGACCTCCACCCGCAGCACCTTGGGCGTGCGGCCGATCCGAAGCTCCTCGGGGCCCTCGGCGTGCAGGCAGGCATTGGTCACGAGCTCGGAGACGACCAGCAGGACATCCTCGGCGGCGGCCCGGCGGTCCGCGCTGGACGCCGGGAGCCAGCCCCAGTCGCACAGGGCCTGCCGGGCGAAGTCACGGGCCATGGGGACGATGCCGCTGGCCTGCCCGAGGGAGAGCGTGCGCCACTGCCGGTCCGCCGGGACGGGCGAGGCTGCGCCCGCTTCGTCCGGCTCGCGGCCGAGGTCGCCCGGCGGATGCTGCCGGGTGGTGCTCATCAGCGCTTCACCTCACCGATTCGCCATGTCGCCATGTCGCCATTGAACAGATAATGGTCAGTTACCGAGTGTGCCGGGCCCTCACTGGGCGCCGCCGGGGTGTCTCCTGCCCTGCCGCTTCGCAACAACACCCACTTCGGGCACACGATCGCGTGACACGGGCGACATCGGAGGCATCAGGGCCGCCGGGGCGTCGGGCGGGTCACACGCGCGTGGGGTCAGGTGTCCATGGCGTCGGCGAGCGTGGCGTGGACGGTGAAGACCGCCTCCGCGCCCGTGATCTCGAACACCCTCGCCACAACGGGCAGCATTCCGGCCAGATGAACCCCTCCTCCGGCCGCCTCCGCCTTGAGACGGGCACCGAGCAGCACGTTCAGCCCGGTGGAATCACAGAACTCCAGTCGCGAACAGTCGACCACCAGGCGTGACCGCCCCTGCTCGACCGCACTCTCCAGAGGTTCGCGCAACAGATCGGCGGTGTGGTGGTCAAGCTCACCCACCGGCGTCACGACCTCGCTGCACCCCTCGGTCCGGACCTCGACCTGAAGCCGACCCCGGTTCGCACTGCCGACCGTCCCGCGGTCCATGCCTGTCCCTCTTCGCCGTTCGTCACTTGCGCTTCACTGCCTGCGCGGCCGTATGCGGAGCTGCCGCCGACGTGCGTAAAACAGTACGCGTTCCGCTCGCCCCGCGGTAGTCGGAGACCTCAACAAACCGGACATATGGCAGCAATTGGCGCTTGTAACTGCTGGCAGGAACCGGGTAAGGGTAGAGGGACACCCAAAACACGACCGGCTTTGGAGGCGCCGCTTCACCGCAGGAACACGTATGGGCATCGGCAGCCATATGCCGAGAACGATGGAGGAGAAGCATGTCACCCCGGCTCGACGAAGCGCGTACCCACAACGCGCCGTCGGCATGTCCTCAGGGACCGACCAATTCCGACTCCCCCGCCGCGAGCGCCGTACCCGGCCCGCGTGCCAGCACCACCAGCACCACCTCTGAGCTTTCCGGCGAGGGCTTCGACGGGCTTGAGGGGCTTCCCGAGATCCCGCCCTACGCCGAAGTAGGGGCCCTGGACGCGCGGGCCCTGTCGAAGACGCTGTTCGAGCGGCTGGAGTCCCTCGAAGAGGGCACCCACGAGTACAGCTACGTCCGCAACACCCTCGTCGAGCTCAACCTCGCGCTCGTCAAGTTCGCCGCTTCCCGGTTCCGCTCCCGCAGCGAGCCGATGGAGGACATCGTCCAGGTCGGCACCATCGGCCTGATCAAGGCGATCGACCGGTTCGAGCTGAGCCGCGGTGTGGAGTTCCCCACCTTCGCCATGCCGACGATCGTCGGCGAGATCAAGCGTTTCTTCCGCGACACCAGCTGGTCCGTACGCGTACCGCGCCGGCTCCAGGAGCTCCGGCTCGACCTGGCGAAGGCGGGCGACGAGCTGTCGCAGCAGCTGGACCGCGCGCCCACCGTGGCGGAGCTGTCCGAGCGTCTCGGCATCACCCCGGACGAGGTCGTCGAGGGCATGTCCGCGAGCAACGCCTACACCGCGAGCTCGCTGGACGCCAAGCCCGAGGAGGACGACAACGAGGGCGCGCTCGCGGACCGCATCGGCTACGAGGACCACGGCCTCGAAGGCATCGAGTACGTCGAGTCGCTGAAGCCGCTCATCGCCGCGCTTCCCTCGCGCGACCGCATGATCCTCTCGCTCCGCTTCGTCAGCAATATGACGCAGTCGGAGATCGGCGAGGAGCTGGGCATCTCGCAGATGCACGTGTCCCGGCTGCTCTCCAGGACGCTGGTCAAGCTCCGCAAGGGCCTGACCCTGGAGGAATGAGGGTCTGACCCTGGAGGAATGACCGGCGTGGCCCTTCACGGGGCGCCATGCGCCGTCGAGCAGTGCGGAAGGACCCGCCCCGGATCGCCGGGAGCGGGTCCTTCCGCGTGACCGGGCGATGCGCCTGCGCCGGACCGGCTGCTCACCCGGGCCGAGTCCGGACCGGCTGCTGACCGGGCCGAGTACGGTGCCCGAGGCGCCCGGCTCCGGTACCCGCACCGCCCGTCACAGCGCCCCCTCACACCACCCGCTGGCCGCTCCGCCACACCGCGCTGACCAGCGGGACACCCGGCCGGTAGGCGAGGTGGACGTGGCTCGGGGCGTCGAGGAGGACCAGGTCGGCGCGGGCGCCGGGGGTGATGCGGCCGATGTCGGTGCGGCGCAGGGCCGCGGCCCCGCCCGCGGTGGCGGACCACAGGGCCTCGTCGGGAGTCATCCCCATGTCACGTACGGCGAGGGCGATGCAGAACGGTACGGACGAGGTGAACGACGAGCCGGGGTTGCAGTCCGTGGAGAGCGCGACGGTGGCCCCCGCGTCCAGCAGGCGGCGGGCGTCGGGCCAGGTGGCGCGGGTGGAGAACTCCGCGCCGGGGAGCAGCGTGGCGACCGTGCTGCCCTGTCCGAGCGCGTCGACGTCGGCGTCGGTGAGGTGGGTGCAGTGGTCGGCGGATGCCGCGTCGAGCTCGACGGCCAGCTGCACGCCGGGGCCGTACGACAGCTGGTTGGCGTGGATACGCGGGTGCAGCCCCCTGGCACGCCCCGCCGTGAGGATGGCGCGGGCCTGGTCGCCGTCGAACGCGCCCTGCTCGCAGAACACGTCGATCCAGCGGGCGTGCGGGGCGCAGGCCTCCAGCATCGGGCCGGTGACCAGGTCGACGTAGCCCGCGGGGTCGTCGGCGTAGTCCGGGGAGACGATGTGGGCGCCGAGGTAGGTGACCTCGTCGGTGTGGCGGCTTGCGATGCGCAGGGCGCGGGCCTCGTGCTCGACGGTGAGGCCGTAGCCGGACTTGGTCTCGAAGGTGGTCGTGCCCTGGCGCAGGGCCTCGGCGAGGTAGCGGGCGACGTTGGCGGAGAGCTCGTCGTCGGAGGCGGCTCGGGTGGCGGCGACCGTGGTGCGGATGCCGCCCGCACGGTAGGGCTGCCCGGACATCCGGGCGTTGAACTCCTGGGTGCGGTCGCCCGCGAAGACCAGGTGGGAGTGGGAGTCGACGAAGCCGGGGATCACGGCCCGACCCGCCGCGTCGAGGACGTTGTCAGTGGCGGGTGCTTTGCTTGATTCACCGGTCCAGACGATGCGGTCGCCCTCGATGACGACGGCCGCGTCCTGGATCAGGCCCAGGGGGGTCCCGTTGCCGAGGGAGGGGTCATTGGTGACCAGGCTGGCGATGTGGGTGACGGCGGTGCTCGTCATCTGGAGAGTGTTCTCCTTACGTTACGGGCAGGGCGGGGGCGGTCGTGCCGAGCGGCCGGTGGTCGGCCCCGCGCGGCGGCCGGTGGTCAGTCGTGCCAGGCGGTCACGGCTGCTGCGAGTGCTCGGGGCACATCCTCGATCCTCGTGTGCCTGCCGTCCCGGACGATGTGCCGCCCCGCCACGACCGTGTGCCGCACATCAGCGGCGGAGGCGGCGAATACGGCGGTCTCCGCTGCCAGCCGGGGCACAGGCCCGGCCGTTCTGACGGAGTCCAGGGCGACGGTCGTCAGATCGGCGGGGGCGCCCGGTTCCAGGACGCCCGCCTCGGGGCGGCCGAGTGCGGCGTGCCCGTCGGCGGAGGCGGCCCGGAGCAGGGCGGCGGCCGTCCAGTGACCCCGGATGTGGGTGCGCAGACGCTCGTTGAGCTCCATCGCCCGCGCTTCTTCGAAGAGGTCGATCACGGCGTGGCTGTCGCTGCCCAGCGACAGCGGCGAGCCCGCCTGCTGGAGGGCGACGGCGGGGCCGATGCCGTCGGCCAGGTCGCGTTCGGTGGTGGGGCACATGCAGGTGCCGGTGGTGGAGGAGCCGAGCAGAGCGATGTCCTCCTCCGTCAGATGCGTGTTGTGGATGCCCGTGGTGCGCGGGCCGAGGACCCCGTGGTCGGCCAGCAGCCGGGTGGGGGTGCGGCCGTGGGCGGCCCGGCAGGCGTCGTTCTCCGCGGTCTGCTCGGAGAGATGGACGTGGAGAGGGGCGCCACGCTCCTCGGCCCACTGTGCGACGGTGGCCAGCTGGTCCGCCGGGACCGCGCGAACGGAGTGGATGGCCGCGCCGATCAGGGTGTGGTCGTCGCCCTTGAGGAGGGAGGCTCGCTCGGCCCACGCCTCGGCGGTCGTGTCGGAGAAGCGCAGCTGGTGCCGGTTGGGCTGTTCGCCGAATCCGGCAGCGAGATAGGCGGTGTCCAGCAGGGTGATCCGGATGCCCGCCTCGGCGGCGGCCGCGATCAGCGCCTCGCCCATGGCGTTCGGGTTGGCGTAGGGCGTGCCGCCGGGCGCGTGGTGCAGATAGTGGAATTCGCCGACGGAGGTGATGCCGGCCAGGGCCATTTCGGCGTACGTGGCACGGGCCAGGTCGAAGTAGGTGTCCGGGGTGAGCCGGGAGGCCGTCCGGTACATGAGCTCGCGCCAGGTCCAGAAGGTGCCCGAGCCCACCTGGACGGTGGCGCGCAGGGCCCGGTGGAAGGCGTGGGAGTGGGCGTTGGCGAGGCCGGGGAGGGTCAGACCACGCAGGACGGTCGCGCCGGGCGGCGGTGTCCCGTCCCCGGTCCTGATCCCGGCGATGCGGCCGCCCGCGACGTCCAGGGTGACGCCTGGCTCGACCTGGTTGCCGAGCCAGGCGTGGTCCATCCAGTACGTCGCGGTGACGGGCGCGCCCCCGGCCCGATTCGTCAGCTGCACGCGAGACCTTCCAGTACGTCGGCGAGCGCCTCCACCCCGGCTGTGCAGTCGTCCTCGGCTGCGTGCTCGGCAGGTGAGTGCGAGATTCCGGTGGGGTTGCGCACGAAGAGCATGGCGGTGGGCACCGAAGCGGACAAAATACCCGCATCGTGGCCCGCGCCGGTGCCGAGGACGGGCACGGGCCGGCCCGTGTCGCCGGTGCCCTCCAGGATCTTGCCCAGTTCGTCGCGCAGGGCGTGCTCGAACTCGACCACGGGCGTGAAGGACTCCCGAACGACGTCGAGATCGATCCCGGCCCGCTCGGCGTGCTCCCGGGCGGCGCGCTCGATGCCGGTGACGACGGCGTCCAGGGTGGCCTGGTCGGC
Organism: Streptomyces durocortorensis; assembly: GCF_031760065.1. Classification (NCBI taxonomy): domain Bacteria; kingdom Bacillati; phylum Actinomycetota; class Actinomycetes; order Kitasatosporales; family Streptomycetaceae; genus Streptomyces; species Streptomyces sp. C11-1. The sequence goes on from NZ_CP134500.1 coordinate 2,663,237, forward strand.
GGCGCGGGAGTCGAGCCAGCCGCGTACGAGGGAGGGGATGGCGTTGACGCCGTTGGGCTCGACCGCGATCTTGCCGAAGGTGGCGAGCGCACCGGTCAGTTCGGCCTCACGGCGGGCGGCGAGCACGGTCTCGGCGTACGTGAGCATAGGGTCGCGGCGGTCGGCGAGGCGGGTGGTGCCCGCGTGGTTCGCCTCGCCCCGGAAGTCGAACCGCCAGCGGCCGTGCGGCCAGATGGCCGAGGCGATGCCGACGGGGTCGCCGGTGAGGTCGAGGGCCCGGCCCTGCTCGACGTGGAGTTCGACGAACGCGCCGATCCGGGCGAGCCGTTCCGGGTCGGGGCCGATGGCCTCGGGGTCGTATCCGGCGCTCTCCATGGCGGCGGGCAGGGTGATCCCGTCCGCGTCGCGGAGACGGCGGGCGTTGGCGACGGCGAGCTGCCCGGCGGCGAGCCGGGACCCGACGCAGGCCAGACCGAAGCGGGCGCCCTCCTCGTCACCGAAGTTGGTGATGGCCAGCGGCCGGGTGAACTCCACTCCCCTGCCGCGGAGTTCATCGAGCGCGGCAAAGGAGGAGACCACACCGAGCGGTCCGTCGAAAGCCCCGCCGTCCGGGACGGAGTCCAGGTGGGAGCCGGTGACGACGGCGTCCCCGGCCAGGGGGTCGCCGAGCCAGGCCCACTGGTTGCCGTTGCGGTCGGTCTCGTGGATGAGCCCGCGCGCCTCGGCCTGCGCACGGAACCAGGCCCGGCAGTCGAGGTCCGCCGCCGACCAGGCGTAACGCCGGTAGCCGCCGCTGTCGGGGTGGCGCCCGACGGGAGCCAGCTCGCGCCACATCGAGAGGAAGGAGTCACCCGCGCTCCACTGCTGCGACCCCGTATCGGGTGGGGTGGCGGATGCGCCCGCGGGCATCAGTTGCCCTCCGCCATCGGTACGCGAACGCCCTTGTCCGTGGCGACGGACTCCGCGATGCCGTAGCCCGCGTCGACGTGGCGGATGACTCCCATGCCGGGGTCGTTCGTCAGGACGCGGCGGATCTTCTCGCCCGCGAGCTTCGTGCCGTCGGCGACGGAGACCTGGCCCGCGTGGATGGAGCGGCCCATGCCGACGCCACCGCCGTGGTGGAGGGAGACCCAGGAGGCGCCGGAGGCCACGTTGACCATGGCATTGAGCAGTGGCCAGTCGGCGATGGCGTCGGAGCCGTCGAGCATGGCCTCGGTCTCACGGTACGGGGAGGCGACCGAGCCGCAGTCCAGGTGGTCGCGGCCGATGGCCAGCGGGGCGGCCAGTTCGCCGCTCGCGACCATGTCGTTGAAGCGCTCGCCGGCCTTGTCGCGCTCGCCGTAGCCGAGCCAGCAGATGCGGGCGGGCAGGCCCTGGAAGTGGACGCGCTCGCCGGCCATCTTGATCCAGCGGTGCAGGGACTCGTTCTCCGGGAAGAGCTCCAGCATCGCCTTGTCGGTCTTGTGGATGTCGGACGCCTCGCCGGACAGGGCGGCCCAGCGGAAGGGGCCCTTGCCCTCGCAGAAGAGGGGGCGGATGTAGGCGGGGACGAAGCCGGGGAAGTCGAAGGCGCGGTCGTACCCGGCGAGCTGGGCCTCGCCGCGGATGGAGTTGCCGTAGTCGAAGACCTCGGCCCCGGCGTCCATGAAGCCGACCATGGCCTCGACGTGGCGGGCCATCGACTCGCGGGCACGCTGGGTGAAGTCGGCGGGCTTCTCGGCGGCGAGGTCGGCCATGTCGTCGAAGTCGACGCCGAGCGGGAGGTAGGCCAGCGGGTCGTGGGCGCTGGTCTGGTCGGTGACGATGTCGATGGGCGCGCCCTCGGCGAGCATCCGGGGCAGCAGCTCCGCCGCGTTGCCGAGGAGGCCGATGGAGAGCGGGCGGCGGGCGTCGCGGGCCTCGACGGCGAGCTGGAGGGCGTGCTCCAGGCTGTCGGCCTTGACGTCCAGGTAGCGGTGGTCGATCCGGCGCTCGATGGCGCGCGGGTCGCAGTCGATGCAGATCGCGACGCCGTCGTTCATGGTGACGGCGAGCGGCTGGGCGCCGCCCATGCCGCCGAGTCCGGCCGTCAGCGTGATGGTCCCCGCGAGCGTGCCGCCGAACTTCTTCGCGGCGACGGCGGCGAAGGTCTCGTAGGTGCCCTGGAGGATGCCCTGGGTGCCGATGTAGATCCAGGACCCGGCGGTCATCTGGCCGTACATGGTGAGCCCGAGGGCCTCCAGACGGCGGAACTCCTCCCAGTTGGCCCAGTCGCCGACCAGGTTGGAGTTGGCGATGAGGACGCGGGGCGCCCATTCGTGGGTCTGCATGACGCCGACGGGCCGCCCGGACTGGACGAGCATCGTCTCGTCCTGCTTGAGGGTCTCCAGCGTGCGGACCATCGCGTCGAACGAGCGCCAGTCGCGTGCCGCCTTGCCCGTGCCGCCGTAGACGACGAGCTTGTCGGGGTGCTCGGCGACCTCGGGGTCCAGGTTGTTCTGCAGCATGCGCAGGGCGGCTTCCTGCTGCCATCCCAGGGTGCTGAGAGCGCTGCCGCGCGGCGCTCGTACGGGGCGGGGTCCTGACATGGCGGTGCCTCCTCGCGACGGTGAATATCTATTCACATCCTGATGCCCTGAATAGTCGTAGTCAACAGGTGCGGTTCGCGCCGCGATGGGGAGGGCGTGCTCCCTACCCACCCGGCGGCGGCACCGGAAGCACCGGTGAGCGCTGCTGACACACACCCCCACAACCGCCCGGCGCCCGAGGGCGAGGGCGAGGGCGAGGGCGGATCGCCGCTGGAAGCGGTGAAGGCGGGCGGCGTCGATTTTCCGCCGAAACTCTTCGCGCCGATCACCCTGTCCGCTGTCGCCAACTCGGCCCTGATCACCATCACGACGGCCTCGCGACTCTGCTACGGCATGGCCGACGAAGACATCCTGCCGCCCGCCCTGCGCAAGGTGCCGACCCGCCGTCGCACCCCCTGGGCCGGGATCGCCTTCGTCTCCGCCCTGACGATCGGCCTGGTCTCCACGGGCGGGATCGAGGGGCTCGGCGAGGCCACCTCCTTCCTGCTGGCGTGCGTCCCCGCCGTGGTCAACATCGCCGTGCTGGTGCTGCGCGGAGACCGGGCGGACCACCGCCGCTTCCGTACACCGACCGCCCGACCCGCGCTCGGCGCGCTCACCTCGCCGACACTGGCGAGTCCGCTCACCAACCAGAGATCCGACGTGTACGTGCACGCCGGCGCCCTGCTGCTCGCCGGGATCGGGCTGCGGGCGGCCGACAAGGCAGTACTGACGGCCCGCGAGAAGTCCGGCCCCGCGCACACCTGACGGAGCCTCACCCTCCGCCTGGACCGCCGCATTCAAGCCGCTCCTCTACACCCTGGAACGCATGTACCAAAGGAAAATGCCAGAACCCCCACCCGCCGTGAGCACGATGCGTAGCCTCTGCGTTACAGCCGTACGCCAGGTCGGGAGGGGAAATCCGCGTGCCCGGAATCGACGAGTGCCTGCTCGAAGTCATGAGGCTGCCCGGTGCCCGGGGCGCCTCGGTGGTCGACTGGACGAGCGGTCTCGCCCTCGGCACCATCGGGGAATCCCCCAACGGCGACCACGAGGCGACGGCAGCCGAGACGGCGGAAGTCGCCCGGATGACCGCCGAACAGCCCGCCTTCGCCCGCCTGTCGACCGGGGGCGGCACCGAACGCCCCGGAGAAGCGCCGAGCACCCCCGTCGAGGACGTCATCGTCACCACCCACGACGGGTACCACATGCTCCGTTTCGTCGAGACGGCTTTCGACAGCAGCGTCTTCCTTCATCTGTGGCTGGACCGCTCCGAGGGCAACCTCGCCTTCGCCCGGCTGCGCCTGGGTGAGCTGGCCGAACGGCTGGTACTGGCATGAGCGCGATAGCCGCCGCCCCCGGCGCACAACCTGACGCACATCCCGGCGCAGGGCCGGGTGCTCGCTCCGGCGACTCCTCCGGCGCTCGCTCCGGCGCACAGTCGGAGGCATCGGCCCCGGACCGGCTCCCGGTCCTCTCCCCGATGCTCCAGCGCCTCGCCACCGAGCGTGCCACCGGCGCCCTGATGCGCGACCGCGGCACGCTCTATCTGGCCGACGGCCAGGTGGTGCACGCCGAGAGCCCGGCCACCCCCGGCATCGATGTGCTGCTCACCACCGGCGGGACACTGCGGCACGAGGGCTGGTGGGACGCCGTGGCCCAGGCGGGGGCGGGACGCCGGGTCGGCCGCTATCTGGTGGACAGCGGTCATGTGCCGGGCGGCGCGCTGGAGCTGTGCCATCTGGGCGCGCTGTACGACGCCGCGTTCTTCGCGCTCGCCCCGACCGGTACGCCCGCCCGGTTCCGTTACGGGGTCTCGCACTGGATCGGCCCGGTGCGGCCGGTCCCGGTGGCCGCCGTGGAGCGCGAGACGCTGCGCAGACGGGAGTTCCTGGACCGGATCTGGCCGGACGCCGCCTGCGACAGCGCGCCGCTGGTCCGGACGGCGGCTCATCTCGCCGATGCCCCGGTCCCGGCCCGGCAGCGCCGCGTCCTGGAGCTGGCCGACGGGGTGCGCACCGCCTCGGACATCGCCCAGGCGCTGGGCCGTTCGGCGTTCCACATCCTGGTCGACCTGCGTCGGCTCGCCGCGGCCGGTCTGGTGGCGGCGGTCCGCTCGCAGCCGCCGCCCGGCGCCACCGCACCCGGCCGGATCACGCTCCCCGAGGTGACGGCCGACCCCGATATCGCCCTGCTGCGCCGACTCCGAGACGCATTGGAGGCCCTGTGATACGCGCGCTCAGACAGCGTGCCGGGAGGAGACAGCTGATGGTGCCCGAGGCCGAAGTGCGGGATGTCCTCGACGAACTCCAGCGGTTACGCGCCCGGGTCCCCCTGCTCTCCGGGGCGCTGGCCGCCTCGACCGACGGGCTCGTCCTGGCCCACGACACCCCGGGCGTCGAGGCGGAGGGCGTCGCCGCCCTCACCGCCGCCGCCCTCGGCGTCTCCATCCGGATGACCGACGCCACCGGCCGCGGCGGCTTCCGGGAGCTGCTGGTCCGCGGCGGCAGCGGCTACATCGCGACCTACGCCGCGGGCTCCTCCGCCGTCCTGACCCTGCTGGCCGAGGACCGCATCAACGTCGGCCGCCTCCACCTGGAGGGCCGCCGCGCGGGCGCCCGCATCGGCGAACTCGTCGACTCCGCCCTGGAACGCGCCGAGCGCCCCGCCCCCGCATCCCGTACCGCCCCGCCCCGCCCGGCCGGCGCCCCGAACAGCGCCCTGCCGCAGCGCCCCACATAGCCCCCACTCGTAGCACCAAGACCACCGGGACTGACGCCATCACGCGGAAACCCACGCCACTCACACAGAAACGGACCCGGTCACCGCGACCGGCCACGGAAAGGAAACGAGCCTCCATGGCGAACACCGAAGCGTCACTGAAGGAAGCGATGACCTCGATCGAGGGCACCACGGGTGTCGCCCTCGTCGACTACACGAGCGGCATGGCCCTGGGCACGCTCGGCGGCGGCAAGGACTTCAACCTGGAAGTCGCCGCCGCGGGCAACACCGACGTGGTCCGCGCCAAGCTCCGCACCATGGAGCACCTGGGCATCAAGGACGAGATCGAGGACATCCTCATCACGCTGGGCACCCAGTACCACCTGATCCGGCTGCTCAAGACCCGGGGCAACAACGGCCTCTTCCTCTACCTGGTGCTGGACGCAGGCCGCGCCAACCTGGCGATGGCCCGTCACCAGCTGAAGAAGATCGAGGCGGACCTGGAGGTCTGACCTCGGTCCGTCAGCGGTTCCGGCCTCACCGGCGGCGACGCCGCGCCCCGCCCGGCGCGGCGTCCCCCGCCTCCGGGCCCGTCGTCCGGTGCGCCCTGACCCGCTTGCCGACCGGGCTGCCGTGCCCGGCCCAGTCGGTGCGCACCCAGTACAGGACGTCCTCGCCGCGTTCCCGCTGCCCGATCCGTACGGCCTTCAGCCAGAGGCCCGCGCCCGCTCCCGCGAGCAGCAGTCCGCCGGCCCCCGGCAGCGCGAACGAGGACGCAACCGCCCCGACGAACGCGGCAAGCAGCCACCACCGGCGCCCGCGCCGCCAGGCCCGTACGGTCACGGCCCGGTCCTGGAGGAAGTCGCCGCGCCCGGCCCGGGAGGCGCCCCGCGCCAGTTCCGCGTACCGCCCGCCGCGCGCCACGAGCACCACGGCCGCAGTGATCAGGAAGAGCGCGGCCCCGGCGAGCAGCCCGATCCGGCGCCCGGTCAGCCCGGGTACGAACGCTCCCGCCGCCGCGGCCACCAGACCCGACCACCACAGCGGCGCCGCCCCGGCCCGTACGGCCACGGCCACTCTCGCCAGCGACTGTCCTCCGCGCGCCACCTGCGTACCCCTCTCGCTCCCTGTCTGCCGGACGACCCTGTGCCGGTCGTTCCGGGCGCGGAGGTTAGCGGCCGTACATGAGGAATGCCTGAGAGAGGAACGCCTGAGAACCGGCGAAGGGGCCCATCGCGGGGCCGCTCACTCCACGAACAGGCCGCGGGCCGCCGCCCGTACGTCGAACTCCTCAAGCCGCGCCTGGGCCTCGGGGAGTTCGTCGCAGATCGCCTCCAGCAGCACCCGCCCCAGCAGCATCGGGGCGCAGACGGTGTCGAAGGAGAGCCCGGAGCCGATGGCCGCCGGAAGCAGCAGATCGCTGTGTTTGGCGACGGGCGCGAAGGCCGAGTCGGCGACCGTCACGACGGCCAGCCCCTGGTCCTTGGCGTACGCCAGCGCGTCCACGCACTCCCTGGGGTGGCGAGGCAGCGCGAAGCACATCAGGGCGGTGGCCCCGGCCCGCCGGGCGGAGTCGATCCGGTCGAGGAGCATGCCGCCGCCCTCATCGAGCACCCGGACGTCGGGGTGCACCTTGGCGGCGAAGTAGCCGAAGCCGCGGGCCTGTGAGGACGCGGCGCGCAGCCCCAGCACCGGCAGCGGCCGCGACCCTGCCAGCAGCCGGCCCGCCCGCTCGACGGGGGCGGGGTCGGCGAGCAGGTCGGACAGGTGCTGGAGGTTCTCGATCTCGGCGCGGACGGCCTGCTGGTACTCGTTGTACGTGTCTCCCGCGTCCTCCGGCTCCGCGTCGGCGGGGGCGACCTCGCGCAGGTGCCTGCGCAGCGCCGGGTAGCCGTCGAAGCCGAGCGCGACGGCGAAGCGGGTGACGGAGGGCTGGCTGACCCCCGCCAGCTCGGCCAGCTCGACGCTGGACAGGAACGGCGCGTCGGCGGCCCGGCGGACCATGCAGTGCGCGATGCGCCGCTGGGTGGGCGTGAGCCGGTGGCCCTCGAAAAGCCGCTGCAACCGTGCGGCGGGGCTGCTCCCGCTCATGGTGTCCCCTTGCTGAGTCCATCGCGCCACGACCGGCGCCGACTGTTCTATTCAGCCAGGAAGGTCGCTGTATGTCCATATGCAGGGGTGGGTCGGGAGCGGAACAGGGCGAGCAGGGAGGGGACGGATGTGTGGGCGGTGCCGACGGATACCCCGGAGCCCGTCGCGATCGACGCCAAGCGCTCCCGACGATACGAGGCATTCCGTCTATCACCGACGGACAAGGAACCCCGTTCACAGTGCACGCACCGGCGGTAAAACCAAGAACTTTCCCCGGGTTGCCAGCCAGATTGCGCCAATAACATGGCGGGAACATCACCTCCGGCCACTGATTGATCGAACTACGCTGGCAGCGTCAACCGGACGGAAGGATATTTAAGAGAGCGCTGAAAACATGAGGCCCACGAGTGCAATCTACTCACGAATAGGCTGGAACATTCGTGATGGTGGTCGCTTCCGCGCTCCTGGCGGGTGAATACGCCACTCCCGCCGCTGACGAAGAGGGGAAACCGTTCACCCACCTGGTGAACACGTCCCCTTTTCTCCGACTGCGCCATTTTGATAACAATCCCGACCCCACTCCGCACATGAAGCTTTCGCTGTGCCCGAACCAGCCGAGCAAGCCGTGCCGTGTCGATGAGGGAACCTTTTCCCGCTTGAACCTGCTCCACTCACGGACAAGGAAGAAAATGACCGACGAAATGGTGCTTCGCGCCCAGAGATTCATCAATACCACCTACGGGAACGGGGCGACCCTCGGCATACCCAAGCTTGAGGAGAACGGTCGTACCGGCTGGACCGTCATGTACGCCCTCACCCGCGCCTTGCAGTACGAGATGGGCATCAGCGCCCTGTCGAACAACTTCGGCCCCGGCACCCTGTCAGCACTTCAGGAGAAGTACGGAAAGCTCGACGAGACGACGATCCCGTCGGCAAAGTTCTGCCGGATCATCCAATCCGCCCTCTACTGCAAGGGTTACGACGGCGGTGACATCGACGGAATATACAGCTCCCGCGTCAAAGCTGCGGTAACGAAGCTGAACAGCGACATGGGTATCGGTGTCACCTATCCCGGCAGTGCTCTGTGGCCGAAGGCGGTCAAGGGCCTGTTCAATATGGACGCCTACGTCACCGTCAACGACGGCTCGGCCACCGTTCGTTCCATCCAGCAGTGGCTGAACGGCCGATACATCCAGCGCAAGGACTTCTACGTCATCCCCTGTGACGGTCACCACTCCCGCGACGTCGCCAGGTCGATGCTCCTGGCGATCCAGTACGAACTGGGTATGGCCGACGGTGTCGCGAACGGGGCGTTCGGTCCCGGTACCCGGGCCGGCTTGAAGAGTCACACTGTGTCGACCGGGGCCTCCGGCGTGTGGGTGCAGCTGTTCACAGCCGCCATGGTGCTCAACAAGCGTCCGGTGTCCTTCTCCAGCTCGTTCACCTCCGCGCTGGCCAGTGAAGTCAGCGCCTTCCAGTCGTTCCTGCGGATCGCGGCCAACGGGCGGGGCGACTACCCGACATGGGCCTCCCTCCTGGTCTCCTACGGGGATCAGACCCGTCAGGGCGAGTCGTGCGACGGCATCACGAAGATCACGCCTGCCCGCGCGCAGACTCTGAAGGCAGCCGGATACAAATATGTCGGCCGTTACCTGTACAACCCCTCGACGACGTCCCTCCCCGAGAAGGAGATTCAGCCGGGGGAGCTCGCGACCATCAAGGAGTACGGACTCCGCTGCTTCCCGATCTACCAGACGTGGGCACGCTCGGTCGACTACTACAGCGTCGCGCAGGGCGTCACGGACTGTCTGACGGCGGCGTTCAAGGCCGAGGAACACGGGTTCAAACCCGGGGCGCGCATCTACTTCGCCGTCGACTACGACGCGGTGGACGAGGACGTGACAGCGTACATTCTGCCGTACTTCCGGAGCGTCAAGGAGCAGATGGACAGGCTGGGCAGCCCGTACAAGATCGGGGTCTATGGCCCGCGCAACGCATGCTCCCGTATCTCCGAAAAGGGGTACGCGGACGCCAGCTTCGTATCGGACATGTCCTCCGGATTCTCCGGCAACCTCGGCTATCCCATGCCCGAGAACTGGGCCTTCGACCAGATCGTGACCAAAACAATTGGTTCGGGCGACGGCCTGATCGAGATAGACAACAACATCGCCTCCGGCCGGGACACCGGCCAGGGCGACTTCTACCCGCCTCCCTCCCAGAAGCTGGACACCGGATTCGACGTGGATTTCTGGTCGGCCCTGTTGAAGGAGGTCGAGGAATACATGCAGTCGATCGGTAGACCAGGTGGCACTGAGCGCCTGTACACCCTTCGGGAGTGCCTTGAAACGATCATGGCGCATGACGCCGCGATCACCTCGGCGTCCCGTAGCCACCGCATGCGCAAGGCCCTTGTCCAGACGTCGGCCTTCTGGGAGTCCTGCCACTACAGCTATCAGGACGTGACGGAAGACGCAGGCGTCGTGCTCCACCACACCGGTGTCATACCGGACTGGGGCAAGGGCCTGCCCGGTGTCACCAGGACGGTCGACAGCAGCACGGGAATCGCCAGGATCTCGGGCCGCACGTGCATCCTGTCGCGCAACAACTCGATCCGTGCGGGGCTTCTGGACGGCAAGGTCCTGGATTCCGCCGCGGACAGCGATCGTTGGGCCATGTGGCAGAAGGTCAATCAGGACAAGGTGTTCAACCTGACCACCGTGCCGCACCTTCACATATGGGCAGCCGATGGGAAGAAGGGCGACGTCGAGGAGGAGGCCCCGATCCGCCGCCCCTCCCTCGACTACACCGAAACGGAGACCTTCGAGGTCCTCCGCCGGTACCCGGCCAGGGGCACGGAAACTGAGGCACACGCGCGGGAGAGGATGCCGCTGTACGCCATCTTCGAGAAGTACAACCGCATCGTTCGTGAAGCCTGACAGACCGTGGTCATCGCCTCCGACCCCTGGCGAGGACACGACCCAGGAACCCTGATGGTCGTCTTCTTCGTGGGAATCACAACGCTCGTGAGCATCACGGCCTACCTGTGCTCACGGCTCGCACGGCGGACCCGGCCGCGCTACACGTCTGTCCGTGCCGGGCGGGACGTGGCGCTGGCAGCGATCGCTGCGGGAATCGCCCTCTACCTGTGGGGACTTCTCCACGTCCTTTTCCTTGAGGACCAGGAGCAAGCCCAGGAGTGCGAGCGGCAACGTCCCGAAGGGGTGCCGTCCCTCGTCGGCCGCAGAGGGGACTTCCTCCCACTGCGGCTCGTCTGCGAGGCATCGAACGGTCGCGACTACTCCGTCCTCATCCCCGAATACATCAACCCGACCATCGCCGTCCTGACACTGCTGGCGCTTCTCAGCGCCGTCGCCTCCGTCGTTCTCCACCCCATGCAACGCACTGCGTCGCGGAAGAAAGGCTGACTGTTGAGCCTCACCGACATGTCCCGCAGAAACGCTCTCATCACCGCGGCCGGCGTCGCCGCCGTCGGCATCACCTCCTCCACCCTCCTCGCGACGCCGGCTGCGGCCGCGCCGCGGCCCCTCAGGAACGACGAGCTCAAAGCAGCCTTGCGCCGGGTGGAGGCGCGGCGCCGCCGCATCCTGACCGACCGGGCGTCCGCCAACGGATGGGAGATGGAGAAAGCCACCGACGACGAGGGCGACATCGCCACACGTCACGTGGAGGGCACCCCGCTGAGCGTCCCGGTTCGCACGGGAGACGTCGAATCGGTCCTGGCCCATGTGATCCGCCGATTCCACTACGAGGTCGAGGCTCTGGGGCTGCGCGGCGAACCGAACCCGCTCGTGGGGTGGGCGGCCCCGTCGTCGATACGCGACAGCCGGCTCCCCGAGTCGAACCGGGCCTCGGGAACCGCCGTCGTCGTTCGCCCGGACTCCTACCCGCCCGGAGTGCGGGGCGGTTTCACCTCCCGACAGGAGCTGACGATCCGCGACATCCTCGCCGACGCCGAGGGCGTCGTTCGCTGGGGCGGCGACGATCGCCACCCGTACGAGGGGCTGTTCTATCTGAACGTACCTCCGGGGGACGCTCGTCTGGCCCGGGTCGCTGCCAGGATCCGCGCCTGGCGCGAGGTTCCAGGCGCGGGCGCCGGACTCGTACCCGACGTGACGGCACCTTCCCGGCGCCGACGGGCCTCCCAGTTCCGCTGACCGCCCCTCGGCTCTCCTCCCTGCCCCTCCGGGGGCCGTACACCCTCTGGAGGGGGTTAGCCCCACAAAATTCGGGGGCTAACCCCACTGTCACGGGGGCCCGGGCTTCCGTACCGTGGTCGGCATGGAAGCCCGGGACCAGGAACTCAAGAAGGAGCTCGCCGCCACCCTCCATGCCCGTGGCGAGCTGGGAGCGGAGTATGAGGCCGCGCTCATCGACTCGTTCCTGGAGAAGGTCGAGCAGCGCCTCGACACCACGCTCGACCGCCAGGTCCGCAGGCAGCTGGCCGAGCAGCAGGTCACCATGGCCCGGGGTGCGCGGCCGACGCAGCCGGGGAGCTTCGGGGAGCGGCATGGTCTGGGGATCGTCTCGCTGGTCCTGGCCGTCCCCCTGTCCGCGATCGGTGTGGCGAACGCCGGGATCGAGGGACTGGTCGTGGCCTGGCTCGGCATCGTCGGGGTCAACGCGTTCCAGGCGGCACGGAACGGACAGCTGTTCCGTCGCCGGGACGAGCGCGCGATATCCGACTGGAAGGACTGAGCGGCTGAGGGAACGCCGAAAGGGCTGAGCGCTGGAAGGGCTGAGCGCTGGAAGGGCTGAGCGCTGGAAGGCCTGCGCCCGGATGGTGTCGCGCGGCATGACCGTGCGGCCGGACCCGCGAAGGAGCCCGGCCGCAGCGGAGTATGTCGCGGGGCCGCCGCACCCCCGGTTGCCCGGGGGGCGGGACGACGGCGGTCCCCGCGAGGGACGCGGTCCGGGTCAGGGCCGGATTCCCGCGTCCGGGCGACGGTGGAGGTCCGGGAGCCGCTCCGTAGTCCGGTGTCGCCGTTCTGGGTGCCGGCGGGTTTCCCTGCCGACACCCACCAATGTGCCGGAGCGGTGTTAAGCGGGTGCTGCGCGAACGTGACACGCTCGTACCGTTTTCGCGAAGCCCTGTTTCCGGGACGCTGGGACGCCGGGACCCGAAGCCCCGTTGCCGAGACACCGGGTCCCCGAACCTCCGGACCACCGTGGCACCGAGCCGCCCCGGACGCAGCCCGGTCCCAGGGGCCCCGGAAACCGCTGCCGACCCGTCAGGCCTTCGTCGTGCCCGCGTCCTTGGCGAGGAACGCCAGCAGGTCCTGGCGGCTCACCACACCCTTGGGCTTGCCCTCGACGAGCACGATCGCCGCGTCCGCGCCGTCCGTGCCGCTGAGCACGGCCATCAGGTCCTCGACCGGTTCGCCGGAGCCGACCTGCGGCAGCGGGGCCGACATGTGCTTCTCCAGCGGGTCGGTCAGCGAGGCACGCTGGGTGAACAGCGCGTCCAGCAGCTGCCGTTCCACGACGGAGCCGATGACCTCGGCGGCCATCACGTCCGGGTGGCCGGCGCCCGGCTTCACGATCGGCATCTGGGAGACGCCGTACTCACGCAGCACCTCGATGGCCTCGCCGACCGTCTCCTCCGGGTGCATGTGGACGAGGGAGGGCATCGGGCCCTCCTTGAAGTCCAGGACCGCGCCCACGTTGGCGGAGGCGCCGGAGTCCTCCAGGAAGCCGTAGTCGGCCATCCACTCGTCGTTGAAGATCTTGCTCAGGTAGCCGCGGCCGCTGTCGGGGAGCAGCACCACGACGACGTCCTCGGGGCCGAGCCGCTTGGCGACCTCCAGGGCGCCGACGACCGCCATGCCGCAGGAGCCGCCGACGAGCAGCCCCTCCTCCTTGGCAAGTCGGCGCGTCATCTGGAAGGAGTCCTTGTCGGACACCGCGACGATCTCGTCGGTGACGTTCCGGTCGTAGGCGCTCGGCCAGAAGTCCTCGCCGACGCCCTCGACCAGATACGGCCGACCGGAGCCGCCGGAGTAGACCGAGCCCTCCGGGTCCGCGCCGATGACCTGGACCGCGCCGTCGCTGATCTCCTTGAGGTAGCGCCCGGTGCCGCTGATCGTGCCGCCGGTGCCGACGCCCGCGACGAAGTGGGTGATCTTCCCCTCGGTCTGCTCCCACAGTTCGGGACCGGTGGTCTCGTAGTGCGAGCGCGGGTTGTTCGGGTTGGAGTACTGGTCCGGCTTCCAGGCGCCCGGCGTCTCGGTGACCAGCCGGTCGGAGACGTTGTAGTAGGAATCGGGGTGCTCGGGGTCAACGGCCGTGGGGCAGACGACGACCTCGGCGCCGTACGCGCGCAGCACGTTGATCTTGTCCGTGGACACCTTGTCCGGGCAGACGAAGATGCACTTGTAGCCCTTCTGCTGCGCGACGATGGCGAGGCCGACGCCGGTGTTGCCGCTGGTCGGCTCGACGATCGTGCCGCCGGGCTTCAGCTCCCCGCTCTGCTCGGCCGCCTCGATCATGCGCAGCGCGATGCGGTCCTTCACGGACCCGCCGGGGTTGAAGTACTCGACCTTGGCCAGGACGGTCGCCTGGATACCTGCCGTGACGTTGCGCAGCCTCACCAGCGGGGTGTTGCCGACAAGACTGATCATCGAATCGTGGAATTGCACCGTGTACTCCGGGATCTCCGAGATGGTCCGGCCCAGAGTATGCGTACGGGGAGGACTCTGCGTACGGGAAGGAGTACACGGAGGTCCTCGCGGGGCAGGTAGGTAGGTGTACGGCTGTACGGCGAGGAGGAGGTGGACCGGACTGTGTCGAGAGCAAGGGTGGCACGGCGGATCGCGGCGGGCGCGGCTTACGGCGGTGGCAGCATCGGGCTGATCGGTGCGGCGGCCGTGGGCGTGTTCCTGGCGGAGGTCCAGCTCGCGAAGAGGCAGGTGGGGGGCGGGACGGCTCCGGTTCCGCCGAGTGCGGACGGGCGCTACGGGGTGGCGTTCGCCGGTCCGTCCGATCCCCTGCGGCTCGGGATGCTCGGGGATTCGACGGCGGCTGGCCAGGGGGTGCGGCGGGCCGGGCAGACCCCGGGGGCGCTGCTCGCCTCGGGGCTCGCGGCGGTCGCCGAGCGGCCGGTGGATCTGCGGAACGTGGCCCTGCCTGGGGCCCGGTCGGACGATCTGGAGCGGCAGGTCTCGCTGCTGCTCGCGGACCCGGCGCGCACCCCGGACGTCTGCGTGATCATGATCGGGGCGAACGATGTCACCCACCGGATGCCCGCCACCCAGTCGGTGCGCTGTCTGACGACGGCGGTGCGCAGACTGCGGACGGCGGGGGCCGAGGTGGTCGTCGGGACCTGTCCGGACCTGGGCACGATCGAGCCGGTCTACCAGCCGCTGCGCTGGCTGGCCCGGCGGGTGAGTCGGCAGCTGGCGGCCGCGCAGACGATCGGGGCGGTGGAGCAGGGCGGGCGCACGGTGTCTCTGGGGGATCTGCTGGGCCCGGAGTTCGCGGCGAACCCGCGCGAGCTGTTCGGCCCGGACAACTACCACCCGTCGGCCGAGGGGTACGCCACGGCGGCCATGGCGGTCCTGCCCACGCTCTGCGCGGTGCTGGGCCTGTGGCCGGAGAGCGACCGGCTGGACGGTGCGCGGCGGGAGGACATCCTCCCGGTGGCGAAGGCGGCCTCCCAGGCGGCCCGGGAGGCCGGTACGGAGGTCACGGGGGCCCGGGCGCCCTGGGCTCTCCTCAAGCACCGCAGGCGGCGGCGTCTGCCCTCCTCCACCGAGCCCGTCCCGCACCCGCACCCGGACGCCGCCCACGGGCACGCGTAGCGGCGGCCGCCATCCGCAGGAGGCGTGCCTGAGCAAGCGCTTAGAAAAGAGTTCCGCATCACACGGCCTGCCGGGTGACCCCGGCGATACGTCCGGGTAACTTCCAGAGGAGTTCTGCCTGTCCACACAGCCTTCCAGCCCTCATGGAGCCGCGTGATGCCCGAAGCCGTGATCGTCTCTGCCGCCCGTTCGCCGATCGGCCGCGCCTTCAAGGGGTCCCTGAAGGACCTGCGCGCGGACGACCTGACCGCCACGATCATCCAGACCGCGCTGGCCAAGGTTCCCGAGCTGGACCCGAAGGACATCGACGACCTGATGCTGGGCTGCGGCCTGCCCGGCGGCGAGCAGGGCAACAACCTGGGCCGCATCATCGCCGTACAGATGGGGATGGACCACCTTCCCGGCTGTACGGTCACCCGCTACTGCTCCTCCTCGCTCCAGACCAGCCGGATGGCGCTGCACGCGATCAAGGCGGGCGAGGGCGATGTCTTCATCTCGGCCGGTGTCGAGATGGTGTCCCGCTTCACCAAGGGCAACTCCGACAGCCTGCCGGACACGCACAACCCGCTGTTCGCCGAGGCCGAGGCCCGTACCGCGGCCCGCGCCGAGGAGTCCGGCGCGGGCTGGCACGACCCGCGTGAGGACGGCCTGGTCCCGGACGCGTACATCTCGATGGGGCAGACGGCCGAGAACCTGGCCCGCTCCAAGGGCGTCACCCGCCAGGACATGGACGAGTTCGGCGTACGGTCGCAGAACCTCGCCGAGGAAGCCCTGAAGAACGGCTTCTGGGCGCGGGAGATCACCCCGGTCACCACCCCCGACGGCACGGTCGTCTCCAAGGACGACGGCCCGCGCGCGGGTGTCACGCTGGAGGGCGTGCAGGGCCTGAAGCCGGTCTTCCGCCCCGACGGCCTGGTCACCGCGGGCAACTGCTGCCCGCTCAACGACGGCGCGGCCGCCCTGGTGATCATGTCCGACACGAAGGCGCGCGAGCTGGGCCTGACCCCGCTGGCCCGGATCGTCTCCACCGGCGTCTCCGGCCTCTCCCCCGAGATCATGGGCTACGGCCCGGTCGAGGCCAGCAAGCAGGCGCTGAATCGGGCGGGCCTGACCATCGGCGACATCGACCTCGCCGAGATCAACGAGGCGTTCGCCGCCCAGGTCATCCCGTCCTACCGGGATCTCGGCCTGCCGCTGGAGAAGGTCAACGTCAACGGCGGCGCGATCGCGGTCGGCCACCCCTTCGGCATGACCGGCGCCCGCATCACCGGCACGCTGATCAACAGCCTCCAGTTCCACGACAAGCAGTTCGGCCTGGAGACGATGTGCGTGGGCGGCGGCCAGGGCATGGCGATGGTGATCGAGCGGCTGAGCTGAGGCGCAGCGGAGGGTAGGGGGCGCGCGAGGTACGAGTGCGGCACCTGCCCGCAGCGGAGGCGAAGCCCAGCGCGACCACAAGCACGAGCGGCTGAGCTGAGGCCTCGCAGGCGCGGAAGGCCCGGCTGGACCTTCCGCGTCGCGGGGTTTTCGAACCCCGTCGAGCTCCGACCGTGACCGAATCTCCCCCAGGATGTGATCTGCACCCCGGGGGAGAGTCGTTTCCGCAGGTCACAGCATTTTGGACCTAAACATCGGACCGAAAGACCTGTCCATTTCGTGACGTAATGCACTGACAGCCCGTACCCCGACAGGCCAAGCTGATGTAGGAAGTCGGGGGTATCGATTGAAACCGGGAGTATGTCAGTGAGCGCCATGTCATTTGCCCTGTTGCTGACCACCGCCGCTGCCACGGCCGTCGGCGCCGCCGCGCTGCACGCCGCTCACGGGCTGCGCAAGCAGGTCGCGGCCCTGCGTACCGAGCTGGCCGACGGCTACGCCCGGGCCGCCTCCGTGCCACCGCAGAGCCGCAGTACGGCCACCCCCGCCGAGGAGATACGCGCGGCGGTCGCCGAGGCGCTGGCCGAGGAGCGGGAGCGGGAGCTGGCCGAGGCGCGCGCCTTCTGGGCGGCCCAGGAGGCCCGTGACGCCGCCGACGCCCCGTCCCTGCTGGGCGGTCTGTCGGGCCTCGGTGAGGACACCGCCCCGTACTACCTGCCCCGGCAGGCCGACTTCGCCGGTCTGGAGTCCCTGGACCTCGAAGCGGCCGAGGCGATGGAGGAGCTGGTCGAGCTCAGCGAGCGCACCCTCGCGGAGCACGAGGCCGGTGAGCTGACCGACCTTCCCGAGATCGCCGAGTTCCCCGAGGACTCCCCCGAGCTGGCCGCGGCCCGCCGCCGCCACCCCTCGCACCCGGACTTCGTCCCCGTACAGACGCCCGTGGTCACCGACCACGAGCGCACCGTGAGCCGTCTCGAAGAGCTGGCCGACCTGGCGACCGAGCTGACCGATGTGCGTCCCGGCCCGCTGGGCACGCTCGATGTGTACGTCTTCGCCGACGGCACCACGCTCTGCATGACCCCCGGCCACCGCGAGACCGCCGAGCGGCTCTCCGAAGCGCTGCGGGCGGGTCGGCAGCCGGTCCTGCTGGGCGGCTCGGGCGTCTCCGGCGCCTATGCGCTGACCTTCTCCTGCGGCGAGGACAACGTCTACATCCTCGCGGACCGCGTCATCGCCTCGTTCTGACCGGACGGCTCGCGCTTCCTAGCGGAAAGCCCGCGCCGCCGCTTCCTCGACGTATCGCACGGCCTCGTCCAGCTCCTGGGACGGGGCCGTTTCCAGTGCCACGGCCAGGTCCCGCCCGGCGACGGCGAGTTGGTCGCCCACGACGAACATCCCGGCGTCCGGCAGCTCACGCGGCCCGGAGTCCGGGCTCTCCAGGCGCTGGGCCCGGGCGGCGAGTTCGCGGGCGGTGGCCAGGGCGTCGGCGGCCAGGCCGCGCCGGAGGCGGCTCTGCGGGGCCGAGCGCAGCCGGTCGGCGAAGCGGTCCACGGCCTGGATGAGGGGCGTCGTATCGAGCACTCCGCGACCCTACGCGCCCTCACGGCATGGTTGCCAACGGTCGTCCGCTCGGGCACGGTGTCGGGAAGGAACAGCTACGCGCACTGCGTCGGAGGCGCCGATGTCGCATGTCTTCTCCGAAGAAACCCATCGCAATCTGCTCGCCCGCATCCCTCAATGCACCGGTCGTGAGATCTCCGACTGGCTCCGGACCGTCGACGAAGGCCCCTCTCTCATCCGCTTCGAGGAGAAGGTCAGCTGGCTGCGCGGTGAGCACGAGCTCGCCTATGGCCACGCCAAGGCGATCATCCACGAGCACGACCTGAGGCGGGCCGCTCGCAAGCTGTTGTGAGCCGCGCGCCCCGGACACGGAAGGGCCCGCAGGCATCGTGCCTGCGGGCCCTTCCGGTGTTGCGGGTGTTACGGGTGGTGCGGGTCCTGCGCGGTGGGTCAGTCGTCGCCGCTGAGGATCGCGACCAGGCGCAGCATCTCGATGTAGATCCACACCAGGGTCACGGTGAGGCCGAAGGCCGCCAGCCAGGCCTCCTCGCGCGGAGCGCCGTACGCGATGCCGTCCTCGACCTGCTTGAAGTTGAGGGCGAGGATGCACGCGCCGATCACGATGGCCACGATGCCGAAGATGATGCCGAGCGCACCGCTGCGGAAGCCGAGGCCGTCACCGCCGCCGAACACGGCGAACAGCATGTTGACCATCATCAGCAGCATGAAGCCGATGGCGGCGGCCATCACGAAGCCGTAGAAGCGGCGCGTGACCCGGATCAGACCGGTGCGGTAGGCGATCAGCACACCGGCGAAGACCGCCATCGTGCCGAGCACCGCCTGCATCGCGGCACCGGGAGCGACGTAGACACTGACGATGTTGCTGACGATGCCGAGGAAGACACCCTCGAACGCCGCGTACGTCAGGATCAGCGCCGGCGAGGGCCGGCGCTTGAACGAGTTCACCAGCGACAGCACGAAGCCGATGAGCGCGGCGCCGATGGCCACGCCGTAGGCGCTGCCCAGGTTCGCCTGGTCGACCGGCATGACCCACCACGCGATGGCGGCGGCCACGATCACGGTGCCGAGCGTCATCGCCGTACGCGTCACCACGTCGTCGATGGTCATCGCGTCGGTGCGCGCGGGCGCCGGGGCGCCGGGCTGGGTGCCCTGTGCGTAAGGGTTGGTGGCGTACGGGTTTGCGGCGGTGCCCTGCGCGAACGGGTTGGTCCCCGCCGTGGCGGCCCCGGCCTGCGGCGCCGCGTTGAAGCTCGCGTGGCCGTTGTCGCGGCTGAACCCCCGTCGCGAGAAGACCGGGTTGCTGCTCCTCATCTCACTCCTCCATGGCCACACTGCATGGCCTCGCGACAAGAGTAATGGGTAGGCAAAAGAATGACCCTAGTGCCAGGGGAGGATCTTTGCGGCAGCCGTGCCGTCCCGGCCCCCAGGAAGCCGCCCGGCGCCCGGCGTACGGGGCCGGGGCCGCGATCACCTCATCGGTCACGGTCAGGGCCGTCCGGGTCACGCTCGGTGCGGTGCGTGGTGCCCGGAGCCGGACTCGAACCGGCACGCCCCCGAGGGGCAGCGAGGTTTAAGCTCGCCGTGTCTACGTTCCACCATCCGGGCGTGCCGCGCGGCTCCGCGTTGGCTACCGACCCTATCCGGGGGCGTCCCTCGATCAGCGGAACAGTGGCGCGATGTTGTCTTATTTTATTGACCGCTTGAGGGGTCGTCAGCACACCCGGCCGGGCCGCCCAGCGCCCGCGCCCGATCCCGGCCGGGCGACACGCCGTGTTGGGAATGACGGAAAGTCGCCGCACCCGTACGGCCCAATACGCCAGGTCCGCGCCAGGCTTCGCCAGGGTGTCCGCCACCCTCGGGTCCCGTGGCGCCCGGGGAGGCGCGCCATCCGCCCCGAGACCTCCTCCGGGCGCGTGCCCGGCCCACCGAGAGCGCCGGTCACCCTGCGTAGCCGTCGAGTGGCGGAAGCAGGACCCGGCGGGGTGGGGCTCCCCCGGGCTCAGGGTCGGTGTCATACCCCAGGAGGACGGATTCACCCCTGCGATGCGACTCAAGACGGCCACCGGAACGGGCTTCCGGAGTGACGCCCCGGCGCGATCGGGACGTAACGATGGAGTAAGTCCCCGGGCAGCGCCGTCAGCGCCCGCCCCGCACCTCGTGTGCCATCCGCATCACCCGAACCAGGAGCGTCCCTGTGACCACCACCCCCACCGTTCACCGCGCCACCGCGGTAGCCGCCCGCGCCACGGAGCTGTCGAAGGTCTACGGCCAGGGTGAGACGCAGGTCGTCGCCCTGGACCGGGTGACCGTGGACTTCCCGCAGGGCGAGTTCACCGCGATCATGGGCCCCTCGGGTTCCGGCAAGTCGACGCTGATGCACTGCGTCGCCGGTCTCGACAGCTTCAGCAGCGGTTCGGTCCGCATCGGCGACACCGAGCTCGGGACGCTGAAGGACAAGCAGCTCACCCAGCTGCGCCGGGACAAGATCGGCTTCATCTTCCAGGCGTTCAACCTGCTGCCGACGCTCACCGCGCTGGAGAACATCACCCTGCCGATGGACATCGCGGGCCGGAAGCCGGACGCCGCCTGGCTCCAGAAGGTCATCGACATGGTGGGGCTCTCCGAGCGGCTCAAGCACCGCCCGACCGAGCTCTCCGGCGGTCAGCAGCAGCGCGTCGCCGTGGCTCGTGCCCTGGCCTCGCAGCCCGAGATCATCTTCGGTGACGAGCCGACCGGAAACCTGGACTCCCGCTCCGGCGCCGAGGTCCTCGGCTTCCTGCGCAACTCCGTGCGCGAGCTGGGCCAGACCGTGGTGATGGTCACGCACGACCCGGTGGCCGCCTCCTACGCGGACCGGGTCATCTTCCTCGCGGACGGCGCGGTCGTCGACCAGATGATGCACCCCACCGCCGACGGAGTCCTCGACCGTATGAAGGCGTTCGACGCGAAGGGCCGCACCAGCTGACGCGTACGGCCCAGGGCCCGACCGCGTCCCCCTCCCCCTTCCGGAACCCATCCCAGGACACACAGACATGTTCCGTACCGCCCTGCGCAATGTGCTCGCGCACAAGGCCAGGCTGCTGATGACCGTGCTCGCCGTCATGCTCGGCGTAGCGTTCGTCTCCGGCACCCTGGTCTTCACCGACACCCTCGGCAACGCCTTCCGCAACCAGTCGGCCAAGAGCTACGACGACGTCGCCGTCGCCGTCTCGACCCACGCCGGCGGCCGCGACGACAAGACCCCCGGCCTCGACGAGGCCACCCTGGACAAGATCCGCGGCCTGGACGGCGTGGCCTCCGCCACCGGCCGGGTCAACGGCTTCGCCGGCGTCGCCGACCCGGACGGCAAGCTGATCGGCAACGGCTGGTCCAACACCGGCGGCAACTTCGCCCCCGGCAAGGACGGCAAGGACGGCGCGTACGACTTCACCCAGGGCACCGGCCCGGTGAAGAACGGTCAGATCGCGCTCGACAAGGACACCGCGGAGAAGGGCAAGTACCGCGTCGGCGACCCGGTGCGGGTCGCCACCAACGGCCCGGTGAAGGAGTACACCCTCTCCGGTGTCTTCACCACCGAGGACGGTGCGGTCAACGCGGGCGGCAGCCTCGTGCTGTTCGACACCCCGACCGCCCAGAAGCTCTACCTGAAGCCCGGCGTCTTCCAGGACGCCACCGTGACCGCCGCCGCGGGCACCTCCGACCAGAAGCTGCTGGACGAGATCCTGCCGCTGCTGCCCGAGGAGGCGACAGCGCAGACCGGCAAGGCGCTCGCCGACCAGCAGGCCGAGGACATCGAGAGCGGCCTCACCAGCCTCAACACCATGCTGCTGGCCTTCGCGGGCATCGCCCTGTTCGTCGGGGTCTTCCTCATCGCCAACACCTTCACCATGCTGGTCGCCCAGCGGACCCGTGAGCTGGCCCTGATGCGGGCCATCGGCGCCTCCCGCCGCCAGGTCAAGCGCTCGGTGCTGATCGAGGCCGCCGTCGTCGGCACGCTCGCCTCCGTCATCGGCTTCGCCCTCGGCCTCGGCCTCGCCACCGGCCTGCGCTCCGCCATGGGTCTCCTCGGCGGCAAGATCCCCGCCGGCCCGCTGGTCGTCTCGCCGACCGCCGTCATCTCCGCCCTCGCGGTCGGCATCCTGATCACCGTGCTGGCCGCCTGGCTGCCCGCCCGCCGGGCCGCGAAGATCGCCCCGGTGGCCGCGATGAGCAGCGTGCACGCCACGGCCTCCGTGAAGTCCCTGGTCGTACGGAACTCCATCGGCGGCGTGATCGCCCTGCTCGGCGCGGCGGGCATCGTCGGCGGCGCGGCCTCGGGCGGCACCTCGGGCCGTCAGCTGGTCGCGGCCGGGGCGTTCTTCGCCCTGATCGGCATCATCATCCTGATCCCGCTGCTGTCCCGTCCGGTCATCGCCCTCGTGCGGCCGCTGCTGAAGAAGCTGTTCGGCGTCTCCGGGAAGCTGGCCTCGCAGAACGCGGTCCGCAACCCGCGGCGTACCGGAGCCACGGCCTCCGCGCTGGCGATCGGACTGACCCTGGTCACCGGGATCTCGGTGCTCGGCGTCACCCTCGGCCAGGCCATCGACAAGATGACCACGGACAACATCAAGGCCGACTACATGGTCACGATGGCCAGTGGCGACTCGCTCGACCGGTCGGCGCTCACCGCCCTGGAGAAGGCCGACGGGGTCTCCGCGATCTCCCCGCAGCAGGCTGCCTGGTTCGAGGTCGACGGGGAGTTCCAGTCCGCCTCCGGCGTCAACCCGGGCGATGTGGAGAAGGTCTTCTCGCTGGAGACCGTCTCCGGTTCGCTGAGCTCGCTGAAGGACGGCCAGGTCGCGGTCGGCTCCAAGACCGCGAAGTCGAACGGCTGGAAGACCGGCGACACCCTCCCGGTGAAGTTCGACGACGACAAGAAGGGCGAGATCACGGTCGGGGCGGTCTACAAGGAGAACGACTTCCTGTCGACCTTCGTGATCCCCAAGGAGCTCGCCGACAAGCACAGCGCGTCCTCCCGCCCCGAGATCCGCGAGATCTGGATCAAGACGGACGGCGGCGCGAGCAAGGCCAACGAGCAGTCCATCGTGGACGCGCTCGGCGACAACCCGGCGATGAGCGTCATGGACCGGCAGGACATCCGTGACATGTTCGGCGGCTTCATCAACACCGCCCTGAACATCATGTACGGGCTGCTCGCCATGGCCCTGCTGATCGCGGTCCTCGGGGTCGTGAACACCCTCGCGATGTCGGTGTTCGAGCGGCAGCAGGAGATCGGCATGCTCCGCGCGATCGGTCTCGACCGCGGTCGTGTCAAGCGGATGATCCGTCTGGAAGCCGTCGTCATCTCGGTCTTCGGCGCGGTGATCGGGGTCGGCCTCGGGGTCTTCCTCGGCTGGGCGATCGGGCGGACGCTGTCCGCCGACATCCCCGGCTACGCCCTGGTCATCCCGTGGGACCGGCTCGCGCTCTTCCTGCTCCTCGCCGGACTGGTGGGCGTCCTCGCCTCGCTGTGGCCCGCCCGCAGCGCGGCGAAGCTCAACATGCTGACGGCGATCAAGACCGAGTAGGCGGGCGGCCCGAGGGCCGGGACGAGGGGACGACGAGGGGCCGGTGCACCGCTGGGAGAGCGGAGCACCGGCCCCTCGCCCGTACCGGAGGCGTACGCGTACGGGTCAGCCGCCCGTCCGCTCCGTCCAGGCGCGGGCGCGCAGCGGCGACCGGGAGCCGCCGCCCTCCAGCGGGCGCACCGCGAGGATCTGGTTGACGCCGATCTTGTTGTGCTCGAAGGAGAGCGCGGAGGCGGCCATGTAGAGGCGCCAGACCCTGGCCCGGCCCGGAGATGTGGCTGCCACCGCCCGCTCCCAGTGCCGCTCCAGGTTGGCCACCCACTGGCGCAGGGTCAGCGCGTAGTGCTCGCGCAGCGCCTCGACGTCCCGCGCCTCGAACCCGGCCTCCTCCAGGGTGGTCAGGGTGCGGCCGACCGGGGCCAGTTCGCCGTCGGGGAAGACGTAGGAGTCGATGAACGCGTCGATGCGGTAGGCGGCCTCGTCCTGCTCGGGGCGGCGGGCGATCTGGTGGTTCAGGAGGCGGCCGCCGGGCTTCAGGAGGGCGTAGAGGTCATCGGCGTACTCGCGGTAGCGGGCCGAGCCGACGTGCTCGGCCATGCCGATCGAGGAAATCGCGTCGTACGGTCCGGGTGGGGTATCCCCTGTTCGAGCGGAGCCGAGAGCTTGGGGAAGGACGTCCCGGTAGTCCTGGACGCGGATCTCGATCCGGTCGGTCAGGCCCTCCTCGGCGATGCGCTTGCGGGCGTGGGCGGCCTGTTCCCGGGAGAGGGTGACGCCGGTGACCCGCGCCCCGTACTCGCGGGCGGCGTGGATGGCCATCGAGCCCCAGCCGCAGCCGACGTCCAGAAGGCGGTCGCCCTCCTTCAGGGCGAGCTTGCGGCAGACCAGGTCGAGCTTGTCGCGCTGGGCGTCCTCCAGGGTTCCGCCGTCCTGCCAGTAGGCGCAGGAATAGACCATGGACGGGCCGAGGACCAGGGCGTAGAAGTCGTTGCCGACGTCGTAGTGGTGGCTGATGGCCTCCTTGTCGCGGCGTCTGGTGTGCAGCGGCCCGGTGCGGCGGCGCACCTCCTCGGCGGGCGGGGCGGGCGGCGGCCAGGGGCCCGCCAGCTGGAGGAGGCCGCGGGCGAAGGCGCGGGCGGCGGGGTCGCGGACCGGGTGGACGGTGCCCTTGGCGTCGGCGCCCCGGTCCCACAGGAGCCCGGCGATCCGGGCGAGCACTTCGTACAGATCGCCGTCGACGTCGATCTCCCCGGCCACCCAGGCACGGGCCAGGCCCAGTTCGCCCGGCTTCCACAGGAGCCGGCGCAGGGCACGGCGGTGCCGGATCACGAGCACGGGGGCCCCGGGCGGCCCCGATTCGCTGCCGTCCCAGGCCCGGATGCGGACCGGGAGGGGTTCCGAGAGCAGCTCCTCGGCGAGAGCGGTCAGCCGCGACGCGGCGTCGGCCATGGCGCACACCTCCGTGTGGTGTTTCCCCGATATGCACGTATCACGATGCGTAGGACATGCTCACTGCCTCGCCGCGACACGCCCCCCGGTGCCACGCGAGGTACATCTGCGTCAACTGTCTCCGTACGCTCCGTCATCCCGCTACCGGGCAACGAATCGGCAAAGCGTGTACGAACGGCACAGACAGCGCCCGGGAACGCCGAAGGGGCCGTCCGCACCACGGATGGCGGACGGCCCCTTCGGGCGTCGTACGGGTGTGCTCCTTGCGGAGCTGCCTCACCGGGAGGTCAGGAGGCCTTGGCCTTCTCGCCCTCGGGCTTGGCGGCGGCCGGAGCCGGGGCCGGCTTGGCGGCCTCGTAGAACTCCTCGCGCGGCGTCTCCATGGCGCCGAGCGAGACGACCTCGCGCTTGAGGAACATCGCCAGCGTCCAGTCGGCGAAGATCCGGATCTTGCGGTTCCAGGTCGGCATGGCCATGCCGTGGTAGCCGCGGTGCATGTACCAGGCGAGACGGCCCTTGAGCTTGATCTTCACCTTGCCCATGACGATCATCGCGACGCCCTTGTGCAGGCCGAGACCGGCGACCGCACCCTTGTTGGCGTGGCTGTACTCCTTCTGCGGGAAGCCCCGCATACCGGAGATCACGTTGTCGCCGAGGACCTTCGCCTGACGCAGCGCGTGCTGGGCGTTGGGCGGGCACCAGGCGTTCGGGTTGCCCGCGCGGCGGCCGACCATGTCCGGCACCTGGGCGTTGTCGCCCGCGGCCCAGATGTAGTCGGTGCCCTGCACCTGGAGCTTCTCGGAGGTGTCCACGTGACCACGGGGGCCGAGCGGCAGACCGAAGCGGGCGAGCGCCGGGTTCGGCTTCACACCGGCGGTCCACACGATGGTGCTGGAGTCGACCTCCAGGCCGTTCTTCAGGACCACGTGGCCGTCGACGCAGGAGTCCATCGAGGTGGAGAGGTAGATCTCCACACCGCGGCTCTCCAGGTGCTCCTTGCCGTAGGCGCCCAGCTTCGGGCCGACCTCGGGAAGGATCTTGTCGGCGGCGTCGACCAGGATGAAGCGCATGTCCTCGCGCTTCACGTTGGTGTAGTACTTCGCCGCGTCGCGGGCCATGTCCTCGACCTCGCCGATGGTCTCCGCACCGGCGAAGCCGCCGCCCACGAAGACGAACGTGAGCGCCTTGCGGCGGACGTCCTCGTCGGTCGTGGAGTCAGCCTTGTCCAGCTGCTCCAGGACGTGGTTGCGCAGGCCGATGGACTCCTCGATGCCCTTCATGCCGATGCCCTGCTCGGCGAGGCCGGGGATCGGGAAGGTACGGGAGACCGCGCCCATCGCGATGACCAGGTAGTCGAAGGGCAGCTCGTAGGCCTCGCCGACGAGCGGCGCGACCGTGGCGACCTTGCGGTCCTGGTCGATGGTCGTGACACGACCGGTGAGAACCTCAGCCTTGGGCAGCACGCGTCGCAGCGGGACGACGACATGCCGAGGCGAGATGCTGCCTGCGGCAGCTTCGGGGAGGAAGGGCTGGTACGTCATGTACGACCGCGGGTCGACGACCGTGACGGTCGCCTCTCCGTACCGCATCTTCTTCAGAATGCGACGAGCTGCGTACAGGCCTACGTACCCACCGCCTACAACGAGGATCCTGGGACGCTCCGTGGTGCTCATGCCATCGAGTATCCACCCCGCCCGGAGGGGGTGCTCGTGAGCCCCTTCACAAGGATTGAGTGGCCCTCTGCTACACTTCGCCGCCCACGTGACCCAGGTCATGGGCACAAAAGGGAACCACGACCCCGCGGAAGACGTTGTTCACCGCTTGTGAGCTGGCCCTTGGCCCTCCGGACCGGGTGAACCACCGCCCCCTTCCATGCGCGCGCAATGCGTACGGAACATGTCCGGAACCGTTCGTTACGGCCCTGCGGGCGACCCGTACGGCCCGCGAGAGGCCGAACTGCACCCGACAGGGCCGAATTCCTTGTGAAGAAGTTCACGAACTTCCTCGCGGCGCAGGTGGCCGAGCGGTTGAGAGCGGTCGGCCCGGGTCAGCCCGCCGCACTCCAGGCGATGCCGTCGAGGATGTCGTGCTCGCTGACGACGACCTCGTGGGCGCCGGTCCGCTCCATCACCGCGAGCAGGACGAGCGCCCCGGCCCCGATCACGTCGACCCGGCCCGGGTGCATCACGGGGATCGCGGCGCGCTCCTCGTGGGTCGACCGGAGCAGATGCTCGGTGATCGCGCGGACCTGGCCGCGGGTGATCCGGGAGTGGTGGATGGCCTCGGAGTCGTACTCCCCCAGCTCCAGCGCGATCCCGGCGACCGTGGTCACGGTGCCCGCGAGGCCGACGAGCGTCGCCGCCTCGGTGAGCGGCACGCTTCCGGCGGCGAGGTCGAGCGCGGCGTCCACGTCCGCACGGATCGCGGCGACCCGCTCGGGCGTCGGCGGGTCCACCACCGCCCCGTCCGCGACCAGGTGACGCTCGGTCATCCGGACGCAGCCGATGTCCACGGAGCGGGCCGCTGCCACCGTCTCGGAGCCGAGGACGAACTCGGTGGAGCCGCCACCGATGTCGACGACGAGATACGGCTTCGCCAGGTGGTCGCCGCCGGCCAGCTCCTTGGTCGCCCCGTCGAAGGAGAGCTGGGCCTCCTGGTCGCCGGTGATCACCTCGGGCTCGACGCCGAGGATGTCCAGGACACCGGCCACGAACGCGTCGCTGTTCTCGGCGTCCCGGGAGGCGGAGGTGGCGACGAAGCGGACGCGTTCCGCGCCCAGCTCCTTGATCACGGCGGCGTACTCCCGGCAGGCCGCGAACGTCCGCTCCAGCGCCTCGGGGGCGAGCCTGCCGGTCCGGTCGACACCCTGGCCCAGGCGGACGATCGTCATCCGCCGGTCCAGCTCGGTGAACGTGCCGGTCGCGGGGTCCGCGTCGGCGACGAGCAGCCGGATGGAGTTCGTACCGCAGTCGACGGCGGCGACCCGGGTCATGCGTCCGGCCCCTCGGAGTCGGTGCACGGGGTGACGCACGGGCCCTTGGCCCACCACTCCGGCAGCATCGCGATGGCCTCGTCGCCGAGCGGGTTCACCCCGGGCCCGGCCGCCAGCGAGTGGCCGACCAGGACGTGCAGGCACTTGACCCGGTCCGGCATGCCGCCCGCGCTCGGGAAGCCCTCCAGGACCTCGATGGCGTCGCGGCGGGTGATGTAGTCCTCGTGCGCGGCCCGGTAGGCCTCGGCCAGCTCCGGGTCGGTCTCCAGACGGGCCGTCATCTCCTTCATGACCCCGTTGGCCTCCAGCGTGCCGATCGCCGAGGCCGCCCGGGGGCAGGTCAGGTAGTACGTCGTCGGGAACGGCGTGCCGTCCTCCAGACGGGGCTGGGTCTCCACCACGTCCGGGTTGCCGCACGGACAGCGGTGCGCGATGGCGCGCAGGCCACGCGGCGGACGGCCGAGCTGCTGCTGGAACGCGGCGATGTCCGCGTCGGTGGGCTTGGTGGACTCGGTCTGCGGAGGGGGCGTTTCCATGCCTGCCTTGGTTCTGCTCGGAAGCTCGTCGGAGGGGAGGTCGGATGAAGTAGGTACGTCAGTCGCGGTCGGCGCTGTCCACGCCGTCCCAGAGGTTCGTGTGCCAGGGGCGGTCGTTCGCCCCCGGCTCGCCACGGCGGTCCTTCGCCGCGTCGGGGTCGGCCACGGTGTAGCCGGTCTCCCCGGGGAGTACGTAATGGAGGTGCTGGCGGGCCAGCCGCATGATGTACGCGTCGTCCTGGAGCCGCGCCTTCTCGTCCCGCAGCTCCTCGGTGCGCCGCTCCGCCTGCCGCGAGAGCCGCTCCTGCTCGGCGATCTCGTCGCGCTGGGAGACGTACTGCCGCATCGGGTAGGCGAGCGCCACCACCAGGGAGCAGACGATCAGCGCGAGGAACGCGGCCCGGCCGGTGAGCCGGGAGCGACGGGCCTGACGGCGGCTCTGCGAGCGGTACACGCGGGCCGCGGTCTGCTCGCCGAGCAGGCGCAGCCTGGTCGCGGTGGAGAACCGGTCGCGGTTCTTCCCGGCCATGTCTCCCGCCTCCCCGTTACGCACGTCCGTCCCCGCACACGGTACGGGACCGGGTGCGGGGACGGGCGGAGGCTACCGTCTCGGGGCTACGGGTCAGCCCTTGAAGCGCGGGAAGGCGGAGCGGCCCGCGTACACCGCGGCGTCGTCGAGGATCTCCTCGATGCGCAGCAGCTGGTTGTACTTGGCGACGCGGTCCGAGCGGGCCGGGGCACCGGTCTTGATCTGGCCGCAGTTCACGGCGACGGCGAGGTCGGCGATGGTGACGTCCTCGGTCTCGCCGGAGCGGTGCGACATCATGCACTTGAAGCCGTTGCGCTGGGCCAGCTCGACGGCGTCCAGGGTCTCGGTCAGCGAACCGATCTGGTTGACCTTGACGAGCAGGGCGTTGGCGGAGCCCTCCTCGATGCCACGGGCCAGGCGCTCCGGGTTGGTGACGAAGAGGTCGTCGCCGACGATCTGGACCCTGGAGCCGATGCGGTCGGTGATGATCTTCCAGCCCGCCCAGTCGTCCTCGTACAGCGGGTCCTCGATGGAGACCAGCGGGTACGCGGAGACGAGCTCCTCGTAGTACTCGGTCATCTCGGCGGCCGAGCGGGACTTGCCCTCGAACTCGTAGACGCCGTCCTTGTAGAACTCGGAGGCGGCCACGTCGAGCGCGAGCGCCACGTCACGGCCCGGGACGTAGCCGGCCTCCTTGATGGCCTCGACGATGAGGTCCAGGGCGGCGCGGTTGGACTCCAGGTTCGGGGCGAAGCCGCCCTCGTCGCCGAGTCCGGTGGACAGGCCCTTGGTCTTGAGGACCTTCTTCAGCGTGTGGTAGATCTCCGCACCCCAGCGCAGGGCCTCGGAGAAGGACTCCGCGCCGATCGGGGCGATCATGAACTCCTGGATGTCCACGTTGGAGTCGGCGTGCGAGCCGCCGTTCAGGATGTTCATCATCGGAACGGGCAGCAGGTGCGCGTTCGGGCCGCCGAGGTAGCGGAAGAGCGGCAGGTCGGACGCCTCGGAGGCGGCGTGGGCGACGGCCAGCGAGACGCCGAGGATGGCGTTCGCGCCGAGCGAGGCCTTGTTCTCGGTGGCGTCCAGGTCGAACATCGCCTGGTCGATGAGGCGCTGCTCGGTGGCGTCGTACCCGACGAGCTCCGGGCCGATCTGCTCGATGACGGCGAGGACGGCCTTCTCGACACCCTTGCCCTGGTAGCGGTTGGGGTCACCGTCGCGAAGCTCGATGGCCTCGAACGCACCGGTGGAGGCGCCGGACGGAACGGCAGCACGACCCGTACTGCCGTCGTCGAGGCCAACCTCGACCTCGACCGTGGGGTTCCCCCGGGAGTCGAGGATTTCCCTGGCTACGACGACGTCGATGGACGGCACGAGGCATCTCCTTCTGGGATATGACACTGGTTGTGCAGGGTCACTGTGGCCTTGCGACACGAGCCTAACCGGCCCGGCCGCGTGAGCCGGCCGACCGCCCGCCTCCTGGGACGAAAAAGGACCCAAGGACCCGCATGACGGGACAAAACTCCAAAAATCTACTGAGCAGTAACAAGTACTGCCGGCAAGCTGCCGACAAGAGGTGAACGCATCCGGCCCCTGGCGCACGCCGCACCCGCGCCCCGCACGCCCAAAGACCCCGGCCCGGCGCGCACGGGGGTGAGCGCGCCGGGCCGGGGAGCCGTGCGAGGGAGGGGGCCGCCGGACATCCTCCCTCCGGGGAGGAGAGACGGCGTTCTACTTCAGGTGGAGCTGCTGACCCGGGAAGATCAGGTCCGCGTCCTCGACGATGTCGTCGTTGAGCTTGAAGAGCTTGCTCCAGCCGCCCTTGACGTCTTCCTTCTCGGCGATGCTGCTCAGCGTGTCGCCGGGCTTGACCTCGTACTCGCCATCACCCTTCTTGACCTTCTCGCCGGTCGGGGTGGTGACGGTCTCCTTGCTCTCGGCCTTCTTCTCGGCCTGCGGAGCGGTGCGCTGCTCGCTGCGCGTGGTGGGCTGCTCGGCCTGGCGCTCGGGCTGCGCCTGGCCGGAGCCGGTGTTCACACCCGGGTCCACACCGTCGTTGGTGAGACCGCCCGCACCGGCGCAGGCCCAGGCGCCCGGGCCCTGCATGTCGAGGAGCTTCTCGGCGGTGGCGATCTGCTGGCCCTTGGTGGCCAGGTCGGCGCGCGGGGCGTACTGCGTACCTCCGGCGGCGGCCCAGCTGGACTGCGAGAACTGGAGCCCGCCGTAGTAGCCGTTGCCG
The DNA here is from genome assembly GCF_031760065.1 of Streptomyces durocortorensis. Classification (NCBI taxonomy): domain Bacteria; kingdom Bacillati; phylum Actinomycetota; class Actinomycetes; order Kitasatosporales; family Streptomycetaceae; genus Streptomyces; species Streptomyces sp. C11-1. The sequence continues at coordinate 2,694,682 of NZ_CP134500.1, forward strand.
GTGTTGATGGACCAGTTGCCGCCGGACTCGCACCGGGCGACGGCGTCCCAGGTCTCGACGGAGGCCGCGGAAGCGCTGGTCGCACCCATCAGCGGGACGGCGACGGCGGCACCGGCGACACCCGCGAGGGTGGCGAGACGGACGGCCTTGGACGGGCGGCGGTGCTTGCCCTTGCTGTTCAGCAGCATGGAACGAATCTCCTCACCGACGCCTACGAGGTGAGCTGTCGGGTTCGGGCTGATGAGTTGCCCGGTCGCGCGGCTCGCACGACTTCACCCCAAGCCGGTCCCGTACGGATCCGGCGGCCTACCTTGGTTCCCCCGCTCCTGCCTACGGCGCTTACGCGTCTGTTCCCCTCGACCGACGGCAGGATTCGGCGTGACGGTCGACGGGGCCCGCGGTGCGAGCGGTTCCGACCGTAAACACAGGCAACCCCGACATTCAAAGATGGACATAGGGGGCAATAAGCCCGAACTCGCCAGGAGCGGCAGACCGTTTCCGCAGGTCGGAGGCGATGCGTGCGGACGAGCCGGGCGAGCTGGGTCAGTTGAAGCAAAGAGACCCATGTCTCACTTACACAAAAGTGGACATAGGCCTCTGAACTGCCCGGGATTTCGGGGCGTTTTCCCGAATTTGAATCAGTTGGCGGCGGGCTCCCCCGCGGCCTCGGAAGCACCCTGCCCCAGCCCCACGTCCAGGCTCTGACCGGGGAGGATCAGGTCCGGGTCGGAGCCCAGGAGGTCCTTGTTGGCCTCGTACAGACCGGTCCAGCCCTGGGGAAGTTTCTGTGCGTCAGCAATCGCCCAGAGGTTGTCCCCGGGCTGCACGACGTAGTCACCGGCGGCCGCGCCGCCGTCCCGCACGTCGCCCTCGCCCCGCGAAGCGTGCCGGCCGGACTCACGGGGGCCGCCCCCGCCCGCGGCGTCGGCCTCCTCGGGCGCGGGGGCGCCCCGGTGCTTGCCGCCGGCCTCGCGCTCGTCGCCCGTCGAGGCGTCGGGGGCGGTGGAGGGCTCCGAGGCGTCGGGCACCTCGGACGCCGGCGGGGCGGAAGGGGTCGTCGAGGGGGCGGGGTCACCGCTCTCCTCCCCCGCACCGCCGTCGCCGTCACCCTTGGCGGCGTCGCCCGCACCGGCGGACGCATCAGGCGTATCGCCCTTACTTCCCTTATTGCCCTTGTCGTCCTTGTCGTCCCCGTCGCCCCTGCCGCTTCCATCAGCCTGGTCGACCGTGTTCGATTCACCCGTCTCGCCGGATGCGTCCGTCCCGTCGGTCGGGGCTGACGTCGGCTCACCCGAGGGCGCGGTGCCCGGGTCGACTCCCGGCAGGCTGCCGTCCACCGCGAGGCCAGAGATCACCGCGCAGCTCGGCCAGGCCTTCGCCCCCTGGTCGTCCAGGACCTTCTCGGCGACGGCGATCTGCTGCGAGCGACTGGCGAGGTCGGCCCGGGGCGCGTACGTGGTGCCGCCGTACGCCGACCAGGTCTCCTGCGAGAACTGGAGCCCGCCGTAGTAGCCGTTGCCGAGATCGGCGCTCCACATGCCGCCGCTCTCGCACTCCGCGACCCGGTCCCAGGTGGCGGACTCGGCCGCGTGTGCGCCGCTCGCGCCGAGCAGCGGGATGGCGATGGCCGATCCCGTGACGCCTGCGGCGACGACGATGGCGGGTGCCTGGCGAGGGCGGCGGTGTCTGCCGTTCGCGGAGCCCATGGGTATGCCTTCCGTGCGACTGACAAGCGAGTGACTTGAGCACCGCGCCGCGGGAATCCGCGCATGCACGGTGCGCAAGTGACGCGTGGGCAACATGCGACCGACGCGTCGAACCGTGAACCTAGCGGGACTCGAACGCATGTCACAAGTCGATGCAGCGCAGATCACGTGAAAGTCACAGAGTTGACAGCGAGTCACTTTTTCCGAGACGGCTTCCGGGCTCGAACTCGACCGGGAGAGTCCGCAGTCCACGCATGATCAGGCCGCCACGCCAACGCAAATCGGCAGGTTCCGCCGCAAGTCGCAGGCCAGGAAGCCGCTTCAGCAGCGTGGCCAGTGCGGCCTGGCCCTCCAGCCGGGCCAGCGGCGCTCCCAGACAGTAGTGGATGCCGTGCCCGTAACCGAGGTGCTGATTGTCACTCCGCGCGAGGTCCAGAGTGTCCGGTTCCGCGAACCGCTCCGGGTCCCGGTCGGCGGCCGCCAGCACCACCAGTACGGGATCTCCGGCGGCGATCTCCTGCCCGCCCAGGGTCAGCGCCTCGGTGGCGTACCGCCAGGTCGCGAGCTCCACCGGCCCGTCGAACCGGAGCAGTTCCTCGATCCCGGTGGCCAGCAGTCCGCTCTCCCCCGCGTCCAGGGAGGCTTCCAGCCGGGCGCGCTGCTCGGGGTGGCGCAGCAGGGCGTAGGTGCCGTTCCCGATGAGGTTGACCGTCGTCTCGAACCCGGCGAAGAGAAGGATGAACGCCATCGCCGCGGCCTCGTTCTCCGTGAGGTGCTCGCCGTGGTCGCTGGCCCGGATCAGCCCGGAGATCAGGTCGTCGCCCGGATTCTCCCTTTTACGGTGGATGAGTTCGGCGAGATAGCCGCGCATCTTCTTCACCGACCGCGCCACCCCGCCACGCGGACCGCCGCCGTGCCGGATCATCATGCCCGCCCAGTCCCGGAAGTCGTCCTGGTCCTCGCGCGGGACGCCGAGCAGATCGCAGATGGCGTAGATGGGGAGCGGGAAGGCGAAGTCATGGATCAGATCGGCCTCCCCCTTCTCGACGAAGTCGTCGATGAGCCGGTCCGTCAGCTCCTGCACCCGGGGAGCGAACTCCGCGACCCGGCGCGGGGTGAACGCCTTGGACACGAGCCGGCGCAGCCGGGTGTGGTCCGGCGGGTCGATGTTCAGCAGATGCGTCATCAGGTCCGCTTTGCGCTCGCCCGGAATGCCCGTCTTCCCCTTGGCGTGCGGCGACTCGGCGTGGTGCGCCGGGTTCTTGGACAGCCGCGCGTCGGCGAGCGCCTGCCGGGCGTCCCCGTACCGCGTCACGAGCCACGCCTCGACCCCGCTGGGCAGCGCGGTCCGGTGTACGGGGCTGTGCTCGCGGAGCCAGGCGTAGGCGGGGTAGGGGTCGGTGGCGAACTCCCAGGTGAAGAGTTCGGGGGCACCTTCGGGGGAAGCGGCATGGGGGCAGGCGGGGCTGTCGTTCACTCCTTGACGGTATCCGGAGTCCCGCCGGTGGAGCCGTCGAGCCGGGGGCCACCGCCCCGCGCCGCCTTGAGGTCGGCCAACTCGCGCTCGGCGTAGTGATGGCCCACCTCCTTGGCCTTGCGGAACCATTCCTCGGCCTCGCCGTACCGCTTCTCCGCCGTCAGGGAGCGCCCGAGGAGGTAGGCCGCGGCGTAGTCACCCAGTTCGTGGGCCTTCGCGAACCACTTCCGGGCCTCTTCCGGTTCGCCCCGTTCATCCAGGAGCAGGCCGAAGTTGCTGGCCCCGGTGGCATCCCCCTGTTCGGCGGACTGCTGGAACAGGAGGGCCGCCTCCTCCGTCTCACCGCGCTGCTCCAGGGCCAGGCCGAGATCGTTGACCGCCTGGCTGTCCCCCTCTCGCACCGCGATCCGGTGCCATCGCACCGACTCCTCGTAATCGCCCCAGGAGTAGTACAGCGAGCCGATGCGTGAGGCGACGTCCTTCACCCGGCCCCACTCGGCGGCCCTCTGGTACCAGTGCAGGGCCAACTGGTGGTCCCCGTCGCCCCGGAGCAGGTCGCCCAGCCAGAACGCGGAGACCGCGTCACCGCTCTCCGCCGCCGCCCGCAGCCAGTGCTCCGACCGCTGGGCGAGGGCGATGCCCAGCAGCCGCTGAGCCTCGACGTTCCCGCTCTCCGCGGCCTCCTCCAGATACGGGGTCGCGGCCGCCAGGTCCTCCCGGTCGAACAGCAGACTCCCCAGCCGGCCCGCGGCCTCGGTGCTGCCCGCCTCCGCGGCCCGGCGGAACCAGACCCCGGCGGCCGCGTCGTCCCCGTACTCCTCCTCGATGCGGCCGAGGGTCAGCAGCGCCTCCGGGTCCCTGTCCGCCTGCGGCCCCAGGACGGCGCGGGCGGATTCGAGGACGACGTCCACCGCGGGCGACGCGGCGTCCTCGCGCGCCACCGCCTCGAAAGCGCGCGGCCACAGCTCCAGCGGAACAGGGCCGAAACCCGGCAGACCGTCCCGTGCGTCCTCGATCAGGGAGCCGTACACCCGCCAGGTGCCGCCCTCCGCGCCGGGCACGAGCATGCCCGTGACACCGTGACGGATACCGGACGCCCAGGCGAGGGCCTGATCGAAGTCCTCGTGCGGGGCGCCCGGGACCGCGTTCTCGTAGAGGTCGCTCGCCGCGCGCAGCACGTCCACCGGGACCGCCGCCTCGACCCCGCAGCGCGCCAGGTCGATCGCGGCGAGCACGAGGCGGTGGCCGAGCGGGTGCGCGTTCGCCCGACGGGCCCGCCGCCACTCGCCCAGGAGTTCCGGCCCGACCGTGAGGTACGCGGGGGTGCTGTGCCGGGTGCGATGTGTGTACGCGCCCGCCAGGCGAAGGTCGTCGCGGGCGGCGGCCGCGAGCCGTTCCTGCTCGGCCGGGGACCATTCCGTGCTCAGCTCGACGGGTTCCACGCCGCTCAGGAGCCGGGCGTGCGCTGGGCTGCCGAAGCGGTGGGCGTCGTACGCCTCGTCACTCATGGTGGCGAGCACCGGGACGCGCAGGCGGACGAGTTCGGCGAGGAGGGCGGCGGTCAGCCCGTGCTCGCCGAGGTGGCCGTCCAGGTCGTCGAGCCAGAGCACGCACTCCGCGCCGCCCCGGGCGCGCAGCACGGCGGGCAGCTGGCGCAGATCCGTGCCCGGCACCGGGGTGAGGACTCTCGTCGTGCCGGAGAGATTGGTGAACAGCGCGGACCAGAGCGTCCTGGTCCTCCCGGAGAGAGGCTCACCGGTCACCAGCACCAGCCCGCCGTTCCGCGCCGCCGTCCGGACCTGGGCCTCCAGTCCGGGGTCGCAGTCCCGTACCACGTACCGCGGCAGGGGCGGTTCGTCGGCGATACGGCGCGGGCGGCGCACGCCGAGGTCGATCGGGTCGGCCAGGTCCAGCTGCGGCCAGTCGGTGACCGGGGGCAGGCCGGAGTGCGGCGGCTGTCCGTAGTAGGTGTGCATGCCGCCGGTGACGGTCCCGGCCTGGATCACCGGTTCGTGGAAGGTGCCGCCGGAGACGGCGTTGCGCGTGGAGGTGACGCCTACGGCGGGTGAGGGCTCCCGCTCGGCGGGCCACCGCGCCACGACCTCACGAGCGCGGCGCAGCTCCGCCGTTCTGCGGTCCTCAAGTATCCGACGCAGTCGCCCGGTCTCCTCCGGGTGCTCGTTCCCCATTCTCTGGAGCATCGCCCTGACCCTGCGTCGGGTGGCGGACCTCTGGAGCGAGGTGTCCCCCAGGCGCTGCCACTCCCGGACCTGGCGGAGAAAGTCCCCGAGCGGTGCGCTCACCCCGGCGGGCTCCTCGCGCCACCACTCGGCGTCCAGCGTCGCCCCCATCAAGGCGTCCGTCAGCGCCTCCAGTTCAGCGTCCACACCCGTTCCCCGCCCCTCGTAAAGCCCCTGCTGCCACGGTACTAACCCGCCTCGCCCTCCGCCGCCACGATCGCGTCCCGGTAGGCGCGGGCCGCCGCGCGGAGGGCGGCCTCCGGGTCGGCGCCGTCCGCCTCGGCGCGCACGGCGAGGGCGAGGAGCTCGTAGCCGATGGTGTCGCCGACGGGCAGGGGAACCGTGAGTCCCGCGGTACGGACACGGCTCGCGAGCTTCGCGGCGAGGGCCAGGCCGGGCTGTCCGAGGGGGACGCCTTCGGTGACCGAGGTGCGCTGCTTCTCGATCGCCTTGGTGCGCAGCCAGTGCGCGTGGACGTCCTCCGGGGTCTCGGCGCTCTCGTCGCCGAAGACGTGCGGGTGGCGGTGGATCAGCTTCTCGACGAGGCCGCCCGCGACATCGTCCACGTCGAACGGTTCCTCGGGATGCTCCTCGGCGATGCGCGCGTGGAAGACGACCTGGAGGAGGACGTCACCGAGCTCCTCGCGCAGTTCGTCCCGGTCGCCGTCCTCGATCGCCTCGACCAGTTCGTACGCCTCCTCGATCGCGTACTTGGCGAGGCCCTTGTGCGTCTTCCGTGAGGTCCAGGGGCACGCGCGGCGGATTCGGTCCATGACCTGGACCAGGTCCAGAAGGCGGGCGCCGGGCAGGTCGTACGAGCCGGGGAGCAGCTCCAGGTCCGGCATGGCCACCCGGCCCGATCCGCCGAGCCGGGCCAGGCCGTCGGTCAGACGGCTGTCGCCCTCGCCGCCGACCAGGACGACCACGCTCCGCCCGCCCGCGCAGGCGGCGACCAGCTCGTCGGCGGAGGGGGCGGCCTGCTCGACGCGGACGCCCGCCTCGCGCAGGTAGGGCAGTTGGGGCTGGTCCGGGTCGGTGCACAGGACCCGGTCGGCCGCGTGCAGGGTCTGCCAGGCGGGCCAGGACAGCAGCCCGGGGGCGACCCGGTGGCTGGCGGTGAGCAGGACGATACGGCCGGTGTCGGGCGAGCTGTCGGGGGCGGCGGGGGCTTCGGCGTTCACCCTGCGAACCTACCCCGGGCTCCCGGGCCCCGGCGGACGGCTCCGCGTCGGCTCAGGCGCCCGCCTGGGGGTCCTGCGGGGCGAACGTGGTGACCTGGCTGATCCAGGGCGCGCTGTAGTTGCCGAGCTGCATCTTCTGGTCGTCCCAGGTGCCGAAGCGCGGGTTGACGTCGATGTCGAGCGCCTTTGACGCCTTGGTCAGCGCCTCGCCGACGACCTGCTGCCCGGCAGGCGTTCCGAGGTCCGCGCCGAGCGCCTCGGCGAGCTTCGGGAGCTGGACCTCCTGGCGCATGTCGGCGTCGATCTGGTCCGGGGCGACCCAGCGCTGCTGGAGCATCATCGCCCGGAGCTGCTCCTCGCCGCCGTACTGCGCGCGGTTGGCGAGCCGCATCTCCTGGATCTCCTTGCGGGTGACCGTGACGCCGGCGTCCTCGGCGGCCCGGTCCAGAATGCGGCTGAAGATCAGCCCGTGCAGCTTGGCGCGGTTGAGCTGGCCCGACTTGTTCACCAGCTGGACGGCCTGCGGGGAGCTCTCCTGGGCGCTGCGGACGTCCGCCGCCTGGGCCTGGACCGCCGACACCTCGATGCGCTCGCCGCCCACGACGGCCGCGGCGCCGGGGTGGGCCTGGTTGCCGCAGGCCGAAAGGAGCGGCGCGGCGACGAGTGTTGCGGCGAGGATGGAGAGCGCGGTGCGATGACGGCGGTGCAAAGGAGCCTCCCGGGGAGAGTTTGTGCATCGGTGCACAAAGCCTTGCGGTGATCGATGTTAGGCAGTGGATGTGGCCTGTGCCACTGATTCGACCAACGATTCGGGAGGAGTTGGGGATGTGGCCGGGGACGGGTGCCGCCCTCAGCCGCCGCGGACGTCCCGCTGGTGGCTGAGGAGGCGGCGCAGGTCCGCCGGCAGCGGGTGGTGCGGCCCGTAGGTGCGCTCGGCGTCGTACAGGAGCGACTGGAGCTGGGCCCGGCCCGCCGTGTGGTCGCCGACCGCCAGGAGCAGCTGTCCGATGCGATGCCGGATGTCGAGGGCCCGGCCGGGGTCGGAGGTGGCGCCCCCGTAGGCGTTCTCGTAGTACGGGAGTACCGCGCGGTACTCCCCGAGCGCGGCCACGGATTCGCCGAGCTGTTCGAGGCACTGGGCGGCGTCGTAGCGGAACTGGAGGACCTGGGCGTCGGCGGGGCCCGCCTCGGCGGCGCGGTCCTCGGTGAGGCGGCGCAGCTCGGGCAGAGCGCGGCGGTACTGCCCGTCGTCCATCAGCGTCGCGGCGTACTGCTTGCGCAGGATACGGACGACCGGTGAGTGCTCGCCGTGCTCGGCGGCGGCGGCCGGGAGGGTCGCGCCGAGGATGTCCACCGCCTGCGTGATCCGCCCCTCGCCGAGCAGCCGCTTCACCTCGTCCACGGCGCGCGCCACGTCCGGCCGGGCGGGCTGCGGTACGGGGGTGGGCTGCGGTACGGGGGTGGGTTGCGCGGGTGATCCGAAGGCGACCGGGGACGGGGTCGGGGCGGGCGACGCGCCGGTGAAGGACGTGGGCGCGGGGGTGGCAGCGGGCGCCATAGCGGCCGCCGCGGCGGCCCGGTCCGGCCACGGGGCGTGCGGCCGCAGGAACGGGCGGGTCGGGTCGAGCGGCCCGGCGGGAGCCCCGTGCTTCGGCAGCAGCGGGGCCAGCTCCTCGTACACCTCCTGCGCGGAGGCGGGCCGGGCCTGCGGGTCCTTGGCGAGCAGCCGCAGCACGAGCGCCTCCAGCGCGGCGGGGATCTCGGGGCGGGCGCGGCGGACCGGGACCGGCGGTTCGTAGAGGTGGCGGTGCAGGACGCCGAGCGCGGTGGACCCGGCGAACGGCACGTCGCCGCTGAGCAGTTCGTGCAGCAGCACTCCCAGTGCGTACAGGTCGGTGTACGGGCCGACCGCGCCCCCCATCGCCTGCTCGGGGGCCATATAGGCCGGGGAGCCGATCGGTGAACCGGTGTGCGTGAGGCGGGTGGTGTCCGTGTCGAGGACGGACGCGACACCGAGGTCGAGCACGGTGACGGTGCCGTCGGGGCGGACCATCACGTTCCGGGGCTTGAGGTCGCGGTGGACGATCGGCACGGCGTGCACCGCGCAGAGGACGGCACAGAGCTGGGCGGCGACCGCGACGGCCCAGGGCCAGGGGTACGGGTCCTGTTCGGCCAGGTGGTCGGCGAGGTCGGCGCCCTCGACGTACTGCATGACGAGGTAGAGGTCCTCGCTGTCGCTGCCCGCGTCGTGCACGGTGACCAGGCCCGGGTGGTCGACCTGCGCGGTGACCCGGCACTCGCGGACGAACCGGCGGCGCAGTTCGTCGGCCGCGTCGCTGCCGGTGGGCCCGGCGACCCGGTCGGGGCGCAGCAGCTTCACGGCGACGCGGCGGTCCAGCCGCCGGTCGTACGCCGTCCACACCTGGCCCATGCCGCCCTGGCCGAGGATGGTCGCGAGCTCGTACCGGTCGGCGATGATCCGCCCGCTCACCGACCCTCGCCCTCCTTGCGGAGGTAGTCGCTCAGCTCGTCCAGCTCGGCCCGCACCTGGTCGAGGCGCCGGGGCGCGGGGGCGGGCGGCGGGGCCTGGACGGTGTACGGGTTGGGCTGCTGGTACGCGGGGTGCACGGGGTGCACGGGCGACACGGATTGCACGGGTTGCACGGGGCCGCTGTAGGGCTGCGGGGTGCTGTAGTGGCGGATTTCCGCGTACAGGTAGTAGGCGACAACTCCGGCCAGCACGCCGACGAGCCAGAAGAAAAGGATCAGCGCCTGGGCGTCCGTCATCTCGTCGGGGTCGTCCGGGGTGGCCATGATGAAGGCGAACAGCCCGGCGTTGAGGACGACCACGACCGCCAGCAGAACCCAGTCGCGCGGCCTGCGGGTGACGATCGCGAGCCGCAGCATCGCCGCCCAGCCCAGCAGACCGCAGCTCAGGACGGTCACGACGACAAGGATCACGCGCACCGCGACGAGCGTCCCCGAGGACGGCCGGGGCGTCGGCGGCTGCTGCGGCGGATAGCCGTAGCCGTGCATGTGCTGCTCCTGGGGGCGTATGTCGGACGTGTGCAGTGAGCGTATACACCGACACCGACAGGCCGTCCCCGGATGTACCCAACCGTTGTGCACGAGCGGTGTGCACGAGCGTGTGCCGAGCAGTGTGCGCCAGCGCCGCACACGGGCGGTGTACACGAGGGCCGCGCACGAGCTGTGCGCCGGGCCTCAGCCCGGCGCGACCGTGCCGTCCGTCAGGCCGTCGTACATCCCCTGGACCAGCAGCCCGCCGAGCCGCCCCGCCGTCCGCAGTGCGTCCTCGAAGGCGGCCAGGGCGCGGAACCGCTCCCCGTACCGCTGCTGTTCGGCCAGCGGCAGCCGGGGCAGCTGGAGGCGTCGGGCGTCCAGCCGGGCGGCGGTGGAGGCATAGCTGCTGGCCTGTCGGTTGTTGGCGGTGCCGCGCAGGAACCCGGCGAGGAACCACGGGTCGAGGGCGGCCGGATCGGGCCGCAGCAGCTGGAGGTTGCGGCCCAGGGCTGCGCCCGCGTCGGCCTCGTCGACGACCCGGACGACGGCCCCGCCGCCGAGCACGGGCACGACGACGTCACCGGGTTCGAGCAGGACGGGTTCGTCGGGGGCGGAGGGCGTTGCGGGGGCGGAGGGCGTTGCGGGGTCGACGGTTCCGGTTCCGGTTCCGGCGGGGGCGGCCGGGGTTCCGGTGAGGACGTCGTGCTCAGTGAGGACGGGCCCCCCGCCGCCGCCCGGGAAGGCATTGCCGGTGCGCAGCGACAGCGCCCCGGCGCGGGCGAGTTCGCCGACGGTGGTCAGCGGGCGGCGGGCGGGGGCCGAGGGCTCGGCGGGCGGTGGAGTGAGGCGCGCGGTCAGCCGGAGCGTCTCGGCGAGCTGCTCCCGTACCTCTCCGAGTCCGGACGCGCCTCCGGGCGCGGGCCGTGGCAGATGGCGGGCCGGGGTCAGGTCCACATCGTCGTCGAGGAGGGCGACCACGGGCACGACGCGGCTGACGCCCGGAAGGTCCGCCCGGTCGCGCCAGGCGTCGAGCACGGCGGTGTGCACGGCGGGCCAGTCGAGCCGGTCGCGCCCACCGCCGCCCACCGCCTTGCCGGGCCCGGCGCCCGGGTCAGCGGCGGAGCCCGCGGGGTCGGCGGTGTCGACCAGGAGCAGGTCCGCACCGGCCCGGACGTCGGCCTCCGGCCTGCGCAGGACCCAGAGGTGGAGCGGAATGCCGTACGGGGGCGCCGCCCCGGCCGGGAGGGCGATCACCGCGCGGAGGGCTCCCCGGCGCAGGAGATCGGCGCGGATGCGGCGGCCGGAGCGCCGGGAGGCGGCGGCGGGCGGCATCAGCAGGACGGCGGTGCCGCCGTCGCGCAGGCGGGCCAGGGCGTGCTGGACCCAGGCGAGTTCGGACTCGGTGCGGGCGGGGAAGCCGTACTCCCAGCGCGGGTCGTAGGCCAGTTCGTCGTGGCCCCAGTTGCGTTCGTTGAAGGGCGGGTGGCAGAGCACCGTGTCGGCGGCGAGCCCGGGGAACGCGTCGGCGCGCAGGGTGTCGCCGGTGCGCACGACCCGGGCAGGGGCGTCCCCCCCGGGACCGTCGCCGTACAGCACCAGGCGCAGCGCGGTCAGGGCGGCGAGGGCGGGGTCGGCCTCCTGGGCGTACAAGGCCGCGGGGCCGTCGACCGCGCGGAGCAGGGCGCCGGTCCCGGCAGCCGGGTCGAGGACCGTACGGACGGACTGCCTGCCGCCGGGAGCCCGCCCCGGTTCCTTCGCGGGGGTGGCCAGGGCGGCCATCAGCGCGGCGAGATGCGGCGGAGTCAGCGTGTACTGACGGGGGTTGGCGTCGAGCTGCCGCCCGAGCAGGAACTCGAAGACCTGCCCCGCCCCGATCCCGGCGGCCAGTTCGGCGGCCGCGCGCAGGAGCGGTACGGACGGCAGGAGGGCGCTCGCGGTGGGGATCTGAACAACACGGTCTGTGTGAACAACACGGTCAGTGTGAACAACACGGTCGGTATGCACAGCACGGTCAGTGTGCACAGCACGGTCGGCCTCGGGCTCCGGAGCGGCCGGGCCGAGGCGGTCCGCGAGGACGTGCTCCAGGGCGTGCGGCAGGAGGGCGGCCATCCGCTCGTCGGGGGCGGCGGTGAGCTCCAGCCAGGCGGTGGGCCGGTCACGGACGAGCAGCAGGGCGCAGCCGGTGTGGATCAGTGCCTCGACGGCCCCTGCCGGGTGTCCGGCCGCCTGCTGCCAGACCCGCTCGCGGAGGGGGACCTCAGCAAGTTTCCCCTGGTCGCGCAGCCACTGCTCGACCTCGGGCAGCGAGAAGGACGGACTGGCGCCGGTGCCACCGACGGGCTGGGGGAAATCGGCGTGGCGGCGGCGCCAGTTACTGACGGCGGCACGCCCCACCCCCGCGAGCCGCGCGATCCCGGCCGCGGTGACCTCGGTCGAGTTCTCCGGCACTGGCTCTCTCCCTGGTCTGTCCACGTAGTACGTCCGCGCACTGCCTGCCCGCGAGCATAGCGACTCTCCCGCACCACACCCACAAAGACCATTACCCAACCCGTCACTCGTGAACCGTGTTGACTCGGTTCACAGCTTCTGTTGTTATTGACCCGTCCTCACCGGGCCACTTCCGCTCACTCTGTTCGGCGCCCCGCGCCCCTCTCCCCGGAGCCCTGACCATGCGTCTCATCACCCGCATTTCCGTCAACACCGTCTGCGCGCTGTCGCTGTTCGGCCTCGCCGCATGCGGCGCGGGCTCCGGGCCAGAGGAGACCGGGCCGTTCGCGAACCAGTCGGGGCCGGAGGTCGCCAACAAGGCCCTCACGGCCACGAGCAAGGTGAAGTCCCTGCGGATCGGCCTCGACATGACCACCTCCGACGGCCGGATCAAGGCCGACTTCGCCACAAGCCTGGGCGGCGACTGCACGGGGACCATGAGCATGGGCGGTACGGGCACGATGGAGGTCATCAAGACCGGCGACAGGGTCTACACGAAGCTCGACGAGGCCCTGTTGCGCGAACAGGGGAAGGGTGAGCCGAAGGCCGACATCGACGCGGCGGTCAAGCTGATAGCGGGCCGCTGGATGGAGTCGAAGGCCTCGGACCCGGACGCCGAGGAAGCGACCGAGTTCTGCGATCTGAAGGCCATCCTGAAGGAGTTCGAGGCGACCGACAACGCCGCTCGCAAGGTGGGCCCCTCGGAGGTGACGGGCAAGCCGGCCCTGCGCCTCACGGAGAAGGACGGCAAGGAGACGTTCACCTTCGACGTCGCCGCCGAGGGCGAGCCGTATCTCCTGCGCGTCACGTCCAAGGGCGGCGAGGAACCGATGACGATGAACCTCTCCGACTTCGACGTGCCGGTCGTGGCGAAGAAGCCCGCCGCGAAGGACATGGTCGACCTGGAGGGCTGAGGCTCAGGTCGACCTGGAGGGCCAGGCAGTGTCCGGCGGATCATGAGGCCGTAGGGGCTGACCGTGAATACCGACCTCTGGCGTCCTGAGGTCTGGATATGCGTCGGGGCCGTGACGTGATCCGTCCGGGCTGGTGCGCCGGATGCCCGCGGTATCCGGCGCGCCCGGCAGTCGACCGGCGGCTGGGCGCAGGGGCGGCTCAGCGATGCGCCGCGCGCTACGCGGCAATTCAGCGTTTGGGATCTGCGACGATCATCCCGCCCCGCCGCGTGCCGCGGTAGCGGCGTAAAACGCGTTGCGCCGGCTGTGGGTGGACCGCGAGGATCGGGAGCATGCCGCCCGTGAAGATCGAGATCCGGCCTTACGCCAACGATGACTGGGACGCGATCGCGCGAATTCACGATGCCGCGCGCCTTGACGAGTTGCGCGATTCCGCCGGTGTCGAGGCATTCCTGACGCTCGCGCAGACCGCTGAGCAGGAGGGGCTGTTCGACGGCCAGTTGTGGGTGGCGGAGGCCGACGGGAGCGTAGCCGCTTTCGTCGCGCTCGATGACGACGAGGTCACCTGGCTGTACGTCGACCCGCAGCGCTACCGACAGGGAATCGGCAGGGCACTGCTGCGCCACGCACTTGCCGCTGCCGGCCCGAGGGTTGAAGTCACCGTGCTCGACGGCAACCCAGCCGCCGAGGCGCTCTACGCCAGTGAGGGATTCGTCGTCACAGAGACCCGGACCGGCGCACTGGTCGGCAATGAGGCGTTCACCGCCACCGGCCACATCATGCACCGCGACACCACGACGGCACCCACCAGCGTCACTGGCTGATTCAAGTCTTCTCACGGCCCAACCCTGCTGCGGGGACAAGGGCCCTACTGATGAACTGTCCGGCGGGCCGGTCGAGGAACCAGACGATTGAGGCCGTGCCGGGTGAGGACACGGTGCACCGTCGAGGCGGGCAGGCCGAGGACCGGCCCGAGTCGTACGGGTCCGAACCTCCACCACACACGGGGGCCTTCGCCATGATCAAGCCCGACCAGCGTCAACAACGCCCGTGATCAACGCACCCAGGGCCCGGAGCGGCCCGGAGCGGTGAAGGGCCCCGCCCTCACACCCGGTGGCGCACCCAGACGTTGGGCTCGGTGTACACCGCGTACCCGTGCGCGAGCGCGCAGTGCACCGGGACCAGCGCCCCCGGCACCTCCACCGGCCCGTCCGTGTCGAACGGGAGACCGGTCCACTCCCGCCACTGCGCGAGGGAGCCGCTCACCGTCATCGACACCGGCGCGACCGAGTCCACCAACCCGCCCGCCCGGACATGGACCCGCAGCCACGGGTCCTCGGGCAGCCCGTCCTCGGGCCGGGTGCGCCGGACGTACTCCTCCATCGGCAGTGCGGCCCGCAGATGCTTGCCGCTCGGCCGGACCGGGGCGACGACCTCCCGGAAGCCGAGCCGCTCCGCGTTGGCCCGCACAGCCGCGAGCATGCGCCCCGATATGCCCCGCCCCTGGCGGCCGGTGGCCACCGTGATCTCGATCGCGCCGACGGTGTCGGGGGTCCGCCCGCGCCGCAGGTCCGAGAACGCCCACAGCAGCATCCGGTCCCAGCCGCCGACGGGCAGCTCCCCGCGCCCGGGAGCGTCCAGGGCGAAGGGGACGCTGTAGGCACGGGCGACCACCGCGCCCTCCTGGTCGGTGGCGACCAGAACGTACTGCGGGAACTCGACGGCGATCCGCGGGAAGTTGGCCCAGCCGACGATGTCCTCCAGCACGAACTCCGGCCAGGTGTCCGGCATCCGGTCCAGGGCGGCGGCGAGTTCGGGGCGCTCGGCAAGCGTGGTGATGTTCAGCTCCATGATGCCGACCTTAGAAGGCCGTCACCCGCCCGACCAGCGACTTTCCGTGCCGTCGGCGCCCGGCCGCGAGCACGGCCCGCCCGGCCGACCGGAACCGTGAGGTGCACATGCCGCGTCCCCACCCGTGACTTCGTACCCGCGCGTCACCCGACGAGGAGCAGCACCATGACCCAGCCAGGCAGTACACCGCCCCGCCCCCGGAGAGCTGCCGGGTGCCTGCAGAGCCTGGTGGTACTCGCGGTGATGCTCGGACTGGCATACGGCGCGTCCAAGGTCTTCGGCGACGACTCCTCGAAGTCCTCGTCGTCCTCGTCCTCTTCCGCCTCGGACGGCAAGGGCGGTTCGTGGGAGGTCGGCGACTGCGGAGGTCCGGACCCCGACAACAAGCCGGACGGCTACCGCGCCTTCGACTGCGACGAGTCCGGAGCGACGTTCAAGGCGCTGGAGATCAAGCCCGCGAGCATCATGCCCAACGCCATCCAGTGCCCGGCCGGAACGGACCTGATCATTCAGGTCTCCCGGGTCTTCGGCTCCGGCGACGACAAGAAGGCCGGCGGCATCCCCACCAACACTGTCTGCGGCCGGAACCTGTCCGGGGACCACCCCGGCGACGCGGGTGCCGGTGGCGGCCAGTTGGTGGAGGGCGACTGCGTGACGTCGACCGCCAAGGAGATCGCCTGCGCCTCGGCCGGGTCGGACGCCTTCAAGGTCCTCGCCCTGGTCAAGGAGAAGGAGGAGTGCCCCGCGGCGACGACGGAACCCATGCAGCTGATGATGGCGATGGGCAGGCCGTACGACGTGATCTGCGGCGGAAAGGCCTAGGAGTCATTCCGGCGGGGCCACGGGACCGTGACCCCGCCGGACGAAGGCCGCGCGGACGGCTCAGCCCCCGCACTGGGCGAGCATGGCCTCCTTGTCCGCCGCAGTGACGGGGAGTTCGTACTTCAGCGAGACCTGGGCGAACCGCACCGCGTACGAGCAGCGGACCGGCTTGTACGGCGGCAGCCAGGAGGCGGGGCCGGAGTCGCGCTTGGCGTTGTTGGCCGGGCCGTCCACCGGGAGGAGGTTGAGCGGGTCGTTGGCGATCTGCTCCCGCTTGGTGTCGTTCCAGCGGGCGGCGCCCATCTGCCAGTTGTAGGACAGCGGCATCACATGGTCTATCTGCACCGCGGTCGCCTGCTGCTTGCGCCAGTCGATGCTCCGGCCGGTGTAGGGGTCCTTGAGCTTCATCGAGACGACGACGCAGTCGGAGCCCGACCGGTGCTCGATGTCCTTGCCGTCCCGGGCGAGCAGGTCGTTACGGGTGTCGCAGCCGTTCCGGGCGAGCGGGATGCCGTCGATCCCGTCCTTCCAGGCGGAGCCGAACTTCTTCCGCTCGTACCCGGTCTTCGGGCCTCGCCCCTTGGTGGCCACCTTCTCGATGACCTTGCGCGCGGCAGCCCGGTCCGCGTCGGTGGTGAGGGGGGCCAGGCCCGGCTTCGTACCGTCGGGGTTGTCCAGCGGGCTGGCGCCGAAGCCCTCGGCGGACTGCGCCCCGCCGCTGCCCCCATCCTCCTCGGCCGCGAGGTCGCCGGGGTTGCACCCGGCCAGGGCGAGCACGACGAGGGCACTGAGGGCGGGCAGGGCCGCTGTTCGGTACGTACGGGGAGCTATCACGTGGAGCCATCCTGACGGGCCTGACTGGCCTGGCGGGGAGAAACCGGACGCGGAGAATCCTATGGGCGTCTGCCCCGCCGTGGACGCGTTCATGACCGGCCCCGGCCGGGCGGCGGCTCCGCGCCGTGGGTTCAGCCGGATTCCGGGGTGCACTCGTACTGCACCTCGTACAGATGCCCCGCCTTGACCATCACCGTGGCTTCGACGGTCCGGTCGTGGTCGCTGAACACCACCCGCAGGGTGCGCAGGACCGGCAGGTCTCCTGGGAGGCGGAGCAGGCGGTACCGATCCTGCGTCGCGACGCGGGCCGAGACTCGGTCCACGCTGAGCCGGGGCGGGGTAGCCGGGCGAGGCCAGGAGCGTGGGCGTGCCACCCGTGCACCGTCATCCGACCCTGATCCGTGCACCGTCATCCGATCCTGATCTCGTACCGCAGCCGGAGGACTACAGCTGCTCAGGGCGCGGTCTGTTCCTCGTCAGTGAACTCGCCGCGGACTTCGGCATCGACCACCACGTCGTGGGCGAGACGGTCCGGGCCGCGTTCAAGCTGCCCTCGGCGCCCTCGCGGGCCGCACCAGCGCATCGGGCCTTGCCGGACCGGTCCGGCAAGGCCCGATGGGGTCTGGAACCCGGACCTACGACCCCAGGATCGTCGTCAGGAACTCCCCCGTCCACGCCAGCAGTTCGCGGCCGATGACCGGCTTGCCGCCGATCTTGCCCGTCGTCGGGCGCGGGACCAGGATCTGGTGGGCGGCCGGCTTGATGACCGACTTGGGGTGCAGGCGCTTGAGGCGGAGTTCCTGGGACTCTCGGAGTTCCACCGGGGCGAAGCGGATGTTGGGGCCCTGGAGGACGATCTCGCCGACTCCGCAGGCGCGGGCCAGCATGCGCAGGCCTGCGACCAGGAGGAGGTTCTCGACCGGTTCGGGCAGGGGGCCGTAGCGGTCGGTCAACTCCTCGCGGACCGCGCGGATGTCGTCCTCCGAGGAGGCCGAGGCGATCGCACGGTAGGCCTGGAGGCGGAGGCGCTCGCCGGGGGCGTAGTCGTGCGGGACGTGCGCGTCGACCGGGAGCTCGATCTTGACCTCCAGCGGGGGCTCCTCCTCGACGCCACCCTCCATCTGGGCCCGGTAGTCGGCGACGGCCTCGCCGACCATGCGTACGTACAGGTCGAAGCCGACGCCCGCGATGTGGCCGGACTGCTCGCCGCCCAGGAGATTGCCCGCGCCCCGGATCTCCAGGTCCTTCATCGCCACGTACATGCCCGCGCCCATCTCCGTGTGCTGCGCGATCGTGGCGAGACGCTCGTGGGCGGTCTCGGTGAGGGGCTTCTCCGGGGGATACAGGAAGTAGGCGTAGCCGCGGTCGCGGCCTCGGCCCACCCGGCCGCGCAGCTGGTGCAGCTGGGAGAGGCCGAAGTTGTCGCCGCGCTCGACGATCAGGGTGTTGGCGTTGGAGATGTCGATGCCGGACTCGACGATCGTCGTGGAGACCAGGACGTCGAACTTCTTCTCCCAGAAGTCCACCACCACCTGTTCCAGGGCCGCTTCCGACATCTGGCCGTGGGCCGTGGCGATCCTGGCCTCGGGGACGATCTCGCGCAGGCGGGCAGCGGCCCGGTCGATGGACTCGACCCGGTTGTGGATGTAGAAGACCTGGCCCTCCCGCAGGAGTTCACGGCGGATGGCCGCGCCGATCTGCTTCTCCTCGTACGGGCCGACGAAGGTGAGGACCGGGTGGCGCTCCTCCGGCGGGGTGGTGATCGTGGACATCTCGCGGATGCCGGTGACCGCCATTTCGAGCGTACGGGGGATGGGCGTAGCGGACATGGTGAGGACGTCGACGTTGGCGCGGAGCTTCTTCAACTGCTCCTTGTGCTCGACGCCGAAGCGCTGCTCCTCGTCCACGATGACCAGACCGAGGTCCTTGAACTTCGTCTCGGAGGAGAACAGGCGGTGGGTGCCGATGACCAGGTCGACCGCGCCGTCCTTGAGCCCTTCGAGCGTCGCCTTGGACTCCGTTTCGGACTGGAATCGGCTCAGTGCCCGTACGTTGACCGGGAATTGGGAGTAGCGCTCGGTGAACGTGCCGTAGTGCTGCTGGACGAGGAGGGTCGTGGGGACCAGGACCGCGACCTGCTTGCCGTCCTGGACCGCCTTGAACGCCGCGCGGACCGCGATCTCCGTCTTGCCGTAGCCGACGTCGCCGCAGATCAGGCGGTCCATCGGGACCGTCTTCTCCATGTCCTCCTTGACCTCGGCGATCGTGGAGAGCTGGTCGGGCGTCTCCGCGTACGGGAAGGCGTCCTCCAGCTCGCGCTGCCAGGGCGTGTCCGCGCCGAAGGCGTGGCCGGGGGCGGCCATCCGGGCGGAGTAGAGCTTGATGAGGTCGGCGGCGATCTCCTTGACCGCCTTCTTCGCCCGCTGCTTCGTCTTCGTCCAGTCCGCGCCGCCGAGCCGGTGCAGGGTCGGGGCCTCGCCGCCGACGTACTTGGTGACCTGCTCCAGCTGGTCGGTCGGGATGTAGAGACGGTCGCCGGGCTGACCGCGCTTGGCGGGGGCGTACTCGACGAGCAGATACTCGCGGGTCGCGCCCTGGACCGTACGCTGCACCATCTCCACGTACCGGCCGACGCCGTGCTGCTCGTGGACGATGTAGTCGCCGACCTCCAGGGTCAGCGGGTCGATCGTCTTCCGGCGGCGGGCCGGCATCCGGCCCAGGTCCTTGGTGGCGGTGCGCTGGCCGGTCAGGTCCGTCTCGGTGAGCACGGCGACCTTGAGCACCGGGTCGACGAAGCCCTGGTCGATGGCCCCGCAGGAGACGTGCACGAGGGAGGGGGCGATCTCGGTGAGGTCCGGGGTCAGACGGGCAGCGATGCCCTCCCCGCTCAGCACCTCGACCGTACGGGAGGCGAGCCCCTGGCCCTCCGTCACGTACACCGTGCGCCAGCCGTCGGCCAGCCAGCCCTTGGTGTCGGCGAGCGCGCGGGCGGTGTCGCCCCGGTACGCCTCGGGGGCGTGCATGGAGAGCTGGAGGGTGTCGTCGTCGTGGTCGGCGGCGTCGGCGGCGAAGGGCGAGATGGACCACCACATCATGCCCAGCTCGCGAGCCCGGTCCCGGACGTCCGCGATGCCCCACAGCGAGGCCGCGCCCACGTCGATCGGGGCCTCGCCGCCGCCCGCGCTCGCCGCCCACGACGCCTGGAGGAACTCCTGGCTGGTGGCGACCAGGTCGGCGGCCCGCGTACGCACCCGCTCCGGGTCGCAGACCAGCGCCATCGCGTCCTTCGGCAGCACGTCGAGCAGCAGCTCCATGTCGTCGACCAGCACCGGGGCCAGCGACTCCATGCCCTCGACCGCGATGCCCTCCGCGATCTTGCCGAGCAGCTCGCCCAGCTCCGGGTGCGCCTCGGCCAGCGCCGCCGCCCGCTCCCGCACCTCGTCGGTCAGCAGCAGCTCACGGCAGGGAGGCGCCCACAGCCCGTGTGCGGCGACCTCCAGGGACCGCTGATCGGCGATCTTGAAGTAGCGGATCTCCTCGACGTCATCGCCCCAGAACTCCACCCGAAGCGGGTGCTCCTCGGTCGGCGGGAAGACGTCAAGAATCCCGCCGCGCACGGCGAACTCGCCCCGCTTCTCGACCAGTTCGACCCGGGCGTACGCGGCGGCCGCCAGCGCGTCCACCACCTCCCCCAGGTCCGCGCTCTGCCCGCTGCTCAGGCTCACCGGCTCCAGCTCGCCGAGCCCCTTGACCTGCGGCTGGAGCACGGACCGGATCGGCGCGACGACCACGGAGACCGGGCCGGTCTCCGGGTCGTCCTCGCGCGGGTGGGCCAGGCGCCGCAGCACGGCGAGGCGGCGGCCCACGGTGTCCGAGCGGGGCGAGAGCCGCTCGTGCGGCAGGGTCTCCCAGGACGGGAACTCCGCCACCGTGTCCGGCGGCAGCAGCGTGCGCAGCGCGGCGGCCAGGTCCTCGGCCTCCCGGCCCGTCGCGGTCACGGCCAGCACCGTACGGCCGGTCTGCCGGGCCAGCGCGGCGACGGCGAACGGGCGCGCACCGGGCGGACCCACCAGGTCGACGTGCATCCGGTGCCCGTCCTCGGCGGCCTTCACCGCCTCGGCGAGCGCCGGGTCCGTAACGACGACATCCAGCAGACCGTGCAGACTCATGGGGTTTCCGTCCGGGTGATCAAGGGGTTGCTGGCAGCCGGCTGCTGCCAGGGGGCAACGCGAAGGGCCCGACACGTGGAGGGTGACCGGCTCTGATCCGCCGGACACCCCGGGAACGGGCCGGGGGTTCCAGCCTACGGCCCGGGGGTGACAGCCGCTCCCTCAACCGGCGGGGAGCCCACTTCCCGGAGCCCCGGGCCTTCCCGGAGCCCCCAGGCCTTCCCGGAGCCCCCGGGCCTGCCACGGGGAGCCCGGGCCTGCCCCGGGCAGCGGGCCCGCCCCGGGACAGGCCCGGAAGAACAGGATCGACCCGGGGACAGGCCTGGGAGAACAGGATCAGCCCGAGGCGAACCCGGAAGAACAGGATCGGCCCCGGGACGTTGGAGGAACGTCCCGGGGCCTGCCCGTCATCCTACGGTGACCCCGCAGGAGTCATCCCAAGTGTCCGGCGCCCCCTCAGCCGTCCGTGGCGATCGCGTTCAGGACGTTCATCCGGCCCGCCCGGAAGGCCGGGACGAGAGCGGCGAACAGTCCGACGAGCGCCGAGCAGGCGAAGACCGTGAGGATCGTCGGCCACGGGATCTCCAGGACTTCGAGGCCCTCCAGAGCCAGCAGCTTCTGTGCCGCGGTGCCCCAGCCCATCCCGAGGCCCAGTCCGAGCAGGGCGCCGAAGAGGGCGATGACGACGGACTCCAGCCGGATCATCCGGCGCAGCTGGCGACGGGAGAGCCCGATGGCGCGCATCAGGCCGATCTCCCGGGTCCGCTCGACGACGGACAGGGCGAGGGTGTTCACCACACCGAGCACGGCGACGATGATCGCGAGGGCGAGCAGTCCGTACACGATGTTCAGCAGCTGGCCGATCTGGTCCTTCAGCTGTTCCTTGAAGTCGGCCTGGTTCTGAACCTTGTAGACCGGGTATTCGGCGAGCGCGCTCTTGAGGGCCGCGTACGCCTCCTTCTCCTTGCCCTCCTCCGCCTTGCCGAACATCACCACGTTCTGCGGCATCCGGTCGGCGGGGATGTGGGAGGCAGCCGTGGTGAGGTTGGTGTACATCGCACCGCGGTCGATGTTGGTGTCGTCGGAGGTGATGGCCGCGACCTTCAGCTTCGCCGTCCGGCCCGCATCGAAGGCGACGGTGAGGGTGTCGCCGACCTTCACCCCGTGCCGCTCGGCGTACTCGTCGCCGACGGACATGGCGTTCTTGCCATACGCCTTCGCGAGGTCGCCGGAGACGGCCGTGCGGCGGACGTCCTTCTGATACGTCGGGTCGGCGGCGACGACGCCCTCGTCCTCCGTCTTGCCGTTGGGCGCGGTGACCTTCGCCTTGACGAAGGTGTAGTCGGTCATGTGCTCCAGGCCCGGCACGGCCCGCACGGCGTCGGCGGCCTGGGGCACGATCGGCCGCCCGGCGCCGCTGTCCTGGACGATGAAGTCCGCGCCGACCGACTTGTCGAGCTCCTCGGTGGCCGAAGCCACCATGGAGGACCCGACGACGGACAGACAGGCCACCAGGGCGAGCCCGATCATCAGGGCGGCGCCGGTCGCTCCCGTACGCCTGGGGTTGCGCAGCGCGTTGCGCTCGGCGAGCCGGCCGACCGGGCCGAAGAGCCGCAGGACGACGACGCTGAGGGCCCGCACCACCACACCGGCCAGCAGCGGGCCGATCACGATGAAGCCGATCAGGGTCAGCAGCACGCCCAGGGCCAGGAACATCGAGCCCTCAGTGGCCTTGTCGGCCTGCGTGGTCGCCCAGAGGGCCGCACCGCCTGCCGCCGTGAGGACCAGACCGATACCGGCCCTGACCCGGCCGGAACGGCCGTCGGCGGGGGTCCCGGCGTCGCGCAGGGCGGCCATCGGGGAGACCTTGCCGGCCCGGCGCGCCGGGATGTACGCGGCGAGGACGGTGACGACGACGCCGAGCACCAGGCCGATCACGGGGGTCGTCCAGGCGACGGTGAGGTCCCTGGTGGACAGCTCCATGCCCACGGCGCCCATCAGCTTCATCAGCCCGACGGCCAGTCCGATGCCGGCGACGACACCGAGGACGGAGCCGACGATGCCGAGGAGGACGGCCTCCAGGAGGACGGACCGGTTGACCTGCTTGCGGCTGGAGCCGATGGCCCGCATCAGGCCGATCTCGCGGGTCCGCTGGGCGACCAGCATCGAGAAGGTGTTGACGATGAGGAAGATGCCGACGAGGAAGGCGATTCCGGCGAAGCCGAGCATCGCGTACTTCATGACGTCCAGGAAGGCTCCCATGGAGTCCTTGTTGGCGTCGGCGGCCTCCTGCTGGGTCTGGAGCTTGTACGCGGCGGAGCCGTCCAGGGCGGCGGCCACGTTCTTCTTGAGCTGGATGTCGCTGACGCCGCTCTTCGCGGTCACCAGGATCTGGGTGAAGACGTCGGGGGCGCCCAGCAGGTGCTTCTGGGCGGTGGCGGTGTCGAGGTAGACGACGGCCGCGCCCGGGTTGGTGACGGTGAAGGACGCGATGCCGCTGATCTTCGCCTTGATGTCGCCGGTGACGGCGATGGTGCGCAGCTCGTCGCCGATCTTGAGCTTGTGCTTCTTCGCGGTGTCGGCGTCGACCATCACCTCGGTGGGACCGCGGGGCGCGTGTCCGGAGGTGATCTCCATCGAACGCAGGTCGTTCCGGGTCCAGTTGCTCGCGATGGTGGGGGCTCCGGTCTCGGAGCCCATGTTCTTGTTCTCGCTGTTGACGACGGTGACCGCCATGGAGAAGGCGGCGCCCTCGGCGCGCTCGACGCCCTCGGCCTTCTCGACCTGCTGGATCACGGAGGCGGGCAGTGAGGCGGGCTTGCCGTCGGCGGGCTGCTCGTCGTTCTCGTCGGCCTCCTTCGGGCTGACGGTGACGTCGGGCGAGGAGACGGCGAAGAGCTTGTCGAAGGTGGTGTTCATCGTGTCGGTGAACACGAGCGTGCCGCAGACGAACGCCACCGACAGCAGCACCGCCACCGCCGAGAGGGCCATCCGGCCCTTGTGCGCGAAGAAGTTGCGCATCGAGGTCTTCCAGACAGTCATGACGTCCGCCCACGTGCGTCGAAGTGCTTCATACGGTCGAGTACCTGGTCCGCGGTCGGGTTGTACATCTCATCGACGATGGAGCCGTCGGCGAGGTAGAGCACCCTGTCCGCGTAGGAGGCGGCGACGGGGTCGTGGGTGACCATGACGATGGTCTGGCCCAGCTCGTCGACCGACTTGCGGAGGAAGGACAGGACTTCGGCACCGGCCCGGGAGTCCAGGTTTCCGGTGGGCTCGTCACCGAAGATGATCTCCGGCCGGGCGGCGAGCGCCCGGGCGACCGCGACGCGCTGCTGCTGGCCGCCGGAGAGCTGGGTGGGGCGGTGCTTGAGCCGCTCGGCGAGCCCGACGGTCTCCACGACCTGCTGGAGCCAGGCGGCGTCCGGCTTGCGGCCCGCGATGTCCATCGGCAGCGTGATGTTCTCGATCGCGTTGAGCGTCGGGAGCAGGTTGAAGGCCTGGAAGATGAACCCGATCCGGTCGCGCCGGAGTTGGGTGAGCTTCTTGTCCTTGAGCCCCGTGATCTCGGTCTCGTCGAGGAAGATCTCGCCCGACGTGACCGTGTCGAGCCCGGCCAGGCAGTGCATCAGGGTGGACTTGCCGGAGCCGGACGGTCCCATGATCGCCGTGAACTGCCCGCGGGCTATGTCCACGTCCACATGGTCGAGCGCGACGACCCGGGTCTCCCCAGTGCCGTACGCCTTCACGACCTGCCGCGCTCGCGCCGCGACGGCCGTACGCCCTCCAGTGCCCCCGTGCCTGGGAATGGTCACAGCCGTTGTCACGGTATATCTCCTATGTCAGTCGATGACTAGACGTTTTTGGGTACAGCCCAAGTCTGGGTTCAGGAGGCGTTCCGGCACGATGGTGCCCAGCGCAGTCTTGAGGTGGGGTTTTCCCCACCCGCCCCCCTGCGGTACGCCGCAAGCGCGACGTAAGAACAGGCTAAGGAAGCACCCCCGCCCACCACGTCCTCCGCCGGGAGGAAGGGGCCCTGGCCACTATGAGGGGGTGCCCCCTAGGGGGCCTCGTCCCCCGGGTGAAGACGAGGTCAGGGGCATGGTTCCGGGCGACGGGGCCGCCCACCAACCGGAGCCGGAACGTCCGCCGCCGACCCGCAAGCGGAGCCGACCGTCGCCGCCACCGTGCTCGGCGTCCTGGCCGCCGAGCACGGTGGCCGCCTTCCTCCGTACGACCGTCGTCACCCCCTGCTACCGCACCCCTGGATCGCCGACTCGCCGCCCAGGGTTGTCCGGCTCGCCGCCCGGGGGTGTCTGTCCGTCATCCGTCTCACGGCAAAGGCTCCCCCTCCCGCACCCCGGATGAGACAGTGCCACGGGAGATACGTGCAGGGGGAAGGGAAATCGGTGAGCGGCAGAGGAGCCACAGGCAGCGCGGACGGCACTGGCGGCACGGAAGCCACAGGCAGCACCGACCGCACCAGCACCACGGAAGCCACAGGAAGCACGCCGGAAGCCGGTGGCCCAGGAGCCCCGGTCGCCCCGGGCACCAGCCGCGGAGCACCGGGCGGGCCGCCCGACGCTCCCGCTCCCGCCCCCTCCCTCACCACCCCCCGGGGCCGCCGCCCCGTCGTGGCGGCGCTCATGCTCGGCATGGCGCTGGCCGCGATCGACGGGACGATCGTGTCCACCGCCGTCCCCCAGATCGTCGGCGACCTCGGCGGCTTCACCGTCTTCTCCTGGCTCTTCTCCGGCTATCTCCTCGCCGTCACCGTCACACTCCCCCTCTACGGGAAGCTCTCCGACACCTTCGGCCGCAAGCCGGTCCTGATCGCCGGGATCATCCTGTTCCTGGTCGGCTCGCTGCTCTGCGCCGCCGCGTGGAACATGGCCGCGCTCATCGCGTTCCGCATCGTCCAGGGGCTCGGCGGCGGCGCGCTCCAGGGCACCGTGCAGACGATCGCCGCCGACCTCTACCCCCTCAAGGAACGGCCCCGCATCCAGGCCAAGCTGTCCACGGTCTGGGCCACCTCAGCGGTCGCCGGACCGGTGGTCGGCGGGCTGCTCGCCGGGTACGCGGACTGGCGGTGGATCTTCCTGATCAACCTCCCCGTCGGGGCGATCGCCCTCTGGCTGATCGTCCGCCACCTCCACGAACCGTCCCGCCCCCGCCCCGCCGCCCGCCCGCGCGTCGACTGGGCGGGCGCGCTCGCCGTCTTCGCTACGGGTTCCCTGCTGCTCACCGCACTCGTGCAGGGCGGGGTGGCCTGGCCGTGGCTCTCCGCACCCTCACTCGGCCTGTTCGGGGCGAGCGCGGTGCTGGCCGCACTGACCGTGGTCATCGAGCGGCGGGCGGCGGAGCCGATCATCCCGGGCTGGGTCTGGCGGCGGCGCACCATCGCCTCGGTCAACCTGGCACTCGGCGCGATGGGCCTGCTGATGGTCGCGCCGACCGTCTTCCTGCCCACGTACGCGCAGTCGGTGCTCGGCCTCGGCCCGATAGCCGCCGGTTTCGTGCTCTCCGTGATGACCCTGAGCTGGCCGGTCTCGGCGGCGCTGTCCGACCGGGTCTACAACCGCATCGGCTTCCGGCTGACCGCGATCACCGGCATGAGCGCCGCCCTGCTGATCCTGCTGGCCTTCCCGCTGCTCCCCTACCCCGGCGAACCCTGGCAGCCCGCACTGATCATGCTGCTCCTGGGCGCGGCTCTGGGCCTGTTCCAGCTCCCTCTGATCGTGGGTGTGCAGTCGACGGTCGGCTGGTCGGAGCGCGGTACGACGACGGCGTCCGTGCTCTTCTGCCGCCAGGTCGGCCAGAGCGTCGGCGCGGCGCTCTTCGGGGCCGTCGCCAACGGCGTCCTCGCCGCCCGCCTCCTGGACGCCCCGGCCCCCGGCCTCCCCGACGACCTGGACGCGGTCGCCCGCACCCTGGAGGACCCGGGCGCCCTCTCGGCTGTCGCGACGGACTACCTGCGCCGGGCGGTGGACGCGGCGGTGGACCACGTCTACCTCGGCGCGGCGGGGGCGGCGGCCCTGGCCCTGCTAGCCCTGATCACCCTCGCCCCGCGCCGCTTCCCGGTCCTCGCCGACCCGGCCGAGGCGACCGACACAGCTCGGGCCGCCGACACCACCCAGGCGGCTCCCACCGCCGGGGCGACCGACCGGCAGGACGGACGGTCGCCGCTGCGGTGATCAGACGCCCCGAGTTGATAGGCAAGTCGATACTTGCCTATCGTGATGGTCATGGCGGAAGATGTCTTCAAGGCGCTGGCCGACCCCACACGCCGGCTCATCCTCGACGAGCTGGTGGAGCGGAACGGCCAGACCCTGTTCGAGATATGCACGCGACTGGTGACCAAACACGGCCTGGGACTGTCCCGCCAGGCGATCAGCCAGCACCTGGCCGTCCTGGAAACGGCGGGCCTGGTCCTCACGCGACGCCAGGGCCGCTACAAGTTCCACGATCTGAACACCGAACCCCTGGAGCACATCGTCAGCCGATGGCTCAGGCCCCGAGCACCGGAGGACACCCCATGAAGATCCACCTGACCAGCGTCTTCGTCGACGACCAGGAAAAGGCCCTGCGCTTCTACACGGACGTCCTGGGCTTCGAGAAGAAGCACGACGTCCCGTTGGGCGGCGAGGACCGCTGGCTGACCGTGGTCTCGCCGGAGCACCCCGACGGCCCCGAACTGCTGCTGGAGCCCGACAAGCACCCCGCCGTGAAGCCGTACACGAGCGCACTGGTCGAGGACGGCATTCCGGCCGCCTCCTTCGCCGTGGACGACGTACAGGCGGAGTTCGACCGGCTGCGCGCGCTCGGCGTGCACTTCACCCAGGAGCCGCTGACGATGGGCCCTGTCACCACGGCCGTGCTGGACGACACCTGCGGCAACCTGATCCAGATCGTGCACAGCGCGTAGGCCGGACGCTCCGTCCGTCCCAGTGGCACGTTCACGGCGCTCACGCCTGTCGCCGTGACCTTTCGCCGGGGCGGTGCAGGCGCATGGCCAGGGCCCGGGGCGTGAGGATGACATGCCGGGACGGCCGAATCCGGTCCCGGACACGGTTCGGGTCGCCACCGCGCGGCCACGGAAGCAAGCGCGAGAGCGATCTCGGTACGGGCGAAGCTGTCGCCGACGCGTTGCCGTGCGCCCCCGCCGAAGGCACCCTTCAGGGGCCGGTCGGCCGGGGCCCGTCGTGGTGGAGGAGGTCCTCCGCGAAGTTCGGCGCCTCGGGCGGCACCGTCGCCTCCGCCGCGTAGCGGTGCGTCTCCGTTTCCCACTGGTGGTAGCCGCGCATCCACGCCTTCATCGCGTCGACGTAGCGGTCGACGGCATGCCGGCCCTCGTCGCCGAGAGACAAGCCCGAGCAGACGTCGGGCAGTTGGCGCTCCAACTCCACGAACACCTCGATCCGCGCCATGGCCAGATCGCGGACGCGGTCCAGGGCCCGCTCGCGACAGAGGTTCTGTTCACGTTGCACCACCAGCACCGCGTTGTCGACGTCGCCGCGGGGCTCCTCCTTGACGACGGAGTACACGTCGTTGCAGAAGATCGGGACGTCAGTGGCGACCTGCCGCATCATGCGCAGTTGCGGCGTGTGGAACACGGCGGGCGGAACGAGGAACCCGCCGATCCGTTCGCCGTAGTCCATCAGAGTGGAGGTGCCGGCCATGCCTCGCCGCACCTGAAGGAAGTGCTCCATCCCCGGGACGGCACCGCCGACCCGGTCCATGGCCTCGCCCACGTAGGCGGCCAGGTAGTACTCCCAGTTGTGGGCGGCCCGAGCGCACCACGACGGCGCCATCCCGCGCACGCTGCGCTCCCAGAGCGAACCGAAGAACGACACCAGCGGCGACTCACCACGGCGCCGCTGCCGCAGCGGGGTGAACAGGACGTCGATCAACTCGCCGCACACCGCCGCAACGCGTTCGGGACACCTCCCCAACGGCCCGTCGAACTGGTCGTCGAAGAGAAAGAAGAACGCCATCTGGTCCACGCCCAGGGCCAGTTCGTCGCGGTCGGCGTACGGATATCCGTACCCGGCCAGCTGCGCCATGTCCCAGCTCAGATACCACTCCAGGGCCTCGTCGGTCGCGAGCATCCCGTGCGACCGCAACCGCTCCAGGTTGACCTCGCGCGCGTACACCACATGCGGGCTGCCGCGCAGCGGGAAGGGGATGTCGAACACGGGCAGGTGTACGTCAGCCATATGTGCGCCCCTCACCGGATACGCGCCCATCACCAGCGGGCCGCGTTGACGTCATCGCCGACGACACCAGACCGGCCGTCGATACCGGAAGGGCGCAGGGCGGCGCGGCGGGAGCGCACGAATGCGCCCCGGCACGCCCGGCCGCTCTCCCTCGCACCTAAGAGGTTGCCGGACCGTCCGCCAGTCCCCAGCATGTGTTCCGACGCTGCCCGAGGAGGCAGGGTCGGCGCCTTCCACAGGGGGGAACATGCTTCACCGCACGCACAGGCGGACGCGCAGTCGGACACACAGGCGCACGCGCCCCGGCCGACTCGGTCGGCTGCGTGCCGTCCTGGTCGCCGGATTCGCGGTTCTCGGGCTCGCGGGCACCACCGTGGCCGCCACGGCCGACGAGGGGACCGGCCCGACCGCCGACACCCGGGCGGCGGCCGCCGCCAAGCCGCTGTTCCAGATGCCGTTCGCGTGCGACACGCGGTGGCAGCTGAACACCTACGGCTCCGGTCACAGCCCCGCGCTGGACATCGTCGTGGAGAGGAACACCGGCTCCGACGCCAAGCCGGTGCTCGCCTCCGCCCCCGGCACCGTGTCCGCCGCCTACTGGGACAACGGCTCCGGCAACACCATCCAGATCAACCACGGCAACGGCTGGTTCACGGCGTACTACCACCTCAAGGACTCCCCCACCACGTACGTCCGCAAGGGGCAGTCGGTCCAGCCGTCCACCCGGATCGGACGCATCGGCACGACCGGCGCCTCCAGCTGGTCCCACCTGCACTACGAGCAGCGCTACAAGGCGTCGGGGGACTTCACCGACGAACGCCACCGCGTTCCCGTGCACTTCGACGGCGTCCAGTACACGGGCACCAACAAGGAGTGGCCGAGCGTGACCAGCCGCAACTGCTCGGGCTCCACTCCGGGCTGGCAGGACTGCCCGGCGGGATACGTCTGCTTCTACTCGGGCGCCAACGGCACCGGCTCGGTCTGCCGGTCGGCCGGCGACCAGCCCAACAGCACCTGCGGCTTCCGTAAGTCGTACTACAACAACGGCAATCCGCAGCCGGGTTACGACCACGTGCAGGTGTACTTCAAGGAAGGCGGCAGCCAGTGCATCCACCACGGCTGGGCCGACGGACGCGGGAACTTCGCGAGCGGCGGCAGGACGATCGACCGCTTCCACTGGCGCGGCGAATGCTGACAGCCTGACGGCCTGGCAGCGAACACTGACAGCCCGGCCGCGAATGCTGACGCCCTGACAGGGGGGGGCGAGACTCCGCCCGGCCTGCACGTCATGCAGATGTTTATCGACTCTTCCTACCCTTACGGCGCACCTTGGGGGAAGGAATCAGTCCATGTACACCATTATCGTGGTGCCGGGGCCCGGCATGAACCCCGGCGAGCAGCTCAGGCTGGCACCGGGAGAGACCCTGCGCTTCGGCCGGAAGGCATCCACCGGCCCATCGCCCCGGCTGACCATTCCGCATGACGGTGTCTCACGTTCCGCGGGCGAGATCACCGCGACGGACACGTACTGGTCGCTCAGCAACTTCAGCCGCACGGCGACGTACGCCGTCGAGAACCCTGAGGGCGCAGGGGAACACATCAAGGTCGCGCCGAGGCGGCTGGGCGCACCCGTGGCGTTCGAGTTCTCGCGGGTCGTCCTGCCCGCGGGCACCGAGCTGCTCAGCTTCGACGTGTGGGCACCGCGGCACGACTACGCCGCCGTCACGGCGGACGGGTCGGACCGGGACGAGCCCGCCGAGGACTGCGGAGGGGAGTCGACCGCGCTCGCCTTTCCCCTCGACCGGTCAAAGCGGTACTTCATCGTGCTGGCGGCCCTGTGCGAGTCACGCCTGAGCGGCGAGCCGTACGCGCCGGTGCCCACCGTGGAACAGGTCGTCGAGCGGCTGCGCCCGCAGTGGCCCGCGGCCAACCGGGCCGCCGTGCAGTGGAACATCGACTACCTGGCGGTGAAGCTGCGGCTCAAACCCGGCCCCGAGTCCTGCGAGCCCGGCCCCCGTCTCAACGGCAAGAAGGAGACCCTCGTCTCCCTCGCGCTCCGCTTCGACCTGGTGCGCGAGGACGACCTCGCGGCGCTGGCGCCCTCCACGAGCGGCGCGGCCCGATGAACGATCAGTCCGGCCCGGGAAGCGAAGGGTCCGGCCCGGTGAGCGGGCGGCAGCAGTCGTACGCCGTCGCGTCCGTTCCGCCCGGCTACCGCGTCGGCCCCTGGATCGTCGAGGAGCCGCTCGGCGCGGGAGCTTTCGGCAACGTGTACGCGGCCCACCACGAGGACCCCGACGCGGCCCCGGCCCGCGCCGCCCTGAAGTTCCTGCCCACCGGCACGCACACACCGCGCCAGCTACGCCATCTCCGGGAACTGGCCGAGCGGGAAGTGGCCCTGCTGAGCCGCCTCCGTTCACCGCGGCTGATCCGGATGTACGACGCGCTGACGGTGGACGCCCCGGCCCACCCGGAGCTCGACGGCGCCACCGTCCTCGTACTGGAGCGGGCACGGGGCTCCCTCGACACGCTGCCGGCCGCCGGCCGTCCGCCGCGGCAGGGGCCCGCCCTGCTCGTGCAGATCTGCGAGGGCCTGCACCAACTGCACGGCGCGGGCTGGGTGCACGGCGACCTCAAACCGGGCAACGTCCTGCTGATGGAGGACGGTACGGCACGGCTCGGCGACTTCAACATGGCCGCCGAACTGGAGGGCACACACGCGTACTGCCCCGCGTTCACGACCGCCGACTACACCCCGCCCGAGCTGCTGTGGTCCGAGGTCGGCGAGCGGGGCATGCGGATCCGGCCGACCGCGGACATCTGGGCGTTCGGGGTGCTGGCCCACCTGACCCTGACCGGCTCGTTCCCGCTGCCGGGCGGCACCCCGACCGCCCGGCGGGACGCGGCGGTGCGCTACGCCCGCGGCGAGGAGGAGCTGCGCCTCTCACCCGAACTCCCCGCACCCTGGCGGGGGATCGTACGGGACTGCCTCGCCCGTACGCACGAGGAACGGGCCCCGCACGACACCGCGTCGCTGCTGCGGCGAACCTCGGAGGCGGCGGCGGGCCGACTGCCGCACCGCAAGCACCGGCACCGCCCTCTGCTCGCGGCGGCGGCCTGCGCGCTGGCCCTGGCGGTGACGGGCCTCGGCATGCGGATGCTCCTGGACGGGGACCCCGGAACGAAACCGGTCGCCCCGACGAACGCCGGGCCCGTCGCGGACGCCCGCCCGGACGGGAGCGGCACCGGCCCCGAGCCGACGCAGACACCGACACCGACACCGACACCGAGGCAGACGGCCACGGGCTACGACCGCTGCATCCCCGGTTCCGTCTGTTTCTTCTCGGAGACGGACGGCAGGGGTGATATGTGCGCCTGGAGTGGCGACGACTCCAACTGGTTCGACGGCCAGAACGACTGCTCCTGGGCGGACACCCGCCGCCCGGGCTCGATCTTCAACAACGGCCTGCCCGACGCCAACGGCTACATCCACGTCACATACTTCGCCGAGCCCGGACTACGCAAGCGCCTCGGCTGCATCAAGAAGGGGCAGCGTCACGACCTCGCCCTGACGTCGAACGTGCTGTCCCACACCTGGGCCAAGACCTGCGCCTCATGACCTGCGTCGGCCCCGACCATGTCTCCTCCAACGGGACGGACCCTGCCTCGACATGGGCCCGGTGAAAGATCTCGACATGGCCCGGTGAAAAGATCCGGTCCGCTTCGGCACTCCGTCCGCTCCAGCCCTCAGGCCTCCTCCGCCCCTGCCGCCGCCTCCGCCTCCGGTGCCACCCGGCCCGTGAGCGCCGCCAGCGAACTGCGTACGTGCACCATGTGCGCCTGGACCTCCTCGCGGCCCTCCTCGTGCTCCCGCAGAACCCGCTCCGTCTCCCGGACCACCCGCTCCTCACGGACCCGGGCCTGAGCCAGCAGCTCGGCCGCCCGGGCCTCCGCGTCCTCCTGGCCGTGGCGGGCCGCCTCCTGGGCGGCGGCCAGCTCCCGGCCCGCCTCCGCGAGCAGCGCCTCCGCCCGCTCGGTCAGCTCCGCGTGGCGCACCGCCAACTCCGCCTCGGCCTCGGCGATCTCGGCCTCGGCGGCCTTGTGCCGCTCGGCATGCTCCTGCTCCTGGTGGGCCAGCACGCTCGCCGTGCGGCGGCGCGTCTCCTCCATCCCGGAGGCAGCGGCCGCCCGCACCTCATCGGCGTCCTGCCGGGCCGCGGCGAGCAACCCCTCGGCCTCCCGGACCGCCTCGGCCACCCGCTCCTCGGCCGCCCGTACGGCCGCCTCCCGCACCGCGTCCGCCGCCTCCCGCGCCGCGTCACCGGCCGCCCGGCCCTCCGCCCCGGCCTCGTCCCGCAACGCCTGGCCCGCCGCCACCGCCTCCGCGTGCAGCGCCTCGGCCTCGCTCTCGGCCAGCGCCAGAATCCGCTGGGCCCGCTCCCCCAGCTCCGCGTAGTCCTGCGGAGGCAGCGCCGCCACAGTCTCCGCCAGCCGGGCCGCCCCGGCGAGAAGTTCCTCGACCCTGACCGTCAGCCGGGAGACCTCCGCGAGCGCAGTGTCCCGCTCGGCGACCAAGGCAGCGGTCGCACGGTCCACCTGCTCCGGACTGTAGCCACGCCCCCGCACGCCGACGGTGTCGTACGCGGACACCGGTCCAGCACTCATCCCTGAAGCCCCTCTCCGACTCACCGATTCATCGATACGCCTCACCGACATGCCAAGGATGCGGCAATTAGTGCCGGAAGTCGGAATCGATCAGATGCTTTCAGGACGGAAGCGACCGGCATCACAGCCCCGGCCGCGCGGCATCGACCCCCATACGACGAGAGGCGCCCGAACCCTCCCCGGGTCCGGGCGCCTCATCACATCGATGACGTACGGCTCAGAGCAGGCCGTCCCACATCTGCTCCAGCAGCACCGACCACCAGTTCTCCGGCGACGCCAGCGCCGCCGGGTCCAGCGCCACCAGCTGCGCCTGGAAGTCGACCGTCCAGCGCCCCGCCTGCTCCGGGTTCAGCCCGAACCGCAGCCGCCACATCCGGCCCAGCAGCGCCATCGACCGCACGAACTCCGGCAGCCCCGTGTTCACGAACTGCGGCGCCACCGACTGACCGCCGGGCCCGGCCTCCACCGGAACGGCCACGATGTTCGCCGTCCCGTACTGGACGCAGAGCGCCTTGCCGAAGTCCGTGCCCATCACCAGATACGACCCCGCGTCCGGCGCGGCCTGAACCTGTCGCTGCGCCGCCAGCTCCCCCAGCGTCGGCACCACCGGCTGCCCCGGCTGCGCCCAGAAGAACGGCCCGAAATCGGCGGGCAGACCCGCCCACACCAACGTACGGGCGACGACCTCCGGCACCCCCTGACGGGACACCGCACGCTGATCGAACCGCAGAATGCCCTGCGGCCCGAACGCCTGCACCAGCTCCTCTGCCACCGCCTCCGGCGGCAGCGCGGGCGCGGGCGGCATCTGCGGCAGCGGAGCCCGCACCGGCGCGGGCCGCGCCGGGCCGTCCGCCACCTGGTGCAGCTCGCCCTGGTGCGTCAGCAGATGCTGCATGCCCTGCTGACGGCTCGCGTGGTCGGTGCCGTACGGAGCGACGCTGGTGATGCGCACCTGCGGCCAGGTCTCCCGGATCATCCGGGCGCAGTAACCGCCCGGCAGCTCACAGGACTCAAGCTCCGTGTGCAGCTCGATGACCTGCTGCGGCGGCACGTTCATCGCCCGCAGCTCGTGCAGCATCTGCCACTCGGGGTGCGGGGTACCCGGCGCCGAGCGGCGGATCAGCTGCTGCTCACTGCCGTCCGGAGCCCGGAACCGCAGCACGGCCTGGTAGCCGGGGCCCACGGTCGGCTGACCGGTGGGCTGCTGCGGATAGCCGTACGCCGGGGGCGGCGGGGTGTGCTGCCCGGGCGCGGGCGGCTGCGGTACGGGACCCGGGGCCCCGCCCAGCGATGCACCCGGGACACCCGGCGCACCGGGCATGCCGGGAGGACCGGGCGGGCCCACCTGGCCGGGCGCCGCGAACATCGTCTCCGCCTGGTGCACCCCGCCACCCGGAGGCGGCGTCGCACCCGGCGGCGGAGGCGGCGTCGCACCTGGCGGACCCGGAGGACCCGGAGGCTTCGGCGCACCGGGCGCGCCGGGCGGACCCGGAGGAGCCGGGACGCCCGCACCGATGCTGCTCCCGTCGGCCAGCATCGTCGCGGCATGGTGCACCCCGCCACCCGGAGGCGGCGTCGAACCCTGCGGCGGAGGAGGCGGACCAGGAGGCGGCGTCGCACCGGGCGGACCCGGAGGACCGGGAGGACCGGGAGGCTGCGGCGCGCCGGGGGTTCCGGGGGGCGGCGTGGCACCCGGCGCACCGGGCGGGCCGGGCGGGCCGAGCTGGGAGACGAGCTGCGTCGGGACGTACCCGCCCGCCGGAGCCCCGGGCGCACCCGGGCCCGACGGCGGCGGCGTCGAACCCGACGGCACCCCGGGAATCCCGGGCGCACCGGGAGGCGGCGGAGTCGACGAACCGCCCCCGCGCGCCCCGCGCGGCGGCACCGCGGCCTTGCTCGTCGCCGCGTCCGCGATCTCACCGGCCCCGCCCTGCGAGCCCTGCTCGGGCCGGAGGGCCGGAGCCACCTGCGTACGCGGCAGCTGGCTACCCCCGGACATCAGCGCGGTGGGCGCCTCCGCCGGGACGACCGGCGGCGGGGCCTCCTCGTCGTCCGTCCCCGACAGCGGCGGCGCGAACACGGTCGCGGGCAGCGGAACGGCCCCGTCGTCGGAGTCCGAGTTGGTGTCCGTACCCGCCCACGGGGTCGCCCCCGCGGGAACACCCTCGGACGCCGTCGGCTCGTAGGCCCCGCCACCGCCGGCCGCGGGCCAAGAGGCCCCGGAACCCCCGGAGCCCCCGGAGTCCCCGGAAGAGGAACCCCCGGACGCGGAACCTCCGGACTCCGCGGGCTCCTGAGCAGGAGCCGCAGCCGGAGCCGCAGCGGACGTCCCGTCCGGCGCGGGGGCCGCATCCGGGGCCGCCCCCGACTCCCCCCGCTCCGCCCGATGATCCGGAATACCCAGCTTGTCCGCCGCCTCCTGGAGCCACTCCGGAGGAGTCAACAGGAACGACGTCTGATTCAGATCCACCCGCTGAGGCGGCTCCGGCGCAGCGGCGGGCGCATCCGCCGCGACCCCGTACTCCTCCTCGTACCGCCGGATCACCTCACCCACCGGCAACCCCGGCCACAACGTCGCCTCACCGCTGTCCCGGGCGATCACCAACCGCTGACGACCACCGTCCGAGACCGGGCCCTCCGCCCGGTCCTCGGCCCACACCACGAAACCCAGATCGAACTCACGGACCCGCACCTCACGGTGCTGATACGCGGGCACGTCACCGTTGACCCACTCGTCCGCCCGCTCCTGCGCCTGCGCGAAAGTCACCACCGCGCTCACCCCTCCACCGGGACGACGCGCGCGAAGCCACCGTCCACCATCAGGTTCGCCACCGTCTCCAGCTCCGGCGGATTACCCGCGAGCCGCTGAAGGAAGGCGTCGAAGTCCGCCCCACAGGGCAGCAACAACCGCTCCGAACGCTCCTGGACACTCCAGCCGTCCTGGTCTCGGGCATCGTCGTACGGGCAGAACCACACCGAGCCGGGATCCTGACCGCGCACCTTCACCGCGAGAATCCCGCCCTGCACGAAAGCGACACCCAGGAAGTCCTTGGTGAAGTGGTCCCGCAGGCACTTGTTCACGTACACCAGATCGTTCACCGCCGCCTCGTCACGCACCGTGAAGAACGGCTGGTCCACCAGCAGCCCCAGCTCCGCGTCCAGCGCCGCACCCACCGGGGCCGAACCACCAGCAGCCTTCAGGAACGTGCGGTACGCACCGGGCAGCCGGTAGCCGAGATCCTCCTCGACACCCTGGATCTGCTGCTCGCTCACCGCGACAGCACCCTTCGGCAGCCGGAAATGCGCCGGACGCGTCTCCTGCAAGGGACGGGTACCCCGCCGGTTCTGGTCCACCTCGGTCCCCGCCAGACCACCGTGATGACGCAGCAGCGCCTTCACCTCGACCGGCACCAGCTCCATCCGCCGGCCACCCGCCACGTGGTGCCACGTCCAGCCGTGCGGGGTCGCCACCGCGGGAATCGTGTCCCACAGATCGTGACCACTCGCCGCCATCGCCGCATTCGCCGACACGTAGTCGGTGAGACGCAGCTCGTCGATACCGAACCCCTGCGGCGGATCCGCGATCTCCGCGGCGGCACGCGCATACGGCGAAAGAACCGGATGACCGTTCACGTCCATCCGCACACCTCTGGGGTGGCGGGACGCCCGGACCGGGTCCGGGAAGTGCACGACCTGCCCGGCATAGGCCGCGTTCGGTGGCGCGGCTTGCTGCCCGAGCCGACCTGTCGTCATGGCTGTTGCCCCCTGCTGCGTCTGGTGTTCCGCACAGCCTAAGCGGTGGGACAACAGCGGGCCCCGCCCCGCCGGTTCCGTCACGAACGGTCACATTCACGTGACAGTGAGGCGACGGTCTCGCACCTTCGGGCGACACGCAGGCACGATTCCCTGCCCCAGCTTCCCCACCACCCGGCACATTTGGCAGGCTGTCCCCGCAACTCGGGGGATTGCAGGGAGGGACGTCAGCACAATGCATTCCGCACAAACCGTCACATCAGGGGATCCGCGACTCAGCTGGAGCAGCACCGAGAACAGCACCACACCACGACTGCTCCACCGCCGCGACGGGATCCTCCCCGCCGTGGCCGCCGCCCTCTCCGTACGCGGAGAGACCCTCACCTGCACCGCGGGCAAGGGGGACCAGCCGCCCGCACTGCACCCACTCGTCCAGGACTTCCTCGACACCCTCACCACCGGCCAGCGCGAACGCTTCACCGGCCGCTGCCCCGAAGCCATACTGCTCTCCCGCCAGCTCACCGCCGCCGAGAGCGGACGCTCCAAACGCGCCCAGCGAAAACCCCTGACCAACGGGGAAGCCCGCCGCGCACTCAAACACTCCCGCCTCACCGCCCGCCGCATCCGTGAGGACGGCGACCCCCTCCACGGCAGCTACGCACCACCCTGCCGCTCCTGCTCCGCACTCCTGTCCCACTTCGGCGTACGCCCCGTCGACCTCACCACCACCGGCGCCGCGACCACCGCCGAGAAGGGCTGACCGCCCACACATGCACGACCAGCTCCCGCACCTTCCGCAGCAGCACAACACCACCCGCTTCCCCGTCGCCGTCGACGCCGCCCTGCGCGAAGCGGGCTGGCAGCCCGGACGCTGGGACATCCGCCAGGCCGAGGAATGGGCCGACGCCCTGCGCTCCCACGCCTCCCCCGCCGGCCACCGGCACGCCGTCTTCCCGGCCGCGGTCGAGGCCTGGGCGGAATTCGGCGGCCTCCACATCACCGCATCCGCACCCGGCCGGCACATCGCACCGGCCGCGGTCCGCGTCGACCCCCTGCACGGCCTCCACCTCGCCCGTACGCTCGGCGACCTCGGCCGCGCCCTGGAAACAGAGGTCGCCCCACTCGGGTCGGAAGGCCAGGAACAGGCGGTCCTGGCCATCGACACGGAAGGCCGGGTCTACAGCGTCGACCACACAGGGGACTGGTTCCTGGGCACGGACATCGATCAGGCGCTCGCCACGCTCATCACGGGCACGCAGCCATCCCGCCTGACGTCCTCCCCCAGCCCGCCCGGCGCCTGAGGACGAACACACCACCCGGCACGAACGGGCACCATCGCTCCCCGCACACGGAGGGGCAGCCGCTCCCCACAACCAGGGCTCCGTCCTCGAACGCCGGACGGGCTGGGGCCAAGCGCCACCGTCAGACACCGCACGGGCCTGAGGGGGGCCAGCCCGTCATCAGGGCGCCTCAGGGGCGAAAGCGGCCGAAACCCGCAGTCAGGCGCTCGAACCGTCCGGAAGCACCGCTGACACCCGGAAACCCCCCGCGTCCGTCGGACCCGACACGAACACACCCCCCAGCCCCAACACCCGCTCCCGCATACCCACCAGCCCGTTCCCCCCGCTCGGCAACCCCGCATCCGCCGCCGCCGCATCCGAAGGACCGTTCTCCACCTGCATCGCGACCTCGGACTCCCGATGCGCGAGCCGCACCCACGTCTTCGCGCCCGCCGCATGCTTGTGCACGTTCGTCAACGCCTCCTGCACCACCCGGAACGCGGTCTGCTCCACCTCCGGCGGATACGGCCGCAGCTCACCGTCCACCGACAGCTCCACCACCATCCCCGCCTGCCGCGACTGCGCCACCAGCGCCTCCAGCTCACTCAGCC
This sequence comes from Streptomyces durocortorensis, assembly GCF_031760065.1. Classification (NCBI taxonomy): domain Bacteria; kingdom Bacillati; phylum Actinomycetota; class Actinomycetes; order Kitasatosporales; family Streptomycetaceae; genus Streptomyces; species Streptomyces sp. C11-1. The sequence goes on from NZ_CP134500.1 coordinate 2,733,909, forward strand.
GAGGCCCGTCCTCCGACGCCTCGGCGGCAGCCGCGGCCACCGCCTGCCCCACCGAAGCCAACGGCACCACACCCCCGCCCGCAGCGGCAGGCGCGGTCAGCGCATCCCCCGAACGCAGCACCCCGAGCATCTCCCGCAGCTCCGTGAGCGCCTGCCGGCCCATGTCCCCGACCAGCGCCGCATTCCGGACCGCCTTCGCCGGATCCTTCGGCGCCACCGCCTGGAGAGCGGCGGCGTGCACCACCATCAGACTCACCCGATGGGCGACCACGTCATGCATCTCCCGCGCGATCCGCGTCCGCTCCTCCGTACGCGCCCACTCGGCCCGCTCCTCCGCCCGGTCCGCGAGCAGCGACAACTCCCGCTCCAGCGAATCGGCCCGCTCCCGCAAGCTCTCCATCAACCGCCGCCGGGCCCCTATGTAGAGGCCCAGCAACACGGACGGAGCCGTGAGCCCCACCGCCATGAAGACGGACATCAGCGGTACGTACCAGTCCCCAGGCCCGAAATCCGCCTGCTCGGCCACGGTCTGCCGCAGCCGCACGTACGTCACGATGAACGTCCCCACCAACGCCATCCCCGCCAGCACGACGGTGATCCGGCGCGGCACCTCGGACGCGGCCAGCGTGTACAGGCCGACCAGAGCCATCAGGAAGCCCATCTCGGCCGGCGTCATCGCGATCGACACCAGCACCACGACGATCGGCCACCGCCGCCGGACCAGCAGCACCGAACCCGACAGCAGCCCGAACACCACACCCACCGGCACCGGCAGACCGGCACTCCGGGCGAACTCCACCCCCTCCAGGCCACACTCCAGCGCCGATACCAGCGCCAGTCCCACGTCCAGGGCGACACTGCGTCGCCGCTCCCACCACCAGTAGCCGCGGGTGGTCGATCCCGCCGCCTCCTGGTCTGCCCCCGTTGCGGTCATGGCATCCAGCCTACGGGCGGACGCATCCCAATTTCCGGTGACCGGCAACAGCACGTTCCGCGTTCGAACGTGCACGAAACAGATGCCGATCGCCTGAAATGGCGAATCGACCGCGCTTTCGACCCGGACGTTCGCATTCCGGACGACGATCACCGTATGACGGAAACCACAAGCAAGTACGCCGACTTCGAGGGCTTACGCGCCCAGGCGGTGGCGCTGCGCCGGGAGGGGCTGAGCCGCCGCCAGATCCGCGACCGCCTCCACGTCGACAACAACGACATCCTCAACCGCCTCCTCCAGGGCGAGCCCGCCCCGGAATGGACGAAGCGGCCGAACGCCAAGGACGACCTCCGGGAGAAGGCCCGGGAACTGCGCCTGCAGGGGATGACATACGACCAGATCCAGGTGGAGCTTGGGTGCTCGAAGAGTTCGATCTCGCTCTGGGTACGGGATCTGCCGAAGCCTGAGCGCAGCCGTAGCGCCATCGAGCAGGCGCGCCTCGCGGGTCGTATGCGCTGGGACCACGAGCTGGCGGTGCGTGACGCCGAAAGGCGGCGGACGAAGGCAGCAGCCCGGGACGAGACGGTGACCATGTCGGACCAGGAGCTCTTCTACACCGGAATCGCGCTGTACTGGGCTGAGGGAGGCAAGGACAAGGTCTACGACCGGCGCGAGAACGTCACGTTCATCAACAGCGACCCGGGCGTCATAGCCGTCTATCTGGCCTGGCTGGACCTGCTGGAAGTCGGGCGGGACCGCCTCTCCTACCGGGTGATGATCCACGAGACGGCCGACGTCCCGGCGGCGGAACGCTACTGGGCCGATCTGGTCGGCATCGACGTATCCGCCCTCCAGAAGACGACTCTCAAGAAGCACAATCCGAAGACGGTCCGGAAGAATGTGGGCGAGGCGTACCGGGGGTGCCTGGTCATCCGCGTCGCCAAGGGCGCCACGCTCTACCGCCGCATCGAAGGGTGGTGGTCGGGGATCGCGGAAGAGGCCACCTCCCGACTCAAGGGCGGTGATCGACCCGGTAGGGTTGAGGCGTGATCCGCCGTGGGGTAGCGGCATCCCGCAGGCCTTTGGAGCCTTGAGACGCTGGTTCGAATCCAGCCGGCGGAGCTCACGCATCGGGCCCCGACCACACCGGTCGGGGCCCGCCCCCGTTCCCCGCCGAAACGCCCCCGGTATCCTGCGGATGACCACCACCCGAAGCCGAAGGGCACATCCGTGAGCGCAACCAGCCCGGCAGCCGTCGTCGTCCTCGCAGCGGGTGAGGGCACCCGCATGAAGTCGAAGACTCCCAAGGTCCTGCACGAGATCTCCGGGCGCTCGCTCGTCGGCCATGTCGTCGCCGCAGCCCGTGAGCTGGACCCGCAGCACCTCGTCGTCGTCGTCGGCCACGCGAGCGAGCAGGTCACCGCACACCTGAACGCCGGTGACGCCCCCGTGCGCACCGCCTTCCAGGCGGAGCAGAACGGGACCGGGCACGCCGTCCGGATGGGGCTCGAAGAGCTCGGCGGGGGTGTCGACGGGACCGTGATCGTCGTCTGCGGCGACACCCCGCTGCTGTCGGGCGAGACGCTCGGCGCGCTCGCCGCCACGCATGCGGCCGACGCCAACGCGGTCACCGTGCTGACCGCCGAGGTCCCGGACTCCACGGGCTACGGGCGCATCGTGCGCGATCCCGCCACCGGTGCGGTGACCGAGATCGTCGAGCACAAGGACGCCACCGAGGCGCAGCGGGCGATCCGGGAGATCAACTCCGGGGTGTTCGCGTTCGACGGGCGGCTGCTCGGGGATGCGCTGGGCAAGGTGCGCACGGACAACAGCCAGGGCGAGGAGTACCTCACCGATGTGCTGTCGATCCTGCGCGAGGCCGGGCATCGGGTCGGGGCGTCGGTGGCGGGTGACCACCGCGAGATCCTCGGGATCAACAACCGGCTTCAGCTGGCCGAGGCGCGTCGGCTGCTGAACGAGCGGCTGCTTGAGCGGGCGATGCTCGCGGGCGTGACGGTTGTGGACCCGGCGTCCACGTTGATCGACGCGACGGTGACGTACGAGCGGGACGCGGTCGTGCATCCGGGGACGCAGCTGCTGGGGACCACTCACCTCGCGGAGGACAGTGAGGTCGGGCCGAACTCGCGGCTCAAGGACACCGCGGTGGGGGCCGGGGCCCGGGTGGACAACTCCGTGACGGACTCGGCGGAGATCGGGCCGGGGGCGTCGGTGGGGCCGTACGCGTATCTGCGGCCGGGGACGCGGCTGGGGACGAAGGCCAAGGCCGGTACGTACGTGGAGATGAAGAACGCGACCGTCGGCGAGGGGACGAAGGTCCCGCACCTGAGTTACGTCGGTGACGCGACGATCGGTGATCACACCAACATCGGTGCGGCGAGCGTCTTCGTGAACTACGACGGGGTCGCCAAGCACCACACGACGATCGGTTCCCACTGCCGTACCGGTTCGGACAATATGTTTGTGGCACCTGTCACGGTCGGGGACGGGGTGTACACGGCCGCCGGGTCGGTCATCACGAAGGATGTGCCGTCCGGTTCGCTGGCGGTGGCGCGGGGCCAGCAGCGGAATATCGAGGGTTGGGTGGCCCGGAAGCGTCCGGGCAGCGCTGCCGCTCAGGCCGCTCAGGCGTCGTCCTCGGGGGCCGAAGGACAAAGCTGACCGGAAACAGGTAGGCCGGTGACGGCGTACCGTGATAGATGCTCACCCATTTCGGCTGGCTCGTTGCACATCGGGACCTATGCGTGCAGCGCCAGATACACGTCTGAGGAGACTGTGCTGTGACCGGGATCAAGACGACCGGCGAGAAGAAACTGATGCTCTTCTCCGGCCGCGCCCACCCCGAGCTTGCCGAGGAGGTCGCCCATAAGCTGGGAGTCGGTCTCGTGCCGACGAAGGCCTTCGACTTCGCCAACGGTGAGATCTACGTGCGCTTCCAGGAGTCGGCACGTGGCGCGGACTGCTTCCTGATCCAGAGCCACACGGCTCCGATCAACAAGTGGATCATGGAGCAGCTGATCATGCTGGACGCGCTGAAGCGCGCGTCGGCCCGCTCCATCACGGTGATCGTGCCGTTCTACGGGTATGCCCGTCAGGACAAGAAGCACAAGGGCCGTGAGCCGATCTCGGCCCGGCTGGTGGCGGACCTGATGAAGACGGCGGGTGCGGACCGGATTCTCACCGTCGATCTGCACACGGACCAGATCCAGGGCTTCTTCGACGGCCCGGTGGACCACCTGTTCGCGCTGCCGATCCTGGCGGACTACGTGGGCGCGAAGGTCGATCGTACGAAGCTGACGGTCGTGTCACCGGACGCGGGCCGGGTGCGGGTCGCCGACCGCTGGTGCGACCGGCTGGACGCGCCGCTGGCGATCGTGCACAAGCGCCGTGACAAGGACGTGCCGAACCAGGTCTCGGTGCATGAGGTCGTGGGCAACGTCGAGGGCCGGGTGTGTGTGCTGGTCGACGACATGATCGACACGGGTGGCACGATCTGTGCCGCGGCGGACGCGCTGTTCGCGCACGGTGCGGAGGACGTCATCGTGACGGCGACGCACGGTGTGCTGTCGGGTCCGGCGGCTGACCGGTTGAAGAACTCGAAGGTGAGCGAGTTCGTGTTCACGGACACCCTGCCGACGCCGGGTGAGCTGGAGCTCGACAAGATCACGGTGCTGTCGATCGCCCCGACGATCGCGCGCGCGGTGCGTGAGGTGTTCGAGGACGGTTCGGTGACGAGCCTCTTCGAGGAGCAGGGCTGAGTTCGAGGGGTGGGGCCGAGTGCTCTGACGCCGGTCCGTTATTGATCCACTTTGGGTGCGGCCTCCCGGCCGGGTAGACTCACGGAGTTGCTCGGCGAGGGAGGCCGTACCTGTGTGTACGGCGGTCCGTTATCGACGCGCTCTTCGTAGCAGGCCTGTCGTGGGCCGGGTGACCGTTCGTGTTCCGTCGCCTGACGGCTCACCCACCTGACGAGGAGTGCAATCATGGCTGAGATCAAGCTCGCCACTGAGGTCCGTACCGAGTTCGGCAAGGGCGCTGCCCGCCGTATCCGTCGTGCCAACCAGGTTCCCGGTGTTGTCTACGGCCACGGTGCCGAGCCGGTCCACGTCACGCTGCCGGGTCACGACCTGCTGCTCGCGCTGCGTACGGCGAACGTGCTCATCGGTCTGGAGATCGACGGCAAGGACGCGCTGGTCATCCCGAAGGCTGTGCAGCGTCACCCCCTCAAGGGCACCATCGAGCACGTCGACCTGCTGACCGTGAAGCGCGGCGAGAAGGTCAACGTCGAGATCGCGGTGCACGCCGAGGGCGACCTGGCGCCGGGTGCCAACCTGCTTGAGTACGTGCTGAACACGCTGCTCGTCGAGGCCGAGGCCACCCACATCCCCGAGTCCGTGACGGTCTCCGTCGCGGGCCTGGACGCCGGTGACTCGATCCTCGCCAAGGACATCGCGCTGCCGAAGGGTTCCACGCTGGCCGGTGACGAGGACGCCGTCGTGCTCCAGGTCGTCGCCGCGCAGGCCGAGGAGCCGACCGCTGAGCAGGCCGCCGCGGCCGAGGGCGCGGAGGCCTGAGCCTCGCCGCTCCCGTTCCACCTGCTTGACTGACGGGGTGGTGGTTCCCTTCCGGGGGAGCCGCCGCCCCGTTTCCCTGTGATCCCCCGGCTTGTGAGGAGACCGAGCGCTGATGTCCGACGCCAACGACCCCTGGCTCATCGTGGGCCTGGGCAATCCGGGTCCCGACTATGCGGCGAACCGGCACAACGTCGGGTTCATGGTCGCCGATCTGCTCGCGGAGCGGATCGGCGGGAAGTTCAAGCGGGCGCAGAAGGCGCAGGCGCAGGTGGTGGAGGGGCGGATCGGTCCGCCGGGGCCGGCGAGCCGTCGGGTGATTCTGGTGAAGCCGATGTCGTACATGAATCTGTCGGGTGGGCCGGTTTCGGCGTTGCGGGATTTCTACAAGGTGCCGACGGATCATGTGGTGGCGGTCCATGACGAGCTGGATGTCGATTTCGGGATGCTGCGGCTGAAGCTGGGTGGCGGTGACAACGGGCACAACGGGCTGAAGTCGATGACGAAGGCGATGGGGCCGGATTATCACCGGGTGCGGTTCGGGATCGGGCGGCCGCCGGGGCGGATGCAGGTGGCGGATTTCGTGCTGAAGGATTTTGGTTCGGTGGAGCGCAAGGAGTTGGCGTTTCTGGTGGACCGGTCGGCGGATGCGGTGGAGTGTCTGTTGGCGGAGGGGCTGGAGCGGGCGCAGAGCGCGTACAACTCCTGAGCGTCGTCGTGTGCGGCTCTGGCGTCGTGTGCGGCGCTGTCGTCGTGCGGTGTTCTCCCGCCATGCGCGGCTCTGTCGTCGTGTGCCGCTCTCCCACCGTGCAGATCCCCTGACATTTCCCTCGCTGCTGGGGCATTTTTCGGCCATAGGTTGACCTGGGGACGACGCCTGGCCAAGGATCTGCCCCCATGGAACGGAGCTCTTCCCGGCGTGCGGCGCTCGTGGGCCGTCGGGTCGCCATGGGGCTGGTTGCCGTGGTGCTGCTGGTCGCGGGTGCGTGGTCGTCGTGGGACACCGCGCATCACATCGTTCTGGCCAAGGGCCGTGAGCACGGCACGGTGACGGTGACGGAGTGCGGTGAGGAACTGTGCGCCGGGCGGTACGAGCCGGATGCCACGTCGTCGGCGCGGGCGCGGGTGACGGTGGAGCGGTCGGTGGCGGCGGGTGAGGGGGATCGTTTCCCCGTGGTGGTGAGGCCCGGTTCCGATGCGGTGGTCCGCACGGGGGTGCCGGGCTTTCTGCATGCCTGGATGCCGTTGGGCGGGGCGATGGTGCTGGCGGGGTTCGTGATCGGCGGCGGGTTGCGGATGGTGCGTACGGCGTGGGGGGTCGGAACGGCGGGGGCGGCCCTGCTGGTGGCGACGTTCGTCGCGCTGTAGCAGGGCCGCCCCGGTCGGCCTGGCGTTCCCGTGCGGGTGGCGTCAGCCGGTGTTGCGCAGACCTGCCGCGACGCCGTTGACGGTGAGCAGCAGGGCGCGGGCGAGGAGCGGGTCGGGCTCGTCGCCGCGCTCGGCGGCCTGCCGCTGGCGGTCGAGCAGGGAGACCTGGAGGTAGGAGATCGGGTCCAGGTAGGCGTCGCGGATGGAGAAGGTCTGCTGGAGCACCGGGTTGGTGTCGAGCAGCTTCTCACCGCCGGTGATGCGCAGGACTTCCTGCACGGTGAGGGCGTGCTCGGCCTCGATGGCGTCGAAGACGTGCTTCAGCTCGTCGGGGACGAGCGTGTCGACGTAGTGCCGGGCGATGCGCAGGTCGGTCTTGGCGAGCGTCATCTCGACGTTGGAGAGGAAGTTCTGGAAGAAGTGCCACTGCTCGTGCATCTCGTCGAGGACGGTGTCGAGTCCGGCTTCGCGCAGGGCCTTGAGGCCGGAGCCGACGCCGTACCAGCCGGGGACGATCTGGCGGGACTGGGTCCAGCCGAAGACCCAGGGGATGGCGCGCAGGCCGTCGAGCGAGACGCCGGAGCCGGGGCGGCGGGAGGGCCGCGAGCCCAGGTGCAGGTCGGCGAGCTGGTCCACCGGGGTGGAGGCGAGGAAGTACGCCGGGAGGTCGGGGTCCTGGACGAGCTTGCGGTAGGCGGCGTGGGCCGCGTCGGAGACGGTGTCCATGGCCGCGTCCCAGCGGGCGAGGGCCTCGTCGGACTGGCGGGGTGCCGTGTGCAGGGCTGAGGCCTGGAGGGTGGCCGCGACGGTCAGTTCCAGGTTCTCGCGGGCGAGGGCGGGGATGAGGTACTTGTCGGAGATGACCTCGCCCTGTTCGGTGACCTTGATCTCGCCTTCCAGCGTGCCCCAGGGCTGGGCGAGGATCGCGTCGTGGGAGGGGCCGCCGCCGCGGCCGACGGTGCCGCCGCGGCCGTGGAAGAGGCGCAGGCGTACGCCGTAGCGGTGGGCGACGTCGCGCAGGCGGCGCTGGGCGCGGTGGATTTCCCACTGGGAGGTGGTGATGCCGCCGAACTTGGAGGAGTCGCTGTAGCCGAGCATGACCTCCTGGACGTCGCCGCGCAGGGATACGAGGCGGCGGTAGGAGGGGTCGGCGAGCATTTCGTCGAGGATGACGTCGGCGGCGCGGAGCTCGTCGGTGGTTTCCAGGAGCGGGACGATGCCGATCTTGGCCCAGCCGGCGTGGAGGTCGACGAGTCCGGCTTCGCGGGCGAGGACGGCGGCGGCGAAGACGTCGTCGGCGCCCTGGCACATGGAGATGATGTAGGACTCGATGACTTCGGGGCCGAAGCGCTCGAAGGCTTCCTTGATGGTGTGGAAGACGCCGAGGGTCTTCTGGCCCGCCGCGTCGAGGGGGGCGGGGGTGGGGGTCAGCGGCCGGCGGGAGCGCAGTTCCTTGGCGAGGAGCTTCTGCCGGTAGTCGCGGGGCATGTCGGCGTAGCGCCAGGATTCCTCGCCGAGCCGGTCGAAGAGCTGGCCGAGGGCGTGGTGGTGGGCGTCGGCGTGTTCGCGGACGTCCATGGTGGCGAGCTGGAGGCCGAAGGCTGCCAGCGTGCGGATGGTGCGGTCCATGTGGCCGTCGGCGAAGAGTCCGCCGCGGTGTTCGCGCAGGGAGGTCTGGATGAGTTCCAGGTCGGCGAGGAGCTCGGCGGTGCCGAGGTAGTCGCAGCCGGGGCGGTGGGGGGTGCCCTTGGCGAGGCGCTCGCGGGTGTTGACGAGCTTCTGGCGGATGCAGGTGGCCTTGAGGCGGTAGGGCTCCTCGGCGTTCAGCCGCTTGTAGCGGGGGCTGATCTCGGGGAGGCGTTCCAGGTCGGCCTGGAGGGAGGTGAGGAGTTCCTCGGTGGCTCCGGCGTAGCGGATGGAGTTGGAGAGGAGGCCGCGGAGGTGGTCGATGAGTTCGAGTGCGTCGGTGATGCCGTGCTCGTGCTGGAGGATCAGGACGTCCCAGGTGACGGCGGGCGTCACGTTGGGGTTGCCGTCGCGGTCGCCGCCGATCCAGGTGCCGAAGGTGAGGGGGCGGGTGCCGGCGGGGAGTTCGACGCCGACGCGTTCGAGCTCGGCGGCGAGGTCTTCGAGGACGTCGCCGACGGCGTTGGCGTGGAGTTCGTCGAGGTAGTAGATGGCGTTGCGGGCCTCGTCGGCGGGCTCCGGGCGGACGACGCGGAGTTCGTCGGTCTGCCAGATGAGGTCGATGTTCTCGGCGAGGCGGAGGTCCAGGCGGCGGCGGTCGGCCTCGATGGCCGGGGTCTCCAGGAGGGCCGCGATGCGGCGGAGCTTGTTGAGGACGGAGCGGCGGGCGGCCTCGGTGGGGTGTGCGGTGAAGACGGGCCGGACGTTGAGGTTCTTGACCGTCTCGCGCAGGTGCTCGGGGTCGGCGTCCTTGAGCCGGTCGGCGGTGCGGGCCAGCAGGCCGCCCTCGGCCGAGCGGCGGTCGCGCATCTCGTGGGCGCGGTGGACCTGCTCGGTGACGTTGGCGAGGTGGAAGTAGGTGGAGAAGGCGCGCACGAGTTGTGCGGCGGTCTCCAGGTCCGTGTCGCCGAGGAGTGCGGCCGCTGCTTCGCCGTCGGTGCGGGTCAGGGCGCGTACCCGTTCGACGAGGTCGAGGAGTTCCTGGCCCTCCTGGCGTACGAGGGTCTCGCCGAGCAGGTCGCCGAGGCGGCGGATGTCGGCGCGCAGGGCGGTGCTGGCGGCAGGGGTCTGGTCGGCACTGCTCACAGTGTGCGGCTCCTTGCAGTGAAATGAGGAGGTGCGTTCGCTTCGCCGTCGCCCACGTGGGTGGTGGTGGGGACGGGTGGGCGGGGTCCGGGGCCCGGCGGCTGGCAGCGGTGCTGTCGCCACGCCCCGACGAGCGGGTGCGGACCGCGCTGTCCGACCCTCCCAGGATAGGTGTCGTCGCAGACGGCGTGTCCGCTGCCCTGGTGGGCGGGGGCGAACGCCGTCGGCAGGGGTGCCCTACCCCGCGGAGGGCCTGGGATACCGCCGGTGACGGGCTGGACCGGGTTCTCGTGTTGTGGGGCCCGTCACTGCCATACTTACCAAGCCGTAGGTTACGGAACCGTAGCCACGGCGGTCCGTGTACTGCTTCCTCACCCTCCGGGGGACCTCCGTTATGCCGAGCACTCCCGATGTGATCGACGAGACCGATCCATCACTTGCCGTTTCCGCCCTTCCGCCCGCCACGCTCGGTGGGGACAGGAAGGGGTCGATCGAGCAGTTCGCGCTGCTGGTGTTCATCGTGGTGCCGTTCCTGGCCCTGGTCGCGGCGGTGCCGATGTCGTGGGGGTGGGGGGTGAGCTGGCTGGACATCGGGCTGATGGTGGCGATGTATTTCATCGGCTGCCATGGCATCACGGTCGGTTTCCACCGGTATTTCACGCATGGTGCGTTCAAGGCGAAGCGGCCGTTGCGGATCGCGCTGGCGGTGGCGGGTTCGCTGGCGGTGGAGGGGCCCTTGGTGCGGTGGGTGGCCGATCACCGCAAGCATCACCGGTTCTCGGACGCGGAGGGCGACCCGCATTCGCCGTGGCGGTTCGGGGAGACCCTGTCGGCTCTGATGAAGGGGCTGTGGTGGGCGCACATCGCCTGGATGTTCGACGAGGAGCAGACTCCGCAGCAGAAGTACGCCCCCGATCTGATCAAGGACCCGGCGATCCGGGCCGTCTCGCGCCACTTCTTGACCTTCACGATCGTCTCGCTGGCGATTCCGCCGCTGGTCGGGGGGCTGGTGACGATGTCGTGGTGGGGTGCGGCGACGGCGTTCTTCTGGGGTTCGCTGGTGCGGGTCGCGCTGCTGCACCACGTGACGTGGTCGATCAACTCGATCTGCCACGCGGTCGGCAAGCGCCCCTTCAAGTCGCGTGACCGGTCGGGGAACGTGTGGTGGCTGGCGGTGCTGTCGTGCGGCGAGTCCTGGCACAACCTGCACCACGCGGACCCGACGAGTGCCCGGCACGGGGTGATGCGGGGGCAGATCGACTCCAGCGCCCGGCTGATCCGCTGGTTCGAGAAGCTGGGCTGGGCGTACGACGTGCGGTGGCCGGACGCCGCACGTATCGACTCCCGGCGCAGGTCCGTTCCGGCCGACGCGGCATGATTGACGACGTGGCGACCGACGGCAGCACGAGCAGCGCGAAGAGCAGGACTTCCTCCACCCGCCGGACCCGCCGGGTCCGGATGACCGGTAAGGAGCGCCGCGAACAGCTGCTGGACATCGGGCGCGCACTCTTCGCCGACAAGGGCTTCGAGGGCACGTCGGTGGAGGAGATCGCGGCGCGCGCCGGGGTGTCCAAGCCGGTGGTGTACGAGCACTTCGGCGGCAAGGAGGGCCTGTACGCCGTGGTGGTCGACCGCGAGATGCGGCAGCTGCTGGACATGGTGACGGGGGCGCTGACGGCGGGGCATCCCCGGGAGCTGCTGGAGCAGGCGGCGTTCGCGTTGCTGGACTACATCGAGTCGTACACGGACGGTTTCCGGATTCTGGTGCGGGATTCGCCGGTGGCGCAGTCGACGGGCACGTTCGCGTCGCTGATCAGTGATATCGCCACGCAGGTGGAGGACATCCTGGGGCTGGAGTTCAAGGCCCGGGGTTTTGATCCGAAGCTGGCCCCGCTGTACGCGCAGGCGCTGGTGGGGATGGTGGCGCTGACGGGCCAGTGGTGGCTGGACGTGCGCAAGCCGAAGAAGGCGGAGGTGGCCGCGCATCTGGTGAACCTGTGCTGGCACGGGCTGGAGAACCTGGAGGCGAAGCCGCGGCTGATAGGGCACCGGAAGAGCTGACCGCGTTCCGGTGAGGGCTGGTCCCGTCGCTGTTTCGCGGCTCGTCACCCGTTGTGATGACGGCTGTGGATCTCCCGCCGTAGTGTGGTCGGCAGGGCAGAGGGTTCGTCCATGGGAGGAACCATGACCGCCGAGCCGACCACCGCGCACAGCTCCCGCTGGCCGGTGCCCCCGCAGGACGGATACACCGTGGACGATCTGTTCACGCTGCCCGGTCTCCCGCCGCACACAGAGCTGATCGACGGGAGCCTGGTTTTCGCGAGTCCGCAGCGCAAGTTCCACAGCATGGTGATCGATCTGCTGGTGGTAGGGCTGCGCAGTACAGCACCGCCGGAGGTGAAGGTCCGCCGCGAGATGACCGTGGTGCTGGACCGGCGCAACGGGCCGGAGCCGGATGTCTCCGTCGTTCGCAGCGAGGCTGACGGAAAGGGGATGGAGCAGACGTCGTACGCCGCCGCCGACGTCCTCCTCGCCGTGGAGGTCGTCTCCCCCGACTCCGAGGCCCGCGACCGCGAGGCCAAGCCGCACAAGTACGCGACCGCCGGCATCCCGCACTTCTGGCTGGTGGAGATGACCGGCACCGACCAGCACCCCGTCGTGCGGGTCTACGAGCTGGACCCGGTGACGAAGGCGTACGCGCTGACCGGCATCCATCATGACCGGCTGAAGACGGGTGTGCCGTTCCCCGTGGACATCGACATCTCAGGGGACGCGCTCAAGGAGCTGTAGGGCCCTTCGGTTACACGTCGGGCTCCAGGAACTCCAGGCGGTTGCCGACCGGGTCCTGGGCGTAGAAGCGGCGGTGGCCGGGGAGGTCGTCGTCCCACGTGACCTCGACGCCGTGGGCCTCCAGGCGGGCCGCGTACTCCGCGATACCCGTCACGCGCAGGCCCGGGTGGGCCTTCTTCGCGGGGTGGAAGTCCTCCTCGACGCCCAGGTGGAGCTGGATGGGGCCGGAGGCGAACCAGCAGCCGCCGCGGGCGGCGAGCACCGGGGGTTTCGGGATCTCGGTCATGCCGAGGGCGTCGGTGTAGAAGGCGCGCAGGGCGTCCTCGGAGCCGGGCGGGGCGGCGAGCTGTACGTGGTCGACGGCGGCGAGGCCGGCGGATACGGGCATCACTTCTCCTTGCGGGCGACGGCGAAGATACGGCGGAACGGGAAGACCGTGCCGTACGGGCCCGGCGGGTACGCCTCGCGGAGCAGGTCGCGGTATTCGGTGACGAACGCGTCGCGGGCCTCGGGGTCGTCGGCCAGGGCGGTGAGGACGGGGCGCAGGGCGGTGCCCTTGACCCAGTCGAGGACCGCGTCGTCGCCGTGGAGGGTCTGGAGGTAGGTGGTCTCCCAGACGTCGGCCGTGCAGCCGAGATCCCGCAGGCGGGTGAGGTAGTCGACGGGCTCCAGGGCGGCGGCGCTGCGGTCGCCGGTGCCGTGGAGGCGGGGGCGCCAGCGGTCGGACTCGCGGAGCTGGGCCAGGAGGGCGTGGCTGGGGGCGGCGAAGTTGCCGGGGAGCTGGAAGGCGAGGGTGCCGCCGGGGGTGAGGGCGTCCAGCCAGCGCGGGAAGAGATCGGCGTGGCCGGGAATCCACTGGAGGGCCGAGGTGGAGACGATCAGGCCGTACGTCTCGGTGGGCGTCCAGGTGGTGGCGTCGGCCTCGGCGAAGTCGAGCAGGGGCGGCCGGGCGTGGGCGGCGGCCTCGGCGAGCATCTGCGGGGAGTTGTCGTAGCCGGTGATGCGGGCGCTCGGCCAGCGGTCCGCGAGGAGCGCGGTGACGTTGCCCGCGCCGCAGCCGAGGTCGGCGATGCGGGGCGCGGGGTGGCCGGGGAGGTCACCGATCCGGGCCAGCAGGTCGTGGAAGGGGCGGGTGCGGTGGTCCGCGTGACGCAGGTACTGCTGCGGATCCCAGGTGGGGCTGTCAGGTGTGGTCATGGGCATCAGGATCAGGCCGACAATCTCTTGATGTCAAGACACTTGAATTCAAGAGACTTCATGTCGACAGACCCTCTACACTGATCGACATGGAGGACGAGGTCGACCGACTGGTCGCTGCATGGCGCCGAGAGCGCCCCGACCTCGACGTGGAACCACTCGAGGTGCTCAGTCGCGTCTCCCGTCTGGCACGCCACCTCGACCGGGCCCGACGCATAGCCTTCGCCGAGCACAATCTGGAGCCGTGGGAGTTCGACGTGCTCACCTCGCTGCGCCGGGCGGGACCCCCATATCAGCTCTCCCCCGGGCAGCTCCTCACCCAGACGCTGGTCACCTCGGGCACGATGACCAACCGGATCGACCGCCTCACCAAGAAGAACCTCGTCGAGCGACTGCCCGACCCGAGCGACCGCCGCGGCGTCCTCGTCCGGCTCACGGCCGAGGGGCGCGACAAGGCCGATCAGTCGCTGGCCGGGCTGCTCGACCAGGAGCGGGCGATCCTCGGTGAGCTCTCCCGCCAGCAGCGGGGCGAACTGGCCGGGCTACTGCGCCAGTTGACCGCCCCGTTCGACAACATCCCCGGCTAGCCGGGGCGTTGCCGGATCGGCGGGGCCGACCCCCGCCCGGCGGGCCAGCGCGACCGCGGCCAGCGTCGAGTGCACCCCGAGCTTGCCCAGCACGTTCTGCATATGGGTGCGGACGGTGTGCGGGGACAGGAACAGCAGCTCGGCGACCGCCTTCCTCCCGAGCCCCGCCACCATGCAGCGCAGCACCTCGCGTTCCCGGGGCGTCAGCGACTCCACCAGCCGTTCGCTCTCGGTGCGGTGCTTACGGGCGGCGGTCAGCTCCCGCAGGACGCCGGTGAGCAGGGCGGGCGGCAGATGCGTCTCGTCGCGCAGCACCCCCCGTATCACCGCGAGCAGCCGTTGCAGCGAGCAGTCCTTGGCCACCCAGCCCGAGGCCCCGGCCTGGAGCGCCCGGGCGGCGCACCGCGGGTCGTCCTTCTCGGCGAGCACCACCGACCGTACGGCGGGGCGCCCCGAACGGACCCCCGCCACCAGCGAGATGCCGTCGACGAGGCCCGGCTCGCCCTGCCGGGGCGCGGGCACGGCGACGGCGGGCGCGCCGTCGGGCGTCAGGGCGCCCAGCTCGGCGTCGACCAGCATCACGTCGTACGCGCGCCCCTCGGCGGCCGCTCGCTCCAGCGCGCGCAGCGCGGCCGGGCCGTTGCCCGCCGCGGACACGTCCACGTCCGGTTCGGCGGCCAGGGCCGCCGCGAGCGACTCGGCGAAGATGCGGTGGTCGTCGACCACCAGAACCCGGATTCGAGCCACAGACACCCCCATCAGCGGGGGCGGACAGCTGCGGGTACGGCGTCCGGAACCTCCGGGCCGGCCCACGCTGCCGACGGCCGCCGCCGTCACACCGCCTGCCTGCCCCGCTCCGGGCGCCGTACCCGACTCTCTCGCCCCCTGATCTCAGCACCGGCCCCCACCGGTGCTGGGATCAGCGTACGGGCGGGGGCCCCAGGGGGAGGGCGATTCGCGGAACTGGCCGTACCCGGTGGGTCTTAGGGTGTGCTGCATGTTCCGTCTTGAGACAGAAGTAGACAAAGAACGTCGCATTCTGCTGAGCGGGCGTCTGCACGAGGACAACGTCGCGGCCTCGGCCGGTCTGCGCGCTCTGCTCAGCACCTCGGTCGAGCACGAAGTACCGCTGGAGGTCTGGGCGTTGGACGAGCACGGGGGTGTCGCGGGCGGGCTGACCGGGCGGACCTGGGCGTACTGGCTCCATGTCGACCTGCTCTGGGTCGACGCCCCGCACCGGGGTTCGGGCCTCGGTGCGCGGCTGCTCGCCGAGGCCGAGCGGACGGCCCGCACCGAGCGCGCCTGCACCCGATCCCGGCTGGAGACCTGGGACTTCCAGGCCCCGGACTTCTACCGGAAGCAGGGGTACGAGGAGATCGGCCGGGTCGAGGACTACCCGCCCGGCGTCACCGAGTTCATGCTCACCAAGCGTCTGTGAGCACGGGAGCACCCCGGCTCATCGCAGGCGGCGCGCGCCCGCCGAGGGGGCGCCGGCGAAGACGCCGGGGGCCGCGTGTCCGGCCGCCGCGAACGCCTTCGTGACGACCTCGGCGACCGCACCGGCCGCCGCGGCCTCCACCAGGACGACCGCCGAGCCGCCGAAACCGCCACCGGTCATCCGCGCCCCGAGCGCCCCGGCCTCGTTCGCCGCCGCGACCACGAGGTCCAACTCCGGGCAGGAGACCCGCAGGTCGTCACGGAGCGAGCGGTGGCCCTCGTTCAGGACCGGGCCCGCGGCGCGGACGTCGCCCGCGTCGAGCAGTGCGATGACCTGCTCGACACGGTGGTTGTCGCCGACGACATGGCGCACGTATCGGATGACGGACTCGTCCGCCCCGGCACCGGCGAGGGTGGTGAGCGCCGCGTCGAGCGATGCGTACGGGAGGTCCCGCAGGGCGGGTATCCCGAGGAGCCGGGCGCCCTCCTCGCAGCCGGCCCGTCGCTCCGCGTACGCCCCGTCACCGAGGGCGTGCTTGACCCGGGTGTCGACGACCAGGAGCGTCAGGCCCTGGGCGGCCGGGTCGAAGGGGACCTGGCGCAGCGAGAGGTCCCGGGTGTCCAGGTGGAGAGCGTGGCCCTCGGTGCAGCAGGCGGACGCCATCTGGTCCATGATCCCGCAGGGCACGCCCACGAAGTCGTTCTCGGCGCGGCGGCCGACGACGGCGAGTTCGGGCCCGCTGAGGCCGAGCTGGAACAGGTCGTTCAGGGCGAACGCGGTGACGGTCTCCAGGGCGGCGGAGGAGGAGAGCCCGGCGCCGGTGGGGACGGTGGAGGTCAGGGCGATGTCCGCACCGGTGACCGGGTGGCCCGCCGCGCGCAGCGCCCAGGCGACGCCGGCGGGGTAGGCGGCCCAGCCGTGGCCGGAGTGCGGGGCCAGCTCCTCGACGCGCAGGGAGACGACGCCGCCGGGCACGTCGCCGGAGTGCAGCCGCAGGACGCCGTCGGTGCGGGCGGAGACGGCGGCGCGGGTGGCGTGCGGGAGGGCGAGCGGCAGGACGAAGCCGTCGTTGAAGTCGGTGTACTCGCCGATGAGGTTCACCCGTCCGGGTGCCGACCAAACGCCGTGGGGTTCATACCCGTACAGCTCGGTGAAGATGGCGGCGGGGTCGGGGCCGGTCTGCTGGACGGTCGCGGTCATGGGGTGGTGGGCTCCTCGCGGCGGGCGAACTCCCAGGCGTCGGCGACGATTCCGGCCAGGTCGGCGCGGGAGGGCTGCCAGCCGAGCCGCTCGACGGCGGTGGCGGCGGAGGCGACGAGGACGGCCGGGTCCCCGCCGCGGCGGGGGGCCGGGGTCTCGGGGATCGGGTGGCCGGTGACCTTGCGGACGGTCTCGATGACCTCGCGGACCGAGAAGCCGTTGCCGTTGCCGAGGTTGCAGATGAGGTGCTCGCCGGGGGCCGCCGCGTCCAGGGCGAGGAGGTGGGCCTCGGCGAGGTCGGCGACGTGGATGTAGTCGCGGACGCAGGTGCCGTCGGGGGTGGGGTAGTCGTCGCCGTAGACGGAGATCGACTCGCGCCGCCCCAGGGCCACTTGGAGGACGAGCGGGATGAGGTGGGTCTCGGGGGCATGGCGTTCGCCGCAACTGCCGTACGCCCCGGCGACGTTGAAGTAGCGCAGGGAGACGGCGGCCAGTCCGTGGGCGGTGGCCTCGCCGCTGATCATGTGGTCGACGGCGAGCTTGGAGGCGCCGTAGGGACTGGTGGGGGCGGTGGGGTCGGTCTCGGTGATGGGGCTGGAGACCGGTTCGCCGTAGGTGGCGGCGGTGGAGGAGAAGACGAGGGTGCGCACGCCGTGTTCGCGCATCGCGGCGAGGAGGGCGGTGGTGCCGCCGACGTTGTTGACCCAGTACTTCTCCGGATCGACGACGGACTCGCCGACCTGGGAGTACGCGGCGAAGTGGAGGACGCCGTCGTAGGAGGGGTCCAGGTGGCGGGCGGCGTCCTGGATGCGGCCCTCGATGAACGCGGCCCCGGCCGGGACGCCCGCGCGGAAGCCGGTGGAGAGGTCGTCCAGGACGGTCACGGTGTGCCCGGCCTCCAACAGGTGCTGGGCGACGACGCTGCCGACGTATCCGGCGCCGCCGGTGACCAGGTACTTCTTCGGGTCGCTCACGGTCTGGGGGTTGCTCACTTGCTCGCTACCTCTCGCAGTCGCTGGGCCGCGGCTTCCGGCGGCACGTCGTTGATGAACACACTCATGCCGGATTCGGAACCCGCGAGGAACTTCAGCTTGCCGGAGGTGCGGCGAATGGTGAAAAGCTCCAGATGCAGGGCGAAGTCCTCCCGTCCGGGGACTCCGAACGGCGCCTGGTGCCAGGCGGAGACGTACGGGGTCGGCGGCTCGCCGGGGCCGAAGATCCGGTCGAAGCGCCTCAACAGTTCCAGATAGACCTGTGGGAACTCTGTCCGCGCCGCCTCGTCGAGTGCGGGCAGGTCGGGGACGCGGCGGCGGGGGTGGAGGTGGACCTCGTAGGGCCAGTGCGCCGCGTACGGGACGTGGGCGATCCAGTGGTCGGTGGCGAGGACGACGCGGCTGCCGTCCTTCTCCTCGCGGGCGACCACGTCGTCGAAGAGGTTGCGGCCGGTCCCCTCGCGGTGGCGGGCGGCCGAGCGGAGCATCAGCTCGGTGCGCGGGGTGACGAAGGGGTAGCCGTAGATCTGGCCGTGCGGGTGGCCGAGGGTGACGCCGATCTCGGCGCCCCGGTTCTCGAAGCAGAAGACCTGGGTGACCTGGTCGAGGGCGCCCAGCTCGGCGGTGCGGTCGGTCCAGGCGGCGAGGACGAGGGCGGCCTGCTCCTCGGTGAGGTCGGCGAAGGACGCGTCGTGGTCGGAGGTGAAGCAGACGACCTCGCAGCGGCCGGAGTCCCCGGCGAGGGAGGGGAAGCGGTTCTCGAAGACGGCCACGTCGTAGTGGCTGTCGGGGATCTCGCTGAGCCGCCCGTCCCGGGTGGGGCAGAGCGGGCAGGCGTCGGCGGGCGGGTGGTAGGTGCGGGCCTGCCGGTGCGAGGCGACGGCGACGGAGTCCCCGAGCAGCGGGTCGCGGCGGATCTCGGACGAGGTCGAGACGGCGTCGAGGGGGCGGCGGTCGACAGCGTCGCGGACGATGCCGTCGGCGGAGTCGTAGTAGATCAGCTCACGGCCGTCGGCGAGCGTCGTAACCGTCTTCTTCACCAGGGTCCTCCACCCACTCCCCCAACCAACATAAGCGCACACAACAAATCACAATCAAACACCACGGTCAATGGTCCGGCACTCCACGGAGGTCGCGCTCCCGCTCGGCGGGGCGCGACGGTCCCGGTCAGGGGTCCCTACGTCACCCGTCCCGCCCTGGGGCGCACGGCCCCTGCGGTGCGTAGCCGTTGCCCGCCGCCCGCTCCAGCAGGCCCGTACGGGCCGCGAGGGCGGCCGCCTCCAGCCGGGAGCCGACCCCCAGCTTCATCAGGACCCGCTGGACATGGGTGCGGGCGGTGCTCGGGGCGATGTCCATCCCGGCCGCGATCAGCCGGGTGTCCTCGCCATCGGCGACCCGGACCAGGACCTCCGCCTCGCGCGGGGTGAGCATCCGCAGCAGCCGCCGCCCCTCGTCGTCGGGCTGCTCCGCGGGGTTGAGCAGCTCGGCGAAGGCACCCCGCAGCAGTTGGGGGGCGATGGCGCTCTCCCCCGCCCGCGCCTTGAGCATGGCGCGCTCCACGCCCTCGATGCGCTCGTCGTGCCGGACGTACCCGGCGGCCCCGGCGGCGAACGCGGCGGCGATGCCGCGCGGGCTGGGCACCGGCCCGAGGACCACCACCGCCACCTGCGGGCGCTCCTGGCCGATCCGCGCGATCGGGTCGAAGACGCCCGGGGCGGCGGGCGTGGCCGTACCGAAGAGGCAGACCTCCGGAGCCCGGCTGACCACCAGCTCCGCCGCCCCGGACGTGGGAGCGGCGGCGGCGATCACCCGGTGCCCGCGCAGTTTCAGCGCCGAGGCGAGTGCCTCGGCGAGCAGTCGGTGATCGTCGACCACCATGAGCCGCACGCCCATCGATCAAGCCCCCAAGTGCCCTTTTACGCCCCGGTCGGCGGCCCCCCGGCCTCCTGACCCGGCAAGCTACACGCTTGTTCGGCGCTGCGCGGCCCTTACCGGGGAGAAGCCCCCCAGAATGCCGAATTCTGCTCTATTCGGGGCCCGTTGACCGAGTTCCGGCGATCACCACGAGGGCGGAAAACGATCGGCCCCGCCGGTCGATGATCGACCGGCGGGGCCCTGATCGGTGCGCCGCGCCCTCAGGAACGGCCGCGGGAGGGACGGGAGATCACTCCGCGCGGAAGGCGAGCACGAGGTAGAGCTTCCGGTCGAGGTCGCTGCCGCTGCGCTCGCTGATGAGCATCCTGGACTTGAAGAGCCGGCCCTGGGAGTAGAGGACCTCGGAGTGGTCGGTGGTGAACCGGCTCTCCGCGGACCGGACCGCCTCGTCGCTCGGGTTCTCCATCAGCAGCGTCTCCTTGAAGGTCTCGCCGTCGATGGAGACGATCTGGCCGCCCTTGTCGTACGGGGGCTCCTTGTACGCGATGATGTTGGTGCCGTCCATCCGGAGCGGGACCAGGGTGTAGCGGTCACCGGCGTCCGCGCGGCCGCCCAGCAGCTTGCCGGTCTTCAGGTCGAAGGCGACGATCTCGTTGGTCTTGCCGTACTCCCCGGTGCCGTCGTGCTCCTCGGTCGGCAGGTAGAGCCTGTTGTTGCCGACGGCCATGTGCTGGCAGCTCTCGACGTCGGTGGCGCCGCAGCGCGCCGCGTACAGGTCCGCGTCGGCGGAGATGCGCACGATCAGCTTGCCGGTCGCCGCGTCGATCGAGAAGAAGTCGGAGATGCTGCTGCCGTCACCGGCGGTGTCGCCGACGTCGGCCGCGACCACCAGCGGCTTGGTGGAGACGATGGACGCGTAGTCGACGCCCTCGGGCATCTGGTACGAGGACAGCGGCGCACCGGTCGTCGGGTTCAGCGCCTGGATGGTGAGCTGCGGGCTGTCGTACGAGCCGCACTTGCGGACCACGGCGAGGGCCTCGCCGCCCGCGTAACCGGTGTCGTAGCAGCCGTCCGCGCCGACCTTCGGCTTCCAGAGCTCGGCGCCGTTGTCCAGCTTGAAGGCCGCGCCGCCCCGGGTGCCGGCCGCGGCGACGGTGGTCCCGCTGATCGTCACCTCCTCGAAGCGGATCTCCTTGTCACCGCCGGTGGCGGCCGTGATGCCCTTGCTCCACAGCAGCTTGCCGGTGTTCAGGTCGATGACACCGACCTGGTTGCAGGAGGGGTACTTGTTCTCCTTGGTGGCTTTGGACTCCTCGAAGACGATGGCCGTCTTGTAGTCCTTGCTCATGTGCCGGGACGCGGCGCAGACCTCGCCCGCCAGCGGCAGGGTCCAGAGCTTGGTCCCCTTGTCCGCGTCGTAGGCCGTGACCTCGCTGACGCCGCTCTTGACGTACGCCTTGTCGGTGAGCCAGGAGCCCTTGACCGAGGTGACCTCGGTGACCTTCGGCTCGGGGACCTGGAAGGCGACCTTGGCCTTGGTGTTGGCGGGCGCCTTCTCGTCACCGCCCGCCAGGCCGCCGCCCTCGCCGCCCTCGCCGCCCTTGCCTTCGCCGCCCTTGCCCTCACTGCCGGACGAGGAGGCCTGGTTGTTGCCGCCGTCCTTGTCGTCGCCGCCGGTGTTGGCGTAGATGAGGCCCGCGCCGATGATCAGCACCACGGCGACGGCCGCGGCGAGGATGATCTGCATCTGGGTGCTGAACTTCTTGCCGCCACCGCCGCTGCCGTCACCCGCGCCGGGCTGCGGGGCGCCGTACATGGGCTGGGTCGGGTAGCCGTAGCCCTGCTGCGGCATCCCGGGATGACCGGGCTGACCAGGATGACCGGGCTGACCGGGCTGGCCTCCAAGGCCCTGCGGGTAGCCGTAGCCGGGCTGCGGGGGCTGGGGCTCCTGCGGGTAGCCGTAGCCGTTGGGCTGCGGTGCGGGCGGGGTGGGGTAGCCGCCCTGCGGAGGCGGCTGCGGGGTGCCGTAGCCCCCGGCGGGCGGGGCCGGCGGGGCGGCCGACGGCTGCTTGGCGTACGGGTCCGCGGGCGGCGGGGCCGGCTCGCCGAACCCTCCGGGCGGCGGGTCCTGCGGCGCACCGAAACCACCGGCGGGCGGACCTGCGGGCGGCGCCGGGGGCGTGTTCGGCTGAGGCGGCTGGTTCGGAGTGTTCGAAGGCTCGTTGGGTGGCTGGGGCGGCTGGGGCGGCTGCGTCATGGCGTGCGTACCTCGGGAGAACAGGAGAAGCGGAAGGCGAGTGGAGTGGGGGGCGTCCGGCCCTGAGGGGGCCGGACGCGTTCAGATGCCGTTGCGGGCCGTCACTTGCTGAACACCAGCAGCGTCGTCTGCTCCAGCTCTTCCTTGTCGTTGCTGGCGCTCACGCGCTCGCTGAAGATGAAGGAGCGGCCGCCCTCGTAGGCGACCTTTGACGAGAAGAAACCGTTCTCGATCCGACCGGTCGACGTGGGGTGCTGAAGCAGCGTCTTGGGCTTGCCGCCGGTCGCCGCGAGCGTCACGACCGCCCCGCTCGCGTCGTACTTCGGCCGCATGTAGAGCACCAGCTCGCCGCCCTCCATGCGGAGCGGCTTCAGGACGCGCCCGGCCGGGGCCGGAGCCTCCCACTTGGGCTTGCCGGTGTTCAGGTCGAAGGCGATGACCTTGTTCGTCCGGGCGGACCCGCTGCCTTCGTCCTTCGTCGCCATGTAGAGGGTGTTGGCGTCGGCGGCGATGCCGCTGCACCCTTCGAGCTTCTTCCCGAAGACCGCGAAGCCGCTCCCGCAGTCGGCGGTGAGGGTGTCGCCCTTGGCGGGCGAGAGCTGGGAGCGGAGCTTGCCGCTGTCGGTGAGCGCGGCGATCGCCCACTGCTTCTTCTTGTCGTGGTCGAGCCTGACGACGAGCGGGTCGACCGAGTAGACCTTGCTGATCTCCCAGCCGCGCGGCGGCTGGTACGTCCACTTGGGCTTGCCGCTGGCCGGGGTCAGTTCCTGGACCTGCTGCTGCGGGTTCTTGACGTCGTCGGTGCGGCAGTTGACCGCGGCGATGAGCTTCGACCCGCCGGCGAACGCGTAGGGCTTGCAGTTGCCTTCGGGGGTGCCGAAGAGCTCCTTGCCGTCGCTGACGCGGTAGGCGTTGGAGTTGCCGGTGCGCCCGACGGCGACGGTGTCCCCGCTGATCGCCAGGCCGATGTCCGAGAGGAAGTCCCAGGTGCCGTTCTTCTTGATCTCCTTCTTCCAGCCGGCCTTGCCGGTGTTGAGGTCGATCATCTGGAGAAGCGAGCAGTTGGCCTTGTCCGTGGTGCCGTCCTTCACCCCGATGACGATCTTGCCGTCGGTGGTGGGCGTGTTCGGCGTGGCGCACACGTCGGCGGGGAGCGGGAGGGTCCACTTCTGCTTGCCGTCGGCGACGGAGTAGGCGGAGACCCCCCGGTACATGGCCTTGACGATCAGGTCGCCGGTGAACCAGGGGCCGTGGACGGAGGAGCCGTTGCGCGGCAGGTCGATGTCGTTCTTCTGGAGCCAGGCGACCTTGGCCTCGCCCGGCTTGCGCCCGGCGTTGAGGTCGTCGTTCGCCTCCCGGCCGTCGCCGCTGCCGTCGCCCTCGTCGACTGTCGGGGACCCGCTGGGGGCCTTGGGGTCGGCGGGCCCGGTGCTCTGGCCCGCGACGGGCTTCTTGTCGTCGTCGCCGCTGCCGCTCACCACGAACCAGACGCCCGCCCCGGCGGCCAGGACCACGGCGAGCGCCGCCGCGACCACGATGCCGGTCTTCCCCTTGAGGAACCCGCCGCCGGAGCCCGGACCGCCGGGAGCGGGGGCGCCGGGGTACTGCTGCTGCGGGTAGCCGTAGCCGGGCTGCGTCGGCTGGCCGTACGGACCGGGGGCCTGCTGGCCGTACGGACCGGGGGCTTCCTGGCCGTACGGACCGGGGGCTTCCTGGCCGTAGGGGCCGGGCTGCTGGCCGTACGGGCCCGGGGCCTGCTGGCCGTACGGTCCGGGCCCCTGGCCGGGCTGCTGCGGGTAGCCGTAACCGGGCTGGCCGCCCGGAGGCGTCTGCGGATAGCCGTACGCCGGGGGTGCGCCAGGGGGCGGGGTCTGCGGCGGCCCGGCCGGGGGCTGCGGGGCTCCGGCCGGAGGCTGCGGCGGCTGGGCGGGCGGCAGGTCCTGGGGCGGTGGCGGCTGAGGAGTCCCCTGCGGCTGCTCCTGCGGAGCCCCGAAGCCTCCCTGCGGCGGTTGCTGGCTGGGCGGCTGGCTCATCAGCGCGTCCCCCTTCGTGCGGTCCGGTGGTCGATTCGGTCTCCCCCGCGATTCCGAGAGGGTCAATTCCCCTCGGAAAGGAGCGAATCGGTCATGGATTCCGCAGTGTTACGACAGTCGAGCGGGGCTTCTTTCTACCACCCGCCCGCCATCGAACACCGGATCGGTCCACCCCCTGTTCCCAAGGGAGAACCGCGTCGTGATGCCCTCGTTACGCCCCGGCCGGGGTGACGGTCAGTCACCGAAGCCGAGCATCACCACCTGCTCCTGTTCCTGCTCGTCGTCGGCCCGGCTGAGGAGTGGCTGGACGAGCACGGCCCGCCCGCCGGAGTAGGCGACCAGCGGCGGGGAGAAGGTGCGCTCGACCGTGGTCGCGGCGACCGGGTGCCGCAGCACCGGTTCCAGGTCCCCGCCGCCCGACGGGAGCGCGAGGATGCCGCCGCCCTTGCCCGTGCCCTCCTCCTTGGCCCGGGCCGGGCTCACGTACATCAGCAGCCTGCCGTCCTCGACCCGCAGGGGCATCAGGATCTGGCGGGCGGGGGCCTCGACCTTCCACTTCTGCTTGCCGGTCTCCAGGGCGAAGGCGGCGACGGCGTTGGAGATGTCGCCGCCGTCCGCGACGGCTTCGGTGGCGATGTAGAACGTGTCGTCATCGGCGGCGACGCCCTGGCAGGCGTCGAGATTCCGACCGCGGTCCGCCTCTTGGAACCCGCAGGTCGGGGCGTAGTTGTCGGCTGCGGGGCCGCTCAGCGCGCTGCGGCGGGTGCCGTCGTCGCCGAGGATCAGGATGCCCCACTTCTCCCTCCCCTGCCGCAGGGAGACCACCGGCGGGTCCACGGAGTAGAACTGGTCGACCTTCCAGCCCTTCTTGACCTTGTACGACCACTGGATGCGGCCGGTGGCCGGGTCGATGCGCCGCACGTGCTGCACGGCGTGGTCGTTGGGCCCCTCCTCCTGGCAGCTGGTGGCGGCGAGCGGCACGGGGCCGCTGGCGAAGCCGAACGGCTGGCAGTTCCCGGGCAGTTCGTCCCACAGGTGCTTGCCGTCGCTGATCCGGAAGGCGTCGGTACGGCCGACGCGCCCGACGGTCAGGACATCGCCGTTGACGGCCATGTTGACCTTCGAGAGTCCGTCCCAGACGCCGATCCGCTGGAACCGGGCGCTCCAGCCCGCCTTGCCCGTCGCCAGGTCGACCATCTGGAGCCTGTCGCAGGTCGCGCCCTCCGAGGTGTCGCTTTGGAGCGCGAGGACGATCTTCCCGTCCGTGGTCGGCAGGGTGGGTGCGGCGCAGACGCTGGTGGCCAGGGGCAGGCTCCACTTCTCCGTCCCGTCCGCCACCGCATGGCCCGCCACCGTGCGGTACGCGGCCTTGGTCACGAGGTCCCCGGCGAACCACGGGCCGTACACCTCGGTCCCCCCGCCGGGCAGGTCCACTTCGTTCTTCTGGACGAAGAGAACCCGGCTGTCGCCCGGCTTGCGCTGCGCGTTGAGGTCGTCCGCTGTGGGGGCCCGGGTCACCGACCGTTCACCCGGGGGGCCCGACTCCCCGGGAGCGGCGGTCTCCTTCGCTGCGGTCTCCTTCGCGACGGGCTTCTTGTCGTCGGTGGGGCCACCGTCGCCCACGGCGAACCAGACACCGGCCCCGACGACCAGCACCCCGGCGAGCACAGCGGCGACGAGCGCGGCGACCCGCCCCCGGGAGCGTCCCCCGGACCCGGACCCGGGCGCCTGGGGCATCGGCATCGTGGGGTCTCCGTAGACCCCCGGCTGCGGCTCATACGGGGCGCCGAACCCGCCTTGCCCTCCAGGGCTGCCCTGCGGCGGCTGCGACATCGAGTGTGGCCCTCTCGTTCTCACGTACGGTCGTTCTGCGGCTTGAGGCGACGATCAGTCGCCGAAGGCGATCATGGTCTTCAGCTCCATCTCCTCCTTGTCGGAGGGCCCGGTGACGTAGCCGTGCATGAGGAGGGAGCGTCCGTCGGCGTAGTGGACCAGGGGGTCGTAGAAGGTGCGCTCGGCCGCCGCGGCGGACGCCGGGTGCCGCAGCACCGGCTGGAGGGGTCCGCCCTGCGGCCCGAGCGCCATGATGCCGCCGCCCGCGCCCTTCACCCCGGCCGCGGGCGGGCTCAGGTACATCAGCACCTTGCCGCCCTCGACGCGCAACGGCAGCAGTGTCTGCCCGGCGGGCGCGTCGACCTTCCACTTCCGCTTGCCGGTGGTCCTGTCGAAGGCGACGACGGCGTTGGTCTTGTCGTCGCTGTCCTCCGGGGCCTTCGTGGCGAGGTAGAACGTGCTCGCGTCGGCCGCCGCCCCGATGCAGTGGTCCAGGTTCCCGCCCTCGTTGCGCAGGTCGTCGGCGCACCGGACGCCGTAGTCCTCGTTGCCCGCCTGGGGCTGGGCGCGGTAGGTGCCGTCGCTGTCGAGCAGGACGACCGCCCACTCCGACTCCGCCCCGGCCTTGCGCACGGAGACGACCGGCGGGTCCACGGAGTAGAACTGGTCGACCTTCCAGCCCTTCTTGACCTTGTACGTCCACACGGTCCGGCCGGTGGCCGGGTCGATGCGCCGTATCTCCTCCTCGGCCGGGTCGATCGGCTCCTTGCGGCAGTCGACGGCGGCGAGCGGGACGGCACCGCTGGTGAGGCCGTACGGCTGGCAGCTGCCGCCGGAGAGCTTGCCCCACAGGTGCTTGCCGTCGCTGATCCGGTAGGCGTCGGTGAGGCTGGTCCGCCCCACGGTCACGACGTCTCCGTTGACGGCCATGACGACGTCGGAGAGCGCGTCCTGGGTTTCCGAGCGGTCGTACGAAGCGGTCCAGCCTGCCTTTCCGGTGGCCAGATCGATCATCTGGAGTCTGTTGCAGAACGCCTCCTCCGTGGTGTCCGACATGAGTCCGATGACGATCTTCCCGTCGGCGGTCGGCCGTGTGGGTGCCGCGCAGACGTCGGAGGGCAGGCGCAGGCTCCACTCCTGCGCGCCGTCGGCCAGTGAATAGGCGGACGCGGTGCGGTACATGGCCTTGGCCACGGTGTCGCCGACGACCCAGGGCCCGAGGGCGGAGTCACCGCCCTCGGGCAGGTCCACGCCGTTCTTCTGGATCCAGCGGACGGGGGCCTCGCCCTCTTTGCGGCCCTTGTTGAGCTCCGCGGCTCCGGGGTCGGGCGTCGCCTTCCGGCTCGGCGGGGTGTCCGACTGCTTCGGGGCGCCGCTCTCCGTGCCCTTGGCAACGGGCTTCCTGTCGTCGGCGTCGTCACCGCCGCCCACGACGAACCAGACACCGGCCCCGACGACCAGCACCCCGGCGAGCACCGCGGCGACGATCCCCGCGGCCCGGCCCCGGGACGGGCGGCCGGGTCCACCGGGTCCGCCGGACGGCAGGGGGGCCGGCTGCGTCGGCGGCTGCGGATAGCCGTACGGGCCGGGAGGCGGCGGCCCGTGCTGCGCCGGGTCTCCGTACACACCCGGCTGTGGTTCGTACGGGGCGCCGAAGCCGCCCTGCTCGCCCGGGCTGCCCTGCGGCGGCTGCGACATCGGTGTGGTCCCCCTCGAACATACGGTCCAGTCTCTGCTGTCCCGTTTCTACCACCCGGCCCACGAGCGCCTGACACCCCACCAGCGCTGCTGGCCCCACCGGCCCCACCGGCCCCAGCAGTGCCGGTCAGGCGTTCTCGGCCAGCTCCAGCCAGCGCATCTCCAGCTCGTCGCGTTCGGTGACGAGTTCGCGCAGTTCGGCGTCGAGCCCCGCGACCTTCTCGAAGTCGGTGGCGTTGTCCGCGATCTGCTTGTGCAGCGCGGTCTCCCGGGTGGAGAGCTTGTCGAGCTGCCGCTCGACCTTCTGCAGCTCCTTCTTCGCGGCCCGGGCCTCCTGCGCGGAGACGGCCGGGGCGGCCGCGGGGGCGGCGGACGTACGGGGGGCGGCAGCTGCGGAGGGGGTGGACTCCTCCTCCATCTTCTGCCTGCGCTCCAGGTACTCGTCGATTCCGCGCGGCAGCATCCGCAGGGCGCGGTCGCCGAGGAGGGCCATGACCCGGTCGGTGGTGCGCTCGATGAAGAACCGGTCGTGGGAGATCACGACCATCGACCCGGGCCAGCCGTCGAGGAGGTCCTCCAGCTGGGTCAGGGTCTCGATGTCGAGGTCGTTGGTGGGCTCGTCGAGGAAGAGGACGTTGGGCTCGTCCATCAGCAGCCGCAGGATCTGGAGGCGGCGGCGCTCACCGCCGGAGAGGTCGCCGACGGGCGTCCACTGCTTCTCCTTGGTGAAGCCGAACTGCTCGCAGAGCTGCCCCGCGGTCATCTCGCGGCCCTTGCCGAGGTCGACCCGGTCGCGCACCTGCTGGACGGCCTCCAGGACGCGGAGGTTCGGGTTCAGCTCGTGGACCTCCTGGGAGAGGTAGGCGAGCCGGACGGTCTTGCCGACGACGATCTTCCCGGCGGCGGGCTGCTCGTCGCCCTGGGTGCGGGCGGCCTCGGCCAGGGCGCGCAGCAGGGAGGTCTTGCCCGCGCCGTTGACGCCGACCAGGCCGACGCGGTCGCCGGGGCCGAGCTGCCAGGTGAGGTGGGTGAGCAGGGTCTTGGGCCCGGCCTGGACGGTCACGTCCTCCAGGTCGAACACGGTCTTGCCGAGGCGGGCGTTGGCGAACTTCATCAGCTCGCTGGTGTCGCGCGGGGGCGGCACGTCGGCGATGAGCTCGTTGGCGGCCTCGATGCGGTAGCGCGGCTTGGAGGTACGGGCGGGGGCGCCGCGGCGCAGCCAGGCCAGCTCCTTGCGCATGAGGTTCTGCCGCTTGGACTCCTCGGTGGCCGCGATGCGTTCGCGCTCGGCGCGGGCGAAGACGTAGTCGCTGTAACCGCCCTCGTACTCGTGGACGGTGCCGCGCTGGACGTCCCACATGCGGGTGCAGACCTGGTCCAGGAACCACCGGTCGTGGGTGACGCAGACGAGGGCCGAGCGGCGGGCGCGCAGATGTCCGGCCAGCCAGGAGATGCCCTCGACGTCGAGGTGGTTGGTGGGCTCGTCGAGGACGATCAGGTCCTGCTCGTCGATGAGGAGCTTGGCCAGGGCGATACGGCGGCGCTCGCCACCGGAGAGCGGGGCGATGACGGTGTCGAGCCCGTGCTCGAAGCCGGGCAGGGCGAGCCCGCCGAAGAGCCCGGTGAGCACGTCGCGGATCTTGGCGCTGCCCGCCCACTCGTGGTCGGCCAGATCGCCGATGACCTCCTGGCGGATGGTCTTCTTCGGGTCCAGGGAGTCGTGCTGGGTGAGGACGCCGAGGCGCAGTCCGCCGTTGTGGGTGACGCGGCCGGTGTCCGCCTCCTCCAGCTTGGCGAGCATCCGGATGAGAGTCGTCTTGCCGTCGCCGTTGCGGCCCACGACACCGATCCGGTCGCCCTCGGACACCCCGAGGGATACACCGTCGAGCAGGGCACGGGTGCCGTACACCTTGCTGACCTGCTCGACATTGACCAGATTGACGGCCATTTCACTCCTGTCCGGGGGGATCGATCGACCTTCCCAGGGTACGGCGCGGCGGAGGGAGGCCGGTCGTGCGGCCTCGGGCCGGTCCGGGACCGCCCGGATGCCGGGATAGCCTCGTGTGGGTGCTTTTGCTGATGGGCGGGGGGAAATCTATGGGTTCGGTCCCGGTGACCGTTCTGGTGGTGGACGACGACGCGCTGGTGCGCGACGGCCTGAGGCGCATCCTGGAGTCGGCCGACGACATCCGGGTGTCGGCGGTCTGCGGCCCCGGGGAGGCGTTGGAGCTGGCCCGCCGGCACCGGCCGGACGTGGCGCTGGTGGATCTGCACATGCCCGGCGCGGACGGCATCGAGGTGCTGCGCGGTCTGCGGTCGTCGGCGCGGCCGCCGAGAGTGGCGGTGCTGACGGGCTTCGGTGAGGACGCACACGTACGCCGCGCCCTGCGGGCGGGGGCCGCCGGGTTCCTCCTCAAGGACTCGGCGGTGGACGAGCTGATCCCCGGCGTGCGGCTGCTGGCCGCGGGGGGCAGCGCGCTGTCGGAGCGGGTCGTCCGTTCGCTGCCGGACGGTGCCGGGGAGGAGACCGCGCCCGCGGACCCGCCGGGGGCCCGGCTGCTGACCGCGCGGGAGCGGGAGGTGCTGGAGCTGCTGCCCTCGGGGATGTCCAACGAGGAGATCGGCCGCCGGCTCTTCCTGAGCCGGACCACGGTCCGCGACCACGTGAGTTCGCTGCTCGCCAAGCTGGGTGCGGCCAACCGCGTCCAGGCCGCCGTCATCGCGTACGGGATGCGCCGGGAACGACGTACGGGGTCCGCCGCCGCCCGGGACACGGCCGGCCGGTGAGCGCAGCCGCATCCCCGCCGCGGCGTGTCAGGCGGGTCGGGACCGGAGAGGCCCAGAGCGGTTCGTTACAACTCGACCCGCGCCGAACGGCGTTCGCCCGACCGGGCGTCATCACTTCCCGAGCACCACCAGAAGGAAGAACCTCACGTGTCTGTCTCGATACTCAGCCTCGCCTCCCTCCGCCGTACGGCCGCCGCCGTCGCGGGCCTGACCGCGGCGAGCGTTCTGCTCACGGCGACCTCGGCGCAGGCCGCCCCGGCCGAGCTGCCCGCCCAGGACGCGCTGGTGGCCGCCGCGGTGGACGACGAGGCAATGGGCCGCGCCTTCGAGGAGGCACTGCGGATCATCGACGCGATCCCCGGGGAGGTCCTGGCCGGGGGCGAGGAGGCCACGGTGCGGTGGCTGGAGGCGCACGGCCGGAGCACCGCGACGGCGGACGGCACGCCGGTCCTCTACGCGTTCAACCTGGGCGGCTGCGCGCGGGGCATCGCCCTGGCGGTCGGCTCCAACATCTTCGCCATCGCCAAGGTCTACAAGGTGAAGAAGGCCATCGACAAGCTCGGCGGCGTGAACAAAGTGATCAAGAAGATCCAGTCCAAGAAGAAGAAGGGCAAGACCTTCAAGAAGGGGATCATGGAGGTCTTCGAGGAGGCGGGCGGCGGCATCGGCGCCATCGCCGCCGAGATCCTCGGCATCGACGGCGTCGTCAAGAACTGCTGGTAGCCGGGGGATCAGGAGAGAGGTTTCTGCCGATGACCGTCGTCGCGACCGTGCTGCGCTGGGCCTTCCTCGTGGCCGGAGCGGCCGTTCTGGCCGCCTTCCTCGTCAGCGCCGTCCGGGCCCGTATCGCCGGCACCCGCTTCGGTGAGCTGGTCGACGTACTGGAGAACCGGTGGTTCGCCCCGGGCCAGGTGTTCTTCGCCGTACTGGCGGGTCTCGCCGGGTCCTGGGCCGCGGGCTGGGCGGGCGGGACCCGTCCGCCCCTCCTGGAGTCCGTACCGATCCTGTTCCCGCTGGGCATCGTCGCCGCGTTCGTCGTCCGCCGCACGGACGGGGGCGAAGGCGGCGACGAGGACGCGGGCCGGGACGGCAGGGCGTTCCTGGTGAAACTGCTCGCCCTGCTGGCCGCGCCGCTGCTCCTGGGCGGCGTGATGACGGGCTGGTGAGGGGAGGCTGAGGGGGCGAGGTGAGCCGGGGCGGGCGGCGAGGCACCCGGGGGCCTCGCCGCCCGCCGCTGTCACTGCGGCCGCTACCACTACGGCCGCTGACCCCTGCCCGGCCCCCGCCCCGCCCGCTCCACCAGCAGCCAGCCGCACAGGGTCATCGCGACGGCCCCCGGGGCGCTGACCGGGATCGCGATCAGCAGGGCCGTGCGGCCCTCCAGCAGGCCGCCGAAGCCGACCATGGACAGGCCCAGCACGCCGAGCAGGCAGAGCGTCGCGCCCAGGGCCGCGAGGGGACCGTGGCCTGCGGCGGCGGCGGTGGGGACCGGGCGCTCGAAGGTGCGGAAGGCGGCCACGAGACCGGCGGTGAGGGCCGCGGCGAGCGCGATCCGCAGGGGGACCTGGGCCCACCAGGCGGCCGACGCGGGCTCGGGCAGCGGGGCGTCGAGGGCGAGCATCGCCCCGTACACCCCGAACATCGCCGTGAGGTGCCAGAGGAACGCGGTCATCGCCACCCCGTTGGCGGCCACCACCGTGCGCCAGGCCCGGGGGCGCTCCAGCAGGCGGGCGGCCGGGGCGCGGAGCAGTTCGACCGCGCCGACGAGCCAGAGGCCGTGGCAGAGCAGGGCGAGGGTGGGCGGGGCCATGTTGCTGACCTTCTCGCCGGGCATCCCGACCATGGACAGCGGGTACGGGCCGAACGCCACCAGCGCGGCGGCGGTGACCAGACCGCCACCGGCGAGCAGGGCGGGGCGGCGGAGGCGGAGGTGACCGTCGGCGCGCAGGAACCCGAGCTGGTGCACCGCCAGCCAGACGAACGCGAAGTTGAGGAACTCCACGTACGGGACTCCCGCCGCGAAGCGGAGGGCGTCCACAGCGGCGGCGGCCCCCGCCAGTGCGGCGAACGCCCCCCAGCCGTACCGCTCGTGCAGCCTCAGCAGCGGCGGGGTGAACGCGACCATCGCCAGGTAGATCCCGATGAACCACAGCGGCTGGGTCACCATCCGCAGGGTGACGCCGCTCAGCCCGCCGCCCCCGCCGAGGAGCTGGACCAGCAGCGCCGCCGCGCCCCACACCAGGACGAAGACCATGGTGGGGCGCAGCAGCCGCTGGAGCCGGGCCCGCAGGAACGCCGAGTAGACGGAGTCCGTCGAGCCGCCGGGGCGCTTGCGGAGCAGGGAGCGGTAGGACAGCGCGTGCGAGAAGCCGCCGACGAAGAAGAACACCGGCATGACCTGGAGCAGCCAGGTCAGCGGCTGGAGCGCCGGAACGACCGCCAGCAGGTTGCCCACCCCGTCCGGGGTGACGGCTGCCATCAGCCAGTGGCCGAGGACGACCGCGGCGAGCGAGGCGACCCTCAGCAGGTCGACGTAGCGGTCCCGGGTGGCGGGCGTCGCCCCGGCCAGTTCACGAACACTTGATCCCATGGGGGTACGGTCGCGTGCGCGGGCCGGGGTGCGGCAGCGTCCTCGTACTCACTTGCTCGGTGAGTACGAGGGGCAGGAAGGTCCGAGGGGCGTCAGATCACGTGCGCGCCCGGCGCGGGCGACACCGCCACCCGCGCGCTGCGGCAGGTGCCGGACGTCAGCAGCACGTCGGCCACCTTGAGGGCCACCGACTCGTCCTCGACCAGGAACGCCGTCGTCGGGCCCGAGCCGGAGACCAGGGCGGCCAGGGCCCCCGCCGCCGTGCCCGCCGCCAGGGTGTCCGCGAGGGAGGGGCGCAGGGAGAGCGCGGCGGGCTGGAGGTCGTTGCCCAGGGCGGCCGCGAGTGCGCCGGAGTCGCCCGAGCGCAGGGCGGCGAGCAGGGCGGGGGACGCGGTCGGCTCGGGGACCTCGGTGTCCGCCGTGAGGCGGTCGAACTCGCCGTACACCGCGGGCGTGGAGAGGCCGCCGTCCGCCACCGCGAAGACCCAGTGGAAGGTGCCGCCCACCTCGATCGGGGTCAGCTTCTCGCCGCGTCCGGTGCCGAGCGCGGCCCCGCCGACCAGGCTGAACGGCACGTCGCTGCCCAGGTCCGCGCAGATCGCGAGGAGTTCGTCGCGGCTCGCGCCGGTCCCCCACAGGGCGTCGCACGCGACCAGGGCGGCCGCCCCGTCGGCGCTGCCGCCCGCCATGCCGCCCGCGACCGGGATGTCCTTGGCGATGTGGAGGTGGACGGCGGGTTCGATGCCGTACCGCTCGGCCAGCGCGAGGGCGGCCCGGGCGGCGAGGTTGGTGGTGTCCAGCGGGACCTGGGCGGCGTCCGGACCGGAGCAGGTGATGCGCAGCTCGTCGGCGGGGGTGGCGGTGACCTCGTCGTACAGGCCCACGGCGAGGAAGACGTTGGCCAGGTCGTGGAAGCCGTCGGGGCGGGCGGCGCCCACGGCGAGCTGGACGTTGACCTTGGCGGGGACGCGGACGGTGACGCTCACTTGTCGCCCCCGGAAAGCTCGGACGCCTCAGGCTTGTTCTCCGCGATCGCCGCGAACTCCTCGACGGTCAGCGCCTCGCCGCGCGCCTGCGGGGAGACCCCGGCGGCGACGAGCGCGGCCTCGGCGGCGGGCGCGGAGCCCGCCCAGCCGGACAGGGCCGCGCGCAGCGTCTTGCGGCGCTGGGCGAAGGCGGCGTCCACGACCGCGAAGACCTCGGCGCGGGACGCGGTGGTGGCGATGGGCTCGGTGCGCCGGACGAGCGAGACGAGGCCGGAGTCGACGTTCGGGGCGGGCCAGAACACGTTGCGGCCGATGGCCCCGGCGCGCTTGACGTCCGCGTACCAGTTGGCCTTCACCGACGGCACGCCGTAGACCTTGTTGCCGGGGCGGGCGGCGAGGCGGTCGGCGACCTCGGACTGGACCATGACGAGGGTGCGTTCGATGCTGGGGAAGCGCTCCAGGATGGTGAGCAGGACCGGCACGGCCACGTTGTACGGGAGGTTCGCCACCAGTGCGGTGGGCGCCGGGCCCGGCAGCTCGGTGACCAGCATCGCGTCCGAGTGGACGAGGGCGAAGCGGTCGGCGCGCTCCGGCATCCGGGCGTTCACCGTGGCGGGCAGGGCGGCCGCGAGGACGTCGTCGATCTCGACCGCGATCACCCGGTCCGCCGCCTCCAGCAGCGCCAGGGTCAGCGAGCCGAGCCCGGGGCCGACCTCGACGACGACGTCGTCCGGGCGGACCCCGGCCGTGCGCACGATGCGGCGGACGGTGTTGGCGTCGATGACGAAGTTCTGACCGCGCTGCTTGGTGGGGCGTACGCCCAGCTTCGCGGCCAGGTCGCGGATGTCTGCGGGGCCCAGGAGGGCGTCGGGCTCTGTGCTGCTCACCCGGTAAGCCTACGGCCGCAGTGCGGCCACGGACTCGCCCCCCGCTGTACGTACAGCTTCTTCGCCCGGTACGTCTGCTCGGCGGCGGGCGCGTCCTGGGGGCGTCCGCTGCCGCCGAGGGACTGCCAGGTCCGGGTGTCGAACTGGTACAGCCCCCCGTAGGTGCCGCTCGGATCGACCGCCCCCGGCCGCCCGCCCGACTCGCAGGCGGCCAGCGCGCCCCAGTTCAGCCCGTCCGCCCCGGCGACCGAGTCGGGTCGCTGCCGGGTGCCGGTGCGGACGACGCGGCTGACCGGCCGGCGGACCAGTTCCTCCGCGGTCCTGCGGGGCTTCTGGCGGACCCCGTTGACGGTGCGGACGGTGTACGTGACCCGGCGCACCCCGTTGCGGCCCGCCCGCTCCACGACCTCGACGCCCCGGAACAGCTCGGGGTCCTCGCTGCGTTCGACGGCGTACGGGACCGTCTCCTCGCGCACCTCGCGGGTGTCGGTGATCCGCATGACGGAGATCGTCTGGCCGTCGCGCGGGAAGCTTGCGGGGTCCACGGAGGTGGTGTCCTGGCCGTGCAGCGTGATGCCCGCCTCGGCGACGGCCTCGCGGACGCTGGCCGCGTTGGTGCGCAGGGTGCGTTCCTGGCCGTCGGCCATGAAGGTCACGGTGCGTTCGGTGCGGACGGTGAGGGTCAGGCCGGTGCGGCCGATCGGTGCGGAGCGGGCGGTGGAGAGGTACGCCCCCTCCACGCGGACCCCGAATTCGCGCAGGGCCCCGGCCACGGTTCCGGCGGTCGTCCACGCCTGGTGGCGGACGCCGTCGAGGGTGAGGGTGATCGGCCGCCCGTAGCGGACGACGACCTCGTCGCCGTGGTCGAGGGCCGTGCCGGGGGCCGGGAAGACGGCGTCGTGCGCGCCGACGGTGACGCCCTCGTCCGCCAGGAGCTCGGTGACGTCGTCGGCGAAGGTGTGCAGGGTCCGGGGTGTGCCGTCGACGCTGAGGCGGACCGCCTTGTCGTTGGCGACGAACGCGGTGGTGCCGCCCGCCAGGAACGCGACGACCAGGGCCCGGGGGAGAAGGCGCCGCAGACTCTCGGGGTTCGCGACGAGCGTCCGGCGCCGCTTGGCCGCACGCCGGGACCCGGACCCGGCCCCGGTGCGCGAGGGCGACTGGCGCGGGACAGAGGAGGGAGGGGCCGGGAGGAGAGTGTCGGTGAGCCGGGTGCCGGGGAGCGGGAAACCGGTGAGCGGGGTGTCCACCATGGTCGGGTCGTGCACCGCCCCGGCGGCCCAGGTCCCCTCGACGACGGTCAGCTGCTCGTGGAACCCGTCCGGCGCGGGCGGGGCGTACGGGGCCGGGGCGAGCGGCGGCGCGAGTGCCGTGCGCCCCCTCCGTCCGCCGCGCGCTGCCCGGTGACTGCCCTGTGAAGTGCTCACGCCGCTCCCGAAGTTCCACCCGCCGACCCCCCAGGGCCACAGGGCCCCGCGGCCCTGGTGCGCCCGGGACGATAGCGGAGCCGCGGTGACTCTCCAAAGCGATACGGCTACTCAGGGTCGCCGTGTCGGGCGCGCCGGGAAGATCTCCGGGGCCCTCAGAAGTCGAACGCGCGTGCCGTGTTGTCGTAGATCGCGGCGGCCAGCGCGTCCTCGTCCAGGCCCTTCACCTCGGCCATGGCGCGCAGCGTGACCGGAATGAGGTACGGCGCGTTGGGCCGTCCGCGGTACGGGGCGGGAGTGAGGAAGGGCGCGTCCGTCTCGACGAGGACCAGCTCGGTGGGGGCGACGGCGAGCGCCTCGCGCAGCGGCTGGGCGTTCTTGAAGGTCACGTTGCCCGCGAAGGACATGAAGTATCCGGCGCTCGCGCAGATCCGGGCCATGTCGGCGTCACCGGAATAGCAGTGGAACACGGTCCGCTCGGGCGCGCCCGCGTCCGCCAGCACCCGCAGGACGTCCGCGTGCGCGTCGCGGTCGTGGATGACCAGCGCCTTGCCGTGCCGCTTGGCGATCTCGATGTGGGCGCGGAACGACTCCTCCTGGGCGGCGACGCCCTCGGGGCCCGTACGGAAGAAGTCCAGACCGGTCTCGCCGACCCCGCGCACGTGGTCGAGGGCGGCCAGCGCGTCGATCTCCGCGAGCGCCTCGTCCAGCGCCGCCTTGCCGCCGGGCTCCCGGGCGCCCTGCCGCGCGGTGCCCTCGACGTCCCCGTGGACGATGCGCGGGGCCTCGTTGGGGTGCAGGGCGACCGAGGCGTGGACGGCGGCGTGGGCGGCCGCGGTCTCGGCGGCCCAACGGGAGCCCGCCACGTCACAGCCCACCTGGACCACCGCCGTGACGTTCACCGCGGCGGCCCGGGCGAGGGCCTCCTCGACGGTGGCGTCCTGCATGTCCAGATGGGTGTGGGAGTCGGCGACCGGAACCCGCAGGGGCTCGGGCAGCGGCGGGGCTTCGGTACGGCTCATGCCGACGATCGTACGAGGGCCCGGCCCCCGTACGTCATCGGCGTCCGGCGCACCAGGGGGATGTCACCTGCGGTGGAACGGATGGAGGAGGTCCGACAGCCGCCAGTGGTGCTCCGGGGCGGCGGCGACGGACACCGCCCGGTCCTCCGCCTCGCGCGGCGCGGACTGCTTGCGCAGGAGCTCCTGGACACCGGCGACCCGCCCCGCCCGCATGATGCGCACCACGTGTCCGCCGCAGTTGGTGCAGGTGGGCGTGGAGAGCGGGGACGGCACACGCTCGCCGTCGGCCGTGTAGACGACGAAGTCGTGGCCGTGGACGTCCGTGTGGTGCTGTATCTCGTAGGACTGCTCCCAGCCGTATCCGCACCTCATGCAGGCGAAGGCGTACGCCTCATGGACGGTGGTCGCTGCGATCTCGCTCATACCCGCTCCTCTTGGCCGCCGGTCACGCGCTCCGGGGACGGCCGGCCCGCCCGAGGGGTTCGAACAGGTGGCCCGTCCCTTCCAGTGGACACCTGGACACGGATGGACGCACCAGCTCAGGGCCGATATTGGTGCGTTCTTGGCCTCCTTTTGCCGCCCTTTGCCCCCGCATGGCGCGGGAGAGGTGCGCAGCAGGACAGACCGTGACCGCCGGGTCACCGAGCGCCCCTGTTCGCGCCGGGAGCCGAGCGTGAACGCGCCCGCGCACGACCCCCGTGCCCACTCCTCCCCCTCCCCGAATTTCCGGCCTTTTATGCCGACCCCACCCCGGGAATTCATCATTCAATTGAATGCGTAATTTCCACGGATGTCGCAGCCCGATTTGCGGCACCCCCATTCCTGCTTTTCACTCATTACGTCCACCCCATTTCCCACAGGACGGGGAACAACCCATGTACACGACGGACACCACTGCCACCGACATCGAGCTCGATCTCGACGCGGCCCTCAACCCGGGCGAGGCCGAGGGGCTGTACCGGGACTCGCGCGAATGCGCGTACCTCGCGCTCCTCGCGGGCGGCGGCGCTCTGCTGCTCTCGCCCCCGACCCCGCGCCCGAAGAAGGGCTAGTCGTCGCCACATGGACCAGACACATGCCTCGTCCCCGCTGGCGGGCGCCGTGCATGACCTGGCAACAGAGGTGGTCCTCGCTCTGCGGAGCGGGGACCACCTCGCCACGGTGTGCGGCGCGGCGGGAATCGACGAGGAGAACCGGACCGGAATCGCCGCCGTGCGGGTCATCGGGGCCGACCTGCTGCTGCCCAGTGTTCTCCACGGACGTCATCCGCATCCGGGCGACGTCGCCGTGCTCGACCGGGCGGTACGGGAGTTCCCGCCCAAGCCCGACGCTCCGGCCGCCACGGCCTGGAGCCACTGGCACATGATCTCCACGCTCCAGCGGATCGCGCCCCCGTCCCCGGGCACCCCCGGTGCGTACGAGGAGCCCGACGCCGCCTGGCTGGAGGAGGCCCCCTGGCAGGCGTTCACCCACCAGCTGTCCGTCCTGGCCCCCCTCGCCGTCCCGGCCTCCCCCTCAGCCGTCCAGCGGGCCGCGGCGAACCGTGCCGTCGACCTGTCGCGCGGCTTCGTCCGCGCGGTCCGGCGGCGCGACTGGCTCCAGGCGGCGGGCGCGGGCCGCTGGCTCGCGGCCGTCGGCGGCGAACCGGCGACGCTGGGCCTGGAGCGCGGCCTGGACTTCGTCGAGCTGATGGGCGGCCACGACCCCCGCGTCACCCTCCAGGTGCGGGCCGCCCGGCTGATGGCCGAGGCGAGAGCACGATGACGGCGACCGCGACGCAGGGCCCCCGGGGGCGCCCGGACCCCCGAAGCCGCTCGGGCCGGCCTCCCGGGGACCACGCCTCGCCCGGCACCTCCCCCTCCCCCGGCGCCGCGCTCGCCGTCCTGCCCCGCGTCCTGAGCCGGGCCCTCGCCTGGACCGACGCCCACCGGAGCCACTTCACGCTCCCCGACGACGTCCTGGAACCCCACACCCAGGTCAACGCCACCCTCAAACCCCTCGGTGAACTCGCCCAGCTCGGCTCCACGATCCGCCGCGCCACCGCCCCGGGCACCCCGGAACACGAGCTGGCCGGGGACCTCGTCACGTACGCCTGGCAGCAGGTCGCGCGAGGCGACCTCCTCCTGGAGCTGCTGCGCGCCGAGCCGTTCGCCGCGTACCCGTACGAGATCTACGCCGCCTTCGCCGGGTACGGGCTGCGCCACGAGGGCTTCGAGGCGCTCGCCCGCCCGCTCACCGCGACGCGCGCCTGGGCCCACACCGAGCAGCACGCCAACCGGCAGCTCGGCCTGGTCAACTCCGAGCGGCGGGTGGGGGTGGTGACCCATACGGACGCCGGCGGGGTCCTGTCCCGGACCTGGCTGGGCGGTCTCTCGGAGCCGTGGATGTTCGAGGGCCCGTCCGGCTACGCGCTGACCCACACCGTCTTCCACCTCACCGACTGGGGCCGGATGCCGGACCGCGTCCCGGAGAGGATCGACGGCTATCTGCGGACCTGGCTGCCCGCGTGGGCCGACGGCTGTCTGGAGAGCGGGCAGTGGGATCTGACCGGCGAGCTGCTGGCGGTGGCGGCCGCCCTGCCGGGGCCACCGCCGACGGCCCTGCTGGACGCGGTCTGGCCGGTGCTCGCCGACGTACAGCACACGAGCGGCTGCGTCCCGGAGACGGGCGTACCGGTGCGCGAGGACGCGCCACCGGACCCGTACCCCTTCATCGACTGCTACCACTCCACGCTCGTCACGGCCTTCGCGGCGGCCCTGTCCCTGAGGTCGCTGCGGTCGCCGGGGCCGACGCGGCAGACGGACGAGGCCGGGCCCGGCCGGGAAAGGCACACCCCATGAGCAGCAGCGGCATCCAGCAGATCCACGACGTCGGGGCGAAGGCCCTGGGCTGGCTGTACGAGCACCGGGAAGGGTTCCGGCTGGAGGCCGACCCGGCCCCGGAGGCAGGGATGCTGGACCGGTTCAAGCCGCTGGGCGAGCTCGCGCTGATCGGCAAGGTCATCTTCCGCGAGGGCGTGGCGGGCTCCCAGCAGTCCGCGCTCGCCCACAAGCTGCTGGACCACGCCTGGCACGAGCTGCTGGGCTCCGGGGCGCGGCTGCTGGAGGGCCAGCGGCGCGAACCGCTCTCGCCGGTGCCGCTGGAGGTCTACGTACCGTTCCGGGAGCTCGGCTACCGGCAGCCCGACCTGGAGTCCGCGATCCGGCTCAACCACCGGCTGGCCAGCTGGGCGGCGCTGGAGGTGCTGCCGGTGCGGCGGCTCGGCCTGAGCGCGATCGAGCGGCGGTTCGGGGTGGAGCCGAGCGTCCCGGAGACGGCGGCGCTGGCCCGCACCTGGCTGGCGCGGCGGCCCGAGCCGTGGACGGTCGAGGGCCACATCGGCTACGACATCACGCACACGGTCTTCCACCTCACGGACTGGGGCGAGAAGCCCGCGGGCCTTCCCGCCGACATCGCCGACTACCTGGGGCTGTGGCTGCCCACCTGGCTGGACGACTGGCTGGACCTGAAACGCTGGGACCTGCTGGGCGAGCTGCTGGTGGTCGACGCCTGCCTGCCGTCCCCGACGCTGGACCCGGCGGCCTGGCAGGGGTTCGCGCAGGCCCAGCGGCCGGACGGGGCGATGCCGGTGGTGGGCGGGATGCCGGAGGGCGACGAGGAGACGGTGTTCGACCTCGTCTACCACCCCACGCTGGTCGCCGCGTTCGCCTCGGCGCTCGCGATGTCCCGCGCCCTGTCCGGCCTCAGCGCCGAACCGGCCCCGGCATGACGGACGCGACGGACATGGCCGCGGTCCGCGTGGACGCCCCCGGCACCTCGGCCACCGCCCGTCTCCTCGCCGAGGCGGCCCGCGCCGTCGACGCACCGGACCTGGTGCTCGCGGTCAGCCGGGGCGGAGTCCGTACGGTGCACACCGGCGGCAGCGCGGCGCCGGGCCCGGTCCCCCGGGAGCTGCTGACCTACGAGCTGGGCTCGGCGTCCAAGCCGTACGCGGGGCTGCTGCTGGCCCGGCTGGTCGCCCAGGGCCGGGTGCGGTACGAGGACCGGGCGGCGGACCTGCTGGCGCCGGGCCTCCCGGTGCACCCGGCGGTGCGCCGGATCACGCTGCGCCATCTGCTCACCCACACCTCGGGGCTGCCGGGCCTGCCCGCCGACTTCTACCCGCAGGCGGTGCCCCGCTGGTCGACCGGCCCGTACGGCGGCTATCCGGCCGACCGGGTGGTCCGGGCCTTCCTGCGGGCCCGTCCGCGCCGCCGCCCCGGCACCCGCTGGCGGTACTCGAACTTCGCCGTCTCGGTCCTCGGCCACACCCTGGCCGCGGCCACCGGCACCCCGTGGGAGGTCCTGCTGCACCAGCAGGTGCTGGCCCCGCTGGGGCTGGACGCGACCCGGGTGCGCCCGGGTCCGGACGGCACGGACGCGGTCGGCCGCCGCCGCGACGGGACGCCGGTGCCCGCCCTGGACACGGGCGGCTTCACGGCGGCGGGCGCGGTGCGGGCGACCCCGCTGGACCTGCTGACGTTCCTGGAGGCGCACGTGGGCGGGCCCGAGCCCCGGGACCCGGCGCTGAACGCCGCGCTCACCGAGGTGACCCGCCCGCTGCTGCGGCGCGGCCTGCGGCACGCGCACACCCACACCCTCACGTGGTTCCAGCACCCGTCCCCGTACGGTCGGGTGCTCTTCCACGCGGGGGCGACGCTGGGCCAGCAGGCGTTCCTGGGCTTCCGCCCGGACTCGGGGCTCGCGGTGGCGGCGACGGCGACGCGGCGGGTGCACCGGGGGGACACCTTTGTGGCGACGGCGTACGGGCTGCTGACGGAAACGCCGTGAGCACTGCCGTACGTACTTAAGGCTTCTGCGGGGCCTTCTCCGCGTTCTTGGCGGCCACCACCGCGTCGAACACCTCCCGCTTGGGCAGCCCCGCTGCGGCGGCGACGGCGGCGATGGCCTCCTTGCGCCGCTCCCCCGCCTCCTCGCGCACGCGCACGCGCCGCACGAGCTCCTCCGCGTCCAGCCCCTCGTCGCCGGAGTCGGTGGCGCCTTCGACGACGACGGTGATCTCCCCGCGCACCCCGTCGGCCGCCCACACGGCCAGCTCTCCCAGCGGTCCGCGCTTGACCTCCTCGTACGTCTTGGTCAGCTCCCGGCACACGGCGGCGCGCCGTTCGGCGCCGAAGACCTCGGCCATCGCGGCGAGGGTGTCGTCCAGCCGGTGAGGGGCCTCGAAGAAGACCATCGTGCGCCGCTCGTCGGCGTTCTCGCGGAGCTTGGAGAGCCGCTCACCGGCCTTGCGCGGCAGAAACCCCTCGAAGCAGAACCGGTCCACGGGCAGCCCGGAGAGCGCGAGCGCGGTGAGCACGGCGGACGGCCCCGGCACGGCGGTGACGCGGATGTCCTTCTCCACGGCGGCGGCGACGAGCCGGTAGCCGGGGTCGGAGACGGACGGCATGCCCGCGTCCGTGACGAGGAGCACGCGCGCACCCCCCGTCAGGGCCTCCACCAGCTCCGGCGTACGGGCGGACTCGTTGCCCTCGAAGTAGGAGACGACACGCCCCGAGGTGTGGATGCCGAGCGCCTGGGTGAGCCGGCGCAGCCGCCGGGTGTCCTCGGCGGCGACGATGTCGGCCCGCTCCAGTTCGGCGGCCAGGCGGGGCGGGGCGTCCGCCACATCACCGATGGGGGTCCCTGCGAGCACGAGCGTTCCAGTCGTTCCAGTCACATCAGCCATCCTCGCAGCACGGGCAGCGCCCTTCGCACAGATGCGTTCCCTACGATGGCGCGGTGACGAGTACCGCACCCGAGACCCAGCGGGGCCAAGACGCCGGGGACCCGCTCGGCGAGCAGCCGACCTCCTGGCAACGGCGGCTGCGCCGTTTCGGCCATGTTCCCCGGGCGGAGACCTCCCTCCGCGACCGCCTGGACCCGCCGTACACCCGGCCGGGACGGCAGGTGTGGTCGGTACTCGCGGTCCCGCCGCATATCGCCGACCGGCTGGTGCGTTGGTCCGCCTGGGGCGGCCCGCTGCTGGTGACGCTGGTCGCGGGCCTGCTGCGGTTCTGGAAGCTGGACCAGCCGCACGCGGTGATATTCGACGAGACGTACTACGCGAAGGACGCATGGGCGCTGGTCAACCAGGGGTACGAGGGTTCCTGGCCCAAGGACGTCGACAAGCTGATCCTGAAGGACCCCTCCTCCGTCCCGGTCCCGACCGACCCGGGCTATGTGGTGCACCCGCCGGTCGGGAAGTGGATCATCGGGTTCGGTGAACAGCTGTTCGGCTTCACGCCGTTCGGCTGGCGGTTCATGGTGGCGGTGCTGGGCACGGTCTCCGTCCTCCTCCTCTGCCGGATCGGCCGCCGCCTGTTCCGCTCGACGTTCCTGGGTTGTCTGGCGGGGCTGCTGCTCGCGGTGGACGGGCTGCACTTCGTGATGAGCCGGACCGCGCTGCTCGACCTGATCGTCATGTTCTTCGTACTGGCCGCGTTCGGCTGCCTGGTGGTCGACCGGGACCGTGCCCGCCGCCGACTGGCCGACGGGCTGCCGGTGGACGAGGAGGGGGTGCTGCGCCCGGACGCCAGGGTCGCGGAGACCCTGCGCCTGGGGTGGCGGCCGTGGCGTCTCGCGGCGGGCGTGATGCTGGGCCTGGCCTTCGCCACGAAGTGGAACGGCCTCTACGTC
The DNA here is from genome assembly GCF_031760065.1 of Streptomyces durocortorensis. Taxonomy (NCBI): domain Bacteria; kingdom Bacillati; phylum Actinomycetota; class Actinomycetes; order Kitasatosporales; family Streptomycetaceae; genus Streptomyces; species Streptomyces sp. C11-1. The sequence continues at coordinate 2,777,849 of NZ_CP134500.1, forward strand.
CTGGCCGCGTTCGGCCTGATGACGGTTCTGTGGGACGTCGGCGCACGGCGCACGGCGGGCGCGGTGCGCCCGTACCAGGCGGTGCTGCGCCGGGACCTGGTGCCCGCCTTCGTCTCCACGGTGCCCGTGGCGATCGTCACGTACATCGTCTCGTGGACCGGCTGGATCGTCACGGACAAGGGCTACTACCGCAACTGGGCGGCCACCGAAGGCAAGGACTCCGCCTGGAGCTGGCTGCCGGACTGGCTGCGCAGCCTGTGGCACTACGAGACCCAGGTGTACGACTTCCACGTCGGCCTGACCTCGGGCCACACGTACGAGTCGAACCCCTGGAGCTGGCTGGTCCTCGGCCGCCCCGTCTCGTACTTCTACGAGGAGCAGGCGGGCTGCAAGGAGTCGGCGACCGGCAAGTGCGCCGCCGAGGTCCTCGCCATCGGCACCCCGCTGCTGTGGTGGGCGGCGTGCTTCGCCCTGGCGTACGTGGTGTGGCGCTGGTTCTTCCGCCGCGACTGGCGGGCGGGCGCGATCGCCTGCGGGGTGGCGGCGGGCTGGCTGCCCTGGTTCTTCTACCAGGAGCGGACGATCTTCCTCTTCTACGCGGTGGTCTTCGTGCCGTTCCTCTGTCTGGCCGTGACGATGATGATCGGCGCGATGCTGGGCCCGGCGGCGGGCACGGGGGCCAGGGCCGAACTGGGCCTGACCACCCACGACCCGACCGGTGAACGCCGCCGCACGCTGGGGGCGATCGCAGCGGGCGTGCTGGTGCTGCTGATCATCTGGAACTTCATCTACTTCTGGCCGCTGTACACGGGGACCTCGATCCCGGAGGACCTGTGGCGGGACCGGATGTGGCTGGACACGTGGGTGTAGCCGGAACCGGCGGGCCCGGCACCTGATGGTGCCGGGCCCGCCGGCACGTCGCCGGGTCGGTCATCGCCCGGGGCCCCTCCGTCCGGGTCACTCCGAGCTGCCACGCCCCGCCGTACGTCGCTGCCGCACCAGGAAGACCGCCGCCACGGCAGAAATGATCATGAAGATCAGGGCGGCTCCGCCCGACAGCGCCGCCAGCACCACCGCCCCGCCGCCCTCGACGTCCGCTTCACGGGCGACTGTCCGAGGATCGTCCGCCTGGTACCGGATGACCAGTCGGGCCCCGGCCGACTGCTTACCGCCGCCGCTGCCCACCGGCAGGTCGGCGATGACCGTCCGCCCGTCGGCCTCGAACTCGACCCGGCACTGGCCCGCCATGCACGAACCGGCGGTGTGCAGCGTCGCCTGAGCCCGCTCGCCGCCCTGGAGCGAACGCAGGTGCTGGGCCGCCGGAACCATGACCAGTCCCGACAGCGCGCCCAGCAGCAGGCCGAGCACCAGCGACATCACGAGGGACGCACGCGGCCCCAACGTCTCTCCGCCCGGCGTCTGCTTGTGCGCGTCGGCGGTTCCCGCGCTCGTCGTGCCGTTCGGACCCCTCGACATCCGCTGCCTCCCGATTCGTCGGCGGTGCACCACGCCCTGCGCGGGCCGTGCCCCGCGTACCCCGTACCCCGCACCCGAGATGAGCAGCGTATGCGCACAGGGGTGGAGGCCGCCGGGGCGGCGGCGTGTCAGTCCAGGTGGCGGGCGGGTTCAGTCACCCCCGCAGCCACCGCCCCCGCCCCCGCAGCTCGACCCGCAGCTGGGGCCGGACCCCCCGCAGCCGCCGCCGTCGGCCCGGCCGCTGCGGCCGTCACGGGTGCCTCCTCGGGACGGGGGCGGGCTTCGCCGTGGATTCCGGCGGCGCTCCTCGGCCTCGCGCGCCTGCTTCCGGCGGCGCTCCTCGGCCTCCGCGGCCTCCTGGAGCCGCTGTTGCTGACGGGCGGGGCCGTCCACCGGCTCCCACGGGCCCAGGCCGTGGCGGCGGTCGGGGCGGAGCGGTGCCGCCAGGGTGGTCGCGTACATCCGCCCCATCTGCTGGTGGCGGTGGTACTCGGCGCAGGCGTACTCGAGAGCGACCTCGTCGCCCTCCGCGAGCGTGCCGTAGAGGACCGCCTCGAAGGGCTCGTGGTGCGGGTCGACGTCGTGGTGCCCGTTCCCCGTCCCGTACACCGAACCGCTGCCCAGCAGCCGTGTCATCGCCCGGGTGTCGCGCGGGCGGGATTCGTACGCGATCAGGGGCGGCGCCGAGGTGGTGCGGGCGTCCGCGTACACCCAGTACCGCACGCCCTCCCAGGGGCGCTGGGATGCCCCGAGGCGTAGGGGCTCTCCGGCGCGCACGCCCACGATCAGGGCGGGCTGCGGCTCCTCGTGCAGCCGCCGGGCCGCGCGGTAGGCGAGGTGGCCCCGGCCGTAGAGGGTCGTACCGGCCACCAGAAGCACCAGGCCGATGCGCTGCTGCCCGACGGCGTCGTACGCGGGCGCCGCCCCGGAGGCCGTCAGGTCGCCGAACAGGCCCTCGGCGAGGAACACGGCGGCGAGCAGACAGAGGGCCAGCCCGCCCAGGAATGCCTGGTGGCCCCGGTAGCCGTCGGACTCCGGAACGCCCTTGGGCAGCGGGAAGCGTCGTGCGCCCGCCGCGGCGCGGGTCAGGGCGCGCTGACGGCGCCGGGCCCGCAGCCGCAGGCAGCCCCCGGTGAACGCCAGGGCGCAGGCGGCGAGCACGACCGTGTACCCGGCCACGGCCGGGGTGTCGAGGCCGCCGGAGAGGGCCAGGGACAGGCCCGCCTCCACGGCGACGGCCAGGGCGGCGGTCACGGCCGCGACCGGAACGTACCGGTACCACAGCGGCAGGGCGGTCAGCAGGACCGCTCCCGGGTACCTGAGCCAGTCCGTGCCGTCCCCTTCTCCCGACCCGCCGTGCCAGCCCGCGCCCGCCGACGAGATCGCGAACAGCAGGACGTACGACACCGCCACCAGGGCGGCCAGGAGCCAGCCGCCCAGCACCGGGGCGAGGGCCGCCGGGACCCGCGCCTTCCGCCACCGCTCGGCGTCGGCCGCCGGCCAGGTCGCGGCCCCGCCCTCGGGCAGCACCGCGAACGGCAGTTGTTTGATCGGGTAGGCCGTCACCGGACCACCCCCGCGCACGCCCGTGCCCCCATGCTCCACGCCCCCCGACGCTCGCGCCCGCGTGCACTCCCCCGTGCACTCCCGTCCAGTCTTCCCAGCGTGGCCCCAGCTCACACGGCTGCGGAGCGGAGAGCGCTTTCCAGCCAAGCATTCCGGTCCGGTAACAACACCCTCACCATCCGCCACCGCCGCCTAGGCTTCCTCACGGATGCCCCTTGAACCTTTTTCGGGGCTCTCCTGGGGAGGGGGACTGCGGGATGCGCAGTGGAGCGAAGGTCGGCGTCGTCGGCGGTGTGTTCGTCCTGGTGGCGGGCGGTATCGGCTACGGGGCGTACAGCGTGCTCGGAGACACGGGCGGCGGGGGCGGCGGTACGCGGAGCGCGTCCGAGTCGTCGAAGGTGAAGACGGGACCGCCGAGCGCGGAGGAGATAGCCGAGACGTCGAAGGGCTTCTTCGACGCCTGGGCGGCCGGGGACGCGGCGACCGCGGCCCTGCTCACCAACAACGAGGCGGGCGCGGAGCCGGTGCTCACCTCGTACGGCGAGGACGCCCACATCGGCAAGGTGAAGATCACCCCGGGCCCGGCGGTCGGCACGAAGGTGCCCTACGAGGTCAAGGCCACCGTGTCGTACGACGGGAAGTCCAAGCCCCTGTCGTACGCCTCGGAGCTGACCGTCGTACGCGGCCTGACGACAGGGAAAGCCCTGGTCGACTGGGCGCCCACGGTCGTGCACCCGCAGCTGACGGAGGGCGCGACGCTGAAGACGGGCGAGTCCTCGACCCCGGCGATCGATGCCGTCGACCGCAACGGCACAGTGCTGACCAAGGAGAAGTACCCCTCGCTCGGGCCGATCCTGAACACGCTGCGCCAGAAGTACGGAGAGAGCGCCGGCGGTTCGGCCGGCATCGAGACCTGGATCGAGCCCGCCGACGAGTCCCAGCCGGAGATCAACCTGCTGACTCTGGCCAAGGGCAAGCCCGGCAAGGTGCAGACGACGCTCGACGCGGGCGCCCAGGCGGCGGCCGAGCGGGCGGTGAAGAAGTACACGCAGGCGTCGGTGGTCGCGGTGAAGCCGTCCACGGGGGCGATCCGCGCGGTGGCCAACAACCCGGTGACCGAGTTCAACGTGGCGCTCCAGGGCAAGCAGGCGCCCGGCTCGACGCTGAAGATCGTGACGGCGGCGCTGCTGCTGGAGAAGGGGCTCGTCACCGCGAACGGGGCGGCGGAGTGCCCCAAGAACGCGATGTACTACGGGCGTTCGTTCCACAACCTCGACCACTTCGCGCTGCCGGACGGCTCCACCTTCACCCAGAGCTTCGCCAAGTCCTGCAACACCGCCTTCATCAAGCTCATCGACGACACGAAGGACGACGCCGCGCTCGGCAAGGTGGCTCGGGACGTCTTCGGTATCGGCCTGGACTGGAAGACCGGCGTCGTCACGACCGACGGCAGCGTCCCGGCGGAGACAGGCGGTGAAGCGGCGGCCCAGTACATCGGCCAGGGCACCGTCCAGATGAACGTCCTCAACATGGCGTCCGTCACCGCCACCGCCCGCACCGGCACCTTCCGCCAGCCGGTCATCGTCCCCCAGTCCCTGGACAACCGGCCGTTGGCCACCGCCTCGCGCTCGCTGTCGCCCTCCGTCACCCAGCAGCTGAACACGATGATGCGCGCCACGGCGGCCTGGGGCACGGGCGCGAAGGCCATGGCGTCGGTGGGCGGCGACAAGGGCGCAAAGACCGGTTCGGCCGAGGTCGACGGGCAGGAGACCTCGAACAGCTGGTTCACCGGCTTCAGCAACGACCTCGCCGCCGCGGCGGTCGTCCAGAGCGGCGGCCACGGCGGCGACGCGGCGGGCCATGTGGTGGCGGAGGTGCTGCGCGCGGGCGGCTGAGGCCGGTCTCGATGCCGAAGCGACCTGCTGGCACTCACGTCCCTGGGGCGAGGGCAGAAGCACCCCCGCCCCAGGTCATCCGAGTAGACCCCTGCGGACAGGGCCCCTGCGCGGCTAGGGCGCGAGCCTGATCGAGTTGATCGGGGTCAGGTCCACGTCCCAGAAGGTCCACGTGGGCATCTTCGCGCCGCAGCCGACCCCGTTGTACCCCGTGCACAGCTGGACGGTCGCGCCGCCTGTCTGGTTGTTGAACACCCGGTGGGTGCCGATCTGGTTGTTGAGGTTGTAGACGCCGTACCGGTAGTACGTCGCCTCCGGCCGGTTGCCGTTCCAGGACGCGCCCGGGTAGATGCAGACGTACCCGGACCGGCAGCCCGCGTAGGTGTCCTGGGCGTCGGCCGAACCGGCCTGGGCCCCGGCCCCGGTCGTCAGTACGGCGCCTGCCGTGAACATGAGCAGTGCCGCCGCTCGTACGAACGTGCGCATGGTGTTCCTCCCTGCGCCGGGCCTCTGGACCCGGTGCTCCCCTGTGGGACGAGTGGGCGAGTGGTGTGACGGAAGAAGCGTGGCAGCGGAACGGGTACGCGCGCCGCACCCTTTCATCGGGATGGAAGGGTCACCTTCATCGAGAGGAGACCGTCCCCGTTCCCCGGGACGAGGCCGCCCCCTCCAGCAGCTGCCGCCCCAGCGGCGAAGGGTGGTGGAGCGTGCACCGGCCCTCCTTGCGGCAGGCTGCGAGGCCCGCCTCGCGCAGGATCGCCAGCTGCTGGCTGGTGTTGGGCAGCGAGCAGCCCACCGCACGGGCCAGCTCCGACGTCGTGGCGCAGCCGCGGGCCGTCACCTCGTGGAGGAGCGCGGCGCGCGTCGGCCCCAGCAGCCGGGCGAGCGAGGCGCCGGTGGAACCGGGGGCGGCGGCCAGGACCGGCTTCTCGACCGGGTAGACCAGCGTCGGCAGCAGCGCGCCGTCGACCAGCGTGAGCGGTTTGCGCCAGCAGAAGTACGACGGCATCAGGAGCAGTCCGCGCCCGCCCAGGTGCATGTCCCGGTCGACCGGGTACGTCACCTCCAGCACGGGCGGGCTCCACCGGGCCATCGGGCGGAACGTCTCCAGCAGGGCCCGGGTGCCTCCGGCCGCCAGTTCGCGGCTCCGCCAGGCGAGGTCGGAGGCCACCGCCGCGTCGATCCACGGCCGGTACGGGGCGACGAACGCCGCGTCGTACGCGGTGAGCAGCCCGCCCAGCGCCCGCAGCGCCGCCGCGTCACCCCGGGCCAACTCCTCCCCCAGGAAGGGCCGCACCCCCGGCGCCGACTCCGCGAGCAGCGTGAGCTCCCTGCGCAGCCTGGTCCGGGGCGTCGACAGCACCCGGTCCACGCCCTGGCGCAGATCCGCGTTGCCGCCGTCGACGGCGGGCGTCAGGAAGTCGGGGAAGTAGGGGCCGAACGGCACCAGGCTGCGCAGCGCCAGCGCGACGGCGCGGTCCGCTCCGCCGCCGGTCCCGCGCAGGCGGGGGACGACGGCCCGCCGCCAGGGGCCGAACGCGACCGGGCCCTCGTCGGTCTGGAGCCGGCAGATGCTGCACACGATCTCCCAGAGCGGGTCCGGGCGCCGGGCGAGGCGGACGTACTCCAGGTCCTGGGCGGTGAAGTGGATGCGGAGCACCATTTCCCCCTTGTCATACTTTCCTGCATATGTCGCCCTATCACTGTGGCGCGGGAAGGGGAGCCGCGATCAGCGCCCGCCACTTCCGGCCAGGGAAGGACTGAGGATTGGCCGGATGACCTGGCGAAAGGGCGCGAGGGCGCACGGGAGGGGTCGCGGAACCAGCAGCCGGAACCCCCTCGCGTGCCCCCTACAACGACCGCTAGCGTGCAGCCATGAGCACACCCGAGCCCCCGGCGACCGCCCCCGCCCCCGTCACCTCCCCCGCCCACCCCCGGTTCGCCGAGGCACTGGCCGAGCTGGGCCTCCAGGTCGAGGTACGACGCTTCCCGGACGCGACCCGTACGGCGGCGGAGGCCGCCGCCGCGGTCGGCTGCGAGCTGAGCGAGATCGTCAAGTCCCTGGTCTTCGCGGCGGACGGGGTCCCGGTCCTGGTCCTGATGGACGGCTCCTCGCGGGTGGACGTCGAGCTGGTACGGCGTGAGCTGGGCGCGCAGAAGGTCGAGCGGGCCGACGCGGGCCTGGTCCGGGAGACGACCGGGTACGCCATCGGGGGCGTACCGCCCTTCGGCCACGCGACCCGGACCCGGGTACTGGCGGACCGGCGGCTACTGGACCACCCGGTGGTGTGGGCGGCGGCGGGCACCCCGCACACGGTTTTCCCGCTCGACCCGAAGACCCTGATCGCCCACGCGGGCGCGACGGTGGCGGACGTGCGCGAGTCTGCCAAGTGACCCCTCTGGTCGCGCTCGCGGTCCTCATAGCCGCAGTCACGCACGCCAGTTGGAACGCCATCGCCCACGCGATCAAGGACCAGCTGCTCTCCTTCACGCTGATCTCCGGCGGCGGCCTGCTGATCGGCGCGGCCCTCGCCCTCTTCGCCCCGTTCCCGGCGGCCGGGGCGTGGCCGTACCTCCTGGTCTCGGCCGCACTGCACGTGGCGTACATGCTGCTGCTGATGCGGTCGTTCGCGCTCGGCGACTTCGGCCAGATGTACCCGATCGCCCGGGGCACGGCCCCGCTGGTGGTGACCGTCCTGGCGGCGGTCTTCGTCGGCGAGCACCCGGACGCGTGGGCGACGGCGGGCGTCGCGGTCGCCTCGGCCGGACTGGTCGGCCTGGCCCTCTGGGGCATCCACGGCTCCGGCACCCGCCCGCACTGGCCCGCGATCGTGGCTGCCCTGGGCACGGGCCTGGCCATCGCCGGGTACACGACGGTGGACGGCGTCGGCGTCCGGGCGTCGGGCACACCGCTCGGTTACGTCGCGTGGCTGATGATCCTGGAGGGCCTGGCGATCCCGGCGTACGCCTACTACCGCCGCCGTTCCGAACTGGCCTCCCAGCTCAAACCGTTCGCCGTGCGGGGCCTGCTCGGCGCGGCCCTGTCGGTCGTCGCGTACGGCCTGGTGCTGTGGGCCCAGACCAGGGCCCCGCTCGCCCCGATCGCGGCGCTGCGGGAGTCCTCGATCATCGTGGGTGCGGCGATCGGCACGCTGTTCTTCAAGGAGCGCTTCGGGGCGCCGAGGATCGCGGCGGCGGGCCTGATGGTAGTGGGCATCGGCCTGATGCTGCACACGAGTTGAGGTCGGATCAGCGCCCTGTGGCGGCGTACGCGACGAAACCCTCCCAGGCGGCGGGGGTGACGGCGAGACGGGGGCCCTGGACGTTCTTGGAGTCGCGGACGTGGACGGCGTCGGGGGTCGTGGCCACCTCGACGCATTCATTGCTGTTGCTGCTGTCGCTGTAACTGCTCTTCAACCACGCCAGCTCGGAATCGTCTCCGGCAGAGGTCTCGCTGATCATGTCTCCCCCAGCACTTGCTCGATGAAGGCCCGCGACTCCCTCGGATTGAGAGCCTGCGCCCGGATGATGCCACACCGCAGCTCGATGATCCGGAGGTGCTTCGGGTCGGAGACCGGCCGACTGCCGAAGTCGCCCTCGGAGCGGCCCACCGCCGATCCGTCCTTGAACTTCAGCACCTGCATCTCACCGCCCATTCCGGCATGCTCGTCACGACTGGTCGGCATCACCTGAATCTCGACGTGCCGTAGCTCGCCCACCTCCAGGAGGCGTTCGAGCTGTCGACGCCACACCATTCTGCCCCCGAGGTGTCGCCGCAGCGTCACCTCTTCCTGGACAAAACTGAGTTCCGGGGCAGGCGAGCGGGCGAAGACGGACTGCCGGGCCATACGAGCGGCCACCAGCCTCTCCACCTCGTCCTGCGAGAACGCGGGCCTCCGCATCCCGAACAACGCCCGCGCGTACTCCTCGGTCTGCAAGAGGCCGTGGATGTTGTGGCTTCCGTAGGCCAGCAGCTCCACCGCCGCAGCCTCCAGCTTGGCCAGCTCCCGGATCTTCTTCGGATACCGCACCTCCGCGATGTCCGACTTCATCGCCGCGAGCTTCCCGCCCGCCCCCAGCGCCAGGTCCACCCCGTCCATGAACTCCGGGCGGGGGATGCGCCGGCCGCCCTCCACCTTGTAGATGAGGTCCTCCCCGTACCCCATCACCGACCCGAGCTCTCCCGCCCGCATCCCCGCCGCCTCACGCCACGCCCTGATCTGGCGCCCCACGGCGGCAACCACCGCCGCACCCGACTCGTCGTCCGGGTCGACGTCCCAGCCGGGCTCGTCCGCCCCGCCGTCCCCACGCTCCGTACCGTCACCAACCACGCTCATGCCAGCCCCACTTCCGACGTGCGTGCCGTTCTTCCCTCAACCCCGCCCGTTCCCCACGCGTCACGCCCGACAGCCCGGACAACACCGGACAAGCCCCGGACACTCACCGTACGCAAGGGCTCCGTCACTGGGCACGGTACGCAGAGACGGCCACGCTGAGTGACATGAACCAAGAAGTCGTGTCGCTCGCACAACACCCCGCCCCCACCCGCTCGTTCACCGTCCTGCTCTCACCCACCCGCCGGGGCGCCCGGCTCGCCCGGCTGCTCACCGTCGCCCATCTCGGCGCCTGGGGGCTCCCGTCGGAGTCGGCGGCCCACATCGTGGCCGAGCTGGCCGCGAACGCCACGGTGCACGGCCGCGTCAAGGGAAGGGACTTCCAACTCACCCTCGTCGTCAACGCGAAGACCCTACGCATCGAAGTCACCGACACCCGGGGTGACCGCCTCCCGCCCGGCCCGGGAGCCGTGAAGGCACCCGAGGGCGACGCGGAGAACGGGCGCGGGCTGCTCATCGTCGAGGCGCTGGCCGACCACTGGGGCGTCACCCCCGGGCCCGTACCGCGCAAGACGGTATGGGCCGAAATCGGCCTCGTACGGTGACGGCCTCCACCGGGTCGCGCTCGACCGCGACCCGGTACGGCGCGACCGGATCGCGCTCGACCGCGACGCGGCGAAGCGCGACATCAACTACTTAAAGAACCAGGAGAAACAACCCCACCCCACCCGCCCCGGCCTCTACCCGACGGGTCCCAGGGGCTCGTCACCCACACGGGTGAGGTTTGCCAACTCAGCTGGATTTCGAGCCGGTTGGCGGGCATATGCTCACGCCAGCACCAGCGTCAGACACCGGACATACGTCGGCCCCCGACCGGGACTGCAATCCCGAACGAGGGCCTGACCACCAAGGAAGAAGAGACCTTCCCGATGGATACCCAGCAGAATACTGCGCTCATGCGCGCCCTGGCAGAGGTTCCCGGACCTCTCCCGGCCCGTGGCGTGATCCACATCGCCATCCCGCACACCGAGCGCTTCACGGTCGTCGGCAACCACCTCGCCCAGCACACCGCCCTCAGCGCCACCGCCCTGGGCGTCGCCGTACGCATCCAGTCGCTGCCCCGAGGTACCGAGGTCGGCGTCAAGGCCCTCGCCTCCCGCTTCCCCGAAGGCGAAAAACTCATCGCCGCCGCCCTGCGCGAACTGGAAGCCCACGGCTACCTCCAACGCACCGTCGTCCGCCTCCCGAACGGCCGAATCGCCACCCGCACGGTTTACTGCAACCACCCCGAAGCACTGCTGCACCCCCGAGCGGCACCCACGCCACAACTGCCGCCCGCCTCCCGGCAGCCCCGGACACAGGCGCAGCAGGCACAGGCACCTGTGCCTGTGCCTGTGCCTGATCCCGCGCCGACCGCACTACCAGACCCTGCGCCGACTCCTCTGCCGGTGCCGGGCCCTCTGTCAGCTCCTCTGCCGGTGCCGGAACCCCCCACCCAGCCCGCCACCGAACCCACCGCACGCCTCGTACCGCCACCGACCGCACCCAAAGCCCCGCCCCGCCCCCTCCCCCGGCCCCGCGAACTCACCCCCGAACTCCGCCGGACTGCCGCCGCGCTCCTCACCGACCTACGACGACACACGCACGAACTGACGCTCACCGAGGACGCAGTCGAACGCCTCACCCCCGCCATGGCCGCCTGGCTGGAACGCGAAGCGCACCCCGACGCCATCCGCCACGCCCTGACGACCGACCTCCCGCAACCCGTCAACCACCCGGCGCAGTTCGTCAGACACCGCCTCACCGCGCTCCTGCCACCACCCCTCCCCGGCGCCCAGGAGACCACCCCCGTACGTGCCGCCCTCATCATCCCCATGCAGAACTGCGACGGCTGCGAACGCGGCTTCCGCGCCCGCACCCCCGGCCTCTGCCGCGCATGCAGAACCAACCACGAACAGACCGCCGCCTGAACCCGTCGCTCGGCCGCGGGCACTACGTGGCACCCGGCACATCGCGGGCGGCAGGCGGTCCGTCAGTGGGCGATGCCGTCGATCAGCTCCCTGGCCCCCTGCCGCAGCAGGCTGACCGCGACGGACGTGCCCAGGGTGGCCGGGTCGAGCGCTCCGGCCCATTCGTGGGCGTTGAGGACGGTCTTGCCGTCCGGGGTGAAGACCTTGGCCCGCAGCGACAGATCGCCGTTCCGTTCCACCTGGGCGTAACCGGCGATGGGGCTGTTGCAGTGCCCCTGAAGCACGTGCAGGAACATCCGCTCGGCGGTCGTCTCGCGGTGGGCCGCCGGGTCGCCGAGCCCGCTCACGGCGTCGATGAGGTCGGTGTCACCCTCCCGGCACTGGAGGGCCAGCACTCCGGCACCGATCGGCGGGCACATTACCTCGGGCGACAGGATCTCGGTGATCACGTCGGACCGGCCGATACGCTCCAGCCCGGACGCTGCCAGCAGCAGCGCGTCGGCCTCGCCTGCGGCAAGCTTCTCGAGGCGCCGGTTGGCGTTGCCGCGCATCGGTACGCAGAAGAGGTGGGGGTGGGATGCGGCGAGCTGGGCGGCACGGCGGACGGACGACGTCCCCATACGCGTCCCGGCGGGAAGCTCGTCGAGGCGCAGGCCGCCGGGGTGGATCAGTGCGTCACGGATGTCGTCGCGCCGGAGAAAAGCAGCGAAGACCGTACCCGCAGGCAGGGGCCTGTCCGCCGGGATGTCCTTGACGCAGTGCACCGCCAGGTCGGCTTCCCCGGCCAGGAGAGCGGCGTCCACCTCTTTGGTGAACGCGCCCTTGCCCTCCACCGCGCTGAGGTCGCCCATCCACTTGTCGCCCGTCGTCTTGACCGGGACGACCTCCGTACGGGTGCCGGGGTGGAGTACGGCCAGCTCGGCACGGACGCGCTCCACCTGGGCGAGTGCCATGGGCGAGTCGCGGGACACAATGCGGATCAGATCAGCGGACATGCCGTTCACGATAGTCCGTCAGATACGGGTTCCGACCAGAAGCCCCGACGCCCATGTCGCGCGCTTCCCAAGCAAGTTGGAGCGTTCGCTCAGACGTGCGAGAAAGTCGTCGACGCGGGTCTGGTGATCGCTGGGCCACGTGGGCTGCGGCAACAGATCGTCTACGACGTAGAGGCCGCCCGGCTCCAGCAGTTCGAGCAGATCGTCCAGCCGGAGAGACTTTTCAATCGACGACGGGTAGACAAGCACGCGAAGCTCCTGGTGGGGCACGGTGGATCTTGGTCGTGACACCTCCTACCAGAAGCTTCATCGCGTTGCAGAGTCACCCAACTGACGGATATCGCCGACAGGTTGGAATCAGCTCAGTGACGGCGGCCAGTTCAGATTCCCCACGTACGGCCAGTTGAAATGTCACTCTGTGTCGCGTGTCGCGGGGACTGCGCTTGTGGCTGCGTATAGCGAGAATCGGAGGCCGCTCATGCTGCAGCCGACGTCGTGCTCGGTCTTGACCTTCCTGGTTCCTAATAAAGCTCGGCATCCGGGACCGGCCAACCCCCTGCGCACTGGTCAGCACCTCCACGATGCGGCCAGGCGCTCTGACATGCTGCGGCGCCAGTTTGGCGAAGGCCGTGGACAGCGGCGCGTGGCTGCGGCTGCGGTTCACCGGCGTTCTCGGCCCCCGCGTGCCGACGGCCACGCAGCTGTTCCATCTGCCACGGCAAACGATCATTATTGACCGACCGCTTTCCACATGTACGGAGGACGCTTTGCCGAGCGATGTGAGCTGGGATTCAGAGGGCAACTGGACAGCGAAGGGGGGGTGGGGGACGGCGGCTTCGGACGGAGGCGGCTTCTCTCTCGACCGCTGGCAGGCGCGGCTGGATGAGCTGCGCGATGCCCACCACGTGCCGGGCGCGACCCTTGCCGTACTCAAGGACGGCGAAGTTCATGAGCTGGCCAGCGGGGTGCTGCACCGTGGCACCGGTGTGGAGGCGACGACCGACTCGGTGTTCCTGTCCGGGTCGGTCGCCAAGGTCTACACCGCCACGCTGGTGATGCAGCTCGTCGACTCCGGCGACCTGGACCTCGACGCACCCGTCGTGGACATCGTGCCGGAGTTCGCCACCCCGGACGCGGAAGCCACCAAGGCGATCACCGTGCGCCAACTGCTCAGCCATACCGGCGGATTGACCTGCGACTTCACCTTCGACTCCGGGCGGGGCGACGACTGCCTGGCCAAGTATGTCGAGGCTGCCCAGGGCGTCGCGCTGGACTGCCCGCCCGGGGCGGCGATTTCCTACAGCAGCCTCGGCTACGTCGTGCTCGGCCGCATCGTGGAGGTGTTGACCGGCCAGACCTGGGACGAGGCCCTGCGGGACCGGCTCCTTGCCCCACTCGACCTCGAACACACCATGACGCTGCCCGAAGAGGCGCTGCGGTTCCGGGTCGCCATGAGCCACCTGGGAGAGCCCGGCACCTACCCTGACCCGGCTCCCGTGTGGGACCTCATGCCGCGCTCGGCGGGACCGTACGGCCGCGTCATCTACTCCGCGGGCGACGCCGTCCGATTCGCCCAGATGCATCTGAACGGCGGCACCGCCCCGGACGGTACCCGCGTGCTGTCGGCCGAGTCCGTCGCGGCGATGCAGACCCCCGAGGTCGACTGCCCGGACAAGTGGACCGTCAGCGCCGACGGATGGGGCCTGGGCTGGACGCTGTACGACTGGGACGGCATATCCGGCTACGGCCACGACGGCTCAGCCGTCGCACAGCACTCCTACCTGCGCGTCGTCCCGCAGGCGGGCGTCGCCATCGCACTACTCACCAACGGCGGCGACGCCCGCGCGCTCTACTCGGACCTGCTGCGGGAACTGTTGGCCGAGCTGGCCAGCGTGCGCATGCCGGACGACTTCGCACCGGCCGCACAGCCCCCCACCGTCGACATGACACCACTGGTCGGCACCTACAAGCGCGAAGGCGTCCTGCTGACCGTCAGCCAGAAGGACGACGGCAGCGCGCACCTGCTGTACGAGTTCGTCGACGGCATGAAGGACATGTCCCCGCCCCTCGACATCGAGCTCGTACCGGTCACCGAGTCGGTCTTCGCCGGCACGGGCGCCGGGCCGTCGTTCAGCGAGGGCTACATGCCGGTGGTCTTCTCCATCCTCACCGACGGCACCAGGTGCGTCTACGTCGGCATGCGCGCCACACCGAAGACCATATGACGCCATAACCGTCCAGGCCCCGCCACCCGCAACGGACCGCCGAGCCTTACCGACCCTGCGGGTCGGTTCCAGGATCCGACGCGGAACCGGCGGGGCCATTCGCCACACGGTCAAATGCACTCGGAGCGGTGGCCAGCAGGACTGCTGCGCCTGGCTTCGCCCGCCACCTTGCACTACCCGAGCAGCAACTCAGTGTGACCATCGGTGGCCAGATGACTCCCCATCAAGTGGCCGCCAACGGGGAATCTCAACTGGCCACTGACAAGTGAGCACGTGGTCCAACTCATTCGGCATCACACCAACAGTCGCCCCCGCGGCCATCGTCCTTCCAGCGAAGGATGTCGGAGTAGGCAGGGAATCTTGATCACATTTCCCTGAGCGGCACTGCCTGCCCGCTGTTTCACTCTGCGACGGAACAACCACGCCGTCAGTCCTGCCGCTGCCACGACAACCACCAGTTCGATCACTGCAGCATTCAAGCAGCGCAGAACCTGAGTGCCCAGTCCTTCCCACGCCCGCCATTCCAGCGGGTTCACTTCCAGTCGACCTTCAGAATCTGCGAACCCGCTGGTTTCGGTATAGCCGTCGAGCCAGGCGTCAGCATCTGCCGTCACGAAGGACACGCGGGTGTCATGACCCAGATGCGCGGCGGCGACGGCCTGGCGCCCGGGGTCCGTCTCCATGGGTTGACGCCGTCCGGACCGACGGCGGGTAGAGGCCGTCCGGTGAGTGTGGTCATGCGCTCAGTAGATACCGACAGCACGTCGGCAAAATAGGGCGTGCGGGGTCAGATCAAGGAGCGCGTCCAGCGCACGACCACTCCTCCCGAATCAGTCGGCAGCCACCCGTCGCCCCCTCCCCGCCTCACCCCTTGACCGCCTCCACGATCCGTTCCGCGACCTGGGCGGGCGTGAGGTGTGTGGTGTCGATGACCTCGGCCTCGGCGTGCAGCCAGGTACGGGCGGCCTCGGCGTAGGGCTCCAGATGGGCGAAGCGGAACGGGGAGGGGCCGAGGTCCGTGTCGCCCTCGATGCGGCCGCGCAGGGTGTCCTGGTCGGCGTGGAGGACGAAGTGGCGGACCGGAATGCGGTGTTCGGCGAGGCCCGCGCTGATCTCGCGCCAGTACGGCTCGACCAGCACCGTCATGGGCATCACCAGGATGCCGCCCGTGTAGTCGAGTACGCGGCGGGCGGTCTCGACCACCAGCTGCCGCCAGGGCGGCCAGTGCTGGAAGTTGTCCGTACGGGACAGGACCGGCGTGATGTCCATGAGTGTCTCGCCGACCTTCTCGGCGTCGAACACCCGTGAATCCGGGAGCATTTGCCGCACGAGTGCGGCGGTCGTCGTCTTTCCCGCGCCGTGGGTGCCGTTGAGCCACACAATCATGGGCCCAAACCTAACGGCCGGGTCTCCCGGCGGGCGAGCGGCTTCTCCGGGAGGCACAGGTACGGAGGCTGGTGGTGTCAGACCTTGATCACGGTGACCCGCCCGCCGCACAGCGCGGTGAGGTCCTCGGGGTCGGAGGTGAGTACGGTGACGGGGCCAGGTGCTACGAGAGCTGTGGCGCAGAGCATGGCGTCAATGGCGCACTTGCACCCATGCAGCCCGGCATCGGCGCCGACCGTGTCACGCGGCGCTCTGGGCGTCGGCCTGCTGCTCACGGGCCCGTTGCAGCTGATCGCGCCTGGCCTGGATCTCTTCCTCACCGATCGGACCGTGATCGGCCTCGGCCACGGCGATGAGCTCGTTCAGATCGTCCCGCTCGATCTGGCGGGCGACAGCCGCCGCGACGTAGGCGGAAAGGCCGCTACGTTGCCGAGCGGCTTCCGCGATACCGCGCGGCAGCGTGATCGAGTACTTGCCGGTGGCATCACTCATGCTACCTATCCTCCTGCACATCCCCCGAGGGGTGGTTCATCCACTCCGCGACCACCTCCCCGTCCTCCTCCACCCCCGTCAGGCGGAAGCCGAGCGCGGTGTACAAGCGGGCGGCGGCCTCGTTGGCCGGGGCGTAGGAGAGGCGGACCGCCGTGCGGCCGGGGCGGGCGGACAGCCAGGTCGCCAGGGTGCGTACGGCGGCTGCGCCGATGCCCCGGCCCTGGTGGGAGGCGTCGATCAGCACGCCGCCGATCCAGTACGAACCGTCCTCGTCCCGCCCCCACATGATGTGCCCGGCCACCTCGTCACCGGCCAGGACCGCCAAGGAGTGCCAGGTGTCCTCGCGGGCCGTCAGCACCAGGTAGCGGGCCGCCAGGGCAGGGACCCAGTCGCGCTGGTCGTCGCGGGGTGCGCAGTCGGCGACCGCCCGCCAGTTGTCCCCGTCGACCTCGTGGAGGGTGACGGGACGGCCCGCCCTGTCGGTGTGTTCGTACGTGATCATGCGGAGAGGGTAGGAGCGGCGGGTGGCGCCCCGCCAGGGGTTTTACTCCCGCCCCGACATCGCCTGGCGGAACCCCGTGTTCACCGCCAGGATTCCGCCGTCCACCCGCAGTGTCGTCCCCGTGATCCACGACGCGTCGGACGAGGCGAGGAAGGCGACGGCGGACGCGATGTCCTCGGGGGTGCCGACCCGGCCGAGGGGGTAGAGGGCGGCGGCACGCTCCAGTTCGGCGTCGCGGCCCGACCAGGCGGCCGTGCGGATCGTGCCGGGGGCCACCAGGTTGACCCGTACGCCGCGCGGGCCCGCGTGGCCCGCCAGCGTACGGGTCAGGCTGGCCAGGCCCGCCTTGGCCGCGCTGTACGCGTGGCCGCCGAAGTCCTGTTCGCCGTTGACCGAGCCGATGGTGACGATCGCGCCCCGGCCCGAGGCCACCAGGTGCGGCAGGGCGGCGCGGGCGCAGCGGAAGGGGCCGGAGAGGGTGATGTCCAGGTCGCGGTCCCACTCCTCGTCCGTCTCGTCCTCGAAGAGACTCGCGTCCTCGCTCGCCGCGTACGCGTTGTTGACGAGGACGTCGAGGCGGCCGAAGGTCGCGGCCGCGCGGGCGACCGCCGCCTCCACCGCTGTCCGGTCCGCCACGTCGCAGGCCAGGGAGTCGGCCGTGCCGCCCGCCTCGCGTATCGCCGCCGCCGTGTCCGAGGCGCGCTCGGCGTCCAGGTCGGTGACGAGGACCGAGGCGCCTTCCGCCGCCAGGCGGTGGGCCGTTGCCGCGCCGATGCCCTGGCCGGCGGCGGTGATCAGGACGCTGTAACCGTCGAAGCGGGCCCTTGCCCCACGCGTTGCAGGTGTCATAGCGCCGACCGTACTGCCCTGACCAGTGCCTGGGCACGGGGGTCCGCGGTGACTCCCTTCTGGAGGCCGTTGGTCACATAGCCGAGTGCGATGCCGGATTCGGGGTCGGCGAAGCCCAGCGAACCGCCCCGGCCCGGGTGGCCGAAGGAGCCGGGGCCCAGCAGGGGCGCCGCCGGGCCGTGCAGCATGTAGCCCAGGCCGAAGCGGGTGTTGACCACCAGGACCCGGTCGGGGCCCGCCGACTCCTCCGTGCGGGCCAGCGTCAGGGTCGCGGGGGCGAACAGGCGGCGGTGGCCGTCGACCGGACCGATCATCGCGGCGTAGCAGCGGGCCAGGCCCCGGGCGGTCGCGATGCCGCCCGAGGCGGGGAGTTCGGCCGTACGGTAGGCCGCGTCGTTCTCGTCGGGGAACGGGTCGATCGCGCCGAACGCCCGCCGGGTGAGCGATTCCGGGTCGCGGTAGGCCTCGACCACCGAGCGTTTGGGGCGTACGCGCAGGGCGCCGGAGGCCGCGGTGGGGGCCGGGGGCTCCACGGAACCGATGCGGCCGATGCGGTGGGCCTCGTCGGCGGGGAGTCCGAACCAGAAGTCCAGGCCGAGCGGGCGCGCGATCTCCTCCGCGATCCAGCGGCCGATGGTACGGCCGGTGGCGCGGCGGACCAGTTCGCCGATCAGCCAGCTGTAGGTCTGGGCGTGGTAGCCGTGGTCGGTGCCCGGCTCCCAGTACGGGCTCTGGGCCGCGACGGCCGCCGGGCCGGAGAGCCCGTCGGCGGCCTCGGCGGGGGTGAGGGTGCGGTCCAGGGCGGGCACCCCGGCCCGGTGGGCCAGGAGGTCGCGGACCAGGACGCGTTCCTTGCCGTTCGCCTTGAACTCCGGCCAGTACGTGGAGACCGGGGCGTCCAGGTCGACCTGTCCGCGCTGGTGGAGCAGGAGGGGGACGGCGGCGGCGATGCCCTTGCCCGCCGAGCGCACGATCTGGACGGTGTCGACCGCCCAGGGCTCGGTGCCGTCCACGTCTCTCGTACCGGCCCACAGGTCCACGACCTTGCGCCCGTCCCGGTAGACGGCGACGGCCGCGCCGCGCTCCCCCCGCTGCTCGAAGTTGCGGGCGAACGCGTCCGCGACCGCTTCGAACCCGGGCGCCACCGTGCCCCGTACGTCCACGTCCACGCCTGCTCCCGTACCCGCCGATGTGCCCGCGCCCTCGCTCATCCCCCCATGGTGCACGGCCGGGCGGGCACGGCGGGGCCCGGGGCGTCGGCCCCTTCGGTCCGTCACGGTCTGTTCACGGAGACGGCACGGTCACGGAACGCGGGTCGAAGCCGAACGGGAGCTCCAGCCGGTGCGCACGCATCAACTCCGCGTCGCAGAGGAGGTCCTGTGTACGGCCGTCGGCGGCGATGACGCCCTCGCTGAGGACGACCGCGCGCGGGCAGAGCTCCAGGGCGTACGGCAGGTCGTGGGTGACCATGAGCACGGTGACGTCCAAGGAGCGCAGGATGTCGGCCAGTTCGCGGCGGGAGGCCGGGTCCAGGTTGGACGAGGGCTCGTCCAGGACGAGGATCTCCGGCTCCATCGCGAGGACGGTGGCCACGGCGACGCGGCGGCGCTGCCCGAAGGAGAGGTGGTGCGGCGGGCGGCCCGCGTACTCGTCCATGCCGACCTGCTTCAGGGCCCGCACGACCCGCTCCTCCAGCTCGGGGCCGCGCAGTCCGGCGGAGGCGGGCCCGAAGGCGACGTCCTCGCGGACGGTGGGCATGAACAGCTGGTCGTCCGGGTCCTGGAAGACGAGGCCGACCCGGCGGCGGATCTCGGCCAGATGCCGTTCGGCGACGGGGAGCCCGGCGACCCGGACCGTGCCGGAGCCCGCCTCCAGGATGCCGTTGAGGTGCAGGACGAGGGTGGTCTTGCCGGCGCCGTTGGGGCCGAGGACCGCGACGCGTTCGCCGCGCGCGACGGTGAGGTTCACCCCGAACAGGGCCTGGTGGCCGTCGGGGTAGGCGTAGGCGAGGCCGCTGACGTCGAGCGAGAGCGGCGGCTCCTGGGCTGCGGAGGATGACGTCACAGGGTCCATCCCAGCAGACAGACCGCGAGGGCGAGTAGAGGAAGGGCCGCCGCGTACGCCCACTGGGTGCGGGTGGCCGTCGCCTGGTCGATGACCGGCATCGTGCCCCGGTAGCCCCGGCTGACCATCGCGAGGTGGACGCGCTCGCCGCGCTCGTACGAGCGGATGAACAGGGCGCCCGCCGAGGCGGCCAGCACCCGCCACTGGCGCACCCCGCGTGCCTCGAAGCCCCGGGAGCGGCGGGCGATCGACATGCGCCGCATCTCGTCGGTGATGACGTCCCCGTACCGGATCATGAACGAGGCGATCTGGACGAGCAGCGGGGGCAGCTTCAGGCGCTGGAGGCCGAGGAGCACGGAGCGCAGTTCGGTGGTGGCGGCCAGGATCACCGAGGCGGCGACGCCGAGGGTGGCCTTGGCGAGCACGTTCCAGGCGCCCCAGAGGCCGGGAACGCTGACCGGGACGCCGAGGATCTCGGTCTGCTCGCCGGGCACCACGAACGGCATGAGCAGCGCGAACGCGACGAACGGCACCTCGATGACGAGCCGTTTCAGCAGGAAGGCGGCGGGAATGCGGGCCAGGGCGGCGACGGCGGCCAGCAGCGCCGCGTACAGGCCGAAGGCCCACATCGCCTCGCGCGGGGTGGAGACGACGACGAGCACGAAGCCGAAGACGGCGGCCAGCTTGCAGTGCGGGGGCAGCCGGTGGACCGGCGAGTGTCCGTGCCGGTAGAGCTTGTGGGCGTGGCCCGATCCCATGTCAGGCGTTCTCGTGGTCGCGCGGGTTGGTACGGGGTGCGCCCTGCTCGTCGTCCTTGCGGCGGCGGACCATCCAGAAGACGCCCGTGCCGACGACGACGGTGGCGCTGACGCCGATCATCCCGGCGAGGCCGCCGGAGAGCCGGGCGTTCTCGATGTCGCCGACCCCGTAGTCGGCGAGCGGGGAGTCGGCGGCGCCGTGCTCCTCAGCCTTCTCGTCGATGCCCTTGTCGGCGGCGACCCGCTCCAGGCCGTCCGGGTCGGCGGAGGCGTAGAAGGAGACGACCCCGGCGAGGAGGAAGGCGGAGACCAGGCCGGTGGTCCAGAACCCCCGGGTGGACCGGGCGGGGGCGGGCTCCGGCTCCCGGGTGGCGGCCGGGGCGTCGACCAGTTCGCCGTCGACCCGGAGCTTGAGGGGCGTGGCGGGCCCCTGGACGCCGTGGACGAGGTCGGGGCGTACGGCGAGGACGGCGCCGACGGTCAGCGCGGTGATGACCGCTTCGCCGATGCCGATCAGGACGTGCACCCCGATCATGGCCGTGAAGACCGTGCCGATCGGGATGTCGGTGGTGCCGCCGATCCAGTAGAGCAGCGTGAACGCGGCGGCCGAGGCGGGCACGGAGACCAGGGCGGCGACGAACGCCGAGGCGGTCACGGACCGGCGGGTGCGCGGCAGGAGGCCGGTCAGCAGCCGGAATAGCGCGTACGCGACGACGACGGTGACCACGCCCATGACGGTGATGTTCACGCCGAGCGCGGTGAGACCGCCGTCCGCGAAGAAGATGCCCTGCATCAGCAGCACCACGGACAGACAGAGCACCGCTGTACAGGGCCCGACCAGGATCGCGGCCAGCGCCCCTCCCATCAGGTGGCCGCTGGTGCCGGCGGCCACCGGGAAGTTCAGCATCTGTACGGCGAAGATGAACGCGGCCACCAGCCCGGCGAGCGGCGCCGTGCGCTCGTCCAGTTCCCGGCGCGCGCCGCGGAGGCTGACGGCGAGGGCCCCGGCGGCGAACACCCCGGCGGCCACGGAGACAGGTGCATCGATGAATCCATCGGGTACATGCATGGGAGGCTCCGCTTCCTGCGGGGTCCGCGCGGCCTCCGCGCCCGTGCGGACGCGGTCCTGCGGGCGGGGTCATGAACCCGTCAATAGTAGTGCCCTCCTGCGAACCATGCGCAAGAGCGGGACCCCGGCAGTATCGCGAACGACGCCCACCGGGCCGCCCCCTCGGGGCATCCACCACGCCACCCCCACGAAATATGGGACATTAGATGACAGAGAGATGCATATAGGAGGAGCCGGCCCATGTCCCCTGTGATCGAAGAACATGCACGCGCCCGGCTCATCACGGACGGCCCCCTCACCCGCCCGGTCCCCGTCGAACTGCGCTACGACGCGTCCGACGACCCACGCACCGTCCACATCACCCTGCCCGGGGGCACCGACTGGGCGTTCGGCCGCGACCTCCTGGAGCGCGGCCTGCGCACCCCGATCGAGCGCGGGGCCGTCCGGGTCTGGCCCTGCGGCCGTACGCAGCTGATCGTGGAGCTGCACTCCACGGACGGCGTCGAGGTGTTCCAGTTCGAGATCCGGACGCTGACCCGCTTCCTGGCCCGCACCCGCGCGCAGGCACCGGCCACGCCGTCGGACGGCACCGGAGAGGCGCGCCCGCCGTCCCGCACCACCCGCCCTGAACGGGGCACCCAGCCGGCCCGCGGCTGAGGCGGCCACCGCGGGAAAGCCCCTGGGAAAGCCCCGGACCACCGCGAGAAAGGCCCCCGTGCGCGTCGCACGGGGGCTTTCTCTCCGCGCCCGGCCTCCCGTCCCCACAGGTGACCGGCGCTTCCGGGGCCGCGCTCCGCTCGGACGCGGCCCCGGGGCTCGATGAATCCGGACGGGGTCAGACGCGGGCGAGCTCGCGGTCGCTGTCGCCCTCTCCCGGCCCCTGCGGGGAACCGGACTCGTCGGTGAGCTGCTTCTGGAGCTTCTCGCCCTCCACGTCCACGTTGGGCAGGACCCGGTCCAGCCAGCGCGGCAGCCACCAGGCCCGCTTGCCGAGCAGGGCCAGCACGGCGGGCACGATCGCCATCCGCACCACGAAGGCGTCGAAGAAGACGGCGACGGCCAGCGAGAAGCCGATCATCTTGACCATCTGCTCGGAGGAGCCGATGAAGCCCGCGAAGACCGCCATCATGATCACGGCCGCCGCCGTGACCACCCGGGCGCCGTGCTTGAAGCCGGTCACGATGGCCTGCCCCGGGCTCTCGCCGTGGACGAACGCCTCGCGCATCCGGGTGACGAGGAAGACCTCGTAGTCCATCGCCAGACCGAAGACCACACCGACCATGAAGATCGGCATCATGCTCATGATCGGACCGGTCTGCTCGACCCCGAAGAGCGAGCCCAGCCAGCCCCACTGGAAGACCGCGACGACCGCGCCGAGGGCGGCGACCACCGAGAGCAGGAAGCCGAGGGCCGCCTTCAGCGGGACCAGGACCGAGCGGAAGACCAGCATCAGCAGCAGGAACGCGAGGCCCACGACGAGCGCCAGGTAGGGCAGCAGCGCGTCGTTCATCTTCTGCGAGAAGTCGATGTTCATCGCGGTGGCGCCGGTGACCAGTACCTCGGCCCCGGTGTCGGCCTTGACGCCCTCACCCGCGTCGCGGATGGCGTGGACGACGTTCTCCGTCTCGACGGAGGACGGCCGGTCCTTCGGGATGACCACGATCGTCGCGGTGTCACCGGCCTTGTTGAACTCGGCCGGGGCGACGGCGACCACGCCGATGGACTTGATCTCCTCGGAGACCCGCGCCACCGCGGCCTCGCCGTCCGCGCTGTTCTTGGTGTCGACGACCGTGACCAGCGGCCCGTTGAACCCGGGGCCGAAGCCGTCCGAGAGCATGTCGTACGCCTGGCGCTGCGTGGTCGACTTCGGCTGGGCGCCGTCGTCGGGCAGGCCCATCTCCAGCGAGGCGGCCGGTACGGCGATGACGCCGAGGCCGAGGACGCCGACCAGCATGACCCAGACCGGCTTGCGCAGCACGAACCGCGCCCAGCGGGTGCCCATGTTCGGCTTGGCCTTGCCGAGGTCGGCCTTGCCCGCCGACTCGGCGGCCCTGCGCGCCTTGCGGCCCATGACCCGCTTGCCCGCGAAGCCCAGCAGGGCCGGGACGAGGGTGAGGGCGATGACGACGGCGATGGCGACCGTTCCGGCGGCGGCGAAGCCCATCTTCGTCAGCATCGGGATGTTGACGACGGCGAGGCCGACCAGGGCGATGACCACGGTCAGGCCCGCGAAGACGACCGCGGACCCGGCCGTTCCGACGGCCCGCCCGGCGGCTTCCTCGCGCTCCTTGCCCTCGGCCAGTTCGGCGCGGTAGCGGGAGACGATGAACAGCGCGTAGTCGATGCCGACCGCGAGGCCGATCATCATGGCGAGCGTCGAGGTGGTGGAGCCCAGGTCCAGGACGTTGGCCAGGGCGGTGATGAGCGAGACCCCGATGCCGACCCCGATGAGGGCGGTCACCAGCGGCAGCCCGGCGGCGATCAGCGAGCCGAAGGTGATGACCAGGACCACGGCGGCGATACCGACACCGATGATCTCGGCGGCCCCGCTGTGCGGCATGACCTGGAGCGCGTCACCGCCGATCTCCACCTTCATGTCACTCTTCTGCGCGTCCTCGCCCACGCCTTCCAGGGCGTCCCGGGTCGCGTCGGTCAGCTCCATGGAGTTGACCTTGTAGGCGACCGAGATGTACGCCGTCGAACCGTCCTGGCTCACGGCCTGCGCCTGGAACGGGTCGGCGACCGAGGCGATCTGGTCCGAGCCGGACTGGAGCTCCTTGACGAAGCCGGTGATCTCGCGCTTGTTGTCGGCGTCGGTCACCTTCTCGCCCGAGGGGGCCTTGAAGACGACCCGGGCGGTGGCGCCGTCGGCGCTGGAGCCGGGGTTGCGCTGTTCCAGCAGGTCGAAGGCGCGCTGCGCCTCCGTACCCGGGATGGAGAAGGAGCTGGAGGTGGCGGTGGACGCGGAGGCCGCACCGAATCCGGCGAGCGCCAGCAGCGCCACCCATATCAGGGCGACGAAGCGGCGGCGGCGGAAGGTGAGCCGTCCGAGCTTGTAGAGGAAAGTGGCCACGGGGGCGTACTCCCGGTCAGGTCGTGTGTCTGGAAAACGGGCAGAGGAAACCAGCCCGACGACGAGAGCGGCGTGTCAGGTGGGGCGGGTCGGGGAGAGGGCCGTACGGAGGGGACGGGGACGTCAGACGCCGAGGGCGGGGAGAACCACGGAGTCCACGTAATCGATGAGGAACGCCTGGTCGACAGGCTGGTCCTCGATCAGCTGCCGGGCGGCCAGCGCGCCGACCAGCATGTGCGGGACGTACTTCAGCGCCGGATTGTCCGAGCGCAGCTCACCCCGGTCCACCGCCCGTTGCAGCAGCTGGTCGAGACCGGTCATCTCCGGTTCGATCAGCAGCTCGCGCAGGGCCTGGTGCAGCTCGGGGTACTCGTGGACGGCATGGCTCAGACCCCGCATCAGCGCGGCGTCCTTCTCCATCTGACAGTCGTCGGTCCGGCTCAGCGCGGCGCGGAAGTCGCCGCGCAGCGAACCGGTGTCGATCTCGGCGAGGTTCACCGGCTTGTTGTGCCGCAGCGCCTTCACGACCAGCTCGGGCTTGGAGCCCCACTGGCGGTAGAGCGTGGCCTTGCTCGACCGGGTGCGGGCGGCGACGGCGTCCATGGTCAGGGCGTCGTAGCCGACCTCGCGGAGCAGGTCGAGAACGGCCTCGTACAGCTCGCCCTCACGCTCGGGAGTCAGCCTGGTGCGTGCCATGTGCCGACCTCCTTCGCCGTATCGCTCTTCGCGGTCCCGCAGCCTCGCTCAGCCTCGCCCGGGAATCGAACGAAACTGTTTCGTACACCTGAACCGTACCTCCAGCACCCAGCGAAACGAAATCGTTTCGCTTGTGTGCTGCACCACAAGTTGCCCCGGGCCCTTCGCGCGGAAAGCATTGGGGGGTGAGTGACGACGTCGCGTATCTCCGTTTCCCGCACCTCCACCAGGACTTGCTGTGCTTCGCGGCCGAGGACGACCTCTGGGTCGCCCCTCTCGCCGCCGCGGGGCACCGGCCGGGCCGGGCCTGGCGGGTGACCGTCGACCGGACCCGGGTCAGTCATCCGCGCTTCTCGCCCGACGGCACCTCCATCGCCTACACGACCTGGCGCACGCTGGACCCCGAGATCCACCTCGCCCCGGTCGACGGCGGCCCGGCCCGCCGCCTGACCTACTGGGGTTCGACCGACGCCCGGGTCTGCGGCTGGAGCCCCGACCCCGGCGCCACCTCGCAGATCCTCGCCGTGTCCTCGCACCAGCAGCCGTTCTCGTACTTCTCCTGGGCCTACAGCGTCCCCACCGACGGCAGTCCGGGCGGCAAACTCCCCTGGGGCCCGGTCTCCGACATCGCGGTCGCCGACATCGACGGCGAGCGCCGCACCCTGCTGCTCACCGGCACGCCCCCGCACGAACCGGCCGCCTGGAAGCGCTACCGGGGCGGGGCCATGGGCCGCCTGTGGCTGCACGGCGAACGCCTGCTCCCGGACATCGACGGCCACCTCGCCACCCCGATGTTCGTCGGCCGCCGCATCGCGTTCCTCTCCGACCACGAGGGCGTCGGCAACCTGTACTCCTGCCGGATGGACGGCACCGGTCTGCGCCGCCACACCGACCACGACGCCTACTACGCCCGCAACGCCTCCAGCGACGGCCACCGGGTGATCTACCAGTGCGCCGGGGACCTCTGGCTGGTCGAGGACCTTGAGTCGCCGGACGCCACCCCGCGCAAGCTGGAGGTACGCCTGGGCGGGCCGCGCACCGGCCGCCGCCTCTACCAGGTGTCCGCCGCCAGCAACGTCGACTCGCTGTCCGTCGACGAGACGGGCCGGGCCAGCGCCGTCACCGTACGCGGCAGCCTCTACTGGCTCACCCACCGCGACGGCCCCGCCCGCACCATCACCGACACCCCCGGCGTCCGGGTGCGGCAGCCGGAGATGCTCGGCAGCGGCGGCCGGGTCGCCTACGTGACCGACGCGGAGGGCGCGGACGCGGTCGAGATCGCCCACCTGCCGCGCGCCAGCGGCGACCGCCCCCCGCGCCTGCTGGCCTCCGGGCAGCTGGGCCGGGTGCAGGAGATGGTCTCCGCCCCGGACGGCGAGCGCCTCGCGATCGCCTCGAACGACGGCCGCCTGCTGCTCCTGGACACCGCGGAACCGGAGGCGGAGCCGGCGCCCGAGCCCCTGGCGGCCGAGGAGGCGGCCGAGGTGACGCCCGAAGAGGCGTCCGCGAGGGCCCCCGGCGGCTCCACCCGCGCCGACCTCTACGCGGCCACGGGCGCGGCGGTCCCGGCGAGCGTGCCGGTCGACGAGCACCCGGGGCTCACCGAGGTGATCCGCTCGGTGAACGGCCCGGTCCGCGATCTGGCCTTCTCCCCCGACGGGGCCTGGCTGACCTGGTCGCACCCGGGCGTCGGCCGCTCGCTGCGGCAGATCAAGCTCGCCCGGATCTCCGGCCCCGGCGCCCCGGTGATCGTGGACGTCACCAACGGCCGCTTCGAGGACGAGAACCCGGTCTTCACGGAGGACGGCCGCTATCTGGCGTTCCTGTCCTGGCGCGGCTTCGACCCGGTCTACGACGTGCACACCGGTGACCTGTCCTTCCCGCTCGGCTGCCGCCCGTACCTGGTCCCGCTCTCCTCGGCCACGCCCTCCCCCTTCGCGCTCTCCCCGGACGGGCGCCCCGCGGCGGGCGGCCTGGACCCGGTGGACGTGCCGGACGGAGGTACGTCGGAGGGGTCGCCGGTGATGGTGGAGTTCGAGGGCCTGGAGAACCGGGTGACACCGTTCCCGGTCTCCGCCTCGAAGTACTCGGCGCTGGCCCCGGTGACCGGCGGCGGTCTGGTCTGGCTGCGCTGGCCGATCTCCGGTGCGCTGGGCGAGACGTTCGCGAACCCGGCCGACATGTCCGGGCGGCCGACCCTGGAGCACTTCAACATCGCGAAGGCCCGCAAGACGGAACTGGTCGACCACCTCGACTGGTTCGCGGTCAGCGGCGACTCGTCCCGGCTCGTGGTGATGGACGACGGCGAGCTGCGTGCCGTACCGGCGACCGAACCGGGCGACACCGACTCCACGGTCTATCTGGACCTGCGCCGCATCCTGCACGAGGTCGACCCGGGGGCGGAGTGGCGGCAGGCGTACGGGGAGGCGGGCCGGATCATCCGCTCCTTCTTCTGGGAGCCGGACATGTGCGGCATCGACTGGGACGGGGTGCTGGAGCAGTACCGCCCGCTGGTCGAACGGGTCGCGTCCCCCGACGAGTTCGCGGACCTGCTGCGCGAGGTGCTGGGCGAGCTGGGCACCTCGCACGCGTACGTCTCCCCCGCCCGCCGCAACGAGGGCCCGCCGCACTACCAGCGGGCGATCGGCCTGCTCGGCGCCAACCTGGTCTGCCGGGACGGCTCCTGGGTCGTCCAGCGCATCCTGCCCGGCGACTCCTCGGACTCCAAGGCGCGCTCACCGCTGGCGGGTACGGGGATCAGGGAGGGCGCGGTCCTCACCCATGTGGACGGCCGCCCGGTGGACCCGGTGGCGGGCCCGTACCCGCTGCTGACCGCGGCTGGCGGCACCACGGTGGAGCTGACGTTCGCCCCGGCGGGCGGAGGCCCGTCCCGCCGGGTGGCGATCATGCCCCTGGTGGACGAGCGCCCGCTGCGCTACCAGGACTGGGTGGCCAAACGCCGCGACGTCGTAAGGGAGTTGAGCGGCGGCAAGTGCGGCTACCTGCACATCCCGGACATGGGCGGCTCAGGCTGGGCCCAGTTCAACCGGGACCTGCGCCTGGAGGTGTCCCGCCCGGCGCTGATCGTGGACGTCCGGGGCAACGCGGGCGGCCACATCAGCGAGCTGGTCGTGGAGAAGCTCACCCGTACGATCCTCGGCTGGGACCTGACCCGCAACGCCCAGGCGGTCAGCTACGCCTCCAACGCGCCGCGCGGCCCAGTCGTCGCCCTGGCCGACGAGGCGACCTCCTCCGACGGTGACATGATCACCGCCGCGTTCCGGCTGCTGAAGCTGGGCCCGGTGGTGGGCCAGCGCACCTGGGGCGGCGTGGTCGGCATGACCGGCCGTCACCGCCTGGGCGACGGCACGGTGATCACGGTGCCGATGAACGCGGCCTGGTTCGACACCTACGGCTGGTCGGTGGAGAACCACGGCGTGGAACCGGACGTGGAGGCCCTGCGCACCCCGCTCGACTGGGCGGAGGGCCGGTACGCCGTACTCGACGACGCGGTCCGCCTCGCCCTGGACCTCCTGGCCGCCCACCCGGCGGCCACCCCGCCCTCGTACGACACGGCCCCGAACCTGCGGCGGCCGCCGCTGCCGCCGCGGAGTTCCTGAGCGCGGGGCGGACGCACCTCCTGGGGCTCGCTCGACGGCCCGGGGCCGCCCGGCGGTCAGCGCACCGGCGTGCGCCGTTCGTAGACCGTCACCCGGCGGCCCCGGGCCTCCTCGTCGGCCACGGCCGTGAAGTGCTCCTCCAGCACGGAGGTCTTGGCCTTGTCCCGGGCGGCGGTGACCGGCCGCGCCACCCGGGGCGCGTCCGTCACCAGCAGTATCCGCCGCTGGGCGAGCATCGCCGCCCGTATCCGGTCCGGCTCCGCCTCGATGCCTTTCAGCGTCCCGGACTTCTCCGGGCCCTGCGCCAGCGCTATGTCCGCGAGCCCGGAGAAGGCGTCCGGGGAGACCAGTTCGGTGTCCCGCCGGGCCGCCGGAATGAAGAGCACCGCGTTTCCGGGCCGCTTCAGCCGCTGGACGCCGGCGGCCGCCGCGAGGACGTCGTCCACCCGGCTCGCCGGAGACCGCTTGGCCAGCGACTGCGGGAGCAGGGCCACCATCGCCACGGCCATCACCACGGGGAGAATTCCCAGCGAGGCGCGCGGGTACCGGTACGACGCGGCCCGGACCGCCGCGCCGATGACCACCCCGATGAGCAGCGCCAGGCCCAGCAGGCTGAACAGGACGTACCGGTCCAGGAACAGCGGCTGGACCAGGGAGAGCCCGACGAGGCCGGCCTGCGGCACCGCCAGCAGCGGAAGCCCGACGGACGCCGCCGACAGCCGGCCCGCCCGGGGCCGGTCCGGCCGACGCTCCTCCCCCGGGGACCTGGCGGACGGATACCCCTCCGCCCGGGGCCGGTCCAGCAGGGCGCCGACTCCGCCGACGGCCAGCAGGACCGCCGGGCCGATCAGCATGTGCCAGGTCAGCGGCGGTATCCAGGACACCTGCGCGGACTGGCTCCGGCTGAACAGGATCAGGGGCAGCACACAGGCCGTGGCGGCCAGGGCGGCGGCGGTCCAGCGTTTGCCTGCGTCACGGCCCGCCCGGCTCCAGAGCAGGGTCGCCAGGTGCGCCGGAAGAATCATCAGCGAGAGCCAGTTCAGCAGACCGCCCAGCGCGACCGTGCCGCCGTAGGCGACCCAGTGCACCGCCCGGCCCCGCCCCTCCAGCAGGGTGACCAGGAGCAGGGTGGAGATCCCGGCCCCGGCCGCCACCAGGGCGTAGGGCCGCCCCTCCTGGAGGTAGAACTGCACGGCCGGGAGCAGTCCGAGGGCCAGCCCGCCCCCCAGCCCCGCCCACGCTCCGGCCAGCCGGTGGCCGAGGGCCGCCACACAGGCGGCCGCCAGCGTCATGGCCAGCACCGAGGGCAGCCGCAGGACGGCGGTGCTCGGCCCGAACAGCTCGAACAGCCCGTGCATCAGCAGGTAGTAGAGCCCGTGCACGACGTCGATGTTCCCGAGCATGCTCCATATGTCCGCCGTGGAACGCCGGGCCACCTGCCAGGTCGCGGCCTCGTCCCGCCACACACTGTCCTGCCGCGACAGGCCCCACAGGCCGAGCGCGAGCGTCCAGAGCGCCGGTACCGACCGGACGAGAAAACGGATACGCCTCGGGTCGGCCGGGGATGCCGGGGAGGCGGTTCCGCTCCCCGGGGAACAGGGCGCCGAACGCGCTATGTGCGCTGTGGACACGAAGAAAGGCTCCCCCGAGCGGCTGTCGTGCAGGGCGGGCGTCAGAGGCGCGAAAGCCCCTCATCGAACATGCATCCTACGCACCGCCGCACCCCGCGCGGTCGACAGCGCGGGGTGCGGCACAGCCCGAACACGCATGGAGGAGGCGCACCCGGTCACCCGGATGCGCCTCCCGACGTAACGCGTACGCACGCGCACAGCGCAGCGCGCACGCGTCACACCTCAGCGACCGTCAACGGTCAAAGCGCTCGCGCGCCTGGTCCGACGCGTCCTGAGCACGGTCCTGGACGTCGTCCCGGCCCTGCCGGGCCCGCTCCTGGCCCTGCCGGCCGCGCTCCTGGGCCTGCTCCTTGGCCTCACCGGCCTTCTGCTTGGCCTGGTCGGCGAGCTCCTGCGCCTTGTCCTTGAACTGGTCTGCGATACCCATGCTGTTCACTCCTGTGGGATGCGTGCGGTACGTGGGGGGATGGCCCCTTGCGGGGCCTCGCCCAGCGTTACATGACCCGACATCCCGCGCATTTCGGACAGCTACCTTCCGTTACGTACGGTCAGCGCGCTCCGCTCGCGCGTCCTGGTCCGCCGCGCCGCCGGCCCCGACCAGCCCTTTCGAAACGCCGTGGAGCCGGGGCTCGAAGCGCCGCATCTCGCGCGGCCCGCCCAGCGCGATGACGGAGGGCAGATAGCCGCGCACCGACTGCATCCCGCGCAGCCACCCCTGGGCGTACACATGCGCGGAGCGCCGCGCGATCCCGTCCACGATCCGTTCGACGGCCGGGCCGAGCGGATACGTACGGTTCATGGGCCACGGCAGCCGCTGGCGCAGCTCGCGCATCACGTCGTCCTGGTCCGCGCCGCGCACCATGTCGGTGTCGGTCCAGGAGAGGTAACCGACGCCCACCCGGACGCCCTTGTGGGCGACCTCCGCCCGCAGGCTGTGCGCGAAGGCCTCGACGCCCGACTTGGACGCGCAGTACGCGGTCATCATCGGGGCCGGGGTGATCGCGGCCAGCGACGCGATCTGGAGGAAGTAGCCGCGGCTCTCCGTCAGCACCGGCAGGAAGGCCCGCCCGGTGACCGCGCCTCCGATGAGGTTCACCTCGATGACCCGCCGCCAGGCGTCCGGGTCGGAGTCGGCGAACGGGCCGCCCGCGGCGACGCCCGCGTTGGCGACGACGACGTCGACCTTCCCGAAGCGCTCCTTGACCTCGCGCGCCACCTGCGCCATCGCCTCGTGGTCGGTGACGTCGGCGAACCAGTGGCCGCTCTCGCCGTGCAGCCGCTCGGAGACCTCCTTCAGCGCGTCCGGCTCCAGACCGACCAGTGCGAGGGTCGCACCGCGTGCGGACAGCTTGCGGGCCAGCAGCTCGCCCACGCCCCGGGCCGCGCCGGTGACGACGACGACCTGGCCCTCCAGACTCCGCCTGCTGCTCATGCGACATCCTCCTTCTCGGCCGTGGCGGCCGACCGCTCGGTGACGTACCGGGTGACCAGCTCCCTGATTCTCGCCGTGACGGCCTCCGGGGCCTCGACCGGCGTCATGTGTCCCACGCCCGTCAGCTCGGTCAGCCCGATGCCGAGGGGCAGGGCGGCCGCGATGGCCCGCGCGTGGACCGGCGGGGTCAGCCGGTCGTCCGTACCGGCGATCACCGCGGTCGGCACCCGCAGCTCGCGCACGCCCTCCGCGAGGTCCAGCCCGTCGAGCACGTGTCCCCACTCCACCCTCGCGCTGCGCGGGCAGGCGTGCACGATGCGGGCACAGGCCTCGACCCGGTCCGGAGCCGAACCGGCGCCCATCGTGGCGTACTTGAGGATCTTCTTCGAGACCGGGGTGACCGGCCCGAGCGGCGCCCGCGCCCCCAGCACGGCGCTGGTGAGCCGGGTCCGCAGCGCCCCCGGGCGGATCGGCAGGACGCGGGCCTCGGCGGTCAGCCGCGAACTGCCGGTGGAGCACAGCAGGACGGCGGCGGCGTGCGCACGCAGTCCGGGCCGGGCGGCCGCGGCCATCAGCGTCATCCCGCCCATGGAGTGCCCGGCGAGGACCGCCCGGCGGCCCGGGGCGAGTGTCGCGGCGAGGACCGCTTCGAGGTCGTCGGCGAGCGCGTTCGTGCTGTAGCCGCCGGGGCCGGGTGCGGGGGTGAGTCCGTGGCCGCGCTGGTCGTAGGCGATGACCCGGTGTTCGGCGGCCAGGTCCCGGATCTGGGCGTCCCAGAAGCGGGTGTTGCAGGTCCAGCCGTGGGCCAGGACGACAGCCGGGGCGTCCTCGGGACCGTGCAGTTCGACGTGGATGCGCGAGCCGTCGGCGGACCGCGCGGTCAGCTCGGCGGCGGGCACCGGCGGTACGGAGTCGCGGCGCAGGAGGCGGCTCATCGCCCGGCCTCCCCGACGACTGTCTCCGAAGCGGCTGCCCCGGAAGCGGCCGCGCCCGAAGTGGCTGCCGCCGATGCCGCCGCGCTCCCCCCTGCCGTCACGGTCTCGCGCTCGGCGCGGCCGGGCTGTTCGGGTACGCGCCCGGCCCCGGCTGCCCGCTGCGCCCCGCCCGTCGCCCCGGCCCGGACGACGTCGTACTCCGCGAGGTCCACCGTCCGCGTCTGCCGCCGGAACTCCCCCGTCGTGCCCGGCCAGACCGTCGTGTTGCGGCCCTCGGCGTCCAGGTACCAGCTGGTGCAGCCGCCGGTGTTCCACACGGTGCGCTTCATCCGCTCCTGGACCTTGTGGTTCCACGCGGTGACGGCGGCGGAGCGGGCGCCGAGCGCGGCGCGGCCGCCCAGGACGTTCAACTGGCGCAGATAGTCGGCCATGTAGTTCAGCTGGGACTCGATCATCAGGATCATCGAGGAGTTCCCGAGGCCCGTGTTGGGGCCGATGATCGTCATCCAGTTGGGGAACCCGGCGGCGGTGGCGCCGCGCAGCGAGTTCATCCCGTCCTTCCAGGACTCGGCGAGCGTGATGCCCTCCTCGCCGACGACCCGCTCCGCGATCGGCATGTCCGTCACATGGAAGCCGGTGCCGAAGATGATCGCGTCGGCCTCGGCCTCGCTGCCGTCGGCGGCGACGACGGTGGAGCCGCGTATCTCGCTGAGCCCGGAGGCCACGACGTCCACATTGGGCTGGGCGAGCGCCGGGTAGTAGGTGCTGGAGAGCAGGATCCGCTTGCAGCCGATGCGGTAGTCCGGGGTCAGCTTGGCCCGCAGGGCCGGGTCCTTGATGGCCCGCGCCATGTTGGACTTGGCTATCTTCTCCACCAGGCCGAGCTGGTCGGGGTGCTTGGTGAAGGCGCTGACCTGCAACTCCCTTATGCCCCACAGAAGTCCACGGCGTGCTGTGCCGGTGGCGGGGACGGCCCGGTGCAGGGCGCGCTCGGCCTTGCTGATGGTGCGGTCCATGCGGGGCATGACCCAGGGCGGGGTGCGCTGGAAAAGCGTGAGCTTCGCGGTCTTCGGCTGGATCGCCGGGACGATCTGGATGGCGGAGGCGCCCGTTCCGACCATCGCGACGCGCTTGCCGGTCAGGTCGTAGTCGTGGTCCCAGCGCGCGGAGTGGAAGACCTTGCCGGGGAAGGAGTCGAGCCCGGGTATGTCCGGCATCTTGGGGTCGGAGAGCGGCCCGGTGGCGGAGACGACGACATCCGCGCGGAGGGTGGTGCCGTTGGCCGACTCGATCACCCAGTACAGGTTCTCCTTGTCCCAGCTCATCAGCTTCACCTCGTGGTTCAGCCGGATGTGCGGGCGCAGCCCGAAGGTGTCGGCGACCCGCTCCAGATAGGCCCGGATGTGCTCCTGGCCGGAGAAGGTGCGCGGCCAGTCGGGGTTGGGCGCGAAGGAGAAGGAGTAGAGGTGGGACGGTACGTCGCAGGCGCAGCCGGGATAGCTGTTGTCGCGCCAGGTGCCGCCCACCGAGTCGGCCCGCTCCAGGACGACGAAATCGGTGATGCCTTCGCGGCGCAGCCGGACGGCGGCCCCCAGGCCCCCGAATCCGGTACCGATCACCGCCACACGTACGTGTTCCTGCTGGGCCATGCTGCCGCCTCCCGCGGTACGTCACACGACTCTGCCAGCAATCACTGGCATTGTTCGGAGAGTAGAGCAGGGCCGTACTGATGGGTAGAGGTCGGACCGAGGAAAGTTACTGGCGGTACAACATAGGGTGCTCCTGTGGCTGAAGGACGCGAGCACCGCGAATACCGCATGGAGGAGCTGGCCGAGGCGGCTGGTATCACCGTGCGGACCCTGCGCTTCTACCGGGAGCGCGGCCTGATCCCGCCGCCCCGCCGCGAGGGCCGGATCGCCTGGTACGACGACCACCACCTGGCCCGTCTGCGGACCATCGCGGGCCTGCTGGAGCGCGGCCACACCCTCAACGGCATCGCGGACCTGGCCGCCACCTTCGAGAGCGGCCGGAACGTCGCCGAGGTACTGGGGCTGGGCGAGCCGACCGAGGAGACCCCGGTCCGCCTCACCCCCGAACAGCTCGCCGACTACTTCGAGGGCGAGGTGACCCCGGAGAACCTGGCCGCCGCGCTGGACCTGGGCTATCTCGCCACTGACGGCGACGAGATCGTCCACATCAGCCGCCGCCTCCTGGAGGTCTCGGCGGAGCTCGTACGGGAAGGGGTGCCGCTCGCCACGGTGCTCTCCTCGGGCCGGCGCGTCCGCGAGCACGCGGAGGCGCTCGCCGAGATCTTCGTACGCGTACTGCATGCCCACACCGCGGAGACCGAACCCGCCCAGCTGCGCCCGCTGGCCCGGGCGGTGGTGGACGCGGAACTGTCCATGGCCCTGGACCGCAGACTGCGCCGCGAGGACGGCACACGGCCGCCGAAGGCGGATTGAGCCGAACCGCAGGCGCTACCGCTCGTAGACGACCGTCACCGGCGCATGGTCGCTCCACCGCTCGTCGTGCGTGGCGGCCCGCTCGACCCACGCCTTGACCGCGCGCCCGGCGAGCCCCGGGGTCGCCATCTGGTAGTCGATCCGCCAGCCGGAGTCGTTGTCGAAGGCGCGCCCCCGGTAGGACCACCAGCTGTACGGCCCGGCGACATCCGGGTGCAGCTGCCGTACGACGTCCACGTACGCGGCCTCCTCCAGGACCCGGGTGAGCCAGGCGCGCTCCTCGGGCAGGAAGCCGGAGCTCTTGCGGTTGGCCTTCCAGTTCTTCAGGTCGGCCTCCTGATGGGCGATGTTCCAGTCACCGCAGACCACGACCTCGCGACCGTCCGCCGCCGCCCGCTCCTTCAGCCCCTGAAGGTAGGGCAGGAAGGCGGCCATGAAGCGCTCCTTCTCGTCCTGCCGCTCGGTGCCGACCTCACCGGAGGGCAGGTACAGGCTCGCGACGGTCACGCCGGGAAGGTCGATCTCCGCATACCGGCCGCTCGCGTCGAACTCCTCGGCACCCGGGACCCCGAACCCGCCGAAGCCGATCTGGACCCGCTCCGGCACCTGCCGGGAGTAGAGGGAGACCCCGGCGCGCCCCTTGGCGGCGGCGGGCGCGTGCACGGTGTGCCAGCCCTCGGGGGTACCCACCCCTTCGGGCAGCTGGGCGAGCTCGGCCCGCACTTCCTGGAGGCAGACCACGTCGGCATCGGTCCCCGCCAGCCACTCGACGAAACCCTTCTTGGCGGCGGCGCGGAGCCCATTAACATTCACGGAGGTCACTGTGAGCATCCCGAAACAGTACCCACTCCATCCCTGCGCATAGATGTACGATACTTGGCATGATTATTCACCCTCGGCCGTTCGACCACCCCGACGCCGTCAAACTCAACGACCAGGTGCAGCTCGAATACGCCGAGCGCTACGGCGACGAGGGCGACATCACACCACTCGACCCCTCGATGTTCCTGCCGCCACACGGTCTGTATCTGCTCGCCTACGACGAGCGGGACCGCCCGGTGGCGACCGGCGGCTGGCGGACCCAGAACCGCAACGCGGAGGGCTACGAGGACGGAGACGCCGAGATAAAGCGGATGTTCGTGATCCCCGAGGGCCGCGGCCGGGGCCTGGCCCGACGGATGCTGGCCGCCCTGGAGGAGGACGCCCGGGCCGCGGGCCGGACCAGGATGGTCCTGGAGACCGGCGACCAGCAGCCCGAGGCCGTCGCGCTGTACACCTCGTGCGGCTACACGGTCTGCGAGGAGAAGTTCGGCCACTACCGGACGTACGACAGCAGCATCTGCATGGCCAAGCCGCTCACGCGGCCCTGAGCAGGGCAGGGCGGCCGACGGCTGCTCACGCGCCCGCCGGCCCGGCGTCCACCGGGGGTCCTTCGTCCGCGCCGAGCACCAGGACCACGTGCTCGTTCCCGCCGTGCCGGACCGTGCCGGTCGCCCGGAATCCGCACTTCTCCAGCAGCCGGACCGAGCCGGTGTTCCCGGCGGCGGGGTCCGCGTACAAGGGGCGGGCCTTCTCCCGCCCCAGGAACGCGGCCAGCGCCTCAGTGCCGATGCCCCTCCCCCAGTACGAGCGGCCGAACCAGTAACCGACGAAGCGGCGGTCCCCCTCCCACCAGGCCACGACGTTCCCGGCGGGCTCGCCGTCCACGACGACCGTCTGCACGAAGACCGTGGGGTCCCCCAGGATCTTCGTCGCCCAGTGCGCCATGAAGGCCTCCCTCTCCCGGGGAGGGAACCGCGATCTCCGGACCGCCTCCGGATCATGCTCATACGCGAGGAACGCTTCCAGATCGGCCTGCTCGACATCCCTGAGTCGCACGGTGGTCTCCATACCGGCCGAGTCTGGCACCGGGCACTGACAACCGGCCCGGATGCTCACCGATGCTCACCGCGGGGTGGCCAGCACCTGGGTCCAGTAGGGGCCGCGCGGGGAGTCGGCGATGCCCACGCCCACGTGGACGAAGTCGCAGTTGAAGATGTCGTTGTCGCGGCCCGGGCTGTTGCGCCACTGTTCGACGGCCGCCGCCGGGTCGCTCATGCCGGTGGCGATGGTCTCGCCGACGGCCGACCACTCGTAGCCCACGGTCGTCACCCGGTCGCCCGCGCCCCGGCCCGAGGAGTCGGTGTGGCCGAAGTAGTTCTGTGCGGCCATGTCCTCGGAGTGCCGCTGGGCCACCTCGGTGAGCCGGGGATCGGTACGCAGGTCCGGACAGCCGTTCTCGGCGCGCAGGGTGTTGACCTGGGTGACCACGCGCGTCTCCGGGGCGGGGCGCGGCTTCGGGGGCGCGGGCGAGGCGGCCGGCTCCGGGGCGGCGGGGGACGGTGTCCGGGAGGCGGAGGCGGTGGGACTCGGGGTGGGTGAGGCGGTGGTGGGCGTGGGGACCGGCTCGGCGGGGGCGGCGGCCGGGGGCGGCAGGGGCGCGGGGCTGTGCGTGGCTCCCTCGGCCCGGGGCACGGGCGGAGCGGGCTCGGAGGGCCAGAAGAAGACGGCGAGGGAGGTCACGGCTGTCGCGGCGGCCATGAGACCCGCCGCTTTCCCGGCCGAGAACACGCCGGAGGCGGCGGGAGCGGCGGCGGGAGCCCCGGCCGAGGCGGCGGGAGCGGCAGGCGCGGCGGAGGACACGGCCGCCGGGACCGCCTGGGTTACGGCCACCGCCGCCTGCTGTCCGGTGTCGTAGATCGGCAGCACCAGCGCGAGACCGGAGAGCAGGCCCTCCGGCGGGACCAGGCCCGCGCTGCCGTCGGAGCAGGAGGCGCAACCCCGTACATGGCGGGCGATCCGCTTGCGCCACAGGGGCGTCGGCGTGCCGTCCCAGTCGCCCAGCAGCTCCGCCAGGGCCGGGCAGCGGGGGTCGGCCGCCAGGGCCCGGACGACGGCGCGGCCGACGTCGAGCTGGTTCTTCACCCGCTGGACGCGTACGGCGGCGTGCTGCGGGGTGAGGCCGAGCGCCTCGGCCAGTTCGGCCCGGGTCAGCTCGCCGGTGGTTTCCAGCCACCACAGGGACAGCACATCGCGCTCGGAGTCGTCCAGCCAGCGGGTCGCCTCGGCCGTCTCGCGTCGCTGGCCGGAGAGTTCGAGGCGCCAGATGGTCAGGTCGACGAAGTCGGCGGCCGGGTCGGCGGGGTCCTCGGTCGCGTCCAGCGGGGCGGGCCGGTGGCCCAGACCGGACCAGCGGGTGCGGACCTGGTTCATGGCGATGG
Organism: Streptomyces durocortorensis; assembly: GCF_031760065.1. Lineage (NCBI taxonomy): Bacteria > Bacillati > Actinomycetota > Actinomycetes > Kitasatosporales > Streptomycetaceae > Streptomyces > Streptomyces sp. C11-1. The sequence goes on from NZ_CP134500.1 coordinate 2,816,539, forward strand.
CGACGAGCCAGGAGCGGAAGCGGGCCGGATCGCGCAGGGAGGGCAGGCCGGACAGCGCCCGGAGCATGGTCTCCTGCACGACGTCGTCCACGTCCGGATGGCCGTTCAGCGCGCGACCGACGACGTTGTAGACGAGCGGCAGGTACTGGGCGGCCAGGCGTTCCCCGGCGGCCCGGTCGCCGTTCCTCGCCGCGACGACCAGAGCGGTGCTGTCCACGCCGTTCACGCCCTTCGTTCGGTTCGCCACCGGAGTGTGGGACAGGTCACCCCTGGGGGATTTGTTATCCGTCCCCCGTCCGGTGGTCAACCAGTATGCGGGGACACGCAAGCGGCCCCGCAGGGAGAGCACCGGAACGGGGAGGGCCATGTCGAGCGGAACGGACACCGACTTCGGACTGCCGGAGGCGGCGGGCGGCGGCACGTCCGGGACCGCCCCCGACGCCGCACCCCGTACGGCCGGGGCCCCGCAGGCCGCCGAGGCCCCGAAGACCGCACAGGCCCCGCAGGCCCCGCAGGCCGCCGAGGCTTTGCAGGCCAGCCAGGCCCCGCAGGGCGCCGAGGCCCACACCACCGCGGCCCGCACGGGCGAGGTCATCGCCGCCTCGGACCTGCACGCGGCGGCCACGGGTGCCGACACCTTCCCCGGGGCCCTGCGGGAGGCGCTGAACCGCCGCGGCCTTTCGCTGGAGCGGGTGAGCGAACGGCTCAGGGTGCGCGGCATCACCATCAGCCAGGCCACCCTCAGCAGTTGGCAGCGCGGCCGCAGCCAGCCCGAACGGGCGCGTTCGCTGCGGGCGGTGGACGTGCTGGAGGAGATCCTGGAGCTGCCCTCCGGCGCCCTGCGCTCGCTGCTCGGCCCGCGCCGCCCCCGTGGCCGGATCACGCCGGTCGGCGCTGAGGGCACCGCACTCCAGATCCTCGGCGAGGACTCGGTCGTGGAGAAGGCGCTCGGCGCGCGGTTCCGACACTTCAACCAGGAGACGGGGTCGCTGATGGTCCACGACGTCGTGACGGTCGGCGAGAGCGGCACGCTGAGCGGGATCACCACCACCAACGTGCTGCGGGCGAGCCGGGCGGGGGCCGACCGCGCGGTGTTCGTACACAGCTTCGACGACGAGGCCGCCGAGCCCGTCGACATCCGGGTCACCTGCGGACGCCTGGTGGAAGCCACGTACCTGAAGGGGCTCAAGTCCCTGGTGCTGGAGATCCACTTCGGCCGGGAGCTGGCCAAACTGGATACGACGGTGGTGAGTTACGCGGTCGAGGTGAGTCCGTCCGAGACACCGGCCACGCACTACGAGCGCTGGACGCGGACGAACCTCCACGAATACCTCCAACAGGTCTTCTTCCACCCCGGCGCCCTGCCGACGGACTGCCACCGCTACGTCCGGGAGAAGGTCGGGGCCCCGCCCCGGGCCAAGCGGCGCATCCCGCTGAACGACACGCACAACGTCCATGTACTGACCTCGCGGTGCAAGCCCGGTGTCCACGGGGTGGCGTGGGACTGCGGCCCCGGAGCGGGAACAACGGGAACGGGAACGACTGGAACGGGAGACCGCCCAGGATGAGTGGACGGTCTCCCGCGTTCGGGGGGGTGGCCTTGGCCGGTCGGGACTACTTGGTGTTGAGAGTCAGTCCGTAGTACGCGAGGGCGTCGTTGAGCGGCTGGAAGTAGGAGGAGCCGGGCGAGTTGACCTGGCCGGTGCAGCGCTGGTTCATCGGTCCGCCGGAGGTGAGGCCCTGGGCCTGGTCCCCGGAGACGTACGCGCCACCGCTGTCCCCGCCCTGCGTGCAGACGCTGGAGCTGGCCAGTCCGGTCACCACGGTGTCCGGGCCGCCGTTCTGGTCGGTGTAGGTGACGCTGACGTTGTACGAGCCGACCTTGCCGCAGGTCCAGCCGGTGGTCTGGCCGGACTTGCACAGCGCCGCTCCGGAGGGGGCCCGCTTGCTGCCCTTGACCGGGACGGTGCCCGCCCTGCCGTAGGTGGTGATGTCGAGGCCGATCGAGTGGCCGGCGTCGACGGTCGCGATGCCCATGTCGACGCTGCGGGTGCCCAGCGCGAACCGGGTGTGGGTGCCCTTGGCGAACCGGGTGCCGTTGTAGGCCAGTGCGGGCAGGTCCTCGATGCAGTGCCCGGCGGTCACGAGCACCTGCCTGCCGCTGCGGTCCTTGGCGCCGTAACCGACGGAGCAGAGGTAGCCGTTGAAGGTCATCCGGCTGCCGGGCGGAACGACGGCCTGGGTCTCCAGCTTCTCCTGCCCCTTGATGACGCGTACGGCGTCGCCGTTGCTCTTCGCCGCCCTGAGGAAGCTGCGGGTCGCGGCGTCCGATGCCCCGTTGACCTCGACGGTCACGGTGTCGGACGCGAGGTCGACGGACCACGCCGACACCCCTGCCGGGGCGCTCTTGAGGGCCTTGGCGTCCAGTTGGGCCTTGATGCGGTCGAGCTCGTCCTCCCCGCGTTCGGGGACCCGGGCCTTGAGACCCGCCGCCCTGACCTCCTTGGCCGCCCCGGCGTCGGCGGCGTTGACGACCAGGGAACCGTCGGCGGTGAAGAAGGCCCCGAGCGTGTCGACCCGGTGCTTCCGCAGCTCCGCGAACCGGTCCCGCTCCCGGGCCTCCCGGTCCAGCCGCTCGACGGCGGCCTTCTCACTGACACCCAGCGTCTCGGCGAGGGCCTGCACCATCTCCGGCTGATACGCCGGCGCCGAGGGCTCCGCCGCCGTACCGGCGTAGGCCCCTGTGGCGACTCCGGCCGACAGGAGGGCGCCGATGGAGGCGGCCACGATATACCTGCGCGCGTTCTTCTTTCCGTGCTTCACGGGATTCCTTCCGCTACACGGGCGAGCGTCCAGACAATGGGGGGGGTGGCCACACCTCGCTTGGGGACGCGCGATGTGTTCCATGGACACTGCCCGGCGGCGATGACATGTTCCTGTCGCCGCGCCCCGAACTCTGGCGCAGCCGCAACTGCCGGGACAAGAAGCGGAGATGGGGCTCTTTTCTACAGAACTGGCCGAGAACTGTAGAGAGACCGCCCGAAACACGTGGTCAGACCGGCACGGGGCGCAGCCCGCCCCTCCGCGCCTATCGCCGTATCGCCCTCGCGGCCTCAAGCGACTATGCGAAGGCGGACGGCAACGAAGGCACCGCACAAAAGCACCGCACAAGATGAATACAAGGGGGCAGCGCGGGGACGGCCGGGGAGTGGAGTTGTTCCCCCGAATCCGAAGAGGGGTGGGAGCAGTTCCTCCGCGAATCAGCCGAGGGAGTCACCAGGGAATCACCGACGAGCCTGAGGATCTATCAGCCCGCGCCCGACAGGAAACCCGCACCGGTCGGCGCACGCCAAGGGGCGGGCTGATGCAGACTGATGCGGGCCAAGGTACTCAAACACCCATCAAAGCCCGGGAGCCGGGGGCACCCTGGTTCAAGCCGGTGGTGCCGACGCCCCCAGGAGTTCGCCGACGAGCTTGCCCACCCGCACCTCCAGGGTGTCCCGTACGGCCCGAGCGCTCTCGATGTCCAGGCCGCTCAAGTCCGGCAGGTCCCAGTCGATGTAGCGGCGTCCCGGTCGTACGGGGCACGCATCGCCACAGCCGAGCGTGACGACCACGTCCGCTGCCGCCACCACCTCCGCCGTCAGCGGTTTGGGGAAATCGTCGGCCGCCTCCATTCCCTGCTCGGCGAGGAGTCGGCGCACCACCGGAGCGATATCGGGGGCGGGGGCGGAGCCCGCCGTCATGACGAAGACCGCGCCCGCCGCGCGCCGCCTCATCAGGGCGGCGGCCAGCTGGGAGCGGCCGGCGTTCTCCGTGCACACGAAAAGGACCTCGGGAACGTGCTTGGGGCGGATGCCCGACCCGCGCGCCAGGGCGCCGAGCCGCTGATCCGCGAAGCGCTCGACGAGCGCCGGGAGGTGCGTGCCCACCCGGGCCCGGCCGCCCAGCAGACCGGCGCACTCGGTCACGTACCGCTCGACCGTCTCGTACGAGAACGACGTCCGGTGGCGCGCCGCCAAGCGGCGGGTGATGCGGCCGAGCAGGGCGCTCGTGTCCCGCAAGGGCGGTACCGGACGCCCGAGATGAGCCGACTCGTCCACTGCGGACCTCCCTGATGCGTACGGGTCAGGCACCGTCCGGTCCGGTCAGACCGCGGCCGTGGCCATGGCCGGGGTCTTGTCCGCCAGGGCGGCGAGGTAGCGCTCGGCGTCGAGCCCTGCCGCGGCGCCGGTTCCGGCGGCGGTGACGGCCTGGCGGTAGGTGTGGTCGACGACGTCACCGGCGGCGAAGACGCCGGGGAGGTTCGTACGGGTGGAGGGGGACTCCACCCTGATGTAACCCTCGTCGTCCAGGTCGAGCTGGCCGGTGAAGAGTTCGGTGCGGGGGTCGTGCCCGATGGCGATGAAGAGGCCCGTGGCCGCCAGTTCGCGGGTACGGCCCGTGAGCGTGTCGCGCAGGGCCACTCCGCCGAGCATGCCGTTCTCCTCCTTGATCTCGACGATCTCGCTGTCGAACGCGAAGGAGATCTTGTCGTCGGCGAAGGCGCGGTTCCGCATGACCTGGGAGGCGCGCAGGGTGGAGCGGCGGTGGACGACGGTGACGGAGCGGGCGAAGCGGGTGAGGAAGGTGGCCTCTTCCATGGCGGTGTCACCACCACCGACCACGACGATGTCGCGGTCACGGAAGAAGAACCCGTCACAGGTGGCACACCACGAGACGCCACGTCCGGACAGCTTCTCCTCGTTCGGGAGGCCGAGCTTTCGGTATCCGGATCCGGTGGCGATGATCACCGCCCTGGCGCGGTGGACCGTGCCCTCGGAGTCCGTGAGTTCCTTGATCTCGCCGGTGAGGTCGACGGAGACGATGTCGTCGTCGATCATCTCGGCGCCGAACTTCTCGGCCTGGGCCCGCATGTTCTCCATGAGGACCGGCCCGTGGACACCGTCCGGGAAGCCGGGGAAGTTCTCGACCTCGGTCGTCGTGGTCAGCGAACCGCCCACGAAGATCGAGCTGCCGAACAACAGGGGCTTCAGCTGGGCACGGGCGGCATAGAGAGCGGCGGTGTATCCGGCGGGGCCGGATCCGATGACGACGACCTCGCGGACCTCGCTCATGCGGTCCGCTCCGGGTTCACCGGGGCGATCTCCTCGACCAGGTCCTCGACGAGCTTCTTGATCTGGTCGCGGATCGGGCGGACGGCCTCGACGCCCTGGCCCGCCGGGTCCTCAAGCGTCCAGTCGAGGTAGCGCTTGCCGGGGAAGACGGGGCAGGTGTCGCCGCAGCCCATGGTGATGCAGACGTCGGAGGCCTTGACCGCGTCGATGGTGAGGATCTTGGGGGTCTCGGCGGCGATGTCGATACCGACCTCGCGCATGGCCTCGACGGCGGCGGGGTTGACCTGGTCGGCGGGGGCGGAACCGGCGGAGCGGACCTCGACGCGGTCCCCGGCCAGGTGCGACAGCCACGCGGCGGCCATCTGGGAACGGCCGGCGTTGTGGACGCAGACGAACAGGACGGAAGGCTTCTCGGACACGACTGGTCTCACTTGTCTCACGGCGAAGTCAGGCACGAAGGACATCAGCACCCGGTGGTGTCAGCGACCACTGATGTGAGAGTATCAGCCCATGATGACGTCAGTCGACACTGAACTGATCCGGGTCCTGGGTGATCCCCTGCGCCTGCAGATCGTGACCCTGCTCGCCCGCGAGACCCTGTGCACCACTCACCTCGTCGAGGAGACCGGTGCCCGGCAGACCAATCTCTCCAACCATCTGAGAGTGCTGCGCGAGGCCGGAGTCGTGGAGACCGAGCCCTGCGGCCGCTTCACCTACTACAAGCTCCGTCCGGACGTCATCGCCCAGCTCGCCGGCCAGTTCGCCGACCTGGCCGAGTCCGCGCGTACCGCCGTCAAGAACAAGAGGGCCTGTCCGTGACCCCCACCCAAGCGCCCGCGACCACCGAGGAACCCTCGGTGGTCGCGAAGCTTTCCACGCTCGACCGCTTCCTCGCCGTCTGGATCCTCCTGGCCATGGGCCTGGGGCTGGGTCTTGGCCGGCTGATCCCCGGGCTGAACGACGCGCTGGCCAAGGTCGAGATCGGCGGCATCTCGCTCCCGATCGCCGCGGGCCTGCTGATCATGATGTACCCGGTTCTCGCCAAGGTCCGTTACGACAAGCTCGACGCCGTCACCGGCGACCGCAAGCTGATGGCCTCCTCGCTGGTCGTCAACTGGGTCCTCGGCCCGGCACTCATGTTCGCGCTGGCCTGGATCTTCCTGCCGGACCTGCCCGAATACCGCACCGGCCTGATCATCGTCGGCCTGGCCCGCTGCATCGCCATGGTCATCATCTGGAACGACCTCGCCTGCGGCGACCGCGAGGCCGCCGCCGTCCTCGTCGCCCTGAACTCCGTCTTCCAGGTCATCGCCTTCGGCGTCCTGGGCTGGTTCTACCTCGACCTGCTGCCCGGATGGCTCGGCCTCGGCGACGGCGAGCACCTCGACATCTCCATGTGGAAGATCGCGTTGAACGTCGTCATCTTCCTCGGAGTCCCCCTGGTCGCGGGCTTCCTGACCCGCCGCATCGGCGAGAAGAAGATGGGCCGCGAGTCCTACGAGCAGAAGTTCCTGCCGAAGATCGGCCCGTGGGCCCTCTACGGCCTGCTCTTCACGATCGTCGTCCTCTTCGCTCTCCAGGGGAAGACCATCACCTCACAGCCGCTGGACGTCGTCCGCATCGCGCTCCCGCTCCTCGTCTACTTCGCGGTGATGTGGTTCGGCACGTTTCTGCTCGGCAAGGCCATCGGCCTGAACTACGACCGCACCGCCACGCTCGCCTTCACGGCCGCCGGGAACAACTTCGAGCTCGCCATCGCGGTCGCCATCGCCACCTTCGGCGTCACCTCCGGCCAGGCCCTCTCCGGCGTCGTCGGTCCGCTGATCGAGGTTCCGGTGCTGGTGGCGCTGGTGTACGTCTCGCTCGCCTGGCGCAAGAAGTTCACTGCGGCGCAGGTGAAGTAGGCCGCCGCGAAGCATCGTCCGGCTGCCCCGCCCCACGCGGCGGGGCGGCCGTGGCGAAACCGATCGGCGCAGCCCGGCTTCGCGATCGGCACGGCCCGCCTCCGCGGAGGACACCACCCCGAAGCAGCCGCGCTCACACCTCGGCGCTGCGGCGTTCGACGAGGACGGTGTCGCGCCAGCGCCCTTGGTGGCGGCCGATGCGCTCGCGGGTGCCGATGACCCGGAATCCGGCCCGCTCATGGACGGCGAGGCTGGCTGCGTTCTCCGGGAAGATGCCGGCTTGGACGGTCCAGATCCCGGCCGCCTCGGTGGAGTCGACCAGCGCCTTCAGCAGCGCCGAGGCGACGCCTCGGCCCCGGGCGCCGGGATGCACGTAGACGGAGTGCTCGACGACGCCCGCGTACGCGCAGCGGTCGGAGACCTGGGTGGCGGCGACCCAGCCCAGGACCCGCCCGCTCTCGTCGAGCGCGGCGAAGCGGTGCTCGGGCAGTTTGCCGGTGTCGAACTCCTCCCAGGTCGGTGCGGTGGTCTCGAACGTGGCGTTGCCCTCGTCGATGCCGGCCTGGTAGATCGCGACGACCTCGTCGGCGTGCTCGGCGCTCAGCGGAACGACGAGGACGGAGGCGGTCACGCGCCGGAGGCCTTGGTGAGCAGCTGCCCCATGGCCGCGAGGACGGCCGGTTCGACGCGGTAGTAGACCCAGGTGCCGCGCCGCTCGGAGGAGAGCAGCCCGGCCTCCTTGAGCTTCTTGAGGTGGTGGGACACCGTGGGCTGGGAGACGCCGACGTCGGAGATGTCGCAGACGCATGCCTCGCCCCCCTCGTGCGAGGCGACGGCGGAGAACAGCCGCAGCCGGACCGGATCACCCAGTGCCTTGAACATCCTGGCGGTCCGCTCGGCTTCCTCCGCCGTCAGCGGCCGTTCGTCCAGCGGCGGACAGCAGGGCTCGACGGTGGGCTCCAGCAGAGGCAGCACCTTCGCATTCGACATGCATCTATGTTGACATATGTCGAACCAAGCGCCCAGGGCCGGCCCGGCGCAGCGGCCGGGCCGGACCGCCCGGCGCCGCTGAGGCTACGTCGACGCACTCCAGAGCCAGCCCCATGGTTCGACAAACATCTATGTTGATATCCATCGATACAGATGCCATGCTGGGATCTCAGGAGATCGACAGATGTCGAAACAAAAGGGGAATCGCCATGAACGCCACCGCCACCGCCACCGAACAGCTGCCCGTCGTGGTCGTCGGGGCTGGCCCCGTCGGCCTGGCCGCGGCCGCCCATCTCGTCGACCGGGGCCTTCAGCCGCTGGTCCTGGAAGCGGGCTCCCGGGCGGGTGCGGCGGTGTGCGAGTGGTCGCACGTACGGCTCTTCTCCACCTGGGGCGAGCTCACCGACCCGGCCGCCGAGAAGCTCCTCGCCCCCACCGGCTGGGCCAAGCCCGACACCGGGACCTACCCGACCGGCGGCGACTGGGCGGAACGGTACCTTCAGCCGCTCGCCGACGCCCTCGGCGACAGGGTGCGCCTCGGCGCCCGGGTCACCGGCGTCTCCCGCGTCGGCCGTGACCGGATCGTCGACGCCGACCGAGAGGCCCAGCCCTTCTCTGTCCATGTCACGTACACCGACGGCCGCGAGGAGAAGGTCCTCGCCCGCTCGGTCATCGATGCTTCCGGCACCTGGACCACCCCCGGCCCGGCCGGCGGGGACGGACTGCCGGCCCCGGGCGAGCGCGCGGCGGCCGACCGGATCTCCTACCGCGTCCCCGACCTCAAGGACCCCGCCGTACGGGCCCGTTACGCAGGCAGGCGCACGGCCGTCATCGGCTCCGGCGCCTCCGCCTTCACAGCGCTCGCCTCCCTGGCCGACCTCGCGAGGTCCGAGGCCGACACGGTCACGGGCACGGGACCGGGGACAGGAACCGGCGCGGGTGCGGGCACGAGCAGGGGAACGGGCACCGGCTCCAGCACCGGCACCGGCACCGGCACCGGCACGCACGCCACCTGGGTCCTGCGCCGCGGCATCTCGGGTTCCACCTTCGGCGGCGGCACCGCCGACCAGCTGCCCGCCCGCGGCGCACTCGGCCTCGCCGCGAAGGCCGCCGTCGACGAGGGCCACGCGGACGCGGTCACAGGCTTCCGGACGGAGGCGTTCGAAAAGGCGGGCGACCAGGTGATCCTCGTCGCCGAGGACGGCCGCCGTCTGGACGCCGTGGACGAGGTCATCGTCCTCACCGGCTTGCGCCCGGACCTATCCTTCGTCTCCGAACTCCGCCTCGGCCTCGACGAGCGCCTCCAGGCCCCCGTCGGACTCGCCCCGCTCATCGACCCGAACCAGCACTCCTGCGGCACGGTCTACCCGCACGGAGCCAAGGAGCTCTCCCACCCCGAGAAGGACGTCTACCTCGTCGGCATGAAGTCCTACGGCCGGGCACCCACCTTCCTCGCCATGACCGGCTACGAACAGGTCCGCTCCGTCGCCGCCGCCATCGCCGGCGACCAGGAAGCCGCCGAGCGGGTCGAACTCACCCTGCCCGAGACCGGCGTCTGCGGCGGAGCCGGCCTCTTCGACGAATCCGAGGCGAACCAGACCGACAGCGACGGCTGCTGCGCCGCCCCCGCCACCCTGACGGTCGGCATCGCCACCCCCGCCACCCCGACCGTCGGCACCCCGACCGTCGGCACCGCCACCTCCGGCGGCTGCTGACCACGGCGCCCGGCACCCGGGCCCCGATGGCCGCGACCGGAACGGGGGTCCGGTCGCGGCCGCACGCCGCACTGCCCGCCCGCGGCGCCACACAGATCACCTGCCGGGGAATCGTCTACTACGCCTTCCACCCTCGCCGCCTCCCCTGGCGGTCGTGAACCTGTCGCAGGCCGCCACGAAGGCTCCACCGTCACCAACGGCCTCAACGGCCTCAACGGCCAGCGTCTGCTGCGCGGCGAGGCCTGGGATCGCCCTCTCAGGGGCGAGGTCGCGTGGTCAGCGGCCGAGATGCTGGGCTTTGTGCGCGGCCCAGCGCTCCATCAGCGAGCCCAACTCCTTGTCCAGGAACTGGAAGAACTCCAGCGTGTCGTTGATCCTGCGCCCCTGGGGGGTTTCGAGCCCGAAGTGGCTCACGCCCTCCCGCAACGTCCCCTGCCAGCTCCTCAGCATGGCGTCGCGCTCCATCAGGGCGCTGTACCACTGATCGCCCTGCACACGGTAACGCTCACGCCGCGAACCCGGCTCCCTCTCACGGCTGACCATGTTGACCTGGGCGAGATAGCGAACGGCTCCTGATACGGCTGCCGGACTGATCTTGAGGCGCTCCCCCAGTTCGGCGGAGGTCAGGTCCCCCCGCTCGGAGGAGAGCAACGCGGCGAAGACCCTGGCCGGCATACGGGCCATCCCGGCCTCGACCAGCTGGGCGGCGAAGCGCTCGACGAACCGTGAGGCGGCCTCGCCGTCGGCGACCTCCCGACCATCGTTCGAACGACTGTCGCTCGAACGGCCGTCGTCCACACGGCCGTCTTCTCGCCGCCGCTCACTCATGCCCTGACCCCAGTCCTTGCGATTCGGCGCTCTGACGCCCCCGGCGCCCCGACACCCCCGACGCCCGGCGGAAGTCTACCGAGTGATTCATACGGTTCCTTAACTTCACATACTTCTGAAGGAAGCGTACGTTCGGCACCATGACGAAGGCAATCAATGTGGCCGGACTGCATAAATCGTTCGGCCGGACGCACGCCCTCGACGGCATGGACCTCTCCGTCGACACCGGCGAGGTGCACGGCTTCCTCGGCCCCAATGGAGCAGGCAAGTCCACCACCATCCGTATCCTGCTCGGGCTGTTGCGCGGCGACTCCGGCTCCGCGCAGCTCCTGGGCAAGGACCCGTGGAAGGACGCCGTCGAGCTGCACCGGCGGCTCGCCTACGTACCCGGCGACGTCGAGCTGTGGCCCAATCTCACCGGCGGGGAAGCCATCGACCTGCTCTCCAAGCTGCGCGGCGGCCTCGACCGGCAGCGGCTCGACGAGCTCGTCGAGCGGTTCGACCTCGACCCGACCAAGAAAGGCCGCGCCTACTCCAAGGGCAACCGGCAGAAGGTCGCCATCGTCGCCGCACTCGCCTCCGACGCCGAACTGCTGCTCCTGGACGAGCCCACGGCGGGCCTCGACCCCTTGATGGAGGTCGTCTTCCAGGACGTCATCCTTCAGGCGAAGGCCGCGGGCAGGACCGTGCTGCTCTCCAGTCACATCCTGGCCCAGGTCGAGAAGCTCTGTGACCGCGTGAGCATCATCCGGCAGGGCCGCAACGTGCAGTCGGGCACGCTGAGCGAGATGCGCCACCTGACGCGCACGACGGTGGAGGCCGAGACCGAGCACCCGGCCACCGGACTCGACACCCTGCCCGGCGTCCACGGGGTTCGAGCGAAGAACCACCGGGTGAGTTTCGCCGTCGACGGCGCACACCTCGACGCCGTCATCCGCAGGCTCGGCGAGTTCGGCATCCGCAGTCTGATCAGCCATCCGCCCACGCTGGAGGAGTTGATGCTGCGTCACTACGGCGACGAGCTCGCCGCCAACGGCGGTTCAGGGCGCACCGACGACTCCGCGGGCCCAGGGGGTACGGGCCCCGACGCGGTCACTCCGGTCCACGGCGGCGAGGGGACGGCCCGATGACCGCCACCGCGGCAGCGCCCAAGACCCACAGCTCCGCCGGACCCGGTGCAGGCGCCTTCGCCGGCACCGCGACCCTCATCCGGTTCGCCCTGCGCAGGGACCGTGTCCGCCTATCGGTCTGGCTGCTCGCGCTCGCCCTGGGCACGCTCGCCACAGCGAGCGAATACGCGACCCTGTACGCCACCGCGGAGGAACGGGCCGGGGTCGCCGCCACCATGGACAGTCCTGCCGCGCTCGCCATGACCGGCCCGCGCCACTACCTCTCCGACTACGACATCGGTGCGATGCTCGGCCACCAACTGCTCGGGTTCATGGCGGTCCTGGTCGGCTTGATGAGCGTCTTGACCGTCACCCGGCACACGCGGAACGAGGAGGAGACCGGCCGGGCCGAGCTGGTGCGCTCCACCGTCGTCGGACACCACGCCCAACTGGCCTCCGCGCTGGCGGTCGCCGCCGCCGCCAACGTAGCCCTCGCCGTCCTCGTGGCCCTGGCCCTCGTCTCGGCGCGCATCGACGGCATCGGCACCGACGAGGCACTTCTGTACGGGCTCACGCACACCGTGATCGGCCTCGTCTTCGCCGGCATCGCCGCCGTCACCGCGCAGGTGACCGCCCATGCCCGCGGTGCTGCCGGCATGGCACTCGCGCTGATCGGTGTCGCCTACGTGCTCCGCGCCTCCGGCGACGTCGGCAACGACGCCCTGTCCTGGCTCAGCCCGATCGGCTGGATCCAGCGCACCTACGTGTTCGTCGACAACCGCTGGTGGCCCCTGCTGCTCTGCCTGGCGTCGGCCGCACTCACCGCCGCCACCGGCTTCGTGCTGAGCGCCCGACGCGATGTCGGCGCCGGTCTCCGCCCGGCCCGGCCCGGCCGCCGCACCGCGTCCGAAGCCCTCACCCGGCCCTTCGGCTTCGCCCTGCGGCTGCACCGGGCGACCCTGCTGGGCTTCGGCGCCGGACTGTTCCTGATGGGCGTCATGTACGGCTCCATCCTCGGCGACGCCGCCGACATGGTGAAGGACATCGAACAGGTCCGGGAGGCGCTGGCGGAGATCGGCGGCAGCTCCGTCGCCGAGTCGTTCGCGTCGATGGTGATGGTCGTCATCGCGGTCGTCGCCGCTGTGTACGTGGTGATGGCCGGCCTGCGACCGCGAGCCGAGGAGAGCGCAGGCCGCGCCGAACCGCTGTTGGCCACCGGCCTCTCCCGCCACCGCTGGCTCGGCAGCCATGTCGCCGTCGCGCTGGCCGGCGGCACGGCGCTGCTGCTCGCGGCCGGGCTGGGATTCGGCGTCGCGGGCGCCGCGTCCACCGGGGACGCCGCCCTCGTAGGGGAGTTGCTCGGGGCCGCAGCCGTGTACGCGCCCGCGCTGTGGGTGACCGGGGGCGTGGCGGTCGTGCTCTTCGGCTGGTGTCCGCGTGCCGCGTCGGCGGCCTGGATCGTGCCCGTGTACGCGTTCCTCGTCGGGTACCTCGGCGCGATTCTCCGATTCCCCGACTGGATGAACAACCTCTCGCCCTTCGGCCACGCTCCCCGGCTCCCCGCCGCCCAGATGAACTGGACCCCTGTCCTTGTCCTCACCGCCCTCGCAGCCGGTCTGATCCTGCTCGGGCTGGCGGGCTTCCGCCGCCGGGATCTGGAGACGAAATAACGGGCAAGTGAGCGGACCTGCCCTCGGGGCGGGACGCGACAGGGGCGCGGGCCCTGCTCCTCCGGTGGCACCCACCAGCTGTCCGGCCCGCCCTCCGGGCGTCACTGCGCCCCATGAGCCCTGAGGAATTCCTCCACCACCCCGCAGACCTCCACGGGCGCCTCGTCCAGGAGCAGGTGCCCCGCGCCTTCGACCACCCTGAGCCCCACCCCCAAACGACGCTGGTGGGCCCGGCCGATGTCGCTACCTCGCGGCGGACATGGGCCACGTGCCACGCGTCCAGCCGGCTCAGGCACCAGTGCCGGACCTCCTGCTGGGCCGCGGTACTTCTGTAGACAGAGGGCACGTACCCGTCCTTCGTGATCGGCGTCGGCGGATGAGTGACGGCAGGGTCAGAGCTTCCGATCGGGCCAGTTGAGGATGCGGGCTCCGATGACCGCGGTCTGCAGGGCGTACCGGTGCCGGGGGTTGGTCGGGTCTGATCCGGTGAGCTGGTGGATGCGCTCCAGCCGGTAGGTGAGTGCGCGGACGCTCAGGGAGAGGTTCCGGGCCGCGTGGGTGGTGACGCATCCCGCGTCGAAATAGGCGGTCAGGGTGTCCAGATGGGGCTCCGGGCCGTTACGGGCGCCGAGCAGCGGGCCGAGCGTGGTTCGGACGAGGTCGGCCATGGCCTGGCGGTCGCGGGTCAGCACCGGATACACGAGAAGTTCCGCCGCGTGCAGCACCGGATCATCGAGTCCCAGCCGGACCGCCAGGTCCAGGGCCTGAAGGGCCTCCTCGTAGGAGTGGACCACGCCGCCCGCACCCGGGTGCGGGCGTCCGACGGCGGCCTTTCCACCGTCGGTCGCGGCATGGGCCTGCTTGGCGAAGTGGATGAGGACGTCTCGCTGGTCGCCGGGGGCGATACAGATCATCCGGCCGTCCTTGGTGGTGAGCAGGACGCTGCGGTCGCCGAAGCGTCCGGTCACCGCCCGCTCCACGAGGCGAGGTACGGCCTCGCCCTCGAGGTAGGGGTCGGGGCCTTCGGCGACCGCGACGGCATGGGCGTGGGAGAGCCTCAGCCCGAACTGCTCCGCACGCTCCACCAGGCGCCCCAGGTCGCCACGCCCGTACAGCAGGTCGTCGATGAACTCGCGGCGCCGTGACTCCTCCTGTCGGAAGGCGAGTTGCTGGGCCCTCTCGTAGCCCTCGCAGAGTGCCTCGACGGCGATCTGCACCGTGGCGAGCACGCGGTCCGCGCCGGCGGTCCCGGTGGGCCAGGCGGCACGGGCCCGTGCGAGGTGGTGCACGACCAGGGCGCGCAGCGTGATGCCGTCGGCGGCCGCCTGTTCCCCGAAGACCCGGAGGCCCTCCAACTCGGCCTCGTCGGGCTCCTGCCCCACCGCCGCAGCCGAGGCCAGCAGGGTTTCGTATCCGGTGCACGTCTGCATCCCGTAGTCCTGTTCTCAGGGTTCCGCCTGTACGGCCGCGGGGTCGCCGATGCCTTCGGGCTCGACGCTCCGGCTCAGGCGGGGCGGTCGTCGGCGTGGGTGACGAGCTTGTCGGCTCCGGCCCGGCGAAGAGCCTCGCAAGCCCCGGGAGCGGCTCCGCTGTTGAGGTCAGCCCGCGCGGTGCCCAGCACCTGCCGACGGTCCGGGGACGGCTTCATCGGCGACCGGCGCACCGGAACCTCCCCCGGGAGAACAGATCCGGGGATTCCGGGCGATGGTGCAGTCGTTCGTACATGGCGGGCAGCCTTCCGGGGTCGCAACGGACGGAGGGACGGCTGCCCCCGTCGCCGACCAGACTTCCCGGCACACCAGCGCCCATGACGGCGCGTTTCGCACATCCTAGTGGCGAGCCTCTGCGGAGGACATGGTGCGCCGACCGCCCTGGGAATCCGCTCAAGCTCAGCAACGGTACGGGAAGCCCGGCCCTGGGCACCCGGTGCCTGTGCGGCACCTGGACTTGTCCCTGTTACGTGATCGCGTGCCGACCGGCCTGGCGGGCCCGTACGGCAGACATGAGGACGACCGCCGCGCCCGCCTACACGGTCCGGGTACGGGCGACCTCGCGGGACACCACCGTAGGAATCACAACCACACAGCCAGCCTGAGAACCACGAAATCCCGCCCAGTTGAAGTAACTGGACGGGATTTCGTGAACCCTTCACGAGCTAACTCGTGAACGGCCCGTCTGTGGACCTGTGGGGATTTGAACCCCAGACCCCCTCGATGCGAACGAGGTGCGCTACCAGACTGCGCCACAGGCCCTTGCGACGTGTGAAACTCTAGCACCCTCATGGGGGTGCTTGGAAATCCGTTCCTCCGCTGGTCAGCGAGTCGTGGATCTCCGGGGCCCTGGGGCTCACTCATTGGCCGCACGCGGCCGGCCCTCGTCGTCGTACTGGTCGAAGAGCGGGGTCCTGCCGCGGTCGCGGGAACGGCGGGACTGGTTGGTGCGCTGGCGCGGTGCGGGGTCGACCGTGGGGGTGGCCGGGTGCGACGTGCCGGTCTGGTGGGTGGGCTCGGCGGTGCTGGAGCGGGCCGCGCTCCAGGTCTCCGGGTCGCCGACCTCCACGCCGCCGGTGGCCCGGGGGGCGACGGGTGCGGTGACGTAGGTGGGCAGCGGTACGGGAACGGGCTCCCAGCTGTCGCCCTGGACGCGGCCGCGCTCGCGCTGCTGGTCCACCCACTCCGCGTGGTCCGTCTGCTCGACGAGGGCGCGGCGGCCCGCCTCCTGGGGGGAAACCGTGGGGGTGGGGTCAGGCTCCGCGTGGTGGGCCTCGGCGTCGTCGTCGGGCTCGGCGGGGGCGGGGACCGCGGGCTGGTGCCTTCGGGGGCGGTTCTCGCGCAGCCGCTGCGCCGCGACCTCGGCCCGGCGCCGGTCCATGGTGAAGGCGAACCGCCGTCGCTCCTGGGCGCGCAGATGCACGATGTACGTGCTCAGCAGCACGGCGGGGACCGCGGGCGCCCACAGGAAGCCGAGGCCGCCGACCGCCGCGACGATCGCGCCGAGGGTGAAGGCGAGGAAGAGGACGACGGTGGTCCGCCTGCGCCGCGCCAGGACCTGGGAGCGCTGGGCGCGCCGAGCGCGCTCGGCGTCGGCCGCGCCGGAGCGAGGACGGGGCGGGGAGCCGGGCCCCGGCGCCCCGGACCGCTCGCCGGGCCGACGCTCGGGCGCCTGACGGTCCAGCGGCTGGTGGTCCGGCGGCTGGTGGTCCGGCGCCCGGTCCCTTTGGTCACGCGCCGGGCGGCCGGGAGCCTGGCGGCCCGGGGCACGCTCGGGCGCGTGCGCCGGGTCGTGCAACCTGGCTTCCGTATGCGCCGGAGGCGCGGCAAAGGCCCGGACGTCCACGGATTCCATACGGTCCGTTTCCCGGTCCGGGTCGACGTCGGGCCCCGCCTCCTCGGCGGTGCGCTCCCGCAGCTCCCTGGCGTACCGGCGCTCCATCGCCGCCCGTCCGGACAGCAGCCGGATGGCCGTGCTGAAGCGTTCCGTCGGACGAGCCTCGTTGAGCTCGTCCTGCCTGCGGAGCCACATCGGCACCAAGTAGGCGGCCCAGGCCCCGACGATGACTGCGTAGATGAGGCCGCTGCTGCTCACGCTCACACCGTAGAGGGGATTGCACGGGAGGATCCGCCAATTGGCCCGGTGTGTCGCACGATCCGGCTGATATCACGGACTTTTTTTGTGATTGATCGGATCAGCAGATGTCGAAAGCGCGGCCCATTGTCGCCACCCGGCGATCAAATTCGAACACCTATTTCATTTCGTCGGAGGGTCCGGGGCCCCGACGCGTCACCGGCCGCGACCGGCGCCAGCGCCGGAGCATGCCCTCGGGCACTTCCTCGGCGGTGAGGGCGAAGATCAGATGATCCCGCCAGGCCCCGTCGATGTGCAGATAGCGCGGGCGTACGCCCTCCGAACGGAATCCGAGTTTCTCCACGACCCTGCGGCTGGGCGCGTTCTCCGGGCGAATGCAGACTTCGATGCGGTGCAGGCCGACCGTGCGGAAGCAGTGGTCCACCGCGAGAGCCACGGCCGTCGGCATGACCCCGCGGCCCGCGACGCCCTGGTCGACCCAGTAGCCGATATGACCCGAGCACATCGAGCCCCAGGTGATCCCGGCGATGGTGAGCTGGCCGACCAGCCGGCCCTCGTATTCGATGGCGAACGGCAGCATCCGCCCCGCGTTCGCCTCGGCCCGCAGATGGCGGACCATCTGCCGGTACGTGGGGCGCTGCGCGACCGGGCCGCCGGGGGCGGGCGGCGGAACGGTCGCTTCCCAGGGGCGCAGCCAGTCGCGGTTGCGCCGGTTGACCTCACGCCACACCCGCTGGTCACGCATCTTTATCGGGCGCAGGACGATCTCGCCGTCGGTCAGCGTCACCGGCCAGGTCGCGATGTTCAGCTCGGGCTCCCCGGTCGGGGGTGGTCGCCGCCGCGCAGCTGGTCGACGGTGTGCACCAGGAGCCTGCCGAGAACCGCGAGCCCGTCCTTCACCCCACCGGTGGAGCCGGGCAGGTTGACGACCAGGGTGCGTCCCGCGACGCCCGCGAGCCCCCGGGAGAGCGCGGCGGTCGGGACCTTGGCCAGCCCCTCGGCCCGGATCGCCTCGGGGATGCCGGGAATCTCGTGGTCGAGGACGCGGCGGGTGGCTTCGGGCGTCGCGTCGGTGGGCGAGATGCCCGTACCGCCGGTGGTGACGATCACGTCGTACCCGGCGGCCACCCCGGCACGCAGGGCCGCCTCGACCGGGTCGCCGTCGGGGACGACCTGCGGCCCGTCGACCGTGAAGCCGAGCCCGGTGAGCGCTTCGGCGATGAGCGGGCCGCCCTTGTCCGCGTACACCCCGGCCGAGGCCCGGTTGGAGGCGGTGACGACGAGCGCGCGGTACGCGGCTGCGGCCGGAGCGGCAGCGGTGGGCTCGGGCGGCGTCACGGGGCCGTTCCCTCCGGTTCGGTGCGCCGGTAGTCGCCGGACTTTCCGCCCGACTTCTCCTCGACCCGTACGTCGGTGATGACCGCGCTCTTGTCGACGGCCTTGATCATGTCGACCACCGTCAGGGCCGCCACCGACACCGCGGTCAGGGCTTCCATCTCGACGCCCGTGCGGTCCGTCGTCTTCACGGTGGCCGTGATCTCCACCGCGTCGTCGGCCACGCTCAGGTCGACCTTCACGCCGGAGACGGCCAGCGGATGGCAGAGCGGGATCAGGTCCGGGGTGCGCTTGGCGC
The DNA here is from genome assembly GCF_031760065.1 of Streptomyces durocortorensis. Lineage (NCBI taxonomy): Bacteria > Bacillati > Actinomycetota > Actinomycetes > Kitasatosporales > Streptomycetaceae > Streptomyces > Streptomyces sp. C11-1. Next base: position 2,835,090 of record NZ_CP134500.1, read on the forward strand.
CCATGATCCCGGCGATCCGCGCGGTGGCGAGGGCGTCGCCCTTGGGGACTCCCTCACCGCGCAGCAGCTCGATCACGCGCGGGGACACGAGCACCCGGCCGCCGGCCCGGGCGACGCGGGTGGTGACGTCCTTCTCCGACACGTCGACCATGCGGGCCGCGCCCGCCTCGTCGATGTGCGTCAGCCTGTTCTGCGTACTCAACTCACTCCGCCTTGCGGTAGGGGCGCCGGTGGGCCTCGGGGAACCGGAGGGGGTCCCCCGGAAGGCACAGCGGCAGATACCGTACCGCCACCGCGCGGCGGTCAGCGGAGCAGGATCACGTCCGTCTCCGCGCCGGGCTCCACCGAGGTGATGCTCTCGGGCACCACGATCAGCGCGTCCGCCTGGGCGAGCGCGGCGATCAGATGCGATCCGGAACCGCCCACGGGGGTGACCGTGCCCGCCTCCGCGTCGTACGTACCGCGCAGGAACTGGCGGCGGCCGTCCGGGGAGGTGAGTGCCTTCTCGGCGCTCAGCACCGCTCGGGCCGTGGGGCGGTGCACGTCGGGCAGACCCATCAGGGCCCGGATGGCGGGGCGGACGAACAGCTCGAAGGAGACGTAGCTGGAGACCGGATTGCCCGGCAGGGCCAGCAGCGGGGTGTGGTCCGGGCCGATCGAGCCGAAGCCCTGGGGCTTGCCCGGCTGCATGGCCAGCTTGCGGAACTCGACCCCGCCGCCCGCCTCGTCCTCGTCCCCGACGGAGGACAGCGCCTCCTTGACCACGTCGTACGCACCGACGCTGACGCCGCCCGTGGTGACGACGATGTCCGCACGGATCAGCTGGTCCTCGATGGTGGCGCGCAGCGTCTCGGCGTCGTCGGCCACCGCGCCGACCCGGTAGGCGATGGCCCCGGCGTCCCGGGCGGCGGCGGTCAGCGCGAAGCTGTTGGAGTCGTAGATCTGGCCGCTCGTCAGCTCCTCGCCGGGCTGGACCAGTTCGCTGCCGGTGGAGAGCACGACCACGCGCGGGCGGGGCCGTACGACCACGGTGGAGCAGCCGATCGCCGCGAGCAGCCCGATCTGCGGCGGGCCGACGACAGACCCGGCCCGCAGGGCCAGATCGCCCGGGCGGACGTCGCTGCCGCGCTCGCGGACATGGGCGCCCGCCGTGACGGGACGGTGGACGCGGACCTCGCCGGTGGCGCCCTCCGGGGCGTCGGAGTGGGCGCGCATGGCGGCGGCGGGGCCCTCGCCCGTACCCCCGTCCGTCCACTCGACCGGGACCACGGCCTCCGCACCGGCGGGCAGCGGGGCGCCCGTCATGATGCGGGCGGCCTGTCCCGGTCCCACGACCTGGTCGTCGGCGAGCCCGGCGCTGCCCGCGGCCACGTCACCGATGACGGTGAGCACCGCGGGGAACTCCTCGCTGGCGCCCTCGACATCGGCGATCCGGACCGCGTAGCCGTCCATGGAGCTGTTGTCGAAGGGCGGCAGGGCCACCTCCACCACGACGTCCTTCACCAGGACGCAGCCCTGGGCGTCGGGCAGCTGGAGCTCGATGGGTTCGAGCGGCCTCACCGAGGCGAGGATGTCGTCCAGATGCTCGTCGACCGACCAGATCGTGCTGCTCACGGGGTTACATCTCCTCGGTGACGTACTTACGCAGCCAGGTCCGGAAGTCCGGCCCCAGGTCTTCACGTTCGCACGCCAGTCTGACAATGGCACGCAGGTAGTCACTGCGGTCGCCGGTGTCATAGCGGCGACCCTTGAAGACGACGCCGTGCACGGGGCCGCCGATCTCCTCGTCCGCGGCGAGCAGCTGGAGGGCGTCGGTGAGCTGGATCTCGCCGCCGCGGCCCGGCTCGGTGTGTCGCAGTATGTCGAAGACCGCGGGGTCCAGGACGTACCGGCCGATGATGGCGAGGTTACTGGGGGCGTCGGCCGGGTCCGGTTTCTCGACCAGGCCGGTGACCCGGACGACGTCGCCGTCGACGGTCGCGTCCGCGGCCGCGCAGCCGTACAGATGGATCTGCGCGGGGTCGACCTCCATCAGTGCCACGACACTGCCGCCCTCGCGCTCCTGGACCTCCACCATCCGGGCAAGGAGTGCATCGCGCGGGTCGATCAGGTCGTCGCCGAGGAGCACCGCGAAGGGCTGGTCGCCCACGTGCGGGGCGGCGCAGAGCACGGCGTGGCCGAGGCCGCGCGGGTCGCCCTGACGCACGTAGTGCATGGTGGCCAGGTCGCTGGACTCCTGGACCTTGGCGAGGCGTTCGGCGTCTCCCTTGCGGGTGAGCGCGGACTCCAGCTCGTAGTTGCGGTCGAAGTGGTCCTCAAGGGGGCGCTTGTTACGGCCGGTGATCATCAGGACGTCGGAGAGACCCGCCGCGACGGCCTCCTCGACGACATACTGGATGGCCGGCTTGTCGACGACAGGCAGCATCTCCTTGGGAGTGGCCTTCGTGGCGGGCAGGAACCGGGTACCGAGACCTGCTGCCGGGATGACGGCCTTGCTGATCCTGGAGGGCGACTGATTCATGTGCAGACCTTAACGGCTGCACCCCACCAGAAGCTGATCTTCCGGTTAACTTTGCCCTTAAATATGCCCATACGAGAACCGTGCGAGTCTCCATTGAACACCGACAAACCCGGAAAGACGTCCGCGAAGGCCGCCCTGCGGCGCGAACTGCTCGACGCGCGGGCCCTCCTGACGAAGGAGGACGTCACCCGGGCCGCCGCGGTTCTCGCCGCCTGCGCCCTGGACCTGCCCCAACTGGCCGACGCCCGGACGGTCGCCGCGTACGTCTCCGTGGGGCGCGAACCGGGCACCCGCACCCTGCTGGACGCGCTGCGCGAGCGCGGCGTACGGGTGCTGCTGCCGGTGCTCCTGGCCGACAACGACCTGGACTGGGCGGCCTACGAGGGCGCGGAGCACCTGCTGCCCGCCGGACGGGGGCTCCTGGAGCCGGACGGCCGCCGCCTGGGACCGGACTCCGTCCTGGACGCCGACGCGGTGCTGCTGCCCGGCCTGGCCGTGGACGGGGCCGGGATGCGGCTGGGGCGGGGCGGCGGCAGCTACGACCGGGTGCTGGCCCGGCTGACGGCCGCCGGGGCGCACCCGGCGCTCGTCGTGCTCCTGTACGACGACGAGGTGGTCGCGCGGGTCCCCTCGGAACCGCACGACCACCCCGTGGACGCCGTGGTCACTCCGGCCGGAGCGCGGCGCTTCGGCCGGTGAGCCGCTTCGGCCGGTGCCCCTCTTGTCGTTCACGCGCCCTCTTGCCGTTCCGGCGCGCCCGTCCTGTCGTTCAAGCCAGCCCCTTTATGGCTCACGCGTGAGCCATAAAGGGGCTGCTGATCCCAGAGGATGCCGCTGATTCCCTACGGCTTCAGCGTCAGCGTGTCGACGGTGCCCTCGCTCACCGCGTTCGGCCGGAAGGACCAGTCGAGCAGTTCACCGTCGACCCACTTGTCGGTCTGGTCGGTGTAGTGCGTGTTGAACGCGTGCCCGGAGGCGCCGGTGAGGTTGATCCAGCGGGACTTGTCCCAGTCCCCCACGTTGACGACCATCCGCATCGACGGCACCCAGATGACCTCGTAGCCGCTTGCCGCGTTCCAGCCGGTGGCGTTCACCGCCGCCTCGCCGCCGCCGAGGTTCCAGGGGCCCCGGTTGAGCGCCCGCTGGAGCAGGCCGGGCCCCTCGGTGCCGAGGGTCTGGTTCTTCAGCATCAGGCGGTGCAGCCGACCCCAGCTCCAGGTGGAGATGTCCTTGCCGAGCTTGGCGGTCAGCTCCCAGCGGGCGTCCTCCATCGCCTGGGCGAAGAGGTCGTCACGGCTCTCCAGCGCGCCCTCGCGGCCCCGGGCGGGCGCCTTCCACCACTCGTTGTCCTGGTCGTCCACGATGTCGCGGACCACCTGGAACCAGCGGTCGCCGCCGTCCGGCTGCGCCGAGTCGCCGTCGCGCTGGCCGCATTCACGGACGAGCTTCTTCTGCTCGTCGAGGGGACCGCTGTTCTTGGCCGGGGGCACGTTGATGCAGTCGCCCTTGACCCGCAGCTCCTTGGGGAGCTTGTTGCCGAAGGCGAGCTTGAGGATGTTGCGCCAGACGCCGTTGAAGTACGCGGCGGCCGCTGAGTCGGGTTCCTGGGTGTAGTCCCAGCCGTCCAGCAGCTTCTGCGCCTCGCGCACGCTCGGGTCGGAGATGTTGATCTTCTGCAGTTCGGGCACCAGCAGCGCGGCGATCTCGCTGAAGTTGTCCATCTGCATCTTCTGCATGTCGTCGGTCGAGATCTTCTCACCGCCCTTGATCTTCTGGGCGATGAGGTCGTCGATCCGCTGGCTGCGGGCGCCGTAGCCCCAGTCCTTGGTCAGGAGGTGGGGGTACTTGCCCTCGTCGATGACGGCCTGGTTGGCGGTGACGATGTAGCCGCGCTTCGGGTTGTACTCGTAGGGCAGCTCGTCGAAGGGGACGGGCTCCTTCTCCCAGCCGTACTCCGAGCTCCAGCCGGGGCTCGGCAGCGTGCCGTCGCCCTTGAGGCGGACGGGGATCGTGCCCGGGGCCTGATAGCCGATGTTGCCCTCGGTGTCGGCGTAGATGAGGTTCTGCGAGGGGACCTCGAAGTCCTCGGCGGCCGCCCGGAAGGTGGTGAAGTCCTTGGCCCGGTTGAGTGCGAAGACCGCGTCCATGGACCTGCCGGGCTGGAGCGCCGTCCACTTCAGCGCGACCGCGTAGCCGTCGGCGCGGTCCGGGGCGACGTTGGTGACGGGCGCTTTCTGGCCGACCTTCTCCAGCTCCTTGCTGCGGTCGGAGACCAGCGGCCCGTTGTCCGTCTCACGGACGGTGATCTTCCGGTCCCGGCCGCCGGCGACCTTGATGGTCTCCTCGCGGATCTTGAACGGCTTGACCTTGCCGTCGTACAGGTAGCCGTCGCCGGAGACCTTCTCCAGGAAGAGGTCGGTGACGTCGGCGCCCAGGTTGGTGAGGCCCCAGGCGATGTCCTGGTTGTGACCGATGATCACACCGGGCATCCCGGAGAACGTGTAGCCCGCGGTGTCGTACTGGCAGTTCTTGGACAGCTCCCGGCAGTGCAGGCCCATCTGGTACCAGAGGGAGGGCAGCATCGGCGCCAGGTGCGGGTCGTTGGCCAGCAGTGGCTTGCCGGTCGTCGTGTACTCACCGGAGACCACCCAGGAGTTGGACCCGATGCCGTTGCCGTTCGGGCCGAGCAGCGCCGGGATCTCGTCAAGAGTGTCGGAGAGGGCGGCGAGCTGGGTGTTCAGGCCTTCGGTCGCGCCCTGGGCGGTCGCCGACCCGATGTTGTCCGACGGAGTCGCCTCCGGGTCGAACTTCCCGGTGACCGGGGAGACCGCACCCTGCCTCACGATCGGCTTGTGCTTCTTGTACGGGTAGCCGGGGTACAGGTCCTCGATCTGGTCCTTGTCGAGACGGCTGGTCAGCAGCGAACGGTCGATCTCGTCCTGCATGTTGCCGCGCAGGTCCCAGGCCATCGCCTTGAGCCAGGCGACCGAGTCCACCGGGGTCCACTTGCCGGGCTTGTAGTCGTTGGTCAGCCCCAGAGCCGCGTACTCGACCGAGATGTCCCGGCCTTCCTTGCCCTTCAGATACGCGTTGACGCCCTCCGCGTAGGACTGGAGGTTCTTCTTGGTGCTCTCGTCCAGGACCTCGTCGTACTCCTTCTGCGCCACCTGCCGCCAGCCGAGCGTGCGCAGGAAGGAATCGGTCTCCACCTGTCCGGAACCGAACATCTCGGAGAGCCGGCCGGACGTCATGTGCCGCCGGACGTCCATTTCCCAGAAACGGTCCTGAGCCTGTACGAAGCCCTGGGCGCGGAAGAGGTCGGCGTCGGTGTCCGCGTAGATCTGCGGAATTCCGTACGCGTCACGTTTGACTTCGACGTCGCCGCCAAGGCCGTCGAGCGTGATCGACCCGGTGGTCTGCGGGTACGAGGCCCGCACGGTGGACACGGACCAGTACGCCCCGAAACCGACACCCGCGACGAGCGCCAGCACCAGGACGAGCACGATCAGGCGGGCGCGTCGCCCCTTCTTCCTGCCGGGCTTCTTCTCGTCGGAAGGGCCGGAAGAGGCGGTTGTATTGGCGGGCATCGCTGTCCTTCGAGGGGCAGGGTGGTCCTGGGAGTGCAGGAGCAACCATAGGCGCAGCGGAGAAGCCACTCGGACGCGGTATAGGGATGCATCCATTTGCGTCTTCCTCGTACGAACACTCGAAGCCGTCAAGGAAGCGTTAAAGATTAGGTAAGGTAACGAAGTACCGGGCTGCCGGAGGACGATCCGGCAGGCGCACGCAGGGAAGGAACGGACCCTGACTGTCCACGCGCTCAACGAACTCCTGCTCGTCTGCTCGCTCGTCCTGCTCGTCGCCGTGGTGGCGGTGCGGATCTCCTCGCGCAGCGGGCTGCCCAGTCTGCTGCTGTATCTCGGCATCGGGATCGCCCTGGGGCAGGACGGCATCTTCGACGTCAAGTTCGACAACGCCGAGCTGACACAGGTGATCGGCTATGCCGCGCTGGTCGTCATCCTGGCCGAGGGCGGACTCGGTGCGAAGTGGAAAGAGGTCCGCCCCGTCCTGCCCGCGGCCGCGGTGGTCTCCACCCTCGGCGTCGCCATCAGCGTGGCTGTCACCGCCTCCGCCGCCCACTACCTCGTGGGTCTCGACTGGCGTCAGGCCCTGATCATCGGCGCGGTCGTCTCCTCGACCGACGCCGCGGCCGTCTTCTCCGTCCTGCGCAGAGTGCCGCTGCCGCCCCGGGTCACCGGTGTCCTGGAGGCCGAGTCCGGCTTCAACGACGCCCCCGTCGTCATCCTGGTCGTCGCGTTCTCCGCGGTCGGACCGGTCGAGCACTGGTACGTCCTGGTCGGCGAGATCGCCCTGGAGCTGGCCATCGGCGCCGCCATCGGCGTCACGGTGGGCTGGCTGGGGTCGCTCGGACTGCGGCACGTGGCGCTGCCCGCCTCCGGCCTCTACCCGATCGCCGTGATGGCCATCGCCGTCTCCGCGTACGCCGCGGGCGCCATGGCCCACGGCAGCGGCTTCCTCGCCGTCTACCTGGCCGCGATGATCCTCGGCAACTCCAAGCTGCCGCACTGGCCCGCCACCCTCGGTTTCGCCGACGGGCTCGGCTGGCTGGCCCAGATCGGCATGTTCGTGCTGCTCGGCCTGCTGGTCACCCCGCACGACCTGGTCGACGACTTCTGGCCCGCCGTCGTCGTGGGCCTCGTGCTGACCATGGTGGCGCGGCCGCTGTCGGTGTTCCTGAGCCTCGCGCCCTTCCGGCTGCCGGCCCGCGAGAAGGCGCTCATGTCCTGGGCGGGGCTGCGCGGGGCTGTGCCCATCGTCCTGGCGACCATTCCGATGGTGTCCGGGGTGGAGGGCAGCACCCGGATCTTCAACATCGTCTTCGTCCTGGTCATCGTCTACACCCTGGTACAGGGCCCGACGCTGCCCTGGGTCGCGGCCAAACTGAAGATCGCCGACGACCAGGCCGAGCCCGACGACCTGGGCGTCGAGTCCGCCCCGCTGGAGCGGCTGCGCGGGCATCTGCTGTCGGTCTCCGTCCCTCCGCAGTCGAAGATGCACGGCGTCGAGGTCGGCGAGCTGCGGCTCCCGGCGGGCGCGGCCGTCACCCTGGTGGTCCGGGACGGCAAGAGCTTCGTCCCCGCACCGACGACCGTCCTGCGACGCGGGGACGAACTGCTGGTGGTGGCCACCGACCCGGTGCGCGACACGGCGGAGGCCCGGCTGCGCGCGGTCGGCGAGGGCGGCAAGCTGGCGGGCTGGCTGGGCACGGGCGGAGCGGGCAGCTCCGGTACGTCGCGGGCTTCGGCCGCTCCGGGCCCCCAGGGCGAATCCGGCATCCCCCAGGCGATGAAGCTGACCAAGAAGCTCGGCGGCGGCAGCGATACGAAGACACGCCCCTGAGTCACGGGCGGCGCGAACCATAAGGTGACACCGCAGGTGATTCACTGCGGACGCGTCGCAGATCACAGGCCGATACCGTAGCCCTGTGCGCAATCACAGGCGCACAAGGTTTCCTGCCTGTACCATGAAGGCAAGCATGATCGACCAACCCTGATCGACCAACTCTGTCTGAAGCAGAGCTGGCGCGACCGTATGGCGGTCGTGGTGTCTCTTGGCCCGGCGCTTCTCCGCCGATGGCAGCGAGCCGCCCGGCATCTACCGCAGTTCCGCGCGAAGAGGACAGCTCTCGGCCGCTTCCGTCCGGCCCGCCCCACAAGGGCGCCGGGAAGCAGGGCTACCAGGCGGCAGAAAGGCAAGGACCGTGGCACCCACGGTCTCCGACCGCCCCGGATACGGGCAACTGCTGCGCACCCCCGGTGCGTGGACCTTCCTCCTCCCGGGCTTCGCCGCACGGCAGCCCTTCGCGATGCTCACCATCAGCATCGTGCTCCTCGTGCAGCACACCACCGGCTCCTACGGCAGCGCGGGCGCCGTGGCGGCCGTCTCCGGCGTCTCCATGGCGCTGTTCGCCCCGCAGAGCGGCAAGCTCGCCGACCGCTTCGGCCAGCGCTCCGTACTGCTGCCCGGGGTCCTCCTCCACGCCGTCTCCGTGAGCACCCTGACCGTGCTGGCGCTGGCGGACGCCCCCCTGTGGGCACTGTTCGCCGCCGCCGTGCCGACGGGTGCCTCGATCCCGCAGATCGGCCCGATGGTTCGGGCCCGCTGGGCGGCGATGCTGGGCGCGACCCCCGACCGCCCCGCCTCTCCCCTGATGTCCACCGCGGCCGCGTTCGAGTCGGTGACGGACGAGTTCACGTTCGTCCTGGGCCCGGTCATCGCCACCGCGCTGTGCACTGGCGTGCACCCCGCCGCGGGCCTGGTCACCGAGGCGGCCCTCACCCTGATCGGCGGCCTGTTCTTCGCCGCTCAGCGGGCCACCCAGCCCGCACCCCGCGCCGCCGCGACCGCGGCCGAACCGCACGCCTCGGCACTCTCCGTACCGGGCGTGCGCGTCCTGGCGATCTCCTTCCTGGGCATCGGCGCGGTCTTCGGCGGGATGCAGGTCTCCCTGACCGCGTTCTCCGAGGAGATCGGCCACCCCGGGGTGAACGGCCTGCTCTACGGGATCTTCGCGGCGGGCAACATGCTCGCCGGCATCGCCTGCGGCGCGATCGCCTGGAAGAGCAGCCCGCGCCGCCGGCTGATCATCGGGTACGTGGCACTCACTCTGACCGCGTCCGGCCTGTGGGCCGTGCACTCGGTGCCGCTGCTGGCCGGGCTCGGCCTGCTGGTGGGCCTGTGCATCGCTCCGGCGCTGATCAGCGGCTACACCCTCGTCGAGGCGCTGGTTCCCGCCACCGCCCGCACGGAGGCCTTCACCTGGCTGACGGGCGCTGTGGCGCTCGGCCAGGCGGCGGCGGTGACCGTGGCCGGACAGCTCGCCGACGGCCACGGCGCGAGCACCGGATTCCTGGTGCCGCTGGCCGGCACCGCACTCGCCCTGGTGACGCTGCTGGCCCTGCGCTCGCGGCTGACACCGAGGTCCCCGGGACGCACCGTGGCACGTGGGATCGGTCACCGCGAGCCCGTCACAGTGGACTGATTCAAAGGAATACGTCAGTATGGAGCGTCGTTAGCACTCATTGAGTGAGAGTGCCAGGAGGAGCAAGTGCCGACCTATCAGTACCAGTGCACCGAGTGCGGCGAGGGCCTTGAGGCGGTGCAGAAGTTCACCGATGACGCCCTGACCGTATGCCCGAGCTGCGACGGACGCCTGAAGAAGGTGTTCTCTGCGGTCGGCATCGTCTTCAAGGGTTCCGGTTTCTACCGGAACGACAGCCGCGGCTCGTCGTCGAGCAGCACACCGGCGTCGTCGTCCTCGAAGCCGTCCGACTCCGCTTCGTCCGCGAAGTCGGGTTCGGAGACCAAGGCGAGCGCTTCGTCGTCGCCCTCCTCCTCGTCGTCGGCCTCCGCGTCGGCCTCGTCGAGCGGTACGTCGGCCGCCTGAGCCCACGTACGCCCCACACACGCTTCACCGGACCCCGCCGATCCACTGACACTGTTGGCGAATCCTGGGGCTGAGCGTGACGTCGGCCTTCATGACCCGTTGTGGTCGTGAAGGCCGACGTTGTGTTTGGGGAGGGTGTGTCGGTGTCGTTGCGCGCCAAGAGGATCGACGGGGTTCCTGAGGAGACGGCCCGGGTGGCACGGGCCGCGTTCCCCAAGGGCAGTTTGGCGATGCGGGTCCGTGACGAGTTGGGCGAGCTGTTCTCGGACGCGGACTTCGCCGGGCTGTACCCAAGCAGGGGGAAGCCGGCGTGGTCGCCGAGCAGGCTGGCACTGGTCTCGGTCATGCAGTTCGCCGAGGGCCTTTCGGACCGGCAGGCCGCAGACGCAGTGCGCGGGCGGCTGGACTGGAAGTACCTGCTGGGGTTGGAGTTGGTCGATCCGGGGTTCGACCACTCGGTACTCACCGAGTTCAGGGACCGGCTGATCGCGGGAGACGCCGGGATCGAGCTTCTGGACCGGGCCCTTGAAGCCGCCGTGGAGCACGGTTTGCTCAAGGCCGGTGGCCGTGCGCGCACGGAATCCACGATCGTGCTGTCCGCCGCCCGGCGAATCAACGGACTGGTGCGGCTCGGTGAAACCCTGCGTGCCGCGCTGAACAGCGTGGCGGTCCATGAGCCGGAGTGGTTGGCCGGCTGGACTCCGGCTGAATGGTTCGACCGGTACGCGATTCGGTTCGAGGACACCCGGCTACCCAAGGGGAAGGCCAAGCAGAGCGAGCTGATCGAACAGATCGGTGCCGACGGGCTGAGACTTCTTACAGCCGTGCACGCGCCCGAGGCCCCTGCGTCTCTACGGTTGCTCGACCGGGTCCAGGCCCTTCGGCAGATGTGGATCCAGCAGTACATCGTCGACAATGGACAAGTCCGTCGCCGGGACCTCAAGGACCGCCCGCCGGGCGCGGAGTGACTGGTAACGCCCTACGACACCGACACACGGGGCAGCGTCAAACGCGGCATCTTCTGGGACGGCTACAAGGTCCACCTCACCGAGACCTGCGAGCCGGACAGCCCGAACCTGATCACACACGTCGCCACGACCGACTCCACCGTCCAGGACGTGCGGCTGGGCGTCCCGATCCACGCCCACCTCGCCGAGCGTGACCTCTTGCCCGACTGCCACTTGGTCGACGCGGGCTACGCGACAGCCAGGGAAGTGGTCACCGCCCGCCGGGATCACGAAGTGACCCTGGTGGGCCCATCCTCGCCTCCACCAGCTGGCAGACCAAAGACGATGGTGGCTTCTCCCAGGCAGACTTCGCCATCGACTGGGAGAACCAGCAGGTGGCCTGTCCCAACGGCGCGACCAGCAGCCGTTGGGCCGAAGACCGCTCCCAGGAGGGGACAGCCGTGGTCCGGGCGCGGTTCCCGACGGCTGCCTGCCGTCCCTGCAAGGCCCGAGAGCAGTGCACCCGCTCCAACAGCAAGTGGGACAAGGCCCGCCGGATCACCCTCCGCCCGCAAGCGGAGTATGAGGCGATCCAGCAGGCGCGAGCTCAGGAAGACACTCAGGAGTGGAAAAAGCAATACGCACACCGGGCTGGCGTCGAAGGCACCATCTCTCAAGGTGTTCGAGCCTTCGGTCTGCGTCGATGCCGGTATCACGGCCTGGCCAAGGCGCGGCTGCAGCATCAGCTCACTGCGACCGCAATCAACTTGCACCGCCTCAACGCCTGGTGGACCGATACCCCGAGGGCCCGCACCCGCAAGTCCAGTCTGGCAGCCCTCCAGCCTGCCGAGTAGGCCGCATCAGCTCATCCGACGCTGCCCCGCTTTGGGCAGAGCAGAGGTGTCCGACTCCTTCAAGGGTGATACGAGCCGTTCTGTGCGCGGCCCCAGTGCAACGTCGGCGATCTGGGTCTCGACCAGGAAAACGTGCGGGTCCGGGCAGCAGGCTGCCTGGACCCGTAATGACCCCGCAAGGCGATACGATACGTCTCGTCTAGTCTCGGATTCGCCTTGGAGGAACACCATGCAACGCTTCATCGACGCAGCACCCGGCGTACGCCTCTGGACGGAAGGTAGGGGTGCCACAGACGCGTCTCCACTGCTATTGATCATGGGAGCGCAAGCACCCGGCCTGGGCTGGCCGGACGAGCTGGTGGACATGCTCACCTCCCGCCATCGTGTGATCCGCTACGACCACCGCGACACCGGCCGCTCCACTTGGGCGTTCGACCAGCGGCCCTATCCCCTCAGTCAACTCGCGGAAGACGCCATCACGGTGTTGGACGGTCTCGACATCGAACGCGCCCACATAGTGGGCATGTCACTGGGAGGGATGCTCACCCAACTTCTCATCGCGGACCATCCCAACCGGCTGCTCAGCGCGACGCTGATCGGTACAAGCGCGCTGAGCGCTATCCCATACGTCCAGCCGAACGGAACCCCGATCCCGCCCGAGGAACTCCCCGGTATCGCACCCCGCCTGCTGGAGATGTGGTCCCGTCCCGCGGAGGGCCTCGGTCTGGAAGCGGAGCTGGAACGGCGGGTCGAGCACTGGCGGATCCTGGGCGGAAGTCAGCTTCCCTTCAACGCCGAATACGCCCGCGCCCTGGAGCTGAAGGTCATCGAGCACACCGGGCACTACGTCACCAGCACCGCGCATGCCCGCGCCGACGCGTCCAACCTGAATCGCACCGAGCAACTCGCCCAGGCCACAGTGCCCACTCTCGTCATCTCTGCTCCCGCCGAACCAGTCTTCCCGCCGCCGCACCCCCACCACCTTGCCCAGGCGATTCAAGGCGCACGCATCATCGAAATCCCCGGCATGGGGCACGCACTCCCACGTGAGGTGCACACGCCGCTCGCTGCCGCGATCTTGAACCACACCAAACGTTGATGTGCAGCCGGGCCGAATTGCTGCCGGAACCAAGACTTCCGACCCGTTGGTGCCGACGCTGCAGAAGAAGCTCGACATCTCAACGTCGGTCTTCACGTCTATTCGCCAACAGTGTCATCCACTCGGCGGGGTCCGAGCGCTTTCCCCGGGCGGCACTTCCCCGCACACGGCACCCGGATACGGTGACCGCATGGTGAACGCACATACGGATACGAGCTCCGGCACGGACACGGGCACGGCGGGTACGGCGGGCGCGTCGGGTTCCGAGGCGGCCGCGGAGATCGGTGTCATCGGCGGCTCGGGCTTCTACTCCTTCATGGACGACGTCACCGAGGTCTCCGTGGACACCCCTTACGGGAAGCCCAGCGACTCGGTGTTCCTCGGCGAGATCGGCGGCCGCAGGGTGGCCTTCCTGCCCCGCCACGGACGCGGCCACCACCTGCCGCCGCACCGCATCAACTACCGGGCCAATCTCTGGGCCCTGCGTTCCGTCGGGGTCCGTCAGGTACTGGGACCGTGCGCGGTCGGCGGACTGCGGCCGGAGTTCGGGCCGGGCACCCTTCTCGTCCCGGACCAGCTGGTGGACCGCACCAAGACCCGGGTGCAGACGTATTACGACGGTGAGACCCGGGCCGACGGGACCGTGCCGAACGTCGTCCACCTGGGCTTCGCCGACCCCTACTGCCCCGAGGGCCGCAAGGCCGCGCTCACCGCGGCGCGCGGACACGGCTGGGACCCGGTGGACGGCGGCACCCTGGTGGTCGTCGAAGGCCCCCGCTTCTCGACCCGCGCGGAATCGCGCTGGCACGCGGCGATGGGCTGGTCGGTCGTGGGCATGACCGGGCACCCCGAAGCGGTGCTCGCCCGCGAACTGGGCCTCTGCTACACGACGATGACCCTGGTAACCGACCTGGACGCGGGAGCCGAAGCCGGTGAGGGCGTCTCGCACGAGGAGGTCCTCCGGGTATTCGCGGCCAATGTGGACCGGCTGCGCACGGTGCTGTTCGACGCGGTGGCCGGGCTGCCGAAGACGGAGATCCGCAACTGCACCTGCGCCCACGCGCTGGACGGGATCGACACGGGCATCGCGCTTCCCTGACAGGTGATGGAGTTATCCACAGTGCGGGCGCTGTCCACAGGGGTCAGCGGGATCTGCGCGGACGGGGGAAAGTGAGGGGAGTTCGGCCGGATCACCCGGGCCGGACTCCCCTTTTCCTTTGCGTTCGTTCGCCCGATTCCAGGTGGTGCCATGTCCACACCCACGTCCGCGTCCCTGCCTGCGTCCGCGTCCATCACGTCCAGGCCCGCGTCAACGTCCACGCCCATGCCCACATCCACGTCCACGCACTCCGGACACCACACCCACACCCACACTCACACCCCGGCAGGCCGGGTGAAACCGCCGCCCGGGCCCCCGGCACCGGTGCCCGCCCCCTGCCGGGTGGGGCCGTTCGCTCCGCTGCGTGTGCGGGGCGGCGGTGCGGACCGGCTGCGGCGCATGCTGCGCAGGCAGCGACGGGCGGCGGCCGCGGGGCTCGCCCTGGCGGGTGCCGCGCTGGCCACCAGCGGCCTGGGCGGCGGGGGCGACGGGGAGGCAGCGGCGTCGGATGCCCCGGCGGGCGCCGGGCGGCCGTCGGTGCGGCTGGTCTCCGCGCCGGTGCGGATCGCGGACGCGGAGACGGTGCGCCTGCTGCGGCCGGGAGACCGGGTCGATGTGATCGCGGTCGGTGACACGGGCGACGACGCACACGTCGTGGCACGGGGTGCGCGCGTGGCGAAGGTGCCGGACGACAGTGCGCGCGGGCCGGCGGCGGGGGCCCCAGGGGCCTTGGTGGTGCTGTCCGTGGAGCGGTCGACGGCCACGGTGCTGCTGGGCGCGGGCGCGTCGGGCCGACTGGCCGTGGCGGTTTCCGATGCGAACTGACACGCCATCAAGTCACCCGTGCGAATTAGCGGATTGGACAGTGCCTCCTTCTGCCGCCTTAGGTGACGGAGCAGTTTGCCCCCGTCACCGCACATGCGAAAGAAGGCTCACCTGTGAGCGAGAAGAAGGTCAGTCTGCTGGAGGGCTTCAAGGCCTTCCTGACACGCGGCAATGTGGTCGACCTCGCGGTGGCTGTCGTCATCGGTGCAGCGTTCACCAACATCGTGAACGCGTTCGTCAAGGGCATCATCAATCCGCTCGTCGGTGCGTTCGGCACGCAGGACCTGGACAGCTACAGCTCCTGCCTCCGGGGCCCCTGCACCACGAACCCGCAGACCGGGGAGATGGAGGGGATCAGAATGCTGTGGGGCTCGGTGCTCAGCGCCACCCTCAGCTTCCTGATCACCGCCGCCGTCGTGTACTTCCTGGTGGTGCTGCCGATGGCCAAGTATCTGGCCAGGCGGGCGGCGATGCAGGCCGCCAAGGACGGGGTGCAGGAGACGCTGGAGGTCAGCGAGCTGGAGGTGCTGAAGGAGATCCGCGACGCCCTGCTCGCACAGCGCACCGGCGGTGCGCCGGACGGCTCCGGTGGGGCGGGCCCCGGCGGCCTCCCGGGCGGGGACCGGTAGCCCGCCGCGCACCGGCTCAGATGTGGTGGGGCGGCTTCTCGTCCAGAAAGCGGGCAAGGTCGGCGGCGCTGCCACCGGCGAGAGGCCGCTCACCCCACCCCTGGTCCGTATCGTCCGCGGACTGCCGGTCCAGCGGATCGTCGAAGACCAGAACCGGCTTGGGCTTCGGTTCCTCAGGCAGCTGCCCCGACGGCTGCTGCTGCTTCGCATCGCGCGGGCGGGGGGCGGGGGCGGCGCTCATGCTTCCAGGGTACGGCGGACCCACGGGGAGACGTGAGCCGCCGTGGGGCCGGGCGGCGGCCGTCAGAGCGGCCCTTCGGATCGAGCAGGTCCCCGCCCGAGAGCTCAAGGCCCCGCCTGAACCGGACCGTGCGCCTCGCGGCACCGCTGAGCTGTGGTTTCGTGCGGGACCTTGGACCCTTGTGCGGTTGTGAACGCCTTCACGAAATCTGGGACGCGCGGGACCGTACGCATCGCGCCCCGCCCGCCGGTACGTTCGACGCACACCCCCGCGCCGACGTGAGGAGCCGCCCGATGCCCCGCGAGGACCAGACCCCTGAGAACCGGGCTTCCGAAAACCGGGCCCCCGGCAACCCGCCGCTGCTCGACGCGTTGACGGACGTGGCCGGTATCCGCGTCGGGCATGCCGAGGTCGCCGGTGCGGGCGCGTTGAGCGGTACGACCGTCGTCCTGGCGCCCGAAGGGGGCGCGGTGGCCGCCGTGGACGTGCGGGGCGGCGGGCCGGGGACGCGGGAGACGGACGCACTGGACCCGCGCAATCTGGTGCAGCGGGTCGACGCGGTCGTCCTCACGGGCGGCAGTGCGTACGGGCTCGACGCCGCGTCCGGCGTGATGGCCTGGCTGGAGGAGCGGGGCCGGGGTGTCCAGGTCGGCGCGGACCCCGCCCAGGTGGTGCCGGTCGTTCCGGCCGCCGCCCTCTTCGACCTCGGCCGGGGCGGTGACTGGCGGGCCCGGCCCGACGCGTCGACCGGGCGCGCGGCGGTGGAGGCGGCGGCCGCCACGGGCCCCGGGGAGCCGGTCGCCGAGGGCGGTGTGGGGGCGGGTACGGGGGCGGTGGCCGGGCAGCTCAAGGGCGGGATCGGCGCGGCGAGCGTACGTCTGGCGTCGGGCGTGACGGTGGCGGCCCTGGTCGCGGTGAACGCGGCGGGTTCGGTGGTCGACCCCCGGACCGGGGTGCTGTTCGGGGAGTACGGGGCCGGGTCGGAGTCGCCCGCGCATCCCCGGCCGGGGGAGCCGCCCGCGTACCCCCCGGCCGAGGTCCACGCGGAGGCGCTGCGGCGGCTGGCGCGGGAGCGGGAGGCGGCCGGGGGCGGGGCGCCGCCGTTCAACACGACGATCGCGGTGGTCGCCACGGACGCGGATCTGGTCCGGGCTCAGGCCCAGAAGCTGGCGGGCACCGCCCACGACGGGCTGGCCCGAGCGGTGCGCCCGGTCCATATGCTGACCGACGGGGACACGGTGTTCACGCTGGCCACGGGGCGGGTGCCGGTGCCCTCGCAGGACCCGGTCGCGGTCAACGAGATCCTGGCGGCGGGAGCGGATGTGCTGGCCCGCGCCATCGTGAAGGCGGTGCGAGCGGCCCGTACGGTCACGGGGCCGGGCGGGACGTTCCTCTCGTACACGGCCCTGTACGGCGACCAGCACGCCCCTGCCGGATGCGAGGGGGGCGTGCGGCGCGGGTGAGGGGCGCGCGAGGGCGGCCGACTGGGCGCCTGCGCAAGGGAGTTCATCCCAACCGCCCGAAATGCGCCGGGAACACCGGGGGAACTTTCTGCGTGCGCCCTACGTTTTTACGAACCCCGGTCACGATGTCAGACTCAGGGACTACGTTGAGCACGCATCAAGTAACACGCGGCGACGGCCTGGAGACAGCACCTTGAGCGATCCGTACGAGACAACCGAGCAACACCTCGACCGACTCCTGCGACGCGCCCTCAACTCTTTCGACCTTCCCGACAGCACGGTCGACCGCCTCGGTTCGGCGCTGGCGCACAGCAGTTCGCTGCATTCGTCGCACCACAGCTCCGTGCTGCACCGCGAGACCTACCGCCACACGTATCTCCTCGCCGACGGCTCCGCCCTGACTCTCTGGGAGCTGGTGCACAGCGGCGGCCGGGACGTCCGGGCCCCGCGTCGGCACGAGTTGTACGACGTGGAGGGCGACGCCCGCATCGCCGCGTCCCGCCTCGCCGGGAGCTGCTCCGACACCCCGGTCTTCGGCGAGGAGGGCGGTCAGGGGGAGATGGAGATGCTGTCGGTTTTGATGTCCGCCCCGCCGGCCCCGCTCCCCCGGACGTACGCCCCCGACAATTCCGCGGACCACGCCCGCCGGGTGCTGCGCCGCGCGGAGAACGCCGACCGGCCGGGCGAGCGGAAGGCCTCGCTGCTCCGGGCCGCGTTCGCCCACCACATCACCCAGATCTTCGGGCGGCAGTGCCGGGTCGACGGCCAGGAGGCCGGATTCACGCTGTACGAGCACGCGTTCCTGCTGCTCGACGGCAGTGAGACGAGCCTGTGGGAGGTCGAGCACACGGCGACGCCCGACGGCCGCCATATGTGCGAGGTGTACGAGGACGAGGACGCCGCCCGTTCGGCGATGGAGAGCCGCACGCAGATCTGCTGATCTCAACGACGACTCGTCGAACCCGGTCAGCAGATACGGCCCCAGCTACGCCCCTGCCCCAGCTACGGACCCGGCTACCGTCCCGGCTCCGGTCCCGGCGAGTCGTCGCCGGGACCGGAGCCGGGGCCGCCGTCCGCGCGGGGCGGTTCGCGTCAGCCTTCACCGGGCAGTCAGCGTCCGCCCCCGCCGTCAGTTCGCGTCCGCCTCCGCATGGGCGCGCGGTCGGGCGGGCAGCGCGAACATCACCAGGAAGATCACCGCGAGTACTCCGGCGACCCACCGCAGCGACTGCTGGAAGGCGTCGACGAAGGCCGGGCCGATCGCCTCGGGGGCCAGGCGGTCTCCGATCGCGCCGAAGAACACGACGGACACGAGGCCGAGGCCGAGTGCCGTCCCCATCTGCTGCACGGTGTTGATCAGCCCGGATGCCGAACCGGCGTGTTCCTTGGGCACTTCGGAGAGGATCGCGTCGGTCAGCGGGGCCACGATCAGGCCCATCCCGATGCCCATGACGACCAGCGGCACCGCCATCTGCCAGGGGGTGATGGCCATGCCGTAGTGCTCGGCCTCCCAGAGGTAGATCAGCAGCCCGGCGATCATGAGGAGCGCGCCGGCCTGGAGGACCTTGCGGCCGAAGCGGGGTACGAGCTTCTGTACGGAGATCCCGGCGGCCACCGAGACGGCGATGGAGAACGGGATGCCCGTCGTGCCCGCGCGCAGCACGCTCCAGCCGAGGCCCATCTGCATGTAGAGGGTCCAGACCAGGAAGAAGATGCCGAGGCCGATGCCGAAGGTGAGCTGCACGGCGATCCCCGCGGCGAAGCTCTTGACCCGGAACAGGGACAGCTCGACCAGCGGCGAGCCGTCGGTCAGCGCCTTCTGCCGCTGGTGCACGACGAGGGCCCCGAAGACGAACAGGCTGCCCACCATCGACACATGGCCCCACACCGGCCAGTCCAGCTCGTGGCCGCGGGTGAGCGGGTAGATGAGCATCAGCATGGCCAGCGTGACCAGGACGACGCCCACCAGGTCCAGGCGGACCGCCTTGGGGGCCTTGGACTCGGTGATGAACTTCGCGCCGAGGACCAGTCCGGCGATGCCGACGGGCAGGTTGATCAGGAAGATCGGCCGCCAGCCGAGCCCGAAGAGGTCCCACTCGGTGAGCAGTGCGCCCAGCAGCGGCCCGGAGACCGCCCCGAGCCCGACGACCGCGCCGAAGAGGCCGAAGACCTTGCCGCGTTCGTGCGCCGGGAAGGTGGCGTGCACGATCGACAGCACCTGCGGCACCATCAGCGCGGCCGTGCCGCCCTGAAGGATGCGGGCGGCGACGAGTATCTCCGGGCTGCCCGCGAAACCGCACAGGGCCGAGGCCACGGTGAATCCGCCGATGCCGATGAGGAAGAGCCGCTTGCGCCCGTAGATGTCGCCGAGCCGGCCGCCCGTGATCAGCCCGGCCGCGAACGCGAGGGCGTATCCGGCGGTGATCCACTGGATCGCGGAGACGGAGGCCCCGGTGTCGCGCGTGATGCTGGGGATCGCGATGTTGACGATCGTGACGTCGACCAGGTCCATGAAGGCCGCGGTCATCACGATGGCGAGCGCGAACCAGCGCCGCCGGTCGGCGGGGGCGGGCGCGGGTGCGACCGCTGTTCTCACCGGTGCGGGGGGTGCGGGCGGTGCGGGGGCGGTGGATGCCGCGAGGGGCGACGCCGCGGACGGCGGGGGTGCGGAAGAAGGCATGGGAAGAACATAAGTGCCCATTAGGTCAGGTCATGACCTGATGATCCGGCACCCTGGCGTCATGTCCGATACCCCGGCACGCCTGCTGAAGTTGCTGTCGCTCCTCCAGACCCCGCGCGAGTGGCCGGGCGGGGAGCTGGCCGACCGCCTCGACGTCAGTCCGCGCACGATCCGCCGCGATATCGACCGGCTGCGGGACCTGGGCTACCCGGTCGAGGCCTCGCGCGGTTCGGTGGGCGGCTATCGCCTGGTCGCGGGCGCCGCCATGCCGCCTCTGCTGCTGGACGACGAGGAGGCGGTGGCCATCGCGGTGGGACTGCGGGCCGGGGCGGGGCACGCCATCGAGGGCGTCGACGAGGCCTCCGTACGGGCACTGGCGAAGCTGGAGCAGGTGCTGCCCTCGCGGCTGCGGCACCGGGTCTCCGCGCTCCAGACCGCCACGGTGCCGCTGACCAGGGGCGACGGTTCCACCATCGACCCGCGGACCCTGACGACGCTGGCCTCGGCGGCGACCGGGCGGGAGCGGCTGAGGTTCGCGTACCGCAGCGGGGACGGCACCCGGACGAAGCGGCAGGTCGAGCCGTACCGGCTGGTGAGCACCGGGCAGCGCTGGTATCTGGTGGCGTACGACCTGGGCAGGGAGGACTGGCGGACGTTCCGGGTGGACCGGGTCGGCGAGCCGTTCGCGACGGGTGCCAGGTTCGCCCCGCGGCCGCTGCCGGTGGAGGGCGGCCCGGACGGTGGCGGCAATGGCGGCGGCGGCCGGGCGGACGGCGGCCATGGCAAGGAACCGAACGGCGAGGGGGACGCGGCGAGGTTCCTGGCCCGGTCGATGCGGCGGATGCAGCCGGAGCTGCGCCTGGACGTGCGGTTCGGCGCTCCGGCGGAGTTCGTGGCGGCGCGGCTGCCCACGACGCTCGGTGCGCCGGAGCCGGACGGGGAGGGCGGATGCCGGCTGCGGGCCTCGTGCACCGATTCGCTGGAGTGGGTGGCGCTGCGGCTGGCGCTCGTGGACTGCGAGTTCTCCGTGGCGGGGCCGCCGCAGCTGGTGGCGTATCTGGAGAACCTGGGCACCCGGCTGACCCGCGCCGCCAGGCACCCGCCCGCACACCCGATGCGGAGCGACGCCCCGGAACGGGGAGACGCCCCGGAACAGGGATGAGCCCCGGCGCCGGGGGGTGGGCGCCGGGGCTCAGCTCAGGGACCGGGGAAAACCGGTCGGGTGACCGGAAAGACCCGGTCGGTCGGCCGGTGCGAACCGGCTTGATGGGGAGATTACGGGTTATTGGCTCACGCCGCAGCGTCAAAGCCCGTGTCGTGAGCCATTCGCTTCAATTCGAGGAGTGCGTGCTTCTCGATCTGGCGGATCCGCTCCCGTGTGAGGCCGTGCTGCTTGCCCACTTCGGTCAGGGTCCGCTCACGGCCGTCCTCGATGCCGTACCTCATCTTGATGATCGAGGCCGTCCGGTTGTCGAGCTTGCCGATCAGGTCCTCCAGCTCCTCGCTGCGGAGCAGGGTCATCACGGACTGCTCGGGCGAGACGGCGGAGGTGTCCTCCAGCAGGTCGCCGAACTGGGTGTCGCCGTCGTCGTCCACGGACATGTTGAGGCTGACCGGGTCGCGGGCCCAGTCCAGGACGTTGCCGACGCGCTCGGCGTTGGAGTCGAGCTCGGCGGCTATCTCCGCGTGCTCCGGGTCGCGCCCGTGCTCGCGGTTGAACTCGCGCTGGACCCGGCGGATCCGGCCGAGCTCCTCCACCAGGTGGACGGGGAGCCGGATCGTGCGGGACTGGTCGGCGATGGACCGGGTGATGGCCTGCCGGATCCACCAGGTGGCATACGTGGAGAACTTGAAGCCCTTGGCGTAGTCGAACTTCTCGACCGCGCGGACCAGGCCGGCGTTGCCCTCCTGGATCAGGTCGAGCAGGGGGAGCCCCGCGCGCGGGTAGCGGCGGGCCACGGCGACGACGAGTCGGAGGTTGGAACGGATGAATATGTCCTTGGCGCGCTCGCCCTCGGCGACCAGCGCCTCCAGCTCTTCGCGCTTCGCCCCGCCCGCGTCGCTCTCCACCTCGCCGTCGAGGATCTTCTGGGCGTACACGCCCGCCTCTATGGTCTGGGAGAGGTCGACCTCCTTGGCGGCGTCGAGCAGCGGTGTGCGGGCGATCTCGTCCAGGTACATGCCGACCAGGTCGCGATCGGCGATTTCCCCGCCCACGGCGCGAACACTGCTTGCCCGGTCGGTCCCACCGGAAGTGGCGGACGTACGACGGGCGACGGCACGGGTTGCCATGCGTGCTCCCTTGCTGAGTAGGTCGCGACACCCTCTCGGGTGCCCTGCATCCGATGGAAACAACGACTGGAATCCGGACAGAATTCCCATGCCACGCATTCATTTTCGCGATCATGCAGTACCCTGTTCGGCCCCACCAGGAGGCGGCACGCCGGAGATGCGCATGGACGTGCAGGTCAGAACCGGTACCGAAGCAGTTCCGGTGCCCGGGACCGAGATCTGCAACCGCTACGCCCATGAGACCGCGCTCACATTCGGCACGGCCCCCTTCACTCCTCGCCCCCCTCACTCCGGAGCAGCGGCTCCCGTGGCTGCGCTCCCACCCGGAAGACGGACCGCACCGCCTTCTGGTTGCCCGGGACGCCCACGGCCACCGCGTCCCGGGGTACGCCACCAGCAGCCGCCGTCCGCCCCAAGTTGGCCTACGACGCCTCCATCGAGCCGAGCGTCCACTGCGGCCCCGACACGGTGGGCCGGACGTTCGGCCGGCACGGGGACGCGCCCTGGTACGAGCACGAGCTCGGCCCGAAGTCCTAGGGCCCCGGCCCGTTCCGTCGGGTCCTGCGCCGCCCTAGCGTGACCGCCACGAAGCAACAGGCACGGCGTGACGGGCGCGGAGTGACGGGCAGAGTGCCCCGCGCGGAGTGACAGGCAGGAAGTGCCCCGCACGGAGTGACCCGCACGATGCGGCCCGCACACAGTGGCCCACTCAGCGGCCCGCACGGACGACACCACGGGAGCGTGATCGGCATGGACGACGACACCACGGGCACCCTCGACGAAGCTCTGGAGCGCCTCCACGCCTCGGGGCCGGAGCGCGACGGCTGGCTGAGCAATCACGCGCCGATGGCCGTGGAGGCCCTGGTGCGGCACGGTCAGGCACCGGTGGTGCAGCGATGGCTGGACCGCTACGGCCCCAAGCTGGAGGAGATGCCGGGCAGCGCAGCCCCGGTGACCGTGCGGAACTGGCGCGAGGCGCTGGGCGATCCCCGTCGCGTCGCCGACTGGACGGTGTACTTCGAACGGGAGACGGCCGACCGCCCCTGGCGTGATGTCCTGGCGGAGTGGTGGCCCCGGCTGCTGCCCGGTATCGCGGCGGGTGCCACGCATCCGGTGATCCGGGTGGGCCACTCCGTACGGACCCTGCTGGCGGGCGAGGAGACCGCGCCGCGCGTACGGGAGCTGGCCCACGGGCTCGGCTACTGGGCCGCCCGCCACCAGCCGCTGCCGGCCCTGGAACTCCTCGACCCGGCCCCGAGCGCGGCGGCTGCCCTGGACCGGGTTCCGCTGGTGCCCGATCCGAGCGGCGGCATCCTGGCCCGGTTCGCGCAGCTGACCGGCCTCCCCCACTGGCCGGGGCAGGAGCCCGCCGAGCCGGAGGAGGCCCGCTCCGCACTCCGTGAGCTGGTCCGGGCTGCCACCCACCGGTACGCCACCCACGGGCACGGTGAGCCGGTGATGCTGGTCCACGCGGCGACCGCGCCCAACGCGGTGCTCCGGACCCTGCCCGCGCTCCCCCGGGCCCTGTGGGGGCCGAGCCTGGGGGCGGCCTGGGCGGCGAGCGCGGCGGTTACCGCCGCCTACGCGCCCCCTCTCCGCGACAGTTCCCTCGATGCCCCCGCTCGCACTCCCGGGGCCCAGGGCGCTACGGACGCGGAGGAGCTGTTCGCCCGGGCGGCGGCGCACGGGGACGACCACACCATCAAGTTCGTCGACACGGCGCTGGACGTCGGCGATAGGACCGCGTTCGTCGCCGCCCTGCGCTCGATCGAGCTGAACACACCGGTCTTCTGAGACCCTCAAGCTCCCCCGGCCCCTCAGCCGAACCGCACAGCACCGCCCCTCACCGCACCGGGGCAGCCGGACTGCGCCGGATCAGCCGAACTGCACCGAGCGCTTCGCCAGTCCCATCCAGAAGCCGTCGATGACGCTCCGCCCCCTGTCCAGCTCGTCCTCGGCCGCGCCGAGCGTCACGAACAGCGGGGCGAAGTGCTCGGTGCGGGGGTGGGCCAGCTTCCCGGCGGGTGACGTGTGCTCGAAGTCGAGCAGCGCGTCGATGTCCTGCGCCCGCAGTGCGCGGTCGCCCCAGTCGTCGAACTCCGCCGACCAGCCGGGGACGCCGCCGCCGGTGTGCCGCAGGGCGGCCAGGTTGTGGGTGAAGAAGCCGCTGCCCACGATGAGCACGCCCTCGTCGCGCAGCGGGGCGAGCTTGCGCCCGACGTCCATCAGCTTCTGCGGGTCGAGCGTCGGCAGGGAGATCTGGAGTACGGGGATGTCGGCGTCCGGGAACATCTCCACCAGCGGTACGTAGGCCCCGTGGTCGAGTCCCCGGTCCGGAATGTCCTGGACCGGCGTACCGGCGCCGCGCAGGAGCCCCCGGACGCTGTCGGCGAGCCGCGGGGCGCCGGGGGCTCCGTACCGCACCCGGTAGTAGTGCTCGGGGAAGCCCCAGAAGTCGTACACGAGCGGCACGGTCTCGGTGGCCCCGAGTGCGAGCGGCGCCTCCTCCCAGTGCGCGGAGACCATGAGGATCGCGCGCGGGCAGGGCAGGGCGGCGGACCAGGCGGCGAGCTGGCCGGGCCAGACGGGGTCGTCGGCCAGCGGCGGGGCGCCGTGCGAGAGATAGAGGGCGGGCATGCGCTCCGCGGTGGCTGTCATGGCACTCACTCCCATCCACAGGACTCGGGACGAGTTCGTCCGAGCGTGGTTTCCCTAGGTCATCCGGGGGATCGTTGTCCAGGGGCCCTGCGGAACTCCGCCGGAGTCCCGCGGGATTCCTTCTCCGACAGGAATCCCTCAGGCATCCCAGGGATCTTGAAACTTCAAGTTCCCACCTCCGGAGACCTTAGCCCTATCTAGTTAAACTTTCAAGAAAAGGTCGTACAGTGGAGTCCATGACCACGGCATCCACCAGCGCGACGCGCTGGCTCACCGACGAGGAGCAGCGCGTCTGGCGCGCTTATCTGCATGCCACCACGCTGCTGGAGGATCACCTCGATCGCCAGCTCCAGCGCGACGCCGGCATGCCGCACATCTACTACGGACTGCTCGTCCAGCTCTCCCAGGCGCCCCGGCGCCGGATGCGGATGACGGAACTCGCCCGGAACGCCAAGATCACCCGCTCCCGGCTCTCGCACGCCATCGCCCGGCTGGAGAAGAACGGCTGGGTGCGCCGCGAGGACTGCCCCTCCGACAAGCGGGGCCAGAACGCGGTCCTCACGGACGACGGGTACGCGATGCTCCGACGCTCGGCGCCTGGCCATGTCGACGCCGTACGGCAGGCGATGTTCGACCGGCTCACGCCCGAGCAGGTGCGCAGCCTCGGGGAGATCATGCGGGTGCTCGCCACCGGCCTGGAACCGGAGGGCCCGGACGCGGATCTGCCCTGGCTCCGCTGAGCGGCGGAACCAGGGCAGAGGGGCGACGTTCCCGGTGCCGTACGGCGTCAGTGGGCGACGACCGGGATCCGGAACTCGTCCTCAGCACCGTCGGCACCCTCGGCGTCGCCGCCGGACGCACCGCCCGGACCCGCCCCCGGGCGGCCGGTGTTGATCAGGACGGCCGCGATCGCGGAGGCGGCGACCAGGATGCCGACCGCCCACCAGATCGCGGCGGAGAAGCCGCTGACCATGGCCTGGAGCTCCAGGAGCTCCGGGTCCGTGGCGCGGGCCGCGTGGTCGGCGACGTACGCGGTGGTGGCGCTGGCGGCGATGGTGTTCAGCAGAGCGGTGCCGATGGCGCCGCCGACCTGCTGCGAGGTGTTGACCATCGCGGAGGCCACCCCCGCGTCACGCGGCTCGATGCCGTGCGTGGCCAGGGACATGGCGGGCATGAACGCCGTACCCATACCGAGGCCGAGCAGCAGCTGGCCGGGCAGGATGACCGCCGCGTAGCTGGTGTTCAGGTCCAGCTGGGTCAGCAGCAGCATGCCGGTCGCGGCGACCAGGAAGCCGGGGCCCATCAGCAGGCGCGGCGGAACCCGGGTCATCAGCCGGGTACCGATCTGGGTGGAGCCGATGATCATGCCCGCGATCATCGGGAGGAACGCGAACCCGGTCGTGACCGGGGAGTAGCCCTTCACGACCTGGAGGTAGTAGGTCAGGAAGAGGAACAGCCCGAACATCGCGATGATCGCGAGACCCAGCGAGAGGTAGACCCCGCCCCGGTTGCGCTCGGTGAGCACGCGCAGCGGCAGCAGCGGGGACTTCACCAACGCCTCCGTCACGACGAAGGCGATCAGGAGGACGGCGGAGGCGATGAACATGGTGACGGTCAGCCCGTCCGACCAGCCGGCCGACTCGGCGCGGGTGAAGCCGTAGACCAGGGCGACCAGGCCGAGCGTGGAGAGGACGACGCCGGGGATGTCGAGCGACGCGCGGTTGCGGGTGCCGGACGGCTCGCGGATGACGAAGTACGCGCCCGCGGCGGCGACGACGGCGAACGGGATGTTGACGAAGAACGTCCAGCGCCAGTTCAGGTACTCGGTGAGGAAGCCGCCGAGGATCAGCCCGACCGCGCCACCGCCACCGGCGATGGCCCCGTAGATACCGAAGGCCTTGGCACGCTCCTTGGCGTCGGTGAACATCACGGCGAGCAGGGAGAGGGCGGCCGGGGCGAGCAGGGCGCCGAAGACACCCTGGAGGGCCCGAGAGCCGAACATCATCGCCTCGTTCTGGGCCGCCCCGCCGAGCGCGGAGGCCAGCGCGAAGCCGATCAGTCCGACGACGAAGGTGCGCCTACGGCCCCAGAGGTCGGCGATCCGGCCGCCGAAGAGGAGGAGCCCGCCGAAGGCGAGTGCGTAGGCCGTGATGACCCACTGCTTGTTGCCGTCGGAGATGCCCAGGTCGGCCTGGGCGGAGGGCAGTGCGATGTTCACGATGGTGGCGTCGAGGACGACCATCAGCTGGGCGAGCGCGATGAAGGCCAGCGCCTTCCAGCGCCCGGGATCGGGAAGTCGGCCGGGATCGGGAAGTCGGCTGGGATCGGGAAGTGCGGTGTCGGCCGTTTTCGACATGGGTGTAGCCACCTAAGGACGTATGAAGGCGCCGAGGGCGTCATGAGGCGAGCGTCGTCGGTACGGGCTGTGCCGTACACGCGACGGTTACGTGGGCTGCCGGTACGTGACGTGGACGCGGACGTGGACGTGGACGTGGACGTACGAGGCTGTGTTCAGGCGAGGAGAAGCGGGACCGGAAGGTTCAGTTCGGGGCGGGCGTCAGGGGCGGCGCCGCAGATCCTCCAAAGTGGCGGCCGATCCGGGCAGTTCGGAGCGGGCCGGGGCTTCCAGTCCGTCCAGGAAAAGCTGCAGATGGCGGTGGGTGAACCGGTCGATGCCCTGGCAGGCGATGCCGGGGAGCGGCCGGGTGAGCTGGGAGAGGACGACGAATACGTCACCGACGCCGATGTCGGCACGCAGCCGCCCCGCGGACATGGCGCGCCTCACGAGCCCCCCGACGGCCTCTTCGAGGCGTCGGCGCTCGGCGAGCAGGTCGGGGTGATCCTGGTCGAAGACGCCGGAGAGCATCGGGCACAGGGCGCCGATCCGTTCGTCGGCGGCCGCGTGCACGAAACGGCTGAGCGCGGCGAACGGGTCGGCCTCGGCGGCGACGGCCTCTTCGGCCCGGCTGGTGGTACGGGAGGTGACCGCGAGGACGACCTCGTGGATGAGGGCGGACCGGTCGGGGAAGTTGCGGTAGAGCGTGGCGTTGCCGACGCCGGCCCGCCGGGCGACGTCGTCGAGCGGCACCTCGGGCCCGAACTCGACGAAGAGCTCGCGCGCGGCGCTCACGATCCGCTCGCGGTTGCGCAGCGCGTCGGCCCGCGGGCGGGACGAACGGCACTGTGCTGCCGGTGCGGTGTTCTCGGCGGCGCCCTCGGTGACGGTCTCAGCGACGTTCTCGGCCACGCAGTTCACGACGACAGCCCTCCCTTTGCTTCCCGTTACCAGCGACTCCGCTGCCTCTGTGCAGCCGGTCGGCCCCCTCGCGTAACCGGGGACCGATTCCCCGGTTAGTGGGGACACGTATGCAAACGGGGAGTAGCTCCCCACTTATTTCCCTCATCGCATGTGACCTGAGTCACATCACCTGACGAGGAAAAACCTCCGATCGGCGCACCCAGCGAGCGCCCCCGGACCGCCCGGCACAGGCTGATCGCCAGAGCGCAGTCAGGTCGGCCGACTGCCGCGGACCCCGAAGGCGCCTCTATGCAGCAGCCTCGCCACCGCATACGCAGACACCGCCGCCCGGTCGCCCTGGCCGGGGCGACCGCCCTGGTCATAGCGGCCATGGCATCGGCGAGCACCACCCTCCCGACGGGCGGTCGCGCCTCGGCGGGTCCGGCGGCCACGTCCCCGGACTCCGCGCTCGCGCCCTGCCGGATCTCCGCGGTCATGGGTGTGCAGATGTCCGAGGGCATGCCGACCCCGCCCGGTTACACCCGGTCGACCGGCGACGTCAGGGCGCTCAACCTGATGATCGACTTCCCGGACGCGGAGGGCGCCGAACCGGCGATGGACCGGTTCGCGGAGTTCTTCCCGCAGACCTCCGACTGGTTCGCGACCAGCTCCTACGGCCGCCTCGTCTACCGCCCCGAGGCCCCCCTCAAGGACTGGCTGCGGATGCCGCTGCCGTTCACGGAGTACGGGATAGAGCGCGGCTCACCGTTCGAGCCGGGCTACCGCCAGCTGGTCAAGGACATCGTCGCGGCCGCCGACCCGGAGGTCGACTTCTCCGCGTACGACCTGGTCAACATCCTGGTCACCCCGAACGCCGGGCCCTCCGCTCTGGACACCGTGCTCTCGGTGACCTTCTCCGGCAACGACGACGCCCCGACCGCCGACGGCGTCCCGCTCTCCAACACGTCCTTCGTCTACAGCCGCCAGGACGACGGATCGGGTTCGTTCGCCGAGACCGGCTACCGCGTCCTGCCGCACGAGAACGGCCATGTCTTCGGGCTGCCCGACCTCTACACGATGGAGGGCGGGGGCTCGGTCGGACACTGGGACATCATGTCCGAGGACTGGGGCGCCAACAACGACTTCCTGGCCTGGCACAAGTGGAAGCTGGGCTGGCTCGACAACGAGCAGATCAGCTGCGCCTCGCAGCCCGGCGTCAGCGAGCACACGCTCGGCCCGCTGGCCACCGAGGGCGGCACCAAGCTCGCCTTCGTCCCGCTGAGCACCCAGTCCGGCTACGCCGTGGAGGTACGCACGGCAGGCGGCAACGACGACGCGGTCTGCCGTCCCGGGGTGCTGATCTACAAGGTGAGCTCCGATGTGGACACGGGCCAGGGGCCGGTCTCCGTCGCCGACGCCACCGAGGACAGCGGCGGCTGCACCCGGCGGCCGAACGTCCACGCCGAACTGTCGGACGCACCGTTCCGCCCCGGCCAGACGTTCACCGACCGGGCCAACGGCGTACGGATATCCGTGCTCGACGAGGACGACCGCGGCAACTACCGGGTGCGGGTCACACGTCCGTGAGCGGCGCGGGGGACTGATCGGGTTCGGGGCCGGGGTCGGGGCCGGGGTCGGAGCCGGTACCTGGCCCCGCGAACCCTTCCCCTGAGCCGGACCCCGCGAACCGGCCCCGGAGCTCGTGCTTGAGGAGCTTGCCGGTGGCGTTGCGCGGGAGCGGCTCGTCGGTGAGCAGCACCCGCGTAGGCACCTTGAACGCGGCGAGCGAGCGCCCGACGTGCGCCCGCAGGGCCTCGCCGGTGACCCGGGACCCGGTGCGCGGGCGGACGACGGCGGCCACCTCCTCCCCCAGCACCGGGTGCGGGACACCGAGGACGGCCGCGTCGCACACGTCGGGATGGTCGTGCAGGACGCCCTCGACCTCGGCGCCGTACACGTTCTCGCCGCCCCGGATCACCACGTCCTTGATCCGGTCGACGACGCTGACCCGCCCCTCGTTCCGTACGGCGAGATCCCCCGTACGGAACCAGCCGCCGTCGGCGAAGGCCTCCTCGGTCGCCGCCGCGTCGCGCCAGTAGCCGCGGAACAGCGACTGGCCGCGCAGCCACAACTCGCCCGGCTCACCGTCGGGCAGCTCCTCGCCCGAAGGACCGGCGACCCGCGTCTCGGTGACCGGGGTCGGGCGGCCCGCGCCACCGGGCTCGGCGCGGTAGTCGGCCCCGTTGTGCGCGAGGACCCCGCCGCTGGTCTCGGTCAGTCCGTAACCGGTACGGGGCTCGACGCGCTCGCCGTACCGGGCGGTGAGCCGGGCGACCAGGGCGGGCGGGGCGGCGGCGCCTCCGGTGCTGAACAGGGTGAGGCTCTCCAGCTCGTCGCCCGCCCCCGTCCGCTCGGCGGCCTCCAGCAGTCGGAGCCCGGTGGTGGGGACACCGGAGAAGTGCGTGACGCGGTGCGTACGGATCAGGCGCAGCGCCTCGTCCGCGTCCCACCGGTGCATCAGGACGAGGGTGCCGCCCGCGGCCATCACCCCGTAGAACCCGGTGAACGCGGCGACGTGGAAGAAGGGGAACGTCATCAGGGAGACCGGGGCGGCCCCCTGCCCGGGGATGACTCCCCGCGCCAGGGCGGAGGCCGCCGCCTGGTAGCGGGAGTTGAGCGCGGCCCCGGCCTGGGCGAGATGGGTGGCCACAGCGCCCTTGGGGCGGCCGGTGGTGCCCGAGGTGTAGAGGACCGTGGCGTCGTCCTCGGGCCGGGGCACCACGTCGGGCGGCGCGGCCAGCGGATCGGGGGCGGGGAAGTCCTCGTACCGCTCGACGCGCAGCCCCTCGGCCCCACTCCCCTCCGTACTCCCCTCCGCGTGGGAGCCGTGGAAGAGAACGACACGCGTCCCGGTCCGCCGCGCCCAGCCCGCGACCCGCCCGAGCCGCTCCCCGTCAACGAGGAGCACCCCGGGCCCGCAGTCGTCGAGGACGTGGGTGAACTCGCCCTCGGTCCACCAGGCGTTGAGCGGTACGGCGACGAGACCGGCCAGCTGGGCGGCCCAGAAGGCGATCTGCCACTCGGGGTGGTTCCGCATCGCGACGACGGCCCGGTCACCAGGGCGCAGCCCGTACCGCTCGTGCAGCCGGACGGCCAGGGCTGAGGCGGCGGCGAAGAACTCCCCGTACGTGTACGTCCGCTCCCCCGCGATCAGGAACGGCGCGTCCCCGAAGGCCCAGGTGGCCTCCACGAACTCCCGGAGCGTGCGGGGCCCGTCGGCGTACTCCAGCACCCCCCGCTCACCCCGCACCACGGCGAAGGGGGCGCCGGGCGCGGTGAGTGCGGCAGCGACGCGCGCGGCTCGGGCAGCGCGCTCGGCGCATTCCGCGCGGGCTGCGGCGCCTTCGGAGCCTGGTTCCGGGGACGGGCGGGTGTGCGGCACGGGCGGCCTCTCTCGCACTGGCGCTTGCTGGCTGGTACCCGTGACGCTATGCGTACGGCGCCGCAGCGCCAAGGCCGAGGTGGAGCCGCAGCGGCCGCTGCCGTCCCCGACGGACTCGACGGCGCCCGTCCACGGCCTGCGGTTGCCCTCGCGGAGGAGCCTGCCGGGTCCGCGGCGAGCGCGTCGGGGAAGTCAGTGACGCGACCGCGACCATGTCCGGCCGCGTGGGCGACCTCACCTCAGCCACCCCGAAGTGCGCGGAAGTACGCGGAGGCCCTGACCCACCCGCCACACCATGCCCGTACCCGCGGAACGGGTGTCGTCGACCAGCTCTGACGACGGCCGCGACCAGGAGTTTCCCGCACATATCGGGCTTATATGAGATAGACCACTTTCGGGGGCCATAGGCAGGGGCGGTCCCACCGGCCTACAGTCCTGTCGTTTACGGAGTATTCGGCTCCGCGCCGTCCGGCCCAACCCTCCGCTCCGTACACGACCTGTACGCGCACGCAGAGACCGGGCCGATTCCCCGACTCACAAGGAACCGGGAACATCCGCATGGGCACGTTGGAAACCTGGGTCGTCGAGTTCAACGACGTCTTCTGGACATACCTGCTGATTCCGCTGGTCGCCGTCGCCGGCGTCTGGTTCACGCTGCGCTCCAAGGGCGTGCAGATCCGCCTGATCCCGGAAATGTTCCGGGTCTTCAGGGACAAGCCGCAGTCCGGCGTCAGCCCCTTCGGCGCCTTCACCATCTCCGCCGCCGCGCGGATCGGCACCGGCAACATCGCCGGCGTGGCCACCGCGATCACCATGGGCGGCCCCGGAGCCGTCTTCTGGATGTGGGTGATGGCCCTGGTCGGCGGTGCCTCGGCGTTCGTCGAGTCGGTCCTGGCCCAGCTGTACAAGGTGCGCGACGCCGAGCCCGGTACGTACCGAGGCGGCCCGGCCTACTACATGCAGAAGGCGCTCGGAATGCGCTGGCTCGGCGTGGTCTTCGCCGTTCTGATCACGCTGACGTTCGGGTTCGTGCTGACCGCGGTGCAGTCCAACACGATCACGGTGGCCACGAAGGGCTCCTTCGGCTCGGACGCCTCCTGGTTCAATCCCGTCCTCGGCGTCGTGCTCGCCGGGCTGCTCGCGCTCGCGGTGTTCTTCGGCGTGAAGCGCCTGACGGCCGTCACCAAGGTCATCATCCCGGTGATGGCCGGGATCTACCTGCTGACCGGCCTGGTCATCGTGCTCCTCAACCTCGGCAACGTGCCGGGCATACTCGGCGACATCATCGGCGGCGCCTTCGGCTTCCGCGAGGTCGCGGGCGGCGCCGTGGGTACGGCGATCCTGCAGGGCGTGCGGCGCGGCATGTTCTCCAACGAGGCGGGCATGGGTTCCGCCCCGAACGCCGCCGCGGCCGCGGAGACCACGCACCCGGTCAAGCAGGGCCTGGTCCAGACCCTCGGCGTCTACTTCGACACCCTGGTCATCTGCACCATGACCGCCCTCGTGATCCTCTCCGCCAACCCGACCCTCGGTGAGCGCGGCGGCGCGGACGTCACGCAGGCCGCCTTCACCAGCGCGCTCGGCGACTGGGCCGGTCACCTGCTGACCCTGGTGGTCTTCATGGTCGCCTTCAGCTCCATGATCGGTAACTACTACTACGGCGAGTCCAACATCCAGTTCATCACCCGCAGCAAGAGCGTGATGAGCTCGTACCGTGCGATGGTCATCGCCTGCGCCGTCCTCGGCGCGATCGGCTCCGTCCCGCTGGTCTGGAGCCTCGCGGACGTCACGATGGGCGCGATGGCCCTGGTCAACCTGATCGCGATCATCCCCCTCAGTGCGGTTGCCTTCCGCCTCCTCGACGACTACCTGGCCCAGCGCCGTCAAGGCCTCGACCCGGTCTTCCGCAAGGACCGGGTTCCGGGCCTGCGCGGCGATGTGGAGTGCTGGGGCACGTCGGACCAGGACGCCACACCGCAGGAGCGGATGCCGGTCGGCTCGCTCTGACGCGGACGCGCCCCGCGCGACCGTACGCGTCGAAGGGCGGCATCCCGGGAGGGGTGCCGCCCTCGGGCGTTCGGAGGCCGGGCCCGAATCCCGGGACCGTGTCGTGCCGCGGCACGAAGGTGTCGCGGCGCACAGTGGCAACGGGGGCGACCTCCGCAATCCCTATCCGCTAGGCTGTCAGCGGTCAGTCGACCTCCAGTGCGCCTGCTCGGGAAAGTGTCCTTCCGGATCCCTACCGCGGCACCGCCACGGGGTCGCATGACCAGGGCGTTTGCCTCACTCCGCCCGGCATTCCCCCCTGGGGATTCCGGCACGGTTTTCGGCAAGCCCCCGCCTTCGTAGCTCAGGGGATAGAGCACCGCTCTCCTAAAGCGGGTGTCGCAGGTTCGAATCCTGCCGGGGGCACACTCTCCACCAGCACGAACACCAAGAAGGGCCAGGTCAGGGCACATGCCCAGCCTGGCCCTTCTCCGTTGGCCGCCGTCCTGCTCACGCTCTCAGACGTGCTGTCACGCACTGAGCACGTGACCTCGTGCCCCGAACAACGCCATGCGGATCACGGAAGCGGGTGAGCAGTGCCTCCGGTCACTGTGACTCACCCCCGGCGGTTCCCGCGCCCCGCGGCAAGCACCTCGTCGATCACGTGCGCCGCGATCCCCGCCATCACCGGGTTCGTCGTCCTGTAATGCGCGAGCTCCATCAGCGCGATGGACAGGGCCCAGCCGCGCCCCCGCGCCCAGGTCGCCTCGTCGGCGCCCACCGCCGTACGGAACGTCTCCCTGGCGTCCGCGGTCAGCAGGTACCAGGCCGCGATCAGGTCGACGGCCGGGTCGGCCAGGCCCAGGCAGTCGAAGTCGATGACCGCGGTGAGGCGGCCGTCCGCGACCAGGACGTTGCCGGGCTGGAGGTCCCCGTGCACCCAGACGGGCCGGTCCGTGAAAGCGGGGGCGGCCAGCGCCTCTTCCCAGGCCGTGGCGACGGCCTTCGCGTCCAGGACACCGTCCAGGGCCGCGAGCGCCTCGCGGGTCTCAGCGTCACGGGAGGCCAGGGCTTCGCTGCGGTAAGCGGGCGGGGCGTCGGCGGGGTCGATCCGGCGCAGGGCGCGCACGAACTCCGCCAGGTCCGCCGCGAGCAGCTCCGAGGCCGAAGAGCCGTCCCCGGGGCGCGGGTTGGCGCCCTCCAGCCAGCCGCACACCGACCACGCCCGGGGGAAACCCTCGCCCGGGGCCCCCTGGGCCAGCGGGACCGGAACGGGGAAGGGCAGGTGCGGGGCCAGCCGGGGCAGCCAACGGTGCTCCGTCGCCACGTCGGCCGCGCCGCCTTCGGTACGGGGCAGCCGCACGGACTTGTCGGCGCCCAGGCGGTAGATCGCGTTCGCGGTCCCGCTCGCGTCGACGGCCTCCACGGGCAGGTCCGCCCACTGCGGGAACTGGGCGGCGATCAGGCCTCGTACGAGCGACGGTGCGGTGGTGATGTGACTCATCGGTTGATGAAACCAGCCGCTCCGGGCGCGCACAACACGTTTCGGTCCGCGCCCGGGGAACCCGAGAACCCGGTCCGCCGGAAACCCGGTGGGCCACTCCCCCGTCCGTACGGGAGGATCGGCGACCGTGACCGACCTACCGCGCACCCTCGTCCTTCCACCCCGGCTCACCGCCTCCGCTCGGGCATTGCGCGACACGGCGCTCCGGCGCGGGCTGCGGATCCTGGAGTGCCCCCGGTTCGCGGTCCCCGAGGAGCTGGCGGGGCAACCGGAGACGGAACAGGGGACGGGACGGGAAACAGGGCAGGGAACAGGACAGGGGACAGAGCGTGCCGTCCATCTGCACGCCGGGCCCTCCTTCGCCGACGCCGTGGCCCCCGCGCTCGGGATCGCCCTCCTGGAAGCCCCCGCTGACTGGCTCGCCCGGCTCCCCCGTGCGCTGACCCTGCGCGAGATCCGGGCGGTACCCATCCGCGAGGCGTACCGGCTGCGGCGCCCCGCGTTCGTCAAGTCGCCCAACGACAAGAGCATTTCTGCGCTCGTTTACGCGGACGGGAGTCGGCTGCCCGGACCCGATGCCGTGAACCCGGCGACCGTGGTGCTGGTGAGCGACGTGCTGGCGTTCGCCGCCGAGTACCGGCTCCATCTGCTCGACGGGGCCGTCCACACGGCCGGTCGGTACGCCGAAGGCGGCAGGCTGCGGCTCGGCCCCGCCGACGCCGACGCGCTCGCCTTCGGGCGGGACGTCCTCGCGGCCGCCGGGGGTTCCCTGCCCTCCGCCGTCGTCGTCGACGTCGGCCGGGACGACGAGGGCCGGTGGGCCGTGGTCGAGGCCAACGCGGCCTGGGCGAGCGGATGTTACGACGCCGACCGGGACCGGGCCCTGGACACCGTACTGCGGGCGGCCGGACCCGCCGCAGCCCTCTCGCCGCACGACCGCGCCTTTGTACGGGCCGAAACGCGATAGGGCACGCTCAGCGGCACAGCTCAGCACAGCCGAGCCCGTCCCAGCACAGCTCAGCCCGGCTCAGCGGCAGGCCGCCCTCATCTGCCCCGACCCGTGGTGCGCCCCGACCCGGTCCGCGTCGCCCCAGTCCCGGCCCCGGTCGATGAGCTGTACGGCGAAGACGTCCCCCTTGACCGGGTAGTCGCCCACCGGGACCGCGATTCCCCGGTGCTCGGTCTGGAGCACCGTGAAACCGGTGTACGCGGAGTCCGGGTCGTCCGGGTCGGAGAGCACGCGGTAGACGGTCGGGGCCCCGGCGGCGTCCCGGGCGCGGCCGCTGTCGGGGACGAAGACGGTCAGCGCGCAGGTCCGGAAACCCTCGCCCGGCCGCCAGGACCAGGTCGCCGTGGAGCCCGCGTCCTCGGTCGGGGTGCCCGACATGGGGACGGCGCTGAACCGGCCGTCGCACCCGTCACCGGTGAAACCGCCCGCCTCGACCGTGTACCAGCCCGCGTCGCCCTTCTCGAAGCGGCCGTGCTCCCGGTACGTACCGGTCGTACAGCCGGGCCCCGCCCACTGCGAGAAGCGGTGGCCGT
Organism: Streptomyces durocortorensis; assembly: GCF_031760065.1. NCBI lineage: Bacteria > Bacillati > Actinomycetota > Actinomycetes > Kitasatosporales > Streptomycetaceae > Streptomyces > Streptomyces sp. C11-1. Next base: position 2,871,578 of record NZ_CP134500.1, read on the forward strand.
CCGCCGGGTCGGGTGCGGGAACCGCTCCCGCATCATCCGCTCCCGCGCCGATCCGGGTCGGGGCCGCGCCGCCGACCCGGTCGGGCAGCGCGCCCGCCCGGCCCGCCGCGTCCGTACGGCTGTCGCTGTCGCCGCCACCGCCCCGCGCGGCCCAGGGCGTCAGAAGGGTAGCGCCGGCGACCAGCCCCCCGGCGGCCACCACGATCCCCGCCGCCAGCAGGGCCTTGCGCCGCCGGGGCAGGGTGGAGATGCGGCCGGCCAGGGTCTCCGTGGCGATCCAGGAGCCCTCCGCGGCCGCCGACCGGGGCGCTCCCACTCCGCAGTCGGGACAGACCATTCCGGGCAACGCGCCCCGTTGTCCACCGCCGCAGTACGGGCACCTTGTCGCCTTCATGGCAGGACACCTTGCCAGGCTGCCGCCCGCAGAGGGAGGGCTCGCGCACGATGCCCCCTACACGCGCAGGCTGACGTTCAGTCAGCTCAGCTCTTCCGGGCAGGGTGTGCCCGGCTGGAGCTGGTACGGGGCCGCCAGCCGGTACACGCCCGGCCGCGGCGCGAGCAGCTCCGTCCACTCGTCGCCGTAGGGGCCTTCCTCGACCTTGTTCAGGCAGCCGTGGGTGTTGAGATACGTCTTCGGCGCGGTCTCGTCCGCCTGCGACCGTTCCTTCGACTCCTCGGTCTCCTGCGGGCGCTCCACACTCTTGCCGTCCTCGTCGACGAGGGCGAGCCAGCGCGTGTACGGGATACGGATCAGCACCCGGCCCGCCGACTTCACGGTGATCGTCAGCTCGCCCGCGCCCGCCCGCTCCACCGTCGCGGGCGGGTCTGCGAGCGGCACCGGGTCCAGGACCCGGAAGAGCTTCCAGTTCGCGTCGCCCCAGATCTGGCGCAGGTAGGGCTGCCCCCGCTCGATCAGCTCCGCTTCCTGAACGGCCCCCGTGCCGTCCGGCCGGTCCTTGGGCAGCACCACGTAGTGCACGGCCCACCGGTCCAGCCACTCCCGGTAGTTCACCGGGTCCAGGGTGTCGTCGTAGAAGAGCGGGTTGCGCTTCATGTCCGCCTGGCGGTTCCAGCCGCGCGCCAGGTTGACGTACGGGGCGAGCGCCGAGGCCTCGCGGTGGCTGCTCGCGGGCACGACCTCGACCCGGCCGCGCTCGGCCTTCACCTGCTGGAGCTGGTTGACCAGCGGGGCCAGTTCGCGGTTCCAGGACGCGGCGGGGGCGGTACGGACGATGTCGTCGACGCTCTTGAAACCGATCCAGAAGTTGAGCCCGGCGAACGCCAGGACCAGGGCGTACCAGCGGCGGCTGCGCGGCACCGCGTACGGCAGGGCGGCGAGCAGCGCCACCCCGGCGAACAGCATCGCCATGCGGGTGATGTTCGACCCGATCTGCGAGTCGATGAAGTACGTGAGCACCGTGCCGAGCCCGTAGACGGCGGCGGCGGTGCGGACCGTGCTCCAGTCGCGCGGTACGAGGACGAAGACGAGGACCGCGAAGAGCAACGGCAGCGAAACCGTCCCGAGCGACATCGGCTGCGTACCGGAGAACGGGAACAGCCAGGCGGACAGCCCGACCACGGCGACCGGGGCGAGCCCGATCGCGTACGCCCCCGGGCGCCGTTTGTGCAGGAACAGCGCCGCCGCCACGACCCCGAGGAACAGCCCGGCGACAGGGCTGGACGCCGTCGCGAGTCCGGCGAGCGGGGCGGCGACGGCGGCCTTGGCCCACCGCTTGTAGCGCCACCGGTACGGCCAGCAGAACACCGCCGCCACCGCACCGACCGCGAACATCATGCCGAGCCCGAACGTCACCCGGCCCGACAGCGCGTTGCACAGGAAGGCGAAGACCCCGGCGAGCGAGCAGACCAGCGGATTGCGGACCGCCGGGACCCGGACCAGGATCAGCGCGGTCAGCGCGGAGGAGACCGTACCGACGATCATCATCGTCGTACGGACGCCGAGCAGGGACATCACGTAGGGCGAGACCACGCTGTACGAGACGGGGTGCATGCCCCCGTACCAGGCGAGGTTGTACGCGGTTCCGGGGTGCCGTCCGACGAACTCGGCCCAGGCGTCCTGCGCCGCGATGTCGCCGCCGGTGTTGGCGAAGAAGAAGAACCAGAGGAGGTGCGCGACGGCGGCCAACGCCGTCGCGACGGTGACAGGGTGCCGCAGCAGCCGCCGCACCCGGCCGGACGGCAACCGACCGGGGGTTACGGGTACGGCGGGGGCGTCGGGTTCCGCCGGGGATTCGGCAGGCCCGGCATGCCCGCCGGGTGAGGATTCCCGGGGCCCCGGGGGCTCCGGGGCACGGGGGGACGGCACGCGGACGTGCAGGGCAGCCTCGTCCCCGGCACTGGTACCGGACCCGGCACTGTCACCGACCCCGGCACCGGTGGTGCCGTACCCAGTGGTGTCGCCCGCCTCACGGCCGGGTCTCGGCTCCGCGGTGGTCACTACGGCTCTCCCCGTCTCCGCCGGCCCCGTACCTCACCAAAGACGCGTCCCGGCGTCCTTGAGTTGTCCGGGGACGCTAACACGTACCTCCGACACGTATCCCTGTCATAGGAGCGGAGGGGCGGACGCCGCCGACCGGGCGCCGCTCACCCCTCCCCACCCGGGGTTTCCCACCCAGGGGTTTCAGCCGATCCTGGTCAGCTTGTCGCCGAAGGCCGGCTCGGGCAGGTCGCTGCGGAGCGCCACCGGCGCCGTGACCTTTCCGGTGCCCGTACCGACGGTCACCATGCCGACCTCGCTCCCGGCCTTCGCACCGTGGTCGATGCCCTTGCCGTTGCCGGTGACCTTCAGCTCGACCTTCAGCCCGGACCAGCCGACCGCCTTCAGGTTCTTGGTGGCGACCACCGGGGCCTGTCCGCCGTAGCCGTTGTCCACATACCCGACGACGTCACCCTTCTTCACCACCGTGGCGGAGGTGGGGGCCTCCTGCGCGCTCTTGATCAGCTTCAGGCTGTTGGTCAGGGACAGCGTCAGGCTGTCGTAGAGCCGTCCGGTACCGGCCTGCTGGCCCATGACCGCTCCGTAGATCCACAGCGTCTTGCCGTCGACCACGGTGTTCGCCGACCAGAGCAGGTTGCCGCCCGCCGGGGTGGAGGACCCGGTCTTGATGCCGCTCACGCCCGGCTCCAGCAGGAGCGTGTTGTTGTTGTAGATCTTGCCGTCTATGCCCTCGATCTCGACCTGCGGCATGTCCACGACCTCACGGAAGACGTCGTTGCGCATGACCGCCTGCGCCAGTTTCAGCTGGTCGCCGGCGGTGGAAACGGTGGTCTTCTCCAGTCCGCTCGGGTCGGTGTACGTCGACCCGGTCATCCCGAGCTCCTTGGCCGCGTCGTTCATCTTGTCGATGAACGCGTCCTCGGAGCCGGCGTCCCAACGGGCGAGCAACCGTGCCGCGTTGTTCCCCGAGGGGATCATCAGCAGCTGGAGCAGCTGCCGCTGGGTGAGTTGCTGTCCCTTGGTCAGTGGGGCCGTCGACTCGTCGGGGCGCTTGGACTCGTCCTCCGCCTGCTGGTCGACGGTGATCGTCTCGCCCTCCTCGTCGCCCTTGAGCGGGTGCTCCTTGAGGATCACATAGGCGGTCATGACCTTCGCGACGCTGGCGATCGGGGCCGACTTCTGCGCCCCCTCGGAACCGAGCGATCCCACGCCGTCCACCATCACGGCCGACTGCCCCTGGCCCGGCCAGGACAGCTCCGTCGCGCCGCCCTCGAAGGTGTACGTCGGCTTCGCCGTCAGCTTCAGCTCGGGCTCCGGCATCGGGCGCATCACCTGCACGATCGCAAAGACGATCAGCAGGAGGAGGACCAACGGGGTCCAGATCTTGACCCGGCGGACCGCATTGCGGACCGAGGTCTCCGGGGGCGGCGGGGTGTTCGTCAGCTCGGCGAGCAGGTCGAGCGGCGGCTTCGGCGGCAACGGCTGCTGCCGGGTCCGCTCGGCCGTGACCCAGGACGGCGCGGCGGACGCGCCGGAGGTCGACGGGCCCGCCCCGGGGGCACTGGCGGACGCGCCGGAGGTCACGGATGCCCCGGACGTACCTGACGCCCCGGACATGGTGGACGCCTCGGACGTCCCGGTCGCCTCGGACGTCCCGGATGGCTCGGGCTCCGGCTTGCGGGGCGCGGGAGCGGAACGTACGTCGTCGGAGCGCAGCGGCACGAAGGTGCTCGTGCGCTCGGCGGCGCTCTCGGGCTTGCCGTCCGCGGGCTTGTCACCGGCAGGCTCGTCGTCTGCGGGCTTGCCGTCCGCGGGCTTGCTGTCTGCGGGCTTGTCACCGGCCTTGCTTTCGCTCGGCGGGAGCTTCAGCGCGGTCGTCGCCTGGTCGACCCGATCAGGCGCCTTGGCCGCCTTGACCGCCTTGAAGACGGCAGTGGGCTGATCGATTCCTCGCAGGTCGGAGCCGGTGCCGGGGGCTGCGTCACCCGTGGATTCGTCCTCAGCCTTCCGCTTCGGCGCGTCCTTGGGCTCCGCCTCGGCGGCGGGCTTGGCCTCGGGCTTCTTACCCCCCTCAGCACCCGTACCCGTACCCGCATCCGCATCCGCGTCCTCCGCAGGCTCGTCCTCCGCAGCGGCATCGACCCACGCGGCCACTGCGGCGCGCAGCCGCACATCCCCGGGCTCGGCCTCCGCCTCGGAACCGCCCTTGGAACCGCCCTTGGAACCGCTCTCAGGCTCACTCCCGGCGGCCTCCCGGCCCTTCGGGACTTCCGGGCCCTCCGGAGGCTCGGCAGCCTCCCCAGAGGCCGTGACGGCCGCCTGCGGCTCGGGCTTCGCCGCGGGCTCGCTCACGGCGGCGCCCTCAGGAAGCCGGGGGCGGAAGACCGCGGTCGCCGTATCGGACGTCACACCGGAAGCCCCACCCACGCCTGCATCCGCTTCCGCGCCCCCGTCCGCTCCGGGGTCACGGAACACGGCGAAGCGCGGGTCGGGTTCCTCCGCAGCCGTCCCCGACGACTTCTGCTGCTCCGTTTTGTCGGGGGACTCGCCCGCCACCGATGCCTCCTCATACCCTGCGGGGCCACCCCGCGCAGTCCGAACCATCTACCAGTGTCCTGTGTGAACCCCTGGCCGAGCTGCTAGACGGGAACGACATAGCTACTGGTTCCCGTACAAAGCAGTCAGGCGCTCTCGACAGATGAATGTGAGAGGGGTCACCCTGTCAGACATCCACGCGGGGAGGCATGGATGGGCAGGAGCCGCAGAACAATTCCGGAGGAGCTTCTGCTGCTCGCTCTGGACCCGACCACGGGTACCACAGCGCAGCCGCAGTCGCTCGACCTCGGCCTGGCCGGGGCACAGCTAGTGGAGCTGGCTCTGGCAGGACGGATAGCCCCTGACGGGGATCGTATCGCCGTGGTGATGCCACGGCCGACAGGAGATCCGACTCTGGACTCCGCACTGGAACTGCTGCGCCGTCGCGGCAGCCCGGTTCGGGCCGTCCACTGGATCGGCGGACCCCGGCTGGGGCTGCGCCAGATCTATCTCGCGCATCTGGAGCGGTGCGGCATGGTCCATGCCGTGGCGGGCCAGATGTGCGGCGTACTGCCGACGACTCGCTACCAGGCGACGGACACGGCAATCAGCCGGGACATCAGGGCCCGGCTGGACAGCGCGATCCGCACCGGCGTACCGCCGGACCCGCGGACCGCCGCGCTCGCCGCACTGGCCCACGCGGTCGGACTCGGCAAGCACCTGTACCCCGGGAACGAGGGGCGTTCATCGCGCTCCCGGCTCCGGGACCTGATCAGGCACGACCCGATGGGCGGACTCGTGGCGCACGCCGTGATGGACGTCCAGAACGGGGTGGCCGTCCAGCCACGCCGTACGCAGCAGTCAGCGGGTCTCCCGTTGCAGCCGCAAGCACAGGCCCGTCGCGGCAGCATGGCGCACACCGCCGCAAGCTGACCGTCCGGACCCGAGCACAGAACAGCAGTACGCGACAACAGCACACCGCCGTACCGTCGTCACAGGACCCGGTCCGGGAGCCGCACCACGCACGGGGCAGCCGGTATTCACCATCACCGGCTGCCCCGTGCGCTTGCGCGCCCTCCCGCGCACCGGTGCGTACGCCCCCCGCAGTCCGCGTGTGGCCGTTTCCCAGCGCGGCCGGGGCAAGGGGTGGCAATCTGCTGAGCAGTAGATACGCACAGCTACATAGCCGGAGGTGCACTTTCCGTGCCGTCCAACGTCAATCCCACAGTCAGGCGACGCAGGCTGGGCCAGGAACTGCGCCGCCTGCGCGAACTCAAAGGCATGACGGCCGAGGAAGTGGCGGAACGACTGCTGGTCTCGCAGTCGAAGATCAGCCGCCTGGAGAACGGCCGCCGCTCGATCAGCCAGCGCGATGTGCGCGACCTCTGCGGGGTGTACGAGGTCGAGGACCACCGCATCGTCGACTCGCTCATGCAGATGGCCAAGGACTCGCGCCAGCAGGGCTGGTGGCACGCCTTCGGCGACATCCCGTACAGCGTCTACATCGGCCTGGAGACGGACGCGGAGTCGCTGCGGGTGTACGAGCCCCAGATGGTGCCGGGCCTGCTCCAGACCCGGGCGTACGCCGAGGCGCTGATCAGCGGCGCGCTCCCCGAGGCCCCGCCGACGGACATCGAGAAGCGGGTCAACGTACGCTCCCGGCGCCAGGACCGGGTGAACGCGCCGGAGAATCCGCTGCGGCTGTGGGCGGTGATCGACGAGTCGGCCCTGCGCCGTCGGGTCGGTGACAACCAGGTGATGATCGACCAGCTGGAGCACCTCGTCGAGCAGTCGCATCTGCCGCATGTGACCGTGCAGGTGCTGCCGTTCGACATGGGAGCTCACCCGGGGATCAACGGGCAGTACGCGATCCTGGAGTTCCCGGACGCGGCTGACTCCAGCGTGGTGTACATCGAGGGCGTCACGAGCGATCTCTACCTGGAGAAGGCGCACGACGTGCAGCGCTACAGCGTGATGTACGAACACCTGCGGGCCCAGGCTCTGAACGTGGAACAGACGCGGGAGTTCATCAGCAAGATCGCCAAGTCGTACACGAGCTGACCGATCACCAGCTGACCGTTTTCAGGGCTCGGCACCTGCCGTCGGCCCATCGAGTGAGTGGCGGCGGCACGGTACACCGCCGCCAGCTCACCACGGAAGATTTCACTGAAGAAGATCACCCGGTCGAGTGAACGGCCATCTCATGGAACAGGCTTGGCGAGTAGCGTCAATCACGCCAATCGGAATCAGGTTGGTGCGACTCACCCAACTCTCTGAACCGGAGTGAACATGGCAATTCTTCAGGGTGCTACGGACGCGTGGACGAAGTCGTCGTACTCCGGGGGCAACGGCGCGTGCGTCGAGGTCAAGTCCCCCGTCGCTCTGTCCATCGCCGTCCGCGACTCGAAGGCTCCCGAGGGGCCCTCGCTCACCTTCGTCCCCGGTGCGTGGAACGCGTTCGTGCGTGACGTCGCGGCGTACCGGGCCGACGTCTGACCCCGACCGGCCAGGCACGACCGGCGGTTGGCCGGTCACCACGCACCATCTGACAGGGCCCTCTCGACCGGTCGCCGTCCTGGCCGAGGGGGCTCGGCACGAGCCGAGGGGCTCGCCGCGGAGCGAGATCCGAGCCGGTTCGGAGCCGGCTCGGACGAGGGACCTCCCGCCTCACCCCCACCTCTCACCCCTCACCCCACCCCCCCCCCACCCCTCACCTCAGCCGGTCGACGTACCGGTCGGTCCCCGGCACGGTGGGAACGAACGGCGCGACCAGCTCCACCCGCCCCAGCCCCGTCTCCGCGACCGCCGCGTCCAGACCGGTGAAGTGCTCCTCCCAGCAGCTTCGCGGATCCTCCTGGAGGAACCACAGCAGCGTCAGCCGGGTCTCGACCCCCTCGACCTGCTTCACGTACGTCATCCGGTCGCCGGGCAGCGGGGTCGGCCGGAAGACCGTGACCATGGCCGCGGGTGAGCCCTTCAGCCGCTTCGGAAGATGGCGCGAACGCAGCCACTCCAGCAACTCCGCCCGTTGCTCCGGCCCTTCGGCGTCGACGACCTGGAGCACGAGCCCCGCGTACGGGTGATCCAGCGCGTGGAAGTCCCGGGGCCCAGCGGCACCGTCGCGGTAGACGGTGGCCTCGTGGTCCTGGAAGGCCGTGAAGACATGGGTCCGGTCCTGGTAGACCCGGCCGTCCCGGTTGAGCCGCTTGTTGATGGCGACGGTCCACTTCATGTGGTCGCCGTAGCGCCCCTCGGTCACCCAGTACGTCGACAGATAGCACCCCGTACCGACGGGCTGGGCGACGGCCGACTTCTCCGGATAGCGCAGGTCCTGGAGGTCCTTGGTGGCCACCCAGCGGCGCCCGGCGAACATCCACGGCATCGCCGTCGCGCCCGCGTAGTAGTGGTCGTCCTCGTACCAGCGGTTGTAGGCGTACTCATGGCCCGGGTGCGGTTCGACCATGGTGATCAGGGCGTGCCCTGGGCGCACCCCGTACGGCCCCACCCCGGCCAGCTCGGCATACCTCTCGCTGCGTGTCGCGTCGTCGCCCACCATGTCTCCCTTCCCCTTCCGCCAGATCCAGCGTCCCCCTACTCTGACGGTTCGTCAGATGGACTGCCAGGGCCGGGAGGCGCCGATGTTGCTCACGGGGAAGACGGTCATCGTCTCGGGTGTCGGGCCGGGGCTCGGGCACCGGGTCGCGGAGACCGTCGTACGGGACGGAGGCCGCGCGGTGCTCGGGGCGCGCACGGCGGCGAACCTGGCGAAGAGCGCGGCGGAGATCGACCCCGGGGGCCTGCACACCGCCCACCTCCCCACCGACATCACGGACGAGGCTCAGTGCGAGGCGCTGGCGGCGCTGGCGGTCGAGCGGTTCGGCGGGATCGACGCGGTGGTGCATGTCGCCGCCTGGGACAGCTGCTTCGGGGGACTCCAGGACGCGGACTTCGCCACCTGGCAGTCGGTCATCGACGTGAACCTGCTCGGTACGCTGCGGATGACCCGGGCCTGTCTGCCCGCCCTCAAGGAGCGGGGCGGCTCGGTGGTGGTGATCGGTACGCAGTCCGCGGTGGCCGCCCCCTCCCAGGTGCGGCAGGCGGCGTACGCCGCGTCCAAGGGGGCGCTCACCTCGGCGATGTACTCCCTGGCACGGGAGCTGGGCCCGGACCGCATCCGGGTCAACACGGTGCTGCCGGGCTGGATGTGGGGGCCGCCGGTGCAGGCGTACGTCCGGTTCACCGCGCACACCGAGGGCGTACCGGAGGCAGAGGTGCGGGCCCGGCTCACCGAGCGGATGGCGCTGCCGGAGCTGGCCACGGACGGGGATGTGGCGGAGGCCGTCGCCTTCCTGGCCTCCGACCGGGCACGGGCGATCACGGGCCAGTCGCTGCTGGTCAATGCGGGCGAACTGATGCGATGACGTTCTGCGTCCGGTTCCTGGGCACCGCTGCCCGCGCGGACCGCGGGCTCCTGGGCTGGATGCCTCGGATCAAACCGTCGAGGCACCGCTACCCGCGCGGGTAGCGGGCCAGCCAGCCCGGGGCGGCGGCGGACGGGCTGTGCAGGGCCGGCCCCTGGGTCATCTCCATCGCGAAGTCGTCGGCCAGTTCGAGGACGGTGGAGCGCCCCTCCAGCTCCACGAGCCAGGCCGGCGGCAGTGCGGTCTCCCCGTGCAGCGTGCCGAGCAGCGCCCCGCAGGCGGAGGCGGTGGCGCGGGAGGGGCCGCTGTGGTTCACGGCGAGCCGCAGCCCGTGCCGGATGTCCTCGCTGACCAGCGCGCAGTACACGGCGACGGCGAGGACCTCCTCGGCGGCGTCGCTCGCGCCCAGCGCCTCGATCAGGGCCGGGCCCGGGATGCCCTGCCGCACCGAGCCGAGGGCCTTCTGCAACGCCTCGGCGACCGGTTCGTGTCCGGGGCGTTCGACGAGCAGGGCCAGGGCGTTCTGCACGGAACCGTCCAGGGTCTCCCCGCGGGCCAGCCCGTGCACGAGTACGGCGAAGGCTCCGGCGGCCAGTTGGGCCGCGGGGTGGCCGTGGGACTGGGCGGCGCACTCGACGGCCAGCTGGAGCACGAGGCCCGGCTCCCAGCCCACGAGCAGCCCGAAAGGCGCGGACCGGGTGAGCGCGCCCGCGTCCCGGGCGGTGGGGTTCTTGGGCTGGTCGAGGGTCCCCATGACGGTGTCGCCGAAGCCGGTCAGGGCTTCCCGGGCGGGGCCGCGGCGGGCGTAGAGCCACTCCTCGGCGGCCAGCCAGCCGTTGTCCTCGCGGCGCTCGTCAGGCCCCCAGTCGTGCTGGGTGGCGGCCCAGCGCAGGTGGGCCCGGTGCACATCGGTGGGCGGGTGCCAGGCACCGGTGTCGCGGCGGACCTGGGCGCGGATCAGCCCGTCGACGGTGAACAGGGTGAGCTGGGTGAGCGCGGTGACGGCCCCGCGTCTGCCGTGCGCGACGACGTAGTCGGTGACCCCCTCGACCCCGTGGGCCGCCCGGATCTCCTCCAGCCCGAGCCCGCTGACCCCGGCCCCGAGCGCGTCCCCGACGGCCCCGCCGAGCAGGGCCCCGCGGACCCGGCTGCGGAAGTCCTGCTGCTCGGCCCGGCCCCAGACAGCCGTGGTCCCTGTGCTCACCCCGCCCCCTCCCGACGCCGCGTATCCCCGGACACCGCGTACAAGCCTGCGCGGGCCCCTGCGGGCGACCGCGCAAGCACTGTAATCGAACGGGAACGGGCGGCAGAGGGGGCGGCCGGGGTACGTACGGGTATGTCGACGCACGTCCCGCAGGTCGCTTTTGGCCGGTGTCCCGCAGGTCGTCTTCTGCCCGTGGGGACGGCGGCCGATCAGGAGATCGTCGGGCACGATCCGGAAGTGCGTGTACCGGCCCGCGAGCGGCCGCATGGCCCGGAAGTCCCGGATGTCCCGGGTCAGCACGGCGTCCGTGGCGTACTCGGCCGCCAGCGCGACATCGACCGCGTCCACCAGATCGAGGTTCGCCGTCGCGTACCGGGCCCGCACGGCGAGTACGGCGTCCAGGAGTTCCGCGGTCGGAGGCGCGAGGACGAGCCGCGTCTCCCTGGCCCGCTCCGTGATCGAGCGAAGAACGTGATCAGCCGCCCGGCCGCCTGCCCGGACCGTCGCGACGTGATGGATCTCGGTGAGCGCCAGAGGGCTCGCGACCCAGCCGTTCCCGCTGCGCCCGCGCCCACGCGTAGTCCGGGTCCAGCTCCAGCGCCCGGTCCAGGTCCGCCAGCGCCTCCGAGACCCGCCCCAGGGCCTCCAGCGCCAGGGCCCTGCTGCCGTGCGCCCAGGCGTACTCCGGGTCCAGGGCCAGCGCCCGCCCGTAGCAGCCGACGGCCTCCTCGTACCGTCCCGTCACCCGGTACACCTCGCCCCGCTCCCCCTCGGTCCCGGCGAGGCCGGGGGTCAGCTCCTCGGTCCGGTCCAGGTCGGCGAGGGCGCCCACCGGGTCGCCCAGCGCGGCACGGACCCGGGCCCGCCGCGCCAGCGCCCACGCGTACTCCGGCCACAGGGCGATCGCCCGGTCGAAGTCGCCCAGCGCCTCCTCGTGGCGGCCGAGGCGGTGGCGGACCAGGCCCCGGCTCCCGAGCGGCACGGCGTCCGACGGGTCCAGGGCATGAGCCCGGTCCAGGACGGTCAGGGCCTCCTCCAGGCGCCCCATCCTCCGGTACGTCTCACCCCGCTCGCGCACCGCCCAGGCCCAGGCGGGCGCGATCTCCTCGGCCCGGTCCAGGTCGGCGAGCGCGTCCTCGTACCGGCCGAGCGCCCGCAGCACCACCGCCCGCCCCTGGTAGGCCCGTTCGCAACGCGGGTCCACCGCGACGGCCCGCCCGTGGTCGGACAGGGCGGCGGCGGGCTCCCCGGCCCGGAGGCGGTCCCAGGCCCGCGCCACGAGGGCGGCGGCCCGGTCCTTGTCGGTCAGCTCGGCGCGGGTGAGGAGGAGGCCGAGGGCGGCGGTGGGGCGGGGCCCGTGGTCGGTGACGGCGGCGAGCAGGTCACGCCCCCAGTCGCGCAGGAGGGCGCTGTCGGCGTCCTCGCCCGCGTCCACGAGGGTCCGGGCCCAGTGGCGGGCGGCCGAAGGCTGCTGGGCACAGACCGCGATCCCGGCGCGCCAGGCGTCGGGCAGGGCGGTGCGTGGACGGGCGCACAGCCGGTGGTACAGCGCCTCCAGGGCTGCCCGGCGCCACGGCTCCTCGGCCCAGAGCCGTTCCGGGTCGACCCCCTCGGCGGCGGCGTCCCGGCGGGCGGCGAAGGCGTCGGCCAGCCGGTCGTGCGTCTCCTTCCACCGCCGCGGGGAGCCGGTACGCCGGAGCCGCAGCATCGGGGCCCGTACGACCCCGTGGTAGCGGGAGCGGCCCGAGTGCGGGGCGACGACGAACGGCAGCTCGTGCAGCCAGTCGTAGAGCCCGGGCGGGGAGTCCGGGGCGGCGACGGCCACCAGGTCCTCGTCGAACCGCCGGGGCAGGGCGCACGCGAGAGCGGCCGCCCGGCGGACCGGGTCGCTCTCGCCCGCCAGGAAGCGTTCGACGGCAGTGGCGTTCGCCTCACCCGCCGCGCCGGGGTTCGCGGCGAGCGTCGACACCAGGACCGGCAGCCCGCCGGAGAGCCGCAGCACCTCCCGTACGACGGGCTCCTCCACCACCCCGCGTCCGGTGAGGAGTCGGCGTGACTCCGCCTCCGTGAAGGGCCCGAGCGGCACGTCGGCGACCAGGCGGGCCCGGTCGCCCCAGCGCACGGGGTCCAGGCGGCGCTGTCCGGCCAGGGTCAGCACGAGGTTCGCGGGCAGCTCCCCGTACCGCCCCGCCGTCAGCAGGTCCGCCAGCCACCGGTCCAGCAGGGGCGCGGTGCGCTCGTAGGTGTCCAGGAACAGGGCGATCCACGGCACGGTGTCCGCGACCCGGTCCAGCTCGGCGACGAACACCGGGGTGAGGACCCGTACCGGTTCCGCCAGCAGCCGCGCCTCCTCCTGCTGCCGGGCCCGCCCCCCGAAAACCGCCCGCAGCCCGCCCGCGCCCCGGGCCACGACCGCCGGATCGATGCCCCCGGCGAGCGCGCCCACCACGGGGATCGCCCCGGCCGCGATCAGCCCCGCCTGCGCGGCGGCCAGCGCCCCGGGCGAGGGGTCGCCCCCGTCCCCGGCCAGTCGGCTCGCCGCGTCGTGGAGCGTGCGCCGGTATCTGGCGAGCAGCCGGTCGAGCGCCTTGAGCGGGTGCCCCTGCTCGGCGAACTGCGCGGCGACGGCGGCCAGTACCTCCGGCACGGAGTCGGCCCCCTCGTCCACGGACGCGACCAACGCCCCGAACTCCCCCGCCACCCGCCGCCATTCCCGCACCAGCGAGGTCTTGCCGACCCCCGCATTGCCCCGCACATGAAAGACGAACCGGTGCCGGGGGTCCTCCGGCGGTATCGCGAAGTTCCACCGATACAGGTTGAGTTCGGCCTCCCGGCCGACGAACGCGGCACGGCGCTGTTCCTCGATGATCTGCTGGAGGGACGGACGACGGGGCGTGGTCGCGGGCATGCCCCCAGTCTGTCAGCGCCCCTCACCCTCCGGCAGTCGCCCTCCCCTGCTGCGGGAGCCCCGTCGCCTGCCCCCACCCCCGTACGCCGCAGGGCCCGCGCGCCCGTCCTCACCGGGCGGGGGCGCGGGCCCCCGCGTCACCACTCGCCGAGGGCGGCCGCGCACGTCGCCGTCGGCGCCACCACCTGTCAGGCCCAGGGGTCGAAGGGGATTCCGGCGGGCCGGGAGTTGTTGAGCAGGTTGCGGAAGCGGTCGTCCTTGTCGGTGACCTTGATGGTCGCGGCACCGAAGTCGGCGTTCATGAGCCTTTCGCGCAACTCCGTGCTGGGGAAGCCGTTCCAGTCGACGACCGGGGGATAGCGCCAGTTGCCGTAGTGGTTCTCCGGCGGCTCGTCGTTGCCGTTGGCGAGGCGGAAGAAGTGCGTGCTCCAACCGTCCTTGTGGTAGACGACCTTGGGGTGCGAGCCGTCGAAACGCACCTGCGAGCGCGGGTAGGTCTTGACGGTGCTGTGCTGCGTCGTCGAGACGTAGTCCACTTGGTTGGAGCCCTGGTTGACCCAGGAGATCACATGCTCGAAGTCGTGCCGGTGCCCGCCGAGCCCGCTGCCGTGGACGGCCTGGTCCTTCTCGAAGTAGCTCGCGTAGACGATGGCGCACCAGCCGTTGTTGCACTTCGAGCGGGCGTACGTCTGAGAGTTGTCCAGGTCCCACTGGTCCCGGCAGCTGCCGTTGACCGCGCCGGTCGTCTTCAGCCCCGTCGCGAGGGTCCCGTCGGGACCGATGGCGGGCGTGGCGTAGCAGCCGTCCCCGTCGTAGTCGAAGGCGGGCGAGAAGGACTGCTCGTAACCCCCGGCGTTCTGGGGGAGGTTCTGCGGCGGGCCGGCGTGGGCGGCGGAGGCGGTGCCCAGCACGAGGAGGCCCGCGGCGGCGAGGACGGCGGCGGTGCGGGCAGTGCCGGCAAGAGCCGTGCCGATGCGGGCGGCGAACCCGTTGCGGCTGGGAAGTGGAACGCTCGCACCGGCGGGTGCGGCACTGCGGTTCCTGGGTGGCTTCGGCGGTATCGGTGGAGTTCGCATGTCTTCTGTCTCCTGACTCATCCGGCCCACTCAGCGCGTGGCGACGGGGGCGACCCCCGCAAGAGTTGCCCGGGTCATGACAGAGAGAAACAGAAAACCGCCTCCTACCTGCCCGTCGGCGCCTGGCCGCCGCCCTCCCGGCAAACGATCAAGAAGCGAAGATAACGTGAGGGAACAGGCGGCCCCATCGCGGAAGAAGAGATCGACGTACGGCGTCACGGAGGACCTATGGCTTGGGACGAGTGGGAGCAGGCGAAGGCGAGGGCGCAGCAGGACGCGGCCATGCGGTTGAACGAGGTCGCCCCCGCACGCGGTGGTGGCGACGGAGACCTGGTTGTCCACGACAACGTCCTCGGCGCGCTGGGGAACGCGGCCTACGACCTGCGGCAGCACTTCTCCTCCGCATCCGACCACGCGCGGCAGAACACCTTCGACGCGTCCGTCCAGCTGTTCAACGACGGGTTCGACATGGGTTCCGCCCTCACCGAACTCCATGACGCCTGGAACACGAAGGCGGGAACGCTCAAGGAGGCGTGCGCGCACATCTCCAACCATCTCGACTACACCCGCGCCGAGCACGCGAAGGACGCGGTCAAGATCGCGACGGACCTGCACACGATCGGCGGGGACGAGCTGTCCGTGTCGCGCATCAACGACTACTACAAGTAATCGGCACGTCGGGCAACGGGGGCACACATCATGGTCACCTTCCAAGAGCTCAACGACCTGCGGCTGGGAAAGCTCCAGGCGGCGGTCGCGGACTGGCAGGCGATGGTCGACAAGCTGGTCAAGGTCGCCGACGGCGGCAATGGCGAGGTCAGCGCGGCGGACCTGGGCAGCAAGGCCAAGGCGGCCGACTGGAAGGGGCAGAACGCGACCGTGACCAAGGACTTCGTCACGGTCACGGCGCGGGAGTTCGATGACGTCGTCACCGTCGCTCGGAGCGTGCACACGATCCTGAGCGGCGCGCACAGCAAGCTGACGAAGCACAAGAGCGACTTGGCCGACGCGGTGGGCCGCGCGGCCAAGAAGAACATCTATGTGAACGACAAGGGCATGGTCATCGGCGCCGTCCCCTCACCGCAGGCGGCCGGTAGCGCGAAGATCGAACCGCCGACCCAGGCGGAGATCGACGCGGTGGCCAAGGAGATCAGCACCATCCTGACCGCGGCCGGCGAGACCGACAGCACGGCCGCCACGGCGCTGCGTTTCCACGCGAAGGACAAGCACGGGTTCGAGTCGAACGGGTTCAACAGCTTCGACTCGGCGCAGAAGAGCATCCAGGACTCCGACGAACTCATCGCCCTGGGCAAGAAGGATCCCAGCCAGATCACCAACGAGCAGCTGGCCCGCTTCAACGCCCTGATGAAAGCCCACCCCAACGACCCCGTCTTCGCCGAGCGCGTGGCCCTCGGCCTCGGCCCGGAGAGGACGCTGGAGTTCTTCGCCGGAGCGGTGGACCTGGGCAGCTGGGAAAACCGGGACGGCGGCGGCACGGGCACGCAGGACGCGCGCGAGGAGCGCATGCGGCTGCTCGGCACGCTGGAGAAGCAGCTGGGCACCACGCTGGCCACCGCCTCCCACTCCAACAGCGAGGGCATGGAGTCCTGGAAGGACCGGGTGGTCGCGCTCGGCGGAGAGAACGTCGGCAGCGGCCAGGGCGGAAGCCAGACCCGCGTCCACGGCTTCCAGGCCATGAGCAACCTCATGCGCCACGGGAAGTACGAGGGCGAGTTCCTCAACGACTACGGCAACGCGCTCGTCAAGTACGAGAAGGAGAACACCGGGGACGTCAAGGACCCGGGCCCCGGCGGCAAGCGCCGGGAGGACGTGCTGCCCTGGGACAAGCTTCCGTCGTACGCGAAGATCGACCAGCTCCACTACGGGGAGAACAACGACGCGGGTACGGACCCGATGACCGGGTTCATGAAGGCGCTGGCCCACAACCCCGACGCGGCTACGGACTTCTTCAGCTCGACCGACCCCGAGGACAACGCCCAGTACGTCCTCAAGGACCGCGAGCCCTTCAACGACGTGGTGCCGGACTCCATGGGGTATGGGGAGTCGGCAAGCGACTACAAGGGCCCGAAGGCAATCTACGAAGCGACCGGTGACGCCCTCGTCGCGGCGGCGACCGGAGTCGACCCGGACGGCCGCTCCGCCCGGCCGGTCGAGCACACCGGACAGCACCGGCAGGTGCTCGACAGCTCCCTGAAGTACCTCGCGGAGCGGGGTGACGACTTCCCCTCCGAGCTGCGGGACGACATGGCGATCGTTCTGACGAACCACGGCGACACTGTTCACCACTCCGCCAGTGCGCTGGCTGACGACCCCGAGGACCCGAAGCTGCTGGACCGGGACCAGCTGCTGGAGGTCTCCAAGCAGATCTCCCGCGACCAGAACGCCTACGGCATGCTCAACGAGGGCTTGAACCGGGAGATCGTCAGGGACATCCACGAGGACGATCCCAAGGACCCGAAGGAGACCCTGCTCCGAGCGGGCAACACCATCGGTTTCCTGGAACAGGCCCGCTACCAGGCCCTGGTGACCGACAAGGACGATCCCACATGGGATGCGAAGTGGATCTACCACGGGTTCGGCAGCATCGCGAACTTCGTACCAGGGGTCGGCGACATCACCCAGCGGGGCATCGATGCGGCGGCGTACGAGTGGCAGACGCAGGAACAGAAGAGGATCGACACCATTCACGAGCAGGACAACAAGGATGTCTTCAAGGGCAGGGAGCAGCAGTTGCAGGCACTCGCCGACGAATGGGCCAAGGCGAACCCCGGCCACTCCAACACTCGCTACACCATCACGGACGAAATCAACGGTGCGGCGTACGACGGGAACAACCGCGCCAGCGGGTTGGCGGGCGGAGGGTGACGAGGTCGATGAGGTCGATGAGGGAAAACGGCCTGCGGCCGGTGGGCGGCGCTGTGCTGCTCGTGGCACTGTTCGTCGGAGCCACTGGTTGCGGCGAGCCCGAGGCCTTCGAAGTCTCGGAGGCCTGCGGCACGAAGTTCGACCCCGAACTGATCGGCCGGCTACTGCCCAGGGGCGATGACCTGCGTTCCGATAGCACCTTCTCGGAAGAAAAGCAGTTCCGCTGCGAGTTCGCGGTCGACGGACAGGAACAGGTCGGCCTGCGAGGTGACGTCGTCGAGCCGTTCGTCAAACCCTTGGAAGTCAAGAAGTCGGTCATGCTGCGACTGGGCAATCCGGCATCGGCCGACATCGGCGGCGGTGCCACCATCGCAGACCACGGAGCGATGGCCCTGCAGGCGTGCACGTACAAGGGCGAGAAGATGCAGTACGTACTGTCCATCGACGGCGTGGAGGACCCCAAGGACACCGCAGAACGTCGTCGCCTACTCGAAAGGTTCCTGCGCTCCCAACTGCCGATTGCCATGAAGGCAGAGAACTGCCACCCATAGCAGTCGGGACGTCAGGGGCAGGGGAATGCCCCCTGCCCCTGGGTCCTCAACCAGGCACCACCGGCAGCAGCTCCGGCAGCTGGCCGTCCGAGGCCGCTGCCGCCGCCACCCGTTCCGCCGGGACCTCCCCGTACAGGGTCGTGCGCGGGCGGGCCGGGCGGCCCGCCAGTTCGGCGATGGCGGTGAGGTCCTCGATGGAGCGGTACGAGCCGTAACTCGACCCGGCCATACGGGAGATCGTCTCCTCCATCAGCGTGCCGCCCAGGTCGTTCGCACCCGAGCGGAGCATTTCCGCCGCGCCCTCCGCGCCGAGCTTCACCCAGCTCGTCTGGATGTTGGTGATGTGGGGGTGGAGGAGGAGCCGGGCCATCGCGGTGACCGCGCGATTGTCGCGGTCGGTCGGGCCGGGGCGGGCGATGCCCGCCAGGTAGACAGGGGCGTTGGTATGGATGAAGGGGAGGGTGACGAACTCCGTCAACCCACCTGTCTCCTGCTGGAGTCGGGACAGCGTACGGAAGTGGCCCAGCCAGTGGCGGGGCTGGTCGACATGGCCGTACATCATCGTCGAGGACGAGCGCAGACCCACCTCGTGAGCCGTCCTGATGACCTCCAGCCAGGTGGCCGTGGGCAGTTTGCCCTTGGTGAGGACCCAGCGGACCTCGTCGTCCAGGATCTCCGCCGCCGTACCGGGGATCGAGCCGAGCCCGGCCTCCTTGGCGGCCGTCAGCCAGTCGCGGATCGACAGGCCGGTGCGGGTCGCCCCGTTGACGACCTCCATGGGGGAGAACGCGTGCACGTGCATGCCGGGGGTCCGCTCCTTCACCGCTCGCGCGATGTCGAAGTACGCCGTCCCGGGCAGGTCCGGGTGGATGCCGCCCTGCATGCAGACCTCGACCGCGCCCACGTCCCACGCCTGCGCAGCCCGGTCCGCGACCTGGTCGAGCGAGAGCGTGTACGCGTCGGCGTCCGTACGGCGCTGGGCGAAGGCGCAGAAGCGGCAGCCGGTGTAGCAGACGTTGGTGAAGTTGATGTTCCGCGTGACGATGTACGTGACGTCCTCGCCGACCACGTCCCGGCGCAGCGCGTCCGCGATCCGGCACAGCTCGTCCAGCGCCGGGCCGTCCGCGTGGAGGAGGGCGAGGGCCTGGTCGTCGGTGAGCTTCGTCGGGTCGTCGGCGGCCTGGCTCAGCGCCTGGCGTACGTCGGCGTCGATGCGGGACGGGACCATGCCGGGGGCCGCCGCCTCGCGGAGCGCCTCCCAGTCCCCGTAGACCTCGTCGAAGTCGTCGCGGCGGTCGCCGGTGCGGCCCTCGGTGTCGATGGTGGCGTGCAGGTCGGTGCGGCCGGTGGAGGTGAAGCCCTCGTCCGGTTCCTGCCAGGGCAGGCCGGCGGGGATCGCGTCCTCGCGGGCGAGGCCCGTCTCCGGGTCGGCCAGGGCGCGGACGTGCGGGAGGAGGCGGGGGTCGAGCCAGGGCTCCCCGCGCTGGATGAACTCGGGGTAGATGGTGAGGCGTTCGCGGAGCGTGAAGCCCGACTCGGCTGTCCGATCCGCCAGTTCGTCGATGTGGGGCCAGGGGCGCTCGGGGTTCACGTGGTCGGGCGTGAGGGGTGAGACCCCGCCCCAGTCGTCGATGCCCGCGCCGATGAGCAGCGCGTACTCCGCGTCCACCAGGTTCGGCGGGGCCTGGATGCGGGCGGACGGGCCGAGGATGTGCCGGGCTACCGCGATGGCCGCGGCCAGCTCCTCCAGCTCCGCGTCGGGCATCCCGCGCATCGCCGTGTCCGGCTTGGCGCGGAAGTTCTGCACGATGACTTCCTGGATGCCGTGGTAGGCGCGGGCCGTCTTGCGCAGCTCGAAGAGGGAGTCGGCGCGCTCCTCGTACGACTCGCCGATCCCGATCAGGATGCCGGTCGTGAAGGGGACGTTGGAGCGGCCCGCGTCCTCCAGCACGCGCAGCCGTACGGCCGGTTCCTTGTCCGGGGAACCGTGGTGCGGGCCGCCCGGCTCGGACCACAGGCGGGTCGCCGTGGTCTCCAGCATCATCCCCATGGAGGGGGCGACCGGCTTGAGGCGCTGGAGGTCGGTCCAGGTCATCACGCCCGGGTTGAGGTGGGGCAGCAGGCCCGTCTCCTCCAGGACCCGGATCGCCATGGCACGTACGTACGCGAGGGTGTCGTCGTACCCCTCCGCCTCCAGCCACTCCCGCGCCTCCGGCCAGCGGTCCTCCGGGCGGTCCCCGAGCGTGAACAGGGCTTCCTTGCAACCCATCGCCGCGCCCTCGCGGGCGATCTTCAGCACCTCGTCGGGCGAGAGGAACATCCCGTGGCCCGCCCGGCGGAGCTTGCCCGGGACGGTGACGAAGGTGCAGTAGTGGCAGCGGTCACGGCAGAGACGGGTGAGCGGGATGAAGACCTTGCGCGAGTACGTGATCACGCCCGGCCGGCCCGCGGCTTCCAGGCCCGCGTTCCGTACCCGGGCGGCGGACGCCGCGAGGTCCGTCAGATCGTCGCCGCGCGCCTGGAGCAGCACGGCGGCCTCGGTCACGTCGAGGGCGACACCGTCGCGGGCTCGTCTGAGCGCGCGCCGCATGGCGTTGGAGGTCGGGCGTCCGCTCTGAGCATCGGTCATGAACCGAGCATACGAGCGAGGTGCACGCGCCGGACCAGGGCCTCGGCCCGGGATTCGCCGCCCGCGACATGACCGTGGTCACTCGTGCGGGCCGACTCACCCGGATGAGAGCCCGCCGACGGTGTCCTCACGCCTACTGTCGGAACGGTGATGGAAACGATCGTCCTCGACATCGGCGAAACCCTCGTACGCGACGACCGGCACTGGGCGTCCTGGGCCAACTGGCTCGGCGTACCGCCGCACACGCTCAGTGCGCTGGTGGGCGCGGCCGTCGCCCAGGGCCGCGACGCCACGGACGCGCTGCTCGTCCTGCGGCCCGGCATGGACGTCGACGAGGCCTGCTCCGCCCGCGTGGCCGCCGGACGCGGTGAGCACCTCGACGAGTCGGACCTCTATCAGGACGTGCGGCCCGCATTGGGCGAACTGCGGGCCGCGGGCGTCCGCGTGGTGGTGGCGGGGAACGGCACGGCCCGCGCCGGAGAGCTGCTGCGGGCGCTGGACCTGCCCGCCGACCTGGTGGTCACCTCGGCCGAGTGGGGCGTGCGGAAGCCGGACCCGGCGTTCTTCGCGCGGGTGACGGAGTTCGCGGGTGCGGCCCCGGAGGCGACGCTGTACGTGGGCGACCACCCGGCCGAGGACCTGTTTCCCGCCGCCGCGGCGGGCCTGCGGACGGCCCATCTGCGGCGCGGGCCCTACGGGCACTGGTGGGCGGACCACCCGGACGTGGTGGAGACGGCGGACTTCCGCATCGGCGCGCTGACGGAGCTGGTGGGGCTGACGGACTCGGTCGGGCCGAAGGCGCCGCCCGACGCGGTGTCGGACGAGAAGCCGAAGGTGGTGCGGCGGGGGGCGCTGCGGTCGGTCCGGTAGGGACGGGTCGGCCCCCCGAGCCCGGCGTGATCCGAACGAAAGGCCCTGGCGTAGCTGTCGTCGTCCGCCCGCCAGGGATGACGGGACAGCCCTCAGTCCCCCAGCACCGCCTGCATCACGCTCTTCGCGATCGGGGCGCCGAGGCGGCCGCCGGAGATGTCGGAACGGGAGATGTCCATGTCCGTCGGGTCGATGAACACGGCGACCGCGACCGAGCGGCCGTCGTCCTTCTTGCCGTAGCTGACGAACCAGCCGTACGGGACCTCGTCGCGGACGTTCACACCGCGCTGGGCGGTGCCCGTCTTGCCGCCGACCGTCACACCGTCGATCAGGGCGCGCTGGGCGCTGCCCTCCTTCGCCGTGTGCTCCATCATTTCCTGGACCTTCTTCGCCGTCTCCGCCGAGACGGCCTGGCTCATCTCCTTCGGCTCGTTCTTCTCCAGCGTGGAGAGGTCCGGGCCGCGCAGCTCCTCCACGATGTAGGGCTGCATCAGCTTGCCGTCGTTGGCGAGGGCCGCCGTCACCATCGCCATCTGCATCGGGGTGCTCGTCAGGCTGCCCTGGCCCATGCCGGTGAGCGCCGTGCCGGGCTTGTCGAGCTTCTCGGGGTAGAGGCTCTTCGTGGCGAGCATGTCGCCGAACTCGTCCGAGTAGACGTCCTCGTTGAACCCGAACTTCTCCGCGGTCTCGCGCATCCGGTCCTCGCCCAGCTCGGCGGCCGCGTCGAGGAAGACGTTGTTGCAGGAGTACTGCATGGCGGTCTTCATGGACGCCTTGTCGCAGACCGCGTCCCCCGCCTCGCTGCCGATCCTGTTCGTGGAGAGCGGCAGCGGATACGGCGACACCGCGTCCGTCCGGGCGTCCACGTCCGTGACCACGCCGTGCTCCAGTGCGGCCGCCGCCGTGAGGATCTTGAAGGTGGAGCCGGGCGGGAAGGTCTCGCGCAGCGGGCGGTTGGCCAGCGGCTTGCTCTTGTCGTCGAGGAGCGCCTTGAAGCGGTCGCTCTCCTTGAACGAGATCCCGGCGAAGACCCCGGGGTCGTAGGAGGGCGTGGAGACCAGGGACAGGACCTTGCCCGTACGCGGGTCCAGGGCGACGACCGCGCCCCGGGCTCCCAGGTCCGTCAGCCCCTTGTAGGCGGCCTTCTGCGCCTTCGCATCGATCGTGGTGATCACGTCGCCGCCGCGCCGGGGCTGCCCCATCAGGACGTCCTTGGCGTGCCGGAAGGCGAAGCGGTCGTCCTGGCCGCTGAGGATGCTGTCGTACGTCCGCTCCAGCAGCGAGGTGCCCTGGGCCTGGGAGGCGTAACCGGTGACGGGCGCGTACATCGGCCCGTCCTTGAAGGTCCGCCGGAACTGGTAGTCCGTGCTCCCGGTCTCCTTCGAGCCGGTGATCGCCTTGCCGCCGACGATGATGTCGCCGCGCGGGGAGGCGAACCGCTCGAACCGCACCCGGGCGTTCCTCTCGTGCTGGGCCAGCTCCTCGCGGTCCACGTGCTGGAGCCAGTTCGCCCGCAGCAGCAGGGCCAGCACCAGCAGCCCGCAGAAGATGGCTATGTGCCGCAACGGCCTGTTCATTCCACTCCCCACTCGGGCGGGCACCAGGTCCAGCGCGGGACGCGCACTGACGCGCTCGTACGCGTCCGCGGACCGGGCCCGCGTTCGCGATCCCCGGAGAGTAAGGATGCCCTGCGGCCGTGCCCGGTTGCACCCGCCCCCCGCGGGCCTACAGGTACGCGGCGTAGGCGTCCAGTGCCCGCAGCACCTCCGGCTCGTCGGCCGGGGGCAGCTGGAGCACGACCTCCTCGATGCCCAGATCCGCGTAGTGGGCGAGCTTCCCCGGGCTCGGCAGGACCGCGTGCGGCACCACCTGGAGGCCCTTCGGGTCGCGCCCGGCCTCCTCCCAGACCGCCCGCAGCTTCGGGAGGGACTCGGTGAGGCCCCGGCCGCCGACGGGCAGCCAGCCGTCCGCGTACTCCGCGATGTGCGCGAACAGCTTCGGGCCCGCTCCGCCGCCGATCAGGGTGCGCGGGCCGTTGACCGGGCCGCGCGGCCGCTGGACCGGCTTGGGGTGCGCCTCGCTCGCCTGTACGGACCCGAACTCGCCGTCGTACGCCGTTGGCTCGTCCGCCCACAGGGCCCGCATCAGCGCCATCCGGTCCCGGCCCAGGTCCCGGCGGGTCGACCACCGCACCCCGTGGTCGGCGGCCTCCTCCACGTTCCAGCCGTAGCCGATGCCGAGGGTGAACCGGCCGCCGGAGAGGTGGTCCAGGGTGGCCGCCTGCTTGGCCAGGCCGATCGGGTCGTGCTGGGCGATCAGCGTGATGCTGGTGCCGAGCGCGAGGCGTTCGGTGACCGCGGCGGCCTGGCCGAGGGCGACGAAGGGGTCCAGGGTGCGGCCGTACTCGCGGGGCAGATCACCGCCCGCCGGATACGGCGTGCTCCGGCTCACCGGGATGTGGGTGTGCTCGGGCAGGTACAGCCCGGCGAACCCCCGCTGCTCCAGCTCGCGGGCGAGCCTGACCGGTGTCACCGTCTCGTCGGTGAGGAAGATCGTCGTGGAGATCCGCATCGGGAACACCTCCGTCGTCTGCACGGGGGCCAAGATATGCCGTAGGCCCGAGAATTCCGAGACCATGTCAGCCCTGGCCATAGCCTGGGAGCAGGCAGGACTGCGGGAGAGGACGTGGGATGGGAATGGGACTGGGGTTCTTCCTGCTGCCCGCAGGCGGTGTGCTGAGCCTGACCGGCGTGTTCCTGGGCAGCAGCACGCTGATCGGGCTGAGCTGGATCATGTGGGCGGCCGGGATCCTGCTGCTGATCGCCCAGCGCTACCGCCGCCCGCCGGACCCCCGGCAACTGGCCGTCGCCGCTGCCGCCGGGGACGCCCGTGCCGTACGGGGGCTGCGCACGCTCGCCCTGGACGCGCGGAGCCAGGGGCGGCCGGACGCCGCCGAGCGGATGCTGCGGCAGGCGGTGAAGGCCGGGGACGTGGAGTCGATGTGGGAGCTGGGCCGGCTGGTCCAGGACCGCGAGGGTCTGGCGGCGGCGGAACCTTGGTTCCGGATGGCCGCCGGGCGCGGTCACGTCGTCGCCCGGCGGCTTTTCCGGGCGGGCGGCGAGCTGAACCGGGACGGGACGAGCCCTCTGTAGCCGCGCGTGCGGACTACAGAGGGCTCGCCTTCTTCCGTTCAGGAGATCAGAACTTGCCGTAGCGGCCCGTCAGGTCCGCCTCCTGGCACAGGACTGATCCGATCAGGCAAGGCAGGCCGACGTACTTGCGGGTGTAGACGTTGGTGACCTTGCCGCCGTTGTAGATGTAGATGTGGTGGTTGGGCATCAGGCGGTGCTTGCCCGAGCGGATGGTCCAGTTGCCGCTCTTGGTCATGTTGATGGTGGCCGCGCCGCTGATGGCCCCCTTGACCCCGCCCAGCCCCTTGCAGAACGGGTTCGCGGCGTGCATGACGAACCGGATGTCCACGGAGTTCTTGCCCGACCCCAGCTTCTTGGCGGTCATGTGCTTGTCCGTGGCCGTCTTCGTGGCGACCTTCTTGCCGGTCGACTTCTTGTAGACGTGGGTAGGCTTGACCGACTTGTTGCCCACCACCTTCTTGTTGCTCCAGGTGACGGTGGCGTGCAGGGCCGCGCGGTACTTGTCCGACTTCCAGTCGAACTTGGAGCGGCCGTCACCGCCGTACTGGAAGCCCTTCTTGTAGTCGCAGCCGGCCGCGGGAGCGTCCACCTTCTTGAACGGCAGGAACGCGACCCAGCTCAGCGTGGTGGTCTTCGCCGCGGCCGCCGCCTCGGCCTGCCGGACCGCCTGACCGCGCAGCCCGGCGAGGGAGCCGGTGGCCGGGACGGAGACGTTCATGCCCCAGGTCCTGGCGCCGGAGTGACCGCCCTCATGGAGGAGCGGAATGACCTGGTAGTCGTGCTGGGCGCCCGGCTTGACGGCGGTGTCCCGGAAGGACTGCACGCCCGCGCCCGGCCGGGCGATCTCCTTGCCGTCGCGGGTGACGACGTACTGGGCGTTCTCGGCGTAAGCCTTCCAGGACAGCTCCACGAAGCCCTGGCCGGCCGCGGCGGTTATGCCTTCGTCCGCCGACGAGGTGTCGACGACGGCGGTCTCGCCGGAGGCGGCCCGCGCGACGCCGAGGCCCTGCGCGTCGAGCGCCTTGCCCTGGGCGCTGTCCGCGGCGAAGCCGGTGACGTCCTTCAGTCCGCCGTACGACGTGGCGGACAGCTGCGACACGGCGAACGCCGGACCGGACCGGTCGGAGGAGACCGCGGAGGCGGAGGCCGGTCCGGAGGCCGAGCCCGAGGCGAGAGCGGTCGCCTGGAAGCCGCCCGCGACGAGCGCGAGCGGGGTCACTGACAGCGCGGTCACCTTGGCGAAACGCGAGAACTGCATGTATTTCCCTTCATCCCCGTCGACACCACGGCCGAGGCCATGGCATCGGGCGCCCTGGTGTCAGGCACCTGCCATCGACCTTAGGAAGGGGGACAGAAGGGTTCAATTGCCCCTTGAGGCATTGCCCTTAGGGACAATGCCTCAAGGGGCAATGGCTCAGAGGCCGCCGGTGTAGGCGAAGAGGAAGAAGAGCGGGAGGAGCACACCGACGGCACCGGCTGCGAGGCCGATGTAGCACTGGGTCCGGTTGACCGGGACCCTGCTGACCAGACCGAGGACGCCGAAGGTGACCGCGAGGGCGCCGGCCAAGAGCGCGAAGACGGCGAGGAAGAAGGAGAGGACCACCGCGACGACGCCCAGGCCGAGCGAGACGGGCGCGTAGAGGGTGGCAGGGCTTTCGGTGGTTCCGGTGGCCATGGCGCTTCCCTTGTCGTGAGGTGTCTGCATCGTCCTGTGTACGCGGGCGGGAGGCCTCCCGCTCCTCCCCATCATGGCATTCGCCGACGGCCCGGCCGGAACGGCCCCTGAGCGCCGCACGGCAGGGCCACGGCCCTCAGACCAGGCCCAGCGCCGCCCGGCTCAGGAACGCCAGCCGGGCCGTCTTCTCCGGCTTCTTGATCTCCGGGCCCAGCTCGAAGCCGACCCGGACCATCCGGGCGAGCGCCTTCTCGTTGCGGGCGTCCGGCTCGACGACGACCCGCAGGTGGGCCGGGTCGCTGAAGACGTAACCGATGAACGCGGTGAGCAGGGCGTCGGTGTACCCCTTCACCGCGCCCTCGCCCTCGGCGGGCGCGATCAGCAGGTGGATACCGAAGTCCCCGGGCTGGACGTCGTAGCACTCGCCCACCGGGTCGGCGTCCGGCTCGTACGTCTGGAAGAGCGCGGCCGGGACGCCGTCGCGCAGCGCCAGGTAGGCGTGGTGGGTGGGGAGTGAGGCGACGAACTCGTAGATCTCCTGGACCTGTTCACGGGTGTGGTCGGCCATGCCCCAGAACCGGGCGCGCTCCTCGGTGACCCAGCCGTGCAGCAGGCCGGCGTCGGCCGCCGGGTCGACCGGGACCAGGCGGACGGTACCGAAGCCCTCGACCTTCTGCTCGTGCACGGCCGGGCGGAGGGCGGGCGCGGTGGGTTCGGTGACGGTCATGGGAGCCTTGTCCTCGTCGTTCTCGGCGCCCTCGGGGCGGGGCGTCGTGGGGTGTGTCGTGCGGTGCAGCAGGTTCCAGTCGGTGACGACCGGGGCGAGGTCGCCCCGCGCCCACAGGGGTGTCTGGTCGCGGTGGTGCGCGGACCCGGGGACGCCGGACGCGCCGAAGGGCACCACCCACCTGCTGTCCTCGCGGCGGGCCAGGTCCCAGACGTAACGGGCGGCCGGGCCCCGGGCGAACAGGTCGGTGACGCCGGGCACGCTGGAGGTGGACAGCACGCAGTCGTGGTCGCCCGCGAGCCCCGGCCGGGCGGCCTCGTCGGGGACCGCGTCCGGGAGCGCCTGCCAGGGGGACAGCCGGTGCAGTTCGCCCCACGGGCCGGGCGGGGTCTCCTCGGCCGCCGCCGCGACCGCCTCGGCCGAGGCCGCGACCACCGCCAGCCGGTCCTCGTACGGCAGGAACCCCACGGTCAGCAGGGTCTCCAGGGCGTAGCCGATCCGGGGGACGGCGGCGAGCCAGGGGCGGAAGAGTGGCGGGTACGCGGTCGAGCGCCACGGATCGTCCGCAGCCGTGAGGGCCTTCAGGGCTGGGTGGGCGGCCAGGCGGTGGACGACGTCCGTGCGCAGCCGCGCGTAGAGGGTCGCTTCGGTGCTGTCCGCGTCCATGTGGCGGTCCCAGCGCAACAGCAGCCGGTCCCGGAGGCGTTCGGCGGCGGGCCCCAGGGCCGGGGCCCCGGCGAGCAGGGACAGCAGCGGGCGGGCCGAGGCGAGGCGGGTGTCGGTGTGGACGGCGGCCATGTCGGCGGGCGAGCGGTCCGTGTCCGCGTCGAGCAGCTCCCGTATCCGGCGGGCCCGGTGCGGGGGCGCGAACTCCACGCCCAGCGGGGCGGCGAGACCACGCTCGTTGGCCATCACGGCGATCCCGGTGGCGGGGTCGACCTCGGTGCGGGGCAGGGGGACGGTCTCGCCCCCGCGCCAGGCGTACGCGGGGTCCTCGGCCGGAACAACCCGCAGCCGGTTGGCGTACGGGCGCGCCGGGACGTGTCCGGCGGTCCGGTGCAGGGTGTCCCCGGCGGTGTCGGCGGCCAGGACCACGTTGACCGGCTCGACCCAGCGGTCGAGGGCGGCGTCGAGGTCGGCGACCGTACGGGCTCGGAGCAGCGCGGGCAGCACGTCGAAGCCGAGCTCGCCGGTGACGCGGGGCGGGTGGCGGAGGCTGATGACGGGCGCGTCGGAGCTCGGAGCGTCGTGCACGTCCCCGATGATCACCGGCCCCCGGTCCGTCTCCACGATCTCGACCGTCTCCGGCTCTCCCCCGGCGACCTCCACGGTCTCGGTGTGGGCGTGGACCCGGTACCAGCCGTCCGGCCCGAGCGCCTCCACGTCCCCGCCCGCCGTGCGGCGCAACCGCTCCCGGTACAGGTCCTGGTAGTCCGCCATGGCGTTGGTGATCGCCCAGGCGACGCCCCCCGTGTGTCCGAAGTGGGCGATGCCGGGGATGCCCGGGACCGCGAGGCCGACGACGTCGAACTCGGGGCAGGCGAGCCGGATCTGCTGGTAGACGCCGGGGGCCTCGATGAAGCGGTGCGGGTCACCCGCGATGAGGGGGGCGCCGGTGGTGGTGCGGTCGCCGGTGAGGAGCCAGCCGTTGCTGCCCGCGGTGCCGGGGCCGTCGGTGGCGAAGAGGGTCATGTGGTCCTCGCCGAGTCGGCGGGCGACCTCTTCGCGCCAGAGTTTGGTGGGGAACCCCGCGAACAGGATGTGCGTGGAGAGCCAGACGCCGAGCGGGGTCCAGGGCTCCCAGCGGCCGGGGACGAGCGAGGCCGCGGCGAACTCGGGGGCCAGGGCGGCCCCTTCGGCGAGGCCCTCGTTGACTCCGTCGACGTACGCGCCCACCCAGGCGGCGGTCTCGGGCGCGAGCCCCTCGTAGCAGCGGCGGGCGGTGTCGGCGAGCCGGGCCCGCCGGACGAACCGGTCCCAGTCGACGGCCTCCGCACCGAGGTACGCGGCGGTCGTGCCGAGCACCCGGTGGCGCTCTGTCTCCAGCTGCCAGGCCCGGTCCAGGGCCGCGTTGTGCCCCTGGGCGCGGGCCAGGCCGAGGACGTCGGCGGCCCGCAGGTGGGGTATCCCCCAGTCGTCCCGGAACACCTCGAAGCGGCCACCGGCGCCCCGGTCCGGTCCGGCGTCGGGTCTCTCGCTGCCGGTGCCAGCGGTCATCGCTCTGCCCATCCCCTGCTCCGGTGGTTTTCAGCCACTCCCCAGCCCTAAAGATTTAGGTTAGCCTAACCTAAAGCGACTCTTTGGCAGTGGGCCGGGGCGCCAGGGCGAGGCAGGAGACACCGTGGGACATGGCTGGGAAGGCGTCGTTCTCAAACTGCTCCGGGGGCGTGATTTCACGTTCACGGTGACCGGCGCGGAGCAGGTCACCGACCGCTTCCGCCGGGTGCACATGAGCGACGGCGGGCTGCTCGCGGCGACCGGCGGCGCGCATCCGACGATGTGGGTGCGGCTCTGGTTCGAGGAGGCCGGCAAGCCGCACCAGCGCGCCTACACCCTGGTCGACCCGGACCCCGAGGCCGGGACCTTCAGCCTCGAATTCGCCCTCCACGAGGGCCCCGCCTGCGACTGGGCGCGGGCCACCCAGCCCGGCGACACGATCGACGCGACGCTCCAGGGCACCGGCTTCGCCCTGCCCGACCCGGCGCCCTCCCGGCTCTTCGTGATCGGCGACCCGGCCGCGCTGCCCGCGATCAACTCGCTGCTGGACGCGGTCCCGGACACCCCGGCGACCATCTGGTTCGAGACCTCGGACGAGGACGACCGGAAACTACCGTTCCGCCTCGACGAGGCCCACCACACCCTGCACCACGTGGAGCGCCGCGAGGCGGGCGCACATCTGGTCTCCGAGGTGAAGGCCGCCCTGCCGGGGCTGCTGGGCGAGGACCACTCGGACGCGTACGTCTGGGTCGCCTGCGACACGTCGACCACCCGGACCCTGTCGGCGTACCTCCGCAAGGAGCTGGGCCTGCCCAAGGACCGGGTGAACGCGCTGGGTTACTGGCGCCCGTAGCCGGCGGAGGACCGCCGCGCCGGAGGCCTCAGTCCTCGACCACCAGGGCCGGGGTCTCCTTCGTCAGCACCTGGCCCCGGAAGAACGCCGGGCTGCGGCGCTCCATCGCGGCCATCAGCACCACGCCCAGGAGCAGCAGCCCCACCCCGATGACGAAGACCGAGCCGACGCCGAACACCGAGGAGCCGGAGCCGTACGCCGGGTCCCACATGTCGTAGAGGGTCTTGGCGAAGACGGCCGCGAGCAGGATGCCGCCGACGACCGGGAAGAGGCCCTTGAAGACCAGGTCGCGGCCGGAGCGGGTCAGTTCGGCGCGGAAGTACCAGGCGCAGGCGAAGGCGGTCAGCGCGTAGTAGAAGCAGATCATGAGGCCGAGCGCGTAGATGGTGTCGATCAGCACATGCTCGCTGACCAGCGTCATCACGGTGTAGAAGACACCGGTCCCGATGCCCGCCACGACCGTCGCCCGGCCGGGAGTCCTGAAGCGGGGATGGACCTTCGCGTACGAGGCGGGCATCGCCTCGTACGTCGACATCGCGAGGACCGTGCGGGCCACCGGGATGAACGTGGTCTGGAGGCTGGCGGCGGCCGAGGCGAGGACGGCGACGAAGAGCAGCACACCGAGCCCGGAGCCCATGACCGGTCCGGCGAGGGCGGCGAAGACGTTCTCACCGGTCTCCGGGTTGGCGAGGCCGAGCCCGGTGGTGCCGGAGCCGACGGCCATCTGGGCGGCGACGGCGGTGGCCAGGTAGGCGCCGACCAGGACGATCATGGCGACGAGCGCGGCGCGGCCGGGGGTCTTCTCGCTGCCGGTGGTCTCCTCGTTGGCGGTCAGGCAGGCGTCCCAGCCCCAGAACATGAAGATGGAGAGGGAGAGACCGGCCGTGAAGGCCGCGAAGGACTGGACGGCGAACGGGTTCAGCCAGGACCAGGAGAAGTCGAGCGAGGTGGCGAAGTCCGCGCCGCCGCTGCCCGCCTTGCTGAGGGCCATCGCCACGAACAGCGCGAGCACGGCGAGTTGCAGCCCGACCAGGGTGTACTGGATGCCCTTGGTGGCGGTCATCCCCCGGTAGCTGATGGCGGTGGCGACGGCGACGAGGACGAGGCAGGTGCCGATGTGGACCAGCTTGCTGTCGTCCAGGGCGGCGACCGAGGGGCTGCCCGTGACCTCACCCGCCAGCAGCCAGAAGAACGAGGTGGCGACGCCCGCCAGGTTGGACAGGACGATGATCGTCGCGATGACCAGGCCCCAGCCGCACATCCAGCCGACGCGCGGGCCGAACGCCTTCACCGTCCAGGTGAAGGACGTACCGCAGTCCGGCATCGCCCGGTTCAGCTCGCGGTAGGCGAAGGCCACCAGCAGCATCGGCAGGAACCCGGCCAGGAAGACGGCGGGCATCTGCACGCCGACCTCTCCGGCGGTGGAGCCGAGGGTGGAGGTCAGGCAGTAGACGGGGGCGACGGTGGAGACGCCGATGACGGCGCTGCCCATGAGGCCGACGGAGTTCCCGCCGAGCCCCTTTCCGCGTACACCGCCGTCGGCCGGGGCACTTCCCCGTACCGTGTCTCCGGCCTGCGGCCGCGCGTCCAGCTGAGTCATGGGAAGGACGCTATGCGCTGCGATATCCACATCCGGAGCGTGAGACTCCAACGTCTCACCCTTAGGTACACCGGCCAACCACCCATGAACGCCTCATTAATTCAAGGTCACACTCACGTGAAACCTTGCAATGCATGACGCTCGGCCGGACGTGACGACGTACGGTAATCGCAGCACTGTCCGTTTTGTACCGATTCAAAATTTTCCCGCGCCCTCTGCGACAGGTTCCCGGAAGCCTCCTCAGCCCGGCCAGACGATCGCCTGCGTCTCGCTGTAGGCGTGCAGCGCGTACGAGCCCACGTCCCGTCCCACCCCGCTCTTCTTGAACCCGCCGAACGGGGCCTCCATGTTCCGCCCGACCGTGTTGACACCCACCCCGCCCGCGCGCAGTCGCCGGGCGAGGCGGAAGGCGCGGGCCACATCGCCGGACCAGACGTAGTCGATGAGGCCGTAGTCGCTGTCGTTGGCGAGCGCGACGCCCTCCTCGTCCTCGTCGAAGGGGACGACCACGACGACCGGGCCGAAGATCTCCTCCCGGACGACCCGCATGTCGTTGGTGCAGTCGGCCAGCAGGGTGGGGGCCACGTAGAAGCCCCGGTCCAGGTGCACGGGGCGGGCGCCTCCCGTGACGACCCGCGCCCCCTCCTTGCGGCCCAGCTCCACATACGCCTCGACGCCGTCGCGGTGGGCGGCGGAGATGACCGGGCCGACCACGGTGGCCCGGTCGGCGGGGTGCCCGACGGTGAGCCGCCCCGCGTACGCGGCCAGCCCGGCGATCAGCTCGTCCTGGCGGGACCGGTGGACCAGGACGCGGGTCGGAGCCGTACAGATCTGTCCGCTGTAGAACGAGAAGGTCGTCCCGATCCCCGCGACCGCGGAGCTGAGATCAGCGTCTTCGAGGACGAGCGCCGCCCCCTTGCCGCCCAGCTCCATCAGCTGCCGCTTCATCCCCCGCCCGCACGCCTCCGCGATGCGCTGCCCGACGGCCGTGGAGCCGGTGAAGCTGACCATGTCGACGTCCGGGGAGTCGACGGCGGCCTCCCCCGCCTCCGCGCCCGACCCGGTGACGACGTTCACCACACCCGGCGGAACACCTGCCTCCGCGAGGGCGGCCGCCATCCGGTAGACGGAGAGCGGGTCCTGCGGGGCGGGCTTCACGACGACCGTGTTGCCCATCGCGAGTGCGGGCGCGACCTTGCCCGCCGGGTTGGCCCAGGGGTTGTTGTACGAGGTGATGCAGGTGACCACGCCGACCGGCTGGCGGACGGTCAGCGCCCCGAAGACCCCGGCCCGCCCCATCGGCCCGGCCTCGTTGATCTGCGGTGCGATGGCCTCCTCGACGGGCTCCAGGGCGCCGCGTGCGTACCGGCGGAAGCGGGCGGCGCCCACCGCGACCTGCATGCCCCGGGCGGTGGAGGCGGTCGCTCCGCTCTCCGCGCGGGCGAGGTCCGCGTGGGCGGGGAGGTCGCGCTGGATGATGTCCGCCGCCCGGTCCAGGATCGCGGCGCGCTCCTCGGGGCGGGTCCGCGACCAGGGGCCGAAGGCTTCCTTGGCGGCCGCGGCTGCCTCGTGCACCTGGGCGCGGCTCGCCTCGGGGGCGAGGCCGACCACCTCCTCGGTGGCGGGGTCGATCACTTCGTAGTGGCCGTCGGCGGGCTCGGTCCACCCACCGCCGATGAACAGCCGCTGCGGTTCGGGGCTCACGCCGTGCTCACCGTCCGGGTGTCGCGGCCCGAGCGCAGCACCGTCCCCGGCACCGCCCCCGTGACCTTGTCGTCGCGCAGGGTCTCGATGCCGTTGACGCGTACGGAGACGATCCCTATGGCCTTGGAGTCCAGGCGCGGGCTGTCCCCGGGCAGGTCGTGGACGAGCGTTGCGGGTCCGGCGTCGATCCGCTCGGGGTCGAAGAGGACGAGGTCGGCGTGGAAGCCCTCCTCGATCCGGCCGCGTTCGCGCAGCCCGAAGAGCCGGGCCGGGTCGTCGGTGAGCATCTTGACGGCGGCCGTCAGCGGGACCAGCCTGCGCCCGCGCAGGCAGTCGCCGAGGAAGCGGGTGGTGTACGGGGCCCCGCACATGCGGTCCAGGTGCGCGCCCGCGTCGGACCCGCCGAGCATGACGTCCTCGTGCTCCCAGGTGCGCTGCCGCAGCGCCCAGGAGTCCGGGTCGTTGTCGGTGGGCATCGGCCACAGGACCGTACGCAGGTCGTCGGCGGCGCAGATCTCGACCAGGCAGTGGAAGGGGTCCTGTCCGCGTTCGGCCGCGATGTCGTTGACGACACGTCCGCTGAGGCCTTCGTTGGCGGCGCTGTAGGTGTCCCCGATGACGTACCGGCCGAAGTTCGCGAGCCGCCGGAAGACCCCGGCCTCCTTGCTGTCGGCGCGGCGCAGCATCTCGGCGCGGATGGCGGGGTCCCGGAGGCGTTCGATCCGCTCGGGCACGGGGAGGGCGAGGATCTCACCCCAGCCGGGGATGAGGTTGAGGGCGCAGAACGTACCGAGCGACATGTTCATCGGCGTGAGGATCGGCATGGTCAGCGCGACGATCCGGCCGCCCGCGCGGCGGGCGCGTTCGCTGGGGATCAGCTGGCGCGGTACGCGTTCGGGGACGGCGGCGTCGATGGTGAGGACGTTCCAGTTGAGCGGACGCCCGGCGGCGGCCGTCATGTCGACGAAGAGGTCGATCTCCTCGTCCGAGAACTGGTCCAGGCACCCGGCGACGATCGCCTCCAGCTGGGTCCCTTCGTGCTCCCCGACCGCTCGGGACAGGGCGAGCAGCTCCTCGGGCCGGGCGTGCCGGGAGGCGACGGGCTCGCCGTCGCCGTCGGAGTGCGTGGCGGACTGGGTGGTCGACAGACCCCAGGCCCCGGCGTCCATCGCGTCGTGGAGCAGGGCGAGCATGGCGTCCAGCTGCGCGGGGGTCGGCCGGCCACCGACCGCGTCCGGCCCCATCACGTACCGGCGCAGGGCGCAGTGGCCGACCATGAACCCGGCGTTGACGGCGATGCGCCCTTCGAGGGCGTCGAGGTATTCGCGGAAGGTGGACCAGGTCCAGTCGACGCCTTCCTCCAGGGCCGCGAGCGCCATGCCTTCGACCCGGGACATCATCCGGCGGGTGTAGTCGGCGTCCTCGGGCCGGTCGGGGTTCAGCGGCGCGAGGGTGAACCCGCAGTTCCCTCCGGCGACGGTGGTGACGCCGTGGTTCATGGAGGGGGTGGCGTAGGGGTCCCAGAAGAGCTGGGCGTCGTAGTGCGTGTGCGGGTCGACGAACCCGGGCGCGAGGACGAGCCCGTCGGCGTCCTCGCTGGTGACGGCCTCCTCGGAGATCGCCCCCGGCTCGGCGATGACCGCGATCCTGCCCCCGCGGATTCCGACGTCGGCGGTGTGGGCGGGACCGCCGGTGCCGTCCACGACGGTCGCGTGGCGAATGAGGTGGTCGAGCATGACGGTGTCCCTTCTTCGGTTCGGTTGGGACAGCCGGGGTACGCACGCTTTCGGCCGCGGTACGTACCCCGGCTCATCAGGGCGACGATCCGGGAAGACGCCGCCCGGCCATGGGTGAGGGCTCAGCGAACCGGGCCCCGCCGGGTTCGAGGCGCGGGGCCCGGGGCGGAGCCCCGAGTTCTCGCCCCTCCGGCGATTCAGGCGCGGGGTCCGGGGCGGGCCCCGGGTTCAAGCCCCTCCGGCGATCCAGGCGCGGGGCCCGGGGCGGGGCCCGGGAAGGTCAGCCCGCCGAGTCACGGAACCGCGAGGTCCGATGCACCGGGTCCGTGTCGATCTTCGGGATCACGTGCTCCCCGATCAGCTTGATCGTGTTCATCGTGTCCTCGGGACTGATCCCGATCGGCAGCCCGAAGCTCAGCTGGTCCGCCCCCGCCCGGTCCCACCGACGGCACTGCTTCAGCACCTCGTCCGGGTCGCCGCAGATCATCAGCTCCTCCGCGATGAGCAGCTCGACGATCTCCTCGGTGTACTCCGGCAGCAGCGCGGGCCACTCCGGGATGCCCTCCGGCCGGGGGAAGGTGTCGTGGTAGCGGAACAGCAGCGACTGGAGGTAGTTGAGCCCGCCGCCCACCGCGATCTCCACCGCCTTGGCGTGCGTCTCGGCGCAGATCGCGGTGGAGGTGACCATCACGTTGTCGTTGACGAACGCCCCCACCGGCTCCGCGTCCTTGACCGCGTTCTTGTAGGACTCGACGACCCATTCCATGTCGGAGACCTTCTGCACGCTGAACCCCAGCACCCCGAGCCCCTTCTTCCCCGCCATGGCGTACGAGGACGGCGACCCGGCCGCGTACCACATGGCCGGGTGAGCGGCCCCGTACGGCTTCGGCAGGATCTTGCGCGGCGGGAGCGACCAGTGCTTGCCCTGGAAGCCGGAGTACTCGTCCTGGAGCCACATCTTGGGGAACTCGGCGATCGTCTCCTCCCACAGCTCCTTCGTGTGGTTCATGTCGGTGATGCCCGGCATGAACCCGAGGATCTCGTGGCTGCCCGCCCCGCGCCCGGTGCCGAACTCGAAGCGCCCCTCGGAGAGATGGTCGAGCATGGCGACCTTCTCGGCCACCTTCACCGGGTGATTGACGGGGGCGAGCGGGTTGAAGATGCCCGATCCGAGGTGGATGCGGTCGGTGGCGTGCGCGAGGTAGCCGAGGTACACGTCGTTGGCCGAGAGGTGCGAGTACTCCTCCAGGAAGTGGTGTTCGGAGGCCCAGGCGTACTTGAAGCCGGACTTGTCCGCCTGGATGACGTACTCGGTCTCCTCGATCAGCGCCTTGTGCTCTGCCTCGGGGTCCACCCTGGCACGCGCGGCGGGCACGTACCCCTGAACAAAGAGCCCGAATTCCACGGAGGTTCACCGTCCTCAAGTTTTCCTGCCCAGGTCTCCCCGACAGATTCTGACGCATCGTCAGATTGCGATGCGACCGACTGTTCCACCGCCACCGCGACCCGTCAATACCTGACGCTGCGTCAGGCAAGGGGCTTCAGAAGGGACTGACGCCGGCCAGCCACCCCCCGTCGACGACGAACGGCTGTCCGGTGATGTACGAGGAGTCCTCGGAGGTCAGGAACAGCACCAGCGCGGCGACCTCCTCGGGCCGCCCGATCCGGCCCATCGGGACGAGCTTGCGGTAGTACGCGTCCAGGGCGGCGCTCGACGCCGTCAGGTCGGCGTCCGGCTCCAGCAGGGCCGGGTTACTCATGGCGGTGTCGACGGCCCCCGGGCAGACGGCGTTGACCCGGACCCCCTTTCCCGCCAGCTCCATGGCGGCGACCCTGGTGAGCCCCAGCACCGCGTGCTTGGTCGCGGCGTACGCGCCGACCAGGGGCATCCCGGTCAGACCGGTGTACGAGGACGTGTTGACGATCGTCCCGCCGCCCGCGGCCTCGATCTCCGGCGCGACGGCCCGCATCCCGAGGAACGCGCCCGTGAGGTTGACCCGCACCACCTGCTCGAACTCCGCCAGGGGGGTGTTGACCAGCTCGTTGAAGCGCAGGATGCCCGCGTTGTTGACGAGCCCGTCGATCTTCCCGAAGGCGTCCTTGGCCACGGCGACGGCGGCGGCCCAGTCCTCCTCGCGCCCGACGTCCAGCCGTACGAACCGGGCCGCACCCCCACCGAACTCCTCCCCCAACTCCTTTGCCAGCACCTCCCCTTGCTCGACCAGCACATCGGCGACGACGACCCGCGCACCCTCGGCCGCGAAGAGCCGCGCCTCCTGCTCGCCCTGTCCGCGCGCCGCCCCGGTGACGAGGACGACCCTCCCGTCCAGCTTGCCCATGACGCTCTCCCCTACGTGTTGAGATGCGGGGCCACGTCCGTATCGAACGCCGCCATCTGATCGGTCAGTTCGTCCACGCTCCGGCTGCGGAAGCGCACCTGGATCTGATGCACGCCGATCGCCGCGTACTCCCGCAGCGACGCTGCCAGCTCCTCCGGCTTCCCGGCGAGCGTCCGCCGCCCCACCGGCCACCCGGGCTCACCGACGTACAGCGGTTCGGTGATCGCACCGATGACGATCGGGGCGTCGACGCCCGCCTCCCCCCGCAGGGCGTGCACCCGGGCGATCTGCGCGGGCAGCCGGTCGCGGGGGTCACCCTGCGGGAGCCACCCGTCCCCCCGTACGGCGGCGCGGCGCACGGCGGCGGGCGAGGAGCCGCCCACCCAGAGGGGCACCCGCTCCTGCGCGGGCCGGGGCAGCTGCCCGAGCCCGCCGAACGAGAACCGCGCGCCCGAGAACTCCGGGTACTCCTCGGGCCCGAGCGCGGCCCGCAGCGCGTCGATCGTCTCGTCGAGGACACCGCCGCGCCCGTCGAAGTCCGCCCCGACCGCCTCGAACTCCTCCCGCACGTGCCCGGCCCCGACCCCGAGGATCAGCCGCCCGCCGCTGAGGTGGTCGAGGGTGGCGTACTGCTTGGCGGTGACCAGCGGGTGGCGCAGCCCGACGACGGCGACATGGCTCATCAGCAGTACGCGCCTCGTGACCCCGGCGAGGAACGAGAGCGTGGCGACCGGGTCGTACCAGACGGTGCCCATCCCCTCGGCGAGCCGTCGCGGGATGGCGACATGGTCGCAGCTCGCGATGTAGGCGAAGCCGCCGCGATCGGCGGCGCGGGCGATCCGGGCGAGGTCGGCGGGGGTCGCCGCCGCCTCCCAGGGTTCCGCGTAGATGGCGCTCTGCGACTGGACCGGCAGCTGCATTCCGTACGAAAGCGGCCCGTCGGACGACGGCAGCGGTATCGGCACGGCAGCCTCCTTCCCCTCCGGCCCGGGACGGTCACGCCCTGGGCGACGGCCGCCATCGTCATACCTGACGCTCCATCAGACAAGGGGTGCGGGCCGCATCAGCTCCAGCACGCTGGAGAAGCTGTCGCCGCCGTGCCCCTCGGCGGCCCGCCGGTCCAGCAGCGCCCGCAGCGGCTCGTGGACGTCACCGGCCACGCCGTGGTCGGCGCCCAGGCGCAGAAGGCTGTGGACGGCGGCCCGGTTCAGGTCGACGGTGGAGACACCGTCCCCGTACGAACGCGTCCCCGCCTCCTGGGCCAGCTCCGGCAGGAACGCGGCCATGCCGCGCAGCCAGCGGGCGGCGAGCGGGGCGAACGCCTCAGGGTCCGTGCCCGACGGCTCCAGCAGCGCGACGGCGTGCAGGAATCCGGTGAGCGCCGCGTATCCGGTGGAGAGGACGGCGAGATCGTGGACCTCGGCGGCTCCGGGGTCGGCCCCGAAGTAGTGGGCCGACGCCATCACCTCCAACTCCCCTCCATACGTGGTGAACGCGCGCTCGGAGCCGCTGTAGAGGAAGAACGCGTCGTCGGTGCCGACGGTCTCGGGGAGTGCCATCATGGCGCCGTCGAGGTAGTCGATACCGTGCCCGGCCGCCCAGTCGGCCAGCTCCCGGGCCTGGTCCGGACTGCTGTTGGCCAGGTTGACGAGGGTCCGGCCGCGGAGCGCCTCGCCGACCGGCCCGAACGCCTCCCGTACGGACGCGCTGTCGACGAGCGCGGCGAGGACCAGCGGCCCGGCCGCCACCGCCCGGGCCAGGCTGATGGACCGGACCGCGCCCCGCTCCACGAGCGCGTCGTCCTTTCCCGGGGAGCGGTTCCACACGGTCACGGCATACCCGGCGTCGAGGAGGGCGGCAGCGATGGCCACGCCCATCCGGCCGAGCCCGACGACGGTGACGTGCGGGGCAGCGGTGCGCCGCTCAGTGCCGTCAGACATGGCGCCGGCCCTTCGCGTTCGGGGCCGGGGCCGCGGCCGGGGTAGTCGTCGCCGTGTCCGCACCGGCCCGCATCCCTTCGACGACGCTCGCGATGCCGCTTCCGCCGTGCCCGGCGCCCTCCGCCCCCGCCAGCAGGGCCCCGAACAGTTCCGGCACCTCGGTGCCGACCCCGCCCGCGCGGCTGGTGTGGACGAGGTGGTCCATGGCGGCCCGGTGCACCTCCACCGTGCCGTCGTCCGACGGGTAGCGGCCCTCCTCGATCTGGCGGGCGTGGTCGGCCATCAACGAGGTCACGAAGCCCATGTGGCCGGTCACGACCTCCGCGTACGTACGGAGGTCGGCGCCTGCGGCCCCGGCGAGGGCGATTGAGTGGTAGAACCCGGCCAAGGCGCCCCAGGCCGCGCCGAAGAGAGCCGTGTCGTAGACCGGGGCCTGCGCGGGATCGTCGCCCACGTGGACGGAGTTGCCGAGGGCGCCCAGCACCTCCCGGTGCGCCGCGAAGACCCCGGCCGGACCACCGAAGACGAACAGCGCGTCCGGGCGTCCGACGAGCCGGGTGCCGCTCATGGCCGCCCCGTCGAGGTAGCCGATGCCGTGTCCGGCCGCCCAGTGTGCGGTCTTCGTCGCGTCCTGGGGCGTGCCGGAGGTGAGGTTCACCAGCACCCGGCCGCGCAGCGCCCCGGCCACCGGCTCGACCAGGCCGCGTACGGTCGCGTAGTCCGGCAGGCACACGACGACCAGCGGACTCGCGGCCACCGCGGCCTCCAGACCAGCGGCGCGGGCCGCGCCCTGGGCGACGAGCGCGTCGGCCTTCGCGGGGGTGCGGTTCCACACGGTCGTCGGGTGCCCGGCGGCGAGAAAGGCCTGGGCGAGGCGGGTGCCCAGCTGCCCGAGGCCGATGACGGAGACGGTGGCGGTGCCGGCGTCCTCACCGGGCTCGCGTCCCCCTGCCGCCCCCTGCGCTGCCGACGCTTCCGGTGCTGTCCGCTGCTGAGTCATCTGTTTCTCCGCTCTCGCGTTGGTCTGGTGCCTGGCGTCAGGTCCCAGGCGTCCGATGCCCGCTGCCTGACGTCCGGCGCCTGGTGGATGACCTCACCGTGCCGACCGGCGCTGTCGGTCCGCTGTCGATCGGCTGTCGGCCCGTCCGCGGCCGGGAGAGGGCCTCCCGGCTCGGGCTACCTTTCAGCCATGCGTTTCTCCGTACTGGGCCCGCTCACCGTGACCACGTCGACCGGGGCCCCGGTGGCCGTCCCCGAGGCGAAGGTGCGGGCCCTGCTGTCGGTTCTCCTCCTCGACGCCGGTCGGGCGGTGCCGGCTGACCGGCTGGTGGACGCCCTGTGGGGAGACCGGTTGCCCCGCAACCCGGCCGGGGCGCTCCAGACGAAGGTGTCCCGGCTGCGCAGGGCGCTGGCCGAGGCCGAGCCGGGCGCCGAGGCCCTGGTGGAGTCCCGGCCGCCGGGCTATCTGCTCCGGGCGGGGGCGGCCGAGGTGGACGCCCTGGGGTTCACCGAGCGGACAGCGCGGGCGTATGCCACCGGGGAGCCCCGGGCGAAGGCGGAGCTGCTGACGGAGGCGCTGGCGCTGTGGCAAGGGGACGCCTTCGCGGACGCGGGAGACGGGGAGGCGGTGCGCGTGGCGGCGGAACGGCTGGAGGAGCAACGTCTCACCGCCGTGGAGGCGCTGGCCGAGGCGCGCATGTCCCTGGGCGAACACGACGTTGTTGCGGATGAGCTGGGTGAGCTGACCGCCGCCCACCCGCTGCGGGAGCGCCTGCGCGCCGCGCACATCCGGGCGCTGTACGGGGCGGGTCGGCAGTCCGAGGCGCTGGCCGCTTACACCGAGTTGCGCGACCTGCTGACCGAGGAGCTGGGGGTGGACCCTGGGCCCGAACTGGTCGCCCTGCACCGGTCGGTGCTCCGGCACGATGTCTCGCTGGCGCCGGCTCAGCCGCCGCAGCCCGCTCCGCGCCACCCGGCGCCCCTGCCCGAGCCGCTCACCGAACTGATCGGCCGCGCGGATGCGGTGACCGCACTGACCGAACTCCTGGGACGCGAAAGGCTGGTGACGCTGACCGGCCCGGGCGGGGTCGGCAAGACCCGGCTGGCCGAGGAGGTGGGCCGCCGCATGGCCGGGGCCTCACCCGACGGCGTACGGATGGTTCCGCTGGCGGCGGCCGGAGAGGTGGAGGAGCAGATCGCCGCGGCGCTCGGCCTGCGGGAGGACGCGGGGGCGAGCCTGGAGGACGCGCTGCGTTCCCGCCGTTCGCTGCTCCTGCTGGACAACTGCGAGCACGTGGTGGACGCCGCCGCCGGCACCGTACGCCGCATACTGGCGGCGGCCCCGGGGCTGCGCATCCTCGCGACCAGCAGGGAGCCGCTGGGGCTGGCAGCCGAGTCGGTGTGGGTGGTGCCGCCGCTGTCGCAGACCGACGCGGAGTCGCTGTTCGCCCGGCGCGCGGCGGCCTCCGCGCCCGGGTTCACGGCCGCCGGGGAGAACGCGTCGGCGGTCGCGGAGATCTGCCGCCGCCTCGACCGGCTGCCGCTGGCCCTGGAACTGGCCGCCACCCGGGTGCGCGCCCTGGGCGTACGGGGGCTGGCCACGCGGCTGGACGACCGGTTCCGGCTGCTGGCGGGCGGCCGCCGGGACGTCCCGGACCGCCACCGCACGCTGCGGGCGGTGATCGACTGGAGCTGGGAGCTGCTGGACGAGCAGGAGCGTACGGTCCTGCGCAGGCTGGCCGTCTTCGCCGACGGCTGCACGCTGGAGGCGGTCGAAGCGGTGTGCGGTGCGGACCTCGACGCCATGGAACCGCTGATACGTCTGGTGGACCGCTCGCTGCTGACGGTGACGGACGGGCCCTCCGGCGACCCCCGCTACCGGCTGCCGGAGTCGGTGGCCGCCTACGCGCGGGAGCGCCTGGCGGAGGCGGGCGAGGCGACCGGCCACGAGAAGCTCCATCACGCGTACTGCACCGCCCTGTTGGAGCGGGCCGCGCAGGAGCTGCACGGCCCCGGACAGCGGGCGTGGCTGGAACGGCTTGACCAGGAGAGCGCCAACCTCCGCGCGGCACTCGCACGTTCGGTGGAGCGCGGGGACACCGAGGGCGCGCTGCGGCTGGCGCTCGCGGCAACCTGGTACTGGTTCCTGCGGGGCCGCTGGAGCGAGGCGCGGAGGGCGCTCGGAGCGGCGCTGGGCGGCCCGGTCGCGCCGGGCGACGCGGGGGCTGATCCGGGAGCCCGAGCGGCTCTCTGGCAGGAGGGCTTCGCGGTGCTGGCGGGGGAGCGCGGCACTCCTGGCCTGAACGGCGTCCCTGGACCCGAGGGCACCCCCGGCCTGGGCGGCACCCCCCACCCAGGCAGCACCCCCACTCTGGGAGCCTGGCCCTCAGCTTCCCCCCAACTGGCCCGCCCCACATGGTTTCTGGCGCACGCGGCGCTCTCGGCCGGCGAGGACCTGCCCCGGAGCGAGGCGCTGGTGAACCGGGCCCTGACGGGTGCCAGGGCGGCGGGCGACGCCTGGGGCGCGGCGGCGGGGCTGGTCACGCGCTCCACGGCGGCGCTGTTCCGGGGCGACCTGGCCGGAGCGCGGCGGGACGCGACGGAGTCACACGCGACGTTCCGTGAACTGGGCGACGGATGGGGCCAGTTGCAGAGCGGGTACGTCCTCGCCGCCCTGGCCTCGATCACCGGTGACTACGACCGGGCCGGGGAGCTGCACCGCAGCGGACTGGCGAGGGCCCAGCACCTGGACCTGTGGCCGGACGCCGCCGACCGCCTCACCGGGCTCGGCCGGGTCGCCCTGCTGACCGGGGACTTCGCGGAGGCCGCCGCGCTGCACGAGCGGGCGGTCGCGCTGTCCGCCGAG
The DNA here is from genome assembly GCF_031760065.1 of Streptomyces durocortorensis. Taxonomy (NCBI): domain Bacteria; kingdom Bacillati; phylum Actinomycetota; class Actinomycetes; order Kitasatosporales; family Streptomycetaceae; genus Streptomyces; species Streptomyces sp. C11-1. Next base: position 2,914,924 of record NZ_CP134500.1, read on the forward strand.
CACGGTTACGCGGCAGGCGAGGTGCACGCCGAGATCGGGCTCGCGCTCGGGGCCCGGCGCACGGGCGACGCCGATCTCGCCGAGAAGCTGCTCCACAAGACTCTGGCCTGGCACCGCGCGGTCTCCTTCGACCCCGGCCCGGCCCTGCTCCTGGCCGAGCTCGGCTTCCTCGCCGAGCAGCGGGGCGACGCGGAGGCAGCCCTGTCCCTGCACCACCAGGGGTTCGCCGTCGCCCGGGAGAGCGGCGACCCCCGGGCGGTCGCCCTGGCTCAGGAGGGACTGGCGGGGGCCCACGCCCTGGCGGGCGACCCAGTCCGGGCGGCCCGCCTGCTGGGTGCGGCACACCGGGCCCGCGCGGCAGCGGGGGCCCCGCTGCCCGAGGCCGAGCGGGGAGATGTGGACCGGGTGGGGGCGGCGGTGCGGGCGGCACTGGGCGCGGAGGAATTCACGCGGGAGTTCCTGGCGGACACCGATGACTTTCCGGCCGGAGGAGGGTCATGACCTGGCAGGACGCTTCACACGACCGAAGGAGCCCACCATGACGGCAGAGAACGGCACCCGGACCAGCACCGATGCCACCCGTCAGGGCGGAATCACCGGTCTCGGGGTCATCATCGGAACCACGGACACCGACGCCCTGATCGCCTGGTACCGCGCCGCTCTGGAGCCGCTGGGCGCCCGCTGGGTGGAGCACATGCTGCTGGTCGGCCCCGGGGCGGTCATCGGCTTCGACCAGCGGGACGATGTCGCGGAGAAGGCCGCCGAACCGGGCCGGCAGCTGGTCAACCTCACCGTGCGGGACATCCGGGCGGCCGAGAAGCACCTCAACACCCTCGGGGTGACCTGGGTGCGCCCGGTCGAGGAGGTCGGCGGGGGCTGGTTCTTCTCGACGATCGTGGACCCGGTGGGCAACTACCTCCAGATCCTCCAGGGGCCCGAAGCGTCCTGAATCCCTCGTGCCCGATCGGGATGCCCACCAGGTTGACGGGGCCGCGGTGGTCCGTCGCGAGCCCCGTACGCCCCTCGACTCCGACGCGATGCCGCACCCACCGCCCCTCCCGTGGGGGGGCACGGTGTCGTAGACGTACATTGCACCGGTCTTCCCGAGTCGGCCCGGATGACCTCTGCCACGCACTTGAGGCGTTGGACCACTTGAGGCGTTGCACAGCGAACCCAGTCGTTTCGGCTTCCCTGACACTGAACCGCCGTGCGGGCAAGTCGCGTTCCGGTGGCCTGGACAGCCCTTAGGTGGAGCGCCCTGATTCGGGCTCGCCCGCGCGGCGGAGGCGATTCGGTCCGCCGAGCGATCCGTCCCGCCTCGTCGACTGCGAGTCTCGAAGTGCGCGGGCCGGTGCGGCCCGCGGACGGGAGGAACACAGATGCCGCAGGGCGAGGCGGTCGAGACAGCCGACGGTCCGGCAAGCGCGCCACTCCGCGAGGGTCGCCTACGACAAACGTGGCACGCGGCACACGAGCCCGCCGAAGGAGTGCCGCGCTGGGCCCGGTGGGTCGCCTACGCGGTGCCACTGGTGGTGCTCCCGTCCGGGATCTGGCGCCTGGGTGTGCTGTTCGCCGAGGACAAGCGTGGTGGGGCGATCGAGGACTGGGCGATGAACGGCTACGTCGTCTTCCTCACCCTCGTATCCGAGATCCTCGCCTTCACAGCCGTCGGGCTGATCGCCCGCTGGGGCGAGGTGTTCCCAGGCTGGGTGCCGGGGCTGCGCGGGCGGCGGGTACCGACAGCCGCCGCGGTCGTCCCGGCCACGATCGGAGCGACGATCCTGACCCTGATCTTCACGATCACCGCGACCGTCACCACGGTCACCCAGTCCAAGACCAACGGCGATCCGCTGCCGACCGACTTCCCGAGCAAGGCCGGCGGCTGGGAGACCGTCTACTTCTACGCGTCCTACACCCCTCTGGTCCTATGGGGCCCGATGCTCGGCATCCTGACGTACGCGTACTGGCGCCGGCGCGGGTCGGCGGCAACCGGGCCGCTGCTGCCGTCGGCAGTCAGCAGCACGAGGTAGGCGGCTGCCCCGAGGTCCCCGTACCGACGGAACGTTCACCCGCGTCGCGCGGCAGGCGAGGACCCGCGCCGACCGCCCCGGTCCGCCGCACGTGACCTGCTGGAGCTCGCGAACCGCCCCTCCGGGCTCCGGCGGCCGCCCGCGCCCTGCGGGAAATCCGCGAGGCGTACCGGGTCGGCCTCTCCGGACCGGCCGCATCACGCTGGGGCCCGTCCGTGCCGACGACGCCGCACGGCCGGCCCGGCTGCCGGGCGCGGCGCCCCCGGCCACCGAACGGCCGGACCCCGACGGCACACCGGAGTCGGCCGTCCTCGCCGCCCTGGACGACCAGCTCGGCCGCGGTACTCGATGGTCTCGGCTCGGGCGGTCTTGCGGTGGGGATTCATGGCTCCACCGCGCCGTCGCCGTGCCCTGAGGGCGGATCGCGACCTTCACGCTTCACGCGTGATCAGCCACCCGACAGGCTCTAAGGGTTGGAAGGGAGGTCGTTGATGCCGTGTTGGCAGCCCTTCTCGAACGCCTTCCGGTCGGCCTTGTCGTCATACTGCTCATTGGCCCACGTACCGCAGTGGTAAAGCTGGCCGAAGAGGTCGCCACCGAGGGTGCCCCGGCGTTCCTGGCCGTGTTCGTATCCGGCCTCGTAGGGGCTGCCAGCACCACATCCGGTGAGCAGCAGGGTGACGGCTGCGGCGGCTGTGGTGGCGGCTATGCGACTTCTCAACGGATCTTGCTCCTATGGGTGTTGGATGTCCTAACGACACTCCACATCGCAGGCGTCCTCATATCTTTTCCACGGGGCGATCAGAAGAAACGGCTCAGAGCCTGTCTGATCACGTGGTGTGTGCCAGTGCGACAACTCCGAGGCCATCAGCGGCCCATGCTGTCCATCCAGCCGGACCGATGAGATGTGGAAGATCATCCAACCGCTCCGTCCTGTCCCGGCTCGCCGGGCGACCATCGCGGTGGAGCCATGAACCCCACCGCAAGACCGCCCGAGCCAAGACCGTCGAGGACCTCATCGCAGCGCACCAACCGGCCACCCGGCAGGCTCTCAGGCGGCGCGATCACGCTCGAACGGCTTTACGGCCCCGCCCCCTGGAGCACCGAGCGCCGTCAGGAGCGGGAGCGGCGCAGCACCGCTCCGCCCGCATAACGTGCCGACGCACCCAACTCCTCCTCGATCCTGATTAGTTGGTTGTACTTGGCCGTACGGTCGGAGCGGGACAGCGATCCGGTCTTGATCTGGCCGCAGCCCGTCGCGACCGCCAGGTCCGCGATGGTCGTGTCCTCCGTCTCCCCTGAGCGGTGCGACATGACGGCGGTCCAGCCCGCCCGGTGCGCGGTGGCGACCGTGTCGAGGGCTTCGGTCAGGGTGCCGATCTGATTGACCTTGACCAGGACGGAGTTGCCGACGCCGGTGCGGATGCCCTCGCGCAGCAGAGCCTCATCGGTGCAGAAGACGTCGTCGCCGGTGAGCTGGCAGCGGCCACCGACGAGGGCGGTGAGCTCCCGCCAGCCGTCGAGGTCGTCCTCGGCCATGGGGTCCTCGATGGAGACGACCGGGTACGTGTCGATGAGCTTGGTCAGGTACGCGGCGTGCTCGGAGGGGGTGCGGCGCACACCCTCACCCTCGTAGACGTACGTACCGTCCCGGAAGAACTCCGACGAGGCGGGGTCCATCACCAGGCCGATGTCCGTGCCGGGCCGGTATCCGGTGCGGTCGATGGCCGCCATGACGAAGTCGAGCGCCTCCTCGGCCGTACGCAGCGCGGGCGCGAAGCCGCCCTCGTCGCCGACGCCCGTGGAGTACCCGGCGGACAGCAGGTCGCGCCGGAGGGTGTGGAAGACCTCGGAACCCATGCGGACGGCTTCCGCGAAGCTCTCCGCGCCCACCGGGGCGATCATGAACTCCTGGAAGTCCAGCGGGTTGTCGGCGTGGGCGCCGCCGTTGACGATGTTCATCATCGGCAGCGGGAGCAGGCGGGCGTCGACACCGCCGAGGTAGCGGTAGAGGGGCTGGCGGTGGGCGGCCGCGGCGGCCTTGGCGGTGGCGAGGGAGACGCCGAGGAGCGCGTTGGCGCCCAGGCGGGACTTGTCCGCGGTGCCGTCGAGCGCGACGAGCACGGCATCCAGGCCCGCCTGATCGTCGGCGTCGCGGCCCACGACCGCTGCCGCGATCTCGCCGTTGACGTGGGCGACCGCGCGGTCGACGCCCTTGCCGTGCCAGCGGGCGGGGTCCTCGTCGCGCAGTTCCACGGCTTCGCGGGCGCCGGTCGAGGCACCGGAGGGGACGGCGGCCCGGCCCAGGGACCCGTCGGCGAGGAGGACGTCGGCCTCGACCGTGGGATTGCCCCGGCTGTCGAGGACTCGGCGGGCGGTGACGGACCGGATGGCGGTCACGGACTGAGTGGCGGTCACTGACTGAACGGCGGTGGGGGACTGAATGGCGGTGGACTCGACTGCCCGGGAAACCATGGGAGGCCCTTCACGTTGAGGCGCGCCGCGGCCCTGCTGCGACAGCGCTGGCGCGTGCCGCGACATCGACGACTCTACAGCAATGCTGTTCAGTCCTGCTGTTCAGTTTTGCTGTTCAGTTTTGCTGTGCACGGACGGCGGGCGGCCTCGTCGGGCATCACCGGTTAAAGTGCCCTATGCCCAACCCGGAACCCGCCGCCGTCGCCGCGGAACTGCGCATCGCGATGGGCAAGCTCACGCGGCGCGTGAAGCACGAGGACCGGATCCCGCACGGCCAGGTCTCCGTGCTCGGCACCCTCGACCGCGACGGGGCCATGACCACCAGCGACCTCGCGGCGGACCAGCGCGTACGGCCCCAGTCCATGGCCCGTGCGGTCGGGCTGCTCGTGGACCAGGGCCTGGTAGTCCGCCGGGCGCACCCCACGGACGGCCGCAAGACCCTGGTCGACCTCTCCCCCGCCGGACGGACCGCGCTCGAAGCGGAACGCGGGCGCCGGGCCGGCTGGCTCGCCCAGGCCATCGAGGACGAGCTCACCGGCGAGGAGCGGGAGGTGCTGGCCCGCAGCGCCGCCCTGATGGAGCGGCTCGCCGCCCGCTGATCCACGCGGGATTGCCAGACCCCCCGGCACCGGCGCTCCCGCCGCGTCCCGCGCCACCCCTTGGCGTGAGCCGGTGACAGGCTGGGACCCATGCCCATACCCACGTACAGCACGATGCCGTTCCACCTGGAAACCGAGCGGCTGCTACTGCGGCCGTGGGCCGATTCCGACGCGGCCGAGTTCGCCGCCCTCCTCTCCGAACGCGGCAAGGGAACACCCACGGTCGAGGAGACCCGGACGGACATCGCGAAGCTGCTCGCCGCGACCGTTTCCACCGGGATCGCCCTGCTGCCCGTCCAACGCCGCGACGAAGGCGACTTCATCGGCTACTGCGGGCTGATCATCGGCCGCTCCACCCTGGAGGAACCGGAAATCGCCTACGAGCTGTTCCGGCACGCGCACGGGCGCGGCTACGCCACCGAGGCGGCCGCAGCGGTGCTCGATGCGGCCACCGCGACCGGCCGGAAGCGGCTGTGGTCGACCGTCGGCACCTGGAACACCCCGTCGCTCCGCGTCCTGGAGAAGCTCGGGTTCGAGCGGGATCGCGTCTCCACGGAAGAGAACGGCGACGTCTTCTGGCTCACCCGCTCGCTGCCGTAGTTCGGTCAGCAGTCCGGAATCACCACGCCGATGTCGTCGCGGGCCTCGTCGTTGCCCCAGCGGGGGAGGCAGTACGCGGAGACGCGGACCGCCGGCACCCGACCCTCCATGTAGTATCATGTACTACATGGAGACCACGGCCCGCGAGTTCAACCAGAGATCCTCACAGATCCTCGCCGCGGCAGCACGCGGCGAGACCATCACCGTCACCAAGAACGGCACCGCCGTCGCACGCGTCGTACCCATCACCGAGGACGACATCCCCCCCTACCCCACCGACCCGATGGGCACCATAGACCTCCCCGACCTCGGCCTGCCCGACCTCACCGACGAGGACATCGAGGATGTGCTCAAGGGGATGGGATCGTGAGCCTGGTTGCCATCGCCGACACCAACGCCCTCTACCGGCTCCTCGACCCACGACTCACCGGCCATGAAGCACACAAGAAGGCGCTGGCAACGATCAGCCACCTGATCGTCTCCCCACTCGTCCTTGCCGAACTGGACTACCTGATCACCACCAGGGCAGGGTCCGGCAAGGCTCTGGCAGCAGCGCGGTTCATTGAACGCAACGTGGTCACCCGCCGCTTCGAGGTGCCCTCCGTCGGCGCACACCTGAGTGCGGCGATCGCCGTCGCGGAGGGCTACGTGGACGCGGACGGCGGCAAGGGCATCGGGCTGACAGACGCGATGAACGTTGCCCTGGCCGCCGCGTACCGGACCGAGGCCGTCTTCACCTCGGACCGCCACTTCCGTATGGTCCGGCCCCTCACCGGGCACAAGGCGTTCCGGTTGCTGCCCGAGGACCAGTGACGGGGGCACTCGCCACCAGGGCAGCCCCCCTCACCTCCGATACAACTCCTCGATCTCCCCCGAGAAGTCCCGCGCGATAGCGTCCCGTTTCAGCTTCAGCGACGGCGTCAAGTGGCCGCTCTCCTCCGTGAAGTCGACGGGCAGGACCGCGAACTTGCGGATCGACTCCGCCCGCGAGACCAGGCGGTTGGCCTCGTCCACCGCGCGTTGCAGCGACGTGCGCAGGTCCTCGTCGTGGATCAGGTCGCGCATCGGGACGTCCTGCTTCTTCGTCATCTGGCGCCAGTGGTGGAGGCCGTCCGGCTCCAGGGTGATCAGGGCGGTGATGAACGAGCGGTTGTCGCCGACCACCATGCACTGGCCCACCAGGGGGTGGGCGCGCAGCCAGTCCTCCAAAGGGGCCGGGGTGACGTTCTTGCCGCCCGACGTGATGATGATGTCCTTCTTGCGGCCCGTGATCGTGAGGTAGCCGTCCTCGTCCAGGGCGCCCAGGTCGCCCGTGGGGAACCAGGCGTCGTCCAGGAGCGCTGGGGTCACCCCCGACCGTTCCGCGTCCCAGTAGCCCCGGAACACCTGGCCGCCCTTCAGGAGCACCTCGCCGTCGTCCGCGATGCGTACCGAGGTGCCGGGCAGCGGCCAGCCCACCGTGCCCAGGCGGGGCTTGAGGGGTGGGGTCACCGTGTGGGCGGCGGTGGTCTCCGTGAGGCCGTACCCCTCGAAGACACCGATGCCCGCGCCCTCGTAGAACGCGGCCAGCCGCCGGCCCAGCGGGGAGCCGCCGCAGATCACGTACCGGACCTTGCCGCCGAGTGCCGCCCGGATGCGGCGGTAGACCAGCGGGTCGTACAGGGCGCGGGCGGCACGCAGGCCGAAGCCCGGCCCCGGGCCCGTGCCGTGTTCGGCGGCCTCGACCGCCTCGCCGTAGCGCCGGGCGATGCGGGCCGCACGGTCGAACGACGACGCCCGGCCCATCTTCTCCGCCGTCGCCCTCCCCGTGTTGTAGACCTTCTCCAGTACGTACGGGATGGCGAGGAGGAACGTCGGGCGGAAGCCCGCGAGGTCCGCCAGGAGGTCTTCCGTCCGGATCGAGGGGGCGTGGCCGAGGCGGACCCTCGCCCTCATGCAGCCGATCGCCACCATCCGGCCGAACACGTGTGAGAGGGGGAGGAAGAGGAGCGTGGAGGCGGGGTCCTTCGATACCGACTTGAAGACCGGGTGCAGGAGTTCGATCGCGTTGTCGACCTCGGCGAAGAAGTTCCCGTGCGTGATGACACAGCCCTTCGGGCGGCCCGTCGTGCCCGAGGTGTAGATGAGGGTGGCCGGGGTCTCCGGTGCCAGGGCCGTCCTGCGGGCCGTGACCGCCTCGTCCGGGATGTCCTTGCCCCGGGACTTCAGGTGGCCGATCGCCCCCGTGTCGAACTGCCACAGGTGCGCCAGATCGCCCAGCTGCTTGCGTTCCTGGCTGATCAGGCGGCCCTGTTCCGTCGTCTCCACCGCGCACGCCACCGCGCCCGAGTTCTGGAGTATCCAGCGGGTCTGGAAGGCGGAGGAGGTGGGGTAGATGGGGACCGTCACCAGGCCCGCCGCCCAGGACGCGAAGTCGAGGAGCGTCCACTCGTACGCCGTCCGGGCCATGATCGCCACCCGCTCGCCCGCCCGCAGCCCCTCCGCCATCAGGCCCTTGGCGACCGCAAGCACCTCGGCCGCGAACTCGGCCGCCGTCACGTCCCGCCAGACGCCCTCGTCGTCCTTGCGGCTGAGGACCGGGTCCGACGGGGCCTCCCGGGCGTTGTCGAACGGGATCTCGGCCAGCGAGCCGCGCTCCACGGTCGGCGCGAACTTCGGTACGGAGACCTCCTGGACCCTGCCGTCGGGGCCGCGCCTCTTCGTCGGTTCGACCAGGACGGGCGGCGATACAGCAGGGGCGGTTGCGGCGGATGAAGGGGGCGTTGACACGTGCGGCTCCTCGGTTCGGGGGGTCGGGCGGGTCGGTTCGCCGGGTCGTCCGTCCGGCAGTAGAAGCAGAAGAGGCGGAAGAGGCGGAAGAAGGGCGCAGGTCACGGGCGTTCCAGGATCGCCGTCACCCCCTGCCCGCCCGCCGCGCAGATCGAGATCAGGCCCCGTCCCGGGCCGTCCCGTTCCGCCAGGAGTCTCGCCAGCGTCGCCACGATCCTGGCGCCCGTCGCGGCGAAGGGGTGACCGGTGGCCAGGGAGGAACCGGCCACGTTCAGGCGGGTGCGGTCCACCGGGGTCAGGCCCTGCTTCTCCCAGGCGGCGAGGGTGGCCAGCACCTGGGAGGCGAACGCCTCGTGGACCTCGACCAGGTCGAAGTCCTCCATCGTCAGCCCGGCCCGCTCCAGCAGGCGCGGCACCGCGTACGCCGGGGCCATGAGGAGCCCGTCCTCACCGTCCACGTAGTCCACCGCCGCCGTCTCGTACAGGGAGAGGTACGCCAGCGGCTCCATGCCTCGTTCCCGGGCCCAGTCCTCGGTGGCCAGCAGGACGGTCGCCGCCCCGTCTGTCAGGGGGGTCGAATTGCCCGCCGTCATGGTGGGGTTGGGGCCGGACACCCCGAACACCGGCTTCAGGCTTGCCAGTTTCTCGACCGTTGATCCCGGGCGCAGGTTCTGGTCGCGTTCCAGGCCCCGGTACGGGACCACCAGGTCGTCCAGGAAGCCCCGTTCGTACGCCGCCGCCAGGCGCTGGTGGCTCGTGGCGGCCAGCAGGTCCTGGTCTCCCCGGCTCACCGCCCAGCGGCGCGCGGTGAGCGCCGCGTGCTCGCCCATCGACAGGCCGGTGCGCGGTTCGGCGTTGCGCGGGATGTCGGGGACGAGGTGGCGGGGGCGTACGGCGGCCAGGGCCTTGAGGCGGGCGCCGGTCGACTTCGCGCGGCGCGCGGCCAGCAGGATGCGGCGCAGTTCGTCGTTGACGCCCAGGGGTGCGTCGCTGGTCGTGTCGGAGCCGCCCGCGATCGCCGAGTCGGCGGCCCCGAGCGCGATCGTGTTGGCGGCGGCGATCACCGCCTGGAGGCCCGTGCCGCAGGCCTGTTGGATGTCGTACGCGGGAGTGCGGGGGTCGAGCGCGGAGCCGAGGACGGTCTCCCGCGCCAGGTTGAAGTCCCGGCTGTGCTTGAGGACCGCGCCCGCGACGAACGCCCCGATCCGGGCCCCGGCCAGCCCGTACCGCTCCACCAGGCCGTCGAGCGCGGCCGTCAGCAGGTCCTGGTTGGAGGCGGTCGCGTACGGGCCGTCCGAGCGCGCGAACGGGGTGCGGCTGCCGCCGATCACCGCCACGCGGCGCGGCTGCGGGAGAGGCGTCATCACCGTGACCAGCTCGCCCCGGTCGGCCTCGTCCCGGACAGTCCAGGAAAGTTCATCTCGACCAGCTCCTGACTCTTCAGTAACCTTACTCAGGAGTAAATCTACGACCCACTGGGAGTCAGGACAATGGCCGATCGCTATCTGCACCTCACCGGCACAGCACCCGGCCGCTTCCTCACCCGTCGGCTCGGCCTGCCGCAGCCCGCACCGCTGCGCCGCTGGAGACTGGAGACGCCCCGGCTGGACGGGCCGCTGCTGCATCTGACCGCCGGGTCCTCGTCGGTCACGGACGAACTGGCGAAGGCGCTGGCCGCGACCGGGCTGACCGTCGACCCGCAGGCGGCCCAGCCCGGCGGGATCGTCCTGGACGCCACCGGGGTCGGCGCCGTCGCGGACCTGGCCCAGGTGCACGCCGCCCTCCACCCCGTCGTACGGTCGCAGGCTCCCGGTGGCCGGATCGTCGTCCTCGGCAGCCGGCCGTCCTCCGAGGACCACCATCAGGCCGCTGCCCAGCAGGCGTTGGAGGGTTTCGTCCGGTCGCTGGGCAAGGAGGCCGGACGCGGCACCACCGCGCAGCTCCTGCGGCTGGCGGCCGACGGGACCCCCGAAGCCCTCGTGTCCGCCGCCGAGTCCACCCTCCGCTTCCTCCTCTCCCCCCGGTCCGCGTACGTCAGCGGCCAGGTGATCGAGCTGACCGCCGCCACCCCCGGCCCCACCCCCGACCCGGCCGCTCCCCTCACCGGCCGGACCGCCCTGGTCACCGGGGCCGCCCGGGGCATCGGCGCGTCCGTCGCCTCCGTGCTGGCCCGCGACGGGGCGCACGTCGTCGTGCTGGACGTCCCCCAGGCCCAGGACGACCTCGTACGCACCGCCGACCGCCTCGGGGCCACCGCGCTGCCGCTGGACATCACCGCGCCCGACGCCGCCGCCCGTATCGCCGCCGCCGCACCGGACGGGCTCGACGTCCTCGTCCACAACGCGGGCATCACCCGTGACCGCCGCCTCGCCAACATGCCGGCCGACCGGTGGGCCCAGGTCATCGAGGTCAACCTCGGCAGCGTCCTGCGCACCACCGACGAGCTCCTGACCTCGGGCGCCCTGAACCGGGGCGGCCGCATCGTCGCCACCGCCTCCATCGCGGGCATCGCGGGCAACCACGGCCAGACCAACTACGCGGCCGCCAAGGCCGGGATCATCGGCCTCGTCCGCTCGCTCGGGCCGCGCGCCGCCGCCGAGCACGGCGTCACGGTCAACGCGGTGGCCCCCGGCTTCATCGAGACGAGGATGACCGCCGCCGTCCCGTTCCTCATCCGCGAGGCGGGCCGCCGGATGAACTCCCTCTCCCAGGGCGGCCTTCCGGTCGACGTCGCCGAAGCCGTCGCCTGGTTCGCCCAGCCCGGCTCCGGCGCGGTCAACGGCCAAGTGCTGCGCGTCTGCGGCCAGAGCCTGCTGGGGGCGTGAGACCGATGACCTCGCTCAACGCCTCACTGGTGCGCGGGGCCGTCACCTCGCCGTTCAAACGCGCCGGGCAGCCGGGCGCCACCCTGCCCGCCGACCGCCTCACCCGCCCGGCCGCGCCCCTCGCCCCCGGCCCCCTCGCCGCGTACAGCAGGATGTGCGGCTTCGCCGAGTCCGGCCCTGTGCCGCTCACGTACCCGCATGTGCTGGCCTTCCCGCTCGCCATGCGGCTGATGACAGGCAGGTCCTTCCCGCTGCCCGTCGTCGGGCTCGTCCACACCTGGATCGAGATCGCGCCGCACCGGGCCGTGCAGCCCACCGAGTCGCTCGAACTGGCCGTGTACGCAGATGGGTTGACACCTCACCGGCGAGGCACCGAGGTCACGATGGTGACCGAGGCGCGGGTGGGCGGAGAGCTGGCCTGGGAGTCCCGCAGCGGGTATCTGTCGCGGCACGGGAAGGCGGACACCACGGCTTCGGAGCGATCCGCCCCGGCCGTGGGCGATCTGCCCGCCGTCGCCGAATGGCGGCTGCCCGGTGATCTCGGGCGGCGCTACGGAGCGGTCTCCGGCGACCGCAACCCGATCCACCTGTACCCGCTGACCGCCCGCCTGTTCGGCTTTCCCCGGGCCATCGCGCACGGCATGTGGACGGTGGCCCGCTGCCTGGCCGAGGCCGAGAACCCGGCCGGAATCCGTTCCGTACGGGCCGAGTTCAGGGCGCCCGTCCTGCTGCCCGCCACCGTGACGTACGCGGCCGCCCCCTCCGGCGCCGCCTTCGCGCTGCGGGGTGCGGACGGTGGGCGCGTCCACCTGGCGGGGACGCTGAGCCGGGACAGCCCCTAGGCCGTCGGGGGCTGCCAGGGGCGGGCGTGCATCAGGTTCTCCAGGCCTGCCCAGGCGAAGTTCATCAGCGTCGCCGCCGCCTCCTTCGCCGAGACGCCCGGGGTGTCGTTGGCCCAGCCCGCCAGCGACTCCGCGGCCCCCACCAGGGCCTGCGCCAGCCCAGCCACATCCCGGTCCGCGAGGGCGGGGTCGCTGTGCGCCTCACGGGCGGCGGCACCGATCAGGCCCGTCACGAACGCAACGATCTCGTCCCGCATCACGACGACCTCGCTGACGAACGGCTCACCGTGCGACCGCGCCTGGCGGTGCAGCACCGCCCAGCCGTCCGGGTTCTCCGCGGTGTGGGTGAAGAACGCCCGCAGCCCCGACCACAGTTGGCGGTCGGCGGGCAGCCCCGGCTCCACACCCGCCCGTACGGCCTCCACCAGGGACTTCGCCTCGCGCCTGATGCACGCGGAGAACAGCTCTTCCTTCGAGTTCAGGTACAGGTAGACCAACGGCTTGGAGACGCCCGCCAGCTCCGCGATCTCGTCCATCGAGGCAGCCCGGTAGCCGCGCTGCCCGAAGGTCCGCACCGCGGCGTCCATCATCTGCTGCTCGCGCACCGCGCGCGGCATCCGTTTGCTCTTCACAGCACCCACGTCCGACTTCCTCCCCACCCCATGGCCCTGCTTCCCCGGTCCTGCTCCCCGGCAAGAGTACGGCGCTGCCGGGCCCGACGCCGTACGGAGCGATCGGGTGCGGAACGGATGGCCGGTTGGCGTCGGCCGGGGGCCGGGAGAAGCCTGCTGGGTCCTCCCGTGGTCCGACACCGGTCCACCCGGCGTCCGATGCGCACGCCCCGGACGCCCGCCTAGCGTTGCGGACATGGCGATCTTCCTCCGCAACCGACGACCGGCCGCTGCGGCCGCAGCGGCCGTCCTGACGGCACTGACCGCGCTGCTGGGCGCGGCCGCACCCGCCGCCGCGACCGGACCGGCCACGGCGGCAGCCCCTCCTGCGGCCTCCGCCTCAGCCCCTGCCCCCGGGGACCGCACCCCCTCCGCCCTCGCGCTCCCCCGCCCCACGGGCCCGTACGCCACCGGCCGCGACACCCTGTTCCTCACCGACCACACGCGGCCCGACCCCTGGGTGCCCTCGGCGGGGGCGCGGCAGCTGCTGGTGTCGCTGCACTACCCGGCCCGGCCCGGCAGCGGCGGCGCCCCGGCCCCGTACATGGCGGAGGAGGAGGCGCGGCTCATGCTCGCGCAGCGCGGGCTGGAGGACGTCGTGCCGCCCGCCCTCGTCAGCGCCACCCGCACCCATGCCCGTACCGCCGCCCGGCCCGCCCCGGGGCGGTTCCCGCTGGTCCTGCTCTCCCCCGGGTTCGGGACGCCCCGGGCCACCCTGACCGGGCTCGCCGAGGATCTGGCGAGCCGTGGTTACGTCGTGGCGACGGCGGACCATCCGTACGAGTCGACCGGTACGCGGCTGCCCGACGGGCGGGTCCTCACCTGCGCCGCGTGCGACCGGGTGAGCGCGCAGCCCGACGACGCCGGCCGGCGGAAGGTGCTGGCCGCCGTCTCCGGCGGTCGGGCCGCCGACTTCTCGTTCCTGCTGGACCGGCTGACCGGCCCGCACGCGTCCTGGCGGTACGCCCGGATGATCGACCGGCACCGGGTCGGGATGGCGGGCCACTCCATCGGGGGCAACGCGGCCGCGTCCACCATGGCCGCCGACCTCCGCGTGGACGCGGGGGTCAACATGGACGGCACCTTCTTCGACCCGGTGCCCGCGACGGGGCTCGGCGGGCGGCCGTTCCTGATGCTGGGGACCCACCCCGGGCACGGGCCCGGCGACGACACGTCCTGGGACGAGGGCTGGGACCGGCTGGCCGGCTGGAAGCGGTGGCTGACGGTGCGCGACGCGGGGCACTTCACGTTCACGGACACCCCGGAGATCGGTGAGCAGCTCGGCCTGGAGGACCCGGAGGCCCCGCTCTCCGCCGCCCGCTCGACCACGATCACCCGGAGCTATGTGGCCGCCTTCTTCGACCGCACCCTGCGCGGGCGGGCGGCCCCGCTGCTGAACGGCCCGGCCCCGGCCGACCCCGAAGTCCTCTTCCAGCAGCCCTGACCGTACGGAACACGACAGCGCCCCCGGTCCGCGTATCTGCGTGCATACGTGGACCGGGGGCGCTGCCCCACAGGGGTGCCGGGTTACGCGGTCGCCGGGACCGCGACCTTCCGGTCGATCTGCTCCGCGTCCCGCACGTCGTCCTCCTGGCCGAAGGAGTCGATCGGGGAGCCCGAGGCCGAGTTGTACTTGTCGTGGTCGAGGATCTTCTCGCGGGCCGCGACGATGACCGGGACGACCGCCTGGCCGGCCACGTTGGTGGCGGTGCGGATCATGTCCAGGATCGGGTCGATGGCCATCAGCAGGCCGACGCCCTCCAGCGGGAGGCCCAGCGTGGACAGGGTGAGGGTCAGCATGACCGTCGCGCCGGTGAGACCGGCGGTGGCCGCCGAACCGATCACCGAGACGAAGGCGATGAGCACGTAGTCGCCGATGCCCAGCTGCACGTCGAAGATCTGCGCGATGAAGATCGCCGCCAGCGCCGGGTAGATCGCGGCGCAGCCGTCCATCTTCGTGGTCGCCCCGAACGGGACGGCGAAGGAGGTGTACTCCTTCGGAACGCCGAGGCGCTCGGTGACGCGCTGGGTGACCGGCATGGTGCCGACCGAGGAGCGGGAGACGAAGGCGAGCTGGATCGCGGGCCAGGCGCCCTTGAAGAACTGGAGCGGGTTGACCTTGGCAACCGTGGCCAGAAGCAGCGGGTAGACGCCGAACAGCACCAGGGCGCAGCCGATGTAGACGTCGGCGGTGAACGTCGCGTACTTGCCGATGAGGTCCCAGCCGTAGTCGGCGATGGCGTAGCCGATGAGGCCGACGGTGCCGATCGGGGCGAGGCGGATGACCCACCACAGGGCCTTCTGGAGGAGCTCCAGGATCGACTGGCTGAGGGTGAGGATCGGCTTGGCCTTCTCGCCGAGCTTGAGGGCGGCGATACCGGCGACGGCGGCCATGAACACGATCTGGAGCACGTTCAGCTCGGTGAACGGCGTGATCACGTTGTCCGGGACGATGCCGGTCAGGAAGTCGATCCAGCTGCCCTTGGTCTCGGAGAGCGCGCCGTCCTTCGGCGTGAGGCCGGTGCCGGAGCCCGGGTTGGTGACCAGGCCGATCGTGAGGCCGATGGCGACCGCGATCAGCGACGTGATCATGAACCAGAGCAGGGTGCGGGTCGCCAGCCGGGCGGCGTTGTTGACCTTGCGGAGGTTGGTGATCGACACCAGGATCGCGAAGAACACGAGCGGCGCGACAGCCAGCTTCAGCAGCTGGACGAAGAGCGAACCGATCTCGTCGAGGGTGGTGACGAGCCAGCCGAGGTCCTGGCTGCGAGCCAGCCAGCCGAGCAGCACGCCGAGGACCAGACCGGCGACGATCTGGGCCCAGAACGGGACCTTGGGTATACGGAAACCGGGGCCGGAGCCGGTGGGCTGCTCGGCCTCGGGGGCGGCGGACGCGGAGTTCGCGGACACGGACACACTCCAGTGGGGACGCATCGGGACGTACGGGGACACCCGTACGGTCGTGCGGTGGAACGGGGACGGGGTCGCGGCGCCCGCGTCAGGGGCGGCGCCGCTGCATGATGCCGGATCAGACTTCGCGGCAACAGACCGCGGACATACAGCGGCAGAGATCGACATGCAGGCGCGCCACGAGCGGGATGCTCGCGGCATGACGGAGGCGCACAGCTGTCTTCATGCCGAATACGTTAACACTTGAACTTTGAGAACCTCAAAGCTTCTCTTTGGCTCCGAGGTGGCGCTTTCCCGCCGCGCAGTGTCCGGAAAACGCCGAGGGCCCCGTGCGGGAGCGGTCTGCTCCGGCACGGGGCCCGGCGAAAAGGCGGCACGCGCGGCGCGCGCGTGTGAGGAACCTTACTGAACGGCGTCCTCGCGGGTGCGGTTGGCGTCGAGGCGCGCCTTGGTCCGGTCGACCGTGGAGACGATCTGCTCGGACAGCTCGTCGCGCTGCTTGCGCAGCAGCACATAGCTCAGGGGCGCGGAGAGGATGAGGCCGAGCAGGATCACCCAGACCATGTTGGAGCCGCCGAGCCCGGAGGGGATCAGCCCGAAGTGGACGGCGACACCGGCGACGAGGAAGCAGCCTACGAAGATCATCAGGCGCAGCGCGGTGTACCGGATCATCGCGCTCGACTTGGCAGCGGACACGGCTGGCCCTCTCTTCCCATCAACTCTCTCGACACAGTCCTGCCCGTCCAGTGAAGCATGGCCCGGATTCTCTCGGTTCAGGGGGCTGCCGGGCCGAGCGGGAGCAGCATGATGATGTCGTCGCGGTCGTCGCCGGGGGCCAGCCGGATCGCGTCCGGAACCCGGCCGACCTCCTTGTAGCCGCAGGCGGCGTAGAAGCTGTCGTTCCCGGTGCCGCCCCGGCAGGTGAGGCGGATGGCTTCGATGCCCTCGATGGAGCGCGCGGCGTCGGCGGCGGCCGCCATCAGGTCGCGACCGTACCCCTTGCCCTGGAGGCGGGGATGGACCATCACGGTGTAGAGCATCAGCCAGTGCTGGTGCAGCCGGTGGTCGTTCAGGGTGAGGAAGGCGGTGGCGACGACGGCACCGCCCTCGTCCCGGCCGACCAGCAGCCGGACGCGGCCCTTCTCGATGGCGGCGAGGTGCTTGAGCAGATCGGGCCGGATCTCCTCGGGGGTGACGGGCGCCACGAAGCCGACGGCGCCGCCCGCGTTGGTGACATCGGCCCACAGGGCGGTGATGCCGTCGCGCAGGGCGGGCGAGAACGCGGGATCCAGCTCGAAGGTAAGTGCCATATGGCAAGATTAACCATTACGCGATCAGCATCTCAACCCGGTCCGCCCCGCGAACAGGGACGCGCTCGGGAACGCGGACAAGCCCCGGCCGAGGACAGCGGCCGGGGCTTGCGGGGACGAGCAGGGGGCGTGCGCCTCAGACCCGCATCGGCTGCGGGGACTCGCGCCGGTCCGCGTCGGGGCCCGGGTACTCGCGCAGGATCTCGTACCGGGTGTTCCGCTCCACCGGCCGGAAACCGGCGTCGCGGATCAGGTCCAGCAGGTCCTCACGGCCGAGCTTGTTCGGCGTACCGAAGTCGTCGGCGTCGTGCGTGATCTTGTACTCGACGACCGAGCCGTCCATGTCGTCCGCGCCGTGCTGGAGGGCGAGCTGGGCGGTCTGCACACCGTGCATCACCCAGAACACCTTGACGTGCGGCACGTTGTCGAAGAGCAGCCGGGAGACCGCGAAGGTCTTCAGCGCCTCGGCGCCGGTCGCCATCGTCGTCCGCGCCTGGAGCTTGTTGCGGACCTTGCCGTCCTTCATGTCGACGAAGTCGTGCTGGTAGCGCAGCGGGATGAAGACCTGGAAGCCGCCGGTCTCGTCCTGCATCTCGCGCAGCCGCAGCACGTGGTCGACGCGGTGCCGGGGCTCCTCGATGTGCCCGTACAGCATCGTCGAGGGGGTCTTGAGCCCCTTCTCGTGCGCGAGGCGGTGGATGCGCGACCAGTCCTCCCAGTGGGTGCGGTGGTCGACGATGTGCTGGCGGACCTCCCAGTCGAAGATCTCCGCACCGCCGCCGGTCAGCGATTCGAGACCGGCCTCGATCAGCTCGTCGAGGATCTCGGAGGCGGTGAGGCCGGAGATCGTCTCGAAGTGATGGATCTCCGTCGCCGTGAACGCCTTCAGCGCCACGTTCGGCAGGGCTTCCTTCAGCGCGCTGAGCGAGCGCGGGTAGTAGCGCCACGGCAGGGAGGGGTGGAGTCCGTTGACGATGTGCAGCTCGGTGAGGTTCTCGCCCTCCATCGCCTTGGCGAGGCGGACGGCCTCCTCGATGCGCATCGTGTACGCGTCCTTCTCGCCCGGCTTGCGCTGGAACGAGCAGTACGCGCACGAGGCGGTGCACACGTTGGTCATGTTGAGGTGACGGTTGACGTTGAAGTGCACCACGTCGCCGTTCTTGCGCGTGCGCACCTCGTGCGCCAGCCCGCCGAGCCACGCCAGGTCGTCGGACTCGTAGAGGGCGATCCCGTCCTCGCGGGTCAGCCGCTCGCCGGCCCGGACCTTCTCCTCCAGCTCGCGCTTGAGTCCCGCGTCCACTAGGGCGCCTCCCATATCTCCGTACAACAGACTCCGCCCAACGGTACGCCTACGACTCCTCGGGAAGTTCCCCGACCCGGTTCTCCCACTTGGTGGAGAGCACGATCGTGGTACGGGTCCGGGAGACACCCTTCGTCCCGCTCAGGCGGCGGATCGTCTTCTCCAGACCGTCCACGTCTCCGATGCGCACCTTGAGCATGTACGAGTCGTCGCCCGCGATGAACCAGCAGTCCTCGATCTCCGCGAGGTCCTTCAGCCGGCGCGCCACATCCTCGTGGTCGGCGGCGTCCGAGAGAGAGATCCCGATGAGCGCCGTGACTCCGAGGCCCAGCGAGGCGGAGTCGACGGTGGCGCGGTAACCGGTGATGACACCGGCGGTTTCCAGCCGATTGATGCGGTCGGTGACGCTGGGGCCGGAGAGCCCCACGAGCCGCCCCAGCTCGGCGTACGAGGCCCTGCCGTTCTCCCTGAGGGCCTGGATGAGCTGCCTGTCCACCGCGTCCATATGCCTGAAACCTTCCATTGTTCAGCAGTACCGCGAGTTTACGTGTAGAATCTAAGGCATGCAGGGCTTCGACCCTGCAAATCTTCTAGAACATCCAAGAAAAGCTTTCGAATCTTCAGGAGTGAACTTCACCGTGTACACGATCGAGATGGCCTACGCCCGGATGCGCGAGCTGCAGGACCTGGCCAACCGCTCGCGTGCCCACCAGCCCGCCGCCGCCCACCGCGTCGACAAGACCCGCGCCCCGCGCCCGTCCAAGAAGCGCTGACCCGGCCGACCCGGACCTACAGGTCCTGAGCGCTGCGGGAGCCGCCACCGAGCTCTCCTTCCCAGCGGCGGTACAGCCGGTGCGGCACGCCTGCCGCGTCCAGCACCCGCCCCGCGACGAAGTCCACCAGGTCCTGGATGTGCGTCGCGCCCGCGTAGAACGCCGGAGAGGCGGGCAGCACGACCGCGCCCGCCTCGTCCAGGGCCACCATCTGCTTCAGCGTCTGGCCGCTCAGCGGGGTCTCGCGCACCGCGACGACGAGCGGGCGGCGCTCCTTGAGCGTCACGCTCGCGGCCCGCTGGAGCAGATCCTTCGACAGACCGAGCGCCACTCCGGCCACACAGGCCGTCGAGGCCGGCACGATGAGCATCCCCTTCGCGGGGTACGACCCGGAGGACGGCCCGGCCGCCAGATCCCCGGCGGGCCAGTGGCGTACGCGCTCCAGCTCCGCGCCGCCCACCGCGAACGCGTCCGGCTTCCCGTCCGCGCCCCGCGCCAGCCAGGTTGCGAGGTCCTCGCGCCAGTGCCCGTCCCGGAAAGCGATGGCGGTCTCGTCCAGCAGGGTGAGCCGCGAGGCCCGGCTCACCACCAGATCGACGCTCTCGCCGGCCGCGAGAAGCCCGCGCAGCACGGCCGCCGCGAACGGGGTCCCCGAAGCGCCGGACACCCCGACAATCCAAGGCCGCCGCTGCTGATGAGTCACTGATGTCCCGGATTCCACATCTGCGAGCCTATCCGGCGCACCGCGGCGCCCCGCACCCGGAACCGGGCGGCGGCCCCGGACGTTCAACGGATGACGGGCAACCCAGGGGCAGGGGCAGACCATGGGCGATTACTGGACCACCGGCCGCGACACGAGTTCCACCACGACCGGCGGCGCACGCGCGCTGACCGCCGGCATCCTGATGGTGAGCTGGGTGGCCCTGCTCTGGCTGCTCGAAGGCATCGACGTGATGACCGGGCACGCCCTGGACACCTACGGCATCAGCCCCCGCGAGATCGCGGAGCTGCGCGATGTGGTGCCCGCCGCCTTCCTGCACAGCGGCTGGGAGCACGTCGCTTCCAACAGCGTCCCGCTGCTGGTCCTCGGCTTCATAGCCGCCCTGGGCGGGCTGCGCCGGTTCGCCGCCGTCGTCGCGACGATCATCGTGATCAGCGGCGTCGGCGTCTGGCTGACCGCCCCGGCGTACACGGTGACGCTCGGCGCGTCCGGCGTCGTCTTCGGGCTGCTGGGCTATCTGCTGGTCCGGGGCTTCGTGGACCGCCGCCCCTGGGACGTCCTCATAGGCATCGGAGTCGCCGTGGTCTACGGCTCCCTGCTGTGGGGCGTCCTGCCCACCGACTCGGGCGTCAGCTGGCAGGGGCACCTGTTCGGCCTGGCCGGCGGAGTGGCGGCGGCCTTCTTCTTCCGCCGCCCGCCCGGGCCCCGGGACAACCTGGTCACGGTCTGAGAAGCCTCACGGGGTGACGCCCTACAGGTGAGGCCTCACGGGGTGAGGCCGCGCACCAGCAGGTCCAGCAGCGCACAGGCGAAGAGCGCGATGCCGATGAAGCCGTTCACCGAGAAGAACGCACGGTTCAGCCGGGACAGGTCGTGCGGCCGCACGACGCGGTGCTCGTAGACGAACGCCACCGCGACGATCACCATGCCCGTCCAGTAGAAGAACTCGGCGTCCGTGGCCAGCCCGAACCAGACCAGCAGCCCGGTCGTGATCACATGACAGACCCGCGCACCCCAGAGCGCGGCCGGGATGCCGAAGCGGGCCGGGAAGGACAGCACCCCGTGGGCCCGGTCGGCCTGGACGTCCTGGCAGGCGAAGATCAGGTCGAAGCCGCCGATCCAGATCCCCACGGCGAGCCCGAGGATCACCGCGTCCCACGACCAGCTGCCGGTCACCGCGAGCCACGCGCCGACCGGCCCGATGGCCTGCGCGAGGCCCAGGATCGCGTGCGGGAAGTTCGTGAACCGCTTGCCGTACGGGTAGACCACCATCGGCACGACGGCCAGCGGCGCGAGCGCCAGGCAGAGCGGGTTGAGCAGGGCCGCGGCGCCGAGGAAGACGGCGAGCGCGACGAGCGCCCCGGTCCACGCGGACTTCACCGACACCGCACCGGTCACCAGCTCCCGGCCCGCGGTGCGCGGGTTACGGGCGTCGATCTCCCGGTCGATGATCCGGTTGGCGGCCATCGCGAAGGTCCGCAGCCCCACCATCGCCAGCGTGACGAGCAGCAGGACACCCCAGCCGATGGTGCCGTCCAGCCGGAACATCGCGGTCAGCGCGGCGATGTAGGCGAAGGGCAGCGCGAAGACCGAGTGCTCGATCATCACGAGCCGGAGGAACGACTTGACCTTGCTGCCCGAGGGCGCGGAACCGGGTACGGACGCCGCCGCCTCCGCCGCGCTGCTCACAGCCCGTACTCCTTCCAGCGGCGGTCGACCTTCGCCGCCGTCTCCGGGTCGGAGACGACCATCTCCGGCCAGCCACCGTCCCGGGTGTAGCCCTCCGTGGGCAGCTTCCGGGTGGCGTCGATGCCCGCCTTGCCGCCCCAGAACTGCTGGTACGAGGCGTGGTCCAGGTGGTCGACCGGGCCTTCGACGACCGTGAGGTCACGGGCGTAGTCGGTGTTGCCGAGCGCCCGCCAGGCGACCTCGTTCAGATCGTGGACGTCGCAGTCCGCGTCCACCACGACGATCAGCTTGGTCAGCGACATCATGTGCGCGCCCCAGATCGCGCTCATCACCTTCTGAGCGTGCTTCGGGTACTTCTTGTCGATCGAGACGATCGCGCAGTTGTGGAAGCTCGCCGACTCCGGCAGGTGGTAGTCCACGATGTCCGGCACGACGATCTTCAGCAGCGGCAGGAAGAACCGCTCCGTGGCCCGGCCCAGCGGCCCGTCCTCGGTCGGCGGGCGGCCCACCACGATGGACTGGAGCAGCGGCCGCTTGCGCATGGTGACGCAGTCGATGGTCAGCGCGGGGAACGGTTCCTGCGGGGTGTAGAAGCCGGTGTGGTCCCCGAACGGGCCCTCGGGGAGCATCTCGCCCGGTTCCAGCCAGCCCTCGATCACGACCTCCGCCTGCGCGGGGACCTGGAGCGGCACGGTCTTGCAGTCGACCATCTCGATCCGCTTGCCCTGGATGAACCCGGCGAAGAGATATTCGTCGATGTCCCCGGGCAGCGGGGCGGTGGAGGCGTACGTCACGGCGGGCGGGCAGCCGAACGCGATGGCGACGGGCAGCCGCTCGCCGCGCCGGGCGGCGACCTGGTAGTGGTTGGCGCTGTCCTTGTGGATCTGCCAGTGCATCCCGATGGTGCGCTTGTCGTGGCGCTGGAGCCGGTAGAGACCCAGGTTCCGTACGCCGTTCTCGGGGTGCTTCGTGTGGGTCAGGCCCAGGTTGAAGAACGATCCGCCGTCCTCGGGCCAGGTGAACAGCGCGGGCAGCCGGTCCAGGTCGACGTCGTCGCCGGTCAGTACCACTTCCTGGACCGGCGCGTCGGAGGACTTCACCTTCTTCGGCGGCACGTGCACCATCGAGCCGAGCTTCCCGAAGGCCTCCCGCACCCCGACGAAGCCATGCGGCAGCTCCGGCTTGAGCAGCCCGCCGATCTTGTCGCTGATCTCGCTGTACGACTTCAGCCCGAGCGCCTTGAGCAGGCGCCGGTCGGTGCCGAAGACGTTCATGGCCAGGGGCATCGAGGACCCCTTGACGTTCTCGAACAACAGGGCGGGGCCGCCGGCCTTGTTGACCCGGTCGACGATCTCACCGACTTCCAGGTGGGGGTCGACCTCGACCTTGATGCGCTTGAGATCACCGTCGCGTTCGAGGGCCCGGAGCAGGGAGCGAAGATCGTCGTAAGCCATGCGGTCCAGTTTGTCATCCCCGCCCGCGCCGCCCCGCCCGGGCTCCCCGCCGACGGGCCCCGGATCCTCGGCGCGGAGCCGGTACCCTGGCCGCGACACCGGGGACGCATCACGCCCCACCGCCACTTCCTGGGGGACGCACCATGAGAGCCCTGATGATCCTCGTGCCGATGGCTCTGATGATCTACGCCTTCATCGACTGCCTGAACACCCCCGAGGAGGAGACGAAGCACCTGCCGAAGATCGCCTGGGTCTTCATCATCCTGCTCTTCTGGGTCGTCGGCTCGATCGGCTGGCTCGTGGCCGGAAAGGTGCGGCACGGGGCGGCCGGGGTCGGCGCGCCCTCCTCGTGGCAGCGCGGCAGGCGGACGCAGTGGGTGGCCCCGGACGACAACCCCGACTTCCTGAAGTCGCTCAAGGGTGACAGCCCGAAGGACGACAGCGGCAAGGACGACGGCGGCGGGGGCGGGAAGGACGCCGCCGAGCCGAAGGCTCCGCAGCCGGAGGCGCCGCGGCCGGACGCGGAGAGCGACGCCGAGAAGGACCGCATCCGCCGCGAACGCAGCACGGGCCCCGACGACACGGCCCCGCCCGCCACGCCCTGACCTGGCGGTACGGCACCGGAGACACGGAACGGCCCCCGGGAGGACCTGCGTCCTCCCGGGGGCCGTTCTCCGTTGCGGCGGGACGGGCCTCAGACCCCCGCGTAGGAGTGCAGGCCGGAGACGAAGATGTTCACGCCGTAGTAGTTGAACAGCCAGCAGGCGAAGGCGACGAGGGCCAGGTAGGCGGCCTTGCGGCCCTTCCACCCGGCCGTGGCGCGGGCGTGCAGGTAAGCGGCGTAGGCGACCCAGGTGATGAAGGACCAGACCTCCTTGGGGTCCCAGCCCCAGTACCGGCCCCAGGCGTCGCCCGCCCAGATCGCGCCGGCGATGATCGTGAACGTCCACAGCGGGAAGACCGCCGCATTGATCCGGTACGCGAACTTGTCCAGCGAGGACGCCGACGGCAGCCGCTCCAGGACGGAGGTGGCGAACTTCCCGGGCGTGCCGCCGGATGCGAGCTTGGTCTCGTAGCTGTCGCGGAAGAGGTAGAGGACCGTGCCGACCGCTCCGAGGTAGAAGACGGCGCCGCAGATGATGGCGGTCGAGACGTGGATCCACAGCCAGAACGAGTCCAGCGCGGGTACCAGCTGGTCGCTGTCGGTGTAGAGGACCGTCGTCGCGAGACCGAGGTCCAGCAGGACCGTGGTGACCAGCGGGAGGCCGATCCAGCGGGCGTTCTTCCCCAGCGCGAGCAGCACCAGGTAGGAGCCGACCGCCACGGTGGAGAAGGTGATCGAGAACTCGTACATGTTGGCCCAGGGGGCCCGCTGCACGGAGAGGGCGCGGGTGAGGACGCCGCCCGCCTCGACGAGGAACGCCACCACGGTCAGCGAGACCGCGATCCGCCCCCACAGGTCGCCCTTGAACGTGCCGCCCGCCGCCCCCGGGCCGTCGGGCACGTCCCGCGCACCGGAGACCGCGCGGGTGACGACCTTGGGCCGCTCCAGCACGGCCGTACCGCCGGCCTGCGCGCTCACGGGGGAAGCGTCGGCGGAAGCACCGGCTGCGGAGCCGGACAGTGCGGCGGCGGTGCGGCCGACCTTGCTGCGGCTGCCGAGGACCCACTCCGCGATGTGCGCGAAGAAGGCCAGGGTGTAGACGGCCATCGACGAATAGACCAGCACATTGCTGATATCCGCCAGGCTCTGGTTGGTCGCGGCGGCGAGATTCACTTCTCAGCCCCTTCGGCAGGTGCTTCGGCAGGGTGTACGGGCCGGCTCCCGGCCTCGTGGGTGGCGTCGGGCGCGGCAGGTTTCTCCTGGGCGACCGGCGCCGTCGTGATCAGGGCGGCCGCGAGGTCGCCCAGTTCCTCGGGGAGCCGCGCGGACTCGCTGCGGCCCAGGCCCGCCATCTCCACGACGGTGACGCCGTCCGCGCCCCGGACCGCACGCACCCACACCCGGCGGCGCTGGATGAACAGCGATCCGGCGAGTCCGGCGATGGCGGCGACGGATCCGGTGAGCGCCCAGCCGTTGCCCGGCTGCTGCGAGATCTGGAAGCTGGCCCACTCCTCGACGCCCTCGAAGGTGATCGATCCGGCGCCGTCGGACAGTTCCAGCTTCTCGCCGGGCATCAGCATCTTCTTGAGCAGTTCGCCGTCCTCGTCCTTGAACTGCTTCATCTTGGACGTGTCGAGCTGGTAGACGTTCTGCGCGAGACCGGAGTCGACGCCCAGGGAGCCGTGGTAGGCGCTGAGCGCCAGCACCGGGAACTGCAGGCCGGGGAACTGCGAGAACATCTGGCCCTTGCCCTGCCCCGCGAAGGTCGGCACGAAGAACGCCTTGAAGCCCAGCTGGGTCTTCTCGCCGGTCTTGTCCCGGTAGCCGTCCATCACCTTGATCGCGCCGGTCGAGGTGATGTTGTTGTCGATCGGCAGCAGCGGCACGGCGCTGCGCGAGACGACCTCGCCCTTGGCGTCCCGGACGGTGACGACGGGCGCGTAGCCGTGGGCGATCAGATAGACCTTGGTGCCGTCCACGACGAGCGGCTCGTTGACCTTGATGACGGCCTTGCGCTCGGGGCCCTCGGCTCCCTCGGTGTACGTCACCCGGGCCTCGAAGGTCCGCGGGGTGCCGCGCTGGGGGCCGCTCTCCTCGTACGTACCGACGAACTCGTCGAGCACGAAGCTGAACGGGGCCAGCGAGTCGGAGTCGTACAGCGAGCCGGACCTGAAGTCGTCGTACTGGGTGAGCGTGTTGGAGAACCCGTCGCCCTCGACGATCAGCTTGCCGCCCTCGGACTTGAAGAGCTGGCCCGCGGCGAAGGCGATCAGCATCACGATCAGGGCGAGGTGGAAGACCAGGTTCCCGGCCTCGCGGAGGTAGCCCTTCTCGGCGGCGACCGCGTCGCCCACCTCGTGCGAGCGGAACCGCCGCCCGCGCAGGACCAGGAGGGCCGCCTCGCGGACCTCCTCGGGCTCCGCCTCGGTGCGCCAGGTGGTGTAGGCGGGCAGCCGGGTCAGCCGCTTCGGGGCGCCCGGCGGGCGGCTGCGCAGCTGGCCGACGAACTGGCCGGTGCGCGGCACGATGCAGCCGATGAGCGAGACGAACAGCAGGATGTAGATCGCGGAGAACCACACCGAGCTGTAGACGTCGAAGAGCTGGAGCTTCTCGTAGATCGGGGTGAGCGTGGCGTGCTGGTCCTTGAAGGCCTGCACCTTCACCTCG
Organism: Streptomyces durocortorensis; assembly: GCF_031760065.1. Classification (NCBI taxonomy): domain Bacteria; kingdom Bacillati; phylum Actinomycetota; class Actinomycetes; order Kitasatosporales; family Streptomycetaceae; genus Streptomyces; species Streptomyces sp. C11-1. Next base: position 2,941,163 of record NZ_CP134500.1, read on the forward strand.
TCGACGCTGGTCTGCGGGATCAGCGATCCCGGAATCGCGCCGAGGGAGAGCAGGAAGAGCAGGATCAGCGCGACCCGCATCGAGGTGAGCTGGCGCCAGAACCAGCGGGCCCAGCCGATCACCCCCATCGCGGGCACACCGGCCCCGGTGTCGGTCTCCGGCCGCTCCTCGCGGGGTGCGGTGGAGAGCCGGTCGCCGGCCGCGCCGTGGGCGGACCCCTGCTCCCCCTCGTCCGCGCGCTCCCGCTCGTCGGTGCTGTTCGCGTTGCTCATGAACTCAGATCCCCACAACGAAGCCGCTGGACCAGCTCTGGATCTGCTGCATGAGCGTGGCCCAGGCCCCGGTCAGCAGCAGGATTCCGGTCACGATCATCATGCCGCCGCCGATCCGCATGACCCAGGCGTAGTGGCGCTTGACCCAGCCGAACGCGCCGAGCGCCTTGCGGAAGGCGACCGCGGCCAGAACGAACGGGACACCGAGTCCGAGACAGTACGCGACGGTCAGTATCGCGCCGCGTCCGGCGGTGCCCTCGTTGAACGCGAGCGTGCTCACGGCGGCGAACGTCGGGCCCATGCAGGGCGTCCAGCCGATCCCGAAGAGGGCACCCAGCAGCGGCGCGCCCGCCAGTCCGCTCACCGGCCGCTTGTGGATGCGGAACTCGCGCTGCGTCACGCCCGGCAGGAAGCCCATGAAGAAGACCCCCATGAGGATCATCAGCACGCCGAGGACCTTGTTGATCACCTCGGCGTGCATCTGGAGCTCCCGGCCGAAGAAGCCGAAGAGCGCCCCGCCCGAGACGAAGACGACGGTGAAGCCGAGGACGAAGAGCGTGGCGCCCGTCACGATCCGGCCGCGCCGGGCCTCGGCCAGGTCGGTGCCGGTGACCCCGGTGACGTAACTCAGATAGCCGGGGACGAGCGGCAGCACGCAGGGCGAGAAGAAGGAGACGAGACCGGCCAGCAGTGCGATGGGCAGGGACACCAGCAGGGTCCCGCTCATCACGGTCTCGTTGGCCGCGGCGAGCGTGGTCACCGGATCACTTCTCCGCGATGATCGGGTCGATCATCTTGTGCAGCTCGTCCGCGTCGAGCGCCTGGAGCGTGCGGGCCGCGATCTTCCCGTCCCGGTCGATGACCACGGTGGACGGGATGGCCTGCGGGTTCAGGGTGCCCTTGGGGAAGCGGAGGATGAGCTTGCCGATCGGGTCGAAGAAGCTCGGGTAGGTGATCCCGTAGTCCTTCTCGAAGTTCACCGCGGCGTCCCGCTGGGCGTCCCGGGTGTTTATCCCCACGAACTGGACGCCCTGGTCCTTCGTCTCCTCGGAGACCTTGGCGAAGTACTTCGCCTCAAGTCGGCAGGGGCCGCACCAGGAGCCCCAGACGTTGAGGACGACGACCTTGCCCCGGTAGTCGGCGAGGTCGAGCGGCTTGCCGTCCAGCCCGTTGCCCGCCAGCTTCGGAGCCGCGACCCGCTCGCTCCTGGCGACGGTGGAGATACCCCCGCTGCCGGTGACGAAGTTGGTGTTGCCGCCACCCCCGGCCTTGTTGCCGTCCCCGCACGCGGACAGCGTCAGGGCACCGGCCACGGCGGTGGCGGCGAGCAGGGTGAAGCGGCGTCGGGACGCGCGGCCAAAGCTCATGTGAAAAGTTTCGCATGGCAGTTCCGGCGATCTCCCGCGCCCCCCTCGGTGCCCGTAAAGCCCCTTGTCAAGCTTGTTTAAAGAAGGAGTTCCAGCCACCGGCGGGCGACTGTCCGACGTCCAGCGTGCGGAGCTTGGCGAGCACGGCGGGGTCCTGGACGTCGAGCCAGTCGACGAACTGCCGGAACGAGACGAGGCGCACGTCCTCCTTGCCCGCGACTTTCTTGATCACTTCTTCTACGGCGTCCATGTAGATGCCGCCGTTCCACTCCTCGAAGTGGTTGCCGATGAAGAACGGTGCGCGATTCGACTCGTACGCGCGCTGGAAACCGGCGAGATAGGCCCCGGTCGCCTGGGTGCGCCAGCCGGGATAACGCGAGGGCATGCCCTTCGTCGAATTCTTCGACTGATTGGCGAGGATGTTGTAGTCCATCGAGAGCACCTCGAAGGAGTGCCCGGGGAACGGCATCGCCTGGAGCGGGAGGTCCCAGATCCCGCCGCGCTTCACGGGCCAGGTCTGGCGGCCGCCGGGCGAGCTGGCGTCGTAGCGCCAGCCCAGCTTCTTCGCGGTCGGCAGCAGATTGTCCTGGCCGAGCAGACAGGGGGTGCGGCCGCCGACCAGTTCCTTGCGGTAGTCGAACGGGAGCGGGTCCTCGTTCTCCCAGCCGGTGTTGGTCCGCCATTCCGTGACGAAGGACACAGCCTGATTGATCTCGCTGCGCCATTGGGCGGGCGTCCAGCGCTCCACCGATCCGGAACCGCCGCAGAAATGGCCGTTGAAGTGTGTGCCGATCTCATGACCGTCGAGCCACGCCTGACGCACGTACTTCAGCGTGTCCTTGACGTGGCCGTCGGTGAGATAGCCGATGTCGGAAGCGCCGCGGGGATTGTTCGGCGGACGGTAGAGGGATTTCTTCGACTCGGGCAGGAGATAGATCCCGGAGAGGAAGAAGGTCATGGCCGCGTCGTGTTCCTTGGCCAGGTCGAGAAAGCGCGGGAAGAGACCGTTGCCGACCTCGCCCGCACCGTCCCAGGAAAAGATCACGAACTGCGGGGGCTTCTGGCCGGGTTCGAGCGGAACGGGCGCGGAGGGCTGGTGCGGCTGCTTGCCGGTGTCGGCGGTGGAGCCGTCACCGATCAGCCGGACCCTGTCCTTCGGAGAACCGTTTCCGCCCCCGTTGCCTCCGGTGCCCGTGTCCCCCTTGCCGCCGCCCTGACCGGACCTGTCGCCTCCGGAGGAACCCGAGGCCCCGCAGCCGGCGAGTCCGATCGCGGCCGCGGCCCCGAGTCCGGCTCCGAGCAGCCCCCTTCGATTGATGTCGCGCATGCCGCCCCCATCTGCGGTCGTTTTATCTCAAGGACATACAAACTACTGAAGGGTTAGATGAGGTGGTCAACACGACGGTTCCGCATATTTAAGGACTTTCTTTACGCTTTACCTTGCTGTCCGGCCCTGTCACCGCTGTCCGGCCCCGTCACCTTGCGCCCACTCCTGCGGAAGGACGCGCTGGGAGGCCCGTGCCGTTCCGGTCACCGCCCGAGCACATGTCCGGGAGCCGCCCCGCGGTTCGACTTCCCCGTCCCGGGGAGCTCATGCGCCCTGACCGCCGTCCCTCGCGGGGCGCCCCTGGCGGAAGGCCTCCACCAGCGTGTCGGCCAGGAGCCCCTGCCAACATGCGTGGTCGCGGCCGCCGTTGTGGACATCGCGGGTGACCCGGTGCCCCCGGGCGCGCAGTACGGATACGAGGGCCTCGCCGTGTTCGGCCGACACGGTCCCGTCGTGCAGTCCGATGTCGAGGTGGACGATGCCGCCGGGCTCCCGGTCCCCGCCGCCGGGCCGCCATCCCGGCGAGAGCGACGGACCGCCGGCGCACCGGCAGGCGATGGGGGTTGAGCGGGTCGGCGACGCCGTGCGCCGGCAGCGCCGGCAGCCGCCGCTGAAGCCGTACGGGATCGGTGGGCGCGCCACAGGAAGGTGACGGCGCGATGGCCGGGATCGCCGTCGAGCGGTTCGACGAGGGGGTGCCGGTGCGGGCGGCCGCGGCCCAGGACTTGGCCTGCCTTCGCGTTCGGTGCGCTTTCCCGCCGCACCCGGCAACGAGGACGGGACCGGCCGCCGCAGCTCGCGGCAGCCGGTCCCGTGACGTCCGATCTCGTCGGCCCCCGGAGGCGTCGGGCTACGCCCCGAACGCCTTGGACTGCCCCGGCTTCCCCTTCACCGGCTTGGCCCCCGCCAGCAGATGCGCGGGCACCAGGTCCCGGGCGGGCTCCGAGTAGCCGACCGAGACGATCGTGTCGCCCCGGTAGGTGAAGCTGGTCAGCGAGGCCAGCGTGCACTGGCGCTTGCGCGGGTCGTGCCAGAGCCGTCGGCGCTCCACGAAGGAGCGGACGATCCAGATCGGCAGCTGGTGGCTGACGCAGACCGCCTCGTGCCCGCGCGCCGCGTCCTTGGCGGCGTCGAGCGCACCCATCATGCGGACGACCTGCTCGACGTACGGCTCACCCCAGGACGGCTTGAAGGGGTTGGTGAGGTGCTTCCAGTTGTCCGGCTTGCGCAGCGCCCCGTCGCCGACGCCGAAGGTCTTGCCCTCGAAGACGTTGGCGGCCTCGATCAGCCGGGCGTCGGTGGCCAGGTCCAGGCCGTGCGCCTTGGCGACCGGGGCGGCCGTCTCCTGGGCGCGCTCCAGCGGGGAGGCGACGACATGGGTGATGTCGCGCCGCTCCAGGTGCTCGGCGACCCGGTCGGCCATCTTCCGGCCGAGGTCGGAGAGGTGGTAGCCGGGGCGGCGGCCGTAGAGGACGCCCTCGGGGTTGTGCACCTCGCCGTGACGAACCAGGTGCACCACGGTCAGCTGCTCGTCGCGGCCGGCGTTGTCGCTCATGCGGTGGCCTCCGATGCGGCGCGGGCGGCGGCGGGGAGAGCGGCGGCGATGCGCTCGACCGCCCGCTCGTCGTGGGCGGTGGAGACGAACCAGGACTCGAACGCGGAGGGCGGGAGGTAGACGCCCTGCTCCAGCATGGAGTGGAAGAACGCGGTGAAGCGGAACGCCTCCTGCTTCTTGGCGTCGTCGTAGTCGCGCACCGGCTGGTCCGTGAAGAAGACCGAGAACATGTTGCTCGCGGCGGAGACGGTGTGGGCGACGCCCTCCTTGCTGAGCGCGGCGCCCACCAGGGTGCGCAGCTCGGCGGAGACCGCGTCGATCTTCGCGTACGCCGCATCGTCCAGCAGCCGCAGCTGGGCGAGGCCCGCGGCGGTGGCGACCGGGTTCCCGGAGAGGGTGCCCGCCTGGTAGACCGGCCCGGCCGGGGCGAGGTGGGCCATCACGTCGGCGCGGCCGCCGAAGGCCGCGGCGGGGAAGCCGCCGCCCATGACCTTGCCGAAGGTCATCAGGTCGGGCCGGACGCCGTCGACGCCGTACCAGCCCGCCTTCGACGTACGGAAGCCCGTCATGACCTCGTCGGAGATGTACAGCGCCCCGTTGGCCGCGCACAGTTCCTTGAGCCCGGCGTTGAAGCCGTCGGCGGGCGGGACGACGCCCATGTTGCCGGGCGAGGCCTCGGTGATCACACAGGCGATCTCGCCGGGGTGCGCGGCGAAGGCGGCGCGCACCGCGTCCAGGTCGTTGTACGGCAGCACGACGGTGTCCCCGGCCGTGGCGCCGGTCACCCCCGGGGTGTCGGGCAGCCCGAAGGTGGCCAGGCCCGACCCGGCGGCGGCGAGCAGCGCGTCCACGTGGCCGTGGTAGCACCCGGCGAACTTCACGACCTTGGCCCGGCCGGTGAAGCCGCGGGCCAGCCGGATCGCCGACATCGTCGCCTCGGTGCCGGAGGAGACCAGGCGGACCTGCTCGACCGGCTCGATCCGCGCCACGATCTCCTCGGCGAGCGCGACCTCGCCCTCACCCGGCGTACCGAACGAGGTACCCCGGGCGACCGCCTCCTGGACGGCGGAGATGACCTCGGGGTGGGAGTGGCCGAGAATCATCGGCCCCCACGAGCACACGAGGTCGACATACTCGCGGCCGTCGGCGTCGGTGAGGTACGGGCCGGTGCCGGACACCATGAACCGGGGCGTACCGCCCACGGCCCGGAAGGCACGCACGGGTGAGTTCACGCCGCCGGGCGTCACGACGGACGCCCGGTCGAACAGCGACTGCGAAACTGGGGCTTCGTATGAATACGCCACTTTGGTCCTGATCTGCGATGGGGGTATCGGGAGGCCGGGCCGGAAAATCCAGGGGAATCCCGGCCACCGGTGAGCAGGAAGCGCGCTCCGCTCGTATCACGAAAGAGCGTCAGTCCCCTCGCGTCTGCGAAACTGGGCCGACATAGGGAAAGCTCACACATGCCATGGTGTCAGAGGCACGGACGGTCTTGCGGACAGGTGTTTCACCGGACGCCCGCGGGGGAGGTCACTGACACGATGATCGGGTTGCGCGGCGGGGGCTGTGCCTCCTAAGAAGTAGTAGTCGGGTGGAGATATGCATCGCGGTGGCGGAGTGGGCGAAGGGACCGACGACCTGGGGCCCGAGCCTGCCCGACGAGGGCGGCACCGGCGCAGGGCCGAGCGCGTACAGGGCAGGGGCGCGGAGGGCACTCCGGACCCCGGGAGCAGGAGCGGTGGCGGAATGGGGGTGACCTACAAGTATTTCGGCGCCCCGGACGGGGCCACGGCCGCACGGGTGCCCATTTCGATGCGCCCGGAGGAGCTCGGCGGCGACGAGCTGGGCATGGGCGGCATGTTCACCAAGATCAAGCCGGAGACGGTGGCCGCCATGGTCCTGACCGGCATCCAGGGCATACCCCTGCACAAGGTCCCCCCGCTCGAACTGGTCGTGCTCCACCCCGACTACGCCGTGGTGAAACTCCCGATGACCGTCGTCGACCCGCTCCGCGGTGTCGGCGAGGAGTCCGTCGGCGCGGCGGCCTTCATCTGGTCCACCGTCCCCGACCGCGGCGGCCCGCGCGACGCCTTCAACGTCTATCAGCTGCTCCACGAGTGGCAGGACTTCTCCCACCGCCTGCACGACGCGGGACACCAGGCCTACTGCCTGGTGTGGCCCTGATCCGGAATTCCCCGGCGCGCTCCGCCCGAGGCCGTCCGACTCGGCGCGAGACGGCGGGCTGAGGCCGCCCACCTGCCCGGGGAGGCATAGCACCCGGGTGCCGGGCCGGGATCAACGACCGGAGCGAAAAGCCCTTTCGAGCGAAAATCGGCCGTACGGGTACTCGAAGCATTCAGACAGTCGCGCCCACGCGCACGTATTCGGTCGAATCGAGCCACACATCACGGGGAATTGGCCGACGGCCGGTCTTCAGCCGACCCTCCCCCCGCGCCGATGCAGAGGGCATCGACCGTCGAGGAGGTCCGCCGTGGGCGACGTTCTGCTGGCCCTGTCCATCCCCCTTCTGGTCTTCGGCAGCGGGATCTACGCCGCCTGCGACTGCTGGTGGCGCCGCAGACACCCGGCGCCGCCGTCCCCGTACACCCACCGGGCGGCCCGGCTCACGGAGCAGGAGATGCTGCTGCTGGCCGAGGAGATCGTGGACGACGCGCACGTCGCGCTCGGCCCCCTCTACGACGCCCCGGCCCCCACCGCCGACCGGCCCGCCGCCATCAGCGCGCAGCGGCCGGACGCCACCCCCGATCGCGCCCCGTCACCGCCGGCACCCGCTCAGAAGCGCTAAGGCCTGTCCGACAGTTCCCGTCTGCCGCACGATCGCCCAGCACCATCAGGCCCACGGTCCGGGCAGACAGCCCCATCTGCCCGGCAGCCCCCTCCTCCGCTCCGGCCCGAGCCTCCGCCCCGGTGACGGGCTCCGACCGCTGCCACCCTCGCCAAATCCCTGGCCGCCCGCCTCGCCCGGGTGGCATCCTGGCCCCGTGAACGGACCCGAGATCACCGTCGAAGTAGCCCCTGAGCTGCGGCTCTTCATCCCGCACGAGCGCCGCCGAGGCCCAACGCCGCTCACCACCGACGGCGCCTCCACCCTCGGCCATGTCATCGAGTCCCTCGGCGTCCCCCTCACCGAGGCCGGGGACCTGCTGGTGAACGGTGACCCGGTGGACCGTTCCCATGTGCCGGAGCCGGGCGAGCACATCGACGTACGGGCCGTGGAGCGCCCCCAGCAGGTCCCCGGCGCACCCCTGCGTTTCCTCCTCGACGTCCATCTCGGCACGCTCGCCCGCCGGTTGCGACTGCTGGGCGTCGACGCGGCCTACGAGAGCGAGGACATCGGCGACCCGGCCCTCGCCGCCCTCTCGGCGCGGGAGCGGCGCGTCCTGCTCTCCCGGGACCGCGGGCTGCTGCGCCGCCGCGAGATCTGGGCGGGGGCGTACGTCTACAGCGACCGCCCGCAGGAGCAGCTGCGGGACGTCCTGGGCCGCTTCGCGCCGGTCCTCGCCCCGTGGACCCGGTGCACCGCGTGCAACGGCGTGCTGGCCGAGGCCGACAAGGACTCCGTGAGCGAGCTGCTGGAGCACGGCACACAGCAGGCGTACGACGTGTTCGCGCAGTGCACCGACTGCTCCCGGGTGTACTGGCGGGGCGCCCACCACGGCCACCTGGAGACGATCGTGGCGGACGCGGTACGGGAGTTCGGGGGCGCGGCGGCGTAGTGGAGGGCCGTCTCAGCCGATGATGTGGCGCAGATATGCCTGCGGGTCGGCGAGGTAGCGCCGCCAGTGGTCGACGAGGGCCAGGTCCGCCCACCGCACCCGCTCCATCCCGCCGTCGCCCACCTGCACGATGTCGGCGCCCGGCAGCGCGGTGAGCAGCGGAGAGTGGGTGGCGCACACCACCTGGCCGCCCGCCTTCGTCAGCTGGTCGATGTGGCCGAGCAGTTCGAGGCAGGAGGCGAAGGAGAGCGCGGCCTCGGGCTCGTCCATGACGTACAGCCCCGGCACCACGAACTTCTCCCGGAACGCGGCGAGGAAGCCCTCCCCGTGACTGCGGGAGTCCGGCTCCAGGCTCTCCCGGTCCAGGGCGTCGAGGGCGGTCTCCGCACGCAGGAAGAACCCCTTGCGCGCGGCCCGGCTGCCGATCATCCGCCGCCCGCGGGGCGCGGTGTCGAAGCGGACCCGCTCCCCGAGCGCGGACTTGCCCCGCGAGGTGGCGTACTTCCAGTCGGCCGAACCGCCGTACGAGTCGAGCCCGAAACCTTCGGCCAGCGCCTCCACCAGCGTCGACTTCCCCGAACCGTTCTCGCCGACGAGGAAGGTCACCGGCGCCCGGAAGCGCAGCCCCTCGGCGAGGAACTGCCGCACACAGGGCACCGACCAGGGCCAGGCGTCCGGCTCGGGGGCGTACACATGGGCGTAGGCGCGTTCGACGATCACCGGCCCATGATGACCGGTCCCCGGCTCAGAAGGCGTACGCGTCCCCGGTCGAAGGGGCCAGCACCGTGTGCTCGTCGTTCCGGGAGTCCGCGTCGCGTGTCCCGCCGCTCCACACCGTGTCGACCCGCAGGACCACCTCGGCCGGTCGCCCTGCGAGCCGCAGTTCCAGCGCGGTCTGCCGGGCCTGCCCGCCGGAGGGCAGCGCACCCGTCTCGCAGAGCACAGCGGCCCTGCCGCCCCACAGACAGCCCGGGGGCAGTTGCTGCCGTACGGACAGCGGCGCGGAGAAGCGGAGCCGTACCGTCGAGGCCGGTACGTCGGTGGGCCCGCGGTTCTCGGTCCGCAGCCGGATGCGGATCCGGTCGGCCCAGAGGGTGACGTGCCCGTGGTGGGCGATGTCCGCTTCCGGCACGGGGGCGGCGGCGGAGGAAGTCCCGGCGCGCTCCGTGGCCGAAGCGGCAGCACCGGGCACCACGGCAGCCGCCGGCACGGTCATCGCCGCGGCCGTCGCGAGCACGACGGACAGCGGCATCAACAGTCCTCTCCTACGCATCTGCATGCCCGGAACATACCGATCACACCTACTAATCCGATGAACGTACCGATGTGACGCGCTCGCCCCCACCCACACAGCCCACGCCCACCCGGAAAGACCCCCTGTCGCCTGCCTATCCTTTCCCCGTAACCGATCAGCTGTCCGAGGAGATCGCCATGGCCGCCACCCCCATCGCCGTCGTCACCGGCGCGAGCAGCGGCATCGGCGCCGCGACCGCCCGCACACTGGCCGCCGCCGGATTCCGCGTCGTGCTCACCGCACGCCGCAAGGACCGCATCCAGGCGCTGGCCGCCGAGATCACCGAGGCGGGGCACCAGGCGACGGCCTACCCCCTGGACGTCACCGACCGGGCGGCGGTCGACGAGTTCGCCACCGCTTTCCGCTCCCTCGCCGTCCTCGTCAACAACGCGGGCGGGGCGCTGGGGGCCGACCCCGTGGCGACCGGCGACCCCGCCGACTGGCGACAGATGTACGAGACGAACGTCATCGGCACCCTCAACGTCACCCAGGCCCTGCTGCCCGCCCTCACCGCGAGCGGCGACGGCACGATCGTGATCCTCTCCTCGACCGCCGCCCTGTCCGCGTACGAGGGCGGCGGCGGATACGTCGCAGCCAAGCACGGCGAACACGTGCTGGCCGAGACCCTGCGCCTGGAGATCGTCGGCACCCCGGTCCGCGTCATCGAGGTGGCCCCCGGCATGGTCAGGACCGATGAGTTCGCCACCACGCGCTTCCGCGGGGACGCCGAGAAGGCGGCCAAGGTCTACGCGGGCGTCGACGCCCCCCTGACCGCCGAGGACGTCGCCGACACGATCGGCTGGGCCGTGACCCGCCCCAGCCACGTCAACATCGACCTCCTGGTGGTCCGGCCCCGCGCCCAGGCCTCCAATACGAAGGTCCACCGCACGCTGTGAGCCGGACGCCGGGGACCGGTGTTCCGGTCCCCGGCGTCAGACGTCCGTGAACGTCATCGCAAGGGTCCCTCAGGACGGGGCGACGGCTCGCTCGGCGACGAGCACGGGGTTGTCGTGCGGGGTGATCGTGCAGCGAGCTCCCGGTGCCAGCGCGGTCGCCTCCCAGCTGGGCAGGTCGGCCTTGCAGTCGGCCCCCGAGTCCGTGGTGAGGTGCAGCCGGGTGGTGGCGCCGAGGAAGGTCGCCACCCGCACGGTCGCCGGGGTGCCCGACGTGTCGTCGGCGGCGCCGACCGCCAGCCCCTCGGGGCGCAGCAGTACGTCGACCTCGGCGCCGGAGGCGGGCGTCTCGCCGTGGATGGGCAGCCGCCGCCCGAACAGCTCGACGACCCCGCCGTCCCGGACGGTCCCCGGCAGCCGGTTCATGGTGCCGACGAACTCGGCGACGAAGGGCGTCGCGGGACGGTCGTACAACTCGCCGGGCGCGGCGCACTGTTCGAGCCGGCCGTCCTTCATCACGGCGACGCGGTCCGCCATGGACAGCGCCTCCTCCTGGTCGTGGGTGACGAAGACGGTGGTGATGCCCAGCTCCAGCTGGATGCGCCGGATCTCCTCGCGGAGAGTGAGCCTCACCTTGGCGTCCAGGGCGGACAGCGGCTCGTCGAGGAGCAGCACCTTGGGGCGGATGGCCAGGGCGCGGGCGAGCGCGACGCGCTGCTGCTGGCCGCCGGAGAGCTGGTGCGGGTAATGGCCCTCGCGGCCGGGCAGGCCGACCAGCTCCAGCAGCTCCCCCGCCCGCTCCTTGCGTTCGACGGCGCCCCGGCCCCGTACCCGCAGGCCGTACGCGACGTTCTCGGCGGCCGTCATGTTCGGGAAGAGGCTGTACGACTGGAAGACCATGCCGATGTCGCGGCGGTTGGCCGGGACCCGGGTGACGTCCTCGCCGTCCATCAGCAGCTCGCCGCCGTCGGCGGTCTCGAACCCCGCGATGATGCGCAGCGCGGTGGTCTTGCCGCAGCCGGACGGCCCGAGCAGGGCGACCATCTCGCCCGGGGCGATGTCCAGGTCGAGCCCGTCGAGCGCGACCGTGGAGCCGAACTCCCGGCGCAGATTCTTGAGTTGCACAGGGACGGTCATGACACGGTCTTCTTTCGGTTCTCGCGGCCGGAGTTCGTACGGCGGCGGCTGCGGCCGCCGGCCAGGGTGGTGAGCAGGAGCAGCAGCCCCCAGGTGATCAGCAGGCTCAGCATCGCGGCCGCGACCGACAGCTGCGCCTCGGAGTCCTTGATCTCCACCATCCACACGGAGAACGGGCGGTAGGAGAGCACGGAGGCGACGGTGTACTCGCCGAGCACCATGGCCAGGCTGAGCACTGCCCCGCCCGTGACCGCGGTCCGCAGGTTCGGCACGATCACCTGCCACAGGGTCTGGAGGCGCGAGGCGCCCAGGCTGCGGGCGGCCTCGACGAGGGTGCGCAGGTCGACGGCGCGCAGCCCGGCGTCCAGCGAGCGGTACAGGAACGGCAGGGACATGACCGTGTAGACGAGCACGAGGACCAGCGGGAAGTTCTCGTCCCGCAGGACCTGGAAGGTCATGTAGAGGGGCGTGTCGGCCAGATCCTGTTCCCAGGACAGCACGGTGGTGACGCCCGCGACCAGCGCGATCGGCGGGACGACCAGCGGCATCATGCACAGGATCTCGACGATCCGGCGCAGCCTGGGCAGATAGAGCGAGACCGCGACCAGGGTCGGCACCATCAGGAGCAGACCGCAGGCGATGGTGGCCAGGCCCAGACGCACCGAGAGCATCAGGCTGGCGGTCAGCCCCTCGGTGCCGAGTCCCTGCGTGTACGCGTCGAAGCTGACGCCGTCCACCTCGTTGACGCTGAACCAGATCGAGGCGCCGATGGGGACCAGGAAATACAGCGCGGCGACCGGCAGGACGATGCCTCGTGAGGTGATCTTCATCCGAGCCATCGGGTACTCCTGCGCTGCAACGGTATCTGTACGGCCATCACGAGCAGCGCGATCACGACCATGTTGAGGCTCATGGCGAGGGCGAGGTTCTCCTGGCCCACAAGGACGTTGCCGTTGAGGGCGTTGGCGATCTGGATGGTGATCAGCGGCTGCGAGGAGCCGACCATCACCGCGGCGGTGGCGTGCGAGGCGAACGCGGTGCCGAACATGAGCACCGCACCGCCGACCAGCGAGGGCGTCAGCACCGGGATGCCGACGTGCCGCCAGTACTGCGACCGGGTCGCACCGCAGGACGCGGCGGCCTCCTGCCACTGGGCGCGCAGACCGTCGAGCGCGGGCAGGACGATCACCACCATCAGCGGGATCATGAAGTAGAGGTAGGCCAGCACCAGGCCGGTGAAGCTGTAGAGGCTGAAGCCCGTCCGGTCCAGGTGGAACAGCTGGGTGACGGTGCCGGTCGTGCCGAGCGTCGCGATGAAGGCGAAGGCGAGCGGCGCGCCGGAGAAGTTGGCCAGCACCCCGCTGGCCGAGACCACGATGCCCCGCAGCCCCGCCCGCGGGGAGCTGACGACTGCCTGGGCGATCAGGGCGCCGATCACGGTCGCCAGCAGGGCGGTCACGGCCGAGAGTTCGACGCTCCCGGTCAGCCCGGTCGCGTACGCCCCGGACAGCGACCCGCTGACGTTCTCGGTCGAGAGCTCACTGGTGCCGCTCGCCGGGTCGAGGACGGTGAACGCCCCGTACACCATGGTCCCGGCGGGCAGCCCGAAGCACACCGCGAGGAACACGAAGAACGGAACGACGACGGGCCACCGGTGCCGACGGGTGCGGCGGCGAGGGCCCCCGCCGTCCCGCACGGGTGGCGCGGGTGGCGCGGGGGCGGCCGTGCCCGCCGCGGGCACGGAGCCCGCGGCGGGGACGGGAAGTGCGGTCTTGTCGGGCATGGTCAGCTGACCGCCTTGCCCCAGCCCTGCACGACCGTCTCCTTGGCCTTCGCTTCCTGCTCCGCGGTCGGCTCCTCGGGCACGCCGTCGACCTCGGGAATCTGCGCGACGGCGGCCTTGTCGGCGGTGCCGTCCTTCTTCATCGTGTCGAGGAGCGCCGGGCGCGAGAAGCCCTTCAGCCAGATGTTCTGGCCCTCGGGGCTGTAGATGAACTCCAGCCACAGGCGGGCGGCGGCCGGGTGCGGGGCGTACTTGTTGACGCCCTGGTTGTAGTAGCGCGAGTACAGGCCGTCGGAGGGCACCGCGACCTGCCAGTCGACGCCCTTGGGCTTGAGCTTCACGCCGTAGCCCAGGTTGAGGTAGTCCCAGTCGATCGAGATCGGCGTCTCGCCCTGCTGGATGGTGGCGAGCGTGGACTTCGCGGGAACGAAGTTGCCCTTCTTCTTCAGCTCCTGGAAGAAGTCCAGGCCCGGCTGGGCGTCGTCCAGGGAACCGCCGTTGGCCAGCGAGGCCGCGATGACCGCGGCCAGCGCGGAGCCGGACTCGGTCGGGTCGCCGTTGAGCGCGACCTTGTTGCGGTACTCGGGCTTGAGCAGGTCCTTGAACGTCTCGGGGCAGTTCTTCACGGCCTTGGCGTCGCAGCCGATGGATATGAAGCCGCCGTAGTTGTTCATGAAGGAGGCGTCCGGCTGCTTCTGCGCGTCCGGGATGTCGTCCCAGCCCTGGACCTTGTACGGCGCGAGCAGGTCCTGCTTCTTGGCCTCCTGCATGTACGAGGTGCCGAGGTCCAGCGCGTCGACGGCCCGGCTCTGGCCCTTGCGCTTGGCCGCCGCGTTCAGCGCGCCCTGGCTGCTGCCGCCCGGGTCCTCGTTGTTGACCTCGATGGCGTACTTCTTCTCGAAGGCCGCGATCATCTCGCCGTAGTTGGCCCAGTCCGGCGCGAGGGCGTAGACGTTGAGCTTGCCCTCCTTCTCCGCCGCCTCGACGAGCTTGTCCATGCCGCCGAGGTCCGCGGCCGACTCCGCTTTCGCGGCCTTGCTGTCCTTCGCGCCCGCGTCGTCGGGCGCGGAGCCACAGCCGGCGGCCACCACGACGGTGAGGCCTGCGAGGGCCGCGGCGGTCAGGACGCGACGGGGACGGTGTGCCTTCACGATGCGTACTCCTGGGTCTTCGGCGAGCCACCTGTATGGACAAGCCAGCGTCAGTAAGCCAGCCGAAGCTAGCAGCCTAATGACCGGCCAGTAAAGCCCTCACGGAGGAAAAAGTGCAGGTCAGAAGCGTTATAAAGACGTAGGTTTACCTACCGCCAAAGCGGAAAGACGCAGGGTTCGCACTTCTGGGGGAACACCGATTGCGCGCAGTTCAGGGATGCGGGACACCGCGTGCGGATGACATGATCGTCCTTGCCCGCCCGGGAGCCCGCCCGGACGCCCGCCGACAGCCCCGAAAGCCCCCTAGGAGAGACGTGATCCGACGGCACCAGCAGATCGCCGAGGAGCTGCGCGTCGCCATCGCCGAAGGCACCTATCCGGTGGGCTCCGAACTGCCGTCCGAGTCCGAACTCGCCCTGGCCCACGGGGTGTCCCGGGGCACGCTCCGGCAGGCCTTCGGCACACTCCAGTCGGAGGGCCTGATCGGCTCCCGGCAGGGCGCCCGCCGCACGGTCCTGTCCACCACCCCCAGCCAGAGCTTCACCGAGCTGCGCAGCTTCGCCCAGTGGGCCAGGGCCGGCGGCCGCACCCCCGGCGGCCTGGTGCTCCGCTCACGCCGCGCGAAGGCCACCGAGGCACAGGCCGCCCAACTCCACCTCGCCCCCGGTGACACGGTCCTCCACGTCCTGCGGGTACGCACCCTGGACGGCGAGCCGGCGCTCCTGGAGCGCACGGTGTACGCCGGGTGGGCGGCGGCCGCCGTCGAACGGCTGCCGGACGACTGCGAGTCGGTCACCCAGAGCCTGTACGACGAGGCCCGCGTCCTCATGAGCCACGGCGAACACCACCTGGACGCGATCGCCGCGGGCACCACGGACGCCCGGGAACTGGCCGTACGGCGCGGCTCCCCGCTGCTGCGGGTGCGCCGCACCACGACCACGCCCGACGGCCGCCCGGTCGAGACCTCGGACGACCGCTACAAGCCGGGTTCGGTGGTCTTCACGGTCCGCAATTCGGTACAGGCGAATCCCCTGGTCCGCACGACGCCCGACTGATGGGGCGGGCACGCCCCGCCCCACAGGCCACCCCCGACCAGCGCCCCGGTCACCCCTCCCACGAACAGCGAGCACGCATGTCCCCGCTCTCCCTGCCCCCGCTCCCCCGCCCCGCCGCCCTCCTCTGCGACATGGACGGCACCCTCGTCGACACCGAACACGCCTGGCTGGACACCGTCGCCGGGTTCCTGCGCGCACAGGGCTCCCCGGCGGACGCGGACACGCTCGCCCCGTTCGCGGGCGCCGCGGTGGCCGACTCGGCGGACCGTCTCGTACGCGACGGCCTCACCGCCCTGTCCGCCGCGGAGACGGCCACCCGTCTCGACCGGGCGTTCACCGCACGGGTGGCGGCCGGAGTGGCCGTCCAGCCGGGCGCCCTCCGGCTGCTGGACCGGGCGCGGGCGCTGGGGGTGCCCACCGCCCTGGTGACCGCGTCCGAACGGCATGTGGCCGACCTGGTGCTCGACACCCTGGGCCGGCACCGCTTCGACACGTCGATAGCCTCGGGCGAGGCACCCCGCGGCAAGCCGCACCCCGACCCGTACCTGGCCGCCGCGGCCGCGCTGGGAGTGGCCCCGCAGGACTGCCTGGCCGTCGAGGACACCCCCACGGGCGCCGCCGCCGCCCTCGCCGCGGGCTGCCGCCTGCTCGCCGTCCCCTCGGTCCCCGGCATCGAGCCCGGCCCGCGCACGGTCCTGGTCACCTCCCTGACGGAGGCGGACCTGGCGGGGGCGGCATAGGGCCCCCGCCGGGCCGGCGAGGGCTCCCCGCCGGGCCGGTGAGGGGGGCCGCCACCGGCGGCGACGCCCTTCACACGCGGGTGGCCCGTCAGCCCTTGATGCAGATGACCTGCTTGAGCTTGGCGACGACCTCCACCAGGTCCCGCTGCTGCTCCATGACCTGCTCGATCGGCTTGTACGCGGACGGGATCTCGTCCAGAACGCCGGAGTCCTTGCGGCACTCCACGCCCCGCGTCTGCTCCTCCAGGTCCCGCACCGTGAACCGGCGCTTGGCGGCGTTCCGGCTCATCCGGCGACCGGCGCCGTGCGAGGCCGAGTTGAACGCCTTCTCGTTGCCCAGGCCCTTCACGATGTACGAGCTGGTGCCCATCGAGCCGGGGATGATCCCGAACTCGCCGGAACCGGCACGGATGGCCCCCTTACGGGTGACGAGCAGGTCCGCTCCGTCGTACCGCTCCTCCGCGACGTAGTTGTGGTGGCAGGAGATCTCCTGCTCGAAGACCGGCTTGGCCTTCTTGAACTCCTTGCGGACCACGTCCTTGAAGAGCGCCATCATGATCGCGCGGTTGTACTTGGCGTACTCCTGCGCCCAGTAGAGATCGTTCCGGTAGTCGGCCATCTGCGGGGTGTCCGAGATGAAGACGGCCAGGTCCCGGTCGACGAGGCTCTGGTTGTGCGGCAGCTTCTGGGCGATGCCGATGTGGTGCTCGGCGAGTTCCTTGCCGATGTTGCGGGAGCCCGAGTGCAGCATCAGCCACACCGCCCCGTCACTGTCGAGACAGAACTCGATCATGTGATTGCCCGAGCCGAGCGTTCCCATCTGCTTGGTGGCACGTTCCTGACGGAACTTGACCGCTTCCGCGATCCCCCCGAACCGCCCCCAGAAGTCGTCCCACCCCGACGTCGGGAACCCGTGCAGCTTCCCCGGGTCCACCGCGTCGGCGTGCATACCCCGGCCCACCGGAATGGCCTGCTCGATCTTCGAACGCAGCCGTGACAGGTCGCCGGGAAGATCGTTTGCGGTCAGGGACGTCTTCACCGCCGACATCCCACAGCCGATGTCCACCCCGACCGCGGCCGGGCACACCGCGCCCTGCATCGCGATCACCGAACCGACCGTGGCCCCCTTGCCGAAGTGGACGTCCGGCATGACCGCGAGACCCTTGATCCACGGCAGCGTGGACACGTTCCGCAGCTGCTGCATGGCGACGTCCTCGACCGACGCCGGATCCGTCCACATCCGGATGGGAACCTTCGCTCCCGGCACCTCTACGTACGACATAACTCCTCGATTCCCCCGAAAAGACTGAAAGCGCAAAACCGGTGCCAAGGTCGGCGAACACGTCGGCCGACCGGCATCCACAGCAGTGCGTGCGATACACATTGTCTCCATCGGCCGCCTAGCAGCGGCAACCGCTTTTCCGTACCGAAGGGAGCCTGGGACGGTGCGACACAAGGCGTACGTACCCGGTGCCGCGCTCCTCGCAGCGCTCGTCGTCGGCTGTAGCGCCGGCGCCGACAGCGAAGCGAGCGGCGGCGACAGCAAGCCGGGCAGCCCTGCGGTCACCTCCGCGCCCCCCGGCAAGTACCTGACCCTGCCCGCCCCCTGCCGCTCCGTGCCGCGCGGGACGCTCAAGGACCTGCTGCCCGGCGCCGCGGAGCTGCCCGAGAGCCAGCAGGACAAGGTGTTCCGGGGCGTCGCGTCCGTCACGTACGACACCGACCGCAGGGTCGGATGCAGCTGGAAGTCGGACGCGCCAGACGCCACCCGGAGCCTCTCCATCGACCTGGAGCGGGTCGTGTCGTACGACCCCGCGGTCAGCGACGACGACCGCGCCGACACGGTCTACGCGAAGAAGGAGAAGGCCGCCGGCCTGTCCTCCGCGACGCCCGGCCCGGACGCGGAGAAGAGCTCGGCGAAGGGCGAGGAAACAGACAAGGGCAAGGACGAGGACGAGGGCAAGGGGAAGCCGGAGGGCGCGACGGGCTCGTCGGACCCGTCCCCCTCGACAGCCTCCTCCTCGTCCGCCTCCCCCGGCAGCCCCGCCGACGACCTCCGCCCCCGTGTCCTCGACGGCCTCGGAGATGCCGCATTTCTGAACGATCGCCTCACCCGGGCAGGTTCCACCGCGAAACACCGCACCGTGAGCGTGGTGTTCCGCACATCGAACGTGATCGTGACCGTCCGGTACGCCGAGCAGCCCGCCCTCGTCACCAAGGTGCCCGACAGCAGGGAACTCCAGGAGAAGGCCCAGGCACTGGCCCGGAAGCTGGCCGAGAAGCTCAGCGAATAGGCCCCCTCCGACGGGTCCTCCACGGCCGGATTCCGGTCCGAGGGGGACCGGAACCGGGACGCGGGACGGTCGCCGGCCGTCGTACCGTGGCTGTCCGGAAGACGACCCGACGACGATCCGACGCAGACCCGAAGACGGTCCGAGGATGGTCCGAAGACGACCCGACCTGCCCGCCGAGACCTCCGTGCCATCCGAGTGAAGGAACCATGCACCGATCAGCCCCGCGCCTGTCCCGCCTCCTCGCCTGCGCCGCCGTCCCGGTGATGCTCGTAGCCGTCGGCTGCTCGTCGGACTCCGGCTCCGAGTCCGACGGCAAGAAGAACGAGGGCTCCTCGTCGTCCGGCTCCGCCGACACCAAGAAGCCCAGCGCGCCCGCGGTCGAACCGGCGAAGTTCTCCGACCTGCCCGACCCGTGCGCCTCGATCAAGAAGAAGACGATCGAGGACCTGGTGCCCGAGGCGAAGAAGAAGAACGGCACCGCGGGCCGCTCCAACGATCTCTCGATCCGCGGCAACTGCTCCTGGAACGGCCTGGACGACAAGGGTGTCAAGGGCTCTCAGTACCGCTGGCTGGACGTCGGCTTCACCCGCTTCGACTCGGACCAGTCGCTGGGCAGCGGCGCCAAGCGCGCCACCGCCGAGTACGCCAAGCAGATCGCCAAGACGAAGGCCTCCGAGGGCGCCGAGAAGGTCGCCGCCGAGCCTGGCAAGGGCATCGGCGAGGAGGCCAGCGTCATCACGTACGGCCTCAAGCAGACGGACGAGGACTTCGAGTACGCCACCGTCGTCGCCCGCACGGGCAACGTCGTCGTCACCCTGACGTACAACGGCGCTGGGTACGCGGGCGCCAAGACACCCTCCAAGGCCGACATCACCAAGGGCGCGCTGAAGGCGGCGAAGGAGGCCGTCGCCGCGGTCGAGGCCACCGCCGAGTCCACGGCGACGCCTCCCGCGGAGGACAAGGCCGGGGACGACGCCAAGAGCGACGCGAAGGACGACTCCAAGGCCTCGCCCAAGGCGGGCTGAGCACCGACCACGGCATACCCGGCAACGGCCATCCGACCCTTCCGCTGATCACCCTCCCGCAGGAGGGTGCGGCCCTCCTCGCCCTCGGGCCGCTCGGCAACTGGGGCCTTGTCACGCCGCGTTGGCTCCCGTTCATCGGCGGCAGGCCGGTCCGCCCGACGGTCGCGGTCGCGCCCCCCGCTCTCGGCGCCCTGCCCATGACCCTGGTGACGTCCAGTCAGCTGATGATCCGGGACTCGGTCGACCAGGGCACCCTCACGGGGGCCCACCGGGCGTTCATGGGCTGGTGTTGCGTCCCGCTGCTGCTCTGGGGCCCGCTGCCGGCGGCGGTCACCGTCTCCTACCACCTCCGGCGCAGGCAGGGGAGCCGGCGGGACAGTCGCGCCCCTCCCCGCGCAACGAAGCTCGCACACATGTGCCAGGCTGTCCCCTCGCCGGGCATCGGATGCCCGGACGGGAAACAACGCCGGACACAGAAGCCGGGTACAGAGGTCGGGGAGGGGATCGCCGGTGGCCGCCATGCAGCTGACCCGCACGCACCGCATACTCATCGGGGTCGTCGTCGCCGGTGCGGTGGTCATCGCCGCGATCGGTTTCGCGGGCTCCTACGCCGCCGTGCGCGAGCTCGCGGAGGAGAAGGGCTTCGGGTCGTTCTCGCTGGTCTTCCCCATCGGCATCGACGCGGGCATCTGCGTCCTGCTCGCCCTGGACCTCCTGCTGACCTGGATGCGCATCCCGTTCCCGATGCTGCGCCAGACGGCGTGGCTGCTGACGGCCGCGACGATCGCGTTCAACGGCGCCGCCTCCTGGCCCGACCCGCTGGGCACCGCGATGCACGCGGTTATCCCGGTCCTCTTCGTCGTCTCCGTCGAGGCCGCCCGGCACGCGGTGGGCCGGATCGCGGACATCACCGCCGACAAGCACATGGAGGGCGTACGCCTCACCCGCTGGCTGCTCTCCCCCATACCGACGTTCAAGCTGTGGCGGCGGATGAAGCTGTGGGAGCTGCGCAGCTACGAGCAGGTCATCAAGCTCGAACAGGACCGGCTGATCTACCAGGCCCGCCTCCAGGCCCGCTACGGCCGCAACTGGCGGCGCAAGGCCCCCATCGAGTCGATGATGCCGCTGCGCCTGGCGAAGTACGGCGTCCCCCTCGCCGAGACCGCCCCGGCCGGGCTCGCCGCCGCGGGCATCGAACCGGCCCTGCTGCCGCCGATGCCCGTCGGGGCCGACCGCCCGAAGACGGAGCTGAGCAAGCCGGAGCAGAGCCAGGCGGAGCTTCCGTACGAACCGCGCGAGGAGCATGGGCAGGAGCGCGAGGAGCACGGGCCCCAGCAGGAACAGCCCCAGGAGCAGGCCCAGCAGCACCCCCAACAGCCCCACCAGCCGCAGCCGCAGCCCACATCACTCCAGGAGCAGGCGCCCCAGCAGGACCCGGCGGCCCTCCAGGTCCCGCCCACCCACGACAGCCCCTGGTTCGCCGCCCAGAAGCTGCCGGACAACGTCCACGAGAGCGCGTACAACCCGCAGTACGTCGAGGGCCTGGAGCCCGCCCCGGTCCAGATCCCCGCGGGCCCCGGCCGCACCCGGCCCCTCGGGGACGTGGGCACCATCGGCGCGGTCCCGCACCCCCGCCGCGAGGAACTCCCCCAGCCCCCGGCCGCCGGGGCGCCCCAGGCACCCGAGGCGCCCCAGGCCATCGGCCCCGAAGAGGCCCCGCAGCTGGAGGAGTGGTCCCAGGAGGACTCCGAGTACGCCGAGATGGCCTTCGAGGTGTTCACCGCGTACACGGACCAGGAGGGCCAGTACCCGAGCGTGGAGATCCTGGACATCCACCTCTCCGACACGCGCAACGTCCACCACCCCCGCTCGCGGGAGCTGCTCCTGCGCCTGATGCCCGAGTTCAAGCAGGCCTACGTCCCGGCGCGGTCGGCCGCCGACCAGACAGCCTGACCGAACAGCCCGACCAGACAGCCTGACCCGGCCACCGCAGCCGAAAGGGTCGCCACCCGGAACCCCGGGCGGCGACCCTTCACCGTACGTACGGCTATGCGCCCAGCAGCCTCCGTACCCGCTCCGCACCCACCGCGAGCAGCAGCGTGGGCAGCCGCGGCCCCGTGTCGCGGCTGACGAGCAGCCGGTAGAGCAGCGCGAAGAAGGACCGCTGGGCGGCCTTCAGCTCGGGCGTCGGCTTGGCGTCCGGCTCAAGACCGGCCAGCACCTTCGGCACCCCGTAGACCAGCGTGGTGAGGCCGTCCAGCGACCAGTGGGTGTCCAGGCCCTCCAGGAGGAGGCGCAGGGACTCGCGGCCCTGGTCGTCGAGCGATCCCAGGAGCTCCTTGTCGGGCTCGTCGCGGACGATGGTGCGGGCCTCGGCCGGGACCTGGGTGGTGATCCAGTTCTCGGCACGGTCGAGGCGCGGGCGCGCCTCGTCCAGCGAGGTCAGCGGGTTCTCCGGGTCCAGCTCGCTGAGGATGCGCAGCGTCTGGTCCTCGGCGCCGGCCGTGATGTCGGCGACCGAGGCGAGCGTCCGGTACGGCAGCGGGTGCGGGGTGCTGGGAAGCTCCCCGGCCGCCGTGCGGACGGCGCGGGAGTACGCGGCGGCGTCGGCGGGCAGCACCGTGCCGTCGGCGACCTTGCGGCCCAGCGAGTCCCACTCGTCGTACAGCCGCTGGATCTCCTGGTCGAAGGCGATCTTGAACGACTGGTTGGGCTTGCGGCGGGCGTAGAGCCAGCGCAGCAGCGGCGCCTCCATGATCTTCAGCGCGTCGGCCGGGGTGGGCACCCCGCCCTTGCTGGAGGACATCTTGGCCATGCCGGAGATGCCGACGAAGGCGTACATGGGCCCGATGGGCTGGACGCCGTCGAAGACCTCACGGACGATCTGGCCGCCGACGACGAAGGAGGAGCCGGGCGAGGAGTGGTCGACGCCGCTGGGCTCGAAGATCACGCCCTCGTACGCCCAGCGCATCGGCCAGTCGACCTTCCAGACGAGCTTGCCGCGGTTGAACTCGTTGAGCCGGACCGTCTCGGCGAAGCCGCACGCCGAGCAGGTGTAGTTCAGCTCGGTGCTGTCGTCGTCGTAGGAGGTGACGACCGTGAGGTCCTTCTCGCAGTTGCCGCAGTACGGCTTGTACGGGAAGTAGCCCGCGCTGTTTCCGCTGCCGTCGTCCTCGTCGGCGGCGCCGGAGCCCTCGGCGGCCTCCAGCTCGGCCTCGTCGACCTTCTTCTGCTGCTGGGGCTTCTTACCGCCCTTGGCCGCGGAACCGGCCGCCGCCGGGTCCTTCTTCGTCCGGTAGCGGTCGAGGACGGCGTCGATGTCGGCCCGGTGCTTCATCGCGTGCAGGATCTGCTCGCGATAGGTCCCGGCGGTGTACTGCTCCGTCTGGCTGATTCCGTCGTACTCGACGCCCAGCTCGTCCAGGGCGGCCGTCATGGCGGCCTTGAAGTGCTCGGCCCAGTTCGGGTACGCGGAGCCGGCCGGGGCGGGCACCGAGGTCAGCGGCTTGCCGATGTGCTCGGCCCAGGACGCGTCCACGCCCGGAACCCCGTTGGGGACCTTGCGGTAGCGGTCGTAGTCGTCCCAGGAGATCAGGTGGCGCACGGTGTATCCGCGGCGGCGGACCTCGTCGGCGACCAGGTGCGGGGTCATGACCTCGCGGAGGTTGCCGAGGTGGATCGGGCCCGAGGGGGACAGACCGGAGGCGACGACGACCGGTTTGCCAGGCGCACGACGCTCCGATTCGGCGATGACATCGTCCGCGAAGCGGGAGACCCAGTCGGTCTCGGTGCTGGTCTGACTCTCGGCCACGGTCGGCACGTCCTTCTCTCGTCTGTCGTTTCCCGATGGGGTACGGACCATTCTCCCAGTTACCTCCCGCAGCGCGAAAACGGCTTTACGCCCCGTGGGATACTGGGGTGATCCCTTGTACCCCTACGGAAACGGCAGCCAGCCATGGCCTCGGTCCCTTCCCTCGCTTCCACGCTCCAGCAGCAGCTGGCGGACGCCCTGACGGCAGCTCTGCCGGATGCCGGCACCGCGGACCCGCTGCTGCGCCGAAGCGACCGGGCCGACTTCCAGGCCAACGGCATCCTGGCGCTCGCCAAGAAGCTCAAGGGCAACCCGCGCGAGCTGGCGGGCCAGGTCACCGACGCCCTCCCGGCGGGCGGGCTGATCAAGGACATCGAGGTCTCCGGGCCCGGCTTCCTCAACATCACGCTCACCGACAAGGCCATCGTCGAGACGCTGGCCGCCAGGTCGGCGGACGACGGCGGCCGGCTCGGCGTGCCGCTGAGGGCGGAGGCCGGGACGACGGTCATCGACTACGCCCAGCCGAACGTCGCCAAGGAGATGCACGTCGGCCACCTGCGGTCGGCGGTCATCGGTGACGCGATGGTCAGGATCCTGGAGTTCACCGGCGAGGACGTCGTCCGGCGGCACCACATCGGCGACTGGGGCACCCAGTTCGGCATGCTGATCCAGTATCTGATCGAGCACCCGGGCGCCCTGAAGCACGAGGGAGGCGCGAGCGACGGCGAGGCGGCGATGTCGACGCTCAACCGGGTCTACAAGGAGTCGCGGGCCCTGTTCGACTCGGACGAGGAGTTCAAGGCGCGCTCCCGGGACCGGGTGGTGGCCCTCCAGGCCGGGGACCCGCAGACGCTGGAGCTGTGGCAGGGCTTCGTCGACGAGTCGAAGATCTACTTCCACTCGGTCTTCGACAAGCTCGACATGGAGATCCGTGACCCCGACATCGTCGGCGAGTCCGGCTACAACGACATGCTGGAGGAGACCTGCCGCATCCTGGAGGAGACGGGTGTCGCCGTCCGCTCCGAGGGTGCGCTGTGCGTGTTCTTCGACGACGTCAAGGGCCCGGACGGCAACAAGGTCCCGCTCATCGTGAAGAAGACGAACGGCGGCTACGGCTACGCGGCCACCGACCTCTCCGCGATCCGGAACCGGGTGCAGGACCTCAAGGCCGACACCCTGGTGTACGTGGTGGACGCCCGGCAGTCGCTCCACTTCAAGATGGTCTTCGAGACCGCCCGGCGGGCTGGCTGGCTGAACGAGGACGTGCGGGCCGTGCAGCTCGCCTTCGGCACGGTCCTCGGCAAGGACGGCAAGCCGTTCAAGACCCGTGAGGGCGAGACGGTCCGGCTGGAGGACCTCCTCGACGAGGCGGTCGGCCGGGCCACGGCGGTCGTCCGGGAGAAGGCCGAGAAGGTTGGCCTGACCGAGGACGAGATCGTGGAGAACGGCCGGTACGTCGGCATCGGGGCCGTGAAGTACGCGGACCTGTCCACCTCCGCCGTACGGGACTACAAGTTCGACCTGGACCAGATGGTGTCGCTGAACGGCGACACCTCGGTGTACCTCCAGTACGCGTACGCGCGTATCCAGTCGATCCTGCGCAAGGCGGGCGACGCGGTGCCGACCGCCCACCCGGAGCTGGCGCTGGCCCCGGCGGAGCGTGCGCTCGGCCTGCACCTGGACCAGTTCGGCGAGGTGCTGGGCGAGGTCGCGGCGGGCTACGAACCGCACAAGCTGGCCGCGTATCTCTACCAGCTCGCGTCCCACCTGACGACGTTCTACGACCAGTGCCAGGTGCTCAGCCCGGACAACGCCCCCGAGGTCGTCGAGAACCGGCTCTTCCTGGTGGACCTCACCGCCCGGACCCTCCACCAGGGGATGGCACTGCTCGGCATCCGGACGCCCGAGCGGCTCTGACCCCGGAGCGTACGCGCGTGGGCCCCGGCACGGGTGATGTGCCGGGGCCCACGCGCGTGGGGCACGCCCCAGGGGCGGCTGGTTCCACGGCGGCGTCGTAGATCCCCGCCGGTACGGCTCACCCCGGGGTGAAGGGCTCCCACTTCACTTCGTCGTTGCCGTACGTGTACATCGGCCGCCCCCGCATCCCGCTCGTACGGAACGGCTTGCCGTGGTCGTCGATCCGCAGCATCCCCTCACGCCCGCCGCTGCTCCACTTCAGCTCCAGGTACCAGGTGACGTCGTACCCCACGGCCTTCATGTCCAGGTTGAAGACCTCCACGTCCTCGGACGTCACCTTGAACGGGAAAGGCACGGCGGGGATCGTCCGGTCGCCCTGCGTTCCGGGTACGGGGGTCATGATCGGGTGCCGGGTGTCGAGGTCGGACGCGAAGGTCTGGGGCGCGATGCCGCTGCCGCAGCCGTTCCCCATCAGGTACGCCGACCAGGGCAGCGGAGCCTTGCGGGACAGCACCCGCACATACAGCCCCTTCAGGACGACCGCCTCGCGCGTGGTGCCCTGCACGGTCAGCTGAAGCAGCATGTTCCCCGCGTCCACGCCACCGTAGGACTGGGCCCAGCCGCGCCGGTCCTGCGGCGGGGGCGGCGGAGCCAGGCCTTCCGGTCCCCGGTTCAGCAGGTAGAACTGCCCGCAGGGCTCATCCCAGTTGTACGAGGAGATGGTGACGGCCGGGGGCGCACCGAGCCCCGTACCGCCGCTCCTGGGCCGCTCCGCACCGGAACGGGCGGGCGCGCCGGGCTCCACCGGGGGCGCGGCCGACGGACCGCCGGATGACGGGGAGTCGCTCACCGACGGCGAGGCCGGGGAGGCGGGGAAGGAGGAGGCCCCGGGAACCACCGAATCGCCGCCCTCCCTCCCGGCCCGGTCCGAAGCAACCGCACCGCCCTCCGCCCCCGACCCAGCTCCTGACCCGACGAGATCGGCGGCGACGACGGTGGTGGGCACGAGGAGCACGGCGGCCCCGGCGGCGGCGAGCAGCACCCGGGTACGCCGGGAGAGCCGGGCCCACGGGGAGCGACTGCCACCGGGGGCTCCGGCGGGCGAGTCGGTGACGGGGTCGGGAGGCGCGGACGGGGGCACACGCTCGGCCGCAGGCGCGGACTCGGACTCGGGCTCCGGCGCAGGCTTCACCGAAGCCGAAGCCGAAGCCGAATCGGGAGCGGGAACGGGAACGGGAACGGGAGCAGGAGCAGGAACCCCCGCCCCCGTCGGCCGCCGCCGGGCCGCGTCCGCAACGATCCACCGCCGGTGCACCTCCACCAGCTCGTCGCCCGTCGCCCCGCACAGCCGCGCCAACCGCTCGACGGGAGCGTACTCGTTGGGCACGGCGTCACCGTTGCAGTACCGGTGGAGGGTCGACGTACTGACGTGCAGTCTCCCCGCGAGAACCCCGTAGCTGCGTCCCGAACGGCCCTTCAGTTCCTTCAGCAGGGCCGCGAAGTGCTCGGCCTCCGGCGTCGCCACGACGGCGTTCCCCTCCCTGGTCCGTCCCGGAACGGCGTTCCAGGGACGCGAAATTCCCGCAGGTCACCGTACGCGTAGACGTTCCAGCATCCCCAATGGTTCAGCAGGCGTTGCGGCCGGAATCCACTGCCCCACAAGCTCGGACCAGACCACAGCAGCACCGCAGATCAACCGAGTACGGGGAGTACCACCGCCATGCGCACCAACCGCATCCGCGCCACCGCCCTCGCCGCCACCGCCCTCGCGGCCGCTCTCTCGCTCACCGCCTGCGGCGGCGAGGACAAGGCCATGGGAACCAAGGCAGCCGACTCGACCGAGACGGCGGCCCCTGCGACCACGAGCGCCGACGGCGCCGACGGCAAGACACAGCCCGACGCCCCGAAGGCCGGCGCGCCCGACACGCAGACGGTCCCCGCCGGGGGGAAGCACGCGAGCGGCAACGGCGACAGCAACGGCAAGAAGCCGGAGGCCGCGCCGAACGCGAAGGCCCCGGCGTCGATCCCGGCCTGCACGGCCACGAACTCCAAGGTGAAGGTCTCCTCGGTGAGCCGCCCGATCAACCACCTGCTGCTCACGGTGACCAACACCGGCTCCGCCGACTGCGCCGCGTACTACGCACCCTTCCTCCGCTTCGACGACGCGCAGGCCGTGTACCCGGTCTACGAGGACAGCAAGCCGCAGGCGGTCGTCACGCTCTCCCCCGGCGAGAAGGCGTACGCGGGCATCGCGCTCCTCGGAGAGCCCGGTCAGAACGAGCCGGTCAAGAGCGACAACCTCGGCGTCACCATGGTCGACAGGAACAACAAGCCGAAGAACGAGGCCACGGTGAAGCTCCCGGCGGAGACCTACACCGACAGCATGGGCTTCGTCACCTACTGGCAGTCGGACATCGAGACCGCCCTGATGTACTGAACTGAGCGGACGAGGCAGCCAGGGCCAGCGCCTGACGTGCGGTAACTGTGCGCGACCCGTACACATTTGTTGTACGGGTCGCGCGTGCGTGAAGTGGGTTCCGGGGTGGGAGTGGGACCGTATGCACCCCAGAAAGCGACAGCGTAAGAACGCGTCGACGATGAAGCTCGTGGGCAAGCTGCTGGCCCGCTTCCGCAAGGAGGCGGGCCTCACGCAGACCGAACTAGCCCAAGCGGCAGGCGTACAGGAGGACACGATCGCCTCCGTCGAGCAGGGCAGACGCTCCCTCGTCCCGGATCTGGCGGAGACGATCGACGATCTGCTGGACACCAAGGGCGCGCTGTCGACGGCGGTCGACAACATGCCGGAAGTCGACCTGATCCCGCTGTGGGCCGAGCAGTACATCGACATGGAGCATGACGCGCTGGCACTGTCCTGGTACGACAACCAGGTCATCCCGGGCCTGCTCCAGACGAAGGCGTACGCGGAGGCGGTGTTCCGCAACAAGATCCCGGTCTACAGCCCGGAGGAGATCGAGGCGCAGACGGCGACGCGACTGCAACGGCAGCAGATCCTGGACCGAAGGAAACCGCCGACGATCAGCATGGTGATCTGGGAACCGGTCCTGATGATGAAACTGACGTCGGACGAGGACCACCTGGAGCAGCTGCGCCACCTCTACGCGATGGCCCAACTCCCGGGAGTCTGCCTCCAGGTGCTCCCGCTCGACAGCAGGGCCCACGCAGGCCTCAACGGCCCCTTCACCCTCCTGGAAACACCGGACCACCAGCACGCCGCGTACTCCGAAACCCAGCGCGGCAGCAAGCTCATCTCCGACCGGAATGAGATCAGCATCCTGGCCCAGAAATATGCGATGCTGCGAGCCCAGGCGCTCACCCCTCTTGAGACCCTGCGCCTGCTGGCCCGTTTACTGGGAGAGACATGAGCACCGCACTGAACTGGTTCAAGTCGAGCTACAGCGGCGACGAAGGCGGGCAATGCCTCGAAGTCGCGTACGACTGGCGGAAGTCGAGCTACAGCGCCGACGAAGGCGGGGCCTGCGTCGAGATCGCCGCCTACCCCGCCGCCGTCCACGTCCGTGACTCCAAGGACATCGAGGGCCCGACGTTCACGGTCGCGCCCACGGCCTGGTCGGCGTTCGCCGCCTACGCGGCGACCGCCTGACCGCAGCGCCGTACAGCCCGCCGCACGGCCTTACGCCCGGACCGTCTCGTAACGGAGCAGCACGACCCCGTTGCCGAAGGTCCGGGTCTCCAGCAGCCGGAGCCCCTGCCGCTCCTCCGTGTCCCGGAAGAAGGGGCGGCCCCGGCCGAGGATGACCGGATGGATGTAGATCCGGTACTCGTCGACCAGGTCGAACCGCCGGAACGACTCCACCAGGTCCGCCCCGCCGACCACCAGGTCCCCCGAAGCGGCGTCCCGCAGCGAGCGCACCTGCTCGGGGTCGACCTCGTGCAGCAGCGTCGCCCCCGGCCCCACGCTCTCCAGCGTCCGCGAGAAGACGAACTTCGGCATGTCCCGCCAGATGCCCGCGAATTCGGCCATCGGGCCCTCGTTGTCCGGGTCCTGATCGGCGGTCGGCCAGAACTCCTCCATCAGCTCGTAGGTGACGCGCCCCTCCACGAAGCCGCCCATCGTCCGCAGATAGTCGTTGAAGTGCTGGTGCACCTCCTCGTCGACGGTGTGCCAGTCGATGTCCTGGTCGGGCCCTTCGAAGAAGCCGTCGAGGGAGAGCGAGATGGACGTGACGATCCTGTTCACCGGGGGGCTCCTGGACGTTTGTGGACGGTTCCTTCCTTCATGACGAAGGCCACCTTGCCGGTGACCTCGATGTCGGTGAAGGGATCGCCGGGCATGGCGATGATGTCGGCGATCCTGCCGGGCGCGAGTACGCCGAGGTCGTCGAGTCCGAGCAGCTCGGCGGCGACGCTGGTCGCCGCTTTCAGGGCGCGGACAGGGGTGATGCCGGTGGAGACCATGGTGGGGAACTCCCGCCAGTTCTCCGCGTGCGGGAACATCCCGGCGTCGGTACCGAAAGCGATCTTGATGTCGGATGCCGCGACGTGCTCCGCGCCGTCCAGCAGCTCCTTCTGGTGAAGCTGGAACTTGCGGCGCTTGTAGGCGGGCTTCCCCTTCCAGGCCGCGTCGTCGTCGGCCTTGCGGGCGTCGTCGAGAACGGTGAACTGGGTGGGTACGAGGTAGACGCCCTGGTCGGCCATCATCCGCAGGGTCTCGGCGGTGGCGAGGTTTCCGTGCTCGATGCTGCGGACACCGGCCCGCACCGCCCTGCGCACTCCTTCGTCGCCGTAGCAGTGCGGGGTCGCCGGTCGGCCCAGGTCCCGGGCGGTGGCGACGAGGGTGTCCATCTCGTCCTGGGTGTACGTCGTCTGGGTGGGCTCGTCGGAAGGGCTGGAGAACCCTCCGGTGGCACCGAACTTGATCCAGTCGGCGCCGGCCCGGATCTCGGTACGGACCCGGGTCCGGATCTCGTCGCAGCCGTCGGCGGCTGCCAGCTCCGCCAGCCGGGGAGGGCTCTGGTACTGGTCGCCCAGGGTGCTCGAAAAGTCGCCGTGCCCGCCGCGTGCGGAGATCAGGTGAGGGGCCACGAGCATGCGCGGCCCCTCGATCAGCCCCTCGGCGACCGCGTCCCGCAGGTCGAGCGTGTTGTAGGCGGGGTCGGCGCCGGTCAGGTCCCGGACCGTGGTGAACCCGTTGTGCAGCAGCGTACGCAGAATCGGAAGCGTGGCCAGCGCGGTCGCCGTGGCCGAGCGGCCGAAGGCCCCCGTGATGTCCGGGGTGATGGTGACGTGGGTGTGGCAGTCCATGAAGCCGGGGGTCACGGTGTGCCCGGACAGGTCGATCACCTCGGCGCCGTCGGGGGCCGGAATCCCCTCGTCGATCCTCGTGATCCGACCGTCCTCGACCAGGATGTCGCGGACTCCGGCGGGCGCGTCCTTCAGCCCGTCCCACACGGTCGCTCCGGTAAGCAGCGTGGTCATCGCCATCCCTTCAATCGTGAACACGTCGAGAGCACAGGACGGACCGGAAGGCGGCCGAAGCCCCGGGGCCTGAAGACTTCCCGACTCCCCGGCCTCCCGGCCCCCCAGGCGTCGGGTCCCGGTGGTCCGGTCCACCGGCGGCGCCCCGGACCGACGGGCGGCCTGCGGAGGGTCCGACGGGACACCTGCCCGAGCAAGAGCCACCCGGCATACCGGCTCCGGCGGCCGCGTCCGTCGCCGTCCATATCGCCGCCGACACCGACGCACCGATCGGCCCGACACTCGCGGAGGCCGAGCGTCCGGCCGGAGCGAGGCCGTTCCTGCTTCCTGCGGAGGCATCCCTTCCCCGTGGGGAAGCAGCAGCGTCTCCTGTCACTCGTTCGGCCCCGAAGGAGCCGGAGCCGCCTGCCGTCCCGGCCGCGTCCGGGCCGCCAGGTCCGCGTACGAAGGCCCCACCCCGCCACCTCTCCGCCCGTCTCCCCGTGCCCCACCTCCCGTGAAGGGTCGGCGCTCGCTCCTGCCTGTCAGTGCCGCCGCCTACGCTCACCACCATGGCGACGCTCCCGAACCCCCTGCCCTCCCTGGCCTCCTCCGGCCTGGACCTCCCGCCCGGCTCCCTGGTGGACGCCACGCTGGACGGCCCCTGGCACGAGCCGCTGCTCTGGTACGCGGACGGCCCGGCGGCCCCGCGCGACTGGCCGGACCTGCGGGCGGCCGGGCGGCGGCTCGGGCTGCTGCCGGTGCTCGTCACCGGTGGCCGCCGAGACCAGTGGCCCGAGGAGTGGGACCTCTGCCCGGACGGCACGTCGTATCCCGGTGACCACGACGCCGACGAGGTGCTGGCGGACTACTGGACGGAGTACGCGGACGACGAGATGGGCGAAGGCACGGCGGCCGGGGAGGGCGAGGAGCAGTCCGAGGGACCCGGTTCCTGGCCCGGCCTCGCGCCCGTCCCCGCCCGGGAGGCGGCCGAGGACGCGGACACGGCGGCCGCGGGCCTCGCGGGCGTGATCGCCGCCGACGCGGACGAGTGGCTCGGCGGGACCCGGATGGCCCTCGTCCCGGCCCGCCGCAGCGCGGACATACCGGCGGCGATCGGCTGGTCGGGCCCGGTGAACCACGAGAACGACGTGGCCCGGCTCTGCGCGGTGCTCCGCTCCTGGGAGGACCGGTACGACGCCCGGGTCGTGGTGCTCGGCTTCGACACGATGATCGTCTCCGTGGGCCGCCCGCCCACCACCGTCGAGGAGGCCCGCGCGCTGGCCGCCGAGCACTACGCGTTCTGCCCGGACAACATCGACCAGTCCCCGCCCCACGACCTCGACGTCTACGCACAGAAGCAGCTGCTGAACCAGGAAGTGTGGTCGTTCTGGTGGGATTGAGCCAGGCCTGGCCAGAGGAGCGCGCTCACCTGCCGACCGGGAGCTGAGCCCTCGTACTCATGCGGGCGGCGGGCCCCCGGGGGTTGACTCGGCCACATGAGCGAGAACAGCCACGACGGCGGCAGCACCCCGAAGACCGCCCCCGAGCACGCCCCCGCCCCCCGCGCCTGGATCGCCCCGCTGATCTCCACGGTCGTGACCCTGCCGCTGGGGCTGGTCGCCCTGTTCTTCGGCGGGCTCACGCCGATGGCGTGCGACTCCTGCAACGGGGCCGAGGCCGACCGCTTCGACGCCAAGGGCTGTCCCGCGATCCCTGGTGGGTCAGCGCGCGGCGTCAGATGCGGTGCATCGCAAGGCGGAGGGACGTCCGCATACTGGATGTATGCGGGCGTTCCGACAACGCGGCGAGGTGCCGCAGCTGTCGTCGTGCGCCCGCCAGGGATCGCGGGACAGCCCTTGGCTTCACCGTCGCGTGGACCGTGCTCTGGATCGGCCTGCTGGTCGCCCTGATCGTGCTGATCGCGAGCTGGGCCGTCCCGCACCAGGTCCGCTACGCGGCCCGGCGGGTGGGCCTGGCGCTCGCCGCACCCGCCACCGCCGTGGTCACTTTCGTAGCATTCATGGCACTGGTCGACTGGCCCTGACAGAAAGTGTCCACCCCCATGAACGACACGCACTCCCCGACCACGGCAGCGACGGCAGCCGCCGAAGCCGCCGAGCGCCTGATAGCCGAGTTCCGCGCCCTGCCCGCCGACAGCGACCGCAAGCGCGAGATCATCACCGAACTGGATGCCAACGCCCAGGCGTTGCCCTTCCTCGTCTCGGTCGTCGCGGACCCCGGTGAGTACGACCTCGCCCGGGTCGAGAGCGCCACGGTCCTGCGCGTCTGGCCCCCGGCCGACCCGGCCCTGCGCCGCGAAGCGGGCCGCGCCCTGCTCACCGCGCTGCGCGACCCGACCGAGGACCTGGTCCGCCAGTACGCGGCGATGTCGCTGGCCCCCTACACGGCCGACCCGGTCGTCGCCACGGTCCTGGACACCACCGCGCGGGCCGACGAGGACCCCCTCGTGCGGGACAGCGCCCGCTTCTCCATCAAGGAGGCCCACCGGCTCCAGGAAACCGGAGCCGGCAGCAGCCCCTGAGGCCTCAACCCCGGTCCGCGCCCCGCCCCAGCCACCCGGCGACCTCGGTCGCCCAGTAGGTGAGGATCATCTGCGCCCCGGCCCGCCGGATACCGGTCAGGCTCTCCAGGATCGCCTTGTCCCGGTCGATCCAGCCCTTCTCGGCCGCGGCCTCGATCATCGCGTACTCACCGCTGATCTGGTACGCCGCGACCGGCACGTCCACGGCCCCGGCGACCTTGGCGAGGATGTCCAGATACGGTCCGGCGGGCTTCACCATGACCATGTCGGCGCCCTCCTCCAAGTCGAGCGCCAGCTCCCGCAGGGACTCCCGGGCGTTGGCCGGGTCCTGCTGGTAGGTCTTGCGGTCGCCGGTCAGCGAGGAGCCGACGGCCTCGCGGAAGGGGCCGTAGAAGGCGGAGCTGTACTTCGCGGTGTAGGCGAGGATCGACACGTCCTCGTACCCGGTCTGGTCCAGGGCGTCCCGGACCACACCGACCTGACCGTCCATCATCCCGCTGGGGCCCACCACATGGGCCCCGGCGTCCGCCTGCACCTGGGCCATCTCCGCGTACCGCTCCAGGGTCGCGTCGTTGTCCACGCGCCCGTCGGCCGTCAGGACCCCGCAGTGGCCGTGGTCGGTGTACTCGTCCAGGCACAGGTCCGACATGACGACGAGGTCGTCCCCGACCTCCTCGCGCACCGCCCGCAGCCCGAGCTGGAGGATGCCGTCGGGGTCGGTGCCCGCCGTGCCCCGGGCGTCCTTCTTGGCGTCCTCCGGGACCCCGAAGAGCATGATCCCCGAGACCCCGGCCGACACCGCCTCGACGGCTGCCTTCCGCAGGGTGTCCAGGGTGTGCTGGTGCACGCCGGGCATGGCCGAGATGGCGACCGGGGCGTCGATGCCCTCCCGTACGAACGCGGGGAGGATCAGGTTCGCGGGGTCGAGCCGTGTCTCGGCGACCATCCGCCGCATCGCCGGGGTCGTCCGCAGCCGCCGGGGGCGGGAGCCGGGGAAGTTTCCGTACGCAGTCATCCTTCGACGATAGACCCGCACGCAGCACGGTCTTACCGACACCGGTACCGGTAAAGGCCCCGGAAACGGTGGCGGGCCCGGCCGCCGAAGCGACCGGGCCCGCTCACCCTCGTACCACTATCACTACGTCGTCGTCCGGCGCCTGCGCGCACCCGGGCGCCGCTCGCTCGGCCGGGTCACCGGGTCACCGGCCTCCTTCGCCGCGTCCCGGCGCTGCGCGCCGAAGGCCGCGAGCGCCTCGGCGAGCTTGTGCACCGACGGTTCCGGGGAGAGGACGTCGACCCGCAGGCCGTGCTCCTCGGCGGTCTTCGCGGTGGCGGGGCCGATGCACGCGATGACGGTCACGTTGTGCGGCTTGCCCGCGATGCCGACCAGGTTGCGGACGGTCGAGGACGAGGTGAACAGGACCGCGTCGAAGCCG
Organism: Streptomyces durocortorensis; assembly: GCF_031760065.1. Lineage (NCBI taxonomy): Bacteria > Bacillati > Actinomycetota > Actinomycetes > Kitasatosporales > Streptomycetaceae > Streptomyces > Streptomyces sp. C11-1. Next base: position 2,975,938 of record NZ_CP134500.1, read on the forward strand.
CCGCCCTTGATCGCCTCGCGGGTGTCGGCCGGCGGCGGCGAGGCGCGGACCGTGCGGTACGCGGTGACGTCGTCGACCTCCCAGCCCAGCTCGATGAGCCCGGCCACCAGGGTCTCGGTGGCGATGTCGGCGCGCGGCAGGAACACCCGGTCGATCGGGTCGAAGACCGGGTCGTAGGGCGGCCAGTCCTCCAGCAGCCCGGCGGCGGACTGCTCCCCGGAGGGCACCAGGTCGGGCTTCACGCCGAAGTCGACCAGCGCCGCGGCGGTCTGCTCGCCGACGGCCGCGACCTTGATCCCGGCGAAGGCACGGGCGTCGAGCCCGTACTCCTCGAACTTCTCCCGGACCGCCTTGACGGCGTTGACGCTGGTGAAGGCGATCCACTCGTAGCGCCCGGTGACCAGGCCCTTTACCGCGCGCTCCATCTGCTGGGGTGTACGCGGCGGCTCGACGGCGATCGTCGGGACCTCGTGCGGCACCGCACCATAGGAACGCAGCTGGTCGGAGAGCGACGCGGCCTGCTCCTTCGTACGCGGCACGAGCACCTTCCAGCCGAACAGCTGCTTGGACTCGAACCACGCGAGCTGGTCGCGCTGGGCGACGGAGCTTCGCTCTCCGACCACGGCTATGACCGGCCGGTGGCCCTCCGGAGAGGGCAGCACCTTGGCCTGCTTGAGGACCTGGGCGATCGTCCCGAGGGTCGCCGTCCAGGTGCGCTGGCGGGTGGTGGTGCCCGCGATCGTCACGGTGAGCGGGGTGTCGGGCTTGCGGCCCGCGGAGACCAGCTCACCGGCGGCTGCCGCGACCGAGTCCAGCGTGGTGGAGACGACGGCGGTCGCGTCGCTCGCGCCGACCTCGCTCCAGCACCGGTCGGAGGCGGTACGCGCGTCGACGAAGCGGACGTCCGCGCCCTGCGCGTCGCGCAGCGGCACCCCGGCGTACGCGGGTACGCCGACGGCGTTCGCGACGCCCGGGACGACCTCGAAGGGCACCCCGGCGGCGGCGCAGGCGAGCATCTCCGCACCCGCGTCCCCGTCCAGGCCCGGGTCGCCCGCGACAGCACGGACCACCCGCCTGCCGCCCTTCGCGGCCTCCATGACAAGATTGGCCGCATCCCTGAGAACGGGTACTCCGGCGGCTGTTGACGAGACGTCAACAACCGTCAGCTCAGGCGTGCTTACGCCTGCCCGCGCATGGCCGCGAACGACGTCGAGCACATCGGGCTCGGCGACAAGGACGTCCGCGCTCGCGAGCGCCTCGACGGCGCGCAGGGTCAGCAGTCCCGGGTCGCCGGGACCGGCGCCGAGGAAGGTGACCTGGCCTTGGGCGGACAGGACCGGAAAGTCGGATGCGGCGGGGCCGGTGGGGCTCAAAGTGCTCGCTCCCCCATAAGACCGGCCGCACCCTTGGCAAGCATCTCGGCCGCGAGTTCGCGACCGAGGGCCGCCGCGTCGTCGTGCGACGTGGGGACGGGACCGGTGGTGGACAGCTGTACCAGCGAGGAACCGTCGGTGGTACCGACGACTCCGCGCAGGCGCAGTTCGTTGACAACCTGTCCGTCGACCAGGAGGTCGGCCAGCGCACCCACAGGTGCGGAGCAGCCGGCCTCCAGGGCGGCGAGCAGGGCACGCTCGGCGGTCACGGCGGCCCGGGTGTACGGGTCGTCGAGCTCGGCGAGCGCGGCGGCGAGGTCCGCGTCGGACGCGGCGCACTCGATCGCCAGGGCTCCCTGGCCGGGAGCGGGCAGGACGGTGTCGACCGGCAGGAAGTCGGTCACCTCACCGGTCCGGCCGAGACGGCTGAGCCCGGCGGCGGCGAGAACCACCGCGTCGAGCTTGCCGTCACGCACGAACCCGATCCGCGTGTCGACGTTGCCCCGGATGGGGACGGTCTCGATCCGCAGGCCGTGGGAACGCGCGTACGCGTTGAGCTGCGCCATGCGGCGCGGCGAACCGGTGCCCACGCGGGCGCCGTCGGGCAGCTGCTCGAAGGTCAGCCCGTCCCGTGCGATCAGTGCGTCGCGCGGGTCCTCGCGCTGCGGCACGGCCGCCAGCACGAGGTCGTCGGGCTGGCCGGTCGGCAGGTCCTTGAGCGAGTGGACGGCGAAGTCCACCTCGCCCCGCAGCAGCGCCTCGCGCAGGGCCGCGACGAACACGCCGGTGCCGCCGATCTGCGCCAGGTGCTCGCGGGAGGTGTCCCCGTACGTGGTGATCTCGACGAGCTCGACGGCGCGCCCGGTCACCTCGCGGACGGCCTCGGCGACGAGGCCGGACTGGGCCATGGCCAGCTTGGAACGCCGGGTGCCCAGCCGGAGCGGCGCGGCGTTCCGCGCGCCCGGGGATGAGTTGTCGGTCATGACCGCCCTCTATTCGGGTCGTTCAGGTCTGCCCGGGAGACGGCGGCCACCGTCTGCGGGTCGAGGTCGAAGAGTTCGCGCAGCGCGTCCGCGTACCCGGCGCCGCCGGGTTCGCTGGCGAGCTGCTTGACCCGCACGGTGGGCGCGTGCAGGAGTTTGTCGACGACGCGGCGCACGGTCTGGGTGATCTCGGCGCGCTGCTTCTCGTCCAGGTCGGGGAGGCGGCCGTCCAGCCGGGCGATCTCGCCGGCGACCACGTCGGCGGCCATGGTGCGCAGGGCGACCACGGTCGGGGCGACATGAGCGGCGCGCTGGGCGGCGCCGAAGGCGGCCACCTCGTCGGCGACGATCGTGCGGACCCGGTCCACGTCGGCTGCCATCGGGGCGTCGGCGGACGCCTCGGCGAGCGACTCGATGTCGACGAGGCGCACCCCGTCGATGCGGTGGGCGGCGCCGTCGATGTCGCGCGGCATGGCGAGGTCGAGCAGGGCGAGCTTCACCGGGCCGGTGGACTGCGCGGGCAGCGCGACGCGGCGCGGGGCGGCCCCGCCGTCCGGTGCGGAGGTGGCGGAACCGTTCTCCACCCAAGCGGCGTGCTGGTCGACGTCGGCCGGGGCCGGAGCCGGGACGGCGGCGGACTCCGGCGTACCGGCCGGGGCGTCCAGGGTCACGCCGAGGGCGTCCGCGAGGGCGTCGGCGGTGAGTACGAGGCCGGTGGCGCCGGTGCAGGAGACGACGATGTCTGCACGTGTCAGTTCGTCGCCGACCGCGGACATCTCGACCGCGTGGGCGCGCACCGCGGTGCCCTCGCCCTGGTGGAGGATCTCCACCAGCCGGTCGGCGCGGGCGCGGGTCCGGTTGGCGACGACGATCTCGGCGACGCCGGTCCGGGCGAGGGTGGCGGCGGCCAGCGAGGACATCGAGCCCGCGCCGATGACCAGGGCGCGCTTGCCCCGGACCCAGAGGGCGGGGTCGGCCCCGGCGGCCAGCTGCTGGAGCCCGAAGGTGACGAGCGACTGCCCGGCCCGGTCGATCCCGGTCTCGCTGTGGGCGCGCTTGCCGACCCGCAGGGCCTGCTGGAAGAGGTCGTTCAGCAGCCGTCCGGCGGTGTGCAGCTCCTGGCCGCGTGCGAGCGCGTCCTTGATCTGGCCGAGGATCTGGCCCTCGCCGACGACCATGGAGTCGAGGCCGCAGGCCACCGAGAAGAGGTGGTGGACGGCCCGGTCCTCGTAGTGCACATAGAGATACGGAGTGAGCTCCTCCAGGCCGACGCCGCTGTGCTGGGCGAGCAGGGTGGACAGCTCGGCGACGCCCGCGTGGAACTTGTCGACGTCCGCGTACAGCTCGATGCGGTTGCAGGTGGCCAGCACGGCGGCCTCGGTCGCGGGTTCCGCGGCGAGGGTGTCCTGGAGCAGCTTGGCCTGGGTGTCGGCAGCGAGGGACGCCCGCTCCAGTACGGAGACGGGGGCGCTGCGGTGGCTCAGTCCGACGACGAGGAGGCTCATGCCGGCATCACGGCGGGCATGTCCCCGTCGGGTCCCTTCCGGCTGGCGGGCGTGGCGCGCATCGGGGGCGCGCCCTCGTCCTCGGCGGCGGAGTCCTCGCCGGCCTTGCGCTGCTCGTGGAAGGCCAGGATCTGGAGCTCGATGGAGAGGTCGACCTTGCGCACGTCGACGCCCTCGGGCACCGAGAGCACGGTGGGCGCGAAGTTCAGGATGGAGGTGACCCCGGCGGCCACGAGCCGGTCGCAGACCTGCTGGGCGGCGCCGGGCGGGGTGGTGATCACGCCGATGGACACACCGTTGTCGCTGATGATCCGGTCCAGGTCGTCCGTGTGCTGGACGGGGATGCCCGCGACCGGCGTACCGGCCATGGCGGGGTCGGCGTCGATCAGCGCCGCGACCCGGAAACCGCGGGAGGCGAAGCCGCCGTAGTTGGCGAGGGCCGCGCCGAGGTTGCCGATGCCGACGATGGCGACCGGCCAGTCCTGGGTGAGCCCGAGCTCGCGCGAGATCTGGTAGACGAGATACTCGACGTCGTACCCGACACCACGGGTGCCGTAGGACCCCAGGTAGCTGAAGTCCTTGCGCAGCTTCGCCGAGTTGACCCCGGCCGCCGTGGCCAGCTCCTCGGAGGAGACCGTGGGGACCGATCGCTCGGAAAGCGCGGTCAGGGCGCGCAGATACAGCGGAAGTCGGGCGACGGTGGCCTCGGGAATTCCTCGGCTACGGGTCGCCGGTCGGTGAGTTCGGCCAGTTGCCACGGTGCTCCTGCGGGATGAGCGGGGCTGCAGGCGGCCGTATGTCCCAAGACCGCCCCGTCGAATGCAGGCTATGTCTTTGTGAACGCGTGCACAAAGATGGTGTCCGTTTTGTCTGGTCAAAGTGACCGGGGTCACGCACATTCCCCGCGCGATCCCGGAACCAAGGACCGCATCAACCCGTTGCAGCCTCGAAGGGGGCAAAGCGGTACACACTCCTCACATCCACTCCCCCGAGACCACTCAAAACGCCCACGATGTTAACCGGGTTTCGCGTCCGCACCCAGCGCCTTGCGCAGTCTGGCCGGGTCCACGCGCCAGAACGTGTGCTGTTCGTCATCGATCAGCACCACCGGAATCTGCTCCCAGTACGCCTTGTACAGCTCCTCGTCCTCGGTGATGTCCTTCTCCACCCACGTCGCACCGGTCTCCTCGCAGACCGCGCCGACCACCTCCCGTGCGTCCTCGCACAGATGACAGCCGGGCTTCCCGATCAACGTGACCACCCGGTCGGCGGGCTTCTTCTTCGTACGGCGCAGCAGAGGACTCATGCCTACATTCTGCGCCCGCCCGCCCCCGCGGCGGACCGCCCGGAATCGCCCGATTCACCATTCCGACCCGCAGCGTTCACACCCCTGCATCGCGGCAGGTCCGGCAGGTGCGGGCGGACTGGCTATGCTCGCGGCATGGCCGCTCTTGGATGGCTCACCCCCCGTAGGCGTTCCGCGACTGCACGGAGCGTCCTGGCCGGCGAGGCCGCGGCGGAGGCCGCGCGCAAGACCTCGGCCGACGAGGACGCCGCCCTCCTGACCAGGACCCCCGAAGAGGCGCCCGAGGAGCCCGCGTTCCCGGTCGCCGGGGACGACCGCGCCGCCGCCTTCTTCGACCTCGACAACACCGTCATGCAGGGCGCCGCGATCTTCCACTTCGGCCGCGGCCTGTACAAGCGGAAGTTCTTCGAGCGCCGCGAGCTCACCCGGTTCGCCTGGCAGCAGGCGTGGTTCCGGCTGGCCGGCGTCGAGGACCCGGAGCACATGCAGGACGCCCGCGACAGCGCCCTGTCCATCGTCAAGGGCCACCGCGTCTCCGAGCTGATGTCCATCGGCGAGGAGATCTACGACGAGTACATGGCCGACCGCATCTGGCCCGGCACCCGCGCCCTGGCCCAGGCCCACCTGGACGCCGGGCAGAAGGTCTGGCTGGTCACCGCCGCCCCCGTGGAGACCGCCACCATCATCGCCCGCCGCCTCGGCCTCACCGGCGCGCTCGGCACCGTCGCCGAGTCGGTCGACGGCGTCTACACCGGCCGCCTGGTCGGCGAACCGCTCCACGGCCCCGCCAAGGCCGAGGCAGTCCGCGCCCTGGCCGCCGCCGAGGGCCTGGACCTGGAGCGCTGTGCCGCCTACAGCGACTCGCACAACGACATCCCGATGCTCTCGCTGGTCGGCCACCCCTACGCGATCAACCCGGACACCAAGCTCCGCAAGTACGCCCGCGCCCGCGACTGGCGGCTGCGCGACTACCGCACCGGCCGCAAGGCGGCCAAGGTCGGCATCCCGGCCGCCGCCGGGGTCGGCGCGCTCGCGGGCGGCACGGCCGCGGCCGTCGCCCTGCACCGCCGCCGCCGCTGACCCCGCACCCACGCCCGTACGCCCCGCGCCCCGTGCCTCCGGTCGCATCCGGTCACGGGGCGCAGCCACGCCCGGAGCCGTACGGCCAATCGTGAGCGGCCGCCCCGCCGGGCCCAGCGCCCCCTCCGGCCAGTCGGATTACCGACGCCCGACCACAACCCGTCGCCCCCAGAGACAGATCGCGAAGTAATCCGATCAATAAACGGTCACCATGTGCTACTTGTTCCGTCACTTAGCGATAACAGAAGCGACGGAAGCGATGATTTAGACAACTGGGTGTAGCACGGCCTGCACGAAGCGTTATTCTCCTCAGACGCATCACGGAGACCGCCACCCGCTACGACGGGTGACGTTTTTCGAACTGCTCGTGATGGAAGCTCTGCCTCTGGGAGTCCCGTGTACCCACACGTCGGGGTTGACGCCTCGGGCCTGGCTACGCTGCGTGCATCGGTCATTGACCGCTTGCGCGGCTTCGTCCCCACCGCGTACGCCGTCCCCGCATTTGCCACCCCTGCACCTGCCGGCCCTTGTTACGCCATGGCCGAACGCAGTGCGGCGGTCGGAAGACGCAGCACCCGCGCCGCCTCGACCACGGCGGCCGTCCGTCGTCCCACCGCCGACAGCGACAGCGCGCGCATGATGGATCTCGTCGAGCGCGCACAGGCCGGTGAGGCGGACGCCTTCGGCCGCCTGTACGACCAGTACAGCGACACGGTGTACCGGTACATCTACTACCGCGTGGGCGGCAAGGCGACCGCGGAGGACCTCACCAGCGAGACCTTCCTCCGCGCGCTGCGCCGCATCTCCACGTTCACCTGGCAGGGCCGCGACTTCGGTGCCTGGCTGGTCACGATCGCCCGCAATCTGGTCGCCGACCACTTCAAATCCAGTCGTTTCCGACTGGAAGTGACCACCGGCGAGATGCTCGACGCCAACGAGGTGGCGCGCAGCCCCGAGGACTCCGTCCTGGAGTCCCTCTCCAACGCCGCACTGCTCCAGGCCGTGCGACGCCTCAACCCCCAGCAGCAGGAGTGCGTCACCCTGCGGTTCCTCCAGGGCCTCTCGGTCGCCGAGACCGCCCGGGTGATGGGAAAGAACGAGGGCGCGATCAAGACCCTCCAGTACCGCGCGGTGCGGACCCTGGCCCGGCTCCTGCCGGACGACGCCCGCTGACCTGACCGACGGACCTCTGCGTGACCGTCCCCTCACGCACTGGTCCGATCATCTTTCGCGCGTAACCCAAGTGCCGCGAGGCTCGTTGTGCCGGTTGCAGGCCCCCTGTCGTCACCCCCTGTCCGTCGCCACTCACTCCATCGAGTGGAAACGCTCAAGGTGTGCAACCTTCCGGACCGCCAGGGGAGTCGACCGTCATGACGAGAGGAGGTGCCGCCAGTGATCGCAAACGTTTCGGCACACCGGCGGGCCAACGCCTTCGCCCAGGCCCTGGAGGAGCAGACCCCCCAGGGTGCGGCGGCCGTACAGCCCGAGGAAACGGCCGAACAGGCCGACCGCGGACCGCTGTTGGCCCTGGCGAACGGCCTCGGTGAACTACCGAAGCCGCAGTTGGACCCCGAGGTCAAAGTGGTACAGCGAGCCCAGCTCGTCGCGGCCATGGAGGCCATGTTCGCCGAGGGCGGCGCGTCCACAGGCCCTACGGTGCCCGAGCAACGGGCCAAGGGGGCCCACCGGGCCTCACCGCTGCGGAAACTGCGCCCCCGCTCCCGCTGGGCGAAGGGACTCACCGCCGGCGGGCTCACCGTCGGTGTCGCCGCAGGGGCGTTCGGCGGTGTCGCCGCCGCCAGCTCCGACGCCCTCCCCGGTGATTCGCTGTACGGGCTGAAGCGCGGGATGGAGGACATCAGCCTCGGCATGACCAAGGGTGACGCCGACCGCGGCGAGGCCTACCTCGACCAGGCCTCCACCCGGCTCAGCGAAGCCCGCCGCCTCATGGAGCGCGGCCGCTCCGGCGAGCTGGACCACGAGTCGCTCGGCGCCGTCAGACGCGCCCTCAACGGCATGTCCCACGACGCCTCCGAGGGCCACCGGCTGCTCCACGCCACCTACCAGCGCGACGGCTCGATCGGCCCGATCCAGACCCTCGACTCCTTCTCCCGCTCACACCGCGACACCTGGAGCAACCTCCGCGACCGGCTGCCCGTCCAGCTCAGCGACGTCGGCGACGAGGTCAGCTCCGTCTTCGACGCCATGGAGGAAGAAGTCGAACCGCTCCGGTCGCTCCTCCCCCGCGTCCCGGGCGGGAGCAAGGACACCGGACGCGCCGACACCACCACCCCCGGCACCGGCTCACCCCGGTCCGACGCCCCCGCCCCCGGCGCCTCCCAGAAGCCCGGGGACCGCACCGATGGCAGCACCGCCCCCAAGCCCTCCGGCTCCACCGAATCCACCCCCGGCGACGGCCTGCTGGGCGGAGGCGGGGACGGACTGCTCGACGAGCTGCCCACGGACGGCCTCACCCAGCCCTCCCCCGAGGGCGGGCCCAGCACACCGCCGGCCCCGGACGTCACCCTGCCCCCGCTCCTCCCGGGCCTCCTCCCGGGCCTGGGCATCGACGGCGAGAACCTCAAGCCGTAGCCCGTAGCTGCGGAGAGGGGCCGGTACGCGTCTCGCGTACCGGCCCCCTCTCCGCAGCTACGGAAGAACACCGAAGATCAGAAGAACACCGACCGCCGCTGCACCAGCAGCCGGTACAGCGTGTGCTGGATCTGCTCACGCACCTGGTCCGTCAGGTTGAACATCAGCATCGGGTCCTCCGCCGCCTCCGGCGGATAGCCGTCCGTCGGGATCGGCTCACCGAACTGGATCGTCCACTTCGTCGGCAGCGGCACCGCGCCCAGCGGCCCCAGCCACGGGAAGGTCGGCGTGATCGGGAAGTACGGGAAGCCCAGCAGCCGCGCCACCGTCTTCGCGTTGCCGATCATCGGGTAGATCTCCTCCGCGCCCACGATCGAGCACGGCACGATCGGCGCACCCGCCCGCAGCGCCGTCGACACGAACCCGCCCCGGCCGAAGCGCTGAAGCTTGTAGCGCTCGCCGAACGGCTTGCCGATGCCCTTGAACCCCTCCGGCATCACCCCGACGATCTCGCCCCGCTCCAGCAGCCGCTGTGCGTCCTCCGCGCAGGCCAGCGTGTGCCCGGCCTTGCGGGCCAGCTCGTTGACGACCGGGAGATGAAAGACCAGGTCGGCGGCGAGCAGCCGCAGATGGCGCTCGGCCGGATGGTTGTCGTGCACCGCGACCTGAAGCATCAGCCCGTCCAGCGGCAACGTCCCGGAGTGATTGGCCACGATGAGCGCCCCGCCGTCCGACGGGATGTTCTCGATGCCCTTCACCTCGACCCGGAAGTACTTGTCCGCCAGCGGCCGCAGCAGCGACATCAGGACCTGGTCGGTGAGCTCCTTGTCGTAGCCGAACTCATCGACGTCGTAATCCCCGGTGACCCGCCGCCGCAGAAACGCCAGCCCGCCCGCGATCCGCCGCTCCCAGCCCCCGTCCTCCCCGCCCTCCGGAGGCAGCTCGCCGCCCTCCGGGGCCGGGGAGAGGTCCGGGACCTCCGCCCCCGGCAGGGCGCTCACCGGAGCCGCGGCACCCTCGCCGCGGCCACTGCCACCGGGGCCGCCCGCCCCGGTCCTGCGCCGCGCCGGACGCGACGCGCTCCCGGACCGCGAACGGTCGTCGTCGAACGGAATGACCTTGGCGTCCGCCATCGTCGGTGCGCTCCTCTACCTGGCGCCGTGAGTCGTCTGTACCGAACCGGCCCCGCGCTCCCGCGGTCCGGCACCCCCCAGGACCGGCAGCGCCGCCAGCCGGTCCACCGCCCTGCCCGCCTTCTCCGGCGGCAGCAGACCGGGCCCCCGGCTCCGCGCGAACTCCGCGAAGGTCTCGGCCGTGGTGAACTTCGGCCGGAAACCGAGGGTCTCGCGCATCTGCACGGTCGAAACCACCCTGCCGTGGGTGAGCAGCCGGATCTGCTCCGGCGAGAAGTCGGTCATGCCGATCGTCCGGAGCGCCGAGCCGACCCAGGTGACGGCGGGCAGCAGCACCGGCACGGTCGGCCGCCCCAGCCGCCGCGAGCACTGCGACAGCAGCAGCACCCCGTCCCCCGCGATGTTGAAGGTGCCACTGTTCAGCGTCCCGCGCCGGGGTTCGCTCGCGGCGATCCCCAGGACGTCGATCACATCGTCCTCGTGCACGAACTGAAGCCGCGGGTCATAGCCGAAAACCGTCGGCAGGACGGGCAGCGACAGATAGTCCGCGAGCGGCGAGTCCGGCTCGGGCCCCAGGATGTTCGCGAACCGCAGCACGCACACCGCCACGTCCGGCCGGCGGCGGGCGAAGCCCCGTACGTACCCCTCGACCTCCACCGCGTCCTTCGCGAAGCCGCCGCTCGGCAGCGACTTGGGCGGGGTGGTCTCGGTGAACACGGCGGGGTCGCGGGGCGCCGACCCGTACACGCTGGTACTGGACTTCACCACGAGCCGCTGGACCGTCGGGGACTTCTGGCAGGCGCCGAGCAACTGCATCGTCCCGATGACGTTGGTCTCCTTGATCGCCTGGCGGCCGCCCGCGCCGAGCGCCTTGCCGGAGACGTCCAGGTGGACGACCGTGTCGACGGAGTGTTCGGCCAGGACCCGCGCGATGGCCGACTGCCGGATGTCCGCGCGGACGAACTCCGCGTCGCCCAGCTGATGCGCGGGCGCGACCGCGTCGACGGCGATCACCCGGTCCACCCCGGGCTCGCGCTGGACGTGCCGGACGAAGCGGCCCCCCAGCTGCCGGGCCACTCCCGTGACGAGCACGACCTTGCCCAAGACCCGGCTCCCCTGCTTCCAGCGGTGACTTCCTGGCCGTCACCGTAGCGGGTGGCCCCCGCCCTGTGACGACCCCATGCCCCGAAACGCACCGCAGCCCTCCCGCCAGAACGGCGGAAGGGCTGCGGATCTCACGAACTTCGTTCGCTTACTTCTTGTTGCGACGCTGAACGCGCGTGCGCTTGAGCAGCTTGCGGTGCTTCTTCTTGGCCATCCGCTTGCGCCGCTTCTTGATAACAGAGCCCACGACTACCCTCGCTCACTTCATCTTCACTGGTGCGGGGCGTCTGGGCCCACACGACCTACGTCGGCCTAGCCTACCCGCCACCGTCCGAGGGACGTAATCCGCAGGCAACCTCAGGCTGATTCCACCCCCACAAAGGACTCGCGGAGATACGCGTGAACCGCTTGCTCCGGCACCCGGAAGGACCTGCCCACCCGGATCGCCGGCAGATGACCGCTGTGCACCAAGCGGTACACGGTCATCTTCGACACTCGCATGACCGAGGCGACTTCCGCCACGGTCAGAAACTTGACCTCGTTGAGAGGCCTCTCGCTGCCAGCAGCCATGACCCACCTGTACCTTCCGCACCGGACGCGCACCGGCTTCCCCTCCGGTGACTCTTCGTCGCTGTGCGCTCACTCCACAGATTAGGGGCGGGTGGTGCGAGTGGGGAAGAGGAGAGGCGATCGGCGGCCTACTGTGACAGACGGGCCCGATTGAGCACATAGCGCGTCAACGGCCGGTAGAACGCCGACCGTACGCCGTCGTCGAGCGGAACCACCACGGACACCCGCCCCTCGGCCTCCCCCACGAACAGCGCCGGATCGTCCGTGTCCGCCGGCCCGATCGCCTCGATCCCCAGCTGACCTGCACCGCAGACCCAGCCGTGATCCCCGATCACCAGCTCGGGCAGCACCCCAAGACGCTCCACCGCGTCCTGGAGCGCAAGCCTCACCGGCAGTGGCGAATGCGTGTGCGCGCCGGTCGCACCCCCCGTGGGCCGCCCCCCTGGTTCGCGCACCAGGGCGACACCCCGTACGTAGTCGAGGTTGTACGTGCGTACGCCAAACCGGGTCGTTATGTCGACACATCGCCCCTGCGCGGGGGTGAGAACAGGACAGCCCGCCGCCGACAGCGCGTCTGCCAGCCCGGCGTAGAAACCGAGCAACCGGTGCGGATGGCCGGTCCCCAGCAGCACCGGAGCCCGCCGCCCGGCCACCACCGCCAGCCGCTCGGCGAACGCGTCCAGCGCGGCCACCGTCCGCTCCGGATCGATCGCGTCCGGCCCCGAGACATGCGCGGGATCGGCCGAGACCCCGCACCGGTCCGCCATCAGCCGCAACAGCTCGCCCTCGCCCCAGGCCCGCTCGGGCGCGAGCCCCAGCATCACCCGCGGATCCCGGGCCGCGAACAGCCGGTAGCTGCGCAGACTGTTCTCGCGCGGCGTGGCCACGGGCCCGGCCAGCCGGGCCGCCAGCAGATGGGCGCGCAGCGCCCCGGTGCTCAACACCCCACGGATGCTGCCGTATCGCGGCGCACGGACGGGCCGGATTCCCGCTACGCCCCACCGTTGGCGTAACCGCACGGCACAATGCCCCACGGCCGCCCATCCCTCAGGCCAGCAGCCCCCGCAGCGGGAACGCCGCCTTCCGGGTGGCCAGCACGGCCTGGTCCAGCCGGTCCGCCGGGTCGTAGCCGTCCTCCCAGGACTTCCAGGACGGTGTACGTCCATCCGTCATCCGCCCCGGGCCCAGCTGCCGTGTACGGGCATAGACCAGATCCCGCCAGGAGGCCGGGACCACGGACTCGGGGTCGACGGGCGCATGCGCGGCGATGCCCACCAGATGCGTCCACGACCTCGGTACGACATCCACCACCGCGTACCCGCCCCCGCCGAGCGCCACCCAGCGCCCGTCCGCGTAGCTGTGGGCCAGCTCGTGGCAGGACTCCATCACGGCCCGCTGCGCGTCCAGGGAGACGGCGAGGTGGGCGAGCGGGTCCTCGAAGTGCGTATCGGCCCCGTGCTGGGTCACGAGCACCTGCGGCCGGAAATCGGCGATCAGCTCCGGCACGACGGAGTGGAACGCCCGCAGCCACCCAGCGTCCCCGGTCCCGGCGGGCAGCGGCAGATTGACGGCACTGCCCTCCCCCGCCCCGGCCCCGGTCTCCTCCGACCACCCGGTCTGCGGAAACAGGGTCCTGGGGTGCTCGTGCAGCGAGATGGTCAGAACCCGGGGGTCCTCCCAGAACGCGGCCTGCACCCCGTCCCCGTGGTGGACGTCCACATCGACGTACGCGACCCTCTCCGCGCCCAGTTCCAGCAGCCGGGCGATGGCGAGGGCCGGGTCGTTGTAGACGCAGAACCCGGCGGCCGACCCGGGCATGGCGTGGTGCAGTCCCCCGGTGAAGTTCACCGCGTGCGCGCACTCGCCCCGCCACACCGCCTCGGCGGCCCCCACGGAGAGCCCGGCGATCAGCGCGGACGCCTCGTGCATCCCCGCGAACGCCGGATCGTCGACGGTCCCGAGCCCGTAGTCCTGGTCGGCGGCCCGTGGATTCGCGGAGGCGGCCCGCACCGCAGCCACGTAGTCCTGCCGGTGCACGAGCCGCAGGGTGGAGTCCCCCACGGGCTTCGCCGATCGCAGATCCACCGCCTCGTCCAGCCCGTACGCCCGCACCAGCCCCATCGTCAGGGCCAGCCGGACCGGGTCCATGGGGTGGCTCTCCCCGAAGTCGTATCCCGTAACTGCGTCATCCCACATCAGCTGTGTGCGGCCGCTCATGCCCGCCACCGTATCGGGCGGGCTCCGGCCCGAACGAGCGGGCATACACCAGCGTCACCAGCACCAGAACCATCGGTACGAGCATGGCGCCCCGATAGCTCCACGCATCCCCCAGAACACCCACCAGCGGCGAACCCACCAGGAACCCCACATAGTTGAAGATATTGATCCGGGCCACGGCCTCATCGCTGTTCCCCGGGAACATCCGCCCGGCCGCCGCGAAGGTCTGCGGCACGATCACACACAGCCCGAGCCCGAGCATCGTGAACCCGAGCATCCCCACCCAGGCCCCCGGCGCCACCGCCACGACCGCGAACCCCCCGGCCGCCAGCAGACTCCCGCCCCGCACCACGGCCACCGCCCCGAACCTCCGCACTCCGAGATCCCCGACGGCCCGCCCCAACAGCGTCGTCACCATGTAGAGGTTGTACGGAACGGTCGCCAGCTGCTCCGAGCTGCCGAGCACGTCCTGAAGGTACTTGGCACTCCAGTTGGAGACGGTCGAGTCACCGATGTACGCGAAGCCCATCACGAGACACAGGGGCAACAGCAGCTTGAACGAAACCGCCCCACCCGGACCGCCGGGAACGCCACCGGACGGCTCGGGTGCCTTCCCCTCCGTGTACCAACGGCTCCCGACCAGCGCGGCGGGCAACAGCACCGCCACGACAGGCAGGTACGACACGAGCAACGGCAGATCCCAGCGCGCCCCGGCCCACGCCAGGGACGCCCCCACGATCCCGCCGAGGCTGAACGCGGCGTGGAAGCCGAGCATGATGCTGCGCCCGTACGCCCGCTGAAGGCTGACGCCCAGCATGTTCATCGAGGCGTCCAACGCCCCGACGGCCAGTCCGAAAACGCCGAGCGCGACGGCGACCTGCCACACTTCCCGCCCCGCGCCCACCCCGAGCAGGGCGAGCAGGACGAGGGGCTGGGCCCACCGCAGCACGGCACCGGGCCGCACCCGCGCCACCAGCTTCCCGGTGGCCACGCTGCCGACCCCCGCCAGAACGGGGACGGCAGCGAGGAAGGCGGGCAGCAGCCCGTCGGATATCCCGTACTGGTCCTGAATGGCGGGGATGCGCGTCACCAGGAGAGCGAAGGCGACGCCTTGAACGCCGAAGCTCAGCCCCAGGGAGGCCCTGCCGTGCCGCAAGCCCGCATCAGTCATGGCCGCGAGCGTAGAGCCCGGCTCTACCCGTGGGTAGATGGGTCAGGCGAGCAGTTCCGGGAGTTGGGACATGTCGGAGAAGTACCCGGTCACTCCGACGAGCCGGTCCGCGGGCATCATCGACGTGAACCCGTACACGTCCATCCCCGCGGCCCGTGCCGCCTCGACGCCGAGCGGGCTGTCCTCGATGACGACGCACCGCTCCGGCGCCACCCCCATCCGCTCGGCGGCGTGCAGGAACAGATCCGGCGCCGGCTTCCCCCGCCCCACGTCCTCCGAGCTGAAGATCCACTCCTCCTCGAACCACTGGTCGATGCCGGTCTTGCGGTGCCCGACCCGGATCCGCTCGTGGCTCCCGGAGGACGCGACGCAGTAGTCCACCCCGTCGGCGACGAGCTTCCCGAGCAGCTCCTCCGCCCCGTCCACGGCCACCAGCTCCTGCTGGAAGGCCGCGAACGTACGGGAGTTGAGCGTGGTGTCGAAGTCCGCGGGCAACTTCTTCCCGGTTCTCTCCTCGACGAGGTCGTGCACGCGGTGAACAGCGGATCCCATGTAGTCGCGGAGCGATTCCTCGTACGAGGTCGGGTGGCCGAGTTCGGTCAGGTAGCCGGAGAGGATGGTGTTGGCGATCGGCTCACTGTCGACGAGCACACCATCGTTGTCGAAGATGACCAGTTCGTAGCGCATGGTTCGAGCCTAGACGTTCAGAACGCAGAAAAGCCCCGTGCCACAAGGCACGGGGCTTTCCCGGAAAAATTGTTCGGCGGCGTCCTACTCTCCCACAGGGTCCCCCCTGCAGTACCATCGGCGCTGAAAGGCTTAGCTTCCGGGTTCGGAATGTAACCGGGCGTTTCCCTAACGCAATGACCACCGAAACACTATGAAATTAACCAACACCGGACAACAACACGGCCGTTCGTTATTTCAGAACTAACACAGTGGACGCGAGCAACTGAGGACAAGCCCTCGGCCTATTAGTACCAGTCAGCTCCACCCGTTACCGGGCTTCCACATCTGGCCTATCAACCCAGTCGTCTACTGGGAGCCTTAACCCCTCAAGAGGGTGGGAATACTCATCTCGAAGCAGGCTTCCCGCTTAGATGCTTTCAGCGGTTATCCTTTCCGAACGTAGCCAACCAGCCATGCCCTTGGCAGGACAACTGGCACACCAGAGGTTCGTCCGTCCCGGTCCTCTCGTACTAGGGACAGCCCTTCTCAATATTCCTACGCGCACAGCGGATAGGGACCGAACTGTCTCACGACGTTCTAAACCCAGCTCGCGTACCGCTTTAATGGGCGAACAGCCCAACCCTTGGGACCGACTCCAGCCCCAGGATGCGACGAGCCGACATCGAGGTGCCAAACCATCCCGTCGATATGGACTCTTGGGGAAGATCAGCCTGTTATCCCCGGGGTACCTTTTATCCGTTGAGCGACAGCGCTTCCACAAGCCACTGCCGGATCACTAGTCCCGACTTTCGTCCCTGCTCGACCCGTCGGTCTCACAGTCAAGCTCCCTTGTGCACTTACACTCAACACCTGATTGCCAACCAGGCTGAGGGAACCTTTGGGCGCCTCCGTTACTCTTTAGGAGGCAACCGCCCCAGTTAAACTACCCATCAGACACTGTCCCTGATCCGGATCACGGACCCAGGTTAGACATCCAGCACGACCAGAGTGGTATTTCAACGACGACTCCACAACCACTGGCGTGGCCGCTTCAAAGTCTCCCACCTATCCTACACAAGCCGAACCGAACACCAATATCAAACTGTAGTAAAGGTCCCGGGGTCTTTCCGTCCTGCTGCGCGAAACGAGCATCTTTACTCGTAGTGCAATTTCACCGGGCCTATGGTTGAGACAGTCGAGAAGTCGTTACGCCATTCGTGCAGGTCGGAACTTACCCGACAAGGAATTTCGCTACCTTAGGATGGTTATAGTTACCACCGCCGTTTACTGGCGCTTAAGTTCTCAGCTTCGCCAACCCGAAAGTCAGCTAACCGGTCCCCTTAACGTTCCAGCACCGGGCAGGCGTCAGTCCGTATACATCGCCTTACGGCTTCGCACGGACCTGTGTTTTTAGTAAACAGTCGCTTCTCGCTGGTCTCTGCGGCCACCCCCAGCTCAAGCAGCAAGTGCTCTCACCAGTGATGGCCCCCCTTCTCCCGAAGTTACGGGGGCATTTTGCCGAGTTCCTTAACCATAGTTCACCCGAACGCCTCGGTATTCTCTACCTGACCACCTGAGTCGGTTTAGGGTACGGGCCGCCATGAAACTCGCTAGAGGCTTTTCTCGACAGCATAGGATCATCCACTTCACCACAATCGGCTCGGCATCAGGTCTCACCCTTAACGTGTGACGGATTTACCTACCACACGGGCTACACCCTTACCCCGGGACAACCACCGCCCGGGCTGGACTACCTTCCTGCGTCACCCCATCGCTTACCTACTACAAGTCTGGTTCATCGGCTCCACCACTACCCTCAACTCCGAAGAGATCGGGCCGGCTTCACAGACTTAGCATCGCCTGATTCAGTACTGGGCGTTTCAAAGCGGGTACCGGAATATCAACCGGTTGTCCATCGACTACGCCTGTCGGCCTCGCCTTAGGTCCCGACTTACCCTGGGCAGATCAGCTTGACCCAGGAACCCTTAGTCAATCGGCGCACACGTTTCTCACGTGTGTATCGCTACTCATGCCTGCATTCTCACTCGTGAACCGTCCACAACTCGCTTCCGCGGCTGCTTCACCCGGCACACGACGCTCCCCTACCCATCCCAGCCCCCGTTGGGGGTATATGCTGGAATGACACGACTTCGGCGGTACGCTTGAGCCCCGCTACATTGTCGGCGCGGAATCACTTGACCAGTGAGCTATTACGCACTCTTTCAAGGGTGGCTGCTTCTAAGCCAACCTCCTGGTTGTCTCTGCGACTCCACATCCTTTCCCACTTAGCGTACGCTTAGGGGCCTTAGTCGATGCTCTGGGCTGTTTCCCTCTCGACCATGGAGCTTATCCCCCACAGTCTCACTGCCGCGCTCTCACTTACCGGCATTCGGAGTTTGGCTAAGGTCAGTAACCCGGTAGGGCCCATCGCCTATCCAGTGCTCTACCTCCGGCAAGAAACACACGACGCTGCACCTAAATGCATTTCGGGGAGAACCAGCTATCACGGAGTTTGATTGGCCTTTCACCCCTAACCACAGGTCATCCCCCAGGTTTTCAACCCTGGTGGGTTCGGTCCTCCACGAAGTCTTACCTCCGCTTCAACCTGCCCATGGCTAGATCACTCCGCTTCGGGTCTAGAGCGTGCAACTCAAACGCCCTATTCGGACTCGCTTTCGCTACGGCTTCCCCACACGGGTTAACCTCGCTACACACCGCTAACTCGCAGGCTCATTCTTCAAAAGGCACGCAGTCACGACTGACAGCACAAGTGCTGCCAGCGACGCTCCCACGGCTTGTAGGCACACGGTTTCAGGTACTATTTCACTCCGCTCCCGCGGTACTTTTCACCATTCCCTCACGGTACTATCCGCTATCGGTCACCAGGGAATATTTAGGCTTAGCGGGTGGTCCCGCCAGATTCACACGGGATTTCTCGGGCCCCGTGCTACTTGGGTGGTTCTCAAACGAGCCGTTGATGTTTCAGCTACGGGGGTCTTACCCTCTACGCCGGACCTTTCGCATGTCCTTCGCCTACACCAACGGTTTCTGACTCGCCGACCAACCGGCAGATTGATCAAGAGAACTCCCACAACCCCGCATGCGCAACCCCTGCCGGGTATCACACGCATACGGTTTGGCCTCATCCAGTTTCGCTCGCCACTACTCCCGGAATCACGGTTGTTTTCTCTTCCTGAGGGTACTGAGATGTTTCACTTCCCCTCGTTCCCTCCACACTGCCTATGTGTTCAGCAGCGGGTGACAGCCCATGACGACTGCCGGGTTTCCCCATTCGGAAACCCCCGGATCAAAGCTTGGTTGACAGCTCCCGGGGACTATCGTGGCCTCCCACGTCCTTCATCGGTTCCTGGTGCCAAGGCATCCACCGTGCGCCCTTAAAAACTTGGCCACAGATGCTCGCGTCCACTGTGCAGTTCTCAAACAACGACCAGCCACCCACCACCCCACCCCCGAAGGGACGAGTTCACTGGGGCCGGATCGAAGGACAGCCAAACGGCCATACCCTCAGATACCCAACAACGTGCCCGACCCGACCGATCCACCACCACGTTCCACGCCCCGAAGAGCAGTACTAACAGTGACCAACCAATCGTGCCGAATAGTCAACGTTCCACCCATGAGCAACCAGCACCGAACACTCGCCGGTGTACTGGCCTCTGACCAAACCGAAGCCTGGTAAGAAGTGCTCCTTAGAAAGGAGGTGATCCAGCCGCACCTTCCGGTACGGCTACCTTGTTACGACTTCGTCCCAATCGCCAGTCCCACCTTCGACAGCTCCCTCCCACAAGGGGTTGGGCCACCGGCTTCGGGTGTTACCGACTTTCGTGACGTGACGGGCGGTGTGTACAAGGCCCGGGAACGTATTCACCGCAGCAATGCTGATCTGCGATTACTAGCAACTCCGACTTCATGGGGTCGAGTTGCAGACCCCAATCCGAACTGAGACCGGCTTTTTGAGATTCGCTCCGCCTCGCGGCATCGCAGCTCATTGTACCGGCCATTGTAGCACGTGTGCAGCCCAAGACATAAGGGGCATGATGACTTGACGTCGTCCCCACCTTCCTCCGAGTTGACCCCGGCAGTCTCCTGTGAGTCCCCATCACCCCGAAGGGCATGCTGGCAACACAGAACAAGGGTTGCGCTCGTTGCGGGACTTAACCCAACATCTCACGACACGAGCTGACGACAGCCATGCACCACCTGTATACCGACCACAAGGGGGCACCATCTCTGATGCTTTCCGGTATATGTCAAGCCTTGGTAAGGTTCTTCGCGTTGCGTCGAATTAAGCCACATGCTCCGCTGCTTGTGCGGGCCCCCGTCAATTCCTTTGAGTTTTAGCCTTGCGGCCGTACTCCCAGGCGGGGAACTTAATGCGTTAGCTGCGGCACCGACGACGTGGAATGTCGCCAACACCTAGTTCCCAACGTTTACGGCGTGGACTACCAGGGTATCTAATCCTGTTCGCTCCCCACGCTTTCGCTCCTCAGCGTCAGTAATGGCCCAGAGATCCGCCTTCGCCACCGGTGTTCCTCCTGATATCTGCGCATTTCACCGCTACACCAGGAATTCCGATCTCCCTACCACACTCTAGCTAGCCCGTATCGAATGCAGACCCGGGGTTAAGCCCCGGGCTTTCACATCCGACGTGACAAGCCGCCTACGAGCTCTTTACGCCCAATAATTCCGGACAACGCTTGCGCCCTACGTATTACCGCGGCTGCTGGCACGTAGTTAGCCGGCGCTTCTTCTGCAGGTACCGTCACTTTCGCTTCTTCCCTGCTGAAAGAGGTTTACAACCCGAAGGCCGTCATCCCTCACGCGGCGTCGCTGCATCAGGCTTTCGCCCATTGTGCAATATTCCCCACTGCTGCCTCCCGTAGGAGTCTGGGCCGTGTCTCAGTCCCAGTGTGGCCGGTCGCCCTCTCAGGCCGGCTACCCGTCGTCGCCTTGGTAGGCCATTACCCCACCAACAAGCTGATAGGCCGCGGGCTCATCCTTCACCGCCGGAGCTTTTAGCCCCGTCCCATGCGGGACAGAGTGTTATCCGGTATTAGACCCCGTTTCCAGGGCTTGTCCCAGAGTGAAGGGCAGATTGCCCACGTGTTACTCACCCGTTCGCCACTAATCCACCCCGAAAGGCTTCATCGTTCGACTTGCATGTGTTAAGCACGCCGCCAGCGTTCGTCCTGAGCCAGGATCAAACTCTCCGTGAATGTTTACCCGTAATCGGGTGCACACACACGAGAGCGGAACAACCGGTCGGAATAAGACCCGTTGTTCACAGCGTCCTCGCTGTGTTGTTGCCTACCGCCGCACATGGCGACCGTAGGACTTTCAAAGGAACCTCCAACCTGCACCAGGTGCAGGCCGGGGTATCAACATATCTGGCGTTGACTTTTGGCACGCTGTTGAGTTCTCAAGGAACGGACGCTTCCTTCGGTCCCGTTTCACCGGGGCCCTCCGGGCGCTTCCCTTCGTTCTTGCGTTTCCGACTCTATCAGACTCTTTCGTGTCCGATTCCCGGTCGAAGCGGGGTGCTTTCGAGGTTCTTCGCTTTCGCGTTTTCCCTTTCCGGCGAGTCCGACTCTATCAGATCCTTTCGGGCCTGATTCCCAGTCAGCGGGTTTTGTCTTCCCGGCTGTTGGGCCGTTCCGACGAGTGAGACTTTAGCGGAATCCTGGGCCCCGACGCTAATCGGGGTGCGTTCCTTCGAACGCGGATTCCTCATTTCGCGCAGGCACACGAAAAGGCATGCGACACGAGGTCGCGCGTCTTGTCGTGGTTACTGCGGAATGGCTGTCCGGGGACCGACCGGGGTCGGCGCTCACGTCGGACAACTCGGAGCACACTACGGATCTGCTCGGGGTGTGTCAACCCCCGGCCGGGGGTGTCGGCGGCCGGGGGCGGGTGGCGGGTCCGGGTGGGTGTCAGCCGTTGCCGGAGGCCAGTTCGCGGCTGCGGTCGCGGGCGGCCTCCAGGGCGGCGATGAGTGCTGCCCGTACTCCGTGGTTCTCCAGTTCACGGATGGCGCTGATGGTGGTGCCGGCGGGGCTCGTGACGGCCTCGCGGAGCTTGACCGGGTGTTCGCCGCTGTCCCGGAGCATCACGGCGGCGCCGATGGCGGCCTGGACGATGAGGTCGTGGGCCTGGGCACGGGGCAGACCGAGCAGGATGCCCGCGTCGGTCATGGCCTCGACCAGGAAGTAGAAGTAGGCGGGGCCGGAGCCGGAGAGGGCGGTGGCCGCGTCCTGCTGGGACTCCGGGACGCGCAGGGTCTTACCGACGCCGCCGAAGATCTCCTCGGTGGTGGTCAGGTGGGCGCCGGTGGCGTGGCTGCCCGCCGAGATGACGGACATGCCCTCGTCGACGAGGACGGGGGTGTTGGGCATGACCCGGACGACCGGGGTGCCCGGGGTGAGCAGGTCCTCGATGAACGCGGTGGTGATGCCTGCCGCCGCGCTGATGACCAGGCGGTCCGCGGTGACGTGCGGGGCCAGTTCGTCCAGGAGCCTGCCCATGTCCTGCGGCTTGACCGCGAGGATGAGGACGTCGGCGTTCTTGGCTGCCTCCGCGTTGCTGACCGACCCGACTCCGTACCGCGTGTGCAGTTCCTGGGCCCGCTCGCTGCGGCGGGTGGTCACCAGAAGGTCGGCCGGTCGCCAGCCCGCCCGGATCATGCCGCTGAGGAGGGCCTCGCCGATCTTGCCGGTGCCGAGGACTGCGACTGTCTGGGTCATGCGTTCACCCTCCGGGCTGTTCTGCTGTCGAGTGTCTGGGTTCGGGCTGTCCGCCGTCCCTCCCGTCATCCTCGCATCGGGGCTCTCACGGCGTACGGCGGCGGAGGGTGATCGCGCCCAGGCAGAGGACCAGGAGCGCACTGCCCGCGACGACGGTCACGTCACGGACGAAGTCGCCGGTGATGTCCGGGTGGTGGAGGACCTGGTTCATGCCGTCGACGGCGTACGACATGGGCAGGACGTCGGAGATCGCCTCCAGGACCGGGTGCATCGCGTCGCGCGGGGTGAACAGGCCGCACAGCAGGAGCTGGGGGAAGATCACCGCCGGCATGAACTGGACCGCCTGGAACTCGGACGCGGCGAACGCGGAGACGAACAGGCCGAGCGCCGTGCCGAGCAGCGCGTCGAGCAGGGCGACCAGGAGCAGCAGCCAGGGCGAGCCGGTGACGTCCAGGCCCAGCAGCCAGATGGAGACGGCCGTGGCGAGCGCCGACTGGACGACCGCGACCGCGCCGAACGCGAGGGCGTAGCCCGCGATCAGGTCGCCCTTGCCGAGCGGGAGGGCCAGGAGGCGTTCGAGGGTGCCCGAGGTCCGTTCGCGCAGGGTCGCGATCGAGGTCACCAGGAACATCGTGATCAGCGGGAAGATGCCGAGGAGTGAGGCTCCGACGGAGTCGAAGGTCTCGGGGCTGCCGTCGAAGACGTAGCGGAGCAGGGTGATCAGCAGGACCGGGACCAGCAGGAGGAGCGCGATCGTGCGGCGGTCGTGGGTCAGCTGGCGCAGGACGCGGCCCGCGGTGGCGGTCGTACGGGACGGGGTGAGGGCGCGGGCCGGGGTGGGGACGGTGGTCGTCATCGCGGGAGCTCCTCGGGTGTGGGCGGGGTGTCGGCGCCTGCCTCGTCGACCAGGTGGAGGAACGCCGCCTCGACCGTGTCCGTGCCGGTGCGGTGGCGCAGGGCGTCCGGGGTGTCCTCGGCGAGGACGCGGCCTTCCCGCATCAGGAGCAGGCGGTGACAGCGTTCGGCCTCGTCCATGACGTGGGAGGAGATGAGGAGGGCGGCGCCTCGGTCGGCGGCCAGGCGGTGGAAGAGGTCCCACAGGTCGCGGCGGAGTACGGGGTCGAGGCCGACCGTCGGTTCGTCCAGGACCAGCAGGTCGGGGCTGGAGAGCAGCGCGACGGCCAGGGAGACGCGGCTGCGCTGGCCACCGGAGAGCGCACCGGCGAGGGCGTCGGCGTGGCTCGTGAGGTCGACGTCCCCGATGGCGCGGGTGACCGCTGCGCGGCGGGTGTCGCGGTGGGCGCGGCCGGGGTGCAGGACGGCGGCGAAGTAGTCGAGGTTCTGGCGGACGGTGAGGTCGGTGTAGACGGAGGGCGCCTGGGTGACGTAGCCGATGCGGGTGCGCAGGGCGGGGTGTCCGGCGGGGCGGCCGAGGACGTTGAGGGTGCCGGTGGCCCGGGCCTGGGTGCCGACCACGGTGCGCATGAGGGTGGTCTTGCCGCAGCCCGAGGGGCCGAGGAGGCCGGTGATGCTGCCGGGGCGGACGGTGAAGTCGAGGGCGCGGAGGACGGTGCGCGTGCCTCGTACGACCGTGAGGCCCTGGGCCTCGATCGCCGGGGGCGGGGACGAGGGCGGGGGTGGGTTCGGGGGGCTTGTGGGGGTGACCGGTGTCGACCCGGGCTCATAATTCATCATGTGATGAATTCTTCGCCCGATGGTGCCGCCCGTCAAGGGGTGGGAGGGGTGGAAACGGCTCAGCCCGCCGACGGGCGTCGGCGGGCTGAGTGAGCTGGGTCGTTCGCGGGGCGGGCGGGCCCTCAGGTGCGCTTGGGGCGCTTGCGGCCGGAGGACTTGCGGGCCGCCGGGTTGCCGGTGCGGGCCGAGCGGCGCTTCTCGTACTGCGTGCGGGCCGTCTCGTACTCCGTACGGCGCAGCTTCTCGCCGGGGGCCTCCACGAGCGAGCGGACGAAGTAGGCGAGCAGCGAGCCGATGAAACCGATCGACTTCAGCCCGCGCAGGGCGTCCTCGCGGGCCGGGTCCTTCGGGCGGGCGCGGAAGCCCTCCCAGGTCTTGCGGAACGCGATGGCGCTACAGATCGCGAACATCACGATCACCAGCATCCCGACGAGGTTCCCGACCTCCGCGATCTCCAGGCCCTGGAAGGCGAAGCGCAGCACGAAGCAGGCGGCCACGGCGGCGGCCAGCGAGCCCGCCGCTACGCCGGCGCGCCGCAGCCCGTAGCCGCCGTCGTGCTCGACCCAGGTCGTGCCGAAGAAGCGGATGGGCTCGGGCTGCGGGCCCGGGGGCGTGGGGGCGCCGCCGGAGGGCTTCCCTCCTGCGGGCGGGGTGCCGGGGGCTTCGCTGTTCTCGCTCACGGGGTCGATTATCCGCCATGCCTCGTCGCCCCCGGCCCTGCGGCGGGGACCGGTCAGTCGCAGCGCGGTGCGATGTAGCCGTCGCGGCCGGTGTAGACGTACGCGTCGGAGACGAACTGGCCGTTGGCGATGTTGTCCCAGAGGTTCGACGTGCCGTAGGGACCGGTGACCCGCTCCCCCGGCTTCTGGCAGTAGATCGGGATCTTCTGTCCGTACGGCAGGGTCCGGACGATGCGGTAGCCGGTGCCGGGGCCGGTGCGGACGTTGACCCGGTAGCCCGGAGCGATCGGGTACCGCGTGCCGGATGCGGCCGCCGTCGTGACCATCGCCTCGTCCGGGGCGGCCGCCCCGTCGGTGGCGGCTTCGGCCTGCTCCGCCGTGCGCTCGGTCGCGCGCTCCGCCGTGTGCTCTCCAACGCCCATGAAGGCCTCCCCCGTTGAGAAACGCGTACGCGCGGACGGCGTACGACGCGCAGGCTAGCAAGCTGCGTGTTTCTCGCACGCACCATCGACTAGGCTCCGTGCGTCGCATGCGCACGAGCACACGGGGGTGGGCGATGCCGCCGCTGCGAGGAGCCGGAGTACATCCGGAAGCGGAGTTTCCGCGGTACGCCGGCGCCTACTGTCTTGAGGCCTGTCTCGGCTCGGGCGGCATGGGGGTCGTGCATCTGGCGCGCTCGGCCTCGGGGATGCAGCTCGCGGTGAAGGTGGTGCATGCGCCGTACGCGGCGGACCCCGACTTCAGGGCGCGGTTCCGGCAGGAGGTGGCGGCCGCGCGGCGAGTGAGCGGGGCGTTCACCGCCCCTGTCGTCGACGCCGATCCGGAGGCCGACCGGCCCTGGATGGCCACCCTCTACATCCCCGGGCCCACCCTCTCCGAACAGGTGAAGCGGAACGGCCCGATGGCCCCCGCCGAGCTGCGCAGGCTGACCGCCGGGCTGGCCGAGGCGCTGCGGGACATCCATCGGGCGGGCGTGATCCACCGCGATCTCAAGCCGAGCAACGTGCTGTTGACCGACGGCGGCCCCAAGGTCATCGACTTCGGGATCTCCCGGCCGTACGACAGTGATCTGCGCACCGAGACGGGCAAGCTGATCGGCTCGCCGCCCTACATGGCCCCCGAGCAGTTCCAGCGGCCGCGCGAGGTGGGCCCGCCCGCCGATGTGTTCGCGCTGGGGTCCGTGATCGTCCATGCGGCGACGGGGCGGGGGCCGTTCGACTCGGACAGCCCGTACATCGTGGCGTACCAGGTGGTGCACGATCAGCCGGATCTGGGCGGGGTGCCCGAGGAGCTGGCCCCGCTGGTCGGGCGGTGCCTGGCGAAGGACCCGGCGGACCGGCCGACTCCGGACGAGGTGATGGCGGCGCTGGAGCCCCCGTCGTACGAGGCCGACGCGTTCATACCGGCGCAGCGGCGCCGGGCCTCGGTCGCCGCGGCGGTCCCGGCGGCGCCGGACCGGGACGGTGCGGAGGAGGACACGCATGTGCGCGCCGCGCGTCCGGTGCGGCGCGGGCGGCCGTCGCGCGCCCGGCCGGTCCTCGCGGGGGCGCTGCTTCTGCTGGTGGCGGGGGCGGGGGCCGGGGCGTACGCGGTGTGGGGCGGCGGGGAGGTGCCGGGCCGTACGGGGCCGGAGCGGGCGGGCGGCGGCGACCGGGCCGCCGCGGCCTTCACCCCGTGGCGTACCGAGCTGCGGCGTACGGGGAGCGCCACGCCCGTCTGTGCCTCCGCCGGGTCGGGGGCGGCGCTGTACTGCTCGGTGGCCGGGACCGGCACGGCCAGGATCGATCCGGCGGACGGGCGCGTGCTGTGGTCGGCCGGCTCCTCATCGGCCGGGGCCATCGCCGCGCCGATCGTCTCCGGCGGGGTCGTGCTGTCCACCGGCCCGGACGGGAAGCTGCACGCGCTCGACCCGGTGAAGGGCACCGCTGTCCGCGACACCGCGAGCCCCGGTGGCGTGTTTCCGGCGGGTGACACCCTGCTGGCCGTCGCGGACGGCGGCACGGTGACGGCGCTCGACGGCACGAGCGGTGCGGAGCGCTGGGAGCGTCCGCTCGCGGGGCACACCCGGCCGGACTTCGCCCTGTACGACGGGGCGTCCGGGCTCGCCTACGCCTTCGAGCACGCCTCCTCCGGTGCGTCGACCCTGGTCACGGCGGTGGACGCCCTGAGCGGCCAGGCGTCCTGGCAGCGGCGGCTGGACGGGGTGCTCACCCCGGTCGGCACGGCGGGATCGGGGGATCTGGTGCTGACGGCGATGAACGGCGACTCGGACACCTCCGGGCTCGTGCGGTACGCCCCCGGGACCGGCGCCGCCGTGCGCGTCGCGCTGCCCTTCGCGATGGACGGGCCCCAGGTGGTGATGGCCGGGGATGCCGCGTATCTGCTGGCGCGGGGCGGTTCGCTGCTGGCCGTGGACACCGCGGCGGGCGATACGGCGGAGGCGGAGCTGTGGCGGCTGGAGACCGGGGTCGGGCGGGCTTCCGCGCCGGTGCTCGGGGAGGGCGGGCGGCTGTACTTCTCCGCCGCGGACGGGCGGCTGCTGGCCGTCGACACGGCCCGGGGTGCGCTGGTGGGGCAGACCCGGGCGCGGCTGAGCGGCGGGAAGCTGACGTACGCGTCCGACCTGCCCGCGCCTGTGACGGCGGGGCGGACGGTCGTGGGAACGGCGCCGGACGGGTCGGTCTTCGCGGTGGACGGGCTGGCGCCGGGGGGTTGGTGAGGGCGGGGGGGGAGCCTGGGGGCGGGCTGCCCCCCCCCGCCCTCGTACGCCGGACGGGTTGGACGACAGGCGTCGGAGGGGCGGGAGAGCAGGGGCGGCAGGGACGGCAGGGACGGGCTTTCGGGGCGGGGGCCGGAAGCGTCAGCCCAGCTTCGAGACGTCCCTGACCGCGCCCCGGTCCGCGCTTGTCGCCATCGCCGCGTACGCGCGCAGCGCCGCCGAGACCTTGCGGTCGCGGGACTTGGGGGCGTACACGCCGTTCAGCGCCTCGCGGCGGGTGGCCAGTTCGGCATCGTCGACCAGCAGCTCGATGGAGCGGTTCGGGATGTCGATCCGGATGCGGTCGCCGTTCTCGACGAGCGCGATCGTGCCGCCGGAGGCCGCCTCGGGCGAGGCGTGGCCGATGGAGAGACCCGACGTACCGCCGGAGAAGCGGCCGTCGGTGACCAGCGCGCAGACCTTGCCGAGGCCCCGGCCCTTGAGGAAGGAGGTGGGGTAGAGCATCTCCTGCATGCCGGGGCCGCCGCGCGGGCCCTCGTAGCGGATGACGACGACGTCGCCCGCCTTGATCTCCTTGCGGAGGATCTTGTCGACGGCCTCTTCCTGCGACTCGCAGACGACCGCCGGGCCCTCGAAGGTCCAGATGGACTCGTCGACACCGGCCGTCTTCACGACACAGCCGTCCACGGCGAGGTTGCCCTTGAGGACGGCGAGGCCGCCGTCCTTGGAGTAGGCGTGCTCGACGTCGCGGATGCAGCCGCCCGCCGCGTCCAGGTCGAGGGTGTCCCACCGCTCGGACTGGGAGAAGGCGGTCGCGGAGCGGACGCAGCCGGGGGCGGCGTGCCACAGCTCGACGGCCTCGGGCGACGGGGAGCCGCCGCGCACGTCCCAGTTCTTCAGCCACTCGGCGAGGGTGTCGGAGTGCACGGAGTGGACGTCCTCGTTGAGCAGGCCGCCGCGGTGGAGCTCACCGAGGAGGGCGGGGATGCCGCCGGCGCGGTGGACGTCCTCCATGTAGTACGTACCGCCGGGGGCGACGTTCGGGGCGACCTTGGACAGGCACGGGACGCGGCGCGAGACCTCGTTGATGTCGTCCAGGTTGTACGCCAGCTCCGCTTCCTCGGCGGCGGCCAGCAG
This sequence comes from Streptomyces durocortorensis, assembly GCF_031760065.1. Taxonomy (NCBI): domain Bacteria; kingdom Bacillati; phylum Actinomycetota; class Actinomycetes; order Kitasatosporales; family Streptomycetaceae; genus Streptomyces; species Streptomyces sp. C11-1. Next base: position 3,004,633 of record NZ_CP134500.1, read on the forward strand.
GTGCAGGATCGTGTTGGTGGAGCCGCCCATGGCGATGTCCAGCGCCATGGCGTTGTCGAACGCGGCGCGGGTGCCGATGGAGCGGGGCAGGACCGTCTCGTCGTCCTGCTCGTAGTAGCGCCTGGTGATCTCGACGACCGTGCGGCCCGCGTTCTCGTACAGCGCCCTGCGGGCGGTGTGGGTGGCCAGGACCGAGCCGTTCCCGGGGAGGGAGAGGCCGAGGACCTCGGTCAGGCAGTTCATCGAGTTGGCCGTGAACATGCCGGAACAGCTGCCGCAGGTGGGACAGGCGTTCTCCTCGATGCGGAGGATGTCCTCGTCGGAGACGGACTCGTCGACCGCGTCGCTGATCGCGTTGACCAGGTCGAGTTTTCGCACGGTGCCGTCGACGAGGGTGGCCTTGCCGGCCTCCATCGGGCCGCCGGAGACGAAGACGGTCGGGATGTTCAGGCGCATCGCGGCCATCAGCATGCCCGGGGTGATCTTGTCGCAGTTGGAGATGCAGATCAGCGCGTCCGCGCAGTGCGCCTCGACCATGTACTCCACGGAGTCGGCGATCAGGTCGCGCGAGGGCAGGCTGTAGAGCATGCCGCCGTGGCCCATCGCGATGCCGTCGTCCACGGCGATGGTGTTGAACTCACGCGGGACCGCGCCCGCCGCCAGGATCGCTTCGGAGACGATCCGGCCGACCGGGGCGAGGTGGGTGTGGCCGGGGACGAACTCGGTGAACGAGTTGGCGACCGCGATGATCGGCTTGCCGATGTCCGCGCTCGCTACGCCCGACGCGCGCATAAGGGCGCGCGCGCCCGCCATGTTGCGTCCGTGGGTGACCGTGCGGGACCTCAGCTGCGGCATCGTCGCTCGCTCCTTCGGCAGGGGGACTGCCTCCGACAGATAAGAAAAGACTGTCTTCGAGCGTACGCCCCGAATCCAAGATCTGGACAGGCCGTCCGGAATGCGGGACGCGGTGGCCGTTCCGTGGGCATGCGCTGTGCGCGTCAGCTCTCCGCCAAGTATCGCTGGAGCGTGGGGGCGACCATCGCGACGATGTCCTCCGGGTCCGCCGAGGCGAGCGGCTCGGCGCGGACCACGTACCGCAGCATCGCGATGCCGAGCATGTGCGAGGCGGCCAGCTCGGCCCGGAGGGTCGGGTCCGGTACGTCCAGCTCCGCCGCGACCCGCTCCAGCAGCCTCCGCAGCACGAAGTCGCGCAGCACGTCGGCCGCCGCCTCGTGGGTGACGGCGGAGCGCAGGATCGCCAGCAGGGGCGTACGGGTGCCGGGGTCCTCCCATACGGAGAGGAAGAAGCGCGCGAGCCGCTCCCCCAGACCTTCCGGCGGGCCGCCGAGGACGGTGGGGATGACCAGGGCGGGTTCGAAGGTGACCTCGACGGCCGCGGCGAAGACCTCGTCCTTCGTACCGAAGTAGTGGTGGACGAGGGCCGCGTCGACCCGGGCGGCCTTGGCGATGCCCCGGATCGACGTCTTGTCGTAGCCGCGCTCGGCGAACTCCGTACGGGCCGCCTCCAGGATGCGCGTACGGGCGTCGGGGCCCTCGGACGCGGCCTTGCGGGAGGGGCGGCCCCGGCGGCGGGGTGCGGCGGCCGGCTCCTCGGGGTTCTCCTCGGTCACGGGCGGCGGATCTTCGAGGACGGGTCGGGGGCGGCGGCGGTGGTGGCCAGATGCAGGCGGGTGAAGGCCAGCGCCTCGGCGAGGTCGGCCTCGCGTTCGGCGGAGGACATCGCCCGGCGGGTGTTGACCTCGATCACGACATGGCCGTCGAAGCCTGTACGGGCCAGGCGCTCCAGCAGTTCCGCGCACGGCTGGTCGCCCCGGCCGGGCACCAGGTGCTCGTCCTTGGCCGAGCCCTTGCCGTCCGCGAGGTGGACGTGGGCGAGGCGGTCGCCCATCCGCGCCGCCATGGCGAGCCCGTCGGTGCGGGCGGTCGCGGTGTGCGAGAGGTCGACCGTGAAGTGGCGGTAGTCGTCGTTGGTGACGTCCCAGTCGGGGGCGTACGCGAGCATCTCGCGGTCGCGGTAGCGCCAGGGGTACATGTTCTCGACGGCGAACCGGACGTCCGTCTCCCCGGCCATCCGCCAGATCCCGGTCACGAAGTCCCGGGCGTAGTTGCGCTGCCACCGGAACGGGGGGTGCACCACGACGGTGGAGGCGCCGAGCTTCTCGGCGGCCGCCCTGGCCCGCTGGAGCTTGACCCAGGGGTCGGTGGACCAGACGCGCTGGGTGATCAGCAGGCAGGGGGCGTGGACCGCGAGGATCGGGACCTGGTGGTAGTCGGAGAGCCGGCGCAGGGCCTCGATGTCCTGGCTGACGGGGTCGGTCCAGACCATGACCTCGACGCCGTCGTACCCCAGGCGCGCGGCGATCTCGAAGGCCGTCGCGGTGGACTCGGGGTAGACCGAGGCCGTTGACAGGGCGACCTTCGCATCGGGGATGCGCACCACTGGTTCTGCCACCTGGACAGCGTACGGGCACCTGTGCGCCGCGCCGAGGGACCCTGGCGGAAAGTGATCAGGGCCATGGGCGTACGCCTCCGCCGCCCCGTCACCCACCGCCCGTCACCCGGGCAGGGCGACCCGCTCCACCGGGAGGTGGTCCAGGCGACGCAGGATGACGCCCTCGCGCAGGGCCCAGGGGCAGATCTCCAGCTCCTCGACGCCGAACAGGTCCATCGCCCCTTCGGCCACCAGAGCCCCGGCGAGCAGCTGGGCTGCTCGGCCCTCGGAGACCCCGGGGAGGCGGCCGCGTTCCTCGACGGTCATGGTCGCCAGCTTCGGCACCCAGTCCTCCAGCGCCTTGCGGCTCAGCGTGCGCTGGACGTACAGCCCCTCGGCGGAGCGGGCGGCGCCCGCGATCCTGGCGAGCTGCTTGAAGGTCTTGGAGGTGGCGACGACATGGTCCGGGCGGCCCGCCCGGCTGAACTCGCCGACCGTCCGGGCGATGCTGGCCCGTACGTGCCGGCGCAGCGACCTGACCTGTTCGGGGTCGGCCGGGTCGTCCGGCAGCCAGGCGCCGGTGAGGCGGCCCGCGCCGAGCGGCAGCGACACCGCGATGTCCGGCTCCTCGTCGATGCCGAAGGCGATCTCCAGCGAACCGCCGCCGATGTCCAGGACCAGCAGCTTCCCCGCCGACCAGCCGAACCAGCGGCGAGCGGCCAGGAAGGTCAGCCGGGCCTCCTCCGCGCCGCTGAGGACGGCGAGGTCGACGCCGGTCTCGACCTGTACGCGCTCCAGCACCAGGTCCGCGTTGGTCGCCTCGCGGACCGCGGAGGTGGCGAAGGCGAGCACGTCCTCGCAGCCCTTGTCCTCGGCGGCCTGGACCGCCCCGGCGATCGTCGCCACGAGCCGGTCGACGCCGAGCGGGCCGATCGCACCGGTCTCGTCGAGCAGTTCGGCGAGCCGGAGCTCGGCCTTGTGCGAGTGCGCGGGCAGCGGGCGGGCACCGGGGTGGGCGTCGACCACCAGCAGATGAACCGTGTTCGATCCCACGTCGAGGACTCCGAGTCTCATACGGGAACGCTACTGCTCCATCGGACTTACTCTGGGCGCGTGCCAAAGACGAAAAAGGCTAAGCAGGACAAAGCCACGAAGAAGCAGAAGACGAACAGGGAGACATCACAGTCGGAGGCGAGCGGTCCCGACCCGTCCGACGAGAAGGGCGTCGACTTCGCGCGGGCCTGGGTGGAGTTCCCCGACCCGGCCGACGACGAGCAGGTCTTCCGCTGCGATCTGACCTGGCTCACCTCCCGCTGGACCTGCATCTTCGGCAGCGGCTGCCAGGGCATCCAGGCGGGCCGCGCGGATGACGGCTGCTGCACGCTGGGCGCGCACTTCTCCGACGAGGACGACGAGAAGCGGGTGGCTGGGCACGTGGCGCGGCTCACCCCCGAGCTGTGGCAGTTCCACGATGTCGGTACGGAGACGGGCTGGGTCGGCGTCGACGAGGACGGCGAACGGCAGACACGCCGCTGGGAGGGCTCCTGCATCTTCCAGAACCGGCCGGGATTCGCCGCCGGGGCGGGCTGCTCGCTGCACATCCTGGCGCTGCGGGAGGGCAAGGAGCCGCTGGAGACCAAGCCGGACGTGTGCTGGCAGCTGCCGGTGCGGCGGACGTACGACTGGATCGACCGGCCCGACGACACCCGGGTGCTCCAGGTGACGATCGGGGAGTACGACCGCCGGGGCTGGGGCCCGGGAGGCCACGACCTGCACTGGTGGTGCACGTCGGCGACCTCGGCGCACGGGGCCGGGGAGCCGGTGTACGTCTCCTACCGCCCCGAGCTGATCGAGCTGATGGGCAAGGAGGGGTACGACCGGCTCGTCGAGCTGTGCGAGGAGCGGCTGTCCTCGCTGCTGCCGATGGCCCCGCACCCGGCGGACCCGCCGCTGCCTCCGAAGAAGCGCTGAGGCCGGCCGGCGGGCCGTCAGCCCGTCGGGCCCGGGTCTGACGGCCCCGGGTCCGTCGGGTCCGGCGTCGGGTCCGGGGTGCCCGGGTCCGTGGGGCCCGGGTCGGTCGGGTCCGGCGTCGGGTCGGGCGGGTCCGTGGGGTCCGGCGGGCCGGTCGGGTCCGGCGGGTCCGTGGGGTCGGTCGGGTCCGGGCCGGGGTCGGTGGGGCCGGGACCCGGGTCCGTGGGGCCGGGGTCGCTCGGACCGGGATCGCTGGGGCCGGGGTCCGTGGGGCCCGGGTCCGTGGGGCGGGGTGAGCCCGTCCCGGGGTGCGTGGGGCGCGGGCCGCCCGTCGTCGGGGAGGCCGCGCCGTAACCGTCGATGAGCACGACGGAGGCGGACGGGGTCAGCGAGATCCGGGCCCGCCACGGGCCGCTCGGCTGCGCCGCGTGGATCACCGAGACCGCGATCGTGGTGGACTGCCCGGCGGCGAGCGTGCCGGACGTACGGGTGAGGCGCAGCCAGGGCGCGTCCGTCGCCGCCGACCAGGCGACCGGCCCGCCGCCGGAGGCGGTCAGCGTGATCGTCGTGACGGCGCCGGAGGTCCGGGCGGTGACCTCCAGGCGGGCGTCGCGCTGCTGTGCGCCGCCGACGCTGATGACCTCGGCGGTGACGTCCGGGACGCGGGCGCCGAACCGGTCGCCGGGGCGGGCGTTGCCCGCCGCCTCGTACGGGTCGCCGCTCATGCCGCCCGCGCCGTCGACCTCGGTGGCGGTGACGGATGTGCCGTCGTGGCCCTCGCCCGTCTGCGGTGCTCCCCGGTACGCGGCCCACAGGGCGATCACGGGGGCGGCGACCACGGTCGCGACCACGGTGGTCGTCACGACCCGGGCGCGCAGCCGGTCCCGGCGGGCGGCGTGGTCCTTGGGGTCCAGGGGGAACCCGGTGCGGTCGAAGCGCGGGCCGCCGGAGCGGGAGCGCTGGGCCTGGGCCATAGCCACGGACACGGAGGGCCGGGGGGCCTCGACGAGGGGGAGGGCGGCGGCCGGGGCCAGGGCCGCTCCGGGCCAGGGCCCCGCGGCGTCGGCCCGCTCGGCGGCGCGGCGGCAGCGCGGGCAGTCGTCGACGTGCCGCACGAGCTCGCGGCGCAGGGCGGCGGAGAGCAGCACCTGGTGGTCGCCGGTGAGCCGGGCGACGGTGGGGCAGTCACCGGTCTCGACGACGGCGAGGGCGGCGCGGGTGCGCTCCACCTCGCAGGCCGCGGCGGCCAGCAGCTCGCGGGCGGTGACCGGCTCCATGCCGAGCACGGCGGCGACGGCGCGCGGGGTGAGCCGGTGGCGTACGGCCAGTTCGAGGGCTTCGCGCTGCTCGGGGGTGGTGCCCGCGGCCTCGGGCCAGGCGAGCGTGGCGAGCTCCCGGCGGCGGGCCTCGGCGGCCGGGGACTCGGCGGGGGCGGGGGTGGTGGCGTCCTCGGGGGTGGCGGGGCGGGCGGGGGCGGAGGGGGGTGCTGGTGCGTGCTTTCCCTGCGGGCCCGGTGCGTACTTCTCCTGCGGGCCCGCGGGCGTGGGGGTCTCGGAGGCCTTGGCCGTACGGGGTGGCTTGGCCGGTCCCGACGGGCGGCGGTGGGCCTGACGGCCGCGCTTGCGCTCGGTGAGGGTGCGCAGGCAGGTCCATCGGGCCAGGGCGTACAGCCAGGATTTACGTTCCTCCTCGGCCGTGGGACACCGGGCGTCCTGCCGGTCCGCGACCGCGAGGACCGCGCCGAGCGCCTCCGCGGCCGCGTCGTGGTCGCAGAGCACGGAGAGGCAATAGGTGAACAGCCCGTCGAGATACGGCTCGTAACGTGCGGGGGATCGCTCTGCCGCGGCGTGATGGTCCCGGCGGTGCGCCCGGTGTGCGCCGGTGGTGTGCGTGGGGGTCTCCAGCCTGCTGCTCGTCACCCGGCGACCGTAGGCAGAGGAGCGCATGCCCTTAGCGCCCCTTGAGCACTTTTAATCCCAACGGGTGAACGTATCCCTCGAAAGGGGACAGGGATCAGCGGTTCCCGCCGGGGGCGCTCAGGAATGCTCCGGGATGCTCCCGTGCGCCCTCTGTGCGAGCTGGCCGGGTGTCGGACCGGATGCGCGGACCGCGCGGGCGGGACTGTCGTACCCCACCGCTACGGTGGCGCCATGGCTGCCCGTACGAAATCCGCGAAGGACCGACCGTCCTACCGCTGCACCGAGTGCGGCTGGACCACCGCCAAATGGCTCGGCCGTTGCCCCGAGTGCCAGGCGTGGGGGACGGTCGAGGAGTTCGGCGGCGCCCCCGCCGTGCGCACCACCGCGGCCGGGCGGGTCTCGGCCGCCGCCGTGCCGATCGGCCAGGTCGACAGCAGGACGGCCACCGCCCGTTCGACCGGGGTCGGTGAGCTGGACCGGGTGCTCGGCGGCGGGCTCGTGCCGGGCGCGGTCGTGCTGCTGGCGGGCGAGCCGGGGGTCGGCAAGTCGACACTGCTGCTGGACGTGGCGTCCAAGGCGGCGAGCGACGACCACCGCACGCTGTATGTGACCGCCGAGGAGTCCGCGAGCCAGGTCCGGCTGCGGGCCGACCGCATCCGGGCGATCAACGACCACCTCTACCTCGCGGCGGAGACCGATCTGTCCGCGGTGCTCGGGCATCTGGACGCGGTCAAGCCCTCGCTGCTGATCCTCGACTCGGTGCAGACGGTCGCCTCGCCCGAGATCGACGGCGCGCCCGGCGGGATGGCGCAGGTCCGGGAGGTCGCCGGGGCGCTGATCCGGGCGTCCAAGGAGCGCGGGATGGCCACGCTGCTGGTCGGCCATGTGACGAAGGACGGCGCGATCGCCGGGCCCCGGCTGCTGGAGCACCTGGTCGACGTGGTGCTGTCCTTCGAGGGCGACCGGCACGCCCGGCTGCGCCTGGTGCGCGGCGTCAAGAACCGCTACGGGGCGACCGACGAGGTCGGCTGCTTCGAGCTGCACGACGAGGGCATCACCGGTCTCGCCGACCCCTCGGGCCTCTTCCTGACCCGGCGCGACGTGGCGGTGCCGGGCACCTGTCTGACGGTGACGCTGGAGGGCAAGCGGCCGCTGGTCGCCGAGGTGCAGGCGCTGACCGTCGACTCCCAGATCCCTTCGCCCCGGCGCACCACCTCCGGTCTGGAGACCTCCCGGGTCTCGATGATGCTGGCCGTGCTGGAGCAGCGCGGCCGGATCAGCGCGCTCGGCAAGCGGGACATCTACAGCGCCACGGTGGGCGGTGTGAAGCTCACCGAGCCCGCGGCCGACCTGGCCATCGCGCTCGCGCTGGCCAGTGCCGCCAGCGACACCCCGCTGCCGAAGAACCTGGTCGCGATCGGTGAGGTGGGGCTCGCGGGCGAGGTCAGACGGGTCACCGGCGTGCAGCGGAGACTGGCCGGGGCCCACCGGCTGGGCTTCACCCACGCCCTCGTCCCGACCGACCCGGGGAGGGTCCCGGCCGGTATGAAGGTCACGGAAGTCGCCGACATGGGCGACGCCCTGCGGGTCCTCCCGTCCCGCTCTCGCAAGGAGGCACCACAGGAGGACAAGGTGCGCCGGTAGACTTTGCCCTGGTCTCGCCCGCCCGTGGACACGGCATGGCGGACGCAAGGGCACCGCAAACCTGTGACCGGAGGAGTGCAGTGGCAGCCAACGACCGGGCGACGACGCCCGGAAAGTCCGGCCAAGGCACCGGCAACGAGGCGCTGATGCGCGCCTCGTTGAGCGCGGTCGCGCCCGGTATGGCCCTGCGGGACGGCCTGGAGCGCATTCTCCGCGGCAATACCGGCGGGCTGATCGTCCTGGGCATGGACAAGACCGTCGAGTCGATGTGCACCGGCGGTTTCGTGCTGGACGTGGAGTTCACGGCGACGCGCCTGCGCGAGCTGTGCAAGCTCGACGGGGCGCTGATCCTCGACAAGGACATGACCAAGATCCTGCGGGCCGGGGTGCAGCTGGTCCCGGACGCCTCGATCCCCACGGAGGAGACGGGCACCCGTCACCGTACGGCGGACCGGGTCTCCAAGGCGTGCGGCTTCCCCGTCGTCTCGGTCTCCCAGTCGATGCGGCTCATCGCGTTGTACGTGGACGGGGAGCGGCGGGTCCTGGAGGAGTCGTCCGCGATCCTGTCCCGGGCCAACCAGGCGCTCGCCACCCTGGAGCGGTACAAGCTCCGCCTCGACGAGGTCGCGGGCACGCTGTCCGCGCTGGAGATCGAGGACCTGGTTACCGTGCGGGACGTGACGGCGGTGGCGCAGCGGCTGGAGATGGTGCGGCGGATCGCCACGGAGATCGCGGAGTACGTGGTCGAGCTCGGCACCGACGGGCGGCTCCTCTCGCTCCAGCTGGACGAGCTGATCGCGGGCGTGGAGCCGGAGCGGGAGCTGGTCGTCCGCGACTACGTCCCGGAACCGACGGCGAAACGGTCGCGCACGGTGGCCGAGGCGCTGACGGAACTGGACGCGCTGAGCCACACCGAGCTGCTGGAGCTGCCGGTGGTGGCGCGGGCGCTGGGCTACAGCGGCTCGCCCGAGACGCTGGACTCGGCGGTGTCCCCGCGGGGGTTCCGGCTGCTGGCTAAGGTGCCGCGGCTGCCGGGGGCGATCATCGAACGGCTCGTGGAGCACTTCGGGGGCCTGCAGAAGCTGCTGGCGGCGAGCGTGGACGACCTCCAGACCGTGGACGGCGTCGGCGAGGCGCGGGCGCGCAGCGTGCGGGAAGGGCTGTCGCGGTTGGCGGAGTCGTCGATCCTGGAGCGGTACGTCTGAGTTCGGCGCGGGTCGGGAGGGCGTCCGGGCGGGCGCCCTCTTTCGCGTGCCGTCCACCGGGGCGGGGGCTTCGTCCTCAAGCGCCGACGGGCTGGGATTCACGGGCCCACAGCCCCGGCATGAGCGCCACCCGCCCAGGCGGAGGGTTCCGTCCCCAAGCGCCGGACGGGCTGGAAGGTGCCGCATGGGCTGGATGTGGCTCGGACACGGGCTGAGACGTCAGTCCTTCGACAGGACGAACGACGCGCGCTGGACCGGGCCGCCCTCGGGCTTCGCCTCCAGGAGGTACGTTCCCGGGCCCGCCTTGCCCGGCGGCGGGGTCGCGCAGTCGGGGGCGGAGCGGGTGCGGTTCCAGTCCACGGTGTGCACCACCGTCTCGCCCGCCGGGACCTTCAGGAACAGCGGGCCGGGTGCGGCGGGGCAGTCCTTCGAGGACCAGATCCTGTCGTTGTCGTCGCCGCCCGCCTCGGTGACGGTGAGGACCACGTTCTTCGGTCCGAGGTCGGTCTTGCAGGTGGCGGACGAGGTGTTCTTGGCGATCAGTTCGAACTTCGGCTTGTCGTCGGGGCCGTAACTGACCTTCGTACGCAGGCTCAACTGCACCGCGCCGGGCTTGCAGTCGGGGAGAGGGGAGTTCGCCGGGACCTGCTGTCCGCCCGCACCGGCCGTGCTCGCAGAGCCTGTTGACGATCCGTCGGACGACGCTCCGTCACTCGTGCCGCCGGAGGACGCACCGGTGTCGCCGTCGCCGCCGTCGGAGCCGCCGGAACCCCCGGAGCCGCCGTCCTCGCCCGACTCGTCGCGCCCGCCCGGCTGTTGGCTGATCGCGGGGCCGGTGCTCGATGGTCCGGGGGTGATCGACTTGACCGGGTCGGAGCCGCCGGACTTGCCGTCGCCCGTGCTCCCCCCGCCGCCGGCGGAGGTGACCGCCCAGGCGACCAGCGCGGCGAGCAGCGCAACCAGGAGTGCCGCTACCGCCCTCCGTCGCCAGTAGATGCTGGAGGGAAGCGGACCGACCGGATTACGCATAGATCCCACGGCCCAAACTGTACGAGAGATCCGGGGCCGCTCGGGCCCCACCCGCCGCTCGGGGCACAAGTTTTGCCGATCATCATCACGGGCGGCGGTCACGCAGGCCAGGGCACAGGGGACAGAACGGGTGGCCGTTGTCACTCGCTGAGCCGCGCGTGCGGCCGACACCCCCGCGCCCGTGACCGACCGCCCGTCTTCCGTGCCAGGATCGGGAGTGCGATGACTGCCATGACTTCGACTTCACCTCAGACGCCCCCCGCCGCCGCCTCCCTCCACACCCCCGTCATCGGATGGTTCGAGCAGCACGCCCGCGATCTGCCCTGGCGCCGCCCCGAAGCGGGCGCCTGGGGCGTGATGGTCAGCGAGTTCATGCTGCAACAGACCCCGGTGAGCCGGGTCCTCCCGGTGTACGAACAGTGGGTCGCCCGCTGGCCCCGCCCCGCCGACCTGGCCGCCGAGGCACCGGGCGAGGCGGTACGCGCCTGGGGCCGGCTCGGCTACCCGCGCCGCGCGCTGCGGCTGCACGGGGCCGCGCAGGCGATAACGGAACGGCACGGCGGCGACGTACCGAGCGAGCACGCCCAGCTGCTGGCGCTGCCCGGGATCGGCGAGTACACGGCGGCGGCGGTGGCCTCGTTCGCGTACGGGCAGCGGCACGCGGTGCTCGACACGAACGTCCGCCGGGTGTTCGCCCGCGCCGCGACCGGCATCCAGTACCCGCCGAACGCCACCACGGCCGCCGAACGCAAGCTCGCCCGGGCCCTGCTGCCCGAGGAGGACGAGCGGGCGGCGCGCTGGGCGGCGGCCACAATGGAGCTGGGTGCGCTGGTGTGCACCGCGCGCAACGAGGACTGCGACCGGTGCCCGATCGCCTCGCGGTGCGCGTGGCGGCTGGCCGGGAAACCCCCGCACCAGGGGCCCGCGCGCAAGGGGCAGACGTACGCCGGTACGGACCGCCAGGTGCGCGGGCGGCTGCTCGCGGTGTTGCGGGACGCGCTCAACCCGGTCCCGCAGGCCGCCCTGGACGCGGTGTGGGACGAGCCGGTGCAGCGGGCCCGTGCGCTGGACGGGCTGGTGGCCGACGGGCTGGTCGAGCCGCTGGCCGACGGGCGTTACCGGCTGCCGCTGACCTGAACCCGGGCCCCGGGCAGGGCGCCGTGAGGGGCCCCGCCCGGGGCTGTTACACAACCGATGGACAGCCGTGCACCGTCCTACGGCTGCTCCGCACATCGCCGTGACAACGCCTCCGTAGCGTCTCCGACAGCAGTACACGGGGATCGAACGGGGACGGAGGCGGTTGTCATGGCGCAGGGCGAGGTGCTCGCGTTCGAGGACTACGTACGCACACGGCAGGAGGCCCTGCTGCGCAGCGCGCGCCGCCTGGTTCCCGACCCCGTGGACGCGCAGGACCTGCTGCAGACCGCCCTGGTGCGGACGTACGGCCGCTGGGACGGCATCGCCGACAAGTCCCTGGCCGACGCCTATCTGCGCCGCGTCATGATCAACACCCGTACGGAGTGGTGGCGGGCGCGCAAGCTCGACGAGGTGCCCACCGAGCAGCTGCCCGACGCGAGCGTCGAGGACGGCAGCGAGCAGCGCGCCGACCGCGCCCTGCTGATGGACATCCTCGGGATTCTGGCTCCGAAGCAGCGCAGCGTCGTCGTGCTGCGACACTGGGAGCAGATGAGCACGGAGGAGACGGCCGCAGCGCTCGGCATGTCCGCCGGTACGGTCAAGAGCACGCTGCACCGGGCGCTGGCGCGACTGCGTCAGGAGCTGGAGAGCCGCGAGCTGCACAGCCGCGAGGCGGTCGCCCGGGAGACCGGGAGCCACCGCGCGGCGGCGCCGGTCGCCTCCGCCCGTGTCGTCGCCCAGCGGTCGCCGGTCACGGTGGTTCCGGGCGGGCGGGCACACACACCGGCGCAGCGGCACGGGCGTCACGACGAGCGGGGGATGGAGCGGTGCGCGGCCTGACAGGCAGCAGCGGCGGCAGCAGCGGGAGCGGGGGCGGCAGCCCCGAAGGCGGCTCGGACAGCGGTTCGGGCGGCGGCCTCGACGGTGCGGACGACGACGGCGCTCCGGGGAGATCCGGCCGGAGCCGCGGGCTCCGGCCCGGTATGGCGGCGAGTGGCACGGCCTTGGCCGGACTCGTCGCCTTCGGGCTGTTCAGCGTCGGCTGCACCACCGGCGGCACCGGCACCCGGGACGAGGGCCCCGCGGGCAGTCAGCCCGTCGCCCAGATCACCCCGCAGCCCAGCCCCTCCGGCACGGCCCCGGCCGCCAAGCGGGTCGACAGCGTTCGGCTCCTCAAGAACGACCCCAAGGTGGGCGAGCGGATCAAGAAGGGCCTTGAGCCCTGCGCGGGCAAGGCCTACCCGGTCGACACCTCCTACGGATCGCTGACCGGCGGCCCGGCCGCCGACGTCGTGGTCAACGTGATGAGCTGCGCCGACCTGGTGGGCATCGGGACCTATGTGTACCGGGCCGGCGAGAACGGCTCGTACGAGAACGTGTTCACGGTCGAGGTCCCCGCCGTCTACGGCACGATCGACCGGGGCGACCTGGTGGTGACGACCCAGGTGTACGGGGCGGACGACCCGATGACGTCCCCGTCCGGCTCGGAGGTGGTCACCTACCGTTGGGCGAGCGACCGCTTCACCGAGCACGACCGGGTGCACAACGACTTCAGCCGGGGCTTCGAGGGCGCGGACGGCGATCTGCCGGTTCAGTCGGAGCCGGAGGACCCGGTGGTGGAGCCGAGCAGCAACTGAAGCAGTCACCCCGGAGGAACCGGGCGACAACTGAAGCGGTGGCCCCGCCCGGCACAACCGCGCAGGAACCGAAAGCGAGAAGCAGCGTCCATGGCCGAGACCCACGTCCTCTTCGTCGAGGACGACGACGTCATCCGTGAGGCCACCCAGCTCGCCCTGGAGCGGGTCGGCTTCACCGTCACCGCGATGCCCGACGGGCTCTCCGGCCTGGAGGCCTTCCGGGCCGACCGGCCGGACATCGCCCTGCTCGACGTGATGGTGCCGGGCCTGGACGGGGTGAGCCTGTGCCGGCGCATCCGGGACGAGTCGACCGTCCCCGTGATCATGCTCTCCGCGCGCGCCGACTCGATCGATGTGGTGCTGGGCCTGGAGGCCGGGGCGGACGACTACGTCACCAAGCCCTTCGACGGCGCGGTGCTCGTCGCCCGCATCCGCGCGGTGCTGCGCCGCTTCGGCCACGCGGCCGGGCCGGACGGCGGGCAGCAGCCCGGCGGCGGTGCGGAGGGCGAGGACCAGGTGCTCGGCGGGGTGCTGGTCTTCGGCGACCTGGAGGTCGACACCGACGGTATGGAGGTGCGGCGCGCCGGTGAGCAGGTGGCGCTGACGCCCACCGAGATGCGGCTGCTGCTGGAGTTCTCGTCCGCGCCGGGCACCGTCCTGTCCCGCGACAAGCTCCTGGAGCGGGTGTGGGACTACGGCTGGGGCGGCGACACCCGGGTCGTGGACGTACACGTCCAGCGGCTGCGCACCAAGATCGGCCAGGACCGGATCGAGACGGTCCGCGGCTTCGGCTACAAGCTGCGCGGCTGATACGCGGATGAAGCGACTGGGGAGGCGCCCGGTGAGGCGCGGATGAAGCGGCGGGCCCTGCGGACGGGTGTTCGCTGGAAGATCAGCATCGCCATCGCGGGGGTCGGCGCGCTCGTCGCGGTGGCGCTGAGCCTCGTGGTGCACAACGCGGCCCGGGTCTCGATGATCGAGAACGCCCGCGAGGTGCAGCTGGAGCGGCTGCTGGGCGCTCAGCGCTTCTACGAGGCGACGAACATGCAGAAGGGCGCGCCGAAGTTCGGCGCCAAGCTCAACGACCCGACGATCCCGCCTAGCCTGCGCGAGGAGGTCCGCAAGAACCGCCGGGCCACCCATGTGGCGGAGGGCCCCGACGGGGTTCCCGACGTATGGGCGGCGGTGCCGCTGGCCAACGGGGACGTGCTCTCGCTGCACACCCGGTTCGCGGACCGCTCCGCCACGATCATGGACGATCTGGACCGGGCCCTGATCATCGGCTCGGTCTCGGTGGTCTTCGGCGGCTGCGCCCTCGGCGTCCTGATCGGCGGCCAGCTCTCGCGCAGGCTGCGCAAGGCCGCGGCCGCGGCGGGCCTGGTCGCCCAGGGGCAGACGGACGTCCGGGTCCGGGACTCGGTCGGCGGGGTCGTCCGCGACGAGACGGACGAGCTGGCGCGGGCGGTCGACGCGCTGACCGACGCGCTGAACGAGCGGATCGAGGCGGAGCGCCGGGTCACCGCGGACATCGCCCACGAGCTGCGCACCCCGGTGACCGGCCTGCTCACGGCGGCCGAGCTGCTGCCGCCGGGCCGCCCCACCGAGCTGGTACGGGACCGGGCCCAGGCGATGCGGACACTGGTCGAGGACGTGCTGGAGGTGGCCCGCCTGGACAGCGCTTCGGAGCGGGCGGAGCTCCAGGAGCTGCCGCTCGGGGAGTTCGTCAGCCGCCGGATCGGGGTGCTGGATCCCGAGGTGACCGTACGGGTGGTGCACGAGTCGTGGGTCTCCACCGATCCGCGCCGTCTGGAGCGCATCCTCGGCAATCTGCTCGGCAACGCGGCCAAGCACGGCTCCACCCCGGTGGAGGTCACCGTCGAGGGCCGGGTGGTCCGGGTCCGCGACCACGGTCCCGGGTTCCCGGAGGAGCTGCTGCGGGACGGGCCGAGCCGCTTCCGTACCGGCTCCATGGACCGGGCCGGGCACGGGCACGGTCTGGGTCTGACGATCGCGTCGGGCCAGGCCCGGGTGCTGGGGGCCCGGCTGACCTTCCGGAACGCCGCGCCCTCGGGTGCGGTGGAGGGCACGGGCGGGGCGATCGCGGTGCTGTGGCTGCCGGAGCACGCTCCGACGAACACGGGGAGTTTCCCGGTGCTGCGGATGGCGGACCAGCGGCAGGCGTCGGACTGAGCCGCACGCCGCACGGCACCCGGGGGGGGGAAACGCCGACGGCGACCCCGAGGAGTGAGCCGTGAGGCTGTCCTCGACGTCGCCGTCGGTCGGGTGACCCGGGCGCACGCCCCGGGTACCGGGGTGTAACGGGTCCACTGACGCTGTTCGGTTGTGCCGCGCGGCCGACGGGTGCCCGGCGGTGCCGGGTGCCGGCGGCGTCGCACGGTAGGGCGTGCCCGGGGTCATGATCTGCCGGGCGCCCCCTGAGCCGGCCGGATCAGATGGAGACGTGCACCGAGCGGAGGAACGCGGCCGGGTTCAGCGCCGAGCCGTAGTTCGGGGTGGTGCGGATCTCGAAGTGAAGGTGCGGGCCGCTGGAGTTTCCGGTGTTGCCGGACAGGGCGATCTTCTGGCCCGTCTTGACCTGCTGGCCGATCTTCACGTTGATCTTCGACAGGTGCGCGTACTGCGAGTACTTGCCGTTGGCGTGCTTGATCACGACGGCGTTGCCGTACGCGGGGCCGTCGCCGCCGCCGTTCGGTCCGGCCTTCACGATGGTGCCGGTGTGGGCGGCCACGACCGGGGTGCCGACCGGGACGGCGAAGTCCTGGCCGGAGTGCTTGGCGGCCCAGCGGGCGCCACCGGTGCCGTAGCTGGCGCTCAGCGTGTACTTCTTGACCGGGGCCTTCCAGGAGGCGGCGTTCTTCTTGGCCGCCTTCTTCTTGTCCTCGGCCTTCTTCTTCGCGTCGGAGGCCTTCTTCGCGGCCGCCTTGCCCTGCGCGGCCGCCTGCTTGGCGACCGAGTCGGCGGTGGCCCCCACCGCGAGGGGGGCGGTGCCGGCGGCACCGGTGGTGCCGGACGCGAACGCCGTGCCAGCACCCAGCACCACGGACGCTCCCAGGCCGGCGGCCAGGACGGCGCCACGGACACGGAAGGCGGACGGGCGGATGGTGTGCTGGTTCGATGCGCGCTTCATACGGTGAAGTCCTCCGAAGGTGAGTGGACCCGGCGTGCTGTCCGGGCTTGCTCAACCTTGGTAACCCGCACCCCCACCCATGCTCAAACCCCCCATCTACGAAGAAAAGCCGTAGAGGGGACTGGGGGAATTCACCTTGCTTGTCCCCTTACGAGGAGTCGGCGCGAGCTACGGAATCCTTCGCGCGGACGAGGTCTGACACCTGCTTCATGGGGACTTTCCGGACATTAAGCCTCGAATAGCCCGTATCGCCCAAAACATCGAAAGTGCCTGCCGGTGCCGGGCCGAAGGCCCCGGGGCCGATCATGGCGCTTTCTCCTAGCATGGGTAGTAGGCCTGTTTCGGGCTGTGCGCCTTGTCACCGCCGGTGGGACCTTGGTCCTTCCGATTCGGGACCTTCGGCCCGCTACATCACTACGCTGACGGGAAAGCGACGCCGCACCCCCGGGGGACCCCATGACAGCCGAGAGCACCCACGCCCTGGACGGCATCGAGCTCGCCGATGCCGTCGCGTCCATCCGTAACCAGCTCATCGACGCGGCGACCCGGGCCACGGACCACCCCGTCTCCTTCGCGGTCGGCGACATCCAGATGGAGTTCACCCTCGAACTGCGCCGGGAGGCCAGGGCGGGCGGCAAGGTGAAGGCCTGGGTGGTCGAGGCGGGGGCGGACGCCGCCCGCGCCACGGGCCGCACGCACAAGGTCGCCTTCACCCTGACCCCGCGCAACGCCGCGACGGGCGAGGCGTGGGAGATCGGGGCGGAGGACGACGGCTCGACGGCGGGGTTCGGTGCGGACCCGGCGCACGGCCACGGCACGGCTGGGTTCGGTGACGGGGCAAACGGGCCCTCCCGCACATGAGCACGACCGTCACCCACCCCGCCGACCGCACGGTGGCCGTCTCCGCGATCCGCCAGGGCAGCGGCGTCCTGCTCACCGACCGGCTGGTCCTGACCTGCGCCCATGTGGTCAAGTCCGGGTCCGTCCTCGTCGCCCACCCCGCGCTCCCGGACCGGATACGGGCCACCGTCGCCTGGATCGACTACCAGCTGGACGTGGCCCTGCTGGAGGCCGTCGAGCCGGTGCGGCGGGTCCCCCCGGTGCGGCTCGGCGTCGTCGACACCCGCCAGGCGATCCCCGACTGCGAGATCACCGGCTTCCCGCGCGTCCAGCGCTACGGCCCCGACCGGCGGCTGGAGGCGGACCAGTACACGGCGACGGTCCTGCCGATGGCGGGCCGGGTCCGCGATCTGCTGGTCTGCGATCTGGACGGCCCGCCCGCCGCGCTCCCCGACGACGAGCCCGCGGCCCTGTCCGGGCTCTCCGGCGGCCCGGTCTTCATGGGGGACGTACTCCTCGGCGTCGCCCGGCAGGTCCCCCGGCAGCGCGAGGGCCGCCGGGTCGAGTGCGTCCCGCTCGGCCCGGTCCTCACGGCGGCCCCCTTCCGCCTGGTCTTCCGGCGCAACGAGATCGCCCTGCGCCAGGAACGCGTCCACGGCAGCTTTCCGAGGGACCTGCGGTACGAGGCGGAGTACGCGCAGGCGCTCGGCGTCGCGTACCGGCGTACGAAGATCTTCGGCCTCGACGAGCTGAGCAGGCACGACTCCGAATGGGACCTGGACACCGCCTACCTCAGCCTGGAGGCACAGGCGCAGACCGAGGACCGGGCCGCTCCGGGCCCGCCCCTCCCCCAGCGCATCGACGCCCTCCTCACCAGCCGCCCCCGGGCCCTGCTGCGCGGCGAGGCGGGCGCGGGCAAGACGACCCTGCTGTGGTGGCTGGCCGCCCACGCCTCGGCCCGCACCCTGGACGACGACCTGGCTCCGCTGAACGGCCTGGTTCCCTTCGTGGTGCCACTGCGGACCCTGCGGGCCCGTGGGGTGACGTTCCCGGGCCCGGCGGAGCTGTCGGGTGCGGCGGGGCTGGTGGTCGACACGGCCCCGGAGGGCTGGGCGGGCCGGGTCCTTGCGTCGGGCCGGGCATTACTGCTGGTGGACGGGTTGGACGAGGTGCCTCCGGAGGACCGCGAACAGGCGCACACCTGGCTCACACACCTGCTGGCCCGCTACCCGGACACCCGGTGCGTCGCGACCGTACGGCCGCTCGCCGTCGAGCCGGACTGGCTGCGCTCCGAGGGCTTCGCGGAGCTCCGGCTGCTGCCGATGCGGAACGAGGACATCCAGGCGTTCGTGACCTCCTGGCACCGGGCGGCCCGGCTGTCCGAGGAGGACGACGCCGAGCGGCTCGACGGGCTGGAACGCGACCTTGCCCGCCAGTTCGCCCAGAACCCCGCGCTCCGTGACCTGGCCCGTACGCCACTGCTCTGCGCGGTGATCTGCGCCCTGCACCGCCGCCGCGACGGCTTGCTCCCCGAGACCCGGTGGAGCCTGTACCGCTCGGCCCTGGAAATGCTCCTCGGCCACCGCGACCGCCGCCGCCGGATCGGCGACCCCGAGGGCGTCGAACTGGACGTCGAGGAGCACACCCAGCTCCTCCAACGCATCGCGGTGTGGCTGGTGCGCGAGGGGCAGTCGGAGTTCACCCGCGACCAGGCGCTGCGCCAACTCCGGCGTGCGCTGGCGGGGATGGAGCGGGTGGGTGCGCAGGGCCCGCCCGAGAGGATCCTGACGCACCTGCTGAACCGCAGCGGCCTGCTCCAGGAACGCGGCGACGACACCTACCAGTTCATCCACCGCACCTTCCAGGACTACCTGGCCGCGAAGGAGTTCGTCGAGGACGACCACCTCAACGAACTGCTGCGCCATGCGGACGAGGAGACCTGGCAGGACGTGATCCTGCTGGCGGCTGGGCACTGCGGGCGACGCGAACTCACCGTGCTCGTACGCGGGTTGCTGAACACGGGCCTGCGGCACGAGGCCGGCACGGCGGAGCGCACCGCCGTCCATGTCCTGGCCGCCCTGTGCGCGCAGCACGCGGCCTGGCTGGACGGCCCCGTCCGGGCGGCGGTCCGGGAGAGCACGGCGGCGCTGTTCCCGCCGACCAGCGACAGCCAGGTGAGCTCCCTGGCCCGGCTGGGCCCGGCGGCCCTGGCGTTCCTGCCCGCCCCGCACACGATGTCCGACTCGGAGAGGCGCGCCCCGTTCGTGGTCTCCCTGATCCTGAACATCGGGGGAGCCGCCGCGGTTCCCCACGCCCGTGAGTGGGCGCTGGCCCACCCCTGGCTGGGCATCAAGTTCGCGGACAAGTGGGAACGCTTCCCGCCCGAGGAGTACGCCGCCGAGGTCCTGGCCCACTGCACCCTCCTGGGCGCGCTCCTCGCCGTGAACGACCGGAAACAGCTGAGGGCGCTGCGTCGCCTTCCGTCTGTGTTCGCCCTGTTGCTGGGCTTGGACCTGTCCGACGCGGAGATCGGTGCGGCGCTGGAGGGCACCGGGCTCCAGGCACTCTTCCTGGGGACGAACGCCCGGCTCCCCGGGCTCTCGTCCCTGAACACCGTCGCGGACTCCCTGTCAGTGCTGGACGTCGGACGGTGCCAGGCGATCCGGGACTTCACTCCGCTCGCCGGACTCCACAAGGTCGTGACCCTGTTCCTGGACGCGGAAGGGACACGACCGGGTGACCTGGCGCCCCTGGCGGAGGTGCCCGGTCTGCGGGAGCTCAGACTGAAGAACCTCGGGGCCGGCCGGCTGAGCGAGATCGCGGCCCACCCGGGTGTCACCGACCTGACCGTGACGAGTCGGCGTCCGCTCGCCCTGGACGGACTCGATGGCTGGAAGTCCCTCACCCACCTGAAGGTCTCGGAGCTCGACGCGTTCGACGACGCCCTCACCGCACTGCGGGAGCACTCCCGGATCACCGTTCTCGGCCTCACCGCCTTCCCCTGGGCGCACCGGCCCGCCCACTCGGTGTGCGTGCCCACCGTCGAGGAACTGTCCGTGCAGGCCCCTGACCACGGCGGGGACCTCGGAATGCTGCGGCCGCTCTTCCCCGGGGTCACCCGTCTCACCCTGGACGCCTCCGCCCGGCGCGTACTGGACCTCACGGCACTGCACTCCTGGCCGGGCCTGCGGGTAGGGGTCACCGGGCTGACCGAGCGACGCCTGATCGGGGCGGAGGAACTGGGCAACCGGCTCTACGCCCCTCGCGGCTGACGCGTACGAAAAGGGGCTGCCCCGAACCGGTACGGATACCGATTGCGGGGCAGCCCCTCAGCCCGGACTCACGCCCTGGGCGGTTGCGTCACGCGTCCTTCGTCAGGTTCGGGCCGGTGCCGCCTGCCGCCTGCTCGATCGGGGGGACGTCGGGCAGAGCCGACTTCTCCTCGCCGCGGAAGGAGAACTTCTTCTCATCACCCTCGCCCTCGACGCCGACGACCACGATGTGACCGGGGCGCAGCTCACCGAAGAGGATCTTCTCGGAGAGGATGTCCTCGATCTCGCGCTGGATCGTCCGGCGCAGCGGCCGGGCGCCCATCACGGGGTCGTAGCCCTTCTTCGCCAGGAGCGACTTGGCGTCCGAGCTCAGCTCGATGCCCATGTCGCGGTCCTTGAGGCGCTCGTCGACCTTGGCGAGCATGAGGTCGACGATCTGGATGATGTCTTCCTCGGTCAGCTGGTGGAAGACCACCGTGTCGTCGACACGGTTGAGGAATTCCGGCCGGAAGTGCTGCTTGAGCTCTTCGTTGACCTTGACCTTCATGCGCTCGTAGTTCGTCTTGACGTCGCCCTGGGCGGCGAAGCCCAGGTTGAAGCCCTTCGAGATGTCCCGGGTCCCGAGGTTGGTCGTCATAATGATGACCGTGTTCTTGAAGTCCACGACCCGGCCCTGGGAGTCGGTCAGGCGACCGTCCTCCAGAATCTGGAGCAGGGAATTGAAGATATCGGGGTGGGCCTTCTCGACCTCGTCGAAGAGGACGACGGAGAACGGCTTGCGGCGCACCTTCTCGGTGAGCTGGCCGCCCTCTTCGTAGCCCACGTAACCGGGGGGCGAGCCGAAGAGGCGCGAAACCGTGTGCTTCTCGCTGAACTCCGACATGTCGAGGGAGATCAGCGCGTCCTCGTCGCCGAAGAGGAATTCGGCGAGCGTCTTGGAGAGCTCGGTCTTACCGACACCGGACGGACCGGCGAAGATGAACGAGCCACCGGGGCGCTTGGGGTCCTTCAGGCCGGCTCGCGTACGGCGGATCGCCTGCGAAAGGGCCTTGATGGCGTCCTTCTGCCCGATGACGCGCTTGTGGAGCTCGTCCTCCATGCGCAGCAGACGGGAGGACTCCTCCTCCGTCAGCTTGAAGACCGGGATACCGGTGGCCGTGGCCAGGACCTCGGCGATGAGCTCGCCGTCGACCTCGGCGACGACGTCCATGTCGCCGGCCTTCCACTCCTTCTCCCGCTTGGCCTTCGCCGCCAGCAGCTGCTTCTCCTTGTCGCGGAGGGAAGCCGCCTTCTCGAAGTCCTGGGAGTCGATGGCCGACTCCTTGTCCCGGCGGACACCGGCGATCTTCTCGTCGAACTCGCGGAGGTCCGGCGGCGCGGTCATCCGGCGGATGCGCATCCTCGATCCGGCCTCGTCGATCAGGTCGATCGCCTTGTCGGGGAGGAAGCGGTCCGAGATGTACCGGTCGGCGAGCGTCGCCGCCTGCACCAGGGCCTCGTCCGTGATGGAGACGCGGTGGTGGGCCTCGTAGCGGTCGCGCAGACCCTTGAGGATCTCGATGGTGTGCGGCAGCGACGGCTCCGCGACCTGGATGGGCTGGAAGCGGCGCTCCAGCGCCGCGTCCTTCTCCAGGTGCTTGCGGTACTCGTCGAGCGTGGTGGCACCGATGGTCTGGAGCTCACCGCGGGCCAGCATGGGCTTGAGGATGCTCGCCGCGTCGATCGCGCCCTCGGCGGCGCCCGCACCGACCAGCGTGTGGAGCTCGTCGATGAACAGGATGATGTCGCCGCGGGTGCGGATCTCCTTGAGGACCTTCTTCAGGCGCTCCTCGAAGTCACCCCGGTACCGCGAACCGGCGACCAGGGCGCCGAGGTCCAGGGTGTAGAGGTGCTTGTCCTTGAGGGTCTCGGGCACCTCGCCCTTGACGATCGCCTGGGCCAGGCCCTCGACGACCGCCGTCTTGCCGACGCCGGGCTCGCCGATGAGCACCGGGTTGTTCTTGGTCCGGCGGGACAGCACCTGCATGACCCGCTCGATCTCCTTCTCGCGCCCGATGACCGGGTCGAGCTTGGACTCACGAGCGGCCTGGGTGAGATTCCGGCCGAACTGGTCGAGCACCAGGGACGTGGAGGGCGTGCCCTCTGCGGGTCCGCCCGCGGTGGCCGCCTCCTTGCCGCCCGAATACCCGGAAAGCAGCTGGATGACCTGCTGCCGGACCCGGTTCAGGTCGGCGCCCAGCTTCACGAGGACCTGGGCGGCGACGCCCTCGCCCTCGCGGATCAGGCCGAGCAGGATGTGCTCGGTGCCGATGTAGTTGTGGCCCAGCTGAAGAGCCTCGCGGAGCGACAGCTCCAGGACCTTCTTGGCTCGCGGGGTGAAGGGGATGTGCCCGGAAGGAGCCTGCTGCCCCTGCCCGATGATCTCCTCCACCTGCTGGCGGACCGCCTCGAGCGAAATCCCGAGGCTCTCCAGGGCCTTAGCGGCGACACCCTCACCCTCGTGGATCAGGCCCAGGAGGATGTGCTCGGTGCCGATGTAGTTGTGGTTGAGCATCCGGGCTTCTTCCTGAGCCAGGACGACAACCCGCCGCGCGCGGTCGGTGAACCTCTCGAACATCGTTAATCGCTCCTCAGAGCGGTCGGTCAGTGAGGGGTCGGTCCCCTCCCAGTCCTTCCGCATGCTAGTCCCGCAGGACGGGACAGCTCATTCCAACTGCCGACATCCGTCCGGATCACCCCCGCACCGGCGGGGATTCTTACTGCCGAACAGCTGACAACTGCTCCAACCCGATGGTGCGAGACGATGTTCCCGCAGGCCAGGCAGATACCCCTATCGCAAGTACGCCGATGGCGAACGTGAGACGCCTCGGCCAGCGTGTCGCCCCTTCCCACTAGGAAAGTCTTACCCGCAATCACTGACAGTCCATGCGGCGCGCCCCGGTTCCCTCCGCTACGGGCGAACAACCTTGCGCTGCTGAATGCCCTCGCGCGCCCCCGCAACCGGAACGTGAAGTGATCACTTGCGGACCCTGCGTAACTTCGGGGGGTGTTCGACGGTTCATCGACCATGGCCCCCACCGTCCCGCAGCCCCGGTCGTCACCCGATTCGCCACCCGAAGCCGCTCCGGGGTCGGCCGACGCCGTCCTCGCGCGCAGGTACGAACAGGAGCTGGGGTGGGCCACCGCGGGATGCGCTCCGCTGCGGCTGCTCACCGGTCTGCGCTTCGATGTGCTGGAGCTCCCGGCCGAGGCCGGTCACGCCGTGCTGCGGCGCGGGGTGCGTACCGGTCCGGTGCTGCTGTCCGGGGCACGGATGGGGCTGCTGGTCGCCGCGGGCGGTGCCGATGAGCTGCCGGGGCTGCTCGACTGGCTGGAATGGGGTCCGGTCGCCGTGGATCTGACCGCCGTGGGTGCGGGGGGCCGCATCACGGCCCCGCCCCTCCCGGGCGGACCTGGGGACTCGACGGGGGCCGCCGTATGGCTGCGGCCCCCAGAGCCGAGGCGCGTGCCCGAGTCGGCGCTGCCGGCCCTCGCGGGCTTCGGGAGCAGCGGTGGGGATGCCCCCGATCTCGTACGCCTGGTGGACGCCGCGGCGACGGAGTGCCATCGGGTCCGGTTGGTGCGCGCCCGCGTCGGGCCACTGACAAGAGGTGCGGCGGATCAGCCGTTGGCCTTCTCGTAAGCCTCACGGATCTCGGCGGGGACACGGCCGCGGTCATTCACATTGTGGCCGTTCTCCCGCGCCCACCGGCGGATTTCCGCGGTGTCCTTGTTGCCACCGGACACGGCGCGGCCCTTGCCGCGGCCCGTGGCGGCGCGGCCACCGGTGCGACGCCCGCCCTTGGTGTAGGGCTCAAGAAGGCCGCGAAGCTTGTCCGCGTTGGCCGTGGTGAGGTCGATCTCGTACGTCTTGCCGTCAAGGGCGAACGTGACCGTCTCGTCCGCCTCGACGCCGTCGAGGTCATCGACAAGAAGGACCTGAACCTTCTGTGCCACGGGGATTTCCTTTCATCGAAAATGGAGTACGCGGAAAGGAAACCGCTTTTCCCCGGAAAACACAAACCCCCGGGAGAGGTTCAGGAGCCCGAGAAGACGGGAAACGTGCGCGATTCGGACATAGGGTTGCAGGCCCTTCTCCAGTCACAGGTGCAGAAGCATCCGGCTGTTGCCCAAGGTGTTCGGCTTCACCCGTTCGAGACCGAGGAACTCCGCGACACCCTCGTCGTAGGAACGCAGCAGCTCACTGTAGACATCGGTGTCGACCGGCGTCTCTCCGATCTCCACGAAGCCGTGCTTGGCGAAGAAGTCCACTTCGAAGGTGAGGCAGAAAACCCTGCGGACACCGAGCCAGCGCGCGGTCTGCAAGAGCTTGACCAGAACGTGATGCCCCACTCCGGCCCCCTTGATGCGGGGGTCGACGGCAAGGGTCCGCACTTCCGCCAGGTCTTCCCACATGACGTGAAGTGCACCGCAGCCGATGACCGTCGCGTCCTCGTCGCGTTCCGCCACCCAGAACTCCTGGATGTCCTCGTAAAGGGTGACCGTCGCTTTGTCGAGCAGGATGCCCCCGGACACGTACCCGTCGAGGAGTCGGCGCACGGACGGGACGTCACTCGTCCTGGCCCGCCGGACGGTGATGGCGGGCTTATTTACCGACGGGTCGGTATGGAGTTCGGTATCCGGATCGCTTTGCGGCTGTTCTGAGGACATGCCCCGACGCTATCGCCCGCTCTCCGGCTCCGCGGCATCGGCCGGGGCGGCATCTCCGGTGGTCTCCGCGGTCGCTTCCGCGGGGTTGACGGAGGTAGTGCCAGGGGCACTTTCGGCAGGGTCGGGGGAAACCATGCGAACGGCATCCTGGAGTGCTTCGCGCTGCTCGGCGGACATCATGCCGAAGAACGCGACAAGTGCGGCGGCGGGGTTGTCGCTCTGTGACCAGGCTTCGTTCATCAGTGCGGCCGAGTAGGCGGCCCTGGTCGAGACAGCCGTATATCGATAGGCCCGGCCGTCGACTTCCCTGCGCACCCAGCCCTTCTGATGGAGATTGTCCATTACCGTCATCACCGTCGTGTAGGCGATGGACCGTTCCTGCTGGAGGTCCTCAAGGACTTCCCGCACCGTGACCGGTCGGTTCCATTGCCAGACGCGGGTCATCACGGCGTCTTCCAGGTCTCCCAATTGGCGGGGCACGGGATCACTTTAGTGCCCGATGTCCTGAATGGCCTGGTATTTACACAGCAAAAGAGCGCACGGCTCTCATCGAGTCGTGCGCTCCGGGGTGTACGTCGCGGAGGTGCGGGGCGGGCAGGCCGCTCCCGCGGTCAGGCATTCTCCGGACGAGCGGTCTGCTTTACGGAATCCGCGTGGGCGAGAGCCGCGTCCACGATGGCGTCTTCCTTGGCCTTGTTCGGACCGCCCTGACTCTTGACGATCGTCACGATCAGGCCGATGAAGAAGGCGGCCATCACCACGGGGGGCACGAGCGCGGATACATAGTCCATGCCGTCCAGAGTAGCGAGCCCCGTGCGGCCCGACGCGGCGACCTCCCGGGTGGAGGCCGCCGCGTCGGGCCGGGCGGCGGTACGGGCGGGGTCAGCCGGCCGCCCGCTCCTCGGACGGCGGGGGCTCGGGGCGGCGGCGAGGAGGGAAGACCTCGGAGGGCTTGGGCATCGGGCGGTCTCCGGGCGCCTGGGGGCGGCTCGGGGCGGCGGGGGCCTTGGGCCGGTCCGGTTCCCGGTCGGCGGCGCGGCCGCCGGGCAGGGCCAGCAGTCGGCTCCGCGGGCCGGGGGCCGCGAGCCCGGCGGAGCGGCCGGCGAGCCGGGCCCGTACCGAGCGCTCCGCGAGGACCTGGCAGCGCTCCAGGAGGGTCGCGGCGAGCGGCCTGCCGCGCAGGGCCCGCAGGGCGGCCAGATCGTCCGGGCGGGGGTCGTAGCCGGCCGCCAGGGCGTCCTGGAGCAGCTCCAGATAGCCGGCGACGGAGCCGGGGAGGGCGTTGCGGTAGCGGGCGAGGTCGGCGAGGAGGAACGCTCGCAGCCGACCGGCCTCGCCGACCGCCTCGTCCACGGAGCCCGCGAGCCGCAGGCAGTCCTGGACATCCTCGTCGGACAGGGGCATGGGGTGGAGGGCGATGGCGAGGGCACGTCGGAGCACCCGCAGCTCGTCCGCGCTGAACGCCATGCCGCCTCGTGAACCGTAGGGCGTGGGCATAACGCGACAATACGTGCTAAATGGACAAAATCCGTTTAACTGGTCGCCGGTGGCGCGGCGAGCCCGCCCGGGGCCCGGCCGCCACCACCGCACGTTGTCGCAGGTACGCCGGGCGCCGCCGGGGCATCCCCTACGACCGGGGCATGTTCCGCTCGTAGACCAGGCGCAGTCCGATGAGTGTCAGCCACGGCTCGTGCTCGTCGATCGCGGCGGACTCCCCCAACACCATCGGAGCAAGGCCGCCCGTCGCGATGACCGTGACGTCGTCCGGGTCGGCGGCCAGCTCCTTCTTCATCCGCTCCACCACCCCGTCGACCTGGCCCGCGAAGCCGTAGACGATCCCGGACTGCATGGCCTCGACGGTGTTCTTGCCGATCACGCTGCGCGGCCGGGCCAGCTCGATCTTGCGGAGCTGGGCGCCCTTGACGCCGAGCGCCTCGACCGAGATCTCGATGCCGGGGGCGATGACCCCGCCCGCGTACTCACCGCGCGGGGAGACCGCGTCGAAGGTGGTGGCGGTGCCGAAGTCGACGACGATCGCCGGACCCCCGTACAGCTCGACGGCGGCGACCGCGTTGATGATGCGGTCCGCGCCGACCTCCTTGGGGTTGTCCATCAGGACCGGCACGCCCGTCTTGACGCCGGGCTCAACGAGGACGGCGGGCACGTCGCCGTAGTAGCGGCGGGTGACCTCGCGCAGCTCGTGCAGGACCGAGGGGACGGTCGCGCAGATCGCGATGCCCTCGATGCCGTCGCCCAGCTCCATGCCCAGCAGCGGGTGCATGCCCATCAGGCCCTGGAGGAGGACCGCCAGCTCGTCGGCGGTACGGCGGGCGTCGGTGGAGATCCGCCAGTGCTCGACGATCTCCTCGCCGTCGAAGAGGCCGAGGACCGTATGCGTGTTGCCGACGTCGATGGTCAGGAGCATCAGGCGTCGGCCCCGTCGGTGATGGTGTCCTCGGCCGCGTCGGCGTCGCGGAAGTCCAGGCCGATGTCGAGGATCGGCGAGGAGTGGGTGAGCGCCCCGACCGCCAGGTAGTCGACACCCGCGTCCGCGTAGGCGCGGGCCGAGTCGAGCGTGAGGCGGCCGGAGGACTCCAGGATCGCGCGGCCCGCGACCAGGGCGACCGCCTCGGCGGTCTCGGCCGGGGTGAAGTTGTCCAGCAGGATCAGGTCGACACCCGCGTCCAGCACCTCGCGGACCTGCTCCAGCGTGTCGACCTCGACCTCGATGGGCAGGTCGGGGAACTCGGCGCGGACCCGCTTGAACGCCTCCGCGACCCCGCCCGCCGCGACGACGTGGTTGTCCTTGACCAGGGCCGCGTCGGAGAGCGACATCCGGTGGTTGACGCCGCCGCCGCAGCGCACCGCGTACTTCTCCAGCGCGCGCAGGCCCGCCGTCGTCTTGCGGGTGTCGCGGACCTGGGCCCCGGAGCCCTCCAGCACGTCCGCCCAGGCGCGGGTGGCGGTCGCGATGCCGGAGAGGCGGCAGAGCAGGTTCAGCGCGCTGCGCTCGCCGGTCAGCAGGTCGCGGGTGCGGGTGGTGACGGTCAGCAGCTTCTGCCCGGGGGCGATCCGCTCGCCGTCCTCGACGTGCCGCTCGACCTCGAACTCCTCGGTGCAGACGATCGACAGGACCGCCTCGGCGACCCGCAGCCCCGCCACGACGCCCGCCTCCCGGGCGGTGAAGTCACCGGTGATGACGGCGTCCTCGGGGACGGTCGCCACCGTCGTGACGTCCACCCCGCCGTCGAGATCCTCCTCGATCGCCACATGGGCGACGTCCTCGACCTGGACGGGGTCGAGCCCCGCCTCGGCCAGCAGCAGGGCGAGCGCGGGGTCCAGGCCGCACTCCAGGGCTTCGGCGTCGAATCCGTCGTCACCGCCACAGCCGCAGCCGTCGCCGCAGCCGCCTCCCGAGGCCTCGGAAGGGGCGGGCGCGCCGACGCTGATCAGCGGTACGTCCACGGGTGTGGGGCGCGGATTCTCTTCGGGCGTGCTCACGGTGACGGCTCCTCGGGGGCGTGGCGGGTGGTGCGGGTACGGCTGGTGCTACCGGCGTTGCTGGTGCCGCCCCGCGGTGTGCGGCGGAGCGGCTGCTTCCAGCAGTGTGCTCAATCCGACGGGCGTACGGGCGGGAATGCGGCGGTCTCCGTGCGGTGGACGACCGGGGTGCGGTCGGGCGCGATCCGGACGACCAGGTGGCGGCGGCCGTGGGCGTCGTCGCGGTCGGGCCGGTCCTCGCGCCAGTGGCAACCGCGGGTCTCCTCGCGGTCCCGGGCGGCGGCGACCAGGACCCGGGAGACCAGGAGGAGGTTGGTGACCTCCCAGGCGTCGACCCCGGGGACGACCGCCTTGCCCCCGTCCCCGTCGGTGGCGGCCTCGCGGTGCAGGGCCTCCAGATCCTCGGCGGCGGCGGCCAGGCTCTCGGCGGAGCGCAGGACCCCGGCGCCGCGGGTCATGGTGCGCTGGATCGCCGTACGGGCCTCGGGGGCCAGCAGCGCGACCGGATCGTCGGCGCCCGGGGCCGCGGCCGGTTCGGTGCGGGGCGGGCGGGCCTCGGCGATGTCGGCGGCGATGCGCTCGGCGAAGACCAGGCCCTCCAGGAGGGAGTTGGACGCGAGGCGGTTGGCCCCGTGCACCCCGGTGCAGGCGACCTCGCCGCAGGCGTACAGGCCGGGCACCGTCGTGCGGCCCCGCAGGTCGGTGCGGACGCCGCCGGAGGCGTAGTGCGCGGCCGGGGCGACCGGGACCGGCTCGGTGACCGGGTCGATGCCGTGGGCCCGGCAGGCGGCCAGGATCGTGGGGAAGCGCTGCTCCCACATGGCCGCCCCGAAGTGCCGGGCGTCCAGATACATGTGCTCGGTGCCCTGCTCGTGCATCCGGCGGGTGATGGCCTTGGCGACGATGTCGCGGGGGGCCAGCTCGGCCAGCTCGTGCTGACCGGCCATGAAGCGGACGCCGTCGCCGTCGACGAGATGCGCGCCCTCGCCGCGTACGGCCTCGGAGACCAGCGGCTGCTGGCCCTCGCTGTCCGCGCCCAGGAAGAGGACGGTCGGGTGGAACTGGACGAACTCCAGGTCGGAGACCTCCGCCCCGGCCCGCAGCGCGAGCGCCACCCCGTCGCCGGTGGAGACGGAGGGGTTGGTGGTGGCGGAGAAGACCTGGCCCATGCCGCCGGTGGCGAGGACGACCGAGGGCGCCCGGACCGCGCCGACGCCGTCGTGCTGCCCCTCGCCCATGACGTGCAGGGAGACCCCGGCCGTACGGCCCTCGGCGTCCGTGAGCAGGTCCAGGACGAGGGCGTTCTCGATGGTGTGGAGGGCTGCCTCGCGGACCGCCCCGACCAGGGCGCGGGAGATCTCCGCGCCGGTCGCGTCGCCGCCCGCGTGGGCGATGCGACGGCGGTGGTGGCCGCCCTCGCGGGTCAGCGCTATCTCACCGCTGTCCGTGGTGTCGAAGTGCGCGCCGGTGGTGATCAGGCGGCGTACGGCGTCGGGGCCCTCGGTGACCAGGGTGCGGACGGCCTCCTCGTCGCAGAGGCCCGCGCCCGCGACCAGGGTGTCGTCGAGGTGCTGCTCGGGGGTGTCGCCCTCGCCGAGGGCCGCGGCGATACCGCCCTGTGCCCAGCGGGTCGAGCCGTCGTCGAGCCGGGCCTTGGTGACGACCACGGTGTCCAGTCCGGCGGCCGCGCAGCGCAGCGCGGCGGTGAGCCCGGCGACGCCGGAGCCGACCACCACGACGTCCGCGTCGATGGCCCAGCCGGGGGCGGGGGCGGTCAGCCGTATTCCGGTCACGTCAGGGCTCCGAAGGTGAGGGTGATGTTGTCGATGAGGCGGGTGTCCCCGACCCTGGCGGCGACGGCGAGGATCGCCTCCCCGCTCTCGCGGTCGTCGGGGATCTCGGTGAAGTCCGCCGGGTCCACCAGGGCCAGATAGTCCACGGCGAGCGGCAGCCTGCCCCGGGCCGCGGCCTCGTCAAGCACCGCCTGGGCGGCGGCCCGGACGGCGGCGGGCGCCCCGTTGGGCCGGGCAAGCGCCACGGCCTGGGCGTCGGCGGCGGCACGTGCCTCGCCCATCCTGTTGAGCCCGGCGGCCCGGTCGGAGCCGGGCGCGGTGGCCTTGGCCCGCTCGTGCAGGGCCTGCTGGGCCGCGAGCCGGTCGCGGGCCGCGAACAGGGCGCGGGGCAGGGCGAGCGCGGTGTGCCGCTCCTCGGTGGAGAGGAACCTGTTGCGGCTGGAGAGCGCGAGCCCGTCGGGGTCCCGCACGGTGGGCACACCGGTGATCCGGACGCCGAAGTTCAGGTCGCGGACCATGCGGCGGATCAGGGCGAGCTGCTGGGCGTCCTTCTGCCCGTAGAACGCCTCGTCGGGCCGGGTGAGGTGGAGGAGCTTGGCGACGACGGTGAGCATCCCGTCGAAGTGCCCGGGGCGGGCCGCGCCTTCGAGGCGTTCGCCCATGGGGCCTGCGGTGATCCGGACCTGGGGCTCGCCGCCCGGATAGACCTCGTCCACACCGGGGGCGAAGACCGCGTCGGCCCCCGCCGCCGCGGCGATCTCCAGGTCGGCGTCCAGGGTGCGGGGGTAGCGGTCGAGGTCGGCGGCCTCGCCGAACTGGAGCGGGTTCACGAAGACGGTGGCCACGACCTGGCCGTCTCGTCCGGCGGCGGTGCGGGCGGCGCGGATCAGGGCGGCGTGGCCCTCGTGGAGGGCGCCCATGGTCATGACGACGGCACGCTGGGCCCCGGTGGGGAGGGGCAGCGCGTCGAGCTCGGCGGCGGTGCGCAGGAGGGCGGGGGCCCGGCCCGGGGCGGCGGGGCCCACGTCTCCCGTACGGCTGGTGGTCGTCATCGGGTCTCCCCCGGTCGTGGTCCCGGGCCGGAGCCGCCGGGGCGGGTCTCCTGGTCGGCCGCCAGGACGACGAGCAGGTCCTCGGCCAGCTCCGCCTTGAGCAGGCCGTGGGCGAGCGCCCGGTCGGCCGTGGCGCGGGCCATCGCGAGATACCCGGCCACCGCCTGCGGGGCGTGGGCGCGCAGCTCGCCGATGTGGGCGGCGACCGTGCCCGCGTCCCCCCGCGCGACCGGGCCGGTCAGCGCGGCGTCGCCGGAGCGCAGGGCGTTGTCCAGAGCCGCGCCGAGGAGCGGCCCGAGCATCCGGTCCGGGGCGGCGACCCCGGCCTTGGTCAGCAGCTCCATCGACTGGGCGACCAGGGTGACCAGGTGGTTCGCACCGAGCGCGAGGGCCGCGTGGTAGAGCGGGCGGGACTCCTCGGCGATCCACTCGGGTTCGCCGCCCATCTCGATGACCAGCGCCTCGGCGGCGAGCCGCAGCTCCTCGGGGGCGGTGACCCCGAAGGAGCAGCCCGCGAGCCGCTGGACGTCGACGGGGGTGCCGGTGAACGTCATCGCCGGGTGCAGCGCGAGCGGCAGGGCCCCGGCCCGCAGCGCGGGGTCCAGCACCTTCGTCCCGTACCGCCCGGAGGTGTGGACGAGCAGCTGGCCGGGCCGCACGGCGCCGGTCTCGACCAGGCCCTCCACCAAGGTGGGCAGCACATCGTCGGGGACGGTCAGCAGCACCAGCTCGGCGCGGGCCAGCACCTCGGCGGGCTCCACCAGGGGCACGTCGGGGAGCAGCTCGGCGGCGCGCCGCCGGGAGGCGTCGGAGACGCCCGACACGGCGACCGGGCGGTGTCCGGCGAGCTGGAGGGACGCGGCGAGTGCGGGGCCGACCCGGCCCGCGCCGACGACCCCGACCGTGAGGCGGGCGGGGCGGTCCCTCGCGTCGAGGGGTTCCTTCGAAACTGATGCGTTCACGCGGCGATGGCCTTCCGTTCCAGTCCGCGGGGGGTACCGGACGATTTCTCTGCATGCTACGCCAGCGTTTCGGGGAAGCCTCCCCGCCGCCCACAGCCTGTGGATAACTCCGCGAACCGAGGGAAACCCGCGGGCGGGCTGTCAGAGGTCCGGGTGATGATCGTCCCATGGCGACGACGGATGAGCAGGAGCAGCGGCGGCGCAGGCTGGCCGCGTGGCGGGGGTCGAGCCGGGTGCTGGCGCGGATGGGCGCGGACGGCACGCTGGGCGAGCGGCTGGCGGCGCTGGCGGCCGACGCCTCGTCCGTACACGATCCGGAGGACTGGACCGATGTGTACGGGGGCGGGGTCGTCGCCGATCTGGAGCGGCGGGCGGCCGGGGTGCTGGGGACGGAGGCGGCGGCGTTCTTCCCGACCGGCACGATGGCCCAGCAGGTCGCCCTGCGGTGCTGGGCGGGGCGCACGGGCGACGCGACCGTGGCGCTGCATCCCCTGTCCCACCCGGAGCTGCACGAGGGCGGGGCGCTCGGCTCGGTGAGCGGGCTGCGCACGGTGCATCCGACGTCCGCGCCCCGGCTGCCGAGCGCCGAGGAGGTACGGGAGTTCCCCGAGCCGTTCGGGACGCTGATGCTGGAGCTTCCGTTGCGGGACGCCGGGTTCGTGCTGCCGTCCTGGGAGGAGCTGACGGCGGTGGTGGAGGCGGCCCGGGAACGGGACGCGGTGGTCCACTTCGACGGGGCGCGGCTGTGGGAGTGCGGCCCGCACTTCGGGCGGGAGCTGCCGGAGATCGTGGCGCTCGCCGACAGCGTGTACGTGTCGTTCTACAAGTCGCTGGACGGACTGTCCGGGGCGGTACTGGCGGGCCCTTCGGTGCTGGTGGAGGAGGCCCGGGTGTGGCGCCACCGGTACGGGGGCCAGGTCTTCCAGCAGTATCCGGCGGCACTGTCCGCGCTGCTGGGACTGGAGCGGGAGCTGCCGAGGCTGCCGTCGTACGTGGCGCACGCGAAGGTGGTGGCCGGGGCGCTGGCGGAGGGGTTCGCGGAGGCGGGGGTGCCGTGGTTCCGGGTGCGTCCGGAGCCGCCGCACACGCACCAGTTCCAGGTCTGGCTGCCGTACGGCACCGAGGTGCTGGACGAGGCGTCGGTGCGGCAGGCAGAGGAGAGCGGCGTGACGCTGTTCCGGCGCTGGTTCCCGGGAGCGCTCGGGGGCGGGCTGCCGCCCGGGGTCTCGTTCACGGAGGTGACGGTGGCGGCGGACGGGCTGGAGTGGACCGCCGATGACGTACGGAAGGCGGTGGGGGCGTTCGTCGGGTACCTGGCCTAGCGGGTCCTGTCGTCCGGTGACCCGGCCCCGGTCCTCAGAGGTTCCGTCCTCAGGGGCCCGTCCTCAGGGGCCCGGCCTCAGGGGCCCGGCCTCAGGGGCCCCGTCCTCGGAGTTCCGGCCTCAGGGTTCCGGCCTCAGGCACCGGACGGGCTGGGTTTGCCGGACGGGCCGGTCCGGCGCGTCGGCGGGTGGGTGAGCCAGTGCCGGTACAGGTCGCGCAGGGTCGTGCGGTCGTGCCGGCCCGGCGGCGGAGGCGCGGGCTCCGCCAGTTGGGCCGCGCGGTAGGTGTCGAGCATGTGCTGCTGAATGGCGTCCATGCATCCAGCGTGCGCAGGCCGCAGCGATGCCGCGCGTTGATTGACGGCCCGCGTCAAATGAAACGTCGGCCCGTGCGCGTACCCCCAATATGGGGGGATGAGCGTGCACATAGACATCGCGGGACTCCCCGCCGACCGCGTCGTTTTCGCGACCTCGCCCCTCGCCGAGCTGGGGCTCGCCCTGCATGCGCTCTCGGAGCCCGGGCACCATCCGGGCCTGCACGGCTGGACCACCGCGACCGCGGCGGCCCTGGAGCCCGACCTCGCCGACCGGCTGGTGGAGGCGGAGTTCCTGTGGCGGAACACCTTCTCCGACATCTTCCTGCCGTTCTCCGGCATCCCCGGGGGCGACGGCAGGACCGGGGCGGGCCTCGCGGAGGACCTGGACATCCTGGACCGGCTCGACGACGAGCGATTCGTCGCCGCGGCCACGGAGTTCACCTGCTCCAGCATGTACGGCAGCGACGCCCCGTCCCCGCTGACGGACCCGGTCATGCGGGCCCGGGCCCTGGACATGGCGGCGGCACGCGGGCCGCGGCAGGTGGAGTTCACCAAGCGGCTGCTGGCCGACCCCGTCTCCGTACGCGCATGGATCAGGCGGCTCTTGGAGGACTGCGACCAGGCGTTCTTCGCGGACACCTGGCGCCGGGTCTCCGTCCAGCTGGCCGCCGACGCCCGGCACAAGACGGAGCTGCTGCGGCGCAAGGGGCTCGCCGACGCGATCGGCGCGGTCTCCTCGGCCGTGACACTGGACGAGGCCGCGGACCGGATCACCATCGACAAGCTGTCCGAGGGCCGGACCACCACCGTCGACCCGGACGTCGGCATCGGCCTCACCCTCATCCCCACCAGCTTCGGCTGGCCGCACCTGACCGTGCTGCACGCCCGCCGCTGGCGCCCGGTGATCCACTACCCGGTCCGGATGCCGGATCTGCCGTCCCCCGCCTCCGTCGAACAGCTCCAGCGCCGGATGGAGGCCCTGGCCCACCCGATGCGGATGAGGCTGTGCCGCAACCTCGCCCGCTCGCCGTACACCACCGGCGAACTGGCCGAATCGCACAGCATCACCCCACCCGAGGTCTCCCGGCATCTGTCGGTGCTCAAGAAGGCGGGCCTGGTCACCACACGCCGACGCGGGCGCTATGTCCTGCACCAGCTGGACCTGACCGTCATCGCCCGGCTCGGCAGCGACTTCCTGGAGGGCGTGCTGCGGTAGGCCCTCGGGCCCGGTCCTGCCCTCTCAGCCCGCGCCGCCGCCCGCGCGGACCAGCCCGGTCTCGTAGGCGAGGACGACGACCTGGACCCGGTCGCGCAGGTTCAGCTTGGTGAGGATGCGGCCGACGTGGGTCTTGACCGTCGCCTCGGAGAGCACGAGCCGGGCCGCGATCTCGCCGTTCGACAGGCCCTGCGCGACCAGGAGCATGACTTCCCGTTCGCGTTCGGTGAGCTTGGCGATGTGCTTGTTCTTCGGCTCCTTCTGTCCGCTGGGCAGCAGCGGCGAGAACCGGTCCAGGAGGCGGCGGGTGGTGGACGGGGCGACGACCGCGTCGCCGCTGTGCACCGAGCGGATCGCGGCGAGCAGCTCGGCGGGCGGCACGTCCTTGAGCATGAAGCCGCTGGCCCCCGCCTTCAGCCCGGAGAAGGCGTACTCGTCCAGGTCGAAGGTGGTCAGGATGAGCACCTTGGGCGGGTCCTGCTGCGCGCAGATGCGGCGGGTCGCCTCGACGCCGTCGAGCCGGGGCATACGGACGTCCATCAGGACCACGTCGACGGCGGTGGACCGCAGGATCTCGATCGCCTCGGCCCCGTCCCCGGCCTCGGCCACGACCTCCATGTCGGGCTGGGCCGCGAGCACCATCCGGAAACCGGTCCGCAGGAGAACCTGGTCGTCTACGAGCATCACACGGATGGCCATGGCCATGGGGATCGTGTCCTGTCCTGGGTTCGTGGGGGTCGAAGAAGTCGGATCGTGGTCGAAGCGGTCGGGTCGCGGTGGTCGGGGCGGTCGTGGAGCGCGGTCAGCCCGCGGGCTTGAGCGGCAGCAGGGCGCTGATGCGGAATCCGCCGCCGGGCCGCGGCCCGGCGTCCAGGGTGCCACCGACCATGCCGACCCGCTCCCGCATCCCGATCATCCCGTGCCCGGCGCCGTCCGCGCCGCCGTCCTCGTACAGCTCGTGGGCCGCGCCCCGGCCGTCGTCCTCGACCAGCAGCCCGAGACCGTCGTCGAAGTAGACCAGCCGGACGCTGGCCCCGGCGTCGGGGCCGCCGTGCTTGCGGGTGTTCGTCAGGGCTTCCTGCACGATGCGGTACGCGGTCAGCTCCACGCCGCTGGGGAGCGGGCGCGGGGTGCCCTCGACCTTGAAGTCGACCTCCAGGCCGGTCTGCCGCACCTGCTCGACCAGGTCCTCGATCTGCTCCACATCGGGCTGGGGGACGTACTCGCCGCTCTCCGGGGCGTCGCCGGTGCGCAGCACCCCGAGCAGCCGGCGCATCTCCGCCAGGGCCTGGCGGCCGGTGCTGGAGATGGTCTCCAGGGCCTGGCGGGCCTGGTCGGGGGCGGCGTCCATGACGTAGGCGGCGCCGTCGGCCTGGACGACCATCACGGAGACGTTGTGCGCGACGACGTCGTGCAGCTCACGGGCGATCCGGGCGCGCTCGGCGGCCACCGCGACCTTGGACTGCGCCTCGCGTTCCCGCTCCAGCCGGGCGGCACGCTCCTCCAGCTGGCTGAAGTAGGCCCGCCGGGTCCGCAGCGAGTCACCGAGCACCCAGGCCAGCACGAACGGCACGGTCATGACGATGGTGACGAAGACGGCCTGGGCCCAGGAGCCCCCGGGCTCGGCCTCCCACCGCAGCTGGGACAGGGCGGCCGCGCTCAGGCTGCACACCAGGGCGAGCCGGGACGCCCAGCGCTCCCCGACCGCGGCGACGGTGTACGTGATCACCAGCATCGCGAAGTTGCCGATGCTCGGCCGGACGCCGAAGACCAGCTGGACGACGCCCACCGTGATGGCGAGCAGCAGCATCTTCTCCGGGGCGCGCCGGCGCAGGGCCACCACCGTGGAGAGCCCCAGCGCGACAGGAACCGCGACGATCGCCTCGCGCCCCGCGTCGTACATGCCCGAAGCCATCGACATGCCGGAGAGCCCGAGGAGGACGAACGCCCAGAAGACGTCGACGCCCGTCGGGTGTCTGCGGAGAAAATCGTAGAGGCGCTGCACGTAACCCAGCGTAGGGACAGCGGATAGGCGCCCGGGTCAACCGGAGGATCGATCCGGGTTCTGGGACCGTACTCCCCAAGGTGGAGACTTGCCTACGTGAGGGACAACGTGGCGGACGACGTGACGGGTGAGTGGCGTGGGTGGCGAGGGGCGGCGCAGGCCGCTCTGTACGGCGACGACGGCTTCTACCGCAGCCCGGACCGGAGCCCCGAGGGACCCGCGGGCCACTTCCGTACGTCGGTGCACGCCTCACCGTTGTTCGCGGCCGCGGTGGTCCGGCTGCTGGCCCGGACCGCACGGGAGCTGGGCACGGACACGGTGGCGCTGGTCGACGTCGGGGCGGGGCGCGGGGAGTTGCTGACCGGGGTGCTGGCCGCGCTGCCGGAGGGGCTGGAGGTGACCGCGTACGCCGTCGAGGTGGCCGGCCGGCCCGAGGGGCTGGACCCCCGGATCGAGTGGTGTGCGGAACCGCCCCGGGGCGTCACCGGGCTGCTGTTCGCCAACGAGTGGCTGGACAACGTGCCGGTGGAGGTGGCGGAGGTGGACGGCGACGGTGTCGCCCGGTACGTACAGGCGCGGACCTCGGACGGTACGGAGCGCCTCGGCCCGCCGGTGACCGGGGCGGACGCGGCGTGGCTGGAGCGGTGGTGGCCGCTGTCCGCGCCGGGTGAGCGGGCGGAGATCGGCCGCCCCCGGGACGCGGCCTGGGCGGGGGCCGTCTCCTCGCTGGCCGCCGGTCTCGCGGTGGCGGTGGACTACGCCCATGTACGGGGCGGGCGGCCGCCCTTCGGGACGCTGACCGGCTTCCGGGACGGGCGCGAGGTGCGGCCGGTGCCGGACGGCTCCTGCGACCTGACGGCCCACGTGGCGCTGGACGCGTGCGCGGCGGCGGTTCCGGACGCCACCGCCGAGCTCACCGACCAGCGGTCGGCGCTCGGGCGGCTGGGGATCGGCGGACAGCGGCCGCCGCTGAGCCTGGCCGCGACCGATCCGGCGGGTTACGTACGCGCGCTGGCGGCGGCGGGCGAGGCCGCGGAGCTGACCGCGCGCGGCGGACTCGGCGACTTCGGGTGGCTGCTGCACCGGGTGGGGGCACCCCGGCACGGGTGACCCCCGCGCCGGGGCACGGTCAGGGAATACTGGCCCCCATGACGGAGACCACCATCGGTATCGGCGGCGCGGCGGAGAGCACCGACATGGTGCTGAACATCGGCCCCCAGCACCCTTCGACGCACGGGGTCCTCCGGCTGCGGATCGTCCTGGACGGCGAGCGCGTCCAGCACGCGGAGCCGGTCATCGGCTATATGCACCGGGGCGCGGAGAAGCTCTTCGAGGCCCGCGACTACCGGCAGATCATCATGCTCGCCAACCGCCACGACTGGCTCTCCGCGTTCTCGAACGAGCTGGGCGTCGTCATGGCCGTCGAGCGGATGCTCGGCATGGAGGTACCCGAGCGGGCGGTGTGGACGCGGACGCTCCTCGCCGAGCTGAACCGGGTCCTCAACCATCTGATGTTCCTCGGCTCCTACCCCCTCGAACTCGGCGGCATCACCCCGGTCTTCCACGCCTTCCGCGAGCGCGAGGAGCTCCAGGCGGTGATGGAGGAGGTCTCCGGCGGCCGGATGCACTACATGTTCAACCGGGTCGGCGGGCTCAAGGAGGACGTCCCGGCGGGCTGGTCGGGGCGGGTCCGCGACGCCGTGGCCTCGGTCCGCTCCCGGATGGACGTGTACGAGAACCTCGTCCTCGGCAACGAGATCTTCCGGGGCCGTACCCGCGATGTGGGCGTGCTGTCGGCCGAAGCGGTGCACGCCTACGGGGTGTCGGGGCCGATCGCCCGCGCCTCGGGGGTCGACTTCGACCTGCGCCGCGACGAGCCGTATCTCGCGTACGGGGAGCTCCGGGACACCCTGAAGGTCGTCACCCGGACCGAGGGCGACTGCCTGGCCCGCTTCGAGTGCCTGCTGGAGCAGACGCTCAACTCCCTGGACCTGGCGGACGCCTGCCTGGACCGGATGGCCCACCTGGAGCCGGGGCCGATCAACCAGCGGCTGCCCAAGGTCCTCAAGGCCCCGGAGGGCCACACCTACGCCTGGACCGAGAACCCGCTCGGCGTCAACGGCTACTACCTGGTGTCCAAGGGCGAGAAGACCCCGTACCGCCTGAAGCTGCGCTCCGCCTCGTTCAACAACATCCAGGCGCTCACCGAGCTGCTGCCGGGGACCCTGGTCGCCGACATGGTGGCGATCCTGGGCTCGCTGTTCTTCGTCGTCGGGGACATCGACAAGTAACGGCCCGGCGCCTTCCCTCAGGACACCGCGCCGCGCAGCTCCGCCAGGTCGATCTGCTCGGTCTCGTCGTGCGCGGTGAGGTCGATGACCTTGCCGACCGCCCGGTTCTGCGCCGCTCCCGTGCGGTGCGCGGCGAGCGCCTCCTCACCGACGACGTCCGCGAGGTCCTCGTTCTGGACGGACTCGATGGCGGCGTTCGCCTTCCGGGCGTTCTGGGTGCCGAAGAAGTCGAAGCTGCCCTGGGGCACGAGGTGGCGGCGGGCGGCGGCGTACGGGACGACGGCCGAGGCGGCCGGCATCGCTCGCGCCACGTGCACCGGAGCGGCGGAGGCCTTCACGGGGGCCGGGGTGTGCGGGGCGCCCGGTGTCGGGGCGTCCGGGGCCGGGGCCGGGGCGGGCAGGGTGTTCGACGGGCGGCGGTGCTGGTGGTCCAGGTGCTCGCCCGCCCCGGTGGCCGCCGTGTGCTTCCCCTTCGGGTCCCCCTCCTCCGCGTCCCGTTCTCCGGCGCGGGGCGCGAGATCGCGCTGCTGGGCCGCCTCGGCCGTACGCCGGGCCTCCTGGAGCGCCGCGTTGCGCGTGAGGTTGAGCAGGGCCTCGTCCGCGCGCCGGTACGACTCGGGGGTCGGCGTGGACCGCGCGGGCAGCAGCTCCCGGGGGGCGGCCTCCATGGCGAGCTGACGACGGCCCTCCAGCGCGCTGGCCCGCTCGGTCTCGGCGTTGGCGTAGCGGCGCAGCAGTCCGGCGTGCTCGCCGCGCAGTCCGGCGAGCTCCACGCGCTTGCGGCGGAGCTTGGTCTCCAGACGGGTGCGCAGCTCGCGCGACTCCTCCAGATCCTGCTCCAGCTCGGCTATCCGCTCCTCGGCCCGCCATTCGTCACTGGCGCGGGCCCGCGTCAGCTCGGCGACCCGCAGCCCCGCGGCCCGGTCCCAGCTGCGCATCAGATACGCGCCGGTGAGCGCGGCGGCCGCCACGGCGGCTACAAGGCCGCGCAGGACCAGGGGTTCGGCGAGCAGCCAGGCGCCGGAGGCACCGACGACCGAAACGCCTGCCACCACGGAGGGGGGCAGGATTTTGTGGAGGGGCGGCGAATGGCGGTGGCGTCCACGTGGCATGGCCTGAAATTTACCGTGTGTGCGCGCCACTTGGGGGGCCGCCCGGCAATCTGTTCCCCGCCGGTTACCTCGCGGCCCCCCGAAGACCCTCTGAAGGTCTTCCAAAGGCCCCTGCACCCGGGCCTTTTCGTCTTGATCAAATCGAGCTTCCTGGCCAAGCCCTACTTCTTGATCAGGCCCTTCGACTCCAGATAGCCCTTCGCCACATCGGCCGGCTTGGCGCGCTCGGCGTCGACCTTCCGGTTCAGCTCGGCGAGGTCTTCCGTGGTGAGCGCGGCGGTGAGCATGCCGAGGGCGTCGGCGATCTCCGGCGCGCCCGCGTCCTTGGCATTCAGCACCGGAAGGACGTTGTCCGCGTTCTGGAGCTTCTTGTCGTCCTCCAGGAACACCAGCCCGTCCAGCACCGCGTCCGTGGTGGTCGTCAGGACCAGCTGCACCTTGCCGTCACGGACGGCCTGCTTGGACTGCGGGGTACCGACGCCCTTGGGGTCGATACCCGTGACGTCGATGCCGTACGTCTTCTTCAGGCCGGGTGCGCAGAACGGCCGCACCTCGCACTCGTCGCCCGCCGCGATCTTCACCTTCAGCTTCGACTTGCCGAGGTCGGAAAGCGTCTTCAGGTTGTTCTTCTCGGCGAATTCCCTGGACACCGCGAAGGCGTTCTGGTCGACGGCCTTCCCGGCCGGGAGGACCGTGAGACCCAGCGGGGTGGCGAGCCCCCTCAGGGCCGTGACCGTGGCTTCGATGTCCCCGGAGGCCACGGGCTCGGCCTGGGCCTTGCCGGCCCCGTTGACCTTGGCGTTCAGGAATTCGGCGAGGGTAGCGGCGTATTCCGGTACGACGTCGATCTCGCCCTTCTCCAGCGAGGGCTCGTACAGCTCACGGTTCTTCACCGTGGTGATCGAAGTGCTGTACCCGGCGTCGCCGAGGATCTGTGCGTACAGCTCGGCGAGCACCTTGGACTCGGTGAACGAAGCCGACCCGACGACCAGGGACCCCTTCTTGCCGTCACCGCCGGCCGAGGAGCCCGAGCCGCCCTTCCCCTGCTCCAGGCTGTCGCCGCCGCAGGCCGCGAGCGCCCCGGCCAGCGCCGCCATGCCGATGAACGCTCCGGCTATCCGCGAGGTCCTGCTCATGTGTTGTTCTCCGTCCGAACAGAAGAGGCAAGAAAAGTGAACAGAAGAAAGATGTGCGCTCAGGCGGGCCTGCGGCGGCGGAGCGGGGACAGCACCCGGTCCAGCACCACCAGTGCGCCTTCCACCAGCAGGGCGAGCGCGGCGACCAGCACCGCGCCCGCGAAGACCTGCGCGGTGTCGTAGGTGTTGAATCCGGCGGTGATGATCCGGCCGAGGCCGCCGAGCCCGACCATGGCCGCGATCGACGCGGTGGCCACGACCTGGACGGCGGCGGACCGCAGCCCGGTCATGATCATCGGGTAGGCGAGGGGCAGCTCGACCCGGAAGAAGAGCTGGCCGCCCGACATCCCCATGCCGCGCGCGGCCTCCACCACGGACCGGTCCACCTCGCGCATCCCGACGTAGGCGTTGGTCAGCAGCGGCGGCACCGCGAACAGCACCAGCGCGATGATCGTGGGCCAGTACCCCGAGTTGCGCAGGGGCGTGACCATGAACAGGGCCAGCACCGCGAAGACCGGCACGGCCCGCCCCACGTTGGAGACGTTGACCGCGAGCGCGCCGCCCTTGCCGATGTGCCCCAGATACAGGGCGATCGGCAGGGCGATCGCGCAGGCCACCGCGAGGGAGACCCCGCTCACGTACAGATGCTCGCCGAGCCGGTGCGCGGCCCCGCCGTCCCCCGACCAGTTGGACCCGGTGGTCAGCCAGGTCCAGGCGTCGCCGATGACTCCCACGGGTCAGCCCGCCTCCGCCTTCGCCGGGGCGGGCAGGGCCGCCGTGGATATGCGGGTCCAGGGTGTCAGCAGCCGCTGGAGGCCGAGCAGCAGCAGGTCGGCCGTGACCGCGAGCAGCACGCACAGCACCGAGGCGGTGAGCACCTGGGCCTTGAAGAAGCTCGGCAGCGCGTCCTCGATGAGATTGCCGAGGCCGCCCTTGCCGACGAGCGAGCCGACCGTGGTGAGCGCGACCGTCGACACGGTGGCTATCCGCAGCCCCGCCATCAGCGCGGGCAGCGCGAGCGGCAGCTCCACCTCCCACAGCAGCCGCGCCGGCCCGTATCCCATGCCCCGGGCGGCTTCTTTGGCCTCCTGCGGCACGGCTTCGAGCCCGGCCAGGATGTTGCGTACGAGGATGGTGAGCGAATAGAGCACCAGGCCCGTGACGACCAGCGCGGCGGACAGCCCGAACAGGGGCAGCAGCAGCGAGAACATCGCCAGCGAGGGCACGGTGTAGAGCACGGTCGTCAGCCCGAGGACCGGCGCGGCGAAGCGCCGGCCCCGGCGCGCGAGCAGCGCCAGCGGAAAGGCCACCGCGAGCCCGATCAGCACCGAGACCACCGTGATCCCGGCGTGCTGGACGGTCGCATCGGCCAACTCCTGGCTGCGGGAGCGGAGATACTCCCCGCAGATCCAGTCGTTCGTCACCAGGCAGCTCTGCTCGGCCATCCCGCCCCCCACCTCCCGTTTCGTGCCGTCCGGTTTGTCTCGTCGCATTCGGATCGAACTGACGACTGACGACCCTATCCTCGACCACTGACAATCGCGGAGGCTGTCGCATTCCGGCAACATGCCCTTCGCGGAACGCCCTCCACAATGGGGAACCATGATCCGTTTCGAGCACGTCACCAAGCGGTACGCCGACGGCACCACCGCCGTCGACGACCTTTCCTTCGAGGTCGCCGAGGGTGAACTGGTCACGCTCGTCGGACCTTCCGGCTGCGGCAAGACGACCACCATGAAGATGGTGAACCGGCTGATCGAACCGACCGAGGGCGGGATATTCCTCGGCGGGGACGACATATCCACCATCGACCCCGTCCAACTGCGCCGCCGTATCGGCTATGTGATCCAGCAGGTGGGACTCTTCCCGCACAAGACCGTCCTGGAGAACACCGCGACCGTTCCCCATCTGCTGGGCTGGAAGCGCGGAAAGGGACGCGAACGCGCCGCCGAACTCCTCGACCTCGTCGGACTCGACCCGTCCGTTTACGGTGACCGCTATCCGGAACAGCTTTCCGGCGGCCAGCGCCAACGGGTGGGCGTGGCACGGGCATTGGCCGCCGACCCGCCCGTTCTGCTGATGGACGAGCCTTTCGGGGCGGTCGACCCGGTCGTCCGCGAGCGCCTCCAGAACGAATTCCTGAAACTCCAGGCCCAGGTCCGTAAAACCGTGCTGTTCGTCACCCACGACATCGAGGAGGCCGTCCGCCTCGGCGACCGGATCGCCGTCTACGGCCAGGGCCGCATCGAGCAGTTCGACTCCCCCGCCACCGTGCTCGGGGCCCCCGCGACCCCCTACGTGGCCGACTTCGTCGGCGCCGACCGGGGGCTCAAGCGCCTCTCGGTGACACCCATCGAGGAGAGCGACCTCGACCAGCCGCCCGTCGTCCACCTCGACGACCCGCTGACCGCGGCCACCGAGCGGCTCAGGTCCGAGGGCGCGCGCTGGGCGGTCGTCCTGGACGGCCGCGACAACCTGCACGGCTGGATACCCGCCGACGCGACGGCCGCCGACGCCACCGCCAAGGACACCGTCCGCGAGTACGCCCGCCGCATGGAGGCCTGGCTTCCGCTCGGTGCACCCCTCAAGCAGGCGTTCGCCACCATGCTCCAGCACGACGCGGGCTGGATCGCGGTGATCGACAAGGAGAGCGAGGGCCGCTTCCTCGGCGTACTGACCCCCGCCCGGCTGCACGAGGCCCTGCGCCGCTCGATCGACGCCGACGCCCAGGACGTACCGCGTGCGGAGGTCGCGGTGGAGACGGTGGCGACGATCGCCACCGCGTAGCCGGCGCCGGGCGGTCAGTTCTCACTGAGCCGGGCGCTCAGCCACTCCAGGGCCGGCGGAATCTCCCGCCGCCAGGTCGTGAAGTTGTGCCCGCCGCTGTCGAGCACGATGGACGACACCTTCGCCGGGGCCTTCACCTTCTCGATGAACTTCATCGTGCTCCTCAGGTTGCCCTCGCCCTCCCGGGACGTCGTCACCAGGAAGGACCC
Organism: Streptomyces durocortorensis; assembly: GCF_031760065.1. Classification (NCBI taxonomy): domain Bacteria; kingdom Bacillati; phylum Actinomycetota; class Actinomycetes; order Kitasatosporales; family Streptomycetaceae; genus Streptomyces; species Streptomyces sp. C11-1. Next base: position 3,049,300 of record NZ_CP134500.1, read on the forward strand.
GCCGGACGGCGGCCGGTTCTCCAGGGTCCACATCAGGTCGGCCCGGTCGCGCAGTGCCTGGTCGCCGTGGAACAGGTCCCCGGTCGTCGGGTCCTCGGCGGCCTTGTAGTACGCGGAGAGCCCGGCGCTCGCCGCGTACCGGTCCGGGTGGTGCAGGCCGATCTTCAGCGCGCAGTAGCCGCCGGTCGAGTTGCCGATGATGCCCCAGTTACGGGCCTTGTCCCCGACCCGGTAGGAGCCCGAGACCGCCTCGGGGAGGTCCTTCGCGAAGAACGTCTCGGTCTGCGGGCCCTTAGGGATGTCCACGCACTCGGTGTCCCTGGGCGGCGCGACCGTGGGCCGCAGCATCACCAGGATCATCGGCTGCGCCTTGCCCGCCTTCACCCGCTCGTGCGCCGTCTGCGGATAGCGCAGCCCCTTCAGCAGGTTCTCCGCCGTCCCCGGGTAGCCGGTGAGGACCACGACCGCCGGGAACTTCCGCCCGGCGTACGCGCTCTGGAAGTACTCCGGCGGCAGATAGACGTACGCCGGGGACTCGATGCCCGACGTGCGCCCCGAGACGACCACCTTGTCGATCCGCCCGCCGACCGCCGGGACCCGTCCGCCCGGCACGTCCGGGTGCTGGGTGCCGATCCGTGCCATGTGCCGCGAGCCCGGCCCGCCGTCCGCGTGGTCGGTGACCACGCCGACGTCCTGCTTCCGGCCGAAGAGGTCGGCCCAGGAACCGTAGAAGAGGAAGGCGTTGTTGGCCGCGAGGCCCACCGCGGCGAACAGCATCAGCTGGGTCGCCAGCAACAGCCCCACCCGGCCCGTGACCGAGGCCGCGCCGCGCCGGGCCAGGCGCGGCCAGAGCCAGACGGTGGCGGTGAACAGCACGACGGCCAGTGCCGCCACGACCGCCAGAACTGCTTTGCTGGTGAGACCCATGAGTGAGCTTTCTTCTCGCTGATTCCGTGCGGGAAATTTCCGGAATGTGGAGGAACCCGCGCTCCACAACCCCCGTCCTAGAGGGCGCACATCGTCCGCAGAGGCTCCGGCCGGCGGACTCAAGGAATCTCTCGCGAAGCCACGGGAAGCGATGTCTGTCACGCTAGATGGGGATAAATCGGTACCGGTTCCGCAGCGGGTCCGCCGGTTGCTGCGCGGGCCGCGCCCCGAATCCGTGCCGGCCGTCGTCGGCACCGCCTGCACCGTCGTCGGGCTGATCGACGTCGCGGCGGGGGTCTTCCCCCGCTTCCGGCACAGCCGGATGCACACCGTCGCCGAAGTGCTCCCCGGAGCGCTCGGCCCGTTCGCCGCCGCGCTCTCGCTGAGCGCGGGCATGCTCCTGCTGCTGCTCGCGCACGGGCTGAAGCGGCACAAGCGGCGGGCCTGGCGGGCGGCGGTCATCCTGCTGCCGGCGGGGGCCGTGGCGCAGTTCGCGTACCGGCACTCGATCGTCGGGGTGCTGGTCTCGCTGACGCTCTGCGCTCTCCTGGTCCGCCACCGGGACCAGTTCCGGGCGCTGCCCGACCCGCGCAGCCGCTGGCGGGCTCTGGCCAACTTCGTGCTGCTCGGGGCCGGTTCGCTGATGCTCGGGCTGATCATCGTCAGCGTCCACCCGGGCCGGGTCGTCGGGGCCCCGTCCATCGCGGACCGGCTCCAGCACGTGCTGTACGGCCTGTTCGGCGTCGAGGGCCCCGTCGACTACGCGGGCCGGACCAGCTGGACCGTGGCGTACTCGCTGGGCGCGCTCGGCCTGCTGACCGCCGTCACCACCATCTACCTCGCCTTCCGCCCCGAGCACCCGGCCGCCCGCCTCACCGAGGACGACGAGAGCAGGCTGCGGGCGCTGCTGGAGACGCACGGCGGCCGCGACTCCCTCGGCCACTTCGCACTCCGCCGCGACAAGGGCGTCGTCTTCTCCCCGAGCGGCAAGGCCGCCGTCTGCTACCGGGTCGTCTCCGGGGTGATGCTGGCCAGCGGCGACCCCATCGGTGACGTCGAGGCGTGGCCGGGCGCGATCGAGCGGTTCATGGACGAGGCGAAGGCGCACTCCTGGACCCCCGCCGTGATGGGGTGCAGCGAGACCGGCGGCCAGGTCTGGACCCGCGAGACCGGCCTCACCGCGCTGGAGCTGGGCGACGAGGCGGTGGTGGACGTCGCGGATTTCTCCCTCGCCGGACGGGCCATGCGAAACGTGCGCCAAATGGTCAAGCGCATCGAACGCAACGGCTACGAGACCCGGGTCCGGCGGGCACGTGACATCGGCGACACCGAGCTGGACCGCATCCGCCGCGCCGCCGCCGACTGGCGCGGCACCGACACCGAGCGCGGCTTCTCCATGGCGCTCGGCCGCATCGGCGACCCGGCCGACGGCGACTGCGTCATCGCCACCGCCCACCTCCCCGGCTCCGGCACGGAGGACTCCCCGCACGGCGACCTGAAGGCCGTCCTCCACTTCGTCCCCTGGGGGCGCGACGGGATGTCCCTGGAGCTGATGCGCCGCGACCGTGCCGCCGACCCCGGCATGAACGAGCTCCTGATCGTCGCCGCCCTCCAGGCCGCCGGGAAGCTCGGCGTCGAGCGGGTCTCGCTGAACTTCGCGATGTTCCGCTCCGCGCTGGCCCGCGGCGAGCGGCTCGGCGCGGGACCGGTACTGCGCTGCTGGCGCGGGCTGCTGATCTTCCTGTCGCGCTGGTTCCAGATCGAATCGCTGTACAAGTTCAACGCGAAGTTCCGCCCGCGCTGGGAGCCCCGCTTCGTGGTCTTCCGCACCAGCCGCGACCTGCCCCGCATAGGGATCGCGGCGATGCAGGCGGAGGGCTTCGTGAACCTCTCGCTGCCCCGCCCGTTCCGCTCCCGGGGCGCGCGCCCGTGCGGCCACGTCCGGCGCACCGCACCGGAGCAGCACGAGGTGAGCGCGGCGTAGGGGTGCCGTACGGGGCCTAGGCTGGTGGCATGAGTACGTCACGCACACGGGGCACGGTCGGAGGGCTGCCGGAGTGGGACCGCTGTGCGGTCATGGGTGTCGTCAACGTGACGCCCGACTCCTTCTCCGACGGTGGCCGCTGGTTCGACACCACGGCCGCCGTCAAGCACGGACTGCACCTGGTCTCCGAGGGTGCGGACCTGGTCGACGTGGGCGGCGAGTCGACCCGCCCGGGCGCCAGCCGGGTGGACGAGGCCGAGGAGCTGCGCCGGGTGGTCCCGGTCGTGCGGGGGCTGGCCTCCGAGGGCGTCACCGTCTCCGTGGACACCATGCGCGCCCGCGTCGCCGAGCAGGCCGTCGCCGCCGGGGCCGCCCTGGTCAACGACGTCAGCGGCGGGCTGGCCGACCCGGGCATGATCCCGGCGGTCGCCGCCGCCGAGGTCCCGTTCGTGGTGATGCACTGGCGCGGCTTCAGCGAGTCGATGAACAGCCGTGCGGTGTACGGGGACGTCGTCGCCGAGGTCCTCGACGAGCTGCGGCAGCGGATGGACGCGGTGATCGCGGGCGGTGTCGCCCCGGACCGCGTCGTGATCGACCCGGGCCTCGGCTTCGCCAAGGACGCCCCTCACGACCTGGCTCTCGTCGCGCACCTGGCCGAGCTGCACGGCCTGGGCCGCCCGCTGCTGGTGGCCGCCTCCCGCAAACGCTTCCTCGGGCACGTCCTGGCCGCCCCGGACGCCTCACCGCCTCCCGCCCGCGAACGGGACGCGGCCACCGCGGCCGTCTCCGCCCTCGCCGCGCAGGCCGGCGCCTGGGCGGTCCGGGTCCACGAGGTACGGGCCACCGCCGACGCGGTCCGGGTCGCCCGCGCGGTCGAGGGAGCCGCGTGAACGAGGAGCACGCACGGGCCGCCGCCGACATCGCGGAGGTCGAGGCGGCCAACACCGCCTTCTACGAGGCACTGGAACGCGGCGACTACGAGGAGCTGTCCGGACTCTGGCTGCCGGGTGAGGACCTCACCGTCTCCTGCGTCCACCCGGGCTGGCCGGTGCTCTCGGGGCGGGGCGAGGTACTGCGGAGCTACGCCCTGATCATGGCGAACACCGAGTACATCCAGTTCTTCCTCACCGACGTCAACATCGCGATGACCGGGGACACCGCCCTGGTCACCTGCACCGAGAACATCCTCAGCGGCGGGCCCGCCGAGGACGGCAACGCGCTGGGCCCCCTCGTCGGCCAGCTGGTCGTCGCCACGAACGTGTTCCGGCGCACCCCGGACGGCTGGAAACTCTGGTCCCACCACGGTTCACCCGTACTGACGGAAACCGACGAGGACGACGACGGGGAAACACCCTCCTGAGTGGGTACGGGACGGATAGGGGTTGGCATCCGGAACCCCGGGTAGGGCGGCTACCAGCCCCGTGTGCGCTGCCTGGGCCCCACGGGCGAGCACTGTCGGTGCCCGCAGGTAGATTCACAGGACGGCACCTCGCCGCCCGCACGCGGCCGGGTGCCCCTCGACCAACGACAGCAGGAGTGATTCGCGTGGATCGTGTCGCGCTGCGCGGCCTCAAGGCCCGTGGGCACCACGGCGTCTTCCCCCGGGAACGGGAAGAGGGCCAGACCTTCATCGTCGACCTGGTGCTCGGCCTCGACACCCGCCCCGCGGCCGCCGCCGACGACCTGGCCCGCACCGTGCACTACGGCGTGGTCGCCGAGGAGGTCGTCGACGTGGTCACCGGCGAACCGGTCGATCTGATCGAGACGCTCGCCGAGCGCATCGCCCAGCAGTGCCTGAAGCACCAGGGCGTCCAAGAGGTAGAGGTCGTCGTGCACAAGCCGGATGCGCCGATCACCGTCCCCTTCGACGACGTGACCATCACCATCACCCGGAGCCGAGCATGACTGCATTTTCCACCGAAGGGCAGAGCGACCCGACCGTACAGCCGGTCCCGACCGCCGTCGTCCGGCAGGTGGACGCCGCGGACGTCACGCTCTCCAACCCCAAGATGGCCGTGATCTCCCTCGGCTCGAACCTGGGCAACCGGCTGGAGACCCTCCAGGGGGCCATCGACGCCCTGGAGGACACCCCCGGTCTGCGGGTCAAGGCCGTGTCCCCGGTGTACGAGACGGAGCCCTGGGGCGTCGAGGCGGGCTCCCAGCCCGCCTACTTCAACGCGGTGATCGTCGTGAAGACGACGCTGCCCCCGGCCTCCCTGCTGGAGCGCGGCCAGGCCATCGAGGAGGCCTTCGACCGGGTCCGCGAGGAGCGCTGGGGCCCGCGCACCATCGACGTCGACATCGTGTCGTACGCGGACGTCCTCTCCGACGACCCGGTGCTCACGCTCCCCCACCCGCGCGCGCACGAGCGGGCCTTCGTCCTCGCCCCCTGGCACGACGTGGACCCCGAGGCCCAGCTGCCCGGCGCGGGCCCGGTCGCCGAGCTGCTCGCCGACGTCGGCCGCGACAGCGTCCTGCCCCGCGCCGACCTGGAACTGCGCCTGCCGGAGTAATCGTTAGGCTCGACGGACGGCGGTCCGGCGCACGGCCGGGCCGGGCACAGGCGGCGCGAAGGGCGGCTCACTCGGTGAAGCAACTACGGCTCGGGGTACTGGCGGGCCTCTTCGCCGCCGCCGGTGTCCTCTCCTGGGGCGGGGCCCGCCTCTGGGACTCCCTCGGCACCCTGCCGAGCGTCCCGCTGGCCGCGTCGATCGTGCTCGCCGCGATCGCGGCGATCCTCCTGGCGACCGCCCTCTCCACCCGCGCCCAACGCGAACGCCGCCCCGGCGCCAAGGGCGTCGACCCCCTGTTCGCGGCCCGCGCGGTCGTCTTCGGCCAGGCGAGCGCCCTGGTCACCGCCCTGGTGGCCGGGATGTACGGCGGCGTCGGCGTCTTCCTCCTGGGCTACCTCGACATCCCGCCCCGCCGCGACCAGGCGATCTACGCGGCCGCCGCCGTGGTGGCAGGCATCGCGGTCATCGCAGCCGCCCTCTTCCTGGAACGCGTCTGCCGTCTCCCGGAGGACAGCGACGACGACCACGACGGCACGGGCGCTGCGGCGGCGTAGCAGGGCGGGCCGGGCAACGGTCAACCACGGTCGGATGCGACGCCGGGCCCCTTCCTGGCGGAAGGGGCCCGGGCGCCGACGGATGCCGCCCGGGCCTGGCGGCGCCCTCCCAAGCTGGCCAAGGGCTGTCCGGCGGTCCCTCAGCGCGCCAGTATCAGGCTCATGGCCTCGGCACGGGTGGAGGCGTCACGCAGCTGCCCGCGTACAGCCGACGTCGTGGTCTTCGCGCCGGGCTTGCGGATGCCCCGGACCGACATGCACATGTGCTCGGCCTCGATCACCACGATCGCGCCCCGCGCTTCCAGGATGCGCATCAGGGAGTCCGCCACCTGCGTGGTGAGGCGTTCCTGCACCTGTGGCCTGCGGGCGAAGACGTCAACCAGCCGGGCCAGCTTCGACAGGCCGGTGATCTTGCCCGTGTCGGCCGGGATGTAGCCGACGTGCGCGACACCGTGGAAGGGCAGGAGGTGGTGTTCGCACAGGGACATGATCTCGATGTCCTTCACCAGGACCATTTCGTCGTGACCGAGGTCGAACGTCGTGGTGAGCACGTCCTCCGGCTCCTGGCGCAGGCCCGCAAGGATCTCCTTGTACGCCCGCGCCACCCGCCCCGGTGTCTCCCTCAGGCCCTCACGGTCCGGGTCCTCCCCGACGGCGATGAGCAGTTCGCGTACGGCCGCCTCGGCCCGCTTCTCGTCGAATTCGCCGATCGAACCCTGGCCGTACAGCGTCACCGGGTCGGTCATCTGTGCCTCGTTCCTCTGTGCTGTCCTGTGCGCGGGTTCGCGCTCAGACATCGCAGGCATACGGAAAAGCCGCGCCCCCACAGGCTAAAACCTGGGGGGCGCGGCATCCATTCCGGGCCCGGTGAGACCCCTGTGACAGGGGTCTCACCGGATGCCAGGGGTGGCGGTCTAGCTGTCCGGACGCTCCTCGGGGATCGCCTCGGTGGACGGGGCGATGTCCTTCGTCAGGTCCGTCGGGGCGATCTCCGGCGGGGTGGCCGAACCGTTGGCGGTGCCGTTGGTGAGGGCCAGCTCCTTCGGCGAGAGCACCGGGGGGCGCGTCGACGGGGTGCGTCGGGCGGACCCGGTCCAGGCCGGGCGGGCGGGACGCTTCACGATCGGGGCGAAGATCTCCGCGATCTCGTCCTTGCCCAGCGTCTCCTTCTCCAGGAGTTCGAGCACGAGGGCGTCGAGGATGTCGCGGTTCTCGACGAGGATCTCCCACGCGTCGTTGTGGGCGGTCTCGATGAGCTTCTTGACCTCCTCGTCGACCAGTGCCGCGACCTCTTCGGAGTAGTCGCGCTGGTGGCCCATCTCGCGGCCCAGGAAGGGCTCCGAGTTGTCGCCGCCGAACTTGATCGCGCCGAGCCGCTCCGTCATGCCGTACTGCGTGACCATCGCGCGGGCCGTTGCCGTGGCCTTCTCGATGTCGTTGGCAGCGCCGGTGGTCGGGTCGTGGAAGACCAGCTCCTCGGCCGCACGCCCGCCCAGCATGTACGCCAGCTGGTCGAGCATCTCGTTGCGGGTCGTGGAGTACTTGTCCTCCTCCGGGAGCACCATCGTGTAACCGAGGGCACGGCCGCGGGAGAGGATCGTGATCTTGTGGACCGGGTCCGACTGGGGGGAGGCCGCCGCGACCAGGGCGTGTCCGCCCTCGTGGTACGCGGTGATCTTCTTTTCCTTCTCGGACATGATCCGGGTCCGCTTCTGCGGGCCCGCCACGACACGGTCGATCGCCTCGTCGAGGCTCTCGTTGTCGATGAGCTTCTTGTCGCTGCGCGCCGTCAGGAGCGCGGCCTCGTTCAGCACGTTCGACAGGTCGGCACCGGTGAAGCCGGGCGTGCGGCGGGCGACGGCGCCGAGGTCGACGCCCTCCGCCACGGGCTTGCCCTTCTGGTGCACCTTGAGGATCTCCAGGCGGCCCTGCATGTCGGGGCGGTCGACCGCGATCTGCCGGTCGAAGCGTCCCGGGCGCAGCAGCGCCGGGTCGAGGATGTCCGGGCGGTTCGTGGCGGCGATCAGGATGACGCCGCCCTTCACGTCGAACCCGTCCATCTCGACGAGCAGCTGGTTGAGCGTCTGCTCGCGCTCGTCGTGACCGCCGCCCATGCCTGCGCCGCGGTGGCGGCCGACGGCGTCGATCTCGTCGACGAAGACGATCGCCGGGGCGTTCGCCTTGGCCTGCTCGAAGAGGTCACGGACCCGGGAGGCACCGACACCGACGAACATCTCGACGAAGTCGGAACCGGAGATCGAGTAGAACGGCACGCCCGCTTCGCCGGCGACGGCGCGCGCGAGCAGTGTCTTGCCCGTACCGGGCGGCCCGTAGAGCAGGACGCCCTTGGGAATCTTGGCGCCGACGGCCTGGAACTTCGCCGGCTCCTGGAGGAACTCCTTGATCTCGTGGAGCTCTTCGACCGCCTCGTCGGACCCCGCCACATCGGCGAAGGTCGTCTTGGGGGTGTCCTTGGTGATCAGTTTGGCCTTGGACTTGCCGAACTGCATGACCTTGGAGCCGCCGCCCTGCATCTGGTTCATCAGAAACAGGAAGACGACCACGATGAGGACGAAGGGCAGCAGCGAGAGGAGGATCGAGACGAACGGGGACTGCTTCGACGGCGAGACGGTGTAACCCTTCTCGATGTCACCGTTCTCGAACTTCTCCTGGAGCGTGTTGGCGAGCGCGACGCCCTGATTGCCGATGTAGCTCGCCTGGAACTTACTGCCTGACTCGCCTTCGAGCTTCTGGCCGTCCTTCAGCTCGATCTTGAGGATTTGTTCGTCACCGGTGGTCAGCTTGGCCTGCTCCACCTGGTCCTTGCTGATCGCCTGGATCACCTTGGCGGTGTCCACCGTCTTGTAGCCGCCCGACGAGCCGACGACCTGCATCAACACGACCACGGCGAGGACGGCCAGCACGATCCACATGACCGGCCCACGGAAGTATCGCTTCACGTCCATCCATACGGAGCGAAGACGCCCCGTCCCTCCTGCCCGTAGGTAAATGCTGCTGTGAGAAAAGACTGTTCTTCGGACGGTACCCCAGCATCGTCACCGACGACTGCCGGGTACGGCGGAGAATCCTGCTTTCGAAGCTTCAACGGTCCGGAGGCGGTGAGGGTTCCCCGCCGGGCCGGACGCGGGTCTGCCGCGGGTCAGCCGCCGTAGACATGCGGGGCGAGCGTGCCGACGAAGGGCAGGTTGCGGTACTTCTCCGCGTAGTCCAGCCCGTAGCCGACGACGAACTCGTTGGGGATGTCGAAGCCGATCCACTTCACGTCGATCGCGACCTTCGCGGCGTCCGGCTTGCGCAGCAGGGTGCAGACCTCCAGGGAGGCCGGTTCCCGGGAGCCCAGGTTGGACAGCAGCCAGGACAGCGTCAGACCGGAGTCGATGATGTCCTCGACGATCAGGACGTGCTTGCCCTTGATGTCGGTGTCCAGGTCCTTGAGGATCCGGACCACACCGGAGGACTGGGTGCCCGCGCCGTACGAGGAGACGGCCATCCAGTCCATCGTGACGGGGGTGGACAGCGCGCGCGCCAGGTCCGCCATGACCATCACCGCGCCCTTGAGCACGCCGACGATCAGCAGGTCCTTGCCCGCGTACTCCGCGTCGATCTTCGCGGCCAGCTCGACGAGCTTCGCGTCGATCTCTTCCTTGGTGAGGAGCACCGACTGAAGGTCGGTACCCATGTCCTTCTCGTTCACCCACGTCTCTTTCTCTGCCTGCCGGTCCGGGGCGCGCCCCGGACCGGGCCGGCTGTTCGCCTGCACTTCAGCCGCTTGCGCGTCAGCTCTGCCGAATGACCAGTCTGCCACCCTGCCGCAGGGCCTCGACGCGGCCGGGCAGGTTGATGGCCCGCTGGCCGCGCCAGCCGGTGATCAGCCGGTCGACTTCTTCGAGGTGGCGGGCGAAGAGGGAACCGGCGGGCGCCCCGGCCTCGATCACGGCCCGGCGCAGCACCCGGCGGCGTACCGCGGGCGGCAGGGCGTAGAGCTTGGCGCACTCCAGGCGGCCGGTCTCGTCGCGCACGGACAGCTCGGCCTCGGCGGCCCAGGTGTCCAGGGCGTCGGCGTCGTCGCGGGAGAGCTGGGCGGTCCGGGCGAGGGCTTCGACGACGCCTTTGCCGAGCGCCTTCTCCAGGGCGGGCAGGCCTTCGTGGCGGAGCCGGGAGCGGGTGTAGGCGGGATCGATGTTGTGCGGGTCGTCCCAGACGGGGATCGACTGGACGAGGCAGGCCTTGCGGGCGGTCTGGCGGTCGAGCTGGAGGAAGGGGCGGCGGTAGCGGCCCGCCGGTCCGGAGGCGGCGGCCATGCCGGAGAGCGAGCGGATGCCGGAGCCGCGGGCGAGGCCGAGGAGGACGGTCTCGGCCTGGTCGTCGCGGGTGTGGCCGAGCAGGACGGCGGCGGCGCCGTGGCGCTCGGCGGCGGCGTCCAGCGCGGCGTAGCGAGCGTCACGGGCCGCGGCTTCGGGGCCGCCCTCGCGCCCGACGTGCACGGCGACGGCCTCGACGGGGTCGAGGTCCATGGCGGTGAGCCGGGCGACGACCTCGGCGGCGCGGAGGTCGGATCCCGGCTGGAGGTTGTGGTCGACGGTGATGCCACCGGCCCGGACGGCGAGCTTGCGGGCCTCGAACGCGAGGGCGGAGGCGAGCGCCATGGAGTCGGCGCCGCCCGAACAGGCGACGAGGACGAGCGGGGTGTCGGGCCGTTCGGGGAGGGCGGGCCGCTCGGGGAGAGCCTGCCTGCCCGCGGCGCCGGCCTCGGCGTAACGGGAGCGGGCGGCGTGCGCGGGGCGCCGGGCCGCTTCGGCGGGCCGGCCGTGGCCGTCGTGCCGGTGGAATTCGGTGAGGACGTCGTGGAGTACGCGGCGGACCGCCAGGCGTATCGCCGCGACCGCAGGATGGGGACCCATGTCCGGTGCCCTTCGTGGAGTTTCGGGAGGAGCGTCGAGCGCCGGAACGCGTGAGTCCCGTCACTCAGAGTGCGTCGATGGTGACAGAGGCAAGCTGTTCATCGAGCATTGCACGCCTTCCCATGCCCCTATGGTCCCTCGGATGGGTGATTGGAGGGCAGTTTCCCGGTGCCAGGCCGGAAAAGGGTCACGATTCCGCCTTGCGGTGCACCCGTGCGACCCAGTCGGCGGGCTTGGCGATCTCGGCCTTGGTCGGGAGGGTGTTGGGTGAGGTCCAGACGCGGTTGAAGCCGTCCATGCCGACCTCGTCGACGACCGATCGTACGAACTTCTCGCCTTCCTTGTACTGCCGGAGCTTGGCGTCCAGGCCGAGGAGCTTGCGCAGGGCCTGGTCGAGGCGGCCTGCGCCCCGGGCCCGGCGCTGCTGGAACTTCTCCCGGATCTCGGCGACGGAGCCGACGACCTCGGGGCCCACGCCGTCCATCACGTAGTCCGCGTGTCCTTCCAGGAGGGACATGACGGCGGTGAGCCGGCCGAGCACCTCGCGCTGGGCGGGGGTCTGGACGATGTCGACGAGGCTGCGGCCGCCGTCCTCGCCCTGTTCCCCCTCGGGGCGTCCGGCGCCGGAGAGGGACTGGGCGGCTTCGCGGAGCCGTTCCAGGAAGGTCATCGGGTCGACGTCGGTCTCGTCCAGAAACGTCTGGATCTCGCCCTGGAGGTGGTCGCGGAGCCAGGGCACGCCGGTGAACTGGGTGCGGTGGGTCTCCTCGTGGAGGGCGACCCAGAGCCGGAAGTCGTGCGGGGCGACATCCAGCTCGCGTTCGACGTGGACGATGTTGGGGGCGACCAGGAGCAGCCGTCCGCCGCCGTTCGCGGAGGCGGGGAGGTCGCGGGTGGCGGGGGCGAACGTCTCGTACTGGCCGAGCACCCGGGAGGCGAGGAACGAGAGCAGCATGCCCAGCTCGACGCCGGTCACCTTGCCGCCGACCGCGCCGAGGACGGCGCCGCCCGGTCCGCCGGGGCGGCGGTTCTCCATCTTGGCGAGCAGGGGGCGCAGCAGCTCCCGGAAGCCCGCGACATTGGCCTTGATCCAGCCGGCCCGGTCGACGACGAGGACGGGGGTGTCCTCCGGTTCGGTCCCCTCGGGGATCATCCGGGTGAAGTGGCGGACGTGTTCCTCGGAGGCCCTGGCATGCCGCCGGAGCTCCGCGACGACGGCGCGGGCCTCCTCGCGGCTGATCTCGGGCCCCGGCCGTACGAGTCGGGTCGCGGTCGCCACCGCGAGATTCCAGTCGACCATCTCGGCACCACCGATGCTCGTCATGCGTCAACCGTACGGGAGCGGATCGCCCGGTGGTGGGGTGTTGCACCGCTCTTCGGGTGCCGGGTGCGGCTCAGCGGGCCGGTCCGGCGACGGCCGCGGCCAGGGCGTCGAGGGCGGCTTCGGCCTCGGGGGCCGAGGCGGTGCCGGAGGCGAGGAAGGCGAAGGCGAGGAGGCGGCCCCGGTCGTCGACGACGGTTCCGGCGAGGGCGTTGACGCCCCAGAGGGTGCCGGTCTTGGCGCGGATCAGGCCGGTGGCACCGGGGGCGTCCTGGTAGCGGGCGCTGAGGGTGCCGCTGAATCCGGCGACGGGGAGGCCGGTGAGGACGTGGCGCAGTCCGGGGCGGTCCGGGTCGGCGGCGCGGGCGAGGAGGGCGGTGAGGAGGGCGGTGGTGACCCGGTCCGCGCGGTCGAGGCCGCTGCCGTCGGCGAGGTGGGCGCCTGCCACCGGGACCTGGAGCTTCTTCAGTTCTTTGGTGACGGCGCGGCGGGCTCCGGCGAAGTCGGCGCTCTCGCCCTTGGCGATGGCGGTCTGCCGGGCGAGGGCCTCGGCGATGTCGTTGTCGCTGTTGGTGAGGGTTCGCTCGACGAGGGAGGACAGCGGCGCGGAGTGGTGGGTGGCGACCGTGCGGGCCTCGGCGGCCGCGCGGGCCTCGCGGGGTGTGCCGGTGACCTTGACGCCCGCCTTCTTCAGCTGGGCGGCGAAGGCGCGGGCGGCGTCGCCCGCGGGGTCCTCGCTGCGGGGTGCGGGGCCGCGGTCCGTGTCGTCGAGCCGGCCCTCGTCGACCATCAGCGCGGTGACGGGGGCGATGTTGGTGTTGGGGCTGATCGGGTGGAGCTCGGGGCCGGTGTAGCGGGAGGTGTCGTAGGCGAGCCGTACGGAGTCCCTGCCGTCCTCGCGCAGGGCGTCGGCGGCCTCGGTGGCCATCGAACGCAGGGCGGCCCTGCTCAGGGTGGGGTCGCCACCGCCGACGAGGGTGAGGGTGCGGGCGTCCTCGGAGAGCCGGGCGGTGGTGGCGATGCGGTGGTCGGGGCCGAGGGCGGAGAGCGCGGCGAGGGTGGTGGCGAGCTTGATCGTGGAGGCCGGGGTCATCGGGGTGGTGGCGCCGTGCCCGTACAGCTGCTTGCCGGTGGCGGTGTCGATGACGGACGCGGCGACCTGGGTGCCGAGTTCGGGCACGCCGATGAGCGGGGCGAGGGTGTCGCGGAGGCCCGCGGGGTCCTGGGGGGTGTCGCGGGTGGCGGTCCCGAGGGCGGGAAGGACGGGCGGGGCGCTGGGGGCAGCCGGGGGCGCGTCGGGCGTCGGGCGGCCGTGATGTGCGCCACCTGTGGGGTCCGCGGCGGCTGCCACCTCCCGCTCGGCCTTACGCTGACCGTTGTCCCAGGGGCCGGCGGCGAGGACGGCGCCGGCAGCGACGACCAGGCCGAGCGTGGCGGAGCCTGCGATGACCTGCCAGGTGTGCGAGCCGTTGCGCCGATTCGTCAGGCTCTTCAGCCTGCCCCACGGGTCCGACGGACGGTTCGACGGTCTTTCCACCGGCTCGGCCACCGTTGACCAGCCCCTTTCGCGAGCACTCTTCTGCGTGGGGGACACTTAATCACCAGTCGTATGTGTTGATCATGGAGGAGCCACCCGTGGAGTTCGACGTCACCATCGAGATCCCGAAGGGTTCGCGGAACAAGTACGAGGTGGACCACGAGACCGGTCGGATCCGCCTGGACCGTCGACTCTTCACCTCGACCAGCTACCCGGCCGACTACGGCTTCGTCGAGAACACCCTCGGCGAGGACGGCGACCCGCTGGACGCGCTGGTCATTCTGGACGAGCCGACCTTCCCCGGTTGCCTCATCAAGTGCCGTGCCATCGGCATGTTCCGGATGACCGACGAGGCGGGCGGCGACGACAAGCTGCTCTGCGTCCCGGCGTCCGACCCGCGGGTGGAGCACCTGCGCGACATCCACCACGTGTCGGAGTTCGACCGCCTGGAGATCCAGCACTTCTTCGAGGTCTACAAGGACCTGGAGCCGGGCAAGTCCGTCGAGGGCGCCGACTGGGTCGGCCGCGCCGAGGCGGAGGCCGAGATCGAGGCCTCGTACAAGCGCCTTGAGGCGCAGGGCGGCGCGCACTGACGTCCCTCTTCCGGTTCCGTTTGTGAGCCGGACGGCCGTACGGGAACGGGCGGTACACCTTCGCGGGTGTGCCGCCCGTTTCACTGTCCGCACTCCTGCGCGTGCGGGGCCCATGCCGGTGGCCATACTGGGCAGACGAGTGCCCGGGACATGCAGCCAAGGAGGAACGAGGTCGAGTGGTGGCGGAATCGGGCGGTCCAGAGGACCAGAAGCCCCAGTCCGACGAGGCACGGAGTGCTTTCGCTCCGCCTCCGGGGACGAGTCATCACGCCTCACCGCCCGAGGAGGACCATCCGACGTCGGAGTTCGCGCTGCCGAGCGGGGTGCACCAGGACCCGGGCGGCCCGGCGTCCTCGGGCGGTGGCCCCGGAGGTGCTTCGCACTCCGACACGTTGAGTTCCGCTTTCACCCCGCCGAGCACGTACAGGGCTCAGCAGTCGCCGCCCGCGTTCACTCCGGCACAGGGCATGCCGATGGTCAGGCTGACCAAGGAGGCGCCCTGGCAGGACCGGATGCGCACGATGCTGCGGATGCCGGTGACCGAGCGTCCGGCCGCGGAGACCGTTCAGCGCACCGACGACGAGACCGGCCCCGCCGTGCCGCGCGTGCTCGACCTGACGCTGCGTATCGGGGAGCTGCTGCTCGCGGGCGGTGAGGGCGCCGAGGACGTCGAGGCGGCGATGTTCGCGGTGACCCGCTCGTACGGTCTCGACCGCAGCGAGCCGACGGTCACGTTCACGCTGCTGTCCATCTCGCACCAGCCGTCGCTGGTCGACGATCCGGTCACGGCGAGCCGTACCGTACGCCGCCGGGGCACCGACTACACGCGGCTGGCGGCCGTGTTCCGGCTGGTCGACGACATCACCAGCGAGGAGGCCGACGTCTCCCTGGAGGAGGCCTACCGGCGGCTCGCGGAGATCCGCAGGAACCGGCACCCGTACCCGGGCTGGGTGCTGACGGCGGCCGCCGGGCTGCTGGCGGGCTCGGCCTCCGTGCTGGTCGGCGGTGGGGTGCTGGTGTTCATCGTGGCGGCGACGGGCGCGATGCTCGGCGACCGTCTCGCGTGGCTGTGCGCCGGGCGCGGGCTGCCGGAGTTCTACCAGTTCACGGTGGCCGCGATGCCGCCCGCCGCGATGGGGGTGGCGCTGACGCTGACCCATTCGACGGACATCCGCCCGTCCGCGGTGATCACCGGTGGGCTGTTCGCCCTGCTGCCGGGGCGGGCGCTGGTGGCGGGGGTGCAGGACGGTCTCACCGGCTACTACATCACCGCGTCGGCCCGGCTGCTGGAGGTCATGTACTTCTTCATCGGGATCGTGGCGGGCGTGCTGATCATCCTGTATCTCGGGGTGCAGCTGGGGGCGCAGCTCAATCCCGAGGCGCAGTTCGTGCCCAACGACCGGCCGGTGCTCCAGATCCTGGCGTCGATGGCGCTGAGTCTGGCCTTCGCGGTCCTGCTCCAGCAGGAGCGGTCGACCGTGCTGGCGGTCACCCTGAACGGCGGTGTCGCCTGGATCGTCTTCGGCGCGATGGCCCGCACCGGGGACATCTCGCCGGTCGCGGCGACGGCGGTGGCGGCCGGTCTGGTGGGCCTGTTCGGGCAGCTGTTCTCGCGCTACCGGTACACGTCCTCGCTACCGTTCATCACGGCGGCGATCGGGCCGCTGCTGCCCGGTTCGGCGACGTACTTCGGTCTGCTGGGCGTGGCCCAGAACGACGTGACCCGAGGGCTGACCTCGCTGTCGACGGCGGTCGCGACGGCGCTGGCCATCGCGATCGGGGTGAACCTGGGGAGCGAGATCTCCCGGCTGTTCATGCGGGTGCCGGGCGCGGTCGGCGGGGCGAGCCGCCGGGCGGCGAAGCGGACCCGAGGGTTCTGAGGAAGCAGCGGTCCCGTCCGTTCCGCCTGCCGACCCCTGCTCGTACGGCCACTGCGGCGCGGCGCCTAGGATGGTCGCCTGCTCCCCTCAAGGCCGAGAGCCGAACCATGGCCGAGAGCCGACAGTCGAAACAGGAGATCATGGCGAAGCCATCCGGCCACCACGTCTTCAACGCCTTCCGTGGCGCTCTCATCGGCACCGCAGAGGCCGTCCCCGGCGTCAGCGGCGGCACCGTCGCACTGATCACCGGCGTGTACGAGAAGCTGATCGACGGCGCGGGTCACATCACCAGCGCGCTGCGCATGGGCGCGTCCGACCTGCCCCGCGGCCGGGGGGCCGCGCGCGCCAGGGCCGAGCTGAGGAACGTCGACTGGACGGTCCTGCTTCCGCTCCTGGCGGGCATGGCGGTGGCCCTGGTGCTCGCGGCCAAGCTGATCGCGCCCCTGGTCGAGGAGCACCCCCAGTCCGCCTACGCCCTGTTCTTCGGTCTGGTGCTGGCCTCCCTGTGGGTGCCGTACTCAGGCTCGGGAAAGCGCTGGACCGTCGGGAACTACGCGCTCTGCGTGGTCGTCGCGCTGGGCGCCTTCACCCTGACGGGGCTGCCGCCCGGCGAGATGCCGACCCACCCCGTGGTGGTCGCCCTGGCCGGCTCGATCGCGATCTGCGCGCTGGTCCTTCCCGGTATCTCCGGCTCGTTCCTGCTGCTGACCATGGGCCTGTACGAGCCGACGATCGAAGCCGTCAACGAGCGTGACTTCGGCTATCTCGCAGCCTTCGCGCTGGGCTGTGTGGTGGGGCTCGCGCTCTTCGTCAAGCTGCTGAAGTGGCTGCTGGCGAACTACCACCACATGACGCTGGTCGTGATGACCGGTCTGATGGCTGGTTCACTGCGCGCGCTGTGGCCCTGGCAGGACGATGACCGCGGGCTCCTCGCCCCCAGCGGCTCGGTCGGCCTGACCTGCGCTCTGTTCGCGCTCGGCGCCGCCGTGGTGATCGCTGTGCTGGTGGTGGAGCACCGGGCTCAGGGCAAGAAGGCGGAGCCGTCGGCCGCCGCACCGAAGCGCGGTCGGCACGCGCGCGTCACCTCAGGCTCCGGGCGGGACTGAGGCCGGTCGCCTCAGGCTCCGGGCGGGACTGAGCCCGGTCGCCTCAGACTCCAGGCGGGGCTGAGCCCGGCCCTACGAGCCCCTGGGGCAGGGCATCCGCCGCCGGGCCGTCGCCGCCCGCCGCCTCGGCGGCAGCGGCCTTCTTGCCCTGGCTGCGGGCCCTGAGGACCTCGATCACGATCGGCACCACGGAGATGAGCACGATCAGGACGAGGATCTTCTCGATGTGCTCGTGCACGAAGTCGATCTTGCCGAGCATGGCGCCGAGCACGGTGACGCCGACGCCCCACAGAAGCGCGCCGACGACGTTGTAGATGACGAACAGGCGGTAGTTCATCCGGCTGACGCCCGCGATGATCGGCGTGAACGTGCGGACGATGGGCACGAAGCGCGCCAGGACCAGGGACTTCGGGCCGTGCTTCTCGAAGAACTCGTGGGCCTTCTCCACGTTCTCCTGCTTGAAGAGACGGGAGTCCGGGCGCTTGAAGAGGGCCGGGCCGACCTTGCGGCCGAAGAGATAGCCCACCTGGTCGCCGAGGATCGCGGCGACGGCGATCAGGGTGCAGACGAGCCAGAGCGGATACTTCAGCTGGCCGGTGGTGACCAGCAGCCCTGTGGTGAACAGCAGGGAGTCGCCGGGCAGGAAGAAGCCGATCAGCAGTCCGGACTCGGCGAACACGATGAGGAGGAGGCCGGGGAGGCCGAACGTGTTGAGCAGATAGTCCGGGTCCAGCCAGCTCGGGCCGAGGGCAAGCGTATTCAAGGGTCCAGGCTCCAGGGTGACGTGTGTGGTGGGGGCCGCGCGGCGACCGAAGCTACCGACGCCCGGTGAACGCCCTTGGTTCCGGTGGCGCACAGCGGGAATGCGCATCCTGCGGAGCAGACCGAAGCTGATCACAGGAGGTGCCACGAACATGGGCATTGAGGAATTCGGCGGCGGGCAGACCGCCCAGGCGGACGTGCTGGTCGTCACCACAAACGACGTACCGGGGTATCAGGTGACGCAGGTCATCGGTGAGGTCTTCGGGCTGACCGTGCGGTCGCGCCATCTCGGCAGCCAGATCGGCGCCGGGCTGAAGTCGATGATCGGCGGCGAGCTGAAAGGGCTGACCAAGACCCTGGTCGAGACCCGCAACCAGGCGATGGAGCGGCTGGTGGAGCAGGCGCGGGCCCGGGGCGCCAACGCGGTCCTGATGATGCGCTTCGACGTCACCGAGGCGGCGGACGTGGGGACGGAGGTCTGCGCGTACGGGACAGCGGCGGTGATCAGCAAGGTGTGATGCGGCGCCACCGGGTAGCCGATGGGGCTTTAGCCCGTTTTCCGACTCCATGGTGAGCCGGTGGCTGCCTCCGAACCCCCCGCGCCCCCGTCGCCCGCTCCCCCTCATTCCCCGGCCGCCCCGGCCCGGCGGCTGCCGGGGACGGGCTACGGGGGCGGGGACGGCTCGACCTGGCGCGCGGGGACGGCTCAACCCGGCGCGCCGGACACCGCGAGCATCCGTATCGTCGGCTTCATGCGTTGACGTAACGCTTCATTCGGTTTCATACCGCTTTGAACCGATACTGTCCCGACCGCGTCGGCCGAGAGAAGGGCTTCCCCCATGCCGCTGCACCGCGGTGCCCACCCGGAACAGGACGAACCCTCCGCGGAGCGGCGCAGGCTCGCCCTCAACCCCTTCTACGGCGAGGCCGATCCGACGGCCGCGATGACCGCCGCGCCGCCCCGGCACCGGCTGCCGGACGGCCCGTTGCCGCCGATGACGGCGTACCGGCTGGTCCATGACGAGCTGATGCTCGACGGCAACTCCCGGCTCAACCTGGCCACCTTCGTCACCACCTGGATGGAGCCGCAGGCCGGGGTGCTGATGGGTGAGTGCCGGGACAAGAACATGATCGACAAGGATGAGTACCCGCGCACCGCCGAACTGGAGCGGCGCTGTGTGGCGATGCTCGCCGACCTGTGGAACGCCCCCGATCCGGCGACCGCCGTGGGGTGTTCGACGACCGGGTCGAGCGAGGCGTGCATGCTGGCCGGGCTCGCCCTTAAGCGGCGCTGGGCGAAGCGGAACGCGGACCGCTATCCGGCGAGCGCCCGGCCCAATCTGGTGATGGGCGTCAACGTGCAGGTCTGCTGGGACAAGTTCTGCACCTTCTGGGAGGTGGAGGCCCGGCAGGTCCCGATGGAGGGCGGCCGCTTCCACCTGGACCCGGGGGCAGCCGCCGAGCTCTGCGACGAGAACACCATCGGGGTCGTCGGCGTCCTCGGCTCCACCTTCGACGGGTCCTACGAGCCGATCGCCGAGCTGTGCGCGGCCCTGGACGCCCTCCAGGAACGCACCGGCCTCGACATCCCGGTCCACGTCGACGGGGCGTCCGGCGCGATGGTCGCGCCTTTCCTCGACCCGGACGTGGAGTGGGACTTCCGGCTGCCGCGGGTGTCCTCGATCAACACCTCCGGCCACAAGTACGGGCTGGTCTACCCGGGGGTCGGCTGGGCGCTGTGGCGCTCGTCCGACGAACTCCCGGAGGAACTGGTCTTCCGGGTCAACTACCTGGGCGGCGACATGCCGACCTTCGCGCTGAACTTCTCCCGGCCCGGGGCGCAGGTGGTCGCGCAGTACTACACGTTCCTGCGCCTCGGGCACGACGGCTACCGGGCGGTCCAGCAGGCCTCCCGGGACGTGGCCCGCTCACTGGCCCGTGCGGTGGAGGAGCTGGGCGACTTCCGGCTGCTCACCAGGGGCGACGAGCTGCCGGTGTTCGCCTTCACGACGAACAGCGACGTCCACGCGTACGACGTGTTCGACGTCTCGCGCCGGCTGCGGGAGCACGGCTGGCTGGTGCCCGCGTACACGTTCCCCGCCAACCGGCAGGACCTGTCGGTGCTGCGGGTGGTGTGCCGCAATGGGTTCTCCTCGGACCTGGCGGAGCTACTGGTGGAGGACCTGAAGCTGCTGCTGCCCGAACTGCGCTCGCAGAAGCACCCGTTGAGCCATGACCGATCGGTGCCGACGGCCTTCCACCACTAGAGGCCGCACGAGACCGCTCCGCCGGCGCCCGCTACCGGCTCAGCCTGGCGAACTTCCTCACCGCCAGCGGGAAGAGCACCGCGATGATCACCACCGGCCAGAGCACCGCCAGGAGTTGGGCGTGCTCGGCGGCCCAGGAGCCGGTCGCACCCCCCGGGTTCCCGAACAGCTGCCGCACGGCGGTGGCCGTCGCGGACATGGGGTTCCACTCGACCACGGCGCCCAGCCAGCCGGGCATGGACGCGGGGGTGGCGAACACGTTGGAGAGGAAGCCGACCGGCCAGACCAGGATCTGGACGGCGGAGACCAGCTCGGGCCGCCCCGCCACCATGGCGAGCTGGATGCCCACCCAGAGCATCGCGAACCGCAGGAGAAGCAGGAGCCCCACCGCCCCCAGCGCGGCGGCGGCCCCGTTGTGCCAGCGCCAGCCGACCGCGCAGCCGACCCCGGCCATCACCCCGAGCGCGGCCACCGACTGGAGCATGTCCGCGGCGCTGCGGCCCACCAGCACCGCGCCCGGGACCATCGGCATCGAACGGAAGCGGTCGATGACGCCCTTGCCGAGGTCCTGGGTGACCGCGAGCATCGTGCTCTCCAGACCGAAGGCCATGGTCAGCGCGAGCATGCCGGGAACCAGGAACTCGGTGGGGTCGCCCTCCACGCCCCGGCCACCGCCCACCAGATAGGTGAACATCAGGAGCAGCATCACCGGGAAGGCCAGGTTGACGAGGACCGCGACCGGCTGCCGGGCCCAGTGCGCCAGTTCTCGGCGGGTCATCGTCCAGGAGTCGGCCAGCGCCCAGCCGAACCGGGAGCCGCCCCCCTGCCCGGGGACCACCGTCGTCGTCGCCGCGCTCATGCCGCCACCTCCGCCTTCTCCGTACGCTGCTCACCCGCGGGCTGTCCGGTCAGGGACAGGAACGCCTCGTCCAGGGTCGGGCGGCGCACCGTGATGTCCTCCGCCTCGATACCCGCCTCCTCCAGCGCCCGTACGGTCCGGGTCAGGGCCGCCATCCGGTCCGGGGCGGGCGCACCGATCAGCCGCCGGTCGTGGTCGAGCGTCAGATCCGCGCCGCCGAGCAGCGCGGCCGCCTCCACCAGCCGGGACGCGTCGCGCAGGACCACGTCGATCCGGTCGCCGCCGACGCGGGCCTTCAGCTCGTCGGGGGTGCCCTCGGCGACGGCCCGGCCGCCGTCGATCAGCGAGATCCGGTCGGCCAGCTGGTCCGCCTCGTCCAGATACTGCGTGGTCAGCAGCACCGTGGTGCCGCCGCCGACCAGAGAGCGCACCGCTTCCCAGACCTCGGCCCGGCCGCGGGGGTCGAGCCCGGTCGTCGGCTCGTCCAGGAAGAGCACGTCCGGATCGGTGATCAGCGAGGCGGCCAGGTCGAGCCGCCTGCGCATCCCGCCGCTGTACTGCCTGACGGCCTTGCGGCCGGTGTCCGCGAGGCCGAACCGCTCCAGCAGTTCGTCGGCCCGGCTGCCCGCCCGGCGTGCGCCCAGGTGGTACAGCCGCCCGAACATCTCCAGGTTCTGCCGCCCGCCGAGCTGCTCGTCCACCGCCGCGTGCTGCCCGAGCAGCCCGATCCTGCGGCGCACCTCGCCCGCCCGCTCGCGGACGTCGAGCCCGGCCACGGCGACCCGGCCCGCGTCGTGGCGCAGCAGCGTCGACATGATCCGTACGGCGGTGGTCTTGCCCGCCCCGTTGGGGCCGAGCACCCCGTGCACAGTACCGCCGCCGACGACCAGGTCCAGCCCGTCCAGGGCGCGCTTCTCCCCGTACCTCTTGTGCACGCCGTCCATGACGATCGCTTCGGTCACGTTCACCGCCACCCTTCCAACCCCTTGTAGTCAAACTTGACTAGCGGCTCGACGGTAAACCCCGATCCAGCATTCGTCAAACTTGATTAGTCGTGGTCCCCGGGATCGGGTACACCGGTGGCGTACGGGTTCTCCTCGCCCTCGGCCAGCACCCCGACGAACGGGTCACCCTCGCCCGCGAAGGTGTACGCACCACCCTCGATGCGCTCGATCAGGCCCCGCGTCCACTCCGCGCCGGAGTCGGCCGAGTGCACCCACAGGTTCATGATCTCGCCGATATGGCCGAGGGATTCGGGACCGTCCTCGGGGGTGTAGTACTCGGTGACCGCGTCCCGCCATTCCTTCATGCCCTCGATCCGCTCCTTGAGCAGCGCGACGGCCTCCTCGCGGGGCAGGTCGACGATGAACCCGATGGCCGCCGAGAGGACGTCCAGGTTCTGGTCGTAGGAGCGGATGGCGTTCCGCAGCAGGGTGCGGTACTCCTCCAGCCCCTGCTCCGTGACCTCGTACTCCGTGCGCGGCGGGCCGCCGGCGGTGGAGGGCGCGGTCTCGTGCGCGAGCAGCAGCCCCTGCTTCGCCATCTGCTTCAGGGCGTGGTAGATCGACCCGGGCTTGGCGTTGGACCACTCGTGCGCACCCCAGTACTCCAGGTCGTTGCGGACCTGATAGCCGTGTGCGCGGCCGTGCATGCGCACGGCGCCGAGGACCAGCAGCCGGATCGCGGACATGACACCCATCCCTTCCCGGAGTTCCCCACGGGGGCCCTATTCAACTTTGACTAGGATATCCGGTGCGACCGGGGCGGCCCTCACCACGCCGTACGCGCCTGTCAGGCACAACCTCGTACGCGCCCGTCAGGCACCAACCCCGTACTGCCCGTCAGGCACCCCCGTACGCGCCCTCAGAACGGGAACACCGTGCGGCCGTGCTGGATCGACATCCACTTCTGCGTGGTGAACGCCTCCACCACGGCCTCGCCGTTCAGCCGCCCCACCCCGGACGTCTTCTCGCCGCCGAACGCGACCAGC
Organism: Streptomyces durocortorensis; assembly: GCF_031760065.1. Lineage (NCBI taxonomy): Bacteria > Bacillati > Actinomycetota > Actinomycetes > Kitasatosporales > Streptomycetaceae > Streptomyces > Streptomyces sp. C11-1. The sequence goes on from NZ_CP134500.1 coordinate 3,072,515, forward strand.
GGATCGTCCTGCACGGTGGAGTCGTTGACGTGGAACATCCCGCTGACGATCCGCTGCGCGAACCGCACCCCGCGCTCGGCGTCCCGCGTGTGGACGGCGCCGCTGAGTCCGTAGGGGCTGTCGTTGACGATCCGTACGGCCTCCTCCTCGCCGTCGAACGTCATCAGCAGGGCCACCGGGCCGAGGATCTCCTGCGTCAGCAGCGGGGAGTCCTCCGCGAGGCCGGTGAGGACGGTCGGCCCGACCACGTTGCCGACGGTCCGGCCGCGCACGAGCGCCCGCGCGCCGTCCGCGACCGCGCGGTCGACCAGGGCGCCGAGGGCGTCGGCCTGGAAGGCATTGATGACCGGGCCGATCCGGGTCTCCGGGTCCCTCGGGTCACCGGTCTTGAGAGCGGCCACCTCGGCGGTGAACCTCTCGGTGAACTCCGCCGCCACCGACCGGTCCACCAGAATCCGGTTGGCCGCCATGCTGACCTGCCCCTGATACAGGAAGCGGCTGAAGACGGCCGCCTGGACCGCGTAGTCGATGTCAGCGTCCGCCAGCACCACCAGGGCGCTGTTGCCGCTCAGTTCGAGGATGGTCCGCTTGAAGGCCCCGGCGGCGGTGGCGGCGATGTGCCGGCCGACCCGGTCGGAGCCGGTGAACGAGATCACCCTGGGCACGGGGTGCGCGATGAACGCGTCGCCTATCTCCGCGCTGTCGGTGATCACGACATTGAGCAGTCCAGCGGGCAGCCCGGCGTCCTCGAATATCTTCGCGATCAGTCCGCCGCCCACGACAGGCGCGTTCTGATGGGGCTTCACGACGACCGCGTTGCCGAGCGCCAGCGCGGGCGCGACCGACTTCATCGTCACCAGGAAGGGGAAGTTGAAGGCGCTGATCACGCCGACGACGCCGACGGGCAGCCGGTAGAGCCGGTTCTCCCGGCCGTCCCCCACGGCGGGCAGCAGCCTGCCCGTGGGCCGCAGCGCCTGGCGGATCGCCTCGCGCAGGAACTCCGTCGCGCCGCGCACCTCGTACGCCGCGCGCAGCCGGGTGCCGCCCAGCTCGTCGGTGATCGCCTCGGCGATCTCATCGGCGCGCTCCTCGGTGATGCGCAGGGCGCGGTCGAGGACGGCCCGCCGCTCGTACGGGTTGGTGGCGGCCCACTCCTGCTGGGCGCGTTCGGCGGCCCGGTAGGCCCGGTCGATCTCCGCCGCGGTGGCCACGGTGACGGCGGCGAGTTTCTCACCGTTGTAGGGATTGAAATCGATGATGTCCCACGAGCCGCTGCCGGTCAGCCACTCGCCGTCGATGTACTGGTGGGCCAGTTCATTGAAGAAGGACATGCAATCCCTTACTTGCAGGCGTTCGCAGACTCCTGATCTGACGTCATCGTACTGAGAAATCAGGTCAGTTGGAGTAGTCCACGCAGAAGATCCCGACTCTCTTCCGGTGCCGGGCTGTCCTGGGCGAGGCCCGCCATGGCCTTTTCGTACTGCGCGACTTCTTCGGGCTTGTCCAGATAGAGCGCACTTGTCAGCTGCTCCAAATAGACAATGTCCGACAGATCGGATTCCGGGAAACGCAGCATCGTGAATGAGCCGCTCTCACCGGCATGACCGCCATGACTGAAGGGCATCACCTGAAGCGTGATGTTCGGCTGCTCCGACATGTCGATCAGATGCCGCAACTGAGCCCGCATGATCTCGCGGTCGCCGTACGGACGACGCAGCGCCGCCTCGTCGAGGACGGCGTGGAACGTCGGGGCGCGCTCGGAGACGAGGGCCTTCTGGCGCTCCAGACGCAGGGCCACCCTGCGGTCGATCTCGGCGGGCGAGGCCCCGCGCATGCCGCGCGAGACGACGGCGTGGGCGTACGCCTCGGTCTGCAACAGACCGTGCACGAACTGGACTTCATAGATACGGATGAGGGAGGCCGCACCCTCCAGGCCGATATACGTCTGGAACCAGCCGGGCAGCACATCTCCGTAACTGTGCCACCACCCGGCCACGTTGGCCTCACGGGCCAGGCCGAGGAGGGACTCGCGCTCCGCCTCCTCCGCGACACCGTAGAGCGTGAGCAGGTCCTCGACGTCCCTGGCCTTGAAGCTCACACGCCCCAACTCCATGCGGCTGATCTTCGATTCGGAGGCCCGGATGGAGTAGCCGGCCGCCTCACGGGTGATTCCGCGCGACTCCCGCAGCCTTCTGAGCTGAGAGCCCAGGAGGATGCGCCGCACCACCGATCCACTCGACTCGCCTGCCGACACTGGTCCGACCCTCCCCATCGCCTACCTGACACCGGCGCCCCCCGGAACCCCAGGTCCCGGATTCTGCCACCAAAACGCTTCAGCCCGTACTCATTCGATTACGGAAATGGGAAGACGTCCAGAAAGCTCCGAAACTGCCCCCGGGAAGAAATGCTCCGCAACCACCACGGTATCGGGCAGGTCCGGCGCGTGCACGTGCATCTGCCCTTGCATCTGCCCTGCGCATTCGGAACCATGGTCCCCGCGCACCTGCGTGCTCGTGTTGTGCCGCTGTACCCCCCGCAGTACCGCTACAGGCAGTGCCGCTACAGCCGCGAATCCCGGGAGTGCCTCGTATGGGGACGAATGGATCGACGATGCTCGAGCCGTTACGGCAGGGGCTTCCCCCCACCGACCCCTCAGGGGTTGCCGGATCGGCGTCCTGCGCTCTGCCCGCCCGCTACGAAGCGGTCGGCGGGGCACGGGAGTTCACCCGGTCCACCCTGGAACGGTGGGAGCTGGGCGACCGCTTCGACGATGTCGCGCTGGTGGTGTCCGAGCTCGTCACCAACGCCCTGCGCCACGCACTGCCCGAGGAGCCGCCGCGTGAGTTCCAGGACCCGCCGGTGCGGCTGCATCTGATGCGCTGGACCTCGCGGCTGGTGTGCGCGGTGCGCGATCCCAGCCGGAGGAGTCCGGTGGCGGGCGAGGCCGCGGATTCGGCCGAATCCGGACGCGGACTGTTCCTGGTGGAGTGCGTCAGCGACAGCTGGGGCTGGCACCCTTCTCCCGTGCCGGTGGGGGAACTCCCTTCCGGCCCGCTGTACGGCAAGGTCGTCTGGGCCCTTTTCCGGCTTCCGGAAAACCCGAAGACACAGGCCTGAAGACACACGCGTAGCGACCCCGGGCAGGCCGACCGCCCGGGGTCCCGCTCGTTCGACCGCCGACCGCCGTTCATCCGCCGGCCGCCGTTCGGTCGCCGACTACCCTTCATCCGCCGGTCATCGTTCAGCCACCGGTCGCCAGGTGGTCGAACTCGCCGTCCTTGACGCCGAGCAGCAGCGCCTCGATCTCGGCCGGCGTATAGACGAGGGCGGGCCCATCGGGGTGGCGGGAGTTCCGCATCGCCACATTCCCTCCGGGCAGTTTCGCGAACTCCACACAGGACCCCTGGGAGTTGCTGTGCCTGCTCTTCTGCCAGACGACTCCGCGAAGCTCTGTGGCCGCCATGCCGTTGTACACGTGGTGCACAGGACGCTCCCCGAGTTGCAAGGTGCAAGTGTCAACTAGCTCGGATCATAGCTGTGTTCATATGCCAATGCATGAGCAGATGCACGTGCACGCGGGGTGTTCCTTCGATTACAGGCTTTCCGTGTGCGCGCACCCGCCGGGAAGAGAGACGAACGGCACGTCCAATTCGCTCCCGCTTAACGGAGTTGACGGCATGACCCTTGGTAACGTGGCGCGGTCTTTCGCCCGGAAAACAGCAAGGGGGAACTCCACGTGACCAGGTTCGTACGCACCGGTGCCGTCGTGGTCGCCGGTCTCGCCGCCTCACTGGCCCTGACCGCATGCGGCAGCGACGACGAGCCGGGCAAGGGCTCCGGCGCGGACCCGTCGGCGAGCGCGACGCCCGGCCCCGACGGCGGCAAGGACTCCGGGGGCGGCGGCACGGACGCCGCCGCGCTGGAGGGCACCTGGGCGGGGCTGACGGACAGCAAGAACGTCACCGTGTCCATCGCCGCGCGCAAGGTCGCCCTCGTCGCCGACCAGTCCGTCTGCCAGGGCGAGGTGAAGGACATGGGCGGCGCACCGATGCTGGCCCTGACCTGCCCCGACGGAGGCAAGGAGCGCACGATGGGCGCGATCGACTCCGTCGACGGCACGAAGCTGGTCGTCTCCTGGGAAGGCGGCGCCAAGGACTCCCTGACCAAGGTCGACCCGGGCAAGCTGCCCACCGATCTGCCCTCCCTCCCGGACCTGCCGGAAGTGCCGGCGCCCTGACCGCCCGTCCCCTGACCGCCCGCTCCCTGACCGACCGCCCGTCCGCTGACAGCCCGCTCCCTGTCTGCCCGCCCCCTTGTCCGTCCTCCCCCTTGTCCGTCCTCCCCCTGAGGCCGGTCTCAGCTCTCGGCGAGGGTGCTGCTGACGCGGGTGCTGCCGCCGCGTTCGTCCAGGGCGCGGGTGAACTCCTCCAGCGCGTCCTGGAGCAGCGCCGCGCCCCGGTGCACCACCGGGTCACCGCCGGACGGGGCGGCCTGCTCGTCCGGTACGTCCCAGTGGGCCACCGCGTCCGCGACCATCTGCCAGTCCGGCAGGCGGCGTTCGCGTACCGCCTTGGCGCCCTTCTCCGTGGCCCGGCGCAGCGCGTCGGCCAGTTCGGCCGCGCCGGGCACCGGGGCCGCCGAAGCCGAGGGCAGGTGGGCCTCCAGGACCATCGCGGACCGGCCCAGCTGGGCGAGCGCGTGCTGGGCGTCGGTGGCGGCGGCCCGGGAGATGCCCCGGTGGCGTACGGGTTCGTGCTGGGCGGTCGCCAGGGCCTCCTGCCAGGCGACGCGGGCCTCCCGGGTGGCTACCAGGGCGTCCCGGACGTCCTCGACGTTCCGGGAGGCGGGGTCGGCGTACTGGTCGATCACCGTGGCCGCGTACCGCCCGTCCGCCACCAGCCACTCGGCCAGCCGGTTGCGCAGGCGCGGGGTCTCCCAGGCCGGATAGACGGCGTACGAGATCATCGCGAGGAGCCCGCCGACCAGCGTCAGCACGATGCGTTCGGTGACGGTCTGGGACCAGTCGTCACCGGCCATGCCGAGCAGGAAGACGACGTACGCGGCGACGCAGACCTGGCCGACCGCGTAGCCGGTGCGCATCAGCAGGTACATCAGCCCGGCGCAGACCACGGCGAGCAGGGCGGAGAGCCGGGCGTCGGGGTGGGCGGTCTGCACGACGGCGGTGGCCAGCCCGACGCCGACCAGGGTGCCGCCGAAGCGGCCCGCGGAACGGGCGTACGTCTGCGAGAACTCGGGCCGCATGACCATGACGGCGGTCATCGGAGCCCAGTAGCCGTGGCCGAGCGGCACGGCCTCGCCCACGAAGTACCCGCAGACGGCGACCACCGCGACCCGGATCGCATGGCGCATGACCGGCGAGCCGTGGTGCAGCTCGCGGCGCATCGAGGTCAGCACCACGGGGATCAGCTTCACCAGCGTGGGCCGGTGCCGGGTGTCCGGGGCGAGGTCGGAGGGGATACCGCTGTCGGTGCCGGTGCCCTCCGCGATCTCCAGGACGTCGTCGAGCAGGGCCGCGAGCCGGTCCGCGGCGCGGCGGGCGGGGCCGACGAGGATCACGTCGTTGTCGGGGGTCTTCAGGACGCCCAGGTCGGTGGCGGAGAGGTGGACCGGTTCGCCGTGCCGCACGGCCCGCGCGGCGGCGTCCAGGACCGAGCCCGCCGCGCCCAGCAACTCGTTCACCCATAGCCGCTCAAGTCCGTCGGCGGGCACCCCCATCGCCGGGTCCGCGAGCGAGGCCAGCACCGGGCGCAGCCGTTCGGCGACGCCCCGGGCCCCGTGCAGTTCGGCGGGGCGGCGCCGGGCCTGGCGGGGGGTGACGGCGGCCGCGCTGCGGGCGGTCATCAGGGGCAGCGGGTCGAAGGGGGCGACCGGGTCGTGCCGCAGCCGCCGGGCGTAGTCGGCCTCGGCGGCCAGGGCGTCGGCGAGCGCGTCGCGCTGGGCGCCCCATCTGCGGACCGGGAAGAGGACGATGAGCGCTGCCTGCACGAAGCCGCCGGCGGCGATCATCCCCGCGTGAGCGGCGGCGTCGACGACCGAGGTGGGCAGGGTGATCGTCACCAGCATGATCGCGACGTTCGAGGAGGCGATGATGCCGCCCGTCGGACCCGCCGCCCAGGCGAGCCCGGAGAGGAAGGTCCAGACGCCGAGCAGACAGAGGAACAGCACGACGTGCGTGCCGCTGACATAGCCGACGAACGTGGAGACGGCGAGGCTGGCGCCGGAGACCAGGGCGAGGACCGGGCGCGGGCGCCAGCTGCGCTGGAAGGTGGCGATGGCCGCCTGGAACGCCCCGAACGCGGAGCTCGCGGCGATCTCCGGCCCGAACAGGAAGAGGCTGACGCCGACGACGAGGGCGAGCCCGGCCGCGCCGCGGAGGGCGACGAGGGGTTCCAGTCTCTGCCGCTCGATCTCCAGCCCCGAGCGGGCGGTCTCCTTCAGCGCCCGGAGCCAGCTCATGGGCCGAGCTTAACCGGAATAGCCGACCTTAACCGGAATAACGGACAAGGCGGACTAGGCGGACCAGGCGGACCAGGCGGACCAGGCGGACCAGGAGCAAGTCAGACCTACGTCGCGATCTCTCCGGGTCCCTGTGAGGTCCCGCTCCGGGAGCCGCCCATACGGGCTCGGTCGGCGGCATCGGTTCCGTGCGTCCAGCCGTCCGGGTCGGAGACGCCACGCACCCGAGTGGTCGTGGTCCTCGGGAACATCCGATCGGCGGTCTCGGTGACGGCGACGTCCCGGGCGGCGAGGACGGGCAGCAGCCCGGCACTCGCACCCGCGTCGGCGGCCGTGGTGACCCGCTCGGCGTCGGCCGCGAGCCTGCTGCCGAGCCGCTGGGCGTACGCCATCAGGAATGACTGCCGGAAGGTCTTGGTCCGCCTACGGCCTCCGGCGCGCTGGCCGGCCTCCGCCCGCGTCATCGCGGCCGTCCCCTGGACGAGCAGCGAGGTGAACAGCAGCTCGACGGCCTCCAGGTCCGGCTCGAAGCCGACGACCGTGCTGAAGCCGAGGTCGTCGTTCCACACGGCCCGGCAGCGGTTGGCGGAGGCGACGGCGTCGAGCAGGATCGCCTTGGCGCTCTCGTACGGGGGCTCCACCCCGATCCGGCAGGCGCCGGGCGTCTCGCGGCTGTGCGTACGGGCGGCGAGGAGGGCCTCGTCGATGCTGTGCCGGGCCATCAGCTCCTGCGCCTTGCCGGTCAGCGCCTCGGCCTCCTCCGGGAAGCCGGTCGCCTCCGCCTTCGCCAGCAGCGCCCGGATGCGGGTGAGCATGCGCGGCTCGTCGGCGGCGGGCGGCCGGTGGAGGTGGTCGGCGGCGGTGCCGGGCGGAGGGCCGACGGGCTCGATGGCGGGCAGCCGCAGCAGCAGCCGGTACAGCTCCAGCAGGTCGGCGGCGTACGAGAACCGGTCGGGGCGGTTGCGCGGTACGGGCTCCGGAAGCTCGGCGAGCTGCTGCCGCCAGCGGGGCGGCAGCTCCGCGTACCGGGCGGTCTCGGCGGCGATCAGCGTCCCGGCCAGCGCCGCCCGCCGTTCGTCCAGCTCGCGGCGGACGAACCGGACCAGGTCGGCGGGGTGCCAGCCCCGCTCCCAGGCCCGCCGCAGGAACTCCTCGCCGCGCCGGTGCGCAGCCGCGTCGGCGTCCGGGGCGGCGGCGAGCAGGGAGGCTCCGGTGTCCAGGGCGGCGTCGCCGTCCACGTAGAGCGCCGCCGCGCACGCCCGGTCGATGACGGAATCCGCCGATCCTGCCGACCCCGCTGATCCCGCTGATCCCGCCGATCTCATCGGACCAGGGTAGGCGGGGGGCTCGCGGTGGAGGGCGGGGGCGTTGTCGATGTCGGTGCCGGGTCGTTGTCAGTGGTGGGTGCCAGACTCGTATCCATGACCGAACGGTGGGCGCTGGGTGTGGCGGAAGGGGGCGGCGCGCTGCTCGTGCCGCTGGCCCGGGACGGCACGCCCGCCGGCCCCGTCGTGGCCGAGCCCGATCTCGTCGAGGCGGTCCGCGCCCGCCCCGGGGTGGGGCGCTGGGTGTGGCGGTCGACCGCCGAGGTCTACCCCCGGCTGCTCGCCGCCGGGGTCCGCGTCGAGCGGTGTTACGACATCGAGTGCGCCGAGCTGCTGCTGCTCGGGCACGCCGGACGGCTCGGCGAGCCCCGGTCCGCGGCCGCCGCACTGGCCCGGCTGGACAGCGCCCCGGTGCCGCCGGACCCGCCCGCCCGGTCCGCCGAACCGGGCGCGCAGTCCCCCCTGTTCGAGCCGTCGTCGGGTCCCGGGGTTCCGTTCGAGGGGCTCCTCCGGGTCTACGCGGACCAGGTGCGCCGCCATGACGCGGCCCTGCACCCCGACCGGATGCGGCTGCTCACCGCGTCGGAGTCGGCGGGGATGCTCGTCGCGGCCGAGATGCACCGGGCCGGGATTCCCTGGCGGGCCGACATCCACCGGGAGGTCCTGCACGACCTGCTGGGCGAGCGGTACGCGGGAGGCGGCGAGCCCCGCAGACTGGCCGAGCTGGCCGACGAGGTGTCGGCGGCGTTCGATAACGGGGTCTCCTCCAACTCCTCAGGAGTCGACGGGGCCCCCTCCAACTCCTCAAGGGTCAGGGGAAGGGTCCGCCCCGATCTGCCCGCCGATGTGGTGAAGGCGTTCGCCCGGGCCGGGATCGCGGTGAAGTCGACCCGTCGGTGGGAGCTGGAGGAGCTGGACCACCCGGCGGTCAAGCCGCTGATCCTGTACAAGAAGCTGTATCGGATCTGGACCGCGCACGGCTGGTCCTGGCTCCAGGACTGGGTACGCGAGGGCCGCTTCCGCCCGGAGTACCAACCGGGCGGCACGGTAAGCGGCCGCTGGACGACCAACGGTGGCGGGGCCCTCCAGATCCCCAAGGTCATCCGGCAGGCGGTCGTCGCCGACGAGGGGTGGCGCCTGGTCGTCGCGGACGCCGACCAGATGGAGCCACGCGTGCTGGCCGCGATCTCCCGCGACCGTGGCCTGATGGAGGTGGCCGGTCACGACGGCGATCTCTACAAGGCCCTGTCCGACCGGGCGTTCCACGGCGACCGCGAGCACGCCAAGCTGGCGCTGCTCGGGGCGATCTACGGACAGACCTCCGGGGACGGGCTGAAGAATCTGGCCGCGCTGCGCCGCCGCTTCCCGATCGCCGTCGCGTACGTCGACGACGCGGCGCGGGCGGGCGAGGAGGGGCGCGTGGTGCGGACCTGGCTGGGCAGGACCAGCCCGCCGGTCGTGGTGGCGGGCCAGGACGAGGAGGCGGGCATCCCCCAGGAGGGCCCCGAGAGCACCGGGACCGCGTCCGATGGCGGCCTGGCCCGCGCCCGGGGGCGCTTCACCCGTAACTTCGTGGTGCAGGGCAGCGCCGCCGACTGGGCGCTGCTGCTCCTGGCCGCGCTGCGCCGGTCGCTCCACGAGCAGGGGCTGCGGGCGGAGCTGGTGTTCTTCCAGCACGACGAGGTGATCGTGCACTGCCCGGCCGAGGAGGCGGCCGCCGTCACCGAGGCGATCCGCGCGGCCGGTGAGCTGGCCGGGCGGACCGCCTTCGGGGAGACGCCGGTGCGTTTTCCGTTCACGACGGCGGTGGTGGAGCGCTACGCGGACGCCAAGTGACACGGTGAGGCGGGTGGAAGGCGGTGTGGAGCGGCTACCGCCGCCGGACCTCCCCGCCACCGCCGCCGGACCCCCGGCTACCGCTGCTGGAGCTTCAGCCATTCCGGGCTGGTCGCCAGGGCGACGAGCTGGTCCATGGTGAGCGCGGGCTCCGGGCGGGTGGCGGGCGTCGACTGGGCACCGGAGTTGAAGGCCGAGACAACGACCCGCATTCCGTCGGGACGCATGGTGTCGGCATTCCACCAGACGACCCCTTGGCCGCCCTTCTCACCGGGCATCTTCGAGGTCGCGAGCAGGGTGCCGTCGGGCAGGGTGGTCGCATCCCTGTAGAGATCGTCGGCGACGTCTCTCATATCGGGCTGCACATTGATCTGTACGAGGGTGCTGCCCTTGCCGTCGTCGACGACGACCGAGGCGAACTCGCCCCCGCCGTTCGTCTTCTCCCCCACCGAGAGGCCCTCGGGCAGCAGCTTGAGGAAGGTGGGCATCAGCAGTGTGTAGTCCAGCTCGGGCGCCGGCTCCCCGTCGTCCTCCGAACCGGGCGACGGCGGCTGCGGTGAGCCCTCACCCGTGCGAGGACCGTCCGTGGGGGTGGTCGTCGGCTCGCCCGTGGGCGTGGGCGTGTCCGAGGGCGTGGCCGTGGGGGCGTCGGTGGGCTCGGGCGTCGGCGTGGGCGAGGCGGCGTCCGTGGCCGGGGCCGCGGCCGTCGGCGTGGCCGGACCGCTGCTCGCGACGTTCGCCACGTCATCGGGCCCGCCCAGCATCCCGGCGGCGACCGCACCACCTCCCCCGACGAGAGCCAGGGCCAGCACACTGCCCGCCACCGCGGCGACGCGACGGCGGCGGAGCGCACGGCGCCCGTGCTCCAGCGCGCCGTCCACCACCGCGGTGCGGCCGGTCAGGTCGAAGGCCGCGCCCGTACGGCGGAGCTCCTCGCTGAGTTCGTCTTCAAAAGGCATGGGGAACCACCACTTCTCGTTCTGGGTGCACAACAGGTTTCAACGGGCTGACAGGTCAGCCGGGGACGTTGGGTCTGCGGGGTCAGCGGGGTCAGCCGGGTCAGCGGGTGGCGAACTCCGCGACGCTGCCGCCCAGATGTTCACGCAGCCGCCCGAGCGCCCGCACACAGCGGGTCCGTACGGCGGCCGGGCTGACCTGGAGCGCGGTGGCGGTCTCCTCGATGCTCCGGTCCTCCCAGTAGCGGAGCACCACGACCGCGCGGTCCTTGGGGGCCAGCTGGGAGAGCGCCCCGAGGAGCGTCATCCGCAGCGCCGGGTCGTCGGCGGCGGCCGAGGCGCCCTCGGGCACCTCGGCCAGCGGGCGTTCGCTCGCGGAGCGCCTTCGCCGGTGGGTCAGAAAGGTCCGGACGAGCACGGTCTGTGCGTACGCCGCCGGGTTGTCGATCCGGCGGGCGCGACCCCACGACACGTACATCCGGCTCAGGGTCTCCTGCACCAGGTCCTCGGCGAGGTGCACATCGCCGCTGGTCAGCAAGCAGGCCGAGCGGAACAGATGGCCGGCCCGGCCGGCCGCGAACTCCTTGAACTCCTCGGCGCGCGACGACTTCATACTCTCCCCCGTCTGTCCGTCCACTCCGCCCTTCCCCCTCTACGACGCGACGGGAACGCGGAAATGTTTCAGTCCCCGAAGAAAACCTCTTCCGAGCTTCCCGGGGGCTTCTCCGAGGGCATGCGAAAGCGCCCCGTTCACGCGCCGGACGGCGTGAACGGGGCGCGGGCGGTGGTGCGCGCTCGCTGTTCCCGGTCTACCCGCGTTCCCACAACGCGGGGACCTGCGGCGGTTCCCAGCCCGGCATGGCCAGGTGCGCCTGAAGACAGCGGTAGGCGACCCCGCCGTATGTGACGCGGTCTCCCGCGCGGTAGGAGGTTCCGGACTCCCAGCTGGTACCCGGCTCGGTGGGCGGATCGGTGGGCGGATCGGTCGGTCCGGGCGTCTGGGCGACGTCCAGGACGAAGTCGAAGGTGCCCTGGCGCCCGTTCCCGACGTTGCGGACGGTCATCAGCAGCTCCGGGTCGAACAGGGCGTCGGTGTTGTTGCGCGGCTCGCCCGGGAAGTACAGCTGCGTGGTGAGGATGCGGCCCCCGGGGGCCTGGGCCTTCACATGGAGGTGCCGGGTACGGCCCGGGTAGAGGCCCGGCACGACGGTGGTGAGGCTGAAGCCCCCGTCAGGCCCGGTGAACTGGTGCCCCCGGAAGGCGTATCGGGCCATGTCGTACGACCCGTTGGTGTCGGCCTGCCAGAAGTCGAGCAGGGCTCCGGGGATGGGGCGGCAGGCCCGGCCGAAGACGTAGCCGCTCACGGTGAGCGGTACGCCGGGGGTGCCCGGGGTGACCAGGCTGGTGCGGCGCGGGGAGTTGGGCTTGAAGTACGGCCCTTCCATCTGCGGCGGTGTCGTGTCGTCGCCGTCGTCGCACTGCGGGGTGGGGGCCAGGGGCCCGTTCCCGGCGGAAGCGGCGTCCCGGGCGAGCGCGACGCCCCCTCCGGCGAGGAGGGGTGCCGCGCTCGCGACGATCGCGGCCTTCAGGAGACCTTTGCGGCTGATGGGCCGCCCTCCCGATGTCTCATCAGGCTCGTTCGACGCATGGGGGGTTGGGTTGTCCATTTGTGGGGTCATGACGGTGTCCTCGGAGTCCTCGGTGCGGGGAGGCGGAGAGGTTCGGGGAGGTGGTGGTCGGAGGTTCAGGAAGGCAACCGTGCCTGGAGGCCCGGGAGATCAGACCCGCTGCCAGAGGGCGGGTACGACGGGCGGGGTCCAGCCGGGCTGGGCCGTGTGCCCCTGGAGGCAGCGGTAGGTCGCTCCGCCGTACGTCACGGTGGCCCCGGTGGCGTACGTGGTGCCGGCCGCCCAGGTGCCGCCCGGCGGGTCGGTGGGCGGGTCGGTCGGCGGCGTGGTGGGCGGGTCGGTCGGGGTCCCGCTGGTGACCAGCGTCAGCCCGTACGCCTGGAGCGCCGGGAGGAGCGGCTGGAAGTACGTCGTACCGCCGGTCCGGCAGTTGCCGGAGCCGCCGGAGGTGACGCCCTGGGCCTGGCTGCCGGAGATGTACGAGCCGCCGGAGTCGCCCGGTTCGGCGCAGACGCTGGTGCGGGTCACTCCGGAGATGGTGCCCTCCGGGTAGGTGACGCTGGTGTTGAGCTGCTGGATGGTGCCGCAGTGCCAGCCGGTGGTGGAGCCGGAGCGGCAGACGGAGGCGCCGACGACGGACGGGGTGGAGCCGGTGACGGTGACGTCGCCGCGCCCGTAGCCGTTGACCAGGGGCTTCGCCACCCAGTTGGCGTTGGTGGCGACCCAGGCGTAGTCGCGGCCGGGGAAGGTCGAGCCCTGGAAGGTGCCCTGGGCCTGCTGGTTGACGCCGTTGGTCGTGGTGCCGACCCGGCCGCAGTGGCCGGCGGTGACGAAGCCGTTCTGGGTGCCGCGCTTGACCGAGAAGCCGACGGAGCAACGGCCGGAGGGGTTCATGTAGTACGCGTCGCCGCCCCGGATGTCCGCGAGGGCGCGGGGCTGCTCGGCGGACCGGACGACGGTGACGAGGTCCGTGCCGACCCCGGCCTCCTTCAGGAACACCCGGGCCGCCGAGTCGCTGGCGGCGTTCACGACGACCTTGTTGGCCTCGACGTCGACGTACCAGACGGGTACGTCCTTCGGCGCCTTGCGCAGCGCGGCCTTGTCGAGGGTCTCCTTGACGCCTTCGAGCCGGTCGAGGCTGTGGCCGACGACCTCGGCCCTCGCCCCGGCATCGGTGATGCGGGCGGTCTGGGAGGCGTCGGTGGTGGCGACGGTCAGAGCCGCCTCGTCGCCGCTGACCCGGGCCCCGGCGAAGCTGGCGCCGAGGGACTTCTCCAGCCCGGTGGCGACGGCGGCGGCGCGGTACTCGTTCGCTATCCGGGCCCTGGCGGCCTCCGCGTCGAGTCCGAGGTCGCGCTCCATGGCGGCCAGCAGTCCGGGCGACAGGCTGTCGGCGGATACCGGTGGGGCGGCGGGGCCCGCGGAGCCGGCCGACGCCACTCCGGTCAGCCCGGCGAGGGCGAGTGCGCCCAGGGCCACCGTGGCGGTGCCGACGGCGAAGGCGCGTCTGCGGAGCGTGGTTCTCTCCACGTAACTCTCCTTGGTTCGGGGGGTGTCCAGATCCGGCGGGGGTTGGTCCGGACCAGGGAATTGCCGAAACCGTAGCGGCGGCGCCGCCAGTCGCAGGAGATCCCGTTCGCCCCCTCCCTCGGCGTTATGGGGCGCTCTCGGGGCCATGGATGCCTCCCGGCGCCCGGCTCCGCCCGGTCAGCGCCCCCGGACACCACCCCCTGAGCACCGGCCGGGGCCGGAACGCCTCTCCCCTTCCCTCCGGCGCCCGGGTAGCTTCAGCCCCATGCACACAGGGCAACTGCTGGGCTCGGGACGCACCGCCGACGTGTACGCACTCGACGGCTCCTGGGTCCTTCGCCGCTACCGCGACCACACGGACAGCACCGAGGAGCTGGCGGTGATGGCGTACGTCGGCGCCTTCGGCTTCCCGGTGCCGCGGATCGGCCTGCCCATCGAGGGGGCCCGCCCCACGGACCTGGTGCTCCAGCGACTGTCCGGCCCCACCATGGCCGAGGCCCTGCTGGCCGGGACGCTCGGTGTGGCCGAGGCGGGCGCGCTGCTGGCCCGGCTGCTGCGCGAGCTCCACGCGATTCCGCCCCGGGTGTCGGCGAACCCGGAGGACCGCGTGCTCCACCTGGACCTGCATCCGGAGAACGTGATGCTGACGGGCGGGGGCGCGGTGGTGATCGACTGGTCCACCGCGGCGGAGGGCCCGCCCGGCCTGGACCGGGCGATGTCGGCGCTGACCCTGGCCCGGACCGCCCTCGACCCCGCGTTCCCGGCCGGGCCCCAGGTCCGTACGCTGCTGGCGGCCCTGCTCGCGGAGCTCGCCGACGACGGCGGCGCACCCCTCGCCGACCTGGCCCTGGCCCGCACCCGCCAACGGGCGAACCCGCACCTGACGGAGCACGAGCGGGGCTGCCTGGAGGAGGCGGTGGGCCTGGTGATCGGGTGCGCTCCTGAGGGGCGGGCGTGAGCATCGGCCCCGGCCGTGACAACGAGGACGAGCATCACCCGTAGCGCTCTCCCGACCCCTGGCGATGCCCCCGTCTCTGGCGCCCCCCACCCCCCACCTTGCGCGCGGCTGCCCCGCGCTTGACAGCCATCCCTCCTCAACACCATGATTCCATTAATTGACTAGTGGAATCGAGGCGAGGCGCGTGGCGTACACGAGCACTCCGAACGGGACTTCGGGGACCCCGGGGACTCCGGGCCATCCGGGCAACTGGGCGCTGGAGGCCCGCGGCCTGGGCAAGCGCTACCGGCGCGGCTGGGCGCTGCGCGACTGTTCCTTCCGGATTCCGACCGGACGCATCTGCGGTCTGGTCGGCCCGAACGGGGCGGGCAAGAGCACTCTGCTCGGGCTTGCGACCCGCCAGGTGCAGCCGACGGCCGGCGAACTGCGGATCTTCGGCGTACCGGTCCACGACCCGGCCGTCATGCCGAGGTTCGCCTTTCTGGGCCAGGAGAAGCCGCTGTTCAAGCGGTTCACCGTGGCGGACACCCTGCGGATGGGCGCCGAGCTGAACCCCGGCTGGGACGCGGCGGCCGCCGACCGGATCATCCGCTCGGGCAATGTCCCGCCGCACGCGAGGGTCGGCACGCTCTCCGGCGGCCAGCGCACCCGACTGGCCTTCGCGCTCGCCTTCGGCAAGCGGCCCGAGCTGTTGCTCCTGGACGAGCCGATGGCGGACCTCGACCCGCTGGCCCGCGACGAGATGACCACCCTGCTGATGGCGGAGGCCGTCGAGCGCGGGACCACGGTCGTGATGTCCTCGCACCTGCTGACCGAACTGGAGGACATGTGCGACTACCTGCTGGTCGTCGCTGACGGCCGGATCAGGATGGCCGGTGACGCCGACGCGCTGGTCCCGGCCCACGCACTGGTCACCGGGGTGGCCCGGGACGGCGCCCTGCCGGCGGAGCTCGACCACCACACCGTGGTCGAAACCCGCCTCCAGGGGCGGCAGTTCCGGGCGATGATCCGACCGAAGGGCCCCCTTCCGGCCGACTGGGAACGGGTCGAACCCTCCCTGGAGGAGGTTCTCCTCGCCCATCTCCGTTCCCCGGACGCGCCCTCGCTCTACACCCAGGGCGCCCGCGTCGAGGCCGAAGGGACCCAGGCCGCATGAGCAGCACCACCACCCTCACCGGGACGAAGCCCACCGGACTCGGCTCCGGGCGACGTCTGTTGCGCGGAATGCCGTGGCTCGTCGTACGCCAGCACCGGACCGCGATGGTCTGCGTCCTCGGCCTCACCCTGCTGGGCGCACTCTGGATCGTGTACGAACGCCACGAGCTGATCCAGGTGCTCGACGCGGCCGGCTGGCCCGGGAAGGACGCCGGCGACCCGCTCCAGGGCGACCGGGGCTACGGCTACATCACCACCATCCTCGGCGGCCTCCCGCTGATCCTCGCCGTCTTCGTCGGCGCCCCGCTGATCGCGGGCGACCAGGAGAACGGCACCGCGCAGCTGGTCACCACCCAGTCCGTGACCCGCCGCCAGTGGCTGACCGCCAAGCTGGGGCTGGCCTACACCCTCGCCCTGGTCTCCGGTCTGGTGCTCTCGGCGCTGTTCACCTGGTGGTGGGAGCCGTACCGCTCCCTCTTCCCCAGCCAGTGGATCGACGGCACGATCTTCGACAACACGGGCCCGGTCCTGCCCGCGTTCCTGCTCTTCTTCACCGCCGCGGGCATCACCATCGGCTGCCTGGCGCGCCGGGTGCTCCCGGCGATGGTGGTCACGTTCCTCTTCACGGTCGTCGCACAGTTCGCCTGGGACGAGGTACGCGTACGCCTCGGCTCCACGCAGATGTTCACGTACCCGATGGACAGCGAACTCCCGGCCCGCTTCAGCGAGTCGCACGAGGTGGACCGCTGGGTCGGCAACGCCAACGGGGAGCTCTTCGGCTGGGGCACCTGTGCCGAGGCGACCGAGAAGGCACAGAACGCGTGCATCGAGGAGCACGGCATCGTCAACGACGTCATCGAGTACCTCGACTACAGCCAGATGGCGGCGATGCAGTGGACCGCGGCGGGTCTGCTGCTCGCCGGAACGGCCCTGCTCACCGCGTTCACCCTGTGGCGGGTCTCGCGCCGTCCGCTGTAGGCACGACCCCGTCCCCCTGCGTCCCGTCCCCCTACGTAAAGTGTCGGCAATCGAGCGGAAGGTGAAGTCCGTGGTCGTGTTCCGCATCGACCGGCGCAGCGGAGTGGCGACGTATCTCCAGATCGTCCGCCAGGTCGAACAGGCGCTGCGCATGGGGGCGCTGGAGGAGGGCGACCGCCTGCCCACCGCCGCCCAGGTCGCCGCGACCACCAAGGTCAACCCGAACACGACCCTCAAGGCCTACCGCGAACTGGAACGCGCGGGCCTCGCCGAGGTGCGCCAGGGCGCGGGCACCTTCATCACCCGCTCCCTCGCCCAGCCCCAGTCCGGCCCCGATTCCCCCCTGCGTGCCGCCCTCGCCGACTGGATGACCCAGGCCCGTACGGAGGGCCTCACCGGCCAGGACGTCACGGCCCTGTTCCGTTCGGCGTTCGAGACGGCCTACCCGGGGGAGGCGGCGGACTGACCGGGCGGGGCTCCGCTCCCGTACGGCCAAGGCCGCCGCCTCCCTCAGCCGCGGTTGTAGCGGTACCCGCTGCCGTGGGCGGGGCCGACGTTGTGGAGGATGCCGGACCCGTCGACGGCGAAGAACGAGGGGTCGTTGTCCTGGCACATGCCGGTGGAGCGCACCTTGTCGACGACGGCGGTACCGACATTGATGCGCTTCCCGCCGCTCGCCACGGAGGTCAGCTTCGCGGTGTACTCGCAGTGCCCCGGGCCCTGTACGTCGGCGATGAGGGTGACCGCGCTCTGTCCCGGGGACACCCTCCGGATGACCACCGTGTGGGGCTGGAGGGCGTTGTACTGCGACGCGATGGACCAGGTCCCGACGAAGTGCTGGGGCACCCGGTTGTCCGGGGCCGGGGTGCCCGGGTCGGGGGCGGGCGGCTTCGGAGCGGTGCCGGAATCCCCGCCGCCGGAAGCACCGCCCCCAGTCTGCGTACCGCCCCCGCCGGAGGCCCCTGAGCTCCCGGAGCCGGAGCCGGAGCCTGAGCCGGACGAACCGCCACCCGAGGCGGCGGAACCGCCACCGCCCGAGCCCTGCCCGCTGTCGGCTCCCCCGCCCGAGTCCTCGCCGTCGCCGTTGTCCTTGCCCTTGTCCTTCTCTTCCTCTTCGCCCTTCTCCTTGTCGCCCTTCTTGTCGTCCTTCTCGTCGTCCTCGTCGCCGGGCTCTCCGGAAGGCGACGCCGGCGGGGCGGAGGGGGCATCACTGGCGCCGGGAGGGACGGTCGCCCCACCTCCCCGGGCATCGGTGCCGCCGGGGTCCCTGTTGAGGAAGGCCATGCTGCCGCCTGCCACCAGGACGGCGACGACCGCGGCAGCCACGACCCACGTACGCCGACGCGGCCGTCGGGACGGCTCCGCGGCAGCCACGATGCCCGTCGAGGGGGAGGGCGCGGAGGAGGGCGAGGGGGCGGGGCCGGGGTCGGGCCCTGCCTTCGGCTCCGAGTCTGAATCCGGCTTCGGCTTGGGCTCCGGCTTCGGTTCCGGCTTCGGTTCCGGCTCTGACGCCGACTCACCCTCCAGGTCCGGGGTCGGGGTCGGGGTCGACTCGGCTTTCGGCCCGGGGTCAGCCGCCGAATCCGGCCGTAAATCGACTGTGACGACGTCGGGCCGGGAGGGCACGAGGGGATCGCCGACGGCAGCAGCCTCAGGCTTCTCCCCCGGCTCAGGCCCCTCCGCCTCGGCCCCCTCCGGCACTTCCGCATCCAGCAGCAAAGCCGCCTGCTGAGCCAGACGGGCCAGGAGCTGCGGCGGCAGCCAAGCGCCACGCAGCACTCCAGAGGAACCGGAGGTACCGGAGGCGCCCGAACCCGGCCCATCCAAGCCCTGCGACGGCACCAGGCTCTCCAGCAGCAGGTCCACATCAGGCCGTTCTGCGGGCTTCTTGATCAGGCAGCGCCCGATCAGTTCACGCAGAGGGGCGTCCGTCACCGCCGCGAGGTCCGGAGCGCCCTCGACGATCCGGTACATCACGGCGTGCTGGTTGCTGGCGCCGTTCCCGAACGGCAGGGTCCCCGTGGCCGCGTACATCAGCACGCAGCCGAGGGCGAACACATCCGCCCCGGCCCCGGTCTCCTCACCGAGGATCTGCTCGGGCGCCATGAAGCCGGGTGAGCCGATGACCATGCCGGTGCTGGTCAGCAAGGACTCGACGGAGACCTGGAGCGCACGGGCGATGCCGAAGTCGATGACGCGGGGGCCGTCGACGGTGAGCAGGACGTTCGACGGCTTCAGGTCACGGTGGACGATCCCGGCGGCGTGGATGCCGCGCAAGGCCCTCAACAGCCCCTCGGCCAGAGCGCGCACCGACTCGGCGGGCAGCGGTCCGTGCTCGCGGACGGCCTGTTCCAGGGAGGGGCCCGGAACGTAACCGGTGGCCACCCACGGCCGCGCGGCGTCGGGGTCCGCGTCCAGTACGGGGGCGGTGTAGCGCCCACCGACCCGGCGGGCGGCCTCGATCTCCCGGCGGAAGCGCGCCCGGAACTCGCCGTTCGCGATGTGCTCCTCGTGCACCACCTTCACGGCCACGGTACGCCCGCCCCCGGACCGGGCCAGATAGACGCGCCCCATGCCCCCCGCACCGAGGCGGCCGAGCAGTGGATAAGGCCCGATCCGGGACGGATCACCCGTCACGAGCGGCTGTATGCCCTCCATGGCCGTGTACCGCTCGCTGTCCTTGCCCATGCCCATACTGACCCGATCCCCCCATGGCCGGTCCCCCCGCGGTCGTTCGCGCCCGCCCAGAATAGGAGCCCGGCACACCGACCACGAGGCGGGCACCTCCTTCCGGCCGCCAACGGGCCTGCGCACCACCCCATTTCGCCACGTCACATGCGCCCCGCGCCCGCGTCCACGAGCAACGGCACCCGGGCGAATACCTCTTGGCCCAAGGCCCGAACGGTGCTCTGCTGGGACTTCCGACATCCAGGCGCCCCATGCCCGCCCACATGCCTGGCCGAATGCCCGCCCGCGTACCAGCTCGCCTGCCCGGCCGCGTGCGCCCGCGTGATACCGCCCTCATTCCCCACCGCCACCGCCACGATGTCCGCGCATTATCCGCGCATTCACTTTCGACCGTGTGACCGGCATCTCATGAATCGCCGCCCACCGCGGCGACCTGGGGGCATGCAGAGAAGACATGGAAGATGCAGGCCATTGGCTTGTGTCCAGAGCATGCGCTGTATGTAATTTCTCCGCTTGCAGGTCCCGTGCAATCAAGAACGCACATCAGCTGCAAGACGGAGAAATGCACGACCCGCCCCCTTCGCGAACTGCCCGACGCCTTGGCAACGTCGAATGAATTGGCCACCACCGAAATGAACATGGATTTCCTCGGATGAGCGTCACAGAAAAGACAGCCGCGCCGCAGGGACAGGACGGCCGCGGCAGGTTCATCCCGCTCCTCGCGCTGGGCACGTTCGCCCTGGGAGTGGATGCCTACGTGATGGCAGGGCTGCTGCCCCACGTCTCGTCGGACCTGCACGTCCCGGCGTCGGCGGCCGGGCAGATAGTCACCGTCTTCACGCTCTGCTACGCACTGGGCGGGCCCGTCTTCGCCACTCTGCTGGCCAAACGGCCGGCGAAGGTGGTGCTCGGCGTGGCCCTGGTCGTCTTCACGATCGGCAACGCCATGACCGCCCTCGCCCCCACCCTGGCGGTCCTCCTGATCGCCCGCGCGGTGGCGGGCATCGGCGCGGGCGTGTACTCCCCCATAGCCGCCGCCACGGCGGCGGGCCTCACCACTCCGGAACGCCGTGGCCGCGCTCTCGCCACCGTCATGGGCGGGTTGAGCATCGGTACGGTCATCGGTGTCCCGGCCGGAATGCTCCTCGCCTCGCACGTGGGGTGGCGCGGCACGCTGTGGCTGATCACCGCGCTGGGCGTGGTCGCCCTCATCGGCATCGTACGGCTGCCGAAGATCGAGGTGAGTCCGCCGCCTCCGCTGGGCCGGCGGGTGCGCGCCCTCGCCGGCGGCCGGATCGCCGGTATCGTCTGCGTCTCGCTGCTCGGCGGCATCGCCAGCCTCGGCCTGTACACCTACCTCGCCGAGTTCCTCCTCGACGCCGCCCACACCGACCGGACAGTCTGGGCCATGTGGGCCTGGGGCGCGGGAGGCATCGTCGGCAGCCTCCTCATCGGCCCCGTCGTGGACCGGACCCGCCGCCCCTTCGCCGCGGTCACCTGCATCCTGGTCCTCATCGTGGCGAGCCAACTCGTCCTGCCCGCCGCCGCGCACGCCTCCGCGGCCTGGGCCGTCGTCCCGCTGGTGATCTGGGGCGCGGCAGGCTGGGCCGTACAGGTCCCGCAGCAGCACCAGCTGATCGCCGCCCAGCCCCGACAGGCCACCGTCGCCGTCTCGCTGAACAGCTCCGCCGTCTACCTCGGCAGCGGTATCGGGTCCGCGCTCGGCGGCCTGATGCTGGGCCTCGGCGCGGCCCCGGCCTCGCTGCCGTACTACACAGGAGCCCTCACCGTGGTCGCCCTCGTTCTGCACCTGACGGTGGTACGAGGCGCCGTCCGGCGCGGGGAAAGGGCCACCCAAGCTCCCTGACCTGGGCAAAAACCCACCCCTGGCTAGCATTGTCCCCATGGATATCGGACTGCGTCATTTGCGATGCTTTCTCGCCCTGGCGGAGGAACAGCACTTCACCTGGGCCGCGGACCGTCTCGGTATCTCCCAGCCCACCCTCAGCCGCCACATCCAGCGCCTGGAGGGAGCACTGGGCCGCGCCCTGGTGGACCGCAGCACCCGCCACCCCACCCTCACCGCGGAGGGACACCGCCTTCGGGCCGACCTCCAAGTTCTCCTGCCCCAAATGGAATCAGCGCTCCGGCCCGCCGAGCCGCAGTCCTCACTGCGACTCGGCTACGCCTGGGGCTTCCCCCTCCGGCGCGGCCGCCAGGCGCAGGCCACGCTGGAGGAACGCGACCTCGTCCTCGTGCAGACCGTACGCCGGGACGACCGCACCGCCGGACTGCGCGAGGGCGCCGTCGATGCCGCCCTGCTCTGGGGGGCCGTCCACGACCCCCGCCTGGTCACCACCGAGGTCCTGCGCGAGCCGCGCATCGCGGCGGTCTCCCGGGCCTCCACCCTGGCGGTGCGCGAGCGCGTCACCTGGCGCGAACTCGGGCGCCGCTGCATCGTCGTCAACACCGTCAGCGGCACACTCACCCCCCAGGACTGGCCGGCCGACGCCACCCCCGAGATCGGCGCGAAGGCCTCCAACATCGAGGAGTACCTCCACGCCGTCGCCGGCCGCCGCGGCGTCGGCGTGCTGCCGGTTTCGGTGGCCGCACAGCACCCGGACCCGGACATCCTCTACCTGCCGCTCTCGGGCGCCCCGCCAGCCGTCCTCACCTACGCCTACCCGCGCACCAACCCCCACCCCCACGCCGCCGCCTTCGGCCGCGCCCTGCAAGACCCCCGCCCCGGCCGCACCGCACGCCCAACCGCCTCCCCCCTCCCCGCCGCCGACCGAAGGCGGGCCGAGAACCGCGCCCGACCCCGTACGTGAGGGGCTTCGACGCGATCCCGGCGGGGGAGGGGAGCGCCGCACCGGAGCGCTCAACGGTTCAGCAACTCAGCACTCGCCGCGCCAGACGACCTTCTTCGCGGTCACCCCGACGTAGTTCGTCTTGTACGGGACATCGAAGGGGTAGTGGAAGCACTTGCTGAAGGTCCTGCCCTTGTACTGCCAGGTGAAGGTGACGTGGTCGTAGCCCGGCTGCGGACTGCCGTTGTTGTAGACGGACTTGATGCCGTTGATGGTGCCGGACCAGTTGCCGTACTTCGGATACATCGTGCCGGTCTGGTTCGATCCGGTGTACATGCAGAACGCGCCCTTGGGGCAGGCGGCGGTGGCACCGGTCTCCCCGGCGGTGGCGGTTCCGGAGAAGCTGACGGTCGCCGCCAGTACGCCGGTGGCGGCGAGCATGCCGATAGTGCTCCTACGCATGGTGTGTACCCCCTGTGATCAGGACTTGCGGACCTGACCAGGATCTCCGCGGGCCGACAGGGACGGAACCTCTGACAACAGAGGGTCACCTCCCCCCCTCCCTGCCCCGAGACCTGCGCATCGCAAGGCCCCCGGAACCCGAGAAGACAAGGGCGCGAGCCGGGCCGTGCCGTGTGACCCCGCCCCTACTGTCGTGCGCTTGTCGCCGCCCAGCTGCCCAGCAGCTTCAACGCGCCTTCCGCGGTGCCGCAGGGAGCGGTGAAGACGACGAGCGACTGGCCCTCGTCGCCGGGCAGGGCGAGGGTCTCGTAGGCGAGGTCGAACCGGCCGACCACCGGGTGGTCGAAGGTCTTGGCGCCATGCGTCTTCTCCCGGACTTCCTGCTCCGCCCACCACCCCCGGAACTCAGGGCTGTGGTCACTGAGTTCCGCGACGAGGTGCCCCAGACGTGCCTGGTGCGCATGGCGGGCGGCTGAGAAGCGCAGGAACCCGACGGTCTGGCGGGCGACCTGCTCCCAATGCGGGTAGAGGCTGCGGGCCTCGGTGTCCAGGAAGATGTAACGGGCGATGTTCAAGGTGCCCGCCGGGACACCGGCGGAGCCGGGGATCAGGGCCAGGGCGAGGTCATTGGCGGCGAGTACGTCCATGTCGAGGTCGAGGACGTACGCGGGCACGGCACCCACGGCATCCAGAAGCCTGCGGACCTCCGGACGCACCCGCTGCGCCTCGGGGGACAGGGACTCGCCCGCCCGGTGCTGCGGCGGGCGGGCGAGAGCGTACAGATGAGCCCGCTCCGTCGCGTCCAGGCGCAGCACACGGGCCAGCGCGTCCAGCACGGAATCCGAGGGGTTGGTCGCGCGGCCCTGCTCCAGACGCGTGTAGTAGACAGTGCTCACCCCGGCAAGTTCCGCCACCTCCTCGCGGCGCAGACCCGGCACCCGCCGTCGGCCCAGCACAGGGACGCCCGCGGCCTGAGGCGTCACGTGCGACCGCCGTGAATGGAGAAATCTGCCCAGCTCACGCGCCTGCTTCACGGCCACCCCTGGTTCGTCCTCGTCGGAGCGGGCCGGTCCTTCCCACCACCACCGACGTCAGTATGCCCTCAGTGGAAGGCGCCGTCCGGTCCCCGTCAGTACCACCCTCCACGGTCTGGAGGGTGGTACTGACGGGGTAATGGCTGGCAGGGCTTCTCCGGTCCACGGTTGAGCACAGTGCGTACCGCACAGCCGTCGCCCCTGAGGCCGACGGCTCGTTTCAGACTTTAGGAGCACCGGTCATGCGTGCAGTGGTCTTCTCCCGTTACGGCGACGAAAGCGTCCTGGAACTGACCGAGCAGCCGGTACCAGCCGCCGCGGACGGGGAGATCCTGGTCAGGGTCCGGGCGGCCGGGGTCAACCCCGTCGACTGGAAGTTCCGTGAAGGCGCGGTCGGCACGGACCGGCCCTTCCCACTGGGGATGGGCTGGGATGTGGCAGGGACGGTCGTCACGACGACGACGGCTGACGGCCCGGCCGCTGGTGACGAGGTCTTCGGCATGCTGCCCCTGCCGTACGGCGGCGCCTACCAGGAGTACGCCGTGCTGCCTGCCTCAGCGGTGGCGCCCAAGCCTGTCAGCCTGTCGTTCGCGCAGGCCGCGGCCGTCCCCCTGGCGGCCCTGACTGCCTGGCAGTCCCTCGACACCGCGCAGGTGACCGCTGGGCAGCGGGTTCTGGTGCACGCCGGCGCGGGCGGCGTCGGCCACTTCGCCGTACAGCTCGCCAAGTACCTCGGGGCGCATGTCTCGGCCACCGCGTCGCCGCGCAACCTCGACTTCCTGCGTCGGCTCGGCGTCGACGAACCCGTGGACCGCACCTCGGACAGCCTGCACGCCATCGAACCGGTCGACGTCGTCATCGACACTGTCGGCGGCCGGACCCAGCGGGAGTCGTGGCCGCTGCTGCGTCCGGGCGGGATGCTCGTCACACTGCCGGAACCGATCGACGAGGCCTACCGCGTGCCGGGGACCACAGGGCGGCGCGTCATCGTCGCCCCTGACGGCCAGGCACTGCACCACATCGGCAAGCTCATCGACACCGGAGTCGTTCACGTCGAAGTCCAGGACATTCTGCCCCTGGAGAAGGCGGCCGAGGCACAGCTGATCAGCAAGACCGGTCAGGTCCGCGGCAAGCTCGTGCTCGGCCTGTAACCGGACTCACGGCCTGGGCGGGCTGACCGGCCGGTCGTCGACGCGCCGCAAGCGGACCCCGACCGCGTACGAGACGGCGGCCGGGATTGAACCGGCAGCGGGAAGCGCGGCCTGGCGCGGGCGGCTCCTTGTGCACCCGCCCAGGGTTCGGCAGGGCGACCAGTGAAATGCCTTCTTCCCTTACGCATCGGCGGGCGCGCGCCCTACTGTGACCCTTGCTTGCGAGTTACCTGTCAGTTAACAAGTCGTTTGATGGGCGCACCCGGGCCCGGAGGTCAACATGAGTTCCGCGCAGTCCCCTCGTGAAAGACGCCCGGATTCCGTGGCGCACATCCTTCTCTCCAGAGTCGAGGCCACCCCCGACCGGGAGGCCTACCGCTACCCCGCGCCGGCCGACGACGGCGTTCCCGGCACCGAGCAGTGGCGCTCGCTGACATGGGCGCAGACCGCTGAGCGGGTCAGGGCGATCGCGGCCGGCCTGCTCGACCTCGGAGTCCAGTCCGAGGAGCGGGTGGCGATCTCCTCCTCCACCCGGGTGGAGTGGATCCTGGCCGACCTGGGCGTCATGTGCGCGGGCGCTGCGGCCACGGCTGTCTACCCCAGCACGAACGCCGATGAGACGGTGTACATCCTCTCCGACTCCGGCAGCCGGGCGATCTTCGTCGAGAACGCCGCCCAGCTGGCCAAGGTCGTCCCCCACGCCGACCGCCTGCCCGAGCTGGGCCACGCGATCCTCTTCGACGCCGAGGCGGACATCCCTCAGGTGGAGGGGCTCACGGTGCTGTCCCTCGCTGAGCTGGAGAGGCGGGGCACGGCGTACCTGGCAGAGCACCCCGACGCGATCGAGGAGACGGTCCGGGCCATCGAGCCGGAGCAGCTCGCCACCCTGATCTACACCTCCGGCACCACCGGCCGGCCGAAGGGCGTGCGCCTGGTCCACGACTGCTGGTCCTACCAGGCCGTGGCACAGGAGTCCTGCGGGCTGCTGCGCTCCGACGATGTGCAGTTCCTGTGGCTGCCGCTGTCCCACGTCTTCGGCAAGGCCCTGATCTCCGGTCAGATCAGGACGGGCCACGTGATGGCGGTGGACGGACGGGTCGACCGCATCATCACCAACCTGCCCGCCGTACGCCCCACCCTAATGGCGTCCGCCCCACGGATCTTCGAGAAGGTCTACAACGGCATCGCGGGAAAGGCGAGAGCCGAGGGGGGCGTCAAGTACAGGATCTTCCTCTGGGCGGCGAAGGTCGCCCGCGACTGCGCCAGGGCCGGACAGGAGAGCATGGCGGAATCCGGAAGACGCCGCGTGCCTCTGTCACTCGCGTTGCAGCACGCCGTCGCCGACAGGCTGGTGTACGGCAGGATACGCGCGGCCTTCGGAGGCAATCTGCGCGCCAGCGTTTCGGGCAGTGCCGCACTCGCCCCCGATATCGGCTACTTCTTCGCCGGCGCCGGCGTGCGCATCCTCGAAGGCTACGGTCTGACCGAGACCAGCGCGGGCTGCGTCGTCAACCCCTCCGAGGACAACCGGGTCGGCACGGTCGGCACGGCGCTGCCCGGCACCGAGGTCCGCATCGCCGAGGACGGCGAGATCCTGTTGCGGGGCCCTGGCATCATGCGCGGCTACCACAACCTCCCCGAGAAGACCGCGGAGGTGCTGGACAGCGACGGCTGGTTGCACACCGGCGACATCGGCAACAGGGACCAGGACGGCTTCATCCGGATCACCGACCGCAAGAAGGACCTGTTCAAGACCTCCGGCGGCAAGTACGTGGCGCCCACCGAGATCGAAGGCCGCTTCAAGGCCGTCTGCCCGTTCGTCAGCAACATCCTGGTCATCGGCGACGGCCGCAACTTCTGCAGCGCCCTGATCACCCTGGACGAGACCGTGATCATGCCGTGGGCGGCGGCCCACGGCCTCGGCGGCCGCAGCTACGCCGAGGTCGTCTCCTCACCACAGGTCCACGAGCTGATCGATGGCTTCGTCCAGCGGGTCAACGACGACCTGCAACGGTGGCAGACCATCAAGAAGTTCTCGGTGCTGTCGCGCGACCTCGACATCGAGCACGGTGAACTCACCCCGAGTCTCAAGGTCAAGCGGCCTGTCGTCGAGCGCGAATACGCCGAGGTCATCAAGGAGATGTACGAGGGTTCCCGCGAGGCCTGACCGCCGTCCCGTCCCGTCGTCCCCGGGGCAGTCGGCAACCGGGGGTGAAGGGGGCCCTGCATCGGGCCCCCTTCACCCCCGGCCCTGCGAGCCGGGTGCCGGGTCCCGCCCGTCGGCGGGCAGGTCACCCGCCGGGGCGGAACCGGGCCAGCGGATTGGAGAGTTCGCCGACCAGTTGCAAGGCGGCGGACGGGTCGGCGAGATCGACCATCTGCCGGTTGTCGCGCAACTGGAGGCGGTTGAGGCACGACAGGGCGAAGGCAGGGGCGAACGGGTCGAAACGCACGAACCTCTCCGCGAGGTCCGGCACCGACTCCTGGTAGTCGGCCACGCAATGGGCGACGGTGCGCCAGAACTCCCGCTCCTCCAAGGCACCGGCCTCGTCCAGGATCGCCGCGAGATGGCGGAAGAAGCCGTCGAAGACATCGGCGAAGATCGACAGCAGCCGCATGTCCTCGGGCACGTCGGCCCGAACGCGCTCCACCGCGGCCGGCAGTGCGGTACGGGAGTCCATGACGACGATCTCCTCGGCGATGTCCTTGAACACCGCGCGCACGACGGCGCCGTTCTCGTCGAGGACGAGGATCACGTTCTCGCCGTGCGGCATGAACGCGAGGTCGTAGGCGTAGAAGCTGTGCAGCAACGGGGTGAGGTACGCGTCGAGATACCGGCGCAGCCACTCCTGCGCGCCGAGCCCGGACGAGGCGATCAAAGCCGCCGCCAACGACTCACCGTCGCGGTCCTGGTGGAGGAGAGCGGCCATCGTGGCCAGCCGCTCTCCCGGGGCCAGCCCGGGCACAGGGCTCTCCCGCCACAGCCCGGCCAGCATCTTCCGGTAGGGCGAGTAGCGGTCGGTGGCGGCCTCGTACTGCGGGCTGCGATAGCCGATCGCGGCGTACTCACGGATGATCGTCAGTCCGGTGGCCGACAGCACCGGGTCCTTGGCGATCAGCTGCGCGAGCCAGTCGTTGATCGCTGGGGTCGCCTCCATGTAGGCCGCCGAGAGTCCGCGCATGAAGCCCATGTTGAGCACGGAGATGGCGGTCTTGACATAAGAACGCCCGGGGTGAGTGGCGTTGAAGAAGGTGCGCACGGACTGCTGCGGGAGGTAGAGGTCCTCGCCCTCGCCGAGGTGGACGAGGGCGCGGGTGGCCACCTCGCCCGCGAAGGCCACACTGAGCTTGTTCGCCCACTGCCAGGGATGGACCGGGAGGAAGAGGTAGTCACCGGGCTCCAGGCCGAGGCCGGTCAGGACATCCTCGAACCGCGCTCGCTGTCCCCTGCCGAGTTCCCGCTCGACCAGCGTGTCGTAGTCGAGGCCCGCGCACGAGGTGAAGGTCGTGCGGTCACGGCGGGCAGCCAGCCACACCAGCCGCACGGGGGTGCCGGCCTCGGGCGCGTACCGGTGGAATTCCTCGCTGTCGAAACCTATCCGCCCGCTGTTGGCGACGAAGCCGGGGTGGCCCTCGGTCATGCCTGCTTCGAGCGCCTGGAAACCCCGGAGGGCGAGTGCGGCGGCGGACACGGGGGGGCAGCGAGAGCTTGTAGGCCATCGAGGAGAGGGTGGCGTTCAGCTCCTCCACGTACACGGGGAGCACCTCGTCGCTCAGGCCCAGGGTCCCGCGCAGTTCGAGGACGAGGTCGACAAGGTCCGGCGGCAGGGCGAGAGGGCCCCGGTGACGGGTGAGAGTCTCCGGGTCGATGTACCAGTGATCGAGCTCCAAGCGGCTTGCGGAGAAGCGGTACTCCACCGTCCGGTCGTCGGAGCGCACTACGTACCGGCCCTCGCCCACGGCTTCGGGTACGAGCAGCCGCTCAGCCCGCCACCGGAAGCCGCACCTGGATGAGCCCGGCGGCTGACCGGCCCCCGCCGGTCAGCCGCTCTGCGCGTACTCGACCGTGAGGACGCCGTGCCCGCTGCCGGAGACGAAGCGGAGCCGCAGCGACGCCCCGTCCGCCGGAACAGCCTCCTCCCCGACCGACTGCCGGGCGGTACGCGCTCCGGGCGCCACTCCGTCACCGGTCTCCGAGTGGCCGCTCTCCCAACGGGTGGAGGCCCGGATCACGGCTTCACCACCACCTGCCGCGAGGAGACCGTCCACCGCGGCCCGCCACACCGGCGCCACCGTCCCGGCCCCGGTCGCCGCCCTGCCCCGCTCGATCAGGTTCGTCCGAGGACTGTCGGGGAAGGTGGCCGCGAGACAGTCCGCGCAATCCTTCGGCAGCACGTCCGCGGCGTCGAGCACCGTCCCGGGTTCCCCGGAAGGCGCTGCCACCCGCGTGAAAGCCTCCGTCACACGAGCCCGCACACGCTCGTCCATGGCGCGCGACCAGGCGCGGGCGGCGGCGCCGGAGCGCAGCCGTACGACCTCGACACCCTGCGCTTCAAGCTCCGCGAGCCTGCCCGGCAGTTCCTCGACATGCCGCCGGTTGGACCGTACGGCCCACCGCAGGACCGAGTTACGGCTGAAGAGCGCACCCCAGCCCTCGCGATTTCCGCCCCACAGCTCGGTACGCAGAACGATCCGCTTCAGGCTGCGGACGAACAACCGCCGCAGGATCACCGGCAACGGCGGGTTGAGCCAGACGATCAGGTCGGCGCGCGGCCACAGATCGGCGGCGACGCGGTCGATGTAGTTGCCGTCGAACAGCCAGCGCGGGCTCTCTGCCTCCGCCAGGACCTTCTTCCGGAACTCCTCGGGCGTCGCCTGCGTCCAGTTGGGCCCGTGCTGGAACCGGTCGAGCTCGCTGTGGGCGGCACCGATCAGGGCTGCGAGGGGCGCGCCGAGAGTGGACTTTCCCGCCCCGCTCGTCCCGAGCACCACCACGCGCCCGGGAACCCGATCCGCCGGACCGTCCCCGGCCGCGGCTCCGTCCCCCACCGGCACCTCGCCGGGAACACCCTCCCGGTCACGCCCGCCCATCGCCCGACTCTGTCCTTCGCCGCCATTCATCACACGCATTCGCGCCACACTAGCCCGGCCCCCGACACGACGATTCGCGCCCACCGCCCCGTCCCTTCCTTCTCCGGAGCGAACGCGGCGGTGTCACCGAAGACCGCATGCACGGCACGCTCGCCGTCGGCCTTTCGGGGGTCGCATTCGGTGTGCGACAGCAGCCGGGAGAGCATCGCGCGGCGGAAGTTCCGCCCTCGAAGCACCGACCACGGCATTCCACCCCGCCCGGAGAGCCCCGGTGAAGATGAAGAACACAAAGGCCCAGGTCAGAGGCTATCTGTCCTGGGCCTTCACTGAGCCGCCTTCGGGATTCGAACCCGAGACCTACGCATCACGAGACCGAGAGCGTCCATGTCAGGCGGTGCCGCCTAGTGACGCTTTCCCTGATCAGACCATGTGCGACAGGTTCCCCCGTACAGCCTCGTGCTGACTCGTCCAAAGGCGTCTGTCCACCGGCTGTCCACCGGAGCGCGTCTCCGTTGGGCTATCAGCGACCATCTGCTTGCGCTGGTGGAGCGGCCGATGCGGGTCACCGTGCGCCGTCCGATGTACTTGTTAGGTCCTTACAACCGCCGCACGCGCTCCAGGCGATAGTCCGTTCCGTGGGCGCGCGAACCGATCGGGACACCTGGGTGCGGGTTGAGCGGCGCCGCGTGGACAAGATCGGCGAGCAGGGGTGGAACGGCACTGAACGTGTCGCTCGTCTGACTGGCGTCGCGCAGCCCGAGTGGCAGGCGTGCGTGGTGTGGCGGGACGCCGGCGAGGACGCGATGTGGCGCGCTGACGAGACCGGGCTCTTGCCCGGCGGCCCCATCGGCACCGCCGTGCTGAGCGAAGACCCCGACCTCCCGGACGCATGGTGACGCGCGTTCAACTCCTCGCTGGATGCTCTCGCCGGACACCGAGACCATCACGCAGGCCCTGGTCACCGAGACCATCCATGGCGCGTTCCCCGGCTCACCGTTGAGCAGTGGGTACCGGCCCACGCGGACTTGAATTGGGCCAACATGAGCGCGCCGAAGTTCTCTCTTCGGCTGGGAAGACTGAGGGAACGCGCCGCGCGGACTGGATTCCGCGTCGCTGTGGGTGAGCCCGAGGTGCAGGCAGCGGAGCTTCCGGCTTCCAACGGCATCGGGACCGCGCGGGCGCTCGCACGGATGTACGCGGCGTTGATCGGAGAGGTGGATGGCGTACGTCTGCTCACCCCGGGCACCCTGACGCCGGCGGCTAACGAGCAGGCTGCCGGGATGGACCGCGTGCTGATGGCGCCGAGCCGATTCAGCTCCGGATACCAATTGCCCACCGAGGACAACCCCATGGACCGCGTGCCTTCGGTCACAACGGCCGCGGCGGCTCCCTCGGCTTCGCCGATCCGGAGCTTGGTGTCGCCTTCGGCTACGCCATGAACCACATCATCAGTGGCGCCGACGACGTGCGCGCGACGCCGCTGGTCGACGCGGTGCTCACGTCACTGACGTGATGGCGTGGCGGCGGACCCACCCCGACCAGCCCAAGCGTGCCGACGTGGCCTCGACGGCCCCCTCCCGCGGCATCGTGGCAGACTCGTCAGCGCTGACGGGGGGACTGAGGGGGACAACGTGGGGTCGTCGGAGCTGCTCATCGTCCTGGATCGGGAGAGTGGCACGTCCTTGCAGCAGCAGGTGTGCGATCAGGTGACGGTGCTGGTGCGGTCGGGGCAGCTGCGGCCCGGGGACTCCGTGCCCGCGTCCCGGGAGCTCGCCCTTCAGCTCGGGGTCTCGCGGACCGTGGTCACTCGGGCCTATGAACTGCTGCGGGCCCACGGCATTCTCACCGCCCGGCGCGGGTCCGGGACCCGGGTCGCCGGGCTGGCGGGCGGGGCAAAGGCCGGTGTCCGGCGGGCGGTGCCCGCGGCGCTCGCCCCGCAGCCGCCGAGGTCGACGGACGAGGGCCACTCCCTGTGGCAGCCGTGGGAGCCCGCGCCCACCTACCGTCCGGGCACCGCCCTCGACTTCCGGCACGGCACGCCCGCGCTCGCCGACTTCCCCGTGACGCGCTGGCTCCAGTCGCTCCAGGAGGCGTACGGCAGGGCCGACGCCGCCGCGCTCGGCTATGGACCGGCCGAGGGCTCTCCCAGGCTGCGTACGGAGATCGCCACGCTGGTGCGGCAGAGCCGCGCCCTGGACGCGTCCGTCGGCCGGATCATGGTCACCGGCGGCGCCACCCAGGCCATGGACATCCTCGTCAGGATGCTGGTGAAGCCGGGTGACGTGGTCGTCATCGAGGACCCGAGCCACACCGTGCTGCGGCAGGTCTTCGGCTGCTCCGAGGCCACCGTGGTGCCCGTACCAGTGGACGAGCAGGGGCTGCGGGTCGGTGACATCGACGCGTGTGTGCGGGCGCAGGGGCACGACCCGGCGCGGGTCAGACTGGTGTACGTGACGCCGTCGCACCAGTTTCCGACCGGTTTCATCATGTCCGAGGAGCGTCGGCGCGCCCTGCTCGATTGGGCCTACGAGCGCGGCGCGACGATCCTGGAGGACGACTACCACAACGAGTTCACCTTCACCGCCGAGCGCCTGCCCGCCCTGGCCGCCGCCCGGCACCGGGACACCGTCGTCTACGTCGGCAGTTTCAGCAAGACGCTCTTCCCCGCGCTGCGGATCGGGTACGCGATCCTCCCGCCGCACCTCGTGCAGCCCTTCCTCGGCGTCAAGTGGATCACCGACCGGCTGACGCCCACCGTCGACCAGGACGCGCTCGCCCACTTCATCGCGACCGGCGCCTACACCCGCCACATCAGCCGGATGACCCGGCTGTACCGGCAGCGCAGGAGCCGCCTCATCGAGGTCCTGCTCGAACACTTCGGCTCCGAGGTGCGCATCTCCGGCGAGGCGGCGGGCCTGCACATCCTGGTCACGCTCACCGGCACGCGCGGCGCGACGGAGGCCGAGATCGCCCGGCGCGCGGCCGGACGCGGGGTGCGGATCTACCCCGCGTCCGGCTACTTCGTACGGGAGTTGCCGGACGAGCCAACATTCCTGGTCGGGTACGCGGCCCTGACCACCGCCCGCATCACCGAAGGCGTCGCGCTGTTGGCCGCCGTCGTGCGGGAGGTCAGGGACGCGTCGGCCGCGCGGATCCCGCCGGGGTGAAGCGGGGGCGGTGAAAACGGTCCCGCTGAGCGTGCGGCACGGTGCAGTCGAAGACCACCTTGGCCGTGCGGCCGTCCGCCGAGAGGGCCGGGGAGTAGGCGGTGGACTGCGTCGGGTCGAGCGGGAAGCCCTCCCTGTCCGGCAGCACCACGACATCCCGGTCCGCCTGCATGCGTGTGGTCATCGCCCACCACAGGTCCTCGTCGGACTCCAGGTCGACGTCCTCGTCGACCGAGACAACCATCTTGGCCATCCGGAAATCCTCAAGGACCGACTCCGAGGCCTTGCGCACCACTTCGTCGTCGGCCGCCGAGCGCTTGTGGAACCACTGGAGCACCACCATGAGCTGGCCGCCGCCCGCCGTGTGGCAGTGCACGGACTTCACCGGGGCGTCCCACTCCCGCAGCCGACCCAGCACCGCCGCCTCCATCCCGAAGCCGAGCAGCACCGACTGTTCGTGACCGGGCCCCGAGACGGCTTGGAGGATGGCGCCGTCGCGTGCGGTGATCCCGGTGATTCGGACGGTCGGCAGCGCGGGGTGCGCCCGGCCCTGGTAGCCGAGGAACTCCGGGGTGGCGGCGGTCCCGCGCAGATTCTCCGGCGCCAGGTCGGGCAGGAGCTCGCCTTCAAGGACGTACTCGGCGTCCGCGACGTACTCCGCGTCCACGGTGCGGCACCGCGCGAGCTCCACCGGCGCTCCGCCCAGCGCACCCGCCACCGCGAGCTCGTCGAGCCCGGTGGGAACGAGGGAGGTCGGGCAGCAGGAGGAGAGCAGCACGGCGGGGCCGAGACCCAGGTGGATGGCGACGGGCAGCGGACAGCCCGCCCGCAGCGCCGACCGGTACGCCGCCTCCAGGTCGCGCCCCGGCACCATCCAGAGGGTGAGCAGGTCGGGGCCCTGCACGCACATCCGGTGGATGGAGAGGTTGCGTACGCCGGTCTCCGGGTCGGTCGCGAGGACCGCGCCGAGGGTCAGGTACGGGCCCGCGTCCTCGTCGGTGAGGACCGGCACCGGGAGCGCGGTAAGGTCCGGCGGGAGCACGACCCGGGCGGGCTCCCTGCCCTCCCTGGCCCGGACCGGCGGCACCGGCGCGGCGACCGCGTCCAGCAGCTGGTGCGGCAGCCGCGCCGGGGTGGTGCCGAGGAGGGCGGCGGCCCGGCGGCGGGTGCCGTACAGGCCCATGAGCACGGCCCGCGCTTCGGCGCCCGCACCGCTGGGCGTGACCCGCTCGTACATGACGGCGGGGCCGGGGCCCGTGGGCGGGGGCGCCGGGGCACCCGCCCACTTCGCGTAGTGCCCGGAAACCCCGAACCTGGCCGGGACCTCCTCCCGCACCCGGACCAGCTGGCCGGGCATCAGGTCGAGTCCGGCCAGCACGGTGCGCAGGTCGGCGGGGCTGCGGCGCGTCACGCGGCACCCTCCGCCGAGGCCGGGCCCGATGCCGCGTGCCGCTCGGCGAGCCGCCGCATCTGGAGTTCGGTCAGCTCGGCGATGAGCGTGCGGTAGGCGGCCTCGGCGATGCCCGGGGGCATGCCCTCCTCCTCGGCGAGGCGGCGCACCTTGGCGATGACCTGTTCCACCCGCCCCGGCGAACGCACGGTCTCCTCGTCGCGCTTGAACTCCGTCAGCTCCCGCACCACGGCGGTGCGCCGCGCGAGCAGTCCGACGATCTGCCGGTCCAGCGCGTCGATGGACTCACGCAGCTCCTCGATGCGCGCGGCGCCCGTCGTCTCCTCGGTCATGCCGCGGGCACCTGGTCGACGACGTACACGACGGTCGGCTCGCTGTCGGAACCCTGCGAGCGGTGCCGCTCGTCGCCGGGAATCACGAAGCCCATGCCGGGACGGCAGGGCACCGACCGGTTGTCGAAGTGGATCGTGAACTCGCCCTGGAGCACATAGCCCTGGTGGCCGCGCTCGCACCAGTGCTCCTCGTTGAAGCCCGCGGGCAGTTCGAGCAGGCGTACGCGCAGGCCGCCGGTGTACGCGAGCTTCACGCGTCCCTCAGCGCCGGGCTTGTCCCACTTCTCCCAGGGAATGTCGTCGAAGTCGATCCCGACGACGGCAGGGGCGGTCGTTGCGGTCATGGGCGTATCCATCCTTAGATTGCGGCCAGGGCAGGCCCAGCCAGTCGGGCCAGTTGAGGTGGTGGTCAGGTCAGCGAGTGGGCCCGCGCGACCCGTTCGTTGCGGTCGTCCGGCTGGAGCACCGGTTCGCCGGTCTCCGCCTGGTGCCTGCGCAGCAGCAGCGTCATGTCGATCATGCGGTGGACCATCCGCTCCAGGGCGTCCAGGCCCTCGGCGTCGGTGAGGCCCGGTTCCCTGGCGGCGTTGCGCAGCATGGCGGGGAACCCGCTGCCCACCAGGATCATCCGGTTGAGCAGCAGATTGTCGACGAGCTGGGCGTGCACGGAGGCGTCGCTGTAGCGGCGGCTCGTGACGATGATCCCGCCGACCTTGTTGGCCAGCGGACGGTCGAAGCGCAGGAATCCGACGCCCGCCCGCTCGATGAAGATCTGCATGAGATGGGCCAGGCCGAAGCCGTGCACGGGCACGGCGTAGACGATGCCGTCGGCCCGCTTCATCTCCTCGACGATGCCGGGCACGTCGTCCCGCAGCCCGCACGGGACGGTCCGCGCGTTGCAGTTGCCGCACGGGCTGCACGGCGAGATGCGGTGGTCGCGCAGGTGGATCGTGCGGAACTCGACCCCACGCTTCTCCGCAAGCTCGCCCGCGTAGTCGAGTGCGAGATCGGTGTTGCCGCCGGGTCTCTCGGACCCCGATATCCCGAGAATGACCGGCCGTGTGCCTTGCGTGTCCAGCATGAACTTCCCCCAGAACTCATGTTGTCCAGAGGCGGGGCCTCGGACGGCCCCGCCCTCCCTCCCCCCGCGCGGCTCAGTCCTTGAGCTTGCCTGCGAAGTAGTCGATGTAGGCCTGCATGTCGAAGTGGCCGTGGCCCGAGAGCGAGAACACGATGCTCTTCGACTCGCCGGACTCCTTGCAGGCCAGCGCCTCGTCGATGGCGACGCGCACCGCGTGCGTCGACTCCGGCGCGGGCACGATGCCCTCGTGGCGGGCGAAGGTGACGCCGGCCTCGAAGCAGGCGGTCTGCGGTACGGAGCGTGCCTCCAGGTAGTCGAGGTCCTTGAGCGCGCTGATGATCGGCGACATGCCGTGGTAGCGGAGGCCGCCCGCGTGGATGCTCGGTGGCACGAAGTCGTGGCCGAGGGTGTGCATCATGGTGAGCGGGGTCAGCCCGGCGGTGTCGCCGAAGTCGTATTCGAGCCTGCCCTGGGTCAGCGTCGGGCAGGAGGCGGGCTCGACGGCGATGGCGCGGACCGGGCGCCCGCCGCGCAGCTGCTCGCCGAGGAAGGGCAGGGCGAGGCCGCCGAAGTTGGAGCCGCCGCCCACGGCGCCGATCACGATGTCCGGGTAGTCCTCGGCCAGCTCCATCTGGAGCTGGGCCTCCTGGCCGATGATGGTCTGGTGCATCAGCACGTGGTTGAGCACCGAGCCAAGCGCGTACTTGGCGGTGCCGTTGCTGCTGACCGCCGCCTCCACCGCCTCGGAGATGGCGAGGCCGAGGCTGCCGGGCGAGTCCGGGTCGGCGGCGAGCGCGGCGCGCCCAGCCGCGGTGCGGTCGCTGGGGCTCGCGGTGACGCTCGCCCCGAACGTCTCCATCAGACCCCGGCGGTAGGGCTTCTGCTGGTAGCTCACCTTGACCATGTAGACCTCGCAGACGAGGCCGAAGTACTGGCAGGCGAGCGAGAGGGAGCTGCCCCACTGGCCCGCGCCGGTCTCCGTGGTGAGCCGCTCCACTCCGGCTCGCTTGTTGTAGTACGCCTGCGGAATCGCCGTGTTGAGCTTGTGGCTGCCCGCCGGGCTGACGCCCTCGTTCTTGAAGTAGATGCGGGCCGGGGTGTCCAGCGCCTTCTCCAGGCGGCGGGCGCGGACCAGCGGGCTCGGGCGCCACTGCTTGTAGACGTCGAGCACGGCGCCGGGGATGTCCACGCTCGCGTCCGTGGAGAACTCCTGGGCTATCAGCTCCGCGGGGAACAGCGGCTCGAGGTCCGCCGGGGTGAGCGGCTCGCGGGTACCGGGATGCAGCATCGGATCCAGCGGCTTGGGCAGGTCCGCGACCGCGTTGTACCAGGTGGTGGGGAGGCGGTCTTCGGACAGCAGGAACTTCGTCTGGGACATGAACACTCTCTGTTCGGACTCGGTGCGGTGGAAAGCTTCCGTGTGCGGTGAACGTGTGGACGTAGGTGGCTAGTTGGCTCCTCGTGGGGCGTCGAGCGGCTCCACGGGAAGGGCCTGGGGCTCCGGTGCGGGCGGTGCCGCGGGTACGGCGGCCGACGGCCTGATGCGCAGCAGCGCGAACACGGCCATGCCGAGCAGCGGGGCGGCGAGCAGGGTGAGGAAGACGGGCCCGTGACCGTGGGCCGTCCAGATGACGCCGAGGCCGACCGGCACGACGAGCCGGGCGAGGCCGAGGACGAGGCCGTTGAGCGCCATGAAGCTGCCGACGCGGCGCTCGTTGACGTGGTCGGCGATGTACGTGGGCACGACGACGGAGACGATGATCTCGCCGAGTGTCCACACGACAGTGGAGAGCAGGATGGCGGGCAGCGAGAACGCGAAGGCGATCACGGCCAGGCCCAGCGACCACAGCAGCCCCGCGACGAGCAGCAGCGGCTTGGCGCCGTAGGCGCTGATGCGCTTCTCCATGAGGAGGCCGAGGCTGACCACGACGACGCTGTTGATGGTGTAGACGGCGCCGACCAGGCCCGCGGACTCGTCCAGGACCGTGGTGACCGCGAGCGGCAGCGCGTATTCGAGGCCGATCAGCGGGGCGACGTAGAAGAAGGAGACCAGGACGATCAGCAGCACATGACCGTGGCCCAGGGAGATCGCACGGTCCTTGGTCCGGGGCCCGCCGGCGGGGGTGCGGCGGTCGTGCGGGACCCAGATCACGATCATCGCCGCACACGCGAGGCCGGCGAGGATGTTGCCCGCGAACATGACGTGGTACGAGTAGGCCGCCGCGACGCCGCCGAGCAGCGGGCCGACACCCATGCCGAGGTTGTTGCCGACATAGCTGAGGGTGTACGCGAAGGGCCGCTGTTCGGGTGTGGTGAGATCGGCGACCAGGGTGTTGGACGCCGGGCTGAACATCCCCATGCCGACCAGGGCGATGAACAGCAGTCCCGCGTACGTCCACGGTGGCCCGTCGAGGACGGCGAGGCCGAGATAGCCCGCCGCGTTCAGGAGCAGCGCTGTGAGCAGCGCTGTGCGCCTGCCGCGCAGATCGCAGAGCGGTCCGCTGAGCAGGCTGCCGACCAGCAGGCCCGTACTGCCGATGGAGATCAGCAGTCCGGCCTCGCCGGGGCTCAGGCCCTCACCGCGCACCAGGTAGACGGCGAGCAGCGGGAAGACGAACATGCCCGCGCGGTTGACGAAGGACGCGAGGAAGAGCACACGCAGGGCGAGCGGCAGTTCTCTGAACCGGGTCAGCCACATGGCTCGACCCACCTCTCCGGAACTCGGCATCCCGTCAGCTCCGTTCGGTCTCTACACGGAACGCGTCCCGTACGGTCTTGAAGCGGGCCCGGACGTCCTCGAAGTCGGTGCCCTCGCACACGTACCAGCCGAGGACGTCGTTGGACGCGGTCGGCGCGGCCAGCACGTCGCCCACGCTCTTCCACACATCGGCGTCGAGGACCGTGTCGAGCGCGGTCAGCTCCTCGGGGGTGGTGATGGCGGTGATGCGCCCGTACTTCGGGGAGCCGAGGTACTCGGTGCCGATCTCCGGGCCGAGCCGGGCGGCGGGCCGGTGGTCCGGGTCGAGTTCGAGGCGGCACCACTCGCCCGCCAGGTTGATGCCGCGCCCCGCCTCGATGGCCGGGACGATCGAGCCGCCGCCCGCGCGTGCGCCCGCCTCGCCGAAGACGGGGTCGCCGCCGTCGTCGGGCAGGAAGAACTCCGCGTGCACCACACCGGTGGACAGCCCGAACCCGCGCAGCACCACGGCGTTCAGATCGAGGATGCGCTGTTCGCGCTCGCTCAGGCCGTGCTTGCGGGAGATGGTGCCGCCCGGCTCGTCGAGGTACTCCAGGACGGAGTACGTGTACTGGGAGAGCTGCTCGAAGACCACCTCGCCGTTCTGGAACAGCGAGTCGACGTGGTACTCGGTGCCGCGAATGAACTCCTCGACCCGGTACTCGTGCCGGTCGTCGCCCATCGCCTCCCAGACCCGGTCCAGGTCATCGCGGCTGTCCACCCGGTAGGTGTCGCCGCAGGCCCAGCCCGCGTACGGCTTGATCACGACCGGGTAGCCCGCCTCCTCGGCGAACTCCGCGACCGCCGTCACCGTGTCGGGGCGGCAGGAGCGGGCCACCCGCACGCCCAGCTCCTCGGCCCTGCGGTGCATGACGTTCTTGTCGCGGAAGTTGAGCGCCTGGTCCGGGGTGAGACCCGGGATGCCGTGGTCGCGGCGGCTGCGGCTCGCGGGCAGCACGTCGCCCTCGAAGAGCGGGAAGATCCGCTCGATGGGGTGCTCGGCGTGGATGCCGTCGACCGCGGCCCGTACGGCGGCCGTGTCGTCCAGATCGGCGTGGTAGCAGGCCAGCCCCTTGGTCTCGGGCGCCTCCCAGCCGGTCGGCAGCAGCACCACGGTCGCCACGCCGAGTTCGGCGGCGGCCTCGACGACACTGCGGAACTGCGCCGTGTAGCGGCCGGCGGCCGGGCGGTACACCACCAGGATCGAACGGCTCATGCGGATCTCCTCCTACGGGTCGGGTTCAGGTGCGGGCTCAGCGGACCGGTGCGGCCGAGGGGGCACCAAACAGCTCCCCGGACGGCGTGGACCGGTCGAGCACCAGCGGTCGCCCGACGCTCCCGGTGAGACCGGTGAGCGCTTCCGTGATCCGGCCGAGCACCTCCTCGACGTCGTCCCTGCCGCCCTCGTGCGCGGACTCGACGGTGAGGAGGAGCTTGTGCCGGCCGAGGCCGGTCTTGACCACGTCGCCCTGCCGCCAGTTCCACCGGCGCGAGTGCGCCCGGCCCCGCCCGTCGGCGTACACGACCTCGCCGGGCTCGGGGTGCTCCGGCGCGTCGGGGGCGCCGAGCGGCAGATAGGTCTCGTCGCCGTCGGCGAGCCGCACAGACAGTTCCCCCTCGATGTCCCCCACGTCGCAGGAGGCGACAGGCAGACCGCTGGCCAGCGACATCGCGTTGCACAGGTCGACGGCGGAGTTGATCCGCGGCAGCCGGTCCCCCTTGGCCACCCGGCGCAGTACCGACTCGGCGGCGCAGGGAAAGCGGTTGGGGTTCACCTCGACGGCCCGGTAGGCGTCGCGCCAGGCTGCGATGGTGGGCAGCGCGGAGACGTCCGCCTTGCTGAGCGTCCTGGCGTGCAGCGCGTCCTCGGCCGCGGTGAGCAGGCCGTCCATGGCGGCCGCGGCCCTGACGACCTCGATGTCCGGTACGGCGATCAGGCCGAGCACATAGCCGGGCACACGCGCGGTCAGCCGCGCGTCGACCGTGACGGTCAGGGTGTCCGTGCCGGGGGTGGTGCTATCCATGGAGAGGGGTCCTTCTTGTCCGTCGGCCTGGGGCACTGGGGCTGCGGCCGGGCGTGGTGGCCGTGGGTTGTCGGTCCGTGATCCGGGGACCGCTGATGACGCGTCCGACAGTAGGGAGACCGGGGGTGTCCGGCTGTGGCCAATTCCCGGCGATTCCGGGAGGCCACTTGGCGGGTGCCGGAGAGCCGGTCCGCCCCGTCAGCCCCGCTTGCCCGCGGGTTCGGCGGCCGAGGCACCGGTCCCTGCGGCCGGTTCGGCGTCTTCCCCGGCACCTGGGCCGCGCTGCCCCACCCGTACGCCGATGACCGCCGTGACCAGGGCGAGGACCGCGAGGCCCGCGCCGAGCGGGCCCAGCAGGTCCACCTCGTCCGCGCCGCCGTCGGCGATCACCCGGCCGCCGATGAAGCCGCCGAGCGAGATCCCGGTGAAAGTTGCCGATGAGTTCAGGGAGAGCAGCAGCGGCCCCGAGGCGGGCGCGACGGCGAAGAGCCGGTACTGCTGCGGGGGCTGGGTCATCATCGCGGTGACGCCCCAGGCCGCCATGGCCAGCGCGGCGGACAGGGTCCGGTCGCGGGTCAGCGGCAGCGTGCCGAGGACCACGGCGAGCCCAGCGACCGACGCGAGCAGGACTGGGGTCGCGCCCCAGCGGTCGGTGGCCCGGCCGCCGAGGGTGGTACCGGCCACGGCGAGGACCCCGAAGACGAGCAGGAGCAGCGCGAGTTCGCCGCCGTCACCGCCGGTCACCGGGGCGAGGACGGCACCGATGTAGGTGAGCGCCAGATAGCCGCCGGTCATGAAGAGCAGCGTGGTGAGCACGGTGAACAGCACCCGCGGGTCCCGCGCCGGGGCAAGGCGCGCGGCGATGCCCGGCGCGGCGGGCAGTCGAACCTCGGGCAGGCCCCCGGCCACGGCGGCGGCGCACAGCACCCCGAGCCCGGCGAGCAGCCAGAAGGTGGACCGCCAGCCCAGGTCGGCGGCGAGCCAGGTGCCGAAGGGCACGCCCGCGACCGTCGCGGCGGACAGCCCGCCGAGGACCACGGCCATGGCGCGCCCGCGCCGCTCGGGCGCCGAGAGCGCGGCGGCGGACGCCGAGGCGGCCGGGATGTAGAGGGCGGCGCCCGCGGCGGTAGCGACCCGGGCCGCGAGCAGCGCGCCGAGGCCGGGGGCGAGCGCGGACGCGGCGTTGCCGAGGGCGAAGACGAGCAGCGAGATCACCAGGACGGTACGGCGTTCCAGGCGTCCGGTGAGCGCGCCGAGCACCGGCGCGAGGACGGCGTACGTGAGGGCGAAGAGGGTGCTCACCCAGCCGGCGTCGGTGAGGGTCGCCGACAGGTCTCCGGCCACCTCGGGCAGCACTCCGGCCACCACGAAGGTGTCGGTGCCGATGGCGAAGGCGCCGACGGCAAGGACGGGGAGCACGGGCAGCGAGGGCTTCGTGCGGGACATCACGCGGCTCCTGAGGTGGCGGAGGAGAGGAAGGAGGCGGTGCCGCCCGCGACGGCAACGCCGCCGAGCAGCACCAGTTCGATGGCGCCGGGACGGCTGAGCACGGTGATGTCCTCGGCGGGGTCGCCGTCGGTCACCACCAGGTCGGCGAGGCGGCCCGGCTGTACGGTCCCGGCCGTCCCGCCACGGCCCGCGAGGCGCGCGCCGTTGGCGGTGGCCCAGGTCAGGACGGTGGGAGCGGGGATGCCCGCCATCGTCACGTACAGCTCCAACTCCTTGGCGTAGGTGCCGTGCGGAGTCCAGGCGAAGCCGAAGTCGTCGCCCGCCACGACCGGGATGCCCATCTCCACCATGAGCGGCAGGATGCGCAGCGTGTT
The DNA here is from genome assembly GCF_031760065.1 of Streptomyces durocortorensis. Lineage (NCBI taxonomy): Bacteria > Bacillati > Actinomycetota > Actinomycetes > Kitasatosporales > Streptomycetaceae > Streptomyces > Streptomyces sp. C11-1. The sequence goes on from NZ_CP134500.1 coordinate 3,115,169, forward strand.
CTCCACCTCCGCCTCGAACTCCAGCGTCTCCAGATACTCGGGGGTCTTGCCGTGCTCGGTGCCGGTGGTGAGCAGCATGTGCGGCTGGTAGAGGCTCGGCACGACGAAGATCCCGCGTTCGGCGATGGCGTCGAGCGCCGCGTCGTCGGCGTAGGTCGCGTGGTCGATGACGTCGACCCCGGCGGCGATGGCGTTGCGGATGCCTCCGAGGCCGCGCGAGTGGGCCCGCACCTTGGCGCCGTGTTCGTGCGCCGTACGGGCGGCTATGACCAGTTCCTCGGCGGTGAAGAGGAGTTCGTGGGACCGGCCGTTGGGGAAGGTGTCGTCGCCGGAGGAGAAGACCTTCACGATCTCCGCGCCCTGGGCGATCTCCCCGGCGACGTACTCGGCCATCTCCTCGGGGGTGTCGGCAAGCCGCATCAGATCGGACGGGATGCGCTTCTTGACGTCGGAGTTGCGGCGCTCGGGCGGCCCCGACACCATCAGGTCCCGGCTGCACGGAGTGATCCGGGGGCCTCGCAGCCGCCCGGAGTCGACGGCCCTGCGCAGGGCCATGTCTATGCCGGAGACCGAGCCCGCGCCGACGAAGCCGGTGTAGCCGAGGCCCAGGAGGTTGGTGGTGTTCGCTGCGGCGCCGAGGGTGACCTCGGGAATGGAGTACTTGAAGAGCATCTCTCGGCCGTCGAGGACGTCGAGGTAGGCGATGTGGGTGTGCCCGAGCGTCATGCCGGGCATGACGGTGCGGCCCGCCAGGTCGAGGACGTCGACGTCCGGCGCGTGGACGGGGGCCAGGCCCTCGGGCATGACCGCCTCGATGCGGTCGCCGTCGATCAGCACGCTGTGGTGCGGCAGGGAGGCCTTGCCCAGGCCCTCCTGGACGGTGGCACGGTGGAGCAGGGTCTTGCGGGACACGTCGGGAATCTCCAGTTCGGACGGAGTGGTTCGAAGTCGTGGGGCGTAGGCGGCCGGTCAGACACCCCATGTCGTTCGAGGTCAAGCGGCAGGGGTGTGGGTGTGTGCTGCCAGGCGGTCGCCTCGTCGTAGAGGGTGCGGGTCTTGAGGCATCCGTGGAGGATGCCGACGAGGAGGTTGCCGAGCTGGCGCAGGGCGGGGTTGTAGCCGGCGGTGCCGGGCCAGGACGGCAGTGATCTGCAGGCGGGTCAGCTTCGCCGCCGCAGCCGGCGTGGGCTCCTTGACCAGCAGCTCCAGTGCGTCCGTAGCGGTCAGCGTCAGGTCGGCGTAGGCCGTCAGGGCGGCGGGGAAGTACTGGCGCAGCGTGGTGCGCAGCCGCTGGAAGGTGCGGGTGCGTTCCCAGACCAGCGTCTGGTAGGCGCGGGCGACGACCCGGACGGCCTGGGCCTGTTCGCTGTCCCCGGCCACCGGTCGGAGCTGGTCGCGGTCGATACGTACCATGTCGGCCAGCGCGTGCGCGTCGCTCTTGGCGCCGGAGGTGCCGTACCGCTCCTTGAAGCGGGCGACCTGCCGGGGGTTGATGGCGTAGACCTGGTAGCCGACGGCGATCAGGGCCTGCGCCCAAGGGCCGCGGTCGGTCTCGATCCCCGCGATCACGTCGGCAGGCTCAAGGTCCTCGCCACCGTGCTTCGCAACCAGCTCATGGAGCTTGGCGACGCCGTCCACGCCCTCGGGCAGCCGCGCAGCGGCCGGCTTCCGGCCGGTCGCGTCCTGGACCTCGACGTCGTGGTGGTCCTCGGCCCAGTCATCACCGATCAGTAGCAATACACTCTCCTGGTCAGGTACTTCACATCTCGCGCAGTCTGCGTAAGACACGGCACACGGCCTAATGGATCCAGTGCTCACGCCCCACTCGGCGGGCACCCCACCCCATCAGCGGTCTGTCCTCCCGGCCGACCAGCAGGGACACGGTCTGACCTCAGAACTCACGTGCTTCAGGCGATGTACGTGCTCACCTGCCGGCGGCTACGGCACCAAGTTCCTACAACCCGGCAAGTCCCATTAGGCGGTGAGGGGCACCTCGGCTGCGTCCGCGTGCCCGAAGAGGGTCCAGAGGATCTCCGCACCCGGCCGGGTGGCCACCCAGCGCAGGCCGTGGGCCCGTACCCCCGGGGCGTTGGTGACCGCGAGCCGGGCGCCGCCCGCGGCCGCGATCTCGGCGGCGTGCTGCGTGGACGCCGCGTCGACCCAGCGCACCTCGCGGTCGCCCAGCGCCGCGGGCACCAGCTCGGCGTAGATGCGGCGGACCTCCCACATGGCGGCGACCGTGACGGGACCCTCGCCGTCGGCCGGCGGCTCCTGGCCCGCGGGCGCGGCGATCCCGTACTCCGGGGTGGCCTGCGGGAAGAATGCCTGGAGCCGCAGGTCGCGGTGCCAGTGGAAGCGGGTGAGTCCCTGGTAGGCGCTGGGGACGAGGGCGAAGTCGACCTCGCGGGCCACGATCCTGGCGAGCACCTCGTCGAAGGTGGCGAAGAGCTCGACGGAAAGACCATGCTGCCGGGCGAGGAACTCGGCGACCAGCTGGCTCGACGTGCCGTCCGGGCCGAGGGTGCCGAGGACGGTGCCGGGCCGCGCGGCCCAGCGCCCGGTCAGCTCGCTCCAGCGTGCGGTGTACTCCTCGGTGAGCGGCCCGGGCAGGGCCACGGCGTCAGCGCTCATAGCCACGGTTCGCCGCCATCTTCCGGGCCACCCGGGACTCGTGGTCGGGCGTGCTGCGCCGGTCCACGATGCGGGCGGCCTTCCAGCTCACGAAGGCGCCGGTGCTGACGATGGGGTCGAGCCCGTCGCTGAGCTCGACGGTCACGGGCACCCCGAGCGCCTCGGCGGCCCGCGCCCGTACGGCATCGGCGAGCGCGGCGGCGTCCTCGACGAGGCCTTTGAGCAGTTCGAGCCGGACGGTCAGCCGGTCCTGTCCCGCGTCGTCGCGCTCGATCACCACCTGGTATCCGGCGGACCCCGTGACCCCGGTCATGACGGCCGTCTCGATCTGCCCGGCGGTGAAGCGCCGGCCGCCCAGTTCGAGGCGGTCCAGGGTGCGGCCGACGATCCGTACGAGATCGCCCGGCATCTCGCAGTCGCAGTCCGGCTCCTCGATCACCACGGCGTCCCCAGTGCGGTATCGGACCAGCGGCTTCACGCCGTCGATCAGCATCGTCACGGTCAGCTCGCCGCTGCCGCGCGGCCCGTGGGACTCGCCGGTCTCGGGGTCCACCACCTCGATGAGGTAGTTGGTCTGCGAGAGGTGCATGCGCTTGTTACGGCAGGCCGTCGCCATGACGAAGGCCTCCTGCGATCCGTACAGGATGTTGTAGACGTCGGCGCCCCAGACCGTCTCCAGGTTGTGCGCCAGCGCCGGGGTGCACATCTCGCCGGTGACGAGCAGCAGCTGCACGGAGAAGTCGCGGCGCAGGTCGTAGCCGTAGTACTCGGCGGCCTTGGCGAGGGTGAGGGCGACGCCCGGGGTGCAGCAGACGACCTCGAGCTCCAGGTCCTTCATGAGCTGGAGGGCCTTGGGGAAGCCGATGACCGGGGAGTAGGGCCAGATCTTGGCGTTGAGCGAGCCGACGTTGCGGGCGATGTCCCCGAGCGTGTCGCCGAAGGAGTGCACCTCGGTCGGGCCCATCAGGCCGATGCGGGGGGCATGGTCGCCGAAGTGGTGCCGGAAGATGGACGACCAGGACTCGCTGATGTGGGCGTTGCTCGCGACGATCTCGCGCCCGTCGCGGGGACAGGGGGTCGCCGTGCCGGTGGTGCCGGTGGTCTCGTAGAAAAAGAGGGCGTCGGTGAGCGGCCTGCTGAGGACGTCGAGCATCTCCTCGCGCAACTGGGCCTTGGTAGTGAAGGGCAGCGCCTCGAGATTGCCGGGCGTGACCGAGCCGAGGTCGACGTCCTTCAGGAGAGTCGCGTAGAACGGCGAGCCGGTACTGACCTGTTCGAGCACGGTACGGAGCTGGCGGGCGCGCCAGTCGTCGAGGTCGCGCTCGCTCAGCGTGCGGGCGTAGAAGGCCTGGTGGAGTGCGAGGTAGCGGGCGGTGAAGTCGGCCGCGGGGCCGTTCGTGGGCAGCCACATGGGCGATGGGTCCTCTCGGGAGGAAGGATGGAAGGAAGGAAGAGCGCGCAGGCCGGAAGGCGGCGGCGTGCGGCCGCTCCGGCGCGTGGACGCGCGTGAAGGTGTGGTGGTGGGCCGGGGTGCCGCTCCCGGCGGTCCTGCCGTTGCGGGCAGGGGTGCCGTTGCGGGCAGGGTGCCGCTACGGGCGGTGGTGCCGTGCCGCCTGCCTCAGTGCAGGCCGCCGTTGACGTCGAGCACGCTCCCGGTGACATATCCGGCTGCGGGACCCGCGAGCCAGCACACGGCGGCGGCCACCTCGGCCGGGTCGCCGAACCGCCCCTGCGGGATGCGCGCGCGGTAGTCGGCCACCCGGTCGGCCGGGATACGGGCCGCCATCGGGGTGTCGATCAGGCCGGGCGCGACGGCGTTGACGCGGATGTGGTGCGGGGCGAGCGACTGCCCGAGCCCGCGGGTCAGTGCGATCACGGCGCCCTTGGACGCGCCGTACGCCGCGTCGGGGCTGCCGCTCTGACCGCTGATGGAGGCGACGTTGACGATGCTGCCCGGACGCCCGGCGGCGATGAGGCGGCGGGTCAGCGACTGGGTGCAGAAGAAGGCGGCACCGGCGTTGACGTCGAAGACCCGGCGGTAGCTCGCCGCGTCGTAGTCCAGGAAGTCCCTGGCCTCGTAGATCCCCGCGTTGTTGATCAGGACCCCGGGCAGTCCGTACCGGTCCTCGATCCCCCGGAACACCTCCTCGGCCGCTTCCGGCGCACCGAGGTCGGCGGTGAGCGTCGCGTGCGCGGCCGGGTCGGCGTCGTCGGTGACGTCGACGGCGAGCACGCGGTGCCCGGTTCTCGCCAGTTCCGCCGTGATGGCCCGGCCGATGCCTCCCGCGGCACCGGTCACCACCGCCAACGGCTCCTCGTGATGCTGCATTTCATCCCCCGAATTCATGCCCTGCTGCCCCCTCCCCGTGTCGTGCCGCCCGGTCAGCGGGCGGGCACCGCGGGCGTGGGGCGCACGTCGCGGGCCTCCGCCAGGAAGTTCTCGAAGAGCCGAAGACCGTCGTGGGTCGTCACGCTCTCCGGGTGGAACTGCACCCCTTCGACGGCGAGCGTCCGGTGCCGCAGCCCCATGACATAGCCGTCGTCGAGCGAGGTCGCGGTAACCGCCAGCTCCGGCGGCGGCTGCGAGACGATCAGTGAGTGGTACCTGGTGACGTCCAGCGGCGTCGCGGTGCCCGCGAACACCCCGCGTCCGTCGTGCTCGACCGGGCTCGTCTTGCCGTGCATCAGATGCCTGGCGACGGCGATCTCGGCCCCGTACGCCAGGCCGATCGCCTGGTGGCCCAGGCAGACGCCGAGCATCGGCACCCGCCCGGCGAAGGCGTGCACCAGCTCGACGTGGCCGGAGTCGGCCGGATGCCCGGGGCCGGGGCCCAGGACCACAGCGTCGGGCGCCGAGCTGACCAGTTCGCCGACGGTACGGGTGCGGGAGCGCACCACCTCCGTCTCGGCCCCCAGCATGCGGAGGTACTGGTCGATGATGTGGCTGAAGCTGTCGAACGCGTCGACCAGCAGGACCCTCACTTCAACAGTTCCTCTCCGGTCAGCGCCCAGTACGTGGCGCTCATCTTGGCCAGCGTCTCGCGCCACTCGGCGGCGGGCTCCGAGTCGGCGACCACCCCGGCCGACGCCTGCGTACTGTAGTGCTCCCCGTCGTGGACGGCGGTCCTGATGCACAGCGCGAGCACCGCGAAACCGCGCACGTCGACCAGGCCGAGCGCCCCGGCGTAGATGCCCCTGGGGCTTTCCTCGATCTCGCTGATGATCTCCATGGCGCGCAGTTTCGGCGCCCCGGTCATGGTCCCGGCGGGGAACGTCGCGCAGATCGACGCCCACACGTCCGTACCCTCCCTGACCCGGCCCGACACGGTCGAGACCAGGTGGTGGACGTAGGCGAAGGGCTCGACCTCCATCATCGAGTCCACGCTCAGGGTGCCGGGCACGCAGACCCGGCCAATGTCGTTGCGGCACAGGTCGACGAGCATCACGTGCTCGGCCTGCTCCTTGGCGCTCTTCCGCAGCCCGGCCACCAGACGGGCGTCCTCTGCCGGATCGGCGGCGCGCGGCGCGGTGCCAGCGATGGGCCGCATGGAGATGTCGCCGTCCTGCACGCGCACGAACAACTCGGGGCTCGCGCCGATCACCGTCCGGCCCGCCCACGGCACCAGGTACATGTACGGCGACGGGTTGCGGTGCCGCAGCCGCTGATAGACCTGGAGCGGCGTCAGCTCCGTACCGACGTCGATGCGGTGGCCGATCTGGATCTGATAGCTGTCGCCCACGCCGATGTGGCCGAGGCACCGCTCGGCGCGCGCGAGAAACGTCTCCCGGTCCACGCTGTCCCGCACGAACAGGGGCGCGGGCGCCTCGGGCACCGGGGCGGCCACCGGCTCCTCGCCCGCCACCTCGGTCAGCGCCTCCCACAGCGGGCGTCCGGTGTCTGGGGGCAACTGCGCGCCGTGCGCGGTCAGATGGACGGCCCCGCCAGTACGCACGTCGTACCAGACCGTGCTGCGGAACAGAGTGAGCGTGCAGCGCGGCTGATCTGCCGCCGCCCACTGCTCGGGTAGCTCCTCCATGAGCCAGGCCGCCTCGTACGACAGCGTGGTCAGGAAGCCGAAGGCGAAGGTGCCGGTGGGCACCTCGGTGTCCAGCACGAAGGCGCCCTGTAGCGCGCGCAGCATGCGCCACACGTCCTCGGAACCCCGCACCGCCCACTGCCGCAGGTCGCCGTGCTCACTTCGCACGGCGCCGACGGCCCTGGTGAGAGCCGAGGCCAGCGCCACACCCAGCTCCCCGGCCGCCTCGAACTCGACCCGGTCGGCGTGGACGCGCAGCTCCGCGAGGCGTCCATAGCCCACGGCGGCGTAGTGCCGGTCCTGGTCGGGCCCGTCCAGACTCTCGAAGAGATAGGCGTCGTCCTGCTCACGGGTACGGAGCAGGGCCTCGTACAGCCGGAGCGGATCGGTGGCGGGCAGCTCGGTGGAGATCACCCGGACCCGTACGCCCCCCGCATGCGCGGGCCCCCCGGCCCGCCGCTCTGGATCCGGCACACCGCCGGATCCGGGCACGGTCAATTCTGACAACAAAGACACAGCAAGAGCCTTTCTGGTCCGACGGACCATCGGGGCTCGGAGGATGCAACGCTTACGTGCGCAGCGAGCAGTCGGGCTGGATGTCGCATGTCCCGCATGACCGGCTCGCACCGGTCCCCCCCGTGCCACCACTGACCGCCCCAGTTCCCCCCGGAGCGGCGAATGTTGTGTGCGGAACGACTTCATCAGATGTCAGAATGCCTGGCCATACCACTTCGACCGTCAGAGAGAAGACCACTTGTCGTGGCAGCTCGCACTCCCCCTGGACCGGACGTCGCGGCTCCCGCTGGCCGTACAAGTACGTGACTCACTCCGCCGTTCGGTGGAGAACGGCACCCTGCGCCCTGGCACCCGCATCCCCTCGACGCGCCAGTTGGCCCAGGATCTCGGGGTCTCCCGCAGCATCGTCGTGGAGGCGTACGAGCAGCTCACCGCCGAGGGGTACCTCCTGGCGAAGCGCGGCTCCGGTACCACCATCGCGGAGCCGCCCACTTCCCAGGCGGTCCCCACGCTCGTGTCGCCCGACCGCGACCGCGACGCCGCCGGATCGATGTGGGACCTGCGCACCGGCACCTCGGACATCGCGGCCTTCCCCCGCCAGGACTGGATCCGCTGCGTCACCGCCGTGGTCAACGACGCGGGCCGCCAGGAGCTGAGCTACGCGCCACCGTCCGGCGTGCCGCTGACCCGGCACGTCCTGACCGGCTACCTCGGGCGGGTCCGGGGCGTGCGGACACGCCCCGAGGACCTCATGCTGACCGCGGGCTTCGCCCAGGGCCTCGCCCTCATCTGCAACGTGCTCATCAACCGGGGCCACGGGGCGCTGGGCGTGGAGGACCCCGGGCACCCGGGCGAGCGCGAGTTCGTCACCAGCTCGGGGCTGCGTCCGGTGGGCATACCGGTCGACAAGGACGGACTGCGCGTGGACCTCCTGGAGCGCAGCGGCGTACGCGCCGTGCTCATGACGCCCGCCAACCATTTCCCGACCGGCTCCCGGCTCAGCGAGGCCCGCCGCCGACGGCTCATCGACTGGGCGCGCCGGGTGGACGGCTACATCCTGGAGGACGACTTCGACAGCGCCTTCCTGCACCGCTCCGACCGCGTGCCCGCGCTCCAGAGCCTGGCCCCCGAGCGGGTGGTCTACGCGGGCAGCGCGAGCAAGATCCTCGCTCCCGCCCTGCGCCTCGGCTGGCTGGCCGCCCCCTCGGAGCTGATGGCGTCGGTCGAGCACGTCAGGGCTGGCTGGGACATCGGCTGTTCCGGCATCGAACAGCTCGCCCTCGCCCGGTTCGTGGACACCGGCGCCCTCGACCGTCACCAGCGCAAGATGCGCACGGAGTTCCACAAACGCAGGGGAGTCATCCGGCGCTATGTCGCGGCCCACCTGCCCGGCGCCCACATCCTCGGCCGGGACAGCGGCCTCCAGGCATATCTCCAGCTCCCGCCGCACGTGGACGAACAGGCCCTGGTCCGCGCGGCCCGCGCCCGCTCGGTCCTGGTCCGCGGCGGCGGCTTCTACACCCTGGCGGACACCACCCGCCCCCCGGCCCTCGTGGTCAGCTACGCCTCGGTGAACTGCGCCGACCTGGGCCGGAGCCTGGTGGCGCTCGGAGCGGCCTACCGGGAGGCGGGCGGCGCGTGACCGTCGTGGGAGGGTTCGGCGCGGCCGTCCCCGACGGCCTGCGGGCCGGGCGGGTCTGGTACGCGGCCTACGGCTCCAACATCCACCTGGAGAGGCTCGCCGCCTATGTACGGGGCGGACGGCCCCCGGGCAGGGACCGGGAGTACCCGGGGTGCCGTGCCCCCGCGATGCCCGCCGCCTCCGTGCCCGTCGAACTCGACGGGGTGATGCACTTCGTCAACCTTCCCCTTGATCGTGGACACCTGGAGACTGGGACCTGAGGTTCCAGAGGAAGTAGCACCAGGTGGGAAGCAAGTACACGAAGCGGTACACCGCTGAGTTCAAGCGGGACGCGATCGCGCTCGTCGACTCCTCGGGGGAGACGGTCACCGCCGTCGCTCGGGAGCTCGGCATCAGCTCGGAGTCCCTGCGCGGCTCGTACCGCCAGGCCAAGGCGGATAGAGGCGAGGGTGTTCCCGGGAAAGCTTACGACCGCCGAGCACGAGGAGCTCAAGCGGCTGCGACGGCAGAACGCCGAACAGGCCAAGACGATCGAGGTGCTGCGAAAAGCCGCGGTGTTCTTCGCGAAGGAGAGCGATCGGTGAACGAGACGTACGCGTTCACCGAGGCGGAGAAGACCACCCACGGCGTCGCTTTCCTCTGCCGCCTGCTCAAGGTGGCACGTTCCTCGTTCTATGCCTGACTCGCCGCCGCGAAGACCCGCTCAGACCGCCGGGCCGCCGACCAGGCCCTGGTGCACGAGATCACCGTGATCCACATCGGCTCGCACCAGACTCATGGCGTCCCGCGTGTCCATGCCGAACTGCGGCGCCTGGGACGGCGAGCGAACCGCAAACGGGCCGCCCGCCTCATGCGCGAGCACGGCATCCCGGGCGTCACCCGCCACAGACGCCGTTCGCTGACCAGGCCAGACAAGAAGGCCAGGCCGGCCCCGGACCTGATCGGCCGCGACTTTCACGCCGAGACGCCCGGCACGAAGCTGGTCGGCGACATCACCGCGCTGCCGACCGCCGAGGGCTGGCCCTACCTCGCCTGCTGGCTGGACCTGGCCACCCGCGAGGTCGCTCGCTACTCGATGGCCGACCACCATCGCGCTGACCTCGTCGTGAACGCCCTCGACATGGCCCACAGCCACGGTGGACTGCAATCAGGCTGCGTGATCCACAACAATCGCGGCAGCGAGGACACCTCGACCCGATTCCACGCTCGAATACGACAGTTGGGTCTTCGCCAGAGCTCCGGGCACACCGGATCTTGATCCGGTAAGGGTGAGGTTGTGCAGGCGGGCGATGCCGAGCATGGCGTGGTGGACGCCGTCGCTCTTGAGGCGGCAGTCGCGGAGGATCTTCCAGCTCTTCATGCGGGCGAAGGTGTGCTCGACGCGGGCTCGCACCTTGCGGTGGGAGGCGTTGTGCTCCTCCTTCCAGGCCGGTAGTTCCTCGTCCTTGTGCCGACGGTAGTGCGGGATGGTCAGCCCGGTGCCCCGGTAGCCGCCGTCGGCGATCACCGTGGGGGCGGTGCCGACGACGGCCTTCGCGCCGGAGTCCTGCCAGGCCCGGCAGTCGTTGCGGTTGCCGGGCAGCGGCTTGCCGACGGCCACCACGAGGCGGGTGTCGGCGTCGATGACGACCTGGTGGTTGGTGGAGTAGCGGTAGTTCTTGCTGGAGGCGGCCACGGTCCGGTCGCGGATGGGGACCAGCGCGCCGTCCACGATGAGCACGGCCTCCTTACGGAACCGCCGCCGGGGCTGGAGGGCGAGAGCCGGCCCAAGGTGGGCGACGATCCGGTCGGCCGCCGACTTCGAGACGCCGAAGAGCGGGGCGAGTTGACGCAGGGTGAGGTTGGTGCGCCAGTACGCGGCCACCAGCAGCACCCAGTCCTCCAACGGCAGCGACCACGGTCGGCCCTTGCGGACCGGATCGGCCCCCTCACGCCGCAGCGCGGTGATCAGCTTGTTGAACTGCCGAGGGCTCAGCCCGGTGAACGGGCCTATCCACGAGGGCTCCGACGCCGCGATCACACCAGCCACGGCAAGATCATCTCACCTCTAGCCAACAGTTACGGGACAACCTCTAGGGCGCGATCGGCGCCTACAAGCTGGATCAAGTTTCCACTTTCCTCTTCTTATCGAAAATAGGAAACATCCAACTCGCCGGCTACGCCCGTGGGATGCTTCATTCGACAAAGGGCTGGCCATACTCCCGCCCCAATCGCATAGGCGTGCATCCGAAGAGCAAAAGAGCCTCACAGTCGCACCCTTCGCAGTCTCATCGGCTCGTCACTGACGACATACCACGCAACAGAGGAACTTGGAATCATGAAAAGGGATATCCTCGATTTTGGTAGCGAGCTCCGCCGGAGGCGTAGCGAGAAGAAAATCACCCTGGACACACTCTCTAAACAGGTGTTCTGCAGCCAAAGCCATCTCAGCAAGGTGGAGACAGGGAAGACTAAAGCAAACCTTCGACTAGGCAGGCTTTGCGACAATGCGCTGGAAGCAAACGGTGAACTGGCAGCGCTCATTGAGGAGGATGAACCAATGGGAAAGCGCCCCGCCGACACCACCTCGATTTTCGGCCTTCCTGCTCCGCCCTCTCATTTCGTAGGGCGCCCGCAGGAGCTGAAAAGTATCGCGGATCATCTCTCTGGCGAGCTCAAAGGCAGCCTGTGCGTAATCAGCGGTATGGCCGGCGTAGGCAAGACCGCCCTGGCGCTCCAGGGGGCCTGGGCATCGTCGGAGTACTTTCCCGACGGATGCTTCTTCCTCGACTTCAGCGAAACGTCGCCCCACAGCACGCGCGAAGTGCTCAGCTCCTTGCTCCAGCTGATCGGTGTCCCTGAAGAGCGGCTTCCTTCCCGGCCCGATGCCCTGGCCAACCTCTGGCGCAGCAGGGCCCGCGACAAGCGCCTGCTGCTCGTACTCGACAACGTGCGCTGTGCGGCGGACGTCGCTCCGCTGCTCTCGTCCGATCCCGGCTGCAAAGTGATCGTCACCAGCCAGAAACGCCTCAGCGCTCTCGACGAAGCGACCCACGTGCCCGTGGGGGTACTGACCGATACGGAGGCCGGGGCGCTGTTCCGTACGGCCGGAGGGGAGCGGGCAGCATGCGCTCCCGAAGCAGCGGGCCGCGCCGTCGTCGAGTACTGCGGCCGACTGCCACTCGCCGTCCGAATCGTCGCCGCCCGGCTCCGCAGCGGATCGATGCGGAGCGTGGCCGAGCTCGAAGTGCGGCTGTCGCACGAGGCTCACAGGCTTGAGCTGCTCGATGACGGGGACCGCAGCGTGGCCGCCGCGCTCACCGTGTCGTGCCACTGTCTGAGCGGGGAGCAGCGTCGGGTTCTCGCGCTGCTGGCATTGCATCCTGGGCCGGGCATCGATCTCCACGATGTGGCGGTCCTGGCAGACATGGACCCGCTTCGCGTGGCGACGCTCGTGGACAGCCTTGCGGACGCCCACCTGGTGACCCACGAGTCGTCGCGCCGTGTGAGCATGCATGGTCTTGTACGGCAGTTCGCCCGGGTCGAACTCCTGGCTCATCTGACGGTGGAGGAGCAGCACGCTGCCCTTCGGCGTCTGCTGGAGCATGGCCTTCGTCTCGCCGTGGCCGCGGACAAGTTGCTCACTCCCCAGCGCTTCCGGCCGCCAGTCGTCCTTGATGACTTCCCCGAGGGAGCATGGGCGTTCAGCGACCGAGCGGCAGGGGTCCTCTGGCTGGAGTCGGAGTGGCGGAGTCTCGTTGCGCTGTGCGAGACAGCCGCCGAACTGGGGCTCCACTCCTTGTGCTGGCAACTGGCTTTCGCCCTGCGCGACTTCTTCTTCCTCACGAAACGGTGGGGCCCTTGGATCGAGACCCATACGAGGGCAGTCGAATCCGCCCGCACGTCGGGGGCCCGTACCTGGCTGGCCATCAGTCTGAGCAACCTCGGCGTCGCACACTCGGACCGGGGTGACCTCACCATGGCTGTCGGCTATTTCCAGCAGGCGTTGGTGCTGTATCAAGAGCTGGGCGATGACGACGGTGTGGTGAACTCCGTCTCTAACTTGGCCTGGGCCGAGCTCTATCTGGGCGAGTACGAGAATTCCATGGACGGCCTGCGTACGGCGCTGAAGTACTACCGGCGAACGGAGAACAGGCGAAATGCCGCCATTACACTCCGCGGCATCGCGCTGCTGGAGGCAGAGCTCCAGCTCTGCCCCTCCGCCGTCGAGCACGCACAGCAGGCCCGAGCGGAATTCCATGCCTTGGGGCTGGAGCTGGATGCCGTGATGTCGGTGAACTGCGCCGCATGGGCTCATTTCCAGTCGGGCGACTACCGGGCCGCCACCGCCGGCTACAAGGAGGCCCTGGCCCTGGCCGAGAGTTGTGCCAGCAGTTATGAGGGGGCCCGTGCTCTGACCGGGCTCGGCATCATCAGTTGGGCACGTGGGCGCCACGAAGCGGCCACCGAGCTGTGGAGTCGCGCCGATGCCCTGTACGGCGGGCTCGAACCGGTAATGCTCGGGGAGGCGCGTGTCCGGCTCGCGTCCTGATGTGACATGGCAGCTCTCCGGTGCGGACGTGCTGGCAGGTCTGAAGGCGCTCCGCAAGGGCTTCGGCATCGAAGATCCCGGAGCCCTGAGCCGCGCGGGCCGCGCCCTGCGCCGAGCTGCCGGTATCGCCGAAGACAAAGGGACCGCGGAGGGTCGAGACCTGCTCCGAGGCTACTTGCGGGAGCTGATCGACACGTTGCCCCCGCATATGGCCACGCTCGGCAGAGCAGCACTGGCCCTGGACGGCCCCGACAACGAGCGCTTCGGGCAACGGCTGAGGCTGATCGCCGTGTACCTCGACCGTGACCCCCGTACCGCACGTCGGCGTGTGGACGAGGTACTCGAACGCCTGGCGGAGGCGGCCACCGTCTCACGGAGTTCACACCGGGCTGGAGGGCGCAGGGCCCTGGAGCAGGCCGAGGACGACCGCCCGGGCCGAGCTCCCGACTCCTGTCATCCGGTCCGGGGCGCGGCGCTCGGCCGACGGGCCTGGGCTGGCCCCGCGCCTTGGGCCGGATCCCGCCCGAGGTCAGTCGAGCAGGGGCGAGGACAGATTCCGATAGCCGCCCTCGTCGGCATCCGCCAGCACGATCGCCGCGGCATTCCTCACCGCGCTGTGTCGCTCGGGGTCACCGCCGACACAGTCGAGAAGGATTTCGGGGTCGGCCGCGAGAATGGCTGCGGGCGATGTCAGCCCTGCCCGCGCCAGGCTGAGGTAGACAGGTCGGCCGAGCGGGACCTCCGTGTTCCAGGCGATGGGCACCATACCTTCGACGATGCCCAGTTCGAGCTGGGTGGGCAAGGTGTCCGGCAGGTCTCCCAGACCGACGGTCGGGTGGATGAGCAGGGCGATCTCGATGACGGTCGTGATCACATCGGCGGCTCGTTGCGCCGCGTACTGGACCGGGCCGGGAAACTCCGGCCGCGTGAGCTTCGCCTGGTCGGCGATCGCGCGTTCGATGCCGGCGAGGCTGATCCCCTCCGCCCACATCAGACAGGCGATAGCGCGCCGGGCGGGGCCGATGCCGCTGCCGCTCCTCGAGGGCGGACCGATGAGCCTGGAGCACACCGTCTCAGCGACCCCGCGCTTCCTCAGCCATGCGGCGAGGCGGGCGTGTTCCTTGTACGGGGAGCGAGGAAGCTGATCGAACCGGAAGTCGCGCAGTTCGGTGGTGAGCTGAGCGGCACAGATCAGTGTGGCGTGGTTGACGCTGTCCGCAGGTACGGACCTCAGCGCGTCCGCCACGGAAGACACGGAGTCGACGCCGATACCGCTTCGAACGACCAGTCCGCCCAGGTCCGTCAGCACAATCCCGCGCGGCATATCCCCGGCTCCGACCGGCGTTCCTTTGAGGAATCCGCCGGAGATGAGCTCGCCCACCATGCGCCGGACCTCCGCACTCGGGAAGGGGTCCGGCGAGCCGCTCGTCCTGGACTGGTGAGCGGCGAAGGTTGCCGCCAGGAACCGTTCGACGTCCGGCCCCGAGCGTCGACGGGCAAGGGCAGCAGGTTCTGCAAGGCTGGCGAGGAGTACACCGCGCACATCGATGGCGGGATCGAGCAGCGCCGACCGCACCGGCTCCGGTTCTCCCCGTACGTACCGTTGCCACTTCTGTTCGCCGTCGGCGCTGCCCCGCGCCAGGATGACGGCGCGCCCCGGCCACTTCCTCTGACCGGTCCGCCCTGCCCGACCGGCCATGTTCTTGTACTCGGAGACGGAATACGGCCGACCGTCCCCGGGATGCTCCAAATCGCTGATGACCACGGCGTCCGCGGGCAGGTTGACTCCCTGGGCCAGCGTAGTCGTGGCCACGAGTACGCGCACCTCGCTCGTCCGGCTCCGGAAGGACTCCTCCAGCAGTTGTCGTTCCTCCGTTGTCAGGTCCGCGATGTGGAAGGCCACCCCGCTCTCCAGGCAGGTGCGCAAGAGGTCCGCCGTCCGTCCGCCGTCCTCACTGGACAGCCTTGCGAGCGCGGTGTGGGCAGGGGGCAGACCGAGTGTGCCCGCGAGCCGCTGCGCAATCCTGCGAGCCCCTCTACGTGTTGCCTGAAAGACGATGACCTGCTGGCCCTGCGCGACCAGTTCGGCCACCAACCGTGTCAGCTGATGGCTCTCTCCGGCGATCTCGGCCGGGCCTTCCGGCTGCAGCAACTGCTCGGCCGACTCCGTGCCTTGCCGGTCCCGATACCTGTGCAGCCCGTCCGGCCCCATCACTCCTTCGAGCAGCGGGACATCCCGGCGAGTGATCGTCACGAGGTTTGCGCGGAGCCAGCGGGCGAGCTCACGCGGTTCGCCCAGGACCGCGGACAGGCCCACGATCTGAGGCGCGCCTGTGGAGCCGCCCCTCACCCGCAGCCAGGTGAGCAGGGTCTCCAGCAGAGGGCCCCGCTCGGGCAACCCGAAGGACTGGATCTCGTCGACGACAAGGACACCCACGTTCAACAGTCCTGGGCTCCTAGGCAGCAGCCCGATGAACTTCTCGTAGGTGAGGACGGCGAGGTCGAACTCGCCCTTGACCAGCTGCGGCATCTGGTCGCTCAGCTCGCCCGTGGCTCGGATCACTCTGAATCCGAGAGGTTCATAGCGCTGCCGAAACCCTTTGTACTGCTCACTGACCAGGGCGCGGGTGGGAACCAGGAAGACTGCTTTCCTCCCGAGGGTAACCGCTCGCATGGCGCCCAGCTCGCCCACCATGGTCTTGCCCGTCGCGGTGGGGGCGCTGACGAGGACGTTCATGCCCTCCAGCAGAGCGCCCTCGTTGATGGCATCGACCTGCAGGCGGTTGAGCTTGCCCAGGCTTCCGCCCCACGCCTCCAGGACCGGATGCGGAATCCCGTAGGGCTTGAGCGACGAGAGGTCCGCGGTGGCGGGCTGCGGCCTTGTCGCGTCAGCAGTCGACAGATAGCGCGCACCCCGCACGAAGATACGCAGAGAGAAATTCGAGGAACTGACACCCAGAACGGGATTCTGGGCGTCGTGGGACATTCTCTGGCCGTGCGAACTCACACTCTTGGAGACATAGTGAGCCAACTTGAAGATATGCACCTCGCCATCATCGATAGCATCACGATGGCCGAGCAGCCCTTGAATAAGGTAATAGCTGAGCAGCCCGTGACGAACGCCCTGCTCTTCGAAAGCTTCTTGGTCCCGGCCTGCGGCGGCGATGACAAAATACCCGTCCTTGCGCAGCTCTTCGAGCCTTTTCGTCGCCGAGACAGCGCCATTGCGACTCGTGAAATCTTCCCGCGCGATATGGAGAACCTTGTCCGCGGCATGGCCCGAGAAGCAGCAGTCCAGCACCAGGAGCAGCGCACGCGCCGGGATCCGACGGATCAGTTCGGCGAGGTCGTCCAGGGGCAGGGAGCCCTTGGTGGGATCGTCCGGCGAGACGTCGTACGCGGCCAGAGCGCCGCCGGGGACACCGTGCCCGGAGAAGGCGATCACGACGAAGTCCTCATCCGTGCTGACCTCGGCCAGACATCGCAGTTCCGCTACGAGCCTCTCCTTGGTGGCGTCACTATCGAGGAGCAGAGTCGTCCTTCCCTCGAGGTTGTCGTCGAAAAGCGCACATAGCGCGATGGCATCGCGCTTCGCGAACCGCAAGCTCTTGAAATCCGACTCGTAGTAGTCGATACCGACGAAGAGCCCGTAGAACGCCATCCCACTCCTTCGAAAAATCAGGCCCCGCTGCCGATGCATTCCCGTAGGCTCCGGGCAGGACGTCGGGAGAACCGTACGATACGGCAACCCGATCAAGGAGGACAGGGAAATTTTCGAAACCGGAAGCGCACCGGAGCACCCCGAGAGGAAAGAGCCATGATCATTTCACCTGGAATCGGGGAACCACCCGCGCGCGGCGATCTCGTTCGAATTAAACCCGCCAATGTTCGAGGCGTCGAGGGGCGATGCCCTCAACGGCTGGCGGCTCAGATACGCCCCGGCACACCCCGCCCTCGCCGCTCGACCTCGATCCGCCCCCTGGTCTCATGGACACCGGGTCCTCTGCACGACGTACTGAACCTCATCGAGTTCGAACGGCTGGCTCCGGAAGACGCCTTGGCCACCTGGCGGTCCGCGCCCGGGCGTCCCGTTCACCCCGCGCTCGTCAGGTGGACCGAGCACGCCGTCCAGGGATACCTCGCCGCAGCCGCGGCCCTGCCGGCTCCGGCCGGCTCTCCTTCTGATGCACCTCTGGACCCGGTGTCGCGCCTGTGGGCCCGACAGCGTGGGCCCCTCAAGCCCGGGGCCCCGGACATGTACGAGGAGATGGTGGACGACCGACGCTATGCCGGGCACGGGGTCCGTGAACTGCGCATCTTGCGTACCGACTCCGTGCAGAACCTGCCTCGGGACGATGTGGAGATCGCCATGGCGGTGGGCGTCCTGGCAAGCGCGCGCCCGGTGCTGACCTCCCAGTGGGACAGGAAGCCGCTCCGGCTCGGGCCTTTCGAACCCGCTCGGCTGGTACGTCTCGTAGAGATCGGCTGCACCGACTCATCCCACCGCGTGCTTTTCGAAGGCACTCCCATGGAGGCGTACGCACGCTACGACGCGGCCGTCGAGGCACATGTCGACCGGATCATCGCGGGTGACTCGTATCGCCCTGGCAAGGGCTGCGGCAGGTGCGACGCCGTCGCCACCTGCCCCGCGATCCCGTCCGCGCCGGGCCTCCTCGGCTTCAGCGGATCGGGGCTCCCGCGCCGCTCGTGGTCGATGGCGACAGGGCGTACCCACCGTCGCTGCCCGGCCCGCGCACACATGGAATCCCTGTTCCTGCCGAAGGACGACCTGGCAGAGGACACTGAAGCGATCGTGCGCGGCAAAGCCGTACACGCGTGGATCGAGAGCCAACACCGTCGTACACCGCAGCGGCCCTGCGAACCCGACGACGTGCCCGGCCCACCCGAGGCGTGGCAGTACGAGGGGTGGTCGTTGACCGGGCTCCAGGCCCGGCTCGGCATCCAGATGATCGGCGACCACTCCCTCGTCTGCCCCTTGCGGGATCGGCCCGAGGACGTGGAAGTCCAGCCGGAACGGACGGTCGCCGTCTACGACCCGGATGCCGACACCGTCGTCGTCGCCAAGACCGACCTGCTCTACCGCGTGGGCGAACGGTGGACCCTGCGCGAGACGAAGACCAAAAGGGTTCCCCATGAAGGAGACCTGCTGGATCAGTTCCCTCAACTCGCGCTGGCCGTCCTGCTCGCCCGGGCGGGAGCTCTGCCGGGGAAGGGGGACTGCGCAGTGGAGATGGAACGGCTGACCGCCAGCGGTCCGGTCGTGACCGAAATCGATACCGCCGCCCCGGATGTCGTCGCCCGGGCGAGAAGCGTCCTGGAACCGTACGTAACCCCGTGGCACGCCGACGCCCGGTATCCGGCCAAGGCGGGCAAGGCCTGCGAGGACTGCCCGTTCACGCGCTGGTGCCCCGACGCGGCCGAGAGGAGGGGCACGTGACCCACTGGCTGACCGGTCCACGGGACGACTCGGCGGAGCGCGCCCACCGGGTGGTGGCCGCAGCCCTGCGAGCCGCCTACGCGTGGACGGTTCGACATCGGCAGAACGACGCCATGCGGGAGGTGGCGAGAATGACCGGCGTCGTCATGGAGGCGCATGGGCCCGGCCTCGGCCCGACGACACCGCTGGACTTCATCGACTCTCTACGACAGCGCCTTGGGCTGATGCCGGTGCTCGCCAGGAACGCGGACGAGGCGATCGCCCGGACGGTGTTGCTCGACGGCGAGGACCGGCTCACCGCGGAGGCGTACGACCTGGCATGCGAGTACGCACTGCCGGTGGGCGGGCCGTCCTCCTCGGCTTGGCTGCCCACCTGGACGAGAATGCGCTCCGACCGGATTCGTGATGAAACCTTCAAGACGCTGATCGACGGCAACGGCCAGGAGGGGTACACCGCTTCGCGCCGCTTCCTCATCGAGCACCCCGCCGGTTCCACCGCCGAACTACGGGAGCTGGTCAGCGAGACCGGGGTGAAGCTCCCCCCACGGGGATACACCGACATCCCGGCCGATCACCGCCATCGCTCGGCCGACGGCGGGACATGGTGGTGGCCGTGCCCCGTGTGCCACTGGCCGATGGCGGTGACCGGTACGACCGTACGCTGCCGGTACGTCCCCCATGCCAACGTCTACCGGCTGGCCGAGGCCACGACGCCCCGGTCCCGTCCGGCTCTGAGGAGAGTCGACGAAGGACGACCGCGATCAGCCACGCCCGGCGCCCGGCCGGGCGCCGGTTCCCGGTGTGTGGAGTACGGCGTCTGGCGATTCGTCGTCGTCCCCGGGGCGAGCGAACTCCGCATCAAGCAGCGCCTGGAGAAGCTCGGAGCAACCGTCGAGCTCTGGCCCAAGCGCGACCGGTACGACCTGCACGTCAGGGCAGGCGGCACAGAATTCAAGATCGACATCAAGGAGTATCGCTCACCCCACCGGCTGATCGACGACCTCCGGGCAAAGGCCCCCAGCGCCCGGGTCCTCCTGCCGCAGACGCACGAGTACCAGTGGGAAACCCTGAGGGTCTCCCTGCCGTCCCTGCAGATCACCACCGAGACGAAGTTCCACGCCGAAGTACGACGAGCGCTGAGGACATCATGAGCATGACCGCACCCGGGGCCGAGAGGGTGTTCCCCCGCATCATGGGCGCCGCGATCGGACTGGCCGCCAGCTTCTTCCCCATCGAGGACGGCGGCGGATTCCGACGCACGACCACCCGCGACGACGTGCTCTACGTGCTGGACGGCCACATCGCGGACTGGTCCGGCTGGCGTGACCTCTCGGCCGCCGACGCACGCCGTTTCACCAAGCTGCTACGCCGACGCCCCAACCAGATGGCCAACGCGGAAGCCGCGGGCCCCATCCTCGACAGCCTGCTCAGCAGTGGCCAGATCGCCGGTTGCAGCGTGGTCAGCGACGGCCAGAAGGAGAGCAGCGGGCAGATCTCCGTGGACCCCGGCATGCCGCTCCCCGCCTATGTCGACGGCTTCCTGCGGCAGCTCGACGAACTGCACGCGGCGAAGAACCGTGTACTCGCACCCGCCCAGGCAGGTTCGCACATGACCACGACCGGCGTCACCGGCCCGGACGGCCACCAGCAGACATTCATCGATCTCCACTACGAGATCCGGCCCCACCATCTCGACACCGGGCATCCGATCCCCGTGGTCCTCGATGCCCCGGCCCTGGAGAATTGCTGGGTCCCCTTCGACGAGTTGAAGGAGATCGCCCAGCACATCGACCAGGTCGAGCAGGATCTCGGCCGAAGCGCCTACCGCGAGAAGGCGGTGGACCGCTTCGCTCAGCGGATCCGCTCCCGCGGCAATGAGAACGTCGAGGGGCTGGACCTGACGGCCGGCAACCTCAACGAGCTCCTCGCCTACACGGGCTTCGGCAAGTCGGTCGTCCTCATCGAGACCTTCGCCTGCTGGGCCGTCCGTCAGCAGATCTCCGTGGCCTTCGTCCTGCCGACCAACGCCGACGTCGTACGGGCTGTCCACGGCATCGAAAGAGCCATGAAAACGCACGGCGTGGAGCCGGGGGGCGGTGTCGTGCCGCTCGTCTCGCCCCGATCGCTGATCAAGGTGGCCGAGACCGCGGCCGCTCGTGCCACCGAGGACGGCCCGGACGCGGACTGGATCTGGAAGCGATTCGGCTACGGCTGCGCACTCGCCGCGCTGGCCGGATCCGACGAGGCCATCGACCGCTGGCAGCCGGGCAGTGAGCCATGCGCCAAGCTGCGAAAGCCGTCCCGGAGCCGCCGGAAGATCACCACGGTCTCCTGCCCTTGGCGGACCTCCTGCGGGCGCTATCAGGCCGTGCGTGAGGCATGCACCGCAGATGTCATTGTCACCTCGCACGCGAACTTGCTGCTCGGAGTGGTTCAGGCACCGGTGGAGGACGGTTACGGCGGTGATGACCGTTTGACCGTGGAGGAGCTGCTGATGCGACGCTGTCAGATCGTCGTCATCGACGAGGTGGACAGCTTCCAGAGCACGGCGATCGACCATGCGGGCCGTCATCTCGTCCTTGACCACGCGGGTCGGACCAACACTCCCCTGCGCAAATTCGATCAGGACTTCGCGGCGACGTCAGGACGGCTCAGGGACGAAGTCGATGCCAGTGTCCGCGACGCCTATCTGACGCTCCGCTACCTGTCCGAGAACTACGTCAGCCACCTGACCTACGAGCGTCTCGGTGCCGCGGCCCCCGCCAAAGGACGGCGCCCGCGCGGGCCGGGGCGCTACTGGATGGTGCCTCGGCGGTGGGACAACTGGCTGACCGCCCGGCTCTTCGGACTCGACACCGAGGAGGTCGACGCCAAACAACTGGAAATGTTCCGCTCGCTCTTCCTCGACGAGATGCCACCCCACGACGACGAACCCAAATCCTTCAAAGCCGCCCGACAGCACCTCGCATCGGTGGTCACCGGAGGATCCGGAGGGCTGTCCCTGCCCATGGCACGAGACGCCTTGGACCACCTCGTCAAGGACCTGCCCGAGAAGCACCGGGTTCGGGTCGTCAACCGGATCCTCCGCCGGGCCATTCTGGAACGCATCCGGATATTCCTGCATCAGCTAATGGCAAACAACGCCCAACTGGTCGACATCGGGGTCGAATCCGCCCGAGACATCGCGGACGCCCTTGGCGCATACGGACGTTGGCGCATCACACCGACCGGCCCCTTGGGAAGGCTCGTCTTCGCCTTCACCGAGTACTACGACGACACCGGAGGGCAGGCGGCACGTCTGTCGACGGCAGCGTTCGGCGGTGACCCGCACACCTACACCGTGGGGCTCGGCGACACCACTGCCCTGGGGCACGCCGGAGTCCGCCGCGTCGTCCTCGGGATGTCAGCCACCTCCTACTTTCCGTACGCGCCGCACCACCACATCCACACCACCCCGAAATGGTGGGTGGCGGACGAGCAGGAGGACGCCGTGCGCGTCCTGGCGGCACGGATCGATGACGACGAGGGCCGACCACGCCGGATCTCCGGTCTGGAGGGAACCGACCGTGCCGCGGCGATCCAGCACATCGCCACGGCCTTGTGGGGCACATACCTACGGCCCGAACTGGAACGGCTCGCCACCGAGAAGCCGGGGCGCGAACGTGTACTTCTCGCCACGACGTCCTACGAGGCAGCGCGGCACGTCGCGGAAGGCCTGTTCACAGCCGGCGTCGACTCCACGCGCATCTGCCTGGCGGTAAGGCCGGGCTCCTATGCGGACGACCAGGAAGCAGCCGTGGACGTCGGCCGATGGCGGGAACTACCGGCCGACCGGTTGGAGGGGTTCCCCGCTGTCGAGGGGGCCGACATCCTGATCGCTCCCCTGGCCAGGGTGCAACGGGGGGTGAACATCATCGGGGAAGGCGACAAGTCCGCCCTGGGGTCGGTGTGGCTAATCGTCCGGCCGATCCCTCTGATCGACGAGCCGTCGGAACTCGTCGCGCACATCCAGGCACGAGCACTGCGCGAGCACCGCGGCCCGTCCAGCGACCCCCAGGCTCTGCTGGCACAACGCCGCAAGGTGGCCGGCCAGTACCTCGACGAAATCATCCGCCGCCCGCCCTACTTTCAGGCCCAGCCCCTCGACGTCAAGCTCGGCGTGGTGGCCGAGATCATCAATGGAGCCGTACAGCTCATCGGCCGTGCACGGCGTGGCGGCACCGACGCGACGCTGCATCTGGTGGACGGGGCCATGCTCGACCCCGAGGGCGGTACCGACCTGGCGACGCTGATTCTCAAGTTGCGGGACAGGTGGCGCACCGAGGGCGTCCTGCCCGCGATGCAGCAGTACTACGGCACAACCCTCAATGCCTTCTTGACATACGCGGAACACCCCGACGCCGGAGGCGCCCAGTGTTGATCACCCTCGCCTACCGCGTGCCACGACAGGACATGGACTCCCTGCTGGGCTCCATCACCGCCTACCCCCTCACCGCAGACTTCGGGAAAGCATGGGCGGACCTGCCCAAGCGGGAGAACCAACGGCAGCCGCGCTACTCCGCCCTGGCCACCGGGCTGGTTGCCGCCACCGGCCAACCCGTCAAGTTGTTCGGAGAACGCGATCTCGCGGAGGAGGAGCAGTCAGCAGGCAGCCGCATGTTGCTCCTCACCAGCAACGCCGCTCTCGACAACCGGCTGCGGGTCGCTGTAATGGCCTGGGAAAGGCATATCCGTGACGGGAAGAAGACCCCGCTCCTCCCCGGGCTGCTGCCCGCCCCCGAGCCAGCGCGCTCCTTCGCCGACTTCGTGAAATTCCGTCCAGGCCGGGTTCCGGTCATGCCCGGCTGGGTGTTCCGTACGGCAGAGTGGCAGGTGATGCGGCAACTGGCCGGAGTACCCATGCGCATCGACGACCGAGCGCCCGTCCATCTGTCCATGGACACTGACGGGTCCCTCCTGGCCTGGGATCCCGGCGATCTCCTCGCCAACCGAGCCGGATCGGCTTTCAGCATGCACAAGGTGACCGCACGGCTGACCACCCGGGCCGGCGTCGAGGACCCCGTCCTCTGCTTCGACGCTCACCTTTCCAGGATCTCGCCCCAGGGGGACTGGGCGAAGAACGTGTGGATCGAGCGGAACGAGGAAGACTCTCCCATCCTCAAACTCCCGCTACGGCGCCGCCCGGACAGAGAGACCGGCAAGTGGCGCAGCCATCTCGATCCCGCCATCGCGAAGATCATCGAGGCATGTCAGTTGTCAGCACTGGACATTCCGGATGAGCTACCACCCGTTCCTGGGGCGATCAGGCCTCAGATAGCGAGCACCCGGTTCCACGCGCTGGGAAGCGGCCCCGGCCCCAGGTTCATGCTTCGACTGCACGAGCACATCATGTCCACTCTTCCCCTGCTCGTACCTCTGCCCTACGAGGTGGACAAGAGGATCAGGCTCGCGCCTCGCGTAACGAGCTACCCGCCCGACGGCCTCCCTGCCTCCGCAGTCGGACCGAGCGGATTCCGAAGGGCCACTCTGGCCTGCGTCTACGCCACGCCTGCAGGCCGCGACCGTATGCTGGCCGAACTCGAGGAGCTGGCCGGACAGCCTGTGAAGCCGACGTCCGATAAACAGCCCGTCCACGTCAACTCCCGCATGGACGTGGTCACCCGCCACTGCCCGGAGCTGCTCGCCCACGACACCGTGAATCGCACGGCCTCTCTCAGGTCGCTGAACCTTCCGTCCGGTGACGACCACTTGGTCGCAGCCTGGCTGGAGACCGAGTACCACCCTGACGTACTGCGGCCCGAGATCGATGCCAAACCGCATCTGAGGCGCCTGCTGGGGCACTTGGGGGTACCGGCCCAGTTCCTTGCAACCGAGCCCACCGTCCTCCCGCCCAAGACCAACCCGTCCAGTACCGAAACCAAGAAGTACTCCGCCCGGGCCGCCCTGCGCGACCTGTTTCGGGCCGCGGGAGTCCTGGACAACCGGCTGCTGGACTCCGTGATCGCGGGCGGACGACCTCACGGGCTCGCCAGGAAGGCACTGCTGGTCGGCATCCATGCCCGCAGACAGCAGACGGGAACGGAAGGCAAGCCGCTGGTTCTCACCATGGTGGCGTTGTACGTCGACCCCGACGACCTGGCGAGCTGCCAAGTGCTGGTCCACAGCGACCGGAGGCAGGCATGGGTGCGTAGTGCCGAGGGTGTGGCGGACTTTCACTCCGGTGCCATCGGAACCACCCGTTTCGGCCGCACAGGAGAGAAGGCGGAGCTGACACGGGATGTGGTCGAGGCCAGACTCGGCGAACTTCTCGCCATGACCCCTGACGGCACCCCCATGGTGATTTTCGTGGACACCCAGGAGACCCGGACCATCTGGCCGGGACTGCAGAACGCACAGCTGAATGCCGGCCCGCTCCCCGGGGACAAGGTGCGTGGAGGCGTTGCCGACATCGCGGTCGTCCGCCTGAACACCGAGCTCAGTGAGATCGGGCGCCCCGTCACCCGACGGGAGAAGGCGAACATGCCGAGCGACCCGGCCAAGCCCGCCGCACCGGACCGCAAGGTGTACCGGCTCCCGGACGCCGACGGGCGCTGCTGGCTCTTCGCAGGCCGATCCGCGTCGATCAAGGCCAAGGGCGGAGACCGGGGAGCTTTCTACACCCGATGGACCTTGCCCGACGGGCTCACCTCCCAACTCGCCGTCCCGTGGCACTCGTACACAGGGAAGGAGATCGTGGTGGTGAGCCCGGGGTCGTGGGCTCCCGAGCAGCTGGCGGGTCTGACGGCAAGCCTCTGCGAGCAGGCCATCTCCTGGGACGACCGGACGCAGATGCCCGTACCGCTCCATCTGGCGACCGTCATCGACTACGACCACCCCGACTACCGGGTGTCGGGGGACGAGGACGCCTGAGGGCTCCGGTACCGCCGTTCAGGACTCGGCACCGCTCAACGGCTTGAGCACCCCGGCCGGCAGCTGACCGAGCGGTGGCCGGGAGTACTTCGGTACTCCCGTCATCGCCCGCAGCAGGTCATCGATGCCCCCCGAGGTGAGCTCCGTGACTTCGTAATGGTCCGACGTCCATGGCTGCAGCATCTCGGGGATGTTGTCCACCAGTTCATGAGGCAGGACAACGGGCAACACCTTGGCGGTCCACTCGTCGCGGTACACATGGAGCCGCTCATTGATGAGCCGGGACTCGCTCCGGATCCCCGGGTGCTCACGCCCGCGCAACTCGCCGTCGAACGCTTTGCGACAGATGGGGGAGGCAAGGACGATGACGAAATCAACCTGGTCGATGCGCTCCCGTGCCCAGATACCCCAGTCCCCGCGCTTTCCTTCCTCATACCGGTCCATGTGCACGCCGACGCCATTCTCGGCAAGAAGGTTGCCGAACAGCCTGGCAGTTTCCTTGTGCTGTAGCGAGTCGTGCGCGTAGCAGATGAAAACGGAAGGGCAGTACTCCTGGCTCGGGTCTTCGGTGGCAGCCGACAGCGAAGGCGCCACGCCCCTCAGGCCCTCCCGGGGCGGGACCAGACTCAGTCGAAAATCGACTGGCACCTGTGTGGGCCGGTATTCGACATCCGGGAGGACCGACAGGTCGTATCGAGCGGAGCATTCCACTCGTTGCTCAACCTGCCCGGCGGGGGTGAGCAGGACGACCCAGGCAGCGTAGGAGCCGGGACGGACACCGGCCCCGCCGAGCGACACATGCCTCCACCGCACGCTGTTGCCGCCGGCGCCGAACATGTCGACCCTGTCCGTGGTCGCCGGAAGCAGGACCTGGGTGGACACATCGCCCTCGCTCGGGACGAAGTTCAGGAACCGGTTGAGCACGTAGGGCTTGGGAGTCTCTGGAGACGTACCGAAGCGAGGAAGAGCATCGACGACGACGGCCTGATCACTCGTTTCCCCGGAGAGAAATTCGAAAGAAATTTCGAACCAAGGCATCCCGGGGCAATCGGGATCGATTTCGAGATCGTAATTGATCTTGACCAGGTGGGCGTCGTATCCGTCAAACATATTCGACGGCGTATCGATGCTATCCACCTGCCAGCTGCGCAGATACGTCGAGCCCACACTGACACCGTTCGGCGCGGGATCCATCCTCCTGCCGCCCTCATGCACAACAGTGAGGTCGATGTGGACGCGCCTCTGTGGATCCACTGATGCACCTTTCGATGGTCCGCGATGGCGCCACACTAGGCCACTCGCCGCCTCACGGCCCCCCGCTGCTCCAATGTCAGACATCTGTCAACTTTCGACCGATCTCAAATAAGTGACGCCTTCTGCGGTAGCGACATCACCCAGCCCCGCACATGGAACCGCGCTGTGGGACTCGACCGCCAGTGAAGCTTCGCCACCATTCTCTGCGACGCTCGGAGCCAGGTCTGCACTTGCTAAAAATAGATCATTCACTCGACTGCTCACGCGCTTCGCTCGAACTGAAGCCGAGCCGGAGAAGCCGCGGAGGCAACTCCACGCCTGAGCGGCAGGTCGCCGAGCCGCCCGCCGCGAGAGACGTGAAATCGCCAATGGAGATCTGAAGGGCGACCGGACGCAGACGAGAACGGCTCGGCTGGCGGCGCACCCTACCGAGGAAGCGTAGGGCGCGGCCAGCTGTTAAGTCACCACAAGATCAAGATCGCTAGGCCCAGGCCACGGACAGCACAAGCGACGCCGGGGCTCGGACACTCCCGCAGGCCTCCTGACACTTCATCACGCACAGCTGTCCACCGACCGTCCACCAGGAGGCAAGCCCCAGGCGAATTCCGCAACTCGGTCGATCAGAGCAGCAGGTCAAAGCCTCGCGACCAGCAATCAATGACTGCGAGAAAGGTGCGGCGACTCGTATCGCATGCGCGGCCGTGAACTCCGACGCATCCCGACGACAACCAAGACGGCTGAACACACAATGAGAAGACACCTGGGTCACTTTTGACCCGCCCAAACCGGGTCACGATTCACCCGCCGTCGACAGCGTGAAACTGTCAGCACCAAACAGTCCCGACGGCGCCGGCAGCCCCATCGGAGACCGCTGGATTTCACCCGTTGGCCCGGGGTGGCGAGAGCCCCCTGACGGAGTTTCACGCACGACTGTCCACCGGCTGTCCACCGGGCCCCGTTGCACCAGCCCGGCCCGTCCTGCACAAGCAGGCAAAAGACCAGTTCAGAGCCTTGGTTCGTCGATCTCGTCACAGAAACGAACCTCCGGCCTACGCATTGCGATGCACAGCCCCAAGAGGCGCAACCGGGTCGATTCCAAGGTCATCCGAAAAAAGAAACCCCAGGTCACGGTGAGTGGGTCCTGGGGTTAATTCGAGCCGCCTTCGGGATTCGAACCCGAGACCTACGCATTACGAGGGCCTGCAAGATCATCCTGGCTACTACCGGGCGGTGCCGCAGAATCCCGTCTTACCAGGTCAGAGACCTGCAACCCCGATCGGTATGATGCCTAATCCAGACGGTGCCGTCCCATCCGCTCACGCATCGCTCACGCAGGCTGGCCACTCGTGACCGCTTCGAGCCGCCAAACCGCCCCGCGTGGCAACCGTCAACCCAGCGGCGCAATCAAGGCAGCTCGCGCAGCTGGTGATCTACGGGGACAGTCGATGGCGGAAGGGTCGTGATGAGGAGTTCATCGGCATCGCGCTTGCCCGTCTTACCACTAGCGCTGTAGCGCGTCTTCACCAACCGTTTAGTCAAGGGCCACGAGCGTACGCCGAGCATCTCTCGGTCCACGCGGCTAGGCGCCATGCGAGTGTGCGCATAGAGCCAAGTGCTTTCGGTCAACATTGGGTTGTTGTCGTAGCTGAGCAGCCAGCGGAACTGCGCCTTGGTACGCAGATATCCGGCGAGCTGCATGTGGAGCATGTGGTCATCTGATCCCGCCTTGCCAGCCCTGTTGCCACCGTATCCACCTCTGGGGTCGAAAGAGGTTCGGTACAAGTGCGAGGCTTTTTCGATGTAGGGCGGGTCGAGGTAAGCAACAACGCGAGACGGGATCAACTGCGGGTAATAGCTAGGCACGTCATCGAGTGTCTGTTGCCAGTCCTTGTGCCAGACATCGACGATTCGGCCGGTGTCGTAAAGGTGACCGACATATCGAAGTCGTTCCTCTATGGCTTCCGGATTCCACCGGCATCCGATGCCGTACGGGCTTGCTTGCTTGCGCCCGCCGATCGGGCCTGCCTTACCATGAAGGATTCCAGAAAACGTTGTGCGGTTTAGAAATAGGCACTGTGTCGCGAGGTTCAGTCGGACCGTGGCAGGCTTCGCTTTCCGAGTGGGCGCCCAGGAACGCCAATAGTCCCACCGATCGACAGCGGTTACTCCACCCGGCTTGACGTATCGGGTCCACTCGTCATGCATACGGTCGATCAGCGCCTCAGTATCGGCGGCCGCGGTTTGCCAGAAGGCAGTCACCAACGGATCCACGTCAGCGAGCAGCACTCGGTCGACGAGCCCTTGGCCAACTAGTCGCAAGGACGCTGACGCTCCGCCGGCGAAAGGTTCGACCAGGAGGTTGATTTCCGGAACGGCCCTCGAGCCCTTGGCGGCATCCAAAATTCGGGCGATCACCGGCGCGAGGGACGACTTTGCTCCTGGATAGCGCAGGGGTGACTGGTACCTGCTCATCATGAGCGCGTGGTCAACGATGCCGAGGGGTGAAACGAGTGGGCGGGGGTTGTCGAGAATGTGCGTCGGGATTGTAGGCGCAGCAACATGCGCAGCGTGAGCATCACAGAGGGGGGCGGCCGGCGGCACAGCCACATTCTCGATCATGGGGTAAACCGTACCGGAGCCGCTTGTCCACCAGACGAGTCGAGACCGAGACGTTTGGTGGCTACGAGGCGGAGCACATCGGTGCCCACGCCGATCGGGAACGCGGCCTTCCCGTGCGCGGCCGCCACCGGGATGATGCCGTCGACGTACATCGAGGAACCAGTGCGGTCGATCACGTCGAGGATTGCAGGCAACGTCGGGTAGGCCGCCGGGTCGGCTTGGCCGCCGTTGGCATCATACGGTGCACCCATCGGTGGTGGCACGGTCGGGACGACAACTCGCCCATCAAGCGCGCGATACACGAACTTGCGACCCCAGTATGTCTCCTTACCGTAGGCGCGGGCGTTGTTGGCGTTTACGACTCGCGCAATGATCTGTTCGTCGCATACCAATAGGTCACCCGGTTCGAGAATGTCGTGCCGGGCCAGTTGGCGCGCGTAGTCGACCAGAACTCCGGACTTCTCAATCCCACAGACGTATGGCGCGTTGCCCGGAGTAGCCCTGCCCATCGCTTGGAAGTATTCAAGGGCTCGCCCGCGCAGCTTTGCTGGTGTGCCGAACACGGCCAGTGGGCCATCGACGATGAACAGCGTCGTGGGAAGAGCCTTCTGGCGCGACTGCTCCCACAGCAGCGTCGCCAGCCCGATCAGCACCAACAGCTCGATCACCGACATGAGCCGCCCGAGAGCGGACTGGTTCGTACCCTCCTCGCCAACCTCCTCGTGGATACGGAGCACGTCGGTGGGGAAAAGGTGCACGCCGCACGCGTCACAGTCGGCACCAGCGGGCGGCACAGGAATGTCCTTCTTGCAGTCCTGCGTCGGACAGTTAACCGGCACTGTAGCCGCTGGCGCCCCGGGAACGCCGTGGAGAAGGAAGAGCAGGTCCAGCAGCGGCTGGTCGAGGCGATTGACGTCAACCTTCTTCTGCCGAAACAGCTCATTGATGACCTCTCGCCACGAGGTCACGATGTCGGCGTCGGCACGCGTGTACGCGCCGGAGACAGGCAGATCCAGCGTCACGATGGCGGTGTTGACCGCACGCTCGATCATGTACGGGTCGACAAACCGCTCGGCCCGCTGCGATTCCAAAACTCCGAGGTCCACGTACGCTGCGGCGGCCTGCGCAAACCCGTACAGGACCGATGGCAGGCCGTCACGAACCTGCTCAACGACGTGTGAACCATCGATCGCCAGCGCAGCAGTGAGTCGGTCTGGCGCAGGCGGGGCAGCGAAGTCGCCCCGCGGACGGATTCGCTTGCGGATCGAATCCAGGTCCTGGATCGCCTCAGCCGGGACATGGAAGGTGCGTTGGTCCGCGATCGCCCGGACGGCGGCCGCCGAATGCCCCAGCCGCGATGCGATCTCGTGAGCCCCGCCGACGGTCTCGTACGGCATCAGAGTGCCGTACCGTTCAGCGTCAACGGCGGGTCACCAGCCGCTGCTCGTGCTTCGTTGACGAGCGCGATGTCGTACCGATCGATCTGGACAGGAACAATGTACGGCGAGGACAGTGTCTTGAGCCGCACGTATCCACGATCCTCGGAGGCGATGATCGCATCTGAGAACGCCCCGAAGTCATAGAACTTGGCCAGCTCCCGCACCTCAGTCGTGTTGTTCAAATGGGCGACAACCCAGTTGGCAGTATTCGCCTTAACCTGATGCGCCACCCCCGAAACCTCTTGCGTCGCGTAGGTCATGCCGAGATTCAGCTTGCTCGCTTCCTTGGCGAGCTTGACCCAGACGTCAAGGTCATCCTTATAGCGATCCGACGAGAACAGGTTGTGAGCCTCCTCAAGCATCACCTGAATGTGCGGCGGTTCCTGCCCAGAGGTAAACACCTCGGTCTGCTTAGAAAGCAGTCGACGCGTAATCGACTCACTCAGCGCCTTGGTCACAGCTTCGGCCCCGACATGCAAATCGACGATCACAATGCGCCCCCGGAGAAGCTCCTCGTAGATCTCGATCGCAGGGTCGTTCTGTGTCGCTGGGCTGTGAAACGAGCGCAGTGGATTCAGATTTCGCCAGCCTCGGACGCTGCGGTTCCCGCTGCGAGTCGTGAAAATTGGCTCAACGCTCTTCCAGCGGACATCCTTGGCGAAGTTGCTCGCGTCGGTGTCTCCGGCGTCGCGCAGCTCCACAATCTTGTCGACGACATTCTCTACGTCTACTGCAGCGACGGCCACGAAGTTGGCACTGTTCCCGACTTGCACAAACGGATCACGGCCGAGTTCGGCGACAATCTTCTGCTGAAAAGCGGCGCTGATATTGATTCGCGCGCGAAAATTTGTCGGAACTGCGAACCCCGCACGCATCAGCGCGCCATAGAGAACAAGCCGGGCACGTTGGGCATGCGTGGTGGCGGAGCGATCTCCTGGAACATCCGCATAGGACATACCCGCGAAGTCCTTGACGTAACCAGACTCATCGCCGCTAAGAGTGTCGGAAATCAACCCCTGGACTGCGTCAATCTGATTCTCAGAAAAGAAGTTGATATTGAGAGGCTTAACGTGCGGCTGCGTCCCGTCCGCACCGAACTTGAAGATCCGGACATGGTCCGCACCGATCGCCGCAATCTCGGTACCATCCTGCACATTCGGGTTGGCGTACTCCCCCTGCGGGTCGAAAATCAGCTGACCAATGGGGTGACCGCCAGCGGCGTGCTGTCGTTCGGAGACCACGAACGTGCGCGCGATGATGATCTTCGCGGTATTCGACTTGCCCATCCGAGTCATGCCGAGCAGGGCGGTCTTGTTGCCAATGAAGTCCCGGATGTTGACTTCGACTGCGGCGTCGGCCTGCTTGGCGGCTTTAGCTCGCCGCCGCGTAGCGGAGTACCGCACCGCGCCGATGCGTACGCGTTCCACCGGGCGTCCGGTCGGTTTGAGGTAGGAGGCGATCGTCGCGAGGCCGTCACCGATAGGCTTCAGGACTCGGTACGTGGACGTCGCGTAGAAGTTGTCCACGTCGGCACCGAACTCCAGCACCTTCTGCCCATCCACGTCGTCTTCGTAGAAGGTGCCGAGGATCTTGCATCGCACGCCAGTGAACGACACGCGGTTCTTGGTAAACGGGTCGAGCTCCGCATCGAGCACGGCGGATGGCGATGAGTCCTGGTTGTTTGACAGAGCCGTTCGCAGGGACTCCTCGCGCACTGCGTGCAGGTCGCGCTCAAGCGACAGCGGCGACGTGCCCTCCACACGCAGAAGCAGCACCTCGTCATCGTCGACATGTGGCTCGTTGACGTCCTGCGCGGTCGCGAGGAGGAACGAGAACTGCGGAATACCACCGGCGTCGAACTTCCAGCGATCGTGAGTCAGCACGACGGCCTGGCCGTAGTCGATCTGGTGAATCGCACCTATCCGGGTCGACCGACCATCGGCAAGCAGCTCAGACCGCAGCAAAGACCCGGCGCCAACGCCGGGAATGAATTCCGTCACTGTCCACCCGCTCCGAACGCACCCACCAGAAACCCCCCGCTCATCTGACCGAGATCAATAATCCCGTAGCGCGCTGAGTGTCACAAGACGAACGCAGCGCTGCTGACTGATGGATCAGCCTAGTGCCAAGTGAGGTCGCCAGGTGCCGAGTTGGTCCAAACCCTGGCAGACAGCAAGACCCCCTCCGGGGTATTGCCCGCGTAGGCCGACCAGCAGCGGCGGGTCGGAGAGCAGGCTCGTAGCTGCACTTGGCTGCCCATGCTCCGTGGCCTAGCTCGTGCAGCCTGGGCAGAGCACCTGCAATCACACGAGCAGGCTAGCGCGTCCCACTGACACCTGGCGGCCTGATCGTTAGCAGGAACGTACCAAGCTTGCGTCAGACCCTCCTGTCGTGGAGAAAACCCAGCGTGGCGAGCCCTTCGCTGCGACAGAGGTGATCCGAGGCTCCCCGGACTTCGGTCTGGAGGAGCTGGTACACCGCGCCGTAAGTCTGGCCCCAGTGCATGGCCGCCCGCCACAGGTGCCGACCGAGTCCGTGGCCGCGAGCCTCTGGGTGCACGGCGAAGTATTGCGGCATGAGCTGGTTGGCACCCGTGGGGTCGGGACAGATCTCCATGGGGCCGATGGCACCGACAACACGATCCTCCACCACGGCCACGAGGACCGGGCCGCATCCCTTGGTCTTCATCTGACGGTCTAGGAAGGAGAAGCCGTCGGCCGCCATGGTCTGGGCGAAGGCGGTAAAGGTGCCGCGGATGTGGAGGGGCCAGTCTTCGAGCCGACGGACGGGGCCGGCGGAGGGGGGACAGTACCGCGCCGTAAAGTCCTTGAGCTGGATGCGGACGCCATGTGTATGAGTCGTCTCCGGGCCCAGTGGCCGGACAACACGAGCAGAGGCTGCTCCGTGAAGAGCCGCGAGCTTCGCTGCGAGTTCGGCGGCCTGGTACAGGACGTCACTCCGGTGACCGTAGGCGAAGACCTTCACGGCTCGTCGGCCGCGCGTCAGCAGAGTCGGGATGAGTGTGTGGTCAGGGTGGTGGACCACGTCGCCAGGAAGGACGACCTCCTGCTTCTCGTTGCCCCAGCGGCGGTCCTTGTCGTACGGCAGGAAGCGCCGGTCGGCGGCCACGAGGAGGGTGGCTTCGAAGAGGTCCACGGTCAGGGCATGCGGGTGGACAGGTCCGAGGGTGGGCACGACCGGTGCGGTGAGCACGGCGCGGAGCCAGTCCCAGCGGAAGAGCATGCGGGCACCTTAGCGCTGTACGTGAGGGTGCTCCGGCCCGTCGGTGGGACGGGTCGGAGCACGTCGGTCGGGCCGGATTAGTGTGGGTTGTCGTCGCCGGCGTCGCAGGAGCACTCGGCGCTCTCGACAACGTCGTCCAGGTCCGCGACGAGCCTCACGGCGGCCGATGCCACCGAGGGCGCTGCGCGGCGTGCACTGGGGGGCGAGCCTGTCAGGATCTGCACCGGTACGGGTCCGGTCATGAGGTCACCTTCTTCTTGTCTCCGTGCTGGCAGTAGCTGTGCAGCGGCGCCTTCGCCTCCTGGTAGTGCTTGGCCAGGGGACGGCAGACCCGGCATGTGCCGGACAGGGCGCAGCCCTCGCACCCTCCGGTGCGAAGCATCAGGCGGTCGGCGATCGTGCCGAGCCGTCGCAGTCCTTCGATGCCTTCGGCCACGAGGTCGATCTGGTCGTCGCGGCCGACCTTGCAGATCGAGACCCTGGCGTGCGGGTCGGCGTGGAAGAACGTGTGGCCGGCGTTGCATCCAGCGAACGGCTTGCGCTGGCGCAGGTGGTCTGCGGACTGGGCGAGGAGGGGTTCGCCACCGCCGTAGATCGTCGGGGTCATGTTGGTGTACGCGTGGTGCTCCACGCCCCACTCCCTGGCGAGCGCGGCCATCGCGTCTGCCTCGCTCGCGTTGTCCTCGGTGACGACGACGTTGATGCGCAGTGGCAGCCCTGTGGCGCGGGCGGCGTCCATGCCCCGCCGGAACGCCTTCCAGGCTCCGCGCCGCTGAGTGAGCGCGTCGAAGGACTCCTCGCTCGCGCCGTACATGCTGACGACGAGGCGGTACGGCGGGCACTCCCTGAAGAGCTGGAGCAGGTCGGGGCGGAACAGCAGGGAGCCGTTGGTGGAGATCGTGAGCATCATTCCGGCCAGCCAGGCGTACCGGTAGGCGTTCTGGAAGTGCGGGTCCATGGTCGGTTCACCGCCAGTGATCTGGAGCCAGATGACGCCTGCCTTGCGCATGATGTCCAGGAGCTTGACCTTGTTCTCCCAGGTGAGGCCGGAGAAGGGCCGTTCGCCGAGATAGCAGTGCTTGCAGGCGAAATTACATCCGAGGTTGATCTCCCAGGAGGCCCGACAGTATCCGTACGCAGACGGCTCGCGGATCAGGACCGTGTCCGTCGTCGGGGCGCTAGCGACATCGAGGCCCCAGGCTTCGGCTGCCAGGTCGACCGTCCAGCCAGGCAGGGTCTGCGCGCCGTCGGCGGCTCGCAGTTGCTCGTAGTGGGTGGCCGGGATACGGGCTCCGGATCGCGCTCCGGGACGCAGCAGAAGGTGGCCGTCAAGGAAAGGGGCAGCGATGAGCTGGTGCATGGCGTGCCTTTCACGGTTCGAGTCGGCAGTGCAGGGAACAGTCCGGGCATGCGCGGCCCGAGATCGGGTCCGTGCCGCTGCCGCCGCAGGTCGAGCAGACATCAGCGCGCGGGCCTGGCGGCGGGAACTGGACGCGCCCGAACAGCAGTCGGTCAGCTGCGAGGGCGGAGTCCAGGTAGGCATCGAGGCGAAGAGCGTCTGCAGACTGTGGCAGCGGATCAAGACCGAGGAGGAGAATCGCCTCGCCGGTGCGGGCGACCAGTTCGGTCCAGGAACGGCGAGTGGGTAGCTGCAGTCGCCGGGAAGCCTCGGGAATACGCAGCAGCACGCGGTCGCCGACGAGCTGTAGGCGGCACGCTAGATCCGGGATGACTTCACGGGCTCCGGTCAGGCCACCAAGACAGACGGACAGTCGCCGCATTCGATCCTCGGCCGGCACGGCGGTGCCGCCGTCAGTCAGGGCCGGGGTGTGCGTGATCAGGATGTACGCGATCTCGCGGCCGTCCGGTCCGGCGCCCTGCCAGGTCCAAGCGGCGAGCGACACCAGTAGGCGCAGATCAGGGCCGGGCGGGGTGAGAGCGACACTCATGTTGTCGTCCCTCTCGGGGCTTTGAAGCACGACCAGACGATCTTCCCGAACGGGGTGCGGTCCTCCACGCCCCAGCCGTCGGCAAGTGCGGTCACCAGGAGCAGCCCGCGGCCGGCAGTGTCCGTGTCGCCGGGACGACGGGGGTGGGGGTACTGGCGGCGGCTGTCGTGTACTTCCAGGCATACGACCTCGTCATCGGCGTCGAGTCTGACGAGAAAGCCGCGGCCGGGATCAGTCCCGTGGAGCACGGCGTTGGTGGCGAGTTCGGAGACGCAGAGTCGGACGTCGTCGCCTCGGTCCAGCACACCCCAGATGGTCAGGGCCTCGGTGGTGAAGGCCCGCGCCTCGCTGACCGATTCGGGCCGGGACTCGAAGAACTTCTGGATCGTCTTGTTCATCGCGATAGTCCTCACGACTCGGCGTCCACGACGCGGGTGGTTCCGGAGTGCGTGCGGTGGACGGGGGCGCGTCGAGAGACGGTCGAGGATTTGGGGCTCGGGCGCCGGACCAGTAGCAGCCGGGCACCGGCCGATTCGATCTGCCGCCCACGTTCGGCCGCTATGGCCTTCGGGCCCAGGTGGGACATGGCGGGGGCGACGACGCCGTAGACGTCCGGCAGCCCCAGCACGTCGAGGAGACCGGTGAACGCCGCCGAGGCTGACCCGGCAGCGTCGCGGTCGGTGAAGAGGCCGGACAGTTGCAGCTCGTGGCGGTGGCAGTACTCGGCCAGCGAGGCGAGCAGTGATTCCTGCCGTGCTCGGGGCACGCGTACCAGTCGCAGGAAACCGTAGACGACGGGGCCGCTGACCAGGCGATGTTCCGAGAGGGGTTCCATGCTCAGGACCGTCCAATGGCTTGACACGTGGTGACGCTTCGAGCATGTCGGCGAACCAACTCGCTGCAAATCACCACCTGTTCTACTTCCGTTCCACTTCCGTCCCGCCGCGTCGTCGGGTCTGCTTCGATGGCTGGTGGAAGGGAGTGACGCGTGGCGACCGTGCACCACTGGACCGGGCTTGAGGCCAAGGCATTGCGGCTCGCCCTGCGGCTGAGCGTGCGGGCCTACGCCGAGCGTCTGGGCCTGGCGGTCGCGACCGTGTCCAAGTGGGAGAGCAAGCTCGCCGCTACTGAGCCGAGACCCGATACCCAGGCCATCCTCGACACCGCCCTCGGACGAGCGGACGCCGCAGTCCACATGCGCTTCGAGACGCTCCTGTCGGAGATGACCGGCAGCGTCGCGACCATCGGCAGACGTGTCGCCTCGTCCGGCCCCAGAGCGTGGGAGTACGAGTCATGGGCCGATGACCTCGACCGGGTCGTGGTCTCCCTGTCCCGGCAGAACTTCGCCTTCGCCGACAGCCTTCTCACTCGGTGGCTGGGCAGGTTCAAGGCCCATGAACTGGACGAGAAGGGCTTGTACCTCTTTGCCCGCTCCACGGCCTTACTTGGTGACCTCAAACGCGACCAAGGCGTTGTCCTGGGCCCGCTCTCGGCCCAGCATTCCTACGCCGGTGCCCGGACGGTCTTCACCCAGCTCGACATCCCTCGCCGCGTCGCCCAGCTCGATCTGTCGATCGCAGTCGTCACCGAGATGTCCGGCAGGCTGGAAGTCGCCGCCCGCAACTACGAGAGCCTCGCCGTCGACGACCGGCTCTCTCGCCGCGACCGGGCTCGCGCAAGGCTGTGGGTGGGGACGGCGCTGAGCAAGGACGGCGAGCACGACTACGCGACCCGCGTCATGCAGACAGCGACCCGCGAGTTCGAGGACCTCACCGAACCGGACGACTGGTCGGTGGCCCACCAGAAGCTCGCTCTGGCCCGCCGCGGCGCCGGCGATCTCTCTCAAGCCCTGCACTTCATCGACATCGCCCGAAGCAGCGGAACGA
Organism: Streptomyces durocortorensis; assembly: GCF_031760065.1. Classification (NCBI taxonomy): domain Bacteria; kingdom Bacillati; phylum Actinomycetota; class Actinomycetes; order Kitasatosporales; family Streptomycetaceae; genus Streptomyces; species Streptomyces sp. C11-1. The sequence goes on from NZ_CP134500.1 coordinate 3,153,283, forward strand.
CCGACTCACCAATGCAACGCGTACGCCTGGACACCGCTCACGGCCACATCCTGCTCTCCGATACAGCGACCCAGGATGATGGAATCCTCGTCCTCGACCAGGCCGCCAAGGTGGCCGCGCAGTACGGACTCGTGCACCAACTGCGCAGCATCGAGGGCGTCAAGGCCATGAGCGAGGGGCTGACCGGCCCCCGGCAACTGTGACCAGGGAGAACGCGTGCGCAACGACCATCAGGGCATCACCGAGAACCAGTGGCACCAGGCCAAGCTGATCTGGGACTACCACCAGATGCAGCACGAGCTGCGCCCCGTCGACGTGGCAATCGGACTGGGCAGCCACGACCTCGGCGTCGCAACCCGCTCCGCCGAGCTGTACCGCGCCGGGCTGTTCCAGACCCTGGTGTTCACCGGCGGCAACAGCCCCACCACCGCCAAGGTCTTCCCTCGCGGGGAGGCAGTCCACTTCCGTGAGCACGCCATCGACCTCGGTGTCCCCGCCGACGCCATTCTGCTGGAGCCCCACGCGGCAAACACCGGACAGAACATCACGCTCTCCCGTGAGGTCCTCGCCGCCTCCGGCATCCATCCGACGACGGTGCTGCTGGTCTCCAAGCCGTACATGGAACGGCGATCGTTCGCGACCGCCCGCAAGCTGTGGCCCGACATCGAGTTTCTCTGCGCGTCGGAGCCGCTGGAGTTCGACGACTATCTGAAGAGCATCGGGGACGAGAAGCTCGTTCTGGACATGCTCGCGGGCGACCTCCAGCGGGTCATCGAGTATCCGAAGCTCGGATTCGCCATCGAGCAGGAAGTCCCCGAGGACGTACATGCAGCGTACGAATCTCTCATTCGCTCCGGCTTCACCAGCCGCCTCATCTCCTCGTGAGCAGCCTGCTCCCGGCGGGCTGTGCGCGATCCACCAGCCCAATCTGTTCCCGAGGCTGACGACGCTGGCCAAGCTGTTCGCGGCGGACTACTGGATCGTCCTGGACGATGTGCAGTTCACCCGCCGCGACTACCAGCACCGAGCGCGCCTCGCCGCCATCGACGCACCAGGCCGCCAGCTGTGGCTCTCCATCCCCACCCACCTTCCGAGCGGGCGATCCACTCTCATCCGTGACGCGCTGATCGACGACGCCGAACTCGCCCGTCGAAGGACCGCCGGAATGCTGCGGCAGCACTTCGGAACCAGCCCACACTGGCGCTCCCTCGCCCAGGCCCTGGACCCGGTGTTGGATTCCTTCGCAACCGGGCGGACCGCGGTGATCGCGGAGACCTCCACCCGCGTGCTGCTCGACCTGCTCGGCTGGCGGGGCCGGATCCTCCGTAGCAGCGTCTTGTCCGCCAGACCGGGCCGCTCCCTCCGACTCGCCGACCTGGCCGCCGCAACGGGTGCTCGCGCGTACCTGTGTGGGACCGGCGGCATGACCTATCTCGACCCCGTCCCGTTCGCTGCCAGGAACATCACCGTGGCTGCCTTCCGGCCCCCGACTACCGGCATCTGGTCGACCGCACGCCGGCTCAGTGCCCTGTGGGCACTGGCGTCGCTCGGCCCAGATGCCCTGGATTCTCGTCTCCGTGCCGTTGCCGACGACCATGCCGCACTCGGGGCCACCGCGCTTGAACTGCGGTCATCGGCAACGTCTGTCTGAGGTGACAGCAGTCTGGAGCTACGAAGCGCTGCCCCCTGGAATCGCTACCGCCGAGGGCGGCTCCCTCGCTCCGGAGCGGTAACTGGCGCCGGTGGACGCTGCTGGGCCGAGGCTGTACTGCTGGCCGCTGATATCGACCGCGTCGAGCGGATGCGTGCGGCTTCGGCTCGGCTGATACGTACGGGGTTGCGGCCGGTGTGCTGGATGCGCGTGATCAAGACCCGGGCCGGGCGGCGGGCCGTGTCGAGTTCGCGTTGCTCGGTGGCCTCCTTGAGGAGCTGGTGCGGTTTGTGGCCACCGGCCTCCGCATCGGCGAGGACTGCGGCGAGAGCAGGCCAGTTCTCGTCGGCGAGGATGCGTTCGGCATGGTCGGGGACGGCGGCGCGGACGTCGCGGGCCAGAGTGCGGCGGGCCTGTTCGCGCGGCAGGCGGCGTTCCAGATCGGCGAGCGTGGGGGCGAGGGCCTGGTCGGCGGCGGTCTGGAGGTGGTCGAGGGCCCGGCGGGCTGCGTCGGCCTGGTGGGCGTGGTGCTTCGCCTCGTGCCAGCGCCCGGCGAGGATGGTCGCCCAGACCATGGCGGCGAGCAGAGCGGCCAAGGCGCTGCCGTCCGGGCCGGTGGCGGTGTTGATGATGTCGCGGGTTGCGATGCGTGCGGCGTCGGCGGCCCGGTCTTCGGCACGGACCTGGGAGCGCTGGGCGCGGGCGAACGCCTTCGATGCGGCTTGAAGTTCGGCGCGCAGGCTCTCGGGCGCGCGCTGTGCGGTGGCCTCGATCAGTTCGCCGAGCGCGGCGATGTGGGCCTGGGCCCGTGCGTCGCTGCCGGACTCGCCGTCACCGGTGGCGTCAGTGAGCTCGATGTGAAGGGTGTCGAGAGCATCGGTGGCCCGGCGCCATGCGGTGGTGGGTCGGATGCGGCGAGCAGTGGGGTGCTCCTCGGGCGTACTGGTCTCCAGGCGGGCCCGTACCTTGGGCAGGCTGAGGTCAGGGGCGATCTTCCCGCCCGGCTTAAAGATCTGCTCGCCCTTGTCGTTGATGTCACCGGGGCGGCCGACGGCATAGCCGATGAGGTCTCCGGAAGGGGCTCGCCTGGGCTTCACCGCGACGCCGTCGGCTTCGAGGTAGGTGAGCAGTTCCTCGGCGTCGGTGACGTGCGGGATGGCGGCACGGATGCGTTCTTCGAGCCACTGTTGGCTGGTCTGTTCCCAGCCGAGGCGTTCGGCCTTGTGCATCTCGGCCTGGGTGGGGCGTCGGCTGCCGGTTCCGTCGCCCTTCTTCAGTTGGCGTAGCCCGTAGTCCTTTTCGATCTCGCGGCACTCGTCGCCGACGCGGGTACCGCTGTTGTGGAGCCCCGGGCGGCGGCCGTCTTCGCGGACGGTGGTGGCGAGGATGTGGATGTGGTCGTCCGCGTGGCGTACGGCGATCCAGCGGCAGGCCAGGTCGTCTCCGGCGGGAGCGATTCCGGCCGCCTCGACGATGCGCTGGGCGATCTCGCCCCACTCGGTGTCGGAGAGGTAGCGGTCCTCGGGCGCCGCGCGGACGGGGCAGTGCCAGACGTGGTCGGTGACCGGCTTGCCGAACTCGCTGTTGCGCAGCCGTACGGGCTCGTCGAGGTAGCGGCCGAGGTCGGTGAGGGTGGCCATCTCCTCGCGGCCGGGGTCGGGCATGGCAAGCATCGCGAAGGCGGCGACGATGTGCGGATCGAAGTGTTCGTCGTGGGTTCCTCGGCCGTAGAGGTAGGCGAGCAGCCCGCGGGTGTTCGACCCGGCTTGCTTGATGGCGGCAATCATTGCGGTGGGCCTCAGACTTCCGTCGGGTCGGCGGGCTCGCGCAGGGCCTCGGCGATCAGCTCCAGCAGGTGCTGGAGTTCGTCGAGACGCAGGCGTAGATCGGGTGGGGTGAGCTCGCTGTTCAGGGCGCGGGCGATCTGGTTGACGTTGACGCCGATCCGGTTGAGCTGACGCAGCACCTGGGCGCGGAACATGTGGGTGCGGCGACGGTCCTCGGACAGCGGCAGGTTGGCGGTGAACCGGTCGGCGAGGAAGGCGAGGACGATGTCGGCGGCGAAGCCGGACTCGCCCTTGTAGCCGTGCTGCGCGGCGGTCTCCTGAAGGAGGGCGCGCTCGCCTTCAAGGAACCGCAGGGGGCCGACACGTTCGTCGCGCTTGTCGCCGGTGAAGCGGCGGATCGCGGGCTGGACGCTCTGCACGGCGGGCTCGTCGGCGGCGATCTCGGCGGCGCGTACGGGGCGGAGGATCTCGCGTTGAACGGCGTGGAGCGTGTCCAGGTCGGGGCCGCCCTCGGCCACGGCCTCCTGGTCCGGCGCCCCCTGGCGCTGGGCCGTCTCCGCCACCCCCGGGGCGGAGTCCCCCGAAGTCCGGCCTTGAGTCGGACTCGGGGTACTACTGGCTCCGCCAGGGGCAGCCCGTCCGAATGCGCGGCGCAGACGCCCCATCAGTGTCGGGGACTTCGTCAACGGCAACGGCTCGTCTGGGGTGTCCTCGGGGTGGTGCGGGTCATGAGTCATGGGCGGTGCTCCGGACAGGGCAGGGGCGGGCAGGCGGGTGCGGCGAGGCGGGACAGCAGAGGGTGGAGGGTCACCGTCTCGTCCGCTGGTGTGGATCAGTGGGGCGGTGACCGCCGGGGCGGGTGACCGGAAGGGTTCCGGTCACCCGCGGCGGGGGATCAGCCGCTGGCGGAGACGGTGATCCCATGCGCTTCGAGTTCCGGCCGGAGAAGCTTCATCACCCGGGTCAGCCGTTCGCTGCCGATCGTCAGCCCCTTGTCCTCCACGGCCTCGCGGAGGAGCTCCCGGGTGAGTTTGCGATGGTCGAAGGCGGCGATCCGGCCGATCTCCGCAAGCCCCTCGATCGTGGCTTTGGGCGGACGGCCACCGCGCGGTTTGCTCTGCGAATCCTGGGCCGAAGGCTCCGAATCCTGAGCCTCCGCCGCTGTGACGGCTGGCGGCTCGACAGGGCTGGTGGACGCGACAGTCAGCACCTCCAACGCCTGACCGGAGTCGGGTTCCGAGCAGTCGGTGGAGCGGCCGACGAGCTGGTGGACCTGCCGCATCAGGGCAGCGAAGGCCAGCATCGCCGCAGTCGGGGGAACCGCGGCGACCACGTAGTCGAGGAAGGGCACGCTACTGGCGTTTCCCGTGCTGTTCACGCCGACCGCGTTGAGGACGATGGAGCCGATCGACCCGGCGGCGGTCAGTCCGATCGCCCACCAGTCGGTGACCTGGCGCAGGCCCGCGCGGAGCATCAGCAGCTCGCCCGCGACGATGAACGCGTCCAAGGTCGCGGGCCAGGCCCAGCGGCGCATCGGTGAACTGCCCAGCCCGTGCCGACCCGCGACCTCGGCCAGGTGCGCGTAGGAGAGCCAGAACGCACCGGCCGTGAGGATGACGATGACGGCGCCCGCTATGAGGAGCGTGTACTGCTCGGCAGCCTGTCTGGCGTTCGTCGGCTGCCGTTCGCCGGGCCGGTCGTCCGGCGGCTGGTGGGGCGGTGGAGGGGAGATGGGAGTGGTGGGCAAGCGGGAATCTCCTGGGGTAGTCGTGGGTGCCGTCTTGGCAGTCTTGGCCGTTGCATGCGCAGGTCAGGGTGGGTACGGAAGCGGCCATGGCCTTCCGTCTTGTCAGGCACTGTCGGCGTCTTCGCGCCTGGGCTCGGCTCCGGGGTAGCCGTGTTCCGAGTCGGAACACGGCGTTGCGCTTTCCGTCTCGATGGACAGGTCTGTGACCTGCGGCGATACGGCACGGACGCGCAAGACGGCGTAAGACGGATCTGGGCGGCGTCTTGAGTGGGCAGCGCGCCCGGTCATGATCGAGTTGCCGTCTTGGCCCCGGCTGCCGTCTTGCCGGTATGCCGTGTGACCTGCGAGATCACGGCACGGACGGCAAGTACGGCAACCGGAGGTGGGTGCGGGGCTCAGCCCTCGCCGAGAGCCGCAGGCCGGGTGTCCCCTGAGGGGACAAGCTGGGGCTGGGTGTCCACTGAATGGACAGCGGGGCAGTACCGGCGCCAGGCGTCGAGGAACCTGTTGCGCATGTAGCCCTTGCGCTGGGTTCCGTCAGCCACCCGGACGTTGCCGGGCTTGACGCCGAACTCGCGCAGCATCGCACCGAGTCCACGGGCGGTCAGGCCACTGCGTCCCCACTCCGCCCACGGGCTTTCGGGGTCCTGGCGCAGGAGGTAGAGAAGCTCCTCGGTGCTCAGGCTCTCGGGCTCGCCCCGGCCCGCGAAGACGCGGCGGATGTCGGCGAGGATGCGCGCCCCGCTGGGGTGGTCCTCCTCGGCCGCTGCTTCGGCGGCGACCATCCGCGCGCACGCGGTCCTGGCCAGGCGCGGCCAGTGCCCGCCCGCCAGGTCGGCGACGATCACCAGGGGCTCCCAGGTGTCGGCGGCGCGGTCCTCGACCGGCATGCCCGGTTCCAGCTCGGCGGCCTCGTCCACCAGCGGGCGGGCCCAGGTGGCGATGCGCTCCCGCAGGTCGTGCAGGGCCGGGGTGTCGCGGCGGGAGCGGAAGGGCTTGACCGTCTCACCCTCGGCCCGACGCCGCATGCGGATGACCACGGACCGGTCCATGACGGTGTCGGGCAGGTCGCCGATCCCGGCCAGGGCCGCCATGGCGAAGGTGGCGAACTGGTGCGGGGTGTGGTCGTTGCCGACGACCCGGGTCACGTACCGGTTGCGCTGGTGACCGGCGTTGAGCAGGCCGCGCATCTCCTCGTTCTTCTCCGCCATCTTCGGGGTGCCGAATATGGTGTCCGCCTCGTCGACGAGCAGCGTCGGCGGGTTCTCCTCGGCGATCGAGCGGAAGATCGCCGCTGGTGTGGTGTTGATGGTCAGCATCGGCGCGTGGACCGTCTCGGTCAGCACGTCGAGCAGCCGCGACTTGCCGCACCGCTTCGCGGGCCCGACCACCGCCAGACGCGGGGCGTGCTGCCACGCGGGCTGCAGATGCGTCGCCACCACCCACAAGGTGACCGCGTCCAACGCCTCCCCCGAGGGCGGGATCACGAACCGGGCGATCTGCGCACGCAGTTCGTCCAGCAGTTCGGAGCCGTACGTCGGCTCCGCATCGGGGATCTCCCCTGGCCCGCCCGGCGCATCCGCCTCCTCGGGGCTGCCGGGGGCCGCATCGCCGGGCAGGTCCGGATCGGCGTCGTCGGCCTGCGCGGCGCGCAGGTGGGCGCCGGGCTGGCCGGGGATGGCCGCTGGAGGCCAGACCGTCTGGGCGGGAGCGGGGGTGGAATAGGACTTGGGATGCTCGGGTTGCACTGGGCGGCTCCTCGTCTGGCGGTGGCGGGCTTGCAGGCCCTTGCCGCCGGGTCGGTTCGCATCGGATCGCTGGGGAGTCATCGGGCCTCCGGCGTTGCACCGCCGGAGGCTCTCCCCCTTCTCGCGGGCGCTCGGGCGCCGCGAGGGAACACGGACCGTACGTCCACACCCGGCAACAGTCCAGCGTTTCTGTGTCAGCTCAGCGCAGAAGCGTCTGCTACGTACACGCCCTCTCACGCGGCCAGGCCCAGCAGGTTCAGCAGGTCGGCGGTCACCACCCGGTAGGCGTTGCCCAGCCGCAGCACCCTGCACGGGTACTGGCCGCGCTTGGCGAGCTCGTACCCCTTGCTCCGCCCGAGCCCCAACGCCCGGTTGCCCGTCTCCAGGTCAACGGCGGCGGGAAGCTCCAGCAGCTCCTCGCGGCTCATACCCCTCGCCCGACCGGCGGTCTCGCTCTCACGCATACGCGCTCCATCCATGACTGAGCCCTCGGCGAACGCGACGATCACGCCCGTCTCCAGGTCACTAAATCCAGGATGACGAAGTTAATGTGTCTCTATGACACAACGCCGTTCGAACCATGGATACGAGCAGGACGACGAGGACGACTTCCTCGAATGGGAGGACCACGTCATGGCCACCGTGGCTGGCGAGGTCCGCAGACGCCGGAAGGAACTGCGTTGGAGCGCACAGGATTTGGCCGACCGCTGCGAGGAGATCGGCTACCCGATCCCCCGCAACGTCATCGCCAACATGGAGTCCGGCCGCCGCGCCACGCTGCCCCTGGTCGAGATCATGGTCCTCGCGAAGGCCCTGCGCGTGTCCCCGATCAGCCTGATCTACCCCGTCGGCTACGTCGCCGATGTCCGCCAGCTCCCCTTCGAGAACCCACGACCGGCCTGGGATGCCCTGCAGTGGTTCGTCGGCGGCTCAACCGTTGAGGACGCCACGAACTCCATGCTCGACCACTTCCTGGCCCACGACCTCGAACTCCGCTCGGCCCTGGCCGCCGTGGAGAGCGAGGACTACGAGCGCTGGAAGGTGAAGACCGCCCCCAACCGCGTCCAACGGGAAGCGGCCGAACGCGCCCTGGCCCGCTACACCGCCCAGGCCACCCAGGCCAGGCACGAGCTGCTCCGGCACCGCGACGCCATCCGAGAAGCCGGTGGCATCCCACCCCACCTGCCCCTGTCGCTCGCCGACATCGACCCACCGGAATCCGATACCGACTCCACCGAGGAGAACGATCTTTGAAGGGCTCCACCTACCGCCGCTGCTCTTGCCGCGACCCCAAGACCGGCAAAGAACTCGGCACCTCCTGCCCGAAGCGCAGCAGGAAGAACCACTGCTCCTACGCCGTACGCCAGGAGTTGCCACCCCGCGAGGACGGCAGTCGGCGCTCGTTCTCACGCAGCGGATACGCCAATCTCAAGGCAGCCCAGGCCGATCTCGACCACATACGCGCCCTGCTCGGGCTCGCCGGGGCCGACGACCCCGAAGGCATGCAGCTGGTCGCCGAGATGCTGGCGGAGGTCGGTCGCGAGCGGACGCCTCTGCCCGACGTCGAGGAGACCCGGCGGCGCCTCAACTCCGGCCAGGACCTCATCGGCAGCCTGACCGTCAGCGAGTGGCTCGACCGGTGGCTGGCGGGCAAGCGCATACGAAAGTCCGGCCTCAACCGCTACGAGATCGACATCCGCGTGCACTTGAAGCCGCGCATCGGCAACCGCCGCCTCGACCGGCTGCGCGTCAGCCACCTCAGCGAGATGTTCACGAACATCCGCGACGCCAACGCCCAGATCCTGGAGCAGAACGCCCAGCGGCGAGCCGCAATCGACGAGTTGGCGACCGTGCCGTGGAAGGGAGCCGAGAACCGTGCCCGCCGCAAGGCGATGAAGGCCGCGATCGACGCGATGCCACCCTTCCGCCGCGTCACCGGCCCCGCCACGCGCCAGCACGTCAAAGCCACACTCCGCGCGGCCCTCAACGACGCGATCGGCCAGCAGATCATCACGTTCAACCCAGCCGCCCACGTCGAGATCGACCCCGTACGCAAGCCGAAGGCGCTCGTGTGGACGGCTGAACGGGTCGCCAAGTGGGAGCAGACGGGCGAGAAGCCGTCGCCCGTGATGGTCTGGACGCCCGAACAGACCGGCGCGTTCCTCGACTTCGTCACCGAGGACCGGCTGTACGCGATGTGGCACCTGATCGCCTTCCGAGGTCTGCGCCGAGGTGAGGCGTGCGGGCAGCCGTGGTCCGAAACGAACCTCGACACCCACGCGCTCACCGTCTCCTCGCAGCTCGTGCAGGACGGCTGGGAGGTCGAGACGTCCGAGCCCAAGACAGACAGCGGCTACCGCGTGGTCGCGCTCGACGACGACACCGTCAACGTCCTGAAGCGCCACCGCGAGCGCCAGGACAAAGCCCGCGAGGAGTGGGGTTCGGCCTGGGTCGACACCGGCCATGTCTTCACCCAGGAGGACGGCTCCTGGCTCCACCCCGGCAAGGTGACCGACCTCTTCGAGCGGCTCGTCGCCGCCTCCGGCCTCCCGCCGATCCGTCTGCATGACCTGCGTCACGGCGCGGCGACCCTCATGCTGGCCGCCGACATCGACATCAAGATCGTGTCCGACACCCTCGGACACAGCGACACCCGCATCACGCGGGACATTTACCAGAGCGTCCTCCCCCAGGTCGGCAAGAACGCCGCCGAGGCCACCGCGAAGCTGGTCCCCCTCCAGCGCAAGGCCGAGGCGGAGAAGGCAGCCCGCAAGGCCGCCAAGAAGGCTAAGGCCACGAAGCCCGGCAAGGGCGGCGGCAAGCCGAAGGTCAAGGCGAAAGCCGAGGCCAAGAAGAAGGCCAGGCGCCGGAAGCCCGAGAAGTAGGCCGCCGAGCCGCTCCGCTCACACATTGCGCACGCAACCCATCCCACGACACTCCGGCCGTGTGGTGCGCCATGCCTCGAGAAACAGAACCCAGGTCAGTGACTACCTGTCATCCCGGATGGTGCTGAGACGTGCTAGCACATACCGCCTTCCGACTCGGTCTCCGTCACCCAACCGCCGTAATGTGCCCGTTCGCCTCCCTCAGTCTGCCCCGGCGATGCAGTTCGTCGATGTCGGAGTCCAGGAAGCTGCGAATATCCCTGCCCATGCGGCGCCAGCCGAAGAACTCGCCCGCGTGCCTGACTAGTTCGTCCCGCGACATGCCCGGGCACTCCGCGGCAAGTTCGTACAGCGCCAGCTGCCGTTCAACCGGAGCAATATGCGCTGCCTTGCGAGGCGTGACGCCCTCTCCTGGAACGCGGGCATGCAGCTCCTCCCTGCCTGCCACATTCAGGAAGTAGCCATCGCCTGTGACCTGCCCCGAGCGGACGAGACCGCTCACCACTTCCCGTACGTTGTCGCGGATCCTGTTACCCGCCCGGCCGACGCCCCACGCCTCTTTGGCGCGCTGCACCAACAGCTCTTCGTGGACGGGACCCTCGATCCCGATGACCCTGGTCATGAGATTTCGCAGCGCGGGGCGGGCCTCCGGGGTGTGCAGTTCGTACGGTGAGGTCACGGTCATGTCGCATGCCTCGTACAGAGAGCTCCAGGGCCGGTCGGGCTCGGTGTCGACCGGAACACGCTCATGCTCCGCAGCCGCGGTCGGAGGCGTGCGGTCCTCCGGTCCCGGGACGTCGGGGGCGGTCAGCACGCCGGAGAGCGGGGAAGCCGCCCTAACACCCGAGACGTCCCCCAATTTGCCGTCCTCGGCTGCCACCATCGGGCCCGTCCCGGTATCCGTCGAGGCGGAGCCCGACATAGGTCCCCGCGCAACCGCCAGCTCGACCGCCTCACGCAGTCTCAGCTCGGCGGCAGCCCTGCCGCGATACCAGTCGGTGCCCCAGATGCGGTGCAGCCGCCAGCCCAGCCCGGCGAGCACCTCCTCCCGAAGCCGGTCGCGGTCCCGAGCCGTCTTGGACGAGTGGTACATCGCGCCGTCGCACTCGATGCCGAGCGCGTAGGCGCCGGAGAACTCCGGATGGCGCACGCCGATGTCGATGCGGAACCCGGCGACGCCGACCTGCGGCTGCACCCGGTAGCCCCAGTCGCGCAGCACCTGCAGGACCGACTCCTCAAAGGGACTGTCCGGCTCGGCGTCGGCCTGTGTCACGTCCTGCGCGAGCACGGCGTGGCCGTTCTCGGCGTACTCGAGATACCGCTTGAGGTGCTGAACGCTCTCGTTCGCGCTCTCGGCCAGACCACTGCCCCGGAAGGACGCGACGACCTCCATGCGCAAGCGCGCCCGGGTGACAGCGACGTTGAGGCGCCGCCAGCCGCCGCCCTTATTGATCGGCCCGAAGTGCGTGCCGAACTTGCCATGCTCGTCAGGACCGTACCCAATCGACATGATCATGACGTCGCGCTCGTCGCCCTGGACTGATTCGAGGTTCTTGACGAAGAACCCGTCGAGCCGATCCTCGGTGAAGCAGTGGTCCAGGTCGGGGCGGAGCAGCCGGGCCTCCTGGACAGCCTGGTCGATGGCCGCCGCCTGTGCCTGGGAGAGGGCGACAACGCCCAGGGTGCGGCTGGGGCGGGTGTCGAAGTGATGGATGACCCGCCGAGCGACGAACTCCGCCTCCACGCGGTTGTCGCGTCGGCCGCCCCGGTCGTACACACCGTGTGCAGGGAAGAACTCGACGCCGATGTCGTTGCCGTGCTCCAGCGCTCCCGGGAAGGTCACCATGGAGTTGGCGTAGAAGGACCTGTTGCTGAACGTGATCAGGTCCTCGTGACGGCTGCGGTAGTGCCAGCGCAGGGGCAGCTCTCGCAGAGCGCCCGCCTTGCAGGCATGCAGCAGCGACTCGAAGGTGTCGGGTACGTGTTCGTCGTACTCGTCGGAGTCGTCCTCGACTGCGGCGTCGAAGAAGGAGGTGGGCGGCAACTGCTTCTCGTCGCCGGCCACGATCAGAGCGTCTGCCCGATATACGCAGTTGACGGCATCGGCCGGGCGGACCTGTGATGCCTCGTCGAAGATGACCACGTCGAAGTGATAGTCCGCAGGCAGGAACTGGCTGACCGTCAACGGGCTCATCATGAAGCATGGCTTGATCAGCCGGACGACTTCACGGGTCCGGCCGAGCAGTTCCCGCACCGGCATATGGCGTCGCTTCAGCTCCGCCTGCCGCTTGATCACCGCGGCCGCCCCACCGCTGAACCGGCGCGGTCGGCGCTCGTTGCACACCTCGATGACGGCTCCGCTCGCCGCAGCGACCAGTCGGCGGTCGGCCTCCTGGAAGTCCGCTACCCGGACGTCCAGGTCGGCGGAGCGGGTGCTGGCGAGCCGGGTGTCCGTGGCCAGGAGGTCGTCGGCCCAGCACTTCAGCACCGCCTGTTCCACGACCTCAGGCAACCGCTCGGGCTGGACGCCTCGTTCGACGGCACGCGGGACGAGTTCGTCGACACCGTGACGGGCCAGGACGTCCAGTCCGGAGCGGTACGCCAGCCATTCCTCCGGGCCGCGCGGATCGGCCTGGAGTTCGTCGACGACCTGCTGGGCCTGATCGAAGGTGCCGAACGGGGTGAACGACAGCTGAACCCGGCGGGGCTCCTCGAAGAGGTCGTGCAGGCCGGTCGAGGACTCGGACCAACGCTCGGCACGGAGCGTCGCCGCGTCACACCAGCCGACCAGCGCGCCACGAATGCCACGGGCCAATATCCCCGGCAGCGGGTCGGGCTCGGTGCCGTCGGCCAGGCGAGCTGTGGCGAGGTCCCGGTGAGCGACGCTGCGGGTGAGTTCCGCGATGCGATCTGCCACAGCCAGCACGGCGTCCAAGGCAGTCAGTTCGTTCTCGTCGTGGGGGACGTAGCCGCCCAGCGCCTCTTCGTGGTGTGCGGCCAGCCGAGCGGCCTCGGCGACAGTGATCTGCCAGGCCAGGGCGTCGTTCAGGCGCTGGGGCAGCGTCTTGTCCCAGGCACCGTTGCGCGTGAGCGCGGCCACCGCCGCGCGGTCCTCCCGGTACTGGCCGGACAGACGCGCGAACACGCCCCGGTGCTGTCCCGTGAACCTATCGACCAGGGCGGGCAGCTCTTCGGACTCCAGCACCTGTTCACCGAAGAGGTCCCCCGCTGCTGCACGGGCCGCCGCGCGGGCGGCGAGCGCGTCCCGCATCTCTTCAGCCGCTCGGTGTGCCTCGCGCAGCCCTTCCTCGTCGAACCATCGCGCAGGCGGCCGCATCGCCGCGGAGGTCAGATCGGCAAGTTCCAGGAGGCCGAACGCGGCCTGGGCTGTTTCCGGCTTGGGCAGTCCGAACAGCTCCGCCAGTTGGGCGAGGCTTCCGTCAAGGTCGCCCGACAGTCCACCGCTGACCGTGTCCGGATTTCGGTTGGGCAGGCCCGCTGCCAGCATCCGCACGGCCTGCCGCACGTCGTGCACGGTACGTGGTTCGGGGGTCGTGGCCGCGAACGGGCGACGCTCGGCAGCCGCGCGCAGAGCCCCGAGCGCGTCAGCGGCCCCGGCGAGAACCGTAGTGGCAGCGGAAGCCCCCGCCAGCCCGCGCCAGACGAACGCGTCACCTTCCGCTGCCGGGCGCCAGGAACGGCTGACGGCGCCGGATGCTTCCAAGAGCGCCTGAAGCTGCCCGGCGCCGAGCTGCCGGACCGTGGTGGTGCTCCTGGCTCCGAGTGCGAGCTGCGGAGTGTCTGCCCGTTCCAGGAGGACCAAGCGGCCCAGGACATCGTGGAGAGAACGGCCGAGCGGTTCGCGGATCTGGTTCATCGCTGCCGCGTAGGCAGACAGTTCCTCTCGCAGGCGACGCGCCCGGTCAAGTTCGTGCTCGGCTGCGCCGGTGATCCGCACCTCGGTGGTCAACACCCGTTCGAGCTCCGTCGCCACGGCCTTCTTGCTGGTGTCACCGCTGTGCAGGGCCATCACGAAGTCCCCGAGGCCGACCCCTCGCAGCCTGTTACGGACCACGTCGAGCGCTGCTGCCTTCGCACTGACGAAGAGGACAGAACGGCCCGCGTGCATGAGTGCGGCGATCATGTTGGTGATCGTCTGGCTCTTGCCGGTACCGGGCGGCCCGCTCATCACGAAGGAACGGCCGTCCAGCGCGGCCGCGATGCACTGCCGCTGCGAGGAATCCGCGTCAAGTACGAGCGGAGTCCGCTCCGGCAACTGGATGTCATCGATGCGGTCGAGGTCAGGCGGCTCGAAGCCGATCAGATCGTCGGGCAGCCCCGAGTCGGGGCCGAGGCCGACGGCCCGGACCAGCGGATGCGCGAGGATGCGCTCCTCGTTCTGCTGGAGGTCCTGGTACATGGCCTCCTTGTGGGAGGCGAAGAGGCCGAGCACCACGCGTTCGTCCACCGACCAGCCGTCCTGCGCCCGCACGACTTCCCGGGCGGCGGCGAGGACCGCAGCAGGATCGGCGACGTCGCAGTCGGCGACCGAACGCCAGTCGACACCAAGCCGTTCCAGCTTGACGGCAAGTGCGGGGTTGTGGATCCGGTCCTGGTTCTCCGCTTGGTAGAGACGCGTCTGCCGTCGGTCGTCGCGACGAAGCTCCACGGGGACGAGCAGCAGTGGAGCGGAACTCACCTCCTCGGCGCCCTCCTCCCGCCAGTCCACCATGCCGACACCAAGCCAGAGCACCCACAGGCCGTAGTCGTTGTACATCTGGCCTGACTTCTGACGCAGTTGGTAGAGCGACGCGTCCAGCCTCGCCTGCGTGTTCTTCTGTGTCACCAGGCCGGAGACGCGACCGGGGTCGCTGGCTGCGGAGGTAGAGGCGTACTCGTAGAACGTCCCGCTCCCCGGAGCCTCCCCCGCTCCCTCCTCGCCGTCCACGCTTCCCTCGACAGGGTCACCATCGGCGACGGGAGCGAAGAACCAACCACGGGCAAGGTCGGCCAGCACTGCGGAGGCATCGGGTGCCGTGATCTCCAGGGTGGCGGTCTTCGTATGCCGGAAGTTCAGTAGACGGTTGCGCCCGCCGAGATCGAGCAGGGAGCTGCGCCAGTCACCCAGCGCGGCCTTCAACCGGTTGAGGGCAGGGTCGCTGCCACCTGCGAGGCCACTGATGTCACGCTGCGCGGCTCCGGTCCATCCTGAACTGGACATACATGAATTATCTCAGTACCTGTAGCCCGACACACCAGTCTCAGCTTTTCTTGCCATGAATGATCTATTCACAGCAACGACAGGTGACGCTGTGTAGCACAGCTGACTTGTGGTCCCAGCTAGCTCGGCAGCCCGTGCTCGTGTTGCGCTCACAGCTGGACAGCAACCCACCGCCAAGCTGACCCCCTACCCAGCGGAAGGTGGAGGCGGAAGAGGCTGCACGCAGAGCTGTGAAGGCTGGAAGAAGCCCAAAGCGCGCCAAGAAGGCTGAGCCAAGGTCAAGCGGAAGAAGTCCGTCCCGTAGCGCCCGGAGCCCTCCGCTCACGCATCGCTCACGCAAGCCCCTCCACGGCATCACGACCGTGCGGCTCGTCGCACCCCGGGTATGAAAAAACCCCAGGTCACGGCGAGTGAGTCCTGGGGTAATTCCGAGCCGCCTTCGGGATTCGAACCCGAGACCTACGCATTACGAGTGCGTTGCTCTGGCCAACTGAGCTAAGGCGGCGCGCCCCGTCGCACCATGGTGCGATCAGCAGCGGGGCCAAGTCTACACAGTTTCCGGGGGTGCTCCGCACAGGGCACCCCCGGAGACGTTTACGCAGGTCAGGGCGGGACCGGACAGAACGGGACCGGACAGGTCAGGGGGTCAGGTGCACTTCTTGCCGTCCGTGGGCGGCGTGCCGTCCAGGAGGTACGTGTTGATCGCCGTGTCGATGCAGTCGCTGCCCCGGCCGTACGCGGTGTGGCCGTCGCCGTCGTAGGTGAGCAGGGTGCCGGAGGAGAGCTGGGCGGCGAGGGATTCGGACCACTTGTACGGGGTGGCCGGGTCGCGGGTGGTGCCGACGACGACGATCGGGTCGGCGCCCTTCGCCTCGGTGCGGTGGGGGGTGCCGGTGGCCTTCGTGGGCCAGTAGGCGCAGTTCAGGGAGGCCCAGGCGAAGCCTCGGCCGAAGACCGGGGAGGCCTTCTCGAAGCCGGGGACGGCCTTCTCCACGGCGTCGGGGCCGTCGAAGGCGGGCGGGAGGTCGAGGCAGTTCACGGCGGCGTTGGCGAACATCAGGTTCGCGTACCTCCCGTCCGGCTCGCGCTCGTAGTAGCTGTCGGCCAGCGAGAGGAGGCCCGAGCCGTCGCTGCGCTGTGCGCCTTCGAGGGCCTCGCGGAGCTGGGGCCAGGCCGCCTCGTCGTACATGGCGGCGATCACCCCGGTCGTCGCCAGGGACTCGCCGAGCTCGCGGTCGTCGCCGGTCGGGATCGGCTTGGCGTCCAGGTCCGCGAAGAGCTGCTTCAGCGCGGTCGCCGCGTCGGCGGTCGTCGTGGTGCCCAGCGGGCAGTCCGGCTGCTTGACGCAGTCGGCGGCGAAGGACTGGAAGGCCCCCTCGAAGCCCGCGGTCTGGTCGCGGTTCATGTCGATGGCCTTGAGGGACGGGTCCATCGCCCCGTCCAGGACGAGCCGCCCGGCCCGGTCCGGGAAGAGTTCCGCGTACGTGGCGCCCAGGAAGGTCCCGTACGAGGCGCCGACGTAGTGCAGCTTCTCGTCCCCGAGCAGGCCCCGCAGGATGTCCATGTCCCGGGCCGTGTCGACGGTGGAGACGTACGGGAGGATCTCGCCGCTCCGCTTCTCGCAGCCCGCCGCGAACTTCTCGAAGGCCCCCTTGAGCTCCTGGACCTCCGCCTCGTCGTCCGGTGTCTGGTCCACCTGGGTATAGGTGTCCATCTCCTTGCCCGTCAGGCACTCCACCGGTTCGCTGCGGGCCACGCCGCGCGGGTCGATGGCCACCATGTCGTAGCGGGCCCGGACCGGAGCCGGGTAGCCGAGTGCCGCGTACCCCTGGAGATAGCCGATCGCGGAGCCGCCGGGGCCGCCCGGGTTCACCAGGAGCGAGCCGATCCGCTCGCCGGGGCCGGTGGCCTTCTTACGGGAGACGGCGAGACCGATGTCGCCGTCGTCCGGCTTCTCGTAGTCCCTCGGCGCTTTCATCGTCGTGCACTCGAACCCCTCCACCCCGCAGTCGCGCCAGCTCAGCTTCTGCGTGTAGTACGACGACAGCTCCTCGGGGGCCGCGGTGCCGGTGGCCGATGCGCTCGGCGACGAGCCTCCGCCGCTGCAGCCGGAGATGAGGAGGCCGGCAGTGCCGATCCCGATGGCGAAGGTGCGAAGCAGGCGCCTGGTATCCATCCTGGGAGCGTATCCGGCAGGTGACGAGTCGTCCGATTCCCTGCTCATTCGGGTGAACAGGGACCCATCCTGATCGTCGTCTCAGCCCGCCCGCAGCGCCATCGTCATCGCCTCCACCGCCAGCAGCGGCGCCACATTGCGGTCCATCGCCTCCCGGCAGGCGGTCACCGCCTCGATCCTGCGCAGCGTCTGCGCGGGCGTCGAGGACTCCGCGATCCGCTCCAGGGAGTCCTGCACATCCATGTTGGCAATCGCCAGCTTCGAACCGAACTGGAGCGCCAGCACATCGCGGTAGAACCCGGTGAGCTCGGTGAGGGCCAGGTCGAGGCTGTCGCGCTGCGTACGCGTCTTGCGGCGCTTCTGCTTGTCCTCCAGCTCCTTCATCGCCCCCGCCGTACCGCGCGGCATCCGCCCCCCGGCCACCCCGCCGAGCGCCGCCTTCAGGTCCTCGGCCTCCTTGCCGTCTACCTCCTCAGCCAGCTGCTTGGCGTCGTCGGTGGCCGTGTCGATCAGCTCCTGGGCCGCCTTGAGGCAGCCGCCCACGTCGGCGATCCGCAGCGGGACCTTGAGCACCGCGGCCCGCCGCGCCCGCGCCCGCTCGTCCGTGGCCAGACGGCGGGCCCGGCCGATGTGACCCTGGGTGGCCCGGGCCGCGGAGTGGGCCTGGGCCGGATCGACGCCGTCGCGGCGGATCAGGACGTCGGCCACGGCCTCCACCGGCGGGGTGCTCAGGGTCAGATGACGGCAGCGGGAACGGATCGTGGGCAGGACGTCTTCGAGGGAAGGGGCACACAGCATCCAGACCGTGCGCGGCGCGGGCTCCTCGACCGCCTTCAGCAGGACGTTGCCCGCGCCCTCGGTGAGGCGGTCGGCGTCCTCCATGACGATGACCTGCCACCGGCCGACCGCCGGGGAGAGCTGGGCCCGGCGGACCAGGTCGCGGGTCTCCTTCACTCCGATCGAGAGCAGGTCCGTACGGATCACCTGGACGTCGGCGTGCGTACCGATCAGGCTCGTGTGGCAGCCGTCGCAGAACCCGCAGCCGGGCTCCCCGCCCAACGCCCGGTCCGGGCTGGTGCACTGGAGCGCGGCGGCGAAGGCCCGGGCGGCGGTGGACCGCCCGGAACCCGGCGGTCCGGTGAACAGCCAGGCATGGGTCATCTTCGAGCCCTGCTCCAGCGCCTCACCGTCGGAGACGGCCGTGACCAACGCATCGGCATCCCTGGCGGCAGCGGCGAGCTGTTCCCTCACTCGGTCCTGTCCGACCAGGTCGTCCCATACGGTCATGGGTCACCGCCCTTCCGGTGGTGTCGTGCGGGTGGTGCGGGGACGTGCGGGTGGTGCGGAGACGTGCGGCGGCAGCGCCCTGTGCCATCGCCCGTCGGATGCCGTCCCTCGTCTGCCGTCCCTCGTCGGATTCCATTGTGGGGGACGCCACTGACAAGTCCGGCCCGCCCACCCCTCACGGGCGGACGGGCCGGACTCCGGACAGGCTCGGGTCAGCCGCGCGGACGGCGCCCCCGGCCTCCAGCGGCCCCGTCGCCCTCGTCGTCGTGACCGCCGAGCAGCTCGTCTGCCAGGGTCGGCAGATCGTCCAGCGGAGTCTCCTCGGCCCAGTCCGGGCGGGGGCGCTTGCGGCGGCCCTGCCGCGTCCGGTCCGAGGCCTCCGCGGCCCGCGGGTCCTCGACCTGCGGCAGTTCCCGGGTGCGCTCGTTCTCGCTCTCCGCGGGCGAGGGCTCAGGGCTCTCGTCCCGGAAGAAGCCCCTGGGTACCCGGTCGGAGGGCTGTTCCCCCCGCACCGGCGGCAGCACTGCCGTCTCGTCCGCGTCCCGGGCGTCCCGGGCGCCCGCGTCCGGACGCCGGTCCGTGACGCGCGGCAGCATCGCCGTCTCGTCCTCCCCGGATGGGGCCCGGCGGTCGGACGGTGCGCCGCCCTCCGGTCGGGGCGGGTAGGCCGTCGGCACCGGCTGCGTGATCTCGTTCGGGTTCACGATCGGCGTGGGCACCGTGATCTCGTTCTCCGGCACGGACCGCCCGGAGGAGCCGGAGGAGCCGGAGGAATCCGAAGTACCGGAGGAATCCGAAGTACCGGAGGAACCGAAGGAACCGGAGGAACCCGAAGCACCAGCGGCCCCGAAAGCCCCGGCAGCCCCCGACCCCGACCCCGCCGGACCGAAGCCCTCCGAGCGCGAAGACGCCTCCCCACGAGCCGCCTCCGCACGCGCAGCCTCGGCACGAGCCGCCTCGACCCTCGCAGCCTCAGCCCTCGCCGCCTCGACCCGCTCGGCTTCCGCCCGCGCGGCCTCCGTACGGGCCGCCGCCTCCTCCTCGGCACGGCGGCGGGCCTCCTCGGCTCGCAGCAGGGCTTCCTCGGCCTTGCGCTGCTTCTCCAGCCGCTGCGCCTCGGCCTCCCTGCGGAGCCGCGCCTCCTCCTCGGCCTGCTTGCGCAGGCGTTCCTGCTCGGCCTCGCGGACCCGCTCCTCGGCCTCCAGCCGGAGCCGGTCCTCCTCGGCACGGCGGCGGGCCTCCTCGGCGCGCTGCCGGGCCTCTTCCGCCTGGCGTTCGGCCTCGCGGCGGCGGGCCTCCTCCAGCTCGCGCTGCTTGCGCTCCTCCTCCTCGGCGCGCAGCCGGGCGAGCTGCTCCTGGCGCTCCTTCTCCAGGCGCTCCTCCTCGGCCTTGCGGGCAGCCTCTTCCTCCGCCTTGCGCCGGGCCTCCTCCTCGGCCGCCCTCCGCGCCTCCTCGATGGCCTCGATCTCGGCCTCGGAGAGCGGGAGAACCTGGTCGAGCCGGTGACGTACGACCGTGGTGATCGACTCCGGTTCCTGCCCGGCGTCCACCACCAGGTAACGCGTCGGGTCGGCCGCGGCCAGGGTCAGGAACCCGGACCGTACGCGCTCGTGGAACTCGACCGGCTCCGACTCCAGCCGGTCCGGCGCCTCCGTGAACCGCTCTCGCGCGGTGGCCGGGTCGACGTCCAGCAGCACCGTCAGATGCGGTACGAGGCCGCTCGTCGCCCACCGCGAGATCCGCGCGATCTCGGTGGGGGCCAGGTCCCGGCCCGCGCCCTGGTAGGCGACGGACGAGTCGATGTAGCGGTCGGAGATGACGATCGCGCCGCGCTCCAGGGCCGGGCGGACGACGGAGTCGACGTGCTCGGCGCGGTCGGCGGCGTACAGCAGGGCCTCGGCCCGGTTGGAGAGACCGGCGGAGGACACGTCCAGCAGGATCGACCGCAGCCGCTTTCCGACCGGGGTGGCCCCGGGCTCGCGGGTGACGACGACCTCGTGGCCCTTGGCCCGGATCCACTCGGCGAGCGCCTCGACCTGGGTGGACTTGCCCGCTCCGTCACCGCCCTCCAGGGCGAGGAAGAAGCCTGTGGCGGCGGGCGCGACGGCCGGTTCGCCGCCACGCAGCGCCTCGCTCAGATCCCGGCGCAGCGGCACGCCCGACCGGTCGTCCGTCTTGGCGAGGACGACGGCGGCGACGGGCAGCAGCAGCGCGCCGAGCAGCATCAGGGTGAAGGCGGCCCCGCCGTGGGCGAAAACGAAGTCGCCCGCGACCAGGCGGTGCTGTCCGATCGCCGCGGCCAGCAGCGGCCCCGCGACCGCGCCGAGCGCGACGAGCACCCGGACGACGGCCTGGAGGTGATCGGTCGTCCGGGCCTGCCGGAACGCCTCGGTCTCCTGGTCGATCAGGGTGTGCCCGGTGTTCGCGGCGACCCCGGCGGCGTAACCGGCGAGCAGCGCGATAGCGATCCCGGTCGCCGTGTCCGGCACCAGGCCGAGCGCGAGGAGCGCCAGGCCGGTGACGGCGATGGCCAGCGCCAGCAGGCGGCGGCGCGACAGGGTAGGCAGGACGTGGCGCGCGGTGCGGATACCGAGGGCGCTGCCGCCGGTCAGGCCGAGGATCAGCAGCGCGAACGTGACGGGCCCGCCGCCGAGGTCGTAGGCGTGCAGTACGGATACGGCCGCGGCCGCGGCGACGGCTCCGGCCACGGCGGCGCAGGCGGCCACCAGCAGCGGAACGGCGCCGGTGCGGCCCTTGTCGGGCCCGTTGCCGGTGGCGGGGCGGCGCAGGCCCTCCAGAGGGGAGCGCGGCCGGGGCGTCTGGGTGGCCGGGAACTCCAGGAAGTACAGGGTGGAGATGGAGGCGGAGAAAAGCCCGGCCGCGACATACGACCCCAGAGCCGCCTGGTGGAAGGAGAACCACTCCAGACCCGAGCCGAGGAGGTTGCCGATCAGCGTGGCGGCCAGCAGGACCGCCGCGGCAGCGGGCAGCGCGAGGAAGTTCGTTCGGAGGGACAGCCTGCGCAGGGCGTCGTGATGGTCGGGCAGCGGGCGTACCGCGGCGCCTTCGAGGGGCGGGGCGGGGAGCAGTGCCGGGGCGGCGCTCTCCTTGGCCACGGCCCACAGGCGCTCGGCCGCGCCGCTCACGAAGACGGTGATGAGGACCATCATGAGCGCCTTGTCGGGCATCCAGTCGATCCACAGCGGGGCGATGACCAGGAGCACCAGGCGCAGCCCGTCGACCCCGATCATCAGCCATCGCCGGTCCAGCTTGCCGCCGGGCACCGTGAGCGAGGTCAGGGGCCCCAGGAGTACGGCTCCGAAGAGCAGGGTGGAAAGGATCCGGACGCCGAACACGGCGGCGACGGCGAAGGCCACCCCGCGGTATCCGGCCCCGAATGAGCCCTCAAGGACCGCCGCTTGCAGCGACAGCAGCACCAGCACGAGAAGGGCGAGTGCATCGCCGATACCGCCGACGAGCTGGGCGCTCCACAACCGCTTCAGCGGGGGAACACGCAACAGGGCTCGTACGGCGCGCTCGCGTGAGTCTGCGGCAAGTGTGTCGGAGGTGGGGCTCACGACCGTTGGCTGCTCGGCTCGCGTCATCCGCCCAGCCTATCGGCAGTGGCGCGGTGACTGTCGGCCCGTCCGAACATACGGTCGCAGACGGCTTCCGGCCACGCTGGTCCCCGGCCTCCGACGCACCGCCGCCCGGCACCTGCGGTGAGGTGCCGGGCGGCGGTGGCGGTGCGCGTGCCCGATACCGGTGTGCGGTGACGCGTGTGCGCTGCCGGTGCGGGTGTGACGTGACGCGTGTGCGGTGACGGTGCGGGTGTGACGGGCCTGTCAGTCGTCCGACGGAGCGGTGGAAGAGGCCGAGGCCGTCTTCTTCGCCGTCGTCTTCTTGGCGGCCGTCTTGGTGGCCGTCGCCTTCTTGGCCGTCGTCTTCTTCGCCGCGGTCTTCTTCGCGGCCGTGGTCTTGGCGGCCGTGGTCTTATTCGCGGCCGTCTTCTTGGCCGTCGCCTTCTTCGCCGGGGCCTTCTTCGCCGTCTTCTTCTTGGCGGGCCCCTTGGCGCGCTTCTCGGCGAGCAGCTCGTAGCCGCGCTCCGGCGTGATCTCCTCAACGCTGTCGCCGGTCCGCAGGGTGGCGTTGATCTCGCCGTCGGTGACGTACGCGCCGAAACGGCCGTCCTTCACCACGACCGGCGAACCGCTGACCGGGTCGGTGCCCAGCTCCTTCAGCGGCGGCTTGGCGGCGGCCCGGCCGCGCTGCTTGGGCTGGGCGTAGATCGCGAGGGCCTCTTCGAGGGTGATGTCGAAGAGCTGGTCCTCGGAGGTGAGCGACCGGGAGTCGGTGCCCTTCTTCAGATACGGGCCGTAGCGGCCGTTCTGCGCGGTGATCTCGACGCCCTCGGCGTCCTCGCCGACGACGCGCGGCAGCGACATCAGCTTGAGGGCGTCGGCGAGGGTGACCGTGTCGAGGGACATGGACTTGAAGAGGGAGGCGGTCCGCGGCTTCACCGCGTTCTTGCCGGTCTTCGGCGTCCCCTCGGGCAGCACCTCGGTGACGTACGGACCGTAGCGCCCGTCCTTGGCGATGATCTGGTTGCCGCTGACCGGGTCGGCGCCCAGCTCGAAGTCGCCGCTGGGCTTGGCCAGCAGCTCTTCCGCGAGCTCGACGGTCAGCTCGTCGGGGGCCAGGTCCTCGGGGACGTCGGCGCGCTGGTGGCCCTCGGCGTCCTTCTCACCGCGCTCGATGTACGGGCCGTAGCGGCCGACGCGGAGCTTGATGTCGTTGCCGACCGGGAAGGAGGAGATCTCCCGGGCGTCGATCGCGCCGAGGTCGGTGACCAGCTCCTTCAGGCCCCCGAGGTGGTCGCCGTCGCCGTTGCCCGCGTCGGAGGCCGCACCGGCACCGGAGGTGTCGTCACCGGGCTGCGCCCCGAAGTAGAAACGCTTCAGCCACGGCACGGACTGGGCCTCGCCGCGTGCGATGCGGTCGAGGTCGTCCTCCATCCGGGCGGTGAAGTCGTAGTCGACGAGCCGGCCGAAGTGCTTCTCCAGCAGGTTGACCACAGCGAAGGACAGGAAGGACGGGACGAGCGCGGTGCCCTTCTTGAAGACGTAGCCGCGGTCCAGGATGGTCCCGATGATCGAGGCGTACGTCGACGGGCGGCCGATCTCGCGCTCTTCCAGCTCCTTGACCAGCGAGGCCTCGGTGTAGCGGGCCGGGGGCTTGGTGGCGTGCCCGTCGACCGTGACCTCGTCGGCGGACAGCGCGTCGCCCTCGGCGACCTGCGGCAGCCGCCGCTCGCGGTCGTCCAGCTCGGCGTTCGGGTCGTCAGCGCCCTCGACGTACGCCTTCATGAAGCCGTGGAAGGTGATCGTCTTGCCGGAGGCGGAGAACTCGGCGTCCCGGCCGTCGCTCGCCCGGCCGCCGATCTTGACGGTGACGGAGTTGCCGGTCGCGTCCTTCATCTGGGAGGCGACGGTCCGCTTCCAGATCAGCTCGTAGAGCCGGAACTGGTCACCGGTGAGCCCGGTCTCGGCAGGCGTGCGGAAGCGGTCGCCGGAGGGGCGGATCGCTTCGTGCGCTTCCTGCGCGTTCTTGACCTTGCCCGCGTACGTACGCGGCTTCTCGGGGAGGTAGTTCGCCCCGTACAGCTGCGTGACCTGGGCCCGGGCCGCGGAGACCGCGGTGTCCGAGAGGGTGGTGGAGTCCGTACGCATATAGGTGATGAAGCCGTTCTCGTACAGCTTCTGCGCCACCTGCATGGTCGCCTTCGCCCCGAAGCCCAGCTTGCGGCTCGCCTCCTGCTGGAGGGTCGTGGTCCGGAAGGGGGCGTACGGGGAACGGCGGTACGGCTTCGACTCGACGGACCGGACCGCGAAGGAGGAGTCGGCGAGCGCGGCGGCCAGGGCGCGGGCGTTCGCCTCGTCCAGGTGCAGGGTCTGGGCGGACCCTGCCTTCAGCTGACCGTCGGGGCCGAAGTCACGGCCCTGGGCGATCCGGCGGCCGTCGACCGCGCTGAGGCGGGCGGTGAGCGTCGAGGGATCGGAGGCGTCACCGGTACGGCCGGTGGCGAAGGTGCCGGTGAGGTCCCAGTACTCGGCGGAGCGGAAGGCGATGCGCTCGCGCTCCCGCTCGACGACGAGGCGGGTGGCGACGGACTGCACACGGCCCGCCGAGAGCCGCGGCATGACCTTCTTCCACAGGACCGGCGAGACCTCGTAGCCGTAGAGGCGGTCGAGGATACGGCGGGTCTCCTGGGCGTCGACCATGCGCTGGTTGAGCTCGCGCGGGTTGGCGACGGCGGCCCTGATCGCGTCCTTGGTGATCTCGTGGAAGACCATCCGGTGGACCGGGACCTTGGGCCTCAGCACTTCCTGGAGGTGCCACGCGATGGCTTCGCCCTCGCGGTCCTCATCGGTGGCGAGGAAGAGTTCGTCGGACTCGGCCAGCAGCTGCTTCAGCTTCCTGACCTGGGCCTTCTTGTCGGCGTTGACGACGTAGATGGGCTGGAAGTCATGTTCGACGTCCACCCCGAGGCGGCGTACCTCGCCGGTGTACTCGTCCGGGACCTCGGCCGCGCCGTTCGGGAGGTCGCGGATGTGCCCGACGCTCGCCTCGACGACGTATCCGGGGCCGAGATAGCCCTTGATCGTCTTCGCCTTGGCAGGCGACTCGACGATGACGAGTCGGCGGCCGCCCTGTGCGGTCTCGCTGGTCGGGGACAACTTCGCTCTTCTCTCCGGTCGACGCTCGATGGGCATCCGGGCAGCGTCGAGACGCTGCCTGCGGTGCTGTCGCTGCGGAGTGTGACGGTACAACCCGCCCCCGTGTCAAACGGCAAAAGCCCGCAACGGCCACTCGAACGGTAACCCGACTTCCGCCATTCCTGCCGCCCGGACCGTCGGGTCCGCGCCGCGCGAAGCCCTGACCTACGTGTTTCCGGAGGCGGTACCGGTACCCCCCGGGCGGCCCACCGCCCCGGGCGCGCCCCGCCGGGGGCGGGGATCAGACCAGCGTGAAGCACCACACGCCGAGGGCGAGGAAAACTACGCCGAAGAGCGTCGTGAGTGCGGTGGAGGCGACGGGGCTCACACCGTGCGCAACCGGCGCGCGATGCAGAACGCGCGCCCCTGTCCAGATGAGGAGGGCGGCACCGAACAGCGTCAGGGCCGTCCCGGCGAAGACTGCTGAGACGCTCTCCATGTCGTTCCCCTCGTCATGCCCCTCGGCTGTCGTGACCGTCCCGGGGAGGCTGCCACCCCGGGACATCGCCCACACGAACCCCGGGTGAACAGCACTCCCCCGCCGCACGACGCACCGACGCCTTCGCCCGAGCGGCGCACCCCTATGGCCCCCCATGGCCCTCGCCGGCCTGGCGGTCGCGTCCTGGCCTGGCGGTCGCACCCGGGCCTGGCGGTCGCGTCGCATACGTCACATGACGTCGAGGGTCGCGCGCCGTCGGCTGCCCCGCTCGAAGGCCGCCGGAAGGAGCACGGCGAGCAGCCCGTACCCGGCGCCGACCAGCAGCTCGGTCCCGAGCAGCCCCCCGTTGAGGCGGCCGCCCGCGGCTAGCGCGCGGGCGGCCTCCACGGCATGGGTGAGCGGCAGTACGTCGCCCGTCGCCCGCATCCAGCCGGGGAGCACCTCACGCGGCACGTTCGCCCCGGTGAGCAGGAACAGCAGGGATCCGGCCACGTTGGAGACCAGGAAGACGTCCCGGAAGTGCAGCCCGAGCGCACCCAGCGCCAGCCCGAACGCCGAGCACCCGGCGGCGGCCGCGACGAGCACCGCCCCGAGCCCCGGCAGAGCACCGACCGGAATCCGCAGGCCGAGCAGGAGCGAAGCGGCGGAGAGGGTGAAGACGCTGATGAGGAGTCCGTAGAGGACATAGGGAAGGGCCCGGCCGATCCAGAGCGGAGCCCGGTGGCGGGGGCTGAGAAGCACCGCTCCCAGGGTCCCGTACCGGCACTCGTTGGAGAGCGCCATCGTGCCGCCGTGGAAACACGCGGTGGAGGCGGCGAGCACCGTGTTGCCCAGCAGATAGAAGTGGTCGTCGGCCACCTGGAGCTGACGTCCAAGGAATACAAAGCAGCGGAGCTGGAGCAGCGACCCGACCAGCAGGGTGCCGATGAACATGGGCGGGGTCGTCCAGTTGAACAGGGCGCGATACGAGATGGCTCCGACGACGAGGCGGCGCAGGGTACGGAGGGTGGCGGGCATACGGCGGCTCCTGGCCATCGTCATCAGGCGAGCGAAAGCGTGGCCGCGGCCCGGGCACGGCGTTCGACCCTGCCGAGGACGAGCACGGCGAGCAGCGCGCAGAACGCCCCGAGGGCGAGGGCGGCGGCCATGGGCACCAGCACGTCGGCGGTACCGCTCGCTCGCCCCCTCCGCCCCCTCCGCCCACTCCGTCCGGCCCGCCGGAGGTCGCCGCGTGCACGGCCCGCGCCCCCCAAGTGGTGGGCAGCGCCCAGGAGACCGGAAGCGCCCACTCCGGCAGTACGGTGACCGGGACGAGCGTCCCGGACAGCAGCAGCACCAGGGCGAGCGGCGTGGGCGAGGCCACCAGGGTCCCCAGCGTGCCGAGCCAGCGCTGGTTCTGCACCGCGCCGCCCGAACCGAGCAGCACCGAGGACCAGATGCCCATCAGCCCGGCTCCCTGACGCCCTTGTCCCCTTGATCTCCCTCCGTTCCCTCCGCTCTCTCCACGATGGCGATGTACGCGTCCTCCAGGGTGGGTTCACGGGTGAGGACCCGTCCGATCCGGATTCCGTTCAGCGCGGCGAGCACCGGGGCGTGCAGGTCGGCGCCCGCGTCCGACTGCACGGAGACGGTCTGCGCGCTGCCGCGTTCCTCGGCCGCCGCGCCCTGTTCGCCGGGCAGGGCACGGATGCGGTCGAGGTGTTCGTCGCCCGCGCCGTACGCGTCGATCTCCCGGATGTCGCGTTCCTGAAAGCGGGACTTGAGCCTGCCGGGGGTGTCGAGCGCGCGTATCGCGCCGCCCGCGATGGCCGCGAACCGGTGGGCCAGTGCTGCTCCAGCGCACCTTCCCAGTACGCCGCGTAGGCCTCGGCGAGGGTGGCGCAGGCGGACTCGGGGTCGTCCACGTACGGCCGGACGTGCGGGTGTTCCTCCATCCCCGCGTAGTGCTCCCGTACGCCCTTTAGGGCGACGTCGCCCGGGGTGGCACGGATGATGTCCAGCTCGGCGTCGACGGACGAGGCTCCGACCGGCCGGGGCAGCAGGAAGTCCGGGAAGCTGTGCGGCCCATGGGCCAGGAGCCGCAGCGGCCGTATGCGCTCGTCGTGCCGCAGCACCTCGCGGGCCCGGGCCCACCCAGTGCTCGTACGGCCAGGAGGGGGCACGGTGCGGCAGCGCGAGGTGCATGCTGCAGAACGCGTCCCACAGCGGGCTGACAGCGATCCGGGGGCCCCGAGCGTGGCTTCGTCCAGCTCGATCCGGATCACGCCGCCCTCACCCGAGGCCCTTTCTCGTCGTACCCCCGGCCACCGGCTCCAGGAAGCCCTCCTCGACCAGCAGCCGGATCGCCTGCGGGGTGCGGTCGCGCAGGAGCACCGGGTCCTCGGACATCAACTGCGCGATGGCGTCCAGGATCCGCCCCGCGGGCAGCGAGCCGTCGCACACACCGGCGAACCCGGCGGCCACCGCGTCCACCTTGGTCGCCCGCATCATGCCCCGGTGCTGACGCAGCACCACATGCTCGGGGTCCTCCGCGCCGGGCAGGCCGACCTGCTCCTGGACCACCTCGGCGGCCAGGCTGAAGTGCCCGGCGAGCAGCGCCGCGTCGTCCTGGTCGCGGAGGTAGTCCTGGCGGGCGAAGTGGTCCTGGACGGCCCGGCCGAGCGGCTGCTGCACGGCGTGCGGCCACTCCTCGACGACGACCGAGGGATTCCCGGCGGCGGCCGCGGCGGACTTGCGCAGGGTGATCCAGCCGAAGCCGACAGCCTTGGTGCCGCGCGCCTCGAACTCGTCGAGCCACGCCTCGTACCGCTCGGTGTACTCGGCGGGGTCGCTGCGGTGGTCACCGCTGTCCCGCAGCCACAGCTCGGCGTACTGCGTGACGTCCTGGACCTCGCGCTGCACGATCCAGGCGTCACAGCCGGACGGCACCCAGGAACGCAGCCGGTCCTGCCACTCCTCGCCCTCCACGTGCTGCCAGTTGGCGAGGAACTGGGCGTAGCCCCCCTCATTCAGGTGGTCCCCGGACTGCTGCACCAGCGTGCGGCACAGGTCGTCGCCGCCCATGCCGCCGTCCCGGTATGTGAGACGGGCGCGGGGCGAGATGACGAAGGGCGGGTTGGAGACGATCAGGTCGAACGTGTCGGAGCCGACCGGCTCGAAGAGGGAGCCCTCGCGCAGGTCGGCGGGGGCGGCGCCGGACAGGGCCAGGGTGAGCCGGGTGAACTCCAGGGCGCGCGGGTTGAGGTCCGTGGCGGTGACCCGGGTCGCGTGCTGGGCGGCGTGCAGCGCCTGGATGCCGGAGCCCGTACCGAGGTCGAGGGCGGAGGCCACCGGCGTACGCACGGTGATCCCGGCGAGGGTGGTGGAGGCCCCGCCGACGCCGAGGACGACGCCCTCCTCGCGCGAGCCGATCCCCCCCGCACCGCCGACCGCGCATCCGAGGTCGGACACGATGAACCAGTCCTCGCCGTCCGGCCCCCCGTACGGCCGTACGTCGACGCTCGCGCGGACCTCACCGCCCGCACCGCCCTCACGGGTCACCCAGCCGTCCGCGACGCACTCCTCCAGCGGCAGGGCGGCACGGGCCTGCTCCTGGGCGACAGGGCGCTGGAGAAGGAACAGCCGCACCAGCGTGTCGAGCGGCGTGCCGCCCCGGGTGGCCCGCAGGGCGGGGACCGTCTCGCTGCGGGCGAGGGCGGCATAGGCGGGCGCGCCGAGCCGGTCGAGAAGCCCGTCGGCGGTGAAGTCCGCGGCGAGCAGGGCCTCGCGGAGGACGGCGGCATGGTCGGCTGCGGGAAGGCTGGTCTTACTCACGCCACCCATTGTGTCCGGTCCCACTGACAACGGCAGCGGCCCGGACGCTCATCGAGTGTCCGGGCCGCCGCGGAACGCTGGCTACGACTTCTTGTCCGCGGACGCCGAGGCCTCCGGGGACGCGTCCGCGCCGGCGTCGGGCGCCCCGGAGCCCGAGGCTCCGGTCGAGGCCGTGGGCTTCTGGCAGCCCTTCTGCTTCGACATGGCGACCCCGACCTCACCGGACTGAAGCTTCTTCAGCGCCTGGTCACCGCTGGTGCTGATCTTGTTCAGCTCGTCGGCGATGCCCTTCAGGCCATCGGCGAACTTCGCCTGGTCCTTGGTGTCGAGGGCGTCGACCTGGGTCTTGAGGCCGGCGTACGCCTTGGAGGAGTCATTGAGCTCCTTGACGGCCTCCTTCTGCGTGGTCTCGCCGTCGTCGACCGGCGGCGGACCCGCCGAGTCCACGGCCGCGCCCAGCGACTTGTACGCCTGGGAGATCTGCTGGAAGGCGGCCGAGTCGGTCTTCTGGACATCGGCGGGCTTGCTGTTGTCCGCGGTCTGCTGCTGGATGGAGGCGTTGGCGTTGGCGATCTTCTGCAGCTGGGGCTGGACCTCGTCGCAGACCTTCTTGGCCCAGTCGTTCACCTTGTTGTCGCTGTCGTCGCTGCAACCCGACAGCGTCAGTACGAGTACCGCACCGCCGGACAGTGCGGCTGCAAGCTTCTTGTTCACCGGATTGGTCCCTTCCAAGGCTCTCGGCCCCGGAACTTACACGCCGAGGGGACGACAACCGGGTGACGGGCATCCGATGTGCACGCTTTTGAAGCCATTTGCACCAAGGAGAATGAGGGAGACGCCACTCGGCCCGAGATTCGGACACACGATCGGGAACGTACGGCACCGGGCAGGGATTCACGCGCGGAGGGGCGGGCGGCGCATCCGCATGCGCCGCCCGCCCCCGCCCCGGCCACACGCCGCCCCACGTCACCCGGACGTGGGGCCGACGCGCCCGTCCGTGCGGCTCACGGGGCCGCCGCGGGGTCCGGGGCCGGGACCGAGGGGCCGCCATCGCCCGGAGCCTCGCCGTCACCCACTGCGATGCCTCGCCGCTTGGAGACGTAGACCGCCCCGACGATGATCACGATGGCGACGACGGCCACCAGCGCCCGCACCCAGGGACTCGCGTCCACTCCGTAGCTGAACTGCACGATCGCCGGAGCGATGAGCAGGGCGACCAGGTTCATCACCTTGAGGAGCGGGTTGATCGCCGGGCCCGCCGTGTCCTTGAACGGGTCGCCGACCGTGTCGCCGATGACGGTCGCGGCGTGGGCCTCACTGCCCTTGCCGCCGTGGTGACCGTCCTCGACGAGCTTCTTGGCGTTGTCCCAGGCGCCGCCGGAGTTGGCGAGGAACACCGCCATCAGCGTCCCTGTGCCGATGGCGCCCGCGAGGTACGAGCCGAGCGCGCCGACGCCGAGGCTGAACCCGACCGCGATCGGCGCCAGCACCGCGAGCAGTCCGGGCGTGGCCAGCTCGCGCAGGGCGTCCCGGGTGCAGATGTCGACGACGCGCCCGTACTCCGGCTTCTCCGAGTAGTCCATGATCCCGGGGTGCTCGCGGAACTGCCGCCGGACCTCGTAGACCACGGACCCGGCGGACCGGGAGACGGCGTTGATGGCGAGCCCGGAGAACAGGAAGACGACCGCGGCGCCCAGGACCAGGCCGACGAGGTTGTTGGGCTGCGAGATGTCCAGGCTCAGCCCCAGCTCGCCCGCTCCGGCCCCGACCTCCGCGACGGCCGTGGCGATGGCATCGCGGTAGGAGCCGAAGAGCGCGGCCGCGGCGAGGACGGCGGTGGCGATGGCGATGCCCTTGGTGATGGCCTTGGTCGTGTTGCCCACCGCGTCCAGGTCGGTGAGCACCTGCGCCCCGGCCCCGGTGACGTCCCCGGACATCTCGGCGATGCCCTGGGCGTTGTCGGAGACCGGACCGAAGGTGTCCATGGCGACGATGACCCCGACGGTGGTGAGGAGCCCGGTCCCGGCGAGGGCCACCGCGAAGAGCGCCAGCATGATCGACGTACCGCCCAGCAGGAACGCCCCGTAGACGCCGAGGCTGATCAGGAGCGCGGTGTAGACGGCCGACTCCAGGCCGATGGAGATGCCCGCGAGCACCACGGTGGCCGGTCCGGTCAGCGAGGACTTCCCGATGTCCTGGACGGGGCGGCGGTTGGTCTCGGTGAAGTAGCCGGTGAGCTGCTGGATGAGCGCGGCCAGCACGATGCCGATGGCGACCGCGACCAGGGCGAAGATCCTCGGGTCGCCACCGTGCCCGGTGATCGCCTCGTCGGTGACCCCGTCCAGTTCGGCGTACGAGGACGGCAGATAGGCGAAGGCGGCGACGGCCACCAGGGCGAGCGAGATCACCGCGGAGATGAAGAAGCCGCGGTTGATCGCGGTCATCCCGCTGCGGTCGGTGCGGCGCGGGGCGACCGCGAAGATCCCGATCATCGCGGTGACGACACCGATCGCCGGAACCATCAGAGGGAAGGCGAGTCCGGAGTCGCCGAACGCGGCGGTCCCGAGGATGAGCGCGGCGACGAGCGTGACGGCGTAGGACTCGAAGAGGTCGGCGGCCATGCCCGCGCAGTCACCGACGTTGTCGCCCACGTTGTCGGCGATGGTCGCGGCGTTGCGCGGGTCGTCCTCCGGGATGCCCTGCTCGACCTTGCCGACGAGGTCGGCGCCCACGTCGGCGGCCTTCGTGAAGATCCCGCCACCGACCCTCATGAACATGGCGATCAGCGCCGCGCCGAGGCCGAAGCCCTCCAGCACCTTGGGCGCGTCGGCAGCGTAGACGAGCACCACGCAGGAGGCCCCGAGCAGGCCGAGCCCCACCGTGATCATTCCGACCACGCCACCGGTACGGAAAGCGATCTTCATCGCTTTGTGCGAGACGGCGGTGAGATCCTTTTCCGGTTCGCCTTCCGCGGGAGTCGCTTCCCGCGCGGCCGCGGCCACTCGCACATTGCTCCGTACGGCGAGCCGCATGCCGATGTATCCGGTCGCCGCCGAGAAAAGCGCGCCCACCAGGAAGAACAGCGAACGCCCCGCGCGCTGCGACCAGTTGTCGGCCGGCAGCAGGAACAACAGGAAGAACACGACGACGGAGAAAACGCCGACCGTGCGCAGCTGCCGGGCCAGATAGGCGTTGGCGCCCTCCTGGACCGCCGCGGCGATCTCCTTCATGCGTTCGGTGCCCTCACCGGCGGCCAGGACCTGGCGTACGAGCAGTTGGGCGACGACCAGCGCGGCGACGGCGACGGCCGCCACCACGATGATGATCAGCCGGTTGTCGCCGGTGAGTACCGCCGCCGCGAGGGAGACGGGTCGGTCGGAAAATGCGGATTCTTGCGTCAGTGCTGCCATTGGGGTGGTGAGGAACTCCGCCATACGTCCTCCTTGACGCTCAGCGCTCAAGACGTGGACGGATTGTAGGGAGCGGAACCTGATCAAAACAGTGGGCGGGAAGAGAATTGATCGCTCTCCCCCCCCAACGCCGAAAGATCAACGGAGGGATCCTGCTCGAATGCAGTAATGGAGCAAGCGCATTACACGAAGAGACCCAAGAAAAAAGGCCCTGCTCAGCAGGGCCTCGGAAAAATGAACATCGCCTGCGGGTCTCCGCCGGGCAAAGGGCGTCGGGGCCCTCAGGGACGCGCCACCGCATCGGCCGTCGGCCAGCTCATGCGGATCACCCCGCCGGCCGCACCGGAGCGGACCTCCACATCGTCGACGAGGCCGCTGATGACCGCGAGGCCCATCTCGTCCTCGCCCTCACCGTCGGTCTCGGGATCGGGCTCGTCCAGCCCCGCCCCGGACCCACCGGCGCCGTTGCGCGCTTTGGACGTTGCGGAATCGCTGCCGGGGCCGGGAACGCTGTCCCCGACCTCGATGGAGAACGCCTTCTCGTCCTCGGTCAGCGCGACGCTGACCGGCTCGGTGATGCCGTGGCTACGGTGCAGCCCCACGGCACGGCTGCACGCCTCGCCGACGGCGAGCCTGACCTCGTCGAGCACCGCCTCGTCGACGCCGGCCCGGCGCGCCACGGCGGCCGCCACCAGGCGGGCCGTCCTGACATGTTCAGGCTGGGCGCTGAAGCGGAGTTCAACGGTGGCCATGCCATCCCCCTCGAACGTTCGGGCGTACGCCTCAGGGGCCCCGGGCTTGTGGCCCGGCACCCCTGCTCTCCTCTTCCGGAAGCCGACAAGGCCGACAGCCGACCCGAAGGTCGACCGCCCGCCCGTCGCGGCCCATGCGCTGCCGCTGCCGGCCTGTTCGCTACCTGCCGACCGGCCCGGGGGCCGGTCCACTCCGACCTCAGTCGGTGGCGGCGACAGCCTCGTCGACCGTGGTGTGAATCGGGAACACCTTGGTCAGACCTGTGATCCGGAAGATCTTGAGAATGCGCTCCTGGTTGCAGACCAGGCGCAACGAGCCCTCATGGGCCCGGACACGCTTCAAGCCACCCACGAGCACGCCGAGGCCGGTGGAGTCGAGGAAGTCGACACCTTCCATGTCGACAACCAGGTGGTAGCTGCCGTCATTCACCAACTCGACCAACTGCTCGCGCAGCTTGGGCGCGGTATACACATCAATCTCGCCACCGACCTCGACGACCGTACGGTCGCCACCAGGGCCGGACACATTGCGAGTCGACAGGGACAGGTCCACGGATCCTCCAGCACCTTGCTATCGAGCGGTCGCCCCTCAGTCTCCCCGACGGAGGCCAGGGGACGGATCGCCAGCCGCGATGGCATTCAATCACTTACCAGCAGCCATGCACGACGCCTTGGGACCATTGTCCGTCACGCCAGTGACACACTCGGTGCCGATGGCCAAGAATCACCGTCCCGGACGACCACCCGAGAGTGGGGACTCGCGCCCCTCTCCCGCCATGATCCTCGACCGGCTCGCCACAGGGGCGGGCCGGGCCGCGCGCATCACTCATACGGAGCACCTGCCCCCACGATCGGGAACCCATGCCATCTGGCCGGATCGCATCCGGCCAGAAGTGATCTCGGCGATCGAAAAAGCCGGAATCGACCATCCGTGGGCGCATCAGGCGACCGCCGCCGAGCACGCGCTGGACGGCGAGTCCGTCGTGATCGCCACCGGCACGGCCTCCGGGAAGTCCCTCGCGTACCTCGCACCGGTCCTCAGTACCCTCCTGGACGGCTCCGAGGCCCCGAACGGCCGCGGCGCCACCGCCCTGTACCTCGCCCCCACCAAGGCCCTGGCAGCGGATCAGCGGCGCTCGGTGAAGGCCCTGGCGGCTCCGCTCGGCAATGCCGTCCGGCCCGCGGTCTACGACGGCGACACCCCGGTCGAGGAACGCGAGTGGGTGCGCCAGTACGCGAACTACGTCCTGACCAACCCCGACATGCTGCACCGCGGAATACTGCCCTCCCACCCCCGCTGGTCCTCTTTCCTGCGCGCCCTGCGGTACGTCGTGATCGACGAGTGCCACACCTACCGGGGCGTCTTCGGCTCGCACGTCGCCCAGGTCCTGCGCCGTCTGCGCCGCCTGTGTGCCCGCTACGGGGCAGATCCGGTCTTCCTCCTCGCCTCGGCCACCGCGGCGGACCCCGCGGTGGCCGCAGGGCGCCTCACGGGCCTGCCGGTCCGTGAGGTGTCCGACGACGCCTCCCCGCGCGGCGAGCTGGTCTTCGCCCTCTGGGAGCCCCCGCTGACCGACCTGCACGGCGAGAAGGGCGCCCCCGTACGCCGTACGGCGACGGCCGAGACCGCCGACCTGCTCACCGACCTGACCGTCCAGGGCGTCCGCTCGGTCGCCTTCGTACGCTCCCGGCGCGGCGCCGAACTGATCTCGGTGATCGCCAAGGAGCGCCTCGCGGAGGTGGACCGCTCGCTGCCGAAACGGATCGCCGCCTACCGGGGCGGTTACCTCCCCGAGGAGCGGCGCGCCCTGGAGAGGGCGCTGCACTCCGGCGAGCTGCTCGGACTGGCCGCCACCACCGCCCTGGAGCTCGGCATCGACGTCTCCGGCCTCGACGCGGTCGTCATCTCCGGCTACCCGGGCACCCGGGCCTCCCTCTGGCAGCAGGCGGGCCGCGCCGGCCGCTCGGGCCAGGGCGCCCTCGCCGTCCTGGTGGCCCGGGACGATCCGCTGGACACCTACCTGGTGCACCACCCCGAGGCGCTGTTCCAACAGCCCGTGGAGTCGACCGTGCTGGACCCGGACAACCCCTACGTCCTCGCCCCCCATCTGTGTGCGGCGGCCGCCGAACTGCCTCTCACCGAACCCGACATCGCGCTCTTCGGTCCCGCCGTGCCCGAACTGCTCCCGCAGCTGGAGGCGGCGAAGCTGCTGCGCAGGCGGGCATCGGGCTGGCACTGGACCCGCCGCAAACGAGCCGTCGACCTCGCCGACATCCGGGGCGGGGGCGGCCGCCCCGTGCAGATCGTCGAGGAGGGCACCGGACGCCTGCTGGGCACCGTCGACGCGGCCGCCGCCCACACCGCCGTCCACGAGGGCGCCGTCCATCTCCACCAGGGCCGCACCCACCTGGTCCGGAAACTGGACCTGGAGGACTCCGTCGCCCTGGTGGAGCAGGCCGACCCGCCGTACTCCACCGTCGCCCGCGACACCACGGCCATCAGCGTCCTGGAGACCGACACCGAAGTCCCCTGGGGTCAGGGGCGGCTCTGTTACGGCTCCGTCGAGGTCACCAACCAGGTCGTCTCCTTCCTCCGTCGCAAACTCATCACCGGCGAGGTCCTGGGCGAGACCAAGCTCGACCTGCCGCCCCGGACCCTGCGCACCCGAGCCGTCTGGTGGACCGTCACCGAGGACCAGCTCGACGCCGCCCGGATCAACCCGGAGATCCTCGGCGGCGCCCTCCACGCCGCCGAACACGCCTCGATCGGCCTTCTGCCCCTCTTCGCCACCTGCGACCGGTGGGACATCGGCGGCGTATCGGTACCGCTCCACCCGGACACCCTGCTGCCGACGGTCTTCGTGTACGACGGCCACCCGGGCGGCGCCGGGTTCGCCGAGCGCGCCTTCCACACCGCCCGTACATGGCTGACGGCGACCCGTGAAGCCATCGCCTCCTGCGAGTGCGAGGCGGGCTGCCCCTCCTGCATCCAGTCCCCCAAGTGCGGCAACGGCAACGACCCCCTGCACAAACGCGGCGCCGTACGCCTCCTCACCGAACTCCTCCGAGCAGCACCACCGGAGCCGTCGGCCGGACGGACTGACGGGCAGGCCTGACAGAGGTCTGGCAGAGGTCTGGCAGAGGGTCTGAGGGAAGACTGGCGGACAGGTCTGACGGGCAGGATTGGCAGCGAGGTCTGACGAGTCAGGCCGGGAGCAGCGGCCTGAGGGGGCAGGTCAGGACGGGAGCAGCAGCCTGAGGGGGCAGAGCAGGTCAGGCCGGGAGCAGCAGCCTGAGGGGGCAGAGCACGTCAGGACGGGAGCAGCGGCCTGACGAGCCGCTTCAGCTCCGCTTCACCGATCGCCCCGATCCGTGCCGCCGCGATCCGCCCCTCCGGGTCGACGATGATCGTGAACGGATAGCCGGTGGTGTTGACGACGCCCTTCGGCAGCCGGAGAAGCTGCCGCCCCTGCGGGTCGTGCAGGCTCGGATAGACGAGCCCCGCGTCCCTCTCGAAGGAGCGCGCCGCCTCGACCGAAACATCCGCGTTGACCCCCACCACCCGCAGCCCCTTGCCCTGCAACTCCTCCTGCACCCGGGAGAGTTCCGGAGCTTCCGCACGACACGGGCCGCACCACGACGCCCACGCGTTGACTACGACGACCTTGCCCCGCAGTCCCTTCAGGCTGACCTGCCCGTCGCCACCCACACGCTCCCCGGAAAGCTCGGGCATCGCGACCCGATCTGCGGGGGCATAGGACTTGAGCGGCCCGGGCCTGCGGACGTCGTCCGCGGGCGGCGGAGGTGTCGAGCACCCCGCCAGCGCAGCGAGCAGAAGGGCCGCCGCAATTGAGGCTCTTAGCGTCTTCACACTCGTCGATGATGCCACCGCCTCCCGCATGGCCTGCACACGGGAGGGGCTGAATACGCCGGTCCGGACCTGGGAGAAGTCCGAGCCCCGGACGGAAAGGGGCGTCCGGGCATTTCCGTCAGGACAGGCCCCATTCCTGGCGCCCGCGGGCCTTGTTCGATCCGCTGCTCTTCTCCAGATACGGGTGTGATCCCGCCTTCGTGGACTTCGAGGCGATGACCTTGCCCTTCGACTTGCTGTAGATCTTCGAGCCGCTGAGCGCCCACTGGTGGCTCTTCTTCGCCGAGTTGCAGGTGCTCTGCACCAGACGGCTCTTGGCGCCGACGACCAGGCACTTCCCGGACTTGTCGTTCTTGATGGTGAACACCGACTTGTTCTTGGAAACTCGCTTCATTGTCCACCTCTGCGTCTTGTAGGCCTTGGCGCACTTGGCCAGGACCAGTCGCGCGTTGTTCTTCTTGCTGCCGCCCATCGACAGGCAGTTGCCCGACGCCCACACTCGCTCCAGCCGGGTGTGCGCGTACGGGTTCTTCGCCTGCGGAGCCGCCTGGGCGGGTGTCGAAAGCAGCGGCAACGACCCTGCGGCGACTGCGGCCAGTACGAGCGAACCGGTTGCTTTGTACATCGAGGTCCCCCTCCACGAGGAAACAAAAGGCTGAGCGCCCGAACCTAGAAGTGAACCCCTCTGTCCACCACGTCTCTTGGGGAGGTGTCCAAAGGGGCATTGCCCCAATGGGCAATACGCGCGCCCCTCATTCCCTCCGCTCCACCCCATGCCATAACGTGTCGCCCGACCATCTCCCTCTCGCCGGGAAGACGAACCGTTGAGCATGCCCAGCAAACGCACAACCCTCCCTCTGGCGGCTGCAGTCGTGGCCGTCGCCGCCGCGCTGGCGTTCGTCGTGACCAAGGAGCCCCACTACGACATCCGGCCGGGCGCCGAGGCCGGCAACCCCCAGTGCGAGCGCATCACGGAAAGCGCTCCAGGCAAGCTGGCAGGGCACGCACACCACGACACCGAGTTGCCCGGAGTCGCCGTCTGGGGAGACAGCGACATCGTTCTTCGCTGCGGCGTACCCGAACTCGGCCCCACCACAGACCCCTGCTTCGCAGCCGACGGCGTCGACTGGGTCATCGACAGCGCGAGGTCAACCGACACCAGCAAGGTGATCACCACCTACGGCCGCACCCCGGCCACCGAGGTCACCGTCACCCAGTCCCTCAAGGCGCCCGACGAGGTGCTCGTCGAGCTCTCGGCCCTGATCTCGCCGATCGAGCAGACCGCGCAGTGCGTTCAGCCGGACTGATCAGCCTTGCGCCCGCACCTGGCACGGCGCGGGCGCAAGACCCTCATCACGCGGCGGCATGCCCCCGATGGCGGCCGGAAACCTTCGCCGGGTG
Organism: Streptomyces durocortorensis; assembly: GCF_031760065.1. Taxonomy (NCBI): domain Bacteria; kingdom Bacillati; phylum Actinomycetota; class Actinomycetes; order Kitasatosporales; family Streptomycetaceae; genus Streptomyces; species Streptomyces sp. C11-1. Next base: position 3,192,247 of record NZ_CP134500.1, read on the forward strand.
CCGCGTGCACGACGGATCGGAACACAGCACGTCATGCGCCAGAGCCGACACGATTGCGGCCTGCGTCCGCGTCTCCTGCCCGATCTTGCCCACGATGCTCGCTATGTGCGCCTTCACCGTTCGCTCCGCGATACCCAGCTCCTGAGCCAACTGTCTGTTGCCCAGGCCCATACCGAGCAGCAGAAGGACTTCCTTCTCCCGGCCGGTAAGGCTCTCCAACCGCCATGCAGCGCTCCTGGGATCGCGCCCCGTGCGCAGGTATGGACAGGTCGCGTCTCCCGCCTCGGACCGTGTGGTCATTCCGGTCCTTCCTGATCCCCGCCCCTTCCAGCAGACCCCCGTGGCCTGGTGGCAACAGAGACCAGCTATCAGCGTACCGCCCGCTCTGACGCGGACACGGTCGACACAAAGTCCATAAGTCCGGTTCATGTACGCCGCATTGACCTTTCGGGAGGGTCCCTTTCGGGCCATGCCTGAAGGGACAATGTCGCCCAACCATCCATCCCCATAACCTCGTTGAGGATCACGCGCCGCCAGACCCGCGGGAGCCAGGGCGGGCCGGCCACTTACCCCGGGGATCGCTTCCACGTGTGCAACTCGCCTTCCCCGTATGGCGGCCGAAGCGGCCAGGCGCACGGTATCCACCTGACACGAGAGGAAGATCACCCTCCTATGCCCATACAGGCACGGCTCCGCACCGGCATCCTCACGGCCACCGGAGCGTCCCTCCTCATCGGCAGCCTCACCGCCGCAGCACCCGCCCCGGTCCAGCCGAGGACTGCCGCCTCTTCCACCGAAGCCGCCTTCGTCCTCGACGCCGACAGCGGAAAGTTCGGTGCCACAAGGGTCCTTCGGAGCGCACAAAGCAGCAGCATCCAGACCGTCAAGAACTACGTCGGTACCGCTACCGATACCCAGGTTCTCGCCCTCGGCAGCCAGCGTGCGGTCGCCGACAACACCCTCGCCTCCTCTCCCAACAAGGCGGAACGCGCTGCCTGGGCCGCCTCGTCCACGTTCGTCGACCTGTCCTGGCCGGATCTCGGCGCCACCCGTTACACGGTGTACCGCGACGGCATCGAGATCGGTGAGGCGACCGGTCACAGCCTCCGTGACACCGCCGTCACCCCGGGCTCCGAGGTCTCGTACACCGTCGTCGGGGAGACCAAGGGAGGCGTCGGCCACACCTGGGGGCTGACCGCCACCGTGCCCACCGACGACGACCCCGCCACGCTCGCCGCCACCGCGCGGCAGATCGAGGCCAAGGCGAAGAAGTACACCAAGACCACCGTGGTCTGGCGGTCTTTCATCCGCCCGAAGTGGGCCACCGTGCCGAAGAAGCTCGGCTCGGTCTCCGGCTGCAAGTACACCTCCGGTTACAAGTACGCCGGAGACAACCGCGGATACTCCAAGAAGATCACCGGGCCCCGCTTCCGGGCCGGGGTCCGGGGTGTCATCCACTGGAACAAGTCCTCGTACGACCTGTTCCCCAAGACGGGATGGACCAAGGTCTACAAGGCCAAGTCCGGGAAGTTCGTCGCCAAGCGCAAGGCCAGCACGAAGAAGATCGACTTCCGTGCGATGACGAAGCACAACGGAAAGACCCGTGCCGTACGCGGCACGATCGAGGCCACCGACCCGTTCTGCCCCTCGTCCGGGCTCCGCCGAGCCGGGGTCGGGGCCACCTTCGACATGCGCCTGGCCCGCAACGGCGACTTCTACGCCACCGGCAAGTACCGCAAGGCGCCGGATCACGAGCTGTACCTGTTCGGCCACCGAGGGAAGAAGCACTCCACCAAGGTCGTGCACCGGTCGAAGAGTGGCAGCCTCCTGTGCCTGTCCCAGCCGATGTGCGAGCGCGGCACCATCGGAAACAGCGGTGGTTACTGACCCCACCCACCCACCCCACAACCGCAGCGGAAGGCCCCGGTGGGACGATGAAGCGGGACAGGACGCCACCCGGCATCCTGTTCGAAAGGGGTAGACATGACTGTCACATGGCGCGGCGCTCTCTCTTACGCGCTGACCGTAACCGTCGTGTCCTGGCTGGTCGGCCTGGGCGTCGAACTCGCACTGCTGGTCCTCTCCGACGGGCACGACGACTGGAGCGCCGGTAGAGCGGCGGACCCCTGGGAGCTGGTCTTCCCGGTCGCCGCCGTCATGGCTCTGACCGCCGCCCGCCGCTTCCTGCAGCCCCTTCCGCGCTGGCGTGTGATCGTGACCGACGGACTCCTCTACACAGCTGTCCTGTTGCTGTGTGGAGGAATCACCGCCTGGGCCACCGGGGACGAAGCACCGGTCGACAGCGCGTTCGTGACCGGCATCTTCGCTCTCTTCAGCCTCCAGCTCCCCGCGGCGTGGGGGCTGTCGGGCTGGCGCTCGGGGAACCTGGAGGTCGTGGTCGCACCAGCGCTCACGGCGGAGCAGCCGAGCCGTCCCACCAGCTGACGCCTTGAAAAGGCTCGCGGCCGAATCGACCCGGCCGAACCTGCCGACCACCACCGCGTCGAGAGCAACCGGAGGGCCGGCCCGGGCCCGGACAGCGGGCCTGTAGGGCCCGAAGCTCGACCGGGCGACCACATCGGCGGTCTCCCCGTGCACCGCGCAGCGGACGAGCACGGCGTTCTGCGCCAGGGCCACCCTCCGGGCCGCCCCGCAGGCGACCTCTGCCCCCTCCAGCGCCCGGTCCGCAGCGGCGAGGGCCGCCAAATCCGCTGCACCGCCCGCCTGGTGACGTGCGGCCACGGCCTGCCCCAGGGCGAGAACGAGTGCGAACACCGTGCACAGGGTCGCCGTGGTCACAGCCACCCACACCGTCGCCATCCCTCGATCCATCCTCTGCGACCGCACCCCACCCGGCCACCCGCCCCGGGGCATCGTCCAAGGCCGGACCAGGGGCGGGAACCAGGCCCCCCGAAGCGGAGCGTGGAGCCGAAGCGGGTCCCGACTCCGAAGCCTGAACCCGCACGGGTGCCGGCACGGGAGCGGGTCCCGGCGTCGGCACCGGTCGCGGGCCCGGCCCAGACCCCAGCCGCGGCCCCGGGCGTCGTCGCGGTCACGATCCTGGGCCAGGATCCGGCCAGTGCCCCGGCCCCGGCCCCGGGCCTTGCTCCGGCGGCGCAGACTCCGCCCCCGGACCTTGACGTACGCCGTCTTCATGGCCCAGCGCTCCCCACCGTGTCCTCGGCCAGGGCTGCCGCCTCGGCACGCAGCGTGAGAGCCAACGCGCCCGGGCCCGGGGTCGGCGCCTCCACCCGGACGCGCCACAGGTCCCCCGCCCTCGCCACCTCGACGCGGGCTCCGCCGGGCGCAGCGTCCCGCGCGGCTGCCAGCACCGCCGCCTCCGGCTCCGAACGTGCCGCGGCCCGCGCCCCCGCCCGCGCCGCGTCCACGCACCGGATCTGGTCCGAGGCCGCCACCAGCGCCCAGAGCAGCGCCATGGCGAAGGCCACCAGCACCGGGATCACCACGGCCGCCTCGGCGGTCACCGCCCCACGATCCCGGCGCCTGGAGCAGATCAGGCTCCGAACCACGCTCCTGTCGCACATCCGTTCCGGGCTCCGCCGCCCGGCAACCTTTCGCCGCTCGCACCGGTGCCGTTCGCGGGCGGCGGCCCCCCGCCCGCATCCGGCCCCGCCCTCAGAACTTCGCATCGAGCGCGTCCTCGACCAGGGACTGCATGGCCGACAGCACCGGCCCGCTGTTGACCACTTTGTAGAGCACCGCGGCGAAGGCGCATGCCGCGATGGTCCCCACCGCGTATTCGGATGTGGTCATCCCGCGATCCGACCGGCCGAGCCTCCCCGACCACTGTGCGGTCCACTTGGTCTGCCGGTCCGACAGCCACATCATCTTGGTCTGCCGGTCCGACAGCCACATCGACGGCCGCGTTCGGCACAGTGCGCCGGCGGCCCGGTCCCAGAACTTCGTTTCCATTTCATCCCCCGATGAGCATCGATATCGAGTGGGCGCCCGAACGGAACACCCATGAGTGACGGCTGAGCTGACAAGCCGAGGCTTCGCTGGTGGCAACCGAGTCGCGGCCCGAGCCACGCGCTGGCCCACCGACCTCCCGCAACCTCCCGGACCGCCGGCCCACCGGCCCCGCAGGCACTGCAGGCCCGTGGGCCCTGCTGGCCCTGTGGACCCCACCGGCCCCGAAGGACCGCGGAGCGACCGAGCCGGATCTCCCTAACCGGCCCCGAGCAGTCCACCTGCCAGCCCGATGATCACCGGCGCCACCCCGACCGCCAGGAAGGCCGGGAGGAAGCAGAGCCCGACCGGTGCGGTGATCAGCACCCCGGCCCGTTGCGCCCGGGCCACGGCCGCATCGGCCCGCTCGGCCCGCATCGCCCTGGCGAGTGCGGCAACCGGCTCAGCGGCCGGTGCACCTGTCGATCCGGCCCGGTGCAGACAGCGGGCCAGCGAACCCGCACCCGGTATCTCCCCGAGGCGGCTCCACGCCTCGGCCGGTTCGCCGCCGAGGCGGATCTCGGCGGCGGTACGGGCGAGCCGGTCGCCGATCGGGCCGCCGATGGATTCGCCAACCGCCTCCGCCGCCTCCCGGGGGCCTGCCCCGACAGCGATACAGGCCGCCAGCAGATCCGCGGCGAGCGGAAGCTGCCCGGCGATCACGGCTTGCTCCTGGTGAGCCCGGCCCGAACGTTGCCGGGTCCGGTTCCGCTGCCAACGCCACATCCCGTACGCCGCAGCCAAACCGACAGCCCATCCCCTCGCACCACCCACCAGAATCCATCCGGTCAGCCAGACCCCGGCAGGCGCCGCCCACCGCCCTGCACCGCCGCCGACCCCGACGCCCCCAGCACCCCCAGCGGGACCGTCCCCGCCGCTCGTCCTGATCGATGCGGTCACCCGGCCCCACCACCCGGCTCGTGCGCCCGGGGCCGTCCCCAGCAGCAACGCGCCCCGCCCGCGAACAGCTCGCTCCCGGCGCCCGACGGCCCACACAAGCCCCGATAGCGCTGCCGCACCGAACGCTGCCGCCGCCATCCCCAGGCTGTGGAGAACTTCGCCGCCCATCACACTCACGTCGCCTCCCCTCCGCGTACGATCCGGCAGGCCCAGAACAGTCCGGCCGCCTCCAGGAAGCCGCCCACTGCCAGACAGACCAGTCCGCCCGGGGAGTGCAGCAGCACGCGCAGGGGCTCGGCTCCGAGCGCTGCTCCCAGCCCCAGGCCCGCGACCGGGAGCAGCGCCAGGACCACGACGGTCGACCAGGCTCCCGCCAGCTGGGCCCGCAGGGCTTCCCGACGACGCCGGTCCTCCCGCAACGCCGTCTCCAAACGGTCTAGCCCGGCCGCCAGCCCCGCCCCGCCGTCGACGGCCACCCGCCAGCACGCAGCCATCCCGGACAGCCCTTCAAGCCCCGCCCCTTCCGCCGCCTGCCGCAGCGCCCTCGGCACATCACCCCCGAACCGCGCCGCCGCCAGCACCGCGGCCTCCGCATCCCCCAGCCACGCACCGGGGCGGGCACTCACCGACGCACCTCCGTCCGCCACCCCGTCGCGGCCCGCCGCCTCGCAGTCGCGCAACGCGGCCAGCAACGCCTGCCCCGGCTCCTGACCAGCCCGAAGCTCCCCGACCACGGCTCCGCACAACGACGCCACCACGTCCGCCCTCCGCTCCCTCTCCCTCCGTCCGGCCCGACCGCGCAACCACCGCCGTACCAACGGAACCGCCACGGCTCCAGCGGCCAAGGGCAGCACCGAGCCGCCCAGCACAGCGAGCAGCACCGCGATCGGAACGCACCACCACTCCCGACGCCGCCCGGTCAACTCCCGCAGCCGATCCCAAGCCTTGGGCAGCCCCGGCCACCGGCTCCACGACCGACGCGGCTCGGGCCGAACGCCCACGAACAGCACCCGCGCCCGCCGGGCCCCCGGGTCCCGCATCATGGTGAGCCACACCGCAGAACCGGCGCAGAGGGCCGCGATGTGGGTCGCCTGGACCGACGTTCCCCCTGTCACAGCACACCTCCGACCAGCGACCGCAGCCGCTCCCATCCCCGCTCCGGAACGAAGCCGTCGATGCCCCAGGCCAGTGCGGGGACCGTGACGACCAGCCCCGCCTCATCCCGGTCCAGAACGTGCACCTCGGCGATCCGCCGTTGCCCCGAGCGGTCCCGCACGAGGTGTACGACCACCGAGAGCGCGGCCGCCAACTGGCTGTGGAGGGCGACCCGGTCGAGACCGGCCGCGGTCCCCAGCGCCTCCAGTCGGGCCGGAACATGCTCGGCCGCGTTCGCGTGGACCGTGCCGCATCCTCCTTCGTGGCCGGTGTTCAGGGCCGCCAGGAGTTCGAGAACTTCGACGCCCCGCACCTCGCCGACCACCAGCCGGTCGGGGCGCATGCGCAGCGCCTGCCGCACCAGGTCCCGCAGTGTCACCTTTCCTGCCCCTTCCTGGTTGGCGGGGCGGGACTCCAGGCGGACCACATGTGGGTGGTCCGGCCGCAGTTCGGCGGAGTCCTCGGCGAGCACGATCCGCTCGTCCGCCCCGACCGCACCCAGCAGACTGGCGAGGAGAGTTGTCTTGCCCGCCCCCGTGCCTCCGCTGATCAGATACGAGAGCCGGGCTTCGACCAAGCACCGCAGAATCCGGTCGCCGCCCGGCGGGACCGTGCCCGCCTCCACCAACTCCGCGAGCGAGAAGGCCCGCGGCCGCACCACCCGCAGGGAGAGGCAGGTCGAGCCGACCGACACCGGAGGCAGCACTGCATGCATCCGGGTGCCGTCCGGCAACCGTGCGTCCACCCACGGCCGCGCGTCGTCCAGTCGCCGGCCTGCCACCGCGGCGAGGCGCTGAGCCAAGCGCCGCACCGCCGCCGCGTCCGGGAAGGTGACACCCGTCAGCTGGAGCCCGCCGCCCCGGTCCACCCACACCCGGTCCGGCGCGGAGACCAGCACATCGGTCACCGCCGGGTCCGCGAGCAGGGGTTCCAGCACTCCCGTGCCGACGAGTTCGCCCCGCAGCTCCGCCGCCGCCCCCAGCACCTCGGCATCGCCCAGCAGCCGCCCCTGGGCCCGCAGAGCGGCCGCCACTCCGGCCGGGGTGGGAGCGGTACCGCTGCGCGCCAACCGCTGCCGTACGGCGTCGAGCAGCGCGTCGGTCATGGCGCGCCTCCCCCGGCCGGACCCGTCGCGGCGCCGGTGTCTCCTGCGGCCGCCGCCTGCTCCCAGAAGGCCGCGCAGAAGCGGGCCAGTGGACCGCGGGCGTTGCCACCGGGCGGGGTGCCGCTGCCCTGGGAAGCCAGAAGCCCTGACTCCAGGGGCAGTTCGCCGATGAGCGGGAGCCCGATGGCCTGGGCCACCCACTGCTCGTCCAGGCCTGCCGCATACGGTCCGCGGGGCACGACGCGCAGGTCGTCCAGCACCATTCCGGCCAGGGAGGCCACGCGTTTGGCGGCTGCGACGGCTCGCAGTTCGCCCGGGACCACGAGCAGGCCGAGATCGAGCTGAGCCAGGGCTTCCGCGACGCCCTCGTCGACCCGGCGCGGCAGATCCACGACCACCACGCCGCCGAGCCGACGGGCGGCGGCCAGCACCGCTCGCATGGCCTGCGGCGGGATCACCACCTCGTCGTCACGGCCCCAGCTCAGCACCCGCAGCCCGTGGAGAGCGGGCAGTGAGTCCTCCAGGGCTCCCCCGCCGAGGCGCCCCTTCGAATGGGCGAAATCCGGCCACCGCATACCTTCGGCGCGCTCCCCGCCGAGCAGGACGTCGATTCCCCCGCCCAAGGGGTCGGCGTCGATCAGCATCGTGCGCCGCCCCGATCGGGCCGCACTCACCGCGAGGGCGCAGGCCAGCGTGGACGCGCCGGAGCCACCCCGCCCGCCCATCACGCCGACCGTGAGCGCGGGCTTCCCCACCCCTTCGGCCGCATTGGCGATCTGGTCGACGAGCCAGCCCTCGGAGTCGGGCAGCCGCAGCACGTATTCGGCCCCGATCTCCACCGCACGCCGCCACACGTCCGGGTCGTCCTGGTCCCGCCCGACCAGCATCACGCCCCGCCTGCGGCCGGCGCCCCGGCATCGCACGGCGGCGTCATCCCCCACCAGAACCATCGGAGCCCGCTCCCAGCCGCCCCGTCGCCCGGGCGGCCCGTGGTGGACTTCCGGCTCGGCCCCCGCTGCCGCGCACAGCCGCAGCAGGTCGTCGAGCAACTCCACGTCTTCCGTCACGATCAGCGGGCCTCCACGCCGCCCTTCGGCGACCGCCGCCCCTTCTTCCGCCAGGGATCCAGCCACGATCTCCGCCCCCTTCTCACTGCCCCTTCAGTGCGGTTCGCGGCGATCTCGGAACGTTTCCGAGATGCGCGATTCCGGCACCCGCGGACTTCGCGGGTGGAATCAACGTGCAGCACAACGGAAAAACGTGTGGATCTTGCTGAAAAACTGTGGACAACTTCGACCTTGTGAATATCTCCGTCACCCATACCAGCGACTTCCGGAGAGCAGCCCATCCGTTACACACTGTGACGAGACGAGGCGCGCATCGGCGGCTCGCACGATCAGGCCGATGACGGCCGAATGGGAGGCTGAAGTGGATCTCGCCCGTGAAAATGCGTCCGGACATGCGACGACCCCCGCCGGGGGGGAGAGCGGGGGTCGTCCCCACGGCCGACTCGGGGGGGGAGGAGTCGGACCGGGTTAGCACGGTCGCGAACGATCCGTGACTTCCATGGTGTACCCGAGGGCCTTCTCAGGCAAACCCACGCGCCGGATTTTACGCCGAATGGTGGGCCCCTATGCTCAGCGTTGTGGAAAACCGCTTCTCGCCGCGCACAGCAGCCTTCTTTGACCTGGACAAGACGGTCATTGCGAAGTCTTCGACGCTGACCTTCAGCAAGTCCTTCTACCAAGGCGGACTGATCAACCGCCGCGCCGTACTGCGCACCGCGTACGCACAGTTCGTGTTCCTTGCCGGGGGCGCCGATCACGACCAGATGGAGCGGATGCGTGAATACCTCTCCGCCCTCTGCAAGGGATGGAACGTCCAGCAGGTCAAGGAGATCGTCGCCGAGACCCTGCACGACCTGATCGACCCGATCATCTACGACGAGGCCGCCACCCTCATCGAAGAACACCACATGGCAGGACGCGACGTGGTCATCGTTTCGACCTCGGGCGCGGAAGTGGTCGAGCCGATCGGGGAACTGCTCGGCGCCGACCGCGTCGTCGCCACACGCATGGTCGTCGGCGACGACGGCTGTTTCACGGGGGAGGTCGAGTACTACGCCTACGGGCCGACCAAGGCCGAGGCCGTGAGGACCCTCGCCGCCTCCGAGGGGTACGACCTCTCGCGCTGCTACGCCTACAGCGACTCGGCGACCGACGTACCGATGCTGGAATCGGTCGGGCACCCGCACGCGGTCAACCCGGACCGCGCACTGCGCCGCGAAGCGACCCTTCGCGAGTGGCCGATTCTCGTCTTCAACCGCCCGGTCCAGCTCAAGAAACGCCTACCCGCGTTTTCACTGCCGCCCCGCCCCGCCCTGGTGGCAGCGGCCGCGGTCGGTGCGGCCACGGTCACAGCGGGGCTGGTCTGGTACGCCAACCGCCGCCGCACCGCCGGAGCAGCCCTGCCCGGGTGAACCCCGAGCCGAGGCCCCTCCGGCGAGGCTCCTCCGGGGGCCGGGCCCCTCGCCAGAAAAAGGCCCGCCCGATTCGCCCTTGATTGAACCTAAAAGTAAAGAAGTGGGGCCAGGGGTTTCCCTTCCCCTGACACTGGAGTAGAAAGGACTCAACGGCCCGCGAGACCAAGGACATCCGCGAGGATGACCTGTGACGCAAGACGGCCCCACGGACCGAGCACGGAAGTCGAGCACCCACGCGACGTCGACCCGTCGATTACGGGCCAGCCGCACCAGGTGACGGGCAAAGCACCCGACCTGATGGGCATACATCGAGGACGCTTGGTAACTGGGCGGACGTGCCAGCGGCGGTACCGCACCTCGGTACCGCCGCAACCCTTGCCCGGGGCGCCGTCACCCGCCCGGCCCCTGCCGCCCGGCCGGACGCCGCCTACGCCGCGCCGCGCTGCAGGGCCTCGCACACCGCCGTCGACTCGCGCACACCCAGCTCGACCGCCCGCCCGCAGTGCGCGATCCAGGCGGCCATCCCCTCCGGGGTCCCGGCCCTGTAGCCCTCGAATGCCGCGACGTAGGCCGCCCGGCCCTGCTCCGCATGCCCCACCTCGGCCGGGCAGATCGACTTCGGGTCCAGCCCGCTGCCGATCAGGACAATGCGCTCGGCGGTGCGAGCGACCAGGCCATTATGGGAACCGAAGGGGCGCAGCGCGAGCAGCTCACCGTGCACCACGGCGGCCGTGACCAGGGCGGGGGCCGTACCGCCCGCGATGATCAGCTGAGAGAGCCCTTCCAGCCGTCCGGCAACCTCGTCGGCATCGGGGAGCGGCGCCTCGACCAGCGGTTCGTCGACGGACTCACCCCCCAGCCTGGGCCGGCCCACCGCATCGTCGGGGGTCGCCCCGCCGGCCGCCACCAGATGCAGCCGAGCCAGCACCCGCAGCGGCGACTGCCGCCAGATGGAAAGGAGTTGACCCGCTTCCGCGGTGAGCCGCAGGGCGGCGCCGACCGTGCGCGCCTCGCCGTCACCGCTGAAGTCGGTACGCCGCCGCACCTCCTCAAGATTCCAGTCGGCACCGGCCAGCGCGGCCGATCCACGGGAACCCCGCAGCGCGGCTTCGGCCGTGACCTCGTTGCTGCGGCGCCGCATGACGCGGTGACCGTAGACACGGTCGACGGCCTTGCGTACGGAGTCCACGGCGTCGGGCACCCCGGGCAGAGCGCCGAGCGCGGCGAGCGGGTCTGAGGCAGTCGTACTCATAAGTAGCGAGGCTACGCGCCCACTCCACCCGGACCACCCTCAAGTGGCCTTCTTCACGAACATCGACAACACAAAGAGATCATGCCGCTACCCTAGGTGAACATGAAGATCGCTTTCGTCGGGAAGGGCGGCAGCGGAAAGACCACGCTGTCCTCGCTCTTCATCCGCCACCTCGCCGCCAATGAAGCCCACGTCATCGCCGTGGACGCCGATATCAACCAGCACCTGGGGGCCGCACTCGGCCTGGACGAGGCGGAGGCAGCCGCGCTGCCCGCCATGGGTGCGCACCTGCCGCTCATCAAGGACTACCTGCGTGGCACCAACCCGCGCATCGCCTCCGCCGCGACGATGATCAAGACGACTCCCCCCGGCGAGGGCTCACGGCTGCTGCGGGTCCGCGAGGACAACCCGATCTTCGATGCCTGTGCGCGGACGGTCCTGCTCGACGACGGCGACATCCGGCTGATGGCGACCGGCCCCTTCACGGAGTCCGATCTCGGAGTCGCCTGCTACCACTCCAAAGTCGGAGCCGTGGAGCTCTGCCTCAATCACCTGGTCGACGGCCCGGACGAGTACGTCGTGGTCGACATGACGGCAGGCTCGGACTCGTTCGCCTCGGGGATGTTCACCCGCTTCGACATGACGTTCCTGGTCGCGGAGCCGACTCGTAAGGGGGTGTCGGTGTACCGCCAGTACAAGGAGTACGCCCGGGACTTCGGCGTCGCGCTGAAGGTCGTCGGCAACAAGGTGCAGGGCCCGGACGACCTGGACTTCCTGCGCTCGGAGGTCGGCGACGACCTGCTGGTCGGGGTCGGCCACTCCGATTGGGTACGGGCGATGGAGAAGGGCCGGCCGTCCCGGTTCGAGCTGCTGGAGGCCGACAACCGGATGGCCTTGCAGACCCTCCAGGACGCCGCCGAGGATTCGTACGAGCTCCGCGACTGGGAGCGCTACACGCGGCAGATGGTGCACTTCCACCTGAAGAACGCCGAGAGTTGGGGCAACGAGAAGACGGGCGCCGACCTGGCCGCCCAGGTCGACCCCGCCTTCGTGCTCGACGAGCGGCGCGTCGGGGCGGGCGTCGCCGCACCCGCCTGACCCGCCACACCGCCCCGCGCACGCCGCAGCGGCCCCCCGCAGCGCCGGAGCCACCTGCCCGGCCCCTGCCGCCCTCCGGGGCCGGGCGGGGACCAGGTGGGCCAGGTGGGCCGGGCGGGCGGCGGGCCAGGCGGGCTGCTACGTCTCTACTCCCTGCCCTCTCCCTTGCCCGCCGCCTTGCCCGCCGTCTTGTCCGCAGGCGATGCGGCAGCGGGCTGGGCTCCCAGGTAGGACGACCAACCCTCCTGCGGCGCCTGACCGACGCCGAGCGTCGTGAGCTTGGCCAGCACGTTCGGGTCTTGGGCATCCAGCCAGTCGGCGAGCTGCCGGAAGGACACGCAGCGCACGCCCTCCTTGGTGCACACCCTCGCGATGGTCTCCTCGATGGCGCGCATGTAGGTGCCGCCGTTCCAGGACTCGAAGTGGTTGCCGATGATCAGCGGCGCCCGGTTGCCGTTGTACGAGCGGTCGAAGGCCTGGAGGAGGCCGTCCCTCATCTGGTTTCCCCAGAACTCGTGCTTCGAGGGGTCGCCCTGCGTGGCCGTACCGGACTGGTTGACCATGAAGTTGTAGTCCATCGAGAGGGTCTCGAAGGCGCGGCCGGGCATCGGGACGAGCTGGAGCGGGATGTCCCAGACCCCGTTCTTCTTCTTGGGCCAGACCTGGTTGCCGACGCCGCTGGAGTCGTACCGGAAGCCCATGTCCCGGGCCGCGGCGACCATGTTCTTCTGCCCTTCGAGGCAGGGAGTCCGGGCGCCGATCAGTTCCTTGTCGTAGTCGAAGGGGAGCGGGGCCTCGCCCTTCAGCTCCGGAGCGTTGCTCTTCCAGCTCTTGACGAAAGCTTTCGCCTGCTCGATCTCGCTCCTCCACTCCTCGACGGACCAGGTCCCGACGCCGCCGTCCGCGCCGCAGAAGTGTCCGTTGAAGTGGGTGCCGATCTCGTTGCCGTCCTTCCAGGCGGCACGGACCTCGGCGAGGGTGTTGCGGATGCCCTCGGTGTCGTTGAAGCCGATGTCGGAACGGCCCGGCGCGTGCTGGGGCGGGTTGTAGAGGCCCCGCTTCTCCTCCGGCAGCAGATACACACCGCTGAGGAAGTACGTCATGGTGGCGTTGTACTTCTTGGCCACGCCGCGGAAGTGGGAGAAGAGCTTCTGGCTGTCCTCCCCGGCCCCGTCCCAGGAGAACACCACGAACTGCGGGGGCTTCTGACCGGGCGCCAGACGTTCGGCGGTCGGGATCTTCGGCTGAACCCCGGTGAAGGCGGTGGATCCGTCCCCGATGAGCTTGACCGCGTTCTTCGGGGGAGCCTCGGGTGCGTTCTCCTTGGCGCCATGCGCACCCTTCTCCGCACCGGCTCCCGCTCCCCCGGTCGCGGGCCCTCCGGACCCGGCGCCGGAACAGCCCGCGAGTACGGCGGCCACAGCCGTGGCCATGACGCCCAAGGCGATCCTCTTCGTGGCGGCCATCATCCGCCCACCCTCTTCCTTGCAGGTTCGTTTGCGTCGAAGTGCCGACACGGCGAGGTCAAACTCGCACACGGTTCCGGACGGCAAGGGCGACAGGCCGAATGAAAAGCTGCTTATTCGCTGGGACGGATGACGCGCTGGCCCGATTGCGCGGGCGGGCGCACGGGTGGGCCGAACCGCGCCGGCGTCTGAACCGGAGGGCCCCCGGGGCCGTGAGACCTGATGACCCCGGTCCACGCCGCACGGCAGGAGCACCGCACGGCAGACCAGGGCGACTTTGCGCCACACCTCACGGATACGCGTCGTAAAGCCGCCCTGACCAGCGGAGCGGGATCATGCTTCCATACACGAAGACACAGGTCTAAACCAATTCCCGGCAGGCACTTGTCACCCGGCCTCGCGCCTGATGAGCTATGCGCCGGGACACAACGGACACCCTGGGACTGGGAGAAGTCGTGAGCAACGAGAGCCTGGCCAACCTGCTTCGGGAAGAGCGGAAGTTCGCTCCGCCTACCGAGCTGGCCGCCAACGCCAACGTCACCGCAGCGGCGTACGAGCAGGCCGAGGCGGACCGGCTGGGCTTCTGGGCCGAGCAGGCCCGCCGCCTGACGTGGGCCACCGAGCCGACCGAGACCCTCGACTGGAGCAACCCGCCCTTCGCGAAGTGGTTCGCGGACGGCAAGCTGAACGTCGCGTACAACTGCGTGGACCGCCACGTCGAGGCGGGCAACGGCGACCGGGTCGCCATCCACTTCGAGGGCGAGCCGGGCGACAGCCGCGCCATCACCTACGCGGAGCTGAAGGACGAGGTCTCCCGGGCCGCCAACGCGCTCACCGAGCTGGGTGTCGGCAAGGGCGACCGGGTCGCCGTCTACCTGCCGATGATCCCCGAGGCCGCCGTCGCGATGCTGGCCTGCGCCCGCATCGGCGCCACGCACTCGGTGGTCTTCGGCGGCTTCTCCGCCGACGCCATCGCCGCCCGCATCCAGGACGCGGACGCCAAGGTCGTCATCACGGCCGACGGCGGCTACCGCCGCGGCAAGCCCTCCGCGCTCAAGCCCGCGGTCGACGACGCCGTGTCCCGTATCGACAGCGTCGAACACGTCCTCGTCGTCCGCCGCACCGGTCAGGACACCGCCTGGACCGAGGGCCGCGACGTCTGGTGGCACGAGATCACCGGCCGCCAGTCCGCCGAGCACGCCCCGGAGGCCTTCGAGGCGGAGCAGCCGCTGTTCATCCTCTACACCTCGGGCACCACCGGGAAGCCGAAGGGCATCCTGCACACCTCCGGCGGCTACCTCACCCAGGCGGCGTACACCCACCACGCGGTCTTCGACCTCAAGCCGGAGTCCGACGTCTACTGGTGCACCGCCGACGTCGGCTGGGTGACCGGCCACTCGTACATCGTCTACGGGCCGCTGGCCAACGGCGCGACCCAGGTCATGTACGAGGGCACGCCCGACACCCCGCACCAGGGCCGCTTCTGGGAGATCGTGCAGAAGTACGGCGTCACGATCCTCTACACGGCGCCGACCGCGATCCGTACGTTCATGAAGTGGGGGGACGACATCCCCGCGAAGTTCGACCTGAGCAGTCTCCGGGTCCTCGGTTCGGTCGGTGAGCCGATCAACCCGGAAGCGTGGATGTGGTACCGGAAGAACATCGGCGCCGACAAGTGCCCCATCGTGGACACCTGGTGGCAGACCGAGACCGGCGCGATGATGATCGCGCCGCTGCCGGGCGTGACGGAGACCAAGCCGGGCAGCGCCCAGCGCGCGCTGCCGGGCATCGGAGCCACCGTCGTGGACGACGAGGCGAACGAGGTTCCGGACGGCGGGGGCGGCTATCTCGTCCTCACCGAGCCGTGGCCGTCGATGCTCCGCACCATCTGGGGCGACGACCAGCGGTTCATCGACACCTACTGGTCGCGATTCGCGGGCAAGTACTTCGCGGGCGACGGTGCGAAGAAGGACGAGGACGGCGACATCTGGCTGCTCGGCCGGGTCGATGACGTCATGCTCGTGTCGGGCCACAACATCTCGACCACCGAGGTCGAGTCGGCCCTCGTCTCGCACCCCTCGGTCGCCGAGGCCGCCGTGGTCGGTGCGGCCGACGAGACGACCGGCCAGGCCATCGTCGCGTTCGTGATCCTGCGCGGGAGTGCGACCGCCTCCGACGAACTGGTCGCCGACCTGCGCAACCACGTCGGGGCGACCCTCGGCCCGATCGCCAAGCCCAAGCGGGTGCTGCCGGTCGCCGAACTGCCGAAGACCCGGTCCGGCAAGATCATGCGCCGTCTGCTGCGCGATGTCGCCGAGAACCGCGAGCTGGGCGACGTCACCACCCTCACCGACTCCTCGGTGATGGACCTGATCACCACCCAGCTGCCGTCCTCGTCCTCCGAGGACTGAGAGAACCTTCCTGCTTACGGCTCCGATGGGCATCCGGCGAGGCGCCGGGTGCCCATCGGCGTCTGCGGGGACGATCAACGGGTAGGGGTTGAAGCACCCCAGGTAGAGTGTGCGCCTGCAGTCATAACGTCATACAGATCTCCACAGGGGCGCCGGGAAGTCTGGTCGGCACGTGTCATCAGCCATGCCATTTTCGCTGTACTGATCCGGAGGACTCCTTCGTGGCCGCGCCAACCCCCACCCCCTCCCCGCCCCGCCGCACCCTTCTCGGCCGACTGCCGCTCCCCGAGCGGAGCTACGTGGCCGAGGCACTGCGTACCGAGACCGTCGGCGGCATCCTGCTGCTGGTCGCCGCAGTCGCGGCACTCATCTGGGCCAACACCTTCGGCGGTTCGTACGCCTCGGTGAGCGACTTCCACTTCGGCCCGGACTTCCTCGGACTGGACCTCTCCGTCGCGCACTGGGCGGCTGACGGAATGCTCGCCGTGTTCTTCTTCGTCGCAGGCGTCGAACTGAAGCGCGAGCTGGTCGCGGGCGAGCTCCGAGACCCCAAGGCCGCCGCCCTGCCGGTGGTCGCGGCGCTCTGCGGCATGGCCGTGCCCGCCCTGGTCTACACGCTTACCGTGGTCGTCGGCGGTGGCTCCCTGGCCGGGTGGGCCGTGCCGACCGCCACGGACATCGCCTTCGCGCTCGCCGTCCTCGCGGTGATCGGCGCCTCGCTGCCGTCCGCACTGCGGGCCTTCCTGCTCACCCTGGCCGTCGTCGACGACCTCTTCGCCATCCTGATCATCGCTGTCTTCTTCACGTCGGACCTGAACTTCCTGGCCCTTGGCGGAGCCGTCCTCGGCCTGGCCGCCTTCTATCTGCTCCTCCGCTTCGAGGTCCGAGGCTGGTATGTGTACGTTCCCCTCGCCCTGACCATCTGGGGCCTGATGTACAACAGCGGGGTCCACGCCACCATCGCCGGTGTCGCCATGGGCCTGATGCTGCGCTGCAGCCGCCGCGAGGGCGAGGACCACTCCCCGGGCGAGCACATCGAGCACCTGGTCCGCCCGGTGTCGGCCGGGATCGCCGTACCGCTGTTCGCCCTCTTCGCGGCCGGGGTCTCCCTGAGCGGCGAGGCCCTGGCGGGCGTCTTCACCCGGCCCGAGACCCTCGGCGTCGTCCTCGGACTCGTCCTCGGCAAGACCTTCGGCATCTTCGGCGGTACGTATCTCGCCGCCCGCTTCACCAAGGCGGAGCTGAACAAGGACCTGGCCTGGGCTGACGTCCTCGCCCTCGCCTCGCTGGCCGGAATCGGCTTCACCGTCTCCCTCCTCATCGGCGAGCTCGCGTTCTCGGACGACCCGGAGATGACCAACGAGATCAAGGCGGCTGTCCTCATCGGTTCGCTGTTCGCGGCCCTGCTCGCCTCGGTACTGCTCAGGCTGCGGGTCCGCCGATACCGCGCCCTCTATGAGGCGGAGGAGCTGGACGAGGACGGATCCGGAATCCCCGACATCTATGAACAGGGCGATCCGGGGTACCACCTGCGGATGGCCGCGATCTACGAGGAGAAGGCGGCTGATCACCGCCGTCGCGCCGAACAGGCGGGGGCAGCGGGCATTGAGCCGGAGAGTCCGGCATGATCTGACATCGGATGTGTCGGAGACGGAGAGGGAGTCAGGGATGAGCGACCCCGGCAGCTACGTGAGCAGCGCGGACCGCAGCATCGGGCAGCTGGTCGCCTCGGCGACGGCCGAGATGTCCGCGCTGGTGCACGACGAGATCGCCCTCGCCAAGGCGGAGGTGCGGCAGGACGTCAAGCGCGGAGCGATCGGCAGTGTGGCGTTCGTCGTCGCGGGCGTGCTGGCGCTCTTCTCGATCCCGGTGCTGAGCTTCGCCGCGGCGTACGGGATCCACAACCTGGGCCTCGGGCTCGCCTGGTCGTTCCTGATCGTGGGCGTGGCGTTCATCCTGCTGGGCGCTTTGCTGGCGTTCCTGGGCATCAGGAAGTTCAAGAAGGTCAAGCCGCCGCAGAAGTCGATCGCCTCGGCCAAGCAGACCGCCGCCGTCCTCCAGAGCGCGAAGCCGCACCCGCGGCCGTCGGTCGAGGCCGCCGCGATCATCGAACGTTCCTCCGGCAGCAGCCTGGCGAAGAAGGCCGTCGAGGGCCGGTCCGGTCGGGATGAGGCCGACGCTGTGGGACGCTCGTCCACATGACGGTTCCCGATTCCAGCGCATGCGGTCCGACGGAGAGCGGGGCAGCGGTCCCGCCCGACCGGGCCGGCGCGGCGGGCCGGCCCGCCGCCGGGGGCCCCGTACGCATCGACGGCCCCTGGACCCACCGTGACGTGGCGGCCAACGGGGCCCGGTTCCACATCGCCGAGGCGGGCGACGGGCCGCTGGTGCTTCTGCTGCACGGCTTCCCGCAGTTCTGGTGGACCTGGCGCCACCAGCTGACCGCGCTCGCCGACGCGGGCTTCCGGGCCGTGGCGATGGACCTGCGCGGGGTGGGCGGCAGCGACCGGACGCCGCGTGGTTACGATCCCGCCAACCTGGCCCTCGACGTCACCGGGGTGATCCGCTCCCTCGGCGAGCCCGACGCGGCCCTGGTCGGCCACGACCTCGGCGGCTACCTCGCCTGGACGGCCGCTGTGATGCGGCCCAAGCTGGTCCGCCGGCTCGCCGTCTCCTCCATGCCCCACCCGCGCCGCTGGCGCTCCTCGATGCTGTCCGACGTCGCGCAGACCCGGGCGGGCTCCTACATCTGGGGCTTCCAGCGGCCGTGGCTGCCGGAGCGCAAGCTCGTCGCCGACGACGCAGCCCTGGTGGGCCGTCTCGTCCAGGAGTGGGCAGGCCCCCGGAACCCGGAGTTCCCCGACGAGAGGACCCTGGACGTCTACCGGCGGGCCATGAGCATCCCCTCCACCGCCCACTGCTCCATCGAGCCGTACCGCTGGATGGTGCGGTCGATGGCGCGACCGGACGGGGTCCAGTTCAACCGGAGGATGAAGCGGCCGGTCCGGGTGCCCACGCTGCACCTGCACGGGTCGCTCGATCCGGCGGTCCGCACCCGCAGTTCGGCGGGGTCCGGGGAGTATGTCGAGGCGCCCTACCGGTGGCGACTTTTCGACGGTGTCGGGCACTTCCCCCACGAGGAGGACCCGATCGGCTTCTCCACCGAACTCATCAACTGGCTCAAGGATCCTGAGCCCGACCGGTAGCCCGCCGCCCGGCCCGGGTACAGGTGTCCGACGAACAGCCAATTGCCTGCCGCATAGGCCAATTGGCTGACTCGCCGACGATTACCGACCTTGGACCACGGGCAGACGTCGAGGTATGGGCTGGACGCACGACTTCACTGCCGAAGCACGCAACCGCCGCTCCGCCGCGACACCCGGTGTGGGCACTCATGAGGGGGGCGGCCCCAGCGGCCGGGTGCACGATGTGCATGACCTTCGCCATCGCCGGCTCGGTATTCCGCGTATCCTCCGCCGCCGGGCCCGCTGGGTCTCGGCCCGGCTGCGACACCCCCGTAACTGACTCCCGCGCGGATGTGCGGGACACCCTCTAGAGGGCGCAGCCCTGGCTGTCGACCTGCTGGTTGGCCGTACGTCCGATCTCGATGTCCTCGCGAATCTCGTCGGCCGTCAGCGCGTAGCCGGTGTCCGGGTCGTCGAGCGACTTCGCGAACACCACTCCGTACACCTTTCCGTCCGGAGTGAGCAGCGGGCCGCCCGAGTTGCCCTGACGTACCGTCGCGAAGAGCGAGTAGACGTCGCGGCGGACGGTGCCCCGGTGGTAGATGTCCGGGCCGTCGGCCTCGATGCGGGCGCGCACGCGGGCGGAGCGCACGTCGTACGCACCGTTCTCCGGGAAGCCCGCGACGATCGCGCTGTCGCCGCTCTTGGCGTCGCCGTTCGTGCCGGTGAACTCCAGGGGTCTGGCCCGGAGGTCGGGGACGTCCAGGACCGCGATGTCGCGCTGCCAGTCGTAGAGGACGACCTTCGCGTCGTACAGCCGGCCTTCGCCGCCGATCTGGACGGTGGGTTCGTCGACGCCGCCGACGACATGGGCGTTGGTCATGACCCGGCGCTCGGCGAAGACGAAGCCGGTCCCTTCGAGGACCTTGCCGCAGCTCGGGGCCGTACCCACGACCTTGACGATCGACTTCTTGGCGCGCGCGGCGACCGGGCTGCCCACCAGCGCCGGATCGGGGGCCTTGACCTCGGTGATCGGCTCGTTGGCGAACGGGCTGAAGACCTGCGGGAAGCCGTTCTGGGCCAGGGTGGAGGAGAAGTCCTTGAACCAGTTGGGCGCCTGTTGGGGCATCACCCGGTCGACCCCGAGCAGGACCGAGGAGCTGCGGACCTCCTTGCTGACGGTCGGCACAGCGGTGTTGGCGAGCAGCAGGCCGATCAGCCAGGCCACCATCAGCATGGCCACCACATTGACCAGGGCACCGCCCGTGGCGTCCAGGGCGCGCACGGGCGACCAGGTGATGTAGCGGCGGAGCCTGTTGCCCAGGTGAGTGGTGAAGGCCTGGCCGACGGAGGCGCAGACGATCACGATGACGACCGCGACGATGGCGGTCGTGGTGGAGACCTCGGACCCCTCGGTCACCCTGTCCCAGATGATCGGCAGCAGATAGACGGCGACGAGACCGCCGCCGAGGAAGCCGATCACCGACAGGATGCCGACGACGAAACCCTGGCGATAGCCGATGACCGCGAACCACACGGCGGCGAGCAGCAGCAGGATGTCGAGCACGTTCACCGTCTATAGCCTCGCAGTTTCGTCACCTGGCCCGTCGGTGGTGACGGGGTCCGGGCCGGGCCCGGTACAGCGCAGCAGAGAGTCAGCGTGTCATGCGCGCCAGTCGAGCGGCACCTGTCTGGACCTGTCCCACGGGCGTTCCCAGCCCGCGTAGTGCAGAATCCGGTCGATCACTCCGGCCGTGAAACCCCAGACCAGAGCCGATTCGACCAGGAATGCCGGACCGTGGTGCCCACTGGGGTGCACGGCCGTGGCTCGGTTGGCGGGGTCCGTGAGATCCGCCACGGGAACCGTGAAGACCCGGGCCGTCTCGGCCGGGTCGACCACCCCGACCGGGCTGGGCACGCGCCACCAGCCGAGCACGGGCGTCACGACGAAGCTGCTGACCGGGATGTACAACCGGGGCAGCACACCGAAGAGCTGCACGCCCCGGGGGTCGAGCCCGGTCTCCTCCTCGGCCTCACGCAGCGCCGCCCGCAGCGGTCCTGTGGTGGCCTGGTCGCCGTCCTCGGGGTCGAGCGCACCGCCGGGGAAGGAGGGCTGCCCGGCGTGCGAGCGCAGGGTCCCCGAGCGCTCCATGAGCAGCAGCTCGGGCCCGCGCTCCCCGTCCCCGAACAGGACCAGGACGGCGGACTGCCGACCCGCCCCGCTCTCGGGCGGCAGGAAGCGGCTCAGCTGCTGCGGCCGGACGCTGCGCGCGGCGCTCGCGACCGGGTCGAGCCAGGCGGGCAGCCCGTCAGTGGTCACGGCGAGGGCCTCGTCGGGGACTCCGCCGCCGGTCTGCGTCGCGCCTTGTGTGTCCGTGTCCGTGTCCGTGTCCGTGTCCGTATCCGCGTGCGTCTGCGTCATAGGCACCCCCGTCGTTTCACAACGCCTGTCGTCGGCCATTTCGTTCCGAGCCGTTCCGTCCTGAGGGAGTGCGGTGCCGTCCTGGGCTGTCCGGGGGGCGTGACCCTCACCCGGCTCCCAGCGCGGGCGCGGGCTTGCCCGGGTAGTCGGCGGGCGGGCTGAGCCGCTGGCCCGGATAGCCGCCCATCTCGTACTTCAGGAGCTTCCTGGCCTTCTCCGGATCGGTCTCGCCCTCCCCGTACGACGGGCAGAGCGGGGCGATGGGGCAGGCGCCGCAGGCGGGCTTACGGGCGTGGCAGATGCGGCGGCCGTGGAACACCACCCGGTGCGAGAGCATCGTCCACTCGCTCTTCGGGAAGATCCCGGCGACCACCGCCTCGACCTTCACCGGGTCCTCCTCGTCCGTCCACTTCCAGCGCCGCACGAGGCGGCCGAAGTGCGTGTCGACAGTGATTCCAGGGACGCCGAAAGCATTGCCCAGAACGACATTGGCGGTCTTGCGGCCGACCCCGGGCAGCTTGACGAGATCCTCCAGCCGCCCCGGGACCTCGCCGCCGAACTCGTCCCGGAGAGCGGCCGAGAGGCCGAGCAGGGACTTGGTCTTGGCCCGGAAGAACCCGGTCGGCCGGATGATCTCCTCCATCTCCTCCGGCACGGCCGCCGCCATGTCCTCCGGCGTGGGATAGGCCGCGAACAGAGTGGGAGTCGTCTGGTTGACCCTCAGGTCGGTGGTCTGGGCGGAGAGGACCGTGGCCACAAGGAGCTCGAAGGGGTTACGGAAGTCCAGCTCGGGATGGGCGTACGGATACACCTCGGCGAGCTCGCGGTTGATCCGGCGCGCCCGGCGGACCATCGCGAGGTGCGACTCCGCCTTCGGCTCCTTGCGCGCTGTCGCCGCCTTGGCCTTAGCTGCTTCGGCCGAAGCCGCCGTGGCGGGTTTGGCAGGCTTGGCGGGCGTTGACGATGACACTGCGGACCTCCTGGCCGACTTCCGGAGGGGTCCCCCCGGCTCTCCGAGGGAGCCATTCGCGGCATTCTCCGGGCGCGACCGGGGTTGTTCGCCCACAGCGGAATCGCGGTCCTTCAGCACCCCGTCAGCCCCCTCGGCCTGCGCTCTCCCCGGCATTCTGGACACCCGGCCAGCCTAGAGCCAGCCACCGACAACCACCCCTGACACCGCATATCCACCCCCGATCGGCCCCCTGCCGTAGGGTCCGGCACGCCCGTGCGTCAAACTGGTTTGTGATTGATCGCACTGTTTTACCGTCCGGCATGATGGGGACCACGGTTCCCTGGACAGGCCGACAAGGAGAGAACTCGTGGACGACGTTCTGCGGCGCGCCCCGCTTTTCGCGGCGCTCGATGATGAGCAGGCCGCGGAGCTCCGCGCCTCGATGAGTGAGGTGACCCTCGCGCGCGGAGACGCGCTGTTCCACGAGGGCGACCAGGGTGACCGCCTGTACGTGGTCACCGAGGGCAAGGTGAAGCTCCACCGCACCTCACCCGACGGGCGCGAGAACATGCTGGCCGTGCTCGGCCCCGGCGAGCTGATCGGGGAGCTGTCGCTCTTCGACCCGGGCCCGCGTACGGCGACTGCCTCCGCACTGACCGAGGTCAAGCTCCTCGGCCTCGGTCACGGCGACCTCCAGCCCTGGCTGAACGCCCGGCCCGAGGTGGCCACCGCGCTGCTGCGCGCGGTCGCCCGACGGCTGCGCAAGACCAACGACCAGATGTCCGACCTGGTCTTCTCCGATGTGCCGGGCCGCGTCGCCCGTGCCCTCCTGGACCTGTCGCGCCGCTTCGGCGTGCAGTCGGAGGAAGGCATCCACGTCGTGCACGACCTCACTCAGGAGGAGCTGGCCCAGCTGGTCGGCGCCTCCCGCGAGACGGTCAACAAGGCCCTGGCGGACTTCGCGGGCCGTGGCTGGCTGCGCCTGGAGGCCCGCGCGGTCATCCTGCTGGACGTGGAGCGGCTGGCGAAGCGCTCGCGCTGACCCCGTACGCCGACCCGCGCCCCGCGTGATGTGACGCTCGCGCTGACTCCGTGAGCCGACGCGCGCGATGTGAGCCGGCACGAGGGCCCCGCCGACCGGAGTACGTACCGGTGGGCGGGGCCCTCGCGTTCGAGTGGTCGGCCCCTCAGATCAGCCCGTGCTCGCTCAGGTACTCCAGCTGTGCCCGTACCGAAAGCTCGGCGGCCGGCCACAGGGAGCGGTCCACGTCGGCGTACACCTGGGCCACCACCTCCGACGGCGTACGGTGCCCGGCCTCCACCGCCGTCTCCACCTGGGCGAGCCGGTGCGCGCGGTGGGCCAGGTAGAACTCCACGGCCCCCTGCGCGTCCTCCAGCACCGGCCCGTGGCCCGGCAGCACCGTGTGGACGCCGTCGTCCACCGTCAGCGACCGCAGCCGCCTGAGGGAGTCCAGGTAGTCGCCGAGCCGCCCGTCCGGGTGGGCGACCACCGTCGAACCGCGGCCGAGGATCGTGTCGCCCGTCAGCACCGCCCGGTCGGCGGGCAGATGGAACGAGAGCGAGTCCGCGGTGTGCCCGGGCGTCGGGACCACGCGCAGCTCCAGGCCTCCCGTGGTGATCACGTCGCCCGCCCCGAGGCCCTCGTCGCCCAGTCGCAGCGCTGCGTCCAGGGCCCGTACCTTCGTCCGTGTCAGCTCCGCGAACCGGCCCGCGCCCTCCGCGTGATCGGGGTGGCCGTGCGTGAGCAGCGTGAGGCCCACGCGCCGCCCGGACCGCTCCACAGCCTCGATCACCGCCGTCAGGTGGACGTCGTCGAGCGGCCCGGGGTCGATGACGACCGCGAGATCGGAGTCGGGCTCGGCGACGATCCAGGTGTTCGTACCGTCGAGGGTCATCGCGGACGGATTCGGCGCCAGTACGTTGACCGTCCGGGCGGTCGCGGGTCCGGAGGTCACGGCTCCGCGCGGCTGTCCGGGAAGGGCGGCTGCGTCGGTCATGCCGCACCCCCGTCCTCGCCCGCCGCGGGTTCCTCACCCGCCGTGGACACGTGCTTCGTGAACTCGTCGTGCCCGGGCCAGCTCAGCACCAGCTCTTCCCCCTCCAGACGGGCCTGCGCGAGTACGGGAGTCAGATCCTGGACGTCCGCCGCCCCGAGCGCCCCGGAAGCCGTCCTGAACGGCGCCAGGGCCCGCAGCGTCGACACGGTGGGCGGCATCATCAGCAGCTCGCCCGCGTCGTAGCGGCGGGCGGCCTCCGCCGGAGCGATCCACACCGTACGGTCCGCCTCGGTGGAGACGGCACGGGTGCGCTGCCCCTCGGGGAGCGCGGCGACGAAGAACCAGGTGTCGTACCGGCGCGGTTCGAACTCCGGGGTGATCCAGCGCGCCCAGGCGCCCAGCAGGTCCGAGCGCAGCACCAGGCCCCGCCGGTCCAGGAACTCCGCGAAGGACAGGTCCCGGGCCACCAGCGCCTCGCGGTCGGCCTCCCAGTCCGCCCCGGTCGTATCGCTGACCACGCTCCCGGCGGTCGGCCCGGCGAGCAGGACGCCCGACTCCTCGAAGGTCTCGCGCACCGCCGCGCAGACGATGGCCTGCGCCTCGGTGACCGTCGCGACGCCGAGCCGGGCGGCCCACTGCTCCAGCGAGGGCCCGGCCCACCCGATCAGCCGGTCGTCGTCACGCGGATCGACTCCGCCACCCGGATAGGCGTACGCGCCTCCGGCGAAGGCCATGGAGGTCCGGCGGCGCAGCATGTGCACGACGGGCCCGCTCGCCGCGCCCCGCGCCCCCGGATCGCGGAGCAGCATCACCGTGGCGGCCCGCCGGGGCTTCGCGGGCGTCAGCTCACCGGCGGCGAGGGCCCGGATCCTGTCGGGCCATTCCGGGGGGTACCACTGACCTTGGGACATGGCCGGAGGCTATCCGGAACCGCGCCGATGTTCGAGAGGCGCCGTGATCACCACAGCGACCCGACAGGCCCCGTACACGCACGATCCCGCCCGGTCGCGGGGACCGGACGGGATCGGGAGGCACATCGAAAGGTGCGTACGGCTCAGGCCTCGACGAGCTCCACCTGGACCTCGACCTCGACCGGGGCGTCCAGCGGCAGTACCGCCACGCCCACGGCGCTGCGGGCGTGCACGCCCTTGTCGCCGAGGACCGCGCCCAGCAGCTCGCTGGCGCCGTTGATCACGGCGGGCTGGCCGGTGAAGTCGGAGGCCGAGGCGACGAAGCCCACCACCTTCACGACACGCTTGATCCGGTCCAGGTCACCGGCGACGGACTTCACGGCGGCGAGGGCGTTGAGCGCGCAGGTCCTCGCGAGCTCCTTCGCCTCGTCCGGTGTGACCTCGGCGCCGACCTTGCCGGTGACGGCGAGCTTGCCGTCCACCATCGGCAGCTGGCCGGAGGTGTACACGTACACGCCGGACTGCACGGCCGGCTGGTACGAGGCCAGCGGCGGCACGACGGCGGGCAGGGTCAGGCCGAGTTCGGCGAGCTGCGCCTCGACAGCGCCCGCCACTACGCCTTCTCCCGCTTCAGGTAGGCCACGAGCTGCTCGGGGTTGTTCGGGCCGGGAACGACCTGGACCAGCTCCCAGCCGTCCTCGCCCCAGGTGTCCAGAATCTGCTTGGTCGCGTGCACGAGAAGGGGCACGGTCGCGTATTCCCACTTGGTCATGGGCCCGACTGTAATGCCTCGCACGTACGGTCCCGTGCGTAGCCCGGGGCTGGACTGGTTAGGCTCGAATACGTGAGCAGGTTCCAGGTCGTCAGCGGCAAGGGCGGTACCGGTAAGACCACGGTCGCCGCCGCCCTCGCGCTCTCCCTCGCGGCCGAGGGCAGGCGCACCCTCCTCGTCGAGGTCGAGGGCAGGCAGGGCATCGCCCAGCTCTTCGATTCCGACGCGCTCCCCTACGAGGAGCGCAAGATCGCCGTAGCGCCGGGCGGCGGCGAGGTGTACGCACTGGCGATCGACGCCGAACGCGCGCTCCTCGACTACCTCCAGATGTTCTACAAGCTCGGCGGCGCGGGCCGGGCGCTGAAGAAGCTCGGCGCGATCGACTTCGCCACGACCATCGCGCCCGGCGTCCGGGACGTCCTGCTGACCGGCAAGGCCTGCGAGGCCGTACGCCGCAAGGACAAGCAGGGCCGGTTCGTCTACGACCACGTCATCATGGACGCCCCGCCGACCGGCCGCATCACCCGCTTCCTGAACGTGAACGACGAGGTCGCCGGGCTGGCGAAGATCGGCCCGATACACAACCAGGCGCAGGCCGTGATGCGGGTCCTGAAGTCCCGGCAGACCGCCGTCCACCTGGTGACGCTCCTGGAGGAGATGCCGGTCCAGGAGACCGCGGACGGCATCGCCGAGCTGCGCGCCGCCGAGCTGCCCGTGGGCCGCGTGATCGTGAACATGGTCCGCCCGCACCTGCTGGACGAGGACGCCCTGCGCACCGCGGCGGGCGGCCGCCGCAAGGAGATCGCCAAGACGCTGACCCGGGCTGGAGTGACCGGTTCCGCCGCCCTCGTACGCCCTCTGGTCGAGCAGGCTGCCGAGCACGCCGAGCGCGTCGGCCTGGAGCGGGAGCAACGCGCGGTGCTGGCCGGGCTCGGCCTGCCGACGGCGGAGCTCCCGCTGCTCGGCGACGGGGTGGACCTGGCCTCGCTGCACGTTCTGGCCACGGAGCTCCGTAAACAGGGCGCGGGGGAAGAGGGAGACGTATGACAGCGGGCACACCCGGCACGGATGCGGCCGGGCTGGACACGGACGCGCTCCCGGGCACCGGTACGTCCCCCGACACGGGGACGGATACGTCCACGGACACGGTTACGTCCCCGGACATCGATACGTCCCTGGACACGGACGCGCTACTGGACGACCCGGGCATCCGGATCGTCGTGTGCTGCGGCTCCGGCGGGGTCGGCAAGACCACGACCGCCGCCGCCCTCGGCGTACGGGCCGCCGAGCGTGGCCGGAAGGTCGTCGTCCTCACCATCGACCCGGCCCGCCGCCTCGCCCAGTCCATGGGCATCGACCGGCTGGACAACGTCCCCCGGCGGGTCGACGGCATCGTGGGCGACGGCGAACTGCACGCCATGATGCTCGACATGAAGCGGACCTTCGACGAGACCGTCGAGGCACACGCGGACGCCGAACGGGCCAGGGCGATCCTGGAGAACCCCTTCTACCAGTCCCTGTCGGCCGGGTTCGCCGGTACGCAGGAGTACATGGCGATGGAGAAGCTCGGGCAGCTGCGGGCGCGCGACGAGTGGGACCTGATCATCGTCGACACCCCTCCCTCGCGCTCCGCGCTGGACTTCCTGGACGCGCCGAAGCGGCTCGGTTCGTTCCTCGACGGGAAGTTCATCCGGCTGCTGATGGCGCCCGCGAAGGTGGGCGGCCGGGCCGGGATGAAGTTCCTCAATGTCGGTATGTCGATGATGAGCGGAACGCTGGGCAAGCTGCTCGGCGGCCAGTTCCTGCGGGACGTCCAGACGTTCGTCGCCGCGATGGACACCATGTTCGGCGGCTTCCGCAGCCGCGCGGACGCCACGTACAAGCTGCTCCAGGCGCCCGGCACGGCCTTTCTCGTGGTCGCGACGCCGGAGCAGGACGCGCTGCGCGAGGCCGCCTACTTCGTGGAGCGGCTGGCTGCCGAGGACATGCCGCTGGCCGGTCTCGTCCTCAACCGCGTGCACGGCAGTGAGGCTTCACGGCTCTCCGCCGAACAGGCCCTGGCCGCCGCAGAAAATCTTGACGACGCCCGCATTGTGGATCAGAGGGCCGGGAAAGCTGGCCTTGGTGACCAGCGAGCCCCCGACCCGGCGGTCACCGCTCCCGACACGACCGAGCCGCCCCACAAGAACGACGGGGACCACGAAAAACATGAGGACCACGAGGACCACGAGGACATCGCGAGCCCCGGGACCACCTCTGCCGAGGAACTGACGGTCGAGGAACTGACGTCAGGTCTGCTGCGCCTGCACTCCGAGCGCATGCAGGTCGTGGCCCGCGAACGCCGTACACGCGACCGCTTCGCGGCCCGGCACCCCGAGGTGCCGGTGACCGCTGTAGCGGCGCTGCCCGGCGATGTGCACGACCTGGACGGCCTCCGGGCCATCGGCGACCGCTTGGCCGCCGGTTCCGCCCCGGCTCCGGCCGGAGCGACGTAGGCGCTTGGGCCGGAGCAGCGTAGGCGCTTACCGAAGGCGGCGCAGGCGCGCCTGCCCCGGAAGGCCGCCTACCCCACAGCGGCGTACGTCTCGTGCAGTTCCTCGTCCTCCAGCCCGATGACTCCGGGCAGAATGCCGGTGGACCGCTCGTACTCGCTGCGTGCGGTCTCCAGCAGTCGGCGCCAGGACGTGACGGTCGGCCGGCGGCGCAGCAGTGCGCGGCGCTCCCGTTCCGTCATTCCACCCCACACGCCGAACTCGACGCGATTGTCCAGCGCGTCGGCCAGGCACTCGGTCCGCACCGGGCATCCGGTGCACACCGCCTTGGCCCTGTTCTGCGCTGCCCCTTGTACGAACAGTTCATCCGGATCGGTAGTGCGGCAGGCTGCCTGCGCACTCCAGTCGGTTACCCAGCCCATGCCGGCGCCGTCCTCTCCCGAATCGAGGCTCCCCCACGGCGGTAGCGGCATATTCACCGCTGCCAGTTGAGGACGTTACGGAAGGTGGGGACAGCACAACACCCCCTTCGGGCCCAATCTTGAATGGTCCGAACGGACTATGCGTATGCGGCAGATCACCCAGGGGAGTGATGCGAGGACATCAGCGACTATCGTCACCAAAGCGGGACAGTTCACTCAAGTCGCAACGGACTTTCAGCGACATTCGGGGCGATTCGGGAGCGCCACGATGTGTGCCTGAAGGGCGATGTGGCTGCGCATCGGCCAGGGGAAGAATGACCAGAAGACGCGCATGGGGCTGCAGGGGGCTTGATACGGAACCGGACTGCTGTGACAGTTGAGAGCAGCTTAGGCCAAGGCCTATACGCGTGTCCGGCGAATGAGAACGTAGGCTGCCCCCATGCCAAAGACGCGCTCGGGCGGGGGTCTCACCACGACCCAGCAGGCCGCCAAGTTCCTCGGTGTCGCCGCGCTCTCCGGAGCTGTGCTGGCAGGCATCGCGCTGCCCGCAGCCGGAGCGCTGGGGCTCGCCGCAAAGGGGACGGTCGAAGGGTTCGACGAGATCCCCGCCAACCTCAAGACTCCGCCGCTCAGTCAGCGGACCACGATCCTGGACCGCGATGGCGGTGCCATCGCGACGGTCTACTCACGTGACCGCACGGTCGTCCCGCTCAAGGACATCTCGCCGTACATGCAGGACGCGATCATCGCGATCGAGGACTCCCGCTTCTACGAACACGGGGCGGTCGACCTCAAGGGCATCCTGCGGGCGTTGAACCGCAACGTACAGGCGGGCGGGACCGCGCAGGGCGCGTCGACGCTCACCCAGCAGTACGTGAAGAACGTCTTCGTCGAGGAGGCGGGCGACGACCCGGAGAAGGTCGCGGAGGCCACCCAGCAGACGCTCGGCCGCAAGGTCCGCGAGCTGAAGTACGCGATCCAGGTCGAGGAGGAGCTCGGCAAGAAGAAGATCCTGGAGAACTACCTCAACATCACGTTCTTCGGGCAGCAGGCGTACGGCATCGAGGCCGCCTCCCAGCGCTACTTCTCCAAGCACGCCAAGGACCTCAAGCTGGAGGAGGCCGCGCTGCTCGCCGGCATCGTCCAGTCGCCCAGCCGTTACGACCCGGTCAACGACGCGGAGGAAGCGACCAAACGCCGCAACACGGTGCTGGCGCGGATGGCCGCCGTCCGCAGCATTTCGCAGGCCGAGGCCGAGAAGGCCATGAAGACCCCGGTCAAGCTGAAGGTCTCCAGGCCGAACAACGGCTGCATCACCGCCGTCAGCGGCTCCGGCTTCTTCTGCGACTACGTCCGCAAGACGATCCTGACCGACCCCGCCTTCGGCAAGACCGACGAGGAACGCGCCAAGCTCTGGAACCTCGGCGGGCTGACCATCCGGACCACGCTGGACCCGCGGGCCCAGCGGGCCGCCAACGAGGCCGCCACCGCGAGGGTCAACAAGGACGACAAGTTCGCGGCGTCCGTGGTGCAGGTCCAGCCGGGCAGCGGCAAGATCCTCTCCATGGGCCAGTCCCGCCCGTACGGCCTGGACCAGAAGCAGCACGAGACCGTCCTCAACCTCTCCGTCAGCAACAAGATGGGCGGCTCCACCTACGGCTTCCAGGTCGGCTCCACGTTCAAGCCGTTCACCGCGGCGGCCGCGCTGGAGAAGGGCATCAGCCCGGCGACGTCGTTCTCGACGGACTGGAAGATGACGCTGAAGGAGCGGGACTTCAGGAACTGCACCGGCTCCCCGGCGGGCTACGCGGACTGGCCCCTGCAGAACGAGCTGGAGTCCGAGAAGGGCTCCTGGGACATGACCAGCGCCCTCGGCAAGTCCATCAACACCTACTTCGCGCTGCTGGAGCAGAAGGCCGGCCTCTGCGAGACCGTGGAGATGGCGAAGAAGCTCGGCTACGAGCGCGGTGACGGCAAGAAGATCGGCGAGTACCCCTCGATCACCCTCGGTGGTGAGGTGAGCACCCCGCTCTCCATGGCCGGCGCCTACGCCGCGTTCGCCAACCGGGGAACGTACTGCACGCCGATCGCCATCGAGTCGATCACCGACCCGAACGGCAAGAAGCTCAAGGTCCCCGAGTCGACGTGCACGCGGGCGATGAGCGAGAAGACCGCGGACACCATCAACCAGATGCTCAAGGGTGTGGTGGAGGACGGCACCGGTACGCAGGCGGGGCTGAGCGACCGGGACAACGCGGGCAAGACGGGTACGACGAACGACCGCAAGGACGCCTGGTTCGTCGGGTACACGCCGAACCTCTCCACCGCGGTGTGGGTGGGCGACGACATCGGCGAGAAGAGCTCGATGTTCAACGTCACCATCGGTGGCCGGTGGTACCCCAAGGTCTGCGGCGGCTGCCTCCCCGGCCCGATCTGGAAGATCGCCATGACCGGCGCACTGGACGCGTCCGAGACCCCCTCCTTCAACCCGGTCTCCGTCCCCCGGGCGAAGGCCAAGGAGGACAAGGAGAAGGGCGACCGCGACCGGGACCGGGACCGCGGGAACGAGGACCGCGAGGATGACAAGCCCGGCCGTGACGACCCGTTCCCCGGCATCGATCTCCCGGAGAGCGTGATCGGCGGACCGGGCGGCGGCGGACCACGCGGGCAGGGCGGCGGCTCGGAAGGCCCCTGACCCATACGCGTACGCACACAGGAAGAACCCGTACGCGTACGCACACAGAAGAGGGGGTGGGGCGCCCCGGTCACGGACCGGGGCGCCCCACCCCCTCTTCTGTTCCGGTCTGTTCCGGCCAGGAAGCTCAGCCCGCGAGGAGCTTCTTCACCGCGGCGGCCACCCGGCCGCCCTCCGCGAGCCCGGCGACCTTCGGATTGACGATCTTCATGACGGCGCCCATCGCGCGCGGCCCCTCGGCGCCGGCGGCCTTCGCCTCCTCGACGGCGGACGCCACGACCGCGTTCAGCTCGTCGTCGCTGAGCTGCTTGGGGAGGTAGCTGTCGAGCAGCTCGCCCTCCGCCTTCTCCCGCTCGGCCTGCTCGGTCCGGCCGCCCTGGGCGAAGGCCTCGGCCGCCTCGCGGCGCTTCTTCGCCTCCCTGGCGATCACCTTCTGCACCTCGTCGTCGGAGAGCTCGCGCGCCGACTTGCCGCTGACCTCTTCCTTGGTGATCGCGGTGAGGGTGAGCCGAAGGGTGGACGAGGTCAGCTCGTCACGCGCCTTCATGGCCGTGTGGAGGTCTTCCTTGAGCTTGGACTTGAGCGTGGTCATGCCGCGATTGTGACAGGTGCGGGGCCCGGGCCGCCCACGGGTTTTCCGCTGCCTCCACCGGTTTTCCGCTCACCGTGCCGCTTCTGCGACGATGGACGCATGCGCGCACGCTACGGAGTACCCCTGAAAGTCACGGCAGTCGGTGCGGCGGTCGGCGCTGCCGGTCTCGCCTACGCCGCCGGATTCGAGGCCCGCTCGTTCCGGCTGCGCCGGGTCACCGTTCCCGTACTCCCGCACGGGGCCCGCCCCTTGCGTGTGCTCCAGGTCTCCGACATCCACATGGTGAGCGGCCAGCGCAAGAAGCGCGCCTGGCTCCAGTCGCTGGCGGGCCTGCGCCCGGACTTCGTGGTGAACACGGGCGACAACCTGTCCGACCCGGACGCGGTGCCCGAGGTGCTGGACGCGCTCGGCCCGCTGATGGAGTACCCCGGGGTGTACGTCTTCGGCTCCAACGACTACTACGGCCCCCGGCTGCGCAACCCTGGCCGCTACCTCCTGGAGAAGATCCAGGGCAAGCACGGTCTCAACGGCAACGAGCCCGCGGTCGGCGTCGTCCACAACCCGTGGGAGCCGATGCGCGACGCCTTCGACGAGGCGGGCTGGCTGGACCTGTCGAACACCCGGGGCCGACTCAAGCTCGACGGCCTGGAGCTCGCGTTCACCGGTCTGGACGACCCGCACATCAAGCGGGACCGTTACGCCGAGGTCCAGGGCGGACCGGAGGCAGGCGCCGACCTCTCCATCGGCGTGGTCCACGCCCCGTACCTGCGCTCCCTGGACGCCTTCACCGCCGACGGCTACCCCTTGATCCTGGCTGGCCACACACACGGCGGCCAGCTGTGCATCCCGTTCTACGGGGCCCTGGTCACCAACTGCGACCTGGACACCGACCGAGTGAAGGGCCTGTCCAGCCACACGGTCGGCGACAAGCGCGCCTACCTCCACGTCTCCGCGGGCTGCGGCACCAACCGCTACACCCCGGTCCGCTTCGCCTGCCCGCCCGAGGCCACGCTGCTGACGCTGGCCCCGAAGGCCTGAGCGGCGCCTCAGGGCTGCCCCGTATCCCTGGTGGATCAGCGCGCGGCGCCGGATGCGGCGCATCGCACGGCGGAGGGACGTCTGATACGGGATGCACGGGTTGCATTCGGGCGTTCCGACAACGCGGCGAGGCTCCGTAGCTGCCGTCGTGCGCCCGCCAGGGATCAGTCGTGCGCCCGGCAAGGACCAGGGGACAGCCCTCAGGGGGCGGTGCCGGTCGGCGGGCGACGAATCGCGGGGGTCTTCCCACCCGCATACGGTACGAATCATGACCGCCCCCAGGACCGCTCTGCTCCCCCGCCCCCGGGCGGCAGAGGTGCTCCCGGCGGCCGTCGGCACCCCGCCCCGCCGGTGTGCCGCCGCCCTGTGCGCGCTGGTGTGCGCGACGGCAGCCGCGGGCCCGCTGACCGCCCTGGTGACCGGGGACCTCGGGGCAGCCCTGACGCACTTCACCCCCCTGGCGAACCTGCTGGTGGCGGGAGCCTTCGGCTGGTCGGCCGTACGCGCCTGGCGGGACGGCCGACCGCTGCCGCCGAGGCTGTCCGGCGGGGTGCTCCTGCTCGTCGCGGTGAGCGCGCTGATGTACCACCTGGTGCTGGTCAACTACGCCCCCGATCCTCTCGGGCCCTCCGCGAGCCTCCTGCTCCACACGGTGACCCCCATCACCGTGGCCGCCCACTGGCTCCTGCTGACCGCGCCCCGCACCCTGCGCCTGGCCCACATCCCCCTGTGGCTCCTGGCCCCCCTGGCCTATCTGGCCCTCACGCTGGCCCTCGGCGCCCTGCTCTCCCCCGGCAGCCGGACCCGCTACCCGTACCCGTTCCTCAACGTCGATACGTACGGCTACGCCGGTGTCCTCACCCAGGCCACGGCCCTGGGCCTCCTCTTCGCCGCCCTCGGTGTCCTGCTCACCGCGGCGGACCACCTCCGGCCGAACACGGCGGGGTGGCTCCAGGCCCGGAGAAACCGGATTTCGCCTCCGGCCGCTGGTGGGCTAAAGTAATCGATGTCGCCGGGAGTCCGGTGGACATCGGGGTGTAGCGCAGCTTGGCAGCGCGCTTCGTTCGGGACGAAGAGGTCGTGGGTTCAAATCCCGCCACCCCGACAGCTGAAACACCAGGTCAGGCCCAGTACTGAGAAATCAGTACCGGGCCTGATTTGCGTTGTCGGGCCATTCTGGGAACCGCTTGGAAGCCAAGTGCGTGGTTCGCCTCCCATCCATGGCTCTGGTCGACCGGTCGACGCCTTGGCGCTCGTCAAGTACAGGCAAGTCATCGCTTGATCCTTCTCTGCCAACTCGAAAGCTTGGCGCAGCATCACCGGCTGCTCCCCCGGGAACCCACTCACCGGTTCGGCTGCGAATCCCGGCTGACCAGCCAGCCCATTGAGACGCAGATAGGCCCGACTTGCTGTGGCCGGGGGCTGCACGGACGCCGTTACCTGCTGTCTCCGCCGCGGAAGCCGGAACGGGAAGACGTACGCCAGGATGGTGAAGGCGCCGGTGACGGCCATCTGCCGACAGCGGTCACGGGAGCGGCCGAGAGCCTGCCGCGTTCGTGTTGCCCGGCCCGGGGCGGAGGTGAACCGGCTGTGCCGTCACGGTCGAGGCCTGAGGTCGTCGGAGCGCCCGGCCTTGATGCGGGACCACTGGGGGATGGGGCGCCCATTGCTGCGCATGGGGTGCTCGGGGGGTACGTCCTTGTCCTGCGGCCAGCCCGGTGGCGAGTCCTCCCACTGCTCCTGGCGTCCGTACACGGTGAGGTCCATGAGCGCGTAGCTGTAGTCCATCGCCTCCACGCCTCGCAGCGTCGTCCAGTACGTCTCGTAGACTCGGCCCCCGTCGCGCAGGTAGCAGACCACGTGCATCATGCCGACGCGGCGTCCGACCAGGAGCTCGTCCTTCGACGGTAGGGCCGAGTACCACGGCATGTCCCAGCCCATGAATTCCCGGTAGCGGTGGCTCTCCTCGTACGGGCCCTGGCAGAGGACCGCGTAGGTGATGTCGCGGGAGTGCAGGAAGGGCAGCTCCTGGACCTGGTTGGTGACCCAGGTGCAGCCCTCGCACTGGTCGGCCGCGGTGTGGCCGTCGTGCCGCATGAAGTAGTAGGCGATGAGCTGCCGACGCCCTTCGAACGCGTCGAGCAGAGTGACCGGGCCGCCCGGGCCGGTCAGTTCGAGGTCGGCGGCCACCTCGACCATGGGCAGTCGGCGCCGGGCCGCGGCGATCGCATCGCCCTCCCGGGTGTGCGCCTTCTCGCGGAGCCGCAGGCTGTCCAGCTGGGCCTGAAAGGAGGCCCGGTCCGCTACCGGTGGCAGCGCCGGTGCGCGGTCGGGGTCCGCCGTGCTGTTGCGCTCGGTCACGATCGCGTCCCGTCGTCGTACACCATCGGTCGCCCTCGGCCAGCCGAGGGCTTCCCTGATCCGCACCAGACGAGTTTTCCAGGGGTGGCCGGTCCGATCCAGTTCCCTGGGCAGTGCGGCGAGCCGCGGAGTCCTGGACCCCCTGGAATACCCCGCGTCGACGCACAGCATCGGCCGGGCCGCCGGGGGTGCCCCCTCCGTGCACGGGGGGCGCGCACTCCGTGCACAACTCGTTCGCCGGGATCGTCACCGCCGTCACATCGTGGCCCGGTCGAGAGCCAGTCCGGGCCTCACCTGCTCGTGTCACCGGTGAGTCGCGAGGCTTCCGAGGAGTTGGCCATCGAGATCCGGGGGGGCCGCGACGGTCCGGGTGAAGTCGACCAACGTCCGCATCGACCGGCCGAGCGCTCCTCAGCCCGGCCGGGCGCGCCTCGTCCTTGCACCCAGACCTACCGAACAGCCATTCGGGCATATCAGAAGACTTCTCGCGCGGGCATGCGCGGTGTGTACAGCGAGCTGCCAGAAACTGGTTCGCTCCCTTCAACCACCCACCCACCCCCCACACTTCGAAGGGCTGGCAGCCATGTCAGTACGAAGGATCTGGGCATCCCTCTCCACTCTGGCGCTCGCCGCCGTGACCGCTCTCGGCGTCGTCGGTCCCGCTTCCGCGGCGGAGTCGGCGGCTGACCCTACCGCCGCGGGCGGCTATGTCGCACTCGGCGATTCCTACTCCTCGGGCGTCGGCGCCGGGGACTACCTCTCCGACAGCGGTGACTGCCGACGCAGCACCAACGCCTACCCGTATCTCTGGGCGGCGGCGAACTCCCCCGCCTCGTTCGACTTCGTCGCCTGCTCCGGAGCGACCACCGCCTCGGTGGCAGGCAGCCAGCTGAGCGCGCTCAACGCATCGACGTCACTGGTCAGTGTCACGGCCGGAGGCAACGACATCGAGTTCGCCGACGTGATGCAGGACTGCCTGCTGTCGAGCGAGGCCGTCTGCCTCGACAGCGTGGACGCCGCTATCTCACGGATGAACAACTCCCTTCCGGGAAACCTTGATTCGCTCTACGGCAGTATCCGCGAGCGCGCCCCGCAGGCCCGGGTCGTGGTGCTCGGATATCCGCGCTTCTACCAGCTGTCCGGCAACTGCATCGCCGGACTGACCGAGTCCGAGCGGGCCGCGATCAACAACGCGTCGGACGTGCTGAACGACGTCCTCGCCAAGCGGGCCGCCGACGCCGGGTTCGCCTTCTCCAACGTGGTGGACGAATTCACCGGGCACGAGCTGTGCTCCGGCGACGCCTGGCTCCACAGCGTGACCGTGCCGGTCTACCACTCGTACCACCCCAAGGCCGCTGGGCAGTCGGGCGGCTATCTGCCCGCCTTCCACTCGGCGGTGTAGGTCCGGCCACCGCACGGAACAGCCGTACGGCGAAACAGCAGTACGACAGAACAGCAGTGCGGCGGTTCACCGGGCGACCGGTGGACCGCCGTTCTCAGTAGCGCTCGACCAGGTGCTCGCGGCCTGCCGGTGGCTCGTACGACTCGGGCCAGAAGTCCGTCACCCCCGTGATCAGCCCCTGAGCGTCGAAGGTGAAGAAGTGGATGGCGTCCAGCTCCTGCGGCCTCTCCCTCGTCTCCTCCGGCCCCTCCCCCGTCACGGTGAACCCCGTCCGAGCTGCGGCCTGCCGGCCCTCCGCGTCGGCGACGATCCGCTCGACCCGGACGTGCCAGTCGCCCGGATACTCCTGGTTGAACCGGAGATACCGCTCCTTGCCGCGGATCCGCTCCCGCGTCTGCGGCAGGTCGTACACCACGTCGTCGGCGAGCGTCGCGGCGAACGCGTCCCACTCGCGGGCTTCGGCCGCCGCCCAGAACCTCTCCACCGCCGCGCGCAGCCGACCCGTTCCGATGGTCCTGCCTGTCATGTCGGTCATGGGATCGAGTGTGACCCCCACCACTGACAATCACCGGGGAGACAGCTGCTGAGCTGTGGTCATGCCTGAGGTCCCGTGGGGCGCGAGGCCTTGATCGAGTACATCAGCGGGATCCGCGGCCGGTCCTCGGGGAAACGGTAGCGGCCGTCCGGATGGCGCTCCAGCGTGCCGAACCGCGCGAAGAGCGAGGCGTCGTGCTCGTGGAGGAACTCGATCCGCAGGCCCGCCGCCGCGAGGGCCGTCACCACCTCGCCCACCGGGTGCTGCCACTCGACACTGCGGTTGTGCACCGTGGGGGCGTCGAAGTCCGCGTACGTCCCCGGCGTCTCGTCCACCCAGGCCTCACGGCTGAAGTAGTCGTCGGTGACCACGGAACCCGTCGCGTCGTCCAGCACGTCGGTCAGCGGATGGAACTCCGCGAGATAGAGGAATCCGCCCGGGGCGACCAGCGAGGCGGCGGTCTCCGCCCAGCGCACGATGTCCGGCAGCCAGTTCAGCGCGCCCACGCCCGTGTAGACGATGTCGTACGCGGGGTCGGGGACGGCTGCCGGGGCGTCGTACACGTCGGCGGCGACGAACGCCGCCCGGTCCGGCCCCAGCCCCAGGGACCTGGCCAGCCCGCGGGCCGTCTCGACGGCGGGCTCGGAGAAGTCGAGGCCCACCACCTGAGCGGCGCCGTGCCGCGCCCAGGACAGGGTGTCCAGCCCGATGTGGCACTGGAGGTGCAGCAGGGTCCGGCCCGTGACGTCGCCGACCTCCGCGAGCTCGAAGGCCCGCAGCGCGTCCTTGCCCGCCCGGAACGCCTCCAGGCCGTAGAAGTCGCTCGCCACATGGATCGGCACGCGCTCGTCCCAGCGCGCGCGGTTGGCCGCCTGCCAGTCGTCCGGTGTCGGGGAGTACATGGGCCGCAAGCTACCCGCGTGCCAACAGGGATGCGAGTGGTTATCCACAGGCCGGGGCAGGCTCGGCGGACGGGTTGTCCACAGGGTCCCCGGCGAGGCGGCCGATCGGGTTGGATGGAGGGCATGAGCGAATCACCGAACGTCTCGACCAGGCCGGAGCTCTCCACCACGCCGGAGTGGGAGCAGCGGTTCCGCGCGCCCCGGGTGTCCCTGCCCGACTGGGCCGAGGACGCGCCTGACCGCTCTCTGTTCGTGTCCAACGCCACCGGGACCTACGAGCTGTACGCGTGGGACCGGGTGAGCGGCAGGCAGCGCCAGGTCACCGACCGGCCGAACGGCACGACCGACGGTGTGCTGACGCCCGACGGCGAAGCCATCTGGTGGTTCAGCGACACCGACGGCGACGAGTTCGGGGTGTGGATGCGCCAGCCGTTCGGCGGCGGGGAGGACGAGCCCGTCGCCCCGTCTCTCGCCCCCTCGTATCCGGCGGGCCTCGCGATCGGGCGGGACGGTTCGGCGGTGATCGGCCGCTCGACCGACGAGGACGGTACGACGATCCACCTGGTGCGGAAGCCGGGCGGGGGCGGGGGCGCCTCGGAGTCGGTGGAGACAGTGGAAATCTACCGGCACCGGGAGTCCGCGGGCGTCGGCGACCTCTCCCACGACGGGACCCTGATCGCGCTGGAGCACACCGAGCACGGCGACGCGATGCACTCGGCGCTGCGCGTGGTGCGCCCGGACGGCTCCACGGTGGCCGAGCTGGACGACACCGAGGGTGGCACGAAGGAACTGGGGCTCGCGGTGCTGGGGTTCGCGCCGGTGGCCGGTGACACCCGGCTGCTCGTGGGGCACCAGCGCCGGGGCCGCTGGGAGCCGATGATCTGGGACCCGGTCGCGGGCACGGAGACCGCGCTCGCCGTCGATCTGCCGGGCGATGTGGGCGCCGAGTGGTATCCGGACGGTTCCGCGCTGCTCATCGAGCACAGCTTCGAGGCCCGTAGCGAGCTGTGGCGGTACGAGCCGGGGGCCCCGGGGCCCGTACGCGTGGAGACCCCTGCGGGGACGGTGTCGGGTGCCACTGCCCGCCCGGACGGGACCGTGGAGTATCTGTGGTCCTCGGCCGCGCAGCCGCCGGTGGTGCGGTCGACGAGCGGTGCGGTGGTCCTGGACCCGCCGGGCGCGAAGGCTCCGCCGTCGGTGCCCGTGGAGGACGTGTGGGTGGAGGGGCCGGGCGGCCGCATTCATGCCCTCGTGCAGAAGCCCGCCGCCGGTGACGGCCCCTTCCCCACGGTCTTCGAGATCCACGGCGGGCCGACCTGGCACGACAGCGACGCCTTCGCCTCCGGTCCGGCCGCATGGGTGGACCACGGCTTCGCGGTCGTCCGGGTCAACTACCGCGGCTCCACCGGGTACGGCCGCGCCTGGACAGACGCGCTGAAGCACCGGGTCGGCCTGATCGAGCTGGAGGACATCGCGGCCGTGCGGGACTGGTCGGTGAAGTCCGGGCTCGCGGACCCGGAGCGGCTGGTCCTGGCCGGCGGTTCGTGGGGCGGCTATCTCACCCTGCTCGGCCTCGGCACCCAGCCCGACGCCTGGGCGCTGGGCCTGGCCGCGGTGCCGGTCGCGGACTACGTCACGGCGTACCACGACGAGATGGAGGCCCTGAAAGCGATGGACCGCACGCTGCTGGGCGGCACGCCGGAGGAGGTCCCCGAGCGCTTCGAGGCCTCATCCCCGCTGACGTACGTCGACGCGGTGCGCGCCCCGGTCTACATCTCAGCGGGCGTCAACGATCCGCGCTGCCCCATCCGTCAGGTGGAGAACTACGTGGACCGACTCGCGGCCCGCGGCGCGGTGCACGAGGTCTACCGGTACGACGCCGGACACGGGTCGCTGGTCGTGGAGGAGCGGATCAAGCAGGTCCGGCTGGAGCTGGGGTTCGCCCTGAAGCACCTGGGGGGCGGTGACGCCCTGGGGGCGTAAGGGCCGGATAAGAAGGCGCGCGTAGGCGGACCCCGCTCCGGGGTACCGGAGCGGGGAACCGTACCTTGGAGGGGTGTACCGGTTCCTGCTGACCCCGCGATGGTGGGGGATCAACCTCTTCGTCGTGCTGGCCATCCCGTTCTGCGTGTTCATGGGCACCTGGCAGCTCGGCCGCTTCGAGGACCGTGTGCAGTCGCACGAGCAGGCGACGAAGCAGCCCGACCCGAGCACCCGGGCCGCCGAACCGCTGGACGAGCTGCTGCCGGTCGACAAGGTGACGTCCGGCCGCCCGGCCATCGCCACGGGGACGTACGCCGACCAGTTCCTGGTGCCGGGCCGTGAGCTGGACGACCGCCAGGGCTTCTACGTCCTGAACATGCTGCGTACGGACAGCGGCAAGGCCCTTCCGGTCGTACGGGGGTGGCTGCCCGGTTCCGCGAGCGGCGCCCGGGTGCCTGCAGCGCCGGAGGGCGAGGTCACGGTGACCGGCGACCTCCAGGCGTCCGAGAACATCAACAGCGACGGCGTCAACGCGCGGGGCGGGCTGCCCGAGGGCCAGCTCGGCATGATCAGCGCCGCGACCCTGGTGAACCTCGTCCCGTACGACGTGTATGACGCGTGGGTGACGCTTCCCGAGGCCGAGGCGGGCGGCGCGACCGGCACGGGCGGCGCGATGAAGCCGGTGCCCGCGGCGGCCCCGCAGGGCAGTGGCCTCGACCTCAAGGCCTTCCAGAACCTGGGGTACACGGGCGAGTGGTTCGTCTTCGCCGGGTTCGTGCTCTTCATGTGGTTCCGGCTGGTCCGCCGCGAGGCCGAGGCCGTCCGCGACGTAGCGCTCGGCCTCGTCCCGGAGACGGAGGACGGGCCGGGTTCGGAAGGCGGCCCGGCGCCGGAGGACCCGTCGGCCGAGGAGGCCGTGAAGGCCGTGAAGGCCTCGTCGGTCCCGGGGCCCTCGGATTCCCTGGAGTCCCCGGAGGGCGCGGCCCCGAAGGCCCGGGAATCGTCGGAGGCCTAAGGGCTGTCCCGGGACGACCGCGAGGCCGTCTACGGCCCAGGCCTAGGACGTGGCGAGGAGGCCTGTGCGGTAGATCGTGCCGGAGCAGGCGTTGGGGATCTTCGTCTCCGCGGTGGGCGCGCCCGTCTCCGGGGTGTGCGTCACGGTGACGCTGCCCTCTGCCGTGCCCCCGCCGTCGTCCTCGCGCAGGGACTGGGTGTCCGTGCCGGACTGGCCGGAGCCCTCGCTCACGGACCCGCCCGCGCCGTCCGCCGACGGGGTGGGGCTCGGTGAGGGACCCACGGT
The DNA here is from genome assembly GCF_031760065.1 of Streptomyces durocortorensis. Classification (NCBI taxonomy): domain Bacteria; kingdom Bacillati; phylum Actinomycetota; class Actinomycetes; order Kitasatosporales; family Streptomycetaceae; genus Streptomyces; species Streptomyces sp. C11-1. The sequence continues at coordinate 3,234,067 of NZ_CP134500.1, forward strand.
CGGACAGGTGTCCGTCGGCACCCAGGCGAACTTCACCTCGTACGCCATGGACGGCTTCAGCCGCACCGTGCCCGGCTCCTTCGAGGGGTCGGGCAGGCCGGGGGCCGCGTCGCCCGCCGCGTGCTGGATCACGTCGATCTTGAGCGGGTCCGCCGCGCCGAGGGCGGTGAAGCCGACGGTGCCGTTGCTGCTGACCGCGCATTCCGAGCGGGACATGTTGGCGATCTTGAAGCTGCCGTAGACCGTGCCGTCGGCGTCCGGCGCGTCGGTCCCCGCCGAGGCGACGCCGAGCTGACCCGGGTCGCAGACGGGCAGGGCCGCGAGCCCGGTGCGCGGGGAGCCGGGCACCTCGCCGCCGGTCGCGGTGGCGTCCGGATCGCTGCCCAGGCCCGGGGAGGGGCTCCGGGGCGGGTCGGGCTCGCCGACACCGCCCTCGCTCTGGCGCTCCGTGGGCGCCACTGCGACATCGCCGCGCTCCGCGGGGCCCGTATCGGCCCCGTTGCCGCCCTGGGCCTGCTCGCCGTGTCCGGCGATGGCGGGGGCGGCGGTGGACGAGCTGTCGGAGGCGGCGACGTGGACGAAGGCGGGGACGGCGGTGCCGATCAGCAGGGCCGCCGCGGCCGCTCCGACGACGGCCTGCCGCCGCTTGGCCCGGCGCGCGGGGACGGCTCGGTGCAGACGGTCGAGGGTCCCCTCGGAGGGTTCGAGCTGCCCCACTGCCCCCTGGAGCAGCCGACGCAGGGCGACCTCGTCCAGCTCCTCCGGCTCGGCGCGCTCGTCCCGAGCGGATGCGCCGCGTCGCCCGGCGAAGAGTTCGGCCACTGAGCCCGGGCCGCTCCCGCCGCCGGCGCGCTCCTCGGCCGACCGCGTGGCCGGAGCCGGTTCCGGAAGCTCGCTCTGCTCGGGCTCCGCGCTCGCGGCGTGCGGGCGCTCCGGATCGTTGTGCGGAGTCGTCTCCGGCCCGTCGTTCACCATTCCGTTTCCCGTCGGGTCATTCTCGTGCCTGCGCTCGGGCCGGAAGTCGGGCCGGCTCATGTCTGGGCCTCCATCACGACGCGCAGCGCCGCGATGCCCCGGGAACCGTACGCCTTGACCGACCCCAGTGAGATGCCCAGCGTCTCGGCGACCTGGGCCTCCGTCATGTCCGCGAAGTAGCGCAGCACGAGCACCTCGCGCTGGCGCCGCTGGAGCCCTTTCATGGCCTTGATCAGCGCGTCCCGCTCCAACTGGTCGTACGCGCCCTCCTCCGCGCTCGCCATGTCCGGCATCGGCTTGGAGAGCAGCTTCAGCCCGAGGATGCGGCGGCGCAGCGCGGAGCGCGAGAGGTTGACGACGGTCTGGCGGAGGTAGGCCAGGGTCTTCTCGGGCTCACGGACCCGGTTGCGAGCGGAGTGCACGCGGATGAACGCCTCCTGCACCACGTCCTCGCAGGACGCGGTGTCGTCCAGCAGGAGGGCGGCGAGGCCGAGCAGGGAGCGGTAGTGGGCGCGGTAGGTCTCGGTGAGATGGTCGACCGTGGTTCCAGCTGCCACCGTCTCGTCAGCACCCACGCGCTGCGCGGGCAGTTGGGCCGGTCGCGCGGCGGGCATGGGCGCGATCACCGGCATACCGCCGGGCGCGCGGGGCCGCCGGAGCGGACGCACGGACGCGCCTCGCAACGGGCCCACCACTGTGATGTCGAGAACCTCTGCCACGCCTGTTGGACACGCTGCCCCCCGTCAGGGTTGTACGCGGACCGCGCCACGTTCAGCTCTGTGCGACATGCCCTCATACGTACCCGCTCTTCCCCAAATGCCCCGTAATAGCGTCCGGCCACGCAAGAAGTGACGACTTAGACGCCGCCCAGCCGACATGCGGTTGCAGAGGGCCGGGAGATCATCGTCGGATATGACAACGCCCCAGCTCAAGAGGTTCAGACCAGCAAATTGCTCATAGAGCGTTCACAGATCCTACAAAACAGGTTCGATCATCCTCGGGGAAATTCAGCAGCCACGGATTCAGCGATCTGCGCCACATTCAAAGCGGCACCTTTTCGGAGATTGTCTCCGCAAAGGAACATTTCCAGGGCGTGCGGATCGTCCATCGAGCGCCGGACCCGGCCCACCCAGGTGGGGTCGGTGCCCACCACATCGGACGGGGTCGGGAAATCCCCGGAGGCCGGGCTGTCGAACAGCACCACGCCGGGTGCGGTAGCGAGGATCTCGTGGGCCCGGTCGACGGCCACCTCGTTCTCGAAGCGGGCGTGGACGGACATCGAGTGGGTCGCGACGACGGGAACGTACACGCAGGTAGCGGTGGTCTTCAGATCGGGCAGCCCCAGGACCTTGCGGCACTCCTGGCGGATGGCGATCTCCTCGGAGGACCAGCCGTCCCCGGCATCCGTACCGGCCCACGGCACGACGTTCAGCGCGACGGGGGCGGCGAACGGGCTCCCGGCCGCACCCTCCCGGTCCCCCAGGGCGCGGCGTACGTCGCCGGGCTGGGTGCCCAGCTCCGTACCGGCCACCAAGGAGAGCTGTTCGCGCAGGGCGGCGACGCCGTCCCGGCCCGCGCCGCTGACCGCCTGGTAGGAGGAGACGATCAGCTCGCGCAGTCCGAACTCGGCGTGCAGCGCGCCGACCGCGACGATCAGCGACAGGGTGGTGCAGTTCGGGGACGCGACGATGCCGCGCGGCCGGAGCCGGGCGGCATGGGCGTTGACCTCCGGGACGACCAGCGGCACATCGTCGTCGAGCCGGAAGGCCGCCGAGTCGTCGACGACGACGGCTCCCTTGGCGGCGGCGATCGGGGCCCAGCGGGCGGACACCTCGTCCGGCACCAGGAAGAGGGCCACGTCGATGCCCTCGAACACGTCCTCGGCGAGCGCGAGCACCTCGCTCTCCTCGCCGCGCACGACCAGCTTGCGGCCGGCCGAGCGCGGCGAGGCGACGAGTCTGACCTCGCCCCAGACATCCGCGTGCTGCGAGAGAATCCGGAGCATGACACCGCCGATCGCCCCGGTCGCACCGACGACCGCGAGCGAAGGGCGGTGCTCGGTCATCGGCCGGTGCCTCCGTAGACGACGGCCTCGTCGGAGTCGCTGTCGAGCCCGAAGGCGGTGTGCACGGCGCGCACGGCCTCGTTGACGTCGTCGGCGCGGGTGACCACCGAGATACGGATCTCGGAGGTCGAGATCAGCTCGATGTTGACGCCCGCGTCGGACAGCGCCTCGAAGAAGCCCGCCGTGACACCCGGGTTGGTCTTCATGCCCGCGCCGACGAGGGAGATCTTGGCGATCTGGTCGTCGTAGCGGAGCGAGTCGAAGCCGATGGCGGCCTTGGTCCGCTCCAGGGCGTCGATGGCCTTGCGGCCCTCGGCCTTGGGCAGGGTGAAGGAGATGTCCGTCAGGCCGGTCGACGCGGCGGAGACGTTCTGCACCACCATGTCGATGTTGACCTCGGCGTCCGCGATGGCGCGGAAGATCGCGGCCGCCTCGCCCGGCTTGTCCGGGACGCCGACGACGGTGACCTTGGCCTCCGAGACGTCATGGGCGACTCCGGAGATGATCGCGTGCTCCACCTTCTGGTCCCCTTGCGGCTCGTTGCTGACCCAGGTTCCGCGCAGTCCGGAGAAGGACGAGCGGACGTGGATCGGGATGTTGTAACGGCGTGCGTACTCGACGCAGCGGTGCAGCAGCACCTTGGAGCCGGACGCGGCCAGCTCCAGCATGTCCTCGAAGGAGATCCAGTCGATCTTCTTCGCCTTCTTCACGACCCGGGGGTCCGCGGTGAAGACGCCGTCGACGTCGGTGTAGATCTCACAGACCTCGGCGTCCAGCGCGGCGGCCAGCGCGACGGCGGTCGTGTCCGACCCGCCGCGGCCGAGGGTGGTGATGTTCTTGCCCTCCTGGCTCACGCCCTGGAACCCGGCGACGATGGCGATGTTGCCCTCGTCGATCGAGGTCCGGATGCGGCCCGGCGTGACGTCGATGATGCGCGCTTTGTTGTGGACCGAGTCGGTGATGACACCGGCCTGGCTGCCCGTGAACGACTGGGCCTCGTGGCCCAGGTTTTTGATCGCCATCGCCAGCAGGGCCATGGAGATCCGCTCACCGGCGGTCAGCAGCATGTCGAATTCACGGCCGGTAGGCATCGGAGACACCTGCTCGGCGAGGTCTATCAACTCGTCCGTCGTGTCGCCCATCGCGGACACCACGACAACCACCTGGTTGCCGTTCCTCTTGGCGTCGACGACTCGCTTGGCGACCCGCTTGATGCCCTCGGCATCGGCTACGGAGGAGCCTCCGTACTTCTGCACGACAAGGCCCACGTGCGCTCCTCGCTCAGTCATTACTGCGGTCGGCTCAGTTTAACGAGCAGCCCGGAATCGACCCGTCCATACCAGATGATGAGATGTCCCGCTCATCACCCGGTACGGCGTGTCGTTCCGAACCGCTCGTAGGGGGCTGTTGCCCCGTAGGCCCCGGAGCACTCCCGTTTGTGTCCCAGCCCACACCTTCCGCACGGAAAGCGCGAGCCGGGACACTTACCGCTACGGCAACTGCTGGATCTCCGTCTCGGACAGCACACCCGCGTAGGCGTACACGCTGTCCACCACGCCACGCAGCTGCTCGCCCCACCCGTCGGCCGTGCGGCCCCGGCCGAGCTGGAGCCCGCCCGTGCTCTTCCAGGCGGCGTCGAAGTCCGCCGTGCCGCCCTCCGCGTACTTCACCCCGTCGAGGTAGAACGACACCTGCTTCGCGGAGGCGTCATGGACCACGGTCACCCGGTGGCCCGCCCCCATGCCGCCGTCGGGCCACTCGATCCGGCTGAGCACGGTCTCCGGCGCACCCGGCTCGTCGGCGTGCGACATCACCAGGTCCCAGCTGGAGTTCTCCGGGTCGAAGCGCACCTTGAAGGCGTCGCCGTGCTCGCCGCCCTGGGAGATCGCCGTCATCGGCGCCGCCGGGTCGTCGTCGGCGAGCCGGACGCGGGCGCTGACGGTGAAGCTCCCCGTGGTGTCGACGACGGGCGCGTCCGTGGCGGCGTGGCCCGAGACGCCGTCGAGGCGGAGGTGACCGTCCCCCTCCAGCGGCCAGTCCTGGGAGCACTCCAGGTCCAGCGGGTCGCACGGCTCGTCGAGGCGGAAGACCGAGGCCCCGGCGCCCAGCTTCAGTGGTGCTCCCCCGCCCGTCTCCGGGGCGAGGCCGTCCGGCGCGGTGTCGAGCGCCCAGTGGCCGAGCTGCCGCGCGGCACGGGTGGCGAGGGCCGTCAGCTCGTCCGGCACGACGATCCGGTCGTACGCCCGTACGTCACCGATCTCGCCCTGCCAGCGGTCCCGGTAGCCCCGCGCCCCGCGCGCCCGGCCGATCTGGAAGTCGCCCTCGCCCGCCACGGGGACGGCGGCCGTCTCCTCGCCTACCGCGCGGCCGTTCACGTACAGCCGGGCCGTGCCGGTCTCCGCGTCGTACTGGCCGAGCACATGGGCCCAGCCGCCGGTCTCGGGCAGCCCGCCCGTGACCTTCGCGCCGCCGACGGAGAACGACCAGGCGGGCCCGGAGCCCGCCTGGGTCAGGCCCAGCGTGAAGGCGCGTGCCGTGCCCGCGTCCTGCGAGAGGACCGTACGGGCGCCGTCCACGCGCTCCGGACGCACCCAGCCGCCCACCGCGAAGTCCTTCGCGGTGTCGACGACGACCGGGGCGCCCGGGGTCAGGAAGCCGTGGCCCGATCCGTCGAGCGAGGCGGTGGAGGTGAGCGGGGTGCCGGAGGGCGCGGGCGCGCCGAACGTGACGCCCTTGCCCGCCCGGGCCGGGGTGCCGGTCTCCGCGGCGGCCGAGCGGGAGCCCGCCGCGTCGGCGAGCTTCCACTGCGCCACCGGGGCGGGCCCCGCGCCGATCAGGAACGTGTGGTCGGTGCGCGGACCACGGTTGCCCGCCCGGTCCTGCGCCTGCACGGAGAGGGTCTGCCGGCCGGTCCGCTCCGGCAGGAAACGGATCTCGGCCGATCCGTCTGGCCCGGCCTCGACGGTCTTCTGCGGCCCGCCGATGAAGGAGTAGGCGTAGGAGACGACGTCCTCGGCCTGCGCCGTGACATGGAAGGTCCCCCGGACACCGACACCGGGCCGCCAGACGTCGTCGTCCGGGTAGTCGGCGGAGGTGACGGCCGGGGCGTCGGGCAGGGTGCGGTCGTAGACGAACTCGCAGGGCGCGCCCGCCCCTTCGCTGCTCCAGGCCGATGCCCCGTCGTCGTTGGCGGCGCGCACCCGCCAGGACACGACGGTGCCGTCGGGAACGGTGCTCGGCAGCTGCCAGCTGAACGGGGCGGTGTCGCCCTTCATTGCGGTGGTCAGGGTCACCCGCTCCTCGGCGCCGCCCTCGCCCTGCCACCACGCCTCGAACTCGCCCCGGACCCGGCCCACTTCACCGGACTGGCCGCCGCCGGGGCCGTACAACCGGGCCGTCACCTGCGGAACGTTCATCACGTACGGACGGTCCTCGCCGGAGACGCACGCCGCGCCGCCCGTCTTCAGATCGGCGACCAGCGGCTGCTTCGGCGGGAGCCCGCCCACTGCCGCCAGTACGGTGCCCGGCGTCGCCAGCACCGTCCCGGCGGCGATCACCACCGCGGTGGCCGCCCGTCTCGCTCGTCCATGTCCGGTACGTCCCGTCATGCGCGTTCCCCTCCCCTGTTCAGCCCTCGAAGATCAGTGATCAAGGGCTGGGGGAGATTAACAATCAGGTCCGTCGGCCCGCCATGAATATCGGGCCGGTGCGCGGGAGAACGGGCAGCTCAGTCCACGGAGACGGGCTCCGCGTCGACGGCCGGGAGGTCGACGGCCGGGAGCAGGGGCTACTTCACCGGCCGCAGCCCCAGAGGCCCCGCGATCTCCTCCAGCATCACGCGGCCCGCCTCCTCGGCGAGGTCCTCCTCGCCCGGGTCCTGGTCGGTGTCCAGGCCGTCCAGTTCCTCCAGGGGCTGGCCCAGGCGGATGTGGGCGACCAGGGACTGGAGGGCGCGCAGCGTGGCGGAGGCGGTGGAGCCCCAGTTGGAGAAGTACGAGAACTGCCACCACCACAGCGCCTCGGCCGTGCGGTCGGCCTCGTAGTGGGCCAGGCCGTGGCCGAGGTCGGTGACCAGGTCGGCGAGGTCGTCGGAGATGCGGTGCGGGACGGGGGCCTTGCGGGGCTCGTACGGGTCGAAGACCTCGGAGTAGACGTCGATCGGCTCCAGGAGCGCCGCGAACCGCTCGCGCAGGCCGTCCGCGTCCGGCTCCGCGCCGAGGTCCGGTTCGTAGCGCTCGTCGGGCAGGACGTCCTCGTACGCACCGAGGCGGCCGCCCGCGAGCAGGAGCTGCGAGACCTGGAGGAGAAGCACCGGAACGGCTTCCTCCGGCTCCTCGACCCTGGACACCTCGGTGACCGCGACGATGAACGTCTTGATCTGGTCCGCGATCTGGACGGCGAAGTCGCCCGGGTCCTGCGTGACGGAGTTCAGCGTGGCGTCAGACATCGAGGGGACCTCCCGTGGGCGCGGTCACAGACGGTGAAGCGGACGACAGTGCGTAAGTGCGGGGCCGGGATCGGGGGCGTACCGCCGCGGGGTCAGACATCCAGCAGCCGCCTCCCCTCGAACGCGCGGCCCAGAGTGACCTCGTCGGCGTACTCCAGATCGCCGCCGACCGGCAGACCGCTGGCCAGCCGGGTCACCTTCAGGCCCATCGGCTTGACCATCCGCGCCAGATACGTCGCGGTGGCCTCGCCCTCCAGGTTGGGGTCGGTCGCGAGGATCAGCTCCGTGATGGAGCCGTCCGCGAGCCGGGCCAGCAGCTCACGGATGCGCAGATCGTCCGGGCCCACTCCCTCGATGGGGCTGATCGCCCCGCCCAGAACGTGGTAGCGACCCCGGAACTCACGCGTCCGCTCGATCGCCACGACATCCTTGGGCTCCTCGACGACGCAGATGACGCTCACGTCGCGGCGCGGATCCCGGCAGATCCCGCACTGCTCCTGCTGCGCGACATTGCCGCACACGGCGCAGAACCGGACCTTGTCCTTGACCTCCAGGAGGGCGTGGGCGAGCCGGCGTACGTCCGTGGGCTCGGCCTGAAGGACGTGAAAGGCGATCCGCTGCGCGCTCTTGGGACCGACGCCGGGCAGCCTGCCCAGTTCGTCGATGAGGTCCTGAACAACGCCTTCGTACAACGGAACGCCTTTCTTCGCTTCCTGCTCCGTACCGTAGTGGGTACGGGTCGGTACCAGTAGGGCCCGGACCCCTGGGAGTCCGGTCAGAACGGCGTCAGAACGGCAGGCCGGGGATGCCGCCACCGCCGCCCAGGCCCTGCGCCAGCGGGCCGAGCTTCTCCTGCTGCAACGCCTGCGCGTTCTCGTTGGCCGCCTGGACGGCCGCGACGACGAGATCGGCGAGCGTCTCCGTGTCCTCCGGGTCCACCGCCTTCGGGTCGATCACCAGGGCGCGCAGTTCGCCGGAGCCGGTCACGGTGGCCTTCACGAGGCCGCCGCCCGCCTGTCCTTCGACCTCGGTCCTGGCCAGTTCCTCCTGGGCCGCGGCGAGATCCTGCTGCATCTTCTGGGCCTGCTGGAGCAACTGCTGCATATTGGGCTGGCCACCACCGGGAATCACGGTCACTCCTGGCATTTCGACGACAAATGTTTCGGTATGCCGAGCCTACGTGCTCCCCGGTCGCCGCGCTCCACCCACCGGTGACCAACTCTTTCGGGTGAGATTCCAGAACCGCCGTGAGGGCTCCTATACCTGACCAGCGGCCCCGCCCAGGCGGGAATCCCGCGATTTCGGCCCCCCAGCCCACCATTCGGCGGTAGGAAGGGCATGCGCAACGGCGCACGAGCGCACATATTCAGTGACGCAGAGTTACACCACGGGAGCCGTCCCGTCCGTCAGAGTGCAGAGGAGTGCCCCGGTGAGTCAGCCGGAGATGCAGCCCGAGGGGCCGCCCCGCAAGGAGTCCGATGCGGGATCCGGTGAGAACGGAGCGGATAGTTCCGCTACCGGGAACGGGGCCAGGACCGCAGACAGCGCCACCGGCCGCGCCGGGGGGCGCGATCTGACCGGACGCCCCTTCCCGCTCGGCGACTGGGGCGAGCCCGCCGAGCGGCTGGACGAGCTGTACCGCTGGGTCGAGGCCGGGGCCCTGGACACCGCCGACTGGTACCTCAAGGACCGGATCTGGAAGCGCCGGGGAGCGCGGGCCCTGCGAATGGGCACCGCCGCCGGGGTGATCGCCGGGGCGGCCCTCCCGCTGCTCGATCTGACCGGTGCGCTGAACGGCTCGGCCGGGTGGGGCTATCTGTCACTGCTCCTCGGCGCCGCCTGCATGGCCTGCGACCGGTACTTCGGCCTCACCTCCGGCTGGATAAGGAACCTCGCCACGGCCCAGGCCGTGCACCGTCGGCTCCAGGTGCTCCAGTTCGACTGGGCCTCGGAGTGCGTACGGGAGATGCTCGGGCCGACCGAGGGCACGGCCAGCGAGGCGGCGGAGCGGTGTCTGGGGGTGCTGCGGAGGTTCTCCGAGGACGTCACCGAGCTGGTGCGGTCGGAGACGGCGGACTGGATGGTGGAGTTCCGGGCCGGGCCCGCGCCGATGGGCATGCAGGCGCTGGTCACCGGAAGCGCGGGCGGACGGGCGGAGTCGGGGGCGGTGCCGGGGCGGTTCTCGATGCCGTCGGTGGCGGCCCGGCCGAACATGCCGCGGCAGCGGCCGCCGGAGCCGGGGGCGCGGTGAGGTCGCTTCGGGGGCGCTGCCCCCGGCCCCGGGCCTCAATCGCCGGACGGGCTGGATTTCGGCGCCCCCTGCCCCCGCCCGCAGGTAAAGCGCACGGGCCGGGTCCCCCGCCCGTTGCGGTCAACTGAAGATGATCATTGAGCCCTGTGCCAGGCTGCGGGTCGCCGCCGCGTGGAGGCCCAGCCACACGTGGCGTTCCCGGGCGAACGGGCTGTCGTCGCAGGGGATCGGGTCCGCCGGCTGCTCCAGGGCCGTGGGGCCCGCGGGTGGTTGCGGGGCGGCCGGGGGGTTGGCCGGGTCGATGCCGATGGACGGGGCGACGAACTCCAGCTCCCGCAGCAGCCCGTGCGCGGAGCCCAGCGGGCCGCCGCCCGCCAGGAGCGCGTCGTCGGAGAGCGGCGCCGGGAAGTCCACGGGGACGTACGCCCCGGCGTGGTCGTAGTGCCAGACCAGATGCGACTGCTGCGCGCCCTGTTCGAACATCTCCAGCAACTGCTCGTAGTCACCGTCGAGACCGGCGACCGGGGTGACGGCGAGGCCGCTCAGCTGGAGCAGATAGGCGCGGCGCAGAAAGTGCAGGGCGTCGTAGTCGAAGCCCGCCACGGGGGCGACGTCTCCCGTGAGGCCCGGCATGTACGCGTAGACGGGGACGGGCGGCAGGCCCGCGTCGTTCAACGCCTTGTCGTAGACGGCGATCTCTTCGGCGAAGGGATTGTCGGCGCTGTGGCACAGCACGTCGACGAGGGGGACCAGCCACAGGTCACAGGCCACGAAGTCTCGCTCTCCAACGGGTTCGGGCGATCGTCGGGACAGCGTAATGCGGGCGGAACCTCACGCACAGTGCCCCGGAGCGAACGGAGAGACCGGAGGGCTGTCCGGAGGGCTGTGCAGAGCTTGCCCCGCGGCCCGACTCGGGGCCCGACTCGGGACCCCGCAAGGCTCGCAGGACCCTCGGGGCTCACCGCCCTTGCGCCTCCAGGCGGTCCGCCCAGGCCAGTGCGTGCGCGTAGTAGGAGTGCAGGGTGGCGTGGACCTGCTCGTGGTCGCCCCGGGCGATGGCCTCGACCAGTTCCTCGTGACCGTCCCACAGGGCGCTCCCGTCCGCGCCCTCACCGTTCTCGCCGCGCAGCCGGTGCACGGCGAACATCCAGGCCTGGACGCGGAGTTTGGTGAGGAAGTCGGCGATGTAGGGGTTGAGCACGAACTGACCCAGCTCCCGCCAGAACCGCAGGTCGTACCCGATCAGCACGTCCAGGTCGCCGCCCTTCGCCGCGCGGACCGCCTCCGCCGCCCGCCGCCGGATCGAGGCGAGACTGTCGGGCCGGACCGCGACCCGGGCAGCGGGGTCGCGGAAAAGGCCCTCGACGACGAGGGCCCGGGCCTCGGTCATCGCACGGTAGTCGGCGACGCTGAACTCGCGGACCTGGAACCCCCGGTGCTGGTCGGAGGCGAGGAGCCCCTGCGCGGAGAGGTCGAACAGGGCCTCGCGGACGGGCGTCGCGGAGACCCCGTACTGCACGGCGATCTGCTTGACCGTGAACTCCCGGCCCGGCGGAAGACGCCCTGCGAGCACCTCGTCACGCAGCGCGTCGGCGATCTGCTGGCGCAGGGTACTGCGGGTCACACCTCCACTCGGACCCATACCGGTTCCTCCCGTTCATCCCTGTTCATCCCCTTCGGCCGGTCGTTCCCGGTCAGGGTCAGTCACCTTAGGCTCGGGTCACCTTAAGCCAGGGCCGCCGCCGTGCCCGTTTCCGGGCACGGCGGCGGCCGACTGGGGGCACTTCCGAGGCCGATAGCGTACGGAAGCGGATCGTCCGGTTACGAGGCGTACGCGCCGGGCGGGCGTGCGGGCGCTACACCGTGTGCTCGTCGGCCACGGAGAGTGCGATGTCCAGCGCCGCGAGTCCCTCCTTGGCCTCGGCCTCGGTGACGTTGCAGGCGGGGACGGCGTGGGTCCGGTTCATGTTGATGAACGGCCACAGCCCCTGCTTCTTCGCCGCCGCGCCGAAGGCGGCCATCGGGGCGTTGGCCTCGCCCGAGGCGTTGTACGGGACGAGCGGCTCACGGGTCTCGCGGTTGCGGACCAGCTCCAGTGCCCAGAACGCGCCGAGACCGCGCACCTCGCCGACGGAGGGGTGGCGCTCGGCGAGTTCGCGCAGGCCGGGGCCGAGGACGGTCTCGCCGATCCGGGCCGCGTGCTCGACGACCTTCTCGTCCTCCATCACCTGGATGGTGGCGACGGCGGCGGCACAGGCCAGCGGGTGGCCGGAGTAGGTGAGGCCGCCGGGGTACGGGCGGGTCTCGAAGGTCGCGGCGATCTCGGCGCTGATGGCGACGCCGCCGAGCGGTACGTAACCGGAGTTGACGCCCTTCGCGAAGGTCAGCAGGTCCGGCACGACGTCGAAGTGGTCGGCGGCGAACCAGGCGCCGGTGCGGCCGAACCCGGCCATCACCTCGTCCAGCACGAAGACGATCCCGTACCGGTCGCAGATCTCGCGGACACCCGCCAGATAGCCGGGCGGCGGGGTCATGATGCCCGCCGTGCCCGGGACGGTCTCCAGGATGATCGCGGCGATGGTGGCCGGGCCCTCGAAGGCGAGGGTGTCCTCCAGGTGCTGGAGTGCGCGGGCGCACTCCTCGGCCTCGGTCGCGGCGTAGAACGGCGAGCGGTAGAGGAACGGCGCCCAGAACCGGACGACGCCCGCCGAACCGTTGTCGGAGGCCCAGCGGCGCGGGTCGCCCGTGAGGTTGATCGCGGTGGAGGTCGCGCCGTGGTACGAGCGGTAGGCGGAGAGCACCTTCGTACGACCGGTGTGCAGCCGGGCCATGCGGATGGCGTTCTCCACGGCCTCGGCACCGCCGTTGGTGAAGAAGATCTTGTCCAGGTCACCCGGGGTGCGCTCGGCGATGAGGCGTGCGGCCTCGGAGCGCGACTCGACGGCGAACGCGGGCGCGAAGGTGGCGAGTTTGCCCGCCTGCTCCTGGATCGCGGCGATCACGGTCGGGTGCTGGTAGCCGATGTTGGTGTAGACGAGCCCGCTGGTGAAGTCGAGGTAGCGGTTGCCGTCGTAGTCCCAGAAATAGGCCCCCTCGGCGCCGGCGACGGCGAGCGGGTCGATGAGGCCCTGGGCGGACCAGGAGTGGAACACGTGCGCGCGGTCCGCGGCCTTCACGGCCGCACCGGCCGCGGGGTCGGCGTACGGGGCATGAGGGGCATGAGGGGTCATGCGGTGAGCGTAGGCGCTGGTGGGGGCGGTCTCCATGGCCACCTTGTATGACGTGGGGCGCGGAGGTCGGCAGGGTGTCGGGTCCGGGCACCCTCCCTCAATTGACAGCATACTGTCGTCATGACAGGCTTCTGTCATCTACTTCGGGAGGCCGTCATGACCAGCAGCAGAGCTGTGGTCCATCTCGCCGTGTACGACACCCTCGCTGACTGGGAGACCGGGTACACCACCGCCTTCCTCGCCCAGAACGGCTACCGGGTGCGGACCGTGGGACCCGAGCGGGAGCCGGTCACCACCATGGGCGGGCTGCGCGTGCAGCCCGATCTGGCGCTGGCGGAGCTGCGGCCCGAGGACAGCGCGCTGCTGATCCTCCCCGGGGCCGGACTCTGGGACGCGGGCGACGACTTGGCGCCGTTCGCCCGTACCGCGCGCACCTTCCTCGACGCGGAGGTGCCGGTCGCGGCGATCTGCGGGGCGACGGCGGGACTGGCCCGCGAGGGGCTCCTCGACGACCGGGCGCACACCAGCGCGGTCTCCTTCTACCTGGCGGCGACGGGGTACGGGGGTGGCACGCGGTACGTGGACGCGGACGCGGTGACGGACGGCGGGCTGATCACGGCCGGACCGACGGAGCCGGTGGCGCTGGCGCGGGAGGTGTTCGGGCTGCTGGGGGTGTACGGCCCGGAGAAGCTGGGGGCCTGGTACCGGCTGTTCCACGACTCGGACCCGAGTGCGTACGAGGTGTTGGAGGGTGAGTGAGCGCGCGGGGGAAGTCCCTTCCCGACAGGAGTTGTTGAGCCGGGCCGCGCTGACGGTGTTCCGCCTGAACGGGCAGTTTCTCGCCGTGGCCGACGAGTTGGCCGAGCCGGGTGGCCTTACGGCGGCTCGGTGGCAGGTGCTGGGGGCCGTACTGCCCGAGCCGTTGCCGGTGGCGGGGATCGCGCGGGCGATGGGTATCACCCGGCAGAGCGTGCAGCGGATCGCGGACCTGCTGGTCGAGCAGGGGCTCGCGGAGTACGCGGAGAACCCGGCCCACCGCCGCGCGAAGCTGTTGCGGGTGACGGGGGCGGGGCGGGATGCGGTGTCCCGGATCGACCCGGCCCATGCGGAGTTCGCTGCGCGGCTGGCGGGGGAGCTGGGGGCGGAGGGGTTCGCGGAGGCGGTGGGGGCGCTGGAGCGGCTGTCGGGGGCGGTGGGGGCTTTGACGGCCGCGCAGGCGTATGGGCCTGGGGCGGGGGCTGGGGCTGGCTCTGGGGCCGGGGCTGCCCCAGCCCCAGCCCCTGCCCCTGCCTCCGGCGCGGAGCCGGGCCACCGGCCCAGCCCGTCCGGCGCTTAGGACGGGCGGAGTGCGGGCACGGCAGGCGGGCACGGCAGGTGCGCTCGGCAGGTGCGCTCGGCGGCGCTATCCTCGTGCGGGCCGCACGGGGGAGGAACGCGCCATGGACAAGCTCGGGGCCGAGGACCCGCACCGCATCGGCGCGTACAGGCTCCTCGGCCGCCTCGGCGAAGGCGGCATGGGGCAGGTCTTCCTCGCCCGCTCCGACCGCGGCCGCACCGTCGCCCTCAAGCTCGTCCGCCGCGAGCTCGCCGAGCGGCCCGAGTTCCGCGCCCGCTTCCGCCAGGAGGTCCACGCGGCGCACCGGGTCGGCGGGACCTGGACCGCCCCCGTGCTGGACTCCGACACCGAGGCCCCGGTCCCCTGGGTCGCCACCGGCTACGTCGCCGGGCCCTCCCTCCAGCGCATCGTCTCCGGCCGCCCCGGCACCCCAGTCGCGGCCTCGGGGGCGTACGGGTCGCTCCCGGTACGTTCCGTCCGGTTCCTCGGCTCCGGGCTCGCCCACGCCCTCCAGCACATCCACGGCGCCGGGCTCATCCACCGCGATCTGAAGCCGTCCAACGTCCTCCTCACCATCGACGGCCCCCGGGTCATCGACTTCGGCATCGCCCGCGCCCTGGACTCCGTGCCCGACGGCGACCTGACCCGCACGGGAGCGATCGTCGGCTCGCCCGGGTTCATGGCCCCGGAGCAGGTGCGCGGCGAGCGCGTGACCACCGCGTGCGACGTGTTCTGCCTCGGGTCCGTCCTCGCGTACGCCGCTTCCGGCCGCCTGCCCTTCGGCTCGGCGGACAGCGGCGGGCCCCACGCCCTGATGTTCCGGATCGCCCAGGAGGACCCGGACCTGACCGGCGTACCGGAGGAGCTCGCCGACGTCGTACGGGACTGTCTGGCGAAGGACCCGGCGGCCCGGCCCGGTCCGGACGAGATCCTGGCGCGCCTGGGCGGGGCCGAGGCGGACGAACCCTGGCTCCCCGGCATCCTCATCGCCCAACTGGGCCGCCATGCGGTGGAGCTGCTCGACGCGGAGGACCCGGAGGCCCCGCAAGCCCCGCAAGCCCCGGCGGCCCCGGCGGCCCTCCAAGCCTCCGTGCCCCCGCCAGCCCCCGCGGCTCCGCCCCCTGCCTCAGCCCCGCCGCACCCGAACCCGCCCCCGTACCCCCATGCCCATGCCCATCCCCAGCCGCCCCCGTACCCCCACCCGCACGGCCCTACCGCCGAGCAGCCCTTCTCCCCCGCCTACTTCACCCCCGCGCCCCCTCCCGCCCGGGACCGCCGGTCCGCCGGGGCCACCGCCGCGCTGATAGCCGTCGCCGTGGTCGTCGCGATAGGTGCGGGCGGGTCCGTGTACGCGTTCATGAAGGACGGAGGCATGGGCACCACCATCTCCCCGGACGCGTCCTCCTCAACCGACGCGAACGGCCCGAACAGCACGAACGACACGGGAAGTGCGAACGGCGACAGCGGAGGCAACGGCGGGAGCGGGGGCAGCGGAGACAACGGCACCACCGACAGCGAAGGCACCGTCCCCCGCGTCTACCTCGGCACCTGGTCCGGCTCCATACCCGGCGACCAAGGCCCCTCCACCCGCACGCTGACCATCCGCCAGGGCGACGTCGGCGACCCGGTCCTCTCCCTCACCGCCGAAGGTCCCCTCTCCTCCGGCTCCACGTACCACTGCGAGTTCAGCGCACGCCTCGCCGCCCGCCCCACCGCCGACGGCCCCGTCCGGATCGGGCCCTCCGCCGTCTCCTCCGGCGAACCGGCCACCTCCTGCTCCCCCGGCAAAGCCACCGAGCTGACCCTGCTGCCGGACGGCACCCTGCGCCGGACGGTGACCGGCACGGGCGAGAGCCTGACCTACACCAAGTCGGATTGAGCTACATCCGGTCGGCTCGACCTGGATCGGCGCCATGCCCCGCCCGGTCCCGCCATGCCCCCCTGGGCCCGCCGTCCGCCCTCCACCCCAGGCACTCAACTCAGTAACGCATAAGCCGCGTTGAACAGGATCAGCGTGTGCACGAACCGGTGCGCACACGTCGGCCGGTACCGCCACATCAGCGGCCAGGTGTCACCCCCGAGCGCCGGTACGGGTACGTAACTGACCCGGCCCGTCGCCCCGTTGAACGTCGACACCTCGCGCGGCCACGGGCGTCCGGCCGTGGAGCCCGCCGGCACGAGGAAGTACACCCCGCGCCGCCCGTTCGACTCGGTGACGACCGGGCCCGGTTCGCCCCCGACCAACTCCTCCATCAGGTCGGCCAGCCGCCGCCCCTCGTCGCCGTCGACGCGGACGGCGTCGAATTGCACGCCCGCCTTGCGGAGCTGGAATCCGGAGTCCGGAATCCACTCGATTTTCAGCCCGCGATTCGTTGCATTCACAGGACGATTGTGGCGCTCGTCGCCTAGCGTTCTCCCTACCTGCCGAGGTGCGTCGCATAGCCGTTGACCTGCACCGACTTCGCTGAAGCCGAGTTGAGTTCGACGGTATCGAGTAGTGACCGGTTGAGTTCGGTCGAGTCGAAAAGAGATCGCGTAATGGCGAGTGCAGAGAACAAGGAATCCGCGAGCCCGACCGCCCAGATGGTGGCGGAGATCGCTCGCACGCTACGCATCCAGCGCGGGTGGACACAGGAGCAGGAGGGCAAGGAGCTCGGCTACTCGGCGGCGGCGATCAGCGCGATGGAGACCTGCGCGCAGCCCGCCAGTGACGCCATGCTCGTCGAGCTGGAACGGGTCTTCGGCAACGGCACCGGCATCTTCACGACGGCCCGGCGGTACATGCGGATGGAGCGGCTGCCTCAGCAGTTCCAGGACTACGCGCTGCTGGAGGAGGCCGCGATCAGCCTCCAGCTGTTCGCCATGAACGTCGTCCACGGGCTGTTCCAGACGGAGGCCTACGCGCGGGCGCTCATCGGTGGCTCGTTCCCGCCGCTCTCCGACGAGCGGGTGGAGGAGCTGGTCCAGCTGCGTCTGGCACGTACGGCCCTCTTCCACCGGGACCCGCTCCCGATGATCGAGATCATCATCGACGAGGCCGTCCTGCGCCGCGTCATCGGCAGCGAGGAGATCATGCGGGAGCAGCTGCTCCATCTTGTGGAGTGCGCCCGGCGGCGCAATGTCACGCTGTTGGTGCTGCCCCTGGAAGCCGGGAAGTACGGGGAGTACGCGGGTGATCGCGGCTCGATGAGCCTGCTGGAGACTCCCGCGCATGAGCATCTCGTCTATCTGGAGCCGCAGGACGAGAGTCTGCTGATCAGTGACCCGGCAAAGGTGAGCGTCTACGCTCAGCGCTATGCGAAGATCCGGTCACAGGCCCTGGGTCCTCGTGAATCGCTGGACCTCATCATGCGGTTGGCAGGAGTGAAGGAATGAGCAGCACCCTCCGGTGGTTCAAGTCGAGCTACAGCAGCGGCAGCGGCGGCGAGTGCATCGAGGTCGCCTTCGACTGGCGTAAGTCCTCCTACAGCAGCGGCAGCGGCGGCGACTGCGTCGAGGTCGCCGCCTGCCCCCACTCCGTCCACGTCCGTGACTCCAAGGTGCCCGACGGGCCCGCCTTCGCCGTCGCGCCGGACGCCTGGTCGGCCTTCCTCACCTGGGCGGACTGAGCGGGCACAGCAGGACCCACGGTGTGCGCCCGCAGAATTCGTGCGGGCGCGTCACCGGCAGGCCTTGCACGGCGATACGGGCCGTGCCCCATCGGTGACCGCGACAGCGCTCGCGGTCCTCTTCAGTTCCGTCGTCCGTCACGATGTGACGGCATCACACGCCGTCAGGTCCAGGTCCGGGCCGGGGTCCAGATCCAGGTCCTTCCTCCGCAGTGCCAGCCACAGGTCGTAGCGGGCGCTGGGGGGCCGGAGCAGTGAGCGCTGGAGCACGGTCTCCAGCCGGGTGAGGCGCTTGCGGGCGCCGGGGACGGAGATGCCCAGCCGGGCGGCCGTCGGGCCGAGGCGGCCCTCGCACTCCAGCCAGGTGCGCAGGGTCTCTTCCGCGCCCCGGACCCCCTGGACCGGGGCCAGTTGCTGTTCGGCCCACTCCCGAACGGAAGGACGGCGCAGGACCTCGTCGAGAGCCTGCGCCGCCTTTGCCGTACCCGGGCCGGTGCCGGTGCCGGTGCCGATGCCCGCGCCTGTTCCGATACCTGTGCCTGTGCCTGTGCCGTCCGCGTACGGGGCGGGCTCGGCGGTGCAGGCCGGGGCGGGGGTGGCGCGGATGCGCAGGGCGAGGTCGAGGGCGGCCTGGTCGGCGAGGCGGTGCAGGTCGAGGCCGAGCAGCTCGCCGATGAACCGGACTCGGGCGGCCAGGGTGTTGCGGTGGATCTTGAGGTGGTCGGTCGCGTGCGACGAGAAGGCCAGCCAGGAGGCGGCGGTGGCAGCCAGCTCCTGGCTCACGGGGTCCTGGGCGCGGCGGGGGACGTGGGTCAGGAGCGGGGCGAGCAGGGCGTCGGCCCACTGCCGCCCGGCGCGGCCGACGACGAGCGCCGCCTCCGGCGATACGCCGAACCTCGCGTGCCGGGAAGGCAGTTCGCGGGCAACGGCGAGGGCGTGGAAGGCCTGGCGGTAGCCGGTGGCGGTGTCGGCGAGCGGCACCGGTTCGCTGACACCGACCACGCAGTCACCGACCCGGGCGGCGACGGCCTCGTCGATGGTGACCTGGCCGGTGGCGACCCGGTCGGTGGCTGCCCGGTCGGTCGCGACCCGGTCGGTGGCGGTCCCCCGCGGCGCCTCGTCCGCGGGCGTCACGAGGATCAGATGGCGTACGTAGACGGGGCACCGCACGATCCAGGACCGGCCGCCGTCCGCCTCCGCGCAGACCCGGGCCACCTCGTCCCGCCCGTCGCCCGAGCACTCCACGACGCACACCCGCACCGGGTCGGGGAGCCGGGGACGCAGCGCACCGGCGACCTGCTGGGCGATGGAGAGCTGGCCCGTCATCAGCAGGTGCAGCACCGCCTCCCGGCCCCGCGACTCGGCGAGGTCAACCCGGCGCCGCTTGCGTTCCAGCGTTTCGGCCTGCCAGCACAGCTCCAGCGCCAGCACCACGTCCGCCAGCAGCGTGGCGAGACCGGCGGCGACGGGCCGGGGCGTGACGACGGCGAGCACGGGGGCGGTACCGGGGTCGTCGGTGTGCAGGGGGAAGAGGAGGGCGGTGTGCTCGCCGGTGTCCAGGGAGTACGCCTGGGCCCCGCGCTCGGTCAGGGCGGTCGCGCCCTCGGCGAGCAGCTCTGCCACATCGGGGACGACCGCCCCCGCGGTACGCGCCGCCGCGTGCAGCACAGTCCCGTCCGACCCGACGAGGCCGGCCCAGCCGTCGGCCCGGCCGGAGAGCCAGCGCAGCAAGGCGGGCGTGCCGCCGCTCCGCACCAGTCGGTGCATCCGCAGGAGGTCGTCGGCCCGCTCACGCACTCGCACGTGTTCCCCCGATGTCTGCTGTCCGTGGCCTGCTCGGCTGCTGCCCGGTCGGTGTGGCTGTGCGGACTGATACCTCCGCGGCCGTCCCACTGGGCGTATTGAATCTCCCGGTCTCCCTACCCCGCGATCTATCGTCCGAACGTGCTCGGGCACGTCCTTCGGGGAACGACGGCAGCGGCTCACGGGGGTGGTCGCTGTCGTCGGTGCCCGGCCTCATGGCCTTTCCGTTGACTCGTGCCCGGGGCCGATTGTCAGTGGTGCCTTCTAGCGTGGTCGTTGTCGGCTTCCGAGGAAAGGCACCACCATGGAGTTCCGTATCGAGCGCAGCGCTCTGACCGACGCCGTGGCCTGGGCGGCCCGCGTCCTGCCCGTGCGCTCGCCCGTTCCCGTGCTGGGCGGACTGCTGCTGGACACGGAGATCGAGGGCGGGCGGCTGCGGATCTCCGGGCTCGACTACGAGGCGTCCGCGCGCATCGACGTGAGCGACGCCGAAGTCCTGCGGCCCGGCAGGGTGCTCGTGATGGGGCGGCGGCTGCTGGACATCTGCAAGGTGCTGCCCGAGGGGCCCGTGGAGTGCGCGGTGGAGGGCTCGCGGTTCACGGTGTCGGGCGGCGGTGCCCGGTTCGGCCTGTCCGTGCTGCCGTTGGCCGACTATCCGGCGCTGCCCGCGCTTCCGCAGGTCCGGGGAGCGGTCGACGCGGAGCTGTTCGCGGCGGCGGTCGCCGATGTGGCGGTGGCCGCGGGGCGCGATGACACCCTGCCCGCGCTCACCGGCATCCGGCTGGGGCTCGACGGGGAGGCGGGGACGATGACACTCGCCGCGACCGACCGGTACCGCTTCGCCGTGCGGACGCTGCCGTGGAAGGCCACCGCCCCCGGCGAGAGCGCCGATGTCATCGTCTCCGCCCGCCGGTTGACCGAGATCGCCCGCTCGCTTGGGCGGTCCGGGCTGGTGAGCGTGGCCCTGGACGCCGGTTCGGCGGGCTTCGAGCACGCCGGGATGCGGACCACCGTGCGCCTGCTGGAGGGCCGACTGCCGCGCCACGAAAAGCTGTTCGCGATGCAGGACCCGGCCGTGGCGGTGGTGGACCGGGCCCGGCTGGTGGAGGCCGTCAAGCGGGTCTCCGTCGTCGCCGACGGGGACAGCCCGGTGCAGATGACCTTCTCCCGTCCCGATGCCTCGGTCCTGCTCCAGGCCGGCTACGAGGACGATGTGGCCTCACAGCGAATCCCCGCCGAACTGGAGGGCGCCGAGGAGATGGTGGTGGCCTTCAACCCGGCGTATCTGGCGGACGCGCTGGCCGCCTTCGAGGAGCCGTCACTGCGGCTCCTGCTGCTGGGGGCGGGCCAGCGCGCGATGATCACGGGCGGGGCGGACGGGACGGGCACGGACGCCCACAGGCACCTGCTGATGTCGGTGCGGCCGCAGTTGATCTGACCGGGTCCGCCCGGACTCCCGGTTCCCGTAGTCGCGTCGCAGGGGGTCGGCGCCCTGTCCACGAGCGCGCCGACCGTGCCGACCGCGCCCCGGTCGCCGGACGCCGGACGCCGGAACGGAGGGTGCGTCCGGCGCGAGCCGGGCACACCCCCCGCACGGATGGGGACACGGGTGGATCAGAGTCGGGCAGGGCCGGGCAGGGTCAGCAGCCCAGGCTGCCGGGTCAGCAGCTCAGGTTGGGGCCGGTGGTGGTGCCGAGGAACTGGGTGAACTGCGTGAACTTGTTGACGCGGCTCTGGACCTGCGCCGGGTTGCCGCCGTCGCACTCAAGCGTGCCGTTGATCGACCGGATCGTCTCGCCGAAGCCGGGCCCGTTGACGATGGCGTTGTGGCCCGTGATCGTGCCGGGGCCGGTCTGCGTGTTCCAGTACCAGAGGGCGGTCTTCCAGGCGATCGAGGAGTTCTGCTCCACGAGGTAGGGGTTGTTCAACAGGTCGATGCCCAGGGCGTCACCAGCCGCCTTGTAGTTGAAGTTCCAGCTCAGCTGGATGGGGCCGCGACCGTAGTAGGCGGCCTGCCCGGCCGGGCAGCCGTAAGGCCGGCCCGCGTCGCAGTAGTGCGGGTAGTTGGCCTCGTTGATTTCCTTGATGTACACCAGCCCGCCGGTTTCGTGGCTGACGTTCGCGAGGAAGGCCGCGGCCTCCCGCTTCTTGAGCTCGTCGCTGCCGGTGTTGGCGAAGGCCGGGTAGGCGCCCAGGGCGTCGGTGAGGCCCTGGTACGTGTAGAAGGCGTTGCGGTTCGGGAACATCTGGTTGAACTGGGCCTCACTGACGACGAAGCCGTCGTTCTCCCCCGGTTCCTCACCGCCGTCGCCGCAGGCACCCTGGTCGGCCCAGACGTCGGAGCTGCCCGGGGTCTCGTTCCGGGTCCACCACTTGGCGGTGTAGTTGCGGCCGTTGTACGAGGCGGACTGGCCGCCCGTGTAGACGGAGGACGAACTCCACGCCGTGGCGCAGGCGGCGGCCTGTGCGGTGGCGGCGGGAAGGATGACGAGCGCCGCGACAAGCGCGCCCAGCGCGACCAGCACACTCAAGACACGTCGGATCACGTGATCACACTCCTTGGATGCGGCGCGACGTCCGGCCGCGCGCCGCCGTGGGGGTGTCCGACACTCAAGCGAGGATGGTCTGTACCTGTCAAGGTCTAGACCATCCTGGGAACGGTACCGAAAGTAAAATCTTCCGGCCCCGTCCACCATGTGGACGGGGCCGGAAGATCCGGGCAGGCGGTACAGGCCGTGCGGGCCGGTACCGGCTGCCTACAGGAACGAGTTGATCTCGATCGTCTCGGTGCGGCCGGGGCCGACGCCGATCGCGGAGATCGGGGCGCCCGACATCTCCTCCAGGGCCTTCACGTAAGCCTGCGCGTTCTTCGGCAGGTCGGAGAAGGTCTTGGCCTTGGTGATGTCCTCGGACCAGCCCGGCAGGGTCTCGTAGATCGGCTTCGCGTGGTGGAAGTCGGTCTGGCTGTACGGGAGCTCCTCGACGCGCTTGCCGTCGATCTCGTACGCCACGCAGACCGGAATCCGCTCCCAGCCGGTGAGGACGTCCAGCTTGGTGAGGAAGAAGTCCGTCAGGCCGTTGACCCGGGTCGCGTACCGCGCGATCGGGGCGTCGAACCAGCCGCAGCGGCGGTCACGGCCGGTGGTGACACCGCGCTCGCCGCCGATGCGCCGCAGCGCCTCGCCGTCCTCGTCGAACAGCTCGGTCGGGAACGGACCGGCGCCCACGCGCGTCGTATAGGCCTTGAGGATGCCGATCACGCGGCTGATCTTCGTCGGGCCGACGCCGGCACCGGTGCAGGCGCCGCCCGCGGTCGGGTTCGACGAGGTGACGAAGGGATACGTGCCGTGGTCGACGTCGAGCAGGGTGCCCTGGCCGCCCTCGAAGAGGACGACCTTGCCCTCGTCGATGGCATCGTTCAGGATCAGGGTCGTGTCGGCGACGAACGGCTTGATCTGCTCCGCGTACTGGAGCATCTCCTCGACGATCCGGCCGGCCTCGATCGCCCGCCGGTTGAAGACCTTGGCCAGAAGCTGGTTCTTCTGCTCCAGGGCCGCTTCGACCTTCTGCTCCAGGATCGACTCGTCGTAGAGGTCCTGGACGCGGATTCCCACCCGGTTGATCTTGTCGGCGTACGTCGGACCGATGCCCCGGCCCGTCGTACCGATCTTGCGCTTGCCGAGGAAGCGCTCGCTCACCTTGTCGATCGTCACGTTGTACGGAGTGATCAAATGAGCGTTTCCGCTGATCAGAAGCTTGGACGTGTCGACGCCTCGCTCGTTCAGACCGCTCAGCTCGGAGAGCAGGACCGCCGGGTCGACTACGACACCGTTCCCGATGACCGGGGTACAGCCCGGCGACAGGATTCCGGAGGGGAGGAGATGCAGTGCGTACTTCTGGTCGCCCACGACGACCGTGTGACCGGCGTTGTTTCCGCCTTGGTAACGCACGACATAGTCCACGGATCCACCGAGGAGATCGGTGGCCTTCCCCTTGCCCTCGTCACCCCACTGAGCACCGAGCAGCACAAGTGCGGGCACAGGCGTACACCCCTTCCGGGCGGGGCATGTCCAAGGTCAGGGGGCGTACGTCAAGGTCGTACCTGCCGCACGACGATGTACGGCAAAGCCTGAGCCGTCGAACCGGGTGCCCCGGAATAGACGAAGCCCCTGGCGCAATAGCGCAAGGGGCTCTTGCACCAAGATGCTACCCGAGGAAGGACCGAGGTGTCGGCTGCAGAGCCCCCCGGCGACGGCGGCGACCAGCTCCTGGTGGTCATCGACCCGGTTGCCCGCCGGACCGACGGCGAGTCCGTGCGTATCGCGAAGGACGTGCTGAGCGCCGGTTCGCACGCCAAGATCTGCCTTCCGGACACCCCCGAGGAGTTCGCCCGGGCCCTGTCCCGCCGGGGTCCTCGCCGCCCCGTGGTGGTCGGTGACGACCACGCCCTGCTGCGCGCCGTCGCCCAGCTGCACCGCGAGCGGGAGCTCGCCCGGGGCGTCCTCTCGCTGATCCCCGTCGGCGCGGCGCACGCCCTGGAAGTGGCCCATGCCCTCGGCGTGCCCCGGGGCGCGGTGGCCGCCGCGCGGACCGCGCTCGACGGGGCGGTGCGGCGGCTCGACCTGCTCGTGGACGACAGCGACGGCGTCGTGCTGGGCCGGCTGCGCATCCCCGCCCCGGCACCGCCGCCCGGCTCGGGGACCCCGCACTCGGGCGTCACGGCCGTCTGGGACACCTGCCGCTCCCTGATGACGTCCCTGGTCCGCCCGGCCCCGGTCGCCGCCGCCCACCCGGGCACGCACCGGCTGCGCATCGAGGCGGACGGGGTGCTGCTGAGCGACCTGGACACACCCGTGCGGGGCGTCTCGGTGACCTCCCAGGGCGACGCGGGCCTGGTCGACGTCGTCGTCCGCACCTCGGACGGCGAGGACGTCACCGTGGAGGCCAAGGCCGTCACCGTCTCCGGCGCTGACTTCCGCTACCGGGCCGACATACAGACCGGCGGCCCTGTCCGTACCCGGACCTGGACCGTGCGGGCGGGCGCCTGGGGGCTGATGCTGCCGCCCCCGGCGAGCGCGGACGGGACGACAGG
Source organism: Streptomyces durocortorensis (assembly GCF_031760065.1). NCBI lineage: Bacteria > Bacillati > Actinomycetota > Actinomycetes > Kitasatosporales > Streptomycetaceae > Streptomyces > Streptomyces sp. C11-1. Next base: position 3,258,874 of record NZ_CP134500.1, read on the forward strand.
CGCACGCTGAAAGGAGACGACCGCGGACGTCCCGGAGGTGACCGTCATGACCAGGATCGCTGTCGGATGGCACATCGACCTCGAATTCGAGGAGGACAGCCATCGCACCCGTGCGGCGGCGCTCGTCCGCCTCTCCGACGGAACAGAGGTACGCGCCCACGGCTACGCCAGCCGCCACCCGTCGGACGAGGACCAGCAGCGGGTCGGCGAGGAGATCGCGGGAGCGAGAGCGCTCAACGAACTGGCGATGAAACTGCTGACCAAGGCACACGAGGAGATCGACGAGGCGTCGGGCAGGACGTCGTACCCACTGACCTAGTTCCGGGGGCGCTGTCCCCGGGGCCGCGCTCCTCGATCGCCGAAGCGGCTTGAGGGGGAACCGGCCCGGACCCCACCCACGTCCCCCCTGACATGAACACCACGGACACCCGACGGGACGCCATCACCGGCACCGCTGGCTGCGTCATCGCCGTGCTCGGCACGCTCGCGGGCATCATGGTCTGGCTCCCGTACGGCAGGAGAGGCCTCTTCGGCGCCTTCGAGAGCGAGACCAACCCGGACGTCTTCTGGCTGGGCCTGCCCGTCATGGCCGTCGGCGGGGCCGCGGCCGCCCTGGCCGTCTTCGCCGTCGTACGGGGCCGGTGGCGCTCGGCGCTCGGGCTGCTGGCGGCCGTCGCGGGGATCGCCGCGTTCGGGTACGGCTTCGACGTCCTGACAGGCCCTCAGGCCTTGGAAGACTGCGGCCCGCCCTGCTGAAGGCGCCGGTTCGCGGTGCCCACGGGTACGCCGGGGCGCAATGCCCACGGACTGTGTGCCTACACCTCCACCACCAGTTCCTTCAGCCCCCGGATCACGTACCCCGGGTGCCACTCCGGTTCCGCCGCCAGTCGCATCCCGGGCGCCTTGCCCAGCAGCTCCCCGAAGGAGGCGGCCAGCTCCAGCCGGGCCAGCGGGGCGCCCAGGCAGTAGTGGATGCCCGCGCCGAAGGTGATGTGCGGGTTGTCCGGACGGGACAGGTCGAGCGTGTCCGGGTGCGCGAACCGCTCCGGGTCCCGGTTGGCCGAGCCGAACAGCAGCGCCACCTCCGCCCCGCGCCGGATGACCTGGCCGTCGATCTCGATATCGTCCAGCACCCAGCGCTCGAACATCTGCAACGGGGTGTCGTAGCGCAGGAGCTCCTCGATCGCGGTGGGCAGCAGCGCGGGGTCGCCGCGCAGGGCGGCCAGCTGTTCCGGGTGGTGGAAGAGAGTGCGCCAGCCGCCCGCCGTGGTGTTCACCGTCGCCTCGTGGCCCGCGTTCAGCAGCAGCACACAGGTCGAGATCATCTCCTGCTCGCTCAGCCGCTCCCCCTCGTCGTGGGCGGCGATGAGCGCCGAGATCAGGTCATCGCCGGGGGCCTTGCGGCGCTCGGCGATGAGCCCGCGCAGATACGCGGAGAACTCCTCCGACGCCCGGACGGCGGCCTTCGCCGTCTCCTCGGACGGGTTCAGCTCGTACATCCCGCAGATCGCCGCCGACCAGGGCCGCAGCGGCCCCCGGTCCGCCTCGGGGACCCCGAGCATCTCGGCGATCACGGCGACCGGAAGCGGCTCCGCGACCTCTGCCAGCAGGTCGCCACCGCCCTTCGCCACGAACGCGTCGACCAGCCCGGCCGCCAGCCGCCGTACGGTCGGGGCGAGGTTCTCGACCGTACGCGGGGTGAACGCCTTGGAGACCAGCCGCCGGATACGGGGGTGGTCGGGCGCCTCCAGGTCGAGCATCCCCTCACCGTTGAGCGTGGTGAACGGCTCGTGCGCGGCGGGCGGCGGGGTGCGGCCGAATTCCTCGTGGCTGAAGCGGTGCAGATACGTACGGCCCAGGCGGCGGTCGCGCAGCAGCGCCGATACGTCGGAGTGGTGCGGGATCAGCCACTGCCCGGTCGGCTCGAACCAGTGCGCCCGGCCGGTGGCGCGCAGGGCGGCGTAGGCGGGGTAGGGGTCGGCGACGAACGCGGGAGACCAGGGGTCGAATGACACGTGCATGACCCGACGCTACCCGCCTCCGCCGCCGGCGCAAGGGGCCCGGGGCAGCCCCACCGGGGTCAACCCGGCGTGACCAGCCGTGCCTCGTACGCGAACACCGCCGCCTGGGTGCGGTCGCGCAGACCCAGCTTCACCAGGATGCGGCTGACGTGCGTCTTGATCGTGGACTCGGCGACGATCAGGTGCGAGGCGATCTCCGCGTTGGACAGGCCCTGCGCGATCAGGACGAGGACCTCCGTCTCGCGCTCCGTGAGGTCCCCGACGCGGGCGAGGGCGGGCGGCCGCGGGGCTTCCGCCAACTTGGAGAACTCGGTGATCAGCCGCCGGGTGACCGTCGGGGCGAGCAGCGCCTCGCCCGAGGCCACCACCCGCACGCCGTCCGCGAGCTGCCGGGCCGAGGCGTCCTTGAGGAGGAAGCCCGAGGCCCCGGCCCGCAGCGCCTGGTACACGTACTCGTCGAGGTCGAACGTGGTCAGCACCAGGACCTTCGCGTCGGCGTCCTGCGCGACGATCTCGCGGGTCGCCTCGATCCCGCTCATCTCGGGCATACGGATGTCCATCAGCACGACGTCCGGGCGGAGGGCGGCGACCTGGGCGACGGCCTGCCGCCCGTCCACCGCCTCCCCCACGACGGTGATCCTGGGCATCGCGTTGAGCAGGACCGAGAAGCCCTCGCGGACCATCATCTGGTCGTCGACGATCAGCACCCGGATATCGGTGTCGCTCATGCGCGGCCGTCCTGTTCGATGACGACCGTGTCGGCGTTGCCGTTCGCGTCCGTGTCCGGGTGGCCGCCGGTCGTGTCGCGGGCGGTCACCTCGCTGCCCGTCGCGTCCCGTGTCTCCGGCTCCTCGGACAGCGGTACGGGCAGGAACACCGCGATCTCGTACCCGCCGTCCGCCGTCGTCCCGGCCGTCATCTCACCGTTCAGCATCGCGACCCGCTCCCGCATCCCGGTGATGCCGTGCCCGGCCCCCTGGGATGGCTTGACCAGTCCGGTCGGGGGCCCGTTGACCACGCGCAGTCCGAGCCCGCCGAGGACATAGCCGAGCTCGACCTTGGCGGAGGCGCCCGGCGCGTGCCGCAGGCTGTTGCTCAGGGCCTCCTGGACGATCCGGTACGCCGACAGCTCGACGCCCTGCGGGAGCTCGCGGACGGCCCCGGTGATCACCTTCTCCGTCTCCAGGCCCGCTTCGCGGACGTTGTCCAGCAGCCCGTCCAGCACGGCGAGCGTGGGCTGCGGGGCGTCAGGCGCCTCGTAGTCCTCCGCCCGTACGACCCCGAGGACGCGGCGCAGCTCGGTGAGGGCGGCCACGGCGTTCTCCCGGATGGTGACGAAGGCCTGCTCCAGCTCCGGCGGCGGGTTCTCGACCCGGTAGGGGGCGGCCTCGGCCTGGATCGCGACGACCGACATGTGGTGGGCCACCACGTCGTGCAGCTCCCGGGCGATCGTGGTGCGCTCCTCCAGCAGGGTGCGCCGGTCGCGCTCGACGGCGGTGACGGTGCGCTGCACGGTGACCTCGCGCTCGGCGTCACGCCGGATCTGGACCACGGCGACGACGAGCAGCACGAAGGCGGAGAGCGTCGCCAGGGGCGCGGTGACGGTCGGGTCGCCGCCCTCCAGCAGCATCCCGAACAGCAGGGTCAGCAGCCACATCCAGGCGGCGGTACGGGGCCGGGTCCGGGCGGCCACGACAACCATGACCACCACCTGCGCCGCGAAGGCGCTCGGCGCCCACAGCTCGCCGCTCAGGACCCCGCAGAAGACGGTCGCCAGCATGGAGGCCCAGAACGCGGCGACCGGCCTGACGAGAGTCATCGCCACCGCTATCGCGGGCACCAGACCCATCAGGAAGCGGAACTCCCACTCGGCGAAGCCGATCATCATCACCACGAAGGCGGCGAAGAGCACCAGGGCGTGCGGGGCCCAGACGACGCCCTTGCGCAGCCCCCCGGGCAACCGCCGGATCAGCCGTCCCTCGGGGTTCAGCGGCGGCAGGGGGCGGTAGGCGAGCGCCTGGCGGAAGAGGTCCTCCCGCAGGCCGTTCATCGCCCCTTCGGCTGCCCGGAACTCCGGGCCCTTGGTCTTTGTCTGGGTCTCGGTCACGCTCCCACGGTAGGCGGCGGCGGACGGCGGGTCGTCAGCACCGATATGGATTCGGCGGGGTCCGTCTCAAGGACTACCCCGCCTCCACCGCACTCCGTCCGGAGCCCCGAGGGCCCCCTTGGCTACGCCCTCGCGCGGAAGTGCTCCGCGTGCTCCCGCGCCCACTGCGCGAACGTCCGCGCCGGCCGTCCGGTGACCTGCTGGACGGTGTCGATCACGGTCCGGCCCTCGGGCGGGGTGTCCCGGTAGACGTCGATCAGGAACCCGATCACGTCCTCCGGCATCCCGTTGGCCCGCCACGACTCCAGCGCCTGCTCCTCGGTGAGCTCGACCAGCTCGACGTCCGCGCCGCGCGCCGCCGCGATGGCCGCCACCTTGTCGCCGACGGTCAGCACCTGCGGACCGGTGACCAGGTACGCCCGGCCCGCGTGACCGTCCTCGGTGAGCGCCACCGCCGCCACCGCGCCGATGTCCGACTCGTGCACCATCGCGCTCAGCCGGCCGACGTACGGTTCGCGCACCACGCCCTCGGCCTTGATCCCGGGCGCCCACTCCAGGGCGTTCGCCATGAACTCCACCGGCATCACCACCGTCCAGGCCAGCCCGCTCGCACGGACCGCCGTCTCCATCGGGGTCTCCCCGCCCCCGTTGAGCACGGTCACCCGCCGCACGCCCGCCTTCCGGGCCAGCGCGAGGATCTCCTCACCGGTCTCCAGCGGTGCGAAGAGGGCCCCGCCGAAGGTGATGAGGTGCAGTCCGGTCACACCGTCGAGCGCGGACTCCAGGGACGCCGGGTCCGTGAGGTCGCCCCGGACGACGTCGACGCCTTCGGGCAGCTCCGCCCGCGCCGGGTCGCGGGTCAGGGCCCGGACGTGCTCGCCGCGCTCCAGCAGCTGCTCGACCACACGGCGGCCGACCGTTCCCGTGGCCCCGGTCACCAGGATCGTCATGGGGTTCTCCTCAGCTCGGTTCGGTACCCGTACGGTTCGCGCCCACTCGCCTCGCGCCCGTTCGGTTCGACAACAACCAAGTTAGAGACCCTTGCGGACACCTTCTGTCCGCAACTGCGATCGGTGTGCGATCCGCCCGCGGCTCCTTCGTCACCAGGCCAGCTGCGTGATCTCCTCCGCCACGATCGCGCAGGCGTCGGCGGCCGGGTCGATCAGCGGGAAGTGCCCGACCCCGCCGAGGAGCGTCAGCCCGACCGTCTCGCCGGACTTCGCCGCCGCGTCGACGTACGCTTCCGACACGGCCTGCGGGACGACGATGTCCTCGATGCCCTGGACGATCGCCGTGGCGATCCCGGTGGGCAGCAGGGCCGCGGGGTCGGCATGGGCGATACGGTCGTCCGACTCGCGGCCCTCCCCCAGCAGTTGACTGAACGCTCCGCCGCATACGCCCAGCTCCACGGCCTTGGCGAAGTCCGCGATCGGGGCCAGTGCGACGACCCCGCGCAGGGGCGGCGGGGCAGGCAGGCGCCACGGCGACCCTTCGGGCAGTACGTGCCGCGCCGCCGCCCAGAGCGCGAGGTGACCGCCCGCCGAGTGCCCGGTGACCACGATGCGCCGCACGTCGGCCTCCGGCAACTCCTGTGCCGCCAGGGCCGGTACGGCGTCGAGCGCGGCGGCCACGTCGTCGAAGGTGTCCGGCCAGCGCCCCGCGACGGGGTCCGCGCCGAGGTCCGCATCGGGCGCCTGCCCCGAGTCGGCCGCAGCGCCCCGCCGGTACTCCACGCTCGCCACGGCGAACCCCCGGCGGGCCAGGAAGTCCGCGAGCGGGGAGACATGGGCCCGGTCGTACGGGGCCCGCCAGGCGCCGCCGTGCAGGAGGACGACGAGGGGGGCGGCGGTGCGGCCGTCGCGCGGGGCGTAGAAGTCGATGACCTGGTCGGGGTGTTCGCCGTAGGAGGCGGTCCGGTCAGGGGCGACCTCGGGATGCGCGAACGCCGATGCGCTCTCGGCCTCGTCCCGATCACGCGCGGCAGAATCCGACATGCTGCTCAACCGTCCTATGCCTGTGACTGTGCCTATGCCAGTGCCTATGCCTGGGTCAGGTGCCCAACTGGGTTGACCTGCGGGGACGGTACCAGCACTGGGTACCGTCCCCGCCCGGCCGCACACGCGTTGACGGTCCGTCAGGCCGTCTTCGGCTCCGCTGTCTCCTCAAGCACCTCGGCCAGCACCCACGCCGCCCGCTCCGCGTCGGCGAACCCCACGTACAGCGGGGTGAAGCCGAACCGCAGCACATCCGGCCGCCGCAGATCGCCCACGACGCCCCGCTCGATGAGGCGGCGCATCACGGGCCCGGCGTCCTCGCAGCGCAGGGCGACCTGGCTGCCTCGTTCGGCGTGCGCGGCCGGCGTGACGGAGGTGACCCGGCCCGCCGGAACGTACGCCTCGACGCACTCCAGGAAGAAGTCCGTCAACGCGAGGGACTTGGCCCGCACGGCGTCCACCGACACCCCGTCCCACACGTCCAGCGCCGCTTCCAGCGTGAGCATGGAGACGATGTCCGGCGTGCCGACCCGGCCCCGTGCCGAACCGTCCGCCGGGGCGTAGTCGGGGGTCATGCCGAACGGGTCGGCGTGCGAGTTCCACCCCGGCAACGGGGAGTCGAAGGCGGCCTGGTGGCGCTCGGCGACGTACAGGTACGCGGGCGAACCGGGGCCGCCGTTCAGGTACTTGTACGTACAGCCGACCGCCAGGTCCACCCCGTGCTCGTCCAGCCCGACGGGCAGCGCGCCCGCGCTGTGGCAGAGGTCCCACACCGCCATCGCGCCCGCCGCGTGGACGGCGGCGGTCAGTCCGGGCAGGTCGTGCAGCCGGCCCGTGCGGTAGTCCACCTGGTTGAGCAGGGCGGCGGCCGTACGGGGGCCGAGAGCGACCGGTACGTCGGCAGGTGCGACGGGCACGATCCGGTGGCCGGTCAGCCGCGCGGCGGAGGCCGCGATGTACCCGTCCGTGGGAAAGGTCGTCGCGTCAACCAAGATCTCGTCGCGTCCCTCGCCCGCGAGGCGGCCCGCCGCGACGACCGCCTTGAAGACGTTCACGCTGGTCGAGTCACCGACGACGATCTGGCCTCCGGCGGCCCCGACGAGGGGGGCGATCCGGTCACCGATCCGCTCGGGCGCGGTCCACCAGCCGCTCTCGTCCCAGGACCGGATGCGCAGCTCGCCCCACTGCCGGGTGAGGACGTCCTGTACCCGGGCGGGGACGTGGACGGGCAGCGCACCGAGGGAGTTGCCGTCGAGGTAGACGCCTTCGTCGAGGGCGAAGAGCCCCCGGCGGTCGGCGAGCGGGTCGGCGGCGTCGAGCTTCAGCGCCCGCTCACGGAGCGTGTCACGGGAGGTCTCAGACATGGCTGCGCGCCGTCCACAGCTCGGGGAACACGTTCTTCGTGGCGCGCTTCTCCAACCAGGCCACTCCGGCGGAGCCGCCGGTGCCGGTCTTGGAGCCCATCGCCCGGCGGGTGGCCACGAGGTGGTCGTTGCGCCATCGCCAGACGAGCTCGCCGACGTCGGTGAGCAGCTCGCCGAGGCGCACCAGCTCGTCGTTCTGGTCGTCGGAGGCGTAGATCTCCGCCCACACGGCCTCGACCTCGGGCGACGGCTCGTAGCGCTTGGTCAGGTCCCGGCCGATGACGGCCTCGGGGATGGCGTACCCGCGCCGGGCCAGCAGGGCGAGCGTCTCGTCGTAGAGGCTGGGCTCCCCGAGCGCCTTCTCCAGCTCGGCGTACACGCGGGGCGCACCCCGGTGCGGCACCAGCATGGACGCGGACTTGTCGCCGAGCAGGAACTCCATCCGCCGGTACATCGCGGACTGGAATCCGGAGCCCTCCCCGAGCGACCCCCGGTAGGAGTTGAACTGGGCGGGGGTGAGTCCGGCGAGCGGCCGCCAGGACTCGTTCAGCGCCTCCAGCTCGCGCAGCGAACGCTTCAGGGCGTCACGCGCGACGGGTATGCGGTCCTCGCGCAGGGCGCGGGTGGCGGTCTCCCACTCGTGGACGATGACCGTGAACCACAGCTCCATGACCTGGGTGGTGACCAGGAAGACCATCTCGCCGGGGTCGTCCGAGCGGAGGTGCTGGAGGTGGGTCAGGACATCCGCCTGGACATAGTCCTCGTACGGAGTCGTTCCCGCGAAGTCCAGGTACGGGGTGTCCGCACCGGTGGCTTCGGGGTCGGGGTGATTCGTCGACATCGCTGTCTCCTCGACACGAGCTTCCGGGTAGCGGTCCGCCCCTTCCGTGAGGTGATGGAGCTCCGGTCCCCTGCTCGCATACTAGGGCCTCCCTTCGGACCAGGCCGGATCAGGGAGCGGGGTCCGGTGCGTGCAGCTGCAAGGCGGAGGAGGGAGTCGACGCGGAGCGTCGGAGACTGACGACAACGCGGCAGATGTGCGTGCCGGACCCCGCGAGCCCGGCCTGGTCCGAAGGGAGGCCCTGGGCCGGACCCGCGCTGTGTGAGCGTCGGGCCCGGCTCCGGAGTGCGCGGCCGGGGTCAGCTCAGGATGTCGGCGGCGGTCGGCGAGGAGTCCCGCAGGAACGTCGAGCAGCGCTCGTGCTCCGCGGTCTCGCCGATCGACCCGGCGGCCCGCGCCAGGGCGTGCAGGGCGCGCAGGAAGCCGCGGTTCGGCTCGTGCTCGAACGGTACGGGGCCGTGGCCCTTCCAGCCGGCCCGGCGCAGGGCGTCGAGGCCGCGGTGGTAGCCGGTACGGGCGTACGCGTACGACTCGACGACCCGGCCGCCCTCGAACGCCTCGTCGGCGAGCTGCGCCCAGGCGAGCGAGGATGTGGGGTACTTCGCGGCGACCTCGGCGGGCGGGGTGCCCGCGGCGAGCAGCTCGCGCGGCTCCGGGTCGTCGGGGAGGTGGGTCGGGGCAGGGCCCCCGAGCAGGTTCTCGTGGATGGACATGGCTCAAGTGTGCCTGCCGTCACGTCCCGGCGGGACCGCGCCCCGGTTGTCGCGGGGAGGGCTGCTCCGGTTCCAGGGGCGGGGCGGCGACCCCGCAGTGCACCGCGCACTCGGGCCGCTCGCCCCGGGCGGCGGCGGCCGCCGGGGCGCGGACCGTCCACCAGGCGATGACCGCGCCCGCGACCAGCAGCCCGGCGCACATCGGCATCGCCCGCCGGAAGGTCGCGGCGAACTCGCCCGCGTCCCGGTACGCCTCCGGCCCCATCCCGGCGAGCAGCGGCAGGGCGGCCACCGCGATCAGCCCGGCGGCCCGTGCGGCGGCGTTGTTGATGCCGCTGGCCAGCCCGGCCCGCCCGGTGTCCACGGCGGCCAGGACGGTCGCGGTGAGCGGCGCGACGACCACGACGAGCCCGGTGCCGAGCACGAGGACGGCGGGCAGCACCTCGCCGACGTACGAGCCGAAGGATGCGCTGCCCGGCCCCACCCGCAGCATCAGGAGCATCCCGGCGGCGGCGAGCAGCGGGCCAACCGTGAGCGGGATGCGCGGCCCGATCCGCCGCCCCAGCTCACCGGCCGAGGCGGAGAAGAGCAGCATCAGCACGGTGGTGGGCAGCAGGGCGGTGCCCGCGCCGAGCGCCGAGTACCCGGCGACCACCTGGAGCTGGATCGCGGAGAGGAAGAAGAAGCCGCCGAGGGCCGCGTAGACGCAGAAGGTCACCAGGTTGACCGAGGTGAACAGCCGGGAGCGGAAGATCGACGGCGGCAGCATGGGATCGGCCCGCTTCCGCTCCACCCGCACGAACGCGGCCCCCAGCAGCACCCCGCCGACGGCCGACCCGATCACGAGCGGGGACGCGCCCCGCTCCGGCGCCTCGATCAGCGCGTACGTCACCCCGGCCAGCGCGAGCGCCCCGAGCACGGCCCCCAGCACGTCGAACCGGCCGTGCGACGCCGGATCGCGCGACTCCGGCACGTGCCGGAGGGCGACGGGCACACAGATCGCGGCGAGCGGCAGGTTCAGCAGGAACACCCACCGCCACCCGGGCCCGTCGACGAGCCACCCGCCCACGAACGGCCCCACGGCCGCCCCGACCCCGCCGAACCCGGACCACAGCCCCACGGCCCGGGCCCGGTCGTCGGGATGGAAGCTCGCCTGGATGAGCGCCAGGGACCCCGGCGTGAGCAGCGCCCCACCCACCCCTTGCAGGGCCCGGGCGGCGATCAGCACCCCCGCGTTCGGCGCGATCCCGCAGAGCAACGAGGCCACCGCGAACCACACCACCCCCACCACGAACACCCGCCGCCGCCCGTACCGGTCCCCGAGCGCCCCGCCGAGCAGGATCAGCCCGGCGAGCGTGAGCATGTACGCGTTGACGGTCCACTGGAGCGCGGCCAGATCGGTGCCGAGGTCGGCGCCGATGCGGGGCAGGGCCACGTTGATGACCGTGGAGTCCAGCATCGCCATGCCGGACCCGAGCACGGTGGTCAGCACGACCCACCGCCCGGCCGGCGAGGCGACACGGATCTCCCCGGACGTCTCCCCGGGCTCGGAGGCAGCAGCAGCCATGGGGCCAGCTTCCCCCTCGGCGCCCCTGCCCGCACTCCGCGCTACCGGAGCCCCGACGCGGGGGCGCTGCCCCGGGCCCCCGCTCCTCAACCGGCGGAAGGGCTCGACTCCGTGCTCCTCACCGCCCGCACCAACGCCTCCACTCCCAGCACCACCTTCTCCCGAGGGCACCCCACGTTCAGCCGGACGAACCCGGGCGCCCCGTAGACGGAGCCCCTCATCACCGCCACCTTCTCCCGCTCCACCAGCACCCGCTGCAACGCGTCCTCGTCCACCCCCAGCGGCCGCAGGTCGATCCACGCCAGATACCCGGCCTGCGGCGGCACCCACCCCAGCTCGGGCAGTGCGGCGCCCAACCGCTCCGCGACGTACGCCAGGTTCCCCGCCACGTACTCCCGTACCGCGTCCAGCCACGCCCCGCCCTCCCGGTACGCCGCGATGTGCGCGGTCAGCGACAGCACGGCCGGGGAGGCCAGCCCCTCCGCCGTCTCCATCCGCCGCAGGAACTCCGCCCGGTCCCCCGGATCGCCGACAAGCCCGTACGAACCGGTCAGCGCGGGAAAGTTGAAGGACTTGGACGCGGAGGTGACGACCGCCCAGCGGCCCGCGCCCCCGCCCTCGCCCACCACCCGCGGCCACGGCACATGGACCTGCCCCTCGTGCACGAAGTCCGCGTGGATCTCGTCGCTGATCACCGCGACCCCGTACCGCTGCGCGAGCGCCGCCGTCCGGGCCAGCTCTCCGGCCGTCCACACCCGGCCCGTCGGGTTGTGGGGCGAGCACAGCACCAGGACCTTGGCGTCCGCCCGGGCCAGCTCCCGCTCCAGCGCCTCCTCGTCCCCCACCGGCACCCCGCGCAGCTCCCGCCCGAGCCCGGTGATCGCCTTGCGGAAACCGTCGTAGGCGGGGGTGTGGACGACGACGCCCTCCCCCTCCTCCGTCCACATCTGGAGCAGCTGGGAGAGCTGGCTGAGCACGGACGGGCCATAGACGAGCTGCCCGGTGTCGATGTCGGTGCCGTACCGGGTGGCGTACCAGTGGGCTATCGCGGAGCGGAAGTCGTCCTGCTGCCAGGTGGTGTAGCCGAACACCCCGTGCTCCAGCCGGGCCCGGAGCGCGTCCAGCACTTCGGGGGCGGTGGCGAAGTCCATGTCGGAGATGGTGAACGGCAGCAGGCCGTCGGCCCCGAACCGGTCGGCGACCCCGTCCCACTGGACGCACCACGTGCCCCGGCGGTCGACGGCGGTGTCGAAGTCATAGAGCGCGGCCACGACGGGCCCTCCTTCTCCAGGTGATCTCGGCACAGCAACGGGCCCGGCCCCCCTAAGGAGGACCGGGCCCGGCACCGTACGTCGGTAACGACGGATGGTTACTTCAGCTTCGTACCGGTGGAGCGCAGGTTCGCACAGGCCTCGGTGACGCGCTTGGCCATACCGGCCTCGGCCGCCTTGCCCCAGGTGCGCGGGTCGTAGGTCTTCTTGTTGCCGACCTCGCCGTCGACCTTCAGGACACCGTCGTAGTTGCGGAACATGTGGTCCACGACCGGGCGGGTGAAGGCGTACTGGGTGTCGGTGTCGAGGTTCATCTTCACGACGCCGTTCTCCAGCGCGGTGAGGATCTCCTCCGCGGTGGAGCCGGAGCCGCCGTGGAAGACGAAGTCGAAGGGCTGGCTTCCGGCGGCCTGGCCGTACTTGGCGGCGACGCCCGACTGAAGGTCCTTCAGCAGCTCGGGGCGGAGCACGACGTTGCCGGGCTTGTAGACGCCGTGGACGTTGCCGAAGGAGGCGGCCAGCAGGTAGCGGCCCTTCTCGCCCAGGCCGAGCGCCTCGGCGGTGCGCAGCGCGTCGTCGACGGTCGTGTACAGCTCGTCGTTGATCTCGTGCGTGACGCCGTCCTCCTCACCGCCGGTCGGGGTGATCTCGACCTCAAGGATGATCTTGGCGGCGGCGGCCTTGGCCAGCAGCTCCTGGCCGATGGCCAGGTTGTCGGCGAGGGTCTCGGCCGAACCGTCCCACATGTGGGACTGGAACAGCGGGTTGAGACCCTTGGCGACACGCTCCGCGGAGACGTCGAGCAGCGGACGTACGTAACCGTCCAGCTTGTCCTTGGGGCAGTGGTCGGTGTGCAGCGCGATGGTGACGTCGTACTTCGCGGCGACGATGTGTGCGAACTCCGCCAGGGCGACCGCGCCCGTGACCATGTCCTTGTTGTGCTGGCCGCCCAGGAACTCCGCACCGCCGGTGGAGATCTGGACGATGCCGTCGCTCTCGGCCTCCGCGAAGCCGCGCAGGGCGGCGTGCAGGGTCTGGGACGAGGTCACGTTGATGGCCGGGTAGGCGAACTTGCCCGCCTTTGCCCGGTCGAGCATCTCGGCGTACGCCTCGGGGGTTGCGATGGGCATCTGACCGCTCCTTGGGATGTGCGGGTGTGCAGGCTGGTCCCTGACCTGGGGGCGACGTCATCGTCGCCCCCATCTTCCCAGACTCTCCCTCCGGCTCCACCCGGCGGACCCGGTTGGATACGGGACGGTTACGGGTCAGGGGTGGACGGTTTCACGTGAAACCGTCCACCCCTGACGAAAACCGCAGGTCACACCCTGGTGGGGCGAGGCTCAGGCGAGGCCCAGGTCCGCCACCGAGTAGACGTGGACGTACGGCAGACCGGCCTCGGCGATCGCCGGGGCGGCCCCGCGCTCGACGATCACGGCCACGGCCACGACCTCGCCGCCCGCCTCGCGCACCGCCTCGACGGCGGTCAGCGGCGAGCCACCCGTGGTCGAGGTGTCCTCGACGACCAGGCAGCGGCGGCCCTTGACGTCGGTGCCCTCGATCCGGCGCTGCATCCCGTGCGCCTTCTGCGCCTTGCGGACGACGAACGCGTCCAGGCTCTTACCGCGCGCGGCGGAGGCGTGCAGCATCGAGGTGGCGACCGGGTCGGCGCCGAGCGTCAGCCCGCCGACGCAGTCGTAGTCCAGCTCGGCGGTGGCGTCGAGCATGACCTGCCCGGCCAGCGGCGCGGCGGTGCCGTCCAGCGTGACCCGGCGCAGGTCGATGTACCAGTCGGCTTCCAGACCCGAGGAGAGGGTCACCTTGCCGTGCACCACGGCCTTGTCCTTGATCTGCTGGAGCAGCTCAGCGCGTACGTCAGTCATGTCCACGAGGGTAAGCGGTGCCGGAATCCCTGATCGCACACCCGGCCGCGAACCGGCTCAGAGCCGGACCCAACTCCAGGTCGTCGTGGTCTCCAGCGGGTCGATCGGCGTGACCAGCCGGGGTGCGGTGTTCAGTCCGTTCGGCGGCCCGGACTGCGGCTCCACGCAGACGGCCTCGTCCTGCTCGTCGTAGACGACCACCCACTCGCTGCGGCTCTTCACCGTCAGCTCCAGCTGCCCCGGCCAGGTGAGCTTCACGTCGACACCGTCGGGCATCCCGAAGCAGTCGTCCCACGGCCCCGCGACGGGGTCGATGCGGCGGCCGGTGGGCAGATGGTCCGCGCCGCGTTCCTCCTGCCAGGCGGCGTCGAAGGAGAGCTCGGCATCCCTGCCGCCCCCGATTCTGCGGTGGAACCAGGGGTGCCAGCCCGCCTGCGCCGGGAAGGAGTTGCCGTACGTCTCCACGGCGAGGCCCAGCGTCAGCCCGTCCTCGGTCAGCTCGAAGGTCTGCGTCACCCGGCCCTCGTACGGCCAGGGCTCGGCTAGGTCGTAGTAGAAGGACGCCCGGCCCTCGTCCTCGTCGGCGGCCGTGTGCGCGGTGTGCCAGGAGGTGTCCCGGCCCGTGCCGTGGATGGCGTGCGGCGGGGAGTTCAGTGGCAGCTCGTGGAGCGCGTCGCCGTTGCGGAACTGCCCGTTCCCGGTACGTCCGCACCAGGGCACCATCGGGAAGCAGCCGTACCGCTCGCCCTGGCGCAGCAGTTCGGCGCCCCCGATCCGCAGGCTGCTGATGCGGCAGCCGTGTACGGGGTCGACGGTCAACTCGGCGTCGCCGACACTCAGCCTGACGTTCTCTTCGCTCCTGCTCACCCGACGACCCTACTGGCGGCTCACGTCCTGCGGCGCCGCAACGCCCGGCCCAGCACCACGGCGGAGGCCAGCGCGAGGGCGGCGGCCGGGGCGGCCCAGCGCAGGACGGTGCTCGCACCGCCCGCCTCCGGGGAGGGCACAGGGGCGTAGCGACCGCGCGGGGGCGCGTGGTCGACCTCCTCCGCGCTGCGCCCGATCATGGTGCGGCGGGCGTGCGCGGCCTCGGCGGGCGGCTCGTCCGGGACGGTGAACTCCACCCCGGCGACGGGGTCGAGCGAGGGCGGCGGCACGGGCGAGTCAAAAACGGACCCGTCGTCGGCCCGGTCCTCGGCCTCGCTGTCGCTGTCGGCGTCGGTGTCGGGCACAGACCTGGGCCCGTCTCCGGTGTCGGCTTCGGCGTCCGACACGGGCCCGGAACCCGCTTCGGCGTCGGGCTCGGCCGCGTCCCCGGCACCCTCCCCCACGGGCTCGTCGTCGCCCGCGAGCCCCTCGGCGGCCGCTCCGCCGTCCTCGGCCCGCGCCGCCAGCGACTCCGTCACCAGCTGCTGGGTGAAGCGGTCCAGGAGCCGGTGGGCGGCGGCGAGGGCCGCGCCCTCCTCCAGTTCGACCAGCCGGCCGTCCCCGCTCGCCGTGCCGCTGTACGTGAGGGTCGTCCCGCCGTCCGCCTCCGTGAGGGCGATGGTCAGGGCGAGCTTCACCGCACCGGTGCCCCGGACCTCCACGCCGTCCCCGGTGACCGAGAACCGCTCACCGCCCGCCGTCTCCGTACCCTCCGGGCCGGAGAACCTCAGCTCGCCCCGGTAGGTGATGGTGTGGCCGCCGGCCCGGAGCTTCAGTCGGCCCGCCAGGGGCGATGCCGAGGCGTCGGCGTCCTGCTGGAGGCCGGGGACGCAGCGGGCGACGCGGACGGGATCGCCCAGCGCGCGCCGCAGGGCCGGGACGGGAACCGGAACGTGCACCTCATGCTCCATGCCAACCGAGCCTAATCGGCCACGGCCCGGACGTCAGCGCTTCAGCCCGCCGAACGGCGACCCCCGCCACGGGAACCCCTGCCCTCCGCCTCACACGTCACACGTCCTCACACGTCCTCCCAGTACCTCGGGTGGACCAGTGTCGACGGGGTCCGCCCCGGCAGCCGTGCGGCGTCCGCGGCCCGCGCGCCCTCCCGCAGCTCCCGGCTCCCCAGCGACCGCAGCGCGGGCCCCCCGGCGGCCAGCGCGAGCTGCGGCACCTCGCCCGGCCCCGCGAGGACGAAGCCCCAGTCCTCCGGGCCGTGGCCCTCGCCCCCGACCCGGTCCGGGCTCGCGGCGAAGCCGGCGTACCGGCCGGTGATGCGGTACGGGCGGGTCGTGAGGCCGGCCGCGCGGACGGAGGCCTCCACCGTCCAGTAGGTCTCCGGGCGGCCCCCCATCGGCCCGGCGTGCACCGCGAACCGCCCGTCCGGGGCGAGGGCCTGGGCGATCAGCCCGTAGAACTCCGCGGAGTAGAGCTTCGTACTGGCGGTGATGCCCGGGTCCGGCAGGTCGGAGATCACCACGTCGTAGCGCGCGCGGTCGGCCCGCAGCCAGGTGAAGGCGTCCGCCGCGACGGCGGTGAGGCGCGGGTCGCGGTAGGCGTGGCCGTTGAGGCCGGAGAGCGCGGGGTCCGTGCGGGCCAGTCGGGTGACGGCGGGGTCCAGCTCGACGACGGTGACCGAGCGGACGTCCGGGTAGCGCAGGACCTCGCGGGCGGCCAGCCCGTCGCCGCCGCCGAGGATGAGGACGCGGGCACGGGGCCCGTTCATCGCGGGGTGGACCAGGGCCTCGTGGTAGCGGTACTCGTCACGGGCGCTGACCCGCAGGCGGCCGTCGAGATAGAGGTCGAGGGAATCGCGGTCCGCGCCGGTCAGGACGAGCTCCTGCACCCCCGTCTGCACGGCGACCCGCACCTGGTCCCCGTAGACCGCGCGCCGCGCCGCCCGCTCGAAGTCGTCGACGAGCACCGTGGCGGTGCCCA
Source organism: Streptomyces durocortorensis (assembly GCF_031760065.1). Lineage (NCBI taxonomy): Bacteria > Bacillati > Actinomycetota > Actinomycetes > Kitasatosporales > Streptomycetaceae > Streptomyces > Streptomyces sp. C11-1. Next base: position 3,275,494 of record NZ_CP134500.1, read on the forward strand.
GGACCGCGATCACCGAGACATTGACCAGGACGAGGAGCCACCGGCAGCGGGAGCTGAGGTCGCGCCGGAACACCCACAGGATCAGCGCGCCGCCCGCCGCCGCGTTCACCACGCCGGTGAACAGGGCACCGGTCAGCTGCCCCAGCATCGGCAGCAGGAGGAAGGGGAACGCGAGCCCTCCGACGAGCGCGCCCACATAGTCGGCGGCGAAGAGGTCGGCGACGGCCCCGCCCGCGTCCTGCCGGTCCACGCGCTGGATCAGCGTCATCAGCAGCGGGATCTCGGCACCGATCAGCACACCGATCGCCAGGGAGAACCCGACCAGGGCGTGCCGCGACTCGCCGAGCCAGGCGAAGGAGGCGTACAGGACCAGCGCCGAGGAGCCGCCGATCAGGGCGAGGGCCGCCTCGATCAGCCCGAACCCGACCGCGGCGTGGCAGCGCAAACGTTTCGCGAGGAGTGAGCCGATGCCCATCGCGAACACCATCACGGAGAGCACGACGGAGGCCTGGGTGACCGAATCACCGATCAGATACGAGGCCAGGGCGACCAGTTCGAGCTCGTAGACGAGACCGCAGGCGGCACAGATGAAGACAGCGGCCAGCACCAGGAACCGGCCGGTCCTCGGCCGCACGGGAAGCCGCGCCGCGCCCCCTCGTAGCGACACCTGCTGGTCGATCATGCTGCGAACGCTACGTCACTGCACGATCGCTATTTGTCACCCACAAGGGTGCAAGTGCCGCGCCACCGGCACGCCTGCGGCTCAGGCCGCGGTCGCGGGAATCCGCACCCCCACCCGGGTCCGGGTCACCACCAACTGCCCCTCCTGCGGGTACGCGTGCCAGGTACGCCACCGCACCTGACCCTCGGCGCGGTGGGCGAGCATCGCGGTGAAGGCGTACGGGCTGCCGGGGAAGGTGCCCGCCAGACCGTGCGGGTGGTCGCTCACCAGGGCGAGCAGCTCCTGTGCGCGCCCCGCGAACTGGCCCTGGGTCAGGGTCTCGACGCGGGCCGCGAATTCGTACTCCCACTCCCCGAGCCGCTTCGCGACGCCGAGGGGCAGAGGGGTGCTGCTGCCCGGCATACAGGCGACGGTCTCGGAGCAGACTCCGCGGTCCTCCTGAAGGAGGACCTGGTGGGAGGCGCCGAGCAGTCGCAGCTGGAGTTCCGCGCCGTCGAGCTGGAGGTCGAGGACGGCCAGGGCGGGCAGCGGCTCCCGGCCCAGCGTCCAGGCCAGGTCGGCGGCGCGGGTATCGGAATAGGCCGTCTGGAGGGTCGTGAGCATGGGTCGGCTCCGCAAACACACATGGACACATGGACAGCGGGGCGCCCCTGTATTACTGCGCGTGGAGGGAAGGGGAACGCCCGATCTGGTCCAACTGGGGTCCGAGGGCTGAATGTTCTCTTCGACGAGGGAATCACGAAGTACGCCGCACTCACAGTGTTTTCGCCCAACTTGCCGTGGTTTCCATCCCCTCGGGGGCAGCACGGTTCAACTGTTCAACCGAACACGTCCGCGTCGCGCAACAAAAAGGCGCCCGGAGGGAGTTCACCCTCCGGACGCCCGGAGCCGGGTCACTGTCGGTGACTGCCGGACGGCGCGCTCAGCCGTGGCTCAGCTGCCACCGCCGCACCCGCCGCCACCTCCGCCACCGCCGCCGCCGCACGAGGAGCCGCCACCGCACGAGTGACCGACCGAATCCCCGCCCGAATCCCCGCCCGAGCCGCCGGCCCAGCCCCCGCCCGTGCCGTTCGCGCCGGACGTGCCGCCTCCGCTCCTGCGCACCAGGAACACCAGTCCCCCTACGACCACCGCCGCGATCAGCACCACGAAGACCATGCCGTTCACCCGCCTTTCTTCCCCCGAAGCGAGGTTCCCCCGTCGCTTCCCCGTTTTCCGTTTCCCGTTGTTTCCGCGTGCCGGTTGCCCGCGTGACAGGGGCATGCCCCAGCCTGCGGAAGCGAAAGCAGACTTGAGCAACTCCAGAGCTTCGGCACAGGATGGCGCCCATGACACAGGGACGACCGACCCAGGGAAACCCCGCAGCGGGGCGGCCGCTGCTCAACCGCCGCCTCGCCGCGTTCGGCACGACGATCTTCGCCGAGATGTCCGCGCTGGCCCTGCGGACCGGCTCCATCAACCTCGGCCAGGGCTTCCCCGACACCGACGGCCCCGAGGAGATCCGGGAGGCGGCGGTCCGGGCGCTGCGCGCCGGGCACGGCAACCAGTACCCGCCGGGCCCCGGCATCCCGGAACTGCGCAACGCCGTCGCCGCCCACCAGGAGCGCTTCTACGGCCTGACCTGGTCCCCGGAGACCGAGGTCCTGGTGACCACCGGCGCCACCGAGGCGATCGCCGCCTCCCTGCTCGCCCTGCTCGAACCGGGCGACGAGGTCATCGCGTTCGAGCCGTACTACGACTCGTACGCCGCGTGCATCGCGATGGCGGGCGCGCAGCGCGTACCGCTCACCCTGCGCGCCCCGGACTTCCGCCCGGACCTCGACGAACTGCGCTCCCTGATCACCCCGCGCACCCGTCTCCTGCTCCTGAACACCCCGCACAACCCGACGGGCATGGTGCTCACGCCCGACGAGCTGGCCGGGATCGCGGCCCTCGCGGTGGAGCACGACCTGCTGGTCGTCACCGACGAGGTCTACGAACACCTGGTCTTCGAGGGCGCGCACCACCCGATCGCCGCCCTGCCCGGGATGCGCGAGCGCACGGTCTCCATTTCGAGCTCGGGCAAGACGTTCTCGTACACCGGCTGGAAGATCGGCTGGGTCACCGGGGACGCGCCGCTGGTGACGGCGGTGCGCTCGGCGAAGCAGTACCTGACGTTCGTCAGCGGGGGCCCGTTCCAGTACGCGATCGCCGAGGCGCTCGCGCTGCCCGACACGTTCTTCGCGGACTTCCGCGCGGACATGCGGCGCAGGCGCGACCTGCTCGCCAAGGGCCTGCGGAGTGCGGGCTTCCGGGTGTACGAGCCGGAGGGGACGTACTTCATCACCACCGACATCGCCCCGTTCGGCGACGAGGACGCGTACGCCTTCTGCCGGGCGCTGCCCGAGCGCTGCGGGGTGGCGGCGGTGCCGAACTCGGTCTTCTACGACGATCCGGAGGCGGGCCGCAGCCAGGTCCGTTTCACCTTCTGCAAGAGGGACGACGTGCTGGAGGAGGCGGTGGAACGGCTGGGACGGCTGGGCTGAGTACGGCCAGGCACGGGGGCGGATCAGCCCGGATACGGAAAGGGCCCGGGAGGCGGTCGTGATGACCGCCTCCCGGGCCGCTGCCGTGGGCCGTGGCGTCAGGCGCCGGCGGGCTCCTCGCCGTCCTTCTTGTCCTCGGCGGGCTGGATGCCGAGGCGCTCGACGAGCCACTTGTCGAACTCGATCGAGGCGCGGACCCAGCTGACCGTGGAGGAGACGAAGTGCTCCAGGCTGACGCCGGTGCCGATGAGCATCTGCGCCTCACCGATCAGCCGGACGGAACCCGCCTCGCCCTCCTCGCCCTCGTGGGCGTGGGTGTAAACCTTGGGCCACAGGGTGCGGCGGTTCCAGTCGTCGATGGCGTCCAGGAGGACGGGACGCTGGTCGAGCGCGTGGGGGCGGTCGTAGAACGTACGGACCGAGAAGACCTGCTGCTCGTCCTCGCCCCGGAACATGAAGTACGTCCGGAACTCTTCCCACGGTGCCGCGAGGTCGCCCTCGTCGTCGACGACGTACTTCAGCTCCATCTGGTCGAGGAGCTGCTTGACGAGGTCCTGGTCAGGGACGACGGGGCCCTCCGGTCCTGCCGCCTGCGGTTCGGGCTGGCCCCCGAAATTAGGAATCGAGGACGGATCGATGCTCACCGTTATTTCCCTTCGTGACGAGTACGGCCATCCTCTCCCATGGCGGGCGGGGCATGGCAAGCCCGCACGGCCCCTATCCGCCACAAGCTGACAGAGAGCGTGTGGGGACGGGGACCGGCGGGCGTACGGCCACGGGCTGCGACACCCGGTGACCTTCGGTTACGAAGCGGGGCCGACGATCAGCCCGTCCTCGGCCCGGGCCACCCGTACGGTGTCACCGTCGCGGACCTCACCGGCCAGGATCTCCTTGGCGAGCCGGTCGCCGATGGCCGTCTGGATGAGCCGGCGCAGCGGTCGCGCACCGTAGGCGGGGTCGTTGCCCTCCTCGGCGAGCCAGGCCAGTGCCTCGGGGGTGACGTCCAGGGTGATCCGCCGGTCGGCGAGCCGCCGGGCCAGCCGGCCGATCTGGAGCCCCGCGATGTGCGCGAGCTCGTCGCCGGACAGGGCGGAGAAGACCACGAGGTCGTCGAGCCGGTTGATGAACTCCGGCTTGAACGAGGCCCGCACCACGTCCAGCACCTGCTGCTTCTTAGCCTCGGGCTTGACCAGGGGGTCCATCAGGAACTGGCTGCCGAGGTTGGAGGTGAGGATGAGGATGGTGTTGCGGAAGTCGACCGTACGGCCCTGACCGTCGGTGAGCCGGCCGTCGTCGAGGACCTGGAGCAGGATGTCGAAGACCTCGGGGTGGGCCTTCTCGACCTCGTCCAGGAGCACGACGCTGTACGGGCGGCGGCGGACGGCCTCGGTGAGCTGGCCGCCCTCCTCGTAGCCGACGTAACCGGGCGGGGCGCCGACGAGACGGGCGACGCTGTGCTTCTCGCCGTACTCGCTCATGTCGATGCGGATCATGGCCCGCTCGTCGTCGAAGAGGAAGTCCGCGAGCGCCTTGGCCAGCTCGGTCTTGCCGACACCGGTGGGCCCGAGGAAGAGGAACGACCCGGTGGGCCGGTCGGGATCGGCGATCCCGGCGCGCGTACGGCGTACGGCGTCGGAGACGGCCTGCACGGCCTCGCTCTGCCCGATCAGCCGCTTGCCGAGCTCGTCCTCCATCCGCAGCAGCTTCTGGGTCTCGCCCTCCAGCAGCCGCCCGGCCGGGATGCCGGTCCAGGAGCCGACGACGTCGGCGATGTCGTCCGGGCCGACCTCCTCCTTGACCATGGTGTCCTTGGCGGCCTCCTGCTCGGCCTCGGCGGCCTCCTCCAACTCCCGCTCCAAGCCGGGGATCTCCCCGTACAGCAGCTGGGAGGCGGTGTCGAAGTCCCCGTCGCGCTGGGCGCGTTCGGCCTGGCCGCGCAGTTCGTCGAGGCGCTCCTTCAGCTCACCGACCCGGTTGAGGCCCTGCTTCTCCTTCTCCCAGCGGGCGTTGAGGCCGCGCAGCTCCTCCTCCTTGTCGGCGAGGTCGCGGCGCAGTTTGTCCAGGCGCTGCTTGGAGGCGGCGTCGGACTCGTTCTTGAGCGCCAGCTCCTCCATCCGCAGCCGGTCGACGGAGCGCTGGAGTTCGTCGATCTCCAGGGGCGAGGAGTCGATTTCCATCCTCAGCCGCGAGGCGGCTTCGTCGACGAGGTCGATGGCCTTGTCGGGGAGGAAGCGGGAGGTGATGTACCGGTCGGAGAGGGTGGCGGCGGCCACCAGCGCCGAGTCCGCGATCTGGACCTTGTGGTGGGCCTCGTAACGGCCCTTGAGGCCGCGCAGGATCGCGATGGTGTCCTCGACGGAGGGCTCGGCGACCAGCACCTGCTGGAAGCGGCGCTCCAGGGCGGGGTCCTTCTCGATGCGCTCGCGGTACTCGTCGAGCGTGGTCGCGCCGACCATGCGCAGCTCACCGCGGGCCAGCATCGGCTTGAGCATGTTGCCCGCGTCCATGGCGGAGTCGCCGCCTGCGCCCGCGCCGACGACGGTGTGCAGCTCGTCGATGAAGGTGATGATGCGGCCGTCGCTCTCCTTGATCTCGGAGAGGACGGCCTTCAGACGCTCCTCGAACTCGCCGCGGTACTTGGCCCCGGCGACCATGGCGCCGAGGTCGAGGGAGACCAGCCGCTTGTTCTTCAGGCTCTCCGGAACATCACCCTTGACGATGCGCTGGGCGAGCCCTTCGACGACGGCGGTCTTGCCGACGCCGGGCTCACCGATGAGCACGGGGTTGTTCTTCGTCCGACGGGACAGCACCTGCACGACGCGGCGGATCTCCTGGTCACGGCCGATGACCGGGTCCAGCTTGCCCTCGCGCGCGGCGGCGGTGAAGTCGGTGCCGAACTTCTCCAGGGCCTTGTACTGGCCCTCCGGGTCGGGTGTGGTCACCCGGCGCCCTCCCCTGCTCGTCTCGAATGCGGCCAGCAGCTTCTTCGCACTGGCGCCCTGCCCGTCGAGGATCTCACCGGCCCGGCCGCCCTTCGCGGCGATCCCGATGAGCAGGTGCTCGGTGGAGGTGTAGTCGTCGCCCAGCTCCTTGGCCCGCTGCGCGGCGTCCTGGACGACGGCGAGCAGCTCGCGGTTGGGCTGCGGCGGGGCGACGGTGGAGCCGGTGACGCTGGGGAGGGTGCCGAGGAGCCGCTCGGTCTCGCCGCGCACGGCGGCCTGATCGGCGTCCACGGCGGCGAGGAGATCGGTGATGTTCGCGCTCGCCTGCCGGCCTTCGCCCTCCAGCAGCGCGAGGAGCAGATGCGCGGGCGTGAGGTCGGGATGCCCGTCCTTCACGGCCCTGCTGGTGGCCGCGTTGATCGCGTCCCGGCTCTTGTTGGTCAGCTCTGCGTCCACGTGTGGTTACTCCTCCTCGCAGCTGGTGAGTCATGGCGTTGACTTATGCAACGTGCACAAAGTTGAGTCTACTCCACTCAAGAGGTCCCGCACGTGGATACCCGTGGGCGGCCCGGTCCCGCCCACGCGGGCGACCCGGCCCCGCCTACGCTGCCCCCATGGCAGACGTACGCAACCCCAGCCCCGAGTACCTCGCGTTCTGGCGCGAGTACCACCTGTGCACCTTGACCACACTCCGCCCCGACGGCACGCCGCACGTGGTGCCGGTGGGCGTGACGTACGACCCGGAGGCCGGGGTCGCCCGCGTGATCACCAACAAGGGCAGCCGGAAGGTGGCCAACATCCTGGCCGCGGGCCCCGACGGGGCGCGGGTGGCCGTCTGCCAGATGCACCGGGCCCGCTGGGCGACCCTGGAGGGCGTCGCGACGATCCGCACGGAGCCGGAGGTCGTCGCGGACGCGGTAAGCCGTTACGCGGAGCGCTACGAGCGCACGCCTCGGCCCAACCCGGACCGGGTCGTCATCGAGATCGCCCTGGACCGGGCGCTCGGCAGGGCCTGAGGGCAGGGCCTGAGGGGCCCGGGGCCGCGGAGGCAGCACAACGGCGCCACCGTGTTCAGGTCACGGTGGCGCCGCTGTGTGGGGGAAGCGCCGGAGCGATAGGTGACGACGGGGGAATCGCTCAGGCACTGCGGGGGGTGGCGGAAAGGGGTTCTGCGTCGAACAGCTCGTGGTCCCGCTGATCGAGATTGACGAAGATCATGCCGTACCTCACGGCGCAGCGGACCGGCTGCGGCGCACCACGGGGCCGACGGAGACAGCGATAGGCGCGGACGTCCTCGTCCTCTTCCATCACCACGACGATCGGCTCTCCGAACAGGGTGACCATCAACGAGTCGCCACGGCGGGGGAGGGCCGTGAGCAGATCGATGAAATGCCACCCTGAGCGATAGGCGGTTGCCATCTCGCGCCGAAAGGTGCGGTCGTCCGGCGGGGTGGTCATGCGCGGTCCTGTGCAGTCGGGGCGATGTCCGACAGCGATCCGGACGCCGGCTCCGAACCCGCCGTCCGCGCGGGCATCAAGTCCCAGGCCAGGTCCGGGGGCGGTGCAGCCTGCGCATGCGTACCGGCCCCCGCACCGTGGGTCACGCCGCCCTCAACGAGGTCAAGAACACTCAGCGCCCCGGTCGTCAGCCCAACGGAGAAGGCAACAGCAAGCACCGAGCGAAGCGTTTTGTAACTCATGATGGGCTTCGTCCTCACTTCCAAGGTTTCCTCTCCCCCGCAGGACAAGACGATGGCCCATCCAGGCACGTCAATGCCACAGAAGCGATGCATCATGTTCCTGCTGATTCATGTTCCTGGGGGGTGGAGAATTGACCACAGACAACACTAAAGCGACACATCCCCACTCGGTTAGTGCCTTGTGTGACGAGGGGGCACGGCTCTATGCCAGTGCACTGAGCGTGGGCAAAATAGCTCGTGTCGAGGCGGAGGACGCCCCTTGCCTGCTGGACTTCGCCCTGCTGCATCCCGATCCCGACGATGCCACCTGGCTGCGACCAGTGCCGCCATCCGCGGCACTCACCCAGCGGCTGCACCCGATCGAGCGGGAGATCCAGGAGCGAAGGCGGCTCTCGGTCGAACTCACCGAGGCGTTCGAACCCTTCATGGCGATCAGCGCTCAGGCCCCTCCGACCACGCACGCGATCACGGTTCTCGAAGGCATCGGCCGCATCAACGCCTCGATAGAGCTCGCCCTGGCCGAGTGTCGATCGGAAGTCCTCACCATCCAGCCGGGCGGCGGGCGCAGTGAGAACGCGCTCACCATTGCCATGGAACGAGGCACCATGCTCACGGAACGTGGTGTGGGCATGCGCACTCTGTATCAGCACACAGTCCGTCACAGTCATGGAACCCTCAATTACGCCGCCCGGATGGCAGAGAGCAAGGTCGAGATCCGGACTCTCGAAGAGCTCATAGAGCGGCTCATGATCTTCGACCGCACCGTCGCCTTCATACCGGCCACAGACGACCGCACCGTAGCCCTTGAGCTGCGGCACCCCGGCATCGTGGAGTACCTCACCAAGGTCTTCGAACAGTTCTGGCACCGCGCTGTGCCCCTTCAGGAACAGATTCCGTACGACTCCAAGACGGACGGCATTTCCGGTGTGCGGCACTCGATCGCGAAACTGCTCGTCGAGGGCCACGTCGACGAGGCGATTGCCCGCCGTCTCGGCATGAACGTACGCACCTGCCGGTCGCACATCGCCAAGCTCAGCGTCGCGCTCGGCAGCAACAGCCGGGCCCAACTCGGTTACCTGATCGCACGGTCAGGGATCCTGGAATCAGACCCTGACCATGCGATCACCCCCGACCCCGGGACGTGACTGCGCAAGGGGGAGAGCGCAGCCACGCCCAGGTGCCACCAGGGGAGTTCCCGGCTTCCCCGGCCTGTCCACGATCCCCCCGCAACTAAGCTGGCGCCACCGTCCACTTGTTGCATTGCACAAAGCAGGGGGGGGATCCCAAATGGGCACAGAGGAAAGCAGACCGCCCCATCCGCACCTGAACACCGAAGTGTGCGAACCGGCCTTGCGCGTGTACCGGGAAGCCCTGCGTACGGGACGAGTCCAGCGAGCAGAGGTCGGTGCCGTGCCCTGTCTCATCGACCTGGCATTGCTGCACACCGACCCGTGGGACGGCCGGTGGATGCGCCCCGTCCCGCCGTCCGCCGCCCTGGCCCACCTGTTGCAGCCCGTCTCCCGAGAGATCGACGAGCGCCTCCACCTCGCCACCACCCTCAGCCAGGCGCTCTTGCCTCTCACCGCTGTCGCCCACGACGATCCCAACCTGGCGATCACCGTTCTGGAGGGGATCGCGACCATCCAGGCATCCATCGACGACGCCACCGCCACCGCCACGGATGAGATCCTGACCGCCCAGCCCGGCAGCAACCGGCCCGCCGAAACCCTGCGAGCAGCTCTGGCCAACGCGCACAAGGCCATCCAGCGCGGCGCCCGGATCCGCCACATCTACCAGCACCCGGCCAGGCACAGCAGCTCCATCAGGGACTACCTGTCCCGGGTACCGGCCCAGCACCTTCAGGTGCGCACGACCGAGCTCACCGTCGAGCGGCTGATCATCATCGACCGGACGGTCGCGTTCATCCCCGCCTCCGCCGACCGGAACACCGCACTGCAAATCAGGCATCCCGCCCTGGTCTCCTACCTCATCCAGGTCTACGAGGTGCTGTGGGCACAGTCCGTCCCGCTGGCCGAGAACCACCGCACGGCCGCACCGGACGCCCCGGTCACCCCTGTCCAGCTCAGCATCGCCCGCCTCCTCGCCGAAGGCCACGTGGACGACGTCGTCGCCCGGAAGATGGGCATCAGCGTCCGCACCTGCCGCGCCCACATCGCCAAGCTCATGCAGACCCTCGGCGCCACCAGCCGCACCCACCTCGGCGCCCTCCTCGTGCGGTCCGGGATCGCCGGGGCGGACCGTGGCGGCGGGTGAGGCAGCGCGGAGGCAGGCCAGGCACGGCGGGGGTGAGGCAGGCCGGGTTCGGCGGGTGGTGGCGGCCCGTGATCAGACGTCGCGGCGGGTGAAGAGGCGGGCGCCCGCAAGGGACATCGCCGCCGCCCAGCCCACGAGCAGCAGCAGGCCGTACGGCGCCGCCAGCGCGTCCGGGTAGGCGGAGGCATCGCCGAGCAGGGCGAACTGCGCGCCCTCGGGCAGGAACCGGCCGACCTCGGGGAGCTGGCCGAGTACCAGCATCTGACCGAGCGTGCCCCAGACGACCAGGCCGAGGACCGCGGCGAGCCGGTTGCGGACGACGAAGCCGATCGCCGCACCCCACGGGCCGGCCAGGGTGCAGATGGTCAGGACGGCGGCGGCGGTCGTCCAGGTGGAACCGTCGACGGTGAGCTCGGCGTCCTTGGCCGCGAGGGCCGCGTAACCGACGGCGAGGGAGCAGACCACCGCCGCGACGCCGAACACCAGCCCGGACAGCGTCGCGGTCAGCAGCTTGGCGCCGACGACCGAGGAGCGCCCGGGGGCGTACAGGACGGTGCGGCCGATCGCACCGGAGCTGAACTCGTTGGTGACATGCAGGGCCCCGAGCAGCGTCGCGAAGAGCGCGGCGGACGCGCCGAGCCCCACGATGCTCTCGGTGAGCTCGGCACCGGCGGAAGCCGGGTCTGACTCCGCGTACACCAGGCCGAGTTGGCCCAGCGCACAGAAGGCGAGGGCCACCAGGAGAAGCGTCGGCAGGGCCAGGCCCGAACGCAGTTTGAGGAGTTCGGCGGAAAGCTGGTTGCGCAGGACCTCAGGCACGGGTGACCTCCGTACGCGGCGCGGCGTCCGCGCCCTCGACGAGTGCGAAGTAGGCGTCCTCCAGGCGGCCTCCGCCGCGCTGCACCAACTCCTGGAGCGAACCGGTGAACAGCACCGAGCGGCGCAGGACGACCACGTCGTCGACGCTCTGCTCGACCTCGGAAAGCATGTGGCTGGCGATCAGCACGGTCCGCCCCTCAGCGGCGGAGCGCTCGACCAGCCGGCGCATCCAGCGGATACCATCCGGGTCGAGCCCGTTCAACGGCTCGTCCAGAATGAGGAGTTCAGGGTCGGGGAGCAGGGCGACGGCCAGCGCCAGACGCTGCCGCATACCGGTGGAACACGCCTTGACCCGCTTGCGTTCCGCACCGTCCAGGCCGACCTGCCCGATCACCTCGGCGATGCGCGCGGACGGCAGCCCCAGCGAGCGGGCCGAGATCTCCAGCTGACGGCGGACCGTCACCCGCGGGTGGAAGCCGATCGCGTCCATGACCACGCCGACCCGCTGCGCCCGCTCCGGAGCGGACAGCGGCTCCCCGCCCAGCACTTCGGCGGCCCCCGAGTCGGGGCGGGCCAGCCCGAGCAGAATCCTCAGCAGCGTGCTCTTGCCCGCCCCATTGGGGCCCAGCAGACCGGTGACCTTGCCCGGCCGCAACGCGAAACTCACGTCGTCGAGGGCCTGGTGATCGCCGAACCGCTTGCTCACTCCGGAGAAGACGACGCTGCCCCCTGCCCGGGGCGGATGCTCTGGTCGCACGGATCGCACGTGTTGTGTCCTGTCCTGCTGTTCGGTCAATTCGGTACATCGGGTTGATGCGCTGCATCAGGCTGACTGACTGCATCAGACCGCTTTGGCCGCATCCGGCTGATCGGCTGCGTCAGATTGCTTGGCCGCATCCGGCTGATCGGCCGCATCAGACTGCTTGGCCGCATCGCGCTGATCGGCCGCATCCAGCTGATTCACTCAGCGCTCACCCGCCGGTGTGTCTTCAGCCAACCAGCTGTCCGGGCCGCTCCGGCGGCTCCACGGACGCAGCTTGTTGCCGGACGTCCGGCAGGAAGCTGCGGCAGGCGGCGATGATCTCCTCGACGTCCTCCGCGGCCGCGTGCACCCCTTCCCCGAGGAGCACCCCCGTGGGGTTGAGCAGCACCTCGTCCACCCCGCTGCGGCGGTACGCGTCGAGCTCGGCCGCGATCTCCGGCGCGCTGCCCGCCACGACCACCCGGTGGCGCAGCAGGGCGTCCGCCGTGCCCGCCGGGTCGTGCGGGTCGAGAGCGAGTCCGGCGTCCCGGAGCATCGCCGCGTAGTGCGGCGCCTCCCGGTGCCCGGCGGTCGCAGCGAGCGCCAGGCCGCGCACGTCACGGCCGGGCCGGTCGACGACGACGTGGACGGCGGTCGCGATCCGGGGCGGCCGGGGCCGGGCGGCCGCTGCCGCCCCCTCCTCCAGCGCGGGCCGCAGCGTCCCCGCCACATAGGCGGGCGGCGTCATCCAGGTGACGGCGACGTCCGCCGCCTCCCCCGCCGTCCGCGCCATCCCGGGCCGCAGCACGCCCGCGCCCACCTCGACCCGCGGCGCGTGCGGGAGGACCGGCAACGTGCCGTCGAGATGGTGGTACGGGCCGCTGAACTCGACCCGCTCGCCGTCCAGCAGCGCGCGTACCGAACGCAGGTAGTCGCGGACCGCCGTCCTCGGACTGCCGTACGGGCGTCCCGTCAGGCCCGCCACGAAGTCCGGGTTGCCGATGCCGAAGCCCGCGACGACCGGTTCGCCGGTGAGCAGCGCCAGCGAACGGGCCTGGAGCGCCGCCTCGTACGGATGCCGCAGCGGAAGCAGCGTCACGCTCGTCCCGACCGGCACCGTGTGCCCCGCACCCGCCAGATACGCGAGCACCTGGTGCGTCTCGGCCTGGAAGGACTGGCACATCCACAGGCGCCGGGCCCCCGACCGCTGGACGAGCGCAGCGAAGGGGGCGACGAGTTCGGGGTGGTCGGGCTGGAGCGGGTAGAGGACGGCCGGGTTCACCGGTGGGCACCCTTCTGGTCGGGGAGTTCGTACGGGGTGGGGTGGTCGAGCTGGGCAGCAGGGGCGGTGCAAGAGGCGTGGGCAGGGGCAGGAGCAGAGGGAGGGGCAGGAGTAGAGACAGGGGCAAAGGCGCTCGGTTCGTGGTCGACGGTCGGCGCGCCCCCGGGGCCCGGCTCGTACGTCGCCACGACGGCCCGGTCCGGAGCCAGGTGGCACGCGGCCGCCTCCGCCACCTGCTCGGGCGTGACGGCGGCGACACGGTCCCGGTAGCTCTCCAGCCAGTCCGGCTCCAGGCCCGCCGCGGCGAACCCCGCCAGCGCACTCGCCTCCTCCGCCCGGGTCGCCAGGGCGAAGCGGGTGAAGCCGGTCGCGTAGGCGCGGGCGCGGTCTACCTCTGTCCGGGACGGGCCCTCCTCGGCGAGTTCCCGGAGGCACCGGGTGACCTCGTCCGCGAGCCGGCCCGCGCCGCCCGGCGCTCCCGCGCACTCGATCTCCAGCCAGCTGCCCGCCCCGTTCTCACGGAGGCGGGCGGAGACGGCGTACGCGAGGCCGTGCCGGTCGCGCACCTGCCGGGCGAGCCGGGCGGACGCGTAACCGCCCAGCAGCAACTGGGCGAGGTGGAAGGGCGCGTGGAGCGGATCGGCGGTGGGGACGGCGGGCCCGACGGTCAGGACGAGGGCCTGTTCCCCGGCGGTTTCGTCGCCACGGGCTCCCTCGTCGGCCCCGCTCCTCGTCCCCGTCCCCCTCCCCTTCTCCGTCTCCGTCTCCGTGAGCGACACCCGGCCCGGTCGCGGAGCCAGGTGCGCGAACGGCGGCAGCATGAGCCCCGACGGGCCGCCCGACCAGGGCGCGAGCCGCTCGTCGGCCATGCGCAGTACGGTGTCCGGCTCCTCGCCCGCCAGGACGACCAGCGACGACCCGCCCGGCACGACGGCGCGCGCGTGGAGAGCCAAGAGGTCGTCGGGAAGCAGGGAGACGACGTCCAGGAGCGGTGCCGTGCCCCCGGACTCCGAGGACAGCGGGTGCGGGCCGAACCCGTGCGCGAGCGCGGCGCGGCGCAGCCGGACCCGGGGCGCGGGGGCACGTGGCGCGGCGGCCGCCCGGCGCTGGGCCAGGGCCACTTCGCCCTCTTCGTACCTCGGGCGCAGCAGCAGTTCGGCCAGCAGGTCCAGCGCACCGGGCAGGCCCGGGGCGAGCACGCTGACCGAGAGGATCAGGGACTCAGCGGTGACGACGGTGCTGAACTCCGCCCCGAGGTCGGCGGCCCGGTCGGCGATCTCCTGCCGGGTACGGTCCCGGCTGCCCGTTCCGAGGCAGGCGGCAAGGAGCTCCTGGGCGGCGGCGAGACCCGGTTCGGTGCGCGCGTACGGGATGACGAGGCGGAGTTCCGCGAGCGGAGCACCGGGGGCGTGTGCCGCGAGAACCCGCAGCCCGGTGGGCAGCACGGTGGACAGAGCCGTGGGCGAAGCGGTGGACGAAGCTGGGGACAGGGCCGTGGGCAAGACGGTGGGCGAAACGGTGGCGGTGCTGGCCCGGGTCATCCGGCTATGCCTTCCTGCGGGACGAGTTCGGTCACGGTGGTGGGCCCTTCGAGCAGGGCACGGGCCGCCGCCGACACCTCGGCGGGGGTCGTGCGGCGCAGCTCGGCGGGCAGCGCGTCGGGACCCGCCGAGCCCGGCAGGAGCAGGGCGTCACGGCCGAGGGCGACCGCGCGGGTGGGGAGCGAGTCGGCCTGCCGGTGCCAGGCGACGAGCAGCGAGTTCACCGCACGCCGGTGCTCGGTCTCGGAGAGGGGCCGGTCGGCCACGGACCGCAGGACGGACCGCCAGACGTCCATGGCAGCGTCGACCCCGGTCCCGGCCGCCCGGCCGAGCACGGCGAGGGTCAGGTCGGGCGCGGCGGAGGCGAGCCACTGGCCGTGGTACCCGCAGGTGACGGTGGCGGAGGTGAGTCGGTGCCCGTCCCGGGCCGACCGGGCCAGCGCGGGCAGCCGGGACCGGCCGAGCACCTGGGCGAGAACCGCCTGGGCGAGGTACGCGGGGCGGTCGGTCACCAGGTCGGGGAGCCGGTGACCGACCGCGACGCCGGGGCCGGCGGCGGACAGTGAGGCGGTACGGATCTCCTGGCGGGAAGCGGGAACAGGACCCGACGCCCTGGTCTCCTCCAACGCACCCGAAACTCCAGCCACTCTCTGCGCTCCCAGCGCGCCTGACACATCTGGTACTTCCGGTGTTCCCGGCGCTTCCAGCACTCCCTGCGCTCCTTGCACACCCAGTGCACCTGGTACCCCCACCCCGTCGAACACCTCGTGCACCGCCGCCGTGACGCGCGCGGGGTCCACGTCCCCGACGACCGACAACACCATCCGGGGTGCCGTGTAGTGCGCCCGGAAGAAGCGTTCGGCCTCACCGGCCGTGATGCCCGCGAGCTCGGCCGCCGTACCGAAACTGTCCCTGCTGCCCGGGTACAGAGCGCCCAGCGCCGATTCCCAGTACCGTCCGGCGGCCCCCGCACCGCGGATCTCCTCCCCGATGACGGCGGTTTCGGTGCGGATCACGTCCTCCGTCGGCGCGAAGCCGAGCAGGCGCCGGGCCTCCCACGTCAGGACGTCGGGCAGCAGCTCGGCGGGGACGGTGGTGTGGAAGACCGTGTGGTCGCGGTGGGTCTCGGCGTTGCAGACCCCGCCCGCGCCCTCGATCAGCGCGGCGTGCCCCTGCCCGGCGAGGTCACCGGCGTCCCCCGGGCCCGACCGGGGGAACATCAGGTGCTCGACGAGATGCGCCGTACCGTGGCGTCCCGCCGGGTCGTCGTCGCCCCCCGCCGCCACGGTGAGCGCGACGGCTGCCAGGCCGCGCCCGTACTGCGGGACCGCATCGACGCACACGCGCAGCCCGCCGGGGAGCACGGACACGCTCGGGCCCATATCAGCCGCCCGAGTTCAGCGGCCGAAACACGGACACGCACATCTTCCGGCTGTCGCCCCCGTCGAAGGGCTGCTCGCGCCAGCCCGCGTACCGGCCGACGAGCTCCAGACCGGCGATCGCGCCGAGCAGGTCCAGCTCGCCCGGCCACACGTACCGCATCACGGTCGTCGCGGACCTGGGGGCGTCGCCGTCCAGGAACAGCGTGCTCTGCAACATCATGTTCTGCGAGGCGGGCAGCACGCCCACCGACTCGATGAGTGCCCCGCGCGCGCCGATCGGGTAGGTGTTGACCTCGTTCTTCTTCTGTACGTGGTAGTCGCTCGGGTCGAACGTCTCGATCACCACGTGCCCGTCCGCCGTGACGTGCCGCGCCATCGCGTGCATCAGCGCGATCTGCTCGTCGACCGCCATCGCGCAGCACAGCACGTTGAACGGGGCCAGGACGACGTCGAAGGCGCGGCCGAGGTCGAGACCGGCGAAGTCACCGTGGACCGGGGTGATCCGGCCCTCGGGGTCCTTCTCCGCGAGACGCGCCAGCATCCCTTCTGAAGACTCGACACCGGTGACGTCGAAGCCGCGCTCGGCGAGCGGAAGCGCCACCCGGCCGGTGCCGACGCCGAGTTCGAGGACGCTAGCGCCGGGTGCGGTGAGGGTGAGCAGGTACGTCGCGATGTCGTCGAGGTCCGGGGTGCTCGGGTAGATGTCGTCGTACACACCGGCCAGCGCGTCGCTGTAGGCGGCGGTGATCGCCGCGCCGAAACCCCCTGTGCCGTCGGCGGTTTCGCCGTCCTCAGGAATCTCAGAAGTCTCCACCGGCTCAGGAATCTCAGCAGCAGTCTCCGTCGTCTCCATCGTGTCTGCCGTTTCCGTCGTCTCCGTCGTCTCCGTCGTCTCCGTCGTCTCCGTGATGATCATCGGGCTCACACTCCAGCGGTCGCGGTGATGGTGGTTCCGGCAAGGTTGTTCTCGGGGAGCTCGGGGTCGATGCCCGCTTCGCGGAAGGCACGTACGACGTGGTCGGCGAGGTCGCCGGACCCGGGCGCCTGC
Source organism: Streptomyces durocortorensis (assembly GCF_031760065.1). Taxonomy (NCBI): domain Bacteria; kingdom Bacillati; phylum Actinomycetota; class Actinomycetes; order Kitasatosporales; family Streptomycetaceae; genus Streptomyces; species Streptomyces sp. C11-1. The sequence continues at coordinate 3,292,431 of NZ_CP134500.1, forward strand.
GCGTGGTCTACGAGGGCTGTGGCCAGCGCGAAGCTGCGGTGCTGCCCGAAGCTCATGCCGTCACGGCCGGGCCGCGGATCGCGCGGGTCCCACGCGGCGGCGACGCCGGGCGCGAGCCTGGCGGTGAAGAGCGAAGTGTCGGAGCCGAGGCCCGGCAGGTCCCGTACGGCTTCGGCCACCGCCCGCTCGGCCGGCACGTGGTCGCCGTGCAGATAGACGACGACGCTGTCGCGGCGCGGGTAGTCGTCCTCGTCTGACAGGACCTTGGCGTGGTACCGCGCCCCGACGCCCTCCAGCGCGGCCAGCGCGGCGGTCCACAGCCCGACGGCCCCGTCCGCGTCGCGGGCGTGCAGGAAGAGTCGGCGGACCGGACCCGCGGGAGAGGGCAGGGGTCGCGAGCCCATCACGTAGAAGAAGCCGGGCGAGAGGGCGGGCCGTGCCGCCTCAAGGGCGACCTCGACCAGTTCGCCGGGGACGGGCGCACCGGGGCCGATGAGCCGGTCGGCGGTGAGCCGCGCGGTGATCTCCGGCAGCCGTACGACCAGTTCACCGCCGTCCCCGACCTCCAGCAGCCGGCCGGTGACCGGTGTCGTGGCGTGCGGCACGGCCGCGGAGAGGCGGCGTTCCAGCGCGGAGTCGCGCAGCGTACGGCGGGGCGGGGCGTCCGCTTCCCGGCGGTGCGCCCCGTTCCCGGCGTGGAACTCCTCGTACAGCGCGTTGGTGAGCCGCCCGCGCAGGTCGCGCGGGCTGTCCGCGGTCAGCCTCCGCCCGGCGACCCGCGCTTCGAGGGCGTCGGCGCGTACGGACACGAGGTCGAGCGCGGCGACGAGACGCGGCGCGGGGGTGAGGGTCATCGGGAGCTCCCGGACGGGGCGGAGTCGGTACGTCGTGCGGCTTCGTTACGGAGTGCGGCTTCGTTACGTCGTACGGGGTCAGTACGTCGTACGGAGTCGGTACGCCGTACGGAGTCGGGCGGTGAGACGGTCGGCGCGGCAGGGGCGGCGTCGGGCTTCGACGCGGCTGTCGTACCGGTCAGGCGCAGGGTGGTCACCGCACCGGCCGGATTCAGCAGCAGCGTCCGCCCGATCCCGGCGGCGGCGCGTGCGACCGGGTTGAGGACGGCGTGCGCCTGCGCGGTGGCGATGAGCCGGTCGTACAGGTGCCATCCCGCGAACCCGACGGCCCGTTCGGCCAGTTCCGGATCCGGGGTGCGGCAGCCGGTGTAGCCCTCCCAGAAGGCCGCGATACGAGGGATGTGGCGGCGGAGTCCGGCCGCGCCGCGCTCCACGATCTCCTCGTGGGCGAGGTCGAAACCGAGCGCTACGGAGTCCTGCGCGGCCGTGGCCTCGCCCGTCGGTGCGAAGACGGAGTACGTGGCCTGGAAGAGCCACTCGCCGACGAACGCGCCGACGTCGCGGGCCGGGTCGGCGAGCCGGAACTCCTCCCAGTCGCACAGGTGGAGCGTCCCGCCGTGGACGAGGAACTGGTCGAATCGCAGATCGCAGTGGGCGGGGGTGTGCGGTGCCCTACGCTCCCGCTCCCGCAGCCGGTGGAGCGCGGCGACGGCCTCCGTGTCGTCCTGGACCAGCTTCCAGGCGGCGATCTGCGCCATGCTGCGGTCCTGTACCTCGCTCCACGGGAACGCCCGGAGCCAGCGCATCGGCGGCAGCGGGGCTTCGGCGGTGTCGATGGCGGGGGCCGCGTCGGCGCCCGGGTCCGCACCGGACTCCGGCGTTCCCATCGCATGCAGCGTGGCGACGGCCCGTCCCGCCTCCCGGCACAGCTCCTCGTCGAAGTCGCCGTCCAACGCGACCTCCGAGCCCGAACGGGCCCCGGGCAGCAGCCGGAAGGCGCTGACGGCGGCGGCCCGGTCGGTGCCCAGGTGTTCGGGGGTACGGAGCGGCGAACCGGCCGGGAGCCGCGCGGCCGCCGCCTCGAAGGCGAGGGCGCGGTCGATCTCGGGCCGACTGCCGTCGGGGGCGCGGGCGACGGTCTTGACGAAGACCTGCTGGCCGCCGGTCGTCGTACCGGCCCAGTTGTCGTTGCGCCCGCCGAAGGCGGTCAGCCCGTCCGGCACGAAGGGGCCGAGCCCCAGCCGCTCCAGCAGCGCGTTCACCTCCGGCGCCGTGTCGAGACCGGTCGGCCGGAACCGGATCAGCGCGGGCGCATCGACCGTCGCTCCGGCCGTCTCCGTCGTGCCCGGCCTGCTCGTCGTGCTCGTCGTGCTCGTCATGACACTCCTCGGGGGACCGCGCGGCGGCCCTCCTCATCGATCAACTCGGCAGTGAAGGCGAGGTAGTCGAGCAATTCGTCGCTCCACTCGCAGTACGTGGCGAAGTCCTGCATGTGCGTGACGACGCGGAGCACGGCGCAGCGCCCGACGGCATCCGGGTCGTACACCGGCCCCCAGAGCCGGTGGCCGTCACCGTCACCGCCGTTGTCACCGTCGCCGTCGTCGCCGTCCTCGTCGTACGCGCCGAGGAACACCCGCTGGAGGACGGCCGCGGACGGCAGCCCCGCGCTCTCCCCCGCCGTCCGGTAGAGCGGTGACGACCAGGCCAGCTCGACGAGGTCGCCCAGCATCCAGCCCAGGTCCAACTCCCGGCGGCCCACGCCCAGGTCCTCGCCGGTCAGCAGCGCCACCCTGCCCCGGCTCCGGGGCGGTACGAGCGAACCGGCCGACGCCCAGCCGTGCAGCGGTACGGCAGAGGCTCCGGGGCCCGCGGGGCGTACGGCGTCGTCCGCCCAGTCGAGCAGCCGCTCCGTACGGTCGCCGCCCCAGACCTCCAGCGCACACCGGCGCAGCCGGGCAGCCGCCGGGGCGAGCGTCCCGGTCCCGGCCGCCCACTCCCGCAGCCGCCGCACTCCCGGTGGAGGGAGCGGCTCCGGGTCCGGGGGCAGGGGGACCCCGTGCAGGGCCCGGAGGGCGCGTGCGGCGGCGGCGAGGGAGTGGGCGACGAGCCGCCCGGCCTGCGGGCGGGGGTCCCGCAGCCAGGCGGCGGCCGATGCGGACCCGGCGGCCCGGTGGAGCAGACCGTCTCCGTACGGCGTCCCGGTGGACAACAGCGCGGCCCCCGTGGCGGGTTCCAGGTCGGGGACGAGGCGCAGCAGCCGACCGGGCGCGCGGAGCGGGCCGACACGACGAGGGCCGGGCCCGTGCCACCACAGGAAGTCACCGGCACCAAGGGTGTCACTGGCGCCGGTGCCGGGGGCCCGGTGCACCCGGGTGACCTGAAGGCCGGTGCCGTACTCGGCCACCAGAACGGCCTTACCGGCAAGGGGATGTGCCACGCTCACAGCGCACCCTCCTTCCGGCGCGCGACGCACAGGTCGTACAGCTCGTTCAGCGGCGCGGAGCCACCGTCCTCCACCTCTCCGGTACTCGCGCTCCGCGCGGGGATCGTCGGGGCGAGCACCACACCGGGGCGCTCGCGCAGGGCGGCCAGGTGCCCCTGGACGACCGGGCTCCCGAGCGCACCGGGCGGCAGCGACGGGGCGACGCCGACCAGGGCGCGGGTGGTGTGCAGGGCGACCATGAGCGGGGTGTCGGCGACGCCGAGGGCGAATCGGCCGACGAAATTCAGAGTGGCGGGATGGACGAGAATCAGATCCGCCCATTCCGCGAGGCTCACATGGGGTACGTCGACGCCGGAAAAAGCGTTCCAGTCGTCGATGAATACTTCTTTCCCGGAGAGTACGGCCACCGCGTCCGGTGACACGAATCGGCATGCGGAGCGGGTCAGCGCGACCCGTTTCTCCGTATCGGGAAAGGAGTTCCCGAGCCAGTTGATCCAGAACGGCAGGAAGGCGACGCCGAGGGCCCCCGTCCCCACGACGAGGATGCGCTCGAAGTCCCGTTGCTGTTCCTCCACGACGCCTCCTGTGCGCGTTGGGGGCCGGGGTCCGGCCGGAGCGTGCCCATGGCACGTCCGGCCGGACCCCGCGGCTCACAGCGAAGAGAGCCTGGTCAGCACTTGTTCTCGACGGTCTTCGCGGCGAGCGAGCCGAGAGCGGCGGCGCACTGCTGCGAGGAACGCGCGCTGATGATCGTGGCGCGGATGGCCCACGGGATGGTGGGGCTGAACGCCGGCGCGGCCTCCTTGCCGTCGTGCAGGCCGAGCTCCTCGGCGGAGGTGTAGGCGGTGTAGCCGTCGAACAGGTCCTTCTCGGTGACGTTCTGCATGAGAGTTGCCTCCATAGGCGAAAGGGGATTTACGCCCGGTATTCCCGGCCATCTCGGTGATGCCCGGCTTCCCGGTGTCCGTTGCGGACAGAAAGAATGTTGACCCACACGGTGAGGCCCGCACCATTGGCTCTTACGGCATTGCCGCAAACGACAGTTCCCCGCACAGGTAGAAGGGGATAGAACTACGGGTGTGAACACACCTGACGCAGAACAGTCTCCGGCGGAGCGGCCCGCGCTGCGGGCACTGCTCTCGTACGCGCGTCCGCACCGCGGCATCCTCCTCACCGTGCTGGCCCTGACCCTGATGGGCAGCGCCGCCGGTCTGGCCCAGCCGCTGGTCATCCAGTCGGTGCTGGCGAAGCTCATGACGGGCGGAGGGCTGCGGGAGGACATCCTCCTGCTCTTCGGCCTGCTGCTCGCCTCCATCGGGCTGACCTGGCTACAGGCCTGGCTCAGCGAGCGGACCGCCGAACGCGTCGTGCTCCAGGTCCGCCGCGGCCTGATCGCGCGCCTCATACGCCTGCGCACGGCCGAGTTGGACCGTACCGAGCCGGGCGGACTGACCACGCGCGTCACCTCCGACAGCACGCTCGTGCAGCACGCGGCGACGGGCGGTCTCATCCAGCTCGTCGACGGGTCGATCCACCTGCTGGCCACGATCGTGCTGATGGGCATCGTCAGCCTGCCGCTGCTCGGCATCACCTCCGCCGTGCTGGTGGTCGTCGGCATCGCGATGGGCGTCGTCATGCCCCGTATCAAGCGGGTCACCACCGAGGCACAGACCTCCGTCGGCGAGATCGGCGCGGCACTCGACCGCTCGCTCGGCGCGGCCCGCACCGTGAAGGCCAACGGCGGCGAGGCGAAGGAGACCGAGCGGGCGACCCAGGCCGCCGAACGCGCCTACCGGGCGGGCCTCAAGGGCGCCCGCTACCACGCGCTGATCGCCGTACTGGCCGGGCTGATCGTCCAGGCGTCGTTCCTCGCCGTCATCGGCTTCGGCGGTGCGCTGGTCGCCATGGGCACCCTCGAACTGGCCGCGCTGATCGGCTTCCTGCTCTACCTGTTCAACCTGGGCGGCCCGGTCCTCTCCCTGGTCGGCGGCACCACCGCCCTCCAGCAGGGGCTCGGCGCCCTGGCCCGGATCGAGGAGGTGCGGTCCATGGCGGCGGAGGACGACGTGGACGGTACGCCGTCGGCGCCCTCCGGCCCGCCGCCCCGCGTCACGGTCGACGGGCTGACCTTCGCCTACGAGGGGCGTACGCCCGTCCTGAACGGCACGGGCTTCGTCGCACCGGCGGGGAAGGTCACCGCGATCGTCGGCCCGTCCGGCTCCGGCAAGACCACGGTGTTCAGCCTGATCCAGCGGTTCTACGACACCGACGACGGCCGCATCCTCCTTGACGACACCGACATCCGCTCACTCGGCCGGGCCGAACTCCGCCGCCGGATCGCATACGTCGAGCAGGATTCCCCGATGCTGGCGGGCACGCTCCGGGAGAACCTCCTCTACTCCGCACCGGACGCGAGCGACGAAGCCGTCGCCGACGTGCTCCGCCGGACCCTGCTCGACGGCTTCGTCGCCTCGCTCCCGGACGGGCTCGACACGGCGGTCGGCGCCCGCGGCCTCGCCCTCTCCGGCGGAGAACGCCAACGCCTCGCCATCGCGAGGGCGTTGCTGCGCCGCCCGCAGGTCCTGCTCCTCGACGAGGTCACCGCGCACCTCGACGGGCTCAGCGAGACCGCCCTGCGCAGAACGGTGGAGGAGGCCGCACGGGACTGCACGGTGCTGCTCATCGCCCATCGGCTCTCGACGGTCACCACGGCGGACCGGCTGGTGCTGTTCGAGAACGGCCGGGTCAGCGACTACGGACGGCACGAGGAGCTGCTGGAGCGGAGCGCCCTCTACCAGGACCTCACCGCGACGCAGTTGACCACGGCCCCGGCGGTCGCCACGGCAGCCCCGGAGACTGCTGCGACGATGCGCTGAACTGCGCCGGAGCACCGCCGCGCCTGCGAGAATTCCCGTACGCCAGTCCCGTACGTCACTGACGCCCTGCGAACACCCCCCTCAGCACGATCGCACGACCGAAGGATTCAAGGATCCAGATGACCGACACCACCCCCCTCCCCCTGCCCGCCTCGACCGAGGACGACCACTACGGGGAGATCTCCGTCGAACTTCTCGGCGAACAGCGGGAGAAGCTCGTCGTCAGCGGCGAGCGGATTCCCACCATCACCATCGTCCGCGCCCCCGAGGCGGAGGTCGACGACCACATCGTCATCGGCACCCGCGACCCCCGGCACCTCACGATCACGGTGGATGGCGAGGCCGCGACGATCAAGCCCGGCAAGGGGAAGCTCCGGCGGCAGACGTACCGGGTCGACGTCCGTCACGCGGGCATCCACTACCGGCTCGTCCCGAACTCGATCCCGTTCAGCCGGCTGACCCGCGACGGCAAGCACCTCGGGGACTTCTCCTCGGACGGAGACCGCCGGGTGATAGCCGAGTGGCAGGAGGACGCCGGCACCCCCGAACCCCTCGACGCGGCCATCGGCTACGCGCTGTCGGCGGCGTTCGGCACCGGCGGTCAGCCGATGTGGATGATGGCGGTGGACGCGATCAGCGCGGCCCTGCCGTAGGGGCGGGCCCGTGAACGACCGAAGTCCCCTGCCGGAAGCAAGACTTCCGGCAGGGGACTTCGGCTTGCGCGCCTCGACGTGCGCACATGTCGCGGCGTCAGGTCGTGGCGTCAGGTCGTGGCGTCAGGTCGTGGCGTCAGGTCACGGACGCAGCCCTCCTGATGTCCTCGGCATGCAGGTACGACACGATCGCGGCCTCGAACCGCGACTTCAGGTTCAGCTTGCGCACGATGCTCGACGTGTGGGCCCGAACCGTACGTTCCGTGATGCCGAGTCTCCGGGCCAGCCAGCGGTTCTGCTCGCCGCTCGCCAGCAGTACGAGCACTTCCAGCTCGCGTTCGGTGAGCGCGGCGAAGTCCATCACCTGCCGCCCACCGGCCATCGCCCGCCCATCGGCAGCCATCCGCCCGCCGGCAGTCATCCGTTCGTCGACCGTCATCCGTTCGTCAGCCATCGCCGTCACAGCAGTCTCCATCCTTTGATCGTCCACTGTCCCCCGTCCCGCGCCCGCCACCCGGCCGGCAGGGACTACCTGCTGCTTTACCTTTGCATTACCCTCTCCCTCATCAGTTCGACGGTTGCGCGGCATTTGACCGATGCGGCAGCACCGTCGGTTGTCGTGCGGCACGCGGGGGAGCGGCAGCAGTGAACGACGGAAGCCTGTCCATACTCGGCCTCAACACCACGGAGGAACGCGCCTACCGGCACTTCCTGCGCAATCCGGGCACCAGCACCGAGGACATCGGCGTCCTCCTCCACAGCCCGCGCGAAGAGGTGGAGAAGGCCCTCGCCCGGCTGGCCGAGCTGGGCCTGCTGCGGACCGACGGGCACGGCGGTGTCTCGGCGGCCGATCCGGAGACCGCGGTCGAGCGCCTCACGGAGATACGGCTGCGCGAGCTGCACGAACAGCTCCACCAGGTCACCAGGTCCCGGCATCTGGTCGCCGAGCTGACCGCCGAGCAGCAGGCCCGGCCCCTCGCCACGCAGGGCGTGGAGCGGCTCGAAGTGCTCCGCCAGATCCGCGACCGGATCGATGACCTGGCCTTCTTCGCCCGCCAGGAGATCCTTTCCGTCGAGCCGTACACAGCACTCACCCCCGAGAACATCGCGCACGCCCGCCCGTTGGACACCCGGTGTCTACGCCGGGGCGTGCAGATCCGCAGCGTGGTGCTGCGGGAAGCACTCGACCACCCGCCCACCGTGGCCTACCTCCGCGAACTCACCGCGCAGGGCGCGTCGATCCGGGCCGCGGACAAGCTGTCCGAGCGGATCCTCGTGTACGACCGCCGTACGGCCCTGGTGCCCGTCGATCCCTCGGACACCTCGCGCGGCGCGCTGGTCACCCAGCAGGCCGGGCTGGTCTCCAACATCCTGGCCCTGTTCGAGAAGATCTGGACCGAGTCCACTGACCTCTCCGCCCTGATCGACACCCACCCCGCGCCCTCGGGCGTGCTGTCCGAGATGGAGCAGCGCGTCATGGAGGAGATGTGCCGGGTCGCCAAGGACGAGACGGGCGCACGGAACCTGGACATCTCGGTACGGACGTACCGCCGCCATGTCGCCGACGTGCTCCGCATCCTGGACGCGACCAGCCGCCCGCACGCTGCCCTGCTGGCCCGCGAGAAGGGCTGGATCTGAGACGGGAGAGGCAAGGCCCTACCCGCTCCCCTCCAGCACCCACCCCTCCAGGGCCCGGTCCCGCAGTGCCTCGGCGCACCGCTCCCGCGCGTCCCGCACGCCGCCGCGCACCAGGACGGTGATCCGGTCCTCCTCGATGCGCTGGCCGCAGTCCCAGTGCGCGGGCAGCATCCCGATGAGCCGGAGCACCGCGGTGCCGGCGGGCGCGGCGTCGGTGGAGACACGGACCGCCGTGATCTCCACCGGGTCCTCTACTGCCAGCCGTTGACGCACTTCACCTTGCCCATGAACGGTCCGACCGGCTTCGGCAGCGGTGCGCCGCAGAGCACTCGGGAGACCGCCGAGGTGACCCTCGACACCACGTCCGACACCGCCTCCGAAGCCGTACCGACCCCAGCACCGGCACCGGCACCGGCACTGCCCCCGGCCCCGGCCCCGGTCAACAGCGGCGCGGCGGTCCCGGACGCGGCGACCGTCCCGGCTCCGGCGCTCGCGTGGGCCGGTGCGGCGGCCGCTCCGACGACCAGCGCCAGGAGCAGTCCTCCCGCACCGACCATCCTCCCGGTGAACGCGTAGACACCCATCTCTTCCTCCCCGTACTCACTGCGTCATGTGTCTCGCCGGCTTCGTCCGCCGACGTATGTCAGCTTGCCAGCGGGGCGGGCCGGACCAGGCGGCGATCACTGTCAACTTGCTGCATGCGCCCCGGCCACTTGGTGCCAGCCGTGCGACGCCGCGGACATACGACGACGGCCGGGCCGGGAGAACATCTGGTGTTCTCCCGGCCCGGCCGTCGTCGTATGTACCCCCCGGTGCCCCGCCGCCCTACTCCGCGGACCGCTTCGGCTTGGGCCGCCAGACCACCAGCGCGCTGGTCTGCTGCACGTCCTGGTACGGCACCAGATCGCGGCGGTACGAGGCGTGCACCTGGGCCTCACGCTGCTGCATGGCGACCGCCGCGCCGTCCACCGCCGCCGAGAGCTCGGCGACGCGCTGCTGGAGCGCGGCCACCTGGTTCTCCAGCTCGATGATCCGCTTGATACCCGCGAGGTTGATGCCCTCGTCCTGCGACAGCTGCTGCACCGTGCGCAGCAGCTCGATGTCACGGGCCGAGTATCGCCGACCGCGCCCGGCCGTACGGTCCGGGGAGACCAGGCCGAGGCGGTCGTACTGTCGCAGTGTCTGCGGGTGCAGGCCCGAGAGCTGGGCCGCCACCGAGATCACGTACACCGGCGATTCATCGGTCAGCTGGTACGGATTGCGTCGACGGCCGTCCATCTCAAGCTCCCTTCGCGGCCTGGAACAGTTCCGCCCGCGGGTCCTCGTCCGCGGTCGCCTTCCGGTAGGCCTCCAGCGCGTCCCTGGCCTCCTGGCCGAGGGAGGTGGGGACCGCGACCTCCACGGTGACCAGGAGGTCGCCGCGGGTGCCGTCCTTGCGCACCGCGCCCTTGCCCCGGGCGCGCATCGTACGCCCGTTGGGGGTGCCCGGGGGAAGCTTCAGGGTGACCGGGGGGCCGCCGAGGGTGGGGACCTTGACCTCGCCGCCGAGCGTCGCCTCCGGATACGTGACGGGCACGGTGACCGTGAGATTGTCGCCCTTGCGGCCGAAGACCGGGTGGGCGCCGACGTGCACGACGACGTACAGGTCGCCCGCCGGACCGCCGCGCTCGCCCGGGCCGCCCTTGCCGCGCAGCCTGATCCGCTGGCCGTCGGAGACGCCCGCCGGAATCCTGACCTGCATGGTCCGGGCCGACTTCGCCCGGCCGCTGCCCTTGCAGACCTCGCAGGGGTCCTGGGCGATGAGGCCCCGGCCCTTGCAGTCCACACAGGGGTCGGTGAGCGAGAAACCGCCGCCGCTGCCGCGCGAGACCTGGCCGGTGCCGACGCAGGTCGGGCAGACCCTGGGGGTGCCGTTCTTGTCACCGGTGCCGGAACACGCCTTGCAGGGCGCCTGGCTGGACATCCGCAGCGGGACTGTGGCCCCGTCGACCGCCTCGGTGAAGCTGAGCGTCACCTCGGACTCGACGTCCTGGCCGCGCCGCGGTTGGACACGGCTGCCCGTGCCGCCGCGGTTGAACAGCCCGCCGAAGACGTCTCCGAGACCGCCCCCGCCGCCGAAGCCGCCGCCCGCGCCGCCCTGTCCGCCGCCCGGTGCGCCCCCGCCGAAGAGGTCGCCCAGGTCGAAGTTGAAGTTGCCGCCGGCACCACCGGGACCGGCGCGGAAGCCACCGTTGCCGAAGAGGGCGCGCGCCTCGTCGTACTCCTTGCGCCGCTTGGCGTCGCCGAGGACGTCGTTCGCCTCGGAGATCTCCTTGAAGCGCTCCTCCGCCTTGGCGTCACCCTTGTTGGCGTCGGGGTGGTTCTCCCGGGCGAGCTTGCGGTACGCCTTCTTGATCTCGGCGTCGGTGGCGTCCTTGGGGACGCCGAGGACCTTGTAGTAGTCCTTCTCGACGAAGTCCTTCGTGCTCATCGACGTCCCTCCTTCCGGACGATCGGCCGAGCGGTCGGCCCGTGGGCCGACCGCCGGGCCGGTCGGTGTGCACCCTGGTGGTCAGACGCGTTGCCGTCAGACCTCCTCGGTGCCACCGCTCTCCTCGTCGTCTGTCTTCTCTTCCTTGGCCGCGGCGGGCGTGGCGCCCGGCTGCGGCTCGGCGACGGCCACCCGCGCGGGGCGGATGGTGCGCTCGCCGATGCGATACCCCGGCTGAAGGATCGCCACGCAGGTCGTCTCGGTGACGTCCGGCGCGTAGCTGTGCATCAGAGCCTCGTGGATCGTCGGGTCGAAGGGCTCGCCCTCCTTGCCGAACTGCTGGAGGCCCAGCTTCGCGACGACCGTCTCCAGCGATTCGGCGACCGACTTGAAGCCGCCGAGCAGCTCGCCGTGCTCCCGTGCGCGGCCGACGTCGTCGAGCACGGGGAGGAGCTCGGACAGGAGGTTCGCGACGGCGATCTCCTTGACCGTGACCCGGTCCCGCTCCACACGACGGCGGTAGTTCTGGTACTCGGCCTGGAGCCGCTGGAGGTCCGCGGTGCGCTCGCCGAGCGCCGTACGGACCTGGTCCAGCTGTGCGGTCAGGCCGACGGTCTGGTCGGTGTCCCCGGCCGGGGCCGCCGCCTCCTCCTCGGAGGGAGCGGCGGCCTTCGGCTCGGCGTCATCAGGGGTGGCGCCGGAGGGGACGTCGGGCTTCTCCTCGAAGCCCGGAGTCTCCTCGGTCACGCCGCACCGCCCTTGGTGTCCTTGGTGTCCTTCTCGTCGTCCACGATCTCGGCGTCGACGACGTCGTCGTCGGCGGCCTTGGCCTGGCCGTCGCCCGGGGCCCCGGCACCCGGGGTCGCGCCCTCGGCCTGAGCGTTGGCGTACATCGCCTGGCCCAGCTTCTGGGAGACGGCGGCGACCTTCTCGGTGGCCGTACGGATCTCGGCGGTGTCCTCGCCCTTGAGCTTCTCCTTCAGCTCGCCGACAGCGGTCTCCACCTCCGTCTTCACGTCACCGGGGACCTTGTCCTCGTTGTCCTTGAGGAACTTCTCCGTCTGGTAGACGAGCTGCTCGCCCTGGTTGCGGGACTCGGCGGCCTCGCGGCGGGCGTGGTCCTCCTCGGCGTACTTCTCGGCCTCTTCACGCATCCGGTTGACCTCGTCCTTCGGCAGCGAGGAGCCACCGGTGACGGTCATCTTCTGCTCCTTGCCGGTGCCGAGGTCCTTGGCAGCGACGTGCATGATGCCGTTGGCGTCGATGTCGAAGGCGACCTCGATCTGCGGCACGCCGCGCGGGGCCGGCGGCAGACCGGTCAGCTCGAACATTCCGAGCTTCTTGTTGTACGCCGCGATCTCGCGCTCGCCCTGGTAGACCTGGATCTGCACGGAGGGCTGGTTGTCCTCGGCCGTCGTGAAGATCTCGGAACGCTTGGTCGGGATCGTGGTGTTGCGCTCGATGAGCTTGGTCATGATCCCTCCCTTGGTCTCGATGCCGAGGGAGAGCGGGGTGACATCGAGGAGCAGGACGTCCTTGACCTCGCCCTTGAGGACACCGGCCTGGAGCGAGGCGCCGATGGCGACGACCTCGTCCGGGTTCACACCCTTGTTGGCCTCCTGGCCGCCGGTCAGCTCCTTGACGAGCTCGGCGACGGCGGGCATACGGGTGGAGCCACCGACGAGAACGACGTGGTCGATCTCGGAGAGCTGGATGCCCGCGTCCTTGATGACGTTGTGGAACGGGGTCTTGCAGCGGTCCAGGAGGTCCGAGGTCAGCTGCTGGAACTGCGAGCGCGTGAGCTTCTCGTCCAGGTGCAGCGGGCCCTCGGCGGACGCCGTGATGTAGGGCAGGTTGATCGTGGTCTCGGTCGAGGACGAGAGCTCGATCTTCGCCTTCTCCGCAGCCTCACGGAGACGCTGGAGAGCCATCTTGTCCTTGGACAGGTCCACGCCGTGCCCGTTGGCGAACTGCTTCACCAGGTAGTCGACGACACGCTGGTCCCAGTCGTCACCACCGAGGTGGTTGTCACCGTTGGTGGCCTTCACCTCGACGACGCCGTCACCGATCTCCAGGAGGGACACGTCGAAAGTGCCGCCACCGAGGTCGAAGACGAGGATCGTCTGGTCGTCCTTGTCCAGGCCGTACGCCAGGGCGGCGGCGGTCGGCTCGTTGACGATGCGCAGGACGTTGAGGCCCGCGATCTCACCGGCCTCCTTGGTCGCCTGACGCTCGGAGTCGTTGAAGTACGCCGGGACGGTGATGACCGCGTCGGTCACCTTCTCGCCCAGGTACGACTCGGCGTCGCGCTTCAGCTTCTGCAGGATGAAGGCGCTCATCTGCTGCGGGTTGAAGCTCTTGCCGTCCAGGTCGATCTTCCAGTCAGTGCCCATGTGGCGCTTGACGGAGCGGATGGTCCTGTCGACGTTGGTGACCGCCTGGCGCTTGGCGACCTCGCCGACGAGCACCTCGCCGTTCTTGGCGAAGGCGACGACGGACGGCGTGGTCCTGGCGCCTTCGGCGTTGGTGATGACGGTGGGCTCGCCGCCTTCGAGAACGCTGACGACGGAGTTAGTCGTGCCCAGGTCGATGCCGACCGCACGTGCCATTTCAATTCCTCCAACTGACTACTTGAGTGGATCTGACTCAAGAATGCATGACACCCGCCCCCTAGTCAACAGACCTGAGTCGGGCGGGCTCAACTTAAGTGCTTATCCGGACCACACATCGCCCCCGCTCCCGCCCCACGGACACACCCGCGCACGCCACACCCCTCGCACACCCCGCACCCCACCGTCCCACCATGGGATCGTTCTGTCACAAAATGCCGCGAGACGGTCACAACCGTCCCCGACCGGCAGGTTTCACCGTGGATCGTCACACCATCGAACCTCGAACCCCGGGTGGGCGCGATGCAGAACGCGAGGAAGCGGCGCGTACGGCAGAACAGGCAGAAGGAGAAGCGGAGGAGGCAGGGGCAGAACCCCGTACGCACACAGGCACCGGTGCCACCACAGCCCCGCCCCACGGAAACCACACCGCCACCGGCCGCCCCCCGCACACCGGCCACCAGCCCCGCCGCCCCTCCCGCCGCCACCCGCTCGAACCCGGCAACAGCGCGCGGCCACTTCCCCTCGCGCCCCGCCGCCCACCTGACCGGCCTCCTGGACCGGGCGGAACGCCTGGCGGACCGCCTCGCCCCCCGCACGACGGCAGAACGGCTGCTGGACCTGACCCTCGGCACCGCCCTGCTGGCCCTGACCGCCCCCGCCGTAGCCGTCGGCGCCCTCGCCCTGACCGCCCGGCGCACCCCGGGCGGCGCCTGGGACCGCCGCCCCCGGACCGGTCTGGACGGCAGGGTCTTCGAGCTCCGCAGCCTGCGCACCCGACGGCTCCGGCTGGACCTGCTCTCCCGGCTCCCCCATGTCGTAAGGGGCGACCTCGCCCTCGTCGGCCCCGCCCCGCTGGCCCCGGGCGACCCCCGGTCCGCGCACCCCGGGGCCCGGCAGTGGCGGCAGGAGCTGCGACCGGGACTGACCGGCCTGGCCCAGGTGCGGGCCCGCTCGGGCATGCCGTGGGACGACCCCGCCCTGCTGGACCAGCACTACGCAGAGCACCATGGAGTAGTACTCGACCTGGCGATCCTGACGGAGGCCGTACGCAATACCCTGCGGACGACCCTCCGACAGGCCCGCCCGACCGAGGCACCACCCGGGACACCGCCCGCGGCACCACCCGGGGCACAGCCCAAGGCACAACCAAGGCACACCTGAGCGACACAGATCACCGCCCGCCCGGCTACAGCCGGGTGGACTAAGTGGATAGTGTCAGCACAGACCAAATAAGTTACTGCTTAGTAGTAGTGGGCAGTCGCACGTACGTAACTGGATCCCGCTCTCGCAGGCCCGAGGAGCCCTACTCATGCAACTCGCCGCGATCATCGTGTCGCTGGTGCTGACGGTCGTCGGCGTTGCGCTCATCACCCGAGCCATCGTGCAGATCTACCGCTTCGTCCGTCTGGGACAGGCAGTACCGGCAGGCAGCCGCACCGACGACCCCAAGCAGCGGACGATCACCCTGATCAAGGAGTTCGTCGGCCACACGCGGATGAACCGCTGGGGCGTCGTGGGCGTCGCCCACTGGTTCGTCGCCGTCGGCTTCCTGACGCTGGGCCTGACGATCGTCACGGCGTACGGCCAGCTGTTCAAGGCGGACTGGGTGCTGCCGGTCATCGGCGGCTTCCTCCCGTACGAGCTCTACATCGAGTTCATCGCGCTCGGCACGACCCTCGGCATCATCGTGCTGATCGCGATCCGCCAGCTGAACCTCCCCTCGCGGGCGGGCCGCAAGTCGCGCTTCACGGGCTCCAAGATGGGCCAGGCGTACTTCGTCGAGATCGTCATCCTCATCATCGGCACCGCCATCATGGCGCTGCGCGGCCTGGAGGGCGCCCTCCACCACGTCGACAGCTACGACCCCGCGTACTTCGCCTCGTATCCCCTGGTCCTGGCCTTCAAGGGGCTGAGCGTCGAAACGCTCCAGAACCTGGTCTACCTGTTCGCGATGATCAAGCTCGGTACGACGATGGTCTGGGCGATCACCATCTCGCTGAACACGAACATGGGTGTGGCCTGGCACCGGTTCCTCGGGTTCCCGAACATCTGGTTCAAGCGGAACGCGGACGGCGATGTCGCGCTCGGCGCGCTGCTGCCGATGACGTCGGGCGGCAAGGAGATCGACTTCGAGGACCCGGGCGAGGACGACACCTTCGGCGTCTCCCAGGTCGAGCAGTTCTCCTGGAAGGGCATCCTCGACTTCTCCACCTGCACCGAGTGCGGCCGCTGCCAGTCCCAGTGCCCCGCCTGGAACACCGGCAAGCCCCTCTCCCCCAAACTCCTCATCATGTCGCTGCGCGACCACGCGCACGCCAAGGCCCCCTACCTCCTGGCAGGCGGCGGCAAGGACATGGAAGGCAACGAGAAAGCCACCGAGGAACAGCTCAGGGACGTCCCCGCGGCCGCCCTCGCCGAGGCCGAGCGCCCGCTGATCGGCACCGCCGAGGACAACGGCGTCATCGACCCCGACGTCCTGTGGTCCTGCACCACCTGCGGCGCGTGCGTCGAGCAGTGCCCCGTCGACATCGAGCACATCGACCACATCGTCGACATGCGCCGCTACCAGGTCATGATCGAGTCCGCGTTCCCCTCCGAAGCGGGCACGATGCTCAAGAACCTGGAGAAGAAGGGCAACCCCTGGGGCCTGGCCAAGAAGGCCCGCGTCGAATGGACCAAGGAAGTCGACTTCGAGGTCCCCATCGTCGGCAAGGACGTCGAGGACCTCACCGAGGTCGACTACCTCTACTGGGTCGGCTGCGCCGGCGCCCTGGAGGACCGCGCCAAGAAGACCACCAAGGCCTTCGCCGAACTCCTCCACATCGCGGGCGTCAAGTTCGCGATCATGGGCGGCGACGAGAAGTGCACCGGTGACTCCGCCCGCCGCCTGGGCAACGAGCCGCTCTTCCAGCAGCTCGGCCAGGAGAACGTGGCCATGCTCAACATGGCCTACGGCGAGTCCTTCGACGACGAGGGCAACGTCGAGCCGGACACGAAGAAGCCCAAGGCGTCGAAGAAGATCGTCGCGACCTGCCCGCACTGCTTCAACACCATCGCCAACGAGTACCCCCAGCTCGGCGGCGAGTACGAGGTCATCCACCACACCCAGCTGCTCCAGCACCTCATCGACGAGGGCAAGCTGATCCCCGTGACCCCGGTCGAGGGCCTGATCACCTACCACGACCCCTGCTACCTGGGCCGCCACAACAAGATCTACACCCCGCCCCGCGAGATCATCGCGAAGGTCCCCGGCCTCCGCAACGAGGAAATGCACCGCCACAAGGAACGCGGCTTCTGCTGCGGCGCCGGCGGCGCCCGGATGTGGATGGAAGAACGCATCGGCAAGCGCATCAACACCGAACGCGTCGACGAAGCCCTCGCACTCAACCCGGACATCGTCTCCACCGCCTGCCCCTTCTGCCTCGTCATGCTCACCGACTCCGTCAACGGCAAGAAGAACGACGGCCAGGCCAAGGAGTCCATCCAGGTCGTGGACGTCTCCCAGCTCCTCCTGGAGTCCGTGAAGACCCCCACCGACCCGACCGGCGACCCGGACCAGGTGGACGCACCGGAGCCCGAACCGGCAAAGTGACGTAACGCATCGGCGTGATGAGCGGCCGGACCTGCCTCGGGGGCAGGACCGGCCGCTTTTCCGTGCCCGGAGCCCGCACGTACCGGGGACGCCCGGGACGTGACGACCGCCGCATGTGAGTCCGGACATGTACGCGGCGACGTATCTGGAGCATCATGTGCCCCGGACGATCCGCCGCACCCCCAGCACCTCGGGCCCGCGCCGGAAGCACCCGCACCACCGGACGACGACGGACGAGGCCTCCCGTGCGCAGACGCATCACGCGCCTCACGCCCCCGAAGGCGAAGGCCACGACCAGGACCACCGCCGCCACCCTCGCCGCGGGCTGCACGGCCCTGCTGCTGACGCTCACGGCCTGCGCAGGCGCGTCCACGGCCGACACCCCGTCCGGCGACAAGAACGGCGACACCCCGCCGAAAGCCCAGGCCCAGGCGCACGCGCAAGCCCGGGCCCAAGCGCGGGCGGGCATCCCCCGCGCCCCCGTCCCCCGCGGCACCGGCAGCCGCGTCCCGTACGACTTCAACGGCGACGGCCACCGCGACCTGGTCATCGACGGCCTGGTGAAGGCCCCCGAGGACAGCCACGGCGACGACGCGGGCATCGGCATCGTCTACGGCACCGACGACCGCCCCCTGGACCCGGCCGCCCGCCAGCTGCTGAGCGCCCGCGCGAACGCTGCGAAGTACGGCGACACCCTGCCCGCCGCGTTCGACTCCGAGGCGGCCTGCGACCTGGACCGGGACGGTTTCACGGACCTGATCGTCTCCACCGACCCCCCGTACAACGGCATCGGCGCCCCGCCCGTACCCCTCCAGCTCCTCTTCGGATCGCCCGAGGGCCTCACCGGCAAGGCGGTCACCCTGCGCATCCCGCAACAGGCGAGGTTCGGCAACGAGTGGCCCGAGCTGCCGGTGTGCGGCGACTTCGACGGCGACGGCCGGACCGACCTCGCGGTCACCACCGGCGCGGGCCAGGTGACCTTCCTGCACGGCCCCTTCACCCGCGCCGGGGCCCCGCGCAGCGCGGAACTGCTGCCGGACGGCGGCCCGTACCTCTACGCCCCCGAGCCCAGGCGGGACACGGACGGGGACGGCTACGACGACCTCGTCGCCACCACCCGCCCGCACGCCCCCGGCCAGGCGGGCCGGGGCACCCTGCTCCTCGGCTCGGCCAAGGGCCCGGTGCGCCCGGGCGGCGCGTACACGTTCGCGACGGAGAAACTCCCCAAGGCCCCCCTGCACACCACAGGCACCACCCGCACCACGCTCCTGGCGCACGGCGACTACGACGGCGACAGGAAGACGGACACGGTGGTGCGGACGTACCGGGGCGAGCGGCAGGACCTGATCGCCCTCTACCCGGCGGGTAACACGAAGGACCCCGTGGTCACCTTCTCCACGGCGCTGTTCCTCCCCTGAACTCCCCCTGCCCCCCTCTCCCCCCGGCCTCCCGGCGGCCCCTAGGGGATGTCACAGCTAGGCCGCAATGGCGGACGGGTTCCCCGGGGCCCCACTCCCCGTCCCCGACGACCAGGTACGTTCGACGGGTGGCTGGATTCAGGATCGGACGCGGCCGGGACAACCGCACCCCGCAACAACCGCAGCAGCGGCAGCAGCCGTACGGAGGGCAGGCACCGCAGCCGCCGTACGGGGCTCAGCCGTGGCCGACGGCAGGAGGCCCGGGCAGCGGCTCAGCGCCACCGCCGTACGGAGCCCCGCAGGGCGCCCCGTATGACAACGGCGGCTACGCCCCGCAGGGCCGGGCCGGATACGGACAGGGGCACGGGCACCGCGGACAGGGGCACGGCGGCCACGGCGAGCCGGAGTACTTCGGCGACCCGTACGCGGACCCCGCCCCCCACGACCCGTACGCCAACAACCCGGGCCACACACAGGCGTTCCGCGTCGACGAGGACCCGTACGGCGACGGCAACACCTACCGCGCCGGTCACGCCCCCGCCCAGCCCGCAGGCCCGCGCCTGCGCTGGAAGGAACTGCTGACCGGCATCGTGACGCGCCCCGGCCCGACGTTCTGGCAGATGCGGGACTACCCGGTCTGGGGCCCGGCGCTGGTCGTCACGTTCCTCTACGGCCTGCTCGCGCTGTTCGGCTTCGACCAGGCGCGCGACGAGGCGATCAACGCGACGATCTCGACGGCCGTCCCGTACGTCATCTTCACCGGCGTCGGCTTCGTCATCGGCGGCCTGGTCCTCGGCGCGGTGACCCACACCCTGGCCCGCCAGCTGGGTGGCACGGGCGCGTGGCAGCCGACGGTGGGCCTGTCGATGCTGATCATGTCGATCACGGACGCGCCGCGCCTCCTCTTCGCCGTCTTCCTGGGCGGCGAGAACGCCCTGGTTCAGATCCTGGGCTGGCTGACCTGGCTGGCGGCCGGGGCACTGTTCACGTCGATGGTGAGCAAGTCGCACGACCTGCCGTGGCCGAAGGCGCTGGGGGCGTCGGCCATCCAGCTGATCGCGCTGCTGTCGATCATCAAGCTGGGCACGATCTGAGCAACGACGCGAGAAGGCCCCCGAAGCGCGAGCGCTCCGGGGGCCTCTTCGTGCCGCGTGCGCGGGACAGACCCAGGGACAGAACACCTAGGCGTTAGGCGTCGAGGACCTGCCCGTCCCGCCGAACGACGGGCTTCTCCACACTCCACGGGAAGTTGATCCACTCATCGGTCTTCTTCCACACGTACTCGCACTTCACGAGGGAGTGGGACTTCTCGTAGATGACGGCGCTGCGCACCTCGGCGACGTGCTCGACGCAGAAGTCGTGGACGAGCTTGAGCGTCTTGCCCGTGTCGGCGACGTCGTCCGCGATCAGAACCTTCTTCCGGGAGAAGTCGATCGCATTGGGCACGGGCGCCAGCATGACGGGCATCTCCAAGGTGGTCCCCACCCCGGTGTAGAACTCCACGTTCACCAGGTGGATGTTCTTGCAGTCCAGCGCGTAGGCGAGCCCGCCCGCGACGAAGACCCCGCCGCGCGCGATGCTGAGCACGACGTCGGGCTCGTAGCCGTCGTCGGCGACGGCCTGCGCCAGCTCGCGCACGGCCCGCCCGAAGCCCTCGTAAGTAAGGTTTTCCCGCACGTCACTAGCCATGGTTGATCACACCTGGGTCCGATGGAAGTTCTGGAACGACCGCGAGGCCGTCGGCCCCCGCTGCCCCTGGTACCGCGACTCGTACCGCTCGGAGCCGTACGGGAACTCGGAGGGCGAGGTCAGCCGGAACATGCACAGCTGCCCGATCTTCATACCCGGCCACAGCTTGATCGGCAGCGTGGCGAGGTTCGACAGCTCCAGCGTCACGTGACCGGAGAACCCGGGGTCGATGAACCCGGCCGTCGAGTGCGTCACCAGCCCGAGCCGCCCGAGCGAGCTCTTGCCCTCCAGCCGCGAGGCCAGATCGTCGGGGAGCGAGATCACCTCGTACGTGGACGCCAGCACGAACTCACCCGGGTGCAGGATGAAAGCCTCATCGCCCTCCGGCTCGACGGTGCGGGTGAGATCGGGCTGTTCCACCGCCGGGTCGATGTGCGGGTACCGGTGGTTCTCGAACACCCGGAAGTAGCGGTCCAGCCGCACGTCGATGCTCGACGGCTGCACCATCGAAGGGTCGTACGGATCAATACGGACTCGGCCGGCGTCGATCTCGGCCCGGATGTCCTTGTCTGAGAGAAGCACGTCCCGAGGATACGCAGAACGCGCGAGCCCGCCCCAACCGGACCACCCGCGCGCACTGCTCCGCACCTCTTCCTGCCCTCGCCCCTACCGCCGCTCGACGGCCACCGGCACCGCCTGCCGCAACCGGGCACACCGAGGACACCGGATCAACCGCCCCGGCCCGATCCGGTCGGCCCCGAGCTGCTGCATCGGGAACGACGAGGTAGCGAAAACGTGCCCTTCGGCACAGCGGACGAGGGTGCGCTCCATCGACTGCATCAAGTCCCTTCCCCAACCACATATGGACGAGAAAGCCACATTAGGGGATGAACAGGACGCCGCCCCACACGGCACTCCGACTCCCCACGCTACGCCCCCAACTCCCGCCAACCACACCCCCGTCCACCCCACTCCTCACCCCGCGCACACGAGAAGGAGACCCCACGGCTCATCCGCCGGGGGCCTGACATGGGGTACAGTGTTGAGCGGTGCAGCGCCGGTGATCATCGGCATGCTTCGCGGGTGTAGTTTAATGGTAGAACATGAGCTTCCCAAGCTCAGAGCGCGAGTTCGATTCTCGTCACCCGCTCCACTCAAAAGCTCCAGGCCAGCGGCCGGGGGCTTTCTTGTTGTCTAGACCCCTCGCGGGGTGGCGTGCCCTCCGCGTGCCCTATCTCGGGGACACGCCCTACACGGACCAACTCTGGCCGCCCTTGTGAACGCGCCCTGCCCCTCTCTGCCCGGCGCCTCATCCCTAGTGATCTGGGACACCGTTGATTCACGCCTGATCGCAACTTGAAGGCGAAAAAGCTGATGCGTTACGCAGTAAATGCACCTCGGTCAGCGGCCCTGCCGCTCATTCCCGGAAAGGGCCCCAGCACCCGCCCGCACCGGTCTAGCGTTATCAGCATGACAGCCGCAGCCCCCCATCGAGGTCGGCCTTCTGACTCACTTGCCCCGCCTCGAATTGCGCTTCAGCTCCAGCGCGTCACTGGTGGCCATGGACGCGGATGATGACCCCGCAACGCTGGAGTGGAGCTGCAAGGCCGTTCTCCCCGTGTGGGAACCCATGGACGACGAGGAGGTCGCGGAGGGCGAAAGGCTCCTCTCGCCAGATGTATCGCCGTCACGTTCTTCGCGCGACGACGGCGAGGAGCTGACCATCTTCAGGATGTCGGACCTCACCCTCGACCTGTGGCGGATCCACCGCATCTACGACTCGCTGGACTCACGGAGCTCCGGTTACGAGCACTTCGCCCGGCTTTTCGACCCCTCGGGGGGCATGGGGCTGTATGCCGAGTTCGAAGAGTGTCTGATCGGTGGCACCCACGTGGTCCTCATGGATCGAGCCAGGCTTGCTCCCGCTTGGCGTGGTCTCGGCGGCGTCGGTCGGCTGCTCATCGGGCGCTTGCTTCGCTGGACGACGAACTCGGCGGCCCTGGTGGCCACTCACCCGTTCCCTATCGACATCCCAGTCGACGAACGCGACGACAAGGCCAGGCTCGCGAGGGAGACAGCTGTGGTGCAGAAGACATGGCAGTCGCTGGGCTTCGAACCGTTCCACGATGACCTGTGGGTGATGCAGCCACACCTGCGGCCCCACGGAGACGCAGTGCAGCGCCTGGAGAACACCCTGCTCGCCAACTGAGTCCGCCCCTTCCCATCTCAGCCAGAAGGATCGTCCGTGGGCAAGTTCACCAACTACAAAGATCAGCAGACGCTGCACATCCTGCGCATGATTCATGTCCAGGTCGCCGCTTTCGCCGCGTCACAGCCCGACGCCACCCTTGCCGACTTCGAGCAGTACATCCGCCTGGAGATGGAAGATTTCGACGCAGAGACCGAAGCGAACAAGCGGTCCGCTGAAGACGCCGTGCTGACAAAGCCACTAACGGGTCCCCTCGCGGATCCCAATCGGCAGGCGGCCTTCCGGAAACGGCAAGCGGACTCCCCCGCCGACGAATCTGTTCGAAGGACATGGTGGGCGGAACAGACCGCCGTGCTGCAGGAGATCAAGGCGCAGGGCATCAAGGAAGCTCTGGACTGGGACTGCCGTGCCTGCGGAGCACGAATCGGCGATGCCTGCCACACATCTGGCGGGCGGGTTCGAGCCCCGCACTTCCTCAGGGTCACCGACGCGGAACTGCCGTACCATCAGGCTTACGGCACCCGCCGACCCCAGCGTGCTTGAACCTTCGATGATCCGATTCGCGACCTGCCGGAGAAAATGGTCCGAGGTCGCGTACCGCGAGGCTCGGATCACTCAGGAGAAGTTCCAGAAGAGACCCTGGCACCGCCACTGATCGGGAACGCACGTCTGCGCTCTGTCCGGTATCGGGGCCGGGACGGCCTGCTGTTGTCCCGGCCCCGACTCTTCAGGCTTCGCGAACCTGCCTCAGTTGAGCCGCTACCTTGCCTCGGGCAGCCCGCACCCGCGCATCGATACCCCCGGCAACCTCCCGCTGCCGCGCCCCGTCGGAGTGCTGGTAGATCAGCGCCGCCTTCTCCGAGGACTGGCCGGCGCGAACCATCGTGTCCTTGAGCGTGGCCCCCGACTGGGTGGACAAGGTGTGGCCGGTGTGGGGGAGGTCGTAGAAGCGGAAGTCCTCCGGCAGGCCCACCTTGGCGCGGGCCCTGCGCCACTTGCGGCCGAAGGTGGACCGCCGGAATGGCGCTCCCCGCTCGCCGACGAACAGGAGGCCGTTGGGCTCCTTCTCCGCGTACCAGTCCAGGTGGCGTTTCACCTCGATGTGCAAGAAGGCCGGGAGGAAGACGGTTCGGCGTCCGGCGGTCGACTTCGTGTCGCCCTCGACTCGGCGGCCCGTGGTCAGCTCCGGCGCGGCGTCGCTAATCCTGGCCGCGAGCGGTTCGAGCGTGACGTCGGGCCGCCGCAGCGCCGCCTGCTCCTCCGGACGCATCGGCTCGTAGGCGCCGAAGTACACCATCAGCCGCCACCTGGGGCCCATGGCGTCCGCGAGCGCGTCTACCTGTTCGACGGTGGCGGTGGGGCGTTCCTTGGCCCTCTCGCTGCCGGCGCCCCTGATGCGGCAAGGGTTGCGGCGGATCAGCTCGTCGCCGGCGGCCGTCTCCATGATGGCCTTGAGGAGGCGGTACGGCTTGGCAACGGTCGTCGTGCCGGTTGCCTCCAGCCGCTCGGCCCGCCAGGTGCGCACACCGGGCTTTCGCGGTGAAGAGTGTTGCGAGGGATGCAATTTTGGTACGAGCGCGGACAACGCACTCGCCGAGTCCTTCAACACGACCCTCAAACGCGAAACGCTCCATGGCGCCCACCGCTTCGGCGGAGCCCGCACCTGTGCTCTGACGTCGCGTGCCGCCCGGGTCCGGCATGGTGTGCCGGAGCCGGGCGGGTGGCCGAGTCAGAGGGAGAGAGTCCAGGTGTCGAGGGTGCCCGTGTCGTACCGGGCGGTGTCCTGGACGCGGAGCGACCACGTGCCGTTGGGCGCCTCGCCGGACAGGTCGGCCGTGTAGGTCTCGTGGATGTCGTCGGCGCTGTCCCCGCCGCTGGCGCTCTTCAGCGCGTAGACGGTGCCGTCGGGGGCGATCAGGTCGACGACGAGGTCACCGCGCCAGGTGTGCTCGACGTGGACCTCGACGGTGCTGGCGTCCGACGCGTTGCCGGTGCAGCCCGAGATCTCGATGCTGCTGGTGACGGCTGGGCCGTTGTCGGGGATGGCGACGTTCGTCCCGTTGGTGGCGCTGCACTCCGAGGGCGGGGGTGTGGTGCCGCCCCCGTAGGGGTTCTCGGCGTGCTCCGCCGCGTAGACCAGCATGGGCTTGACCTGGTTCCAGAACGTGTCCTGGCAGGAGTAGCTGGGGTGGAAGCCGCCACAGGTGCCGCCGGAGGGGCCGACCTCCCAGGTGAAGCTGGGCACACCGAGGTCGTCGTAGGCCCAGTCGTCGTGGCTGCCGCTGGCGTTGTAGAGGATCTCGCCGGGCTGGCCGTACTGCCAGCCGCCCGCCAGGTTCGCCATGTCCTTGGCCATGGTGCGCAGCGCGGCGTCGTTGCCGGTGTCGATGGAGGAGTTGAATCCCCAGGGGAACAGCACCATGTTGGAGTAGCTGTGCAGGGTGACGAACATGCCCTGGGTGTCGGAGTCGGCAGGGGCGTTGTCACCGGCGGGGCGGGTGTCCGGGAACAGGTCGCGGTAGAGGGCGTGGAGGGCCTGGGTCTCGGTCTCGGAGTCCGCGGAGGGGCCCTTGTAGACCTTGGAGCACGGGTTGGAGCTGGTACCGGCGCCGCCCCAGTGGCTGCCGTTGTTGCGGTTGAGGTCGATGCCCTCACCGCCGTAGGAGCCCTCGGAGCAGCCGCTGCTGTGGCTGTGGTTGGCGTTCTTGCGGTGCCACTGCTGCCCGCTGGGCCCGCCCGTGAAGCCCTGCTGGACCATGTCGACGCCGTCGGGGTTGCCGATCGGCACGACCCAGATCTCCCGGTTGTCCAGGATCTCGGTGGCCGTCGGGTCGGTGCCGTAGCCGTCGGTGAGGTAGTCGATCCAGCGGTAGGCCATCTCGCCGGTACTCAACTCCCTTGCGTGGACCTGGGCCTGGACGAGGAACCGCGGCTTGGAGGAGTCCGGGCTCAGCCGGCAGTCGCCGGACTGCTTCTTGGTGATGCATATGGCTTTGAGGTCGTAGCCGTTCGGCCGGCCGGTGGCCTTGCGCCAGGAGTCGCCGACATCGAAGACGGTGGCCAGGCCGGAGTGGTCGGAGGCGACCTGGTCCAGGTGGGCGTACTGGGCGTTGACGGTGCGATAGCCGCCGTAGTAGGTCTCCTCGGCGACCTTCGCGGTCAGCCGCGGGGCCTGGCCACTGCGCTTGGGCGGCCCCCAGGGGGCTGGGCTCAGCCGCTGCTCGACGGTGGCCGCCAGTCCGGCGGCCCTGAGGTCCTCGGCGGTGCCGGCGTCGCCGAGGACGAACAGGTCGTCGCCCTCGCGGTCTTCGATCAGGTCGAAGCCGGCGAGCTTGCTGTCCGCCGCGTGTGATCCGTCGTGGACGCGGTAGACGTAGGGGCGTTCGTCCTGCGCCGATGCGGGGTTGTCGGGTGGCGGGGCAGCGGCACCGTAGCCGGTGCCGACCGCCAGCGCGGCCGTCGTGGCGGCCGCAACCAGCCAGAAGGTCGTTTTTCTACGCACGTGAACCTCATTCAGTGGGGGGTAGCGGTCGGTTACCGCCGTATGACGAGGTGGTGCTGGCGACTGTAGTCATGGACATGATTAGCCAGAGCTGTCGGATCTGTGAATGCGCCGGTGCCTGCGATCCCGGACAATGTCCGATTCCCACGCCATCCGACCGGCGCGGAAGGCTGAAACACACTCTTGACGGTGGCTGGAGTGCCAACCCGGCGTCCGGGCGCGCCCGACGGTCCCGTCGGCGCCAGAAGGTACACATGTTCCTGTGAGAACCGATCGGTTTCGGCCCTGCCGAGAACGACGCGTACCTCGCCCTGCTCGATCTGAACCGGGCGACGACGAAGGAGCTGGGCGAGCTTCTCGGCGTCCCGGCGCCACTGATCGAGCATCAGCGCGGTGAGTTCGCCCGGATGTGGTCGGACGTCGAGGAGCTGGCGGGCCAGCCTCGCGCCGGGTCCGGACGCCCCCGGTGGGGCGTTTCCGTCGTCGAACTGCTGGAGGGCGAGGACGCGGTGATCGCTGCGGTGGCCCGCGCCCAGCTCCAGGCGCGGGACGAGGTCAGCTCCGTCAACGCCCGCCCTGCGCCGGCGGTACATCGGCGGTGGCTCGGGCAGCCTCGACGACCTCGAACTCAACCGGCTGGCGGCCGGGGTGTCCTACCAGTGCGTCTACTCGCGCGAGGCACTGGAAGCGCCGGAGACCCCGGAGGCCATGCGGTGTGCATCGAGGCTCTGGTCGCGCCCTGCGGTGTGGTGCGGCCAGCTCGAACGAGCGGGACAGGTGGGCGGGCGCGGACCCCCTCGCGGGCGCGGGCCTCCACCCGCTCTCACCACTACCGCACCGGTGGGAACGGTCAGCAGCGGTCAGTAGGAGTGTGATCCCAGCACCAGCAATCACACCCCCGTTGCCTGCTCGACGCATCTGACCTGCGCGAATCCATCCCCAGATCATGGGATTCCCAAGCTCAGAGCGCGAGTTCGATTCTCGTCACCCGCTCCATGATGAAGGCCCTGGTCGGAGACCAGGGCCTTGTTTGTTGTCTGGGGACCTGTCCAGGCGTCGCGTTCCCTCGGCGTGAACGAATCAGCGGCTCATTTCTGACCGGAGCTGGGAGAGGACATGCACGACCGTCAGGTCGTACTGGTCTTTGTCTTGCCCCCAGAGGGCGAGCACCCGAGCCGTGGCCTCGGCCATGTCCGTGGGCAGATCAGACGCGCGGAGACTAGCGGCGACCTCTTCCATCTCAGGTGCCCAGCGCCAGGCTCGGGCTGCAACACTCGGCAGATACTCCGGATCGGAGAGGATCGCGGAGATCATGACCTCGGCTTCGGCTGTGAGCTGGTCACCGACTCCATGGGCGTCGGCGAGCGCGTGAGCGATTCCGGCGAGGGTGCGGGCGGCCTTCTGGTAGCTGGAGAAGGCCATCTTCAGCGCGGAAGCGGAACCGACTGTGTCCCCGACGCGGCACACGTGCAGCGCAGAGTCCGTGAACAGCGACGCCACCAGCTCGACGGCAGAGTCGGCCCCTGCGAGATAGAGCCGTGTGGCACGCCCCTGGCCTGGCGGCTGACCGAAAACGGCACCGTCGACAACTGCGGAGCCAGGGCGGGTCTCGTCAGCGATGCGCCGTACGCGTTGAGGGCTGATGGCGTTGACGTCGGCGTACACCCCCGCGAAGCCGTGCGCTGCCACCGCCGCCGCGACGTCCTCCGCCGCCTGTGGTGGGCAGACCGAGAGAACGACCGCGCTTCTGGACAGCGCCTCCGCGAGCGAGTCGTACGCCGTGGCACCGGCCTCTCTCCCTCGGACCCAGGTGTTCTCGCTGCGGCCCTTGGTCACCGACAGCGCCTCATGGCCGCCGGCGACGATTTCGGCGGTGATCGCCGCGCCCATGGTTCCAGGGTGGAGGACGGTCACGGTGATCACTGGCTGCCTCCGGCGGTGTGCGTCGACTTCGAGGACGAACTGCGGCCGTTCTACCTCGACCTCGACGCCTGCGGATTCACGCCGACCACGGCCGACCTCCTCACCCTCTGGCTTTTCGGCCGGCCCGTCCCCGGCCGTACCATACGGCCCTACCTACAGGGAGGTGTCGTGAAGCGGCGATGGAAATGGATGCTGGTCTGCAGCGTTCCCGCGCTCGGGTTCTCGGGGCTCGCCGTCGCGGCACTCGTGGCGTTCGTCGCCGACGGCCCGACGGCCGAGTTCTGGTTCCCTACCAAGGGCTCGGACAGCATGATGAGCGCCGGGGGCGCGTCCCTCTCCTATGCCCTCGTGGCGGCCCTCGGCTTCGCGATCGCGTGGTCCGTGTCGGAGGGCGCCGACCGGACCGGGCCGGCGGATGGCGAGGACCCGCCCACCGACGCCCGCTGACACCGCCGACGAACGAACACAGGGCCCCCGCCCGCGGAGAAACTGCGGGCGGGGCCCTGTTCAGGCGTGTGGGCTACTTCTTGCCTGGGTCTGACTCGCATCACCGTCACGCTCCCCAGCGACCAGGTGGCGGAAGCCGTACCCGGCCAGATCAGGCGCCAGCTCTTGGGCGACGCCCTTCGACGCCACGAGGAAGAACACGGGCAGTTCAGCGACGAGGAGGCCCGGGCGAAGGTCTTCGGCTCCGCCGCCTCCTCCAAAGGCGCGGACGCCGCGTGAGCGAGCGCATCGAGACCGTCGTCCTGGACTCTGAAGGGCTGTCCGTCTGGATAGCGCAGGACCGCAAGCTCCTCGCGATGCTGCAGGTTTTCCATGACATGGGAGCCGACCTCGTGATCAGGGCGAACACCACCGTGGAAGTCAGCCACTCCCGCACCAACACGCCTCGCCTGAACTGGGCTCTGCCCCGCGTCAAGGTGGAACCGATCACCGAGCAGGCGGCCAAGGCGGCGGAACTACTCAAAGGCGCCGGACTGCACGGCCACACGTACGCCATCGACGCCGCGGTCACCGAGGTCGCGCTCCGCCAGCCGAGACCGGTCGCTTCACCGACGCCCGGCAGCAACGAGATGACCAAGCTCTGCGAAATCCGCATCATCCCCCTCCGCCCCGTCGGCCCACCAGGAGCACACACCTTGGCGGGGTCCGTTGCGCTGCCGACCTCCGTGCCCCATCCGTGCCCAGCAGAGCGGACAACAGCGGTCAGATACAGCTTCCAGAGACCGGGGCCCATCCACCTGCAGCATGCAAAGGCGCAGGTGAGGGCGCCTCTAGCAGCCCAAGCACCGCTGATTCCCAAGCTCAGAGCGCGAGTTCGATTCTCGTCACCCGCTCTTTCAGAAAGACCCCGGTCTCCGACCGGGGTCTTCTTCGTGTTCGGCGGCGGTCCGTGGTGTGGGGCTGTGGGGACGGCTGGAACCGCGTGGTTGCGGGTGGGCGTGGTGTCCTAGCGTGTGCGGAAGTGAAGGGCGACGACTCGCGTATGGGGGAGGGCTTCCGGTGGGTGACGGGCCAGCGCTGGTGGAGCGGATAGCCGAGCGGCGGGCCGGGGTCGGTGACCCGAGGGCTTTGGTGGGTGAGCTGCGGCGGACGTTGGTGCTGGTGCCCTTCGACCGTGGTGGGCTGTGGACCGCCGAGTTCGGTGGGGTGCGATGGGTGTGCGGGTTCACCGATGAGGCGGCGTTGACCCGGTTCGCGGAGGAGCGGGCTGTGGTGGAGGGGGCCGGGGCCGCCGCGCGGAGTTGGGAGTATGCCGTGTTCCGGGGGGCTCGGTTGCTGGATGAGGTCATCCCGGCCATGGGGGTGCCGGCCGGCGTCGCGGTGAACGTGGCCGACCCGGACGGGTCGATGCTGTTTCCGCCGGTGGTGGGGATCGTGCCGGATGCCGTCGCCGTCGACGCGGACGTCCCGGGCGCGGGGCAGCAGCGGTGAGCGGTGCGGGGGCGGAAGACCTCAACGTCGATCCCGTCAGTGTTCAGCAGATCACCAGCGGGCTGCGTGAGGCCGTTGCCGAGTTGAGGGAGATCGGTACCGGTACCGGCGCGGTGCTCGGCAAGGGGCTCTCGGACCTGTCGATGACCGGGATGGAAGCCGGTCACCACGGGCTGTCGGTGGACTTCGAGGACTTCTGCGAGCGGTGGGAGTGGGGCGTCCGCGCACTGGTCCAGGACGCCAACGCCATCGCGGCGAAGCTGGGGCTCGCGGCGGGGATCGTGTGGGAGGAGGACCAGTACGTCCACGGGACGTTCAAGATCGCCGTGAACGCTGGCGTGGGGAATCCGCATGCCTCAGAAGACGAGATCGTCCAGCAGGACTGGGGCGATGTGTTCACCCCGGACTACCTGAGTCCGGACTACAGCCGCGAGTCGTTCGAGCGGGCATCGGACGAGGCCGGACAGACCTGGAAGGACACCGGGCGGGCGCTCGTCACCGAAGGGAACGGAGGACGCCAGGCGGACCAGCTGAACGAGATGTTCGGCGTGGATCAGGAGGCGTTCGACCGGTCCGTGGACGAGGCTTTCGGGCCGTCGCCTGAGGAGCGGGCCCGAAAGCAGGAGCAGGACGGGGGGAACTAGGTCATGGGGATCGGGGATTTCGTCCGGGACATCACGCCCGACGTCGTCGAGGACGTGATCGAGGACGGTGTCGAGTGGGTCGGTGACCGGGTCGAGGATGCCGGGAACTGGACCGGCGACCGGCTGGAGGACGCTGGCTGGGAGTCCGGGGCGGACTGGGTCCGGGAAAAGTCCCGGTCGGTGGCGAACCGGATGGGCGCCGAGGTCGACGAGATGGACCTCGGGCAGACCGAGGACAAGACCAAGCTCATCTACGGCAGCCCGTCCGAGATCCGGTCCACCGCCACCCACCTGCGCAAGCTCCAGGGCGCGTTCGACAAGGTCGGCGGTGGGCTCAAGGGCGTGGACTCGTCCGCGCTCAAGGGTCAGGCGGCGGACGCGTTCCGGAACTCCGTATCGGTCGAGCCGCCCAAGTGGTTCAAGGCCGCCGACGCCTTCGAGAAGGCGGCCGCCGCGCTTGACGCCTTCGCGGGGACCGTGGAGTGGGCCCAGGGGCAGGCGCAGACCGCGATCGACAAGTGGAAGGCCGGGACCAAGGCGTCGGAGGAGGCCCGGGACGCGTACAACGAGAAGACGACCACGTACAACAAGGCCGTCGACGCCTACAACGCCAAACCCGCCGACGAGCGCGACCCCTCCACCCTGCCGCCCAAGCCGGGCACCTTCAGCGATCCGGGCACCGGGCGGATGAAGGAAGCCCAGGAGTTGCTCTCGGAGGCGCGCAAACAGCGCAACACCGCCGCCGAGACTGCCCGCAAGGCCGTGACCGCGGCCCGGGACGCCGCCCCGCAGAAGCCGCGCTACTCCGAGCAGGCCATGGACGGGCTCGCCGAGTACCAGGTCATCAAGACCCATCTTGCGGGCGGCGTCGTCAAGGGCGCGGCAGGCATTCTGACCTTCGCGCGCAGCGTCAATCCCATGGATCTGTACAACATCACCCACCCCGCCGAGTACGGGCTCGCGCTCAACAACACCGCCGCCGGGCTCGTCCGGGTCGCCAACGACCCCTGGGGCACCGGCAAGCAAGTGGTCACCGACTTCATGAAGGACCCCGCCGAAGGCTTCGGCCGGCTTCTCCCCGACGCCGCCCTCACCGTCGCGACCGGCGGGGCGGGGGCGGGTGTCAAGGGGGCCCGGGTGGTGAAGGAGGCCGCCGACATCGCCTCCGACGCCCGCAAGCTGGAGAACCGCTCACCCGAAGGAACCCACAACCGTCCTGACAGCGAGCGCACCAGCGGGGGAACCGACCCGGTCGACCTCGCCTCCGGCCGCATGTTCCTTCCTCAGACCGACGTGAGGCTCCCCGGCGTACTGCCCCTGACGTTCACGCGTCGCTTCGAGTCCGGGTACACAGCCGGCCGGTTCTTCGGACCCTCCTGGTCCTCCACCGTCGACGAACGCCTGGAGATCGACGCCCGCGGCGTCATCCACGTCACCGCCGACGGCCTGCTCATCACTTACCCCCACCCCTTGCCCGGGTTGCCCACCCACCCGGAGTCCGGCACCTCACGCAATTCCCTGAGCCGTGATGAATTCGGCGACTACACCCTCACCGACTCAGACACTCGACTGACCAAGTACTTCTCCGCCCCTCATGGAACGGAACCCGGCCAAGACGGAACCGCATGGCTCGTCCAGATCACCGACCGCAACGACAACGCCATCAGCATCGACCGCACTGACGACGGGACGCCCCAGGAACTCGTCCACTCCGCCGGGTACCGCCTCTCGCTAACCAGCACCGAAACGGGGATTACCGTGCTGAGTGTGAGCGACGAGACAGGGGCAGCCATCCCCATCAGGTCCTACGGCTACACGTGCGGCGATCTCACCACCGTCACGAAACCGTCCGGCGCCACACTCACCTTCATCTACGACGATCGGGGGCGGATCACCGCCTGGATCGACTCCAACAACCACCGCTATGACTACACCTACGACAACAACGACCGCGTGATCGCACAGGGAGGTGAGGGCGGTCACCTGCAGATGACCCTCGCCTACAGCGATCCGGACACGGCGACCGGCCACCGCACGACCTCTCTGACGACCGCGCGCGGTCACACCACCCGCTATCTCGTCGGCAGAGACAGCCGCATCCTCTCCGCGACGGACCCGCTCGGCCATACCACCCGCTTCACCCACGACGCCCGCGGAAGGCTGCTCACGCTCACCGACCCACTCGGTCGCGCCACAACTCACCAGTACGACGGGGAGGGGAGACAGACCGCGGTCCTCTATCCCGACGGCAGTGAGGAGCGCATCGTCTTCGATCAGCTCGGCCTGCCAACTCAATACACGGCTCAGGACGGTGCTCGTTGGCTGCAGGAGTTCGACGACCGCGGTAATCGAACCGCCGTCACCGATCCCATGGGCAACACAACGCGCTACACCTATGACGCTGCCGGATTCCTGACCGGGAAGACCGACCCGCTCGGAGCGGTCACCTCGATACGGTGCAATGCGTCAGGGCAGCCCGTGGCGGTCACGGACGCCGTCGGTGCCACCACCCACTACCAGCGGGACCTCCTGGGTCGCCCTGTCCGGATAACCGACGCACTGGGTGCGACCACAGTCCTGGAATGGTCAGCCGACGGAGAACTGGCCGGTCGCACCACCCCTGACGGTTCCAAGGAGTCCTGGGCCTACGACGGCGAAGGGAACTGTACGCGTCACGTCGACGCGCTCGGACGGGAATCCCACTTCGAGTACACGCACTTCGATCTTCTCTCGGCGAGCAGGTCACCTGAAGGAGCGAGTTTCGAGTTCCAGCACGATGGCGAACTCAACCTCACGCAGGTCCGGAACACGCTGGGCTCGGTGTGGTCGTACACACGCGACCCTGCGGGGCGGCTCGTTTCGGAGACGGACTTCGACGGCCGCACGCTCACTTACGAGTCGGACGCTGCCGGACAGGTAGTCACGCGCACCAACCCGCTGGGTGAGTCCATCACGTACGAACGCGACGCGTGCGGCCGAGTGACCCGCAAGGACGCGGCGGGCGCGGTGACGACCTTCTCCTACGACCGAGCCGGGCGCCTGCTCCATGCTGCGGGGCCGGAGAGCGAACTGCTCTATCAGTACAACCGAATCGGCCGTGTGAAAGCAGAGATAGCCGACGGCCGTGTCACCACCTATACCTACGATGCGCTGGGCCGCCGGACCGAGCGCATGACACCCACCGGTCAGCGCACCAGGTACGCCTATGACTCCTCCGACCGGCTCACCGAGCTGATCAGCGGCAGCCGGACCATCGCGTTCACCCACGACCTGGCGGGCCGCGAACTGACGCGCGCCATCGGGCCCGAGCTGACCTTCGACTCCGCGTGGGACGACGCTGGAAGGCTGGTCGCACAACACATCTTCCGTGGCGAAGACACAGTGAACCGCCGGTCCTACACCTACGACGCCGGCGACCGGCTCACGGCAGTCGACGACACACTGCGCGGCATGTCGCGCTTCACCCTGGACGCTGTCGGCCGGGTCGTGTCCGTTACGGCGGACCGGTGGGCCGAGAACTACGCCTACGATGCCGACGGAAATCAGACTTCCGCGTCCTGGACTGCCTCCCATCCCGGCCAGGAGGCTACGGGGCCTCGTTCCTACACCGGCACGGAGATCATTCACGCCGGCGCGATCCGGTTCGAGCACGATGCTCTGGGCCGGGTCACCGTCCGCCGGAAGACACGGCTGTCCCGCAAGCCCGACACCTGGCGGTACACGTGGGACGTCGAGGACCGCCTGACATCGGTGACCACCCCGGACGACATCACGTGGCTCTACCGCTATGACCCCCTTGGCCGCCGCACAAGCAAAGTCCGGCTGTCCGACACGGGTGACCCCACGGGTGAGGAGATCCGTTTCTCCTGGGACGGCACCACGCTCTGCGAGCAGACCACGTTGTCTCCGGAGCTTCCTCGTCCGGTCACCCTCACCTGGGATCACGACGGCATTCGCCCTCTCGCCCAGACCGAGCGCATTCTTTCCTCGAACGCGCGCCAGGACGTGATCGACGAGCGATTCTTCGCGATCGCCACCGACCTGATTGGCACCCCCACCGAACTCATCGATGAGACCGGGAACGTGGGGTGGCAGTCCCGCGCGGCTCTCTGGGGCAGCACGACATGGCCGAGGGACAGCACGACCTACACGCCGCTCCGCTTTCCCGGCCAGTACTACGACCCGGAGAGCGGCCTGCACTACAACCACCATCGGCACTACGATCCGCAGACCGCGCGCTACCTCACAGCCGACCCTCTCGGTCTTTCGCCCGCGCCCAATCCCCGTACCTACGTCCACAACCCCCACACCTGGTCCGATCCGCTGGGGCTCGGACCCTGCCCCCGAGGAGGGTGGGAAGAAAAAGCCGACTTCTCCAGCCAGAGCGTGATGAGCAAGAAATTTCACGCCCATGCGGGAGACTTCTTGGACGAGCCGGGCAATCTCAAGAAGGCGAATCTCCAGAGGTTCGAAGATAGCATGCGAGCTCATATAAAAGCGGATGACACGAAGATTTACCGATTCGACTACAGAGGCCAAGGGCAAGCGATCGGCTTCATTGACCCGACCACTCAGAAGATGGTCATGCTGCACGCGGACACCGGAAAATTCTGGTCGGGCTATAAACTGGGCGACAAGCAATTTCAAAGCATCATCGATAAAGGGTTCCTATGGTGATTGGGTCGAACGAGGGCGGAACTGGAAGTGCCATGACTGTTCTCGACATGCAGGGCGCCTTCAGCGGACAATGGATCGCGGCAGGAGAGAAGAAGGTCACCCCGGTGCCGGCAGGCAGTCGCACGGACGACTCTCTCGTCAGGCGTATCACCGAGGGATGCCGGACTGCGGGCGCCGACGCCGTCCTGGTGATTCACCCCTCCGCCGGGGCAATCGCCTCTGCGGAGAGTCTTCCGCCGGCCGATCCGGGCCTTGTCTCGCTGCCTGCGGATCTTCTGCTCGTCGCTGCGAACCTCGAGGGCGCGGTCCTCTTTCCCGGGCCGGGCTACGCCTTGGTCGCCGGCACGTCGGAGTTCCTCGCGGGAGCGGCGCCGGAGGGAGTGGACCAGGCGCGTGCTCGCTTCGCCCGTTACGCTCGGGCAGCAGCACGGAAATGGCCCGCTCTGGAGTCGATCGCGCGATCGTTTCCTCCCGGACACATCGCCTGGAAGTACCCGAGGGACGTTCCTGAGGCCACCGCCACGGGCCAGCAGCTGGCACTTATGAGAGATCTAGCAGCCGGACGCTGCACGGGGGCGGAATTTGCCGTCGGCTGGCTCGACGCACGTCGTCGTTCGCAGCAGCAGGGCGAGCGGGTCCGCGATCCGTTGGAAACTCTTCTCGATCGTGTCTTCTCGCTGCTGGAGGACTACTCCATCGATCCGCAGTTCAAGGAGCCGGAGGATTTGTCGGATGACGACCTGAAGGACGCCGTCATCAAACTGCTAAGCAAAGCGGAATGACCAGCGTCAGAGACCTCTGGGGACCGGGCGCAGTGGAGGCTGGTGCCGGGGACGGCTCCGCGCGGGCGAGAGCCGGGCGCCTCCGGACGTGGCGTCCGATCTCTGCGGGTCGTGCCCCATCCGTGCCCAGCGAAGCGGACAACAGCGGTCAAGTGCGGCGCCTGGAGGTCAGGCCAACCTCGCACGTCTCGACCAAACATGCAGGTCATAGGGGATGCGACCGCCCAAGCACCGTTGATTCCCAAGCTCAGAGCGCGAGTTCGATTCTCGTCACCCGCTCCATGAAAAAGCCCCAGGCCAGCCGCCCGGGGCTTTCTTGTTGGCCCGGAGCGGAATCCGGATGTCGCCGACCGGCTTCGGTCGCCAGCCAGGCCGGGGTGTACATCAGCTCAAAAAGGGGCCTGCCGCGCCGCCCCCCGGCCGTGCTTGTACCAGCGGCCTGCTCACACCAAGTCATAGTCCACCTCGTCGCCCTTCTCATCTGCCATGGGCTCGTCGTAGAACCGGAGAGAAGCTCCCACTCAGTTGCTGTCCGGCCTGCGCTCACCAACCTGTAGGACCTGGGCAGCAGCGGACTCCACTGGCCGAGTAGGCCGTCGTGTGGCAGCAGTGGCGTCGCCCAAGGGCTTGCGGTGCGGCCGGGGAGTCAGGCGGCGATGAGGTCCTGCTCACGGTCAGGCGTTCTGACCTCGTGCTGCCTGTTCGGCAGTGCGAGTCGGAAGACCTTGTGCCACGCGGAGAACACCTGCTTGGGCAGCGGGCCGGTGACGTACTCCAGCTCGTACTTCTCGAACAGCGCGCGCACCTTCACCGCGACCTCGGCGTACCGGTTGCTCGGCAGGTCCGGGAACAGGTGGTGCTCGATCTGGTGCGACAGGTTGCCGGTCATGAAGTGCATGGCCTTGCTGCCGCTGATGTTCGCCGAGCCCATCATCTGGCGCAGGTACCACTGGCCGCGCGTCTCGCCCCTGATCGACCGGCGCTCGAAGACCTGTACGCCCTCGGGGAAATGCCCGCACATGATCACCGAGTGGGTCCAGAGGTTGCGGACCAGGTTCGCGGTGAACGTGGCGGCGAGTGTGGGGAGGAACGAGGGGCCCGACAGCAGCGGGTGGATCACGTAGTCCTTGAGCACCTGCTTGCGGATCTTGCGGCCCACGGCCTTGGCCCGCGCGCGGAACTCCGGGCTCTTGCGGCGGCGCTTGGTGAGGTTCTTGCCGAGCTCCAGGTCGTATGCCGCGATGCCGTACTCGAAGAAGCAGGCGTTGAGGAAGTTCCACAGCGGCTGGCCGAGGTGGAAGGGGTGCCACTTCTGGTCTTCGTCGACGCGCATGATGCCGTAACCGAGGTCGTTGTCCTTGCCGATCACGTTGGTGTACGTGTGGTGCAGCTCGTTGTGCGAGTGCTTCCACTGATCGGACGGTGAGACGTGGTCCCACTCCCAGGTGGTGGAGTGGATCTTCGGGTCTCGCATCCAGTCCCACTGGCCGTGCAGGACGTTGTGGCCGATCTCCATGTTGTCCATGATCTTCGCCACGGACAGCCCGGCGGTGCCGATCAGCCACGCGGGCGGGAAGATCGAGAACAGCAGCACCCCCCTGCTGACCAGCTCCAGCTTGCGCTGCGCCGAGATGACTCGGCGGATGTAGGCGGCGTCCTTCT
The DNA here is from genome assembly GCF_031760065.1 of Streptomyces durocortorensis. Classification (NCBI taxonomy): domain Bacteria; kingdom Bacillati; phylum Actinomycetota; class Actinomycetes; order Kitasatosporales; family Streptomycetaceae; genus Streptomyces; species Streptomyces sp. C11-1. The sequence continues at coordinate 3,330,013 of NZ_CP134500.1, forward strand.
CGCCGCGGTCGGCGATCACCTCGTCGCGGATGGCGTCCAGCTCGCGACCCAGTTCCTCGATCTGGTCCGCGGTCAGGTGGGCGGTGGGGTCGATGGCGGTCAAGGTGCTCCTACCGTTCGATGTCGCAGGGGCCCGCCGCGGCGGACACACAGGTCTGGATGAGGACGCCCGGCTCGGCCTCGGTGATCTCGCCGGTACGCAGATCGCGGACAGCGCCGGCCTTGAGCGGCGTGACGCAGCCGAAGCAGATGCCCATACGACACCCGGAGGGCATGAGCACGCCGCCCTCCTCGCCGATGTCGAGCAACGGCGTGGCGCCGTCAGCGTCGATGGTCTTGCCGGTGGCGCTGAACGTGACCTCGCCGCCCTCGCCGGCGACGATGATGCCGGCGCGGAACCGTTCGGTGTGCAGGCGTTCTTGGACGCCCTGTTCGGTCCAGTGCTCTTCGGCGGCGTCGAGCAGACCTGCGGGCCCGCAGGCCCAGGTCTCGCGCTCGGCCCAGTCGGGCACAAGTTCCTGGAGACGGGCGATGTCGAGCTTGCCGTCGGTGTCGGTGTGCACCTCGGTAAGCCGAAGCTTCTTGTCCACGACCAGGCTGTGCAGTTCCTTGCGGAAGATCACGTCCTGAGGCTGTGGCGCACAGTGGACCATGACGACGTCGTCGAGTTCGGTGTCGCGCAGCATGCCCATCACGGGCGTGATGCCGCTGCCGGCCGTCAGGTAGAGCACCTTGGCGGGCTTGGCCCGCGGCAGGACGAAGTCACCGGTCGCCTGGTCGAGCTGGATCAGCGTGCCCGGTTTCGCCCTGCGGACCAGGTGATTGCTGACCTTGCCGTCCGGGATCGCCTTCACGGTGATCGTGATGCGGCCGTCCCGGCGGTTCGTCGGCGAGGTGATGGAGTAGGCACGCCACAGGCGCACTCCGTCGACGTCAACCCCGATCCTCACGTACTGGCCGGCTGTGTGGCCGCGCCAGCCCCGCCCCGGCCTGATCACGACAGTCGCGGCGTCATCGGTCTCGGAGTGCACGGCCTCGACGCGGCCACACAGGTCAGCGCCCGCACGCAGCGGGCTGACCAGGTCGAGGTAGTCCGACGGCAGCAGCGGCGTCGTGACCATCTCCAGTAGTTTCCACGCCCTGCTGCGGAGGGCTCCACTCGTCATGACTCCAGCTTGCTGCGCCTCTGGGCGTAAAGTCCTGACCACAGGACGTAAATCTGGTCGGCTGAATTGTTCGCAGGGAACAAAGAATGAGCTATGCAATGCGGAGGGCCAGCGAACTGGCCCTGGATGAGACGACGGTCACCGCCCTTCGGGCGGCGCTGAAGACCACCGCCGACGAAGTCGTCCAGGCAATCATCGACGAGGTTCCTCCCTACGCCCATGCCTTGTCGGGCCGCATGGGCGCCACCATCCGCAGAGCCGTCCGCACCGCCTTGGGGCACTACCTGGACCTTGCGAGCGGGAACGCCACAGGCGGCGACGCCGGGGACGCCGCCTACGAGCTGGGCCGCGGCGAGGTGCGCGACGGCCGTTCGATGGACGCCCTGCTCAGCGCCTACCGCGTCGGCGCCCGGGTCGCATGGCGATGTCTGGCAGCGGGGGCCGTACCCGCGGGTCTGCCCGCCGCCGAGGTCGCAAAGTTCGCCGAGCTGACCTTCGCCTACATCGACGAGCTCTCCGCCGCGAGCGCCGCGGGCCACGCCGACGAACTGGCCGCCCGGGGCAGAGCCCACGAGCGCCACCTGGAACACCTGGCCCGCGACCTCCTCGCCGGTGCGAGCCCGGACGTGCTGCTGGCCTCCGGCCAACGCGCCAGGTGGCAGCCTCCGGTTTCGCTGACCGCCGTCCTGCTGCCCGCCGCCCAGGCCCGGCCTGCCTACCGGACACTCGACCCGAGCACCCTCGTCCTCGACGATCTGCCGGATGCCACCGGTGTGCTCCTCGTCCCCGATGCCGACCGATCACGTCTCCTACGGCAGCTGACCGACCGCGCCGCCGTGGTCGGCCCGGCCCGGCCATGGACCCACGCGTCCGCCTCGTACGCACGAGCCCTACGCGCGCGCTCCCTTTCCTCCGACATTCGCGACACCGAGGACCACCTGCCCGAGCTGGTGCTCAGCGCCGACGTGGACGCGTTCGCAGACCTGCGCGCCCGAGCCCTCGCACCGTTGCAGACCCTGCCTGCCGCGACCGCACGACGGCTGGAGGAGACGTTGCGGGCATGGCTGCTGCACCAGGGCAGGCGGGACGAGGTCGCGGCGGCATTGTTCGTCCATCCCCAGACGGTTCGCTACCGGATGTCGCAGCTGCGGGAGCTGTTTCCCGATCTCGCATCACCACACCGGGTCCTCGAACTGACGCTGGCGGTCGGTCCCCGGGTCCGCTGACGCGTCACCCGTCTACCGCCGCGCGTCCGCGAGCGTCCAGAAACCGTGCTCGTTCTCGGCGCCAAACCGCTTTGACCCTGGAGAACGGCTTTCCGGTCGTCGTGACAAGTGGCCGGGCCGCTCGTCCCAGGGACCACCGCCGTCCTGCAACGGCCCGTACCGCCCTCCCGGCAGCCAGCCGGACGACCGGCCGGGGCCGACCTGGCACACCGCGCGAGGGATGATGGGATGGAGTACGAAACGTGAGGTCAGGAGCTCCCATGACAAAGCTGGTTCACCGACCTCGTGAGGACGCGGAGTTTGATTTCATCCTCGGGAGAAGCAAGGTTCCGGTTCTCATATACTTCACCGGGGCATGGCCCAAGGCCATGGAGCCCTGTCGGGTGATGGATGTCGTCGTGGGCGACATCGCCGCCGTCTACACGGGCCGACTGACGGTCGTCCGCACCGACATCACGCGTTGCCCGGCGACAACCGAGCGATACGGGATCACCGGAGCCCCGTCCTGCCTCCTGCTGAAGGAGGGAACGGCAGTGGCGCACAGCACGGGACCCATGACCATCGACGAGGTACGGAAGTTCCTGGACGTTCACCTCTGAGTGGCCGCTGCGGTGCCCGGACCGCCGCCTCCGCTCGTGCCCCATCCGTGCCCAGCAGAACGGGCACCAGCGGTCAGGTACGGTGCCTGGAGGCCGCCCCGACCCTGTACGTCTCGGCCAACCGTGCAGGTAAAGGCTAGAACGACCGCTCAAGAACCGCTGATTCCCAAGCTCAGAGCGCGAGTTCGATTCTCGTCACCCTCTCCACGACCAGGGCCCTGGCCATCGACCTGGGTCTTCTTGTTGTCCGGACCCTTTTCCGCACGATCGGCGTTGCGTCGAGGCAGGTGTCGAACGGCCCTCAGCGATCACGCGCGACACCGGCCACGGGTGCCGCCGAAGGAGGGCGGATCGCTCCCTGACCTCTGATCCTGGACATACAAGACCAACCACCGGGGATGCCGGGCGGAGAGACCCTTCGGAGTCGCCCATGCCGCCGACCTGGTCCGTACCGTTGGTGCCGCGTGGATGTTCCCGAGGCTGTCGAGTTGAGCATCCGACTCATCGGCGTAGCGTGGAAAGGGCCCAGGCCAGACGCAGCCGGGTCGCAGAGTGGCCGGGGGAGCATGGGGCGACCGGGGCTGAGGGCTGGGTATCTCCGGAACTCGCGGCAATGACGCGCAAGGAGTGAGGTTGGTGAACAACTCATCGATCGAACGGTTGCGGGAACGCGCACGGGGACCGGTAGTCACTCCTGACAGCGATGGCTATGACGAGGCGCGCAAGGTCTACAACGCCATGGTCGACAGGCGACCAGCTGCCGTCGTGCAGTGTGCCAATGCGGGCGATGTCATGGCTGCGGTCGATTTCGCACGTGACAACGAGCTGGACCTCGCGGTGCGTGGTGGCGGGCACAGTGTGCCCGGCTTCGGGACCTGCGACGACGGCGTGGTGGCCGACCTGTCCGGCATGCGAGGCGTCCGCGTCGATCCCGAGCAACGAACCGCGCGTGTGGACGGCGGCGCGACCTGGGGTGACTTCGACGCGGCGACGCACGCGTTCGGTCTGGCGACCACGGGCGGAATCGTCTCCACCACCGGCGTCGCGGGGCTCACCCTCGGTGGCGGCATCGGACACCTCGCCCGCGGCCTGGGCCTGAGCTGCGACAACCTGATCTCGGCCGATGTGGTGACTGCGGAGGGCAGGCTACTCGTCGCGAGCGAGCAAGAACACGACGACCTGTTCTGGGCCATCCGCGGCGGCGGCGGCAACTTCGGCGCGGTGACATCGTTCGAGTTCCGGCTCAGCCCGGTCAAGGACATCTACGGCGGGCCCATCCTGTACGAGTTGGAGGATGCCGGCACGGTTCTGCGTGCGTTCCGCGAACTCATCGCTGACGCCCCGGAGGAACTCGGCGGCTTCCCCGCCTTCCAGATCGCCCCACCACTGCCGTTCATCCCTGAGAACCGGCACGGCGACACCTTCATCCTGATCGTCGCGTGCTGGGCCGGCCCCATGGATGAGGGAGAGCGCGCCGTCCAGCGGTTCCGCGATATCGCACCGGTGGTTGCCGAGCACGTGGGCCCGATGCCGTACCCCGCGCTCAACAGCGCGTTCGACGCGCTGGTGCCGCCTGGCCTGCAGCACTACTGGAAGGCCAACTTCGTGACAGAGCTCAGTGATGCGGCGATCACAGCACACCTCGATCACGGTCCTCGGCTACCCGCCATGAACTCGACGGTGCACATCTACCCGATCAACGGTGCCTGCCACCGCGTGGCGCCGGAGGACACGGCCTTCGCCTACCGGAATGCCACGTTCGCCACCGTCATCGCCGGAATGTGGCCGGACCCTGCCGACAACAAGGCCAATGTCGCCTGGGTGCGTGACTACTACCAGGCCACCGCTCCGCACTCGGAGGAAGGCGGGTACATCAACTTCATGGCCGAGGACGACCAGGACCGGATCAGGGCCAACTACCGGGGCAACTACGAGCGCCTCGTAGAGGTCAAGAGGGCTTACGACCCCGGCAACCTGTTCCACGTGAACCAGAACATCAAGCCGTAGAGGTGACCGGCGTCCGCAGCCCGGCAAGCACCGTTGATTCCCACGAACCTCAGTTCGTTGATTCCCAAGAGCCTCAGTTCCGCCGGGTCCTGGCGGCATATGCGGCGGCACCCCGCATCAGACAGCGATCTCGACCTCGCGGCAGACAACAAGCTCGACTTGGCCAGAAGCAGACCTTCAGTGCGTCTTCGCGTACGTCTTCAGCTTGCGGCGATGCGCGATCATGAAGAGATCTTGAGGTTCACCCGAGGAGCGACGGCACCGGAGCGGCCAAGGCGCGCAAGCCCTGGCCGCCGGGGCAGGACCGTTCACATTGCCGAGTGGGCGAGGTGGAGCAGGCCGGTACGCATCCGCTGTTCGCCGAGTTCCGGCAAGAGTGCGGCGACGTGGTCGGCTGCCAGCGCGGCGAGCAGGGCGTGGGCAGCCTGGTCGGGGTCGGGTGCGGTGGCGAGGAGGATCGCCACATGGCGGTGCCAGAACCGGTAGGCCCCGATCCGGTACCGGGCGCCGGGGGTAGCGGTCTCGGACATCCGGACCAGCGCCAGATGCTCCAGCAGGTAGTCGAAGTAGGCGTTGAGGAACGCGGCCAGGCGCTCGCCGGCGGGAGCCCCCGGGCCCAATGGGGGTGGCCCGTGCAGGATCGCTTCCTGCAGCACACGCTCGCGGGCGTCCAGTAGCGCGACGGCCAGGCCCGACTTGTCGCCGAAGCGGCGGAACAGGGTGCCCTTGCCGACGCCGGCGGCCGCGGCCACCTGATCCATGGAAACCGCCTCGACGCCCTTCTCGGCGAACAGCCTGGCGGCCGCCTCCAGCACCGCGACCCGGTTGCGGGCCGCGTCCGCGCGCTCCTTGGGCGGCGGCGTCCGCAGCAGTTCCAGGGGTATTGCCGAAACGGACCGCAGTCCGTTACTGTCGTGAGCCATAACAGGACTGTAGTCCGATTTCCTTGGAGGCAGCAGCATGGCCGCACTCATCACCCGCGACGAGCTGACAGCGGCGATCAAGGCCGAATCCGTGACCGTCGTCGACGCGCTCGGTGGCGCGTACTACGCCCAGCAACACCTGCCCGGCGCGCTGGCGCTGGCCCCGGCCGACGTCGACGCCCAGGCGCCCGCTCTGCTCCCCGACCGCGACGCCGCGATCGTCACGTACTGCTCCAACCCGGCGTGCCCCAACAGCGGGCAGGTCGCCGACCGGCTTACCGCCCTCGGCTACACCAACGTCCGCAAATACCGCGAGGGCATCCAGGACTGGGTCGAGGCCGGCCTCCCGACCGAATCCGCCTGACCCCGCCTGACCCCGCCTCAGCGCGAACGCCCAGAGCGGCGTAACCGAAGAACGAGGGGGTTCTGCACGATCCAGCCGTTCTGGACGATCAGCCCCAGTCCCATACCGTGCCTGCCGGCGCCGCCGAGTCGTGAACCCGGGGCGGCGAGGGCCAACTGCCGCACCCCCACCGGCCCCCTGAGCCGCACCACCCGTTACTAGTACGGCCATCACGACGCCATCGCGAGGCACAGCCCGCGCTCCCCAGCGTGCCCGGGCTAGTCGAGGGTGGTATGGGACAGTGAGGTCGAATACACGCGGGTGTCCGCGTCCGTGTCGATCAGGCTGATCAGGATGGGGTTCGGCCCGGCCGGTGCGCCGGTGAGGGCGCGGACGCGGTAGCGGTGGGTGGACGCCGCATCCTTTGCCAGCGGGGTGCCGCCCGTGTAGAGCGTGTACGGGAAGACGTCGTTGGCGATGCGCAGAGTGGCCGCGCGCCAGGTCCCGGCCGCGGCGTCCCAGCGCTCCAGGGTGTACGCCGGGTTGGCAGTCGTTCCCGGCATGCCCTCCAGCTGGAAGGCGAGCACCAGGTGCCGGTAGGCCCGGGTGTTGCCGTTGTGGAGGGTGACGGTGAACTCCCTTGGGTTCCCACCGGGTTCCAGCGCGATCCTGCCCCCTGGCGCGGCCGCATGCATCGCCAGGTAGGTGGGCACGGGCGGCCGGGTCGGCGACTTCGACGGCGGCGCCGGGGTACGCGGCGCGGGGCGGGTGGTGGTACTGGCTGTGGGCGTGGGGGTCGGGCTCCCTGAGGGCGAACGGGTCGCTGACGTGGCGGAGGCGGAGGCCGTGGCGGTGGCGGAGGCGGAGGCGGTGGCCGTGGCCGTCGGTGACGGAGCCGAGGTTGTGGAGGCCGCCGCCTTGCCCTGCGTACCGGCTTCGGGACCGCAGGCCGTACCGGACGCCGCCAGTAGGGCGACACCCACCGTGCCGACGATGAGCGCACGGGTACGGCGCATGAGGTGCCCCCTGGTGATGGTTGACTCTGTTGCTGAGGAACGTAGCCGAGCGAGGACACGGGAAAGCCGAGGGTGCATAACACTTTGCCTCCGGCGAACTGTGAGCTGACCTGCGAACATTTCCCAGCACTGTTGCCCAGCCCCCCTGGAGGTCACCATCCTCGGCGTGCGCTCCCCCGGGATTGAACGGGCTTGACGTCACCGAAGGCGCTCGGGCACGTCACCGAGGTGGGGCGGGCGATCAGGCGCACTGGGCAGCAGCACCAGAGGCGTTCGCCTCGGCACTCGGCGGCGACGGCGGCCTCGCACCTCTACCTCCACCAGGCCGAGGCCCTCTCCCGAGACACCCAGCACGAGGCGGCCCGGCAAGTCCCTCAAACTGCCCTACGACCTGGATTCGCTGAACGGTGCGGGAAGCTCGGGGAACGCTGTCGTGGGGTGCGGTGCGGTGCGGTAGCGCAGGGTGCGGCGGAAGCCTTGCTCATCGTCCTACTTGAAGACCTAGGGTCCCGGGGGTTGAAGGTATTCGTCGACTGTGCCACGCTCCTGATAGTCCACAGGGCGGGGAGCCCTGGGTATTCACCTATTGGGGGCAGATGATGATCCATATCACTCTCGGTGAGAGGCGTTACGTCAACCCGCAGGAGGACCAGCTCGGCCGCAACATCGTCGGCTTCGACCCCCTTATGGACGACGAGGCCCTCTTCCATGCCAACCGCGGCTGCTGGGTTCTCGGCGAGCGTGCCGAGAAGGAGCGCTACGCCCTGCTCTCCCACGAGGGGAAGGTCCGCATGGCCATCGAGATCGACGAGCTCGTCCCGGTGGCCGGAGGGCGCAAGGCGATGGAGGGCAGGTACCTCACGCCGGGCGACGAGGTCTACGACGCCTATGTCGGCAAGCCCACTCCCGTCGAGACGACCCGCAACCCGATCACCTACTTCGACTCCCCGCACGGCGCCCGCACCTGCTACTGCGGCTGCGGTGAGCCGGTGGCCGGCGGCTGGTTCGTGAGCGGCCACGACCAGAAGGCCCTGCACGCCCGAATCTCGAAGATCGGCACGGTGCGCGAGTTCATCGACTGGTTCGACAGCACCTACGTCGAACCCAAGGGCGAGTGACGGCGGCCTCACGCAGACGAGGCGCAGCCCCGTAGCCCAGAAGCCCCGCCACCGCTGGTGGTGGGGCTTCGGCTCTGCCTGCGTGCACAAATGTGCGATGCGGGCTGGAACCCTTGAGTGGTCTTCCATCGCCATCGGGCACGACCCGCGCACGGGCCTGCGGCCGGTCGGCTTCCCGAGCGACCTCGGTCCCCGCGCATCCTCATACCCAGAGTTCCCCGGCGAGCGCGGCTCCGACGAACGCCGCCCCCAGTCCCGCCACCAGACTGGCGACAGCGTTGGCGGTGGCGAAGAACCTCGCCCCGTCCTCGGCCAGCCGCAGCGTCTCGAACGAGAACGTCGAGTACGTCGTCAGCGCCCCGCACAGCCCTGTGCCCAGCAGCAACTGCACCTGCGACGAAGCCGCACCCGCCAGCGCGGCCCCGGTGAGCAGGCCCAATATCAGGCAGCCCACCACATTCACGGTGAAAGTACCCCAGGGGAAGACGGTGTCGTGCCGCTGCTGAACCGCCCGGTCGGTCAAATACCGCAACGGGGCGCCGATCATGCCGCCCACGACCACCAGCAGCCAGCTCACGAGTCCGGCCCCCTGCCCACGTAACGGATGACCTCGCAGTCGTCGAGGATCACCAGCCCCTCCCGGACCAGTTCGTCCAGTTGCGGCAGGAACGCCCGCACCCGCTCCTCGGTGTCCACCATGACAATCGCCACCGGCAGGTCCTCGCTCAGTGACAACAGCCGCGAGGTGTGGATCAGCGAGGAGGCTCCGAAGCCCTCGATCCCGCGGAACACCGAAGCACCGGCCAGGCCGGCCTGGTGCGCCCGGTGCACGATCTCCGTGTAGAGCGGTCTGTGCCGCCAGGTGTCGTTCTCGCCGACGAAGACCGTCACCCGCAGAGCCCTGCCCGTCAGCCTCGTCACCGCTGCCTCCATGCCAACACACGGCGCGTCGCCGTCGCCGCGAGCCATACCGCCGCCAACGCCGCGCACAGAGTCGCGGCCAGATACGCCAAGCCGGTCCCGGGGTGTCCGCCGTCCACAAGCTGCTGGACATCCACGGCGTACGTCGAGAACGTCGTGAACCCACCCAGCACCCCAGTGCCGAAGAAGGGCCGCACCAGCCGGTGCGCCGCCCACACATCGGTGATGACCACCATGAACACGCCGATCACCGCACAGCCGACCACGTTGACCCACAGCGTCGTCCACGGAAACGCCCCCGCCGCGGTCGGCCACACGAGCGCGGCCCCGTAGCGAGCCGCCGCCCCGATGCCACCGCCCACCGCCACGACCGCCACGACCGGCGCCTGCTCCCGCCAGGAAGTACGCCTTCGGACCGCGGTGCGCAGGCCCACGTCGGGGTCGACGGGCTCGTCCCTCGCCTCGGAATGCGGGGTGGTCATGGGTACACGTCTCCTACTCGCCAGCCCCACGCGCACGCGGGCACACACGATCGCAAGTAGGGACTGTCGGCGGCATCGACGCCGCGGTTCGGATACGGCGAGCCCCACCGCCGCGCTGCGATTCACTAATCACAGCCGATGACCAGGCTAACGCGGCACCTGCCACGAGGCGCGCCCCCAGTCGGCAAGTCTCCGGACAGCAGGGCTCTGCCGGCTCCGGACAGTCGGGCCCCACTGTCCGGAGCCGGCAGAGACCCACAGACGAGTGGCCACGAACCCTGTGAGGAGGACTGCGTCTTCATCCAGTTCACCGGGAACACGGTAGCCAGTACGGCCCGACGCGGTCTTCGTCCAGGCGGGCTACGGACCGGGGGCGAGAGAACGATGACCAGCGCACTTTCCGGTCAGAGGTTGTTGCAGGGCTGACTACCGAGTGCCCGAGCCCGTGGCGAGATTTCGATTTCCGTCATCCGCCCACCCATGGCAAAGCCTCAGGTCTCTGACCTGAGGCTTTGCCATGGGTGGGCGGATACTCCTAGGCCATGTAGTTGTAGATCGGCCAGAACTGCGGCGTCGGGGGCGGGCCCTGCACGCCTGCGGCCTGGAGGGCGGGGGCGAGGCGCTCTGCGATGAAACGCTTTGCGTCGTCCTCCGACTCCCAGACCTCGATGACGCGCCAGCCACCGTTCGGGCTCGGCCCGCCGGCGTGGAAGATGCCGCCCGCGGGCTTCTCCTGCATACCCAGCTGCTCCCGAACCTTGTCGTAGATCTCCTGCGATCCGTGTGGATTGTCCACCATCATGGCAATCGTCATCGCTGCCTCCTCTTGGTCGGTCTTCCATTCCCCAAGGAGTCATACGGCGCGCGGCGGAAGGGGCTTGCCGATCTCCGTCCGCAGTGCTTCCAGGAAGGCTTCCGGCTGCTCGAAGGCGGGATCGCCCGCGGCGCTCGATCACGTACAGCGGCCATCCGTAACGGGCGCTCGCGGTTCGGCGACCCTCGGCCGCGGCTGGAGGTCGTGCCGCCCGCAGATCACGCTCGTGGGCGCGGTGATCCGTGCCGGGCCGACCTCGGGGATCGGAATCATCGCCAACTCCGGCATGAGGCTCCGGAGAACGGGCTCCTGGTCGGGCGCGCGGGCTCGGTCGAGAGCGTACGCCTCCAGCAACTCCATACTATCTCCGAGCTCTTCGCGCAGCCTGTCCAGGAGCGAAGCGGTGCGCTTCCCTTTCGGCCTCGGGCCCGTAAGGGACTTGCTCCTCTCCATACGGGACAGTCGACACGGAGGTCGGTGGGTTCCCAGGTACGGCGCGAAACACCTTGTCGCACGTTCGCTCGATCGCCGACTACGTCGTCACCGATGCCTACAGCTGACGATGTGAGTACACGCGGCAGGAGGGTGGCAGATCCGCGGCCCGTGCCGGTCCAGTCCCTCTGGTGCCTGCCGAAAGCGAACGGCAAAGGCAGGGCGGCGAGCTCCTGTCCCCTGCCTGGCTCCCTCTCCGTACATCGTCGGCCTGCCGGTTGTTCTCAGCGGCGCCGCTGGCACCCTGTACCTGGTCCCGGGACGGCTGGTCGCCGCTCTCCCCCATGACTGCGACCCCGCCTCGCCCCGGCCACGAAAGGGATGCCGGCCGGCCGGCCCCGTCGCAAGTACGGTCCCGTCCCGGCCGATACGGATCAGGCGGGTATCTGTCATGCAAAGGCCGGAGTACACGACGGCGGAACGAATCAACCCGATACGAACGAAAGTATCCGGCCTCTACAACCTTTTGCGGCGGTGAATAGTCTTTGCGACGCAAAGACTATTCCTTCAGGGGGTATTTTCCGTGAAGTTGTCCCGGATCGCCGCAGCTGTGACCACCGCTGCCCTGGCTCCGGCCGTCCTCCTCGCGTCGCCGGCGTTCGCCGACTCGAACCAGGCTGCCGCGTCCACCACCAACCCGCCGGCTCCGACCGCCCCCGACCGCGAGGCCGCGGACGCGTCCGGCAAGGACCAGGCGGAGCAGGACCGCAAGACCATCCTCGCGATCATCGCCGACCCGATGGCCAGCGAGTACATGAAGGAAGCCGGCCACAAGGCCATCGCCGACGGCCCCGCGGCCATGCGCACGTTCATCGAGACCGACCAGCACAGCATCCGTCTCGACGACTACCGGATCGCCATCATGAGGCTCCTGCACTCCGCGGGCCCCCACCTGGAGGAAGGAATCAAGGCCTTCCTGAAGACCGACGGGCGGACCTTGGCAGACCTCCGCCACTTCTACGAGGTCACCCAGCACGAGCTTCGCGACACCGACAACAGGATCGAGATCGCCCGCCTGGTCAACGACGCCGGTCCCGCGCTGAAGGAAGCCGCCAAGAAGGCCCTTCTGGGCACTCCGGCGGACCGCATCGCCTTCCTGGAGAAGGGCCGCCACCTCGCGCAGGCCGAGGACGACCGGGTCGAGCTCGCCCGGATCGACGAGGGCTGGGACGGCCCCATCCTCAGCGAAGCGATCAGCAAGCTCCTGAACGGCTCCCCGACCCCGGCCGAGCTGCGCCACTTCCTGGAGGTGACCCAGCACGAGCTGCGGGACCAGGACAACCGCGTAGAGATCGCCCAGATCATCGACGGGGGCGGCCCCGAGCTCGTCAAGGCCGGCCGCGCCGCGCTGGCGGGCACCCCCGCCGACCGTGCCGCGTTCCTGCTCACCGGTCAGCACGAGGCCCGGAAGAAGGACGAAAAGGCCCAGCAGGAGAAGGACGAGAACGACGACAAGAAGGACGACAAGAACGACGGTCAGAAGGACCAGGACGGCTCCGGCGCCGACACCGGGAACGACGACAAGAAAGACACGGGAAGCACCGGCAACACAGCCGTGACCCCGCAGAGCGGCAGCGGCGCTCAGCTGGCCTCCACCGGCGCGGGCGACACCCCCCTGATCGCAGGAGGCGCGGGCACCGCGCTCGTTGCCGGCGCGGGCTTGCTGCTCGCCGCCCGGATACGCCGCCAGGCCTCCGGCAACTGACCGCCCACACCTCCATACGCAGCAGGGCCGACCGTGTGACGGACACGGTCGGCCCTGCTGCGTCTCCCTAGGACGCCGGACCACGAACAGCTACCGCGTCCGCGTCTCGGTGAGGCACATGGTCGTCCCGGCCCGGGAGGCTGAAGACCGTGTAGACGTCGGCGGGCCGAGTGAGGATGCTGGACGACTGGCCGAAGGTGAGGATGTCGTAGACGTGATGCTCACAGCCTGCGGTGTCCAGGGCGGTGATCAGTTCCTCGCGGAGCACAGTGGCCTCGGACGACCCTGATTCGGGCAGGACGAGAACGGGCAGGTTTGCTGTCGAACGGGCCAGCGATGGAACCGGATTCCGCTGACCGACCGCTTGGTGACATCCAGCTTGAGCCAGCCCCAGGAGTACGGGTAGCCGTCGATGTCGGGCCCCTTCATGACGTGGGCGGGGTGCGGCCGCCCCGGACCGAGGAGGTCCTCGGCCTCGGCCAGAGGCATTCCGCGGTGAAGCGGACCGATTCGGCCGGTTCGAGCGAAGTCGACAAGCATGTTCACCAAGGTCACGGCAGTGACTGTGTCACTCTCCCGGACCTGTGCGCACTCCGGTACCAGCGCCGTGCGGAGCCCGTCCCGCCCCGCCGGACGCCGACGAGCGGCAGAAGCCGGGCCGTCATCGGCGCGTCCAGTTCGCGTGGATTCCCTTGGAGTGCAGAAGCCGAAGCGTGTGCAGACCATGCGGTGCTGGCACTGTTCGAAGAAGGCGTAGCCGCCGTAGTCGTGTCCGAGGTCCTGGTGCTGCCAGGGCTCACCGGCTGCAGCGACGCCGGAGACCACCGCGTCGCGGTCGACCACGACCTCGATGGTGCGCATGTTGCGCTCGAAGTCACCGGCTTCGGCGTAGGCATTGGACAGGGTGCTGGACGTGATCTTCGCGTAGTGCTGGGTGGATCGCGGGGAGCGGTGTCCGAGCCGGGCCTACCGCTCGGACAGGGTCCGGCTCTTCGGCGTTCTCGAACTGGCTGGCGATGGTGGACCGGGCGCGGTGATCACACGTGCGGCGCGGACGTCGACTGTTCGCGCCCGGCGAGCAGCATCGCCTGGAGCAGGACGCGGCCGACAGGCGCCTCACGGGAAGGCCAGGCGGCCTCGATGGTCAGGCGGGAGCGCGCGCCCTGGGCCAGCCAGCGGTGAATCCTCTGCTCATTGCAAGTCACCACCTGCCAGGCGGCCCACTGGGCGCCTCCTGCCTCCGAGGGCTTGCCGTCGTCGCCCACCGCCACCGTGGAGCCGACGGTGGCAGTACCAGTAATCCCACTCCGGGGTGGCCAGCTCGGCCTGGGAGCGATTCCTCCAGGGCCGCCCCGGGAGGTCCGGCGCTCGTCGATGAACGCCACGAGCGTGTATCAAGGGATAGGAGGAGGGGCCTGCCACGACTCAACCCCTTCACGGAACCGCGTCTCCACCGAACCCGGAACGGTTCAGCCTGCGGCCGGTCCGGGGCCGTAGTCCGCCTTGAATCCGCCCAGACCGTCCGCGAGGTGGGCCAGCCAGCCGCTCGGGGAGTACGGCCGGGGCGGGTCGACCTCCATGCCCAGCTCCGCCACCGCGAGGGCATAGTCGGATTCTTCGAGGGAGAGGGCGAGCAGTTCGTGCAGCTCCCCCATGAGGCGCGCGACCAGCTGCGCGTCCGTGGTGGCGGTGTAGTCGTCCACGGCCGCGTCGTGGTCCGGGAACTCGTCCGGCATGTCCTGCGAGAACCAGCCCCCGAGGAGCTGGCCGAGCTCGGGGAAGCGGGCGCGCCACTCCCAGTGGGTACGAGGGGTGGACGTGGGCGGGACCTCGCCCTGCTCAATGGACCGCTTCAGGTGGTCCGCGATCACGAACAGCCAGTCCTGGATCGCCGATTCGGGCAGGCCGACATCCGGCACGGGGTAGAACTCACCAAGGCTCAGACGCAGCCGGCCCGGTGGGTTACGCGCGTACTCGCGGATCTGCTGTTCGGCCGTCGCCAGGGCCCAGGGACGGGTGTGCCAGGTGTGGCGGAGGTAGGCCTGGAGGGCCTCGCTCGGCCCGCTCGGCTCGTCGTCAGCAGGCATACCGATGTACGCGCTGATCACCTGGTCCAACTCGCCGTAGCGGCGATCGAACTCAAGCGGCTTCATGGACACGGCACTTGACCTCTACAGATAGATCGGAACGGTGGTCAGAACGACGAAGCCGTGCGGGCTGTCCGGATCACGCTTGAGCACCACACGTGCGGCGCGTACGTCGACGGGATCACGCCCGGCGAGCAGCATCGCCTGGAGCAGGACGCGGCCGACAGGCGCCTCACGGGAAGGCCAGGCGGCCTCGATGGTCAGGCGGGAGCGCGTGCCCTGGGCCAGCCAGCGGTGAATCCTCTGCTCGTTGCAGGTCACCACCTGCTGGGTGGCCCACTGGGCGGTTTCTCGGTCCGGATATGTAGCCGAACGGGTCAACAACGGCTGTTACCTCTCAACGTGGATCGAAGGACCAGATCAGCCCGACCTCCTCGACGGACACCCACAGGAGTCCCAGGTCCCAGGGGTACCGACTGAGCGGTGAGCAGCTCGAAATCCGCTGATAGAAGTCGAAGGCTGCGCCGCCTCCCCAGGTGTTCGTGAAGAACTGGGTCCGGTCGGGGCAGCGCGAGAGAATCACCCGAGCGTGCTCCTCCATTTCAGCCAGTCGCTCGGGGAGGCGGGGGTCCCGGGAGACATCGAGATCGAGGGTGGCCAGCAGCACGAGCAGCCGCACCACTGAGGAACGCGGGACTTCCCTGAGCCGACTCTGCCATTCCGTCGAGCCCTCCTCGTCCGCGGGCGGGGTCACGAAGGGGTAAGCCGGGTCGTCCTCCCGCTCCTCCTCCCCTTCGTCGGGATCGATGGTCCGCCACGACCGGGGCTCCACCGACTCTCCCCGCATGACCGAGGCAACGTCGTGCAGCCAGTCATCGCCCGTACGGGGCCCGACCGAGACGAAGGTGTACCGACGGTCGTACATCTCCACGGCAGACCGCCAGGAATCGGCGTCCAGGGGCATCGAAGGACAACTCATACCGACACAGCTCCACAATCCATCCAGAGGTCGCTCATACAGGCATCGAGGTGAACACCATGTAGGGCGGCGAGAGGCTCGGGTCACGCATGAGCCGCATGGAAACGCCCTTGGTGTCGTGCACCTCCGAAATCTTGGTGCCGTCATAGGTGACGCCCTTACCGGTCACGGCGTCACCGGTGAGAGGACCTTGCAGCGGGACGGAGCCGGTCTCGATGGTGATGAACTTGTCCGGCGGGTCCCCTGCCAGCCACCGATCGATCTCGTTGCTGTTGTCGCGTAGGCAATACTGCGTGAACCGTTGTGCTGACTCAACGTCGGCGTAGGTCGAGGCGGCCGGAATCTTCGGCTCACCGCTCGCTCTGCTTTCGTCTCTCATCCGTTGCAGCAACTGCTCGTCGGTCTTCCCCACATGCTTGTCAAGGGTATGGGCATTCCCCATGCCTTCCGCTGCCGCGAGGTCCACCGAGTACTTGTAGGGGAACTGGCTCTCCGGCAGCTGCCAGCTGTGCTCCTTCTTGAACTCGTTCAGCGAGCGCGCACCGAACCCCTGTGCCCGAGCCCGTTCCGCCTGGAACGTGGGAACGCTCAGGAGCGCCTCGTCGAGCTCGAACTCAAGCATGGCCAGCTTGCCCGCGGCATCACTGAACGCGTCGTGATAGGCCTCGACCGCCGCGTCCATGGAAGCCTTGTCCATATGGGACCGGAAGGTCAGAACTACTTCCGCGAACACGAGACCGGCCGCGAGCCTGGTGAGTTTGGAGAGATCGAGATCCACGGTGAGGCTCCTCACCGTCTTGTCCGTGGCCTCCTTCGCCAGGCGCGTAGTGGTCTCCGTGGTCTTCTGACCCATGTCGGCCAGGTCATCGAAGAGCTTCTGGATCACGTTCGCGCTCTTGCCGAGGACCTCGATGACGGGGCGCCTGGTGGCGGGGTCCACCTTCCCATGGGTCTTCCAGTTCCGGGTGCCCTTCTTGGCCGTCACCTCGGCCCGCTGGTCGCGGGCCTTCCCCCAGGCCGTGGTCCCCCAGATCGTCTGGCAGAAGGCCCTCATCGCGGACTGCCATTCGCCGTCGCCCGTGGGATCGGTGATGTAGGAGATCGCGTCCGTGAAGTCGTCAGCCGCCTTCTCCGCGTTCTTCGAGGCTTCCCGCCAGGCCTTGGCGATGTCGCGGAACTCTTCTTCCTTGACACCCGGCGTCTTCTCGTGGATGCGGCCGAGTCTCAGCCCCTCGTCTACCACGGGCTTCATGATGTACATGAGGAAGTCCGGGACCTCTCCGAGGATTCCGGAGATCGCCCATGAGTCGTGGTACTCACCCTCCCCGCGCCATGTGAGGTCGTTCGGCGGACCGTACTTGGGCGCGGTGGCGATGACCGCCGGCGGCTGCTTCTCGTCCGGCGGATCCCCTTTACCCTTCCGCGCCGCCCAGTCGGCCAACGCGTAGTTGTTCGCCGTCTGCGTGAAGCCCACGGCCACACCACCCACCGACACCACGCTCTTCGCCCACAGCTCCAGGAACTTCCCGGCGACGATGCCGTACCGGTCGGCGAAGGAGTCCGCTCCCCAGCCCGTCCCCGCGGACTGACTGTATTTGTCCAGCGTGTCCATCAGTTGCTTCGCCTTCTTGTCATAGGCGAACTGAGCGTCGCGAACAACGAGCGAAGTGAAGTAGAGGTGCTGAGGCTGCACATCGAAGCGGCCCACGCCCCGGTTGGGCGGAGCGGTCCTGGCCTGGTCCTGCTCCCGCTGCCGCTGCTTGTCAGAGGGCAGGTCTGCCATCAGGCCGCACCCCAGCCCCGCAGCACCGCCCGGTGCGCCGCTGCGTAGTTGATCTCCCCGTTGACCACGACGTCCTGCAGCCACGCCTGGGCAGCCTGAAGGTCCGCCGCGGAGCGGTCCCACTCGTCCAGCTTGTCGATGAACACCTCCCGGGCCTCGCCCTCCCAGGTCAGGACCACCTTCTCGACGCGCCGGTAGAGCAGGTCCAGCTGCTTGTTGAGTCCCTTGAGGATGTCCTCAAGATCCCCGGCAAGGTCCTGCAGCGCCGCGAAGTCGACGGCTATGTCGTCGTCGCTCGCCATGCTTCCCCCGTTCAGAAGTCGTCAGTTGACGTATGCGTTCTCAGAGTTCGGAGAGTCGGCTGCGCGGCACGGCGGGTACGTCGGTGTTCGGCGTCGACAGCGCGTCCACCTCCCGCTTCACATCCGTCTCGACCTGGATCTTCCGTAGCTGTGCCATCACGTCCAGCTCCTGCTCCGAGAACCCGTCCCGGCTGAACCGCACGGCCTGTTCAAGTGCCTGGATGACCAGGCGGATACGTACGGCGTCCTCGGCCGCACCGCGGTGGAGGTCCCGATAGGCCTGCGCGGCTGGGCCCCGCCAGCCCGCCTCGATCCGGTCGACAACCACATCCATGCGTTTGACCTGTTTATCCAGGTAGTCCTGCATACCGTCGAGGTCATCGGCAAGGTCCGTCAGCCGGTCTGTCTTCACTCGAAGTCGTGGCTGTTCGCCTGCGCCGCTCATCGCACCCCCCGGTCTGCGTCTCTTGACGTCGCTTCGTCGCAGCCTACTTCGGCTGTCTCGGCCCCCGACTTCTGGCCGGACGATGACGGCGGCGGCCCGGAACGCGATGAGCACGCTCGCCGCCGAACCGAGGACCGGCCGGCGCAGGGCCGCCGGCCGAGACAGTCGCCCCGGCGACTGGCAACCGAGACGACACGGCCGAACTCCGGGACAGTCACGGTTCGGTGAGGGCCGGACTGAATGACTCACAGCATCGCATACGCGCAGTTCGGGCAGTGTACGAGGCGAGGAGACCGGGAACCGCCGACCCCCGAGCCTGGTGCGTGAGGTCCATTCCTGATCACCCGCTCCACGGCCAAGACCCAGGTCACGACCCGGGTTTCGCGCGCCCCATCCCGCTGTCACGGGTCGCCTCAGGGCGACGCCCTCTGTGGCTCGTCGCACAGATGTGGGTCGGCGTGGTCGTGGCCGGTTCTGCGACGCTTCCGTCCGACAAGCGACGGCGGAACGAGGAAGCCGGTGGGATTCCGGCACAGTACCGCCACTGTGCAGGGGGAGCGACTCCGCCATGGCCACCGCCCCGTCCGGGGTGGGAAGGCCGGAGAAGCTTTGATCCCGAGTCAGGAGACCCACGCCGTCGCACCTCGATGCACGGGGCGGATCTCCCCAGGAGAGACGGTGGCACGCGTGTGCCGGCGTACCCAAGGAGGAGCTCGCTTGTGAGGCGATCACACAGGCAAGCGCACCGGCAGCCGGACCGTGAGCCGCCAGTGCTCCGGGCCTTCCGGACCGGCCTCCATTTCGCCGTTCAGCAGCCGCACGCGCTCAAAGAGGCCGGGCAGGCCGTGCCCGGACGTCGGGAAGGCCCCCCGGGTCATGGCGCTCCCGGCTCCGGTCCGGTTGACCACGTCGAGCTCCAGCGAGTCCGGGGCGGTCGCCACCTTGACCCGGATCGGGCCGCCCGCTCCGTGCCGCAGCGCGTTCGTCAGGCCTTCCTGGAGAATGCGGTACGCCGCCCTGGACAGCGTCCCCTGCACCTGCGCGCAGTCGCCCGACATCTCAGGCTCCACCTCCGCGCCCGCGTGCCGCATGCGGTCGAACAGCTCGGGCAGGTCGGTCAGGGCCCGGGCCGGGGCCGTTCCCGCCTTCTCCTCGCGCAGCATGCCCAGCACGTAGTCCAGATCCTCAAGGGCGGCCCGGGTCGACTCCTCGATGCTGCGCAGGGCGGCCCGGGCCGCCACCGGGTCGGCACCGAGCACCTCGCCCGCCACCGCCGCCTGGATCGTGGCGGACGTCAGCGTGTGGCCGATCGAGTCGTGCAACTCGTGGGCCAGCCGGTTGCGTTCGGCCAGTGCCCGCTCCCGCTCGGCGGCCAGCGCGAGCCGCTCGGCCGACGACGGACCCAGCAGCCTGGGGGCCAGCCACCGCAGGGCGTGCGTCACCGCCAGGCACAGAGCCGCCGCCAGCAGCAGACAGAAAAGCGCCGCCGCCCAGCTCTGCCAGCCGCTATCCGCCCGCAGCGTCCAGCCGTTCACACTCAGCCCGGCCTCGGCGCCCGCCCAACCGCCGGGAAGGAGCAGGCCCGCGATGAACAGCAGGACGCTCAGCTGCGCCCCCGCCCACCCCAGCGCCACCTGCGACAGCAGCCAGAGCGGGGTCCGCAGGCGGTCGGCGCCCGACGCCATGGAAGAGCCGTCACCGGGCGAGCCCGTGCGCCGACGCTCGACCACAGGATCAGGCAACGGCACCCCCAGCATCCGCCGGGCGCAGGCGATCAGCACCCGCCGCGTGGTACGGGCCAGCCCGATCACCGCGATCAGTACGGACCAGACCAGCACGGTCAGAGCGAACTGCACTCCCGCTGAAGCCGATGACCACGCCATCGCCGGCAGTGCTGCGAAAGGCAGCAGGGGAAGGCTCGCCAACGCGCCGCAATAGGCGAACAGGGCACCCGCATACGTGGAGCCGCGCAGCAGCGACCGGATTCCTCTGAGCATGGTCAGGCAAGTATGACCGGACGTCCCACCGGCGGCCTCCCCCGATCGGGGGAGCGCATTCTCCCGCCTTCCCGCGATGTGCCCGTGGGCCCCCGAAACCAGAATCGATCCCTCACAGGCTGGCAGGACGGAAGGACGGGCTGATGGACGCTCAGGGAATCGGGACGGCGCTGGACCACGCGGTGTCCGCTCAGGATCAGGCCGTACGGGATCGGACGGCGCCGAACCGCATGGCACCGAACCGCATGGCACCGAACGGAATGGCGCCGGGCCTGACGGCACCGAGGAACAGCCTGGCCACGGCCGCCCTGACGCTGGGCGTCATCAGCCTGTGCACCTCGGTCGTCTTCATCGGCGGGCTGCTCTCGGTGATCGGCCTGATCCTGGGCATCGCCGCGCTGATAGCGGCCAAGCAGACCGGTGCGGGCCGGCGCAGGGCCGTCGCCGCCGTGGTGACGTCGTCCCTCGCGATCGTGGTGTCCGGGCTGGTCGCCGTCTTCATGGTCTGGTACGCGAACAAGACGCAGGAGTGCTACCAGCCCGACAGCTTCCAGCAGTACACGCAGTGCGTCCGCGCGCAGCTGAACGCAGACTGAACGGCCTTCCCCTTCCCTCACCGGTCGGCTGCCCGCTCTCCTCGGCAAGGACGAACATCACCGTGCGAAGCAGAGCAAACCGTAAGGCCCCCCCCTACTCGCCGCCGGCCTCGCGGCGGTCGTGCTTTCGGCGCTGGCACCCTCGACGGCCTTCACCGCGTCCACGGCATTCGACGCCTCCCCCGCCAAGGACCCTCTGCGGCGGTACACGCAGCAGAAGCTCCCTTGGAAACGCTGCGGCGCGAAGGGCCCTACCTCGGCGCTGTCTACATGCAGTTGTTCCCCCAGCGGGCCGACCGGATCGTGCTGGACAGCGCGACCGACCCCACCTGGGTCTACCGGGGAATGTTCCAGGACATGGCGAAGGCGGCCGAGCAGGCTTTCACGCGGTGGACCGCATGGACCGCCCGCCGGCACACGGCCTACGGGCTGGGCGGCACTCCGGCCGAGGTCCGCAAGTCCTACTGGGACCTGATCGTGCGGGCGAACCGCAAGCTCGTCCCTTTTGAGGGACGATCCCTCACCGGCGACGGCATCCGTGCCGACAACGGCAGGTTCTTCCACGTCCAGAAGGCCGCCGAACGGATCGCCGGACTGAAAGAGGCGGCCGAAGGCAGGAACCCGGGTCCTTCCGGCACGGCCGGTCAGGTCCAGGAGTCCGACGACAACTACGCCTCGATCGCCTGGTCCTTCATGTGCGCTGACACCCGCACCTGGTCGCACGACCCCGAGGAGTACCGCCGCGAGGCGATCCGCGACAAGGCCCGGTATCCGCTGTACGGCGACTTCGCCGCCGCCATCAGGCCCTGCGCCTTCTGGGAGCAGGGCAGTGAGCCGCAGACCAGGATCGACAACAAGGCCGGTGCGCTGATCACGCAGAGCGAGTGGGGCTCCCAGACGCCCCTCTTCGCCGCTCAGGCCATGCACCGGGCCCTGCGCGGCTTCCGGCGGGTGACGGTGAACTCTTCATGATCCAGGTCGTGAGCGGGTCATGGGCCATCGAGGAGAGCGGCACTGTTCCCCCGGGCGGGCGGAGTGAAACGGTCTGGACATCGGGTCCACCGTCAGCTTCCGGTCTGGAGACACCATGGAAATCAGCCTGCTGGGACCGCTCGACGCCGAATCGGCAGGGGCTCGGATCCTGCCCACCGCGGCCAAGCAGCGGCAGTTGCTGGCCCTCCTCGCCCTGCACGCCAACCGGGGTGTGCCGGTGTCGATGCTCATGGAGGAGATATGGGAGGACGATCCGCCGCGCAGCGCGTCCACCACGCTCCAGACGTACATCCTCCAGCTGCGCAGACTCATCAGCTCCTCGCTCGGGGACCGCAGCGGCATCGTCGCCAAGGAGATCCTCGTGTACCAGCACGGCGGGTACCAGCTCAGGATGCTGCCGGGGACGGTCGATGCCCAGGAGTACGACCGGATCGCGGCCCGGGGGCAGGCGGCGTTCGACGCGGGTGACGACGAGCGGGCGGTGGCGGCGTTCCGCCGGGCGCTCGATCTCTGGCAGGGGCCCGCGCTCGCCGACGTCCGGGCCGGGACGTTCCTGGAAATGGAGCGGGTACGGCTGGAGGAGAGCAGGCTCGGCATCCTGGAGCGGCGCATCGACGTCGAGCTGAGCATGGGGCGGCACACCGAACTGCTGCCGGAGCTCACCGTTCTGACGGCACGTCACGGACTGCACGAGGGGCTGCACGCGCTGCGTGTGATCGCGCTCTACCGGGCCGGGCGGCCGTCCGAGGCGCTGTCGGCCTTCAGCACACTGCGGACCCGGCTGAACGAGACCTTGGGCATCGAGCCCTCTCCCCGGCTCCAGCGGCTCAACCGTGCCGTGCTCGCCGGGGACCAGCTGCTGGAGCAGGGGCGGCGGCTGGGGCAGCAACGCGGCGTCTGACCGGCCGGGCCCGGCCGGTCCGCCGCATCCAGGGCTCGGGTACGGGGTGTCAGCCTCCGGTCAGTTCCGCGTCAGGGACACCGAGAAGAATCGTTTACGTCCAGCGACACACACCACTTGGAGGAACCATGTCCAGCACCGTCACCATCGGCACCGACCAGCGCGCACAGATCAAGGAGATCGTCTGCGACATCCTCGAAATCGAGGCCGCGGATGTGACGGACACCAGCCTTTTCAAGGAGAACCACGGCGCCGACTCGCTGGGTGCCATCGAGATCCTCTCCTCGCTGGAGCGCACCTTCGACATCGAGATCGACCAGGCCGAGCTGACCCGCATGGTCAACCTCGACGGTGTGGTCGCCGTGGTCGAAGAGGGCCTGGCCAAGTAGTCCGCGGAAGCCGGATGCCGACAGGCATGTCGGCAGAGTTGACAGAGGGGAGGCAGTGATGGACAACAACCACCGGACTCCGCGCCGGGTCGTCATCACGGGGCTGGGTGTGGTCACCAGCATCGGCACCGGGCCGGCGGAATTCCTTTCCGGACTCCGGACCGGCCGCAGTGGGGTAAAGCCGATCACTTCCTTTGATACGGCTGGCTACGCGCACTCCAACGGCTGCGAGATCGACGACTTCGACCCGGCCGAGTGGATCGAGCACATCGACCCCGAGGAACTCGGCCGGGCCAGTCAGTTCTCCGTGGCCGCGGCGCGCATGGCCGTGTCCGACTCGGGCATCGACCCGGCGGAACTGAAGCGTCGGCGGACCCTGGTCTCGGTCGGCACCACCGACGGCGAATCCCGCGACCTGGACAACCTGATGGGCGTTCAGCTCGATGTGGGGCCGGAGCAGTTGGACGCGCATGTCGCTCGGCGCTCCTCGGCGGGGCTGCTTTCGAGCAGCGTCGTACGCGAACTGCGCCTCACCGACGTGGAAGCCGTCACCATCCCGACCGCCTGCGCCGCGGGCAACTACGCCATCGGCTCCGGCTTCGACGCCATCCGGGCCGGGGAGGTGGACGTGGCCCTCTCCGGAGGCGCCGACGCCGTCTGCCGCAAGACCTTCACCGGGTTCTACCGGCTCGGCACGATCGCCCCCGAGCTGAGCCAGCCGTTCGACGTGAACCGCAAGGGCATCCTCACCGGGGAGGGCGCGGGCATCCTCTTCATGGAGAGCCTGGACTCGGCCCTGGAGCGCGGCGCCCGGATCTACGCCGAGGTGCTCGGCTACGGGCTGAACTGCGACGCCCACCATCCGGTGGCCCCGGACCAGGACAGCCTCGCCGCCTGCATCGAGGTGGCGCACCGCAACGCCGGGATCAAGCCCGAGGACATCGACTTCATCTCGGCGCACGGCACCGGCACCAAGGCCAACGACGTGACGGAGGCGGGAGCCATCCGCCAGGTGTTCGCACAGCCGCCGCCGACCGTCTCCATCAAGTCGATGCTCGGCCACACCATGGGCGCCGCCAGCGCCCTGGCCTCGGCCGCCTGTGCCCTGGCCATCACGGAGGGATTCATCCCGCCGACCATCAACCATCAGGAGACCGACCCGGACTGCGGTCTGGACCCGGTCCCCAACGAGGCGCGGCCCGCCGATGTGCGCATCGTTCAGAACAACGCGCTCGCCTTCGCGGGCAACAACGCGGTGCTGATCCTCGGCCGGTACGAGGCCGGCACGGGGCGCTCGGGCCGCACTGGGCACGCAGCGGACGCGACGTGAGCGAGATCCTGCCGCGCTTACGCAGGCCGGCCCGATCGGACACGCCCGTGCGGGTGCTGCTGCTGCACGGTCTCGGAGGCAAGAGCACCGTGTGGGACCGGTTCGTGGACCGGGCCGACGAGACGTTCGAACTGTGGGACGCGGACCTGCCGTGGCGGGCCATGTCCGACAGCGACGGATGGGGCTCGCTGCCCGATCCGGCACAGATCCTCGTCGATCTGGTGGGCGACGAGTTCGACGCGGTCGTGGCACATTCGTACGCCGCCAATCTGCTCACCGAAGCCGTCGCGGCCGGACGGATCGCACCGCGTCCGACCGTGCTGGTGAGCCCCTTCTACCGCGCCAGCACCCGGGAGTTCGACTGGTCGGTGATCTCGTACTACCTCAATGACTTCCACCGCGTCTTCGAGGAGGCGCTGGAGGTCGGCGAGACGGGCAGGTTCGCGAAGTCGCACCGCGACTGGATGGCGCTGCGGCTGCGCGACCAGATAGGGCCGTACGGCTGGATGCGGTTCTTCGAGACCTATCTGCGCTCTCCCTTCCTCGATCTCGACGCCGTGCGCTCCCCGCTGCTCGTGCTGTCGGGGGCGAAGGACATCGCGGCCCGTCCCGAGGACGGCCGCGCGCTCGCCTCGGGCGTTCCGTACGCCCGGTTCGAACTCCTCGACGGATGCCGCCACTTCCCGATGGTGGAACGGCCCGCGCACGTCACCCGGCTGGTCTGCGACTTCCTCGCCGCCGCCGTATCCCCATCCCCTCGACTGGAGATGTCATGAGCAACAGCAACCTCGCCAAGGACGGCGCCACGCAGGTCGAGATCCGCCCCCGCTACGAGGGGTCGAACATCTGCACCTGGATCGGCTTCAAGCATGTCAACTACATGGTGGAAGAGGCTGTCTACGACCACCTGAGGCAGCACGGCCTCCCGGCCGGGAAGCTGTACGAGCGCTTCGGCCTCGGTGTCGACATCACCGACATCGACACCAAGATCCTCACCGCGTTCCACATCGACGACCTGGCCACGGCAACCGTGCGCCCGGGTCCCGACAAGGGCGACGGCAAGCGCTTCCTGGTGGAGTTCACCGTCGAGCGCGAGGGCCAGCCGGTCAAGGCGGTCGCTTCCAAGGTGGCCGTGCAGCTGCGCCTGGACCCGCGCGGCCACTCGGTGGAGGAGCCGCCCGCGGAGCTCGCGGAGTTCGTCGTGGACCGCCTCGGCGCCGGTGCGGAGCCGGTCGTACTGGAGCCCGGCGCGGACCCGCTGGACCAGCTGACCGCGGGCACGAACTCCTTCGGCTGGGCCTGGCGGATGCCGTACTTCTACTGCCACTTCACCGAGCGCGTCCAGATGTCCGGCTACCTGCGGCAGATGGAGGAGGTCGTCGACCTGTTCCTGGAGGACCGGGGCGTCTCCATCAAGACCCTGCTCGACGAGCAGGACTGGATCCCGGTGGTGCCCCACTCCAGGATCACCATCCTCGACGAGGCCCGGATGGAGGAGACGCTCTACACGGTCTACACCGTCGAGAACGTCTTCAAGCGCTACACCTACACCGCACGCATGGACTGCTACGTACTGCGCGACGGTGTGCTGGTGCCGACCGCGACCGGCCGGATCACCCACGGCTGGGCCGTCATCGAGAACCGTCGCGACTGGAGCCTGGTGAACTTCGACGACCGGCTCACCGACGCGCTGAACGGCAAGGCGGGTACGGGCACGGCCGCCGGCCGGGGAGCCACGGCGTGAGTGCCGTCGGCACGCTGGAGACGGCCACACCCCTCGACGCGCCGCGCGCCACCGGTGAGCTCGTCCTGTCCGCCTGGTCCGCGGTCTCCCCCTTCGGGGTGGGCACCCGGGCCTACACGGAAGGGATACGGGATGCCGGGAGCGCCGTGGGCGCCCTCGACCTCGACACGTACCCGGGGCCGTACGAACAGGGAGCCCTGGTGCCCGGCTTCAGTGCCGCCGGGGCGCTGGGGAAGAAGGGCACCAGGACCATGGACCGGGTCACGGCGCTCGCCGTGTCCACCGTGGGCCAGCTGGTGGAGAACTGCGGGCCCCGGCTGCTCGACCGGCCCGAGCGGGTCGGCCTGGTCTTCGGCACCGGATCGGGCAGCGTACAGAGCATCATGGACTTCACCCGGGATTCGCTGACCGGGTCGCGGCCCTACCTCGTGGACCCGGCCCGGTTCCCCGACACGGTGATGAACCGGGCGACCGGCCAGAGCGCCATCTGGCACGGCATCAAGGGCCCGAACACCACGATCGCGGGCGGCTGGCTGACCGGACTGCTCGCTCTGGGGTACGCCGCCCGGCTGTACCGGGGCGGGCACTGCGACCGCGTACTGTGCGGCGCGGCCGAGGAGTACTCGGTGCAGCGGGCCTGGCTGGAGTGGCATGCGGCTTCCGGCGGCCCGAAGCCGCCACTCGGTGAGGGCGGCGCGGCCTGGCTGCTGGAGCCCGCCGACGAAGCGCGTACCGCTGGGCGTACGCCGTCGGCCCGGCTGCTCGGCACCCGCTTCCGGGCGTACCACCAGCCGCGGGACGCCGCCGGGGCACTGGAGCGGTGCGTGCGCGACGCACTGGCCGAGGCCGGGGTGAGCGGTGCGGACGTGTCGATCGTGGCTCCGCTGGGCACCGAGGGCGAGGAGTCCGCCGTGCTCGGTGCGCTGCCGCCCGGCGCGGCGCCCAGGTGGGTCCGGTGCCGCCCCCTCCTCGGCGACACCTCCGCCGCTTCGTCCGCGTTCCAGCTGACGGCCGTGCTCGCCGCGGCCGCCGAGGGGCACCTGCCTCCGGGGCGGTTGGCCCTGGTGACCGGTATCGACCGGGACGGCACGGTGGGCTGCGCGCTGCTGGCCGGCTGATCCCCTCGTCCCGCTCCCCGCCCCGCCCGAAAGCAGGCCGCTCGTAGCCGCCCCTTCTCCCCAGGAGAGTTCATGATGCTTGAATCAGCTCTGGTCCTCGCCGATGTGGACGTGTATCCCGCGCCCACCGCGGCAGCGCAGGAACCCCAGGCGGCGGTCGTGCGCGGGAGCGTCGTCGTCGATCCCCTCGACCCGGCACTCGCCGGCCACTATCCGGGCTTCCCCCTGGTGCCGGGCTTCAGCCTGGTGCAGTACGTGCACGACCTGGTCGCAGGCTCCACGGCACAGCCTCCCGAGCAGCCCGTCGTACTGGAGAAGGCCCGCTTCCTGAGCCCGGTCCGGCCGGGCGAGCGCATCGACATCGAGGCCCGGATCGACCGGGACGAGACCGGTATCCGCAGCACGGCGGCGGTGTCCGCCGACGACCGGCCCGCGGCGGAGATCCGGATCCACTATCCCAAGGAGACTTCGTGAGCGGCGTCGCTCAGATCACCTGCGTTCTTCCGCATCGCCACCCCGCACTGCTGATCGACCGGATCTCCGGGATCGAGCCGGGGGTGGGCGTGCGCACGCAGAAGGCGGTCAGCGTCACCGACCCGGGCTACCGCACGCTCAGCAACAAGGCGTCCGAGCTGGAGTACGTGTACCCGGTCGGCCGCCTCCTGGAGTCCTGGGCCCAGTCGGCGGTACTTCTCGCCTGCTGGGAGGAGCCCAATCCGGATGTGCTGGAAGGAAAGGTCGCGCTGCTGGCCGGGGTGAAGAACGCCCGGACGTTCGGCCCGGTCTATCCGGGACAGGTCGTCGACCACGAGGTCCGGGTGGTCCGCGACCTCGGCGACACCTTGATCATCACTGGTGGCAGCTCGGTGGCGGGCAGGCAGGTGCTGGAGGTCGGACAGCTCGTGCTGGCGTTGCGCGGCACGGAGGCCCTGACCCCGCAGCCGGAGCCCACGGCCGCCCCGCGGCTGTCATCGCCGACGACAACGGACAAGAGGTCATGATGTCCGCGGAGAACCGCAGAGTCGCACTGGTCACGGGAGGCTCCCGGGGCATCGGACGCAGCGTGGTGACCCGGCTCGCCGCCGACGGCTACGACGTCGCGTTCTGCTACCAGTCCAACCGCGAGGCGGCCGACCAGGTCGTCAAGGAGGCCGGCGCCGCGGGAGCCGCGGTACTGGCCCAGCAGGTCGACGTGTCGAGCCAGGCCGAGGTCCAGGCGTTCGTACGGGCGACCGAGAAGGAGCTCGGGCCGGTCCACGCCGTCGTCTCCTCGGCCGGCATCGTCCGGGACAATCCGCTGATCATGCTCACCGAGGACGCCTGGCAGGACGTGCTGCGGGTCAATCTGGACGGTACGTACAACGTCTGCCGCGCGGCCGTGTTCGCGATGATGAAGCGACGGGCCGGCACTCTGGTCACGCTGTCCTCGGTGGCCGGGGTCCACGGCAACGCCACCCAGACGAACTACTCGGCCTCCAAGGCCGGAATCATCGGCTTCTCCAAGGCGCTGGCCAAGGAGGTCGGCCCGCGCGGCATCCGGGTCAACTCGGTGGCGCCCGGCTTCATCGACACCGACATGACGTCGCAGCTCTCCGAGGACGTCGGCGCCAGGATGGCCGACCGCATCCCGCTGGGCCGGTTCGGCCGGCCCGAGGAGGTCGCCGACACCGTCTCCTTCCTCGTGTCGGACCGGGCCTCGTACATCACGGGCCAGGTGTTCGGCGTCGACGGCGGACTGGTGCTCTGATGGCCGCCGAGAAGATCCCGCGGTTCTACTTCTCCCTGCGCAGCCCGTACTCCTGGCTCGCCTACCGGGAACTCCTCGATCAGTACCCGGACGTGGCGGCCGCCGTGGAATGGCGGCCGTTCTTCGAACCGGACCGGGAGAGCGAACGGATGCTCACCGAGCGGGGCGGCTCCTTCCCGTACGCCGCCATGTCGCGTGCGAAGCATCTGTACGTCCTCCAGGACGTCGGGCGCATCGCCAAGGAGCGGGGCGTCGACCTGGTGTGGCCGGTGGACAAGGACCCGGTGTGGGAGATCCCGCATCTGGCCTACCTGGTGGCGCTGCGCGGGGGACAGGGGCCGGAGTTCATCGCTGCCGCGTACCGGGCGCGCTGGGAAGAGGGACGCAATATCTGCGACCGGTCGGTGATCGCCGGGATCGGGGCCGGACTCGGCCTCGACCCGGCGGAGTTCGCGGGGGCGAGCGACGACCCGCGGCTACGGGCCGAGGGGGTGCGGCTGCTCCTGGACATCGACCGGGACGGGGTGTTCGGCGTGCCCTTCTTCGTCCACGGGTTCAGCCGGTTCTGGGGACTGGACCGGCTGCCCGGCTTCGCCGCTCACCTGCGGGCGCGGACCGCGCCCGCGCGCGGGCTGCCCGAGCCGGTGGCCGGCGCGGTCGGAGCCGGTAAGCGCGCGACGGACGACGGCCATGCGGGCGGCTGCGGATGACCACACACAGCGGCGACGACTCACGGGGAGCGGGCAGATGATCGATTCGGATGAGCGTCTTGGCCTGCTGCGCGGGAAGTTCCAGGAGTGGGGGCACGACTTCCGCGAGCACGCGCTGGAGTTGGACTCCGACCCCGAGGCGATCCGCCGGTACTTCGATCTGCCCGCCGCCCGGTACCTGGCGACGATGGGCATCCCCGCCGAGTACGGCAACGATCCCGAGCCCATCGGCGGGCACCGCTTCTTCGGCGACAAGGCCCTGGAACGCGCGGTGATCATGGAGGAGCTGGCGTACGCGGACGCGGGCATGCTGGTCGCGTCGCCGGGTCCGCTGCTCGCCGGTGTGCTGGTCGACCTGCTCGGCGACCGCCGGCAGAAGGAGTGGTTCTACGGGCGGATGACCGCCGAGCCGCTGTGGACGTGCTTCGCGCTGACCGAGCCCGACCACGGCTCGGACGCCGGCTCCTTGACGACCTCGCTGACCCCGAAGGACGGCGGGTTCGTGCTGAACGGCACCAAGCGGTACGTGGGCAACGCGGCCCGGGCCCAGATCGGCGTGGTCTTCGCGCGGACCCGGCCGGGCCCGCTGGGCGTGACCGCCGTGCTGACGGAGGGCTCGGCCCCCGGTTTCCACGCCGAGGCGCTGCCCATGATCGGGCTGCGGGGCGCCCTGATCAGCTCGATCGAGCTCGACGGGGTGGAGATCGCGGAGGACCGGGTGCTCGGCCGCCACCTGTCCCCGAGCCGGCGCGGCAACTGGGCGTTCATGCAGACCTTCAACCGGCTGCGCCCCGGGGTGGCCGCCATCGCCCTGGGCATCGCGCGGGCGGCGTACACCTATGTGCTGGCCAACCGGCGCGCGATCGGCCGCTTCGACCGGGACCGGCTCGACGAGCTGGGCCGCCGCATCGTCGCGACCCGCAAGCTGGTGCACCGCGCGGCCGCCGCGGTGGACCTCAACTCCACCAACGGGCACCTGGCCTCGGCCGCGAAGGTGCGGGCCGCCCAGCTCGCCGAGGACGCGACGCTGCTGGCCTGCTCCTTCTTCGGTCCCGGCGCCCGGCTCGACCACCCGCTCCTCGACAAGCTCACGCGTGACGCCCGCGCGATGGAGTTCCTGGAGGGCACCGGCCATATGCAGCGGCTCAACCTCTTCCAGGGCTACCTGTCGGGCAGGTTCGACCGGGACGCGCCGTTTCCGGCGGCGCCCGGCCTCCTGGACTCCGGTGCGGCTCAGCCGAGCACCGCTTCCTGAGTGAGGATCGACTGGTAGAGCCGGTAGAGGTTGCGGCCGGGATCCAGACCGAGCTCCTTGACGAGCCACTCACGTGTGTGGTGGAAGACGTCGAGGGCCTCGGTCTGTCTGCCGTTGCGGTAGAGAGCGAGCATCAGCTGCTCGCTGAACCGTTCGCGACCGGGGTGCTGGGCGATCAGCTGGCGCAACTCGGCGATGACACCGCGCTCCTCCCCCATGCCGAGCTTCGCGGCGACCAGGTCCTCCCGGGCGCACAGCCGCTGCTCCTCCAGATGGGCCGCCTCCAGTTGGAGCCGCGGCCCTTCGTACATTCCGAAGAGGGCCGGTCCGTGCCACAGGTTGAGGGCCGCCTCCAGCAGCCGTACCGCCTCGGCGGGGTCGCTCTCCACCCGCGCCGAGCCGCGGGCTGCCAGTGACAGGAACCGGTGGGCGTCGACGGCGTCCGGCGGCAGGTCGAGCAGATAGCCGCCGCTGACGGTGCGCAGCAGTTCGTCGCCGCGCCGACCGGTCAGCTGGGCCAGGATCTTGCGCAGCCTGACGGCGTTCGCCTGGAGCGCGTTGCGCATGTTCTCCAGCTCCCTCTCGCCCCAGAGCTCCTCCATGAGCTGCTCGAACAGGACGGGTGTGCCGGAGGGCAGCGAGAGCAGTGCCAGCACGGTACGCACGCGCTTGGACACGACGTGGTGCTGCTCCTGCCCCTGGATGAGCGTCAGTGTTCCGAGCATCTGAACTTCCACAGCCTCTCCCCCGTACAGGCCCCGTCCATGTCAACGAAGCGGCTCAGCCCATTGATGCACGGCTGACTTGACCGCCACTCGGGCGCGGCCCGCACCGGCGGTGGACCGGACAACGACAGGGCCCCGGCCCGCGCGGTGTGCGCAGGTCGGGGCCCTGTCGTAGTGGGGGGAGCGCTCTTGTGCCGCCGTGCGGCGGTGTCAGCGAACCTGCTGCGGTGCGGACACGGGCTCACCGACCGGGGCGTCGGCGACCCGTGCGGCGACCCGGCGGTCCGGCCACCAGAGCACCGGGGCGAGCAGCTTCAGCATGGCCGGCAGGATCACGATCCGTACCAGTACGACGTCGATCAGGACGGCCGCGCAGAGCCCGAAGCCGAGCTGCTTCATCTCCAGCAGGTTGGTGAACATGAAGCTCGCGAAGACCGAGACCATGACCAGGGCCCCGCCGGTGACCACCCCGGCCGACTTGGCGATGCCCTCCAGGAGCGCGTCGGAGGTCGAACGGCCCTTCTGCATGGCCTCCTTGATGCGGCTGACCATGAACACGTTGTAGTCGGTGGAGAGCCCGAAGAGGATGACGAAGAGGAAGAGCGGGACGCGCGAGACGATGAAGCCGTCGGCGTCGTAGCCGAGCATGTCCTGCACCCGGTCGGACTGGAAGACCAGCACCAGCAGGCCCAGGGCTCCGGCCGCGGAGATCACGCTCAGCAGGGTGGAGACGATGGCGATCGGCACCGAGCGGAAGGCGACGAGCATCACCACGAGGCTGAGTACGAGAACCGCGCCGATCACCAGGGGTAGCGCGTCCATCTGACGTTCCAGCACATCCGCGTTGCGGGCGACATCGCCGGACACTCCGGTCTCGGCCGTGTCGATGGCGCCGACGGTGGCCGGGACGAGCTCCTCACGGAGGAGCTCCAGCGTCTGCTGGGCCTCGTCCGAGTCGAGGGCGTACGGGGTGTGGAGCAGTACGGTGCCGGTGCGTCCGTCCGCGGAGACCTCGGTCTCGGCCGGCTCCTGCGAGCGCAGCAGCGGCTGCCCGTGCGCCGCGTCGACGAGTGCGTCCATGGCCTTCGGCAGCTCGGCGCGGTGCGCCTGGTCCGTTTTGACGGCAACCAGGTAGGAGGCCCCCTGGGACGGGAACTGCTCCACGAGGCGGTCGCGGGCCTTGACCGCGGTGACCTTCGGCAGGGTGCTGACCTCGGTGGACGAGAGCTGCATGCCCAGGGCGGGCAGCGAGAGCCCGGCGATCACGAGGAGGCCGATGACCAGTGAGGCCGCCGGGCGGCGCATCGCGGGGCCCAGCAGCCGCGGCCACATCCGTCCGGTCTCCGGGGAGCCGGCGGAGCGGTCGGCGATCCGGCCGAGGAACGGCAGCTTGGGGCGGTCGATGGCCCGGCCCAGCTTGACCAGGAGGGCGGGGAGCACGGTGAGCGAGGCGGTCATGACGATGGCCACGACGGTGATGGAGCTGATG
Organism: Streptomyces durocortorensis; assembly: GCF_031760065.1. Classification (NCBI taxonomy): domain Bacteria; kingdom Bacillati; phylum Actinomycetota; class Actinomycetes; order Kitasatosporales; family Streptomycetaceae; genus Streptomyces; species Streptomyces sp. C11-1. The sequence goes on from NZ_CP134500.1 coordinate 3,363,415, forward strand.
GCCAGCGAGGAGAAGACCACGTCGCCGACGACGAACAGGGCGGCGAGGGAGACCATGACCGCGAAACCGGCGACCATGACGGTGTGTCCGGCGGTCGTGGCGGCGACCCTGACCGCGCCCTCCTGGTCGAGGCGGCCGCCGCTGCGGGCCCGCTCCTCCCGGACCCGCTTGATGAAGAGCAGGGAGTAGTCGACGCCGACCGCCATGCCCATCAGCAGGATCAGGCTGTTGTTGGCGCCGACGCTCGGGAAGAGGTGGGAGAAGAGCTGGGAGAGGCCCATCGCGGCGCCTACCGCGGACAGGGCGATCAGCACGGGCACGCCGGCCGCGACGACGGCCCCGAAGACGACCATCAGAATGACGAGGGTGAGGGGAAGGGTGATCCGCTCGGCGGTGGCGAGGTCCTCGCCCATCGACTCGGAGACGCCCATGCCCATGGAGAAGTGGCCGGTCTGGGCGATCTCCAGGCCGGGGTGGGCCTTCTGGACGGCCGCGGTGCGCTCCAGGAGGGCGGGGATGTCGTCGGAGATCTCCGCATCCTCGCCCTTCATGGTGAGCGGGACCAGGACGGCCTGTCCGCCCGGCGCCCGCTCCGGGTCGCCCACCTCGGATACCGAGGGCGCGCCCTTCATACGGGCCGCGACGTCCTTGGCGGCCGCGTCGGCCGCTTCGGCGTCCAGTTCGGCGCCGGAACGCGGGGTGATGACCACGCTCTCCTTCAGCGGGTCGAGGATTCCGGCGTCGTCCGCGATCGCTTCGGCGCGGCCGGCCTCGCCCGCGCGGTAGTCCACGCTGTCGGCCGATCGGGTGCCTGCAAGCGAGCCCAGAACCAGGCACGCCACTACGAAGACCAGCCAGCCGGCCATGGCACGCCAGGGATTACGGGCGCTCCACATGGCCATCCGGACGGTAAACCGCTGTTCCATCACGACTCCCCCAGTTCTGGGATCACGGGCTCGGGACCTGCTGGACCACTCGAAGCTAGTTACGCTTTCGTATGTAAGTTCAGGCTGACAGGTGGTTGTCTGGACCGTCAACTGTCGGATGGGCTGTCTTGAAATGTGTCCGGAAGGCACCGCTCCGGCAGACGGGCAAAGAGAAGGGCCGGAGTGCGTCGTCCGCACCCCGGCCCTGAACCCGTGCCGGTGCCTACCAGCATCTGCCTCCGGTCGCGCCGGCCCGCGGGGCCGACGACTCCTCCTTCCTGCCCGGCGCCGCGTACGCCTCGGCCAGCAGCTCCGAGACATAGGCGACCTGTCCGGGGCCGGTCGACAGATATCCGCTCGCGCCCAGCAGCTTCACCTGGGCGCGGTCAACGGCCGTCAGCCGCCTCTGCAGGTCCTCAAGCCCCGCCTGAGGCAGCCCGCCGGGCCCCGTGTCCTCCAGGACGGCACGGATCTCCAGTTGGTCGATGAGCGCGTCGGCGACCGCCGACTTGACCAGCTGCATCTGCAACAGCGGGACATCGCCCGAGGTACGGTCACCGAGATGGGCCACCACGGCCTCGCGCAGGCCCTCGGACAGGCCCAGCCGCAGCCACACGAGGCCCCGCGCCCAGCCGATGCCGCGGTCCCCCGGGCCGAACTCCGCGGAGCCGGGCACCTCGTGCCGCACCATCACCACCTCGCCGCCCGGCAGCGACTCGGTCGCCAGGATCTCCGGTCCGCCGGGCGCCAGCTCCGACAACCGGCCGTTGTACCAGGCCCGGCCGGCCTTGAGCAGCGTCTCGGGAGTGACCACGCCGTGCCCGTGCGGACCGCACGGCAGCATGCCCGGCAGCAGGGACTCGCACAGTCCGGTCAGGGCGGGCGCCAGCCCCTGGTCGCGGGCGAGGCGGTGCAGAGCGAGCGTCATGGCGCATCACCGGCCACGCAGACCCCGAGGTCCCCGGTCGTCGGGTCGTGCTCGACCAGCACCAGCGGCCGGGGGCCCGCGGGCCCGGCCAGCTCGGCCCAGAGCGCGGAGCAGGGGAATCCCTTGGCGGCCCCCCTGACCTCGGCGAGGCCGTCCGGCAGGTCGCGGCCCGGGTCGATGCCGGAGCCCGCGACGACCGTGATGTCGCGGCCGTACGGGCTCAGCTGCTCGGCGAGCAGCGCCCGGACGTCCTCCGTGGACACACCCGGCGTGTGCCGCAGGTCCGGCCGCACCCCACGGCCCTCGCCCGGCCCGTCGCCCGTCGACAGCAGCAGCGCCACTCCCGCGTCACCCCGAAGGGCCTGATCGCCGACGAGGCCGGTGTCGTAGGGCAGCGCGGCCTGGTCCAGTACGAGGACCAGGGCACGGCCGAGGGCATGCCTGCGGGCGAACTCGGTGGCGAGCCGCAGTGCGACGAACGGTGTGCAGCTGCCCTGCTCCGACACCCCGAACGCCAGCGGGCTGTGCGGCCACGCCTCGGACAGATAGGTGGCCGCCGCATACCGGCAGTCGAGGTCCGGTGTGCAGTGCGCGACGATCGCCACTCCGACCGGGTCGCCGTCGAGGTCCAGGGACTCGACCAGCTCGCGGGACATCGCGGCGAAGGTGTTGCCCGTGCCGCCCGGTACCAGGCCCGGGCGGTACTCGACGCCGTACTGCGTGGTCAGATCGGTGAAGTGCCGCTCGGAGAAGGCGTCGTCGATCCGGTTGCGGCCGGCCGGGAAGGCCCGGTGGACGACCCGTTCGAGCCGCAGCGGCGGCGCCGGCACGCCGCGCGCCGCCACAGGAGGCGCCACGGTTCGGTACATGGCTAGGCGCCCGTCTCGGCGAGCAGGAAGTCGGCCAGCGTACGCACCGACTCGAAGTGGCTCATCTCCAGCTGGTCGGTGTCCAGCTCGATGCCGAGCCTCTCCTCCAGGCCCATCAGGAGTTCGAAGACCCCGCTGGAGTCGAGGCCGACCTGGTCGAACAGCCGGAGGTCCTCGTGAAGGCCGGGGATCTCCCGGCCGAGGACCTCGCGGAGGGCCGAGCCGATCGCTTCCACGGCCTTGTCGCGGTCGACGGCGTTCTCAAGGGGAACAGCGGTTTCGGACATGACGTGACGGTCCTTTCGGTGGTGGCGTTGAGAGGAAGGGAGCGGGGTCCGGGAAGGGGGGCGGGGTTCAGCGACCGGCCCGGGACAGCGCCTCGGTCTCCGGGAGGTGCTGGTTGCGCAACAGGTCGTCGGGGCGGTCGCGGTCGCGGACCGCGTGCGAGCGGCCGTCGAGGACCAGCACCTCGGCCGGGTGGCCATGGCTGAGGAAGTTGACCGGGGACGCACTCGGTCCGTACGCGCCCGAGCAGCCCACGCCGATCAGGTCGCCCGGCCGCACCTCCGGCAGCTGGACCTTCTTGCCGAGGGTGTCGTTCGGGGTGCACAGCGGTCCGGTGATGTTCCAGACGCCGGTCGCGGGCTCCTCGGCCCGGTTGAGCACCCGCATGGGGAAGTTGCGCTTGACGAAGGAGCCGATGCCGACCGCCGCCATGTGGTGGTTGGTGCCGCCGTCGGCGACCGCGAAGTTCTCCCCCATGGACGTCTTCACATAGCGCACGCGTGTGACGTACGTGCCGAAGGGTGCCGTCAGATAGCGGCCGAGCTCCATCACCAGGCGGGTCTCGGGGTGCCGGGAGACGAACGCTTCGAGGAGCGGATTGAGCTGCGCGGCCAGGACCTCGAAGTCCAGGTCCTTCTCGTTGTCGAAGTACGCGACGCCGAGACCGCCGCCGATGTCGACCATCTCCAGCGGGAAGTCCAGTGCCGCGGAAAGGCGTTCGGCGAGGGCGAGGATGCGCTCGGTGTTCTCCGCGACGGCGTCCTCGCTGAGGATGCGGGTGCCCATGTAGACCTGGACACCCATCAGCCGGACGTTGGTGAGCCCGGCCACCGCACCGGGACCGTCGACGAGCTGGGCCTCGTCGATGCCGAACTGGCGCGGCTTGCCCCCCATGGTGAGCCCGGAGCCCTTGACCGCGAACTCCGGATTGACCCGCAGCGCGACGCGCGCGGTGACGGAGCGCTCGCGGGCCAGCTGGTCGATGAGCTCCAGTTCGCCGAACGACTCGCAGATGATCGTGTAGACGCCCTCGTCCAAGCAGGCGGCCAGCTCGGCGCGGCTCTTGCCGGGTCCCAGGAAGATGATGTCGGCCGGCTCGACGCCTGCCCTGCGGGCGGTGGCCAGCTCGGTCAGGGAGGAGATCTCGGCGCGGGCGCCGTGCGCGTGCAGCAGCGCGCAGATGGCGATGTTCGGGTTGGCCTTCAGCGAGAAGAAGATCTCAAGCTTCGGATGCAGCCGCTCGCGGATCGAGACGATCCGCTCGCGCAGGCCGTCGCCGTCGTAGACGTAGAGCGGCGTTCCGTACTGCTCCGCGAGCTCCGATATCCCGATTCCCTGCACGGTGTACTCAGTGGGCACGACTCACTCCTTCAGCCACGAGCCGGGCGGTGACGCCCTCGTCGAGGGCGGTCAGCTCGGTGGCCGAGTCGGCCACCACGATTCCGTAGAGGCGGCCGTCGAACGGCTCGCCGGGACGCTCCTGACCGCCCGCGTTGACGGTCGCGTAGTTGTTGATCACCAGGCCCGAGCCGCCCGCCTCGGTGAGGAGCAGCGGGCCGAGGACGCGGCGCATCTCCTCGAAGCCGATCGGGCCGTTCAGGCGCAGCGGGTAGTGGCGGGCCAGCCCGGCCCTCCCCGGACCCACCAGTCTTTCCTGGAGGCGCACTTGGTAGGTCGACATGTTGTTGCGGGCATTGATCTCGATGACCGGGAACACCCCGTCGGCGTCGTCGAGAAGCGCGTCGACGCCGACCACCCCGATGTATCCGTCGGCGGCCAGTCGCTTGCCCAGCAGCGCGGCGGCCTCGCGGAGCGCGGCGAGGCGGCTCTCGGAGAGCTGGGCCGGGATGCGGTGGCCCTTGTGCACGCCGCCCTCGGTGACCGCGCGCTTGACGAAGTCGAAGTGCACCGACTGGTCGCGTCCGACGGTGAACTGGTAGTTCAGATCACCCTGGTTGGGAACCCACTCCTCCACGACGAAGGCGATGCGCGGCTGTCCGGATCGCTCCACACGCTGGGTGACCATGCGCAGCACACGGTCCATCCGGCGTTCGTTCTCCAGGACGACGATGCCCTTGCCCGAGACGCCGAAGGCCTCCTTGACGACGGTCCTGCGCCCCTCGGCGAGCAGTTCCCGGGCCCGGCCGAGTGCTTCGCCCAGCTCGTCGACCGTCTCGCAGGTCCATCCCGCGGGCTGGCGCAACCCCAGCTCGTCCGCGGCCCGGCGGCTGTAGATCTTGCTGTTGACGGCCTTGCAGAGACCGGCTCCGGGCGCTGCCAGAGGCATACCGGTACGCCGCGAGAGCTCCTCCTCCACGACGGAGATGCCGTGTGCCGTGAGGTGTGCCCCCTGCCCGGCCAGCTCGGTGAGGGTGGCGAGCAGCGCGGGGTCGTGCAGTACGTCCTCGGTGACGTTGCGCTGGGAGTCCTGCCGGGCGACGGCATGGACCGCGGGCAGGCCGAGACCGAGCTCGGCGAGGTAGGCGAGGTACGCCTCGTCCGGCGCGGTCTTGAGCACCACGTGGTCGCCTTCGCCCGCGAGCAGCAGCGCGAACTCGTCCATGCGGTTGACCACGGCATTGCCCGAGGCCCCGGAGAAGCGGGGCAGGGTGTGCTCGCCCTGCGCCCACACCTCCTCGACCTCGAAATTGCCCAGGAACACCAGCGGCGTATCGGGCGAGCCGGTCACGGCGCGCTTGAGCCGGCCGGTGAAACCGGCACTGAATTCGTCCATGTCTTCTCTCCCACGTCCCGTTCTGCTGTGGCGTCGGCCTTGGGCGTGTCCGCCGGACCCTTAGTGCTGGAGGACCATCGCGGCGAACGCCTGGCCGAGGCCCGCCGCGGTCATCAGGTAGTGGTTGCCCGGCTTGAGCAGCCCCAGATCACGTACCGACCGGTAGTTGATGAAGGGGTCGGCGCAGAAGGCGTGCCCCGAGAGCGCGATGTTGTCGAGATGGATCGTGTCGGTGCTGATGCCGAGGTTCTTGGCCGCGACCGTCCAGGAGACCCGGTTGACGTTGTGGGGCAGGACGAGGGCGAGGTCCGCGACGCTGATCCCGGCCTCCTCCGTCGCCGCGAGCACGACCTCCTCCAGGGCGCCCTGGTAGATGCGTACGGCCTCCTTGGCGAGGTCCCCCACCAGGTCGATCAGGCCGTCGTCGCGGCCGTGGATGCGGGCGGCGTAGCCGAGCATCCGGTCGCGGTCCCCGCCGGGGCCGACCAGAACGGCCGCGGTGGCCTCGCTCATGATCGACACGTCGGCGACCCACTGGGAGAAGGGCGTGAGCGTCTTGTCCCCGGCCAGCACCAGCGCGAGCGCGTCGGGGTCGCCGTCCGCTTCCAGGAGCATCCCGGCCACGTCGACGGCGAGCAGTCCGGTCGCACAGCCGTGGTCGGCGACCGCGAAGGTCCGGGCGTTCCTCAGGCCGAGCGCGTCGCACACGTCCCGGACCGGGCTCACCGGATAGGGCGCGGTGGTACGAAGGCCCTTGGCCCGGATCACGTAGCGGACCCGGTCCTCCTGCCCGGCCAGGCCCTCCAGCTTGCCGGCCGCGGCCAGCAGCAGGTCCGCCTCGGACCGGTCGGGCGCCTGGCAGATCCCGTCCAGCCCGTAGAGCCGGGTGAACCGGCGCACCTGCTGGTCACTGATCCCGAGGGTTTCCTTGAGGGCATCCACCGGCACCGTATCCGGCAGATGACTTGACACCGCCACCAATGAGGTCATGCGCCGCAAGCTACGCAGCGCGACTGACGGGTGGCTGACACGACGCTGACCGTGGCTCCCCGCGCCGCCGGTCAGTTCCCGGTCAGCGGGGCGTCAGTGGTGTTGCCGAGCATGGGCGGTGTCCGAATCACCTGCCAGGGAGCGTGGATTGACATGTCGGTGTCGCAGTCGGAACCAGGACCGGTCAGGCGGCCGACGTTCGCGGTGGTACCGGGAGCGCAGGTCAACAGCGTCCTGCAAGGACGGGAGAAGCAGGTCATCGACCTGGTCGAGGCCACCTACCGGCTGCACGGCACGGGCGCCACCGTGAACCCGCCCTCGTACTTCCTGCGCTTCCCGGACCGCCCCGATGCGCGGATCATCGCGCTGCCCGCCTCGCTGGGCGGGGAGTCGGGCGTCGACGGGCTGAAGTGGATCTCCAGCTTCCCCGCCAACATCGAGTCGGGCCTGCCGCGCGCCTCAGCGGTGCTCATCCTCAACGACCCGGCGACCGGCTACCCCTTCGCCTGCCTTGAGTCGTCCGTCATCAGCGCGGTACGCACCGCGGCGTCGGCGGCCCTGGCCGCCGACGTACTGAGCCGCGGTCGCGGTGACCGGCCCCGGCGGGTCGGTTTCGTCGGGACCGGCCTGATCGCCCGCTTCATCCACACCTATCTGGCCGCGGCGGGCTGGGACTTCGACGAGGTGGGCGTACACGATCTGAAGCCCGAGCACGCCGACCGCTTCCGCGGCTACGTGGAGGGCGGACACGGCGGTCGGGTGGTGGTGCACGACAGCGCCGAGTCGCTGATCCGGGCGAGTGACCTGGTGGTGTTCGCCACGGTCGCGGGGGCCCCGCACATCAGCGACCCCGGGTGGTTCGCGCACGCGCCACTGGTACTGAACGTCTCGCTGCGCGACCTCGCGCCCGAGATCGTCCTCTCGGCCGTCAACGTCGTCGACGACGTCGAGCACTGCCTCAAGGCCAACACGTCCGTGCACCTGGCCGAACAGCTGACGGGCGGCCGGGAGTTCCTGTCGGGGACTCTGTACGACGTGATGTCCGGGGCGGTGCGGCCACCGGCCGGCCGGACCCTGGTGTTCTCCCCCTTCGGGCTCGGCGTCCTCGATCTGGCCGTCGGCTCGTATGTGTACGACGAGATCGACCGCAAGGGTGAACTGCGTGTCGCCGACGGATTCTTCGATGAGCTCGACCGTTACGGAAAGAGCTGAGCCGCGGCTCACCGGTCGTGGATGGGAGTCGTCCTGTGCCAGTCATATCCGCACCACAGGAATTCAACGTCGACGATCTCTACGTTGACCTCCAGTGGGTTTCCGGGCAACCGCTCTACCTCAAGTGCGAAGGGTTCAACTTCGCCGGATCCATCAAACTCAAGGCCGCTTCCGAGATGATCGCCATGGCGGAGCGCAGCGGCGAGCTACAGCCCGGCGACATGCTCGTCGAGAGCTCGTCGGGCAACATGGGAGTCGCCATCAGCCTGCTGGCGAGCAGCCGGGGCTACCGGTTCACCTGTGTGACGGACTCCCGCTGCACCCTGAGCGCCCGGCAGCTGATGGAGGCACTCGGCACCGAGGTGCACGTCATCACGGAGCCGCACCCCGAGGACGGTCTCCTGGGGGCGCGCATCAACCGCGTCAAGAAGCTGTGCGCGGACAACTACGACTACGTGTGGCTCAACCAGTATTTCAATCCCGGGAACTGGCTGGCGCATTTCCAGACGACCGGCCCCGAGATACTGAAGAGTTTCCCCGAGGTCGACGTGGTGTTCGTCGGCGCGGGCACGACGGGCACCCTCATGGGCTGCGCACGCTATCTGCGCCAGGCCAAGCCGTCCGTGCGGATCGTCGCGATCGACACGGTGGGCTCGGTGACCTTCGGTACGCCCGCGGCCCCGCGGTCCATTCCCGGTCTCGGCACGGGGGTGCGTCCGCACATCCTCGACGAGTCCTTCGTGGACGACGTGGTGCATGTGCCCGAGACCGAGACGCTGCGGCTCTGCCGAAGCCTCGCCGACCGCGGCTTCCTCTTCGGCGGGTCCACCGGAACGGTGGTCGGCGGCGCGCTGAGCTGGCTGGAGCGGAACCGCCCCGAGGGCGGGATCACCGCGGTGGCCATCGCTCCGGATCTCGGCGACCGCTATCTGGACACCATCTACAACGACCAGTGGGTCGAGGAGATCTACGGGTCCGGCGCGCTCAAGGCCGCCGACTCCGCGCGGCTACTGACCAGGGGAACCCCATGACGAAATCCGCAGACCTGGCACTCTCCGCGGGCCAGACCGACATCTGGTTCGACGAGAAGCTCTCCGGGGGAAGTCTCGCCTACAACACCGCCGGATACCTGGACATCCGCGGCCCGCTGGACGCCGAGCTGTTCCGCGAGGCGGCGCGGCAGCTGACCGACGAGGCCGAGTGCACCCGCTCCCGGTTCCTGGAGGGCGAGGGCCGGCCGCGTCAGAGCATCCAGCCTCTAGCCGAACTGCCCTACAAGGTGCTGGACTTCAGCGGCGATAGCGACCCGCTCGGGGCGGCGCGCGACTGGATGCTCGCGGACCTCGACACTCCGTTCACTCTCACCGACTTCCCGCTGTTCCGGCTCGCGCTGCTCAGGACCGGCGCGGACCGCTCGTACTTCTACATGTGCATCCACCACTTCCTGTGCGACGGCTACAGCCAGGTCGTCTTCTGGCGACGCCTCTCGGAGATCTACGGCGCCCTCGTCGCGGGCAGGACCGGTGACGAGGGGCGACTGCCGCCGTTGAGCGCGCTGCTGGACGCGGAGCAGGCGTACACCGCATCGCCGCAGGCCGCCAGGGACGCCGCGTTCTGGGCCGCCAGGTTCCCGGTGCCGCCCGCCCCGGTGAGCCTCTCCGAGAGCGACTCCGAGCCCGGCCAGGGCTTCGTACGCGAGGAGTTCTCCCTCTCCCAGGAGCTGACCGGCGCCCTGCGCGACCTTGCCAGGCGGGCCTCGGTGACCTGGCCGACCGTGGTGATGGCCGCCATCGGCGCCTACACCCAGCGCAGTACGGGCCGACGGGATGTGCTGCTGACGGTGCCCGTCACCACCCGCGTGGGCGCGCTGATGCGCGCGGTGCCCGGCATGGTCGCCAACACCCTGCCGCTCCACCTGCGGGTGTCGCCCGCCACCACCCGGCAGGAGCTGCTGAAGCAGACCTCCCGCGAGTTCACCCGCGTGCTCAAGCACCAGCGGCACCGGGTCAGCAGGATCCGCGGCGCGATGGGGCTGCGCAGCGACGACCGGCGTCCCTTCGGGCCGCTCGTCAACATCCTCCCCCAGGACACCCGGATGACCCTGGGGCCCTGCGACGTGACGGTCAACAACCTGTCCACCGGTCTCATCGACGACTTCGAGATCACCGTGGTCGACTCGGCCGACGGTGGCTCCACCCTGCACCTCAGCGGAAACTCCGGGCTCTACACACAGGCGGAGCTGTCCGGGCACGCGGACCGGCTCGCCCGGTTCGTCGAGGCGTTCGTGGCCGCGGCCGACGACACCCCGCTGGGCCGCCTCGCCGCCATGGCAGGGCCCGCGCTCGCGCGGACCCTGGCGGCGGGCACCGGTCCGGTCCGCACCGCGCCCTTCGAGGGGGTGGTCGAGCGGGTGCGCCGCACCGCCGACACCTACCCCGGCGGAGTGGCCGTCATCGACGACAGCGGCGAGATCACCTACTCCTCGCTGGTACGCCGGGCCGGCGCCCTCTCGCGCAGGCTGGACGCGGGCACGGCCGCAGTCCTCGCGGCCCCCGGCATCGGTTTCGTCACCGCGGTGCTGGGCGCGCTCAACGCGGGTGGCTCCTACCTGCCGCTGGACCCCGGCGCTCCCGCGGACCGGCTCGTCGCGCTGCTGCGCGACAGCGGCGCCCGACTGCTGGTGACCGACCCGGCGCACCGGGACTCGGCGGCGCGGATCGCGGAGCTGGCCGGGCCGGGAATCCGTCTGGTCCTCCTGGACGACTCCGAGGACCCGGCGGACGCGCTCGCCGAACCGCGCGGCGGCGGCCAGGACCTGGCGTACACGATCTTCACCTCGGGCTCCACCGGGCGGCCCAAGGGCGCCATGGTGCACCGTGCGGGAATGGTCAACCACCTGCTGGCCAAGGTGGAGGACCTCGATCTGTGCGAGAGCGACACGCTGGTGCAGAACGCCCCGGTGACCTTCGACATCTCCGTCTGGCAGATGCTCGCGCCGCTGCTCGTCGGCGGCCGGGTGCGGGTGGTCGGGCGGGCCGTCGCCGCCGACCCCGAGCTGCTGTTCCCGCTCACCGCCGACGAGGACGTGACGGTCCTGGAAGTGGTGCCCTCGCTGCTGCGGGCCGCGCTCGACTCCTGGGACGCCTGTGGCCAGTACCCCCCGCTCCCCTCACTGCGGTGGCTGATGGTGACCGGCGAGGCGCTGCCCGCCGATCTGTGCACGCGCTGGAGCGCCCGATTCCCCCGCATCCCCCTGATCAACGCCTACGGCCCCACCGAGTGCTCGGACGACGTGACCCACGCCGTGATCACCTCGGACGGCCCGCCTGCCGGGCGCACGACCGCGCCCATCGGCCGCACCGTGCGCAACACCCGGCTGGTCGTGCTCAGCGACGAGCTCCAGCCGCTGCCGGCGGGGACCGCGGGTGAGCTGTACGTCGCCGGAGACGGCGTCGGTCGCGGCTACCTCGGGGACCCGGCACGTACCGCCGCGGTCTTCGTGCCCGACCCGTACGGCCCGCCCGGCACCAGGATGTACCGCACCGGGGACCGGGTGGTGCTCCACCCGGACGGCCAGTTCGAGTTCCTGGAGCGCCGGGACCACCAAGTCAAGGTGCGCGGCCACCGGATCGAGCTGGGCGAGATCGAGGCCGCGCTGCGTGAGCTGCCGCAGCTCGCGGACGCCGCCGTCGCGGTCCACCAGGACACCGCCGGGCGCAAGCGGCTCACCGGCTACCTCGTCCCCCGCGGCGGCGGGGAGGCGGACACCGGCCGGGTCCGGGAGCTGCTGGGCCGCAAGCTGCCCGGCTACATGGTGCCCGCGGAGTTCCTGACGCTGGACGCCCTGCCGCTGACCGCCCACGGCAAGGTGGACCGCAAGGCTCTGCCCGCACCGGAACACGTCGCTCCCGAGGCATCCGGCGAAGCGCCGCGCGGCCGCGCGGAGGAGATCCTCACGGCCGCGATGGCCGAGACGCTCGGCCGTGTCTCCGTCGGCCCGGACGACAACTTCTTCGAGCTCGGCGGCGACAGCATCAACGCCATCCAGGTCGTCGGTCTGGCCCGCCGGGCGGGCCTGGCCATCAGCGCCCGCGATGTCTTCGAGCGCCGCACTCCGGCGTCCCTCGCCGCGATCGCCGGGCCGCTGCGGGAGCAGCCCGCCGCCGCACCGGACGACGGCATCGGCGAGAGCGAACTGCTCCCCATAGCTCACCAGTTGCGCGACTCGCTGGGGACCGCCGAGGGGCCGGTCCGCGAGTACAGCCAGTACGTCGCGGTCGAGGTGCCGGCCGGGGCGGGACAGGAGCGGCTGACGGCCGCGCTGCAAGCGGTGATCGACCACCACGACGCGCTGCGGCTGCGGCTGACGGTGCCCGTGCCCGGCGTGTGGACGCTGGAGGTCCGTCCGGTGGGCACGGTGGACGCCGCCGGAATCCTCACCCGGGTCGCGGCCGCCGACGGACCGCTCGCCGGTCAGATCACGGAGCAGGTCGCGGCGGCCCGTGCCCTGCTCGCGCCCGAGGACGGCACCGTACTGCGGGCCGTCCACATCGACGCGGGCCCGGACCTCCCCGGCCGGCTGGTCCTGGTGGCCCACCACCTCGCCGTGGACGGGGTGTCCTGGCGCATCCTGGTGCCCGACCTGAAGGCCGCCCACGAGGCCCTCGAAGCCGGGGCCACGGTGGCCCTCGATCCGGTCCCCACATCACTGCGCCGCTGGTCGCGGGAGCTGTCCGAGCACGCCCGCTCCGCCCGCAGGGTCAGCGAACTCCCCATATGGACAAGCCAGTTGACGGGCACGGACCCGCTGCTCGGGGATCGGCTGCCGGACCCGGCGAAGGACGTGCAGTCCACCGCCCGCCGACTGCGCACCGAGCTGCCCGCGGACCGCACCGCGGAGCTGCTGACCGCCGTGCCCGCCGCCGTGCACGCCGACATCAACGACATCATGCTCACCGCACTCGCCCTGGCCACGGCCGACTGGCGGCGCAACCGGGGCGCGGAAGGCTCCGAGCTGCTGGTCGAGATCGAGGGCCACGGCCGCGAGGAGTTCGCCGAAGGCCTGGACCTGACACGCACGGCCGGCTGGTTCACCAGCACGTTTCCCGTACGCCTCACCCCGGGCGAGATCGACTGGTCCGACGTGTGGTCCGGCGGCCCGTCCACGGGCGCCGCGCTGAAGCGGATCAAGGAGCAGCTGCGCGAACTGCCCGACCAGGGCATCGGGTTCGGTCTGCTGCGCCACCTCAACCCCCAGACGCAAGGCGCGCTCGCCCGGTTCGCGACCCCGCAGATCGGCTTCAACTACCTGGGCCGGTTCGGCGGTTCGGGCGCCGGCGGCAGCTGGTCGCTGGACGGCTCGGACGCCGTGGTCGGCCTCGGCGCCCACCCGCTGACCCCGCTGCGGCACGTGGTGGAGCTCTCCGCGGTCACCGAGGAGCGGTCCGGCGGCCCAGTGCTGGTCGCCGAGTGGGCCTGGGCGGGCGAGCTGCTGGACCAGCGCGACGTCAGCGAGCTGGCCCGCGGCTGGTTCCGCGCGCTGGAGGCGCTGATCGGCTACGCCCGTACCGCGGGCGACGGCGGCCGGACCCCGTCCGACTTCCCGCTGGTCCAACTGAGCCAGCAGGAGATCGAGGGGTTCGAGCGCGACCTGGGCCCGCTGGCCGACGTGCTCCCCGCCTCGCCGCTCCAGCAAGGACTGCTGTTCTCGGCGGAGTTCGACGCCGAGGGGCTGGACCCGTACACCTTGCAGATCGGCGTGGACACGCAGGGGCCGCTCGACACGGCCGTGCTGCGCGCGTCCGCCGAGGCCCTGCTGCGCCGCCACGACAATCTGCGCGCCTGCTTCCCCGACCGGACCGGCGGTGACCCGGTACAGGTCATCCCGGCCACGGCCGCCGTGGGCTGGCGCGAGATCGACCTGACAGGCCTGACCGGGCCCGAGCGGGACGCCGAGCTGGCCCGGGTGAGCGAGGCCGAGTGGCGCGGCCGCTTCGACATACGGCGCTCGCCGCTGGTCCGGTTCACCGTCGTACGGATCGACGACACCGGACCCGTACGCCACCGGCTGCTGTGGTCGGTCCACCACGCGCTGGTGGACGGCTGGTCGATGGCGATCTTCGCGCAGGAGCTGTTCACGCTGTACGCGCGGGGTGCCGCGCCGGACGCGCTGCCCGAGGTCACGCCGTACCGCGGCTATGTGGACTGGCTGTCCGCACGCGACGACGAGGCGGCTCGTACCGCCTGGAAGGCGGTGCTCTCCGGCATCGAGGAGCCGACCAGGCTGGTGCAGTCGGGGCGGTCCGCGGAACTCTCCCTGCCCGACGAGCTGGTGGTCGAAGTGGACGAGGAGCTCACCGCGGCGCTCGGCACCTGGGCCGGGGCCCGCGGCCTCACGGTCAACACCGTGATGCAGGGCGCCTGGGCGGTGCTGCTGGGCCGCCTGACCGGCCGCCGGGACGTGGTGTTCGGCGCGGTCAACTCGGGCCGCCCCGCCGACCTGGCCGGGGTCGAGTCGATCGTCGGCTCGTTCCTGAACACGCTGCCGGTACGCGTTTGCCTGCGCCCCGACCGCACGCTCCCCGAGGTGCTCGCCGAACTCCAGGAGCAGCAGTTCGCGATGGCCGAACACCAGCACCTGGGGCTGGCCGAGGTGCAGCAGATCGCAGGGGTCGGTGAGCTCTTCGACACGGTTCTCAGCTACAACAACTACCCGATGTCCGACGTCGGCGCGCTCGCCGGACTGGTGCCCGGCCTGAGCTTCGGCGGCGGCCACGCCAAGGTCGTCGCGGAGTACCCCTTCGCGCTGTCGGTCTACCCCGGTGCCCGGATGCAGCTGCACACGCAGTACGCCCCGGGATCGCTCACCCGCGCCGAGGCCGAGTCGGTGACCGGCCGGCTGGTGCGTCTGCTGCACCGGATCGTCGAAGGGCCGGACACACCGCTGGGCCGGCTCGACGTACTGGAGCCCGATGAGCGGCGGACCCTGCTCGGCGACTGGGCGGGCGAGGTGACGGCGGCCCCGCGGACACCGGTCACCGCCCTCTTCGAGGACTGGGCGGCGCGTACGCCCGACGCGCCCGCGGTGCTGTTCGACGGCGCCGAGATCACGTACCGCGAAGTCAACGCCCGCGCCAACCGGCTCGCCAGGCTGCTGATCGACCGCGGCGTCGGACCCGAGCAGCTCGTCGCCCTCGCGCTGCCCCGGACGCCCGAGATGGTGATCGCCGCACTCGGGGTACTCAAGACCGGCGCGGGCTATCTGCCGATCGACGCGGGCTACCCGCCGGAGCGGATCGCGTACATGCTCGCCGACTCCCGGCCCGTGGCCCTGCTGACGACGGCCGAGCCGGCGCTCGACCTGGACGTGCCGGACACTCCGGTGGTGGTACTGGACAACGGGTCCACCACCCGGGCGCTGGCCGGGTACCCGGACACCGACGTCCGGGACGAGGAGCGCACCACGCCGCTGCTGGCGCAGCACGCGGCCTACACCATCTACACCTCCGGGTCGACGGGACAGCCCAAGGGCGTCCTGGTGGACCACGCCGGATTCGCCGCCATGATCGTCAGCCTGACCGAGCGGTTCGGTCTGGACAACTCGGTGCGGGTGCTCCAGTTCGCCTCCTTCAGCTTCGACGCCTCGGCGTGGGAGCTGGGACTCGCCCTGTTCAACGGGGGCGCCGTGGTGGTCGCCGACGACGAGTGCCGTGACCCCGGGCAGCCACTGGTGGACCTGATCAACGACTGCGGTGTCACCCTCGCCGGACTGCCGCCCGTCGTCGCGGGCGCACTGCCCGAGGGGACGGTGCTGCCGGCCGGACTGACCATCGCGGTCGCGGGCGAAGCCTGCCCGCCGGAGGTGGTGGCGCGCTGGGCACCGCACGTACGGCTGTTCAACGGGTACGGACCCACGGAGGCGGTGGTCGCCTCCACCGTGGGCGGCCCGCTGAGCGCCACGGGCCGCCCGCCGATCGGGCGTCCGACCGCCGCCCACCGGGTGTACGTGCTCGACCGTGACCTGCGGCCCGTCCCCCAGGGCGTGATCGGTGAGCTGTACGTCGCCGGGGGCCTCGCCCGCGGCTATCTGAACCGGGCCGGGCTGACCGCGCAGCGCTTCCTGGCCGACCCGTACGGCACGCCGGGCACCCGGATGTACCGGACGGGCGACCTGGTGCGCTGGCTGCCCGAGGGCCGCCTCGACTACGTCGGCCGCAGCGACGACCAGGTGCAGCTGCGCGGCTTCCGCATCGAGCTGGGCGAGATCGAGTCGGTTCTCGCCGCACACCCGGAGGTGGCCGCCGCGGTCGTCATGGTCCGCGAGGACGCCCCGGGCGACAAGCGGGTGATCGCCTACCTGCTGCCGGACGGGGACGATGCGGCAGGCCCCTCGGCGGGCCCGTCCGAGCTCGCCGCGGCCGTACGTGAGCACGCCGCGAACGCGCTGCCGCAGCACATGGTGCCCTCCGCGTTCCTGGTGCTCGACGCACTGCCGCTGACCTCGGCGGGCAAGGTGGACCGCAAGGCCCTGCCCGCACCGGAGTCCGCCGGGCGGACCGAGGGCAGGGCGCCGCGCACTCCCGTCGAGGAGATCCTGTGCGGGCTGTTCGCGGACGTCCTGGGGCTGGACCGGATCGGCGTCGACGAGGACTTCTTCGCTTCGGGCGGTCACTCGCTGCTCGCCACCCGTGTGGTCAGCAGGGCCCGCTCGCTGCTCGGTGTGGAGCTGCCGATCCGGACCCTCTTCGAGGCGCGTACGGTCGCCGGGCTCGCCGAGCGGGTGGCCGTCGCGGCCGAGGCGAGGCCCGCACCGCGCCTCGCACCGAGGACCGGCGGCGTCGGGGACGGTGTGTCACCGCTGTCCTGGGCCCAGCAGCGGCTGTGGTTCGCCAACCGTCTGGAGCAGGGCCGGCGGGGCACGTACAACGTGCCCTTCGCCATCCGGCTGACCGGTGAACTCGACCTCCAGGCGCTCCAGTCCGCGCTGAACGACCTCGTCGGACGCCACGAGGTGCTGCGCTCGCTGTTCCCCGCCGTCGACGACGTGGCCTACCAGCGGGTGATGGACGCCCCGGCGGGCGACCCGGTGCTCGTGGCGCGCCGGGTCTCCGCGGCCGGGCTCGACCAGGCCCTCACCGAAGAGGCGGAGACCGGGTTCGACCTGACCGCCGCGCCGCCGCTGCGGGCCAGGCTGTTCGCACTGGAGGAGTCGGACGACACCTACGTCCTGCTGCTGGTCTTCCATCACATCGCCTTCGACGGCTGGTCGATCGCCCCGCTGGTGCACGACCTGACGGTCGGCTACCGGGCGAGGGCCGCGGGCCGGGAACCGCAGTGGACACCGCTGCCGGTGCAGTACGCCGACTACGCGGTGTGGCAGCGCCTCCTCCTCGGCTCCGCGGACGACCCCGACAGCATGCTGTCCGGGCAACTGGCCTACTGGACCGGGCATCTGGACGGGCTTCCGGACGAACTCCGGCTTCCCAGGGACTTCCGGCGGCCCGCCGTCGCCACCCATGACGGCGGCACGGTGGAGTTCACACTCGACGCGGAGCTGTACGCGGAGCTCGGCGGCGTGGCCCGGCAGTCGGGGGCGACGCTGTTCATGGTCCTCCAGGCGGCGTTCGCCGCGCTGCTGACGAGGCTCGGCTCCGGTACGGACATCGTGCTGGGCAGTCCGATCGCCGGCCGCACGGACGAGGGGCTCGCCGACCTGATCGGCACGTTCATCAACACCCTGGTGCTGCGGACCGACACGTCCGGCGACCCGGCCTTCCACGAGCTGGTGGACCGGGTCAGGGAAGTGAACCTGTCCGCGTACGCCAACCAGGACGTGCCCTTCGACCAGATCGTCGAGGCGCTCAACCCGGCACGCTCGCTGGCCCGGCATCCCCTGTTCCAGGTGATGCTCGTGATGCAGAACACCGACGACGCCGCACCGGCCGCCCTGCCGGGTCTCGACCTGACCATGCAGCCCGTGCCGCAGCGCATGACCAAGTTCGATCTGCGTCTGCAGTTCGACGAGTCGGACGACCCCGGGGCCAGGCTGCGCGGAGTGCTGGAGTACGCGACGGACCTGTTCACCCGCTCCACGGCCACCGTCCTGGTGGGTCACCTGCAACAAGTACTGCGAGCCGTGGCCGCCGACCCCGGGGCGCGGATCTCGACCATCGATCTTCTCGAAGGAAAGGAACGGCGGCTCGTGCTGACCGAGGGGAACCACACAGATCATGAGGCGGCCACGGGCACTCTGCCGGAGCTGTTCGAGGCTGCCGCCCGGCGCACCCCCGACGCCCCGGCCCTGGTCGCGGACGGTGCCACACTGACCTACCGGGAGCTGGACGCCAGGTCCAACCGTCTGGCGCGTCATCTGCTCGCCCTGGGCGCGGGGCCCGAACGGATCGTGGGCATCTCCCTGCCCCGCTCCCCCGACCTCGTCGTCGCGCTGCTCGCCACGGTCAAGTCCGGTGCGGCCTACACCCTGTTCGAGCCGACGCTGCCGGCCGGGCGGGTCGAGTCGCTGGCCGGGCAGGCCCGCCCGGTGGCGCTCGTCACCACGCCCGCATCGGCGACCCGGATGCCGCCCGGACACCCCCGGGTGCTGCTGGGCTCCCCGGCGCTCGACACCGTGCTGGACGAGCTGCCGGACACCCCACTGGTTTCGGCGGAGCGCGGGGACCCGGCCCCCGCCGACCCCGCGTGCGTCGTGTACGCCTCCGACGCCGACGGGCGGCTGCTCGGCACGGTCGTGGAGCACCGGTCGCTGGCCGCCCAGGTCTCCTGGGCCGCCGGGGACGAGGCGTCGGCGGGCGCCCGGACGCTGCCGTCGGCGCTGACGTTCGCCGGCACGGTGAGCGAGGTGTTCGGCCCGCTGGCCGCCGGTGGCTCCGTACTGCTCGACGAGCCCGCGGAGCAGCGTCACCTCTCCGTGGTGGACGGCGGCTTCACCATCGAGCCGGACGACCGGGTGCCCGCCGGCATCCTGGCCGGAGGGCGCCCCGGTGCCCACACCCACGCCTACGTCCTGGACGAGAAGCTGGCACCGGTACCGGTCGGGGCCTTCGGGGAACTTCACCTGGCGGGCGGCCTGCTGGCCCGCGGCTACCTGGGCAGGCCGGGCCAGACGGCGGAGCGCTTCGTCGCCGATCCGTACGGGCCCGCGGGCAGCCGGATGTTCCGCACCGGTGAGACGATGCGCTGGACCGAGGACGGCGTCCTGGTCCCGGCCGATCCCACAGCCGTACGTCCCGAGGTGACCGCACCGGACAGGGCCCCGGCGGCTCCCGCCCGCAGGGCGCCGCGGACCCGCCACGAGGACGTGCTGTGCGGGGTGCTCGCGGAGGCCCTGGGCCGGGACACGATCGGGATCGACGACAACTTCTTCGACACCGGCATGGACTCCATCCGGTCCATGCGGGTCGTCAGCGGCGCCCGCAAGGCCGGCATCGACATCAGCATCGCGGATGTGTTCGCGCATCAGACGGTGGCGGCGCTGGCCGCCGAGGTGGACCGCAAGGAGGGCCCGGTCCGGCAGGACCCGCCGCGCGGCTCGGTCATCGACGAGGTCTTCTCGGCGCTCGGTTCGCCGGACGAGCACGACCCGTTCGCGACGGTGGTCCCGCTCAAGCCGACCGGCACCAGGCCCCCGCTGTTCTGCCTGCACAGCGGTGTCGGCTTCGCCCTGCCGTATGTCGGCCTCGCCCGGCACATCGGCGACGACCACCCGATCTACGGCATCCAGGCGCCGAGCATCACCGAACTGGCCCCGCTCCCCGGGAGCGTGCGGGAGATGGCCGCGCAGTACGCCGCACTGATCAAGGAGGTTCGCCCGCAGGGCCCGTACCACCTGCTCGGCTGGTCGTTCGGCGGCTCGCTCGCGTACGAGATCGCCGTGGAGCTCCAGCGCGGCGGCGACGAGGTCGGCCTGGTCGCCGACCTGGACTCCTACCCGCGCACCAAGGACGACGAGGTCGGCGACGACCAGTCGCTGCTCGGCTGGGTGGTGGAGCTCGTCGGCCACGACAAGTCCGAGTTCGCCGGGCGGGAGCTGACCCCGGCGGACGTGGTCGGCGTGCTGCGGCGCGGAAACAGCCCGATGGCAGCGCTCGGCGAGGAGCGGGTGCTCGCGATGCTGGCGACGATGCGCAACAACGGGCGGCTGCTCAGCGAGTACGAGCCGCGTGCCTTCGAGGGGAAGCTCGACCTCTTCGTCGCCACGGCGAACCTCTCCGATCCGGAGATCGCCGACCGGGTCGGGCAGTGGACCCCGCATGTCAAGGACGCCCGGGTCGCCGTGCACCAAGTGCCGTGCAGCCACGACTACATGATGCACCCCGACCCGCTCGCCCTGGTCGGCGCGGCCGTCGCTGCCGAGCTTCGGCGGCTGCACATGACCGCGGCGCTCGCCGCGGGTGGCACCTCATGACCGCCACGGTCACCGCCGAAGCGGCCCGCTCGCTCGCGGAACCCGCCGGCAGGGGGCCCGCCGCCGCCGTCACCGAGACGCTGGCCGTGGCGGGCCGGCGCCTGCGGCATCTGCGCCGGGCGCCGGGCCGGTTCCTCGGCATCACCCTCAACCCGCTGCTGACCATGCTCGTCCTCGGATTCCTGCTGGAGAAGTCGCTGGTCATCCCCGGCTCGGGCGACTACCGGGAGTACCTGTTCGCGGGCGCCGTGGTGCAGGGCGCCCTGGCCGGAGTGGGGCCGACCGCCATCGCGGTGGCCAGTGACGTCCGGGGCGGGGTGATCGACCGGTTCCGGTCGATGCCCGTCTCGCGCGGGTCGGTGCTCTTCGGGCACACGCTGGCCGACTTCGTGGTCGGCCTCGGCGGTCTGGTGGTCGTCACCGGATTCGGGCTGCTGCTGGGGTGGCGTCCGCACGCCGGCCCGGCCGCCGTGCTCGCGGGCTTCGGGCTGATCGCGGTCTTCCTCTACGTCATGCTCTGGGTCGGTGTCCTGCTCGGCCTGACCTCGCGCAGCCTGGAGACGATCAGCTCGGTCACCCCGCTCGTGGTCACCGTGCTCCCGTTCCTGTCCAGCGCCTTCCTGGCACCGGCGAACCTCCCGTCCTGGCTGCGGACCTTCGCCGAGTGGAACCCGGTCAGCGCGGTGGCCCAGGCCTGCCGTGAGCTGTGGGGGAACCCGGTGGCCGAGGGCTCCGGCTTCCCGGCCGAGCACCCGGTGCTCGTCCTGGCACTGACGCTGGGCACCGTGTTCGTCCTCGCCGCCGCCACGGCGCTGCGCCGCTACCGCACCGTCGGCACCTGACCCCCCGCGAACCACCCTCCCGAGAGCCCGGCCGTCTCCCCCGACGGCCGGGCTCTCCCCCTTGTACGTGCGTCGTTCACGTGGACCGGCGCACTCAAGCGGTCCATCAGGCAGCGGTCAGCTCCGCGTCAGCTGGCCGGGACATGATCTGAAACGTACGGCGGTACCGCCGTAGCGAAGTGCGGCAGTCGAAGACAGAAACGGAGAGTGCGCTGTGAGCAACCCCTTTGACGACGCGGACGGCTTCTTCCTCGTACTGGTCAACGAGGAGGACCAGCACAGCATCTGGCCCTCGTTCGCCACGGTGCCCGACGGCTGGACCGTGGCACTGGAGGCCAGTACCCGGGAGACCGCGGTGGCCTTCGTGGAGAACAACTGGACCGATCTGCGCCCGCGTAGCCTGCGGGAGCAGAGCGCCGGCCCGAGCCGCTGACCCCATGGGCTCCGAACTGGCGATAGAGGCGACCGGGCTGCGCAAGCGCCACAAGGAGAAGCAGGCACTCGACGGCATCGACCTGTCGGTGCCGTCCGGCAGCGTACTGGGACTGCTCGGCCCCAACGGGGCGGGCAAGACCACCACCGTGCGGGTCCTGTCGACCCTGCTGGCTCCGGACTCCGGTTCGGCCCGGGTCGCGGGCTTCGACGTGGTGCGAGAGCCCCACGAGGTGCGCCGCAGAATCGCGCTGGCCGGTCAGTACGCTGCGGTCGACGAGCTGCTGACGGGCCGCCAGAACCTGGTCCTGATCGGGACCATGCTGCACCTGGGCCGGGCGGAAGCACGCCGTCGCGCCACCGAGCTGCTCGCGCAGTACGGGCTTCAGGACGCTGCCGACCATCCCGTACGTACCTACTCGGGCGGTATGCGGCGGCGGCTCGACCTGGCGAGCTGCCTGGTCTCGCGGCCCTCCGTGCTCTTTCTCGACGAGCCGACCACCGGCCTCGACCCGGCCAGCCGAATCCTGCTGTGGGCGGCGGTGCGCGACCTCGTGAACGAGGGCGTGACCGTACTGCTGACCACGCAGTACCTCGAAGAGGCCGACCAGCTGGCCGACCGCATCGTGGTGATCGCCGACGGGCGGGTGATCGCCGACGGCACGGCGGAGCAGCTCAAGGGCAAGGTGGGCCGGGCGAGGTTGCAGTTCTCCGTCGCCGACCGCTCCGAACTGCCGGCGGCGCTCGCGGCCCTGGCGCCCGTCACCGCGGCGGGCCCGCACGTGGACGAACAGCGCGGCACGGTCACACTGCCGGTCGTCGCAGGGCTGGAAGACGTCGCCGCGGCGGCGGCCGCACTCAGGGACGCCGGTGTGCAGGTCGCCGACTTCGGTCTGCGTCAGCCCACACTCGACGACGTCTTCCTCCATCTGACCGGCCATGCGTCGACACAGACGTAGGGCGCCTCTCCCGGAACTCCACGACACCGCACAGCGGGGGCGAGACCCATGCAGAGAATCCACTTCACCGCGTCCGACCTGGCCCGTACCCGGTTGCAGAGCACTCTCGGCCCCGTCGCCGAAGGTGTCTTCGCACTCGGGGTACTGGCCAGGTCGGGCCATGCCGACTACGCGAGATGGCGGGGCGAGGTCCTTGGGCGGCTTCGCGGGCGGGCCTCCTCCGGGCCTCCGCTCGCCCAGCTGCTGCGTAACCTCAGCGCCCCGGACGATCTGCTGTTCCTGCTGGAGCGGACGCCGCCGGCCGACGGCACCAGGCAGCCGGCGCTGCCCCGCTCCGATGCCGCCAGGCTGGCTCTCGACGTGTGGCGCACCGGCGTCGCGCCGTACTGGGAGCGCATCCAGGAGCGGCTGGAGGCCGAGTGCGAGGCCCGGGGCCGGATCGCCATGACCGGTGGGGTCGAGCGGCTGCTGGCCACCCTGCACCCCAGAATCCTGTGGAACGCGCCGGTCCTGGAGATCCACGACGGCCCGGACCGCGAGGTGCGCCTGGACGGCCGTGGTGTTCTGCTGTGCCCCTCGGTCTTCATGCCGGGGCGGGCCGGCCGGATCGTCGAGTCCGAGCGGGAGTCCGGCATGGCCGCGCTCGTGTTCGCCACTCCCGCATCCGCCACCCGCGCCGCCGACCTGTGGGGCAGCCCCGACAACAGTGTGCAGGCGCTCAGCGCGCTGGTCGGGCAGACCCGGGCGGCCGCACTGCGGGCGCTGACGGCCGCCTGCACCACCAGCCAGCTCGCCGACCGGCTCGGGATCTCCTCGGCGGGCGCCAGCCAGCATGCCGCCATCCTGCGGCAGTCGGGGCTGATCACCACGCGCCGGGTGCGCAACAACGTGCTGCACATCGTCACTCCCCTCGGCATGGCGCTGCTCGGCGGCCGGTTGCGCGACACGATGGCCCCTTCCGCGGGCAGGACCGCGGCGGACCTCGTGCAGAGGTCCGCCGCGAGCTGACGGCCGCTCCCGTCCCGCCGCCTCCCGTTCGCGCGGCTCAGTCCTGCGGCCAGCTGCGGAACTGCCGCAGGCCGTACAGCAGCGGAGCCCGGTCCACCCGCCGGGTGACCCGGCGGATCTGTCCGTACACCGTGACGTGGTCACCCACCCGCTGGGTCAGCAGCACATCGCAGTCGGCGACGGTGTGGGCGTCCTGCGTCAGGTGCGGTCCCGCCCCGTCCGGCTCGGACTCCCACGGGACCAGCTTGAAGCGGTGCTGGTTGCCGGAGGCGAAGAGCTCCGCGGTCTGCTGGGCACTGTTGTGCAGCAGGTTCACCGCGAAGCCGCCGGAGGACAGGACCGCGTCCAGGGTGGGGCTGCCGTGGCGGAGGCAGACCAGCAGGACGGGCGGTTCGAGCGAGACGCTGCACACCGACGAGCAGGTCATGCCGCGCGGCGTACCGTCGGGGTCCATGGCCGTGACGATGCTGACCCCGGTGGGGAATCCGCTCATCATCGTCCGGAAGTCGTTCGAGGTCGCCGTATCCGGCGTCCTGGTGGCCGAGTCGGTCATCGCGCTCCGCTTTCTGTCGGTACGGGAATTTCCGTCGGTGCGGGCCGTTCCGCCGGTAGGGGCCGTAGCCCGCGGCGCGCTTCCGTACGGCCGTCGGCAGCCCGGTCGAGGAGCAGGAGCAGCGGCCCGGTCATGACCGTGGTGGCCAGCGCCATCACGATCAGGGCCAGGGTCAGGGGCGCGGTGAGCAGCCCCGCGCTCACCCCGGCCTGAAGGACGATGAGTTCGGTGAGGCCGCGGGTGTTCATCAGCACCCCGATCCGGCCCGCCACCAGCGGCGGACTGCCGCTGAGGCGCGCCCCGCCGTACCCTCCGAGGACCTTGCCCAGGGTGCCCAGGACGACGGTGAGCACGATCAGCGTCCAGGAGGCGGTGGTGAGCGCTTCGGTGAGCACCGTGACGCCGGTGACCACGAAGAACGCCGGCACCAGTGCCCGGCCCGCGCGGGAGACCGTGGCCACGGCGCCCGCCCAGGGGGTCGAGGTGCCGCCCGGGATGGCCAGGCCGATCAGCGCGGACCCGAGGATCGCCGTCATGCCCAGGTGCTCCATGCCGAACGCCACCAGCAGGGCCGCGGTGCCCAGCAGCGCCGCGGCGCATCTCGGCAGCTTCAGGAGCATGCGCCCCGCCGCCGGGGTACGCAGCCCGTACCGGACGGCCAGGGCGCAGGCCACGCCCAGGACGACGGCCGCACCGGAGCTCAGTACCCCGGCGACCGTTCCGGCGCCCGCGGCGACCGCCACCGTGAGGAGCAGCCAGCCGATGGAGTCGATGAGGATGGCGGAGGTGAGCGCGAGGCGCCCGGCCGCCGACTCGGACATCCCCCGGTCGGCAAGGACGCGCGCCATGACCGGCACCGCGGTGATGGACATCGCCACCATCACCATCAGGAAGAACGCGGGAAGTGGCGCGCTTCCGCGTACCGCGGGGTCCCCGGTCGCCACCACCCATCCGGCCAGAGCGGCACCGGAGAGCAGTGGCAGGACCAGGGAGCCCGCGCTGACCCAGGCGGTGGTCCGCCCGGGCGGCCCGGCGGAGTCGCCGTGCAGTCCGTGGGCCAGGCCGACCAGGAAGAGCACCAGGCCGGCCTTCGCCACGAAGGTGAGGGCTTCGAGCACCGCGTCGGGCAGTGCGGCCTCGAACGCCCCGGGGCCGAGCAGGGCGAGCGCGGCGGGGCCGGCCAGCAGCCCCACCACGATCTCCCCGACGACCTCCGGCTGCCGGAGCAGCCGGGCGACCGCACGGCCCAGCACGGCGATCGACAGGACCACGGCGAGCGCCACGGCCACATGGGTGAAGTACAGCATCAGCTCAACTGTGAGAAGTAGTCGTAGGCCTTGGGCAGTGTCCTGGTCAGGTGCTCGGTCTTCTCCCGGATCGCCTCGAATTCCCGCTGCGCGGCGCTGGAGTCGGAAATCCTGAGTGCCGGAGACGGTTTCACTTCGATACCGCCGGTGCCGAGCAGGATGCAGCCCCACGAGTACGGCGGCAGCCCGTGGTAGTACGGGAACACCGTCTCGCTGTCCGGAAGCTGGGTCTTCCACTTCTCGATACGCTCGGCGAGACCGTCGGGCATCTTCCGGGTCTTGGCGTCTCGCCAGTACTGCGTGTCGTTCCGCTTGGCCCCCACGTAGTGAAGTACCAGGAATTCCCGGACACCGTCCATCACATGGGCGATGGCATCGTTGTAACGGTCGCGGTGGGTCTCGTTCCAGTTGTCGTCCGGGAAATTCTTGGCGAGCTGCTCGATCGCGTGGTGGATGAAGAAGATCCCGGTCGATTCCAGCGGCTCGACGAATCCACTGGTGAGGCCGATCCCCACGCAGTTCTTGACCCAGGAGTTCCGGCTGCGCCCGATGCGCATCTTGATGTGGTTGGCCTCGGCGTCGGCCGCGGCCGGGCCGACGAACTCGCGCAGGGTGCGCTCGGCCTCCTCGGGCGATATGTAGTCCTTGGCGTAGACGTAGCCGGTGCCGACACGGCCCATGAGCGGGATCGTCCAGATCCAGCCGGCGTCCTGGGCGGTGGCGGTGGTGCAGGGGCGGATACCGCGCTTCTCCATGTCCATGGGGACCTGGAGGGCGACGGCGCTGTCGTTGGGCAGCGTGTCCTGGTAGGAGATGAAGGGCTCTTCGAGAGCCTTGTTCAGCAGCACTCCGCGGAAGCCGGTGCAGTCGATGTACAGGTCACCGGAGATGTCGCCGTGCTCGCCGGTCCGCACCCCGGTGATCCAGCCGCGGCTGTCGAGGTCCACGCTCTCGACGTCGTCGATGATGTGCTTGACGCCGCGCTCCACCGAGTACGTCGTGAGGTACTTGGCCAGCAGGGCGGCCTCGAAGTGGTAGGCGTACGGGAACTGGGTCTTGCCCTGGTGCTCGGACATCGTCAGCCCCTGCATCTCGTCCGCGCCCTCGACGAAGGGCTGGTCGATCAGCGTGCCGTCGAGCTGCCGGGGGCTGAGCCCCGCGTCGATGACCGAGGGCATCACGAAGCAGTCCTTGTCGAACCGGCTCGTGGGCCCTTCCTGGAGCCACCAGTCCGTCAGCGGGAAGCCGTTGACCGACCGCATCTGCTCGAAGGGGTGGTAGAAGTAGTGGCCCTGCTCCCGCCAGTTCTCGAATCGCACTGCCAGCTTGTACGTGGCATTGCAGGCGGGCATCCAGTCCTTCTCCTTGAGGCCCAGGAATTCGAAGAAATGCCGAATGTCGCTGAATGTGGCCTCTCCCACGCCCACGGTCCCGAGGTGACCGGACTCCACCAGCGTGATGTCGATCCGGTCACCGAATGCAGCCTTGAAGTACGAGGCTGTCATCCAGCCCGCCGTGCCTCCGCCCACGATGACAACTCGGTTGATCATGCGTGCCCCCAATTCCGGTAATTGCGCGAGTTCCGACTGCAATTGAGGCTAGGGGCCGCCGGGCGGCATCGGTACATTCTTAAGCGTGCAACGAAAGTCGCAGGTGGTCCGCTTGATTTCGGCCACGCGATTCGCCGACGGCAGACGGCCGGGTCCCTCGGGACCCGGCCGTCTGCGTCACCTCACCGCTTCAGCACCGCCTCACTCCACCGCCACCGCCTCGGCCGGCCGGGAACGCATCGCGTACCGGGCCGGCAACAAGGTGGCGCCCAGCGTCAGCACACCGGCGAAGCCGATGACGGCGAAGTAGATCCAGGCGGGCCCCTGAGGCATCCAGGAGCCGCCCAGGGCGATCCCGAAGGGGGCGAGGGTGGCGATGGCCACGACCGTGCCCAGCACGATGCCCGACACGGCGACCAGTACCGATTCGACCGTCATCACCCGCAGGATCTGGCCGGGGGTGGCTCCGACGAGCCGTTGCAGGGCGAACTCCCTGCGCCGTTCGGCGGAGGACACGATCAATGTGTTGACCAGGGAGATCACCGCGTAGCCGATGATCGTGCCCGCCAGCAGGTAGTTGATCCAAGCACTGGTCCCGCTGTCCTGGCCGGACGCCTCGGCAGTGACCCGGTCCACGACCTGGAGGCCGGGCTGCACCTTCCCCAACTCGCTGATCGAGGAGACGAGTTCGGAGGGTGCGACACCGTCCCTGCCGGACACCAGAATCTGCGGCACCAGCCCGGTGGTGGAGTGCTTCAGCATCAGCTCGGCGGGCAGGAAGGCGGTTTCGAAGCCGGACCTGGCCTCGTACGAGGCGACCACCTTGAGCGGCAGCTTCGTGCCGTCGCCCAGCAGCACGGAGACGGTGTCGCCCACCGCCTGCCCGTTCTCCGAGGTGAGCGAGGCCGGCAGGACGATCGTGTCGCCGCGCAGATCCTTGAAGGAGCCCTTGTCCGGCGAGACCGCGAGGGTCGTGTCGGCGCTGCTCCCGGTGATGCCCAGCACGACCAGCTCGGTGTTGTCCGGGTCGTCCACCTCGTCCTCGTCCGTGGGCGGCTCGATGATGTACGCCGTACCGGAGGAATAGGCCGATGCCCCTGCCACGCCCGGGACTTCGGAGATCCTCTCCACGAGTCCCGGCTGCATCCCGCCGGTCGAGGAGCTCACCATGACGTCCGCGCCCAGCAGTTCGGCAGCGGCGTCCTTGGACGCGGCCGCCTGCGAGGTCTGCATGTAGATCAGGGCGGTGGCGAGCCCGGTGGCCAGCATCACGGGGGTGACCGCGGCGGCCACCCGGATCCGGCGGGCCCGCACGTTGTTCATGGCGAGCTCGCCCGCGAAGCCGGTGAAGGCGCGCAGCGGCCAGCGCAGGACGGCGATGAGCACACGGGTCAGTCCGGGGCTGATCAGCGCGATCCCGCCGGCCCACAGCAGGGCGGCGGGCCCGGTGGTGGCCGCTCCGATCGTGCCGTGCATGACGACTGCGGTGACGACCGCGAGAGCGGCGCCGCCGATGAAGCACAGCAGGGCCCAGGTCAGCCGGGAGCCGCTCAGCCAGCGGGTCTGGAGCCCGGACTCGGTGAGTGCGGCGGCCGGGCTGGCGACCGAGGCGCGGCGCGAGGCGATGTGTGCCGCGGCCACGGCGGAGGCCAGCGAGGCACCGGCCGCGACGATCACCGGCACGAAGCCCGCCCTGTAGACGATCTCGGGGGCGACGACCCCGCCACCGGCCAGCTGCTCCAGCATCCAGCGTCCGGCGAGCCGGCCGGGCACGATGGCCAGGGCGATGGCGGCGACGGCGATGACGAGGGTCTCGCCCACGACCATGCGGCGGATCTGCGCCGGCATCGAGCCGATCGCGCGGAGCATGGCCATCTCGCGCATCCGCCCCTGAACCAGCAGGGCGAGCGTGGAGCCGACGACGAACACCGCGACCATGACGGCGAGTCCGCCGAAGACGGCCGACATGGAGATCAGGTTGGTGGATGCCTGGAGCGCTTCGGGGAATTCGGCGACGCCGCGTGCGTGACCGGTGAGGGTCACGGCGGTCGCCCCCTTCACGGCGCCCTCGACCTGGGATGCCAACTCCCCTTCGGAGGTACCCGGCTTGGGCAGCACGGCGATGGAGTCGACCTGGTCCGGCTGCCCGAGCAGCCGTCCGGCCTCGGCGTCGGTGAAGTACAGGGCCTGCTCGGTGCCGGTCGAGGAGCGGACGGTGCCGGTCACCCTGACCGTCTCGGCCGTTCCGGCGACCGCGAGCCGCAGCTCGTCGCCGGTCCTGGCGCCGAGCCTCCCGGCCAGCTCCGCGTCGAGAGCCGCCTCGCCCGCGGCGCTCGGTGCCGCGCCGTCGGCGAGCCGGCCGCCGGTCAGTTCGGCGGACGACCAGCCGTGCCCGACCAGGCCGTCGCCGCCCGGGGCGGCCCGGTCGTCCTTGAGCGCGGAGACGGGGAAGCTGACGTCGGGCAGTGCGCGCTCGACGCCCGGCAGCGCCGCGATCCGCTGCGTCAGTGACGCGTCGAGGCGGGCGCGCTCGGGCAGCACGTCGTGGTCGAAGGACTGGTCGCCGGTGACGACGACGGGTGCGGCGGCGAGCCGCTGGGGCGGTACGACACTGCGGATGCCGGTTTCCATCAGGGCGCCGCAGGCCATCAGGACGGTGGCGCCGAAGAACAGCGCGACGAAGGAGGCGACGAAGCTGCCCTTGCGGAACTTCAGTGTTTCCCAGGCGAGTCCCAACATCACACGACCCCTTCGGCAAAGCCGGCCGCGGCGGGGTCGCCCCAGGCGCCCAGGTGGGTCATGCGCTCGGCGATCGCATCGGCGGACGCGCCGTACAGCTCGTTCACGATCCGTCCGTCGGCGAGGAAGACCACCCGGTCGGCGTGCGAGGCGGCGACCGGGTCGTGGGTGACGATGATGGCGGTCTGCCCGCCCCGGTGCACGGTCTCCCGCAGCAGGCGCAGCACCTCCAGCGCCGTACGGGTGTCCAGGGCGCCGGTCGGCTCATCGCCGAAGATCACCGCGGGCCTGGTGATCAGCGCGCGGGCGATCGCGACGCGCTGCTGCTGGCCGCCGGAGAGCTCACCGGGCCGGTGGGACTTGCGCGAGCCGAGTCCGACGCGCTCCAACACCGCGTCCACAGCGCCGCGTTCGGGCTTGCGCCCGGCCAGCCGCAGCGGCAGGGCGACATTGTCGGCGACGGTCAGCGCGGGCAGCAGGTTGAAGGCCTGGAACACGAAGCCGATCCGCTCCCGGCGCAGCCTGGTGAGTTCCTTCTCGTCCAGCCCGGTGAGCTCCTGGCCGTCCAGGACGACCGAGCCCGCCGAGGGCTGGTCCAGTCCCGCCGCGCACTGCAACAGGGTCGTCTTGCCGGAGCCGGAGGGCCCCATCACCGCGGTGAAGGTGCCGCGCCGGAAGCCGATGGACACGTCGTCGAGGGCCACCACACGGTTGCGCTCGGTGCCGTAGTGCCGACTGACCTTGTCCAGCCGTACGACGTCGTCGTTGCCTTGCGCGGGTGCGGTGGTCATGGAGTCATCCCCCTGGAAGGACTGGAAGGGCCGGCGGAGCTTTCGGGAACTGTCGGCCCGGCAAGCGGTCCGGGCTCGGCGAGCAGGCGCTTGGCCTCGGACAGCGGGTCGGAGCGCGGGCCGAGAACCTTGTGTGCCACGGTGGAGTGGAGCCTCGCCGCACCGACCACCGCGTAGACGGAGAGCGAGGTCAGAGCGAGAGCGACCGCGGCTGCCGCGAAGGCGGTGGGCAGGTCGTCGACGCTCAGCAGGCCGAGCGCGCCGCCATCCGGAACGGCCCAGTACCAGGCGGGTACGAGGACCAGGGCGATGGTGGTCAGCCAGATGAGGAGTGCCACGGCGTCCAGCAGCAGCAGCGGGACGAACAGGGCGATCAGATAGGCGCAGTCGCGCAGCGTGGTGGGGTCGCTCCAGCGGGCCTTCACCCCGGCGAGGACACCGGCGGGGGCGATGGTCCGGTACTCGGCCCTGACGGGGCCCGAGAACATCCGGGTGCGGGCCCGCTCGATCCGGGCACAGCCGCGCACGAGGGCCGCGGCGCCGATCAGGAGCGGCAGCCCGAGCATCGTGATGTTGAGCGTGAAGGACACGACCAGGACGGCCAGGCAGAAGGCGAACATGACCGGGCCGATCAGCAGATACCCGGCCAGGTAGGCGGTGGCCGCCCAGGGCTCCGACGAGCGGAGCAGACGTAAGGGGCTCTCGCCTAACCGCAGTTGGCCGGGGCCGCGTTCGCTTGTCTCAGTAGTGGTCATCAGTCGACACTTCGCAGCAGTCCCTCGACGGCGGTGAGCCGCGACGTCAGCTCCTTGAGCTCCTCACGGAGCGCCTCCTGTCCGGCGACGGCCTCTTCGGCGAGCTTGCGGTAGCCCGCCATCGCTACGGCGTCGGCACGATGCCGCTGAAGGGTGAAATAGGCGACCGTGCTCACACTGATGCCGCCGACCACCGTCAGGGTGAGCAGGATGGCGATGATGCCGCCAGTCATGTGGGGGTTCCCTTCTTCTTTCCTGTGTCGCGTTCCGCTGCCGCAGGCTGCATCCGGTCCTCCCGCAGCGCGGACAGGACGGTGTCGACCGTTACATGAACATCGAAGGGTGCCAGGGCGAAGAACTTCATCGCCTTGCCGTCGTCGGAGAGCTCCAGCGCCCCGGTGACGAGGCCGGCCTTCTCAAGCCGTTCCAAGTGCATGTAAAGAAGCGGCCTGGACAGGCCGAGCCTGCGGGCGAGTTCGCTCACGTGCACCCGCCCCTGAGCCAACTCCCCGATGATCCTAAGCCGTTGGGCATGCCCAACGGCAGCAAGCAGCGCAAGGAGCTCTTCGCTCGTCAGTGCACTCACCCCCTTCACTCCACCTGTAACTCAAGCCTTACAGGTGTCATGCGGGATGTCAATCGATACCGTGCCCGCGGTCACCGCTCCGCCCCGGGGTCAGGGGGGACGCAGATGCACATCGACGGGCGCGCCCCGTGCGTGCCGCCCCAGGACGGCGACGGCGAGCATGACATGCCGGTCGACGAAGGGAGCCGCGACCACCAGGTCCGCGAGATCCGGCAGCGGGAACAGCCGGGACGACCGGGGCAGGAACAGGAACCGACCCGCCGGAACGGGGCCGGGCCGCAGCAGTCCGCCGCGCCCGAGCCCCGTACCGTACGCCTTGCCCATGGCCTCCTTGTGGGTCCACAGCCAGAAGAACGCGGCGACCCGCTCCCGCTCCGGCCTGCCGCGCACCCAGGCCGCCTCCACCTCGGTGAACCAGCGGTCGGCCATGCGCTGCGCCCGGACCGGCCGCTCCACCTCCACGTCGACACCCAGCGGTCCGAGCCCGGTCAGCGCCAGCGCGGCGACGCCCCGCCCGTGGCTGAGGCTCACGTACGCGCCGCCACCGAGCCCGAACAGGTGGGGGCGCCCGTTGACCTCGTGGCCGAGCCGGAGGCTGCCGGGCTCCACACCGACCACACCGGCCGCAGCGGTCAGCACCCGGGCGCGGGACGCGTCGTTGCTGAGCCCGTCCGTCGCGGTGACGACCACGGTGACCCGGTGGGGAGCGAACAGGGTGCTCATCGCTCCCCGGCCAGTTCCTGGAAACGTCGCCGGGTGGCCCGTACGTCGCACTTCCCGTTGGCGTTGACGACCAGGCGTTCGACCACATGCACCTCGTTCGGCACCAGTACCGAGGGCAGTACACCGGCGAGCACGGTACGCACCAGGGCGGCGAACTCCTTCGCGTCGGGCGGCGGTCCGGCCGGCACGACGAAGGCCTCCAGGGTGTCCACCGGCCCCCGCACCACTTCGAAGGCGGCATCGGCCACGCCCGGCACGGACAGCACATGGTGGCGCAGCTCGCCGAGCTCGACACGGTGACCGCTGACCTTCAACTGGTCGTCCCCCCGCCCGAGGTACAGCAGCGTCCCGTCGGCGAGCAGTTCCACCATGTCACCGGTGCGGTACGCCCTCCCCGGGGTGCCCCCCAGGTCGCTCTCGTCGATGAATCCGCCGTCGGAGCCCCGCCCGCCGAGGTAGCCCGCGGCGACCGAACGCCCGGCGATCACCAGCTCCCCCGGGGCGCCGGGAGCGACCGGGCGCAGCTCGTCGTCGACCACATAGGCCCGGGTGTTCCAGGCCGGGGTCCCGATGGGCACCGTGGGGGTCGACGGCACACTGCCGCGGTCGAAGACATGGGCGCAGCAGCCGATGGTGGTCTCCGTCGGCCCGTAGTGGTTGATCAGCCGCACTCCGGCCAGCCGGGGCGCCAGCGTCCCCAGCAGGGCCGGGTCCAGTCCCTCGCCGCCGAACATCAGCGTGCGGGTCGCCCGGCCGTACTGCGGCGGCTCCGCCAGCACGTCGAAGAAGCGGGCGTGCGAGGGGGTCAGCTTCATGAAGGTGTACCGCCCGCCGCGCTCCCCGAACAGGGTGTCCTGGTCCCACATCCCGGCCACGGCCACCACCCGCCGCCCCTGGGCCAGCGGCACCCAGAGCGAGGTCATCGCGAGATCGAAGCCGAGACTGGCGAAGAGCGGGCTCCCGCCCCCCGACCGGCCGACGAGCGAGCCGCACCAGGCCACGTAGTTGGCGAGCGAACCGTGTTCGACCATCACGCCCTTGGGCACCCCGGTGGAGCCCGAGGTGAACACCACGTAGGCGATGTCGTCCGGGCGCGGCAGCGGCGGCTCCGGCGGCGCCGCCACCTCGGCGAGCGCGGCCACGTCCACGACGGGCACAGCGGGCCCCGCGGCGGGAATCCCGTCCGCGGCTCCGTCGTGCACCACGGCCGCCGGCCGCGCGCACCCGACCACGGTCGCGGTCCGCTCTTCCGGGTGGGTCGGATCGACCGGTACGTACACGGCGCGCAGCGTCATCACCGCGAGCGCGCCGGCGATCACTCCGGCCGTACGGTCGGCCCTGACGACCACCCGGTCGCCGGGCCCGACGCCGGCCTCGGCCAGGGCGGCCGCGATCACCAGCACGCGGTGCCAGAGGCCGGAGAAGGTCAGGACGGTACCCGCGCTCTCCACCGCGACGGCGTCCGGCCGCAGGCGGGCGTGTTCACGCACCAGGTGGATCACCGAGTCGGCCTCGACCGTGCGCACTGCTCCGCGCACCGGACCCGGATGTTGCACCGACGAGGACATCGCTACTCCCTGCTTCTCCTCGATGACCCCGTTCCGGGGCCTCCTGTTGGCGCGCCCGTTCGTCAGACGGCCGCGGACCGTCCGCTGCCCGGCTCGCCGAGCAGCTCGCGACGGGTGACCATGTCGCCCATCGCGACCATGATCTTCCGCTCGCCCCCGAACGGGTCACGGCCGTGCGACACGAGCATGTTGTCGATCACGACCACGTCACCCTTCTCCCAGCTGAAGCGGCGGGCGAGGGCGTCGTAGAGCCCGCGCAGGAGGTCGACCGTCGCCTTGTCGATCGACGTGCCGTCGCCGTATGCGGCGCTGCGCGGGAAGGCCGCCTCGTCCTCCCCGAAGAGGGAGGCCATCAGCTCCCGTACGGAGTCGTCCAGGCAAGCCGTGTGGTGCAGGAACAACTGGTTGAAGAAGACCGGATCGCCGCTGCCCGGGTGGCGGACGACGGCGGGCGCCCACTGCCGGGTGCGCAGTGTCCCGTCCGGGAGCCACTCGCACTCCACGCCCTGCGCGCCGCAGCGCCGCTCCACCTCGGCCCGGTCGTCGGTGCCGAACATGTCCTGCCAGCCGACGTCGAGGCCGTCGATGAAGTTCCGTACGTAGCGGATGCCGGCCGTCTCGAAACGCGCCCTGATGTCCTCGGGCAGCGCCGCGTACACCTCGCGACCGTCCACGATCGGTGTCGCACCGCCCTCACTCGCGGGCTGGACGCAGCAGAAGAACTGCCGGCTCGGCCACTGCGGCATGTGCGAGCTCTCGTGGTGGAAGAGGATCGACTGCTCGGCCGGATACGGGGTGGACTTGTAGACGCGATCGGCGTCCTTCTCGTGCGGCAGGTCGCCGTAGTCGCCGTACAGATCCGAGACGAGCGAGCCCGCCACCCCCTCGAAGGTCTCCGCGTCGGTGACCCCGAAACCGCGCAGCAGCAGCGCCCCGGACTCGCGCAGGACCGCATCGACCGCTTCCCGGTTGGCGGCCGCCCATTCCCGGGCATCGATTCCCGGTACCGCGCAGCGGACCACCGGAGGAAATACCTCCTTGTCGAATTGCACACCGCCACCGAACATCGCTTACCACCCTCTCGCTCGCCCGCTCCAGTGAGATGGAGCCTAAAGTCGCCGAAAGCTGCCCGCCAGACCCTTAAGCGACGGGTGAATCACCCAGGTGGGGAAGGCTTTTCCCGGGCTTTCCGATTGGACCGGAAAACAGCCGCCGGATTGGTCTGGATGTTCCTGCCGAAGAGCTGCTTCGCTGAATGGACTCGAAGCCACGGGGAGGACACCATGCCAGGAAATACAGCGATCGAGGTACGGGTCACGACGGCGACGCTGCCCGCGCACGACCCGCTCGAACTCTACGTACGGTTACGCGACGCGCTCCCGGCCGATGATGTCTTCCTCTTCGAGAACATCAACGGGCCTGGCCAGGACCGGAGTTCGGCCGTGGTCGGGCACGGCAGGCTGTGCGAGATCCGGGTGTACGCGGGCCATGTGGAGATCGACGGCGTCCCGGCCCTGACCGAGGCCCTCGTGGCGCTCG
Organism: Streptomyces durocortorensis; assembly: GCF_031760065.1. Lineage (NCBI taxonomy): Bacteria > Bacillati > Actinomycetota > Actinomycetes > Kitasatosporales > Streptomycetaceae > Streptomyces > Streptomyces sp. C11-1. Next base: position 3,399,135 of record NZ_CP134500.1, read on the forward strand.
CCCAGGACGCCGGCCTCTCACCCGGGCTGGAGTTCACCGAACCGGACCGGGTGTGGGAACTGCTGTCCGCCGCCCAGCGGCTGTTCGCGGTGGAGAGCGACATCCCCGTCACGGAGTACGCCTTCGGCTTCCTGACGACCCTCTCGTACGAGTCCGCCTGGCACATGGAGACGCTGCCGCCGCGCACCAAGGCGCCCCGCTGCCCCGACATCACCCTCACCCTCTTCAGGGACACGGTCTGGTACGACCCCGAGTCGGGCTCGGTGCGTCATCTCACCGCTCGCAGCCGCCACTTCGCGGCCTCGGCCGACGTGGCCTGCGCCACGTTCGCGCGGGACGCGGCCGCCGCCGGGCCCGCCTTCGTTCCGGAGGCCGACGCCCCCCGGTCGGTCCACGACACCCTGGACCGGGCCACGTTCCTGAAGTGGGCCGAACAGTGCCTGGAGCACATCCGGGTGGGCGACATCTACCAGATCCAGATCGGTCACCGCATCGACGTCGAGACCGCCCTCACCCCGGTCGACGTCTACCGGCGGCTGCGCCACCGCAACCCGTCGCCGCACATGTACCTGCTGCCCCGCGCGGGCCTCACCCCGGACGGAGACGGGGACGGGGCGGCGCTGATCGGTGCCAGCCCCGAGCTGTTCTTCCGCGTCGTGGGCGACGAGATCGTCATGCGCCCCATCGCGGGCACCGCCCGGCGCGGCGCCGACGAGAGCGAGAACGAGCGGCGCGTCAAGGAGCTGCGGGAGTCCACCAAGGAGCAGGCCGAGCACATCATGCTGGTCGACCTGTGCCGCAACGACGTCGGCCGGGTCAGCCGTCCCAGCACCCAGCCGGTGGACCGGCTGATGGCCGTGGAGAGCTTCTCGCACGTGTTCCACCTGGTCTCGACGGTCGCCGGGACGCTGGAGGAGCGCGTCGACACCTGGGAGGCGGTACGTGCCACGTTCCCGGCCGGCACCATGACCGGCGCGCCGAAGATACGCGCCATGGAGATCATCGACGGCCTGGAGCGGGAGGCCCGAGGCAACTACGCGGGGGCCGTCGGCCTCGTCGACGTACGCGGCTGGAGCGAGCTCGCGCTGTGCATCCGCACGGTCGAGTACGACGGCAGGCGGTACACCACCCAGAGTTCGGCCGGTCTGGTCGCCCAGTCGCTGCCCGAGTCGGAGTGGCTGGAGACCCTGGTGAAGATGGGTGCCGCCTACTGGGCGCTCACCGGTGAGGAGCTGCTGTCATGAAGGTCCTGCTGATCGACGCGTACGACAGCTTCGTGCACATCATCGACCAGTACCTGCGCACGCTCGGCGCGCGGACCGAGGTCGTACGCTCCCACACCCGCTCTCCCGACGAACTGGCAGCGCTGGCTCCGGACGCCCTGGTGCTCGGTCCGGGCCCCGGGCACCCCGCCGCGTCCGGGCATGTGGAACTCGTCCACCGGTTCGCCGGCCGGGTGCCGCTGCTCGGGGTGTGCCTGGGGCACCAGGCGATCGCGCTGGCGTACGGCGGTCGCGTCGAAGTCGCCCCGCAGGTCATGCACGGGCGGACCAGCACGGTGAGCCACGACGGCGTCGCCCTCTTCCAGGGCCTCGGCAACACCCTGGAGGCCACCCGCTACCACTCGCTGATCGTCGCCGAGCCGCTCCCCGACGAGCTGGTCAGCACGGCCGTCTCCACCGACCACGGCTATCTGATGGGGCTGCGGCACCGCACGCTGGCGGTCGAAGGCGTGCAGTTCCACCCGGAGTCGGTGACGACCACCGGCGGCCTTCAGATGATGGAGAACTTCCTGGACAGCGCCCGCCCGGCGAGGAACGGCGTCCCGGTCACCAACGGCTGACCTCACCGAGCACCTGGACCGCCTCGGCCACACCACCGCGCGGCAGGTGGGCGTGGCCGATCACCAGCGCGGGCTCGTCCGGACGCGGCAGGCAGGTGAAGGCCGCGCCGCCGCGCACCAGGACCGAGCGGAGCAGTGCCCCGGCCACCAGCGCCCCCTCGTCGGTGTGCCGGGGCAGCCGCACACTGGCGTGCAGCCCGGCGGCGGGGCCGAGCACCTCGGCCCCGGGCAGATGCCGCACCACCGCCTCCTCCAACGCCTGTCTGCGGCTGTGGGCGACCTCCCTGAGCCGCCGCAGGTGCCGGTCGAGCAGCCCGCTTCGCAGAAGTTCGGCGAACGCGAGCTGGGTGTACGTGTCCGAGCCGAGGTCGTGCCGGCCGCGGGCGCGCGCGAGCTCGCCGAGGAGCCGCTCCGGGGCCGCCAGCCAGCCGAGCCGCAGCCCGGGGGCGAGGGTCTTGCTGGCCGTGCCCGCGTACACCACCCGATCGGGCGCCAGGCGCTGCAACGCGATCGGCGCGGCCCCGCGGTCGTACCAGAGCCCTCCGTCGTAGTCGTCCTCGATCACCCAGCTGTCGGTGGCGCGGGCCCACTCCACCAGTGCCTCGCGGCGCGCCGCGGAGAGCACGGCGCCGCTGGGGAACTGGTGCGCGGGAGTGACCAGTACGGCCCGCACTCCGGTCGCGGCCAGCGCGCCGACGTTGATCCCCTCCTCGTCGACGGGCACCGGAACCGGCGCGATACCGGCTTCCCTGATGAACTGCCGCTGCCCGGGGTGGCCCGGGTCCTCCACCGCGAGCACGTCGACCCCGAGGCGGGGCAGCGCGGCGCACAGCAGAGCGAGGGCCTGGGCGAATCCGGAGACCACCATCAGCCGGCCCGCATCGGTGCGCACTCCCCGCAGCCGGCCCGCGTACTGGGCGAGTTCGGCCCGCAGGGCGAGCTCACCGGCCAGCGGCGGGTAGCCGTGGCCCGTGGTGCCCGCGGACTCCAGCACCCTCGTGTAGCAGGTGAGCCATTCACGGCGCGGGAAGGCGAGGGTGTTGCGCCCGCCCGTGCGGAGATCCCACCGGATACCCGGTACCCGCCCCTCGTCCAGCAGCGCGGACGGGCCGGGGCGGCCGGGCAGGCGGCCGTTCACGCGGGTGCCCGAGCCCTGTGCCGCGTCGAGGTAGCCCTCCGCGACCAGTTGCCCGTAAGCCTCCACGACGACGCTGCGTGAGACGCCCAGGTCGTCGGCGAGGCGGCGGCTGGACGGCAGCCGGGTTCCGGGGTGCAGCGCACCTTCGGCTATTTCCCGCTTGATGAAACTCTGGATCTGCGCGGTCAGGGATTCACGGGAATCCCTGGCCACGTCGACGGCCATATGCAGGGACATGTCTTCTCCCTTCTCCGGAATTGGACTGGCATTCCTCGCGCCTACTGGTCTGGAGTCCTGCGGCGGGACTTCGCAGACTGGATCTCGGACAACGCATCCGGCGCAGTTCGAGGGGGATCTCCCATGACTACACAGCTGACCGAACAGTTTCCCGGCCACATGGCCGCTGACGTGGCGGCGCACCCCAGACGCCGTTCCTGGGCGGAAATCATCAACTCGCTGCTGGCCGGACGGAATCTGACCGGCGCCGAGACCGCCTGGGCGATGGACCAGGTGATGTCGGGACAGGCGGGCGGGGCGCGGCTGGCCGGCCTCCTGGTGGCGCTGCGTGCGAAGGGCGAGACCGTCGAGGAGGTCGAGGGCCTGGTGCGCGCCATGTACTGGCACGCCGTCCCCCTCGATGTCCCCGGGCCGACCCTGGACATCGTCGGGACCGGCGGTGACGGCTCGGACAGCCTCAACATCTCCACCATGTCCGCGGTGGTCGCCGCCGCCGCGGGTGCCCGTGTCGTCAAGCACGGCAACCGCTCGGCGTCCTCCGCCTGCGGCTCGGCCGACGTGCTCGAAGAACTCGGGGTCCGCCTGGACGTACCGGCGTCCGAACTGCCGGCGCTGGTGGACGAGAGCGGCATCGTGTTCTGCTTCGCCCCGAACTTCCACCCGGCGATGAGGCACGCGGCCGGTCCACGCCGGGAGCTGGGCATCCGTACGGTCTTCAACGCGCTCGGTCCGCTGACCAATCCCGCCTCCCCCACCGCCCAGGCCGTCGGGGTCGCCGACGCCTCTCTCGCGCCGCTCATCGCGGACGTGCTGGCCCGGCGCGGCGTCTCGGCCCTGGTGTTCCGGGGTGACGACGGCATGGACGAGCTGACGGTCACCACCACGTCCACCGTCTGGTCGGTGAGCGAAGGCGACGTACGGCGGGAGACCTTCGACCCGCGCGACATCGGGATACCGCTGTCGCCCGCGGGGGCGCTGCGCGGCGGCGACCGGACCCACAACGCGGGGGCGGCGCGCCGCATCCTGGCGGGCGGGCAGGGCCCGGGCCGCGACGCCGTCCTGCTGTCCGCCGCCGCAGGCCTGGCGGCCCTGGCCCCGTCGCACGCCCCGATCGCCGAGCGGCTGGCCACGGGCGTCCGGCAGGCGGCCGCGGCCATCGACTCCGGCGCGGCCGAAGCCACCTTGGAGCGGTGGGCGGCGCTCACCGGGAAGCTGACGGCGAACGCCGGTTGACCGGCTCCCCGCGGTGCGGCGGGGACGGGCGTCCCCGGGCTCATCGCGCCGCCGGCCCGCCCGCACCCCGGCGGCCGGCGGCAACCAGGGCAGCCACCGCCTCCCGCGGGTTCCCGCCGGTGACCAGTGCCTCGCCGACGAGCACGGCGTCCGCGCCGAGGGCGGCGAAGCGCGCCGCGTCCCCCGGCCCCCGCACCCCGGACTCGGCTATCCGGACGACGGTGTCGGGGATGGCCGGGGCGATGCGCGCGAAGGCCGTCCGGTCCACCTCCAGCGTGCGCAGGTCGCGGGAGTTGACGCCGATCACCCGCGCACCGGCCGCCAGGGCCCGCCCGGCCTCGACCTCGTCATGCACCTCGACGAGCGGGGTGAGGCCGATCTCCTTTGCCGACGCCACCAGTTCGGCAAGCTGCGGCTGTTCGAGCAGGGCCACGATCAGCAGCACCAGATCCGCGCCGTGCGCCCGCGCCTCCCACAGCTGGTACGCGTCGAGGACGAAGTCCTTGCGGAGTACGGGGATACCGCACCGGCCGCTCACCAGGTCCAGGTCGTCCAGGCTGCCCAGGAACCGGCGCCGCTCGGTCAGCACGCTCACCGCCGCCGCGCCGCCCGCCTCGTACTCGGCCGCCAGCGAGGCCGGGTCCCGGATGTCGGCCAGCGGCCCCTTCGCCGGACTCGCGCGCTTGACCTCGGCGATCACGTTCAGCCCCCCGGTGCCGCGCAGCAGGGACACACAGTCCCGCCCCGGGGCGCCGGACGTCGGCAAGGCCGCGACAACGTCCGCCAACGCGGCCTGCGACACCGATTTCTGACGTATCGACATGTCCTCGCGCACGCCGGCGGCGATCTGCTCCAGTACGTTCATGGGGCGAACCCTAGGGAGCGCCGGGGACCCGGTACATGCGCTTAAGCGGACGCTGAATGCCCCAGGACGCCGCATGAAATCTTCACCTCCCGATGGTGAGCCCGGCACTTTCTGCGCAGGTCCCCGCTTCGCAGAATCAGGTGTGCAAGGGCAACCCGACAGGCACACCAAGAACGGGGATCGACCACCATGAACGACATCACCTCGTCCGACAACCTGTGGACCGCCGACTCGGCCGGTGCCGTCCACCCCGGGCTCAGCCTGGTGATCGAGGACCTCGACGGCCTCGGCGAGCACACCACCGCCCTGTTCACCGTCTGCGTCCTCGCCACCCCGGACACAGGGCTCCTCGCAGCATGACCGCCGCCGGGGGGCTCGGGCAGAACACGCTGGTGGGATTCAAGAGTCATCTACGGCCGACCATCGTCCCCGGTGAGGCGGCCTATCTGATCTCGCCGCTCGGCATCACGGCACTCCACGGAGCGCACGCCGAGGTGCTGGTACCGCTGCTGGACGGCAGCCGCAGTCCGGACGCGGTGGTGCGGGACGCCGCCTGGGCGCTCAGTGCCGACGAGGCCCGCAGCGCGCTCGCCGCACTCGACATGGCGGGGCTGCTGCGACTGCGGCCCGAACCGCCCACCAGCCCGCCCCCCGGGAGGAACGACACGGCCGGCGAGGCGTACTGGGACCTCGCCGGTCTGGACGGCGGGCAGGCCGCCGCCGACCTCAGCGGCGCGCGGGTACGGATCGTCGCCCTGACCGACATCGACCCCGAGCGGCTGCGCACCGCCTGCCGCGACTCGGGCATCACCGTCGCGGAGCCCGGTGCCGCCGCGGACTTCGCGCTCGTCCTGTGCGACGACTACCTGTCCCCGCAACTGCGGGAGGTCGACAGCCTGCACCACGCTTCGGGCATGCCGTGGCTGCTCGCCAGGCTCGGCGGCGCCGACCCCTGGGTCGGCCCCGTGTTCCGGCCCGGCGACGGCCCGTGCTGGTCCTGCCTGGCGGTCCGCCTGCGCGGCCACCGGCGTTCGGAGGAGCCGATCCAACGGCACCTCGGCCTCGAAGGGCCGCCGGAGCGACCGCGCGCGGCGCTGGCGGCCTGCGAGAACATCGCGCTCCAACTGGCCGTCCTGGAAAGCGCCAAGTGGCTCGCCGGGGTGCGCAGGCCCTCGCAGAGTGCCGTGCACACCCTGGACACCCTCCAGCTGCGCGCCACCGCGCACCCTGTGGCGAGGCTGCCGCAGTGCACCGTGTGCGGCGACCCGCAACTGGTCGAGCGCCGTGTGAAGGCGCCCTTCACCCCGGCGTCCCGGCCCAAGGCTGCGGGAGACCTGAACGGGCACCGCGCACTCACCCCCGAGCAGGTGCTCGACCGCTACGGCCATCTGGTGGACCCGGTCACCGGCATCATCAAGGAGATCCGCCGGGCCCCGCGCAGCCCCGCGTTCGTCAACTCCTTCCTCTCCGGCCACAATCTCGCGATGGGCCCGCAGTCCCTGGCCGGGCTGCGCGCCGGACTGCGCGCGCTCAGCGGCGGCAAGGGCCTCACCGAGACCGAGGCGCGCACCAGTGCGCTGTGCGAGGCGGTCGAGCGCTACAGCGGGACCCGCCACGGCGACGAACCCGCCGTACGCGACACCTTCCGCGCACTGGGGCCGACGGCGGTCCACCCCAATGCCGTCCAGCTCTACGACGAGCGGCAGCTGCGGGAGAGGGACCGCTGGAACGCCCGCGGCTCCAAGCTCCAGTACGTACCGGACGTCTTCGACGAGAACCACCCCACGGAGTGGACGCACGTGTGGTCGCTCACCGGGAGGACCCAGCGGCTGCTGCCCACGTCGATGCTGTACTTCAACGAGGCCCGCGCACCGGACGGCCTGTGGGCCGACTCCAACGGCAACGCGGCCGGGAGCAGTCCCGAGGACGCGGTGGTGCAGGGCTTCCTCGAACTGGTCGAACGGGACGCGGTCGCGCTGTGGTGGTACAACCGCACCCGGCAGCCGGCGGTCGATCTGGACGCGGTTGACGAGCCGTACGTCGAACGGCTGCGTGACGGCTACCGGCAGGTGCACCGCGAGGTGTGGGTTCTCGACCTCACATCGGACTTCGGCATTCCGGTGATGGCCGCCCTGTCCCGGCGCACCGACAAGCCTGCCCAGGACGTGATCTTCGGCTTCGGCGCCCACTTCGACCCGCGTGTCGCCCTGCGCCGGGCGCTGACCGAGATGGGACAGCTGCTTCCCGCGGTGTGCGACGCGAAGCCGGACGGCACCGGATACCGCGTCCAGGACCCGGACCCGCTCAACTGGTGGCTGCGGGCCACCCTCGCCAACCAGCCCTGGCTGACGCCCGACCCGACGGCCCCCGCCCGCACGCCCGCGGACTGGGCGTACACGCCGCGCGGCGATCTGCTCGACGACGTCACCGCCATCACCGAGCTGGTACGGGAGCGGGGTATGGACCTGCTGGTGCTGGACCAGAGCAGGCCGGACCTGGGGCTGCCGGTGGTGAAAGTGATCGTGCCGGGGATGCGGCACTTCTGGTCCCGCTTCGCTCCGGGCCGGTTGTTCGACGTGCCGGTCGCACTAGGCCGGAGCTCGACGCCGACCAGCTACGAACTCCTGAACCCCATACCTCTGTTCGTATAATCGGCCAATCTCCACGCGCCTCACACGTCCATCGCCTATGATCCGCGAAGGTGCGCGAACGGTGCGACAGAAGAGGCCGCGAAGACGATGCCACCCCCCGAGCGATCCCCCCAACTGCCCGCGTCAGCACTAAAGTTGCAGGACATGGACAAGGACGAGGAGCAGAGGCGATCGGCGCCCATCGCCGGCCGTGACATCCCGGCGCCCCGACTGGCCCGTGTCATTCTCACCGCCGCCCTCCTGAGCTATCTGGCCATCACCACGCTCAACATCCTCGCGGCGGAGCTCAGCGGGCCCACACTCGCCGTGGGCCTGCTGAGCCTGGCCGCGATCTTCCTCATCCAGCTGCGCCACTCACAGGCCGGAGCCAACCGGGCACCGCTGCACCGACGCTGCACCACCCTGGGCATCCAGGCACTGCTCACCTACCTCCCCATCGTCGTGTTCCGCGCCGAATGGGGCGCCATGGCGGGGTTCCTGGCCGGATCGCTTCTGCTGCTCCTGCCGTCCAGGGTGGCCTGGGTGATGTTCGGGGCGGTGGGGCTGTCCATGCTCCTGCCTCCCGCCCTCGACGGCAGGTCGGCGCTCGACAGCGTCTATCTGTGCCAGTCCACGCTGCTCACCGGCCTAGTCGTCTACGGACTGTCCCGGCTGGCCGACCTGGTCAGCGTGCTGCACGAGACCCGTGACCAGCTCACGCGCATGGCCGTCACCAAGGAACGCCTCCGCTTCGCACGGGACCTGCACGACCTGCTCGGCTACAGCCTCTCGGCGATCACGCTCAAGAGCGAGCTGATCCACCGTCTCGTACCCACTCATCCGCAGCGTGCCATGGAGGAGGTCCACGACGTGCTCGCCATCTCGCGGCAGTCGCTCGCCGACGTCCGGATGGTCGCCAGCGGGCTGCTCAGCATGTCGCTGGCGGACGAACTCGCCTCGGCCCAGTCCCTGCTCGACGCCGCCGGACTGGAGGTGCGGGCCGACATACGGCTGGGGGAGATGAGCCAGCAGGTCGACACCGTGCTCGCGGCGGTCCTGCGCGAGGCGGTCACCAATCTCCTGCGGCACTCGAAGGCCAGCCGCTGCGAGATATCGGCCGTACGGGAGGACGGCCGGGTGAGGCTGTCCGTGGCCAACGACGGCGCCGACCCCACCTACCGTGACCCGTCGACACACATCGGCAGCGGCAGCGGTCTGGGAAACCTGATGATGCGGCTGAACGTCGTCTCGGGTGAACTGACCACGACCCGCGGGCCCGACGGATCGTTCCTGCTGCTGGCCGAAGCGCCGGCGGCCCCATCGAGACATCCGCCCGACACGGAGGACGACGTGGTGTCCTCACAGAAGCCGGCTGCCTGAGCCGGAAACAGATAGGGGGGCTCGGTCAGTGGCGATACGCCTACTGCTCGCCGAGGACATGAACATGGTTCGGGGCGCACTGGTGGCGCTGCTGAATCTGGAGGACGACCTCGAAGTCGTCAGCGAACTGGCGCGAGGCGACCAGATCGTGGACGCCGCCCTGGAGCACCGTCCCGACATCGCCATCATCGACATCGACCTGCCGGGCCTCGACGGCCTGAGCGCCGCCGCCCAGCTGCGCGAGAAGCTGCCGCAGTGCCGCACCCTGATCCTCACCAGTCTCGGCCGCCCGGGCACCCTGCGCCGGGCGCTGACGGCACAGGTGAACGGATACCTGCTCAAGGACGCCCCGCCCGGGGAACTCGCCCACGCGGTACGCCAGGTGGCGGCCGGGCACCGGGTCATCGACCCGCAGCTGGCCATCGCCGCCTGGGGCGGCGTCGAGACCCCGCTCACCGAGCGGGAGACCGAGGTGCTGCGGATGGCCGCGGAGGGCTCGGAGGCGGGTGAGATCGCCAGGCTGCTGCATCTGTCACCCGGCACCGTACGGAACTATCTGACGACGGTCGTGTCCAAGCTGAACGCCCGCAACCGGGTCGACGCAATCCGGATCGCCAGGGACTCGGGCTGGCTGCTCTGAAGAGTGCTTCCGCGTCAGGGACGCACAGTCGGGGGACTTCCGGTCAGGGGACTTCCACCGGCGACGCCATGCCCGCTGCGGCCAGATAGTCGAGGATGCTCTTCGTCACCGCGTCAGGCAGCGGAAGCGCCGCCGACGCGTCGGCCGGGCTGATCGGCCACGCCAGCATCGCGACCACCCACACCGCCTCGGGGCGGTGCAGCACCACCCGGTACGCGGACTCCGAGGACTCAAGCGCGAACCCCTTCGCGCACAACGAGAGCGACACGCCGGCCGGCAGCCGCACCGGGCGCCCGGCCGACAGCCGCATCAGGGCGAGGGGGGCCGCGCGGGAAACCGGCGACACCGACAGCAGCGGGCCCCCGAGGTCGTCGAGGCCCAGGGTGCGCACGAGAAGATGGGACAGCCGGGTCAGCAACGGCAGCAGCACCAGATAGGTGCCGACCCGGCTCTCCGTCCGCTCGGTCCCCGCTTCCAGGTTGGCCAGCAGGACCGGGCCCAGCTCCATTCGGCGCAGTGCCTCACGCTCGACCGGGCCGGGACTCTCGATCCGTTCCGTGCCCCACGGCCCGGTCAGTACCAGCTGGTCGGTGTGCTCGCCGGGTTCGAGTACGACGTCTTCGCGCAGCGCCCACAGATGGACGGTGCGCTGCCCGGCCGTGATCGACACGGCGAGCTCCCTTCCTCAGGAATGAATCCTGTCGAGTATCCGGCTGCCCGCCCCGGCGCCGAAAGCCAGGCCGTCACGACCCGGGCATGAAGATTTCATGTCCTGGCCAGCAGTGCCGGAACCGGACCGGTCGCAGGGGTCTCACAGGCCTCACAGGCCTCACGGGCTCACGGCCTCACGGGCTCACGTCACGGGGAAACCGTGGGCGCGCTTCCCGTGCCTGCCGTGCTTCCCGTGCTTCCCGGGGTGCGGTCGCAGGTGGTGGAGCTCGACGCCCCGTCCTGGCCCTTCAGCTCCACGACGATCCGGCCGTCGGCGGCCTGGCTGTAGGCGATCGTGCAGGTCAGCTGGCGTACAGCGGTGGCGTCCAGGGGTTTCAGGGGGAAGGGGAGGCGGATGGTGATCCTGCCGTCCGACGAGGGCTCCACTCGGACCTTCGCGCCGGGGCGGAGGGTGGGCAGGGACGTCGTCAGGCCCGCGGCCCGGTCCTTCTTCGCCGGTCCGGCGAGGAGGGTCCGGACGACCTTCTCCGTCGGTACCGGGCCGGGTTCGTCCTCGGAGCCCGGGGCGTCGGTGCCCGCCTCGAAGTACTCGCCGCCGAAGCCCCTCGCGGGCCCCGTCGTCCGGATCACGGGGTTCACCCCTCCGTGGGGGGCGCGGAAGAAGAGCAGCATCTCGGTTTCGCGGATGAAGAACGCCTCGACCGTCGCGGGGCCGCCCGCCTCGACGACGCCGGTCCCCTGGATGCCGCACCCGCCCAGCAGCAGCGGCACCGCTACCGCGACGGCAACGGCGGCCGTGCGTCGGGGACGCATGCGTCGAAACGGCCGTGCGCCGCTCATTCGGCCCTCTCCTCGGCTCGGAGCGCGGTCTCCGCGTGCAGCGGGATCTCGACGGTGAAGACGGCGCCGCCGCCGGGGGCGTTCCCCGCGCGGATCGTTCCCCCGTGCAGCCGTACGTTCTCCTGGGTGATCGCCAGCCCCAGGCCGCTGCCCGCCGAGCGGGTACGGGCCGCGTCGGCCTTGTAGAAGCGGTCGAAGATGTACGGGAACGATTCGGGGCGGATACCGGGGCCCCGGTCCGCCACCTCGGCGATCAGCACGGGCGTTCCCGAGGGGCGTTCCCCGGTGTGCAGGCGTACGGTGACCGGCGCGCCGCCGTGCCGCAGGGCGTTGCCGACCAGGTTGGCGATCACGATGTCGAAGCGGCGCGGGTCGAGCCGGGCCCGGATGCCGGCGGGAAGTTCGGTGCGGACCCGGTCGTCGTCGTCCCAGTGCCGGGTCTGGAGGGTCTTGCGGATGGCCTCGGCGACGTCGACCTCGTCGGCGTTCAGCTCGGCCGCGCGGGCGTCAAAGCGGGAGATCTCCATCAGGTCCTCGACGAGCACGGCGAGCTTTCCGGTCTCCGCGCTGACCAGCCGGACCGCCCGGGCGGTGTCGGCGTCGAGGTGGTCCGCGCCCTCGTCGAGCACCTCGGTGACGGCGAGCATTCCGGCGAGAGGCGTGCGCAGTTCGTGCGAGACGTCGGAGGCGAACCGTCGGGCTCGCGCTTCGGCCTCGCGCAACTCGTGTACAGAATCCTCCAGTTGGCCCGCAGACTTGTTGAAGGTGCGTGCCATGTCCGCCAGTTCGTCACTCCCACGCACCGGAATCCGCGTGTCGAGCTTGCCGCTGCCCATGCTCCTGGCCGCCTGGCTCAGCTCCCGTACCGGGCGCAGCACACTGCGCGCGGCGATCAGGCCGGGTATCAGCGCGACGGCGAGGCCGGGCAGAGCTCCGTCCCGGGCCGCTACGAGGAGGGCGTCGACGTTGAGCTGCTCGTCGGTCAGCCGCATGACGGCGTACAGGACGAGTCCGCTGGGCAGCACGCTGTACGGGCCGGTCTTGAAGACCGTGGGCATAGCGATGGTCAGGTAGGGGACGCCGTCCTTCACGACCCGCTGGAAGCTGCCGTACGGGTTGTCCAGCGCGGCCCGGCGCAGTTCGGGGGTGATCACGGTGGAGACGGGGTTCTCGCCCGAGGACACGCGGACCGAGCCGTACTCGGCGAACACCACCCACGGGCGCGGCTTGCCCCTGCGGGCGAGGTCCTGCAAGACCTCCTCGACGCCCTCCCCCTGTACGGGCAGCCCGAATCCCGTCTGCTGGACGTGCTCGCGGAACGTCGAGACCGCCGTGTCCTGGGCGGTCTGCAACAGCGCGTTGCGGGCCTCGCGGTAGGTCAGCGTGGCCGTCGTCCCGGCGCTGACCGCGGCGACCAGGAGGAAGGCGGCCAGCAGTCGGGTACGCAGGCCGAACGCCCGCACCCGGGGCCGCCGCTCGCCGCGTTCCCTGCCGTCGCCCGGCCCAGCGGTGTTGTTCACAGCGGGCCGAAGCGGTAGCCGAAGCCCCGCAGCGTCTGGACGTAGCGCGGGGTGCCGACCTCGTCCTCGATCTTGCCGCGCAGGCGTGCGACGCACGCGTCGACCAGGCGGGCGTCGGCGTGGTAGTTGTGCTCCCAGACGTTCTCCAGCAGTTGCTGCCTGCTGAACACCTGCTCCGGGGCGGCGGACAGGTGCATCAGGAGCCTGAGCTCCGACGGGGCGAGGGTGAGCGGGCGGCCTGCTTTGGTGACCGTCAGTCCGACCCGGTCGATGGTGAGTTCGCCGTACACCTCGATGGCCTGGCGGTCCGGTCCGCCGTCGTCCATGCGGCGCAGTACGGCACGGATGCGGGCCTCGATCACCTCGGTACGGGCGGGCTTGACGATGTAGTCGTCGGCACCGGCCTCCAGCCCGATGACCACGTCGAAGTCGTCACCGCGCGCGGTGAGCATGATGATCGGCAGCTGGCTGTACTCGCGGAGCCGCCGGCAGACCTGTACACCGTTCATACCGGGCAGCATCAGGTCCAGCAGCAGAAGATCGGGGCGGAACTCGGCCAGTGCGGCGAGACCGGCCTCGCCGGTCGCGACCGCCCGCACGTCGTGGCCGCGGCGGCGCAGACCGAGTTCGACCCCCTCGCGTACGGAAGGGTCGTCCTCGATGAGGAGCACACGGGGCATCGGCAGTTCTCCCTCGGCGGTGGTCAGGCCCGGGTCCGGCTGCGTCGTCGGCGTACGCGCCGGAGCAGCGCGTCCAGTTCGGCGAGTCGCAGCGGACGGGCGAGCAGGGCGAAGGTGAGGGCGACGGCGGCCGCACCGGCGGCCGCGGCGGCCAGGGCTCCCGCCCGCGCCGCGCCCAGGGCCGCGAAGTGGCCCAGCACGGTGGCGGGGACGGCGGCGAGCAGCAGCCGCGCGTGGGCGCCGACGGCGGCGGAACGCAGAAGCCGCGGGCGTGCGGCGGCGGGCGGCCCCGGCGGACGTGGAACGGCCGACGGTCCCGGCGGGGCCGCGGCAGTGAGCCTGCGGCTCAGGACCCGGGCGGTCACCGCCCAGCCCGCGCACAGCGCCAGGGAGTACGCCGCCGCCATCCCCGTAACCGCCCAGCGAGCGGGCAGCAGGTGGGCGGCGGCCACGGACAGTCCCGCGTTGAGCACCACGATCACGAGGTTGAGCAGGAACGGCGTACGGGTGTCGGAGAGCGCGTAGAAGGCGCGGGACAGCACGTACTGGCCCGACAGGGCGATGAGCCCCGGCGCGAAGGCCATCAGGATTCCCGCCATCGCGGCCGTGTCGTGGGCGCTGGTCCTGCCGTACCCGTAGACGAGGGCCATCACCGGGTGGGCGAGGGCGAGCAGCGCGCAGGCGGCGGGTACGACGGCGGAGGCGCAGACCCGCAGGGCGTGGGAGACGTCGCGCCGTACGGCGGCGGTGTCCCCGTCGGCGGCGGCCGCGCTCATCCGGGGCATCAGGGCGGTCACCACGGAGACGGTGACGATGCCGTGCGGGACGACCCACAGGACGTACGCGTTGTTGTACGCGCCGAAGCCGGGGGCGCCCTCGCTCCCCGCGGCCGTGGCCAGCCGGGTGGTGACCCAGTACGCGGCCTGGTTGGCCAGGACCAGCAGCACCAGCCAGCCGGCCGACCGCAGGGGGCGGGTCAGTCCGCTGCCACGCCAGTCGAAGCGGGGCCGCCAGCGGAAGCGGGCCGCGCGCAGAGCGGGGACGAGGGCGAGTGCCTGGACGGCGATACCGGCCGTCGTACCCCAGCCGAGCACGGCGGTCTCGGTCGCGGTGAGCGTGTCCCCGCCCCCCATGGCCAGGGCCAGGTACAGCCCGAAGACGGTCATGACGACGATGTTGTTCAGCACCGGCGCCCACATCATCGCGCCGAAGCGGCCGCGTGCGTTCAGGACCTGTCCGAGCAGCGTGAACAGTCCGAGGAAGAAGATCTGGGGCAGGCAGTAGCGGGCGAGCGCGGTCGTCATGGCGGCCTGTTGGCCGGTGTAGCCGGTGTACGCGTCGATGATCGCGGGGGCCGCCCATACCGCGGTCGCGGTGAGGGCCAGCAGGGCGAGGACGCAGACGGTGATGAGCCGGTCGGTGTACGCGGCGCCCCCGTCGGCGTGCTGCTTGGCGGCCTTGACCAGCTCGGGCACGAAGACGGCGTTCAGCGCGCCGCCCAGGAGCAGCATGTAGACGATGGTGGGCAGGGCGTTGCCGACCGCGTAGGCGTCGGCGGTCGGCCCGATGGTCCCCAGCGCTGCCGCGACCACGGCGGAGCGGGCGAAACCGGTGGCCCGGGCGACGACGGATCCGGCGGCCATGACGGCGCTGCCGCGTGCGGCGGAGGACTCCGTCTTCGTCGCCGCGGTCGTCGCTTCCGCTGCTGCGTCTGCCGCTTTCGTACTGTTGGTGCTCTTCGTGCTGGTTGGCATCGTCTGCTTCATCGGCGCTTCAGGTACGCCTGGAAGGCGTGGTGAAGCGCGTTGTTGGCGCTGCCGCCCAATGGTCTCTCCCATTCCCCCAACGTCTCGACGACCTGCCCCCCGGTGCCGAGCTTCCACCGTGACAATCCGAACGCACGCTCCGCCGGATCAAGAGTGGAGGGTACCCCGCGCATGTCGTAGACGTCGGCCCCGAGAGCGTGGGCGTCCAGCAGCATCCGCCACTGAAGAGCGTTGGAGGGCCGGACCTCCCGACGGTGGTCGGCCGACGCACCGGTCTGGTACCAGACCCGGCGGCCTACGGTGATCATCGTGTGGGCGGCCAGGATCTCTCCTCGGTGACGGGCCAGGTACAGCTTCATCCGGCCCGGTTCCTCGGCGTTGAGCGCCGCGTACTGACGCTCGTAGTAGGCGAGCGAGCGGCCGAGGCGGAAGCCGTCGCGTCGCTCGGTGATGTCGAGCAGCCGGCAGAACTCGGGGAGTTCCGCCGCACTGCCCACCACCACCTCCACGCCCTCCTTCCGGGCCCGGCGCACATTGCGCCGCCACTCCTGGTTGAGCCCGGACCACAGGTCATCCGCCGTCCGCCCGGCGAGCGGCACCTGGAAGACGTGCCGGGGCTGGGCGTCCCCGCCCCCCTCCTCCCCGGCCCCGCCACCGCCGCAGCGCTGCCAGCCCCGGGCCCGCAGCCGCTCGGCGACGGCGGTGCCGAGCGGGTCGACCTCGCTGGCGAGGACGTCATCCAGTCGTCGGCCCGGGCCGGTGAGCGGCTTGAGCAGGGCGGCGTCCCAGCGCCGGTAGGCGGGCGACGGGCCGATGCGTACGGCGAAGGCGCCCGCACGGCGCAGATGCTCCAGGAGCGGATCGAGCCAGCCGTCGATGCCGGGGTCGCCCCAGTCGGCGACGGGCCCTTCGGGAAGGTACGCGAAGTGCTTGCGGGTGCCGGGGAACTGCCGCAGCAGCACCAGGGCCACGCCCGTCAGCTCGCCCCCGTCCGGGTCCGGCCCCCAGCCGAGCAGCTGGGCGCGCCAGCCCTCCTTGACCTCGGCCCAGGAGGGGCACTGCAAGAAGCCGGCACCGAGGGCCGCGCCGCGCGGGGACGCGAGGAAGGTGCGGTAGGTCTCCGCGGTGATGGTTCGCAGGGCCACGCCCTCCCCCCGGTTCCGTGCTCGGCGGACGGGGCTGGACGACGACGGCACGAGCAGCGCTGACACGGTGTGAGCCTCTCCTTCTCCCGGGCTGTTCCGGGGCAACTCCCCGGACTGATCCCGGGCAACTCCCCTGGCCTGTCGCGGGGATGCAGAGGATGCTCACAGCCGTCCATGACCGCTCCGCGCGGCGAATGTGACCGGACCATGACCGTTCCTCACCAGTCGCCGTCACATCGCTCCATGGCAGCTGACCTCGGGGTTTCCGGCTCTACAGTCACGACATCGCCGACCCGCACGGCTCTCGCGCTCCCGTGCTCTCCGTGCTCCCGCCCTCTCGTTTCCCGTGCTCCCGGAGGTCCTGTTGTTCCGTACACGCGCACTCACCCACGCCCGCGCCCGGTCCGCCGTCGTGGCCGCCCTGCTGGTACCGCTCGCCGCCTGCTCGGCGAGCGCCTCCCCCAGCACCACGGCGGACTCCAAGGGGACACCGAAGGCCGACGACCGGCCTGTCACGGTCACCGTCACGCCCGCGGGACAGAAGGTTCCGGCCGGCGAGCCCGTCCGGGTCACGGCCGTGGGAGGCAGACTCACCTCGGTGACCGTCACCGACGCCGAGGGCCACCGGCTCGCCGGCGAGGTCGCCGCCGACGGCCGGTCGTGGGTCTCCGACCGCAAGGCCGTACCCGGCGCGGCGTACACGGTGACGACGGCGACCCGGAGCGCCGGCGGAATCGCCAGGAGCACCAGGGCCGGCTTCACCACCGCCCCGGCGGACAAGGTCAACAAGGTCGACTGGCGACCGGGCACCGGCACCACCGTCGGCGTCGCCCAGCCGGTCTCCCTGGTCTTCGACCATCCGGTCAGGAACCGGGCCGAGGTCGAGAAGCAGCTCAGGATCACCACCTCGAACAACACCGAGGGCTCCTGGGGCTGGATACGCGACTGGTCGGGCCGGGACCGGGTGGACTGGCGGCCGAAGGAGTACTGGAAGCCCGGCACCGAGGTCACACTCGACGCCGACCTGAACGGCACCGAATCGGGCCCGGACGGCGGCTGGTTCGTCCGCGACTACTCGACCACCTTCACCGTCGGTGACCAGCAGATCGTCAAGGTCGACCTCGACCGCCATCAGCTCACACTCATACGCGACGGCCGGACGATTCGGAACATACCGGTCTCCGGTGGTACGCCCGGCGGTGACAAGCGGTCCTGGCGCGGAACCGCCGTGCTCATGGCCAAGGAGGGCACGATCAACATGAACTCCGAGACGGTGGGCCTCGGCAACGCCTACGACAAGATGGTCGACCACTCGATGCGGCTGACCTGGTCGGGCATGTACGCGCACGCCGCCCCGTGGAACGCCCGCTGGTTCGGCAACTCCAACCAGAGCTCCGGGTGCATCGGGATGAGCGACGCGGACGCGGCCTGGTTCTACGGACAGGTGCGGCCGGGCGACCCGTTCGAGATCACCGGCAAGGACACCAAGGGCGCGGTCGAGCCCGGGAACGGCTTCGGCGCGTGGAACCTCTCGTGGGCGGAGTGGCAGGAGAAGAGCGCACTGCGGTAGCAGTCGTTCCGGGGGAAGGGCGGAGTGGGTCCGGAACGGTACGTCCCACTCCGGAGTTGGATCGGGTCGGGCCACCGCCGTCAGGTGACGAGTCCCTCCGAAGTCCGAGGCATCAAGGATGACACCAGGCAGGCACGGGAGGCGCGTCGCACCCGGCATCAGGTGGGCGACCGACGATCGCCGCGGACACCCGCGTAGCGCAGCTCACAGCCCGTCGAGGCCACCGGTTCGCGGTCGGTGCGCGTCCGCGCGATACGTTCTCGTATTGACCGATAAGCAACCCACACGGGGGACCGAGTTGACCAAGCTCCTTCGCGGGACGCTGTGCGTCACCGCAGCGTTGACCGCCTGCACGGCCCTTCTCGCCGGGTGCGGGCTGGGCGGCGGAGATCGGGGCTACAACCTCGTCAAGCCGCCTTTCTCGGGCAGTCCGGCCTGCACCGCGCTCACCGACAGGCTCCCCGAGGAACTGGGCGGACACCGTCTGGAGAAGCCGGGCGTCGACGGCGCAGCCGCCTGGGGAGACGGCGACATCATCCTGTACTGCGGGATGCCCGAGCCCGCTGCCGCCGGTGACTGCCGCACCGTGGGCGGGGTCGACTGGGTCGGCCAGAAGCCCGCCGACGACGGTACGGCCGAGATGTTCGCCACCTGGGGCCGCGATACGACCGTCCAGGTCCGGTTCGCCGGTAAGGACGCCGGCACCCCTGCCGTTCTCCAGTCGCTCGCGCCGGTCGTGAAGCAGATCAAGGAGGCTGAGGCGGGCACGGCGGGCGAGGCGAGCACGGGCTGCGGCACCGCCAGTTGAGTACCCGCGCGCGGACGCTGCCGCCACCGGCCGCTTAGGCTGGTCCCCAGGTCAACCAGCGGTTGACCTGGGGACCAGGGGACCGGAACACCGGGGGGTACGGGGCGATGGATCAGGCGACTGAGGTGTTCAAGCCGCTACAGGCGGACGATCCGCCCTCGGTGGCCGGTTACCGTCTCGCCGCCCGGCTCGGCGCGGGCGGTATGGGCCGGGTCTACCTGTCCTACACGCGGGGCGGCCGGCCCGTGGCCATCAAGGTGGTGCGGCCGGAGCTGGCCGACGACCCGGCCTTCCGGCAGCGGTTCCGCCGGGAGGTGGAGGCGGCCCGGCGGGTCCGGGGCGCGTACACAGCGGAGTTGATCGACGCCGAGGCGGACGGCACACCGCCCTGGCTGGCGACGCTGTACGTTCCCGGGCCCGCCCTGGACGCCGCCGTCGCGCGGCGCGGACCGCTGCCGGTACCCGCGGTGCTGTGGCTGATGGCCGGGGTGGCCGAGGCGTTGCAGGCGATCCACGGTGCGGGGATCGTGCACCGGGACCTGAAGCCGTCCAACGTACTGCTGGCCGCCGACGGGCCGCGCGTGATCGACTTCGGCATCTCACTGACCTCCGGCGTGACCGCGCTGACGGCCACCGGCGCCACCGTCGGCACGCCCTCCTACATGGCTCCCGAGCAGGCGTCCTCGGGTGAGATCACAGCGGCGACCGATGTCTTCTCGCTGGGCCAGACGGCGGCGTTCGCTGCGTTGGGCAGACCGCTGTACCGAGGCGGCTCCTCGGTCGGCGTGCTCTACCAGATCGTGCACTCCCGGCCCGACCTGTCACCTCTTCCCGACGAGATCCGCCCGTTGATCGCCCGGTGCCTGGCCGCCGACCCCGAGGAGCGGGCCACCCCGGCGGAGGTCGTGGAGCAGTGCCGGAAGCTGCTGGGCGCGGACGCCGAGGCGGGGGCGGGGCCTGCCGTGTGGCGGGAGGTCAGAGGTACGGAGGTGACAATTCCACCTCCGGTCGCCGACCTCACCCCGGTGCATACGCTGCTGTTGGCCGATCGGCCGCCGCAGCCCGACGGGCCGGACGGGCGGCAGACACCGGAACGGACACGGGCGCGCAGGTGGCGTACCGCGCTGATCGGCGCGGCCGCCGTGACGTCCGCGGCCCTGCTGACCGGGCTGACCTGGACCGTCCTCGACGCGACGAACGGGTTCCGCGACCGGGGTGCGACCGCCTCGGGCGGGCCGTCAGCACCCGGGGACCCGTCGGGGTCGAAGTCGGGAGCGGAGTCGGAGTCGAGGGGTGGTGACCCCACGCCGGACGCTTCGAACGCCTCCCCGGCCGGACCCACGGCATGGCAAGCCGTCCCCTACCCCCTCCAGATGCTGACCGAGAAGAACTCGCTCGCCCTCCAGGCGCCGGTCGACCGCGAGGACCGCGAGGGGGACCTCCGCTTCGTCTGTCAGCAGACCGGTTGCGCGCTGGAGAGCGACACCAGCGTGGTCGCCCTGCGGTACGGCAAACCGGGGGCCTCCCTCGAAGAGTGCCGTGCGTCCCTCCGCGGCGCCGACAGCCGCCGCCTCCCCCTGGCCGCCGCGGCTTCGGGCAGCGAGATCTGCGTCCGGCACCCCTCGGGGGACATCGCGCTGTTCGTGATCCAGGTGAAGTCGACCGCGCTGCCCGGGAGCGGGCACAGCTTCGTCACCGGTGACATGACGGTCTGGCGTGCGGAGAGTCCGTAGGGCGTAAGGGCCCGCGCCGAGACCTTGGCCACATCCGGCCGGTCCGGGGATGCCTGTGCTGCGGGGACGTGTTGGGGCGGGTGGAGATCCCGGCTACGAACAGGACACCGACATGGCTGACGACGTGACTACCTACGTGACCGATGCGGCTGGGACGGCAGGCGTCGGTGACGCCGCAGGCCTGGCCGACGATGCTGATGCTGCCGCTGCCGACAGGAGCGCCGCCCGCGCCGCCGCCGTCCTCTCCCGCCCGTTCTCCGTCCGTGGCCTCACCGCGCGCAACCGCATCGCCATGGCGCCCATGACCCGGCAGTTCGCCCCGGACGGCGTCCCGGGGCGGGACGTGGCCGACTACTACACCCGGCGGGCCGCCGGAGGCGTCGGACTGATCATCACCGAGGGCACCTACGTCGGCCACGACTCCGCCGGGTCCAGCGACCGGGTCCCGCGCTTCCACGGCGAGGAGCCGCTCGCGGGCTGGGCGAACGTCGTGGACTCCGTGCACCGCGCGGGCGGGGCGATCGTCCCGCAGCTGTGGCACGTGGGCGTCACCCGCGACGAGGGCGCCGGGCCGGTGCCGGGCGCCGATCCGGTCGGGCCCTCCGGGGTGGCCCTGAACGGCGAGCCCAAGGGGCGCGCCATGTCGCAGCGGGATCTCGACGACGTCGTCGCCGCCTTCGCCGACGCGGCGGCCGCCGCCGAGCGCATCGGCTTCGACGGCATCGAACTGCACGGCGCCCACGGGTACTTGATCGACCAGTTCCTGTGGTCAGGCACCAACCGGCGTACCGACGCCTACGGCGGCGACCTCGTCGCCCGGACCCGCTTCGCGGCCGAGGTCGTGGCCGCGTGCCGCGCGGCCGTGTCCGACGCCTTCCCCATCATCTTCCGGATGTCCCAGTGGAAGGCGGACGCCTACGAGGCGAAGCTCGCCCACAGCCCCGAGGAACTGGACTCCCTGCTCACGCCGTTGGCCGAGGCCGGTGTCGACGTCTTCCACGCGTCCACCCGCCGCTACTGGCTGCCCGAGTTCGAGGGCTCCGACCTGAACCTGGCCGGCTGGGTGAAGAAGATCAGCGGCCTGCCGACCCTCACCGTCGGTTCGGTCGGCCTGGACGGGGACTTCTTCAGCGCCTTCAAGGGCAACGGATCCGCCGTCACCGGCATCGACCAGCTGCTGGAGCGGATGGAGCGCGACGAGTTCGACATGGTCGCCGTGGGGCGTGCGCTGATCGCCGACCCGGAGTGGGCGGCGAAGACCCTGCGCGGGCGCACCGGGGACATCACTCCGTTCTCCGCGGAGATGCTCAAGTCCCTGCGCTGAGAGCGCGGCCGGGCGTCCGCTCCGCCGCCGCCGGGAGGTCCGCGCGGATCGCTGTGATCAGGGCGCGGCTCGCCTCGTGGGCGGCGGCGCTGCCCTCCGCAGGGGTGGTGCCCGCGCGCTGGTGCAGGACCACGCCGAGGATCAGGCGGCTGGTGCCGGAGACCTTCTGGGTGGTGGCCCAGACGAGGTTGCCGCCCGCGGGGGTGGACGAGCCGGTCTTCAGGCCGATCACCCCGTCGTGCCCGAGCAGTCTGTTGGTGTTGTGCAAGGTCGTACCGGTGCCCGGGGAGGTGACGGACTCGGTGGCCACGATCTCGCGGAACACCGGGTCCTTCATCGCGGCCCGGGCAAGGGTCAGCTGGTCGGCCGCCGTGCTCTTCGTGCTGGCCTCCATACCGCTCACCCCGGTGTACGTGGTGCGGTCCATGCCGAGTCCGGCCGCGGCCTTGTTCATCTTCGCCACGAACGCCTTCTCGTTGCCGGCGTCCCAACGGGCCAGGAGCCGGGCGATGTTGTTGCCCGACGGCACCATCATCAGCTCCAGCAGCCTGCGTTGGGTGTACGTCCGCCCGGCGAGCACGGGGGCGGTCGTCTCCACCGAGGAGTACGACTCGTTCGCCGCCCGCTCGTCGGCGGCAATGGCCGCGCCGGGGGCGCCCGCCCGTATCGGGTGGTCCTTCAGGATCACGTAGGCCGTCATGACCTTGGTGACGCTGGCGATCGGTACGGGCCGCTGCTCACCCCGGGTGCCGAGGCTGCCGATCCCCTCGACCGCCACACTCGACTGGCCATCCCGCGGCCACGGCAGGTGCAGGGACTTCGCGATCTGCGCGCCCCCGGACGCCTCGGACGCCCCGGACGCCTCGCCGAGGGAGCGTCCGCGCTCCGCCCCGTCGCCGAACGCGTACCAGCCGCCCGTGCCGACCGCGAGCACCACGGCTGCGACGCGAAGGACGGTGGTGGTGAAGGGGGTGGTCGGGGTGGTCGGGTCTTCGGGCATGGGTACCTCCAGTGCGCGGACGGGTTTCCCGTACCTGCGTCACCTTCGAGGAGTCGTATCTCCGGGCCCGTACAGCGCCGTTTCCGTCACCGCGTAAGTGCGTTTCGGTTCCGTATCAGCCGCCGTACCGGCCCTCGTCAGGCTGCCCCCGCGCCCAGGTCCAGGGTCGCGACCGCTCCCCCGCCCGGGGCGTTCGCGAAGGTCAGCCGGGCGCCGATCACCCCGGCCTGGCCCTGCGCGATCGTCAGGCCGAGTCCGTGGCCCCGGCCGCGTTCGCTCGCGCCGGTGCGGAAGCGCTGCGGGCCCCGGTCCAGCAGGTCGGGCGGGAAGCCGGGCCCGCGGTCCCGTACGACGATCCGGGCCCCGCCCACCGTCACCTCGACGGGGGCCGCGCCGTGCCGGTGGGCGTTGGCGACGAGGTTGACCACGATCCGCTCCACCCGGCGCGGGTCGGTCTCCACGACCTCGGCATCCCGGACGGTGACCCGGGTGTCCGTGCCCGTACGCCGCACCACATCTGCGACCAGTTCGCCCAGTGGCACCGGGTCGGGGCGGGCCCGCTCGCCGCCCGCGTCCAGGCGGGAGATCTCCAGCAGGTCCTCCACCAGGGCGTTCAGGGCCCGGACCCGGTCCCGTACGAGCTCGGTCGCCTCGTCGGTCTCCCGGAGCAGCCCGGCGGCGGTGACGAGGCCCATCAGCGGGGTGCGCAGTTCGTGCGCGACGTCGGCGGTGAAGCGCTGCTCGTTCTCCAGCTTGCGCTGGAGGGCGGTGGCCATGTCGTCGACGGCCGCCGACATCTCGGTGATCTCGTCGCGGGCCCGCCCGGCCCGGCCGATACGGGCGTCCAGGTCCCCGTCCGCGATCCGGCGGGCGGTACGGGCCCCGTGGCGCAGCCGCCGGTTGATCGGTTCGGTGGCGAGGGCGGCGAGCGGGACGACGACCAGGAGGGCGGCCAGGACGGATTTCGCGATGCTGCGGTCCAGGAGCTGGAGGCTGCGGACCTCGGTGCTCATGTCGTCCCGGACGACGAGGAACGCGTCGCCGCCGACGGCCACGACCCCCCACATCCAGTACCAGTTGGGGGGATCGGCGTCGTACCAGGTGGCGTATCTCCCGCTGGTGTCCGGCTGGTCGGCCAGATTCCGCGCCAGGGGTTCGGGCAGCTCGTGCCCGGCCCGTACGTCGATGTCGGCCGGAGCCTTCCCCGTACGGGAGAACTCCCGCTCGGCGGCGATCAGCCGGGTGAGGGCCCGGTCCTTCCCCACGCTCAGTCCGCGCTCGCGGGTCGCGTCGTGCACCAGGAAGCCGATCACGGCCGCGACCGCGCAGCAGGCGGCGGCGGCCAGTGCGGCGATCTTCCAGCGGAGGGCGCGGGGGTTGAGGAAGTCCAGGTCGGGGGAGTCCACGGGGCGTCGGCCGGTCAGTCCCGGACCAGCTTGTAGCCGAAGCCGCGTACCGTCTCGATCCGGCCGCTGCCGATCTTCTTGCGCAGCCGCAGCACGCACAGGTCCACGACCCGGGTGTCGCCCTCCCAGCCGTAGTCCCAGACGTCCCGCAGCAGCCGTCGACGGTCGAGCACGGAGCCCGGCGCTGCCACGAACTCCAGCAGCAGGCGCAGTTCCGTGGGCGTCATGGGCACGATCGCCCCGTCCCGGCGCACCTCCATGCCGAGCGTGTCCACGCTGAGGTCCCCGAAGACCAGGACGTGGCCGGGTGCCCTGTCGGGCTTCCCGGGTGCGGGCTCCCGCGCGTCCGGCCGGAACGTGGCGCGCCGCAGCAGAGCGCGGATACGGGCCACCATGACGGCGGTGTCGACGGGTTTGACCACGTAGTCGTCGGCCCCCGCCTCCAGCCCGGCGACCACGTCGAGGGCGTCGCCGCGCGCGGACATCATCAGGACCGGGACCGGGCTTTCCTCGCGGATACGGTGGCAGAGGCCGATGCCGTCCAGTTCGGGCAGCATCACGTCGAGGATCAGCAGGTCGTGGCCGCCCCCACGGAACGCCTCCAGACCGCTGAGCCCGTCGGCGGCCACCGCGACCCGGTAGCCGTAGCGCTCCAGCGCCAGCTGGACGGCACGCCGGATGGCGGCGTCGTCCTCGACCACGAGCACGCTGACGGGGTCCGGTCCCCTGGCTTCCGACACGCTGCCTACCTGGACTTTCGAGGTCGTGGGTCGCTCGGTCGCTCGCATCGTAGTCGGGGCGTGGCCGGTCACCGGCCCAGCGTCGCCGCGACGGGCAGGTGGTCGCTGCCGGTGGCGGGCAGGGTCCAGGCGGAGCGCGGGGTCATCCCCCGTACCAGGACGTCATCGATCCGCACCACCGGGAACGCGGCGGGCCAGGTGAAGCCGAAGCCGTCGCCCGCCTCGCGCTGCGCGGAGCGCAGCCGGGAGGTGACCGGGGCCAGCGCGGCATCCCGGAACGTCCCGTTGAAGTCGCCCAGCACGACGAGCCGGGGTGCGCGTTCCTCGCGCAGCGCGGCGGCCAGGGCGCGGGCGGCCTCGTTGCGGCGGCCCGTCGTGAACCCGGCCGCCGAGACCCGTACCGACGCGAGGTGGACGGCGTACACGGCGACGGGCCCCTCCGGGGTGCGTGCCGTGGCCCGTACCGCGCGGGTCCACGGCATGATCGGCACCGCCTTCACCTCCTCCAGCGGGTGCTTGCTCCAGAGGCCGACCCCGCCGAGCACCGCGTGGTGCGGGTAGGCGGCGGCCAGCTCGCGGGTGTACGTGGGCGCGGACGCGGCGGACAGCTCCTCCAGGGCCAGTACGTCCGCGTCCGCTGCGGCGAGCACGCGCGCGGTACCGACAGGGTCGGTGTTGCCCTCGTCCACGTTGTGGCTGACCACCGTCAGGTCCCCGGTGCCGGACCGGGCGTCCGCCCGCTTGTCGGTGAGGGCCCCGCCGAAGAGCGTCACCCACACCACGGCGGGCGCGAGGACCGCCACGGCGGCGAGCCGGGACCGGCACACGGCGGCGAGCACGAGGAGGACCGGGACGCTCAGGCCCGTCCAGGGCAGCAACGTCTGGAAGAGGCTGCCCGCGTTGCCGACGGAGTTCGGAATCCACGCGTGCAGCGCCATCAGCGCGGCCCAGACGACCGCTGCGGCGGCGACCCATCGGGCAGGGCGGCCCCCGCCGGGTGAGGGCGGCGGCGGAACGACGGTGTCCGTGGTGGGTTCGGCGGCGCTCTCCGGTGGGCTCAGCACGGCACAGGTCTCCCAACGTCGCGTACACCGGCGATCCGGTACGTCGACAGCCTCCGGGAATCCCGCTTCCGGCTGGTCAGGGCCATGCTTCGGGCACCGCACGGGTGTGTATCAGGTGCGTTTCGGTGTCCGGTGCGGATCGGTGCGCGGGCGCGGGCTCCTGGGCCGGGCCAGGCCCAGGAGCCGCTACGAGAGGGAGGTGCGGGGGGGGGCCGACGGGCTCAGCGGGTCTCGGTGAGCGGGCCGTACGCGTCGGGGCGGCGGGTGGTGAGGAACGGGAACAGCTCCAGCCAGTCGCGGCGGGCGTCGAGGTCGAGGTCGGCGACCAGGACGGCGGGTTCGTCGCGGGGGGCCTGGGCGAGGACACGGCCGTAGGGGTCCACGACGAAGGAACTGCCGTAGAAGGTGAGGCCGTTCTCGGCGCCGATGCGGTTGGGCACGATCATGAAGGTGGCGTTGGCGATCGCGTTGCCGGTGATCACCTTCTGCCAGAGCGGCTGGGAGTCGAAGCCGGGGAAGCCGGGCTCGGAGCCGATGGCGGTCGGGTAGACGAGGACGTCGGCCCCGGCCAGGGAGTAGGCGCGCGCGAGCTCCGGGAACCACTGGTCCCAGCAGGTCGGCAGCCCGAAGGCGGCCTCGTCGACCTCGACCAGCGGGAAGGCGTCGTCGCCCGCCGGACCGGCGCGGAACCAGTCGTCCTCGTAGTAGCCCTCGGTGACCGGGATGTGGGTCTTGCGGGTGCGCTGGGCGAGGGTGCCGTCGGGGGCGACGAGGATCGCCGTGTTGTAGCCGAGGCCGTCGTCCTCGCCGCCCGGCGCCGGGGCCTTCTCGTACAGCGAGGCGTGCACGTACACGCCGTGCTCGCGGGCGGCCTCGGCGGCGAACGTGAAGGTGGGACCGGTCAGCAGCTCTTCCGGCGCGGCGGGCTCGGGGTGGTCCGCCCTGCGGACGACGGCGAAGTACGGCGAGAGCGTCAGCTCCTGGAGGCACACCACACGGGCGCCCTCGGCCGCGGCGAGCCGGATGCCCTCCAGCAGCGCGGCGCGGTGCTCGGCCGGGTCCCGGTGCCACCGCTGCTGGACCGCCGCGACGCGCAGGGGTGCGCGCTCGGCGGGGCGGGTGCGGGTCGGGGAGGCGGGCGGGTTGTACGCGGTGATCAGACGCATGGCGGGTTCCAGGGGGGACGGGGGCGGAGGCGGCCACGAACTTCGGACGAGGTGCCGGAACGTTCCGGCGCGGACCGAATCTAGCCGTGCCGGAACGTTCCGGCAACCCTCCGCCCCGTACGGTCGCGAACCCCGACGGGGTGTCGCGGGCAACCCCCCTAGACTTCACCCCCGTGACCTCCCGGACCGTGACCCTGCTCGACGTGGCCCGTGCCGCCGGGGTCTCCAAGAGCACCGCGTCCGACGCCCTCCAGGGCTCGGGGCGGGTCGCGGAGGCCACCCGGGACCGGGTCCGCGCGGTGGCGCGGGAGCTCGGCTACCGCCCCAACAGCGCCGCCCGGCGGCTGCGCCGCGCCAGTACCGGCGCCGTCGGGCTGTATCTGCCCCAGACGGCGACCCGGCTGGACTACTACATGAACCTCGCCTTCGGCGCCGTGGCGCGCGCCCAGGAGGAGGGGCTCGACGTGGTGCTGCTGGCGCCCGCGGGCGCGGCGAGCGGGCCGGTCGGCTCGCGCGTCGACGGGCTCCTGCTGATCGACCCCGAGGTCGGCGACAGTGCGGTGCCCGGACTGCTCGACGCGGGCGTCCCGGTGGTCACCGGCGAGCGCTACCTCGGCCCGGCCGCCGGCCCCAGCGGCGCCGTGGTCTGCGACAACGCCGCCTCGCTGACCGCCCTCCTCGACCACGTGACCGGGCGCGGCGCCCGCCGCCCCGCCGTACTGGCCCCGGCGGGCACCTCCGCCTGGGCGACCGCGCTGCGCGCCACCGCGGCCTCCTGGGGCCGGGCCCACGGGGTGGAGGTCGCGCTGCGCACCGTGCCGTTCGCGGCGACCCCCGGGGAGGCCGAGGAGACCACCCGGGCGCTGCTGAGCGCCGACCCCGCCGTCGACGCCGTGATCTGCGCCCCCGACGGCTCCGCCCCCGGCGTCCTGCGCGCCGCGGCCGCCCTCGGCCGGGAGGTCGGCGGAAGGCACGGAACCGACGGAGGCAGCGGAGGCAGCAGCAGCGGAAACGGCGACGGCGGCAGGCTCGGCGGCGCCCCCCTCCTCGTCGCCTCCTGCGTCGACGGCACCGCCACCCGCAGCTCCGAGCCGCCCGTCACCGCCGTCGACCTGCGCCCCGCCGCGTACGGCCGCGCCTGCGCCGAGCTGCTCTGCGACATCCTCGCGGACCGCGCGGCCCCCGACACCGTCCGCGACCACGCCTGGTCCCTGGAGACCCGCGCCTCCACCACGCCCGCCTGAGCGGTCCACTCCAGGCGTCCCGACCGTCCCACCCCCTCCGGTTCCGTCCGCCCGGGCGGGTTTCGGGAGGGTTCACGGACGGGCGGAACGCTCCCCAGGGAGGGGGCGGAACCCGCCCCTGGGCGGGGGTAACCCGATGGCCTGATCCCTAGCGTTCATGGGGTCAACATCCATCCGGAACGGTCCGGCCGCCCCGCGGTCGCGCCGCTCCTCGCGTGAAAGGTGTGAGCCACATGGCGAACCCGAACGTCGGCATCCTCGAAGAGATCGACGACCAGAACCTCGACTCCGTCAGCGCCGCCGGCCAGGGCTGGGGAACCCTCGTGTCCTCCCTGTCCTGCTACGGCGCCAGCTACGTCCTGGGGAACAACGGGAACTTCTGCACCGCGACCGCGGAGTGCCAGAACAACTGCAAGTGACCTTCTGACGCCGGGACTCCACCTCCCGGCGTCACCCCCACTTCCCTTCACCCAGCGCCCTGCCTCCCGCCCGCCTCCCGCCCGCCCAGGATCCGGTGTTCATGAACAGTCACGACGTCTCCCCCGGCCCCGGCACGTCCGAAGCGCTTCGGACGTATCTGCCGGAGCTGACCGACCCCGTGCTGATCGCACACGTCGAGGAACGGCTGCGGGCAGCAGCAGGGGCAAGGACAGCCGCCGAGCCGCAACCCCGCCCCGAGCAACCCGTCCCGTACGACCCCTCCCTCGACCCCGACGGGCTCTTCCACGACTACTTCCGGCACTTCGTCGGGCCCTGGACGGACCTCGTCCGCGATGCCGCCGCGCAGTCCCCCCTGGTCGCCGACCCGGGGGCCGTGGTCGACGACTTCCTCGTGCACCAGACCGGGCTCGTCTCCCGGCTGATGATCCGCACCCTGGTCGAGGAGCTCCACCAGCGGCGTTCGGCGGGCCTGCTCGACGGGGGCAGCCCCGAGGAGCGGTACGCGGCCTTCCGGCGGTGGACCAACAGCGCGTCCGGGCACGGCGAGCTGCTCGGCCGCTACCCGCACCTCTTCCACCTGGTGCACAGCCAGGTCGGCTCCGCGGCCCGCTACGTCGTCGAGCTGCTCCGCGAACTCGACTCCGCCGCACCCCGGTTGGGCACCCTGATACCCGGCGGCGCGGGGGACGCCCGCGTCGAGCGCCTCGTCCTCGGCGAGGGCGACACCCACAACGGCGGGCGGTCCGTCGCACAGGTCCTGTTCACCGACGGCCGCCGGGTCCTCTACAAGCCGCACCCGATCGGCGCGGAGGCGGGCTACAGCTCCTTCGTCTCCTGGATGAACGGGCGGCTCGGCACCGATCTGCCGACCGTCGCCGTGCTGCCGACCGAGCACGGCGGGTTCGTCGAGTTCATCCCCACCGAGGAGTACGCGGGCGAGGAGAAGGACTACTTCGCCCGGATCGGCACCCTCGCAGGCATCCTCTTCCTGCTGCGGGCCACCGACATCCACTTCGAGAACATGGTCTCCTGCGCCGCCGGGCCGGTCGTCATCGACACCGAGACCCTGCTGTCGCCCCGGCTGAACCTCCCCGAGGCGTACGACGACGGGGCCGCCTCCAAGATCGCGGCGCTCACGCTCCGGGAGTCGATCATCGGTTCCGGGCTGCTGCCGCTCGTCGTGCGCGCCGGGGACGACGACCACGGCATGGACATCGGTGCGATCGGCTACGACACCGGCCAGCGTTCCCCGTACAAGTCGCTGAGCCTCCAGAACCCGGGCCGCGACGACATGTTCGTCGGGATGGTCACCACGACGACCACCGCCGCCAACGCCAACCTCGCCGTGCAGCGCGCGACCCAGCTGCCCGTCAACGACCAACGGGACATCATCAAGCGCGAGTTCAGCCGGGTCCTGCGGTACGCGGCACAGCAGCCGGACGCGGTCGTCCACGCGATCGAGGAGTTCCTCGGCGACGTGCAGTTCCGGCACGTCAACCAGGCGACCATCTTCTACA
Organism: Streptomyces durocortorensis; assembly: GCF_031760065.1. Classification (NCBI taxonomy): domain Bacteria; kingdom Bacillati; phylum Actinomycetota; class Actinomycetes; order Kitasatosporales; family Streptomycetaceae; genus Streptomyces; species Streptomyces sp. C11-1. The sequence goes on from NZ_CP134500.1 coordinate 3,429,737, forward strand.
CCCAGTTGCTGCGCATGGCGACGCACCCGCACGCGATGGCCGACCCGGTCGTCCGCGCAGCCGTCCTGAACCGGACCGTCCTGCGCACCGGCGACTCCCCCGAGATCGCTGACGCCGAGGTCCGGCAGATGGCCCGGGGCGACGTCCCCTACTTCTCGTACACCGCCCGGTCCCGCGCGCTCGGCTCCACGGACGGGACGGTCCGGGCCGACGCCCTGGCCGAACCGCCGCTGACCACCGTGCGCGAGCGGGTCCACGGGCTCGACGAGGCGGTCATCGAGCGCGAACTGCGCCTGATCGACTTCTCGTTCGTCAACAAGCTGCCGACCGAGCAGGAGGAGACCGGGTTCGTGCCCGTGCGCCCGGCGGGCAGGCCCCCCGTCGCCGTGGACCGGGACCGGTTCGTCCACGAGGCCGTACGGGTCGGGGAGCGACTGCTCGCGACCCGGGTGGCGAGCACCGAGCCCCGTCACCCGGCGACCTGGATAGCCCCGCAGGTCACCACCGACTCGCAGAGCCAGTGGAGTCCGGGCACCCTCGGCTACGACCTGTACGGCGGCAGCCCCGGGCCCGCCCTCGTCCTCGCCGCCCTGGCCCGCGAGACGGGACGGGCGGACTTCGCGGCAGCGGCGCGCGGCGTGCTGGACCCGGTCGAGGAGCAGCTGCGCGGCGGCGCCCTCGCCGAGCAGGGGGTGTCGGTGGGCGGGATGACCGGGATGGCCGGTACCGCGTACGCCCTCGTCGTGGCCCGTGACCTGCTGGACGAGCCGGAGGCCGGGCGCCTCGGCGAGCTGGCCCGGGAGCTGGCCCGGTGCTCGGGGGCGGAGATCGGCACCGACTTCCTCAGCGGCATGGCGGGCGCGCTGTCCGTCGGCCTCGCGCTGCACGAGCGCGCCACGGACCCCGCCGAACGGGCGGTCGTCGCGGAGGCGGTCCGCACCATCGCCGCCCGCGAGACCGAGGCGCTCGGCGGCTTCGGGCTCCAGGACCCCCGGGTCACCCCGTACACCGGTTACGCGCACGGGGCCATGGGCATCGCGCCCGTACTGCTGCGCTACGGCGCCGAGTTCGACGACCCGGACGTGCACGGGCTCGGGCTGCGCATCCTCGGCGCGGTCCTCGAATCCCAGGCGGAGAGCGACCGCGACTGGCCGCGCGTGTGGGGCGAGCCGGAGCGCTCGTACGGCTGGTGCCACGGCGCCCCCGGGATTCTGCTGGGCGCGCTGATGAGCAACCAGCACGCGCCCGGAGCCGTCTCACGCCCGGTGCTGGACCGGCTGGCGGAGCTGACCCTCGCCCGAGGCTTCGGCAACAACCCGACGTACTGCCACGGCGACCTGGCCGGAGCGGAGATCGTCCGGCTCGGGGAGGACCTGGTCCCGGGACTGTTCGGCGAGGGCGCCGGGGGCGGCGGTGCCGAGGACCTGTACCCGCGCCTCTTCGACGAGGTCGTCGAGCGGTACGGGCAGCGCTCGGACACCAAGTACGCGTACACCAACAGCCTCATGGTCGGGGAGGCCGGACTCGCCTGGTCCGTCCTCCACCACCTGGACCCGGGGAGCCACCCCTCCCTGCTGCGCCTCGCCTAGGGCTCGTCCCCGCGGCAGCGCTCCACGAACCGGGCCCGCGTCCTGCCGGGCCCTGGCACCACCCATCCACGCAGGAAGAAACAGAACAGAGAGGAACCGTCATGGGCGACATCGCCATGAACGACACCACCGGATACGTCAGCGCCGACGAGCTCGTGGAGCTCGCGGACGCGCCGGACTCGCTGGCCGCGGGCATCACGCCCACCATCGTCCCGGCCACCGCCGTCACCACGGTGATCGTCGGCGCCAGCGCCGCGATGCAGGGCGGCTGCCCGACGAGCGGCTGCACCAAGCGCTGCTGAACCCGCTGAGCCGGTGAGGCGCGGGCGCCCCGGAACCGTTACTTCCGGGGCGCCCGCCCCCACCCTCCCACCCCTGAACACCGCACACACCCCTGAAACGGCGGAAGCCGGCAGACGACGGCAAGAGAGTCCACGAGTGCACCTGAGCGACGCGTTCCTCGACGAGCTGGTCCAGCGCATCACCGAGGAGAGGGCAGACGTATTCGGCGCTTTCTACACGCCGTACCTCCGCGACGGCGCCCAGCGCATCGCCGGGCTCGCCGCCTCCCCCCAGGGCCCGGACGGCATCGACGGCGTGGCGGATCTCGCCGGGGTCGCCGAGTCCGCGCTCCGCTCCCTCATGAGCCACTGTGTCGAGACCGGCGTACGCACCCTGATCGCCTCCTTCCGCGCCCAGGACACCGGCTACGAGGCGTTCCACGCCCACCTCGCCGAGACCACGGGCCGCGAGGCGGTCCTCGCCCGATTCCCCGAGCTGGACCGGCTGCTGCGCCTGGTCACCGCCCGTACCGCCCGTACGGTGGCCGACGTGCTGCACGCCGCGGCCGCGGACCGGGCCGAGCTGGAGATACTCCTCGGCGGGCCCGGCCGCATCGTGTCGCTCACCCCGGGGCTCGGCGACGCCCACCGGGGCGGGCGGACGGTCTGCCTGGTGGTCCGGGACGACGGCTCGCGCGCCGTGTACAAGCCGCAGCAGGACAACTGCCAGCAGCTCCTGACCACCCTGCGCACGCTCCTCGACGCGGACGGTTCCTTCTTCGGGCCGCTGCACCCGCGCACCCTCGTCCGGCCGGCCCACGTCTGGCAGGAGTTCGTCGCGCACGCCGACCTCGACGGGACGGCGGAGCACAGCGCCCGCTACTTCCGGCGCTTCGGCCGGTCCGCCGCGCTCCTGGCCATGCTCGGGGCCACCGACCTGCACCACGAGAACATCATCGCCACCCCCGCGGGGCCGGTCGTCATCGACACCGAGACCCTGGTGTCGCTGCCCAACTCCGCACCGGGACAGTCGGGTTCCGCGGCCGCCGCGCTCAACCTGGACATCGAGCACTCCGTCCTCAACACCCTTCTCCTCCCGGCCCGTTACGCCGGGGCCAAGCTGGACGTCGACATCTCGGGGATCGGCTGCGTACGGCCCGAGGCGTCCGAGCACCTCCAGTCGTACGCGGTCGTGGACGCCGGGAGTGACGACATCCGCTTCGACCGCAGCCAGGTCGTCGTCGAGCACGGCGCCAACATGGCCACCGTGGCGGGCGAGCCGCTGGACCCGCGCCGCTGGACCGACGACCTCGTCGCCGGGTACCGCGAGGCCCGTGCCCTGCTCACCGCCCACCGCGCCGCCCTGGAGGAGGCCGTACGGGGCTCCGCGGACTGGGCGGTGCGCCAGGTCGTGAGGCCCACCTATGTGTACGCGCGGTTCCTGGAGGCCTCAACCCACCCCGTGCACCTGGGCAGCAGGAAGGACCGGGCCGAGCTGCTCGGGAAACTGCCGCGCCACTACCGGGGCACGGCTGCGGAGTCGGCGGACGCGGTGCACCGGGAGGAGGTCGCGGCGCTGCTCGACCTCGATGTGCCGTTCTTCACCGTGGACTGCGACTCCACTCTGCTGCGGGGCGACTTCGACGAGGAGATCCGCAGCGCCGCCCAGGTCACCCCACGGGAGTCCGCGGTCGCCGCCGTGGGGTCCTTCTTCGCCCGCCCCGCCGACCGCGACCCCACCTACATCCGCTACGCACTGGCCGGTTCCGCCGACGACGTGTGGGAGACCCGGAGGCCCGGGACCACGGCCGGCGGCGACCCGACGCTCCCCGGGCTCGCCGACCCGGGCGACTGGCACGCCCTGCTCCGTGGCCTCGTGGTCGGCGGGGCCGACGCCCCGACCTGGCTGACACCCCGCCTCCGGGGCGACGGGCTGCGCCTCGGCGGCGTCGACGCCACGCTGTACGACGGCGGCGGTCTCCTGCTGCACCTCGCGCAGAGCGCGGCCCGCACCGGCGTCTCCCCGGTCGGCGTGGACCTGGAGCGGGTGTGCGCCGGGGCCGTGCACACCCGGCCCACCGTGCTCGACGGGTCGCCGCTGTCGATGTCGCCGTTCACCGGAGTGCTCTCCGACCTGGTGACCGACTGGGAGATCCGGCGGCTGGCGGACCCGGACGCCCGCTTCCGGGACGACGTCCACTTCCGCCCGGCGGACGGCACGTTCGACGTCGACGCGCTCTCCGCCGCCGACTTCGACCACCTCAACGGCTACGGCGGCTACCTCGTCCACCTCGCCGCCCACACCCGGGCCGGGGCGGGTGAGGTGACCGGCGCCGGGGCCGAGCGGCTGCTGCGCCGCCTGGTCGCGGTGGACGGCGACCCGGCCACGTACGCCGAAGGCACCGAACTCGGGCTGGCCCACGGCCGGTTCGGCCGGATCACGGCCCTGTCCGCGATGGTCGCGGCGGGCCTGGACGGGGACAGCGGCGCCCGCGCCCATCTGGAGCTGTTCGCCGAGGCGTACGGCCGCCACCGCTGGCAGGACGCCGCCCTGCGCGACCGGGGGGCGGGCAGCACCGGCTGGTGCAAGGGGTACGCGGGCATCGCGTACGCGCACGCCACGCTGCTCACCGCCCTCGGTGAACCGGCGGGCCGCGTGGCGGATGCGGTCGCCCCGGAGATCGCCCGCGTGCTGGAACCGGGCCCCACCGGAACCGAAACCGGCACCGCACCCGGCCCCGACCTCAGCCTCTGCCACGGTCTCGCCGGCCGCATCGCGGTCCTGTGCCACCTGGCGGACCTGCTCGGCAGGCCCGACCTGCGCGACGGGGCCGCCGCCCTGCACACCGGCTTCCTCGACCGGTACGGGGAGGGCGGCTGGTCCTGCGGGATCGGCACCGAACCCCTCCTGCCCTCCTACTTCCTCGGCCTCTCCGGCTGGTTCGCGGCACAGCAGATGCTCGGCCACCCCGGAACGGGCCTCCCCCGCTGCCTCGGAGGCCGCTGATGGCATGGCGTATGCGCAGAGTCCGACGGGTCCGCGAGGTCCAGCAGTTCGCCCAGGCCGAGTGCGGCCTGTGCTGCATCGCGATGGTCCTCTCGGCGTACGGCTCCCGCGATTCGGTGGCCGCCCTGCGCCGCGAGCACGAGGTGGGCCGCGACGGCCTCACCATCAAGGAGATCGCGAGCATCCTGCGCGGCCGGGGCTTCCAGGTGCGGGCGTTCCGGGCCGGGGTCCAGCGGCTGGAGCAGCTCACCCTGCCGCTCATCGCGTACTGGGACGACAGCCACGTCGTGATCGTCGAGGAGATCGACGAGCGGCAGGTCACGGTCGTCGACCCCGGCGGCGGGCGGCGCAAGTACAGCACGGAGGAGTTCGCCGAGCACTACTCGGGCCTGGCCCTCGAAGCCGTACCGACGCCGGAGCACCGGCCGGAGCGGCACCGTGAGCCCAGCGTCTGGCGGGAGTTCGTCCGGTCGCTGACCGGCGCCCGGCGCCCGCTGCTCCAGGCGTTCCTGATGTCGCTGGTGCTGTACTCGTTCACGATCTTCATGCCGATCGCCACCCAGTACGCGGTCAACGACTACGCGGGCTATCTGGAGAAGGCCCCGATCGCCCTCGTCCTGGTGGCGTTCACCGCCCCGATGACGGTGTTCTTCGTGCTCTCGCTGCTCAGAACCGTGGCGCTGGCGTCCGTGATCCGGAGCCTGGGCGAGGCGATGATGGGGAAGACGTTCAAACGGCTCCTCGACCTGCCCTACAAGTACTTCGCCAACCGCTCGCAGGGGGAGCTGTTCTACCGGCTGTCGAGCATCACGTCCGTACGGGACATGATCTCCAGCCAGTTGTCGGTCGTGCTGCTCGACCTCGGCAGCCTGATCGCGATCTTCAGCTACATGTTCTACCGCTCGTTCACCCTGGGGGCTGCGGCCTTCGCGGTGTTCCTGACGATGCTGGCCGTCGCGGTGGCGACGTACCGGCCGATCCGGCGGATCACCGAGCGGGAGATCAGCGAGACGACGAAGTCCTCGTCGCTCCAGATGGAGGCGCTGTCCTCGATCGAGACGCTGAAGGTCTCCGGGATGACCGGGACGTTCTTCCGGGACTGGCAGAAGGTCTACGCGGCGGGGATGGAGCAGACCCGGCGGCGGATCGTCCTCCAGGGCGTGGCGACCAGCGGCTACGCGGTGTTCCAGGTGTTCGGGCCACTGCTCGTGCTGGCGGTGGGGCTGTGGCTGGTGCTGAACGGTTCGCTGGACCTCGGTTCGGCGGTGGCGGCGCAGACGCTGACCGCGACGAGCCTGGGCATGGTGATGTCGCTGTCCGGCGCGTTCACCCAGCTGATCACGGCGAACGCGCAGGTGGCCCGGGTCGGCGACATCCTCCACCAGCCGGACGACCCGGGGGCGTTCGGCGACCGCCCGGCCCTCGTGCGGGGCGCGGTGCGGCTGCGGAACGTGGGCTTCTCCTACCCCGGCTCCCGCACCCCGGCCCTGACGGACGTCTCGTTCGACATCCGGGCCGGGCAGCGGGTCGCGGTGGTGGGCAGTTCGGGCTCGGGCAAGAGCACGCTCGGCAAGCTGCTGATGGGGCTGTACCCGATCCAGTCCGGGGACGTCGGATACGACGGGGTGTCGATCCGCGAGATCAGTGCGGAGACGTTCTACCGGAGCGCCGCGTACGTCCCGCAGGACATCGTCCTCAGCAACCGCAGCATCGCGGACAACATCCGCTTCGGGGTGCCCGACGCCACGATGGAGGCGGTCGTGGACGCGGCGCGCCAGGCGCATGTGCACGACGACATCGCGGCGATGCCGCTGGGCTACCACACGCCGGTGCGCGAGATGGGCGGCAGCCTCTCCGGCGGCCAGCGCCAGCGGATCGCGCTCGCCCGCGCTCTGGCCCGGCAGCCCCGGGTCCTCGTGCTCGACGAGGCGACGAGCGCGCTGGACACGGTCACCGAGTCCCGGATCGCGGCCGCGCTGGAACGGCTGGAGTGCACGCGGATCATCATCGCCCACCGGCTGTCGACCATCGTGGACGCCGATCTGGTGGTGGTGCTGGAGCACGGCCGGGTCGTGCAGACCGGCCGCCACGATGAGCTGATCACCGAGCCCGGCCCGTACCGGGAACTGGTCCGCTCGCAGGTCGACCTGAACACGGTCTGAAGAGCCGGAAGAGTCCGAAGAGAAGGAGGCGCCGCCGCATGGCACAGGAAGCACAGCGACAGCAGGTGATCTCGGTCCGGGATCTCCAGAAGGAGTTCCGGGGAACGAGAGCCGTCGACGGGGTCTCCTTCGACGTACGGCCGGGCCGTGTCACCGGCTTCCTCGGCCCCAACGGCGCCGGGAAGACGACGACCCTGCGCATGGTCCTCGGGCTGGTCCGCCCCACCGGCGGCAGCGCGCTGCTGTGGGGCCGCCCCTACGGTGAACTGGCCGCCCCCACCCGGCGGATCGGCGTGGGCCTGGACGGCGGGGCGTTCGTCGGCCGCCGCACGGGCCGGGGCCATCTGCGCTGCTACGCCCCGGCCGCCGGGTGCACACCGCAGCGGGTGGACCAGCTGCTGGCGGACGTGGGGCTGACCGGGGCGGCGGACCGGCCGGTCGCCGGGTACTCGACCGGGATGAAGCAGCGGCTGTCCTTGGCCTCGGCGCTGCTGGGCGATCCGGAGCTGCTGATCCTGGACGAGCCGGCGAACGGCCTGGACCCCGAAGGGATGCTGTGGCTGCGGGAGTTCCTGCGGGACTTCGCGGCCTCGGGCCGGACGGTGCTGCTCTCCAGCCATCTGCTGGGCGAGATGGAGCAGACGGTCGACGACGTCCTGCTGATGCACCACGGGCGGCTGCTGAGCAACGGCCCCCTCGACGGTCTGCTGGAGCCGGGCGAACGCCTGGAGTCGGCTTTCCTGCGGCTGACACGGGCCGGGAACGGAGTACGGATATGAGCACGGGTACAAGCGCGGTGGCACCTGCGCGTACGGGCACGGAGACCGGGGCCGTCTCCCCGGCCGCCCTCCTGCGGTCCGAGGTGCTGAAGCTCACCACGACCCGGCTGTGGTGGGTCCTGCTGCTGGCCGTCGGTCTGTGCAGCGCGGCCCTCACGGCACTGATCGTCTTCGGCGCCCTCAACGCCCCCCGCAGCCCGCTGAGCTTCGGTACGGCGGGCGACGCCGTGCCCGCGTACAACCTGGCGGTGGCGCTCGCGTACGTCTTCCCGCTGGCCATCGGCGTCATCGTGGTGACGCAGGAGTACCACTCCCGTACGATCTCCGCCACGCTGCTGGCCGAGCCGCGCCGGGCCCGGGTCTACGGGGCGAAGCTCCTGGTGGGGCTCGGCACGGCGTTCGTGTACGGGACGGTGGCCGTGCTCTCCGGCGCGCTGGTGGCCGCCGCCCTGCTGTCGGGGCACGGGAAGCCCACGTACCTCACGGACGGCACGGTGCTCGGCGCGCTGGGCGGCAGCATCGTGGTGCTCACCCTGTGGGGCGCGATCGGCGTCGGGGTGGGGGCGCTGGTACGCAACCAGGTGGCCGCGATCGTCGGCATCCTGCTGGTCACCCAGTTCCTGGAGCCGACACTGCGCATCCTCGCCTCCTCGCTGGGCAACGCGGAGCTGGGCAATCTGCTTCCCGGCGGGGCGGGCGACCTGGCGGTCGGCGGCACGATCATGACGGCCGCCGCCGAGGCTGACGGCGGCTCGCAGGGCCTCGGCTTCCTGGTCCTCGCCCTGTACGCACTGGCCATCGGCGCTCTCGGCGCGGTGCGGTTCACCCGCTACGAGGCGGCCTGAGCGACGCCGGACGAGCCGACAACGCCGGGGCCGCCGCACGGATCGTGCGGCGGCCCCGGCGTTGTCGGCTCGCGCTCGGGCGCCCCAGGCGCCCCGGGCTCACTCGGCGCTGCCGGCGCCGCCCTTCTTCACCGCGTTCTTCTGCATCGCGACATTGGTGCACGCGAGTGTCACCGCGAGCAGAAGCGGAACCACGACGCCGGTGGGGTTGTCGCCGAAGAGCGGAGCGATCAGCGCGAGCACCACCAGAATGCCCACCGGGGCCCAGCGCAGCGCTTCCTTCTTCTTTTCCATGACAGTCTCCTTGACGTTGGTATGTACCAGTGGCGTTTGTGCGTGCCGGTCAGCCGGCCACCGGCATACGCGCCACGAGCTGGCTGCGGTCCCGGAATCCGGTTTTCTGCAGAATGTTCGACATATGGAACTTCACGGTGCTCTCCGCGATATAGAGGGCGCCCGCGATCTCACTGTTGTTCATTCCCTGCGACACCAGCGAGACGACTTCGTACTCCCGTGCCGTCAGGGCCGGATCCAGTGTCCGCCCCCGCCCCTGCGGGAGCACGGGGACGGCCGCCGGTGCCGGGGCCGCCACCGGTGCGGGCGCCTGCCCGCGCAGCAGCGGGCGGACGAGCGTGGGCGAGATCCACCCGTGCCCGGCCGCCACCTCCTGCACGGCCTCCAGGAAGGCCTCGTCCAGGTCGTCGCGGTCGACGACGGCCCGGACATCGGCCTGCACCGCTGCGAGATCGCGTATTTCCGAACCGTAGGTCAGCGCCACGACGGGCGCGGAATCCCGTATCTCGTCGAGCCGGTCGATATCGGCGACCAGGACATCGAAGGGCAGGAGCCCCCCGGCCCCCTCCTTCTCTGCCGCATTCCAGCCGCGATGGGCGAAGAGCCTGGTGAGTCTCCGCCGCAACGACAGTCTGGCGACCATCAGCCCGACAGCTATGCCGTCATCTGCCATTCCTGCCCTACTTCCCCCGTACGGCCGCCGTCGGGGCAATCGTCACGACGGCCCCCGCACGGCGTGCGCTGGTCAAGGCGCACAGCGATCCTAGCTTTTCCAGGGAAATGACAGCAACCAGCCAATCACTTAAGCGAGATCGGCCCGAATTATCCGGCCAATCGACGGGGAGACCCCCCGCCGGTCGGCGGGGGGCAGGGTTACGGATCTCCTCCTGGAGAGGGACCGCACGGGCCGTTCCGGCAGGTGCGGACACCCCTTCAGAAAGCCCCCCGGCAGGGAAACACGGCCAGGATCCGGAATCCGCCGCCCGGCTCGCGCTCCGAGCGGAACGTACCGCCGAGCAGCTGCGCGCGCTCCCGCAGACCGGCCAGCCCGTGGCCGCCGCCGGGGAGGTCCGGAGGGGCCGTGGCCCCGTCGGCCGGGGTGTTGCGGATCTCGACCCCGAGGCCGCCGTCGAGCGGCTGGACCTGTATGTCCACCTCGGCGCCGGGGGCGTGCTTGCGTACGTTGGTGAGGGCTTCCTGAACCGTGCGGTAGGCAGCCCGCTCCACCGCCCGGGGCCAGTGCCCGGCGGCCTCGGGAGCGGTGAGGGTCGCGCGCAGCCCGCTGTCGCGGACCAGGGCGGGGAGGTCGGCGAGGCGGGGCTGCGGGGCGAGGGTGGACGGTGCGACCCCGTCGGCGCGCAGCACGCCCACCATGTGCTGGAGCTCGGTGAGGGTCTTCGCCGAGAGGTCCCGGACGACCCCGGCGGTCGTCCGTACGGTGGCCGCGTCCGGGTCGCCGACCTGGAGCGCCCCGGCCTGGAGGCTGATCAGACTGACCTGGTGGGCGACGACGTCGTGCATCTCACGGGCCAGCCAGGCCCGTTCGGTGGACAGGGTCCGCTCGGCGAGGAGCCGGTGCTCGCGCTCCCGGGCCTGCGCGATCTCCCGCTGCCGTTCGCGTCGCAGCCGTGCCGTCCGGCCCAGGACCACGGCCCCCGCGCCCAGGACACAGGAGTCCAGCGCCGTGATCAGCGTCTCCCGGTCCGGAGCCAGCTCCGGGAGGCCCGCGATCGGGTACGGCAGGAACTGGGCCAGGGCGACCGCGGCGGCCCCCGCGACGCCGACGGCCACGCTGCGGCGGCGGTCGGCCAGGCAGTACAGCGCGATCAGCGGTGCGAAGGCGAGGTGGCCGGCGTACAGGCCGGGCAGCCCGACGAGCAGCACCAGCTCGGGCCAGCGCCGCCGCAGCACCAGCGCGCCCGCCGCGACGAGCGCCACCCAGAGGCCCGGGCCGGGCCCGAGCCCGTTGACGAGGAGCCCGTCGACCACGGCGATGCCGACGGGGACGGCGGCCCGCCCGGCGGCGCGGAGGCGGCGGGAGACACGGAGCCGGGGCAGGCGGAGGCCGGGCGGGCGGAGCCGCTTCACGGCGTCAAGGGGTGTACTGCCGGTCATGCCGGGCCGACACCCCCGAGCAGTCCCGCCCGGTCCGCGATCACGGCGGCCTGGACGCGGTTGACTCCGCCCAGCTTGCAGAGCACCGAGCTGACGTGGTCCTTGACCGTGCCGTGGGACAGCCGCAGCTCGCGGGCGATCTCGCGGTTGGAGAGTCCCGCGCCGACCAGGGCCAGGACCTGGCGTTCGCGGTCGGTCAGCGCCACTGTGCTGTCCGGCGCCCCCCGCGCGGCGGAGAGGTAGCCCTCGATCACCACGCCGGTCGCCTCGGGCGCCAGGATCCTGCCACCGGAGGCCAGGACGCGGACCGCTTGGACGAGCTGTTCCGGGGCGGTGTTCTTCATCAGTAAACCGGCCGCCCCCGCACGCAGCGCGTCGCCGACGTACTCGCCCGCGTCGAACGTGGTCAGCATCGCCACCGCGGGCGCGGACGGCAGGGCGGCCACCCGGCGCAGCACGGTCAGCCCGTCCACCTCGGGCATCCGGATGTCCAGCAGCAGCACATCGGGGCGCCCGTTCCGTACGCGGTCGACGGCCTCGACGCCGTCGCAGCAGGCGACCACCTCGATATCGGAGGCCGCACCCAAGATCAAATTCAGCCCGGACCGGACCAGCTGCTCGTCATCCACGACGGCAACCCGAATCACGATGCGCCCCTTCACCCGGCCGACCATGCGAAGGGTACGGCAGGAGGCGGTGCCCGTCGACGGAGGCCGGAATGTCGCATTCCGGGGGGGCGGCGCCCCCGACCAGGGACGCGGCACCCCACGGCCTAGAGCGTGGCGCCCTACGGCCACGGACACGGCGCCCTACGGGGAGGGCACGGGCGGCGTCCTGCACATCTCCCGGATGTGAACGTTCTGCGTCAAGTGGCAACCGGCATGGCGCTCTTGACATTTCAGCGCGCGGCCGATGATAAGATCATCTCACTTCCAGTGGGCTGATGGCATATGGGGGCATTCCGGGAGGAATGGATTCCTCGGCCCCACCTTCGGAGGGGCACCTCCCGAAGCGGCGCACGGCCCCGGCGAGATCCGCCCCGGTCGCGTGCCGCCTGACGGGGTGTCAAGCCGTTTCCCAGCCATGGCACTTGAAGTGAGTCTCATGACCTTTCCACAGGGCCCCGTCATCTGGGCGCTGGCTGTCGTAGCACTGGTCGCCGTGGGTGCCGTCCTGCGGGCTCGCGCGACCAACGTCAAACTGCGCAGACAGACCACCGAGCTGCGGGGTGAGCGCGACGCGCTCCTGCGCCAGCGGGACGAACTCCACGTCGTCCACAACGGTCTGCTCCAGCGTCAGGCCGCCGAGCTCGCGGAGGTCCGCAAGGACGCGGAGGAGGAGACGAAGGCGGTCCTCAAAGCCGCCGTCCGCACCCTCCAGGGCCTCGCCGACGAGCAGCAGGTCGTGATCGAGAAGGCCCAGCGCAAGTACGGCGACGACCCCGGCATCCTCGCCGACCTGATGGCCGTCGACCACGCCAACAGCCAGTTCGGCCGCCGCGCCCAGGGCATCGCGGTGCTCTGCGGCGGCTGGCTCGGGCGGCGCGAGACCGTGGCCTCCGTCTTCGACGTGGCCCGCAGCGCCCAGGGCCGTATCCGGCACTTCGACCGGGTCCGGGTCAACGGCCAGGTGAACTTCTCGGTGGTCAGCCGGGCGGTGGAGCCCGTCGCCGTGGTCCTCGCCGAGCTGCTCGCCAACGCCACGAACTACTCCGCCCCCGGCACCCCGGTGGAGATCAACATCCAGGCCGTGCCGACGGGCGTCTGCCTCATCGTCGACGACGCCGGTCTCGGCATGGGCCAGGAGGAGAAGGACCGCGCGGCGGCCCTCCTCTCCCCCCAGGCGGCGATCAGCGTCTCCAGCCTGGGCATCCCGCCGCAGTTCGGGTTCGCCGTCTCCGGGATGCTCGCCGCCCGCTACGGCTTCCGGGTCTCGGTGGACTCCGTTTCCCCCTATGGAGGCGTACGCGCGGTGGTCCTGATCCCCGACGAACTGCTCACCACCGAGGCGCCGCCCGCCGCGGCACCCGCCGAAGCTCCCGAGGCACCTCAGGTGTCCGGGATGTCCGAAGCCTCCGGGGCCCAGCAGTTCCCGCAGCCCCAGCAGTTCGCACAGCCCCAGCAGCTCCAGCGGACGCAGGCGCACCAGGCTGCGGACCGCCGCCAGGGCCCCGCCCCGGCCGCCCCGGCGCCCACCCCGCTCTTCCCGCCCGCTCCCCGGCCGGACACCGCCACCCAGCCGCTGGCCCAGATCAGCACCACCACCGGGGGGCTGCCGAAGCGTCGTCGCAAGAGCCCGGTCGCCGCGGTGCCATCGGCCGAGCCGCAGCCCGTGCGCAGCAACGAGGAGACCGCCTCCCGGCTCGGCGCGTTCCAGCGCGGCACCCGGTCCGGGCGGGACACGACGACCACGGAAGGACCCGAGTTCCAGTGAATCCCGATCTGTCCTGGGTGCTCAACGACCTGCTCCAGGTGCCCGGCGCCCGGCACGCGATCCTGGTGTCCGCCGACGGCCTGCTGCTCGCCAACTCCAGCGAGATCGGCCGGGACGACGCGGAGACCGTCGCCGCGGCCATGAGCTCCATGCAGTCCCTCAGCCGCGCGGTCGCCCCCTTCATCGGGACCCGTGACCCCGGCCGCTGGCGGCAGACGCTCCTGGAGTACGAGGACGGCTGGATCTTCCTCATCGCCGCGGGCAGCGGCGCCTATCTGGCGGCGACCGCGGCCGCCGACGTGGACATGGAGGCGATGTCCTTCCGGATGCAGCAGCAGGTCAGCGCGCTGGGGAAGGCGATGACCACGCCGCCCCGCCAGAGCGCGGGCAGCGAGATATGACCGCGCCGGGCGAGGAGCAGCAGGTCAGCAGCGGGTTCGTCCGGTCCTATGTCATCACCGGGGGACGCGGGCTGCCCGACGCGGAGGACCTCTCCCTCGTCACCCTGGTCACCCTCGCCCCCGACCGCCAGCCGCCGCCGAACCCGAGCCCGGAGGTGAAGGCGATCTGGGAGCTGTGCTCCGGCGGCTACCTGTCGGTGGCCGAGGTCGCCGGACACCTCGGCCTGCCGGTCGGGGTGGCCCGGCTGCTGCTCCAGGACTTAAACCAGCAGGGACACCTGCTGCGCCGGAAGGCGCCGCCGCCGGCCCAGCTCGTTGACAGGAAGATCCTCGAAGAGGTGTTGCATGGACTTCAGCTCCGGTTCGGCTGAGAGCATCTATGTGCCGGACGCGGTGCGGCGCGCGGCGAAGATCCTCGTCGTCGGGCACTTCGCCGTCGGCAAGACGACGCTGATCGGCACACTGTCCGAGATCACCCCGCTGCGCACCGAGGAGCGGATGACCCAGGCCGCGGCCCAGGTGGACGATCTGCGCGGGGCGCCCGACAAGAAGACGACCACGGTCGCCCTGGACTTCGGGCGGCTCACCCTCAGCGACGAGCTGGTGCTCTATCTGTTCGGTACGCCGGGGCAGCAGCGGTTCGTGGAGCTGTGGGAGGACATGGCGCGCGGTTCGCTGGGCGCGCTGCTCCTGGTCGACCCGGCCCGGCTCGCCGACACGTTCCCGGTCATCGACCTGGTCGAGACGTACGGACTGGAGTACGCGGTCGCCGTCAACAGCTTCGACCCGTACACCCAGCACGCCGAGGACGAGCTGCGCGAGGCGCTCGACCTGCTGCCGGACACCCCGGTCGTCTTCTGCGACGCCCGGGACCAGAAATCCTCCGCGCAGGCCCTGATCACTCTCGTACGCCATCTCCTCGCGCACGCGGCCTGACGCACCACAGACGTATACCGACGCCGGGGCCGACCGGGCCCCGCGATCACACCGAGGAAGCCGACATGGACCCGTCGCCGGGAGCCACCCCGTACAGCCCGCCCGCCGGGTGCCCCGCGCACCAGCAGCAGACGTCGCTGTACGGACCGGAGTTCGCCGCCGATCCGCACCGCGTCTACGACACCTTCCGGACGCACGGCCCCGCCGCCCCGATCGAGCTGGCCCCCGGAGTGGACGCCACGCTGATCGTGCAGCACGAGGCGGCGCTGCGGGTGCTCCAGAACCCGGCGCTGTTCGCCCGGGACTCGCGGCGCTGGGCGGCGCTGCGCGAGGGCGCCGTACCGATGGACAGCCCGGTGCTGCCGATGATGGTGTACCGGCCCAACTGCCTGTTCACCGACGGCGCGGAGCACCTGCGGCTGCGCAAGGCGGTCACCGAGTCGCTGTCCCGGCTCAACAGCAGCAGGCTCAGCCGGGACGTCGAGCGGATCGCCGACTACCTGATCGACCAGTTCATCGAGCGCGGCACCGCCGATCTGCTCAACGAGTACGCCAAGCTCCTGCCGCTGCTGCTGTTCAACCAGCTCTTCGGCTGCCCCGGCGACATCGGCGACCGGTTGACCCGCTCGATGTCGGCCATCTTCGACGGCGAGGACGTGCTGCGCGCCAACGCCGAGCTGACGGAGTGCCTGATGGAGCTGGTCGCGATCAAGCGCCGCCAGCCCGGCGAGGACATCACGTCCTGGCTGATCCAGCACCCGGCGGGGCTGCGGGACGAGGAGCTGAAGGACCAGCTGGTGATGCTGATGGGCGCGGGCGTCGAGCCGGAGCGCAATCTGATCGGCAACGCACTGCTGCTGATGCTCGCCGGGGAGCAGCCGGGCGCGCCCGAGCGGCGCGGTTCGGGGATGCTCGTCGAGGACGCGCTGGACGACGTGCTGTGGAACAACCCGCCGATCGCCAACTACGCGACGCACTACCCGGTGCGGGACATCGAGCTGGACGGGGTGACGCTGAAGGCGGAGACTCCGGTGCTGATCAGCTTCGCCGCCGCGAACAGCGACCCGTCCCTCACCGACGCCCGCCAGACCCTGAGCAAAGGGGCCCACCTGGCCTGGGGCGCGGGCCCGCACGTGTGCCCGGCCAAGTCGCCCGCGACGCTGATCGCGCTGACCGCGATCGAGAAGATCCTCAACACCGTCCCGGATCTCTCCCTCGCCGTCCCGGCCTCCGGGGTCGCCTGGCGGCCGGGCCCCTTCCACCGCGCCCTGGTCGCGCTGCCCGTACGGTTCACCCCGACGGCCGCCCGGCGCGCGGCGGCCGGGGTGCAGCCGCCGGCCCCGGCGCAGACCTCGGCGCAGCTGCCCGATCCGTACCGGACCGCGGCGCCGGCCTCCGCTCCGACGCACCGTCACGCTGCGGAGCCGGCCAAGAAGACCAAGGGTTGGTGGAGTTCGTTCCTCGACGTGTTCCGCGTCTGACCGACGTATGGCTCACAGGCCGACAATTCACTGGTGAAGACGGGCATTTGCGAACGATTGCATGTGACGGGGGCAACAGGGATCGACGCTTGGCGCAGATATCCGGAGGGGTAGGTTCAGGGCGGTAACCACGGGCCTAGGTCAAGGAACTCTGCGTGAGTATCACAGGCGGTAAAGACAGGACCCCCGACGGCCGACGCGCGGTGGTCGGCCTGCTCCGCAGACTCAACTCCCCGGAAGGGCAGGCCGAGCCCTACGGAATACTCGCGGAGCTACGGACGATGGGTGACGTCGTCCGAGCTCCGTGGGACGGGTACTTCGTCACCGGATTCGACACCTGCGCCAAGGTCCTGCGCGGCCGCGGCTGGCTGACCCCCGACTTCGCCTGGCAGGAGCGGCAGGAGGACAGCGAGCGCTGGGAGGCCGTCGCCACCCGGGAGATGACCGGCACGCTCTCCCGGCTCAACGCGCCCGAGCACACCTGCCAGCGACGCAGCCTCGGCAACCTCTTCGACCGCTCGACCATCGAACGCCTCACCCCCGACGTCGAGGGCCACGCCGACCGGCTGCTGGACGAGCTGGCCGACAAACTCCGCTGGGGTGAGGCCGACTTCGTCTCCACGGTCAGCGAGCAGCTGCCGATCAGCACGGTCGGCTCCTGGCTCGGCATACCGCCCGAGGACTATCCGCGGATCCTGGAGATGACGCACAACCAGGTGTACGCACAGGAGTTACTGCCGACCAAGTCGCAGCTCGCGGTCTCCGCCGGGGCGACCGTACAGCTGCGCGCCTACTTCAACGGCCTGATCGCCCGCCGCCGGGCCGAGCCGCGCAACGACGTGCTGACCGGCTGGATCCACACCTGGGACGCGATGGAACCGGACCGGGAGCGGGCGGACGAGATCCTCTACCGCCTCACCATGTTCGTCACGATCGCCTCGCTGGAGACCACCGCCACCCTGCTCTCCGCGATGACCTCGCTGCTGCTGGCCGAGCCCGGCCGCTGGGAGTGGCTGCGGGAGCACCCGGAGCACATCGACGCGGCCGTCGACGAGGTGCTGCGCTACGACCCGCCCATCCACATCAACACCCGGATCGCCGCCGAGGACACCGTCCTGGCCGGGGTCCCGATCAAGAAGGACAGTATGGTGCACGTCCTGTACGGAGCCGCCAACCACGATCCGCGGCGCAATCCGGACCCTGGCTCCTTCGACATCCTGCGCGGCGGCAGCCACCTCACCTTCGGCGGCGGGGTGCACTACTGCCTGGGCGCCGCACTGGCCAAGCTGGAGGCCCGGACGCTGCTGACGCGCATGCTGGACCGATTCCCCACGCTGCACACCACGTCCCCCGCGGTGTACGCCACCCGCATGGTCTTCCGCCGGGTCACCTCGCTGGGTGTGGCGCTGTGAAGCTCTCGCTGCCCGACTTCCTGAGCTCCTCCTCGCCCGCTCCCCGGCCCTCCACACCGGACGAGCCTCCCGCGACGGTACGCACCCGGCGCGAGGGGGCCGTTCTGCACGTGGAGCTGCACGCGCCGGAGACCGGCAACGCGGTGACCGAGGCGATGCTCGACGAGCTGCTGGACCTCTACACCGCCCCGGACCCCGAGGTGCGGGTCGTGGTGCTCAGCGGCGCCGGGGACGACTTCTGTCTGGGCGGCGACCGTACGGAGTTCGCCCGGTGGCTGGAGGAGGACCCCGCCGGCCGGGGCATCCGGGTCTCCGGGGAGAAGGCCCGCCGGGTCTGCGAGGCGATCTCCGGCAATCGGGCGGTGACCATCGCCCGGGTCCAGGGCAAGGCCGTCGGCGCGGGCTTCGCGCTCGCCCTCGCCTGCGACCTGCGGGTCGGCGCGGACACCGCCTCCTTCCGGCTGCCGGAACTGGCGCTCGGGCTGCCGACCGCCTGGGGCGGGCTGCTGCCCCGGCTGATCCACGAGGTCGGCGCGGCCCGGGTCCGCGAACTGATCCTCACCGGGCGTTCCTTCGACGCCACCGAGGCGCACGGGCTCTCCGTCCTCCAGCGCGTGGTGGCCGAAGCGGAGCTGGACGAGGCGGTCGCCGCCTGGGCGAAACCGGTGGTCCGCCGCCCGGAGGCCGCCCTGCGGGTGACCAAGGCGCTGCTCAACTCCTACGCCGCCGCCACCCGGCTGGCCGACCCCTCGTTCCTCGACGCTGAGCTGATGGCCTCGGTCGCGGCCGTGAATTCGCGCTCTCCGGCGCGCAGCAGCGGCCTTGGCGGGGCACACTCTTAAGAACCCAACGGGCGAAGGGGAGGTCTCCGGCGTGGATGTACCGGTGTGGCTCTGGATCGTGTTCGCGGTAACCGTGGTCGTCTCGCTGGCGGTCGACCTGCTGGCGCATCGCAAGGCGCATGTCATCGGCTTCAAGGAGGCCGGGCTGTGGAGCGCGCTGTGGGTCGGCCTCGCGCTGGTCTTCGGCGGGGTCGTCTTCCTGACCCTCGGGACGACGGCGGGCACGGAATACACCACCGCCTGGCTGCTGGAGAAGAGCCTCTCGGTCGACAACCTCTTCGTCTTCGCACTGATCTTCGCCTATTTCAAGGTGCCCCGGGAGTATCAGCACCGGGTGCTGTTCTTCGGCGTCATCGGCGCTCTCGTCTTCCGGGCGATCTTCCTGACAGCCGGTGTCGCGGTGGTGAACCGCTTCACGTTCGTGCTGTTCCTCTTCGCCCTGGTCCTTTTCTACAGCAGCTATAAGATCCTCAGCGGCCAGGAGGAGAATTTCGACCCGGGGAAGAGCTTCGCGGTACGGATGCTGCGGAAGATCATGCCGGTGCAGGACGAATACGCCGGCACGCACTTCGTCGTGCACAAGGAGGGGCGGCGGATCGGCACCCCGCTGCTCGCGGTGGTCGCCGCGATCGAGGCGGCCGACCTCATCTTCGCCGTCGACAGCGTCCCGGCCGTGCTCGCGGTCAGCGACGACCTCTTCATCGTCTACACCAGCAACGCCTTCGCGATCCTGGGGCTGCGGGCCCTGTTCTTCCTGCTGGCCGGACTGCTGGACCGGTTCCACTACCTGAGCCACGGGCTGGCGATCATTCTCGCCTTCATCGGGGTCAAGCTCATTCTCCAGGCCTGCCACAAGATGATCAGCACCTCCATTCCGGAGATCCCCTCGCCGGTGAGCCTGGCGGTGATCGTCGTCATTCTGGCGGTATCGGTGACCCTGAGCATCCGCCGCCCCCCGAGGCCCCCGGGCGAGCTGGGCGGTGCGGCCGGAACAGGCGGCACGGACGCCGGTACCGCCAATACCGACAAGTAAAGCAGCGGCAAAGCAGAGGAAAAGCCTTTCCAAAGCCCCTGGCCGGGCCTATCGTGAGGAAATGGCCAGAAAAGAGCGTGAGACCCGGCAGCGGGCCGCTTTCATGTGCCCGACCTGCAAGGAACCCGTCCCGTCCGAGATCCACCGCCACAAGACCCTGGGGATCTTCGTCCCGGTCTGGCGTCCGGGCCCCTGCCAGAACCCCGACTGCCCGGACTACGCCCCCGAGGAGCGGCAGCACCGGCACCGGTCGCGCCACTGATGTCCCGACGCGCGGCCTCACCCTCGGCTGACCAAGGGCTGTCCCGCAGTCCCTGAAGGATCAGCGCGCGGCGTCAGATGCGGTGCATTGCAAGGCGGAGGGACGTCCGCATACTGGATGTATGCGGGCGTTCCGACAACGCGGCAAGGTGCCGTAGCTGTCGTCGCGCGCCCGACAGGGACTGCGGGACGGCCCTTGGCGTTGGCCGTGCGGGTGGGGCCGACGACAGGGACGCAGGGAAGGACCGTGCCATGGCTGTACAACCGGAAGGCACCCCGTGCTGGGCGGACGCGATGTTCGCCGACACCGAGAGGGCCAAGAGCTTCTACGCGGATGTGCTCGGCTGGACGTTCGGTGAGGCCGCGCCGGAGTTCGGCGACTACACGCAGGCGTTCGCGGACGGCAAGGCGGCCGCCGCCGTCTCCCCGCCCATGCCGGGCGAGGAGGAAAGCCCTTCGGCGTGGTGTCTCTACCTCGCGTCCCCGGACGCCGCCGCGACCGCGGGCAAGGTCCGCGACAACGGCGGCGAGGTGCTGGTGGAGCCGATGCAGGTCGGCGACTTCGGCACGATGGCGCTGGCCCGCGACCCGGGCGGCGCCGCCTTCGGCATCTGGCAGGCGAACAGCCACGAGGGGTTCGAGACGGAGATGGGCGCCCCCGGCGGGTACTGCTGGGGCGAGGTCTTCACCCGTGACCCGAAGGCCGTAGACGCCTTCTACCCGGCGGTCTTCCCCTACACGGCACGGAAGTTCGACGACGAGTCGATGGACTTCGCCATGTTCGACGTCCAGGGGCAGACGGTCCTCGGCCGGATGGCGATGGGCGACGACTTCCCACCCGACCTGCCCTCCTTCCTGATCGTGTACTTCTCCGTCCCGGACTGCGACGCGGCGGTGGCGAAGGCGACCGAGCACGGCGGAGTGCTGCGGTTCGGGCCGATGAACAGCCCGTTCGGCCGGTTCGCGGCGCTCAGCGATCCGCAGGGCGCCTCGTTCGCGGTGATCGACGTGACGACCACCGAGGGCGAGATGCCGGCGACGAGCCCGGTGACCTGACCGGGACTGTCACCCGCCGACGGGAACGACCGGCACCGACGGGCCGCGACCGGAGAGAACGGCGCGGTCCGTCGACGTGCCCGGCAACGCCCGCCCCTCCCCGTACCTTCCTCCGAGATCCATCGCATCTGCGATGGACCATCGTCCAGAGAATGGCAAATACCAGCCTGATTGGCCTAGCGTGCTGCACATGCAGTCCTACACAATCGGCCAGGCAGCACGACTTCTCGGGGTCAGTCCCGACACCGCCCGCCGCTGGGCGGACGCCGGACGGGTCGCGACCCATCGCGACGAGGCCGGGCGCCGTCTGATCGACGGCCGCGCGCTGGCCGCCTTCTCGATCGAGGTCGGCCAGGGTGCGGGCGGCGAGGACGAGGCCCCCTACACCTCCGCCCGCAACGCGTTCCCGGGCATCGTCACCGCGGTGAAGCTCGGCGATGTGGCGGCCCAGGTCGAGATCCAGGCCGGTCCGCACCGGCTCGTCTCTCTCCTGACCAGGGAGGCGGTGGAGGAGCTGGGCCTTGAGGTCGGCATGCGGGCGACCGCCCGCGTGAAGTCGACCAGCGTGCACATCGACCGCACCTGAGGCCAACGGGACCGACCGGCCGACGGCCCGCCGCTGCCCCCGTTCCGCACCGCCTACGCATCCAAGGAGCCTCAGCCTCGTGTCCCTCCTGCTCACCCGCCACCGCGCGGCCGCCGCCGCCCTGGCCACCGCGCTCCTCGTCCCGCTCGCCGCCTGCGGCAACGACGGTTCCGCAGGCGGCGAGGACAGCGGCAGCGGCGCGAAGCCGTCCGGCTCCGCCTCGGGCGCCCCGGCCGCCGGCCTGACCGTGCTGGCCGCCGCCTCGCTCACCGACGCCTTCGAGGAGGCGGGGGCGGCGTACGAGAAGGAGAACCCGGGCACGGGGGTCACGTTCTCCTTCGCGGGCTCCCAGGAGCTGGCCGCGCAGGTGAGGCAGGGCGCCCCCGCCGACGTCCTGGTCACCGCCGACACCAGGACGATGGACGGTCTCTCCGGCGAGACCGGCACCCCGACCGTCATCGCCGGGAACCGCCTCGTCATCGCCGTCGGTGAGGGCAACCCGGAGAAGGTCGAGAGCCTCAAGGACCTCTCCGACCCCCGGCTGAAGGTCGTCCTGGCCGCCCCCGAGGTGCCGGTGGGCCGCTACGGCAAGCAGATCCTCGACGCGCAACGGATCAAGGTGAAGCCGGTCTCCCAGGAACCCAGCGTCCGCGCGGTCCTCAGCAAGGTCGAGCTGGGCGAGGCGGACGCGGGGCTCGTCTACAGGACGGACGCCGCGACCGCCGCCGGCAAGGTCGACGCGATCGACATCCCGGACGCCGAGAACGCCGTCACCTCCTACCCGGCCGCCATGCTGAAGGCGTCCGAGCACAGCGAGGCCGCCGCCGCGTTCGTCGCCTGGCTCACCACGCCCGCCGCGCAGAAGATCCTCCGGAGCGCGGGCTTCCAGCAGCCCTGACCGCACCCCGCACGCCCCGGCAGGCCCGTTCCGTCCGACGGGCCCGCCGGGTACCGCACTCCCGCCGCCCGACGAGGTCACTCATGAAACGACCGGCACCGCGCCCTACGCCCGGGGGCCGCGCCCCGCTCCTGCTGACGGTGCCCGCGCTGCTGGCCGTGGCGTTCCTGATGCTGCCGCTCGTCGGCATCCTGG
Source organism: Streptomyces durocortorensis (assembly GCF_031760065.1). NCBI lineage: Bacteria > Bacillati > Actinomycetota > Actinomycetes > Kitasatosporales > Streptomycetaceae > Streptomyces > Streptomyces sp. C11-1. The sequence continues at coordinate 3,452,343 of NZ_CP134500.1, forward strand.
CCCGTACCTCCTGGGGCGAGCTCGGGGCGCACCTCACCGCCGAGCCGACCACCCGGGCGCTGCGGCTCTCCCTGCTGGTCTCGCTCTGGTCGCTCGGGCTCTCGCTGCTGTTCGGGGTGCCGCTGGCCTGGCTGCTGGCCCGGGTGCCGTTCCCCGGCAAGGCGTTCGTCCGCTCGCTGGTGCTGCTGCCGATGGTGCTGCCGCCCACGGTCGGCGGGGTGGCCCTGCTGCTGGCCTTCGGCCGGCGCGGGCTGCTCGGGCCGTGGCTGGAGGACACCTTCGGCATCACGCTCCCCTTCCACACCTCGGGGGCCGTGCTGGCGGCGACGTTCGTCGCGATGCCGTTCCTGGTCATCTCGCTGGAGGGCGCGCTCGGCGGACTGCGCCCCCGGTACGAGGAGACCGCCGCGTCCCTCGGCGCCCCGCCGGTACGGGTGTTCCTCACCGTGACGCTGCCGATGGTCGCCCCCGGGCTCATCGCCGGAGCCGCCCTGACCTGGGCGCGGGCGCTCGGCGAGTTCGGCGCGACCATCACCTTCGCCGGGAACCTCCCGGGCACCACGCAGACCCTGCCGCTCCAGGTGTACCTGCTGCTCCAGGACTCCCCGGAGGCCGCCACCTCGGTGTCGCTGCTGCTCCTGGCCATCGCGATGATCGTGCTGATCGCCCTGCGCGGCCGCTGGACCGGCACCCCTGGCGACCACCGCGAGCGGACGGCCCGCCCGGAGGAGCCGGCGAGCACCACACCGGACGTCCTGCCCGAACCACCCCCGTACGTACGGGAGAAGGCCCCCCGGGAACGCTGGTCCCTGCACGCGGACGTCACCGGCTTCACCCGCCTCGCCCTGGACGCGGACCCCGGCACCACCATCGCGGTCGTCGGCCCCAACGGCGCGGGCAAGACCACCCTCCTGCGGGCCCTCCTCGGCCTCACGCCCCGCGCCCACGCCCGACTGCGCCTGGGCGACAGCGATGTGTCGGAACTCCCCCCGCACCGCCGGGGCGTCGCCTGGGTCCCCCAGGACGGGGCCCTCTTCCCGCACCTGAGCGCCCTGTCCAACACGGCGTACGGACTCCGCGCCCACGGCGTGCCCCGCGCGGAGGCCCGGCGCGAGGCCCAGGGCTGGCTGGACCGGCTCGGGGTGGGCCACCTCGCCCAGCACAGACCCGCGCAGCTCTCCGGCGGCCAGGCCCAGCGGGTCGCCCTGGCCCGCGCGCTGGCCGCCCGCCCGCGCCTCCTGCTGCTGGACGAACCGCTCGCCGCCCTCGACCAGAGCACCCGGGCCCGGGTGCGGCACACCCTGCGCGGGCACCTCGCGGAGTTCGGCGGGGTCTGTCTGATCGTCACGCACGACCCGGTCGAGGCGGTCTCGCTGGCCGACCGGGTCCTGGTCCTGGAGGACGGCAGGGTCCTCCAGGACGAGCCGCCCGCCGAGGTCACCCGGCACCCGCGCTCACCGTGGGTGGCCCGGATGCTGGGCCGCAACGCCTGGCCGGGGACCGCCACCGCCGACGGCCTCGCCCTGGAGGGCGGCGGGCACCTCGTGGTCGCCGAGCCCCTCCCCGCGAGCACGGACGCCCTCGCGGTCATCGCCCCGGAAGCCGTCTCCGTACACCGGGAGCGGCCCACCGGCAGCCCGCGCAACGTCTGGCCGGGCACGGTCCGCGAGATCACCTCGGGCGGCAGCAGACTGCGGCTGCTGATCACCTCGGCCGAGGCCCCGGACCTGGTCGCGGAGATCACCCCGCAGGCCGCGGCCGAACTGGGCATCGCCGAGGGGACGCCCGTCTGGACGAGCGTGAAGGCGACGGAGGTGACGGCCGTCCCCCTGTAGCGGCGGCGCGGCGGCCGGGAACCTTCGCCCCCGTCGGCACGTACTTCCTACGACGGCCGAGAGGCGCGAGGAGATGCTTCGGTACGACGGCCGGAAGACGCACAGACGCACCACGGGGGACCCATGGCACTGTTCGGCAACGCCCACACGATCAATCCGGCCACCGCCCAGCAGGACTACGCCCGGCTGCTCGGCCAGGGCGAGCAGGTGCACGCCGCGTTCCTGCTGATCCGCGACACGATCCTGTTCACGGACCGGCGGCTGATCCTCGTCGACAAGCAGGGCATCACCGGCAAGAAGGTGGAGTACCACTCCGTCCCGTATCGCAGCATCACCCACTTCGCCGTGGAGACGGCCGGGACGTTCGACCTCGACGCCGAGCTGAAGATCTGGATCTCGGGCAGCGCCACCCCGCTCCAGAAGACCTTCACCAAGGGCGTCGACATCTACGAGGTGCAGGCGATACTGACGCAGTTCGTCGCCCGGTAGCCACCCCGGCGCGGCGCTCAGAAGTACGGCCGCAGCCGGGCCGCCTCAGAGTGGCCCGGCACGGAGGCGCGCAGCTTCGCCGTGCGCTCCCGCAGCTGGGGCAGCAGCCCGTACAGCGCCTCGCCGGGGCAGCGGGTCTCATAGCTGTCACGGTGGCCGGAGATGACGTGCAGCCGGGCCACCTGGCCCTCGTCGAAGCGGCTCTCGTCGTTCGTCGAGACCAGCTCGACCGTGCCCAGCGGGTCCGCCCCGGGCCGCAGCTTCCAGGCGGCGAGCCGCACCAGCGCGTCCATCATGGGCTTAGGCACCTCGGCGCCCTCGCCGAAGTTGCCGATCGCCGCGACGCCGACGGTGTCGGTGTTGAACCCCTTGGTGTGGGCCCCGAGCACCGCCCGGGCGACCCCGCCGCCCCGGCCCTCGTAGATCGTGCCGCAGCGGTCGACGAGGAAGTTGTAGCCGATGTCGTCCCAGCCGTCCTGCTCGATGTGGCCGCTCTGGACGGCCCGGATCAGTTCGGGAGTGTCCGCGCAGTCGTAGTGGTTGGGGTTGCCGGTGTGGTGCACGAACAGCGCCTTCGCCGCACCGGTGTAGTGCGGCCCCTCCTTCACCAGCTCCTCGTCCGCGTGCCACTCCCGGCGGCTGACGACGGCGGGCTGCGGGAGCCCGCGCGGCGGCCGGGGCCCGGTGGCCAGCTCCGTCCGGGGCGCGTGGACCGCCGGGCCGTCCCCGAACACCAGGAGGGCCAGGGGCAGGACCAGGACGCCCAGGACGAGTCGGCGGGACCACATGGTCTCCACCCTGCGCCCCGCCCTCCGGCTTCGCAGAGGAGCGGGCCGATCGGGTGACCCCCGTCCAGCGGGGGCGTTTCATCCGGAATGCGCACCGGGGCGGGCGTTCTTACGATGAGGTCCGGATCATCCGCCGCACCCTGCGGGGGCAGCCCGGCCGGATCGAGGAACCATGGCCCACGACCGTATGCAGGACGAACCCGCGGTCGGCCTGAAGCCGAACGCCATCGGGTTCGTCGACGCCCTCGTCATCGGCCTCAACTCGACCTCCCCGGCCTATTCGCTGGCCGCCGTGATCGGCCCGATCGTGGCCCTGGCGGGGATCTACGCCCCGGGCGTCATGTTCGCCTCGTTCGTGCCGATGCTGCTGATCGCCTCGGCGTTCTACTACCTGAACAAGGTCGACCAGGACTGCGGCACGACGTTCTCCTGGGTGACCCGGGCGATGGGCCCGTGGGCGGGCTGGCTCGGCGGCTGGGCGATCACCATGACCGGTGTGCTGGTGGTCGGTTCGCTGGCCGATGTGGCGGTGAGCTTCACCCTGCTGGCTGTCGGCCTGGACGGCTGGGTCGACAACGCCTTCGTCCGCCAGCTGCTGACCGTGCTGCTGATCATCGTGATGACCGGGCTCTGTGTGATCGGCACCGAGCTGTCGGCCAAGGTGCAGAACGCGCTGATCCTTCTTCAGGTCGCGTTCCTGCTGGTCTTCGTCGTGGTGGCGCTGTACCGGGTGTACGCGGGTACCACCGGCTTCGACTCGATCGAACCGTCCCTGAGCTGGCTGCACCCGTTCGGCGCCGGTGGCGCCGCGCTGACCGGCGGGCTGCTGCTCGGGGTGTTCATCTACTGGGGCTGGGAGTCCGCGGTCAACCTCACCGAGGAGACGGAGAACTCGGCGAGCGCCCCGGGCAAGGCGGGCCTGTGGTCCACCGTGGTGCTCCTGGTGACCTATCTGTCGGTCGCCATCGCGGTCGTCGCCTTCGCGGGCACGGCGTTCCTGGCGGAGAACGCGGGCGAGGAGGAGTTCATCTTCGCCCAGCTCGCCGGGGACGTCCTGGGCGGCTGGGACTGGATCCTGCTGCTCGCGGTGGCCACCTCGGCGATCGCCTCGACGCAGACGACGATCATCCCGGCGTCCCGGACCGCGCTGTCGATGGCCCGGCGTCAGGCACTGCCGGAGCACTTCGGGCACATCAGCCCCCGGTTCCGTACCCCGGACGTCAGTACGTGGTGGGTCGCCGCGATCGCGATCGCCTGGTACCTGGTGGTGAACCGGATCAGCACCGAAGCACTGTTCGACTCCCTCACCGCCCTGTCCCTGCTCATCGCCTTCTACTACGCGCTCACCGGGGTGGCCTGCGCGGTCTACTACCGGCGTCACCTCACCGAGAGCGTGCACAACTTCGTCCTCATCGGCCTCGGCCCCGTGGTCGGCGCCGGGCTGCTGACCTGGCTGCTGGTGCGCTCGGTGATGGACATGTCCGACCCGGCCAACTCCTACAGCGGCACGTCCTGGTTCGGGCTCGGCCCGCCGCTCGTCATCGGCATCGGGATCTCCGTGGTCGGCGTGGTCCTCATGGTGGTCTGGCGGCTGCGCGACGCGGTGTTCTGGCAGGAGCGGCCCTCGGTCCCCGACCCGGACCTGGTGCACGCCACGGTCACCAGGTCCGGTGAGCCCGCCGGCTCCGGTGACGGTAAGGGGCTTTGAGATGTCGGTTGTGCTCGGTTACGACGAATCCCCCGGCGCCGCCCGCGCCCTGCGCATCGCGATCGAGGTGGCGGCGGCGTACGGGGAGGAACTGATCCTCGTGTACGGGGCGGCCGCCCCGGGCCTGCGCGACGGGGCCGAATACCGCAGCCACTACGACGCGATCCGGCAGGCCGGGCGCACCGGACTGGAGCACGCCCTGACGGCGGCCGAGGCGGCGGGCGTACCGGCGCGTGTGGAGGTGCTGGACGAGAGCCCGGCCCAGGCGCTCCTGGACGCCGCCCAGCGGCACGGGGCCCGGGTCATCGTGGTCGGCACCTGGGGCGAGAGCCCCATGCGCGGCGCGCTCCTCGGCTCGACCCCGCACAAGCTGCTGCACATGTCTCCCGTCCCGGTGCTGTGCGTCCCGACGGAGGACGCGCCCTGAGTGCCGGAGGAGGGCGCGCGCTCCCGAGGGCCGCCGAGGGCGCGGGACCTCACCACGCCTCGCCGCTCTCCGCCGCGCGGGTCGGCGCCTCCGGCCCCGCACCGCCCTCCTCCCTCCGCAGCAGCCGGAACGCCAGCAGGGGGAACGTCAGCACCGACACCAGTGCCGCGGCGACCAGAGCGGCGGCCTCGCCCGTACCGATCACCTTGTCGTCCAGGCCGATGGCGGTGATCGCGACGACCAGCGGCAGACAGGTGGAGGAGAACAGCGCGAGCGCGGAGCGGGGGGCCCGCCCGGTCAGGTCGCGCGGGGCCAGGAGGTACGCCGGTACGCCCCGCACCAGCAGGAACAGCAGCAGGAAGACCGGCACGAGCAGCAGCGGGCGGCCGCCGTCCAGGAGCGCCGCGAGGTCGAAGTCGATGCCTGTGACGACGTAGAAGAACGGGACCAGGAACCCGAACCCGATGGCCTCGATCCGCCCCAGGACCTCGCCGCTGCTCTCGGGCGCCGACCCCTGGAGGACCAGCCGGGTCAGCATCCCGGCGGCGAACGCGCCGAGCAGGGTGTCCAGGCCGAAGACATGGGCCAGGCCCAGCATCCCGGCGAGCAGCAGCATCACGAAGCGGACGGCGAACTGGCCGCTGCTGTGCAGGGTCATGGCGATGATCCGGGCGAACCACGGGGGCCGGGGCCGCATCGCCCAGAAAACCGCGCCCACCGTGATGGCGGCGAACCCCGCCAGGACCATGCTCGCCGCCCCCGGACTCCGCCCGCTGAACAGCAGGGCCATCGCCACGATCGGCCCGAACTCGCCGACCGCCCCGAACGCCATCACCACCGACCCGAACCTCCCCTCCAGCCGCCCCGAGTCCCGCAGGATCGGCAGGACCGCCCCCAGGGCCGTGCTGGTGAGCGCGGTGCCGATCACCAGGCTCTTGGCCAGGTCCGCGCCGCTGAGGAGCAGGGCGACCCCGAGCCCGGCGGCGAAGGAGAGAACCCAGGCCCCACCGCCCCGGCGCAGGGTGGCGCCACGGACCTCGGCGAACCGGATCTCGTACCCCGCGAGGAAGATCAGCATCGAGAGGCCGAGGTCGGACAGGGCGTCGATGACCTGGTCGTGATGGGCCCAGCCGAGCACATCCGGCCCGACCAGGATGCCGAGCACGATCTCGAAGATGACGACGGGGACGGACAGCCACCGCCCGGTCGCATAGCCGAGCAGCGGGGCGAGAACCGCCAGGGCCATGATCAGGACGAGGGTCCCGGGGTGCTCCATCGCTCGTGTATAGCAAGGGATGCGCCGTAATCACCCGCATTGACACCGAAAGTGCACTGCTGAGACGTCGCTTAGTCCGGGCAGTACGTGTCCCGCGCCGGGCGCGGCGGGGCGAACGCCGTATCGCCGTACAGGGCCCTGCGGACCGCACCCGTCACCCGTTTCCCCGCACCGGGGTGCCGCTCGGCGGCCGGAGCCGTTGAATGCGAAGTCCGGGGCGCTCGGGTATCGGGCATCGGGGTGGAGGCAGGAGAGCGGCATGCCGTCGACGCAGGTCCGTACGGGCCGGGGCACCGCCCCGCGCCGCCGGGGGGCACTGCGCCGCACCGGCGAGTGGTGCGCCCGGCACTTCCTGACCGTCCTCGTGCTGTGGGTGGCCGCGCTCGCCGGGCTCCAGGTCCTCCAGCACGCGTACGGCGGCGACTACTCCGACGACTTCTCGCTCCCCGGCACCCAGTCCCAGGACGGCCTCGACGTCCTGGAGGCCCACGCGCCGCAGGCGGGCGGCTACAGCGCCCAAGTGGTGCTGCACGACGCCGGCACGACGCTCACCTCGGTCTCCGACCAGGTCTCCACGGCCGTCGCCGACCTGGAGAAGCTGCCCGACGTGCTCTCCGCGCAGAACCCGCTGCCGCCGTCCGGCTCCACCCCGCCCACGCCGCCCGACCCGAACACCGGGCCGCTCTCCACCGACCGGAAGACCGCGTACATCACCATCCGCTTCAGCGTGCAGCCCTCCACCCTCGACCCGTCCTACCTCGACGGGGTCGACGCGGCGGTGCAGCCGCTGCGCTCGGCCGGGGTGGAGGTGGAGTACGGCGGTTCGCTCGGGGAGCTGGCCCGCCCCGAGCCCGACGACCGCACCAGCGAGGCGATCGGCTTCGGGGTGGCGATCGTGGTCCTGCTGATCGGCTTCGGCAGTCTGCTGGCCGCCGTGCTGCCGCTGGTCACCGCCCTGGTCTGCGCCTTGGGCGGGCTCGCCCTGCTCGGGCTGCTGGCCGCCGCGGCGACCTTCGCGACGGTCTCCCCGACGCTCGCCACGATGATCGGCATCGGCGTCGGCATCGACTACGCGCTCTTCCTGGTCACCCGGCACCGGCAGAACCTGATCGACGGCCAGGACCCGGTGACGGCTGCCGGGAACGCGGCCGCCACCAGCGGCCACGCGGTGCTGCTCTCCGGCTGCACGGTGATCATCGCGCTGTCGGGGCTGTGGGTCTCCGGGATCGGGTTCATCGGCAAGCTGGGCCTGGCCGCGGCGGTCACCGTCGTCACCGCGGTGATCGGCGCCCTCACGCTCGTACCGGCGGCCCTCGGTCTGATCGGCCGCCGGATCGACCGGGTGCACCTACGGAAACCGGTGGCCGAGACCGTACCGGCGACGGCGAACACGGAGGTCGGCGGCTGGCACCGGTACGCGCAGCGGGTCGAGCGACGGCCGTGGTGGTTCCTGGCGGGCGGGGTGGTGGTGCTGGCCGTCCTGTCCTTCCCCCTCTTCTTCATCCAGCTCGGCCACATCGGCGACGGCGCCGACCCGAAGTCGTTCACGGACCGGCGCGCCTTCGACCTGATGTCGGACGCGTTCGGCCCCGGCTCCAACGGCCCGCTGACCCTCGTCATCGACCAGAGCGACGTGCCGTCGGCCGACCGCTCGTCCCTCGCCGACCAGGCGCAGAAGGCGCTGGCCAACGTCCCGGACGCGGCGGTGATCACCCCGCTCGCCGCCACGTCGGACGGCGACGTGCTGACCGCCACCGCCTACTCGGTGGCCGCCCCGCAGGACGGGCGGACGACCTCCCTGGTGAACCGGCTCACCGACGACGTCCTGCCGCAGGCCGTCTCCGGCACCGACGCGAGCACGTACGTCACGGGCACGACCGCCGCCCAGGTCGACTTCCTGGACATCGTCTCCAGCCGCCTGCCCCTGATCATCGCGGTCGTCGTGGCCCTGGCGTTCCTGGTGATCCTGGCGGTCTTCCGGGGCCTGCTCGTCGCGCTGAAGGCCGCCGTGCTGAACGTCCTGTCGATCGCCGCCTCGTACGGGGTCGTGGTGGCCGTCTTCCAGTGGGGCTGGGGCGGTCCGGCGCTGGGAGTGTCGGGGAAGGTGCCGATCGAGAGCTATGTCCCGATGATGATGTTCGCGATCGTCTTCGGGCTGAGCATGGACTACGAGATCTTCCTGCTCTCCCGCATCCACGAGGCCTGGCTGCGCACCGGCGACGCGCGGGCGAGCGTCGCGCACGCACTGGAGATCACCGCCCGGGTCATCACCTGCGCCGCCCTGATCATGGTGAGCGTCTTCGCCGCGTTCGTGATCAGCGACAACATCGTGGTGAAGATGCTGGGCCTGGGGCTGGCCGCCAGCGTGCTCATCGACGCCACCGTCGTACGGCTGCTGCTGGTCCCGGCGGTGATGACCCTGCTGGGCCGGTCCGCCTGGTGGATTCCGGGCCCGCTGGACCGGTTCCTGCCGCACCTGGACGCCGAGGGGAGCGCGGAGCCCCACCTCACCACCGAAAGAAAGTGAGACAGAGCACAGCGGCCGGAGGGAACGCTTCCACCGCCTAGGGTGTCAGGATGCCTTCCCCCGTCGTCTGGAAGCTGCCGCGCCCCACCGCCGCCGCCTCGCCCGGGACCGGCGCGCCCGCCGCCGATGGCCGGGACCATTTCTTCGACAACGCGAAGTACCTGGCGATCGTGCTGGTGGCGATCGGGCACGCCTGGGAGCCGCTGCCACCCGGCCGTCTAGTGGAGGCGGCGTACACCTTCGTCTACACCTTCCACATGCCGGTGTTCATCCTGATCGCGGGCTACCTCTCACGGAACTTCGAGCTGCGGCCGGACCGGGTGTGGAAGCTGGTCACCAGCCTGCTGGTGCCCTACCTCGTGTTCGAGGTGCTGTACACGCTCTTCCACCGGGCGTTGCGCGACCCGGATTTCTCCCTGTCGCTGCTCTCGCCGTACTGGCTGCTGTGGTTCCTGCCCGCCCTGTTCTTCTGGCGGCTGTCCACGCCGATCTGGCAGGCCGTACGCTTCCCGGTGCTGGTCTCCCTCGGCATCGCCGCCCTGGCGACGGTGTCACCGGCCGCCGACGGGTCCCTGCCGGTCCAGCGCACCTTGCAGTTCCTGCCGTTCTACGTGCTGGGCCTGCGGCTGGGCCCGCAGCACTTCGCGCTCGTCCGCCGCACCTGGGTGCGCGTGGTCTCGGTGCCCGTGTTCGCCATCGGGATGCTGGTGGCGTACTGGCTGGTGCCCCGGACCTCCACCTCGTGGTTCTTCCGCAAGAACAGCGCCCAGGAGATGGACACCGCCCAGTGGACGGGCCCTGCGGCCACGCTCCTGCTGTTCGCGGCCGCCATCGTGCTGGGCGCCTGCTTCCTGTCCTGGGTGCCCCGGGGCCGCACCTGGATGACCGCGCTGGGCACCTGCACGCTGTACGGGTACCTGCTGCACGGCTTCGTCGTCCGCGGACTGTTCTACGGGGGCTTCTACGACCGGCAGGTCTTCGACACCACCACGGGCACGGTCGCCGTCACCGTGGGCGCGGCCGTCATGGTGACCCTGTTGTGCACTCCCCCCGTACGGCGCCTCCTGCGCCCGCTGCTGGAGCCCCGCATGACCTGGGCCAGACAGCGCACCCCCGCCCGGCCGGCCAAGGACTGAACAACGGGTCGACGGCTCCGCACGGACGCCGCCACCGTCACCCCGAGCAGCGTCAGCGTCCTCTTCATGGTGCGGATTCCCGTGCGGGCCGAAACCCGCGAGGCGCACCGACGCCCGGGCCCGGCGCCTTGTTACAGACGGTCACCTGACCGAGTGCCCCGGGGCACCGAGTGCCCCGGGAAGGCGCCGGTCCGTACGGGTCTCACGCGGCGCGGTTGCTCCGGCGCTGCGCGGCGGCCGCACGGGCCTCGCGCGTCGGCAGGTCCGGGCGACGGCTCCGGGCCGGAGCCCCGCCGCCGCGCTTGGTGCCCCGGCCCATGAACGCACCGCCACCGCGGCTGCCGCGCTCCTTGGGCGGGGCGGTGATGACGACCGGGACGCCCGAGGGCGCCTGCGCACCGGTGATCCGGCTCAGCTCGGCCTCGCCGGAGCGGACCTGGGCGATCTGCGGGGTGATCCCGGCGTCTGCCATCAGCCGGCTCATCTCGCGGCGCTGGTTGGGCAGGACGAGCGTGACGACGCTGCCGGACTCCCCGGCGCGGGCGGTGCGGCCGCCGCGGTGCAGGTAGTCCTTGTGGTCGCTCGGCGGGTCGACGTTGACGACGAGGTCCAGGTTGTCGACGTGGATGCCGCGCGCCGCGACGTTCGTGGCGACGAGGACCGTGACGTGCCCGGTCTTGAACCGCTCCAGGGTGCGGGTGCGCTGCGGCTGCGACTTGCCGCCGTGCAGCGCCGCCGCCCGGACCCCGCTCTGCAGCAGGTGGTCGGTGAGCTTGTCCACCGCGTGCTTGGTGTCCAGGAACATGATCACACTGCCGTCGCGGGCCGCGATCTCCGTCGTGGTGGCGTACTTGTCGGAGCCCTGGACGTACAGGACGTGGTGCTCCATCGTCGTCACCGCACCGGCGGCCGGGTCGACGGAGTGCACGACCGGGTCGTTCAGGTAACGCCGCACCAGCAGGTCGACGTTGCGGTCCAGGGTGGCCGAGAACAGCATCCGCTGCCCGTCCGGGTTCACCTGGTCGAGCAGCTCGGTGACCTGCGGCATGAAGCCCATGTCGGCCATCTGGTCGGCCTCGTCGAGGACGGTGATGGTGACGCGGTCCAGCTTGCAGTCGCCGCGCTCGATGAGGTCCTTGAGACGGCCCGGGGTGGCGACGACGACTTCGGCGCCGCCGCGCAGCGCACTGGCCTGGCGGCCGATGGACATCCCGCCGACGACGGTGGCGATGCGGAGCTTGAGCGATCGGGCGTACGGGGTGAGCGCGTCGGTGACCTGCTGGGCCAGCTCCCGGGTGGGGACGAGGACCAGGGCGAGCGGGCGCTTGGCGTCGGCGCGGCGGCCCGCGGTGCGGGCCAGCAGGGCGAGCCCGAAGGCCAGCGTCTTGCCCGAGCCGGTGCGGCCGCGGCCCAGGACGTCCCGGCCGGCCAGCGAGTTGGGCAGGGTGGCCGCCTGGATCGGGAAGGGCACGGTCATGCCCTCGGCGACGAGCGCCGCCTTCAGCGGAGCGGGCATCTCCAGCTCACCGAAGGTCTCGGCGGCGGGGAGGGCCGGGGTGACGGTCACGGGCAGAGCGAACTCGCCCTTCACCCCGGACGCGGAGCGGCGGCCGTAGCCACCGGACCGGCCGGAGCCGCCCGATCCGCCGGAGCCGCCGGAGCCGCCGGACCGCCTGGGTCCGCCGCCGAAGCCCGCGGCCCGGCGCTCACCGCCGGAGTGCCGGGGGGCGCCGCCGGAGCGGGTGCGGGAGAAGCGGTCGTTCGAGCGGGGCGTACGTTCGCGATTCATGCAGAACCTTTCCTCGATGAGGCACGTGGGGCACGTATCGAGGGATTCTCAGAATCGCAAGAACGAGCCGGTGAATGACAGATGAAATGACAAAAGAAAAACGAATGGGCCGCCCCCGGGGATCAGCACCCCGGAAACGACAACGAGCTGGGGCCCGCACCCCAAGGTGCGGGCCCCAGCTGCGCAGTACGACCTGAGTGATCAGGCGGGGGTGATGTTCTCGGCCTGCGGGCCCTTCTGGCCCTGCGTGACGTCGAAGTTCACCTTCTGGCCCTCCTGCAGCTCACGGAAGCCGCTGGCGGCGATGTTGCTGTAGTGGGCGAAGACGTCGGCGCCGCCGCCGTCCTGCTCGATGAAGCCGAAGCCCTTTTCCGCGTTGAACCACTTCACGGTGCCAGTAGCCATGTCATATCTCCTTAGGGGCAGAGCCCGCGGGCCCACACTGTGCGGGCCCCACGTCGCCGCGATGATTACCCCATCCGGAAAGAACACCGGAAATACAAAAGTGCACCCGCCGACATCCGACCGGCAAGAGCACTTGAAGTCTTTGGGAACCACAACTGCAACTGAGATCAACAGTAGCACGATGGAGCCCGAAGAGCCCGTGCCTAATATCACCGCGTCGGTCGGAACAGAAAAGACTCACGGCTCATTACGCGAAATTCTGTGCCCGCGAAAACAGATATTCTCGGGGTGGGACGGGGTCCGTCAGCGCTGCCCCGCCGGACCGCCGCCGGCCGGGGCGGACCGGCCGCGCAGCTCCTCGTTGAGGCGCAGCGCCTCTTCGAGCTGGTCCTCCAGGATGACGATGCGGCAGGCGGCCTCGATGGGCGTACCGGCGTCGACGAGCTCACGGGCGCGGGCGGCGATGCGCAACTGGTAGCGGGAGTAACGGCGGTGGCCGCCCTCGGACCGCAGCGGGGTGATCAGCCGGGCCTCGCCGACCGCCCGGAGGAACCCCGGCGTCGCACCGATCATCTCCGCGGCTCGCCCCATCGTGTAGGCGGGGAAGTCGTCGTCATCGAGACGGTCGGCGGCGTGCGAGGGGGTTTCCGGGGGCAATCTGCACCTCTCCTGTCACGCGGCACCGGAGGAGCCGGGCGCCGTACGCCTGCGGGGTACCCCTCTGCTGCGTACCGCTGTGTCACGTGACTGCACAAGAAATCCTAATGGCCCGGGAAGGTCATGTCTATCGCGACCGGAACAGGTTTGAGCCACCGGAGCGGGCACGGCGGACCTGCCGCGGAGGGTCGCTGACCGACTGGTCAGTTGTCGTCGGGAGGACCGCGGGGCCATAATGCACGCGTAGCCCTTCACGCATCCCCCGTCGTGAAGGGCTACACCCCTGTCCGGAGCCCCTTCCGGCGGGCGCGACGGCCTTCACGGGCAAGGGACTCCCCTCGTGGTCCCCTGCCCGTGTTTTTTCGAGTTAACAGTGACGTAGAGTGTTTACGCAAGCTCAGTTCCGACTCCGAGGTGCTCAGGAGGCCCGGATAGCCATGGACGACGGCGACGAACGCGGTCCGGAGCCTGCCGACCCCACCGCCCCGGACGAGCTGCCCCGCCTCGGCTCCCTGCGGGAAAAGGTCGAGTACATGGTCGAGAAGACCTTCCCCGGCCAGAAGATCTCGGGCCGGGTCTTCGCCGAGCTGGTCCGCGACCGCGGCGGTTCGCTGTCGCACAGCTACTTCTCCAACATCCTCGCGGGCAAGGTCACCCAGCCCTCCGAGGACATCCTCAAGGCCCTCGGACTGGGCTTCGGCGTGGACTGGCGCTTCTTCAAGGAGGAGTCCGAGGTCGTCGACGACGTCGTCGCCGGGCTCCAGTTCCTGGCCAAGCGCCGGACCGGGGAGATCAGCGGAGTGGCCGGGCGGGGGCTGAACGAGGACGGACTCCCGCCGGAACTGCTCCAGTTCGCCCTGTCCCTGCTGGAGGACGCGGCCCGCGAGAGGGAGGGAACCGGGGGTCCGGCCGGGGAGGACGGCGGAAGAGATTCCGCCGCGACCCGCCGCTCCGCGGGCCCGGCAGCGTAGCGTCTTCGCCATGTCCCTGCGGAAGCTGCGGAAAGAGTGCGAGGCCGGGCTCGCCGACCTGCCCATCCCGGTTCCCTTCTCGCTGGACGGGCTCGTCGCGAACATGGAGCAGGCGAGCGGGCGCACCATCCGGCTGCACGAGATGCCCGACCGCCTCGCCCGCGCCAACGCCGCCTGCGGACTGCGCCTGAAGGCGGGCGGCACCAGCCTCGTCCTCTACCGCCGCAGGCCGACGGCGTACCAGACCCAGCACGTCATCCTGCACGAGCTGTGCCACGAGTGGTTCGACCACGGCACGACGCTGGACGCCGAGCAACTGCGGGCGCTCCTCCCGGTCTTCGACACCTCACTGATCGCCCGGATGATCTCTCCCGCCGCCGCCGAGGCCTTCGCCTCCGGCGGCGGGACCGTCCAGGCCCGTGCGCAGTACGACACCCACGACGAACGCATGGCCGAATTCGGCGCCTCACTGATCCCCCGGATGGCGCGGGGCCTCACCACCGATGACATGGTGGGGCGGCTGGACAACTCCCTGTCCCGCCCGGTGGCCCACCGGCGGCGCGGGTTCTTCGGCCGAAGACGACCCGACGACGCCTGACACGTGCCACCAGCCCCCATCGCGGGCCCTCTCCCCCGCGCTCCCGACCCCGAGGACGAACACCGCCGTGACCCCCCTCGATCTCGCCGGCTACCTGATAGCAGGCCTGATGACGGCCGTTGCCCTGTGGCGCATGCCCGCCGCCCTGTGGGGCGACGAGGAGGACCGCAGACGAAGAGCCCTGTGGGGCTGCTACGCCGGATTCGCCATCGCCCTGTGGACGAAGACCGAGGCGGTGCGCATCGGCCTCAACAACAGCGCCGTCACCGACCTCGCCGTCCTCATCAAGCACTACACCGCCACGGTGGCGATTCTGGCCATCCTCAGCTACATCGTGGCCATCTACGGCAGCTATCCCGAAGAGGGCGCCGTCCCCCGCCACGTACGGTTCGCCCGGCTCGTACAGCGGCTCGCGGCCAAGGCGTCCGTCGCCACGCTGATCCTGCTGACCGTCCTCTTCTTCACCGTGGTCGACCGCTCCGAGCCCTCGGACCGCTTCGTCTCCGACCACGCCGGGGAGTGGGGCGCCACGCTCTACATGAGCGTCTTCTACCTCTACCTCGGGGCCGCGTCCGCCGTCTGCGCCTTCCAGTGGGCACTGGCCACCGCCGACGCCCGGCGGCGCCATCTGCGTATCGGGCTCGGGATGATGACGTTCGCGATGTTCATCGGCGTCGGCTACACCGTCAGCCGCACGCTGTTCCTGTGGATCAGCGTGGTGAACGAGCCGAGCGAGGCGTTCGCGCTGCGCTTCGACCAGATCACCGAGGCGGCGCAGCTGGTGCTGTTCGCCTTCTTCGCCCTCGGCGCCTCCATCCCCGCGTTCGCGGCCGGTGCGCGGCGGGCGAGGCTGTGGCGGGCCCAGGTGAAACTGCACGCCCTCTGGTACGAGTTGATGGCCGCCTTCCCCGACCAGCCCTTCGACCCGCCGGCATCCCTGCCCCGGGAGCTGACCCGGTTCAACGTTCCGGCGGACCTGCGGGTCGACCGCTGGGCCGCCGACATCGCGGACGCGGTGGAGAAGCTGCGCCACTACGTCCCCGACGGGCTGCTCGCCGCCGCCGAGGAGGCCGCCGCCACCGGCCCCCGAAAGGGGGAGGGTCTCGCCGACGCGTACTGGATCAAGGCCGCCCTCCTCGCGAAGGCCTCCGGCGCACCCGCCGGGGCGGCCGCGACGGTCGCCACCCAGCACGCCGCCGACCAGGACGGCGAGGTGGCCCGGCTGGTGCGGGTCGCCGCCGCGTACCGCACGGTCGGCGAGGAGCGCGCCCGCGCGGTCCTCAGGGCCGCGACGGCCGACACATCCCGTACGACGGAGAAGACCGCATGACCGGCAGCACCACCGAGGACACCGGCAGCACCACCGAAGACAACCGGGCCGCAGACGCGGGAGGGCCGACGACCTCCGTGGCGCGCACCGTCACCGACGTCCTCCAGCCCCGCAACGTCCTGCTGGCGGGCATGCTCGGCATCGGTCTGGCGGCGGCGGACGGTGAATGGACCGGGTTGCTCTGGGGCTTCCTCGGGGCGCTCTGCGCCGGGCTGATCCCGGCGGGGTACATCGAGTGGGAGCGCGGACGCGGCACCTGGGGCGACCGCCATGTCGTGGACCGTACGAAACGGGCGCCGATCTTCTTCGTGATCCTGGGCTCGATCGGCGCAGGTTCGGTGGTCATGGTGCTGGGGAACGCGCCCAGCGGAATCCTCGTCGCGATGCTGGCGCTGTGGGTGATGACGATCGGTCTGCTGGCCGTCAACACGGTGTGGAAGATCTCGGTCGACTCGGCCGTCGCCTCGGGGGCCGTCGCCCTCCTGGCCGTGGTCCACTCCCCCTGGTGGCTCCTGGCCTACGTGCTGACGACGGCGGTCTGCTGGTCGCGGGTGGCTCTCGGCTACCACACCGTCGCCCAGACCGTGGCGGGTGCGGGCCTGGGCGCGGCGACGACAGTGGCGTACGTGTTCGTCTGAGCCGGGGCTACGCGCGAGCCGAAGCCACTTCCGAACGGGGCTTCATCCGAGCCGAAGCCACGTCCGAGCCGGGGCTCGGGCGCCGGGGGTGTTTCAGACCCCGGCGCACTGCCCAATCCGGGGCCCGCGCACGTCGTTGGGCCGGCCGGCGGTGTCCGGGGCGGGCCGGTTGGCGGAGCAGGCGAGCGGCCCGGTGACGGTGTTGGCGGCGAGCTGTACGCCACCGGTGTTGCCGGTGAGGTGGACGACCCCGGTGACGGTGTTGGCGGTGCAGCCCGGCCCGCCCAGCCGTACGGGACCGGAGGCGCGGCTGACGGAGACAGGGCCGGTGACCCGCGATCCGCAGAGGTGGACGGCTGCCGCGCCGTCGGCCTGGAGCGGGCCCTCCAGCGTGGAGCCGGTGACCACGAGGGCGGCGCCCGGGCGGACGGTGACCGGCCCGCGCTGGGCGGCGCGCTCCAGGCAGGTGACGCCGCTCGCCACGGTCAGCGGCCCGTTGCGGGGCCCGGTGAGCGTCGTCGTACAGGCGGGGGCGGGCAGGATGCGGGCCTTGAAGTCGAGGGACCCGGCCAGCTTGCCCGGCTTGGGAGCGTCGATCGGCCTGGCCAGCTTGGCGAACGCACCGCCGGTCTCCTTCTTGCCGCCGTTCCACTCCGCGATCCGGCCCAGCTGGGCGGCGGTCCTCCCGTCGTCGACCACCGCGTCGGCCTCCAGCGCGGCCATCGACTTCGAGGCCGCCTTGACGAGATCGAGGTAGGGGCCGGGTTCCGTCAGGTCGTACGCGGACACGTCGTGCTCGCCGCGCAGCCAGGAGCCCCACGAGAACTCCAGGAACTCGGTCGCCCCGTCGGGGACTTCGTAGCCGATGCCACGCGTGAAGTAGACGAGGCTGCGGTAGCGGTCGTCGCGGAAGCCGCTGATGCCCAGGCGGTCCGGCAGCTGCTCCACGGCCAGCGGCCGGTTGTTCTCGTCGCGCAGCCACACCTTCTTCTCGGCGGTCATCCGCTGCCAGAACGCGGCGGTCGACAGGGAGCTGAAGTTGTCGGTGACGCGGAGCCGGACCGGCAGCCGGGTGGAGCCGCCGGGGCCCTCCAGGAAGGACGTCAGCGTGTGGTGCCCGTCGGTGAGGTAGAGCTTCCCGCCCGGCCCGACGACGGCCGTCTTCATCGGGGCGATGGTCTCCGGGGTCTCCTGCCCGATCGGTACGGTGCAGGAGAAGCTCGCCGGATCGTCCAGCCGGGCCCCGTCACGCACCGAGGCGGCCTCGCCCTGGCCGTTGGTCTCGCACCAGTCGTCGAAGCGCTTGTTGAAGTCGCCCGCCGCCTCGTCGCGGTCGCTGCCGTAGCGGCCGAGCTTGTAGAAGACCTGGTCGAAGCCGAGTACGGCCTGGGTCGGGTGCAGCTCCCCCAGGGTGACGCCGACCAGGTCCCCCGGCCGCGCACAGCGGTACGCCGCGGAGCCCGCGCTCCCGGCGCACGCCTGCTCGGCATCCGCTCCGACGGCGGCCGTTCCCGTTCCCGCACCGGTGACGACCGCGCCCGCGGCCAGCGCCCCGGCCAGCAGCAGGGCCCCGCGCCGAGGCAGCCCCGTACCCGATCCGTTCATCGACTTCATCGACCGTCGTCCCCTCCGGGCCGCGGCTCCTCCGCGTCCTCGGCAGGGACGATGGCAAGGCGCGGCGACGGGGTCGGGGACGGGACGTGAACGCACGATGACGCTGTCGTGCCACGGCGGGTCGGTGACTTCCCGGGATGCCCTGACGGGACCGACCGCTGGCGGTGCCGTCCGTTTGCGGGGTCGGCGGGCACCCGGTTACGTGGAGTACGCGACGCCCCCGTACCTGGAGGTACCCCTATGGCGAAGAACCGGTCCGCCCCCGCCAAAGGCCTGCGCGGCAGCAAGGCGGGGCTCGTGCTGAGCCTGGGCGGCAGCGTGCTCGCGGTCATCAGGGCGTCCAAGCAGGTCCGCCGGGCCAAGGGCACGCACGACAAGCTGAGCACCGCCGACGCGGTGGCCGGGCTGCTGCCGCTGATCACCTCGGCGGCGCTCGTACTGCGGCAGCTGCGGGGCCGCAGGCGGGAGACCCCCGAAGCGGCGTGACCCGCACGGTCGGGCCCCCGGGGTCGGACACAGCGCCGGCGGGCCTCCCGGGTCCGGGACGCCAGGACGGCGATGTCGTCCTCGGCATCCTCGCCGAACCGGTCGACGACGGCGAGCAGACAGGTCGCGGCCCGGTCCGGGCCGGACCTCCGGAGCCTCAGGGCTTGGCCGGAGCGGCCCCCTCCATCGCGGCGCGCAGCCGGTCGAGGTCGAGGGTGCCCTCGGTGGCTTCGGCGGTGGGCGGCAGGTCGAGGGCCGCCCGGACCGGCCCCGGCAGACTGCCGGACCCCAGCAGTCCGGAAACCAGCGCGGTGGTGAGGCGGTGCCAGGCCGGGGCGCGCCGGATCATGGCGTGGTCGCCGCCTCGAACGGTGACCATGCACGTCCGGGCACCGGCGCGACGGGCCCGCGCGGTGAGGGACTGGGAGGCCTGGGGGCTGGTCATCCGGTCCCGGCTGCTGTGGACGAGGACGACGTCGCGCCCCGCGAGCTGACTCACCGGGTCCCCCGGCGGACACCAGGGCGCGAGCCCGACGACGCCCCGCACGAGGGGGTGCCCGGCGGCGCACAGGGCGGCGCGGGCGCCCATGGAGTGGCCGAGGAGGACCACCGGTACGTGCCCGGCCTCCTCGCCGAGGGCGTCGAGGGCGGCCAGGGCGTCGTGGAGGGGGTCGGCACGGGGCCCGTTCCACCCCCGGTGGGCGTACCGAACCTGCCGTACGAGCACGTCGTCGGCGGACCCCCGGTCGGCCCGGCCGATGGCGCGGACGAAGGGCCGCATCCGCAGACCGGGCAGGTTCAGCGGGCCGGGCGGCGGGGGCCCCGTACCGCTCTCGCGCCCGCCGTGCAGGACGAGAACCGCGGCCGACGGCGGTCGTTGGGCCACACGTGCCTCCAGGTCCGGATGTGGACCGTTCACTGTACGGTCACGGGATCACCCGTGTACGCGACACCAAGGAGACGATATGGCAGCAGGACCTCAACTGGGCAGCGAGGCACCGGACTTCACACTCCCGGGCGGAGTCCTGCGGTCGGCTCCGGAATCCGCGGGGAGCACCTTCGAACGCACCGACCACCGACTCTCCGCCGCCCGCGGCCGGGCGGTGGTGCTGGCGTTCTACCCGGGGGACAACACCACAGTGTGCACGAAGCAGCTGTGCGCGTACTCGTCGGGAATGGAGGCCTTCAAGGGGCTCGACGCCGAGGTCTGGGGCATCAGTCCACAGGGTGTGGACAGCCATGAGTCCTTCGCCCGCGCCCACGGACTGCGCATGCCGCTGCTGGCCGACGAGGGCCGGGAGGTCGCCAGGTCGTACGGGGTCACCGCGCCGGGCATCGGGGTGCGGCGGGCGGTCTTCCTCATCGGCCCGGACGGCGTTCTACGCTGGAAGCACGTGGCGCTGCTCGGAGCGACCTTCCAGTCACTCTCCACGCTCACCGACCGTTTGTCCGGCATCAAAAGCGCATAAAGATTGCCGGAACCCGGCAGTGACCGGGCGGCCTGGCGTATGGGATCATCCAGCCAGATCGACGGAAAGCACTCGGGGGAAGTCGACAACAGGGGAGTGATCGTGTGACCTTCTTTCTCGGTCTCGGCATTGCGGGGATCGTCCTGCTGGCCTTCTCCCTGATCTTCGACGGGCTGCTCGAAGGGCTGCTCGGCGGGGTGACCGACGGCCTCTTCGACGGACTGCTCTCGCTGCCGGTGATCGCCGGGTTCATCTCGATGCTCGGTTTCGGCGGGGCCATCACGCTGGGCGCGACAAGCGCGGGACCATTCGTGGCGACGCTCATAGGCACTGCCTCCGGTGTCGCCGCGGCCTGGCTGACCTGGAAGCTCAGCAAGGCACTGATGCGGGACCAGACCCACACGACCCCGCGCGAGTCCGACCTCGTCGGTTCCTCGGGTTCCGTCGTGACGGCCATCCCGGCTGCCGGGTACGGCGAGGTGCTGCTGAACCTGGGCGGTCAGCCCGTGAAGTACGCGGCCAAGTCCGCCACGCCCGTCGCACGCGGGACGGAGATCTGGGTGGAAGAGACGCTGTCGACCACGTCGGTGGCGGTCCGCCCGGTGGAGCGCTGACCGAGCACCACCTCACCCCTGGATCTCCACCCCATCGACCTGAACACCGCAATCCGCAACCCGCAACCGTAATTCGCAATCTGCCGTCCCCCACCGGGAGGCAGGGGGGACACGTTTCATGAGTCCAGTCGTCATCGCCGTCATCGGCATCGTCGTACTCCTGGTCCTGCTGGGCCTGGTCGTCATCACGCGCTACAAGGTCGCCGGGCCCAGCGAGGCGTTCATCATCACCGGCCGCCGGGGCAAGAAGTCGACGGACCCGGTCACCGGACGCATCAGCGTCGACAACAGCGGCCAGAAGGTCGTCGTCGGCGGCGGCGTCTTCGTCGTGCCGTTCGTCCAGCAGAAGTTCACCCTGGACCTCTCCAGCCGCCACATCCCGATCTCCGTGCGCGGCGCGGTGACGCTGCGCGGCGTCAAGTCGAACCTCGAAGGCGTCGCGATCGTCAAGGTCGGCGGCAGCGAGGACGCGATCCGCGCGGCCGCCCAGCGCTTCCTCCAGCAGCAGGACGGCATCGTCGGCTTCACCCAGGAAGTGCTCTCGGGCGCGCTGCGCGCCATCGTCGGCCGGATGTCGGTCGAGGACATCATCCGGGACCGGGCCGCGTTCGCCGGGCAGGTCGCGGAGGAGGCCGAGGCCAGCCTCTCCGGCCAGGGCCTGATCCTGGACGCCTTCCAGATCCAGGACATCACCACCGAGGGCTCCTACCTTGAGGACCTCGGCCGCCCGGAGGCCGCCCGCGCCAAGCAGGAGGCCGACATCGCCGAGGCCATCGCGAAGCGGGCCTCGGAGCAGGCCCGGCTGAAGGCGGCCGAGGAAATCGCCATCGCCGAGCGGACGTACTACCTGAAGCAGGCCGAGATCAAGGCCGAGACCGAAGCCGCGGCCGCCAAGGCCAACGCCGCCGGTCCGCTCGCCGAGGCCGCCCGCCAGCAGGAAGTCCTCCAGGAGCAGGAGAAGGTCGCCGAGCGCCAGGCGGCGCTGACCGACCGCGAGCTCGACACGAAGGTCCGCAAGCCCGCCGACGCCGCCCGCTACCAGGCCGAGCAGGAGGCGGAGGCCCGCCGCATCGCCCAGGTCAAGGAGGCCGAGGCCGACGCGGAGCGCTCCCGCCTGACCGGTCAGGGTGAGAAGCTGCACCGTTCGGCCCTGGCCGACGCGGTCCGCATCGAGGGTGAGGCGGAGGCCGCGGCCATCGCCGCCAAGGGTTCCGCCGAGGCCGAGGCCATGCAGAAGAAGGCCGACGCGTTCGCCCAGTACGGCGACGCGGCCGTCCTCCAGATGCTGGTCGAGGTCCTCCCGGACGTCGTCGCGAAGGCCTCCGAGCCGCTGAGCGCCATCGACAAGATGACGGTCATCTCCACGGACGGCGCAAGCCAGCTGGCCCGCACGGTCACGGACAACGTCGCCCAGGGCGTGGAACTGCTCAACTCGACAACGGGCGTGGACCTCGGGGCTCTCCTGGAGAACCTGAAGGCCCGCACGATCTCGGGTACGCAGAGCCAGAGCCCGGAGGAGCCCGCCGAGGACTCCTCCTCGCAGAAGAACGGCGAGATCGAGATCAAGGGCTGACGCGCAAGGTCTCGCGCAGCACCCCTGTTCAGTGCCCGGGAGCGCCCTGTCGGCTCCCGGGCACTGCCATGTCCAAGCGGGCTCTCCCCATGAGTCCGGGCCCGCGCCATGATCACCCTGTCGTCCGCCACGGGACGGGCCCTACGGGCCGAGCAGAGTCATTGTCGGTGCCCGGCGACTGCCGCCCCGGCCCGGGTTCGGCCTCCGGGGGTTCCAGGTCCCGAAAGCTGGGTCCTGGACACCGATGGGCCGACCTCTCGGAGGCCGTCACTCCTCGTGCGGAGCCTCCAACTCGTGCAGCCTTTCCCCAATGTCGTCGGCCCAGATCTGCGCCCACTGCCTCAGCTCGACGATCTCCCGGTCGTCGAGTCCGTAGGCGGCGAATTCCGTGTCGTCGATCCAGTCGGCTCCGACCAGTCGAGCTTGAAGCTCGGTGAGATCGAAGGAATCGCGGGCATGGCGGCGACCGAGTTCTTCGAGTTCCACGGGGCTCCAGCGGTCGGTGCCGGCCCGCACATCGATCAGATCCCTGGCGAGCCCGCGATCGGCCAAGGCCCGGACCTTGGTCCCGACGACATCTTCGAGGGACAGCACCAAGCCGTGCTCAGTCTGTACGGGTGGCCGCCAGAGTGCTTCCTTGAGGATGTCGACCTCGCACTCTTCACGGCTGGCGGGGTCGGTAACCATCAGACGTGCGGACAGCGGGTCCGTCTCCAGGGCTTCGACGCACCATCCGCGCTGCTCCAGTCCGGTGCGCACGACAGCCGCGATGTCCTCCATACGATCCGGGTTCTCGGTCGCGACATCCAGGTCCTGGCTGAGCCGGTCGACCAGGCCGTGCGCCTGAACCGCGTAGCCGCCGGTGAGCGCAAGAGGGTAGACGCCACCCACGTCGAGCACGTCCGCGAGCAAGCGGCGGTGCAGCTCCGTGAGGTTCACACAGCGGCCCGGACGCTGTCGGCCAGTTCGGCGAAAGCGCCCTCCCAGGCCTCGCGAACATCACGACCGATCAGGGTGCGCAGCACGGGCCAAAGACCGACGAGGAGATCCCTGTCGAGGTACTGGACCAGGTCGTCGTGCTGCCCCTCGGCCAGGACGATCCGGTAGTAGCTCATCCGCAGCCGCGGCCGGTCAAGATCGAACGTGGTAAGCCCCGACCAAGCAAGGTGCGGGGGCAAGGACACCGGGCCGTGCTGGGGACCGGCAAGCTCGGAGAGCGCTGCTGGCAGTCGCCGGGCGAACTTGGCGCGACGAAGATCGGAAAGGCAGGGCTGAGATGCCATACAGGGATTATCCCGGAAGGTCAGGCAGTGGGCTGCTCGGTCCGCAGATAACACTCCTGCGGACAGGAGACTGAGTCCCGAGAATCCGCACCCCATCAGGGTAGCTCCATCGAAGGCGCCGAGTTCGGAGTCGAGGAGGCCCGCAGTATCGCGTGCGGGCGGCCTGCCCTCATCCGACGGCCGTCAGCACCCGCCCCGCTCCCGCCCCACCGAATAAAGGTGGCTGTCCCGGAACTGGTCCGACCCCAGCGTCCGCCCCACCATGATGACCGCCGTCCTGATCACGCCCGCGGCCTTCACCTGCTCGGCGATCGAGTCCAGGGGGCCCCGCAGGATGATCTCGTCCGGGCGGGACGCCATCGCCACCACCGCCGCCGGGCAGTCCGCCCCGTAGTGCGGGAGCAGTTCGGCCACCACGCGGTCCACGTAGCGCGCCGCCAGGTGGAGGACGATCAGTGCGCCGCTGCGGCCCAGGGTCTCCAGGTCCTCGCCCTCCGGCATCGCCGTGGCTCGCTGCGCGATGCGGGTCAGGATGACCGTCTGACCGACCGTGGGGACCGTCAGCTCACGCTTCAGAGAGGCGGCGGCCGCGGCGAAGGCGGGGACGCCGGGGACGATCTCGTACGGGACGTTCGCCTCGTCCAGGCGCTTCATCTGTTCGTTGACCGCGCTGAACACCGACGGGTCGCCCGAGTGCAGGCGTGCCACGTCGTGGCCGTCCATGTGGGCCTGGACGAGTTCGGCGGTGATCTGGTCGATGTCCAGGTTCGCCGTGTCGATCACGCGGGCGTCCTGCGGGCACTCGGCCAGCAGTTCCACCGGGACCAGGCTGCCCGCGTACAGGCAGACCGGGGCGGCGGCCAGGATGCGGGCGCCTCGCACCGTGATCAGGTCGGCCGCTCCCGGGCCCGCGCCGATGAAGTACACGGTCATGGTCTGTCTCCAATGTGCGAACTTGCCTCTGCCCCGAAGGGTTTACGTACCGACCACTGCGTCACCGGCATCGCCTGACGCCAGCCCGTGAAACCGCCCACCGGCACCGCGTGCGCCACCGCCAGGCGCACCAGCTCGCCCCCGTACGCCCGGTGCCGCTCCCCCAGCAGCGCCTCCGACTCCAGCGTCACCGTGTTCGCGACCAGCCGGCCCCCGGGGCGCAGCGCCTCCCAGCACGCGTCCAGCAGGCCCGGTGCCGTCAGGCCCCCGCCGATGAACACCGCGTCCGGCGGAACCAGAGAGGAGAGGGAAGCAGGGGCCGCGCCGGTGACGACCTCCAGCCCGGGCACCCCCAGCCGTTCCGCGTTCCGCGCGATCCTGGCCGCCCTCGCCGGGTCCCGTTCCACGCTCACCGCCCGGCACGACGGGTGCGCCCGCATCCACTCGATCGCGATCGAGCCCGATCCGCCGCCCACGTCCCAGAGCAGTTCCCCGGGTGCGGGAGCCAAGGCCGCGAGCGTGGCCGCCCGGATGTGGCGCTTGGTGAGCTGGCCGTCGTGTTCGTACGCCTCGTCCGGGAGGCCGGGCAGCAAGCCCAGGCGCAGGGCGTCCGCCCTCGCCCTGCACTCCACCGCGACCACGTTCAGGCGGTCCCCCGGCCGGTGCTCCCACGTCTCCGCTGTGCCCTCGACGTACGTCTCCGCCTCGCCGCCCAGCTGTTCCAGGACGCGCAGACGGCTCGGGCCGAAGCCATGGGCGGTGAGGAGGGCGGCGACCTCGGCGGGCGTGTTCGCGTCCGCGCTCAGGACCAGAAGCCTGCGGTCCTCGTGCAGCGCGGCGAGCAGGCGGGACGGCGGGCGGCCCACCAGCGTCACCACCTCCGTGGTCTCCAGCGGCCAGCCCAGCCTCGCGCAGGCGTACGAGAGGGAGGACGGGTGCGGCAGCACGTGCAGCCCCTCCGGCCCCAGCTCCTGTGCCAGTGCCCGGCCGATCCCGTAGAACATCGGGTCCCCGCTCGCCAGCACCGCGGTCCGGCGCTCCCGGTGCTCGGCCAGGAGACGGGGCACGGCGGGGCGCAGCGGCGTGGGCCAGGCCGTCCGTACGCCCGCGCACTCCGGCGGGAGCAGGTCCAGCTGGCGCGGCCCGCCGATCAGCACCTCCGCCTCGCGGAGCGCCGCCCTCGCCGGGTCCGACAGCCCGGGCCAGCCGTCCGCGCCGATCCCCACCACGGCGACGGGGTACCTGGGTGTGGGCGGCTTGGCAGGCACGGAGGGACCTCATGGTTCATCGTTCAGGGCCGGGGGAAGTCGTTCGGCACTTTACTGAACCGCCCGCTCCGGGCCCTCCGGCGGGTGAATCCCCGGGTGAATCCGGAGAAGAACCGCGCGTGGTGTCGAGAACCCCTCCCCGGCTCCGACGTCCCCTGTGCAAGCGGAAAGAAGAACGGACGAAGAACCGGCACGGAGGTTACGGTCATGAAGTATCTGGTGATGGTCCAGGCCAGCCAGGCGGACTACGAGGCGATGGCCAAGGCGTGGGACGAGAAGGCGATGCAGGAGATGTTCGCCTATATGGGCAAGATCAACGACGATCTCGCCGAGTCGGGTGAGCTGGTCACCGGCTACGGGCTGGTCGAGCCCGCGCAGACCCGGTTCGTCAGCCTCGACACCGAGGGCCGCCCGGTGGTCTCGGACGGGCCGTACAGCGAGACGAAGGAGCTCCTCGCCGGGTTCTGGGTGCTCGACTGCGAGACCCTGGACAGGGTGACCGAGATCGCCGCCCGCGTGGCGCGCTGTCCGCAGCCGCCCGACGCCCCGGAATACCCGGTGGTCATCCGGCCCCTGGACGGCGGCGGTCTCAACGAATAGCCGGAGGGAGCGCCCGGACCGACCGGGCATGGAGGTGCCCGGGTGGGCCCTGTGAGGGACGACATCGAGGACCTGCTGCGCCTGCACGCGCCGCAGGTCCTCGGCGCGCTCGTCCGCCGTTACGGGCACTTCGACCCGGCCGAGGACTCCGTCCAGGAAGCCCTGATCGCGGCCGCCGCGCAGTGGCCCGAGGACGGGGTACCGGACAACCCGCGCGGGTGGTTGATCCGGGTCGCCTCCCGACGCCTCACCGACCGGCTCCGCAGTGACGCCGCGCGCCGGAGGCGGGAGGAGACCGCGGCCGCCCTCACCCCGGCCGACGCGTTCGTCGCCCCGCCGCCCGGGGAGAGCCGGGCCCCCTCCGAGGACGACACGCTCACCCTGCTCTTCCTCTGCTGCCACCCCGCGCTCTCCCCCGCCGCCCAGCTGGCGCTGACCCTGCGCGCGGTCGGCGGCCTGACGACGGCGGAGGTCGCCCGCGCACTGCTGGTGCCGGAGGCGACGGTGGCGCAGCGCATCAGCCGGGCCAAGCGGGCGGTGCGCGACGCGGGGTTCCGGGCGCCGGAGCCGGCGGACCGCGACCGGCGGCTCGCCGCCGTCCTCCAGGTTCTCTACCTGATCTTCAACGAGGGGTACACCGCCACCTCCGGTCCCGACCTGCACCGCACCGATCTGGCCCGCGAGGCGATCCGGCTGACCCGTTCCGTGCGCCGGCTGCTGCCCCGCGAAGGGCGTGTGACCGGGCTGCTGGCGCTGATGGTCCTCACGGAGGCGCGCACTCCGGCGCGTACCGGGCCGGGCGGCGAGTTGATCCCGCTCGACGAACAGGACCGTGCCCTCTGGGACCGTACGGCCATCGCGGAAGGCACCGCCCTGGCGGAGGAGGCGCTCGCCCAGGGGCCCGCCGGGGACTACCAGCTCCAGGCCGCCATCGCCGCCCTGCACGACGAAGCCGCGCGCGCCGAGGACACCGACTGGCCGCAGATCCTCGCCCTGTACGACCTCCTCGTCCGGCGCACCCACGATCCCGCCGCCGCGCTGGGGCGGGCCGTCGCGGTGGCCATGGTCCACGGGCCGCACGCCGGGCTTGCCGAGGTCGACGTGCTGGCGGAGACCTCCTCGGGCACCGAGGCGGGGAGCTACCGCCTCGACGCCGTACGCGGCCATCTCCTGGAGCGCGCCGGGGAGCCGGACTCCGCCCGCGCCGCCTACCTCGCCGCCGCCGACGCCACCCTCAGCGAGCCTGAGGCCCGCTACCTGCGCGGGCGCGCGGACCGGATCGTTCCGTGAGCCGGTGACGGCCGGGTTCCACGCCGTACTCCCTTTGGCCGACCGGAACCGCGACCCCGCTCGCCGTCCCCCGCACCGCTCGGGATGATCAGCCCCATGACCACCAGCGACAGCGGCAAAGACCTCGGGCAGGGCTTCGGCGAGGACGTCGCCCTGCGGATCGCCCAGCAGCCGGAGGCCGACGAGCTGCTCGGCCGCAGCCCGCTGGCTGCCCTGGTCGGCATGCTGCTCGACCAGCAGGTGCCGATGGAGTGGGCGTTCACGGGGCCGTACACGCTCGCCGGGCGGATGGGCTCGGACGACCTGGACGCGGGGCTGATCGCCGCCCAGGACCCGGAAGCGTTCACCGCGCTGTTCACCGCCAAGCCCGCCCTGCACCGCTACCCGGGCTCCATGGCCCAGCGCGTGCAGCAGCTGTGCCAGTACCTGGTGGCGGAGTACGGCGGTGACGCGAGTGCGGTGTGGCGGGACGTTTCCTCCGGCTCGGAGCTGCTCGAACGCCTGAAGGCGCTGCCGGGGTTCGGCGAGCAGAAGGCACGGATCTTCCTGGCGTTGCTCGGCAAGCAGTTCGGCGTACGGCCCCCGGGATGGCGGGAGGCGGCGGGCCCGTACGGAGAGGCCGGATCGCGCCGCTCCGTCGCCGACATCACCGGGCCGGAGTCACTCGCCGAGGTACGCGCGTACAAGCAGGAGGCCAAGGCGGCAGCCAAGGCCGCGAAGACGGCGAAAGCGACGAAAGCAGCAAAGAAGGCCCCTGCGGCGCCGGCAAAGGCCGCGAAAAGGGCCTCCGCCACGAAGTCCGCGAAGAAGCCGCCCATGCCCTGACGCCCTCCCGAACCGGCCACCCGACCCGGCCCAGCGGTCAGAACCAGCCACAACGGTTCACAGAAGTCACTCCGCTCGCTAGCTTTCCCTGCACATTCGTTCAGACCGGAAGGACTCCTGTGCACGCAACACGTCGCAGAGCCATGGCTGTTGTGGCCGCCACCGCCCTGGCCACACCGCTTCTCCTGGCCGCGTCCCCGAACCACGGGCGCACCACGCCGCACGACCCCGCCAAGGAAGCCGCCAAGCTCTCAAGGAAGTTGGTGAAGAGCGCGTCCGCCCGCGACGCCTACCGCCACCTCCAGCAGTTCCAGGCGATAGCCGACTCGACCGGGGGCCACCGCGCCGCAGGGTCGCTCGGTCACGACGCCTCGGCGGCGTACGTCTACCGCCAGCTCCAGCGGGCCGGGTACCAGGTCTCGTACGAGAGCTTCCGCTTCACCTACACCCAGACGCTGGCCGAAAAGCTCTCCGTGACCGCCCCGACGCCCCGCGACGTGACGATCAAGGCGATGACGTACACCCCCTCGACCGAGGTGGGCGGGGTGACGGCGGCGCTCGTCGCGGTGCCCCTCGACGAGACCACCGGCTGCGAGGCGTCCGACTACGCCGCCGCGGACTTCACCGGCGCGATCGCGCTGATCCAGCGCGGCGGCTGCACCTTCGCCGACAAGCAGGCGGCCGCCGCGGACGCCGGTGCGGTCGGAGCGGTCATCTACAACAACACCGAGGGCGTGCTCTCCGGCACGCTCGGCGAAGCCGCCGCGGGCCGTATCCCGACCGGTGGGCTCACCCAGGAGGAGGGCGAGAAGCTCGCCGCCGACCTCGCGGGCGGCGAGGTCACGGTCTCCTTCGAGATCCGCGAGCTCCAGGAGGAGCGGGGCACCCGCAACGTCATCGCCGAGACGCGCGGCGGCAGCGCGGACCGCACCGTGATGCTCGGTGCCCACCTCGACTCGGTGACCGAGGGCCCCGGCATCAACGACAACGGGTCCGGTTCCGCCGGGCTGCTCGACGTCGCCCTGAAGCTGGCGAAGTCGAAGAGCAAGCCCGCCAACAAGGTCCGGTTCGCCTGGTGGTCGGCCGAGGAGAACGGTCTGATCGGCTCGGAGAAGTACGTCGAGGCGCTGAGCGAGAAGCAGCGCAAGCAGATCAAGCTCTACCTGAACTTCGACATGATCGCCTCGCCCAACGGCGCCCAGTTCGTCTTCGACGGCGACGACTCCGACGGGGTCGGCGCGGGCCCGGGCCCGGAGGGATCGGCCCAACTCGAACGTGACATCAACGAGTTCCTCGACGGCAAGGGCAAGCCGCACGAGGGCACGGACTTCACCGGCCGCTCGGACTACGGTCCGTTCATCGAGGTCGGCATCCCCTCCGGCGGTACGGACACCGGGGCCGAGGGCATCAAGACGGCGGCCCAGGCCGAGGTGTTCGGCGGCGAGGCGGGGATCGCGTACGACCCCTGCTACCACGCGGCCTGCGACGACCTGAGCAACATCGACATGGGCCACTTCGACACCAACATCGACGTGATCGCCAACGCCGTCGGGACGTACGCCCACGACCTGAGCTCCCTGACCCGCCCGGTCACCCCCGCCCCCAGCACCGGCACCCCGGGCAGCGGCGGCGGCCTCCGCGAGGGCCACGGCCACGAGGTCACCGAGTGACCGCCCCTTCCCGGAGCGAGTAAAGCCGTGAGCCCGGTACGGAACCCCGTACCGGGCTCACCGCCTGCGCCGGGCCGTGCCGAACAGCGAGCGCGAGATCTCCCGCCCCAGCTGGGTCCCCATCGAACGGGCCAGCGACCGGAACATCCCGCTGCCCACCACCTGCTCCACCAGTGAGGCGTCGCCCTCGCGCCCCTTCGCAGGACCTCCGCCGTCCCCCTCCGGCCCCTTCACCGCCGCGTCCACCGCATCCCGGTCCGCCGCATCCCGGGCGCGCTGCTCGTCGTCCGCCGCGAGCTTCTCGTACGCCGACTCCCGGTCCACGGCCTCCGCATAGCGCCCGTACAGCACCGACCCCCGCACCGCCGCCTCCAGGACGTCCGGCGCCACCGGCCCCATCAGCGACTCCGGGGCCCGCAGCCGGGTCGCGGCCACCGGGGTCGGCGCGCCCCGTTCACTGAGCACGGTCACCACCGCCTCGCCCGTACCGAGCCCGGTCAGCACCTCCCCCAGGTCGTAGGGGGAGTCCGGGAAGGTCCTCACCGTCGCCCGCAGCGCCTTCTCATCGTCGGGCGTGAACGCGCGCAGCGCGTGCTGGACGCGGCTGCCGAGCTGGCCGAGCACAGCGGCGGGCACATCCGTGGGTGACTGGGTGACGAAGAAGATCCCGACCCCCTTCGAGCGGATCAGCCGCACGGTCCGGGTGATCGACTCCAGAAAGGCCTTCGAGGCGTCACTGAACAGCAGGTGCGCCTCATCGAAGAAGAAGACGAGCCGCGGCCGGTCCGCGTCCCCGACCTCGGGCAGATCGTGGAACAGGTCGGCCAGCAGCCACATCAGGAACGTCGAGAAGAGCTGTGGCCGGTCCTGTACGGCGGCCAGTTCCAGTACGGAGACCAGTCCGCGCCCGTCCGGGGCCTGCCGGAGCAGATCGGCCGTGTCGAACTCGGGCTCCCCGAAGAAGGGGCCCGCCCCCTGCTGCTCGAACGCGGTCACCGACCGCAGGATCACCCCGGCCGTCGCCGTCGACAGCCCGCCGATCTCCTTGAGTTCGGCCCGCCCGGTCTCCGATACGAGAAAGGCGACGACGGCCCGCAGATCCTTGAGGTCGACCAGCTCCAGGCCCTTGGCGTCCGCGTAGTGGAAGATCAGCCCGAGCGACTGCTCCTGGGTCTTGTTGAGGCCGAGCACCTTGGCCAGGAGGACCGGGCCGAAGCTGGTGACGGTCGCCCGCAGCGGGATGCCGGGGCCGATGCCGCCGAGCGCGTAGAACTCGCTCGGGAAACCCGTGGCGCGCCACTCCTGCCCCACCTGGGCTGCTCGCTCGTCCACCGCCGCCCCGCCCTCTCCCGGGGCCGATACGCCGGAGACGTCGCCCTTGATGTCGGCGAGGAAGACGGGCACCCCGTGCGCGGAAAGCTGTTCGGCGATCAGTTGGAGGGTCTTGGTCTTGCCGGTGCCGGTGGCGCCCGCGACCAGCCCGTGCCGGTTGAGCATGGCGAGCGGGATGCGGACGGGGGCGGCGGACAGGCAGGCGCCGTCCCACAGCAGGGCGCCGAGGTCGAGGGCGTCGCCGGAGACGGCGTACCCGGCGGCGATCTCCCGCGCGGGGTCCGGCACGGGGTCCGGGTCCGAGTCGGCGCCCGGGGCCGTAGCGGGGTCCGGGTCCCCGTCGGCGCCCCGGTCCGTGCCCCCGCCCGTACCCGTTTCCGTGTTCGCGCTCCCGCTCATCCTGGTGACCCCTGTCCCGGTATCTCACGTTATGAAGCCGTATACGACCCTTGCGCAAGCATCGCAGTGAGGTTCCCTGGCTGCGCCCGGAGCCCCTTGCCCGGTAGGCTTTCCGTGTGATCTTCAAGCGCATCGGAAATGGGCGGCCTTACCCCGACCACGGCCGGGAAAGCACCCGACAGTGGGCGGATGTCGCGCCGCGTCCGGTCCGCCTGGACCAGCTCGTGACCACCAAGGGCCAGCTGGACCTGGAGACCCTCCTCGCCGAGGACTCCACGTTCTACGGCGACCTCTTCGCCCACGTCGTGAAGTGGCAGGGCGACCTCTACCTGGAGGACGGGCTGCACCGGGCGGTCCGGGCCGCGCTCCAGCAGCGCCAGGTGCTGCACGCCCGCGTCCTCGACCTGGGCTGACGCCCCCGGGAGCCTCGCCCGGCCCTCTTCACCCGGCCCTCTTCACCCGTACCCGACCCTCGCCTGCCGATTCGGGCCTTTCGGGTGCTTTCGTGCGCATCCGGGTGCCATACGTTGATCATTTAGTACGCATCATCACCGGGTCGCACTACGCTGCCTCCATGAGCATGCTCACTCCCCCCGGCATGGGCGGAAAGTACCGCATCACGGGCGACACCTACCCCCGCATGCGTCGCCCCCGGCGCCGCGGCAGGCTGGTCCTCGCGGGGGTCTGCGCCGTCGTCGCCCTCGGCCTGGCCGGCTGGGGCACGCTCCAGCTCATCGACGTCTTCACCGGCGGCGACAAGAGCGCCAACGCGGTCGGCCACCAGCGGGACTGCCCCACCCCGAAGCCGTCGGCCCCCGCCCGGGCGCTGCCGAAACCGGCCGCCATCAAGGTGAACGTCTACAACGCGACGACCCGCAGCGGCCTGGCCAAGTCCGCGGCCGAGGAGCTCAAGAAGCGCGGCTTCGCCGTCGGCGAGGTGGGCAACGCGTCCAAGGAGTACGACAAGAAGGTGCCGGGCACGGCCGTGCTGCTGGGCGCGCCGACCGCGACGAACGGGAGCTTCACCGTGCTCGGCACGCAGCTGGTGGGCACCGTGCAGAAGACCGACACCCGCAAGACCGCGGAGGTCGACCTGATCCTCGGCGCGAAGTTCAAGGCGTTCAACACCCCGCAGGAGGCGACCGCCGCGATGGCGGCCCTGACGGCGAAGCCGTCCCCGGCCCCGTCCTCCTGCTGAGCCTGCGGGTACCCGGGGTACCCGCAGGCCCCACGGACTACTCGGCCGTGCCGTACATCCGGTCACCCGCGTCGCCGAGGCCCGGCACGATGTAGCCGTGCTCGTTGAGCCGCTCGTCGACCGAGGCGGTGACGACGGTGACCGGGGTGCCCGCCAGCTCGCGCTCCATCACCTCGACGCCCTCGGGCGCCGCAAGCAGGACGACGGCGGTGACGTCGTCGGCGCCGCGCTTGATCAGCTCGCGGATCGCCGCGACGAGGGTGCCGCCGGTGGCCAGCATCGGGTCCAGGACGTAGACCTGGCGGCCGGAGAGGTCCTCGGGCATCCGCGTCGCGTACGTCTCCGCCTCCAGCGTCTCCTCGTTCCGGATCATGCCGAGGAAGCCCACCTCGGCCGTCGGCAGCAGGCGCACCATGCCGTCCAGCATGCCGAGGCCGGCGCGCAGGATCGGGACGACGAGGGGGCGGGGGTGCGACAGCTTGACCCCCGTCGTGGGCGTCACCGGGGTGTCGATGTCGACCTGCTCGGTGCGCACATCCCTGGTGGCCTCGTAGGCGAGGAGGGTGACCAGCTCGTCGGCGAGCCGCCGGAAGGTCGGGGAGTCGGTGCGCTTGTCGCGCAGCGTGGTGAGTTTGTGCGCCACCAGCGGGTGGTCGACGACGTGGATCCGCATGCGTCAACAGTAACCGTGCCGCCCGGCACTCTGCGCTGGCATCAACCACCTGTTCGGGGGGAAGGTGGGGGCATACGGACCCAGCATTGGGGTGGTGTGTCGATGCCGCACGGGGAAGAGCAGCGGAACCCGGGCTCACGCGGGGTGGGCGACGCGCTCGACGCGCGCGACCCGCAGGGCGTGACGGGTGATGTCGAGGACGCGCAGGAGAGTGACGCGGCCCGCCGCCGCCGACGCGCCCAGTTCCTCCGCGAGCTCCACGAGGCCAAGCAGCTGCGCGACCGGGTGCAGCCGCGCCGGGCCCGTGCGGCCCGTATGCGGCAACAGATGCGGATGCGCACGTTCCGCTGGTGAAGCCCCGTGACGCCCTCTCGTACCACCGGCGCACTCCCCCTCTGATCGAGCCCTCACCGGCTCCGTCAGGGCGAGGGCCGACCAGGCACTCCTGGAACTGATGGCCGACGCAACGGTCGAAGAGGTCTCGCACGGCGCTTGTTTCTGCCACGATGCCGATTGGGCGGGGCTCAGGGCGGACGGATCACCGGCTGCCCTCCCGTCGGACCGATTCACCTATGACCAGTGGGAGAGTCACGGTGTACTTCGCCGCACTGCTCGCGCGCACCGAAGACGGGTGGGAAGCGAGCGACACAGAGCTCGACGATGTGGAGACCCTGTCCGACCTGACGGATCTGGCCCGGGACGCCTCGGTGGACGAGGACACGGTCCTGGTCTACATCGAGCAGGAGGACGCCTGGTTCGGCGTCGTCCGGGTGGACGGTGAGGAGGACCCCCGTATCTACGTCTCGGACGCGTCCGCCGCCGCCCGCTCCTCGTACGGGGAGATCCTGCTCACCGACGAGATGCTCGGCCGCGAACCAGGGGCCGAGGACGAGATCGCCGCTCTGGAGGAGCTCGTCGACCTCGACGGCACCGAGGACGGCGAGCCGGAACGATCCGCCCCCGGGGCCGCCGGCCCGGACGACGACGCCGCCGACCCGGACGCCGTACCGGCGGGACCGATCGGTGAGCTCGGGGTCCTCGCGGACCTCGGGATGTCCGAGAAGGAGCTGCTGACCCTGCAGACGGACGGGCTCGCGGAGATCGCGGAGGCCGTGGGAGCGTCCGACGTCCTGGAATCGGTCCGCTAGGGCAGCGCCGGGGTGCGCCGTCCGCAGTCCGCTGACGGTCGTGCCCTGTCCGCTGTCCGCTGTCCGCTGTCCGTCGTGCCCTGTCCGCTAGGGTCCGCAGGTGACCGCACCGCCTCCGCGCCCCTCACCCCCGCCCTCCCCCGGTCCCGTACCCCAGCCCGATCCGGTACGCGACCCCTGGCAGTCACCGATGCGCCGCGCCCTGGCCCAGGCCGCGCAGGCGGCGTCGGCCGGCGATGTACCGGTCGGCGCCGTCGTCCTCGGCCCCGACGGCGCGCCGCTCGCCGTCGGACACAACGAGCGCGAGGCCACCGGCGACCCGACCGCGCACGCGGAGATCCTGGCCCTGCGCCGCGCGGCCGCGGCCCACGGCGAGTGGCGGCTGACCGGCTGCACGCTCGTGGTCACCCTGGAGCCCTGCACGATGTGCGCGGGCGCGCTGGTCCAGGCCCGGGTGGACCGGGTCGTCTACGGGGCCCGGGACGAGAAGGCGGGGGCGGCCGGATCTCTCTGGGACGTCGTCCGCGACCGCCGCCTCAACCACCGTCCGGAGGTCATCGGCGGGGTGCTGGAAGCGGAGTGCGCCGAGCAGCTGACGGCCTTCTTCCGGGCGCTCTGACCCCGTACGGTCGCGCGCTCCCGACCCCTGCGGTCCGGCCGCCGGGAACCGATTTCTTTCCGCGCCCCGGGATGGTCTAAGCTCTCTCTCGGTAGCGTGTCCGAGCGGCCGAAGGAGCTCGCCTCGAAAGCGAGTGTGGCGTAACCCGTCACCGTGGGTTCAAATCCCACCGCTACCGCTTCTGGAACCGTCTCCGACCCGCAGCTGCGGGTCGGAGACGGTTCTTTTCGTACGGCCCCGATCAGCTCGCGCCCGACGGAGCGTCCGACGGGACCTCCCCCAGCGCCTTCCAGCGGATGCGGGTCGCGCAGGCCGACACGAGGAGCGCCGACAGCGCGACCGCGCCCATGCCCCACAGCAGGCTTCCTGCGGCGGCGATGAAACCGATCATCGCGGGACCGGCCAGCAGACCCGTGGTGCCCATGGCGGCGACCAGGGCCAGCGCGTCCGGTCCCTGGCGGGCGGCGGCGACGTAGAGGCACGGGGTCACCGCGGCGATGCCGAGCCCGACGCAGGCGAATCCGATCAGTGTCGGCACCACGCCACCGACCAGCAGGGCCACCGCGAGGCCCGAACCGGCCAGCACGCTGCCGACGCGGACGACCCGGCCGTCGCCCCAGCGGGTGCGCCAGCCGTCGGCGAAGAGGCGGGCCACGACCATCATGACCGAGACCACCGCGATGCCCAGCGGGGCGACCTCCGCACCGGCCTTGACCACGTCCTCCAGGTAGAGCGCCGACCAGTCGTTCATGGCGCCCTCCGTGACCGTGCCGAAGGCCATCGCCAGGCCCATCCAGATCGTCACCTTGGTCGGCAGGGTCAGCTTGCGGCGGCCCTTGTCCTCCTTGGCCGCTTCGGGCCGGGGGTCCTCCGTGAGCAGTCCCGGCCGGGAGTAGGCGATCAGCAGCACCAGAACGACCGCCGCCACGCCGAAGTGGGCCGCGAGCGACGTGGTCCACAGGTTCATACCGGACGCCAGGAGCGCGGCCCCCAGCGAGCCCGCGCTGAACGTGGCGTGGAGCTGGGACAGTGCCGTGCGCTCGTAGCGGACTTCGAGCGCGGCCCCCTGGGCGTTCATCGCGACGTTGAGGCAGCCGACGGCGACCCCGTCGAGGCAGATGACCAGGAGGGCGACCGGGTAGTTCGGTGCCACCGCCAGGGCGAGCAGGAGCAGCCCGAGGGCGAGGGCCGAGACGAAGGTGAGGCGCCGGGAGCCCAGCCTCCTCATCAGCGGTCCCACGAGGGGGAACGAGCTCGCCGCGCCCGCCCCGCAGGCCATCAGGAGGAGTCCCACTTCCGCCTCGCTCAGACCGAGTTCCGTCTTGAGGGCGGGGAGCCGTGACGCCCAGGTGGCGTACTGGAAGCCGAGGAAACAGAACAGGGCCGCGATCGCCACCTGCGTACGGCGGAAATCGTCGTTGATCCGGAACACCGACATCAGCTCACTTCGTTCTTCCGCGACGCCCCGCGCGCCGGGGAACTCACCGCCATGGACATGTACACCGCGTCCTCGCCGTAGCCCGGCGGCAGCCCGACCTCGGTGTGGGGTGCGTAGCCACGGGCCGACCAGAAGGTGTCGCTGCCTCCCACGGCGATCAGGGAGATCCGTTCGTAGCTCCGCGAACCGGCGGTGGCGGACAGGTGGTCGATCAGCCGCGTGCCCCAGCCCCGGCGCCGGAACTCCTCGGCGACGACGCAGTCGTGCAGATGCAGATTGGCCGAGCGGAAGACGGTGTCCTCCGCCCGCCCCAGATCGGGGTACCGGCGGAAGGGGTAGGGCAGGGCCAGTACGTAGCCCACGGTCCGCCGCCCGTGTTCCAGGAGGAAGCAGGTCTCCGGGGACGCCCGGGCTCTGGACTTCAGGGCCTCCTGCTCCTCCGAGAGAGCGCTCCCGGTGTACGTCCGCGCCTCCAGCTCGGTGATGCCGCTCCAGTCGTCCTCGACGATCCGGCGGATGCGTAGCGCGTCGTGACCCATCGGTTCAGGCCCTTTCGTCGATCAGCGTGTGGGGAAGGGGGCTGAACCCGTTGAACCCCTGGGTCATGTAGCCGGTGGCGTAGGCGCCGCACGCGAAGATCCAGACCGGGTCTCCGGACGCCGCGTCCCGGGGTACGGGGACGGGGTCACTGCCGTAGGCGTCGTCGCTGTCGCAGGTCGGGCCCGCGATGACGGCGGGCACGTGCTCCGTTCCGGTCCCGGCGTGGGTCGGGAAGACCAGCCGGTACCGCACCCCGTCC
This sequence comes from Streptomyces durocortorensis, assembly GCF_031760065.1. Classification (NCBI taxonomy): domain Bacteria; kingdom Bacillati; phylum Actinomycetota; class Actinomycetes; order Kitasatosporales; family Streptomycetaceae; genus Streptomyces; species Streptomyces sp. C11-1. Next base: position 3,490,148 of record NZ_CP134500.1, read on the forward strand.
ATCTCGTACAGGCCGTTGAACTTGCCGCAGCTCAGATACAGCCAGTTCTCCCGCTCCCCGTCGAGCTGCCCGCGTGTGGTCAGCCGGGACACATGGGCCCGGATCGCGCCGTGGTCCGCGACCAGATGGCGGCCCGGCTCCATGACGAAGCGGAGGGGTGACTCCGAGGCCTCGCCGAGCTGCTGCATGCCCTCGCGGATCACGGTGAAGATCTTGTCCACCGGAGGGTCGAGCCGTCGGCCCTGCCGGTCGGCGTACCCGAGCGCGGGCAGGCCGCCGCCGAGGTTGACGTGGTCGAGGAGGATGCCGCGCCCGTTCAGCGTGACGATGACGTCGGCCAGGGTCTCGAAGGCCCGGCGCCAGGCCTCGGACGTCATCTGCTGGGAGCCGACATGGACCGACAGGCCCGCGGGTGTCAGGCCCGCCTGCCGTGCCGCCTCCAGCACCCGGACCGCGTCCGCCGCCGAGCAGCCGAACTTGCGGCTGAGGCCCCACAGCGCGCCGTACCCGTCGGTGGCCAGCCGGCAGAAGACCCGGGAGCCGGGGGCGTGGACGGCGATCGCCGCCACGTCTTCGAGGCTGTCGGTGGCGAAGTCCCGGACGCCGAGGCGGTGGGCGGCGGCGATGTCGCGGTCGGACTTGATGGTGTTCCCGTAGTGGATCCTCTCCAGCGGAACCCCGGTCGCGATGGCCTGCTCGATCTCCCGGGGGCTGGCCGCGTCGAACCCGGAGCCCAGTTCCGCGAGGCGGAGCAGGACCCCGTCCACCGGGCAGGCCTTCATCGCGAAGCGGACCGAGAGGCCGGGCAGCTCCTCGGTGAGGGCGGTGAACTGTGCCTCGATCCCCGCGAGATCGAAGACGATCACATCCTCGGGGGCGGCCGCCAGGGCCGCGCGCATACGTGCTGTCCCGTCCATGATCACAGGCCCGGGCCCGACGGTCCGGGGGCCCCGTGAAGGCGCACGGTCCGGCTCGCCCGCACCATCTCTCCCCACGACTCGATCAGGAACGCGAAGTCCTCGATGTCCTCGCACGCCTCGTCGAGCAGCCGCTTCCCCTCCTCCTCCAGGAGCCCGGCGAACTCGGTGTACCGACCGCCGAGTCCGCGGTAGGAGCGGTCCAGGACCTCCAGCCGGTGGACGTTCCCGGACCGGTCGAGGCGCGTGCTCTCGCGGACGAGCCGGGCCGTCTCAGCCGGGCGGAGGAGTCCGTCCCCGTCGAGCAGGGCGCCGCCCGCGGCCGCCATCCGGTCGTAGATGTCGTTGAAGTAGAGCATCGACAGGAAGAACTTCACCAGCCGCCGGTGGTAGGCGCTGAATCCGGCGTCCGTGCGGCGTTCGGGGGTGTAGAAGTTGACGATGTTGCGGTTGTGCAGGACGCCGGGGAGCCGCGCGTCGTGCACGAGGTGGAGCAGGAAGTAGTCGCTGCCGATGGTGTTGACCGCCGGCGGCAGCGGCACGTTCTCGTACACCTCGCGGTGGAGGCTGATGTTGCACATGTCGACCCGCATGGGGTCGACGACGGTCAGGAGCGCGTGGTCCTGCCGAAACGGCTCGGTGCCCGCGCCGCGGAAGGACTCCTCGACCAGCTCCCGCTTTCTGCTCTCCGGCCACTCCGGGGGTGCCCAGAGGCTCACGATGTCGTAGTAGATCTCCGGGTCGAGCCTCTGCACCTCGCCGATGTCCACGGACAGTTCGCCCACGAAGGAGCTGCCGACCAGCACCACCGGCTTGTCCGCGTCCGACGGGTCGAGGCGGGTCTCGGTGACGCCGTCCGCCGCGTCCCGGGCGCGCCTGCCCAGCGAGGTGAGTTCGTGGTGAACGGGGTGGACGGGCGTGCCGTCCTCCTGGACCTGGAAGGCGCTGTCGGAGTCCCTGCGGTGCACCGACTCGCAGCCGAGAGCGCCGGCGATCAGGAAGGCCCGGTTGGTGCACGCCCCGTAGGAGACGTCGGGCGGGAGCATCAGATCGAGCAGCCGGTCCGGGGCGGTGGCCCCGGAGCGCTCCAGCACCAGCCGCAGGAAGTCCCGCTGCGCTGCTTCGTCGAGGTGGTGTACGTGGACGTTCGCCGCCCGGTGTTCGGCGGCGAGGACCCCGGCGTGCTCCTGGAACGTCCGCCGGTCGGAGGAGTCCAGGATCAGCAGGTGCACCTCGACGCCGAAGTGTTCCGCCGCGTGGTCGGCCTCCGCGCCGACCGCCGAAAGGGTCTTCGCGCAGGGCCGGTTCGTGGGGAGGGCCAGGCAGATACGGCGCATCACTGCTCCTTCCAGGAGGTGAGCCCGAGCAGCTTCTCGCCGAGCCCGGTCAGCTCTGCGGGGCCGTAGCGCAGGGATTCGTGCTTGGTCGCGTCGCCGACCAGCGTCCTGTTCCAGTCCGGGGTGGTGAGGTGGCGCCAGGAGTCGATCCGGGAGCGCCGCATCTCCTCGTGCGACTCCAGAGCGGGCATCATCGAGAGGTACTGCACCGAACGCACGCCGTTCTCGGAGGTGTTGCGCGCCACCCCGTGGGCCAGCAGGCCGTTCCAGATCAGCAGGTCACCGGCGTTCAGCTCGGGCCGGACCACCGGGTATTCGGCGCGGTCGGCGGCCGGCCTGATCGGGTCCCGGTCCGCGGGCTGACCCGCCGCCCACTCCTCGAACCGGTGGAACAGCTCGGGCGAGCACTGGAACCCGCCCAGCTCCGGCCGGGTGTCGTTGAGGGCGATGATCCCCTGGACCCGCTGGGGCGGCTCCGCGAGGGTGGTGTCGACGTCCCAGTGGAGCTCGATGTCGAACCCCTGGTCCGTCGGGGCTATCAGCGCCCGGTCGCGGTTCCTGACGTTGGGCGGGTTGAGGTTGAGCCGGTCCAGCGTCACCCACAGCTCTTCGCAGTCCCACACGTCGACGAACGCGTCGTAGACCCGCTGGGTCTGGCGGCTGTCCCAGATGTACTGGTGCTGGTATGCCTCGACGAACCCGTAGACGTACAGATCGCGTTCGAGGTCCGTGGCGAACTCCCGCTCCTCGTACCAGCTGTCCGGCCGGTCGGGGTCGAGTCCCTGGAAGTCCCAGGTGAATTCGAGGAGCTTCTGTGCGGCAGCGGGCTCGATCGCCTGCCGCACGATGACGTAGCCGTAGCTCTGCCAGAACGCGAAGTCCTCCTCGGACAGCACCCGCAGGGGGCGGGACTTGCGGAGGTCGCGCAAAGGGGCGGGCGAGACGTAGGTCTCGCCGTCGGCACTGAAGTACGCGAGGTCCGAGGCCGCTCGGTGCAGGTGCGGTTCGGGGTCGGGCATGGTCTCACTCCAAGCTTCGATGGTGCGTTGGTGCGTTGTGGTTCAGCCGGGCAACAGGCCGTGGGCAAGCAGCTGCTGCCGGGTGGCGTGCGCCGATGCGAAGGGGATGCCGATACCGCCGAGCGCTGTCACCGTGTCCGTGTTCGCCCGCATGTCATCGATCAGGACCAGGTCGTGCGGGCCGGTGCCGGTCTCCTCGCCCAGCAGGCGGAAGAACCGTTCGGAGGGCTTGCGGACGCCGAACCGGTACGAGGCGTAGACCTCCAGGCCCGTTCCGGCGAGCATGTCCCGCTCGATCTCCTCGATCCACCGGGGGTAGTTGGACGCGACCACGGTCCGGTGCTCGCGCGCGCACTCCGCGACGAGCTCGCGCATGCCCTTCAGCCAGGCGTAGCCGCTTCTCCTCGTGCGGTGGAAGACATCGGTGTCGAAGGACAGTCCGGCGTCCCGCATGGCGGCCCAGTAGTCCTCCTCCGCCAACTCGCCGCATTCCAGCTGGTGATAGGCACCCTGGGGCCGGACCCGCTCGAACTCCTCATAGGTGATACCGAATGCCTGTTCGTACGCCGATCGATAGGGGTCCGACAATAGGGTGTCCATCAGATCGAAGGCAATGATCATGAAATCCCCTCCGCCCCGGCGTTGGCGGCCAGCGCCGCCGCGTAGGCACGCAGCACCCGGTGCTCCCGCTCGTGGACGACATGGACGGGGGGCCTTTCGCCACGCCCGGTGCCGGCGCCGGCCATGACCGCCGCGTGGCGCAGCAGTACGTAACTCCCGGACGCCCCGGCACGGAAGGCCTGAGGGTCCTCATGGGCCAGCTTCGCCCACTCCTGGTGCCCTTCGCCCAGCGCCGCCCGGGACGCCTCCAGCAGATCGGCCCCGCACAGCCCCGGCCGCAGGGCGTCCACCTCGATGCCGTGCACCGTGGTGGTGAGGTCCACGCAGACCGGCCCGTCGTCGAACCCCTCCTCCAGCGCGCCGAGCGCGGTCTCGGCAGCCCAGTCCTGCTCCGGACCACGGCGGCGGAGCAGGAGCGCGAAGGTGAACTCGCAGGCCCGGCGCCGGTCGGCGGGCCCGCTCACCTTCCAGATCGCGCAGATCCGGCGGGAGCTCCCGAGGACGACCGCGTTGACGTGGAGCCCCGTATTCATGGATGGCATGCCTTCGTTCCCGCTGTTGTGGGTGAGCGGCCGGGGCCCGGTCCCGGGCCCCGGCCCGCCGAGGTGCTCAGTGGCTCAGTACGTAGCCGTCGCCGGGGCGATGGCTACGGGAGCGTCGCAGGTCGGCCACCGCGAAGGTGCGCAGCAGCCAGCGGTCGCCCCCGTCGTAGCGCGGCCGGAAGGCGGTCCTGCCGTGCGTGGTCACCCGGTTGTCCACGATCGCCAGGTCCCCCGGCGTCAGCCGGACCGTGTGGGAGGTGGCGTTGACGGCCGCCTCCAGTTCGACGAGCGCCTGGCGCGCTTCGAGCGTCAGAGCCGTCGTGGCGGAGAAGTCCACCCGCAGATCGGGGTCCTCCGGGTCGCCGTACAGCACCGGGCGCGGCGGAGTGGTCCCGTCCGCCGACCCGAAGGAGGGCGGCGGCTGGGTGCTGAACTCCGGGCGGGCGAGGACTTCCCTGGTCCGCTCCGAGAGCGTGGGCAGCGCCTGGCGTATCGATCCGGTACGCAGGCCCGCCGTGCCGTCGTGGTCCGCCCGCAGGCACAGCAGCATCACGAAGTCCGGGCGGTGGACGTGGAAGGCGTTCTCGATGTGGAAGGAGAGCAGGGTGGAGCCCGCGTTGCCCTCGAAGTCCTCCCTGCCCGGCACCGGTACGACGTCCTGCACCAGCGCGCCGGACTTCTCCGGTGCGTAGGCGGCCGGGTCGCCCAGACCGCCGGCGGCGGTCATCAGCAGGGCGGCGCCGGGCACGGTCGCCTCCCGGCGGACCGAGCCGTCCACCGTCGGGGTGGGCGGCAGCAGGGCCTCGTCGACGGGCAGGCCCCGGAACAGCATCACCCCGCAGTCGCCCGAGTCCCGGCGGAAGTCGCGTACGGCCGACCGGAACCGGCCCGGCAGCTCCTCCCAGCCGCCGCGGGCCGCGGCCGCCGTGTCGGGGTCGTCCAGCCGGCCGCCCCCGGCGCGGCACACCGTCTCCGCGGCCCGCCGGAATGCCGCCGTCTCGGCGTCGGAGAGGGCGAAGGAGGGGGGCGAGGTCAGTTTCAGGCTGAGGGATTTCATCGGGAGTCCTCCGGGGTCTTCCAGTCCGTCGCCAGCTCTGCCTGGGCCGGCGCCCGGGTGGGGTCGGCGTCCGGCGTCCAGGCGACCACCCTGCTGTCCCAGGAGGCGGTGACCGCGTCGTCGCCGAGCCAGGTCACGGCGCTGACCGCGCTGCCGTGCCCCTCCAGCACATGGCTGTGGAGCGGGGCGAGGGTCTCCGGGTCGAGGACCCACAGCCGGCCGGTGTAGTCGTACGAGCCCGTGACGAGCAGCGGCTTCCCGCCCGGGTGCCAGGCCGCGCACTTGGCCGACTCGTCGTGGCCGACGAGCACCTGGAGCAGCTCCCCGGTGTCCAGGTCGTAGACGCGGCTGGTCCGGTCGCGGGAGACGGTGGCGAGCAGCGCCCGGCCCGCCACGCTGGTCACCGAGCCGCCGTTGATCAGCTCGCCGTGGCCGCCGAAGGAGCGGATCAGCTCGCCCTCGGCGGTGATCAGGTGGGCCTGGCGGTCGGTCGAGTAGGTGACCAGGCGGTCCGGGTCCACCCAGGACACGTCCTTGATGGACCCGTCGTGGCCCTCGTAGTGGATTCCGGGCACCAGCTCGCTGCCCGTCCAGGTGTAGAGGTCGAGCCCGCCCTCGTAGTCGGCGACGGCCAGCCGCTTGCCGTCCGGCGACCAGGCGGCCCGGTTCACGGGATGCGCGCGCTCGACGGCGGCCACATCGCGTCCGGTGACGGCGTCGGCGACGCCGACCCGGCCGGAGAACGAGCCGTAGGCGACGAGCCCCGGCAACTGCTCGGACACGGCAACGGTGTTGATCAGGCTGCCGTTGCCCACCGGCACCTCGGTCGCGGTGGCCCCGCGGTGGCTCCAGACCCGGACCGTACCGTTGTCGCTGCCCGCCGCCAGCACCTCACCGGCGGCCGACACGTGGTTGACGCCGTGCGTGGACACCGGCGATTCGAGGGTGATCTCCCGGACCTCGCCGGGCAGGTCGTCCGCCGGGACCTCGGGTACGTCGATCACTGCGGGCAGCGCCGAGAACGTACCGGCGATGATGGTCCTGCCGTCCACGGACCAGTCCACCGAGCGGGGCCACAGGTGTGCCCCGTACCAGCGCACCAGCGGGCGGCAGTCGGCGATGTCCCAGAGGGTGATCGTGCTGTCGTAGGCACCGATGACGATGCGGGAGCCGTCCTGGGACCAGGCGACCGACTTCACGGCGGCGGTGTACGGGCCGACCTTGGTGACCAGTTCGCCGTCGGTCCGCACGATGTGCACGAAGCCGTCGTCGCAGCTGGCGGCGAGCAGGGTGCCGTCGGGCGACCAGCGGCACATCTCGGCGTGCCCGGCCTGCGGCAGGTCGCGCAGCAGGGCCCCGTTGGTGTCCCAGAGGCGGATGGTGGCGTCCTCGCCACAGCTGGCCAGGACGCCGGTGGGCGCGGCGTCGACCGACATGCAGTGGTCGGCGTGGAAGATCACGCCCTCTTCGAGAACGCCGGTACGGATGTCCCAGATGCGGCCCGTGCCGTCCTGCGAGACGGTGACCAGGCGGTTCTCGTCCAGCCAGGCCAGGGCGTTGAGGTCGTCGGGCTGCCGGGCGAGCAGCTGGATCTGGCGGCCGGTGGCCACGTCCCAGATGCGGCAGGTCTTGTCGGCCGAACCGCTGGCGAGGAGCCGGCCCGACGGCGAGAACCGCACGCCGTTGACCAGCCGTGAGTGATGCCCGACCCAGCGCGGGGCGGTGCCGGAGCGGTCCCACAGGGCCACCCGGCCGTCGTACCCGGCGCTGGCGTAGTGGACGCCGTCCGGGCTGAACGCCACGGAGGTCTGGGGGGAGGCGTGCACAGCGGTGGTGTCGCCGGTGCTGTCGCCGGTGGCCTGCGGGTGGAATACGTCGACTGTCCGCATGATCTTCGAACTCCTGACAGAGCGGATGGATGGGCTGAGGAAGGAAGAGGTGGGAAGAGGTGGAGAGGGAGAGCAGGTCTAGGGGCGAGCAGGTCGAAGGAGGGCGGGCCCAGGGAGAACAGGTCCGGGGCGGGCAGGTCTAGGGAGCGGTGCCGAGGGGCGTCGCGGCCGACGCCAGTTCCGCACCGGCGTTCAGGCCCTCCTCGGTCAGCCTGCGCAGCGGGTCCATGACCCGGCGCAGCAGCGGGAGTCCGACCACCTGTGCCAGACCGCCCAGCGGGATGGTCTCGACGGCACGCGCGCGGACAGCGGGGTCCGGCGTCCGGCCGGCGGCCGGGGCGGTGCCCGTGGTGGCCATGAGGCGTTCCAGGGTGGCCCCGTACAGCACGGCCGCGGTCCAGGCAGCGGTGGCGTGGTGGATCTGGAGTCCGGCGCCCGCCAGGTCGCGGAACAGCATCGCGGGGGTCGGCTCCCACCGGGCCAGTTCCCTGATCCGGTCGGGGTCGATGCCCAGCGTCTGGACGCTCTCGTCCCAGTAGCTCTTGACGTAACGGCCGCCGGGTCCCGTGGGGGTGAGGCCGTAGACGTGCCCCTTGAAGAAGTGGGGGTAGAAGTCCAGCGCCCCCAGCGTGCCCGTCCCGGTCCGCCGGGCGCCCGGCGCGTCGTCCACGAAGCAGGGCGAGAGCCTGGGCCCCTGGTTGTCGTTGCCCACCAGGCTGTCGCCCCCCTTGTGTTCGACCAGGTTGGGCACGGCGATGACCAGGGCGGTGTCGCGCCCCCGCAGGAACGCGGCCAGGGCCTCGTCGTCCGGAGGCGTGTCGCCTTGCAGCAACTCCTTCGCGTAGTCGGCGAATTGCTCGGCCAGGGCGCGGGGAAGCGCCACGGCGAGCGAGGGCGCGTACTCGTCCGGGATCGCCCGGGCCCAGCCGGCTCCGCTGAGTGCGGCGAGCCGCACGGCCGAACCGTTCCAGTGGTTCCAGTTGCTGTAGAAGGCGATGGGGTCGTGGGGCCGGTTCCCGATGGACTTGGCCACCAGGTCCAGGAAGCCCTCGGCGGGCAGGACGTCGTCCTGGAGGACGAGCCGGTGGCTGGCCGTGCCGTACGGTCCGGCCCAGGCGGCCGCCGCCGTACGCAGGGGGCTCGGCGGACCGTCCGGGTCCGGATCGAGGACGAGCAGCGGGTCGTCGGCGGGGAGCCGGTCGTCGGCGTGCGGACCTTCGGCGTACGGCGGTCGGGCTCCGGCGTCCAGCTCGGCCAGCAGGGCTTCCGCCTGCTTCCGCCGCCGGGGGTGCGCCATGACCCTGATGCCGGGGTACCGGGACGTCTCTGTCATGTCACATCCTTCGTGGTTACGGGGGCGAGTCCGGCGTCCGGGCCGCTCCCGGGGGAGGCCGGTCCGTCGTACGGCTCGTCGTGCGGTTCCGCCGCCTCCTCCTCCGTGCCGACCGGGGCGATCCGGTACGCGGTGACCTGGACCCCGACCGCCGCCAGCAGGGCGATCCCGCCGAACGCGGCGCACACCCACAGGGCCCCGCGGTCGAGTACGAATCCGGCGAGCAAGGGGATGAAGAGGCCGGAGATTCCCCAGGAGAGCTGGAAGAGCGACATGTACCGGCCGCGGATCGCGGCGGGCGCACTGCTCGCCACCAGGGCGTTGGCCGCGGGCAGGCTGATCATCTCGCCGAGCGTGAAGATCAGCATCACGGGGACTAGCACCACGATCGCGGTGGTCGCCGGGAGTTCGGTCACCAGGTACAGCCCGGCGAAGACCACGGCGAAGATCAGTCCGGCCCGGACGATCAGCCGCTGCCGGGGGACGTGGGAGACCTTCGCCGTCACCGGCATCTGGGCGAGCATGATGGCGACGCTGTTGATGCCGAGGAAGAAGGCGGGCGCCCAGCCGGGCAGCTTCATGATCTCCACCGCATAGGCGGGCAGGATCGTCGCGGGCAGCGCCCAGGCGAAGGTCAGGAGCATGAAGGAGAAGCAGAAGCCGGTGAACGCGTGGTCCTGGAACGCGGCCCGCCAGCCGGGTTCCTTCCCCCCGCCGCCCGCCTCCTTGGCCGGACGGTTCGACGAGACGCGTACCCCGGCCAGGAGCACCGCCGCGACGAGCGAGGTGACCACGTTCAGGGCCAGGACCAGGTCGGCGGCGCCCCGGCCGAAGAGGATGGTCAGTCCGGAGCTGGCCAGGGCCCCGGTGGCGACGGTGAAGTTCTTGATGGTCCCGACCGCCGCGTAGGTGGCGTCGAGTTTGCGGCCCGATGCCAGGTCCACCACGATCACCGGCCAGCTCGCCCAGTACAGCCGGTCCCCGGCCATCACGAGGAACGTCGCCACCGCGATCAGCATCCACTCGGAGGCGAACGGGTAGAGGCCGTAGCCCACTGCCGTGACCAGGTTGCTGGCCACCAGCACGGACTTCGGGGAGAACCGGTCGACGAGCCAGCCCGCCAGCAGGGCCACCGGCAGGGAGGCGAGCGTTCCGGCGCTGACCGCCGAGCCGATGGCCGAGAAGGACAGCCCGGTGCCGAAGGAGAAGTAGAGGAAGGCCAGCGGGGCGAACAGGCCCCAGCCGAAGGTGTCGATGAAGACGGAGGAGAAGATACGGCCGCGCTGCGGGATGCGGGGCAGACCCAGATCGATCATGTCGGGCCCTTCCCCGGCGTCGGGCTCTCCCCCGTCGCCGTCATGTCCCTCCCGGTCGTCGTCGCGCCCTCCCCCGGCGTCGGGCTCCTCCCCGCCTCCGGCCGGACCGAGTGCCAGGTGTCACGGCCCGTCGCCAGCTCCCAGACCGCCCGCCAGGCCGAAGTCGACTCCAGGAGCTCGAACGGCAGCAGGAACACCCACCCCGAACCGACCCGGAGGACCTCCCACACCGGGTCGCGGGAGACGCTGCGGATGCGCAGCGCCTCTCCGGCGAGCAGCGCGGCGGCGGGCAGGCGGAGCGAGCGGTAGCGCACGGCCCCGGCCATCACGGGCAGCACACTGAGCTGGCCGAGCAGGCTGAGGGTCATCAGCGTCACGGCGGTCCGCGGCCGGGCAGGCAGCGGCTCCCCGCCCAGGAACCGGAAGCCGATGTCGAGCTGGCCCCGGATCCACCGGGTGCGCTGGCGCAGCGCGGGCCCGACCACCGAGGTCCGGGTGCCGTACGAGAAGGAGACGATGCGCCCCATGCGTACGCCGGCGGCGGCGGCCCGCACCGCCCACTCGTACAGCTCCTCGACGCCGTCCTCGCAGAGCGGTCCGACCTCCTCCAGCGCCTTGCGGCGGAAGTAGATCGAGCTGCCGAGCAGCATGTGCATGCCGGTGCGGCGGTTGACGTACTCCATGGCCCCGAAGAACGCGGCCGACTGCGCGAGGGTGATCCGGTTGACCAGGTCGCCGCCCGCCTCGGGCAGTTCGATGGCGTCGACGACGTCGAGGTCGCGGGCCTCCAGCGCGGCGACGGCCTGGCGGAGCTGGCCCGGGTCCGGGACGGTGTCCGCGTCGTAGACGGCGACGAACGGGTCGTCGACCTCGCGGAGCACGTGGTTGAGGGCCTTCGCCTTCGGGGTCATCGAGGGAACGGCCACCACCCGCAGGTCACCGCCGAAGCCGGCCCGGGCCGACCCGGCGACCGCCTCGGCGGCCGCCACGTCCTCGGACCGGCGAGCGTCCACGAGCCAGCGCACGGACAGCTTCTCGTGCGGGTAGTCCAGGAACTGGAGCATCCCCGCTGAGCGCCGCAGGATCTCCGGGGTCTCCCGGTAGAAGGGGATGAGGAGGGTGACCGGGGGCAGCTCCGACGCGTCGGCCCTGGGCTGCTCCCGTGGTGCGAGACGGGCGTTGGGGAGGAGAAATCCAGTCACTGTGTTCCTCTGGTCCAGGCGGCGGGCCGGAGTTCGACCCGCAGATCACTTCCGATCCGGTCCACGGCGGTGATGCGGAGCCGGTGCGCCTCACCTATCGATCCGACGCCCAGCTCGCCGACGGCGCTGACGCCCTCGGAGCCCAGCAGCAGTGGTGCGACGTAGGCGACGACGCGGTCGGTGAGCCCCGCGGTGACGAAGGCGGAGGCGAGCGCGGGGCCGCCCTCGACCAGCACGGAGCGCACGCCGCGGGTGCCGAGCGCTTCGAGCAGGCCGAGCGGGGGGAAGCGTCCGCGTGCGTCGGTCTTCAGACGCAGGACGTTCTCCTCGTCGACGCCCGTGAGTCCGGTGCCGGGCTCAGTCACCACGAGCGTGGGGATGTCTCCGTCCAGCAGCCGGGAGTCCGGCGGCAGTTCGCCCCGGGCGTCCAGCGCCACCCTCAGGGGCGGTTGTCCCACGACGCCGTGGCGCAGGTCGAGACGGGGGTTGTCGGCCCGCCAGGTGCCGGACCCGACGAGGATCGCGTCGTGCCGGGCGCGCAGTGCGTGTGCGTCGGCCCGGGACTCGGCGGAGCTGATCCAGCGGGAGGAGCCGTCGGCGGCGGCGCTGCGGCCGTCCAGGGTGGTGGCGAACTTCCAGGTGACGAAGGGCCGTCCGGTTCGTACGGCGGTGAGCCACATCTCCAGGACGGCTTCGGCCTCCTCCCTCAGGACCCCGCCGACGACGTCGATGCCGGCCTCCGCCAGGCGTCGGGCGCCACCGGCCGCGACCCGGTTCGGGTCGGGCACCGCGTACAGGACGCGCCGGACCCCGGCCTCGATCAGCGCGCGGGAGCAGGGGCCCGTACGGCCCTGGTGGTCGCAGGGTTCCAGGGTGACCACGGCGGTGGCGCCACGGGAGCGTCCCCGCGCCTGCCGCAGCGCGTCGGCCTCCGCGTGCGGCGTACCGGGGCCGCGGTGGACGCCCGTGGCGAGGGTGGTGCCGTCCGCGTCGAGGAGGACGCAGCCGACCGCCGGATTGACGCCGGTCGATCCCACCCGCCCCGCGGCGAGCTCCAATGCCCGGCGCATGGCGGCCTGTTCATACGGAGTCACATCTCCAGCGGGGCCGACTTGCGCCTCAGACCTCAAGGGCATGACCGGCTCGTTCGCGCTTGGCCGTCAGGTAGGCGTGGTTGTTCTCGTTGACGAAGGTCCCGGTCGGGACGATGTCGGATATCCCGACGCCGTGTGCCCTCAACTGGGCGCCCTTCTCGGGGTTGTTGGAGAGGAGCCGGATCTCGGGGACATCCAGGGCCCGCAGCATTTCGGCCGCCACCCGGTAGTCCCGCATGTCGTGGCCGAAGTTGAGGACCGCGTTCGCTTCGAAGGTGTCGAGGCCCTGGTCCTGAAGGAGGTAGGCGTCGAACTTGTTGTAGAGGCCGATACCGCGCCCCTCCTGCCGCAGGTACAGGATGATGCCGCCCTCGTGCGAGCAGATCGCGAGGGCCTCGTGGAGCTGCGGGCCGCAGTCGCAGCGCTGCGAGCCGAAAACGTCGCCGGTAAGGCATTCGGAATGCACCCTGACCAGCGGATCGCTCCTCCTGTCCCAGCCGGGGAGGAGGACGGCGATGTGCTCGCGGTTGTCGTGCAGCCCATGAAAACTGACCATGGTGCTCGGCCGGCGTCCCAGGCCGGGAACATTGATCGGGACCTCGACCCGCGCCCTCACCCGTACGGCATCGGCGGGCGCGACGATGACGCCTTCATTTCCTTCTGTGCGCATTCCTGACCACCCTGCAGCTGGATTTACGAGTGACAAACATCGAGCGGACCGAGGAGGTCATCCCCACTGCGAGTCATCCGTCCCGACGGACGAGGCGGTGACCACGGACTGCGGCTCGGAAGAAATCGCGGTGAACGATCCGAGAGCCACGGAAGCGGCAATGGCAAACGCGCCGATGACCTTAAGGAAATTCGTGTTCCTGAACATGCAGCTGCCCCCTGTGTTTACCCGTCGTCAACGCCGGGTCGAGTTGTCGTGTTGCCTGCCGAGAATCTTGCTGCTCGTTTCAACCTTGCGACAGGGGAAATTTGTGGCATGATCATGCATCGCGAGAACCTGAAGGATGTACAGATGTGCACGAAAGCGGACAAACTGAATAATGTCCAGGCGTCTGAGATCTGCGAGAGGGGGCTGGAGTTCTACGCGCGATTTTTGAAAGGTCACTCAATAAATCAGGAATGCCCCGAGTGCCTGACGCGCCTGGGACTTCTGCGGCGCACCGAGGACGGCCGACTGGTCGCCATTCCGCCGGGGCTGGCCGCCGGCAGCCTGGTGCGGCCGATGGAAGCGGCCATCGACCGGCAGCAGCACGCGCTCGACGCCGTACGCACATCGATCCAGCGTGCCGAGCAGGTCTACCGCGACACCTACCGCGAGGACGGGGTCCAGGCCGCCCGTGTGATCAGCGGCGCGGACATCATCAGCACCACGCTCGCCTCGGCCGTGGAGTCCTGCCAGGAGGAACTGCTCACCGCCCAGCCCGGTGGCGGCAGACCGCAGGAACTGCTGGCGAAAGCGCTCGACACCGATCTTCCGGCGCTCGCCCGCGGGGTGCGGCAGCGCACGATCTATCAGCACACCGTGCGCACCCACAGCCCCACTCTGTTTTACGTCGAGCAGATATCGGCCGCAGGGGCGGAAGTACGGACACTGGACGAGGTGTTCGACCGGATCATCGTGTGCGACCAGCGAATTGCCTTCGTGCCCGACCCGGGAGAACAGCGGAGCCAGACCGCCCTGGCCATAGAGCATCCGGGACTGATCCGCTATCTCGTCGGCATGTTCGAGCACGCCTGGGAACGCGCCACCCCGCTCCAGTACTCCCCCGGCGCGCACCGACCGCCGCTGCTCGCCGACGAAACACGCAGGTCCGTCCTTCAGCTCATGGTCAACGGCTATACCGACGAGGCCATCGCCGGGCGGCTCGGCATGAGCGTCCGCACCGTGGCCACCCATGTGCGCAAGGCGTCGGAGATCTTCAACAGCCGCAGCCGCGCCCAGCTCGCCTATCTCATCGCCAAAGCCGGAGTTCTCGACGAGGGTATCGATCCATGAAATCCCCGTCGGAGCCTGACTGTTGACACCCCTGAGAAGCTGCTCCTAGGGTCGGGAGCAAGGTCATCGAATAGGCGGCTGAACAGCCATATTTGGGGGGTTCCGTGAATAGCTTTGGTGATTCTCAGGACAGTGCTGCGAAAGTTTCGGAAGATCCGGTTCCGCTGCTCCCCGTCAGCCTCGATCAGGCCCATTCCCCCCAGAAGGTCATGGCCCACGGCGACCTGCTGAGGCGGTTCGTGGCGGGCGACGAGTTCAAACCGATCCATATGCGGATCGGGATCATGGGCGCCTGCAACATGCGGTGCAACTTCTGCAACTTCCACTCCCCCAACGAGGAGCAGTTCTACGACCTGTTCTCGTTCAAGGACTCCATCAAGACCGACAAGGCCGTCACCCTGATGCGGGAGTTCGCGGCCAACGACGGCCGCGCCGTGACCTTCTGCGGCAGCGGCGAGTGCACCATCCACCCCGGGTACGCGCAGATCAGCCGGGCCGCGAACGAGGCCGGGCTGCGCATCGGGCTGATCACCAACGGCTCCCGGCTCGGCCGCCCGGCCATCGCCGAGGCCGTCGCGGACACCCACACCTGGGTGCGCATCGGGCTGAACGCCGGGACCGAGGCCACGTTCAACGAGATCACCCGGGACCGTGAGCAGACCTTCGCGTCCTTCATCGGTGCCGTGGGACGGCTGCGCGAGACCGCGGTGGCGCCGGACTTCCGGATCGGCTTCAACTTCGTCATCACGCAGGCGAACCACCGGGAGATCCTCGACGCCGCCCGCATCGGCCTGGCGTCCGGGGCCCACTACGTCCGCTTCGAGCCGGAGTTCTACAGCGCCCTCGGCCACGAGACCATCGAGGCGGTCATGCCGGAGATCACCGAGGCCCTCCGGGAGGCCGCGGAGCTGTCCACCGACGACTACGAGGTCTCCGTACCCAAGCTCGACCGGGGTCCGATGGACCAGGTCGAGGATGTCGAAGGCGACTTCGAGCGGTGCCACTACAGCCGGTTCGTGACGGCGGTCGGCGCCGACGGAAACCTCTACCCGTGCCCGCAGGTCCACCTCAACAGCCGCTATCTGATCGGCAACGTGCTGGACCAGGGTTACGCGGAAGTGCTGGAGGGCGGCCCGCGCGCCGAGTGGGAGGCTGCCAACCCCCGCCGTACGGACCTGTGCAAGTCGTGCTTCTACCGGCCGCAGAACGAGCTGCTGGAGCATCTGCACCGCGGTCAGATCCAGCTGGACCGGGCGCTGGACTCCTACGCCGTGGAAGTCCCCAGCACCCTGCACGCCGACTTCATCTGACCCGACGTCACAGGGCCGGGCCGACCGCCCAGCCCCTGGTGTCCAGGGCCTTCCGCTCCCCTCTCACGAAACCGGTCCCACCATCACCATGCAGATCAGCTCCCTGCGCCGGCTCCTCGACACCGGGCCCACCGGTCACCCCGCCCCGCTCCGCTCCCGGGTCGAGCGCCTGGCCCGGGTCGAGGACGCCCACCGCGACGTCCGCGTCACCGCCTCCACCGTCACCGTGTCGAACGGGCTGCGGCGCGAGCGGATGACCCTCGGCTCCCCGGCACGCGGCGAGTTCCCCGCCGTCCTGCTCTCCCCCGAGGACGAGGAAACCGCCCCTCGCCCGGGCATCCTCGTCCTCGGCGGGAAGAACGCCCGGCTGGACCACCTCACCGGCGAGACACCCCCCGACCACCCCGACCGCAACGTGGCCGAACGGCTGGCCCGGGCCGGGTTCACCACCCTGACCTTCGCGTACGGCATCGGCGGCGGGCTCGACCCTGAGCGGCTCACGGGCCGCGACGAAGGGGCCCTGCTCGCCCACGCCTTCGCACTCACCGGCCGCTCGCTGCTCGGCGCCCTCGTCGGCGACGCGCTCGGAGCCCTCGACGTACTGCGCAGCCACCCGCTGGCCGACGCGGACCGCACCGGGCTGTTCGGCCACAGCCTGGGCGCGGCCGTCGCCCTGCACACCGCGCTGCTGAGCGACCGGCCCCTCCCCGTCTGCGCGGCGAGCCACCTCGGCACCTATCCGGCACTGTACGGGCGGCTGTTCACCGGATTCGAGGGGGCGGCCCTGCCCGGCATCCTCGAACACGCCGACCTCCCCGACCTCTATACGGCCCTGGCCCCCGCGCCCCTCCAGCTCCAGTACGGCACAGCGGACCCCTATCTGGAGACGGCCGACACCCGCGCCGCCGCCGATACGGTCCGCCTGGGCTACGAGACGGCGGGCGCCCCGAAGCCCGACATCCTCGAACTCCCCATGGGGCACGGCACGCACGCGGGCCACGCGGCGGAGTTCTTCGCCCGGGAACTGGCCGACGCCCCGGCGCACCCGGCCCCCGTGCCCGCCCAGCGCATCCGCTTCGACGTCACCGACCGGCGCACCGTGCTGGAGCACGTCGACGGGGCACTGGCCTCCGGCGTCCTCACCCAGGGCCCGCTGGTCGCCCGCTTCGAGGAGCTGAGCCGTACGTGGACCGGCACCCCGGGCGTCGCCGTCGCCTCCGGCTCGGCCGCCCTGGAGATCGCCCTGCGGACCATCGGCGTGGCGGGCCGCACGGTCCTCGTCCCCGTCAACACGTTCTTCGCGACCGCGGCCGCGGCCGTGCGCGCCGGGGCCCGCGCCCGCTTCGTCGACATGGAACCCGACGGACTCGGCATGGACCCGGACGCCCTGCGCACCGCACTGGAGCGGTATCCGGACACGGCGGCCGTGGTGCCCGTCCACATCGGCGGGATCGTCTCCCCGGCCGTCGACGGGGTCCTCGCCGCGTGCGCGGAGCGCGGCATCCCCGTACTGGAGGACGCGGCGCACGCCTTCGGCAGCACTCTGGGCGACCGCCCGGCGGGCAGCCTCGGCCGGTTCGGCGCGTTCTCGTTCTTCCCCACCAAGGTCGCCATCAGCGGTGAGGGCGGGCTGCTCACCTCCGCCGCGCCGGAGGACCGGGAGGACGTACGGCGCTGGCGCGACCACGGCAAGAGCGCCCAGGGCTCCACCCTGCACGACCGGCCGGGCAGCAACTGGCGGCTCAGCGAACTGCACGCCGCCGTCGGCACCGTGGATCTGGAGCGCTTCGCCGGGACCCTGGCCCGGCGGCGGTCGCTCGCCGCCCACTACGACACCCTGCTCGACGGCGTCAGCTCCCTGCGGGCGCACGCGGTGCCCGGGGACTCCCGGAGCAACTACTACAAGTACCTGGTGTACCCGGACAGTTCCGTGGACCGCGACGCGCTGAAGCAGCGGCTGCGGGAACGGCACGGCATCCAGCTCGCGGGCGAGGTCTACGACCGTCTCCTGTGCGACCACCCGCATTTCCGCGACGACGGAACGGACCCGGAGGAGACCTTCGCGCGCGGCCGGTGGTTCGCCCGCCACCACATCGCGCTGCCGCTGTACCCCTCTCTCACCCACGCCGAACAGATACGGGTGGTCTCGGCGCTCCGCAGCGAGCTGCCGTGAGCCGCCTCCTCCACGCCTTCCGCCGCGGCCACTGGCATCCGTCCCTCGACACCGCGCCGCTCCCCGGGCCCACGGGGACGCACCTCGCCCTCGTCCCGGAGATCGTGGCCGCCGCCGACCGCCGCCGCTGGGACACCGTCGCCCCCGGCCTGCCGCCCGCACCGACGGGCCGACGCCGACTGCTGCTGCGCGCACTGGAGCTGTTCGAGCACGGAACCCTCGACATCGGGGGGCTCGGGCCGCAGAGCGGCGAGGACTTCAGGGACGCCCTGTGGGAGACGGCCGGGATACCCGGCCCGCTGGCCGAGCGCTGGTGCGGGATGCTCCGTTCGACCCTGACGGAACGCCCCGAACCGTCGCCGGACACCGCCCTGGCCCTCGTCTCGCTGCCCGGCAACACCTTCACCTGCCTGGAAGCGGTCCTCGAACAGCTCGAACGCTCGGCGGCCGTATGGGTGCGCCCCAGCCGACGCGAACCGCTCTCCGCCGCCCGGCTGTTCGCCGCCCTGCTGGCGGTGGGCTGGCCGCCGGAGCGGATCTCCCTCTACCCGACGGCGCAGGGCGCGCTGCGCGGCCTGATCCGGCTCACCGACCGGCACGTGGTCTTCGGCGGCTCCTCGCTCGCCGCTTCCGTCCGGGCCTCGGCCGGTCTCACCCTGCACGGCCCCGGCCGGGGCTGTGCGCTGGTGCCCGAGGACCTGGGGACCGAAGCGGCGGTCGACTGGCTGCTGCCGCTGGTCGCCGCCGACTCCGGGCGGTTCTGCAGCAACGTGCGTACGGTCGTCACCGCGGGCCCGGCCGAACCGCTGGCCCACGCCCTGGCGGCCCGACTCGACGCGATGTGCCCGGAACTTCCGGGCGGGACATGGCCGTTGACCGCGTTCCGGGAGCCGGGGGCGGCCGCCCGGGCGGCCCGCTCCGTGCCGGACCTGATGCGGCCGGGCGACCGGCTGCTCACCCGCAGGCCGCCGGTCGTGGAGACCGCGGAGGGCGATGCGTACGTCACCGCGCATCTGGTGCTGGTCGACGGAGGACCGCACGAGCCGCACGGCCGGCACGGCCCGCCCGATCACCCGCTGCTCGGCCACGAGGTCCCGTTCCCGTTCGCCGCCGTCGTCCGGGCCACCGGACCGGCCGCCGAGGCGATCGCCGCCAGGTCGCTGTTCGTGTACCGCCCGCTGCCCGCAGCGGCAGCCCGGAGGGGAACCCCATGACGACCGTCCCGAACACCCTGACCGGGCCCGCCGCGGCCTACCCGGCGATGCGCGAACGCGTCCCGGAACTCACCGTGGACCTCGACGCCTGGACGCGCCGCATGATGCGGTGGCACTTCTCGCCGGAGACGGGCTCCCCGTTCTGGGTCTCCCGCCGCGACTCCCTCGGCTTCGACCCCGAGAAGGACGTCGACGGCTTCGCGGCACTGGAGCTCTTCGGCCTCTTCGACAAGGCCTCACTCCGCGCCGCCCGCGCCCGGGACCTCAGGCCGCGCGGCTACCGCGACCGGCCCTTCCGGATCTTCGAGACCGGCGGCACGACCGGCACCCCCTGCCGGATCGTCAACGTCACCCGGCTCGGTTACGACGTGGAGATCTACCGGCTCATGCTGGAGGCCCGCGGCCTCGTCGGCGGCGACGTCCTCGCGATGACCCCGATGGGACCGCACGCCTACGGGCACTTCGTGGAGGGTCTCGCGGACTCCTGGAACGGGGCGGTGCACGCCATCGACTTCGACCCGCGCTGGGTGAAGGCCGCACTGCGGTCGGGCGGCGAGGCGGACACGTACACCGACCATCTGGTCGCCCAGACGCTGCCGCTGCTCACCGCCGAGCGGCCCGCGCTCCTCTTCACCACCCCCCGGCTGCTCGTCGAGCTGGCCATGCGGCTGCCCGAGCCCCTGCACACGTACGGGGTCCGCGCCGTCTGCACCGGCGGAACGTCCTGCACCCCGGCCGAGGCGCAGTTCCTGCGCGAGGAGCACCTCGTGGGCGTGCAGTGGATCGACACCTACGGCAACACGCTCGTCGGCCACGCCCTCCAGGCCGACGCGGTGCCGGGCGGTCCCCTCCTGCCGCCCGGCAGCACGCACTCGTACCATCTGCCGCCGCCCTTCGCGGTGCTGACCGTCGTCGACCCGGGCGACCCGTGGCGGGAACTGCCCGTCGGGGAGCGCGGCCGGGTGCGGGTCACCACGCTCCTGGAGGACCTGTTCATCCCCAACCTGCTGGAGCGGGACAGCGCCGTCCGGACGGGGCCGCACCCCTGGTTCCCCTGGGACGGGGTGGCGGCGGTGCGCCCGTTCGAGCAGGACGAGGGCGGCGAGGAGGAAGCCGTGGAGGGCGTGTACTGACCGGCCCTCCCCCGCCGCCACGGTCTGGACCCCCGCCCGCTCGCCCGTGCCGAAGGACACCCCATGCCGGAATCGACGCTGTACTCCAACGGCGTACCCATCCGCTTCTCGCCGGACCTGTTCGGGCCCCTGCGGTCCGGTGCGGGCCTGCCCGACGACCCGGCCGCGCTGCGCGAGCGCCTGCGCACCGACGGGTATCTGTACCTGCCGGGCGTACTGGACCGGGACAAGGTGCTGCGCCTGCGCGGCGCCTACTTCTCGCTCTTCCCGGACGGCTACCTGGCCGAGGGGACCGACGCCGAGGACGGGCTGTTCTCCGGCAGCGTGCCGGAGAGCCTCCCGGCGTACGGTGTCGCCGGGCATCCCGCCCACGCCTTCGTCCGGTCGGCCGCCTTCCAGGAGTTCGTGGCCGACCCGCTGCTCGCCGACCTCGCAAGCAAGCTGCTCGGCGGGGACGCCTGGATGCTGCCCCGGCAGATCCTGCGCCACTTCCACCGGGGCTCCCAGCTCGCCTCCCGGGCCCATGTGGACCTCGACTACATGAACGCCCTCTCCCCCGCGCCCCGGGTGCTCACCCTGTGGATACCCGTGGGCGACTGCCCGCCGAGCACCGGCTCGCTGGTCTACCTGGAGGGCTCCCACACCCTTGCGCCCGAGGAGTACGAACCCCTGCGCGAGAAGGGGGACCGCCCCGGCGACCGGCGGCCGATCTCCCACGACCTGGAGCTGACCGCCCGGCATCTGGGGCGGCGGTGGCTGTGGGCCGACTTCGCCGCCGGGGACCTCATGGTGCACGTCCCGCAGATCGTCCACGCGTCCCTGGACACCACCACCGACGCCATGCGTCTGTCCGCCGACGTCAGATTCGTCCGCTCGGACGACACACCCGACCCGCGGTGGCTCGCCCCGTGGTCGGCCGACGACGGAGCATGAACCCGACCCCAGCCGATCGGAGCACCCCCGTGTCCCACGCACCCGAGCCGACCGTTCCCCGGCTCGCCGCCCGCCTCACCGCCTACGCGGTCCTCGCCCACGACCCCGCCGTGCCGGGCATCGCCGCCGACTACTGGGCCAAGAGCGAGGAGCACTACCGCACGGTGGACGCCGCGCTCGCTGCCCTCGTGGCCGCGTCCCCGGCCTCCGAGCGCGCCTACCGGGACGTCGTCACCGACCCCACGCACACCGCGCCCCAGCACGCCCTGCGCGAGTCCCTCGCCGGACTGCTGGAGGAACACCCCGTACAGCGGAACGAGTTGGCCGACGCCGTGACCGAGGCCGACCGGCATATCTGGATCGACTACCACCTCGGCGCGGAGTACACCTCCCAGGAGCCCCCCGCGGCCCCGGAGCCGCCAGAGCCCCGGCCGCGCTCCGAGCCCGCGACCGTGCACGTGGTGATCCCCTTCCGGGACCGCTCCGGCGGGCTGCGGACCCGTAATCTGCTGGCCTGCCTGAAGGCCCTGGCCGACCAGGAGGGCGGGCCCGGACACCGGGTCACGGTGGTGGAGACCGACAGCGAGCCGCGCAGCCGCGAGGTGCTGGAAGGCGTCGTCGACCGCTATGTCTTCGCCCGCAAGGACGGTCTGTTCAACAAGGCGTGGGCGGTCAACGTCGGAGTCGTCGAGGCGACCGGCGACGCCTCCTACGTCTGTGTCCTGGACGCGGACATCCTCGTCGACCGCCACTTCGTCGCCCGCAACACCGCCCGGCTGCGCGAGGGCGGCCACGGCACCCATCTGCCGTTCCGCTGGTCGCTCTCGCTCGACGGCCCGTCCACCCTGCACGCCATCGGGCTGCGCAACGGCCGGGGGGCCGCCGATGTGCCCGACGCCGTGCTGCGCGGTCTGCTGCTGCGGGAGCCGCCGGGCGGCTGTGTGTGGCTGCGCGCGGACGTCTTCCACGCGGTGGGGGGCTTCGACGAGCGGTTCGAGGGGTGGGGCGGCGAGGACGACGACGTGGTCGCCCGGCTGGCCGCCGCCGCGCCCCTGACCCGCTACGACGACCCCCTGCTGCACCTGGACCACCCCCGGCCCGCGATGACCCGGGATGACGGGCTGCCCTTCAACGCCCATATCGAGCCCGTGAGCTGGACGCGGGAGCGCGGCTACGGGGACCGGGAGAAGTTCACGGCGGCCACGGCCTGACCTGCGCCCCGCCCAGGGCGTCGGACCGCTCCGCCGCCACCAGGACGTCATCGACCTCTACGGCCTCGGCCACCGGGCACACCGGTGGCCGCCCGGCCGCCACCGCCGCGACGAAGTCGGCGACGAGCGGCAGATGGGGGTTGGCGTCCGGCGGGCACCGGACGCGCCGGACGCCATCGGGCTCCCGGACCAGCAACTCCCCCGAATCCAGCGGGTCCAGGGTCAGGGAACGCCCGCCGCTGTGGAGGGCGAGCAGGTCCTCCGGCGGCCCGTCCCCCCACTCCGCCGAGCAGTGCGCCCGCAGCCCGGTATCCCACTCCAGCTCCACGGTGGCGGCGCGCTCGGCGCCTCCGGGGAAGCGCCGGCCCAGCCGGGCCCGTATCCCGGCGGGCCTCCCGAACAGCATCAGCAGCAGGTCCAGGCGGTGACTGCCCGCGTCGGCGAGCACCCCGCCGCCCGCCACGGCCCGCTCGGTGCGCCAGCGCATCGGATGACCGGGCCCCGGCTCGAACGCGGACCGGAACCGCACCTCCACCCGCTCCGGCGACCAGCCGCGCAACGCGCGGCGCAACTCCCTGACGACGGGGGCCAGTCGGCGGTAGTACGCGACGCCCGCACACGCCCGTCCCGTGGCGAGCGCGGAGCCGCCGGGCCGCAGGGAACCGGCCAGCGGCTTCTCCACGAGCACGGGCAGTCCGGCATCCAACGCCAGGGCTGCCAGCGGCACATGGCGGTCGACGGGCGTGGCGACGTACACCGCGTCCAGGCCCGCCAGCAGGCCCCGGGGGTCGCTGCCGGACTCGGCGACCCCCCACCGCCGGGCGGCCGCGGCCGCGCGCCCGGCGTCCCGCCCCCACAGGAACACCGGCTCCTGGCCCGCCGCGCGCAGCGCGGGCAGCACCCGCCGGGACACGACGTCACCGTGCCCGGCGATGCCCCACCTCACGGAACGACCGCTACCTTCAGCGTGCGGTGCGGCGGCCCGTCGTACGGGGCCTGCTCGCCGTCCGGGTAGAGCGCGCGGCTGGCCGACAGCTGCTCCATCGCCTTGGGCAGGTCCTCCAGCGGGTAGGTGTGCGTCAGGAGCTCCGGGAGGTACAACTCCTTGGACCGTACAAGCCGTTCGGCGGTGGCGAGGGCTTCCGCCCGTGCGGTGTCGAGGGGCTCGGCCGAGCTGTGGACCCGCAGCCCCTTGCGCTCCCAGGTGACCAGGTCGAGGGTGACGTGGGTGTCCACGTGGTGGGTGCCGAGCATCACCACGAGCCCGTTCTGCCGTACGAGGTCGACGCAGGCGTTGAGTGTCGTCGGCGTGCCCACCGCGTCGATCGCCACGTCGACACCGTCCGCGACCTCCCGCAGCGCGGCGGCGCTGCCGTCGACCCGGCGGGTGGTGTCGGCGCCGAGGAGGGCCGACCGGTCCAGGCGCCAGTCGTCCAGGTCGACGGCGGTGATGCGGGAGGCCCCGCGCAGCGCCGCCATCCGCAGCGCCATCAGACCGACCGGGCCCTGGCCGATGACCGCGACCCGGTCCCCGAGCCGCACCCCCCGGGTGGCGTGGACGGCCAGGGGCAGCAGTTGCAGGATCGCGCCCTGCTCGAAGGGCACCTCGTCCGGGAGGAGCCCCACGGCTATCTCGCGGGCCAGCGCGAACTCGGCGTACCCGGTGGTCAGCGGGGTGCGGACGAAGACGCGCCGCCCCGGTGCCACGCGGGTGACGCCGGGGCCGACCGCCTCGACGACCCCGGCGACCTCATGGCCGAAACAGCCCTGGGCACAGTGCTCGCGCTCCCCGTAGTAGTGGTAGTACGCCAGGTCACTGCGGTTGCAGACCGTGCAGGCCCGCACCCGGACCAGGACCTCCAGCGGCCCCGGCACCGGCACCGGGGCATCGGTGACCAGGCGGATGTCGCGCCTGCCGACGAGCTCATACCGTCGCATGGTTCTTCTTCTCCTCCGTGTGCGGCACCGCGATTCTGCGGGCGATCGGAACGGCCGCGGCGGCGACCGCGAGGGCGGTGCCGAAGACCGCCGCGAAGGCTGCCGCGTCCTGGCCCGCGCTCACGTGCGCCGCGTTGAACAGCGCCCCGCACAGGCCCACGAGCAGCACGCTGGACAGACTGTCGGACAACTGGAGCGAGGCCGAGTTCCGGCCCTGCTCGTCGACGGGCGAGTGTTCGAGCGTGAGGACGCCGACGCCGGGCAGCAGGAGCCCCATGCCGAACCCGGCGACCAGGAGCCCGACGGCGACGGTCACCGCGGGCATCGCCCGCAGCGCCCCGCTCAGGGTCACGGCCGCGCCCGCCGCGTGGATCAGCGCACCGGCCAGGACGACCCGCTCGCGCGGCCAGGGCAGCCGGGGGTGCCCCTGGAGCCAGGAGGCGGCGAACCAGGTGAGGGCCGCCCCGGTGAGCGACATCCCGGCGGCCCCCGGCGACCACTGGCGTTCGTTGACCAGCATCAGCGGGATGTAGGTCTCGACGGTGAAGTAAACCCCGGCCGAGACGCCGCGCAGCAGCACCAGCGACGGGATGCCGCGCCCCGCCCGCAGCGTGCGCGCGGGCAGCAGCGGGCGCAGCCACACCACCAGCAGGACCAGCCCGGCGGCCACCGCGACCAGACGGTGCAGGCCCGACTGGGACCCGGCGTACTGCAACAGCCCCGCCCCCAGGGCGACGGCCAGTGCGGGCATCGCGCGCAGCCCGCCCGGCTTCTCGCCGTCCTCGTCCCCGGCGGGCCGCAGCCGCCCCAGCGGACCGGCCAGCAGCGCCAGGGAGAGCAGCCCCAGGACCGCGATGCCGTGGAACACCCAGTGCCAGGAGAGGCGTTGGGCGACCGCCCCGGCGATCGGCGGGCCCACCATGGAGGGAACGATCCAGCACGCGGTGATCAGCGAGAACATCCGGGGCCGCAGCGCCGACGGATAGGCGCGCCCCACGACCACGTACAGCGCGACGGTGACCGCACCGCCGCCGAGACCCTGCACGTACCGCCCCAGCAGAAAGGGAACGATCGATTCCGCGAAGCCGGAGACCAGCGCGCCGCCGGAGAAGAACGCCAGCCCGGCACAGAGCGCGGGAGCGGGACCCCGGCGGTCGGACCAGCCGCCCGCGAGCACGGTCCCCACGATGCCGGTGGTGAGGAATCCGCCGAACGCCAGTGAATACAGGCCGAGTCCGTCGAGATCCTGCACAGCGATCGGCATCACCGTGCTCAGCGCCAGACCGGCGAACGCGACCAGGACGAAGGTGCTGCTCACCGCGAGCGTGCGGGCCCGGTAGGGGCGGGAGAACACCCCGGGCGAGGCCGGTGCGGTCATGACGTTTCCGTGGCGGCTTGCATGGTCGTCCCCCGTCGCCTGAAGTGGAGCACCGGGAGGCTTGCACAGGCCCCCGATGGCGTCAACCCGTATCGATCAACAGGGCAAGGGGACATGACGACCCATCAGGCAGCGCGGACGGGAAGGGGAAACCCGCGGGTCAGCCGCCGCTTCGGCGAACGGTTGTCTTGACACTGAAGATTGGTATAGGCCAACATCCCCTTCATCCTGCACCATTGCCGCGGGGGTACGCATTTCCCTCGGCCCCGCATCGTGCCCGAGCTTGAGGATCTTCATGGCAGAGAACAGCCACCCCGGACTCATGAGGCTGGCCAACTCCGTGCTCCAGCCGGGCTTCGTCGGGACCACCGCACCGGACTGGCTGCTCCGCAGGGTCGGCGAAGGCCTCGGCTCCGTCGTCCTGTTCGGGCGCAACATCGAGACGCCCGAGCAGGTCGCCGCGCTCACCGCGTCGCTGCGCGCCGAGAACCCCGACCTGATCGTCGCCATCGACGAGGAGGCGGGCGACGTCACCCGCCTCGAAGCGCGCGACGGCTCCTCCTGGCCCGGCAACCTCGCCCTCGGCGCCATCGACGACATCGACCTCACCGAGCAGGTCGCCCGCGACATCGGCCGGGCTCTGCGCGAGGTCGGCGTCTCGCTGAACTACGCGCCCAGCGCCGACGTGAACTCCAACCCGATGAACCCGGTGATCGGCGTCCGCTCCTTCGGCCCGCGCACCGAGGTCGTCTCCCGCCACACCGCCGCCTGGATCCGCGGCCTCCAGTCCGCCGGTGTCGCCGCCTGCGCCAAGCACTTCCCCGGCCACGGCGACACCAACGTCGACTCCCACCACGGTCTGCCGCGGGCCGGGGCGGACGCCTCCGCGATCGCCCGGACCGCCCTGCCGCCGTTCATCGCGGCCATGGAAGCGGGTGTCCGCACGGTCATGACCGCGCACATGCTCACCCCGGCGTACGACGGCGAGCTGCCCGCCACCCTCAGCCAGAAGATCATCAACGACCTGCTCCGCGACGAACTCGGCTTCACCGGCCTGGTCGTGACCGACGGTATCGAGATGGGCGCCGTCTCCGACCGCTACGGCATCGCGGGCGCGACCGTGAAGGCCGTGGCCGGGGGCTGCGACGCGGTGTGCGTCGGCGGCGAGAGCGCCGAGGAGTCCACCACCGTCGAGCTGGCCGACGCGATCGTGCGCGCCGTCCTGGACGGCACCATTCCCGAGGAGCGGCTGACCGAAGCGGCCTCCCGCGTACAGGACTTCGCCGCCTGGTCCGCCAAGCTGGCCCGGGACGCCGCCCCCGACGGCCGGACCGCCGGCATCGGCCTGGTGGCCGCCCGGCGCGCGGTCACCGTCCACCGCAACCAGGACGCCCGGGCCGAGTTCCCGCTCGTGGGGGACGCCCACGTGGTCGAGCTGTCCCCCGTGACGAACCTCGCCATCGACGGCTCCACCCCGTGGGGCGTGGCCGGCCCGCTGCGCGCGCTGCGGCCCGGCACCACGTCCGTACGGCTCGGCGAGTCGGAACTCCGGAGCGAGAAGGACCTGCTGGACCGGGCCGCACTCGCACCCGCCACCGGACGCGCGCTGGTCGTCGTGGTGCGCGACGCGGCCCGCTACGGCTGGATGTCGCAGGCCCTGACCGGTCTCCTGCGCCACCGCCCGGACGCGCTGGTCGTCGAGATGGGCGTGCCCGGCGGCGACCGCCCGGGGGCCGTGCACGTGACGACGCACGGCGCGACCCGGGTCTCCGGCATCGCCGCCGCCGAACTCCTGGCCGGCGCGGGCTGACCGGGGCGGCCCGAGCGGGGCTACCCGGCGACGCGGGCCGACGCCGCCAGGCGGAAACCGACTCCGATGGCGGCCAGGTCCTTCTCGTAGGCGCCGTGGCGGCGGGCGCAGCGGGCCAGGTCCACGTCGTGGCGGAACGCGCCGCCGCGGGTGATGTGGGGGTCGAAGGCCCAGTCCTCGACCTGCGGCACGTCCGCGGGGGCGCCGGGGTAGGGGGCGTACAGCGTGGAGGTCCACTCGTCGGCGTTGCCCGCCATGTCCAGGACGCCGAAGGGGCTGGCCCCCTCGGGGAACGAGCCGACCGGGGTGGTCGTGCCGAGGCCGAGGTCCACCAGGTTGGCCAGCCCCGTGCGGTACTCGTCGCCCCAGGGGAACTCCCGGCCGTCGTCCCCGCGTGCGGCCCGCTCCCACTCGTCCTCCGTGGGCAGCCGGACGCCCGGGTCACCGGTCCGCTCGCCCAGCCAGCGGCAGTAGGCGCTCGCCTCGTCCCAGCTCACGCCGATGACCGGATGGTCCTCGGGGCCCCGGGGAGCGGGCCTGCCGGTGGCGGCGGCGAAGAGGGCCCACTGACCGGCGGTGACCTGGGTACGGGCGATCCGGAAGGCGGGGACGCGGAGCTCGGCGCTCGGAGCCTCCTTGCGGTACCACGCCTCCGGCACCCGGGTGCCGGCATAGCGCTCGGCCACCAGCGCGATGTCATCGGCCGGGGTGCCCCGCCGGAGCACTCCGGCCGGAATCTCCACCCAGTCCACCGGTGCGATCTGCATCGTTCCTCCTCGGCCAGGCCAGTGAGGCCACCATGATCGCCGGTATGCGCCCAGGAGTCATCGGCCCAGGGGCGGAGACCCACAGGGACCGGAGAACCAGGACCCGGGCACGAGGAGGTGCCCGGGTCCCGGCGAGTAGGTCGGGGGAAGCGGCATCGGGGGGACAAGCCGCTTCCCCCGGTGAGAACAGGGCCTGCCGGCCCCCGCCGCGGTCAGGGGGTATCGCGCGGCGGGGACCCACAGAGAGGCCCCGTTCCGGCCCTCCGGTTCCTGCCGGTCCGTCGGGCTCGGTATCCATCCTGCCGCGCACCACCAGGCCGTACGGGCGGGCAAAAGGCCTCGATGGCCGGGCCGTAGGTCCTTAAAGGCCGCGTCAGTGATCGGACCGGCGGCGGGAAGCGGCCACGGGATACGGCCAAACGTGCGGATACAATCGCCCGATCGCACAGGGCTGCGGGCGGGGCACCGGCGGGGTCTACGGGGAGGCAAGGACAAGTGGCGCAAGCGAAGAAGATCGCGCTCTACATACTGGTGGTCTTCGTGCTGTACACGATCATCACCTCACCCAAGCGGTCCGCCGAGCTCGTGGGGGTAGGGTTCGAGGGCGTTTCCAGCGCCGCCCAGAGCGTCGGCGACTTCATGACCGAACTGGTCAAGTAGCTCAAGCAGCTCACGTAGAGAAGAAGCGGGAATAGGGATAGCCATGATCCGCCACCTGGTCCTTTTCAAGCTCAACGAGGGCGTCGAGCGCGACGACCCGCGGGTGGTCGCCGGCGACCGGGCCTTCCGCGAGCTGGCGGGACAGATCCCCGAGCTGGAGGTCTGGGAGTGCGCCTGGAACATCACCGACCGGCCGATCGCGTACGACTACGCCATCAACTCCGCCGTCGCCGACGAGGACGCCCTCAAGCGCTACATCGAGCACCCGGCCCACCAGGCGGCCGCGGGACAGTGGCGGGAATTCGCCACTTGGGTGATCGCGGACTACCCCTTCTGACCGCTCCCCGCCCCCGGCCCGCCCCGGCCGCGTCGACCCCTCGCCGTTCAGGCGGGGGGTTTTGTCGTGCGATTAATGGGTTTACGGGGTCAACACGGTGTTTTGCGGTGCTTGCACACAGTGGACATGTCTTGTGATGCTATGACCGCTTTTGACGGATGAGTTGACCGTAGTTGACCGCAAAGGGGTGGCGTCACCGTGCCGGCCAGTACAGCGCCTCAAGTGCCTCCCCAGAACGTCCAGACCGAGGACCTCCAGGACGTCCAGACCGAGACCCCGGACCCCTCCGTCACCCCCGCCAGAGCCCGCGGCGCGGACACCCGGGCGCTCACCCAGGTCCTCTTCGGCCAGCTCAAGGACCTGGAGCCGGGCAGCCCGGAACACCGCCGGGTCCGGGCCGCCCTCATCGAGGCCAACCTCCCCCTCGTCCGGTACGCCGCGGCGCGGTTCCGCAGCCGCAACGAACCGATGGAGGACGTCATCCAGGTCGGCACCATCGGCCTGATCAACGCGATCGACCGGTTCGATCCGGAGCGCGGGGTCCAGTTCCCCACCTTCGCGATGCCCACCGTCGTCGGCGAGATCAAACGTTACTTTCGCGACAACGTGCGCACCGTCCATGTCCCCCGACGGCTGCACGAGCTCTGGGTCCAGGTCACCGGCGCCACCGAGGACCTGACGACCGCTCACGGCCGCTCCCCGACCACCGGCGAGATCGCCGAGCGGCTGAAGATCTCCGAGGACGAGGTACTGGCCTGCATCGAGGCCGGACGCTCCTACCACGCGACCTCGCTGGAGGCGGCCCAGGAGGGCGACGGACTGCCCGGCCTCCTCGACCGGCTCGGCTACGAGGACCCCGCGCTCGCGGGCGTCGAGCACCGCGACCTCGTACGCCACCTCCTCGTCCAACTCCCCGAGCGCGAGCAGCGCATCCTTCTCCTGCGCTACTACAGCAACTTGACGCAGTCCCAGATCAGCGCGGAGCTGGGCGTCTCGCAGATGCACGTGTCAAGGCTCCTGGCCCGAAGTTTCGCCCGACTGAGATCCGCAAACAGGATCGAGGCGTAACCGGAACGGGTAGACCCTCCGGAGAGCGGTTCTGACGGCACAAAAGCCCTGCACCCCCTGTTTCCAGGGCGGATTCGGCGCTGACTTGTCGACATGTCACTACAGCGTGTTGCCGACATGTGACATTCTGCTCGAAGCGCGTTTGCCGCAGCCCCGCCTCCGGTATTCAGGTGGAGGCTGCGTTCCTCCGATGGTCGCGGCCACCGCGACCGTCCGCGACCTCAAGGGGGTGGCATGTCCGCAGAACAGGGCAGCTCGAAGGTGCTCACGCTCACGAAGAGCGTGCCGGCACCCGCCGTGCTCACCAGCTCGCCGGAAGCCATCGACACCCGCACTCTCTCCCGCTCCCTGTTCCTGCGGCTCGCCGCGCTCGGTCCCGCCTCGGGTCCCGAGGGAACGGACAGCCCGGAGCGGACCTATGTGCGGGACACACTGATCGAGCTCAACCTCCCGCTGGTGCGTTACGCCGCGGCGCGGTTCCGGAGCCGCAACGAACCGATGGAGGACATCGTCCAGGTCGGCACGATCGGCCTGATCAAGGCGATCGACCGGTTCGACTGCGAACGGGGCGTGGAGTTCCCCACGTTCGCGATGCCCACCGTCGTCGGCGAGATCAAGCGCTTCTTCCGCGACACCTCCTGGTCGGTCCGGGTCCCCCGGCGCCTCCAGGAGCTGCGGCTCGCGCTGACCAAGACCAGCGACGAGCTCGCCCAGAAGCTCGACCGCTCGCCGACCGTCCCGGAGCTCGCCCGCGCGCTCGGGGTCTCCGAGGAGGACGTGGTCGACGGTCTCGCCGTGGGCAACGCGTACACCGCCTCCTCGCTCGACTCCCCCTCGCCCGAGGACGACGGCGGCGAGGGCTCACTCGCCGACCGCCTCGGGTACGAGGACTCGGCGCTGGAGGGCGTGGAGTACCGCGAGTCGCTGAAGCCGCTGCTGGCCAAACTGGCCCCGCGCGAGCGCCAGATCATCATGCTGCGGTTCTTCGCGAACATGACGCAGTCGCAGATCGGCGAGGAGGTCGGCATCTCCCAGATGCACGTCTCCCGGCTGCTGACCCGTACGCTCGCGCAGCTCAGGGAAGGACTCATCGCCGACTGAGCCCGTGGACCGATCCTGTTCACGAGGGTTCATATTTGACGGACCGTCAGCCACACTGGCGCGATGCGCCGTCAGATGCGTAAGACTCGTCAGGCACGTCAGGCACGTCAGTCATTCGGCTTCACCGGCCGCCGGGGCAGCGCGATCGTCGCCTCGGCGGCCGCGCTGTGTCTGGGCGGTGCGCTGACCGCCTGCGCGGGCGGCCCGGACGGGGACGAGGGCTACGTGGCCGTGGGCGCGGCGGCCGAGGGCGGTAAGCGGCCGCCCGAGGGGGCCGGGCAGCCCTCGGGGGAGGTCACGCTGACCCCGCTCGACGGAGACAGCGGCCGGGGCGCGGGACGCCCCGGAGAGGGGCCGGGCGACGGCCCGGGTTCCGGTAGGGGCCGGGCCTCTCCCCCGTCACCGGAGGCAGGCGCTCAGGGCAGCCCCGACAGCGGCGGCGGCGAGAGCACGCGGACACCCGGCGGTCAGGGAGGCGGTTCCGCCGTGCGGCCGAGCGCGAAGCCCTCCGGCGGCGGTTCCGGGTCACCGTCCGCCGGACGCCCCGACGCCCCGGCGCCGCCGAGGACGCCCGAACCGGGTGACGGCAGCGGCGGTCGGCCCTCCGGGCCCGGTACGCCCGGCGCTCCCGCCCCAACGCCCCCGGCCCCGCCCCCGGGCCCGGCCGTGCTGAAGCTGAGCGCCCCGCAGCGCGCGGCGGCGGACCGGCGGTGGTGCGAGAAGGTGACCGTGGAGTTCCGCAACACCGGTGACTCCCCGGCGCGTTCGGGGACCGTCACCTTCGCGACGCACATCATCGGCGCGCTCGGTGTCGACTGGGCGACGATCAGGACGGCCCAGCCACTGCCCGCCCCCATCGGCGCGGGCGCGGCGCGGACGGAGACGTACACCGTGTGCGTGGATTCCTGGCGGGTCCCCCTGGGGATGCGCGTCGAGACCCAGGACGTGTCCGCCGTCTGGAAATGACCACGGGCCCCGGGTCACGCGTACGCGCGGCCCGGGGCCCGTAGGCCGAACGGTTGCTCAGCCCAGTGCGAGCCGGACGGTTCGTCAGCCCAGTGCGAGCCAGGCCACCGCGCCGAGGACGAGGACGGCCGCGATCACGGCCGCGATCACCCCGGCTCTCGGCCCGGCCGAGGTCGCCGCGGGCCGCTGCCGCTGCTGCGGCTCCCCCTCGTCGACAAAAGCGCGGAACATCTGCGTGCTGCCCGCCGGGTCGTGGTTGCCCTCGGGGCCCGGCTGGGGGGCGTGGGGGTTGTGTGCCATGGGGCAGGACCCTAGCGAACCCGGGCCTCCGGCCCAACCCCCGGGGCCGCTCCGGGGCCGTCCAGCAGGGCCCCGCCGGGCCTTGACCCGCAGCCTACGGAGGCTTTTGCGTTCCTTTACTCCTGCAAGCCCATTTTCGTTTGCCTGTAGCAACCAACGGCTTCTATGGTTGCCCTAAGCAACAACATATGCGTCAACCACCTATGCGCCGACGCGTTGGGGGTTCCAGTGGCCGCACGGAGTAGTTACGAGGAACTGGCCCGGCAGCTCAGCGCCGTCGGGGCCGTCAAACGGGGGCTCACCCGCGCGCTGCCCCCCGAGTGTCCCGGCGGTTCGGCCGCCGTACTGACGCTCCTGGACCGGCACGGCGAGATGCGGATCAGCAGGCTCGCCGAGCTGCTGGCCGTGGACATGTCGGTGACCAGCCGCCATGTGGCCCATGTGGCCGAGCACGGCTGGATCGAACGGTCCCCGGACCCGGCGGACAAGCGGTCCCGCATCCTGCGGCTGACCCCCGACGGGCGCGCTCAGCTCGACGAGCTGAGCGGGCGGGTCACCGAGATGTTCGCCCGGAACCTCGCGGACTGGTCCGACGACGACGTCGGACAGCTGAACGCGCTGCTGTCCCGGCTGCGCGACAGCTTCGCCTGCCGCGGGTCGGACGGCTGCGCCCCCGGAAGCCACACCGGAGGGTGCCGCACCCGTACCGGCACTCACACCCGTACACCTGTGTAACAGAAGCGAATACGCACGGATAAGGAACTCAATGGCTACGACCACACCGACCGGTGTGCGGGGCGGCCACGCCAAGCACGGAGGCCATGGCGGCCGCGGAGGTCACAGCGGCTCCGGCGCCCCCGACGGCACGCCGATGACGCACCGGCAGATCATGGAAGCGCTGACCGGGCTGCTGCTCGGCATGTTCGTCGCGATCCTGTCGTCGACGGTCGTCTCCAACGCCCTGCCGGAGATCATCTCCGACCTCGGCGGCGGCCAGAGCGCCTACACCTGGGTCGTCACGGCCTCACTGCTGGCCATGACCGCCACCACCCCGCTCTGGGGCAAGCTCTCGGACCTCTTCAGCAAGAAGCTGCTGGTCCAGATAGCCCTGATCATCTACGTGCTGGGCTCGGTCGTCGCCGGGCTCTCGACCAGCAGTGGCATGCTCATCGCCTGCCGGGTCATCCAGGGCATCGGCGTCGGCGGTCTCTCCGCCCTCGCGCAGATCGTGATGGCCGCGATGATCGCCCCGCGCGAGCGCGGCCGCTACAGCGGCTACCTGGGCGCGGTGTTCGCCGTCGCCACCGTCGGCGGCCCGCTGCTCGGCGGTGTCATCACCGACACCAGCTGGATGGGCTGGCGCTGGTGCTTCTACGTGGGCGTGCCGTTCGCGATCATCGCCCTGATCGTGCTCCAGAAGACCCTGAAGCTCCCGGTCGTCAAGCGCGAGGTCAAGGTCGACTGGTCGGGCGCGTTCTTCATCAGCGCCGCCGTCTCACTGCTGCTGGTCTGGGTGACCTTCGCGGGCGACAAGTACGACTGGCTGTCCTGGCAGACGTACGTGATGGTCGCGGGCTCGGTGCTGCTCGGCCTGATCTTCGTGCTCATCGAGTCGCGGGCCAGTGAGCCGATCATTCCGCTGCGCCTGTTCCGCAACCGCACCATCACCCTGGCCTCGGTCGCCTCGCTGTTCGTCGGCATCGCGATGTTCGCGGGCACGGTCTTCTTCAGCCAGTACTTCCAGCTGGCGCGCGGCAAGTCGCCGACGATGTCCGGTGTCATGACGATCCCGATGATCGCGGGCCTCTTCCTCTCGTCGACGATCTCCGGCCAGGTCATCACCAAGACGGGCCGCTGGAAGGCCTGGCTGGTCAGCGGTGGCTTCCTGGTCACGGCGGGGCTCGGGATGCTCGGCACGATCCGGTACGACACCGCCTACTGGCAGGTCGCCGTCTACATGTTCGTCATGGGTCTCGGCATCGGCATGATGATGCAGAACCTGGTCCTCGCCACACAGAACCAGGTCGCCCCCGAGGACCTCGGCTCCGCGAGTTCGGTGGTCACCTTCTTCCGCTCCCTCGGCGGCGCGATCGGCGTCTCGGCGCTCGGCGCGGTCCTCGGCAACCGGGTCACCCACTACGTCAAGGACGGCCTGGCCGAACTCGGCCCCGAGGGTGCGGCGTTCGGCCACGGCGGTACGGGCGGCGGGGGCATCCCCGACCTGGACAAGCTGCCCGAGCCGCTCCGCCTGGTCATGGAGGCCGCGTACGGCCACGGCGTCGGCGACGTCTTCCTGTACGCCGCCCCGTGCGCGCTCGTCGCCTTCATCGTGACGATCTTCATCAAGGAGGTCGCCCTGAAGACGAACACGGCGGACGAGGAGCCGGTCACCGCGGACACCCTCGTCGGGGCGGAGGCAGCGGTCCCCGCCGTAGGGCGTGATGGTCGGTGACCGGCGTCCAGGGCGATGCACCGGCCACCGGGACGTCCGGCCCGACCGGTGAGTCCGCCTTCGGCGAGTTGGTCCCGGGGGCCGTGACCGCCGCGGCCGACGCGGCCGGGTTCCGCCCGCTCGCGCCGCCGGTGGAGATCGCCGGCGAGGGCGTCACCCGCGTCGAGGCCGCGCTGCCGCCCGGCGCCACGGTCCGGGGCGTCGTCCGGGCCGGGTCCGCCCGGGGCCCGCTGGCCGACGCCCGGCCGGACATCCAGACGGTGCGGGGCGAGACGCTGCCCGGGCGGACGGGTTCCCGGTGACGGGGGACGCCCACCGGGCCCTCGCGCGTGCGCGCCTCCTGGTCGCGCCCGCCCTGAACGCCTCCCTGGTAGGGGAGTTGGAGCGGATCACCGGCCGGAGCGCGGAGCCCCTGACCGACGTACCGCCACCGCCCGGCGCCCCGCTGCTGTGCGTGGGGGACGCACTGCCCGAGGCGCTGCGGACGGAGCGGCTGCTGTGGTTCCACAGCGTCAACGCCGGTACGGACTCCCTCCTTTCGGCGGGGCACTGGCCCGCCGGGGCACTGCTGACCCGGACCGTGGGCCGGATGGGCGAGCGGATCGCCCAGTACGTCCTGGCCTGGGTGCTCGCCGAGTGCCAGTCCGTACCGGAGTTCACCGCCCAGCACGCCCGCGCGCAGTGGCAGCGGCTCCCCTCGGAGCTCGCCGCCGGGCAGACCGCGCTGATCTACGGCACCGGCCGGATCGGTACGGCCGTCGGACGGCTGTTGCAGGCCTGCGGAGTGCACACGGTGGGCGTCGCCCGCACGCCGCGGCCCGCGGCGGGCTTCGACCGGGTGATCGGGGCCGACGCGGACCGGGAGGCGCTGGGCGCGGCGCGGTGGGTGGTCTCCACGCTCCCGTTGACCGAGGCGACGGAGGGCTTCTTCGGGGCCTACCGGTTCGGCGCGGTGCGGGGTGCGACGTTCGTCGGCGTGGGGCGGGGCGCGACGGTGGACCTGGGGGCGCTGGAGGAGGCGCTGCGGGGCGGCGGGGTACGGGGGGCCGTGCTGGACGTGCTGCCCGAGGAACCGGCCGCACCCGGCGACCCGGTCTGGCGGCTGCCCCGTACGGTGATCACCTCGCACTCCGCGGGGATCACCGCCGACGAGGACGTGGCCGTGGACTTCGCCGCGTGCTGGCAGGCCGTGGCGGCGGGCCGCCGCCCGGCGTCGGCGGTGGACGTGGGGCGCGGCTACTGAGCGGCCTCCCCCGGCGCGGCGGAGGCCCGGTCGCGCATCGCCTCGATGCCCGCGATCAGCAGGTCCAGCGCGAAGACGAAGTCCCGCTCGCGCATCTCCTCGACGGTGTCCCCGCCCCGGGCCGCCATCAGGGCGTCGGACGCCTCGACGATCTGCCGCAGGTGGGGCAGCGACCGGATCGTGCCCATCGCCTGCTGGTGGTACTGGTCCTGCGTCATCCCGGTCGCGTCGCACCGCGCCTTGAAGTGGCCCTCGACGGTGCCGAACCCGTACACGAACTGGAAGACCGCCGAGAGCGCGCCCGTCTGCCTCTCCAGCGGGAGGCCGGTGGCCCGGATGATGTCCTGGACGGCGTACGAGCACAGCATCGAGTTCGGGCCGATGTTGAGGAAGGTCCCGGCCAGCGGGGAGATCCAGATGTGGCGGACGAGCAGTTCGCGGTAGCTGCGGGCGAACTCCCGCAGCCGCACCCGCCAGTCGGCGTCCTCCGTGGGCGGGGTGATCTCGGCGTACACCGAGTCCAGCGCCAGCTCCAGGAGGTCGTCCTTGGTGTCGACGTACCAGTAGAGGGACATCGCGGTGACGTCCAGCTCGGCGGCGAGCCGGCGCATCGAGAACCTGGCGAGGCCCTCGGCGTCCAGCAGCCGTACCGACGCCTCGGTGATCCGGTTGCGGTCCAGGCCGGCCGGCGACTCGGACCTGCGGGAGCGCGAGGGCGTCCGCCGGTCCAGCCAGACGCTGGTCCGCGCGGGATTCTTCACACCGTCGGACGCGGACACCATGGCGCACTCTCCTCGTCTTGCGCGGGCCTGCCGGAGGGACGGCGCACCGGATGCTCACGGTCCGGTACGCGCGTCCCGTCCGATGCTATGCCGCCGGTCCCGTCGATCCTGCCCGGTCCCCGGCCTTTTCCACCTGGTCAACCGCCTCCACCGCATCCGTCTTCGCCGCCGCCGCCTCCGCCCGCGCGGCCCGGCGCAGCAACAGCGCGGCGAGCAGGCCGCCCGCCAGCACCGCGACCGCACCGGCCAGCTGGCTCACCTCCAGGCCCGAGGCGAAGGCGTCCTTGATCAGCTCGCGCTCGCCCGGGCCGTCGGCGGACGCCAGGGCGGCGGGCAGTGAGGCCGCGCCGACGGCGGCCGGTACGAGGGCGGCGAACCGGGCGTTCATCACCGCGCCGAGCACCGCGACCCCGAGCCCGTTGCCGAACTCCGCGAGCGTGCCGTTGACCCCCGCGCCGACCCCGGCCTTCTCCGGCGGAATGGCGCTCATGATGGCGTTGGCCATCGCGGGCATCGCCAGCGCGATCCCCGCCCCCATCACGACCAGCCCGAGCAGCATCCCGCCGTATCCGCCGCGCCCGAGCACCGCGACGGCCGCGAGGCCGGCCGCCAGGGAGGTCATCCCCGCCGCGATGACGGTGGGCGTGCCCAGCCTGCCGACCAGGCGGGCGCCCAGCCCCGTCAGATTGAGGGCGACCACGGTGAGCGCCATCGGGGCGGTCCGCAGACCGGCCTCCAACGGCCCGTAGCCGAGCACGAACTGGAGGTGCTGGGTGAGCAGGAAGAGCGAACCTCCCATCCCGAAGGCGACCAGGATCGCCCCCGCCACCGCGCCGATGAACTTCTGGTTCCGGAAGAAGTGCATATCGAGCATCGGGTGCGGGATG
The DNA here is from genome assembly GCF_031760065.1 of Streptomyces durocortorensis. NCBI lineage: Bacteria > Bacillati > Actinomycetota > Actinomycetes > Kitasatosporales > Streptomycetaceae > Streptomyces > Streptomyces sp. C11-1. Next base: position 3,528,143 of record NZ_CP134500.1, read on the forward strand.
CGCAGCTCCCACAGCACGAACCCGGCGAGCACCGCGACCCCGAGGAACGCCGTCAGCAGCACCCGGCCGGACGCCCAGCCGTGCTCCGGACCGGAGATGATCGCGAACACGACCGCGGTCATACCGATCGTGGAGAGCAGCGCGCCCAGCAGGTCGGGCCGCTCCCCCCGGGCGTTCCTCCATTCCGGTACGAGCCGGACGACGGCGGCCAGAGCGATCAGGGCGACCGGAATATTGATGAGGAAGATCGCGCCCCACCAGAAGTGGTCGAGGACGAACCCGCCGAACAGCGGACCCGCCGCGAAGCCGAGGGAGTTCACCGTCGACCAGATCCCGATCGCCTTGACCCGCTCGGTGTCGTCGAAGATCTGCACCACGACGGCGAGCGTGGTGGTGAGCAGCAGCGCACCGCCGACGCCCATCCCGGCGCGGGCCGCGATGAGCTGACCCGAGGACTGTGCGAGCCCCGCCACCAGCGACCCGACGCCGAACAGGGCGAGGCCCACGATCAGCATCCTCTTGCGCCCGTAGCGGTCCGCGGAGCTGCCCGCCGTGAGCAGCAGCCCGGACTGGACGAGCGAGTAGGCGTTGATCATCCACTGCACATCGGCGGTGGAGGCGTCGAGTTCCGTGGTGAGGGAGGGGATCGCGACGTTGAGGACGGTGTTGTCGAGCAGCACGGTGAGCTGGGCCAGGCAGATGACGCCGAGGATCAGCCAGCGCTGCGGGTGCCCCTGGGGGGCGAGGTCGTGCCGCTGTGCGGCGGCGGGCGTCGTCATGCGGGCTCCTTGAGCTCCGGGGGGCTACGGCCCCACGGCTCTGCGGCTATACGGTGTATAGGACGTGGTCGGTGTACACCGTAGAGCAGTCCTTATACGGCGTACAAGTCAAATCTTCGCGCCGCCACACCGCCGCGCCGGTGGGTCCCGGGGCGGCCGAGCGGTTACGGTTTCCGACTCAGACCTGACAAAGTGCGCGATTTTCCGGCCGGTTGGAGAGCCATGTCATCCCGCCCCCGTCGCCGTACGATGCAACTCCTGGCGGCGGCAGCACTGTTGGGCACGACACTCACGCAGACACCGGCCGCCGCATCCGAGACCGTCCCCGACGCCGTGCCGCTGCGCGTCGCCACGTACAACATCCACGCCGGGGCGACCATGGAACACGTCTTCGACCTGGACGGCCAGGTGGCCGAACTTCGGTCGCTGGACGCGGATGTGATCGGACTTCAGGAGGTCGATCGGCACTGGGGCGCACGCAGCCAGTGGCGTGACCTCGCGGGCGAGCTGGCCCGGCGGCTGAACATGTACGTGTCCTTCGCGCCGATCTACAGCCTTGACCCGGCCGAGCCGGGCGGCCCGCGCGCGGAGTACGGGGTGGCGATCCTCTCCCGGCACCGCATCCTGGCCGCCGAGAACCACGAGATCACCCGCCTCTCGACCCAGGACCCGAACCCGGTCCCGGCCCCGGCCCCGGGGTTCGGCGAGGTCGTCGTGCGGGTGCGGGGCCTGCCCGTCCACGTGTACGCGACCCACCTCGACCACCGCCCGGACCCCGCCGTACGCGTCGCCCAGGTCGCCGACACCCGGCGGATCATGGCCGAGGACCGGGGCCCGCGCATCCTCCTCGGCGACCTCAACGCGGAGCCGGGCGCCCCGGAGCTGGCCCCGCTGTGGAGGGAGCTGACGGACGCCGACCCGGGCGCGCCGACCTTCCCCGCGCGGGACCCGGTCAAGCGGATCGACTACGTGGCGGTGTCGAGGGCTGCCCAGGTGCGGCGTGCGTGGGTGCCGGAGAGCGAGGCCTCGGACCACCGGCCGGTGGTGGCGGACCTGGTGCTGCGGAGGACGGAGCGATGAGTTCCTGAGGACCGCCGAGTCCCCACCTGCCCACCTGCCCGACAGCCCACAGAGCCCACAGAGCCCACAGAGCCCACAGAGCCCACAGAGCCCACAGGACCATGCCGCACCGCACCGCACCCGGAGGACAACCGGTCATGAACCCCTCGAACAAACCGCGCGATCTGCGGGCACTTCTCGACGCCCACATCGCCGAGGGAGCGATGCCGGGCGCGGTGGCCCTGGTCGCCCGGGGCGACCGGGTCGAGGTCGTGGCAGCCGGTACGGCGGGCCTCGCCGGTTCCGCGCCGATACGGCGGGACTCGCTCTTCCGCATCGCCTCGATCACCAAGCCGATCGTGGCGGCTGCCGCCATGACGCTCGTCGAGGACGGCCTGATCGCCCCCGCGGACCCGGTCGCGGCGTGGCTGCCCGAGCTGTCCTCGCCGCTGGTCGTGCGGACCCCGCGGAGCCCGGTCGACGACGTGGTGTCGGCGGTCCGTCCGATCACCCTCCTGGACCTGCTGACCTTCCGCGCCGGGTACGGCTTCCCGTCCGACTTCTCGCTCCCGGCCGTCGCCCCGCTGTTCGCCGAGCTGAAACAGGGCCCTCCGCAGCCGCAGGCCGTACCCGCGCCGGACGCCTGGATGACCGCGCTGTCCCGTATCCCGCTGCTCCACCAGCCGGGCGACGGCTGGCTCTACAACACGTGCGCCGACATCCTCGGGGTCCTCATCGCCCGGGTCGCCGACCGCCCGCTGCCCGCCTACCTGGCGGAGCGGCTCTTCGGCCCCCTCGGGATGACGGACACCGGGTTCGCCGTGGAGCCCGCCGCGCTGGACCGGTTCACCAGCTATTACCGGGCCGGGGCGGCGGGGCCGGACGGGAAGCCGGGCGCGCCCGAGCTGGTGGACGGCCCCGACGGGCAGTGGAGCGGCCCGCCCGCCTTCCCGTCCGGCGCCGGGGGCCTCGTCTCGACCGCCGACGACTGGTGCGCCTTCGGCCGGATGCTGCTCGCCGGGGGCCTGGCGGACGACGGCCGCCGGGTGCTGACCGCCGAGTCGGTCCGCCAGATGCTCACCGACCACCTGACCCCGGAGCAGCGCGCCGCGAGCGGACTGTTCACGGAGGGCCAGGGCTGGGGGTTCGGCGGCGCGGTGGACGTCGAGATCACGGCCCCGTGGAACGTCCTGGGCCGCTACGGCTGGGTCGGCGGCACCGGAACCACGGCCCACGTCATCCCCGCCACGGGCACGGTCGCCGTCCTGCTCTCCCAGATGGAGATGAGCGGACCCACCGCACCCGGGGTGATGCGGGACTTCTGGACGTACGCGGCTGGGTTCTGAGCCCGACCGCGTACGCCCCGCCGTCAACCGAGCGGCCGCGTCAGGTCGTAGAAGGTGGCGCTGCCGACGGTGACCTCGGTGAAGTTCTCCGTCACCCAGGAGGAGATCAGGGACGAGGCCCCACCGTCCCTACCCGTTCCGCCGCCCATACCGCCGCCCTGGACGAAGTAGTGGATCTGCCCTTCCTCCACGTACTTCTTGAACCGGTCAAGCGTCGGTGACGGGTCGCTCCCGTTGAAGCCGCCGATCGCCATCACCGGTTCCCCGGTGGCCAGTTGGTAGCTGGCGGCGTTCTGCGCGCCGATGGCCGCGGCGGCCCAGGTGTAGTCGCCCGCCCCCTTCGCCAGGAGCGCCCCGGCCTCGGCGCTGACGGAGGCGCCGTTGAGCAGCCCGCCCATGCCGCCGCCTCCTCCGCCGCCCGGGGCCCGCATGCCCTGATCCCGGCCCTGCCGGTCAGCCTGCCCGGGGAACTGCCTCTGGCCGCCCGGAGGTTGCGTTCCGGCACGCTGCCCACGGCCGCCATCGCCGCCCCCCGGCCCGCCCCGGCCGTCTCCCCCGGGCCCCCCAGGCCTCCCGGGCCCGCCCATGCCGCCCGACGGCCCGGCGGTCACGATGGACCCCTGGTGGCCGGTGCTCAGGGTGCTGACGGTGTACGCGGCCGGGCCCGCAAGCGACGCCGCGAAGCTCAGCCCGACCACGGCGAGGGCCAGGCCCCGCCCGCCGGACCGCCCCGCGACCAGCAGCCCGAGCGCGCCCACGAACCCGCCCGCGAGCACCGCCCACCGCAGCCACGGCAGGTAGTTGGGGGTCCGGTCCAGCAGGACGTACGCCCAGACCACCGTGACGGCCACCGCCCCCGCCAGCACCGCCCTCGGCCAGCGGGCGCCCCGCTCCTCCCACAGCACCGTGACCCCCATGGCGACGAGCGCCGCGAGGTAGGGAGCCAGCGCCACCGTGTAGTACTGGTGGAAGATCCCCGCCATGAAGCTGAACACCGCGGCCGTCATGACCAGCGACCCGCCCCAGGCGAGGAAGGAGGCCCGCGCGGCATCGGTCCGGGCGGCCTTCCGGGTCAGCCACAGACCGGCCACCAGCAGGATCAGCGCGGCGGGCAGCAGCCAGGCGATCTGCCCCCCGACCTCGGCGTTGAACATCCGCCCGATCCCGGTCTCGCCCCAGCGACCGCCACCGCCCCCGCGGCCGCCGCCCCCGACGCTTCCGGTCTCCTCGCCGTTGAGCCGGCCGAGCCCGTTGTAGCCGAAGCTCAGCTCCAGGAACGAGTTGTTCTGCGAGCCGCCGACGTACGGCCGCGAGGAGGCGGGCAGCAGCTCGACGAGCGCGACCCACCACCCGCCGCAGACCACCATCACCATGGCCGACAGGGCGAGTTGACCCAGCCGCTTCCGTACGGAGACGGGGGCGCACACCGCGTACAGCACGGCCAGCGGCGGCAGGATCAAGAACGCCTGGAGGGTCTTCGTCAGGAACGCGAGACCGACCGTCGCACCCGCCCACAGCAGCCACGCCGTCCGCCCCTCCTCCAGCGCCCGCAGCACGCACCACACGGTGACGGTCATCAGCAGGGCGAGCAGCGCGTCCGGGTTGTTGAAGCGGAACATCAGCGCGGCGACCGGCGTCAGCGCGAACACGCCCACCGCGATCAGCCCGGCGACCGCCCCGAACCGACGGCGTACGGCGGTGTTGAGTACGGCCGCCGTGGCCACGCCCATCAGGACCTGAGGGGCCAGGATCGCCCAGGAGCTGAGCCCGAACAGCCGTACCGACAGGGCCATCGGCCAGAGCGCGGCGGGCGGCTTGTCGACGGTGATGGCGCTCGCGGAGTCCAGCGAGCCGAAGAAGAAGGCCTTCCAGCTCTGGCTGCCCGCCTGGACGGCGGCTGAGTAGAAGGAGTTGGCGTAACCGGAGGCGCTGAGGTTGTGGAGGTAGGCGAGGCCGACGGCCAGCAGCAGCCCGTACAGCGCGGGCCGAGCCCAGCGGGGGCCTTGGGCCGTGGGTGCCGGGCGCGGGGCGGCGGTCGTGGTCATCGGACATCCTCGGGGTCATGGCAGGCGCGGGCCGGGAAGACCCAGGCGCGCAGGAGCAGGAAGCGCAGCACGGTGGCCGCGAGGTTGGCGGTGATCAGAACGGCCAGCTCCGTACCGTGGGAGGGCGATCCGGAGGCCGCGCCCAGCGCCGCGAGCGAACCGCTGGTCAGCACGAGGCCGATGGCGAAGACGACGAGCCCCTGAGCCTGGTGGCGGACGGCCCCGGCCCGGCCGCGTACGCCGAAGGTGAGCCGGCGGTTGGCGGCGGTGTTGGCGACGGCGGAGACGAGCAGCGCACCGCCGTTGGCGGCCTGCGGCCCGATCCCGAGCCGCAGGAGGGAGTACAGGAGCAGGTAGAAGAGGGTGGACAGCACCCCCACGACACAGAACCCGACCAGCTGGCGGGCCAGTCCACACGGCACACCGGCCAGCGCCCGGTCGCGCGGGTCGTCCCCGAAGGGCCGGGCCAGCCGGTCCAGGGGAAGCGCGCCGACGGCCAGCGCCCGCCCCACCCGCCACACGCCCTTCAGGTCCTCGACGGCCGTCCGCACGATGCGGACGGTCGAGTCGGGGTCGTCGACCCAGTCGACGGGCACCTCGTGGATGCGCAGCCCGGCCCGCTCGGCGAGGACCAGCAGCTCGGTGTCGAAGAACCAGCCGCTGTCCTCCACCATCGGCAGCAGCCGCTCTGCCACCTCTCGCCGGATCGCCTTGAACCCGCACTGGGCGTCGCTGAACCCGGCGGCCAGCGAGGAGCGCAGGATCAGGTTGTACGCGCGCGAGACGAACTCCCGCCTCGGCCCCCGCACCACCCGCGAACTCCGGCTCAGCCGCGAGCCGATGGCCAGGTCGGAGTGGCCGGAGATCAGCGGGGCGACCAGCGGGAGGAGGGCGTTGAGGTCGGTGGAGAGGTCGACGTCCATGTACGCGAGGACCGGGGCGTCGGAGCCCGACCACACCGTACGCAGAGCCCGCCCGCGCCCCTTCTCCTCCAGCCGTACGTACCGCACCCCGCGCAGCTCCGACGCCAGCGCGGCCGCGACGGCGGGGGTGGAATCGGTGCTCGCGTTGTCGGCGACGGTGATGCGGAAGGCATACGGAAAGGTGCGGGAGAGATGCTCGTGGAGGCGCAGGACGCAGGGACGCAGGTCCTCCTCCTCGTTGAAGACGGGGACCGCGACGTCGAGCACGGGAACGCCGCAGGCGGCGGGGTCCGGGCCGGCGGGCAGGTGCTCCCGCAGCGGCAGGCCTCCGCCCCGCTCTCGGCTGCCGTCTGCGAGGGGCCCGCTCCGGAGGCTGTCGGTTGTCATGCTCCGACGTTCGCCAACCGCGCTGTCACACCGGTGTGCTGGGCCTGTCCCCGCGCTGTGAGTTCTCGGGCCGACCGCACGCCCGGTCGGCGGGCAGCTCGACCGCGAACACCGTACGGCCCGGCACGGAGTCCACCCGTACGCGTCCGCCGTGCGCGGAGACGACGGCCTGCACGATGGCGAGGCCGAGCCCGGTGGACCCGGTGCCGACGGCGGGACCGGCTCCGCGCGAGCGGGAGGCGTCCCCACGGGCGAACCGCTCGAAGACGTGCGGCAGCAGGGCGTCCGGAATCCCGGGCCCGTCGTCACGCACCTCCAGGCAGACCGGCTCACCGGCGCGGGCGGGCCGCCCGACGGACACGGTCACCGTGGTCCCCGGCGGGGTGTGGGTGCGGGCGTTGGCCAGCAGGTTGACCAGGACCTGCTGGAGCCGGGCGGGATCGGCGCGTACGGTCACGGGCTCGTCGGGCAGCTCCAGCCGCCAGCGGTGCCGGGCGCCCGGGCCGGCCCCTCGCCGGTCCGCCACCCGGGCGTCGCTGACCGCGTCCACGACCAACGGCAGCAGATCAGTGCTCCCGTACGAGAGCGGACGTCCGGCATCGAGCCGGGCGAGCAGCAGCAGATCCTCCACCAGCCCCGTCATCCGGTCCGCCTCCGACTCGATCCGCCCCAGCGCGTGCCGGGTGACGGGGTCGGTGTCCGGGGCCTCCCTGCGGGTGGCACGGCGGGTCAGCTCGGCATACCCGCGGATCGAGGCCAGCGGGGTGCGCAGCTCATGACTGGCGTCGGCGACGAACTGCCGTACCCGCGTCTCGCTCTCCTGCCGGACCGCCAGTGCCGAACCGACGTGCCCCAGCATCCGGTTGAGTGCCGCGCCCACCTGCCCGACCTCGGTGCGCGGGTCGGCCTCGGCATCCGGAACCCGCTCGACGAGGGCCACCTCGCCGCTGTGCAGGGGAAGTTCGGAGACCCGGGTGGCGGTCGCGGCGACCCGGCGCAACGGCCGCAGGGCGACCCCGACGAGGATGGTGCCCGCGACGGAGGCGGCGATCAGCCCGGCGGCGGTGACGCAGACCTCGACGACGATCAGGGTGGTGAGCGCGCCGCTCACCTCGGCGGTGGGAATCCCGACGAGGACGGTGTGGCCCTCGGCGGTGGTCGCGGCCTCCACGCGGTACCCGCCGAGCCCCGGCAGATCGACGCTCCGGGCGTTCTCACCGACCTCCGGAGCACGGTCCTCCAGCACCCGGGCCTGCTCCTCGCTCAACGGCTGCGCGCTCTCCTGGGACCGCAGCCCGCTGTCCTGGACGACCTTCGACGCGGTGACGCCCCCGTCGTCGACGAGGGCCCCGAACGTGCCGAGCGGCTGCCCGCCCCCGCCGATGAACCCGAGCCGACCGGCGTCCCGCATGGCCTGGGGTGCCGGCCCCGGCCCGGGCGGCCGTTGGGCCCGCTCGGCGACAGAGTGCAGCTGGTCGTCGAGCTTGCCGTACAGGTAGCTGTGGAAGGCGATGGCGGTGACGGACCCGATGACGGCCGCGACGACGGCGATCAGGGAGACGGCGGAGACGACGAGCCGGGTCCGCAGCGTCCAGCGCCGCCGCAGCGCTCCCCCGCCCACGCGCCCGCTACTCACCTGGCTTGATCAGATACCCCGCCCCGCGCCGGGTGTGGATCATCGGCGTCCGCCCGGCGTCGATCTTCTTGCGGAGGTAGGAGATGTAGAGCTCGACCACGTTGGCCTGGCCGCCGAAGTCGTAGTTCCAGACCCGGTCCAGGATCTGCGCCTTGCTGAGCACCCGGCGCGGGTTGCGCATCAGGAAGCGCAGCAGCTCGAACTCGGTGGCCGTGACGTGGATCGCGTCCCCGCCCCGGCTCACCTCGTGGCTGTCCTCGTCGAGCACCAGGTCCCCGACGACGAGCGTCGACTCGCTCCGCCCGGCGGCGAGCGCCGAGCCCGAGCGGCGGATGAGCCCGCGCAGCCGGGCCACGACCTCCTCCAGGCTGAAGGGTTTGGTCACATAGTCGTCACCGCCCGCCGTGAGCCCGGCGATCCGGTCCTCGACGGCGTCCCTGGCGGTCAGGAAGAGCACCGGCACATCGGCGTACTCGCGGCGCAGCCGGCCCAGCACGGAGAGCCCGTCCATGTCGGGGAGCATCACGTCCAGGATCACCGCGTCCGGACGGAAGTCGCGGGCGGCCCGGACGGCGGCGGCCCCGTCCCCGGCGCTGCGCACCTCCCACCCCTCGTACCGCAGGGCCATCGAGAGCAGCTCGGTGAGCGGAGCTTCGTCGTCCACGACCAGGACCCGCACGGGGGTACGGTCCGGCCGGAGCAGTTCGGTACGCCCCTGGGGCGAGGTCGTCGTCGTCATGGGCCCACTCTGTGAGGCGCCGGTGAGAGAACCCTGACCCGTCTCTGTGATTTCCCTGAGAAAACGGTGGAGGCTGTCACGGGAGCCCTGTCACGGGAACAGGGCGGCGGCGTTCCCGTGACAGACCGCCCGCAACCACTCGTCGCCCAGCCCGAGCCGCTCCAGCGCGTCCAGCTGATGGACGTACGGGTACGGGATGTTCGGGAAGTCGGTCCCCAGCAGGATGCGGTCACCGAGGTCGGCGAGCCGCCCCCGCTCCGCCGCCGGAAAGGGGCTCAGCCCTTCACCGAAGTCGGTGAACGCCATGGTCGTATCGAGCCGCACCTCGGGGTGGCGCTCCGCCAGCGCGAGGAACTCCCGGTACTCCGGCATCCCCATGTGCGCGACGATCAGCCGCAGCCGCGGATGGCGCGCGAGCAGCCGCCCGACCGGCTCGGGCCCGGTGTACGCACCCGGGGCGGGCCCGGACCCGCAGTGCATCACCACCGGAGTCCCGGCCTCGGCGAGCAGCCCCCAAACGGGTTCCAGCAACGGGTCGTTGGCGTCGTACGCACCGACCTGGAGGTGCGACTTGAACACCCGGGCCCCCGCCTCGACGGCCTCCTTCACGTACACCTCGACGCCGTCCTCCGGGAAGAGGGTCGCGGTGTGCAGGCAGTCGGGCGTCCGGGCGGCGAAGCCGGCGGCCCAGTCGTTCAGCCAGCGGGCCATGCCGGGCTTGTGCGGATAGAGCATCGCGGTGAACCGGAGCACCCCGAACGACCGCAGCACGGCGAGCCGCCGCTCCTCCTCGTACCGGTAGGCGATCGGCCACTCCAGCCCCGTCAGCGGCCCGACGGCGTCGAAGTAGGCCCACACCTTGCGCAGAACCTGTTCGGGCATGAAGTGGGTGTGCACATCGATGATCCCGGGCAGCCCGAGCCGCTCCCGGAACCGCACCACGTCCCCGCTACCGTCATCCACGCACAGGCTCCCTCACCGTCGTTCAGAACAACCCACCCTGCACACCGCCGCCCCCGATGTCGACAAGGGGAACACTGACGATCGCGGCCGCATCGGGGACACCGGAAAGCTCCCACCCGGTGAGCAGCCGAGTGTCGAGGACGACGACGGCGTCACCCCCGCCCACCGCGAGGTGGAGATCAGGCCCGGCGGCAGCGACGAGCCGCCCGGCGACGACACCTCCGTCGACGAGCTCCCGCACGGCCCGAAGAGGACCGTCCCCTCGCCCGATCCCGAACACCTCGACCTGGTCGACGACTTCCAGCGGCAATGGCTCCAACGACTCGGGCCAGTCACGCCCTTGGAGCCCGAAGGCGCGCGCGTACAGCTCCGCCACCGCCCCGGCCCTCTCCTCCGCCCCCGGCAACTGCCCCCGCACGGCCCGCTTCCGGGCGTACGGAATCCGGTCCGGCACCCCGAGGGCGGCCCGCAGCACCTCTTCGGTCCGCCGGGCGGCCATCAGCGGCCCGCGCCCCAGCCAGCTGAACGCGACGGCCCCCTGCTCCCGCAGCCGGGCGGCACCCCGCTCCTCCCCGGTGATCCCGACCTTGACCAGGCCGGGACCGAACCAGGCGAGATAGACGCGGTACGTCCGCGGGTCGTCCGGCATCGTGTCGGCCGCCACCGAATGCGCCCGGTCCAGCCGCGCACACTCGGCGCACCGCCCCCCGGTGCTCCGCCCGGCCACCACGGCCCCCAGCGGGCACTCGTTCCCCCGGGCCCCCGCACACCGCCGCTCCCCGACAGCCCGGAACCCGAGCCCGCCCCCGTACGCGAGCACGCTCACCCGCCGCTCACGCCCCCGCCGCCACCCCAGCTCAGGAGCCTCCCCCGGCCACCGCACCCCATCACACCGCCACCCACCACCGGACACCCGGACTCCGCTCCCCTAGGGCCTGACACCGCCGGCCGCACCGGCCCGGCGATGCTACGGCGTCGCCGCCAGCTAGGATCCGGGCCATGGCGCTGACCCAGGACCAGGTGGACCGGTTCAAGGCCTCCATGCCCCGCCTGGAGGCCATCGCCTACCGGCTGCTCGGCTCCGCGAGCGACGCCGAGGACGCCGTGCAGGACACCTTCCTGCGCTGGCAGGCCGCCGACGTCGACCGCATCGAGGTCCCCGAGGCCTGGCTGACGAAGGTGCTCACCAACCTCTGCCTCAACCAGCTCACCTCGGCGCGCGCCCGGCGCGAGACGTACGTGGGCCAGTGGCTGCCCGAGCCGCTGCTCGCCGGGGACCCGATGCTCGGCCCCGCCGACACCGTCGAGCAGCGCGAATCCGTCTCGTACGCGGTCCTCACCCTCATGGAGCGGCTGTCGCCCAATGAACGGGTGGTGTACGTACTGCGGGAGGCCTTCACCTACCCGCACCGCAAGATCGCGGAGATCCTCGACATCACCGAGTCCGCGTGCCAGCAGATCTCCCACCGCGCCAGGAAGCACGTCGCGGAGGGCCGGACCCGCGCCGAGATCGACGAGGCCGCCGCCCGGCGGATCGCCGAGGAGTTCCTCACGGCCGCCACCAGCGGCCGGACCGAACCGCTCGTCGAACTGCTCGCCGCGGACGTGGTCGCGATCGGCGACGGCGGCGGGAAGGTACCGGCCCGCGCCAAGCCGTTCGAGGGTGCGCGCGCGGTCGCGACGTTCATGCGGAGCCTGTTCCACCCCAACCAGGCCCTGCGCAATCTCCTGGGCGGCTCCGCGGAGGTCCACCTCTCGACCGCCAACGGCGCACCGGCCGTCGTGGTGGTGACCGGGGAACGGATCATCGGCGTGCTGCTCCTGGAGATGACCGCCGACGGCATCACCGCCGTCCGCAGCCAGGTCAACCCCGACAAGCTGGAACGCGCGAACGTGCGGTGGGCGGCCGCCGACCACGGAGAGACCCTGCTCCACACCCTCTGACACCGAATGTGACGCGCGTCACGCCACCCTCCTGTCAGGAAACAGCGGGCTGCCCGGTTCAAGGGGCGAAACCGCGTGAGACAGGAGCCAGGACATGCAGCAGAACCAGCGTCGGCACCGCGTCATCGTCATCGGAGCCGGTTACACCGGAGCGAGCGCCGCCGGGCGCCTCGCCAGGCGGCTGCACCGCGAGGACGTCTCCATCACCCTCGTCAACGACAGGCCCGACTTCGCCGAGCGCGTCCGGATGCACCAGCTGGCGGTCGGCCAGGACCTCAAGGCCCGGCCCTTCAGCAGGATGTTCGCCGGTACGGGAGTCGCCCTGCGGCTCGCGAGGGTCACCGGAGTCGACGTCGACCGCAGGACGGTGTCCGTCACCGACACGAACGACCCCGGGAAGCGGGAGGACCTGGAGTACGACACCCTCGTCTACGCCCTCGGCAGCGGCTGGAACACCCACGGCGTCCCCGGCACCGCCGAGCACGCCCACGACATCGCCGGCCGCCCCGGAGCCCTGCGCCTGCGCGCCCGCCTGGCCGCCCTGGCCCCCGGGGAGGCGGTGGTCGTCGTCGGCGGCGGCCTCACGGGCGTGGAGGCGGCGACGGAGATCGCCGAGGCCCGCCCGGACCTCGACGTCGCCCTCGCCGCCCGCGGCGGACTGGGCGACTGGCTCTCCCCCAAGGGTGCCCGCCACCTGCGAAAGGTCTTCGACGGCCTCGGCATCACCGTGCACGAGAACACCCCGGTCACGGAGGTCACCGCCACCCACGTCACGACCACCGACCAGGACATCCCGGCCGCGGTCACCGTCTGGACCGCGGGCTTCGCGGTCCACCCCGTCGCGAAGGCCACCGCCCTGGAGACGTCCGGCACCGGCCAGATCCTCGTCGACGCCACGATGCGCTCGGTCTCGCACCCGGACGTGTACGCCATCGGCGACGCGGCCCTGGCAGCGGGCCCCGGCGACAAGCCCCTGCGCATGTCCTGCGCCAGCGGCGTCCCCACCGCCTGGCAGGCCGCCGACGCCATCGCGGCCCGCCTGACCGGCACCAAGATCCCGAGCATCCCGCTCCGCTACTTCAACCAGTGCGTCTCCCTGGGCCGCAGGGAAGGCCTGATCCAGTACGTCACCGCCGACGACCGGTCCGTCAGCGCGGCCCTGACCGGCCGCCCGGCCGCCCTCTACAAGGAACTGGTCTGCAAGGGCGCGGCCTGGGGCGTGGCGAACCCCACCTTCGGCCTGCCGGCCCGACGCCGCCGGGTCGTGCAGGAGCCGACGGGAGCGACGGCGGCCGCTACAGCCGCTTGAGGTTCCGGTCGAGGATCGCCCTGAGGCGCTCCACATCCTCAGGGCCCTCGGCGCCCCGCTTGGGCAACACCGCGACCCCGGCCGAGCGCTCACCACCGAACAGGACGAAGAGCCGTGAGGTCTCCAGGTACCCCCGGTACACCGACCACTCGCAGGTGAACGACATCCGCTCGCCGGTACTGACCGCGCCGCCCTCGTCGGCGACCATGCGGCACTGCCCGAACGGCTCCACGACACTGAACATCCGCCGCGCCTCGGCGCGCAGCGCCATCACGACACCCACGGACGCGAAGATCAGGGAGAGCACCACCGTGACGCCCCATACGGCAGGCGAGGTGTCGAAGAACAGCGCGAGGACGCACGCGGTGGCGGGAACCGCCAGCAACCCCATCAACACCTGGGCCCGCCCCGCCCATGTCCTGCGCGCACGCGCCCGAAGCGCCTCCTCGAAGTCCGCGGCCGTCGGCCGGTAGACGAACTCGACAGCCGTCCCGCGTCCCGTGGCGCTCTCGGCCAGATCCCCACCCATGGTGTCCATAGGCAGAAACCCTAGCCAGAGGCACCCAGCGGGCGAACGCCGGAGGCCCCCAGGACTTCTCCTGGGGGCCTCCGGCTTGCTGTGCACTCGGCAGGATTCGAACCTGCAACCTTCTGATCCGTAGTCAGATGCTCTATCCGTTAAGCTACGAGTGCTTGGCGTTCCGGGCTTTTTCTTCCCGGTCGGCGTTGCGGGAACAACATTACATGACCTGCGCCGTGACGCGAAATCCATTGGCCACACCGCCACTGACCTGCGAAAACAGCCTCCCGGGGCGGATCTCGGCCAGCCCCCGGCTCCGGACCCCGACGCGCCCTCCGTGCCCGTACGCGCCCCGGAATGGCCGAAGCCCCGTGCCAGGGGCACGGGGCTTCGGGGTGGAGCGGAGGCGGAGGGATTTGAACCCTCGATGGGCTTTAAGACCCAAACCGCATTAGCAGTGCGGCGCCATAGACCGGACTAGGCGACGCCTCCTCCACACACCTCGCGCGGACGCGAGTGGTGCGTGCAGATGATGACACAGTCGAACGTCGTGCCACCAATCGCCGCCAACGTTACTAGCCCTGCGGGTGCCAGGGCAAAGCAGTTCGGCATGGTGGCGCAACGTCCGGGCGCGGCGCGCGTTAGAGAGGGGTGGGGGCCGCGGGCCTCCGTCAGCCGTCGTCGTCAGTCAGCCGTCCGTCAGCCGTCGCGTCGGGGCGCGTCAGCGATCGTCCCTGGCAGCCCGTGGCCGACCGTGCCGCAGAGATCCTGGAGCTTCCGCATGCTGCGCCGTCTCGCCCTCACCGCTCTCGTCCCGATCGCCGCGCTCGCCATCGCCGTACCGGCCTCCACCGCCACCGCCTCCGGGTCCGTGCCCTCGGCCCAGCCCACCTCCGGGCCGCTGGCAGCCGCCCGGCCCGCCCTCGGGCCACTGCCCCTGCCGGTCCCGCCGCTGCCCGGGTTCCTGGACGACGGAAAGGGCAAGGGCGCGGCGGACGAGGCGCTGACCCGGCTCACCGTGACCGTGGGGAACACCGGGGTCGCCGGGGCCGACGGGACCTTCGAGCTGAAGTGCGGGCCCACCGGGGGCAGCCACCCGCGGGGGCAGGCCGCCTGTGACCGGCTGGCGGAGGCCGGGGCCACCCGGGCCGGGCGGCAGGACCTGTTCCGGCCGACGCCCGAGGGCACCATGTGCACCATGATCTACGGCGGCGACGCCACCGCGCGCATCGTCGGCACCTGGGAGGGCCGGGCCGTGGACACCACCGCGAGCCGCAGCGACGGGTGCGAGATCGCCCGCTGGAACCGCCTGGTGCCGGTCCTCCCGGACGTCCGGTAGCGCCTTCCCTCCGGCAACCCCTTCCGTCCGGTCGCTGCTTCCGTCCGGTACCCCATCCGTCCGGCAGCCCTCTCCGTCCGGTACCCCTTACCTCCGAAAGCCCCTTCGGCCGCGGCGTAAAGCTGTTCGTCGTCCTCCCGGCGGCCGAGGCCTCGCAGGCCCGGAGCCAGGCGCGGCTTCCCGCGTCCGCGCACGTCACACGGTGCGCGGACGCTCACGTCAGGGGCCCGTGGCGTGCACCGCGCGTACAGAACCTTGGTGAGAGCTCCCCCTCATCCGCCGCCCCCGGGGCCTCCCCTGCCCTTAGACTCCTCCAGTGACAGTCTGCGGCCCGAGGGGCAAGATGGGGCCCGCTGTCGGCAAGGTGCGGTAACCAGGGAGGAAGCGTCGTCGTGAGCAGCAGGCCATCCCGAGGCACTGCTCGCCTCGCAGCCATACTCGATGCCCTTCCGGACGGGCTTCTGCTCGTCAATTGCAACGGCACGGTCGTCAACGCCAACGCCATCGCCCTGGAGATGTTCGAGACGCCGGGCACCGCGCTCGTCGGTCGCGGACTGCTCGATCTGCTTCCGGAGTTCGACTCCAAGCTGATCCCGGGTTCGATGCGCCGGCCCGAGGCTGCGGACGAGCAGGGCAGGACCAAGCCGACGCGCATGATCGCGCGGCGCACGGACGGGCACGAGTACCCCGTCGAGGTCACCAGCGCGAGCCTCGACAGCGGGCAGGCCGCGTACAACGACATCCATTCCAGCTACACCGGCGACGAGCTCCTCATGATCGTCGTGCGGGATCTCTCCGGAACCGTCGACACCGAGGCCGAGCTGGCCCGTTCGCAGCGGCAGACCGAGATGATCCTGCGCGCCGCGTCCGAGGGCGTCGTCGGCACCGACACCGACGGGCGCGTCGTCCTCGTCAACCCCGCCGCCGCCCAGATCCTCGGCTTCCGGGCCAGCGACCTCGGCGGCCAGGAGCTGCACCCGCTGATCCTGCACTCGCGGGCGGAGGGCGAGCCGTTCCCGTACGAGGATTCCCCACTCGCCGACACCCTCAAGTCGGGGCGCAAGCACCGGGTTCGCGGCCAGGTGCTGTGGTCCAAGAGCGGCGCGCAGGTGCCGGTGGACCTGACGACCGCGCCGGTGCGCGACGGGGACCAGCTCGTCGGCGCGGTGATGACGTTCACCGACCGCCGCCCCTACGAGGAGCTGTCCGCCCAGCACAAGAACGTCGTCGCCGAGCTGACCGCCAGCCACTCCGCCGAGGTCACCGCGCTCAAGGAAGCGCACGCCGCCGAGGTGGAGGCGCTGAAGGAGGCCCACACCGCCGAGCTCGCCGAGCGGAGCGAGCGGTACGCCGCCGAGGCCAAGGAGCAGGCCGAGCGGATCGCCGCCCTGGGCGACCGGCACTCCCAGCTCACCGCGGTCCTCGGCGGTTCGCTGCGCGGGCCCCTGGAGGAGCTGCGCGGCGAGCTGTCCACACTCGCCGCCGACCCGGCCGGGCAGCTGTGGCCCGAGGCCAACCAGATCCTGCACCACCTCGCCGCCGGGTACGCCCGGATGACGACGCTCGTCGACAACGTGCTGGGCTACCAGCGTCTCGACGCCGGGGTGGAGGGGCTGCGCAAGGCCCCCGCGATGGTCGAAGGGATCGTGACCGGCGGTATCGACGGGGCCGTCGAGCTGATCGGGCCCGGACGCGCCCAGTTCGCCGTGCACACCCCGCCGATCGAGGCGGAGGTCGACGCCCGTCGGCTCGCGACCGCCATCGCCCATCTCGTCGCGGACGTCTGCGGCGTCGATTCGACCGGCAAGGCCCGGGCCGTTCCCGGGGGCGGTTACGTCGACTCGACCGTGGTCGTGGCCGCGGCCCAGCGCGGCGATGTCGTACGGATCGAGGTACGCGGGCCCTACGCCGGGGGCGACCCGGTGCACGAGCCGATCGTGCGCGGCATCGTCCGGGCGCACGGCGGGGTGCTCCAGACGCACGAGATGCCGGGCATGAACGGCAGCGCGTACGTACTCGACGTGCCGATCGGCGCGGCTGCGGGCGCGATCGCGCCCCCGGAGGCCCCGGAGGCCCCGGAGGCCGCGGAGACCCCGGAGGCCGTCGGACACGCCCCCGTCGCGGAGGCCGTTCCGGCGTCGCCCTCGTCGCCGGCAGGCATCGGTGCGCCGGGCGTCACCAGCGGCGGGCGGCGGCGGGCCCGCCGGTCCTCCACCAACGCGTTCCTGGACAGCCCCGTCGGTACGCCGGAGGGCGCGGGCGCAGGCGAGGCCGAGGCCGTCGCGGCCTCCGCTCCTGACGACAGGGCGGGCGCCGAGCCGACCGGACGGCGGCGGGCGCGCCGCGGGCCGGCCGCGGTGGAGGAGCAGCAGGCCCCCGAGCTGATCCCGGCCCAGCAGGGCGAGGGCTCCGGGCGTCGCCGCGGCCGCCCCAGCCCGGCCGAGGCCGTTCCGGGGGCGGCCCGGGGGGCAGTGGCATCGGTGCCGGGTTCGGTTCCGGCGGATGTTCCAGGGGGCGTTTCGGGGACGGTTCCGGGGGGCGCCGAGGCCGTCCTCGCGGAGCAGCAGCCTCAGCGGGGGGCGCTGGCGCTGACCGCAGCTCCTTCCTCCGCTCCTCCCTCGGCCCCGTCGTCGGCTCCCTCGGCTCCTTCGGCTCCCTCGGAGGGGTCCGTCGTCACCGCCGCCGAGGGGGCTCAAGGGGGCGGTGGGCGTCCGCAGCTCGGGCAGACAGTGCCGCCGCAGGGCGTCCCGGTGGACCCGCAGCAGCCCGTTCCGCCCACCGGACGACGGGCCCGGCGGGACGGCGAGAACCGCGCCCTCCCCGCCCTCGCGTCCGGCAACACCAACGGCAACGCCGACGGCAACGGTGACCCCGTGGGCGCGGAGCAGCTCCAGCAGGCCCAGGCGCAGCCCCAGCCCCAGCCCCAGCAGCCCGGGGGGCGGCGGGCCCGGCGCGCGCTGGCCGCCGCCCAGGAGCGCACCGCCGCCGACGCCGGTCCGCGTACCGCTTTCGCCCTGCCCCCCGCCGACGCGGACCGGGCCCCCCTGCCCCCCGACGCCGCGGCCGCCCACGGCGACGAGAGCGCCTCGCACCACGGGCGCAGCGCCCCGGAGGCCGGCCACACGCCGCCGCAGGCGCACCCCATCGCCCCGGTGCAGCCCGGCTGGCCGGCCCACGGCTCCGCCGCCCAGGACCTCCCGCACGGGCCGGGCCGGACTCCCGCACCGGAGAACGCCCCCTGGGACGGACACGGCCGGACCGCCTACGCCACCGACACCAGCATCGGCACGGGCACCTCCCCGGCCGGCCTGAGCCCGGATGCTCCGGAACTCCCGGCAGCCGACACCGGCCACCCCGCCAACACCGCGCACACCACCGGCACCACAGGCACCGCGCAGGCCGCACCCGAGTCCGTGTCGCACCCGGCCGACGGCGATGTGGGCATCCCCGTCCCGGACGCGCGGCGGCAGCCGCTGCCCGCCGAGGAACCGATGCCGGGCGGGAACCCCGACTCGACGCAGGGGCGGGCGTTCAGCGTGCGGACACTGGGCCAGGGCGTGCCGTTCGCCCAGCACCTCGCCCATCAGCAGAACCAGCAGCACCAGAGCCTCGGGGGCGCCGGACGCCGTCGCAAGCTCGCCGCCCCGCCCGAGGCCCGGTCCGGACAACCCGAGCAACCCCAGCAACCCGGACAACAGCAGAGCCAGGGAGCGGAAGGGCCCAGCGCGACCGGCCCCACAGCCCCCGCCAACCCCGCCATCGGTCTCCCCACCGTCCCCGGCTACGGCGACGGCCAGTTGCTCGCGCCCTCCGTCGGGGAGGGGCGCGCCTACGCCATAGGGGCGCCCGACGAAGGCGCTGAGGGGCCCGAGCCGCTGGACGGGCCGGGAGGCGCGGTCGAGGTCGCCAACCGGCCGCACCCGTATCCCGTCGACGACGAGCTGCCTCCCGAGCCGCTGGACAACCCGCGTCGGCTGCTCGTCTGGCCCGCCCCCGACGTACCGACCCAGCAGGCTCTGAGCGACCGGGGCTACCGTCCGGTGATCGTCAACTCCCGCGAGGAGGTCGACGCCCAGATCGCCGCGTTCCCCGCCGCGCTGTTCGTCGACCCGCTGACCGGGCCCATCACCCGTACCGCCTTGCAGTCGCTGCGCCAGGCGGCCGTCGCCGCCGAGGTTCCGGTGCTGGTCACGGCCGGTCTGGGGCAGGCGACCCGGGAGGCCGCGTACGGCGCCGACCCGGCCGTCCTGCTCAAGGCGCTGGCCCCGCGCGACAGCGAGCAGCATCCGCCCCGGGTGCTCCTGATCGAGGAGCACGACGAGATCGCGGTGGCCCTCACCCGGACCCTGGAGCGGCGCGGTATGCAGGTGGCGCACGCGACGGCGGACAGCGAGGCCGTCGACCTGGCGGGCCGGATGCGGCCGAACCTGGTGGTGATGGACCTGATGCAGGTACGCCGTCGGCGCGCCGGGATCATCGACTGGCTGCGCGCCAACGGCCAGCTGAACCGCACCCCGCTGGTCGTCTACACCTCGGCCGGGATGGACCGGACGGAACTGCCGCGGCTCGCCTCCGGGGAAACCGTTCTCTTCCTGGCGGAGCGGTCCACCAGCGACGAGGTGCAGTCCCGGATCGTCGACCTGCTGGCGAAGATCGGCACCAACTAGGCGTACGTAGGCGTAAGCGGGCGTACGCGGGACGCACAACATGGCGGGTGCGGTACGGAGTTCCGTACCGCACCCGCCATGTTTCACGTGAAACGACGAGCGCGGGGCCTCAGAGCTGCGTGACGTCCAGCTCCCCGGCCGCGTACTGCTTCCGGATCACCTTCTTGTCGAACTTGCCGACGCTCGTCTTCGGCACGGCCTCGATCACCGACCAGCGCTCAGGCAGCTGCCACTTGGCGATCCCCGACTCGGCGAGGAACGCCTTCAGCGCCTCGTAGTCGGTCCCGGTGGCGCCCTCCTTGAGCACGACCGTCGCGAGCGGACGCTCGCCCCACTTCTCGTCCGGTACGGCGACGACGGCCGCCTCCGTGACGTCCGGGTGGGCCATCAACGCGTTCTCCAGCTCGACGCTGGAGATCCACTCGCCGCCCGATTTGATGACGTCCTTGGCCCGGTCGGTGAGCGTGAGGAAGCCATCGGGGCTGATCACGCCGACATCGCCGGTTTTGAGCCAGCCGTCCTCACTGAACTTGTCCTCGGGACGCAGGTGCTCGCCGTCGGCCCCGCCGTAGTACGCGGCGGCAATCCAGGGCCCCCGGACCTCCAGCTCTCCGGCCGACTCGCCGTCCCACGCCAGGTGTTCGCCGCCGGGTCCGACCAGCCGGGGCTCGACTCCCGCCGGGAAGCGGCCCTGGGTGACGCGGTACGGCCACTCCTCCTCGGCGCTCAGCCCGGCGGGCGGGTGAGCCATGGTGCCCAGCGGCGAGGTCTCCGTCATGCCCCAGGCGTGACAGAGCCGGACGCCGAGCTTGTCGTACGCCTCCATGAGGGAGGGCGGGCAGGCCGCGCCGCCGATGGTCACGTTCGCCATGGAGGTGAGGTCGCGCGGGTTGGCGAGGACCTCGGCGAGCAGGCCCTGCCAGATGGTGGGGACCGCGGCGGCGTGCGTCGGGCGCTCGCGCTCGATCATGTCGGCCAGCGGGGCGGGCTGGAGGAACCGATCCGGCATCAGCATGTTGACGCCTGCCATGAACGAGGAGTGCGGCAGGCCCCAGGCGTTCACATGGAACTGGGGCACGACGATGAGCGTGGTGTCCCGGTCGGTCAGGCCCATCGACTCGGCCATGTTGACCTGCATCGAGTGCAGGTAGACGGACCGGTGGGAATAGACGACGCCCTTGGGGTCGCCGGTGGTGCCGGAGGTGTAACACATGGCCGCGGCCTGTCGTTCGTCCAGCTCCGGCCAGTCGTACGTGGTGGGGCGGCCCGCGATCAGCTCCTCGTACTCGTGCACGCGCGGCGCGACCCCGGCGAGGGCGGAGCGGTCGCCGGGACCGGCCACGACGACGTGCTCGATGCCCGGCAGGTGGGGCAGCAGCGGCACGAGGAGCGGCAGCAGCGAACCGTTGACGATCACCACCTTGTCGTCCGCGTGGTTCACGATCCAGGCGAGCTGCTCGGGCGGCAGCCGGAGGTTGAGGGTGTGCAGCACGGCCCCCATGGAGGGAACCGCGAGGTAGGCCTCCAGGTGGACCGAGTTGTTCCACATGAGGGTCGCCACACGCTGGTCGCCGTCGACTCCCAGCTCGTCGCGCAGCGCACCGGCCAGCTGCGTGGCGCGTGCGCCGATCTCGGCGAAGGTGGCACGGTGCGGCTCAGGTTCGCCGGTCCAGGTCGTGACCTGCGACTTCCCATGGATCGTCATCCCGTGGTGCAGGATGCGGGTGACAGTCAGCGGTACGTCCTGCATGGTGCTCAGCACGGCGTCCTCCCGGTGGGCGCTACGCGGCAGTAAGGTTCCGCTGATTCTGCTCACATACCACGTGGTATGTCACTACTCGCGGGAGAAAATTCCTGTCCGGGGCCGCACGGGGGGCGGGACGGAACTGAGCGGACGGGCGCAGCCGCCCGGCAACAGCGGACCGGCGTCAGCCCACCGGCAACAGCCGACCGGCGTCAGCGGACCGGCGTCAGCTCCGGGTCCTCGCGGAGCTTGCCGAGGGCACGGGAGACAGCGCTCTTGACCGTACCGATCGACACCCCGAGCACCTCGGCCGTCTGCGCCTCGCTGAGATCCTCGTAGTAGCGCAGGACGACCATCGCGCGCTGGCGGTCCGGGAGCTTGAGCACCGCGCGCCACATCGCGTCGTGCAGCGACTGCTGCTCGGCCGGGTCGGGCGCCGGGACCGTCTCCCGTTCCGGAAGCTCCTCGCAGGCGAACTCGTCGACCTTGCGCTTTCGCCACTGTGAGGTGCGGGTGTTCACCAGGGCCCGGCGGACATAGCCGTCCAGCGCCCGGTGGTCCTCGATCCGCTCCCACGCGACGTACGTCTTGGCGAGCGCGGTCTGCAGCAGGTCCTCGGCGTCGCACGGGTTAGCGGTGAGTGAGCGCGCCGTGCGCAGCAGAACCGGCCCCCGGGCCCGTACGTACGAGGAGAACGACGCGTAGGGCGTGTGGGGGTGGTGGCCGGCGGCGGTGGCGGAGGCCGCCCGGGAGGCGCCTGCGCAGACTGGCGTGGTCATGTACTCAACGCTAGGAGCGCGGCCCGCCCGGGGGATCGGCCCCAGGTCGCGAAGCACCGTCCGCCTCAGGTTGTAGGGGCCGTACGCCCTGGACCTCCTGAAGGTGGACGGGACACCGCCCCCCGTCAGGGTCCGTCCCCGAGCCGGTGCCGGGTGGTTCAGCCGTCCGCGCCGAGGACCAGCCCCGACGTCGGGACCCCCGTCCCGGCCGTGACCAGGGACCTCGCCGCCCCCGCCACCTGGTTCACCGAGGTGCCACGGATCTGCCGGACGGCCTCCGCGATGCCGTTCATCCCATGGAGGTACGCCTCCCCCAGCTGCCCCCCATGGGTGTTCAGGGGCAGCGTGTCCGCCGCGACGAACGCCCCGCCCTCCCCCGGATCGCAGAAACCGAACTCCTCCAGCTGCATCAGGACGAACGGCGTGAAGTGGTCGTAGAGGATGCCCACATCGATGTCGGCCGGGGACAGTCCGGAGCTGCGCCACAGCTGCCGGGCGACGACGGCGGTCTCCGGCAGCCCGGTCAGCCCGTCCCGGTAGAAGCTCGTCATCTGCTCCTGCGACCGGCCCGCGCCCTGGGCCGCCGCGAGAACCACGGCGGGCGGTCGGGGCAGGTCTCGGGCACGCTCCACGCTGGTGACGACGAGCGCCTGGCCGCCGTCGGTCTCCTGGCAGCAGTCGAGCAGCCGCAACGGTTCGACGATCCAGCGGGAGGAGGCGTGGTCGGCGAGCGTGATCGGCTTCCGGTGGAAGTACGCCGCCGGGTTCCGCGCCGCGTGCCGTCGGCCGGCCACCGCGACGTGCCCGAAGACCTCCGGCTCCAGGCCGTACGTGTGCAGGTAGCGCTGGGCCGCCATCGCCACCCAGGAGGCCGGGGTGAGCAGCCCGTACGGCAGGTTCCAGCCGAGCGCCGCACCCTCGGCGGTGGGCTCACGCCGCTGGACGCCGGAGCCGAAGCGGCGGCCCGAGCGCTCGTTGAACGCCCGGTAGCAGACGACGACGTCCGCGATCCCGCTCGCCACCGCCAGCGCGGCCTGCTGAACCGTGGCGCAGGCCGCGCCGCCCCCGTAGTGGACCCGGGAGAAGAACGACAGCTCGCCGATCCCGGCCGCCTGGGCGACGGTGATCTCGGGGCTGGTGTCCATGGTGAAGGTGACGAGACCGTCGACGTCGGCGGGGGTGAGGCCCGCGTCGTCGAGGGCGGCTCGGACGGCTTCGACGGCCAGTTTGAGTTCGCTGCGGCCGGAGTCCTTGGAGAACTCGGTGGCTCCGATGCCGACGACGGCCGCTTTTCCGCCGAGGGTGTCGGCTCTGCGGATACTCATGCGCCCGTCTCCTTCGTGCTCGCGCCCGCACCAGTGCTCGTGCCTGTGCTCGCGCCCGCGAGGGCGACGGTGACGGTGACCGTGCCGGTGACGTGGCGACCGATGCCGTTGTCGCCGGTGACCGCGACGGTGGCCTCGGTTGCCCGTACGGGTCTCTCGACATCCCCGGCATCCCCGGCATCCCCGGCGTCCTCGGAATCCCCTGAATCCCCGGCATCCAGAGCGGTGATTCGGCCGGTCAACCGCAGGACGTCTCCCGGGTAGTTCGGGGTGCCGAGGCGGATCGCGACCTTGCGGAGGACGGCGGTGGGGCCGAAGTGGTCGGTGATGTAGCGGCCGACGAGCCCGTTGGTGGTGAGGATGTTCATGAAGATGTCGGGCGAGCCCTTCTCCCGGGCCCGTTCGGCGTCGTGGTGGACGTCCTGGTAGTCGCGGGAGGCGATGGCCCCGGCGACGATCAGGGTCCGGGTCACCGGGATCTCCAGGGGCGGCAGCTCGTCACCGACGCGGTGGGTCGCACGGTCGCTTGTCACTTCGCCGCCCCCTCACCCTCGGTGTCCGCGAGCAACAGGCCCAGCTCATCCAGGACTTCGCCGCCGCAGCCGAGGTACGCGGCGAGCTGGCGGCCCCAGAGGAAGTGCCGGTGGACCGGGTGGTCGAGGTCGGCCCCGGTGCCGCCGTGCAGGTGCTGGCCCGCGTGCACGACGCGCCGGCCCGCCTCGGAGGCCCACCAGGCGGCGGTCAACGCCTGGGCTTCGTAATCCAGCCGCTCGTCGTGCCGCCAGGCCGCCTCGTACGCCGTGACCCTGATCGCCTCGGTGTCCATGTGAGCGTCGGCGGCGCGGAGCAGGACGCCCTGGTTGGTGGAGAGGGGGCGCCCGAACTGCTCGCGGGTGGTGGTGTGTTGCACGGCACGCGCGAGAGATCCCGCGCCGACGCCCGCCTGGAGCCCGGCGAAGGCGGTACGGGCGGTGGCGAGGACGGCCGCGTACGCCCCCGGCCCGCCCCCCAGGCGCTCCCCGCGTGCACCGTCGAGAACGAGCCGCCCCGCCGACCAGGGCGCGGTCGTCTCCACGGGTTCGGCGGTGACGCCCGGCACGCCCGCCTCGACGATCCACAGGGCCCGGTCCGCGTCCGCCACCAGTACGTGGGTGGCGTCGCGCAGCCAGGGGACCCAGGGGACGGCCCCGTACAGAGCACCGTCCGAGGCGTGTACGCCGCCCCGCGCCGGGAAGGCCCCGGCAGCCACCGCCGTACCGTCGCGGAGGCCCGGCAACAGGCGATCGCGCTGCTCCGCCGTACCGTGTCCGGCGACCGCGAGCAGCCCGTACACGCAGCTGGCGGCGAACGGCACCTGGGCCGTGGTCCGGCCCTGTTCCTCCAGGAGCAGGACGAGGCCGAGGAGCCCGATGTCCTCGACGGCGGCGGGCAGTCCGGCCGCGCACAGCTCCTTCCACAGAGCCGCGTCCGTGCCCGTACCGGCCGCCGCCAGCCGCTCGTGCGTGGCCAGGTCGCCGAAGATCCGCGCGGCCAGACCCTGCGCTGCGGACTGCTCCTCGCTCGGGGTGAAGTCCATGTCAACGGCCGCCTTCGCTCGGCCGGAAGACCGGCAGTTCCAGATCGGGGTCCGTACGGAGGAACTCCAGCTGTACGGGCATGCCGACGCGGACCTTGTCGTACGGCACACCGATCACGTTGCTGACCATCCGGACGCCTTCGGCCAGTTCGATCAGCGCGACGGCGTACGGGCCGCCCTCGCCCGACGGGTCGAACGCGGGGAAGGGCGGGTGGTGCATCACGACATGGCTGAAGACCGCGCCCGCACCGGACGCCTCGACGGTGTCCCACTCCGGGCCGCCGCAGGCGTTGCAGCCGGGCAGCCAGGGGAGGCGCAGCGTCGCGCAGTCGGTGCAGCGCTGGATGAGGAGCCGGTGCTCGGCAACGCCGTCCCAGAACCCGGCGTTGTCGCGGTTGACGACAGGGCGGGGGCGGAGTGGCGGCTGCTTCCTCCGTTGCGCGGGGTGGTACTTGAGAATACGGAAGCGGTGCGTCCCGGCCGGTTCGCCGTTGGCGCGGACGTCCAGGCGGGTCGTGACGAAGTACCCGGTGCCGAGCTTGGTCGTCTTGCGGCGGGAGACGGACGCGATGACGGCGTCGAAGGTGATCCGGTCGCCGGGCCGCAGGGGGCGCAGATACTCCTGCTCGCAGTCGGTCGCGACGACAGAGGTGTACCCGGCGCCGTCGAGCAGACCGAGCAGTTCGTCGTACGCCGCGGAGCGGGCGGAGCGGTTTCCGTGGCCGCCTCCATGACCGCCTCCGTGACTGTTTCCGTGCCCGGCCAGCCCGCCCATGGTCCAGGCCTGGAGCATGGTCGGCGGGGCGACGGCGTCGGGTCCCCGGTAGGCGGCGGAGGTGTCACCCATCGCCTCGCACCAGTGGCGGATCATGGGTTCGTTGACGGGGTCCTTGCCGGTGCCGCCGGTCGCGGCAGGGCGGCCCACGTAGGCGGTGAGCCGGTCGTACAGGGGGTCCGGAGTATCGGCCGGTACCGTACGGGCGTCCGGGTTCACCGCCTGCCCCGCGTCATCCCGAGCCGCATCGTCGCGACGATCTCGCGCTGGACCTCGCTGACGCCGCCCCCGAAGGTGTTGATCTGCGCGGCGCGGTTCATCCGCTCCAGTTCGCCTTCACCACCGCCCGCCCCGAAACAGCCAGGTGTCCCCGCCCGCAGCAGAGCGGCGTCCCCCACCACCTCCTGGCACATCCGGTAGACCTCCACGGCGCTCTCGGTACCCGCGAACTTCACGCCGCTCGCCTCTCCGGGGGCCAGCTCCCCCGCCCCGACCGCGCCGACCAGCCGCCAGTTCAGCAGCCGGGTCGCCGCGAGCCGGGCGTATGCCTCCGCGAGCCGGGCGCGTGCCCACGGCTCGTCGATCCGGCGGTGCCCCGTAGTGGGGTCGGGGGTACGGGCGTGGGCGAGGGCCTCCTCGTAGAAGTCCTCGGCCTGCATGCCGATGGCGGCCAGGGCGACGCGTTCGTGGTTGAGCTGGCTGGTGATGAGCCGCCAGCCGTCGTTCTCGGCGCCGACGAGGTTCGAGGCGGGGACGCGTACGCCGTCGTAGTACGTGGCGGTGGTCGTCAGCCCGCCCACGGTCTCGATGGGGGTCCAGGAGAAGCCGGGATGGTCGGTCGGCACGAGGATGATCGAGATTCCGCGGTGCTTGGGGGCCTCGGGATCCGTACGGCAGGCGAGCCAGATCCAGTCGGCCTGCTGGGCGTTGCTGGTGAAGATCTTCTGACCGTCGACCACCCAGTCGTCGCCGTCCCGCACCGCACGGGTGCGCAGCGCCGCCAGGTCCGTACCGGCCTCCGGCTCGCTGTAACCGATCGCGAAGACAAGGTCGCCGCTGAGGATGCGGGGCAGGAAGTACGCCTTCTGCTCCTGAGTCCCGTACGCCATCAGGGTCGGGCCGACCGTGTTGAGCGTGACCATGGAGACGGGGGCGCCGGCCCGGTAGGCCTCGTCGAAGAAGACGAACTGTTCGTCGGGCCCCCGGCCCTGCCCGCCGTACTCCTCGGGCCAGCCGAGCCCGAGGAGGCCGTCGGCGCCGATCCGCCGGAGCATCCGCCGCTGTTCGCCGGGGTCCCCATGCCCGGCCGTCGCCCGGAAGGCCGCGAAGTACGCGCGCAGTTCGGCACGCAGCTGCTGCTGGCGCTCCGTCGGGGCGAGGTGCACGACAGGACCTCCGGGGGCGGCTCAGAACGACAGGGACCGGTTTCTGACTGTCCGTCAGATCGACTTCGCCTGTCAAGGGCATCAGCAGACAACGGCAAGCGACAGCGAGCGGCAACAACGGCAACAGCCCGCGCGTGGCACCGAAGCGCCGCCGCACGGGCTGCTGTCCGGACGACCGGGACCCACCCCCCGGGAGGTCCCGGCGACCGCATCACCGGAAGACGATCAGCCGGGGTCGACCATCAGAGGCCGATCACCCTGGTCGATCACCCGGGGTCGATCACCAGAAGAAGGGCGTGAAGTTCACGGCGACACTGTGGTCCGACTGGTCGATGGCCGTGAAGGCCGAGCCGCTCACCTGGGCGGACGTGTTCTGGTTCGACGCACCGGCGCCGACGGCCTGCTGCTGGGTCGTGGACGAGTTGCCGGAGTTGTTGCCGCCGACACCGCTGCCGCCGATCGTCGCCACGGCCGCGTTCGATCCGTCGTTCGCGAAAGAGCCGTTGTCCGCCAGGGCAACCCCGCCGCAGAGTGCGACGGTCAGGGGCAGGGCGGCGACTGCGGCGAGGGCACGAGCGGTACGGATGCTTGCCATGTCATTTCCTCCAGGAAACGGAAGTACGGCTTCATATCCAGCCTGTGCGGCTGATTCATCTGACGCGTCTGATACAGCCGATATATCCGATACGGCTGATGCGCCCATTGCGGCTGGTTCCGGGCCAGTTGGCCGACCGTCCCGGTGCTGGTCACGACGTCGCGAGACCAGAATTGCCCAGCGCATCCCCGGCGAACCCCCTCTGCCCGCCCGATTCCCTCTCACGTATGACGAAGAGCGGATAAACCTTCTTTGTGCCACGGAGGCCCAGGTCGGCGAGGCACACCCGACGCCCCTTGCCCCCCATGGAAGAAGCCACCCTCCCCCTGGCTGTCCCGTCTCACTGGACCTTGACCGATCTCAGACATCGAAGAGGGAATCGAGTGGCTCGCCCTCATATCCCACGACGAGAGACGCCTCGGCTGACCGGTCCTCGGGAGAGCTCCGCGAGCTGGGCTCGGAGTTCGGCCGTCGAGGTGGCGGGTTGTCCTGGCCGGGTGCGGACGTCATGATCGCGGGATGGCTGAGGAGACGGTGGTCGAGAAGACCTGGCGAGGGATACTGGAGAGGCGTCCCGGGGCACGACGGGGGGAGCCCGCGGTCATAGAGGCCGCCCACGCCGAACCGCGGTTGCGGGCCTTGTTCCCCTTTCCGAGTCACGGAGCGCTCTCCTTCCACCGGAACACGCAGGACCCGTGGAGCAACGACCTGCCGTTCATCGTGGGTGACGTGGAATCGTGCATCGTGTACGCGCCGCTGGGCGTGCCGCAGCGTGTCCTGGGAGAGTCACTCACACCGCAGGAGGCGGCTGCGTTGGTAGTGGCCCACCTGCCCCCTGACTGTGGCCCGGCCTTCGACGGACCGTGGCCCCCACCGGAGAACTCCATCGACTGAACCAGCCGCAGAGCTGCCGCGCCGGTCCGAACGGTCAAACTCCGCTGAGGCTGATCAACCCTCGCCGAGACGGGACATCACCAGCTCCGCTTGACCTCAGCGGGTCCCGCTCAACCCTCGATGAGAATCGCTCAACCTTCGCTGCGACAGGTCACTGGCCGCGCCCCCTCGCCGTCCTACCCCCTCTTCCCATACTCGAACGCATGTACGAAAATGACTGCATGGCCACCATCGACCGGCAGACCCCCACCCTGGCCCTGGCCCACGCTCTCTCCGCCGCCGAGCGCGGGCTCCCCGTCTTTCCCCTGTCCGCCACCAAGCTCCCCGCCCTGCGCTCCCCGCACCACGGCGAACAGCCGCCGGTGCACTGCCGGGGTGAGTGCGGGCTGCCCGGCCACGGTGTGCACGACGCCACGACGGACCCCGCCGCCGTCCGCGCGCTCTTCGCCGCCGCGCCCCGGGCCACCGGGTACGGCATCGCCTGCGGACGCGTCCCTCACCGGCTCATCGGTATCGACCTGGACGTCGACACGACGTGCGGCAACGACTCGGCCGGGGCCCTCCGGCAGCTGGCGCTCCAGCACCTGTTCACCATCCCGCCGACGGTCACCGTGCTCACCCCGAGCGGCGGCCGCCACCTCTGGCTGACCGGCCCCGCCGATGTGACGGTCGCCAACTCCGCGAGCCGCCTGGCCCCGGGCATCGACATCCGGGGCAGCGGCGGCTACCTGGTCGGCCCCGGCTCGGTCACCGCCCACGGCCGATACCGCCTTGCCCCCGGCACCGCCCACCTCACCCCGGCCCCCTGCCCCCGCGCCCTCCTGCGCCTCCTCACCCCGCCCCCGCACACGCCCCGCACCCACGGCACGGGCGGCGGCCGGGGCCGCCGGGGCGAGGGCCTGATCCAGTTCGTACTGGCCGCACACGAGGGCCAGCGCAACACCCGCCTGTTCTGGGCGGCCTGCCGCGCCTACGAACACGGCTTCGGCGACGCCCTGGCCGACGAGCTCACCGCGGCCGCGGTACGCACCGGGCTCCCGGAACACGAGGCGCGCGCCGCGATCGCGTCGGCGGCGCGGCTGACGTCGGGCAGGGGAGGCGAGCCCCTGTAGGAGCGGGCCCCGCGCAACCGGGAGTCACGTAACGGCTGACCGCGCAACGACTGACGGTGTAGCCATTGAACGACTGACGGCGTAGCCATTGATGGCATAACCGCCCGATGACACACCCGCCTGAGGCCATACCCGCCCCATTGCCGGTTCCCGGCAGCAAGCAGCACGACGAGATGCAGACATCGCCCCTGCCGCTGCCGCCCTGACCGCTACAGAATGTGGGGGTGACTCCGACACAGAGCAGTGAGCCCAGCCCGAGGCGCAGGCCGACGACGCGTCCCGCCCTGGTCGTGGGCACGTTGCTGGCACTGGTGTCGACCTGGCTGCTCCTGGTCACCACCCCCGGCGCCCGCGACAAGGAGCACGCTTTCACCACGGCGGCGGCCTGCCCCGCAACCGGCGACGCCCACAAGGGCGATTGCCTGCGCACGGTCAATGCGGTGATCGACCGCACCGAGAAGGAGACGGGCCGCAAGACGTCCTCGTACTGGCTGTACGTCACCGAGCCCGACGGGTCGTCCACCCGCACCCGGATCGACGGCAGCCCGAGGCAGGACCCGGGCGCGCGACCGGGAGCGAGCGTCGAGGTCACGTACTGGCGGGACCAGATCCGGTACGTGGATTTCCCCACCGCCCGCCGCTACACGAACGCGGACCCGCGCGGCGCCTACCGGATCCCCCTCACCTTCGGCCTGGGCCTGGGCCTCTACGGGGCGACGTTCCTGGCGGGCGCGGCCGCGATGGCCTGGGGCACACGGCGCTCGCCCAAGGCGTACCCCTGGCAGGTGGGCCTCGCGTTCACCGGCGGCCTGCTCCTCACCGCGCTCGGCGTGGCGGCCCCCTGGCCGACCGACAGCATCGGCGAAGCGCTGCAACTCACCGCCCTGGGCGGCCTGGTGATCCTGGCGGGCTGTGCCCTGGCCGTACCGTTCCTGCGGCGTCGCGGCCGCCGCGACGACACCATCGCCCTGAAGCCGTACGTACTGACCGGGCAGGAGTGCGTCCCCGGCGTCATCATGGGCGAGGTCCCGTACGCGGGCACCGCCGGATTCCTGGCGGCCGCTCCCGGCTCCCTGGCCACCACTCCCGACCCGACGGGCGCCTTCCACCGCAAGGAAACCCCCCGCACCCTGACCCCACTCCGCCTCCGCCCTCCGTACAGCGCCGACCCCCCGGGCCGCCCCGACTTCGACGGCCGGGCGGTGGTCCTGGAGTGCGAGGACGGGGGCGTACCGGTGCTGATCGTGACGCGGAAGAAGGACATGCCGAAGGTACTGGCGTCACTCCCACCGCTTCCGCCCCCGCCGACGGCCGATCCAACGCGGTAACGGGTCGAATCCCCGGGACCGCAAGACACGGTCGGCGGCGTCGGTGCGCCCCGCCCGGGAGATCCGCACGGCCGGTGAGCTGATGCTTCTACTCGGCAGGCAACGGCAACACGGATGCGACCTCCGGCCGACTACGCCCCCGGTCCCCCGACCTCCCCGAAGTCGCCGCCCTCCTGCGCCGCCTCGGCGAGACCCCCTGCCCCGCCAGCGAACTACGTCACGCCGAACAGCGCCTGGAGCGCTACGCCGCCCACCCCGACGACCGCCGGTTCTTCGCCGGGACCCACCTGCTCCACACCGAGCTGAACAACGCCAACGTCCTCGTCGACGAACACGCCCCCCGGGGGCGACCGGGCCCGTCTGGTCGACTGGGCCTGGGCGACCCGCGGAGCCGCCTGGCTCGACGCGGGCTACTGGGTCATCTGGCTCATCGCCGCCGGCCACACCCTCGCATCCGCCGAGCGCTGGGCCACCGAGATCCCCTCCTGGCACACCGCCCCCACCGAGGGCATCACCGCCTTCGCCGCCGCCAACCACACCCTCTGGAACGAGATCAGCACCGCCGATCCCACCCCGTGGGCCCAGCGACTCGCGATCGCCGCCACCGCCTGGCACGAGCACCGCAAAGGCTTCTGAACCGCGTTCGCTCCCTGTACGAGCGGCGCGCAACGAGAACGACCCCCGACCAATGCACCTGGTCAGGGGCCGTTCATCCGCGGTGGGTGTGGGATTTGAACCCACGGTGACATCGCTGCCACGACGGTTTTCAAGACCGTTCCCTTAGGCCGCTCGGGCAACCCACCCCGCGTCGGCGGTCCAGGGCTGCGCAAGCCGATGGGCCGTCAGGCCCGGGTGGGGCCGGTTCGACGCTTGGGACAGCCTAGCCGGTCAGCTGTCGCCCTCGCGCTGGCCCAGGGTGACTTCGGCCGTGGCCGTCTTGCCGTCGCGCTCGTAGGTCAGGGTCACTTTCTCGCCCGGCTTGCGGGTCCAGATCTCGCCGATCAGGGTCGGGCCGCTGTCGATCACGGTGTCGTTGAACTTGGTGATCACGTCGCCCGCCTTGAGGCCCGCCTTGGCCGCCGGGCCGTTCGGGGTGACGGCGGGGGTTCCTCCCACGCCCTGGGAGGAGATGGCCGCGCCGCCGGTCTTCTCCTCCATCGTGACCGTCGCGCCGATCACCGGGTAGACCGGCTTTCCGGTCTTGATCAGCTGCTCGGCGACGTTCTTGGCCTGGTTGATCGGGATCGCGAAGCCGAGGCCGATGGAGCCCGCCTGGGACTGGCCGAGGCCGCCGCCGGTCGACTGGATCGCGGAGTTGATGCCGATGACCGCGCCCGTCGCGTCCAGCAGCGGGCCGCCGGAGTTGCCCGGGTTGATCGAGGCGTCGGTCTGCAGGGCGCTCATGTACGAGTTCTTGCTGCTGGAGCCGTCCCCGGATGCCACCGGGCGGTTCTTCGCGCTGATGATGCCCGTGGTCACCGTGTTCGAGAGGCCGAAGGGCGCCCCGATCGCGATCGTCGAGTCGCCCACCGCGACGCTCGCGGAGTTGCCGAGGGGCAGGGGGGCCAGGCCCGGCGGCGGGCTCTTCAGCTTCAGCACGGCCACGTCGTAACCCTGTGCCCGGCCGACCACCTCGGCCGCGTACTTCTTGCCGTTGGAGAACGTCGCCGACAGTTCGCCGGCCTCCGCCGCGGAGGCCACTACGTGGTTGTTCGTGAGGATGTGGCCCTCCTTGTCGTATACGAAGCCGGTGCCCGTGCCGCCCTCGCCGCTGTCCCCCTGCGCGTCGATCGTGACCACGCTGGGCAGCGCCTTCGCCGCGACCCCGGCCACCGTGCCCGCGGGGCGCTTCAGGTCCCTCGGGGTGTCCGAGGCCGAGATCGTGGTCGAGCCGCCCGAGGTCCGGTTGTCGTTGCGGTCGGCCGCCCAGTAGCCGAGAGCGCCGCCGATACCGCCCGCGACGAGCGCCGCCACCGCGACGGCCGCCACCAGCCCGCCGCCCCGGCGCTTGCCGCGCGCCGGTTCGGAGCCGGGCGGGACCGGAGCGCCCCAGACCGGGCCGTGGCCGCTCCCGTTGCCGATGCCGCCGGACGCGTGACCGGCGTCCCCGCCGGCGTACGACGGGACGGTCGGCGGGGGCGGCGGCCAGGCGGCTGCGCCCGCGGGGGGCTCGGGCGCCGCGCCGTACGGGGAGTGCTGCGGCGGGTGGGAGGGGTGGGGGGAGTGAGGTGCCTGGGGGGCGTGGGGCGCTGTGGGGTGGGAGTCCGGGGCGCCCTGGTGCGGGGCGCCCTGGTGTGTGGGGTTGTGGCGCGGGGCTTCCGTGTGCGCGGGGGCGGCCGGTGCGGTGGCGTCGCCCGGCGTGTCCTCGGTGGTGTGTGCGGTGTCCTGGGGCGGAGCCGGCGATGACGAGGGCGACGACGGGGGTGTCGCTCCGTCAGGGGCCGGCACGGGAGTGGCGGCCGGCACGGGAGGTGCGGACGGAACGGACGGCGCGGCCTGTACCGCGTTGTCCTCGTTGCCCTCGTTCTCGGTGCTCACAGCTCTTTGCTCCTCGGTTCCACTCGGCATCCAGTCGGTCTTCGGCAGGAAATCCGCTGTGCACGTGTCTGCGGTCAGCTTTTCCCACAGCGCGTCGGGTCACTGTAAGCAGTACCTGTGCATCCGCACACCAATCTTTACATCAGACAAAACAGACCTCCAGGGTGACATGTGCTCACCCACCCCCGTGGCGGTGACACCATGGCGCGGGTGACCCAAGCACGACAGCGCAGCACGCACACCTCGATCCAGGTCGTCGCCCATCGCGGCGCCTCCGACGACGCCCCCGAACACACCCTGGCCGCCTACCGCAAGGCGATCGAGGACGGCGCCGACGCCCTGGAGTGCGACGTCCGGCTGACCGCCGACGGGCATCTCGTCTGCGTCCACGACCGGCGGGTGAACCGTACGTCGAACGGGCGCGGCGCCGTCTCGGCGCTGGAGCTGGCCGACCTCGCCGCCCTCGACTTCGGCTCCTGGAAGGACCGTGAGGAGTCCCCCGACTGGGATCCGGTGCCGGGCGAGCTCACCTCCGTACTCACCCTGGAACGGCTCCTGGAGCTGTTCACCGAGGTACGGGCGACCGGGCGGCCGCTCCAGCTGGCCATCGAGACGAAGCACCCCACCCGGTGGGCCGGACAGGTGGAGGAGCGGCTCCTCCACCTGCTCAAGCGCTTCGGGCTCGCCGATCCGCCCGCCGTCGCCGACGAGCCCCCGCCCATCCGCATCATGAGCTTCTCCGCCCGCTCCCTGCACCGTGTCCAGGCGGCGGCGCCCACGCTGCCCACGGTCTATCTGATGCAGTTCGTCTCGCCCCGGCTGCGGGACGGGCGGCTGCCCGCCGGGGCCCGGATCGCGGGACCCGGCATGCGGATCGTGCGCAGCCACCCCGGCTACATCGAACGGCTCCACCGCGCCGGGCAGCGGGTGCACGTGTGGACCGTGAACGAACCGGCCGACGTCGAGCTCTGCGCCGAACTCGGCGTCGAGGCGATCATCACCAACCGCCCCAAGCAGGTTCTGTCCCAACTGGGCCGCATTTAACACATAAGCGCCACCCGACACCTCCCGTTACGGGGAGTACACCGGCGCACTCGCTGTGCATTCGATCGTTACGAGTGCGTCACCAGCAGCGCTTTGGCCGGTTTCCGGTCCAGCTCAGTGGGGCATCCAACCCGTGGCATGGGGTGAAGGAGGTCTCGGGGGTGGCGTTGGTGGTGGCACAAGAGGTGCCCGCGTCGTCGAGCATGGCCGTTCCTCATGGCCCTGCCGGCGTGCGGCAGGCACGACACCGGATGCGTGAGCAGTTGCGCGGCAACGGGGTGTCGGACGCGGTCGTCGACGACGCCGTTCTGATCCTTTCCGAACTTCTCAGCAACGCCTGCCGGCACGGCAGGCCCCTGGGGCGGCACGCCGACGTCGGCGACGGCGACATCCGCGCCGCCTGGCGGGTGGACACGCACGGCGGCCTGACCGTGGAGGTCACGGACGGCGGCGGCCCGACCCGCCCCGTTCCGGCAACCCCTTCGGTGACGGCCCGCGGCGGCCGGGGGCTCAACATCATCAGCGCCCTGGCCCAGGAGTGGGGCGTACGCGACGACGCCTCCGGCGAGGTCACCGTCTGGGCCCTGGTCTCCTCGAAGAAGCCGCCCGGCGTCGGTGGACCGCCCGGAATCGGTGGCCCTCCCGGAATCGGCGGGCCGGTCGGGATCGGCGGGCTGCCCGGCGTCGGCGGGCCTGCCGGGTTTCCCGGGCTGGACCTCTCCGAGGCCTTCGACGACGTCGGCTGATCCGGACGGCACGGGCCGCCCCGGGTACCCGCCCGCGACCGGAGCGGGCCGAACCCGAGACACCCGCCCCGAACGACACAACCCGCCCCCAAGAACCCGCCCCCGACCGACACGACCCACCCCGGAGACACCCGAGACACCCCGGTCGCGGCCCGCCCCAGGGAAACCCGCCCGTCAGCATGCCCCGTACGCCGCGCGGTGCCGCCGCACCCTCCCGGGCCGCTAGGCTCGCGCCGATACCGCTCTGTAGCACCGTCGTACCGTCGCACTCGGGAGAACGCCCAGCATGGCCAAGAAGCGCCCTCAGTCCAAGGCCGGGAAGCAGCAGCTCAAGGACGGTGAGATCCCGGTCGTCGGGGCCCGTGAGCCCTGCCCGTGCGGTTCGGGCCGTCGCTACAAGGCGTGTCACGGACGCGCCGCCGCCCAGGCCGTGACCGAGCTCGTGCACCGCCCCTTCGAGGGGCTCGCGGGCGAGTGCGACTGGGTCGCGCTGCGCGAGCTGGTGCCTGCCGCCACGGTCGAACTGACCCTCAAGGACGGGCTGCCCGAGGGCGTTCCGTCGGTGACTCTCGCGACGGTCCTGCCGATGGCGTGGCCCGCCCTGCGCCGCGACGACGGTTCCGTCCTGCTCGCCCTGCAGAACGACACCTCGTCCGGCGACCTCAGCCGCGACCTCGCGGACACCCTCCAGCGGGCCCTGGAGGCCGAGCCCGGCTCGCCCGTGGCCGCCCGCCGGGTCCCGGCCGACGGCCCCCGCCTCCAGGATCTCCTCGCCCCCGACGCCGCGTTCGAGCCGGACGTGCACACCGGGTTCGAGTTCTGGGTGCCCGACGCGGAGAACGCGGCACCCGAGGTGTCCGCCTCCCTGGAGCGCGCCAACGCCGCCGCGATCCCGACGACGCTGCTGTCCGGCGTCGATGCCGCGTACTGGTGCGAGACCCCGGAGAAGAACCACCTGCGCTGGGTCATGCCGCACCCCGAGGAGCAGCTCCTCGACGCGCTCGCCCGGCTGCACGCCGCGGGCGCTTCCTCGCTCGGCGAAGGCACCCGGCTCGTCGGCTCGTTCCGGGCGCACGGGCTGGTCGTCCCCGTCTGGGACCTGCCGAGCTCGATGGGCGCCGAGGCCTGTGAGAAGCCCGCCGTCGCGTTCGCCGAGCGGCTGGCCTCCGCGCTCGCCTCCGACGCCCCGCTCACCGCCGAGGAGCGGCGCGCCCGGAGCGGGCTCACCAACCGCCAGGTGACGCTCAGCTGACACGAGCAAGGAACCGCCGCAGACGGTGACCCGCGTCACAACTCACCGTACTCGTAAGTAAATCCCTGTCCCTACAGGCGAGATCGAATTTGCGAACGGCAGATCTCTTGTTACGGTTCTAAAAGCCCGGTCGCTGGTGCATCCCCCGTCGCCAGCGACCGGGCGTCCTCGTCTCCGGCCGCGGCCCCCCGCGCCCGGCCTCGGTACGCCACCGTCGGCGGCGCTCAGCCCGTCGCGGCACCCGGGTCGGCGGACGCCCGGTCGGACCCGGCACGGAGCAGCAGCGGCGCCTCCTGCACCGGCCCCGCGCCCACGAACTCCGCGACCGCCCAGTACGCCGAAGGCTTCCCGGCCGACGCCCCGTGCGGGGTCTCGCAGCTGCCCGGCTCGTCGTGCGCCGTCGGCGTGCAGTGAAGCTCCACGGTCCGGCCGCCCGGGCCCATCAGCGTGAGCACGGACCGGAGTTCCTCACCGGTCGTATTGCGGTAGTACGTACGCGCCCAGGTCTCGCCGCCCCGGGCCATGACGCAGGTCTGCGCCTCGACGCCCTCCGGCGCGACCACCTCGGGGCCGCACCGGGCGACGTCAGGGCCACCACCGGGGTCAGCCGGGCGATCAAATTCAGACAGGGGTCCGGCTTCTGCGCCCGTTTTCGATGGTGATTTCCGCAACACCGAAGAGGAAGGGGCACCCACATCTCCGGATAGGTCATCAGAAAGCTTTCCCTGATAACTTTCTGGCGAAGTGCCAGGAGATTCCGCATCGCCGGCACGGCTCTCCACGACAACCGGAGTACCCACGGGATCCGCGGATGCAATCAGGGGAACCAGGCACGCGGATACGACGACAGCCGTGAGGCCGATCATGCGGAGATTCATGGTGGCCC
The DNA here is from genome assembly GCF_031760065.1 of Streptomyces durocortorensis. Taxonomy (NCBI): domain Bacteria; kingdom Bacillati; phylum Actinomycetota; class Actinomycetes; order Kitasatosporales; family Streptomycetaceae; genus Streptomyces; species Streptomyces sp. C11-1. The sequence continues at coordinate 3,565,778 of NZ_CP134500.1, forward strand.
CACCTGGCGACTGCGCGAATTCTGACGACGGGGCGACGATATCGGCGGAATGCGCGCCGCCGGGCCGCCCCGCACCCGTACACCGCGGATCCGGCCCCGGCTCACACCCGTACGAGTGAGCCGAAGACCGTGTCAGCACGCCAGCCAGTTCGCCCGATCAGTGCGCCCGTCGGCACAGGCGGTCGGTACGCCCGTCGGCGCATGCGCTCAGTACGCCAGTCTGCTTCCGCCGCCCGGGGCGCCCGTGCTGGCCTCGACCAGGGCGTCCAGGACCGCCTCGACGTCCGGGAGCCAGGGAGCCGCGGCCGCGGGGGCCCCACCCCTGACCCGCCGCCGGGCCGACCCCGGGCCTACGGAATCGGAAGCAGAGGCTCCGGTAGGCGCGGGTGGCCGCTCCCAGCGGACCTGGCCCGTGCCGATCGCGGACGGCGGCAGCACCAGATAGCCGCCCTCGCCGTGGAACCGAAGCGAACTGGGCACCCAGTCCTTCGCGTACAGCAGTTCGCCGAGCCGTTCCAGGGTGTACGGGGCCACCAGCAGCGACCACCGGGTGGGCGTCGCCACGACGGGGCCGAGCCGCATGCCGAGGGCGTCCAGGGCGCTCAGCGCGCGGGCACCGGCCACGGCGGGCAGGCTCACCGCGCAGGGCGCACGGCCGCCCGTCGCCAGCAGCACCGGGGCCGTGGGGCGGTTGGTCCACCACCAGCGCACCATGCGTTCGTCCGTGGTGGCCGCCAGCAGTCCGGGGTCGAAGGGGTGTGCGCCCGGTACGGCGCAGTCGGGTTCGGGGCAGGCGCAGCCGCGCTCGCCGTGCGTCGCGGCCGGCGCCGTCCCGGCTCCGGGGAGCACCGGCCACCGCCAAACGGTGGCGCAGGTCAGGGCCGCGTCGAGCCGGGCGGCCTCCTCCTTGCGCCGGAGCCGGAGCCTGCGTCGCCTTCCGAGGATCTCGCGCATGAGCGCTCGTTCCTTTCCGTTGAACGCCGAGTCCACATGACACCACGCGGGTGTGACACCACGTGCGTATCTCTTCGCTGTGCGTACGTACTCATCAGTTCTGCGGTACGGGGCGCTACGGGCGTGCCGTCAGTACCGAGCGTGAGCCGAGCCGAGCCGAGTGGAACCGATCCGAATAGAACCGATCTGGGGTGGAACAGAGCCGAATCGAGCAGAGTCGAGCGGAGTCGAACCGGGCGGGTCGAGCCGGGCCGGCCACCGAGGGACGAGGGTGCGTGCGCCTCGCCTGCCGTCCCCGGTGCGAACCCCGCCGCTCGGGGCGGAGGCGTCACCGTCACGGGTTAGGACGCCCGAACCCGCCGCCGGGTTCCTGGGCGATGGCCCGGGCGATCACAACTGCCCCCGCGCATCAACGATTACGTACCCAGCATGCCCGGAATGACGCTCCCCCGGCGACCAGACGCCGAAGGTGCCCTGCTGAGCAGCCCCAGTCGATCGCAAATAGCGTCCATGGGGTGCAATTTTTGGCCAAGTTAACCGACACTGGGAGAGCAGGAATCCCCCGAACCCCGAGGGGACAATGCTGGACATCGGGTTACTTGTGCGTGTACATGTGGATGCACTGATAGTGGCGCAGAATCACATGGGGGTTTGCGATGCTATTCGACGAATCACACCGGTCGGAAAGCTGGCTGCCATGAGCGCCCCACACCTGCCGAAAGTGGCTGGAATCGATCCAGAGGTTCCGGTTTCAACGCAGGCTCCCGCTCCCCTGACGGAGGTCCCGGCAGCGCCCGGAGCCTTCATCCAGGACCGGCTGGCAGGCTGGGTCTCCGACCTCACGACCCTGCACGAACTCACCGAGCGGCTGGCCGCGACGAGCACCCTCGACGACGCCCTGAACGAGCTGCTGCGCGCCGGAGCCGCCCTCGTCGGCGCCCGCCGCGGCCTGCTCGTTCTGGAACCGGCGAACGGTGAAGGCCCCTCCGCCACCATCGGCCTCGGGCTCGCGCACGCCGACCTCGGGTTCATCGAGACCGTGCCGCGCGGCTCCACCGCCCTGGGCCGCATCCTCGACGGCGCCCCCGGCACCGCGGACGGGGTCACCAGCCCCGACCTCCCCGGCGACCGGAGCCTGGACCCCCGCCACCGCGAGGTCGCCGCCCGCCTCGGCTACGCCGCGAGCTACGCCCTCCCCCTCTCCTCCGAGGCGGCCGGACGCCTCGGCGCGGCCGCCTGGCTCTACGACGAGCCCGCCGAGCCCACGCAGAAGCAGCGCCACCTCGTCGGCCTCTACGCCCGCTACGCCACCGAGCACCTGGCCCGCCTGACCGAGCTGGAGCGCGCCCGCGCGGACGTCGCCACCGTCGCCGAGGAGCTGCTGCCCAGCCGGCTGCCCCGGATCGCCGGTGTCCAGCTGGCCGCCCGGCGCCGGACCGGGCCCCGGGGCGGCGGCGACTGGTACGACGCGCTGCCGCTGCCGGACCACACGCTCGGCCTCGCCGTGGGCTCCGTGGGCGGGTCCGGGCCGAGCGCGATGGCCGCGATGGGCCGGCTGCGCGCCAGCCTGCGGGCGTACGCCGTGATGGAGGGCGAGGACCCCGTCGCCGTACTCTCCGATCTGGAACTGCTGCTGCGGCTCACCGAGCCCGCGCGGACCGCGACCGCCCTGTTCGCCTACTGCGAGCCCGCCGCCCGCAAGGTCGTGCTGGCCGGGGCCGGGCACACCCCGCCGCTGATCCTCGGCGACCGGCGCTGCGAGTACGTCGAGACCACGCTCTCCGCCCCGCTCGGGATGCTCGCCTGCTGGGAGGCGCCGAGCGTGGAGTTCAGCCCCGCCCCCGGAGAAACGGTGCTCCTCTATACCGACGGGCTGCTGCGCCGCACCGGCGACCCGATGGACCGCGCCTTCGCCCGGCTGCACTCCGCCGCCGCTTCCGTACCGAAGGCCGAGCGGCACGATCCGGCGGCCGTCGCCGACCACGTCCTGCGGACGGTGCTTCCCGACGGCCTGGACAGGAGCGACTCCGCCGAGGACGTCGTGATCCTCGCAGCGCACTTCGAGTGAGCCTCCCGCGGGCTTCGCGGTAATAGGTCCTTGGACCCTGGGCCCCCTTCCGTACGCCCGTACGATGGGTGATGGTCCAGCGTCGTATCAAGGAGAGTCACATCGTGTCTGAGGAGCTCATTCCGGAAACCCCGGAGCAGGAGACCGAAGAGAACGAGGCAGCAGAACCGATCAAGCAGCGGAAGAACGGCCTGTACCCGGGCCTCTCCGACGAGCTTGCCGAGAACATGAAGTCGGGCTGGGCCGACACGGAGCTGCACGACCTCCAGCCGATCGCCCAGGCCGAGCACACCGCCGCCCGGCGCGCCGCGCTCTCCGCCCGGTTCCCCGGCGAGCGCCTGGTCATCCCCGCGGGCAACCTGAAGACCCGCTCCAACGACACCGAGTACGCCTTCCGCGCGTCCACCGAGTACGCCTACCTCACCGGCGACCAGACCCAGGACGGCGTCCTCGTCCTGGAGCCGACCGGCGAGAGCGGCCACGAGGCCACCATCTACCTGCTGCCCCGCTCCAACCGGGAGAACGGCGAGTTCTGGCTCGACGGCCAGGGCGAGCTGTGGGTCGGCCGCCGTCACTCCCTCGCCGAGGCCGAGCAGCTGCTGGGCATCCCCGCGAAGGACGTCCGCGAGGTGGCGGCCGCGCTCACCGGGGCCACCGGCCCGGTCCGCAACGTGCGCGGCCACGACGCGGGCATCGAGGCGGCCCTCGCCGACAAGGTGACCGCCGAGCGCGACGAGGAGCTGCGCGTCTACCTCTCCGAGGCCCGCCTGGTGAAGGACGCCTTCGAGATCGCCGAGCTGCAGAAGGCCTGCGACGCCACCGCGCGCGGCTTCGAGGACGTCGTCAGGAGCCTGGACAAGGCCGAGGCGACCAGCGAGCGCTTCATCGAGGGCACGTTCTTCCTGCGCGCCCGCATCGAGGGCAACGACATCGGCTACGGCTCGATCTGCGCCGCGGGCCCGCACGCGACCACCCTGCACTGGGTCCGCAACGACGGCGCCGTCCGCGCGGGCGAGCTGCTGCTCCTGGACGCCGGGGTCGAGACCAACGACCTCTACACCGCCGACGTGACGCGCACCCTGCCGATCAACGGCACGTTCTCGCCGCTCCAGCGCAAGATCTACGACGCGGTCTACGAGGCCCAGGAGGCGGGCATCGCCGCCGTGAAGCCCGGCGCGGCCTTCCGTGACTTCCACGACGCCTCGCAGCGCGTGCTCGCCGAGAAGCTCGTCGAGTGGGGCCTGCTCGGCGACCTGACCGTGGACAAGGTCCTGGAGCTGGGCCTCCAGCGCCGCTGGACCCTGCACGGCACCGGTCACATGCTGGGCATGGACGTCCACGACTGCGCCGTCGCGCGCACCGAGGCGTACGTCGACGGCATCCTGGAGCCGGGCGTCTGCCTGACCGTGGAGCCGGGGCTCTACTTCCAGGCCGACGACCTGACCGTGCCCGAGGAGTACCGGGGCATCGGCGTCCGGATCGAGGACGACATCCTCGTCACCGAGGACGGCAACCGGAACCTCTCCGACACGCTGCCCCGCCGGGCCGACGAGGTCGAGGCCTGGATGGCGCAGCTGAAGGGCTGACCCACCGCCGTACCTCTCGGGAGGGCGTGCCGCTCACTACACCGTGAGCAGCGCGCCCTCCTGCCACTTCAGGACCTTGTCGAAGCTCACCACCGCGCCGCGTCCCGGACGGTTGGCGAACTGGACGTGATCGGAGAGCTGCTCGATCAGGTCGAGGCCACGCCCGCTCTCGGCGGCGCAGGAGATGTGCCCGGCCGGGCGGAGCACCCGCACAGCGGGGAAGCCCGGCCCCGAATCGCTGACCTCGATACGGCATTTCTCGCCGTCCAGATAGGCCGTGACCCGGTACTGCCCGGAGTCCGGCGGGGTCCTCCCGTACCCGGAATCCCCCGGCTCCCCGAGGGCCGTCCGCTCGCCGCCGTGCTCGACGGCGTTCGCACAGGCCTCGCTGAGCGCCAGCGACAGGTCGAAGGAGACGTCCGGATCGACCCCCGCGGTTTCCATGGTGCCGAGCAGAAAACGACGGGCGAGCGGAACGCTCGCAGCTTCGCGCCGCAGATGGAGAGACCACCAGATGCTCATGTTCCAGCCTCCTGGCTGCGGCTCGACGTACCGATACGTGTATCCGCCCTCGGCACTTCGTAAGCACGGATCGGGCCGGAGAGCGCTCGTTCGGCGGATGCGGATATTCGGACGGCCGGTGTATGGACCGCCCGGGCCGGTGGTCGGGGCGGGTCCCGTACCCCTTCCCGTAGGCGTCCTTGGTGCGTACATCCCCCGCGAACAGGCGCAACAAGCACGCTTGGGGACGGAGGCTGATCTTCCGGACCTGCCGTGCCGCTCCCCGGGGCGCAGTGCGATGATGTCCCGGCCATGTCCACGCCTCTCGCACGCGCCGGAGCCGGTCTGCGGCTCATGAGGGCCGCGGTGTTCACCGCGGTCTGCGTCGCGCTGTCCGCGGCCGGGCATGTCCTCGCCGCCGGCTCGGCCGTCCCCGCGTGGACGCTGCTCGCCGGATTCCTCGGCGTCCTCGCCGTCGCCGTGGCCCTCGCCGGACGGGAGCGTTCCCTTCCGTCGATCACGGGTGCTCTGGCGAGCGGCCAGATCGCCCTGCACGCCGTCTTCGCGTACGGCAGCCACGGCAGCGCTCCGGCCGCCTCGGCCACAGGCGGCGACAACTCGCTGATCCGGTTCGCCGCCGGACTCGTGTGCGGGGCCGGGGCCGGGCAGCTGGACGCCGCCGACGCCCATCGCATCGTCTCCACGGCGGGCATCGACCCCGCCACGCTCACGCAGGGCCACGGCCACCTCGCGTCCGCCGGAGGAGCCGCGGCGGCCACCGCTGCGGCCGGGGACGGTACTTCCGGCATCGCGGCGGTGTGCGCCACGGTGTCCGCGCTGCTGCCGAGCCTGCCGATGTTCGTGGCCCACCTCCTCGTCGCGCTCGCCACCGGCTGGCTGCTGCGGCGCGGCGAGATCGCCCTCTTCCGGCTGGCCCGGCTCTCCGCGCACAGCGCCCAGGCGCTGGCGGCCGGGGCCCGGCTGCGGTCCCTGCGGAGTGCGCTCGCCCTCGTCCGCGCGCTGCGGGCCGGATCTCGCGAGCAGCTCACGGCCGGGCCGCGTGCCGTGCGTTCGTCCGACGACGCCGCCCCGCCCGCGGCCGGGAATCCTCTCCAGCACCTGGTGATCAGGCGCGGGCCTCCGGCCCCGTACGCCCTCGCAGCCTGACGCGACACCTCGCCCGTATCCCCCGTAACCGGACGACGATCCTGTTCCGTGCGTGGCCGGACGACGGTTCGGTGCGTAATCCGGACGACGGTTCGGCACGGAACCGGAGAACGAGGTGTCGTGATGCCGCCGCGCACCCGCGCGCCGGACCACCATGTTCCGCTTCTCTGTCTTCCTGTGGAGTGATTCCTGCCATGAAGCTTTCCCGTATCGCCCTCGTCGGCGGCGTCGCCGCGTCCACCGTCCTGCTGATCGCCGGCCCGGCCGCCGCCCACGTCAGCGTCCAGCCGCAGGGCGAGGCCGCCAAGGGCGGTTACGCGACGCTCAACTTCAAGGTCCCCAACGAGCGCGACCAGGCCTCGACGGTGAAGCTGGAGATCAACTTCCCGGCCGACCACCCGCTCTCCTCCGTGACCCCCGAGGCCGTCCCCGGCTGGGACATCAAGATCGACAAGAGCAAGCTCGACAAGCCGCTGGAGGTGCACGGCAAGAAGATCACCGAGGCCGTCTCCAAGGTGACCTGGACCGCGGACGGCAGCGAGATCGAGCCCGGCTACTTCCAGCAGTTCCCGGTCTCCGTCGGACAGCTCCCCGAGGACGCCGACCAGCTCGTCTTCAAGGCGATCCAGACGTACGACAACAAGGAAGTCGTCCGCTGGATCGAGGAGCCCAAGGCAGGCGGCGAAGAGCCCGACAGCCCGGCCCCCGTCCTGAAGCTCTCCGCCGCCTCCGACGGCCACCACGGCGGTGGCGCGGCGCAAGACACCAAGGACGGCGACGACCACAAGGCCGCCGACACCGACGCCTCGGCGAAGGACAGCGGCGACAAGAGCCACGCCGCGTCCTCCGCCAGCGACACCACGGCCCGCACCCTGGGCATCATCGGCATCGTCATCGGCATCGCGGGCGTCGCGTTCGGCGTGCTCGCCGGGCGTCGCCGTACAGCCTGACCTGCCGGTTCCACCACCCGCACCACACTCAGGACACCCCTTTCATGCGTAACAGCAAAAAAGCAATGACGGCCGCGGCGTTCGCCGCCGCGGCCGCACTGGCCCTCTCCGCCTGCGGCTCCGGTGACGACGGGACGGGCTCCTCGTCCATCGCCGACGTCAGCGCCGCACCGAAGACCAAGGCCGCCACCGTCCTCGACCAGCCCTTCACCAAGCCGAACCTCGTCCTCACGGACACGAACGGCAAGGAGTACGACCTCCGCGAGGCGACCAAGGGCAAGCCGACGCTCATCTACTTCGGCTACACCAAATGTCCCGACGTCTGCCCACTGACCATGAGCAACATCTCCCTCGCCAAGCGGGAGCTGCCCAAGGCCGACCAGGACAAGCTCCGGGTCGTCTTCGTCACCACCGACCCCGAGCGCGACACCCCCGCCTCGCTCGGAAAGTGGCTCAGGGCCCAGGACCCCACCTTCACCGGCCTCACCGGCGACTTCCCGACCATCCAGGCCGGGGCGCGGCAGATCGGCATCGGCATCGACGCGCCGAAGGTGGAGAAGGACGGGACCGTCGTCTCGATGCACGGCGCCCAGGTCATCGCCTTCTCCCCGAAGACGGACAAGGGGTACGCCCTCTACGGCGAGGACACCACCGCCGAGGAGTACGCGAAGGACCTCCCCAAGCTGATCAGGGGGGAGACCCCGTGAACCGCCGCCGCACGGCCCTCGTCGGCGCCCTCGCCCTCACCGCCGGGCTGGCGCTGGCGGGGTGCTCCTCGGAGAGCGAGCCCGAGCTGAAGGTCGTCGACGCGTATCTGCCGCAGCCCGTCAGCGACATGGCCGCCGGTTTCCTGGTCGTACAGAACAGCGGGGGCACCGGCGACCGGCTCACCTCGGTGACCAGCCCGCTGTCCGACGACGTCTCGATCCACGAGGTGAAGGACCAGAAGATGCGGAAGGTCTCGTCCTTCGAGGTCCCCGCCAACGGCGAGCTCGTTCTCGAACGCGGTGGCAACCACATCATGTTCATGAAGCTCAAGCAGAAGCCCGAGCAGGGCGAGAAGGTCTCCGTCGAGCTGCACTTCGAGAAGGCCGACTCCATCACGGTCGACCTGCCGGTGAAGGAAACCACCCACAACCCGAAGAAGCAGTGAGGGACTGAACCGTGACTGCCACCGCCCCACGCCTCGGACGGCCCCCGATACGACGGCCCGTCGCCGCCGCCGCACTCCTCGCCGCCCTGGCAAGCCTGGTGTTCGGGCTGCTGCTGGCCGGCGCGGGCCCGGCGTCCGCGCACGCCGCCCTCACCGGGAGCGACCCGCAGGACGGGGCGGTGGTGGCCACCGCGCCCAAGGAGGTCACCCTCACCTTCTCCGAGGCGATCGCCGTCGGCGACGGGTCGATCCGGGTCCTGGACCCCAGCAGCAAACGCGCCGACACCGGCGCCGAGCCGAAGGACCTGTCCGACGGCTCCACCGTCCGCTACGGCGTCGAGCTGCACCCCGGGCTGCCGGACGGCACCTACACGGTGGCCTGGCAGGCGATCTCCGCCGACAGCCACCCGATCTCCGGCGCGTTCACGTTCTCCATCGGCGCCCCGTCCGACACCACGGTGGCACTGCCCTCCCAGGAGGTCGGCGGCGGACCGGTCGGCGTCGTCTACGGCATCGCGCGGTACGCCGCGTACGCCGGGTTCGTCCTGCTCGTGGGCGGCAGCGCCTTCGTCCTCGGCTGCTGGCAGCGCGGTGCGTCCGCCCTGCCGATGCAGCGGCTCGTGGTGCGTGGCTGGGTCACGCTGACCGCGGCGACCCTGGTCATGCTGCTGCTGCGGAACCCGTACACCGGCAGCGGCAGGTTCGCCGACGCCTTCGACCTCGACGGGCTCCAGTCCGTCCTGGACACCAAGCCCGGCGCCGCCCTGGTCTCCCGGCTGCTGCTGCTGGGAGCGGCCGCCCTGTTCATCGCCGTGCTGTTCGGTACGTACGCCCGGCGCGAGGACGAGCGCGAGAAGAAGGACCTCACCTTCGGTCTGGCCGTCGGCGGCGGGGTGGTCGCCGCGGGCATCGCCGCCACCTGGGCCATGTCCGAGCACGCCTCGACCGGCATCCAGCCGGGCATCGCCATGCCGGTCGACGTGGCGCACCTGCTGGCCGTCGCCGCCTGGCTCGGCGGACTGGCCTCGCTCCTGGTGGCGCTGTACCGGACGCCGGAGATCGGGAGCGCGGCGGTACGGCGGTTCTCCACGGTCGCGTTCGGCAGCGTCGTGGTCCTGGCGGCGACCGGGATCTACCAGTCCTGGCGGCAGGTCGGCTCCTGGTCGGCCCTGACCGGGACCCGGTACGGACAGCTGCTCATCCTCAAGGTCGCGCTGATCGCGGTCCTGCTCGCCGTCGCCTGGTTCTCCCGGCGGTGGACGGGGCGGCTGACGGATACGGCGGTTGGTTCCTCCGAGGTTCCGGAAGCCGAAGCCCCGGACGACGAGGTCCCGGACGACGACACGGACGACGACACGGACGGTTCCTCGGACAGCTCCTCGGGCGAAGCGGCCGAGTCCGAGGACGCCCGGGCCGACCTCGATCCGGAGCGCGCGGCCCAACTGGCCCGGCAGCGGGCCGCCCTGACCGCCACCAAGAAGAAGCGGATACGGGACGCCGACGCGGAACGCTCCGGGCTGCGCCGCTCGGTCCTGGCCGAGACCGCCGTCGCCGTGGTCCTGCTGGCCGTCACCACCCTGCTGACGTCCACCGAACCGGGCCGTACGGAGGAGGCCGCGGGTGGCACTTCGGCGGCGGCCGCACCCGCCGCCGGAACCCCCGTCAACCTGAGCATGCCCTTCGACACCGGCGGACAGAACGGCGAGGGGACCGTCCGCATCGACATCGACCCCGGCCGCACCGGCTCCAACGAGCTCCATGTGTGGATCGACGGCAGCGACGGCAAGCCGATGGACGTCCCCGAGCTGAAGGTGGCCCTCACCCTGGAGGCCCAGGAGATCGGCCCGCTGCCGGTCGTCCCCGACCGGCTGGCCGAGGGGCACTGGTCGGCGAGCGGCGTACAGATCCCGATGGCGGGGGACTGGAAGATCGAGGTGACGGTACGGACATCGGACATCGACCAGGTCACCATCGACAAGAACGCGAAGATCGGCTGAGCACGTGAGCAAGACCAGTAAGCAGGCCCGGGGCCGCGTCGGTACGAGCGCCTCCCCGGGAACCAGCGGCACCTCTGGCCCGGGCCCCGGCACCACGGACTCAAGCCCCGGCGTCTCGCGACGGCGGCTGCTGGGCACCGCGGGCGCGGCGGGCGCGACCGGGCTGGTGCTGGGCGCCGGGGGCGGCGCCGCCGGGTACGCCGCGACCCGCCCCGACGCACCGGCCGCGCTGACGTCCATCGGCGCGACCGAGGCGATGTTTCACGGGAAACATCAACCGGGGATCACCGCTCCGCTTCAGGCCCGGGGCCATCTCGTCGCGTTCGACCTGGTGGCGGGCGCGAGCCGCAAGGAGGCAGCGGCGCTGATGCGGCGCTGGTCGGCGACGGCGAAGGAGCTGATGGCGGGCCGCCCGGCGGCAGGCGGGTCCGACGGTCCCGGGCACGACACCGGGATCGCACTGGACGCGGGCCCCTCGTCCCTCACCGTCACCTTCGGCTTCGGCCGTACGTTCTTCGCGCGCACCGGACTGACCGCCGCACTGCCCGCCGCGCTCGACCCGCTGCCCGCCTTCTCCTCCGACCACCTGGACGCCAAGCGCTCCGAGGGCGACCTGTGGGTACAGATCGGCGCCGACGACGCACTGGTCGCCTTCCACGCGCTGCGGGCGATCCAGAAGGGCGCCGCGGGCACGGCACGGGTGCGGTGGCAGATGAACGGCTTCAACCGAACCCCGGGAACCACCGCCCGGCCGATGACCGCCCGCAACCTGATGGGCCAGATCGACGGGACCGGCAACCCGAAGCCCGCCGACGAGGACTTCGACCGGCGCGTCTTCGTGCCCGACTCCCCCGGCACCCCGCAGGAATGGCTGGCGGGCGGCTCGTACGCGGTCGTCCGCCGGATCAGGATGCTCCTGGACGACTGGGAGAAGCTTCCGGTGGACCACCAGGAGCGGGTCATCGGCCGGCGCAAGGCGGACGGGGCGCCGCTCAGCGGGGGGACCGAGACCACGGAGATGGACTTCGACAAGGCGGGCCCGGACGGCAGGCTCGTGATCCCCGACAACGCCCACGCCCGGATCTCCTCCCCCGAGGAGAACGGCGGGGCCGCGATGCTGCGGCGACCGTTCTCGTACCACGACGGCATCGCGGAGGACGGCACTCCGGACGCCGGGCTGCTGTTCGTCTGCTGGCAGGCGGACCCGTTCCGGGGCTTCGTGCCGGTGCAGCGCAAGCTCGACCGGGGCGATGCGCTGTCGCGCTTCATCCGCCACGAGTCGAGCGGAGTGTTCGCGGTACCGGGCGGAGCCGCGGAGGGGGAGTACGTGGGGCAGCGGCTGCTGGAGTCGTAGGGGCACGGCGGCCGCTGGAGCCGTGGGCCAGGGGCCGCGCTGCTGGAGTCAGGAGAAGGGGCGCACCGCTGGAGTCGCGGAGAAAGGCCCCCGACCGCACCCCTGACCGCATCCTGAGACAGCGCGGCGGCCGCCGCAGGGCGCATTAGGGTGACCGTATGTCAGCCACGCGCTACGCCTATCTCGGCCCCGAAGGCACCTTCACCGAGGTCGCCCTCCGTACGCTCCCGGAAGCCGCCACCCGGGAACTCGCCCCGATGGTCTCCGTACCGGCCGCGCTGGACGCCGTACGCAACGGGGAGGCCGCGGCAGCGCTCGTACCGATCGAGAACTCCGTCGAGGGCGGCATCACCGCGACGCTCGACGAGCTGACCAGCGGGGAACCGCTGATGATCTACCGCGAGGTGCTGCTCTCCATCACCTTCGCGCTGCTGGTGCGGCCCGGGACCAAGCTGTCGGACGTCAAGACGGTCACCGCGCACCCGGCCGCCCAGCCGCAGGTGCGCAACTGGATGGCGGCCCACCTCCCGGGGGCCGTGTGGGAGTCGGCGGCGTCCAACGCGGACGGTGCCCGGCTGGTCCAGGAGGGGCGCTACGACGCCGCGTTCGCCGGGGAGTTCGCCGCCGCCACCTACGGCCTCGAACCGCTGGTGACGGAGATCCACGACGCGGAGAACGCCCAGACCCGCTTCGTACTGGTGGGCCGGCCCGCCCGGCCCTCCGCCCCGACCGGCGCCGACAAGACCTCCGTCGCGATCTGGCTCGGCGACGACCACCCCGGCGCCCTGCTGGAGCTGCTCCAGGAGTTCGCGGTGCGCGGGGTCAACCTGATGCTGATCCAGTCCCGCCCGACCGGCGAGGGCATCGGCAACTACTGCTTCGCCGTGGACGCGGAGGGGCACATCGCGGACCGGCGGGTCGGGGAGGCCCTGATGGGGCTGAAGCGGATCTGCCCGAAGGTGCGGTTCCTCGGCTCGTACCCGCGGGCCGGTGTGTCCGCGGACGAGGTCAGGCCGCTGCGGGCGGGCACCTCGGACACCGCGTTCACGGAAGCCGCGGACTGGCTGGCGCGCAGCCAGGACGGCCGGATCTGACGCAGGACCTCTCCGCAACAGTGCTATCTACGGATAGTCACGCACTCCGCAGAGTTATCCACAGGATGACCGTTCGACCTGGGGACAAGTCGACACCCTCATGCGACATCATCGACAAATCGACCCACCACTCCCGGAGCCGTCCACAGAAACACGAGGCGGCACGGGTCGTCGCGTGTCACGTCAATTCCCTTGATCAACTCTTTAGGGCGAGGAATTCCCACCCGAATGAGCGTCCAGGGAGGGTTTGGGTGGGGAATCCCTGGAACTTCACCCACCCCCCGGAACAATCCCTTCCGACATCCACAGAACTTCTTCACAGCCTGTGGATAACCATTCCGGCGCCGAGCCCCTGTGGACAACGGCCGCCGACCCGCCCCTCAACTGCCTCTCCCCCCAAGGCTGGTACGTCAAGGCGGAGTACACCTTCTGCCCTGTTCAGGGGAGTTAACGGCCGTTATTGACGCCCGCCGGGCAGCGATCACCCGCCATCGCCCACGAGCATCTGCGATGCGTCCGCGGGCATCCGAGAACATCCGGCATTGACTGCGATTCACCCCTAGAAATACCAATTCCGGCAATTCGGTCATAGTGACACGCGTGGCGATATCGGTTCGAGTGCGAGAACCGCGCACCGGTAGCCTGGAGGGGTGATTGACCTTCGCCTGCTCCGTGAGGACCCCGACCGTGTTCGCGCCTCCCAGCGCGCCCGTGGAGAGGACGTCGACCTCGTCGACGCCCTGCTCTCCGCCGACGAGCTGCGCAGGTCGTCCGGCGTCCGCTTCGACGAACTCCGCGCCGAGCAGAAGTCGCTCGGCAAGCTGATCCCCAAGGCCACCCCCGAGGAGCGCGCCGAGCTCCTCAAGCGGGCCGAGCAGCTCAAGGCCGACGTCAAGGCGGCCGACGCCGCCCAGGACGAGGCCGACGCGGACGCCAAGCGCCTGCTGCTCCAGCTCGGCAACATCGTCCACGAGGACGTCCCGGTCGGCGGCGAGGAGGACTTCGTCGTCCTGGAGACGCACGGCACCATCCGGGACTTCGGCGCCGAGGGCTTCGAGCCCAAGGACCACCTGGAGCTCGGCGAGGCACTCGGCGCGATCGACATGGAGCGCGGGGCCAAGGTCTCCGGTTCGCGCTTCTACTACCTGACGGGCGTCGGCGCCCTCCTGGAGCTCGCCCTCGTCAACGCGGCGATCGCCCAGGCCACCGAGGCCGGCTTCGTTCCGATGCTGACCCCGGCGCTGGTCCGCCCGCGCGCCATGGAGGGCACCGGCTTCCTCGGTCAGGCCTCGGAGAACGTGTATCACCTGGAGAAGGACGACTACTACCTGGTCGGCACCTCCGAGGTCCCTCTCGCCGCGTACCACATGGACGAGATCATCGAGGCCGACAAGCTGCCCCTGCGGTACGCCGGTTTCTCCCCCTGCTTCCGCCGCGAGGCCGGCACCTACGGCAAGGACACCCGCGGCATCTTCCGGGTCCACCAGTTCGACAAGGTCGAGATGTTCTCGTACGTCGACCCGGCGGACGCCGAGGCCGAGCACCGCAGGCTCCTGGAGTGGGAGAAGCAGTGGCTCACCGGCCTGGAGCTGCCCTTCCAGGTGATCGACGTCGCCACCGGCGACCTCGGCGCTTCGGCCTCGCGGAAGTTCGACTGCGAGGCGTGGATCCCCACCCAGGGCAAGTACCGCGAGCTGACCTCCGCGTCGAACTGCGACGGCTTCCAGGCCCGCCGCCTGTCCGTCCGGATGCGCGAGGGCAAGAAGGTCCAGCCGCTGGCCACGCTGAACGGCACGCTCTGCGCCGTACCGCGCACGATCGTGGCGATCCTGGAGAACCACCAGCTCGCCGACGGTTCGGTCCGGGTCCCCGAGGTGCTCCGCCCCTACCTGGGCGGGCGCGAGGTCCTGGAACCGGTCGCCAAGTGACCTTCCCCTACAAGCTCGTCGCGACCGACCTCGACGGCACGCTGCTGCGTGACGACGGCACGGTCTCCGAGCGCACCCGCGAGGCTCTGGCCGCGGCCACCGCGGCCGGTGCCGCGCACATCATCGTCACCGGACGCGCGGTCCCCTGGACCCGGCACATCCTGGACGATCTCGGTTACGAGGGCCTCGCCGTCTGCGGTCAGGGCGCACAGGTCTACCACGCGGGCGAGCACCGGCTGCTGACCTCGCTGACCCTGGACCGGCAGCTCGCCGGTCTCGCACTGTCCAAGATCGAGGCGGAGGTCGGCCCGCTGCACCTGGCGGCCAGCCGCGACGGGCTGGACGGCGAGGTGCTGGTCTGCCCCGGCTACCGGGTGCAGGAGGGACCGCTGCCGTACGTCTTCGTGGACAACTCCACCGAGCTGTGGGCCGCCCCGCTGAACAAGGTCTACATACAGCACCCGGAGCTGAGCGACGACGCGCTGGCCCTCGCCGCGCGGGCGGCCGTCGGCAGCCTGGTCGACGTGGTCATGGCCGGCGCCGGTGTGGTCGAGATCCTGCCGCTGGGCCTGAGCAAGGCGACCGGCCTCTCGCTGGCCGCCCGCCGGCTCGGCGTGAAGGCCGCGGACACCGTCGCGTTCGGCGACATGCCGAACGACATCCCGATGTTCGGCTGGGCACACCACGGCGTGGCCATGGCCAACGCCCACGACGCCCTCAAGGCCGTCGCCCACGAGATCACGGCGTCCAACGAGGACGACGGCATCGCGGTGGTTCTGGAGGAGCTCCTCCGGTCGGCGCCGGTGCGGTAGACGCCCCACCACCGGACATCGCGACGGCGGCCCGGCACCGTTTCCCGCGGTGCCGGGCCGCCGCTCTCTCAGCGCCGCCCGCTACGGCGGCGCAGATCCTTCAGCTGCCGCCCGAAGCAGTCCAGCCGCGCGTCCAGGCGCACGACGTCCTGCTGCACATCCGTCAGCCGCAGGCTCATGGCACCGATCACCTGATGGGTCACCTCCACCTTCCGCTCCAGGCCCTCCAGCCGCTCGGACATCCGGCCCAGCACCGGCCCGAGCTCCTGGAGCGCGCTGCCGACCCCGCCGAGACAGCTCTCGATGCGCGTGACGCGCTGGTCGAGGGAGGCGTACTGGCTGCGCAGCGGCCCCTCGGCGTCGAGGAGGTAGGTCCGCACACATCGGGCAATGTCGCTGTCGCGAAGAAGCATGGCGACGTTGAGGACGGTTCGGCGGGTGTAGAGGGTCAGCTGCGTGGCAGCCTGTGGATAACTTTCCTCTCCACCTCCCCATAGGGACAACATGTCCCTATGGAAGAGTTGCAGCTCAGCGCCGCGCAGGATGGTGAGACCGTTCTCCTCCACCTCGGCCCGGTGCCTCTGGGTCACCTTCTTGACGGCCTCTGTGGATACTTCGAAGTAACGAGCCACATCTTCTGTGCGAACGTGAATTCCGTCCGGGAGCATGACAAGGCCCTTCACCTTGTCGAGGACATCAACGCGCCCCAGCTGCTCGACGCGCAGCGTGCGCGATTCGAGCAGGGCGGCTTCCGTGGGCATGGGCTTGCCTTTCGTACGAGGGAATGACGAGGACGGCCCATACCCCGGGCTTCAGGGGTGGAGGACGCTCACGGTTGCCACTCACTCGATGACCGGTCCGGTGGGCTGAGCCTCACCCTGTGCCGGCATTCCCCTATTTCACGATCGCTACGACGCCACGGATTCCAGTTGCCTCCACGCACCCTGCCCAACGACCCGATAAACGTACGGTTACGCGCACGCCTGTCCGCCTGTCCGGTCATACGACGACCTCCGCCCTTCCCGAAGGGCGGAGGTCGTCGAGGCGTACGGCGGCTCAGGCCGGGATCACTCCTCCCCGGCCAGCTTCAGCGCCCGCAGCTTCTGGCCCGCGTACCAGGTGGCGGCGACCGTGACGGCGGCCAGCAGGACCGTGGCGAGCGGCAGGCCGACGTCCGAGGTGATCGCCCCGTCCCCCGCGACCTTCTGAGCGACCGCCAGGGACCACTGCTGGACACTGAGCGTCCGCGCACCGGGCACCAGGCTGCCGAAGAGGGCCTCCCAGACCAGGGCGTACACCAGGCCGAGAACCACCGCGTGCCGGCTGACCGTGCCGAGCAGCAGGAACAAGGCGCTGTAGGCGATCGAGGCGACCAGCGCCGCGATGGTGAAGGCGACGGCGATCTGCTGGCCGTTGCCGTTGAGGATCAGTCCCGCGATGAGTGTCGGCAGGGCGGAGAACACCATGGTCACCGCGATGGCCACGATCAGCTTGGTGAAGATGATCGTGGGCCGCTTCACCGGCTTGGCGAGCAGATAGACGATCGAGCCGTCGTCGATCTCCGGGCCGATCGCTCCGGTGCCCGCGATCACACCGATCAGCGGCACCATCGTGGCGATGGCGAACCCGCCGAGGACGTTGGAGGCGACCTGGTCATCGGCCCCGGCGAACATCCGCACGGCCGCGGCGATCACCAGCAGCAGTGCGGGCAGGACGAACAGGATGGCGGCTCGGCGCCGGCCGAGCAGGGCCCGGTAGGTGAGCCGGGCGACTGTGGGGTCGTACATGACGGTGCACAGCTCCTTTCAGGCCACTACTCAGGCCGCTACGAGATAGGAAAAGACCGATTCGAGGGACTCGTCGGACGGAGAGACGGTGAGCAGCCGGATGCCCTGCTCACGGGCCACCTTCGGCAGCAGTTCGGTGAACCGCCCGAAGTCGACGGCCTGGATGCGCAGGGCCCTCTCGGTCAGGTCGACCTCGATGCCCGCGGTGGACGGGTCGGCGATGAGCGCGGCCGCGAGGGCCCGGTCGTCGCTGGAGCGGACCAGATAGCGGTGCGGCCGGTCCGTCATCAGCCGGCGGATCTTCCGGAAGTCGCCGGACGCGGCATGGCGGCCCGCCACGATCACCTCGATGTGCGAGGCCAGCTGCTCGACCTCTTCGAGGATGTGGGAGGAGAACAGGACCGTGCGGCCCTCGGCTCCCATCCGTCGCAGCAGTTCCATCAGCTGCATCCGCTGGCGCGGGTCCATCCCGTTGAACGGTTCGTCCAGGAGCAGCACCGAGGGCTCGTGGACCAGTGCGGACGCCATCTTCACGCGCTGGCGCATGCCCTTGCTGTACGTGGAGATCTTGCGGTCCTGCGCGTACTCCATCTGGACCGTGGCGAGCGCCCTTTGTGCCTCGGCCGCTCCCAGACCCTGGAGTTCGGCGTTGGCGACGACGAACTCCCTGCCGGTGAGGAAGTCGTACATCCCTTCCCGCTCCGGGACGATGCCGATCTCCTTGTAGACGCTCTCGTTGCGCCAGATCGTCCGGCCGTCGAGCGTGACCTTCCCCGTCGAGGGGGCGAGGAATCCGCCCATCATGTTGATGAGGGTGGACTTTCCGGCGCCGTTCGGGCCGAGGAGTCCGGTGACGCCGGGGCCCACGGTCATGGAGACGTCGTTGACGGCGACCACATTGCCGAACCAGCGCGAGGTGTGGTCGATCTCGATGGTGGTCACAGCCCGGCCCTCCGGTAGCGGCGCATCAGGACGGCGTACGAGCCGGCGACGAGCGCGAGAACAACGATCAGGTAGACCACACCGGTACCGGCCCCCGGGCCTTCCCCTCCGGGGAAGGCTGAGGTCGCGCCGAGGAACGCGGCCTGGACACCGTCGATCAGCGTGATCGGCGAGAACAGGCCGAGCCACTGCACGGCCCCCTCCGACCCGGTCTCCCAGGCGATGGCCTGGACCGTGGAGACGGCACCGTAGGTGATGGTCAGCAGGGCGATCACCGCGGCGACACCGAAGCCCCGCCGGGGCGTGAGGGCGGCCATCACGAGGCCGAGCCCGGCGAACAGCACGGACAGCAGCGCCACCGACACCAGTCCCTGGCCGAACCACTTCGTCTGGTCCACGAAGTCGAACTTCGCGAGCAGTGAGCCCACATAGAGGATGAGCAGCGGGGCCCCGGTGAGAATGAACAGTGCCGACGCGGTGGCGGCGAACTTCGCGAGAACGTAGTCGGAGCGTTCGATCGGCCGGGAGAAGTACAGCGGGATGCTCTTGAAACGGAGATCCCTGGAGACCGCCTGTGGTGCCTGTGCGGCGATGAAGAGGCCGATGACGGCCTGGAGGTAGATCGCGTACGAGGTGTACTTGACCACCAGCTTGCTGGCGTCCGGCGTGGCCATCGAGACGGCCACGAGGATCGCCGCGACCAGGGCCATCACGCCGAACAGCAGCATGGGCAACACCTTGGACTTGGCGGAGCGGCCCAGTCCGTAGGAGCCCCGCAGGGTCTGCGAGAACAGCGAGCGGCGGGCGTAGGCCCGTCCGAGCCGCGGTCCGTCGTAGGAGCGGTAGCCGATGTTGTGGATCCGGGAGGCGTCGCGCCCGGTCGCGGTGCCGGTCTCAGTGCTCATGGCGACCGCTTCCCTTCTGCTGTGCGGCCGCGGCCGTTACGGCCGCGGCCGGGCCGGCGGGGCTGTGCGCCCCGCCCTGTTCGGTACGCCCGCCCTGTTCGGT
Organism: Streptomyces durocortorensis; assembly: GCF_031760065.1. NCBI lineage: Bacteria > Bacillati > Actinomycetota > Actinomycetes > Kitasatosporales > Streptomycetaceae > Streptomyces > Streptomyces sp. C11-1. The sequence goes on from NZ_CP134500.1 coordinate 3,585,079, forward strand.
GCGGAAGACCTCGGCGATCTGGTGGCGGCGCTGTTCCATACGGACGAGGCCGAGGCCGAGCCCGGCGACGCTGTCGCGGACCAGGTCGTACGTCTCCTCGCCGACGGCCTCGATCAGCAGGATGTGGCCCGCGCCCGGCAGCCCATCCGTGTCGATCCCGTCGTGGCCGACGAGCGTGACCCCGGCCTCGGTGAGGACCCGGCGCAGGGCGTCGGTGCCGTCGGGATGGGCGTCGCTGTCGGTGACCTCGACCGCGAGGGTCGCGGTGGTCTGGGTGAAGTCGCTGGTGGAGCTGGAGCGCAGGAGCGTTCCGCCGTCGATGACGACGACGTGGTCACAGGTGCGTTCCAGCTCGCCCAGGAGGTGCGAGGTCACCAGCACGGAGATACCGAAGTCGGTGTGGATCCGGCGGATCAGGCCGAGCATCTCGTCGCGGCCGACCGGGTCGAGGCCGTTGGTCGGCTCGTCGAGCAGGACCAGCTGGGGGTCGTGGACCAGGGCCTGGGCCAGTTTCACCCGCTGCTTCATACCGGTCGAGTAGCCGCCGATGGGGCGGTAGCGCTCTTCGTAGAGGCCGACGTGGCGCAGGGTGTCCGCGGTGCGCTCCCGGGCGGCCGTCGGCGGCAGCCCGGACATGCGAGCCATGTGCACGACAAACTCGGTCGCTGAGACGTCGGGCGGCAGGCAGTCGTGCTCGGGCATGTATCCCACCCGTTCCCGGATGGCGGCGCCGCTGGTCGCGACGTCGAGCCCGAGCACTGCGGCCCGGCCTTCGGTGGCGGGGGAAAGACCCAGCAGGATCTTGATCAGTGTGGACTTGCCGGCACCGTTGGAGCCCACCAGACCGGTCACACCCGGTCCGATGTCCAACGTGAGCCGGTCAAGCGCGGTCACCCGGGGGAACCGCATGCTCAGGGCTTCGGTCGCGATCACAGTCACGACGACGACGTTAGTGGCGCGGACCACAGAGGTCGTCAGCCCTGGCGGCTGGATCGGCGTCAGACTCCAGGCGTACGGGCCCGTAGGGGGACCCCGCGAAGGAGGAGGCCCGAGCCCGGACCGACAGCGCGGGCGGGGTTGCCCACAGGTCGGCCACCGCCGCTTTCCACAGGTCTGTCACCGCCGCTTTCCACAGGCCGGCAACCTCTGTTGTCCACAGGCCATGCACGCCTCTTGACGCAGCCGCTGGACATTGTCACATTCATCAGTGTCACGTTACGGGCACGTACCGCACACGGCAGGGAACGGACGGTGGCATGACCGGCAGGACCTCGGCAGTGCAGAACGAAATCGCCCCGGAGCTGCGGGGGTTCAGGGAAGTGCAGCGCCTCGCCTATGCCTGCGCGGAGGCGGTCGCCGGACAGCTCAGATCCGGCGTGACCGAGCGCGAGGCAGCCCGGATGCAGCGGGTGTGGCTGCGCGAGCGCGGGGTGCGGGACTGGTTCCACCTCCCGTTCGCCTGGTTCGGCGACCGTACGGCGTTCGCGGGGTTCAAGGTGCCGCTCCAGTTCTTCCCGACCGACCGGAAGCTGGAGCCCGGGATGCCGTTCATCCTCGACATGGCCCCGGTCCACAAGGGATTCACCGCCGACATCGGATATTCGGGGTGCCTCGGCCTCAACCCGCTGCACGACAAGCTGCTGGCCGATCTTGAGGTGCACCGCGAGCTGATCCTGCGGGAGGTGCGTGAGCGCCGTTCGCTGCGCGAGATCTACGAGGACGTCGAGCGCCTGATGACCACCCAGGGATACGCCAACAGGCACCGGGCCTACCCCTTCGGCGTCATCGCCCACAAGGTGGACCGGGTCCGCGAACGCCGCTGGTCCCCGCAGGTGTTCGGCTTCGGCACCCAGTCCCTCAAGGGGCTGGTGAGCGATGCCCTGCACGGTCACCGGGAGGGCTGGTCTCCCCTGTGGAGCCCCTACCGCTTCTCCGACCACCCGCCGCAGCCGGGTCTGTGGGCGGTCGAACCCCACCTCGGATTCCGGGGTACGGGCGCGAAGTTCGAGGAGATCCTGGTCGTCACCGACTCCAAGGACCCCGAGCAGAGCGCATTCTGGCTGGACGACGATCTGCCGCACGTGCGGCGCTGGGCCGAGGCGAAGGTGGCGGCGTGAATCTGTCTCAAGCACGTGAGCGGCGTGTGCACACGGGCGGCATCGAGCTGTGCGTCGTCGAGCTGGGCGACGGGGCCCGTCCGACCGTGGTGCTGGTCCACGGGTATCCGGACAGCAAGGAGGTCTGGTCGGAGGTTGCCACACAGCTGGCCGAGCAGTGGCACGTCGTTCTGTACGACGTACGGGGGCACGGCAGGTCCACGGCCCCCGAGCCGCTGCGCGGAGGCTTCACCCTGGAGAAGCTGACCGACGACTTCCTGGCCGTGATCGACGCGGTCAGCCCGGACCGGCCGGTGCACGTGGTCGGGCACGACTGGGGCTCCGTGCAGGCCTGGGAGTTCGTCACGGTCGGGCGGACCGAGGGCAGGATCGCCTCCTTCACCTCGATGTCCGGGCCGTCCCTGGACCACTTCGGCCACTGGATAAAGCAGCGGATGACCCGGCCCACGCCACGCCGGGTCGGTCAGCTGCTCGGCCAGGGCGCGAAGTCCTGGTACGTGTACATGCTCCACACACCCGTCCTGCCCGAGCTGGCCTGGCGGGGGCCGCTCGGCAAGCGGTGGCCCCGGATCCTGGAGCGGATGGAGAAGGTGCCCGCCGGCGACTACCCCACCGCCTCTCTGCCGGACGACGCCGCGCACGGGGCCTGGCTCTACCGCGACAACGTCCGCGCCCGGCTGAGCAGGCCGCGCGCCGACGCCTACGCCCACGCACCGGTCCAGCTGATCACCCCGACCGGCGACTCCTTCCTCTCGGAGCGGCTCTACGACCAACTGGAGTCCTGGGTCCCCACGTTGGTGCGCCGCTCGCTTCCGGCCAAGCACTGGGTGCCGCGCACCCGGCCGGACCAGCTGGCCTCGTGGATCGGCGAGTTCGTCGCCGCGAACGAGTCCGCCGGGCAGGAGGGGGCGCCCGGCCCGCAGGTGACCGCGAAGGGCCCCTGTGCGGAACGGTTCGGCGGGCAGCTGGTCCTGGTGACGGGAGCGGCCTCCGGGATCGGCCGGGCCACGGCGTTCGCGTTCGCCGAGGCGGGCGCCCGCGTGGTGGCCGTGGACCGCGATGCGGAGGGGGCGGCGCGGACGGCGGAGATGGCCCGGCTGATCGGGGCCCCGGCGGCCTGGGGCGAGGCGGCCGACGTCAGCGACGAGGCGGCGATGGAGAAGCTCGCCGACCGGGTCGCCGCCGAGTACGGCATCGTCGACGTCCTGGTCAACAACGCCGGGATCGGGCTCTCCGGCTCCTTCCTGGAGACCACGGGCGAGGAGTGGAAGAAGGTCCTCGACGTCAATCTGTGGGGCGTCATCCACGGCTGCCGGTTCTTCGGCAAGCAGATGGCCGAGCGCGGTCAGGGCGGCCACATCGTCAACACGGCGTCGGCCGCGGCCTTCCTGCCCTCACGCGCCCTGCCCGCCTACAGCACGTCGAAGGCGGCCGTGCTGATGCTGAGCGAGTGCCTGCGGGCCGAGCTGGCAGAGAAGTCGATCGGGGTGAGCGCGATATGCCCCGGCGTCGTCAACACCAACATCACCGCCACCACGCGCTTCGCGGGGGCCGACGTGGCGGAGGAGGAGCGGCTACGGAAGCGGACGAGCCGGCTCTACGGTCGGCGCAACTACCCGCCGGAGAAGGTCGCCGACGCGATCCTGCGGGCGGTCGTGCGCAACCAGGCTGTGGTGCCGGTGACTCCGGAGGCGCGCGGCGCCCGGCTGCTGTCCCGGCTGAGCCCGGGGGCGCTGCGCTCCGTCGCCCGGCTGAAGCCTCCGCTGTGACCGGGGCCGCGGGCGGGGACACCGCCGAGTACCGGATCGAGGACCTGGCCCATGCCAGCGGGGCCACGGTCCGCACGATCCGCGCCTACCAGGACCGGGGCCTGCTCCCGACGCCCGAGCGCCGCGGCCGGGCCAATGTGTACCGGGAGACCCACCTGGCCCGGCTGCGGCAGATCGCGGACCTGCTCGACCGCGGCTACACCCTGGCCAGCATCAAGGAGCTGCTGGAGGCGTGGGACGCGGGCCGGGGGCTGGGCGGGGTGCTCGGCCTGGTCGCCGAAGTGCACGGCCCGTGGACGGACGAGGAGGCCGACCGGATCACCCGCGAGGAGCTGGACGCGAAGTTCGGCGGCTCGCAGGACGACGGGGCGATCGCGGAGGCGGTGGAGCTCGGAGTACTGGAGCGCGTCTCGGGCCGGGACGACGAGTTCCTGGTTCCGAGCCCCCAGGAGCTCGCGGTAGCGGTCGAGTTGTACGCGGCGGGCGTGCCACTGCGTGCAATCTCCGGGCACCTGAGGGAGCTTCGCGGCCAGGTGGAGCACATAGCCTCCCGTTTCCTGGAGTTCACCACCGAGCATGTCTTCGCCCGCTATCTGGGCCATCGGCCGCCCACGGACTCCGACGCCACCGAGGCGGCATCCCTCGTACGCCGTCTGCGGCCGCTCGCCCAGCAGACGGTGGACGCCGAACTCGCGCGTGCGATGCGGACGTTCGCCACCCGGCATCTGCATCACCACCTCGGGGCGGAGGAGTCGGTGGTGGACGAAGGTGCGACCCGCCCGGTGCTGCTGCCTGCCAGGACAATCCAGGCTGTTCAGAAGCTGGTTGGCGCGGAGGGCGTCGCAGCCTTCGTCACGGCGGCTGCCGAACGAGAGGCGCAGGCGCGCACCTTGGATGCCCTCGCCTCATCTCACAGCGAGCGTAATAAAGTTGGCGAAAACACCTAAATCATCCGCCAGTTGTCCACAGATTCACCAAATGACCTGTGGATAACCCGAGTTGGCTGTGGATCAAACCTGGACCGGAAGAAAGGCGGAAAAGAGCGGAAAGGAAACGGGAGGAGGGGGCGAAATCCGGATGCGGCGGCGGGCGCGCCCCGGGCACTCTGACGGGATGGACGAACGACGCACCGTCAAGGTGTCCAAGTACCTCTCGAAGCATCTGCGCCACCAGCCGGGCCGCATCGGCATCACCCTCGACGAGCACGGCTGGGTGGCCGTCGACGAGCTGCTGCACGCTGCGGCGGCGCACGGCTTCGCCATCACCCGCGCCGAGCTCGACCACGCCGTCGCCGTCAACGACAAACGCCGCTTCACCGTCGAGGGCGACCGCATTCGCGCCAACCAGGGCCACACCGTCGCCGTCGACCTGGACCTGCCGCCCGCCGAGCCGCCCTCGTACCTCTACCACGGCACGGTCGCCCGGGTGCTGGACGCGATCCGGGCCGAGGGGCTGCGCCCCATGACCCGCCACCACGTCCACCTGTCACCCGACCGCGAGACGGCCACCCGGGTCGGCGCCCGCCGGGGCCGCCCGCTCGTCCTCACCGTGGACGCGGTCGCCATGCACCGTGCCGGGCACATCTTCCGGGTCAGCGCCAACGGGGTCTGGCTCGTCGAGTCAGTGCCCCCGCGGTTCCTGCGCCTGCCCGGCTGAGGGGCACTTCTCAGGACTCAGGCCAGCTGCGCGGGCGCCTCGGTCACGATCCGTTCGAACACCGCCGGGTCGGTGGCGAAGTCCGAGTCCGGGATCGGGGCGTGCAGGACGATCTCGGTGAACCCGAGCTCCGCATGGAGCCCCGCGAAATCGACGAACGCGTCCACGGACTCCAGCGGGGCGTTCCGGTCGGGCGTGAAGCCGGTGAGCAGGATCCGGTCCGGCTCGGAGGCGTCCCGGCCGATCTCCGCGCACGCCGCTGCGAACTTCTCGCCCTGCGCCCGCAGGGCCGCCCGTGACTGTTCCGGGGTGCCGTTCTCGTACAGCTTGGGGTCGCCGGTGGTGACCCAGGCCTGCCCGTGGCGGGCGGCGAGCTTCAGTCCGCGAGGCCCGGTCGCGGCCACCGCGAAGGGGAGCCGGGGCCGCTGGACGCAGCCCGGGATGTTTCGGGCCTCCTCCGCGGCGTAGCGCGCTCCGCGCTGGGTCACCGCGTCCTCGGTGAGCAGGCGGTCCAGCAGCGGGACGAACTCGGCGAAGCGGTCGGCCCGTTCGCGGGGCGTCCAGGCCTCCTGTCCCAGGGTGGTGGCGTCGAAGCCGTTGCCCCCGGCGCCGATACCCAGGGTGATCCGGCCACCCGAGATGTCGTCCAGGGAGATCAGCTCCTTGGCCAGCGTCACGGGGTGGCGGAAGTTGGGCGAGGTCACGAGGGTGCCCAGCCGCAGCCGCTGCGTGGCTGTCGCGGCGGCGGTGAGCGTGGGGATGGCCCCGAACCACGGACCGTCCCGGAAGGACCGCCAGGACAGGTGGTCGTAGGTGTAGGCGGTGTGGAACCCGAGGTCCTCGGCCCGCTGCCAGATCTTCTGTCCTTCGGCCCACCTGTGGATGGGGAGGATCACCGTGCTCAGACGCATGACCCCGACGATACGCGGGCTTCCCATCTGCCACCGATACACCACTGGAACGGTTCCCGAGGCGGAGTCGTACCATCGGTGGGTTTGTTCGAACAGCGAAGTCCGTTCGCGAGGGGGAAGGCTCATGACCGGCGACAGCAGCCAGACGCGGACCGACAGCGACCACCAGGCCGGCGGCGACCGGGCCGACAGCCCCGAGCAGGCTGACAGGCGGGGCAGGATGTTGGTCTGGACCGTGGTCGTCATCGTGCTCGCGACCGGTGCCGGGCTGTGGGCCACGGACGGCCGGCCGTTCCGTGCCCGCCACTGCTGGGGGGCGTGGTACGAGAACAGCGGCCCGCTCTTCCTGAGCAAGGACGCGATCGCCGGGCCGGAATCCCGGCGGCAGAGCACACAGTCGAAGCCTCCGTCGGACGGTGCGACGGAGCAGGCGACCTGTGACGTGACCGTCACTTCGCCCCTCAAACTGCACGGAGGAACGGTCGAGGTCAAGGAGCGCGTCTCGCTGGCGATCGGCCGCGTTCCGGCTGAGGCCGGGGCCCGCCGTGCGTGGATGGCCCCCTATCTCGACGGTTCCGCCTCGCCGTTGCCCGACGGCCTGGAGGGTGTCGTGGCGCGGGACAGGGCGCTGCTGGTCCTCCCCGAGGCGTGTGACGTCGACGGAAGGCCCTCGGCTGTGACGATCCACAGCGCGATGTGGAAGCAGGACGCGGGCGAGGAGTCGGCCGATCCCTTTCCGATCGGCTCGCCCCACCAGGTCACCGAGCTCTTGCTGACGGCCGCCGACGTGGGCATGGAAGAAGCGGACTGCGCGCCGGACAAGCCGTTGCGCGCAGAATCGCCGCTCGTGGTGGTGGACGGACCCTCGGAGTTCGCCGACGAGCACTTCGACATCTGCCGTGTCTCCGGGATGCGCTTCTCCTTCGCCCGCGACCAACTCGCCTACTGGCAGGTGGGTGCGGTCACGGGGAGGCTCCAGACGTGTTCCGTGACGACCGGGCCGAGGAACAGCCCGCAGGTGCCGACGGCCCAGTACGCGATGGTCTCGTCCCCACGGATGGCTGCCCTGTTCGACGGGCTGCCCGAGGGAGTGGACAAGGGGCTGCGACGGACCAAGTGCAAGGACAGACCCACGGTGTTCTACGGCAACGCCGACGAGGCGCCCGGCGGCGCAGCGGTGCCGGACGCCGCAACGGTGTTCACGCACTTCATGAAGGCCGCGGCCGGACGCAGCGGATGCCCCGACGCGGCTGGGCCGTGACGAGCGGCCGGCTGCGGCCGCTCGCGGCCGCGGACACGACGCCGCACAGGGAACGCCGTGCAGAGGTGGGCACGCGCATGGAATACGGGAACAGACGAAACGCGGGATCAGGGGAAACGTGTGATGGCCGGTAGCCACGAGAACGAGGACGTCAGCACCCCGGCGCGGCGCTCCCCGCTGGGCAGACTCCTGCGCAACCGCACAGCCCGCACCGCCACCGTCGCCGGCCTGATCGGCGCGCTGCTCGGCGCCGGCGGCGTGGCCTGGCAGACGGACACGCTGCCGCTCGTCGGGCCCCGGCCGTGCTGGGACTCCCTCGACGACTCGGCCATGACGGCGCTCTTCGCCGACCGCAGGACCGAGGTCGAGGAACAGGAACTGCGGCCCGACCCGCTCGGCGACAGGCTCATGTACGGGAACTGCCGGATCACGAGCTACCGCACGGACCACGGCGAGGAGAGAGCCGCCCGGCAGGTGACCGTGCACGTCCGCAGGCTGGACTCGCTCTTGGGCACCGACAGTCGCAAGTGGCCCGCGGAGTTCCTCGCCGCGAACATGGCGCCGCTGGGGGACGGCCTGCCCGGCATGGCATCGGGCCTGCGCGCCTGGATAGCCCTGCCGCAGAGCTGCACCGGAGGCGGGGACAGCGGCCCGGCCGTGATCGACGCGGGACGGGGTCAGGCGGGTCTGGACCTCGACTCGGCGTACGACCCGGCCGAGCGGGCCGCGCTCGCCCGCATGGTGGTGGCGGTGGCCAACGGCGTCATGCGTGACTTCGACTGCGACGGCTCATACCCAGCTCCAGGGGAGCTGGCCGATCCCGTCGACTGGGCCGACGCCGACCCCCAGGCGTTCTGCGGGATCGAGGGGTTCGTCCTGCCCGCCCACCGCAAGCTGCTGACCACCACGCGCACGGTGGCCGGTGACGGCGGCCCCGCCCGGGTCTGCGAGGCCTCCTACGACCGTGGCCGGCCGTCCGTACGGTTCACGACCGTGGTCGAACCACTCACCGTGAACATCTTCTCGACGGACCTGCTCCACGGCGGCCCGCGGATCAAGGGCACCAAGGGGTACGGAACAATCAACGCCACCCGTGCCGTCTACCAGGCCGAATGCCAGAGCGGGCGTGCGGTGTTCATGGTGGAGCAACTGAAGAACATGGACCCCGCCACCTCCTTCACACGTGACCTCCTGCCCGTCTACGTCGCCGCCGAGGCCCAGCGCATCGGCTGCGGGCCCGAGAAGGTCACCATGCCGAAGGGGTGACCCCCACCCCTCCCGATAACCTCTGACATATGCCGGAGGAACGTTCCACAGATCAGGGGCGCACTCACTCAAATGTGCGCCCCTGCGCACGCCCGTGCACTTCCGTGGGCGAGAATGACCCGGTGACCTCAGTGACCGATGCGCCCCTTCCCGCCGTGACCCGGCTGATCGCCACCGACCTCGACGGCACCCTGCTGCGCGACGACAAGACGCTCTCCGCACGCACGGTCGCGGCCCTCGCCGCAGCCGAGGAGGCCGGGATCGAGGTCTTCTTCGTCACTGGCCGGCCGGCCCGCTGGATGGATGTCGTCCGGGACCACGTCCACAGCCACGGCACGGCGATCTGCGCCAACGGCGCCGTGGTCACCGATCTGCGGACGGACGGCGATCTCCTCTCCGTACGGCCGCTGGAGCGCGACGCCGCCCTCCATGTCGTCCACGCCCTGCGCGCGGCGACCCCCGGCACCTCCTTCGCCGTCGAACTGACCACCGGCATCAACTACGAACCGGCCTACCCGCCCTTCCACCTGGACCCGGGCGCCGCCGTGGCCGTCGCCGAGAAGCTGCTCCACGAGGACACCCCGGGCTCCGGCGCGCCCGTGATCAAGCTGCTCGCCCACCACACCGAGCTGGCCCCCGACGCGTTCCTCTCCCTGGCCCGTACGGCCGCCGGGGAGAGGGCCTCCTTCACTCGGTCCAGCCCCTCCGCACTCCTGGAGGTCAGCGGCCTCGGGGTCTCCAAGGCCACCACACTCGCCGCCTGTTGTGCCGAGCGGGGCATCTCGCCCGCCGAGGTGGTCGCCTTCGGGGACATGCCCAACGACATCGAGATGCTCAGCTGGGCCGGTACCTCCTACGCGATGGGCAACGCCCACCCGGACGCGCTGGCCGCCGCCTCGGGCCGGACCGCGACCAACGAGGAGGACGGCGTGGCGGCCGTCATCGAGCGGATCCTCGCCGCCCGCGCGCAAGGCCGCTGACGTCCCGGAGGTTCGCTGAATCCTTTCGGCAGGCCGAGGACCCGCCCGCCCGGACAGCGGCTCACAGCGGCGCCTCCCACACCACCGTCGTACCGCCGCCGTCCTCCCCGATCCCCGGGGCGATCCGGCTCGCCCCTCCCAGGGAGTCGGCGCGGCGGGCCAGGTTCCGCAGTCCGCTGCGGCGGCCGCCCTCCGGGATGCCCACCCCGTCGTCGGCGACCGAGAGGCGTACCGCGCTCCGCCCGTCCGGCAGGGTCACCGTCGCGTCGACGACCACGTCGATCAGCGAAGCCTGTGCGTGCCGGAACGCGTTGGAGAGGGCCTCGCGCAGCGCCGCCACAAGGTTCTTTCCGGTCAGCTCGCCGACGACGGAGTCCACCGGGCCCAGGAAGCGGTGCGAGGGTTTGAAGCCGAGCGGTACGGCCGCCATGTTGATCTCCCGCAGCACCCGGGTGCGCAGCCCCGCGGGGGCCTCGGCCGGTTCCTGCTGGAGCGCGAAGATGGCCGTACGGATCTCTTGAATGGTCACGTCCAGTTCGTCGACCGCCCGGCCGACGCCGGTCCGCACCTCGGGCACCACCGATCCGCGCTGGGCGCTCTCCAGCATCATCCCGGTGGCGAACAGCCGTTGGATGACCAGGTCGTGAAGGTCACGGGCGATCCGGTCGCGGTCCTCGTACACCGCGAGCCGCTCCCGGTCCCGCTGGGCCTCGGCCATCATCAGCGCGAGCGCGGCCTGGGAGGCGAACTGGGTTGCGAGCGTCCGCTCGGTGTCCGTGAACGGGCGCCCGCCCCGGGCGCGGGGGGTCGCCAGCGCTCCGAGGACCCGGCCGCCACTGTGCAGCGGCAGCAGCATGCTGGGGCCGAACCGGCCGGCCAGCCTGGTGATCATCCGGCTGTCGGTGGCCGAGTCGTCGATGAACACCGCCTCACCGGCGAGCAGTTTCGCCACCACCGGGCTCCGAGGCGGGATGATCACACCGAGCGAGGACGAGGGGTTGTCGGAGGAGACGGCGACGATCTCCAGACCGCCTTCCTCGGCGGGCAGCAGCACGATCCCGGCGGCGGAGTCGGCGAGCCTGCGGGCCTGTTCGGCGACGACGGACAGCGCGTCGTCGGCGTCCCCGCCCGACAGGAGCGCCGTGGTCACCGCGACCGACCCGTCGATCCAGCGCTCCCGCTGCCGCGCCGCCTCGTACAGCCGGGCGTTGCCGATGGCGATCCCGGCCTCCGTCGCGAGCACCCGCACCATGTGCAGGTCGTAGTCGCTGAACTCGGCGCCGCCCTCCTTCTCCGTCAGGTAGAGGTTGCCGAAGATCTCCCCCTGAACCCGGATCGGTACCCCGAGGAACGTCCGCATCCGGGGGTGGCCCGCCGGGAACCCCGCGGAGCGCGGATCGCTGGTCAGATCCGCCAGCCGTACGGGAGCGGGGTCGTGGATCAGCGCGCCGAGCAGGCCGCGGTGGCCGTCGGGCCGACGGCCGATCGCGTCGGCGACCTCCTGCGGAACGCCGTACGTGACGAAGTCCGAGAGCCCTTCGCCCGCCTCGTCGACGACGCCGATCGCGGCGTACCGGGCGTGCGCGAGCTCGGCGGCGGTCTCGCAGATCCGGTCCAGGGTGGAGTGGAGTTCCAGTCCGGTGCCGACGGAGCGCATCGCCTCCAGGAGCTGCGGCACCCGCGCGGTGAGCTCGGTGGACAGGCCCTGGAGGCTGCGGGTGGCCCGGGTGGCTGCGTCGAGTGAGTCCTTCGGGTCAGGCTCTGACATGACCTGAGCCTAGTTAGTACGGTTTAGTGAGGAAAGTCGGGAATGGTCGTACCGGCGGTACCAGCAGCGGTCCGGGACGGCGGAAGTCAGCGGCCCGCCCCCGCCATCCCCACCGTCTCCCGTTCACGCTCCAGCAGGTCCCGCAGCGGACCGTCCTCGGCGGCGAGTTCGGCGTACGGTCCCTGCTGCACCACCCGGCCCGCGTCCAGCACCAGCACCTCGTCGACCGCGTCGAGGCCGGTCAGCCGGTGGGTGATCAGCACCGTCGCACATCCCCGGGTCGCGGCCAGCAGGTCGGCGGTCAGGGCGTCGGCGGTCGGCAGGTCGAGGTGCTCGGCCGGTTCGTCCAGGACGAGCACGGGGAAGCCCGCGAGCAGCGCGCGGGCCAGGGCGAGGCGCTGACGCTGTCCGCCGGAGAGCCGCGCGCCGTGCTCGCCCACCGGGGTGTCGAGCCCCTCGGGCAGGGCCAGCACCCAGTCCAGCAGCCGGGCCCGGGAGAGCGCTTCGCGCAGTTCGGCGTCCCGCGCCCCGGGGCGGGCGAGGCGCAGGTTCTCCCGGATCGTGCTGTCGAAGACATGCGCGTCCTGGGCGCACAGCCCCACCGAGCGCCGGACCGTGTCCGGCTCCAGTGCGGCCGCCGCCACGCAGCCGAGCCGGTACGTCCCCGACGAGGCGTCCAGGAACCGCAGGAGGACCTGGGCGAGCGTCGTCTTGCCCGAGCCGGAGGGGCCCACGACCGCGATGCGCCGTCCGGGCGTCAGTGTCAGGTCGAGCGAGACCAGCGCGTCCTGCCCGGACCCCGGGTAGCGGGCGGTCAGCCCCCGCACCTCCAGCGGGAAGGGGGACGCGGGCCCCTCGGCCGGGGCCGTGGGCTCCTGTACGGGCACGGGGGCGTCCAGCACCTCGAACACCCGCTCCGCGCTCCGGGCGACGCGCTGGCGGTACTGCACGGCGAGCGGCAGCCCGGCGACGGCCTCGAAGGCGGCGAGCGGGGTCAGCACCACGACGGCGAGAGCGACCCCGGACAGCCGTCCGTCCCCCACGGCGGGGACGGCGACGATCCCGGCGGCCACCACGGTGAGCCCGCAGACCAGGGCGGAGAGGCCGCCGCCCAGTGCTGTGGCGGCGGCCGCCCGGGAGGCGATCCGGCTCAGGAGCGTGTCGGCTTCGCGCAGCCGCTCCTGCCGGGCGGGCAGAGCTCCTGCGACGGTCAGTTCGGCGGTGCCCCCGAGGAGATCGGTGACCCGGGTGGCCAGCGCGGCGCGGGCGGGCGCGAGCTGACGCTCCGTACTGCGGGCGCAGGCCCCGCTGACCAGCGGCACGCCGACCCCGGCGACCAGCAGTCCCACCGCCAGGATCACGCCCGCCTCCGGGAGCAGCCAGCCGGTGAACCCGGCGGCCGCCGTCCCCACCACGAGGGCGGTCCCGACGGGCAGCAGCCAGCGCAGCCAGTAGTCCTGGAGCGCGTCCACATCGGCGACGAGCCGGGAGAGCAGATCGCCCCGGCGGGTGGTGCGCAGACCGGCGGGGGCGATGCGTTCGAGGCCCCGGTAGACGGCGACGCGCAGCTCGGCGAGGAGCTTCAGGACGGCGTCGTGCGAGACGAGCCGCTCGGCGTAGCGGAACACCGCCCGGCCGATGCCGAAGGCACGGGTCGCGGTGACCGCCATCATCAGATAGAGGACCGGGGGCTGTTCGGAGGCGCGGGAGATCAGCCAGCCGGAGACCGCCATGAGTCCCACGGCCGAACCGACCGCCAGGCTGCCCAGCAGCAGGGCCAGGGCCAGCTGTCCGCGCCGCGCCCCGGCGGACTCACGGACCCGGGCGAGCACCCGCCCGGCCCGGCTGCCGGCCGTCCGGAAGAGGTCGGGAGTCTCCGCGCGGCGGGCGTCCGGCAGCTCGCCCCCGGCCAGGGGCTGCGGTACGGCGGGGCCCGGGGCGGCGACGCCCGCGAGCGCCGTCGCGTACGGCTCCGTACCGCCCTCCGCACGGCCCTCCGTGCGCGGCTCCAATGTCACCACCCGGTCGGCCACCGCCAGCAGCGCCGGGCGGTGTACGACGAGCAGCACGGTCCGCCCGGCCGCCAGCCTCCGTACGGCGTCGACGATGCCCGCCTCGCTCTCACCGTCCAGGCTCGCGGTCGGCTCGTCCAGCAGCAGGAGCGGCCGGTCGGCGAGGAACGCACGGGCCAGGGCGAGGCGCTGACGCTGCCCGGCGGAGAGCCCGGCCCCGTCCTCGCCCAGTTCGGTCCGCATCCCGTCTGGCAGTGCGGCGACGAAGTCGTACGCCCCGGCGTCCCGCAACGCCGTGAGGACCGCCTCGTCGTCGGCGCCGGGCCGGGCGAGGCGAACGTTCTCGGCGATCGTGCCGGCGAAGAGGTGGGGGCGCTGGGGCACCCAGGCGATCCGGCTCCGCCAGCGCTCCGGGTCCAGGTCCGTGAGATCCCGGCCCCCGACGCGTACGCGCCCCTCGTCGGGCCGGGCGAAGCCCAGGACCACGTTCAGCAGGGTGGACTTGCCGACGCCGCTGGGGCCGACCAGGGCGACGGTCTCCCCCGGCTCGACGGTGAGCGACGCGGCGTCCAACGAGGGCGCGGCGCGTCCCTCGTGGCGCACGGTCACCTCCGCCAGCTCCAGCCGCAGCGTGGCCGGGACATCCCCGGTGCCCGGGGCAGGGGGCTCGGTCTCCAGAACCGTGAAGATCTCCTCGGCGGCCGAGAGCCCCTCGGCCGCCGCGTGGTACTGCGCCCCGACCTGGCGGATCGGCAGATACGCCTCCGGGGCCAGGATCAGGACCACCAGGCCGGTGTAGAGGTCGAGTTCGCCGTGGACGAGCCGCATACCGATGGTGACGGCGACAAGGGCCACCGACAGGGTCGCCAGCAGCTCCAGGGCGAAGGAGGAGAGGAAGGCGATCCGCAGGGTGCGCAGGGTGGCCCGACGGTAGTCGGAGGTGATCGCGCGGATCGACTCCGCCTGTGCCTTGGCCCGCCCGAAGACCTTCAGGGTCGGCAGCCCGGCGACGACATCCAGGAAATGCCCGGAGAGCCGGGACAGCAGCTGCCACTGACGGTCCATCCGGGCCTGGGTGGCCCAGCCGATGAGGATCATGAAGAGGGGGATGAGCGGCAGGGTGACGACGATGATCGCCGCCGACACCCAGTCCTCGGTGACGATCCGGGCCAGCACCGCCACCGGGACGACGACCGCGAGCCCGAGCTGCGGGAGGTAGCGCGCGAAGTAGTCGTCGAGCGCGTCGATCCCCCGGGTCGCCAGGGCGACGAGCGAACCGGTGCGCTGCCCGTTCAGCCAGTCCGGCCCCAGCCGCGCGGCCCGCTCCAGCAGCCGGCCGCGCAGTTCGGACTTGACTGCCGCACTCGCACGGTGGGCCGCCAGTTCGGTGAGCCAGGCGACGAGGGCCCGTCCGAGAGCGACGGCGGCGAGCAGGAGCAGGGGGGTACGGAGGTCGGTGACCGTGAGCCCGCCCTCGAACCCGCCGACCACGATCTCGGCGATGAGCATCGCCTGAGCGATCACCAGCAGGGCACCGACCAGACCGAGACCCACCACGGCCGCCAGGAAGAGACGGGTGGCCCGTGCGTAGCGGAGCAGACGCGGATCGATCGGTTTCACGTGAAACATCCCCCAGTGGGATCGGTGGGATCTGCGACCCTGTCGGCCCTGCGGGAGCAGCGGGACCGACAGGGCCCACGGCCGTCAGTGGGCGTCGGCGATGTGCTGGGTGCCGATGCGCTTGCGGAAGACCCAGTACGTCCAGCTCTGGTAGAGCAGCACCACGGGCGTGGCGATGCCCGCGCACCAGGTCATGATCTTGAGCGTGTACGGGCTGGACGAGGCGTTGGTGACGGTGAGGTTCCAGGCATCGTTCAGCGAGGACGGCATGACGTTCGGGAAGAGCGTCAGGAACAACATCGCCACCGCGGCCACGATCGTCACTCCCGAGAGCGCGAACGACCAGCCCTCACGCCCCTTGGCGATGGCCCCGATCGCGCCCAGGAGCGCCACCACCGCCACAACCAGGGCCCCCAGGCTCCAGCCGTCCCCGTTGTCGGCCTGGGTCCAGATCAGGAAGCCCAGCGCGAGCACCGCGGTGACCGGGCCCAGCTTCAGGGCCAGGGCGCGGGCCCGGACCCGGATGTCACCGGCCGTCTTGAGACCGGCGAACACCGCCCCGTGGAACGTGAACAGGGTCAGCGTGACGAGTCCGCCGAGGATCGCGTACGGGTTGAGGAGGTCCCAGAAGTTGCCGACGTACTCCATGTCCGCGTCGATCTTCACGCCGCGCACGATGTTGCCGAACGCGACGCCCCACAGCACGGCGGGGATCAGAGAGGTCCAGAAGATCGCGGTCTCCCAGTTCGTCTGCCACCGCTCCTCGGGCCGCTTGGCGCGGTACTCGAAGGCGACGCCGCGCACGATCAGGCAGAACAGGATGATCAGCAGCGGCAGGTAGAAGCCGGAGAAGAGGGTGGCGTACCACTCGGGAAAGGCGGCGAAGGTCGCGCCGCCCGCGGTGAGCAGCCAGACCTCGTTGCCGTCCCAGACGGGCCCGATCGTGTTGATCAGGACCCGCTTCTCCTTGCGGTCGCGGGCCAGCAGCTTGGTGAGGACCCCGATACCGAAGTCGAATCCCTCCAGGAAGAAGTAGCCGGTCCAGAGGACGGCGATGAGCACGAACCAGACGTCGTGGAGTTCCATCTCTCAGCTCCTGTGCTCAGTACGAGAAGGCCATCGGCCGGTCGGCGTCTTCTTCGTCGTGACCGCCGATCCTGGTGGGCGGGTTGAGGTCGCTCTCGGTGAGTTCCGGCGGCCCGGCCTTGACGTACTTCACGAGCAGCTTCACCTCGATCACGGCGAGCACCGCGTAGAGCAGGGTGAAGACGGTCATCGAGGTGATCACCTCGCCCTGCGAGACACCGGGGGAGACGCCCGCGCGGGTCTGGAGCACCCCGTAGACCACCCACGGCTGGCGGCCCATCTCGGTGAAGATCCAACCCCAGGAGTTGGCGATCAGCGGGAAGAGCATGGTCCAGAGCGCGACGAGCCAGTAGAGCTTGGTGAACCGTGGGCTCAGCGCCTTGTTCCGGAACAGGACCAGATGGGGCACCTCGTCCTCACCGGTCCGCATCGCCGGTGGCAACAGGAACTTCTTCCGGGTCAGCCAGAGCCCCAGGAGGCCGAGGCCGAAGGAGGCCATGCCGAAGCCGATCATCCAGCGGAAGCTCCAGAACGCGACCGGGATATTGGGCCGGTAGTCGCCGGGCCCGTACTTCTCCTGCGACTCCCTGTTGACGTCGTTGATGCCGGGGACGTACGAGTCGACGTCACTGTTGGCGAGGAAGGACAGTATCCCGGGGAGCGAGATCTCCACCGTGTTGTGGCCCTTGCTGACATCCCCGTACGCGAAGAGCGAGAACGGCGCCCGCTCCTGGCCGTCCCACAGCGCCTCCGCCGCGGCCATCTTCATCGGCTGCTGCCGGAACATGACCTTGGCCAGCATGTCGCCGCTGACAGCGGTGAGCAGCCCGGAGATCACGATCGTGACCAGGCCCAGGCGCAGCGAGGTCCGCATCACCGGGATGTGCTTCTTGCGGGCCAGGTGGAACGCGGCGATGCCGACCATGAAGGCCCCGCCGACGAGGAAGGCCGCCGTGATGGTGTGGAAGAACTGGGTCACCGCGGTGTCCTGGGTGAGCACCCGCCAGAAGTCCGTGAGCTCGGCGCGGCCGCGCTCCTCGTTGATCCGGTAACCGACCGGGTGCTGCATCCAGGAGTTGGCCGCCAGGATGAAGTAGGCGGACAGGACCGTGCCGATCGAGACCATCCACATGCAGGCGAGGTGGATCTTCTTCGGCAGCTTGTCCCAGCCGAAGATCCACAGCCCGATGAAGGTGGACTCGAAGAAGAAGGCGATCAACGCCTCGAAGGCGAGCGGGGCACCGAAGATGTCGCCGACGAAGCGCGAGTAGTCGGACCAGTTCATGCCGAACTGGAACTCCTGCACGATGCCCGTGACGACGCCCATGGCGATGTTGATCAGGAACAGCTTGCCCCAGAACTTGGTCGCCCTGAGGTACTTCTCGTTCGCCGTCCGCACCCAGGCGGTCTGCAGGCCGGCGGTGAGCGCGGCGAGCGAGATCGTCAACGGGACGAAGAGGAAGTGGTAGACGGTGGTGATGCCGAACTGCCATCGCGCCAGGGTTTCCGGCGCCAGAGCGAGGTCCACGTCGTCAGTCTCCTTACATCGCCGTGTCCATACCGGCACTATGCCCCGTTGATCCCACTGATTCCGGGAGAAAGCAGGGCACGCTTGTGAACGCGTTCACATTCACAAGCAATTATGGCGCACACACTTTCGGAGCCTGCGCCGGGGGTACCCCTTTTCGGCCAGGAGGCCTGCGGGAGCCCACGCGGGCCCATGCGAAAGGCCCCGGACCTCATCGATCGAGGTCCGGGGCCCACCCGGCCGTACAGCCGCCGCAGCGCCCTGGAAGAGCGCTACAGCTCGGCGCGGAACTCCGCCGCCGCCTTCAGGAACAGGTCGTTGCCCTCGGCCTCGCCGATCGTGACCCGCACGCCCTCGCCCGCGAACGGCCGCACCACCACACCGGCCCGCTCACAGACGGCGGCGAAGTCGAGGGTCCGGTCCCCCAGCCGCAGCCAGACGAAGTTGGCGTGCGACTCCGGCACCGCCCAGCCCTGGCCCGCCAGCGCCTCGCTCACCCGGGCGCGCTCGGCGACCAGCGAACCGACCCGGCCCAGCAGCTCGTCCTCGGCACGGAGCGAGGCCACCGCCGCGTCCTGGGCGACCTGGCTGACGCCGAAGGGGACGGCGGTCTTGCGCAGCGCGGCGGCCACCGGCTCGTGGGCCACCGCGAACCCGACCCGCAGCCCGGCCAGGCCGTACGCCTTGGAGAAGGTCCGCAGCACCGCCACATTGGGCCGGTCCCGGTAGATCTCCAGGCCGTCCGGCACATCGGCGTCGCGGATGAACTCCTTGTACGCCTCGTCCAGCACGACCAGCACATCGCCCGGCACCCGGTCCAGGAACCGCTCCAGCTCGGCCCGGCGCACCACGGTGCCGGTGGGATTGTTCGGGTTGCAGACGAAGATCAGCCGGGTCCGGTCGGTGATCGCCTCCGCCATCGCGTCGAGATCGTGCACATCGCCGTCGGTCAGCGGGACCTTGACCGAGGTCGCGCCGCTGACCTGGGTGATGATCGGGTACGCCTCGAAGGACCGCCAGGCGTAGATGACCTCGTCACCCGGGCCGGAGGTGGCCTGAAGCAGCTGCTGCGCCACGCCCACCGACCCGGTCCCGGTGGCGATGTGCGAGACCGGCACACCGAAACGGTCGGCCAGCTCGTTCATCAGCCCGGTGCAGGCCATGTCCGGGTAACGGTTGAAGTTGTGCGCGGCGGCGAGCGCCGACTCCAGGACGCCCGGCAGCGGCGGGTAGGGATTCTCGTTGGAGGACAGCTTGTACGCGACCGGTCCGCCGGCCGCCGCCGGCTTGCCGGGCACATAGGCGGGAACGCCATCCAGTTCGGCACGCAGCTTGGGGCTCGTCTCGCTCACCGCAGGTCCTCCTCGACCGTCCGTTCACAGCAATACTGCTCACCCTATGAGGATTGAGTCCCGCTGCGAATGGGCCGAGCGGCAAATCGACCGCAGTGCCCGGGAATGCTCCCTGCCGCGGAACCGCTCCGGCCGCTTCTCCGGGGGAGCGTTTCCCTTTTCGGCGCGCGCCGGTGGCTCACTCCGTGGCGCGCGTCCCCCGAAGTGGTGAGTTGAGACCTCTTCGAGACATCGCACATTTAGCAGGCTGCCACCCGCCAGCACCTGACACACTCATGCAATACCGGCCAACGCCCTAGGTTTTCAAGGAAATTGAGCATGGGTGACCATGCAGAAACGTGCCTGTCAACGTGTGCATATGCGACCGGACCGACCGCCCTCCGGAGCCCTACTATCGGCTCGCCATGACAGCAGCAGGGAAGCACCAGGTGAGCCGGACGGAGACCCCCCGGCGCAGCGGCCGGCCGGGACGGGCAGGAATCCGTGACGTGGCCGCCGCGGCCGGAGTTTCGATCACGACCGTCTCCGACGCGCTCAACGGCAAGGGCAGGCTCCCGGACGCCACCCGCCGCCATGTCCGCGAGGTCGCCGAGCGCCTGGGCTACCGCCCGTCCGCCGCGGCCCGAACCCTCCGTACGGGCAAGTCGGGGCTGATCGGCCTGACCGTGACCACGTACGGGAATGAACCTTTCACCTTCACCGAATTCGCGTACTTCGCGGAGATGGCCAGAGCCGCGACCTCCGCGGCGCTCGCCCGCGGCTACGCCCTCGTCATCCTCCCCGCCACCTCCCGGCACGACGTCTGGTCGAACGTCGCGCTCGACGGGACCGTCGTCATCGACCCCTCCGACCAGGACCCGGTCGTCACCGAACTCGTCCGCCAGGGCCTGCCCGTCGTCTCGGACGGCCGCCCGGCCGGGACCCTCCCCGTCACCGCCTGGGTGGACAACGACCACCGGGCCGCCGTGCTCGACCTCCTCGACCATCTCGCCGCCGCCGGGGCCCGCCGTATCGGCCTGCTGACCGGCACCACCACCGACACGTACACCCGGCTCTCCACCAGCGCCTACCTCCACTGGTGCGAACGGGTCGGCCAGGACCCCGTCTACGAGTCCTACCCGGCCCACGACCCGTGCGCGGGCGCGGTCGCCGCCGACCGGCTGCTCGCCCGCCCGGACCGCCCCGACGCGGTCTACGGCCTCTTCGACCCCAACGGGACCGACCTCCTCGCGGCGGCCCGCCGCTACGGGCTGCGGGTCCCCGAGGACCTGCTGCTGGTCTGCTGCAGCGAGTCCACCGTGTACGCGGCCACCGAACCGCCCATCACGACCCTCTCGCTCAAGCCCCGCCGCATCGGCACAGCCGTCGTCCAGCTGCTCATCGACGCCATCGAAGGGGTCGAGCACGACGGGCCGGTCGAGCAGGTCATACCGACGGAGCTCATCGTCCGGACCTCATCGCAACGCCGCCCGCCGCGCACGACGGTCAGCGCGCCGCGCTCCCCCAGCGGGGACTGATCGTTCTCCCCTCGGGGACCGATCGGCCTTTTTCGGACCAATCGGCCGGTGAACCGTGCGTGCGCCCGGATTCACCACCCCTGGTGCGTCACACAGATCGATCCGCATTCCTATGATGGGCGCACGACACCGCGGACCACCTCTACCAGGCAGGGCCCGTCAGGTGTACGGCGGCGCGACGGTGGTGGAGGGGTCGATGACTCAGGGGGCCGGTCAGGAACCCGTGGTGCGGACGGCGACGTTGCGAGACTTCCGGGTTCCGCCCTATGCGCAGACGCCCGTGCCACCACAGGAGCCCGGCGCGGTGACGCACGCTCCGGTGCCGCCGCGGGCACCGGAACAGCGCGCACCGGCACCGCACGCCGCAGTGCCGCCCCCGGTCCCCGCACCGGGGGCATCTGTCCCGCCGCACACGCCCGCCCCGCCCCCGCTGCCGCATCCCGGCAACGCCGCCGTGGGCGACGAGCCGGAGGGCTACACGCCGACCGAGCGGGACCTCCCCGTCATCAACCGGGGCGACACCGTCCAGGTGCAGACCGTCCCCGAGCCCCGGCCGGTCCCCGAGGACGGGCGCGGCCCGCTGTTCGTCGTCGGCGACGTCCACGGCTATCTGGACGAACTGCTCGCCGCGCTCGCCGAGCAGGGCCTCATCGACGCCGACGGGAACTGGGCCGCGGGCAACGCCCGGCTGTGGTTCCTGGGCGACTTCACCGACCGCGGCCCCGACGGCATCGGGGTCATCGACCTGGTCATGCGGCTCTCCGCGGAGGCTGCGGCCGCGGGGGGCTACTGCAAGGCCCTGATGGGCAACCACGAGCTGCTGCTGCTCGGCGCCAAGCGGTTCGCCGACACCCCCGTCAACTCCGGGGCGGGCACCGCCACCTTCCAGGCCGCCTGGCTGCTCAACGGCGGCCAGAAGACCGACATGGAGCGCCTCCAGGACGTCCATCTCCAGTGGATGTCCCGGCTCGACGCGGTCGTCGAGGAGGACGGGCATCTGCTGATGCACTCCGACACGACGGCCTACCTCGACTACGGGTCCACCATCGAGGACGTCAACGACACGATCACGGCCATTCTCACGCGTAACGACGCCGACGAGTGCTGGGACCTCTTCCGCAAGCTCACCAAGCGGTTCGCCTTCCGGGACGAGGGCGGCGCCGATGCGGTGCGCGAGCTGATGGCGACGTACGGCGGACAGCGCGTCGTCCATGGTCACAGCCCCATTCCGTATCTCCTGGGCGAGGTCGGCTCGGAGGACGGCGAGGACGGTTCCGGGCCCGTGGTCAACGGTCCGCATGTGTACGCCGACGGGCTCGCGATCGCCATGGACGGGGGGGTGACCATGGCCGGAAAGCTGCTGGTCGTCCAACTCCCCCTGCATGACCAGGTGTAGGCGGGGAAGACGCACCAGGTTCCGCCCGCGCGGACCGCGCCGATCGTCGGGCCCCTCACCGGGCCCAATTCCGGAAACACCCTGTCACCCCGTGCCGTGGGCGCTCTACCATCGGCGTATCAGTAGCAGGCTCTCCTCCGTTTCCGCCCGATCGCCCGGTCCGTACGGGCAGCCGGGCACCGACGGAGCATCGGGGGATGCAGATGACAAGCGCTCCGCACCTGCTGGCCGAGGACGGTCCCGAGTACGAGCGGATCCTGGGCGACGCACTGCGCCACGCTCATGAACGACCGGATCTGGAGGGCGTCGGGGACCGGCTCAACACCGAACAGCTGCGCACCATGGCACTGAGCGCGACGGCGCTGATCACCGCCGCCGCGGCCACCGAGTACGACCACTACGTCGAGGCCCGGGCCGAACTGCGCGGCACGGCGGCCGCCGACGGAGCGGACGGCGCCCCGGTCCTGGACGGGCCGCAGAGCACCGCGGCCGGATCGGGCGCCGGGATAGGCGCGGTCGTCACGGTCCTGACCCCACTGCTGGCAGGCACCGCGGCGGTCATCTTCCTGCTCGTCGGCTACCTGCTGAAAGCGGTCAGCCCGTCGGTGGCCTTCGGCGACTCGATGGTCGCGGCCGGGTGGTTCTTCGCGGCGGTCGCCGCCGCGGCGATCCTGGTCGCCGCCGTCGGACTGCTCGTCACCGCCCTCCGCAACGGCGCGACGTCCCTGGCCGCCGAGAACGAGGAACGGGAGCTTCCGGAGGAGGTGGCCCGCGCCCGGGAGGCCTGGCGCCACGCCCTGCTGGAGCGCGGCATCCTGCCGTTCCTCCGGGACGCCCTGGCCGACCCCACGGCGGGGCCCGCCGCTCGGACTCCACACCGCTCGCCCAACCGCATCCCGAAGATCGGCTACAGCAGGCCGGACTTCTCCGGCCCGGACGACGGCCCCGCCGCGGGCCCCCGGCCGACCTTCACCAGCCCCGACTTCACGAGCCCGGACTTCGGCGGCCCGGAACACCAGCCGGACTGACACCGACCGGACTGACACCGGCCGGGCTGACACCGGCCGGACCGAGCCGGCACTCAGGCCCCGGACACACCGCGGGCCGGGGCGGCAGTTGCCGCGCCCGGCCCGGGGGATGCTCCGGATCGACCGGAGCGGTGGATCAGCCGACCTGCGGCGCGAGCTTCGGGTTGGCGCCGTGCTCGTTCGCCTCCTGCTTGCCCTCCGAGGCGAGGAAGACGATCAGGACGATGAAGCCGACCAGCGGGACGAGCCCGATCAGCAGCCACCAGCCCGAGCGGCTGGTGTCGTGCAGGCGGCGGACGGCGACGGCGAGCGTCGGGACGAGGACCGCGACGGCGTAGAGGTAGTACAGGATGTCCGTGCCGATCACACTGCCGAGGATCGACAGGACGAGAGAGATGACGAAGCTGACGAGCGTGAACATCCAGTACTCCTTGCGGCGCGCCCGTCCGCTGAAGCCTGCGTAGTTCTTGAGTACAGCCAGGTACCAGTTCATGGTGTTCCCTCCCCGGGCCCCCGTGCGAGGGCTTCCAATTTCGGCCAAGCAAGCCGGAAAGTAAGCCACGGATAAGGAAAGGGTCAAGCCAAGGTGAGCTGATGGCCAAACATACATACAGCCGCCACACGACCGTGTCCATACTGTCGCTTAACAAGCTGCCCAACCACGTCAAATGGGCACCAATGCCATCAAGTCGCCTGTAACGCAAGGAAACGGACCCAGCCCGCCCGGCCCACCGAGGAGGGCCGGAACGGGCTGTCGCTGATCGGGCCGGGTCAGTCCGCGATGGGCAGATAGACCCGGTTGCCCGCGGCCGCGAACTCCTTCGACTTCTCGGCCATGCCCTGCTCGATCTCCTCCTGCGAGCCACCGTGCTGACGGCGGATGTCCTGGGAGATCTTCATCGAGCAGAACTTCGGCCCGCACATCGAGCAGAAGTGCGCCGTCTTCGCCGGCTCGGCGGGCAGCGTCTCGTCGTGGAACTCCCGGGCCGTGTCCGGGTCGAGGGCCAGGTTGAACTGGTCCTCCCACCGGAACTCGAACCGCGCGTCCGAGAGCGCGTCGTCCCACTCCTGCGCGCCCGGGTGCCCCTTGGCGAGGTCGGCCGCGTGGGCTGCGATCTTGTAGGTGATCACGCCGGTCTTCACATCGTCCCGGTTGGGCAGCCCCAGGTGCTCCTTGGGCGTGACGTAGCAGAGCATCGCCGTGCCCCACCAGGCGATCATCGCGGCGCCGATGCCCGAGGTGATGTGGTCGTAGGCGGGCGCGACGTCCGTGGTCAGCGGGCCGAGCGTGTAGAACGGCGCCTCCTCGCAGATCTCCTGCTGGAGGTCGATGTTCTCCTTGATCTTGTGCATCGGGACGTGCCCGGGGCCCTCGATCATCGTCTGGACGCCGAACCGCTTGGCGATCGTGTTCAGCTCGCCCAGCGTGCGCAGCTCGGCGAACTGCGCCTCGTCGTTGGCGTCCGCGATCGAGCCGGGGCGCAGTCCGTCGCCGAGCGAGTAGGTGACGTCGTACGTCGCGAGGATCTCGCAGAGCTCCTCGAAGTGCTCGTACAGGAACGACTCCTTGTGGTGCGCCAGGCACCAGGCCGCCATGATCGAGCCGCCGCGCGAGACGATGCCGGTCTTACGGCGAGCCGTCAGCGGGACATACGGCAGGCGCACTCCGGCGTGCACCGTCATGTAGTCCACGCCCTGCTCGGCCTGCTCGATGACGGTGTCCTTGTAGATCTCCCAGGTCAGCTCCTCGGCCCGGCCGTCGACCTTCTCCAGGGCCTGGTAGAGCGGAACGGTTCCGATCGGCACGGGGGAATTGCGCAGCACCCACTCGCGGGTGGTGTGGATGTTGCGCCCGGTGGACAGGTCCATGACCGTGTCGGCGCCCCACTTGGTCGCCCAGGTCATCTTGTCCACCTCCTCCTCGATGGAGGAGGTGACCGCCGAGTTGCCGATGTTGGCGTTGACCTTCACCAGGAACCGCTTGCCGATGATCATCGGCTCGATCTCCGGGTGGTTGACGTTGGCCGGCAGCACCGCCCGGCCCGCCGCGATCTCCTCGCGGACGACCTCGGGCTCCACGTTCTCCCGGATCGCGACGTACTCCATCTCCGGGGTGATCTCCCCCCGCCGGGCGTACGCGAGCTGGGTGACGGGCCGCCCGTCACGGCTGCGGCGCGGCTGGCGCGGGCGGCCGGGGAAGACCGCGTCGAGGTTGCGCAGTCCGCCGCGCGGCGAGGTGTGCTTGAGTCCGTCGTCCTCGGGCCGGACCGGGCGGCCCGCGTACTCCTCGGTGTCGCCGCGGGCGATGATCCAGTTCTCCCGCAGGGGCGCGAGGCCGCGGCGGACGTCGGTGTCGATGGAGGCGTCGGTGTACGGCCCCGAGGTGTCGTACAGCGTCACATCCTTGCCATTGGTGAGGTGCACCTGTCGAACCGGCACCCGGAGGTCCGGGCGTGAGCCCTGGACGTACCCCTTGTGCCAGCCGATGGACTTCCCGGCCTCGTCGTCGTTCCGATCGGAGGCAGGCGTGCGTGCGTCCGCTGTGGTCATGAGACCTACTCCCTACGCCGGCATTACCCGGTAACAGGTTCGGCGGTCGGCGCAGCGTGCCCCGTACGGATGTACGGCGATAAGCGCCCTCTCAGCCCGGTGCTCCGAGCTCCCGCGTGTGCAAAGGTGCCTCCACGCTAGCGTCCTTCCCGGCGAGCTGACCAGAGGGCCCTGCCGTTCTTGCGATGATCCCTCCGTGACCTCTCCCCAGAGCGACCCCGCACCCCAGCCGCCCCAGGGCCCCCCGCACGACCACACCCACGGGCATTCGCACAGCCACGGACCGGCCGCCCCGGTCTCCAAGCACCTGCGCAAGGTCATCGCCGCCGTGGTGATCCCGTTCGCGACGGCGGTCGTCGTCGGCCTGATCGCGTTCTGGCCCGGCGGCGTCCCCGACCACGAACGCACAGGCGTCGGCTTCGACCGGCAGACCCAGGACGGCAAGGTCGTCCAGGTCGTCCAGGTCGACTGCGCGGACGTCAACGCCGCTCAGGTGCCCCCGACCGGCGACACCTCAACGCCCTCGGGCCGGGAGGCCGTCAACGAGCAGGAGGGGGAGTGTGCGAAGGCCACGGTCGAGGTGACCACCGGGGACGACAAGGGCCGGAGGTTCGTCGAGGTCGTCCAGCCGGACGCGCCCCGCCAGCTGCGCGAGGGCCAGGGCGTGGTCGTGGCGTACGCTCCCGACGCGCCGCGCGACCTCCAGTACTCGGTCACCGACGTGGACCGGAAGGTCCCCATGGCACTGCTGGCCGGGATCTTCGCCCTGGCGGTGGTCCTGGTGGGCAGACTGCGCGGCGTGATGGCGCTGGTGGCGCTCGCCGTGTCGTTCGCCGTGCTGACCCTGTTCATCCTCCCGGCGATCCTTCAGGGCTCGAATCCGCTGGTGGTGGCGGTGATCGGGGCCAGTGCCATCATGCTGGCGGCGCTCTACATGTGCCACGGGGTGACGGCCCGGACGTCCGTCGCGGTCATCGGAACGCTGATCTCGCTGCTGCTGATCGGGCTGCTGGGCTCGCTCTTCATCGGCTGGGCGAGCCTGAGCGGCAACACCGACGACAACACCGGCCTCATCCACGGTCTGTACCCCGACATCGACATGAGCGGCCTGCTGCTCGCCGGCGTCATCATCGGTTCGCTCGGTGTGCTCGACGATGTGACGGTCACCCAGACCTCCGCCGTGTGGGAACTCCACCAGGCCGACCCGGAGATGGGGTGGAAAGGGCTCTACCAGGCAGGTATCCGGATCGGCAGGGACCACATCGCCTCGGTGGTCAACACCCTGGTGCTGGCGTACGCGGGCGCGGCGCTGCCGCTGCTGCTGCTCTTCTCCATCGCGCAGAGCAGTGTGGGAACGGTCGCCAACAGCGAGCTGGTCGCCGAGGAGATCGTCCGCACGCTGGTCGGTTCGATCGGCCTGGTCGCCTCGGTGCCGGTGACCACGGGGCTCGCCGCGCTGGTGGTATCCGCGGACCGCCCGGGCACGGGCGCCATCGCGGCCACGGCCGCCGCGCCCGCGCGGACCGGGAGGGGCCGCCGCCGCAAGAAGTGAGAGGCGGTCAGCCGGCGTTCTGTTCCTCGGCCAGGATGCGGCCCAGCGCCTCCTCCAGGTTCCCGTCGAAGTCACCCAGCGTGTGTTCCTGACCTAGCGGCACCAGCTTGTCCGTCCGGTCGAGAAACGCCACCAGCGGTGCCGTGCCCGCACGGAACAGCGCACTGTCCTCGCCGACCTGGAGCCGGATGTGCACATCTCCCAGCCCCTCCGGCTCGGTCGGGCCGATGTGCACATCTCCGTCGCCGCTCGGGCTGTTGAGCCCGTCCAGCAGCAGTTCGCGACCGAACGCCCAGGTCACAGGGGCATCGCCGGGCAGGTGGAACGTCATCCGGATGGCGTACGGATCGCTGACCTCGTACCGGAGCTCCACCGGAATACGGAACGAGAGCTCCTCGGAGACGAGGAAGCTCATCATGACCTCTGCTTGAACCGATTCGCGCATCGTTCAACCCCGCAGTAGATGAAACTGGCCAGGAATGATCCCCCATGGCCCTATTGACGCCATCGTGGTGCACGCGATAGCAGATCACAAGGAGTGATTTTTCAGATACTGATAGAGAACACGAACGAACGCAAGAGGCTGGCCACTTCGCCACGTAGCTGTTCGACTGCGGGCAGCAACCGTTCCTCACGGTCCAGGGGCACGGAAATGGCCATCGCCGCAATGGTGGCACCGGCCGTGACCGGAATCGCGGCACAGACGGTCCCCAGTGCGTACTCCTGGCGTTCGATGACCGGTTCACCTCTCCGGAGCGTTCGCAGCCGCTCAAGAAGTGCCGCTCGATCTCGCACTGAGTAACGGGTGAGCGGGCGCACGGGGTGCCGGTCGAGGTGGTCCTCGCGGGCCCTCTCGTCGAGTTGGGCGAGCAGACACTGGCCGATCGCATGCGCGTGGCCGGTCTCGCGGAACGAGGCCCACTCCTCCACCGCGGGGATGTCGGGGGCGTCCGCGACCGCGATGAGCTCGATCTCGCCCTCGCAGTAGACCGCGCAGTACACGGGGGTGCCGATGGTGTCCCGCCAGTGGCCGAGGGAGTCGGCGACGGAGGAGGGG
Organism: Streptomyces durocortorensis; assembly: GCF_031760065.1. Classification (NCBI taxonomy): domain Bacteria; kingdom Bacillati; phylum Actinomycetota; class Actinomycetes; order Kitasatosporales; family Streptomycetaceae; genus Streptomyces; species Streptomyces sp. C11-1. The sequence goes on from NZ_CP134500.1 coordinate 3,613,505, forward strand.
CGGTTCCTGACCCCCGGGGCCGCGGTCAGGTTCGCGGCGGCCGCGCCGAGGTGGAAGACACCGTTCTCACGGCGGAGATAGCCCTCATGGGCGAGCGTGCGCAGCAGGTGGTACGCGGTCGGCAGCGGAAGCCCTGCCTCACGTGCGAGTTGCTTGGCCGGCGCCCCCTCCCGATGGGCGCCCACAGCCTCCAGCAGCCTCAACGCCCGCTGAACCGAAGCGATCAACGTCGGGACAGCGGTGCTCGATGCCGTGGTCAAAGGTCACCCCCAGGCATGGTGACGGGCCATCAGCCCTCCCGTGGGGGCCGCCCCCACGGGCCTGCCGCGATCCCGAGGACCGGAGAGCACCGGAGAACCGGGAAACCGGACCCATGACCGTTCGGGCGGCTCGGTGACTGAACGTCACATTCCGGATAGCGGCAACGGTGTGTCACTGTATCGGCCGCCTCCGGCAGACGGGTGGTTTCCTCCGGGACTTAGCTCAGCTGGGCTAATCCCCGGGGGCAACGCACCGGCCTCCCGACCGTGTTACTACCAGTCACCACGCGAGGACGACGACGTCATGAACTTGCGTACGACGAAGATCAGCCCGCCGACCAGGACGACGAAGACCAGCGCCTTGAAGAGCAGGCTGATCACGAATCCGACCACGCTGGCGATCAGTCCGCCGAACACGAAGATCGCGATGACGGGAATCGCCACCCACTTCACCCACCAGGGCATCCCTGCGAATATCTCCCGCACGGCCATCGCCTCTACCTCGTCTCTCTTTGAGTACCTGCCTCGATGCTAAGCGCGCGGAGGCCTCGGGCGGGGCCCCGGGAGCCCTTGAAGACCCCTGATCGAACCCTTAGGGAACCCGGGGATCATCCCTCCGGCGGGGAGAAGACGACCATCACTCGCAGGTCCTCGGTGATGTGGTGGAACTTGTGGGCCACCCCCGCGGGCACGTAGACGACGCTGCCCCGGCCGACCTGTGTCGTCTCCATCCCCACCGTGATCGACGCGCGGCCGCTGACGACGAAGTAGACCTCGTCCTGCTGGTGCGGCTGCTGCGGATCGGTCTCCCCGGCGTTCAGGGCGTACAGGCCGACGGACATGTTCCGCTCCCGTACGAACTGCAGGTAGGCGCCGTCGTTGGCGGCCCGTTCCGCCTCCAGCTCGTCCAGTCTGAATGCTTTCATGGCCCGTCCGCCCCTAATCGCCCGCGCTGCGGTGATAACTGTGCTGCCGATGGTGGCTGTGCTGCCGGTGTCCACCACCGATCATGTCTGCCACGATCAGACACATGAAGAATTTCGTAGTCAAGACGATCGCCAACGCGGGTGCGCTGGCCGTGGCCATCTGGCTGCTGGGCAACATCACCCTGGAGGGCGGCAGCACCGGCCGCAAGATCCTCACCCTGATCCTGGTCGCGCTGATCTTCGGGTTGGTGAACTTCCTGGTGAAGCCGGTGGTCCAGCTCCTGACCTTCCCGTTGTTCATCCTGACGCTCGGGCTGATCACCCTGGTGGTGAACGCCCTGATGCTGATGCTGACCTCCTGGCTGGCCGACGTGCTCGATCTCAGCTTCAACGTCGACGGATTCTGGACGGCGGTGCTCGGTGGCCTGATCATCTCGGTCGTGTCCTGGGCGCTCAATGTCGTCCTGCCCGACGAGAACTGATCCCGGGCCTCTCGGATCGCGGACCCGCCCCACCACTGTTCCCGACCTCTGGAAGAGTGCGGGTCACCTCGGCCGGTGACCGGGGGAGACCAGCGAAGGAGCAGCATGAGCACCATGGGCGACGGAACGCGTGCGGTACGGGCCGGGCTTCCCGAACCGGAGCAGTTCGAACCCACTCTGCCCGGCCCGGTCTTCGCCGCCCACTTCCACCTCTCCGGCGAGCCGGTGGGCCCCTACACCTACGGCCGGGAGACCAACCCGACCTGGACCCACCTGGAGCGGGCCATCGGCGAGCTGGAGGCGCCGGGTGAGGAGGTGGGCACGACGGTGTTCGCCTCGGGCATGGCGGCGATCACGGCGGTGCTGCTGTCCCAGGTCCGCTCGGGCGACGCCGTGGTCCTGCCGGACGACGGCTACCAGGCGCTGCCGCTCGTACGCGAGCAGCTGACGGCGTACGGCGTCGAGGTCCGGACCGCGCCGACCGGCGGCGATGCCCAGCTCGCCCTGCTGGAGGGCGCGAAGCTGCTGTGGATCGAGAGTCCGTCCAACCCCGGTCTGGACGTCTGCGACATCCGGCGGCTGGTGAAGGCCGCCCACGCGGCAGGCGCGCTCGTCGCGGTCGACAACACCCTGGCCACCCCGATCGGCCAGCGCCCGCTGGAGCTGGGCGCCGACTTCTCTGTGGCCAGCGACACCAAGGGCATGACCGGGCACGGCGACATCCTGCTCGGCCATGTGACCTGCCGCGCCCCCGGTCTGACAGCGGACGTACGGCGCTGGCGCAAGGTCGTCGGTGCGATCCCGGGCCCGATGGAGGCCTGGCTCGCGCACCGCTCGCTGGCCACGCTCCAGCTGCGCACCGACCGCCAGTGCACCACCGCCCTCGCCCTCGCCGAGGCGCTGGCGAAGCGTACAGAAGTCACCGGGCTGCGGTATCCGGGGCTGCCCACCGATCCCTCGTACGCCACAGCGGTGCTCCAGATGCGGCGGTTCGGCTCGGTGGTGTCCTTCGAACTGGCCGACCGGGAGAGCGCCGAACGCTTCCTGTCCGCGCTGCGGCTGGTCGACGACGCGACGAGCTTCGGCGGCGTCCGCTCCACCGCCGAGCGCCGGGGACGCTGGGGCGGCGACTCCGTGGCGGAGGGCTTCATCCGCTTTTCGGTCGGTGCGGAGGACCCCGAAGACCTGCTGGCCGATGTCGAACAGGCACTGGACGCGGCAAGCAGGTAGGGCCTGAGGCGAAGCGAACGGTCCGGCGGAGTTTCAGACGGTGCTCCGCGGGCCACTCTCTTGCCATGACCGAACGTCCTGTGGTCAAGCGCACCGCACGCGCCATCCTGCTCGACGGCGACGATCTCGTCCTCATCAAGCGCACGAAGCCGGGGGTCGATCCGTACTGGCTCACGCCCGGCGGCGGGGTCGAGCCGGAGGACGCCACTGTCGTCGACGCCCTGCACCGTGAGGTCGACGAGGAGCTCGGGGCCAAGATCGTCGATGTGGTCCCGTGCTTCGTCGACACGGTCGAGCACATCGCGGACGGTGGCGTGACGGGCGTGAAGGTCCAGCACTTCTTCGTCTGCCGACTGGCGTCGATGGACGCCTCCCTGCGGCACGGGCCGGAGGTCGACGCACCCTGCGGGGAGTACGAGATCGTCCGGGTGCCGTTCAGCCGGGTGGGGATCGCGGCCGTGCACCTCGTGCCGCTCTCCCTGCGGCACTACCTGGACGGCAACATCGAAGGCGTACGCGCGATGCACGCCCCCGACCTGGGCTGACACACACCCCCGGGCTGACGCGGCCCGCGGCGCAGGAGCGCGTACTCCCCTGCCGGTATCCATGGACACTCCCGCCGTCGGACGACCCGGGATGCCTCGCTCGGCATCGTGTTTCACGTGAAACCACGCCCCGTACGCCGAGGGCCCCTCGTCGCCCGTGTCGCCGTCTCCGTCAGGGGCTGTCAGGGGCTGTCAGGGGCTGGGTCTGACCGTCGGCCTGCTTACGCTCGGCACCACCGCGTTCGTCACGGCAGACGCGGCCACCGCACAGGCCGCCACCCGGTGCTCAAGCCCTGGGGCCTCATCCGGAGCGGCAGGCGGCTGCGGTTCTCGGCCAGTTCCGCCAAACCGGTGGACGCGCGATCATCCCGTCAGACAGCCTGACCCCATGCACAGCCCATCACCCCGCTCTCCCGCCGACCTGCCGATCCGGCGCCTGTCCCGGGAGGACCTGGTCGCCTGCGCCGATCTCTGCGAGGACCGCGGCTGGCCGCGCGACGAGCACCGGTGGGGGCTGCTCCTCGCCGCGGGCACGGGGTACGGAATCGATGCCCCCGACGGCAAGGGCCTGGCGGCCACCTGCATGCTGACCTTGTACGGGCCACAGCTCGCCGCCGTCGGCATGCTGCTCGTCGCCGGACGCCACGGACGTCAGGGGCTCGCCCGACGGCTCATGCGGCAGGTCATGGAAGACGTCGGGGACACCCCGCTCGCCCTGTACGCGACGGAGCAGGGGCAGCCGCTCTACGAGAAGATCGGCTTCTTCCCCGTGGGCCGGGCCGAGCGGGTCGGCGGTCATTTCCGGGCGGACGGCACCGGTGGTTCCCCGGCGTCCCCCCACGCCTCGCCGGTGACTACGCGTCCGGCGGAGGCTGCCGATCTGCAGGCGATGGTCCGGCTCGACCTCCCCGTGTTCGGCATAGACCGGACGCACCTCCTCGCCCGGCTTCCGGCCTTCGCCGACCGGCTCCAGGTGGCCGAGGAGGACGGCGAGCTGGTCGGCTACGCGGCGCTCTGGCCGAGCGGCCACTCCCATGTGATCGGCCCGCTGGTCGCACGGGACACGGACACCGCGCAGGCCCTGGTCACCGCCCTGGCCGCGACGACGGACCGGCCGCTACGGGCGGATGCCGACGCCCGTCATGGGGAACTGCTCTCCTGGCTGGCGGACCGAGGGCTGGAGCCCCTCGCCCGGACCACCGTGATGACATACGGCATCCCGGATCTGCCGGGCGACGCCACCCGCAGGTTCGCCCCGCTCTCGGTCGCGACGGGCTGACACGCCACCGCCGCACCCCCACGGGGGGGCCGGCGGTGGCCGGGAGCCGTGCGCTCAGAGGAGGGTGTCCGCGGCGGCCATGGCGAAGCCGTGGTCCTGCAAGGGCGCTCCGCCGCCCACACCGATGGCACCGATCAGACGGCCGTCCCGGTGCAGGGGAACGCCTCCGGCGATGAAGAGCAGCGGGCGGTCGAGCGCGGTCGGCAGGGTGTGGAAGAGACCGCCGGGCCGGACCGCGTCGACCAGGTCCGCGGTGGGGGTGTCCAGTTGCAGCGCGGTGAACGCCTTACGGGTGCTGGTCTCGCCCGCGATGAGGACGGCCCGGTCATCGCGCCGGAAGGCCAGCAGGTGACCGCCCGCGTCGAGGACGCTCACGGCGACGGCGACACCGGCCGCCTCGGCCGCAGAGCGGGCGGTCTCGACAAGGGCTTCGGCGTCCTGGATGGTCAGCGGGGCGACGGCGGTGGTGGCGGTGCTCATGGAACTGCTCCTTGCGTGCTGGGGTGTGTGGCGCGGCGGTTGGCGCCGCGCGGTTCGTGCGGGGTGGTACGGGTGGTCCGGAAGGGCGTCGGGGGGACGGACCTCAGTACCGGGCCGCGACGACCGCCGGCTCCGGGCCGCTCGCGACAGCGATGTGGTCGGCGGTGGGCTCGCGGCGCTCCAGCAGGCTGGAGACCACGGCCAGGAGCAGGGCCGATGCGGCGAGGGCGGCGCCGACCCAGTTGGGGGCGGTGTAGCCGAGACCGGCCGCGATCACGAGGCCGCCGAGCCAGGCAGACAGGGCGTTGCCGAGGTTGAAGGCCCCGATGTTGACCGCGGAAGCCAGGGTGGGCGCACCCGCCGCCTGGTCGAGGACCCGCTTCTGAAGCGGTGGCACGGTCGCGAAGCCCAGGGCGCCGATCAGGACGATGGTGACGGCAGCCGCGATCTTGTTGTGGGCGGTCACGGTGAACAGACCGAGGACGAGGGCGAGCGCACCGAGCGACACGTACAGCATCGGCATCAGATGCCGGTCGGCGAACTTCCCGCTGACCAGGTTGCCGCCCACCATGCCGAGGCCGAAGAGGACCAGCAGCCAGGTGACGGACGAGGCCGAGTAGCCGGCGACCTCGGTCATCATCGGGGTGATGTAGGTGATCGCGGCGAAGACTCCGCCGAAGCCCAGGACGGTCATGGCCATCGCCAGCAGCACCTGGACGTTGCGGAACGCGGCCAGCTCATGGCGGATGCGTACGCCTTCCGGCTTGGGCTGCTCAGGGATGAGCTTCGCGACGCCGAGCAGTCCGAGGACGCCGAGGGCGGCGACGATGAGGAACGTGGTCCGCCAGCCCGCGGACTGCCCGATGTAGGTGCCGAGCGGTACGCCGACGACGTTGGCGACGGTGAGCCCGGTGAACATCATCGCGATGGCCCCGGCCTTCTTCTGCGGAGCGACCAGATCGGCCGCGACCACCGAGCCGATGCCGAAGAAGGCACCGTGCGCGAGGGAGGCGATCACGCGCCCGGCGAGCATGACGCCGAAGGCGGGGGCCAGCGCGGACACCACATTGCCCACAATGAACAGCCCCATCAGGAGCATCAGCATCCGCTTACGGGTGACGCGGGTGCCCAGCAGGGTCATCAGCGGGGCGCCGAGGACCACGCCGAGCGCGTAGCCGGTCACCAGGAAGCCTGCGGTCGGAATAGTGACCTGGAAGTCCGCCGCAACCTCGGGGAGCAACCCCATGATCACAAACTCGGTCGTTCCGATCCCGAATGCCCCGATGGCGAGGGCGAGGAGCGCGAGCGGCATGGGGTTCCGCCTTCCCTGAAGATTGCATATGCGCCTTACAGGCGTACACAATAATTGCAGGCGCTGACTAATTGCAAACGCGGGCTATTGCAGGCGTCGCTATCCTGGAGGCACACCGCTCCCGCCCTGAGGAGAGAGACATGACAGCGACCGACCCCGCCCTGACTGCCATCGCCCAGGGCTGGTGCTCCCTCTCCCTGCTCCACGGGAAGATCGAGGCCCGCATCGAGCGGGCTCTCCAGACGGGCCACGGGCTCAGCGCACGCGAGTACTCCCTGCTCGACGTACTGAGCCGCCAGCACAACGGCGTCGGCGGCCACCTTCAGATGAAGCAGGTCGCCGACGCCGTGGTCCTCAGCCAGAGCGCCACCACCCGCCTGGTCACCCGGCTCGAAGACCGCGGGCTGCTGACCCGCTATCTGTGCGACACCGACCGTCGGGGCATCTACACCGACGTCACCGAGGCGGGGCTCGCGCTGCTCGAAGCGGCCCGGCCGACCAATGACCGTGCTCTGCGGGCCGCGCTGGACGAGGCGGCGGAGAACCCCGAGCTCGCTCCCCTGGTCAGGGCGGTCGAAGAGCTGAAGTTTCCGGCGCGGGCGTGATCCCCGGCCCAGGACTTCCTGCCCCTAGGATGCCGATCATGAGCGATCTTGAAATACGCCCCGTCGCCGAGGCCGATCTGCCGGCAGTGGTCGCCATGCTCGCCGACGACCCGCTCGGCGCACAGCGCGAGTCACCGGACGATCTGGCCCCGTACCGGGCGGCGTTCCAGCGGCTGACCGACGACCCCAACCAGCATGTCGTCGTCGCCGTGCGCGAGGACCGCGTCGTGGGGACGCTCCAGCTGACCATCGTCCCGGGGCTGTCCCGCCGCGGCGCGACCCGCTCGATCATCGAGGGCGTCCGCATCCACGGCGATGAACGCGGCAGCGGTCTGGGCACCCAGCTCATCCAGTGGGCGGTGGACGAATCCCGTCGGCAGAACTGCCAGTTGGTGCAGCTGACCTCGGACGTCACTCGCGAGGACGCACACCGCTTCTACGAACGGCTCGGCTTCACAGCCAGTCACGTGGGCTTCAAGCTCGCCCTCTGACCGATCAAAGGGGCGGGTGGGTGTTTCACGTGAAACACCCACCCGGTTCCGGTCCCGGAGTCAGCCGCTGAAACCCCGCCACCCTTCCGCGTCCACCCCGCCCGGCACGGCCGCCCCCGCCTCGTAGGGCTCCCGCGTGAACACGAACGAGCCGAGGTCGAGGTGGTCCACCGAGCCGTCGTCCCTGCGTACGACGCGGAGGGTCTCACCCGCGTAATAGTCGTCCTGGCCCGTCCAGGTGCCGTCCGGCCCCGCGGTGAAGGACGCACCACGCCCCTTGCCGCCCCATGGCTTGAGCTCCAGGCCACGGTCAGCCAGGAGCCTCAGCGTGAAGGTGTGGGTACCCCAGTGCCAGATCCCCGTAAGGGCGAGCAACTCCTCGTCCACCTCGGGCAGCGGGCGCCAGGGCTCCGGGATCCTCGGCTCGGCCTCCGCCACGATCCCCACAAGTTCGGCGGCCACCGTGGCGGCAGGCAGGCCTGAGGTGACGTTGGCGAGGACGACGGCGGCGATGTCCTCCTCCACATTGATCCACAGACCGGCGACGAACCCGGGCAGCGATCCCGTGTGCCCGAAGAGCACGGTCCCCGCACCCGTCACGATCTGGAGGCCGAGACCGTAGCCGCTGCTCCCGGTCTCGGTCGGCGCGGCGGGCGCGCGCATCTCCCGTACGGAGGAGGCCGCCAGGACCCGGTCGTCCCCCTCGGCCAGGAACGCGGCGAACCGCAGCAGGTCGCTCGCGGTCGACCAGAGCTGACCAGCGGGTGCCATCAGCCCGAGATCCTCGGCGGGCTCGCTCAGCATCACATCGGCCCAGGGGTGGACAGCCCAGCCGCCCGCATGCGGCGCCACGGGTTCACTCGTCGTGCGGTGCATGCCGAGAGGCTCCAGGATCTCGCGGCGCAGCGCCTCCTCCCACGGGACTCCCCGGACCGCTTCGACCAGCGAACCGAGCAGGGTGTAGCCCGGGTTGGAGTAGTGATGGCGGTGACCGGCGGGGTGCGTCCGAGGCCGCTCACCCAGTACGTCGGCGAGCTCGGGCCGCAGGGTACCCGGAGTCCGCTCCCACCAGGGGGCGGGCGCCTCGGCACCCAACCCCGCGCTGTGCCCGAGCAGCTGAAAGACGGTCACGCTGCCCGCACCCGTGCCATGAAGGTGCTTCTCCAGCGGGTCGTCCAGGTCGATCAGACCCTCGTCGCGCAGCCGCAGCACCAGGACAGCGGTGAACGTCTTGGTGATCGAGCCGATTCTGTACTGCGTATCGGCGTCGGGAGCATGCCCCTCGACGCATGTACGCGCCCCGCTCCAGACCAGCCGCCCCTGCCGCTGCACCGCCGCCACGAGGGACGGCGCGCGGCCGTCCCGCTGGGCGAGGGCGGCACGGTGCAGCAGAGCGCGCCGGGTGCTGGGGAGCAGGTCTTCACCGGGAGAAGTCATGGGCAACACCTACCCGACGGAAACACCTCCTGACGAATCAGTATCGGCAGGACGCCGGGGGGGGACTGCGTTGCCCTTCAGTCGGTGCCGAACTCCATCGCGGCGTGGTCGAGCATCTCGTCGCCGCCGGATCCCCTGCCGCGCGAGGCGATGACCTCGGCGCCACCCTGCGGCATCGCGCCGATCAGTCCGGTCGAGGCCGCCTGGGCGGCGCCGATGAGCGCGGGGTGGGTCGATCCGACCATGCCGAGACCCGCGTACTGTTCGAGCTTGGCGCGCGAGTCGGCGATGTCGAGGTTGCGCATCGTGAGCTGGCCGATCCGGTCCACCGGGCCGAACGCGGAGTCCTCGGTGCGCTCCATCGACAGCTTGTCCGGGTGGTAGCTGAACGCCGGGCCTTCGGTGTCCAGGATCGAGTAGTCGTCACCACGCCGAAGTCGCAGCGTCACCTCCCCGGTGACCGCCATCCCCACCCAGCGCTGCAACGACTCGCGGATCATCAGCGCCTGCGGGTCGAGCCAGCGGCCCTCGTACATCAGCCGGCCGAGCCGCCGCCCCTCGTTGTAGTAGTTGTCCAGGGTGTCCTCGTTGTGGATGGCGTTGACCAGCCGCTCGTACGCCACGTGCAGCAACGCCATTCCGGGCGCCTCGTAGATGCCGCGGCTCTTGGCCTCGATCACCCGGTTCTCGATCTGGTCCGACATACCCATGCCGTGGCGACCGCCGATCGCGTTCGCCTCCATCACCAGGTCGACCGGGGTGGCGAACTCCTTGCCGTTGATCGTCACCGGGCGGCCCTGGTCGAAGCCGATCGTCACGGTCTCGGCAGCGATCTCCACCGAGGGGTCCCAGAACCGGACGCCCATGATCGGTTCCACGGTCTCGATGCCCGCATCGAGGTGCTCCAGGGTCTTGGCCTCGTGGGTGGCACCCCAGATGTTGGCGTCGGTGGAGTACGCCTTCTCGCTGCTGTCGCGGTACGGCAGCGCGTGGGCGAGCAGCCACTCCGACATCTCCTTGCGGCCCCCGAGTTCGGTGACGAAGTCCGCGTCCAGCCACGGCTTGTAGATCCGCAGGTGCGGGTTGGCGAGCAGCCCGTACCGGTAGAACCGCTCGATGTCGTTGCCCTTGAACGTCGACCCGTCACCCCAGATCTGGACGTCGTCCTCCAGCATCGCCCTGACCAGCAGGGTCCCGGTCACGGCACGGCCGAGCGGCGTGGTGTTGAAGTAGGCACGCCCGCCCGAACGGATGTGGAACGCACCGCAGGTGAGCGCGGCCAGCCCCTCCTCGACCAGCGCCGCCCGGCAGTCGACCAGCCGGGCGATCTCGGCACCGTACGTCGAGGCGCGGCCGGGTACCGAGGCGATGTCGGGCTCGTCGTACTGGCCGATGTCGGCGGTGTAGGTGCACGGGACGGCGCCCTTGTCGCGCATCCACGCGACCGCGACCGAGGTGTCGAGTCCGCCGGAGAAGGCGATGCCGACGCGCTCGCCGATGGGCAGGGAGGTGAGAACCTTAGACATGGGAAGAGTATGCATGCCCACGCATGATCATTCAACGTGGAAACGGAGAGCTGCCGCACCGGCAAGAGGAGGACTGGGCCCTCCACGAACGTGCGAGGGCCCCGTCAGGTCTGCGCCATGTCGACGAAACGGGAGTAGTGGCCCTGGAAGGCCACGGTGATGGTGGCCGTCGGACCGTTACGGTGCTTGCCGACGATGATGTCGGCCTCGCCCGCGCGCGGTGACTCCTTCTCGTACGCGTCCTCGCGGTGGAGCAGGATGACCATGTCGGCGTCCTGCTCGATGGAGCCGGACTCACGCAGGTCGGACACCATCGGCTTCTTGTCCGTGCGCTGCTCGGGGCCACGGTTCAGCTGTGAGAGCGCGATCACCGGGACTTCCAGCTCCTTCGCCAGCAGCTTGAGGTTTCGGGACATGTCCGAGACCTCCTGCTGGCGGCTCTCGGAGCGCTTCGATCCGCCGGCCTGCATCAGCTGGAGGTAGTCGATGATCACGAGCTTGATGTCGTTGCGCTGTTTGAGCCGGCGGCACTTCGCGCGGATCTCCATCATCGACAGGTTGGGGGAGTCGTCGATGTAGAGCGGAGCGGCGGAGACCTCGGGCATCCGGCGTGCGAGCCGCGTCCAGTCCTCGTCCGTCATCGTGCCGGACCGCATGTGGTGCAGGGCCACCCGCGCCTCGGCGGACAGCAGACGCATCGCGATCTCGTTGCGCCCCATTTCGAGAGAGAAGATGACGCTGGGCAGATTGTTCTTGATCGACGCGGCACGCGCGAAGTCCAGCGCCAGCGTGGACTTGCCCATGGCGGGACGGGCCGCGATGACGATCATCTGGCCGGGATGCATGCCGTTCGTCAGCGCGTCGAGGTCGGTGAAGCCCGTCGGCACACCGGTCATCTCGCCGCTGCGCGAGCCGATCGCCTCGATCTCGTCGAGCGCGCCCTCCATGATGTCGCCGAGGGGGAGGTAGTCCTCGCTGGTGCGCTGCTCGGTGACCGCGTAGATCTCGGCCTGCGCGGAGTTGACGATCTCGTCGACGTCCCCGTCGGCCGCGTATCCCATCTGCGTGATCTTCGTGCCCGCCTCGACCAGCCGCCGGAGCACCGCCCGTTCATGGACGATCTCCGCGTAGAACGAGGCGTTGGCGGCGGTCGGGACGGACTGCACCAGGGTGTGCAGATACGGCGCCCCGCCGACCTTGGTGATCTCGCCGCGCTTGACCAGCTCGGCGGCGACCGTGATCGGGTCGGCCGGCTCGCCCTTGGCGTAGAGGTCGAGGATCGCCGTGAAGACGGTCTCGTGGGCGGGGCGGTAGAAGTCGTGGCCCTTGATGACCTCGACGACCTCGGCGATCGCGTCCTTGGACAGCAGCATGCCGCCGAGGACCGACTGCTCGGCGTCGAGATCCTGCGGAGGCACTCGCTCGAACCCGGGGGAACCGCCGTCCCAGGCCTCGTCCGAGCCCCGGTCGTGCCGGTCCTCACGCCCCTTGCGGTCCCCGCGCCGCTGGCGGGAGGCAGGCAGACGGTCGCCGGGACCGGCCTCGGTCCAGGGGTCGTCCAAAGGCTCGGGAATGCTCACCGGGCCGCCTCCTCCCGTCCGCATCGCGGACCTAGCCGTGCCACTCTTTCTTACGGCACAGCACCGACAAACAGGTCGCCCGACTCCACTTCCGGCGCGTCTGGTTCGGTGGATTCCGGTGCCGGAACGGAGTGCGGGCGCCGGTACACGGTAGGCCTGTCGGCACCGTCAGCCAATCTGGTTATCCACAGGGCATGTGGACGACGCGCCAGATGTTGTGGAGAACTCCTCCGAACCTGTGCACGGACCGGGGGACAGCACTGTGGACAAACTCATAGCAGAACCTGCGTGACCACCCTGACCTGCGCGTTCTCCATCCACTGACTGTGGGGGAGAAAAACTTTCGCCCTCATTTCAAGATCACTGCAAACGGTGCAGGGATGAACACACCGGGACCTGGCCCGTAAGGGCCAAAGATGGATTGCATCTCTTACCTGTGGAAGATTAGATTGGCCCCTATGACCCAGGCCCCCGCGACCCCGAAGAACAGCCGTCGACGGCATGACCGAGAGATCATCGCCCTCGCGGTTCCGGCCTTCGGAGCACTCGTCGCCGAGCCGCTCTTCGTGATGGTCGACAGCGCTGTCGTGGGCCACCTCGGCACCCCGCAGCTCGCCGGCCTCGGGATCGCCGCGGCCCTCCTGATGACCGCTGTGAGCGTCTTCGTCTTCCTCGCCTACGCCACCACCGCGGCCGTCGCCCGCCGTGTGGGAGCGGGCGATCTGCCCGCTGCGATCCGCCAGGGCATGGACGGTGTCTGGCTCGCCCTCCTGCTCGGGGCCGCGGTCGTCGCGCTCGCGCTCCCGTCCGCCCCCTGGCTGGTGGACATCTTCGGCGCATCCGACACCGCCGCCCCGTACGCCATCACGTATCTGCGGATCTCCATCCTCGGCATCCCGGCCATGCTCGTCGTGCTCGCCGCCACCGGCGTACTGCGCGGCCTCCAGGACACCCGCACCCCGCTTTACGTCGCCATCGGCGGTTTCACAGCGAACGCCCTCCTCAGTGTGACCCTCGTCTACGGGGCCGGCCTCGGCATCGCCGGATCCGCATGGGGCACCGTGATCGCGCAGGTGGGGATGGCCGTCGCCTACCTCGTCGTCGTGATCCGAGGAGCCCGCAGACACGGCGCTTCCCTGCGCCCCGACGCGGCCGGCATCCGGGCCAGCGCCCGGGCCGGAGTGCCGCTGCTGGTGAGGACCCTGTCGCTGCGCGCCGTCCTGATGATCGCCACCGCCATCGCCGCCCGCCTCGGGGACAGCGACATCGCCGCACACCAGATCATCCTCTCCCTCTGGAGCCTGACCGCCTTCGCGCTCGACGCCATCGCCATCGCGGGCCAGGCGATCATCGGTCGCTATCTGGGAGCCAACGACGAGAAGGGCGCGCGCGAGGCCTGCCGTCGCATGGTCGAGTGGGGCATCGGCAGCGGGATCGCCCTCGGCATCCTGATCGTGCTCGCCCGTCCCCTGTTCATCCCGCTGTTCACGAGCGACCCGACCGTGAAGGACACCCTGCTCCCCGCCCTCCTGGTCGTAGCGGTCTCCCAGCCGATCGCCGGCGTGGTCTTCGTCCTGGACGGCGTCCTGATGGGAGCGGGCGACGGCCGCTACCTCGCCTGGGCCATGCTGGTGACGCTCGCCGTCTTCGCTCCAGTCGCGCTCCTGGTACCCGCCCTCGGCGGCGGGCTCACCGCACTCTGGTGGGCGATGACACTGATGATGACCGTCCGGCTCGCCACGCTCTGGCTGCGTACGCGATCGGGCCGGTGGATCGTCACCGGTGCCACGCGCTGACGATCCAGCCTCCACGCGCCGACGTTTCACGTGAAACGGTGAGCGGGACCGGAGCCCTGTTTCACGTGAAACACTCCCCCGGACACAGTGAAGGGCCGCACCCACGGGGTGCGGCCCTTCACTGACTCTGCTGAGCTCTGCCCTTAGGCAGCAACGACCTCGATGCCGAGCTTCGCTGCGACCTCGGGGTGCAGACGGACGGACACCTGGTGTCCGCCGAGCGTCTTGATGGGCGAACCGAGCTCGACGCGACGCTTGTCGACGTCGGGACCACCGGCAGCCTTGATCGCCGAAGCGATGTCGGCCGGGGTCACGGAGCCGAAGAGACGGCCGGCGTCGCCGGAGCGAACGGCCAGACGGACCTTCACGCCCTCAAGCTTGGCCTTGATCTCGTTGGCCTGCTCGATCGTCGCGATCTCGTGGATCTTGCGGGCGCGGCGGATCTGCGCCACGTCCTTCTCGCCACCCTTGGTCCAGCGAATGGCGAAGCCACGCGGAACCAGGTAGTTGCGGGCGTACCCGTCCTTGACGTCGACGACGTCGCCGGCGGCACCGAGGCCGGAGACCTCGTGGGTGAGGATGATCTTCATGCTGTTGTCACCCTTCCCTTATCGCGCGGTGGACGTGTAGGGCAGCAGCGCCATCTCACGGCTGTTCTTGACTGCCGTGGCGACGTCACGCTGGTGCTGCGTGCAGTTGCCGGTGACGCGGCGGGCACGGATCTTGCCGCGGTCGGAAATGAACTTCCGCAGCATGTTCGTGTCCTTGTAGTCCACGTACTGGGTCTTGTCCTTGCAGAACGCGCAGACCTTCTTCTTAGGCTTGCGCACAGGCGGCTTCGCCATGGTGTTTCTCCTGTGTGATCAAGAAGTGGGGTACGAGCCGACCTAGAAAGGAGGCTCGTCCGAGTAGCCGCCGCCAGAGCCGCCGGAACCGCTGGGGCTTCCGCCCCAGCCGCCCTGCTGGGCCCCGCCCTGCTGGCCGCCTGCCGGCGCGCCGGTCGCCCACGGGTCGTCGGCGGGTGCACCGCCACCGCCCTGCTGGCCACCGCCACCGGGACCGCCGCCCCAGGTGTTGCCACCCTGCTGGCCGCCGCCGTATCCACCCTGGCCGCCCTGAGCACCGCGACCGGTGGTCTTGGTGACCTTGGCCGTGGCGTTCTTGAGGCTGGGGCCGACTTCCTCGACGTCCAGCTCGTAGACCGTGCGCTTGACGCCCTCACGGTCTTCGTAGGACCGCTGCTTCAACCGGCCCTGCACGACGACGCGCATGCCTCGCTGAAGCGACTCCGCGACGTTCTCCGCCGCCTGACGCCAGACCGAGCAGGTGAGGAACAGGCCTTCGCCGTCCTTCCACTCATTGGTCTGCCGGTCGAAGATGCGGGGTGTGGACGCGACACGGAACTTCGCGACCGCCGCACCGGACGGGGTGAAGCGCAGCTCGGGGTCGTCGACGAGATTGCCGACGACCGTGATGACGGTCTCGCCTGCCATGGGTGAACCTCTCGGCGGGGATTGCTTCTGGCTGCTTGCTGCTACTCGGACCCGAAAACCGCTGAGCTAAATGCTCAGTGGACCTCGGGACGGAGGACCTTGGTCCGGAGGACCGACTCGTTCAGGTTCATCTGGCGGTCGAGCTCCTTGACGACCGCAGGCTCGGCCTGCAGGTCGATGACCGAGTAGATGCCCTCGGGCTTCTTCTTGATCTCGTAAGCGAGCCGACGACGGCCCCAGGTGTCGACCTTCTCCACCTTTCCGTTGCCCTCACGGACGACGGAGAGGAAGTTCTCGATCAGCGGGGAGACTGCTCGCTCCTCGAGATCGGGGTCGAGGATGACCATCACCTCGTAGTGACGCATGTGGAACCCACCTCCTTTGGACTCAGCGGCCACGGTCGTTCCGTGGCAGGAGGGTCGTGATGCGTGAGCAACGGTGTCCCCGAGGAGAACACCCGGCACTGACAATCCCGCTTCCGAACGGTCCCGTGGAGGGGGTTCGGGGAGAGGCTCGCCGTGCTGGCCTGGGCAGACACCGGTGCAGACCGTACAGACTACCCGTAGACCGGCTTCCGGTTGAAATCCGGAGCTCAGAGGGCACAATCGAGACAGATGCGGTGTGAGAGGCGCTACACGCGACCGCTCCCTATGAGAGCGGCCTCCGCGCGTGCGGCGCCGCACCCACCGCCCGTCCGGCCAGGAGGTACTCCATGGCACAGACCATCCGCCCCGCCACCGGTTCGCTCTTCGCGACGGACGGGAAGCCGCACCCGCTCCAGGACACCCTGCTCGCCGTGACCCTCGTGCTGGGACTCCTCGCCTTCGTGACGGCGATGTTCCACCACCTGCACCTGATCAGCTCCTGGGCCGGTCTCGTCGGCATCCTGACCGGGGGCTACGGACAGTTCATCTCCCGGACCACCGCGGAACGGTTCGGACTGATCGTCGGGCTCGGCCTGTCGGCGGTCGGCTTCTTCCTCGGCATGGCGCACGGCGGTCTCTTCGGCGGCGTGATCACCTGACCGGCGCACCGGCCGGCGCGGTCGCCCGGAGGCGGTCGCGCCGGTCGGCCGTACGCACCGGGCCCACGGGGCCAGGCCGGGTCCCCCTCGGTCACAGTAGGCTTCGGCGCGAGAGCCGGAGCCCCTGACCGATGGGGACACACCTGCCGAGGAGCGCCCCGCATGAGCCTGACCCTGAGGACCATCAGCCGAGAGCAGCATCTGGCGTACATCCAGAGCCTTCCCTCGGCAAGTCACTGCCAGGTCCCGGCGTGGGCTGACGTGAAGACCGAATGGCGCTCGGAGAATCTGGGCTGGTTCGACAAGAACGGCCAGATCGTCGGTGCGGGCCTCGTCCTGTACCGCCAGCTGCCCAAGATCAAGCGCTACCTCGCGTACCTCCCCGAGGGCCCGGTCATCAACTGGTACGCCCCGAACCTGGACGACTGGCTCCAGCCGATGCTCGCCCACCTCAAGCAGCAGGGCGCCTTCTCCGTGAAGATGGGCCCGCCGGTGGTCATCCGGCGCTGGGACTCGGCGGCCATCAAGTCCGGCATCCAGGACCCGGACGTCAAGCGGCTGCGCGATGTCGAGGCCACCCACATCGAGCCGCGCGCCTTCGAGGTCGCGGACCGGCTGCGCAAGATGGGCTGGCAGCAGGGCGAGGACGGCGGTGCCGGCTTCGGTGACGTACAGCCCCGTTACGTCTTCCAGGTGCCGCTCGCCAACCGCTCCCTGGAGGACGTCCTCAAGGGCTTCAACCAGCTCTGGCGCCGCAACATCAAGAAGGCCGACAAGGCAGGGGTCGAGGTCGTCCAGGGCGGCTACGAGGACCTGGCCGAGTGGCAGCGCCTCTACGAGATCACCGCTGTGCGCGACCACTTCCGGCCGCGCCCGCTCTCGTACTTCCAGCGGATGTGGACGGTCCTCAACTCCGAGGACCCCAACCGGATGCGGCTCTACTTCGCCCGGCACAACGGCGTGAACCTCTCCGCGGCCACGATGCTCGTCGTCGGCGGACACGTCTGGTACTCCTACGGCGCCTCCGACAACATCGGACGCGAGGTCCGGCCGTCGAACGCGATGCAGTGGCGCATGCTGCGCGACTCGTACGCGATGGGCGCCACCGTCTACGACCTGCGCGGCATCAGCGACTCGCTGGACGAGACCGACCACCTCTTCGGTCTGATCCAGTTCAAGGTCGGCACCGGCGGCGAGGCCGTCGAGTACGTCGGCGAGTGGGACTTCCCGCTCAACAAGCTGCTGCACAAGGCGCTCGACATCTACATGTCGCGCCGCTGACCCGCTTCAATACAGCGATACAGCAGTACAAGACCTCGGCACACACCGTTCGTCCCTCTGATTCACCGCATCCACCAGAAAGGTTCCGGGCCGGCCATGGCGCTCTCCCTCTACGTCGACACCGCGCGCTGGCGGGCGCACCAGAAGTCCGTGCTCGACCAGTTCCCCGGCCTCGTACCGGTCTGCAAGGGCAACGGCTACGGCTTTGGCCACGAGCGGCTCGCCGACGAGACGATCCGCTTCGGGTCCGACACCCTCGCCGTCGGCACGACATACGAGGCTGCCCGGATCAAGGACTGGTTCAGCGGCGACCTGCTCGTCCTGACCCCGTTCCGGCGCGGTGAGGAGCCCGTTCCGCTGCCGGACCGTGTCATCCGGTCCGTCTCCTCCGTCGACGGGGTGCACGCCCTGGTGGGCGCCCGGGTCGTCATCGAGTGCATGAGCTCGATGAAGCGCCACGGCGTCAAGGAGGAGGAGCTCGGGCTGCTGCACGCGGCGATCGAGGACGTACGGCTCGAAGGCTTCGCGCTCCACCTGCCGCTGGACCGCACCGACGGCTCCGACGCCGTCGAGGAGGTCATCAGCTGGATGGACCGGCTGCGCGCGGCCCGGCTGCCGCTGCACACCATGTTCGTCAGCCATCTGCGCGCCGAGGAGCTGTCCCGGCTCCAGCAGCAGTTCCCGCAGACCCGCTTCCGGGCCCGCATCGGGACCCGGCTCTGGCTCGGCGACCACGAGGCCACCGAGTACCGGGGGGCCGTCCTGGACGTGACCCCCGTCGTCAAGGGAGACCGGTTCGGCTACCGCCAGCAGAAGGCCGCCTCCGACGGCTGGCTGGTCGTCGTCGCGGGCGGTACGTCCCACGGGGTCGGCCTGGAGGCGCCCAAGGCGCTGCACGGCGTGATGCCGCGGGCCAAGGGCGTCGCCCGCGCGGGCCTGGCCACGGTCAACCGGAACCTGTCGCCGTTCGTCTGGGCGGGCAAGCAGCGGTGGTTCGCCGAGCCGCCTCACATGCAGGTGTCGATCCTGTTCGTGCCCTCCGACGCGCAGGAACCGCGGGTCGGGGACGAGCTGGTGGCCCATCTGCGCCACACGACGACCCAGTTCGACCGGCTCGTCGACCGCTAGGGTCTTTCGTCTGGATACGGCCGGGCCCGGTCGGAGCGTCAGTCGGAGCGGGCGTGTGCCGTGCCCCACTCCACCGGAGGCCCGTCGACCGACTCGGCCGGGTGCGCTGCGCGACGGGGCTCCGGCGCGGACGCGTCCGGCGACCCGTCGAGCACCCCGCCCGACGGGTCGTCCGACCCGTCCCGGCGCACCGGGTCCTTCTCCGGCAGCAGGATGTCCCGGACGACCAGGGCGCACAGATACAGCGTGCCCAGCAGGTGCAGGGCGATCGCGATCTGGTAGCCCTCCTGCGGCAGGCCCTGGTGCGTGTCCCCGCCGCTGGTGTACGCGAGGTAGAACCAGATCCCCAGGAAGTACATGACCTCGCAGGCCTGCCAGATCAGGAAGTCGCGCCAGCGCGGCCGGGCCAGGACGGCCAGCGGGATCAACCAGAGCACGTACTGCGGTGAGTAGACCTTGTTGGTCAGGATGAACGCGGCCACCACCAGGAACGCCAGCTGGGCGAAGCGCGGCCGGCGCGCGGCGCTGAGCGCCAGGCCCGCGATGCCCGCGCAGAACACGACCATCAGGACCACCGAGGCGGTGTTGACGGTCTCCACGTCGATGGGCTTGCCGGTGCGCTGGGTGATGATCAGCCAGAACGAGCCGAAGTCGATCGGCCGCTCCTGGCTGAACGTGTAGAACTTCCGCCACCCTTCGGGGGCGTACAGCATCACCGGCAGGTTCACCACCAGCCAGGCCGCCCCCGCACCGAGCAGGGCCGTACCGAACTCGCGCCACCTGCCCGCCCGCCAGCAGAGCAGCAGGAGAGGGCCGAGCAGCAGCACGGGGTAGAGCTTGGCGGCCGTCGCGAGGCCGATGAGGATGCCGAACGCGAGCACCCTGCCCCGGGACCACATGAGCATCGCCGCGGCCGTCAGGGCCACGGCCAGCAGGTCCCAGTTGATGGTCGCGGTGAGGGCGAACGCGGGGGCCAGCGCGACCAGGAGCCCGTCCCAGGGGCGCCACCGGTGCGTGCGCGCTGTGCACACGGCGATGATCACCGCGCAGATCATCAGCATGCCCGCGTTGACCATCCAGTACATCTGCTCGCGCTGCTGGATGGGGTCGCTGTCGGGCGTCAGCGTCAGCCAGGCCGCCACCTGCATGAACACCCCGGTCAGGACGGGGTACTCCAGGTACTGCATATCGCCGCTCAGCCGGTCGAAGTACGGCACGAGCCCGTCGGCGAAGCCCCGGCCCAGGAACAGGTGCGGGATGTCGGAGTAGCAGGCGTGCGTGTACTGCGAGGTGGCGCCGCGGAACCACGCCCACTCGTAGCAGGGGATCTTCTGCACCATGCCGAGGGCGAACGTCCCGATCATGACCAGCGCGACGACGCGCACGGGCGTGAGCGGTCCGTCGCCGAGCCGCGCCCAGCGTCCCACCCGGCCGCCGAACAGCTCGCTCCCGGCCGCCGCGACCTCGTCCTGATCGGTGGGCCGCACGACGGGCCGCTCCTGCTGCTGCACGCTCGTGTCCTCTGCGCTGGGGCTTGGCATGCCGCACATCCTGCCGTACGGGGCTGTGCCCGGGGCAAGGCCCGCCCGGGGGACACAGCGAGGGCCGCCGTACCGGGTGGGTACGACGGCCCTCGCCGCTGCGGTGGGTCGGCCCCGGAGAGCCCGGCCGACCGGTCCGGCTATCCGGCGTTGCCCCAGATCGTGCTGCCGCCCCCGCCCGGACGGCCACCGGCTCCTCCTTCGGCGCCGCCGTTGTCGGTGCCGTCGGTCGTGCCGGAGTTGGCGCCTCCGCCGTCGGCTCCCGCGTTCTCACCGCCCTCGGTGGTACCGGCGTTCTCACCGCCGCCGTTGTTGGCACCGCCGTCCGCGCCGGCATTCGCACCGCCGTCGGCGGTCTGGCACTCCCAGTCGAAGACCCCGCAGGTCCTGCTCGGCGTCGGCGTCGGGCTCGGGGTGGTCGGCGTCGGCGTGGGGGTCGTCGGGTCGTCGGACGGTGTCGGGGTCGGCGTCGGGCTGGGCGTCGGGCTCGGGCTGACCGCGCCACCGCCCCAGACGGTCTCGCCCAGGTCCTTCGCCTCCGGGAAGGGGATGGCCTTCTTGCCCTTCATCGCCGCGGTCATGTAGTCGTGCCAGATGGAGGCCGGGAACGAGTTTCCGTGGATCTTCTTCTCGCCACCGGTGCCGAACATCTCCTCGAACTCGCGGTCCTTGTTCGTTTCGTCGTCGTCCAGCCGGAACATGCTGATCGCCGTCGAGATCTGCGGGGTATAGCCGACGAACCAGGCGGACCGGTTGCCGTCGGTCGTACCCGTCTTCCCCGCGGCCTCGCGGCCCTCCAGCCGGGCAGGCTTGCCCGTTCCGTTCTCCACGACGTTCTTCAGCACGTCCGTGATGTTGTCGGCGATGTCCGGGCTGAAGGCGCGCTTGGGCTTCCTCTTGTGCTGGAAGACCACCTCGCCGCCCTTCTTGACCTCGGTCACGGAGTACGTGTCGTTCTGCTGGCCGCTCGTGGCGAAGGTGGAGTAGGCGCCCGCCATGCGGATGGCGCTGGGCGAGGAGGTGCCGATGGAGAACGACGGGACGGAGGCATCCGCCATGAAGTCGTCGTCCTTGAGCCCGGCGGCGACGGCGACGTCCTTGACCTTGTCCGTCCCGACGTCCATGCCGAGCTGCACGAACGGGGAGTTGGCGGACTGCTCCATGGCCTTCCGCAGATCGATCTCGCCGTAGTCCGCCTGGCCGTCGTTCGTCTGGAGCCAGTCGTCGCCGTTCTCGTTCAGCCAGACCTTGCCGGTGTAGTCCCTGATCCGCAGCTTGTTGTCGCCGTTGTAGATGCTCTCCGGTGAGACCTGGGTGCGCTCGGAGTTGCTCTGTTCCCTGCCGAGGTTCGGGTCGCGTACCCCGTACTGCATCGCAGCGGCCAGGACGAAGGGCTTCCACGTCGAGCCGACCTGGGCACCGGTGGCATCCGCGTTGTTCGTGAAATGCTTGGTGGCGTCCTGACCGCCGTACGTGGCGAGGATGGCGCCGGTCTTCGCATCCACCGAGGCACCGCCGAACTCGACGTGCGTGTCCGTCTCGGGACGCTCCTCGGGCCGGATCTTGGCGTCGTAGACCTTCTTCACCGCGTCTTCGAGCTGCTTCACCTTCTTCTTGTCGAAGGTGGTGTGGATCTCGAAGCCGCCCAGGTCCAGCTGCTTGGCGTCGATGTTCTGGCCGTTGTTGGCGAGGAAGTAGTTCTTGGCGAGGTCGACCAGGTAGCCGGTCTGGCCACCGAGCTTGGCGTCCTTCCGCGGCTCCTTCGGCATGGGGAACTTCGTGTACTTGGCGCGCTCCTCCGCCGACATGCGCCCGTCCTTGACCTGTTCGTCGAGGATCCACTTCCAGCGGCTGATGGCCCGCTTGGTGTTCTTCTCCTTGGTCGCGTTCTTCTTGTCGATCTCGGGGGCGCCGGCCGGGTCGTAGTAGCTCGCCCCCTTGAGCAGCGTCGCCAGGAAGGCGCACTCGCTCGGGTTCAGTTCGGTGGCGTCCTTGTCGTAGTAGGTGCGGGCCGCTGCCTGGAGCCCGGAGGCACCGCGTCCGTAGTACGAGACGTTGAGGTAACCCGCCATCACGTCGTTCTTCTCCATCTCGCCGCCGACCTTGAGCGTGATGAAGAGTTCCTTGAACTTGCGGGTGAGCGTCTGGTCCTGGTTGAGCCGGGAGTTCTTGACGTACTGCTGGGTGATCGTGGAGCCGCCCTGGGTCTCACCACCGGTCGCCATGTTGAACAGCGCACGTCCGATACCCACCGGGTCGATGCCCCGGTCCGTCTCGAAGCTCTTGTTCTCGGCCGAGATCACGGCGTTGCGCATCGCGACCGGAATCTGCTCGAACTTGATCTCCTGGCGGTTCACCACACCACCGGTCGCCACCATCTGGGTACCGTCGGCCCAGTAGTAGACGTTGTTCTGTGCCTCGGCCGCTTCGTTGATGTTCGGCTTGGACACCAGGGCGTAGGAGATACCCCCCACACCCATCAGCAGCCCCAAGAACCCCAGACAGAGCCCCGAAACCAGCTTCCACGAGGGCACCCAGCGCCGGAATCCGTACTTCCCGTAGCGCGGGTAGTCGATGAAACGCTTCTTGCCCGGCCCGCCGTTGTCGCGTCCCCTGCCCCCCGGGCCCTCGGAACCGCCGCCACCGCGCCGCCGGCCACCGCCGCCGCCCGCGCCGTGGCCCCCGGCGTCCGCGCCCCGGCGCCGGCCGCCCCGCTGAGCCGCTCGGCGGGCCTCGGCGCGGCTGCCGTACTGGCGCTCCTCGCCGTACGACTCGGACGGCGATTCGGAAGGTGATACGGACGTTGCCCTGCGTGACGGGGCTCCTCGGCGTCCGGTCGACTGCTGGGCGGCTCGTCTGGCCGCGGCACGCCCGCCACCCTGTGGCTGAGGCGATTTGCGACGGTGCTCGCTCATGGAACGACTACTCCTCGGGCAGGCGAGAGCGCCTGGAAGCGGCAGTTGAGATCCGGTCCCCCCGAATTACGGACGAGCCACTGCGGAAGGCTCATCCGCAGTACATCCGGCAGTCCGCGATAACTGACGCGCGAAGGCGCCTCGCGGTTCCCGGTGGTCTGCATGCCGCACAGACTACGCACGGTCAAAACCCACCTAGGGCCGAACTTCACCCCAAACGACGCAAGTCGATCCCTGCGAATTGACGATGTGACGCCGTTCACGAAGGTCACCCTTGTCGAACCGGAAGGACCGATCTATCGTGCTGATGTATCGAGTCGATACATCAGTGCGGCATAAGTACGCCGGTGGATCCGGCGGACCGTGTCAGCGGCAGCAGCGGGAGAAGGAGGAGGCGACAGTGAGCCGACGCTCCGGCATCCTGGAGTTCGCCGTTCTCGGCCTGCTCCGCGAATCGCCGATGCACGGCTATGAGCTGCGCAAACGCCTCAACACCTCGCTGGGGATCTTCCGTGCCTTCAGCTACGGAACCCTCTACCCCTGCCTCAAGACGCTGGTCGCCAGCGGCTGGTTGATCGAGGAGCCCGCCGGCGCGCCGACGGACACCACGCCCGCACCCGCCTCCTCTCTCACGGGACGCCGGGCCAAGATCGTCTACCGGTTGACGGCAGAAGGTAAGGAGCACTTCGAGGAACTGCTGTCCCACACCGGTCCGGACGCCTGGGAGGACGAGCACTTCGCAGCCCGCTTCGCCTTCTTCGGGCAGACCGAACGCGAGGTGCGGATGCGGGTGCTCGAAGGCCGGCGCAGCAGGCTGGAGGAGCGTCTGGAGAAGATGCGCGCCTCCCTCGCCCGCACTCGTGAACGACTCGACGACTACACACTTGAGCTGCAGCGGCACGGCATGGAGTCCGTGGAGCGCGAAGTGCGCTGGCTGAACGAGCTCATCGAGAGCGAGCGATCGGGACGGGATCGGCGACGATCCACACCCGAGGACTCCGCTCAGCAGGACACACCAGGAGAGACGGGCGGCCTGCCCCGGCGCCGGGACACCACCCCGCCGGATCCGTCCGACGACACCGCCAAGTGAAGTCACCGCACTCCGCGGGGTCTTCATCGGAAACACCGATTACACAGGGAGCAACCGGAATGGGTTCGGTTCGCGTAGCCATCGTAGGCGTGGGCAACTGCGCCGCCTCGCTGGTGCAGGGCGTCGAGTACTACAAGGACGCCGATCCGGCCGGCAAGGTGCCCGGTCTGATGCACGTCCAGTTCGGCGAGTACCACGTCAGTGACGTCGAGTTCGTCGCCGCCTTCGACGTCGACGCGAAGAAGGTCGGCCTCGACCTCGCGGACGCCATCGGCGCCAGCGAGAACAACACCATCAAGATCGCGGACGTGCCGAACACGGGCGTGACCGTCCAGCGCGGCCACACCCACGACGGTCTGGGCAAGTACTACCGCGAGACGATCGAGGAGTCCGCGGACGCCCCGGTCGACGTCGTCCAGGTCCTCAAGGACAAGCAGGTCGACGTCCTCGTCTGCTACCTGCCCGTCGGTTCCGAGGTCGCTGCGAAGTTCTACGCGCAGTGCGCCATCGACGCCAAGGTCGCGTTCGTCAACGCTCTCCCGGTCTTCATCGCCGGTACCAAGGAGTGGGCGGACAAGTTCACCGAGGCCGGTGTCCCGATCGTCGGCGACGACATCAAGTCCCAGGTGGGCGCCACCATCACGCACCGCGTGATGGCGAAGCTCTTCGAGGACCGGGGTGTCATCCTGGACCGCACGATGCAGCTGAACGTCGGCGGCAACATGGACTTCAAGAACATGCTTGAGCGTGAGCGCCTGGAGTCCAAGAAGATCTCCAAGACGCAGGCCGTCACCTCGCAGATCCGCGACCGTGAGCTCGGTGAGGGCAACGTCCACATCGGCCCCTCGGACTACGTGGCCTGGCTGGACGACCGCAAGTGGGCGTACGTACGCCTCGAAGGCCGCGCCTTCGGTGACGTTCCGCTGAACCTGGAGTACAAGCTTGAGGTGTGGGACTCCCCGAACTCGGCCGGTGTCATCATCGACGCCGTCCGCGCGGCGAAGATCGCCAAGGACCGCGGTATCGGCGGCCCGATTCTCTCCGCGTCGAGCTACTTCATGAAGTCGCCGCCGGTCCAGTACTTCGACGACGAGGCCCGCGAGAACGTCGAGAAGTTCATCAAGGGCGAGACCGAGCGCTGAAACGGCCGTCTCGGCTGACAGCCTCACCGGAGCTCTGAGCGGCGACGCTCACCTCTTCCTGCCGCACGTCGGGGGTCCCCGGGCAATCCGCCCGCGGACCCCCGACGTGTGTGACGCTTGCTCCCATGTCTGTCGCGCGTGATCTGCGCCTGCTGCTGCGCCTTCGGAACTTCCGGCGCCTTCTCACCGTGCGGCTCCTCTCCCAGTGCGCCGACGGCGTCTACCAGGTCGCTCTCGCCGCGTACGTCGTCTTCTCCCCGGAGAAGCAGACCTCGGCCGCCGCCATCGCCTCGGCGATGGCGGTGCTCCTTCTGCCGTACTCCCTCATCGGCCCGTTCGCCGGGGTACTCCTGGACCGCTGGTCGCGCCGTCAGGTCTTCCTGTACGGGAACCTCCTGCGGGCCGCCCTGGCCTGCTGTACGGCCCTGCTGATCCTCGCTGCGGTGCCCGACTGGCTCTTCTACGCCTCGGCCCTCTGCGTCACCGCCGTCAACCGCTTCGTCCTGGCCGGTCTTTCCGCTGCCTTGCCCCGGGTGGTGGACGCCGACCGGCTCGTCGTCGCCAACTCGCTCTCCCCGACCGCCGGCACCCTGGCCGCCACCGCGGGCGGGGGCCTGGCCTTCGCCGTGCGGCTGGTGGCCGACGAGTCCGACGCGGCGGTCGTCCTGCTGGGGGCGATGCTCTACCTGCTGTCCGCGCTGGCCTCACTGAGCCTGCCGCGCGGCCTGCTGGGGCCCGACACCGACGGGACCGCTTTGCGGCTACGGACCGCTCTGCTGGTCACGGCACGCGGGCTCGTCGCCGGACTGGGCCATCTGGCGCAGCGCACTCACGCCGCCCGGGCGCTGACCGCCATGACCGTGATCCGCTTCTGCTACGGCGCGCTCACCGTGATGGTGCTCATGCTGTGCCGCTATGCCTGGTCGGAGACGGAGTCCGACGGGCTGGCCCTGCTCGGCCTGGCAGTCGGGGTCTCCGGTGCGGGGTTCTTCATCGCCGCCGTCGTCACCCCCTGGGCCGTGGGCCGGCTCGGACGGTACGGGTGGATCGTGGCCTGCGCCGGGGCCGCGGCGATCCTGGTGCCCACCCTGGGCCTCTCCTTCGCCCCGCTCCCGATGCTGATCGCCGCGTTCGTTCTCGGCATCGTGACGCAAGGCTCGAAGATCGCGACGGACACCGTCGTACAGACCTCGGTCGACGACTCCTTCCGCGGCCGGATCTTCTCTCTCTACGACGTGCTCTTCAATGTCGCGTTCGTGGGCGCGGCGGGGGTGGCGGCCCTGATGCTGCCTCCGGACGGCAGGTCCGTCGCTGTGCTGGCAGTGGTGGCCGCGCTGTACGCGGTCGTCGCGGTGGCCATGTTCCGCTGGCGGCACTCCGGCGCAAGGCAGTAATCGCTCACACCTGTGCCGAGGGGTGGTGTTTCACGTGAAACACCACCCCTCGGCACAACGGGCGGTGCGATGTTTCACGTGAAACATCGCACCGCCGGGCTCAGCCCTGCTTTGCCCACCATTCCTTGAGAGCCGCCACCGCGGCGTCCCGCCCCATGGGGCCGTTCTCCAGCCGCAGCTCCAGCAGGAACGCGTACGCCTTGCCGATCACCGGCCCGGGGCCGACATCGAGGATCTGCATGATCTCGTTGCCGTCCAGGTCGGGGCGGATGGAGTCGAGCTCTTCCTGCTCCTGCAACAGGGCGATGCGCTCCTCCAGCCCGTCATAGGTGCGGGAGAGCGCGTTCGCCTTGCGCTTGTTGCGGGTCGTGCAGTCCGATCGGGTCAGCTTATGGAGACGGTCGAGGAGGTGTCCCGCATCCCGCACATACCGGCGCACGGCGGAGTCGGTCCATTCCCCGTCCCCGTACCCGTGGAAGCGAAGGTGGAGCTCCACCAGCTTCGACACGTCCTTGACCAGCTCGTTGGAGTACTTGAGCTCGGTCAGGCGCTTCTTGGTCATCTTCGCGCCGACCACCTCATGGTGGTGGAAGGAGACCCGGCCGTCCTTCTCGAAGCGGCGGGTCCTCGGCTTGCCGATGTCGTGGAGCAGGGCGGCAAGCCGCAGCACGAGGTCGGGGCCGTCCTCCTCCAGGCCGATCGCCTGCTCCAGGACGGTCAGCGAGTGCTCGTAGACGTCCTTGTGACGGTGATGCTCATCACTCTCCAGCCGCAGCGCGGGAAGCTCGGGCAGCACGTGCCCGGCCAGCCCGGTGTCGACCAGGAGGCCCAGTCCCTTGCGGGGGTGCTGGGAGAGCAGCAGCTTGTTGAGCTCCTCACGGACCCGCTCGGCGGAGACGATCTCGATCCGTGCGGCCATCTCCGTCATCGCGGTCACCACGTCGGGGGCGACCTCGAAGTCCAGCTGCGCGGCGAACCGGGCGGCGCGCAGCATGCGCAGCGGGTCGTCGGAGAAGGACTCCTCAGCCGTTCCCGGGGTACGCAGCACCCGCTCGGCCAAGTCCTTCAGTCCGCCGTGCGGATCGATGAACTCCTTCTGCGGCAGCGCCACGGCCATCGCGTTGACCGTGAAGTCACGGCGCACGAGGTCGTCCTCGATGGAGTCGCCGTAGGAGACCTCCGGCTTGCGCGAGGTCCTGTCGTACGCCTCCGACCGGTAGGTCGTGACCTCGATCTGGTAGCCGTCCTTCTGGGAGCCGACGGTGCCGAAGGCGATCCCGACCTCCCACACCGAGTCGGCCCAGGGGCGGACGATCCTGAGTACGTCCTCGGGGCGGGCATCGGTGGTGAAGTCCAGGTCGTTCCCGAGCCTGCCGAGCAGCGCGTCGCGGACAGAGCCGCCGACCAGCGCAAGACCGAATCCGGCCTGCTGAAATCTGCGGGCGAGGTCGTCGGCGACCGGGGACACCCGCAGCAGCTCACTCACCGCGCGGTGCTGCACCTGGCTCAGTGCACTGGCGTTCTCTTCGTTGGCGTTCGGCACAACAGAAAAGGGTACGTGCACGGACCGGCCGGGGCGTCATCGTTTACCCGGACCCTGCGGGAGACCCGCGATCATGTGGCACGGACCCCAGCACTTCGGCCCGGCGCTCCTCGTTACCATGCGGGGACGCAGGACCGACAACGACCGACAGAACCTGACGACGACAAGGGACGGGTAGGCGCGTGGCCGAGGCGGCAGACTTCCAGGGGACGCGTCCCTCTCCTGCCCGCCGGTGGCTGCGGCGCACGGCCTCCGTGGTGCTCGGAGCACCACTGCTGGCCGGTCTGCTGACCGTACCGGCCGCCGGGGCCGCTGAGCCCGCCAAGGCCCCCACCGGCTCCCGTACGGTCGACGTGTCTCTCGACACGCTCTCGCCGAGCGTTCCCACGGAGGACGACACGCTGACCGTCTCCGGGACGCTGACCAACCGGGGCAAGGAGACGATCGACGACGCCGAGGTCGATCTGCGGGTCGGCCCGCGGCTTTCGGGCCGGGGGCAGGTCGACGACGCCGCCAAGCGCACCCGCTACATTCCCGGCGTCGACCCGGCCGCCATCGGCGGAAAGTACACGGTGAAGTTCCCCGAGCTCCGCAAGGGGATCAGCCAGGACTTCACGCTCTCCGTGCCCGTGGACAAGCTGGGCCTGGACGACCCGGGCGTCTACCAGCTCGGTGTCTCGGTCTCCGGCCGTACCGGCACCGCCCCCTACGAGCAGGTGCTGGGCATCGAGCGCTCGTTCCTGCCCTGGCAGCCCGAGGCGAGCGACAGCAGGACCAAGCTCACCTTCCTCTGGCCGCTGATCGCGTCCCCCCATGTGACGGCGGAGACCCGCTCGGACGAACAGCAGACACCCGTCTTCACCGACGACGACCTGGCCAAGGAGATCGCGCCCGGCGGCCGGCTGGAGCGGATGGTGGCCCTGGGCAGTCGGCTGCCCGTGACCTGGGTGATCGACCCGGACCTGTTGGCGAGCGTCGCCGCGATGGCCGGGCGGTACGAGGTCCAGTCCGGGGACACGACCGTCCCGGGCAGGAACCAGGCCTCCGCGAGACAGTGGATCACCGCCCTGGAGAAGGTGGTGGAGGACGGCAAGGTGATCGCGCTGCCGTTCGCCGACCCGGATCTGGCCTCCATCGCACACCGGGGCAAGACCGTCTCCGGCACGCTCAGCCATCTGCAGAACGCTTCCACGGTGGCCGCCACCACGGTGGAGACCATCCTCCACGTGAAACCGTCCACCGACTTCGCCTGGCCCGTGAACGGCGCTGTGGACCCCTCGATCGTCGATGTGGCGACCTCGGCCGGTGCCCACAACGTCATCGCCCGCAGCGACAGCTTCCGGGAGGCCGGGCAGCTCCCGTACACCCCGACCGCGGCCCGGCCGATCGGCGGCGGGACCACCGCGGTCGTCGCCGACGTCCGGCTGTCGACCGCGTTCGACCGGGACATGTCGAGGGCGAACACGTCCACCCTCGCGGTCCAGAAGTTCCTCGCCCACACCCTGACGCTCACCGAGCAGGTCCCCGACAACGAGCGCAGCATCGTCGTGGCGCCGCCCCGGATGCCCACCACCGCCCAGGCCCAGACGATGGCCCGCGCTCTGGAGGGCTTGTCGGGCAACCGCTGGACGCAGCCGTCCGACCTGGTCGCCGCCTCCGATGAGAAGCCTGACCCGCGGGTCACCACCAGGATCCCGCGGGCCTCCGCGTACCCGAAGAAGCTCCGCGAGCAGGAGCTGCCCACTCAGGCGTTTCAGGACATCCGGGCCACCCAGGGCTCCCTCGACGGCTTCCAGACCATCCTCACGCAGCCCGAGCGCGTGGTGACGCCCTTCGGCAACGCGGTCAACCGCTCGATGTCGACGTCCTGGCGGGGCCGGTCCCTGGAGGCGCAGCAGTACCGGGACGCGGTCCGCGACTATCTCCAAAGCCTCACCAACGAGGTCCAGCTCATCGAGAAGTCGGACGTGACCCTCTCCGGGCGCAGCGCGACGATCCCGGTGACGGTCCAGAACAAGCTGGTGCAGGGCGTCGACCGGCTGGTTCTCCGGCTGACCTCGGACAACATCCGGCTCAAGTTCAACGACGACGGGAACAAGGCCGAGCTGCCGGTCAGCATCGCGGGCGGGCACAGCCAGTCGGTGAAGTTCGACACGGCGACCAGCGCCAACGGCCGGGCCCAGGTCACCGCCCGGCTCTACACGGAGGACGGCACCCCGTACGGCGAGGAGATGACCTTCACCGTGAAGGTCTCCGAGGTGACGCCCACCGTGCTGCTCGTGATCGCCGGCGGCCTGCTGCTCCTGGTGCTGGCAGGCGTGCGGATGTACAGCCACCGCAAGCGCGCCGTGGCAAGCGACACGGCGAACGGCAACGGCGACGAACCCGAGCAGCCGAGTGACCCGACCCCGGACACCGGTCCGGAAAGCGGGGCCCCGTCGGGGACGGGTGAGAAAGTGGACCGTTGAGCGATGTCTGTCGTGGCCGGTCGGCCGGGGACGATGAGGTAGGGGTTTCGATGAACGCGCCGTACGACGGTGACCGCGGGCAGGGCGTGGGCGGAGCGGCTGCTCCGGGCGAGCCTCCGGTTCCTCCGGACGCGGGCTGGGACGGCTCGGTGGAGCCTGACCCGTACCTCCAGCACGCCTACGAGGACGACCCCTACCGCGCCCACGGCCTGGCCGCCCAGGACCCGGTGGGCGAGGCGCTGTACGACCGCGCCGCGCACCCGCCGCCGCCTCCCGGCACCTACCAGGAGCCGGGGCCGCTCTACCAGCAGCCGCCCGCCGCCCCGCACGCCCCCGACCCGCGCATCTGGGCCCAGACCCCGCCGCCCGAGCCCGCGGGCCCCTCCCGGCACCTCCCCTATGGCGACCGGCCGGCGACCACGCAGTTCGTCGGCGTCGACGACCTGGTCACCCAGGCGTCGGACGACCGCCAGGAGCCGGACGCGTTCGCCCATCTCTTCCGGGACCAGGAGGGGTCGGGCAAGCCTGCGGGCCCGCCCGAGCCTGCTCCCGCACCCGCGCCCGCCAAGGGCGGCGGCAAGGTATCCGGTCTCCTCAAGTCCAGCGCGGTCATGGCGGCGGGCACGCTTGTCTCCCGGCTCACCGGATTCGTCCGGTCCCTGGTGATCACCGCCGCACTCGGCGCCGCACTGCTCGGCGACAGCTTCACCATCGCGTACACCCTGCCGACGATGATCTACATCCTCACCGTCGGCGGCGGCCTCAACTCGGTCTTCGTCCCTCAGCTCGTCCGTGCCATGAAGGACGACGAGGATGGCGGTGAAGCCTTCGCGAACCGCCTGCTGACCCTGGTGATGATCGCGCTCGGCCTGATCGTCGCCGTCGCGGTCCTCGTCGCACCGGTGCTGATCCAGCTGATGTCCAACACGATCGCCGACGACGTGGCCGCCAACAGCGTCGCCGTGACCTTCGCCCGGTACTGCCTGCCCACCATCTTCTTCATGGGTGTGCACGTGGTGATGGGTCAGATCCTCAACGCTCGCGGCAAGTTCGGCGCGATGATGTGGACGCCGGTCCTCAACAACATCGTCATGATCATCACGTTCGGGCTCTTCATCTGGGTCTACGGCACCTCCGCCGAGTCCCGGATGGGCGTCGACACCATCCCGCCGGAGGGCATCCGGCTGCTGGGCATCGGCACCCTGCTCGGTCTCGTCGTCCAGTCGCTGGCGATGATCCCCTACCTGCGCGAGACCGGCTTCCGCTTCCGCCCCCGATTCGACTGGAAGGGCCACGGGCTCGGCAAGACCGTCAAGCTGGCCAAGTGGACGGTCCTGTTCGTCCTGGCCAACCAGGCGGGCGTGCTGGTGGTCACCCAGCTCGCCACGGCCGCGGGCAAGCTCTCCGGCAAGGACGGCACCGGGTTCCTGGCCTACTCCAACGCCCAGCTGATCTGGGGCATGCCCCAGGCCATCATCACCGTCTCCGTCATGGCCGCACTGCTTCCCCGGATCTCCCGTGCCGCCCACGACAACGACCCCGGTGCGGTCCGAGACGACATCTCGCAGGGGCTGCGCAACTCGGCTGTCGCCATCGTGCCGGTGGCCTTCACGTTCCTCGCGCTCGGCCTGCCGATGTGCACCCTGCTCTACGCGTCCAGCGGCGCCGAAGCGGCCCGTTCCATGGGCTTCATCCTCATGGCGTTCGCCCTCGGTCTGATCCCGTACTCCGTGCAGTACGTCGTGCTCCGCGGGTTCTACGCCTACGAGGACACCCGCACCCCGTTCTACAACACCGTCATCGTGGCCGCCGTCAACGCAGCGGCCTCCGCCCTCTGTTACGTCGTCCTGCCCGCCCGTTGGGCCGTCGTGGGCATGGCCTTCTCCTACGGACTGGCCTACGCGGTCGGCGTGGGCGTCGCCTGGCGCCGGCTGCGCACCCGGCTGGGCGGCGATCTGGACGGGGCGCACATCGTGCGGACCTACGCCCGCCTCTGCATGGCCGCGGTGCCCGCGGCCCTGATCGGCGGCGGCATCGGCTTCGCGATCCTCGAACTCCTCGGCAACGGCGCGCTCGGCTCGCTGGCCGCACTGATCTGCGGCGGTGTCCTCCTGATGGCCGTCTTCTTCGTCGCCGCGAAGAAGATGCGCATCGAAGAGGTCAACGGCCTGGTCGGCATGGTCCGGGGACGGCTCGGCCGCTGAATGAGCGCACGCCCGCACAACCATCGCCGGACTCCGCGTGTCGTGCATAGCGCCGGAGTGTGGGCACAATTGGCGTGACTGTGCAGAGCTGGCTGGCATCGCGCAACGGATGGGGAGGCAGGAACGACGGTGGCGGAACGTAGCACGGCTGCCGTCGACGTGGCCGACAACAGTGGCGACAAGCCGCTGACCGCCAAGGCGGACGCGGCCACGACCGACGGGACGGCGCAAGCCGAGGACACCAAGGGCGCGAGCCCCGAGGACGCCGAGAACACGAACGGCGGACGGCCGCTCTCCGAGGCCA
Source organism: Streptomyces durocortorensis (assembly GCF_031760065.1). Taxonomy (NCBI): domain Bacteria; kingdom Bacillati; phylum Actinomycetota; class Actinomycetes; order Kitasatosporales; family Streptomycetaceae; genus Streptomyces; species Streptomyces sp. C11-1. The sequence goes on from NZ_CP134500.1 coordinate 3,646,981, forward strand.
TCCCGGCGTCGCCCGATCTGCACAGCGGTCACAAACTCGCCGGGCGCTACCGCTTGGAGGAGTGCGTCACCCGTCTGGACGGCTTCAGCAGCTGGCGTGCGGTCGACGAGAAACTCCGCCGCGCGGTGGGCGTCCACCTGCTTCCCGCAGACCATCCGCGAGCCCGCTCCGTGCTGGCCGCGGCACGCTCGTCGGCGCTGCTCGGCGACCCCCGCTTCGTGCAGGTCCTGGACGCCGTAGAGGAGAACGACCTCGTCTACGTCGTCCACGAGTGGCTCCCGGACGCCACCGAGCTCACCGCTCTGCTGGCCGCCGGGCCGATGGAGGCGCACGACGCCTACCAACTCGTCAACCAGCTCTCCCAGGCGATGGCCGCCGCCCACCGCGAGGGCCTGGCCCATCTACGCCTCACCCCCGGCGCGGTGCTGCGCAGCTCAACCGGCCAGTACCGGATCCGCGGCCTGGCCGTGAACGCCGCCCTGCGCGGCATCACCGCCGAACATCCGCTCCGCACGGACACCGAGGCGATCGGCGCCCTGCTGTACGCCGCGCTGACCCACCGCTGGCCGTACGAGAACGACGCCCACGGGCTCGCCGGACTGCCCAAGGGCCTGGGGCTCATCGCCCCGGACCAGGTCCGTGCCGGAGTCCACCGCGGCCTGTCGGAGCTCGCCATGCGTGCGCTCGCCAACGACGGCGCGACCGCCTCCCGGCAGGAACCGCCCTGCACCACCCCGGACGAACTGGCCAGGGCGGTCGCGACCATGCCGCGCATCCTTCCGCCGGAGCCCACGTTCACCGCACCCCCCGCCTACCAGCGGACCACCTATCAGCAGGGCACGTACGGACGCCCGTCCTCCCACCCGTCCGCCGTCACCCAGCCCGTGATGCCGGTCCCTCCGCCCCCGCTGCAGAGCCGTGCCGGCCGAGCGCTCAAGTGGACCGTCTCGGCGCTCCTCATCGCCGCTCTGGGCCTCGGCAGCTGGCAGCTCGCGGAGACCCTGCTCGACCGCAGGGGCAGCGCGGGGGACCCCTCTCCCACACAGGGCACTTCCGAGCCGGCCGACGACGGCAAGGGCAAGGCGGATCAGAAGCCTCTCGCCATCAAGGACGCCGTCGAATACTTCCCGGACGGGAAAGCACAGGACCCCGGCGATGTGGGCCTGACCCACGACGGCGACCCTGCGACCTACTGGCGTTCGAAGACCTTCGTGGACGGACCGCAGCTGGCCCCGTTCAAGCAGGGCATCGGGATCATGTACGAGATCGGGGCCGACCAGAAGGTCTCAGCGGCGTCCATCGGGCTCAAATTCACCGGGGAGCGCACCAGGATCGCGCTGTACGCCGCCGACTCCCTCTCGTCGTCGGCACCTCTGAGCTCCATGAAGAAGATCGCCGACACGGAGACCACGGGATCCACGGCGACCCTTGAGGCGAAGGAACCCGTCAGCACGCGGTTCGTCCTCGTCTGGATCACCGACGTGCCGAGGTCACCCGCCGACAGCTACAGCAGGGACGGATACAAGCAGGGTGTGACGGACGTCCAGTTCACTGGATGACCTAGGGCAGATTCCGTATCGGCCCGGCTGTACGGTGTTGAACCGGGGGCCTCTCCGGGCTCAACACCGCAGTCGGCATTCTGCACAGTTCGGGGGAGAGGAATGGTCGCCGGACCCACAGATCCTGGATCGAGCGACGCGGACCTGCTCGCCCGGCATGTCGCCGGTGACCCCGACGCCTTCGGTGAGCTCGTACGCCGCCACCGCGACCGCCTGTGGGCCGTGGCACTGCGCACCCTGGGCGATCGGGAAGAGGCGGCCGACGCCGTCCAGGACGCTCTGGTCTCCGCCTTCCGGGCCGCCCACACCTTCCGGGGCCAGTCCGCCGTCACGACCTGGCTGCACCGGATCACCGTCAACGCCTGCCTCGATCGGGTCCGCAAGGCGGCCTCCCGCAAGACGTCTCCCGTGGACGACGCCGAGCGTCTCGACCAGCTCCTGGAACCCCATGAGTCGGCCGAGGCCCCCGCCGTGCGCCAGGACCTCCACCGCCAGCTCCAGGACGCCCTGGCCACACTGCCCGCCGAACAACGAGCCGCCCTCGTCCTCGTCGATATGCAGGGCTACCCCGTCGCGGAGGCCGCCAGCATCCTGGACGTGCCGTCCGGCACCGTGAAGAGCCGGTGCGCCCGGGGCCGGGCGAGACTGGCCCCCCTGGTACGCCATCTACGCGGAGAGGCCGGGGAACAGGCCCCCGACGGGGACAACGACGCCACCGGAAGGAACCGGACGCCCGGCCGATCCGTCCCACCGGCGTCGGGACCACGAGACGCAGGAACAAGCGATCCTGCCGCTGCGAAGGGAGGAGGTGGGCGCCCGTGACCCCCACGGCCGACACGGCTCAGCACCCGGAGGTCTCCGAGATCTCCGATCTCACCGAGGGACTGCTCTCCCCCTCCCGCGCCGAAGAAGTCCTCCGCCACATCGCGGGATGCGACCTCTGCGCGGAGGTACGGGACTCGCTCGACGAGATCCGCGGTCTGCTCGGAACCCTGCCGGACCCCGAGCCGATGCCCGAGGACGTCGCCACCCGCATCGACGCGGCACTCGCGGCCGAGGCTCGTCCTTCCGCACCCACCGTGGACGAGCCGGTCAATGTTTCACGTGAAACGGAGACCGGAGAGGCACAGGCCGGAGAAGCCGAAGTAGCAGGAACCGCAATTTCCCGGGGCACATCCGTGGGCAGTGGTAGCGGCACATCCGCCCCGGACCGCCCCGCCGGCCGGCGCTCCGCCCTCACCGGCCCGGGCCGGCGGCCGGCCCGGCGCCGCCGCCGTGCCGCAATCCTCGGCACCGCGTTCGGCGCCGCGTTCGTCGGGATGAGCGTCTTCCTCCTCCAGTCCCTCGATCTGACCGGCGACTCCTCGCCGACGATGGCCGACAGAGGGGTCAGCGCATCGGACAGCGGTGCGCACGCCTACACCGACGGCACGCTCGAAGCCCAGGTCCAGGACCTCATCGGCGACGAGGCGAGCCAGGCCAGCCCCGGGGTGAAGAAGGTTCCGCCGAACGCGGACACCAAGTCGACGGGTGAGGCCTTCACTCCCGAATCCGAGATCTCCAAGAACCCGATGAAGGTCCCCGCCGTCGCCGTACCCCCGTGCGTCCAGCAGGCCACCGGCCGCACCACACCCGCCCTGGCCCTGGATGAGGGGACCTACCGGGGAACGGACGCCTATCTCGTCGTCCTTCCGCACACGAGCGACCCCTCACGCGTGGAGGCCTATGTCGTGGCCGCCTCCTGCGTGGACACCGCACCGGAGTCCACTGGGCAGCTGCTGCTCACGCGCGCCTACGACCGCCCCTGAGGACCGCCGGGGACCGCTACGGCACGGCGGGAATGCATCACCCGTAGGATCCGTTGGGTGGGGTGAGAGTCGTTGAACCGACCCCCGTAGGCAGTAGGCAGTCTGCAGAGACGAGGAAGAAACCCGTGAGCGACGTCCGTAATGTGATCATCATCGGCTCCGGACCGGCCGGGTACACCGCCGCGCTGTACACCGCCCGCGCCGCGCTCAACCCGTTGGTCTTCGAGGGCGCCGTCACGGCTGGCGGTGCGCTGATGAACACCACCGACGTGGAGAACTTCCCCGGCTTCCAGGACGGCATCATGGGCCCCGAGCTCATGGACAACATGCGTGCCCAGGCCGAGCGTTTCGGCGCCGAGCTGGTCCCCGACGATGTGGTCGCGGTCGACCTCACCGGTGACATCAAGACCGTTACCGACACCGCGGGCACCGTCCACCGCGCCAAGTCCGTCATCGTGACGACCGGCTCCCAGCACCGCAAGCTCGGACTGCCCAACGAGGACGCCCTCTCCGGACGCGGTGTTTCCTGGTGCGCTACCTGCGACGGGTTCTTCTTCAAGGACCACGACATCGCCGTGGTCGGCGGCGGCGACACCGCGATGGAAGAGGCGACCTTCCTCTCCCGCTTCGCCAAGTCCGTCACGATCGTCCACCGCCGCGACACCCTGCGCGCCTCCAAGGCAATGCAGGACCGGGCCTTCGCCGACCCGAAGATCAAGTTCGCCTGGGACAGCGAGGTCGCCGAGGTGAAGGGCGACCAGAAGCTCTCCGGTCTGACCCTGCGCAACACCAAGACCGGCGAGACGTCCGAGCTTCCCGTGACCGGCCTGTTCATCGCCGTCGGCCATGACCCGCGCACCGAGCTCTTCAAGGGGCAGCTGGAGCTCGACGACGAGGGCTACCTGAAGGTCGAGGCGCCCTCCACCCGCACCAACCTGACCGGTGTCTTCGGTGCCGGAGACGTCGTCGACCACACCTACCGTCAGGCCATCACGGCAGCCGGTACAGGCTGCGCCGCCGCCCTGGACGCCGAACGTTTCCTGGCCGCCCTGGCCGACGCGGAGCCCGCCGAGCCGGAGAAGACCCCGGCCGTCTGAACTTCCTCATCTCACCCACCCCGAGAGACTCCCCCCGAGAGACTAAGGAGGCCGCCGTGGCCGGCGACCTGAAGCACGTTACGGACGACACCTTCGACGAGGTCGTCCTCAAGAGCGAGAAGCCCGTTCTGGTCGACTTCTGGGCCGCCTGGTGCGGTCCGTGCCGCCAGATCGCCCCCTCGCTGGAGGCGATCGCAGCCGAGCACGGCGACAAGATCGAGATCGTCAAGCTCAACATCGACGAGAACCCGGGGACCGCCGCCAAGTACGGCGTGATGTCCATCCCGACCCTGAACGTTTACCAGGGTGGCGAGGTCGCCAAGACCATCGTCGGTGCGAAGCCGAAGGCCGCGATCCTCCGCGACCTCGAAAGCTTCATCGGCCAGTAGCGGTCTGCGCTCCGGCGCAATGTTTCACGTGAAACGGGCCCACCCCTTGATGAGAGGGTGGGCCCGTTCCGCATGTCAGAGGCAGAGGGAAAGCGGGCCCGATTCAGAGTGGGCGCAGCGCGGGTTCCTTCTGGACCGCCCCCAGGAGCCGGTCCAAGGCCATCTCCACGTCCTCCTTCCAGGAGAGCGTCGTCCGCAGCTCCAGCCGCAGCCGCGGGTAGGCGGGGTGCGGCCGCACGGTCTTGAAGCCGACCGCCAGCAGATGGTCCGCGGGCAGCACACATGCGGTGTCCGTAGAGCGAGCGTTGCCGAACGCCTCGATGGCCTTGAAGCCCCGGCGCAGGACGTCCTTGGCCACGGTCTGCACCATGACGCGGCCGAGCCCCTGCCCCTGGTACTCAGGAATGATCAGACCGGTGATGAGCTGAACGGCGTCGGAGGAAACCGGGCTCGTAGGAAAGGCCGTCGAACGGGGGACGTAGGCGGGAGGGGCGTAGAGAACGAAGCCGACCGGCACGTCATCCACATAGACCACCCGGCCGCAGGAGCCCCACTCCAGGAGGACCGCGGAGATCCAGGCTTCCTTCTCCAGCTCCGGCTTGCCCGCCTTTACCGCAGCTTCTCCACTGACCGGGTCAAGCTCCCAGAAGACGCACGAGCGGCAGCGCTCGGGGAGATCCGGAAGGTTGTCCAGGGTGAGTGGTACAAGCCGACGCCCCATGACGGCGATACCTCATTTCCCGCGCCCGCCGCAGCGCGTGCGGCTGCCAGCGCGCTCCGTTCCTGGAACAGGCTGCCGACGAACCCCCCGACGGCACCCAGGCCCAGCCCGACCGTGACAAGCCGACTGCGGCTCACTCTTCGCAAGGCCCCCGCCCTCCTCTGAGGTCGATCACCATGGATGCGCCATCCCAAACGCATCGTATCCACCCAGAGGTGATGCGGATACCGAGACAGGGCAAAGGGCGGGCCGTGTTCCGGTATGCACCGGAACACGGCCCGCCCTTCAGAGAGCCCGTCGGCTCAGCCCTCGTCGTCCTCCTCGGACGCCTCGGCGAGCCGGTTCTCCAGCACCCGGCCCTCGCCCGGGGCAAGGCTGCCGAGAATCCGGTCCAGATCCTCCATCGAGGCGAACTCGACGACGATCTTGCCTTTTTTCTGGCCCAGATCAACCTTCACCCGGGTCTCGAAACGGTCGGACAGCCGGGTCGCCAGGTCGCTCAGCGCGGGGGACAGCCGCCCACCGGCCCGGGGACCCTTGGGCTTCGGCGAGCTCGCAGGGCGCGAGCCCATGAGCGTAACGATCTCCTCGACCGCACGCACCGAGAGACCCTCGGCGACGATGCGGTGCGCAAGGCGGTCCTGCTCCTCGGAGTCGTCCACGGAGAGCAAGGCACGGGCATGGCCGGCCGAAAGAACGCCTGCCGCGACCCGGCGCTGCACGGGCGGCGAGAGCCGCAGAAGTCGCAGCGTGTTGGAGACCTGGGGGCGGGACCTGCCGATCCGGTCTGCCAGCTGGTCATGCGTGCAGTTGAAGTCCTTGAGCAGCTGGTCGTACGCGGCTGCTTCCTCCAGCGGGTTCAGCTGAGCCCGGTGAAGGTTCTCCAGCAGCGCGTCCAGCAGCAGCTTCTCGTCGTCCGTGGCGCGGACGATGGTGGGAATCCGCTCCAGCCCCGCTTCACGGCAGGCCCTCCACCGACGCTCACCCATGATGAGCTCGTAGCGGTCCGGTCCGACCTTGCGTACGACGACCGGCTGGAGCAGGCCGACCTCCTTCACGGAGGTGACCAGCTCGGCGAGCGCGTCCTCGTCGAAGACCTCACGGGGCTGGCGGGGGTTCGGCGTGATCGCCCCGATCGGCAGCTCGGCGAAGTAGACGCCAGACGTCGACGCGTCCTGTTCGGACCGGTCCTCGGGGGCGGAGGCGGGCTCCGGCACCACGGGGGCGGACGGCAGCGCGGTCACCTTTGCGGCGGCCACCCCACGCTCCGACGTCAGAATCGACCCGGTGCCGGACGACGGCGAGCCGCCGGGCGCCGACACCTCCTTCTCCTGGGGTGCGGCCGGGATCAGTGCACCGAGTCCACGCCCCAGCCCTCTACGACGCTCACTCACTGGATGCCCTCCGAAACGTTCTGCTGGCTGTTCTGACTGCCCGGATGGGCGTGCTGGGCCTCGTAGCGCACCCCGACGCCCCGCAGGGCGATCTCCCGGGCGGCTTCGAGGTAGGAGAGCGAGCCGCTGGACCCGGGGTCATAGGTCAGCACGGTCTGCCCGTAGCTCGGGGCCTCCGAGATGCGCACCGACCGCGGGATGCTCGTCCGCAGCACCTCCTTGCCGAAGTGGGTGCGAACCTCTTCGGCGACCTGCGAGGCGAGCCTTGTCCGGCCGTCGTACATCGTCAGCAGGATCGTCGAGACATGCAGCTCGGGGTTGAGATGCCCCCGCACCAGATCGACGTTCCGCAGGAGCTGCCCCAGGCCTTCCAGTGCGTAGTACTCGCACTGGATGGGGATCAGCACCTCGGCCCCGGCCACCAGCGCATTGACCGTCAGCAAGCCGAGCGAGGGCGGGCAGTCGATGAGGATGTAGTCCAGCGGCTGCTCGTAGGCCTGAATGGCCCGCTGAAGCCGGCTCTCCCGTGCCACCAGCGACACCAGCTCGATCTCCGCACCGGCGAGATCGATGGTGGCGGGGGCACAGAAGAGGCCTTCGACGTCCGGAACGGGCTGGACCACCTCGGAGAGCGGGCGGCTGTCCACCAGAACGTCGTAGATCGAGGGGACATCGGCATGGTGATCGATGCCCAGAGCCGTGGAGGCGTTGCCCTGCGGGTCGAGGTCGACCACCAGAACACGCGCACCGTGCAGAGCCAGGGAGGCAGCAAGGTTGACCGTCGTGGTCGTCTTACCGACCCCGCCCTTCTGGTTGGCCACCACCATGACACGGGTGCGGTCAGGGCGGGGCAGCCCTTCGCCGGCGCGGCCGAGGGCCTCGACCGCCAGCTGAGCGGCACGGCCGATGGGTGTGTCGTCCATCGGCGGCGGTGTTTCACGTGAAACACCCTCCCCCGCGGACTCGGTTCGGGGACCGGGGACCGGGTCGGTCATCGGTCCCGCGATGTTGGCGTCGGACCGCAAGGATTCACTCTCCTCGACTTCAGGCTCGCAATGCACAGAGCCTGCCATGCTTTCGGGGTCGTGAACCAGCGAGGCCCGCTGTTCTGTGGACGAATCCGCGGGTGTGGACAACTTGGCCACTCGTCCGGGCTTGCGGTCACGCGGTGTGGCAGCCGCACGACCGCGGCCGATGATTCCCTGGAGCAGAGAGCGACGTTTCACGTGAAACACGATGCCCCCGCCGGGCAACTACCAGGCCACGACACTCCGCACGGGGTACGTATGGCCGCCATCCCGGCATACCACTGCTAAGCGGCACAAGAAGCGAAAAGCTCCGCATACCGGCCGACCGTACAGAGACCGTCGACCGGACAGCGACTCCCCCGGGACGCCCGTCAGCGACGCCTGCGTGTACGTCCCGTCCGGGCTGCCTTGGCCCTCTTTGCGGCGAACCTCACACCACCCGGACTCTCGCCCACCACCACACGGACCACCGTGGAGAGCGGATCGACCACACCCTCACCGACCTGGAGCACCTCGGTCTCCACCACACCGAGCTTGCTCAGCGCGGCCCTGGCGCCGTTGATCTCCTCCTCGGCCGTGTCGCCCTTGAGCGCGAGCATCTCACCGTACGGCTTCAGCAGAGGCACCCCCCAGCCCGCCAGCCGGTCCAGCGGTGCCACGGCGCGCGCGGTCACGACATGCACCGGCTGAAGCGTCCCGAGGACCTCCTCGGCCCGGCCGCGTACGACCGTGACATGGTCCAGGCCGAGCAGCTCGACGACCTCCTGGAGGAAGTTCGTCCGCCGGAGCAGCGGCTCCAGCAGGGTGATCTTGAGGTCGGGGCGCACCAGAGCCAGCGGGATACCGGGCAGGCCCGCACCCGAACCCACATCGCAGACGGTGACGCCTTCCGGCACGACCTCGGAGAGCACCGCACAGTTCAGCAGGTGGCGCTCCCAAAGCCGCGGCACCTCACGCGGGCCGATCAGGCCGCGCTGGACTCCGGCGTCCGCCAGAAGCTCCGCGTACCGGACAGCCTCCGGGAAGAGCTCTCCGAATACCGCCTGCGCCTCTTCAGGTGCCTGGGGGAGCTCTGCTGCCTCCGTCACGGGGACCGTCCTTCCATACCGCACTAGCGCACTGTGGGTGGCTGACTATCAGGCTGACAAAGATCGGCCCCGCCTGCGAACAGACGGGGCCGACAGTACAAGGATCCGGTCAGGCCGGGAGAACGACGACGAAGCGCTGCGGCTCCTCGCCCTCCGACTCGCTCCGGAGACCGGCGGCGGCGATCGCGTCGTGCACGACCTTGCGCTCGAACGGGGTCATCGGGTCCAGCTTCACCGGCTTGCCCGAGTTCTTGACCTCGTCCGCTGCCTTGGCACCCAACTCGGCGAGGATCTCGCGCTTCTTCGCACGGAATCCGCCGATGTCCAGCATCAGACGACTGCGGTCGCCGGTCTCCCGGTGAACGGCCAGTCGCGTCAGCTCCTGGAGCGCCTCCAGGACCTCCCCGTCCCGGCCCACGAGCTTCTGCAGATCGCGTGCCGAGTCGCTGATGATCGACACCGCGGCCCGGTCCGCCTCGACGTCCATGTCGATATCGCCGTCGAGGTCGGCGATGTCGAGCAGTCCTTCGAGGTAGTCGGCCGCGATCTCGCCCTCCTGCTCCAGGCGGGTCAGGGTGTCGCTGCCCTCAGCGGCGGCCGTGGAGGTGGTGCCTTCCGTCACGGATGGACTCCTTCTTACTTCTTGGACGGGTGCTTGGGCCGCTGCGGGCCCTTGCGCTGTCCGGACTTGGCTTGGCGTGAGGAGCCGGAGGCGGGCTTGCCCGGGGACTTCGGCTTGTCGTCCTGCGATGCGTCCTGCTTCTGGAGCGAGGTCTTGGAGCCTGCGGTCCCGCGCTCGGTGTCCTTGGCTCCGCCCGCCGTGGCGGCCGTCTGGCGCTTCGCCTTGGTCTGGCGCTTGGGCTGCTGACGCTTGTGCGCGGCGCCCTCGGCCTCGGCGGCGGCGGTGTCGCTCTTCAGCACGGTGCCGTCCTCCTGGGCCGCGAGACCCAGCTTGGCCAGACCGGTGATGAACTTGCGCTCGATGTCGTTGCGGTCGGGACCCTTGGCGACGATCGCCTTGACCATCTTGCGCCGGGTTCGGCCCCGTACCTGACCGTGAGAGGTCACGCTCTTGAGCACCCGCTGGAGGTAGGCGTCCTGCGCCTTGCTGCCCGGCGTCGGGTTCTGGTTGATCACGTACATCTGCTGACCCATGGTCCAGACGTTGGTGGTCAGCCAGTAGACGAGGACACCGACGGGGAAGTTGATGCCCATCACGGCGAAGATGACCGGGAAGATGTACATCAGCATCTTCTGCTGCTGCATGTACGGGGTCTTCACCGTCAGGTCGACGTTCTTCGTCATCAGCTGGCGCTGGGTGAAGAACTGCGACGCCGACATCAGCACGATCATCAGCGCGGTGACGACGCGGACGTCCGTCAGGGAGGCGTTGAGCGAGGCGACCTTCTCGGCGCTGTCCGTGAACTTCGCGGCCAGCGGGGCGCCGAAGATGTGGGCCTGACGCGCGCTGTCGAGCAGATCCTGGTTGATCGCGCCGATCTTCTTGCCCGAGGCGATGGACGACAGCACGTGATACAGGGCGAAGAAGAACGGTGACTGCGCCAGGATGGGAAGGCACGAGGAGAGCGGGTTGGTGCCCGTCTCCTTGTACAGCTTCATCATCTCTTCGGACTGACGCTGCTTGTCGTTCTTGTAGCGCTCCTGGATCGCCTTCATCTTCGGCTGGAGCACCTGCATATTGCGGGTCGACTTGATCTGCTTCACGAAGAGCGGGATCAGGCAGATCCGGATCAGGACCACCAGGGACACGATCGACAGGCCCCAGGCCCACCCGGAGTCATCGCCGAACAGCGCTCCGTAAACCTTGTGGAACTGGACGATGATCCACGAGACGGGCGTGGTGATAAAGCTGAACAGACTGGCAATCGTGTCCACTAATCAGGCTCCTTGAGCATTGGGCGAGGTCTCTGCGGCCGGGCTCGGAGGTTCGGAGACCGACCCCCCGGACGGCACATCAGCGGCGGGCTCCCCGCCCTTGTCGCCGCGCAGGGCATTGCGCAGCAGCTCGTGCCACCGCGGACGCTTGCGTGGCGGGACATGATCCACACCGCCGGGCGACCACGGATTGCACCGCAGGATGCGCCAGGCGGTCAGCGCTGTTCCCTTGATGGCACCGTGCCTGTCGATCGACGTATATCCATAGTGGGAACACGACGGGTAATAGCGGCAGACAGGCCCGAGCAGTGGACTGATCGTCCACTGGTACAGCTTGATGAGAGCAAGCAACGGGTACTTCATCGCGCGCCCCCTCCCAGCAGCCGCTGCAGCGCGGCATCCAGGTCTCGGGCCAGCTGTGCATGGTCGGCGTCGCCCGAACCGGGCAGCGCCCGTACGACAACAAGGCTACCGGGGGGCAGCTGAGCCAGCCGGTCGCGGACCAGGTGGCGAAGCTTCCGCTTCACCGCTGTGCGGACGACCGCTCCGCCCACGGCCTTGCTGACAACGAAACCCGCACGTGGTGGGGGAACAGTCTCCCCCGTCACGTGCGGGTCCGTTTCACCGCTGCGTAGATGGACGACGAGCAGCGGACGCCCGGCTCGACGTCCTCGTCGTACCGCGGTCGCGAAGTCCTCGCGCCGCCTCAGCCGATTCTCGGTAGGCAGCACGGCATGGACCTGTAAGCGATCAGGCGGACAGGCTGCTGCGGCCCTTGCCACGGCGGTTCGCGAGAATCGCGCGGCCGGCACGGGTACGCATGCGCAGACGGAAGCCGTGGGTCTTGGCGCGACGACGGTTGTTCGGCTGGAAGGTGCGCTTGCTCACTCGGGGGCTCCAGAAATGATTCGTGTCTTGGCGGGACATCGCCTGGCTGTCACCGTGCGCCCACGAGGAACTCGCGTAAACGCCTTAGTGCACCGCTTCACAATCACAGATCGTGATCTTTGCCCATCGGAGGCAGGCGGCAGCAGCCATCGACAACTCGACCTGGTCACGGTACGCGCGGCTACGCCATCCGGTCAAACCGGCTTCGCGCGACCCCCCATTGTGCACAGCCTGTGGACAACAACTTGAACCGCGCGGGTCGGCCTGACTACCGTGGCTGAACTCCGGTTCTTTTCCTTCCCGACTGCCGGGCCTCACCCGACCCGACCCATCCCGTCCCGAGAACCACACATTCGTGGGACATGCGAGAGAGCGTGCCTTGTGGCTGACGTACCTGCCGATCTTGCCGCAGTGTGGCCGCGAGTGCTGGAACAACTCCTCGGGGAGGGCCAGCAGGGCATCGAGCCGAAGGACAAGCAGTGGATCGAGCGCTGCCAGCCGCTGGCACTCGTCGCCGACACCGCACTGCTGGCTGTCCCCAATGAATGGGGCAAGCACGTCCTGGAGGGCCGGCTCGCGCCGCTCCTCAGCGAGGCGCTGACCCGCGAGTGCGGCCGCCCCATCCGGATCGCGATCACCGTCGACGACTCCGCGGGTGAACCCCCCGCCCCGTCGGCGCCCCCGATGCACCAGTCGCACGCCCCTCACCAGGGCCAGCGCTATCCGGGCCAGCCGCGCGACGACTCCCATCACAACGACGCGTACGACGGCGGGTACGGCCACCGGCCCTCCGACGACGGTATGCCGACGGCCCGCCCGGCCTACCCCGACTACCAGCAGCAGCGCCCCGAGCCCGGCGCCTGGCCGCGCACCCAGGAGGACCTCTCCTGGCAGCAGCCGCGGCACGGCGGGTATCAGGACCGCGAGCAGCCCGCGGCCGAGTCCTACCGCGAAGCCGATGCGTACCAGGAGAACGCGGGGTACCAGGAGAACCAGCCGTACCGCGAGAGCGAGCAGTACCGCGACCAGCCCGCCGAGCAGTGGCGCGAGCCCTACGGAACCGGGCGCCCCCAGCAGCCGCAGCACGACTACCGCTCACAGCCGCCCGAGCACCAGGGCTACGAGCAGCAGCGCCCCGACCGGCAGGACCAGCAGCACCGCCAGGGCGGCCCGGGGCCCGGGGCCGGGCGGGCCGGTGGCTCGGTCCCCGGCCCGATGGGCGCCCAGCCGGCCCCCGCGCCGGGCCCCGGCGAACCGCATGCCCGGCTGAACCCGAAGTACCTCTTCGACACCTTCGTCATCGGGGCGTCCAACCGGTTCGCGCACGCCGCAGCCGTCGCCGTCGCCGAGGCGCCCGCGAAGGCGTACAACCCCCTGTTCATCTACGGGGAGTCGGGGCTCGGCAAGACCCACCTGCTGCACGCCATCGGGCACTACGCCCGGAGCCTCTACCCGGGCACCCGGGTGCGGTACGTGAGCTCGGAGGAGTTCACCAACGAGTTCATCAACTCGATCCGCGACGGCAAGGGCGACACCTTCCGCAAGCGTTACCGCGACGTGGACATCCTGCTGGTCGACGACATCCAGTTCCTGGCTAGCAAGGAGTCGACGCAGGAGGAGTTCTTCCACACCTTCAATACGCTGCACAACGCGAACAAGCAGATCGTGCTCTCCTCCGACCGGCCGCCCAAGCAGCTGGTGACGTTGGAGGACCGGCTGCGCAACCGCTTCGAGTGGGGTCTGACCACCGACGTCCAGCCCCCCGAGCTGGAGACCCGGATCGCGATCCTCCGTAAGAAGGCTGTGCAGGAGCAGCTCAACGCCCCGCCGGAGGTCCTGGAGTTCATCGCCTCGCGGATCTCGCGCAACATCCGTGAGCTGGAGGGCGCCCTGATCCGGGTGACGGCCTTCGCCTCCCTCAACCGGCAGCCGGTGGACCTCGGGCTGACCGAGATCGTGCTCAAGGACCTGATCCCGGGCGGCGAGGAGTCGGCGCCGGAGATCACCGCACCGGCCATCATGGCGGCGACCGCGGACTACTTCGGCCTCACGGTCGACGACCTCTGCGGGTCCTCGCGCAGCCGGGTCCTGGTGACGGCACGCCAGATCGCCATGTATCTGTGCCGGGAGCTGACGGACCTCTCGCTGCCGAAGATCGGTGCGCAGTTCGGCGGCCGCGACCACACGACGGTGATGCACGCGGACCGGAAGATCCGGGCGCTGATGGCGGAGCGACGCTCCATCTACAACCAGGTCACCGAGCTCACCAACCGCATCAAGAACGGCTGACTCCGGCCTCTCAGGGCCCTACCAGGCCCCTACCAGGTCCTCCCAGGGGCTTTCAGCACGCTCGAAGGGCGCCTCGCAACGACTCCCACAGTCCACGCGAGGCGCCCTTCGCCGTTCCCGGGAGTTCACGCAAGACCGGCTCTGTTCGAATCCGGGCTGCTCAGAGGCCTTTCTCCACAGATGTGCCAGGAATCTTCCGTCCACAGCCTGGGGACCAGGAAGTTGTCCATATTGCGTCCACAGGGTGCGCTGCCGATACTCCATCAGGCCAGGTCACATGGTTGGGGATTTGTGGCCAACCGTGATCCACAGGCTGTGGACAGAATCTTCGTCCACAGAGGGCCCTCAAGGTTGTCCACCGGCGGCCCACAGGATGGCTGCTGTTGTCCCCAGCTTCGCCCTGCTTCTCCACACCTCTGTCCACTGTTCGGCAACGCAACACCCGCTCTCACCTCCCGGAGTGAAAGGCGTCACACCAAGGAGCTCGGTTGGGCTGTGGGGAACCTGGGTAAAGCTGGGGACAGGTCTGGGGAGAAGTGGCCCCCTCCTGTGCATCGGATGTGCAGAACTTTCGCCCGTCCACAGAAAGCCCCGGTTGTCCACGGGTGCCACCCACAGGGCCGGTGGACAAAAAACCGTTGCTGACCTGCGCAAACGACGTTATCCACGGTATCCACAAGGCCTACTACTACTACCACCCAGAGTTAGCCAGGAATCCGCTTCGAAGTGGGGCCTGTGTACAACTCGACCGTCGACCGCCTCGAAGCTCTTGGCCCGACTTGACCCCGAGCAGCAACGAGTGTCGGTGCCGTACGTCAGACTGGACCCCGGAGCCTCCCCAGCCCTCGGCAGGGAGCTCCGGTCCAGACGACGAAGGCCAGCAGGGCGAGCGAGCAACAGCAGGAGGCGGTTCCGGTGAAGATCCGGGTGGAGCGCGATGTACTCGCGGAGGCGGTGGCCTGGGTGGCCCGCAGCCTCCCGGCCCGTCCGCCGGCGCCCGTTCTCGCGGGCCTTCTGCTGAAGGCCGAGGACGGAGCACTCTCCTTCTCCAGCTTCGACTACGAGGTCTCCGCCAAGGTCTCCGTGGACGCCGAGATCGACGAGGACGGCACGGTGCTCGTCTCCGGCCGACTGCTCGCCGACATCTGCCGCGCCCTCCCCAACCGCCCGGTGGAGATCTCCACCGACGGTGTGCGGGCCACGGTGGTCTGCGGCTCCTCGCGCTTCACGCTCCACACACTGCCTGTGGAGGAATACCCGGCGCTGCCGCAGATGCCGACCGCCACGGGCACGGTCCCCGGTGAGGTCTTCGCCTCGGCCGCCGCCCAGGTCGCCATCGCCGCGGGCCGCGACGACACGCTGCCGGTGCTGACCGGTGTGCGCATCGAGATCGAGGGCGACACCGTCACCCTCGCCTCGACCGACCGCTACCGCTTCGCGGTCCGTGAGTTCCTCTGGAAGCCGGAGAACCCGGACGCCTCGGCCGTGGCCCTGGTGCCCGCCAAGACGCTCCTGGACACCGCCAAGGCGCTCACCAGCGGCGACACGGTCACCCTGGCGCTCTCCGGCTCCGGTGCCGGCGAGGGCCTGATCGGCTTCGAGGGCGCGGGCCGCCGCACGACGACCCGGCTGCTTGAGGGCGACCTGCCGAAGTACCGCACGCTCTTCCCGACCGAGTTCAACTCCGTCGCGGTGATCGAGACGGCTCCTTTCGTCGAGGCCGTCAAGCGTGTGGCCCTGGTCGCCGAGCGCAACACTCCCGTACGGCTCAGCTTCGAGCAGGGCGTCCTGATCCTGGAGGCCGGTTCCAGCGACGACGCACAGGCTGTGGAGAGGGTCGACGCGGTGCTGGAGGGCGACGACATCTCGATCGCCTTCAACCCGACGTTCCTGCTGGACGGTCTGAGCGCGATCGACTCGCCGGTCGCCCAGCTCTCGTTCACCACGTCCACCAAGCCCGCCCTGCTCAGCGGCCGCCCGGCGGTCGACGCCGAGGCGGACGACGCGTACAAGTACCTGATCATGCCGGTGCGCCTCTCCGGCTGACGCCTCCACGGCGGTTTCGGTGGGCCCGTTCGGCGCGGAGCGGGCCCACCGTGCTGTCCCCGGCCGGGCGTAGGCTCGGTCCTGGGCGGAGAACGCCCGACGCTATCGCCACGACGCTTAAGGAATCTCTGATGGAGCTCGGTCTCGTCGGCCTCGGCAAGATGGGCGGCAACATGCGCGAGCGCATCCGCCGCGCAGGCCACACCGTCATCGGTTACGACCGCAACCCGGATGTCGCCGATGTCCACAGTCTCGAAGAGCTTGTGGGCAAGCTGAAGGGCCCGCGGGTCGTGTGGGTGATGGTTCCGGCCGGTGCCGCGACCCAGTCCACGATCGACGAGCTGGCCGAGCTGCTCTCGCCCGGCGACGTCGTCGTCGACGGCGGCAACTCGCGTTGGACCGACGACGAGAAGCACGCGGTCGAGCTGGGCATCAAGGGCATCGGCTTCGTCGACTGCGGTGTCTCCGGCGGCGTCTGGGGCCTGGAGAACGGCTACGCCCTGATGTACGGCGGCGACGCCGAGAACGTCGCGAAGGTCCAGCCGGTCTTCGACGCGCTCAAGCCCGAGGGCGACTTCGGCTCGGTCCACGCGGGCAAGGTCGGCGCGGGCCACTTCGCGAAGATGGTCCACAACGGCATCGAGTACGCCATGATGCAGGCCTACGCCGAGGGCTGGGAGCTGCTGGAGAAGGTCGACTCCGTCACCGATGTGCGCGAGGTCTTCCGGTCCTGGCAGGAGGGCACGGTCATCCGTTCCTGGCTGCTCGACCTCGCGGTCAACGCGCTCGACGACGACGAGCACCTGGACAAGCTCCGGGGCTTCGCCGCCGACTCGGGAGAGGGACGCTGGACGGTGGAGGCCGCGATCGACAACGCGGTGCCGCTGCCCGCGATCACGGCCTCGCTGTTCGCGCGGTTCGCCTCGCGTCAGGACGACTCGCCGCAGATGAAGATGATCGCCGCGCTGCGCAACCAGTTCGGCGGCCACGCGGTCGAGTCCAAGCCCGAGAACTGATCGGAAGGCCGGCCGCGCGCCGGCGTCGCACCACTGGGAAGCACGTCGGGAGAGGTCGGCCACCATGCACGTCACGCACCTCTCGCTGGCCGACTTCCGCTCGTACGCCCGGGTCGAGGTCCCTCTCGACCCGGGCGTCACCGCGTTCGTGGGCGCCAACGGGCAGGGCAAGACGAATCTCGTCGAGGCCGTCGGCTATCTGGCGACCCTCGGCAGCCACCGGGTCTCCTCGGACGCCCCGCTGGTGCGCATGGGCGCCGAGCGGGCTGTGATCCGAGCGGCGGTGACCCAGGGCGAGCGCTCGCAGCTGATCGAGCTGGAGCTGAACCCGGGCCGCGCCAACCGGGCCCGTATCAACAGGTCCTCGCAGGTCAGACCGCGTGACGTGCTGGGGATCGTCCGTACGGTGCTGTTCGCGCCGGAGGATCTGGCCCTGGTCAAGGGCGACCCCGGGGAGCGGCGGCGGTTCCTGGACGAGCTGATCACTGCGCGCTCGCCCCGGATGGCCGGGGTCCGCTCCGACTACGAGCGGGTCCTCAAGCAGCGCAACACGCTGCTGAAGTCGGCCGCGATGGCCCGTCGGCACGGCGGCCGGTCCATGGACCTGTCCACGCTCGACGTGTGGGACCAGCACCTGGGCCGGGTCGGCGCCGAGCTGCTGGCGCAGCGCCTGGACCTGATCGCCACGCTCCAGCCCCTGGCCGACAAGGCCTACGGTGACGTCGCGCCGGGCGGTGGCCCCGTAGCGCTGGAGTACCGCAGTTCGGTGGGCGAGGACGTCGGGCCCGAGCGCGGCCGCGACGAGCTGTACGAGCAGCTGATCGCCGCGCTCGCCGGGGTGCGGAAGCAGGAGATCGAGCGCGGGGTGACGCTGGTCGGCCCGCACCGCGACGACCTGGTGCTCGGCCTGCGCTCCATGCCCGCGAAGGGCTATGCGAGCCATGGTGAGTCCTGGAGCTACGCGCTGGCGCTGCGCCTTGCCTCGTACGAGTTGCTGCGCGCCGAGGGCAATGAGCCGGTGCTGGTGCTGGACGACGTGTTCGCCGAGCTGGATGCCCGCCGCCGGGAGCGGCTGGCGGAGCTGGTGGCTCCGGGTGAGCAGGTGCTGGTGACGGCGGCGGTGGCCGAGGACGTGCCGGGTGTGCTGGCCGGGGCGCGGTACGCGGTGTCCGCGGGTGAGGTGGAGCGGGTATGACGGGTGCTCGAAGCGGGGCGGAGCCCCCGGGCCCCGGCGGCGGCCGGGCCCGTACGGACGGGGCCGCCGGAGGTACGGGCCCGGACGCGGCGGCCTCCGGGGGGCCGAAGCCGCCCGAGGTGGCCGGGGTCGATCTGGCCCGGGTCGCGTTGCGTGCGGCGAAGGAGCAGGCGAAGGCGCGGGGTGCGGCGGCGCAGCAGAAGAAGCAGGCCCGGCGGGGCGGCGGGCTGCGGTCGGGGGCCCGGTCGGACGGGCGGGATCCGCAGCCGCTGGGGTCCGCGATCAACCGGCTGATCACCGAGCGGGGCTGGGAGACGCCCGCGGCGGTGGGCGGGGTGATGGGGCGGTGGCCGCAGATCGTCGGTGACGATCTGGCGAAGCACTGCGTTCCGTTGCGGTACGACGAGGCGCCGGAGGCCCGGGTGCTGACCGTGAGCTGTGACTCGACGGCGTGGGCGACGCAGTTGCGGCTGCTGGCTCCGCAGCTGGTGGCCCGGCTGAACGCGGATCTGGGGCAGGGCACCGTACGGATGATCAAGGTGGTCGGGCCCGGGGGGCCGGAGCGCCGGTTCGGGCCGCTGCGGGCGCCCGGCAGCAAGGGGCCCGGCGATACCTACGGGTGATCCGGTCCCCGTGCTCCGGGTCGGGTCATCGTTCGGCGGCTCGGCAAGCCTGAGCTGCACTTTTGGCGTAAAATTGTCGTGTACCGGGCGAGCTGGGGGCTGAGATCGCCATGGTTCGTACGGGGGGAAACCGGACAGGGCGGCCCGAGCGTCCCTCACCGTAGCGAGAGGTTGACAGGCCGAAGCGCTCCAAGCCCGTCAGAGCCTCTTGGAGCCCCTTCCCGGATATGGGGAGTCGTCAGCCGCTCATTCAGGGCGGCACATGCGGACTCAGGTACCGGCAAACCCCCATTCATGTCAGCGCTACCGGTAGACTGGTGGGTAATCCCGCCGCTGAGGCGGGAGTCGTCGATACAAGCCGAACGACGCAGCCGCTCCCGCCTGTCCGGAGAACGGCCTGTGCTGTGCCAGAAAGGGCGCTTCGTGGCCGATTCCGGCAACCCCAACGAGAACATTCCGTCGACAGCCGGTGAGTCGGCCGAGGCGACTGCCGTCGCGTACGACGCCAGCGCGATCACCGTGCTGGAAGGGCTGGACGCGGTCCGCAAGCGACCTGGTATGTACATCGGCTCGACCGGTGAGCGCGGCCTGCACCACCTGGTGCAGGAGGTCGTCGACAACTCGGTCGACGAGGCGATGGCGGGCCACGCGGACACCATCGACGTCACGATCCTCCCCGACGGCGGGGTGCGCGTGATCGACAACGGCCGCGGTATCCCGGTCGACATCGTGCCGTCCGAAGGGAAGCCGGCCGTCGAGGTCGTGCTGACCGTGCTGCACGCGGGCGGCAAGTTCGGCGGCGGCGGCTACGCCGTCTCCGGCGGTCTGCACGGCGTCGGCGTCTCCGTCGTCAACGCCCTGTCCACCCGGGTCTCCGTCGAGGTCAAGCGTGACGGCTACCGCTGGACGCAGGACTACAAGCTCGGCGTTCCGACCGCCCCGCTGGCCAAGCACGAGGCCACCGACGAGTCCGGTACGACGGTCACCTTCTGGGCCGACGGGGACATCTTCGAGACCACCGAGTACAGCTTCGAGACCCTCTCGCGCCGCTTCCAGGAGATGGCGTTCCTCAACAAGGGCCTCACCCTCAAGCTGACCGACGAGCGGGAGTCGGCGAAGGCGACGGCGGGCGCGGACAGCGCGGAGGCCGTCGAGGTTCCCGAGGAGGAGACGACCCGTTCGGTCACGTACCACTACGAGAACGGCATCGTCGACTTCGTCAAGTACCTCAACTCCCGCAAGGGCGACGTCATCCACCAGTCGGTGATCGACATCGAGGCCGAGGACAAGGACCGTCTCCTCTCGGCCGAGATCGCCATGCAGTGGAACACGCAGTACACCGAGGGGGTCTACTCCTTCGCCAACGCGATCCACACGCATGAGGGCGGTACGCACGAGGAGGGCTTCCGTGCGGCGCTGACCTCCCTGGTCAACCGGTACGCGCGCGAGAAGAAGCTGCTGCGCGAGAAGGACGACAACCTCACCGGCGAGGACGTGCGCGAGGGTCTCACCGCGATCATCTCGGTGAAGCTGGGCGAGCCGCAGTTCGAGGGCCAGACGAAGACCAAGCTGGGCAACACGGAGGCCAAGACCTTCGTGCAGAAGGTCGTCCACGAGCAGCTGACGGACTGGTTCGACCGGAACCCGAACGAGGCCGCCGACATCATCCGCAAGGGCATCGCCGCCTCGACCGCCCGGGTGGCGGCCCGCAAGGCCCGCGACCTGACGCGGCGCAAGGGGCTCCTGGAGAGCGCCTCGCTGCCCGGCAAGCTGAGCGACTGCCAGTCGAACGACCCCACCAAGTGCGAGATCTTCATCGTCGAGGGTGACTCCGCCGGCGGCTCGGCGAAGTCCGGCCGCAACCCGATGTACCAGGCGATCCTGCCCATCCGAGGCAAGATCCTGAACGTCGAGAAGGCCCGGATCGACAAGATCCTCCAGAACACCGAGGTCCAGGCGCTGATCTCGGCGTTCGGCACCGGGGTCCACGAGGACTTCGACATCGAGAAGCTCCGCTATCACAAGATCATTCTGATGGCGGACGCCGACGTCGACGGCCAGCACATCAACACCCTGCTGCTGACCTTCCTTTTCCGCTTCATGCGGCCGCTGGTGGAGGCCGGGCACGTCTACCTCTCGCGTCCGCCGCTCTACAAGATCAAGTGGGGCCGGGACGACTTCGAGTACGCGTACTCGGACCGCGAGCGCGACGCCCTGGTCGAGCTCGGCAAGCAGAACGGCAAGCGGATCAAGGAAGACTCGATCCAGCGCTTCAAGGGCCTCGGCGAGATGAACGCCGAAGAGCTGCGCGTCACGACCATGGACGTCGACCACCGGGTCCTCGGCCAGGTCACGCTGGACGACGCGGCGCAGGCCGACGACCTGTTCTCGGTGCTCATGGGTGAGGACGTCGAGGCGCGGCGCTCGTTCATCCAGCGCAATGCCAAGGACGTCCGCTTCCTCGACATCTGAGTCGGCCGTACCAGCGACGCCGCAGCTCGAAAGGACTTTGACCAGCAATGGCCGACGAGAACACCCCCGCCCCCGTGACGCCCGAAGAGGTTCCGCCCGTCGAGGGCGTGGGCATGCGTGTCGAGCCCGTCGGGCTTGAGACGGAGATGCAGCGCTCCTACCTCGACTACGCGATGTCCGTCATCGTCTCGCGTGCGCTGCCCGACGTACGGGACGGCCTCAAGCCCGTCCACCGCCGGGTGCTGTACGCGATGTACGACGGCGGCTACCGCCCCGAGAAGGGGTTCTACAAGTGCGCCCGCGTCGTCGGTGACGTCATGGGTACGTACCACCCGCACGGCGACTCCTCCATCTACGACGCCCTGGTGCGCCTGGCGCAGCCGTGGTCGCTGCGGATGCCGCTGGTGGACTCCAACGGCAACTTCGGTTCCCCGGGCAACGACCCGGCCGCCGCCATGCGGTACACCGAGTGCAAGATGATGCCGCTGTCCATGGAGATGGTCCGGGACATCGACGAGGAGACCGTCGACTTCCAGGACAACTACGACGGCCGCAACCAGGAGCCGACGGTCCTGCCGGCGCGCTTCCCGAACCTGCTGGTCAACGGCTCCGCGGGGATCGCGGTCGGCATGGCGACCAACATCCCGCCGCACAACCTGCGCGAGGTCGCCGCCGGTGCCCAGTGGTATCTGGAGCACCCCGAGGCCTCGCACGAGGAGCTGCTGGACGCGCTGATCGAGCGCATCAAGGGCCCCGACTTCCCCACCGGCGCACTGGTCGTGGGCCGCAAGGGCATCGAGGAGGCGTACCGCACCGGGCGCGGCTCCATCACGATGCGCGCGGTCGTCGCGGTCGAGGAGATCCAGGGCCGTCAGTGCCTGGTCGTCACGGAGCTGCCGTTCCAGACCAACCCCGACAACCTCGCGCAGAAGATCGCCGACCTGGTCAAGGACGGCAAGGTCGGCGGGATTGCGGACGTCCGCGACGAGACCTCCTCCCGTACGGGTCAGCGCCTGGTCGTGGTCCTCAAGCGGGACGCGGTCGCCAAGGTCGTCCTGAACAACCTGTACAAGCACACCGACCTCCAGACGAACTTCGGCGCCAACATGCTGGCGCTCGTCGACGGGGTGCCGCGCACGCTGTCGATCGACGCGTTCATCCGCCACTGGGTGACGCACCAGATCGAGGTCATCGTCCGGCGGACGAAGTTCCGGCTGCGCAAGGCCGAGGAGCGGGCGCACATCCTGCGCGGCCTCCTCAAGGCGCTGGACGCCATCGACGAGGTCATCGCCCTCATCCGGCGCAGCAACACGGTGGAGATCGCGCGCGAGGGCCTGATGGGCCTGCTGGAGATCGACGAGCTCCAGGCGAACGCGATCCTGGAGATGCAGCTGCGCCGACTGGCCGCGCTGGAGCACCAGAAGATCACCGCCGAGCACGACGAGCTCCAGGCGAAGATCAACGAGTACAACGAGATCCTCGCCTCGCCCGCCAAGCAGCGTGCGATCGTGAGCGAGGAACTGGCGGCGATCGTCGAGAAGTTCGGCGACGACCGGCGCTCCAAGCTGGTGCCCTTCGACGGTGACATGTCCATCGAGGACCTGATCGCCGAGGAGGACATCGTCGTCACGATCTCCCGCAGCGGCTATGTGAAGCGCACGAAGACGGACGACTACCGCTCGCAGAAGCGCGGCGGCAAGGGCGTGCGCGGGACGAAGCTCAAGGAAGACGACATCGTCGACCACTTCTTCGTCTCCACGACGCACCACTGGCTGCTCTTCTTCACCAACAAGGGCCGGGTCTACCGGGCCAAGGCCTACGAGCTCCCGGACGCCGGCCGGGACGCGCGCGGCCAGCACGTCGCCAACCTGCTGGCCTTCCAGCCGGACGAGAAGATCGCCCAGATCCTGGCGATCCGCGACTACGAGGCCGCGCCGTACCTGATCCTGGCCACGAAGGGCGGCCTGGTGAAGAAGACCGCGCTCAAGGACTACGACTCGCCCCGCTCCGGCGGTGTCATCGCGATCAACCTGCGCGAGACCCCGGACGGCAGCGACGACGAGCTGATCGGCGCCGAGCTGGTGTCGGCCGAGGACGACCTGCTGCTCATCAGCAGGAAGGCCCAGTCGATCCGGTTCACCGCGACGGACGACGCGCTGCGCCCGATGGGCCGTGCGACCTCGGGCGTCAAGGGGATGAGTTTCCGCGAGGGCGACGAGCTTCTCTCGATGAATGTCGTCCGGCCCGGTACGTTCGTGTTCACCGCCACCGACGGCGGGTACGCGAAGCGGACCCCCGTCGACGAGTACCGCGTCCAGGGCCGCGGCGGCCTCGGCATCAAGGCTGCCAAGATCGTGGAGGACCGGGGCTCGCTCGTCGGTGCGCTGGTGGTCGAGGAGACCGACGAGATCCTCGCCATCACGCTCGGCGGTGGTGTGATTCGTACGCGAGTCAATGAAGTCAGGGAGACGGGCCGTGACACCATGGGCGTCCAACTGATCAATCTGGGCAAGCGCGACGCCGTCGTCGGTATCGCGCGCAACGCCGAGGCCGGTCGTGAGGCGGAAGAGGTCGATGGGGCCGATGACGCCGAGGGCGAGACGGCCGAGGTCCACGCCGCGAGCGTGGCAGAGGGCACTGTCGAGGGCACGGAGCCTTCGACCGGGGAGCACGAGGAGTAGAGCGTGAGTGGAGCCACGGGCGCCGGTTCGGCCGCTTCCGGAGCTGGAGCGAACGGTGCCCGTGGCCCTGCCACGGACTCCCAAGGGGGCACTGTGACGGACACACGAGGGCCTCAGCCCCAGTACGAGGGTTACGCGACCGGGCCGCTGCCCGGCGAGCGTGAGCCCGCGCCGGGGCCGTCGGGGCCGTACCACCCGCCGCAGGCGTACCAGTCGCCCGACGGTGGCACCCAGGGCGGCGGCACGCTGGGCGGCGCGCAGGCGACGCGCAAGCCGCGCACGGGCGCGCGGACCACTCCGCGTACCCGCAAAGCCCGTCTGCGGGTGGCCAAGGCCGACCCGTGGTCGGTGATGAAGGTCAGCTTCCTGCTGTCGATCGCGCTGGGCATCTGCACGGTGGTGGCGGCGGCGATCCTGTGGATGGTCATGGACGCGATGGGCGTCTTCTCCACCGTGGGCGGCACGATCAGCGAGGCCACCGGCTCGAACGAGAGCAACGGCTTCGACCTCCAGTCGTTCCTGTCGCTGCCGCGGGTGCTCATCTTCACCTCGGTCATCGCCGTGATCGATGTGGTGCTGGCCACCGCGCTGGCGACGCTGGGCGCCTTCATCTACAACCTGTCGGCGGGCTTCGTGGGCGGCGTCGAGCTCACGCTGGCCGAGGACGAGTAGCGCGCCGGGTATCGATTTTGGGACTGGCCCCGACGTGCGCTAATCTTCAGAAGTCAGCGCAACAGCGCGGCGGGGCTATAGCTCAGTTGGTTAGAGCGCATCCCTGATAAGGATGAGGCCACAGGTTCAAATCCTGTTAGCCCCACCAGTACGAAGGCCAGTGAGTCACGTGACTCACTGGCCTTCGGCGTATGTGGGCGGGCTCAGCGCTGGTCGGGGGGCTGGAGCTGGATCAGGTAGCCGGGTTCCGGGTCGAAGAGCTTCAGCCATCTGGCGGCCGCGAACCAGAGAGTGGTGGGTTCGTCGGCGGCGGGGATCTGGAAGACGGCGTTCACCGGGCCCTTGCTCGCCGGGTTGAGACCGAACGACGGCCGGGGCTCCCCCTGGTCGTACCAGTATTCTTCGTAGGCACTCGTGAGCTGGGCGTCGCTCCGGGTCTGGCTGTACGCGGTGTCGTCCACGTTGAGGGTGACTGTGTCGTCGGCGGTCCATCTGGCCTCGCCCTTACCCACGTTGAGCACCTCCATGCTGACCACGCAGAACTGCTTCCCGTCCTCGGGCGTCGGGGGTGCTGTCGGTGCGCTCGGGGAGTCGTGTGCCAGGACCTTCGGGTCCAGCGGTTCGCCGCAGGTGACGTCCTCGACGGTGATCTCGAACTCGTCGGGCCGTGCCTCGTTGGTGGAGTCGATGGTCAGCTTGAACGGCTCGCCGATGCTGGACGTACCGAGGATCTCCGCGCCCGGCGGGGCGCCGGCGTCCGGGCTGCTGGTCGCCGCCGCCGGTACGGCGCTGCCGGGGCTCGACCCCGTACCGATGGAGGCTGCCCCGCAGGCCGGGAGCGCGAGGAGCGCGAGGGCGGCGCCGAGGGCCGCGAAGGTACTGCCACGAGAGCTCATCGAACGGTCCTTTCGGCGGTGCGCCGGACCTCTCCATGGTCGTCCGGTCCGCCGGGGACCGCTCGTCGGCGGACCGGACGCGTACGAAAGGGGCCCCGGGTACGCGAGAAGGCCCCCGGCCGGTGTGAAACCGGACCAGGGGCCCCGGAGCGCGGTGGCGGCCGGGATCAGGGGGGTGGCACCGGGGAGTCGCCTTCCGGGGCTGTGCGGTGGGAGTCGGCCGGGCCGGTCGTACGGGCGGTGTCCGCGGCGTCGGGCGACAGGTGGCGGGTGGCCGGGGAGGAGCCGTGGGCCTCGGCCCGGATGCGCTGCTTCATCGTGGGCGGCAGGGCCCGGTCACGCGGAAGGGTCCATCGCACCGAGGGAGCGAGTGGAGTTGCCGCGGTGGCACCCGTGTGCTCGTGGGTCGTGGCGCTCGGCTGCGCGGCGGCGTTCGTGGCGTTCGTGGCGTTCGCGGTGCTTGCCGCGGCGGTGGCGAGGCCCAGCGACGCCAGGAGGGCGAAGAAGGCGGTGACGAAGGCGGTCCAGATGTTCTTGGGCTGGAAGGTGCTCATGGCCCCTCGCTTTCGGACGGTCCGGTTGCTGACTTCTCCGATCATGTGGATCCGGGCCGAGTTTTCGGGGAGCGACGCCCGCACTGCGCCGATCTTCGGATTAACACCACTCGTATGGTGCAACCGGGTTGGACAGGTCCTCGTGCGCGGTCTGAAAGGGGTCCGGGAGGTCGTCCGGGATGCCTGGAACGGGCTGCTTTTGGGTTCCGGGGAGGTCACCGATCGGTATCGGCCGGTGTGTATAGTCGGCGGCAGAAGGCCCCTATTCCAAGGAAAGACGAGGTCGCGCGGTGAAGAAGCTTCTCCTGGTCGCACTGGCCGCCATCGGCGGGCTCCTCGTGTACCGCCAGATCCAGGCGGATCGCGCCGAGCAGGATCTGTGGACGGAGGCGACCGACTCCGTGCCCGCAGGTTCGGGTGTGTGAGACGGCACAGTCTGTTACGGGCCCCGGTCGCTGAAGCGGCCGGGGCTTCGTGCTGTCCGGGGCCGGTCGTGCCGCTGAGGCCCGCGCCCTTGGGTTCGCCGAAGCGAATTATTGGGTTGCTTGGGCAAAGGGGGTGGGGTGCGTGAGGGACAATCCGGCTGCGGCCGGAGACAGCGGCGGTGCGGGCGCGGCAGGATGGACCGGCATCGCGGCCGCGCGGCCGAGGGGCGCCGGTGGGTGAGGACGATGAGGGGAAGCGCGTGAACAGGCAGCGCAACAGGGGGCGGGTGGTGGCCGCGGCACTCGCGGCGATGTGCGCGGTGGCGGTGCTCCCGGGCCAGGCGCACGCTGCCGGTCCCGGGAAGTACGCGTTCGACCCCGCCGCGAAGAACGTGCAGGGCGCGGAGACCAACGTCGAGGCGTCCACGCTGGACGAGGGCGTCCCGTACCGCAGCACGATCGAGCCCGGCCAGAAGCTCTACTACCGGGTCACGCTGGACGACGTCTCCACCGCCTATGTCTCGGCGGTCGCGGTGCCGGGCGACAGCGGCGCGGTCGCCTACGGCGACGGCATCACCATCAGCCTCCGGGACCTCGACGACTCCCGGTGCAGCTCGGAGCGGGCGAACTTCGGCTCGGGCGGGTACGCGCGCCCCATCACCGCGTACGCCTACCGGACGCCCAAGGAGGGCGGCACCACCTGCCAGGAGGGCGGGCAGTACGACGTCCTCGTCGAGCGCGAGAGCAAGGAGACGTCCAGCCCGGCGGCCTGGGACCTGGAGCTGCGCTTCCTTCAGGAGCCGCGCCTCAAGAGCGGTGCCTCCATGCCCACCGCAGCCCCGTCGGGCTTCCCCTCGGCGACGCCCGAACCACTCGCCGGGCAGCCGCAGGAACGGTCCGGCGGGGCGGGCTACTCCGAGGCCACCGGCCTGGAGACCGGCCAGTGGAAGGACTCCGTCGCCCCGGGGGAGACCCGCTTCTACCGGGTGCCGGTGGACTGGGGCCAGCAGATCCACACCACCGCCCGGCTCGCCAACAGCCCGAACGGCAAGACGGACTTCGTGGGCAACGCGCTCACCCTGTCGCTCGACAACCCGGCCCAGGGCCATGTCGCCGACACCTCCCTCTCCTATTCCGGAAGGCCCGCCTCCACGTCGCTGAGGCCGCTGCCACCGGTGTCCTACCGCAACCGGTTCGCCTCCTCGACGCAGGTCAACACCATGCGCTTCGCGGGCTGGTACTACCTGTCGGTGAGCCTGAGCCCGAAGCTGAAGGAGAGCTACGGCAGCGAGCCGATTCGGCTGGAGCTGGCGGTCCAGGTGAAGAACAAGGCCGAGGAGTCCCCGTACGAGGGGGATGCCGGGGTCTTCGGCGTCACCGAGCGGGACAAGGACACCGCCCGGAAGGGCCAGAACCAGCAGCAGGCAGCGGAGAGCGGCACGATGCAGGTGGTCGCGGCGGCCGGCATCGGTACGGGCGCCGTGCTGGTGCTCGGTCTCGGCGTCTGGACGCTGCTGGCCCGTCGCCGTGCGGCCGGGGCTCCCGTGGCGGCCGGGCACCAACCGCCGCCGCAGCAGGGCTGGTAGCCGCAGCTCGGGCCGATGGCGGCCGGGTAGGGCCTCAGACCTGGGTCAGGGCCCAGATGCCGACCGCGAAGCAGATCAGCGCCACCACCAGCACCGGGACCGCGACCTTCGGGGGCGGTCCCGGACGCGTTGCCCGTACGGGAGCGTGGGGTGCGGCGTGCTGCACCGGGGGGCTCGGGACGTGTGGGCCCGGCTGAGCGCCCGGCTGAGGCTGCTGGGGCGGCAGCTGGGCGGTGTAGGCGCGGGTGGCCCCGGGGCCGTGCGGGACGCCGGCGGTCGCCGCCTGCGAGGGGTCCTGCGCGCCGACGGCGTACGGGGGCGGCGCGGGCGCCGGGACCGGCTCGGACGGCTGCTGCTGCTGGAACGCGGCCTGGGGCTGGTCCTGTTGCCGGGGCGGCGGGGCCAGGTGGAAGCTGCCCGTCTCCGACATCGACACGGGCGGGGCGGTGTGCGGCGGCTGGGGGGAGGGCTGTGCGGCGGGCTGTGAACCGGTCTGCTGTGCAGAACCGCCCGCCGCGGCGGGCGGTTCTGCCGTGGGCTGCCCTGCGGGCGGTTCTGCGGCGGGTGGTCCGGCGGGTGGTTCTCCGGCGGGCGGTCCAGCGGGTGAACCGGCGGGCCGCCCTGCCGTGGGCGCGGTCGCCGGGCCGTCGGGGCCGAATCCCGTCGGCAACGGGCCGATCTGGTCGAACACCTCCACCGGCTCGTCGTCCGGGCCCGCTTCGGGCAGCATCTCGACCGCCGCGGTCAGCGCCTTGCGGGCGCCCGTCGCGGTCCGGAAGCGGGCGTGCGGGTCGGGCTGGAGCAGACCGGCGAGCACCTGCCACAGCGGTTCGGGGATGCCCTCGGGGGCGCCCGGGGTGCCATGGGCGGTGAAGCGCTCGACCAGTGCCTGCGAGTCCGGCTTCTGTCCCTGGAGGAGGTAGAGCGCGACCAGGCCGACCGCGAAGAGATCCGCCGGGAAATCGGGCTCGGCGCCCATCATCTGCTCAGGGGCGAAGTAACCCGGCGTCCCGACCACGTAATTGGTCTCGGTCAGCCGGGGCTCGCCCTTGCGCATCGAGATGCCGAAGTCGGAGAGCCGCAGATGCGGGCGGCCCGTTCCGGTCGCCTCCATCAGGATGTTGGCGGGCTTGATGTCGCGGTGGATGACGCCCTCCGCGTGCACCGTGGACAGCCCGGACAGCAGCTGGTCCAGGAGGAGGCAGACGAAGCGGGGCGGCAGCGGGCCGTAGTCGCCGATGACGTGGGCGAGCGAACCGCCGCTCACCAGGTCCATGGTGAACAGGACCTTGTCGTCGTCGGCGGCCCAGCTGGCCGGGGCGAGCACATGGGGGTGCTCGATGCGCAGCGCCTGTTCGCGGACGAAGCGCAGCAGCGTGTGCGCGTCGCTCTGCTGGAGCACCTTGGCCGCCACGTACCTGCGGCGGCGGTGGTCCCAGGCCCGCCAGACGGCGCCGACCCCACCACGTCCGATCGGATCGATCAGCTCGTACCGACCAGCGAAGACCTCACCCATTGCGCTGCGCCCGCTCCCCGTCCCTGTTGCGGTACCAGGGCGCTGCGCTGTGCGCGGGCCCTGGCTCCGTCGTCGTTCGTCGCTACGTCGTCGCTACGTCGTGCTCCGGAGCTGCTAGCTCTGGTGCCCTTCGTAGTGTGCGACCGCGTCCGCGGTGCGCCCCGCGCCGTACACCCTGAGGAACTCTGCCAGCTCCGGGTGGGTCGGGGCGAGGGCGTCCGCGGCATCGATGATGTCGCCGGCCGCCGCGACGGACCTCAGCAGGGACTGGATCTCGCGCACCACGCGGCGGACGGTGGGAGCGCCGCCGGTGGAGCTGGTCTGGCCGGTGCCGGTGAGGACCGATCCGCCCTGCGACTTCTTGATCTCCTCCATCCGGTCGGTCGCCTCGCCCGCACTGACGCTGCCGTCGGCCACCTGGCTCGCCAGCTCCTGAAGGGCCTGGACGCGCTGGACCACGGCGGGGTTTCCGATCTTGGCCCGCTGGCCGCTCATCAGCTGGGAGAGCATCGGAGCGGACAGCCCGAGAACCGCGGCCAGCCGGGCCTGATTCAGGCCGAGATCATCGATCAGCCGACGGAAGAGCGCCCCCAAAGGCTCTCCGTACCAACTGCGTTGAAGGTCTCTGGCTCTTGCCGTTGCCTCTTGCTGCGCTGTGTCCATGGCGTCTCCCCTTCGCTGCGGCTTCGCTGCTGCGAACCTCGTCGAGCATCTTACGGAGAGTGGTCGTTCATCGGGAGTCCCTATCCTTTTGGAGGAATGCGGGGGGTACCCGGTACTCTGGTCTGCGACGGTAGCCCTGGCGCGGATGTGCTGGGCGTTGCCCTCGTTCGTTGTGGCCCGGGGCCTTAGCTCAGTTGGTAGAGCGCTGCCTTTGCAAGGCAGATGTCAGGAGTTCGAATCTCCTAGGCTCCACTTTTAGAAATCCCCCTTGACCTGCGGAAACGTGGGTCAGGGGGGATTTTTGTGTGCTGACATGTCAGCACGGGCGGGAGTGGCTCGGCGGTGTCCGGGGGTTGAGGGAAGCGGTGTAACGCTGGATTTCTCCGGCGGTGCGGTCGCAGCCGATCAGGACCGGCCGCGGGCCCAGGGGGTGGAGTTCGGCGGTGTGGTGGCGGGTGGTGCCGGAGCGGGGGTCGTGGGCCGTGAGGCGGTAGTGGGCGTCGGCGGTCGGGTGGAGGCTCAGGTGGTGGGCGGGCCAGTCCCATCCGTACGTACGGAAGAGCTCGCGTTCGAGGACCTGCTCGCCGGGGTGGGGAAGACAGGCCCAGCCTCGGTAGAGGTCCATCAGATCGGCGGGGTCGCCGGTGCGGTTGACCAGTTGGTCCATGCGGGCCTGGGTGAGGTTGCCCCAGACGCGGCCTTCCGGGAAATCGACCAGGGTGGGGGCGAAGCGGTGGCCGCCGAAGCTGCTGATGCGCCACACCCGTACCGTCCCCGTGCTGCCGTGGGTCCGGCGGAGCTGCTGGAAGAACGGGTAGCCGAGCGTGCCGCAGCAGGCGTCGACCGAGGCGTGGGTGCAGACGACCAGGTCACGGTGCGGGGTCGGGTCGCGGTACTGGGCGAAGGGAGTGAGGGCGGCAGGGTCGTCGGTGAAGAGACCGTCGATCAGGGCCGGGGCCCGGTCGGTGGGGATGTGGTGTTCCGTACGGGCCAGGGGAGCGGCCGGGCCCGGGGCGCGGTCGAAGCGGATGATCCGGATCAGGCCGGGGGTGGAGTACTCCGGGTCGGGTGCGGCGGCGAACGTCTTCATGGTCAGGCCGCGTTCCCCGGTGCGGCGGGTGGCGGTGCGCAGTGCGGCACGCAGGGGGGCGGGGACCCGGTCGGTCTCCCACACCGGGGTGCCCATCCCCGGTGGCCAGGGCAGGGGGAGTTCGAGCATGAGGAACCGGTCGAAGGGGCGGGCGGTGCCGATCGGGTCCTCCGCGGCGGTGCGGGCGACGAGGGAGCAGGACTGCCGGGCCGGGATCGTACGCGCCGGTTCCGGGCGGTCCGGTACGCGGCCGGCCATCGCGTCGAGCAGGTTTCGGCGGGCCCGGTCCGCCTCGGAGTCGAGCTCTTCGAGGGTGCCGAGCCTGGTGACGCTCTCCACGGCGCTCGGGCCGGTGAAGCCGTGTGCGCGCAGGGTCCGGTAGAGCTCGGTGAAGTCCACGATGCCGTCGCCGGGGGTGATCGCGGGCGGCATGCCCCCGGTGGTGGTGGCTCGGTAACGGCCGCGGACCGGGTGGTCACGGACGCCGACCGCGGCGATGTACGGGGCGAGTTCGGCCAGTCCCCGAGCGGGCGGCTCGCCGCCGTAGTGCACCAGGTTGCCCGCGTCCCAGCAGGCCCGGAAGGCGTCGTGGCCGACGCGTTCGACGACGGACAAGGTGTCGGCCGCGGTACGGGTCAGCCCGCCGTGCGGCTTGACGGCGATGGTCACCCCATGGGCGGCGGCGTACGGGGCGGCGGCTGCCATGAGCCGTAGATAGCGGGCGCCGTGGGTGAGTTCGGGACACCCCATGTCGACCAGGGTCGGCACCTCCAGCCTGGCGCAGTGGTCGATCTGACGGCGCAGCGCGCCCAGCGCCCGGTCGTCGCCACGGTCCAGGTCGGCGGCGTGGCTGAGAACCAGCAGCCGCAGCCCGTGGTCGCGGATGAGCGCGCCGATCTCCTCGGCCCCTGCGGCCGGGGTGTCGGGGGTGATCACCTCGGTGACCCCGTGCACCGGGAGGGCGACCGCGTTGAAACCGGCCGTACGGATGCCGTGCAGCGCACGCTGAAGCGGGAACTGCGCCCAGGGGCGCACCGTGCAGGCGATGGCGGGCAGGGATGTCATGGACGGCACCTCTCCGGCCGGTGGGCGGTGGTCATGAGGGCAGCTCCTGGTCGTAACGGGTGACGATCACTCGGCGGGGCGCGCCACCGAATTCCTCGTCGAGGACGAGGGTGTGTGCGCGGACGCCGTACAGGGCCCCGACGGTGCTGTCGGTGAGCAGTCCCGCGGCCGGGCCGACCCGTACATCGGTGCCGCCGAACATGAGCATCGCGGTGTCGGCGATCTCCACCGCGTGGTCGGGGTGATGGGTGGTCAGCACGATGGTGCGGCCCTCGTCGGCGAGGCCGCGCAGCAGATGCAGCACTCTGCCCTGGTTGCGCAGATCCAGCGCGGCCGCGGGCTCGTCGAGGACGAGTACCGGGCCCTGGCCGACGATCGCCCGTGCGATCAGCACCAGTTGGCGCTCTCCCCCGCTCAGCGTCGGGTAGTCGCGGTCGGCCAGATGGGTGAGCCCGACTCGCTCCAGGGCTCCATGGGCGAGTTCGTGGTCCCGGCGGCCAGGGGTGGCCAGCGGACGCAGGTGGCGTGCGCGGCCCATCAGCACCATGTCCAGGACGGTGTAGGCGAAGGTGGTGTGGTGGCTCTGCGGGACGAAGCCGACCGCGCCGTCGGCCCGTATCCGTCCTTCGGTGGGTGTGGTGAGGCCGGCGACACAGCGCAGGAGGGTGGTCTTGCCGCGGCCGTTCGGTCCGAGGACGGTGAGGATCTCGCCGGGGGCGAGCCGGTGGGAGACGTCGCGGAAGAGCCACCGTCCGGATTCGTTTCCGGATTCGTTTCCGGGTTCCTTTCCGGGGTCGTGGGAGAAGCCGAGGCCGTCGAACTCAAGCATCGGACCACATCCGTCGGCGGCTGCGGTGCAGCAGGAGGAGGAAGACCGGCGCCCCGATCAGCGCGGTGAGGACGCCCAGCGGGATCTCGGCCACGCCCAGGTTGCGGGTCACGGTGTCGATGACGGTGAGGTACGCCGCACCCAGGCCGAGGCTCACCGGGATGAGTACCCGGTGGTCGGGGCCGACCCACAGCCGGGCCAGATGCGGCACCACCAGCCCCACCCAGCCGATGACGCCGCTCACCGCGACCGCTCCGGCGACGACCGCGGCCACCGCGGTGAGCAGCATCCAGCGCAGCTGCCCCGGGCGCAGTCCGAGGATCTTGGCGTCCTCGTCCCCGAGGGAGAGAACGTTGATCCGCCAGCGCAGTGCGTAGATCAGCGCCCCACCGAGCAGGACCGGCACCGCGGCCACGGCGACCTTGCCGTAGGTGGCCGTGGCCAGACTGCCCAGCAGCCAGAACACGATGGACTGGAGCTCGCCGTAGGGGTCGGCGAGATACGTGAGCAGGGAGACCAGCGCCGAGAAGAACGCTCCGACGACGATGCCGGCGAGCACGATCGTCAGCGGTGGCGCGGGTCCGCGAACCCGGCTGGTGGCGAACACCGCCACCAGCGCGAGCAGCCCGAAGCCGAACGAGCCGAGAACCAGCGCGGCCGACCCCAGGCCGAGCACGATCGCGAGCGCCCCGCCGAAGGACGCTCCGGAGGAGACACCGAGGATCTGCGGGCTGACGATCGGGTTGCCGAAGACTGCCTGGAGCGCCGCACCGCAGACCGCGAGCCCCGCGCCGACCAGCATGGCCAGCAGTACCCGCGGCAGCCGCACGTGGAGCACGGCGGCCTCCTCGGTGTCCGACCAGGTCCGTTCGACCGGGAGTATCCGCCCGAGCAGGATCCGTACGACGTCGTCGAAGCCGACCGTGTAGCGGCCGACGCCGAGGGCGATGACGCCGATGAGCAGCACGGCGACCGGCAGCCCGATCAGCGCTGAACGCTGCCGTCGGCGCCCGATGGCCGGCACGGCAGCGGGGCCGGTGCCGCGCCCCTCTGTCCGCTCAGCGGCCGAAGTCGTCATAGTCCCGGGAGCCGGAGTTGGCCGACAGCTTGAGGATGGTGTCCAGCTGGCTGTCGGTGGGCTCGGCGCCGTAGAGGAAGGCGTACTCACGGACGACCTCGGCCCGCAGTCCCGCGCCCCCGGTGCCGTGGACCAGACCGGCGAGCCACTGCCACATCAGCGGTGACTCCTGGCTGGGCGGATCCCACCGGTATCCGCCCAGCGGCACCTTGTAGATACGACGCCCCCGCACAGCCCGCAGGCTTGCCAGCGCGGGGTCGTCGTACATGTCCTGTGGTGTGGCCGGGCCGAAGTTGCCGAGCAGGATGATGTCGGGGTCCCACCTCAGCAGCTGTTCGACATCGATGGTGGCCTGTTCGGCCTTGATCTCGGCGGCGGGATTGCGGCCACCGACGAGCTCGGTGACGAAGTGGTTGTACGAGTCGCCCCCTCCGACCTGCAGACCGTCGGCGGCTCCGCGCAGATAGAGCACGGACGGCGGGGGGCCCGCTCGGCCGGGAATCTCCGTGCGCAGCTTCTTCAGCCGCCGGCGCATGCCGTCGGCGATACGGTCGGCCCGGTCCTGCTTGCCGAGCAGCCGGCCGTACATGGCGATGGCGCCCTCCAGGTCCGCCTGGGTGCCATAGGTGAGCTGAGCGACCTTCAGACCCGCTTTGCGCAGCGGGTCGACGATGCCCGGGCCCCGGTCTCCCCACTGGATCACCACATCAGGTCGCCGTGCGAGGACGCTCTCCACATTGGGTGCGAACTCGGCACCGGCCACATCGGT
Organism: Streptomyces durocortorensis; assembly: GCF_031760065.1. Lineage (NCBI taxonomy): Bacteria > Bacillati > Actinomycetota > Actinomycetes > Kitasatosporales > Streptomycetaceae > Streptomyces > Streptomyces sp. C11-1. Next base: position 3,682,314 of record NZ_CP134500.1, read on the forward strand.
GGGCACCTTGAGCAGCTCCGGATGCGCCTCGCCCAGGAAGCTGCCCTTGATCGCGGTGAGTGACGCGGCGTTCATACCGGCCAGCACATCCGGCCCCCCGTTCACCGCGACCACCATGGACGCGGCGGGCAGCGGGATCGTCACCACCCGGCGTGCCGGTCCCGGCAGTTCGAGATTCTTACCGGTCAGATCGGTGACGGTCAGCCCCTTGCCGGACTTCTCCTGCCCGGTACGTCCGCAGGCGGTCCCCAGGAGGGGCAGGGCGGCCGCGGCGAGCGCGCCTCCCAGCAACCGGCGACGCGAAACGTCCAGGCTCGGCCGGGGGCCAGGGGGTGTCCTCCGGGAAAACACGGCAGGCATCCGGGTTCCTCTCGCGTCCGGGGTACAGGCCGCCAGGGGACCGGCACCCGGGACGGCGGCGCACGTCGGCTTCGGCCCACCGGGCCGCACCCGCCGCATGCCGAGCACCCGAACGAACCTGCCGCACATACCGTTGCGGCAGGCCGCTTGCACGCCTCCTGGGGTCCACGCCCCGTGGATGGTGTCCGCGACAGGTCAGTGTCCTGACTCCCGGATCGTCGCTCACCCCGACCTTCCAGCCTTCCGGCCGTGGTCGTGCGTGGGGTCCGCTCCCCGGTCACAGTGGCGGGACCGTGCCGGATTCCCACCGGCTTCCTGGTTCCCGTCGCGAGCGTAGATGACCCACAGTAGCCAACCCGTCCGCACGGCGAAAGAGGGCCAGGTCGGCGCACTGGCGCAGGGGCGGACAGTCATGCCGGGCCCGGGACCTGAGGGTCCGTTGCGGGACCATGGCTCTGTCCAAGGCCAGGACCAGGAAGGAGACTGTCGATCCCGCCCTCCGGCTCCATGCCGACCACATCGTCCGCGCCGACCCCGAGCCGCCTCAGGTGGTGGGCCAGGCGTTTGGCCTGAGCCGCTCCTGCGGGCGGCAAGGGTGGAATCTCCGCCGCAGGCGAAGAAGTCGTCGTTGCGCGCGGACTCGGAGAGGCCGAGAACACAGACGAACATACCCGAGAGTCGTGCCTCTATTTGTTTTCCTGAGATGATGCGCGCAGGCTCGTCTGCTCCGACTGCAAAAGAGAGAGTCCATCGGTGCTGCGGACTTTGCCTGTCCGGAGCGGTACGGCTCGATTCCGTACTTCGCAGCGGATGAAACGAGCGGAGTCGGTGGCTCACCTACCTGCATGACGGCAACGCGAGCACCCGGCATATCGGGCAATAGTGGTGCAAACTGGATCGCTATTCCTTCAGGTTCGGCGGTCTCCACCGAAAATCACGCGTTCCCCCCTGGGTGCCTCCGATATATTTACTGACCATGGACCCATTGAGTGAGAAAGTCATCCGGAATTCCTTTGTGAACTGCACCAAGGGGGAGGCGTCCCGGCTGCGCCTGCCGCTCGGTTTCGGCGAACTTACCTGGGAAGACCTGGACTTCCTCGGCTGGGTCGACCCTGGCGCGCTGCTGCGGTCGCACATCGTCATGCCGGGACACGGCGGGCCGCGCGCCATCACCCTGCGTGTTTCCAGCGCCGCCCGGAAGGGCGTGATGAAGTCCAGCATGTGTCAGATATGCCTGACCCCGCATTCGTCGTCCGGTGTCAACCTCTTTGTCGCGCCGCTGGCCGGCCCATCCGGACGGCAGGGCAATACCGTGGGCATCTATATGTGCGCGGACCTGGCCTGTTCCTTGTACATGCGCGGGAAGCGGCAGCCCAAACTGCGTTTCAGTCAGTACGAGGAATCGCTCACCCTGGACGAGCGCATCGCGCGAGCGATGGACAACCTCAACAAATTCGCGGACAAGGTGGCGGGGATCGCCTGAGAGACAGGCCGGACCGAATACGTCGGACGCCCCTGCCTCGTGTTGTTTCCGGGGGCGGGGCGGGCCGCGCCGAAGTCCTGCGTCCACCCGTCGGGCACCCGCGAGTACGTCGAACGGGTCTCGCACATGCGCGCGGAGGTCCGCACCCTCGCCGACCAGTTCATCCGACCGGACGATCGCCAAGCGCATGGGCATGTCCGTGCGCGCCCGCCGCCGCAACGTCGCTGAGATCATGGAGCGTCCCGGTGCCGAGAGCCGCTTCCAGGCGGGCTGCCCGCTGCGCACCGGACGGACATCTTCACCATCCCCGAATCCCCGCAGGGCGGAGCACCAGGCACACTTCATCCGTAAACAGTCGAGCCACCAAAGGACTCAGGCATGATCACGCTGAAGAAGGAAGACGGCCCGGCGGATCTGGGCGGGGTGACCCACCTGTCCATCGGGGTGTCCTGGGACCCGACCGTCGGGAGCAGCGGCGGGCTGATGGGGAAGATCCGGCAGAAGGCCGGGACGGACCTCGACCTGATCGCCATCGCGATGCAGGGCGAGGACCCCGTACGGCTGGCCGGTCTGGACTCCCTGGACCCGCTGGGCAACGGCTCGCTCGTGCACAGCGGTGACAACCAGACCGGGCACGGGGACGGCGACGACGAGACGGTGACCGTCGAGTTCGCACGGGTGCCGTCGAACATCACGGCCATCGTGTTCGTCGCCGCCGCGTACAAGAAGCGCAGCGCCTTCAAGAACGCGCGCAACATCAGCTTCAAGGTGTACGACGCGACGGGCGGCAGCACGCAGCAGGTCGCCGACATCTGGCCGAGCCTGCTCACCCAGGACAACGGCTGCGCGGTGGCCAAGGCGATCCGGGACGGCGCGGGCTGGAAGCTCCAGGTGATCAACGAGACCGGGAAGATCAAGCAGGGGGACGAGCAGGCCCTGATGCGCTTCGCCGTGAGCAAGTAGAGAGGGCGCGAGCAACCAGGACGACGCACGAACGCGGCTGCGGAACCACCGGGGTGGTTCCGCAGCCGCGTTCGTGCTCTCCCCGGGCCTTCGCCGTCAGGGCCGGTCGTCCGGGCCGGGGTTGTCCCCGTTGCCCGCCTCGGCCTCGGCCTGCTTGGCGCGGACCTCCGGGTCGAGGTCCGACCGGTCGCTGCCGTCGACCGAGCTGAGCGGCGAACGCTCGTCGCCGACCTCGGTGGGGGCGGGCGGCTCGACCAGCCAGTCCGGGTTGGCCTGCTTGTCCCACCAGCGCCAGGCGGCGTAGGCGCCGCCCGCGAGGACCCCCAGCACCAGGAAGCCCTTCGCGGCCCGGCCCGCCTTGGCCCGCCGCTGGTGCTTCCTGGCCAGCTTCTGGATCTCCTTGGCCGTCACCTGCGTCCGCAGCGCCGCCAGGGCCGCCGCGCTGCGGGCGGAGGCCTGCTCGGCCATGGGCTGGGCCACGGCGCGGGCGTGCTCGACGCGCGGCGCCGTGTAATCGGCGGCGCTCCGTGCGGCCTTCCTGGTCGAGGCCGCCGCACGCTGCGCGGCCTCGTCGACCCGGGGCGGCACATGGCTCCGGGCCTGTTCGATGCGCGGTGCGAGATGCGAGTCGTACTGGACACGGGCCTGTTCGGCCGCCTTGGTCACCTTGGGTGCGAGTCGCACGCGGGTCTCGTGCGCGTAATGGGTCGCCTGCTCCTTGGCCGTGCCGGCGTAGGGCGCCACCACTTCCGCGGCGTGCCGCGCGCTGCACTTCGCCGAGTCGGTTGCGGCGCGCACGCTGTCGATGCGGGTCACGGGATCCTCCTCCTTGGTGGCGGGTAGGTACTCCGCCTGTCCGCCCAGTTCGAAATCATGCCTGCCGCGGCCATGACCGGCATGCGGGACGGGCATCCGGGTCATGATCGCCGTTTGGGGTCATAACGGTGTATCCGAAGTGTGCCGACGACAATGCCACGGTTCGCTCCTGAACGCGCCGTTTCGCCCGGCATCCGGCCGTACGTTTCCCGGTCCGTGGGAGGATCGGCGGACGTCGGCGGAGGATGCGGACGTCAGCGAAGGATGAGGGAAGGCGGATCGTGGCCGAGCAGCTTTACGCCACTCTGAAGACCAATCAGGGCGATATCGAGATCCGGCTCCTGCCGAACCACGCCCCCAAGACCGTCAGGAACTTCGTCGAGCTGGCCACCGGGCAGCGTGAGTGGGTCAACCCCGAGACCGGCGAGACCACCACGGACCGGCTGTACGACGGTACGGTCTTCCACCGCGTCATCAGCGGTTTCATGATCCAGGGTGGAGACCCCCTGGGGAACGGCACGGGCGGTCCGGGCTACCAGTTCGCCGACGAGTTCCACCCCGAGCTGGGCTTCACCCAGCCGTATCTGCTGGCCATGGCCAACGCGGGGCCGGGGACGAACGGCTCGCAGTTCTTCCTGACGGTGTCACCCACCGCCTGGCTGACAGGCAAGCACACCATCTTCGGCGAGGTGGCCGACGATGCGGGCCGCCGGGTCGTCGACGCCATCGCGGCCACCCCGACCAACCCGCGCACCGACCGTCCCCTGAAGGACGTGGTGATCGAGTCGGTGGTCGTCGAGACCCGCTGACGCCCGCCGACCGCTCCGCGGCACGCCGCTGACACCGGCCGGGAACCAACCGCCCCGCCCGTCCGTACATGTTCATAGCGGGCCGGCGGGGCGGTCGCGTCCGCGCCGCCGGAAGCACGAGGACCCGAGAGGCAGGCCAGGAGCGATGGACCAGCAGCCGCCGCCAGACCGTGACGCCTCGGCGGGCGGCGTGCCGACGCCGACCTGCTATCGGCACCCGGGCCGCGAGACGGGGATCAGCTGTACGCGCTGTGAGCGGCCGATCTGCACCGAGTGCATGGTCAGCGCCTCGGTCGGCTTTCAGTGTCCCGACTGCGTACGCCAGGGTTCCGGCACCGGCCACCACCCGGCGGCGAGCCGTCCGCGCACCCTGGCGGGCGGGACGGTGGCCGCCGATCCGCGGCTGGTCACCAAGATCCTGCTCGGCATCAATCTGGCGGTCTTCGTCCTGGTCGCCGCAGCCGGTCCCACCCTGCTCAACGATCTGACGCTGCTCGGGCGGGCCTGGGACCCCACTCCGCCGCCGGGGTCCATCGAGGGCGTCGCCGAGGGCCAGTGGTATCGCCTGGTGACCTCGATGTTCCTGCACCAGGAGGTGTGGCACATCGGGTTCAACATGCTGGGGCTGTGGTGGCTCGGCGGACAGCTGGAGGCCGCGCTCGGCCGGTCCCGCTATCTCGCGCTCTATCTGCTGTCCGGCCTCGCGGGCAGCGCGCTGACCTATCTGATCGCCGCGCCGAACCAGGGGTCGCTCGGCGCCTCCGGCGCGGTCTACGGCCTGTTCGGCGCCACCGCGGTCCTGATGCGCCGGATGAACTACGACATGCGCCCGGTGCTGGTGCTGCTCGCGCTGAACCTGGTCTTCACCTTCACCTGGGGCGGTATCGCCTGGGAGGCGCACGTCGGCGGTCTGGTGGCGGGCGTCGCCATCGCTCTCGGCATGGTGCACGCCCCGCGCGAGCACCGCACGCTGGTGCAGGCCGGCACCTGTGCGCTGGTCCTGTTGGCCACCCTCGGGATCGTCGTCGCCAGGACAATCGCGCTCACCTGAGCGGAATGGGGCTCTTCACCCCCAGGGTGACCGAAGTTGTCCACAGTGTGCGCGAAATCTTGCGTGGAGCAAGAGGAACATCTGTGCCACTTGTCGCTGACCTGGGTTTTCTCACCTGATCCACGGAGTGCAGCCCCCCTCGATGAGGGAGGCTGCAGTCACACCGGCGTCAACTTGAGTGGAGGTTATCCACAGATCGTCTGACCTTTTCCCCCGGCTGTGGATAACTCTGTGGGTAACTCAGGGCAAGGCTTGCGCGGGTGGGTGCCGCACAGGTATCAGCGGAGCCGTGCAGGCACCAGCGGTGCCGCGCAGGAAGGAGCCGTGCCGGTACCGGCGGCGCCGTGCGGGAAGAACGGTGCAGGCACCAGCGGTGCCGCGCAGGAATCAGTAGAGCTGACCGGGGTCCGCTCTACTTCCACTGCGTCGACACGGCGAAGCCACCGGCGATGAAGCCGAAGCCGACCACGATGTTCCAGTTGCCCAGGGCGTCGATCGGCAGATCGCCTTCGGTCACGTAGAACACCACGATCCAGGCCAGTCCGATGAGGAACAGGGCCAGCATCACCGGAGCCACCCAGCTGCGGTTGGTCAGCTTTATGGCCGTTGCCTGCTTCGCCGGGGGCGGCGTGAAGTCGGCCTTCTTGCGGATACGTGACTTCGGCACGAGGGACTCTCCTGTCGATGCGCTGCGTGACCGCGCAGGGATCTGTGGCGGGCGCCGGGGGCGGGTGCCAGGGGGAATGCTGCCTCCCCCAAGCGTCCGTTAGCGTAGTGCTTCCCTGGCGCCTGATGAGATAAGGGTACGTTGAGCAATTCTGCCGACTCCCCCGAAGGCCCGGCCCGGCACACCTCCGTGTGGGCGGCCCGGGCACTCACCGCTGCGGTTTTCGCCCTGGCCGGACTCATCTTCGTCACCAGCGCCAACGCCGCCAAGGGCACCGATCTACGCAGCGACTCCTCCCTGCTCAAGCTCTCCGACCTGATCAGGGAGCGCAGTGAGAAGAACGCCGAGCTGAACGAGTCGACGGCGGCCGTGCGCTCGGACATCGAGGCCCTCGCCCAGCGTGACGACGGCTCCACCAAGGCCGAGGACGCCAAGCTGGAGGCCCTGGAGAAGGCGGCGGGTACCACCGAGATCACCGGCCACTCCGTCAGTGTGACCCTCGACGACGCGCCCCCCGACGCCACCGCCAACCCGGGCTACCCCGAGCCGCAGCCCAATGACCTGGTCATCCACCAGCAGGACCTGCAAGCCGTGGTGAACGCGCTGTGGCAGGGCGGGGCCCGGGGAATCCAGGTGATGGACCAGCGGCTCATCTCCACCAGCGCGGTGCGCTGCGTCGGCAACACCCTGATCCTCCAGGGCCGCGTCTACTCCCCGCCGTACAAGGTCACCGCGATCGGTGACCCGGGCAGGCTCAAGCGGGCGCTCAACGACTCCACCGCGATCCAGAACTACCAGCTGTATGTGAAGGCGTACGGGCTGGGCTGGAAAGTCGACGAGAACGAGGCGGTGACTCTTCCCGGCTACTCGGGCACAGTGGATCTCCACTACGCGAAGCCTGCGGAGTGAACCCGAGCTGATCCCCCGGGGAGGCCGTCCGGTGTCGTTACGACTGTCGGTGCGACTCGTCGTCAGAACCTTCAGCGAACTGTGCATCACCGTGGGCACGCTGATCGTGCTCTTCGTCGTCCACATCCTGTTCTGGACCGGGGTGAAGGCGGCCGACGCCGCCGAGGGCGAGATCGACAGCCTGCACAGCCAGTGGGCCCGGCAGCCGGTGACGCCCGCCCCGCCACCCGCCTCCACCGGCCCCTCCCCCTCCCTCTCCGCCGAGCCCTCCCCCTCGGCCGCTCCGGCCCCGTACCGCGCCGGAAAGCCCTTCGCGACGATGCACATCCCCCGCTTCGGCTCCGGTTGGGAGTGGCCGGTGCTGGAGAACACCGAGGCCAGGACCTTGCAGAAGGGGCTCGGGCACTACAGCGGAACCGCCCGCCCCGGCGACACGGGCAACTTCGCGGTGGCCGGGCACCGGCGGACGTACGGCGACCCTTTCAAGGACTTCCCGAAGCTGCGCCCCGGGGACGCGGTGATCGTCAACGACGGCACGACCTGGTTCACGTACCGCATCGCGAAGGAGCCGTACCGGACCGTGCCCACCGACACGGGGGCCGTCGACCCCGTGCCGCGCGGCTCCGGCTTCGAGGAGCCCGGCCGCTATCTGACACTCACCACCTGCGAGCCCGAGTGGGGCAGCAGCCACCGGCTGATCGCCTGGGCCCACCTGGACGCGACCCGGCCGGTGGCCGAGGGGAAGCCGCCGGACCTCACCGGCTGACCTGCGTCGGACCCGCCCGACCCGTGCCCGCCTCGCGCCCGGCCCGCGCCCGACTCGTGGTTTTCCACAGCTGACCCCCGCTCCGGCCGCGGCACTCTAGTCTGGTGCGGGTACCGAATGGAGGGGTCGAATGTACGGCTGGATCTGGCGGCATCTGCCGGGCAACGCATGGGTGCGGAGCATCATCTCGCTCGTGCTGGTTCTGGCGGTCGTCTACGCCCTGTTCCAGTACGTCTTCCCGTGGGCGGAACCGCTGCTTCCGTTCGGTGATGTGACCGTCGACGGCGAGAGCGCCGGTGGAGCAGGAGCCGACCAGTGAGCGCACGCATCCTCGTCGTGGACAACTACGACAGCTTCGTCTTCAACCTCGTCCAGTATCTCTACCAGCTCGGCGCCGAGTGCGAGGTCCTGCGCAACGACGAAGTGACCACCGCCCATGCCCAGGACGGTTTCGACGGGGTCCTGCTCTCGCCGGGCCCCGGCACGCCCGAGCAGGCCGGCGTCTGCGTCGAGATGGTCCGGCACTGTGCGGACACCGGCGTTCCGGTCTTCGGCGTCTGTCTGGGGATGCAGTCGATGGCGGTCGCGTACGGCGGTGTCGTCGACCGGGCCCCCGAACTGCTGCACGGTAAGACCTCCCCGGTGACCCACGAGGGCAAGGGCGTCTTCGCCGGGTTGCCCTCCCCCTTCACCGCGACCCGCTACCACTCGCTCGCCGCCGAACCGGCCGCGCTGCCACCGGAGCTGGAGGTCACGGCCCGCACGGCGGACGGCATCATCATGGGGCTGCGCCACCGTGACCGGGCCGTGGAGGGTGTGCAGTTCCACCCCGAGTCGGTGCTCACCGAGCACGGCCATCTGATGCTCGCCAACTGGCTGGAGCAGTGCGGCGACCAGGGGGCCGTCGCGCGGTCGGCGGGGCTCGCGCCGGTGGTGGGCAAGGCCGCCGCGTGAACCCGGGCCGCCCCCAGGACGCCGGCCAGGAGGGCGGCCCGTACGCGCAAGGGGCGTACGGGACCGACGGCGGGTTCGTGGCGGCGGTGGGCGGCCTCACGGATCCGCTGAACGATCCCCTCCCGGGGCAGCACGCCTCGCCGTGGTTCCGGGCGGACAGCATCCCGGGCGCCCAGGACGGACCGGACGAGCCTGCTCCCGGCAGGCCGGCACCCGAGGCCCAGCAGAGGGCCTACCAGGACCTCCAGCAGCCCCAGGGAGCGCCGGACGAGTGGTACGACCCCGAGGGCTACCAACGGGACTGGTACGGCTCCCAGCGGCCGCCTGCGCCCGAAGCGGGTTCCGTGCCTGGCGCGGGTTCTGCGACGGGTGCGGGCGCTGTGCCGGGAGCGGCTTTCGCGCCGGACCCGGTCCCCGTGCTCGACCCGGACCCGGTCCTCGACGCGGCCCACCCGGCCTCCGTGCTCACCCCCGGACCGGTGTCGCGCCCCGACGAGACGATGGGGCTCCGGACGGCGGCCCCCCGGCGAATAGCGTCGCCCGAGGAGCAGGGGGGGCTGGCCCTCGCCCCGGACCCGGACTCGGACCGGGATCTGGGCCCGGACCGGGACTTGGGCCCGGACCCGGCCGCCGAGCCCCGTACCGATTCCCGCACAGAGCCCCGTACCGAGGTCCTCAGCCGCATCTCGGACGGGCCCGCCCCCGCCCCCGGCGGGCGGGCCGAGCGGCGCAGGGCGGCCAAGGGGCGCGGCCGTCGGCGCCCGGGACCGGCCGCTCCACCGGCCACGGCGTCCGCCGTGCCCACCGCGCCGATGTCCCGAGTGGAGGCGCGGCGTGCGGCGCGGGCGGCGAAGGACAGCCCGGCGGTGGTCGCCAGCCGGGTGGTCGGCGAGCTGTTCATCTCCCTCGGCGTCCTGATGCTGCTCTTCGTCACCTATCAGCTCTGGTGGACCAACATCCGGGCCGAGCAGATCGCGGGCCGCGAGACGGACAAGATCCAGGACGAGTGGGCCAACGGCGACCGCAAGCCGGGGGTGTTCGCCCCCGGACAGGGTTTCGCGATCATGCACATCCCGAAGCTGGACGTCGTCGTCCCGATCGCCGAGGGCATCGACAAGGAGAAGGTCCTCGACCGGGGGATGGTCGGCCACTACGGCGAGGGCAAGCTGAAGACGGCGATGCCCGAGGACGAGCTGGGCAACTTCGCAGTGGCCGGGCACCGCAACACCCACGGTGAGCCGTTCCGCTACATCAACAAGCTCAGCCCCGGTGACCCGATCGTGGTCGAGACGCGCGACGCGTACTACACGTACGAGATGTCGAGCATCCTGCCGCAGACATCGCCGTCCAACATCTCGGTGATCGAACCGGTGCCGGTGGGTTCCGGGTTCACCAAGCCGGACCGGTACATCACGCTGACGACCTGCACACCGGAGTTCACGAGTACCTACCGGCTGATCGTCTGGGGCAAGATGGTCGACGAACGGCCGCGCAGCGAAGGGAAGCCCAACGCGCTCGTGGGCTGAACCATCATCACGACAGGGGCGGTGCGGTGGCAGCGAGGACCGAGCACGACGAGCGGACGGACGCGTCCGCGCGCCCGGCGCGCAAGCCCTCCCGGCACCCCGTCGCGACGGCCGTCAGCCTCTTCGGCGAGCTGCTGATCACCGCGGGCCTGGTGCTCGCGCTCTTCGTCGCGTACTCCCTGTGGTGGACCAACGTCCTCGCCGACCGCGAGGCCGACCGGCAGGGTGACACGGTCCGCAGCCGCTGGGCGGACGGCCCGGGTGCCCTGGACACCAAGGACGGCATCGGCTTCCTGCACGTACCCGCCATGAAGAACGGCGAGGTGCTGGTCAAGAAGGGCACCGACCCCGAGACCCTGAACAACGGCATCGCGGGCTACTACACGGACCCGGTCGAATCCGCGCTCCCCTGGGACGACGAGGGCAACTTCACGCTGGCCGCGCACCGCGACGGGCACGGCGCCAAGTTCCACAACATCCACAAGCTGAAGAACGGTGATCCGGTCGTCTTCGAGACCAAGGACACCTGGTACATCTACAAGGTCTACAAGACGCTCCCCGAGACCTCGAAGTTCAACGTCGACGTCATCCAGCCGGTCCCGGAGGAGTCGGGCGTCGAGGAGCCGGGCCGCTACATCACGCTGACGACCTGCACGCCGGTCTACACCTCGAAGTACCGGTACATCGTGTGGGGCGAGCTGGAGCGTACGGAGAAGGTCGACAAGGACCGCACGAAGCCGGTGGAGCTGCTCTAGTCTCCGCAGCCTGTGCGCAACCGCCTGTATGTACGGGGAATGCCCCGGTCACCGCAATGGTGACCGGGGCATTCCCCGTACGTATGCCGGGATGGGCGGCGGGCGTGGTCAGTCGCCCCGGCCTCCGAAGAGACCGCCCCCGCGGCCCTCGACGGTGACGAGGGTGATGGTGCTGCCCTTCTCCGCCTGGCTGTTGGGCGCCGGCTGGCTGGTGATCACCCGGGCGTCCGGCTTGTCGACCGAGCCCGGGGAGAGCTGGACCACGAAGCCGAGCCCTTCGAGCTGGCCCTTGACGTCCTGGTACGACTTGTTGCCGATGTCACCGGGGATCTGGACCTGCTCCGGCTCCGCCGGGCCCTTGGAGACCTTGAGGACGATCTGCGCGTCCTTGGCCTGCTTTCCGGGCGTCGGGGACTGCTCGATGACGGTGCCCTGCGGCTGGTCCGAGTCGACGTCGCTCCGCGAGATGTTGCTGAAGCCGATGCCCCGCAGCTGCTGTTCCGCCGCCTCGAAGGTGCGGTTCCGCATGTCCGGCAGGTCCAGCAGGGCCTGCTTGGCGATGGTGATGGTGATCTCGGACCCGTCATCGGCCTTCTCGCCGCCCTTGGGGTCCTGCTCGATCACCGTGTTCTCGGTCTTCTCGGACTCCTCGGTGACGACGTTGACCGTGAAGCCCTTCTCCTCCAGGACGTCGCGGGCGCCGTCCTCGGACTTCTCCAGGACGTTGGGGACCTCGATCTTCGGTGCGCCGGTGGACACGATGACGGTGACGGTGCCGTCCTTGTCCATCATCACGCCGCTCGTGGGGTCCTGCGAGCAGATCTCGCCCTTCTCCTGTTCCTCGCAGGGTTCCTCGGCGCCGACGGTGATCTTGACGCCGGCGTTGTCCGCGAGTCTCTCCGCTTCCTTGACCGTGGAGCCCACCAGGTTCGGCGCTTTGAGCTGGCCGTCGTCGCTGGTGGGGGAGAAGACGACCCGGCCGATCAGGATCGCGCCGATCAGTACCAGGATGCCCGCGACGACCAGCAGGATCGTCGAGGTGTTGCTCTTCTTCTGCTGGCGCCGGCGTCCGGACCGGTCGTCGTAGCCGTAACCGCCGTCGTCCGGGTTGACCGGCGGCAGCATCGAGGTCTGCCCGTTGTTCGGGTCGGCCGGGCGCAGGGCGGTGGTGGGCTGGTCGGCGTTGTAGCCGTCGTAGCCCCCGTACCCCGCAGCGCCCATCGCCGCCGTGGCCGCGACCGGCTGGCCGTCGAGGCAGGCCTCGATGTCGGCCCGCATCTCGTCGGCGGACTGGTAGCGGTAGTCCGGGTCCTTGGTCAGCGCCTTGAGGACGATCGCGTCCATCTCGGGCGTGATCTCGGGGTCGAAGTTGCTCGGCGGCTGCGGTTCCTCCCGCACGTGCTGGTAGGCCACCGCGACGGGAGAGTCCCCGACGAACGGGGGCCGCACCGCGAGGAGCTCGTACAGCAGGCAGCCGGTGGAATACAGGTCGGAGCGGGCGTCGACCTGCTCGCCCTTGGCCTGCTCCGGGGAGAGGTACTGGGCGGTGCCGATGACGGCGGCGGTCTGCGTCATCGTCATCCCGGAGTCGCCCATGGCGCGGGCGATGCCGAAGTCCATGACCTTGACCTGGCCGGTGCGCGTCAGCATGACGTTCGCGGGCTTGATGTCGCGGTGGACGATCTGGGCGCGGTGCGAGTATTCGAGGGCCTGGAGGATGCCGACCGTCATCTCCAGCGTGCGCTCGGGGAGCAGCCTGCGACCGGAGTGCAGCAGCTCTCTCAGCGTCGACCCGTCGACGTACTCCATCACGATGTACGGGATGGAGACCCCGTCGACGTAGTCCTCGCCGGTGTCGTACACGGCGACGATCGCGGGGTGGTTGAGCGAGGCGGCCGACTGGGCCTCACGGCGGAACCGGGCCTGGAAGGACGGGTCGCGGGCCAGATCGGCCCGGAGCGTCTTCACCGCTACGGTGCGGCCGAGCCGGGTGTCGTGCGCGAGGTAGACCTCGGCCATGCCACCACGGCCGAGCACCGAGCCCAGCTCGTACCGGCCGCCGAGGCGACGCGGCTCTTCCATAACTGTTCCAGCCCTCTCCGTCAGTCCCGACCGCACCCGTGTGTGGTCCGCGGCGGTGCGCTGTTCGCGCATACGCTACCGGGCACCGGTGATGTGATCAGCCCGCACCCGTCAGCCGATATCCGACCGGTATGCGATGTCCGGTATGGATGGACGGCCGCCGTGACGGGTCTCACTTCTTGCTGTCGATGACCGCCTTCATCACGTTCTTCGCGATCGGGGCGGCCAGCCCACCACCGGAGATGTCGTCCCGGTTGGCGTTGCCGTCCTCGACCACGACGGCGACGGCGACCGGGGAGCCGTTGTCGGTCTTCGCGTACGAGATGAACCAGGCGTAGGGCTTCTCGCTGTTGTTCAGACCGTGCTGTGCGGTACCGGTCTTGCCGCCCACTGTGACGCCGGGGATCTGCGCGTTGGTTCCCGTGCCGTCGTTGACGACGGTCTCCATCATCTGCTGGACCTTCTGGGCGTTCTCACCGGAGAGCGCGCGGCTGAGCTCTTCGGGCTCGTGGGTGTAGACCGGGTCCAGGTTGGGCGCCTGACGCTCGGCGACCATGTACGGATCCATCAGTTTGCCGTCGTTGGCGATGGCCGCGGCGACCATGGCCATCTGGAGCGGGGTGGTGCGGTTGGACGCCTGGCCGATGCCCGCCATGGCGTTCTGCGGCCTGTTGTCCTCGGGGTAGATGCTCGCGTCGGCGCGGACGGGTGTGAAGACTTCCTTGTTGAAACCGAACTTGTCCGTCTGCTCGATCATCTTCTGGTTGCCGAGGTCGTCGCTGATCTTCCCGAAGACGGTGTTGCAGGACCAGCGCAGGGCCTCCCGCAGCGAGGCGTCCTTGCAGGGGATGCTGCCCTCGTTCTTCAGCTGGACGGTGGACTGCGGCAGGGTCCAGGGCAGCGGGGAGTCGGTCTTGGCGTCGATGTCGTCGTAGAGCCCGTTCTCCAGGGCGGCGGCGGCGGTGACGACCTTGAAGGTGGAGCCCGGGGGGTAGGTCTCGCGCAATGCCCGGTTGAGCATCGGCTTGTCCTTGTCCTTCAGGAGCTGCTGCCGGTCGTCCGAGTCCTTGAACGAGTTCCCGGCGAAGACCGAGGGGTCGTAGGACGGGGTGCTGGCGAGAGCGAGGATGGCGCCCGTCTTCGGATCAAGGGCGACGACCGCGCCCTTCTTCTTTCCGAGCCCCTCGAAGGCGGCCTTCTGAGCGTCGCCGTTGAGAGTGGTGACGACGTTGCCGCCGCGCTTCTTGTCTCCCGTGAACATCGACAGCGTCCGGTCGAAGAACAGCTGGTCGCTGTTGCCGGTCAGGATGCCGTCCTCAAGGTTCTCCAGCTGCGAGGAGCCGAAGGCCTGCGAGGAGTAGCCGGTCACGGGGGCCCACAGGGGGCCGTCCTTCCAGACCCGCTTGTAGGTGAAGTCGCTGTCCTCGGTCTCGACGGAGCCGGTGATCGCCTTGCCGTCGACGATGATGTCGCCGCGCTCGTGGGCGTACCGCTCGATTTCGACGCGGCGGTTGTACTTGTGGCTGTTCAGCTCGTCGGCACGGACGTACTGGAGCCAGTTGTCCCGGATGAGAAGGGCGAGGATGAGGATGCCGCAGAAGATCGCGATCCGGCGCAGAGGCTTGTTCACGGTCGGACCACCTGGGTCATCTCGGCGTCCGTGGACGGGGCAGGGGCGGGCGCCGGCCGTCGGGCGGTGTCGCTGATCCGGATCAGGATGGCGATCAGAGCCCAGTTGGCGAGCACGGACGAACCACCGGCGGCGAGGAAGGGCATCGTCATACCGGTGAGCGGGATGAGGCCCATGACCCCACCGGCGACGACGAAGACCTGGATCGCGAAGGCACCGGAGAGCCCGATGGCCAGCAGCTTGCCGAACGGGTCGCGGGCGGCCAGCGCGGTGCGTACACCGCGCTCGATGATCAGCCCGTACAGCAGGAGGAAGGCCATCACGCCGGCGAGGCCGAGCTCCTCGCCCACGGTGGCGAGGATGAAGTCCGTGTTGGCCGCGAACAGGATCAGGTCGGAGTGGCCCTGGCCGAGCCCGGTGCCGAGCGTCCCGCCGGAACCGAAGGACATCAGCACCTGGGCCATCTGCTCACTGGCGGGATGCGTGCCCCAGCCGGCGAACGGGTCGAGCCAGGCGGTGACGCGGTCCTGCACGTGCGGCTCGAAGGAGGCCACACCGACGGCGCCCACGGCCGACATGGTCAGGCCGAAGACGATCCAGCTGGTGCGCTCGGTCGCCACGTAGAGCATGACGACGAACATGCCGAAGAAGAGGAGCGAGGTGCCGAGGTCCGTCTCGAAGACGAGGATCAGGATCGACATCGCCCAGATGGCCAGGATCGGTCCGAGGTCACGCCCGCGGGGCAGGTAGAGCCCCATGAAGCGGCGGCTGGCCAGAGCCAGGGCGTCGCGCTTCACCATCAGATAGCCGGAGAAGAAGATCGCGATGACGATCTTCGCGAACTCGCCGGGCTGGAGGGAGCCGATCCCCGGGATGGTGATCCAGATCCGCGCGCCGAACTGCGGCGGGAAGAACATCGGCAGGATCAGCAGGATGAGCGCCACCACCATGGAGATGTAGGTGTAGCGCTGGAGGATGCGGTGGTCCTTGAGCAGGATCAGCACCCCGACGAAGAGGGCGACCCCCATCGCCGAGAAGAGCAGCTGCTTGGACGCGGCGGGCGCGAAGTTGGGGTGGTTGAGCAGCCGTTCCGACTGGTCCAGGCGCCAGATGAGCGCCAGCCCCAGCCCGTTCAGCAGTGTTGCCAGCGGCAGCAGCAACGGATCGGCGTACTTGGCGAACCTCCGCACCACGAGGTGGGCCACCCCGCCGAGCAGCGCGAGCCCCGCCCCGTAGCCGAGCATCCCCGAGGGCAGTTCGCCGTTGAGGGCGAGCCCCACGTTGGCGTAGGCGAACACCGAGATGGCGACGGCGAAGATGACGAGCGCCAGCTCGGTGTTGCGGCGGCTCGGTGCGTCGATCGCGCCGATGGTGGTCGTATTGGTGACAACGCTCATGGTGCTGAAGGCCCCCTACGGCTTACTGCTTACCGCACTGCGGGACCAGCTTCTTCTCTTCCTCCGAGAGGCTGGGGCCGGGAGTGGGAGCTGTGGTCGACTTGGTCCCCTTGGCGGAGAACGTGGCGGAAGTCCTGGTGGCGGGGGCCCCGGCGGTGCCGCCGGCCTCGCCCTCGCCGGTACGGGCCCGGTTCTCGGCCTCGGCCGCGCGGCGCTGCGCGTCCTTCTTGCAGGCGGAGGCCTGGGCGGCGAGCTCGGCGACCTTCTCACGGGCGTCCTTGAGGCTGCCCTCGGCGATGGTCGCCTCGACCTGCTTGCGCTGGTAGGGCGGCAGGTACTTGAGCTCGATCTCGGGGTGGTCCTTCTCGACCTTCGAGAGCGAGACCCAGGCGAGGTCCTGGCTGATGCCCCGGAACAGCGCGACGTTCTCGTTCTGTGCGCCGACGTAGTACTGGGTCTGCGTCCAGCGGAAGCCGCCGTACAGTCCCCCGCCGATCACGGCCAGCGCGAGCACGATGTAGACGGACCGCTTGAGCCATTTACGGCCGCCGCCCCGCTTGACGTAGTCGTCGTCCGTGTAGGCGTCGTAGGGGCCGTCCGGCATGCCGTCGTAGCCGACGTCGCCGCTGCCGGGCGGGCCGAAGCCGCCGGCGGGCGGTGGGGTGGGGCGGCCGAGGCCGGCCGCGCGTCCGGCGGGCGTCTGCATGGCCCCGCCGTCGCCCAGCTGGGCCTGGTTCTCGGCGACCGCGCCGACGACGACCGGGGTGTCGTTGAGCTGCCCGGCCAGGGTGTCGTTGCTGTCGACGTCCAGGACGTCGGCCACGATGCAGGTGATGTTGTCGGGGCCGCCGCCGCGCAGAGCGAGCTGGATCAGCTCCTGGATGGTCTCCTGCGGGCCCTGGTAGCTGGCCAGGGTCTCTTCCATCGTCTGGTGGGAGACGACGCCGGAGAGGCCGTCGGAGCAGATCAGGTAGCGGTCGCCGGCGCGGACTTCACGGATGGAGAGGTCCGGCTCGACATGGTCGCCGCTGCCCAGCGCCCGCATCAGCAGGGAGCGCTGGGGGTGGGTGGTGGCCTCTTCCTCGGTGATCCGGCCCTCGTCGACGAGACGCTGTACCCAGGTGTGGTCCTGGGTGATCTGCGTCAGGACGCCGTCGCGCAGCAGATAGGCGCGGGAGTCGCCGACGTGGACCAGGCCGAGCCGCTGGCCGGTCCAGAGCAGGGCGGTGAGCGTGGTGCCCATGCCCTCCAGCTGGGGGTCCTCCTCGACCATGACACGCAGTTGGTCGTTGGCCTGCTGGACCGCGGTGCCCAGCGAGGTCAGGAGGTCGGAGCCCGGTACGTCGTCGTCGAGCTGGACGAGCGTGGAGATCACCTCGGAGCTGGCGACCTCCCCGGCCGCCTGACCGCCCATGCCGTCGGCGATGGCGAGGAGCCGGGGGCCGGCATAGCCGGAGTCCTCGTTGCCCTCGCGGATCATGCCCTTGTGCGACCCGGCGGCGAAGCGCAGCGACAGACTCATGCGCACCTGCCCCGTCGACTCCGCCTCGGGGTACAGCCTGTCTCGAGCCACACTGCCCACCCTCCGGTCGGGAACCGGCCGGCGTCCGTCGTCCAGGCCGCCGCGGCTCGCTCGCTCCGCTCGCTCATTGTCGTACTACTTCCGCAGCTCGATGACGGTCTTGCCGATACGGATCGGCGCGCCCAGCGGAACTGGTGTCGGGGTGGTGAGCCGGGTCCGGTCCAGATACGTGCCGTTGGTGGACCCGAGATCCTCGACGATCCACTGGCCGTCACGGTCCGGGTAGATCCTGGCATGCCTGCTGGACGCGTAGTCGTCGTCCAGCACGATGGTTGAATCGTGGGCCCGGCCCAGGGTGATGGTCTGGCCCTGGAGCGCGACCGTCGTGCCCGTGAGCGTGCCTTCGGACACGACCAGCTTTGTGGGTGCCCCGCGGCGCTGCCGACCGGGCTGCTGGCGCTGCTGAGGCGGCGCCGCCTGTTGTTGTGTGCGGCCCTGCTGAGGGCGCGCGTCGGCGGCAGTGCGGCGTGAGCCGCGCTGCGTGACGCGCGTTCCGAACAGGTCGCTGCGGATGACCTGGACGGCCACGATGACGAACAGCCACAGAACAGCCAGGAAACCTAGCCGCATGACCGTCAGGGTCAGCTCTGACATTGCCCCCGCTTCACCCTTCGGCTTGCCGGTAAACGATGGTGGTGCTGCCCACGACGATCCGCGAGCCGTCGCGGAGCGTAGCGCGGGTGGTGTGCTGCCCGTCTACCACGATGCCGTTGGTAGACCCGAGATCCTGGATCGTCGAGGGCGTTCCGGTCCGGATCTCACAGTGCCGGCGCGATACGCCGGGGTCGTCGATCCGCACGTCGGCGTCGGTGCTGCGTCCCAGCACCAGCGTCGGGCGGGAGATCTGATGGCGGGTGCCGTTGATCTCGATCCAGCGCCGCGTCTGCGCGTCCGGCAGGGGGCCGGGCGCGGCGGGCGGGCGCCGGTCGGTCGTGGGACCCGAGGGCCGTCCGGCGCCGGGCGGCGGGGCCGCGGGCATCGGCGGAGCGGCGGTCGGGGGGTAGCCGTAGCCGCCGGGAGCCTGCGGCGCGGCGGGCCGCCCGGGGGCGGGGCGCTGGGGCTGGCCGTGACCGGGCTGGTCCAGCTGTGACGAACTCGACGCCAGAGTGCGGCTGCGCACCCTGTAGAGGCCGGTGTCGAGGTCGTCGGCCTTCTCCAGGTGGACCTTGATCGGTCCCATGAAGGTGTAGCGCTGCTGCTTGGCGTAGTCACGCACCAGGCCGGACAGTTCGTCGCCCAGCTGGCCCGAGTACGGGCTGAGCCGCTCGTAGTCGGGTGTGCTGAGCTCGACGATGAAGTCATTGGGGACGACGGTCCGTTCGCGGTTCCAGATCGTCGCGTTGTTGTCGCACTCCCGCTGGAGGGCGCCCGCGATCTCGACCGGCTGTACCTCGGACTTGAAAACCTTGGCGAAGGTGCCGTTGACCAGCCCTTCGAGGCGCTGCTCGAAACGCTTCATGACCCCCATGGGGCACCTCCTCCGGTGTCATCGTCGTTGTACCGCTTACTGATCGTATCCACGCGTCGGGAAATCGGCTGGTTCCCCTTGTCTGGCCTGTGGATGAGTGTCACCCCTCACACGGATCGTAGAGGTGGCCTCCTCACAGTGTCCCGCACCCGAGACACACTCTGGAGGAGTGGGGGCGGCGGCTCGGGGTTCCCGCTCCGCGTCCGGAGGTCGGGGTGAAACAACGGATGTGAATCCACCCTGTCCAGCGTGCTAATCTTCCGGATGTCGCCAGGCGCTCGCACCAAACGGTGAGAGAGTCTGAAAACACCACTCATGCGCGAGTGGCGGAACGGCAGACGCGCTGGCTTCAGGTGCCAGTGTCCTTAGGGACGTGGGGGTTCAAATCCCCCCTCGCGCACAACAGCAGTCACTCGTGACTGCGAAGTTGATTCGATAGGCCCCCGCTTCGGAGAGATCCGGAGCGGGGGTTCTTCGTTGTTCCGGGGCGTCTGTGTTTTTGACGGGCGGGCGGGGTACGGGCAGCCCGGTAGGGGAGGGGCGCGGTCGGTGGCCCGTCCGCGGGGGCGCGGTTTCCGGACAGACCGATGGCCGGTGCAACGACGCGCTTGCTTACGCTGAATGCAGAGGTTGGATCGACGGCGGCTCGGCGGTGCAGGGCTGAGCCGCACAGAACGTCCCGGAGGCAGGAAATGGCGAAGCAGGCTCGCGCGGTCCAGACGTGGCGGTCGATCGTGGACGCCGCGGCGAGTGTCTTCGACGACTACGGCTACGAGCGTGCCGCCATCTCGGAGATTCTCCGCCGTGCCAAGGTGACCAAGGGGGCGCTGTACTTCCACTTCGCCTCCAAGGAAGCGATCGCGCAGGCGATCATGGACGAGCAGACCTCGACGGTGGAGTTCTCGCAGGAGGGCTCCCCCCTCCAGTCCCTGGTGGACGGCGGTCAGCAGTTCGCCTTCGCTCTGCGCCACAACGCGATGGCCCGCGCCGGTACGAGGCTGTCGATCGAGGGCGTCTTCCTCGGCGGCCCGCACCCGTGGGGTGACTGGATCGACGCGACGGCCCGGATGCTGGAGCTGGGGAAGGAGCGCGGCGAGGTGTTTCCCCAGATCGACCCGATGGTGTCGGCCAAGATCATCGTCGCCTCGTTCACCGGTATTCAACTGGTTTCGGAGGCCGACACCGGTCGCGCTGACCTGCGCGAGCAGGTGGCGGAGATGTGGCGCCACATCCTGCCGTCGATCGCCCACCCCGGTGTCATCGCCCACATCAAGCCGGAGGGCCGGGTGGACCTGGCGGCCCAGGCGCGCGAACAGGCGGAGCGCGAGGCTCGGGAGGCGGAGGAGGCCCGGACGGCGCAGGAGGTGCGGGAGGCGCGGGAGCTGCGGGAGCAGGAGGTCGGTCGTACGGCTGCCGTTGCCGCGGCTGACGACGCGAAGGGCGCGGGTGTGGCGGCCGGAGGGCTCACCTGATCAGCCCGTAGGGCGTGCTGCGTTTCACGTTCGTGAGGCGTGCTGTGTTTCACGTGAAACACCCGATTCGTCATGATCATCATGTGGCAGGGCCGCGGAGCTCGTAGGAGCTTCGCGGTCCTGTTCGTGTTGGGCTCCGCGTTGGGCTTCGCGTTGGGTTCTCAGGCGGCGAGGCGGGAGGCGAGGCGTTGGCCTTCTCCCGGGCGTCGGTAAATGCCTTGGTGCGGGAGGCCTCGGTGAGCGGGATCAGCTCGGCCGTCGACGGCTGCGAGTGGGCGAGGGCCAGCTCCGGAACGATGAAGTACACCTGGACGGAGAGCATCGCCGTGAGCAGCTTCTCCGGGTAATCGTGAGCGGCTTCTCCAGGTAATTCTGGACAAATTCGAAGCTCTCGCGGGGGGTGCCCGGAGCGTATGAGCCACTGCGACTGGCGACGACGGTCACCGGGGTGCCGGTGATGGCGGAGTCCGGCCCCGCGTTGTGGCCCACGATGATCACTTGGTCCAGCCGGGCCTTGGGGGTGGACGGGATCGTGAAGTTGTACATCGGTGCGCCGATCAGGACGGCGTCCGCCGAGGCGAGCTCGTCGGCGAGTTCCCGGCGGGGCGGGTCATCGGTGCCCGCGGCCGCGGCGTCGGCGTTCAGGTGGGGCAGCGGATCGGCGGATCAGTGAGCGCAGGCTCTCGGACCGGCTGGCCGAACCCGGTGCGGCCGGCCTGGTGATCCGCGAGGTTGACGAAGGTCCGTCGTTGCGCGTCGCGTACCGCCTCACCGAGGCCGGTGCCGCGATGGAGCCCGTGCCGAAGGAGCTCGGGCGGTGGGCGGACGCCTACCTGGCGCCGGAGGTCGGCACCGGCTGCTGACGGCGCCCGCTCCGTTGTCTGTGCGGCTGGAGGAGGCTCTCGCCGACAATAAAGATGTATGCTACAGCTAATTAGTAGTTGTAGAAGCCAACCATTGGGAGATCGTTCAGATGCCCGCAGGCTCCCGTACCGTTCCTGGCGCCCCCGCAGGGACGCTGCGCCATGTGCTGGGTCACCTCCTCACGCCCCTGCTGATGTGCGTCGGCATGGGGCTCGCCTACCTGGGGGCCTTCCACGCTCCGCAGCCGCACGATCTGCGCGTGGACGTCGTCGGCTCCGGTCCGAGCGCGCGGATGCTGGCCCAGTCCCTCCAGGACAAGGCGGACGGCGCGCTGAACACGCGGACCGTGGCGGACCGCTCCACGGCAGTGGAGCACCTCCGGACCCAGAAGAGCTACGGGGCGTACCTACCGGGCGCCGCCCCCGAACTGCTGGTGGCCACCGCGTCGTCGGACACCAGCGCCACCGTCGTGGAGAAGGTCTTCACCGGGGTCGCGGCCGAGCAGGGCGCGCCCCTGAAGGTGGTGAACGTGGCGCCCACCGCGGACGGTGATCCGACCGGGCAGGGCGTCTTCTTCCTGCTGGTCGCGATCAGCATCGGCTCGTACGCCTCGGTCGCCGTGATCGGTGGTGCGGGCGGTGCCCTGCCGCTGCGGGTCAGGGCCGCGCTGGTGGCGGGTGCCTCGCTCGTGGTGAGCCTGATCGGCGCGGTGTTCGCGGGGCCGCTGTTCGGCCTGGTCGATCACGGCCTCGCCGGGCTGTGGGCGCTGGCCTGGCTCTACTCCGCGGGCATCCTGCTGATCGGGGTGGGGCTGCACACCTTCCTCAAGCGGTGGACGACGCTCGGCGTGATGGTCCTGTTCGTCATGCTCAACTTCACCAGCTCCGGCGGGATCTTCCGCCCCGAGCTCCAGCCCGGCTTCTTCGGCTCGCTGCACGCCTTCTGGAACGGTGCGGGCTTCGTCGAAGGGGTCCGCAGCCACGTCTACTTCGACGGGTACGCGTTCGGCGGCCATGTGCTCGTCCTCGTGCTCTGGTTCCTCGTGGGCCTGGCGGTGCTGGGCCTCGCAGGACTGGCCGAGGCGCGCAGGCGGGCGGAGCCGTCCGGGGGCGGGGACGTTGTACGGGAGACGGCGTCGCGGTCCTCCGGGGGGAAGCCCCGGCCCTACGGCGGGGAGCTGGAGGAAGAGCTGGAGGAGGCGGTCGGCGTCTGATCTGCGCCGGATCAGGCCGGACCCGCGACGGATCAGGGCCGGGCCAGCGCTCGATCGGGATCGGCTCGGATCGTCGTGGGATCGGCGGCCGACCGGACCGGGGCGGTCCGTAGTTGTCCACAGGCCCGGGCGGGTGTGCGGGAACGGCGGTACCGTCGTGCTCGGTCGCTGGCGGACAGGGCCGCTGACCGGCGGGGAGCCGGGCAGCCGGAGTGCGTACGAGGTGGGGGAGGCGACGCTCCATGAGCGGAACCGAGGCGACGATGCCGGAACAGCGAACTGCGGGGGCGGATCTGCGCATTCCGGTCGTGCCCGGGTTCGCCCGGCGCGGGGCATCGCTGTCGCAGAAGGCGGCGGGCAAGTCTCTCCGTGGCCGGGTGCCGCGTTCCGCGCACGCCTCGCTTGCCCTGCCACCGGGGCGGCCGGACGCGGTGCGGGCGGTCGAGGAGTCGAACCGAGGCCGGGTGCCCGGGCTGACGCCGATACGGGTCGGGCGGATGGCGGCCACCCCGTTCGCCTTCCTGCGGGGTGCGGCCGGGCTGATGGCCCACGACCTGACGGGCACCCCGGTCACCGGCGTGGGCGCCCAGCTCTGCGGCGACGCGCACGCGGCCAACTTCGGTCTCTATGGCGACGCTCGCGGCAGCCTGGTCATCGATCTGAACGACTTCGACGAGACCGTGTTCGGGCCCTGGGAGTGGGACCTCAAGCGGCTCGCCACCTCCCTGGTGCTCGCGGGCCGGGCGGCCGGGGCCGACGAGGACACCTGCCGCCGGGGCGCCTACGACGCCGTCGGCGCCTACCGGCGCACCATGCGGCTTCTGGCCCGGCTGCCCGCACTCGACGCCTGGAACGCCATCGCGGACGAGGAGCTCGTCTCGCACACCGACGCGCGTGATCTGGCGGGCACCCTGGAGCGGGTCTCGGAGAAGGCCCGCAACAACACCAGCGCCCGGTTCGCGGCCCGGTCGACGGAGGAGTGCCCAGACGGCGGTCGCCGCTTCGTCGACGCCCCGCCCGTGCTGCGCCGGGTGCAGGACGCCGAAGCCTCAGCAGTGGCGGCCGGGCTCGGCGGCTATCTCTCCACCGTCTCCGAGGACCGGGCGCCGCTGCTGGCCCGGTACGCGATCCACGACGTGGCCTTCCGCGTGGTCGGCACCGGCAGCGTGGGCACCCGGTCGTATGTGGTGCTGCTGCTCGACCACCGCAGCGAGCCGCTGGTACTCCAGGTGAAGGAGGCGCGCCCGTCGGTGCTCGCCCCCCATCTTCCGGCGGTCGGCTTCGATGTTCCGCAGGTGGACCACGAGGGCCGCCGGGTGGTGCTCGGGCAGAAGAGGATGCAGGTCGTCAGCGACATACTGCTCGGCTGGGCGGACGTCGACGGCAGGCCGTTCCAGGTGCGTCAGTTCAGGAACCGCAAGGGCAGCGTGGACCCCGCCGCGCTCGCAGCCGACCAGGTCGACGACTACGGGCGGATGACCGGTGCCCTGCTCGCGCGGGCGCACGCGCACAGCGCCGACCCCCGCCTGCTGGCGGGCTACTGCGGCAAGAACGACGAGCTCGACGAGGCGGTGGCGGCCTTCGCTGTGACGTACGCCGACCGTACGGAGGCGGATCACGCCGAGCTGGTGCGGGCGATCAAGGCGGGCCGGCTGGCCGCGGAGTTCGGTATATGACGGGTCCCTGAGGTGGTCCTTGGCCGGTCCTTGACGGGCCGCTGGCGGCTCCCCGAGGCGGTGGGCTCCGGGCCGGGGCCCACCGCGTGTGCCGGACCGCCGGGCCGTGGCCATACGCTGGACGGGTGACCCACGAAGCCGCCGGGGTGCCGACCACCCGGAACGATGATGACCGGCAGGACAACGACCGGCCGGACGCGCCGCAGCCCACGCCGGAAGCGCAGGGTGCGCCGGGCGACGCGGATGCTGCCGCCGGGCAGTCCGCCGAGCCGCAGGACGCCGCTGCGCGCCCCGAGGCGCGGCTCGCCAAGGCGGTGCAGGCCGCCGAGCAGGCGTTGATCGAGTTCGAGATCGCGGTGGAGACCTTCCGGGTGGAGGTCGAGAACTTCTCCCGGCTGCACCATCAGAAGCTCGGCCCGATGTACGCCCGCCTCGACGAGCTGGACGCCTTGATCGCCGAGGCGCGGGCCGCACGCACCGGTGACCCCGAGGACCAGCGCAAGGCCCGCGAGGCGCGGGCGGTGGTCATGCCGATGCCCGGCGTCGACGAGCTGTTCCACGACTGGATGGACACCGACGGGCTGTCCCCCGAGGCCGCTGCCATGCTCACCGAGCAGCCGGTCCGGCCGCCGAAGCGGGTCAGGCCGAGCGAGGAGGCCCGCAAGCTCTACCGGGATCTGGCTCGCAAGGCGCATCCGGACCTCGCCCAGGACGAGCCGGAGCGGGCGCGCCGGGACGAGTTCATCGCCCGGGTGAACGCCGCCTACGGCCGCGGCGATGTCGAGCTGCTCAAGGAGCTCGTGGCGGAGTGGGAGGCGGGTCCCGTGCAGCCGCCGGCCCCGCTGAGCGAGAGCGAGGAGCTCTACGCCCGGCTGGAGTGGCTCAGCAGGCGCAAGGAGCTGCTGACGGTGCTGGCCAAGGAGCTGGAGGAGAGCGCCATCGGCTCGATGCTCCGGATGGCCCCGGACGATCCGGACCAGCTGCTGGAGGACATCGGTGAGCAGTTGCTGGGCGAGGTGTCCCGGCGTGAGGCCGAGCTCGCGGAAATGGTGCAGTAGCGTTCCGGGTGACTCTGCCGCGTACGTACGAGAGAAGGCATGACCCATGAATTTCGCCCCGCTGCCCTCGGTGAACGCCGCGGAGGTGCCGTCGGACGGCTTCGTCCTGGACGTCCGCGAGAACGACGAGTGGGCGGCCGGTCACGTCGAGGGTGCGCTGCACATCCCGATGAGCGACTTCGTGGGCCGGTTCGGCGAGCTGACCGAGGCCGTCGAGGACGGCCGGCGCGTGCATGTGATGTGCCGGGTCGGCGGGCGGTCGGCCCAGGTCACCCAGTACCTGACCCAGCAGGGCATCGACGCGGTGAACATCGACGGCGGCATGCAGGCGTGGGACGGCGCCGGGCGCCCCATGGTCACGGACAACGGGACGCCGGCCTTCGTCCTCTGAGCGCTGCGGGGCCCGGGGCGAGCGGTCAGCCGAGCGGGTGGGCTGCCAACAGGTCCCCCAGGGCCTCTTCGTGGGCCGCGGCGGGGCCGAGGGAGAGTTCGATCTGCTTCGCCCAGGCGTGGAAGCGGTGCAGGGGGTAGTCGGTGTCCGCACCGAAGCCGCCGTGCAGATGCTGCGCGCTCTGCACGACGCGACGGACTCCGTCGGAGGCCCAGATCTTCGCCACCGCGATGTCTCCCGCAGCGGGCAACGGACCCCCGGCGTCGGTGGAGATCCGCCAGGCGGCCTGCCAGAGCGTCGCCTCCATCGCCCGCAGATCGATGTACCGGTCGGCGGCCTGCACCGCCACCGCTTGGAATGTGGCGACCGGGAACCCGAACTGCTCACGCTTGCCGGTGTATTCGGCGGTCATCTCCAGCACCCGCTCGCCCAGCCCGAGGGCCAGCGCGCAGGTGCCCGTGGTGAGCAGCGACCGTAGCCAGTCCCAGCATCCCGGGGCGTCGATCAGCTCACGGGCCTCGATGCGCACGGCGTCGAGCCGGACTTCGGCCAGCCGTTCGCCGCTGGTGGAGACCTGTTCCGCCAGGGTGACGCCGTCACGGGTGCGGTGCACGAGGGCCAGGACCGCGCCGCCCTCGGCGGTGTGGGCGGGCACGGCGATCCAGTCGGCCACCTGGGCCCAGGGAACCGCGGACTGCATCCCGTCGAGCACCCAGCCGGAGTCTCCTGGCGGCGTCTCGTTCTCTCCGTACGGCCGTGCGACGACGGCGAGTTCGGCAGGGTCGTGGCCGCTGCGCCCGTTGGCCCCGGCGGTCAGGATCAGCTCGCCCCTGGCGGCCCGGGGCAGCAACTCCGCCGCGAGGGTGCTCTCCCCGTACCGCTGGATCGTCATCGCGACCGCACAGCTCTCCAGCAGCGGCACCCGGGCCAACACCTTGGCCGACTCCCGCAGGACCAGGCAGAGCGTGATCGGGCCGAGCCCCGCGCCGCCGTGGTGCGGCGACAGAGTGAGCCCGAGCAGATCCGTACGCGCCAGCTCCTGCCACAGCTGCCGGTCGATGTCCTCCGCCACGGCGCCCGGTGTCAGGGCGGGGCTGGGCACCCGGTCGGGTGCGACGCCCGAGAAGACGGCCCTGGCCGCCTCGACGGCTGCCTGCTGTTCCTCGGTGAAGGTGAAGTCCACTGTTCCGGCCTCCCGCTAACCGTTGACGCCCTGACGGGTCGTCAAGATAGAACAGGTTCTATGGGAAGGGAACAGTGCGGCGGTGCGCGGGGGCGTCAGCGGTCGAAGTCCAGCTCCACCTCCGGGGTGAGCGGATGCGACTGGCAGGCCAGCACGAAGCCCGCCTCGGTCTCCTCCGGCTCCAGCGCGAAGTTGCGGTCCATCCGGACCTCGCCCGCGACCAGGAACGCCCGGCACGTCCCGCACACCCCGCCCTTGCAGGCGTACGGAGCGTCCGAGCGGCTCCGCAGCACCGTCTCCAGCAGGGATTCGGAATCCTCCACAGGCCAGCTGCCCGAGCGGCCGTGGAGCGTCGCCGTCAGCGTGGAGTCGGACGGGGCGGCGACCTTGACCACCGTGGCGTCGGAGGGGCTGTCGTCGACGTGGAAGATCTCCTGGTGGATCCGGGACCGGTCGACGCCGAGCGCGCGCAGCGCCTTCTCCGTGCCCTGCACGAGGCCGAGCGGACCGCACAGGAACCAGCCGTCCACCTCCTCCACCGGAAGCATCGCGGGCAGCAGACCGGTGAGCCGTTCGGTGTCCAGCCGCCCGGAGGGGAGACCGGCCGACTGCTCCTCCCGGGAGAGCGCGGTGACCAGCTGGAAGCGGTCCGGATAGCGGTCCTTGAGGTCGGCCACCTCGTCCAGGAACATCGTCGAGGCCGCCGTGCGGTCGCTGCGGATCAGGCAGAACCGTGCGGACGGCTCCCGGTCCAACAGGGTGGCCGCCATCGACAGCACTGGAGTGATGCCGCTTCCGCCGACCACTGCCGCGAACAGGCCGGGACGCGGCTCCAGGACGAAGCGGCCCATCGGGGGCATGGCCTCCACCCGGTCGCCGACGGCCAGCTCCTTCAGGGCGTACGTGGAGAACGCCCCGCCCTCGACCATGCGGATGCCCACCCGCAGTACCGGTTCGCCGGGCTGCTCGGTGGCCGGTGCGCAGATCGAGTACGAGCGGCGGATCTCCTCGCCGTCCACGGTGTAGCGCACGTTCAGATGCTGGCCGGGGGTGTGGCGGAAGGTCTCGCGCAGCTCGGCCGGCACGGCGAGGGTCACGGCCACCGCATCGTCAGTGATCCGTTCGATCGCGCTGACCCGGAGCGGATGGAACATCTACAACTCCTTGAAATGGTCGAACGGTTCACGACAGGCGACGCAGCGGCGCAGGGCCTTGCACGCCGTGGAGGAGAACCGGCTGAGCAACTCCGTTTCCGTGGAGCCGCAGTTCGGGCAGCGCACCGAGAGCGTCAGCGGCACGGGGCCGCCGTCGGCACTGTGGGCGCGCGGCGGCGCGATACCGAACTCGGCGAGCTTGCGGCGGCCTTCGGCGCTGATGTCGTCCGTCGACCAGGCCGGAGCCAGAACCGTGACCACGGAGACCTCCGGCACGCCGTGGTCGTGCAGCACCCGCTCGATATCGGCCGACATTGCCTCGATCGCCGGGCAGCCGGTGTAGGTCGGGGTGAGCCGCACGGTCACCTTGCCCGGTCCGTCCACTGTGACGTCCCGCAGGACGCCGAGCTCCGCGAGGGTCAGCACCGGGAGCTCCGGGTCGGGCACGGAACCCGCGAGACCACGCAGCTCCGCCTCCAGCAGGGTGTCGGTCACCATGACGCCCCCGGGTGGCTGCGGTGCAGATGCTGCATTTCGGCGAGCATGCGGCCGAACGGCTCGGTGTGCAGACCCTGCCGCCCCGCCCCTGCCGCCCAGCCTCCGGACTGCGGGCCCGTCGGGAGCGTCAGCGTGGCCCGCTCGACGACGTCGGTGACGGCGCGGAGCCAACTTCCTTGCAGTGCCTGCCAGTCGATACCTGTGTTGTCGGAGCCGCCGGAGCCGCCGGAGCCGCCGGTGGCGTTGGTGCCGTCGGTGGCGTTGGTGCCGTCGGTGGCGGCGGAGTTGAGGTCTTCGATCGGCTGGAACAGCTCGCCGGTGAACCGCCACAGCGCGTCCAGACCGCTCTGCATCCGGCTGTGGCTCTCCTCGGTACCGTCGCCGAGCCGCAGGACCCACTGCTCGGCGTGGTCGCGGTGGTAGGCCACCTCCTTCACGGCCTTGGCCGCGAGGCCGACGAACTCGCCGTCCCCGGCCGCTAGCCGCTCGTACAGCAGATGCTGATACACGGAGAAGTAGAGCTGCCGGGCGATGGTGTGGGCGAAGTCCCCGTTCGGCTGCTCCACCAGCTGGAGGTTGCGGAAGGCCCGCTCCTCGCGGAGGTAGGCCAGCTCGTCCTCGTCACCGGCGAGCGAGAGCAGCACCCGGGCCTGTCCCAGCAGGTCCAGGGCGATGTTGGCGAGAGCCACCTCCTCCTCCAGGACGGGGGCGTGACCCGCCCACTCCCCCAGCCGGTGCGAGAGCACCAGCGCGTCGTCGCCCAGGGCGAGAGCCGCGCTCACAGGTGCTTCACCCCTTCCGGGATCTCGTAGAACGTCGGGTGGCGGTAGGGCTTGTCCCCGGCCGGCTCGAAGAAGGAGTCCTTCTCGTCGGGGGAGGAAGCGGTGATCGCGGTGGAGGGGACCACCCAGAGCGAGACGCCTTCCGAGCGGCGGGTGTAGAGGTCACGGGCGTTGCGCAGGGCCATCTCGGCGTCGGGCGCGTGCAGGCTGCCCGCGTGGGTGTGGGACAGCCCGCGCCGGGAGCGCACGAACACCTCCCAGAGAGGCCAGTCGGTCGAGCTGCTCATGCCGTCTCCTCCACCTGCTGTGCGGGCTGTGCGGGCTGTGCGGGCGCTTCGGCGGCCAGGGTGGCCGGGCTGTGCTTGGCGGCGTACGCGGCCGCCGCGTCCCGGACCCAGGCGCCCTCCTCGTGGGCCCTGCGACGCTGGGTGATCCGCTGTTCGTTGCAGGGGCCGTTGCCCTTGAGGACCTCGTGGAACTCCGCCCAGTCGATCGCGCCGAAGTCGTGCTGGCCGCGCTCCTCGTTCCACCGGATATCGGGGTCCGGGAGCTCCAGGCCCAGCGCCTCGGCCTGCGGTACGCAGATGTCCACGAAGCGCTGACGCAGCTCGTCGTTGGAGTGCCGCTTGATCTTCCAGGCCATGGACTGCTCGGAGTGGGACGAGGCGTCGTCGGGCGGGCCGAACATCATCAAGGACGGCCACCACCAGCGGTTCACCGCGTCCTGGGCCATGGCGTGCTGGGCCTCGGTGCCACGGCTGAGGGCGAGCAGCAGCTCGTAACCCTGGCGCTGGTGGAAGGACTCCTCCTTGCAGATGCGGACCATGGCGCGGGCGTAGGGGCCGTAGGAGCAGCGGCACAGCGGCACCTGGTTGGTGATCGCCGCCCCGTCCACCAGCCAGCCGATCGCGCCAACGTCGGCCCAGGTCAGCGTGGGGTAGTTGAAGATCGACGAATAGCGCTGGCGGCCTGCGTGGAGCTTGTCGAGCAGCTCCTCACGGCTGGTGCCCAGGGTCTCGGCCGCGCTGTAGAGATAGAGCCCGTGGCCTGCTTCGTCCTGCACCTTGGCCATCAGGATCGCCTTCCGCCGCAGCGAGGGCGCGCGGGTGATCCAGTTCGCCTCGGGCTGCATGCCGATGATTTCCGAGTGGGCGTGCTGGGCCATCTGGCGGACCAGCGTCGCTCGGTAGGCATCGGGCATCCAGTCGCGCGGCTCGATCCGCTCGTCGGCCGCCACGGCCGCGTCGAACGTCACGATGCGCTCCGCGTCCGCCGGGTCCACGGCGTCGGCCGCATTCCCCGCAGCCCCCGCAGGTGCCGCATTCGCCGTGCCGGACGTCCTCTGCGTCGTCTGGTCCGCAGTCACTGCCGCCATCCCGGGCTCCCTACCGACCGATCGTTCGGTTCCTTGACTTCAATGGTGAGTCGGAGGCCCGTAGGGTGTCAACCCTGTGGATAACTGAGCTGTGATCGACGGTGAGCGGGGCGGGATGGATTCGGATCACGACGGGAGCTCTGCCGACGGCAAGCAGGGCGCCGACGGCATAGCCGGGCTCTCCTTCCCCTACCAGGTGGTCGCGGCCCTGGCGCTCTCCCTGATCGGGCTCCTCGCCTGCGCCCACGTGGCCATGGTTTTTCTGCACGTCAGCCCGTCCAACACGGTGACCAAGCAGCACGGGAAAACGATCGACGACTGGGTCTATCCGGAGTTCGAACAGAACTGGAAGCTCTTCGCGCCGAACCCGCTCCAGCAGAACGTCGCCATCCATGTGCGGGCCGACGTGGTGGGGGCGGACGGCCGCCGTACCACCCGTTGGATGAGCCTGACCCACGAGGACGCCAAGGCGATACGCGGCAATCTCTTCCCCAGCCACGTGCATCAGAACGAGCTCCGCCGGGGCTGGGACTTCTACGTCAACTCCCACGACAGCGAGAACCGTCCCAACGGCCTGCGCGGCGATCTCTCCGAGCGGTACATCCGGCGCATTGCGATGCTGCGGCTGAGCGAGCGCGACTACGGCGGCACGATCGAGCGCATCCAGCTCCGCTCCGCCACCACCTCCGTCGCCCCGCCCCCGTGGAGCACCGAGAAGATCAGCACCAAGCCCGTCTACCGCGTACTCCCCTGGTGGACCGTGACCCCGGACGACCTCCCCGCCGACGGCGCGGCGCACGACGTGGAGGACAACCAGTGACCATCCCGCAGCCCTCCGTCCCGCAGCAGCCTGGAGGCCCCGCCCGTCCCGGCGGCGTCCTCGCGCGGGCGCTCCATCGCCTCACCGCCTCGGCCCTCGGCCCGTATCAGAGCGCCGTCGTCCGGATCGGGTTCGCGGCCACCTACCTCTTCTTCCTGCTGCGCGAGTTGCCGCACCGCCATGAGCTGTACGGGCCCGACAGCCCGTGGCGCTGGGATCTGGCCCGCCAGCTCACGGACGGCAACGGCGCCTTCTCCGTCCTCATGTGGACCGACAGCACGCTCTGGTTCGAGGCCGTGTACGTCCTGACCCTGCTGTCCGCAGTGGGACTGCTTCTCGGGTGGCGCACCCGGACCATGTCCGTCCTCTTCATGGTCGGCGTGCTCTCCGTGCAGAACCGCAGCATCTTCATGGGCGACGGCGGCGACAACGTCGTCCACCTCATGGCGATCTACCTGGTGCTGACGCGCTGCGCCCGGGTCTGGTCGCTGGACGCCCGGCGCGCGGCGCGGAACCTGGAGCGTGCGGCGGCGGGACTGCCGCCCGTACGCGACATCGCGGGGCCGGTCCTGTGGGCGGCCCTCGGCCCCGTCCTGGTGATCGCCACCCTGATGGGCGGGTTCGGCGGCACCTGGTGGCTTCCCACCCTGCTGTGGACGGTCTGGCTCTCCGCCGCCGCCTGGTGGGCCGTGAACCGCTACGCGCCGCACGGCGAGCCCCGCGCCCTGCTCGATGTGCTGGCCAACCTCGCGCACAACGCCACGCTCGCCGTGATCATGGCCGAGGTCTGCCTGATCTACGCGACCGCCGGCTGGTACAAGATCCAGGGCTCGCGCTGGCAGGACGGCACCGCGCTCTACTACCCGCTCAAGCTCGACTACTTCACTCCGTGGCCCGCCCTGTCGGACATCCTGGCCTCCAGCGGGCTGATGGTGATGGTGCTGACGTACGGCACGGTCATCGTCCAGGTCGCCTTTCCGTTCACGCTGTTCAACCGGCGGGTCAAGAACGTCCTGCTGGCCGTGATGATCTGCGAGCACGCGGGGATCGCCCTGCTGCTCGGGCTGCCGTTCTTCTCTATGGCGATGATCGCTGCCGACGCGGTGTTCCTGCCGACCGCCTTCCTCGTGTGGCTGGGGGGACGGGCCGCCCTCGGCAGGCAGCGGCTGTTCTCCCGGCTGCCGGGCCGGGCAGCCGCAACGCCCCGGGCGCCCGGCGCTGCGGACGGGCCGCCGGACGCCGAGGGGGCCGGGCCGGGCAAGGGCGGCCCCGGCGGTACGGAGGAGCCCCGGCTCCACGGTGGCGGTGGGGGCCATACGCTCGTCGGGTGAGCAGTGAGATCGGCAGAACCCCAAGGCCCGCGGCAGAGCCCGTAGAGCCCGACCAGCAAGCAGAACCCCCGGAGTCCGTCCCGCACGCAGAACCCGCGGAGCCTCTCCAGTACGACGACGGGTACGGGCAGGAGATCGGCGTCGGGCCGCATCCGCTGCCGTGGCCCGAGGACGAGCGTTACGACCCCGAGCTGCTGGCCCACGGAGACCGGCGCAACGTCGGCGACGCGTACCGCTACTGGACGCGCGAGGCGATCGTCGCCGACCTCGACCTGCGTCGGCACGACTTCCATGTGGCCGTGGAGAACTGGGGCCACGACTTCAACATCGGTTCCGTCGTCCGGACCGCCAACGCCTTCCTGGCGAAGGAGATCCACATCGTGGGTCGTCGGCGCTGGAACCGGCGCGGCGCCATGGTCACCGACCGCTACCAGCATGTGCGCCACCACCCCGACACGGCGGACCTGACCGCGTGGGCGGCGGCCGAGGGGCTGCCGATCATCGGGATCGACAACCTCCCCGGCGCCGTACCGCTGGAGCGCACCGAGCTGCCCCGCCGGTGCGTCCTGTTGTTCGGGCAGGAGGGGCCCGGTCTGACCGAGGAGGCACGCAACCACGCCACGATGGTGTGCTCGATCGCCCAGTTCGGCTCGACCCGGTCCATCAACGCGGGGGCCGCGGCAGCGATCGCGATGCACGCGTGGGTGCAGCGCTACGCCGATGTCCCCGACCCTCGGTACACCCGCTAGCTACGCCTGGCGGCGCACCTCCACCACGCGGAAGCGGTTGGCGACGAAGGCTCCGTCGCACAGGGCCGCGTTCGCGGCGGGGTTGCCGCCGGAGCCGTGGAAGTCGGAGAAGGCCGCGGTCTGGTTGACGTAGACCCCTCCGGTCAGGTTCAGCGAGAGCTGAGCCGACTCGTCCAGGCAGACGTCCTCGATGCCGCGCTCCACCTCGGGGGACGTGGTGTACGCGCCGACCGTCATGGCGCCCTTGTCACGGATCGTGCGGCGGAGCAGATCCAGGGCGGCGGACGTCGACTCGACCGCTACCGCGAAGGACACCGGACCGAAGCATTCCGAGAGGTACGCCGCGCTGTCGTCGGTCTTGGTCCCGTCGAGCTTGACGAGGACCGGCGTACGTACGACCGCGTCGGGGAACTCGGCGTTCGCGACCGTACGTGAGGCCAGAGCCACCTCGCCCAGCTCACCGGCCGCCTCCACCCGGGCCTTCACGTCCGGGTTGACCAGCGCGCCGAGCAGGGCGGCGGCGCGGGCGTCGTCGCCGAGCAGGCCGGTGACAGCGGCCGCGATGTCGGTGACCACGTCGTCGTAGGACTTGGTGCCGTCGTCCGTGGCGATGCCGTCCCAGGGGATCAGGAGATTCTGCGGTGTGGTGCACATCTGGCCGCTGTACAGGGAGAGCGAGAACGCCAGATTGGCGAGCATGCCCCGGTAGTCGTCGGTGGAATCGACGACGATCGTGTTGACGCCGGCCTTCTCCGTGTAGACCTGGGCCTGGCGGGCGTTGTCCTCCAGCCAGTCGCCGAAGGCGGTGGAGCCGGTGTAGTCGATGATCCGGATCTCGGGGCGGACCGCCAGGGTCTTGGCGATGCCCTCACCGGGCCGCTCGGCGGCCAGTGCGACCAGATTCGGGTCGAAGCCCGCCTCGACCAGCACCTCGCGGGCGATGGACACCGTGAGGGCCAGCGGGAGCACGGCGCGCGGGTGCGGCTTGACCAGCACCGGGTTGCCCGTGGCGAGGGAGGCGAAGAGGCCGGGATAGCCGTTCCACGTGGGGAACGTGTTGCAGCCGATGAGCAGCGAGATGCCGCGGCCGGACGTGATGAACGACTTGTGCAGCTTCAGCGGATCGCGCTTGCCCTGCGGCTTGGCCCAGTCGGCGGTCTCAGGGGTGCGGACCTGCTCCCGGTAGGCGTACGCCACGGCCTCCAGACCGCGGTCCTGGGCGTGTGGCCCGCCTGCCTGGAACGCCATCATGAAGGCCTGGCCGCTGGTGTGCATCACCGCGTGGGCCAGCTCGTGGGTGCGGGCGCTGATCCGCGACAGGATCTCCAGACAGACCAGGGCCCGGACCTCCGGACCGGCGGCCCGCCAGGCGGCCATGCCGGCCTTCATCGCGGGAAGCAGGACATCCAGGTCTGCGTGCGGATACTCGACGCCGAGCTCCGGCCCGTACGGCGAGATCTCGCCGCCCGCCCAGCCGTCGGTGCCGGGCTGCGCGAGGTCGAGCCGGGTGTTCAGCACCGCGTCGAACGCTGCCTTGCCCTCGGCCGCCCCGAGACTGCCCGGTGCGCCGCCCTCGCCGTACGCCTTCGGGTGCTCGGGGTGCGGCGACCAGTACGCGCGGGTACTGATCGCGTCGAGGGCCTGGTCGAGCGTGGGCCGGTGGGTCTCGGACAGCTGCTGGGGGGTGAGCACGGCGGCCATGGCGGACCAACTCCTCATCGAGCCGGGCAGGAACGTACGGACGGAGTTAGAGTAACCGAACGATCGGTCGGGACAAGGGGCCCCAGGAAACCTGTGGACAACTCATGGGGGAGGATCGCGGACATGACCACGGCCAAGCGGGACACGTACACCCCGGAGACCCTGCTCACCGTCGCCGTCCGAGTCTTCAACGAGCGCGGCTACGACGGCACGTCCATGGAGCATCTCTCCCGGGCTGCGGGCATCTCGAAATCCTCCATCTACCACCATGTGGCGGGCAAGGAGGAGCTGCTGCGGCGAGCCGTCAGCCGGGCGCTCGACGGGCTCTTCGGGATCCTCGACGAGCCGGGGGCGCTGCGCGGGCGCGCGATCGAGCGGGTCGAGTACGTCACGCGGCGCACGGTTGAGGTGCTGATGGCCGAGGTGCCCTACGTCACGCTGCTGCTGCGGGTGCGCGGCAACACGAAGACCGAGCGCTGGGCGCTGGAGCGGCGGCGCGAGTTCGACCAGCGGGTCTCCGAGCTGCTCCAGGCCGCGGTGGCCGACGGGGACCTCCGGGCGGACGTGGACATACGGCTGGCGACCCGGCTGCTGTTCGGCATGGTGAACTCGCTGGTCGAGTGGTATCGCCCGCAGCCCGGCGGTTTTCCGGGCGAGGACCAGCTTGCCGACACGGTGGTCCAGCTGGCCTTCGAGGGGATGCGGGCCAACGGCCGTTGAGCGCCCCGACGTGCGCGGGGTGTTCGGTGCAGCCCTCCTCAGCTTCAGTGCAGCCCGGCTCAGCTCGGCTCGGCCTCAGTGCAGCCCGGCTCAGCTCGGCTCGGCCTCAGTGCAGCCCGGCTCGGCTCGGCTCGGCTCAGCTTCAGTGGAGCTCAGCCCGGCTCAGCTCTAGTGCAGCTCAGCTCAGCTCTGTCGGACGGTCCGGGAGGGGGTCGAGGTCCGTCTCCTCGAACACCAGCAGCGTGCGCGTCGAGAGCACCTCGGGGATGGACTGGATGCGGGTGAGGACCAGCTCGCGCAGCGCCCGGTTGTCCGGTGTGTGCACCAGCAGCAGGACGTCGAAGTCGCCGCTGACCAGAGCGATATGGGTGGCCCCGGGCAGCGCCTGGAGCTGCTCGCGCACGGTGCGCCAGGAGTTCTGCACGATCTTGAGCGTGATGTACGCGGACGCGCCCTGCCCCGCCCGCTCATGGTCGACCCGGGCGCCGAAGCCGCGGATCACGCCGTCCTCGACGAGCCGGTTGATACGGGCGTAGGCGTTGGCACGCGAGACGTGGACCCGTTCGGCGACCGACCGTATCGAGGCGCGGCCGTCCGTCTGGAGGATGCGCAGGATGTCGCGGTCGATGGTGTCCAGCGGCCGCGCGGGCGGAACCGGGGGCGGGGCCGGGGAGGGAGCCGGGGGCGGAACCGACGGCGGCACCCCGGGTTCGACCTGGCCGGGGTCCTCACCCCTGTCGGCCATTTGTTCAGCGGCCATCTGCCCGCGCCTCCCTGTTGTGGACGACTTGCCTCTATCCCAGGCTGTGGAGAACCGTTTGTCCACAGGCTGGCGGTGCCTGTAGCCAAAATGCGCTCGCGACCGAACAATCGGTAGGTGAGACACACCACACTCGTGCCTCGCCCATTCCTCGATATCTCGCCATCCCGCTCCCTCTCGACACTCCCGATCGACACCCCTCGATCCCCTCGATGCCAGGAGGTGCTTCTCATGACGGTCCAAGAGCTGCCCGGCGCGGCCGCCCACCGGCCCACGCCGCCCCCGGCCTGGAAGCCGATCACCGACCCCGCCCCGCTGCTCCCGGACCCGGAGCCCTACCGCGTGCTCGGTACGGACGTGGTGGCCGACGTCGATCCCGAGCTGCTGCTCCGGCTCCACGCCGAGCTGGTCCGGGGCCGCCGGTACAACGCCCAGGCCACCGCGCTGACCAAGCAGGGCCGCCTGGCCGTCTATCCGTCGAGCACCGGCCAGGAGGCGTGTGAGGTCGCCGCCGCCCTGGTCCTGGAGGACCGCGACTGGCTCTTCCCCAGCTACCGCGACACCCTGGCGGCCGTCGCCCGCGGCCTCGACCCGGTCGAGGCCCTGACCCTGCTGCGCGGCGACCGGCACACCGGCTATGACCCGCGCGAGCACCGCATCGCCCCGCTGTGCACCCCGCTCGCCACCCAGCTTCCGCACGCCGTGGGGCTGGCGCACGCGGCCCGGC
The DNA here is from genome assembly GCF_031760065.1 of Streptomyces durocortorensis. Taxonomy (NCBI): domain Bacteria; kingdom Bacillati; phylum Actinomycetota; class Actinomycetes; order Kitasatosporales; family Streptomycetaceae; genus Streptomyces; species Streptomyces sp. C11-1. The sequence goes on from NZ_CP134500.1 coordinate 3,720,006, forward strand.
TCAAGGGCGACGACGTGGTGGCTCTCGCCATGGTCGGCGACGGCGGCACCAGCGAGGGCGACTTCCACGAGGCGCTGAACTTCGCGGCGGTCTGGAAGGCCCCGGTCGTCTTCCTCGTACAGAACAACGGCTTCGCGATCTCCGTGCCGCTGGCCAAGCAGACCGCCGCCCCCTCCCTCGCCCACAAGGCCGTCGGATACGGGATGCCGGGCCGCCTCGTCGACGGCAACGACGCCGCCGCCGTGCACCAGGTGCTCGGCGAGGCGGTGGCCCGGGCCCGGCGCGGTGAGGGCCCGACCTTGGTCGAGGCCCTCACCTACCGCATGGAGGCCCACACCAACGCCGATGACGCCACGCGCTACCGGGCCGACAGCGAGGTCGAGGCCTGGCGGGCACATGACCCGGTGCAGCTGCTGGAGCGGGAGCTGACCGATCGCGGACTGCTCGACGACGCGGGCATCGAACAGGCGCGGGAGGCGGCCGAGCGCATGGCGGCCGCGCTGCGCGACCGGATGAACGCCGATCCGGTGCTGGAGCCGATGGATCTCTTCACCCATGTGTACGCCGAGCAGACCAGCCAGCTCCGGGAGCAGTCCGCCGCCCTGCGCGCCGAGCTGGACGCCGAGCACGACCACCACGAGCACAGCGCGGAGGCGGGACGATGACCACCGCGGCAGCGACCGCCGACGGAAGTACGGCGAAGGCCAAACCGGCCAGCATGGCGCAGGCTCTCGGGCGCGCGCTGCGGGACTCCATGTCCGAGGACCCCACCGTCCATGTGCTCGGTGAGGACGTGGGCACGCTCGGCGGGGTCTTCCGGATCACCGACGGGCTGGCGAAGGAGTTCGGCGACGAGCGGTGCACCGACACCCCGCTCGCCGAGGCGGGCATTCTGGGCGCGGCCGTCGGCATGGCGATGTACGGGCTGCGTCCCGTGGTGGAGATGCAGTTCGACGCCTTCGCCTACCCGGCTTTCGAGCAGCTGATCAGCCATGTCGCCAAGATGCGCAACCGCACTGGGGGAGCCATGCCGCTCCCCATCACCGTGCGGGTGCCGTATGGCGGCGGGATCGGCGGGGTCGAGCACCACAGCGACTCCTCCGAGGCGTACTACATGGCCACGCCCGGCCTGCACGTCGTCACACCGGCCACGGTCGGGGACGCGTACGGGCTGCTGCGTGCGTCGATCGCCTCGGACGACCCGGTGGTCTTCCTGGAGCCGAAGCGGCTCTACTGGTCCAAGTCCGACTGGTCGCCCGAGGCCCCCGCAGCGGTCGAGCCGATCGGCAGGGCCGTCGTCCGCCGCCCCGGGCGCAGCGCCACGCTGATCACGTACGGGCCCTCCCTGCCGGTCTGCATGGAGGCGGCCGAAGCGGCGGTCGCCGAGGGCTGGGACCTCGAAGTGGTGGACCTGCGCTCGCTGGTGCCGTTCGACGACGAGACGGTGGCCGCGTCGGTGCGACGCACCGGGCGCGCGGTCGTCGTCCATGAGTCGTCCGGCTTCGGCGGGCCCGGCGGGGAGATCGCGGCCCGGATCACCGAGCGCTGCTTCCACCACCTGGAGGCTCCGGTGCTGAGGGTGGCCGGGTTCGACATCCCCTACCCGCCGCCCATGCTGGAGCGGCACCATCTGCCGGGGGTCGACCGGGTGCTCGATGCGGTGGCCCGGTTGCAGTGGGAGGCGGACAGCTGATGGCCCAGGTGCTCGAATTCAAGCTGCCGGACCTAGGCGAGGGTCTGACCGAGGCGGAAATCGTGCGTTGGCTGGTGGAGGTCGGCGATGTCGTCGCGATCGACCAGCCAGTCGTGGAGGTCGAGACGGCCAAGGCCATGGTGGAGGTGCCGTGCCCCTACGGAGGCGTGGTGACGGCCCGCTTCGGTGAGGAAGGGACGGAACTCCCGGTCGGGGCGCCCTTGCTGACGGTCGCGGTCGGAGCGCCGGAAGGGTCGGAGACCTCGTGCCCCGCCTCCCCCGGAGCGGCCTCCTCCGGTCCTGCGGGCGCCGGGGGCGGGGCGGCCGCCGACGGTTCGTCCCCGTCTTCCGGTTCCGCCGCCCCGGAGCCCTCGGACGGGTCGGGGAACGTGCTCGTGGGATACGGCACGGGCGCACCGGCCGCCCGGCGTCGGCGCATCCGGCCGGGCGGGCTGACATCCGCCCGGGGCTCTGCCGCCGGTGGCCTGTCTGCTCATGGCTCCGCCCATGGTTCTGCTCCTGGCCCTGCTCATGGTTCTGCCACCTCCGTACCGGCTCCAGCTCCGGCTCAGGCTCCAGCCTCGATTCCGGCCCCGGCTCCGGCCGTGACCGCGCCCGTGGTCGACGGTGTCGAGCGGGGTCAGCCGGACGCGGCGGACCGGCAGGGGCCCGTGGCGGTGGTTTCCCCACTTGTACGCCGACTGGCCCGGCAGCACGACATCGATCTGCGACGCCTGGCGGGCTCCGGCCCCGACGGGCTGATCCTGCGGGCCGACGTGGACGCCGCGATCAGCCGGGCGGAGGAGACCGCGCGAGCCGCGACCCGTACGGCGGCAGGGGCGGCTGTCGCGAGCGCGGCCGCGTCCCACGCTTCCCCGGTCCTCGCGGGTGCGGGGGCATCGACCGCCCCGGCCACCGAGCGGATTCCGCTGCGCGGGGTGCGGGGAGCGGTCGCCGACAAGCTGTCGCGGAGCCGGAGCGAGATCCCGGACGCCACCTGCTGGGTGGACGCGGACGCCACCGAACTGATGGCGGTCAGGGCCGCGATGAACGCGGCGACGGGCCCGTCCGCCGGGCCGAAGGTGTCGGTTTTGGCCCTGCTGGCGAGGATCTGCACGGCCGCGCTGGCCCGGTTCCCGGAGCTCAACTCCACCGTGGACACGGAGGCCCGGGAGATCGTCCGGCTCTCCGGGGTGCACCTCGGGTTCGCGGCCCAGACCGAACGGGGCCTCGTCGTTCCGGTCGTCCGGGACGCGCACACCCGCAACGCCGAGTCGATCGGGGCGGAGATCGCCCGGCTGACCGAGCTGGCGCGGACCGGGAAGCTCAGCCCGTCGCAGCTGACGGGCGGTACGTTCACGCTGAACAACTACGGGGTGTTCGGGGTCGACGGTTCCACGCCGATCATCAACCACCCGGAAGCGGCGATGCTAGGGGTGGGCCGGATCATGCCCAAGCCCTGGGTGCACAACGGCGAGCTGGCCGTGCGTCAAGTCGTCCAGCTTTCGCTCACCTTCGACCACCGGGTGTGCGACGGTGGAACGGCGGGTGGCTTCCTCCGCTACGTGGCGGACTGCGTGGAGCAGCCTGCGGTGCTGCTGCGCACTGTGTAGAGCCGGTCGGCGTGCGGACGCCCCCTCCGGGCCCGGCCTTGTCAGCCACCCCGGAGGGGGCGTCGGCCACCGGCGCCGCCCATACTCGACGCATGACCGCCTATGACGTGATCGTCCTCGCCGGCGGGGCCGCGAAGCGGCTCGGCGGCGCCGACAAGCCGGCAGTCCGGGTGGGGGGCCGGGCGCTGCTCGACCGGGTCCTCGCGGCCTGCGCCGGGGCGGGTGCCACGGTCGTGGTCGGCGGTCGGCGGCCCACCGCCCGGCCGGTCACCTGGACGCGGGAAGTACCCCAGGGAGGCGGCCCGTTGGCGGCGCTCGGCGCGGGGTTGCGGCTGACGACGGCCGAGCGCGTCCTCGTCCTCTCCGCCGACCTGCCGTTCCTGGGCGCGGGCACGGTCGAGGCGCTGCTCGCCGCAGCCGAAGAGGGGGGCCGGGAAGGCGCCCTGTGCACCGACCCCGACGGGCGCGACCAGCCGCTCGTGGCCGCCTATCGCGCCGAGCCGCTCCGCCGGGAGCTGGCACTCATCGCCACCGAGCACGGCAGCCTCGCCGGGCTCCCGCTGCGGCTGCTGACCGCGGAGCTGGATCTGGCCCGAGTCGATGCCGGACCACACGCCGCGTTCGACTGCGACACTTGGGACGACATCGCCGCCGCCCGGGCCCGGATCAGGGAGCATGGGGCCGTGCTGGACGAATGGATCACCTCGGTCAAGAACGAACTCGGAATCGAACTCGACGTCGACACCGGTGTCCTGCTCGACCTCGCCCGTGACGCCGCGCACGGAGTCGCCCGCCCCGCCGCCCCGCTCACGACCTTCCTGGTCGGATACGCGGCAGCCAGGGCGAGCGCCGACGCGGGGCCGGAAGCGGCCGCCGCTGCGGTCGCGGACGCCGCCCGCAAGGTCACCGCCCTTGCGCTGCGCTGGGAAGCGGAAGCGGATTCGGGCGGCGAAGGGGCCGGGACGCCATGACCGCTCCCCACTCGCCCGGCCCCGAGTCCGGCCGCGACTTCTCCGCCGCCGGATCCGGGAGCGACCTCGCACGTGCTGCGGAGGAGCAGGCCGTCGAGCAGGCCCTCGCCCTGGTCGGCGGGGGCGGTTGGGACCCGGGCAGGGATCAGGCCGGGGACCCGGGCAGAGACCCGGCCAGGGACCCGGGCAGAGACCCGGGCAGGGATCCAAGCAGGGATCTGGGCAAGGACCTAGGTAGCGACCTCGGCAGGGACCTAGGCACGGAACCGAGCAGAGGAATGAGCGACGGTCCTGGCAGCGGTTCCAGAGGTGGCCTGGGCAATGGCCCCAGCGGCAGCATCAGCGGAAGCACTGGGGGCAGCACCGCCGACGACCCCCACACCAACTCCAACGGCAGTCCCAGCGACGGCACCCTCGGCCCCGGACCCCGCGCCCCCGAGCTCCACGCCCCGCCCCTCCCCTGGGAGCGGGCGCGGGCGGTTGCCGCCCGGGCGGGGCGGGGAGGACCGGGTGCCGTCATCCGGCTGCCGCTCGACCGCGCGCTAGGGCACGTGCTCGCCGAGGCGCTCGGCGCGCTCACCGACCTGCCGTCCTTCGACACCTCGGCGATGGACGGCTGGGCGGTCGCCGGACCGGGACCGTGGGCGTACGAGTCCGGGGCGGGGCTCCTCGCCGGGCGCCGCGAGCCCTCCGCGCTGTCCGACGGAAACGCCGTACGGATCGCCACCGGCGCCCGTGTCCCGCCCGACACCACGGCGGTCATTCGGAGCGAGCACGCCCACGCCGACGAGGCCAAGGGGCTGCTGCATGGCCGGCGGCCCGTCGTCACCGGCCAGGACATCCGGCCCCGGGGCCAGGAGTGCCGTTCCGGCGAGCAACTCGTCCCGGCCGGGACCGTCGTGACCCCGGCCGTGCTCGGGCTCGCCGCCGCCGCCGGGTATGACGCGCTGCCCGTCGTCCCCCGGCCACGCGTCGACATCCTCGTCCTCGGCGACGAGTTGCTTGCCGCCGGGCTGCCGCATGACGGGCTGATCCGCGACGCCCTCGGGCCCATGCTCGGCCCCTGGCTGCGGGCCCTGGGCGCCGAGGTCTCCGGGCCCGTCCGCCTCGGGGACGACGCCGGGGCGCTGCGGGAGGCGATCATCGCCTCCGACGCCGACGTGATCGTCACCACCGGCGGCACCGCCGCCGGCCCGGTCGACCATGTGCACGTCGTTCTCGACGGCCTTGGGGCGGAGCTGCTGGTCGACGGGGTGGCCGTACGCCCCGGCCACCCCATGCTGCTGGCGCGATTGCCTGCTTCCGGACAGCCGGACGGGACATACTCGCGGCAGGACGGGCCGTACACGCGGCAGGACGGGACGTGTTCACAGCAGGACGGGCCGCATCCGTATCTACGGCCGGACGGGCCCTACCTGGTTGGGCTGCCCGGCAATCCGCTCGCGGCCGTGTCGGGGCTGCTGACGCTCGCCGAGCCGCTGCTCGCGGGCATCGCGGGCCGACCGGACCAGGACGCGTACAGGGCTCTCGTTCACGCCGAGGTGCCCGGGCATCCGCGGGACACCCGCCTCGTCCCCGTAGTGCATCGCGCGGGCGGGGCGGGCGGTCGGGACCATGTCGCCCCCCTCCGCTACAACGGTCCCGCGATGCTGCGGGGGATCGCCGCGGCGGACGGGTTGGCCGTCGTGCCCCCGGGCGGGGTACGGTCCGGCACCGAGGTGGAGATTCTGGATCTCCCATGGGCCCCGGCGACGCCGTGGACGGAAGGGTGTTTCACGTGAAACTTCCCGGCCATGACGCGATGGCCAGGAGAGCTGACGAACTGGTCGCGCCGACGAGGGTGATGCTCCCCCGCCGGGTCGTCTCCGGGCCGGCCCGGCAGGTCGCCAAGCGCCTGTTGATGGCGCTGCTCGTGCTGGCCGCGACCGTGCTGATCGTCTGGCTCGACCGTGACGGCTACAACGACAACGCCGACGGCAAGGTCGACCTGCTGGATGCGGTCTACTACGCGACGGTCACCCTCTCCACCACCGGGTACGGCGACATCACACCGCAGAGCGACGGGGCTCGGCTGATCAATGTGGTGCTTGTGACGCCGCTGCGCGTGATATTCCTGATCATCCTGGTCGGCACCACTCTCGAAGTCCTCACGGAACGGACCCGGGAGGACTTCCGGCTGAAGCGTTGGAGAGCCAACTTGCGTGACCATACCGTCGTCGTCGGATTCGGTACGAAGGGCCGGTCGGCGATTCTGACTCTCCGCGCCACCGGCCTGACGAAGGAGCAGATCGTCATCGTCGATCCGGCTTCCAAGGTGGTCGAGGCCGCCAACGCGGAGGGCTACACCGGGGTGCTCGGCGACGCCACTCGCAGCGATGTGTTGCTGCGCGCCGAGCTTCAGAAGGCACGTCAGATCATCATCGCCACCCAGCGCGACGACACCGCCGTTCTGGTGGCTCTGACGGCACGCCAGCTGAACCGCCGGGCGAAGATCGTGGCAGCCGTCCGCGAGGAGGAGAACGCGCCGCTGCTCCGGCAGTCCGGTGCCGACGCCGTGATCACCAGTGCCAGCGCCGCCGGACGGCTGCTGGGCCTCTCCGTCCTCAGCCCGAGCGCGGGCACCGTGATGGAGGACCTGATCCAGCAGGGCAGTGGCCTCGACCTGATCGAACGGCCGGTCATAAAGGCAGAGGTGGGCAAGAGTGTGCGGGAGGTCGACGACCTGGTCGTCAGCGTGCTGCGCGGGCACCGGCTGATCGGTTACGACGATCCGGCGGCCAGCCCGTTGCAGTTGACGGACCGGGTCATCACCATCGTGCGGGTGAGCCCCAGTTCGGCTTCGGTGCCGTATGACCCGATGCCCCCGCACCAGCGCCCCTGAGCAACCTGCCTGCCGGACCGGTCCGCGGCAGGGCAGGTGCCGCTGGAGCGAGCGCGGCGGGAGTAGCCTCGCGGCCATGCATGCGATCACGATCCCCGAACCCGGTGGCCCCGAGGCACTCGTGTGGGCCGAGGTGCCCGATCCCGTACCCGGCGAGGGCGAGGTCCTCGTCGAAGTCGTCTCCAGCGCCGTGAACCGCGCCGACGTGCTCCAGCGGCAGGGCTTCTACAACCCGCCGCCCGGTGCCTCGCCCTACCCCGGTCTGGAATGCGCGGGCCGTATCGCCGCGCTCGGTCCGGGGGTGAACGGATGGGCGGTCGGCGACGAGGTGTGCGCGCTGCTGGCGGGCGGCGGCTACGCGGAGAAGGTCGCCGTACCGGTGGGCCAGCTCCTCCCCGTACCGGAGGGCGTCGGTCTGGTGGAGGCCGCGGCGCTGCCCGAAGTGACCGCGACGGTCTGGTCGAACGTGTTCATGGTTTCTCACCTCCGGCCCGGCGAGACGGTGTTGATCCACGGCGGTTCCAGCGGGATCGGCACGATGGCCATCCAGCTGGCGAAGGCGGTCGGCGCGCGGGTCGTCGTCACGGCGGGCAGTCCGGACAAGCTCGCCCGCTGCGCGGAGCTCGGCGCGGACATCCTCATCAACTACCGCGAGCAGGACTTCGTCGAGGAACTGCGTGAGAACACCGCCGGGGCGGGGGCCGACGTCATCCTGGACATTGTCGGCGCCAAGTACCTGGACCGGAACGTGCAGGCGCTCGCCGTGAACGGCCGCCTCGCGATCATCGGCCTCCAGGGCGGGGTCAAGGGGGAGCTCAACCTCGGCGCACTGCTGACCAAGCGGGCCGCCGTCACCGCCACATCCCTGCGGGGCCGCCCGCTCGGCGAGAAGGCCGCCATCGTGGCCGCCGTACGCGAGCACGTGTGGCCGCTGATCGGCGGCGGGGTGGTCCGGCCCGTCGTGGACCGTACGGTGCCGATGGAGGACGCCGCCGAGGCGCACCGCGTCCTCGAATCCAGCACGCACATCGGCAAGGTGCTGCTCGCCGCGCCGAAGGCCTGGGCAGCGTCTCGCACCTGAGCGGGCCGACCGCACAGAGCGGGGCCCGGCACACGCCGTGAGGTGTGTGCCGGGCCCCGCTCGGTCGCTACGGCTGACACGGATCGCTGATAAGGACCGCTGATTCGGACCGCTACGGATCGCGGATGAGCGGCTTCGGGGCTGATAGGGGCTACAGAGGCGGATACGGGTTCGGGTTACAGATACGGGCCCGAGCGGATCGGGCCGTGCGGGTCCCCGCCGCCCTCCTCGTCCTCGTGGCCCATCCCGGGCGGCAGCGCGCGGCGCATCTGCTCCAGCTGGGCGCGGGCCGCCATCTGCTGGGCGAACAGCGCCGTCTGGATGCCGTGGAAGAGGCCTTCCAGCCAGCCCACGAGCTGGGCCTGCGCGATCCGCAACTCGGCCTCTGAGGGCACCGACTCATCGGTGAACGGCAGGGAGAGCCGCTCCAACTCCTCGACCAGTTCGGGGGCCAGACCGTCCTCCAGCTCCTTCACGGAACTGGCGTGGATCTCCTTGAGCCTGACCCGGCTCGCCTCGTCGAGAGGAGCCGCCCTGACCTCTTCCAGAAGCTGCTTGATCATGCTGCCGATGCGCATGACCTTCGCGGGCTGTTCCACCATTTCTGTCACCGGGACCTCGCGCGACTCGTCGTCACTGGCACCGCCGCCGATAGCCATTCCGTCCTGGCCCACGACAAGGACCTGCGGATGCTCCTGCGACCGGTCATTCCTCGGCATTTCCATGCCGCCATTGTCTCGCACACGTGCCGTACACCACGGTGGTGCCCCCGGAAGCGGATGATCCACCGTCTCCAGGGGCACCGAAACGCGTCCTGTGTCCGCCCGGCGTCCCGTGTCGGTTCAGCCCGCGCGCCGGGCCAGCGTCAGCCGGGAGCTGGTGAGGGCGGCGGCGAGCAGCCCCGCCAGCACCGGGACGACCAGGGCGAGCAGCCCGATCGTCTCCCACGGCATCACGATCGGGGTGTACGCCGATTCCATCGGGTTGTCCCGCATGCCCGCCAGCGCTTCGCGCAGATCGGTCAGCCGCAGGGCGACCGCGGGCACGATGCCCGCCACCGTACCGAGCAGCACCCCGGTCAGGGCCACGACCAGACACTGGAAGCCGGACAGGGAGCGCCGTACGCCCGGGGGCGCTCCCACCGCGCTGAGCGTGGTGAGGTCGGCCTCCGCGTCGGCCTTGGACAGCCCGGTCGTGATGGCCGCGGCGCCCAGCGTCACCACTCCGGCGAAGAGGGCGAGGATCAGCAGGATCGTGTCGTCCTCCGACCGGGACATCTCGTCGGCGGTCATCACGTACGCGCTGTGCCCCGCTTGTTCGATCGCCGCGCTGACCGTCTGCCGCTCGGCGTCCGTCGGGTTGCGGTTGAGCTTGTAGAGGCTGCCGTAGTCCTCGGTGTGCAGGCCGAGCCTGTCCGCGGTCTTCTGCGGCATGATCACCCGGATGCCCGGGGTCGCCGCGTAACTGTCCGGCGCGACGTACACCTTCAGCCGGTCCGTGGTGGTGCGGGCCTCGCCGGGGTGCTGCGCGCGGTTCTTCTTGTCGCGGTCGTTGTAGGTGTGGACGGCCTTGAGGGTGATCTCGCTGTTCTTCGCGTACGCCGAGTTGAGCAGGACGGGTGTGCCCGCGGCCAGGGCCTTGGCCGCCGCCGGGTCGTCGAGCTTCACGTAGGAGTCGAGCAGCGCGGCGTCCCCGACGACGATCTTGCTGTCGTCGGTGCCGAACGCGACCATGGTGTAGTCGGCGTCCATGCAGGCGGGGGAGTTCATCAGCCGCTTGTGCTCGTCGGCCGAGAGCCGCAGGGCGAGTTCCTTGGCGCCCTTGCCCTGGAGCGGGCAGGAGTGGCCCTTTCCGGTGGGCTTGACGATTTCGAGGGTGCCGCAGCCGTCCTCCTCCTCGTAGTACACCGAGCAGTCGCTCCCGGCCCAGACCCGTGCGATGTCGGCCTTCCCGCCGCCGACCGGGTAGTTCTGCTCCACGGCGGCCCGCATTCGGGGCAGGTCGGCCTTTTCCTCGACGCCCGTGGACATCAGCGCGGCGGTGCCGGGGGTGAGGTTGGGTATGTGGTCGTACGCCTGCTCCGCCGCATGGCTGCTGGTGTACGTGGCGATGGCGATGCTGCCCGCGACGGCCGCCATGACGGCGGCGACGGCGGGGGCGGTACGGCCTCGGTTGCGGGCGGCGTCGCGCAGGGCGATCCGGGGTGTCAACGGCAGTCGGCGGCCGAGCCGGCCGAGGAAGCCGACGATCACCGGGATGCAGCCGAGGACGCCCAGTTCCGCGAGGACGGATCCCCCGGCAACCAGGTTGATCTCACCGCTGACGCCGCCGACGACCGCCAGGGCGACTCCGATACCGAGCGCGATGACGCCGATGACGGGCAGCACACGGGAGCTGCGGCGGGTGCCGCGCCGCCCGGTGAGGGACTCCAGGACGGGTTGCCGGCCGGCCACGATCGCCGGGGCGAGCGCGGCGAGGACGCCGGTGACCAGGCCGAGGACGGCGATGCCGAGGATCTCCCAGGGCCGTACGGTCAGTTCCCCGAAGCGGTTGCCGGTGTAGTCCTCGATCATCGGGCGGAACAGGGCGGTGAGGCCGAACCCGGCGCCCACGCCGACCACGGCGCCGACCCCGCCGAGCACCGCGCCGCCCGCGAGCACCACGGCCCGGACCTGACTCCGGCTCCCGCCGCACGAACCGACCAGGCCCAGCTGCCTGCGCGAACGGCGGGCGCCCACGGCGAACGCCGGACCGGCCAGCAGCACGATCTCCAGCATGGCCATGGCCGCCACGGTGACGGCCGCCGCGGTCATCGCCGCACCTCCGTCGTCCCAGACGTACATGTCCGCGGCCATGGGGACCTCGGAGTCCGGCGGCGGGTTCAGGGCGACCTGGCGGGACATCACCACGACGCCCCCCTCGTTGGCGGCAAGCACGTCCTGCCAGGTCACGCCCGCACCGGCCGGGCCCTGGACCAGCCACTTCCTGCCGGTCGCCTGGGGCGGCAGGATCTCCTTGTCGCGGTCGGCGGCCTTCCGCCACGGGGCGATGACCGCGCCCGGGGCGGCGAACAGGGACTCGTCGCGCAGATCCGCGGGCAGTTCCACCGCACCGGTGATGGTGTAGCCCAGCTGGGGACCGCGCACGGTGACCCGGTCGCCGATGGAAAGACCGGACGCCTCGATGAAGGCGTCGGTCGCCGCGATCTCGTCCTCGGTCTGCGGGAACGCGCCGTCGGTCAGTTCGACCCGGCCACGCAGCATCGGGTCGCCGACACGCAGTTCGGTGATCTGGGTGTCGGTGACGCCATGACGGGTCGTCACGGAGGCGGGCACGGACTGCTCGGTGAGGAACCGTGATCCCTCGGGGAAGCTCGCCGGTACGTCGACGGGCTTGCGCTCGTCCCCGGGAAGCGGGTCCGGGGAGTCCTTGGGCGGCTGCCACGTGAAACCGTCGGGCATCTGTTGCAGCCGGACCGGGCCCATCCCCGGATCTGTGAAGCGGGCGTCGGCCGAGCCGAGGTCCGCCGTCAGTTCCTCCGCCTTGGTCGGCAGAGCACTGCGGTACGTCAGGTCGGCGGCGGTCACACCGAGGACCGGCAGGGCGATCATCGTGACGACCAGGGCGCTGCGTCCCTTGGACCGCAGGGCGTCGCGCCTGGCTATGCGGAAGGCGGCGCGCCATCCGGAGAAGACGCTCACTTGGCGCCCTCGGCGGTGTTGGCGGCGAGCAGCGAGTCGGGCCCGGTGGTCAGCGTCTGGTCGACGATCGAACCGTCGCGGAGGAACACGACCCGGTCGGCCCAGGCCGCGTACCGAGGCTCATGGGTCACCATGACTCCGGCCGCGCCCTGGTCGCAGCGGGTGCGCAGCAGGGCGAGGACGGCCTCGCCGGTCTCGGAGTCGAGTGCGCCGGTGGGCTCGTCGGCGAGCACGAGGCGCCGGTCGCCGACGAGGGCGCGGGCGATGGCGACGCGCTGCTGCTGGCCCCCGGACATCTCGTCGGGGAAGCGGTCGGCGATCGCCTCCAGCTTCATCTCGGACAGTGCGGCGAGGGCCTCCTTGCGGGCCTTGCGCACGGAGACCCCGTCGAGTTCGCGGGGCAGCGCGATGTTCTCGGCGGCGGTCAGGGCGGGGATCAGGTTGTAGTCCTGGAAGACGTAGCCGACGCTGCGGCGGCGCAGGGCGGCCATCCCCTTGGGGCCGAGGGAGGCGATGTCCTGGCCCTCGATGACGACCTGGCCGCTCGTGGCGGTGTCGAGCCCACCGGCCAGGGTCAGCAGGGTGGACTTGCCGGAGCCGGAGGGCCCCATCACGGCGACCAGCTCACCCGGGTGCACGGCGAGGTTGATCCCGCGCAGGGCGTGCACCTCGGCGATGCCGGATCCGTGGGTACGGGTCAGCGCCCGCAGTTCGAGTACGGGGTCACCGTCGGGCGTCCCGGAAGACGACTGTGCCGGTGTCGTGACGGGCGAGGACATGGTGGGTGGTTCCCCCTAGGAACGCGTGAACGGCAGGGTGCGGCATGAACCGCACGGCCAGGTGTGGGTGGCGGCGACCCGGACCGGTGCGCCGGGCGGTGTCGGTGGCAACCGGGACCGGTACCGCCGGGCGGTGGAGGCGGTGACGGTAGTGGCGGCGGGCCTCAGCGCCGGGTCCGGACCCGCTCGGCCAGTGCGCGGGCCGGGCCGCGGGTCGCCGCAGTGCCGGGCTCGGGCGAGGGCTCGGTGGCGGCGGCCTCGGCGAGCCGGACGAGCCGGGACTCGCAGTGGTCGAGCCAGCGGGCCTCGGCCTCCGCCTGGAAGATCAGCTGCTCGACGACGAGGAGCCAGGCGACCTCGTCCCGGTTGGCCGGGACGTCGGCCAGGGCCTGGGCCTTGAGCCGGGTGTAGTCCTGCATCGCCTTGAGGGTGTGGTGGCGCTGGGACTGGATGACCTCACGGATGTCGACACCCGGGGCTCCCACGGCCATGGCGAGCTTGATGGCCAGTTCGTCGCGGGGCGGGTTGGTGCGGTCCACCGGGGTCTCGAACCAGCTGCGCAGCTCGGTCCGGCCCTCGTCGGTGATCGCGTAGAGGTCGTGTCCGGCGTCGTCCGCACCGTCCTGGACGACCATGCCGTCACGTTCCAGACGGCTGAGCGTCGTGTAGACCTGGCCGACGTTCAGGGGCCAGGTGGAGCCGGTGCGCGACTCGAACTCGGTGCGGAGCTGTGAGCCGTAACGGGGACCCCGTTCCAGCAGGGCCAGCAGCCCGTGGCGGATAGACATACTGAGTATGTATACCGAGTATGTAGGTGCTGGCAAGTGGCTCCGGCCTCAGCCCCGGGAGGGGTGACGCTCAGGTCGCGCGGCGCATACGGAATGCGAGGAAGCCGAGCCCCAGACCGATCAGGGCGATGCCCGTACCCAGCGAGAGCTGCTGCACCTGCCGTACGGCCGCGGCGTCCAGTGCCCGGCCGGCCCGCTGCCCCGGGTCGGTGAACGCGTCGGGCGGCGGAGTGAATACGGGCAGCTCAGCGCCGTCGTCGGCGATCTGCTCGGCCTCGCCGTTCTCTTCCGCCCCGATCGGGCTCTCGACCCGTGCGAGCTCCAACGGCGTCAGCGAACGCCCGGGACGCGCCTTCCCCGCCCCGGCCTCGCGTCCGGCCAGGGGGGCGGACGAGCCGGTCGCCTCGGGAGAAGCGGAAGCGGACGTGGAAGTGGAAGTGGAAGTGGAGGCCGAGGGGGACGTGGAGGGAGAGTCGGACGCGGAGGGGGCGACGGCATCGGACGGCCCGGCCTCGGGCCCCGCTGGGGCTCCGGAACCCCGGAGGCCGGACGAGGGCGGGGGCGGAGTCGAAGGGGGCGTGGGAGGGGACCCCGACCCCGTCGGGAGGGGCGTTGTGGAAGAGGCAGAAGCGGACGGGGCGACGGACGCGCCCACGGCGGGGACCGACGCCCGGAGGGAGGGGGCGGTCAACGACGGACCGTCGGCTGCCGGTGCTGCCAGGGCTGGTGCGGCAGGTGCTGCTGCCGGCGCTGCTGCTGCCAGTGCTGGTGCTGCTGCTGTCGAAGGCGAGCCTGCCGCCGATTCCGGCACGGACGACGGACCATCGGCCGTCGCTGCCGTCACCGACGCCGCTGCCGCCGACGACCCGTGGGCGGGCCCGCCCAGCGGCCCCAGAGCCGCACCGGCCGCCGCCATCAGACAGACCGCGCACCTCGACGCCCACGCGGCCGGAAGTCCTGGAGCCATGAGATCAGCGTCACATGGGCCCCTCCATCCGGCATCCCGGATGCGGTATCCGGAATTCCGAGGCCGTCGCTGGTCCATGAAGAGCTACGCGAAAGGCAGACAAGGCCCCACAATGATCAGAACGGCGATCAGAAACGAGCAATGCCGCCGAGCCGCGACACCCGACCGCCCGAGGTCAGGAGGCCCTGCCCGTGGAGACCTTCAGCTCGAAGTGGGCGCCGCGCTCGTCGACGGCCGCACCCGGGGACGGGAACTGGCCGACGACCTGGTCCTCGGCGTAGGTGTTGCCCGTCTCCTCGATCACCTTGATCGTCCAGCCCGCGGCGGCCGCGCACGACTTCGCCGACAGGATGTCCTTGTAGACGAACCTCGGCGCGCGGACCTTCTTCGGGTCGTTGGAGTCCTCGGAGGCGTTCGAGCACTCCGTTTCCTTCATCGTGCGGTTGCGCTCCGGCGGGCGGTAGCCCTCGTCCGTCGACTCGCTGGTGCCCGGGTCGCCGTCCTTGCCTGCCTGGTCGTCCTTGCCGCCCTGGAGGGCGATCGCGGTGATCAGGCCGCCGACGGCGAGCAGCGCGACGACGATCGAGCCGACGACGACCGGCATGTTCCGCTTGGAACCGCCGCCGCCGGGGCCGCCGACGGACGTCGTGTGCTGCGGGTTGATCGTGTACGGCGGCGGGGTCTGGTGGGCCAGCGGGCCCGGAGTCGGGTAGCCCTGGGCCTGGCTCGCCTGCGGGTAGCCGTAGCTCGGCGTGGGCGCCGGGGTCGGCTGGTTGTACGGGCCGGACTGGTGGGGCTGCTGGTGCGGGTGGGGCTGATACGGCGTCTGGACGCTCTGGGGGGCCGGGGTGGCCTGGTCGACCGGCGGGAACACCGCCGAGCCGACGCCCGAGCCGCTGCTGGCGGGTCCACCGCCCGCCACGATCATCGGGGCGCCGGTCTGCCCGCCGGAGGCGTTCAGCACGCGGGCGACCTCGTCGCGCATCGCCGCGGCGCTGGGGAAGCGCTCGTTCGGGTTCTTCTTGAGCGCGCGGGCGACGAGGGCGTCCATCGCCGGGGTGACCGACCGATTGATGCTGGACGGCGCGACCGGCTCCTCCTGCACATGCGCGTACGCGATGGCGAGCGGCGAGTCCGCGTCGAACGGGATCCGGCCGGTGAGCAGCTGGAAGAGCATGATGCCCACCGAATACAGGTCGGACCGGGCGTCGACGCCGCGGCCGAGGGCCTGCTCGGGGGAGAGGTACTGCGGGGTGCCCACGACCATGCCGGTCTGCGTCATGGAGGTGACGCCGGACTGCATGGCCCGGGCGATGCCGAAGTCCATGACCTTCACGACGCCGCGCTTGGTCATCATCACGTTGCCGGGCTTGATGTCCCGGTGGACCAGGCCCATCTCGTGGCTGGTCTCCAGCGCGGCGAGGACGTCCGCGGTCACCTTCAGCGCCTTGTCGGCGGGCATCGCGCCGTGACTCTGGATGTCGGAGGCCAGGACCGAGCCGAGCGGCTGGCCCTCGACGTACTCCATGACGATGTACGGCATCAGCGCACCGCCGAGCTCGTCCTCGCCGGTGTCGAAGACGGAGACGATGTTGGTGTGCTGGAGCTTGGCGACGGCCTGTGCCTCGCGCCGGAAGCGCTCGCGGAAGGACTGCTCGCGGCCGAGCTCGGTGTGCAGGGTCTTGATCGCGACCTGGCGGTCGAGCGCGGAGTCGTAGGCCAGGTAGACGGACGCCATCCCGCCTTCGCCGAGCAGGTCGCGCAGCTGGTAGCGGCCGCCCGCGACCGCCCCGCCCGCGTAGCGGCCCTGTGCGCCGTCCTGGCTCATGACTTGCATCCCCCTCGGCGGCGCGCAGGCACGCGATGTGCGGTGCACGCGATGTTCCCTAATTACGCGCCAAGTCTGCCCGAGGGGTCTGACACGTCAAGCCGGGTGCCCGTTCCGTGACCCTACGCACAAGAAGCGTCTCGGAAGCGTTACAGGAAACGCATCAAATTCAGGTGTAGGGCGCGCCGGGCGGTCGGATGATCGGCCCGGGACGGAACCGGGGTGTCCGGCGGAGGCTGTAGCGTGACGTGGCAATGCAGCAAGGCACCGTGAGAACCCGCGGACGCGCGGACAGAAACGACGGCGAGGACTGATGGCACCCGATTCCGAAGCAAACGGCGGCGGAGTCTCGGATGGCACCGACTCCTGGGGTGTCGGCGGCGTCGTCGGCGACGGACGGTACCGGATGACCCACCGGCTCGGCCGGGGCGGCATGGCAGAGGTCTACGCGGCGGAGGACGTCCGGCTCGGACGGACGGTCGCGGTGAAGCTGCTCCGCTCCGACCTGGCCGAGGACCCGGTCTCCAAGGCCCGTTTCACCCGTGAGGCACAGTCCGTAGCGGGCCTCAACCACCACGCGATCGTCGCCGTGTACGACTCCGGCGAGGACGTCGTGGGCGGCCAGACCGTCCCGTACATCGTGATGGAGCTGGTCGAGGGCCGCACCATCCGCGATCTGCTCCTGACCGCCGAGGCCCCGCCGCCCGAGCAGGCGCTGATCATCGTCTCCGGTGTGCTGGAAGCCCTCGCCTACTCGCACCAGCACGGCATCGTGCACCGCGACATCAAGCCCGCGAACGTGATCATCACGGACTCCGGCGCGGTCAAGGTGATGGACTTCGGCATCGCCCGCGCGCTGCACGGCGCGCAGTCGACGATGACCCAGACCGGCATGGTCATGGGCACCCCGCAGTACCTCTCCCCCGAGCAGGCGCTCGGTAAGGCCGTCGACCACCGCTCCGACCTGTACGCCACCGGCTGCCTGCTCTACGAGCTGCTCGCGCTGCGGCCCCCGTTCACCGGCGAGACCCCGCTCTCCGTGGTCTACCAGCACGTCCAGGACATCCCGGTGCCGCCGTCCGAGGTTTCGGACGTGGTGCCGCCGGAGCTGGACGGGATGGTGATGCGCTCGCTGGCGAAGGACCCGGACGACCGGTTCCAGAGCGCCGAGGAGATGCGCGGCCTCGTCCAGTACAGCCTTCAGATGCTCCAGGTGCAGGGCGGCCACACGGGCACCTGGAACACCGGTCCCGTCGCGCTGCACGAGAGCGGCCACACCCCGTCGCACGGCATGACCGGCTCCACCCGGGCGATGGGTCACCCGATGCACGGGGACACCTCGCAGGGCCCGATCCTGCCGCCGTTCAACCCGGACGACGGGGGCTACGACGGTGGCTACGACGGTGGCCAGCGGCGTTCCGGCGGCGGGCGCGGCAAGACGTGGCTGTTCGTGGTGCTCGCGCTGATCGCGATCGGCGCCGGAGTCGCCTTCGCCCTCAACGCGGCGCAGGACAGCGGTGGCAAGGAGACGCCGACCACGCCGTCCACCTCGGTCAGCCAGTCCGAGGAGGAGCCGTCGGAGGAGCCGTCGGACGAGCCGTCCGACGAGCCCGAGGAGCCGGACACCTCCGGCGGCGGGCAGACGCAGCCGAACCCGCCGCCGTGGACGCCGGACCCGACCCCGAGCCAGCCGTCCTTCACCCCGTCCCCGGACCCCTCGGAGCCGGACCCTGGTACGTCGGACGGCAACACCAACGAGGGCACCAGCGGGGAGCCCAGCGGTGATCCCGTCGACCCGTCCGCCGATCCCGGTACCCCGGGCGGCAACGACGGCGAGCCCGGCGGAGCCGGTGGCGGCGACGACGGCGGTACGGGAACCACGCCCGGCGCCTCGTCGGCGGGCAACGCCACCTCGTAACGCACCACCGCACCACCCTGTATGCACCAACGCACCACCCTGTGAGCCCGGCGTGCGCCCCCGATGGCGCGCGCCGGGCTCACAGCCGTCTGCACACGCGCCACCACTCACCTCACCACGCACGACCGCCTACTCCGTGAAGGCGGCGCAGACCTCCTCGTACGCGCGCGTCCACCAGACCGCCAGGGCCGACACCGCGGGAAACTGCGGGTCGGCCCTGCGGTCGTCCAGGCGGTAGCGCCAGCGCAGTATCCAGAAGTCGTTGAGCCGCTCCCACCACACCCGGTGCACCGCGGCGGCCAGCTCGGCGGTCCCCGCCCCCGCCGCGCGCCGGTACGCGCGGGCGTACGCCCGTACTTTCGCGAGGTCCAGCTCCCCGGCCGGCCGGACGAAGAAGATCGCCGCGGCCCGTACGGCCTCCTCGGCGCGCGGCTGGACGTCCAGCCGGTCCCAGTCCACGATCGCGACGGGATCGGCGCCCCGGTAGAGCAGGTTCAGCGGGTGGAAGTCCCCGTGCACCCACCCGGTGGCGGGGCCGTCCGGGGCGGGCGGGCGGCGGTGGGCGTGCTGTTCGAGCAGGGCCCGGCGCTCCACCAGCCGGTGAACGGCGAGTTCGTCGAAGGCGTCGCGGGGGGTGTCCCGGCCGCCCTGCCCGCGCGCGGCGGCCAGCAGGTCGTCGATCAGCGCGAAGGTGTCGGCGGGGTCCGGGCTGCGGTGGACCGGCCGGGCGGGGCCGCTCGCGGACCCGGGGCCGTCACGCGGCGCCATCACCTGCTCCAGGCCGGTGTGGACGGTACCCAGCAGCGTCCCGAGCCGTCGGGACTGGGCGAGGGTCAGCTCGGCGCCGACCCGGTGCAGACCGTCGACCCAGGGGTGCAGGGCGTAGCAGCGCTCGCCGATCACGGCGACGGTGTCGCCCCGGCTGTCCGTCAGGGGCGGGACGACGGGCACGCCGAGCGACTGGAGGCGTTGGGTGGCGCGGTGCTGGCGGACGATCGCGGCGCGCTCGCCGGTGGTGTCGTCCAGGTGCTTCTTGTCGAGATGGTGCTTGAGGAAGTACGCACCGCGCGTGGTGGAGACCCGGTACCCGTGGTTCAGCAGGCCCTTGGTGATCGGCTCGCAGGCGAGCGGTTCGCCCACCTCCGGGTAACGGCGCAGCACCTCGCCGACCGGAGGAACAGGCGGGCGGGTGACATATGAGCGCAGCACTTACCAGATGTTAGATCACTCTGCGTGGCCGATCGGCGGACTTGCGGTCACGGGTGCGGGTGCGCTAAGGCCTGGACAGGCCCCAGGGACGTCCGGCGATCATGGGTGGGCGAAGTCCAGCGTGTGCTCGCTGACGAAGTGCGGGTCCACGCGGAGGTAGGCCGGTGCGAAGGGCTCCCCGTTCACGGTGAGCGGTGCGGCGCCGAACAGTTCCCGCTGCTCGGGGCAGGGGTGCACGATCTCGGCGGGGCCGGTGAACTGCACCGACCACAGGTCGCCGCCGTCGCCGGAGGACGGGTGGTTGTAGTTGTCCGCGCCGTACGCCACGACGCTCCCGTCGCACGCCTCGTGGTAGCCGAAGCCGCTGTGCATCCGCAGCAGGATGCGGCCGTCGCTCACGATGTGCCGGGCGACGGCCAGGAAGGGCAGGGCCCGCATGCTGGTGGCGAGCCGGCCGTACGGGACCCGGCCGAGCAGCTCGATCGGCTCGACCCGCTCGATCGTCCCGGTCGCGCGGGGGCCGTCGGGGGAGCCGTGGGAGTCGAAGGGCATGGGCTCCACTGTCCCCCCGCCCGTAGGGACCGCGTAAGAGTCGCCTGCCCCGGGCGGCCCGGGACCAAAGTCCCCCCGCGATCAAAGTCCGGCGGGACCCGTCTCCCCTGGGGAGCCTCAGCGGCGCTCGGCCTGGAGTCGCGCGACGTACGCGGCCGCCTGCGAGCGGCGCTCCATGCCCAGCTTGGACAGCAGGCTGGAGACGTAGTTCTTGATCGTCTTCTCGGCCAGGTGCAGCCGCTCCCCGATGACCCGGTTGGTCAGCCCCTCGCCGATCAGATCCAGGATCTTTCGTTCCTGTTCGGTGAGGCCCGCCAGCTTGTCGTCGCCCTTGCCGTTGTTGCCGTCGCGCAGCCGCTCCAGCACCCGGGCGGTGGCCACCGGGTCCAGCAGGGATTTTCCGGCCGCCACGTCCCGTACGGCATTCAGCAGTTCGTTGCCGCGGATCGCCTTCAGCACATAGCCCGAGGCCCCGGCCATGATCGCGTCGAAAAGCGCCTCGTCATCGGCGTACGAGGTGAGCATCAGGCATTTGATGTTCTCGTCCAGGGAACGGACCTCCCGGCACACCTCCACCCCGCTGCCGTCGGGCAGCCGCACGTCGAGCACCGCCACATCGGGGCGCGTCGCGGGGATGCGCACCAGCGCGTCCGCGGCCGTGCCCGCCTCGCCGACCACCTCGATGTCCTCCTCGACGGAGAGGAGCTCATGGACGCCACGCCGGACGACCTCATGATCGTCGAGCAGAAATACCGTGATTTTTCCATCTTCGCGCACGATCGCAGTCTCACACACTCGCTTCTCCTCCGCTCTTCCCTGGCGCTGATCCGCGGGATAACGTGCCGTTGTTCCGGCGGCCTGCAAGGCTGTTTCCAGTGCTGTGACCAGCAGAGCTTCGCGATTTTTTCGATTTACTTGGAAATCCAAGCAAAATCGCAGGTCAGATAGGGTTTCGCAGTTATGCGATGCACTGGGTAACGTGCCTATGACAGGGCGCTCGCCGGGGCACCTGTCACGCCTGATCCCCGGCCGAGCGGCACCCACCCCGTGCACGGGTCCGGATTTCAGGCGAGCCGCACTGGTTCCCGGCAGACCCCGGGGGCCGGACCGACGGAGGAGCACGCACGTGACCGTGGAGAGCACTGCCGCCGCGCGTAAACCGCGACGCGCCAGTAAGCGGACCAGCGCCGCCAAGAAGCCGCAGAGTTCCGAGCCGCAGCTCGTACAGCTGCTGACGCCCGAGGGCGAGCGCGTCGAGCACCCGGACTACAGCATCGACCTGAGCGCCGACGAGCTGCGCGGTCTGTACCGGGACATGGTGCTCACCCGTCGCTTCGACGCCGAGGCCACCACCCTTCAGCGCCAGGGCGAGCTGGGCCTGTGGGCCTCGCTGCTCGGCCAGGAGGCCGCGCAGATCGGCAGCGGCCGGGCCCTGCGCGACGACGACTATGTCTTCCCGACCTACCGCGAGCACGGCGTGGCCTGGTGCCGCGACGTCGACCCGACCAAGCTCCTCGGTATGTTCCGCGGGGTGAACCACGGCGGCTGGGACCCGACGACCAACAACTTCCACCTGTACACGATCGTCATCGGCTCCCAGACGCTGCACGCCACCGGCTACGCCATGGGGGTCGCCAAGGACGGCGCGGACTCCGCCGTGATCGCGTATTTCGGTGACGGGGCCTCCAGCCAGGGCGACGTCGCCGAGTCGTTCACCTTCGCCACGGTCTACAACGCGCCCGTCGTCTTCTTCTGCCAGAACAACCAGTGGGCCATCTCCGAGCCCACCGAGCGCCAGACCCGCGTGCCGCTCTACCAGCGCGCGCAGGGTTACGGCTTCCCCGGCGTCCGGGTCGACGGCAACGACGTCCTGGCCTGTCTGGCCGTCACCCGCTCCGCGCTGGAGCGGGCCCGCCGCGGCGAGGGCCCGACCCTCGTCGAGGCGTTCACGTATCGCATGGGCGCGCACACCACCAACGACGACCCGACGAAGTACCGGGCCGACGAGGAGCGGGCCGCCTGGGAGGCGAAGGACCCGATCCTGCGGCTGCGCACCTACCTGGAGAAGGAGAAGCTCGCCGACGAGGCCTTCTTCGCCGCGCTGGACGAGGAGAGCGAGGCCCTCGGCAGGCGGGTACGGGAAGAGGTGCGCGGGATGCCCGACCCCGAGCCGATGGCCCTGTTCGACCATGTCTACGCCGACGGCCACCCCCTCGTCGACGAGGAACGGGCCCAGTTCGCCGCCTACCAGGCATCGTTCGCCGACTCTGCCGAGGAGGGCAAGTAGCCATGGCCGTGGAAAAGATGTCCATCGCGAAAGCGCTCAACGAGTCGCTCCGCCTCGCCCTCGACACCGACCCCAAGGTCCTCATCATGGGCGAGGACGTCGGCAAGCTCGGCGGCGTCTTCCGTATCACCGACGGCCTCCAGAAGGACTTCGGCGAGGACCGGGTGATCGACACCCCGCTCGCCGAGTCCGGCATCGTCGGCACGGCGATCGGCATGGCCCTGCGCGGCTACCGCCCCATCGTCGAGATCCAGTTCGACGGCTTCGTCTTCCCCGCGTACGACCAGATCGTCACGCAGCTCGCGAAGATGCACGCCCGCGCGCTCGGCACGATCAAGCTGCCGGTCGTCATCCGTATCCCGTACGGCGGTGGCATCGGCGCGGTCGAGCACCACAGCGAGTCCCCGGAGGCGCTCTTCGCGCACGTAGCCGGGTTGAAGGTGGTCTCGCCCTCCAACGCGAACGACGCCTACTGGATGATGCAGCAGGCCGTCCAGAGTGACGACCCGGTCATCTTCTTCGAGCCCAAGCGGCGCTACTGGGACAAGAGCGAGGTCGACACCGACTCCATCCCGGGCCCGCTGCACAAGGCCGTCACCGTCCGCGAGGGCAGCGACCTGACGCTCGTCGCGTACGGGCCGATGGTGAAAGTCTGCCTGGAGGCCGCCGCGGCCGCGCAGGAGGAGGGCAAGTCGATCGAGGTCCTGGACCTGCGGTCGATGTCCCCGATCGACTTCGACGCCATCCAGACGTCAGTTGAGAAGACCGGCCGGCTGGTGGTCGTCCACGAGGCGCCCGTCTTCTACGGCTCCGGAGCGGAGATCGCCGCCCGCATCACCGAGCGCAGCTTCTACCACCTCGAAGCGCCGGTGCTCAGGGTCGGCGGCTACCACGCGCCCTACCCGCCGGCCAGGCTGGAGGAGGAGTACCTGCCAGGCCTGGACCGGGTGCTCGACGCCGTCGACCGCTCGCTGGCGTTCTGAGGAGAGGTTCGTGACGACGATGACCGAAACGTCTGCTCGTTTCCGTGAGTTCAAGATGCCCGACGTGGGCGAAGGACTGACCGAGGCCGAGATCCTCAAGTGGTTCGTCCAGCCCGGTGACACCGTCACCGACGGGCAGGTCGTGTGCGAGGTCGAGACGGCGAAGGCGGCCGTCGAGCTGCCGATCCCGTTCGACGGCGTGGTGCACGAGTTGCGCTTCCCCGAAGGTACGACGGTCGATGTCGGCCAGGTGATCATCTCGGTGGATGTGGCTCCGGGCAGCGAGGACGCGGCCCCGCTGCCCGCCCCCGCGCAGGAACCGGTGGCGGCCGCCACCGAGCCCGCCCCGGCCGAGGAACCGAAGGGCCGCACTCCGGTCCTGGTCGGCTACGGGGTCGCCGAGACCTCCACCAAGCGCCGCCCGCGCAAGGGGGCTTCGGCCGCTCCGGAGGCGGCTGCTGTCGCCGCGGCGGTACAGGCCGAGCTGAACGGGCACGGGACTCCGGCGCCCGCTCCTGAGGCGGTGACCGCCCGCCCGCTGGCGAAGCCGCCGGTACGGAAGCTCGCCAAGGACCTGGGGATCGACCTGGCGACGGTGACCCCGACCGGCAAGGACGGGATCATCACCCGCGAGGACGTCCACGCGGCGGCGGCCCCGGCTGCCGCGGCTTCTCCGGCCGCGGCACCGTCGGTCCCGGTCTCCGAGCCGGTGACGGCGGCGGTCGAAGCCCCGGTGGCCTCGGCCTCCGCCCGCGAGACCCGCATCCCGGTCAAGGGCGTCCGCAAGGCGATCGCCCAGGCGATGGTGGGCAGCGCGTTCACCGCTCCGCACGTCACCGAGTTCGTCACGGTCGACGTGACGCGCACGATGAAGCTCGTGGCGGAGCTCAAGGAGGACAAGGACATGGCGGGGGTGCGGGTCAACCCGCTCCTCATCATCGCCAAGGCCCTCCTCGTCGCGATCAAGCGGAACCCCGAGGTCAACGCCGCCTGGGACGAGGCCAACCAGGAGATCGTGCAGAAGCACTACGTCAACCTGGGCATCGCGGCCGCCACCCCGCGCGGCCTGATCGTGCCGAACATCAAGGACGCGCACGACAAGACGCTGCCGCAGCTCGCGGCGGCCCTGGGTGAGCTGGTCAGCACGGCCCGGGACGGCAAGACCTCCCCGGCCGCGATGGCGGGCGGCACGGTGACGATCACCAACGTCGGTGTCTTCGGCGTGGACACGGGCACCCCGATCCTGAACCCGGGCGAGTCCGCGATCCTGGCGGTCGGCGCGATCAAGCTCCAGCCGTGGGTCCACAAGGGCAAGGTGAAGCCGCGTCAGGTCACCACCCTGGCCCTGTCGTTCGACCACCGTCTGGTCGACGGCGAGCTGGGCTCCAAGGTGCTGGCCGATGTGGCGGCGATCCTGGAGCAGCCGAAGCGCCTGATCACCTGGGCGTAACGCGTTCTCTCGGTGGGCCCGTACGTTTCTTCGTACGGGCCCACCGGTGTGTCCGGGCGTCACCGTACGGAGAGTTGGGCGAACACGGTCTTCCCCACTGTGCGCGGCTCGACGCCCCAGTCGTCGGCGAGCTGAGCGACGATCAGGAGCCCGCGCCCGTAACAGTCGTCGGCGCCGGGCTGCCGGAGGCGGGGCAGCCGCTCGCCGCGCGGATCACTGACGGCGACCCGGAGGGCGACTTCGGTGAGGGTGAGGTGGACCCGGAAGAGCCGACCCCGGATGGCCCCGTGCAGCAGTGCGTTGGTGGCCAACTCGCTGACCAGGAGCGCCGCGTCACCGGCGAGCGCCGGGTGACCCCACTGGAGGACGAGCCGAGCGGTGCGGTGCCGGCTGAGGGCGACGCTGTGCGCGGTGGGCGTGTAGTCGACGCGGTCCTCGCGGAGGACGGGCTCGGGGGCGGGGGCTGAGATCTCCTGGGCTGCGGTCATGGTCGCGTGCCTCCGGGGGTGAGGTGGGCGGTGGCTCTGCCGCCGGCCGCGGTGGGCAGGGCGGTGCGCTTCCGCCGAATGGCTCCGCTGTGCGAGCGGCGGAGTACTGAAAGTAGCCACCTCCAATGGTGGGGGCAAGTGAAACGGGGACACTTGTCCCCATCGAGTGACGGCGGTCGACGTACCGTCCCGGAAAGCGGGACACTGAGGCGGTGAATCGAGCGACTCCGCAAGGCAACCGGTCGTCAACTGTCCTGGGCCGCAGGCTCGGTAGCGAGCTGCTGCGTCTGCGCGATGCGTCCGGCAAGACGCAGCAGCAGGCTGCCCAGGTCATCAGCGCGACCAACTCGAAGATCGTGAAGATGGAGCGAGGGTGGGTTCCGATGAGGGACCCGGACATCCGAACGCTCTGCGAGTTCTACGGTCTGGAGGACGCGAAGTCCGTCGGGCGGCTACTGGAGGTTGCCCGGGTGGACCGGGAGCGCCGTAAGGCGAAGGGCTGGTGGAACCAGTACCCGGAGCTGCGTTCCCTCGTCGAGTACGTCGCGCTCGAAGACATCGCAACAGGGGTCCGGACCTGGCAGGGGGCTTTCGTGCCGGGGCTGCTCCAGACCCCGGACTACGCCAGGGCGCTCGCAGTCGGGAACGCGGACTGGGGCGACCCGGACGAGATCGAGCGCTTCGTCGAAGCGAAGATCGCGCGGCAGGCGCGCCTCACGGACAGCAACCCCCTCGCGCTGTGGGCGATCGTCGGAGAGGGAGCCCTGCGACAACTTGTCGGCGGCCGCGAGGTGATGCGGGCTCAGCTGGCCCGTCTGGCAGAGGCTGCTGCCGAGCCAAATGTCACCGTGCAGGTTGTCCCCTTTCTCGCGGGCTCGCACCCTGGCATGACCAGCGCTTTCAGCATTGTCTCGTTTGCTGAACCCGGTGCGATGGACGTGGTCTACATGGACACGACGTCGTCTACCCTGTGGCTGGAGAGTGAGACGGATGCCGACCGCCACAACGTCACATTCGGGCGCATCGCCAGAAGCGGGCTCGCTCCCCGCGATTCCATCGCTCTCATAGGGCGTATTCGCAAGGAGTTGTAGCTGTGTCCCACTTCGAGTTCGTCAAGTCCAGCTACAGCAGTGGCAATGGCGAGTGCGTCGAGGTGGCCCGCAACATCCCCCCGACCGTCGCCGTCCGCGACTCCAAGCGCCCCGACGGCCCCGTCCTCACCGTCGCGCCCGCCGCGTGGGGCGCCTTCACGGCCGGTCTGCACCGGCAGCAGCCGTAGGCCGTAGGTACGGCGAAAGGGGCCCGGCGGTACGGCGAAGGGGCCCGGCCGCGGACACCGTGCGGGCCGGGCCCCTCGCTCGTACGCGCGGGCGAGGCGGGTTACTTCTTGAACCCGTAGTCCATGAGCTTCTTCGCGTCGGCGGTGCGGTTCGCCTCGGAGGACGACGTGAGCACCGTGCCGATGACCGTCTTGCCCTTGCGCGTCGCCGCGAAGACCAGGCAGTACTTGGAGGTCGGGCCGGAGCCGGTCTTGACGCCGGTCGCGCCGCTGTAACTGCTGAGCATCTTGTTGGTGTTGCTCCACGACATGTAGCGGTAGCCGCCGTTCTTCGTGGTCACCTTCTGCTTCGTCGACTTCGTCTTGACGATGGTGCGGAAGGTGGAGTTCTTCATCGCCTTGCTGGCGATCTTCGTCAGGTCGCGGGGGGTCGAGTAGTTCTTGCCACCCCCTATGCCGTCGAACGAGTCGAAGTGGGTGTTCTTCAGCTTGAGGCTCTTCGCCGTGGCGTTCATCTTGCCGATGAAGGACTTCACGCGGGCCGCACGGGTCTTGCCGGTGCCGAACTTGTCCGCCAGGGCATACGCGGCGTCGCAGCCGGAGGGGAGCATCAGGCCGTAGAGGAGCTGGCCCACGGTGACCTTGTCGCCGACGATCAGCCGCGCGGAGGAGGCGTTCTTGGAGACGATGTAGTCGCTGTAGGCCTTCTGGATCGTGACCTTCGACTTCAGGTTCACTTTCTTCTGCTGGAGCACCACCAGAGCGGTCATGATCTTGGTGGTGGAGCCAGTGGCCCGGCGGGTGTCCGCGGACTTGGTGAAGAGGGTCTTGCCGGTGCCGTCGTTCATCACGAAGCCGCCCTTGGCGACGATCTTCGGAGCCGGCGGCGGCGTGGCGGCGTGTGCCGTCGAGGCGAAGGCGCCGCTCGCGAGCACCGCACCCGCGGTGAGGGTCACGGTGCTCGTGACGGTGACGCGGTTGATGCGCTTGATGTCGATTTTCAACTGAACGCTCCAAATGCCCCTGATATGCGGCCACATAAGGGTGCCGCTCGGCCAATGAGACGGTTGGCGCGGCGCAATGGATGCATCCCTAACGGGTGAATTTGCGCAGGCTTGACCTGACTCCCGGCGGAGGTGTGGCAGGGGCGCAGCAGGCCTTGCCCCGCCAGGCACCGCGGCCCTCCTTGACCGCGATGACGGCGATGGCGAGGGCTGCGACGGGGTCGGCCCAGGACCAGCCGAGCGCGGCGTTGAGGACCAGGCCGACGAGCAGAACGGCGGAGAGGTACGTGCACAGGAGGGTCTGCTTCGAGTCCGCGACGGCGGAGGCGGACCCGAGTGCGCGTCCCGCCCTGCGCTGAGCGGCGGACAGGAACGGCATGATCGCGAGCGACAGCGCAGCGACGCCGATGCCGATGAGGGAGCGTTCGGCTTCGCTGCTCCCCGTCAGTGCCCGGACCGCGTCGGCGGCGACGTACGCGGCGAGCGTGAAGAACGACAGGGCGATGATCCGCAGGGCGGTGCGCTCCCGGGCCTCGCGGACCGCGTGCTCGCGGGCTGAGAACTGCCAGGCGACCGCGGCGGCCGAGGAGACCTCGATGACGGAGTCCAGGCCGAAGCCGATCAGTGCGGTGGAGGAGGCGATCGTTCCGGCGGTGAGGGCGACGACCGCCTCGATCACGTTGTAGACGATGGTGGCCGCTACCAGCAGGCGTATCCGGCGGGCGAGCGCGTCCCGCCGGGCCGGGGTGGGACCCGGCGGCAGGGCGGTCATCAGCAGCAGCCCTTGGTCTCCGCGTCCGTGCAGGTGACGCGGTCCGTCTCGACGGCCACCACGGCGGCGCGCAGGTCGTCCAGTGCGCTGCCAAGGCGTTCGTCGGCCAGCTCGTAGCGCGTGCGGCGGCCGTCGGGCACGGTGACGACCAGCCCGCAGTCGCGCAGGCAGGCCAGGTGGTTGGAGAGCCGGGTGCGCGAGATGCCCAGGGCATCGGCGAGGTCGGAGGGGTACGCGGGGGCCTCGCGGAGAGCGAGCAGCAGGCGGCAGCGGATCGGGTCGGCGAGCGCACGGCCGAACCGCGCGAGCACCTCGATGTCGGAGGCGACAGTCAGCATGGAGCGACAGTACAGGAGATCCTGAATTCAGGAGATGATGAACTATTGGTTCTTGGTGATCGGCCGCACCCCGGTCCAGAATCCGGACGAGGCCCTCGCATGCGTGCATGTTGTATCTATGCTGTGCGCATGCTCGCCGCGACCTCCGCCTCCGTACAGCCGACGCCCTCCTCCCTCAAGCGCCCGCCCGCCGCCGAACGCGTCTACACGCACATCAAGGAAGCGGTCCTGGACCGTCGCTACGAGGGCGGGACGCTGCTCACCGAGGGGGATCTCGCGGACGCGGTCGGGGTGTCCCGGACGCCCGTGCGGGAGGCGCTGCTGCGGCTGGAGGTCGAGGGGCTGATCAAGCTCTACCCGAAGAAGGGCGCCCTCGTACTGGCCGTCTCCGCCCAGGAGATCAAGGACGTTGTGGAGACCCGGCTGCTGGTCGAGGAGTTCGCGGCGCGCAAGGCCGTGCCCGCGTCGCCGCAGTTGATCGCCCGGCTCGAACAGCTCCTGGAGGAGCAGCGGGAGTTGGCGGAGGACGGCGATCTGGCGGCCGTGGCCGTCAAGGACCGGTGCTTCCACGCCGAGATCGTGGGACACGCGGGCAACGAGATCCTCTCGCGCCTCTACGACCAGCTGCGCGACCGTCAGCTGCGGATGGGCGTCGCGGTGATGGAGGCCCACCCCGACCGGATCGAGGCCAACATCACCGAGCACGGCGAGCTGCTGTCGGCGATCCGGGCCGGGGACGCCGAGGGGGCCGCGCAGGTCGTGCGGCGCCACGTCGGCCGGGTGCGGGTGCTGGTCCGGGGTGAGGACCGGTGAGTTCGGCCGCCCCCACGCTCTCCCTGCCCGGCGATCCACCCGGGGGGCGGCGCGCCGCCTGGGTCTGGGGCATCGGCGTCGCCGTCTACTTCGTCGCCATCATCTTCCGTACGAGCCTGGGCGTCGCCGGACTCGACGCCGCCGACCGGTTCGACGTCAACGCCTCCGCGCTCTCCACCTTCTCCATCCTCCAGCTCCTCGTCTACGCGGGCATGCAGATACCCGTCGGGCTGATGGTCGACCGGCTCGGCACCAAGAAGGTCCTCACCATCGGGGCCGTCCTGTTCACCGTCGGCCAGCTGGGCTTCGCGCTCGCCCCCTCGTACGGGATGGCGCTGGCCGCCCGCGCCCTGCTCGGCTGCGGGGACGCGATGACGTTCATCAGCGTGCTGAGGCTCGGCAGCCGCTGGTTCCCGGCCCGGCGCGGGCCGCTGATCGGCCAGGTCGCCGCGCTGTTCGGGATGGCGGGCAACCTCGTCTCGACGCTGTTCATCGCGCGGGCCCTGCACAGCTACGGGTGGACCACGACCTTCGTCGGGAGCTCGCTGGCAGGCGTCGTGGTGCTGGTGCTGCTTCTGCTGTTCCTCAAGGACCACCCCGAGGGCCACGAGCCGCCGCCCGCCGAGCACGCGGGCGCCTCGTACGTACGCAGGCAGATCGCCGCCGCCTGGCGGGAGCCCGGCACGCGGCTCGGAATGTGGGTGCACTTCACCACCCAGTTCCCGGCGATGGTGTTCCTGCTGCTGTGGGGGATGCCGTTCCTCGTCGAGGCGCAGGAACTGAGCCGGGGAACGGCGGGCACGCTGCTCACGCTGGTCGTGCTGTCCAACATGGTGGTGGGGCTCGTCTACGGGCAGATCGTCGCCCGGCACCACGAGGCCCGGGCCCCGATCGCGTTGGGCACGGTGGCGACGACGGCCCTGCTCTGGGCCTCAGCGATCTTCTACCCGGCCGAGCACACGCCCATGTGGCTGCTGGTCGTGCTGTGCCTGGTCCTCGGCGCCTGCGGGCCCGCCTCGATGATCGGCTTCGACTTCGCCCGGCCGGCCAATCCGCCCGAGCGCCAGGGCACGGCTTCGGGGATCGTCAACATGGGTGGCTTCATCGCCTCGATGACCACGCTGTTCGCCGTCGGGGTGCTGCTGGACGCGACGGGCGACAACTACCGCGTCGCGTTCGCCTCCGTCTTCGTCCTGGAGGCGCTCGGCGTCACCCAGATCCTGCGGCTGCGCCGACGTACGGCGCTGCGGGAACGCGACCACCATGTGGTCAGCCGTGTCGAGGCCGTGCACGTGCCCGCGTAGCCCCTCCCGATACGCGGGCACGGCCCCCGGGCGGCTACGGCGTGACGGCGAAGTTGTCCAGGATCGCGGCGGCCAGCTCCTGATCGCCCTCGATCTTGATCCGGTCGGCGACGGCCGCGGGACGGACCCGGCCGCAGGCGAGGCGGACGTACGTCTCCCAGTCGAGCGACAGCGTCGCGGCGGGGCCGAGCGACGGCGCGCCGTCTATCGAACCGCGGCCCTCGGCGTCGACGCGTACCGTCCGCAGGAACTCCACCGGACCGTGCACATCGAAGACGACCGCCGAATTGGCGGGGGCGCCCGCGTTCTTGGCGACCACCTTCGGCAGCCCGAGGAGCAGGGTGTCCCGGGCGATCAGCGCGCCGGGGGAGTCGAGGTTGCCCGGCTGCCCGAGCGTCGTGCGCAGGTCCTGCTCGTGCACCCAGACGTCGAAGGCCCGCATGTGCAGCGCCACTTCGAGGGTCTGCTCGGCGCCGAGCGGGGCGCGCACCATGGTCTCGGGGGTGCGCGACTCGTTGCGGAGCTGCCGGGCCCGGCGGATGAGGACGTACTCCAGCTCGGAGGTCATCTCCGGGGCGGTGTGGTGACGCCGGACGTCGACCTGCATCTCCATGTAGCGGGCGAAGTCGCTCTGCACGTGGTAGAGGTCGCGCGGCAGGGTGTGGATCGGGCGGGGATCGCCGAGCATCTCGCACTCCATGCCGATGACGTGCGACACGATGTCGCGCACCGACCATCCCGGGCAGGGCGTACGGCGGTTCCACTCGCTCTCGGCGAGGGGCGCCACCAGCTCGGCTATCGCCTCGATGGAGTGGGTCGCGGCGTCTGCGTAGTTCTGGAGGCTGGGATGGACGGTCACGGGACCCCTCGTGCGGTTCTGCGGTGCATGGGCTGGAGAGCAGGAGTGCTGGCGGGTGGGCGGGCACTGACGGCGCTGTCGGCGGGCTGCGTGGGAGGTTCGGTGGCTAAGTTACGCTGCGAGCAGGCACCCCGGCAGTGCTTTCGTGTGACGATCGTAGGCCTGTGTTGACGGCTCGAATGCCAGGACGGTGGTAGTGTGCGCGCCTCCCTCATCCAGATCGCAGTAGACCTGGAGGAATCGGTCAATTCCCGCCGGGAGCGGGTGGCCTCTCTGGTCACCGCCCAGCGGGGAGTCGACCTGGTGGTCCTCCCCGAGCTGTGGCCGGTCGGCGCCTTCGCCTACCAGGCCTTCGCCGAGGAGGCCGAACCCCTTCAGGGCCCCACCCACGACGTGATGGCGAAAGCGGCCGCCGAGGCGGGCGTCTGGCTGCACGCCGGTTCGTTCGTCGAGCGCGCCGAGGACGGCACGCTCTACAACACCAGCCTCGTCTTCTCCCCCCAGGGAGAGCGCTCGGCGGTGTACCGCAAGATTCACCGCTTCGGCTTCGACCAGGGCGAGGCGGTCATGATGGGCGCGGGTGAGGAACTGGTGACCGTCACCCTGCCGCAGACGACCCTGGGCCTCGCCACCTGCTACGACCTCCGCTTCCCGGAACAGTTCCGCGGGCTCGTCGACGCGGGCGCCGAGACGCTCGTCGTGGCGGCGGGCTGGCCCGAGCGCCGCCGCGCCCACTGGACGCTCCTGGCCCAGGCCCGCGCAGTGGAGAACCAGGCGTACGTCCTCGCCCTCGGCACGGCGGGCACCCACGCGGACGTCCCGCAGGCCGGGCACAGCATCGTCGTCGACCCCTGGGGCGAGGTGCTGGCCGAGGCCGGACCGGACGAGGAGATCCTCACCGTCGAGTTCGACCCGTCGAAGGTCCACACGACCCGGGAACAGTTCCCGGCCCTGAAGGACCGCCGCCTGGGGCTGACGCCGCCGCGCCTCTGAGCTTCTCGCTGTGTCACGGGGGTCGTTGTTTCACGTGAAACAACGACCCCCGTGCGCGGGAACGGTGTCAGCCCTCGGTCTCCTTGTCCGCCAGCACGATCACGCACATCGCCACTCCGATGAGCAGCGCGGTGTCGGCGTCGTCGCGGACGACGTCGATGCCGTACGTGTCCCGGATCGTCAGCCAGCGGCGCGAGATCTGGGCCAGCAGTTCGCCGTCGTACTCGATGGCGAACTCTCGGTCCAGGATCTTGCCGCTGACGTCCAGCTCCGTGCCGTCCACCAGCGTCACGCGGTAGTGGTTGCGGAGCAGGGACAGCCGCTTGCGCTTGACCTTGGCCAGCTCCTCGCCGCCGCGCTCGATGAGCATCGTGTCGCGCAGGCTGATCAGCTTCTGGCGCAGCTCGATCAGGACCCGGCCGTCGGCGTCCTTGAGCTCGAAGGTGTCGCGCAGCCGCATCGCCTTGCCGTCGACCAGGAACACCTTGCGGCCCTCGGTGTCCTCGATCCAGTAGTCGTCACCGATGGCGAACAGCCGCTCCCGCACAACAAGTCTCATGCGACACAGGTTCCCCCGGGGCCCGGCGGAATGCGCGCAGGCGGCCACGGTGTTGACTGGTGACATGGCAACACGTGCACGCGTCCGCGCCCCCGAACTCATCGGCAAGGGCGGCTGGCTGAATACAGGCGACCGGCAGTACACCCTCGCTGACCTGCGAGGGCGCATCGTCATTCTCGACTTCTGGACGTTCTGCTGTGTGAACTGTCTGCACGTCCTGGACGAGCTGCGCGAGCTGGAGGAGAAGCACCGCGACACCGTGGTGATCATCGGCGTCCACTCGCCGAAGTTCGTCCATGAGGCCGAGCACCAGGCCGTCGTGGACGCCGTGGAGCGCTATGAGGTCCACCATCCTGTCCTCGACGATCCCGAGCTGGCCACCTGGAAGCAGTACGCCGTACGGGCCTGGCCGACGCTCGTCGTCATCGACCCCGAGGGCTATGTCGTCGCCCAGCACGCGGGCGAGGGGCACGCCCACGCCATCGAGAAGCTCGTTGCGGAGCTGGAGGCCGAGCACGCCGCCAAGGGCACGCTCCGCCGCGGCGACGGCCCCTACGTCGCGCCCGAGCCCGTCGCCACGCATCTGCGCTTCCCGGGCAAGGCGCTGCTCCTGCCCGACGGGGGCTTCCTCGTCTCCGACACCACCCGGCACCGTCTGGTCGAGCTGGACGCCGACGGCGAGACCGTACGGCGGCACTTCGGGACGGGCGAGCGCGGTCTCGGCGACGGAGGCCCGGACGAGGCCCGGTTCAGCGAACCGCAGGGGCTCGCTGCCCTCCCCGACGGGCGCATCGCCGTCGCGGACACCGTCAACCACGCGATCCGGGCCCTCGACCTCACGAC
Source organism: Streptomyces durocortorensis (assembly GCF_031760065.1). Lineage (NCBI taxonomy): Bacteria > Bacillati > Actinomycetota > Actinomycetes > Kitasatosporales > Streptomycetaceae > Streptomyces > Streptomyces sp. C11-1. The sequence continues at coordinate 3,753,959 of NZ_CP134500.1, forward strand.
CGGAGTGACCACCACCCTCGCCGGGACCGGCCGGCAGTGGTGGCAGGGGAATCCGACCAGCGGTCCGGCGCGCGAGGTGGACCTCTCCTCGCCGTGGGACATCGCCTGGTTCGGCGACCGGCTGTGGATCGCCATGGCGGGCGTGCACCAACTGTGGACGTACGACCCCGAGGGCCGGACCGTGCGTGTCGCCGCCGGGACCACCAACGAAGGGCTGGTCGACGGACCGGCCGCCGAGGCCTGGTTCGCCCAGCCGTCCGGGCTGGCCGTCTCCGCCGACGGCGAGCGGCTCTGGGTCGCCGACTCGGAGACCTCCGCGCTGCGGTACGTCGACCGCGACGGGAACGTCCACACGGCCGTCGGCACCGGGCTCTTCGACTTCGGCCACCGCGACGGGGCCGCCGGCCAAGCGCTCCTGCAACATCCGCTCGGCGTGACCGCGCTGCCCGACGGGTCCGTCGCGATCAGCGACACGTACAACCACGCGCTGCGCCGCTACGACCCGGCCTCAGGCGAGGTCACCACCCTCGCCACCGATGTCCGCGAGCCCAGCGACGCGTTGCTGGTCGACGGCGACCTGGTCGTCGTCGAGTCCGCCCGCCACCGGCTGACCCGGCTCCGCCTGCCCGAGGAGGCGGTCCGGGTCGCCGAACAGGCGCACCGCACCCAGCGGGCGGCCACCGAGATCGCCCCGGGAACCCTCCGTCTCGATGTGGTCTTCCAGGCGCCCGCCGGTCAGAAGCTGGACACCCGCTACGGGCCCTCGACCCGGCTGCTGGTCTCCGCGACCCCGCCCGAGCTGCTGGCGGACGGGGTCGGCGCGGGCACCGACCTGGGGCGTGACCTGGTCCTCGCGGACGAGGTCACCGAGGGCGTCCTGCACGTCTCCGCGATGGCGGCGTCCTGCGACGACGACCCGGCCAACGGGTACCCGGCCTGCCATGTCCACCAGCAGGACTGGGGCGTTCCGGTGCGCGTCACCGCCGACGGCACCGCCCGGCTGGCGCTGGTCCTGGCAGGGATGGACAGCCCTGCCTGACGGCGGATCGCTTGACGGCTCCGACGGCTCCGACGGCTCAGAACTCGTCGGCGCCGTTGCGCAGCTCGGTGGTCCAGTAACCGGTGGCCCACTTCTGCGGGTTGACGGCGAGGCCTTCGGGGGCGGGAGACTTCACGACCGCCATCCCGCCGCCGTTGGCCTTCAGCGTCACCGTGAACTCCTTCACCGTCTCGGTGCTCTCCTTCCGGCCGCCCTCGGACATGCGCACCGCGGCATAGGCGGACTGACCCGGCTCCAGGATCACCGGGGCCTCCGGCCTGCTCTTGGCTACGGGCGGGACGATGCCGCGAGCGTTGTCCAGGAAGTGGATGTGCGGGTACTCCTTCATCTCGCAGCCGGCGCCGGAGGTGTTCTTCGCGGTCAGCGTGAGGTGGGTGTAGGGCGGGCCGTCCTGCCGCTCGGCGGTGATCTTCAGGCCCTGCGCGGTGCAGAGGGGGGCGGAGGCCTGGGAAGTGCCGACGGTGGAGCCGGTGGTGCTTGCCGTGCCGGAGTTCCTGGCCGTGCTGGCGGCCTGTTCGGTGCCGGTGCCCGCTTCGACGGACCCCGTCGTGCCGGTCTCCTCGGCGTCGTCCGCGGCCTTCCCGGACTCGGGGGTCTGTGCGGCGACCGTCACGGAGCCACTGCCGGCCGGACCGGCGGACTTGGTGCCGGTGCCGTCCCCGCCGCAGGCGGTGAGGGCGAGGGCCAGGACGGCGGTGGCCGCGGCGGCCAGAACGGTGCTGCGGTTGCGGTGGTTGCGCACGGAGACTCCCCCGGAAGTGATGGTGAGGCGACGCCTGGTCAAGACGACTGCCCCGGGTTGCTGACGGGAATGACTCTGCCCGCCCCCGCTCACGTATCGCTGTCGCGCCGCTGACGTATGGCTGACGTACGGGGCCGAGTGCTGTGCGGTCCGCTTCACGTCCCTGTGCGACGAGTCCCGGACTTCGGCTGACATACGCGTCCGTGCGCCGTGCGGTCCGCCTTGCCGCGCCTCGTTCGGCCCCGGGCCCGGGGCCCCGTCCGGCCCGGGCGCGGGCGCCGCTCATCCCTCGTCGGAGAGCCGCCTGAGCGCCTGTTCGTGCCGTCGCCGGTAGTCCGTCCGCGCCGTCACGCGCAGCAGCGCCGCCAGTGCCCGTACGGCCCCCTCGTCGTAGCCGGCGCGTTCCGCCTCCTCCGCCGCCAGGTCCAGCAGCCGTATGCCCTCGTCCTCCTCGCCGAGCGCGAGGCGCGCCTCGCCGCTGATGGCCAGCAGCAGGGTCCGGCGGGCCACCTCCTCGTGCTCGGGGCCCAGGTCGAGAGCCGTCCGGGCGGACACGAGGGCCTCCTCGGGGCGGCCTGCGGTGAGCCGCATCCGGGCGAGGTGCTGGAGGCCGAGCATCTCGGTGTGCCGGTCCGCCTCCGTACGGGCCAGCTCGACGGCCCGTAGGCACCCCTCCTGTGCCGTGTCCAGATCGCCCAGTTCGGCCTGGACGACTGCCAGGTTGATCAGCGCGGTCGCCTCGCCCAGCGGGTCGTCGGCCTCGCGGGCGAGCAGTGGCGAGCGCTCCAGCAGGGCTGAGGCCTCGGCGGTCCGGCCCTCCTCCGTCAGCACCCAGCCGAGCAGGGTGAGTACCCGGGATTCGGCGTACGTGTCCTTGCCCGCGCGCGCCGAGTCCAGCGCCAGCTCCAGCAGCGGGGCCCAGCTGTCCCGTACCCGCCACACCACCTGCGGCCACTGGAGCAGGATGATCCGCCAGGCCCGGTCGTGGAGACCGGCGTCCCGGGCGGCGGCCGCGGCCAGCGCCAGGTCGTCGCGTTCGGCGGCCAGCCAGCGCATCGCCTCCGTACGGTCGGCGAAGTCCCGTACGGAGGTGGGCCGGCGGTAGTCGTCCGGCAGGACGAAGCAGGGCTCACCGCCGGGCTCCGCGGTGTCGGCGGCGGCCAGGGCGGTGGCGATGTAGTGGTCGAGGACGTCTGCCAGGGCCTCGGGCCCGGCGGCCGGGGCGAGGCCGCGCGCGTACAGGCGCACCAGGTCGTGCAGCACCCAGCGCCCGGGGGCGGTCTCGGCGACGAGGTGGGCCGCGGCCAGCCGCTCCAGCGCGGCGGCGGCGGTGACCGGGTCCGTCCCCGCCAGTGCGGCGGCCGCGTACGGGTCGAAGCGGGAGCCGGGATGGTGACCGAGCCGGGCGAACTGGTGGACCGCGTCGGGCGGCAGGTGCTGGACGGTCAGCCGCAGGGCGGCCGCGACCCCGGTGTCATCCACGTCGAGGCAGGCCAGCCGGCCGTGTTCGTCGGCCAGTTCGTCGGCCATCGCGGCGAGCGTCCAGCGCGGGCGTCCGGCCAGCCGGGCGGCGGTGACGCGCAGGGCGAGCGGCAGTCCGCCGCAGAGCTCGGCGAGCCGGCGGGCCGCCACCGGTTCGGCGCGGACCCGTTCCTCGCCGAGCACACCGGCGAGCAGGGCCGTCCCGTCGTGGGGTTCGAGAGTGTCGACCGGGACGGGCCGGGCGGCGTCCGACGCGATCAGCCCCTCCAGCCGATGGCGGCTGGTGACCAGCGTGACGCAGCCGCTGCCGCCTGGGAGCAGCGGCCTTACGGTGGCGGAGTCGCGGGCGTTGTCGAGGATCACCAGCAGTCTGCGCCGGTTCGTCAGCGACCGGAAGAGCGCGGCGGCCGCCGGGACGGACTCCGGAACGCGGCGGGGTGCGACACCGAGCGCGAGGAGGAACTCCCGCAGTACGTCGATGTGCGCGGCTTCCCCGGTCTCCCCGGGCTCGCTGAACCCGCGCAGATCGGCGAAGAGCCGTCCGTCCGGGAAGAGATCGGGGCCGCGGTGCGCCCATTGGAGGGCCAGCGTGGTCTTGCCCACCCCGGCGGGCCCGGTGACCAGGCAGACGGGCCCCTCGCCCGCTGCCGCCCGGGTGAGCGCGGCCAGTTCGGGCCCGCGCCCGTGGAAGCCGCGGGGGGCCCGGGGCAGGAGGTCGGCGGGGGCGGATGCCTCGGGTCCGGGGCCGCCCATGGGCACCGGCACGGTCGTCGGCACGAGCCGTGGCCCGGGGCCGTCCCCGCCTCCGGGCGCGGGTGCGGGACCGCTCGGGCGCTCGGGCGGGAACCGGGGCGTGGATTCGTCCCCGAGCACGGGCGTGGGCCGGGGTGCGGGGACGCTTCCGTGCCTGAGCACACGGTCAGCCCCGGCCGCACCGTTCGCCTCCAGCACATCGTCCGTCCCGGCCCCACCGTCCACCTCGGACACGGCGTCCGTGGCCGCGCGCTCGGGCGTCCCGCGCAGGATCAGCGCGTACGCGTCGGCGAGTTCCTGGCCCGGGTCGATGCCCAGCTCGTCCGCGAGCAGCCGTCGCGTGTGGTGGAAGCGGTCCAGCGCCTCCGACTGGCGCCCGGACCGGTACAGAGCCAGCATCAGCGCCGCGGCCAGCGACTCCCGCAGCGGGTGGGCCGTCGTCTCCGCCGCCAGCAGGGCCGCCGCGTGGTGGTGCTCGCCCAAGGCCCCGTACGCACGGGCCAGATGCTCCAGTGCCGTCAGCCGGGACTCCTCCAGCGAGTGCGCGGCCGCTCTCAGCAGCGGCCCGGCGAGAGCTCCGCCGAGCGCCGGGCCCTGCCACAGGGAGAGGGCTTCCTTGAGCATCAGGACCGTGTCGGTGGGGGAACGCTGCTCCCGAGCCAGCAGCAGCAGCTCCTCGAACCGCTGGGAGTCCAGCAGGGTTTCCGGCATCCGCAGGACATACGCGTCGTCGAGCGTGACGAGCTCGACCCCGTATGCCTCCGCGCCCGCCAGCAGCGCGCGAAGCCGGGAGACGTGCCCCTGGATGACGCTGCGGGCATGCCGTGGGGGCTCGTCGTCCCAGAGGGAGTCCGTCAGCCTGCCGATGGATACAGGGGTGTTGGCCGACATCAGAAGCGCGGCCAGCAGGCTGCGCCGTTTGGCGGGCCCGAGCGGCAGCGGCCCGGCGTGCGTTTCGACAGAGACCGTGCCGAGCAGCCGGAACTCCACGAGCGGCTTTCCTTCCGGGGGTGCGCCCGCGCCGGGGGCGCGGGGATCCGCCCCAGAATATCGGGGCCGCCCGCGACCCGGCGCCGGTCATGCCTGGTCGACGCCGGTTTTCGGCCGTCGGGCGGCGGCGGGTCAGCCCGCCAGGAACGCCGTGAGCGCGTTCGCCAGCAGATACGGGTCGTCCGCGCCGCACAGCTCACGCGCGCTGTGCATGGAGAGGATCGCGACGCCGATGTCCACGGTCTGGATGCCGTGCCGGGCCGCGGTGATCGGACCGATCGTCGTGCCGCAGGGCATCGCGTTGTTGGAGACGAAGCTCTGCCAGGGCACGCCCGCCTTCTCGCAGGCCGCGGCGAACACCGCGCGGCCGCTGCCGTCGGTGGCGTACCGCATGTTGACGTTGACCTTGAGGATCGGACCGCCGTTGGCGACCGGGTGGTGCGTCGGGTCGTGCCGCTCCGCGTAGTTGGGGTGCACGGCGTGGCCGGTGTCGGAGGAGAGGCAGACCGTCCCGGCGAAGGCGCGGGCGCGGTCCTCGTACGTACCGCCGCGCGCGAACACCGAGCGCTCCAGCACCGATCCGAGCAGCGGCCCCTCCGCCCCGGTGTCGGACTGGGAGCCGTTCTCCTCGTGGTCGAACGCCGCCAGCACCGGGATGTACGGGATCTCGGCGTCGGGCTGCCCGGCGACGGCGGCCAGGGCGGCGGTCGCGGCGTGCACCGAGAGGAGGTTGTCCATCCGGGGCCCGGCCACCAGCTCCCGGTCCCGGCCCAGGTAGGACGGCGGCTCGATGGCGTGCGGCATCAGGTCCCAGCCGGTGACCTCCTCGGCGTCGACGCCCGCCTCCTCGGCGACGAAGCGGATGAGGTCGCCCTCCTCCACATCGCCGAGCCCCCAGATCGGCTGCATGTGCTTCTGCCGGTCGAGCTTGAGCCCCTCGGTGTTGGCCGACCGGTCCAGGTGGACGGCGAGTTGCGGCACCCGCAGCAGCGCCCGGTCGATGTTGACCAGCCGGTGGGTGCCGTCCCGCAGTGAGATCCGCCCGGCCAGGCCCAGGTCCCGGTCGAGCCAGGTGTTCAGCAGCGTGCCGCCGTAGACCTCGACGGCGATCTGGCGCCAGCCGTGCGCCCCGGTGTCGGGCAGCGGCTTCACCCGCAGGTTCGGGGAGTCGGTGTGCGCCCCCGCGATCCGGAACGGAGTGTGCGCCTTCGCGCCCTCCGGCACGTACCAGGCGACGATCGCCCCGCCGCGCAGCACGTACTTCCCGCCCGCCGACGCGTCCCAGGCGGCGGTCTCCTCGACCTGCCGGAACCCGGCCTCCTCCAGCCGGGCGGCGGAGTTAGCGACGGCGTGGTACGGGGACGGGCTGGCTGCCAAGAAGGTCATCAGATCATCGGTGTGCGCACGGTCGAACCGGAGGGGAGAACTCATGTTCCTCACTGTAGCGAGGACTGGGGGTCCGGTATCCGGTGACCGGGGAGATCCGTGGGTCTCCAGGACCGTGGCCCGATCCGTGGCCTACAGCTCGTCGATCGCGGTCAGGTCGATGTCGATGTCGTACGGGGCGGAGAGCTTGAGCCGGTCGTGGTGGACGCCGGTGGAGACGTAGCTCTTGTTGACCGGGTCGAGCTCGTAGGTGATGACCATGGGGCGATCGTTCTCGCCGGTCATCTCGACCAGCCAGAAGTGCTGGATGCCCGCAGCCGCGTACTTGTGCGGCTTGGTGTCCCGGTCGCGGTCCTCGGAGTCGGGCGAGACGACCTCGACGGCGAGGATGACGTCGGAGGCTTCGTAGCGGGTGGTGCGCTGGTCGCCGTCCGCTTCGGCGGTCACCACGAGGAGGTCGGGCTCTGGGGCATTGCGCTTGTTGAGCACGACGGCCATCTCGCGGCGCACTCGCAGGTCGTTCGGCACGTGCTGCCGCAGCCCCTGCTCCAGCAGATACATCGCCAGCGTGTGGAACTTCCGCTGCGGACTCACGAAGACCAGGCTCCCGTCGATCAGCTCTGTGTGCGGCGGGAGGTCCTCAAGCGTGAAGAGATCGTCCACGGTGTAGCCGTCCGCAGGCGGGACCGGCCACTTGGAGCCGTCCGGCTGGCGGTGCAGCGATTCGGGCAGTGCCTCGGCGGTCATGGTTCCTCCCATGGACGGGATTCTGGGCCGTGCACTCAGCGTACCCAGCTGATACGACAGTGCCGCCACCCGAACGAATTCCGGATGGCGGCACTGGTTGACGCACTGATGAGGCGCGAGGTCCTAGAAAGCGGCCTCGTCCAGCTCCATCAGGGAGTTGTCGACGGACTCGGCGAGCGCGCGCTCGGTCGAGACGCCCGGCAGGACGTTCGCGGCGAAGAACTTCGCGGCGGCGATCTTGCCCTGGTAGAAGGCGACGTCCTTGGCGGCGGCGGTCGGCAGCTTCTCCGCCGCCACTGCCGCGCCCTTGAGCAGCAGGTAGCCGACGACGACATCGCCGGAGGCCATCAGCAGGCGGGTCGTGTTGAGCCCGACCTTGTAGATGTTCTTGACGTCCTCGCCGGTCGCGGTGAGGTCGGTGATCATCGTGCCGACGATCGCCTCCAGGTCCACGGCCGCCTTGGCGAGCGAGTCCAGCGCCGGGGCCAGCTCCTCGTTGCCGTGGTTGCTCGCGAGGAACTTCTTGATCTCCTCGGAGAGCGTGTTGAGCGAGGCGCCCTGGTCACGGACGATCTTCCGGAAGAAGAAGTCCTGGCCCTGGATGGCCGTGGTGCCCTCGTAGAGGGTGTCGATCTTGGCGTCCCGGATGTACTGCTCGACCGGGTACTCCTGGAGGTAGCCGGAGCCGCCGAAGGTCTGGAGCGACTGCGCGAGCTGCTCGTAGGACTTCTCGGAGCCGTAGCCCTTCACGATCGGCAGCAGGAGGTCGTTGAGGCCGTTCAGCGCCTTGGCGTCCTCGCCCGCGGCCTCCTTCTCCTGGATCGCGTCCTGGACCGAGGCCGTGTAGAGCACGAGGGAGCGCATGCCCTCGGCGTACGCCTTCTGCGTCATGAGGGAGCGGCGCACGTCCGGGTGGTGCGTGATGGTGACCTTGGGCGCGGTCTTGTCCATGAAGTTCGCCAGGTCCGGACCCTGGACGCGCTCCTTGGCGTACTCCAGCGCGTTCAGGTAGCCCGTGGAGAGTGTGGCGATGGCCTTCGTGCCGACCATCATGCGGGCGAACTCGATGATGCGGAACATCTGGCGGATGCCGTCGTGCTTGTCACCGATCAGCCAGCCCTTGGCGGGGTGCTGGTCGCCGAACGTCATCTCGCAGGTGTTGGAGGCCTTGAGGCCCATCTTGTGCTCGACGTTCGTCGCGTACACACCGTTGCGCTCGCCCAGCTCGCCGGTGGTCCAGTCGAAGTGGAACTTCGGGACCATGAAGAGCGAGAGGCCCTTGGTGCCCGGTCCCGCGCCCTCGGGGCGGGCCAGCACGTAGTGGATGATGTTCTCGGACATGTCGTGCTCGCCCGAGGTGATGAAGCGCTTCACGCCCTCGATGTGCCAGGAGCCGTCCTCCTGCTGCACGGCCTTCGTCCGGCCGGCACCGACGTCCGAACCGGCGTCCGGCTCGGTCAGCACCATCGTCGAGCCCCACTGCTTCTCGACGGCGATCTCCGCGATCTTCTTCTGCTCCTCGTTGCCCTCCTCGAAGAGGATGCCGGCGAACGCCGGGCCGGAGGAGTACATCCACACGGCCGGGTTCGAGCCGAGCAGCAGCTCCGCGTAGCCCCAGATCAGGGAGCGCGGGGAGGTGGTGCCGCCGATCTCCTCGGGCAGGCCCAGGCGCCAGTACTCGGAGTCCATGAAGGCCTGGTACGACTTCTGGAAGCTCGCCGGGACCGGTGCCGTCTTGGTCTCCGGGTCGAAGACCGGCGGATTGCGGTCGGCGTCGGCGAAGGAGTCGGCGAGCTCGTTCTCCGCGAGGCGGGCGATCTCCTCCAGGATGCTCTTCGCGGTGTCGACGTCCATCTCCGCGAACGGACCGGTGCCGTACAGCTTGTCGCGCCCGAGGACCTCGAAGAGGTTGAACTCGATGTCGCGGAGATTCGACTTGTAGTGCCCCATGGGAAGGCTCCGTAATCAATAGCAGTGGCGCACAGCGCCCCGGGGAGTGATGCGGGTCGGGCGACAGGCAGGCGTTCGGTACAGAGAGACGTGGGTGTGTCAGCTGACCTCTACGATGATGCTACCCGTCAGTAATAAGGCGCAACCCCTCAAGCCGTAGATGTGTCCGATTACTCTTTGCAGCATGTACGGCTACGACCAGAACCCTGGTGCTCAGCAGCAGATGGGTCAGATGGGCCAGATGGGCGGCGGCTACGCGGAGCAGCCGCTGTATCCCGAACCCTCACCGCCCTCACTGGCCGACGCGGTACGGGCCTTCACCACCGGCTCCCTCTCCGCGGAGGACTTCCAGCAGATCTTCGCCTCGTCGAAGGTCTACTGCCCGCGCGGTGACAACCCCGGCTTCCTCGCCCTGCACAACACGCAGCAGCCGGTGATCCCGATGTTCACCACGCTCAAGGAGCTGCGGCTGTACGCGGGCAAGGACTCCAAGTACTTCGTGATCACCGGGGCCGAGGTGATCGACCTGCTCCCGACGGGCTACGGCTTCGTCCTGGACATGGAGGGTGACCACCGGATGGTCTTCGACGCCAAGGCCGTGGAGCAGATGGTCGACTTCGCGATGCGTCGTATGTACGGGTAGGCAGTCCGCTCCCGTATGGGTGGGGTGTCCCGCCTGGCAGGTCGCTGACCTGCTGTTTCGATGTTCGGGCAAGGGTCCGTGCCAGGAGTGGCGCGGGCCCTTTTCGCTGCCCGGGAATGCGCGAGGCCTTGTGAGATGTTCATTGTTCAACTAAATTGGTTCCAGAACACTCGCCCGGAGGTGGCTCCCATGCCCGCAGTGACCGTCGACAACCCGCTGACCCTGCCCAAGGTGGCGGCTTCGGGTGACGCCGCGGCCCGTCCCGTGCTCGCCGTCACGACCGCGCCCAGCGGCTTCGAGGGCGAGGGCTTCCCGGTGCGCCGCGCGTTCGCCGGGATCAACTACCGGCACCTCGACCCGTTCATCATGATGGACCAGATGGGTGAGGTGGAGTACGCCGCGGGCGAGCCGAAGGGCACGCCCTGGCACCCGCACCGGGGCTTCGAGACCGTCACCTACCTGATCGACGGGACCTTCGTCCACCAGGATTCCAACGGTGGCGGCGGCACCATCGAGAACGGCGACACCCAGTGGATGACCGCGGGCTCGGGCCTGTTGCACATCGAGGCGCCGCCGGAGTCGCTCGTCATGTCCGGAGGGCTCTTCCACGGCCTCCAGCTCTGGGTGAACCTCCCCAAGGCCGACAAGATGATGAACCCCCGCTACCAGGACATCCGCGGCGGTGAGGTCCAGCTCCTCGCCTCCCCGGACGGCGGCGCGCTGCTCCGGGTCATCGCCGGTGAGCTCGACGGCCACCAGGGGCCCGGCATCACCCACACCCCGATCACGATGATCCACGCCACCGTCCGGCCGGGCGCCGAGGTGACCCTGCCCTGGCGTGAGGACTTCAACGGGCTCGCGTACGTCCTGGCCGGGCGCGGCACGGTGGGCGCGGAGCGCCGGCCCGTCGCGATGGGCCAGACCGCGGTGTTCGGCGCCGGCGGCTCGCTGACCGTCCGTGCGGAGGAGCGGCAGGACGGCCACACCCCGGACCTGGAGGTCGTCCTCCTCGGCGGCCGCCCGATCCGGGAGCCGATGGCGCACTACGGCCCCTTCGTGATGAACAGTCAGGCCGAGCTGAAGCAGGCCTTCGAGGACTTCCAGAAGGGGCGACTGGGGACGGTCCCGGCCGAGTCAGTCTGACGCGCGTGGTACCGCGGAGGCGGAACACCCGCCTCCGCGGTGCTGCGAAGGCCGGCCGGCACGCGTCAGGAGGTACTCGGGCGGGCGGGCGCACGCCGTGCTCGCGCAGTACGGAGCCGATGCGGTCCCAGTCGCCCCGGGCACGCTGCTGGATACCCGCATGGGCGTGAACGCCCCCGGCCTGTATCCCCCGTAACCGAGCACCACCAACGCGAGCGCGGCAGCCGCCGGCCGCGAACCGCTTCCACGGATCCGGCGGAGGACGGCGAGAACCCCCAGGGCAGCAGGCAGCGCCAGCAGTGCGTAGACCGGGGCAGGAATCGTGCCGCTGCGCAAGGGACGAAGAGGAGGTACGGAGCCGACGCGGCGACGGCCACGGCCAGCCACAGCGGCGCAGCGTGGGCATCAGCGTGCCGGTCAGCAGCAGGGGGACTCCCCAGGTGCGCGGCGCACTGAACGGGGTTGCGGGGCCATAGGGGGTGAAACGACTGGCGTAGACGATCTCGTCCCAGCCCAGTGGGAGCGTGAGCGGCACCGGAGCAGCCGACACCAGACAGAACGCCCCGCACACGATCCAGAGCATCCTGTGTGCCGGAACGGCTGCGCGTAGGGTCTTCATGCGGTGTGGCGCACCATGCGGCGCCCGCGGCGGACTGCACCGCGCGCGAGGATCCGGGCCGTGGCAGCGAGCACGGCGACCCCCCGCCATCCGGGTGAGGTCGGCTGCGAAGCAGCGGGCCGCCGGGACCGTTCCCCGGCCAGGGAGCGGAGCAACCGCTCGTAGCGGTCGGCGATGTCCTCCGGTGCGAAGCGCTCCGCCGCACCGGCCCCTGCCGCCCTGCCCATTTCCTTGCGCCGTCCCGCATCCACCATCAGCGTCCGCAGCGCTTCGGCCATGTCGCGGGTGCTGTCGCGGGGGACGAGGAGACCGTCCACCCCGTGGCGGATGATCTCGCCGGGACCATGCGGACAGTCGGTGCTCACCACGGGTAAGCCGCAGCGCATGGCCTCGACGATCGTCATGCCGAACGACTCGTGGGCCGAGGTCACGGCGGCGATGGATCCCTTGACCCACTCCTGCTCGATCGGAGTGACCGCCCCCATCATGAAAGCCCGGTCCTCCAGCCCATGACGGGCTATCCGTTCGGCGATCCGGGCGCGCTCCGCGCCGTCCCCGTAAATGCGCAGGGACCAGTCCGGGCAGTCCGCACCGGCCGCGGCGAAGGCGTCGACCAGCATCTCGTACCGCTTGACGCGGGCCAGCCGGCCGGCCGCGACGACGACCTTGGCGTTCCCGTCAGCCGGTGGCACGGCGGGTTCGGGGACGCTGTTGGGGATGGCCAGTACCCGGATGTGCGGCAGCCGCAGGCCGCGCCGGTGGTCGTGCGCGTCCGCTTCGGTCATGGTGACGAGGGCGTCGAGACCGCCGTACCAGCGCTGGAGTTCCGTACGCAGCCGGTGGGGGTGGCTGTCATGGGTCAGGTGCTCCTGGCCGACGAGGATGGCGTTCCGGGGGCCGAAGCGGGCCAGCAGGACGTTGAGTCCTGCCCTGGTGCTCACGATGACGTCGGCATTCGTTTCCCGCAGCCAGGCGATGATCTGCTGCTCGGCGAGCCGGTGGTACTGGTGCGCGCGGCTGTCCCCCTGGGGGAACACCTCCCCCGCCTGCGAAACGAGGGGATGTGTAGTGTCCGGCGAACTCTTGCGCCGGTCCACCAGCGCACGCAGCGGAACCCCGGACGGCTGCCCGAACCGGGGCGACTTGCGGTGCCGGAAGACCGACACGAGTTCCACGCGGTGGTGCTTGCTGAGCGTCTCGGCGAGAGTCATGGTCGTCCGCGTGGTGCCGCCGGTCGCATAGGCGTTGTGCAGCAGGAAGGCTATGTGCACGTGAGGTGTCCCCCCGGGTGGTCCCGTGTGGTGCGGCTGGTCAGGGCCGCATGTCGGCTTGTCGTCCCTTGCTCATGGGCAGTCGGGCTGCAATACGGCGCGTGCAACCGGCTTATCCACTAAGCGGTTTGCGCTACGGCGCGGCTCGGCACAGGAGCCGGAGAGGGGATGGCGTCGGCAGACCAGAGGACTCGGACGGCCTGGATCCGGTTGCTCACGTCGAGCTTGTCGTAGACGCTCCGCAAGTAGCTCTTCACGGTGCCAGGGGCGAGGGAGAGCATGGCCGCGATCGCGGGAGCGGCGTGGCCGTCGGCGAGCAGGGTGAGGACTTCCCGTTCACGAACGGTGAGCCTGCCGAGCAAGGTGCGTGCATCTGACTGTGTTTGGGCTCGTCTCAGAGGCTGTAGATAGCTGTCGACCAGCAAGGACGCCAGTGCGGGCTCCAGCGCGAGGCCGCCCTGTGCCGCGGCAGGCACCGCCCAGGGGAGGTGATGGCGTGCGGTGCTGCGGCGGAGTATCCCGGCCGCGCGCTCGCCGAGCAGCGCGCAGGCTCCCTGTCTGCTGACCCGGTCGGCGAGGACCACGGTGCGGGGTGGTAACGGCCGCCGATTGATGGTGCGGAGTAAGCGCAACGCATCGCACTCGGTAGCGGGGCTCGCCACCAGGACGTCCAGTGGCACGCGATCTGTCACGTCGAGCACGCGATTGGTGTGTCCGTCGGCGACGACGCTCAACTGGTGTTCCGCCTCCAGGACATTGCGGATGCCGACCCGGACCAAGTCCTCCGGGGCCAATACTCCAACGCGAACAAAAATGTGAACCCCCGTAGCTCGCAGCTTTCGTCACGGTGAGGAAGGTCAGCCCCCGTGGAACTTTTGCGATTCTATGGCACGTGCGGAATCGAATCCATTGACTACCTTCGGGCCCTTCAGTATGGCGATTTTTGCTGTTGACAGTGCACTCTGTCGGGTCATACAGGATCGGTGAAGGGGGTGGGGTTGCCTTGTGCGCACGGGGGCGGGCGACATTGTCGCGGTGCGCCTCCCGGACGAAGCAGATGCGGATTTTCGCCATGGCCGGTTCTCTTGGTGGTAAAGGCGCCGCCAACCGACCCGGTCGCTCCGCATCGGCGCAATCGCGAGACTGCGGCGTTATGTCAACCCCTCTTTCGGCAGAGGGGAGGGAAGCCCGTCGTCCAGTAGTGGATGCCCTGGTCGGCCGGGCCGCGCCGAAGATGGTGTGCACCCGAGGCCTCCGCGCTCCGCGCTGGGCGCGAGTGCTCAGGTGAAGGGCTTCGCGGGTGTACGTGCCACGGAGCCGAGGTCCTCAACGTTCCGGAAGAGACGAAGGGTTCCATGAAGATCATGAAGAAGGTCGCTCTGTCGGGTGTTGCCGTCATGGCGCTGACCGCGGCCGCCCCGGCTTTCGCTATTTCGGCCTCGGTCGACGAAGTCACCGCCAAGACCATCGACAGCCGCAAGCGCATTGCGGTCGTCAAGACTCACGACAACGACGCCAAGGTCAAGGGCCAGTACAAGCGGTCGGGCGAAGGCGGTTCGGTCCGTACCAAGTGGAACAAGAACGGCTATGCCAGCACCGTGAAGAGCGGTGCCGGCGCGCGCATCTATTCGGTGAAGGCCTGCGAGTACAAGAACAACTGGCCGGACGACTGCAGTGGTTGGGTGTCGCGATAGCGCGGGCCGTCGCGCGGTCGACCGTGCCGCCCGGCTCTCTCCGCAGGTCGGTGCCACGTGTCGATCACGCATAGCCTTTCCGGATGAACCTGTCCGGTGTCCGGGGTGGAGATGGCTGTTCGGGCGCCTCCACCCCGGCGCGCAGATCACCCTTTGAGGATAAATGACTGACTCTCAAAGCTTTTTGGCCGAAGGGTTCGCCGCGTCGGCGGATGTCTCCCCCTCCGAGGAACCCATGCTCGAAGTGGAAGGGCTTTGCGTGGAAGTGCCGGGGAGATCGCTGCTCGATGATGTGGATCTCACCTTGCGCAGCGGAGAGTCCGTCGCGGTGACCGGTCCGAGCGGCAGCGGCAAGAGCACGCTGCTGATGTGCTTACTGGGACTCGACCGGCCGACAGCCGGGCGGGTGAAGGTGGCGGGCGCTGACGTCACCAGGATGCGGCCGCGCAAGCTCGCCGGGCACCGGCGTGCTCACATCGGCACGATCTTCCAGTTCGGCGAGTTGCTGCCGGAGCTGACTCCGGTGGAGAACGTCGCGGTGGCCGCTCTCCTGTCCGGTGCCCGCCGGTCCGCGGCGTTCGAGCAGGCGGCATCGCTGCTGGCGCGGCTTGGGGTGTCCGCCGATACGGTCGCTACCTCCCAGCTGTCCGGCGGCGAGCGCCAACGGACCGCCGTGGCACGGGCATTGATCAACAAGCCGTCGCTTCTGCTCGCTGACGAGCCCACCGGCGCTCTGGACGAGCGGAACCGGGAATCCGTCTCGGATCTGCTTTTCGGTCTTCCGAAGGAGACCGGCTGCGGACTGCTGGTTGTCACGCACGACGCGGCGGTGGCCGCACGCGCGGACAGGACCGTGCGCCTCGTCGGCGGGCGGCTGACCGAGGCGGTGGCATGAGCGCGATGGCGCAGATGCTGCGGATCGGTCGGGGCGCGGCGAGGGCGGCCGAGGCGGGCAGGATCCGCGGCTGGCTGCTGACCGTCGCTGCCTTTCTGCTCGCCGTAGGTCTGGGCGTCCTCGTGCTGGCGCAGAGTTCGTTCGACGGCCGTGCGCAGCGCAGCCACGAGCGAGCCATCGACTGGGTGCCGGGGGCCCGCGACGCGAACCTGATAGCCCAGCCTGTGACGGACATGGTCGGAACCACCGCCTTCCAGGTGGTCTGGCTGGTGCCTCTGCGGGCCGACGCGCCGCTGCCTCCGGGCCTCAACCGCTGGCCGGAACCGGGGGAAGCCGTTCTCTCGCCTGCGCTCGCGGAGGCCGGTGCCGGTACTGCGGAGCGCATCGGCAACCGGTACGGGAAGTCCGTCGGCCTGATCGGCACAGAGGGTCTGCAGGCCCCCGCAGAGCTACTGGCGTACGCCCGCCCCGCCGGGGGTGCGGACGATCTCGACGCCGAGTCGTTCCAGGCGGTGGGTTTCGGCGGGGCCGACGCGTCCCCGTTCGGTGAGGACGCCAATCTGCCGCCCCCGGAACAGTTCTTCGGCGCCCTGGCCGGCCTGGTGCTCCTGCCCGTGGTCCTCCTGATCACCGTGGCGGTACGTGTCGGTGCGGTGGCCCGCGACCGGCGGTCGCGCCTGCTGGCCGTGCTGGGGGCCAGCGCGCGGGCGCGCGCCTGTTTCACTGTCGGTGAGGCCGCTGCGCCGGTGCTCGCCGGTACCTTCTTGGCCGCGCTCGCCCTCGCCCCCGCACTGCTGACCGATGTGCCTCTCCCCATCGTCGACTTCCGGCTCTACCGCCCGGACGCGACTGCCGCCGTACCGGGGTTGATCGTCGCTCTGCTGGCCGCTCCGGTCGCCCTGCTCGCGACGGCGGTGCTGCTGCAGCCGAGAGCCGACGGCGTGCAGCGGAGCGGGGCCCGGCCGACCGTACGCCGCGGCAGGCTGTACCGGTTCGCCGGGATCGCATTCGCGCCCGTCCTGCTGGTGACGGTGCGCGGCACCGAGCTCATGGCCGACGACATGAAGCTGCCGTTCTACGTCCTCGGCACCGCCCTGGTCTTCGCGACGCTCCCAGCCGCGGTGGGCATGCTCTGTGGGGGACTCGGAGGGCAGCTGGCCAGGTGGGGACGCCGTGTCGGATCGAGCGGGGGCCTCATCGCGGGCCGCCGCCTGGCCACCCATCCGCAGGCCACCGTCCGCCTCGTCGCCTCACTGACACTGGCCATCGGACTGGCGGCGCAGGCGCAGTTGTGGGGTGGGGTGTTCGGCGAAAACTCCGCCCGTGCCCTGACCACTCTGGACAGGATCGGCAGCAGCGTGCTGACCGTGGACCATCCGGACTCCACGAGGCGGCTGGCCGCCTTCGAGCAGTCGCTTCCCGACGGGGTGGAGACCGCGGTGCTGCGCGTGGCGACCGATGACGACACCGTGACGAGCACCGCCCGGCTGATCGGCTCGTGTGATGTGCTCAAGGCGCTGAACGTGCCCTGCACGTCCGCCCCTGTGCCCATCCCCGGCGGGGGATCCGATGCGCGGCTGCGGGAGCTGGTGTCATGGAGCACGTACGACACCGCTTCGGTCTCCGCACAACGCGGCGCGACGGCGGGCTGGCGCACGACTGACGACATCTCCGTGACCCTGGTACTCGTCAACACCGCCGCGCCGCACGAGGATCTGCCGATCGGGCAGCTGAAGCAACTGGCGTACGAGCATCTGGGCGCGGCGGCGAACGTCACGTCGGTCGGCGGTTTCTATCTCAGCGCCGTCGGAGGTCTGGAGGCGGCCACACGCTGGATCCGGCTGCTGGCGGCTGCCGGCATGTTCGTCGTCGTCCTGGCGGCGGGGCTGGGAGCGATGGGGGAGTTCGTCCGGCACGGGCGTGAGCTGGCCCCCCTCGGTGTGCTCACCGGGCGGCGGGCGGTGTTCGGGACCACGGCCTTGTGGTCGCTCCTGCTGCCCTCCCTGCTGGCGGTGGGGATCGGCGCATTCACCTCGGTCTGGCTCGCCGCACCCATCCAGATCGACCGGCCCACGGTGATATCCCTGGCCTCTCTCGCGCCGACGACCCTGGCAGCGCTGTGCGGCGCGATCGTGCTCACCGCCTGGGGCGCCCGGGCATCGGTCCGGGCGGCCCGGGGCTGGCGGCCCACAGCGGACTGACCGGCGGCCGGCCCGCAGGTGGACCGGACGCGGGCCAGTGTGCACGGATGTGCTCGGGCGGGGCGTGGTGAAGTCGTTCCACCGCACGTGGAATGCCGCGACGGGGTATCCGTCAGGGTTCCGTCGTTTCATGGCATGTGACGGCTTGTCACCCATACGGGGGCGTCGGCGGGCCCGCCGACGCCCCCGTGATCGGGTGGGAGGGTGCCCGCATCCAAGCCCCTCCTCCCCGACGACGCCCGTCGCACGGCAGCCTGGTGCGGGGTGGTGCTGCTCGTCGTGGCCGTCGCCGCCGTCGCTGTCTGGCTGGTCGTCGCCCTCAAGACCGCGGTCACCCCGGTACTCCTCGCCCTTCTCGGGACCGCGCTGCTCGGTCCCGTCCACCGCCGGCTCACCGCGCGCAGGCTCAACCGGTCCCTGGCCGCGGGCCTGACCTGCGCGGCCCTCGTGGCGGTGGTCGGCGGGGCCGGATACATCGTCGTCACCGCCCTTGTCGACTCCGGCGCCCAGATCGTCGCCTCGCTGAAGGACGCCGGTCAGTGGGTCGTCGACCACCTGGACATCGCGGGCGCCACGGACGTCGACAGCCTCGCCGACAACGCGCAGAACCTGGTCGAGAAGTTCGGGGCGAGCGCGGCGGGCGGTCTGCTCAGCGGTCTCAGCCTGGTCGGGACCCTGGTGGCGACCAGCGTGCTGGCCCTGCTGCTGACCTTCTTCTTCCTGCGTGACTCGGACCGGGCCGTGAACCTCGCCCACTCGGTGGCCCCGCGCGGCACCGGCGACCTGGTGGAGGCCATGGGGCGCCGGGCCTTCGAGGCCGTCGAGGGCTTCATGCGCGGTACGACGTTCATCGCCCTCATCGACGCCGTGTGCATCACGGTGGGCCTGCTGATCCTGGACGTACCGGGGGCGGTGGGGCTCGGTGCGCTGGTCTTCGTCGGCGCGTACATCCCGTACCTCGGGGCCTTCATCTCCGGCGCGGTCGCCGTGCTCGTCGCACTGGCCGACCGGGGGTTCGTGATCGCCCTGTGGGCCCTGGGGGTGGTGCTCGCGGTCCAGGTGCTGGAGGGGCATGTGCTCCAGCCGATGATCCAGAGCCGTACGGTCCAGATGCACCCAGCCGTGATCATGGTCGCGCTGACGGCGGGAGCGAGTGTGGCGGGCCTGCTCGGCATGCTGCTGGCCGTGCCTCTGTGCGCGGCGGCCTTCGGCGTGCTGGGGGAGCTGCGGAAGGGGTACGGGGCGTCTTCGGGGCCGCCTTCCGGCCCGTCGGGCGGCGAACCCGGCCCGTCCGGCGGCCCCGCCGCCCCGTAGGCCTCCGGAATCAGGCCTCCGCCGACTTCCCCGGTTCCCCCGACTCCCCCGGCTCGTCCGACTCGTACAGCTCGAACCAGATCGACTTCCCCTCCCCCCGCGGGTCCACCCCCCACGCGTCCGCCAGCATCTCCATCAGCACCAGCCCCCGCCCGCTGGACGCCATCTCGCCAGGCCGCCGTTTGTGCGGCAGCTCGTCGCTGGCGTCGGCCACTTCGACGCGCAGCCGCCGCTCCCCCCGCTCCCCGGCGACCTCCGCCACCATCAGCGCGTCCCCGTCCGTGTGGACGAGCACGTTGGTGGCCATCTCGGAGACCATCAGGACCGCCGAGTCGACCTGCTCCGGGTCGCTCCAGTCGTGCAGCAGCTCCCGTACGAGCTGCCGCCCCACCGAGACCCGCTCGGGTTCGGCCTGCGCGATGGTCAGGACGCTGCGGCGCGGCGGGGCCTCCCGGGCCGGGGCGATCTCGCGCCGCAGCACCAGGACTGCGATGTCGTCCTCGCGCCGGTCCGCGAGCGGTCCCGTCGTGTAGTGCGAGGTCGGCCCGTGCACGGCCTGGACGAGCGCGTCGGCCATCCCCTCCAGATCCTCGGTGGGCTCCTCCAGGACCGGGCGCAGCCGGGTCCAGCCGGTGGCCATGTCGTGTCCGCCGGTCTCGATCAGGCCATCCGTGCACAGCATGATCGTCTCGCCGGGTTCCAGGACCACCCGGGTGGTGGGGTAGTCCGAGTCCGTCTCGATGCCGAGCGGCAGCCCGCCCGCCGTCTGCCGGATCACCGCGGTGCCGTCGGCGCTGATCACCACCGGGTCCGGATGGCCCGCACGGGCGATGTCCAGGGTCCCGGCCTCGGGGTTCACCTCCGCGTACAGGCAGGTCGCGAAGCGCGGCGCCGGGGGCTCCTGGTCGCCCTCCACGCTCTCGTACGCGTCGGTGAGCCCGGACAGGAAGCGTGAGGCCCGGGAGAGCACCGCGTCCGGGCGGTGCCCCTCGGAGGCGTAGGCGCGCAGGGCGATGCGGAGCTGGCCCATCAGCCCGGCGGCCCGGACGTCATGGCCCTGGACGTCCCCGATGACCAGGGCGATGCGTCCGTTGGGCAGCGGGATCATGTCGTACCAGTCGCCGCCGACCTGGAGCCCGCCGCCGGTCGGCACGTACCGTGCGGCCACCGTCATACCAGGGATGTCCGGTCCCAGGGTCGGCATCATCGAGCGCTGGAGCCCGAGTGACAGCTCACGCTCCGTCTCGGCGACCCCGGCGCGGGCCAGGGCCTGGGCGAGCATCCGGGCGACCGTGGAGAGCACCGCGCGCTCGTCGGGCGAGAACCCCACCGGATGTCTGAACCCGGCCATCCAGGCGCCCATCGTGCGGCCGGAGGACACCAGCGGCAGGAAGGCCCAGGACTGCCGGCCGAAGCGCCGGGCGAGCGGCCAGGTGGCGGGGTAGCGGCGACGGTACTCCTCCGGCGACGGGAGGTAGATCGCCCGGCCGGTGCGGACGACCTCGGCGGCCGGGTAGTCGGTCTCCAGCGGCATGTCGGTGAAGGGGTCCTCGTCCCCCACGTTGTGCCCGTGGTGCCCGATGATGGTCAGCCGCTCCCCGGCGGCCCCGAAGACCGCGAGCCCGTCCGGGGAGAAGCCGGGCATGGACAGCGATCCGGCGACCCGCAGCACCTCCTCGGTGGACCGGGCCTCGGCCAGCGCCCGCCCGGCGTCCAGCAGGAACGCCTCCCGGGAGCGGCGCCAGTCCCCGGTGATCGGCGGGTGCGAGACATCGGAGGAGCCGGGCTGCGGTTCGGCGACCTCCTGGAGGGTGCCGATGAGGACGTAGTGCTCGGTGTCCCCGCGGTCGGGGATGACCGGCTTGGAGCGGCTGCGCACGGTACGCAGCACCCGCCCGCGCTCGTCGACGATCCGCAGCCGCGCCTCTGCCAGGGTGCCCTCGGTGACGGCGAGGTTCACGACCCCGTAGATCTCGTTCCAGTCGACCGGATGGAAACGGGAGCGCACCGCCGACTCCCGGTAGCTGCCGGGCTCGGGCGGCAGGCCGAGCAGCCGGGCCGCCTCCGCGTCGAGCGTGACCGTGCCGGCTGCGTTGTCCCAGCGCCACAGGCCCGTCGCGATCGCGGCCAGGACTTCCTCGGTGCGCATTGCCCCACTTTAGGAAGATCTGATCGGCGGACGCCACCGAGGGGCGGCCACCTGCCCCGGCGGCCGGGCAGGCGGGCAGCGCAAAGGGAAATGAAGCGGCCCGGCCCTGGGCGGTAGCCTGGGGAGGCTCAATCCACCCCTAACCGCGAAGACTGGATGAACGACGATGCATCGGTACAGGTCCCACACCTGCGGCGAGCTCCGCGCCTCTGACGTCGGCACCGACGTCCGGCTGAGCGGCTGGCTGCACAATCGCCGAGACCTGGGCGGCATCCTCTTCATCGATCTGCGCGACCACTACGGTCTGGTGCAGCTCGTCGCCCGCCCCGGCACCCCCGGCAACGACGCCCTGGCGAAGCTGACCAAGGAGACCGTCGTCCGTATCGACGGCAAGGTCTCCGCGCGCGGCGCCGACAACGTCAACCCGGAGCTGCCGACCGGTGAGGTCGAGATCGAGGTCACCGAGGTCGAGGTGCTCGGCGAGGCCGGCCCGCTGCCGTTCACGATCAACACCGAGGACGGCGTCAACGAGGAGCGGCGCCTGGAGTACCGCTTCCTCGACCTGCGCCGCGAGCGCATGCACCGCAACATCATGCTGC
The DNA here is from genome assembly GCF_031760065.1 of Streptomyces durocortorensis. Taxonomy (NCBI): domain Bacteria; kingdom Bacillati; phylum Actinomycetota; class Actinomycetes; order Kitasatosporales; family Streptomycetaceae; genus Streptomyces; species Streptomyces sp. C11-1. The sequence continues at coordinate 3,775,597 of NZ_CP134500.1, forward strand.
GCTCGGCCGTGATCGCCTCCATCCGCTCCAAGATGGTGGCCCTCGGCTTCAACGAGATGGCGACCCCGATCCTCACCGCGACCTCCCCCGAGGGCGCGCGTGACTTCGTCGTCCCGTCCCGGCTGAACCCCGGCAAGTTCTACGCGCTGCCGCAGGCCCCGCAGCAGTTCAAGCAGCTGCTGATGATCTCGGGCTTCGACCGCTACTTCCAGATCGCGCCCTGCTTCCGCGACGAGGACGCGCGTGCGGACCGTTCGCCGGGCGAGTTCTACCAGCTCGACGTCGAGATGTCCTTCGTCGAGCAGGAGGACGTCTTCCAGCCGATCGAGAAGCTGATGACCGAGCTCTTCACCGAGTTCGGCAACGGCCGTGAGGTCACCTCGCCGTTCCCGCGCATTCCGTTCCGCGAGTCGATGCTGAAGTACGGCAACGACAAGCCGGACCTGCGCGCCAAGCTGGAGCTCGTCGACATCTCGGATGTCTTCGCCGACTCCGGGTTCAAGGCGTTCGCGGGCAAGCACGTCCGCGCGCTGCCGGTCCCGGACACCGCGGGCCAGTCCCGGAAGTTCTTCGACGGCCTCGGTGAGTACGCCGTCGAGCACGGCGCCAAGGGCCTCGCCTGGGTGCGGGTGGGCGAGGACGGCACGCTGGCCGGTCCCATCGCCAAGTTCCTCACCGAGACCGACGTGAAGACGCTCACCGAGCGCCTCTCGCTGGTCCCGGGCCACGCGGTCTTCTTCGGGGCAGGCGAGTTCGACGAGGTCTCCAAGATCATGTCGGCCGTCCGGGTCGAGGCCGCCAAGCGCGCCGGTCACTTCGAGGAGGGCGTCTTCCGGTTCTGCTGGATCGTCGACTTCCCGATGTACGAGCGGGACGAGGAGACCGGGAAGATCGACTTCTCGCACAACCCCTTCTCGATGCCCCAGGGCGGCCTGGCCGACCTGGAGGAGAAGGACCCGCTGGACATCCTGGCCTGGCAGTACGACATCGTCTGCAACGGCATCGAGCTGTCCTCGGGCGCCATCCGTAACCACGAGCCCGAGCTCATGCTCAAGGCCTTCGAGATCGCCGGTTACGACCGGGAGACCGTCGAGCACGAGTTCGCGGGCATGCTCCGCGCGTTCCGCCTCGGCGCCCCGCCGCACGGTGGCATCGCCCCGGGCGTCGACCGCATCGTGATGCTGCTCGCCGACGAGCCCAACATCCGCGAGACGATCGCCTTCCCGCTCAACGGCAACGCCCAGGACCTGATGATGGGCGCCCCGACCGAGCTGGACGAGACCCGTCTGCGCGAGCTGAACATCCAGCTGCGCAAGCCGGTCGCCGCGAAGGGCGCGACGGAGAAGCCCGCCTCGGAGAAGTAGGGCGCACCGTCCCGCTCCGCGGATGTTTCACGTGAAACAGCCCCCGATCACCCGATCGGGGGCTGTTTCGTTGCCTGCGCGGAAGAGTCGGTGACGGGCGGGCGACGCGGTACAGCCGGATGGCCCCGGTTCAGGTTCGGCCGGGCCGGGCGCGGCAAAGACTGGCACCGAGACACCCCTCTCACACTGTGTGCCGCCCCGCCACGCCCTCCGCCGTCACCCGAGGAGCCCGCCGCCGTGTCCGTCCCGCGCCGCCCGCCCGCCCTGCTCGTCGCACCGCTCCTCGCCCTGGCCCTGTTGCTCACCGGCTGCTCCTCCGGTACGCCCTCCGCCCCCACCGACCCGGCGCGGGGCGCGGCGGGCCCCCAGTCCGACGCCGCGTCCACACCCCGGTCCTCACTCAGCGCCGAGCCCACTCCCACGCCTGCGGAGATCCCGGGCCTCGGGCCACAGACCCAGGCGCAGATCCCCGCCGACGCCCGGCAGGCGTTCGTCGTGACGGGGGAGGAAGCCGACTCCAACCAGTCCAGCGGGGTCCTCTACAGCCGGGAGGACCCCGCGCAGGGCTGGCAGCCCGTCGCGGGTCCCTGGCAGGCCCACAACGGTATGGAGGGCTGGACCGACCACCACGTGGCGGGTGACCTGCGGTCCCCGACGGGCGTCTACTCCCTCACCGACGCGGGTGGCCGCCTCCCCGACCCGGGGGCGCTGCTTCCGTACGACGAGCACCCCCGGTTCGCGGTGGACGGCGTGGGCTTCTTCGGGGAGTCGCTGGAGGGCTCCTTCGACTACGTCATCGCGATCAACTACAACCGCACGGAGGGCGTCAGCCCCCTGAACCGCACCCGCCCGCTCGGTCTCGGACGCGGCGGAGGCATCTGGATCCACGTCGACCACGGCGGCCCCACCCAGGGCTGCGTCTCGGTCCCGGAGAAGCGCATGAAGGAGCTCCTGCGAACCCTGGACCCAGCGATGAACCCGGTGATCGTGATGGGGGACGCGGGGTCGCTGGGGCGGTGAGCCGGTGAGCCGGTGAGCCGGTGATCGGGCGTACGGGCGGGGCCCTTGCCCATACGCTGAAAATGTTCCCCGGTACAAGTGGCCCGGTGGTCCGGTGCAGGAGGAGGTCGTTGTGAGCGTGGTCGAGGACCGCGTCCTGACGCAGGACGTCTTCGAGGAACTGGCCCGTAGCGCCATACGTGCTGAGGAGGCACTGCGGCTGGAGTTCGTGAACGGGAAACTGGGGGTCAAGGCTGTGCCGGACGGGGACCACGGGCGGATCATCGCCTGGCTGACGCAGATCTGCATGCAGTCGGATCCGAGCAGGTGGCTCTTCGGCGAGCAAGGCCTCCGTATTGAGTCCTACCGCAGGGGCAACGCCCGCCCCGATGCCAGTCTCGCTCCGATCGACAGCTTTGTCGGCCAAGGCGAATGGGCCAGCCCCGACGACGTGCTCATGGTCGTCGAGGTCACCTCGTACGACGAGGACACCGACCGTCGCAACCGCGTCGAGAAGCCGCGTGCGTACGCCGAGACCGGAATCCCCGTCTATCTGCTGATCGACCGGGACGCCTGCGAGGTGAAGGTCCACTCGGGGCCCGACGGTGTGCGCTACGAGCAGGTCGTGACGGTGCCGTACGGCAAGACCGTCACCCTGCCCGACCCGGTCGGGATCGAGCTGGACACCGAGCCGCTCAAGAACTGGGTGCGCTGACCCGACGCCGGAAGAGCCCGACGCCGTAAGAGCAGGAGCCCGGGACCGCCACTCGCGGTCCCGGGCTCCCGGCGTACGTACGTCAACCAGCTACGCCGGCTTCTCCTCCAGGCGGGGGAACAGCACCGCGCCCTTCGTCACCGTCGTGCCCGCGGACAGGACGCCCCAGGTGCCCGCGTCCTGGACCTTCTGGTCGGCCAGCGCGCCCAGGGACTCCTCGGCGCCCAGGGACTCCCAGAGCTTCTGCGAGGTCTCCGGCATCACGGCGTTGAGCAGGACCGCGACCCCGCGCAGCGATTCGGCGGCGGTGTAGAGGATGGTCGCCAGACGGGCCTGGCCCTCCGGAGTGGTGTCCTTGGCCACCTTCCACGGCTCCTGCTCCGTGATGTAGCCGTTGACCTGCTTCACGAAGTCGAAGATCGCCAGGATGCCGCCCTGGAAGTCCAGCTCCTCGCCGATCTTCCGGTCGGCGGTCGCCACGGCCTTCGCCAGGCCCTCCTGCACGGCCCGCTCGGCGTCACCGGCGGCCGTCGCCTCCGGCAGCGCCCCGCCGAAGTACTTGCCGACCATCGCCGCGACGCGCGAGGCGAGGTTGCCGTAGTCGTTGGCCAGCTCGGAGGTGTACCGGGCGGAGAAGTCCTCCCAGGAGAACGACCCGTCGCTGCCGTAGGAGATGGCCCGCAGGAAATACCAGCGGTAGGCGTCAACGCCGAAGTGCGAGGTCAGGTCCTGCGGCTTGATGCCGGTCAGGTTCGACTTCGACATCTTCTCGCCGCCCACCATCAGCCAGCCGTTGGCGACGACCTTGCCGGGGAGCGGCAGGCCCTGCGCCATCAGCATCGCGGGCCAGATCACCGAGTGGAAGCGGAGGATGTCCTTGCCGATCAGGTGCACGTTCGCCGGGAACGTACCCTCGAACTTCTCCTGGTTGGCGCCGTATCCGACCGCCGTCGCGTAGTTGAGCAGCGCGTCGACCCACACGTAGATGACGTGCTTGTCGTCCCACGGCACCGGGACGCCCCAGTCGAACGTCGAGCGGGAGATCGACAGGTCCTGGAGGCCCTGCTCGACGAAGTTCACGACCTCGTTGCGCGCCGACTCGGGCTGGATGAAGCCCGGGTTCGCCGCGTAGAACTCCAGCAGCTTCGGGCCGTACTCGCTGAGCTTGAAGAAGTAGTTCTCCTCCTTGAGGAGCTCCACCGGCTTCTTGTGGATCGGGCACAGCTTCTGACCGGCGAACTCGCCCTCGCCGTCGATCAGATCGCCGGGGAGCTTGTACTCCTCGCAGCCCACGCAGTACGGGCCTTCGTACCCGCCCTTGTAGATCTCGCCCTTGTCGTACAGGTCCTGGACGAACTCCTGCACACGGTCGGTGTGCCGCTTCTCCGTGGTCCGGATGAAGTCGTCGTTCGCGATGTTCAGGTGCTCCCAGAGGGGCTTCCACGCCTCCTCGACGAGCTTGTCCGCCCAAGCCTGCGGAGTCACGTTGTTCGCCTCGGCCGTGCGCATGATCTTCTGACCGTGCTCGTCCGTGCCGGTGAGGTACCACACCTTCTCGCCGCGCTGGCGGTGCCAGCGCGTGAGCACGTCGCCTGCGACGGTCGTGTAGGCGTGGCCCAGGTGAGGAGCGTCGTTGACGTAGTAGATGGGGGTCGAGACGTAGTACGCCGTCGCCCCCTGCTTCTCGGATCCAGTGGCCGCCATGGTCGAAATCCTAACGGCCCGTTCAAGATCCACTCACATCGTTAACGACGGCCGCGCGCGGGCGGAGGGGGCGCTCTCCGGCGGCGGGCCAGTGGAGAGCTTTGCGAAACATCACTTCCCGCAATGCTTCCCCTGGGAAAGACGCATCCTGGGAGGGAGCGGACGAGCGTGCACGAGACAGGGGACGTCATCATGCGGGTACTGGTCGCCGAGGACGAGGAGATCCTGGCGGAGCTGGTCGCCACCGGACTGCGCCGAGCTGGCTTCGCGGTCGACACGGTCTACAGCGGCGACGCGGCCCTCGCCTACCTCGGGCTGCACGACTACGACGTCGTCGTGCTCGACCGCGACCTCCCCCGGGTGCACGGCGACGACGTCGCGCGCCGCCTGGTCGCCTCCGGTTCGCGTACCCGGATCCTGATGCTCACCGCCTCCGGCGCCATGGAGGACCGGGTCGCCGGGCTCGATCTGGGCGCCGACGACTACGTCAGCAAGCCGTTCGAGTTCCCCGAGCTGGTCTCCCGGGTACGCGCCCTGCGGCGCCGCAGCGCCCGCCCCGTACCGCCCCAGCTGGAGCGGCACGGCATCCGGCTCGACACCGTACGGCGCTCCGCGTTCCGCGACGGCCGGGATCTGGACCTCTCGCCCAAGGAGTTCACCGTGCTGCAACTGCTGCTGGAGGCCGACGGCGGGACGGTCAGCGCGGAAGAGCTGCTGGAGCGGGCCTGGGACGCCAACGCCGGTCCTTCCCCGAGCCCTCCACTGCCGTTCGAGCAGGGGAGCCCCCATCCCGGGGCCGTACGCGTCTGCATGAGCAAGCTCCGGGCCAAGCTCGGTGAGCCCGCGCTGATCCGCACGGTGCAGGGCCTCGGGTACGCCCTGTGAAGCGGCCGACCGTGGCACGGCGGCTGGTCGACGCCTCGAAGCTGCCGCACTCGACGATCAGGACCCGCATCGCCCTCGTGTACGGCGGTGTCTTCCTGGTGCTCGGCACCGCGCTGCTGGCCACCGTCAATCTGGCCTCCCGGGCCGGTACGGAGACCGAGGCGCGGGCCATCGCCTCCTCCGCCGTCGACCTCCCGCCCGGATACACGGTGAACGGTCCGCTGATCGCCCGCAGCCCGGCCGGCGGGCCCACCGTCTACGAACTCACCGACAACGTCAGCGACGCCGCGGGCAAGCAGCTCATGTACTGGTCGTTCGCCGCGCTGCTCGTGATGACGGCGGGCGCGGTCGGCGTGGGCTGGTGGACAGCGGGCCGGGTGCTGCGGCCCGTCCACGCGATGACCGCGAAGGCCCGCCGGCTCTCCGAGCGGACCCTGCACGAGCGGATCGCGTCCAGCGGGCCCGACGACGAGCTGAGGGAGCTGGGCGAGACGCTGGACGCGTTGCTGGCCCGCCTGGAGAAGGCGTTCGACAGCCAGCGCAGGTTCATCGCGAATGCCTCGCACGAGCTGCGCACCCCCCTGGCCACCCAGCGCGCAGCGATCCAGATCGGTCTGGACGACCCGTCACCCGAGGATCTCGTACGCACCCGGCAGACCCTGCTGGACACCAACCGGCGCAGCGAGCGCCTCATCGAGGGACTGCTCGTGCTGGCCCGCAGCGAACGCGGCCTGGCCTCCGACGAGCGCGAGGAGGTTCGCTTCGACCATGTGGTGCGGGAGGAGACGGACCGGCACCGGGCGGTACGGGATCGGAGCGGCGGGAGCCCGGTGGAGCGGGAGCCGGGCGGCGGGGGCCCCGCGCTGCGTGTCGCGATCGCGTCCTGCCGGGTCCGCGGCAACCGGCTGCTGCTCGCCCAGCTGGTGGCGAACCTCCTGGCCAACGCGGTCACGTACAACGTGCCGGGGGGCTCGGTGGAGGTCTCGCTGACCGAGGACGGGGCGCTGCTGGTGAGCAACAGCGGGCCGGTGGTCTCCGAGCCCGACATCGCCGGGTTCTTCGAGCCGTTCCGGCGGGGCGAGGGCCGGGACCGGATGGGCGCCGGGTCGGGCCTCGGGCTGTCGATCGTGCGGTCCATCGCAGTGGCCCACGGCGGTACGGTCACGGCGGTACCGGGCCCGGAGGGCGGCGGTCTCGCCGTGACCGTACGGCTGCCGGTCGAGCGGGGTCAGGCCCCGGAGCCCGCCTCACGGGCGGCGGTCCAGGCAGGCAGTCCGGCGAGGATCTCCCGGTAGAGCTCGGTGTCCGCGATCTCGCGCGGGGCCGGGCCCGCGTGGAAGAAGCCCACGTTCGGGACGTCCAGCTTCCGCAGGAAGTCGAAGCCCTTCGCGTCCTGCTCGCCGAAGGCGACGAACTGGAAGAACAGCGGCAGCCGAGCCGCCTCCGCGAGCGCCTGACGGGCGGCCTGCCTGGCGTCCGGCGGACCGTCCGTCTGGAAGACCACGAGTGCCGGACCGGTGGCCTCCGACTTCTCGTGGTGGGCGACGACCTCCTCGATCGCGCGGTGGTAGTGCGTACGGCCCAGCCGGCCGAGCCCGGCGTGCAGTTCGTCGACGCGGCCCTCGTGGCCGGACAGCTCGATCGTCCCGGTGCCGTCGATGTCGGTCGAGAAGAAGACGACGGGCACCGTGGCGTCCTCGTCCAGGTGCGCGGCGAGCGCGAGCGCCCGGTCCCCCAGATGCTGGGCGCTGCCGTCCTTGTAGAACGGCCGCATCGAGCCGGAGCGGTCGAGCACCAGGTAGACCCGGGCACGCAGCCCGGTCAGCCCGTGCGCCTTGAGCGCCGTCTGCGCCGCCTTGTACGGGGCGACGAGCTGGGGCGCCCGCGACTTGACCCGGGCGAGGGGGGTGGCGGGCTTGCCGGGGGCGGGAACGGCGGCCTCAGGGGCGGCGGCGTCGGTCTCCGCGGCGGCCGGGGCGGTTGCCGATGCCTCGGGGGCCTTGGGATCGGGGGAGGCCTGAGGCGCTGCCTCCGGGGTCTTCTCCGCGGCCTGCTCCGGGGCCTCTTCCGGCGCCGTCGTGGCTTCGGGAGCGGTCTGCGGGGCTTCGGGAGCGGTCGCGGTGGCCGCTTCGGGCCCGGCCACCTGCTTGACGTCCGGCTCGGCCTTGGCATGCGGCTCCGGAGCGGGCTCCGGGCTCTCGTCGAGGTCGAGGTCGATCGTGATCGCCTCCGGCTCCTCGGCCGTGACCGGGGCCGCGGGCTCGGTCGGCTCCACCGGCTCCTTCACCTCAGGGGCCTTCGCCGCCTCGGGGGCCTTCTCCGCCTTGGGCGCCTCGACGGGCTCCTCCGCAGCCGTGGGAGCGGTCTCCGCCAGGTCCGCCTCCGGGGCCGATCCCTGTGCGGGGACGGTCGGCGTGGGCTTGGCCCTGGTGGCCGCCTTGTCGAAGGCTTCCGCCACCAGGTCGGCGGCGCGCGACTCGTCGCGCTCCACGGAACCGGTGGTTGAGGATGCGGGGGCCGCGGGGGACGCGTCCGAAGTGGTCGAAGGGGCCGAAGAGGGGGACGCGGCGGGGGACGAGGGCGAGGCCGGGGCCGGAATGGACGCCTTCGGTTCGGCCGGTTCCGCCGGTTCCGCCGATTCCGTCGCGGACCCGGCCGCCGAAGTGGTCTCCTGCTCCGCCTCCTTGGGCTGGGTGCGTTCGGCCTGGGGCGGGACGGTGGCCGTGGTCGGCTCGTCCTGCTCCGTGCGGCCGAACACCTTGCGCAGCAAGCTCCGAATGCCCATGGGCGAGGCCTTTCGCATGAGTTGGGTGCGGTGAATGTCCGACCTGGGGGAATTCATCCCTGGCCAGGACGGATACGTAAGGTTAGCGGCCGGATCCGGCCGTTCGCCGGTGCGGCCCACCCCTGTGTCAACCGAGCCGAATCCGTTCCCGGACCGTGTCCACGGGCGTGTCCACCGCCGGCCCCCAAGGGGACAGCGCTGGTCGCCAAGGGAACAGCGGTGGCCCGGACTTCACTCGCCGTTCACCGAGAGTCCCTCGGACCGCGTTGAGACGCACCTACCGTCACGCACGACACCAGACGGAGGGAATCCACGTGCGCAATCTGCTGCCGCTCATCGGCTCGCACCCGGGTGGGCGTTCCGCGCTGACCTGCCGCTTCCGCTGCGGGGACGCCTGTTTCCAGGAGACACCCAACAACAGCGACAACGAATACGCCGGCGACATCATCGCCGGTGCCGTGTCGCGCCGCTCGATGATGCGCGCCGCCGCCGTGGTCACCGTCGCCACCGCCGCCGGGGCCGCCGCCCTGACCGGCCCGAGCGCCCCGCAGGCCGAGGCCGCCGCGCTCGCCGGGCACGGGCATGGCCACAAACCGTGGCCGCCCCACAAGCCGGGCCGGTCCGGTGCACGTGGCCTGCGGTTCTCGCCGGTCGCGCCCAACAGGGACGACAAGGTCACGATCCCCGCCGGGTACGCCCAGAACGTGGTGATCCGCTGGGGCGAGCCGATCCTGCGCGGCGCGCCCGCCTTCGACCCGGAGAAGCAGACGGCGAAGGCGCAGGCGGGCCAGTTCGGCTACAACAACGACTTCCTCTCCCTGCTCCCGCTGCGCGGCGAGCGCGGTCGGCAGGTGATGGTCGCGAACCATGAGTACACGGACGAGATCCTCATGTTCCGCGGCTACGATCCGGCCAACCCGACCCGCGAACAGGTGGAGATCGCCTGGGCGGCGCACGGACTCTCCGTGGTCGTCGTCCAGGAGGAATACCGCACCGGCAGGCTGAGCCCGGTCAACAGGCACCCGCTGAACCGCCGCCTGACCGCGACGAGCGAATTCCGTATGACGGGCCCGGCCGCGGGCAGCGCCCTGCTGCGCACGTCCGCCGACCCCACCGGCCGCAAGGTGCTCGGCACCCTCAACAACTGTGCGGGCGGCACCACCCCGTGGGGCACCACGCTGCACGGTGAGGAGAACTTCAACCAGTACTTCGCCAACGGCAGCACCGACATGCACAAGCGGTACGGGGTCCGCACGAGCGCCTCCGGGCGCAAGTGGGAGCGGTTCGACGAGCGGTTCGACCTGTCGAAGGAGCCCAACGAGGTCAACCGCTTCGGCTGGGTCGTCGAACTCGACCCGTACGACCCGGACTCCACCCCGCGCAAGCGCACCGCGCTGGGCCGGTTCAAGCACGAGGCGGCGGAGCCCAGGCTCACCTCCGACGGCCGTCCGGTCGTCTACATGGGCGACGACGAGAAGTTCGACTACCTCTACAAGTTCGTCTCCAGCAAGCGGATGAAGAAGGGGAACTCGCGTGCCGCCCGCGAGCACAACCTGACGCTGCTGGACGAGGGCACGCTGTACGTCGCCAAGTTGACCGGCGATTCGCCGGTCACCGAGATCGACGGCACCGGAAAGCTGCCCGCGGACGGCGAGTTCGACGGCAGCGGCGTCTGGATACCGCTGGCCACCGGCACCACCTCGCACGTCCCCGGCATGACCGCCGAGGAGGTGTACGTCTACACGCGGCTGGCCGGTGACAAGGTCGGCGCGACCAAGATGGACCGCCCCGAGGACGTCGAGCCCTCGCCGCGCACCGGCCGGGTCTATGTGGCGCTCACCAACAACTCGGACCGCGGCAAGGAGGGCAAGCCCGGCGCGGACGAGGCGAACCCGCGCAACGGCAACAAGCACGGGCAGGTCCTGGAGCTCGCGGAGAACTGGGACGACCCGGCTGGCGACGGCTTCGCCTGGCGGCTGTTCCTCGTGGCGGGCGACCCGGACGATCCGTCGACGTACTACGCGGGCTTCCCCAAGGAGAACGTCAGCCCCATCTCCTGCCCGGACAACGTGGCGTTCGACGCCCACGGCAACCTGTGGATCTCCACGGACGGCAACAAGCTCGGCTCGCACGACGGCCTGTTCGGTGTGGCGACGCAGGGTGACCGGCGTGGCGAGCTGAAGCAGTTCCTGACGGTTCCGACCGGCGCGGAGACCTGCGGACCGGTCATCCAGGACCGCCGGGTCCTGGTCGCGGTCCAGCACCCGGGCGAGGTCGACGGAGCCTCCGTGGAGAATCCGGCGAGCGTCTGGCCCGACGGACCGGGGAAGATCGTCCGTCCCTCCGTCGTCGCCGTCTGGCGCAAGGACGGGCGCGACATCGGCGTGTGAGCCCCCGCCGCAGGGCGGGCGTGAGGTCCGCATGACGGGCGTGAAGTCCGCATGACGGGCGTGAGGCCGGATATTTCTCCCGCCTCACGCCCAGCCACCACTAAAGTCGGACCCATGGTTTCCGGTGACGCACCGCAGGCGGCAGGAAGCGTCCGGGTCGATGTGTGGATCTGGTCGGTCCGGCTGACGAAGACCCGTGCCCAGGCGGCCGCCGCCTGTCGGGCGGGGCATGTGAAGGTCGGCGGCGAGCGGGCCAAGCCCGCCCAGGCCGTACGCGTCGGTGACGAGGTGCGGCTCCGGCACGCGGGGCGGGACCGGGTGGTCGTCGTCTCGAAGATCGTCAAGAAGCGGGTCGGACCGCCGGTGGCCGTGGAGTGCTTCATCGACAACAGCCCGCCCCCGCCGCCGCGTGAGCTCGCGATTCAGGTCCCCGTGCGGGACCGGGGCGCGGGCCGTCCGACGAAGCGCGACCGCCGAGAGATGGAGCGCCTTCAAGGACGCCCGCCGGAGCACTGAGGGCACCGGCACCGGCTCTCCGTCCTGCTTCGCTGTTTCACGTGAAACAGCGAAGCAGGGGTGGCCGTCCCCTCCTGCTCAGCCCCGTACACCGCCGACCCGGGGCTTTGCGCGCCGCAGGAGTGCCCGGGCGAGCACTGCCCCCACCAGCAGAACGGCACCGACCACCAGGACCACCCAGACCGTGGTCCGCAGCGACGCCGTCAGGGCGTCGACGACTGCGGCGGCGGCGTCCCGGTCCCGGCCCGGCACCTCGTCCAGCACCCGGCTCCGGCCGACCGCGACCAGAACCCGGAGCACGATCGCGCCGAGCATGAAACCGGCGCCCACCATCGCGGTGGCCCACAGTCCGGCTCGCAGCCCGCGTCGTACCGTCGTGATGCCCACCACCAGGACGAGGAGCACCAGGGTGGCGACGGCGGGCCAGATGCTGCAGTACCGCAGCCAGCGGAAGGAGCCTCTGAGGTCGTCGGCCTGGTCGGGGCCGAGCACGGTGATCTCCGTCCGCTGAACCGGAATCCGATCCGCGAACGGCACCCCGTCACGGACGAGATCCTGTTTGACCTGATCGATCACCGGCGCCAGATCGATTCTCACGGGCTGGCCGCTGTCGCCGTCCAGGGCGTCCGTCACCGCCTTGTGGGCGGCCCGGTTCGCGGTGTCCCAAGCGTTCCCGAAGGCCTCGGTGGTCGTGAAGGACTGCACGGTCTCGTGCAGGAACTCCCGGACCGTGTCCTGGAGCGGCCCGAGGTCGATCTGGCGCATCGCCTCGTCGGTGATCACGTCCGAGACGGTGGACTGCACCGCCGGGTCGGAGGAGAGCGGCGAGACGGCGGCGACGTACCGGTCGGTGCTGTCGATCTCCAGGTCGACCCAGGCCGAGAGCGCGCTCAACGGCACCAGGACGGCGAGCAGCACGAGCAGGACCGCGGAGAAGGCGGCCTTGGACGCCGAGGCCTTGGACGACTTGGAAGACGCCGAGGCCGCTGAGCTCGCTGAGGGAGAGGTCCGCACTTCACCAGGGAATCCCGTACGGAGCCGTCCCGCTCCGGGCCGTACGCCATTCGAGTTGCCGGGCGGCGCGGGCGGGTGTGCTCTGGAGGAACGGGGGCGAGCGACGGGGGTGACGGAAGGAGCTGTCCGCGATGGCCACACACGCAGCCGTGCCCACTCGAAGAGGTCCCCGGGCCCACGCACGGGCCCGCCGCCACACTCCGCTCGCCTGGGCGCTGCCCCTGGTGCTCGGCGTGATCTACGGGTTCTACGCGGCCTTCATCCGCCGCGACGGCGGCCCCAGCACCGGCGGGCAGGTCCTGCTCGGTCTCGTCTCGGGCGCCGCTCTGGCGGCCCTCTGCTTCGCGCTGGGCCGGATCCAGCGGTCGCTGCCGCGCGAGCTGCGGGCGGTTGCCTACGGTGCGCTGACCGCGTGCGCGGTCGGCTTCCTGGTGAGCCTCACGGATACCAGCGTGCTGCGGTCGGCCGGGCTGGGGCTGGTGGTCGGCGCGGGCGTCCTCTGCACCGCTTTCTACATCTTCTACACCCGCGAGAGCTGAGGTCGGAGAGTCGGAGTACGGGGCCGGGGTCCGTTGCGCAGGGCTTCTCCGAGCACAGGCGCGGCCGCCAGATTCAATCTGGCGGCCGCGCCCCGCCGTCTGGCGCCCAAAGGGTGAGGGGAACGGGAGGAGGAGCGAGCGATGACGGACAGCAGGAGCGGTGACGGCAGGATCGAGGGCACTGGCGATCCGCTGCGTGTCGCGGTGATCATCGGCAGTACCCGCGAAGGGCGCATCGGCGACGCGGTCGGTCGTTGGTTCATGGAGCGGGCCCGGGACCGGACGGAGCTGGAGCTCGCCGTCCTGGATCTCGCCGAGTTCGACTTCCCCGTGCACTACCCGGGGCGGGCCACCGACCAGATGACGCAGTTCACCGAAGCGATCGCCGAGGCCGAGGCCTATGTCGTGATCACCCCGGAGTACAACCGCTCGTTCCCCGCCTCCCTGAAGCAGGCCATCGACTTCGCCTACGACGAGTGGCAGACCAAGCCGGTCGCGTTCGTGAGCTATGGACACGGCTCCGCCGGGCTGTATGCGGTGGAGCAGCTGCGCTCGGTCTTCACGGAGCTGCACACGGTGACCCTGAGGAACGGGGTGGCGCTCGACTTCCTCCAGCAGCCGCTGGAGGGGCGGTCGGGGGACTTCGGGCGGGACCGGGCCGTGGGGCTGATGCTCGACCAGCTCGGCTGGTGGGGCTGGGCGCTGCGCGAGGCACGGGCCGCCCGCCCCTACGTCTCGTGACCACGGCCACCCCGCAACCGCTCGGACCGGCGCACATCGCAGACGCACACCGACGACCTACAAGGAATGGACCATGAGCACTGAACTGGCCATCGAGACCGCGGGGCTGGTGAAGGTCTTCGGCGACAACCGCGCTGTGGACGGCGTCGACCTCGCCGTCCCGACCGGCACCGTCTACGGCGTCCTCGGACCCAACGGCGCGGGGAAGACCACCACCGTCCGTATGCTCGCGACCTTGCTGCGCCCCGACGGCGGAACCGCCCGGGTGTTCGGCAAGGACGTGGTGAAGGACGCCGACGCGGTCCGCAGCCGGGTCAGTCTGACCGGGCAGTACGCCTCGGTGGACGAGGATCTGACCGGCGCGGAGAACCTCATCCTGCTCGGCCGGCTCCTCGGGCACTCGAAGCCCGCGGCCCGGGACCGGGCGGCCCAGCTGCTCGAAGGGTTCGGGCTGAGCGAGGCCTCGGGCAAGCAGGTGAAGAACTACTCCGGAGGCATGCGCCGACGCATCGACATCGCCGCGTCCATCCTGAACACCCCCGATGTGCTGTTCCTGGACGAACCGACCACCGGACTCGACCCCCGCAGCCGCAACCAGGTCTGGGACATCGTGCGGGCGGTCGTCGCCCACGGCACCACGGTTCTGCTGACCACCCAGTATCTGGACGAGGCCGACCAACTGGCCTCCCGTATCGCGGTGATCGACCACGGCAAGGTCATCGCCGAGGGCACCAAGGGCGAGCTGAAGGCCTCCGTAGGCTCCGGCACCGTCCATCTGCGGCTGCGTGACGCCGCCCAGCGGGCCGAGGCCCAGCAGGTCCTGGCCGTCGCACTGAACGCGGTGGTCCAGCTGGACGCCGACCCCGTGGCACTGACCGCCCGGGTCGACGGGCACAGCACCGAGCAGGGCGCGGCGGAACACGCCGGACGGGCCCTCGCCGAGCTGGCCCGCTGTGGCATCACGGTCGACAACTTCTCGCTGGGACAGCCCAGCCTCGACGAGGTCTTCCTCGCACTCACGGACAAGAAGGGAGCGGCGGCATGAGCACCACGACCGCCAAGACGGAGCTGGAAGACATCCCCCTCGCCGAGCCGGACCAGGAGCGCCTGTCGGCGCTGCTGGTGGGCCACGACCGCCCGCCGAGGCCCAGCGCCCTGTCGGCATCGGTGACCTTCGGCTGGCGCGCCGTGCTGAAGATCAAGCATGTGCCGGAACAGCTCTTCGACGTCACGGCCTTCCCGATCATGCTGGTCCTGATGTACACGTATCTCTTCGGAGGGGCCCTGGCCGGCTCCACGGAGGAGTACATCCAGTTCCTGCTGCCCGGCATCATGGTGATGAGCGTCGTGATGATCACGATGTACACGGGCATCGCGGTCAACACCGATATCGCCAAGGGCGTCTTCGACCGGTTCCGCACTCTGCCGATCTGGCGGCCCGCACCGATGGTCGGCTATCTGCTCGGTGACGTCCTGCGCTATCTGCTGGCATCGGCGGTGATGCTCACCGTCGGAATGATCATCGGGTTCCGTCCGGCCGGCGGTGCGCTCGGTGTGCTGGCCGGGATCGGTCTGCTGGTGGTGTTCTCGTTCGCGTTCTCCTGGATCTGGACGATGTTCGGTCTGCTGCTGCGGACCGAGAAGTCGGTCATGGGCGTCAGCATGATGGTGATCTTCCCGCTGACGTTCCTCAGCAACGTCTTCGTCGATCCGAGGACGATGCCGGGCTGGCTCCAGGCCTTCGTGAACAACAGCCCGGTCACCCACCTCGCCACGGCGGTGCGTGAGTTGATGGCGGGCAACTGGCCCGCTGCGGACGCCGCCTGGACGCTGGGCTGGTCCGCCGTGTTCCTGATGGTCTTCGGCGCGGTGACGATGCGGCTCTACAACCGCAAGTGACCGGCGGTCGCCGGGCCCGCGCCGTGCATCCTTGACGTTCCCGACGGGGGAAGCCCCAGCATCGGTGGGGCCGGGCGGAAGGCACCCGGTACGAGGAGGTACGGGGTGGGACGCGACGGCCGCGCGGCGGACGCCGGAAGAGGAGAGCTGGTGACGATCGGGGAGTTCGCCCGGTTGTCCCGGCTCTCAGCGAAGGCGCTGCGGCGCTACGACGAGCTGGGTCTGCTCCGGCCCGCCCTGGTCGATCCGGTGAACGGTTACCGGTACTACGACCCGGCGCAGGCGGAGGGGGCGCGGCTGGTGGCGTGGCTGCGCAGGATCGGTATGCCGCTCAGCCGGATCGGCCGGGTCGTCCAGCTCGATCCGGCTGCGGCGGCGGTGGAGATCCGGGCTTATTGGGCACGGGTGGAGGCCGAGACGGCGGCCCGGCGCGATCTGGCGATGTACCTCGTCGACCATCTGTCGGCGGAAGGCGTGGAGATGACGAAGCGAGTACCGGAGAACGCGGCGTTCGGGATTCGGTGTGCGGCGTTGACCGATACGGGGGCGGTGCGTACGGCGAATCAGGACACGGCGTTCGCGGGGGCTCGACTGCTGGCGGCCGCCGACGGGTTCGGGGAGGCCGGGGCGGAGGCGAGTGCGGCGGCGATCGAGGCGCTGAAGCCGACCGCCCGGGGTGCCGGGGGCGGGGTGCTGCCCGCGGCGGATCTGCTGAACGCGCTGGAGGACGCGGCGGATGCCGCGTCACGCGCGGTCAGGGACGCGGTCTCTCCGTACAACGCCCCCGACGGGTCGGGGACGACGCTCACCGCGATGGTGTGGACCGGGTCGCGGCTCGGGCTCGTGCACATCGGGGACTCTCGGGCGTATCTGCTTCGGGGCGGTGAGCTGTTCCGGATCACGCACGACGACAGCCTGGTCCAGGCGATGATCGATGACGGTTCGCTGAGTCCGGAGGAGGCCGCGTCGCACCCGCAGCGCTCGTTGCTGCTGAAGGCCCTGGTAGGCGCGGCGCAGTCCGCTCCGGTGGCCGTGGCGTGCCGACCGGAGGTCCGGTTGCAGGAGGTGATGGCTGGGGACCGCTATCTGCTCTGCTCGGACGGGCTGTCGGCCGTGGTGGACGAGGCGGACCTGCGCGCGGCGGTCATCGCGGCGGACGACCCGGAGGAGGCCGTACGCCGACTGGTCGCCCTGCCCCGTGCGGCAGGCGGGCCCGACAACGTGGCGTGTGTCGTCGCCGACGTGGTCGTGCGGTAGCGGGGCGGGGCGGGGCGGGACGACCGACGGGCCCCGGGGGCAGGGAGAGCGGGGGCCGGAGCCGGCAGCCTGGGGCTGACTGTTGTGGGCTGGGGTTACAGCTGCCAGTGGGGGGTCTGGTCGGGGCGGTAGGCGCAGGTGGTTCCCGTTGTCACGGACGCCTTCAGGTGGGCTGCCAGGGAGGGGTGCAGGGTGTCCAGCTTGCGCAGGGCGTCGCGGATACGGGCGGTGACCGTCTTGCGGGCCCGCTCGGTCTGGTCACCCAGGCGGCGGGTGCGGCCACCGAGCCCGGCGGCGGTGCGGAGTTCGTCGAGGAGGGCCTGACGTTCCCGGTCGTACTTCTCGATGAGCCGGGCGTCGTCCCGGGCCGCGGCTCGGTCTATCTCGGCGTCCAGCCGGGCCAGGTGTTCCTTGTACCGGCGCTTGGCCTCCTCGTCGAGCACCGGGTCGCCGCCTAGCTGCCCGGCGGCGACGACGAGGCTTCCGCCCTCGGGCGCGAGCAGGTGGACGGCCGGGATGTCGGCGCCGGGCTGTCCCAGCAGGCTGTGCAGGTCGCGCAAGCCCTTGGCGTCCGGGACATGCACGGTGACCCCGTCCCAACGCAGCTGCCACACCGGCCCGTTCCGCCGGAACTCGGCAGCGGGCGGGGAGGGGGAGCCGTGCCCTGTCCCGGCCTCCGCCCCTGCCCCGGAATCCGGCTCCAGCTCCGGGGGCCGGGGCTCGGCCGGGAGTCGGCCGGTGAACGGGGCTCGCGCGGCGGTGGGTTCGAGGGCCATGGGTGCCGTGGGCGCGGTGGGGATGTCGGCGGTGGGGGGTTTGAGGAGGGCGGCGGCCTCGGAGGCCAGGTGGTCGAGGCCCAACTCGGTTGCTTCCCGAGCTACTTCGGTGAGCAGTCGCCGCGACTGCCCGGCGTCGGCCGCGCCGGTGACGCCCGCGCCCGTGCTTTCCGCGCCAGGGTTCCCCGTACCGGCACCTGCCGTGTCCGCGCGGGCGAGCAGGGAGCGGGCCAGGTGAAGTCGGGCGCGTACGGCCCAGGGGCGGGCGCCGAGGCGGTCCGAGGAGGCGGCGGCCTCGGTGAGCGCCGCCACTGCCGCGTCCCGGTCGTCGCGGGCGGCGGCGAGCACCCCGAGCCAGAGGTCGACGGGGCCGCCGATGTCACAGCCGTACAGCGAGACGACCCACTGGCCCGTGTAGGGGGTGAGCTCGTCCTCCGCGCGGGCGATGAGGCGGGGGTCGCCGGTGGCCGCGGCAGTCTGGGCGAGGAGCCTGAGCCACAGCGGCATGAACGCCCGCGGGTAGGGAGCGGCGCGTTCCTCGTGCTCGGCGACGAGGCGCAGGCCGGGCGTCGCGTCGCCCTGCTCCACCGCGGTGACGGCCTCCAGCAGCCCGGGATAGGGATACCCGCTGCCCGGAAGCTCGGTGAGGACCTCCTCGGCCTCGGCGAAGTGCCCCTGGAGCAGGTGCAGCGCCCAGTGCAGGTGATGCCCCATGAAGCCGAAGGCCACGTGGTCGTTGCTCTCGGGGTCGAGCACGTCGTCGTCGAGGGCGGTCGATGCCTCGGCGAACCGGCCCTGCAAGGAGGCGATCAGGCTGCTGTCCACGGCGATGCCCAGGGCGAACCGGGGCAGCTGGGTCCGTTCGGCGAGCCGGACGAACGCGCGGAACTGGTCGAGGAAGGCCGGGTCGCCCAGCTCCAGCAGGGCCACCCACCGCATGGAGGTCGCGTGGAGCTCCATGTCCTGGTGGTGGGTGCGCCGGCCGACGACGGTCATCTCGTCGGTCAGCCCGAGCCGCTCGACCGCCGAGCCGAGGCCCCAGACGGAGTCGTGGCGCGCCCAGAGGGAGAAGGCGAGCGCTTCGTCGTCCGAGCCGCTCCGGGCCAGCGCCATGATGTGGATGGCCAGCTCCTGGGCGAGCCGGTCGTCGGAGAGGCCCTCCTGGCCCTCCTTGCCGGTGATCCTTTGGTGCGCCTCGGCGAGGAGGCTGCCCGTGGAGGCCTCGCGGCCGCCCAGGGCCCCTTCGCGGTAGAGGGTGATCGCCACCCGGGCCAGCAGCTCCGGTTCGTCCAGCTCCCGGGCCAGGGCGACCGCGCGGTCCAGGTGGCGCTGCGCCTCGGTCTCCTCCCCGGCGTGCCGGAGCTGCCCGGCGAGGTCGAGGGAGATCAGCGCGGTACGTCGGTGGTCGGGGCCCGCGTCCGCCGCGTCGGCCTCCGAGCCCGCCGAGCCACCCTGTGAACCGTCCGCCGTGTCCGCCACCGTGAGGGCGCGGCGGTAGTGGGTGAGGGCCTCCTCGTCGGCGAGCCGCCCCGAGGCGTCCCGGGCGGCGGCCAGGAGCAGGTCGATCCGGCGGTCGCGGTCCAGCTCACCGCCCGCCAGGTGGGCGTGGCGGGCGAGGTCGCCGGGCCGTACCGCCTCGTCGAGGCCGCCGTGGGCGTCCAGGGCCCGTACGGCGTTCGCGTGCCGGCGGCGGGCCTCCGCCTCGCCCAGGGAGGCGTACAGCGTCTCGCGCAGCAGGTCGTGGGCGAAGGCGTACTGCCCGGACGGGCGGGGGGCGACGACCCGGGCGACGACCGCCGACTCCAGCAGCCGGTCCACGTGGGGGACCGGCGACCCGTGCACCACGGCCAGCACCTGGCGGCGGAACTCCCGGCCGAGCACGGCGGCGGCGGTCAGCAGGGAGACGACCGGCTCCGGCAGCAGGGCGAGCCGCTGCCGGACCGCCTCCCGCACGCCGGGCGGGATGGTGGACACGGGGCTTCCGCTGTGCCAGAGCCGGGCGGTCTGCTCGACGAAGAAGGGGTTGCCGCCGGTACGACGGTGGACCTCGTCGACCAGCTCCGGTGTGGGTTCGCGGCCCGTCGTCACGGTCATCAGAGCCCCCACCTCCTCGCGGCCGAGGCCGGTCAGGGTGAGCGTCGCCGAGGCGCGGGAGACCAGCGGCAGGATCAGTGGCTGGAGGGGGTGTCCGGGGGCGTCCACCTCGACGTCACGGTAGGTGCCGACCAGCAGCAGCCGCTCGAACCAGGCGTGCTGGGCGGCGAATTCGAGCAGGCGCAGCGAGGCGGGGTCGGCGCTGTGCAGATCGTCGAGGACGACCACCAGCGGTCGGCTCTGGGAGACCGTGACGAGGGCGGTGGTCACCGCGTCGAACAGCCCGAACGCCTCGATGCCCTCCGCAGCACCCGAACCGAGACCCGTCCCGGGCCCGACGCCCGCCCCAGGCCCGAGGCTCGTACCGGGCCCGGGCCCGGGCCCCGCTCCCGTACCGAGTCCCGCGACCTTGCTGATTCCCGCGCCCGCACCGGGTTCCGGGCCGTGCACGCCCGCGGAACCGGACACCGGACTCTTCTGCGCACCCGCGGAACCGTACGCGGGACTCTCGTGCGGACCCGCGGAACCGTACGTCGGACTCTCCGCGCCCCCGTGCGCACCGTGTCCGCCATGGGCCTCCGCGCCCCCATGAGTGCTGTGCGGGCCGTGTCCGCCGTGGGCCCCCGCCCCAGGGTCGCCGAGCAGCACACCGAGCCGGCCGTCCGAGGCCTCCTGGGCCGCTGCCCACTCCGCAGCCGTGGCCGACCGGCGCAGGGCGCGCAGCACCTGCACCCAGGGCCAGTAGCCGGGGGTGCTGTCGGAGTCCCAGCACGAACCGCCGACCACCAACGCACCGCGCCGCCGCGCCTCGTGCGCGGCGTCGGTGACGAGGGTGGTCTTGCCGATCCCGGCCTCGCCCGTGACCAGCACGAGACCGCCGTGGCTGTCCGTCGCCCGGGCGATCTCCGAGCGAAGGACGCCTGCGGGGTGGTCGCGCCCGAACAGAGCAGGGGTCATGCCCACACGATAGGAGTACCCACTGACAACGGCTCCCCGTTTTGCCCGGCCCCCGGAAGGCGCCCGGCCCCTGGAAGGCGCCCGGCCCCTGGAAGGCGACCGGCACCCGGACGGCTGCCGACAGCCGGGCGGTGTCCGGCGGTCAGTCGCGTACCACCGTCACCGGGCATGGAGCGTGCTGGGCGACGGTGAGGCTCACCGAGCCGAGCAGGGCGGCCTTGAAGCCGCTGTAGCCGCGGGCTCCCACCACGAGCAGACGTGCGCCCTTCGCGCGCTCCAGCAGCACCTGCGCCGGGTTGCCGATGACCACGATCTTGCTGACCTCGGCCGCTCCCTCCGCGCCGAGAGCCTCTTCCAGCGCCTCGGTCAGCGAGACGGCGGCCACCGCCTGCGGATCGAAGTCCTCCGGCATGCCCGGCATCATCGAGGCCCAGCTGGTCGCGGGGTACTCCCAGGCGTTCACCGCCTCCACGGTGTCACCGGTCAGCTCGGCCTGGCGTACGGCCCAGTGCACTGCCTTGACCGACTCCTCGGAGCCGTCCACGCCCACGACGATCCTGCCCATGCCTGCCTCCACCTGATTCCGGTCGTTCCGGCTCGGTACAGCGTCTGCCTTCACTGTAGTCAAAACAGAAAATTCGGAAGGTCTGCCTCAGTCCAGTCGTAGGTCCGCGAGCTGCTGCTCGAAGGGGACGACCGCGTCCTCCCCGTCGTGCCCCTCCCCGGCGTCCGGGCGTGGTCCGCTTGAGGCTCCGGAGACCGTACGGCCCAGGACCGCCGAGGCCAGCTCGCCGCCCGCGCGCCGGATCCGGGACGGCAGGCCCTCGGTGTACTCGTCACCGGAGGAGCCCCAGTCCTCGGAGGCCGCGTAGACGGACGTCGGTACGGTGACGGCCCGCAGGTAGGCGAAGAGGGGGCGCAGGGCGTGCTCCAGAACCAGCGAGTGCCGGGCCGTACCGCCCGTTGCGGCGATCACGACGGGCTTGCCGGTCAGCGCGGTGTTGTCGATCAGGTCGAAGAAGGACTTGAACAGACCGCTGTACGAGGCGGTGAACACCGGCGTGACGGCGATCAGCCCGTCGGCCTCCGTCACGGCCTCGATCGCCTCCCGCAGCCCGGCCGACGGAAACCCGCTGACCAGGTGGTTCGCGATGTCCACGGCGAGGTCGCGCAGCTCGACCACACGGACCTCGACGTTCCGGTCCTGGTCCGCCCGGTCCTGGTCCGCCCTGCCCTGGTCCGCCCTGCCCCGGTCCGCCGTGAGCTGTTCGCGGGTGGCGGCGGCCAGCCGGTCGGCCAGCAGCCGGGTCGAGGACGGCTGGCCCAGCCCGGCCGAGACGGCGACGACGCGCAGAGGTGTGGTGGCGAACATGGAGGTCAAGCCCCCTTTCCCAAGGATCGGGCGGCGGCTGCCGCCGGGTGGACGGGCGCGGTCTCCGGCACCCCGGTCGGCCGCAGGTTGGCGAACTCCTTGCGCAGCACGGGCACGACCTCCTCGCCGAGGATGTCGAGCTGCTCCAGGACCGTCTTCAGCGGCAGCCCCGCGTGGTCCATCAGGAACAGCTGCCGCTGGTAGTCGCCCACCGCGTCCCGGAACGTCAGCGTCCGCTCGATGACCTCCTGCGGGGAGCCAACGGTCAGCGGGGTCTCGCGGGTGAAGTCCTCCAGGGACGGGCCGTGGCCGTAGACAGGGGCGTTGTCGAAGTAGGGGCGGAACTCCCGTACCGCGTCCTGCGAGTTCCTGCGCAAGAACACCTGGCCGCCGAGTCCGACGATGGCCTGTTCGGCGGTTCCATGGCCGTAGTGGGCGTACCGGCGCCTGTAGAGGGACACCATTTTCTTGGTGTGCTCCATGGGCCAGAAGATGTTGTTGTGGAAGAACCCGTCACCGTAATAGGCGGCCTGTTCGGCGATCTCCGGGGAGCGGATGGAGCCGTGCCAGACGAAGGGCGGCACGCCGTCCAGCGGGCGCGGGGTCGCGGTGAAGGACTGGAGCGGCGTACGGAACCTGCCCTCCCAGTCCACGACGTCCTCGCGCCACAGCCGGTGCAGCAGGGCGTAGTTCTCGATGGCCATCGGGATGCCCTGGCGGATGTCCTTGCCGAACCAGGGGTAGACCGGTCCGGTGTTGCCGCGGCCCAGCATCAGGTCGACGCGGCCGTCCGCGAGGTGCTGGAGGGTGGCGTAGTCCTCGGCGATCTTCACTGGGTCGTTGGTGGTGATCAGCGTGGTGGAGGTGGACAGGATCAGGTTCTCGGTGCGGGCGGCGATGTAGCCGAGGGTCGTGGTCGGGGAGGACGGGACGAACGGCGGGTTGTGGTGCTCGCCGGTCGCGAAGACGTCCAGGCCGACTTCCTCGGCCTTCTGCGCGATGGCGAGGGTGGCCTTGATCCGCTCGTTCTCGGTCGGCGTCCGGCCGGTGGTCGGGTCGGTGGTGACGTCTCCGACGGTGAAGATCCCGAACTGCATGGCGTCCGCCTTCCTTGGTCCCGGTCGTGGAGCGGGGGCCCCGGCCGATTTGGTTGAACGTTGAACTATAGCCTGTAACGGGACCCTCGTCCGTCCTATTCCGCGCGACCCGGACCTCTTCCGGGCCCGCGCGTACCCTGGAACGGTGAGCGAGCGGGAGAACGACAGCAACGACAACGAGGCGTGGAAAGCGCGCGGAGTGTTCCTGCGCGTCTTCATCTACGTCTTCGCGACGCACCTGTTCGCCGGGTTCATCTGGATCCTCTTCTACGTGGGCGAGCACGCGCAGAAATAGACGCGTAGGCAGAAGCGGGGTCCGTACACTGGGGGCCATGACCTCCGTCCCGTGCCGAAACGGGTGGCGCTCTTCCTAGGAGCGGCCACAGCATCTGCACGGAACCAGGGCCGTTCGACAAGGACGGCCCTTTTCGCTGCCCTCGTACGGCTCTCCGCCTTCGTACGCCGCGGACACGGACACCAAGCGCACCGGCGGGGCCGTCCTCCACGCATCCACCCACGCGAGGAGAGGCACCCACCATGACGACGACCACCACCACGGCCACCGCACCCGCCACAGCCCCCACCCCCGCCGAGCGCCGCAGCGCTGAGCTGGAACAGCAGCTGGCCCAGGACCCCGCCCCCTTCCGGGTCCTCACCGGCGACCGACCCACCGGCCCCCTCCACCTCGGCCACTACTTCGGCACCCTGCGCAACAGGGTTCGCCTCCAGGACCTCGGCGTGGACGTCTTCGTTCTGATCGCCGACTACCAGGTGCTCACCGACCGGGACACCGCCGAGCGGCTGGGGGAGTACACGGACGGGCTGCTCCTGGACTACCTGGCCCTCGGCATCGACCCCGCCCGGTCCACCGTCTTCAACCACAGCGCCGTCCCCGCGCTCAACCAGCTCCTGCTGCCCTTCCTCAGCCTCGTCTCCGTCGCGGAGCTCGGCCGCAATCCCACGGTCAAGGACGAGATCGCGCACTCCCGGCAGTCGGCGGTCAGCGGGCTGATGTACACCTACCCGGCCCACCAGGCCGCCGACATCCTCTTCTGCAAGGGCAACGTGGTCCCGGTCGGTCAGGACCAGCTGCCCCACCTCGAACTCACCCGGACGATCGCCCGCCGCTTCAACGAGCGTTACGGGCATCTTTTTCCGGAACCGGACGCCCTGCTGTCCTCCGCGCCCCTCCTCCTGGGCACCGACGGCACCAAGATGAGCAAGAGCCGGGCCAACTCCATCCCCCTCGGCGCCACCGCCGACGAGACGGCCCGCCTGATCAGGGGTGCGACCACGGACGCCGACCGGCACATCACCTACGACCCCGACATCCGCCCCGGTGTCTCCTCCCTCGTCCTGCTGGCCGCCCTCTGCCTGGAGCGGGACCCGCACGAGGTCGCGGCGGAGATCGGTGACGGCGGAGCGGCTGCTCTCAAGCGGACGGTGACCGACGCCGTCAACAGCCACCTGGCCCCCTTCCGGGCCCGGCGGGCGGAGTACGCGACCGATCCGGCGTACGTACGGTCAGTGCTGCGCGCCGGCAACGAGCGGGCCGACGCTCTCGCGGAAGCCACCCTGGAGGAGGTGCGCGAGGCCATGGGCACGTTCCGGTGATCCGGTAGCGGCCCGCACAGGGACTACAAGTAGGGCCCCGCGCGGGGACTGCCACGCAGTCCCCGTACAGGGACTACGCGTACGGCCCCTGCGCAGGGACTACCCGCGCAGGGGCCAACGGACTACTGCCTCGGCTGTATCGACCGCTGTCGGCGCAGCAGTTCCGCCAGCCCCCGGCGGGTCGCTGCGATCACGACCCGGTCCTGGGCGCGCAGCACGTACCCGGGGTGCATGTCCCACACCAGCCCGGAGGAGGGCTGCACCGCCTCGCCCTCCGGCGTGTACAGGGGGAGGGCGGCGAGGTCGGGGGCGCGGTCGGCGGGCGGGGTCGCGTCGATGGCCAGGACCCGCCAGGCGCCCGGCCGGAACGCCTCCTCGACCGTGCGGCCCTCCAGCTGCGGGTGTCCCGCGACCTCCAGGGCGGCGAAGAGCATCACCTTGCGCTCGACCGGTACCGCGCCCAGGATCTGGCGGCCCATCATGGCGCCCGCGAACGACGGGGCGGCGAGGTGGGACACCGAGCGGGAGCGGGTGAGGGCCTGGGGGTGCGCGGCGCGCAGGGTGCGGTAGACGGCGGTGGCGAACTCGTCGTCGTACAGCCGCAGCGCCACCCTCAGGTCCGGCTTCACCGATCGCGCGTACAGGGCCGCTTCCAAGTTCGTGGTGTCGATGCTGGTGAGGGCGAGGAGGGCGCGGGCGCGGCGGACCTTGGCCGCTTCGAGGACCCCTTCCTGGGTGACGTCTCCGATGACGGTCGGTACGTGCATGGAACGGGCCAGGGGTATGCCGCGGGCCTCCGGGTCCTCCTCGACGACGACCACCGGAATGTCCAGTTCACGGAGGCGTACGAGAACGCGTGTACCGATCTTGCCGAGCCCCAGCAGCACCACGTGACCCGACAGTCCGCGCGGCGGGCGGCGCAGCGAGGAGGCGGTGCGCAGGGTGCCGAAGGCCTCCAGGACGGCGGCGATCAGCAGCGGGAGCAGGAGGAGCCCGGCGACGCCGGACAGGAGCTGGATGATCTGCCGGGCCGCCGGTGCGTCCTCCGCCGGGTCGTTCATGCCCAGCAGGTCGAGCAGGGTCAGGTAGGTGGAGTGGATCGCGGTGTCCTCGGTGGTCAGGAGCGAGGCGATCACCAGGGCGAGCGCGGAGGCCGCGACGCCGAGGGCCGACCAGCGCAGCCTGCGCGAGAAGACCTGGGAGAGCGGGGCGCCCCTGCCGCCCATCCGGGTCGCGGGGCGGTCCGGGTCGGCCCGGCTGATCGCTTCGAGGACGATCGTGCCCCGGCCGGTCGCGGCGGCCACGGCAACCTCGTCGGGCAGCAGTTGCGGACCTTCGTCCCCGCTGCTGTCGGAACCTTCCGAACCTGCCGGGTCGTTGGTGGTGGAGGAGAGCAGGGCGAGGGTGCACAGGCCCGGGTCGGCCGTCTCGCCGGGGCGGGGCGGGGTGCGTTCGGCGGCGCGCAGGAGCAGGCCCTCGGCCTGGATGACCTTGCTGCTGCCGGTGAGGGCGGTGGCGGCGAGTGCGGGGGCCGCGGTGTCGGCGTCGGAGAGGACGGTGGTGGAGGCGTCCAGTAACGCCGGGTCGATGCCCGGCATGGCGACGGCCGCCGCCTGGTCGAGCAGCTCTTCCAGGTGGAGCCCGAGCTTGCGGTTGTAGAGCCTGATCACCAGCCGCAGACGGGGGTTGAGCCGGCGGGCGGTCAGGGCGGCGCGGATGTTGCGCTCGTCGTCGTCGTAGACGAGCGCGAGGGCGGCCGCCCGGTCGACGCCCGCCTCCTCCAGGACGTCGTCGGAGGCTTCGGGCGCCTCCATGATGCGGACGGCCTCGACTCCGGCGTTGGTGTCGCCG
Organism: Streptomyces durocortorensis; assembly: GCF_031760065.1. Taxonomy (NCBI): domain Bacteria; kingdom Bacillati; phylum Actinomycetota; class Actinomycetes; order Kitasatosporales; family Streptomycetaceae; genus Streptomyces; species Streptomyces sp. C11-1. Next base: position 3,802,166 of record NZ_CP134500.1, read on the forward strand.
CTGCCGCCGCCTGAGCCGTTTCCGTTGCCCGTGCGGTTCATCGCCGCCGACATCCGGCCGAACAGGGCGGCCGCTCGCCCCCGTTGGGTCAGCGGGGTCTCGGGGCTGTTCGCGTCGCGGCCCGGGGGCAGGAGCAGGGTGACCCGCTCCCCGTAGACGTAACGCAGCTCCACCGCGAGCCGCCGCGCCAGGGCGTCGTCCCCACAGACGATCATGTGGCCGGAGGCCGGCGGAGCGGTCGGCGGCTGAGGAGGTGGGGGCACGAAACCCAGCATGCCGTGGTCCTTTCGACTCGGTCGTCCTCGGCCGTTCCCGGTAGTTCCCGGTTGTCCCGGTCGTCCCGGTAGCTCTCTGCGCCGTTCCGCTGACTCCGCCTGCTCAGGCCTGCTGCTCAGGCCTGCTGCTCAGTCTTCCTGATCAGGCTTTCCTGCACAGTCTTCCTGATCAGTGTGGACTCCTGGTGATCTTCGCACGGTGATTCGGGGAGGCGGGCTGGTCGTTCACCGGGCCCGCCAGCAGATGCCGGGGGTCCGCCGCCCGCTGGATCGCGGTCTCCACCGCCGCGATCCGGTCCGCGAGCAGTCCGAGCGCCGCCACGGCCCGGGTCATCGGGTCGCCGTCGGGGCCGCCGAGTGCCTGCGTACGGACGTAGGAGGTGGTGATCGCTGCCCACCGCTCGGCCTGTTCGGCGGTGAGCGTTCCGCGCAGGGCGGCCAGCTTGAGGAGGTTCGCCTCGGCGCCGGTGGTGAGCGTCTGGGCCTCGCCCGCGTAGTGGTCGTCGATGACGGCGGACAGCTCGGCGTCGTTCATGACGGGGACGATCCGCTCCGCGATCTTGTTCATGTTGCGGTACGAGCCCTGGAGCCGGAACGGCGGCTCGGTGCGCGTGGCGTCCGTCTGCGCGGCCGAGGCGATGTACGCCGCGTTCACCGCGAGGACGGTCTCCCGGGCGGTGAGCAGATGGCGCAGCACGGCCAGGATGCCGTCCAACTCGGCAGCGCTGTAAGGGTGTTCCAGGTGATCCGCACGCGCCGTCGGGTCGCTGCCGCCCGCCAGCCGCACCAGCAGCGCCAGGTCGTCCCGGGAGCGGGCGGCCAGCGGGGCGAGGACGGGGTTGGCGGTCAGCGCGTTCTCCACGAAGCTCAGCGCGAAGACGTCCTCGCGGCCGCTGAGCACCTCGCCGAGGTTCCACACGTCGGCCCGGTTGGCCAGCATGTCGGGGATGCGGAACTGCTCGCCGGACTCCGTGTACGGGTTGCCCGCCATGCACACCGCGAACCGCTTGCCCCGCAGGTCGTAGCTGCGCGGCTCGCCGTCCCGTACGCCCTCGATGCGTCGGGTGGCGTCGCACAGCGGGATGAACTTCTGGAGCAGTTCGGGAGAGGTGTGCTGGATGTCGTCGAGGTAGAGGAGTGTGTTGTTGCCCGCCTCAAGCGCGAAGTTGATCTTCTCGATCTCCTGACGGGCGGTGGCGCTCGGCGCCTGGGCGGGGTCGAGGGAGGTGACGCCGTGGCCCAGGTTTGGGCCGCTGATCTTGACGAGGACCATCCCGAGCCGGTCCGCGACGTACTCCATCAGCGTCGTCTTGCCGTAGCCCGGCGGCGAGACGAGCAGCAGCAGCCCCTGCGAGTCGGTGCGCCGGTCGGCGTCGGCGGTGCCGAGCTGCTTGGCCAGGCTGTCGCCGATCAGCGGCAGGTAGACCTCGTCGAGCAGCCGGTTGCGGACGAACGCCGACATCACACGCGGCCGGTGGTCGTCCAGCCGCAGCCGCCCGCGCTCGGCGGTCACCAGGGAGGTGCGCAGCCGCTGGTACGTGCAGTAGCCGGGTACGGTGCCGGTGCGGAACTCGGCGGTCCGGGACAGGAGTTCGTCGATCCGTACGGTGAGGGTGCCGCCCGCGATGCGCGGGTGGTCGCCCAGGAGGCCCTCCACCCGCTCCGTGAGCGGCGCGTCGCACGCGTACCGCTCCAGCTCCGGGCAGAGCTCCACCGCCACGGCCTCCGCCAGGTCGCCGTCCCCGAGTCCGGCGTCGGTGGCCTCCGCGTACGGGGCGAGCCAGCCCTCCACGAGCTGGCGGCGGGCGGCCAGGTCGTCGCCCAGGGCCGCCAGGTCCTCCGCGTACACGTCGGGACCGGCCGCCCGGTGGAACCCGTCGAGGAACGCCCGGCTCGCGGCGGACCGGACGAACCCGGCGGGACCGCTCGTCAGTTCCTCGAAGAGGTACGCGGCGACCGCCCCGGGCCGTGCCGCGCCGGACGTGGCGGGGGAGTCCGCGATCGCCGCCGCCCACTCCTCCTGGAGCGCGGCGATGGCCGGGGCCAGGCCGAAGGTGTCGCGGGCGCGGGCCAGCGAGACCGCCCGCCGCGTCCAGGTCGTGCGGTGCTCCGCGTCCACGCCGTACGCCCAGAACAGCTGGGCGGTCGCGCGCACGGCAGGCTGGTGGCGCAGCAGCCCCGCGCCCCCGTGCAGGCGCAGCAGCGCACCCAGGATCGCGGTGGCGTCCTCGTCGTGGACACCCCGCGTGTACCCCTCGTCATACGCCTCGGCGGCCGACTCCCGCACCAGACGTGCCAGTTCGGTGCCGTCGAGCGATGCGAGGTGCCCGGCCCCGTGCTCGTCGAGCAGCCGGGCGGCCAGGTGCTCGGCTCGGTAGACGGAGGTGTTCTCCGAGGGGAGCAGCTGTTCCCAGTAGGGGTGGGTCGCGGCGAACGCCGGGTCGGCGACCGGGGCCCGGTAGTCCGTCCCGGTCAGCGCGAAGGCGAGGCTCTCGCCGGCAGGCACCAGCGTCAGGTCGAAGGGCTGGGTGTTCACCGCGAACCGGTGGCGGCCCAGCTTGATCACGGAACCGCCGTCCGCGTACAGCTCGGTGCGGTCACGCAGGGCGCGGCCCGCCTCCTGGCGGGCCGCCTTCAGCCGCCCGTCCAGCTCCTCCGCCCGTACGGGGTCGCCCAGTTCACGCAGTTCTCCGGCGGTCCGGCGGACCTTGGCGACCATCGGGTCGGAGGCGAAGTAGGTGTGGACGGCGTCGAGGTCGGCCAGCGCGGCCACCCGCCGGGCGATGGTGTCCAGCACGCGTTCCGCCGACCCGGCCAGCCGCTCGGCGCGCCGCGCCCGCTCGTCCTGGAGGGTCTGCTTGCGCGCCGAGAACGCCTCGTACACCTCGGTGCGGCGCTCGGCCAGCTCCGCGAGGAAGTCGTCGAACTCCGCGAACCGCGACTCCAGGTTCTCCAACTGGAGTAGCAGGCGCGCCAGTTGTTCATCGCATGTCTCAGGGGTTTCGGCGGCGGCCAGCGCCCCCGTCACCGCCTGCCCGAGCAGCGCGAACTCGGCGGCGAACTCGGCCCGCCCCTCCTTCGACAGCAGCTCCCGGCGGCGCGCGTCCAGCGTGGCACGGGCCCGGTTGGCCCCGCCCAGCACCTCCGCGATCCGCTCCAGGATCGACGTGCGCACGGTGGCGTCGCCGATCTCCAGACCTGCCACCACGTCCGTGACGGTGGCCAGCCCCTCCGTCATCGCGGACAGCCGGTCCGTCACCGCCGAGGCGTCCCGGACGGTCTCCAGCGCCCCCGCGTCCTCGACGAGCCCCGCGATGTCCTCGTGGTACCCGTCGAACGCGTCCTCGCGGGCCAGGAACGACACGGCCCGCTGGGCGGCCGACGCGATGTCGTCCTCGGTCCGGGCCGACAGCTCCGCGATCCGTTCGGCATCGGCGTACCGCATCTCGCCGATCGTCGACAGATGCCCGTGCGCCTGACGGAGTTCGGTCAGCCGCTCCACCCACGCGGCCGCCGACCCCGGCGCCTCGCCGCGCACCCGCCGCACCAGCGCGGTGATGCGTGCGGCGGTCTCCTCCAGCGCGTCGGCGGCCCGCCGGGTCAGCTCCTGTACGGCGGTGAACTCGGCCAGTACCTGCTGGGCCGTGGTTCGAAGATCCGCCAAGGGAGCTCCGAGCGCGCCCAGTTCGGGGTCGGAGAGCCAGTGGTAGCGGTCCTGGGCGCGGGCGCAGTCGGCGGCGAGCTGCCCGTACACGGCGGTCGTCGGCGTCATGTCCCGTACGCCGTGGGCGAGCGCGAGACAGTCGGAGATGCCGCGCACCAGGTCGGCGTTGCCGGTCCGGGCGAGCGGACCGGTCCCGGCGGGCCGGGACGCGGCGTAGGTGTCGGAGACGTACGGGGTCTGCCAGCGCTGCAAGGGGTGCACTCGCGCCGGACCGTCCGGGTTGTCCCGGAGCAGGATCAGCGTGCCGTCGTCGAGGAGCGCGTGCCCGCGCCCGGTGAGCGGGGTGGCGACCTCCTGGCGGATCAGGTTGTAGGGGAGGAGGAGGCTGCGCAGGCCGTCGCGGGAACGGAAGGCGTACAGCACGTCCTCGCCGTTGGGCGAGCGGACCGCGCCCTCGAAGACCGGATCGGTCAGCTCCTCGGCGGTGTCGAAGGTCTTCGCGGTGCCGGTGGTGAGGTAGTAGCCGCCGGGGAAGATGAGCCCCTGGTCCTCGGGGAGCCGGTGGCAGGACGGGCCGATGCCGTCGAGCCGCTGGACCGTGGCGAGCAGCGAGTTGAAGACCAGGTGGCGCCAGACCGTCTCCTTGTACGGGCGCACCCGCAGCAGGACCAGCGGCCCGACCTCGGCGTACTCCACGTCCGCGTCGGCCAGCGACTGGAGGGGCTCGTCGACGGGCTCCTCGTAGATCCCGTCCGGCGACTCGGTGTCGTCGGTGACCTTGACGGTCAGTGTCCCGCCGAGCGTGTCGACGTAGAGCCCGCCGCCCTTGCCGATGGCGATGTGCGGGTGGCGTCCGGGCACGTGGGCCTCCCGCCCGGCCACGGTCCACTCGAAGTCGTGCGAGGGCGGGAAGACGTGGTCCCGCTCGCCCTGCGCGTCGAGGAAGGCCCCGGGCGACCCGTCCGCCCCCAGGGCCCACCGCAGTACCCGGATGTCCTCGGCGTTCTCGCCCGTACGGAACACGGCGAGGAGCCTGCCGCCCACGCGGCGCAGGCGCAGGAGGCGGGCGTCACGGAAGTAGCGGTGGAGCGAGGAGAACTCGCGGCGGAAGCCGTCGTCGTCGAGGAGCGTGGTGCGCGGCTCGCTCGCGTCGTCGTCCTGCGGCCCCTGCGCCCCGTCCGGCCCCCGAGGTCCTTCCGGCCTCGCGTCCCGTACGAGGAGTACGTCCTCGACCCCGGCCTCGCCGCTCGCCCCCGGCCCCCGCTCGAACCCGAACAGCAGCTGCCCGCCGACGGCGATGAGGTCACGCGGGACGGAGGGGTGCCCGGTGCGTACCCGCTCGGTGGACAGGAGCCGCAGCTCCGTCGAGCCGAACTCCTCGGTCCGCCGTACGTTCAGCGCCTCGGCCCGCCGGACCAGCTCGGCGGCCTGCGCGCCGAGCCGTCGCCGCAGCACCTCGTAGGCACCGGCATCCACATCGCCCTCCCCGCCCTGGGGCGCGGTGGCGGTGGCGGTGATGTCGCTGTCCATGCGTACGGCTCCCTACGTGTTTCTTCCTGCGAATCCAGCCCGCCCGGCGTTGGCGGACGGAACCCTCGTCCACGGCGGGGCTGCCCACCGCGGACGAGGGTGACATCGGCTACCCGAGCGCCCCGGCCCCGTTGCGGGAGGCGGCCTCGGCGGCCGGAGCCACCGGCGTACCGTTCGCCAGCGTCGACACCGGCAGATCGGCGAGACCCAGGTCCTTCGCCGCTGCCAGCAGCTGCTGCACCTGGCCCGACGCGGCCCCCGACGACGACCCCATCAGCCGCATCAGCAGTGCCGACACCGTCAGATTCTGTACATCGCCCGTGGAGAACGAACCCAGCACCCGGGTCAGGTCGTCCGTGAAGGAGGACGAGCCGTCCAGCCACGGGCCGGCCAGCGCCTGCGCGGTCTGCGAGTTCTGCATGAACCCGTCCACGCCCTTGCCGAGCGAGACCGAGGAGACCAGCCGGTCGAAGAAGACCGAGTCGCCGCCGACGATGTCGATGTCGGCGTTCTCCAGCCCGGTCGCGAGGACCGTCGCCTGCGCCTCGGCGACCTGCCGCTGGACGTCCAGCCCGGCCAGCCGGATCTCCTTCTCCGCGTCCAGCCGGAGACGGTACTCCTCGTGCGTACGGGACGCCTCGTCCAGGGCCGCCATCGCGGCCGCCTTCTCCGTGAGCCCCGCGGCCTCCGCCTTCAGCTTCTCGCCGATGACCGCCGCGTCCGCGGTCGCCTGGGCCTGGGTGCCCTCGGCGTTGGCGAGCGCCTTGAGCCGGGCGCCCTCCGCCTCGGCCTTGAGCCGGGCCGCCGTGGCCTCGGCCTCCGCGAGACCGGCCTTCTCGATGACCTCCGCCTCCGCGTCGCGGACCTGGACGGCGGCCAGTCCGGGTGCGGCCGACTCGGCCTGCACACCTTCCGCGAGCCGCAGCTTGGCCTGGGCGTCGAGGTCGGCGGTCTTGAGCCGGGCCTCGGCGAGCGTGAGCTGCTCGGCCGCCAGGTGGGTGGAGGCCGCTTCCGCCGCCTCGGCCGCCTTGATGTCCTTGACCAGCTTCTCCTGGGCCTCCGCCTCGGCGGCGATGATGACCGACTTACGGGCGCGCTCGGCGTCCTCGACGGCGCGCAGGGTGAGGATCGACTCCTCCTGCTCGGCGACCGTACGGTCCACCGCGATCCGCTCCCGGATGACGTCGGCGACCTCGCGGCGCTCGGCCTCGACCTCCTTCGTGGCGGCGATCCGGTTCAGCTCGGTCTCGCGCTCGCGCCCGATGACCTCCAGCATCCGGTCCTTCTCGATGCGCTCGCTCTCGACGGCGATGACCCGCTCGCGGTTCTTCTGCGCCACGGCGATCTCACGCGCCTGGTTCTCGCGCTGGATGCCGAGCTGCTCCTCGGTCCTGATGAACGCGGTCTGCGCGCCGAGCCGCTCCTCCTCCTGCACCCGCGCGGTGGCCGACTCCTCGCGGGCCCGCAGGCTCTCGACCTCGCGGCGCTGCTTGATCTCCGCCTCGGCCTGCCGGCGCTCCAGCTCCAGGATGGTCTCCCGGGCGTCGACGTCCTGCCGGGTGATCTCCTTCTGCTCGGTGCGCTGGAACTCGTTGGTGCGTACGTGCTCGATCGCCGTCAGCTCGGTGATCTTCCGGATGCCCTGGGCGTCGAGGATGTTGGCGCCGTCGAGCTGCGCCATCGGGGTCTGCTCCAGGAAGTCGATGGCGGCGTCATCGAGGTGGTAGCCGTTCAGGTCGGTCCCGATGACCCGGATGATCCGGTCCCGGAACTCCTCGCGCTTGGTGTACAGGTCGACGAAGTCGAGCTGCTTGCCGACGGTCTTGAGGGCCTCGGAGAACTTCGCGGAGAAGAACTGCTGGATGGCGTCCTTGTCGCTGGCCCGTTCCGTACCGATGGCCTGCGCGACCTTGATGACGTCCTCGACGGTCTTGTTGACCCGGACGAAGAAGGTGATCTGGATGTCGGCGCGGATGTTGTCCTGGCAGATCAGTCCCTCGCGCCCGGCGCGGCGGATCTCGATCGTCTTCACCGAGATGTCCATCGTCTCGGCCTTGTGCAGCACCGGAAGGACGACGGCACCGGTGAAGGTGACGTCGACCTTCTTGGTCTTGGAGATGATCAGCGCCTTGCCCTGCTCGACCTTCCGGAACAGCCGGGTGACGACGAAGGCGATGGCGATGACGATGAGCAGGACAACGGCGATGAGCACGCCGATGCTCAGGGAGATGGCATCCATAGAGAGTCCTTGACGGCTGGTTGGTACGGAAGTGGCTTGAGGAGGGCGCCTGCCGACGACCGGTCACCTGCGAGCGGTCATGTGTGACCGGTCACCAGCGACGGAGCACATGCGGCCGGTCACCGGACGGGGCGAAGGGCCCCGTGCGGCGGAGCGGTACGGCGACGTGGTCGGGGCCGGGCCCGGCTGGGGACGGGCCTGGCCGGGGTCAGCCGTTCGCCCTGTCCGGCGATCCGAGCGGTCTCGCGTTCGGACCCGGGTCGAGCGCCGCGTCGTAGGGCGAGACCCAGAAGAACTCGCCCTCCTCGTCGTACGCGTAGAGGAGCCCGGCGCCGCCCTTGACGAGCAGCGCGTCCTCGGCGCTCGGACCGGGAAGCCGGTGCGGCGGGTCGGCCAGGCGGACCTGTACGACGGCCGTCGATCCGTCGCTCGACGCGACCTCGGCCTGGCCGAAGTCCGCGGTGACGGAACCGGTGCGGATCGTGCAGACGCTCCCGACGAAGTCGAGCCGCGATGGCGGAGGTTCCGCCGGGAAGAACCGGCGGAAGCGGTGTACGAGGAGGCGGACGGCCGCCCAGGAGATGATCAGCGACCCGGCGAGCACGGCGACGGTGAGCACGGCCCGCGCGGCGCCGCCGGTCCCGCTGCGGTGCAGCAGGACCGTACCGGTGAGGCTGCCGAACCAGGAGAAGAGGACCAGCAGGGAGACCGAGACGGAGACCGGGACTCCGCCGAAGCCGACCGGACCGGTGTCGAGGTCCGCGTCGAAGGAGTCGTGGCCCGCGGCCCCGGCCAGCACCAGCAGCCAGAAGCAGATGACGACGATCAGAGCGGCGCCGAAGATGACGGCGGGGAATCCGAGTGCCGCGCTCAGGAACTCGTCCATCTGTCCCGCCCCCTAGCGGTTCTGCGCGCGGGCCTTGAGGCGGTGCGCGTCCGTGATTCGGCACGGGGGGCGGTGTGCGGCGAGCGACCGGCAGGCGGTGGGAGGGGGGGGGCGGGGCCCGGACGCTGCGGCGCTGCCTGAAACAAGCCGCAGCGACCAGGTCGTTCCCCTCAGGTTCCCCCGTCGAATCCCCCGTTGGACTGTCCGAGGGGGGCTCCTGTCTTCCCCCGTTCCCCCGTTTCCCCGTGCTCCCCCGTGTGTTTCCCCCGTGGTGTTGCTGACCTGATCCTGTCATCCTCGGGCCGCCCAACGCATTGCCGGGTTCCGGCAATCTTTATGCTTCCCTGATGCCGGGCACCGGCACCGCCCCCTGTGCGTTGGGGGAATGACAGGACTGTTGCGAGGCTGAAGGAGCGTGCGTGGCCGAGCCGAGGATTCCCGAGGAAATGCTGGGCAACTATGCCCACATTCTGGGCGAAGTGGCCACCACCGGCCGTCGACTGACGCGTGAGGAGCTGGAAACGCGCCGGGCGCTGGGCCGGGAGGCGGCGGATGCGGGGCATCAGCTGAGGGCGTTGGTGGCGATGCATCTGGCGCATACGCGCGTTGCCTGGCCGAGCGCCGCTGCCGGAAACTCCCCTGCCGTGACGGACGCCGTGCTGGCCGCGGTGGAACAAGCGGTCGATGCGTTCGCCGAGGGCTTCGAACGGGCGCAGCGGCTGACGGTGCGCCGGGAGGAGGCGGCTCGCCGCGAGTTCATCGACGATCTGCTGTACGGGCGAAGCGACTTGGCCCGTCTCGCCGAGCGGGCCACCCGCTTCGGCCTGCGGCTTTCCCGGGCGCACGCGGTCGCGGTGGCCACGGGCCCGGAGGCGTACACGGAGACGGACGCGGTGCCGCGCAGTGTGGAGGCGGCGCTCCTCACGCGGTTCAGCGGGCGCAAGATCCTGCTGACGACGAAGGACGGCCGGATCGTCTGTATCGCCCCGGGCAGTCAGCCCGACGTCCTGCGCTACTTCGCCAAGCAGTCGCATGCGGCGACGGACGGTGGCCGGGTCGCGATCGGCCGCCCGCACAAGGGCCCCGGCGGGGTGGTCCACTCGTACGACGAAGCGCTCGAAGCGCTGGACCTGGCGGACCGGATGGGCATGACGGACCCCGTGCTGTACACCTCGGACCTCCTGGTCTACCCGGTGCTGACCCGGGACCGGCAGGCGATGGCGGATCTGGTGCGCAGTGAGCTGGGCCCGCTCCAGAAGGCGCGGGGCGGCGCGGAGCCGTTGCTGAACACGTTGGCGGTGTACTTCGACGCGGGTTGTGTGGCCGCCGAGACGGCCCGCCGGCTGGCCCTGAGCGTAAGGGCGTTGACGTACCGCCTGGAGCGCATCCACCAGTTGACCGGTTCCGACCCGGCGGACCCGGTGCACCGTTACAGCTTGCAGACGGCGGTGATCGGCGCGCGCCTGCTGGACTGGCCCGCGAAGGAGCTGTGAGGGGCTCCGGCGACCCCGCGGGGGCGGGGGCCGCCGGGCCCGGGCGCGGAAGCTCTCAGGCCTCTGGGGCCTCTGAGGGCTCTGGGAACTCTGAGGCCTCTGGGGGCTCTCAGAGGTCGAACTCGTGCGGCGGCAGGTCGAGCGCGAAGCAGGCCTCCCGTACGACGGCCCGCTCGGTCGCGTCGAAGTCGCCGTCGGCGCCGCCGATGACGATGCCGATCTGTACGACGGCACGTGCCTCGGCGGGCTTCTTCTTCGCCTTGGCGACCTCCTGGAGCACGCTGACCTTGCCGAAGTCGAAGTCGGCGGTGAGCTTGTCGACGTAGTCGTTGAACCGCCGCTGGAGGTCGTCGGCGGGGAAGTTCTGGAGGACGTCATTGCTCGCGATGAGCCCCGCGACGCGCTGGCGCTCGGCCGGGTCGATGGATCCGTCGGCGGCGGCGACCAGGGCGCACATGGCCATGCTCGCGTCCCGGAACGACCCCGACTTCAGCTCGTTCTTCTTCGCCTCCAGCTGCGTCTGCATCGATGAAGCGGATTCCTTGATGCGATCCCACAGAGCCATGACATCTCCCTACGTTCTGGTGCAATTCCGAAATAAAGGCAACTCTACAGACGTGTAGAAGTTAGCAGTCGGGACGGCCCGACGACCGGTGAACCGATGGCTCGTCCCCTCGGAGCGAAAGGTTTCGGACACGGCAACGGCCGGTCGGAACAGCCCTGATGGGCATCCGACCGGCCGTGGTGAGGCGCGGGGGCACGGAGAAGAGGGGCTACTCGCGCGTCTCGCCCGCCGGTTCCGGCGTGAGGTCGTCGTGCGTCGGCAGCCGGTGCTCGGGGGCGGGCGGCGCGGCGGGCGCCTTCTGCGCGCCGATCGTGTCCTTGCCGCCGCCGCGCCGGGCCTCGATCCTCGCCGCGATGGGCTGTGTCCACCGGGCGGTGAGCGGGCCGACGACGACGAGGATCAGGACGTACGCGGTGGCGATGGGCCCGATGCGCGGTTCGGTGGCCACGGCGAGCCCGGCGATGACGATGGAGAACTCACCGCGCGCCACGAGGGTGCCGCCCGCCCGCCAGCGGCCGCGCGTACCGATTCCGGCGCGCCGGGCCGCGTAGTAGCCGGTGGCGATCTTGGTGAGCGTGGTGATGACCGCCAGCAGTGCGGCGGGCAGCAGCACCGGCGGGATGTCGGCCGGGTTGGTGGAGAGGCCGAAGAAGACGAAGAACACCGCGGCGAACAGGTCGCGGAGCGGGGTGAGCAGCTTGCGGGCGCCCTCGGCGACCTCACCGGAGAGCGCGATGCCGACGAGGAACGCGCCGACGGCGGCGGAGACCTGGAGCTGCTGGGCGATCCCGGCGACCAGGACGGTCAGGCCGAGGACGACCAGGAGGAGCATCTCCGGGTTGTCGGAGGAGACCGCGCGGCTGATGAGGCGGCCGTGGCGCAGCGCCAGGTAGAGGACGAGGCCGACGGCCCCGAGCGCGATGACCAGCGCGAGGCTGCCGCCGGCCAGGCTGACCCCGGCGAGCATGGCGGTCAGCAGCGGCAGGTAGACCGCCATCGCCAGGTCCTCCATGACGAGGACGCCGAGGATGACCGGGGTTTCGCGGTTGCCGAGCCGGCCGAGGTCGGTCATCACCTTGGCGATCACGCCGGACGACGAGATCCAGGTGACCCCGGCGAGTGCGACGGCCCCGACGGGACCCCAGCCGAGCATGAGTGCGGCTATGGCGCCGGGTGTCGCGTTGAGAGCGAAGTCCACGGCCCCCGACGGGTACTGCGTCTTCAGGCTGGTGACCAGCTCGGACGCGCTGTACTCCAGCCCCAGCAGCAGAAGCAGCAGGATGACGCCGATCTCGGCGCCGACCATGGTGAATTCCTCGCTGGCGTTGAGCGGGATCAGTCCGCCGTGCCCGAACGCCAGCCCGGCGAGGAGGTAGAGGGGAATGGGGGAGAGCCCGATCCGCCCGGCGATCCGCCCGACGAGCCCCAGCCCGAGGATGACGGCCCCCAGTTCCACCAGCAACGCAGTCGTGTCATGCACGGTCAGCCCTCCGCAATGATCTCGGAGAGCGCGTCGACGCCCTCACGCGTACCGACGGCGACGAGTGTGTCCCCGATGGCCAGTCGAAAATCCGGTTCCGGCGACGGGTGCGCGCTGTGCGTGCGCAGCACCGCCACGATGGACGCCCCGGTCCGCGTCCGCGCCCTGGTCTCCCCGAGCAGCCGCCCGCCGTACGGCGAACGGGACCCGAGGGGGATGTGCTCGGTGACGAGGTCGATGCCCTTGGTCCGTACGGCGTCGATGGGCGCCGGGTCGATGAGGTGCGCGAGGGCGGTGGCCTCGTCCGTCGACAGGGGGACCGAGAGCTGGCACGAATCGGGGTCGTCCTGTTCATAGAAACCGATGAACCGGCGTCCGTCGTGGTGCACGACGACCGAGATGTGCTGCCCCGTCTCGGTCGTGAAGTCGTACTGAGCACCCACTCCGGGCAGGGACGTGCGGCGGGTTCCCATGGCTTCCTCCCGAGACGTGCGGCGGTGTGCGCGCACTTGGTGTTCTCTTTGTCCGGCCATGACTTTATCGGGCGGCCGAAAGCTGTCGGCCGCCTGTTCGATCGATGAGTTTTCCGCCCCCGGCAGGTCCTAACGTTGTCGTCGACCGCGCAGAAGCAGGAGGAACACATGGCCCAGCTGCTGAGAGTCCAGAACTTCACGGTTTCGAGCGATGGGATCGCGGCCGGTGAGGACCAGACGCTGGAGCGGCCGTTCGGCCACGTCGACCCCGGCCGGCTCTTCTCCTGGGCGGGCGCCACGGCGAGCTGGCCGATGCGGTCGGATTCCGGTGGCAGCCGCGGCCTGGACGACTACTTCACGCGCGACTTCGCCCGCGACATCGGGGCGGAGATCATGGGCCGCAACAAGTTCGGGCCGCAGCGCGGCCCTTGGGAGAACCACGAGTGGCGCGGCTGGTGGGGCGAGGAACCCCCCTTCCACACCCCGGTGTTCGTCATGACCCACCACGAGCGTCCGTCGTTCACGCTGTCCGACACGACGTTCCACTTCGTGGGCGGCGACCCGGCCGAGGTCCTGGACCGGGCGCGCGAAGCGGCGGGTGACAAGGACGTCCGGCTCGGCGGGGGCGTCACCACGATCCGCGAGTTCCTCGACGCCGGTCTGGTGGACACCCTGCACGTGGCGGTCTCCCCGGTGAAGCTGGGGACCGGGCTCCGCCTCTGGGATTCGCCCGAGGAACTGCTGGACCGCTACCACCTGGAGGCCGTACCGAGCCCGAGCGGGGTGACGCACCACCTGTTCTGGCGAAGGTGAGGCCGCCGAGCACCGACACTCGTGGCCACGATGCGGCAGATGCCCAGGAGTGTTCGCCCTGAGGCCATCCCCACGTTGGCGGGTCTCGTCATCGCCGCGGGCACCGGGCTGAGCCCCACGCTCTGGCGCAAGCAGTGCGGGGACTGGACCGAGGCGGAACCGACTCCGCTGGAGGCGGGCTGAGAGGCCGGGGCCTCACTGGTTCCGGGCCGTCGCCGTGGGTGCCGCGGGGGCTGCCACGCAGACGCCGATGCGGAAGCCCGGCGGCGCCTGCGGTGCGTGGCAGGTCCAGTGGGCGGGGTCGGGGACGTGCGAGGTCGGGCGCAGTGCGAGTCCGCCGCGGCCGTCCGGGCCCAGGGCGATCTGCCGGAACGGCAGGCGTACGCCGAGGCCGACCGCCTTGGCGTACGCCTCCTTCACCGCCCACAGCTGTACGACGGCGTCCCGCCGCTTGCGGCCGGCCAGTGGTTCCAGGGCGGCGCGTTCCTCCGGTGAGAGGCATTTCGTGACGAGGCGCCGGATACTTTCCGGGTCGTCCAGGGCATCGCAGATCTGGACGTCGACGCCGACCGTCCGACCGCGGGTGAGACCGATCAGGCACACGCCGCCCGAGTGCGACAGGCTGAACTCGATGTCCGACGCGAACCGGGGGTGGATCGCGGGTTTGCCGATCGGTGAGAAGACGAACTCCCACTCCCCCGGCGCGACGGGGGCACGCCGGGAAAGCTCGGTACGCAGCAGCCACCGGGTGTACTGGAACGCCTGCCGGTCCGTGTCGAGAGTGAAGGCGTCGGCCCGGCGCAGTTCGTCGTGCGACAGCACGGCCCGCCAGGTGTCCTCGGCGGGGGCCTCCGCGCCGTCCGGAGGGTGAACCCGGCCCATCACGGTCATCACTCCCGGGACGCGGGGGGCGGCGAGCCGGTGGCCGTCATACGGCGGGGAGGCGAGCGGGATCACGTCCGGGTTCCCTCCGCGCTCGGGTGGACGCTGGTCGGGCGGTCGGGTGTGTCGAGGCCGCCGGTCTCCTGCGACCGCTGGCCTCCGTACACGACCAGCGCCCAGAGCAGGCAGACGAACGCCGCGGTGTGGAGGAGAGCGCGGACGATGTTCCAGATCACCCACTTCGTCTCGAAGCTCGCGCGGACGGCGGCCAGGTCCTTGATGTCGTCGGGGGCGCCCGCGTTCGCGAGCTGGAGGTTCAGGGGGGCGCTGGCGCCGAGGGTGACCAGGAACGCCACCACGTACAGGACCAGGGCTGCGACCAGCCAGGACAGCGCGAGTCGGCCGTGGCCCTGGCGGGCCAGATACACGGACAGGCCGAGTAGGGGGATCGATCCGAGGAAGGGGAGGATGAAGACCGGGTTGAGGATGGCCATGTTGATGGTCTGCATCGTCTCGATGAGCGTGCGGTCGGACGACCTGGCCAGGCCGGGCATGACCCCGTAGGCGAAGGCCGCGAACAGTCCGGCCATCAGTCCGGTGGAGAGAGTGGCGGCGAGCAGAGCGCCGGTCTGGAGGCCTCTCATGCTGCGTCTCCTTTGTGTTCTCGAAGGTGTGCTCGGCGGCGTGCTCGACGGTCTGCGGGGCACGGCCTCCGGCCCCGACGGTCTGCGGGGCACGGCCTCCGGTCGGCCCGTCGCGGGCGTTCTCCGGGAGCCGTGCCCCACGTCTGCCGTCTCCTGGCGTGGTCGCCAAGGCTCACCCGTGGTCGCTCAGGTGGCCGGCCCGAGCAGGTCGGGATGCTTGGCCAGTTCGCGCAGCTTGCTGCCCGGGTCGGGAAGCAGGCGGCGCGTTTCCAGGTCGAGCAGGCCGATCACTCCCTCGACCCGGGCGACGGAGATTCCGTCGGGGGTGTGGAAGCGCTGCGTGAGTTCGAGGAGCTTGCCCTGCCCACCGGTGATGGCGCAGCCCACGTCGACCTCGTCCCCGGCCCGCAGCTCGCGCTGGAACCGGATGGTGGCCTTCAGGAGTACGGGGCCGATGCCGGCCTCACCCAGGACGTCCGGGGTGAGGCCGGCGGCTTGCAGGAACTGCCAGCGGGCGTGCTCCGCGTACTGCATGTACACGGCCTGGTTGAGGTGGCCCTGCCGGTCGAGCTCGTAGGCCCGTGCCTGGATACGGACGCTGAACGGATTCTCCATGCCCACTCCTCCTCAGGCCCCGACCGGATCGTCGAAGAGGATCCGCCAGGTGCCGTCGGGCTGCTCGCGGGAGACCACGGTGCCCTTTCCCCGGAGGTCGACCGGCGTGCCGGTCTCGTCCGTCCCCACGAGGTGCCAGTCGGCGTGCGTCATCGCGATGCCGCCGGATCGCAGCACGCTGGTCACGGTGATGTCGGCTCCCGTGATGACGCCGAACATCTTCTTGAGGGAGGCGGCGACGGCTTCGAGCCCCACCTCATGGGTGCCGTCCGGCGGGGTGACGAGAATGCCGTCCGGCTCGAACAGGTCCAGCATGGCCTGTGCGTCGTTGGCGTTGAAGGCCGCGGCGATGAGGCCGGGTATGTCTTCCGGGCGCTGTGCCGGCATGCGAGGTCTCCTTACTGGAGGTACAGGGCGGGCTCGGGGAGCGGTCAGCCGAAGATGCCCTGGCCCGGCGTGAGGATCCCGGCGGGGTCGTACCGGCGCTTCAGGTAGGTGAGCTGGCTCCAGCGCCTCCCGTAGTGCGCCTGCCAGTCGGCACGGGTCATCGAGGGCACCGCGCCGACGAGATAGCGCTTGGCCCCGAGTTCGACGGCGCGGTCGTAGAAGCGGCGGTTCTGCGCCAGCAGGCCGGGGACGTCCGGGTGGTTCGGGGCCGGTATCCGGATGAGACTGACCTCGAAGAAGGCGTTCGTCGTGCACCTGGGCAGGACGAAGTTGGGCCGGGTGAGCGGCCGGGGGCTCATCGGCGAGATGCGGACGGGGCCGGGGCCCATCTGGGTCGCCGTCAGTTCGCCGAGCACGGTGTCGAGGTAGGCGGGGGTCTTGTCGGTACCGACGAACATCATGAGCCACGGCTTCTTGCTGCCCCAGAACCCGGCCTCCTTGAGGGCCGCCCAGTTCGGGTCGAAGCGCAGCAGCCAGTCGCGGAACGACAGGTCGGCCGTCGGGCCCGCGGTCGCCTGGGGCGAGAGCACGGACTGCAGTCCGGCGACGTCCGGCTGATCGGGCGCCGAGTAGAAGATGCCGAGCGCGAGCCGGTAGGTCCAGCCGCCACCGGGCTTGGGATCGGCGTAGCCGTTCTGGTCGCTGACCACGCCGGTCCGCATCACGGTCAGCGAGTCCCGCAGGAAGGCCGCCCGGTCGGTGTAGGTGAACTCCAGCGAGCGGACGTGTGTCTCCGCCGGGACCAGCCTGACGCCGGCCCGCACGATGATGCCGTACTGGCCGCCGCCCACGAGGACGGCCTCGAACAGCGCACGGTGGTACGTGCGGGAGCAGGTGACCAGATGGCCGGTGCCCGTGACGACCTGGAGCCACTCCACGGTGTCGGCCTGCGAGCCGTGGCGCTGGCTGGTGCCGCCGAGGCCGCCGACGCTCAGCGTTCCGCCGATCGACAGGTGGGCGAAGTCGTTGTAGACGGGAAGCGTCTGGCCGGAGTCGAGCGCTTTCAGCGCCAGTGTCGACCAGGTGACACCTGCGTCGACGTCGGCGATGCCCCGCGAGATGCTGTGCACCTCGCCGAGCGGCTTGGGGTCGATGGCGATGCCGCCCTCGACCAGGGCCTGGCCGTAGTGCGAGTGAGACTCGCGGTCGTCGGCGCCGGTCCCGCTCTGGCCGTTGACGGCCACGGGTATCCGGTGGTCGTGGGCGTAGCGGACGATCTTGCGGATGTCGTTCACCGAGCCCGGGGTCAGGACTGCTCGGGGGCGGCGGGTGAACATGTGGCCGAAGTCCTCGGTGAACGCCGACGGGTCGGCGGGGAGGACGAGCGTGCCGTCGAGGGCGGGTACCTGGTGGATGCCTGACGTCGAACCGGGGGCGGTGGCCCACGCGCGGGCCTGGGGGTCCCACCCCAGGACCGCGGCGCCCGCTCCGACGACCAGGCCGGACAGGATCTTCCGGCGTGAGAGCTCGGTATGCATGCCTTGTTGGTACGCCCGTGGGCGCAAGGAGAACGCAAGGCGGCCGCCCGCCCCGCACGCTCAGTGCGCGGGTGCGGCGCTGCGGTGCTCCTGCGGGCTGATGCCGTACACCCGCTTGAACGCCGAGCTCAGGGCGAACCCGGTGCCGTAACCGACCTGCCGGGCCACGGTGTTGAGGGTGGCGTCGGACTGGCGCAGCAGGTCCGCGGCCAGGGCCAGGCGCCATTCGGTCAGGTAGGTCATCGGGGGTGTGCCGACGGTGCTGCGGAAGCACTGGGCCAGCTTGGCCCGGGACACGCCGACCTCGGCGGCGAGCCGTTCGAGCGACCAGTCGTTCGCCGGGTCCTGGTGGAACAGGCGCAGTGCCTCGCCGGCCACCGGGTGGGCGTGGGCCCGGTACCAGGCAGGGGCCTCGGTCTCGGGCCGGTCGAACCACGCCCGCAGTACGGAGATGAGCAGGGTGTCGAGGAGACGGTCGAGGACGACGCCCTGGGCGGGCCCCTGTTTGGTGACCTCGCCCGCCAGTACGGGGATGAGGGGCGAGTCCCAGGTGTCGGCGGAGACGACCAGCAGCGGCGGCAGTACGTCGAGGAGGCGCTGCCCGACGGCGCCGACCTCCTCGTACACGCCGAGCAGCATCTGCACCGGCCCGTCGGGGTTGCTGCCCCAGGTGCGTACGCCCAGCGACATCCGTTCGCGCAGCTCGACGCCCTCGGGCGTGACGCACTGCTGGCCGGGGTGGACGATGACCTGCGGCGGGGTCGCCGGCTGGTCGCTCATCACGTAGGGGTCCGGCCCGCGGACGATGGCGACGTCACCCGGGCGCAGCCGCACCGGTTCGCCGTGGTCGGGCTCGACGTGCGCCTCGCCGCTGAGCATGACGGCGAGGCAGAGCGGTGACTTGTCCTGGACCCGGATCGACCAGGGGGGGTCCAGCACGATGCGGAGGAGGAATGCGCCGCTGGCCCGCGGCCCTTCGAGTAATCCTGCGAGTGCGTCCACCCGCCCAACATTAGACGACTGGACATGCATCTAGGCATCTCAACCATGGACCGTCCAGATTGCTGCCGTTCAGACTGCTTGCATGACGACAAACGAGCACACGACGTTGGTTCTCGGCGGCACCGGCCGGGTCGGCCGCCGAGTCACGAAGAAGCTGATCGATCGCGGTGTGAACGTGCGGGTCGGCTCCCGCGCCGGGAAGCCCCCGTTCGACTGGGAGGACCCCTCGACCTGGGCCGACGCCGTCACCGGCGTCCAGTCCGCCTACCTGATGTACTACCCCGAGGTCGAATGGCCCGGCGCGGGCGACGCCATCGGCGCC
The DNA here is from genome assembly GCF_031760065.1 of Streptomyces durocortorensis. Lineage (NCBI taxonomy): Bacteria > Bacillati > Actinomycetota > Actinomycetes > Kitasatosporales > Streptomycetaceae > Streptomyces > Streptomyces sp. C11-1. Next base: position 3,820,974 of record NZ_CP134500.1, read on the forward strand.
GTGGCCAAGCTGGCCGTCGACGCCGGTGTCCGGCGCCTGGTCCTGCTGTCCGCCCGCAACCAGGAGGAAGCCGTCCGGTGCGAGGACGCCGTGACGAGCCTCCCGGTCGAGTGGACGATCGTCGCCCCGGCCTCGTTCAACCAGAACTTCGACGAGGGCGTCTTCCTGGAGCCCCTGCGCCAGGGCGTGCTGGCCCTGCCCGCCGGTGACAACTCCGACCCGTACGTCGACGCCAACGACATCGCCGATGTCGCGGTGGCGGCCCTCACCGAGGACGGCCACGTGGGCGAGCGCTACGAGCTGACGGGTCCCCGGCTGTGGACCTTCGCCGAAGGTGTCGAGGAGATCGCCCGCGCGACCGGTCGCTCCCTGCGCTACCAGCCGATCACCCGGGAGCAGTTCGCCGACGCCATCGTCGCCGACGGCGCCCCGCGTGATTTCGCCGAGCCGCTGGCCACGCTCATCTCCGAGTTCTTCGACGGCCGCAACAGCTCCCTGGCCGACGGCGTCGAGCGCGCCCTGGGGCGCAAGCCCCGCGACTTCGCGGACTGGGTGGCCGAGGTCGCGCCCACCGGTGTGTGGGACGCCGCCTGACGTGAACCGGTGATGCCGCCGGGCGAACACGGTTGGCGGGGGCGGGCCTTGCGCTGATGTTGCGGGGCCGCCCGCACGATGCCGGAGATGAAACTTACCCGGCTCTGGACCTCGTTCGCCCAACAGGTCGATGCCCGCCCCGATGCCACGGCCCTCGTGGCGAAGGGCGGGCACGTCTCCTACGGTGAGCTCGCCGACCTCGTGGCCGACGCCTCGCACCGACTCGACAGGCTCGGTACGACCGGCGGCGAGCCGGTCGGCGTGCCCGCCACGAAGACACCCCGGACCATCGCCCTGGTGCTGGCCTGCCTGCGGCGGGGTGTCCCGGTGGTGCTGCCCTCACCGACCCTGCCCGCCGCCTCCCTGCAACGGCTGCTGGACCGGGCGGGATGCCGCCACGTCATCCACGCCGATGACGGCGGCTCCGCCCCCGCCGGCGCAGCCCCGGCCCCGGCAACTCCCCACGGCCCCGACGACATCGCCTTCGTCCTCACGACGTCGGGATCGACGGGCCTGCCCAAACTGGTGCCGCTCAGCGCGGGCGCCGTCGAGCGCTTCGCCGACTGGGCCGCCGTGCAGTTCGACCTGGGCCCGGGCGCCGCCACCCTCAACTACGCCCCGCTCAACTTCGACCTCTGCTTCCTCGACGTGTGGGCCACGCTCCACCACGGCGGCACGGTCGTCCTGGTCGACCCGGCCGCCGCCACCAACGGGCGCCACCTGCTCGACGCCATCGACGACAACGCCGTGACGGTCGTCCAGACCGTGCCGATGACGTACCAGCTGCTGGTCGATGCCGCGGGTGACCCCGGCCGGAAGCTCCCGTCGGTCCGGCACGCCATGTTCACCGGGGACCACATGCCCACCCGGTATCTGGCCCGGCTGCCCGAGGTGTTCCCCGACAGCCGCTTCTACAACATCTACGGCTGCACCGAGACGAACGACAGCTTCCTGCACGAGGTGGACCGGAACGCGATTCCGGCCGACGGTGTTCCGCTCGGCACACCGCTGCCCGGCGTCGAGGCGGTCGTCCTCGACGATGCCGGTGCCGTGGTCACCGGGCCGGGCCGGGGCGAACTGATCGTCGCCACGCCGTTCCAGGCCGCCCGCTACCTCGGTGCCGACCCGCAGGCGCCCAACCCCTTCGTGGACGCCCCGGTCGGCCGCCCTCCGGGCTCAGCAGCCCGCTTCTACCGGACCGGCGACATCGTGCGCCGTGACGGCGACGGCCTCCTCCGCCTGGAGGGACGCAACGACCACCAGGTCAAGGTACGCGGTACGCGGGTGAACACCTCGGCCGTCGAGCAGGTGCTGCTCGATCACGACGAGGTCGCCGAGGCCGTGGTCATCGCCGTCCCGGACCCGGTCGCGGGCCACGTGCTGCACGCCGTCCTGCGCCGGGTGCCCGGGGCGGCGGTGGGGGCGCTCGGTCTGCGCCAGCACTGCGCCCAGCACCTGCCCACGGCGGCCATCCCGTCGACCCTCCGTCTGTCCGAGGCCCCCTTGCCCCGCACCTCCACCGGCAAGGTCGACCGCCAGTCCCTCGGCCCCATCCAGCGCCCGCCCCACTCCGGGGCGGCCGCCACCCGAAAGGAATCCATACGATGAACCACGAGAACCAGGTCAAGACGTTCCTGATCGAAGAGTTCCTGCCCGATGTCCAGGCATCGGAGCTCGCCACCGACTACGACCTGCTCACCAACGGCGTCGTCGACAGCCTCGGGCTGCTCAAGCTCATCGCCTGGATCGAGACCGAGTTCGGCGTCACCGTCGACGACGCGGCCCTGGACCCGGACAACTTCCGCACCATCGACGCCATCGGCGCCTTCCTGGCGCGGGCGTCGGTGCCGGCCGAGGCGAGCTGACCCGTGCACGACGCATTGGCCGCCCTGCTGGCCGGCCGCCCGGTCGACACCGCGACGTGGTCGTCGTTCTGGGACGAGCTGAGCGCCGACACGCTGGACTCCGGCGAACCCGCGGCGCTCCTGGGGGCACTCGACATCGACAAGGTCGACCCCCGGACGTTCACCGACCTGGTGCGGTCGCTGCGCGCGCGCCGCACCGGGCCGGTGACCCCCTTCCCCGGGGCGGTCAACGTGGTCGGCACGGGCGGCGGTGTATCGACGTTCAACGTCTCGACCGCCGCCGCCTTCGTCGCCGCCACGCTCGGGGCCCGTATCGTGAAGACCGGGTCGCGGGCCCACGCCAGCGCGTACGGCTCCATCGACCTGCTCGACCGGCTCGGTGTGCCGCTCACGAAGTCGTACGGTGAGACGGCGGCCTCCCTGGACCTCCACGGCATCGCCTTCGCCGGCTACTTCGTCTACCCGATCGAGCTGACCGTACTGGCCCGGCGCATCATGCCGCTGCCCATGCGGACCTACGGCCGGATGCTCAACGTGCTGGGCCCCTTCCTTCCGGCTCTGCCGGGAACGCGCCAGCTCACGGGCCTGTCGAGCCCCGCACTTCTGCCGCTGGCCCGCTCCCTGGCCGAGGCGGTCGAGGACCGTGAGGTCTGGCTGTGCACCAACGACATCGGTGCCGACGAACTGATCGGCTTCGCCGGCAACGTCCTCCACCCCGGCGCCGGTGCCCCCGATCTCCAGCTGAACCCCCGCGACCTGGGCACGGCCGGCGGGAGTCTGGGGGACCTGGCGCCGGTGGCCGATCCCGCACGGGTCGTCGACCACTTCCTGGACGTCGTGTCCGGGCGGGCGGGCGAGGTGGCCACCCAGACGGTCGCCCTCAACGCCGCGGCCCTGCTGATCGCGGCCGAGCGGGAAACCGAGTGGCGCCCCGCTCTGGCCCGGGCGACGGCGGCGATGCGGGACGGCGCGGTGCGCGACCTGGTCGACGCCGTACGGGCCGCTCCACCGGCAACGTCATCCCTGACGAGCGAGGGGACATCCCATGTCTGACCTGTTCCCCCGCCCGCCGGGCCTGGCCGTGTTCCTCAACGCCGGTGACCCTCCGTTCGACGTGCTCGACGATGTCGCCGACATGCTGGACGAGCACGAGGTCGACGTTCTGGAGCTGGGGGTGCCGTTCCCCGACTCGATCAGCGACGGGCCGGTGATCCGCCGGTCCGCCGACCGGGCGCTCGCCGCCGGGACCGACCTCAAGGACGCACTCGCCTTCGTGGAGCGCTCCCGCAGCCGCCACCGCCACCTGCGGGTGGTCGTCCTCGCCGACTGGGCGCACACCGTCCGGCCCCGCTCGATGGCCCAGGTCATCACGGCCGTCGCCGCATCCGGGGCGGCCGGGGTGCTCCTCCACGGAGCACCGCCCCGGGTCCGCCCGGACTTCTACGACCGGGCCGGTGCGGCCGGGCTGCCCGTCGTCACCACGTGCTACGCGACCTCGGCCCCCGGGATCGTGGCGGAGGCGGCGGCCCACGCCTCGGCCTACGTGTACCTGGTGACGCACTACGGCACCAGCGGCTCCGGCCCGGCACCCGACCAAGGAGCGCTCCGCGCCCCCATCGACGCCCTGCGGACCCTGACGGACGTGCCCGTCGCCGCCGGGTTCGGGGTGCGCACGGCGGCCGACGTCGAGCGGGTGCACGCGGCGGGTGCGGACGCCGCCGTGGTCGGCAGCCCCGTCGTCGCCTGTGCCGAGGCAGCGCTCGTCGCGGGCCGCGATGTCGCCGCCGATCTCGGCGCCCTCGTCACCGGCCTCCGTCCCCACCACTCCCGCTCGTCCCTGTGACCGATTTCCCCACCCCTGTGAGAGGAGCGATCCGATGATCGTGCGAGACCTGGAGAACGTCACCACCGTGGACTGGGGCAACGGCCTCAGCCGTCGCTTCCTGCTGGAGGCCGACGGAGTCGGCTACTCCGTCACCGACACCATCGTGCGCGCCGGCACGAAGTCGCTGCTGGAGTACCGCCGTCACCTGGAGACCTGCTACTGCATAGAGGGCTCCGGCGAGGTCGTCGCCCTCGACGGCACGTCGTACCGCATCACCCCGGGCACGCTCTACTCGCTCGACCAGCACGACGCCCACTACCTCATCGCCGACCCCGACACCGACCTGCGCCTCGTGTGCGTGTTCTCTCCCGCCCTCCGGGGCGACGAGCAGCACAGCCTCGACGCCTCTTCCGCCTCCGCCTACTGAGGGACAAGGCCATGCGTACCTGGGACGAAGAACAGCTCGCGCTGCGCGAGGGCATGGAGTTGTGGTGCCGTGACCTCGCCGACGTCGAACCCGGCACCGCCGAGACCGGGCTGCCACCGGAGGCGTGGAAGCTGGTCCGCTCCTCGGGCGTGCTCGGCCTGCCCTTCGATCCCGCCCGGGGCGGGGCCGGAGTCGACCTGCTCACCACCATGTTCGTGCTGGAGGCCCTGGGCAAGGGGTGCCGCGACGGAGGACTCAGCTTCTCCGTCGCGACCACCCTGTGCAGCACCGGGGTCCCGCTCCAGCACTTCGGGACCGACGAGCAGAAGGACCGGTATCTGACCCGGCTGTGTTCGGGCGACCTGATCGGCGCCCACGCCATCAGCGAGCCCGACACCGGGTCGGACGCCCTGAGCATGCGGACGAACGCCGTCCGCGACGGTGACCACTTCGTGCTCAACGGCACGAAGAGCTTCGTGACCAACGGGCCCGTGGCCGACGTGGTCGTCGTCTACGCCTGCACCCGGCCCGGCGGCGGCCCCCTCGGCATCACCGCCTTCCTGGTCGACACGGACACCCCCGGCTTCTCGGCCGGCCGGCCGCTCAAGAAGATGGGCCTGACGTCCTCCCCGATGAGCGAGCTGTACTTCGACGACTGCCGGGTGCCCGCGGACCGGGCCATCGGCGGGATCGGGCGGGGCTATCTGCTGCTCGAACACGTCATGAAGTGGGAGATCCTCTGCTCCTTCATCATCAACGTCGGCGAGATGCAGCACCGGTTCGACCGCTGTCTCGAATACGCCCGTACGCGGACGCAGTTCGGCAAGCCGATCGGCTCGTACCAGGCGATCTCCCACAAGCTGGTCGACATGCGCATCCGGCTGGAGACGGCGCGCCGGTGGCTCTACGACACCGCCGAGCGGCTCGTCGCCGGAGAGGACGTCACGATGGACGTGGCGATCAGCAAGCTGCTGACCAGCGAGGCCAACGTGGCCTCGGGGCTGGCGGCCATCCAGGTCTTCGGCGGCAACGGCTACATGTCGGAGTACGGCCTCGACCGGGAGCTGGCCAACGCCGTGGGCAGCACCCTCTATTCGGGTACGACGGAGATCCAGTACAACCGGATCTCCTCGCTGCTGGGGATGTGACCGTGCTGCTCAAGGTGTGCGGCGCCACCAGCCGCGAGGAGATCGCCCTGGTCGGGGCCGCGGGCGCCGACCTCATCGGCCTGTGGCACGGGGTCCCCGGCGGCCCCGCCGACCTGCCCTTCGGCCGTTTCGCGGATCTGGCGGAGGCGTGCCGCACCGTGGAGGTGCCCGCGGCGCGGCCCGCACCGGAACCGATGCTGGTCACCTTCCTGCGGGACCCGGCCGCCATCGTGGACGCCGCCCGCGCCGCGGGCGTGCGGTGGCTCCAGCTGCACGGCTACCAGCCCCCGGCCGTGGTGGCCGCCATCAAACGGGGGCGGCCCGAGGCCACTGTGGTCAAGGTCCTCCACGTCAACGGCGACACCTGCGCCGAGCGCCCGCTGCTGGCCTCGTACGAACGGGCCGGGACCGACCTGTTCCTGTTCGACGCCACGAGTGCGCAGGGGCGGGTCGGGAGCACCGGCCTGTCGCTCGACCCCGACGTGGTGATCGACCTGGCCGAGGCGGTGACGCGGCCGTTCCTCCTCGCCGGGGGCATCTCGGCCGCCAACCGCCCGCGCTACGAGAAGGCCGCCTCCCACCCCCGCTTCGCCGGCATCGACGTCGATACGGCGGCACGGAACGGGACGGGAGCGTTCTGCGCCGAGAGCATCGGCGGCATCCGGCACGCGTGGCGTGCTGTCCCCGAAGTCGAGGAGGCCGTCTGATGGCGTCAGCGTTCCCGGACGCCCTGATGGGCGCCGACCGTCCCGTGATCATGGAGCTCAAGCCCCGCTCGGCCAACGGCGAGGACCTGTTCCGCGGCCGGTCGCCGGCCGAGATCGTGGCCCGTTACGAGGCCGTCGGCGCCCCCTGCCTCTCGGTCGTCACCGGCCGCTGGTTCGGGGGCGACGCCGACCTCCTGGCCGAGGTGGTCACGTGCACCGGACTGCCCGTTCTGCAGAAGGACTTCATCACCAAGGAGGGCCAGCTGCGGGCGGCCCGCGACCTGGGCGCGTCCGCGGTGCTGCTCACCGCGGCGCTGCTGCCGAGGGCGGCGCTGGCGCGGCTGGCCGAACGAGCCCTCGCGCTCGGCCTCACCCCGTTCATCGAGGTGGCCTCTCCCGCCGAGGTCGAGGCCCTCCCCTCGGGCGAGGGCTGCGTGGTGGCCGTCAACAACAGGGACATCCGCAACCGCGAGCGCGGGGACGCCGACCTGGACCGCAGCCATCGGCTGCTGCCGTCCGTGCGGCTGACGGGGACGCCGTGCCCCGTCAGCGCCAGCGGTATCGACGACGCACGGGCGGCGGCCGGACTGCTCAGTGCCGGTTACGCCGGGCTGCTGGTCGGAACCCACCTGCTGCGGGCAGGCCACCTGGAGTCGTGGTGCGAGGAGCTCGATCAACTGCGTCGCACGACGCCCGCGCCACGTCCAGGGGGGTGAGCGACAGCTCGTCCCACTCGACGGCATAGGGGACCCCCAGCTCGTTGGCCGCGGCGATCACCCGGGCGGCGAGGTCGTTGGCCGCGAGGCACCGCTGACCCGCGATCAGGGCACGGGCGACCCGCAGGGGCCGCTCCTGGTCATAGGGGTCCAGCTCCATGGCCGACTCAAGCCGGTCCATGGCCTCCTCCATGTCGTCCTCCTCCAGGGCGGCCATCAGGACGACGTCGATCAGGCCCAGCACCCGCTGGCGGACGACCTCGCGGCGCTGGGCGATGCGGTTGTCGTAGAGGTCGTCGGGGAGCAGCGGCCCGGTGAAGGCGGCCACGGCGACGCGCGCACGCGAGACGCGCTCGTCGTCCTGCGCGGCGGCGACGGCCCGCGCCAGGTCCTCGAACGCGTGCAGGTCGACCTTGCACGAGGGCAGGCACAGCAGTTGCCCGCGGCGGTTGACGAGCGGGCCGTAAGTGGCGCGGGCCCGGGTCAGGACGTTCTTGAGGCGCCGCTGGCCGACTCCCGGCATCTCGTTGGGCCAGAGCATCTCGACCATGCTCTCGACCCGTACGGAACCGCCGGCCAGTACGAGGTACTTCACCAGTTCGCTGGCCCGGCCGGACCCGTGGAGCACCGTGTGGCCCTGGCGGACCTCGAACCCGCCGAGGACACGCACCTCGTAGCGGCCGCCGTTGGCCGGGGCACCGGTCCGGGCGGCCGGGGGCAGCCGGATGGCCGACCGCAGGACGTCGACGACGCAGTGCTCACGACGGTCGAGCAGGTCGGGGTGGCCGAGGCTGGCCGCCCGGTCGAGGGCGATCTGAAGGCACTGGTCGGCGTCCTCGACGCGGCCGACGGCGTGGCGGGCGTAACCCGTGAGCAGTTCGGCCTTCCAGCGAAGGCAGGGTGCGATCTCGCCGTCCTCCAGCATGCGTTGCAGGGTGTCGGCGGCCTCCGGCTCGCCCCGGCGGGCGCCGATGAACGCCTCGGTCAGCGCCAGGGTCACCGGGTCCTCGACACGGTGCTCGCGGGCGGCGGTGAGCAGCCGGGCCGAAGCCGCCTCGGCCCCCACCGCGGCGCAGGCGTCGGCGGCCTCGCAGAGGAACAGCAGACCGTCGCTGTGGTGGATCATCATCTGGCCCAGGTGGGCCTCGGCCTGGGCCAGATGCTTCAGCACCCCGGACATGTCGTGGTCGTTGGCCGCCACGATCAGGCGGGTCCAGGCCGCGTGTCCTGCCACCCAGTCGATGCGCAGCAGCTCGGCGAGCCGGATGGCGTCGTCGAGAAGGGCGAGCGACCGGCCGGCCTCCCCGCCGAGCGCCAGCAGCCTGGCCTCCATGATCAGGCACAGCATGCGGTCGAACTGCGTCTCGCTGCTGCTGCCGAGCCTGCGCAGCAGCATGGCGCCCTCGCCGGTCTTGCCCATGGCGGACAGGACCTGGGTGGCGAGCCCCCGCTGGACCGCCGCCACCCGGGCGGGCTCGCCGAGCTCGCCCCAGGTGATGGCCGCCTGGCGCATGGCGTTCTCCGCCCGGTGCAGGCTCGGTCCGTCGGGGCGGTCGGACAGGGCCACGCCCAGGGCTTCGAGCAGGCTGGCCTGGGCACGGGTGCCCTCGGCGGTCCCTTCGAGGAGCCGCTCGACCTGGGTGAGCGCGTCGGCGTCGCGCAGCAGCGCCCGCTGGATCAGCCAGTCGCTCTCGACCTCGACGGCGAGATCGTCGTCGGCGCTCCGCTCGCGTACGACGCGCAGGGCCCGGCCGATGACCTCGCGCTCCTCGGCGAGCTGGCCGAGGTTGCGGTGGGTCCGGGCCAGGTGCAGCAGAACCTGGGGTGCGGCATCGGCCGCGGGCCCGAGGCGGGCCATCAGGTGGATGAACTCGAACGGGTCGAGCTGGTTGATGCGTGAGGTGGGCAGTTTGGCGATGAGCGTGGCCGCCTGCTCGGGGTCGCCGCTGCCGACCAGGACACTGGCCGCGGCCAGTTCCGCGCCCTGGGACGTCAGCAGGGGGGCGGCCTTCCGGGCGACGGCCGGTTCGAGTGGTGCGAGCGCGGCCAGCGTCTCCCTCGACTCGTCGCACAGCCGCGACCAGCCGTCGGCGCCGACGGCGAACGGAATGCCTGCCTGGATGAGGCGCCGTAGCAGCCCCGGGTGGCCGAGACCTTCGACGAGGATGTCGTTGACCAGGGGGAACGCAGCCAGTTGGACCAGCATGTGACGGTCGGTCGGGTCCAGGTCGGCGGCGTAGTGGTCCATCAACTGGCGGATCAGGCCGGGGTGCCGGAGCAGCACGGCGGCGGCCGCCATCCGGTCGGATGCCCGGGCGAGCCGGCGCAGCATCACGACCAGCAGGGCCACCCAGCCGCCCGACAGGTCGTAGAGGGTGGTGGCGAGCCGTTCGCCGTCCTCGTCGCCGAGCTCCATACGGGCGAGGGCGTCGGCCTCCTCCGGTGCGAGGCGCAGGTCCTGGGTGTTGAAGCGTTCGGCGGTGCCCCGGAACTCCATGGCCGCGAGCGGCGTGGGCAGCAAGCGGCTGCTGACCAGGATGCGCAGCGACGGCCTGCTGTCCTGCGCGAGGTCGGCCAGCCAGGCCGCGGCGTCGTCGGTGAGCGCTTCGGCGTTGTCGACGATCAGGAGGCCCGGTCCGGTCGGTGTGGCCAGCAGCTCGCCGATGCCTCCGGTGAGGTCGATGGCCGGGGTGCGCGGCCGGCCGGTCGGCCGGCCGGCCGCTTCGAGGACGGTGGTGGTGAGTTCGTCGACGGTGACCGGATGGTCGCGCGGCAGCTGTACCTCCAGGCCGCCACCGGCACGGCTGCGGACCTGTTTGACCAGGACGCTCTTGCCGAACCCGCCGCCCGCCTCGATGAGGACCGAGCTCCTCGCGTTGAGAATCTCATCCACCAGCCGCTGACGTGAGACGAAAGGCACGCGCGCCATACGAGGCTGTCCCCTTTTTATGCCAGCTGAACCGGCGACCACGGGCCCCCCACCATCACGCCCGGGTGATCGGATTGTAAGCTAACACGAACTAACCGTGATCAAGCCAAAGTCCTGATCCAAGGAACCGCCCGAGATTTTGTACGGGTTGGCCACGACTGCTGTCACAGCCGCGGGCTTTGTGCGGTTCGGGCGCTCGGCCCCGTGTTGTCACGGCCGTTCGCCCGGGGCTGTGACGCCCGCGCATCCCGTGGTGTTACGGCCATTCGCCCTTGCTGTTACGGGTGTTCGGCCCCGGCGCTGTGACGCCTGTGCACCCCGTGCTGTTACGGGCGGTCGCCCTGCTGTTACGGGTGTTCGATCCCGGCGCGTGAGAGTTGGTGGCCGGAGCCCTGACGGTGGCCGGCCAACGCCCGCTGCCGGGAGTCGACATGGCGGCGCCGGGCCTGGCTCACCTGCTCCTCGATCGCCTGGCGTACGACGTCGTGGCGGAACCTGTAGACCGCCGACCGGTCGGGGTCCCGGGAACCCGCGGCGGTCACCTCGGCGAGAATCCCGATCTTCAGCAGCGCCTCAAGGGCGTCCAGGGCCGCGAGCACATCCAGTCCGGCGGCGCCCGCCACCACGTCGAAGGCGACGGACGGGCCGGTGACGGCCGCGACCCGGAGCAGCCGGACGGCGTCCTCGCCGATGGCGGCCTGCTTGGCGGCCACCAGCCGGGCGACCGCCGGGGGGACCACGCTCAGACCTGTCCGGTGACGCAGCATCTCCAGGAGCAGGAACGGGTTCCCGCCGCTGCGGGAGTACGCCCGACGGACCGGGTCGCTGTCCGTTGCGTCGGTGCCCCCGTCGGTCCACAGCTCGTGCACGAGCGCCCGGGTGGAGGCCAGATCGAGGCCGCCGAGGGACACTTCGGTCGCGTCGCCGACGTGCTCGAACGGGAGCATCGCCTCGTCCAGGCCGGAACACCTCCGTCGCTGGACCGATTCCGGCAGGTCGTTCCGGGCGGCGGCGACGACGCACAGCCGGGCGTCGTCGGTCGTACGCAGCAGGTGCCGGAGCAGCGACACCGTCTGCGGGGTGGCCCAGTGGGCATCGTCGATCAGGATGGCGCAGGGCCGCTCGCTCGCCGCCACCAGCAACAGCTGCATCAGCGCCGCGAACAGGACCGGCTGCTCGGGCAGTTCACCGGGCGGGCACGGCCCTCCGAGCGAGGGAAGCAGCAGCCGCAGCGGCCCCCGGGCGCTGGGGGGGACGGCGTCGAGCGGACGGTCGGGCGAGGCGGCGACGTAACTGTCCAGGGCTTCCACGAGGGGCTGGTACGGGACGGTCGCGTCCACATCGCACCGGCCGACCAGCAGCAGCCCGCCCCCGGCGGCCATAGTCGCCCCCGCCTCGCGCAGGAGACGTGTCTTGCCGATCCCCGACTCGCCTGTGACCAGGACGAATTGGCGCCGTCCGCGTACGGCCCGGTGCCAGGCCTCCGTCAGGGTCGCCACCTCGCGCCCGCGCCCCACGAACGGAACCGGCCGGTGCCCGGCGACGCCACCGCCGCTGGGGGCGGCCGACGGCGACGACGACGGGCCGAGCAGCGCCAGATAGGCGGCCTCCGTCTCGGGCGACGGGTCGGCGCCCAGCTCCTCGGCGAGGTACCAGCGCAGCCGCTGGTACGCCCGCAGGGCCTCACCCCGGTTCCCCATCGCCGCGCGCACCGCCATCAGGCAGCGGTAGGCGCTCTCGCGGTCGGGGGCCCGGTCCGTCGCCTCCTCGGCGAGAAGCGCGGCCCGGCCGTGGTCCCCCGCCTCCATCGCCGCCCGCCCGGCGATCTCCAGGGCCGCGACCAGGTGCTCGGTCAGCCGCTCGCGCCACCCGGCGACCCAGTCGCCCTCGTGCTCGGACAGAAACGGGGAGCGCAGCCGGTCCGCCGCCTGCGAGGCCAGTCGGGCGGCGGTGGTCACGTCACCGGAGCCGAGCGCTTCGCGGGCCTCGGCCACCGACCGGGTCGCTTCCTCCACATCGACCAGCACCCCCTCGTCCAGGGTGAGTACGTAGCGCCCGCTCCTCCTGACCAGCGGGTTGCTCGACTCGTCCTGCAACGGCCCGATGAACGCCCGCAGGCGACTCACCAGTGTCCGCAGGGCCGACGCCCAGGTGGGCGGGAGGTCTCCCGGCCATATGACGTCGGCCAGTTCCTCCCGCGTCACTCCCTCCGGCCCTGCGAGTACGAGGCGTGCCAACGCCACCCGGGCCTGTGCGCTCTGAAGGTGGTAGTCGGCGCCGGCGCGTCTTACGGCCATCGGCCCCAGAATCTTGATCTCGGTGTCCATGAAACCCCATCCCCCTGGAGTGCCTGTGTGGTGCCAGCCTCCGGCGGGGCGGTACCAGCAGGGTGCCGGGGGGCGATCCCCGGCAAGTGGGACCGAGGTGGTACTTCCAGGCCGTATTGCACGCCTACGGGAGCGATGCCCGGCCATAACAGCGCCGGGGACGGCCGGAGGTGCCGGAGGCGCCGGACGGGGGACGTGCCGGACGGGGCTCACGGACTTGCGAAGCGTTTGCGCCGGCCTTCGTACTGTGCGACCCGCTGCCCGATCACAATGACCAGGAGTGCGCCATGCACCTTCCCACGCTTGAGGTGTCCGTCGACCGGCTGAAGGTCGTGAGCCGGATCAACGCCTTCGACCCTGACACACCGCTGACCACTTCGGGGGTCGATTCACTGGACCTCATGGAGTGGGTCTACGACATGCAGGAGCGGTACCCGGACCTGGGGGTGGACGAGACGATCGTCGAGAGCATCGACGACACCGTCACCTTCCGCGCCATCCACCAGCAGTTGGTGGCGGCCCACGACAGCGTCCCGGTCGCCTCCGCGGCCGGCGACGAGTGACCCCGGAGCCAGGGATGTCGGGCATCGGCATCATCGGCTGGGGCAAGTACCTGCCCGAGGGACGACTCACCAACGCCACGCTCGCCGCGCGGTTCGGCCTGGACGACGACTGGATCGTGCAGCGCACCGGCATCCGCGAGCGGCGGGTCGTGGGGCCCGGCGAGACCACCGCGTCACTGGCCGTCGAGGCCGGCCGGCGGGCGCTCGAACACGCGGGGCTGCGGCCCGACCAGATCTCCCACCTCATCCTCGCCTCGGGTACGCCCGAGCAGCTCTCGCCGGCCACCTCCGCGTTCGTACAGCGCGAACTGGGCACGGCCGGCGGCGCCCACGACGTGAACGCCGAATGCGCGAGCTTCGCCTACGGCTTCGTGGTCGCGGCGGGGCTCATGGCGATCGACCCCCGCCCGATCCTCCTGATCGGGACCGACACGCACTCGCTCGTCGTCAACCCCGAGGACCGGGACCTGGGAGTGCTGATCGGCGACGGGGCCGGGGCGGTCGTCCTGGCACCTCACGACCGCAGCTGGCTGCGCGGGTGGGACATGGGCTGTGACGGGAGCAAGGTCGACAGCCTCAAGATCCCGGCCGGTGGCAGCCGCCTGCCGACGAGCGACACGACGCTCCGCGAGAAGCAGCACTACGCGCAGATCAAGGGCAACGAGATCTACCTGAACGCCGTCCGTTTCACCGTGGGTTCGTTGAAGCGGACGCTGGAGGCGGCGGACCTCAAGCCCGACGACATCGACCACCTGCTGCCCCATCAGGCGAACCTGCGCATCATCGACTCGATCCTGGAACGCAGCGGCGTACCCCGGGAGCGCCTGATCACCAACATCGAGTACTACGGCAACACGGGAGCGGGGTCGATGCCGATCGCTCTCGCCGAGGCGCTCGACGCCGGGCGAATCCAGAAGGGCGATCGAGTGATGTTCGCGGCGTTCGGCGCCGGCATGGTGTGGCTGACCGCGCTGATCGAGTGGGGCGCGGGCGAACCGATGGAGTGGGCCTCATGACGGAGAACACCGCAAGCGCCCGCCCCTTCGCGGCGCAGCGCCCCGAGAAGCCGGTCGCGCTGGTGACCGGCGCGTCCGGAGGTTTCGGCGCTGCCGTGGCGGTCGAGCTCGACCGGCTGGGGTGCCGCGTCGCCCTCCACTACAACACCGCCGAGGACGGGGCCCGCGAGGTCAGCGAGAGCCTCGCGAACGACTCGATCGTCGTCCAGGCCGACGTCGGCGACTGGGACTCGGTCACCGCCCTGCACCGCCGGGTCGTCGAGGAGCTGGGCGAGGTCGACATCCTCGTCAGCAACGCGGCTGTCCGCAAGGACGCGCTGTTGATGAGCCAGTCGCCCGAGGTGTGGGCCCAGGTCGTCCAGACCAACCTGATGGGCACCTTCCACGTGTGCCGTGCCGTGCTGCCGTCCATGGTCAGACGGCGCTGGGGGCGGATCATCAACGTGGTGTCGCCGTCGGCCCTGGTCGCCACGTCCGGCCAGACGGCCTACGCCGCCTCCAAGGCGGGCGTGATCGGCCTCACGCGCACCCTGGCCACCGAGTGCGGGCGGCGCGGAGTGACGGTGAACGCTGTCTCGCCCGGATTCATGGAGACGCGGATGACGGCGGGCGCCACCGAGAAGTTCCGTCAGAACCTCGCCGCCAACCTGCCGGTGCCACGGCTGACCACCCCCGAGGAGGTCGCACCCAGCATCGGTGTGTTCCTGGACAACGACTACGTCACCGGCCAGGTGCTCAGCGTGGACGGCGGGATCTCCCTCATCTGAGGCGCGGCGGTCCGCACGGGAGGACAGCACCGGGAGGACAGCACCGGGAGGACAGCGCCGGGAGGACAGCGCCGGGACGCCGAAACCGGGAGGACACCGCCGGGACGACAGCGGTGGAAGAACAGCGGCAGGAGGTAAGCGACATGGCAGTCACCGGTACCCCGCGCGACGGGGCGCGGCTGCTGTGCTGGGCGGGCGCGGACGCGGCAGGCGAACGCGCGGCCCGGGCCGAGGTCGCCGAAGCGCTGCGCACCGGGGCCCCGGCACCCCGTCCGGTCCCGGGGCCGGTGCGCGGGGCGGTCGTCACGACGGGGGCCCGTGCCCTCGACGACCTCGCGGCCGCCCCGGTGCGGCGGGTCCCGGCCGAAGGGCCCCGGCCGGTCGTCCTGCTGCTGCCCGGCCAGGGCTCCCAGCGCGAGGGTATGGCCACCGGGCTGTACCGCGACGACCCCGTGTTCCGGGCGGCCGTCGACGAGGTGCTGGAGGCGTGGGGGGCCGAGGGCGAGAAGATCCGCGCCGACTGGCTCGGGACAGGAACCGGTCCGGGCATCCCGATCGATGACGGACGCCGGGCTCAGCCCCTGCTGTTCGCCGTCGACTACGGGTTGGGCCGACTGCTCATGAGCTGGGGCGTCACTCCGGCCGAGGCGCTGGGGCACAGCGCGGGCGAGGTCGTGGCGGCGACCCTCGCGGGGGCGTTCACCCTCCGGGAAGCCGTCGCACTGGTACGGGGCCGGGTGCGGGCCGCCGCGTCGGTCCCGCCCGGCGGAATGGTCGCCGTGGCGGCCTCGGTGGACGAGCTGGTCCCGTACCTGTCCGGGCAGGTCGCGGTGGCGGCCGTGAACGCCCCGCGCCGGACGATGCTGGCCGGGCCGAGCGGGGACCTCGCAGCCGTGGCGGAGCGTCTCACTCACGACCGCTGGACTCTGCGGCCGGTTCCCGCCACCACCCCCTTCCACAGCCCGGCGATGGAACCGGCCGTGGCGGCGGCCGAGCGGGCGTTCGACGCCCGGCCCCGCCCGGTCCGCTTCCCCGTCCGGTCCGGCTACACAGGCCGGTTGCTCACGGCGGAGGAAACGGGCTCCGCGCGGTTCTGGGCCCGCCAGATAGCCGACCCCGTCCACTTCGGGCCCGCACTGACCGCGCTGCTCGCCGGCGGGCACCGGCTGCTCGTGGAATGCGGACCGGGCCGCACCCTGACCTCCCTCGCCTTCCGGCAGTCCCCGGTGTACACGGGGGGAACCGCGGTGGTGCCCATGCTGCCGGGGGACGGGCCGGACGGTTCGGACCGCTCGGAGATCCTCCAGGCAGCCGCCGCCCTGTGGTGCGAGGGCCACGAACTGGCCCTCGGCGACCGACCGGTTACGCCGGTAGCGCCGGTAACGGGGGCATGAGCGCACTGCCGTACCGGCCCACCGCGGGCCTGTCACGGGACGTGATCCGAGCTATGCGATACGGCCGAGGAAGCCGAGCACCCGCTGGGTGACCTGCGTCGCGGCCTGTTCGTCGTACGACGGCAGGCTTTCGTCGGTGAACAGGTGCCTGTCGCCGGGGTAGAGGAACAGCTCGGCGTCCACCGCGGCTTCGACGAGCGCGCGGGCCTCGTCCACGTCGCCCTCCCCGACGAAGAACGGATCCGCGTCCAGGCCGTGGATCTGGACCGGGACGTCCTCGGGCCAGGCACCGCCGAACTCCGAGACCGGGACACATGCCTCGATCAACAGTGCACCCTTGGCGCCGGGGCGGGTCTGGGCCAGCTTCTGCGCCGGCAGGACGCCGAGCGAGAACCCGACGTAGACGAGCTCCGCGGGCAGCTTCTCGGCGGCCGCGGTTCCGCGGGCGACGACCGTGCCGAACCCGGCTGTCCCGGCGTAACCGATGCCCTCCTCAAGGCTGTCGAATACTCGCCCCTCGTACAGGTCCGGGACGTGCACGGTGTGTCCGGCCCGCCGCAGACGCTCGGCGAACTCGCGAACTCCGTCGGTCAGCCCGTGCCCATGGTGGAAGACCAGCACCTCAGCCATGTCACTCCCCTCCTGCCGCGGTGCCCGGGCGGCGCAGCAGCACGATCACGAGTATGGCCCGCGGCACTGACATCAGCGGGCCCAGGCCAGGCAGGCCAGGCAGGCCAGGCAGGCCAGGCAGGGAAGGGGAGCGGAGGGCCGAGCTGACGCACTACCCCCGCCCCACCACCACCCCCGCCCGGTCGATGCAGATCACGTCCACCTCGACCGGCGCGCCCCGCAGCACGGACAGGGCCTCCTCCCGGGCCCCCGCCGCCACCAGGTCGCCCAGCGGTACCCCCGCCGCCTCGCAGAGCCTCAGCGCCGCCAAGCCCGTGTTGGCGGACGCGATCTCGGCTGCCAGGGTTTCGTCCGCGCCGCCCCTGCGGGCCAGGTCCGCCAGGAAGACCTTGTCCACCTGGGAGCGGGCCGAGTGGAGGTCGAGGTGGCCCGCGGCGAGTTTCGAGAGCTTGGCGAAGCCGCCGCAGATGGTGAGGCGGTCCACCGGGTGGCGGCGTACGTACTTCAGGACCGCGCCCGCGAAGTCCCCCATGTCCAGCAGCGCGATGTCCGGCAGGCCGTACTCCGCCACCACCGTCTTCTCCGACGTCGACCCCGTGCAGCCGGCCACATGCGTCAGGCCGGCCGCCCTCGCCACGTCCACGCCCCGGCGGATCGAGTCGATCCAGGCCGAGCAGGAGTAGGGGACGACGACCCCCGTCGTACCCAGGATCGACAGACCGCCCAGGATGCCGAGGCGTCCGTTCCAGGTGGAGCGGGCGATCTCCTCGCCGTGGTCCACGGAGACCGTCACCTCCACGTCCGCCCGCTCCCCGTGCTCCGCCGCGACCCGCTCCACGTGCTCGCGCATCAGCTGGCGCGGGACCGGGTTCACCGCGGGCTCCCCGACGTCCAGCGGCAGGCCGGGGAGCGTGACCGTACCGACGCCCGGGCCTGCCCGGAACACCACTCCGGAGCCCGGCGGCAGCCTCCGTACCGTCGACCGGACCAGCGCGCCGTGCGTCACATCCGGGTCGTCGCCCGCGTCCTTCACCACCCCGGCGCTCGCCCGCCCGGGCCCCAGCTCCTCCACCGCCAGCGCGAACGCCGGGGTCTGGCCCCTCGGCAGCGTGATGCTCACCGGGTCCGGGAAGTCGCCGGTCAGCAGTGCCGTGTACGCGGCCGTCGTCGCCGCCGTCGCACAGGCACCGGTAGTCCAGCCGGGGCGCAGTCCGGTGTGTTTGAGTTGGGCACTGCGACCGCCCCGCGCCTCACCGCTCATGAAGAGAGTCCGTTCCGATGCCTGGTCCTGATGTGCCGCATGCGCTGCGTGTTCTTGTTCTGGGGGGTACGACCGAGGCGCGCCGGCTGGCCGAAAGCCTCGCCGGGGACCGGCGCGTCCGCGTCACCACCTCGCTCGCTGGGCGCGTCGCCGCCCCCCGGCTGCCCCCCGGTGAGGTGCGCGTCGGCGGGTTCGGTGGCCCCCACGGGCTCGCCGCGTGGATGCGTGAGCACCGGGTCGACGCCCTCATCGATGCCACCCACCCCTTCGCCGCGACCATGAGCCGGAACGCGGCCGAGGCCGCCGCGCAGACCCATGTTCCCCTCCTCGCCCTCCGTCGCCCGGGCTGGGTCGCCCAGGACGGTGACCGCTGGCACTTCGCCGGGTCGCTCGCCGAGGCCGCCGAGCTCCTGCCGACGCTGGGCGAGCGGGTCTTCCTCACCACCGGGCGGACGGGGCTCGCCGCCTTCGCCGACCTCGACGCGCTGTGGTTCCTCGTGCGGTCCGTCGATGCTCCCGAGCCGCCCTGCCCGGTCCGGATGGAAGTACTGCTCGACCGGGGGCCGTTCGATCTCGACGGGGAGCGGGAGATCATCCGTCGCCATCGCGTCGATGTCCTGGTGACGAAGGACAGTGGCGGCGATGCCACCGCTCCCAAGCTCGCCGCCGCCCGCGAGGCGGGGATTCCCGTCGTCGTCGTCCGGCGGCCACCGGTCCCCGAAGGGGTGCCGGTGGCCCGTACGCCCGACGAGGCCGTGCGGTGGGTACGGAAGCTCTACGCCTCCGGATAGCGGCGCGGCGT
Organism: Streptomyces durocortorensis; assembly: GCF_031760065.1. Classification (NCBI taxonomy): domain Bacteria; kingdom Bacillati; phylum Actinomycetota; class Actinomycetes; order Kitasatosporales; family Streptomycetaceae; genus Streptomyces; species Streptomyces sp. C11-1. Next base: position 3,839,945 of record NZ_CP134500.1, read on the forward strand.
CCACACGATGGACCGGCCGGTCTCGCCGCGGCGCACCCAGCGCGTCTGCGACGAGCCCACGATCAGCAGCGTCCGCATGTCCACCTCCGCCGGGTCGACGTCGGCCAGCCGTACCGTACGTACGCTCTCCGTCGGGCCGCCCACATCGCGTGCCAGCACCACCGGGGTGTCCGGAGAGCGGTGTTCCAGGAGCAGGTCGCGGGCCTTGCCCACCTGCCATGTCCGGGACTTCGAGCCCGGGTTGTACAGCGCCAGCACCAGGTCCGCCGAGGCCGCCGCGCGCAGGCGTTCCGCGATGACCTCCCACGGCTTGAGGCGGTCCGAGAGGGAGATCGTGGCGTAGTCGTGGCCCAGGGGCGCGCCGGCGCGCGCCGCCGCCGCGTTGGCCGCGGTGACCCCGGGCAGCACCCGTACGGGAAGGTCCGCGTACTCCTCCTGCGCGGCCGCCTCCAGCACCGCCGTCGCCATCGCGAAGACCCCGGGGTCGCCGCCGGAGACCACCGCGACCCGGCGGCCGCGCCGGGCCAGGTCCAGCGCGAACTCCGCCCGCTCCGACTCCACCTTGTTGTCCGAGCCGTGCCGCGCCTGGCCGGGGCGGACCGGCACCCGGTCCAGGTAGGTCGTGTAGCCGACCAGGTCGTCCGCGGCCGCCAGCGCGCCCCGCGTCTCCGGCGTCAGCCACAGCGGGCCCGCCGGGCCGGTGCCGACGACCACGACCTCGCCCGTCGCATCGGAGGAACCCGAAGGCCTGGGCGCGTCTATCCGGCTCGGCAGCACCGCCACCGAGAAGTACGGAACCGACTCCGGGTCGATCTCGGCCAGCTCGCCCGTGCGCTCCCCGGCCATCGTCGCCCGCTCCACGTACCGCGCCTCCGCCAGCCTGCCCGACGCCTCGAACGCCCCGCGCACCGCCGGGAACGTACGGCCCAGCTTCATCACCACCGCCGTGTCCGTGGCGGCGAGACGGGCCGTCAGCTCCTCCTCCGGCAGCGTGCCGGGGAGGATGGTGAGGATCTCCTCGCCCTCCACCAGCGGGGTGCCGAGGCGGGCCGCGGCCGCGCTGACGGACGTGACGCCCGGGATGACCTCAGTGGTGTAGCGGTCGGCCAGGCGCTTGTGCATGTGCATGTACGAGCCGTAGAACATCGGGTCGCCCTCGGCGAGGACGGCTACCGTCCGCCCGGCGTCCAGATGCGCCGCGAGGCGGGCCGCGGCCTTCTCGTAGAACTCCTCCAGCGCGCCCCGGTAACCGCCGGGGTGGTCCGTGGTCTCCGTCGTGACGGGGTAGACCAGGGCCTCCTCGACGTGGTCCGGCCGCAGGTGCGCCGCCGCGATGGACCGGGCGATCGAGCGACCGTGCCGGGCGCTGTGGTACGCGATGACGTCCGCTTCGTCGATGGCCTGGACGGCCCGCAGAGTCATCAGGTTCGGGTCGCCGGGGCCGAGCCCGACGCCGTAGAGCTTGCCCCCGCCCGTGCTGGTGTCGTTTACCGGAGAAGCCATGGGAGCGCTCACTACTCCTCCTCGCTCGCGATGGCGTTGAGCGCCGCCGCCGCTATCGCGCTGCCGCCGCGCCTGCCGCGCACGATCAGGTGCTCCAGGCCCGAAGGGTGCTCGGCCAGGGCGTCCTTGGACTCGGCCGCGCCGATGAAGCCGACCGGGACGCCGATGACGGCGGCGGGGCGCGGGGCGCCCTCCTCGATCATCTCCAGCAGCCGGAACAGCGCGGTCGGCGCGTTGCCGACCGCGACCACGGCCCCCTCCATGCGCTCCCGCCACAGCTCCAGGGCGGCCGCGCTGCGCGTCGTCCCCATCTTCGCGGCCAGCTCCGGCACGGAGGGGTCGGACAGCGTGCACACCACGTCGTTGTTCGCGGGCAGCCGCTTGCGGGTGACGCCGCTGGCGACCATCGCCACGTCGCAGAGGATCGGTGCGCCGGAGCGCAGGGCGGCTCGGGCGTCGGCCACGGCGTCCGGCGAGAAGACGAGGTCGCGTACCAGGTCGACCATGCCGCAGGCGTGGATCATCCGGACGGCGACCTGGCTGACGTCGGCGGGCAGCCCGGCGAGATCCGCCTCCGCGCGGATGGTGGCGAAGGACTGGCGGTAGATCGCCGGTCCGTCCTTCTCGTACTGGTGCACAGTGCTGTCGCTTTCTTCTGCCGTCGGTTGATCGGGGGAGGGTGCTCAGGCGCGGGCCGCGGCCACCGCTGCCGCCAGCGCGGCCGGGTCGTTCCTTACCGTCACCGCCGTCGGGGGGTCCCGCCGCTCCCCCCGTACGTGGGAGATCCGGTGCCCGTCGGGCGTGACGACCACGTCGATCCACTCCCCGTGCGGGTGGCCGCAGCGGCGTTCGCACCCGGACCAGTACACAGGCAGCCGCCCGGCCGGTCCGACAGCGGCCCCCGCTTCGGCCCGCACGTCGGCCAGCGCCTTCGCGCAGCCGGGGCGGCCGATGCAGGCGCCGACCCCGGTCCACGGGGAGCCGGGGCCGGTGATCAGCCCGGCCGCGTCCAGCGTGCGGAGTGCTTCCGCCGCTTCGTCCTGTCCGCGTCCGAACGGGCCGGGGAGGACGACCCCGCGCCACGGGGTGAGCCGCAGCTCGCCGCCGTACCGCCGGGCCGTCTCCGTGAGCAGCCGCCACTGGCCGGGGACGAGCCGCCCCAGGGGTACGTCGACGCTGATCGCGGTGCTGGTCGCGGTGCTGGTCGCGGCCGTGGAGCCGTGAGCTCCGGGTGCGGGAGCGGCCGGTTTACGGGGACGGGGCCGGTGTACGGGCGGAGTCACCGCAGCCCCGACGGCGCGCGCGACCTCGCCGGGCAGGGCCGTGCGTACGTCGTCGGGCAGGTCCTTCACGCGCCACGCCCCGGAGTCGCGGGCGGCGCGGAGGAACGCCTCGGCGGCCAGGAGCGCGGCGCGCGGCGCGTCCGAGGCGGGCGGCAGCCGGAACACCTCGTCGGCGCCCCCGATCCGCAGCAGGACGTCCGGGCCCTCCGCGATCAGGGTCACGTCCGCGCCCAGGGCGTCCACGTCCCCCCGCCCGTCGTCGAGGGCGAAGAGGAAGCGGCCGGAGAGCGCTGCGGCGGCGGGCGACCCGCACACCAGCCGGTCCAGCCCGGTCAGCCAGGTCCTGAGCACGGGCGAACCGTCCAGCCCGGCGAGCGGCGAGGCCACGATGTTGCGGGCCCGCTCGTGCGCGGCGGAGGGCAGCAGCCCGGCGGCCGAGAGCAGCCCCGCGAGTTCGCCGCCGCACTCCGTACCGAGGCCGCGCAGCTGGACGTTGCCCCGCGAGGTGAGATGCAGCTCACCGTCCCCGAACCGGGCCGCCGCGGCCAGCAGGGCGTCCGCCTGATCCGCGGTCAGCACACCACCGGGAACCCGTACGCGGGCCAGCGCCCCGTCGTCGGCCCGGTGCAGCCGCAGCGTTCCCGGGCAGGCGTCGCCCCCGGCGCGCGGGGGGACACCACCCGGGGAAACGGGCGAGGGGGCGGAATCGGGCATGGCGGCGAGCATACCGACCACCCGGGCGCCTCCGGCAGGCTCGCACCTGTGACCTGCGGGACAGCGGCCCGGGCGGCTGGGCCCCGGCCTCCGCCGTGACCTGCGGAGCACCGCCGCCCAGCCCCTCCCCACCTCGTCCCGGACCGGTGCGTGTCCCTCGTCCCGCACTGGATGGTGTCCCCGCCCCGGACAGGTGAGTGTCCCCCTCCCGCACCGGAGCGTGATCACCACCGCACCCCCGCCCCCTGCCCCACCCGGCCCCCGCCGCTTAGGATGCAGGCGGTGGTCCGTTCAGGCCGCCATCGCCAGACGGCGACAGGGGAGGAAGCCCGGTGTGAATCCGGCGCGGTCCCGCCACTGTGAGCCCGGCCGACGCCACCGGCCGGACGAGTCAGGAACTCCCTTCCCCGCGCGGCCGGTCTCCCACCGGGCGCAGCGCACGGCCCTCCGCCGGGCGCGGGGAGACCCTCCGACACCGCCCGGGGCGTGGACACCCCGAGGAAGGCCTGACGCAGCATGATCCTGCTCCTGTCGACGTCCGACACCGACCTCCTGAGCGCCCGCGCCTCCGAGGGACCCGTCAGCTACCGGTACGCCAACCCCTCCCGCGTCGACCTCGACGGACTGCCCGAGCTGCTGGACGGCGTCGACCTCGTCGTCGTACGGCTTCTCGGCGGCGTACGGGCCTGGCAGGAAGGGCTGGACGCGGTGCTGGCCACCGGCCGGCCGGTCGTCGTGCTGACCGGTGAGCAGGCCCCGGACGCGCAGCTCATGGCCGCCTCCACCGTGCCGATCGGCATCGCGGCCGAGGCGCACGCCTACCTCGCGCACGGCGGGCCCGCCAACCTGGAGCAGCTCGCCCGGTTCCTGTCGGACACCGTGCTGCTGACCGGCCACGGCTTCGAGCCGCCCGCCCCCGCGCCCGCGTGGGGCCCGCTGGAGCGGGAGGCCCGCGAGGTGCCCGAGGGTGCGCCGACCGTCGCCGTGCTCTACTACCGCGCCCACCACATGAGCGGGAACACGGCGTTCGTCGACGCGCTGTGCACGGCTGTGGAGAACGCCGGGGCCCGGCCGCTCCCGCTGTACGTCGCGTCTCTCCGTACGCCCGAGGCCGAGCTGATCGACGAACTCCGCGCCGCGGACGCCATCGTGACCACCGTCCTCGCGGCGGGCGGCACCAAGCCCGCCGAGGCGTCGGCGGGGGGCGACGACGAGTCGTGGGACGCGGGCGCGCTGACCGCGCTCGACGTGCCGATCCTCCAGGCGCTCTGCCTCACCAGCCCGCGCAGCGCCTGGGAGGAGAACGACGAAGGTGTCTCCCCGCTGGACGCGGCCACCCAGATCGCGGTGCCGGAGTTCGACGGCCGGCTGATCACCGTGCCCTTCTCCTTCAAGGAGATCGACGAGGACGGGCTCCCGGCGTACATCCCCGACGCCGAGCGCGCCGCCAGGGTCGCCGGTATCGCCGTACGCCACGCGAAGCTGCGCAACATCCCCAACGCCGAGAAGAAGATCGCGCTCGTGCTGTCGGCCTACCCGACCAAGCACTCCCGGATCGGGAACGCGGTCGGCCTCGACACCCCCGCCAGCGCCGTCGCCCTGCTGCGGCGGCTGCGCGCCGAGGGCTACGACTTCGGCCCCGAGGAGGAGATCCCGGGTCTGGTCTCCGGCGACGGCGACGAGCTGATCTACGCGCTCATCGAGGCGGGCGGCCACGACCAGGAGTGGCTGACCGAGGAGCAGTTGGCGCGGAACCCCGTTCGTATCCCGGCCGCCGACTACCGCCGCTGGTTCGCCACGCTCCCCGAGGAGCTGCGCGACGCCGTGGAGCGGCACTGGGGGCCGGCCCCCGGCGAGATGTTCGTCGACCGGTCCGCGAACCCGGAGGGCGACATCGTCCTCGCGGCCCTGCGGCGCGGGAACCTACTCATCCTCATCCAGCCGCCGCGCGGCTTCGGCGAGAACCCGATCGCGATCTACCACGACCCCGATCTCCCGCCGTCCCACCACTACCTGGCCGCGTACCGCTGGATCGCCGCCTCCGCCGAGGACAACGGGTTCGGCGCGGATGCCATGATCCACCTGGGCAAGCACGGGAACCTTGAGTGGCTGCCCGGCAAGAACGCGGGGCTCTCCGCCGCCTGCGGTCCGGACGCCGCCCTCGGTGATCTCCCTCTCATCTACCCGTTCCTGGTGAACGACCCGGGAGAGGGCACGCAGGCCAAGCGTCGCGTCCACGCCACGCTGATCGACCACCTGGTGCCGCCGATGGCCCGCGCCGACAGCTACGGCGACATCGCGCGCCTGGAGCAACTCCTCGACGAGCACGCCCAGATCGCCGCCATGGACCCGGCGAAGCTGCCCGCGATCCGCGCGCAGATCTGGACGCTGATCCAGGCCGCGAAGCTCGACCACGACCTCGGGGTGGAGGACCGCCCGGAGGACGAGGGCTTCGACGACTTCATCATGCATCTCGACGGCTGGCTCTGCGAGATCAAGGACGTCCAGATCCGCGACGGCCTGCACGTGCTCGGCAACCCGCCCGCCGGGAACGACCGGGTCAACCTGGTCCTGGCCGTGCTGCGCGCCCGCCAGATCTGGGGCGGTACGGCATCCCTCCCGGGCCTGCGCGAGGCGCTCGGCCTCGACGAGTCGGCTGCCACCCGCACCGCCGCCGACGCGATCGAGGAGCAGGCCCGTGCGCTCGTCCAGGCGATGGACGACGCCGACTGGGACCCGGCCGCCGTGGCGTCCGTCGCCGCCGGGCTGCCGGACGCGGTCGCCGACATCCTCACCTTCGCGGCCACCGAGGTCGTCCCGCGCATGGCGGCAACGACCGACGAACTCACCCACGCCGTCCACGCGTTGAACGGCGGCTTCGTGCCCGCAGGCCCCTCCGGGTCCCCCCTGCGAGGTCTGGTCAACGTCCTGCCCACGGGCCGTAACTTCTACTCGGTCGACCCGAAGGCCGTCCCCTCCAAGCTCGCCTGGGAGACCGGTCAGGCGCTGGCCGACTCGCTGCTGACCCGCTACCGCACCGACAACGGCGACTGGCCCACCTCGGTCGGCCTCTCCCTCTGGGGCACCAGCGCGATGCGCACGGCGGGCGACGACATCGCCGAAGCGTTCGCGCTGCTCGGCATCCGCCCCGTCTGGGACGACGCCTCGCGCCGGGTGACGGGCCTGGAGCCCATCCCGTACGAGGAGTTGGGCCGCCCCCGGATCGACGTCACCCTCCGTATCTCGGGCTTCTTCCGGGACGCGTTCCCGCACACGGTGGGGCTGCTCGACGACGCCGTACGCCTCGCCGCCTCGCTCGACGAGCCGGCCGAGCGCAACTACGTACGGGCGCACACCCAGGCCGACCTGGCCGAGCACGGCGACGAACGCCGCGCCACCACCCGCATCTTCGGCTCCCGCCCCGGCACGTACGGCGCGGGCCTCCTCCAGCTCATCGACTCCCGCGACTGGCGCACCGACGCCGACCTCGCCGAGGTCTACACGGTCTGGGGCGGCTACGCCTACGGCCGTGAGCTCGACGGCCGCCCGGCCCGGGAGGAGATGGAGAGCGCCTACAAGCGCATCGAGGTCGCCGCGAAGAACACCGACACCCGCGAGCACGACATCGCGGACTCGGACGACTACTTCCAGTACCACGGCGGCATGGTGGCCACCGTGCGCGCGCTCAAGGGCACGGCCCCGGAGGCGTATATCGGGGACTCCACCCGGCCCGAGACCGTCCGCACGCGCACGCTGGTCGAGGAGACGTCCCGCGTCTTCCGCGCGCGGGTCGTCAACCCGAAGTGGATCGAGGCGATGCGCCGCCACGGCTACAAGGGCGCGTTCGAGCTGGCGGCCACGGTGGACTACCTCTTCGGGTACGACGCGACGACGGGCGTCGTCGCGGACTGGATGTACGACAAGCTCACCGAGACGTACGTGCTCGACCCGGAGAACCGCCAGTTCCTCCAGGAGGCCAACCCCTGGGCCCTGCACGGCATCGCCGAACGCCTGCTGGAGGCCGAGTCGCGCGGCATGTGGGCCAAGCCGGACCCGGCGGTTCTCGAAGCGCTGCGCCAGGTGTACCTGGAGACGGAAGGGAACCTGGAGGGCGAGGACTGACACTCCTCCTCTTTCTCCTCTTCCTCTTCCTCTTTTTCCTCCTCGATCCCTGCCGCAGGCATCCGCCTCAGGTTCCGGCAGGGATCGGGGTCGGGAAGACGAAGCTGAACGGGCCGGTCGCGGACGGGGCGGGCGCGGCGGCGAGGCCGGGGCAGACCCGCCGGAAGGGTACGCCGGGGGCGATCGCCGCCCATTCGGCGGCGGTGGGGTTGGCCGCGGCGAGCCGGCAGGCGAGGGCGACGGGATCGCGGAGTGCCGTACTGAGCTGCGCGATCTTCCAGCGGGTGGTGGTGCCCGGGGACTCGTACGTGGTCAGGAAGGCGCCGTCGGACGAAACGGCGAGCGCCTGGGCCCTCGCGCCCAGGGTGAGTGACGTGACAGCGTGTGGTGCCGCGGGATCCGACACGTCCCACACGAGCACCTGGGCACCGGAGCCGCTGCCCGTGAGCAGCCTGCCGTCCCCGCCGAACGAGTAGGGCCCTTCGCCGGAGCCGTTGCGGAGCCGGCTCAGGAACCGGGGACGCCTGGGGTCCGACACGTCGAAGAGGATTCCGCCGCGCTTGCCCATCACGAGAGTCCTGCCGTCGGGGGCGAACGCGTATGGGGCGGCGTACACAAGGGCCGAGTCCGAGTCGGGATCGGGAAGATCCGACAGCCGCTCTGGGGTGCGCGGGTCGGTGACGTCGTACAGGGCGGAGCCGACCGCCAGGATTCGGCCCTTGGGGGCGAACAGGACCACCGGGATTCCGGTCCTCGTCCTGACGGCGCTCAGCCGCCGGGGCCTGCCGGGCGAGGAGAGGTCCCACAGCGTGACCCCCCTTTCCGTGCCGACCGCCATCAGGTCACCCTGGGCCGAGAAGGCCAGGGAGAGGCCACGGTTGCTGGACGGGGCGACGTTCAGCCGGAACTCCCGGACCGGGTGACCGGGGTCCTTCACATTCCACAGGGTCACGGTTCCCCCGGGGCCCTCGACCGCGAGGCGGTCACCGTCCGCCGAGAACCATTGCCCGTGGTAGGTGAGGTGGCCCGGCCCGTCGATCCGGATCACGCCGGCCGGCCGGCCCGCGGAGCGCCCCGTCAGCGGGATCAGACTCAGCTCACGCTCGGCCGTGGCCCCAGCCAGCAGCCGCCCTTCGGGGGCCAGGGCGTACGGGATGCCGTCCTCGAACCACCGGTAGTAGTCCCGGGCGGGCGGCGCGACGGGCCGCCCGGCCACGGTGGGGGCCAATCGGTCCGTCAGCGACCAGAAGAGCACGGAATCGTTGCCGTCCCCGCTGGCCAAGGTGCGGCCGTCGGGGGAGAAGGCCAGTGCCGAGACCGTGCTGTCGTGTCCGGTGAAGACGGCGGAACGTACGGGCCCGCCCGGGGAGATGCTCCACAGGGTCGCCGTGTGGTCCGTGCTTCCTGTCGCGAGAAGGCGGCCGTCCCCGCTGAGCGCGACCGACTCCACCGGGCCGCCATGGCCGCTGATCACCGCGGTGCGGCGAGCATCGGCAGGCCGGGCGACGTCCCACAACCGGACCTGGGCGTCGCTGGACGCGACGGCCAGGGTGCGCCCGTCCCGGCTGATGGCCAGCGCGCGCACCGGGCCGCCGGTGCCGTCGAGTACGCCGAGACTCCGCGGGCGGTCGGGGTCCTCGACGTCCCACAGCTCCACCGTCCCGTCCTGCCATCCCAAGGCCAGGACGGCACTGTCCGGTCCGAAGGCGATCGCCTTGACGTTGCTTTCGCGCTGCGGGAGCGAGGCGCGGGCGCGGGCAGAGCCGCGCCCCGCTACCACCGACCAGAGCCGCGTCTCCCCGGCGGTGGAGATGACCAGCGTCCGGCCGTCAGGGCTGAACTCCGACGCTTCCATGGACTCTCGCAACCGCAGCGGCATTCTGCCCCGGGGCTGTGGGCGGCTCCGGTCCGTGAGGGAGAACCTGCCCAGGGAGGCGCCCTGGTCCGCACCGGTGAGGAGCAGGGACCGGCCGTCGCCGATCCAGACCGCGGGGTTCCCCCAGCCGATGAGGCTCTGCTCCGTCACGACGTCGGCCAACTCCGCCGGCTCACCGGGGCCGGACGTGTCCCACAGCCCGACGACACCGGTGCCCCCGCCCACCGCGAGCGTCCGGCCGTCGTCGCTGTAGGTCAGCGAGTCGACCCCGCCCGTCGCGTCGGCGGAGCCCGCGTACTGCGTCGCGGCCAGCACGTCCATCAGCGTCCTCCGGCTCTGCGGAGAAGGGGCTCCGCGGTACGCGGCTACGGCGAGGAGCAGGGCCGATCTCGGGTCGGTGCCGATGTTCGCGCGGGCGGAGGCCTGGAGTTGGCGGTTCTGGGCGGTCTCGCCGTTGGCGCGGGCGTTCGACCGCTGCTGGTAGGCGATACCCGTGGCGACCAGTGCCGCGCACAGCGCCAGCACCGCCCCTTGCAACGTTCGTTTCAGCCGCCGTGTGCGGCGGGCCTCCCGCTCTCGTTCCGCGCCTGCCGCCCGCGCGCCGGCGTGCAGGAACTCGCTATCCAGGGCGCGGTCCAGCCGGCCGCGGTCCAGCAGGTCGCGGGCGCTCTGCAGCCGTGTTCCCCGGTAGAGGTAGGTCTGGTCGCGGCCCGCGGCCTCCCAGGCGTCGGTGTCGTCGGCGATCCGGCGGCGGAGGACGAGTTCGGTGCGGTCCTCGTCGATCCAGTCCCGAAGCTGGTCCCAGGCACGCAGCAGTGCCTCGTGGGAGATCTGGGCGCTGTCCTGGTCGAGGGTGACGAGCCGGGCGTCGACGAGCCGGTCGAGAAGGCGTCGCTCGCTCACGGGGGACGACAGCTCGTCGATCCGGATCCGGCGCCGTGTCGCGTCCTGGGAGGCGTCCGGGCTGACGTGCACCATCCGCAGCAGCAGTTTGCGCAGGGCGGTTCTCCCAGCACCGTCGAGATCCTCGTACAGCTTGTCCGTCGTGGTGGTGACGGACCGCCAGATGCCGCCGGTGGCCTGGTACCCGGCGAGAGTGAGGGCGGCGCCACTGCGGCGCAGCCAGGTCTCGCGCAGGGCGTGCGCGAGGAAGGGGAGCCCGGCCTGCCCGGCCGGACCGCCTCGCAGGTCGTGCAGCAGGCGGTCGGTGAGTCCGGCCTGGAGGCTGAGTCCGGCGGCCTCGGCGGGATGTTCGACAGCGGCCCGCAGATCGTCCTCGGTCATCGGCGTCACGTTCAGCCGGTGATGGTCGAGGGCGCGTACGAGACCGGGGTGGTCGAGGCAGCTGCCGTAGTGGTCGGCCCGCAGGCTCAGCACGATGCGAGGCCCGTCCTGGTGCGGCGATGTCAGGAGGGTGATGAAGCGGGCGCGTTCCCCGGAGTCGCGGCAGCGGGTGAACACCTCCTCGAACTGGTCGACGATCAGGAGTCGGCAGACCGGGCGGTCGCGCGGGGGTGGCGGAAAACGGCCCCGGTCGAGCGTGGCGCGCACCTCCTTCGGGTCCCGGCCGGTGGCCCGCGCCCACAGCCCGGCCAGGGTGCGCATCGGATGCGGGCCGGGCGCGGGCAGCAGGAGGGCGGGCCAGGCTTCCGGGCGGCGCTCCAGGCGGGCGAGGAGCCCGGCCCGCAACAGCGACGACTTGCCGACGCCGGACGCTCCCACGAGGACCAGCGGAGAGGGGTCGTCACGCACCACAAGAGCGGTGAGGTGGTCGGCGAGCGCGTCACGGCCGTGGAAGTAGCCGGTCTCCTCGGCCGGGAAGGGCTTCATGCCCGGGTACGGGCAGGGCACGTCGGCGGGCGGGGCGGCGTCCGGGCCGGGGGCTGCGGAGTAGGCGGCATTGGGAGCGAGGACCAGTCTGTCGAGTGTCCCCTCGCTCTGCCGCCGCGGATGGATGGGCCCGTCGCTGAACGTACGCGCGAGCGCGGTGTGCAGGTGATCCAGGGTGAGTTGCGGAGGGCCGGAGGGGTCGCCCGACGTGAGGAGCTCCAGGAGCTGACCGCCGAACAGCGTGTGCCGCTCGCCCTCGGGCGCGTACGAGGGGGCGAAGTACGAGGCGGAGCTGAGCAGGAAGCTTCCACCGGGGCGCACGGACACGAACGGGTCGGCCTGCCGGTCGCTGCCGTCGGGCACGGTGGCCCGCCCGGAGAAACAGCAGTCCAGGACGACGGCGCTGCCCCCGGCCGCGCGGCCCAGGAGCCCCTTGAGCGTGTGGTAGGGGACGGCGCCGGAGACCTGCCCGGCGGAGCGGCTGGTACGGGTGGCGAGATAGAGCTCGTCGTCGGGGCCGAGCAGCCCGTGCCCCGCGTAGAGGAGCAGTACCACCCCGGTGGCCTCGCCGACGACCCGCTCCACGATGGCGACGACGTCCTCGGGACGGGCGTCGGCGGGGACACGGTGGACCCGGCCTTCGGCCATACCGCAGACCGCGTGCAGCACGCGCTGAAGGTCGTCGAGTGTCGTGTCGACGGACGGCAGGTCCGGCAGCTCCGAGCCGGTGGCGTGATGCCCGGTGCCGACGAGGATCGCGTGGGCCCCGGGCGTGGCAAGGTCGCCGGGACTTGGCGGAGGCAGGGGGCGGGGCATCAGTCGGGCGGAGCGTCGTCGCGGGGGGCGAGGGGGCGACGGGGCTCCGCCTGCGGGACGGGTGCGTGGCCGCCGCTGTCCGCGCCGTCCGTGCTGCGCGTGTCGTCCGCGTCGCCCGGCCTGCTCGTCCCCGCCACGTCCGCCGCCAACTCACGGGCCAGATCGGTGGTCTGCTGGGCGTTCAGCCCCCGCACATGGGTCGCGGAGACGGTGATCTCCGTGCCGTCGGGGCGAATGATGGTGATCGTCTGGCTGCCCCGACGGGTCTGCGCCCACGCGACGACCGCCCCGGCGAAGACCGCCGCCACCCCGCCCGGCGCCAGGACCGCGAGCAGTGCGTCCGCCGCGGTACCCATGGCGCCGCCCGGTGGTCCGGCGTGCGCCGTGCCGCTTCGGATGCGGCCGCGCAGTTGTGGCTCGGCGCTCAACCAGCGCCGTAATTCGTGGGCGCCGTTCGGGCCCTCCCCGGCTACCACTACTCGTATGGCCATGAGCATGCCCATAGGATACGGGCGATCGCGGGAGCGACGCGGAGCCGGGCCCCGCCGCAGGGCGAGAACATCGGGGCCTCCGGGATGCCCGAGCCCCCCTGCCCCTGTCACTCCGTAGGTTTCCGGATTCCCCGCCCCTGAGCCCGCCCGTACCTTCCTCAACGCAGCGGGCAGACGCCTGGCTTGACGAACAGGACCCCATCTTCCGGCCCCCATGAGGTCGCCCGCTCCCTTCGCCCTGTCGGTGACCAGGAGGTCATGTGAGCGCGCACCGTCCCACACGCAGGAACATCCTCAAGTCCGCCGGCGGGCTTTCGGCTGTGATGGCCCTGGGCGTCAGTGGAGTCCCCACGGCGCGGGCAGCGGGGATCGAGGACACCCGGCCGGACTTCCGGCTGCCCTTCCCGTGCGGCGTCAAGGTCGAACTGAAGACCTACCGGGGTCACAATCCGGACGACAAGAAGATCGACATGTACCGGTACGGGATGCCGTCGGGGAGCCCCATCCTCGCCTCGGCGGACGGCTTCGTGCACGAGAACTTCTGGTCGTCCGGCGGGCTGGAGATCAGGCACGGCAACGGCTGGTTCAGCCTCTATCTCCACATGACCGGCGTCGCGCAGGCCGGCACCTGGGTCAAACGCGGCGACATCATCGGCTACATGGGGGACGTCGGATCGCCGGGCAAACCGCATCTGCACTACGAGCAGCTCTACAACCCCAACAGCGACCAGGACGCAGACACCCAGCACATGGTCCATCCCAAGCTCCAGGGGCAGTTGCTGATCATGAACCCCGACCACCCGGTGGACATGATCAGTACGAACTCCTGCGGTGGTCCTGTTCCGGGTGGGGGTGACCTGTTCGCGTTGTCGCCGGACCGGTCGGGTGTTTTCCAGTACTCCGGGCAGGGTGTCGCGTGGACGAAGGTCGGTGGTGCTGCGGGTGAGTTGGTCGCGGGTGGGGCGGGGTTGTTCGCGACGAATCCGTCGACGGGTGATCTGTTCAGGTTCAGTGGGACGCCGGACGAGTGGAGCAAGGTCGGTGGTCCGGCGGCGCAGTTCGTGGTCGCGGGCGACGGTCTGTACGGGCTGAGCCCGGACAGGAGCGCTGTTTTCCAGTGGTCGGGTTCGGGGACGTTGTGGACGAAGGTCGGCGGCGCGGCCGGGAGGCTGTGCGGCGGTGGGGCGGGGCTGTTCTCGACGAATCCGTCGACGGGTGATCTGTTCAGGTTCAGTGGGACGCCGGACGAGTGGAGCAAGGTCGGTGGTCCGGCGGCGCAATTCGCGGTCACCGGCAACCATTTGTACGGCTTGAGCCCGGACAAGAGTGCCGTTCTCCAGTGGTCGGGTTCGGGAACGTCGTGGATCAAGGTCGGCGGTGCTGCGGGTGAGTTGGTCGCGGGCGGAGCTGGGCTGTTCTCGACGAATCCGTCGACGGGTGATCTGTTCAGGTTCAGCGGTACGCCGGACGAGTGGAGCAAGGTCGGTGGTCCGGCGGCGCAGTTCGCGGTCACCGGTGATCATCTGTACGGGTTGAGCCCGGACAGGAGTGCCGTTTTCCAGTGGTCGGGATCCGGGATCGAATGGAACAAGGTGGGCGGCCCCGCGCACTCCCTCGCAGGCCGATAGCCGATAGCCGATAGCCGATACCGGAAGCCGATGCCGAACCGTAGGCGGGCCGACTGTGGTTCCCCCCTGAGCGTGGGGGAACCACAGTCTCCTGAACGGGCTTCTGACGCAGCCGAATTGCCGCCCACTCCGGAGTAGGCCCCTTGCCGCTCCCTCGAAGGGGAAAACGGCTCCACGCGGGACGCCGCCCGGCTGCTCGCTGTGCGGGCGGAGGGTCGGCCCGGGGCCGACCGGTGCCGTCACGGGCGCATCCCATCAGGACCCGAGGGCGATGTCACTCCGGATCGTTCCGGATGCCGCAGGTAACGCCGGGCCGCTAGCTTCCGAGCGGGCGGAACCATCGGCACATACCGCTCACCGGACCATTTACCCGACCAGGAGGCCAAGTTGAGCGAGCAGCACCGCACCACTCGCAGGAACCTTCTCAAGGCCGTCGGCGGTGTCTCCGCAGCCGCGGCCCTCGGCGGCGCGGGCGTCGTCGCGTCGGCCTCGTCCGCGAGCGCGGCCACCAGGGGCGCCGCCGCCGGTGACGGCTTCGGGCTGCACATCGTGGACCGCATGGAGCACGACCCCCGCATGTGGTACTACCGGTTCCAGACCGGTGCGATCGGCGGCTGGGCCCCTGCCGTCAACGTCCTGCTCCCCGACGACTACCACTGGAGCGGTCGGACCTATCCCGTTCTCTACCTCCTCCACGGTGGTGAGCAGGACTTCATCTCCTGGGACCGCTGGGGCATCCGCGCGGCGACCGCGGGCAAGCCGGTCATCGTGGTGATGCCCGACGGCGGACGCGCGGGCTGGTACTCCAACCCCGTGAGCACCAACGTCGGAGCCCGCAACTGGGAGCACTTCCACATCGGCCAGCTGATCCCGTGGATCGACGCGAACTTCCGGACGTATGCCGAATTCGACGGCCGCGCCGTCTCCGGCTTCTCGATGGGCGGCTTCGGTGCGCTGAAGTACGCGGCCAAGTACTGGGGGCACTTCGCCTCGGTGAGCTCCCACTCCGGCCCGGCCAGCCTGCGCGGTCCCGTCGCCGGAGTCAATGGCGCGGTCGTGCACTGGGCCAACGCCTCGTCCGCGGCCGTCGAACTGGGCGGCGGTACGGTATACGGCGCGCCGCTCTGGGACGAGGCCCGGGTCAGCGCGGACAACCCGATCGAGCGGCTGGAGAGCTACCGGGGCAAGCGGATCTTCATGGTCGCCGGCACCACCCCCGAGCCGACGTTCTGGGACACGTTCAACGAGGTCGGCGTGCTCGAAACCCAGCGGGAGTTCCGCGGCTTCCTCGACAGGGCGGGCATCCATCACGAGTCGCACGAGAGGGACGGCGGCCACAAGGTCGACCCCTGGTTCTTCGAGCAGGACCTCAACGGCATCATCGGCCGCCTCCGCAAGGCGTAGCCAGGCACTGGCCTCGCGGCGGCCGCCTCCGGGACCATCCCCGGCGGCGGCCGCCCCCTGGGTGGTCGGTGCCTGGGTGGTCGGTGTCCGTACCGACCACCCCGGACGGACCGGCGACGACACCGCCCCTTGCCCGGCAGACGTCCAGTCGGCCGTGCGGACGCCCGGCAGGCCGCCAAGGCCGAACTCGTACTCGCTGGAGTCCTCGCCGGAGCTGTTGAGGCGGGAGGCGTCAGGGTGCGATCCGACGCTCCGCGTTCTCCTGCCACTCCCGGCCGATCGATCGCATCAGTGCTGGGTAGGCCCCAAGGTTTCCACGGCTGTTTCCGTAACCGAGCCGCCCTGCTGGAGGAGATGCTCGATACCTGGGAGCGTGAGGTCACCGAGGGTGTCATCGGGCGGATCGAGCGTGATGGGGGTGACGCCCGTGAGCGGCTCGGGCGTCTCTTCGACTTCGTGGGGTCGGGCGGGGCGGTCGCGACCGACGCCGGGCTGGAGCTGGCTATCCGCGAGTGGGCCCGGCGCGACGCGGGGGTGGCGCGTCGCCTCCGGCGCGCCGACAACCGCCGCATGGACTACCTGCGCGAGCTCTACGGTGCCTTCTGCCCCGACGAGGGCGATGTCGAGGCCCGTTGCCTGATCACCTTCTCGCTGCGCATCGGCGACCACCTCATCGTGGCCGACAACGGCCCGCGCGACCGCGCGGAAGTACTCGCCGCGGTCAAGGACCGGTTGTTGAGCTGAGCCCGTACGCAGGATGGCCTCGCCCGGACCGCTCCGGACGGGGCTGAACGAGACCGGAACCGGAACCGGGACCGGGGAGCCGTGGGGGGACCACGAGGAGGGGCGGCGGTGACGTAACCGCCGTTCTCGAACGTGGCGATCACCATGACCCCCGGCGGGCGGCCGCTTCGGCCGGCGGCCAGAGGCCGGCGGACGGCGCCGATCCCGTTGAGACGCGGCCGGGGACATCCATCAGGACCACGTCCCCGGCCGCGCACTCCGCGCCCCCCTCGACCGCCTCGCCGACGGCACCGTGATCCCCGGCCGTGCGGCGGCGGTCAGCGGGCGGGGGAAGGCAGCCGGAGCTCAGAGGCGCGAGACGTGGTACTGCCGGATGCGCCAGCCCTCGTCGCCGCGGACGGCGACAAGGGAGAGACGTACGGGTATGTCGCCGTCGTGCTGGTGGAAGACGACCTGGGCGAGGCCGCCGATCCAGTCGTCCCCGCCCCGGTACGCGTGCAGGACGCGGGCGATGGCCCGGGTGCCCGGGGGGACCTGCCGGTAGTAACCGGCGATGCTCTCGGGTCCGGTGACCGGTTCCGGGAAAAGGCCCTGGAAGAGCGCGTCCTCGGTGAACAGGGCGGCGGCCCGCTCGGGATCGGGCTCGTTGAACCGGCTCTGCCACTCCTGGAGCAGGTCGCCCAGCACCTGTGTGGCGGTGGCGTTGGCAGCGGTGTTGGTGGTGGTCATCGAATGCCTCCGTCGATGTCGAGGGTGATGCCCGTGGTGAAGGTGTTCTCCATGAGGAACAGGGCGGCATGCGCGAGTTCGTCGGCCTCCCCGGGCCGGGCGACGGGCAGCCGCCGCGACACCGATTCCCGGTAGGCGGCGTGCTCGTCCGCGGGCATCCGGGACGCGTGGGTGTCCACCGGGCCGGGGGCCAGGGCGTTGACCCGCAGCGGCGCGAGCTCGTGGGTGAGGGACTTCACCAGGCCCTCGATCGCTCCGTTGACCGCGGCGAAGGCCGAGTAGCCGAGTTCGGGCTTGCGGTAGAGGTAGCCGGACATGAGGGTGACCGAGCCGGTCGCCCGCGGGATGCGCGGCAGGGCCGCTTTCAGGACGCGGTACTGGCCCCACCACTTGATCTCGAAGAAGCGTCGGAAGTCGTCCTCGCCGAGTTCCTCGAACGGGCCGACGGTGATTCCCGCCGCGCTGGTGAACACGTGGTCCACGCGTTCAAGCGAGCCCACGGCCGCGTCGATGGAGGCGGGATCGGTCACGTCCAGCACGCGGTACTCGGCCCGGCCGCCGATGGTCTCGGCCGCCTGGCGTACGGCGTCCTCGTTGCGGTCGGTGAGGACGACATGGGCGCCGCGTTCGGCTGCCAGTCGCGCCGTGGCCAGGCCGATACCGGCTCCGGCTCCGGTGATGAGCACGGTGGTGCCACTGATGGTCATAGGGAGGTCTCTCCTGCGATTCCTAGGTGGGTGCGGGGTCTGCACTGGAACGCTAAGGGGCCGCTCAGCCGATTTCCTTGGAAATTGAGTGCATAATCATGAAATGCTGGATCGTGAAAGGGACAGACAGACCTCTCAGCCGTCCGGGTGCTCGTGCGGGGAGGACCCGTCGACGGTGTGCGCGCAGGGACTGGCCAGGTACCGCTACGCGGTGATCAAGGGCTGTATGCCACTGGCCCAGGCACCCGGGTGCCTGCTACAGCTCGGCCTGGTGACCCCTCCGCCGGACGACCCCAGGCTGCTGGTGCCGGTGGCGCCGGACGTAGCGCTCGATGAGTTGCTGCAACCGCTGGAGGAAGACATCCGGCGCGGCAGGCAGCGCGTGCAGCGGGCCCGTTCCGATTTCTCCTCCGTCCAGGCGATGTACCGGGCGGCGGTCCGCGAGGCCCGTTCGAGCGTGGCCCGGATCGACGGCGAAGGTGTGGTCATGCCCACGCTGGAGAAGGCGGTCCGCTCCTGCCGCAGCGAGCTGGCCACGATCCAGCCGCTGGGCGAGCGCAACGCCTTCGACCTGGAGGACCCCCGGCTGGTCCCGCGGGGGGTGACGCACCGCACGCTGTATCCGCATGCGGCGCAGACGAACGCCCAACTGCTGCGGCACATCGCGCGGGTGGAGGAGGCGGGCGGTCATGTCCGCACCGTGGACCAGGTGATCGGCCGACTCCTGCTGTGTGACCGTTCGAGCGCCTACCTGGTCCACAGCGACGGTTCGCCGCACGCGGGGGCGGTGGAGATCACCCACCCGGGCATCGTGGCCTTCCTCGTCTGCGTGTTCGAGGATGCCTGGCAGCGGGGCACGCCCGTGTCGGCGCCGGTGGTGCGCGCGCGGGAGCCGGTGATCATGGACGAGGTGGAGCGGGCGGTGATGCGGCTCCTCGTGTCCGGTCACACCGACGACGCGATCGCGCGCCGGCTGGGGGTGTCGCGGCGGACCGTGGCCGGTCATGTGTCCCGTATATCCCAGCAGTTGGGATCGCGGTCGCGGGCGCAGCTCGGCTACCTCATCGCCCAGGCGGAGGCCACGCACGACGGGGCGGAGGACCTTGCCGCTCCCTGATGCCTCTCGTCGCTCCCCGGCGTTCTCGTCGCAGGCCGTCAGCCGCGTCGGCGCAGACGGCCGACTCCGGCGAGAACGCAGGCGAGCAGGGCGGAGGCGAGGATCTGGCCGCGGGCGGACGGGTCGAAGGCCATGGCCGCGATGACGGCCACGAGGACGGCGATCACCGCGATGGTGACACCGGGAAAGCCGGGGGTACGCAGGACGAGGAGGTCGGGCTGTGTCCGTTCGAGGCGGCGGCGCAGGACCAGGTGGGAGACGGCGACCGTCAGCCACATGAACAGCATGGCCCCGCCCATGGCCTCGGCCAGCACCGGCAGTACGCCTCCGGGCCGGGCCGCTTCCAGCGGGATGCACAGGAACCCGATGGCGGCGGACGCGACCACGGCCCGGCGCGGGGAGCCCTTGGGGCTGACCGGGGCGAGGGCTGCCGGGGCGTCGTCGCGCAGGGCGAGCGAGTGCAGCATCCGGGAGGTGCCGTAGAGGTTGGCGTTGAGGGCCGAGAGGAGCGCGATGAGGACGACGGCCTCGGTGACCGTGCCCGCGGCGGGAATGCCGAGCCGTTCCAGGGCCTGCGGGTAGGGGCTGTGCCCGGGCCGGGCGGAGGTCCAGGGCAGCAGGGCGGCCAGGACGGCGACCGAGCCGATGTAGAACAGGGCGATACGCCAGATCGCGGACCGTACGGCGCGGGAGACGGCGAGCGAGGGGTTGGCGGACTCGGCGGCGGCCATGGCGATGACCTCCATGCCGCCGAAGGCGAAGATGACGGCGAGCAGAGCGGCGAAGATGCCCGTGACGCCGTGCGGGGCGAAGCCTCCGTGCCCGGTGAGATGGGCCGTGCCGGGGGACGGAGTACCGGGCAGCCAGCCCGCCAGGGCGGCGACGCCGAGCGCGATGAAGGCGATGATGGCGGCGACCTTGAGGGACGCGAACCAGAACTCCGCCTCACCGAACATCTTCACCGACAGCGTGTTCAGCGCGGTGAACAGGGCCATGAAGAGGAGGGCGGCGGTCCAGCTGGGCAGTGCCGGTATCCACTGGTGGACGATGCCCGCGGCGGCGACGGCTTCGACGGCGATGGCGATCGCGGTGATCCACCAGTAGAGCCAGCCGGTGGTGAACCCGGCCCAGGGCCCCAGCGCCTTGTCGGCGTATACGGAGAAGGACCCCGATACGGGGAGGGCGGCGGCCAGTTCGCCCAGCATCCGCATGATGGCGAGGGCGATGAGCGCGGCGAGCAGGTAGGAGACGAGGACTGCGGGCCCGGCGAGGGCCAGCCCCTGCCCGGAGCCGACGAAGAGACCGGCCCCGATGACACCGCCGAGGGCGAGCATGGTCAGGTGGCGGGAGGCCAGGTGGGGTTTGAGTCGGTGCTCGGCGGGAGGGTGCTGCGGGGGGTGCGGTGCGCGGGTAGCGGCAGGTGCGGCCACGGGGCTCCTCGGGAAGGTGCCGGAAGGCAGGCGGGTGCTGGGGGAGATCAGGCGGGTCCTGGGGCAAGGGGCCGGGCCGGCCCGTGGAGGTCGGGCCGGCCCGGTGGCGTCACCCGGTGGGTCAGGCGATGCGGGTGAGGGTGGCGGTGTGCAGCTCGCCGACCCGGTCGCCGCTCTCGTTGACGTACGTCCAGTAGACGGAGACGTTCCCGGAGTTCAGGTCCATGACGTGGGAGACGGTCATGCCGGACTCCTCGACCCAGTTGACGTGGTAGACACCGTCGTTGACCTTCTTCACCGCGAGGTCCTGGTCGCCGCTGTTGCCCTTCATCGGGCCCGCGGTCGCCTCCCAGTGGAGCTTCGTGCCGTCGGCGGAGTAGCTGTTGTGGAAGACGACGCCGTTGTCGACCTCCAGGCGGTAGGAGTGTCCGGCGAAGGCGGGCAGCTCGCTGCGGTTCTGCTCGACGGCCGCGCCGACGGTGGTGCCGGTGCGGGCGGGGGCGTCGGCGGCGGCCGGTCCCGCGAGGGCGACGGCGGAGGCGAGGGCGAGTGCGGGGACGAGGGCCCGGGCGGCCCGAGTGGTGTTGGCGGTCCTGCGCATGACGGATCAGCTCCTTGCTGCGGTGATGAGTGGTGTACGGATGAGATGAGTTGGCCGCCCGCGCGGTCCGGTGTTCTCGGTACCGGACGCAGGGGCGCCGCCCCGGGAAGCGGGGAGGTCAGGCGTACCGGTAGAACCCGGTGTGATCGAGCATCTGCCGCGGGGTGACGTCCCACGGTGTGAGCTTCTCGTCGAGGGACAGGACGCGCCCGTGCTGGCTGTCGCCTGCCGCGATGGGCTTCTCCGGCAGGTACTGGGGCGCGTCCTTGTGGCGTTCCTGCCACCGCGTCCAGATCAGGTCGATGAAGCAGTGGTGCAGCCAGAAGACCGGGTCGTTCGGTGAACTGCCGCCGGTCATCTGGCCGCCTGCCCAGGCGTGGACGCGGTTGTGGAGCTTCCAGCCCACGTCCTGGCCGACGGTCCAGCCCTCCAGCTTGTTGCGGAAGCCGGTGGTGGTGGCGGTGGAGTCGTACGGGTAGCTGTCGTAGCGCGCGTCGGACAGCGCTTCTTCGAGGTCGGCCGGGCCGGGCAGCGAGACCCCGTTGTTCCAGCCGCCGAAGTCGCGCATCAGGAAGGGGTCGTTGGTGACCTGGACGTTGATGTCCCACCGGCCCGCCCGGTGGGCGAACGGGCCGCTCGTGACCTGGTGGTCACCGGCGCGGCCGTTTCCGCCCAGGAAGTCATCGGTCCAGGGGATTCCGCTGGTGGACTGTTCGGAGGTCCAGTCCCAGTAGGGGAGGGTGACGCGGTCGTCGACCTTGCGCAGCTCGTTCTCGAAGTCGATGAGCATGGCGCGGTGCCAGGGCAGGAAGCTGGGGCCCATGTGACCGTAGCGCTTGCCGCCCTCGCCGTCGGCGACGAAATAGTGGGCGTGGGTCCTGACGTAGTCGTCGTAGACGCCCTTGCTCTTCACTTCGAGGACCGCGTCGATGAAGCGCTTGCGCTCGACGGCGGTCAGGTCCTTGCAGTTCTTGCGGATGTGCACGGAGAAGGTGCTCCTGCGGTGTCGCTGGGGCGGAGACGGACAGCTGGTGGCGGGCGGCCGGTCAGCCGTGGATGTTGCCCAGGGCCAGCTGGGAGTTGGGCCCGAGGTTGTTGACCGCGGCCTGGGCGCAGGCGCGTGCGGTCGGGAAGGACTCGTAGTGGTTGAGGAGGCTCATGTACGTGCCGTCGGCGCGGCGCATGACGTGCAGCACCCTCCCGTCGATCTTGATCTCGACCGCCGGGGCGGGCGGGAAGCCCTGCTCGTGCGAGGAGGCGGCAGCGGTGCGGGCCAGGCCCGCGGTGCGGGTCGTGCCCGTGGCGGAGGCCCCGTGGGCGGCCCCGCCGCCGTGGTGGGCGTGGCCCTCCGGGACCGGCCTGCCCTCGATCCGGCGGCCCTTGTAGACCTCGTCGAACGGGACGGCCGGGTCCGTCTCCTCGGCTGCGGCCTCCACGCGGCGCTCCGGTGACGCGGAGGCCGTGGCCACGGCGGTGACGGCGGTGACCCCGGCGGCGGCGGTCGCCGCGATGGCGGCGTTCCGGAGCAGCGAACGGCGGGTCATGGTGGAGGTGTTGATGGTGCTCAGCCCTTCCGGCCGGTGCCGCTGACGGCGTTGACGATGTCCTGGGCCCGGTCGACGATCGAGGGCATGCCGGAGGTGAAGAACAAGGTGCCTCCGGCGACGTCCCCGATGGCGTACAGCCGCTGGTGGGGCCGTGCGTCGACGGTCGCCCGGGAGGTGGCCGGTTCGACGGCGATCCCGCCGGCCGGGTGGTACTCGGCGTGCTCCGCCTCCGTCAGGGACGTGAACACGGCACGGGCGGCCTCCGGAATGCGGTGGGCCGGTGCGGAGACGGCGTTGACGACCCGGTCGGCCTCCTCCGACCGGTCCGCGCCGAGCAGGAAGCCCCCGCCGTCACGTGGCTTGACGGTGTGCAGGCCCCGCTCGACGTGCAGTTGGCCCCGGTCGGCCATGTCCAGGAGGATGCGGGCGTTCTCCGGCGGCATCGGGCAGCACAGCGACATGATGCCCCGGTAGAGGTTGTCGCGGATGTAGTCCTGGAGCTCGGGGTGCAGGAGGGGGAAGGCGTCCGGGCCGGTCGTCGGCACGGCCTCCTGCATGACGCGCATGCCGGTGTCGGGGTGGTCGATCTCCTGGTACTGGCGGCGCAGCCTGTCCAGCGGGTCCTCGCGCTCGGCCGACATCAGTTCGTCCAGCGCGATGGCGGGGTCGGCGCCGTGGGCGCGCAGCTCTTCGGCCAGCAGGTCTGTCAGCTGTTCCAGACCGATCGGGTGGCCGTCGGCGGCGATGTCGTGGATGCGGGCCGGGGTGAAGTGGCGGATCTCGGGGTGGACCGGGCGCTGCCGGATCGCGGGGAGGCATCCGTTGCGGGAGGCCATGACGACCGGTCCGGTGTGTCCGGCCCGGTACAGGGACACGACCGTGTCGACGGCGGCCAGGCCGGTGCCGATCACCGCGACCGCCGTGTCCGCGGGGATGGGGGCGAGGGTGTCGGCCAACGGATAGGGGTCGGGGAGGAAGCCTTCCTCACCGGTCAACCCGTAGTGGTCGGCCGGGATTCCGGGACCGACGGCGCAGATGACATGGCCGAACCGCCAGGTGTCCCCGCTGTCGTCGGTGACGTCGAGCAAGGGGTCCGCGTCCCGCACCCGGGTGACCCGGCGGTGGACGACGGTGACGGGCCTGCCGCGCAGTGACAGGGAGGAGACGGCCTGCTCGGCGGTGTGCTCCAGGTAGGAGCCGAAGACATGGCGTGGCGGAAAGTGGCCGTCCTCGTCCCAGGCGCCGCCGCCGTAGGGGGATTCCGTGCGCTTCAGCCAGTCGGCGAACGCGCCGGGGTCGCCGACGGTGGCGGACATCTCCGCGGGGAGGATGTTGACCAGCACGGAGTCGGTGTCGTGCTGGTAGGCGCGGCCCCGCCACAGCCGGGAGCCGTCGGGTTCGAACACGACCACGCGGCCGTTGCCGGGTTCGGGCAGCCGGGCGAGACGGTCGAGCACCGCTACGGCCGCCGCACCGCCTCCGATGATGGCTATGTCGTCGGCCATCCGCTCGTCGGCCATGCGCTTGTCGGCCATCCGCTCGTTGGACATCTGATCGGTCATGTCGTTCATGGAGTGTGTGGTTTCCCTGGTCAGACGTTCTGGAGCACGCGGGCGTCTTCCGGGCGCCTGCGACGTCCCTTGACTACGGCGAGGAGCAGCAGGGCCAGGGCGATGACGGCCCACCCGGTCAGTACGGCGAGGGGGGAGCCGCTGCCCGTACCCGCGAAGGAGCCCTCGGCGCGGATGAACGATCCCGCCGCGCCGGGCGGCAGGAGCTGGCCGATGCTGCCGAGCCATCCGGGCAGCAGGTCGGGGCCGGTGGCGATGCCGGAGAGGGGGTTGCCGATCAGGAACATGACGACGGCTCCAGCGGCGATTCCGCCCGGGCCCAGCAGGGCGCCGAGGCCGGTGATGAAGCCCGCCATACCCAGTTCCAGCAGCACGATCGCAGCGGCGTTGGTCAGGAAGGAGCCGGGCAGCACATCGGAGACGACGGTCAGCATGAGTGAGCTGAGGAGTCCCGAGAGGACGGCGAACGCGGCGACACCGGCGAGGCGCAGGCGGGCGTCGGGCACCTTGAGGACGAGGAGCAGGCCGATGATGACGGAGGTGACGATCAGGGGGAAGAACCCCATGGTCATGCCGGAGCCGTGCGGGTCGCTGCCGTTGGCGGGGACGACCTCCTCGACGAGCTCGGAGGTGCCTGTCAGCTCGGCCATCCGCCCGGACAGTGCGGCGGACACGGCGGGGGAGGCGGCGGAGGCGACCTTGAGCCGCCAGCCGTGACCGGCGGCGTCGTCCTGGACGAAGGCACCGTAGACCTCGCGGTCGCGCAGCATCGATTCGGCCCGGCCCGCGGTGTCGACCCGACGGGTGTCGAACTCGTCGCCGTGTGCCCCGAGGATCGCGTCGAGCTGCTTGTACGGCCCGCTGTCGGCGACGACGGCGACGGGCACGCGGGTGGGCTCCGAGCGGGAGGCCGTCCAGGAGAACCAGCCGCCGACGACGAACTGCACGAGGGCGACGATGATGACGGCCTTGGCCATCTCGCGCTTGGCTGATGTGAGGTGTGCGCTCATGGCGTGTGCTCCGGACTCATCGCTCGTCGAGCAGTTCGGGCTGCTCGGCGGTGATCTCGTCCCACATGACCTGGAAGCTGAAGCGGCCGAGCTGGTCGTCGCCGAATCCGTCGCGAGCGGCGAGGGCCTGCTGGTGGCTCATGGGCTTGGGGGTGCCCGCGGCGAGCGCGGCGAGCTGGACCTGGGCGCACGATTCGTAGGTGAAGAACCAGTGCACGGCCTCTTCGATACTGCCGCCGACGGTGAGCAGCCCGTGGTGCCGCAGAAGCAGGGCCCTCTTGTCGCCGAGCCGGCGGGCGATGTCCTCGCCGTGCTCGATCCTGATCGCGGGGCCGTCGTAGTCGCCGTAGAGGACCTGGTTCTCGTAGAAGGCGCAGGACTCCTGGTCGAGCGGCTCCAGGAGCCGATCGAGGGAGCCGAGGGCCCGGGCGTGAACGGTGTGGCCGTGGGCGATGGCCTCGGCCTCGGGCCGCTCGTGGATCTTCGAGTGGATGGTGAAGGCGGAGGGGTTGACCTTCCCCTCGCCCTCGACCACGCGGCCGGTGGCATCCACGCAGATCAGGTCCTTCACCTTGACCTGGTTGAAGGACAGGCCGAAGGGGTTCACCCAGAACCGGTCGTGGTGTTCGGGGTCGCGGACGGAGATGTGGCCGGATATCCCTTCGGCGAACCCCGCCTTCCCGAACAGCCGCATCGCGGCGGCCAGGCGCTGTTTGCGGTGGCGGCGCTCCTCCTCGACCGAGGCGAACACGGCGTCGTCGGGGATGGGCAGTCCGGTTGCGGTGTCGGCCAGGAAGCCGGTCGGCGGGCTGTCTGTCACAACGGTCCCTCTCGTAGTGCTGGGAATGCAGCGGGCGCCGTCGGTGCGGCGCCCAATACGCCAGTGAGCTTGGCCCGATCACGTGTCAACGGGGTTGGCAATTAGCGCATTTCGGACTTCATGAACCTGCATTGCCGAAATGTGCAGGCAGCTGCACAAATGAGAAGAGTGGCCGAAAGTCCCTGGAAAGAGCTGGCAAAGTCCGGGCCCTGACGGGCATGGGGGCATCGGGGTTTCCGGAAGGGTGTGTCCGGATCACGCCCCGGAAGCCGGGCGGTGCTGTCGGCCGTATTTCCGGTCCGAGGGCTCGCGGAAGCACGCGAATTCGGCGTGGTGCGCGGGAACGGCGATACGCGTGGCCGTGCGCCTTGTTGTACGGAAACGGCGATACGCGTGGCCGTGCGACCTGTTGTGACGAGCGGCGAGGGCTCCGTCATTTCCCGGGGCGACGGCCCGACGGTCCGACGGCTTCGGGTTCCGTCGAAAGGCGCAAACGGTCGGGGGGAAACCGATGGAAGCCGATCGCCACCGGCACCCCCCCCCGCTATCTGATGCTCAAGGGCATCGACCTGGCCGGACGTACCCCCAGTCCCGGCCCCGGTCCCGGCCCCGGCCCCGGCCCCGGCCCCGGGACCTCGGGTGGCACCTTCTTGACGACGACCGTCTGGGCGGCCTGGTGCTGAGCTCTCGCCGGAGCTGTTGAGGCGGGAGGCGTCAGGGTGCGATCCGACGCTTCGCGTTCTCCTGCCACTCCCGGCCGATCGATCGGATGAGAGCCGGGTAGACCCCCAGGTACCGGAAGGGTTTGATGCCGAGCATGTACAGGGAGCCGAGGCGGCCGTTGGGCTTCACCAGGACGGCCATCTGGCCGTGATAGCCGCCGTTCCCGTCGGAGACCCAGCCGATGTGCAACACCCCGTGCATGGTCCCGTTGGCGTACTCGGCGGCCCACTCGTCGTGTGTCTGGAAGACCGAGGTGAAGGGCGCCGTGCTGAGGTCGGGGCCCCGTGGCCCCTCGCGCAGGTCCTCAGGCAGGCGGTCGCGCAGCGTCGCCACCCGGCCGCCGATGCCTGTGCCCGGCTTGTCCCAGCCGAGGAGCGCACCGAGCTTCCAGCGCACCGCGAAGAGGAAGCGGCCCACGGGGTTGCCGCCGTCCGGACCGTCCTTGCCGCTCGCCATCTGATCGACCAGATGGCGCAAATCGTCCGGGCCGCCCGGCGTCGGCAGCGCCCACACATCCTCCAGCCGGAAGTCGCCGGCGATCTCGTGGATACGCCAGGGGCGGGACGTGTGGTCGGTCGGGGGAAGGCGCAGATCACTCATGGCAGCTTCCTGTCTATACGGTGCCGTATAGAACGAGCATAGGCCCATCTATACGGTTCCGTATATTGGTCGGGGGTTATGTTCGGGGGTTTGTGAGGAGGGACACGGCATGGGTGCGATCCGTACGCCGCGGGACAGGTGGATCGAGGAGGGGCTCCGCAGGCTCGCCGTCGGCGGTCCCGAGGCTGTCCGGGTCGAGGTCCTCGCCCAGGCGCTCGGTGTCACCAAGGGCGGTTTCTACGGCTATTTCCGCAACCGAGCCGCCCTGCTGGAGGAGATGCTCGATACCTGGGAGCGTGAGGTCACCGAGGGTGTCATCGAGCGGATCGAGCGTGATGGGGGTGACGCCCGTGAACGGCTCGGGCGTCTCTTCGACTTCGTGGGGTCGGGCGGGGCGGTCGCGACCGACGCCGGGCTGGAGCTGGCTATCCGCGAGTGGGCCCGGCGCGACGCGGGGGTCGCGCGTCGCCTCCGGCGCGCCGACAACCGCCGCATGGACTACCTGCGCGAGCTCTACGGTGCCTTCTGCCCCGACGAGGGCGATGTCGAGGCCCGTTGCCTGATCACCTTCTCGCTGCGCATCGGCGACCACCTCATCGTGGCCGACAACGGCCCGCGCGACCGCGCGGAAGTACTCGCCGCGGTCAGGGAACGGTTGTTGAGCCTGAGCTAGCGCGTCGAAGGCCCCGGAGGCAGGCCGCTATCGAGGCCGCCCAGCCATGTCGCCGGTGTGGACCGGGACTCCATGCCGGGTGTACCTCGTGAGACCAGGCGGCATTGGCAGTGGGCCGGGGCCCCTGGACCGGACAGCCGTGCGTGCGACCCTGAAGGGATGAGCGGAGCCCGGTCAGCCGGCGAAGCGCGGGACCACCAGGCCGGACTCGTAGGCGATCACCACCGCATGGGTCCGGTTCTGCGCGCCGAGCTTGGTCAGCACGTTCCCGACGTGGGTCTTGATCGTCTCCAGGCTCACCGTGAGGGACTCCGCGATCTCCGGATTGGAGAGCCCGGTGGCCATCAGGCGCAGTACCTCCTCCTCGCGGCCGGTCAGGGCGGCTTGCGGCAGGGCCTCCGCGGAGCCCAGTGGTCGGGCGGCGACCATGCGGCCCAGGGTGGCCGGGAAGAGAACCGCTTCGCCCGCCGCCACCACCCGGACCGCCTCGGCGATGCGGCGGACCGGGAATCGTTTGAGGATGAAGCCGCTGGCGCCCGCGCTGAGGGCGGCGGTGACGTAGTCGTCGTTCTCGAAGGTGGTGATCACCACGATCTTCGGCGGGTCGGCCACATCGGCCAGAAGCTGGCGGGTGGCCTCGATCCCGTTGCGCCGCGGCATTCGGACGTCCATCAGGACCACGTCCGGCCGCAGGCTCCGCGCCCGGTCGACCGCCTCGACGCCGTCGGCGGCCTCGCCGAGCACCGTGATCCCCGGCTGTGCGGCGAGCAGCATGCCCAGACCGCTGCGGGTCACCTCGTCGTCGTCCGCGATAAGGAGGGTGACGGCGGGGCCTGCGACCGAGGGGAGGGCCTCGCCCTCGCCCGCGCCTGATCCACTCACGCCGACACCCGTACCGGCAGCCGGACGGCCAGCCGCCAGTGCTGCGTTCCCTCCGGGCCGGACCGGAACTCACCCTGCAGCAGCCGGACGCGCTCGGCCAGTCCGGGCAGACCGTGGCCGGACGTCGAGAAGGATCCCGGGTTCGGCCCCGTACGTGCCCCGGTCCGGTTGACCACCATGAGATCCAGTCCGTCCGGTCCGGCCGCCGCCCGAACCTGGATGGGGCCGCCCACTCCGTGGCGCAGCGCGTTCGTCAGCCCCTCCTGGAGGATCCGGTACGCCGCCCGGGAGAGCGTCCCCTGTACCCGCGCCAGTTCACCCGACAGCTCTGCTTCGACCGTCGCCCCGGTGTGCCGCAGGCGTTCCAGCAGCTCGGGGAGGTCGGCCAGGGTCCGGGTCGGCGCCGTCCCGGGCTGTTCCTCACGCAGCACTCCGAGCGCGTAGTCCAGGTCCTCCAGTGCGGCACGCGTCGATTCCTCGATGCTGCGCATGGCGGCCCGCGCCGCGGCCGGATCGGCGGAGAGCACCTCGCCCGCCACCGCCGCCTGGATGGTGGCCGCCGTCAGCGTGTGCCCGATCGAGTCGTGCAACTCGTGGGCGATCCGGTTGCGTTCGGCCAGCAGCAGCTCCCGCTCGGCAGCCAGCGCGAGCCGTTCGGCCGCCGACGGCCCCAGCAACCGTGGCGCCGACCACCGCAGGGCTTTCGTGACCATTACGCAGACGGCGAGCGCCAGCAGGATGCACGCGGCGGCCGCCACCCAGCTCCACCCGCCCGACACCCGGACCGACGTACCGAACAGGCTCGCCCGCACCTCGCCGCCGAGCCAGTTCATGGGCAGGGAGAGGCCCATGATGAACAGCACCCCGCTCGCCAGTGCCCCCGTCCACCCGACGGCCACGTGCAGCACCAGCCAGAGCGGAGTCCGCCAGCGGTCGAGGCCGGGTGAACCTGAGGCCGGGCGACCGGAGACCGGGTTCGGCAGCGACACCCGCAGCAGCCGCCGGGCTGACGCGACCAGCGCTCGCCGTACGGGGCGCGCCAGTCCGGCCACGCCGACCAGCGCCGCCCAGATCAGCAGCACCAGGACGATCTGCACGCTCTCGGGGGCGGACCGCCACGACAGCGTCGGCAACAGGGCGAACGGCAGCAGCGGAAGGCTCGCCAACGCGCCGCAATAGGCGAACAGCACACCTGAGTACGTGGAGCCGCGCAGCAGCAGCCCAATTCCCCTGTTCATGGTCGCCAGTATCGCCGGGCGGCCCACCGGCGGCCTCCCCCGATCGGGGGAGCGATTTCTCCTGCTTTCCCGCGATGCGGTCAGAGGGCGCTGGAAACAAGGATCGTGCCCCGACCAAATGATTGCTGAGGAGTTGACTTATGCGTCTTCAGAAACGGCAGAGTCCTCGTTTCTCGACCCGGCAGGGCGGTCGGCGACGAGCCTGGTCGGCGGCTGCCGCGGTGGCCGCCGGCGTCCTGGCCCTGGGTGCCGTGGCGCTGGTTCCGCCCGCCGCCTCCGGTTCCGTCGCGCCGGCTGATGCTGCTGCCAGGCCGGACGCCGTGCAGCGGGCCCTGAACGCGCTGGTGCGCGATGACAGGATGCCTGCCGCGTTGGCGAGCGTGAAGGACCGGAGCGGCCGGGTGCGTACGTATACGGCGGGGGTCGGCGACCTGGCCACCGGCTCGAAGGTGCCCAGGGACGGCCAGGTGCGGATCGGCAGCAACACCAAGTCGTTCACGGCGGTCGTGGTGCTGCAACTGGTCGGCGAGGGGAAGATCGACCTCGACGCGTTCGTGGACACCTACCTGCCCGGCCTCGTACGCGGGGAGGGCATCGACGGGAACCGCATCACCGTCCGCCAGCTCCTCCAGCACACCAGCGGGCTCCCCGAGTACGGCATCCACCTCGACGACGCCGGGATCAGGAACCGGTACTTCGAGCCCCGCGAGCTGCTCGACCTCGCCCTCGAACACAAGGCCGACGCGGAACCGGGGGAGACCTGGGGGTACAGCAACACCAACTACGTCCTGGCGGGCCTGATCGTCCAGAGGGTCACCGGCCGCCCCCTCGCCGAGGAGATCGACCGGCGCATCATCAAGCGCATCGGGCTGCGCCACACGTACTTCCCCACTCCCGGCGATATGACCATCCGCGAGCGGCACCCGCGTGGCTACCACCGCAGCCCGGAGGACGGACCGCTGCGGGACTTCACGAAGATGGACCCCTCCGCGGGCTGGGCCGCAGGCCAGTTGATCTCCACCAACTCCGACCTCAACCGCTTCTTCACCGCGCTCCTCGCGGGCCGCCTCCTCCCGGCGGCCCAGCTCGCCGAGATGCGTACGACCGTCCCCGCCGGGACCTCCGGCCTCCGCTACGGGCTGGGGCTCACCAGCAGGCCGCTGTCGTGCGGCGGCGTCTACTGGGGCCACGGCGGTGACATCGCGGGGTACGAGACGCGAGGCGGTGTCACCGACGACGGCCGCGCCGCCAGCGTCGCGGTCACCAGCATCCCGACGGACAAGAAGGCCGCACAGCACGTGAACGACGCCGTGGACAAAGCCCTGTGCGGCTGAATGACGCAAACGGTGACCCGGACGACGACCCAACGATTCCTCAGGAGTTGACCTATGCGTGGACAGAAGGGGCGAATACTCCGCTCGACGAGCCGGCAGCACGGCACGCGGCGACAGATCCTGCCCGCCGCAGCCGCGGTGGCCGCCGGCGTCCTGGCCCTGGGTGCCGTGGCGCTGGTTCCGCCCGCCGCCTCCGGTTCCGTCGCCCCGGCTGATGCTGCTGCCAGGCCGGACGCTGTGCAGCGGGCCCTGAACGCGCTGGTGCGCGATGACAGGATGCCTGCCGCGTTGGCGAGCGTGAAGGACCGGAGCGGCCGGGTGCGTACGTATACGGCGGGGGTCGGCGACCTGGCCACCGGCTCGAAGGTGCCCAGGGACGGCCAGGTGCGGATCGGCAGCAACACCAAGTCGTTCACGGCGGTCGTGGTGCTGCAACTGGTCGGCGAGGGGAAGATCGACCTCGACGCGTTCGTGGACACCTACCTGCCCGGTCTCGTACGGGGGGAGGGCATCGACGGGAACCGCATCACCGTCCGCCAGCTCCTCCAGCACACCAGCGGACTCCCCGAGTACAGCAACCACCTCGGGGACGACGTTCGCTACTACGCCCCCCGTGAACTGCTCGCCACAGCACTCCGGCACCCGGCCGAATTCGTCCCCGGGAAGAGCTGGAAGTACAGCAACACCAACTACGTCCTGGCGGGCCTGATCGTCCAGAAGGTCACCGGCCGCCCTCTGGCCGACGAGATCGACCGGCGTGTCGTCCGCCGCGCCGGGTTGCGTCACACCTACTTCCCCGCTCCCGGTGACGCGAGGATCCGAGAGCCTCACCCCCACGGCTACCACCAGGAATCGAAGGAGAGGCCGCTGCGCGACATCACGGAGATGGACCCCTCCTGGGGCTGGGCGGCAGGGCAGATGATCTCCACCAGCACCGACCTGAACCGCTTCTTCGGGGAGCTGCTCTCCGGCCGCCTCCTGCCCCCGGCCCAGCTCGCCCAGATGCGCTCCACCGTCCCAGCCGAAGCGACCTTCGGCCCAGGCGCCCGCTACGGACTTGGACTGGTCAGCAGGCCACTGCCGTGCGGCGGCCTCTCCTGGGGCCACGGCGGTAGCTTCCCGGGGTACGAGACCCGTGGCGGCGCCACCGACGACGGCCGCGCCGCCAACGTCGCTGTCACCATGCAGCTGACCGGCGAGGCGGCCCGGGGACGCCTCGAACGCGCCGTGGACACCGCCTTGTGCCGCTGAATCCCGCCGAGGGCGTTTCGTGTCTGTGGGTACGACGTGATGTCGCCCCCGCAGCCACACCCGCGCACCGCCGCCGCGCTCGACTACCTCAGACGGTCGTGGCGGGACGTGGGCTGCCGTGGAAGACCTGGCTGGTGTGCCAGGAACGGTGGGCGGCGGCGATGGGGCGGACGCCCGGCTGGGGGCCGATGAGCGGTCGGCCGGCGAGCGTGGTGACGTGCTCGCGGGCGGCGGTGCTGTGGCCGACGAAGCTCCGCGAGACCAGGATGCGGTGGCCCTCACCGAGACCGAGTACGCCCTTGTCGAACAGCTTGTGGTGCAGCGAGCACAGGCACAGCCCGTTCTCGACGTCGTCCGGTCCGCCGAACGCCCACCAGCGCACATGGGCGGCCTCAAGCCCGACCGGCACCGCGCCGATCCTGCCGTCGTACCCGCAGAAGGCGCACTGGTACTCGTACGCCGTCAGGACCATCTCCCGCATCCGCCGGTCCCGCTGTCTGCGCGCGGCCGAGAGTTGTCCGGCCTCGGCCTCCTCCAGCTCCAAGCCGACGGCCTCGCACAGCTCGCCGTGGAGGGAGGGCGGGAAGTTCAGATCGAGCAGCACCCGCGCCATCCGGCGGGCAAGGGACGGCTCGCGCCGCAGCGCCGCCCGTAGCTCCGGCGCCAGCCGCCCGGCGGCACCGGTTGCGCGCAGTTCCCTGACCCCGGTCCCGGGGCTGCCCGGCCCGCGCTCGGTGCGCACCTCCCAAACGCCGTCACTCACCAGGTGATGGAACGGGTAGGCGGGAGTCGTCCGCGTACCGGGACCGTATTCGGCGAGCAGTCCCCGCAGGTCCTCCTCCACAGCGCTGTACCGCAGCTCGTCATCGGCGTTCTGCTGGAACCGGCTGAGCGCGTACAGGAACAGCAGTGGCTTGTGCGGAGCCCGCGTCCCGTTCCTCGTCCACTGTCTCAACTGCGCGGCCCGCTCGACCCAGTTCATGGTCGACGATCGTAGTGGCGGCTCGTCGCGGCGCTCGGCCGTGGGCATCGCCCCAGTGGCCGGGCGGTCACCAGGCCGCGATGCGGAGCCCGGTGACCCGGGCACGACGCCGTGGATGCGGGAGAGGGTGAAGCCCCGACCGTCGTCGCGCATAGGGCCCCATCAACGCCGAAGGGCCCCACCGCGAACGGTGGGGCCCTTCGACGTATTGCCCGGTGAGAGCAATGGCGGAGGATACGAGATAACTCGTGAGGGGTTGCCCCCAACACGCTTTCCAAGTCTTCGCCCGGCCGTTCTGGACGATACAAGAACGTCCTGACCTGCAGTTCCGCCGACCCGGATGGGGTTTCTGAACGTTTCTGTACGTCGGTGAATGCAACCAGAACTGCAACCGCGCATCGGCTACTTGCCCGGTTCGGGCCCGTACCACTGCAGTGCCTGACCGGTGACGGCGGCGATGCAGTCGAAGTCACGGTCGCGGTGCAGCAGAGTCAGTCCTTGAAGCTCTGCGGTGGCCGCCACGATGAGGTCAACAGCTCCAGCGCTGCGGTGCTGCCCGCGCTTGGTGAGTACTTCCTGGACCTGCCATGCGCGGTCGTGGGCGCGGTCGTCGACGGGCACCCAGCCGAAGAGTAGCCGTATGTCCTCGATGCCCTTCGCCCGGTCTGCGGCGGACCGGGCACTGTAGAAGAATTCGAGCTCCGTGATGGGGCAGGTCGCGATTAGCCCAGCTGCTGCGGCTTGGTCCCAGCCGTAGTGCTCGGCGTCAGCGCGCAGAAACCGTGCGAGCGCGCTGGTGTCGATCAGGAACTGTGCCGCGTTCACCTGCGGTAGTTCCGCTTATCTTCGAAGAGATCCAGGTCGAAGGCGCCTTCGTCGGCCACTGTCCGCAGCCGCGCGAGCGCGAGCGCGCGCCGTCGGTTCTCCAGAACCTCGCGCAGGGCGGTGTTGACGGTTTCCTTCTTGGTGCTGGTGCCCAGAGCCTTGGCCACGTCGGCGACCAGGCCGTCGTCGAGATCGATCACAGTCCGTGTCATCGATGCACCTCCATAGATATCCGATGTGCTACTGAGTATATCTTGCGAGGTGTCGTATGTGTGAGTCGCAGAGAACGGCGCCTACGGTGAGTCATCGTCCGGTCGGCAATCGGGCAGCATGCGGATCTCGTCGCCCAACTCGGGGGCCGAGATCTCATGACCCCGGGCGAAGCTCTTGAACACTGCAGGCCCGGTGCGTCGATCGACCGAGGAGGGGTAGCAGATCTCTATCTGCTTGCATTGATCGCACAGGAGGCTGGCCACGAGGGGCGCCAGGGCGAGTGGACCCTCTGAACTCAGCACGTAGAGCGTGTCGTTGGCGACAGGCTCGGCCCATGTGAAGGACTGACACTCGAAATCGGGGTGGTCCCCCGTTACGCGCTGCATGACTACTTCAAAGGCTCGTGGTCTCGGCCGATAGCTGCACGAAATGGCGAGAAGCCACGGGGCGCCGCTGAGGAATGCGGCCTTTACCAGGGCCCGTTCGAGCTGCGGTCTGAACTCGACCATGCGTAGAGCGGATTCCTGCGGACTCCGGGGCTTGTCGCCGTGAGATGTGCGGTTGCGTTCGTTCTGTAGGGCCCGGAGGTCTGTGAGGATCCCCGGGGTCTCGCCGTCGTCCTGGAGAGCGTTCCGGAGGCCGGGGATTAGGTCGGGCTGGGTGTCGGCGATCGGTCCGAGGTGCTGGTCGAGCCAATTCGTCCACGTCCCGAACGTGGTGCGCTGGAGGCCGTTTCGCAGTGCAGCCAGCCCCCGCTGCGCTCGATCTCGCTGATCACTGTCGCCGGTGACACGGCCATCAATCTGTCCTCGAAGCAGCGCCGCCCCGGTGACCGTGAGGGTGATGGCGAGAATCTCGGCAGCCTCGAGCATTGCTTCGTACTGGTCCTTCGGGGCGTGTGCCCGTTGGAGTGCTCGCACAGCACGGGCAACGGGATGTGGCAACGATTCCCGGGCGTTCATCAGTGCTTGCGAGGTCCGGGGAGGCTGACTGCCGTCTTCCCGGTGCGCGATGCGGTC
The DNA here is from genome assembly GCF_031760065.1 of Streptomyces durocortorensis. Taxonomy (NCBI): domain Bacteria; kingdom Bacillati; phylum Actinomycetota; class Actinomycetes; order Kitasatosporales; family Streptomycetaceae; genus Streptomyces; species Streptomyces sp. C11-1. The sequence goes on from NZ_CP134500.1 coordinate 3,875,628, forward strand.
CGGGTCAGTCGGCGACGTCTGGGGAGTTGTCACGGGGGTAATCGGGGGCTGTGGGGCGCGCCTGGCGGACAGTGTCGGCCCACCAGGGAGAGGTGGCCGTGCCATTGTTGGTCCAGCGGTTCGGGTGGGCGCCCGTGGTGCCGTGCTGGGTGGCTCCGCCTCATGCTGCTGCCTGCGCCACCGCCATCGGCGGAAGAGCAGCCGAAGCCAAGTTGGGAATATGCCGAACAGTGCGATGAACACGACGATGGCGAGGAGGGTGTCCAGCCATGTCGGTAGAGGGCTCGGTTCTTTACTGCTCGGAATCGAGGCGGCTGCAAGGACCCCCCAGCCGATGGTCATCCAGAACGCCCAGTCCCGGTGCACGGGGCTGTCAAACAGTCTGAGCACCGCGTTGGGCCGCTTCGGCAGGGCAGAAGGCGGAGGTGACGACGGGGCTCTGGCGCCACTGTCCATACACCCATGGTGCCTCCGGACGCCGTCCGAGAACAGCGTCGTAACACTCAGTTGATGCTTTGTGAGCCTTGAGTGACAGGACGGTCCGGCGGCCCCAAGCGGTCGAGGGGCGGCAAGGTTGTGACTCCGGGCGCCTCAGTTCCGTACCGAAGCCCATGTCTCGGGAGGCCGCCGCGCTGCGGGTTTCCTCTTGCTGGGTGCGGAGGCGTCCAGCCGTTCCTCGTTCGCGGCGTCATGGCAGGTCGGGGAGCAATGGCTGTGCCGCGGCAGCGAGGGCGCACGTCGACGCGTCGCTGTCGTGCAGGCGACCCGGCCGAGTCGGAGAACGTTGAAGGGCCCCACCGCAAGCGGTGGGGCCCTTCAACGTATTGCCCGGTGAGAGCAATGGCGGAGGATACGAGATTCGAACTCGTGAGGGGTTGCCCCCAACACGCTTTCCAAGCGTGCGCCCTAGGCCACTAGGCGAATCCTCCGCCGCAAACAATACAAGACGTTGGAGGGTGCTCGCGAACCTGATCCCCGGAGATCGTCCGGAGAGGCTCCGCAGGTCGCTCGGCGGGACGGGCGGCTGGACCGGAGGGGGTGGGGATCGGTTAAGGTGGGCGTCAGCCCCTCACGTGGCGCTATCTGACTGAACTCCCCCAGGGCCGGAAGGCAGCAAGGGTAGGTTGGCTCTGGCGGGTGCGTGGGGGGCCCTTTGTGTTCCCTGGAGGGTGCCCCGTCGTGGCCCCCTGGGGCTGCCCGTCGTGTTCGCTGGGAGTGCCCGCGTGGGCCGTGTGGGGCCGGGTGTCGGTCCGCCCCGATAACCTCGTAGATGTGTCGTCCCTTGCGCTGTACCGCCGCTACCGCCCCGAGTCGTTCGCCGAGGTCATCGGTCAGGAGCATGTCACTGACCCGCTCCAGCAGGCCCTGCGGAACAACCGGGTCAATCACGCGTACCTGTTCAGCGGGCCGCGCGGCTGCGGAAAGACGACCAGTGCGCGCATCCTCGCCCGCTGTCTGAACTGCGAGCAGGGGCCCACGCCCACCCCGTGCGGTGAGTGCCAGTCGTGCCGGGACCTCGCGCGAAACGGGCCGGGGTCCATCGATGTGATCGAGATCGACGCCGCATCGCACGGCGGCGTCGACGATGCTCGTGACCTGCGGGAGAAGGCGTTCTTCGGGCCCGCCTCCAGCCGTTACAAGATCTACATCATCGACGAGGCGCACATGGTCACCCCGGCGGGCTTCAACGCCCTGCTGAAGGTGGTCGAGGAGCCGCCGGAGCACCTCAAGTTCATCTTCGCGACCACCGAGCCCGAGAAGGTCATCGGGACCATCCGCTCGCGTACGCACCACTACCCCTTCCGGCTGGTGCCCCCGGGGACCCTGCGCAGCTATCTCGCGGATGTCTGCGGCCGGGAGAACAGCCCCGTCGAGGACGGCGTGCTGCCGCTCGTCGTGCGGGCCGGGGCCGGGTCCGTGCGTGACTCGATGTCCGTCATGGACCAGCTGCTGGCCGGTGCGGGCGACGACGGTGTGACGTATGCCATGGCCACCTCGCTCCTCGGGTACACGGACGGCTCGCTGCTCGACTCGATCGTGGACGCGTTCGCGGCGGGGGACGGGGCCGCCGCCTTCGAGGTCGTGGACCGGGTGATCGAGGGCGGTAACGATCCGCGTCGCTTCGTCGCGGATCTGCTGGAGCGGCTGCGTGACCTGGTGATCCTGGCCGCCGTGCCGGACGCGGGGGACAAGGGGCTCATCGACGCGCCCGCCGATGTGGTCGAGCGGATGCAGGCCCAGGCGTCCGTGTTCGGCGCCGCCGAGCTGAGCCGTGCCGCCGACCTGGTCAACGACGGGCTCACCGAGATGCGCGGCGCCACCTCCCCCCGCCTCCAGGTGGAGCTGATCTGCGCCCGGGTCCTTCTCCCCGCCGCCTTCGACGACGAGCGGTCGATGCAGGCCCGGCTCGACCGGCTGGAGCGCGGGGCGTCCGCCGCTGCCGCCTCCTTCACCGCCCCGCCCGCCGCCGCGGCGCCCATGGGGTACGTCCCCGGGCCCGAGGCCCACGCCCATGCCCCGGCCCCCGCCGCCCCAGCCGGGCCGGACGCGGCCCGTGCCGCCGTACGGGGCGAGGCGCCCCCTGCGCCCGCCGCGCCTGCGCCCCCCGCCCCTGCGCCCGTCGCCTATGCACCGCCGCCCGCCGCTGAGCCCGCCGCCCCGCAGGCCCCCGCCGAGGTGCCCGCCCCCGCCCAGAGGCCCGGGTCCTGGCCCACCGCCGGCGGCGGGGACCAGGCCCGCCGCCCCGGCGGCTGGCCCACCGCGTCCGCCCCCGGCAGCGGCCCGGCCCCCGCCGCCCCGCCCGCCGCCGGGCCGGCCGCTCCCGCCGCCCCGGCCCCGGCGGCCCCCGCGGCGCCGGTCGCGCCCGAGGGCGGCCAGAGCATGGCCCAAGGCGCCGCCCAGGTGCGGAACATGTGGCCCGACATCCTGGAGGCGGTCAAGAACCGCCGCCGCTTCACCTGGATCCTGCTCAGCCAGAACGCCCAGGTGACCGGCTTCGACGGGACCACCCTCCAGATCGGCTTCCTCAACGCGGGCGCCCGTGACAACTTCGCCAGCAGCGGCAGCGAGGAGGTCCTGAAGCAGGCCCTCGCCGAGCGCTTCAACGCCCAGTGGCGGGTCGAAGCGGTCGTCGAACCCTCCGGTGGCGGTGGGACGCCCCCGCAGCCCGGCGGCGGACGCCCCGCCCCGCAGTACCAGCCCGCCCCCACGGCCCCCGCCGCCCCGCTCGCGTACGAGCCCCGGCCGCAGCACTCCGCCCCCCAGCAGTCCTCGGCCCCGTCCCAGCCGCAGCACGCGCCGCCTCCCCAGCAGACGCCGCCCTCCTCGGCGCCCCCGTCCCCCCAGGGCGGCCGGGACGCCGCGCCGCCCGCCCCGGAGCCGCCGCGTTCCGTGGCCCCCGAGGACGACACCCCGGAGGCCGACGATCCGGATCTCGTCGACTCCGCCCTCTCCGGCCACGACCTGATCGTCCGGGAGCTGGGCGCCACGGTGATCGAGGAGTTCACGAACGAGCAGTGAGCGACCACTGATCGGGCCGGCCCGCTGGGCGGCCCCGCTCCCGTCCGCCCACCGGCTGGCGTCAAGGCTCTGCGGGCCCGGCGGCTAGGCTGCATCCCGTGAAGGTCCTCGTCATCGGCGGCGGCGCCCGCGAACACGCCCTGTGCCGCTCTCTGTCCCTCGACCCCGATGTCACCGCTCTGTACTGCGCCCCCGGCAACGCCGGCATCGCAGAGGTGGCCGAACTGCACCCGGTCGACGCGCTCGACGGTGACGCCGTCGCGCGCCTCGCGGCCGAGCTGGGCGCCGGGCTGGTGGTCGTCGGCCCGGAGGCACCGCTCGTCGCCGGGGTCGCCGACGCCGTGCGCGCGGCGGGCATCCCCTGCTTCGGCCCCTCCGGCGAAGCCGCGCGGCTCGAAGGCTCCAAGGCGTTCGCCAAGGACGTCATGGCGGGCGCCGGTGTGCCCACCGCTCGCAGCTACGTCTGCACCACCCCCGCGGAGATCGACGAGGCCCTCGACGCCTTCGGCGCTCCGTACGTCGTCAAGGACGACGGCCTCGCGGCGGGCAAGGGCGTCGTCGTCACCGAAGACGTCGAGGCGGCCCGCGCCCACGCGCTGTCCTGCGACCGCGTGGTCATCGAGGAGTTCCTCGACGGGCCCGAGGTCAGCCTCTTCGCGATCACCGACGGCACCACGGTGCTGCCGCTCCAGCCCGCCCAGGACTTCAAGCGCGCGCTCGACGGCGACGAGGGCCCGAACACCGGCGGCATGGGCGCCTACTCCCCGCTTCCGTGGGCCGACCCCAAGCTGGTCGACGAGGTTCTCCAGACCGTTCTCCAGCCGACCGTCGACGAGCTGCGCCGCCGGGGTACGCCCTTCTCCGGGCTGCTCTACGCGGGCCTCGCGATCACCTCGCGCGGGGTGCGGGTCATCGAGTTCAACGCCCGCTTCGGCGACCCGGAGACCCAGGTGGTCCTGGCCCGGCTGAAGACCCCGCTGGCCGGTGTCCTGCTCGCCTCCGCCAACGGCACCCTCGACGTCCTCCCGCCGCTGAACTGGCGCGACGACGCCGCCGTCACCGTGGTCATCGCCTCGCACAACTACCCGGACACCCCGCGCACCGGCGACCCGATCGACGGACTCGCCGAGGTCGCGGCGCAGGATGGACCCGACGCGTACGTCCTGCACGCCGGGACCCGCGCCGAGGGCGACGCGATCGTCAGCGCGGGCGGCCGGGTGCTCTCGGTGACCGCGACCGGCAAGGACCTCGCGGCAGCCCGTGAGCGCGCCTACACCGCCCTCGGCCGCATCCGCCTCGACGGTTCCCAGCACCGTACGGACATCGCCCTGAAGGCCGCCCAGGGCTGACCCGCCCCCGGACCGCCCCCAGCCCCTCCGCCCGCCCTCGTACGCCACCGGCGTACGCGTCGGGCGCGAGGGGCTGACCCATGGGCGCCCAGGTCTGCCCGTGACCTGCCCTATGGGCGCGAACACGTCAGCAGCTTTACCCAAAGCCATTCCATCGGGTGACGACTGGGCCATCCGGATGACGGCCGCCGGAGGCCCAACTAGGGTGCGGCGCAAGCGTTCCGGCACTTGGCCCACCGGCATTGCGATGTCGGTGGCGGGTGCCACAGTGGGGGAATGAGCAACACCGTCGCGAGGGCAGTGAGGGCAGAGGGGGTGACGTCCGGCCGTGTCAGGTATCGATGTGGGTGAGGAGCTGGGTGCGCGGGCCGCGCAGGCGCGAGCGCTCTCCCTGTTGCGGATCCGCGGCAGGGCGCTGGCCGTGGCGATCCTGCCCGCGGCCGTCGCCGTGGTGCTGTTCGCCGCGGGTGCGCAGGGGCACCTGGGCGGCCCGGTCTGGGACGCCGTGCGCTGGGCGGCCCTCGGCGTGGCCGTCGCCGTGCTGCTGGTGACTGTCCTGGTGGCGGTCTCCGTGGCCCGCGCACGGCCCGCCATGAGTCCGACCGTCCCCGTGCCGGAGGAGGGGGCTCCCGACCTCTACCGCCTGGTCCGGGACCTGGCCGACCGCCTCGACGTACCCGCGCCCTCGGCCATAGCGCTCACCCCGGACTGCGACAGCTGGCTGGAGGACCGTACGCACCGCGCGCACCGCCGCCTCCGGCACGGGCAGCACGGCGCCGCGTCCCGGCAGGACGCCCCGGTGCTGGTCATCGGCTCGCCGTTCCTGTGGTGGATGCGGGTCGCCGAGCTCCGCGCCGTGCTCGCCCCTGTCGTGGCGGGCACCGGCCCCGCCGCGCACCCCGACATAGCCGCCGCCCGCCGCTTCGTCCGCGGTCTGGACGCCGCGGTCGCCGATGCCGCCGCCCCGGGCCGGGGGGCGGTGCGCGGGGCGCCGCTCACCTTCGTCGGCTGGGTCGCCCGCCTGCTGCTGCGCGCCTGCCGGGGCCATGCCGCCGAGATGGAGCGCTGTGTGGCCACGGCCGCCTCCCTGCGTGCCCAGACGGTCGACTACGGGCTCCGTATCGCCGCCCAGGAACAGGTCGGCCTCGCCTATGCGGGCTGGGACCGGCTGCTCACCCGGGTCGCGCTGCCCGCCTGGCGGATGGGGCGCTGGCCGTCCCGGCTGGACGCCGGGGTCGTCTCCGCGCTCACCGAGCTCTCCCGCCGGGACCGGCTGGCCGACGGCTTCGCCTCGCGGCTCGGCGAGCGCCCCGCCTGCGATCTGCTCGAAGAGCCCGGTGTGGCCGACGAGGCGGCGTCGCTGCTCGCGGCCCGGCTGTTCCACGGCGGCCCCGCGGAGAGCGGTCCGGACTGGGCGCCGGTGGACTGGCAGCAGTATCCCGACGAGGTCGTCGACCGGAAGTGGCGCACCGAGGCCGCCCGGCTCCACCGGGTCCTCGACACGATGGACGTTCCTCCGGCGCCCGCGGCCGACCCGGCCGTGCCCACCCTGGCCCGGGTCATGGAGCACCTGTCCGGGCCCAGCGGCCCCGGCGACGCGCTCGCCGCGGGTATCGGCGCCGCGGTCGCCCGCGAGGAGGCGAAGGTCCCGGCGGTGCAGCCCGGTCCCGCCGTCGACGATCCCCTCGACCTCTGGGGTCCCGGCCCGCTGCCCCTCTTCCCGCTCCAGCCGCCGCGTACGGGCACGGAGCTGCTCGTCGACCACGTCGCGGCGATGGTCTGCTGCGCGGCCGTGGACACGGCGGGCGCGGCGCCCGGTCTGGACTGGCTGGACGGCCCCGCGCTGCTCGTCGACGGCGAGCGCCGGGCGGACCTCGCGACGCCCGTCCTGAGCCTCGTCGAGGACGGCGACCCGGACCCGCTGCGCTCCTGGCTCGCGGAGGTCGGAGTCCGCTCCGACAAACCGGTCCGGCTGGTGTGAGCGGCCCCCGTCGCGGAAGCACCAGGCGTCGGCCGCAGGTCACAAATCGGAAGCCCATGTTCCGTTCCCGTCAATTCGCGACGAACGGTGACGGACTGCATGCGTTATGTGATGTGCTGGGGACCGGCGCTGACATCCGGCGCACCACAGTTGTCCGGGGGACGTGAGGGAGGGGCGCGGCATGGGGGCGGAGCAGATTCGACGGTGGGAGTCGGGTGCCCTCGCGCACGCGGTGAGCGATCCCTTCGGACAGGGCCCGCTGCCCTGGCTGCGCGGCAGTGAGCACTACTTCGACGACACCGGCCAGGTCGTCCCCTGGTATGCGGACGTGGCGCTCGGCCGCGGCACCGGCGGCGGCACCCGAACCGCCGACGACGTGCACCGGCAGATCAAGGGCTTCGTCTCGCCCGGCGCGGCGGCCCCGGGCGAGGCCATCGACTTCCACATCACCGTCGATCCGCCCCAGCAGTTCTCCGTCGACGTCTACCGGATCGGTCATTACGGCGGCGACGGCGCGGCCAAGATCACCACGAGCCCGCGGCTCTCCGGCATCGTCCAGCCCCCGCCGCTCGCCGCCGACCGGACCGTCTCCTGCCACCACTGGTGGATGTCCTGGCGGCTGCAGATCCCGAGCTACTGGTCGGTCGGCGCCCATGTGGCCGTCCTGACCACCGCCGACGGCCACCGCTCGCACATCCCCTTCACCGTGCGCCACGACCACCCCGCCGACCTGCTGCTCCTGCTGCCCGACATCACCTGGCAGGCGTACAACCTCTACCCGGAGGACGGCCGCACCGGCGCCAGCCTCTACCACGCGTGGGACGAGAACGGGCGGCTGGTCGGCGAGGAGGACGCGGCCGTCACGATCTCCTTCGACCGCCCCTACGCCGGGGCGGGCCTGCCGCTGCACGTGGGACACGCCTACGACTTCATCCGCTGGGCCGAGCGGTACGGCTACGACCTCGCCTACGCCGACGCCCGTGACCTGCACGCGGGGCGCGTCGACCCCAGCCGCTACCGGGGCCTGGTCTTCCCCGGCCACGACGAGTACTGGTCCACGCCCATGCGCCGGGCCGCCGAACGCGCCCGCGACTCCGGCACCTCGCTCGTCTTCCTCTCCGCCAACACCATGTACTGGCAGGTGGGCCTCGCCCCCTCCGCCTCCGGCGAACCGGACCGCCTGCTGACCTGCCGCAAGCGCCGGGGGCCGGGGAAGTCCGCGCTGTGGCGCGAGGTGGACCGCCCCGAGCAACAGCTCCTGGGCATCCAGTACGCGGGCCGGGTGCCCGAGCCCCGCCCGCTGGTCGTGCGCAACGCCGAGCACTGGCTCTGGGACGCCACGGGCGCGGTCGACGGCGACGAGATCGAGGGCCTGGTGGCGGGCGAGGCCGACCGCTACTTCCCGCGCGTCAGCTTGCCCGAGCACGACAGCCGCATCCTGCTCGCCCACTCCCCGTACGCGGACTCCGAGGGCTCCCTCCGCCACCAGGAGACCTCGCTGTACCAGTCCCCCTCCGGTGCGCTCGTCTTCGCCTCCGGCACCTTCGCCTGGTCCCCGGCCCTGGACCGCCCCGGCCATGTCGACCCCCGTGTCCAGCAGGCGACGGCCAACCTCCTCGACCGGATCTGCAAGCGCGACTGATCGGGGCCCGGACCGCGACCGGACGGGGTCCGGACCAAGCACGGGCAGGCCACGGCCGAGCCCCGAGCGCATCCGACCGGGTCCCGAACGCACCCCGCCGAGCCCCGCGCGCGCCCCGCTCCCCCCGTACGGGACAATCGGAACCGCTCCTGGATCAATCTACGCGGAGGCACCGTGTCCGGTTTTGTAGAAAAGCCCGAGCCCGTGCAGGTTCCGGGCCTCACCCACCTGCACACCGGCAAGGTGCGTGACCTGTACCGGAACGAGGCGGGGCAGCTCGTCATGGTCGCCAGCGACCGTATCTCCGCGTACGACTGGGTCCTGCCCACCGAGATCCCCGACAAGGGCCGCGTCCTCACCCGGCTCTCGCTCTGGTGGTTCGACCAGCTCGCCGATCTGGTCCCCAACCATGTGATCTCCACCGAGCTGCCCCCGGGCGCCCCGGCGGACTGGGAGGGCCGCACCCTCATCTGCACGTCCCTGCGCATGGTCCAGGTGGAGTGCGTGGCCCGCGGCTATCTGACCGGCTCCGGGCTGGTCGAGTACAACGATTCCCGTACGGTCTGCGGCATCGGTCTCCCCGAGGGCCTGGTCAACGGTTCCGAGCTGCCCGGCCCGATCTTCACCCCGGCCACCAAGGCGGCCGTCGGCGACCACGACGAGAACGTCAGCTACGAGGAGGTCGCCCGCGAGGTCGGCGTCGAGACGGCCGCCGAGCTGCGGCGGACGACGCTCGACGTCTACGGCAGGGCCCGGGACATCGCGCACGAGCGCGGCATCATCCTGGCCGACACCAAGTTCGAGTTCGGCTTCGAGACCACCGAGGACGGCGGCGAGCGCCTGGTCATCGCCGACGAGGTGCTGACCCCGGACTCCTCGCGCTTCTGGCCCGCCGCCACCTGGCAGCCGGGCCGCGCACAGCCCAGCTACGACAAGCAGTTCGTACGCGACTGGCTGACCTCGCCCGCCTCCGGCTGGGACCGCGCGAGCGAGACGCCGCCCCCGGCGCTGCCGCAGGAGATCGTGGCCGCGACCCGCGCCAAGTACATCGAGGCGTACGAGGTGCTGACCGGAACCAGCTGGTCGTAGCGGCAGGCGGATACGCAGAAGCCCCGGTCCGAGAGGACCGGGGCTTCTGTCGTGGAGCGAACGACGAGGTTCGAACTCGCGACCTCAACCTTGGCAAGGTTGCGCTCTACCAGCTGAGCTACGTTCGCAGTGCGCCGAAGCGCGATGCCTACTATACCCAACCCCGCTCGCGCGCGAGACGCACTGCCGTGTGCCGGTTCTCCGCACCGATCTTGGCGGCGGCCGATGACAGGTAGTTGCGTACCGTTCCCTGGGACAGCGAGGCCCGCTCGGCGATCTCCGCGACCGGTGCCCCGTCCGCCGCCAGTTCGAGCACCTCGGCCTCCCGGGCGGTCAGCGGCGAGTCCCCGGCGGAGATCGCGTCGGCCGCCAACTCCGGGTCCACGTAACGGTTTCCGGCGTGGACGGTACGGATGATCTCGGCGAGCCTGCGGGCGCTGACCGTCTTCGGGACGAACCCGCGCACCCCGGCGGCCAGGGCCCGCTTGAGATGCCCGGGGCGGCCGTGGCTGGTCACGATCATGGTGCGGCAGTGGGGGAGTTCCGCCCGCAGGGATGTGGCGACCTTCACACCGTCCGCCCCTGGCATCTGGAGATCGAGGACGGCGACATCGGGCCGGTGCGCGAGGGCCATCGCGAGCGCCTCGGGGCCGCTCGCCGCCTCCGCGACGACCATCAGGTCCTCCTCCAGGGCGAGCAGCGCGGCCAGCGCTCCCCGGATCAGGTGCTCGTCATCGGCCAGCAGGACCCGCAGGGGGCGGTCGGTGCCGGTGGTCATCGTTCCTCCGGGATGGTGGGAAGAGGGGTGTCGTCGGCGGGGGAGGGGCGGCCGTGCGCACCCGGACGCGGATCGGCAGCGAGCGGCACCGTGGCCGTCACCCGGAAGAGGCCGCCCTCGGAGCCCTCGGCGGTGCCGGAGCCATCGGGGCCCGTAGCGCCGCCGGCGCCTGTAGCCGCCCCGGAACCCCTGGTGGTCCCGGCGCCGCCGAAGCCCCCGGTCCCCTTGCCGCCCCCGGCGGCCCAGGGGTCCGTAGCGCCCCCGACGACTCCGGCCGTCAGCGATCCGCCCAGCGCGCCCAGCCGCTCGCGCAGTCCGGCCAGTCCCGAACCACCGCCGTCCGGGCCGGGCGCGCCCGTGGAGGCCCCGTCGTTCTGCACCTCAAGCACCACCGCGTCCCGGGTCCGGGTGAGACGGATCGCGCAGTGGCGCGGATCGCCGTGGCGCAGGACGTTCGTCGCCGCCTCCCGCACCACCCAGCCCAGGGCGGCCTGGACGGCCGCCGGAGCTCCGAGGCCCGCCGGGCCGTCTGCGCCCTCGACGGTGCAGGTCATTCCGGCGGCCTGCAACACGCCCTGGGCGCCCATGAGTTCGGTGGCGAGATCGGCCTCCCGGTAGCCCCGTACGACATCGCGCACCTCTTGCTGTGAGGCGCGGGCGATCCGCTGCACCTCGACCATCTGGTCCACCGCGGCCGGGTTGCCGCGCTGTGCCAGCTCCACGGCCAGCTCGCTCTTCAGCGCGATCACCGCCAGATTCCTGCCCAGCACATCGTGCATGTCCCGGCCGAACCGCAGCCGCTCCTCCGCCACCGCCAGCCGGGCCTGCGTGTCCCGCGCCTCCTCCGCCTGCCACATCACCGACAGGCTCCAGCCGCTGGGGCGTACGGAGCCGACCACCAGCGCGATGGCGACGGTCATCGTGGCGCCCGTCGCCAGCAGTGGCGTCCCGCTGCCTCCGAAGGCCGCCAGCAGCGCCAGGAAGGCCGCGACGTAGGCCGCGCCGTGCAGCAGGAACTTCCGGGCGGGTACGAGCAGGGCGTACGGCACTCCGAACGCCACCGGCAGGTCCATCGCCAGCACCGGCAGCGACTCGTCGTCGATCCCGCCCACCGCCGCCAGGGCGATCACCAGCCCGGACATCGCCACCAGGAGCACTGCCGGGAGCCGCAGTCGGCGCAGGGGGAAGGGCTCCGCTCCCCGGTAGTGGGCGAAGGCGGGTCGCACGTTGAGGTTGCTCAGCACGGACTGGGTGATGTTCAGGACGAACAGGGCCACACCGATGGCCAGCGCCCAGGCGCCCCGGTCCAGGATCGTGGCGAGCGGCAGCAGGCCCCAGGTCAGCAGGAAGATCCAGGTCATCGCGCAGAGGGTGACCCGGGTGTAGAGGTCGATGCGCTGGAGCTTGGTGCCCTCGTGCCAGCCCCGCCGCCAGCCCCGTACCCGACCGATCACGCCTGTCAGCCCTTTCATTTCGCCTCCCGCGCGGAAGACTCCCGCGGCAGGCCCCTGCGGAAGGCTCCCGGTGGAGCCGCCCGGTGCGCCGCTCAGCCGCGCGGGTCCCAGCGGAACCACCGCTGCACAGCAAACACCCCGAACGCGGTCCAGGCCAGCGCGGTCACCCCGGCCGTGACCAGGTCACCGCTCTCCACGCCGCCGAGCCAGCCGTGCCGGACCAGGGTCATCACGCCGGTCATCGGCAGCAGCTCGAACACCGACGCCAGCCGGTCCGGGAACACCTCCAGCGGGACGAAGAGCCCGGAGCCGAACAGCGAGACGAAGTACAGCGGCAACGTGGTGAGCTGCGAGGTCTGCACCGTACGGGTCACCACGGCGGTCGCCGCGGCCAGCGCCGACATCAGCAGGAAGCCCAGCAGCAGCCCGGCCACCAGCAGATCGGGCCGGTGCGGTGCGCTCAGGTCGAAGGCGAGCGCGCCCGCCACCACCAGCAGCACGCACTGGGCCAGGGCCAGCGCCACGGACGGCAGCGCGGTGCCGGTGAGGATCTCGCGGTCGGAGATCTCGCCGGTGCGCAGCCGCTTCAGGACGAGCTCCTCGCGCCGGGCGACGTACGCGGAGACGAGGTTCATGTAGACGACCTGGACCAGCACCATGCCGATGCCGCCGGTGAGGGTGGCGCCCGCGATGGTGAGGCCGGTGCCGCCGAGGTCGATCTGTTCGAGCGAGGACCGTATCGCGAAGATCATCACGAGCGGCACCAGCAGGGCCACGACGATCGCGGTCCGGTTGCGCACCAGGAGGATCAGCTCGGCGCGCCCGAGCGCGGCCAGCCGCCGGGCCACGGCCGGGGCGTTCGCGGCGGGGCGGGTCGCGGCCGCCCGGTCGTGCACGGGGGGCGTGGTCGTCGTCATGCCGTCACCTTCTTCGTCCGGGTGGTGCGGGTGGGCCGGGCCGGGACCTGGCGGGGGTCCTCGTCCCGGGGCGCGTGCTGGGTCTTCGCGATGTCGAGGAACGCCTCCTCCAGCGAGGCGGAGCGGGCGTCGAGCCCGTGCAGCCGCACGCCCGACTCCCGGGCCCACTCCAGGAGTTCGTGCAGCGACTCCTGGAGGGCGGGGGTGCGGATCTCGATCCGCTGCCCCTCGGCCGCCGCCCGGAGAGAGAGCGGCAGGCGGGCCGCGGGCACGGCCTCGGGCAGGACGAACCGGATTCGGGCGGGCTGCTGTGCGGTCACCTCGGCGATGGTTCCGGACGTCACGATCCTCCCCTGGTGCATGATCGCCAGCCGGTCCGCGAGCGCCTCGGCCTCCTCCAGGTAGTGCGTGGTCAGCAGCACGGTCGTGCCGTTGTCCCGCAGCGCCCGGACGAGCTCCCAGGTCTCCTGCCGCCCCTCGGCGTCCAGCCCCGTCGTCGGCTCGTCGAGGAAGAGGACCTCGGGCCGGGAGGTCAGGGCCAGCGCCAGGTCGAGCCGGCGCTTCTCACCGCCGGACAACTGCTTGACCCGGACCTTCGCCCGGGCGGTCAGGCCGACCATCCCCAGGGCCTCGGCGGCGGGGCGGGCGCCGGTGGTGCAGGCCGACCACATGCGAACGGTCTCCATGACCGTGAGGTCGGAGGGGAAGCCGCCCTCCTGGAGCATCACCCCGGTACGGGGGCGGACGGCGGCGCGTTCGCGGTACGGGTCGTGGCCGAGGACCCGGACGGTGCCGTCGGTCGGCGGTGCCAGGCCCTCCAGGAGCTCCACGGTGGAGGTCTTGCCCGCGCCGTTCGTCCCGAGCAGGGCGAACAGTTCGCCGCGGGCCACGGAGAAGGAGATCCCGGACACGGCCTCGAAGCCGTCGGCGTAACGGCGCCGGACCCCGTTCGCCTCGATCACGGGAGCGTCCACGCGGTCGCTGAGGATGTCGTCGCTGGTCATGCTTCAAGGTTTCCGCCGGAGAGGGCCCGTCGGCAGTGCGCGCTGTCATGACTGCTCATGACAAACGTCATGGGCGGGGTGCGGGCACGACTAAGGCCCCGATCGAAATCGATCGGGGCCTTAGATCTGAGCGGACGACCAGGTTCGAACTGGCGACCTCAACCTTGGCAAGGTTGCGCTCTACCAACTGAGCTACGTCCGCATTGCAGCCACTCGGCTTTCACCGGTGGAGCGAGCACTACTCTACCTGATCCAGCGAAGTGGTCTGAAGAGGTCGTGCAGAGCGGGTGACAGGAATTGCACACTGCGCCTTCCCCCTGGAAGGGGGATGTTCTACTACTGAACTACACCCGCACGCTGCGTGGGATCCGGCTTTGCGGCCTCGCCCCTCGGCGTGCTCCAGACTCTAGCCGACCTGCGGGGGTGTCGCGCAAGTCGACTCCCGGCGGGTCCCGTCGCACGGGTCCCCGAGGGGGCGTTCGCGGTGCCCCGCACCCCGCCTGACGGAGCGTCCGCCGCCGGGACCCGGGGCCCGACGGTGGACGCCGCGCTCTCAATCGGAGGCCTGGAACGCCTCGTAGACCTTCTTCGGGATGCGGCCGCGGGCCGGCACCTCCATGCGGTGCGAGCGGGCCCAGGCGCGGACGGCCGCCGGGTCCGGCGCGAGGGCGGTGTGGCGGTAGGCCGTGGGCGTCCTGCCGTGTTTGCTGGCATTTGTCTGCTTTCGGCCGGCCGCCATGTAAGGCGCCAGAGTCTTCCGCAGTTTCTTCGCGTTGGCGGGATTGAGGTCGATCTCGTACGTCCTCCCGTCCAGGGCGAAGGTCACCGTTTCCGCCGCTGCTCCCCCGTCGATGTCGTCGGAGAGCGTCACCACTACGCGCTGAGCCACGGATATCGGTCCTTTCCTACGGCATCGGCGCGTTCTGCGTACGCGGATGCCGGCCTTCCGGCTGTCAGGCGGGCGGATGCGGATCGACATGATGTCGACTGTTCCGTTGTCCCGGGGCAATGCTGCTTTCCCCGGTAATCATTTGTACAGCGACGGGTGCCGCATTGTGAAGCCCAGTCAATTGCATCCGCGTGTCCGTACGCAATCCGTGCACAATCCGGGCGAGATTTTTTCCGGACCTTTTCCCGTGCGGTGTCCTGGCCGATATCTGGACGTGATCTCCGCCGGGTCCCCTCCGCCTCCGCGCCGCCCGATATCTACCCGCGTAGAAATTTTGGGCAGGTACGCTGAGTGGACCCGCGGGGGTCTGGGGAACCCCCCGGAGAGACAGCCGCACCACACCACCACACCGGGAGTGCCAGTGGCACGCGTCGTAGTCGACGTCATGCTCAAGCCCGAGATCCTCGACCCGCAGGGACAGGCGGTGCAGCGCGCACTGCCCCGTCTCGGCTTCGAGGGAATCGCGGACGTTCGTCAGGGAAAGCGTTTCGAGCTGGAGGTCGAGGGGCCGGTGGACGACGCCGCCCTCGCCCGTATTAACGAGATGGCCGAGACGTTCCTCGCCAACACCGTCATCGAGGACTTCGTCGTGAAGGTGGAGGAGGAGAAGTGACCACCCGTATCGGCGTCGTCACTTTTCCCGGCACCCTCGACGATCAGGACGCCCTGCGCGCCGTCCGGATCGCGGGCGCCGAGCCCGTATCCCTGTGGCACCGCGACAAGGACCTGCACCAGGTCGACGCGGTCGTCCTCGCCGGTGGCTTCTCCTACGGGGACTACCTCCGCGCCGGAGCCATCTCCCGCTTCTCGCCGGTCATGGAAACGATCGTCGAGCAGGCGAAGGCCGGTATGCCGGTCCTCGGCATCTGCAACGGCTTCCAGATCCTGACCGAGGCGCACCTGCTGCCCGGCGCGATGCTGCGCAACAACCACCTGCACTTCATCTGCCGTGACCAGAAGCTGCGGGTGGAGAACGCGGAGACGGCCTGGACCTCGGACTACAGCGCGGACCAGGAGATCAGCGTCCCGCTCAAGAACATGGACGGCCGCTACACCGCCGACGAGCGCACGCTCGACGAGCTGGAGGCCGAGGGCCGCGTCGCCTTCCGCTACCTGGACGGCAACCCCAACGGCTCGCTCCGCGACATCGCGGGCATCACCAACGCCGCGGGCAACATCGTCGGCCTGATGCCGCACCCCGAGCACGCCGTGGAGCCGCTCATCGGCACCGGCCGCACCGACGGCCTCGGTTTCTTCACCTCGATCATCAAGAAGCTGGTCAACGCATGAGCCTGGATACGGTCAAGCACGCGGCCGAGACCCCGGACGCCGAGCAGCCCTGGAAGGAGCTCGGCCTCAAGGAGGACGAGTACGCCCGGATCCGCGAGATCCTGGGCCGCCGTCCCACCGGCGCCGAGCTCGCCATGTACTCGGTGATGTGGTCGGAGCACTGCTCGTACAAGAGCAGCAAGGTCCACCTCAAGCAGTTCGGCGAGAAGGTCCCCGCCAACGACGCCATGCTCGTCGGCATCGGAGAGAACGCCGGTGTGGTCGACGTCGGCCAGGGGTACGCGGTCACCTTCAAGGTCGAGTCGCACAACCACCCCTCGTACATCGAGCCCTACCAGGGCGCGGCCACCGGCATCGGCGGCATCGTCCGCGACATCCTCGCCATGGGCGCCCGCCCGATCGCGGTGGTGGACCCGCTGCGCTTCGGCGCGGCCGACCACCCCGACACCAGGCGCGTCCTGCCCGGCGTCGTCGCGGGCATCGGCGGCTACGGCAACTGCCTGGGCCTGCCCAACATCGGCGGCGAGGTCGTCTTCGACGCCTGCTACCAGGGCAACCCGCTGGTCAACGCCGGCTGCATCGGTGTGATGAAGCACGAGGACATCCACCTCGCCAAGGCCTCCGGCGCGGGCAACAAGGTCATCCTGTACGGCGCCCGCACCGGCGGCGACGGCATCGGCGGCGTCTCCGTCCTGGCGAGCGAGACCTTCGAGTCCACCGGCCCGGCCAAGCGCCCCGCCGTCCAGGTCGGCGACCCGTTCCAGGAGAAGCTGCTCATCGAGTGCACCCTGGAGATCTTCGGCGAGAAGCTCGTCGACGGTATCCAGGACCTCGGCGGCGCCGGGCTCTCCTGCGCCACCTCCGAGCTGGCCTCGGCCGGTTCCGGCGGGATGCGCGTCGAGCTGGACACCGTGCCGCTGCGCGACTCCTCCCTCTCGCCCGAGGAGATCCTCATGAGCGAGTCGCAGGAGCGCATGTGCGCGATCGTCGAGCCGCAGCACGTGGACCGCTTCCTGGAGATCTGCGAGAAGTGGGACGTCATCGCCACCGTCATCGGTGAGGTGACCGAGGGCTCCCAGCTGGAGATCTTCTGGCACGGCGAGCAGATCGTGGACGTGCCGCCGCGCACGGTCGCGCACGAAGGTCCGGTCTACCACCGCCCGTTCGCCCGCCCGTCCTGGCAGGACGCGCTCCAGGCGGACGACGCGGGTCGGCTCGCGCGCCCGGGGAACGCCGCCGAGCTGCGCGAGCAGGTCCTCAAGCTGGTCGCCTCCCCGAACCAGGCCTCGAAGTCCTGGATCACCGACCAGTACGACCGCTTCGTGCAGGGCAACACCGTCCTCGCGATGCCCGAGGACGCGGGCATGGTCCGCATCGACGCCGAGTCGAATCTGGGCGTGGCGATGGCGACCGACGGCAACGGCCGGTACGCCAAGCTCGACCCGTACGCGGGCGCGCAGCTCGCGCTGGCGGAGTCGTACCGCAACGTGGCCGCCTCCGGCGCCAAGCCGCTGGCCATCTCCAACTGCCTGAACTTCGGTTCGCCCGAGGACCCGGACGTCATGTGGCAGTTCGCCGAGGCCACCCGCGGTCTCGCGGACGGCTGCCTGGAGCTGGGCACCCCGGTCACCGGCGGCAACGTCTCGCTGTACAACCAGACCGGTGAGACGGCGATCCACCCGACGCCGGTCGTGGCCGTGCTCGGCGTGATCGACGACGTCACCCGGCGTACGCCGGTCGCCTTCGCGGAGGAGGGCCAGCTCCTCTACCTGCTGGGCGACACCCGCGAGGAGTTCGGCGGCTCGGCCTGGTCCGAGGTCGTCCACAACCACCTCGGCGGCCTGCCGCCGAAGGTGGACCTCGGCCGCGAGAAGCTGCTCGCCGAGATCCTCATCTCGGCCTCCCGCGACGGCATGGTCGACGCCGCGCACGACCTGAGCGACGGCGGTCTGATCCAGGCCGTCACCGAGTCCTGCCTGCGCGGCGGGAAGGGCGCCCGGCTGGTCGTGCCGGACGGCCTGGACGCGTTCACCTTCCTCTTCTCGGAGTCGGCGGGCCGCGCGGTCGTCGCGGTCCCGCGCAGCGAGGAGCTCCGCTTCACCGACATGTGCGGGGCGCGCGGTCTGCCCGTCACCCGCATCGGTGTCGTGGACGGCGAGGAGATCGAGGTCCAGGGCGAGTTCGGCATCCCGCTGAGCGAGCTCCGGACGGCCCACGAGGCGACGATTCCCGCGCTGCTCGCCTGAGCCCGAGCCGCGTCGCCGCGTACGCCCGAAGCCCCCGCCCGGATGACCCGGGCGGGGGCTTCGGCCTTCCCGGAACCTGTTCCGGAACTCTCTTGATGGAAATTACGTAATTACGTAAGGTGGATGTCGTGGAGCTGGAGGAGCGGGTCGCCGAGCTGGAGAGGCGGCTCACGGCGCTTGAGCGGCAGGACCGCGAGGCGCCCCGCCTGGGCGACGGCGGCTTCTGGGCGCTGGAAGGGCTCAAACAGCAGCTCGCCGACGCCGGGGAGACCGCAGCCGACGGCGGGGTGCTCTACACGGGCTCGGTCCGGCTGCCCACCGGCGAGCAGTACGAATGGCAGTACGGCGCCTTGACCGAGGCGCTGCTCGACGGGGGCGCGGAGCAGGGGGACGAGGGCCACGAGGGCGACGCCTGGGCGGGCGCCGCCGAGGCCTTGGCCGCGCTGGGCCACCCGGTCCGGCTGCGCCTGCTCCGCGAGATCCTCGGCGGCCTGCGCACGACCGCGGAGCTGGCCGCGCTCGACGGGGTCGGCACCACCGGCCAGATCTACCACCACCTGCGCCAACTCACCGGCTCGGGCTGGCTGCACGCGGCCGGGCGCGGACGGTACGAGGTTCCGGCCGCCCGGGTCGTACCGCTGCTGGTGGTGCTGACGGCGGCGCGGCCGTAGACCCACGGCCGCGGACGACCTAAGACAACATGGGGGGAAGTTGAAGATGTCCGTTCGCAGTGCCGTGGAGAGGGCCCACCGCATCTCCTGGGTGGTCCTGCTCGCGCTGGTGACCGCCGAGTTCCTCACGGATCCGCCCGGGCCGGGGTGGACGACCACACTGCTGCCCGCGGCGGTCGTGTCGGTCCTCCTGCTGACGACGCTCGCGCTCCAGACCAGGGCCGCCGCGCCCCGGGGCGAGCCGCGGGACCCCGTGGCGGTCGACCCGCCGGTGGCCGGGCGCTGGGCCGCCCTCAACAGCCCTGCGGACAAGGCCCCGAGCCACGGGACGCACGTCTACGGGCAGACGTACGCGATCGATATCCTGGCCGACCCGGAGCCGACGGACGGCGAGGTTCCGGCTCGTCCGCCGTTCCGGATGCTGTGGCCGGTCTTCCGCCGCAACCGCGACTTCCCGGCCTTCGGTGCCCCGCTGCTAGCGGTGGCCGACGCCACGGTCGTGGCGGCCAGCGACGGCCAGCGCGACCACCTGAGCCGCAACTCCCTGCCCGGGCTCGTCTATCTGATGCTCGTCGAAGCCGCCGTCCGGTCGGTCCTCGGCGTGCACCGGGTCTTCGGCAACCACGTCATCCTCGACCTCGGGGACGGTACGTACGCGGCCTACGCCCATGCCCAGCGCGGCTCGCTGACGGTGAAGGCGGGGGACACGGTCCGGGCCGGGCAGCGGATCGGCCGGTGCGGCAACTCCGGCAACACCACCGAACCCCACCTCCACTTCCAGCTGATGGACGGCCCGGACCTCGACACCGCCCGGGGCGTCCCGTTCAGCTGGCGGGGCGTCGGAGTCCCGGCGGGCGGGGAGACGTTCACGGCCGGGGAGCAGGTCGCACCAGCCCGACCGGGCGATGTCGGAGGGGCCGGTTAGTCTCGGCCCATGCCCCCGGCCAAGAAGCGCCCGCGCGCCTACGACCACCTCAGGACCCGGACCGCCGTCCTCGCACAGTTCGGCCATGTGCGGGACGCCGTCCGCACGTTGACGCCCGACCAGCTCGCCCGGCCGACCAGGCTCGGAGCCTGGACGGTGCGCGAGCTCGCCGCGCATGTCGCGATGGGGCTCGCCAGTGTCGGCCGGTCCCTGGACCAGCCGGAGCCGCCCGGCCCCAAGCCCGAGGTCGCCCTGCCGCAGTGGCCCTCGGCCACCGCGGCCCACGCCGGCCGGATCGCCGAGGACGTCGAGGAGCTGGCGGCCGCCCATCGCGATCTGGACGCGCTGTACGAGGAGGCGGAGGCGGGGTTCACCGCGGCTGTCCTGGCGTCCGGCACCGGAGAACGGCTGCTGGTCACCCGGGTCGGCTCCATGCGCCTGACCGACTTCCTGGTCACCCGGACCGTCGAGCTGATCGTCCACACGGACGACCTGAACGAGGCGCTCGGAACGGAGATCCCGTACGACCGGCAGGCGCTGGCCGCCTGCACCCGGCTGCTGGCGGACGCCCTCGCGGACCGGGCGCCCGGCGGTTCCGTCGAGGTGCGGGTCCCGCCGTTCGCGGTGGTCCAGTGCATCGGCGGCCCCAGGCACACGCGCGGGACCCCGCCCAATGTCGTGGAGACCGGCCCGCTGACCTGGATCCGGCTCGCCACCGGGCGTACGGAGTGGGCGCGGGCCCTGGAGGACGCCGAGGTCAGCGCCGGCGGCGAGCGGGCGGACCTGGCCGCGCTGCTGCCCCTGATGGGCTGAGCCCGACGGGGCGGAACCGGATCGGCCCCTCGTACCGTCCCATCGCCATGCACACACAACGTATGGCTGTCAGCGTCAGCGTCCTGGCCCTCCTCACCCTCGCCGCCTGCGGTACGGAGCCGGGTTCCGGGTCCGGTTCCGGCGCGGGCTCCGGCGACCGCGGCGACACCGTGCGGAGCGATGTGCCCGTCACGGGGGTGCGGTGGAACGTGGACTCCGTCACCGTCGGGGGCAAGAAGACCGAGGCGCCCGACGGCGCCCGGCTGGAGATCGACCCGAAGGGCCGGGCCACCGCGAACTTCGGCTGCAACCACATCAGCGCCGAGGCCCGTGTCGAGGGCGACCGGATCACCGTGGGCGGGCCCGTCTCCACGCAGATGGCGTGCGAGGAGGACATCGAGGCGTTCGAGAAGGCCGCCACCCGCGCGCTCACCGGCGAACTCACCGCGAAGCTCGCGGGCAAGAAGCTCACCCTCACCACCGGCGGCGGCGACACCGTCGCGCTCAGCGAGCAGCCCGCCGCCGATCTCGTGGGCACCCGTTGGGCGGTGAACACCCTGCTCAGCGGCGAGAGCGCGACCTCCGTCCCGGCCGATCTGCCCCAGGAGCGGACGCCGCACCTCACCTTCCGCGAGAACGGCACGGTCGAGGGCAACTCCGGCTGCAACGCCTTCCACGCCAAGGCCACGGTGAAGGGCGACACGATCACCTTCGGGCCGGTGGCCGGGACCCGCAGGATGTGCCCGAAGGCGGAGATGGAGACGGAGCGCGCGGTGCTCGCCGCCCTCGACGGCAAGGTGACGTACACGATCAAGGGGCAGACGCTCACGCTCACCGCCGCCGACGACAAGGGGATCGCCGCCACGGCCGCGGACGCGGAGGCGAAGGGCGCCCCGAAGACCCCGCGGCAGCACGGCTGACCCCGGCCACAGGCCCCGGCACACCGCGCGTACGGTGTGAGGCTCACCACGAAACGAGCGTTCGGCCAGCGGTCGGGCCGGGGCCCGGGGCCTCACCGAACGCCACGGCCGGGCGGTCGTCACCGGGGCGCGGCCTCCGGTCCGGACGGACGCCCCGACCGGCCGGTAACCGGCTCCGCAGCCGGGCGGCAGGCGCCGGACGCCGACCACGGGGGGCCTGCCCGCCCACCCGCCGCTCACCCTGGGTGACCGGCCGAAGCCCCCCGAAACGCCCTCCCGGCACCGGCCCGCGACGCGTTCCCCGTGCTCCGCCGTGTCCTTGCCGGCCGGTCCCGAATTCGGACCAGTGGTCGATCTCGCCTACACTCGGTGCTGTGCCCCGTGGTGATGGACGACTCAACCACGACCTGCTCCCCGGAGAGAAAGGCCCCCAGGACGCTTGTGGCGTCTTCGGTGTCTGGGCTCCGGGTGAAGAGGTCGCCAAGCTCACCTATTTCGGACTGTATGCCCTGCAGCACCGCGGACAGGAGTCCGCGGGCATCGCAGTGAGCAACGGGTCCCAGATCCTGGTCTTCAAGGACATGGGACTGGTCTCGCAGGTCTTCGACGAAACGTCTCTGGGTTCTCTCCAGGGCCATATCGCGGTCGGTCATGCCCGCTACTCCACCACCGGTGCCTCGGTGTGGGAGAACGCGCAGCCGACGTTCCGTGCCACCGCGCACGGCTCGATCGCCCTCGGCCACAACGGGAACCTGGTCAACACCGCCCAGCTCGCGGAGATGGTCGCCGACCTCCCGCGCAAGGACGGCCGCGCCACCCAGGTCGCCGCGACCAACGACACCGACCTGGTGACCGCGCTGCTCGCCGGTCAGCGCGACGAGGACGACAAGCCCCTCACCATCGAGGAAGCCGCCGCCAAGGTGCTCCCCGACGTCAAGGGCGCCTTCTCCCTCGTCTTCATGGACGAGCACACGCTCTACGCCGCCCGCGACCCGCAGGGCATCCGCCCGCTGGTCCTCGGCCGGCTGGAGCGCGGCTGGGTGGTCGCCTCGGAGTCCGCCGCCCTCGACATCTGCGGCGCCAGCTACGTACGCGAGATCGAGCCGGGCGAGCTCGTCGCCATCGACGAGAACGGTCTGCGCACCTCCCGATTCGCAGAAGCGAAGCCCAAGGGCTGCGTCTTCGAGTATGTGTACCTGGCCCGCCCCGACACCGACATCGCCGGGCGGAACGTCTACCTCTCCCGCGTGGAGATGGGCCGCAAGCTGGCCGCCGAGGCCCCCGTCGAGGCGGATCTCGTCATAGCGACCCCGGAATCCGGCACCCCCGCCGCGATCGGGTACGCGGAAGCCAGCGGCATCCCCTTCGGCGCCGGACTGGTGAAGAACGCCTACGTCGGCCGGACCTTCATCCAGCCCTCGCAGACCATCCGCCAGCTCGGCATCCGGCTCAAGCTGAATCCGCTGAAGGAAGTCATCAAGGGCAAGCGCCTGGTGGTCGTCGACGACTCGATCGTCCGCGGCAACACCCAGCGCGCCCTGGTCAGGATGCTCCGTGAGGCCGGAGCGGCCGAGATCCACATCCGGATCTCCTCCCCGCCGGTCAAGTGGCCCTGCTTCTTCGGCATCGACTTCGCGACCCGCGCCGAACTGATCGCCAACGGCATGACCGTCGACGAGATCTGCACCTCGATGGGCGCCGACTCGCTCTCGTACATCTCGATCGACTCGATGATCGAGGCGACGACGATCGACAAGCCGAACCTCTGCCGCGCCTGCTTCGACGGTGAATATCCGATGGAGCTCCCGGACCCGGAGCTGCTCGGCAAGCAGCTGCTGGAGACCGAGCTGGCGGCGGGCCCCGCGGCGACCGCCGCGGCCGACGCGCTGCGCCGTCCGTGACCCGGACCGGTTCCGCGTCCCTCCCTCCCCAGCCCCGTATCTCCACACGAAAGATCCCAGGCCATGTCTGAGACAACAGGTGCTTCCTACGCGGCGGCCGGCGTCGACATCGAAGCCGGCGACCGTGCCGTCGAGCTGATGAAGGAGTGGGTGAAGAAGACGCAGCGCCCCGAGGTCGCGGGCCTCGGCGGCCTCGGCGGGTTCGCCGGTCTCTTCGACGCCTCGGCGCTCAAGCGCTACGAGCGCCCGCTCCTGGCCTCCGCCACGGACGGCGTGGGCACCAAGGTGGACCTGGCGCGGCAGATGGGCGTGTACGACACCATCGGCCACGACCTCGTCGGCATGGTCGTGGACGACCTCGTCGTCTGCGGCGCCGAGCCGCTGTTCATGACCGACTACATCTGCGTCGGCAAGGTGCACCCCGAGCGTGTCGCGGCCATCGTGAAGGGGATCGCAGAAGGCTGCGTCCTGGCGGGCTGCGCCCTGGTCGGCGGCGAGACCGCCGAGCACCCCGGTCTGCTGGGCCCGGACGACTTCGATGTCGCCGGAGCCGGTACGGGCGTGGTCGAGGCCGACCGACTGCTCGGCCCGGACCGTATCCGCAAGGGTGACGCGGTCATCGCGATGGCGTCCTCCGGTCTTCACTCCAACGGGTACTCGCTCGTCCGCCATGTGGTCTTCGACCGGGCGGGCTGGACGCTGGACCGGCAGGTCGAGGAGTTCGGCCGGACGCTCGGCGAGGAGCTTCTGGAGCCCACCCGGATCTACTCCCTGGACTGCCTGGCGCTCACCCGGACGACCGAGGTGCACGGCTTCAGCCACGTCACCGGCGGCGGCCTGGCGAACAACCTGGCCCGGGTCATCCCGGACGGGCTGCACGCCACAGTCGATCGCTCCACCTGGACGCCCGGCGCGGTCTTCGACCTCGTCGGCAGGGCCGGGAACGTGGAGCAGCTGGAGCTGGAGAAGACGCTGAACATGGGCGTCGGCATGATCGCGATCGTCCCGGCGGACTCGGTGGACGCCGCGCTGACGACCCTGGCCGACCGCGGGGTCGACTCCTGGGTCGCCGGTGAGATCACCGACCGCGGTGACCGCACCACGGGAGCCCAGCTGACCGGCAGCTACGCACGCTAGGACGCATGCCGCGGTGCGCCGGGCGGACGCCCGGCGCACGACGGCCAGCGTGTCCGCTTCCGTGTCGGGACAGCACAGAACCCGGCCCGGGGCAGGCCCGGACCGGGTTGTTGTGTCAGCGCGAGGTCAAGCGCCGCGGCGCTGGGACGAGGGACCGGACTGATCGTCCTGATCCTCGTCATCATCCTGGTTGTAGCGATCCGCGTACTGTGCGTACGGGTCATCTTCCTCGTCGTCGTCCTCGAACGGCTCTGCGTTCGGTGGCTGACTCGAAGGCGATGCGCCCAGCTCATTGGCCAGACGCGACAGGTCCGTCCCGCCGCTGCTGTACTTCAGCTGGCGGGCGACCTTGGTCTGCTTGGCCTTTGCCCGGCCGCGCCCCATGGCTCGACCCCCTCGGTGACGGGGCTCGACGGCCCCAGAGTCTTGACACCCGTTCATGTTTCAGGACGGACTCTCGGCAGAGAGACCGCGCCTGTAGGGCTTTAACGGTACCTGCTTCCGTGGCCATACGGTACGCCGCCCGCATCACGGTCCCCGGCACAGGGCCAGTGAGGAGCCCCGTCCCCGCTGGTCAACTGCGATTTTAACCTCTTGTGGGCGTACGACCCGCCGACCGGCGTGAGTCTTGTCTCGTCGGTCGGCGGGCCGTGACCGCGCCCGGCTCAGCGGCCGCGTGCCTCCGCCATCCGCTGCTCGGCGATCCGGTCGGCCGCCGCGGCCGGCGGAATTCCGTCCTTCTTCGCACGTGCGAATATTTCCAGCGTGGTGTCGAAGATCTTCGCGGCCTTCGCCTTGCACCGGTCGAAGTCGAACCCGTGCAGCTCGTCGGCGACCTGGATCACGCCACCGGCGTTGACCACGTAGTCGGGTGCGTAGAGAACCGACCGGTCGGCCAGGTCCTTCTCCACACCCGGGTGTGCGAGCTGGTTGTTGGCCGCGCCGCACACCACCTTCGCGGTGAGGACGGGCACGGTGGCGTCGTTGAGCGCGCCGCCGAGCGCGCACGGCGCGTAGACGTCCAGGCCCTCGGTACGGATGAGCGCGTCGGTGTCCGCGGCGACCGCGACCTCGGGGTGCAGGTCGGTGATCCGGCGTACCGACTCCTCGCGGACATCGGTGATCACCACGTTCGCGCCGTCCGAGAGCAGGTGCTCGACGAGGTGGTGGCCCACCTTGCCGACGCCGGCGACGCCGACCGTGCGGCCGCGCAGCGTCGGGTCGCCCCACAGGTGCTGGGCCGAGGCGCGCATGCCCTGGAAGACGCCGAAGGCGGTGAGCACCGAGGAGTCGCCCGCGCCGCCGTTCTCGGGGGAGCGGCCGGTGGTCCAGCGGCACTCCCGGGCGACGACGTCCATGTCGGCGACGTACGTGCCGACGTCGCAGGCGGTGACGTAACGGCCGCCGAGAGAGGCGACGAACCGGCCGTAGGCGAGGAGGAGTTCCTCGCTCTTGATCTGCTCCGGGTCGCCGATGATGACGGCCTTGCCGCCACCGTGGTCGAGCCCGGCCAGGGCGTTCTTGTACGACATCCCGCGCGAGAGGTTCAGCGCGTCGGCGACGGCCTCGGCCTCGGAGGCGTACGGGTAGAAGCGGGTGCCGCCGAGGGCCGGGCCCAGGGCGGTGGAGTGGAGGGCGATGACGGCCTTGAGGCCGCTGGCACGGTCCTGGCAGATCACGACTTGCTCGTGGCCCCCCTGGTCCGAGTGGAACAGGGTGTGCAGTGCATCGACAGGCGCGCCGGTCACATCGGTCACTGTGGTGACTCCCAAATAACGAAGCGGCAGGAGGCCCTCCTGAGGGTGGGGAGGACCCCGGACCGACCGGCACGGCCGGTCCGATGGGCAAGAGCGTAAGTCCTCCGGCGGCGCGGATCTGCCCCCGTGCGGAGGATCACCCCCTGGGGGTGTACGGCCGTGACACGATGCGCTGCATGTCGGTGGTGTCTTCGGTGCTCGTCCCTTACGCGTCCTACCTCCGGATCTACGAGCCGCTCGCCGCGTTCGCCGAGCCCGAGCGGAGTCACTGGGCGCGCTACGCGCAGCGCGCGGACCTTCCCACGGCCCAGGACGAACTGCGCCGCTCGCTGGCCGACTTGGTGCCGACGCCGCCGGTGGGGGTGCCCGTGCACGAGAGCGGCGACGCGTTCGTGGCGGAGCTGGACGGGGTGGTGTGCGTCTGCCCGTGGCGCACCCGGCTGCGGGGCTGGCTCGCCCTGGAGGGGCTGGAGGAACAGGGGGGAATGTTTCCGGCCAACGTGCTGGACGCCCTGCTGCCATCGGTGGTGCGCGGCCAGGCGAGGGCGGACCACGAGCGCTGGCAGGCCCGGCACCCGGACGCGCGGCCGTGGATCCGCACCACGGTGTGGCAGGTCCCGGTGCGCTGGTTCGTCCTCTTCCACGACGAGGAGCGGGAGTACGCGGCGGCGGACGGCGAGGGCGCCTGCCCCGTTCTGCGCTACCGCACCCCGATGGTGGAGGCCCGCCGGCGGCTGGCGCGGGCGCTGCGCACGCTGCGCGAGAGCGTCGCCGAGGGCCCGCTGACCGAGGGCCTGGTGGATGTGGGCCGCTGGCTGGAGGAGTTCCATCCGCGCTCGCTGGTCGAGCTCGACTACGGCGGCCTGGTGCACGCGCTGCCGGCGGAGCAGCTGGACGCGGACCGGTCGGCGGCCGACGTGGCGGAGGGGCTCGCCGCGCTCCGGGACGGTGACAGCGAGGCGGCGGGCGCGGCCTACGCGCGGCTGGCGGAGCGCTGGCGGGCGGTTCGGCACCGCCAGTTCACCAATTGACGTGAAAAGACCCACAGCGGCATCAACGTGATGGAACCGGGGCATCCTTCATCCAGGACGAAAGGCGGGGACGCCGACCGAAGGGAGGAGGCAGAACTGACGGGCTGTGAACCGGTGGCCCGTGTGACGCGTGAGGTCTCATGGGGCGAGTGAGGCGGGAGCGTACGCCGCTGGGCCCGGGACCTACGTCCCGAACCGGGCCTTTGTCTCAAGCGTGATGGACAGCACTTACGGGGCCCTTGCGTCCATCCCTACTCCTCATGCCAAAATAGGACAAGGAGTCCGGGGAGGGCTCCTTCTGTCCAAGTAAGGGCAGAATGCTCAGCATTGCACTCTATGGGGGGTCTGACGACTCCTGATCGCTCTGTGACTGATCGTCACTGTGGCGTGACTGTCCGCTATGGCATGGTCCATCGGCTTCCGTCGCTGATGAACACCTGGGAGGGCAATTCCATCGGTTTGGCCGACGTGGCTGGACGGATGGTGTAGTTGTAGTGCCGAGGACAAGCCGTTCGTCCTATAACCGACTCGGCCCGCGTCCGCCATTTCGGGCAACGCGGGTCAAGGTGCAGAATTTAGAGGAAAGAACCGAGAAGGTTCGGTTCTCCCGAGGAGGCCGCTCATGACCGCTCGCACCCCTGATGCCGAGCCGCTGCTGACCCCGGCTGAGGTTGCCACGATGTTCCGCGTGGACCCGAAGACGGTCACCCGTTGGGCCAAGGCTGGCAAGCTCACGTCCATCCGCACGCTCGGTGGACATCGCCGGTACCGCGAGGCAGAGGTCCGCGCACTGCTTGCGGGTATTCCGCAGCAGCGCAGCGAGGCCTGACACACCCCTGCCGCGCAAGCAGCACAGCAGTAACGCAGTACAGCAGCACCATCGGGCAGCTTCCGGGTCCCCCAACCCAGCCGCCCGCCCATAGCTCCACTCGACGGACGCCTGCCCCAACGGGCGTCATACCTGTGTTCTGCGGGTGCGTCGTATCGATCGCGCTGGACTCCGCCGGGTCCAGCGCGATCTTTTTTGTGCCCTCTGCCCGAGCCCTCCGCGGGGCTCCTCAGAACCGGGCGGTCGGTCGGCTTCAGGAGGTCGGCGGGGGCGTTCGTGGGCCTGTGAGCGGGTCTGTGCGGGAGTGTGGGTGAGCGTCCCGGACGCGGTGGGACGGCCCCGGACGGAACGGTCCTCGCGTACTTGCCGCCCTCGTGCAATTGCACATATTAAATTCACCAGTTGTAGGGGAGGCGTAAAATCCCCCGGTCTGAAAACTGATTCGGTGACTACCGTCACACCACGCGATGCTTGCCAACTACGAGCCTGCCACGGTCCGAACGCGGAATCACCCGGCCGATGGTCATGTCGCGGAGGGCCTTTCGGCCCGGCCTCCGTCCCTGTCCCCGTCCCCGCGATCGTCCGGCTGCCCGGCGGCCTCCTGCGGGGCGTCGGAGGGGCTGGTGGGCTCGCTCCGCCCGCCGGGGTCTCCGGGGTCCATGGCGAGGCGCAGCAGGCGGTGGCAGACCGCGCAGTGCCGGGTGAGGTGGCGATAGCCGGAAGCGGCCGCCAGATGGGCGCGCAGCAGCGCGCGGGTCTCGTGTCGTGCTGTGGACGCGGACATACGAGCCACCTCCCGGTGGGCCCGGCCGTCCCCCGCCGTGTGAAGCGCCGGGGTACGCCGAGAAACAGGGACAGCCTCTGCTTCTACGAGGTACCCGCGGCAGGTGCCGCCGTCAAGACGCGGAGCACGACGCGAGAAAGCCCGGATCGAAACGATCCGGGCTTTCTCCTACTGCGGTCCTGACGGGATTTGAACCCGCGGCCTCCACCTTGACAGGGTGGCGAGCACTCCAAACTGCTCCACAGGACCAGGTTTTCGCTGCTTGCCGTGCGGCTTGCTGCGAAACCAGACTGTACAGGAGGGATGAGGTCCAGGTCGACTTCACTCCTGGTGGTGACTCCGTCACCGCCCCGCGGGCCCCGAACGGCGCCCGTGTCAGGGCGCCGCGGCGTCGATCGCCTTCACGATCCGCTTGTCCGAGACGGGGAACGCGGTGCCCAGGGCGTGGGCGAAGTAGCTGACCCGCAGCTCCTCGATCATCCAGCGGATGTCCAGGACCTCCTGCGGCACCGGGCGGCCCTGCGGGAGCTGTTCGAGCAGCCAGGCGTACTCGTCCTGCATCTCGTGGACCTTCGCCATCCGCGTGGTGTCCCGTTGCACGGCCGTCGGCATCTGCTGGAGCCGCCGGTCGGCCGCCACGAGGTAGCGCATCAGGTCCGGCAGCCGGCGCAGACCGGTGGCCGTAACGAAACCGGACGGTACGAGTCGGGCCAGTTGCTCGCGTACGTCGGTGACGTTGGCGACCAGCGTCAGGCTGTTCGTGGACTTCAGCCGGCGCTCGCAGGCCTGCCAGGCGGCCAGGATCTGCTGCACCTGGTCGATCGTGCGGACGGTCAGGTCTACGAGATCGGCGCGGACCTTGTCGTACAGCGTCCGGAACGCCTTCTCGTCCCACGCCGGGCCCCCGTGCGCGGCGATCAGCCGGTCGGCGGCGGCGGTGGCGCAGTCCTCGAAGAGGGCCTGCACCGAGCCGTGCGGATTGCGGGAGAGGGCCAGCTTCTGCTGGTTGGTGAGCCGGTCCGAGGCGAACTTCGCGGGGTGCACCGGGATGTTCAGCATGATCAGCCGCCGGGTGCCGCGCCACATGGCCTGCTGCTGCTCGGCCTCGGTGTCGAAGAGGCGTACGGCGACAGTGTCGCCCTGGTCGACGAGCGCCGGGTAGGCCTTCACCGGCTGCCCGGCCCGACGTGTCTCGAAGACCCTGTCCAGCGCCCCGATCGTCCAGTCCGTGAGGCCGGAGCGCTCGATGGACTCGCCGGACGGTCCCGCGGTCGCCGCGGCGGCCTTGGAGAGCGCCTGGCGGGCCTTCGGGCGCAGCTGGAGCTTCAGCGCCTCCAGGTCCTTGTCCTCGGCGACCTTGCGCCGCCGCTCGTCGACGATCCGGAACGTGATCTTCAGGTGGTCCGGGACCCGGGAGAGGTCGAAGTCGTCGGCCGTGACCGGCACCCCGACCATCCGCTGGAGCTCGCGCGCCAGGGTGACCGGAAGCGGCTCCTGGAGCGGGACGGCCCGGTCCAGGAACTTCTCCGCGTAGTTCGGCGCGGGGACGTAGTGGCGGCGGATCGGCTTCGGCAGCGAGCGGATCAGCTCGGTGACGACCTCCTCGCGCAGCCCCGGGATCTGCCAGTCGAAGCCCTCGGCGGTGACCTGGTTGAGCACCTGGAGCGGTACGTGAACGGTCACGCCGTCCGCGTCCGCGCCGGGCTCGAACTGGTAGGTCACCTTGAACTTGAGCTTCCCCTGCCGCCAGGAGTCCGGGTAGTCGTCCTTGGTGACCGCCCCGGCCTTCTCGTTGATCAGCATGGAGCGCTCGAAGTCGAGGGCGTCCGGCTCCTCGCGCTTCTTGTGCTTCCACCAGGAGTCGAAGTGCGCCCCGGACACGATGTGTTCGGGAATCCGCTGGTCGTAGAAGTCGAACAGCGTCTCGTCGTCCACGAGGATGTCGCGACGGCGGGCGCGGTGCTCCAACTCCTCGACCTCGCCGAGCAGTTTGCGGTTGTCGTGGAAGAACTGGTGGTGCGTGCGCCAGTCGCCCTCGACCAGGGCGTTGCGGATGAACAGATCCCGCGAGGCCTCCTGGTCGATACGTCCGAAATTGACCTTGCGCTGAGCGATGATCGGCACCCCGTAGAGCGTGACCCGCTCGTAGGCCATCACCGCCGCCTGGTCCTTCTCCCAGTGCGGCTCGCTGTACGTGCGCTTCAGCAGGTGCTGGGCCAGCGGCTCGATCCACTCGGGTTCGACCTTGGCATTGACCCGCGCCCACAGCCGGGAGGTCTCCACGAGCTCCGCCGACATCACGAACCGGGGCTGCTTCTTGAACAGCGCCGACCCCGGGAAGATCGCGAACTTGGCGCTGCGCGCGCCCAGGTACTCGTTCTTCTCGGTGTCCTTCAGCCCGATGTGCGACAGCAGTCCGGCCAGCAGCGAGGTGTGCACCGCCTGCTCGGGAACGCCCTCGTCGGCCTTGGGCTCCTCGACGGTGATGCCCATCTGCCTGGCCACCGTACGCAGCTGCGCGTAGATGTCCTGCCACTCGCGGATGCGCAGGAAGTTCAGGTACTCCTGCTTGCACATCCGGCGGAACGAGGACGAGCCGCGCTCCTTCTGCTGCTCGCGGACGTAACGCCACAGGTTCAGATACGCCAGGAAGTCGGACGTCTCGTCCTTGAACCGCGCGTGCTGCTGGTCGGCCTGCGTCTGCTTCTCCGAGGGCCGCTCGCGCGGGTCCTGGATGGAGAGCGCGGCGGCGATGACCATGACCTCGCGGGCGCAGCCGTTGCGGTCGGCCTCGATGACCATGCGGGCCAGGCGCGGGTCGACGGGGAGCTGGGAGAGCTTGCGGCCGAGCGGGGTGAGCCGCTTCTTCGGATCCTTCTCCGCCGGATCCAGCGCCCCGAGCTCCTGGAGGAGCTGGACGCCGTCGCGGATGTTGCGGTGGTCCGGCGGGTCGATGAAGGGGAACTTCTCGATGTCACCGAGCCCGGCCGCGGTCATCTGGAGGATGACGGAGGCCAGGTTGGTCCGCAGGATCTCCGGGTCGGTGAACTCCGGCCGGGTGACGAAGTCGTCCTCCGAGTACAGCCGGATGCAGATGCCGTCCGACGTACGGCCGCAGCGGCCCTTGCGCTGGTTGGCGCTGGCCTGGGAGATCCGCTCGATCGGCAGCCGCTGGACCTTGGTGCGGTGGCTGTAGCGGGAGATGCGGGCGTTGCCCGGGTCGATCACGTACTTGATGCCGGGGACGGTCAGCGAGGTCTCGGCGACGTTCGTGGCGAGGACGATGCGGCGTCCCGTGTGGCGCTGGAAGACGCGGTGCTGCTCGGCGTGCGAGAGGCGTGCGTAGAGGGGGAGCACCTCGGTATGCCTGAGGTTCCGCTTGTTCAGCGCGTCCGCAGTGTCCCGGATCTCGCGCTCACCGGAGAGGAAGACCAGGACGTCGCCGGGGGCCTCGTGGCCCAGTTCGTCGACGGCGTCGCAGATCGCGGTGATCTGGTCGCGGTCGGAGTCCTCTGTGTCTTCGTCGGCCCCCTCCAGCAGTGGCCGGTAGCGGACCTCGACGGGGTACGTCCGCCCGCTGACCTCCACGATCGGCGCCTCGCCGAAGTGGCGCGCGAACCGCTCCGGGTCGATGGTCGCCGAGGTGATGACGACCTTCAGATCCGGACGCTTCGGCAGCAGCCGGGCCAGATAGCCGAGCAGGAAGTCGATGTTCAGCGACCGCTCGTGCGCCTCGTCGATGATGATCGTGTCGTACGCCAGCAGCTCGCGGTCCGTCTGGATCTCGGCGAGCAGGATGCCGTCCGTCATCAGCTTCAGATACGTCGACTCCGGGTTCACCTGGTCGGTGAAGCGCACCTTCCAGCCGACGGTCTCGCCCAGCGGCGTCTTCAGCTCGTCCGCGACCCGCTCCGCGACCGTACGGGCGGCGATCCGGCGGGGCTGGGTGTGCCCGATCATGCCCCGGACCCCGCGCCCCAGCTCCATACAGATCTTGGGGATCTGCGTGGTCTTCCCGGAGCCGGTCTCACCGGCGACGATCACGACCTGGTGGTCGCGTATCGCCTCCAGGATCTCGTCCTTCTTCTGGCTGACCGGCAGCTCTTCCGGATACGAGAGGGCGGGCAGCCGGGCCGCGCGGGCCGCGAGCCGTTCGGCCGCCTTGTCCGCCTCGGCCGCGATCTCGTCCAGCACGGACTGGCGGGCCTCGGGCTTGCGGATGCGGCGCGCCCCTTCGAGGCGCCGGCCGAGCCGGTTCGCGTCGCGGAGCGAGAGCTGTGCGAGCTGGGACTGGAGATCGGCAAAGGAAGTAGACATACGAATCCCAGGATCTCACCCGGGCCCGGGCAGTGGCGACCTCATTTCGCGCGGACTGCGTCACGCGCCACGTACCATTTCGGGCAGTCGAACGCTCAGCCCACCCCGCTCCTGGCGCGAGAAAGGTCCGGTCCCGTGTCCCGTAGACAGTGGTGGAGCCTGGCGGCGCTGCTCGCGGTCGTCGTGGGGCTGCTGTGCGGGCCGGTGGGGGCGGTATCGGCGGCGGAGGACGCGGGGGGAGCCGGGGGAGCAGTCACGGTGACGGCCGCTCCGGCCGACGCCACGACCACTGCCACTGCCAGGGCCGACGCCACTGCCACTGCCACGGCCTCTGCGGTGGCCTACGCGCTGAAGGCCGGCGATCCCGACCCCGGCCCCGGCATTCCGGGCTGTGGGAAGTCGTCCGACCACGACAGCGAGCCCGCCGTCCCCTCCCGGGCTCGTGCCGCGTACGACCAGGCGCCCGGCCTCGCCCCGTGGGGGCTGCCCGTCGCGACGGGCGCGCCGGAGGCCGAGCCGCCGGGGATACGGGCACGCGCCCCGGTCCCGTACACACCGACCCCGGTCGAACTCTCCGTGCTGCGGGTGTAGGCCGGCACCGCCCCGACCCGCGCCCTTTCCCTCTCCTTCCGCACCATCAGCACGGAGTGCCGCATGCCCACGCCCAGCAACGCCAAGTCCGCGAAGTCCGCGAAGCCGACGACCTCCCGCAAGCCCCTGCTCTACGGCGCGGTGGTCGTCCTCGCCGCCGGTCTTCTCGGGTTCGCCTCCTACAAGGCCACCTCCCCCGACGACTCCTCCCGTGACACCGCCGCCACCCCGGCCGCCGAGGTCTCCGCCGACCCGGGCGAGGGCATCTACCCGGAGCTCGCCAAGCTCGCCCGCCGCGACGCGGACGACAAGCTGGCCGTCGGCCGCGCGGACGCCCCCGTCGTCCTGATCGAGTACGCCGACTTCAAGTGCGGGTACTGCGGAAAGTTCGCCCGGGACACCGAGCCCGAGCTGATCGAGAAGTACGTGAAGGACGGAACGCTCCGCATCGAGTGGCGCAACTTCCCGATCTTCGGCGAGGAGTCCGAGAACGCCGCGCGCGGCGCCTGGGCCGCCGGGCAGCAGGACCGCTTCTGGGAATTCCACCGGGCCGCCTACGCCGAAGGGGCGAAGGAGAAGGGCTTCGGCAAGGACCGGGTCAAGGCGCTCGCCGAGGAGGCCGGGGTGAAGGACCTCGACCGCTTCATGAAGGACCTCGACGGCAAGGCGGCCCGCGAGGCGGTCGCGAAGGACCAGGAGCAGGCGTACGGGATCGGCGCCACGTCCACCCCGTCGTTCCTGATCAACGGCCGTCCGATCGCGGGCGCGCAGCCGGAGGAGACGTTCACGCAGGCCATCGAGGCGGCCGCCGAGCAGGCGAAGTCCACGGCGGGGGCCGGAAGCGACAGGGACGCCGGCAAGGGTTCCGACAAGTGACCTCGGACATCGGATACTTCGCGGCCTTCCTCGGCGGGCTGCTCGCCCTGATCAGCCCGTGCAGCGCCCTGCTGCTGCCCGCCTTCTTCGCGTACTCCATCGACTCCACCTCCCGCCTGCTGGCCCGTACCGGCATCTTCTACGCCGGGCTCGCCACCACCCTCGTCCCGCTCGGCGCCGCCGGTTCGTACGCGGGCCGGCTCTTCTACGGCCACCGGGACGCCCTGGTGACGGGCGCGGGCTGGCTGATCATCGCGCTCGGGGTGGCGCAGATCGTCGGCCTCGGCTTCGCCTCGCGGCGCATGGCGGCGCTCAGCGGCCGGATCCGCCCCACCACCGCGTTCTCGGTCTACGCCCTGGGCGCGGTCTACGGTCTGGCCGGATTCTGCGCGGGCCCGATCCTCGGCAGTGTGCTGACCGTGGCGGCGGTCAGCGGCAGCCCGGTCTACGGGGGGCTGCTGCTGGCGGTGTACGCGCTGGGCATGGCGGTCCCGCTCTTCGTGCTCGCCCTGCTCTGGGAGCGCTTCGACCTCGGCCGCCGCGCCTGGCTGCGCGGCCGCACCGTCCGGCTGGGCCGGTTCGAGCTGCACACCACGTCGCTGCTCTCGGGCCTGTTCTTCGTCGGCCTGGGCGCGCTGTTCCTCGCGTACGACGGGACGACGGCGCTGCCCGGCCTGCTGGGCGTCGACGACTCGTTCGCGGTCGAGCAGTGGGCGCAGAAGCTGGGCGAACGGGTGCCGGACGCGGTGCTGCTGGGGGCGGTGGTGCTCGTGGTGCTGCTGGTTCTCGGCGTACGGGCCTGGCGGCGGCGCGAGGCGGACGTACCGGAGGAGGAGTCCGAGAAGGTGTGACACGGCGAAGGCCCCGTCCGGTGGACGGGGCCTTCGAGTGGTGGCTGGGGCCGGGATCGAACCGGCGACCTATCGCTTTTCAGGCGATCGCTCGTACCAACTGAGCTACCCAGCCACGCAGCCGCTGGGGCTGCAAGCGGTCCTGACGGGATTTGAACCCGCGGCCTCCACCTTGACAGGGTGGCGAGCACTCCAAACTGCTCCACAGGACCAAGCAATGTGCGAAGCAAGTCTCGCACACGGTGAAACGTGCCCCCAACGGGATTCGAACCCGTGCTACCGCCTTGAAAGGGCGGCGTCCTGGGCCACTAGACGATGAGGGCTATTGGCCCGCCGGTTCGCTTTGCAGCGCGTCGGGGACGAGAGAAGCATATGGGATGGGTGGAGCTATCGCCAAAACGGTTTACGGCGATGGGGTCGGCCGCGTCGGGGAGCCGGTCGGGGAGGGGCCGGAGGGTGACGGCGGGGCGGGCGACGTGGGGGCGGGGTCCTTCAGGTTCTCCTCGGGAAGATGGCGGCTGACCTCGGCGGTCGTCAGACCGAGACCGCCCAGCGTGATCTCGTCCCAGGCCTGGAGCCGGCGGCTGGCACGGTCCATGTAGAGCACCGACGCGTGCACCTTCTCCGGCTTCTCCTTCTCCACGGCACGCAGCCCGCCGCCGCCCGTGGAGCCCTCGACCTTCAGCCGTGTGCCGAGCTTCAGCTGTTCGTTGATCCGGCGGTGGAGGTGGCCGGACAGCACCAGCGGGACCGTGCCGTCGGTCTCCCGGGCGGTGTTGGGGTCGTGGGCGACGGCGATGTCGACCGGGGTACCGGCCCGCTTCTGGTCGCGCAGTGCGGAGGCCAGGCGCGCGCCCTCCAGCTGGGCGGCCGCCTTGCCGCCGACCGGGGCGGTCCGGTTCGGGGTGAAGGAGATGTCGCCGGTGCCCGCGATCCGCAGTCCGCCCACGTTCACCGCCTTCCCGTCGTCCAGGACGTGCACGTTCTTGAACTTCTCCAGATAGGCCTGCGTGACGAGGGAGTCGTGGTTGCCGCGCACCCACACGTAGGGAGCACCGAGGTCACGGATCGGGTCGAGGAAGCTGTTCTCCGCGGAGGAGCCGTGGTCCATCGTGTCGCCGGAGTCGACGATGACGTCGATCTCGTACTGCTCGACGAGCGAGGCGATGATGTGCCAGGCAGCCGGGTTGAGGTGGATGTCGGAGACGTGCAGGACCCGGATGGTGCCGGGGTCGGGCCGGTAGACGGGGAGCGTGGAGGTCGCGTCGTACAGCTTGGTGACGTTGGTGACCAGGCGGGCCAGTTCCTGCTGGTAGATGTCGAACTCGGTGACGATCGACCGGGCGTCGCCGACGACGGACGGGGCGCTGGAGAGCAGCCCGGAGAACTTCGGCTCCAGGACGGACTTCGGGTTCCAGGTGGCGTACGCGCTGACACCGGAAGCGGCCAGCAGGGTGAGGGCGAGCCCGCCGGCGGTCAGGGCGCGGCGGGGGCGGCGGTAGACGACGAGGCCGAGCGCGGTCGCTCCCGAGACGACGGCGACACAGGAGCGCACGGCGAGCTCCCGGGTGCCGGCGGCGACGTCCCGGGTGACCTCGTCCTGGAGGCCGGAGAACCGTTCCGGCTGGTCCACCAGGGCCTGGGAGCGCTCGGGGTCGAGCCGGTCCACGTCCACGTCCAGCCGGAGCGGCGCGACGTGCGAGTCCAGCTCCAGGGCCCCGAGCGGCGCCACGTTGATCTTGCTGCCGCCGGAGAGGGACGGGCGCAGGGTCATGTTGGTGTCCATGGGGCCGACCGGCGTACGGATGCTGCCCACGGCGAGCAGCCCGAGCCAGGCGCCCAGCACGACGACGGCGAGCATGCCGAGCGCGCGGAGGCAGGGGTGCTGGGCGGGTCCGGTCGGATCGCCGGGGACGGCCGCGCGGGGGCGGGGCCGGGGGCGGGGGTCGAAGCGGGACTTCGGGCGGCGGACGAGCAGGCTGAGGCGGTGCCGTACGCGTTCGGCTGCGGCACGGAACGGGACGCGGACCATTGGGCCCGTATGCCCCGTTACGGCCTCGTCCATGCCGGGCGTCGGCCGGGCGTCGGCCGGCCGAGGGGGCGGGGAAGCCGTCGTGGGCTGCCCGCGGCGGCTCGTCGTACGCGACAATGGCGGCGTGCTGGAGATGACGCGCGAACAGTTCGAGGAGCTGGTGAGCCAGGCTCTGGACCGGATTCCGCCGGAGCTGACACGGCTGATGGACAACGTGGCGGTCTTCGTCGAGGACGAACCGGACCCCGGCGACCCCGACCTGCTCGGGCTGTACGAGGGCACCCCCCTCACCGATCGCGGCGAGTGGTACGCCGGGGTGCTGCCGGACCGGATCACCATCTACCGGGGGCCGACGCTGCGGATGTGCGAGTCGCGGGAGGACGTCGTCGCGGAGACCGAGATCACGGTCGTGCACGAGATCGCCCACCACTTCGGCATCGACGACGAGCGGCTGCACGCGCTGGGCTACGGGTGAGCGAGCAGCGGCCGGACGAGCCGCCGGAGCCCTGACCGCCTGCCGCCCCGCAGGGCCGGGTGCTCGCGGCGGTGGCGCCGGGCGGCGCGCTCGGAGCCCTCGTCCGCTACGGGGCCCTGGCGTTCCGGCCGGGCGGGAACGGCTTCCGGCGGACGGTGTTCGGGGTCAACGTGTCCGGCGGCGCTCTCATCGGCGCAGGGGGAGCGTGGCGGTAGAGGCGGGTGCCAGGAGGGGGCGGGCCGGGAGGGGCGGTCGGTGCTGGTGCGGGCGCAGGAGGAGCGCCGCGGGGGCCGTTCGGCGGGGGCCGGGCGGGCGGGTGGTGTTCCGGGCGTGTCTCCGGCGGGGTCGGGGGAGTTGGGCACGGTGCGTCGCCGTATCGCGTTCGGCCCACTTCGCTCCTGCTCCCCGTTCCCGCCCCCTCGCCCCGGAGGTGCCCCCGTGCGCCATTTGTCCGTCCCTGTCCGTTGGGCAGCCGTCACCGCGTTGACGATCGCCGCGTCCACCGGCTGTATGAGCGTCGGTGACGGCGACGAGGGCGCCCGGCCGGGCCCCTCGCGGTCCGCCGGTTCGGCCGGGTCGGCCGCCGACCCGGCCGGGGACACGGTTCCCGGCTCCGGGCATTCCGGGGGCCGCGCGGGCGACCCCCACCCGCACTCGGACCGGAAGTCCCCCGACGGCACCCCGAGCCCGGGCGCGTCCGAGGGTGAGGAGGCGTCGGGGGCCCCGGAGGAGCCGCGCCCCGAGCCCGGCGCCCCGCAGCCCAGCCGAGGGGGCCACACCCCGACGCCGACGCCCTCGACTCCGGGGCCGGGGGAGCCGCCGCCGGAGAGCCCGGAGCCGCCCGCCCCGCCGGTGCCCGACCCGGACCCGGAACCGGACCCGGAGCCCGAGCCGGAGCCCACCGACCCCTCGGAGCCGCCGCCCTCGGCCTCGCCCGCCGCGCAGCACCGCACCCATGCGATGAGCGGATCGGACGATGCCGCCTCGCGGCGGACGCCGGAGGCATCACCGCAGGTGGGGCCGGTGTAGCCGGGGTCACAAGGAGGGCGGTTTGCGCAATGTGGGTGAGAGTGCGTATGGTGGTAGATCGTTTGATCCCATTGCCCGGCGCCGACACAGAAGAGCGCCGTGTGGCGCGTACTCTCCCTTGCCGTGGCTGGACCGCATTGAGGCGGTCGAAATTGCGAATCACGGAGTTATGGGCGCGTGCCGAGACTCCGGAAGGTTTCGCATTTCGCATGTCAATTTCCAGTTCTGACCGCACCGTCATGCCCGAGAACATCGACAACGCCGAGCTCACCGAGCTCGTCGAGGCCGCTGTGACCGAGGCCCCCGCAGGCACCACCGCCCCGGCCGCCGAGGCCGAGAGCGCGCCGGCCGCCGACGCGACCGCCCCGAACGCCGACGCCGAGAAGGCCGCCGACGCCGAGAAGGCCGAGGCGGACGCCGAGCCGACCGTCACCTTCGGCACCCTGGGCCTGCCCGAGGGCATCGTCCGCAAGCTCGCGCAGAACG
Organism: Streptomyces durocortorensis; assembly: GCF_031760065.1. Taxonomy (NCBI): domain Bacteria; kingdom Bacillati; phylum Actinomycetota; class Actinomycetes; order Kitasatosporales; family Streptomycetaceae; genus Streptomyces; species Streptomyces sp. C11-1. The sequence goes on from NZ_CP134500.1 coordinate 3,915,271, forward strand.
GTGTCACCGCGCCCTTCCCGATCCAGGCGGCGACCATCCCGGACGCCTTGGCCGGCAAGGACATCCTCGGCCGTGGCCGTACGGGCTCCGGCAAGACGCTCTCCTTCGGTCTGCCGACCCTGGCCGCCCTGGCCGGTGGCCACACCGAGAAGAAGAAGCCCCGCGCGGTCATCCTCACCCCGACCCGTGAGCTCGCCATGCAGGTCGCGGACGCGCTCCAGCCGTACGGCGATGTGCTCGGCCTCAAGATGAAGGTCGTCTGCGGCGGTACGTCGATGGGCAACCAGATCTACGCGCTGGAGCGCGGTGTCGACGTCCTCGTCGCCACCCCGGGCCGTCTGCGCGACATCATCAACCGCGGCGCCTGCTCCCTGGAGAACGTCCAGGTCGCCGTCCTCGACGAGGCCGACCAGATGTCGGACCTGGGCTTCCTGCCCGAGGTCACCGAGCTGCTCGACCAGATCCCCGGTGGCGGTCAGCGGATGCTCTTCTCCGCCACCATGGAGAACGAGATCGGCACGCTGGTCAAGCGTTACCTCTCCAACCCGGTCACGCACGAGGTCGACAGCGCCCAGGGCAACGTCACGACCATGTCGCACCACGTCCTCGTCGTGAAGCCGAAGGACAAGGCGCCGGTCACGGCCGCCATCGCCGCCCGCAAGGGCCGCACGATCATCTTCGTCCGCACCCAGCTGGGCGCCGACCGCATCGCCGAGCAGCTCATCGAGTCCGGCGTGAAGGCCGACGCGCTGCACGGCGGCATGACCCAGGGCGCCCGTACGCGGGTCCTGGAGGACTTCAAGAAGGGTTACGTCAACGCGCTCGTCGCGACCGACGTGGCCGCCCGCGGTATCCACGTGGACGGCATCGACCTGGTCCTGAACGTCGACCCGGCCGGTGACCACAAGGACTACCTGCACCGCTCGGGCCGTACCGCCCGGGCCGGCAAGTCCGGTGTCGTCGTCTCGCTGGCGCTCCCGCACCAGCGCCGCCAGATCTTCCGCCTGATGGAGGACGCGGGCGTCGACGCCTCGCGCCACATCGTCCAGGGCGCGGGCGTCTTCGAGCCGGAGGTCGCCGAGATCACCGGCGCCCGCTCGCTCACCGAGGTCCAGGCCGACTCCGCGAACAACGCCGCCAAGCAGGCCGAGCGCGAGGCCGCCGACCTGACGAAGCAGCTGGAGCGCGTCCAGCGCCGCGCCGTCGAGCTGCGCGAGGAGGCCGACCGCCTGGTCGCCCGTGCCGCGCGCGAGCGGGGCGAGGACCCCGAGGCGGCGGTGGCCGAGGTGGCCGCCGAGGCCGAGGCCGCCCTCGTGGCAGCCGTCTCCGTACCGGAGCAGCCGGCCGCCCGCGACGAGCAGCGCCGCGACGAGCGGGGCAACTACGAGCGCCGTGACAACCGCGGCGGCGACCGTGGCGGTTACCGCGGCAACGACCGCCGTGACGACCGCCCGTCGTTCAACCGCGACCGCCGTGACGACCGTGGTGGCCGTTCCTTCGAGCGCCGCGACAACGACCGTCCCTCCTTCAATCGTGACCGTCGCGACGACCGTCCCTCGGGTGGCTTCCGCTCCGGTGGCAACGACCGCCGTGATGACCGTGGTGGCCGTTCCTTCGAGCGCCGCGACAACGACCGTCCCTCCTTCAACCGTGACCGTCGCGACGACCGTCCCTCGGGTGGCTTCCGCTCCGGTGGCAACGACCGCCGTGATGACCGTGGTGGCCGTTCCTTCGAGCGCCGCGACAACGACCGTCCCTCCTTCAACCGTGACCGTCGCGACGACCGCCCCTCCGGTGGCTTCCGCTCCGGCGGCAGCGACCGCCCGTTCAACCGTGACCGTCGCGACGACCGTCCCTCGGGTGGCTTCCGCTCCGGCGGCAGCGACCGCCCGACCGGCCGTCGTGACGACCACCGCGGCGCCAACACCGGCACCAACACCGGTTCCTTCGGCCGCCGCGACGACAAGCCGCGCTGGAAGCGCAACGGCTGACCCCCGCCCGGCCGACTCCCGGCCGAGCAGGTCCGCCTGACAGACCGGCAGGGCCCGTACGCCACCGAACCGACTCGGTGACGTACGGGCCCTGTTGCTGTCCCCCATGTTCCTCACTGTTCCTCCGGAGCACACAACCCGGAGCGAAACGGACACGGCGCGGGGCGTGACAGGGCCCGACACCGATACCGAATCGGCTGCCGGGACCGGGCGGGCTATGCTCGTGTGTGATGTGACCGGGGCCGTTAGCTCAATTGGTCAGAGCAGCGGACTTTTAATCCGTTGGTTGTGGGTTCGAGTCCCACACGGCCTACCGACAGCAGGGCAGGGGAAGCTCCCTGACCTGCGGTGGAGCGCCCCGACCGGTTTCGACCGGGCGGGGCGCTTCGTCGTTCGAGGGCGCGTGCGTGAGCGATGCGTGAGCGCCACTGATATCGAACGCTGCGCTCACGAGACAGTCACCTCTCCGCGTAACGGAGGAACTGGATACCCAGGCCGACCAACATGACGGCTTCCAGGACGGAGGCCGTGGTCAACAGAGCGCTGTCCCCACCCGAGCACCAGAAGGCCATGAGCGCAGAGAAGGGGGTGAGGAAGAAGGCTGTCAGATCGACGATCGTCTGGGTGACCTTGCGAGAGACCCGCTTCGCGTCGCTGCGGTGGAAGGTCTCCCAGCCGAAGAGCGGGGACCCAGCGTCCACTTTTGTTGCCAGTTGACCGGCAAGTTCGGTGCGGACGTACCGCCCGATGGCTGAGATCTTCTCGTCGTTGACGAGGTAGGTCCACCCAAGCACGATGCAGACGACCGGTAGAGCCAGCAGCAACTGTGGACGCTTGGTTTGTAGAGCGACAGCAGTCAGAGCAGTCACGGCCGCCAGCGTGACGTACAGCAAGTTGTCGCGGAATCCGATGCGAGCTCGCTGCTCATCCTTGATCTGGGCGTACTCAGCGAGGAGCACGGCGCTCTCGCTCGTTTCGCCGTTACCAGCCACGGGTTCCCCCTCACGTACCGACACGATGCCGTTCACCCGTTCACAGTCGCCGACAGGGCCTACGGTATGAACCTGGAGAGCGGACTCCGCTGTGAGGCTGCACCGTGAAGCGATGCTGGGCAAGGGGGCCGAGTTGAACGAGGCATCGGACAAGATCGTTGTGCTGACGGCGCTGCCGTTGGAGTACCAGGCCGTGCGTAGCCTCCTTGAGGACCCGAGGCGTGTTGATCACGCTGGAACTATCTTCGAGCACGGGCGCCTTGCTGGTACCTCGCACACGGTCTATCTGACGTCTACCGGTCCCGGCAACGATTCGGCCGCAGCGCTTACTGAGCGAGCCGTCAGTTTTGTTCAACCACGAGCTGTTTTCTTCACGGGAATTGCTGGAGGGCTTAAATCGGATATTTTTCCAGGGGATATCGTAGTCGCGACTGAGGTACACGCATACCACGGAGGCAAGCAGGACCCGGACGGGTTTAAGGTCCGCCCTCGTAGTTGGGAAGCCTCCTATCAGTTGCAGCAGGTGGCCCAGTACGTTGCGAATGTCGGCACATGGAGGAGCAAGCTTCCCGAGGGAGCGCGGACTTCGACCGCCGTTCACTTCAAGCCCATTGTGGCTGGCGACGTCGTACTGAACGCTCCTCAGGAGTCCTCGCTAAGGACATTCCTGGACCACTCCTACAACGGTGCCGCCGCTGTGGAGATGGAAGGTGCCGGATTCGCCAGCGCGGCCCACAAGACTCAAGCCGTGCCCCATCTTATGATCCGGGGCATTAGTGATAGAGCGGACGGAACGAAGCAGAACACTGATGGCCAAGGGCTGCAGGAAGCGGCTGCCAGTCACGCCGCGCTCTTCCTGGCAGAGGTGATCACTCAGCTCAGCCCGCCACCGACCTCTGTCGGTGGCCCAGACTTCAGTACCTCGCGACGACTCGACGACGAACTGGTCTGGCAGCCCCTTGAGCAGGCGGCTGCGGTGTCTTGGCGCAAGAACCTGATCCCAACGAGTGGGTACACGAGCAGTGCTTCGTTGCTTGAACTCCACCTCGTGCCTGTCCCCGCAACCAGCAGAGTGCCTGCGGTGCGAATGCAGCAGCTGACTGCCGAGTTGGTTGATCTAGGGAGGGCGGAAGGGTTCTTCACTAATCTTGAGCATGTAGAAGCTTATGATTCGGCCGAGGTGGCTTTGGTGGCCGTAAAAGATCGGCATAATCGTTCAGCTGGGATCGCAATTACACGATCAGGTCAACGAAGTGCCTGGGAGGCTCTTCCGCATCCGGGCCTTTCCTATGTGCTGGACGAGGATCGTACAAGCGATAGGATCGAAATTCTGCTGAAGATTTTGAATTCTATTGCTAGTCCCGCCGCTTCGCGTTATGCCCCTGCTGTGGCTGTCGAGAACACCAGGATGGTCACGGTAGAGCGCCTTAGTGAAGTTAACCCGCACTCCGCCAGAATCCGGCCAACTGATGCGCCCATCGAAGTTCAACCCGAAGAGGCCATCGGTGTCGAAATGATTTCCAGGTGTGGTCGAGAGCTGGCCGAAGAGCTTACTGCTCGATTGATCTACTCTTTCCGAAACCCGCGTCGTCACTGGTAGAGGAGGTCGCCGGTCATTGGGCCGGAGGCGAATCGGACTGTGACGATGTAGGGCGGCTGCGCTGGATCAGAGCGGCTGCCTTCTCCGCGATCTCACGGTCTACCTCAGGCAACAGGCTCGTATACGTGTCTGAGGTCAGGGTGATCGTGGAGTGGCGGAGGGTCTCCTTGATCGTGTGGATGTCACCGCCGGCGCCGTGGGTGAGCGTCGCGGCCACGTGGCGGAGGTCCCGCAGGGTGATGGGCGGGAGGTCGGTGGTGGCGAGGAGGCGGCGGAAGGTCTCCGAGACCGTCTCCGGGTGGAGCCAGGATCCGTCTTCCTTGGTGAAGATCTTCCCGGTCTCCTGCCAGGCGGCCCCCGCCTTCTTCCGCTCCCGTGCCTGACGCTTCCTGTGCGCGCGCAGGACGGCCACGTTCACGCTGTCGAGAGCGATCGTGCCGGCGCTGCCGTCGGTCTTCGGCTCGGACTCGTACGGGTCCCAGCCGTCGACAACGATCTCCTTGGCGGGGGTGATGAGGCCGGCGTCGAGGTCGGTCTCGTGCCAGTCCTGGCCGACTGCCTCGCCGCGCCGGAGGCCGCGGGTGCCCATGAGGTGGAAGACGGCGTAGAGCCGGTCCTTCTCGGCTGCGTCCAGGAAGACGCCGAACTGCTGCGGGGTCCACACCATCACCGGACCGGGGACCTCGACCGTGTCCCGCCAGCGGCGGACACGTGCGTCGGTCCAGAGGAGCGGCTTGGGGCGCTTGCCGGACTCCAGCTCGACGTGGGCGGCCGGGTTGAACGTGATGAGTTGCTGGGCGATGGCGGAGTTCAGGGCCGCGCGGAGGGTGCGGCGAACGGCCTGCCTGGTCGCCGGGCCGGTGATCTTCCGGAACGGCTTCATCTCCGCCAGCTTGGCCCGTTCGGCGGCGAGCAGGGCCCGCTCGGCGGTGACCGGGCGGCCAGGACGGCTTGGCTTGCAGCGGGCGATCTGCTCGCGGCGGGCCTGGTTCTCGGCGGCGATCACCTCGTTGTCGTCGGCTATCCCGTCGAACATCTCCACGAGGTGACCGACGTTGAGCCGGTCCAGGCGAATGTGCCCGATACGGGGCTTCAGGTGGACGCGGATGTGCGACGCGTACCCGTTGAGGGTGGTCCTGCGGCGCTTCTTCGACGCGAACCAGGCGTCCAGCCACTCGCCGACCGTGAGGCTGCCCCGTAGCCCGAGCCCGGCCCTGAGACGCCGCCGTGTCTCCTCGACGTCGGGCAGTGTCGCCTTCTCGTCCCCGACCTCCTCCAAGAGCGTGACGAGGCGCTGGAGGCTGTCGGGATCGTCCGTGTCGGCCAGGGCGAGGAGCGCACGGACGTGGTCGAGGTCGGCCTGGGCGGCCTTGAGGGAGTCGTAGCCGGCGCGGCTGAAGGAGCGGCGGGTGCCGGCTTCGCGGGGTGGGAGTTCCTGGCGTATGGAGTATGAGCCGTGCTTGCGGTTGGTGAGCTTGGGGCACTTCTTGCCGAGCGGTTTGCCGGTGTGGGGGTCTCGGCAGTAGCAGCGGCGGTGGGTGGAACCCTTCAAAGATCGTTCTCCTCGGTGGGGTCGGTGTCGGGCGAGTCGATGTCGGCGAGCGGGGAGGGCAGGTGGGGCGGGGTGCCGCCGGCCTCACGGATGGCGTCGCGGTGGCGGCCCAGTTCGTACTTGGCATTGGCGGCTTGGTCGGCGTACCGGGCCAGTGCGCGCTCGGCTGCCTCCCGCTGGACGCGGTTGGGGGCGGTCCTGACCTTCCAGCGTTCGTAGTCCTCGCTTTCCACGGCGGCCAGGGCCGAGCGGAGTTCGAGGTCGTGGGCGAGGAAGTGGTCCAGCATGTGGTCGGTGGCGTCTTCGGCAGATTCGTTGCCGGTGAACCACTGGAGCGCGTCCCAGGCCGGTTGCGGTTCTTTGTAGGGGAGTTGGCGGACTTCGTCGACGTAGCCGACGGGGTAGATCAGGCTGATCGGGGACATGCGCAGGGCCTTGGCGAGGACCATGACCTCGACCAGGGGGAGGACGGCGCGGCGGCCGGACTCCATGTTGGCGATCACGTTGCGGGGGATCGGGTAGCCGATCTCCTCGCATCTGTCGGCCAGATCCTGTGCGCTCCACCGCAGTTCCTTCCGTCGTCTGCGGACCTCGCCGGCCACGGTGGCCACGACGTGGTCCTCCCATTCGAGGTCGTCGGCCTCGGTGTCTTCTTCGTATCCATGGTCGGAACGGCGCTGTGTCATGAAGACACATTAGCTTGCCTACCGTTGATTCCATGGCCTGGAGACGAGCGTGATCGTCGTGTTCGCCGAGGGCTCAGTCATGGATGGAGCGTGCATGCGCGAGAGTCGACCCGCGAGCAGTGCCAAGGGCATGAGCCGCGAGGAGTTGCTGGAGCTGCCAGCTGCCGTTGACCTGGATACGGGCAATCGAGCGTTGGGGCTGGGGAGGAGCAAGGGGTACGAGCTGGCGAAGCGCGGCCAGTACCCCTGCAAGGTGCTGCGGCTGGGCAGCGCCTACCGAGTGGTGACCGCAGATCTGCTGGCGCTGCTCGGGCTGGCAGCGTGACGGGGCGGAAGCGTAGTGAACCGTTCTGCGCTGAGCTGACACAGAAAGGCTGGACTGTTGCCGGGCTTGGACGTACGGTCCGTGTTCCCTCGCTGTGGCCTGGAGCCCGCGAGATAGGGGTGAGCCCCCGGCGGTGCAACGCCGGAGGCCCGAGCAACCCCGAACGGCCCTGGAAGAACCAATCCGGCGACAAGGGCGTGCGAGCCCGCCGCCAGACGAGGAGCTGCCCTGTGCAACACCCCGAACCCCCGGCCCATTCCGATCTCGACGCGCGGGATTGGCCGCCGACCGCGATCCCCGGCATGCCCGGTCGGTACACGGGCGAATGGTCCGTCGCCGATGAAGCCGACGGGACCGGGAGGGCCTCGGCGGACATGCTTGCAGAGGAGGCGGCACCGATCCCCGAGCCGACCGCCGGGTCGAAGGTGCTGGACGAACTGCGTGGTCAGCTGGCGAAGTTCGTGATCCTGCCCTCGCCGGAGGCGCTGGACGCCGTCACGCTGTGGGTGGCGGCCACGCACCTGCAGACGGCGTGGCAGCACGCGCCGCGCCTCGCGGTCGTCGGCCCGGCGAAGCGGTGCGGTAAGTCGCGGCTCCTGGACGTGGTGACCGAGACCGTGCACGACCCGTTGATCACGGTCAACGCGTCTGCTGCCGCGGTGTTCCGGTCGATCACCGACGCCCCTCCGACCCTTCTGGTCGACGAGGCCGACACGCTCTTCGGGTCGGCGAAGGTGGCGGAGAAGAACGAGGAGATGCGTGGCCTGCTCAACGCCGGTCACCAGCGCAACCGCCCGACCCTGCGGGTCTCCGGCCCGAACCACGAGGTGGCGAAGTTCCCCACCTTCGCCATGGCCGCCCTCGCCGGGATCGGGGACCTACCGGACACGATCATGGACAGGTCGGTCGTGATCCGGATGCGCCGCCGGGGGCCGGGGGAGAAGGTCGCCGAGTTCCGCACCGTACGGGACACCCCCGCCCTGCACGCCGTGCGGGACCGGCTCGTGGCCTGGCTCGGGCCGCTCTACGACACCGCCATGGGCCTCACCCCGCCCATGCCGGTCGAAGACCGGGCCGCCGACACCTGGGAGCCGCTGGTCGCCGTCGCCGACCTCGCGGGCGGCACCTGGCCTGCTGCTGCCCGGGCCGCCTGCCTGGCCATGACGCGGCACGAGGCCGAGCAGGAACAGGACAACAGCGCCCTGAACCTCCGGCTTCTCGCCGACATCCGCCGCGCCTTCGCCGTCGAAGGTAACCCGGCCTTGCTCCGTACCGGCCGTCTCCTCAGCATCCTCAACGACGACACCGAGTCGCCCTGGCCGGAGTACAAGGACAAGGGCCTGACCGCACGCGGCCTGCAGCTCCTGCTGAGGGACTACGGCATCAGCGCCTCCAGCCACCGCTTCCCCGGTGACTCCCAGGCCCGGGGCTTCACCCGCGAGCAGTTCGCCGACGCCTGGGCCCGCTACTGCCCTGAGCCTCCACCGGCTGCCGAGCCACTGCTCCTGCCGACCCCATGACCGGCGTCTGACCCGGCACGACCCGTCCCCACCCGCCCCGTCGCAGGTCAGGGCCGGGACGGGTCACCCGCCCGTGACGGGTCGTCCCGATGTCGCAACCTCAACCCGTACCTGCTCCGACCAGGCACGCGACGGGTTGCGACAGGTCCCAGCCGGACACGGCCGAGCCCACCTTCCCTGACCCCTTGGAGTGCCCGCCCCTTGTCCTCGCCCAGCACCACCGCACCGCCCGAAACCGCACCGACAGCCCTTCCCGCCCTGATCCGCACGGGCGTCGCCCTGATGGCCGTGGCCGCCTTCGCGCTCTCCTACGACGCGCTGCGCCAGATGGCCGCCGCCAGCCACATCCACCGGGTGCTCACCTACGCCTTCCCCCTCGTGATCGACGGCTTCATCGCTATCGGCGTCGGCGCCCTCCTGGTCATGCGCACCGCGCCCGTGAGGTCCCGCCGCTATGTGGGGGCGCTGGTCGGGGTCGCCACCATCACGAGCATCTGGGCCAACGTTCTGCACGCGGTCCGCCTCAACCAGCAGACCCACCGGGACGGACTCACGCTCGACAACATCACCGTCGGCGTCATCTCCGCCATCGCCCCGCTCGCCTTGGCCGGAGCCGTTCACTTCTACCTGATCGTCCAACGCCGACCCACGGAAACGGAGCCACGAGAAGACCTCCGCCACATCACCGTGGACACCGATCCGGAACGTGGCGCGACAGCCATGGACGAGCCGATGGCCGACAAGAGGGACGTGGCTCAGGCCCCCGTCGGGCAAGTGGCTCAGTCCAGGAAGCCGAACGCCACCGGACATGCCCAGAAGGCGATCGTCACCTTCGAGCAGGCAGTCGAGATCGGACGCACCGCCTCCCTGGGACGTGGCGGGCGGGTATCCCGCCGCAAGGTCGAGGGGGCAATCCGCGACAAGGGATTCGGTGTCGGCCGCGAGCGCCTCGACCAAGTCAAGAGCTTCCTCCAGGAGGAACTCGACCAGAGCCGCGACGCCACTTCGACGTAGCTCGCCCCTCCGAACCTCGGCTGCTCGCCACAGGAAATCCCTGGGGCGAGCAGCCCTTCCCTCGCCGCAGTCGCCCGATCAGAGAGCCCTCACATGCACGAACAGCCCCTCCCCGATCCCCCTCAGGCCGTCCAGCACCCGGTCTCGACGCCAGCATCGGGCGCAGCAAGTTGTCGGGTAAGGAGTCCTTACCCGGCCTCCGCCCCCAGGGGCGCGGAGGCATCCGGCGCCGAGGGGGCGCCGGTGTCGGCCGGCCCGGGGGAGCCGACTCGGGAAGAGACCTCGCAGTCGTCCGTGCCGCGTCGTCGTCTGCGTGAACCTACGCTGCGTGAGAAGCGCGTCCACCCGCGCTTCAGCGAGAACGAGTTCGCCCTCCTCGCGACCGCTGCCCGCCTGAGCCGCATGCCGGTCGGCGGCTACGTCGCCGAGACCTCGCTCGTCGCCGCCCGCTCCAACGACCCCGCTGGCGCGGTCGCCGACTACCGCGCCACGGTCAAGGTGCTGATGGCTGCCAACGGGCGGCTCGCCCAGGTCGGCAACAACCTCAACCAGCTCACCCGCCACCTCAACCAGGACGGCCCCTGGCCCGAAGCGGACCTCGTGCGGCGGCTGCTGAGCCACATCGAGGCGTCGGTCGCCGACGTGGACGTGGCCATCGCCCAAGTGACCTCAGGACGGTGACCTCGTGATACCGAAGATCATCCTCGGCAAGGGGGCACGCGCCACCCGCCGTCTGATCGGCTACCTGTACGGGCCCGGCTCCGCCAACGAGCACACCGACCCCCACCTGGTGGCGTCCTGGAACGGCTTCGCCCCCGACCCCGGCCGCAGCCCCCACCGCAACCCCAGGAACGTCGAGGACCAACTCGCCGCGCAGCTTGACCAGCCCGTGAACATGCTCGGCGACAAGGCCCCGGCCACGACGGTGTGGCACTGCCCGGTCCGCGCCGCGCCCGAGGACCCGATCCTGACCGACGCCCAGTGGGCGGACATCGCCCGCCGGATCGTGGCTGCCGTCGCCATCGCCCCCGAAGGCGACGAGGAAGCCTGCCGCTGGGTCGCGGTTCGGCACGCCGACGACCACATCCACATCGCCGCCACCCTCGTCCGCCAGGACGGCCGCCGCCCCCGCCGCGACCACGACATCCGCGCCGTCCAGCGAGAAGCCCGCAAGATCGAGATCGACTTCGGCCTGCGCCGACTCAAGCCCGGTGACGGCACCGCTGCCAAACGCCCCACCAGCAAGGAGCACTTCAAGACCAAACGCCAGGGCCAGGACACCACGACCCGCGAGATCCTGCGCCGCCGCGTCCGCCGCGCGGTGGCCGCAGCCTCCACCGAGACGGAGTTCTTCGCCCTGCTGGAAGCGACCGGCGTGAACGTGCGGCCCAAGACTGGACCGTCCGGCGACACTCTCGGCTACAGCGTCGCCCTGCCCGGCGACCTCAACAAACACGGCGAACCGGTCTGGTTCTCCGGCTCCACTCTCGCCGGAGACCTCTCCCTGCCCAAAATCCGCCACCGCCTCACCACCACCGCTCCTGAACCGGTCACCGCGCGGTCGGCCGACCCCTGGCACCAGGCCACGGCCGCCACCGAACGCATCCCCGACCACCTCACCCACAGCAGCGACCACACCGCCCAGGGCCAGCTCGTCGCCCTCGGAGAAGCCCTCGATCTGCTGCCGCTCACCGCACCGGCCGAGGCGAAACGGGAACTCGAACGAGCCGCCACCGCCTTCGAGCGCGCCACCCGCTCCCGCATCACCGCCGACCTCCACAGCACCCGCGTCCTGCGCCGCAGCATCCAGACCATCCTGCTCACCCCCGCCACAACACGCGACGGGACCGGACTGGCGATGCTGCTGGACGCCGTCCTCATCGCCGTGGCCTTCGCCCGGCACTGGCACCAAACCCACCAGCACGCCCAGCAGGAAGCCGCCGCCGAACAGACCCTCACCCACCTCCAGACCGCCTACGCCCACGTCGCCGTCCCGGTCCTGGACGGCATCGCCCGCCGCACCCCCGGCCCCCAGACCACACACCGCTACGCCCGCCACCTTCAGCAAGCCGCCCCCGAGCACGCCGACCGCATCCTGAAAGACCCCGCCTGGGACTCCCTCGCCACCGTCCTCGCCGACGCCGAAACCGCCGGCCACAACCCCGCCACCCTCCTCGACCAGGCCCTCGGCCAACGCACCCTCGACGACGCCCGCAACCCCGCCCGCACCCTGACCTGGCGCATCCACCGCCTCGGCCAACGCCACACCCCCGGCCCTCGCGCCCAAGCCGCCATGGCCCGCAGCACCACACGACGCCCCGGCAATCCGATCCACCCTGAGACGGCCACGCCGGCCGCTGCACCGCAGCAGCCACATGTACGGCGACGTTGATCACGGTGGTCAGAGTGGTTCCCGTCATAGACGTCCGGCCTCGCAGAAGCAGCCAGTGATCCTTGTGCGCCTGGGCAGCTGGCTCCCGTATCGTCGCCCAGGTGACCGACGCGAACGTGGCGGGCAGAACGCACATCCCCGTAGACGATCTTGCCGAGTTGATCAAAGTGTTCGACATCGGCGAGGTGCTGGATCGGCGGCACTTGGCCGATGGCCTGATGAACGTGAACTGGCGGCTGGACACCCCGGTCGGGAGGTTCGCCCTCAAGCGGGTCACGGATGTGCCGATCGACCGGCTCCGGCGCAACCTCGCGGTCCTCCCCGTCCTCGTTTCGCACGGCGTCCCCGTACACGTTCCGCTACCCACCGTTTCGGGCGATGTGATCGCCGAAGTCGGCGGCAGCGGCTATTGCCTGTTCCCCTGGTCGGACGGGGAACACGTGCGTGGAATCGACCTGCCCTTGTCGCAGGTGTCCGAACTCGGCGCACACCTCGCGCGGCTCCATGCGGTACTGAACCGCGCCGCCGAGGGCGCAGGGCTGCCCGCCGTGCCGCCATCGGTCACCGCGGAGGTGACGGAGGCCGGGCGAGCCGTGGAGACGGCCGATCGGCTTGCGGGGGCGGTGCCGACCGGGGGTGTCGGCGACGTCTTCGACGTGGCCGCGTCCGCTGCCCTCGAAGAGCGCAAGCTCCTTCTCGACAAGCACGCCCACCTGCGCCCCGAGGGGGAAGTCCATGCGGGGCCACACGGTTGGACCCACGGTGACTTTCAGTACCGGAACCTCCTCTGGGCGAGTGGTGAGCTGGTCGCGGTTCTGGACTGGGACCGACTGGGCATTCGTTCGTACGCGGAGGAAGTCGTGCGTACGGCGCAGGTGCAGTTCGGTGTGAAAGGTGTTTTCGACCTGGAGCGGGTGTCGGCGTTCACGGCCGGCTACCGGTCGGTGATCCGGCTGGAGCCGGCCGTACTGGTCGATGCCGCCCGACGGCTGTGGTGGAAGCGGATGACGGACTTCTGGCAGCTCGAATTCCACTACGACCGGGGTGACCACTCCTGCGACGACCTCTTCCTTGCCGACGAGGCACTCCTGCACTGGTGGACGGAGCGGCTCGACGCGGTGGAGCGGGCGTTCGCCGGGACTGTCTAGTTCTGGATACCGAGTTCCAGAAGTTGGGGAAGGCACGGTCGCGTGAACCGGGTCGCCCGGCGCCGGGCCCTTGTTCCCAGGCCCTCGCAGTCGGCGTTCCGGATCTCTTGCGTCCATGCCTCAGGGCCGGCGGTGCCGGGCAAGACAATGCCCGCGTCGCCGATCGCTTCAGGGATGCCGCCCCGATTGGTCCCGATGCTCGGGACCCTGTGCAGCGCAGCTTCGATGATCACGCGAGGGAAGGCGTCCTCTACGACGGACGGGACCAGCAGCAGGCGGTGGCTCCGGTACAGGGGCCCCATGTCGTACACGCGGGGCACGTACGTCACGTTCCGGTGCGCGGCGAAGTCGGCGGCCGTGTCCCACCAGCCTTCGACCAGGGTGAAGTGCTGTTCCGGCATGAGGCGGATGAGTTGATGGAGCAGATCCGAGCCCTTGGCGGGGATGGGATTGATCATCAGTACGGACGTGGAGCGGTTCTCGTCGGTGCTCGGCCCAGGTGGAGCGAACGGCGGGTACATCACGGCAAGGCGGGTTCCGGCGGCGTGAGGTGCGCGTGCCCGGACGAACTCCGACACGGCGAAGCCGTAGTGGGGTCGGCCGGCGAGGACGCTCAGACCCGTGGCGGAGACGGAATGCAGGAGGCCGGCGACGAGTGTGGTCGAACGGGCTTGTACGGCGAGCTGCGCCGAGCCTTCCTGCGAGGTGAAGACGACGTCGGGACGGAGCGTGCTCAGCAGGCTCCCAAACGCGTGCTCCACGTTGTTCTGCGTCAACGCGGAGCACGCGACCCCGTTCCACCGGTAGTGCAGGGCACCCGCTTCCTCGTCGTACGGGACGCGATGCAGGTCCAGGTGGGCGCGCATTTCCGGGAGCTGGGTCCTCCCGTTCCAGGGGGCTTCGTGCGACCCGAGGTAGGTGACGTGCCAGCCCGAGGAGGCGAGTTCTTCGGCGAGGAGTTGCTGGGTGACCTCGGCGCCGCCGATGAGGAACGGCGGCGGGGTGCGGCGCCAGGCGAAGAGGGCGGTGGGCACCGGCGATCACCTGGCCCAGAAGGAGACGAGGGCTTCTACGGCCTGGGCGACGTCGTCCGGGTCGGCGGCCGCGTCCAGGACGGTGAGTTCTCGTGTCACGGGTTGTCGGGCCGTGTGGACGAAGTAGTCGTGGGCGTGGTCCAGGAAGGCGGGTTCGTGGAGGAAGTAGTCGGACTCGGCAGCCGTATGCCCAGCGGCCTTGCGCCGCAGGTGGAGGGATTCGGCCGGAACGTCGAGGTAGAGGGTGTGGTCGGGCCGGAGGAACGGGAGTGCCTGGAGTCGGTGGTGGAGCTGGTGGTGGACGCCGTACCCGAACAGGGCGTCCAGGGCGTACGCGTGGGCGAGGAGCGTGTCCACGGAACGGTCGAGGATCACCAGGCGTCTGCCGCTCGCGGCGGCCTCGGAGACTCTGGTGGTCTCGATCTCCATGAACCTCTCGAAGGCGCCGAGTTGAGCAGCCGCAGAGGCGGTGCGGGCCGGGGGGATGTCGTCGCGGTGGCTGATGTGCTTGACGTAGCAGTCGGAGACGAACGCCCGGGTGCCGAGGGCGGTGCGGCGCAGGTGGCGTATCGCCGTGGACTTCCCGGCGTACGAGGGTCCCTCTAGGGCGACGATCAGCACGACGGCTCCGTTCGGTAGAAGCGTTCGGCGTAGAGGCCGGGTGGGTCGACGAGGCCGGGGAGGTCGACGGCCGTGGTGAAGGCGTGCCGGATCGGCCGGTACATCTTCCGGGCCGGGTGCATCTGGGAGCCGTGCATTCGCAGGACGGTGACCTTGTCCAAGACCACGTCGGTGATGTCAACAGGCTCGGGGCGCATCGTCGCCCCCGTACGCGTACGGAAGAGGTGCTGGTCGCAGCCGGCGAGCGCATACGTGGACCAGAAGGCGAGGTCCTCCCAGAACCAGCGGCACCCGAGACGAACGGCCGCCTCGTGGACGAGGAGGTGGTCGGGGTGGCGGGTGACGGCGGCGGGCGCGAGGAGTTCGGCGCCGGGGTGGGCGGCGGCGATCCGGTGGAGTTCCTCCGTGATCCGGTCGAGTCTCTCAGGGGCGTAGGGCAGGTACGGAGGGTCGGCGTCCTTGTGGCCGAGGAGGTACCGGCGGGCGCCGAACGGTGCGAGCGCGGCGGCACCCTCGCAGTCGCGCAGTCCAGACACCGCTTCGATGTCGGTGTACGTGGTCTCCAGGGCGGGGTGAACGCTGCGGGAGCGGGTGAAGACGGTCACGACGGTGAGCGGTCGGGGGCGGGCGAGGAAGGTGCCGGAGGCGGACAGGGCGAAGTCGTCGTGGTGGGGTTCGACGACGAGGACCGGGCGGCCGGCGGGGGTGCGGGCCTCGATGTAGTAGGGGACGCGGGTGTGAGGTGCGGTCACCTCCAGGACGTGGTGGTCGTGGGCGTGGTGGCGGTCGGCGAGCTGCCGGGTGTGCTCCTCGTGGGCGCGGTGGAGGTCGTCGGGGAAGGTGTAGATGCCGTGGCCGTCCGGCACGGGCAAGGGCGGGCGCACAGGGGACTCCTTCGTCATCGCACGGTGGTCTCGTACCAGTGGCGCCACTTGCGGGGCGACCGGAGGCGCAGACGGGCGGTCACGGGGTTCTGCCACCAGAGCATCCGCAGGCTCGACCACTGGTCGTAGCGGCGGGTCGACGGACGTACGCGCAGTTCGTCGAGGATCGTCACGGGGCGGCCGGTGGCCTGGCCGTGTGTGGTGAGCCGGGCGAAGAACTCCACGTCCTCGCTCATGAACAGGTCGTCCCGGTACCCGCCGATGCGGTGGAAGGCGTCGGCGGTGCAGAACTGGTTGACGCCCTGGGCTCCCCCGCGCCGGGTGCGGTGGTGATCCCAATAGGCGCACAGCAGGCGGGCGCCGAGACGTTCGGGCGTGTAGAGCGGAGGAATGGCTCCGCCGACGGCCCCGGCGTTCATGGCGGCTGCAGCTGCGGTGACCGCCTCTAGGGGAAGGGCTACGTCGGCGTCGGTGAAGAACAGCCGATCGCCGCGGGCGGCGGTCGCTCCGGTGTTGCGGACCCGGCCGATGCTGCGGACGGTCTCGGTCACGACGCGGACGCCGAAGGAGGCGGCCGTGTCGGCGGTGGCGTCGGTGCTGGCGTTGTTGACGACGATCACCTCCCCCATGTGGCCCGTGGCCTCCTCCCAGCGGGCGAGCGAGGTGAGGACGGAGGGGAGGTAGCGGGGCAGGTAGGCGGCCTCGTTGTAGGCCGGGATCACCACCGACAGGGCAGGTGTGGTCATCGGTGCGTCCTTTCCGGGCGGTGGGTGCGGAAGAGGTATGGGGTGCGTCGGCTCAGGTCGTCCAGGCGGCGTTCCCACAGGGCGCGGTCGTCGCCCGGGGAGGAGTACGCCCAGGAGCGCGTGGTGTGGAAGACGGCCCATGCGGACAGGAGGCGGTGGTCGAGGGCGAGGGGGTAGGCGTCGGTGACCGTGCGGGCCAGAAGTGGAGAGAGGGCATTGGTCATGACCAGGGTCTGGGCGACGTCGGACTCGCGGGGACCGGCTGCGGCGTCGGTAAAGTCGACCAGGTGGCGGACGGCCCGGGGGCGGGCGAGTACGACGTTGTCGCCGTGTAGGTCGCCGTGGCACCACACAAGCGCCGTGGGGGATGCGTCGGTGATGGCAGCCAGGGCGGGACCGATGCGGTCCAGCCCGCTGGGCGGGCAGCGACGGCCGAGCGAGGCGACCTGTTCGTAGAACGGCCGACGTGGTGCCCACGGCTGGACGGGTGCCCGGTGCAGGCGCCCGAGTAGGCCGGCCAGGTCCTTCAGGGTCCGCTCGTCGGAAACCAGACCAGATCGCATGGCGCTGCCGAGGGTGAGTGGCCCCAGGTCGGAGGTGATGAGGGCGGTCGCCTCGTGACCAGGGACGTGGCCGTATCCGACGACAGTCGGTACAGGGACGTGGTGCGCCACCGATCGGATCGCGGCGCTCTCCGTTGCCGCGTTTCGACGTGCGGTGGCCGCGTACAGCTTGATGACGACGCTTCGCCCGTCCATCAGGCCCACCCGGTACACAGCCGTGCGCGAGCGGGCGGACAGACGGCACGCGGTACGAACCGGGGCACCGACCAGAGCGAGGGCGGCGCGCGAGACGACGGCCGGGACTGCCCCGGTCACCGCACACCCGCCGGTTCCATGCCGACGGCGCCCAGCCGGCGGACCTGCCTCATGACACCCGCCAGGTGCCGGCGGTACTCGACGACGTCCTCCGTGGCGGGGCAGTCGGCCTGCCACGGCTTCTCGGGACCGACGAAGTGCATGAGAGTGGCGGCCGGATCGGGCTTCGGCGACCGCCTGACGACCCGGCGCACCCAGTTCCCGCGTTCGAGGAACCGGCCGACCTCGAACCGGTTGAAGCCGCCGGTCACCGGGCGCACTCGGCCGGATCGCAGGAGCCACAGGTTCAGGGCGTCCTGGTCGTTGTGGAGAATGTGGCGCCGCGCGTGCGTCAGGGCGTGCTCGACGCCTCGGCGGACACGGGGCATGTGGTCGGTGTGGAGCCAGAGCACGCCCGCGTTGAAGTACGGGCGCCCACGCAGGTGGGGCCAGCGTTCGGCAGCTCCGGGCAGGGCCGGGCATGCCCCGACGGTCGGGTTGAACTCGTCGCGTACGGCACCGGTCTCGTCCGGCCGGAGCGAGCCCAGCGGAACGGTGAGGTCTCCCTGCACGAGGACATCCGCATCCACGTAGATCAGGTACGGCCGATGGACGAAGGCCCTGGTGAACTCGAAACGCAGATAGGTGGTGATGCTGATGTAGGAGGCGTCAGCCATCCGCAAGGTCCGCAACGGGACGCAACGGCGAATGTCGAAGGAGCCGAAGCCCCTTCGCTTGGCGAGGTCGGAGAAGAGCAGGGCCTGCGTTCGGGTGAGGTCGAGCGTCAGCACGCGTACGGCGGCGCTGCGGCGGGCCGCAGGAGTGAGTCCGTCCGCCAGCCCGCAGAGGGCAGCGAGACCGGGGACGAGGTACTGCTGGTCGATGCACAGGCCGAACGCGTACATGGGTGATCCGCCTTCCGGGAGTGGTGCACGGGCATGACGAACGGGTCGAAGGCTGTCGGAGGAGAGGAGCAGCAGGGGCCTACGGGCTGTCGTGGACTCCGCGGCGGGCGATGATCTCCAGAGTGTCGGGGTCGTCGGTCTCCCAGTGGGGGCCGCCGCCGACCGGCGGTCGCAACACCCAGACGGTGCCGCGGCCTCGGACATCGGTGACGATCGCTCGCGTGCCACACCCGTCCCTGACGAGGTCGCCGCCCCACGCCCTTGCCGCAGTCACGAAGCACCTTCTTCGGCCGCTTGGCTCTGTGGTGCCCAGCCGGAGGCCGCGTCTGCGATGTCGCGTCGCCGCTCGCGCTGGCCGGGCGTGTAGCGGGTCGGCAAGGCCCCGGCGACGTCGGTGAGGAACCCGCCTCGTTCGCGGATGAGGACACCGAGGCTGGCGAACTGGGCCGCATCGGACGCGACATGAGTCAGCGCACCGACGACGATCCCCCGGATCATGCCTGTGGACAGGGCGGCCGTGACGGCCTGCCAGCCGGGGCGTTCCGCGAGTGGCAGGCCCGGGTCGGAGTCGGACCATGCGCCGGCGACGTGCCAGTGGCGTGCGTCGGCGTAGTAGCGACCCCGCTCCTCTCCCTCACGGACGGCGGTGGAGGTGAGGGCGCAGACGTAGACGGCAACGGGAACGTGACCCAGAGCGCCGGATGGATTGATCGGCATGCCCACAAGGCTGCTGGGCTGTCAGGCACAGGCCCAGACACGGCCCGTGACTCCGGCGGCGGCCCGTACTCAACTGCCATGCCACGCCTCGTGGCATGGGAGGGAAGCCAGCTTGGCTAGGTGCAACGATCCGTATCAGTCGTGCAGATGGCAGCAACCGCACTGCTACGGACCGTTGCAGTGCCGACGAGAGTCAGCGCACAGCGAGTGGGACGCCTGCGGAGTCAGCGAGACCCCTGAGCCGGTGACCGGACACTCCGGCGAGCCGACTGATGATGACCCCGGGGAGCATCTGGTGGCGCACCCATCCCGGAGCCATCGTGCAGACGTTTTGGAGCGTGTCGGCGGCGGCGTCCCACCGCCGACATTCGACCTGGGTGAGGGCGACGTCTAAGCCGTAGCGGGCCCGGGTTGCCAGGGGGACGGCCTCGTCCAGGCGAACGGTATCCATCAGCCGCAGCGCTCCGGCAGTGTCGCCGAGCGCCACTGCGATGCTCATGGCCTGCGTGGCGGCGTACATGGGCCCGTACGGCTGGGCATGGGAGCCACGAGCCCGTTCCTCACCTATGCGGGCGGCAACGGCATGGGCTTGAGACAGATATTCGCGGGCGCTGTCCGCTCCGGCGCCGCCTCGGGACGCGGCGACAGCGGCGTTCGTGACGAGCTGGCCGTACACGCTCAACCGGTCCGGATCGTGCTCGCTCATCCTGGGTTCGATCCGGTCGGCCTGGGCTGCGGCGAGAAGGAAGCCCTGTTTCGTACGGCCGTCTCGAAGGTTGACCCACGCGGTCGTCGCGGCGAGGTGGGCGTCCCGTAGATCGTCCCCGGTCTGCACGGCGATCTGGCGGCCGTACGTCAGCGCCGCGTACGCGAGATCGCGCGAACCGAGCACGTTGGCCGCCATGCCCGCAGTCTGGAAGGTGTCGATCAGAATGCCTGCTGCGGCTTCCCGCTCGACGCTGCTTGCCGCGTCGAACCTGGCTCGCGCCTCGGGGAGGAGCCGGCCCAGGAGGGTGCCGAGCTCGGTGTACCTGCCTTCCCAGTAGGCGGCGTCCGCGCGACGGACGACTGCACGGAGCTCTTCGGTGGTGCCGGGCTCGACATCGGCGGGGATACCGATGGCAGCGTCATGGGTGGCTGCGGAAACTAGGCGCAGAGCGGCGCGTTCGTCGCGGTCCATGGACCGCCGGGGAGCCTGCTGCCCGAGAAGCACAGCGATGTCCGTGCCGAGCGCGTCGGCGATCGAAAGTAGAGAGGGGAGGGACGCCGTTCCTCCGCGTTCGAGCTTGCGGACCACACCGACGGACACAGCGGCGGCCTCGGCTAACTGCTCCTGGGTCATGGCGCTGCGGAGCGCCTTCATACGCTCCGCGGTGGTGTATTCCGACCATTGCATGATCTAGAACCTCCGCGTGATGGGATCCACACGGACAGTACTGGGTGGAGCGATCGTGCCGACAGGCTTTGACCGGACAGTAGTTGGCCCTATGTCACGGTCGTCGCCGTTACGCCGAGGAGCGCCTCCAGCTCGGCCACCGAGATGTCCTCGTCGGTCGCGTGGACGGTGGTGATGCCCAGCTCGGCAGCCGGCGGGAGGTTGACCGCGTGATCATCCACGAAGACGCACTGCTCGGCTGGGACGTCGATGAGTTCGAGAGCGAGCTCATAGATGGCGGGGTCGGGCTTGGCCAGCCCCACGAGCTCGGACACCACGTGTACGTCGAACAAGTCCCAGATGCCGACGTGTTCGTACGGGTTGAACGGATCGAGGCCGAAGCTGTTGGAGAGCAACGCGAGCCGATGACCGGCCGCCCGCGCGGCGCGGGCAAGCGCCACCATCCGACTAGCCACAGGCACCTTGGCCCAGGCCCGCCCCATAAGGTTCACGGGATCGATGTGCTCACCGAGAAGCGAGGCCGTGCTCTGGTTCCACTCGGCTTGCCCTATCTCGCCGATCTCCAACGCCGTGTAGAGACGACGGCCTTCAGGGTGATCGTTGAGAGTTCTGCGCCACGCTCCAGGCGCCAGCCCTTCGGAGACGCACCAAGCGCGGTGGACGTCGACGGGGCTGGCGGTGAGCACTCCGGCGAAGTCGAGGATCAGGCCGTGCTGCTTATCCGTCTGGGACGCCTCCGTGTTGTGTGACATCCGGCGCTTGACCCCTTCCGCAGTTGGTCTCCTGGGCGACGCTATCGCGCGGCGATGCGACTGCACACAGGGTCCGCCACCCAGTGGGTTCATACAGTCCGCAGAAAGCAAGCCAATGCTCTCGTTCGAAGTGCAGCCTCTGGGTGGACCTCGCAGCCTGTGAGGCGACCGTAGGGAGAACGCGGAGGGGATCGGTGCTGTTCAGCGATTCTTCTGACAGCGCGTATCGCCCTCCGTAATCTTGACGTACACGGAGAGACAGGGGGATGCATGACAGACTGGGGTCTTGTGGCTGAGAGCGTCACCACGGCGCTTACGGGGCTGCTTGTCAGCGATGCCTACACGTCTGCTCGGCCACGATTGAGCGCGATCTTGAACCGTTCACGAAACGATGAAGGTGTACGGATCGAAGATCTCGATCGCCTTCGTGTGGCGGACCCAGTGGCATTGCGTAGCGCCGTGCACGAGTATGTCTACCGCCTCGCAGCGTCCGATGAGCACCTGTTGCGGCAGCTTCGGGATGCCCTGAGGGCCTCGCAGCCTCATTCTGGGCTGAACATCTATGACAACCAGTTTTACGGACCCACCCAGATGGGCGGTACCCAGATCGTCAACATGGGCGGTGGAACGTGAGCCAGGATCCTGAAGAGCCAGAGGTCCACCACAATGTCTTCTTCGGTCCTGCCGTGTTCGGCGGAACTCAGAATGTGGTTGGTGCCACTTTTGCTTCGGTGCCCTCCCGGCCGTCGATTCCCTCGCAGATTTGGGCGGCAATCATGCTGGCATGGGCGTTCTGCCCAATGGTGGCATGGTGGACGCAGTCAGTTCTTGATGAGGAACTCTTCTCAAGGCTCGCGGGACCTGACCACGACATTGTGGTGTACATCTGGCTGGCGGGTGGTGTCGCTCTTCTCCTCGATGTAGCGGGCTACTTGCTGTATCGACATTGGGCCGTGGCTCAGCGAGCAATCAACAATGCCGTCACCTGGAAGCTGCGTCTGGGGGCAGTTGCTCTTGGGGGTGCCGTCCTAGCTATGTCCATGTTCATGACCAGCCGGTAGTGCGTGTACAAAAGCCGTGGTCAGCCGCTGAATCGGGCTGAGGGGGTGGCGGTATGTTCCCCCGAGGGGGGCGGCTGCTCAACGGCTCATGGTGCGTGCGCGAGCCGTGAGCGGACGTTCCGGCACAGCCCGGATTCGGCCGGATCGCTCAACACCGCTCACCCCGTTCGACCAGGGGTCCCCGGACAGGGCGACGTCACCCGGCATCAACCACCAGCCCCCAGCCAGGACTTTTAATCCGTTGGTTGTGGGTTCGAGTCCCACACGGCCTACCGACAGCAGGGCAGGGGAACCCCTCTGACCTGCGTTGGAGCGCCCCGATCGGGTTGACCGGTCGGGGCGCTCCGGCGCTTCCGGGGTTCTGCGTGAGCGGATGCTCGAGGCTGGCGCCTCCCCTACGGTCTGCGCCGGAGACGTCGAGACTTTGTGGATGGGCTCCGCTGGTAGAAGTTCAGCGCTGCCTGATGTGATCCTTCGCGGATGCACGTGCGAAGGATCCCGAACTGAATCTAGTCCCTCTCGATGACGAAGAGCACCGTCAGGATGTGCTCTGCTGTCCCGAGCAAACAGCGCGCCATGGACAAGTCGCCCGCCGAAGCGTGTTTGATGGCCTGGGCGCGCCCAGTTGCCTGCGTTTGCAGGGCGATGATGTTGTCCACCAGGGTGCACGTCATCTTCGCTTCTTCCTTGTACCCACGCATGATGTAGCGGATCCGGACCGCACGAGTGAGCCGGCCGTTGGACGACCGCCATTCCTTCTCAGGACGCCCCGACGTAGGCAACCATTTCTCAACCTCGCTGTCCGGGGCAGCTGCACGGATAGCCCTGTCGATGGATTCCACAGCGCACTGGGCCGCCATTTCGGCGGCGGCTGGCGGGGCCTGGCGGACGACGTGCCACCCACCCTCAAGCATCTCCACGACCTTCGTATCGATGGACGTCAGCGCCCTGCGAAGGTCTTCCAGCACATCAAGACGCCCAGCCTGTTGAGGGGAGAGCAGATCGTCGACACGGTCGGCGACTTCTACCTCTAGGTCGGCATCGCTCAGAACGGTCTCAGAGCTGAGCGCGTCTGCTCCCAGCAATCCGTTCACTCCCAGACCAGTGTGCAGGGAGGAGTCGAGCTCAAAGCGCGTTGGACTATCTCCGAGGCTGCCGACGTAGTCCCGGTACAACGCCAGAGGGCGGCTGCTGATTTCCGACAGCAGGCCGCGGCCGGAGTCCATTCGAGCCAGCCAGTCCGTCATATACACCTGGCGGTGGACTGTAAGACCGAGGCTCTTGCGGAACTCCTGCGTCGCCCACACTTGGGGCATCGGCACCTTGAAGACGGGGCCCTTGATGATTTCGCCCATGACGCTCTCGATCTGCAGAGACGTCCGCCATGCAGACAGAGTGCCCGGTCCGACAGCCGACTCGCTGAGCGCGGCCGTTGCCTTTAGGTACTTGAGATGTTCCCTCCCCGCCAGCTGGTCTATCGAGCGTAGCCCTGCGACATATCCCGCAAGAGCGCTGGGAAACATGTTCTTCTGAGCGTCGGCTAGGAGCTTCCTGGTACCCAGCAGGTCCTGGCTCTGCAGCCATTTCGCGGCCTGGAACGCCGGGCCCACCTGCAGCTGGCGGAAGAGGTCGCCGTAGATCCTGCTGGTATCGATGATCTTTGCGACGGCGGCCGCTGCCGCGTCAGGACCCGTCGAAGCCAGCTCGGCTTCGTTGCCGGTGTCGGGTGTCTCGTCGTCTTCGCCTTCATCTGCGGCGGCATGAACGGCCATCAGAGTCCCCTCCCCTGATCACATACTGCGATCTACGGAGGATACGCGCCCTATCCGTACCGTTCAGAGCATTTCTGCTCATCCGGGCAACCGGAGTTAACGATTCTGGGCCTGTTGCGAAGGAGCTGGCCAGCCTCGCCCGCACCCTTGCATGGCGCATCCGCCGCCTTTGCCAACGCCACCCGCCCACCCCGTACGCTCAGGCGGCGATGGCCCGCAACGCCGCACTCCGCCTCGACGCCGTCTACCGACCCCGCTTCCGCTGCCCGTGAACTCCGTAGGCGCTGGGGCCTCGGCGACGGCCCTGTCACGCATCTGGTGAGGCGGATGGAGTCCCACGGGATCGTGGTGGTCATGCCGCCTGCCAGCGATCCCTCTGCCGCGAGCGTGGACGCCTTCTCCACCCGGGCAGCCCGGCCGCTCGTCGTTCTGACCGCCGCCCGGGCCGACGACATCTACCGGCACCGGTTCACGGCTGCCCATGAGCTGGGCCACCTTGTGCTTCACGCCGATGCCACCGGTGACAGCCGTCAGGAGAAGGAGGCGGATGCCTTCGCCGCCGAGTTCCTGACCCCCCAGGACAGCATCCTGCCGTTCCTGCCGGGGCGAATGGATCTTGCACGCCTGGCCGAGCTAAGGGGCGTCTGGGGAGTCTCCCTCCACTCGCTTGTCTACCGATGCCGCGAGCTGGGGCTGATCTCCGACGCGACTGCCAGCCGGACGTATCAGCGTCTACGCGCTCTCGACGGCCAGCCGGGCTTCACTGCCGAATCCGTCTCGAACTTCCCCGGTGAACGGCCTTCGCTGCTTCGGCAAGCCTTCGAGCTGGCTGCGAAGGAAGCGGGCCTATCGGTTTCCCAACTGGCTCATGAGCTGGCGTGGACAAGCGGGAGGGTGCAGGACCTGCTGGGCGTGCAGGAACAGAGGCCGGTGCTCCGGCTGGTCCAGTAGCAGCGCTGTTCGACCTGAGTAGCCGTGGGGCACGGTCGTTTCCCGATGCTGGTGTCAAGAGTCTCCAGCGCCAAGCCAACAACACGTAGCGATGTCATCAGGGCCGACTCATCTCGGAGTCGGCCCTGATGACCTGCTGACGCACTCGGAGGTTCAGAGCGATGTCTCGACTCCGAGGCTTCCGGCCCTGATGGCTCCTCGTAGGACGTAGACGATGTCCTCGGGCTTGAGGTCGATACCGTCGAGACCCGCCAGGGTCAGCGGGATCTCCTCCAGCGCGTACTCACCACGGCCTTCGGCGCTGAACTCGGGACCGGTGCGGTCGTCGAAGGACCAGGTCGCGATGCGGGCGAGGTAGAAGAGCTGACGCTCGTCGTCGGACTCCATCGTGTGGAGCAGACGGATAATGTCGGCCTTTCCCGCGATCTCCTCGTGGATCTCGCGGTGGAGGGCGGCCTCGCGTGACTCATCGGTGGGCTCGACGCCACCGCCGGGCAGGACCCAGTACTCGGGGATGCCGGGCCTGGTGCGGCGGATGACAAGCATCGTGTGGTCGGGGGTGACGAGGACGGCACGGACTCGTTCGATCATTTCGTTGGGTCTCCTTGCTTGTTGACGTTCTCAGTGGAGCAGCCAGCCACCATCGACGTGGACGGACTGCCCCGTGAGGAACGAGGCGGAGGGGCCTACGAGAAACGCCACCAGGGCGACGACGTCCTCGGGGCGGCCACGGCGCGGGACGCACTGGCGCTTGATCTGGTCCTTCGGCCGCGCACGGTGCCGGGCGGGGAGGGCGTTCTCGGCATCTACCTGGATGGCGCCGGGCATGACGGTGTTGACGCAGATCCCGAACGGACCCAGTTCGCGGGTGAGGGAGCGGGTCAGTCCCAGCAGCCCGGCCTTCGCGGTGCTATATGCGACGAGGTTCGTTCGGCCGGCGCGGGCGTTGATGCTGCCGATGTTCACGATCCGGCCCCAGCGGCGTTCGATCATGCCGGGGGTGAATGCGTGGCAGGTGCGGTAGTGGGCGGTGAGGTTCACGTCGAGGGAGTAGTTCCAGGCGGTCTCGTCGGTGTCCTGCCAGGCGGCGCGGGGGTAGGAACCGGCGTTGTTCACCAGGATGTCGACGGGGCCGATCTCGGCGCGGACGAGGTCGGCCATGGCCCGAACGGAGCCCGGATCGGTCAGGTCGGCGTTCACCGCGATCCCAGGGCTGCCCGCGCGTTCGAAGGCGGCGAGGAGGGCGTGGGCGTCGGGGTCTTGGCCGAGGTGGTTGACCGTCAAGGCACTCGGCGACTCCGCCTCCGAACTCGGTGGCGGGCACGCCCGCCACCTGGCCGTCCGCTACCTAACCCAGGACGTCGCTCCTTGGCTGGAGGGCCACTTCACCGAAGCCACCGGCCGCGACCCTTTCGCCGCGACCTCCCAGCTCGTCCACCTCGCCGGCTGGATGGCACAGGACGAAGGCGACACCCCCGAACTGCGCGGACTCGCCCAGCGCTACTACGCCCACTCCTTCCGCCTGGCCGCCGAGGCCGGCGATCCGGAACTATCAGCAACAGCTCTCCGCGGCCTCGCCGTCCAGTGCGTCGACCTCGGCTATCGCGCCGAAGCCGTCCAGCTCGGCGAAGCCTGCGTGGAGTACGGTCACCAGCTCGACAACCCGAGAGCCGTCGCCTATTACGAGGCCACCCTCGCCAACGCCGCCGCCCAAGACGACGACCGCCGCATGGCCACCAAGCACCTCGCCCTGTCCGAGACCGCCATCGGCAAGCCGACCGCCGCAGCAGACGACTCCTGGGCCGCCCACTACTCCCCCGGCCGCTGGGCCCACGAGTCCGGCATGATCCTCGCCCGCCTCGGCGACCTCGACGCCGCCGAGGAACACCTCCACCTCGCCCTCGACATCCACGGCCTCGACCGCCGCCGCACGCGAGCCATCGTCCTCGCCGACCTCGGCGGCGTGCGCCTGCGCCAAGGCGACGTCGAAGGAGCCATGGCCACCTGGCGCGACTTCCTCGACTACGCCGACGGCATCCGCTCGGTCAAGGTCCAGGCCGCCCTCCAGGACATGCGTGTCCGCCTACGCCGGTACACCGGAGTTCCAGAAGCCCAGGAACTCCGCGAGCAGGCAGCGCGCATCTCAAGGTGATCTCGGTGTCAGCTCTGTCAGTAGCGGGTGATAAGCCTGTTCTTCAGTCAATCGGCCCGGCATCACCTGAAGGTCAACCGACCCTGCGGGGCGCATGCACCACGCGGACCGAAACCGCACTTCACTGACAGGGATCACCATGCTCGACTTTCACGAGTTGGCGCCGGACGGCGAGGGCCTGGAGCAACTAGTCCGAGAACTGGCACTGGCTCTCGGCTACAGGGCCAAGTGGTCCGGCCGGGGAGCAGACGGCGGACGTGACCTTCTTTTGGAAGAACCAGGGGACGCCCTGCTGGGAGCGAAGACGCGGAAATGGGTGATCTCGTGCAAGCACATGGCGCATGCCAAGGATGGTGCAGGGCGCTCGGTCAACGGTGAAGACGTAGGCAGTATCGGCGGCATCGTGGACGCCGTTGCACAGCACGACGCCGACGGCTTCCTCCTCGTCTGCTCCACCCAACCCTCAAGCGCCCTGGTGTCCAGACTGGAATCGATCGAGCGAACCAAGGGCGTGCACACCCACGTGTGGGATGGAGTGGAACTCGAACGCATGCTTGCTACTCCCCGAGGTTGGGCGGTGGCCCAGCGGTTCTTCCCGGTGAGCGCCGAAGCCAGCGGGTGGAAAGTTTTCGCCACCAGCGAGCCTAACCGTTTCATCGGAATCACCCGCGGCTTCTACCTCCGTGTCGCCAACCGACACGGAAGCGCAGTTGGATTCCCACTCAAATGGATCGACGAACGTCTGGACAGAGTCGCCTCGATCGCATTGCCCGTTGGTCATGAAATTCGCCCCCGAGGTGTATTTTACGACGACAAGCATGGCGGGTTCGTCTGGTACCTCGACTACTTGCACGGATACCGAAGTTGGCGGCGCGAGGAGATCGAGCCGCCGATGAATGAGTACACGTTGCGCCAGCGGCTTGGCGACGATGGCGTCTCCTTTGATGACGGACAATACGACAACTTCGAGATCACCTTCAGAAAGGTCAACCGGGGTCACGACGCCTACGATGCAGACCACTACCGGTACTACGAGAGCGTCCCCAGCTACGTCTAGGCCGCCAGCCTCGCATGGCCTATTTGAAGCCCCATGCCATACGGCTGAAAAGTTGGAGCCGAGACTCCGTGGGTCGGGTTGGTGAAGACTCCCAGCAACGCTCAGTCCCTCTGTGTCCGCCTGCTAGAAGGGCGTCTCTGCATGCTCTCGCAACCAGAAGTTGACGGAGCTAAAGCCGGGGCGCAGAGCGACCTGCACCAATTCCCATCCACCCCAGAAGCTGCCGATTTGGTCAGCGTCCATGCCGTGCACAATGGCGGAGACTGGACGGTCGCGACTATGCATAGGCATCTCTGCCCCCTTAGGCCAGTGCGGCTCGATAAGTGGCGAGGCGCAGAAGGACTCGAGCTCTGCGACGGCCTGCTCAACCTCCACTCCGGCTTGCGTCGAACTACCCACAGAATGTGTGAGGTGAGCCATAAATCGCATCTTTTCGGTTCGCCTGCGATGCTCGAAGTCCACTGACGCCAAGAACGTCGCTGCCGTGAGGGACGGACGCTCCCTGGTGGGGGCCAAGGCGACTGTGCTGCCAGCACTGCCATCGTGCCGATAAATAGCAGCATCTTGGTAGCCGATGTCCTGGAGAGCGCTGGTCACGTGCCGGCGAAGAAGACGGCGCTCGCCAATCTCCACCATAGTTGGACTCTCCCACTCAACCCTCATGGCGAGAATGGCACGTGCCCCTACGGCGAGTTCTGGATCCGTGGGTTCTTCAATCGGGTGATCGATGTGGGCCGCACCCGAGGCCATCAGCCACAGGGCGTGAAGGTCTTTCTCCTCCCTGGCGATGTCACCGGCTGGCACCGTCTGCGCAAGTGCACGAGCCAGCAGCTGCACGAGACCCCACGACGGAAGCCGACTGTCAGTAAACGCGTCGTGGATGCGGCTTCTGCTGGCCACCCCGGCACCGACGCTTCTGGCGAGGTCGCGAACCGGAGGTAGCCCGGCGCGCTGGTGCAGGTCGTGCAGAGCGTGGTTGAGGTCACGGAGCGGGCCGTAGGGAAGGTCCGGCCTCTTCAAACGCGCCACGCTCGCCCCCCGTGTCCCTCGCCGTCAGAATCCGTCCGATTCTGTCCGACGTTGCCAGGCGCCGTCCATCAGCGTCTTGGGAGCCCCCGGACGGCACACGCTGGGACGGATACGTCGAACGATCTGAAGGAGTTGCTGTGTTGGGGGTTTCCTGGACCGCAGTCAGTGAAGGTGCGATCGCCGAAGCGTTGGGGTCACTCGCAGCCATGGCTGTGGTGGCCGCGGGCGCTCTGCTGCGGAAGCGGTTGCGTCGCAACACAAGGCAGCACCCGGCGAACACCCTTGACGACGCGGAGAACAGGCACGGCGCGGAGCAAGGGCCTTGCTAGGACAGCCGGCTCGATTCCCGTCATCCGCTCTTGAACGAAGCCCCAGGTCAGCCGCCCTGGGGCTTCGTTGTTTCCGGGCTGCGAGGTCATCAGTGGCGAGGCGTTCGTCGAGAAGGTCAGCCAGGAAGGTGTCGTCGAGATTCGGGCGGCCGCGTCGGGCACGCACTCGGCAGGGACGAGCTGCTGGCCGTGATCGGCACCAACGACAAACCCCACATCATGACCCTCCCCTTCCGCAATGTCTTCAGGGCCGGCCAGTGCGACCTCCCGGTCGTCGGCCCCATCGCCCCGAGGCCCGCGAGGTCCACGAGGGCTCCTGGAACTGGCCTCCGGTAAGCCCCACCGAGCACCCTCCCGGGGGCTGTCTAGGACCCATTGGATGACCCCGTCCGACGTGCACAGCGACCTCGTTCGGGTGTGCTCCACCCGTGTCCCACCGAACGGTGAACAACGCTCGCCACGGGTGTAGACGGCGCCTCACCATAGGCTGGGTAATGAGGTGTATCCGCAGGTCAGAAGCAGCGCAGGCGGCATGGGTGGCGGTGACTCCCAAGCTCATAGCTCTTCGTCGTGCAGATACAGCTCGGCCTCTTCGAGCCGGATGAGCCAGCTGTGGGACGACGTGCGGTCCACCGTCACGCCTTTGATGCCGGCGGCGGGGTGGGTGAGAGCTGCGGTCAGGTCGGCAGGGAAGGGGTAGCCCCGCCATTCGAGGTCCCACCGGCCCTCGTGCCCCCACAGCCGGCCAGCGGGCGACCAACGGGCTCGTTCGGTGGGGCGGTCGAGCGGGTCCATGAACCATCCCCCCAGGTCGAAGGAGCCGTCTGGATCTCGCAAGGACATGCGCACCCAGATGCCGGCCAAGAGCCGCTTCATGGAGGGAATGATCTCGGGTACGGCGGCGAGCTTGTCGTACTCGTCGGAGGTGAGCGGCTCCTCCACGCCGAGACGTCGGCGCAGATTCGGCAGGCGCCGTGCGCGGCCCCGGCCGGCCGAGAGGGTGTCTCGCTCGGAGACGTACATCTGAGCACCACTGGGCAAGTGCCGTAGGCGCCACAAGTGGTAGCCCAGGCGCTCCTCGACCCTCATTCCTGGGATGTGGGGGTCGGTCGGACTGCCGACGAGGCGGAGGGCGACGTTGTCGCAGGCATTGACGATCAGCACGAGGTGATCGAATCGTGGGGAGATGACCGGCCCGTACGCGCCGATTTGCCCGACCCGCCAGCGCAGTCGAGGCGCGGTCAGCGTTCCTTGGTTGAAGCAGGCAAGAGCCAACAGAGCGCGTAGTTCGGTCTGTTCCGGGGTGCAGTGGTCCAGGCCCAGCCCGCCGGATCGATCGATTCCCGGGCGAGCAGTGGCTGGAACCTCTCCCGTGAATCCGGCGCGGATGAGCGAGGCGGCCTTGGCCGTGGTGTGGGGCATAGCGCGATGTCCTTCGTCGCTGCCGGGTCAGCGGGGGATCGCGTCCGTGTTCGCACATCGGGGAGGCACGTCAGGGAGTAGCGGAGTGGGCGCGCCGCACCCTGGACGAGCCAGGAAACCCGGGCGACCCGCTACGTCCTCCGGGCCTCCGCGGACCGGTTGCGGCTGACGATACCGGCGTGATCGGTGGAATTGCCGGACTCCACACGCTGGATTCATCCGATGGGGTTCCTAGCAGGATCAACGTCGACGATGGGGCGTAACGCCGTCCGTGCGTGAGCGATGCGTGAGCGGATGTTCCGGCACAGCCCGGTTTCGGCCGGATCGCTCAACGCCGCTCATCTCGTCCGACCAGGCATCCCAGGACAGGACGGCATCACCCGGCAGCACCCGGTCGGACCCGGCCAGGACTTTTAATCCGTTGGTTGTGGGTTCGAGTCCCACACGGCCTACCTTTCGGACCCCGCCCCTGGAGTGCCTCCGGGCGGGGTCTCCTGTAGGCGGACGATGCCTCGTACCGCCCCCGCATGGCTCGCAGTTGGAAGAGGCGGCCCATGCTGCCCGGAAGCCCTGGACGTGCCCTTCGCGGCGATCCTTCTGCTGTGTGCCGAGGAGTGGAGCCGGTCGCCCGGCGGAGGCAGGCAGCAGCGGCAGGTGGTCGAGTGCGCTCCCCGTATGCCGTAGAGTGGTGTTTACCGACGCGGGGTGGAGCAGCTCGGTAGCTCGCTGGGCTCATAACCCAGAGGTCGCAGGTTCAAATCCTGTCCCCGCTACTGAAGATCCAGGCCCGGCACGCGCACAGCGTGCCGGGCCTGAGTCGTTTCCGGGGAACGGCACCGAACCGCCCGGCCCGGGACGCTTGACCTTGACGCAGCGTAAAGATCTAGCGTTTCCGGCATGAAGTGGTCCATCCAGGAAATCGCCAGAAAAGCCGGCACCACGAGCCGCACGCTCCGGCACTACGGAGACCTCGGTCTCCTCACGCCGAGCCGGGTCGGGAGCAACGGCTACCGCTACTACGACCAGGACGCCCTCGTCCGGTTGCAGCGCATTCTGCTGCTGCGGGAGCTCGGGCTGTCGTTGCCCGCCATCAAGGACGTACTGGAGGGGCAGCGGGACACGGCGGTGGCGCTGCGGGCGCATCTGCGGCTGCTCGAACAGGAGCAGGCGCGCATCGGGCGGCAGATCGCCTCGGTGCGGACCACTCTCCACAAGACCCGGGAGGGGATGGAACTCATGGCTGATGAAGTGTTCGACGGGTTCGACCACACCGTCCACGAGCAGGAGGTGACCGAGCGCTGGGGCCGGAAGGCGTACGAGGAGGGCGACCGGTGGTGGCGTTCGCTCGGGGCGGCGGAGAAGAAGGCGTTCCAGGACGAGCAGGAGGCCATCGCGCGCGACTGGGGGCGGGCCAAGGAGGCCGGGCTCGCCCCGGACAGCGAGGAGGCGCAGGACATCGCGCGGCGGCACTGCGCCTGGCTGGCGACGACGAGGGAGCCGAGCCGTTCGTACGTGATCGGGCTCGCCGAGATGTACGTCGCCGATCCGCGCTTCGCGCAGAACTACGACCGCCACGCGGATGACACCGTCACCCTCGTACGGGACGCGCTGACCGTCTACGCGGAGCACTCGCTCTCCGACTGAGCCGACGGGGCGGGCCAAGCGCCCTGGGCGGGCTGAGCCGGCCGGGAGGGGGCTGGGCGGGCCGGGCTGGCTGAGCGGGCTGGGTCGACTGGGCCGACTGGGGGCGGCCTGGGACGGCTGGGGGCGGCCTGGGACGGCTGAGTGGGCTTGGACCGCCTGGCCGGCCGTCGGCCGTATCGGTCACCGATGGCCGGTCCTCGTCCGGCTTCCCCCTATTTGGCCGATGAGGAGTCGCCGCCCGGCGCGGCTCCGGGAAGCCTGGACGGGGCGCGGTACCGTCCGCAGCCGTGGGTGGACCGGGCAGGAGTGCACAGGTGGGGTTGGCCGAGGAGCGGCGTGGGCGCGTGGCCGGGAGCGCCGGTGGTCTGAGCCGCGCCGTGCTCGGGTCCCCGGACGGGGCGGTGACGCCCGGTGGCAGGGGCACCCGGCGGTTCGTCCGGCTGCTGCCCGCGCTCCTGATCGTCGGCGGGCTGCTGTTCGACTCGTTGGCTCCGCCCAACTTCACCGCCGTTCCCCTGTTCGTGGCGGCGCCCCTGATCGCCGCGCCGTTCTTCTCCCGGTCCCGGACCGTCCGTACCGGCATCGCCTCGCTCCTGTCCGTCATCGCGATGCGGCTCTCCGACGGGACGTCCACCCAGGTGGTCCCGGTCATCGAGACCATCACCGTGCTGACCGCCGCGGTGCTCGCCCTGGTCATCAACGGGGTCGTACGGCGCAGCAACGAGCAGCTGGCCTCGGCACGGGTCATCGCGGAGACCGCGATGCGCGCCGTCCTGCCGACACCGGCCGAGCGGATCGGCGGGCTCCAGGTGGCCGCGCGGTACGAGGCGGCCCAGGCGGACGAGTTCGTGGGCGGTGACCTGTTCGCCGTCGCGGACACCCCGTACGGCGTCCGTCTGGTCGTCGGCGACGTGCGCGGCAAGGGGCTGGGTGCCGTCGAGACGGTGGCGGTGATCATCGGGGCGTTCCGGGAGGCCGCCGAGCAGGAGCGGTCCCTGGAGGGCGTCGCCCAGCGGCTGGAGCGGGCGCTGGCGCGGGAGGGGACGCGCCGGTACGGGCTGGATGCCATGGAGGGGTTCATCACCGCGGTACTGGCCGAGATCCCGCCCGGTTCGGCCACCGTGCGGCTGGTCAACCGGGGGCATCCCGAGCCGGTCCTGCTGCACGCGGACGGCGCCCTGGAGGTGCTCGCGCCCTCCGTGCCCGCGCTGCCGCTGGGGATGGACCTGGGGGTGTGGCCGGACCGGTCCGACGAGTGGGCGATGCCCGCCGGCGCCACCCTCCTCGCCTTCACCGACGGCCTGTCCGAGGCCCGGGACGCGAACGGGGTCTTCTACGATCCCGCGGCCCGGCTGCGCGGCCGGATCTTCCCCGGTCCCGAGGAGCTGCTGTCGGCGCTCACCGACGACGTACGGCTGCACACCGGGGGGCGGACCACGGACGACATGGCGCTGCTCGCGGTGGGCCGGCCGGCGGAGGGGCAGCCGGAGCGGCGGACGACGGTGAAGATCGTGGGGCGGGGCGATGACACGGTACGTAACTGAAGCGCGTCGCTCCGCATAACATTTGACGCAACGTCAGAAAGAGGGGTGTGGCTGAGGCGCGGTCAAGTCGCCTGATTTAGCCCACTTCTGCCCTGTAAGTCCCCGTCGAGTTCGTTAATGATTAGCAGGAACAGCTTGGAATCGGGACCGTGTGTCTATTAACGTTCGATAACGCAGCGCGGTCGTCCCAGCCGTCGTCAGGACGGCGCCGCGCGCGAGCGCCGAATCCCGCAAGGGAACCGGGGAACCACCTACATGGGGTGAATCGGACGCCTGCGTCTCGTGAGAGACGGAGGGGCCCGTAGGAGACCTTCCTGCTCCGAACCCGTCAGCTAACCCGGTAGGCGAGAAGGAAGGAAAGGAGTGCGCCCACGTGGCGTCCAACAAGCCTGCCCCTGAGGCCCCGTCACCCTTCAGTGCCGACACCTTCGGTGGCGCGGAGCGGTCCGTGGGGGAGTGGAATCCCACCGAGGAGTCCATCCGGCCCGTGCGCGGCAGGCACCGCGTAGCCAAGCAGCGTGGTCTGGCCCGTAGCTCCACCGTCCTCGGGGTCGGCGTCATAGCGGCCGTCGGAGCGGGGGGCATGGCCACCGCTCAGGACAAGGCACCCGTCTCCATCTCTCTTCCCGATTCCATCGCGGACAACCTTCCCGACGCCAAGTCCCTTCCCGGCGTCGGGTCCTTCATGTCGGACGACGTGGAGGCCGCCCCGGTCGCCGCGGCCGCGCCGCTCACCTCCGCGGGGCTCACCAGCGCCGAGGCCGAGCAGGGCGCCACCGACGCGGGCGAGGCCCTGCGCGCCCGGATCCTCCAGCAGGCCGAGCAGCAGCAGGCCAGCGCGGATGCCGAGGCCAAGGCCGCCGCCGAGAAGGCCGCGGCAGAGAAGGCGGCCGCCGAGGCGAAGAAGCAGCAGGACGAGGCCGAGGCCAAGGCCGCCGCCGAGAAGAAGGCGGCGGAGGAAGCGGCGAAGAAGAAGGCGGAGGCCGAGCGCCTCGCCAAGCTCGCCGCCAGCTACTCCCTGCCCACCTCCTCGTACACGGTCACCTCGACCTACGGCCAGTCCGGCGCGCTCTGGTCCTCCGGTCAGCACACCGGCCTCGACCTCGCCGGGGCGACCGGCACGCCGCTCAAGGCCGTGCACAGCGGCACGATCAAGTCGGCCGGCTGGTCCGGTTCGTACGGCTACCGCACGGTGCTCGAACTGGAGGACGGCACCGAGATCTGGTACGCCCACCAGTCCTCGATCGACGTCTCGGCCGGCCAGAAGGTCACCACCGGCGACACCATCGGCCGCATGGGTGCGACCGGCAACGTGACCGGTGTCCACCTCCACCTGGAGGTTCGTACGGCGGGCGGCTCGGCGATGGACCCGATGGCCTGGCTGAACAGCAAGGGCCTCTCCGTCTGAGCCTCCTCCTCACCCCGGAACCCCGGCAGCCCTGACGCACACCCCCCCGACGTCAGGGCTGCCGGTACTCGTTTCCGTACCCGGGCCCGTAGGCGTGTGCGTACGCGTAGCCGTGCCCCTGCCCGGGCCCGTACGTGTATCCGTGCCCATGCCCGTATCCGGGCGCGTAGCCGTGCCCGGGCGCGTAGCCGTGGCCGGGCGCGTGTCTGTATGCGTACTGCGGGCGGGTCGTCAGGCGGGCGGCCTCGGTGAGGGCCGGTGCCGCGATGTCACGGCGCTGCCAGAGGTGGTGCAGCAGCTCCCGTTCCCGTGCGGCGAAGTCGGGGCCCGCCGCGCCGTGCCGGGCCCGGCGGCGCAGGCCCGCCAGAGACGTCGCGAACGACTCGTACTCCGCGACCGCGCGGGCCGCCGCCCGGCCCCGGAGCCGGTCCCGCTGCCAGTGGCGGGCCAGGTCGCGGGCGATGCCGCGGGCCCGCATCGAGGAGAGCGCGTGCGGTTCGGCGGGGGTGAGCCAGCCCGCCGCCACGTATGCGGGCAGTTCGGCCGCGAGCGTACGCAGCTCCCGCTGGCGCGAATGGATCGCCAGCCAGGTCACCAGGCCGAACGCCGGGACCATGACGATTCCGTACACCGCGTAGAAGCCGTACGGGCCGAAGGACGCCGAGCCGTTCCACAGGGCGTGCAGGCCCATCGCCAGAAGCAGGCCGAGCAGCGGCAGGGCGATCCGGCGGACCCGGTGGCGGCGGGCGCTCACGGCCGCGAAGCCGAAGCCGAGGCCGGTGAGGACGGTGAACAGGGGGTGCGCGAACGGCGACATCACGATCCGTACGAAGAACGTCCCCACCGTCACCGAGGCGAACCCCGAACTGCCCTGGAGCTGGTCCTCGCCGAAGGCGTTGCCCAGATAGAGGATGTTCTCGGTGAACGCGAAGCCCGTCGCGGTGAACCCGGCGACCACGATCCCGTCCACCACCCCGCTGAACTCCCGTCTGCGGAACACGAAGATGAGCAGCACGGCCGCCGCCTTCGCGCTCTCCTCGACGATGGGGGCGATCACCGTCGCCCCCAGGGTGTCGGCGCTCGCCGGGTCGGCCGTCGCGGTGGCTATCCAGCGTGTCGCGAACGAGTTGGCGATGATCGCGACGAGTGCGGCGGCGCACGCGCCCCAGGCGAAGGAGAAGAGCAGATTCCGCCAGGGGCCGGGCTCGACCCGGTCCAGCCAGCGGAACGCCGCCATCAGGAGGGGGACCGGGAGCACCGCCAGGCCGAGACCGACGAGGAAGCCTTCCGGGCCGGTCTGCTCCCGGACCAGGGCCAGGATCACCAGCCCGCACAGCACGAGCGCCAGGATCACGGCCCCGGCGCGGAACGCCTTGCTGCGCCACACCATGCCGACGCGGCGGGGCCGGTATCGCCACTGGCCACGCTCCGGCACGGCGCCCAGCACCTCGTCGAGCCGCTGCTCGTGGAGGACCGGAACGGCCGGCCGTGTCTGCTGATGCTGCACGGAAGGATCGGACACCATTCGACCCTAACGAGGGGCACTGACACCCGGCGATGGCGCATCCGGCCAGGACGTGGCCACATGGCCAACGTGGGCGGTGTGCGTCAGATGCGGGCGAACAGCAGGTCGTGGACGACGTGCCCCTTGTCCAGGCCCTGCCCCTCGAAGCGGGTGAGCGGCCGGAACGCCGGGCGCGGGGCGTATCCGCCGTCCGCCGCGGTGTTCTCGAAGCGGGGGTGCGCGGTGAGCACCTCCAGCATCTGCTCGGCGTACGGCTCCCAGTCCGTCGCGCAGTGGACGATCGCGCCGGGCTTCAGCCGGGGGGCGACCAGATCCAGGAACGCGGGCTGGATCAGCCGCCGCTTGTGGTGCCGGGCCTTGGGCCACGGGTCGGGGAAGTAGACCCGCAGGCCGTCGAGGCACTCGGGGGCCAGCATCTCGCGCAGCAGGATGACCGCGTCACCGTTGGCCACCCGTACGTTGGTCGAGCCCGCCTTGTCCGCGAGGCCCAGCAGGTTGCCCTGGCCCGGGGTGTGGACGTCGACGGCGAGGATGCCGGTGCCCGGGTCGTCTGCCGCCATCTGCGCGGTGGCCTCGCCCATGCCGAAGCCGATCTCCAGGACGACGGGCAGCCCGTCGAACAGCTCGTCCAGGTCGAGGACGCGCTTGCCGTCGATGTCCAGGCCCCACTTGGGCCACAGCCGCTCCAGGGCGTCCTGCTGGCCGGTCGTGACCCGGCTTCGGCGCGGCTGGAAGCTGCGGATCCGGCGCTCGTGGTGCGAGCCGGCGGGGTCGGCTGCGGGGCCGCCGGGGAAGCGGGGCTCCTGGCGGAGCCTGCGCTGCCGCTCGAAGGAGGCCTCCCGCAGCGCGGCCGCTTCGTCGGCGGTCACCTCGTCGGCCGCGGCTT
Organism: Streptomyces durocortorensis; assembly: GCF_031760065.1. Lineage (NCBI taxonomy): Bacteria > Bacillati > Actinomycetota > Actinomycetes > Kitasatosporales > Streptomycetaceae > Streptomyces > Streptomyces sp. C11-1. The sequence continues at coordinate 3,953,183 of NZ_CP134500.1, forward strand.
CGGCCTCGGTGGCCACCATGTCGGCCGCAGCTTCGGCCTCGGTGGCTGCCACGTCGGCTGCCGTGGAGCCGGTCGCGGGCGCGGTGACGGCGGGCGCGTGCTCGGGCGTCGCGGCCGTGGCTTCGGCGGGCGCACCGGGGGCGGGGTTCAGGGGCTGCTCAGACACAATGCCCCGATTCTACGGCGGGCGGCTTCCACCCCGTTTCCCGTGCCCGGCGCAGCGCCCGCCGCGCGACCTCCCGTCCGATGGGCAGGGACGCCGTCGCCGCCGGTGACGGGGCGTTGAGCACATGGACGGTGTGCGGGGCCTCCCGGATCAGGAAGTCGTCGACCAGCGTGCCGTCCTTCAGTACCGCCTGGGCCCGGACTCCGGCGGGTGACGGGCGCAGGTCCTCCTCGGTCACCGCGGGCAGCAGCCGCTGGACGGCCCGGGTGAAGGCGGACCGGGACAGTGAGCGGTGGACCTCGCCCGCCCCGTAGCGCCAGTGTCTGCGGGCGATCTGCCAGGTGCCGGGCCAGCTCAGCGTGGACAGCAGTTCGCCGGGGCGCACCACGGGCCAGGCATACCCCTCGCGGGCGAGGGCGGGGACGGCGTTCGGGCCGACGTGGACGGAGCCGTCGAAGCCGCGGGTGAGGTGCACGCCGAGGAAGGGGAAGGCCGGGTCGGGCACCGGGTAGACCAGGCCCCGCACCAGCTCGGGGCGGGCCAGCGCGTAGTACTCGCCCCGGAACGGCACGATCCGCACCCCCGGGTCGTCGCCCGCGAGCCGGGCCACCCGGTCGCAGTGGAGTCCCGCGCAGTTGACCAGGACCCGCGCCCGGACGACCAGGCCCTCGGTGGTGCGCACCGCGACGCCCCAGGGGCGGCGGTCTATGGCGGTGACCTCCGCGCCGTACCGCACGAGGCCGCCGGCGGCGGTGACCTCGGTCGCGAAGCGCGCGGCGACGGCAGTGAAGTCGCAGACGCCCGTCGTGCCGACGCGGATCGCCGCGAGGCCCCGCACCTCCGGTTCGTACTCCGCGATCTGCGCCGGGCCCAGCTCCCGCACGGGCAGTCCGTGTTCGCGGCCGCGCTGGACCAGGCCGTGCAGCCGGGGCAGCTCGGAGCGCTCGGTGGCCACGATCAGCTTGCCGGTCACCGCGTGCGCGATGCCGTGCTCCGCGCAGAAGTCCGCCAGCTCGGCGGAGCCGCGGAGCGCGTACCGCGCCTTGAGTGAACCGGGGCGGTAGTAGATGCCGCTGTGGATCACGCCGCTGTTGCGGCCGGTCTGGTGGCGGGCTGGGCCGCTCTCCTTCTCCAGGACCGTCACCCGGGTGCCCGGAGCGGACCGCGTGATCGCATACGCGGTCGACAGACCGACGATCCCGCCGCCGATCACCAGCACATCGCAGTCGTACGCCGCGTGCGTCATCATCACGCCACCTCCCACCCCGATAGTGCACTGACCCACTGACAACGGGCTCAAACCCGTCGTGGGCAGGGCGTGGCGCACACTTCGCCCGGGCCGGTCCCCGGCCGGCATCCCCGCTCGGTCCTGGGCCGACCTGGGGCCGGCCCCAGGCCGATCCGCTCGGTCCCGGGTCGCTCAGCCCTGGGCCACCAGCAGCGGTCGGGCCCGCTCCCGCAGCTCGGCGACGCGGGGCTCGTCCCCGTACGGTTCGAGGCGGTGCAGCAGGTCGCGGACGTACTCCGTGGTGCGGGCCGAGGAGATCCGTCCGGCCACCTCCACCGCGCGGGTGCCCGCCGCGCAGGCCGCGTCCAGGTTGCCCGACTCCAGCTCGGCGACTGCGGAGACGACGAGCCGCAGTCCGTGGCTGCGGACGAACTCCTCGGTCGGCCGGGACAGGGCCTGTTCGGTGAAACGGCGGACCTGGCGTGGGGCCTTCAGGTCCCGGTAGCACTCGGCGGCGTCCGCGGCGAACCGGTCGTAGCCGTAGAAGCCGAGCCAGGAGGGGTCGGAGTCGCCCGCCCTGGACCGTTCCAGCCAGCTCTCGGCGCCCTTGAGCGCGGCCCCCGCGGCCGGTGCGTCGCCGGCCTTCGCATGGGCGCGGGCCTCCACCAGCCGGAAGAAGCTCATCGTGCGGGCGGTGGCGAGTCCCCGGTTGCGCTCCACGGCGGCCTGCGCGAGGTCGACCCCTTCGTCGGCGAAGCCGCGGTAGGTCGCCTGGAGGGACATCGAGGCGAGGACATAGCCGCCGAGCGGGACGTCGGCGGCGGCGCGGGCCAGGCGCAGGGCCTGGATGTAGTAGCGCTGGGCGGCCTCCTGCTGGCCGGTGTCGAAGGCCATCCACCCGGCGAGGCGCGTCAGCTCGGCGGACGCGCCGAACAGGGCCCGGCCGACCTCGTCGGTGTACGAGCCGAGGAGCAGCGGCGCCGCGTCGACGCGTAAGCACTCCGGGACCATGGAGGAACGCCAGTCGCCGCCGCCGTACTTGGAGTCCCAGCGCCGGGCGTCCTGGGCCGCCTCGCGCAGCTTCGTCACATCGCTGTGGCCGACCCGCAGCGGCGAGGCGTCCGCGGACTCCGGGCCGGGCTGTACGGGGACTCCGGGCTGCACAGGGCCCCCGGGCTGTACGGGGACTCCCGCCGCTACGGGGAGCCCCGGCTGTACCGGGACTCCCGGTTGCAGGGGGACTCCCGGCTGTGCGGGAACGGAGCCGGGCGCGGCCGGGGCGCTCCCGGTGTGGAGGATGTGTGCGCCCCGGCTGTCCGGAGCGGCCCCAGGCGCGCGGGAGCCCGGTCCGTGCGGGGCGTCGGGGGCGCCGCCGCGTGCGCCGGGAGCCGTTGTCTGTGCCGCCGTCGGGTCCCGGGCCACCGACGGATCGGCGGGGGTTATCAGCCAGCGGGAGGCGGGGGTCGCGTACGCGCTCACCGCGAACGAACCGGCCAGCGACTGCCAGATCCCGCCGCCGCCCCGGCGCCCGGCCAGATCCAGTCGGTACAGCTCGGTCGCCGATCTGACCGCCTCGCCCACGTCCCGGGGGAAGGCGAGGCCGACCTCCGGGGCGGGGTCCGCGTCGGCGAGACCGATCTCGTGCAGCGGGACCGGCCGGCCGAGTTTGGCCCCGATCGCCGCCGCGATGAGATGCGGCGCCGCGCCCTGCGGCACCATCCCCTTGGCGACCCACCGGGCCACCGAGGTCTTGTCGTAGCGAAGTGTCAGACCGCGCTGTGCTCCGAGGTCGTTGACCCGCCGGGCGAGCCCGGCGTTACTGATTCCCGCGAGGGCGAGAACTGTGCCGAGTTTCTCGTTCGGCCCGCGTTGCTCCCTGGACATGCGCCACCCCTCGACACACAGACAGCCGCCGCGTCACCGAGGACGGCGCGCGGCATTCGTACCGATGCCTCCCCAGGTTCGAACCCTCGTACTCCGCCTGCACACGCATGTGGCCGAGCCCCGAGGAATATGCCCCCTGTCGAGAACACCAGTAAACACAGCGTAGTTCTCCCTATCCCTACCGTTAAGGGGCAGACGTCCGGATGGCGGGATTGTTGTCCGTGCGGGCGGTGCGGGCGGTCGTGGTGGTGGTGCGCGGGCCGGGGCGCGGCGTGCTCCCGGTGTGTGGCCGTGCGCCCGGCCGTGCGCTCTGGCCCGGCCCGCAGCGGAGCGCTTGGCTGGGGCCTGCGTGGGTCGGCCCGCTGCACTGGACTCAGTGGGCTGGGGGATACCGCCGCTCCATTCCCCGCGGGCGGCGGACCGGTCCGGGAGGTGAGGCCCACCTCCCGGACTGTGCGTGAGAGGGGGCGCCGAGGGGGCGCGGCACGGTATGCGCGCGCGGTGGCGTCTCAGGAGAATGGCCGAATAGCGACGGTCCGGTGAGGGTTTGGCCAACGATCAGACTATGGCCGGATATCGACGCTGTTTCCGGGCGGCGCCGGCCTGTCCTCTTCCCTTGGGAGCGTGCCGGGGCGGCGCCGGGTTGCCGCCTCGCCCGTCGGGTCCGACAGGTCACAACTCCCGGAACATGCGCCTCCGTTGCTGTGCTCGCGGTGAAGGTCGCAGTGAAGTCGCGGTGAGGCGCGGCGGAGTCGTGACGCGGGCCGTGCCGGGCCTTTGCCAGGGGCGCATGCTCTTCCGGCGTGCGCTGCCCGTACCCCCTCTCGTGCGGCGTTGTCGTGGCAGCATGTCCGCAGCGGCGTTTCGTTCATGCAGGTGCGCCGTTTGTCCACAGCCTGTGGAGGCGGCGATGCGTTGGTTGGTGGGATGGAGCAGTATCGCCGCGAGCTTCGGCACCGTCGGCGCCGTCGGAAACAGCGGTGAGGGGCGCACGGTTCACCCCGTCGGCTCCCAACTCCTCTGGGGAGACCCGGATCCGCTGTGGGCGGTCGGCGACTGGCGCCCCGACGAGATCCGCGTCATCGGCGTCGCGACCCCCGAAGGCGCGCCCACCGCCCGTCTCGCCGTCCTCGGCTGCTGCGGGGCCACCGACGAGCAGCTGCGCGTCGGCCTCCTCGCCGCGCGCGGCGGTGCGATGCGCCATCTCACCGCCTGGCCCGGCAGTTACACCGCCGTCGTGCAGATCGGCCGCCGCATCACCGTCGCGGGCGACCTGGCCGGAGCCCGGCCCGTCTTCCACACCCCCTGGGCGGGCGGCACCGCCTACGCCACCGCCGCCCTGCCGCTCGCCGACCTCATCGAGGCCCAGCTCGACATCGGGCACCTCGCCGCCCTGCTCGCCTGCCCGGAAACCCCCGAGGCCCTCGGCGACGGCACGCCCTACGTCGGCGTGAAGAGGGTCCCGCCCGGTCACGCGCTCATCCTGCGGGAGGGCTCGCGGGAGATCACCGGCTACGAAGCCGTCGCCTCGCTCGCCGTCGCCGCACCCCAGGCCGACCCGGTGCACGCGGTGGAGGGCGTACGGGACGCGCTCGTCGAAGCGGTACGCGCCCGGCTCACGGCCCCGCGCCACGCTCCGGGAACCCTGCCGCCGGACCCGGGGCCGGTCCCGGGCATGGGCCCCGCCGACCGCCGCGCGGCCCGGGGCGCCCCGGTGGCGGGCATCGGCGCCGACCTCTCCGGAGGCAGCGCCTCCGCCACCCTGGCCCTGCTCGCCGCCGGGCTGCCCGGACTGCCCGGTACACCCCTCGGCCACGGCACCGGCGCGGGGGAGCGGCTGCTCGCCGTCACCTTCAACGACCTCACCACCCGAGGCAACGAGGACGAGCTGGAGCGGGCCCGCGCCATCGCCGCCAACCCGCGCCTGCACCACGTGGTCGTCGCGGCGGGCGAAGAGGCCCTGCCGTACGCCTCGTTGGGTGCCGGCCCGCTCACCGACGAACCGGCCCCCTCCCTCGTCCTCGCAGAGCGCCACCGCCGCCGCCTCTCCGCGGGCAGCGCCGACCACCTCGTCGGGCACGGGGCCCGGCAGGTCCTGGACGCGCACCCGGCCCGCCTCGCCGACCTCCTGATGGACCGGCGCCGCCGCCACCTCCTGCGCCCCGTCGCCGCCCTCACCAAGGCCGAAGGCCCCACAGCGCACTCCTTGTTCGTCCCGCTGACGGTCTACCGGGCCGCCCGCCGCCTGGCCCGTACGTCGTACCGCACCGGCCTGGAGTACGCCGCCGGACTCCTGCCCGACGCCAACCGCTACGCCCCCGACCTAGCCACCCCCGCAGACGCCTCGCTCGCCGCCCTCGCCTGGTCGCGCCCGGGGCCCGCGGCGCGCTGGCTGACAGGGGAGGCGCTGGCCGAAGTATCGGTTCGTCTCCAGGAGGCTGCGATCCGCCCGGCGTCCGTGCAGCGCCCCGGTGAGGCCCGGGCCCGCGCGGCCCTGGCCCGGGGAGCGGCCGACCACCGCATCCTGGAGCAGGCCGCGGAGATCCGCAGCCAGCGCCTGCACGCCCCGTTCCTCGACAACCAGGTCGTCCGGGCGGCCCGCGCCCTGCCCGAGTCGCTCCGCGTCCAGCCCGGCGCACGGGCCGCGATCCTGCGCCGGGTGCTCGGCGGGGCGGGTATCCAGGACCTGCCGCCCGGCTGGGGCACGCCCTCCCAGGCCACCTCCACCGCGGTCACCCGCACCGGCCTGCGCACCGCGCTGCCCGAGCTGATGGCCCTGTTCGACGCCCCGCTGCTCGCGGACGCGGGCCTGGTCGAGGCGCGCGTGGTCCGCAAGGCCCTGCGCGCCGCGTCCGAGGGGGAGCCGCTGCCGCTGGACGGCCTGGCGGACCTGGCCTCCACGGAGTTGTGGCTGCGCCGCCTGGTGACCCGCCGGGGCACCTGCTGGACGGGCACGGCGGCCCCGCGCCAGCGCGCGGTGGCGGGCGGAGTGATCCCGGCCAGGCGTACGCTCCAGCCCTGACCGGAACGCCCCGCCGGGGAGATCCGAACAGGGAGCCTCAGGCGCAGCTGATCCGGGACTCCGCCCAGTCGGCCAACGCCACCCCGCCGAACGGTGAATCCGGCTCCACGACGAGCCGGATCGAGGACTGCCCGGCGAGGGAGACGCTCACCGGTACGGCGGGCTCGCCACCCCGCATCACGGGGGAGCGCCACAGCCGCGCCCCGTCCCCGTCGAACACGGAGAAGCGGACCGCGCCGAGCCCCATCGTCAGGTCGTCGACCCCGACCATGGCGTCGTAGCGCGTGCACGGGCGGTTCAGCCGGATGGTCACCGACGACTGGGCGTGCACGGTCACCCCGTGGGCGTACCGCGTGGAGGCGATCGCCACGTTCGTCCGCTGCCAGACCCAACTGCTCTGGCCCATCTCCACTTCCGGCTCGGCGTGGGCGCCGAACAGCGAGTACGCCAGCTCGCTGACCTGGTACACCTCCGGGGCGGGCGGGGGCGGCGGCTTCGGGGCCGGGGTGGGCTTCGGGGACGGCGGCGGGCTCGGCGCGGGCGGCGCGGGTTTCGACGGCGTGGGGCGGGGCGTCGGAGCCGCCGCGGACGGCGTCGGCTCCGGAGGTGCGGGCGCGGACGGCACGGGGGCGGGGGGCGGCTCAGGAGCGGGCTTCGGGGACGGTGGCGGAGGCTCCGGGGAGGGCACCGCGGGCGCCACGGCCGGGGGCTTCGCCACCGGCTTGGGCTCCGGCTTCGGCTGGTCGTCGCCGATGAGCGCCCACACCAGACCGGCCGCCGCGGCAACGGCCACCGTGGCGGCGATGCCGGCCTTGGCTGGCGCGCCGAGCCCCTCGGAGACCGCGGCCCCGCCGACGGCCCCTCCGGAGGAGCCGGAGCCGGTCGCCGCCGCTGCGGCCCCCGCTCCGGCGGCCCCGGCGGTGCCGCCCGCCACGATGCCCGCGGCCTTGAGCGAATACCCGGCGGCGAACCAACCGATGACCGCGATGGGCAGCAGCGCCGGGATTCCGGCGTTCACATGCTCCAGCTCGCCCGCGGCCACCCGGCACTTGGCGCACTCGTCGAGATGCTTGCGCAGACCGCGCTCGGCGCGCATCCGCAGTCCGCCCCGGGCGTAGGCGCCGAGCCGGTCGGCGTGCTGCGCGCAGTCCCCGCCGGTGGTGAGCGCCTGGCTGACATGGGCCTGGAGATACGCCTGCTTGAGCCCTTCGCGGGCCCGGCTGGCCAGGACGGCGGTGGCGTTGGCGGTGAGGCCGAACAGCGGGGCGATCTCGCTCGGCGACTCCTCCTCGACCGTGGTGTGCCACAGGACCGCCTGCCAGCGCTCCGGCAGGCTCCGGAACGCCTGCATGGCCATCGACTGCTCGGCCTCGTGCATCGCCAGCACATCGGCGCCCAGGTCGAGGGTGTCGTCGTCCGAGAGCTCGAAGGAGCGGGCGGCCTGCGTGGCGAACACCGCGAAGTCGTCGACCAGCTGCTCCCGCCTGGCGCTCTTCGTCCAGGCGGCCGCGACATGGCGCACGGCGGTCATCAGGTAGGCCCGGACCGCTTCCTGCGGCCCCTTTCCGCCCCGTACGGCCTGGAGGGTGCGGGCGAACACCTCGGCCGTCAGGTCGTCGGCGGTGTGGGCGTCCCGGCAACAACTGCGGGCGTAACGGAGCACGGCGCCCGAATGCCGCCGGAACAGCTCCTCGTAGGCCTGGTCGTCGCCGCTGCGCATGCCCTCGATCAACTGGGCGTCGGAAAGCCCGAGATCGGCCGACCCGCCGCGGCCCTCACGCTGCTGCGGAACCGCGTGCGCGCCGGCTCCCCGACCGGCTCCCGCACCGACTGCTCCGGAGGTGTCGTCCTCGGCGACGGCGGGCCAGGGCCCGGGCAGAACGGTGCAGCCGTCGGCCTCACCGTCCGAACCGTCCGACGGACCACGTCCGGCCTGGGCCGGCACCTGCCCGGCGGACAGCCCGTCGGCCTTGGTGCCCCCGCCGACCGAAGCGATCTCGTCGAGCGGCTCTTCCTGCTGCTCGTTACCGCTCATCGCGGAAGCCCCCGTATACACCCTCGGACCCGAATACCGGCCAAGACTGCCACATGGCTCAATCGCGCTGGCCCTATCCGTCCCGCCAACCACTCATCCGGGGCGATTTCCCGAACGCGAGTGCTGACGTCCCCCCTTTCGGGGAATGCTCGCCTGCTGATGTGCCTCTCGGCGAGAGCCCGCCCGGCCCGCCCGGCCGACACTGCCGACAAGGCAGACCGACGCGGCCGAACGCGGACGAGCACGTGGGAGCAGGCGAGCACGTGAGGGAGCAGCGGACGGTCAAGCTCCCGCCGTCACGCCGGCCGCGACCGCAGCCCCTCCAGCAGGATGTCCAGCAGCCGGGCCGAAGCCGCGGCCTGCTGGGCGGCGTCCGGCAGAGAGGGGGCGGCCGTGGCGATGACCAGCAGCACATCGGCCACCGTCACATCCCGGCGCAGCTCACCCGACTCCCGGGCCCGGTCGACCAGTCGGCCCACGACCTCCAGCAGCTCGACCGAGCCCGTCTCCTCACCGAGGCCGTCGAGGCCGTCGAGCCCGTCGACGCCGGCGCTGCGTCGGCCGACCACGCGCTGGCCGCTCTGGCCCAGGCCCTGCCGCTGCTGAGGAACCCGGGTCTCGTCCGTCTCGCCCGGCACCGGCGCCGGCCCGGCGGCCGCCGGTATGCCCGGCTCGTCCACGTCGACCCCGACCCGCAGCACCTGCGGCGGCAGCAGCCTGCCCGCCCCCGAAGCCACGGAGGTCCGCAGGAAGCGGGAGAGCGCCGACCAGGGCTCCTCCTCCTGCCCCAGGGCCGTACGTGCCTGCTCGGTCAGCCGGGAGGTCTCCTCCTCGGCTATCCGCCGCACCAGCACGTCCTTGCTCGGGAACCGCCGGTAGACGGTGCCCACTCCGACGCGGGCGCGACGGGCCACGTCCTCCATCGGGGCGCCGTAACCCAGCTCCCCGAACACCTCACGCGCCGCGCGCAGCACGTGCTCCAGATTGCGCTGCGCGTCCACGCGCAGCGGGGCCGAACGCGGCGCGCTCGCGGTGCCCGAGGCCGTCGGCCCGTTCGCGGTCCGGCCGACCGCAGGTCCCGCAACTCCCGGTCCCGCAGCGGCCGATTCCATCGCCGCCGCGCTCACCGCGGCGGCGGAGCGGACCGTGTCCGCCGAGCTCATGACGCCGAGCGCTCCCACGGAACCCAGGCGCCCGTGGTTCTCGGACGCGTGCGAGAGCGCAGCCTGGCCATGCGAATCCTGAATATGCATAACTTCCCCCGGTTATGACGTCTCCCCCCGGAGACTTCCCCGTCGTATCAGCCGGGGAGCGGAGCACAACGAAATCCGCACCCGACACCCCGACGGGTTACGAACATAGTTGAGCCCGGGTCAATTCAGAAGGGGGTAGTTCCGCATGGGTTGCCGCCCGATCGGAGCAAGCGCCCGTCCTGCCCCGGTCACCCTCCGTCCAACGGCCTTGTGCGTAGCGTCTGACCTGCGCGGCTGTCGGGTCGCACGCCGCACGGGCCGTACCGGCCGCTCAGTGTCCTCCAGTCACACAATCTGTCGGGGCTGTGGACAAACCACTGACTCCGTTGCGTCATGGGGTGGTGATGGCTCCAGATTCCCGGGGGACGACCCCCGGCACCCGGCCAGGTGTGCGCATTCTCGTCGTCGGCGGCGGCTACGTCGGGATGTACACAGCGCTGCGTCTCCAACGGAAGTTGAAGCAGAGACTGAAGAGCGGCGACGCCGAGATCGTGGTCGTCACCCCCGAGCCGTACATGACGTACCAGCCGTTCCTCCCCGAAGCGGCCGCCGGTTCGATCTCGCCGCGCCATGTGGTCGTGCCGTTGCGCCGCGTCCTGGACCACTGCACGATCGTCATCGGCGAGGCCCGGAGCATCGACCACGCCAAGCGGACCGCGACCGTCACCACCCTCGCCACGCAGGAGGACGGCACCGGAGCCCTGGAGATCTCCTACGACGAGATCGTCATCGCCCCCGGGTCCGTCTCGCGCACCCTGCCCGTCCCCGGTCTCGCCGACTTCGGCATCGGGTTCAAGACCGTCGAGGAGGCCATCGGGCTGCGCAACCACGTCATCGAGCAGATGGACATCGCCTCCGCCACCCGCGACCCCGCGATCCGCGACGCGGCGCTCACCTTCGTCTTCGTCGGCGGCGGCTACGCGGGCGTGGAAGCGCTGGCCGAACTGGAGGACATGGCCCGCTACACCGCGCGCTACTACCACAACATCAAGCCCGCGGACCTGAAATGGGTCCTGGTCGAGGCCTCCGGGCGCATCCTCCCCGAAGTCGGCGAAGCCATGGGCGCGTACGCCATCGGCGAGCTGCGCGGCCGCAACATCGACGTACGCCTCGACACCCGCCTCGACACCTGCGAGGGCCGCATCGCCGTCCTCAGCGACGGTTCCCGCTTCCCCACCCGCACCCTCGTGTGGACCGCGGGCGTCAAACCGGCCCCGCTCCTCGCCGCCACCGGCCTGCCCCTGACCGAACGCGGACGCCTGCGCTGTACCGCCACCCTCGGCGTCGAGGGCATGCCGCACGCCTGGGCCGCCGGCGACGCCGCCGCCGTGCCCGACCTGACCGCCGCCGAACCGGGCCGGGAGACCGCCCCCAACGCCCAGCACGCGGTGCGCCAGGCGAAGGTCCTCGCCGACAACGTCCTCGCGACGGTCGAGGGACGCCCGCTGAAGGAGTACCGCCACGCGTACGCCGGATCGGTCGCCTCCCTGGGCCTGCACAAAGGCGTCGCCCACGTCTACGGTCGCAAGCTCAAGGGCTACCCCGCCTGGCTGATGCACCGTACGTACCACCTCAGCCGGGTGCCGACCTTCAACCGGAAGGCACGCGTCCTGGCCGAATGGACCTTGGCCGGGCTCTTCAAACGCGAGATCGTCTCCCTCGGATCGCTGGAACACCCGCGCGCCGAGTTCGAACTCGCGGCGGGCGGCGGAACCGACCCCGGCACGCCACCACGCACCGGCCCCGACCGCCCGAAGGGCTGACGGAGAGCCGGACCGAGGGATGAATCGGGCATGAATTCGAGATGGGAACGACGGTCGGGCAGGCCGTTGGGCGGCAACTGTCAGTACGGTCGGTCACACTGGACGTGTGACCATAGGTGGGCCCACACCTGCACAGAGTGACCCGGCCGGCAGTGACCAACAGTGACCAGCAGCGACGCACCAACAGCACGACGAGGCCCGGCTGCGCCTTCCCGGGGGTCCGGCCCCCGGTGCCCCCGAACCCGGCAGAAGAAGCAGCCCGCCCGAGCGGACCAGACCGACACACGAGGCCAGAAATTCCGTGAACTTCACGCGTTGGAGCGCCCGCCTTCCCGGAACGCAGCGCCGAGCTGCCGCGCGGGACGACCGTAATTCCGTACCGGCGGCCCGGGCCGAATACGCCCGGCAGGAAGGCGCGCCCGCCCTGCCGGACGGCGCCACACCCGAACCGTCCGGTACGGACGGGACGCCGGCCCTCCCCGGGCCCGCCCTGGACGACCTCTCGGCCCGCGAGATCCTCGGCCGGCTCCCCGCCCCGGTCGCCCTGCTGCACGGCCCGGACCACCGCGTCGCCTACGTCAACGGCGCGTACGAGTCCGTGTTCGGCCCCCGCCCGCCCGGCGTCCCAGCGGCCGATGGCATGCCCGAGCTCGCCGAGCTCAGCGTGCTTCCCCTGCTCGACCAGGTCCTGCGCAGCGGCACCCCCCGCACCGTCAAGTCCCGCAGGACCGCCGAGGGCGGCTCGTACACGGTGACCTGCACCCCGGTGGCCGCCTGGGACAGCGCGGAGGACACCCAGGACAAGGGCGAGGGAGGCGTCCTCGTCCACGCGGCCGACGTCACCGACCACGCCGAGGCCGCCGAACGCCTGCGCACCAGCGAGCGCCGCCACCGCGAAACGGCCGTCACGCTCCAGCGCTCCCTGCTCCCGCAGGAGCTGGAGCAGCCCGACGACCTGCGCATCGCCGCCACCTACCAGCCCGGCGGCACGGACGCGGCCGTGGGCGGCGACTGGTACGACGTCATCACCCTCGGCGCGGGCCGCACCGCCCTGGTGATCGGTGACGTGATGGGCCGGGGCGTCCGGGCCGCGGCCGTGATGGGCCAGCTCCGCACAGCGGTCCGCGCCTACGCCCGGCTCGACCTCCCGCCGCACGAGGTGATCCAGCTGCTGGACGGCCTCGCCGCCGAGATCGACGCCACCCAGATCGCCACCTGTGTCTACGCCGTCCATGACCCGAACGAGGGACAGCTCGTCTACGCCTCCGCGGGCCACCTCCCGATCCTCGTCCGCGATGAGGACGGCACGGTCCAGCGCGCCGCCGAACCCACCGGCCCCCCGCTCGGCACCGGCGGCTGGGTCCACACCTCGGGCACCATCGCGCTGCCGCCCGGCTCCACCGCGGTCCTCTATACGGACGGCCTGGTCGAGCGCCGCAGCGAGGACATCGACGAGGGGGTGGCCTCACTCGCCCGCGCCCTCTCCGGCGCCAAGGGATCACCGCAGGTGGTCTGCGACCGGCTGATCCGCTCCCTCGGAGTCACCGCCGAGCACGACGACGACGTGGCGGTCCTGGTGGTCCAGCACCCCGCCCGTACGGGGACGGACGCGGAGCTGTTCCACAACGCCGCGCTCGACCTCCTCGGCGGCATCGAGGCCACCCCGCGCGCCCGCGCCTTCGCCACCGGGGTCCTGACCTCCTGGCGCTTCCCGGTCGAGCTCCGCGACCTCGGCGTCCTCGCCGCCAGCGAACTGGTCGCGAACTCCCTCCAGCACGGCACCCCGCCGATGCGCCTGGGCCTGCGCCGCACGGACCGGCGGTTGATCATCGAGGTGACCGACGGCGACGACCACCTGCCGCGCCGCCGCCAGGCCGAACCGGCGGACGAGGCGGGACGCGGCATCGAGATCATCGCGTCGATCGCCGCGTCGTGGGGCAGCCGGCGCACACCGGGCGGCGGCAAAGCGGTCTGGTGCGAGTTCGCCCTGCCCTGCTGACGTGCTGGCCCGCTGACGTGCTGCGCAGCTTCCTGGCTCAGCGACCCGCAGCGGCCGGCGCGGGCGCGGCGGCCGGAGCGGCACCCTCGGGCCGCGACACGGCCACCACCCGCGAGGGGACATCGGCCAGCGACGGCTGGTCCTGTACGGGGGTGAGTCGGCGCCCCAGCCGCAGCGCGAGCACCGTGATGCCCAGCGAGAACAGCACGAACGTCACGATGTACGGGCCGTGCAGCGACGCCCCCATCGGCCCGCCGACAGCCGGGCCGACCGCGAGCGCGAGCTGTTTGCACAGGGCGAAGGCCGAGTTGTACTGCCCGACCATCGACTCCGGCGCCAGATCGGCGACCAGCGGCGCCACGGTCGGCGACAGCATCGCCTCGCCCAGCCCGAAGAGCGCGTACGTCGAGATGAACGCGGCCGTCGCCATGGCCTGGCTGCCGTGCCCGAGCCCCGCGTACCCCGCCACGATCCAGGCGAAGGCCCAGATGAGGCCGACCGCCGCGATGACCCGGCTGCGCCGCCGCCGCTCCACGAGCCGCAGGACGACGAACTGGGCGATGACGATGACAGCGGTGTTGGCGGCCAGCGCGAAGCCGAGCGTCGAGGGCTCGATCCCGGCGGCCTCGGTGCCGTACGCGGCAAGGCCGGACTCGAACTGTCCGTAGCAGGCGAAGAACAGCACGAACCCCAGCACACACAGCTGGACCATGGCCCGGTGCGAGAGCAGGGCCCGCAGACCGCCGCCCCTCGTTGCGGAGCCGTCCGTCGGCCGGGCGCCGCCGAGGGAGGCCGTACGGGGCATCCGCACGGTGGCGACGACGACGCCGAGCACCACGAACATCCCGGCCTCGATCAGGAAGAGCATGGTGAAGCTCGCCGGACGGCTCACGTCCACGAGCTGCCCGCCGACGAGCCCGCCGAGACCGAGCCCCAGGTTCTGCAGGAAGAACTGCATGGCGAAGGCTCGCGTACGGGTCGCGGTGCTGGAGCACCACACGAGCATCGTGGCCAGGGCGGGCTGCATGACGGCGGTGCCCGCACCCAGGACCGCGGCGGCCAGCACGGCGGCCGGGACGCTGCTCGCGTACCCCAGGGCGGCGGCGCCGACAGCGGCGAGACCGGAGGCCACCACCAGCACGGGCAGCGGGCCCCGCCGGTCGATGGCCCGCCCGGTGAACGGCAGAACGGCCAGCGCTGCCATTGCGAACACCGCCAGTACGACTCCCGCCGTACCGGCGCCCAGATCCCGCACCTGCGCCACGTAGACGTACAGATACGGAACGGTGAACCCGAGCCCGAACGCGCTCAGCGCGCTGCCCAGCTGGATCCGCCGCAGCGCTGCGCCCATCTCCCTGGTCACACTCACCTACCTCAAGATCTCGAAGGAATCAGACTCGAAGACTTTAGCACTAAAGTTAGAAGGTGAAAACTTCACCTCGAAGGACTTCAAGGCTGGCGAGGGCGTGCCATACTGCCCGCCATGTCCGAGAGCACCGAGGAGCCCGGCCCCGACGAGCCGAGCCTCGACGAACAGATCGCCGCCTATCAGCGCGAGTTCCGCGACCTCGACCCCCAGGTCGAACAGGTCGTCTCCGCGCTGGGCCGCCTGAACCGCCGCATGAACGTCGCGTACGGGAGACAGGTCGCCGCCCTCGGCATCAGCAATGCCGAGTGGGAGGTCCTCAAGACCCTCGTCCTGTCGGGTGCCCCCTACCGCCTCGGCCCCGGCGAACTGGCGAAGCGGCTCGGTCTCACCCCGGCCGCCATGACCCACCGCATCGACCGGATGGCCGGCGAGGGCCTGGTCACCCGGGACCGCGACGAGAACAACCGGGTCCGCGTCATCGTCGAGCTGACCGACGAGGGCCGTACGAAGTGGCTTGAGGCGATGCGCATGGCGAGCGACTTCGAGGAGGACCTCCTCCAGGACCTGTCCGGCGCCGAGCGCGGAGTCCTCGGCGAGCTCCTGGTCCGCCTCCTGCGCCGCGTGGAGCACGCCCAGCCGGACGCCGGCGGCCGTCTCACCGACCTGGACTGAGGACCCCCTGCGGACCACGACGGAGGACCACAGGAGGTGGGTTGACACCCCCCTGGTGGATCCGTAAAGTTCTCCGAGTTGTCACGGAGCCGGAACGGTTCCGCGGCAGCCGATCCCGCCGCGAACGCGGCAACCAAACTCAGCACGACCTCCCACTCGGGATGATTTCGGTATGCCGGAATTCATTGCGAAGGCCCGATTATGAGCCGCCGGGAGAATCCGCTAGAGTTTGAGCGTCGGAACGGCCCAACAGCCGGGAAGACAAAACCCGCTGACTGGGAATCAGGCCCGAAAGGATCTGATAGAGTCGGACTCGCCGAAAAGGGAAAACGCGAAAGCGAAGAACCTCGAAAGCACCCCGCTTCGACCGGGAATCGGACACGAAAGAGTCTGATAGAGTCGGAAACGCAAGAACGAAGGGAAGCGCCCGGAGGGCCCCGGTGAAACGGGACCGAAGGAAGCGTCCGTTCCTTGAGAACTCAACAGCGTGCCAAAAGTCAACGCCAGATATGTTGATACCCCGGCCTGCACCTGGTGCAGGTTGGAGGTTCCTTTGAAAGTCCTACGGTCGCCATGTGCGGCGGTAGGCAACAACACAGCGAGGACGCTGTGAACAACGGGTCTTATTCCGACCGGTTGTTCCGCTCTCGTGTGTGTGCACCCGATTACGGGTAAACATTCACGGAGAGTTTGATCCTGGCTCAGGACGAACGCTGGCGGCGTGCTTAACACATGCAAGTCGAACGATGAAGCCTTTCGGGGCGGATTAGTGGCGAACGGGTGAGTAACACGTGGGCAATCTGCCCTTCACTCTGGGACAAGCCCTGGAAACGGGGTCTAATACCGGATAACACTCTGTCCCGCATGGGACGGGGTTAAAAGCTCCGGCGGTGAAGGATGAGCCCGCGGCCTATCAGCTTGTTGGTGGGGTAATGGCCTACCAAGGCGACGACGGGTAGCCGGCCTGAGAGGGCGACCGGCCACACTGGGACTGAGACACGGCCCAGACTCCTACGGGAGGCAGCAGTGGGGAATATTGCACAATGGGCGAAAGCCTGATGCAGCGACGCCGCGTGAGGGATGACGGCCTTCGGGTTGTAAACCTCTTTCAGCAGGGAAGAAGCGAAAGTGACGGTACCTGCAGAAGAAGCGCCGGCTAACTACGTGCCAGCAGCCGCGGTAATACGTAGGGCGCAAGCGTTGTCCGGAATTATTGGGCGTAAAGAGCTCGTAGGCGGCTTGTCACGTCGGATGTGAAAGCCCGGGGCTTAACCCCGGGTCTGCATTCGATACGGGCTAGCTAGAGTGTGGTAGGGGAGATCGGAATTCCTGGTGTAGCGGTGAAATGCGCAGATATCAGGAGGAACACCGGTGGCGAAGGCGGATCTCTGGGCCATTACTGACGCTGAGGAGCGAAAGCGTGGGGAGCGAACAGGATTAGATACCCTGGTAGTCCACGCCGTAAACGTTGGGAACTAGGTGTTGGCGACATTCCACGTCGTCGGTGCCGCAGCTAACGCATTAAGTTCCCCGCCTGGGGAGTACGGCCGCAAGGCTAAAACTCAAAGGAATTGACGGGGCCCGCACAAGCAGCGGAGCATGTGGCTTAATTCGACGCAACGCGAAGAACCTTACCAAGGCTTGACATATACCGGAAAGCATCAGAGATGGTGCCCCCTTGTGGTCGGTATACAGGTGGTGCATGGCTGTCGTCAGCTCGTGTCGTGAGATGTTGGGTTAAGTCCCGCAACGAGCGCAACCCTTGTTCTGTGTTGCCAGCATGCCCTTCGGGGTGATGGGGACTCACAGGAGACTGCCGGGGTCAACTCGGAGGAAGGTGGGGACGACGTCAAGTCATCATGCCCCTTATGTCTTGGGCTGCACACGTGCTACAATGGCCGGTACAATGAGCTGCGATGCCGCGAGGCGGAGCGAATCTCAAAAAGCCGGTCTCAGTTCGGATTGGGGTCTGCAACTCGACCCCATGAAGTCGGAGTTGCTAGTAATCGCAGATCAGCATTGCTGCGGTGAATACGTTCCCGGGCCTTGTACACACCGCCCGTCACGTCACGAAAGTCGGTAACACCCGAAGCCGGTGGCCCAACCCCTTGTGGGAGGGAGCTGTCGAAGGTGGGACTGGCGATTGGGACGAAGTCGTAACAAGGTAGCCGTACCGGAAGGTGCGGCTGGATCACCTCCTTTCTAAGGAGCACTTCTTACCAGGCTTCGGTTTGGTCAGAGGCCAGTACACCGGCGAGTGTTCGGTGCTGGTTGCTCATGGGTGGAACGTTGACTATTCGGCACGATTGGTTGGTCACTGTTAGTACTGCTCTTCGGGGCGTGGAACGTGGTGGTGGATCGGTCGGGTCGGGCACGTTGTTGGGTATCTGAGGGTATGGCCGTTTGGCTGTCCTTCGATCCGGCCCCAGTGAACTCGTCCCTTCGGGGTGGGGTGGTGGGTGGCTGGTCGTTGTTTGAGAACTGCACAGTGGACGCGAGCATCTGTGGCCAAGTTTTTAAGGGCGCACGGTGGATGCCTTGGCACCAGGAACCGATGAAGGACGTGGGAGGCCACGATAGTCCCCGGGAGCTGTCAACCAAGCTTTGATCCGGGGTTTCCGAATGGGGAAACCCGGCAGTCGTCATGGGCTGTCACCCGCTGCTGAACACATAGGCAGTGTGGAGGGAACGAGGGGAAGTGAAACATCTCAGTACCCTCAGGAAGAGAAAACAACCGTGATTCCGGGAGTAGTGGCGAGCGAAACTGGATGAGGCCAAACCGTATGCGTGTGATACCCGGCAGGGGTTGCGCATGCGGGGTTGTGGGAGTTCTCTTGATCAATCTGCCGGTTGGTCGGCGAGTCAGAAACCGTTGGTGTAGGCGAAGGACATGCGAAAGGTCCGGCGTAGAGGGTAAGACCCCCGTAGCTGAAACATCAACGGCTCGTTTGAGAACCACCCAAGTAGCACGGGGCCCGAGAAATCCCGTGTGAATCTGGCGGGACCACCCGCTAAGCCTAAATATTCCCTGGTGACCGATAGCGGATAGTACCGTGAGGGAATGGTGAAAAGTACCGCGGGAGCGGAGTGAAATAGTACCTGAAACCGTGTGCCTACAAGCCGTGGGAGCGTCGCTGTATGTGCTTGCACATGCAGTCGTGACTGCGTGCCTTTTGAAGAATGAGCCTGCGAGTTAGCGGTGTGTAGCGAGGTTAACCCGTGTGGGAAGCCGTAGCGAAAGCGAGTCCGAATAGGGCGTTTGAGTTGCACGCTCTAGACCCGAAGCGGAGTGATCTAGCCATGGGCAGGTTGAAGCGGAGGTAAGACTTCGTGGAGGACCGAACCCACCAGGGTTGAAAACCTGGGGATGACCTGTGGTTAGGGGTGAAAGGCCAATCAAACTCCGTGATAGCTGGTTCTCCCCGAAATGCATTTAGGTGCAGCGTCGTGTGTTTCTTGCCGGAGGTAGAGCACTGGATAGGCGATGGGCCCTACCGGGTTACTGACCTTAGCCAAACTCCGAATGCCGGTAAGTGAGAGCGCGGCAGTGAGACTGTGGGGGATAAGCTCCATGGTCGAGAGGAAACAGCCCAGAGCATCGACTAAGGCCCCTAAGCGTACGCTAAGTGGGAAAGGATGTGGAGTCGCAGAGACAACCAGGAGGTTGGCTTAGAAGCAGCCACCCTTGAAAGAGTGCGTAATAGCTCACTGGTCAAGTGATTCCGCGCCGACAATGTAGCGGGGCTCAAGCGTACCGCCGAAGTCGTGTCATTCACACATATAGGGCCAACGCCTGTGTGGATGGGTAGGGGAGCGTCGTGTGCCGGGTGAAGCAGCCGCGGAAGCGAGTTGTGGACGGTTCACGAGTGAGAATGCAGGCATGAGTAGCGATACACACGTGAGAAACGTGTGCGCCGATTGACTAAGGGTTCCTGGGTCAAGCTGATCTGCCCAGGGTAAGTCGGGACCTAAGGCGAGGCCGACAGGCGTAGTCGATGGACAACCGGTTGATATTCCGGTACCCGCTTTGAAACGCCCAGTACTGAATCAGGCGATGCTAAGTCCGTGAAGCCGGCCCGATCTCTTCGGAGTTGAGGGTAGTGGTGGAGCCGATGAACCAGACTTGTAGTAGGTAAGCGATGGGGTGACGCAGGAAGGTAGTCCAGCCCGGGCGGTGGTTGTCCCGGGGTAAGGGTGTAGCCCGTGTGGTAGGTAAATCCGTCACACATTAAGGGTGAGACCTGATGCCGAGCCGATTGTGGTGAAGTGGATGATCCTATGCTGTCGAGAAAAGCCTCTAGCGAGTTTCATGGCGGCCCGTACCCTAAACCGACTCAGGTGGTCAGGTAGAGAATACCGAGGCGTTCGGGTGAACTATGGTTAAGGAACTCGGCAAAATGCCCCCGTAACTTCGGGAGAAGGGGGGCCATCACTGGTGATCCGATTTACTCGGTGAGCTGGGGTGGCCGCAGAGACCAGCGAGAAGCGACTGTTTACTAAAAACACAGGTCCGTGCGAAGCCGTAAGGCGATGTATACGGACTGACGCCTGCCCGGTGCTGGAACGTTAAGGGGACCGGTTAGCTGACTTTCGGGTTGGCGAAGCTGAGAACTTAAGCGCCAGTAAACGGCGGTGGTAACTATAACCATCCTAAGGTAGCGAAATTCCTTGTCGGGTAAGTTCCGACCTGCACGAATGGCGTAACGACTTCTCGACTGTCTCAACCATAGGCCCGGTGAAATTGCACTACGAGTAAAGATGCTCGTTTCGCGCAGCAGGACGGAAAGACCCCGGGACCTTTACTACAGTTTGATATTGGTGTTCGGTTCGGCTTGTGTAGGATAGGTGGGAGACTTTGAAGCGGCCACGCCAGTGGTTGTGGAGTCGTCGTTGAAATACCACTCTGGTCGTGCTGGATGTCTAACCTGGGTCCGTGATCCGGATCAGGGACAGTGTCTGATGGGTAGTTTAACTGGGGCGGTTGCCTCCTAAAGAGTAACGGAGGCGCCCAAAGGTTCCCTCAGCCTGGTTGGCAATCAGGTGTTGAGTGTAAGTGCACAAGGGAGCTTGACTGTGAGACCGACGGGTCGAGCAGGGACGAAAGTCGGGACTAGTGATCCGGCAGTGGCTTGTGGAAGCGCTGTCGCTCAACGGATAAAAGGTACCCCGGGGATAACAGGCTGATCTTCCCCAAGAGTCCATATCGACGGGATGGTTTGGCACCTCGATGTCGGCTCGTCGCATCCTGGGGCTGGAGTCGGTCCCAAGGGTTGGGCTGTTCGCCCATTAAAGCGGTACGCGAGCTGGGTTTAGAACGTCGTGAGACAGTTCGGTCCCTATCCGCTGTGCGCGTAGGAATATTGAGAAGGGCTGTCCCTAGTACGAGAGGACCGGGACGGACGAACCTCTGGTGTGCCAGTTGTCCTGCCAAGGGCATGGCTGGTTGGCTACGTTCGGAAAGGATAACCGCTGAAAGCATCTAAGCGGGAAGCCTGCTTCGAGATGAGTATTCCCACCCTCTTGAGGGGTTAAGGCTCCCAGTAGACGACTGGGTTGATAGGCCAGATGTGGAAGCCCGGTAACGGGTGGAGCTGACTGGTACTAATAGGCCGAGGGCTTGTCCTCAGTTGCTCGCGTCCACTGTGTTAGTTCTGAAATAACGAACGGCCGTGTTGTTGTCCGGTGTTGGTTAATTTCATAGTGTTTCGGTGGTCATTGCGTTAGGGAAACGCCCGGTTACATTCCGAACCCGGAAGCTAAGCCTTTCAGCGCCGATGGTACTGCAGGGGGGACCCTGTGGGAGAGTAGGACGCCGCCGAACAATTTTTCCGGGAAAGCCCCGTACCGCAAGGTACGGGGCTTTTCTGCGTTCCGGGGAGGGCAGGGCCCTCCTCTCTCACGAAGGCGTGACCAGGCGGGTGTCGTACGCCAGGATCACCGCCTGTACCCGGTCTCTCGCTCCTGTTTTGGCGAGGATGCGGGTGACATGCGTTTTCACGGTCGACTCGGCCAGGTGCAAGCGGGTGGCTATCTCCGTGTTGGACCAGCCCTGTCCTATGACGGTGAGGATTTCGCGCTCTCGTGCTGTCAGCGCGTTGACGCGGGGGTCCTGCGGGGCTTGGGCGTCGGGGGCGGTGGGGAGGTGGTGGACGTACGCGTCGAGCAGGCGGCGGGTGAGGGCCGGGGCGACCACGGCGTCGCCCGCGGCCACCGCGCGGATGCCGGACAGGAGCTCCTCCGGCAGGGCGTCTTTCACCAGGAAGCCGCTGGCTCCGGCGCGGAGGCCGTCGTACGCGTACTCGTCGAGGTCGAACGTCGTCACGATGAGGATGCGGGTGCGGGCCCCGGACCTGACGATGCGACGGGTTGCTTCGATGCCGTCGAGGCCCGGCATACGGATGTCCATCAGGGCGACGTCCGGCTGGTGGCGGGCGGTCAGGTTGACGGCCTCGGTGCCGTCGGCCGCCTCTCCGACGACCGTCAGGTCGTCCTGGCTCTCCAACAGCATGCGGAAGCCGAAGCGTTGCATCGGCTGGTCGTCCGCGATGAGTACGGTCGTCACGGGTGGGTGTCCTCCAGGGGGAGGCGGAGGCGTACCTGCCATCCGCTGTGTTCAGGCAGCGGGCCGGCTTCGACGGTTCCGTCGTAGAGAGCCGCGCGTTCCCGCATGCCCATGATGCCCTGGGCCCGGATCGGCGGTTCCTTCCCACGTGTTGAGGTGGTGGCGCCGGTGTCGGTGATGCGGGCGTCGATGTGCGTACGGGTGTGGGTGAGCGTCACCGTCGCGGAGAGGGCTGTGCCGGTGGGCGCGGTGGCGTGTTTGAGGGTGTTCGTCAGGGCCTCCTGAACGACCCGGTACACGGTCAGTTGGCGGCCCGGCGTGAGCGCGGAGGCCTGCGGTTCGCCATGGAGTTCCGGGCCGTGGAGTTCCAGGTGGACGGGCAGCCCCGCGCGGCGTACGCGTTCGATGAGGGGGGTCAGTTCGTCGAGCGTCGGCTGAGGGGTGCGCTCGGCGTCGGGGTGGTCGTCGCGGAGGACGTCAAGGAGGCGGCGGAGTTCGGAGAGGGCCTGCCTGCTGGTGGTGCCGATCGCCTCCAGCGCCTGTGCCGCGCGTTCCGGGCTCTTCCGGGCCGCGTACGCGCCGCCGTCCGCGAGGCCCGTGATGACGGACAGGTTGTGGCCGATGATGTCGTGCATCTCCCGGGCGATACGGGTGCGTTCGGCGGCGGCGGCGAGGCGGGCCTGCTGGTCGCGTTCGTGCTCCAGGCGGTGGGCGCGTTCGACCAGGGCCTCGGTGTACTCGCGGCGCGTCCGTACCGCGATGCCCAGAAGGGCGACGAAGACGAACCCCCATACGTAGGAGACGACTTGCCGGCCCCAGACGCCGGGAATGCCGACGGCGCCCGCGAGGAGCGGGGCGCAGAACACCAGGGCCGCGGTCCCGAGCGTACGGAGGGGCGAGCGCAGGGCGATCTGGAAGACCGGGATCAGCTGGAGCAGGGCTGCCTGGACCACGGCCCCCGTCCAGATGTTGACCAGGGATAGGGGGGGCGGACAGCAGGAGCACGGTCATCGGGTGCGTGCGGCGCCACAGGAGCGGGAGCGAGAACCACAGGCTCATCAGCAGCACCAGCGGTTCGGGTGCGGTCACGTCGCGTGCGACGGTCCGCCAGCCGCCGGAGGTGTAGTCGAGTACGGCCGCCACCGTCCAGAACGCGGTCACCGCGGCGTCCCAGACCCGTGGCCGACGTCGGTCGAAGGCGCGGAGACGGTCCAGCACGCCGCGGATGGCCCGGGTGAGCGGGGCCGTGGTCGTGGTCGGGGCCGTGGCGCTGTGAGGGCTCTTGCCGGGGTGGTGGTCGTCCGTCACCTGTCTCTTCTTCCTGCTTCTCTGCTTCTTCCTGCTCTTTCGTCTGCCTTCGCTGCTTGGGCTCAGGCGTCCCGGCGGCGCAGCGCCCGGAAACGGTGTGGCGGAGCCGCGCCCCGGCGGCCTGGGTGGGAAAGTACCGGACGGCCTGCTCGACGGTCTCCTACGGGAGCATCCCGAGGACCTCGGGGAGGAGCATGACCCCGCCGGTGACCGCGCCGATCGCGCCGGATACCGAGCGAAGGGGGGCGCCGAGGCCGAGCGCCGGCAGGTTCAGCAGGGTGACCCCTGTCGCCGTGCCTGCCAGGCGTGCGGCATGCCGGGGTCGGTGAGGGAGGCTGCCGGGGCGGACGGTGAAGTCGAGGTCCTCGACGGCGGTTCGGTCGCCGTACCGCTTGGTGAGTCCGTATGCCGTGTTCATGCCGTCGACGCTATGGAGCGGGCCGGTGGCGGTCGTCCGGCCGGGGGCGGGACGTGGGGCGGGGCGTAGTACCCGGGTACGACGGCGTGTGGCGGTGACCAGGGGGCGGGGGCTGGGGTTTAGTCGGTTGAAGCGGGGGAGGGCGGGGGTGAGGATCGGGACATGGACTATGTGATGCGTGCGGTGCGGGCCGAGGAATGGCCGCTGGCCAGGCAGCTGCGGCTGGATGCCCTGAAGGACCCGGCGGCTCCCGTGGCGTTCCTGGAGACGTACGAGGAGGCGGTGGTGCGGACCGATGCCTTCTGGCAGGACCGTACCGCTGCGGCCGCCGAGGGCAGGACTGTGCGGCAGTTCGTCGCGGAGTCGCCCGAGGGGGTGTGGGTGGGCACGGTCACCGTGCTCGTCGAGCGAACGGAGGACGATGTGCGCTTCGGCGAGGCCCCGGCGGTGGACCAGGGGCACCTGGTCGGTGTCTTCGTCCGGCCGGAGGTGCGGGGGGCCGGGGTGACGGACGCGTTGTTCCGGGAGGCCGTCGACTGGGCCTGGTCGCTGTCGGCGCCCCGGCTGGAGCGGGTGCGCCTGTACGTCCACGAGAACAACCCGCGCGCCGCGGCGTTCTACCGCCGGTTCGGGTTCGTACCGTCCGGGCAGCGTATTGCGGCGCCCGGTGGGCGGGGGGAGTGGGAGTTGGAGTACGTGATCGAGCGGGGGCGGGGCGGGGGTAGGTAGGCCGTTGGCCCCTCTTCGTTCGGATGGGGCCGGGGGGGGGAGGAGGTTGGTTTCTGTTCGTTCAGATGGCGCCAGGGGTGTGCAGGTGTTGCTGCCAGCGGGCCCGGCCCTGTTCGCGGGAGCGGAGCAGGGCGACGGTGGGCATGCCCAGATCCTGGCCCTTGGCCAGCAGTTCGGGGAGCTGGGGGAGCGGGGCCACGGCGGCCACGTCGTCCAGGACCAGCGTCATTGGTGGGTCGAGCCGACCGTCGGATGACCGTGCGGCCATGCGGCGGCCGTGCTCGACCACGTGCGAGGCCAGCGCGGTGAGGAGGGGCATCGCGCCGGGGCGGGTACGGGGATCCTCGATGGGTTCGCCGACCAGATAGAGCGTTCCCCCCTCGCGGGCAAAAGATTCCAGCGCGGCCGAATCCGATCGGTTTGCCGTGCAGGCCTCGCGGATGTGCACCGAGGAGAGGGCCGAGAAGGCCCGTACGTTCAACTCCTGCGCCACTTCGCGCCGTTGCGGATAGGCCGTGAGCGCGGACTCCAGGAGCCCGGCGAGTCCGGAGGCGGCCTTGGGGTGCGTACGGAGGAGGCGTACGGGTTCGTGGGCGGCGGCCCCGGAGGCCCAGCGGGCGACCTGGCGGAAGGGACGGCCGTCCACCGAGGCTGCGTGCAGCCAGCACTGGAGGAGCGTCTGCGCGGTGTCGGCCACCGCCGCGTCGATCCTGGCCTGCGGGCGGACCGGGGCGAGGAGCGCGGCCGCGCGGCCGGCGGCGGTGTCGGGGTGCTCGCAGCCTGCGGTGGGCGGCCAGTGGAGGCGGGCGGGGGTGTCGCAGAGGTGGCCCGGGTCGTAGACGAGGACCGGGCCGAGCTTGGCGCGGGCGTCCTTCGTCTCGGCCCAGACCGTGGGGTCCGAGGTGACGACGAGGGCCGGTCCCTCGGCGTCCTGGATGGCCTGGACGACGGTGGGGCGCCGGGCGGGGGCGGGGGCGTAGACGAGGAGGGGGGTGCGTGGGGAGGGGAGCGAGAGGGGTAGATGTGGGGGTGGCTGGTGTGTCGCCCGGGGGGTTGCCCGGCGTGTTTCCCGTTCTGTCGGGTGCGATGGTGGTTGCGGTTGAGGTGGCGTTGCGGGGGTCTTCGTCAGCGGGGACTCGTGCATGTTGTGGGGTTGCTCGTGCACGTTGTGGGGCTGGTGGAGCTCGTGAGGCTCGTGAGGTGTTCCGTACAGGCGCTCCTCGCGGCGCCGTTCCCGGACGACTCTCCAGCGGGCCACGGAGCCCAGGACGAAGACCGTCAGCACCACCAGCACCATCAGCTCGCCGATGAACAGGCCCCAGAAGAGGCCGTATCCGGAGAGCTGGGACGGGGGCGTGTAGGGCCAGGCGGCAGGGAGGTCCTGCGGGGCCGTGGCCAGTTCGCGCAGAGCGAGGGGAGTTCGGGTGAAGGTGACGCCGTTCGGCCAGGAGCCGTGGGCGAGGAGGCCGGCCAGGCCGGTGGCCGTCCAGGCGAGCACGGTCGTCGCGAGCAGGAGGCCGACCAGCCCGACCAGCAGGCCGTCGGGGATACCACCGGTGCGGGGCTCCTCGTGGCGGGGCTGGGGGCCGCCGTGCCGACGGCCCCGCTCCGGCGCCGGTCCCTGTCCTGCTGCCTGGCGGGCCATGTCAGGCCACCGTCGACCGTGACGACTCGTTCATGTCGCTCATCCGTTGTTGGTTCTCGATCCGGGCCGCGCGCTGTTCCGCCTCCAGCTCCGCGGCGCGGATGTCGTCGGGGAGCTGGTCGTCCGAGGAGCCCTCGGTCATGGCGCGGTCGGTGAAGACGAGTGGGCGTTCGGCTTCGGTGATCAGGTGTTTGACGACCTGGACGTTTCCGTTGACGTCCCAGACGGCGATGCCGGGGGTGAGGGTGGGGATGATCTCGACGGCCCAGCGCGGCAGGCCGATGACCCGGCCGGTCGCTCTGGCCTCGTCCGACTTCTGGGCGTAGATCGTGCGGGTGGAGGCCATCTTGAGGATGGCTGCGGCTTCCTTCGCCGCTGCTCCGTCGACCACGTCGCTGAGGTGGTGGACGACCGCGACGAAGGAGAGGCCGAGCCGGCGTCCGAACTTCAGCAGGCGCTGGAAGAGCTGCGCGACGAAAGGGGAGTTGATGATGTGCCAGGCCTCTTCGACCAGGAAGATGCGCTTCTTGCGGTCGGGCCTGATCCAGGTGTGCTCCAGCCAGACGCCGACGATCGCCATGAGGATCGGCATCGCGATCGAGTTGCGGTCGATGTGCGAGAGGTCGAAGACGATGAGGGGCGCGTCGAGGTCGATGCCGACGGTGGTGGGGCCGTCGAACATGCCGCGCAGGTCGCCGTCGACGAGCCGGTCCAGGACGAGGGCGACGTCCAGACCCCAGGCCCGTACATCGTCTATGTCGACGTTCATGGCCTCGGCGGACTCGGGTTCGGGGTGGCGCAGTTGTTCCACGATGTCCATCAGGACCGGCTGGCGTTCGGTGATGGTAGCGGTCACGTAGGCGTGGGCGACCTTGAGCGCGAAGCCGGAGCGCTCGTCGAGGCCGTGGCCCATCGCGACTTCGATGATCGTACGGAGCAGGGCGAGCTGGCCCGTGGTGGTGATGGAGGGGTCGAGGGGGTTGAGTCGGATGCCGCCGTTGAGGGCGGCGGTCGGGTCCAGGCGGATGGGGGTTATGCCCAGCTCCTGGGCGATGAGGTTCCATTCGCCGACGCCGTCCTCGCCCTGGGCGTCCAGGACGACGACCTGGCGGTCGCGGAAGCGGAGCTGGCGCAGGACGTAGGTCTTCTCCAGCGCGGACTTGCCGTTGCCGGACTCGCCGAGGACGAGCCAGTGGGGGGCGGGGAGCTGTTGTCCGTACAGCTGGAAGGGGTCGTAGATGTAGCCCTTGCCGCTGTAGACCTCGCGGCCGATGATCACGCCGGAGTCGCCGAGGCCGGGGGCGGCGGTGGGGAGGTAGACGGCCTGGGCCTGGCCCGTCGACGTACGGACGGGGAGCCGGGTGGTCTCCACCTTGCCGAAGAGGAAGGAGGTGAAGGCATCCGACAATGCGGACAGGGGGTCTCGCATGGGGTGGGTGCCCTCTCTCGTTGCGGGGGTGGTGGGGTGCGTCTTTGTCGGGGTGGGGCGGGCGGGCGTCAGCTTCTTCTGGGGCCTGGTCGGTGCCGGCCCTTTCGGGGCTTGGCCGGCGTCAGCGGCGGATGCCTGTGGCGAACGGGAGTGTGTTCACGAAGGCGCGGTGGTGTTCGCGGTCGCACCACTCCAGCTTGAGGTAGGACTTGCCGGCCGAGGCGCGGATCGTCCGCTTGTCGCGGGCGAGTGCCTCGGGTGAACGCGAGGACACCGTGATGTACCCCACCAGGTTCACTCCGGCAGCGCCGCTGGCGAGATCTTCACCCCGCTGGTCGAGCCGGCCGTGGGCGGCGATGTCGCGGGGGTCGACGGTGCGGTTCATCTTGGCCTGGCGGCTGGCCTCGGCGTCGTCGTTGGTCTTCTCGGTCAGCATGCGTTCGATGGCGACCTCGGTGGGTTCGAGGTCCATGCAGACGGCGACCGTACGGATGACGTCGGGGGTGTGGACGAGGAGCGGGGCGAGGAAGTTGACGCCGACGGGGGTCATCGGCCACTCCTTCACCCAGGCCGTGGCGTGGCACCAGGGGGCACGGGTGGTGGACTCGCGGGTCTTGGCCTGGAGGAACGTGGGCTCGACGGCGTCCAGTTCGGCGGGCCAGGCGTTGCGCTTGGTCATGGCCTGGATGTGGTCGATGGGGTGGTCGGGGTCGTACATGGAGTGCACGAGGGAGGCCAGGCGGCTCTGGCCGAGCGGCTGGCGGACCCGGATGTCGGCCTCGGCGAGACGGGCGCAGATGTCGGTCAGCTCGCGGGCCATGACGACGGCGAGGCCGGCGTCGCGGTCGAGTCTGCGGCCGCCGTGGGGGCGGGCGGCGCGGGCCATGGCGTTGGCCTCGGCGGCGAGCTCGCGGCTGTAGTGCATGCAGGCGACGAGGTAGGCGCGGTGCTGCTCGCTGGAGGTGGAGACCATGGACTGGAGCTGGTCGTAGGAGTCCTGGAGCCAGCCGGGGGCCGTCTTGTCGCCGCGCTGGGCGACGTCCTTGGCATGGGCGTCGGGGTCGGCGGGGAGGGTGCGGGCGAGCATCTGGAGGCGGGTGACGAAGCCGTCGCCGTTGGCCACGTGCTTGAGGAGGGTGCCGAAGCGGTCGACCAGGGCTTCCTGGTCCTCGCTGTCGCGGAGGCCGACGCCGGGGCCCTCGATCTCGATGGCGGCGGTGACGGTGCGCCGGTCGGCGTGGAGGAGTACGGCGATCTCGTCGGGGCCGAAGGGGGCGGCGAGCCAGCTGATCCGGCCGATGCCGGGGGGCGGGCCGATCTCGACCTCGCGGCCGTCGGCGCTGACGCCCGCCTCCATGGCGCCGGAGCGGTAGGCGGTGCCGCGGCGCAGGGACCGCTTGAAGCTGCGGTTGATCTCGAACCACTTGTAGAACGTCCGGTGCTTGTACGGGACGTACACGATGGCGAGGGCCAGAAGAGGGAAGCCCACGAGGCAGACGATGCGGAGGGAGAGGACGGGGACGAGGAGTCCGCTCATCATGCCGAGGAACGCGCCGGCGATGATCAGGGCGATCTCGCCGGTCTCGCGGTTCTTGCCGACGATCGCGTTCGGCCGGGCGCGGCCGATGAGATACGTACGGCGGGGCGTCATCGTGTGGGACTGGGTCGTCAACGCCCTCCACCTCCTGTGCTCGGGTTACCTGTACTGCCGGAGCCACCGCCTCCGCCTCGGGAGGGGCGGCTGCTGTGGGGGGTGCTGGAGGCGGGGGCGGAGCCGCCGCTGCGGGGCGGGGGTGCGGCGGAGGGGACAGATCCGCCGCCGACCCCGCTCCCGCCGCCGCTTCCGCCGGAGGTGCGGGAGCTGTGTGCGGCGACGCCGCCGCTGGCCGGGTTGGCGGGGCGGCCTCCGCCGGAGCTGTTCTGGTCGTTGCGGCCGCTGTGGGTCTTGATGCCCTGGGAGACGAGGGCGGCCGGGGAGCTGATGAGGGCGGCGGCCTGGGCGCCGTCGGTGGCCTGCTTGCGGTTGGTGCGGGCGCCCTGGATCTCGTCGCCGAAGCCGGGGACGAAGCGGTAGATCATGGCGGAGGCGAAGATGGCGAGCAGGATGATGGCGAGGCCGGAGACGACGGCGGAGAAGGCGTCGGGGCCGTCGTTCGCGGAGAGCGCTCCGGCGAGGCCGAGAACAATGACGATGACGGGCTTGACCATGATCACCGCGATCATGATGCCGGCCCAGCGGCGGACATGGCCCCACATGTTCTTGTCGACGAGACCGGCGTAGACGACGATGCCGAGGAGCGCGCCGACGTAGAGCAGGGCGGCGCGGATGACGAGCTCCAGCCACAGGATGCCGGCGGCGAGGATCGAGACGAGCGAGACGACGATCAGCATGATCGGGCCGCCGCCGATGTCCTCGCCCTTCTTGAGGGCTTCGGCGAACGAGCCGAAGAAGACGTCGCTCTGGCCGCCGGTGGAGGAGGCGATGACCTCGGTGACGCCGTCGGTGGCGGAGACGATCGTGTAGAGGATCAGGGGGGTGAAGGCCGAGGCGAGGACGGTGAGCCAGAGGAAGCCGACGGCCTCGGAGATCGCGGTGGTGAGGGGGACGCCGCGGATGGCGCGCTTGGTTACGGCGAGGAGCCAGAGGACGAGGGTGAGGATGGTGGAGGCCGCGAAGATGACGGCGTACTGCTGGAGGAACTTGGGGTTGGTGAAGTCGACGTTCGCCGTGGACTCGACGGCCTCGCTGAGCTTGCCGACGATCCAGGCGGCGGCGTCGGCGCAGCCTCGGGCTAGGGAGGAGAGGGGGTCGAGGGCGTCGGTGGGGGGGACGTCCTGGGTGCGGGAGGTGGCGCCTTCGCCGCCTTCGCAGTAGTCCTTGGCGGGGCCGCGGATGAGGTCGCAGGGGTCGTTGCTGGGTTCGGGAGACGGTGTGGGGTCAGCGTGGGCGTGGCTCGCGAAGAGAATGGCAGTGGCTTGAGTACCGGCTAGGGGTGCTGCGAGAGAGCGCCCCCGATGGGATCGCTTACCTGGCATAGGTGAACCCTCCGAACTGCTTCACCGCATCCGCCATTTCTTCGGCGGAAGACGCCGCTTGGTCGCGGCCGACGGGGACGGGGCCGTCCTTCTGCTGGAAGTCGGAGACCTTCCAGTCGTCTTCGACCCATGTCAGCTCGTAGGTGGTCGTGTACCAGCTTTCCGACACGGGGTTCTTGGAGCCTTCACCAGCCAGGCCGAACAGGGCGGAATACCAAACAGCGACGGTTGCGGTATCACCGGTGTACTTCTCCACCTTGGTGCCTACGGGGTTGGCACGCGAGATGAAGGTAAGTCCGTCGGGAGCACTGCCGTCTGGGTTCAACCCGATGTTCGCGAGGAAGGATTTCCCTGAATAGACCTTGTCCAGGTCCTCCTGGCGCGCTCTCGCCACGTCCGGCGCGTAGACCGCTTCGGAGATCTCGCGGCGCCGCTCCTTGATGAACATGCCGTCAGATACGAGGGCTACGGAATAGTTCGCCGCCGCGCTCTGCGCCCCCTGCTCGTCGTGGGCGAAGCCGGAGGCGATGGTGCCGTTCTTGCCCTGGACGGGCTTGGTGCCGGTGGGCGCGGTAGGGGCGCTGCCTGCGGTTCCGGGGTTCTTCGTGCCGGAGGAGGCGTTGTCGTCGCTGCCACCGCCCCGGTTGGCGAAGGCGATGGCAGCGATGAGGAGGACCACGACGCCGGTGATCGTGACGAGGGAGCGGGAGTTCCGGACGGGGCGGCGCGTGCCGGGGTGGCCCGCGTCGCCGTCGGGGAGACGGGTGCGGGTCTGGCGGGTGCCGCCGAGGGTGCTGTACGGGTCGTCCGAGCGGCCCGCCTGGTCCTTGCCGCGGTAGTCGTGCTCGTCACCGGGACTCATGCCGCGTTCGCTCCCTCGGTCGTGTGCAGATCCGAGCAGGACGACGGTAGCTTTGCTGGTTGCCGCGTGAGCGCGGTGGAGTGACTCGACATCAGGGAAACGCAACCTCAGCCGGTGGGCGCGACGGGCGGATGGTGGGGAGCGGGCTGGGACGGCCCGGTGCGGGATGGCCGACGGTGGGTCAGACGGCCATTCCGTACACGATGGTGAACAGGGTGCCGAGGGAGCCGATGATGAAGACCCCGGTCAGGCCTGCCACGATCAGCCCCTTGCCCTGTTCCGCGCTGAACGTGTCGCGGAGCGCTGTCGCCCCGATGCGCTGCTTGGCCGCGCCCCAGATCGCGATGCCGAGGCAGAGGAGGATGGCGATCGCCATCACCACCTCGATCATGATGCGTGCCTCGTTGCCCAGCGTCCCGAACGGCCCCCAGTCCGGGGCGATTCCGCCGATGATGGTGGTGATGTCGCCCTTCTCTGCTGCCAGGATCATGTAAGTCACCGCCCCTGTTGGGTAGTTCGCCGCCTGTGCCGTTCTGGCACGGGTCGCCCTCTATCTTCGCTGATGAAACCGCGCTCGTACGACGCCTTCCGGGTCTCTTTACCCGGATCTCGCACGCTTGACCGGGGCGGCCACCCTGACCTGCGGCTCGCCCCGGATTCTTCACGCATATGCCTGGTTACTCTGTGTATCACGCGCTGTGACCGGGAGCAACGACGGTGGCCATGGGTTCCTGATGCGGTTGCAGCGTTCGTAGGGCATGGCGTGTTCGTATGCGCCCTTCGAGAGCCGCTGATGCGCCGGTCGGCATGTGGTCCCGGGCGGGCGGAGTCGCCGCCTCGTACCGGTGGTCTGTGTCCCGTCCCCTCCGTTCGGGTGAACTGCGTGGCCCGGCGGGAACGGTGCTGGTCGGTTCGCGGGCCGGGAAACACCGTGCGAGCGGTGTAGGGGGCTTGCGCGCTGCGCTGTTGACCGGCGGCATGTCGGGGCCTGCGGATTTGGCACAGTGCCGCCGGTCGGCGATCAGGAGGCGGGGCGAGCGGCGTGAGTGAAGTCGGTGGCGTGAACGGTGCGGGTGGAGCATCCGCCGGCGGGCAGCCTGACGGGGTATCGGGGCCGGCCGGGACGGGGAGACCTGTCGGGCCGGTGGCGCCGGGCTGGGTCGGCCCCGCGGTGCCGGCCTGGGCGGTCGGACCGGTCGGCGGGGCAGGGGACGGAGATGGGGATCTGCGGCACAGCGATGCTCCGTGGGTACGGGCCGCCGGGAGCACCGATCATCTGGTCACGCATCTCGGGCCGGTCAAGGGTGAACTGGAGACCGCGCACCAGGGCCTGACCGCCGGGGCCGGGGCGCTGGCTTCGCTGGCGGAGTTGAGTTCCGTACGGGACTCGTGGGAGCGGCGGCTGGAAGGGGCGCGCGGTGAGTGCGGGAGCCTCGCCGGGAAACTGCGGGCGGTCGCCCGTTGCCAGGCCGAGGTCAACGAAGTAGTGAGGAGCAGCTTCGACCAGGTGAAGACCCAGAGCTGTGGCGGGGCGCGGTGAGCGGGCGGGGTGGCGCGGGCGGCGGTGCGGGTGCGGCGGGTTCCCCGCTGACGTGGGCCGCGTTACGGGATGTGAAGTGCGCCGAGCTGGAGGAGGCCGCCGATGGGTGGGGCCGGGTGAGTAACCGCGCCGATGCGGCCCGGGACCGTATCGAGGGCCAGATCCTGCCCGGACTGCGTGACACGCAGAAGGGGGAGGCGGCGGGGGCGGCTCTCGGGCGGTTGCGTCGGCTGGGCATGAACTTCCAGTACATCTATACGGAGTGCGGGCTGCTGCGGACCACGCTGAACAGCCTGGCCCATGAGATCAAGGCCCAGCAGCGGGTGTTGCAGGAGGCGCTGGACGAGGCGGCGGCGCTGAGGTTCACGGTGCACCCGGATGGTTCGGTGACGTATCCGGCGGCGGGGGAGGGCCTGGTCGAGGGGAAGCCGTTGGCGGGCGGTACGGCGACCGGGGTTCCCAATCCGGGCATGGTCACCCCTTCCGGCCTGGCCGCGCCCAACCCGCACGCGGGCAGGGCTCAGGACATCGCGGACCGGGTGGCGCAGGCGGTGCGGACGGCAGCAGATGCGGACTGGCGGTACACCAGGATCCTGCGGTCGCTGAAGGCCCACGGTGGCCTGGGCGTCCCGGCCGCGACGTGGACGGACGCCGCGGCCGATGCGGCGGCGGTGCGGCAGGCGGCGAGGAGCTACTTGGAGAACGCGATCCCGCACGATGCGACTCCGGCCGAGCGCAAGAAATGGTGGGACGCGCTGACGGACGAGCACCGCGAGGAGTACCTCGCGGTGTACCCGGATCTGATCGGCAACCTGGACGGCATTCCGGCCCTGGTACGGGATGCGGCGAACCGGGACAACCTCCAGTTGCTGATGGGGAAGCTGGAGGGGCGGGACGACGAGGACGCGGTGACCAAGCTGGCCGCGCTGCGGGAGATCGACCGGCAGTTGCGGGTGGTGCCGAAGGCGGGGGAGCCGCCGATGTACTTGCTGGGGATCGGGGATCAGGGGAATGGGCGGGCGATTGTCTCGTACGGGAACCCGGATACGTCGAGGAATGTGGCGGCTTATGTCCCGGGGTTGAATACGTCGTTGGATGAGGAATTCGCCAAGGGCGACCTGAAGAGGGCACGTGACACGGCCGTAGCTGCAAGAGAAATTGACCATTCCACTGCGGCGATCGTGTGGCTGGGGTATGACGCGCCTCAGAGTCCGGACGGGCTGAGCAGCCTGGCTGTTGCCGGCACCGAAAGGGCGGAGACCGGCGGCCGAGCTTTCCATGGGTTTATGTCGGGACTGGAGGTATCGAACGACCACGGTGATCCGCACATGACGGCTATCGGGCACTCCTACGGATCCAGAACGGTCGGAGCGGCCACGCAGCAAGGTGACGGGATCCCTGGGGTCGATGACATCGTCCTGGTTGGCAGTCCCGGCGTTGGCGTGGACCGTGCAGAAGATCTCAAGGTGGGAAGGGATCACGTATTTGTTGGCGCTGCGGAAAACGACGTGGTGACCCACCTTCCTTCGAAGGAGAAGGGGGTTCTCGCGGCAGCGGGGAGCGCGCTCGGGCCGGCAGGATCCATTGTTGTGGATGCGGTCCATCCGGGAGGCAGTGATCTTTGGTTCGGCAGGGACCCGGCAAGCGAGGACTTCGGTGCGCGGCGCTTCGCTGTGGATCCAGGGCCACCGCTGGTCGGGCTTGGCCGCGTTTCGATCGAGGCGCATTCGCAGTATTTCGACCCGGAGTTGGACTCCGCGTCGGCCGGAAGTATCGCGCTTGTTGCGGCAGGACATGGTCATAGGGTCAGGCGGGAGGAGGCGCGTTGAGGGATTCACTTCGGGCAATTCTAGTGGCCGGTACTATCGGCCTGATGGTGGCTGGATGTGCGATTAATGGGGGGCTGGATATGGATATGCAGGGCGCGGCGGATCGGTCTGACGCAATCCTTGACGAGGTATTGTGGGAGATTCGACCAGAATTACGATGGACGCATGGTCCCACTACGGTTGGAATCTGCGATCTGACGCGGCGTCGCGTCGTAATGACTGATGTCTCGGTTACGCGTCGGGGTAACCTCCTGGGGGTAGTGGACCGGTTCTGGCGTAAGAGTGGGTATCGGATGACTGCGGTGAACAATGATGCAGTATTTCCTGCTATTTACGCTCGGACGCAAGATGGATTTTCGGTGAGCCTTCGCATTGGGGGCAAGGGTCAAGCCTTCTTCCAGGTGGACACGCCGTGTGTCCGTGAGTCCGAAGTGGCTGACTCCACCAGCCAGGCGACCGCGCCCCTCTATGAGGGCATGGAGTTCATTCCTCGCCCGAACATCCACTCCGACTTCTGGTCGGCAGAGACGCCGGAAGTCGACGCAACGTCCGGGCGATGACTAGAGCGAGTTGGATCAACTTGCTGGCTGTGTGAGAGCTTTGAGTCCCCCATTGGTCCCTGGGCCCATGCCGCTCCCCCTGGCGGCGTGGTCGCATACGCGGAGTGACTGACCTGGTGTCGTTCCGCCCACTGGCGAGGCAAGGGACTGCTCTTGGTTGGCACGCGAGGAAGTACGGTCTCTGCCGGCGTCGGTGCAAGCGCTGCCACAGCAGGCTCGGAAGGACATGCGATGCCCCGGTCGTTGCAGGCAGTCCTGATCCTGGTTCGTGTGCTCGTCGTGGACACCCTGGTGGACGCGGCCAGGTTGCTGCGCGCGCTCGTGTTGTCGCTGTACGTCCGTACTGGCGGTGTCCACGTCTGACGCGGGCTCCTCGCCGTGCAGGTGCGGGTCGTTCTTGGCGGGAGCGCGGAGCTGGGTGGTGCAGCAGGGGGGCTGTCCTCTACCCGGCTGAACGGCCAGTCCGACTTCTGGCCGGGGGAAGGGGGTGAGGTCCTGTCAGTTCTGCTGCTTCGGGCTACCGCCTTCCGTTCTGTGGTGGTGAGCCGGGGACGCCCCCCTGTGCCTCGGGTGCGCCGGTGATGTGTCGCGGATGCCTCGGGAGAGTCGCGGATGACTCGTACACACCCGCGAAAACATCCCTGAAGCGTCCCTCGATGGGGGATGGTTGAGGGGTGCGGAAACTCTGGGTGTTCGGTGGCATCGGCGTCGGCATGGTCATGTGCTTCCTGGCGCTGCTCGTCGTCGGTACGTACTCGGCCGCCGCCGGACTTGCCGGGGCGGGCGGCGGTGGTGCCGTCGCGCTCGCCAAGGGCGCCGTTCCGGCGCGGTACCAGCCGCTCGTGCAGAAGTGGGGCGATCTCTGCCCCGCCATCAACCCCGCGCTGCTGGCCGCGCAGTTGTACCAGGAGAGCGGCTGGAATCCGCGGGCGCAGAGCCACGCCGCCGCGCAGGGCATCGCCCAGTTCATCCCTGGCACCTGGGCCACACACGGGATCGACGGCAACGGCGACGGGAAGCGGGACGTCTGGGACCCCGCCGACGCGATTCCCTCGGCGGCCTCGTACGACTGCGAGCTCGCCGGGTACGTGAAGAAGGTGCCGGGTGACCCGACGAACAACATGCTGGCCGCCTACAACGCCGGGGCCTACGCGGTGATCAAGTACGGCGGTGTCCCGCCTTACAAGGAGACGCAGAACTACGTCAAGATCATCCGCTCGCTGGAGAAGAGCTTCGCCCGGCCGGTCGGTCGTGTCGCGCCCTCCCGGCAGGCGGCCGGGGCCATCTACTTCGCGCAGAAGAAGCTCGGCACGCCGTATCTGTGGGGCGGCAACGGGACGCCCGAGCAGCAGGGGCGGTTCGACTGCTCGGGGCTGACCCAGGCGGCGTACCGGACCGTGGGCATCGAGCTGCCGCGCGTCGCCAACGACCAGTACAACGCGGGACCGCATCCCGCGCGGGACGAACTGCTTCCGGGGGACCTGGTGTTCTTCTCCGACGACCTGACCAACTCCCGGGCGATCCGGCATGTCGGGCTGTATGTCGGGGGCGGCTATATGATCAATGCCCCGTTCACGGGGGCGGTGATCCGGTTCGACAAGATCGATACGCCGGACTACTTCGGTGCGACCCGGGTCACCAAGGACGGGGCGGCTGCCCTGCCGACGGATCTGCCTCCGGGGTGAGACGGATTCCTCTCCAGGGGTCCGCTTCCGGAGGCCCGCCGCCACGGCTGACGTCCAGTCATCCGTGGCCGGAACTCTCCGTGAAGCCTGGGCCCTGAGCTGCGGCGACGAGTCACTCTTCGATAACGTCATGGTGATCATTCGGTGGAGAGCGGAACGCACGCGGCGGCCGGGCCGTTCCCTGGAGAGCACAGTGCAGTAGAAGCGGATCGCACCGAACACGGGGGTTCGACCACGGCGGCGCGCTCGGACGTGCGTCGCAGCAGATGATCCAGCAGATGAAGCAGCAGATGAAGCAGACAAGGCAAGGGGCCGCAGCAGATGGCTGGACTCGAACTCGACGGGTCGAACCCGGACGTCAGTCTGCTCTACGACATCAACGGGCTCGCGAAGGCCGCTCCGACCTGGTTCGACCGGACCATGGAGTTCGTCGGCGAGTACGGGATCATGTTCGGCCTGGTCCTGGTGGGCCTGTGGTGCTGGTGGAGCATGCGCAAGCGAGGGACGCTCGACGACTCGGTGACGGCTGCCGCCGCCATCGTCTGGGCTCCGCTCGCCGCCGCGATCGCGATCATCATCAACATCCCGATCCGCGGATTCGTCGAACGGCCTCGTCCGTTCAACGACCACGAAGGCCTTGAGGTCCTGATCCACGGCAAGACGGACTTCTCGTTCGTCAGTGACCACTCCACGCTGGCCATGGGCATCGCCGTCGGCATCTTCGTGGCGAACCGGAAGTTCGGCTTCATCGCGATCGGCCTCGCGCTCTTCGCGGGTGTCAGCCGGATCTACATGGGCGTCCACTACCCGACCGACGTGATCGGTGGGTTCGCCCTCGGTACGGCCGTCACCCTGCTCCTGGCGCCGCTCGCCATGGCGCTGCTGACTCCGCTGATGGCGGCGATCTCGCGTTCGCCGCGCGTCGGCTGGTTCGTCCGCTCCAAGAAGCTGTCCGTCGCGTACACCGATGAGCGCGGCGACGCGATGGGCATCCCCGAGCCGCGGCCCGGGGCCGGACGCGGCGACGCCGGGGAAAAGGATCTCGCCGCCTGACCCTCCGCTCGACCGTCAACTGCATGATCGTTTTGCCTCCGTTCCCCCAGGTGCTCAGAGCGCCTGGGGGAACGTGCGTGTAGGGGTACCCGGCGGTCTTGTACGGGTACCCGGCGGTCAGGCGGCGGCGAGGTGTTCGGCTGCGTCGGTACGGGCCCGGTCCCGGGACCTGCGCGCCGGGCCCGACCAGCCGCAGGTGCAGCGGGCCAGGCAGAACGAGCCGCGCTCGATTGTCGTGGCGCTGTGCCCCACCGATGACGGAGGGGGAGGGGGAGCGGGAGGGGAAGAAGGTGAAGGGGGCGCAGGGGGTGGGGAGTGCGCCGGTGGGGTGAGGGCGGGCCGGATCTGGGTGTGCGGGACGGTGGCGGTGCGAGCTGGGGCAGGGGGTTCCTCATGCACGTGACCACGGTACTGGCGGCGGCCGGTGAACGGAGGGCCGAGTACCGGCCGCCCTCCGTGCGCTCGCCGCGCATGACCCACCGGCTGCCCGCCCTGCGGCCGCCGCCCCGCATGACCCACCGGCTGCCCGCCCTGCGGCCGCCGCCCCGCATGACCCACCGGCTGCCCGCCCTGCGGCCGCCGCCCCGCATGACCCACCAGCCGCCCGCCGTGCGGCCGCTCCGCATAGCGCCCACCGGCTGCCCGCGTACCCGCCCCCGCCGCTCGTCGCGCCGGGGGCGGCGTGACGAGCGGCGCCGGTGGTCGTTATGCGAGGCGGGTGAGGGCTCGGGCCGGGCGGAAGTCGTTGGGGGTTGGCAGGCGATGGTGGTGCAGCAGTACAGGTACGGAGGCGGGGCCCGTGCTGCCTGCGCCCTCGCCGTGGCCGGGGTGATGGCGGTCACCGCCGGGTGCTCCAGTGGGGACGGCGGTGATGACGGGAGCGGCGCGGGTGACGGGTCCGGGCAGCGTGCCGTGGCCGCCGAGCGTCCGATCGATGTGCTCGGGCAGGCCGCGGACGCCCTCGTCGAGGCGGGCGGTGCGGAGGCCCGTACGTCGATGGAGACGGCGGTCGGCGGGACCCGGGTGACGATCCGGGGGCAGGGCGCGTACGACTTCCGTACGCAGCTGGGGCGGCTCAAGGTGGTGCTGCCCCAGGACGCGGCGGGCAAGGACGCGGCGGGCGAGGGCGGCCACCGGCCGATCACCGAGCTGCTGGCCCCCGGCGCGCTGTACATGAAGAACCGTGGCGCCGGGGTGCCCGACGACAAGTGGGTCCGGATCGACACGACCACGCTGAAGGACGGCAACCTCGTCACCGGTGGGGTCACCGATCCGATGGCCGCCGCCGAACTGCTGCGCGGGGCCGACCAGGTGACGTACGTGGGGAAGTCCGAGCTGGCCGGGGTGATGGTGCGTCACTACCGCGGCGTCGCGGACCTCGGGCGTGCCGCGCGGGATGCCTCTCCCCTGTCACGCGGGGCGTTGAGCGCGGCGGCGAAAGGGTTCAGCAACGATGCCGTCCCCTTCGACGCCTACTTCGACGAGGACGGCCGGCTGCGGAAGGTACGCCACCGCTTCAGCTTCTCCTCCGAGGCCGGGGGCCCTGAGGTGTCGGTCGTCTCGACGCTGCTGCTGTACGGGTTCGGGCTGCCCGTCACCGTCACCCTGCCGGACGACGACGACATCTTCACCGGCCAGATCCAGCAGGGTTGAGGGAAGGGGAGGGGAAGGGGGAGGCAGGGGGAGGGGCGGGTGGTGGCCCGTGGAGGGGTCTGGTGGGGCGGGGTGGCCGGTTGGGAGGGGGCCGAAATGGTCCGTCCGTGCCATGCGCGGTGCGTATCGCGATCCCTACGCTAGGAAGCCGGTATGTGTCGGGGCCCTGGTTGTCAGGGTCCCGGTTGCCGGGTCCCGGTTGCCGGGTCCCGGGCCTCAGGGGCGACGACGGCAGAGAGAGGTGACGCAGGTGGTGACGCTCAGCGCTCCGAACGCTCAGGACTGTGTGGCCCTCGCCGAGATCGAACTGTGTGGCGAGCTGATGATCGCCGCGTCGGCGGTGGCGGGCGAGGAACGCCTCAGCCCCGACCGTATCGACGAGGTGCTCAAGGTCCGGGACGAGTCGCTCGGTGTCCGGGGCAGGGACACGGAGTCCTGGACGGCGACCGTCCCCCGGCAGGCTGCTCGCCGGGGATGACCCCACGCCCGTGGCGCCGGGCGGACCGAACGCCCCTGGTGGCCTGTATACCCCGGGCAGCTCCTTCTGCCCCTGGCGGCCCGACGCCCCTAGTGGCCCGTGTGCCCCGGGCAACCCCGTATGCCCCCGGTGGCCCGTACGCCCCAGGTGCCCTGTATGTCCCGGGGTGGGGCGGGCGCGGGCTCCTCGTCCCGCCCACGCGGACCCGGCCCCCGCCCCGCCCCGCCTCACGTACGCAGCAGGCGGGCGATCGCCTTCGTGGCCTCTTCGACCTTCGCGTCGATCTCCTCGCCGCCCTTGACCGCCGCGTCGGCGACGCAGTGGCGCAGGTGCTCCTCCAGCAGCTGGAGGGCGAAGGACTGCAGGGCCTTCGTGGAGGCCGAGACCTGGGTGAGTATGTCGATGCAGTAGACGTCCTCGTCGACCATGCGCTGGAGGCCGCGGATCTGGCCCTCGATCCGTCGCAGCCGTTTGAGGTGTTCGTCCTTCTGGTGGTGGTAGCCGTGGATGCCGCGGTCGTGGTCGGTGACGACGTCCGCGGGGGCGGTCGCCTCGGGGTCAGGGGCCGCCGCGCCCGCCGATTCCGTCCCCGTGGTCCCGGTCGTGGTCATCTGCGTCCTCCGTCTGTCCTCGTGGGGCTTGTCCTCATGGGGCTCATGAGGACCGGGGCCCTGCGGTGCTGCGTAACCGCTCTGCCGTGCCGGCCTGCCGCGCCTGACGTCCTTATACCCCTGCCGGGTATATCGTACCGAATCCTGCCGAAACGTGACCGGGGGTCCGTACTGATCAC
This sequence comes from Streptomyces durocortorensis, assembly GCF_031760065.1. NCBI lineage: Bacteria > Bacillati > Actinomycetota > Actinomycetes > Kitasatosporales > Streptomycetaceae > Streptomyces > Streptomyces sp. C11-1. The sequence goes on from NZ_CP134500.1 coordinate 3,994,151, forward strand.
TCTGTCCGATGGGCGACACTGAAGAACGCCGGTTAGCCGTGGCCGGATGATGCGCCTAGCATCAGCCTGACCGAACTCAATGCACCCGAGGACCCCACGTGCGCTTTCGTCTGACCCCCAGGGAGACGAGCTTCTACGACATGTTCTCCGCGTCCGCGGACAACATTGTCACGGGCTCGAAACTCCTGATGGAACTGCTCGGGGCGGATTCTGCCTCCCGAGTCGAGATCGCGGAGCGGATGCGGGCAGCGGAGCACGCGGGGGACGATGCCACCCACGCGATCTTCCACCAGCTCAACTCCTCCTTCATCACGCCGTTCGACCGCGAGGACATCTACAAGCTGGCGTCCTCGCTCGACGACATCATGGACTTCATGGAGGAGGCCGTCGACCTGGTCGTCCTCTACCAGGTCCAGGAGCTTCCCAAGGGCGTCGAGCAGCAGATCGAGGTGCTGGCCCGGGCGGCGGAGCTGACCGCCGAGGCCATGCCGGGGCTGCGGACCATGGACAACCTCACGGAGTACTGGATCGAGGTCAACCGGCTGGAGAACCAGGCCGACCAGATCCACCGCAAGCTGCTCGCCCACCTCTTCAACGGCAAGTACGACGCCATGGAGGTGCTGAAGCTCAAGCAGATCGTGGACGTGCTGGAAGAGGCGGCTGACGCTTTCGAGCACGTCGCCAACACCGTGGAGACCATCGCGGTCAAGGAGTCCTGAACCTCGTGGACACCTTTGCGCTGATCGTGACCATCGGTGTCGCGCTCGGATTCACGTATACGAACGGCTTCCACGACTCGGCGAACGCCATCGCCACCTCTGTCTCCACCCGGGCGCTGACCCCGCGTGCGGCCCTGGCGATGGCGGCGGTGATGAACCTCGCCGGTGCCTTCCTGGGCCAGGGGGTCGCCAAGACCGTCAGCGAAGGCCTCATCGCCACGCCCGTGGGGCAGAAGGGGATGGGCATCCTGTTCGCGGCGCTGGTCGGCGCGATCATCTGGAACCTCATCACCTGGTACTTCGGCCTCCCCTCCTCGTCCTCGCACGCCCTGTTCGGCGGGATGGTCGGGGCGGCGCTGGCCGGTGGTACGGATGTGATCTGGTCCGGGGTGCTGGAGAAGGTCGTCATCCCGATGTTCATCTCCCCGGTCGTCGGCCTGCTGGTCGGCTACCTGGTGATGGTCGGCATCATGTGGATGTTCCGGAACGCCAACCCGCACAAGGCCAAGCGCGGCTTCCGGATCGCGCAGACGGTCTCGGCGGCGGGCATGGCGCTCGGCCACGGTCTCCAGGACGCCCAGAAGACGATGGGCATCGTGGTGATGGCCCTGGTCATCGCCGATATCGAGGGCCCCAACGACGAGATCCCCATCTGGGTGAAGATCGCCTGTGCGGTGATGCTCTCGCTGGGTACGTACGCGGGTGGCTGGCGCATCATGCGGACCCTCGGCCGGAAGATCATCGAGCTGGACCCGCCGCAGGGCTTCGCGGCGGAGACGACCGGCGCGTCGATCATGTTCGGCTCGGCGTTCCTCTTCCACGCCCCGATCTCCACGACGCACGTCATCACCTCCGCGATCATGGGCGTCGGCGCCACGAAGCGGGTGAACGCCGTGCGCTGGGGCGTCGCGAAGAACATCATCCTCGGCTGGTTCATCACCATGCCGGCCGCGGCGCTGGTGGCCGCTCTCAGCTATGGAGCGGTGTTCCTGTTCTTCGGCTGAGCCGACCACGTGCGACGTGGACGTATACGTAGACGTGAAGGGGTCCGCCCCCGTTCTCCGAGGAGAACGGGGGCGGACCCTTTCGCCTTGTGGTGGCACCGCCATGCAGCACCGCAAGGCCGTCATGGGGGAGCGGATCAGCCGAAGCGGCCGGAGATGTAGTCCTCCGTGGCCTGGACCGACGGGTTGGCGAAGATGCGCTCCGTCTCGTCGATCTCGATGAGCTTGCCGGGCTGGCCCACGGCCGCCAGGTTGAAGAACGCCGTACGGTCCGAGACGCGGGCCGCCTGCTGCATGTTGTGCGTCACGATGACGATCGTGAAGCGCTCCTTCAGCTCGCCGATCAGGTCCTCGATGGCGAGGGTCGAGATCGGGTCGAGCGCCGAGCACGGCTCGTCCATCAGCAGGACCTGAGGCTCGACCGCGATGGCGCGGGCGATGCACAGTCGCTGCTGCTGGCCGCCGGAGAGGCCGGAGCCGGGCTTGTTGAGCCGGTCCTTGACCTCGTTCCAGAGGTTGGCGCCCTTGAGCGACTTCTCCACGACGTCCGTGAGCTCGCTCTTCTTGTACGTGCCGTTCAGACGCAGACCCGCCGCGACGTTGTCGAAGATCGACATGGTCGGGAAGGGGTTCGGGCGCTGGAAGACCATGCCGACGGTGCGGCGGACGGCGACCGGGTCGACGTCCCTGGCGTAGAGGTTCTCGTCGTCCAGCAGCACCTTGCCCTCGACGCGACCGCCGGGGGTCACCTCGTGCATGCGGTTCAGGGTGCGCAGGAAGGTGGACTTTCCGCAGCCGGACGGGCCGATGAAGGCCGTCACGGAGCGGGGCTCGACGGTCATCGAGATGTCGTCGATCGCACGGTGCGTGCCGTAGAAGGCGCTCAGCCCGCTGACATCGATGCGCTTGGCCATGGGGATCACTTCACTTTCGGTGGCCTCAGCGGCCGGTCTGCGGGGCCTTCCAGCGGGCGATGCCGCGGGCCACCAGGTTGAGGATCATGACGAAGGCGATCAGGACCAGGGCGCCTGCCCAGGCGCGGTCGACCGAGGCCGTCGTGCCGACGGAGTACTGCTCGTACACGTACAGCGGCAGTGACGACTGCGCTCCGTCGAAGGGATTCGGATTGATCAGCTTCGTGCCGAAGACGAGCAGCAGGACGGGGGCGGTCTCGCCGGTGATGCGGGCCACCGCCAGCATCACACCCGTCGTGATGCCGCCGATCGCCGTCGGCAGGACCACCTTCAGGATGGTGCGCCACTGGGGAACGCCCAGGGCGAGGGAGGCCTCGCGGAGCTCGTTCGGGACGAGCTTGAGCATCTCCTCGGTGGAGCGGACGATCACCGGCATCATCAGGATCGCGAGGGCCAGGGAACCGGCGAAGCCGGACGGGCCGAACCCGAGCATGAGGTTCCAGGTGGCGAGGACGAAGAGACCGGCCACGATCGACGGGATGCCCGTCATGACGTCGACGAAGAAGGTGACGGCCCGGGCCAGCCTTCCCCGCCCGTACTCGACCAGGTAGACGGCGGTCAGCAGGCCGATCGGGGTGGCGATGAGCGCCGCGATGGCCACCTGCTCGATGGTGCCGAGCAGGGCGTGGTAGACGCCGCCGCCCTCCTCGGTGTCGAGGAGGCCGCTCATCGAGTGCGTGAGGAAGTAGCCGTCGAGGACGGTGACGCCCTTGCTGAGGGTGATCCACGCGAGGGAGAGCAGCGGCACGATGGCCAGCAGGAAGCAGACCCAGACCAGGCTCGTGGCGACACGGTTCTTGCCCTGGCGGCTGCCCTCCACCTTCGCGGTGATGAGGTAGGTGGCGGCCACGAAGACCAGGGCGGAGATCATGCCCCACTGGGTGCGGCTGTCCAGCCCGGCCACGAACCCGATCAGGCAGCCGGTGGCCACCGAGCCGACGGCGATGGCCGCGGGGGCCCAGCGGGGCATCCTTGCGTGGGCGAGCGTGGCGTGCGACGGGGCGGCGACGGGGCGCTTTTCCTGGACGGTGTGGCTCATGCGTTGGCCCCCGAGTACTCCTTGCGGCGGGCGATGATCGCGCGGGCCGCGCCGTTGACCAGCAGGGTGATGGCGAAGAGGACCAGGCCGGAGGCGATCAGGGCGTCACGGCCGAATTCGTCCGCCTCGTTGAACTTCGCGGCGATGTTCTGGGCGAAGGTGCCGCCGCCCGGATCCAGCAGGTGTCCGGAGAGCACGAAGCTCGGGGAGAGGACGACGGCGACGGCCATCGTCTCGCCGAGCGCACGGCCCAGCCCCAGCATCGAGGCGCTGATGATGCCGGAGCGGCCGAAGGGGAGGACCGCCATCCGGATGACTTCCCAGCGGGTGGCACCGAGGGCCAGAGCGGCTTCCTCGTGCATCTTCGGCGACTGGAGGAAGACCTCGCGGGTGACGTTGGTGATGATCGGCAGGATCATGATCGCCAGCAGGATGCCGACGGTGAAGAGGTTGCGGGCGGCGCCCTCGCTGGTCCGCTCGAAGATGTAGGTCCAGCCGAGGTACTCGTCCAGCCACTTGTTCAGGCCGTCGAGGTAGGGCACGAGGAAGACCACGCCCCAGAGGCCGTAGATGATGCTGGGGACCGCGGCGAGCAGGTCCACCAAATACGCTATCGGGCCGGCCAGCCGGCGCGGCGCGAAGTGCGAGATGAACAGCGCGATGCCGATGGCGACCGGCACGGCCAGCACCATCGCGATGACCGAGCTGACGATGGTGCCGAAGGCGAGGACCGCGATACCGAAGACGGGCGGGTCGCCGGCCGGGTTCCACTCGAAGGTCGTGAGGAAGTTCGCCTCGTCCTTGGAGATCGCGAGGACGGTGCGGTAGCTGAGGAAGGCCGCGATGGCGGCCATGATCACCAGGAGGGTGATGCCGGACCCCTTGGACAGACCGAGGAAGATCCGGTCGCCGGGTCGGGCCTTGCCGCGGGGAGCGCCTGTGGGCTGCTCCGGTGGCGGCGCTTGCTTGGGTGCGGTTGCTGTTTCCATCTGATGTCTCCGGTCTGCGGAGCCGTACGGCTCCTGGCGGCGGTGCACCGGAAGGCGCGGCCGGCCCCCGGTCAGGGGGCCGGCCGCGGCCGGGTCAGGACAGGGTGGGGACGATCTCGCGGACCTTGGCCGCGATCTCGGCGGGCATCGGCGCGTAGTGCGCGTCGGTGAGGACCTTCTGGCCCTCGTCGCTGATCGCGTAGTTCAGGAACGCCTTGACGGAGGGCAGGGTCTCGGCCTTGTTGCCCTTGTCGCAGGCGATCTCGTACGTCACCAGGATGATCGGGTAGGCGCCCTCGGCCTTGGTCGCGTAGTCGAGCTCCAGGGCCACGTCGTTGCCGGTGCCCTTGACCTTGGCGGCGGCGATGGCCTTGGAGGCGTTCTCCGAGGTGGCCTCGACCGGGGCGCCGGCACCGGTGTCGATCTTGACGGTGGTCATGTCGCTGGCCGCGGCGTAGGAGAGCTCGAAGTAGCCGATGGCGCCGTTGATGTCCTTGACGGCGGAGGCGACGCCGGCCGAGCCGCTGGCCGCCTGGCCGCCCTTGGCCTCCCAGGACTTCGAGGAGGCGTCGAACTTCCAGTCGTCGGGGGCGGCGACGCTGAGGTACTTGTTCAGGTTCTGGGTCGTGCCCGACTCGTCCGAGCGGTGGAAGGCCTGGATCGCGGTGTCCGGCAGCTTCGCGTCCGGGTTGAGGTCGGCGATCGCCTTGTCGTTCCACTTGGTGATCTTCGTGTCGAAGATCTTGGCGAGGGTCGGGGCGTCGAGGACGAGCTCGTCGACACCGTCGAGCTTGAACCCGATGGCCACCGGACCGCCGACCATCGGCAGGTTGATGCCCTTGCCGCCGTCCGCGCAGATCTTCTGGGAGGCGGTGACCTCTTCGGGCTTCAGGGCGGAGTCGGAGCCCGCGAAGGCGACCTGGCCCTGGGTGAACTTGGTGATGCCGCCGCCCGAGCCGATGGGCTGGTAGTTGATCTCGACGCCGGCGCAGGCGGCCTGGAACTCCTTGACCCAGATGTCCATGGCGTTCTTCTGCGCGCTGGAGCCGGCGGCCAGGATCTGGCCCTTGGCGTCGTCGCACTTGACGTCCGAGGCGGCGGTCGACTTCTCGCCGCTTCCGGAGGCGCCTCCGCTGCTGTTGTCGTCCGAACCGCACGCCGTGAGGACCAGGGCGCCGGAGACGGCGAGGGCACCGAGCGCGGTGGCACGAAGCCGGTTCTTGCGCTGAAGCTTCACTTTCGGGTGTTCCTTCCAGGAGCCGCCGTGGTCAGTTCGTTCTACGACGGCGTGCGATGGGGAGGAGTGCTGTGGCTTGCCGCCGCGCACCTTGTACGTCCGAAATTAGGCAGAACAGGTGAAGCCGCCAACGGGGGAGAGTGAACGGCAGGTGAACCGTGTCGGGCAGGCGGGTGCGCGGCCGGGCCGGCCGGGGTGATGGTCGGGACGTGGACCAGGGCCTGATCAGGGCGCGGATCAGGGCGCGGCGAGGGTGTCCAGCAGCGCGGTCAGCTGCTGGACGTCCCGGGGCTGGGTGAGGCGGGCGCGGGCCGCCCCCGGGGTGAGCCACAGGAGGCGGTCCACCTCGTCGTTCGCCTCGAAGGCGCCGTCCGCCGCCTCGGCCGCCCAGTAGGCGACCTCCTTGGGGCGGCCGTCCACCAGGTAGCGGGCGGTGGGGAGCCGGGTGCCCGGGGTGCAGTGGTGACCGGTCTCCTCCAGCACCTCCCGTACGGCGGCGGCCAGCGGTTCCTCGCCGCGCTTCAGCTTGCCCTTGGGGAAGGACCAGTCGTCGTAGCGGGGCCGGTGGACGAGGCAGATCTCCACGCCGTCGCCGCCGGGGGCGCGGCGCCACAGGACGCAGCCCGCGGCGCGGATGGTGCCGGTCCGCGTGCGGGGCTTCGCGGAGGCGTGGCCCGGGGGGCCGGGGGGCTCTGCCCGGCTGTCGGTGGGGCTCATGGGGCCGTCATGGCCGCTGTGTACGGCCAGGTCTCCCGGAACACCGCCCGGGCCGCCTCCACCTCGTGCCGCTGGTCCGCGTGGAGGACGCCCAGCGCGTACGCCGTGGCCGGGGCGATCCGGGGGGTACGGGCCGCCGCGGCCGCCGCCGCGGCCGCCTCCACCGCGTCCCGGTGCAGGTCGAGGGCGTGCCCCGGGCCGGCCAGGGACGGGTCGGAGGTGCCCAGGACGACCTCGTGGGCGTACCGGTGCAGGCGCAGCAGCAGGCGGGCCTGGTGCCAGGGGCCGTCCTGCGCCTCGTTGTACGGCTCGGCCGCGTCGTCGGGCGGGAGGGCGGCCACCGCGGCCAGGAGGCGCTGCTCGGCGAGCTCGGCGGGTTCCAGGAGGGCTTCGGGGGCCCGGCTCGTGGTGCCGGGGGCCAGCGGGACGTCGGAGGCCAGCAGCGCCACCGCGTCGGCGACCGCGTGGAAGCGGGAGGAGCCCAGGGCCTGGAGGGCCGCGGAGTGCGCCCGGGTCCGGGCGAGGGTGAGGCGGCGTTCCAGCAGGGCGGCGGCCCGGGCCGCCCCGACCCCGAGCGCGGCGCGGCCCTGGGCGTCGGCGGCGTCGGGCGCGGCGGGTTTGCCGGCCCGGGCGGCCGGGAGGGTGACCCCGGAGAGCTGGTGCAGGGCCTCGACGAGCCGGGTCAGGCGGGCGGCGTAGGCGTGTTCGCGGGCGAGGAGTCCGGAGAGCCAGGCCAGTTCCGTACGGAGCTGATCGGCCCAGAGCGGGTCGAGCGCACCCCGGAAGGTGTGCAGCGAGCCGCTGATCCGGCGGGCCGAGCGGCGCAGTGCGCGGGCGGCCTCCTCGGCGTCGCGTCCGCCGGCGTCCGAGGGGGCGCTGTGCTCGTGGTGCAGCCGCAGACTCCGCAGGAAGTCCGCGGCCTGCGCCCGCAGGTAGGGCGCGAGAACGGCCTCGGTGGTGAGGTCCTCGGCCGGGTGGGGGGCCCTCGCCGCCTCCGGGCTCCCGGAAACGGCGGAGGCGGTCGTCTGCTGGTCAGGGCGTCGCACGCCGGCGCCTCCGGGCATCGATGAGCATCTCCTGGACGTGCCGCAGCGGCTGGCCGTCCGCGTCCGTGGCGTGCCGCGTCCAGTTGCCGTCGGGACCCAGGTGCCAGGAGGAGGTGGTATCGGCCATACCGGTCTCCAGGAGTCGGCTGAGCGCGGCGCGGTGGGCGGGGTCGGTGACCCGGACCAGGGCTTCGATCCGGCGGTCGAGGTTGCGGTGCATCATGTCGGCGCTGCCGAACCACACCTCGGGCTCGCCGCCGTTGCCGAAGGCGAAGATCCGGGAGTGTTCGAGGAAGCGGCCGAGTATGGAACGGACCCGGATGTTCTCGGAGAGGCCGGCGACGCCGGGGCGGATCGCGCAGATCCCGCGCACCCAGATGTCGACGGGCACGCCCGCCTGGGCGGCGCGGTAGCAGGCGTCGATGATCGCTTCGTCGACCATCGAATTGACCTTGAACCGTACGTAGGCGGGGCGGCCCGAGCGGTGGTGGGCGATCTCCTTGTTGATCCGGGCGATCAGCCCGTCGCGCAGGGACTTCGGGGCGACCAGGAGACGGCGGTAGGTCTCGCGGCGGGAGTAGCCGGAGAGCCGGTTGAACAGGTCGGAGAGGTCCGCCCCGACCTGCGGGTCCGCCGTGAGCAGGCCGAGGTCCTCGTACAGCCTGGCGGTCTTGGGGTGGTAGTTGCCGGTGCCGACGTGGGAGTAGCGGCGCAGCGTGTCGCCCTCCTGGCGGACGACGAGCGAGAGCTTGCAGTGGGTCTTCAGCCCGACGAGTCCGTACACGACATGGCAGCCGGACTCCTCCAGCTTGCGGGCCCACTTGATGTTGGCCTGCTCGTCGAAGCGGGCCTTGATCTCGACGAGGACGAGGACCTGCTTGCCGGACTCGGCCGCGTCGATCAGGGCGTCCACTATCGGGGAGTCGCCGGAGGTGCGGTACAGCGTCTGCTTGATGGCCAGCACGTCCGGGTCGCCCGCCGCCTGCTCCAGGAACGCCTGGACGGAGGTGGAGAACGAGTCGTACGGGTGGTGGAGCAGGACGTCCCGTTCGCGCAGGGCAGCGAAGATGTCGGGCGCGGAGGCGGACTCCACCTCGGCCAGGTCCCGGTGGGTGCCCGCGATGAACTTGGGGAACTTCAGCTCCGGCCGGTCCAGCGAGGCGATGGCGAAGAGTCCGGTGAGGTCGAGCGGTCCGGGCAGCGGGTAGACCTCCGCGTCGGACACCTTCAGCTCGCGGACCAGCAGATCGAGGACGTACGGGTCGATGGACTCCTCGACCTCCAGCCGGACCGGCGGGCCGAAGCGGCGGCGCATGAGCTCCTTCTCCAGCGCCTGGAGCAGGTTCTCCGCGTCGTCCTCCTCGACCTCCAGGTCCTCGTTCCTGGTGACCCGGAACATGTGGTGCGCCAGCACCTCCATCCCCGGGAACAGCTCCTCCAGGTGTGCCGCGATGACGTCCTCGATGGGCACGTACCGCTGCGGGGACGCCTCCAGGAAGCGGGTCAGCAGCGGCGGGACCTTGACGCGTGCGAAGTGCCGGTGGCCGCTGACCGGGTTGCGGACGACGACGGCGAGGTTGAGGGAGAGCCCGGAGATGTACGGGAAGGGGTGCGCGGGGTCGACGGCCAGCGGGGTCAGGACCGGGAAGACGCGCTGCCGGAAGAAGGTGAACAGCCGGGCCTGTTCCTTCTCGGTCAGGTCCGGCCAGCGGATCAGCTGGATGCCCTCGTCGGACAGGGCCGGGGCGATGTCCTGCTGGAAACAGGCCGCGTGCCGGGCCATGAGCTCGCGCGAGCGGGTCCAGATCAGGTCGAGGACCTCGCGGGGCTGGAGTCCGGAGGCGGAGCGGGTGGCGACGCCGGTGGCGATGCGGCGTTTGAGACCGGCCACCCGGACCATGAAGAACTCGTCGAGGTTCGAGGCGAAGATGGCGAGGAAATTAGCCCGTTCGAGGACGGGTGTGGCCGGGTCCTCGGCCAGCTCCAGCACACGTTCGTTGAACGCGAGCCAGCTGCGCTCCCGGTCCAGGAAGCGGCCCTGGGGCAGCTCGTCACCGTCCCGGTCGGGCTCGTACGCGTCCGCGTCGGCGTCGAGGTCGGGGTCCAGGTCGGCGGCGGTGGAGAAGCCGACCCCGTTGGACGCGGGGCCGGCCACGGCGTGCGGCCGGTGCGCGGCGAGCGAGCCGACGGACGGCTGGGCGGGCTGGACCGGGACCTCGGAGCTGGGCTGCTGGCTCATAGGCCCATTGTTCCGCGTGGAGGGCCCCTCGGTCGCGTCGGAGCCGGGAAAGATCGCGGAAGGCCCGGGAAACCCGAGGGCGCGGTCCGGGGTGCCTGGAGAGGCGCCGCCCCGGGCTCTCCCGTTGCGGCGGGGGGCGGGCACAGCTGGCTGCATTCCGCGAGGGTCGCAAGGGTGTCTGAATGGCCGGTAACGGCGACATGACGTCCAGGAAGCGGTGTGCCTGCGGATCGGACGCGGACGGGCCTGAATCGGGCCTGAGATCGGGCCTGCGGTGACCGTACGTGTTCGTCGTCCGGGCCCACCCCTCGTAGGGCCCGGACGACGGCTTCTGCCGGACGTCTCCGCTCAGCCGTGCAGACGGCGCAGGGCCCGGAAGGCGAGGAACACGGCGAGCGCGGCGAGGGCCAGCAGGATGCCGGTCTCGACGAGCTGGAGAGGCCAGTAGTGCGAGGCGGGGTGGTATTCGATGAAGTCGCTGACGGCGCCCCGGTCGCGCAGGCAGGCTTCGATGTGCTGCGCCAGGTCGCCGTCGTAGCCCTGCGCCAGGTCGGCGTCGTAGCAGTCCTGCCAGTACAGCCTCCTGCCCGACGCGGTGACCATGCCCGCATCGATGGACCAGTCCCCGGCGGAGAAGGACTGGAGAGCGTCCTGGTCCGTCCGGAACACGGTCGGCCACAGCTCGTACCGCCGCTTCTCCAGCCCGAACGCGACCGTCCAGAGGACGAGGGCGGTGAGGGACATGGACAGCAGGGTGCGACGGACGAGGACCGCGCACAGGGCGCCGACCGCCACGGCGAGCAGCACGTAGCCGAGGAGGGCGGGCCCGGTGCCGGGGAAGACGCCGGAGCCGTACCAGGTGATCCGGTGTGAGTACGGGTACCCCCTGAGCGCCCACAGGCCCCAGCGGTAGACGACGACCAGCACCGCCAGGCCGCTGACTCCCAGGGCGGCGGGCACCGCCAGCCGGGCGGCGAGCCAGCGGGCGGGGGAGACCGACTGGGCCCAGGCCAGCCGGAAGGTGCCGCTCTCCAGTTCACGGGCGATGAGCGGGCCCGCCACGAAGACGCCGACGAGCGCGGCCAGGAGGAGCAGCACCGTGCCGCCATCGGCGAGGAGGGTCTCGGTGGACGTACGGGCGTAGCTGGGCTGGTGGGCGGGGCCGCCGCACGGGGTGATGTCGCCGTCGGCGCACAGCTCCTTCGCGGACGCCATCCAGACACGGAGGGCCACGACGATGCCGATGCCGAGCACCAGCAGGCCGCCCGCCGCCCAGAGGGCCTTGCGGTGCAGGCGCAGCACCACGCGGGCGGACCCGCGCAGAGAGGTGCGGCCTGTGGTGGGGGCGCTCGTGGGGGGAGAGCTCATGGTGGAGACGCTCATGCCGACGCCACCGCCTCACGGGGCCCGCCGGGGACGGCGCTCGCGCTCGGGGTGAGCAGGGGCGGGGCGTCCGGTGAGCGGAGATGGGCGAGGAGCAGATCCTCCAGGGAGGGTTCCGTGACGGACCACAGGGAGTCGTCCACGGGGCCCTCCTTCCGTATCAGAGCGGTGAGCTGACGGCCCGTCGTGCGGGTTTCGACGGCGGTGTGCGGGGCCAGGTCGCGCCCTGCCTGCCCGGTGATCAGGGCGTGGGCGGAGACGATGTCCTCGGCCTCACCGCCGAGCCGGACGCGCCCGCCGTCCACGAACAGCAGGAAGTCGCAGGCGCCCTCCAGCTCGGTGAGGATGTGCGAGGACATCACGATGGTGGTGCCGTGCTCGGCGGTCTCCGCCATCAGGACGCCCATCAGCTCGTGCCGGGCCAGAGGGTCGAGGTCGGCCATCGGCTCGTCCAGCAGCATCAGTTCGGGTCGCTTGCCGAGCGCGAGGGCCAGGGCGAGCCGGGTGCGCTGTCCGCCGGAGAGCGTACGGACGCGGGCCTGCCGCGGCAGCGATCCGGCGATCCGGTCGGCGGTGGCACGGTCCCAGCGCCCCGGGTTCAGCTCGCCGCCCGCCCACAGCGTGTCGGCGACCGTGAGTTGCGGGTACAGCGGCTTGTCCTGGGGGACGTGAGCGATGCGCTCGCGTACGGCGGCGGGACCGGCGGGACCGGTGGAGCCGAGGACGGTCAGGGAGCCGGCGCTCGGCCGGGCTGCCCCGGCCGCCAGGTTCAGCAGGGTCGACTTCCCGGCTCCGTTGGGCCCTACGAGGGCGCAGACGCGTCCGGCGGGCAGCCGGAACGAGCAGTCGTGCAGGGCGCGGTGGCCCCTGCCCCCGCGCCCGTAGGCCATGCCGAGGCCGTGTGCCTCGATCGCGACGCCGGTCATCGTTCCTGTTCCCCCTCGTGCGAACTGTGCGTGCTGTGTGGACTACGCGTGCTGGGTGTGTTGTACGTGCCGTCCAGTACGGCGGTGACGAGTGCGGCGACGTCGTCCCGCTCCAGCCCGGCCGCCCGCGCCCGGCGGGCCCAGTCGGTGAGTTCGGTGCGCAGCGGCGCGTCGGCGGCGGTTGCCCCGGCCGCGCCGCCCAGCGTCCTGCGGACGAAGGTGCCGAGCCCGCGGCGGGCCTCGACGAGGCCTTCGCGCTCCAGCTCCCGGTACGCCTTGAGGACGGTGTTCGGGTTGATGGCGGTGGCCTCCACGACTTCGCGGGCGGTCGGTAGCCGGTCGCCCGGTTCGAGGACGCCCAGGCGCAGGGCCTGCTTCGTCTGCTGGACGATCTGGAGATAGGTGGCGACGCCGCTGCGCCGGTCGATACGGAACTCGACCGCTGCGGACTCGGCTGCCATGGACTGCACCACCCTTTCACTAATTGAGTAGTGAAAGGGTGGTGCAAAAGAGGGGCGGCGTCAAGTGACGCCGCCCCGGACAGGTCTGGCGGTGAGTCAGGACTCCGTGCGGTACATCAGATCCACCTCGTGCGTGGTGAAGCCCATCCGCTCGTACACCGTCACGGCCGCCGTGTTGTCCGCGTCCACGTAGAGCATCGCGGTGGGCAGCGCCTCGGAGGCCAGATGGTGCAGGCCGATCGCGGTCAGCGCCTTGCCGAGGCCGCCGCCCTGGGCGTCGGGCGCCACGCCGACCACGTACACCTCGCCGAGCTGCTCCTCGGCGTGCACCTTCGTCCAGTGGAAGCCGACGATCTCCCCGTCCCGCTCGGCCAGGAAGAAGCCCTTCGGGTCGAACCAGGGCTCCGCCTTGCGGTCGTCCAGGTCCTGCTGGGTCAGCGAGCCCTGCTCGGGGTGGTGAGCGAAAGCGGCGCGGTTCACCGCGAGCCAGGCTTCGTCGTCACGGCCCGGCTCGAAGGTCCGTACGGTGACGCCTTCGGGCAGTACGGGCTCCGCGAGGTCGAGGGGGGCCAGGCTCCGCCGGAGCTGGCGCAGTTCGCGGAAGAGGGAGAGGCCGAGGACCTGTGCCAGGTGGCGGGCCGCCGAGCTGCCGCCGTGCGCCCAGACCCGCAGCCGCTTGCCGGTCGCGGCCAGGAGGGCGGCGCCCAGGGCCCGGCCGTGCCCGCTGCCGCGCCGCGCGGGGTGGACGACCAGCTCGGCGGCCGGGGCCTCGACCGGGTCGACGTCCTCCAACTGGGCGTATCCGGCGAGCGCGCCGTCCACGGTGAGCAGGAAGTGCCGTACGCCGTCGCGGTGTCCGCCCCGGATCCGGAGCCGCCCCTGCTCGGAGACCGCCTGACGGCCGTCGGACCTGGCCGCCTCGGTGAGCAGGGCGAGGACGGCCTCTGCCTGGCCGGGGTCGAGTGCGTCGAGGGCCTGAATCTCACGTCCGGGGGCGGGGAGGGGTACGTCAGTCGTCATGAGGACGAGCGTACGGGGAGCGGGTGCGGGTGCGGGCGCTATGCCGGGGGTGTACGTCCCGGAGCCGGGACGGGAGGGCCCGGGCGGCCGGAGTGGTCGGGCGGCCGGTTCGTGGCGCCCGTTTGGCCGGATGGCAACCAGGTCGTAACCCCGAACACCTGTTGCGCTACGCGCGTTGACTCTAGGCTGCGGGACGCAGGATTCCCGACGTGCGCCGCTGCAAGTGACAACCAGTGACAGCTACGACAGCTACCGCAGCTGCGTCGGCTACGACACCGGTGGCACCGACGGCACCGACGGCGCACCTGTGAGACCACGACCACTGACACCACAAGGGGACCGATGTCAGCGACTCCGCAGAAGAACCGTGCGTCCCGGCGGGTGATCGCCGCCGCGGCCGGTCTGGCCACCGTGGGCGCGCTCATCGCCGCGATGCCGGCCGGCGCTCATGACCGGGGCAACGGCCACGGGCATGGACACGGCCACGGGCACGGCCACAAGCCCCGTACCGTCGACGTGCAGTTGCTGTCGTTCAACGACCTGCACGGCAACCTGGAGCCCCCGTCCGGCTCCGCCGGTACGGTCAAGAAGACGCACGCGGACGGCACGGTCGAGACGATCCCGGCCGGTGGTGTCGAGTACCTGGCGACCTCGCTGCGTACCGCGCGCAAGGGCAACCCGTACTCCGTCACGGCGGCCGGCGGCGACATGGTCGGCGCGAGCCCGCTGCTGTCGGGCCTCTTCCACGACGAGCCGACGATCGAGGCGCTCAACAAGCTGAAGCTGGACGTCTCGGCGGTCGGCAACCACGAGTTCGACGAGGGCGCCACCGAGCTGGCCCGCCTCCAGAACGGCGGCTGCCACCCGGTCGAGGGCTGCTACAAGAAGGGCGAGAAGTTCAAGGGAGCGGACTTCCCCTACTTGGCGGCCAACGTCACCAAGGAGAAGACCGGCAGGCCGCTGCTGAAGCCGTACACGATATGGAAGAAGAAGGGCGTCAAGATCGGCTTCATCGGCGTCACCCTGGAGGGTACGCCGGACATCGTCACCGCGAACGGCGTCAAGGGCCTCAAGTTCCACGACGAGGTCAAGACGATCAACAAGTACGCCAAGGAGCTGGACCGCAAGGGCGTCAAGTCCATCGTGGCCCTGATCCACGAGGGCGGAGCCCCGGCCTCGACCTCGTACAACTACGACTGCGACAGCCCCGGCGCGGGCGACGGCATCTCCGGTCCGATCGTCGACATCGCCAAGGGCATCACGCCGAAGGTGGACGCCCTGGTCACGGGCCACACCCACCAGGCGTACGTCTGCACGATCCCCGACCCGTCGGGCAAGCCGCGCATGGTCACCTCGGCCTCGTCCTTCGGCAAGCTCTACACGGACACCACGCTCACCTACGACCGCCGCACCAAGGACATCGTCCGTACGTCGGTGAAGTCCGCGAACCACGTGGTGACCCGGGACCAGCCCAAGGCCGCCGACATGACGCGCCTGATCGACCGCTGGAACAAGCTCGCCGCCCCGGTCGCCAACAAGGCGCAGGGCTGGATCACCGCCGACATCAACGGCCGCGGCTCCACGGCCCCCGAGAAGCCGCTCGGCAACGTCATCGCCGACGCCCAGCTCGAAGGCCTCGCCCCGGCGGACAAGGGCGGCGCGGAAGTCGCGTTCATGAACCCGGGCGGTATCCGCTCGGACCTCGTGTACGAGGCGTCCGGCAGTGAGGGCGACGGGGTCGTCACGTACGGCGAGACGTTCACCGTCCAGCCGTTCACCAACATGATGAACGTCGTCGACCTGACCGGCGCCCAGCTGATCACCGCCCTCCAGCAGCAGGTCAGCGGTGCCAACGAGGCCAGTCCGAAGATCCTCCAGGTCTCCAAGGGCTTCACCTACACCCTGGACCTGACGAAGAGCGGCGCGGACCGCGTGGTCGCCGACACCATCGAGCTGAACGGCGAGGCGATCGACCCGGCGCGCACCTACCGTGTCGCGATGAACGAGTTCCTCGCGGGCGGCGGCGACGGCTTCCCGGCCCTGGGCCAGGGCACGAACAAGCTGGTCGGCGCGTCCGACCTGGACCTGTTCAACGCCTACCTGGCTGCCCACGCCACGGCCTCGTCCCCGCTGGCGCCGCCGGCTACGGACCGGATCACGGTCGTCGAGTAACTACCTGACCTCTGGCGCATGAGGGGCGGTGGGCCTTCGGGCCTGCCGCCCCTTTGCGCTGTGCGGAGAGGGGCGGGCGCCGGGCGACGGCGCTTGCGGAGCCTGGGCGTCCGAGACGGTGCGGCAGGCGCGGCAGCGGCCGTCGGGCAGGAGGACGAAGTCGTCGCCGCGCCACGGATGCTGGTTCGGAGCGGTCCGCACGGATGCTGGTTCGGAGCTGGCCGCTTGCCCAGCAGGGAGTCGCCATCGGGTGTGGAGCCGGAGACGCGGGCGCGCGCGGGGCAGGCTTGGGGTGCTCATCACCCACCGACGACTCGGCGCGCTATGCGGGCCGTCGTGTGGGCGCAACACCAGCCCGGCTACTTCCCGACGGTGAAATACTGCTGGGTGGGGAGGGTCAGTTTGAACACCATCCCGTACTCGCGGCGCAGATCAGCCACGCTGGTGGACGGCGGCTCGTGCAGGCAACGCCGCATCGTCGGGCCAGGGGATGCACACGGGCGCGGTTCTTCGATCAGTTCGCGGGTGTCTCCGCTGCGTACCTGGTCCCAGGTGAGCCTGATCGTGGCTGCCGCGAAGAGTTCTCTCGGCTCGCCGGTCCCGGTCCCTTGCGGGTCGCCCGTCTTTCCCCGGTAGTAGTCGACGACTTTGCGCGCGTACTGGAAGTCGTGGGCGAAAGGGATGGGGGATTCGGCGCGGTCTCCTGCGGTGAGGATGCCGTCGATGGTCTCGGCCGTACGGTGGGGGTCAGCGCCGAAGTAGGCGGTGACGCGCATGGTGCAGTTGACCTTGTACTGGTCGTCACCCGTTACGAAGAACCACTCCTTCGCCTGCCCTCCCACGCATACGTCCTCCAGTACAACCAGCCCGAGTGTGAGCGGGGTGTCGGTGTCCCAGGCGGCGACGGACTTCCGGCTCCAGGATTCGGATTCCTGCCGTGCCTTCACGGCCTCCGGGCTGTCGGCGAGCCTGCGCACGGTCTTCTCGCTGGTCGCGCCCCCGCATGCTGTGAGAGCCAGCACCAGGACGACATTGAGATTGAGAGGGAGGAAGAGGGCGCGGCGTATGCGGGACCTCTTCTGTCGTCGTGGAACAGAGGTTCCGTGCCAGGCCGCAGCGGCAGAAGCCAGAAGCACAGCCAGGGCGAGCAACGCGATCCATGCGGTGGTGATCATGGTGGCCATGGTTGGTCAGCGGAATGGACCGCTGCTACCCGCACAGCTACTCAAATACCCCAGGGGGCGCGGAAGCGCTTCTGGCACTGCGGCGGCCACGACATCGGGCAGTCCCGTACCTCAGGCGACACGAACCACGGTGACGAACTCCCAGCCCGGGCCCACCGCCCAACCCTCGCCCCGAGCATGGCCGACAGCGTCGCTGCACCTCATGGCGTCAGCCGCCGTAAGTGTGGATTCCGGGAGGTACTTCACCGCTCGCTCAGGTCGGGAACTCCCCGCACCAGGCCCGGCTGATCAGGTGCTTCGGCAGGCGAGGCAGCGTCGCGTCCACCGGGAAGTCGCCGTCGTGGGCGAGGCAGGCCAGGGCCAGGGGGCCCAGGGCCACGTGGGCGCGGGGGTCAGGGGAGGCGGTCCAGTAGCGGTCGTGGTGGGTCACCGACTCCGTGAGGGTCTCCGCGAACGCCCCGTGGTTGCGGGTGATGAGGCGGTGGAAGAGGGCGGCGGGCTGGTGGTCGATCAGGTTCAGCAGGTCGGGTGCGGTGCGCGTCGCGACCTTGGGGTCGGACGTCTCCATCGTGGCGATGAGCTTCTGGACGACGTCGTCCAGGGACTGTCCGAGCCAGTAGGTCTGGAGGGTCTCGATCCAGTGGAACAGGTACGCGTCCTGGGACGGATCGGCCTGGCGCAGGTCGTTCAGGGGGACGTGCGCCAGCCGGGACAGGCGGTCCCCCTCGCGGCAGACCAGGGCGAACCAGAAAGCGGTCAGCCAAGTGCGGCCGTTCGCGTGCGGGGACGGGCCGGTGGCGGGCAGGGCGATCACGCGGTCGCCGACGCGGCACGCCACCTCGCCCTCGCGGGCGACCGAGGTGGCGAACAGCGCGTCGCCCAACTGCATCGCGAGGACCCAGGCCTCCCACGTCTCCAGTTCCGCCGCGTCGGGGTCGTCCGCGCAGCGTGCGTGCGCGTGTGCCACCGCCGCGTCGAACGCCTCGGGGAGCCCGGCCGGGTCCTGGGGCAGCTTGTCCGTCAACCCCCGCAGTTCTGCGTGAAGTTCGCCGGCGGATGGCGTTGCTGCCGCTGCGGGCTGCTCCGCGTGCAGGCTCCGCATCAGGTCCATCAGCTCCGGCGGTGGTACGACCCGCATCGCCCGGGTCTGCTCGTCGAACGACGTCAGGCAGACCAGCTCGTCCCGCCGCCACCAGTACAGCAGCGGGTTGAGCGAGCCCGGCCCGTCCTCGTACGCGCCCAGGGCGTACATCCCCAGGTCGTTGACCGCGCCCACCGCAGTGGCGTCAACGATGGGGTGGAACGCCAGCAGGTGCCGGGTCGGTACGACGACGAGCGCCCCGGCCTCCGGGAGGTCGCGGCCCGTGAGGGCGCGGGCCAGGTCCGCCAGGACGAGGGCCTTGCTCGCCACGAAGTGGGAGTCGCCGTGCACCGAGTGCAGGAGCGCGCCCGACGGCGTACGGATCTCCTCGTGCTCCACCGGTTCGGCCAGCAGGTTCGCCCGGCCCGCCGCCTTCAGCGCGTCCAGACCCGCACGTTCGACGTCGGCGTCGGTGAGCATCCGTACGGTGTCGGGGGCGTCCAGGGCGAGGACGGTCATCAGGTGGTCGGCGGGCTGCCAGGCGTAGCGGAAGCCCGCCCGCTCGTCCGCCGCGAGCGCCTCGGTGGGCAGCAGGCGCAGTACCGTCCGGCTCAGCAGCTCCTCGGCGCTCTCGCCGCCCTGGGAGACCGTGTCCAGGGAGGTGAAGTGCTCCGCTATCACCGTCGGCCAGAGCTCGGGGGCTGCTGCCCGGCACCGGTGGGCCAGGGTGGTGAGGGCGTGCGTGGAACGCTCACGTACGGCCGTCGCTCCGTCCACCCGGGGGTGTGCGCCGTCCCGCGCGGACAGGTCGTCGGCCACGAGGCAGCGCAGGCGGTCGGCCTGGGCAGTGGTCAGCATGGGCAGGTGGGCGTCGGGTGCACTCGCGGGTGCGGTGGCGTTGTCGTTGTCGTGGGTCACCCGGAAACCCTACTGAGCGCGGCTCCCCGGGCCGCAAAGCCGTCCCGGGGAGCCACCGGCTGCCGTTCAGCCGTCCGTCGTCGCTACTTCCTGACCGGGCACACTCCGCCCGCCGCCATGTTGTACGTCGGCGCGGATTCCGTCGCCGCCCGGCGGGTGCCGAGCTGGTTGAGGATCTCGTCGGAGAGCAGGTCCTCCCTGCCCTTCAGGGCGTCCGCGACCTTCGTGTCCTTGGGGAACACCATCTCCGCCGCCACGTTGTCCTGCACGATCCGGGCGAGGTTGTCCAGGGCGGTGAACACCGGGTCGGCCGGGTTCTCCAGGCCGGGCAGGTCGATGAGGTGGGTGGCGACCTTCGCCGGGTTCATGCAGTCCTTGATGATGATCGTGTTCTGGTTCAGCACGCTCGTCGTCCACTGCGAGATCACCACGCAGTAGAGGTTGGCCCAGCCCGCCTCTCCGACCTTCGCGCGCCAGGCCTTCATCTGGTCCTGCACGCCCTTGATCTGGGCCTGCGCCGCGTGCTCCATGTTGGTGCGGATGTCGGGGTAGACGCCGCCGGAGAAGTCCTCGAAGGACTTCATGTCGAACGACCGCGTCGTCACCGAGGTGTCGATGAACCGGAGGGCGGCGTCCAGGATGTTGCCGCACGAGGTCGCCAGCGCGGCGGGGAGTCCGGCGCCGGGGAGGTTCTGGCGAGCAGTGGTGAGGGTGGCGGCGTAGGCCTGGAGCGGGGGAATCCACGCGGTCGACGAGTCGTCGTCGAACGCCACCAGCAGCAGATCGTGCGGGTCGATCCGGTCGGCGTTCGGGAGGTTGGGGATGTGGTCCGCCAGGTACGAGGCGATCACCGAGAAGATGCCGAGCGGTACGTGGGCGATGGACTTCGCCAGTTCGAACGTCTCCGACACGGGGTTGGCGCTCTCCTGGCCGTTCTCCGTCACGAGCGTGAACCGGCCGCCCTTGGCGTCGTTCTGTACGACGACCACGGGGGAGAGGTGCTTGATCAGTTCGGCCTTGAGCACCGCGTAGTTGGTGCGCATTCCGGCGTTGACGGCGAGGAGGGACTCCTTCGCCTGCTGCGGCGAGACCTGTACCGCGCTCGCCGGGCCGGCGGCGGCCGCCGCTGCCTGCGGGGTCGCCGCGTAGCCCAGGAGGGCCGCGGTGCCGATTCCGGAAGCGCCGGTCATGAAGCCTCTGCGGGTAGCCATCTTCGTAATCTCCGTTGGGGATAGTCGTGCGATCTCTGGCGGAATGGGGGGAAAGTGCTCATAGGGTTCACTTCCGATGGGGGGAGTGGGGGGGAGTGGGGGAGTGGGGGAGTAGGGGGGTGGGGGGGAAATACGGGAGCGGGGCGTCTGGGGGTGGGGCACAGGGGTTTGCTGTACGGGCGTGGCGCAGGGCGCGCCCGAGCGTGCGCGCCCTGCGGTCACCCGCCCTGAAGAGCTACTTCAGCGACTTCTGCGCCGGGACCACCACTCCGTACAGGTCCTGGATCGTGGCGAGCGCCGACTGGTGCAGCTGCTCGGCCGGGATGCCGTTCGGGTTGCCCTTCAGCGGCAGCGGGCGGGTCGCCGAGGCGTCGGCCACCACTGTCGGGTTGTTGCCGTTGATGAATGCGCCCTGCGTGGTGAACAGGGTGCACATGTTGGTCATGAACCCGGCGATGATGACGTTCTTACGTCCGGCCTTCTTCACCTCCTCGGCGAGGTTCGTGCCGTGGAAGGCGTTCGGGACGCTCTTCTCCACGACCGGCTCGCCCTTGACGGGCTTCACGGCGGGAATGATCCGGCCCGCCTCCGACGCGAGGTCGTAGCCCTTGTCGACGATGTGGATGACCGGTGTGCCCGCCGCGCGGGCGCGCTTCAGCAGGGCCGCGGTGTTGTCCACGGCGGGCTTCCAGCCGTCGAGCTCCATTACGCCCTCGGTGTAGGTGTTCTGGTAGTCGACGAGGATCAGCGTCGCGTCGGCCAGCGTCGCCGGGGTCTCGTCGAGCTTGTTGAGCTCCCGCAGTGTGGTCGTGTCCTCGGCGACGTTCTTCGCGGGTGCGCTCGACGAGGGTGACGCGCTCGAAGCGCCGTCCTTGCCGGTCGCGGCCTCGGAACTCCCGCCGCACGCTGTGGCGGTGGCCGCGAGGACGGCGGCGACGCCGATCGCGGTGGCGGTACGGAGCAGCTTCATCGGGCGATCTCCTTCTGGGATGCGACGACGACCCCGTACAGGTCGCCGATGGTGGCCAGGGCGCTGTAGTGCACCTGGCAGGCGTCGAGGTCGGCCCCCGCGACCGGCAGGGACCGGGTCGCGCAGGCGTCGGCGACGACCGTGGGGCGGTTGCCGCGCAGGAACGCGCCCTGGGCGGTGAAGGCCACGCACATGTGGGTCATCCAGCCCGCGATGATCACGTCCCGGCCCTCCGGGACGTGATCTCCGAGGTCGGTGCCGTGGAACGCGTTCGGGGTCTGCTTGACGACGACGGCCTCCCCGGCGGCCGGGGCGACGGTCGGGTGGATCCGCCCGATCTCGGCCCGGATGTCGTATGGGGTCCCCTCGCCGCCGTCGTTGATGACGTGGACGACCTTCGTCCCGGCCCGGCGGGCCCGCGCCAGCAGCTCCGCGGCGGCGTCCAACGAGGCCTGCCAGCCGTCGAGTTCCATCACGCCACGGGTGTAGGTGTTCTGGTAGTCGACCAGGATCAGCGTCGCGTCGGCGAGCGTGGCCGGGGTGTCGTCGAAGCCGTTGAGTTCGCGCAGCGTGGTTCTGGACATGGGTGTACCGCCTTGAGGTCATGCGTGCGTCGGGGAGGCGCTCGCCCCGTCCCGGGCGGCGAGCTGTCCTCAACGCTATGGACCCCTGTGCATGTCTGCAATGACAGCTAGCATGCAGATACCGACATCCGGTCCGAGGGTGTCTGTGCAGGTCGAAGCGAGGTGGAGGCGGACCGTGATCGGTACCAGGCGGCTGGTCGTCATCGTGCTCTTCAAGGATGTCGACCTGCTCGACGTCACCGGGCCGCCGGAGGTGTTCTCGCTCGCCCGGCGCGAGACCGATGACGCGGCCGGGTACGAAGTCGTCCTGGCCGCCGAGTCGTTGGACCCCGTCACCACCGGGGCCGGGGTCCGCATCCTGCCCGATCTCACCTTCCGACAGGCGGCGGAGCGGAACATCGACACCCTCATCGTGCCCGGCTCGGTGGAGGTGGACGGCGAGCGCCGCGTACACGCCATCGTCGACCCCGAGCTGGTCGGCTGGGTGAAGGTGCTCGCCGGGCGGACCCGGCGGGTCACGTCCGTATGCGTCGGGGCGCACCTCCTGGCCGCCGCCGGTCTCCTCGACGGCAAGCGTGCCACCACCCACTGGTCGACCGCGCAGCAACTCGCCGCCGATCACCCGGAGATCGAGGTCGACGCGGACCCGATCTTCATCCGCGAGGGCGATGTGTGGACCGGGGCCGGGATCAGCGCCTGCCTCGATCTCTCCCTCGCCCTGATCGCGGACGACCTCGGCGAGGCGGTCGCACTGCGGGTGGCCCGGCAGCTGGTGATGTATCTGAAGCGGCAGAGCGGGCAGAGCCAGTTCAGCGTGCCGCTGGAGCAGATCTCCACGACGCGCCGCATCGAGGACCTCCGCCACCACATCATGCGCAACATCGACCTCCCGCTGACCGTCGTGGACCTGGCCGCCCACGCTCATGTCAGTGACCGCCACCTCACCCGGATCTTCAAGGCCGAGCTGGGCATGACCCCGCACGCCTACATCGAGTCCGTACGGGTCGAGAAGGCCCGGAACGACCTGGAGTCCTCCGACGCCACCCTCGAACGCATCGCGTCCGCCTGCGGGTTCGGCACGACGGACACTCTGGTACGTGCGTTCCGGCGGCGGCTGAACACGACGCCGACGGAGTACCGGAGCAGGTTCCGGTCCTCGTACGCGGTCTGAGCCCAGGGTGCCGACGGCCCCGTGGACGACGGCCGGTTCATGCGTCGCGGGGGAGGGCCGCCGCCCAGCTCTCCGGCGGACGGCGGCAGCGCACCCCAGGGGCCGGAGGCTCCAGTCCGCCCCGCGTTCCCGTGCGCGCAGTGTGCAGTGGGTGAGGAGGCCGGGGCCGGCGGCGCCGCGGAGGGCAACGGGCAGTATGCCGAGGGGACTTGGCGCGGGCATCGCGGGTGAGGGTGCCCGGATCCGGTTTCGGGTGATGGGCGAGGTCGAGTTCGCCGCGAAGTCTGTCCGTGGCGCGGACGCTTCGCAGCGACCGGTGCCACCTGGGGGTGACACCGGTCGCGGGTACGTGCACATGTCCAGGTCGCCGGGCTCGAAGCCGGGACTGCAGGACCTACGGCGGTCAGGCGACCCCGGCGTTCCCCTTACGTCCGGGGCCCGAACCGTACGCGTCGTCTCCGTAGCCGTAGCCGTAGCCCGTGTCCTTACAGGGCTTGTCGTCGCGGTTGTTGGCGAGCCGCGCGATCACGAGTTCCTGGTCGGCGCTGACCACGTACGGTCCCGCGACCGGGTCGCCGGGCAGGACGTAGCCATCCGGTACGCCGGTCTCGCGCAGGTAGTACGTGCCGTGGTCCAGGTCGCCGAAGGAGCACAGGCCCGCGCCGTTCGTGGTGCAGGTGGTCCCGACACGGGTATCGGGGTCGCTGCCGCCTGTCTGGAGGTCTTCGCGCCCGTTGGTCTCCTCCCACAGCTCGAACGTCGCGCCCGGCAGCGGCCGACCGCTGTCGGCATCGGTCTTGAGCAGCTTGACGGTGCCGGTGCCCGGCGGAATTGGTGTACGGGTGTTGGCGGCGGTGACCGAGACACCGGCGCTCGCGTTCTCCTCGGTCAGCACGAGGGGTCCGAAGACGGCGGGGTCGGGCAGGTCGTATCCGTCCGGGGCCTCCGTTTCCTGCCAGTAGTACGTCCCTGTCTCCACCGTCCGGGAACACGTACCTTCCGCGTCGGTGGTGCAGGATGCCCCGACCGTCGTGTCAGGGTCGGCGCCGCCGGTCTGCAGGCCGGGAGTCCCGTTGGTCTCCTCCCAGAGCTGGAACGTCGCGCCGGGCAGTGCCGCGTCGGTCTCGGAGTCCGTCTTCAGCACCTCCACCGCACCGGTGACGGGCTGCGGGGTCGTGCAGTCGGGCAGGTCGCCGTTGAAGGGGTAGGCGTGGAACTCCTGGCCGCCGCCGCCCGTGGCGGCGCTGGTGTGGGTGAGCGATCCGGTGGTGAAGAAGCGTCCGTTGATGCCCGGCAGGGTGACCGTGGTGGCCGAGCTCTGCTCCCCGACGAGGAAGCTGCCCTGGAACTGGCCGGTTCCGTTGAGGTTCACCGTGGTGGCGTCGGGGATGTTCCACAAAAGGCGCTCGCGGTAGGCGTTGAGCGGATCGGTGGCGTCGTCGATCCCGCCGCTGTAGGTGTTGAGCGTACGGTTCGCGCCCACGATGTTGACGAGAATCGTCGCGTCGTCGGGAATGCCGGCGAAGACGATGCCCTGCTGGGCGCCCGAGGGCCCCGTCAGGTCGAAGTCGACGTTGAAGACTTGGAGCGCGGAGGTCCCGTCACCGGTGAACACCGTCTGGGTGCCCTGGTTGACGGCCGTCCCCGTGGGCGTCCTCGGGGAGCCGTCGACGCGCGCGTAGCAGCGGCTCGCGGTGGTGAGCTCGTCCCTGAGGGCGGTATAGGGGGCGACGGCCGCGTCGTCCTGGGTGAGGGTGGCCTCGACCGTGCCGGTCAGCGAGCCGGCGTACCGTACGACGCCGGCGTCGGCCAGCACCCGCTGGCCGGTCGCCACGGTGATATCGCCACCGGTGGTCAGCCAGTCCGCTCCGACGGGCGGCGCGACACGCGATCCGACGCCCGCCTCTCCGACGTTGTAGGCCTGACTCGCCTGGGCGTCCTTGTTCATGTCGAAGTCGTCCAGGACGACGACGCGCCCCTCGGCCTCCGCCGCGGAACCGCGGACGAGGAAGTCGTCACCCACGAACATGTTGATCGCGTTGTCCCGGCCCGCGATGGGGCCGTTGTTGATGCCCGGGAACGGGTCGGGGCAGTCTCCGGGAACACAGGGCCCGAGCCCGCCGGGCAGGGGCGCGGCCGATGCCGGAACGGCACCGGGGCCGAGCACGAGGAGGGGGGCGGCCGCCAGGGCCGTCACGCAGGCGAGTCCGGCGGAGCCGATACGCCTACGAGGACGCCCATGGCGCCGCGGGGAAAGATGTCTCATGGCGTGAGTCTCGGCTCGGGAAGCACGGAGCGCCCACCCCTGGCGCCCGGCGCTGATCCGGCCGAGGAACAGGGTCACCGCCACGTGTGAGAGAGCGCCGCCGGATGGCTCAGCCGTCGGGCCCTCCGCCGTCGCGGCGGTCTGCGACGTGTTCTCGCCGACGGGCCCGCGGCCCGCGCCGATGCCGCGCGCCCTGGGGACGGCCGAGGTGCCGAGCACGTCGAGTCGTACGCGTCGGCCGACCGCCGGGCGGTCGAAGCCGGGTGCGACGGCGTCGAACTCATGGCGCCGTCCACCCTCTTCCAGTCGTGACGTGTACCCGTCACAATCCAAAGGCCTTTCCCCCACGGCCCTTGGAGGCACCCCGTGTCCACCCCCGTGCCCGCACCCCTGAGTACCCGCAGAGGATTCCTGGCCGGTGCACTCGCGGTCTCCGCCACCGCGGTCCTCGGCGCCGCACCGGCCGTCGCCGCCTCGCGCGAGGCGTCCCGGACCGTACGCGGGACGCATGACTGGATGGCCACCCTGCCCGACGGCAGCGCACTCCAGCGGCTGACGATCCCGGGTACGCACGACTCGGGTGCCCGGTTCGGCGGGCCCTGGTCGGAGTGCCAGAACACCACGATCGCACAGCAGTTGGAGAGCGGCATCCGCTTCCTGGACGTACGCTGCCGTCTCATCGACGGCTCGTTCGCGATCCATCACGGGGCCGCGTTCCAGAACATGATGTTCGGTGACGTCCTCGTCGCCTGCTGGGACTTCCTCGCCGCACGGCCGAGCGAGACGGTGCTGATGAGGGTCAAGCAGGAGTACTCCTCCGAGAGCGACGCCGCGTTCCGGGCGGTCTTCGACGACTACCTGGACACGAGGGGCTGGCGGCCCCTGTTCCGCCTCGGCTCCGCGCTTCCCGACCTCGGCGGGGCCCGCGGCAAGGTGGTGCTGCTGGCGGACAACGGGGGCCTGCCCGGGGTGCGTTACGGCGATCCTGCCGTCTTCGACATCCAGGACGACTACATGGCCGAGCCGTTCGCCAAGTACCCGAAGATCGAAGCCCAGTTCCGCAGGGCGGCCCAGCAGCCGGGCAAGTTCTTCATGAACTACGTCTCCACCGCCGCCCTGATGCCGCCCCGCTGGAACGCGGACCGGCTCAACCCCCAGGTCCACTCCTTCCTGGAGCGCTCCGAGACCGCCGGGTGGACGGGGCTGGGCATCGTCCCGATGGACTACCCGAATCAGCGGTCCGGTCTGGTCGAGTCGCTGATCCGGCACAACCCGGCCGAGTGAGGGGCACGCGCCGCCGTTGAGGCGCCCGGCTCGGTCCGGGGCGGGGAGGCTCGGGCCTGCGGCGCCGGCGGTTGTGCGCTCGCGGGCGGCCTGCGCGACGGCAGGCCCGGCCGGACCGGCTATCCGGCCGCGGGCCGAGCGGCAGCCGATGCGTCGTTCGCCCGGCGGCGTCGGTAGTACGCGACGGTGAGGATCACCAGGAGCGGGCCCCAGGCGAGGAGCGGGGCGTACGTCGTCCACAGCGCCCAGGCGGCAGGACCACTGGTAGGGAGACCGGTGCCGTCGTCGTTCAGCGGCTCCATGAAGCCGAAGATCTGGTTCAGCGTGCCGTACGCGCAGAGCATCATGATCAGCGCCGCCCCGAGTGCGGCCGGAATGACCACCGCCGGTATCGGTATCCGTCTGCCGCGCAGCCCCGGCACCCAACGCGGGACGACTTCGCCCCACGGCCGCACCAGCCCGAGGGCGAGCAGCGCGAGCCCTTCGGATACCACGGACAGCCCGATCACGTAAGGGCGTTCCCACACCGCCCATTGGTAGTCCGAGTCGTATCCGGCCAGGCCCAGCACCAGCGCGACACGCCACAACCCGGACGGCAGGACACACAGGGGGATGGCATGGGCCATCCGGACCGCCCAGCGGGGAACGGGCTCGACGGGTTCGCCGGCGGCCGGCGCGCGGACTGACGTCTCGGCTGCCGGTGCTGCTGCTGTGGCCTTGGTCCGCGTGGTCACGTGTGCCCTCCTCGACGAGATCCGATGTCGTCGATCATCGTGTGAAGGGTGGCTGTTCAGCATCCGTCGCCGGGGCGACCGGTGCTCGCCCGTGCGGCGGGTGCCGGGCGACCACGGGATGACGCCGTCGGTGCCGACGCGAGCGGATCTCCTCCAGCGCCCGGTTCCGCCGCCGCCTCCGAGACGCCCGCCCGGTCCGCCGGAGCGGCCTCACATCTCCGGCGGTGGAGTCGGCGCCCCCGGCAGCCCGATCGTGGCGACCGTGCCGGGCCCGTCGTCGGGGGCCGGGCGCAGCGTGATCTCGCCGCCCGCCTGATGCACCGTACGGGCGACGATCGACAGGCCCAGGCCCGAGCCGGGGAGCTGGCGGGCGGAGGGGGAGCGCCAGAAGCGTTCGAAGACGTGGGGGAGTTCCTCGGCGGGGATGCCGGGGCCGCGGTCCCGGACGGTCAGTTCGCCCCGGTGCAGCCGTACGTCGATCGTGCCGCGCGGCGGGCTGAACTTCACCGCGTTGTCCAGGACGTTGACGATCGCCCGCTCCAGGGCGGCCGGTTCGGCCCGTACGTACCAGGGGGCCAGGTCCTCCGTGACCGTCAGCTCGGGGCCCCGCAGCCGGGCGCGGCGCAGGGCGGTGCGGGTGACCTCGTGCAGGGCCACCACCTGGAGCGGGCCCGGTTCGGCGGCGTCCGGGCGGGCCAGTTCCTGGAGGTCGCCGATCAGTGCCGCCAGCTCCGTCATCTGGGCCTTCACCGAGGCCATCAACGCCTTCCGGTCCTCCGGCGGGATCATCCGGCCCGTCTCGTCGCTGCGCGCCAGCAGTTCCACGTTCGTCCGCAGCGAGGTCAGCGGGGTGCGCAGTTCGTGGCCCGCGTCCGCGATCAGCTGGGCCTGGCGGTCGCGGGAGGAGGCGAGCTGGGCGGCCATGGAGTTGAAGGAGTTCGAGAGGCGGGCGATCTCGTCCTCCCCGTCGACCGGGATACGTACGGTCAGGTCCTCCGTGCGCGCCACGTGTTCGACGGCCTCCGTCAGTTCGTCCACGGGGCGCAGGCCCGCCCTGGCCACCCACAGGCCTGCCGCGCCGGCGCCGACGACGCCGATGCCGCCGACGAGGGCCAGCACCCAGGCGAGCGTGGACAGCGGTGCGTCGATCTCGCTGAGCGGGCGGGCCACGGAGACCGCGAGCTGGTTGTTGGCCTGGCCGGAGCTGACCACCGGGGGCAGCTTGCGGGTGTAGACCCGCATGTCCTGTCCGGCGTCGTTCTCCGTCGTGTGCAGGGCGTCGCTCCGCTCCCCCGCCGCCACGGCCACGTCACTCGGCTGGGCGGGTACGGGGGTGGTGTTCGGAGCCGTGCAGTAGCTCCCGTTCGCCGCGACGATCTGCACGGTGTACTGGCCGGGGAACTCCTGGGCGGGCAACTGCCCGCCGCTCAGGCACGAGCTCAGCAGATCGCGCATCGGCGCGTTGTCCATCTTCGCGTCGCGCAGCGAGTCGTCGAGCTGGTCCTCCAGCTGGGCGCGGGTCACGAACCAGCACGCCACGGCCACCGCCGCCACCGCCACCGCCACCGCCGTGGCGACCAGGATCGCGAGCCGGGAGCGCAGCGGCAGTGCCCGGAAGCGGCGTACGAACCGGTTCACGGCGGGCCCGGCCTGGTCCGCGGGGGGTCGCGCCGTGCTCACGCCTCGCCGCTCCCGCCCGTGCGCAGCGCGTAGCCCACCCCGCGCACGGTGTGGACGAGGCGCGGTTCGCCGCCCGCCTCCGTCTTGCGGCGCAGGTACATCACGTACACGTCCAGGGAGTTGGAGCTCGGCTCGAAGTCGAAGCCCCAGACCGCCTTGAGGATCTGCTCCCGGGTCAGCACCTGGCGCGGGTGGGACAGGAACATCTCCAGCAGCGTGAACTCGGTGCGCGTCAGCTCGACCCGGCGATCACCCCGGGTGACCTCGCGGGTGGACAGGTCCATCCGCAGGTCGGCGAAGGAGAGAACGTCGTCGTCCGGGGTGTCCGCGCCCGCCGCCGTCGACGCGTAGGAGCTGCGGCGCAGCAGGGCCCGGATGCGGGCGAGCAGCTCGTCCAGCTCGAACGGCTTGACCAGGTAGTCGTCCGCCCCCGCGTCGAGGCCGGTGACCCGGTCCCCGACGGTGTCGCGGGCGGTGAGCATGAGGATGGGCGTGGTGGAGCCGGTGGCCCGGATGCGGCGGGCTGCGGTGAGGCCGTCCATCCGGGGCATCTGGATGTCCAGGACGATGAGGTCGGGGGCGTACGCCTCGGCCGTCGCCAGGGCGTCGTACCCGTCGACCGCGACCTGGGTGCCGTATCCCTCGAAGGCGAGGCTGCGTTGCAGGGCCTCGCGTACGGCCGGTTCGTCGTCGACGATCAGGATGCGCTGGGGATCGTCTTCGGCGGGGCTCATCGCTGCGTGTCCTCTTCTCGTGTCCGGCCGACGGGGCGCCCTCAGCCTTGCACGGCCGGGGTGCTGTACGGGATCAGGAGGCGTCGCCCGCGCGCAGGGTGTCCAGGTCCGCCTTCAGCGTGTTCACCGGGATCGCGAAGCCGAGGCCCACGCTGCCCGCCGCTGAACCACTGCCCGCCGCCGACGAACTGGGCGCGTACATCGCGGAGTTGATGCCGATGATCTCCCCGTCCATGTTGATCAGCGCCCCGCCGGAGTTGCCGGGGTTGAGCGAGGCGTCGGTCTGGAGCGCCTTGTACGTGGTCGTCTGCTCGCCCGTGTCGCCGTTGAACTGCTGGCCGCCGAACTCGAACGGCCACGGGTCGTTCCCGCCGCGCTGACCCTGGCTCTGGCCCTGGCGTGAGCCCTGCCCGGAGTCGTCCTTCGCCACCGTGACGTCCCGGTCCAGCGCGGAGATGATCCCGCTGGTGACCGTGCCGGTCAGGCCCTCCGGCGAGCCGATCGCGACGACCTGGTCACCGACCTCGACCTGCGAGGAGTCCCCGAGCGTGGCCGTCTTCAGCCCGCTCGCGCCCCGGAGCTTGATCAGCGCCAGGTCCTTGTCGGGGTCGGTGCCCACGACATCGGCGGTGTAGGTCTTCCCGGTGGAGAGGGTGACCTGGATCTGCTGCGCACCCGAGATCACGTGGTTGTTGGTGACGACCTCGCCGTCCGCGGTGATCACCACCCCGGACCCGGTGGACCTGCCCGCCGACGAGGACGCGCCGATCTCCACGATGGTGGGGGAGACCGCCTCCGCGACGCCCGCGACGGTGCCCTTGCTGCTCTGCGAGACCGTGGTGCCGTTGACCGCCCCGCCGGAGCCGGTGGCACGTGCCCCGCCGTCGGTGAGCTGCCCGACCAGCGTCGCGGTGCCGCCGCCGATCACGGCGGCGGCGAGCGCCACCGCCGTCAGCAGGGCCACCGGTCGCTTCGCCCGGCGCCTGCCGGCGGGCGCGTACGGGGGCGGCGGCGGGTAGCCGCCCGCGGTGCCGTACGCCGTGCCGTCGTACGAGTACGAGGTGGGGTCCTGGTCCGTCGTGTACGCGCCGCTCGGGCGGGGGTTCTCCGTCATGTGCACCAGGCTGGCGAGCGAACATGAGAAGGGTCTGAGTACGTCCTGAGAAGCCCGGCAGAACCGCGTATGCCCGATGTAAAGGCCTTCAGGGGCCGTACGAGGAGAGGACACGGCGGCGGATGAGGCGGATGAGGCTGACCAGGCGGATCAGGCGGAGGGCGGGGGTTCCCCGCAGCCGCACGAGCGCCGGACCACCAGCGCCGAGGGGAACTGCTTCAGCCGCTCCCGCCGCGAACCGGAGACCCGCAACGCGTCGTCCAGCACCAGGTCCACCGCCGCCCGCGCCATCGCCGGGCGGTCGGAGTGGACCGTGGTCAGTGGCGGATCGGTGAGACCGGCTTCCTTCACGTCGTCGAAGCCCGCCACCGCCAGCTCCCGGGGCACGTCGATGCGCAGCTCCCGGGCGGCCCGCAGCACGCCGAAGGCCTGGTCGTCCGTGGCGCAGAAGATCGCCGGGGGCCGGTCCGGGCCCGACAGCAGGCCGAGGGCCACCTGATAGGCGTCGTAACGGTTGTACGGGGCCTGGAAGAGCCGGCCCTCCGTGGAGCGGCCCGACTCGTGCATCGCCCGGCGCCAGCCCTCGACGTGGTCGGCCACCGGGTCGCCGACCACCGGGGTCGACTCCATACCGCCGAGGCAGGCCACGTACGCGTTGCCGTGCTCCAGCAGGTGGCGGGTGGCGAGCTGCGCGCCGCCCACGTCGTCCGTGACGACCGCGACGTCGTCGATCGCCTCGGGCCGCTCGTGCAGCAGGACGACCCGGGCGTCCCACGCCTCGATCTCGGCCGCCGCCCGCTCGCTGGGGCCCTGGCTGACCAGGATCAGCCCGGAGACGCGCATCCCGAGGAAGGCCCGCAGATAGTGGACCTCGCGCTCGTCGCGGTAGTCGGAGTTGCCGACGAGCACCATCTTCCCGCGTTCGGCGGCGGCCTGTTCGACCGCGTGCGCCATCTCCGCGAAGAACGGCTGCCGGGCGTCCGGCACGATCATGCCTATGAGGTCCGTGCGCCGCGAGGCCATGGCCTGGGCGACCCGGTCGGGCCGGTAGCCCAGCTCCTTGATCGCGGCGAGTACCCGCTCGCGCGTGGCCGGGGCGACCGGCCGGGGTCCGTTGTTGATGACGTAGCTGACGACCGCGGTCGACGTCCCCGCCAGTCTCGCCACATCGTCCCGCGTCACCTTGGCCACGCGCGGCAGTCTACGCGGATGGACCTACCGCTTGGCAGCCTCTACCGGGGCTTCTTCCGTCACCCCGGCCGCCGTCGACTGCTCCGAACGGGCGATGGCTTCGCCGGACGGCTGCTCGGCCGCCGCCCGGTCCTTCGGCTCCTCGGCGGCCCGCTCGATCTTCTCCGGCGCGACGAAGCGGTAGCCGACGTTGCGCACGGTGCCGATCAGCGACTCGTGCTCGGGGCCGAGCTTGGCGCGCAGCCGTCGGACGTGGACGTCGACCGTCCGCGTACCGCCGAAGTAGTCGTAGCCCCAGACCTCCTGGAGGAGCTGGGCGCGGGTGAACACCCGGCCCGGATGCTGGGCGAGGTATTTCAGCAGTTCGAATTCCTTGAACGTCAGGTCGAGGACCCGGCCCTTGAGCTTCGCGCTGTACGTCGCCTCGTCGACGGAGAGATCACCGTTGCGGATCTCCATCGGGGAGTCGTCGGAGGTGATCTGCTGCCGGCCGGTCGCCAGCCGCAGCCGCGCCTCGACCTCGGCCGGACCCGCCGTGTCCAGCAGGACGTCGTCGATGCCCCAGTCGGCGGTGACGGCCGCGAGGCCGCCCTCGGTGACGACGAGGATCAGCGGACAGCCGGGCCCGGTGGACCGCAGCAGCTGGCAGAGCGAGCGGACCTGCGGCAGGTCGCGGCGCCCGTCGATCAGGATCACGTCGGCACCCGGGGTGTCCACCAGGGCCGGGCCCTCGGCGGGGGCCACCCGCACGCTGTGGAGCAGGAGGCCGAGGGCGGGGAGCACCTCCGTCGACGGCTGGAGTGCGTTCGTCAGAAGCAGCAGTGAACTCATCGCCGCCCACCTGCCCGGTTCGGTCGATCGTGTTGCACGGTTCGCTCGCCCATTACGTCGGTCCTCCTCGTTCCCTGCGAGAGGGGCACTCCCGGGTCGGACCCGGGGGAGTATGCGGCACTGCTTCGTACGTCATACAGGTTTTACGGTGCGGTCCCGCGCCCTGGGACCGCTGAGCTTGTCGAAACGTCTCCGTAACAACGCCCGGAAAGCACAAAAGGACCCGGGGGCTGCATTGCCCGGATCCTCTTCGCAGCAGAATAGCCCACATGAGTTCAGTGTCCGAGGGTCGATTCCTGAGTTCTTCTGTTCCCTTGCTCACGCGGGTCCCACGATTCGCCACATTGCTGACCGATGACGGCGTACCGGTCGAGGCGGTGTACGAACCGTGTACGGCGGGTTCCGGGGCGCCGGTGGACGCGGCCGCCGAGAGCCTCGCGATCGTGGTGGCACACGGCTTCACCGGCTCGGCCGACCGTCCGGCCGTCCGCCGGGCCGCGCGGGCGTTCGCCCAGCGTGCGGCCGTGATCACGTTCTCGTTCCGGGGGCACGGACGGTCCGGCGGGCGCTCCACGGTGGGCGACCGCGAGGTGCTGGACCTGGCCGCCGCGGTGGCCTGGGCGCGCGAGCTGGGGCACGCGCGGGTGGTTACGGTCGGGTTCTCGATGGGCGGCTCGGTGGTGCTGCGGCACGGCGCTCTGTATACGGATGTGGATGCGGATACGGACACAGGTACGAGGACGGGTACGGCGGATTCCGGGGTGCCGGATGCCTCCGTTCGCGTAGCGGCGCGCGAGAGGCATAGGGGGCGCACGGGGGCGCATTCGGACGCCGTGGTCTCCGTCAGTGCTCCCGCCCGTTGGTACTACCGGGGTACGGCTCCGATGCGCCGCCTGCACTGGGTGGTCACCCGCCCCTCGGGCCGGCTCGTCGGCCGCTACGGACTCCGCACCCGCATCGCCACCGAGGAGTGGAACCCCGTCCCGCTCTCCCCGGTGCAGTCCGTTCCGCTCATCGCCCCGGCCCCGCTGCTCCTCGTGCACGGCGACCGGGACCCGTACTTCCCGCTGGACCACCCGAGGATGCTGGCGGACGCGGCGGGGGCGGGCGGTGCGGAACTGTGGCTGGAGCGGGGGATGGGGCACGCGGAGAACGCGGCGGACGACGCCCTCCTCACCCGCATCGCCGACTGGGCGGTCGCGGCGTGCCCCATCATGGACAACTGACGCACAGGACGCACACCACGTCCGACGACCGAACCGAAGGAGTGGCGCCATGGCAGCGGGGACGATCCGCTACTGGGCTGCGGCGAAGGCCGCCGCGGGCACCGCGGAGGAACCGTACGCGGCTGCGACCCTCGCCGAGGCGCTCGACGCGGTGCGCGAGCGGCACCCGGGCGAGCTGAGCCGGGTGCTCCAGCGGTGCTCCTTCCTCATCGACGGGCACCCCGTCGGGACCCGCGGGCATGAGACCGTACGCCTTGCCGAGGGCGGCACGGTCGAGGTGCTCCCGCCGTTCGCAGGAGGGTGAACCGCAGGCCATGAGCAGCAGCGATCAGCAGTACCCGTACCCGTACGACCCGCAGCAGCAGCCGTACTGGCCCGACGGGACGGCCGGGCAGCCCGCGGCCCCCCGAACACCGGACGACTTCGACCAGGGCGCGACGCAGACCTGGCAGGCGCCGACCTGGGACACGCAGTACCAGCCGACGATCCGGCCGGACGGGCAACCGCAAGGACAGCCGGGCGTGTACGGGGCACAGGGGCCCGATCCGTACGGCACACCGCAGCCGCGGCAGCCGTACCAGCAAGAGCCGCAGCAGCCGCAGCAGTCGTATCCGCATCAGACGCATCAGCAGCAGCAGCAGCCGTATCAGCAAGAGCCGCAGCAGCAGGCGTACCCGCAGGCCGCGGCCGACACCGCCTATCTGCCGTCCCAGGCGGCCTCGGGCTCCCTTCCGCTGCCGCCCGAGGTCCCGGCCGCGCCCGCACCCGCCGCACCGCCGTCGCCCGCGCCCGAGCCCGCGACCGCGCGGCCGGTGGCCGACGGCTCCGGGTACAGCGCCCCCACCACTCTCGGCAACGCCCGGATCACCGACGCCCAGCGGGCCCGCGCCGAGGGGCGTTCGCCGATCATCGCGCCCGGGATGCAGCCCGCGGCGCTCACCGCTGTCCTCGGCCTGCTCCTCGCCGGGGGCGCGGCCATCGGGTCGTACGCCCTGCTCGTCCCGGTCGTGCTGCTCCAGGCGGTGACCGCTGCCGGTTGGTTCCGGCTCAACGGCATGTGGCCCGCCCGCCAGGGCATCGCGCTCGCCTTCGCCGGCGGGTTCGTCGCCGATGCAGCCCTGCTCGCGGCGGGCCGGGAGCACGGTCCCGCCGCGCTGCTGGGCACCCTGGGCGTCTGGGTGCTGCTCACCGTGGTCCTCCAGCTCCGCAGCCACGCGGGAGCCGACGAGCGGATGTACGGCCTGATGGCCACCGTCGTCTCGGCCGCCCTCGCGGTCCTCGCGGGGGGACACCTCGCGGCGGTCCCGGACGCGGTGACGGTCGGAGGGGTGGCGGTCGCGGCCGCTGTGCTCGCCCGGGCGCTGCCGCTGCCCGGCACGGTCTCCGTCGCGGTGGCCCTGCTCGCGGGTACGGGCGCGGGGGTCGCGGTGGGCGGATGGACGGACTTCGGCGTGAAGGGGGCCCTGCTGGGCCTCGCGGCGGGCGGCTGCGCGCTGATCGGGCTGCGGGTGGCGAGCTACGACTACCCGTCGCGGTTCGTGCACATGACGGCCGGGGTGGCGCTGCCGCTCACCGTGGCGGCTCCGGCGGTCTATCTGATCGGCCGAGCCATCGTCTGACGGCCACCACGCCCACCGGCACGCTCGTCCGCGGCGGCCCCCGACCGGTTCCCCGGGAACCGATCGGGGGCCGCCGCTCGTCGATCATCCGGGGCGTCCATTCCTGCGGCAGTAGGCTCACGGGCGGCGCCGGGGGGACCGATCGGCTCAGGGTGGGGGAACGACACACATGCGCGCACTGCGAATACTGCTGGTCCTGGTGGTGGTGCTGGGCGGCCTCTTCATCGCCGTCGACCGTGTGGCGGTCCACTTCGCCGAGTCCGAGGCCGAGGACCGGGTCACGATCAGCGGCGGCAGCGCGGGCTCCACGGACATCTCGATCAAGGGATTCCCCTTCCTCACCCAGCTCGCGGGCTCACAGCTCGACCGGGTCGATGTGAGCCTCACCGGCATGAACACCAGCGCCGCCGGCCGCACGACGCGGGTCAGCGAGGTGCGGGCCCAGCTGCACGACGTGAAGCTCGGCTCCGGCTACCGCAGCGCCACGGCCGCGCGCGCCACCGGCACCGCCCTCGTCACCTACGAGGACCTGACGGCGGCGGCCAGCGACGGCGTCGTCGTCGAGTACGGCGGCAACGGCAAGGCGAAGGTCACCGGCACGGTCGAGATCCTCGGCCGCCCGATCTCGCGCAGCGTGCTCTCAACCGTGACCCGCGTCGACGGTCACACGATCAAGGTGCGCGCGGATCAGGTGCCGGGCGAGGGACTGCCCGGCGTCGAGGAACTGGTCCGCAAGAAGACCGACTTCGAGGGTGACATCGACGGCCTGCCGAAGGGCTTGGAGCTGCGCAAGATCGAGGTGACCGAGAAGGGCCTGGAGATCCAGGTGACCGGCTCGGACGTCTCCCTGACGGGCTGAGCGCCGGGCGGGGCTGTACACAGGGGAGAGCCCGGCCGGGAGCGGGTACGTACCCGCTGATCCGGATAGTGAGACGCCCCCGTCCGGTCCGCAGATGCCGGAGCGGCCGCCAGGGGCCCGGCGGCGGATGCGAGGCGCGGCGACCACGCTCTCGTCCCGCATCATGGACGATCGTGTCTCACGATACGACACGGCGGTGACATCTCCGTGCGTACCTCCCTACGATCGGACCCATGAAGCGACAGGCGGATCTCACGAAGCGGCGGGCAGTAGACCTGTGCCGCGTCGCCGCCATGCTCTGTCGCCCCTTCTGAACGGGGCCGTTCCCACCGCCCCGCCTCCCCCGGCCCTTCGACCGTCGTCAGGGCCGCCCCCGGGTGTCCCGTACGCGCCGCGTTCCGTGCCCCCGCGCGTACAGCCGCACCCCGCACCCGCACTCAGCAACTCCGCACCACCCCGCCGCAGACTGCCCCGGAGGAGAACAACATGAGCCGCAGCGACGTCCTGGTAGACGCCGACTGGGTCGAGGCCCACATCGACGACCCGCAGGTCGCGATCGTCGAGGTGGACGAGGACACCTCGGCGTACGAGAAGAACCACATCAAGAACGCGATCCGGATCGACTGGACCAAGGACCTCCAGGACCCGGTCCGCCGCGACTTCGTCGACCAGGCCGGCTTCGAGAAGCTGCTCAGCGAGAAGGGCATCGCCAACGACACGCTGGTCGTCCTCTACGGCGGCAACAACAACTGGTTCGCGTCGTACGCCTACTGGTACTTCAAGCTGTACGGCCACGAGAACGTCAAGCTCCTCGACGGCGGCCGCAAGAAGTGGGAGCTGGACTCCCGCGACCTGACCGATGCCGTTCCCACGCGCCCGGCCACCCAGTACAAGGCCAAGCCGCAGGACGAGTCGATCCGCGCCTACCGCGACGACGTCGTGAAGGCCATCGGCAGCCAGAACCTGGTCGACGTGCGTTCGCCCGACGAGTTCAGCGGCAAGCTGCTCGCCCCGGCGCACCTCCCGCAGGAGCAGTCGCAGCGCCCCGGCCACGTGCCGAGCGCCCGCAACATCCCGTGGTCGAAGAACGCCAACGACGACGGCACCTTCAAGTCGGACGACGAGCTCAAGGCCCTCTACGAGGACGAGCAGGTCGACCTGTCGAAGGACACCATCGCCTACTGCCGCATCGGTGAGCGCTCCGCGCTCACCTGGTTCGTGCTCCACGAGCTGCTCGGCCAGGAGAACGTCAAGAACTACGACGGTTCCTGGACCGAGTACGGCTCCCTCGTCGGCGTGCCGATCGAACTCGGCGCCAACAAGTAGCGCACACCCAGCAGTTCCGACCGACCCGCACGACCCGACCAGAAGGACAGAACCATGTGTGGAGCACAGGCCGGTGGCCCCGACGCTTCGACGATCAAGCCCGGTGAGACCACCATCCAGGGCAGCGTGACCCGCGACGGCGAGCCCGTCACCGGCTACGTGCGCCTCCTGGACTCGACCGGTGAGTTCACCGCCGAGGTCCCGACCTCGGCCACCGGACAGTTCCGGTTCTACGCCGCCGAGGGCACCTGGACGCTTCGCGCCCTGGTCCCGGGCGGCAGCGCCGACCGCACGGTCGTCGCGCAGACGGGCGGACTCTCCGAGGTCGCCATCGCCGTCTGATCCCTCGGGATCCACGGCACGCCGGGTTTCCCCGGCACCCAGAACGGCCGGAGGGCCGCACCCCAGGGGGTTGGACGCCACCTGACGCGGGGTGCGGCCCTTCGTGCCGTCCGGCGCCCGGAGTCCTACGCTGGAGGCATGTACGCCCGACGCAGGCGGAACTACCTCCTCATGATGGGCGGATGCATCGCGCTCTTCGTGTCCGCCTGGGCCGTCGTGCGCCTGTGGTCCATGCCGGTCGCCATCGGCATGTGCGGGGTCGCCATGGTGATCCCGCCGATCGCCGCGATGATCGCCAACCGGCGCGGCCCGGAGGACCGCTGGTGGGACGACCCCACCGGGGACCCGAAGTCCGACGAGTGGTGGGACGAGCTGGACGGCAAGAAG
The DNA here is from genome assembly GCF_031760065.1 of Streptomyces durocortorensis. Classification (NCBI taxonomy): domain Bacteria; kingdom Bacillati; phylum Actinomycetota; class Actinomycetes; order Kitasatosporales; family Streptomycetaceae; genus Streptomyces; species Streptomyces sp. C11-1. The sequence goes on from NZ_CP134500.1 coordinate 4,032,789, forward strand.
CGCTACTGAGCTGTCAGTAGACGAGCGCCTGGGTGTCGTCCGCCATGGCCTCCTGCACGAAGACCTGCGCCCCCGCGATGCGTACGCCCTCCAGGACGTCCTTCTCGGTGATCTCGCGCCGGGCCGCGCACTGTGTGCACAGGGTGATCCGGCCGCCCGCCAGGATCGAGTCCAGCAGATCGGGCAGCGGGGCGGCGTGCGGCAGTTCGAACTCGGCCGCCCGGCCCGGCAGGGCGAACCACGAGGACTCCCCGGTCAGCCAGAGCGAGACCTCGACACCGCTGGCGACGGCCACCGCCGCCACGGTGAAGGCCTGTGAGCAGCGCTCGGCGGCCTCGGGCCCGGCGGTCACCTTGATCACTAGCTTCTTCGGCATATGCCGAACTGTAATCGTCCGAGGGGCAACCTCCTTGCTGACCTGGGGGTCACATGTGCGCGCAGGTAAGGGAACCCGCGCCTCAGGTCTCTTGGGGGGACCCTTTTGGAACCGAACGACACCATTCCTGCCGCGCCGGAGGCCCCGGTCGACACGCCCGGGCCTCGCCGCCGGCCGCGTGGGCGTACGACGCTGATCATCACCGCGGCCGCGCTGCTCGGGATCTCGGGCGGCGTCGCCGTGGGCTACGGCATTCAGGCCGAGCGGCCGCCGACACCGCTCTCCGTGCTATCGCAGCCCGGCCTCGGCTACCCGGCGAAGGCGCTGCCCGCGGACCGGGCCCCCGCCCCGTTGCCCGTTGCGCAGGACCGGCAGGTCAAGACCGACGGCGATCTGCGCAAGCTGCTCGTCGACAAGCCGAAGGGCGCCAAGAAGTCGCTCGCCGACGAGCTGGGCATCGGTGACGGCTGGGCGACCCTGCCCGAATACGCCCAGGACTTCTACGAGGACCCGAACTACATGTTCGAGTCGCTGGCCGGGGGCGACTTCCGCCGGGTGGCCTCGGCCTCGTGGCGGCGGGGGCAGTACGGCGACATCCAGGTCCAGCTGATCCAGTTCCGGTCCGGCGACCTGCTCGGCGCCTCCGACCACGTCGCCGACCAAGTCGCGTACATGGACGAGGACAAGGGCGGCGCGGGCAACCTCGGCCACGCGATCAAGGGCAGCCGCGAGGGGCGGTACTTCTTGTTCCCGGTCGAGCGGGAGGCCGGATACCTCCCGTCGTACCGGGCCAGGGCGCTGGCCGTACGCGGTGACATCGCGATGGACATCAACATCTACGACACCGTCCCGATCAGCAAGAAGGACATCCGGACGCTGGCCGAGCGACAGCTGGAGCGGCTGTGAACGACGAGACGACCCCTGTGGCACAGCCCGCACCCGAGCCCGCACCCGAGCCCGCGCCCACCGCCGAGCCCGCGCCCGCCACCGAGTCGGAGCCGACCGTCGAGCCCGCGCCCGCGGCTGCCCCCGCCCCGGCGAGCCGCGTGCGCCGGGTGCTGATGACCGCGCTGCCCGTCGGTCTGGTGCTGGCGGCGGTCGGCGGTGCGGCCGGTTACACCAACGCCACCGTGGACACCGCCGACCGGAAGGTCACGACGACCGTCTGGGACGAGGACCACGCGCCTGCCGGCAAGGGCCCGGCGGGCGATCCGTCCCGGGGCCGCCACGACACGGAGCTGTCCAAGCTGCTGCTGCCGGTGCCCGAGGACTACCGCCTCGGCCCGGACATCGGCGAACTCGGCAACGACAACGAGACCAGCGGAGCGAAGGCCACCGCGGCGATGAAGGAGATGGGGCGCGGCCTGGCGGGCAAGGACCGCCGCGAGCTGAACAAGTTCGTCGAGAAGCTCCGTATCCAGGGCATCGCGCAGCGCTCTTACACCTCGCAGGCGAACGACCTCGTCGTGAACATCCAGGTCATGAAGATGCAGGACAAGCGGGCGGTACGCCGGTCCTACCTGGACCGCAAGGAACTGATGGACTCCTTCCGAGGCTTCCGCAAGGGGCCGCGCATCGAGGGCCACAAGAAGGCCACCTGCTATCGCCTGCCCAAGGGCGACAAGAACACCCTCGACGGTGTGCTGTGCCTGGCGTACGACGGCGAGGTCTCGGTCTCCGTGGAGGCGTACGGCAGCAAGCCGTTCAGCCCGTCGGGGGTCAGGGACCTGGTGAAGGACCAGCTCGACCACATCACGTCCCCGGGGGAGTACATATGAGCGAGCGGACGATGAACCCGGAGACGCCCGGGACGCCCGAGTCGCCTGGGGTGCCCGAGGCGCCCGAGGTGTCCGGGACGCCCGTGGCACCCGAGATGCCCGTGGCACCCGAGGCACCCCATGCGGCTGCCGTGCCGCTGTCGCCCACGCCGCCCAGGCCGCCCCGGCGCGTCCTGCGGGCCGTGGCGCGGTGGACGGCCGCCGCCCTGGTGTTCGGGCTGCTCGGCACCGGTACGGCCTTCGGGATCGCGTCCCTGGAGCGGACCGACGTGCCCGGGCTCGCCACCGAGGGCGACGGGCGCTGGGACTACCCGAAGCTGTCGCTGCCCGCGCTCCCGGCCGGTAAGCCCCGGCCGTTCAGTACCGGCAACCCGGCCGAGATCCACCACGCCGACCTGCGCGAGCTGCTCCTGCCCGCCCCGGCCGGAGCGAAGCCGGACAAGAAGCTGACCGGCGGCTGGATCTCCACGGAGACCTTCCTCGCCGCCTACCGGCCGCAGAACCGGGAGTCGGTGGCCCAGCTCCTCAAGGACGCGCCGCCGCGCCACATCGCGGCCCGCGGGTGGACCATGCCGGACGGCACGGTGTCCCGGGTCTATCTGCTGAGGTTCAACTCGACGGCGTTCGCGAGCGGCCTGATCGACGACCTGAACGTCGGCTCGTCGGCCGGTACGCCGCTGGACCGTACGGACACCATGCGGTTCGACGACCACTGGGGCTCGGACAACGACATCGAGAACCTCTCGTCGTTCGTCTTCGAGGAGCAGGCTCCCTTCGGCGCCGAGCACGTCCGGCAGGCGTACACACTGGCGGGCGACACGGTCGCGCTGATCGTCCACGAGCGCCCGGGCAAGCGGGAGGCGGCGCGCGTCCCCTTCCAGCAGACGGTGATCCTGCAGAACCAGCTGCTCGCCTGAGCGCAGGAACAGGGCCGCCGCAGCGGCCACCTGGACGAGAAGGCCGGGCCCCCACCCATTAGGCTGGGGCCCGGCCCTGTACCGCCGCCACCCGCTCGTCACGAGGAGCCCCCTGTGCTTGAGGCATTCTTCACCGCCCTGCTGGTCCTGGTCTGCGTGGGCGTCCTCGCCTTCACCGCGGTCGCTGTGAAGAAGCTGTACCAGGGCCAGCGCTGACCTTCGCCGTACCCCGATCGCCCGCCCGCACCCCCTCACAGATCGTCTGAGCCGCTCATGATCGAGATTCCGTCCGACCTCCACCCGGACCTCGTCCCGCTGGCCTTCCTCCTCGGTAACTGGGCGGGCGCGGGCGTGTCCGACTTCCCCGGCGCCGAGAAGTGCAACTTCGGCCAGGAGGTCACCTTCAGCCACGACGGCCGTGACTTCCTGGAGTACGTCTCCCACACCTGGGTCCTGGACGCCGAGGGCAAGCAGGTCCGGCCGCTGGAGTCGGAGTCCGGCTACTGGCGCATCGACAAGAACCGCAAGGTCGAGGTCGTCATGGTCCGCGACCAGGGCGTCGTGGAGATCTGGTACGGCGAGCTGGCCGACCAGAAGCCGCAGATCGACCTGGCCACCGACGCGGTCGCCCGGACGGCGGCCTCCGGCCCGTACAGCGGGGGCAAGCGGCTCTACGGGTACGTGAAGAGCGACCTCATGTGGGTCGGCGAGAAGGCGACGCCCGAGGTCGAGCTGCGTCCCTACATGTCGGCGCACCTCAAGAAGGTCGTCACCCCCGAGGAGGTCGCCGAGATGGCGAAGAGCCTCGGGGACATGCCGGACGACGGCATCGCGTTCTTCAAGTAGACCCCTCTCCGGAAGGAGAGCGTCCTTCCGGAACGAGCTCTGCCGGTCGGTGCTCGTCCCGCCCTACACTGGCCCTGTGGTGAGCACCGACTGGAAGACCGATCTTCGGCAGCGTGGCTACCGGCTGACGCCTCAGCGCCAGCTCGTTCTGGAGGCCGTCGACGCCCTGGAGCACGCGACTCCGGACGACATCCTGTGCGAGGTGCGCAAGACGGCGTCCGGCGTGAACATCTCCACGGTGTACCGGACCCTGGAGCTGCTGGAGGAGCTCGGCCTTGTCAGCCACGCCCACCTCGGGCACGGCGCCCCGACGTACCACCTGGCCGACCGGCACCACCACATCCACCTGGTCTGCCGGGACTGCAAGGACGTCATCGAGGCGGATCTCGCGGTCGTCGCCGAGTTCACCGAGAAGCTGCGCGCCGATTTCGGGTTCGACACCGATATGAAGCACTTCGCGATCTTCGGCCGCTGCGCGGACTGCACGGCTACGAAGACAGCTGAGCAGACGGCCGCGAAGGACGCCTCCGCCAAGTCGTAGGCTGGGCGCATGAAGAGCCCCTTGCTGTCCCTGCCAGGCGCCGTCTCCGCCGAAGGCCGCGACGAAGGTGTCGCGGCGCACTACGGCGACCTGTTCCGCGAGCAACGCGCCCTCGCCGACGGCAGCGGCTTCGTCGATCTCTCCCACCGCGGTGTCGTCACCGTGACGGGCGACGACCGGCTGAGCTGGCTGCACCTGCTGCTCACCCAGCACGTCAGCGACCTCGCCCCGCACCAGGCCACCGAGGCGCTGATCCTCTCCGCCAACGGGCACATCGAGCACGCGATGTACCTGGTGGACGACGGGACGACGGTGTGGATGCACGTCGAGCCGGGGACACAGGGCGAGCTGATCGCCTACCTGGAGTCGATGAAGTTCTTCTACCGGGTCGAGGTCGCCGACCGGACGGAGGACATCGCGGTCGTGCACCTGCCGGCCGGTTCCATCGCGGAGGTCCCCGACGGCGCGACCGTACGGGAGACCCCGCAGGGCCGGGACCTGTTCCTGCCGCGTGCCGACCTGGAGTCGTACGCGGCGGCCAACGGGCCCGCCGCGGGCATCCTGGCCTACGAGGCGCTGCGCGTCGAAGGCCACCGGCCACGCGTCGGCTTCGAGACCGACCACCGCACCATCCCGCACGAGCTGGGCTGGATCGGTACCGCCGTCCACCTCCAGAAGGGCTGCTACCGGGGTCAGGAGACCGTCGCCCGCGTCCACAACCTGGGGAAGCCGCCGCGTCGCCTCGTCTTCCTGCACCTGGACGGCAGCGAGGTGCACCTGCCGGGCCACGGGACGCCGGTGCGGCTGGCCGCTGACGGCGAGGAGGGCCGTCAGCTCGGCTTCATCACCACCTCGGCCCGCCACCACGAGCTGGGGCCGATCGCGCTGGCCCTGGTCAAGCGGAACGTGGCGGTCGACGCCGAGCTGATCGCGGGGGACACGGCAGCGGCCCAGGAGACGGTCGTCGAGCCGTAGCCGTGGAGGGCTGCCCCGCCCGCGTACGGCTACACCTCGATGATCACCGTGAACGGGCCGTGGTTCGTGAGCGAGACCCGCATGTCCGCTCCGAACCGGCCCGTCTCCACCTGCGCCCCCAGGGCCCGCAGCTGGGCGACGACCTCGTCGACCAGCGGCTCGGCGACCGGGCCCGGAGCGGCCGCGTTCCAGGTGGGACGGCGACCCTTGCGGGCGTCCCCGTAGAGAGTGAACTGGGAAATCACCAGGAGGGGGGCGTTCACATCCGAACAGGACTTCTCGCCCTCCAGGATGCGCACCGACCAGAGCTTGCGGGCCAGCTGCGCCGCCTTCTCGGGGGTGTCGTCGTGGGTGACCCCGACCAGCACACACAGGCCCTCGCCGACGATCTCCCCGACGATTCCGGGCGCCGAGGGGTCGTCGCCCGCACCGGCGACGGCGACGCTCGCGCCATCCACTCGCTGTACCACTGCACGCATACAGACCAACCTATCTTGGGCTGAACGGGTACAGAGCACCTGCGTGGGCCCGCTGCGGGGTGGCACGATGCACGATGTCGGTGTGCCGACGCACCGGTCGAGGGGACGGAACAGCATGAGTACATATGGAGCCGGACAATCTCCCGGTGCCGTACCGGGCACACGTCACCGCACCAGCACCCTGCGGTCACCCGTACAGCGCAGTCTGACCGGACAGGGGCCCGTGCTCCCGTCCGTGCCGCCGGTACCCGGGGCGCCCGGGACCGCCGTGCCGGAGCAGGCGGGCGGCGACGGGGGGTTCGGCGGGCTGCGGCTGCCGGAGCTGCGGACGCTGCGCCGGGACGCCCAGCGCGACGAGGCCGATCTCAGTTACGTACGCCGCCTCGTGCAGGGCCGGATCGACATCCTGCGCGCCGAACTGACCCGCCGCCGGGACCCGGAGGTGCCGGTCGAGGAGGCCGCGGTGGTCGACCGGCTCTCGGAGATCCTGGCCGACACCCCGTCCCGGCACCGCTCGTCCGCCCGGCACGTCACCCTGACGACGCCGCGCGGGGACGAGTTCCGGCAGCTGGCGGCCGAGACGCTCGCCGAGGTCGAGCTGTCCGATCTGGCCGCCCGGACGGACGAGGAGCTGCACACGGCCATGGGCCGGCTCGTCCGCTACGAACAGCAGGTCTCCCGGCGTCGTCACGAGCTCCAGCGCACGGCCGACGATTGCAGCGCGGAGATCGCCCGCAGGTACCGTGACGGTGAAGCACAAGTAGACGACCTGCTCGCCTGAAGCGATCCTTCCGGGCGCGGGTCCCGCACCCCCGTCCCCGGAAGGCCCACCATGACGTCCACCGACGCCTCGTCCGCCATATCCCCTGCTCAGGCCCCCGCCCCGCCCGTTCTGGCAGAGGTCGTACGGTCCGGTTTCGTGGAGGGCCACCACCGGGGCTCGCTGGTGCTGCTGGCGGCCGACGGCAGCGTCGAGCGGACGGTCGGAGACCCGGCGGCACCCGTCTTCCCCCGCTCCTCCAACAAGCCGATGCAGGCGGCCGCGATCCTGCGGGCCGGGCTCGATCTGTCGGGCGAGCGGCTGGCCCTGGCCGCCGCCAGCCATTCGGGGGAGCCCTTCCACCTCGAACTCGTACGCACGGTGCTCGCCGAGCACGGGCTGCGCGCGGCCGACCTCCAGACCCCGCCGGACCTGCCGCTGGACCCGGTGGAGGCGGAGGCGTACCTGGCCGCCGGGAAGGTACGCGAGCGGATCACCATGAACTGCTCCGGCAAGCACGCGGCCATGCTCGCCGTCTGCGTCCGCAACGGCTGGGACACCGCGAGCTACCTCGACCCCGGCCACCCGCTCCAGCGGCTGGTGGGGCAGGTCGTCGCGGAGGCGGCGGGCGAGCCGGTCGCGGCGGTCGGTACGGACGGCTGCGGGGCCCCGCTGATGGCGATCGGGCTGACCGGTCTGGCCCGCGCCTTCCGGTCGTTCGTGCTGGCGGAGCCCGGGAGCGCCGAGCGCCGGGTCGCGGACGCGATGCGCGCCCACCCGGAGTACGTCGCGGGCACCCGGCGGCCGGACACCTGGCTGATGAGCGAGGTGCCCGGGGCGCTCTCCAAGATGGGTGCCGAGGCTGTCCAGGCGGTGGCCCTGGCCGACGGCCGGGCCCTGGCCTTCAAGGTCGACGACGGGGCGGGCCGGGCGCTCGGCCCGGTGCTGGCCCGCGCGCTCGAACTGCTCGGCGTGGACGCCCCGGTCGTCGCCCGGATCGGGCGTTCGCCGCTGCTCGGCGGGGCTGCCGAGGTCGGGGAAATTCGCGCGACATTCTGAGACGCGCGTGCCTAGCGTGAGGGCATGAGCCTTGATGTCCGCACGGTCACCGCGCCCGAATTCGCCGACTGGATGAAGGCGGTGGGCACCGGCTTCCTCACTCCGAACACACCGGGCGAGGAGCTCGTCGCCGACCGGGTCGCCCAGGTGGACCTCTCGCGGGTGCAGGGCGCTTTCGACGCCGGGCGCTGCGTGGCGACGTTCCGTTCGTTCGCCCAGCAGCTGACCGTGGTGGGCGGGGGCACCGTGACGGCCGACGCGATCAGCGGGGTGACGGTGACGCCCACGCACCGCCGGCGCGGACTGCTGAGCCGGATGATGGCGACGGACCTGGCGGCGGCCAAGGAGCGCGGCGAGCCCCTCGCCTCGCTGATCGCCGCCGAGTATCCGATCTACGGGCGGTACGGCTTCGGCCCCGCCACCTGGACGGCCGAGTGGGAGGTCTCCGTCCACCGGGCCGGGCTCGATCCGCGGCGGTCGGGGCAGCCGGAGGGCGGCGGCCGGATCGAGCTGGTCGACGGTGCCGACGTCCGCAAGCTCGGCCCCGAGGTGCACGCCCGGCTCGCCAGGCTCCGCCCCGGTGTCGTCAGCCGCGACGAGCGCTGGTGGCAGCAGCACACCGGGTCCGGGCTCCGCCCGGAGCACGAGAAGTGGACCGAGCCGTTCTACGTGGTGCACCGCACGGCCGACGGAGAGGTCGACGGCCTGATGGTCTACGGCGCGGACGACAAGTGGGGCGACGCCAAGCAGCCGCTGAACACGGCGACCGTACGGGACCTGATCGCGTTGAATCCGGCGGCCGAGCGGGCCCTGTGGCACTACCTCTGCTCGATCGACTGGATCACCACGGTCCGCTCGGGCTACCGCGCCCCCGACGACCTGCTCCCGCTGCTGCTTCCGGACCCCCGGGCGGCCCGGATGGTCACGAACGCGGACTGGCTGTGGCTGCGGATGCTGGACGTGCCGCGTGCCCTGGAGGCCCGGACCTACGGTGTGGAGGCGTCGCTCGTCCTCGACGTCCGGGACGACGCGGGGCTGGCGGGGGGCCGCTTCCTGCTGGACGTCTCGGATTCGGGGGCGCGCTGCACCCCGACCACCCGGAGCGCCGATCTGGCCCTCGGGGTGGGGGAGTTGGCGGCGCTCTACCTGGGTGACGAGTCGCTGCGGCGGCTGGTGGACCTGGGCCGGGCCGAGGAGCTGCGGGCGGGTGCGGTGGCGACGGGGGACGCGGTGTTCCGTACGGGGCGGCGGCCGTGGTGCCCGGACGTGTTCTGAGGACCGCCGGCCGGGGGACCGCCGGCCGGGGCCCCGGGGCCGGTGCGCCCGGGGCCGGAACGGTACGGAGCCGGGTGATCAGCGCGTCCGGATGCGGAACAGCGCCTCCGAGACGCTGACCGCCACGACGAGCAGCCCGGCGGCCCAGGCCAGCGCGATCCAGGGCGCGTTGCCCACGTCCTGGCCGAGGAGCAGCCCGCGCAGGGACTCGATGGCCGGGGTGATCGGCTGGTGCTCGGCGAAGCCGTGCAGCCAGCTCGGCATCTTGTCGATCGGGACGAACGCGCTGCTCGGGTAGGGCAGGAACGACATGAAGAACGTGAAGCCGCTCGCCGCCTCCGGGCTCCGGGCCAGCAGGCCGATCGCCGCCGAGATCCAGGACAGCGCCACGATGTAGGCGACCAGGACGGCGGCCACCAGCAGCCAGCCTGCCGGGGATGCGGCGGGACGGAAGCCGATCAGCAGGGCGACGCAGAAGACCAGGGCGGTGGCGCAGAGATTGCGGACGGTGCTGGCCGCCACATGACCGGCGAGCACCGGTGTACCCCTCACGTCCAGGGAGCGGAAGCGGTCGATGATGCCGCCCTTCATGTCCTCGCTGACGGCTGTGGCGGTGGTCGCGGCGCCGAACCCGGCGGACAGGAGCAGGACGCCCGGAACGACGTACATGACGTACGAGTCGTAGTCCGTCCCGGTGTCGATCGCGCCGCCGAAGAAGTACACGAAGATCAGCATCAGCATGATCGGCAGGGCCAGCGCCGTGATCAGCGCGTCGGTGTTGCGGCTGCTGATGCGCAGGCTGCGCCCTGCCATGACGGCGGTGTGGGTGAGGGAACCGGGCGAGCTGCCGCGCGTGCGGACGGCGGTCATGTCAGACATGGGCGGGAGCCTCCGAGGACGTCAGGGCCAGGAACACGTCGTCGAGGGTGGCGCTGTGCAGGCTGAAGCGGTCGATGTCGCGGCCCGTCGGGTCGGTCTCGTCGAGCAGGGCTCGTACGTGGGCGGCGGAGCCGTCCGTGGGGATGCCGAGCGTCAGGGTCTCGGGGGAGTGGTGGACCGCGCGGCCCGCCAGCCGGAGGTAGGCCTCGCGGCTGGTGAGGGCCAGGTCGAGGCGGTGGCCGCCGACGCGGGACTTGAGGTCGGCGGCGGTGCCCTCGGCGGCGATACGGCCCTTGTCGATCAGGGCGATCCGGTCGGCGAGGTGGTCGGCCTCCTCCAGGTACTGCGTGGTGAGCAGGACGGTCGCGCCGCGTTCGGCCAGCTCGCGGACGACCTCCCAGAGCTGCTGGCGGCTGCGCGGGTCGAGCCCGGTCGTCGGCTCGTCCAGGAAGAGCACCCGTGGCTCCGGTGATCCGACGAGCCCGGCGGCCAGGTCCAGGCGGCGGCGCATGCCGCCGGAGTACGTACCGGCCGGGCGGCGGGCGGCGGCGGTGAGGTCGAAGCGTTCCAGCAGTTCCGCGGCCCGGCGGCGGGCATCGGCGCGGTTGGCGCCGGTGAGCCGGGCCATCATCCGCAGGTTCTCCTCGCCGGTCTGGGTCTCGTCGACGGCGGCGAACTGCCCGGTGAGGCTGATCGAGCGGCGTACCGCGCTCCGGTCGGCGACGACGTCGTACCCCGCGACGCGGGCGGTGCCGGAGTCGGCCTCGGTCAGCGTCGCGAGGATCCGCACGGTGGTGGTCTTCCCGGCCCCGTTCGGCCCGAGGAGGGAGAAGACGCTGCCGGGCCCGACGCGGAGGTCGATGCCGTCGAGGACGCGGACTGCGGACTTTCCGTAGGACTTGGTGAGGCCGTACGCCTCGATGGTGGCGGCGGTGGCGGTGGTGGCGTCGACGGTGGTGGTGGCGTCGATGGCGGCGGTGGTGCTTCTGCCGCGGTGGATCGGGTCGGTCATGACCGGCCCCCTTTCTGCGTATGCCATACGCGTTATTGCGTAAGCATTACGCATCCCTAGGATGGGGTCAAGGCGTGCGGGGGCGCGGGACAGGGCGGCGGCGTGGACGAGACGCCGGGCAAGGGGATGAGGGTGACGGAGAGGACCAGCCCGGGCGGCGGCGATCTGCCGGCCAGCCTGGAGGCGGCCTGGGGGCTGCGCGAGCGCCCCGCCAAGGGCCCGAAGCCTGGCCTGAGCCTGGAGCGGATCGTGGCGGCGGCGGTCGCGGTCGCGGCCTCCGACGGGCTGGCGGCCGTGTCGATGGGCCGGGTCGCCCAGGAGGTCGGCGCGTCGACGATGTCGCTGTACCGGTACGTCTCCGCCAAGGACGAGCTGTACGTCCTGATGCAGGAGGCGGCTGTCGGCCCCCCGGAGCCGCTGTCCGCCCTGGAGGCCGGCGCGGGCTGGCGGGAGGCGCTCACCGAGTGGGCGTCGGCGCAGCGGGACCGGTTCCACGCCAATCTGTGGGTCCTCCGGATCCCCATCGGGGGCCCGCCCGCGACCCCGAACTCGCTCGCCTGGTGGGAGCAGGGGCTCCAGGCGCTGGCGGACAGCGGGCTCGGTGAGGGCGACAAGATCTCGGTGATCCTGCTGGTCTCCAACTTCGTCCGAAGCGAGGCGCTCCTGATGGGCGACCTGGCCGCCGCCGTCACGACGCGCGGGGTGGCGCCCGAGGATGTGGTCGCCTCGAACGAGCGCACGCTGAGGCGGCTCGTCGACCCCGAACGGCACCCCGGGATCTCCCGGCTGCTGGAGTCCGGGGTGATGAGCGAGCCGGACGACCCGGACTACGAGTTCGTCTTCGGGCTGGAACGCCTGCTGGACGGGGTCGAGGTGCTCATCCGGAGGACGAGCGGTGACGTCAAGTCCGCTTGACGTCAAGGGCGTACGCTTCATGGTCATGAACGGAGAGAAGCCCGGGAACGGTGGCACTGACGGGTCCGGCGTCGGCGCGCCCTTCCGCGGACCCGCCCTGGGGCATGAGCCCGCGCCGGTCGGCCTGCGGGAACGCAAGAAGCGGCTGACCTACCAGGCGGTGTCCGACGCGGCCGTCGCGATGTTCCTGGAGCGGGGCTTCGACAAGGTGTCCGTGGCGGAGGTGGCGGCGGCGGCGGACATCTCCAAGCCGACGCTGTTCCGGTACTTCCCCGCCAAGGAGGACCTGGTCCTGCACCGGTTCGCCGACCACGAGGACGAGGCCGCCCGGGTGGTCACGGCCCGCTCCCCCGACGAGACCCCGCTGGACGCCCTGCGCCGCCACTTCCTCGACGGCCTGGACCGCCGCGACCCGGTGACCGGCCTCTGCGACGCCCCCCAGGTCCTGGCCTTCCTCCGCCTGCTGTACGGCACCCCGTCCCTGGTCGCCCGTCTGCACGCCTACCAGAGCCGCTCCGAGGCCGCCCTCGCCCGCGCCCTGGGCGGCGGGGTCCCCGACAAGCTCGCGGCCGGGCAGATCATCGCGGTCCTGCGCATCCTGGCCCTGGAGAACTGGCGCCGGATCGACGCGGGCGAGAGCGCGGACCGCGTCTACGCGAGCGCGGTCCAGGCGGCCGAGGAGGCGTTCGTCCAGCTGCGGACGGGTCTGGAGGGGCGGGGGCGGAGGTGAACCGGCTCCCGTTGCCCGGGGCTCAGCGCGCCCGCCCCGGGGGGGTCGCGTACTGCGCGCACGGCCCCAACGCCCGCCGCAGATCGGCGGGTTCGCGGTAGAGGATGCCGGTCATACCGAGGGCGGTGGCCGCGTCGACGTTCTCCTGGCGGTCGTCCACGAACAGGCAGCGCTCCATCGGTACGCCCGCCCGCTCGGCGGCGATGCGGTAGATGGCCGCGTCGGGCTTGGCCACCTGCTCCACCGCACTGCTCACCACCGCGTCGGCCAGGCCGCTCAGGCCCAGCAGGGCCAGGTCGGCGTCCAGTCGGGGAGTCGCGTTGGTGACGAGCACCAGGGGCACGTGGGTCCTGGCCCGGCGCAGCAGCGCGACCACCTCCTCGTCGGCCCGGAAGGGCGCTTCGGCGAGCGCCCGGCCAAGCTCACGGGCGCGGTCGGCGCCGACGCGGCCGGTGAGGCTCGCGGTGATGGACTCCACCCAGGTGTCCGGGGTGATCCGGCCGAGGAGCAGCGGGAGATCGACCTCGGGCGCGTAGGCCACCTCCGTCGTGGTGCCTTCCGGTAGTCCGGCGGCCCGTTCCAGGGCGGCGAGCGGGGCGGTGTCGTAGAAGCGGATGACGTTGTCGAGGTCGCAGAGCACGGCGTCGAAGCCGCGGGCGGCGGGGGAGGTGACAGGAGGTCCGTCGCCGAGGAAGGCGTGGATGCCGGGCAGGGCCGCGCGTAGCTCCGGATACTCCCGGTGAGCCGATGAAGTGCCTTCCTGAACAACAGAGTTGACTGACCACACGGTCATCCCCGCCCGCAGCCCGGCCCGTATCCCCGAAGGGGCGTCCTCGATCACCAGGCAGTCCGCCGGATCGGCGCCCAGCCGTTCGGCCGCCAGCAGGTAGGGAACCGGGGACGGCTTGCCCTCCGGCACCGACGCCGCGTCCACGATCACAGCGGGCAGCGGCAGCCCCGTACGGGCGAATCTGCCGCGCACCCGGTGCGCGTAGTTGGAGGTCACCAGCGCCCAGGAGCCGGCGGGCAGAGCGCCGAGCAGATCCGCGGCACCGTCGAACGCGGCGTAGGAGCCGTTGCGTACGTCCTCGTCCTCCAGTGCGTGCAGCAGGTCCAGGCAGGCCTGCGGGTCCCGGTCCGGCGCGACCTCGGCGAACGTCTCCAGGGGGCGGGTGCGCAGCGCCGTACGGTGCACGGCCTCCGGGTCGAGCCCGTGCTGCCGGGCCCAGTCGGCCCAGATCCGGCGCTGGTTGTCGGCGGCGTCGATCAGGGTGCCGTCGACGTCGAAGAGGACGCACTTCTTGGTCATGCCCGAGCTCCGTTCGGCTCTCAGCTGCCGTGGGTTCCGGGGCCATTCTGTCCGGTGGCGCGGGCGGAGCAGCAGGGCGTCGACCACGAAGTCGGCGGTGAGGTGACCCGCGCCGACGGGGACGCCGACCGGCAGCTCCGCGTCAGCGCCTCGGCGGACGGGAGCCCGGCAGCGGCCCCGGCTACCGGCCGCGCACCCTGAGAGAGGTGCGCGAGCGCATGACGTACGCGGAACGTACGGGCGTACCGTTTCGCTCAGGCGCTGGTGCTGCACGAGATGCCGTGAGGCGTGTGGCCGCATTGGGCTCAGGACGCCGGGGCTCAGGGTGGCGCAGCTCAGGGTGGCGGGGCTCAGGGTGGCGCGGCGGGTTCCGTCCGGTCCAGGAGCCTGGACGCCAACTCCTCGGCCAGGACGGCCGCGGGGCCGCGACGGCGGCGGGAGAGAGCCAGGCCCAGGTGGCGGCGGGGGCTCGGCTCGGCCAGCGGGAGAGCGGTGAGCTCCGGGTGGGAGGCCGGCCCGGTGTCCGGGGTCGGTCCGATCTCCGGGGCCACACGGATCTCCGGGATCAGTCCGATCTCCGGAATCAGCGCGATGCCGACGCCCGCGCGGACGAGCGACTGGGCGAAGTCGTAGTCCGTCGCCGTGCACGAGATCCTCAGCTCGACGCCGACGAGATCGGCGTACCCGGCGAGCTGGGAGGCCGACTTGCGGCAGCCCAGGACCCAGCGCTGGTCGGCCAGTTCGGCCAGGTGCAGTGGCTCGGGCCGCTGCCGGTAGCGGGCCGCTGCCGGATGGTCGTGCGGCAGCACGACCCGTAGCGGGTCCTCGCCGAGGGGTGTCCAGTCCAGGCCGGACCGGTCGCCGGGCCGGGCGGGCGGCGGGCCTTCGAAGTGGTAGGCGAGGGCGAGATCGGCCCGCCCCTCGCGGACGCCCGGCAGGCTCTCCTCCGGCTCCGCCTCCAGGACCGTCAGCTCCACCTCCGGGTGGTCGGCGACGAATCCGGACAGGGCGGCGGGCAGCAGCCGTCGGCCCCCGCTGGCGAAGGTGGCGATGGTGAGCGCGGTCCGCTCGGCGGTCAGCTGCTCGATACGCCGCTGGGTGTCGGCCAGTTCGGCGGCGACCGAGTCCGCGGCCTCCACCAGCAGACGGCCCGCGTCGGTCAGCGTGACGCCTCGGGTGGAACGCTCGACGGCGGGTGCGCCGAGGCCCCGCTCCAGCGCGGCGATCTGCTGTGAGACGGCCGAGGGAGTGCAGTGCAGGGCGAGGGCGGCGCGGTTGAAGCTGCCGTGCCGGGCGACCTCGCGCAGGACGGCCAGCCGTTGAACGTCGATCAATAGTTTTCCTAACGACATGGTGCCTGGATCAACACTACCGCCGTTGACTGAGGCCGAACAGACTGACGTGGACGCCGTACGGGGACGCCGACGTACGGAGACGCCGACACATGGGAGAGGGGCCACGGTATGGACGTGTGCGTGATCGGGGGAAGCCGCTACTTCGGGCGGCGGCTGATCAAGGACCTGCGGGATTCCGGCGCGGCGGTGACCGTCGTGAACCGGGGGTCGGTACCCGTACCGCACGGTGTGATCCACCTGCGCGCCGACCGCGACGACGAGGCCGCACTGCGCACCGCCCTGGCGGGCAGGAGCTTCGACGTCGTCGTCGACCAGGTCTGCTACTCACCGCTCCAAGCGGCCGTCGCCGCCCGGGTCTTCAGCGGCCGCACCCGGCGCTATGTGATGACCTCCACGGTCGAGGTGTACGCCGAGCTGGGCCGGCCGGGCGGACCGGGCCGGCCGGGCGGGGCGCCCTTCCCGGAGTCGGCCGTCGACCCGTCCGCCTGGCCGGTCGACCGTGGGCTGCCCTGGGCGGACCAGCACTTCCTGGCGGGCCATTACGGCGAGGGCAAGCGCCAGGCCGAGGCGGTGCTCACCCGGGAGGCGCCCTTCGACGTCGCCGCCGTCCGCACCGCGCACGTGCTCGGCGGCGCCGACTTCACCGGGCGGCTCGCCCACTACGCCGAGCGGATCGGACGCGGCCTGCCGGTCGTGGTCCACGCCGCTCCGCAGCCCGCGTCCTTCATCCACGAGCCGGAGATCGCCCGCTTCCTGGCCTGGGCCGCGGCGGCCGACTTCACCGGCCCCGTCAACGCGGCATCCCACGGAGCCCTGGACGTAAGGGAGTTGTGCGCGGAGATCGGCCGCACGGCCGGTACGCGGCCGAGGCTGGTGGAGGGCCCGGACGAGCTGCTCTCCCCGTTCTCCTTCGACCGCTGCTATGCGATGGACACCGGCCGGGCATCCGGTCTGGGCTTCCGCTTCTCTTCCGTCACCGACTGGCTGCCGCAGGCCCTGAAGGAGCACGAAGAACGATGAAAACCAGGCCGACCGCAACGAGTCCCACCGCGCCCACCATGCCCGGGACGCCCACCATGCCCGGGGCGCCCGGGGCGCCCGGGGCGCCCGGGGCGCCAGGGACGCCCGGCACCCGGGCCGTCGAGGGTCCCCGGACCATCGACGGCGTGGCGGTGGGCCGCATCGGCCTCGGCGCCATGCCGCTCTCCGTCGAGGGGCGCCCGCGCGAGGAGCAGGCGATCGCCACGATCCACGCCGCGCTCGACGCCGGTGTGCGGCTGATCGACACCGCCGACTGCTATCAGTGGTACGCCGGTGAACTCGGCCACAACGAACGGCTGATCGCCCGCGCGCTGGCCGCCTACGGCAGCGGCGCGGGCGAGGTGCTGGTGGCGACCAAGGGCGGTCGCGGCCGCCCGGGCGACGGGTCATGGACGGTGAACGGCGACCCGCACCACCTGCGCCGGGCAGCCGAGGCCTCGGCTGCCCGGCTCGGCGTGGAGGCCATCGGCCTCTACCAGCTGCACAAACCGGACCCGTCGGTCCCCTTCGCCGAGTCGGTCGGCGCACTGCGGGACCTGGCCGACGCCGGCACGATCCGGAGGGTAGGCCTCTCCAACGTGGACCGCGAGCAGATCCGTACGGCACGCGAAATCCTCGGCCCACGCCTGGTCGCCGTACAGAACCGCTTCTCCCCGCTGCACCGCTCCACCCGGGACACCCTCGACATGTGCACCGAACTCGGCCTGGCCTTCCTGCCGTGGAGCCCGCTCGGCGGCATCTCGCCCAGCGCCGTCGACGCCCCGGGAACCACCGTGCCGCCCGGAGAGACCCCCTTCCACGCCGTCGCCCGCGCCCGCGGTGTCAGCCCGCAGCAGGTCTGCCTGGCCTGGCATCTGGCGCAGTCCCCGGTCGTGATTCCGATCCCGGGCGCCCGCAGGCCCGCCTCCGCCCGCGACTCGGCCGCGGCGGGCGGTCTCACGCTGTCGGGGGCGGAGGTGGCGGCCCTGTCCCGTACGAGAGAGGACACGACGGGGCTCTGACACTTCTCCTGCCTTCCGACCCGCCGAACTCGGCGCGGAGCGATCAGAGCTCTGCGAGGCTCGCGAGCAGCTCGGCGGCGGGCTTCGGGCGGGCGAGCCAGCGCAGGTGGCTTCCTTCCAGCGTCCGGACGTCGAAGGGGTTGTCCGGGGTGAGCGCGTCCGCTTCGCGGATCATGCGGTCCTGCACGGCGGGCGGCAGGCTGGCGTCGGCGGTCAGGCGGACGTAGGTCCGGGGAATCCGGCCCCAGGCAGCCGCCTGCGCCCGGTCCGCGGACGTGCCGACGTCGAGGTTCTCGTCGGGCTGGAAGGTGTTCAGGAAGGTCCGGAACTCGTCGTCGGTGAGGTCGGCGGCGAACGCGTGCCGGAACGCGGCGAGCGCATCCGGGTCGGCGGTCCGGAAGTTGGTGCGGATCAGGCCGAGCTCGACCGGATTCCCGGCGACTGCCGGAGCGAAGGCGGCCGGGTCCACGTCCGCCATCTCCGGCTCCGCGTAGTAGTCGCCGACGGGCAGGTCGACCGGGCACCAGGCGGAGACGTACACGATCCTGTCGACCAGGTCGGGTCGCTGGTTGCCGACCGCGGTGACCGTGACCCCGCCCCGGCTGTGGCCGACGAGGACGGTGGGCCCGTTCCGCCGGGCGCGTTCCAGGACGTCGATCACCCGGGCGGCGTTGTCGGCGAGGGTGACCCCTTTGATGCCACCCGGCTCAACGGCGAGCGCCCCGAGATCCTGAGGCGCCTGGTAGGCCGCGGGAAACGTGGCCTCGAACCCGTGCCCCGGAAGATCGACCGCGGCCGAACGCTGCCCGAGCAGGGCGAGTTCGGCCTGGAGCGGTGCGAAGGAGAACGAGTTCGCGAAGGCTCCGTGGACAAGGACGAAGGTCGGGAGAGTCTGCATGCCCCAGGCTCCAACGGAATGATCTTCGAAGGCAAGGCCGTGGCGCGCGACACTATTGCAAGCATGTGCTTGCAATAGTTAGCAGGGATGTTGCACTATCGAGTCATGGCATCACTCAACGTCGGCAATCTCGGTGAGTACCTGCGGGAGCAGCGCCGTGCGGCGCAGCTCTCGCTGCGGCAGCTCGCCGATGCCGCCGGGGTGTCGAATCCGTATCTCAGCCAGATCGAGCGCGGGCTGCGCAAGCCCAGTGCGGACGTGCTCCAGCAGGTCGCCAAGGCGCTGCGGATCTCGGCCGAGACCCTCTACGTACGTGCGGGGATTCTCGACGAGCGGGAGCGGGAGGAGCTGGAGACGCGGGCCGTCATTCTGGCCGATCCCTCGATCAACGAGCGGCAGAAGAACGTCCTGCTGCAGATCTATGACTCCTTCCGCCGCGAGAACGGCTTCGTCCCCGAAGCCGAAGCCGAAGCCGATGCGGACGTCGGCGCGGACGTCGGCGCGGCCGCCGACGCTGACGCGGACATGGGCGTCGACACGGGCGCGGACGCCGGTGCGGACGCCAGGAAAGACCACGACCCTCACAGCTAGCAGCTGGTTCTGATGATCCGGGAGGACCACAGTCATGGCCATCACCGATGACCTGCGCAAGACCCTCACCGACCCCACCCCCCTCTACTTCGCCGCAGGCACGGCCGACCTGGCCGTGCAGCAGGCGCGCAAGGTTCCGGCGCTGATCGAGCAGCTGCGGGCCGAGGCGCCCGAGCGGATCGACGCCGTCCGCAACACGGACCCCAAGGCTGTGCAGGAGAAGGTGACCACGCAGGCCAAGGAGGCCCAGGCCACCGTGCAGGCCAAGGTCACCGAGGTGTTCGGGTCGTTCGACGCCGCCGACCTGAAGAAGCTGGGCGAGACCGCTCAGGACCTGGCGCTGCGCAGTGTGGGCGTGGCCGCCGAGTACGCGATCAAGGCCAGGGAGACGTACGAGAAGGTCGCCGAGCGCGGCGAGCAGACCGTACGGACCTGGCGCGGCGAGACGGCCGAGGAGATCGTCGAGATCTCGGCCGTCGTCGAGGCCGAGCCGAAGGCCGCGCCCAGGAGCGCCGCGGCGCCGAAGACCGCCGAGCCGAAGGCCGCCCCGAAGAGCGCTCCCGCGGCCGGTGCCGCCAAGCCCGAATCCGCCGAGCCCGCGCCCGTCGAGTCCGTAGCAGTCAAGTCCGACGAGCCGAAGGCCGCGGCCGCCGAGGCCAAGGCCGCCAAGAAGACGCCCGCCCCGCGCAAGCCCGCGGCCAAGAAGACCCCGCCGCCCGCCGGCACGTGACCCCGGAGGGTCATTCCGCGCCCCGGTACGCGTGACCGGGGCGTGGGGCGGGCACCTTTACCGGTGGCCGGATCGTTGTCCCGGTACCGTGGCCCACTCGGCCGCAGGGCGTTCATCCACTCACTAGGCGGTACACCATGTTGCTCTCAGGATTCGGCACGATCCTCCAGCTGCTCTATCTGGCGATGCTGGTGCTGGCTGTGGTCGCGTTCGTCTTCGCGGCGACCGCCCGGGAGGACGCCTACCGCGCCGCCGACAAGAAGAGCAAGTCGTTCTGGCTGATCATTCTCGGCGTCGCCGTCGCCGTGAACCTGCTCATCCCCATGCTCTTCCTCCAGATCGCCGGCCTCATCGCGTCGATCGTCTTCATGGTCGACGTACGGCCCGCGATCAAGGAAGTCTCGGGCGGCGGCGGTGGCCGCCGGGGCGGGTCCAGCAGTGACGGCCCGTACGGCCCCTACAACGGCGGGCGCTGAGCGCCCAGGGGGCGCCCGGCCACGGGTGACGCGGGGCGGGAGCGCGGTGCGCTGCCGCCCCGCCGTCGTGTCCGCTCCGGGTCCCGGCCCAGCAGCAGTACCGCCACGTCGTCCGTCAGCTCGCCACCGTTCAGCTCCCGGACCTCGGTGACCGCCGCCTCCAGCAGCTCCTCGCCGGCCAGGCCCTGCTCCAGCCGCTCGTTGACCATGGCGACCATGCCGTCCTGGCCGAGGCGCTCGCTGCCGCCCGTCCCCACGCGGCCCTCGATCAGGCCGTCCGTGTACATCATCAGGCTCCAGGACCCGCCCAGCTCGACCTGCCTGCGCGGCCACCTCGCCCGGGGCAGCAGACCCAGTGCCGGGCCGCCGTCCTCGTAGGGGAGCAGCCGGGCCGGCTGCCCGCGGCGGGCGAGCAGCGGGGCGGGGTGACCGGCCAGGCACAGCCCGGCCCGGCGCCCGTCGGGCGCGATGTCGACGGTGCAGAGCGTCGCGAAGATCTCCTCGCTCTGGCGTTCGTGCTCCAGCACCTGCTGGAGCGTGGACAGCAGCTCGTCCCCGCACAGCCCGGCCAGGGTCAGCGCCCGCCAGGCGATCCGCAGCTCGACGCCGAGCGCCGCCTCGTCCGGGCCGTGCCCGCAGACGTCGCCGATCATCGCGTGCACCGTGCCGTCCGGGGTGCGCACGGTGTCGTAGAAGTCGCCGCCGAGAAGGGCGCGGCTGCGGCCGGGGCGGTAGCGGGCGGCGAAGCTCAGGTCGGAACCGTCCAGCAGGGGGGTGGGCAGCAGGCCGCGTTCCAGGCGGGCGTTCTCCTGGGCGCGCAGCCGGGACTCGGTCAGCTGGTGCTGAGCGATGTCGGCGCGCTTGCGCTCCACGGCGTACCGGATGGCCCGGCTCAGGACGCGCGCGTCCAGCTCGCCCCGGAAGAGGTAGTCCTGCGCCCCGACCCGTACCGCCTCGGCCGCCAGCTCCGTGTCGTCCCGCGCGGTGAGCGCGAGCACCGCGTGCAGCGGGGCGATGCGGAGTACGTGGGTGAGGGCCGCCAGCTCGTCGGCCCGCCCGGAGACGGGCTCGGGCCGTTCGGAGGCGGGCTGGGGCCGCTCACCGGCTTCGGGGGCCGCCGGTCCCGCGCCCGTGACCGGCAGCGCGAGGTCCAGCAGGATGCAGTCGACGTCGTCCGTGAGCAGCCGCCCGGCCTCGGTGAGGTTGCGGGCGGTACGGATACGGACCCGGGTTCCGGCGGCTGCCGAGAGCTCGGGGACGGTGATGGTGGTGCCCGCCGGGTCGTCCTCGATCAACAGCAGGGTGAGGTCGGCGCCATAGGTGGTCTCCGCAGCGGGAACGGCGCGTTGCTGCGGTACGGGTACGGGCATCGGTTCGGGTTTCCTTCCCTCCCCCGAGGGTGCGGCGGAACGCCGATCGACGCACCGCCAGTCGGGGACGATAGCGGCACACGGCGGGGGAAAGGAATGGCACGCGGAAAGCGGCCGCTGTCATATGCGGCGCCATAAGCCGCGTCCTGACACGGATCCGGCGCGATGGGCCGTCGTACGGGCCGGGAAGGGCCCATGACGAACATCACCCGCCCGTGAACGGCCGCGTGGCCCGGCTCACATGGGCCGGGAGCCACCGCTCACGACGGCTGCCCGCTGCTTGCTGCGCCTACTCGTTGGGCTCGATGCCTGCTGCGCCTACTTGTCGGGGCGGACCACGCCGAGGATCTTCATCGAGCCCGCGCCCGCCAGGGTGACGTTGCGGCCGGGGCGCGGGGAGTGGACGATCGCGCCGTCGCCGACGTACATCCCGACATGGCTGGCGTCGGCGTGGTAAATGATCAGGTCGCCGGGGCGCATGTCCCGGATGTCGATGCGCGGCAGCAGCCGCCACTGCTCCTGCGAGGTGCGCGGGATCGGCCGCTTCGCGGCCAGCCACGCCTGGGACGTCAGGCCCGAGCAGTCGTACGAGCCGGGGCCCTCGGCTCCCCAGACGTACGGCTTGCCTATCTGCGCGGTCGCGAAGGCCACCGCGGCCTGGCCGGCCTTGCTCGCCTCGCCGCTGACCTCCTTGATCGCGCCTGAGGAGAGCCAGGCGGTCTGCGCCTTGTTCGCGGCGTCCTGTTCCAGCTGGCGCAGCCGGTCGCGCTCCTTCTTCTCCAGCTGCGACTCAAGCTTCTTCGCCGCCGCTATCTGGGCGTTGATCTTCTTCTTGGCCTTGGCCTGCTTGACCCGGTTCGCTTCCAGCTTCTCCCAGTTGGCGCTGGCGTCCTGGGTGTACAGCTCCAGGTCCTTCTGCGTCTGGTTCAGCTCGGTCAGGAGCGACTTGGACGCCTGCTGGCTCTGCCGGACCTTGTTGATCCCGTCGAGGAAGAGCTTCGGGTCGTTGCTGAGGGCCAGCTGGGCGCCGGGCGGTAGACCGCCGTTGCGGTACTGCTCGCGGGCCTGGGCGCCCGCCCGGTCCTTCAGCGCGGCGATGCGCGCCTGGCCGTCGACGATCGCCTTGGCCAGCTTCACGATCTCGCCGGACTGCTTCTTCGTCTGCTCCTCGGCGAGGTTGTACGCGTCCGTCGCCGCGCCCGCCTTCCGGTACAGCGTCTCGATCTGCTCGCGGACCTTCTCCAGGTCCGCGTTGGAGTACCGGGAAGGAGAGGAGTCGGCCGGGGAAGAGGCGGCCGGGGACGGCGAAGGGTTCGGAGCCGGGGCGGCCATGGCCTGAACCGGGGCCGTCAGCAGGGCCAGCGCACAGACCAGCGTGATCGCGGCAGTGGCACAGTGGCGTCGGTTCACGAGCTCCCCTTCCGGGTCGGTTCTCCGGGCTCGCCTCCAGGTGAAGGCGACTCAGCCGATATTGGCGGCAATGACAGCGATGGCGGACAACTGTGGCAATGGTGACAATCAAGCTGAATGCGAGAAAGTCAACCGAAGCCGGGTAACGCACATCTGACTTACCGTCAGTAACTTTTCGACAACGTCGCGATCGTGCCATGTCGCCTCGTAAAGCAACAGGGGCAGACGCCACCTGTCGCGTCACATACCGCCTGTTCCGGGGCACTTCGCCCTACGGATGCCGCCGCGCGTGCCCGATTCCGTCCTTCGTCCCCCCTCCCCATCACAAGGGACGAACGATGATCCCCCGGCGTTCCCGGAACGGGCTGGTTCCGTCCTTTCGGGCGGTTGTTCAGTGGCCGCCCGGCCGCAGGGCGTCCCACGCCACCGTGACCTCGCCCTGGCGCCACCGCCGTACCCCGTCCGTCACCGGCCAGTCGCCCGCCACCGCCCGCACCGCCGCGATCCAGCGCTGCCGGGCGCCGAGCGAGGCGTAGGGGGAGGCCGCCGCCCAGGCCCGGTCGAAGTCCCGCAGGAAGGCGTGGACCGGCTCGCCCGGGACGTTGCGGTGGATCAGCGCCTTCGGCAGGCGCTCCGCCAGGTCCGATGGGCGGTCCAACGAGCCGAGCCGGGTGGCGAAGGTGACCGTGCGCGGGCCTTCCCGCCCCAGGGCCACCCAGACGTGCCGCCGCCCGATCTCGTCGCAGGTGCCCTCCACCAGCAGCCCGTCCGGGGCGAGGCGGGAGCACAGCCGCGCCCAGACCTCGGCGACCCGCTCCTCGTCGTACTGGCGCAGCACGTTCGCCGCCCGGATCAGCGTGGGCCGGACCTCCAGCGGGACCTCGAAGCCGCCGTGGACGAAGGTGAGGCCCTCTCGGGCGTACGGCTGCGCGGCGGCGACCCGCCCCGGGTCGATCTCGATGCCCGCCACCGCGGTGCGCGGTTCGGCGGTGCGCAGGCGGTCCAGCAGCTCCACGGCGGTCCAGGGGGCGGCCCCGTACCCGAGATCGGCGGCCACGGGGGTCGCGGCGCGGCGCAGGACCGGGCCGTGCACGGCGGCGATCCAGCGGTCCATGCGGCGCAGCCGGTTCGGGTTGGTCGTCCCGCGGGTGGCGGTGCCGATGGGGCGCTGGCGCATGAGTCGAGCGTATGCGACGAGGTGAGAGGGGTGCTCACCGCACGATGCGCCTCCCGGTGACGTGGCGAGGCCCGCCGCCCGGCAGCGTGACGTGGCGAGGCGCGCCGCCCGGCAGCGTAATGATTTGGCAAAGCGGAAATGAAAGGCGGCCTTCCGCTGTTCTCGCCCTTCGGAGGGGCCCTACGCCCCTCCCCACGGCATGCCCCGAGTGAGGCCCTGAGCGAGGAGGACCGACGACGTGAGCCAGTACGTCTCCCGGCTCGGCTCCGCCCGCTCCGCGGCGCGCATCCGGTTCCCCGGCGGTTTCCCCGGGTCCTCCCGCAGGCCGCGCCGCATCGCGATGCTCTCCGTGCACACGTCCCCGCTGCACCAGCCCGGTACGGGCGACGCGGGCGGGATGAACGTGTACATCGTCGAGCTGGCCAAGCGGCTCGCCGCGATCAATATCGAGGTCGAGGTCTTCACCCGGGCGACCACCGGCTCGCTGCCCCCCGCCGTCGAGCTGGCCCCGGGCGTTCTGGTCCGGCATGTCGACGCCGGGCCGTACGAGGGGCTCGCCAAGGAGGACCTGCCCGCCCAGCTCTGTGCCTTCACGCACGGCGTGATGCAGGCCTGGGCCGGTCAGCGCCCCGGCTACTACGACCTCGTGCACTCCCACTACTGGCTCTCCGGCCAGGTCGGCTGGCTCGCCGCCCAGCGCTGGGGCGTCCCGCTCGTCCACGCCATGCACACCATGGCCAAGGTCAAGAACGCCGCGCTCGCCGAGGGCGACACCCCCGAGCCGCCCGCCCGCGTCATCGGCGAGACCCAGATCGTGAACGCCTCCGACCGGCTGATCGCCAACACCGCCGAGGAGGCCGCCGAGCTGGTCCGCTTCTACGACGCGGACCCGGCCGCCGTCGCCGTCGTGCACCCCGGCGTCAACCTGGACCGCTTTCGCCCCTTCCCCAAGGGCTCCGACACGTTCCGTCCCCGGGATGCCCCATCCGCCCGCGCCGCCGCGCGGGCCCGCCTCGGCCTGCCGCAGGACGCGCTGATCCCGCTCTTCGCGGGCCGCATCCAGCCGCTGAAGGCCCCCGACGTGCTGCTGCGCGCGGTGGCGGTGCTGCTGGACCGGGACCCGTCCCTGCGCTCCCGGATCGTGGTGCCCGTGGTGGGCGGGCCCAGCGGCAGCGGGCTCACGAAGCCCGAGGGGCTCCAGAAGCTGGCCGCCCGCCTCGGCATCGCCGACGTCGTACGCTTCCACCCGCCGGTGGGCCAGGACCGGCTGGCGGACTGGTTCCGGGCCGCGTCCGTGCTGGTCATGCCGTCGTACAGCGAGTCCTTCGGCCTGGTCGCCATCGAGGCCCAGGCGGCCGGCACCCCGGTCGTCGCGGCGTCCGTCGGCGGACTGCCGGTGGCGGTGCGCGACGAGGTCAGCGGCTTCCTGATACCGGGGCACGAGCCGGAGGCGTACGCCCGCGCGCTCGGGCGGTTCGCGGACGCGCCGGAGCTCGTCGAGCGGATGGGGGCGGCCGCGGCGGCGCACGCCCAGTCCTTCGGCTGGGACACGGCCGCCTCGGCGACCGCCGACGTGTACACGGCCGCGCTGACCGACCACCGCCGCCGGGCGCGTACACACCACGGCTGAGCACATCTGCTGCCCGTCCGGGGCTGACGTACGCTCGTCGCATGGCTGACGTACCCGACGAAACAGCAGCGGCCCAGGTCATCGAGGCGACGCTGGACGATGCCGGGCTCGCCTGGGAGAGCCCCGCGCCCGGCAACTACGTGGTGACGCTGCCCGGCACCCGCAAGCTGTCGACGACCTGTTCGCTCATCGTCGGCAAGCACTCCCTCTCGCTCAACGCCTTCGTCGTCCGGCACCCCGACGAGAACGACGCCGGGGTGCACCGCTGGCTTCTGGAGCGCAACCTCCGCCTCTTCGGCGTGAGTTACGCGATCGACCCGCTCGGCGACGTCTACCTGGTCGGCAAGCTGCCGTTGTCGGTGGTCACCCCCGAGGAGCTGGACCGGCTGCTCGGTACGGTGCTGGAGGCGGCCGACGGCGCATTCAACACCCTCCTGGAGCTCGGTTTCGCCGACTCGATCCGCAAGGAGTACGAGTGGCGGGTGTCGCGCGGGGAGTCCACGCGGAACCTGGACGCCTTCAGCCACCTGATCCAGCGTCCGTCCGGCGGCGCCTCGTAGCGGCGTGGGCAACGGCAACTCCGGTACACGGCGGCGGCGCCACCCGTACGTTCACCGGGTGATCACATCAGAATCACGATCACGGGGGAGTGCCATCGGGTGAGCCATCGCTCGGGCGTTCGATCGTAAAGTGGGGATCACTGCGACGGTCCGTCCCAGACGGCGTCGAAGTGCCGACGGGGGAAGGGCGGTTGCTCCCCGAACCGGAGAGAAGAACCATGCGCGCCACTGCCGTACGCCGTACCGCCCTCGCCGCCTGCGCGGCGTCCCTCACCCTGCTGGCCACCGCCTGCGGCGGCTCGTCCGACGCCGACGCGGGCGACGGGAAGAACGACAAGGGCGGTGCCGCGAACGGCAGCAGCTCGGCTCCGGAGGCCCCGGCCCCGGCCAAGGCGCTCACCGCCGCCGAGCTGGAGAAGGCGACTCTCGCCCAGGGTGATGTGGAGGGCCACAAGGTCGCCAAGGCGGGCCCGGACGACGAGGTCCCGGCGGACGCCGTCAAGGTCGACAAGGAGGCCTGCCTTCCCGTGGCCCACGCCATGTACGGCGTGGCGCAGGAGGGTTCGGTGGCCACCACGAAGCGCAAGGTCGTCAGCGAGCCGAAGACCGACGGCGAGAAGCCGCTGGAGGAGCTGACGGACGGCGGGGTCGAGGACGCGCTGAAGGCCGCGTTCGACCTGACGTCCACGTTCGTCGCGCTGACCTCGTACGACAAGACGGCGGGCCCCGACGCGTTCGCCGCGCTGAAGAAGGCCGCAGTGGACTGCGCGGGCGGCTTCACCGTCACGATCGCAGGAGTGCCGACCAAGGTCGCCTCGATCGCGGAGGAGAAGGTCAGCGGTGGCGACGAGTCGGCGGCCTGGACGGTCACGGCCGAGGACGACGGCGACACGGTCCCGTTCAAGCTGGTGGCGCTGCGCAAGGAGGGCACGGTGGCGACGTTCTACGCCTTCAACCTGGCGGCCGGGGGCGGCGGTTCGAAGTTCGAGGTGCCGACGGAGGTCGTGGCGGCGCAGGACAAGAAGCTGGCCTGACGCGCACGACCGAACGCGCGCCTGCCTCTGCCTCCGCCCCTGCCCCTGTCCCTGCCGTGCTGCTCAGGGCAGGGGCACCAGCCGGACGACGGTGACGGTCAGGACGGACCGGGAGACGTAGTAGAGGACGATGGCCCCGGAGACGGTCGCCTCGCGCCGGTCACGCTCGCTCTTGACGGCGGACGAGGCGTGTCCGTACGGCTCCTGACCCAGCGTGCGGGCCATCTCGTCGCGGAAGGACTCGCCGTCCCGCATCTTGGCCAGGGTGTCGTCCGCGGGCGGGGCGTAGGAGATGCGGAAGCTCAAGCGACGCTCCGCCTCTCGGCCTCGTCCTGCGCGAGCCGGTCCAGAATCCGTTCCGCTTCGGGATCGGGGACGGCCTCCAGCATCCAGTGACGCATGACGGCCTGAATCTCGTGCACCCCGGCCTCGTTGATCGCGAGGTTGAACTCCTCGCGTCTCTCCTCGGGCAGCGCGGCCCGGATGTCCGGGATGCTGTTGGGCACCTCGACTTCGGTACCGCCGACGAAGGTCTTCAGAGACTCGCCCATGATCGCTCTCCCCGATCTCCTTGCCCTGGAGGCACCGCGCTTCGCCGTCGCGGCCGACAAGGCCGCTGTTGGGGCAACCGTAGTACGCGGCACGGACAGTTCGGCCTCGCCGTACCTCCCGGATGTGCGTACACATGCGCGCCGCGGCCTCTGATCCGCCCCCGGATCTTCCGGTCCCTCCCCGGATCGTCCGAGTGACGACTGCTGCGACGTAGAAAAGGATCTTCCTTCGCGTCCGATGGGGTACGTTTCAGCCGTCCCCGTTTTTGATCTTGAAAGGAATCTGACGCATGCTTACGACCTGGAAGAGGACGGCAGCCGCGAGTGTCTCCGCGATAGCGGTCATGGGTATGGCGGCAGGCCCCGCCAACGCCGCCGCGGCACCGTCGGCCGCGCCCCGCGCCGCCGCGAAGTGCTACATCCACAACTGGACGGGCACAACCCTCAACGTGCGCCAGGGCCCCGGGACGGCCTTCAAGACGATCGGGACGATCCCCAAGGGCGGCAAGCTGCCCTGCGGCGTCAACGCGGACAGCAGCACGAGCGGGGGCAAGTACACCTCGTGCGGTGGTGGCAGCTGGTGGCTGACGGTGAAGATCAACAAGCAGGACGGCTGGGTGGCCGGGGAATGTGTCGCCATCGGCGCCAGCTGATTGCGTGACACCTGCTCGCTCGTACCGGAGAGTGGCAGGGAGTGGGAGGGACGTACGTATGCGTGTCAGGCATCGGTCACGGCAGCGTCCGAGAGGCGTTCCCTTCGCCGCTTGACCAGATGACCGACGAGAAGCCACACGGCGTAGGCGCCGGTCGCCGCGGCCATCAGCCGGATGTACACCGGGCTGCCGGAACTCGCCGCCGTCCAGAGGCCCGACGCGGTCAGCACCCCCACGTACCCGGGTGTGTCGACGAACGCCTGCTTCTTGGCCATGGCCCCGCCCCTCACCTCACCGCCTGTCCGCTCCGCGCGTTGTTCCACGCGGCATGCGACAGGAGCCCGGCACAGCGCCGCGCCCCCGGCCCGACGGATGAACCGTCGGGCCGGGGGCGCGGCGACTAGCGCGTGCGGGCTGCCGCGTACGGACTACCGCCTGCGGGCTACTTCTTGCCCTGGTTCTTCACGGCCTCGATCGCGGCCTTCGCCGCGTCCGGGTCCAGGTACGTGCCGCCCGGCTTCAGCGGCTTGAAGTCGGCGTCGAGCTCGTAGGAGAGCGGGATGCCGGTCGGGATGTTGAGGCCCGAGATGTCCTCGTCCGAGATGCCGTCCAGGTGCTTCACCAGACCGCGCAGGCTGTTGCCGTGGGCGGCGACCAGGACCGTGCGGCCGGTGAGGAGGTCCGGGACGATGCTGTCGAACCAGTACGGCAGCATGCGGACGACGACGTCCTTCAGGCACTCCGTGTCCGGGCGCAGCTCCGGCGGGAGGGTCGCGTAGCGCGGGTCGTCGAACTGGCTGTACTCGTCGTCGCGGTCCAGCGGCGGCGGCGGGGTGTCGTACGAGCGGCGCCACAGCATGAACTGCTCCTCGCCGAACTCGGCGAGCGTCTGGGCCTTGTCCTTGCCCTGGAGGGCGCCGTAGTGACGCTCGTTCAGGCGCCAGGAGCGGCGGACCGGGATCCAGAGGCGGTCGGCGGACTCCAGGGCCAGCTGCGCGGTGCGGATCGCCCGGCGCTGGAGGGAGGTGTGCAGGACGTCGGGAAGCAGACCGGCGTCCTTGAGCAGCTCACCGCCGCGGACTGCTTCCTTCTCGCCCTTTTCGGTCAGGTTGACGTCCACCCAACCGGTGAACAGGTTCTTCGCGTTCCATTCGCTCTCGCCGTGGCGGAGGAGGATCAGCTTGTACGGTGCGTCGGCCATGGGTCCGAGCGTAATCGAACCCCCGTGGCCTCCGCGCGCCCGCCCGTAACGCGGACAGCGCGGGTCCGGGGATGCCCGAGGAGCGCCCGGCGGCGGGACGATTGACGGTGGGCGTCAATTCGGTGGCGGGCGGAGAGCCGGGCTTCGTAATGTCTCGAAGGTCGTCGGGAGTATTACCCGAGGCGCTCGTTCCGTACGTCCCGTGGGGGGAATCCTTATGTCCGTCGCCGGTCTGCGCACAGCCGCCCGCGAGACCGTCTCGGGGATGCCCCGCGAGTTCTGGTGGCTGTGGACCAGCACCCTGGTCAACCGCCTCGGCGCGTTCGTCGCGACCTTCATGGCTCTGTACCTGACCCTGGACCGGGGCTACTCCGCCTCGTACGCCGGGCTCGTCGCCGCCCTCCACGGGCTCGGCGGCGTCATCTCCTCGCTCGGCGCGGGTGTGATGACCGACCGGCTCGGGCGGCGGCCCACCATGCTGATCGCCCAGGTCTCCACCGCGGTCTCGGTGGCACTGCTCGGGTTCATGGTGCATCCCTTCGCCATCGCCGCCGTGGCGTTCTTCGTCGGCATGGCGAGCAACGCCTCACGCCCCGCCGTCCAGGCGATGATGGCGGACATCGTGCCCCCGAAGGACCGGATCCGGGCCTTCTCGCTCAACTACTGGGCCATCAACCTCGGCTTCGCGATCTCTGCCGCAGGTGCCGGGTTCATCGCCGAGTACAGCTATCTCGCAGGTTTCATCGGCGAGGCCCTGATGACGCTCGTGTGCGCCGTCGTCGTCTTCGTGAAGGTGCCGGAGTCGCGGCCCGAGCAGGCGCCCGCGAAGCGCGTCGGCGGCAAGCGGCCCAAGGACGAGGTGCGGCTCACCACCGTCCTGCGCGACGGGCGCTTCATGGGCGTCGTGGGGCTGTCGTTCCTGGTGTCGCTGATCTTCCAGCAGGGGTACGTGGGACTTCCGGTGGCGATGGGTACGGACGGCTTGTCCAGCTCCGACTTCGGTACCGCCATCGCCGTCAACGGCGTGCTGATCGTGGTCCTCCAGATCCCCGTCACCCGCTTCATCCAGCACCGCGATCCGCGCCGGCTGCTGATCATCTCCTCGCTGCTCGCCGGGTACGGCTTCGGGCTGACGGCGTTCGCCGGGTCGGTCGCGGCCTACGCACTGACGGTGTGCGTCTGGACCTTGGCCGAGATCGTCAACGCGCCCACCCAGACGGGTCTGGTCGTGCAGCTGTCGCCCGCCCGGGGCCGGGGCCGCTACCAGGGCATGTACACGATGTCGTGGTCGGTGGCGGCGCTCGTCGCGCCGCTGATGTCCGGCTTCGTGATCGACCACTACGGCGCCGCCTGGCTCTGGGGCGCCTGCGCCGTGATCGGCACGGTCGCGGGTCTCGGCTACTGGCTGCTGATGCGCAACCTGCCGCGCGAGGAGCACCCGGGCGGTGCGGACGCCGTTGCTCCCGAGCCCGCTCCCGTACCGGCCGAGGTCCGGCCGGACCGGGCCGAGGACCCCTTGGCCGTCGAGCGCGCGGTCTGACCTGCGCACCTCGCGCTCCGGCACACGTACGGCGTCGGCCCGGCTCCTCCTCCGGGCCGACGCCGTACGTACGTATTCCGTACGCCCGTATTCCGTGCGCCTGTACGTGTCAGCCGCAGCAGCCGCCGCACTGGCACGGAGCACCGGACTGGCAGCCGCACCCGCACCCCGAGCCGCAGCCGCAGGCGCCGAGCACGGTCAGGTGCACCACTTCGGTCGGGGTCTCCTGCTGGGGTTCGGTCATGGGGGATTCGGCCATGGTCCCTCCTCAGGGCGTACGGCTGGGGCGGCGGTCGGCATGGTGCACCGCCCCCACCCCCATTGCATGCCCATCCCGGCGGGCGCATCAACGGCGCACGCGCGCAGGAACGCATGTGCGACTCGCGTACGCCGTCGACAGGCAGAGGCGGGAGGGCGGGGTACCGGGGCAGGAGGCGGGACGTCGGCACTCGGATGAGAAGTGCCGTCACGCGGACGGAGTGCCGTTACGCGGCGACGAGGAGTGCCGTCACGCGGACGGGAGCGCCGTTACGCGGACGGAGTGCCGTTACGCGGCGAGGGGCGCCGTTACGCGCCCTCCACCGGTGCCGCCGCCTGGATCTCGTCCGCGTGCTCGCCCGTCACCAGGTAGACCACGCGCTTGGCGACCGACACCGCGTGGTCGGCGAAGCGCTCGTAGTAGCGGCCCAGCAGCGTCACGTCCACGGCCGTCTCGATGCCGTGCTTCCAGCGGTCGTCCATCAGGTGCTGGAACAGCGTGCGGTGCAGCAGGTCCATCTCGTCGTCGTCCTGCTCCAGCTGCAGTGCCAGATCGACGTCCTTGGTGATGATGACCTCGGCGGCCTTGGCCATCAGGCGCTGCGCGAGCTGGCCCATCTCCAGGATGGTGGCGTGCAGGTCGTGCGGGACCGCCGACTGCGGGAAGCGCAGCCGGGCCAGCTTCGCCACATGCTGGGCGAGGTCGCCCGAGCGCTCCAGGTCGGCGCTCATCCGCAGCGAGGTCACCACGATGCGCAGGTCGGTCGCCACCGGCTGCTGGCGGGCGAGGAGCGCGATGGCGCGGGCCTCCAGTTCGTGCTGGAGGTCGTCGACCTTCTGGTCGCCGGCGATCACGCTCTCCGCCAGCGTCAGGTCGGCGTCGAGCATGGACGTGGTCGCCCGCCCGATCGCCGAGCCGACCAGCCGGGCCATCTCGACCAGGCCTTCTCCGATCGAATCGAGTTCCTCGTGGTAAGCGTCGCGCATGGAAGTCCCTCTCCAGTTCCAACTGAGGCCGGGGTCTCGGGCCGACCCCCACGGTCCCACGGTGCGGCCGCAACGCGTCCGGATCCAACCCCCTAAGTGAACCGGCACCTACCCCTCGGTGAACTCTGGGCGACGAGTGTTCGAGATGGCGCTCGGACGGCTGGGAGAGTGTCTGCGCACCCGCATAACCTTGAAGCATGGACGTGAACGCGGCGGTCGCCGCAGCTGCTGCGATCGCCGGTCTCCTGACCGGTGTGATCGCCATGCTGGCGTTCCGCTGGAGCGAGCGCGATCTGAAACGGCCCACGCGTACGTCCCTGCGGCCGGACAGCAACGCCGCTCTGCCCCCCGGAGTGGACACCGTCCTCTCCGTGCTCAGTTCCTCCGCCGTCGTTCTCGACGAGAGCGACAGTGTGGTCAAGGCCAGCTCCGCCGCGTACGCCCTGGGGCTGGTCAGGGGCGGCAGGCTGGCCGTCGAGCCGATGCTCAACATGGCCCGGGACACCCGGCGGGACGGGGAGATACGCCAGGTCGAGCTGGACCTCCCCCGGCGCGGCACCGGCCGGGGGGACGCCCTCGCCGTCTCCGCCCGGGTCGCCCCGCTGGGCTCGCGGCTGGTGCTCCTCCTGGTCGAGGACCTGACCGAGGCGCGCCGGATAGAAGCGGTGCGGCGCGACTTCGTCGCCAACGTCAGCCATGAGCTCAAGACCCCGACGGGAGCGCTCTCACTGCTCTCCGAGGCGGTCATGGACGCCTCCGACGACCCGGAGGCGGTGGAGCGGTTCGCCGGGCGGATGCAGATCGAGGCCACCCGGCTGACCAACCTCGTCCAGGAGCTCATCGACCTCTCCCGGGTGCAGAACGACGACCCGCTGGAGGACGCCGAGTCGGTCAAGGTGGAGACGCTGATCGCCGAGGCGATCGACCGCTGCCGCCAGCAGGCGGGCTCCAAGCAGATCACCATGGCCTCCGCCGGCACCGAGGGCCTCACGGTCTGGGGCAACCGGGGCCAGCTCGTCGGCGCGCTCGGCAACCTCGTCGAGAACGCCGTCAACTACAGTCCCGCCCGCACCCGCGTCGGTATCGCCGCACGCCGGATGGCCGCGCCCGGCGGGGATCTCATCGAGATAGCCGTCACCGACCAGGGGATCGGCATCTCCGAGAAGGACCGCGAACGGGTCTTCGAGCGGTTCTACCGCGTCGACCCGGCCCGCTCGCGGGCCACCGGTGGCACCGGTCTCGGCCTCGCCATCGTCAAGCACGTGGCCGCCTCGCACGGCGGGGAGGTCACCGTCTGGAGCTCCGAGGGACAGGGCTCCACCTTCACCCTCCGGCTGCCCGAATCGGGTGTCTTGAGGGAGCGCACCACCGGCGGACCGCTTATCGTCAACGGCGACGACGAGGGGCCGTACGAGACCGACACCTTTGACCCCTTCCCTGCCCCGGAGGCTCTTCCGTGACCCGAGTGCTTGTCGTCGAGGATGAGGAATCCTTCAGCGACGCCCTGTCCTACATGCTGCGCAAGGAAGGTTTCGAGGTCGCCATCGCGGCGACCGGCCCCGACGGTCTGGACGAGTTCGAGCGCAACGGCGCCGACCTGGTCCTGCTCGACCTGATGCTGCCCGGCCTGCCCGGCACCGAGGTGTGCCGCCAGCTCCGCAGCCGTTCCAACGTTCCGGTGATCATGGTCACCGCCAAGGACAGCGAGATCGACAAGGTCGTCGGGCTGGAAATAGGAGCCGACGACTACGTCACCAAGCCCTTCTCCTCCCGCGAGCTCGTCGCCCGTATCCGCGCGGTCCTGCGCCGCCGGGGAGAGCCGGAGGAGGTCACCCCGGCCGCCCTGGAGGCGGGCCCGGTCCGGATGGACGTGGACCGGCACGTGGTCACCGTCTCCGGCGGCAAGGTCGACCTCCCGCTCAAGGAGTTCGACCTCCTGGAGATGCTCCTGCGCAACGCGGGCCGAGTGCTGACCCGTATGCAGCTCATCGACCGGGTCTGGGGCGCGGACTACGTCGGCGACACCAAGACCCTCGACGTCCACGTCAAGCGCCTGCGCGCCAAGATCGAGCCCGACCCCGGGGCGCCCCGGTATCTCGTCACGGTGCGGGGCCTGGGGTACAAGTTCGAGCCGTAAACCGCACCGAGCTGCCTC
Organism: Streptomyces durocortorensis; assembly: GCF_031760065.1. Lineage (NCBI taxonomy): Bacteria > Bacillati > Actinomycetota > Actinomycetes > Kitasatosporales > Streptomycetaceae > Streptomyces > Streptomyces sp. C11-1. Next base: position 4,067,258 of record NZ_CP134500.1, read on the forward strand.
CCCGGGCCCGAGCGCGCACCGGGGGCGCTCTCCGCGCGGCAGCACGCCGAAGGGCGCTTCCCGACCGGGAAGCGCCCTTCGTGCTGTGCTCGTGCGCCGTACGGGGGCGGCGCACCGGTGTCAGCGGGCCGCGCCCTGCTCCGCTCCCGTGTCGCCCTGAGGGCCATCGGCGCCCTGGGCACCCTCCGCGCCCGCGCCGTCCGCCGGGGTGCCGGGCGTCTCGCCCTCGGGCGTGCCCGGGGTCTCGCCGTCGCCGGACGGCGTCTCCGATGCGGTCGCGTTCGGCTTCGGCGAGGGCGCCTCTGCCTTCGGGCTGGGACCGAAGTCCTCGAAGAAGCCCTCCGCCGGGAAGACGCTGGCGCCGAGGCCGACGTCGCCGGTCCGGCTCAGCTTGAAGACGACCTGCTGCACATCGCCGTTGCGGGCCGCCTCGCCGCTGTTCTCGATCACGGCGGAGGCGTTGCCCTTGCCGCCGATGATGACCTGCCCGCCGGCCGGGACCACGATGGGGCCCTTGCCGTCGGCGGCCTGGAGGTTCACCTCGGCGTCGCTGCCGGGCAGCGTGACGGCCTCCAGCACCTCGCGCTCGGTGCCGTCGTTGAACAGCGTCGCGGCGACGACGGCGGTGCCATCGGCACCGCCCTCGGGCTGCGTGAGGACGTTGACGTTCTGGATCTTGATGGTGCCGACCGAGGTGGCCGCGTTGTCCGGCCTGATCTGGAGCGTCTCCGCGTTGTTGCCTGCACCGCAGGCGGACAGCGTGACGATCGAGAACGCGGTGGCGGTGGCGGCGAGAGCGCCGTGTCGAAGGCTGCGGCTCACGGCGGCGGCAACTCCTTGAACGAGTCGGACTGCGGGCTTCGTACGTCGTGCCGACCCTCCCGAGAGCGGCGGCGGAAGGAGTGAGGTAAAGCCGCCCTAAGGGTGTGTCAGCGGCCTTAGGCTACCGAGCCACCGCTCCCGCCCTGCACCCGACCCGCCCCTACGCGCTCCGCCACTTCCCCGAGGGCTGCCGGAGGGCTCCCTGGGGCGCCCGGGGGGAGACGTCGGCCGGAGCCGGACGGGGGGCGCTCACCTGGAGGCCCTGGGAGGCCCTCTGAGGTCTACCAGTCGGTAACCGTTGAAGGTCTACCGGCCGGTAAGTCGCCTGCCGTTCACGTAATCCGCGTGATCAATTCTTCCGGCGGCGACGCATTCCGCGAAAGGTGCGGCAGGGCGTTTGGCTTGATCAATTTCATTGCGGTCCGGCACTTGCACCCGTACGGGTGAGCGATCCTCGAACGGGGTGCAGAATGATCGTCATCAGGAAACCGGCAAAACGGGACTTTCGTCCTCTTCTGTAGGGCTTCCGGGCTGCGTGACGTGGGCGTTTCGCGCCGGGTGCACAACGGCTCCGACCTGCGAATACCGCCTTCCGGAAGCCTTCCGCAGCACGTTCGTGTCGCTGTTGTCAAGCCCCGAGATATGCCCTGACCTGCGAAAACGCCATTCAGGAGAGGCGATTCTCGTGTTACTCTGGATAGCCACGGAAGGGGTACCTGTCACATGACGTTCAAGGTTGGCGACACCGTGGTCTATCCCCATCACGGGGCCGCGCTGATCGAGGCTATCGAAACTCGCCAGATCAAAGGCGTGGACAAGACCTACTTGGTGCTCAAGGTCGCCCAGGGCGACTTGACGGTTCGTGTGCCGGCGGACAATGCGGAGTTCGTAGGCGTGCGCGACGTGGTCGGGCAGGACGGGCTGGACCGGGTCTTCGAGGTGCTGCGCGCGCCGTACGCCGAAGAGCCGACGAACTGGTCCCGGCGTTACAAGGCAAATCTCGAAAAGCTCGCCTCCGGCGATGTCATCAAGGTCGCCGAAGTGGTGCGTGACCTGTGGCGTCGCGAGCGCGAGCGCGGTCTCTCCGCCGGAGAGAAGCGCATGCTCGCCAAGGCCCGCCAGATCCTGGTGAGCGAGCTCGCTCTCGCGGAAAACACGAACGAGGACAAGGCCGAGGCTCTGCTCGACGAGGTCCTCGCGTCCTGAACCGGGTCGCACCGGTCGTATGAATCCGGTCGTATGAATGTGCCGCGGTGCCCGCTGACCAGTCGTTTTTACGCTGTGTCGTCGGGCGCTGCGGCATGTTCGGACCCGAATCATCCATCCCCGGGCCCGTGACGCGTACTGGTACTGGTCGCTCTTCTACGTGCTGTCCACTCGTGCGGGAGCACCTGTCCCGACCGGACGTGCTGTTCCGACCGGGTGTCACGGAAGGGGCCCGGTTCGAGACAGGGCGTCCTGCCCGGCTCGCTGGGCCCCTACCCATGTCGGCACGGAAGACAAACCTGCCGAACCTTCGGACCTTCGGAGTGCACCCGATGTCATCGACGCCCCCGCCGTCCGGCCCGTCGCGCCCTCCCCGTACCGCCGCGGTGATCCCCGCGGCCGGGCGGGGCGTGCGCCTGGGGCCGGGCGCGCCCAAGGCCCTCCGCGTCCTCGGCGGTACGCCGATGCTGATCCACGCGGTCCGCGCCATGGCCGCCTCCCGGTCGGTCTCCCTGGTCGTGGTCGTCGCCCCGCCGGACGGCGCGCCCGAGGTGAAGCACCTCCTCGACGAGCACGTGCTGCCCGAGCACACCGACTACCTGGTGGTGCCGGGCGGTGACACCCGCCAGGAGTCCGTGGGCCTCGGCCTCGACGCGCTGCCCGAGGACGTCTCCGTCGTCCTGGTCCACGACGCCGCCCGCCCCCTGGTGCCGGTCGACACGGTCGACGCGGTGGTCGAGGCCGTACGGGGAGGGGCGCCCGCCGTCGTTCCCGCGCTGCCTGTCGCGGACACCGTCAAGGAGGTCGAGCCCGCAGCGGCGGCCGGGGAGCCGGAGCCGGTGCTCGCCACCCCCGTACGGGCCAGACTGCGTGCGGTGCAGACCCCGCAGGGCTTCGACCGGGACACGCTGGTGCGGGCCCACGCCGAGGTCGCGCTCGACGGCGAGGGTGCCACGGACGACGCGGGCATGGTGGAACGCCTCGGCGCGCCGGTGGTCGTCGTCCCCGGGCACGAGGAGGCGTTCAAGGTGACCCGGCCGCTCGACCTGGTACTGGCCGAAGCGGTACTCGCCCGCAGGAGGGCCAACGATGGTTTCTGAGCAGCACGCCGCGGGGACCCCCGCCCCCGTCATCCCGCTCGTCGGGATCGGCACCGACATCCACGCCTTCGAGGAGGGCCGCGAGCTCTGGTGCGCGGGCCTGAAGTGGGAGGGCGAGGGCCCCGGACTCGCCGGTCACTCCGACGCCGACGTCGTCGCGCACGCCGCCTGCAACGCGCTCTTCTCCGCGGCGGGCCTCGGCGACCTCGGGCAGCACTTCGGCACCGGCCGCCCCGAGTGGTCCGGCGCCGCGGGCATCACGCTGCTCACCGAGGCCGCCCGGATCGTCCGCGCCGAGGGCTTCGAGATCGGGAACGTGGCCGTCCAGGTCGTCGGCCTCCGCCCGAAGATCGGCAAGCGGCGCGACGAGGCGCAGAAGGTGCTGTCCGCCGCGGTGGGCGCGCCGGTCTCGCTCTCCGCCGCCACCTCCGACGGGCTCGGCTTCACCGGCCGCGGCGAGGGCATCGCGGGGATCGCGACCGCGCTGGTCTACCGGACCCGCTGACCGGCGCGGGGCCGCGAGGGCCCGTGCGCGCCCGCACCGCCGGTGCGCCCGCCCCGGTGCGCCTGCGCCCCATGCACGCCCGCGTCCGTCCTGTGGGCGGCGCTCGCGGCCGTACCGCTGACCGGCGCGGCCCTCGCGTTCACCCTTCCGGCGGGACGCGCGGGGAGCGGGTGAACGGGTGAACGGGCGCGAAGGAGCCGGGGCCGCGCCCGGTTACGGGGTAGAAGCATCGGGCCTGATCACCGAACCGATCTCCCGCAGGGACCAGGAGGACGTACGCATGACCGCCGCACTCTCCACCGAGCTCAAGAACCTGCTCGACACCCCCGTCTTCGTCAACATCGCCACCATCCAGCCCGACGGCAGCCCCCAGGTCTCCCCGGTGTGGGTCACGCGCGACGGCGACGACGTGCTGATCTCCACCACGATCGGCCGCCGCAAGGAGAAGAACCTCCGCCGCGACCCGCGCGTCACCGTGCTCGTCCAGCCCTTCGACGCCCCGTACAGCTACGCCGAGATCCGTGGCGAGGCGACGCTGACGACGGACGGCGGGCAGGAGCTGATCGACGAGCTCGCGGTGAAGTACACCGGCAAGCCGTACGCGGAGTTCAACCCGGACTCCGCCGCCGACGCCCCCCGTGTGGTCGTCCGGATCTCGCCGCGGAAGGTCGTCGGCAGCATCTGAGGCCTCCGGAGGCGTCTCGCGCACCCCGGAGAACGCTCTCGGGGCCGGTTCGAGGCATCCCGGTACCAGAAAGAGGCATCCCGGTATCAGAAAGTTGTCCCCGCGATCCCCAAGGGTCGCGGGGCACTGGTGTCGGCCTACTACCCTTGAGGCGTGACTATTCGCCTGCACGACACCAGCGCCCGGCAGATCCGTGACTTCGTCCCGCTCACAGCAGGCTGTGTCTCGATCTACCTCTGTGGCGCCACCGTCCAGGCAGCACCGCATATCGGCCACATCCGCTCGGGCCTGAACTTCGACATCATGCGCCGCTGGTTCACCTACCGGGGCTACGACGTCACGTTCATCCGGAACGTCACCGACATCGACGACAAGATCATCACGAAGTCCGCCGAGCAGGGCCGCCCCTGGTGGTCGATCGGTTACGAGAACGAGCGCGCGTTCAACGACGGCTACGACGTGCTCGGCTGCCTGCCGCCCACCTACGAGCCCCGTGCCACCGGCCACATCCCCGAGATGATCGAGATGATGCGCGGTCTCATCGAGCGGGGTCACGCCTACGAGGCCCAGGGCAACGTCTACTTCGACGTCCGGTCCCTCCCCGGTTACCTGGAGCTCTCCAACCAGGAGCTGGACGATCTGCGCCAGCCTTCCGGCGACGGCGAGACCGGCAAGCGCGACCAGCGGGACTTCGCGATGTGGAAGGCGACCAAGCCGGGTGAGCCCAGCTGGGAGACCCCGTGGGGCCGCGGCCGGCCCGGCTGGCACCTGGAGTGCTCGGCCATGGCCCACAAGTACCTGGGCTCCGCCTTCGACATCCACGGCGGCGGCATCGATCTGATCTTCCCGCACCACGAGAACGAGATCGCCCAGGCCAAGGCGTTCGGCGACGCGTTCGCCAACTACTGGGTGCACAACGGCTGGGTCACCATGTCCGGCGAGAAGATGTCCAAGTCGCTGGGCAACTCCGTCCTCGTCAGCGAGATGGTCAAGCACTGGCGCCCGATCGTTCTGCGCTACTACCTGGGCACCCCGCACTACCGGTCGATGATCGAGTACAGCGAGGAGGCCCTGCGCGAGGCCGAGTCCGCGTTCGCGCGGATCGAGGGCTTCGTCCAGCGTGCCATCGAGAAGGCCGGGGAGACCGTTCCCCCCGCCGCCGAGGTGCCGGCCGCCTTCGCCGAGGCGATGGACGAGGACCTGGGCGTGCCGCAGGCCCTCGCGATCGTCCACACCGCCGTCCGCCAGGGCAACAGCGCGCTCGCCGCCGACGACAAGGAAGTCGCCGCCGCCCGCCTCGCCGAGGTCCGGGCCATGCTCGGCGTCCTGGGCCTCGACCCGCTCGACCCGCACTGGGCGGGCGAGGGTGACCGGGGCGAGGATCTGCACGGGGTCGTCGACACCCTCGTGCGCCTCGTCCTCGACCAGCGGCAGTCGGCCCGGGCCCGCAAGGACTGGGCCGCCGCCGACGCGATCCGCGACCAGCTGGGCCAGTCCGGCCTCGTCATCGAGGACAGTCCCACCGGCCCCCGGTGGACGCTGGGACAGCGCTGAGCACCCGCTCCGAGCAGTGAGATTGTGCCGCCCGGCGATCCGGGCGGCACACTTTCCTTAAACGTACGCACGTCTGAAAGCAACGAAACAGGTAGATCATGGCCGGGAACAGCCAGCGCAGGAACCGCCGCACGTCCAACAAGAAGGGCGCGCAGGTCGGCAGCGGTGGCCAGCGACGCCGTGGTCTCGAAGGCAAGGGCCCGACCCCTCCGGCCTCCGCCCGCAAGGGACACAAGAAGAACCGCATCGCCAACGTCCAGGCCAAGCAGGCTGCCGCCCGCCGCCCGGCCCCCCGGCGCGGCGGCGTCAAGGGCACCTCGGAGATGGTCGTCGGCCGCAACCCGGTCTTCGAGGCCCTGCGTGACGGCGTGCCCGCCGTCACGCTGTACGTCCAGCAGTTCATCGACAACGACGAGCGCGTCCGTGACGTGCTCAAGCTCGCGGGCGAGCGCGGCAACATCAACCTGATGGAGGCCCCGCGCCCCGAGCTGGACCGGATGACGAACGGCCTGAACCACCAGGGCCTCGTCCTCCAGGTCCCGCCGTACGAGTACGCGCACCCGGAGGACCTCACCGCCGCGGCGTACGACAACAACGAGGACCCGCTGATCGTCGCCCTCGACGGGGTGACGGACCCGCGCAACCTGGGCGCGATCGTCCGCTCGGTCTCCGCGTTCGGCGGCCACGGCGTGGTCGTCCCCGAGCGCCGGGCGGCCGGTATGACCGCCGGTGCGTGGAAGTCCTCGGCCGGTACGGCGGCCCGCACCCCGGTCTCCCGGGTCACCAACCTGACCCGCGCGCTGGAGGGCTACCAGAAGGCGGGCCTCACGGTCGTCGGCCTGGCCGCCGACGGCGAGCACACGGTGGAGGACCTGGAGGCGCTGGACGGCCCGGTCGTCATCGTCATCGGCAGCGAGGGCAAGGGTCTCGGCCGCCTCGTCGGCGAGACCTGCGACTACCGTGTGCGGATCTCCATGCCGGGCGGCGCCGAGTCCCTCAACGCCGGTGTCGCGGCGGGCATCGTCCTGTACGAGGTGGCGCGCCGCCGCGCGTAGCCGCACCGGCACCGGTCGGCGTTCGCGCGGCAATGGGCTCGTCCGTCGGCGAGTTGACGCGCGAACGCCGAACACAGTTCCAGGATGCCCGAGTTTGGCCTGATCTTGACGGGTCTCGGACACATCTGGTGCGGTCAAGGCAGTGTCCTAAACACACATCACTCGGTTAGATGAGTGTGGACACCAGAACGCCTCGGTTCGACGAGCAACCCGCCCTGAGCATGACCAAGGTGGACAGCGACCCCGCGCAGGTCATCGTCAACCACGCCAGCTTCCGGGTGCAGCTCCCCCCGGGCCAGCGCGCACGGCTGCGCGGTGCCCCCGCGGCCACGGCCCGCATCCCCGCGATGAGCGGCGCAGGCGGAGGCCGAAGGCGGGCACCCGTCGTCTGGAGCGGGAAGTCCGCCCCGGGCGACCCCGGCGCGACGGGCCTCCTCCAGGCCATGCGCAACTCCACCGCCGGGCATCTCGATGCCGGACTCGGCGGGGCCTCCGGCGACGGGCACGGGACGGGCGCGACGCAGGTCATCCCGCTCCTGGAGGAGACGCAGCCCAATCCCGTACTGACCGCCCCGCACCAGCCCGGATCGGCCGGCCCGCTCCTGCCGCCCATGCGCCAGGCCGTCGGCGCGTACGACCCGGTCGACGGCCCCGAGGGTCCGGACGGCCTCGACGGACCCGGCGGTGACGAGGACCACGACGAGACTGCCGAGGCCCGCGCCCGCCGCCACGGCAACGACCCGGTCCGGCACGCCTACTACCCCGGCCACCGGATGAACCTGGGCGTCGTCCTGCTCCCCATGCGGGTCTTCCTCGGCTTCATCTCCATCTACGCGGGCATGGGCAAGCTGTGCGACCCCGTCTACTTCGACGGCGGCGAACGCGGCTCGATGGTGAAGTGGCTGACCTCTCTGAACCCCTGGGCGGCGGCCGAGCCCCTGCGCGACTTCGCCCTCTCCCACCCCGTCGGCGCGGGCCTGACCATCGCCTTCCTCCAGGTCGTCGTGGGCGTCCTCACCGTCCTCGGCCTCTGGCAGCGCGTCGCCGCCTCGGTGGGCGCCCTGCTCTCCGCCGCCCTCCTGGTGACGGTGAGCTGGCGCACGGTGCCGGTGTACGAGGCGCCCGACATCATCTTCCTGGCCGCCTGGAGCCCCCTGATCATCGCGGGCGCCCCCGTCTACTCCGTGGACGGGCGGCTCGCCGGGGAGGCCTGGCGCAAGCTCGGCCCGCGCTCCGAGATCTGGGACCTGCGCCGCCGGGTCCTGCGCCGCGGGACCGTCGTCGCCAGCGTCGTCATCGGCCTCACCCTGCTGGTCGGCTCCGTCCTCGGCGGCGCGGTCCGCTCCACCGAGGTCGTCACCGTCCCCGGCCGCAGCGACTACCCCACCAACCGCCTCCCCGGCATGCCGCTGCCCCAGGAGTCCACCGGCGAGCGCGAGGCCTCCCGTACGCCGGAAGAGCAGCGACGCCCCGAACCCTCCAGCTCCGGCGCCGCGAGCACGCCCGGCACGGGCGAGGCCAGCCCCGGCGCGACCCGTGACTCGGGCGGCCAGAGCACCGGTTCGGGCAGCACCCAGCCCAGCCAGACCCAGGGCACCGGCCAGGCCCCCCCGCAGCAGTCCACCCCCCAGCAGCCCCCGTCCGCCACCAGCGCGGGTCCCACCTCCTCCGGCTCCACCGGCGGCGACGCCTCCTCCGGCGGCGGCGAACCGGAGCCCACCGGAGGCTCGACCTCCTCCGGCGGCGAGGGCTCGACCTCCGGCGGAGGCGGCCGGAACCCGATCGGCGGTCTCCTCGGCTGAGCCCGCTCCGTAGAGCTTCGTAAGGTTTCTCGTAGGGCTTCGTAAGGCTTTGTCAGACGGAGAGGGCGGCCCCCACCGAACAGGGTGGGGACCGCCCTCTCCCGCGCTCACCGGTACGTACGGGCTCCAGTGCCGCACGCCAGCACACACGGCCGCATGTACGGGCGACTGTCAGCCCCCGTGCGAGCCCAGCTCCCGGGCCGCCTCGGTCAGATCCTTCGCGGTGTCGATGGCCCGCCAGTACGCCCCGTGCGGCAGTGGATACCCGGCGAGCCGACGCTCGCGGGCGAGGCGGGGGAACGTCGTCCGCTCATGGTCGCCGCGGTCCGGCAGCAGCTTCGTGAACGAGGGCGAGAACACGTACACCCCGGCGTTGATCAGGTACGGGGAGGGCGGCGACTCGATGAAGTCGGTGATGTGCCCGAACGCGTCCGTCTCCACGGCACCCCACGGGATGCGGGGCCGGGCGAGGGCCAGAGTGGCGGTGGCGTCGCGCTCGGCGTGGAAGGCGGCCATCTCGCGCAAGGAGAAGCGCGTCCAGATGTCACCGTTCGTGGCGTACCACGGCTGATCGGCGTCGGGCAGGCGCTCGGCCGCGTACTTCAGCCCGCCGCCGCGTCCCAGGGGCTCGGTCTCCACGACAGTGGTGACCCGGAGCGGCAGCACGGCCGCCTCCAGCCACTCCTGGAGCACCTCGGCGAGATGCCCGCAGGAGACCACGGCGTCGGTGACCCCTTCGGCGGCCAGCCAGGACAGCTGATGGCCGATGATCGGCGTCCCGGTCCCGGGGATCTCGACCATCGGCTTGGGGCGGTCGTCGGTGTACGGCCGCAGCCGTGACCCCTGGCCACCGGCAAGGATCACGGCCTGTGTCGGATACGTATGCATGGCAGGCACGATAGGCGCTGCCCGCGGGCGGGCGGCGGCGGTCCGTGCCACCGCCCCCCGGACTCAGCTGAACTGGGCGACGCCGGAGGCGAACGAGGTGTCGCAGACGGGGCGGGAGAAGCGCTGCGCACGGGTCGGACCGTACTGCTCGACGGCGGCCTTGCCGAGCGCCTTCGCGATCGACATGCAGTGGCGGGCGAGCGACGGGCGCTGCTCCACGGCGCGCTGGAGAGCCGTGAGCGCGGTGCCCGGGTCCTTCTCCTGGAGCTCCACGAGCAGCTTCTCGCGAAGGATGTCCTGCGGGGCACGCGGCTTCGCTGGTTTGGACACGGTCTCCGAGGAGGCGGCCAGCAGCGTGGAGTCGTTGTCCGGCGCCGCCCACGGAACGGTGGTGACCGCGAGGGTCCCGGACAGAACCATGACGACGGGCAGGACGAGAGCGAGGGATCGGCCGATGCGGCGCGCGGTGTGGGTCACGCAGCGAGCGTAGCGGCCAGTGATGACTTGGCGACATTTCGTCACCCTCGCGGGGGATGGTTCGACGCGTCCTTTCGAATACCAGGTTGACGAACCAAGGCGAAATGCCCTGTGTGCCGGGGTATTTGACCCCATCCGGCGTCGAAACCCAAACGCGCCGCGACCACGCAAACGGCCCCGCGCCTCCCTTGCGGGGAGCGCGGGGCCCGAGCGTACGGCAGGCGGCGGGTCAGTTGGCGAGACGCTCACCGGTGGAGGTCGAGAAGACGTGCAGCTCGTCCGGGCGCGGGACGACGTGCAGTTCGGTGCCCTTCTCCGGGACGGCGCGCCCGCCGACACGGACGACCAGGTCCTTGTGCTCGCCGGCGACCTGCGCGCCGCCGTAGACGAACCCGTCGGCGCCGAGCTCCTCGACGACGTTGACGGAGACGGCGAGACCGGCCGGCTCGCCCGAGGCGCCCTTGGCCAGCGACTGCGCGGCGGCGCCCCCGTGCTCGACGATGTCGAAGTGCTCCGGCCGGATGCCGACCGTGACGGTGGTGTCACCGCGGTTCGTGGCGGCGCTGAGCGCCTCGCGGGAGACCGGGACGACGCTGTTGCCGAACTTCACGCCGCCGTCGGTGATCGGGACCTCGACGAGGTTCATCGCGGGGGAGCCGATGAACCCGGCGACGAAGAGGTTGGCCGGGCGGTCGTACATGTTGCGCGGCGAGTCGACCTGCTGGAGCAGCCCGTCCTTCAGCACCGCGACCCGGTCCCCCATGGTGAGGGCCTCGACCTGGTCGTGGGTGACGTAGACCGTGGTGATGCCCAGGCGGCGCTGGAGCGAGGCGATCTGCGTACGGGTGGAGACGCGGAGCTTGGCGTCGAGGTTCGACAGCGGCTCGTCCATGAGGAAGACCTGCGGCTCCCGCACGATGGCCCGGCCCATCGCCACACGCTGGCGCTGACCACCGGAGAGCGCCTTCGGCTTGCGGTCCAGGTACTCGGTGAGGTCCAGCATCTTGGCGGCCTCTTCGACCTTCGCCCGGATGTCGGTCTTGTTCACACCGGCGATCTTGAGCGCGAAGCCCATGTTGTCCGCGACGGTCATGTGCGGGTAGAGCGCGTAGTTCTGGAACACCATGGCGATGTCCCGGTCCTTGGGCGGCAGGTGCGTGACATCACGGTCACCGATGCGGATCGCACCGCCGTTGACGTCCTCAAGACCCGCGAGCATGCGCAGGGAGGTCGACTTTCCACAACCGGAAGGACCGACGAGGACGAGGAACTCACCGTCCGCGATGTCGATTTCGAGCTGGTCCACAGCCGGCTTCGTGGAGCCGGGGTAGACGCGGGACGCCTTGTCGAACGTGACACTGGCCATGCTGAATCTTCTCCTCCACCGGCAGGAACGTGCCGGACGATCCGAGTAGGGAGTGGTCTGGTCCACTTGAGCGGACCTGCCGTGACGCTACCTGGCGTTTCCTGATCTGTCAGTAGTCCGGGGCACACGGAAAACGCGGACGGGCGGGGCGCGGGGTTGGTTAGACTGCTCTGGCACGCCTCCTTAGCTCAGCTGGCCAGAGCAACGCACTTGTAATGCGTAGGTCGTCGGTTCGAATCCGACAGGGGGCTCGGTGGGAAGCCCAGGTCAGGTGTTGTCTGACCTGGGCTTCTTTTGTCGGCGCGTGAAACCGGGCGAGGGGCCGGCACTGGTTCCGCCGCCTGCGGACCCGCTGGGAGATGTGCGCGGACCCGCTGGGAGTGACGCGACGGCATCCATGAAGCCTTCCTCACGCCCGGTGCGCCTGTACCAGCGGATGACCGTGCTTCCGTCACTCGGGGGAGAGCCCGTCGTGGCGACGGTACCCAGGCGTGACGCCTGGACGCCGGAACCGGAGCACGGTGGAACCGGGCCGACGACAGCCGTTGGCCAGCGAGGGCGCTGGGCGGGAGTGGTGATGACGCGCGTGGTGACGCCAAGGGCGGCTCGGATGGTCGTGGCGCTGGGCAGCGCGGCTGCCGCGCCCTATGTCGCTATGAAGGCGTACTGGGCATTCGGCGGCAGGGCGGGGCTTGCGGACGGGTTCGACGTGACGGGCGAGTTCGAGAGGAACGGCGCTCCCGATGCGCTGGTGTGGCTGGAACGACACGGCATCGACTTCACGGCCGTGCTGGCGCTGATGGGCGTGATGCTGGCATTCGCCCTCGTCCGGCCATGGGGACGGAGACTCCCCCGGTGGCTCTTGCTCCCCCCGGCCTGGGCGGGAACGCTGTTGATCCCGTACGGACTGCTGACCGCTGTGGTCGCCCTCACCGGGAACGGCGGCGATGCCGCGCCTTCGGTGACGCAGTGGGTGGTGCCCGCCGGGGTCGGCGCGTTCCTGGGCATCGGAACAGCCTTGGGCGTCGGAGCCTGGTCACGCCTGAACCATCACGCTGTCGCTGAAGGCATGCCCCGCTGAAGGTTGAAGCGGGCGTGCGACAGCCGGTCCGCGTCCTCACCGGCGTTCCAAGGCTCCGGCCTTGCCATCCCGCACCTGAATCGTCACTCCCGCGATGAGCCGGCCGCCGCAGAGATCATTTCGATAGGAGTTCCATCTCCCGAGCGATCCTGGCGGGCTGTACGGACGAGGAGCATGTCTGCCCGGTGGCGCCCCTTCAGCGGGTGGCACCCGGTGGCACCCGATGGTGCCTAGTGGTGCCAGATGGTGCCGATGTGGCGCCACCGCTGGTCGTTCGGGGCGCTTCTGTGACGCCATCGCGAGACCCTCGGTTGTAACTTCGCAGTTCAGGGGCGTCTTCGCGCGAAGTGCGCCCAAGTGGCTCGACGTGGTGCCATGTGTGTGCCATGATGGCGTCATGGATCTCACCCCCTACGTCGACAATCTCCGGCGGGAACTCTCCGTCGCCGCGGATGCCAGCAGTGACGAAGCCCGGGCCCTGGCCGAGCGGCTCAGTGCCCCCCTGGAGTCCGCCGCCCGGCTGACCCTGCTCAATGTGCTCTCCGCGGCCATGGGTGAGGTCACTCGGGAGCTGGCGCCCGGTTCGGTCGATGTGCGGCTGCGCGGGCTCGATCCCGAGTTCGTGGTGACGCCGCCGCCGGTGCCCGAGCCGGTGCGGGAGGCGCGGGAGCCGGTCGCGGCTCCCGCCGTGACCGCGCCGCCGGCCGGGGAGGCCGAGGACGGCACCCTGGTGCGGATCAACCTCCGCCTCCCCGCCCACCTCAAGGGCCGCGCCGAGAGCGCCGCGGCGGCGGAGGGGCTGTCGGTCAACGCCTGGCTGGTGCGGGCCGTGTCCGTCTCCCTCGACGGTGGGGGGCGTGCGAGTGCACCGGGTCGGGGCGAGGACTCGGGCGGTCGCGGCTTCACCGGCTGGGTCCGCTAGGGCCGGGACCTTCCAGCCCCACCGGCCCCCCAGCCCCACTTTCACCGGCGGATCGCCGATCCGGCCGACGTCACCGATCGCTGATCGCTGATCACTCATCATTCACCGAGCCAAGAGGACGGGACCGCCATGCCTTCTTTCGATACTCCTGAGCCGATCTCCGCCGTCATCGAACTGGACGCCGGTACTGCCCGTATCGCTGCCGGCAAGCGCACCGACACGGTCGTCGAGGTGCTGCCGGGCAACGGATCCGACGAGGACGACGTACGCGCCGTGCGGCAGACCCAGGTCTCCTGCTCGGGCGGGCGTCTCACCGTCAAGACCCCCAGGAAGCGGTCCCTGTTCGGCAGGCCGGGCACCGTCGTCGTGAGCGTCGAACTGCCCGCGGGGTCCGACGTTCGGGGCACGTCCGCCCTGGGCGGCTTCGTCTGCGAAGGCCCCCTCGGGGACGTGAAGCTCACGACCTCGCTCGGAGATCTCCAGGTGGATGAGGCCGCCCGCGCCGAGCTCAGGACCGACCACGGCGACATCCGGCTGGTCCGCTCCGCCGGGGACGCCGAGATCGTCGGATCCGGCCGGGTCGAGGTCGGCGTGGTGGGCGGGGCGGCTGCCGTCAAGAACGGCAACGGTACGACCGGGATCGACGAGGTCGGTGGTGAGCTGAAGGTCAACGCGGCCAACGGCGACATTTCCGTGGGCGTCGCGCACGGCAGCGTCGTCGCCAAGTCCGCCAACGGGCGGATCGAGATCGGCGTCGCCCGTGCGGGGGTCGATGCGACCTCCTCCAACGGGCGCATCCGTGTCGGCGATGTGGTGCGTGGCCGCATCGCTCTGCGTACCTCCGTCGGCGACCTCGAAGTGGGCATCCACGAGGGCACCGCCGCCTGGCTCGACCTGAACCCCAAGTTCGGCACCGTACGCAACTCGCTCGGCGCCGCCGCCGGTCCCGAGGGCTCCGACGAGACCGTCGAGGTGCACGCCCGGAGCGGGGCCGGCGACATCATCGTCCGCCGCGCCTGACCCCGCCCACGTCCGCCCGCGTCCGCCTCGCCCGTCACGCCCGGCTCACCGCCTCATGCCCGGCTCACCGCCCACGCCCGCCTTGCCGGTCATGTCCGCCTCGCCGCCCACGCCCGACTCACCGCTCACGAAAGGGAACCAGCATGACTGTCATCCGTGCCTCCGCGCCGCTTGCCGAGCAGGCTGCGCCGCAGGCGATCACCGCCACCGGACTGCGCAAGTCCTACGGCGACAAGCTCGTGCTCGACGGCATCGACCTGTCGGTGCCCGAGGGCACGGTCTTCTCCCTGCTCGGCCCCAACGGCGCGGGCAAGACCACCGCCGTCAAGATTCTGTCCACCCTCATCACCGCCGATGCCGGCCGGTTGAGCGTCGGCGGCCATGACCCGGCCGTCGATCCCCAGGCCGTGCGCGGCGCGATCGGTGTCACCGGGCAGTTCTCCGCCGTGGACGGCCTGATCACCGGTGAGGAGAACATGCTGCTGATGGCGGACCTGCACCGTCTTCCGCGCCGGGAGGGCCGACGGGTCGCCGCCGAACTGCTGGAGCGCTTCGACCTCGTGGAGGCGGCGAGGAAGCCGGTATCGGGCTATTCCGGCGGCATGAAGCGCCGCCTGGACATCGCCATGACGCTGGTCGGCTCCCCGCGGATCATCTTCCTCGACGAGCCGACCACGGGTCTCGACCCGCGTTCCCGTCACACCATGTGGGGGATCATCCGCGAGCTGGTCGCCGGCGGCGTCACCGTCTTCCTCACCACCCAGTACCTGGAGGAGGCCGACGAGTTGGCCGACCGTATCGCCGTGCTCAACGACGGGAGGATCGCCGCCGAGGGCAGTGCCGAGGAGTTGAAGCGGATCGTTCCGGGCGGGCACGTCCGGCTCCGCTTCACCGACCCGGACGCCTACCGGTCCGCCGCCTCCACCCTGCACCAGGCCGCGCGCGACGACCAGGCGCTGGCATTGCGCCTTCCCAGCGACGGCAGCCAGCGCGAACTGCGCTCCATCCTCGACTGGTTGGACTCGGCCGGGATCGAGGCCGACGAGTTGACCGTCCACACCCCCGACCTCGACGACGTGTTCTTCGCCCTCACCGGATCCGGCGCGCCCGCCCGGAACGGCCAGCCCAAGGAGGCACTCCGATGAGCTCCCTCGCCCTCGCCGTCCGCGACTCGAACACCATGCTGCGCCGCAACCTCCTGCACGCCCGGCGCTACCCCTCCCTCACCCTGAACCTGCTCCTCACGCCTGTCATGCTCCTGCTGCTTTTCGTCTACATCTTCGGCGATGTGATGAGCGCGGGCCTCGGCGGCGGAGGCGCCGATCGCGCCGAGTACATCGCCTACATCGTCCCGGGTCTGCTGCTGATGACGGTCGGCTCCACCGTGGTCGGGACCGCTGTCTCCGTCTCCAACGACATGACCGAGGGCATCATCGCCCGCTTCCGCACCATGGCGATCCACCGCGGCTCCGTGCTCGTCGGGCATGTCGTCGGCAGCGTGCTGCAGAGCGTTCTGAGCGTGGTCCTGGTGGGCGCCGTCGCCGTGGCCATCGGCTTCCGGCCGACGGACGTCACCGCCCTGGAGTGGCTGGCGGCGTTCGGGCTGCTCGTGCTCTTCGCATCGGCCCTCACCTGGGTCGCGGTCGGCATGGGTCTGATCAGTCCGAACGCCGAGGCCGCCAGTAACAACGCCCTGCCGATGATCCTCTTGCCTCTCCTGTCCAGCGCCTTCATCCCGGTCGGGACGATGCCGGGCTGGTTCCAACCGATCGCCGAGTACCAGCCGTTCACGCCCGCCATCGAGACCCTGCGCGGCCTGCTGCTCGGCAGCGAGATCGGCCACAACGGCTGGCTGACCGTCGGCTGGAGCCTCGGGCTCGTGGTGCTCGGCTACCTCTGGTCGACCTCGAAGTTCGGCCAGGACCCCCGGTAGCCGACGGGGAGGTGCGGTGAGGGGCCCGGGCCGATTTCTACCGAGGGGTAGGCGGCCCGGGCTCCTTGTTATACCTTGCGTCTAACAAGCGGGTGGGGCATCCGGCCGCTGCCCGGGCAGCAGGGGGCTGTTGTCGTACGCACTCCGCCGCGCCGTGCGCACGCCACCACGTCGTACGCGCGCATCACCACGCTGTACGCCCGCAACAGCACCCTGTACGCCCACAGCAGCCCCCTGTACGCACACATTGCCACGATCAAGGATCACCGCACTCGACCCAAAGGAGCCGCAGCATGGCCGGCAGCACCGTTCCGTCGAAGGCCCATCCGTCGAAGGTCCAGGACAGTCCCGAGGGTGACGATGTCGCGCGGCGGCTGCTCGGCTCGGCCGCGCAGCTGGCGTACGACCCGGCCACCGAGGTCGACTGGGAGACGCCGCTGGACAAGGAGTTCCACGGCGCGAGCCCCGAGTGGAGCACGCTCTACGGCACGCCGTACTGGCGTGAGTTGACCGAGGCGCAGCGCAAGGAGCTCACCCGGCAGGAGGCGGCCTCGGTCGCCAGCACGGGGATCTGGTTCGAGATGATCCTTCAGCAGATGGTGCTGCGGGACATCTACATGAAGGACCCGGCGGGCGCGGAGTTCCAGTGGGCGCTGACCGAGATAGCCGAGGAGTGCCGCCACTCGATCATGTTCGCGCGCGGCGCGCAGAAGCTCGGGGCCCCGCACTACCGGCCCCGGCGCGGGGTGATGGAGCTGGGCCGGGCCTTCAAGACGCTCGCGTTCGGCGAGGCCGCGTACGCGGCGATCCTGGTCGCCGAGGAAGTCCTCGACGTGATGCAGCGGGACTGGATGCGTGACGAGCGGGTGGTGCCGTTCGTCCGCACCATCAACAACATCCATGTGGTGGAGGAGTCCCGGCACATGAAGTTCGCCCGGGACGAGACCCTCAAGCGGCTGGAGGGCGCGGGGTGGGCACGGCGGCAGATCAACGCGTTCGTCGTCGCCGTCGCCTCGTACTTCATCGTGACCAGCATGGTGAACCCGGAGGTCTACCGCAGGGCCGGGCTCGACCGGAAGCGTGCGCTGGCCGCCGCGAAGGGCAATGAGCACCACAAGTCGATGATGCGGTCCAGCTGTTCGGGGCTGATGGACTTCCTCGCCTCCGCCCGGCTGCTCACCAAGCCCGCCCTCGCCTTCTACAAGCGCGCGAACCTGATCTGAGCCGGGGACATGACCTACGCCATCACCCAGACCTGCTGCAACGACGCCACGTGTGTGGCCGTGTGCCCGGTCAACTGCATCCATCCGACGCCGGAGGAACGCGCCTTCGGCCGTACGGAAATGCTCCACATCGACCCCCGGGCGTGCATCGACTGCGGGGCCTGCGCGGACGCCTGCCCGGTGGACGCGATCTTCCCAGTGGACGTGCTGCCCGCCGGGCTACGGGAGTACGCGGACATCAACGCCGCCTATTACGAGGGTGCCCTTTACGAGGGTGCTTTTTACGAGGGGGAGGAGCCCCCTTCCGCCGGGGCCGGTGTCGACGGGCCCAACTTCCATGTCTGGGGCGAGCCGGTCTTCGAGCGGAGCCTGCCGTCCGACTTCGGGCCGCTGCGGGTGGCCGTCGTGGGCACTGGTCCGGCGGGGATGTACGCCGCTCAGGACCTGCTGCTGCACACCGGTGCGGAGGTGACCCTGATCGACCGGCTGCCGGTGGCGGGCGGCTTGGTCCGGTACGGCGTGGCGCCCGATCACCCCGCGACGAAGAAGGTCGGCGACACCTTCTCCCGTTTCCACAGCCACCCCCGGGTCCGTATGCACCTGGGCATCGAGGTGGGCCGGGACGTCACCGCCGAGGAGCTGGCCGCCCACCACGACGCGGTGATCTACGCGGTCGGCGCGTCCACGGACCGGCGGCTCGGCGTCCCGGGTGAGGAGAGCCCCGGCGTGCTGTCCGCGACCTCGTTCGTCGCCTGGTACAACGCCCATCCCGAGGCCGTCGCGCAGGGCGTCGACCTGTCCGCCGAGAGGGTCGTCGTGGTGGGCAACGGCAACGTCGCCCTCGACGTGGCCCGGATTCTGGTCGCCGACCCGGAGACGCTCGCGGCGACCGACATCGCCACCCACGCGCTGGAGGCCCTGCGGGCGAGCCAAGTCCGTGAGGTCGTGGTGCTGGGGCGGCGGGGGCCGGAGGACGCCGCGTACACCCGTTCCGAACTGCTGGCCCTGAAGCACCTGGAGGGCGTGGAGCTGGCCGTGGACGACCACGACCCGCGTACGGCGGCGGCGATCGACGCGGCGGGGCCGGGGGACCGGGCCGGGGTGCTGCGGGGGCTGGCCCGGGTACGGACGGATGCCGGGTCCCCCGCGTTCGGTGAAGGGGCGGCCCGGCGCATCGTGCTGCGCTTCCACTCCGAGCCGGTGGAGATCCTTGGCGGCGGTGGCGTGCACGCGGTGCGCGTCACGGACGGAGCCGACGGCGGCGGTGGTGGCGGCGGAGGCATGGCGGACCTGCGCGCCGGGCTGCTGCTGCGGGCCATCGGTTACCGGGGGCTCCCGGTCCCCGGGCTGCCGTTCGACGAGGCCTCGGGCACGGTCCCGCACGAGGGCGGCCGGGTCGCCGGACTCCCCGGCAGCTATGTCGTCGGCTGGATCAAGCGCGGGCCGTCCGGCGGGATCGGCGCCAACCGCACCTGCGCGGCCGAGACGGTCGGCACGCTCCTGGCCGACGCGGTCGCCGGGGCGCTGCCCACGCCCGCGGGCGATGCCAAGGCGTTCCGGCGGCTCGCCCGGCAGCGCAACCGCCGCGTCGTGGACGCCCGCGGCCTGGCCGCGATCGACCGAGCCGAACGGGACCGGGGCCGGCGTGCCGGGCGGCCCCGGGTGAAGCTCGCCACCGTGGAGGAACTGGTGGCGACGGCCAAGGCGGGGCGGCTTTCGGGGCTCAGGCGCTGAGCGCTGAGCTCTCGGCGTTTGGGGGCTGGGGGCTGGGGACTGGGGCTGGTGGCCGAGGAGGCAGGCTGCTGGTGGGGTGGCCTGGCGGCGATCGCTTCCCGGGCTGTCGCCCGCCCCTCGTGGGCGGGGCAGGGGCGGGCGTCCGTATGCGGATCGTGGGGCCGGTGGTGTACTGGGAGGAGAAGGAGGGCCGCCCATGCGCCGACTTCGTAGCGTCGCCCGTACTGCCGCCGGTACCGCCGGCGGTGGCTGTGCCGCCGTCGTACTGAGCCTGGGGTGTGCGGCCGGGCTGTCAGGCGGCCCGGGTGTGGGGACGCAGGACACGGCCCCGCTCCCCGCAGCCGAATCCAAGGCCCGGGCCCCGTTCCCCGCGGCCGAGTCCATGGCCCCGGCCCCGCCCCCCGCGACCGGGCGCTCGGTGACGGCGCCCGCCTCCGTACCCGCCTCGGTGCCTGCCCCAGCCTCCACCCCCACCCCCGACCCCGCCGATCACACCGATCCCCGCACCGCGACCGCCGTCCTCGCGATACCCGCCATCGGTGTCGAGGACCTGGACGTCGTGCCGTACGAGGGGACGACCGACGACCGGCCCGGCAGCCGTATCCAGGACCGGGGCGTCGCCTCCAGTCCGTACGGCGAGGAGGGCGGGGTCGGGCCGGGTGAAGTCGGCAATTACCTGGTCACCGCGCACCGGCTCAGTGCCGGAGGCGTGTTGCGTGATCTGCCGGATCTCGGCAAGGGCGATTCCGTGTACGTGACCGAGGGCGGTACCCGCTACACGTACGAGATCACCGAGACCCGGCAGACCTCCTTCCGCAGCGAGCGGTCGCTCGCCGAGCAGCGGGCCGAGGTGCCGGGCAAGCCCGGTGCCGAGCCGACCCGGGCGATGATCACGATCTCCACCTGCGCGACGCCCGAGGACGACGCGGCCGGGAACTTCTGGCGGGACGCCCTCGGCAACCCCGAGCACCGGATCGACAAGGTGGGCGTGCTGGTGGCGGAGCGGCCGACGCCGTAGCCCGGCGTCAGTGGCCCGGCGTCAGTGGCGGCCCGCTATGCGGTCCGCCGTCTTCGCGATCGGGTCGGTGCCGGGGCGCGGAGAGGACGTCTCGCGGCGGTCGGCGGCGCGGTAGGCGGCGTACAGGCCGTGGACGCCGAGCCAGCGGAAGGGTTCCGGTTCCCAGCGTCGGACCTTGTGGTTCACCCAGGGGAGCGTCGTCAGGTCGGTGGTGCCCGCCTGGCCGGAGTCCTGCTGGATCAGGTCGCGCAGGGTGCGGGCGGCGAGGTTGGCCGTGGCGACGCCGGAGCCGACGTAGCCGCCTGCCCAGCCCAGGCCCGTGGAGCGGTCCAGGGTGACCGTGGCGCACCAGTCGCGCGGGACGCCGAGGACGCCGGACCAGGCGTGGTCGATGCGGACGCCCGCCGTGGTGGGGAAGAGGCGGACCAGCAGGTCGCGGAGGGCTGCGACGGTGGCGGGCTGGGTGCGGCCGTCGTTGTCGGTGGCGGAGCCGTAGCGGTAGGGGTGGCCGCGGCCGCCGATCGCGATGCGGTCGTCGGCGGTGCGCTGGGCGTAGAGGTAGGCGTGGGCCATGTCGCCGAGGGTCTCGCGGCCCTCCCAGCCGATGGTGTCCCATATATGGGCGGGCAGCGGCTCGGTGGCGATCATGGAGGAGTTCATCGGGAGCCAGGTGCGCTTCTGGCCTTTGAGGCTCGCGGTGAAGCCCTCGGTGCAGCGCAGGATGTACGGGGCGCGGACCGTACCGTACGGGGTGACGGCGTGCTTGGCCTTGATCTCGGTGACGGGCGTCGACTCGTGGATCGTGACGCCGAGCGCCTCCACCGCGTCCGCGAGGCCCTTGACCAGCTTGACCGGGTGCAGCCGGGCGCCGTGCGGGGTCCAGGTGGAGCCGACGGCCCCGGTGACATGGATACGTTCGGCGGTCTCGCGGGCACCGCGCAGGACCCGGTCGCTCTCGCCGAACGCGATCTCGACGCTGTGGAAGTCCTTGAGGCGGGCCAGCTGCGCCGGGGTGTGGGCCACCTCCAGGACACCGCCCTGGTGGATGTCGGCGTCGATCTTCTCCTCGGCGGCCACCCGGACGACCTCGCCGACCGTCTCGTTCATCGCCTTCTGGAGCCGTACGGCGGCGTCGTGGCCGTGCAGCTTCGCGTACCGGTCGCGGCCCGCGATGCCGTTGTAGAGCCAGCCGCCGTTACGGCCGGAGGCCCCGTAACCGCAGAACTTGGCTTCCAGAACGGTGATGTTGAGGAAGGGAACGGCCTTCTTCAGGTAGTACGCCGTCCAGAGCCCGGTGTAGCCGCCGCCGACGATGCAGACGTCGGCGCTCGCGTCGCCGGGGAGGGGTTCGCGCGGGGCGGGGGTGCCCTCCTGCGCGTACCAGAACGATATGCCGCCGTTGACGGTACTGACGGTGCTCATGATGCCCCTGGTGTCCCTGTTCCGGTGTCCGGTACTCACTGATGCCGAGCGTATGTGTGGCGGGACGTTACTGCGCGGGGGGCCGCTGCGTCTCCTGGTCCGTACGGCGGCGGGTCAGCGGGTAGCAGGCGAGGCCGATCAGCACGGCGGTGAAGTGGCCCAGGTCGGTGAACGTGCGGCCCTCGCCGATCAGCGGCACGCCGTAGGCCACCAGGACCGCGAAGGCGTAGGCGTACCGCCAGAGGTGCGGTACGCGGTACGTGAGGACGGCGACGACCCCGGCCAGCGCGTAACTCACGCCCACGTCCAGGGTGTTGGCGGCCGACGGCGGGGCGTGCCCGTACCGGATCGCCCAGGCCAGGACGCCCTCGCTGACGAGGGTCGCCAGTACGTGCGCGAGGATCACGACCGTCAGCCAGCGCAGGGTGCCGAGCCAGTGTTCGGCGGTGGCGTGGAAGACGGTGAACAGCACGGCGTACGGGAGCCAGCGGCCGCCGTCGATCCACAGGGCGCCGGAGATCAGGACGCGGAGGGGGTTCCGCGAGAGCTCGTGCAGGTTGGTGGAACGGTCCCGCAGGAACTCGTCCTCGAAGGCGGGCGACATCTGCCGCAGGACGACGGCCGTGACGAAGAGGATGCCCAGCCAGATGTACGTGCCGGGGGCGGTGGCGATCCAGTGGCGGACGGCGGCCGCGGCTGTGGACCGGGGGCTGCGGGTGCCGGGGGCGCGAGGGCGGATTCCCGGCTGTTCTCGGGGCATGGCCCGATTGACGCATGTGCCTGGGATCGGGGGTGTGATCGACATTCCCGAAGAAGTGATCGACACCCGGTCCACGTACAGCGGAGCCGCCGGGCGGGCTTTCGTCGCCGGGTTGCCGGGTCTTGTCGCGCGGTGTCTGGAGCGGTGGGGGCTGCGGCCGGACGGGCCGTCGATGTACTGCGGGTGCGCGTTGGCGCTGCCGGTGGTGCGGGAGGCGGACGGGCGGCGGCCGTTGTCGGCCGAGGGTGAGGGCGAGCGGAAATGGACAGGGCCGATACGCAGTTCGGGGGCTGCTTACGCTGACCCCATGATTCGTACCGCTACGCCTGATGACATCCCCGTCCTGCACGCCCTGGTGCGTGAACTCGCCGATTACGAGAAGGCCCTCGACGAGGTGGTGGCCTCCGAGGGACAGCTGAGGGAGGCGCTGTTCGGCGAGCGGCCCGCCGCGTACGCGCACGTGGCGACGGCCGACGACGGGGGTGATGGCGGTGATCGTGGTGATGGCGAGGTGGTCGGCTTCGCCCTGTGGTTCCTGAACTTCTCCACCTGGCGCGGGGTGCACGGCATCTACCTGGAGGACCTGTACGTCCGCCCGGAGCGACGCGGCGGCGGACACGGCAGGGCGCTGCTGGCGGAGTTGGCGCGGATCTGCGTGGAACGGGGGTACGAGCGGCTGGAGTGGTCGGTGCTCGACTGGAACGCCCCGTCCATCGCGTTCTACGAGTCGCTGGGCGCACGGCCGCAGGACGAGTGGACGACGTACCGGCTGACGGACGGGGCGTTGGCGGGGCTGGGCGCCGCCGAGGACACCCCCCGGTCCTAGCCGGGTCGGAAACCCGACCCGGCCCCAGCCCCGGTCTCACAGCTCCAGGATCACCTTGCCGATCGTGCCCCGGGTCTCCAGCGGGCGGTGGGCGGCGGCCGCTTCGGCGAGGGGAGCCCTGGACGGCGGGGCGCAGCAGGGTGGGCGGGGGCTGTCGGCGGTCCTGGCCCGGCTGGCCAGGGTCCGGTGGCCCTCGTGCAGAGTGACCCGCGCACCGGACTCGACGGCGGTGATCGCGGCGGTGAGTCCGGCGAGCCCGCCGCCGATGACGTGGATGTGGTCCATAGCTGGGACTCCTCGGGGGAGGCGGCGCGTGACACGGTCTGCGGGGGCGTTGTCAGTGGTGTGCGTCACGATGGGGGCATGGCAGCGAGTACGGGCAGGACGGCCGGGACCAACAAGGGCAAGAAGGACGGCGTCGCGGCGGCGCGGCGGCCGGAGGTGCGCCTTCCCCCGCTCGTTCCGTACGACGGGGAGGGCCTGGAGCCGGACGGCGACTACGACGGGGTGCGGTTCGCCGGGG
Source organism: Streptomyces durocortorensis (assembly GCF_031760065.1). Lineage (NCBI taxonomy): Bacteria > Bacillati > Actinomycetota > Actinomycetes > Kitasatosporales > Streptomycetaceae > Streptomyces > Streptomyces sp. C11-1. The sequence continues at coordinate 4,091,180 of NZ_CP134500.1, forward strand.
TGGACCTGGCGGATGCTTCGGGGCCGGGTGCGCGGTTCATGGACTGCGCGTTGGAGGGCTGCGGCCTCGACCGTACGGAGCTGGTGCGGGCCCGCTTCATCGACTCGGTCCTGACCGGCGTACGGGGCGTGGGCACCGATCTCGCGGGGGCGTCGCTGCGGGACGTGGAGGTGGTGGACGCACGCCTGGGCGGGGTCCAGCTGCATGGGGCGGTGCTGGAGCGGGTGGTGATCCGGGGCGGGAAGATCGACTACCTGAATCTGCGCAAGGCCCGGCTGAAGGACGTCGTCTTCGAGGGGTGCGTGCTCTCCGAGCCGGACTTCGGGGACGCGCAGCTGGTCCGGGTCGAGTTCCGGGAGTGCGTGCTGAAGCGGGCGGACTTCAGCGCGGTGCGGATGGAGTCGGTGGACCTGCGGACGGTGGCCGAACTGGACATCGCGCGGGGCGTGGAGCGGTTGGCGGGTGCGGTGATCAGCCCGGCGCAGTTGATGGAGCTGGCACCGGCGTTCGCGGCGCAGATCGGGGTGCGGGTGGAGGCGTGAGGGAGGCGCGGGAGGTGATCCCGTACGGGGCAGTACGGGCTACCTGGTTACCGGTAACCAGGTACGGGTTTCGGGTGAGGGACGCACGAGGCGCGTATGAGTGAGGGCGCGAGGGACGTACGAGGCAGATACGGGTCGCCTCGGTTCTCTTGACGGCTCACATACGGGGGAAGCGGGCCTGGAGGTCCCAGATCACGGGGTTGTCGGCGAGGCCCTCGTGCATGTCGGCCAGATCGGCGATCAGGTCGTGCAGGAAGTCGCGGGCCTCGCGGCGCAGGAGGGAGTGGCTGAAGGTGAGCGGGGGCTCGTCGCCGGGCATCCAGTCCGCCTCGACGTCGACCCAGCCGAAGCGACGCTCGAAGATCATGACGTCCGAGGACTCGGTGAAGTCCAACTCCGCGTACTGCCGCCGGTGCGAGCGGTTGCCGCGCGGGTCCTGGTCGATCTGCTCGACGATGTCGCACAGCGCCCACGCGAAGTCGAGCACCGGCACCCATCCCCAGGCTGTGGACACCTCGCGGTCCGCCTTGGTGTCCGCGAGGTAGACGTCGCCGGAGAACAGATCGTGGCGCAGCGCGCGGACGTCCGCGCGGCGGTAGTCGGTCTGCGGGGGGTCGGGGAAGCGACGGGAGAGGGAGTAGCCGATGTCGAGCACGGATCGATGGTGTCATGCCCGGTCACGGGGGCTGACACGATCGAGTGAGGGCGCAGGTTCTTCTTCGCGGCGTTCAGCGTGGCCTGGGCGGCCTTGGCGGCGGCAGCCACGGTCAGGTGCGTGGTCTGCCGGAGGTTGCGACGCGGAGTGTCGTGGTGTCGTGACCGGCGCAGCCGGTGAACAGGGCGCGAAGCTCTCGCCGAGGCGCTCCGGGCCACGGACGCCGATGCCGCAGCGGTTTCGCCGAATTCACCGAGGCGGGTTTGGGAACCACCCCGGCCCGTGAGATCTGGAGGAACCTGATGGGCACTGGGCTGAGTCGCTTCCGGGGCTTCGTCGCCGAATCCTTCCGCGACGAGGGTCGGGTAGAAAGGCGCCTGGAAAGCCGCGCCGAGGACATTCTGCGGATTCTCGCGGTGCGCGGTGTGGAGGTGCCGGACGCGGCACGGCAGCGCATCACCACGTGTGCCGACCTTGCGGTGCTCGACGTGTGGTTCGAGCGGGCGGTCACCGCATCGAGTGTCGACGCCTTGTTCGACGAGAGCTGATCCGAAAGCCGGTCCGAGGGCTGACCTTCCACGATCAGAACCAGGCCGTCGGGTGGCAGCACCTTGCGGCAGTTGCTCAGGACCGTGACCGCCTGGTCATCCCTCCAGTCGTGCAGGACGCTCTCTTCATGAGGTAGATATCCGTTCCTGTCCTGGACGAAAGTTCTGCGCGCCTGTCCTGGGCGAACGTTCTGCGGGTCCGTCCGGCGGATCAGGCATGCCGCGCGCCGGGCCCTACGGCAGCAGACGCTGTTCCTTCGCGACCGATACCGCGCCCGCGCGGGTGTCGACGCCGAGTTTGTCGTAGATCCGGCCCAGGTGGGTCTTGACCGTGGCCTCGCTGATGAACAGGGCGCGGGCGATGTCGCGGTTGCCGAGGCCCTGGGAGAGCTGGGCGAGGATGTCGCGTTCCCGGTCGGTGAGGCTGGGGCGGGGGCTGCGCATCCGGGCCATGACGCGGCTGGCGACGGGGGCCGAGAGCGTGGTGCGGCCCTGGGCCGCGGACCGGATGGCGGCGAACAGTTCCTCGGGGCGTTCGGCCTTCAGCAGGTAGCCGGTGGCGCCGGCCTCGATGGCGCGGGTGATGTCGGCGTCGGTGTCGTACGTGGTCAGAACCAGGACGTGGACGGTGCCGTCGGCGGCGATGCGGCGGGTCGCCTCGACGCCGTCGATGCCTTCGCCGAGCTGGAGGTCCATGAGGACGACGTCCGGGGTGAGCCGGGCGGCGAGCACCACGGCCTCCTCGCCGCTGCCCGCCTCGCCGACGACCTCGATGTCCGGTTCGCTGCCGAGGAGGGCGAGCAGTCCGGCGCGCACGACCACGTGGTCGTCGCAGAGCAGGATGCGTACGGGAGTTGTCGGGCGGCTGGTCATGCGGGTTCCTCCGGGGCGCTGGTGGCCGGGGCCGTGGTGAGGGGGACCTCGGCCGAGAGCACCGTGCCCTCGCCCGGCGCCGACTCGATCGTGAGCGTTCCGCCGAGCTGGTGCACTCGGGCCCGCATCGCCGGGAGGCCGTGGCCGCGGACGGTGGGGGTGCCGTGTGCGCCTGCGGGCTCCACGGTGAAGCCGCGGCCGTTGTCTGCGATGTCCAGGACCACCCGGTCGTCCAGGTGGGTCAGGGTCAGGCCGGCGGCGGTCGCCCCGGAGTGCTCCCCCACATTGGCCAGGGCCCCTTGGGCGATGCGCAGCAGGGCGGACTGCACCCGGTCCGGCAGGGGGGTGTGCGGAGTGCCCTCCACGTGGCACCGGACGGTCAGGGCGCCCTGGGCCTGCGCCGTCTCGCGGGCCGCCAGCGCGTGCAGCGCCGCCTCCAGGCCGCCGCCCTCCGCGAGGTCGGCCGGGGCCAGGTCGTGGACGAAGCGGCGGGCCTCGGCGAGGTTGCGTTCGGCGATACCCGTGGCGGTACGGACATGGCGGCGGGCGGCGTCCGGGTCGGCGGTCCAGGTGCGGTCGGCGGCCTGGAGCAGCATCTGCTGGCTGGACAGGCCCTGCGCGAGGGTGTCGTGGATCTCCATGGAGAGCCGCTGTCGTTCGGCGAGGGTGCCCTCGCGGCGCTCGGTGGCGGCGAGTTCGCGCCGGGTGCGCAGCAGGTCGTCGATCAGCTCGCGCTGGCGTGCGGCCAGTTCCCGTTGGCGTACCGCCTGGCGCTGCATATGGACGAAGACGGCGGTCGCTACGGCGGCCACGGCGGGTGGGGCGAGTACCAGGTTCGGGTCGAACCCGGTCGCCAGGCGCAGTTGCGCGGCGACGACGAACGCCGTGAGCAGGGCGACGAGCGCGAGTGCCGCACGCGGCGGCAGGATGCGCAGCCCCGTGTAGAAGAGCGGCACCGCGCACCACGCGAAGCTCGGCGCGAGCACGACCAGCACCATCCAGACGACGACGAGGACCCCGAGCCAGGTGAGCCGGCGCGGGGTGGGGCGCGAGCCGAGGACCGGGCCGAGGAGGTAGAGCGCCGCGAGGGTGATGGAGAGAGCGATGATCCACGGGGTGCGGGCCTCGCCGGGGTGCCGCATCAGGAAGCGGGTCAGCGAGGCGCCGAGCAGCAGGAAGAACGCGGCGTGCATGAGGAGCGCGAGCCAGCGGGCGTCGGGGTCCGGGCCGGTGGGGACATTCTCCTCCGCGCTGTGCGGATGGGGGTCGGCCTTCTCCGGGGCGTGCGGACGGTGGGCACTCTTCTCCGCGTTGTGCGGACGGGGGTCACCCCCTTCCAGGTCGTGCGGACGGGGGGCACTCTGCTCCCCCTCGTGCGCACCGGAGCCACCCCTCTCCGCGTCGCGCGGACCGCCTGGGTGGTGCACCTCGTACCTCACGTTTCCTGTCGCCGCCCCTGTTGACCTGCGCAGATCCCCCCATGGTGGCCCGGCCCGACCACCCCCGCATCAACCGATCGGCTGATGGGGACGTCAGCCGTCCCGCGCGCCGCTTCCAGCCGGTACGTCGACCGTACGGGGCCGGATCCGCCGGGAGGATCGACACCAGAGCGAAACGCCCGGCCCGCTCGTACGAACCACCGGGCCGCCCCGGAAACCATCAAGGAGCCACCATGAAGAAGCTGTCGCTGCGTACCCGTGTCGTCACCGGTGCCGTTGTCGTCGCCGCCCTCGGGGCCGGGACGTTCGGCGCGATGTCCGCGAGCGCCTCCTCCCCGACGGCCGCCCCCGCCACCGCGGTCAAGGCCGACACGAAGAACCGCAACCTCCAGCAGACCACGCACCTGACCGTGGCTGCCGCCACCAAGGCCGCCCAGGCCACGCTGAACGCCGCGAAGAAGGAGAACCAGCGCGTCTCCGTCGCTGTGGTCGACCGCAACGGCAACACCATCGTCACCCTGCGCGGCGACGGCGCGGGCCCGCAGTCCCCCGAGTCCGCCGCGAAGAAGGCGTACACCGCCGTCTCCTGGAACGCCCCCACCTCCGAGCTGGTCAAGCGCCTGGAGCAGGCCCCGAACCTGAAGGACATCCCTGGCACCCTGTTCCTCGGCGGCGGCGCCCCGGTCCAGGTCAAGGGCGCCCCGGTGGCGGGCATCGGCGTGGCCGGCGCGCCCAGCGGCGACCTCGACGAGAAGTTCGCCCGGGCGGGCGTCGCCGCCCTCGCCCGGTAGTCGCGTCCGCACAGGCACAGCCGAGAACGGAGTACCCATGAACGCCCTCGATCACGACCTGCTCACCGCCGCACGCACCGGCGACGCCGACCGTGCGCGCACCGCGATCGAGGGCGGTGCCCGGGTCGACGTCCGCGACGACGAGCTGCGTACCCCCCTGCTCCTTGCCGTCCACGGTGACCATGTCGAGGTGGCCCGGCTGCTCGTGGCGGCCGGGGCCGACCCGAACGCCCAGGACCGCCGCGAGGACAGCCCCTGGCTGGTCACCGGGGTCACCGGCAGCGTTGCGATGCTGCACGTGCTGCTGCCCGCCGGACCGGACCTGACCCTGCGCAACCGGTTCGGCGGCGTCTCCCTCATCCCTGCCAGCGAACGCGGCCATGTCGCGTACGTACGGGAGGTGCTGCGCGTCACCGACATCGACGTCGACCACGTGAACCGGCTCGGCTGGACCGCCCTGCTGGAGGCGGTGATCCTCGGCGAGGGCGGCCGGGCGCACCAGGAGGTCGTGGAACTGCTGCTCGCGGCCGGGGCGACACGGGATCTGCCCGACGGGGACGGGGTCACCCCGCTCGCCCACGCCGAGCGGCGCGGGTTCGCGGAGCTGGCCGCGCTGCTGCGAGACGCCGCATGACCGCGAAGCGCGGTCCCCGCGCCCGCCGAACAGCCGGGGCACCCGCCGCCCGCGCCCGCCGCATCACGTTCGCCCTCGTCGCCGCCGCCCTGCTAGCCGGGTGCGCGACCGGCACCACGGAGGCCGCCCCGGACACCTCCGGCACCCCGGCCGGGTCCGCCGCGCCGAGCACCGTGCGCACCCCCGACCCCTCCCGTACCCCCACCGGCCGCACGGCCGACGGGACTCTCCTCGTCGCCGACTTCGGCAGCGACACCGTGACCTTCGTCGACCCCGGGCGCGACGGGTCCGGGGAGGGCGGGGTCCCCATCGCCTCGGTCGAGGTAGGCACCGCCCCCTATGGCCTCGTCGTCGGCGAGGACGGGCGGGCCTGGGTCGCCACCGCCGAGGGCGTCGCGGTCGTGGACACGCAACGGCGGACACGCCTCGCGCTCATCCCGTACGAGACGGAGACCGGACCCGTCACCGCCGGCGAGTACCGGGGCGGCGGCATGGGCATCGCCCTGGCCCCCGGCGGCGAGCACGTCTACGTCGGCGTCAACGTGCCCGACGGCAACGGCACCGTGGAGGTCATCGACACCGAGGCCGGCGAGGTCACCGGCACCGCGCCGGTCGGACGTCGCCCCTTCGACGTGGACGTCTCGCCGGACGGCCGTGAGGTGTACGCCACCGATCACGACTCCTTCGACGTCACGGCGGTGGACGCGGACACACTCAGGACCCGGCGCATGGAAGTCGCCCCGTACGGCACCGAGGGCGGGCTCGGCTCCTGGCTCAAGCCGCACTACGCCGTCGTACGCCCGGCGGACGGCAAGCTGTTGCTGCCCTTCGAGGGGGAGCGGCTCGCGGTCCTCGACCCGCGCACCGGCGAGGTGACGATCGAGCGGATGACCGCCAACACCCACCAGCACGGCGCGGCCCTCACCCCCGACGGGACTCTCCTCGTCGTCGGCACCGGCCCGATCGGCTCGGACGACGAGGGCCCCTCGCTCACCGTCCGCACTCCCGACGGCAAGGAGCGGGTCGTCCCGCTGAAGGGACCGCACGAGGACGTGGCGGTGTCGAAGGACGGCCGGACGGCGTACGTCACCGGCGGCTTCACCCGCGACGGTTACTGGAACGGGATCACGGTCGTCGACCTGGACGGCCTGGAGGACCCGGAGAGCGAACCGGTCCGCCTGACGGCGGGCAACCGGCCCCTCGGTATCGCCGTCCTCTGAGCAGAACCCGCTTCCCTCAGCAGAGGAAGCCGTCTCCCTGAGCCGAAGCCGCCCGCCCGTTCCCCGAGGCGGGCGGCTTCTCCCTGATCCGAACTGACCGCCAGGACCTGGCGGCAGGCCCGCCTAGGATCGACCGGGTGAATCTCCGCCCCCCGGCCCGTACCGCGTCCTTCCTCCTCGCCCTCGCCCTCCTCAGCGCGGGCTGTTCCGGCGGGGTCGAGGGCACGCCGGGCGCGGCCGGGCTGCGCGACCCGTACTTCCCCGGGCTCGGCAACGGCGGCTACGACGTCACGCACTACGGCCTGAAGCTCGACGTCGACCCGGCCGCCGACCGGCTGCGCGGCACGGCGACGATCACCGCCCGCGCCACCCAGGACCTGAGCGCGTTCCACCTCGACCTGGCCGGGCTGGACGTCGAGAGCGCGACCGTCGCGGGTCGGCCGGCTGCCGTGAACCGGGCGGGCAAGGAGATGACGCTGCGTCCGGCGGGGGCGGTGGAACACCGGTTGCGCAAGGGGCGCACGTTCGCCACTGTTGTGCGCTACTCCGGATCTCCGGAGACCCTCACCGACGCGGACGGTGAGAAGGAGGGCTGGCTGCGGACGGCGGACGGTGCGGTGGCCCTCGGCGAGCCGACCGGCTCCATGGCCTGGTTTCCCGGCAACCACCACCCGAGCGACAAGGCCGCGTACGACATCGAGATCACCGTGCCCGAGGCGCTGACTGCCGTCTCCAACGGGGAGTTGGTGTCCCGGCGTACGGAAGACGGCCGTACCGCCTTCCGCTGGCGGACCGCCGAGCCCATGGCGAGCTATCTGGCGACGGTGGCCGTGGGCCGGTTCGCCACGGAGGAGTCGGTGACGCCGGAGGGCATCCGGCTGTTCACCGCCGTGGATCCGGAGTCGGCGGCGGCGAGCGAGGACGTGCTGGGGCGGATTCCGGCGGTGCTGAAGTGGTCGGCCGGGAAGTTCGGCCCGTACCCCTTCGCCTCCGCCGGGGCGATCGTCGAACGGACGGGTGACTCGACGTACGCCCTGGAGACCCAGAACCGGCCCGTCTTCCCCGGCCCGCCCGACACCGCTCTCCTCGTCCACGAGCTGGCCCACCAGTGGTTCGGGAACTCCGTCACCCCCGCGACCTGGCGGGACATGTGGCTCAACGAGGGCTTCGCCACGTACGCGGAGTGGCTCTGGGCCGCCGACCACGAGGACGTGCCCGTCGAGGAGAGCTTCGAGGAGGCGTACCAGAACGACGCCAACTGGGCTTTCCCGCCCGCCGATCCGCCGAACGCCGTGGATCTGTCCGATCCGCCGGTGTACGGGCGCGGGGCCATGGTCGTGCACCGCGTCCGGCTCGCCATGGACGACGACCCGGCGTTCTTCGCCCTCGTCAGGGGGTGGACCAAGGCCCACCGGCACGGGAACGCCTCCACCGACGACTTCACCGCGTACGTGGAGGAGGAGACGGGGCAGGATCTGACCGGGCTGTGGGACGCCTGGCTGTACGGCGAAAGCCGACCGCCCGGGGAGGGCTGACCTGCGCATGCGAGCAGACGTCCCGTCGCGCGCCGGAGCCCCCGGCCGCGCGGTGCGGCCGGGGGCTCGGGTGAAGCCGGTGAAGCTGTTGTGCCCGCTCGGGTCAGAGGTTGACGCCGAAGTCCTGGGCGATGCCGCGCAGGCCCGAGGCGTAACCCTGGCCGACCGCGCGGAACTTCCACTCGGCGCCGTTGCGGTAGAGCTCGCCGAAGACCATGGCGGTCTCGGTGGCGGCGTCCTCGCTCAGGTCGTAGCGGGCGATCTCGGCGCCGCCGGCCTGGTTGAGGATGCGGATGAACGCGTTGCGGACCTGGCCGAAGTTCTGGCTGCGGGTCTCGGCGTCGTAGATGGAGACCGGGAAGACGATCTTGTCCACATCGGCCGGCAGGCCTGCCAGGTTGACGTTGATCTGCTCGTCGTCGCCCTCGCCCTCACCCGTGACGTTGTCACCGGTGTGCACGATGGTCTGGTCCGGCGTCGACTTGTTGTTGAAGAAGACGAAGTGGCCGTCGGAGAAGACCTTCCCCGCCGGGTTGACCGCGATCGCCGAGGCGTCGAGGTCGAAGTCGGTGCCGGTGGTGGTACGGACGTCCCAGCCGAGGCCGACCGTGACGGCGGTCAGGCCCGGTGCCTCCTTGGTGAGCGAGACGTTGCCGCCCTTGGACAGGCTTACTGCCATGGGAAGTCCCTTTCCTCGTCGTGTGCGGGCTTCGTGCCATCACGAAGCTACCGTCATCCGTCATAACGCAAGCAGCAGACCATGAGGTTCCTGTTCGCTTTACTTTCTTTGCCGAACTTCCTCCGGACGGGATCCGGCGGCGAAGAACCGGACGGGTTCCGGCGGCAGAAGAAGTGACGAGTGGGGTGCGGCGGCAAAAGAAGGTGACGGGCGGGGTGCGGGGAGGGGACCATGGGTGTCATGTCCGGGCCCTATGTCATCCGCGGCTCGGTCTCCCTCCCGGAGGCCGAGCTCATGTGGCGTTTCTCGCGCTCCTCGGGCCCCGGCGGCCAGCACGTCAACACCAGCGACTCGCAGGTGGAGCTGCGCTTCGACCTGGCGGCGACCGAGGCGCTCCCCGAGGTGTGGAAGGAGCGGGCGCTGGAGCGGCTCGCGGGCAGGCTGGTGGGCGGAGTTGTCTCCGTACGGGCGTCCGAGCACCGCTCCCAGTGGCGCAACCGCGAGACGGCCGCCGTGCGGCTCGCCGCGCTGCTGGCCGAGGCCACGGCGCCGCCGCCCAAGCCGCGCATCAAGCGGAAGATCCCGCGCGGGATCAACGAGCGCAGGCTGCGCGAGAAGAAGCAGCGCGGCGACACGAAGCGCGGCCGCTCGGGCCGCGACTGGTAGCCCCGTCGGGCCCGTCAGCCCAGCTGTCGGTAGCGCCCCTTGAAGTACGTCAGCGGGTCCCCGTCCGGGCTCGGCAGCTCCGCCGTCAGCACCCGCCCGATCACCAGGGTGTGGTCCCCGGCCGCCACCCGCTGCTCGGTCCGGCACTCCAGCGTCGCCAGCGCCCCGCCGATCAGCGGCGCGTGCGTCACCCCGCCGCGTACGTACGCGATGTCCTCGAACAACAGCCGGTCGCTGATCCGGCCCTTCATGGCGAACCGGCCCGCGATGTGCCGCTGGCTCGCCGCCAGGACGGAGACCGCCCACAGCGGCTGCTCGTCGAGGAGGTCGTCCATCCTGGAGCCGTTGCGCAGGCTCACCATCACCAGGGGCGGGTCCAGGGACACGGACATGAAGGCGGTCGCCGTCATACCGACGTCCTCGCCCCGGCCGTCCGCGTCGAGGGGCGGTTCCTGGGCGGTGACCAGCACCACCCCGGCGGCCAGCCGCGCGAGTGCGGCGCGGAACTCGTCGTTGCTCACTCCCTCAGCATGGGGGATGGGCTCGGGGCGCGGAGTGGGGGGTTTCGTCTGGAGCACACCGGAACGCTAGCCGTGGCGGCCGGACGACCGCATCGGGCCAAGGGACCAAGCCGGTCCTAGGACTCCGGGACGGGCTCCGGACGGGCCCCGGGGCGGCTCGTGAACGGGCTCCAGAGACGGGCTCCGCAACGGCCCCCGCGACGGGCTCCGTAACGGCCCCCGGGACGTACTCCTGAACGGACCCTGAATAGATCCTGAACGAGATCGGAACGACAGTTGTCGTTCCGGGTCACTGGCAACCCATGATCATCTATTGTGACTTGAGTCACAGAGTCCATTTTCTGCTGACCCTGTGTACCGGGTGCACAGCTCACTGTGATTCAGTGGCGGGGACACTGCAAACAAGTACGTCGATATGAAACCTGGAGTTGCTGTCGAGGTCTCGGGGAGTGCGAGCAATGGAGGCCGAGTCGGAGCCGTATGTCCGCCTTGCGACCATGCGGCAGCTGCATCAGGCCGTCGCTGATCTCAACACGGCGCGGAGCCTGGCGGACACGCTTCAGTCCGTCGCCGACGGCATCGTCACGGGCCTCGGCTACGAGCTGGGCTGCGTCAACCTGGTCCGGCCCGACGGCGACCTCGTCATCGCCGCCTTCGCGGGCAACGCCGCCGCCGAAGCCCTCATCACCGGCCGCGTCGGCTCCCGCACCTCCTGGGAGCGCCGTCTCTCCATGGGCGAGGCCTGGGACGACCTCCGGTTCATCCCGCACACCGAGGGCTGGGTCCTCCTCGACGACGACGTGCCGCAGTGGCACACCGAGGGGCCCGAGCCCAGGTTCGAGGACGAGTGGCATCCGCTGGACCGGCTCTACGCCCCGATGTACGCGTCCGGCGGCGGCCGGGACCTCCTCGGTGTCATATCCGTCGACCGGCCGCGCAACGGGCGCCGCCCCGGAGCGTGGGGGCGCGAGGCGCTCCAGATGTACGCGTCCCAGGCCGCCATCGCGATCAGCAACGCCCGGCTGCGGGCCAACATGCAGCGCGCCCTGGTCAGACTCGAACGCGAACAGCAGGCGCTGCGGGCCAGCGAGGAGTCGTTCCGGCAGGCCTTCGAGTACGCGCCCAGCGGGATGGCCATCGCGGAGATGGGCGGCGACCAGCAGGGCAGGCTGCTGCGGACCAACGACGCCCTGTGCCGGCTGCTCGGCCGCCCGGCCTCCGTCATGCGCCGCTACTCCTTCGCCGACCTGGTCCACCCCGAGGACATCGGCACCCTGCTGCGTACCTCCGCCGAGGGCGGCCGGGCCGAGCTGCGGCTGAGCCGCCGGGACGGCACGTACCTCTGGGTCTCCCTGCGTAACTCGGTGGTCGCGGACGCCGCCGACGGGCCGCGCTTCCTGCTCACCCATGTCGAGGACATCGAGGAGCGCAAGCGCCACGAGCTGAACCTCGCGCATCGCGCCTCGCACGACGCGCTGACCGGGCTGCCCAACAGCGCCGAGCTGAAGTCGCGGCTCAGCGCCCGGCTCTGTGGGCGTCCGCACTCCCCGGCCGCGACCGCGATCGAGGCGCTGGACGCGGCGTACGGGGACGTCGAGTCGTCCCTCACCCACGGCTACCGCGCCGACGGGTACGAAGGAGAGGCGCTGCCTGGCGGCCCCTACGACCACCATGTGCACGCGGTGGCCCCCGACCCGGAGCACGACGACGGGACGAAGGGGCTCGCGGTGCTCTTCTGCGACCTCGACGGCTTCAAGTCCATCAACGACCGTTTCGGACATCACACCGGTGACGCGGTCCTCATCGAGGTGGCCCGGCGGCTGACCACCTGTGTCCGGGACGGTGACACCGTCGCCCGGCTCGGGGGTGACGAATTCGTCGTTCTCGCCGACGGCCTCGGATCGGCGGACGCCGCTGACCTGGCCGTACGCCTGCGGAATGCCATCATTCCGCCCATAAGGGTCGACGGTCGTGCCGTCCGGGTCGGGGCGAGTTTCGGCATCGGCTGGGCCGAGTGCGGGATGACCGTGGAAGAGGTCCTGCGCTCCGCCGACCAGCGGATGTACGTGGAAAAACGGTCCCGGTCGAAGGTTCACCGCAGGGCCGGCTGACGTTCACGACCCCGTTCCTCCCCTACCCCGTACCGGTTTCCCGGCCCCGCCCCGGCCCATGATCGCAATTCGGGCCCTGCTCCGTTCGAGGTAGGCTCGGCCGGTCGGCGACGGCTGGCGACATGGTGAGGAGTGACCCAGGGATGACGGCCGGAAACAACGGCGCGAGCAAGCCCGAGGACGACGATCCGTTCGGCTATCTGTACGCGGACGGACAGGCGGCAGGCGCCCAGGCGCCCGGCCAGGGCGGCTACGGCTATCCGGGTCCGGCCGCGCAGCCGGGCGTGCCCAGAACGTCGTACAACCAGGTGCGGGCCGTCGGTGAGCGCCAGTACGGGCAGCAGGCGCCTCCGCAGGCGCCCCCGCAGCAGGGGTACGGCTACCCGCCCCAGCAGCAGTACGGCCAGCCCGCGCAGCAGTACAACCGGCCGAACCCGCAGTACGCGGCCCCCGAGACCTACCCCGGCGGCGCGCCCGCCGGGCAGCACCCGGCCCAGGGCGGTCACGGCGGCCCCGGCCCCGGCCGCGGCGGCCCGAACACCAAGGCGCTCCTGATCGCGGCGGTCGCCGTGGTCGCGGTCGTCCTCATCGGCATCGGCGCGGCCCTGCTCACGGGCGACGACGGTGACAAGGACGACAAGAGCAACGAGGCCTCCTCCTCGCAGGGCTCCGCGGGCCAGGTCGAGGAGTCGAAGAAGCCGGAGGAGAAGCCCGAGCCGACCCCGACCCCCGTCGAGCTCCCGAAGCAGGACGCGGCGACGCTGACGCTGGGCGGCACGGCCTCCCTGGACAACACGGTCAAGGGTGCCAAGGGCGCGAACGGGAACTACATCAACCTCAACGAGGTCGGCCGCTCGGCGACCTGGACGGTCGAGGTTCCCGAGGCCGGCGCGTACACCCTGTACGTGACCTACGGCGTGCCCGGCAAGGACGCGAAGACGACCCTGACCGTCAACGCGCAGGAGCCCCGCTCCATCAACATGAAGAACTTCGCGAAGGCCGCCGAGGGCGATCTGGAGAAGGGCTGGACGAACACGTACGCGTACGTCCAGCTCGACAAGGGCTCCAACACCCTCAAGCTGTCGTGCGAGACCGGCGACGAGTGCGACGCCAACCTCGACCAGCTTGAGCTGAAGTCGGGCCACATCAAATAGCGGCAGCCGCCGAGAAGAACGGCTGACCGCCACCCGCCGTACCGACGCCCTGATCGCCGCCCAGGTGGTCAGGGCGTCGGCGTGTGCGGCTCCACGCGTACGCGCGGCAGCAGTTCCACGTAGGCCGCCGCGTCGAACTCCCCGGCCGTCGGGGCGAGCACCGTCGCCGTCGACAGGGCCACCGCGCGGGCCAGGCGCTGCGGCCAGTCCAGCCCCTCGGCCAGGGCGGACAGCAGACCGGCCACCGCGGAATCGCCCGCTCCGGTCGGGTTGCCACGCACCGGGGCGGGCGGGGCGGCCCGCCAGGTGCCCTCGGGGGTGACGGCGAGCACGCCCTCCGGGCCCAGAGAGGCGATCACCGCGTGGGCCCCGCGGCGGCGCGCGTCCCCGGCGGCTCGCAGCGGCTCGCGGGCGCCGGTCAGCTGGGCCAGCTCCTCCGCGTTCGGCTTGACCAGGTCGGGGCGGGCGGCGATGCCCCGGCGCAGGGGTTCGCCGCTGGTGTCCAGGAGGACGGGTACGGCGGCGGCGCGGGCGGCCCGGACCAGCTCGGCGTAGGCGCCGACGTGGATGCCGGGCGGCAGGGAGCCGCACAGCGCGACCGCGTCGGCCTCCGCGAGGAGCTCCTCGTACGTCCGCACGAAGGCGGCCCATTCCGCGGGGCTCACCTGCGGTCCGGGCTCGTTGAGCTGGGTGGTGTCACCGGTCGAGCGGTCGGTGACGGCGAGCGTGCGGCGGGTGTTCCCGGCGACCGGGACGAGCGCGTCGCGCGGTGGGAGCGGGGCGAGCAGGGAGCGCAGGACGTCTCCGGTGGGGCCTCCGGCGAAGCCGGTGACGACGGCTTCGTGGCCGAGCGCGCCGAGGACCCGGGCGACGTTGAGGCCTTTGCCGCCGGGGCGTTCGATGACCTCGCCGACCCGGTGGCTACTGTGCGGGACGAGCGCGTCGACGGTGTACGTAACGTCCAGCGCGGTGTTCAGAGTGACGGTCAGGATCACCTCTGCCGGTCCCTCCCTCGGGTGCATGGCCCCAGTGGTGCGCGCCTTCGCTGCGGCACGCGCTTCTGATGATCATGTCAAAACGATGGCGGTCGGCCCAGTGCCGGGCGCCGACCGCCATCGCTTCGTTACCCGTCGGCCTGGTCAGGCCAGGCGGACTAGTCCGACTTGGGCTCGACGATCCACTCGCCCTGCCGCATGACGCCCTTGAGGACGAAGTCCTCGTCGAGGACGACCAGGTCGGCGTCCTTGCCCGGGTCCAGCGAACCGACCCGGTCGTAGACGCCGAGCAGCCGCGCGGGGTTGGCGGAGATGGACCGGACGACGTCCTCGACGGGGATCTCGTCGATGGTGACGGCCCGCCGGAACGCGGTGTCCAGGGTGAGCGTGGAGCCCGCGATCGAGCCGCCCTCCACCAGCCGGGCCACACCGTCGGTGACCTCGACCGCGAGCGGGCCGAGCTGGTACTCGCCGTCGCCGAAGCCCGCCGCGTCCATCGCGTCGGTGATCAGCGCGACCCGGCCCGCGCCCTTGTGGCGGTAGGCCAGCTCCAGGACCGCCGGGTGCAGGTGGGTGCCGTCGTTGATCAGCTCGACCGTGATCCGGTCGTCCTCCAGGAGGGCGGCGATCGGGCCGGGCTCGCGGTGGGCGAGCGGCGGCATCGCGTTGAACAGGTGCGTGGCGACGGTCGCGCCCGCGTCGATGGCTTCGACGGTCTGGTCGTACGTCGCGTCCGTGTGGCCGATGGCCGCGATGACCCCGTGCTCGGCGAGGAGCCGCACCGAGTCGATGCCGCCGGGCAGCTCGGTGGCCAGGGTGAACATCCGGGCGGTGCCGCGCGCCGCGTCCAGCAGCTTGCGGACCTCGGCCGGGTCCGGGTCGCGCAGCAGCGCCTCGCTGTGGGCGCCCTTGCGGCACGGCGAGATGAAAGGGCCCTCGAAGTGGATTCCGGCCAGGTCGCCCTGCTCAACCAGTTCGGACAGGACGCCCGCGCGCCGGGCGAGGAAGTCCATCTCGCCGGTGACGGTGGAGGCGACCAGGGTGGTGGTGCCGTGCTCGCGGTGCGTACGGATGCCGGTGAGGACCTCGTCAACGGTGCCGGAGGTGAAGGAGGCCCCGCCGCCGCCGTGGTTGTGCATGTCCACGAAGCCGGGGACCACCCAGTGGCCGGAGAGGTCGACGGTCCGGGCGCCCTCCGGCGCGGAGCCGGCGATCCGGGTGCCCTCGACGGTCACCCGGCCGTCCTCGACGGTGCCGGTGGGGAGCACCACCCGGGCGCCGGCGAGAACGGTGCTGTCTGCTGCGCGTCCGGCCATCAGGCGGAAACCTCCGTGGAGAGTAGATCCCAGGCGAGCAGCCCCGCGCCCAGGCATCCGGCGGTGTCCCCGAGGGCCGCCGGGACGATGTGGGGCAGCTTCTGGAACGTGACGCGTTCCTCGACGGCTGCACGCAGTGGTGTGAACAAGGTTTCCCCGGCCTCGGCGAGCCCGCCACCGATGATGATTTTGCGGGGGTCCAGCAGGGTGAGCGCGGTGACGAGGCCCGAGGTGAGCGCGTCGACGGCGTTGTGCCAGACCTCGATCGCCGCCGGGTCGCCCGACTCGACGGCCTTCGCGCAGTCCGCGGCGTCCGCCTCGGGGTCCCCGGAGGCGGTGGCCCAGGCCCGGCTCACGGCGGACGCGGAGGCCAGGGTCTCCAGACAGCCGCGCTGGCCGCAGCCGCACTCCGGGCCGTCCGGGCGGACCACGATGTGCCCGATCTCGCCCGCGTACCCGTGGGCACCCGCCTCGATGGCGCCCGCGATGCCGATGGCCCCGGCGATCCCGGTGCCCAGCGGGACGAACAGGAAGCGGTCCGCGCCGCGCCCGGCGCCGATGCGGCCCTCGGCGAGCCCGCCGGTGCGGACGTCGTGGCCGAGGGCGACCGGGATGCCGCCGAGCCGCTCACCGAGCAGGGCGCGCAGCGGTACGTCGCGCCAGCCCAGGTTCGCCGCGTAGACCGCGATCCCCTGCTCGGCGTCGACGATGCCGGGTACGGCGACGCCCGCGGCGACGGCGCTCTGGCCGAAGTGTTCCTCGCCGTGGGCGCGAAGCTCCGCGGCGAATCCGAGGATGGTCTCGACGACCGCGTCGGCGCCGCGCTTCCGGCCGGTGGCCCGCCGCGCCTGGTGGAGCAGCGTGCCGTCGGCCCCGACCAGTGCGGCCTTCATTCCGGTGCCGCCCACATCGAGGGCGATGACATGTCTCACGGAAGACAGTTTCGCCCGCCGACTCCAAAAGGTCTAGTCCACTAGCACTGTTTGTTGCGCATCCATACAAAATGATGGACGAGTGAAGGCGGGGCTTTTTGTGCCGTAAAGCGACGAAATGGAAACCGGGATCGGGGGGAATCCGGACCAAAGGTCTGGACCAAGATACGGGGCGCGGGTCCCCGACTGCCAGTAACCGTGCGCCAGTTGTGGCCTCCGGAGCCCGTATACGTTGCCGAAGCGATACTCCGATGGTGTAGACCGTCGCCTCGGCGATGGGGGAAAATCGCAGTTCATCCGGACGGTGCCAGGACAGCTGGCGGTGCCGCGACCGACAGGAACGGCCGTGGGCGACGCCAGGAGCACCGCCCGTGAGCAAGGCGATCAACGAGGATGGGCGAGGCTGTGCAGCGGCGCTTTTTGGGTCTGACCGCGGTGGTGGCCGCGCTGGGAATGACGGCAACGTTGTCTGCCTGTGGCGGCGGTGAGAGCGAATCGGGCGACGTGACCCTGAAGCTGGTCGCCGCCGACTACGGCACCGGCCCGGCCAACAGCTCCGAGAAGTACTGGAGCGGGGTCGCGGCGGGCTTCGAGGAGGAGCACCCCGGCATCAAGGTCGATGTCACCGTCCTCTCCTGGAAGGACGTCGACCGCGAGGTCGCCGAGATGGTGAAGGACGGCAAGGCTCCGGACATCGCCCAGATCGGCGCGTACGCCGACTACGCCAAGGACGGCAAGCTCTACACCGCCGACGAGACGCTCGCCATCCGCACCACGGCGAACTTCCTCCCCTCGCTCACCGACGCCGGCAGGGTCGACGGCACCCTCTACGGGATGCCCTTCGTCGCCAGCACCCGGCTGCTCTTCTACAACGAGAAGCTCTTCGACCAGGCGGGCCTGGACGCCCCCGAGACCTGGGACGACATCGCCGCCGGTGCCGCCGCGCTCAAGGCGAAGGGCGTCGACTACCCCTTCGCCCTGCCGCTCGGGCAGGAGGAGGCCCAGGCCGAGACCCTGATGTGGCTGCTCAGCGGTGGCGGCGGCTACACGGACGAGGTCGGCGCGTACGACATCGACTCGGCCGCGAACATCAACACCTTCCGCTGGCTCCGGGACAACCTGGTCGGCAAGGGCCTCACCGGCCCCGTCGCACCGGCCAAGCTCGACCGGGCCAAGGCGTTCGAGGCGTTCACCGAGGGCAAGGTCGGCATGCTCAACGGCCACCCCACGCTGATGGACGAGGCCGAGGCCAAGGGCGTCAAGGTCGGTATGGTCCCGCTGCCCGGCGCCGACGGGCCGACCACGGGCTCCATGGGCGTCGCCGACTGGATGATGGGCTTCAAGCAGAACGGTCACCGCAAGGAGATCGGCAAGTTCCTCGACTACGCCTACACCGACGAGAACGTCCTCGCCTTCGCCGAGGAGTACGACCTGCTCCCGGTCACGGGCAGCGCCTCCGCCGCGATGGAGTCGGACAAGAAGCACAAGAAGCTGCACGAGTTCCTGGCGGCCCTGCCGAACTCGACGCTGCCCCCCTTCGGCAAGACGTCCTGGGCCACGGTCAGCGACGCGGTCAAGAGGAAGATCGGCGAGGCGGTCGCCCCGGGCAGCAATCCCGAGAGCGTGCTCGGCGGGATATCCGCCGAGGCGACGCAGGCGGAGGCGGCGGAGTAGTCGGTCGGTGTCGTTGTCGGGGGTGGGCATTAGGTTGGTTGATATGACCGCCCCCGATCGCGACAACCGCGGCACCGAGCCCGAGCCCGAGCCTGAGCCCGGGCCCGGTTCCGCTGCGCTGTCCGTACGGGAGAGGGCACTGCTCGCCCTGGAGCGGCGGTCCTGGGCAGGGCCGGGGACCAAGGAGCGGGCGATCCGGGAGGAGCTCGCGATCTCGCCGGTCCGCTACTACCAGCTGCTGAACGCGCTGATCGACGACGAGCGAGCCCTGCGGGAGGACCCGGTCACGGTGAACCGGCTGCGGCGCGTGCGCGACGCGAGACGCGGCCGCCGCTGACCGGGCTGGAGGCCCCGCCGCTGACGCGGTCGGAGAGTCTTCGGCACCAAGACCTGGATACTCGACGCGGCGCCGGACACCGCCGAGGGCGCCACCTCGCTGTACGACGAGCGTGCTGTGGATCGGCGCGGCCCTGGCGCTGCTGGCCGTGGGCGGGACCCGCCGCACAGGTTAAAGATCAAGTTAGCCAACGTGTTTTCGCTTCCGTCATCGGAAGGGAGGCCGCCACCCGCCGCACGGCGTTAGGGTCGCAGCATGGGCAGCCACTCCGCACACCTGCCGACCCCGACCACCCCGGCCGGCCGCGAGGGCCTGAGCGCCGTCCTCGCCCGCCCCGACCGCGCGGTCATCGCCCTCGACTTCGACGGCACGCTCGCCGACATCGTCCCGGACCCCGAGCAGGCCCGGGCCCACCCCGGCGCGGTGCCCGCGCTCGCCGCGCTCGCGCCGAAGGTCGCCTCCATCGCCGTGATCACCGGCCGCCCGGCGGGCGTCGCGGTGCGCCACGGCGGCTTCGCGGGCGTCCCCGGCCTGGAGCACCTCGTCGTTCTCGGACATTACGGCGCCGAGCGCTGGGACGCCGTGACCGGCACCGTCCACGCCCCCGCCCCGCATCCCGGCGTCAGCGCCGTGCGCGCCGAACTCCCCGGCGTACTCCACGAGTTCGGCGCCTGGCGCGGCACCTGGATCGAGGAGAAGGGGCAGGCTGTCGCCGTCCACACCCGGCGAGCCAAGGACCCGCAGGCAGCCTTCGAAGCGCTGCGCGGCCCCCTGGGCGAGCTGGCCGCGCGGCACGGGCTGATCGTCGAACCCGGCCGGCTGGTGCTGGAGTTGAGGCCGCCGGGCATGGACAAGGGCGTCGCCCTGGCGGACTACGTGACGGAGCTGGACGCCGAGTCCGTGGTGTACGCGGGCGACGACCTCGGGGACCTCGCCGCGTTCGCCGCGGTGGAGAAGCTGCGGACGGGGGGCCCGGACGGCATCCCCGGCCTGCTGGTGTGCAGCGGCAGCGCCGAGGTGCCCGAACTGGCCGAGCGCGCCGACCTGTCGGTGCCGGGCCCGGCCGCCGTGGTCGCGTTCCTGGCGGCGCTGGCCGAGCGGCTCTGAAGGGCCCTCACCCCTCCCGCAGCGCCTCCAGCTGGTCCAGGAACCACCGCTGCGGCGGCAGTGCGGTCGCGGCCTCCGCCAGCCGCTTCGTGCGGCCCGTCCGCTCCTCGGAGCCCATCGACAGGGCCTCGTGCAGTGCCTCCGCCGTGCCCACCACGTCGTACGGGTTCACCACGATCGCGTCCTCGCCCAGTTCCTCGTACGCCCCCGCCTCCCGCGACAGCACCAGCGCGCAGCCGTGGTCGGAGACGACGGGGACCTCCTTGGCGACCAGGTTCATGCCGTCGCGGATCGGGTTGACCAGCGCCACGTCCGCCAGCCGGTACGCGGCCAGCGAGCGGGCGAAGTCGTCCTTGACGTGGAGGACCACCGGCGTCCAGCTCTCCGTCCCGTACGCCCCGTTGATCTCCGTGGCCAGGGACTGCACCGCGGCCGTGTAGTCCCGGTACACCGCGAGGTCCTGGCGGGAGGGGTAGGCGAAGGCGATGTGCACGACTCGCTCGTGCCACTCCGGGTGGGCGTCCAGCAGGGCCCGGTACGCGTGCAGGCCGCGCACGATGTTCTTGGACAGCTCCGTGCGGTCCACCCGGACGATGGTCTTCCGGCCCTCGCCGATCTGCTCGCGCAGCGCCGCCATCCGGTCGTCCACGTCCGGTTCCCGGGACCGCCGCCGCAGGAAGTCCGCGTCGGCCCCCAGCCCGTGCACCCCGATCCGGGTGCCGCCGGTCCCGCCGAGGAACTCCGTACAGCAGCCGATGAACGCGTCCGCCCAGCGGCGGGTCAGGAACGCGGCCCGGTCCGCGCCGAGGATGCCGCGCAGCAGCTGCTCGGCGATGTCGTCGGGCAGCAGCCGGAAGTAGTCGACGGGCGCCCACGGGGTGTGCGAGAAGTGGCCGATCCTCAGGTCGGGGCGCAGCTCGCGGAGCATTCCGGGGACCAGGGCCAGGTGGTAGTCCTGGACGAGGACCGCCGCCCCGGGGCCGGCCTCCTCGGCGAGCGCCCGGGCGAAGGCCCGGTTGTACCTCTCGTACGAGGCCCACCGGCGGCGGAACTCCGCGTCGAAGACCGGCTCGACGGGGGTCTGGTAGAGCAGGTGGTGGACGAACCACAGCACGGAGTTGGCGATGCCGTTGTACGCGTCGGCGTGCACCTCGGCGTCGATGTCCAGCATCCGGACGCCCGGCTCGCCGACCCCGCGTCGCACGGCCTCGCGGTCGCCGTCGCCGAGGGCCGCGCAGACCCACAGCTTGTCGTCCACGGCGCTCAGCCCGGAGACGAGGCCGCCGCCGCCGCGCCTGGCGTCGAGCGTCCCGTCCTCACCGAGCGTGTACGAGACCGGGCCGCGGTTGGACGCGACGAGAACCTGGGCAGTCGAGTTGGGTGCGTGCTCGGAGACCATGTAGCGGAACCTAGCCCGTTACGGAAGCCGCCAAACGCCTCGGCCCGCACACCGCCCGGCGAACCTCCCTACGCCGCGTGGCGCTCCGCGTACTCCGCGATCTCCCGCATCGGCGGCCGCTCCTCCGTGTCCACCGCATGGGTGTGCGGCACGAACCCCTCCGCGCTCCGTTCGAACTGGGTCAGCGCGGGCCGCACCAGATGGCCCCGGGAGAGCCGCAGCTGCGCCGTACGGTAGATCGCCGCCGCCATCCGGCCCAGCGCCTGCCCGTCCTGGTGGCGGTGGACGCGCACCCCGACGTCGACCTGGCCCAGCGCGTCCAGGCCCACGGTGTGCAGCGCGTCCACCAGCAGCCCCAGCTCCACCCCGTAACCGACCGGGAACGGCAGCCGCTCCAGCAGCGAGCGCCGCACCGCGTACTCCCCGCCCAGCGGCTGTACGAATCCGGCCAGCTGCGGCCAGTGCAGATTGAGCAGCGGGCGGGCCACCAGCTCGGTGACCCGGCCGCCCTGACCTGCGCTGTTGCCGAGCGGACGGTCGTACATCGCCTTGACGAACTGGACGGTGGGGTCGGTCAGCAGCGGTCCGACCGTCCCCGAGACGAAGTCCGCCGAGAAGTCCTTCAGATCGGCGTCGACGAAGCAGACGATCTCGCCGCTGGTAACCAGGAGCGACCGCCACAGCACCTCGCCCTTGCCGGGCAGGGCCGGGATACGGGGGAGGACCGCGTCCCGGTGGACCACCCGGGCGCCCGCCGCCCGGGCGACGGCGGCGGTGGCGTCGGTGGAGCCGGAGTCGATCACCACGAGCTCGTCGACCAGCCGGACCTTCTCCATCAGCTCGCGCCGGATCGTCGTCACGATCGCCCCGACCGTGGCCTCCTCGTTCAGCGCGGGCAGCACCACGCTCACCGACGTGCGGTGGGGGTCGGCGGCCCGGGCGTCGGTGAGCCGGTCCAGCGGGCGGTCGTCGCACGACCAGGAACGCCTGGTCAGCCAGCGCTCCACCTCTTCGAGCACGGTCGGCACTCCCTGTGTGTGATCCATCTCGCGGTTCGGACGACTATCTCAACGGTCCGGTGCTTCGGTTACAGTCTTGAACAACGCGGATGACCGTCGCATGTCGGGGTCACACCGCACATAAACGCCTGGATCGAAGATCCAGCGCCATAGAGCTCATCCAGAGGGACTGAGGGAACGGCCCGTTGAAGTCCCGGCAACCCTCCTACCGACCGCGAGGTCACGGTGGGGAAGGTGCCAATTCCGTCTTGTGGCGAAATGCGTCGCGAGGAAGATGAGGAGAAAGGGCCTCCGCCATCATGGCTGTTCAGACAGTTGCAGGTAACGCCGCCACCCCCGGCACCACCACCACTACGCCTTCCGTGGACCTCGGTCCCGCCGCGGCGCTTTCCTGCCGCGAGTGCGGCGAGCGTTTCGAGCTCGGCCCCCTTTTCGCCTGTGCGTCCTGTTTCGGGCCGCTGGAAGTGGCGTACGACCTGCCCGCCGGTTCCCCCGAGGAGCTGAAGGCGCGCATCGAGGCCGGTCCGGACAACATCTGGCGCTACGCCCCGCTGCTGCCGGTCCCCGCCGACGTCGCGCAGAAGCCCAACCTCAACCCCGGCTTCACCAAGCTGGTCAAGGCCGACAACCTCGCCCGAGAGCTGGGCGTCACCGGCGGCCTGTACGTGAAGGACGACTCCGGCAACCCGACGCACTCCTTCAAGGACCGCGTCGTCGCGATCGCCGTCGAGGCCGCCCGCGCCTTCGGTTTCACCACCCTCTCCTGCTCCTCCACGGGCAACCTGGCCGGTGCCGTCGGTGCCGCCGCCGCCCGCGCCGGACTGCGCTCCTGCGTGTTCATCCCGCACGACCTGGAGCAGGGCAAGGTCGTCATGGCCGCGGTGTACGGCGGTGAACTGGTCGGCATCGAGGGCAATTACGACGACGTCAACCGCTTCTGCTCCGAGCTCATCGGCGACCCGCTCGGCGAGGGCTGGGGCTTCGTCAACGTCAACCTCCGCCCGTACTACGGCGAGGGCTCCAAGACCCTGGCGTACGAGATCTGCGAACAGCTCGGCTGGCGGCTGCCCGACCAGATCGTCATCCCGATCGCGTCCGGCTCCCAGCTGACGAAGATCGACAAGGGGCTCCAGGAGCTCATCAAGCTCGGCCTGGTCGAGGACAGGCCGTACAAGATCTTCGGAGCCCAGGCCGAGGGCTGCTCCCCGGTCTCCGCCGCCTTCAAGGCCGGTCACGACGTCGTGCGGCCCCAGAAGCCGAACACCATCGCCAAGTCCCTGGCCATCGGCAACCCGGCGGACGGCCCGTACGTCCTGGACATCGCCCGCCGCACCGGCGGCGCGGTGGAGGACGTCACCGACGAGCAGGTCGTCGACGCGATCAAGCTGCTGGCCCGCACCGAGGGCATCTTCGGTGAGACGGCGGGCGGGGTGACGCTCGGCGTGACGAAGAAGCTCATCGAGGCCGGCGTCATCGACCCGGCGCTCACCACCGTCGTGGTCAACACCGGCGACGGACTCAAGACGCTCGACGCGGTCTCCGCGACCTCGCAGGCCACGGCGACGATCAAGCCGAGCCTGGACGCGTTCCGCACCGCGGGCCTCGGCTCCGCCTGACCACCCCAGAACGAAGGAAGAAGGGCACCACCATGAGCGTCAAGGTCCGCATCCCCACCATCCTCCGTACGTACACGGGCGGCCAGGCCGAGGTCACGGCGGAGGGCGCGAAGCTCTCCGAGGTCATCGAGTCCCTGGAGAAGGACCACCCCGGCATCGCCGCCCGAGTCCTGGACGACCAGGGCAAGCTGCGCCGCTTCGTCAACGTGTACGTCAACGACGACGACGTGCGCTTCGAGGGTGGTCTGGACGCGGCCACGCCCGACGGCGCAGGTGTCTCGATCATCCCGGCCGTGGCCGGCGGCTGCTGACGCCGCAGCACCCGCAGCACCCGCAGTTGCCCCCTCCGCGAGAGAAGCGGAGGGGGCAATTCTGCATGGTTGAGCGCGGTACAGTTGGGGAAGCCCCCTTCGCTGCCCGTGCCGCCCGCACATATGAGAATGCGCCCGGACCGATAAGAAGCAGCCAAAGTACGTGAACCTCTTGAGGCATAAGTGGCCTTTGCCTGGCCCGACTTGCCCGTAATTTTCAGCAATCCCGCATATTCGGGCGTTCGGCCGCGCCCAGAATTCTCGTCCGATTGACCTGTTGCAGAGGGCAGTTGGGCAGATACATTCAGCCGCGGTCGACGCGCTACGGCGCCGCACACCCTCTCCTGTCGGAGGGTGAGTTCTGACCCGGGCCCGCGAAGTGCGGTCCTGTGCAAGGGCCAGTAATAGGGGAGTTAGGCATGGCTCAGGGCACCGTCAAGTGGTTCAACGCGGAGAAGGGGTACGGCTTCATCGCGGTCGACGGTGGTGCGGATGTTTTCGTCCACTACAGCGCGATCCAGATGGACGGGTACCGCACCCTCGAAGAGGGTCAGCGAGTTGAATTCGAGATCTCGCAGGGCCAGAAGGGGCCCCAGGCCGACATGGTCAAGCTCGCCGTCGGCTGAGCTCGGCGCGGTCGTCCGACGACACCACTCACGCACGAAGGGCCCGGCCCCCTGATCCGGGGGCCGGGCCCTTCGCGCGTGCCGGGTCCGGGGCGGACGGCGCGATCGCTGTCCGGATCCGGTCCGCTGTCCGGTCCATATTCGACCAGGGACGCTTGCACTCGCAGGGGTCGAGTGCTAATCATTGGCGTTAGCACTCTCCAGGTGAGAGTGACAGAACTTGGACCGGGCCGGTGAGGCCCGCAGGCGCGGTGGGGCAAGGAACCACCACGCACGCAGGCCGTCCGTCGCGGGCGCCTCTCGGTCCGGAGAAATCCACCCCTGTCCGGGAGGACCACTTCACATGGCCAAGATCATCGCGTTCGACGAGGAGGCACGGCGCGGTCTCGAGCGCGGGATGAACCAGCTCGCCGACGCCGTCAAGGTCACCCTCGGCCCCAAGGGCCGTAACGTCGTCCTCGAGAAGAAGTGGGGCGCGCCCACGATCACCAACGATGGTGTTTCCATCGCCAAGGAGATCGAGCTCGAGGACCCGTACGAGAAGATCGGTGCGGAGCTGGTCAAGGAGGTCGCCAAGAAGACGGACGACGTCGCCGGCGACGGTACGACCACCGCCACCGTTCTGGCCCAGGCTCTCGTCCGCGAGGGCCTGCGCAACGTCGCCGCAGGCGCCAACCCGATGGCGCTCAAGCGGGGCATCGAGAAGGCCGTCGAGGCCGTCTCCGCCGCCCTGCTGGAGCAGGCCAAGGACGTGGAGACCAAGGAGCAGATCGCTTCGACCGCCTCCATCTCCGCCGCCGACACCGAGATCGGCGCGAAGATCGCCGAGGCGATGGACAAGGTCGGCAAGGAAGGCGTCATCACCGTCGAGGAGTCCCAGACCTTCGGTCTGGAGCTGGAGCTCACCGAGGGTATGCGCTTCGACAAGGGCTACATCTCGGCGTACTTCGCCACCGACATGGAGCGTATGGAGGCGTCGCTCGACGACCCGTACATCCTGATCGTCAACTCGAAGGTCGGCAGCGTCAAGGACCTGATCCCGCTGCTGGAGAAGGTCATGCAGTCGGGCAAGCCGCTGCTGATCATCGCCGAGGACGTCGAGGGCGAGGCCCTGTCCACCCTGGTCGTCAACAAGATCAAGGGCACCTTCAAGTCCGTCGCCGTCAAGGCCCCGGGCTTCGGTGACCGCCGCAAGGCCATGCTCGCGGACATCGCCATCCTCACCGGTGGCACCGTGATCTCCGAGGAGGTCGGCCTCAAGCTGGAGAACGCCGGGCTCGACCTGCTCGGCCGCGCCCGCAAGGTCGTCATCACCAAGGACGAGACCACGATCGTCGACGGTGCCGGTGACAGCGACCAGGTTCAGGGTCGCGTCAACCAGATCCGTGCCGAGATCGAGAACTCCGACTCGGACTACGACCGCGAGAAGCTCCAGGAGCGCCTGGCGAAGCTCGCGGGCGGCGTGGCCGTCATCAAGGCCGGCGCCGCCACCGAGGTGGAGCTCAAGGAGCGCAAGCACCGCATCGAGGACGCGGTGCGCAACGCCAAGGCCGCCGTCGAGGAGGGCATCGTCGCCGGTGGTGGCGTGGCTCTGCTCCAGGCCTCGGCCGTCTTCGAGAAGCTCGACCTCACGGGTGACGAGGCGACCGGCGCCAACGCCGTGAAGCTCGCGCTGGAGGCCCCGCTCAAGCAGATCGCCGTCAACGGTGGTCTTGAGGGCGGCGTCGTCGTGGAGAAGGTCCGCAACCTGCCGATCGGTCACGGCCTCAACGCCGCGACCGGCGAGTACGTCGACATGATCGCCGAGGGCATTCTCGACCCGGCGAAGGTCACGCGCTCCGCTCTGCAGAACGCCGCGTCCATCGCCGCGCTCTTCCTCACCACCGAGGCCGTCATCGCCGACAAGCCCGAGAAGGCCGGCGCGGCCGCCCCGGGTGGCATGCCGGGCGGTGACATGGACTTCTGATCGGGTCCGGTCCGCCGGTCGATCGAAGTTCCGCGTACGTCCCACAGGGGCGGTATCTCCTTCACCGGAGGTACCGCCCCTGTGGCGTGTCCCGGGACGGGTTCCGCTGGGACAATGCCGGGACGGTTGTACGGACACGGGGGGCGGGGGTGGCCATGGCGGCTGCGCAGGCGGGGAGCGAGGAGTACGCGGGGAGCGGCGGCCCGGGGCGCACGCGGTGGAGCAGGGGCCGGCTCAAGGGCGCCTCGCTCGTCCTCGTGGGGACGGTCCTGTTCGCGGCGGGGCTGTTCGTCGTGGTGACCGGCACGGGTCTCTCCGGCCTCCTCGGCATGCGGGTGGAGACGTTCGGCCGGATCGAGTGCCACGACACCCGCGCCGAGAAGGGCCGGACCGTCTGGCACTGCTTCGGCGAGAGCCCCGCCCAGCGGCGCGCCAATGACGCGGAGCGCGAGCGGGTGGCCCGGCAGGCGCTGCGCGCCCATGTGGACGGCTCGCCGAAGCCGGCGGAGATCGGGCGCACCCGGATCACCTTCGCGGACCACGACGGCAGGACCGACCCCGAGACGATCACCGCGACGCAGGTCTTCGACGGCGGACGGTGGTTCGCGCACTCGTCGGAGCTCGTCGGCTACGGCATGATCCCGCTGCTGCTGGGCGTCGGAACGGCGGCCTGGGGCGGCTACCGGGTGCGCGAGGCGGGCCGGTGGCGGGCCTGGAGCCGACCGTAGGCGCGCTGAGGCCCACCGTAGGTGCCCTTTGAAGCCCACCTGAGGCGCGCTGAGCCCACGGGAGGTGCGCCTGAGGAGGCGGCGCGGCTGTTCGGCATGGCCGAATGCTTACTTGTAGCGCCCAACGCCGTACGACAACACGGGCGGGCCCGGTTCCGTCGATCCCGGTGGCTCGCGGGTCGTCCATGGTGCGGTCGGGGGCGGGGCCTGTGGACGGCGCGGCCCCGGCTGGTTCTTCCGACGCACCCGGCGCTGCCCGCTCTCCGGGCAGCTCACTGCCCGATGCGGCCCCCGCGTACAGCCATTGGTCCAGTCCACTCGGCCGGCAGGGGGCCGTCGATGTGCGACTGCACATGCCGACCGGTCGGTGCCCCGTGCCGTGGTGGGGCGTCCGGGGCCAGGTCTTCGCCGCTCGCGCTATCCAGCCAACTTCGTGCCGTAAGTCGGAATCATGCGTACCGGTTCGGCAGCGGGACATGATGGCTCTGGTGTTCACGTGGTGAACACCAGTCGCATGAACAACTTCAGTTATGCGGACCCAAGTTGGGCATAACGGTCGTCAATCACGCAGAAGGGAAGGTCTCATGAAGCAGCAGAAGAAGGCTTACGTGAAGCCGTCGATGTTCAAGCAGGGCGACTTCTCGAAGAAGACCGCCGGCTACTTCGTCGGCTCGTACAAGGAGTACTGGACCCGGCGCATCGTCTGATCCGCCGGTCCCCTACCCCCGCACTGTGTGAGAACTTCCGGAAGGTGAAGATGCCCGGCCAGCTGCGTGACTACTTCGTCGTCCTGCCGGACAGCGTGGCGGGAGCGGCGGCGGCCGGGCGGCTTCCCGCACCGGGAGTGACCGGAGCGGCCCCGCCGGTGGGCGACGCCCTGACCGTCGCCCACCCCTCGGGCCGGCCCTGGGTCGTCGCCCGCCCGCTGGTCCGCAAGCTCAGCCACCTCGCCCGGGGCGGGGACGCCCTCGTCCTCATCGGCCCGGACCGCGTCCCCGACGCCGTGCTCGCCGGGCTCCTGGACGGCGCCCGGAGCCGGACAGCCCTGGAGGCCCGCCTCACCCGGCTGCCCGGCCTCTACCACGTGGTCGCCCGGCTCTCCGGGGAGACCTGGGTCCGGGGAACCGCCACCGGACTGCGCCGGATCTACCACGCCCGGCACCCGGACGCCGGAACCATCGCGTCCGACCGCCCCGCCGTCCTGGCCCGCCTGATCGACGCGCCCCTGGACGACGGCGCGCTCGCGCTGCGGCTGCTGGACTTCGTGCCGCACCCCCTGAGCCGGCGCGTCGTGTGGCGGGGCGTCCACGAGACCGGTGCCGGGTACGGCCTGGCCCTGCCCGTCGCAGCACCGGGCACGGCCGCCGTCCCCGGCCCCGCGGAGCACCGCTGGTGGGAGCCGCCGCCGGGCGAACTCTCCCTGGCGGAGGGGGCCCGAAGACTCGGTGACGCGGTCGCCGCCTCCGTACGGGCCCATGTCGGCGGCCTGGACCGGATCAGCTGCGAGCTCTCCGGCGGCATGGACTCCACGGCCCTCACCTTCGTCGCCCGGGAGACCGGCCCGGCGAGCCTGTCCCTGCTGACGGTGGCCGCCCGGGACCGCTACAGCGAGGACGAGACTTGGGCGCGGAGGGCGGTGGAGGCGGCGCGGGGAGCCGAGGCGGCGCAGAAGGGCGTGGCGGGACGGGGAGCCGAGGCGGCGCGGCGAACAGCGGATGCCTCCGCCCTGGACCACCACCTCATCCCCGCCGACGACGCCCCCTACTTCTACGCCGACCTCGCCGCCACCTCCGCCGAGCTCAACGACGAACCGCTCCCCGTCGCCCCCGGCCGGGCCCGCGCGCACCTGCTCCTGAGCCGCGCCCGCGCCACCGGCTCCCGCTACCACCTCACCGGCTACGGCGGCGACGAACTCTTCCTCGGCCTGCCCCACGCCTACCAGGACCTCTTCCACGGCAACCCCCTCACCGCCTGGAACCACCTCAGCGGCCTGCGCCACCAGCTCGGCTGGCCCCTCCTGCCCACGCTGAAGGCCCTGTTGGGCCGCTCCACGTTCCCCCGCTGGATCGCGGGCGCGGTCAGCGACGAAACCCAGCCCGTAGCCAGGACCCCGCTGCTCTCCTGGGGCGTACGGCAGTCCCTGCGCCCGTGGTTCACGGACCACGGATGCGCCCTGATCACGGAGGAGTTCCGGGCCGCCGCCGAGCACGCCGAGCCGATCGACCCGTGGCGCGGGCGGCATGTGGACATCGACGCCGTACGGATGGGGGCCCGGCACTTCCAGGCGATGGAGGACGTCGGCATGACGATCGGGCTGCCGGTCGCCGCGCCCTTCTACGACGACCGGGTCCTGGAGGCGACCCTCGCCGTCCGGCTGCCGGAGCGGATCAGCCCCTGGCGCTACAAGCCGCTCCTCGCCGAGGCGATGCGCGGGGTGGTGCCGGATGCGCTGCTGGCCCGGACGACGAAGGACCACATGTCCTCCGACGAACACCAGGGCCTGAGTGAACACGGGCCGGAACTCGCGGAGTTGTGGGCGGACTCCCGGCTCGCCGCGCATGGCCTGGTCGACTCCCGCCGTCTGCTCCGGCTCGCCGCCGAGCCCTTCTCGCCGGTCCTGGTCGAGCACTCCATCAGCCCGACCGTGGCCGGGGAGACCTGGCTGCGCACGGCGCAGAACGCCTGGCCCGCACTCCGTTCCACCACCCCCTCCAGCGAGGCGACCCTGTGAAGCTCAGAAAAGGCATAGCCGTCACGACGACCGAGTACGGCGGCGTCCTCCTTGACGAGAAGGACGGCAGCTACTGGCAGTTGAACGACACCAGCGTCATCGTCGTCGAGACCCTGGCGGCGGGACACGCCCCCGAGGCCGCCGTCGAACGGATCGTCGCCGAGTTCGATGTCGAGCGCGCCGAGGCGGAGTCGGACGTGGCGGAGCTGACCCGGCAGCTCGTCGACGCGAAGATCCTGCGCCCGTGACCACCGAGATGACCATGCCCCGCCGGGGCGCGGCAGCGGGCGGCCCGCGCCTGCGCGCGGCGATCGCCGCCGCGTTCGTCCTGGCCCGGTTCAAGCCCGGCCGCCTGCGCCGGGTGCTGACCCGGTGCAGCAGGGGCGCGCGCCCGGCCTCGTATGCGGAGACGCTGGAGGTGTACGAGGCGGTCGTCGCCACCAGTCGCCGCTGCGCGGGCCGTTACGGCTGTCTGCCGCGCTCGGTCGCCATCGCCCTGGCGTGCAGGATGTCCGGCTTCTGGCCCGACTGGTGCGCGGGGGTCCGGACGGCACCGCCGTTCTCACCGCATGCTTGGGTGCAGGCGGGGGGCCGTACGGTCGGGGAGCAGGCAGAACCGGCGGATCTGCGTCCCTTGATGGTGGTGACGACGGTACGCGAGGGGGTTCCGGGTGAGCGCGGTGGCGGGGGCGACGGGAGCGACGGGAGCGGGCGGGCTGCCTGAGCGCGCGGCGGAACCTGCGACGAAACGTCCCCCCGAGGAGGCCTCTGGGGCAGAGGAGGCCCCTGGGGTGGAGAGGGACCCTGCGGCCGAGAAGGCCTCCGGCACCGAGAAGGCCTCCGGCACCGAGAAGGCCCCCGGCACCGAGAAGGCCCCCGGCACCGAGAAGGCCCCCGGGGCCGTGCCGGGCCGCTCCCCCCTCCGCCTCCTCCTCGCCCGGGCGCGCCCCCACCGGGGCGTCCTGCTGGGGGCGGGGCTGCTGTCGCTCGCCGGGTCCGGGGCGGGGCTCGCGATGCCGCTGATGGCGAAGCACGCGGTGGACACGTTCGCCGACGGCCGCTCGCCCGCCGGGCCGCTCGTCCTGCTGACCGCACTCGTCCTCGCCGGGGCCTACCTTTCCGCGTACGGGAGCTATCTCATGGCCCGTACGGGGGAGGGCGTCGTGCTCCAGGCGCGCGGCCGACTCGTGGGCCGGATCATGCGGTTGAAGGTCCCGGCGGTGGACCGGCTGACTCCCGGGGACCTCCAGGCGCGGGTCACGAGCGACACGACGCTGCTGAGCACGGTGCTGTCCAGCGGTCTCGTCGAGTCGTTCAACAGCGTTCTGATGCTGCTGGGCACGGTCGCGCTGATGGCGTACATGGACCTGGCGCTGCTCGGCGTGACCCTCGTCGTGATCGTCGCCATCGGGGCCGTAACAGCCTTGCTGATGCCGCGCATCCAGCGGGCGCAGCTCCGCGCGCAGGAGTCCGTGGGCGCGATGGGCGCGGCCCTGGACCGGGTGCTCCAGGCGTTCCGTACGGTCAAGGCGAGCGGGGCGGAGGAGCGGGAGACGGCGGCGGTCGCGGAGGCGGCGCGGCACGCGTACGACCAGGGGGTGTCGGTCGCGAAGTGGTCCTCGGTCTCCGATGTCACGATGACGATGTCGATCCAGCTGGCGTTCCTGGCGGTGCTGGGCGTCGGCGGCGCGCGGGTCGCGTCGGGCTCGCTGGAGATCTCGTCGCTGATCGCGTTCCTGCTCTACCTCTTCTACCTGATGGGCCCGATCGGGGGCCTGGTCGAGGGCTGGACGGGCTTGCAGAGCGGCCTCGCCGCCGTACGGAGGATCGACGAGGTGGAGTCGCTGCCGGGCGAACCGACCACGGGCTCCGGGGGCGTACCGGGGGAGGGCACCCCGCTGGGCGTCACCTTCCAGGACGTGACCTTCGGGTACGGGGACGAGCGCGCCCCGGCCCACAAGGGCGTCACGTTCGACGTGCCGACGGGCGGTCTGGTGGCGCTGGTGGGACCGTCGGGGGCGGGCAAGTCGACGGTGTTCAGCCTGCTGGAGCGGTTCTACGACCACGACGGCGGCACGATCACCGTGGACGGCCGGGACATCCGCGACTGGCCGCTGGCGGAGCTGCGAGCCTCCCTCGCGTACGTGGAACAGGACGCGCCCGTCCTGGCCGGGACGCTGCGGGAGAACCTGCTCTTCGCCGCCCCGGACGCGCGGGAGGAGGCGCTGGCCGAGGCCGTGACCCGTACCCGGCTGGACACCCTGGTCGCCCGGCTGCCCGACGGCCTGGACACGGCCGTGGGCCACCGGGGCGTCACCCTCTCCGGCGGCGAACGCCAGCGCATCGCCATCGCCCGCGCCCTGCTGCGCCGCCCGCGCCTGCTGTTGCTGGACGAGGTCACCTCGCAGCTGGACGCGGTCAACGAGCAGGCGCTGCGCGATGTCATCCTCGAACTGGCCGCACAGAGCACGGTGCTGGTCATCGCCCACCGCCTGTCGACCGTCCGCCACGCGGACCGCATCGTGGTCCTGGAGGAGGGCCGGGTCCGCACGGCGGGCACGCATGAGGAGCTGATCGCCTCGGACGACCTCTACCGCGAGCTGGCGACGACGCAGCTGGCGGCGGAGGTGCGCTGAGGGTCAGCGGGCGTAGTCCTTGAGTTCCTCGGTGTCCAGGGTGATGGAGACGGGGCGGGGGAGGACGGCGGCGTCACCGTAGTCGTAGGAGTGCTGCTGCCGGTAGCGGCCCTTGTCGGGTTCGCTGTGGACGAGGAGGGTCCCGGACTCGCGGTCGATCAGGAGGTAGACCGGGATGCCCGCTGCGGCGTATCCGTGAGGCTTCTCGTTCCGGTCGCGACGGTCGGTGTCGTGGTCGTGGGAGGTCACTTCCACGGTCATCAGGACGCCCTCGGCAGGTGCCCATTCCCCTTGTCCGGCGAAGTGCCGACGAGGGGCGAGGACACCGTCCGGGCGGGCGCGGCCCTGCCGGCACGCCTCCACCATCAGTCCCTGCTCCGGATGCAGGTCGAGGTCGGGGCGATGCTGCATGCACTGACGCAGCAGCCACATGAAGATGGTTCCGTGGTCGCCGTCGGGCACGGGCTTGACCTCTAGCTTTCCGTTGATGAGCTCAAGCGTCACGGTCTCGGGGGCCGTCCGGGCGAGCTGCTCGAACTCCTCGACGGACATCTGGGCGTGCGGTGCGTGATCGGCGGGGCTGGGGGTCATGGCGTCGCCTCCTCCCCTCCATCGTGCCCCGTCGGATCTGCGGTCGAGCTGCACGGTCATCGGTATGTCCTCTCGGACCGGGGGACCAGGCCCGCCCGGACCGCGTTCATCCGCTCCCGCACGCCGGGCGGCTGCACGGCCCCGGGCGGCCCGGCAGGCGGCTTGGGGGACGGCCCCCGGCAGGGCCGGCAGAGGCCGCCGAGCAGTGCTTCGGGCGGTCCGGGGACTTGGCACTCGCCGCATTCCAGGGTGCGCAGGACGGTCCGGGGGCCCGGCAGGATCCGCTCGGGCGGCAGCTTGTCGCGCAGACGGCGTTCGACGAGGCGGGCGGGGTGATGCACGGGTACGGGCAGTCCGTCGGTGAGGGCGTGCAGCAGCTCGGCCTCCGTCGCGCCCCGGGCGAACCACTCGCCGACCTGGGGTTCCAGGTGCAGGCAGTCGGCGGCGGACAGCGTCAGCGTCGGGGCCGTACGCCCCAGGGCGGCCAGCAGGATGAACGCCCGGGAGCGGGTGGGCCGTCGGGGTTCGTCCGGCGGGACGTCGCCCCGGATGAAGGCGCTCCACCACGCGTCCTCGCGGGCGGTACGGGAGAAGAAGGTCCGGGTGACCCAGAAACATCTGCCTGTCGGTGATCACGCACTCGCTGCCGCGCCGCAGATGCCCGGCGGCCTGGAGCCGGTTGAGGGTGGTGCCCAGGGCGCACTGCCCGTACGGGAGGTGCTTGGCCAGCGTCTTCACGGAGATGTCGGAGCCGTCGGGCAGCCGGTCGATGTACGCGGCGACGGCGGCGTCGCGGGGGAGGAGGTGGGCGAAGTCGCCTTCGGTGCGCGGTCGTTCGCCGGGGGCGCAGCGCTTGCCGTAGCCGGGGTTGGCCATGGGGTGCGGGGGTGAGTGCGGCGTGGTAGGGGCAGCACTAAGGTAGTTGTCAGCCACGGAGGTCTTTTCTGTGATGTGGTCTTCGTTGGTCAGACCCCTGTTCGGTGTTCTCAGCACCGGCGGGGGTCGTCTTTTCTTGTGTCTGGTCCTTCCGCACGCTAGAGCCTGGCGACCGTGCGTCGCAAGTCGGTCACAAACGGTCAACTTCGCTGCCAGGGTGGGTGGGTGGGAGAACTGACCCATCCACCCAATCCTTGTTAAGAGCGCTCGGATCTCACGGCTTGAGCTTCGGGCGGTCCGGTCCGCCGACCGGTGGCCTCGCGGCGTACGGCAGCATCTCCGTATGACGAACACCAGCTTGATACCCGCAACCCTGTCGTTCCGCCGGGCGCAGGAGACCGAGAGTGACCTGACCGAGCTCGTACGCCTCCGGGATGCCGCCGCGCGCTGGCAGATCGCGCACGGGATCGAGCAGTGGAAGCCCGGCGATCTGGGTGCCGATCACTTCAGGGCGAGGCTGCGGGCGGGCGAGGTGTGGATCGCCACCCTCGGGCCGGACGGGCCGAGCGCCGGGGCCTGGGAGCTGTGGTGGGACGACGAGCCCGCCTGGGGCGTGCAGCCGCCGGTCGCGGGCTACGTCCACCGTCTGATGACCGACCGCCGGACCGCCCCGCCCGGCGCGGGCCGCGCGCTGTTGGCCGAGGCCGAGCGCCGGATCGCCGCGTACGGGCGGGAGCTGTGCCGGCTCGACTGCCTGACGTCCAACGACCGGCTCCGCCGCTACTACGAGGACGCGGGGTACGTGGTGGTCGGCGAGCAGGCGGGGAAGAACGGCGACGGGGGGCGGACGTACGGGGTGACGTTGTTGGAGAAGAGGTTGGGGGAGTGAGGGGCGCCCGTGCCGGGGCGGCTCTCAACAGACGGCGACCGCACGGGCGCTATCGCAAGCGGCTGACATAGGCGGGTGCGAGGGTGCGAATGCGCTGCTCCGGTACGTCTCCGCTCAAGGCGCGGACAGCCATGTCGACGCCGGGGGTGGCGGCGGCGCCGAAGAGGGCGTGAAGCTTTTCGAGGCCCTCTGTCGCCGTGTTGCCGATCCGGGCGTCTTTCTGGAGTTCGACGAACCGGGAGGCGATGTGACGGGGTGAGGCGGTCATCATGATGCGCAGCACGTCACCGGCGTCTTTGTCGGTCAGCCGGTCGGGGCGTTTGTCCGCCTCGCTCAGACGATCGCTGATCTTGAAGGCTTTGGCGACCAGGAGCGCTGTGGGGCCTGCGACGTTCACGACGATGCTGCGGGGGTCCTCTGTGTCGAGGCTGGCGACTAGCAGGGGAGAGCGGTCCACCGCGGCGACCTCCAGGCCGTCGATCCACCGTGCGGACATGGTGCCGTGCGGAGGGACCTTGGCGCTGCGTTTTCCGTTCTTCGGAGAGAGCTGCCGAGGGACGAGCAGGTCCAGTTCGACGGGGACCACCTTGTCTCCGATG
The DNA here is from genome assembly GCF_031760065.1 of Streptomyces durocortorensis. NCBI lineage: Bacteria > Bacillati > Actinomycetota > Actinomycetes > Kitasatosporales > Streptomycetaceae > Streptomyces > Streptomyces sp. C11-1. The sequence goes on from NZ_CP134500.1 coordinate 4,126,896, forward strand.
GTTTCGGGGCGCTCCCAGAGTCCGGGCTGATGGTCGTTCTTCAAGCCGAACCCGGCTGCCCGGAGGGATGCGTCCAGGTGCGGGCGGTCGCCCAACAGCATCGGGTCGATGCTGAGGTCCCCGTCCGAGGTGAAGGGGGCGTTGCTGATCGCCGCGTCGGGAGAGCGGAGGTGGACGGCTTGGGCGCCGACGACGGTCAGTGCTGGAAGGTGGTCCCGCAGTGCGCTGAGTCCGTCCAGGAGGACACGCCGGGCCACGACCGTGAGCTGACGGGGGTCGACGTCGTCAGGGAACTTGGCCACCGTGCCTCATGCTCTCCGTGAAAGTGCCAGTGGCGCAATCCTAGAGCTGAGGCGTTGTCAGCAGGTCGTGAATGCCGGAAATCCGCCAGAGGTCCTGGTGGCCCTTCATGTACTCGATGACGGCCTCCCCTTCGGCAGGCATGCGGCCCGGCCCGGCCAGGCAGTCCAGGGCGACCTGGCTCAGTGCCACGTGCGGAATGCCCTCCACGGTCTCGGTGCGTTCGAAGACGGACCGGTCGCGTGCCTGAAGCAGCAGGACGTCCGCGTTCTCGTCGACCGGGAGGAGGCCGAGTTCGTCGCCGAGGTCGTCTTCGTCCAGGAGGGGGGAGACGTACACCATGAGCTGCCCGCCCGCGGAGAGCGGGGCCACGGTGTGAGCGGCATGGGTGCCGGTGACCGCGATCTTGTCGAGCCCCGAAGGCGGGAGGCGCCGGATGCGTTCGACCACGGAGGGGATGCCGTTCGGCGCCAGCAGGCCGACGTACGAGCCCTTACGGAGAAGCGTCTCTCGCTCGGCGCGGCTCCGCAGCAGGTTCGGCCAGTCGACGAACGTGATGACTCGCCCGTCCCGGCGGATGAGGAGCTGATCCTCCAGCGCGTCCAGGAGCCGCGAGACGTAGCCGAGACTCAGCCCCGAGGCTTGGGCGAGCTCGCCCGCGCGGTACGGGGGGTACACGTCCGTGAGGAGTCGTACCAGCCTGCCCGCTTTCGGTCCGGCCAGTGTGGTCCTGCCCGGCTCCTTGGCCAGCGCCTGTGGGGCCCGGGTGGCCCCTTCGGTGTAGATGACGACGGCAGGCCGGGGGATGCGTAGGGACACGTTGCCCATCAGGTCCAGGTAGCTGATGTCGTGTCTGCGCAGAAGCTTCTGGGTCTGGCGCGAGAGCCAGGGAGCCATGACCAGCAAGGTCGTGTAGTGGTTGAGCTGTTGCAGCAGATCCAGCTTGGTCAGGAGGACCTCTTCCACCATGCGAGGTGACACGCCGGTGAGCTTCACATCGACCAGAAGCTGCCCGTAGGAACTCTCGCCCTCACCTTGCACGGTCATGATGATGTCGCTGCCACTGCGGTGCGTCTCTTTGCCGTCCGGGCGGCGGTCGATCCGCCATGAGGGGCCGAGAAGCTCGGCCAGCCGGGCCACACCCTGTTCAAAGAGGGCATCTTGGGTCAGCTCGTCGACCGTCATGCACTTATAGTCGCATGGCCGCATGTGCTGCCCCAGGAAAACTTGCCTTGATGGCTAAGTTTTCTGTTCGAGGAAAGTTAGTCATCAAGGCAAGTTTTCTCGCACTCCCGGCTTCTGTGCCTCAGGAAAGTGGGGTGTACGGGCAACTGATCCCTCTCGATCCCGGCTCGTGGGCGTGCATGCGGGTTCCGTGACGCCGATCACTCTCGAATCTTCGTGGGCGGTGTCGACCGGATGACCTGCGACGGGCGTATACCCGGTGAAGCGAAAGACCCGGGAGCGACATTTGACCGTCGAGGAGTTCGAAGAGTTCTACGCCCAGGCGGTCGCGCGTCTCACGGGCCAGCTGTACGTGATGACCGGCGACCTCCAGGAGGCGCAGGACGTCGTGCAGGAAGCGTTCGTCAAGGCGTGGGTCCGGCGCGGGCGGCTGGAGCGTGACGGGCAGCCCGAGGCGTGGATCCGTACGGTCGCGTGGCGTCTGGCGGTGAGCCGTTGGCGTTTCCGGCGGCGGTCGGCGGACGCCTGGGGCCGGGGGAGCGGTGTGCCGGAGCACGTGGCGCCGCCGGACCCGGAGCATGTGGTGCTGGTCGACGCCCTCCGTGAGCTGCCCGCGCAGCAGCGGCGCACGCTGACCCTGCACTACCTGTGCGACCTCACGGTCGAGCAGATCGCCAGGGAGACCGGGCTTTCCGGCAGCACGATCAAGACGCATCTGGTTCGCGGACGGGCGGCGCTCGCCGTCCGTTTGCAGGACCCCCGCCTGGAGGAGGCTCCTGATGTCTGAACCACGGGACCCCGTGGGGGCCGAGGGGTCCGAAGACCCGTTGCGATCGCTGTTCCGGCAGGCGGGGGACTTCGGGCGGGCTCGCTCCGACGCGGCCCCGGCGTCCGGTATCACCGAGCGCGGCATGCGGGCGCAGCGACGCCGGATGGCCGCGCTGGCGGTCGGGGTGTGCCTGGTCGTCGGCGGGGGCGGCGCGGCCGCCGCGGGCCTGCTGCCGACGCGGCCCGCCCCGGTCGCCCCCGCCACGAGCCCGTCGCCCAGCTACCCGTCACCCGTACCGTCCGACCGTCAACCGACCGAGCCGCCACCACCGGTGCCCAGCAATACGGTGCCGGGGGCGACGACGGGTTCGGAGGGTGGGCCCGCGACGCAGGGGGGCGTGCCGACGACGCGGCCACCTGCGTCGGCTTCGTCGACGTCCACGCCGACGTCGACGGGGGAGGCGGCGACGGGGGAGGCAGCGACGCTTCCTCCGTGACCCCTGTGACCTTCGGGGCCCCGGCGCCCCGTGACCTCTTCCCGTAAGCGCTGACCTTCTTCCTTCCTGTGCCCCGGCGGACTCACCGGGCGATCCTGCACGCCGAGGTGCGTCCGAAAGGTGCTCGATGTCCATCCTCTCGCCGGGCCTGCGACCTTCCCCTTCCCCTCCCTCTTCCCCTCGCCCTCCCCGTGCGTCCGTTGTGCCGAGCCGACCCCCCTGGACCGACCGATTCCGCAGGCTGTCCGCCCGCCTGAGCCCGTCCGACCGCAGGGTGCTGTGGTTCTACCTCCTGACCCGAATATCCCTGGGGATCACGGCCCACTTCGCCCGCTGGCTGTTCCCCGCCCGCCCGGGCGACCGGGAGGCGGCCCCGGTCCTCGCCCCCTTCCAGCAGTGGGACGCGAACCACTACCTCCACATAGCGCGCGACGGCTACTTCCCCTCCGGCGCGGGCCCCTGGGTGAGCGGCTGGGACAACCGGGAGGCGTTCTTCCCCGGGTACCCGCTGCTCCTGCGTGCCGTGCACACCGTGGTCCCCGACTGGACGGCGGCCGGGCTGCTGATCTCGTTCGTCGCGGGGGCGGTGGCCGTGCTGGCCCTGGCCCGTATCGCGCGGGCGTACCTGCCGGAGGGCGGGGCCGACCACCGTACGGTCGTCCTCTTCCTGCTCTCTCCCTGCGCGGTGTTCCTGGCCGCCGGGTACACGGAGGCGCTGTTCCTCGCCTTCGCCCTGCCCGCCTGGCTCGCCGCGCTGCGGCACCGGTGGGCTCTCGCGGCCGTTCTGGTGGCGCTGGCGACGACCGTGCGCGTCAGCGGCCTGTTCCTCGCCGCCGCCGTCGCCTTGCTCTTCGTGCTGTCCGCCCGGACTCGCCGGGACTGGCGGGCGGCGGGCTGGACGCTGCTTCCGGCGCTGCCCCCGGCCGCGTACAGCTGGTACCTGTACGCGCACACGGGCGACTGGATGGCGTGGAAACACGCCCAGGAACGCGGCTGGTACCGGACCTTCCACGCCCCTTGGGAGGCGTGGGCGAACACGTGGCACGCGGCGTTCGACGGCGTACACACGACCGGCTACGCGGCGATGTTCCAGGCGGAGTTGGCGGCGATGCTGGTGGGTCTGGCCCTGGTCGCGTTGCTCGTACGGTATCGCCGCTGGCCGGAGGCGGTGTACGTCGCGCTGAGCCTGTGGGCGCTGGGAACGTCGTACTGGTACACGTCCATCCCCCGCGCGACCCTGCTGTGGTGGCCGTTGTGGATCGGCCTGGCGTCCCTGAGCCTGCGCCGCCCCTGGTTCAGGACGGCGTACCTGTGCGTGGCCGCCCCGCTGACCACACTGGTCGCGCTGACGTTCCTCACGGGGCGGTGGGCGGGGTGAGCCACCGGGTGTTCGTTTCGAGCCCTCATCGCGCAGCGGACCGCATCGTGCAGCGGACCGCATCGTGTAGCGGCCCGCTGAACGCGGACCGTCGGCGCCTATGCCCGGGCCCGGCCCGGCCAGGCGCACGCGGTCGCCGCGCGACCGACTGACCGTCGACGGCAGGCGCGCCTTGTAGCGGTCCTGTGCGACTCCGCGTGGTCCTGCGCGGCCCTACGGTGCCCGGTCCATCGGGTCGTCGGCCGCCTCGCCATCGCGCAACGCCTTGTCGGCTGCCCGCCATCCCGCGCGTACATGGGCCCAGGGCAGGGAGTCGACTTCGTGCAGTCGCGAGTGCCGAAGAACCGCGCGGAGGGCGATCAGCCCGGGGCCGGCATCGGCGCGGACGGGAACTCCGGCGTTGAGCTCCTCCGTAGAAGGGAGGGGCGGTCGGTCGAAGACGACTTCGTTCCGGGCCGCTCCGATCAGCCACAGAAGAATCCCGTCGCTCACCGCCTGCGCGCACTCCGCGTCGATGTCCTCGGGCCCGAGCGGATTGACGAACGCGAATCCGAGGCGCCCGTCCGGCAGGGGCTCGAAGTCGACGGTGAACCAGGCGAACCCGCCCATGCAGCTCGGCCGGGTGTAGCGGACATGGACGTCGCGGCGGGCTTCGGCGGGGAATCTCATGCCACTCAGCCTTCCACCAGCCCCCGCCCGGCAGTTACCCCCGTTCCAGCCCGCCCCGCGCGATCACCTCCGCGTACCATCGCGCGCTGTCCTTCGCCGTGCGGCGCTGGGAGGCGAAGTCGACGTGGACGATGCCGAAGCGCTTGCTGTAGCCATACGCCCACTCGAAGTTGTCCAGCAGCGACCAGAGGAAGTACCCGCGTACGTCCACCCCGTCCGCGATCGCCCGGTGCACCGCCGTCAGATGCGCCTCCAGATACGCCACCCGCTCCGGGTCGTGGACCCGGCCTTCCGGGTCGGCGTAGTCGTCGTACGCGGCGCCGTTCTCCGTCACCAGGAGCGGCAGGTCCGGGAGTTCGTCGCGGAGGCGGGTCAGGAGCTCGTGCAGGCCGTTCGCGTCCACCGGCCAGTCCATCGCGGTGCGGGGGCCGGGGGCCGGGGTGAACGCCACATGTTCCTCCGCGCCCGCCCAGGGAGAGGGAGACTCCGACCGCCCCGCCGAAACCACGCTCGGGGAGTAGTAGTTGATGCCCAGCGAGTCGACCGGGGTCGACGTGACCTCCAGGTCCCCGTCCCGTACGAACGACCAGTCCGTCACCGCCGCCGTGTCCTCCACCAGGTCCTGCGGCAGCCGCCCGTGGAACACCGGCTCCAGGAAGATCCGGTTCGCCACCGCGTCGATCCGGCGCACCGCGTCCCGGTCCGCCTCCGTGTCCGTCAGCGGACGCAGGGCGTGGAGGTTCAGGGTCAACGAGATCTCGGCCGTCGCCGGGAGGCGGTCGCGCAGGACCCTCGCGCCCGCGCCGTGCGCCAGGTTCAGGTGATGGGCGGCGCGCAGGGCCGCGAGGTCGCTGGTCCGGCCGGGGGCGTGGACCCCGTTCCCGTACCCGAGAAACGCCGCGCACCAGGGCTCGTTGAGCGTCGTCCAGGTCGTCACCCGGTCGCCCAGCGCCCCCGCCACCAGACCCGCGTACTCCGCGAACCGGTGCGCCGTGTCCCGCTCCGGCCAGCCGCCCGCGTCCTCCAGCTCCTGCGGCAGGTCCCAGTGGTAGAGCGTGGCCACCGGTCTGATCCCGGCCGCCAGCAGCTCGTCCACCAGGCGGCGGTAGAAGTCCAGGCCGCGTTCCACCGCCGGGCCCCGGCCGGTCGGCTGGACGCGGGGCCAGGAGACGGAGAACCGGTAGTCCGTGACGCCGAGTTCCTTCATCAGCCGTACGTCGTCCGGCATCCGGTGCAGATGGTCGGCGGCCGTGTCGCCGGTGTCGCCGTTGCGCACCTTGCCGGGCGTCCGGCTGAACGTGTCCCAGATGGACGGCGTACGGCCGCCCTCCGTGGCACCGCCCTCGATCTGGTAGGCGGCGGTGGCCGTCCCCCAGCGGAATGCGGTGGGGAAGCGGAGTCCCGCGGCGTCATGCGTGGCGGTCGCCGGGCGGGCATCGACAGCGGTCATGAGACTGACACTCCAGAGGTGAGGGGGGAGGGAGGTGAGGAAGTGGAGATGGGGACAGAGGGGAGGGAGGGGAAGGGGAGGTGGGGGCGGGGACGGGGCGGCGCGTCCTGCCTGCGGACTTGGGCGGGCGCCGCCCCCGTCAGCCCTTCACCGCGCCCTGCATGATCCCGCCCACGATCTGTCGGCCCAGCAGGCCGAACACCAGCAGCACCGGCAGCGTGCCCAGCAGCGTGCCTGCCATGATCACCGACTGGTCGTTGACGTAACCGCCGCCGAGCTGCCGCAGCGCGACCTGCACCGTCGGCTCCTGTGAGGACAGCGCGATGATCGGCCAGAAGAAGTCGTTCCACGCCGTCATGAACGTGAGCATCCCGAGCACCGCCATCCCCGGCCGCGCGATCGGGATCACGATCGACCAGAAGATCCGGGCCGTCGAGGCTCCGTCCACCCGCGCTGCCTCGATCAGCTCGTCCGGCAGCGACTGCACCAGGTACTGGCGCATGAAGAAGACCCCGAACGCCGAGACCAGGCCCGGCAGGATCACCGCCTGGAGCTGGTTCACCCACTCCAGCTTCGCGATCAGCATGAAGAGGGGGATCACGCCCAGCTGCGGCGGGATCATCATCGTCCCGATCGTCAGCGTCAGCAGCGCGCCCCGGCCCTTGAACTTCAGCTTGGCGAAGGCGAATCCGGCCAGTGTGCAGCACAGCACCGTGCCGATGGTGATCGAACTCGACACGATCAGCGAGTTCAGCAGCGCCTTGCCGATGTCCGCCTCTTCGAGGACCTGCTCGAAGTTCCTGATCAGGTTCGGGCCGGGCAGCAGGCTCGGCGGCACCTTCGCCATGTCGGCGTTGGAGCGGCTGGCCGTGACGATCGTCCAGTAGAAGGGGAACGCCGAGATCAGGAGGGCGAAGCCGAGGATGAGGTAGGAGAGCCAGCCGCCCTTCATCGTGCGGCCCGCGCCTCCCTTACGTCCCCGCCTGCGTCCCCGCCCACCGGGCGGCGGGTCCTGCGGCGGGCGGCCCGCTTCCGGGGCGGTCGGCGGTGCGGCGAGCGCGGTCATCGGCCGGCCTCCTTGCGTGCGCGGCGGCGCGCGATCAGGGCGTTGGCCCCGACGAGCACCACGATCAGGACGAACATCACCCAGGCGATGGCCGCGGCCCGGCCCAGGTGGAAGAAGCCCCAGCCCTGTTCGTACATGTACAGGCCGAGCGTCTGGTACTGGTGGGAGATCCCGCCCGAGATCGACCCCTCGAACAGCAGCGGCTCACCGAAGAGCTGAGTGGCCCCGATCGTGGAGATGATCACGGTGAAGATGATCGTGGGGCGGAGGCCGGGAAGCGTTACGTGGATGAACTGGCGCCAGCGCGAGGCCCCGTCCATCTCCGCCGCCTCGTACAGCTCGTGCGGGATCGACTGCATGCCCGCCAGGTAGATCAGCGCGTTGTACCCCGTCCACCGCCAGACCACGATGCTGGACACCGCGATCTGCGAGGCGACCGTGCCCGTCTGCCAGTCCACCGGGTCGAGGCCGACCAGCCCGATCGCGTAGTTGATCAGCCCGAAGTCCCTGCCGAAGAGCTGCGCGAAGACGAGTGTGGCGGCGGCGACGGACGTCGCGTACGGGAGCAGGATCGCGGTCCTGATGAACGTCCGGCCGCGGAGTTTGTAGTTGAGCAGGTGGGCCAGACCCAGCGCCATCGCCAGCTGCGGGACCGTCGACAGCACGCCGATGGTGAATGTGTTGCGCAGCGAGATCCAGAAGTACTCGTCGGTGAACAGCGCCGTGTAGTTGGCGATCCCCCGCCACTCCATCTCGCCGCTCGTCTGGAGCTCGACCCGGTAGAGGGAGACGAACGCGGTGTAGAGGAGGGGGAAGAGCCCGAAAGCGAGGAACAGGGTGAAGAAGGGGGCGATGTAGGCGTACGGGGATGCCTTGCGCCAGGTACGCCGGAGCGTGGCGGCCCGTCCGTCGTCGGGACCGGGCCCGGTTCCGGCGGGGCTGGGGGGCCCGGCCTTCGCGGTGGCGGTGAGGGACACGGTGCGGCCCTTCGGGGTCGGGAGGGGAGGAAGAGGAAGGGTGAGGGGGAGGGGGAGGGGCGACGAGTTACGGGGGTGGGGCCGGGCCACCGTGGTGCGCACCGGGTGGACCGGCCCCAGGGAGGAGGGAAGAGGAGGGGCAGCGCGTCTCGGCGTCAGCCGATCACGTTGTCCACACCCTTCCTCGCCGTCTGCCACGCCTTGTCCGACGAGACTCCCTTGCGCTCGACCTCGCTCAGCGCGTTCGTGATCTGCTGCATCACGTTCTGGTCGTGCACACCCAGCACCTGTACCGGGGACTCCTTCGCCGCGTCACCGAAGATCCGGCCGATCGGAGCGCCCGAGAAGTACTCGTCCTTCGCGTCCGCGATCGTCTCGATGGCGCCCGTCGAGGACGGGAAGTTGCCCTGCTTCTGGAAGACCTTCGCCTGCTGCTCGGGGGCGGTCAGCCACTTGATGAGCGCGTACGCCTCCTTCTTGTGCTTGGCCGCACGCGGGATCGACAGGTACGAGCCGCCCCAGTTGCCCGCGCCGCCGGGCAGCTTGGCGATGTCCCACTTGCCCTTGCCGCCGTCACCGGCCTGGCCCTTGACGTAGCCGAGCATCCAGGCAGGGCAGGGGATCGTGGCGAACGAACCGGCCGAGAACGCCTGGTTCCACTGCGGGGACCACTGGTCGAGCTTGGCGCTCAGGCCCGCCTCGGCCGCCTCCACCGAGGTGTCCCAGGCCTCCTTGACCGCCGGGTTCCTGTCGTAGATCAGCTCGCCGGAAGCGTCGTAGTACCGCTCCTCCTCCTGGCCGATCATGATTCCGTAGAGCGAGCCGACACTGTCCAGCCAGGCGCTCTTGGCGGGGGCCTTCTTCTTGTACTCCTTGCCCAGCTCCAGGTAGCCGTCCCAGGTGGCCCACCTCTTCGCGAGCTCCTCGCGGTCCGTGGGCAGCCCGGCCTGCTCGAAGAGGTCGGTGCGGTAGCACATCGCCTCGGGGCCGACGTCCGTGCCGAGGCCGAGGATCTTGCCGTCCTTCGTGGTCGCCGCCGACCACTTGGCCTCGGCGAACTCGCCCTTGAGCCGGTCGGCCCCGAACTCCTTCAGGTCCTGGAACTTGTCGGACTGCTGCTGGGTGACGGAGGCGATCCGGCCCACCTCGACGCCCTGCACGTCCGCGAGACCGCCGCCGCCCGCGAGGCGGGTCTGGAGCGACTTCCAGTAGTCCGCCTCGTCCTGGGTGTCGCTCTGCTTGATCTTCACGCCCGGGTTGAGCTTCTCGTACTCCTCGTACAGCCCGGCCTCCTTGAAGCCGAACGATCCGAAGAGGTCGACGGTGAGCGTGACCTTTCCGCCCGCGCCGTCGGCGGAGTCCGGCGAGTCGCTGGACCCGCAGGCGGCGAGGAGCGCCCCGGCGAGGACGACCGCGCCGAGGCGGGCAGTGGCTCTCTTGGCGGCTCGGGCGATGGGCATGGGAAGCCTCCCTTGGCTTCGGGATGAACCGAGCGCCTTGAGAGCGCTCTCAAAACCTGATCTGGAGCGTCCCCCACCGCCCTCGCTCCGTCAAGACTCGAACACATAACGGCTTGGCGTCCCGCCCAATCGACGCCCAACTGCCAAGCGTGTGCGTTCTCTTGACACTCACGTTTCAGGAGTTTTACGTTCCTTGGCACTTGAGAGCGCTCTCGAAGGCGCTCTTCGCCCCCCCATGATCGAGGTGCTGCTCGTGCGAACCTCCCTCTCCGGACTCGCCTCCAGAGGCGCTCCCAGAATCACCACCAGACCCGCTGCGGCGGCACTCCTCGCCGTCGCCGTGGCCGCCGTGGGCCTGGGCCCCGCCGCCTCCCCCGCGGCGGCCGCCACCATCCCCGCCGGTTCCGGCAGCTACACCGACTCCCGCCCCGCCGGCACCTCGGGCCCGACGACCAACACCGGGGCGCCCGTCACCCCCAAGGTCACCGCGGCCGCGAAGGACAAGCCGGTCCCGACCAACGACTGGTGGTCCTCGCTCGCCTTCCAGCGCTACGGCGACAACCCGTACTCCACCCCCATGTACGGCCACCCGCTCACCTACCAGGCGACCTCCGGCGGACTGGAGGTCGGCTACCCGACCACCCCCGCGATCGTCGGCGACGGCAGGCAGTACGAGTACGCCCACAAAGCCGACCTCACCGTCGGCCTGAGCGGCCTGAACTCGCCCGACACCAAGGCCGACGACTGGTCCGACTGGACGGTGACGCCCTACTGGGCGGACGGCTCCCGCACCTTCCGGGCCACCATCGGGCACGGCATGCCCTTCGTATACGCCAAGGGCTCCGGCGGCGACGCCCGCGTCACGACCGCCTCCGCGCCCACGGTCTTCTCCGACCAGGGCAACGTCCTCGGCATCACGGTCGCCGGTCACCACTACGCCCTCTTCGCCCCGACCGGCAGCGACTGGAACATCTCCGGCTCCACGATCACCGCGGGTCTCGGCGGGAAGGACTACTTCTCGCTCGCGGTCCTGCCCTCCACCGACGCGCTCGCCACCTACCGGAAGTACGCGTTCAGTTTCGTCACCGGCTCCCGGGTGGCGTGGCAGTCCACCGGCGGCGACGTGCGGGCGACCTACACGCTCACCACCGAGGCCGAGGAGGGCACCGAGCGCGGCACGCTCCAGGCCCTCTACCGCCACCAGTGGCTGCACACCACCGACGCGCTGACCCCGTACACGTACGTGTCGCCGCGCGGCACGATGAAGGTGCGCGAGTCCGCCTCCTTCACCACCAGCCAGCGCAGCAGCGGCGTGGTGCCCGCGCTGCCCGCGACCAGCGGTGTCGACACGGCGCGGCTGACCGGGTACCTCAACGAGGTCGCGAACGCGTCCGACCCGTTCTCGGGGGCCACGGACACCTACTGGACCGGCAAGGCGCTCGGCCGTCTCGCCCAGCTGGTGCCCGTCGCCGACCAGATCGGCGAGACCGCCACCCGCGACAAGCTCCTCGGCCTGATGAAGGGCCGACTCCAGGAGTGGTTCACGGCGGGCGGGGCCAGCGAGTTCAGCTACGACAAGGACTGGAAGACCCTCACCGGCTACCCGGCCTCGTACGGCAGCGACACCGAGCTCAACGACCACCACTTCCACTACAGCTACTACGTCTACGCGGCGGCGATCATCGCCCAGTACGACCAGGCCTGGGTCGCCGACTCGGCCTGGGGCACGATGATCAAGCACCTGATCCGCGACACCGCCAACCCCAGCCGCACCGACGCCGCCTACCCCTTCCTGCGCGGCTTCGACGTGTACGCGGGCCACAGCTGGGCCTCCGGCCACCAGGGCTTCGCGGCGGGCAACAACCAGGAGTCCTCGTCGGAGTCCATCAACCTCAGCGCGGGACTCGTCCTCTGGGGCGCGGCGACCGGCGACACCGCCCTGCGCGACCTCGGCAGCTACCTGCTGACGACGGAGTCGGAGGCGATCACCCAGTACTGGTTCGACGCCTCGCAGGAGGTCTTCCCCGCCTCCTTCGGCCACGACACCGTCGGCATGGTCTGGGGCAGCGGCGGCGCTTACGCCACCTGGTGGACCGCGAACCCGGAGGAGATCCACGGCATCAACGTCCTTCCGGTCACCGGTGGTTCACTGCACCTGGCCCGCGAGAAGGCGGCGATCAAGCGGAACATCGCCGAGATGGAACGGAACAACGGCGGCCCGGCCCAGGAGTGGCGTGACCTGCTCTGGGAGTTCGAGGCACTGTCCGACCCGGCCGCGGCGAAGGCCAAGTGGGACGCCGCGAACGGGAACTACGCACCGGAGGCGGGTGAGTCCAAGGCGCACACCTACCACTGGATCAACACCCTGAACACGGTCGGCGCCCCGGACATGACCGTCAGCGGCGACCTGCCCACCTCCGCCGTCTTCTCGAAGGACGGCACCCGCACCTACACCGCGCACAACCACAGCTCCTCCGCACGTACGGTGACCTTCTCCGACGGCAAGACCCTGTCCGTACCGGCCCGCTCCACGGCCACGAGCACGGGCCCCGGCGGCGGAGACCCGGACCCGGGGGAGCCCGGCCCGTCCACCGGCAACACCTTCCGGCTCAAGACCGGCGGCATCCTCACCACCGCCACCACCGACCCGGCGGGCGCGGACACCCTGGCCTCGGCCGGCGGCGTCAACCGGGACGGCACGCCGTACCGCCCCACGGCCTACGAGATCAAGAACGTCGACGGCGAACTCGCCGGCGGGGCCGCCACGTCCTTCCGCCTCCGGGTCGACGCGGGCACGACGGTCGGGCTCGCCCCGCAGGTCCGGGTCAGCTACGACCTGACCGGCGACGGCACGTTCGACCGGGTGGAGACCTTCCGCTACTTCGCGACCGACCCGGTCGCGGGCTGGGAGGAGTACACCCAGGCGGTCGGCACCCAGGCCGTCACGGGCAGCCTGGGCGACCTCAGGGGCGGCACGGTCCGCCTGGAGATCTGGAACGCGCTCGGCAACGACACGTCGCAGGTTCAGACGGGGACGGAAGCGGCGGTGCTGAGGATTCCGTACGAGTAAGCGGTACGGGCAACCCGTAGGGCCCTTGGCCCGTACGGAACGGAAGCAGGTGCGGCGGGTCTCCGGCTCCTCAGGCGGAGGCCCGTCGCACGAGCGTGGTCGGTGTGATCACCGACTCGGGGACATCGCCGCTGCCCGTACGGTCCCGGTCCAGCGCGCGCAGCAGCAGCCGGGCCATCAGCCGCCCCTGCGCCTCGATCTCCTGGCTGACGGTGGTCAGCGGTGGATCGGTCTGCTCGGCAACCGATTCCATGTCGTCGAACCCCACCAGCGCCACCTGCTCCGGCACCGAGATCCCGCGCTCGCGCAGCACCCGCAACGCGCCGGAGGCCATCAGGTCGTTGGCGACGAACACCGCGTCCAGGTCGGGCCGCCTCTCCAGCAGCTCGGCCATCGCCCGCGCCCCGCTCTCCACGGTGAACGCCCCCTCGGCGACGAGCGTCGGGTCCACGTCCAGCAGCACGTCCCGATAACCGTCCAGCCGGTCCATCGCCGAGGTCTGGTCGGCGGGCCCGCCGATGTGCGCGATGCGCTCCCGCCCGAGGTCCTTCAGATACCGCACGGCCAGCCGCGCCCCGCCCCGGTTGTCCGCGTCGACATACGGGACGGCCTGGTCACCCGGGTCGGCGGTCCAGCCGGGTCGCCCGCCGTACACCGCCGGGATGCCGGCCCGCCGGGTGATCGCGGGCACCGGGTCGTCGGTGTGCAGCGAGAACGCGAGCGCCCCGTCCACGTGCCCGCCGGACAGATACCGGGCGATCCGGTCGAAGTCCCCGGGCCCCTCCACCAGCAGCAGGACGAGCTGGGTGTCGTGGGCGGTGAGCTCCTTGCTGATGCCCCTGATCTGCTGCGAGAAGAAGGGGTCCGAGAAGAACCGCGTCTCCGGCTCCGCGATGACGACCGCCACGGCCCCGGTCCGACGCGTGACGAGGGTCCGCGCGGCGTGGTTCGGGATGTACCCGAGCTCCTCGACCGCCCGGAGCACCTTGTCCACCAGGGGCTTGCGGACGCCGTCGCCCCCGTTGACGACCCGCGAGGCGGTGGCCCGGGAAACCCCCGCACGCGCCGCGACGGCTTCCAGGGTGGGCCGGGACCCGGGAGACTGCTCGGGCAAGGCGGTCGCTCCTCGTCGACGGGGCAGCGGCGACACGCGGTCGCCGTCTCGCCTACAGCCTAGCGCCGGGCACCCACAGGGCTGAGAGCGCTCCCAGGGGAGGCCCCGCGTCCGCTTGGGCCCGCTTCAGCCCTGCTTGAGGTCCGCGATGAAGGAGCTCCAGGCGGCGGTACGGAAGAGGAGGGCGGGGCCGTCGGTGACCTTGGAGTCGCGGACGGGGACGAGGTCGGGGACGCCGTCGAGGACTTCGAGGCAGTCACCGCCGTCGCCGCCGCTGTGGGTGGACTTGCGCCAGGTGCCGACTTCGAGGCAGTTGCCCCCGCTGCCTCCGCTGTAGGACGACTTGTGCCAGGTGGCGACCTCTACACAGTTGCCGCCGTCGCCGCCGCTGTACGACGACTTCTGCCAGGTCGCCGTCGACAGGTCGTAGTCAGAGCTGCTGAGCTTCATCGTCGTATTCCTTTGCCGCCGACTCGATCCAGTCCAGAGATGCGGCCGGTGAGAGTGCGCTGGCCACGAGGAGATCGTAGGTCAGTTCGTACTGGCGAACAGTGGCCGGATCGTCCTTCAACTGCCCGACGCCCAGGCCGTCGACGTAGGCCAGGGGCGGTTCGTCGGCGAAGGCCATGAGCTTGAGCGGGCCGGTCAGGGCAGCATGCGCCCCGGCCGAGAACGGCAGCACCTGCACGATGACCCGCCGCTGCCTGATCAGTGTCGCGAGGTGCCGAAGAGCTTCCGCCATCACGGCGGGGCCGCCCACCGTGCGCCGCAGCGTTGCCTCGTCGAGGACGGCCCACAACAAGGGCTTCGTTGGATGGGCCAGCAGCTGCGTCCGCTCCAGCCGACCGACGACCAAGTCGTGGATGACGCTGTCGACGGCGGTCGGCTGGTAGGCGTGGAACACCGCCCGCGCGTACGCCTCGGTCTGAAGCAGCCCCGGGATCAGCTGAGGGGAGTACTGCTTGATGACCTCCGCCCGGGCCTCCGCCTCCGCCGCCTCCGCGAAGTGGTCCGGGTACTTCGACTTCTTCAGGGCCGCGCAGTTGCGGGTGAAGAAGCCGCCCGTGTCGAGGATCTCGTCCAGCTTCACGGCCTGGTCCATCTGCATGCGGCGGACGCCGGACTCCAGCTGACCGATGAACGAGCCGCTGACGAAGAGCGGGGCCCCCAGCTCGGTCTGGGAGAGACCGGCCGCCTCTCTCCGGTGGCGTAACTCCGCCCCCAGCAGAGCCCTCGGTGACGAAGAAGGGTCGAGTTCTTTCGGACCAGGCAAGGCAACTCCCGATGGCACTCGTGCGGTTGTTGGAACCGCGCCTCTTCCAGGCTAGCGGCGCGTTGGACACGCTGGGTATGCATTCCCATTACTCAGAGTGGAAGGTGTGCACCATGGAAGCGACGGAGCGGCGCAGGGCGGCGGCGGACAGAGTGCGGACGGCGGAGGACGCGGTGGCGCAGCTGAAGGAAGGGCTCGCGGAGTTCGGACTGAAGCTGCCGTCGCTGCGGATCGATCCCGTCTCGTGCGCGGGCAACGAGCCGACGCCGTTGGTGGACCTGGGCCGCTGCAACATCGACACCGCGTTGCGGCTGTGCGAGGTGCTGGCGGAGAAGGAGAGCGGTCATGACGGGTGAGGGACTTGAGTCGTGTACGCCCGAGCCGGGGTCGTTCGCGGTGGACGAGCGGGACGGGCGGGTCGGCAGGGTGATGGGCCGGGTCGGGCCGTACGTACAGCTGAGGCCGCCGGGCGGCGGGCCCGAGTGGGACTGTCCGCCGGAGGTGGTGCGGCCCGCGCCACCGGGGGTGGTGCTGCGGGCCCGGGTGACCGAGATCAACCGGGAGGGGCAGCTGCCACGCTGAGGCGCGGTGGGCCGGTGGGCCGGTGGGCCGGTGGGCCGGTGGGCCGGTCGCGGTCGGGCCCACCGCCGCTCGGAGGCGTGTGCGGGGGCGCAGGCTGCGGAACGCCATGTGGTGCGCGGAAAGTTGCTCGTGGCGCGCCGGGCTCTCGGCCTGTCGATGGCGCTCCGGGGAGTCCTCGACCTGCGGAACGGCCGCGTCTGTTGAGGGCTGCGTGCCCGGGCCACCCGTACGTGGGACGCTGGTGAGAAGCGGCGTACAGCCGCGAAAGCCCCGATCTAGCCTTCTCGGCAAGGCCACGGAAGAAGGGACCCGCGATGACCGCAGCGTTCGTCGAGGACGGCCAGGCATCGGATGGGCACGCGTGGGACTACCTGCTGCAGACATGGCGTGAACTGGACGTGCCCGAAGGGTGGCGCGCCGAGATCGACGAGGGGCAGATCGTCTTGGTACCACCGCCGCACGCGCACCACAATGGCATTGCCGCCAAAGTGCGGCGCAGGCTCTACGCGACGTTGCCCGAGGACCTGGAGATCTACCAGACCCTCGGCATCCATGTAGCCCCGCTCGGCAAGCTGTACGTCCCCGACCTGGTGGTGATGCCAGGGGAGCTGATCGCCGCCGCCGATCCCGAGACCAGTGATCCGATGGACGCCTCGGAGGCGTTGCTCGTCGTCGAGATCACGTCGAAGGGCAACGCGCGGGAGGACCGCACCAAGAAGTACCGCGCGTATGCCCGTGCGGGTGTTCCGATGTACCTGCTGATCGACCGGTTCGACACCCGGGGCCCGATGGCCACGCTGTTCACGGAGCCGAGCGAGGACGGTACGTACAAGCACACGGACGCGGTGCCGTTCGGTAAGCCGCTGGTCGTGCCGCCGCCGTTCGACGTCTCGCTCCGGACGGGCGAGTTCCCGGGGCCCGCCGCACCGTAGGCTCATCGGCCGCCCCACCCGGGGCGTCGCCCCGGGTGGGGCGGCCCGCCTCAGCCGAGCCAGCCGCGCCGTACCGCTTCGGCGCCCGCCTCGAAGCGGGAGTGGGCGCCCAGGCGGGTCATGAGTTCGGCCATCATGCGGCGGGTGGTGCGCACCCCCAGGCCGAGTCGCCGTGCGACGACGGTGTCGGTGTGGCCCTGGGCGAGCAGGCGCAGCAACTGCCTTTCCTGGCCGGTCAGCCCGTTGTCGTCGTGTTCGCGGTCGGTGGCGGTGCCGAAGTCGTCCGCCTGGTCCCAGATGGCTTCGAAGAGCGCGGCGAGGGCGGTGAGGATGCCCGGCCCCTGGAGCTGGAGGGCGCCGCGGGTGGTGTCCTCGGGGTCGATGGGCAGCAGGGCGGCGCGCCCGGTGAACAGGACCATGCGCAGGGGCAGTACCGCGGCGGTCCGTACGTGTGCTCCCTGGGAGGTGAGCCACCGGGCGTAGCCCAGGGTCGTGGGGTCGTTGCGCACGGAGGCTTGGTAGAGGGTGCGCATGGGGATGCCGCGCTCCAGCAGGGCGGCGTCCAGGGGGCGGGAGGCGTCGAGGGTGGCTTGGGTCTGCGCGCCGCCGGGCATGAAGGACATCAGGGGTGCCGTGGCCTCGCGGGCCAGTTGTTCCAGGCGGATGCGGATCTCCTCGACGCCGGTGAGGACTTCGACGTGGGTGCGGCTCGCCTCGGCTTCGGCGTGCTGGCGCAGCAGGGTCAGGGCGGCGACCTGGGCGTCCGCGAACTCCTGCTGGGAGCGCCGCAGTTCTCCCTCGCGCATGGACAGAAGCAGCTGGATGCCGACCGACGGGGGGACCGGGCGGAGCGTGCCTTCCGCGTGCGGCGAAGTGTGCAGCAGGCTCAGTTCGGCGAGCTGGTCGAGCGCGGCGCGTATGCCGCTGTCGGGCAGGGCCAGGGCCGCGGAGAGCTCGGCGACGCCGTACTCCGGCTCTTCCAGCATGAGCCGGTAAACCGCTTCGGCGGTGTGGTCGATTCCGAGCGCGTGCAGCTGCGACATGGAGTTCCCCCAGTTCGTTCCTTATCGCGCCGATGGCGACGATAGCCGCGGCCGGGCAGCTTGCTGCCCGCAAACCTCCTGCCTGGGCGAAACCCTGGGCAATGTCCGTCTCGCATTTCAAGATCAGCGCATGCTTATGGTGACCGTGGCCCTCAGGGGTCCGCAAAGTGCTGCCCTGCCTGCCGATGTGCTGGACATCCTGTGGTTCGTCGCCTCTTTCGAACGCGGCGTCGAGCATCTGCACGCCGATTCCCCCGAGGTCGGAGGCATCGGCCATCTGACGTTCTTCGTCAAAGGGTCGACGCGGGAGAAGGCCGTGGCGCTGGCGCGCGGGATCACCCGCCGGGCGCTGGTGGACTCACCGGCGCTGACCGGCTGGCACGTGGTGCCGATGCCGGGGCAGCCATGAGGCAGGAGGCTGCCAGGCCACCCCCTGCCACATTGATCTTCTTCCTTTCGGGCTGCCGGGCGAGCAGTGTTGATTCCACGCCGAGCGGGACGCCCCGGAGCTTCCGAGGTTCCCAGAGTTTCCGAGGTTTCCGACGCTTCCCGAGTTCCCGAGTTCCCGGAGTTCCCGGAGTTCCCGCCCGAGCCTTCCGTTCAATTCGCCCGTCCCGTCTGAAGGAGCACCATGTCTGCCGCCCGTCGACTGCTCAGCGCCACTGCCGTCGCTCTCGCCCTCGTCGCGTCCCTGGCCGCCGGAATCGCACTGGACGAGCTCGCCGAGCCCGGAGCGGAGATTCGCAGCCAGGGCGCGCAGGACTCCGCCGGATGGGGATAGAGGCCGCTCCCACCCCGACCACCACTACCGCATGACGATGCAGCTGAGGACCTACGTTGACCCCGACCACCTCTTCCACGGCCGCCACGCCGTCCGTGACCACCGCGCCGCCCGCACCCGCCACCTCCCCCGTCTCGCGCCTCGGGCTGTGGCTCGGCCCCCTCCTGGCGCTCGGCGCGACCGCCATCTGGTCCGGGAACTTCGTCGTCGCCCGCCATCTGGGCGATGTCATACCCCCCGTCCAGACCTCCTTCTGGCGGTGGGTGATCGCCCTCGTCGCCGTCGCCCCCTTCGCCACGCGAGGGCTCCTGCGCGACTGGCCCGCGGTGCGCCGGCACGCCGGTCTGATCGTGGTCGCGGCCCTGCTGGGGGTGACCCTGTTCAACACCCTGATCTACATCGCCGGGCAGTCGACGTCCGCCACGAACCTGGCTCTGATCGCGGCCGCCTCCCCCGCGGTGATCGCGGCGTTCGCCTTCCTGGACGGGGAGCGGATGACCGCCGTCCGCGCCACCGGCATGGTCATCGCGTTCGTCGGCGTGGTCACCCTGATCTCCAAGGGGAGCGTCACCGCCCTGCTCTCGATGGACTTCCGGGCCGGAGACCTGTGGATGCTCGCCGCGATGGCGACGTTCGCCGCCTACTCGGCGCTCCTCAAGCGCAAGCCGTCCACCATCTCCGGCCCCAGCTTCCTGCTGGCCACCTTCGCCGCGGGCACCGTGATGCTCGCCCCCGTGTACGCCGTGTCCGTCGCCCTCCAAGGGGCCTTCACACCCAGCGGCGCCACCGTCGGACCGCTGCTCTACATCGGCATCGCCTCGTCCGCGATCGCCTTCTACACCTGGAACAAGGCCGTCGCCCTCATCGGCGCCACCCGCGCCGGGATCGTCTACTACCTCCAGCCCGTGTTCGTCGCCTGTGTCGCCTACCTCGCGATCGGCGAGCACATCACGCTCATCCAGATTCTCTGCATGGGCGCGATCATCACCGGCGTCGCCGTCGGCGCCAAGCGCTGAAACCGCCCGACCCGATACGTGCTGAAACCGCCCGACCCGATACGTAAGGAAGAACTCATGTCGCTTCACGTCAACGCCGACCGTCTGCTCTCCGACCTCACCCACCTGTCCCAGATCGGGGCCGGGCAGGACGGCGCCCTGTGGCGCATCGCCGGTACGAAGGCCGACTGGGCCGGGCGGGACTGGCTGGACAAGACCATGCGCGTGGAGGGCCTGCACACCTACTACGACGAGACGGGCAACGTCTTCTCCCGCCGCAGGAACACCTCCGGGCCCTGGCTGCTCCTCGGATCGCACGCCGACACGGTGCCCGCCGGTGGCCACCTGGACGGCGCCTACGGAGTCATCGCCGCCATGGAGGTGCTGCGCACCCTGCACGAGGAGGGGCACCCGCTGGCCGATCACGTGGAGAGCGTGGCCTGGTTCGACGAGGAAGGCGTACGCCCGGAGTCCGCCGGCGGGCTGGTGGGCTCCACCGCCCTCGCGGGCTCCGCTCACGCCGCGGACCTCGTGGGCTATCTGGAGATCCACATCGAACAGGGCCGCCGTATGGAGAAGGCCGGGCTGAACCTGGCACCCGTCACCGGCATCGTGGGCGTACGCCGCTACCAGGTGTCCGTGTCCGGGCAGGAGAACCACGCGGGCACCACGATGTGGGTGGACCGCCAGGACGCGGGGCGGGTGGCCGCCCGCATGGTCGCCGAACTGAAGGACATCATCCTGGCCGTCGATCCGAAGGGGATCGGCAACGCCGGTGTCATCAGCTTCGGCCCCGGAGCGGCCAACGTCGTGCCGGGCACCGCCAGTGCCGAACTGGAGGTCCGGGCCTCCTCGGAAACGGCCCTGGACCGCATCGAAACCGACCTGGACGAGACCCTTTCCCGTATCGCGGCGGAGGAGAACTGCGCTGCCGAGCTGGTCCGTGTCTCC
The DNA here is from genome assembly GCF_031760065.1 of Streptomyces durocortorensis. Taxonomy (NCBI): domain Bacteria; kingdom Bacillati; phylum Actinomycetota; class Actinomycetes; order Kitasatosporales; family Streptomycetaceae; genus Streptomyces; species Streptomyces sp. C11-1. Next base: position 4,147,387 of record NZ_CP134500.1, read on the forward strand.
GCCAAGCCCGCCGCGCACTTCGACAAGCGTGTCCTGAACGCCGTCCATGAGACCTGTCTGGAGAAGGGCCGCACGGATCAGCTGCTCTCCTACGCGGGGCACGACGCGTCAGTGATCTCCACGCGCCTTCCCACCGCGATGATGTTCGTGCCCTCGACCGGCGGGTTCTCCCACTCCAACAAGGAGCACACGCCCGATGAGCAGCTGGTCCTGGGGGCGCAGGCCCTGCTCGACGCGGTCCTGAAGGTGGCGCCGATGCTGCTGGAGCAGGTGAGTTCCCCTGTGGCACTGGCGGCGTGAGAGCCGCCCCCGGCCCCAGCTCCCCCGGCCCGCCCGGCTCCGCCGTCTCGTGGGGCCGGGCGGAGCCGCATCCACCGAAGCGGGGGAGCGACGATCCACAGGTTTGCGATGATCGACCTCACTGAACAGCACGAGTGATCACGACACCACCGGAGGATTCATGGACGCACTCAGCAGCGAGGGAATGTGTGAGCTCGATCCGGTCACCTGGGACGCGCTGATCGACGCGCTGAAGGCCAACGGCGTGTCCGACGAAGTGCTCAGCAAGGTCTGCCGGGAAGCCCTCGAAAAGATCAACACCACGCCGGCTACGGTCCGGGAGGAATGGCTGGCCACCGGCTTCAAGCCCTACTGAACGACTGGTAGCCCGGCCGAGGGCGCGGGCCACATTTCCGGTGCCGAGCGGCCCTATACGCATGAGGACGACGCAAGCCGGTGGGGGCGGGTGGGGTGGATCGGGCCGGAGGCGGGGGCGGGCCGAGGCCGGGGGCACAGTCCCCCGGTCGGACGGACTCCGGAACCGGCCGCGTTCATCTCGGCAATTCCTACCGGCGCCTTGGATAGTTGTTCTACCTTAGAACCTCCGCAGTCCGTCGGGGGGACCGTCGCATGGCCAAGGACCAGATCGAGCACATCCGTACCGAGCGACCGTCCGCGCCTGCCACCGCACTCGCCGCCCAGCACGGCCTGGGCGACTGGGTCGACACCTTCGCGACGAAGCAGGGCTTCGGGTGGAAGAAGTGGCGGGACTGGAGGCTCTACTTCTTCACGGGCGGCATGGCCGTGACGGCGCCGACCGGCTTCACGGCCGCGTACGACTGGGGCACCGTGCGCGTCCTCCAGTACCGCACCACCGTCAACGGCGCTGCTTCGGAGGCCTGTTCCACTCTGATCGACCCGGCGGGGAGGGCCCTGACCATAGGGTTCGGCAGGCCTCCGCTCTTCAAGTCCGACAAGACGGTTCTCGGTGTCACCTCGTGGGAGTGCGGCGCCGGGTTCCTCTACCCGCACCTCTGGGGCGACCACATCCAGGGGCGTGTCACCCAGGCCCAGTTGGGCGGGGCGATCGCACGCGTCCAGCAGGGTGAATCGGTCAACTTCGGCCCCTACACGGTCAACCGGGACGGTGTCTCGGACAAGAAGTACTCGGCGGCCTGGCCGGAGATCATCGAAATCGGCTTCGGCGCCGGCGCCTTCATGTTCAACGGCCACCAGAGGAGGTCGACGGTACCCGAGGGCGCGGAAGTGTTCCGGATTCCCAACCTCGACCTCTTCGTGAAGCTGTGCCGCCATCTCAGCCCCAACCTGAAGGACTGACCCCGCCACCGTGGAACAGCTGACGGGGCAGGACCCCACCCACATCGGCCCCTACCGTCTGATCGCCCGGCTCGGCGAGGGCGGAATGGGCCTGGTCTACCTCGGCCGCTCCGACCTCGGCCGCACGGTCGCGGTGAAGGTCGTGCAGGCCGAGCACGCCCAGCATCCCGAATTCCGCAGGCGTTTCGCCCGCGAGGTCGCCGCCGCCCGACGGGTGGGCGGCGACTGGACGGCAGCCGTGCTCGACGCCGACACCGACGCTGCGACGCCCTGGGTGGCGACGCAGTACATCCCGGGCCCGGACCTGACCACCGTGGTCGGCAAGGACTTCGGTCCGCTCCCCGAGCGCTCCGTCCACACCCTGGCCAACCGCCTCGCCCTCGCCCTCCAGGCCGTGCACGAAGCGGGCCTCGTCCACCGCGACCTCAAGCCGTCGAACGTTCTGGTGACGGTCGACGGACCTCGCGTCATCGACTTCGGCATCGCGCGGGCGCTGGACAGCGTCGGCGGCGACAGCCTTCTGACCCGCACCGGAATGCTGATCGGTTCCCCCGGATTCATGTCGCCGGAACAGGTGCGGGGCCATGAACTCACCCCCGCCAGCGACCTGTTCTGCCTCGGCGCGGTCCTCGTCTACGCCGCCACCGGGCGCCTCCTCTTCGGGGCCACGGACACCGGGCTCAACGCGCACCTGTTCCGGATCGCCGAGGAAGAGCCCGACCTGACCGGCGTACCGGACTCCCTGCTGGATCTCGTACGCGCCTGCCTGCACAAGGACCCGGCCCAGCGGCCCACCACGGCTCAGGTGATCGAGCGTACGGCGACGGACGGGCCCGGGGAGTGGCTGCCCGGCTCGGTGCTGGCCCAGCTCGGGCGCAAGGCGGCGGAACTGCTGGACTTCGCCCCGGAGGTGCGAGGTGCCCGGCCCGACCCCCGCGTGCCCGGTTCGCGGTCCGCCCCGCGCGCGGGGGCCGCTCACCCGGATGCCCGGCCCGAGCCGACCTCGTACCCTCTGCCACCCGCCACGCCACCGCCCCCGCACGCCCCGAACCCGTACGCCGCCCCGAACCCGTACGCGCCGACGGCCGCCCCGGAGGGCGACGGCGTGGCGCTGAACCCCTGGCGCTGGCGAGGCCTGGCGCTGGCCACCTTCGCGCAACTGGTCGTGCTGGTCGACGCGGCGAGCACGCCCGCGCTGCTGTACTGGGCCGTCAAGGACCTGGCCTTCGCCACCTATGACCTGCACCAGATCCAGGCCGGCTATGTCCTGGCCTTCTGTTCGCTGCTGTTCGTCGGTGGGCACATCGCGGATCTCGTCGGCCGCAGGACGACGCTGCTCATCGGCCTGACCGGGTTCGCGTTGGCCGCCGTGGTCGGCGCCACGGCCGCCGGGCCCGAGGCACTCGTGGTGAGCCTCGTCCTGCGGGGTGTCTTCGCCGCCCTGATCACCCCGGCGGCGTTCGGCCTGGTCGCCGCCCAGTTCACCGAGCCGGGGGAACGCAGGAAGGCCTTCGGGGTCTACTCCGTGACCGGCCTCGGCGGTGTCGCACTGGCCCTGTTCATCGCCGTGCCGCTCACCGAGTCGACGACCTGGCGCCTTGCCCTGTACGCCGTCGCCGGGCTCTCCCTCGTCGCACTCATCGGCACCGCCACCCTGGTCCGCGACTGGGTCCGCCGCGCTCCGGCCCGCTTCGACGGTCCCGGTGCGCTGCTGAGCACCCTCGGGATCGCGGCCGTCGTCTTCGGCCTGGCTCAGGTGCTGGGCGGATGGGGTGGCTGGGGTGAGCCGCTGATGGTTCCCGCCCTCGTCCTCGGCGTCGTCCTGCTGGCCGCCTTCGCCTGGCAGCAGTCGAGGGCGGGGACCAGCCCGATCCTGCCGGCGTACGCGACCGGGACCCGCGACCGCCTCGGTGCCTCGCTCGTCCTGTTCCTGATCGGGCTTGCCCTGGCGCCCGTGGCGTCACTCCTGGGAGCGTTTCTGATCTCCCTCGGCCCGTTGGCGTCCCTTCCCGCCTTCCTGGTGATGGCGGGTGCGTTTCTCATCGGTTCCCTGGCCGTCGCCGCCCGGCTGCTGCCGCGCATCGGGCCCCGCGCCCTGCTGGTGCCGGGGCTGCTGCTCGCGGCGGTCGGGGTGATGCTCATCGAGCTGGCCCAGGACTCCGTTTCCAGCACCGTCCCCAGCATGATCTGTGTCAGTGTCGGCCTGGGCATGGTCGGCACGGTGCTCTACTCGACCATCACCGACGGCATCGCCGCGCACGACTCCGGCGGCCGGGGCGGTCTCGTCATGGCGAACCAGCACTTGGGCGGTGAACTCGCCTTCGCGCTGCTCGGCGGGACGCTGTTCCAGCTGTCCAGCGTCGACCCCGTACTCGTCTACGGGGCGGCCGGGGTCCTGGCCGTCGCCGCCCTGCTCGGCGGGCTGCTGATCAAGGGCCCGGCGAGGACCGTCGCCCCCGCCGAGCCCTGGTCCGCCCCGACCCTGCCGGGTTAGGGAACCTTCCTACGAGGCCCGGCGGGAGGTCAGACCCCCGCCGGGGCCTTGGCCGGGTCGGTGCCGGGGTCCGGGCCGCCGGTGCCCCCGGGCCCGCCCGTCGCTCCCGCCTCCGGTGCCGGGTGCGTGCCGCCCGTGGCGGCGACCGTGGACGAGACCGGCTCCTGGGAGACGTTGAACTCGGTCAGCAGGTCCTTGCCGAAGCCGAAGAAATACGTGGCGACGAACCCGGCGACATACCCGACGAGCAGGCCGCCCGCGTAGATCGCGATCGTCGAGCCCAGCCCGTGGTTGCCGTCCAGGAGCGGGAACAGGGCCCAGCCGGACGGGCCGATGGCCGTCGAGCCGACCGTGTCGCCGAGCTGGTTGAACAGGCCGACGAAGCCGCCGCCGAACGCGCCGCCCACGCACGCCGTGATGAACGGGCGGCCCAGCGGCAGCGAGACGCCGTAGATCAGGGGCTCGCCGACGCCCAGCAGGCCCGCCGGAAGCGCGGACTTGATGGTGCGGCGGATCGACTCGTTACGGGGGAGGCGGCAGTAGACCGCCATCGCCGCGCCCACCTGGCCCGCGCCCGCCATGGCCAGGATCGGCAGCAGGACCGTGTAGTTCTGCTGTTCGATCAGCGTGGTGTGGATCGGGATCAGCGCCTGGTGCAGGCCCAGCATGACCAGGGGCAGGAACAGGCCGCCGAGCACGAAGCCCGCGCCCGCGCCGCCGTTGGCCAGCAGCCAGTCCGCGAACGTACCGATCGCGGAGGACACCTCGCCCGCCACGAACATCAGGCCGAAGATGGTCACCAGGCCGGAGATCAGCACCGTCAGGGTCGGGGTGACCAGGACGTCCAGTGCCTCCGGCACCCACCTGCGGCACCACTTCTCCACGTACACCGCGAGCACCGCCGCGCCCAGCGCGCCGAGCACACCGCCCTGGCCGGGGGAGAGGCTCTGGCCGAACGCGTCGACGTCTCCGACGCCCGGGAAGACGATGATCGCCGCGACCGCACCGCCCAGGACCGGCGTACCGCCGAACTCCTTGGCCGTGTTGTAGCCCACGAACACCGCGATCAGCGCCATGAAGCCGGACGCCATCGCCGCCAGCGCGGGCGTGACGGAGGGCAGCCACTCCAGGTTGATCAGCAGGCCGCCCAGGCCCGCGATGATCCCGCAGCCGATGAGGGCCGGGATCAGCGGCACGAAGATGTTGGCGATGCGGCGCAGGAACAGCTTGAACGGGGTCGCGTTCCTCGCCTTCCGCCGTGCCTTGATCGCCGCGCCCTGCGCCGCCAGCTCCTCGGCCGACACGGCAGCGGGGGCCGGGGCCGGTTCCGGTGCTGCCGCGCGGGCCTCCTCCACCAGCCGCTCGAACTCCGGCGTGACCCGGGCGACCGTGCCCGGACCCAGCACGATCTGGTACGAGTCGTCCTCGACGACGCCCATCACGGCGGGCAGGGCCCTCAGCGCCTCGTCGTCGACGAAGGACCGGTCGTGCAGACCGAGTCGGAGCCGGGTCATGCAGTGGGCGATGGAGCTGACGTTCGCGGCGCCACCGACGAGCGGAAGGATCGCGGCGGCGGTGGCGCGGTTCTTGTCTTCTGTGGCCATGGTGCTCGGAGCCTTGCTGTGCGGGGGGTGTGGTGCCTGTGGCGCCCAGGAGGGTGGGTCAGGTGGTGCGTGCAGCCGTGAGGGCGGCGCGGAGGTGGCCGCCGGACTCGGTCAGGAGACGGGTGGCGGTGGGGCCGTCGACCCCGCCGAGGATGGCGAGGATCGCGTGCTTCACCTCGCCGTCGGTGGCGGCGAGCGCGGCCTCGATCTCGGCGTCGGAGGCGCCGGTGGCCAGGGAGACGATGTGCCGGGAGCGGGCCCGCAGTTTCTCGTTGGACGCGCGGACGTCGACCATGAGATTCCCGTACGTCTTGCCGAGCCGGATCATCGTGATCGTCGAGATCATGTTGAGGACGAGCTTCTGTGCCGTGCCCGCCTTCAGCCGGGTCGAGCCGGTGAGCAGCTCGGGGCCGGTGACGACCTCCAGGGGGTGTTCGGCGGCGGCGCCGAGCGCGGAGTCCGCGTTGCAGGACAGCCCGATGGTCAGGGCGCCCTGGGCGCGGGCGTGCTCGACCGCGCCGATCGCGTACGGCGTGCGGCCGGAGGCGGAGATGCCCACCACCGTGTCGTCGGCGCTCAGCTTCAGCGCGTCCAGGTCGGCGGCGGCCAGCTCCTTGCTGTCCTCCGCGCCCTCGACGGCGGTGACCATGGCGGAGGGGCCGCCCGCGATCAGACCGATGACCTCGGACGGGTCGGTGTTGAACGTGGGCGGGCACTCGCTGGCGTCCAGCACTCCGAGGCGGCCCGCGGTGCCCGCGCCCGCGTAGATCAGCCGGCCGCCGCGCGCCATCCGCTCGGCGGTGGCGTCGATCGCCGCGGCGATCCGCGGCAGCCGCTCGGCGACGGCGGCGGGGACGGTGGCGTCCTCGCCGTTCATGATGCGGGCGATCTCCTCGGTGGGCAGCCGGTCGATCTCGGCCAGCTCGGGGCGGAACGCCTCGGTGGTGAGGGTCGCCAGCTGGGCGCGGAGCTCGCCGTAGCCGCCGGAGGTGCTGGAGGTCTCGGCGTTCGTGCCGGTGGTGGAGGTCATGGAGGGCTGCTCTGCTTTCTCGGTCTCGTACGCGTACGGGCGGTGCGCGGCCCGCTCCCGGGGCCAGGGGGTGCCGGGGGCCAGGAGGGTCAGCGGGTCCGGGGGGTGTGGCGGTGGGCGAGGGCCTCGTACGACGCGGAGAGCGCGGGCGCAGCGGTCTCGTACGTCCGCTGCGCGACGCCTATGAACAGGCAGTCCACGACGAGCAGCTGGCTCGTGCGGCTCGACATGGCGGCGGGGCGCAGCTCGCTCTCGCGGGCGGTGGACGTGGTCAGCACATGGTCCGCGTACTGCGACACGGGTCCGTCGGGCCGCCCGGTGATCGCGACCGTCGTGGCCCCGCGTTCGAACGCGACCCGCAGCGGCTCGATGACGTCGCCGGTCGAGCCGGAGTGGGTGATCGCTATGGCCACGTCACCGCTGCGCAGCTGGACGGCGTTGGTCACCGCGAGGTGCGGGTCCGTGTGGGCGTGGGCTATCAGGCCGATCCGGAGCAGCTTCTGCGCCAGGTCCTGACCGACGAGCGAGGAGGCCCCCACGCCGTAGATGTCGATGCGGCGGGCGGTCGAGGCGGCGGCCACCGCGGCCCCCAGCTGCACGGTGTCGAGCCCGGCGGCGGTGTCCGCGAGGGTCTGCTGCTCGTCGTGGGCGAGCTTGGCGACCACGTCGGCGATCGGGTCGTCCACCGCGATGTCGGCGGTCACGGCGGGCGACCGCCCGGACTCCTGGTGTGCGGCGAGCCCGGCCAGCGCGAGGCGCAGGTCCCGGTAGCCCGGGTAGCCCAGGAGGCGCGCGGTGCGGACGACGGTGGCCTCGCTGGTGCCGGTCAGCTCGGCGAGACCGGTGACGGTGAGTGCGGAGCATCCGGCAGGGTCGCCCGCGACGGCTTCGGCGACCAGCTGCATGGAGCGGGTCATGGAGGGCGCGAGCGTCCGGACCTTGGCGGCGAGGGCCGCGGGGGCGGGCGGGGACTCGCCGCTGAAACTTTCCTTCACGTCAATGGTCACATCTGAAAGATATTTTCAACCCGGGCCCCCGTCAACCCCCGTTCCTTCTCCGGTCCCTGCCCCTGGCCGTTGGTCCCTGCCTCCGGCGCGGGCGCACAATGGTGGGCATGGAGCTGAACCCCCTGGAGCAGGCACTGCACACCGCCCGCGCACTCGTCATGGCCGACCTCGCCGCGGGCGACGTCGCCGAGGCGGACATCGTCTCGCTGGTCGAGGACGCCGTGACGCACCGGCGCTGGTGGGTGGAGCAGTGGCCTGAGGGCACGGAGTTCGTGGCCGGGCTGGTCGCCCAGGACGTACAGGACGCCCTGCTGGAGCGGTACGGGCGGTGGCCGCTGTGCCCCGCGTGCGACGGGGACGAACCGCACGCCCTGGACGTGGAGCCGGAGCTCGGCCCCGATCCGCACTGGGTGTGCACCAAGGCGGCCGTGGCCGTCGCACCGGTGGGGGCGCTGGGCGAGGCACTGCGGCGGTGACCCTCTACATCGACCCGCCCACCTGGCCCGGACACGGCCGCCTCTGGTCGCACCTGGTCAGCGACACGTCGTTCGAGGAGCTCCACGCCTTCGCCGCCGCCATCGGCTGCCCGCCCCGGGCCTTCGAGCGCGACCACTACGACGTACCGGAGGCGCACTACGCGGACGCGGTGCGGGCCGGGGCGCGGGAGGTCGGGTCGAAGGAGCTGGTGCGGCGGCTCACGGCCGCGGGGCTCCGGAGGCCGAAGGGGCGGCCGAGACCCTAGGGTCGGCCGAGGCCCCAGGGGCCGCCGCGCTCCTAGCGATCAGCCGCGAGCGCGAGCCGCTGCCGCCCCGGCCGTCACCGCCGGCCTGGAGGCGCAGCGACACCGCCACCGCCGCCAGGGCCAGGACCGTCATCGCCGCGCCCGCCCAGGCCGTGGACGCGAAGCCGAAGTCCAGGTCGATCACCGTGCCGCCGAGCCACGGGCCGCTCGTGTTGCCCAGGTTGAACGCGGCCGTCGTCGTGGCCCCGGCCAGCGTCGGGGCGGCCCCGGCCACGTTGAACATCCGGGCGTTCAGCGCGGGGGCGGTGAAGAAGGCGGAGAGGCCCAGCAGGAACGCCAGCGCGATCACGGCGACCTGGCTGGAGGCGAACAGGGCCAGCGCCGCCAGGAACACCGTGGACGCCGTGATGCCGCTCAGCAGCACCCCGAAGAGGTGCGCGTCCGCGACCCGGCCGCCGATCGTCGTACCGATCAGCGCACCGACCCCGAAGAGACCCAGAATCCACGGCACCCGGCCCGAGTCCAGGCCCGCCACGTCCGTGAGCAGCGGAGCCAGATAGCTGAACGCGCAGAACACGCCGCCCGCGGCGAGCGCGGTGATCACGATCGCCAGCCAGACCTGCCGGTCCCGGTAGATCGCCAGCTCCCGCTTCAGCTCGGGCTTCTTCTCCGGCAGCGGGATGTGCGGGATGCGCGTGATCACGCCGAGCAGGGCCACCGCGGAGGCCGCGCCCACCGCCCAGAACGCCGAGCGCCAGCCCAGGTGCTCGCCGAGGAAGGCCCCCATCGGCACGCCCAGCACGTTGGCGATCGACAGCCCGCCGATCATCACGGCCATCGCCCGCGCCCGCGAGTTGACCGGCACCATGGCGATGGCCACGGCCGCCCCGACCGCCCAGAAGCCCGCACAGGCGAGCGCGCTCACCACGCGGGAGGCGAAGAGGACCTCGTACGTCGGGGCCAGTGCACCGGCGATCTGGCCGAGGCCGAACACCGAGATCAGCGCGATGAGCGTCGTGCGGCGGGGCAGGCGGAGTGTGGCGACGGCGAGCAGCGGGGCGCCGACCACCATGCCGATCGCGAACGCGGATATGAGGAGCCCGGCCTGTGGGATCGACACGTTCATGTCGTCCGCGATCGGCGGCAGCAGGCCCGACAGCATGAACTCGCTGGTGCCGAGGGCGAAGACCGAAAGACCGAGAACGTATACGGCCAGGGGCATGGGAGCGCGGCGCTGGGGTGAGTCGGGCATGACTCGTCCCAACGCCGCGGGACGCCCTCGCATTCCCGGTTTTCTCAGCGGGTGGACCGTGTGCGCGCGTTACGCGGGCAGCGCGTGCAGCTTCTTGCCGTGCAGCGCGAAGACGTGCTTGCCGTCGGTGGCCACCAGCCAGGCGTGGTGGTCGCCGGACCCGTCGTTGAACGTCCAGCGCAGGGCGCCGGTCTTCGCGTCGAAGGCGTGGATGCCGCCCTGCTTGTCGAGGTCGGTGGCCCCGTAGAGGGTGCCGCCCGCCCTGACGAACTGCCGGGGGATGGGGGTACCGGTGCCCGCGAGGTCCTTGGACTGCCAGAGCTTCTTGCCGGTACGCGGCTCGACGGCCCAAAGCGTCCGCCCGCTGTCCGCGATGTGGAGGACGTCGTCCAGCACGGCCGGTTCGCTGAAGGCCGCGAACCGTTCGGCCTGGAGGGACCACTTCTGGGACCCGTCGGACAGGGCGAAGGCCTGGAGCCGTTCCCCCTGCGGGACGATCACCAGGTCCTGATGGACGGTGAAGGGCCCGTAGCTCGTCTTCGTCGTCTTCTGCGTCCACACCTGCTTGCCGGTGGCGGTGTCGCGCACCGTGAGGTTCTTCTTGAAGTCGGTGTAGACGAGGTAGCGGCCCTGTACGGCGGCGTGCACGCCGTTCTGCTGGGTGCCGAGGTCGCGCTGCTCCTTCCAGGCGAGCTTGCCCGTGGCACTGTTCAGCGCGGCGATCACGTTGGTGCGGGACGATCCGTCGGCCTCAAGGATTTCGGCGATGACGTACACCTGCTCGCCGTCCACGGCGACGGGCCTCGGCTGCCGGTACTCCTTGCCCAGGTGGCTGCGCCAGGTCTCCTTGCCGGAGGCCGGGTCGTACCCGACGACGCTGCCGTCGTACGCGCCGCTGGCCAGATACAGCGTGCCGCTGCCGTCACCGCCGAGGAGCAGCGGCGCACCGGGGATCGCGCCGCCCTCCAGCGACCACCGCTCCGCGCCGGTCGCCCCGTCGAGGGCGGCCAGCGGGGCACCGCTCGCGATCACCACGCCGCCCACGGCGACCAGCTCGTCGTTGTCCCCGTAGGTCTTGGCTGACGTCGTCCTCGTCCACAGCGGCTTGGGGGCCTGCCCGTCGTCGGGGGCCTTGCCGTCCTCGGGAGAAGCGCCGCGCGGCGGGGCGCTGCTCTCGCCGTCCGTCGTCGGCTCGTCCTCGCAACCGGTCAGTCCGGCTCCGAGAACCGCCATCGTGAGACCGCCCCCGGCCAGTCGCAGTATTCGCCGCCGGGAGGATCTGCCGAACGTCGTGCCGTATCCCTTGGACATGTCGCTGTACCCCCGTGGAGTTCTTATGGGTGGAAACGTGTGCGTGCTGCTTTGCAGAGTGTGTGCATCTGCGATGCGAGACGTTAGCCGTCGTCCGGTGCCACTGGCCGGTCCCGGGCCCGACCGGGACGACACCGTGAACGAACCGGAACATTCGCGGGCCGCCGGGGGCCGGTCACTCGGGGCCGGAGGACTCCAGCAGCTCCAGCTCCGTCGCCAGGTTGTGCCGCGCCCGCGCCTCCCACTCGGCCGCCCCGTACGGCGTACGGAACAGCCGGGGCAGGTCCAGGAGCTGGCGCAGCACCGCCGCCCGGCCCTCTCGGAACGCCTCGTCCGGGACGAAGCCGTACTCCTCGCGGACCCGGGCCGCGTACGCGCCGTACTCCTGCGGGCCGCCCGCCAGGATCGCGAGGTCGGCGTCGCACAGCACTTCGCCGTTGCGGTCGCCGTCCGCCGGGTCGTGCGTGACGGTGAGGCGGACCAGCCGGGCGACCTCCGCCGTCACCGCGTCCGGCACCCCCGCCTCGGGCAGCGCGCGCTCGGCGAGGGCGGCGCTGCGCTCCTCGTTCTCCGTGCGGTCGGGCCGGTAGACCGCGTCGTGGAACCAGGCGGCGAGGCGTACCGCGTGCACGTCGTCGGAGTGGCCGGCCAGGGTGTCGATCCGGTCCAGGACCGTCATCAGGTGGTCGGTCGTGTGGTAGCGGCGCTGCGGTTCGGCCCAGCGGGCGAGGAGATCGTCGGCGTACGGCAGCGGATCGGGGCCGTCCGCGCCGGACCGCGCGGCGAGGAGCGTGTCGCGCCAGCGGTCGCGGAGGGCGGCGGTGTCGGGCGGGCGTGGGTGGTCCGTCATGGGACGACCTTAGGACCAACGGGTCCGTTGGCTCCGGTGGGCCTTCCACCTTCCGGACCGGCTCTTGTCGCCCCGTCCCACGGTCATTACCGTGCGCCCGTGATGATGATGGATCTCAACGCGGACCTCGGCGAGGGTTTCGGCAACTGGACCCTCACCGACGACGACGCGCTCCTCGCCTGCGTCACGAGCGCCAACGTCGCCTGCGGCTTCCACGCGGGCGACGCCTCCGTCATGCGGCGGGTCTGCGACGCGGCGGCGGCGAACGGTGTACGGATCGGGGCGCAGGTCTCCTACCGGGACCTGGCCGGGTTCGGCCGCCGCTCGATGGACGTGCCGTCGGCCGAGCTGACCGCGGAGATCGCTTACCAGATAGGCGCGTTGCGGGTCTTCGCCGAGGCCGCGGGCTCCACCGTCTCGTACGTCAAACCGCACGGCGCCCTCTACAACCGGGTCGTCCGGGACGAGGACCAGGCCGCCGCCGTCGTCGCGGGCATCCGGCTGGCGGGCGGGACCCCGGCCGTCCTCGGGCTGCCCGGCTCCCGCCTCCTCGCCCACGCGGCGGCCGCCGGACTCCCCGCCGTCGAGGAGGCGTTCGCCGACCGCGCGTACACCCCGCGGGGCACCCTGGTCCCGCGCGGCGAACCGGGCGCGGTGGTGCACGACGCGGACGCCGTCGTACGCCGGAGCGTCGGCATGGCCGTCGACCGGGCGGTGACCGGGGTGGACGGCAGCCGGATACCGGTCGCGGCCCGTTCGATCTGCGTCCACGGGGACACCCCGGGCGCGGCCGTCCTCGCCCGCCGGGTGCGGTCCGCACTGGAGGAAGCGGGCGTCGTGGTGCGGGCGTTCGTGTGAGGGGCCGCGGCGGCGGCGCCGGTGCCGAGGACGTGCCTGTGCCGCTGGACGCGGTGCGTGAGGGGGCGCCGGTGTTGCCGGAAGCCGCACCCGAGGGCGTGCGTGTGCCGCCCGGCGCCGCTTCCGAGGGCGTGCGCGTGTCCGGTTCCGTGCCTGCGAGCGTGCGGGTGCCGCCCGGTGCCGCGCCGGTCCACGTTCTGCCCGCCGGGCCGTACGCGCTGCTCGTCGAACTGGCCGACGGCGAGCACGCCGAGGCCTTCCACGCCGAGCTGCTCCGCCGCCGTGAGCGCGGTGCGCTTCCCGCCGTACGCGAGATCGTCCCGGCCGCCCGTACGGTCCTGCTCGACGGGATCGCGGACCGTGCGCCGGGGGCCCGGGACCGGTTCGCCCGGGAGCTCGCCTCCTGGCGGGTGCCGCCGCTGCTCCGTGAGGCGCGGGACCCGGTGGAGATCCCCGTGGTCTACGACGGCCCCGATCTCGACGAGGTTGCCGCGCTCTGGGGCGTCGGGGCCGACGAGGTGGCCGCCCGCCACTCCCGTACCGCGTTCAGGGTGGCGTTCTGCGGGTTCGCGCCGGGGTTCGGCTACCTCACCGGGCTGCCCGAGCACCTGCACGTACCCCGGCGCATGAGCCCGCGCACCCGGGTCCCGGCCGGAGCGGTGGCCCTCGCCGGGCCCTACACCGGGGTGTACCCGCGTCCGTCGCCCGGCGGCTGGCAGCTCATCGGGCGGATGCCGGACCCGGGCGTCCTGTGGGACCCGGCCCGGGAACCGGCGGCCCTGCTGGAACCGGGGACGCCGGTGCGGTTCGTGGCCGTGGCGGCGGGGGTGGACGGCGGGGCCTTTGCCGCGCTCCCCCCGCCCCGGCCGGGCGCGGCCGGGGAGCACGCGTGAGCCCCGCCCCCCGCCTCCACGTCGTCCGGGCCGGAGCGCTCACCACCGTGCAGGACGCGGGCCGTCCCGGCTACGCCCACCTCGGGGTCGGGCAGGCCGGAGCACTGGACGGGCCCGCCGCCCGGCTGGCCAACCGGCTGGTGGGCAACCCACCGGGCGCCGCCGTCCTGGAGACCACACTCACCGGCTGCGCGGTCCGCCCGGAGGCGCCCGTGGTGGCCGTCGTCGGCGGTGCGGGCTGCCGGGTGACGGTCGACGGGCGGCCGGTGGCGTGGGGCGCTCCGGTGCGCGTACCGGCGGGAGCGGTGCTGGACGCGGGCCCCGCTGCCTGCGGACTCCGCGGCTATCTGGCGTTCGCGGGGGGCCTGGAGCCGGAAGCGGTGCTGGGCAGCCGCTCGGCGGACCTCCTCTCGGGGCTCGGGCCGCCTCCCCTGCGCGAGGGCGACGCGCTGCCGCTGGGCGATCCGGCGGAGTGCGGTCCGCCGCCGGCCGGTCCCGTCCCCTGGCCGGGCGCGCCCGCCGAGCTCGTGCTGCCGGTCCACCCCGGACCCCGCCACGCCTGGTTCACCGAAGCCGCGCTCCGTACCCTCCTCACCGCCGCCTACCGGGTCTCGCCCCACAGCAACCGCATCGGGCTGCGCACGGAGGGGCCCGCGCTGGAGCGGTCCCGTACGGGTGCGGCGGGCGAACTGCCCAGCGAGGGCATGGTCCTGGGCGCCATCCAGGTGCCGCCGGACGGCAGGCCCGTCGTCTTCCTCAACGACCACCCGACGACCGGCGGTTACCCGGTCCTCGGAGTCGTCCCCGAAGCGGCCCTCGCAGCGGCGGCCCAGGCGGTGCCGGGGACCGGGCTGCGTTTCGTACGCGCCTGAGCGGCGGGCCCGGGAGGATTCCCGGGCCCGCCGCGTGGGCAACGGGCCTCACCCCGCCTTGAAGGTGCGCAGCCGCAGGGAGTTGCCGACCACGAAGACGGACGAGAAGGCCATCGCGGCTCCGGCGATCATCGGGTTGAGGAGCCCGGCGGCGGCCAGCGGAAGGGCCGCCACGTTGTAGGCGAAGGCCCAGAACAGGTTGGTGCGGATGGTGGAGAGGGTGCGGCGGGAGAGGCGGATGGCGTCGGCGGCGGCGTTGAGGTCGCCGCGGACGAGGGTGAGGTCCCCCGCCTCGATGGCGGCATCGGTGCCGGTGCCCATGGCGAGGCCGAGGTCGGCCTGGGCGAGGGCGGCCGCGTCGTTGACACCGTCCCCGACCATCGCCACCGAACGGCCCTCGGACTGAAGGCGCTTGACCACGTCGACCTTGTCCTGCGGCATGACCTCCGCGTACACCTCCTCGATGCCGACCTCGGCCGCGACCGTCTCCGCCACGGCCCGGTTGTCACCGGTCAGGAGGATCGGGGTCAGGCCGAGCGCGCGGAGGCGGCGGACGGCCTCGGCGCTGGTGTCCTTCACCGCGTCGGCCACCTCCAGCACCGCTCGTGCCTCGCCGTCCCAGGCGACGGCGATCGCGGTGCGCCCGGCGGCCTCGGCGGTCCTCTTCGCCTCGGCCAGGTGGGCGGGGAGACGGATCTCCCACTCGGTCAGGAGTTGTTCGCGTCCGACGAGGAGGGCGTGGCCTTCGACGATGCCCTGGACGCCGAGGCCGGGGATGTTGGTGAAGTCGTCGGGGGTGGGGAGGGGGCCGGTGGTGTCGGTGGCGGCGGTGGCGACGGCTTGGGCGATGGGGTGTTCGGAGGCGTTCTCCAGTGCTCCGGCGAGTCGGAGGACTTCGTGTTCGGTGGTGGTTTTGGTGGTGTGGGTGGTGTGGAGGGTCATGCGGCCGGTGGTGACGGTGCCGGTTTTGTCGAGGACGATGGTGTCGGCGCGGCGGGTGGTTTCGAGGACTTCGGGGCCTTTGATGAGGATGCCGAGTTGGGCGCCGCGGCCGGTGCCGACCATGAGGGCGGTGGGGGTGGCGAGGCCGAGGGCGCAGGGGCAGGCGATGATGAGGACGGCGACGGCCGCGGTGAAGGCGGCGGTGAGTCCTGCGTCGTTGCCGAGCCAGAAGCCGAGGGTGCCCAGGGCGAGGGCGATGACGATGGGGACGAAGACGGCGGAGATGCGGTCGGCGAGGCGTTGGGCGGCTGCTTTGCCGTTCTGGGCGTCCTCCACCAGTTTGGCCATTCGGGCGAGCTGGGTGTCGGCTCCGACGCGGGTGGCCTCGACGACGAGCCGCCCGCCCGCGTTCAGCGTCGCACCGGTGACGGTGTCACCGACGCCCGCCTCCACGGGCACCGACTCGCCCGTCAGCATCGACGCGTCCACCGCCGAGGAGCCCTCGACGACGGTTCCGTCGGTGGCGATCTTCTCCCCGGGGCGGACCAGGAAGCGGTCCCCTACCTGCAACTCACCTGTCGGTACGGTCACTTCGGCGCCGTCGCGCAGGACGGTGACCTCCTTCGCCCCCAGCTCCAGCAGTGCCCGCAGCGCCGCCCCGGCCTTCCTCTTCGAGCGGGCCTCGAAGTAGCGCCCGGCGAGGATGAACGCGGTCACCCCGGCGGCGGCCTCCAGATAGATGTTCCCGGCGCCGTCGGAGCGGGCGATCGTCAGCTCGAAGGGGTGGGTCATCCCGACCATGCCCGCCGTGCCGAAGAACAGCGCCCACAACGACCACAGGAACGCCGCCGACGTACCGACCGAGACCAGGGTGTCCATGGTCGCCGCGCCGTGCTTGGCGTTGGTCCAGGCGGCCCGGTGGAAGGGCCAGGCGGCGTAGACGATGACGGGGGCGGTCAGGGTGAGGCTCAGCCACTGCCAGTAGTCGAACTGGAGCGCCGGGACCATCGCCATCGCGATCACCGGGACCGCGAGGACGACGGCGGTGGTCAGGCGCTGGCGCAGCGAGGTGAGGCCGTCGTCCGCCTCCGCCTCCTCCCCGCTGCCCTCCGGCCCTCCGGTCGCCGGTGGCGTGGCGGAGGGCGGAGCGGGTTCCCTGGCGGTGTAGCCGGTGGCCTCGACCGTCGAGATCAGGTCCTGCACGGACACATCGGCGCCCTGGTAGGTGACCTTGGCCTTCTCGGTGGCGTAGTTGACGGTGGCCTCGACACCGTCCATCCGGTTCAGCTTCCTCTCGATACGGGCCGCGCACGAGGCGCAGGTCATCCCGCCGATCGCGAGCTCGACCGCGTCGGTCCCGGTGGCGGTCCCGGGAGCGGTGGTGGCGGTGGTGGCGGTGGTGGCGGAGTGCGCGGACACGGGGTCCTCCCTGCTGCCGACTTGATACCCCTAGGGGGTATCTCCTTCTCGCTTCATGTATACCCCCCTCCCCTATGAAGTGCAAGGTGTGATCGTGATCGTGGCCGCGGGGCGGGGTGTCCGGTCTGTGGTGACATGTACACGCGGCGCGTCACTCGCCTGCGGGGGCGAGTTCGCGCCAAAGCGCGATCATGCGTTCAGATGGAGGGCTGCGCCGCGCGGTGGCCGACCCGTAGTCTGGTCATTGGACTAGACCTATAGCTGAGTAGCTCTGTAGCTGTGTATCGGAGGAATGGGGACCCATGAGCAACCGTGCAGTCCTGGAGGTGATCGCTCTCGACGCGGAGGACGCGGTCGCCGCTCAGGCCGGTGGTGCAGACCGCCTCGAACTGGTCACCGACATGGCCGCGGACGGTCTGACGCCGTCCCGGGAGACCTTCGAGGCGATCCGGTCCGCCGTGGACATCCCGCTGCGCGTGATGCTCAGGGTGGCGGACGGCTTCGCCGCCGGTGACATCGACGTGCTGGTCGGCAAGGCCCGCGAGATGCGCGCGGCGGGTGCGGACGAGTTCGTGTTCGGCTTCCTCGACGAGGACGGCCACCCCGACCTCGTGGCCGTCGAGCGGATCGTCGCCGAGCTGGACGGCTGCCGGTGGACGTTCCACCGCGCGATCGACCGGGCCGCCGACCGCGACACCCTCCGCAAGCAGCTCGCGGACCTGCCCGGCCTCGACACGTACCTCACGGCGGGTTCGCCGGCCGGAGTGGAGGCCGGTATCCCGACGCTCGTGGCCGAGGCGGCCCGTACCCGGGAGCCGGGTTACGAGGCGCAGATGCTGGTCGGCGGCGGCCTCCACCTGCACCACGTGCCCCGGCTGCGAGCGGCGGGGATCGGTGCCTTCCACATCGGCGGGGCGGCGAGGCCCGAGGGCTGGTCGGCCCCGGTGGACACGGCGGCCGTACGGGAGTGGCGCGAGGCGCTGGACGCGTGAGGCCGGCGGGGGCGGGGAAGGCCCAGCCCCCCACCGGCGGTTCTACGCCAAGGCCCCCGGCAGCGGCGCCGCGTGGAGCACCGTGAGCCCGGAGACCGCACGGGTCAGGGCCACGTACAGCCGCCGCAGCCCGGTCCGCTCGTCCGGCTCGCCGTCGACCACGGCGGCGGGTTCGTCGAGCACCACGTAGTCGTACTCCAGGCCCTTGGCGAGCGACGCGGGCACCAGCGTCAGCCGGGAGGCGGCGGTGGTCTCCTCGCCCGGGGACAGGTACGTGTGGCCCGCCGCCGTCAGGGCCGCGCCCAGGACCGGAATCCGGGCGTCGGCGGCGATGAGCCCGATGGACCCCTCGTGGCGCAACGACTCCTCGCAGGCGGCGACGACAGCGGCGGCCACCTCATCCGCACCGCCCGCCACCTCCGCACCGCCCGCCACCTCCGCACCGCCCGCCACCTCCCGGACGACCAGCGACCCCGGCGACTCCCGCACCGACTCCACCGCCGCCAGCCCCGGCGAGATCGCGGGCAGCAGCCGGGAGGCGTACGCGATGACCTCGCGCGGCACGCGGAAACCGGCCGTCAGCTCCTCGACCACGGCATCCGCCTTGCCCAGGTGGAACAGCGCCTCGCCCCAGCTCTCCGTGGACCACGGGGTCGTCCCCTGCGCGAGGTCGCCGAGCACGGTGGCCGAACCGGTCGAGCACCGCCGCCCCACCGCCCGGTACTGCATGGGGGACAGGTCCTGCGCCTCGTCGAGCACGACATGGCCGAGCGAGTGCGTCCGGGAGATCAGATCCCCGGCCTCGTCGATCAGCACGGCGTCGGCCGCCGACCACCTGGCGGACCTCACACTCCTCGCGGGCTTCGCCCACAGGATGACCTTCTGCTCGTCCTCGCTGAGCAGCCCCTCGGCGTGCGCGGCCAGGAACTCTGCGTCCGAGAGCAGCCGCAGCACGACCTTCGCCGGGTCGACGGCGGGCCAGACCGCCTTGACGGCCGCCTTGACCGCCGGGTTCCGGGCGACCGCGTTCTGCACCCGGTCGTCGGGGGCCTCACCGGCCTCCTCCATCCGTACGAGGACGGCGTGCGCGATCCGCTGCGGCAGCGCCTCGTGCGCGGCCCCGTACCGCATGTCCCGGGCCAGCAGCTCGTCGACCATCTCCTGGACCTCGTACACGGGCACCCGCCAGCGCCGGGACCCGCGCACCACGACGACGGGCTCGGTGGGGGCGCTCACGTGCGAGCGGATGGCCCGCCGCAGCACCTCGGCCATGCGGGCGTCGCCCTTGACGACGGCGGCGGCCGCTTCGTCCGTGCCGCGCACCTCCACGCCCGCCGTCACCAGGTCGTCGACGGTGGCCTGCCTGACCTCCAGCTCACCGAGGGCGGGCAGGACCTGCTCGATGTAGTGCAGGAAGGAACGGTTCGGCCCGACGACCAGAGTCCCGGTGCGGGCGAGCCGCTCGCGGTGCGCGTAGAGCAGGTACGCCACGCGGTGCAGGCCGACGGCGGTCTTCCCGGTACCGGGCCCGCCCTGCACACAGACGGTCCCGCCGAGCCCGCTCCGTACGATCTCGTCCTGCTCGGGCTGGATGGTGGCGACGATGTCGCGCATCGGCCCGACGCGGGGCCGCTCGATCTCCGCCTGGAGGAGCTTGCTGGTGTGCTCGGCCTCGGCCGGATCGGTGAGGTGCTCGTCCTCGTACGCGGTCAGCTCGCCGCCGGTGTAACCGAAGCGGCGGCGCAGCCCCACGTTCTGGGGGTTCTTCCGGGACGCCTGGTAGTACGGCTGGGAGACCGGTGCACGCCAGTCGATGACCATCGGGTCCCCGGCGGCATCGTGGACATGCCGGCGCCCGATGTAGAACCGCTCGCCCTCCGCGCCCTCGGCCAGCTCGCCGCCGACGGCGTGCAGATAGTCGAGGCGGCCGAAGAACAGCGGGGTGTGGGAGAGGTCGGCGAGCGCCTTGATGCGGTCGTCGATCTGGGACTGGAGCACCTCGGCGTTCACCCAGTTCGCGGTGACATCGGCGATGTCGAGGGCCTGGACGTCCTCGCGCATCCCCCGCAGGGCGGCCCGGGACGCGGCGAGGTGGGCGCGCTCGTGCGCCAGGGGGGCGGGCGTGGAATCGCTGTCTGCTGCTTCTGCTACGTGCGCGGGCACGATGTTGCCTCCGGCTCTTCAAGGGCTCTTCGACGGCGCTTCGACGCAGGACGGCGGACCGCGCGGAGACCGGCCGGGGCCGGAACAGGGCGGTTCGCTCGGAAGGTCCGATCGCGTGGGTGTCGGCCGGTTTCCGTCCGGTCGGCGGCGCTCCCGGGGCCGTTGAACCGGCACGGGAGGCGGGCAGACCGGCGATTGTAGCCACAGGTCCGGTCCCGGGCGAAACGGAATACGGGCTCCGCCCGGGACCGGGACCACGGACCAGAGGTAGGGGTCCCCGTAGGGGATGCGTGCGCACCGAGCGGTACCGGAGGGCTACGAGCCGGGCGTACGGGTTCGGTCTGCGGACCGACGCGTCCGAACGGGTGACGGGAGCACCATGGATGCATGAGCACAGCCACCCTGAACCCACGAAGGACCGGCCCCGCGCACGGCGCGACCGCGGTCACCGGTCACCACCGTCCCCACCGCGTCGGAGACGCGCTGCGCGCCGTGAAGGTGTTCGTGACGACGGCGTTCGGCGTGGTCGTCCTGGGGGAGTACGCGGAGGAGGCGGGGTGCGGCGGGCCCGCTGAGGAGCCCGCCGCACCGCTTCCGCTTCCCCGGTCTTCGGCTTCCTCAGCTCCCGGCGAGCAGCTCGTCCGCGTCCACGATGCGGTACGCGTACCCCTGCTCGGCCAGGAACCGCTGGCGGTGCGCCGCGAAGTCCTGGTCGATGGTGTCGCGGGCGACGACCGAGTAGAAGCGGGCCTCGTGCCCGTCGGCCTTGGGCCGCAGGACGCGCCCCAGCCGCTGCGCCTCCTCCTGGCGCGACCCGAAGGTCCCGGAGACCTGGATGGCGACGGTGGCCTCGGGCAGGTCGATGGAGAAGTTGGCGACCTTGGAGACGACGAGGACGCTGATCTCGCCCTGGCGGAACGCGTCGAAGAGCTTCTCGCGCTGGGCGTTGCTGGTCTCGCCCTTGATGACGGGGGCGTCCAGGTGCTCGCCGAGCTCGTCGAGCTGGTCGATGTACTGGCCGATGACGAGGGTCTGCTCACCCTGGTGCTTGCGTACGAGGGCCTCGGTCACCTTCCGCTTGGTGGCGGTGGTGGCGCAGAACCGGTACTTCTCCTCCGTCTCGGCGGTGGCGTAGGCGAGCCGCTCGGAGTCGGTGAGGTTGACCCGTACCTCGACGCAGTCGGCGGGCGCGATGTAGCCCTGCGCCTCGATCTCCTTCCACGGGGCGTCGAACCTCTTGGGCCCGATGAGCGAGAACACGTCCGACTCCCGCCCGTCCTCGCGCACGAGCGTCGCGGTGAGCCCGAGCCGCCGCCGGGCCTGGAGGTCGGCGGTGAACTTGAAGACGGGGGCGGGCAGCAGGTGGACCTCGTCGTAGACGACGAGACCCCAGTCGCGGGAGTCGAAGAGCTCCAGATGCGGGTAGACGCCCTTACGCCGGGTGGTCAGCACCTGGTAGGTGGCGATGGTGACCGGCCGGATCTCCTTCTTCGTACCGCTGTACTCGCCGATCTCGTCCTCGGTGAGCGAGGTCCGCTTCACCAGCTCGTGCTTCCACTGCCGGGCGGAGACGGTGTTGGTGACGAGGATGAGGGTGGTGGCCTTGGCCTCGGCCATGGCACCGGCCCCGACGAGCGTCTTGCCCGCCCCGCAGGGGAGCACCACCACCCCCGACCCGCCGTGCCAGAACCCTTCGACGGCCTGCTTCTGGTACGGCCGCAGCGCCCAGCCGTCCTCGGCCAGCTCGATCGGATGGGCCTCGCCGTCGACGTACCCCGCGAGGTCTTCGGCGGGCCACCCCAGCTTGAGCAGGGTCTGCTTGATCTGCCCGCGCTCGGAGGGGTGCACGGCCACGGTGTCCGGGTCGATCCGGGCCCCGACCAGCGGCTGGACCTTCTTCGACCGGAGGATCTCCTCCAGCACGGGCCGGTCGGTGCTGGTGAGCACGAGCCCGTGCACGGGGTGCTTGGACAGGGTGAGCCGTCCGTACCGCGCCATCGTCTCGGCGATGTCGACCAGGAGCGCGTGCGGCACGGGGTAGCGGGAGTACTCGACGAGCGCGTCGACGACCTGCTCGGCGTCGTGCCCGGCGGCCCGGGCGTTCCACAGCCCGAGCGGGGTGACGCGGTACGTATGGATGTGCTCGGGCGCACGCTCCAGCTCCGCGAACGGTGCGATGGCACGACGGCAGGCGTCGGCCAGGTCGTGGTCGACCTCAAGGAGCAGAGTCTTGTCGCTCTGGACGATCAGGCAGGACAACACATACCTCCGGAAGTTGGATCGTCCCGTGACGGACAGCACACCCGCCATGGCTCGGGCTCTGCCCCGTGCCCGACGCCTTCAGGGCGCCTCGGCCGGTGCGCCGGGATGCGCGCTGCCGACTACGTCAGACGTTCACGCGAACAGACGATTCTACCTGGGCCCGGGCTGATCCGGCCGATCACGCCGATTTCGGCTCGGACCGGCGATCGGGCCGGTGATCGGACCGCTGATCGGACTCGGGATCGGATTCGGGCCCGGATGCGTCGAAGGCGGCCAGCAGCTTGCGCAGGACCGCGTCAAAGGTGTGCGCCTCGTCCTCGGTGAGCAGCCCGAGCAGGCGGTTCTCGTTCGCGGCGTGCTCGGTGACGGCGGCGTCGACGAGGGCGAACCCCTCGGGCGTGAGGCCGATCCGGAGGCTGCGGCGGTCCTCCGGGTCGGCCCGCCGGGCGACGAGACCGCGCGCCTCCAGGCGGTCGACGCGCTTGGTCATCCCGGCGCGCGTGATGAGGAGGATCTCCGCGAGCCGCGAGGGCGGCATCTCGTGCGGGGCCCCCGTGCGGCGGAGGCTGGCCAGGACGTCGAACTCCCCGCGATCCAGACCGTGGGCGGCGAAGACCGCCTCCACGCGGCGGCTGCCCGCGATGTGCAGACGGGCGAAGCGCGCCAGCGTGCCCATGGCGGTGAAGTCGAGATCCGGCCGTTCGCGCTGCCAGTGGGCGACGGCGATGTCGGCGAAGTCGGGGGGCGTCTCGGAGCTTTCGGCCATACGGCGATGGTATCGCAACCGCTAACCGGTATATGGTCAACTGGTTAATCAAATCGCTCAGGTGCTCGGAAAGGCGTTCTGATGAAGCCCATAGCTGTGCGCTCCTCGGCCGTTGTGCAGGCTCCCGCGGGGTTCGTGTGGGAATTCCTCCACGTCTACGCCAACGACCTGGACTGGCGTTCCGGCCTGGAGAGGATGGCCCAGACCCCGCCGGGCCCGGTGCGGGACGGCGCCCGGGTGGCGGAGACCCTGCGCGTGCTGGGCAGGGTCGTGGAGAGCGTGGTCGAGGTCTCGGACGTCCGCGAGGGCCGCTCCTTCACCTGGCGCGTCGTCGAGGGCGCGACGGCCGACGGCAGCCGCTCGGTGACCGCGACGGGCGAGGCGTCCTGCCGGGTGGACATCGTCAAGCGGGTGACGCTGGGCGGGAGCGATCGCCTGCTGCGTCCGGTGATCGCCGCGGTGATCACGCGTAGCGAGCGTGGTGATCTCCGACGGGTGAAGCGGCTGCTGGAACGTTCGTGGCAGAGCCGCTGAGGGCTGCTGAGAGCGGCGAGGCGGCGCTGTAGGAAGAAGACGGCGCTCATCGCGGCATCCCCGGTGCCGACCGCCCCCCCCCGGGACCTTCAGGGCCGTCCTTCCCTCAGGGCCTTCAGGGCCGCCCCCCCTCAGGGCCGTTCAGGGCCGGGGCGCGCCTGGCGGCCGAAGCGCACGGGAACGCCGGGGGAGTACAGCACGCTCACCGGATTCCCGGCCGGGGCGGGCAGCCCGCCGGCCGCCACCAGGTCCTCGTCGCACTCCACGAGCTCCGCCCGGTGCAGGGGCCACCGGGGATGGACGTTGGGCAGATGGACGGTCCGCCCGAAGAACGAACTGTGCAGGGCCCAACGGGCGGTCAGGAAGTGCTCAAGGGGAGAGGGTTCCCCGATCGGCTCCCCCGTCCGCACCACGATCCTGCTCCGCGCCCCGCGGGGGCCGGGCCAGCGTCGGCTGCTCGTGTACGTGAGGGTGTCGCCGGAGCGTTCGACGTCCATCCGGGACCACACGTACGGCAACCGGAAGGCGGCCCGCGCCACGAGGACCGGGATCAGCCGCGAGGCGTCGAGGGACCGGAAGACCACCGCGCGCCGCCCGCGCCCGTCCACGGAGTACAGCCGGACGTTGGTCTCCGGGAATGTGCCCAGGTACGGAATCCCCGGCAGCCCGAGCCCGCTGACCCGGTGCATGCGGAACGCCACCAGACCCACGTACGTCGTCGTACCGTCGAACGTGTCCGGCACGGTCCCCGACGGCAACAGCGGTGCCACGTCAGCCGGGTCGACCGCCCAGTGGAGAAACGCCAGGTCCAGCCAGGACTGTGTGAGCAGCGGCCGCATCGGCGCGGCGGGCGGGTCGGGCGACACGGGCTCGGGGACGCGGACGGCGAAGGGCATGCCCGCAGCATCGCAGACGGGTGCGGGGCCGGAACCCGGATCGGCCGACGCCGATCCGGGTAACCTGTGCGCCAAGTCGGGAGAAGAGCCCCGGCCAACGGAGGGAAGAACGTGGAGCAGAGCAGGCGGAACGGCGTCTCGCGTCGCGGGCTGATCCGAGGCGGGCTGCTGGCGGTGGCGGCATCCGGCGTGGCGGTGGTCGGTCTCGCAGGGCCGGCGAACGCGGCCGTGGTCAACCTCGGCCTCGACAAGCAGGGTGCCAAGCGGATCCAGCGGTGGATCCTCACCATGTACGGCTACAAGGGCGCGATCGACGGGGTGCTCGGGACCAACAGCTGGAAGGCGATCCAGCGCTGGCTGGCCAAGTGGCCCAGCCAGCCCCGTCCCTACAAGGGCGCCATCGACGGGATCGTGGGACCCAAGACGATCGCGTCGCTCCAGGCCAACCTGAAGAAGTTCGAAGGCTACAAGGGTGCCATCGACGGCATCGCCGGACCGGGGACCAAGGCCGCGTTCTGGCGCAAGGCCTACTCCAACCCCCCGGTCTGACCGGCTGAGCATCGCGAGCGGCCGGCTTTCAGGGGCCGGTCGGCAGGGCGTCCGGGGCGTTGGTCGCACAACGGCCCCGGGCGCCCTTTCCGCGTGCCCGAACACATCGTCAGCACGCGGAGTCGGCACGCGCCCGCCAGGGGCTGCGGGACAGCCCTCAGGGCTGCCCGTCCTCCGCCAGCTCCGCCACCCCCGTGATCCGGTGCAGCGGGTAGGTGCGGACCTCGTCGGCCGTGTGGTCGTAGGCCGTGACGAAGCCGCCCTCCACGCGGACCGGGGCGATCACGCGCTGGCTGGCCGCGCCGTCCGCGTTGACGTAGCCGATCCAGACCGCGGAGCCCGTCATCGCGGCGGCCTGGACCGTGGCCAGGGTCTCGGCGGGGGTGGTGCGGGGGAGGGCACCGGAGGCGGGAGATCCCGCAGAGCCCTCGGCGGGCTCCTTGCGGGCGACCGTGGCGGCCGTGTCGCCCGCGCGGATCGCCCGTACCGCGGCGCCCAGCAGCGTGGCGTCCGGGGGCGGGGGGCCTTCGGGAACCGGGGCCGGAGGGGTGCGGGGCGGAGTGCGGCGGGCGCCCGCGCGGGTGATCAGGACATCGCCCTCGGCGGATTCGGCGGCGGGGGCGTAGCCCATGTCGCGCAGTGCTTCGAGGAGGGAGCCGGGGTCGGCCTGGGAGGCCAGGACCGTGGGGGCGAGGCGGCGGAGGCGCAGGCCCGTGGAGCGGCGGTCGGCCAGGATCTCGTTGAGGACCGCCTCGTCGTCGCAGCGTACGTACGCGGACGCCGCCCCGATCCGCAGGTGGCCGTGGCGGCGGGCCACGTCGTCGATCAGGTAGCTCAGCGGCTGCGGCACCGGCGTACGGCTGTGCGCGGCCAGGAACGCGTGCAGGTCGGCGGCCGCCTGCCCGGCGTCCAACGCGCGGCGCACCGAGCCGGGCGTGAAGCGGTAGACCGTCGCACCGCCCTTCGACTCGACGTCCGCCAGGACCGACAGCGTCTGCGCCAACGGGCGCTCCAGCGGGCCCGGCGCCACCGCCGTCAGGTCCGCCTGGAGCAGGACGTGGTCCAGGGGCTCGGGGAGGAGAGGGGCCAGGAGCGCGGCGGAAGCGTCCGCGCCCTCCGCCAGCAGTGCGCGGGCCTGTGCGGACAGCGCGCCCCGGCCCGTGATGCCCAGCAGCTCCGCCTCGTTGAGCGTCCAGAGCGCCAGGCGGGAGCGGAGGTCGCCCCCCTCCCCGGGGGGTGTCGTGCCGGAGGCTGCGGTCGGTCCGCCGCGCAACGGGCGTTCCCAGCGCAGCCGTTGCAGCAGGGTCTCCGGGTCCGGCGCGGTGCCCGGGGGGAGTTCGGCGAACAGGGCCAGGACCCGGCGGCGTACGTCGGGGGCCGCGGAGCGGTCGAGGTCGGGGCCGAGCGCGGACAGGGCCCGGCCCTTCGCGTCCTGGCCGCCCACCAGGCCGGGGACCCGGGTGGCCGGGAGCCAGGCGGTGGCGAGGTGCGTCCAGCGGTCCTCGGCGGACAGGTCGAGCCACTCGTCGTACGCGGGCGTCGGCGCGTACCGCTCGTCCGTCTCCCCGTCGGAGGCCAACAGGCCCGCAGCATAGGCCAGTTCGACCCAGAAGACGGCGATCTGCTCCGGTACGTCCAGCGCCGTGGCCGCCCGCTTCAGCTCCCGTACGCTCAGGCCGCCCGCGCGCAGGATCGGCGGGCCGCCGCCGTTCCAGAGGCTCAGCAACTCCTCGACCGTGGACAGCGCCGTGAACGCCTGGCCGGCCGCCGCCCTGTCCACAGCCTGTGGATCGCGCTCGGCGGCCGCGGCGACGGTCGGGGGGGTCGGTTCCGGTACGCGGTGGGCACGTCCGGCGCGCAGGTGCAGCGCCGCCTCGCGCGGCAGGACCACCGTGCGCGTCGACACCGGCAGCAGCAGGCCCCGGTCGCGCAGCCACTTCACCGGCGGGGTCGGGTTCGGGGTGACCTCCCCGTACGGCGGGCCCCACACCAGCCGGTCCAGCACCGAAAGCGCCTCCACCGGGGCCGTGTCCAGCAGCTCCGCCATCCTCGTCCGGTCCGTGAACAGAGAGGACAGCGCCGCCACCGCCGAGACCGGGTCGTGCGTGGCCGGGAGGCCGGTCGCCGCCAGGATCTCCTGGAGACGGCCCGGTGACATCCCGGCCGTCGCCTCGGAGACCGTCGGGCCGAGGCCGGTGGGGGAGGGGTGCTGCGGGGACGGGGCCAGCAGCTCCCGGGCCGTACGCACCAGCCGCAGCCGGTCGTCCTCGCCCCAGACCAGGGCCTGTTCGCGCAGGGTCGCCAGCGCGCCCGGCAGCGCGGCGGTGATCGCCGCTCCCGCGTCGTCGTGCTGCTCGCCGTCGTCGAGACCGTCGCCGGTGAGGAGCGAGAGCAGCGTGGCGTACGGAGCCGGGTCCGGGGCCACCGCCAGCGCCTCGGCGGTCTGGAGCGCGAACCGGTCCAGGTGTTCCAGTGCGCGCACCACCGAGGCCCGGGTGCCGGCCCTCGTGGCGAGCTGGGTGATGTCGTTCGGCACCGGATTCAGGAGGTCGGGGCGGGCACGCAGCAGCCCCGCCAGCGATTCGTCGCCCCGGGCGCGCAGGGCTTCGGCGAGCGTGCGCGGTGGTGTGGTCGTCCCCATCCGTCCCACGGTAGCCGCTGTAACGCTACCGTCGGGGCAGGGCCGGTAGAGGGGATGCACCGCGTGGGGATCGAGAGCGACCAGCTCGTCTACGACTACCTGAGCCGGGTCGGGGACCTGGCCCAGCGACGACAGCTGTCGTCGGGCGCCCGGATGCGACTCGTTTCGACGCTCCGGGGAGAGATCGACCGGCAGCGCGGCGCGGGGGGCGCGGACTCCCCGGCGGCCGTCCGGCGCATCATCGGCAGGCTCGGCAGCCCGGACGCGCTGGTCGCCGCTGCGGCGGAGTCGGGCGACGGGACGGTCCCGCCGCCGTCGGCGCGGCCGGGCGGCGGTGCGGGCGCTGCTCGGCGGGAGAAGGGGCGCGGCACGGTCCCCCGGCCCCGGAGCGGTCTGCTCCGCAAGAGCCCGAAGGACCCGGGCCCCGCCCCGGGCGCGACACCCGTCTCAGCCCCTGCCTCAGCCCCCGGTTCGGCCCCTGATCCCGCCCCGAAAGACGGTTCCGGGCGGGGCGCGTCGCGGCGGGGTGGCGGGAGCGGGGCGGACGGTGGCGCGGATGCCGGTTCAGGGGCCCGGCCCCGGCCCCGTACGGACACCGACGAGGCGACGGCCCCCGAGGACGCCCTCACCCGTGACTGGCCCGACCCCTCCGCCCCGCACATGCTCGGCGACGGCCAGCAGGCCACCGGGGAGCCCGACTGGTGGCGCCTGGAACCGGGGCCCTTCGACCAGGGGACCGCCATCCCCGGGTTCTTCGGCGGCATCGAGGCCCCGGAGCTGCTCGGGAGGCCGCCGAAGGCCGACTCCCCGGGGAAGGAGGCGGAGGACGAGGAGGACGACGAGCCCGGCATCGCGGACAGCGCCGCCGAGGACGACACCGCCGAGGACGGCGATGGCGAAGACGGCGGCGGTGAAGAGGCCGTTGGGACCGACCGGCGCCGCCGCGCCCCGCGCCTCCTCAAGCTCCGCCGCCGCAAGGCCCCCGCCCCCGCCGTGGCCGAGCCCGCGGCCGCCGCCCCGGCCCCCCGCCGCGGCTTCGCCCACCCCCTGCTGCTCCTGGCCGCCCTCCTGCTCCTCGCCGGAGTGGTCACCGGCTCCTGGCTGCCGCTGGCGGGCGGCTGGCTCATCGCGTACAGCTCGCGCACCCTCTCCCGTACGGAGGCGAAGTGGGCGGCGCTCGGTCTGCCGGCCGTGGTGGCGGCCGGGGCGCTCGTGTGGGTGTGGGGGCGGCTGGACGGGCGCTGGGGCGAGCCCATCCGCGAAGGCGCGATGCGCGACGTCCTGCTCGACGCCTGGCCGGTCGTCGTCCGCGTCGCCGCCGTCGCCTCCGCGCTCTACCTGGTGTGGCGGGCGCGGGGGCGTACGGGGTGAGGTCCCGGCCAGGCCGCGTCAGGAGGGTCGGGGTGAAGGTCCTCCGGCAGGAGATGGCGGGCGTCCCTCAGGAGCCGTTCGACCCGGGCGGGCTCGTCGACGTCGTCCAGCAGCCAGTAGGCGAACATGGCGGTGCCGATCGCCCGCCCCGAGAACACCTCTTCGTACAAGGTCCCGAGGCCGGTGCGCACGACGTCCTTGCAGGCCTCCGCGATCTCTTCGTCGTCGGCGACGACGAACGACCAGAGCAGGTCGAGGAAGGCGTGCCGGGCCGCGGGTGACAGGGTCCGCCTCGTCAGACCGGCCATCAGGACGCGTGCCACCGGGACCGCGGTCCACGTCGCCCAGGTCTCCTGGAACACGTGGTACTCGATACCGGTCGGCTTCGCCGCGTCGGTTGTCCGGGCCAGGGCCAGCCGTCGCAGCTCGTCGGGGACGTGCGCCGCGTTCCAGCAGCTGCGGCAGGGGAGGGCGGCCCAGTCGTGCAGACCGAGCTCCCATTCCATCGCGTCCAGGGAGCGCGCCGCCTGCCGCTTCGTCCGGCCGGTCACTTCGTGAGGTTCGCCTTCAGCTCTTCGAGGATCTCGTCGGCCGCCGTGTAGCCGATGCCCTGGATCCACAGCTGGTCGTCGACCGCGAAGACCTTGCCGTTCTTCACCGCGTCCATGTTCTTCCACAGGCCGCTGCCGGTGGTCTGCGTCTCCTTGGACTTCTTCGCGTCGCCGTACGTCGAGTGGAAGACCGCGTCCGCGTCCGCGAGGTCGATCCTCTCGGGGCTGACGTCGTAGGAGAAGCCGTCCGCCGCCTTGTCCGTGATGGCGGGTCGGCCGAGGCCCACGTCGGCGAGGATCGTGGCGATGTAGTTCTTCTTGCCGTAGATGCGGATGTCCGCGCCCTCGACGAACCGGACCATGTTGACCTCGGTCGCGGCCGCCTTCTCCTTGCCGCCGAGCGCCTTCGTCACACCGGCCACGTGCTCGGCGTAGTCGTCGGTGACCGCCTTCGCCTCGGCCGTCTTGTCGAGGGCCTCCGCGTGGACCTGGAAGTTCTCCTTCCAGGGGTAGCCGGTGTTCTCCGTCATCACGGTCGGCGCGATCTTGGACAGCTCCGCGTACTTGTCGCCGTGCCGGATCTTGCTGGTGAGGATCAGGTCGGGCTTCAGACCTGCGATGGCCTCCAGGTTCGGGGTCATCATCTGGCCGACGTCCGTGATGCCCGCGACCTGGTCCTTCGGGAGGTAGTTCAGGAAGCCCGACTCCACGTCCGCGTGGGTCGCGCCGACCGGCTTCACGCCGAGGGTGAGGACCGAGTCGAGCTCGGCGGTGTCCAGGACGACGACCCGCTGCGGGGCGGCCGGGACCTTCACGTCGCCCATCGCCGTCTTCACCGTACGGGTGCCTTCGGAGGACCCGTCCGAGCCGGAGCCGGACGCGCTGGAGGACTCGGACGAGAAGCCGCAGGCGGACAGGGCCAGGGCGGCGGCCACGGTGAGGGACGCGGCGGCGAGCAGGCGGGAGCGGTGCTGGAGGGTCATGGTTCAGAGGGCCTTTCCGGGAGTCGGGGCGGGGGCGGGGAAAGAGGCTGTGGCCGGGGTCCAGGGTGCGCCCGGGACGACGAGCGGCGAACCCGTCACCGGGTCGGGCACGATCACCGCCTCCAGGCCGAAGACCTCACGGACGAGCTCGACGGTGACGACGTCCCCGGGCCGCCCCTCCGCGACGATCCGCCCCGCCTTCATGGCGACCAGGTGATCCGCGTACCGGGCGGCCTGGTTGAGGTCGTGCAGCACGGTGACGACGGTACGGCCCCGGGTGCCGTCCGCGTCAGGGGACGCCAACTGGCGTACCAGGTCCAGGACCTCCACCTGGTGCGCGATATCGAGGTACGTCGTCGGCTCGTCGAGCAGCAGCAGGTCCGTCTCCTGCGCGAGTGCCATCGCGATCCACACCCGCTGGCGCTGGCCGCCCGACAACTCGTCCACCGACCGCTCGGCCAGCGCCGTCACATCCGTACGGGCCATGGCGTCGGTCACCGCCCGCTCGTCCTCGTCCGACCACTGCTGCCACCAGCTCTGGTGCGGCTGGCGGCCCCGGGCCACCAGGTCGGAGACGGTGATCGCCTCGGGCGCCACCGGGGTCTGCGGGAGCAGCCCGATCGACTGGGCGATCCTCTTCGTCGGTATCCGCGCCAGCTCCGTCCCGTCCAGCAGGACCGCCCCGCCGCGGGGCTTCAGCAGCCGGCCGAGCGCCCGCAGGGTGGTGGACTTGCCGCAGGCGTTCGGGCCGACGATGACGGTGACCTGCCCGTCGGGCACGGCGAGGTCCAGCTCGTGGACGACGGTGCGGTCCTCGTAGGCGAGGGTCAGGGCGCGGGCGGCCAGCCTGCTGCCCGTCTGCTGCGCTGCGTCGGTCGTCGGACTCATGCGGTGCCTCCACTGCGGCCGCGGTGACCGCGGATGATCAGCCAGATCAGGTACGGGGCGCCGATCGCCGCCGTGAGGACGCCCACCGGCAGTTCGGTGGGCGAGAACAGCCTGCGGGCGAGCAGGTCGCCCAGGACGACGATCACCGCGCCCAGCAGCGCCGAGGACAGCAGCGGGATCTGCGCGGTCCGGGTCATCCGGCGGGCGATCTGCGGGGCGAGCAGCGCCACGAAGTCCACCGGGCCCGCCGTGCCCGTCGCCACGGAGGCCAGGACCACGCCGAGCGCGACGAGTCCGAGCCGTACGCGCCCCAGGCGTACGCCCAGCGCGGTCGCGGTGTCGTCGTCCATCGTGACGGTGCGCTGCACGCGGGCGGCCCACAGCACGGCGGGCAGCAGGATCAGCAGCGTCCAGCCGATCGGGCCCGCCTCCGTCCAGCCGCGCCCGTTCAGCGAACCGGTCATCCAGATCTGCGCCTGCTGGGCGACCAGGTAGTCGCCCTTGGTCAGGAACAGCGTGGTCACCGACCGCAGGGCGATGGCGAAGCCGATGCCGATGAGCACGAAGCGGGTGGCGTGCAGGCCGCCGCGCCACGCGAACACGTACACGAGCGCGGCCGCCGCCGTGCCGCCGATCACGGAGAGGTAGGGCAGGACGGTGTACGAGGTGATGCCGAAGGTCATCGCGCCGACCGTGAGGGCGCTCGCGCCCTGGCTGATGCCGATGATGTCGGGGCTGGCCAGCGGGTTGCGGGCCACCGTCTGGATCAGCGCCCCCGCGATTCCGAAGGCCACGCCCACCAGCAGCCCGACGGTCATCCGGGGCAGCCGAAGCGTACCCACGACCAGTTCGGCCGGGGACGGCTGCCCGAGGAAGATCACCTTCACGACCTCGCCGGGCGCGACGAAGCTCTCGCCGACGCAGAGGTAGGCGATGCAGACGGCGGCCAGGAGGCCGACCAGGGCCGCAGCGACGACGGACGCACGCCGGTGCAGCAGGAACCGGCCGCGCGGCCCGGCCTTCAGGACGGAGTACCCGGCGGGCCGGACCCGTACGGCCGTTGACGACTCGCTCATGCCGGCACCGCCTTCCGGCGTACGAGGGCGACCAGGAACGGCACCCCGATCAGGGCCGTCATCACGCCCGCCGGGACCTCGCTCGGCGGGAACACGATCCGGCCGACGACGTCCGAGACCAGCAGCATCACCGGCCCGATCAGCGCGGCCATCGGCAGCACCCAGCGGTGGTCGTTGCCGACGACCGCGCGGGCCAGGTGGGGGACGGCGAGCCCGATGAACGCGATCGGCCCGGCGGCGGCGACCCCGACCCCGGTCAGCACGGTCGCCCCGATGCCGCCGACGATCCGGACCGCCGCGACGTTCTGCCCGAGCCCCTTCGCCACGTCCTCACCGAGCGCGAGCGCGTCCAGGCCGCGGGCGACCGAGAGCACGAGCACCGCGCCCAGCAGCAGGAACGGCCAGATCTGCTGGACGACGTCCGCCTCCCGCCCCGCGATCGAGCCGACCTGCCAGAAGCGGAACTCGTCCAGCGCGGACGCCTTCGTCGTGAGGATTCCCATCGTCACGGATACCAGCAGCGCGTTGATCGCCGCACCGCCGAGCGCGAGCTTCACCGGGGTCGCGCCGCCGCGCCCGCCGGCAGCGATGGCGTACACGGCGACCGAGGCGACGGCAGCGCCCGCGAAGGCGAACCAGACGTACCCGGTGAGCGTGTGCACCCCCGCGAACGCGATCGCCATCACCACCGCGACCGACGCGCCCTGGCTGATGCCGAGGATGCCGGGGTCGGCGATGGGGTTACGGGTGATCCCCTGGAGCACCGTGCCCGCGAGCGCCAGCGCCGCGCCGACCATCAGCCCGATGAGCGTGCGCGGCACCCGCATCGTACGGATGACCTCGGCGGCGTCGGAGTGCCCGCCGTGCAGCAGGGCGTCGAGGACCTCGCCCGGCGGGATGGAACGCGCGCCGACGGCGAGGCTCAGCAGGACGGCCAGGAGCAGCGCCGCGACGGCTGCGGCCGTCGCGGTCGCGCGTCTGGAGAGGCGGGGTGCGCGGGGCGCGGTGACCGGCGCTGACGCTGACATCTGACCCAATCGAGACGGACACGGTACGTGCGGGACGTACGGGCATGCGGGAGGTGCGGGTGTGAGGGGTACGGGTCCGGGCTCGGCCCCGAACACGCTGCGGGCCGTGCGCTCGGGGCCGCGCCGGGTCGGTAAGGCTTGGCTAAGTGCGAGCTCAGTCTAGGCGGCGCGATTTCGCCGCCGACGGCGGCCGGTCGGCACAATGGGCGCCATGTCCTCTCTGGCTCCGCACCCCTTGACGGTCGGCTTCGACCTCGATATGACGCTCATCGACTCCCGCCCCGGCATCGCCGCCACCTACCGCGCGCTGTCCGCCGAGACGGGCGTGGCCATCGACGTGGACCTGGTCGTCAGCCGGATCGGCCCGCCGCTGGAGACGGAGCTGGCGTACTGGTTCCCGGCCGATGAGGTGCCCGCCGCGGCGGACCGCTACCGCGCTCTGTATCCCGGCCATGCGATAGCCCCGACCGCGGAGCTGGCCGGGGCGCGGGAGGCGGTGGCAGCGGTGAGGGCGCTCGGCGGGCGGGCGCTCGTCGTCACCGCCAAGCACGAGCCGAGCGCGAAGCTGCACCTGTCCCACCTCGGGATCGAGCCGGACACGGTGATCGGATGGCTGTGGGCGGAGGCCAAGGGCGAGGCCCTGCGCGAGCACGGCGCGCAGGTGTACGTCGGCGACCACACCGGGGACGTGCGCGGCGCGCGGGCGGCCGGGGCGCTGTCGGTCGCGGTGACGACGGGCCCGTGCGCCGCGGCGGAGCTGCGGACCGCGGGCGCGGACGTGGTGCTGGCGGACCTGACCGGCTTCCCGGCCTGGCTGACCGCCTTCGAGGCGGACCGGGTCGCGCGGACGAGCTGACCGCTAGAGGCGGTTCGCGGCCCGCCTGGGGGAGTTGCTCCAGGCCGAACGCACGACGCCCGCCCCGGCGATCAGGAACCCGACGCCCATCAGCATGCTGACCGCGTACGCGACCGACGGGAACGGGTCCGTACCGAGAAACAGCGGGGCGACCGTGACCAGTGTGGCCAGTGCGCCGATGAAAAAGACGATCGCGCCGACCTGAACGAGCCGGTCGCCCGGGCCTGAAGGAGTAGTACTCACGCCACCAGGGTAGTTCCCAGCCCGGAGGAACTCTCCGGCGACGTCTTGTCACCGGCCGTAGGGCCATTAGCCTGGGACCGAGCGGGTCACGGTGACCCGCTGTACTGCTATCCGGAGCCGTATCCCGGCTCTCCCGCACACCGACGAGGACGAGGACAGACGTGCCCACCGGCAAGGTCAAGTGGTTCAACAGTGAGAAGGGCTTCGGCTTTCTCTCCCGCGACGACGGCGGCGACGTCTTCGTCCACTCGTCGGTACTCCCTGCCGGAGTCGACGCACTCAAGCCCGGCCAGCGCGTGGAATTCGGAGTGGTGGCAGGCCAGCGCGGTGACCAGGCGCTGTCCGTGGAGGTCCTCGACCCCACCCCGTCCGTGGCGGCGGCGCAGCGCCGCAAGCCGGACGAGCTGGCGTCGATCGTGCAGGACCTGACGACGGTCCTGGAGAACATCACGCCGCAGCTGGAGCGCGGCCGCTACCCCGACAAGGCCGCCGGCGCCAAGATCGCGGGCCTGCTGAGGGCGGTCGCCGACCAGCTGGACGTCTGAGCCGGGAGGTCCGCGGAGGACTCAGGGAAACGCCAGCGCGTCCGGGCCGAGGGGTGGTACGAGCCCCTCGGCCGCCGCGCGGGTCAGCAGGCCGCGGACCGCCGCGTAGCCGTCCTCGCCGAGGTCGGCGGTGAACTCGTTCACGTACAGGCCGATGTGCTGGTCCGCGACGGCCGGGTCCATCTCCTGGGCGTGCTCCAGGACGTACGGCCGGGAGACCTCCGGGCGGTCCCAGGCCAGGCGGACCGAGCTGCGGGCGGCGTCGGCCAGGCGGTGCAGGGTCTCCGTCCCGAGGGACCGCTTGGCGATGATCGCGCCGAGCGGGATCGGGAGGCCGGTGGTGTCCTCCCAGTGGCGGCCCATGTCGGCCAGGTTGTGGAGCCCGAAGGTCCGGTACGTGAAGCGGGCCTCGTGGATGACCAGACCGGCGTCCACCTTGCCGTCCCGTACGGCGGGCATGATCTCGTCGAACGGCATCACGACGACCTCGCCGACGCCGCCCGGCACCATCTCCGCCGCCCACAGCCGGAACAGCAGGTACGCCGTCGAGCGCTCGCTCGGTACGGCGACGGTCCGGCCGGTCAGGTCGAGGCCCAGCTCCTTGGTGAGGACCAGCGGGCCGCAGCCCCGGCCCAGCGCCCCGCCGCACGGCAGCAGCGCGTACTCCTCCAGGACCCACGGCAGGACCGCGTACGACACCTTCAGCACGTCCAGCTCGCCGCGTTCGGCCATGCCGTTGGTGATGTCGATGTCGGCGAAGGTCACATCCAGCGCGGGCGCGCCGGGGACCCTGCCGTGCGCCCAGGCGTCGAAGACGAACGTGTCGTTCGGGCAGGGGGAGAAGGCGATCCTGATCGGTGCCGGGTTCGCGTCGAACGGTGCCGGGTTCGCGTCAGTGGTCATGCAGGTTCCAACCTTCCAGTACGGGGGCGCTCTTCCCGAACGCGTCCGTCAGCGCCGCCAGCGCGTCCCCGATGCGCCAGGCGTCCCGGTCGCGGGGGCCGACGGCGTTCGACACGGCCCGCAGCTCCAGTACGGGCACCCCGGCCCGCTCGGCGGCCTCCGCGACCCCGAAGCCCTCCATCGCCTCGGCCAGCGCCCCCGGGTGCGCGGCGAGCAGGGCGGCGGCGCGTTCGGCGGTTCCGGTCACCGTGGAGACGGTCAGGACGGCGCCCGAGGCCGCGCCGGTGGCGGCCGTGACCTCCCGTACGAGCGCGGGCGGAGGCGCGAAGCGGTCCCGGCCGAAGCCGAGCGCGGTGACGGGCAGGAAGCCCTCGGCGGTCTCCGCACCCAGGTCGGCCGCCACGATGTCGCTCGCCACGATCAGCGACCCGAGCGGGGTCACGGGTGTGAAGGCCCCGCCGATCCCGGCCGAGACGACCAGACCGTACGGCTCGGAGCCCAGCGCGAACGCGGTGGCCGCGGCCGCCGCGGCCGGGCCCGCGCCGCCCGCCAGGACGTCGAACGCCCCGCAGCGGTGCACGGCGGCCCCCGGCAGCTCCACGGTCTGCGCAACGCCCCCGAACGCACGCGTGACCGCGTCCCGTTCCACCGGGACAGCGGTCACGACGAGCACACGCACGGATTCAGCCTCGGGTCGAGGACGAGGGAAGGGCGGGGAGAGGCGGGCGGGTCAGTCCTTCTTGAACTCGAACTGCCAGATGCCCGTGAGCTTCTTGCCCTTGGTCTCCACGATGGAGATGTTCGTCTTCTCGGCGGGCTGGCCCGTCTGGCTGGCGAAGAAGGCGCTGCCGGGGATCGTCCGGTAGGTCTTCTTGAACGGCTCCTGCTCGGCCTGCTGGCCGTTGATGAAGAGCGTCCAGCCGTTCTCGGCGATCTCGGGGTCGACGCCGAAGCGGACCTTGTCGTCCATGGAGACCTTGATGGTCTTCTCGGCCTTCTTGTTCAGGCAGCCCTGGATGAGGGATTCCTTGATCGCTTCGCCGTCGTTGTAGCAGGCGGCCTCGGTGTTCACCGAGTTGCTGCCGACCGTCACGGTGGCGAGCGGCGTCGGCTTGTCGCAGGCGGACAGGACAAGGAGTCCCGCGGACACGGCACCAAGAGCGACGCCGATTCGACGGCCCTTACCGGAGAAGAACGCAACGGTCATGGGCCGAAGGCTATCGGTCGTCTCCGCTCACGCCACGCGGGGGTGCGGCGTGCCGCGTCGCGCGGCCCCCAGGAGGCCCCGTACGGACGCGGCGGCGCCGAGCGCGAGAATCCCCGCGGCGACCGACATACCGAGCACCGCGTTGAGCGGCAGGGCGATGCCGATGCCGCCGCCGACCACCCACGCCATCTGGAGCAACGTCTCGGACCGGGCGAACGCGGAGGTGCGGACCTCCTCGGGGACGTCCCGCTGGATCATCGCGTCCAGCGACAGTTTCGACAGGGCCTGGGTGAAGCCGGCGACCGCGCCGAGCGCGGCGACGAGCAGGGTGGAGAAGAACACGGCGGCGAGGATCGCGGTGCTCAGGGCGAGCCCCAGCACCGTCGCGATGATCACCTCGGGCCCGCGCGCCCGGAGCCAGGCGCCCACCGCCGTACCGCAGGCGTTGCCCGCACCCGCCGCCACGCCGACGATGGCGAGTGAGACCGCCGCGCTCTGCCCGGCCATCGGGTGCTCGCGCAGCAGGAACGCCAGGAAGAAGATCAGGAAGCCGGAGAGGGCCCGGTGCGCCGCGTTGGCCTGGAGGCCGTGGAGCACCGATCCGCCGACGGACCGCAGCCCGGGCGGGCGCTCCTTGGCGGCCCTCTCCCCGCTGCCGGTCCTGCCGCCCTTCCGGTCGCCGCCCCTCCAGAGGCCTGCCCGTGTGCTGCCGCCGGACCCCGCGCCGGTCCTCCCCGGGGCGGGCCGTACCGCCTCGTCCTCGCCGTGCGGGTCGATCAGCCGCGCCCGGCGCTCGCCCTTCGCGGAGTCGACCTTGTGCGGCAGCGTGAAGGCGAGGAAGGTGCCCGCGATGAAGATCGCGCACGCGCCGTAGAGCGGCCAGGCGGAGCCGATGGTCTGGAGTCCGGCCCCGATCGGGGCCGCCACCCCCGTCGCCAGCAGCCCCGCGAGGGTGACCCGGGAATTGGCCTTCACCAGCGAGAACCGTGGTGGCAGCAGGCGTGGCACGACCGCGCTGCGCACCACTCCGTACGCCTTCGACGAGACCAGGACGCCCAGCGCGGCCGGATACAGCTCAAGGCCGCCCGTGGCGACCGCGCCCGACATGGTCAGCGCCAGCAGCGCGCGGGCCAGCATCGCGCCCGCCATCGCGGCCCGGCGGCCGTGCGGCAGGCGGTCCAGCAGCGGACCGATCACCGGGGCCAGCAGGGTGAAGGGGGCCATGGTGATGGCGAGGTAGAGCGCGACGCGCCCGCGCGCCTCGTCCGTCGGTACGGAGAAGAAGACCGTGGAGGCGAGGGCGACCGTGATCATGACGTCGCCCGCGCCGTTCACCGCGTGCAGCTCGATCAGTTTGCCGAGGCCGGATTCCCCCGCGCCGTGGGCGTGCGTCGCCTTGCGGATGCCCCTGGCCGTGCCGGTGAACGGGGCGTGCAGGGCACGGCCCGTCGCCCGTCCCACCCTGCGGAGCGGGCCGGGACGGTCGTGCGACCTGGCGGCAGTCACCCCGTCATAGTGCCCCAACCCCGGCCGGGATGAACGGCGATCGGCCGTGGACGCGCGCGTGAGGCCCTGTCGGACCAGCTGCGGCACGCGGAACGGTTACGGCACGCTGAACGGCTGACGGACACGGCACGGTGAACGGATACGGCACGTTTGGGACGGGCAGGTGGGCGCAGAGCGGCGGAGAGGGTAGCGTGCGTAACGCGCCACCGGCGGTTGTTCTTGGCCGCGCGCCTCTCGGCGATCCCGCAGAATGGGTGGCAGAAGGCGCGCCCGAGGCAGGCACAACGGGTGTGGACGTCGACGCGGCCCTCAGGTCCGCTCCGCCCCCACCTGTCTGGCCGAAACGGCAATCGTGCAGCAGCTGGCGCGCTCGTGAGACTGGCGTATGGAGAGAAGCGAAGACCTGTGAGTGCTGCGACGACGCGAAGCCGTACGGCCCGTACCCCCGTTCCCGACCGTCTGTGCGCGGAGGCGGTGGACCTCGCGCGCGCGGCCGCGGAGGAGGCCGCCGCGCCCGGGGTGGTCGGTGAGCATGTCGGCGTGGTCTCCGAAGGGGACCGGGTCGTCACGCATTACTTCGAGTCCAAGGAGCCCGGCTACCGCGGCTGGCGCTGGGCGGTGACGGTGGCGCGGGCCTCCCGCGCCAAGAACGTCACCCTGGACGAGACGGTGCTGTTGCCGGGGGCCGACGCGCTCCTGGCGCCGGAGTGGGTTCCGTGGAGCGAGCGGCTGCGCCCCGGCGACCTGGGCCCGGGCGACCTGCTGCCCACCGAGGCGGAGGACCTGCGTCTGGAGCCCGGCTGGACCGGCGAGGACGAGCCGCCGCCGAACTCCGTGGTCTCCGAGGAACTGGCCGAGCTGGTCGAATCGGAGGACGCCGAGCTGACCGACCGGCCGGTGGCCGCCACCAGCCGCGGTTCCATCGCCTCCGTGGCCGAGGAGCTGGGTACGCGGCGGGCGAGGGTGCTGTCGCGGTACGGGCTGTACGAGGCGGCCGACCGCTGGGACGAGGCGTTCGGCCCGAAGACGCCGATGGCCCAGGCGGCCCCGGCGACGTGTGTCAGCTGCGCGTTCCTGATCCCGATGGCGGGCTCCCTGAAGCAGGCCTTCGGGGTGTGCGCGAACGAGTTCGGTCCGGCGGACGGTCATGTGGTGTCGCTGGCGTACGGGTGCGGCGGGCACTCGGAGGCCGCGGTGATGCCGAAGCCGCCGCAGCCCGCGCCGCATGCGCTGGACACGATGCGGGTGGACGAGTACGCGCTCCGGCCCGAGCGCGACGGGGGCTCGGTCCCGTCGGAGCCGGACGGGGCGTCGGAGGACCTGGGCCACTCGTAGGGCGGGCTGGAAGTGCGGGCCCCGGCCGGGTTGGGGGACGCGGTACCTTCGGGCGCACACTGGGCGGCAGGCGCAGGCACAGGCACTGCGTCCCACCACACTGCGGACGGAGTCGAGAGCGTGAGCATGAAGTCGACCGAGGGGGCCGATCCGTTCGGTACGGCACGGCTGCGGCGCGGCGTGCTCGACGCCTGGGGCGCGGGCCCCGCCCGCTTCCGGGAGGACGCCAACGCCGAGGAGGACCTCGCGCTCGGCGGCTACCGCGACCGCCTCGTCGTCGAGCTCGCCCAGAACGCCGCGGACGCCGCGGCCCGCGCCCGCGTCCCCGGCCGGCTCCGCCTCACCCTGCACCCCGCCGCCCCCGGCGACCCGGACGGCCGTTGCGTGCTGGCCGCCGCGAACACCGGCGCGCCGCTCGACGCCACCGGCGTCGAGTCCCTGAGCACCCTGCGCGCCTCCGCCAAGCGCGAGGGCCACGAGTCCTCGGTGGGCCGGTTCGGCGTCGGGTTCGCCGCCGTGCTCGCGGTCAGCGACGAGCCCGCGGTGCTGGGGCGCCACGGCGGAGTCCGCTGGTCGCTGGCCGAGGCGCGCGAGATGGCCCGGGACGCGGCCGTCGGCTCCCCCGGCCTCGGGGACGAGCTGCGCCGCCGCGACGGACACGTACCGCTGCTGCGCCTCCCGCTGCCGGCCGAGGGCACCGCGCCCGCCGGGTACGACACCGTCGTCGTGCTGCCCCTGCGCGACGGCACCGCCGAGGACCTGGTGGCCCGGCTGCTGGCCGCCGTGGACGACGCGCTGCTGCTCACGCTGCCCGGCCTGGACGAGGTCGTCATCGAGACCCCGGACGGGACGCGGACCCTGAGCCGTTCGGTCCA
The DNA here is from genome assembly GCF_031760065.1 of Streptomyces durocortorensis. Taxonomy (NCBI): domain Bacteria; kingdom Bacillati; phylum Actinomycetota; class Actinomycetes; order Kitasatosporales; family Streptomycetaceae; genus Streptomyces; species Streptomyces sp. C11-1. Next base: position 4,188,448 of record NZ_CP134500.1, read on the forward strand.
CGGCCCGTACACGCACATCGACGACTCCGCCCGCGGCCTGGGCCGCTGGCGCACCGTCCTCCACCACGGGCCCATCGAGCCCGCCCTGCTCGCCGACCGTCCGGTCGAGGAGCGGCTGCGCCCGCACTGGTCGGTGACCTGGGCGGTCCCGGTCGACGCGTCCGGGGCGCCCCTCCACCCCCGTACGGCACCCGTCGTGCACGCCCCGACGCCCACCGACGAACCGCTCGGCATCCCCGCCCTGCTCATCGCCTCCCTCCCGCTGGACACCGCCCGCAGGCACCCCGCGCCGGGGCCGCTCACCGACTTCCTCGTGGAGCGGGCCGCCGACGCGTACGCGGAGCTGCTGGGCGCCTGGCGGCCGGTGTCGACCGGGACCATCGACCTGGTGCCGGGCCAGCTCGGCAAGGGCGCGCTCGACGGGGCCCTGCGCGGCGCGATCCTCGCCAGGCTGCCCCGCGTCGCGTTCCTGGAGCCCGCCGCGCCCCCGGACGCGAACGGCGAGGCCGACGTCCGCTGGGACGACGACTGGGACCGTACGGAGGACATCACCGCCACCGTGGACACGGCCGGTGCCCTGCGGCCCGTCGAGGCGGAGGTCGTCGAGGGCGTCGGGGCGGAGACCGTACGGGTCCTCGCCGAGGTGCTGCCCTGTCTGCTGCCCGCCGGTCTTGAACGCCGCCCCGAGCTCCGCGCCCTCGGCGTCGCCCGCGTCCCCCTGACCGAGGCCATCGACCGCCTCGCGGGTCTGGAGCGCGACCCCGCCTGGTGGCACCGGCTCTACGACAGCCTCGCGGGCACCGACCCCGACCGGCTCACCGGCCTCCCCGTCCCGCTCGCCGGAGCCCCCGACGACGAGCAGACGGGCCGCCCGCCGCGCACCACCATCGGACCGCGCCAGATCCTGCTGCCGCTCCCGGACGCGTTCACCGGTACCGTCCTGGCCCGCCTCTCCCGGCTCGGGCTGAAGGTCGCCCACCCGGACGCCGCCCACCCGCTGCTGGAGAAGCTAGGCGCCCTGCCCGCCACCCCGCGCGCCGTGCTGACGACACCTCAGGTGCGGGCGGCCGTCGCCGGATCGCTGGACGCGGGGGAGATCTGGGACGAGGACGCGCTCGACGCCGACGAGCTGGCCGAGACCGTCCTCACCCTCGTGCGCGATGCCGAACTGGCCCCCGGCGACGAGCCCTGGCTCGGTGCCCTCGCCCTTCCCGACGAGGACGGCGAACCGGCCCCCGCCGGTGAGCTGGTCCTCCCCGGAAGCCCGTTCGCGCAGATCATGCGCGAGGGGGAACTCGCCCTCGCCGACCAGGAGTTGTCCGAACGCTGGGGTGAGGCGCCCCTCACCGCCTGCGGGGTGCTCGCCACCTTCGCCCTCGTCCGGGCCACCGACGTCGTCCTGGACCCGGACGAACTGGAGCCCCGCGACAGTGACTTCGCCGAACCCGACGACGCCGGGCTGCTGGACGCCGTCGACGTGTGGTGCGAGGACCTCCTCGACCAGCTGCCCGAGACCCCGGTGCCGCCCGTCGCCACCGAGATCGTCGCCGTACGGGATCTGGACCTGGTCGACGACGAAGCCTGGCCGCAGGCGCTCGCCATGCTGGCCCAGCCGCCGTTGCGCGACGCGCTGACGCAGCCGGTGCGGGTACTGCTCCCGGACGGGACGACGCAGTCCGTGCGCCCGTACACCGCGTGGTGGCTGCGCGACCACCCCGTGCTGGGCGGCCGGCGCCCCGCCGGACTGCGCGCGGCGGGCGGCGACCCGCGTCTGGCCGGGCTGTACGAGGCGGTGGACGCCACCGGCTTCGACGACGCCCAGGTGCTGCGGGCCCTGGGGGTGCGCACCTCGGTCGCCGCGCTCCTGGACGAGCCGGGCGGCGCGGCCGAACTGCTGGGGCGCCTCGCCGACGAGGACCGGCCCGTCACCCCTGTGCAACTCCACTCCCTGTACACGGCCCTCGCCGAACTCGACCCGGACCAGGTGACGTTGCCGGACGAGCTGCGGGCGGTGGTGGACGGGGGCGTGGCGGTGGTCGACGCCGCGGACGCCGTGATCGCGGATGCCCCGGACGTGCTGCCGCTGACGGAGGGCCTGCCCCTGCTCCCCGTGGCCCCTGCGCGCGCGGCGGAGCTGGCCGACCTCCTCCAGGTGCGGCGCCTCGGCGAGACGGTCGAGGCGGGCGTCACCAGCGAGGGGGAGGAGCACCGCGTACCGGAGCCGGTCCGTGTCCTGCTCGGACCCGGGACCCCGGACACGTACATCGAGCACCCCGAGCTCCGTGCGGGCGGCGTCGAACTGGACTGGCGCCGAACCCCGGACGGGGTCGTCCACGCCGCCACCCTGGAGGGCGTCGCGGCCGGTCTGGCCTGGGCGGCGGGCCAGTGGCCGCGGCGCTTCGAGGTCGCGGCCCTGCTGGAGGACCCGTCGCGTACGGAGGAGCTGGCGCGGGACCGCTGGTTCGACTGAGGGCCCGGGGCGTCTCGGCCGCCGGTGACTTCGTCGACGCGAAGGAGTACCGGGCACGCGGAAGCCCCCGGGAGGATCACCGTCCTCCCGGGGGCTTCCCCGTGCCTACCGCACCGGGGGGGGGCTTCCCCGTGCGTACCGCCTACGCGCGGAAGCGCCGTCCCACCCAGCGCCAGACGAACTCCAGCGCGACGGCCGACGCCACCGCGATGCCGACCGCTGCCCACGGCATGGTCGTACCGACCAGCTTCAGCGCGAAGAAGTCCTGGAGCCACGGCACGACGAGCACGATCAGGAAGCCGAGCCCCATCGCCGCCACCAGGCCGATGCGCCACCAGGTGTAGGGGCGGGCGATGATCGCGAGGACCCACATGGCGACCAGGAACAGCGTCAGCGTCGCCGCGCTCGTCTCGGCCTCCAGCGCGCCGGGACCGGAGTAGTGGTGGCGGGCGATCAGGTAGGTGGTGAAGGTGGCCGCCGCCGCGATGACGCCCGAGGGGATCGCGTACCGCATGACACGGCGTACGAAGTTGGGCTGGGCGCGTTCCTTGTTCGGCGCGAGGGCCAGGAAGAACGCGGGGACGCCGATGGTCAGCGTGGCCAGCAGCGTCAGGTGACGCGGCAGGAACGGGTACTCGACCTGTGAGCAGACCACCAGGATCGCCAGCAGCACCGAGTAGACCGTCTTGGTGAGGAAGAGCGTGGCGACGCGGGTGATGTTGCCGATCACCCGGCGGCCCTCGGCGACCACCGACGGCAGCGTCGCGAAGCTGTTGTTCAGCAGCACGATCTGCGCCACCGCGCGCGTCGCCTCGGAGCCGGAGCCCATCGAGACGCCGATGTCGGCGTCCTTGAGGGCCAGCACGTCGTTCACGCCGTCGCCCGTCATCGCGACCGTGTGGCCGCGCGACTGGAGGGCGGCGACCATGTCCCGCTTCTGCTGCGGGGTGACCCGGCCGAAGACCGCGTTCTGCTCCATGGCCGTGGCCATCTCGTCCGGGTCGGTGGGCATCCGGCGCGCGTCGAGGGTGTTCTCGGCACCCGCGAGGCCGAGCTTTCCGGCGACCGCGCCGACCGAGACGGCGTTGTCACCGGAGATGACCTTGGTGGCCACGTTCTGGTCGGCGAAGTACTTGAGGGTCTCCGCCGCGTCCGGCCGCAGCCGCTGCTCCAGGACGACGAGGGCGGTGGGCGCGGCTCCGGCGGCGACGTCGGGCGCGTCCAGCTCGCCCCGTGCGCGGGCCAGCAGCAGCACCCGCAGGCCCTGCTCGTTGAGGTGCTCGATCTCGGTGAGGGTGGGGTCGCCCTCTGGGAGCAGGACGTCGGGGGCGCCGAGGAGCCAGGCGGAGGCCGTCCCGTCGGCCTCCGTGAACGCCGCGCCGCTGTACTTGCGGGCGGAGGAGAACGGCATCGCGTCGGTGACGGCCCAGGCGGCCCCGTCGCCCGCCGGGTAGGTGTCGATGATGGCCTGGAGGCTGGCGTTGGGGCGGGGGTCCGAGGAGCCGAGCGTCCGCAGCACCTGCTGGACGTGAGCCTCGTCGCTCCCGTTCAGCGGCCGGACCTCGGTGACGTCCATGCCGCCCTCGGTGAGGGTGCCGGTCTTGTCCAGGCAGACCACGTCGACCCGGGCGAGCCCCTCGATGGCGGGCAGCTCCTGCACCAGGCACTGCTTGCGCCCAAGGCGTACGACGCCGATGGCGAAGGCCACCGAGGTCAGCAGGACCAGCCCCTCGGGGATCATCGGGACGATGCCGCCGACGGTCCGGGCGACGGAGTCCTTGAAGTTGTTGTCCTTCACGACCAGCTGGCTGATGATCAGCCCGATCGCCGTCGGCACCATCATCCAGGTGACGTACTTCAGGATCGTGCTGATGCCGCTGCGCAGCTCGGAGTGGACGAGCGTGAAGCGCGACGCCTCCTCGGCCAGCTGCGCGGCGTACGCCTCGCGCCCCACCTTCGTGGCGGTGAACGCCCCGCCGCCGGCGACGACGAAGCTGCCGGACATCACCGGGTCGCCGGGCCGCTTGAGCACCGGGTCGGCCTCGCCGGTCAGCAGCGACTCGTCGACCTCCAGGCTGTCGGCCTCGGCGACCGTGCCGTCCACGACGACCTTGTCGCCCGGGCCGAGCTCGACCACGTCCCCGAGGACGATCTCGTGGGTGGAGATCTCGGCGGCGACCCCGTCGCGCCGCACGGTCGGCTTCGCCTCGCCGATCACCGCGAGGCTGTCCAGGGTCTTCTTGGCCCGCCACTCCTGGATGATGCCGATGCCGGTGTTGGCGACGATCACGAAGCCGAAGAGGCTGTCCTGGATCGGCGCCACGAACAGCATGATCACCCAGAGCACGCCGATGATCAGGTTGAACCGGGTGAAGACGTTGGCCCGCACGATCTCGGTGAGGGAGCGCGAGGAGCGTACGGGTACGTCGTTGACCTCGCCGCGCGCGACCCGTTCGGCGACCTCGGCCGTGGTGAGACCGCCGGGGCGGTGGGTGGGAGGTGGTGGCTCCATGGGATGCACGGGATCGAGTTCCGCCCCCGCGTCGATCATGCCCGGCCGGGAGGGTCCGGGGGTCTGCTCCCCGGAGGAGTCGAGTGCCCGCTGCGTCATGGGTGAGACGTTACGGGCGCGCGCGGTGAATCTCCCGCGCGGGGGGCGAAGATCCGACCAGGGGAGGACCAAGTCGGTCCCGTGGTTGTACGGAGCCTGTGGTTGCGCGGAGCCCGTGGCCGTACGAGGCATGTGGCCGTACGGAGGCCGTGGCCGTACGGATTCGGGGTCGGGGCGGTCGCGCGGAGTCAGCGGCCCGTCAGCGGCCCCCCAGTGCCCCCGTCACTGACCCCGTCAGCGGCCCAGCGCGTTGTCCGCCGCCTCGGCGCCCGCGGCCTCCTTGGCCTTCGCCTGGGCCGCGTGCCGCTTGAGGGCGGCGTCGCGCCCGCGGACGTACCAGATGCCGATCAGTCCGAGTCCGGCACCGGCCAGCGGGGTCCACACCCACCAGGTGTGCCCGTGGTCCGCGAACCAGCCGTAGAAGGGGAGCTGTGCGAGGAAGAGGACGAACCAGAGGATCGTGCCGCCGACGACGGTGGAGACGACGGGGCCCTCCAGGGGCTCGGGCGCCTCGTGCTTCGGTGTCCACTTCTCCATACGTTCAGTGTATGGGGCCACCTGATCGGCGGGACGCGGACCGGTCGCCCGGGGAGTACACGGGTCTACGCGCGGAGATAGCGATCTTCGCTTGATGTATTCATACTGAATCTGCTTTGGGCTGGCTCGAATTGTTCGTGCGAACATCCAATTTCGATCACCTTCCGCCCGGATCGCCACCTCCTGCCTTACCCCTACGTACGACTGAGGTCACCCATGCCCCCCTCGGCCACCGTTCCGGTCGACTCCCCGCGGCCCGCGGCTCCCCAGCCCAGGGGCCGTCTGGACCGGTTCTTCAAGATCTCCGAGCGGGGGTCGACCGTCGCGCGCGAGTTCCGCGGCGGGTTCGCCACGTTCTTCGCGATGGCGTACATCATCGTGCTCAACCCGATCATCCTGGGCAGCGCGAAGGACATGTACGGCCACCAGCTCGACAACGGTCAGCTGGTCACCGCCACGGTGCTCTCCGCCGCCTTCTCCACGCTCCTGATGGGCGTCATCGGCAACGTGCCGATCGCGCTCGCCGCCGGGCTCGGCGTCAACACCGTCGTCGCGCTCCAGCTCGCCCCCCGGATGAGCTGGCCGGACGCAATGGGCATGGTCGTCCTCGCGGGTGTCGTGGTGATGCTGCTGGTCGCCACGGGGCTGCGGGAGAGGGTGATGAACGCCGTACCGAAGTCGCTGCGCAAGGGCATCGCGATCGGTATCGGCCTGTTCATCATGCTGATCGGCCTCGTCGACGCGGGCTTCGTCTCGCGCGTGCCGGACGCCGCCCACACCACCGTGCCGCTCCAGCTCGGCGGCGACGGCCACCTGGGCGGCTGGCCGGTTCTCGTCTTCGTACTCGGCGCTCTGCTCACGCTCGCGCTGATCGTGCGCAAGGTGCCCGGCGCGATCCTGATCTCGATCATCGCCATGACGGCCCTGGCCCTGGTCATCGACGCGGTGGCCGGTCTGCCCGACGGGGCCTGGGGGCTGACGACGCCGTCGTGGCCGGGCACCCCGGTCTCCGCGCCGGACTTCGGGCTGCTCGGCGAGGTCAGCCTGTTCGGCGGCTTCGGGAAGGTCGGCTATCTGACCGGTGTGCTGTTCGTCTTCACGGTGCTGCTGTCCTGCTTCTTCGACGCGATGGGCACCATCCTCGGCGTCGGCGACGAGGCGAAGCTGATGGACGAGAAGGGCAAGTTCCCCGGCATCAACAAGGTCCTGTTCGTGGACGGCATCGCGGTCGCCTCGGGCGGGGCGACCTCCGCCTCCGCCACCACGTGCTTCGTGGAGTCCACCGCGGGCGTCGGCGAGGGCGCCCGCACCGGACTGGCGAGCGTGGTGACCGGTCTGCTCTTCTCGGTGGCGCTGTTCCTCACGCCGCTGGCGACCATGGTCCCGTCGCAGGCGGCCACGCCCGCCCTGCTGGCGGTCGGCTTCCTGATCATCGCGGGCTCGGTGCGGGACATCGACTGGAGCGACTACACGCTCGCGGTCCCCGCGTTCCTCGCGATGATGATGATGCCGTTCACGTACTCGATCACCAACGGCATCGGTATCGGCTTCGTCGCCTTCTCCGTGCTCCGACTGGCGGCGGGCCGCGGCCGTGAGGTCCCGATCGCGATGTACGTGGTCTCGGCGGTGTTCGTCTTCTACTACGCGATGCCGGCGCTCGGCCTCACGTGACCGGTGGCGTCACGCCCCTTCGGGAGTCAACCCTTCTGGAGTCGCTCTCCCGGGCGTCGCCGTAGAACTTCTCCGTCTCCTCGACGGCCGCCTTGAAGCGTTCGTCGAAGTCGTCGCGAATGAGCGTCCGGGCCACATAGTCCTGGACGCTCATTCCGCGTTTCGCGGCGTGCTGCCGGAGCCGGTCGAGCAGCTCACCGTCTATCCGCAGGCTGAGCACTGTCGATCCCATGTCCAGCAGGGTCGCCGCCCCGGAGCGCTCCGCGCGTCACTTTCCGCTTCCAACTCACTCGTTCGGGTGATCGGAATCTGCCGGGCCCGCAATCGGGTGGTATTTAGATAGGGTAATGAGTTACGCTAACAAACATGCCTGACCTGATCCACGACGGCGACAGTGCCGCCGCCGTGAGCTCCCTTCGCTCCGCCGTGATGCTGCTGGGCCGGCGCCTGAAGCACCAGCGTGTCGACGAGTCGCTGAGCCCCACCGAGATGTCGGTGCTCGCCACCCTCGCCCGCTGCGGATCGGCCACCCCCGGTGAGCTGGCCCGCAAGGAGCATGTACAGCCTCCGTCGATGACCCGCATCGTCGCGCTGCTGGAGGCGAAGGGGCTGGTCAGGCTGGAACCGCACCCCGATGACCGTCGGCAGAAGATGGTCAGCCAGACCGAGCAGGCCGAGGCCATGCTCGTGGAGAGCCGCACCAAGCGGAACGCCTGGCTGGCCCATCTCGCCGAGGGCCTGGACGAGGACGAGTGGGAGACGCTTCGGGCCGCCGCGCCCGTGTTGGAGAAGCTCGCCCACCTGTGATCCCACGGGCGCGAAGGCGGACCCCCGCCGGACCGGACGTCTCGTCCCGCCCGGCCGGCCGGCTGCCGGAGCGCCCGTTGTCACGTCCTCGTCGGACCGCACGCCGCAGACGCACGAGGAGATGAACCCTTTTGAGTACGGGACCCGGAGCAGACTCCGCCCCCGCACCGACTTCCACCCACGAGAGCACGACCGGCGGGACCTTCTCGTCGCTGAAGATCCGTAACTACCGCCTGTTCGCCACGGGCGCCGTGATCTCCAACACCGGTACCTGGATGTCCCGCATCACGCAGGACTGGCTCGTCCTGAGCCTGACGGGTTCCGCGACCGCCGTAGGTATCACCACGGCCCTCCAGTTCCTGCCCATGCTGCTCTTCGGCCTGTACGGCGGTGTCATCGCCGACCGCCTCCCGAAGCGGCAGATCCTGCTCGTCAGCCAGGCCATGCTCGGCCTGTGCGGCATCGCCCTGGCCGTCCTGACCCTGACCGGGGTCGTCGAGGTCTGGCACGTCTACCTGATCGCGTTCCTGCTCGGCATGGTGACGGTCGTCGACAACCCGGCCCGCCAGTCGTTCGTCTCCGAGATGGTCGGCCCCGCGCAGCTGCGCAACGCGGTCAGCCTGAACTCGGCGAACTTCCAGTCCGCCCGCCTCATCGGCCCCGCCGTCGCGGGCGTCCTGATCACCACGGTCGGCAGCGGCTGGGCGTTCCTGCTCAACGGCCTCTCGTTCCTGGCCCCGCTCGTCGGCCTGCTGATGATGCGTACGAGCGAACTGCACGCGTCGGTGCGGGTGCCCCGCGCCAAGGGGCAGCTGCGGGAAGGCCTGCGGTACGTCCGCGGCCGCCCCGAGCTGGTCTGGCCGATCGTCCTGGTCGGCTTCGTCGGCACCTTCGGCTTCAACTTCCCGATCTGGCTGACCGCCTTCGCCGACGGGGTCTTCGACGGCGGCGCCGGGATGTACTCGTTCTTCAACATCCTGATGGCGGCCGGTTCGCTGGCAGGTGCCCTGCTCTCGGCCCGCCGCCGCTCCTCGCGGCTGCGGATGCTGGTGGCGGCGGGCACGGCGTTCGGCCTGCTGGAGATCGCCGCGTCGCTGTCCCCGTACGTCTGGCTGTTCTCGCTCCTGCTGGTCCCCATCGGCATGCTGGGTCTGACGACGAACATCACCGCGAACACGAGCGTCCAGATGGCCGCCGACCCGGAGATGCGGGGCCGGGTGATGAGCCTGTACATGATGGTCTTCGCCGGGGGTACGCCGGTGGGCGCCCCGATCGTCGGCTGGATCAGCGACACGTACGGCGCCCGCATCGGGTTCGCGGCGGGCGGCGCGATCTCGGTGATCGCCGCCCTGGGCGTCGGCTTCGCCCTCGCCCGCGTGGGCGGCCTCCGCCTGAAGGTCGACCTCCGCCCGGGCCGCCCGCACGTCCGCTTCGTCCCGCGCGAGCAGCTGACGACAGCGGCGTAGCGCGCTGGATACGGCTGCTGGATGCGGCTGCTGGATAAGGATGGCTGTACGGGCAGAACGCCCTCCTCCGGAGCGACCGGGAGGAGGGCGTTCTTCGCGCGGCGGGTCAGTCGCGGGGGAAGGCGTCGGTGGTCAGGGTGAGACCGACGACGGTCGACGTCAGGTCGACCGGGGTCCCGAAGTCCAGGCTCAGGACGCTGCGGTACTCGTCGTCCTTGGGCAGCGTGTGCAGGTGCCATGTGCCGGTGTACGGATCGACGATGAGGTGGACGGGGACACCGGCGAGGGCATAGGCGGCCTTCTTGGAGCCGTAGTCGTTGGCGGCCGTGCTCCTGGAGATCACCTCGGCGACGAACTCGATGTCCTGGCAGCGCCAGCGGCCGTCCTCGCCTTTGGCGGCGTCCGCGGAGAGGGCTGCGACAGCGGAGGCGAAGCCGTTGAGGAGGCCGGGGAAGTCGATGCGTACGTCGGTTTTCAGCTGCCGGCGTTCGTAGGTGGTGCGCAGCTGCTCCAGGATGTCGAAGGTGATTTCCCAGTGCGTGTCCCGCTGCGGCGACATGTAGACGTTCCCCTCGGCGATCTCGACCTTGAATCCCTCGGGGACGGGCTCAAGCCACTCGAACATCATGTCCAGGGTGCGCTCGTCGCTGGTGTCGGCCATGTCGATCCTGTCGGTGTCTACGACGGTCATCGTGCCGCTCCTCCCCGCTGCCGCACGGGCGTGCGGGCAGCCGCGTGGTGCAACGATAGGCCCGGCGCCCCGGACACGCCCGGACCTGCCAGACTCGCGCGCATGAGCAGCCACAGCTCCGGCCGTCCGCCCACCCAGCGGCTCTTCGCCGCCGTCCTCCCGCCCGCCGAAGCGGTCGCCGAACTCCGTACGGCACTCGCCCCGCTCCACGCATTGCCGGGCTCGCAAGGCCTGCGCTGGACGCGACCCGCCGACTGGCACTTCACGCTGGCGTTCTACGGCGAGGTGCCGGAGGACGTCCTGCCGGAACTGTCGGTACGCCTCGAACGGGCCGCACACCGCACCGAGACCCTCCCCCTCCGCATCCACGGCGCCGGTCACTTCGGCGGGCGCGCGCTGTGGGCCGGGGCGGCGGGCGGGCTCGACATGCTGCGGCTGCTGGCCGAGCGCGCCGACGCAGCCGCCCGGCGGGCCGGGCTGCCGATGGAGGAGCACCGCCGCTACTCCCCGCACCTCACGCTGGCCCGGAGCCGCCGGGCTGAGGTGGACCTGCGGCCGTTCACCGAGGCGCTGGCGGGGTTCGAGGGGCAGCGCTGGGAGGTCGAGGAACTCACTCTCGTACGGAGCAGCCTCCCGGACTCGGGGGTTCCGGGGGAGCGGCCGCGCTACGAGGAGGTGCGGGCCTGGCCGCTGGGCCGGTGAGCGGTGCCGTTACGCTCGAAGGGTGGACCCGAAGACCAGAAACCGCATCATGGCGGCCGTGCTCGTGCTGATGTTCCTCGTCGTCGCCGTGGGGGCCGCCCTCGGCGGATGAGGTGGCTGAGCCCGGTGGGCGTGCGGCTTCGGACGGCGTGCCGCGCTGTGCCAGGACCACCGCCCCGACGACCCCGGCCGCGCCGAGCAGCTGGAGCGGCCCGAGCGTCTGCCCCATGAAGAGGTAGCCGAGGACCGTCGCGCACAGGGGCGAGGCGAACGACAGGAACGAGGCGGCGAGCGCGGGCAGCCGCGCCAGCCCGTTGAACCAGACCGCGTACGCGAGCAGCGCCCCGACGATGCTCAGATAGCCGAAGCCGCCGACGTTGCCCCAGGTCAGGCGGTCCGGCAGTGATTCGCCGAGCAGGGTCACGGGCAGCAGGAACAGCCCGCCGGCAGTCAGCTGCCACCCCGTGAACGCGAACAGCGATACCCCCTCGGGCCGCCCCCAGCGCTTGGTCAGTACGATCCCGCCCGCCATGGACACGGCTCCGAGCAGCCCGGCGATCACGCCGACGAGGTCCAGCCCGGCCCCCGGCTGGAGAACCAGCAGCGCCACGCCCCCGGCCGCGATCACGCAGGCGGCGAGGTGCGCGGGCCGTATCCGGGCGTCGAGCAGGAGAGGCCCGAGCAGCAGCACGATCATCGGCTGGACGGTCATCACGAGGGCCGCCACGCCGCCGGGCAGGTGGTAGGCGGCGAGGAAGAGGAAGTAGAAGAAGGCGCCGATGTTCAGGATGCCGAGGACGGCGGCCCGCACCCACCAGATGCCCCGGGGCAGGACCCGGGTGACCGCGAGCAGGACGAGGCCGGCGGGCAGCGCCCGTACGGTCGAGGCCAGCAGGGGCCGGTCGGGTGGCAGGAACTCGGTGGTGATCAGGTAGGTGGAGCCCCATACGGCGGGGGCGAGGGCGGTGACGGCGGCGGTCGTCACGGGACGCTGGTCGGGCATGGGGACTCCGGGGGGTCGGTCGACGGCGGACGCGAAAGCTCCGGCTGGAGCCCCGGTTCGGCTGGAGCCCCGGTTCCGGCCGGAGCTCGGGCCGTCCGCTCGACGTAAAACATTTCGACATCGAACGAACTCGCGCCAAGGGAAACCGTAGGTCGCGGAGTAGACTCACGTCAAACAGTTCGACGTCGAATTAATCAGGCTGACGAGAGGCGAGGTGGGCGCTCATGCGCGACGCGGTCGACGACTTCCTGGACCAGTGGGCCGCCCTGCGTTCCGATCTGGACCTGGAGGCCATGGGTGCGGTGGGACGGCTGCTGCGGCTGACCCGGCTCGTGGACAAGGAGGTCGGCCGCTACTTCGCCGAACACGGCATGGAGCGCTGGGAGTTCGACGTCCTGGCCACGCTCCGCCGCAGCGCACGTCCCCTCACGCCCAAGGAGCTCGCCGCCGGCGTCATGGTCAGCTCCGCCGCGCTGACGAACCGCATCGACCGGCTGGACGCCCGCGGCCTGGTCACCCGGGAGGCCGTCCCCGGCGACCGCCGCAGCCTGCACATCACGCTCACCGAGGCCGGGCGCGACCTCGTCGACGACACGGTGGAGGGGCATGTGCGCAACGAACGCAGGATGCTGGCGGACCTGGACGCGGCGGACTGCGAGGAGCTGAACCGGCTGCTGCGCGCGGTGCTGATCACGCTGGAGGACGCCCGCTGAGCGTGGGCCCGCGGCCGCACGATTCCGGGTGCTTGCCTGGAGTGGACTCGAAGGAGTTGGCTTGGGGCTCATGAAGTACACACAGCTCGGACGTACGGGACTCAAGGTCAGCAGGCTCGTTCTCGGGACGATGAACTTCGGCCCGCAGACCAATGAGTCGGACAGTCACGCGATCATGGACGCCGCGCTCGGCGCGGGCCTGAACTTCTTCGACACGGCCAACGTCTACGGCTGGGGCGAGAACAAGGGGCGCACCGAGGAGATCCTCGGAACCTGGTTCGCCCAGGGCGGCGGCCGCCGCGACCAGGTGGTCCTGGCCACCAAGGTGTACGGGAACATGGCCGCCGGCGGCGAGTCCTGGCCCAACCACGACAAGCTCTCCGCCGTCAACATCCGGCGCGCGGTCGAGGCCTCGCTCAAGCGGCTCCAGACGGACCACATCGACCTCTACCAGTTCCACCACGTCGACCGGAACACGCCGTTCGACGAGATCTGGCAGGCGATCGACGTCCTGGTCCAGCAGGGCAAGATCCTGTACGCCGGGTCCTCCAACTTCCCCGGCTACAAGATCGCCCAGGCCAACGAGCAGGCCGCCAGGCGCGGTTCGCTCGGCCTGGTCAGCGAGCAGTGCATCTACAACCTCGCCGAACGCCGCGCCGAGATGGAGGTCATCCCGGCCGCCCAGGACTACGGCCTCGGCGTCATCCCCTGGTCGCCGCTGCACGGCGGCCTGCTGGGCGGCGTCATCAAGAAGACGACCGAGGGCGGCCGCCGAGCCTCGGGCCGCGCGGCCGACGCCCTGGCCGACACCAAGGTCCGCGCACAGATCCAGTCCTACGAGGACCTGCTCGACAAGCACGGCCTGGAGCCCGGCGAAACGGCCCTGGCCTGGCTCCTGACCCGCCCCGGCATCACGGGCCCGATCGTCGGCCCCCGCACGGCCGACCAACTGGCCGGCGCCCTGCGCGCACTTGACCTGGACCTCCCGGAGGCCGTCCTCACGGGCCTGGACGAGATCTTCCCGGGCCCGGGGCCTTCGCCGGAGGCTTTTGCCTGGTAGCGGGCGGGTGTTGTGCCTGCGCAAGTGAAAGAGGGGCCTCCCGTCGCGGTGACGGGAGGCCCCCCCTGTGTTACTGCGCGATTACCTCAGCTGAGGGCTTGGAAGTCCAGCCACCCGCTGTTTCCGACGGCGACTCCGCGGCTGGAGAGGTTGGAGTGGGCGTAGAGCTTGTCGTCGCTGCCGGTGGCGAAGATATCCGCCCGGCCGTCCGAGCCCGCGTCGGGGAATGCGTTCGCGAGGCCCGCGAGCACGGTGTCATCACCGCTCTCGCAGGGGTCGGCATCGTCTGCTGGGCCGACAAGGGATACCAAGGAGCCGGGGGGTACGGTCAGTGTTCCCTACCGCGGCCGGTGGGAGACGCTTTCCGCAGGCCAGCAGGCCAGCAGGCCAGCAGGCCAGCAGGCCAGCAGGCCAGCAGGCCGTCAACCGGTCCCACGCGAAGATCCGGGGCCTGGTCGCGCAAGCCGTCGCCACCCTCAAATCCTGGCGTCTCCTCCGCAAGCTTCGCTGCTCGACCACTCCCATCACGAGCCTTGTCCAGGCTGTCCTCACCCTGCGTCTGGCCAGCTCTGAGTGAAGATGGAAAAGGGTCACTAGAACTCGCGCGCAGAGCAGGTCTATTCTGTCGAAATGAGTCTCGTTGGAGGTCAAGGGATTGAATTCAGTGGCGGAAAAACTATACGTAGAGCGGTGAGTTCGGCTGCTGAAGGTGAAGATGAGAGGAATTGTGCCGTATGCTGGCAATAGCGGTCGGGGTGTTGATCTTTTCGGCCGGCGTTCGCCTAGTGGGAAATTTCTGGGGCCTGGCGAGTTGGATGCTCGACCACGCGTCATCCTTGGTTAATGTCGGGGGGCGATGGTAAATGCTTTTCGACTGGTAGGAGTTGTCGCGATGGTAGTCGGGCTCTTCTGGGTCGCTACTGCGCTCCCGGAGATTCTCTGAGCCTTACCGCTTGACGTCGCGAAGCCGTCTAGCGCCCTCAGTACCGCCCGCCGGGTCTCCGCGACGCCCAGGCGGCCCGCGTTGTCGATGATCGTCAGTTCGGCGTCCGGCCAGGCGCGGTTGAGTTCCCAGGCGCCAGGCGGGGGGTCAGGGCGCTCGCCAGGTCGAAGCGGCCCTGGACCGGGGAGCCTGGGATGCCGGTCAGGCGGGGCGCAAGCGGCCCAACATGACAGGATTAACACGGGCGTGGGTACAGTCACCTCTGTTGCCTATGGGTACTGGGCATGGAGGGCGAATTGCGGTCCAATGCCTAGCAGGTATTGAGGGGGTCTGTGATGGGTAGAATTGGAGTGTTTGTTCTAGCGTTGGGTGGGGTCGGCCTATTGGTCTCGACTAAAGGTGATCGAGGCTATTACAATTGGGTGCGGAATCAGAAAATATGGGCGGGGGTCAGTGCTGGTTTCATGCTCGTAGGGATGATCCTCATGGATTTTGATTCGTGATTCCTCCAGGAGGGCGCCACTTCGGGTGTGCTCACCTGGAGGTGCGGCTATGGGGCAGTTGAGTCGGTAGGAGCGAATTGGGCTTAGGTGATAGCGGAGTCGCAGTCTAATCGAGTTGATTACAGAGGCGATGTCGACGGAGCCCTTGGGGTTTCAGGGCACTTCTCCGAAGATCGAGAAAGTGGGGAAGGTGGGGTTGCTGTTTTGCTGTGCGATGCGTGATTGATTTCGTAGCGTGAGAGCAAATGGCCAATCGTTCCCATTGGTGATTTCCGCGCACCTCGCCTGGAGGAGAGTATGTACGAAGTATTCCTTGCGGCTCGAACTTCTCATTCCGTAAATTACGGTGAACTTGCCGTTGGGTCCCTGATTGCCGTCATTGGTTCCCTGTTGGCTTTGAATGTGAGGGGTTGTGCTGAGTTTGCTGCTGATTTCCTGGGGGCTAAAGTATTTTCTGCCTTCTACCGCAATGATCTCATCCTGAGGATTCCGGCTGGATTTTTCGCGATGGCCGGACTCGGTTTCTCCTTGATTAATCTCAAGATCCTCTTCTTTGGTTTCTAGCATCGAAGTGAGACGGGCTTTCGGGGTTCTCCGGCGGTATGTTTCGGTTCGCTGGGGTGTTAGCGGAGCCCTTTCCGGCTCATGCTGATGCGTGAGAGTGGGCGCGGCGTGGACGATCGTGGGAATTATCGAAATATAGGAGCGAGGTCGCAATGAAGTCGATCGTGCTGCGGCGGAGTTCCTGGGTGATGATCTCCTGGGCGGTCATCATCGGCCTCGGTATCGGCATGCTTGTCGCAGCGCTCAGGGTAACTTCGGTGAATGGATTCCGAACCGGCTGGCAAGGGATCCCCGCCTTTCTGGCGCTTGTCGTGGTTGTCGGTAGAGTTGCGAATTGCAAGATTGTCCTGCGGAGAGATGTGCTCGTAGTGGTGAACCTGCTGCGTACCTACACTCTCCCGGCGGCAGCGATTCGTGAAGTATCGGTAGGCGGCGACGGAACTCTTGAGGTGCATCTCGACAAACATCGAGTCGTCTCGGCCTTCGCCTTCGGCGGGTCTCTGATCGATCATTTCAAGGGTTCGAGCAGCGAGGCTGCGCGCAAGGTCAACGCATGGCTCGATACTGCCCTCACGCAGAGCGAGCGAGACGACTTCACTCCGCAGGTGCGCTGGACACGATGCCTTCTTGCAGATGCAGCTCTCGGCCTGTGCGTTGCACTCACCGGCGTGGGCATGGTGTGGATGGCCATTACCGGCCGCTGATGGCGCCTGCGGCGCAGTTCGCACTCGATGGCTCCGGCCGCCGGTTCCCCGCGATGAACCGGCGGCCGGACTCGTTCAGCGGCGCCTTTCCGCGAACCCGTCCAGCGCCCCCAGCACCGCCCGCCGCGTCGCCGCCCCGCCCATGTGGCCCGCGTTGTCGATGATCGTCAGTTCGGCGTCCGGCCAGGCGCGGTTGAGTTCCCAGGCGGTGATCAGGGGGCTCGCCAGGTCGAAGCGGCCGTGGATCAGGGCGCCTGGGATGCCGGTCAGGTGGTGCGCCCGGTCGAGCAGTCGGCCTTCCTCCAGCCAGGCGCCGTGGGCGAAGTAGTGGGCGCAGATCCGGACGAGCGCCTGCTGGTCGCGGTCCGGGCGGCTGCTGTACGGGGGCGGGCCCGCGATCGCCTCCATCGAGATGACCGCGTCCTCCCAGGCGCACCAGTCGGCCGTGGCCTTCTCCCGTACGGCGGCGTCCTCGCTCTCCATGCGGCGGGCGTACGCCGCGACCAGGTCCGTGGGGCCCGTCGCCTCCGGGACGCCCGCGCGGAAGGCGTCCCAGGCCTCGGGGAAGAGCTGGCCGACGCCCCGGTAGAGCCAGTCGATCTCGCTGCGGCGGGTCGTCGTCACCGACGGGATGACCGCCTCCGTGACCCGCTCCGGGTGCTCCTCCGCGTACGCCAGAATCAGGGTGGAGCCCCAGGAGCCCCCGTACAGCAGCCAGTTGTCGATGCTCAGGTGTTCCCGAAGGCGCTCCATGTCGGCGATCAGGTGGGCTGTCGTGTTGTACGCCATGTCCGTCGCCGGGTCGCTCGCGTGCGGTGTCGAGCGGCCGCAGCCCCGCTGGTCGAAGAGGACCACCCGGTAGCGGTCCGGGTCGAAGTACTGGCGGGCGCGGGGGGTGCAGCCCGAGCCGGGGCCGCCGTGGACGACGAGGGCCGGCTTGCCGTCCGGGTTGCCGCAGGCCTCCCAGTACACGTGGTTGCCGTCGCCCACGTCCAGCATGCCGCTCTCGTACGGTTCGATCGGCGGATACAGCTCGTCCGGTTCCCGGTCCATGCTTCGTGCCTCCCTCAGTGAGCCGGACAGCCTACGGTGCCTGCCGTGCGACGTAACCTGGGTGGCGTGAACGCTGCTCCCCGGGTCCTCGCGATCATCGATGAACTCCTAACCTCCACCAAACCCAATGCACGGGGTGCGCTGTGGCATCTCGGCGAGGTTGGGCGGGAGTTGGACGCCAATCTCGTGCGGCTTCCGGCCGGAGCCGAGGTCGGCGAGCATCAGGAGGACGTGCTCGATGTCCTTCTCCTCGTGGTGGCTGGTGGCGGGAGCCTGCGGTCCGGAGACGGCCAGGCCCTGGAGTTGGGGACGAGCACCCTCCTCTGGCTGCCCCGCGGCTCACGCCGCTCCCTCGCCGCCGGGCCGGACGGGCTCGCCTACGTCACCGTCCACCGCCGCCGTCCCGGACTCGCGATCAAGGCGACCGGCAGCGGGGCGTACGAGAGTGGGGAGGGGCATGCAGGTGGCGAGGGCCCCTGCATGCTGGACCGGGTCTGCCCGGGCTGCGGGCGGTTGTCCGACGACCCCGCGCCCCTCTTCTGCAGCCGGTGCGGGGAGCCGTTTCCGGAGCGGTGAGCCGCCCCCTGGCAGTGCCTCAGTACCCCTCGCACTCCGTCAGGTCCGGGCGACCCGGCGGGTTCTTGTCGCCCACCAGGCCCGAGAGGTTCTCCGTGTACATGTCTTCCCAGGTCTTGCTGCCCAGGATGGTGCGGAGCGCCGCGCACACCTCGCCCTTCAGGGTCGGCGTTCCCGGCCGCATCGCCACGCCGTAGCCCTCCGCGCCCTGGATGTTCTCCAGCCGCCGCACCTTGCCCGGGTTGGCCTTGAGGTACCCGGCGAGAATGATGTCGTCCGAGGCCACCGCGTACACGTCGGACATCGGGTCCAGCAGTCGGTCCAGGCAGTCCTGGTACGTGTTGGGCTGCGACTCGGCCATCGTGAAACCCTGCTCGGGCAGGGCCTTCTCGTACGTCGACGCCCGTGCCGTGCACACCTCGACGCCGAGGTCCCGCAGGTCGCTGGAGTCGTTGATGGTGTACCTGCTCGACTTCTCACGGACCAGGAAGCCCCGGCTCGCCTCGTAGTACGGGCCCGCGAAGTCGACGCTGTACCCGCCCGGTGAGGCGGTCTTGCGGTCGTCCGTGATGCTGTACGAGGCGATGACCAGGTCCACCTGTTTGGTCTTGAGGGCGGTGCTGCGGTAGTCCGTGGCGACCGTGGTGAAGGCGACCTCGCCCCGGTCGTAGCCCATGCTCTCGGCGATCGCGTAGGCCAGGTCGATGTCGTAACCCTTGTACGTACGGGTCTTCTCGTCGAACATGCTCAGGCCCGGCTGGTCGTCCTTGACGCCGATCTCCAGCGTGGGGTGGGTGTCCTTCCACCGTTCCTCGGTGCCGCCTCCCTTGCCCGAGCCCGAGCCCGAGCCCTGGCTCTGGCCCTGGGCCGAACCGGCTTCGTCCCCGCCGTCGCCCTGTGCGACGAGCCAGCCCGCGCCCGCCAGCAGCGCGACGGACACGACCGCCGCCGCCACCTTCCAGCCGCCGTACCGGCCGCGCCGTACGCTCGCCGAGGGAGCGACGGGAGGGGGAGGGACGGAAGGATTGGCGCGCGAGGCGGAGGGAGGAACGGCGTTGCCCCGCAGGGGTGTTGACGGGTTGGGTGTGGACACGGCCGTCGGCGGGTGCGTGTTGGCGGCACCCGGGGAGGTGGCGGGGCGCGGTGCGGCCGGGTCGTCGAGGACCTCCCGGAGCATCGCCTCCGCCGTCGCCGCGTCCAGGCGCTCGCGCGGATCCGTGATCAGAAGGCCCTGGATCACCGGGGCGAGCGGTCCGGCGTACCGGAGAGGCGGCTCCGGCGACTGGCGGATGTTCTCCTGGACCTCCCACACCTCGCGCCCGCCGAACGGGACCCGGCCCTCGGCCATTTCGTACAGCGTGATCCCCAGCGCCCAGAGGTCCGATGCGGGCGTCGGCCCCGGCGATGCGGGGGCGAACAGCTCGGGGGCCAGGTACGGGGGTGTGCCGATCACGCTGCCGGAGCGGGTCACCCGGTCCGCGCCCTCGAACGTGGCGATGCCGAAGTCGACGAGGATCGCGAGCCCGTCGTCCCGTACGAGGACGTTGCCGGGCTTCACGTCGCGGTGGACGACGGAGGCGCCGTGCACCGCCCGCAGGCCCTGGAGGATCTGGAGGCCGATGTCCGCCGCCCTCGGCACGGCGAGGACCCGCTCGCCGCGCAACAGGTCGGCCAGGGACCGCGCTTCGAGGAGTTTCATCACGATCCAGACCTGGTTGTCGGTCTCGACCTGGTCGTGGACCGTCACCACGTTCTGATGCTCGATCTTGGCGATCGCCTCCGCCTCGCGCCGGGCCCGCTGCATCGCCGCCGTCTGCGTGCCCGCCGTCATGGCGTTGCGGTCGAGCAGGCCCTTCACGGCGACGAACCGGCGCAGCCGCCGGTCGTGGGCCTTCCAGACCTCACCCATGCCGCCGCTGCCGATCGGCTCCAGTAGTTCGTAGCGTCCGTCGATCACGAGGAGGGGCGCACCGCCCGCAGGTTCGCCCTGGGGCGTGCTCCCCGGGGCACCCTGGGGTGTGTTCGCCCTGTCTTCGCTGTGCATACGCCCCCGACCCCCTGTGAACTCCATGGCCCAGGCCAGATTAGACGCTCCGTCATGTTCCGACCGGACTCATGACGGGTCTCATGGCAGGTCTCGCGGCACGTCTCGTGGCACGTCTCGTGGTGGGTCCCCCGGTGGGCCCCCGGGAGGTGTCCCCGGGGAGGTCCCACGAGAGGCCCCCGGGAGGCCCCCGGGAGGCCACGAGAGGCGTCCGGTCAGGCCCTTTCAGGAGGCCGTTCCGCCGTTGCTCTTCAGCAACTGGCCGTTGACCCACTGGCCTTCGGGTGAGCAGAGGAAGGACACCAGGTGTGCGGTGTCGCGCGGGGTGCCGATGCGGCCGAGCGGGGTGCCCCGGATCAGGGATTCCCGCAGCTCGTCGTTCATCCAACCAGTGTCCACGGGGCCGGGGTTGACGACGTTCGCCGTCACCCCGAGGTGGGCCAGCTCGTGCGCGGCGGCCAGTGTGATGCGGTCCAGGGCGCCCTTGCTCGCGCCGTAGGGCAGGTTGCCCACCGTGTGGTCGCTCGTGAGCGCGACGATCCGGCCCGACACCGCTTCGGGCGCGCCGCGGAAGCGCAGGCCGTACTCCCGCACGAGCAGCCAACTGGCCCGGGTGTTCACGGCGAAGTGCCGGTCGAACGCCTCCACCGTGGTGTCCAGCAGTCCCGAGTCCACCGACTCCGCGTGCGACAGGACGAGCGCGGTCACCGGCCCGCCGAGCTGCTGCTCCGCCTCGTCGAAGATCCGGGCCGGGGCGTCGGGGTCGGACAGGTCCGCCTCGATCGTCGCCGTCCGGGCCCCGGCCTCCTCCAGCTCCTTGGCGATGGACGCGCCGGCCCCGTCCTCGGCGCCCCAGGCCATGCGCCGGTCGTAGGGCGTCCAGTAGGTGAAGGCGACGTCCCAGCCGGTGGCGGCGAGCTGACGGGCGATGCCCGCGCCGATTCCGATGCTGCGTCCGACACCGGTGATCAGGGCGATGGGGCGGGCCGTTTCCGGGGCCGCCGACGGCTGTCCGTTGATCGTCACAGGGTGATCCTTCGTGACCCGTACGCGTACGTCAATGGCCTTTCCGGACACCGGGCCGAGGCCTCCGCACCCCCTGTGAGCTGCGACGACTCATCTTCCTGGTGGCTCGACACGATCTTTGTGTTTCCCCTGGGCGGACGTGCGCTCCTAGCGTGGACAGCGGAAAGTGTGATGAACGCCGCATATCGGAATGTGGCCGGAGAAGCGGAGAGAAGGACCCCATCATGAGTGAGCAGAAGTTGCTGAACGGCAGGACCGCCGTGGTCGCCGGAGGCGCGAAGAACCTGGGTGGTCTGATCAGCCGAACGCTCGGCGAGGCCGGTGCGAACGTGGTCGTCCACTACCACAGCGAGAACACCGCCACCGATGCCGAGAAGACCGCGGAGGCCGTACGGGGCACGGGCGCCCAGGCCGTCGTCGTACGTGAGGACCTGACCCGCGTCGAGGGGGTGCGCAGCCTCTTCGACCAGGCGCTGGACGCCTTCGGTGGGGTGGACGTCGCCGTGAACACCACTGGCATGGTGCTCCGCAAGCCGATCGGCGAGACGTCCGAGGAGGAGTACGACCGGATGTTCGCGATCAACTCCAAGGCGGCGTACTTCTTCCTCCAGGAGGCGGGTGCGCGACTGAACGACGGTGGTCGGATCGTCAGCCTGGTGACGTCGCTGCTCGCCGCGTTCACGGACGGGTACGCCACGTACGCGGGCGCGAAGGCCCCGCTGGAGCACTTCACCCGGGCGGCGGCCAAGGAGTTCGCGCCGCGCGGTATCGCGGTGAACAATGTGGCCCCGGGGCCGATGGACACCCCGTTCTTCTACCCGCAGGAGACGCCGGAGCGCGTGGAGTTCCACAAGTCCCAGGCGATGGGCGGGCGGCTGACGGAGATCGAGGACATCGCGCCGCTGGTGAAGTTCCTGGTCACCGAGGGCGGCTGGATCACCGGCCAGACGATCTTCGCCAACGGCGGCTACACGGTCCGCTGACCGCCCTGCACGGATACCGAGGGCCTGGGGAGGACCGCGTGAGTCTGGACCTGCGGAAGCTGGAGCATCTCGTCGCCGTCGCCGAGGAGGGCGGGTTCACCCGGGCGGCCGAACGGCTGCACCTCAGCCAGCAGGCGCTGAGCACCTCCATCCGCACTCTGGAACGGTACGTCGGCGTCCAGCTTCTGGACCGGGGCCACCAGCACGTCTCCCCGACCCCGGCCGGGCAGGCCCTCATCGACGACGCCCGCGCCCTCAGCGCCCAGGCGCTCGCCGCCCTGGACCGCGCCCGCCGCATCGGGCGCGGCGAGGCGGGGCATCTGCGCATCGGTCACACCCCGGCGGTCACCGCCGAGGAGGTGGTGGAGCTGCTGACCCGGGCCGGTACGGAGGAGCAGGGCGTACGGGCCCACGTGCGCCAGCTCTTTCCCGACGAACTGCGCGAGCAGCTCCTGACGGGCGCGTGCGACCTGGGCCTGACCCGTTCCATGCCGGCGGACACCGGCCTGACCCGGGCCCGGATCGCCGAACACCGCCTCAGGGTCGCCGTCCCCGCCGGTCACCCCCTCGCCGCCCGGACCGCGGTGGCCCTGGCCGACCTGGGCGGGGAACCGCTCACGGTGTGGGGCGAGCCGGGCTCGTCCGCGTACACGGATCTCCTGATCGGCCTGTGCCGCCAGGCGGGCGTCGAACCGGACACCCGCCGCAACCCGGTCCAGGGCACCCCGCCCATCACGGCGGTCACCGCGACGGGCCGCCTCGCCTTCGTCACGTCGCCCCCGGGCCCGACGGCGGGCGGCGCGGCCCACGTCATCGACCTGGACCCGCCGGTGCACGTACCGGTCCACGCGCTGTGGCCCGCGCACACGACGTGCCCGGGGAGGGACGTGTTCCTGAGCCGGACCGGGGAGGGTTCAGTGAGCTGGGAGGGTGGGTGACTGGGCGCGTGACTACGTATGTATCCACGTCCGCAACTACGTCCGTGGTTACGTTCATGACCAGGTTCGTTATGTGAGGCGCCCGCAGATCAGCTCGTGGGCCAGCCGGGCCGTGGCGAGCAGGTCCTCGCGCCCCGCGCCGAGATTGGCGCGCGCCGACAGCCCGTGCCAGACGGACTGGATGAGCCCGGTGAGCGCTCCCGCGTCGGTGTCGTCGCTCAACTCACCTCCCTTCACCGCACGCTCGATACGTACGAGGAGGGCCTGCTCGTTGGCGTTCTGGAGTTCGGCGAAGTAGGCGCTGGTGTCGAGGGTGCTGGTGCTGTCGGCCATGGCGGCGCTGCTGAGCAGACAGCCGGGGTGTTCGTCGGCGGGCCGGGTGAATTCGTGTACGGAGTCGATGAGGATGCGCTCGACAACGGTCCCGAAGTCCGGTTCGGCGACGGCGTGTTGGTGGATCTCGCGGTACCGCTCGGCGTAGGTGCGTACCGCTTCTTCGAACAGCTCGGCCTTGGACCCGAAGGTGCCGTAGAGGCTGGAGGTGGAGAGGTCGAGGGCGGTGGTGAGGTCGCGGGTGGACGTCCCCGAGTAACCGCGCCGCCAGAAGAGGCGGGCGGCTTCGAGGAGGGCCCGGTCCCGGTCGAAGGAGCGCGGACGTCCGCGGGCTGGCTGGGGCACCCTTGCATTATAGAGCGGACGCTCCATAATCGAATTATGGAGCGAACGATCCAGAAGAGGTTGTCGGTAGGCGGAGGCGGCGGTGAGGGAGGAGGTGACGGAGCGAGCTGGGTCACGGTCGACGTGTACGGGGACCCGGACGCGCCCGGTCTCGTCATAGTCCCGGGAGCGATGGCCGACGCACGGGCGTGGCGGGATGTCGCGACGGCGATCGAGGCCTGGGACTCGGTGGCGGTGGTCAACCGCCGGGGCCGGGCGCCCTCGGGCCCGCTGACGGATGCGTACTCCCTGCGGACGGAGGTGGCGGACCTGGGCGTGGTGCTCGACGAGTTCAGCGGTACGGAGGCGCTCTTCGGCTGGAGCTACGGCGGTCTGATCGCTCTGCTGGCCGCCGACGAACGGCCACTGCGCCAGGTCGTCGCCTACGAGCCGGTGATACGCCCGTTCGGCCTCGACGTACTCCCGGACCTGAAGGCGGCGGAGGCGGCGGAGGACTGGGACGCGGTGGTCGGGATCGTGCACCGCAGGATCGCGGGCGTCGACGCGGCGGTCGTCGAGAGCCTGCGCGCCGACCGCGAGACGTGGGACGCCCTGTGCCGCCTGGCCAGGCCGGCGTACGCGGAGCTCGCCGCGCTGTACGGGCCGCCGCTCCCCGATGAGCCGGCCCGGCGGGCGGACCGGGTCGACCTGATCGTCGGCGGGAGCAACCAGGGAAGGGCCCCCTACGGAACGTCGTTCGACGACGTCGCGAGGCGTGTCCCCCGAGCCGGGGTCCACGTACTGCCCGGCCAGGGCCACATGGCGCACCTTGAGGGGCCGGGGGAGCTGGGCCGTCTGATCAGCGCCTTGGCGGCGGCCGACCGCTGAGCGACCTCACCGCGCGAGACGCACGCGAGGTCCGGCCCCGTCGCCCGACGTGCGGTGACGGGGCCGCCGACAGAGACTCGGTAGGGATCTCCGGGACGCGCGATCCCGGACGCGCAGAGAAGGAGGAACATCATGACCACATCGATCAGCGACCCGGTGGTGGAGAAGTTCGTCGCCGCCGTGAACGCGGGCGACAAGGAGGCTTTCTTCTCGGGGGTGCTCACCGAGGACGCCACGATGTCCGACGACGGGAGCGAACGGGACCTGGCGGCCTGGACGGAGAAGGAGATCTTCTCGCCGAAGGCGAACGGCCGCATGAAGATCGTGGACGCCTCCGGCGACGGCCGCACCCTCGTCGTCGACTACACGAATGACACCTGGGGCACGATGCGGACGCGCTGGGTCTTCACGGTCACCGGCGACCGCATCAGCCGCTTCGAGACGGGCCAGGCGCCGGCCTGACCGGCCTGCTGTTCAACGCCGCGGCGTCGCGTCCGGTGCCCGCGCCCACGTCCAGAATGCAAGGCCTTCGCGCGCTCCGTCGCGTGCCCTGACAAGAGGGTCACCCTGGAGGTGGGCGGCAAGGGCGCGAACATCGTGTTCGACGACGCCCCCTCCAGCAGGATCGTGCGCCTACTCGGGCCGCCAACTTCCCCCGCCTCACAATGAGATGACGAGGCAGAGAGCGCCGTGTGCAAGCTGTTGAAGATGCTGTACCGTCTGATTTCCGCTTGATCATTTGCGTACGTACCGTCCACCGGGGGGGGAGAGACGGCCGAGCTGCCTCATCGCCCTGTGAACTGAAAGGGCTGAGGATGAGGATGGGCAAGACGGCCATGCTGGTGACAGGCGCACTGATCGGCGCACTGTCGGCGTGCTCGTCCGGCAGTGACGGCGCCGATGCTGCACGAGGAGGCGGAGCCGCCGGCGGGGGAACCGACAGCACGGCCGGTGTCGCCCTCACCAGCAAGATCACGGCTCCTGACGCCTTCGACAGCGGCAAGGGTTGGGAGGTCAAGGCCGACTGGCTGCCTCAGGGGCAGCCCTTCCCCTTCGCGGTTTCGGCGAAGAGCGGCACGGTCGCCTATCTGGACAAGACGAAACAGGGCTACGTACTGAGCGTCCGCGAGGCCGCGTCCGGCAAGCTGCTGTCGACTGGCAAGCCCTGGCAGGCCCCGAAGCTCACCGAGGAGCAGAGTGCGGACGACACCTCGGCACTGGCAGTCCCCCGTATC
The DNA here is from genome assembly GCF_031760065.1 of Streptomyces durocortorensis. NCBI lineage: Bacteria > Bacillati > Actinomycetota > Actinomycetes > Kitasatosporales > Streptomycetaceae > Streptomyces > Streptomyces sp. C11-1. Next base: position 4,214,293 of record NZ_CP134500.1, read on the forward strand.
TCCCTGATCACGGGAGGCGAACGCGAGTTCTTCGCCGTGTGGGCACACGGCGAGAAGCGAAAGGACGAACTCCACGACTTCCAGCAGGCCATTTCCGTGGCCTTCTACCCGGCCGACGCATCCGGTAAGGGCCTCGCGCCCGCCGGCTCCGGGGACGTCCAAGCGCCGGATGGCGAGTTTGACAACCAGGTCAGCGTGTTTCCCGGTGCGGGGGGTCTACTTGTCAGGTCCTACTTCGACAACTTCCTGATCTCACCCGACGGGAAGGTCACCGACAACGGCGACGCCAAGGTCCGGATCGGCGGGCAGTCAGTGGACGGCGACTACGACATGGCGTTCCCCGGCCGGGACGGGCTGGTGACCAACAACAAGCACGAAGGGACCGGAGAAGGCGGATTCGGCGTCGACGGCGGCTGGGACAGCGCGAAGGCGATTCCGCCAGGCGCCGAGGCGGTCGTCGAATTCGACCCGGTCGTGAACTCCGTGGAGCAGGTTCCCAACGGCCATATCGTCGGTGCCGCCGGTGACCTCCTGATCGCAGGGTGGGGCAAGGGGAGGAAGGAGAGCTCAGCTGTCACGGTGAGTGAGGACATCTCCGCCGTACACGACATGGCGACCGGCAAGGTCCGAGCCACTGCCCCGTGCAAAACCGCAAGCACCTCCTACGCCGTCGGCATTCCCAAGGTGACGTACCGGGAAGACGTTCCGCCGGCGGTCTCCCCCAACGGGCGCTATCTGGTCAAGGGCGGCAACCTCTTCGACCTGCGGACGGGCAAGGGCACGTGCGCCGACAAGGGTGAGGACGCCAAGGAGATCATCCTCTCCTCCGTCGGCGACGACGGCACCGCATACGGCACCGCCGGGGAAGACGCCCCGCGGATCCCGGTCTCCGTCTCAGCAGCCACCGGCGCCGCCAAGCCCCTGCCGGAGACGGCCACGACGCCGACCGCCATGGCCAAGGGTGCGGGCGTGTTCATCACGCACACCGGGCAGGACACGATGCGCATGATCGTCCTCGGCCTGCGGCGCTGACCCTCACCGTGCGGCGCCCGCTCCCGCTCGGCGGGGTGGGGCGGGGCGCCGCGGGCGCACCATCCGCGGCATGCGATGCGAAAGACCGCACTCGCCGTGAGGGCCTGAGGGTCACTCAGTGAAGCCGAAAACCGGTGAATCGCTGCCTGGCTCCTCGTGCTCTGTACCGCCTGCGGGGACACGGCGAAGCTCACGGTCCTGGAGCGGGTGAACGTACGCTCCGTACGGCCCGAACTGCTGGACCGGCTGCACGCCAATGACCCGGGACTGACTGCGGAGTTGCTTCAGGACCCGGCTCTGCGGCGCCGTAACCGCATCGCCCTCGACTGGGCGGGCGCCTGGTGCCTGGACACCGGCGGTTCGGACCACCTGGACCGCGAGGTGATCGATGTCTCGGTCCGCTTCGCGGCGCGGATTCCCGTCCGGCCGGTGCGACTGATCGCTGACGGCTGCGGTCTCTCGCGGGCCGAGGTCGAGCGCCTGATCACGGAGGGGAAGCTCGTTTCGGCAGTCCGGCTGACCGGCAAGGTCTCCGACGCTTTCACCTTCACGCTCAAGCGCTGAGTGCTGCCCGGGGACCTGGTATCGGGCCAGATCCCCGGGGGCAGGCCCCCTGGGATCTGGCGGGGCCTGCCGACCGTGTTGCCTGCCGGGCTGGGTCCGCCTCCCCCGTTGCGCACGAATGAATGACCGACGGGATCAGGCCCGGCGGCGTCGGTAGTACGCGTAGGTGAGAGCCAGAAGCAGTGGGCCCCACAGGTTCATCAGCCCGCTCATCGTCATCGCGAGGACGTCCCAGCCCTCGTCGTACGGCCAGGCCGCCCTGCCGACGGTGGCGGCCTCGTACAGCCAGTGGACGCCGAGCGCGGTGATGAGGAGACCGCCCAAGGCGGCGGGGACGATCGCGGCGGCGGGCGGGACGCGTCGGCCGCCCAGCCTCGGCACCCAGTGCGGAACGACCTCACCCCAGCGGCGTACCAACCCGAAGCTGAGCAGCGCGAGGATCTCGGTGAGGACCGTCAGCCCGATGACGTAGGGCGCGTTGAACCAGGCAGGGGACATGGGCTCCCCGCCCATGCCGTACCCGAAGCCGATCGGCAGTCGCCAGATGCCGACCGGCAGCACGACCAGCGGGATGGCGTGCGCGACGCGCTCCGCCCAGGTCGGCACGCTGCGCTGTGTGAGGTCCTTCCCCGCCGAGTGCACTCCGAAGTCCGTAGGGGAGGACTGCCTTGTCGTCGTCATGTCTTCAGCCTGGCGGGATGGGGGACGACGCGGATCCTCTCGAAGGTCCGACCTTGTTAAGCCCTGCGGGGGACCAGGGTCAGCCTTCGGGCTGACCGGCCCGAGTCAGCAGGCGTTCCCGCACCGCCGGGCGGTAGCTGTAGCGGTAGGTGAACATCGCCTTGCCCGTGAACCCGCCCTTGTACATGCCCTGCGGGCCGTACGCGCCAGGGATGGCCGGAGGCTGGGAGAAGACGAAGGCGCCGCCGGGGGCAAGGCGTTGGCGTACGAGGGGGGGAAAGCGCGTCGCTGTGTTCCCGGTTGCGTGCCGGTTTGGATGAGGTGCGAACCGTAGCCGCGAGATCCCACGGCCGACCCCATGAGCCTATGCGGCCTTTTCGCTGAAGGCACCTGACGGGAATCTGACCGGAATCTGACGAGAACTTGGCGGGAAAGTCGGCACGGGCGTGGCTGGATGTGGATCCAAACTCTGCTCAAAATTACTGCAACCCTCACGGTCGTGACAGAACTCACGTCCGTTAAAGGGGGTTCAGGGTGGATCATCCGCATGTTTCGCGTGGTGCAATCTCGATGTCGCTGTTTTCATTCGGTGACCGCAACGCCGGACCAGGGGGTGGCTATCTCTCGGCGGACTCACGTCGACGCGTCGATTCGCATCAGGTGTAGGTGCAGGTACGCAGGGCGATTCCGCCCCCAACTCCGTCATCCTCGACCTACAGCAAGGACGATCGCCACAGTGTCCCGTAGACGCACCCGCCTCGCCATACTCGGAACGGTCCTGGCCGCCACCGCCGGCTCTGCCGCCGTGACCGGCGCGCCCGCGACAGCCGCCACCGGCTCCGCTGCCGATGCCGCCACCCAGGCTTCCGTCGCGCGCCTCCACATCGGTGAAGGCGATTCCACCCGTTCCTGTACCGGAGCCCTGGTCGACCGCCAGTGGGTGCTGACCGCGGCCGCCTGCTTCGCCACAGACCTCAGCAACCCCACCCAGATCGCCGCGGGCAAGCCTGCCCTGAAGACCACGGCGACCATAGGCCGCAGTTCTCTGACCGGGACCGGCGGACACGTCGCCGAAGTCGTCGAGCTCGTCCCGTCCACCGGCCGTGACCTGGTCATGGCTCGGATCGCCACGCCCACCTCCGGCATCACGCCCTTCACCGTAGGTGCCTCTTCCGCTGATGAGGGCGACACCTTGCAGGCGGTCGGCTTCGGCCGTACCAAGACGGAATGGGTGCCGGACGCGGCCCACACGGCATCGATGAAGGTCGGCTCGGTCTCCGGCACCGAGCTCACCGTGAGCGGTGCCACCGCCAACGACGCCCTGTGCAAGGGCGACACCGGGGCCCCGATGCTCCGCGACACCGAGGGAGGCGTCGAGCTCGTCGGCGTCGCCACCCGTTCCTGGCAGGGCGGCTGCCTGGGCGTGACCGAGACCCGTACCGGCGCCGTCGCCACGCGCACCGACGATGTGGCCGACTGGATCGCGACCACCGTGAAGCGGTCGTGGGCGCTGCGGATGACGGTCACCGACTTCAACGGCGACGGCAAGGGCGACCTGCTCGCCGTCGACGCGGCCGACGAGTTCCTCTACCTCCACCCCAGCGACGGCAAGGGCGGGTTCGGCACCCGCGTCAAGGTCAGCCCGGGCCGGTGGAGCGGAATGCGTCTGCTGAGCACCACCGACTTCACCGGTGACGGCAAGCCCGACATCCTCGGCACCCACGACAACGGCAGCCTCTACCTCTACCCGGGCAACGGCCAGGGTGGTGTCACCGGTTCCTCGATCGTCGGCACCGGGTGGGGCAACATGCGCCTGCTCGCCGCCGGTGACTTCAACGGCGACAAGAAGGGCGACCTGATGGCCGTCCACACCAATGGCACCCTCTACTTCTACGCGGGTAAGGGCAAGGGCTTCGCCCCCGGTGTCCAGGCCGGTACCGGATGGGACGGCATGCGCATGGTGGTCGGCGGTGAATTCACCGGCGACGGCAGGATCGACCTCTACGGCGTCCACGAGAACGGCAGCCTGAACCTCTACGCCGGCAAGGGCAACGGCACCTTCCACGGCGGTGTCAAGACCGGCTCCGGCTGGCAGAACATTCGCCTTGTCGACTCCGCCGACTTCAACGCCGACAAGAAGCACGACCTCGTCGCCCTGCACGTGAACGGCAACATCCTCGCCTACCCGGGCAAGGGCAACGGCAGCTTCGGCACCCCCTTCGTCTCCCCGCCCCCGGCCAACTAGACGTAGACGAGCCTGCTCCGTACCGAAATCACCTCCGCCACCAGCCTCGAACGGCTGGTGGCGGAGGCGTCCCGGCTGAGCCCGGAGGTCCCATGAAGAACGCGCGGCGTCGGAAGTCCTTCGTTCCGGTCGTTCCGGTGGCGGTGAACCTGCTGCTCGGGGTTCCGGCCATCGTGCCGACCTTCCTGACTTGGTACTTCCTGTCCAACGGGCCCCTGGCCGAGCTGGGATGGACCCAACGGGACCCGAACGAGGACGACGGGATGCTGTTGTGGCTGGTCATCGTCGTGCCGGTGGTGGCCTGCTTCGGCGGGATCTGGACCCTGATCAACCTGTGGATACGGCGCAGGCTGTTCACCGATGCGCAGCCGTACCCGCGTCCGTGCCCTTACCCGTACTGGCCGGTGTCGGCGGGGCTGACCCTTGCCCCGTTCCTCCTGGGTGCCGGATTCGGCTGAGCGACCGGGGCTTCAGGAGGCGGCGAACTCCACGAACGACGTCCAAGAGGTGGGGGAGACGGCGAGTGCGGGGGCGGTGAGGTCCTTGGAGTCGCGGATGTGGACGGTGTGGGGGCAGGCGGCCACCTCGACGCAGTCGCCGCCCTCGCTGCCGCTGTAGGTGGACTTGGACCAGGCGAGCGCGACCTCGACGCAGTTGCCGCCCTCGCTGCCGCTGTAGCTGGACTTGAACCAGTGGAGACCGGTGCTCATAGTTCCTCTGCCATCTTCTCGATTGTTTCCAGCGTCCTCTCCGGAGTGTATGCCTGGGCCCGCGTGACGCCATACTTCCCGAACAGGTTGCCCAGCTGCGGATGTTCGGTGACGAAGAAGCTGCCGCCTTGCCCCTCGATATAAGCGAGCTGCTGGCGCTTGTCGGTCTCCAGCAGCACGAAGGGTCCGTCCAGCGCCGCGTGATCCTCGCGGTACGGGTCCATCAACTGGATGCGTACGTGCCGGAGCCGCGCCACCTCGGCGAGGTGGTGTAGCTGGGCCTTCATCACCCGGCGGCCGCCGATCGGCCGGGTCAGCACGACCATCTCCAGGACGAAGCTGATGTCGGGCAGCGGCCTGCGGGACAGCAGTTTCTGCCGTTCAAGTCGTGCGGCGACCTTTGCCTCGATCTCGTCGTCGTCATAGTTCGGGTACCGGCTCGTGAAGACCGCCCGTGCGTACGACTCCGTCTGGAGCAGGCCGGGCATGACGTGGTTCTCGTAGGTGTGCAGGGCCCACGCCTTCTCCTCCTCTTCCACGAACGGCGTGAACCAGTCCGGCAGCGGACTGCGCTGCTTCGTCTGCTTCGGCGGCTTCGGTGCGGCGACGATCAGTGCACCTTGTGCACCCAGCACCTCGTCCGCCCGCTGCACGAAGACGCCCTTCGGTGGTCGCGCGCCCCGTTCCACCATCGCCACTTGGGACTTGGAGTATCCGATGCGCTTGCCCAACTGCTCCTGGGACAGTCCGGCCCGCTCGCGGAAGTGTCTGAGCAGCAGGCCGAACATCTCGGCGGCGGTTTCGGCCTGATCACTGGAGTGCACGGGTTCACCTCGGCTGTACACCACTGTTCACAACCTGCTTGTGACCCTGGTCACGGTACGTGTGCGCCGCAACGCTTAGCGCATGGAACTCCGAAATTCACTGGATCCGGTTCCCTCCTGGATTCCCGCCTCCGGCCACGCCCTCCGGCACGTGGGCATCCACTTCGACGCCGTACGGGCCATCGGTATGCTCGGTGAGGAAATCGCTTACGAGGTCATGCAGTTCACCGACTTCCAGGCCGGGCCCATCGTCCGTTCCGGCATTGGCGAGCGCAGCATGTACTTCCTGCTGGCGCCCGGTACCGCCGCCGCGTTCCGGTGGCCTCCCGGGGTGGAGGCGATGAGCAGGAGTGCGCGCGGGGACGCGTTTGTGGGGGTGCCCGCGCTGGACGGGGCTACCTGGCCGCTGGACTGGCGGTCGCGGCCGACGGCCCACGAGCCGTTCGTGGAAGGCGGGTTGCTGCACGAGGTGGCGTGGCTGCGGGCGGGGTGTGCCGTGAAGGAGTGATCCGGCGTGGCCTGGTCCCCGGCTGCGGTGCCGTGGTCGCGACATCACGCTCTGTGCGCGTACGTACGTGTTACGTGTGTGGGGCGGCCCCCGGCGAGGATCACGTGTTCCGGCCCGCCGTCCCGTGGGCCACCACCTGCGGGCCCTGCCATCGGGCGGAGCGGCGCGCCTACTGGGCCGAGGCGCACGCCCACGCCGAGACCGCACCCGAGCCTCATCGTGGCGCGAGCGCTTCGCCGCCGTCGGTGGGGGCGTCGACGGGGGCGGGGCGCAGGACTGCGGTGGGCGGGCCGCCGCCAGGTAGCGGCATGAGTGGGGGGAGGGAACGGCATGGCGGGTTCCCTCCGCTGCACGGTCACGGCCGGCTCCTGGCCGCACTGTCGCCGTAGCCGTGAGCTGGTTCACTCTGCCCCGAATCGCTTTGACCCGAGTGCTGGGCGCTCGCAGGATCGGCGATGATCTGTATTGCCTGTTCTTGACCGGAGCAGGCGCGGGAAGCATGCAAGGGGGAACACGTGGACGAGCAACACACTGCGGGAGCGGGCGAGCCGACTCGTACGGCCGAGCAGGGCCCTACGGCCTGGGCGGCCCCTGCGACCGGGCCAGTCCCTACGGCCTGGGCGGCGCCCGTGAACGAGTCGCCGGCGCCCGTCCCCGCCCCCGCCTGGCAGGGATGGGACCGGCCCCCCGAGTGGGCCCGCATCCCGTCCGGGCCTGCCCCGGCGCCCTCCGGGTCCCGCTATGACGAGCAGGGGCGCAATGGGCGGGGCGGCGGCAGGCTCGCGTGGGTGGGGGAGCTGGTCGTTGTCCTGGGGATGCTCATCGGCGGGCTGTTGACCGTTTTCGGTGTCGCTTCCATCGTCGCGGCGGTGTTCGATCTGGCGCCCGCCTCGGCGGACAGTGAAGTGGTCTTCACCGATCCGGTCGCCGAGCTCGCCATGTCGCTCGTCAGCCTGGCGATCGGTATACCCGTGGTCCTGTTCGGCGCTCGCCAGGTGGGTAAGCGTCCTGCCGGGACGGTGTCCTCCGTCGTCGGGCGGCTTCGCTGGGGGTGGCTCGGGCGCTGTGCTGTCGTGGGCGTCCCGCTGATGGTCCTGCAGTTGGGGCTGATGATCGCGTGGACCTGGGACGACGAGCCGGTCGGGGACGTGGGCGGGGGCTTCCCGGGCTGGTCCGCCTTCGCCGTGAGCCTTGCCGTCGTGCTGGCGCTCGTCCCGTTCCAGGCCGCCGCCGAGGAGTACGTCTTCCGGGGCTGGCTGGTCCAGGTGATCGGGCGGGCCGTCCGGTCGCCCTGGCCCGCCGTCGTACTCGCGTCGCTCCTGTTCGCTCTGGCTCACGGGTTCGGCGAACTCTCCGGGTTCGTCCTGCTGTTCTACTCGGCGCTGTGGTGGGGATGGCTGGTCATCCGTACCGGCGGCCTCGAAGCGGTGATCGTCATGCACGTCGCCAACAACGTGATCGCGTTCGGGCTCGCGGCGGGCTTCGGCGCGCTCGACGACACCAGCACCGCGGCCGACGCCCCTTGGCAGGCCATGGTCGTCGAGCTCGTCTTCGCCCCGCTGTACTGCCTGGTCATCGCGCGGATCGCGGACCGGCGCGGGATCGCGCGGGTGAGTCCCTGAAGCCCCGGCCAAGGCAGTGCGCCAGGCGCGGGTCCGTCAGAACCGTACGGTCAACTGGGCCTGTACGTGGGCCCGCAGGACGCCCGCCATGTCCGTCGCGCAGTCGCTGATCAGCCACTGGATCTGGAGGCCGTCCATCAGGGCGATCAGCTGCTGGGCGGCGGCCGCCGGGTCGACGTCGTCGCGCAGCTCGCCCGCCTCCCGGGCCTGGAGGTAAGCCAGTTCGGTGTTGGCGACCGAGGAGCGGTAGCGGTCCTCGAAGTACGCGCGCGCCGGGTGGTCGGGTGAGGTGGCCTCCGCCGCGACGACCGAGAACAGCTCGACGATGCCGCGCCGCTCGGCGTTCAGCTCGGCCAGGTCCGTCAGTCGGCGCAGATGGTCGACGCCCCGGGTGGCGCCCAGGGCCAGCCACTCGTCGTCCACGTCGTCGCGGCGCTGGAGCACCGCGAGGAGGAGGGCATCCTTCGTCGGGAAGTGGTGCAGGAGGCCCGGGTGGGAGATGCCGCAGCGGGTGGCGATGACGCGCAGGGACGAGCCCCGGTAGCCCGCCTCGCCGAACAGGGCCATCGCCTGGTCGAGGATCTCGATCCGCTTGGCCCGGCCCTTGGCGTAGCCGCCCCGCGTTCCCGAGGTCACGTGCCTTCACCCGCTGTCATCGGACGCCCTTCTCGTTCCGCCCCAGACTCTCACAGGGGTGATTACGCACCACTCCAATACTTACCGAGCGGTCGGGATTCAGCGTACGGTGCTGCGGAGTGCCGTCGCGAAAGGAACTCCTGTGGGTCTCTTGCCGCCGTACCTCGACCCCGCGCTGCCCGTCGCGGAGCGGGTCGCCGACCTCCTGGGGCGGATGACGCCGGCCGAGAAGGTGGGCCAGATGCTCCAGCTCAACGCCAAGGAGGGCGTGCGGCACCTCGTCGAGGACCTGCACGCGGGCTCGATCCTGCACGCCTCGCCGGAGCGGGTGCGGGAGGCCGCCGAGCTCACCGCGCGGACCCGGCTGCGCATTCCGCTGCTCGTCGCGGAGGACTGCATCCACGGGCACTCGTTCTGGGAGGGCGCCACGATCTACCCGACGCAGCTCGGGATGGCCGCCACCTGGGACCCGGAGCTGGTGGAGCGGATCGCGCGGGCGACGGCGGTGGAGGTCGCGGCGACCGGGGTGCACTGGACCTTCTCGCCGGTGCTCTGCATCGCCCGGGATCTGCGCTGGGGCCGGGTGGGCGAGACGTTCGGCGAGGACCCCTATCTGATCGGAGAGTTGGCGTCGGCGATGGTACGCGGCTACCAGGGCGACGGGCTGGACGACCCGACGGCGATCCTGGCCTGCGCCAAGCACTTCGCCGGGTATTCGGAGACCCAGGGCGGCCGGGACGCCAGCGAGGCGGACATCTCCCGGCGCAAGCTGCGCTCGTGGTTCCTGCCGCCGTTCGAGCGGGTCGCCAAGGAGGGCTGCCGGACGTTCATGCTCGGGTACCAGTCGATGGACGGCGTGCCGATCACCGTGAACCACTGGCTGCTCGACGAGGTGCTGCGTGGTGAGTGGGGGTACACCGGGACCCTGGTCACCGACTGGGACAACGTCGGCCGCATGGTGTGGGAGCAGAAGGTCTACGGCGACTACGCGCAGGCTTCGGCGGCGGCGGTGCGCGCGGGCAATGACATGGTGATGACCACGTCGAACTTCTTCGAGGGGGCCCAGGAGGCGCTGGCCCAGGGGCTGCTGGCGGAGTCCGAGGTCGACCGGGCCGTACGCCGCATCCTCGCGCTCAAGTTCGAGCTGGGCCTCTTCGAGAACCCGCGCCACCCCGACGCGGCCCGTCAGGCGGAGGTCATCGGCAGTGCCGCGCATGCCGCGTTGAACCTGGAGGCGGCCCGGCGCTCGCTGGTCCTGCTGGCCAACGACGGCACGCTGCCGCTGGCGGGCGGGCTGGAGGCGGACGAGGGCGGCCGGGGCCGCCCCATGGTCCCCGGCCCCCGTGCGGTTGCTGTCATCGGCCCCAACGCCGATGACCCGCAGACCCAGTTGGGCGACTGGGCGGGCTCCTCGGGGCAGGCTGACTGGCTTCCGGGCGGCCAGCCGCGTGCCATGATCCGTACCGTCCTCGACGGCTTCCGCGACCACGTGCCCGCCGACTGGACGGTCTCGTACGCGCCCGGCGCCCGCATCCTGTCCGTCGGGACCGACCCGGAGGGGGAGTTCTTCCCGGACGGGCAGCCGAGGCCGGAGGTCGTGGTCCCGGCCACCCCCGACCCGGCGCTCATCGCCGAGGCCGTCGCGGCGGCCGAGGCGGCTGACCATGTGGTGGCCGTCGTCGGCGACCGGATCGAGCTGATCGGCGAGGGCCGGTCGACGGCGACCCTCGAACTCGTGGGCGATCAGGTCGCGTTGCTGGACGCGCTGGCGGCGACGGGAAGGCCGCTGGTCGTCGTGGTCATCAGCTCCAAGCCGCTGGTGCTGCCGCCGTCCGCGCTCGACGCGGCGGCGATCGTGTACGCGGCCAACCCGGGCATGCTCGGCGGCCGCGCGGTCGCGGAACTGCTGCTCGGCCTGATCGAGCCGACCGGCCGGCTGCCCCTCTGCTTCGCCCGGCACGCGGGGCAGCAGCCGACGTACTACAACCAGGTGCGCGGCCAGCACGGCTCGCGCTACGCGGACCTGACGCAGCGCCCGGCGTTCGTGTTCGGGGAGGGGCTGAGCTACACGACGGTCGACTACACGGGCCTGGAGGTGCTGACGGCCGTCGTCGACGCGTCGGAGACCGTACGGGCGCGGGTCACGGTCGCCAACACGGGGAAGCGGCCCGTGCTGGAGACGGTGCAGGTGTACGTGAGCGACACGGTGACGTCGGTGACGTGGGCGGAGAAGGAGCTGAAGGCCTACCGGCAGGTGGAGCTGGCCCCGGGGGAGTCGCGGGAGATCCTCCTTGAGCTCCCGGCCGCCGACTGCACGCTGGTGGACGTGAGGGAACGGCGGGTGGTGGAGCCGGGCCGCTTCGAGCTGCTGGTGGGGCCGTCGTCACGGGACGAGGATCTGTTGCGGGGGGAGTTCGCGGTGAAGGCGTGAGCGTGAGCGGGGGGCGTGGGCAGGGGCCGTGGGCGGCCGTGCCGACGATGGGCCCCACCCGCCGTGTAGCTGCTGGGGCCCATCGTCAGACGCTGAGGTGGCTGAAGCCGCTGAGGCCGCTGAGGCGGCTGAGGAGGCGGCTCAGGAGCCGGTGGCTCAACGGACCTCGAAGAAGTTCACGTTGTGCCGGTTGACCTTGATGCCGAGCTTGACGAAGCCGCCGTCGCGGTCGTCGCCCGCGTACTTGCCCCAGTACTGGCAGTGCAGACCGGTCTCGGTCTCCTCGTCGACGGCCTTGGCCACGGGCAGCTCCTCGCAGGAGAGCTTCTCGGCGTCGGACCGGCCCTTGTAGGACTCCCAGAGCCGGTTGTAGGCGGCCTTGGCGACCAGAAGGCTCTTCTTCGGGGTGCTGTTGTAGAAGGTCATGAGGCTGCCCGGCTTGTACTTGTCGCTGATCTTGACCTCGTACGGGATGACCGCGCCCTCGTAGGTGACGTTGCAGACGCTGACCGCGCCGGCCTCCTGGGTGACGCCGTCGGGGCAGTTCGCGCTCGTCTTGCCGGGGACCTTGACCCGGCTGAGCAGGTTCTCCTGGAGCTTGTGCTCCACCTTCTCGGTGAACGAGGCGCCGTTGTCGGGCTTCGGGAGGACCTTGAGCTTCGGGTCGGAGCTGGAGACGAGGACGTCCGGCTGCGGACCGGTGACGGGGACCGCCAGGTCCGCCCCGGGCTCGGGGGCCTTGTCCTCCTTCTCGGGCGCCCGGTCGGCGGACCCGGTCGAGCCGGCCGAAGCGCTGGACTTGCCGGAGTCGTCGTCCGACGAGGGACCGCAGCCGGTGACCAGGATGCCGACGGCGGCGAGTCCGATGAGGTTCTTCCCAATGAGGTTCTTCGAGATACGCATAAGCGGAGCCTAAGTTGCGCCTGTGACGTCCCTGTGTGACGAGTCAGGGCTTCGTGGGCCCTAGGAGGGCTGGGCAAAAGGTATGAGAAGCGCAAAGATTGGGGTATTCCGATTTGCGATCTGTACGTTCCGTGACCCTGATGGTGACTCAGCCGAGAAGGACTCGTGGCGCGAATGTGACGGTGGGTTCTGCTCGCGGCGTCATGTGCCGGGGGCTTTCGTCAGCTCGTGCAGGTCGGGGGCGTCCGGGTCGCCGACGTACTGGTAGAGGGTGAGCCGGTCCGCTGTGCCGCCGACGCTCCAGGGGGCGACCCCGCACGTCCCGACCGTGATCTCCACCCTTTGGGCCGTGGTGTCCGGCCCGGGCTCGAAGCTCCAGGTCCCCGGCCCCGTACAGCTGTTGTCGTCGTCGCGGGAGAGGTGATCGCCGCTCGGGGCGTTCTTGCCGAGGCCGGTGGAGCCGTAGCCGAGGTCGGCGTGGAGACCGGAGCCGGTGACCCGGCTGTCCGGCGTGAGGGTCAGCGTCCCGCCGTTGCCGTCCGACCAGCTTCCGACGAGGTCCGCCGAGGTGACCGCAGGCGGACGGTACTCCTTCAGGAGCCCCGTAGACAGGGCGGCTGCGCCGAGCGCGGCCGTGACGACCACGGTGAGCACGCCCCACAGCAGGACCGGGCCGAAGATCCGCTTCCGGCGCGACCGGCAGAGCACGGCCGGAACGGCGATGGTGACCGTGGTCAGCGACCACCCCAGGGCGATGGCGCCGGGCTTCCCGCCGCCGGCCAGGGCGACGGCCGTACCGACGGGCGCGAGGGCGAGGGCCCCCGCCACCGGCGGAACGCACCACCACGCCTCACGACCGGCGAACCGGCGCCCCAACGCGTCGCTCAGCCAGGCCGTGGGGAGGACGAGGGTCAAGGAGATCGCGGCCGTGAAGGTGGCTCCGATCACGGCGAGCACGGGCAGGAACAGGACGAACAGGGGCGAGCCGCCGGTGCCTTCGGGGGTCGGTGCCGCCTGGGTCTCTTCGTACACGATGGACACGACGAGGGCGAGCGCCGCCTCCAGGAACAGGACCATCATCGAGAGCAGCAGGTTCAGTCCGTAGAGCCGCTTCTTGTTCTCCACCGTTCAGGGCCCCCCTTGCGCACGGCGGTAGGTGCGGTTCGCCCGGTGTGGCGGCCGCTGTGCTGATCGTGCCAGACCTGTTTGAACGCGTTCAACGCGGGTCCCGTGGTGCGTCGCCGCAGGACCGGGTGGGTGGGGGAAGGCGCTGAAGAAGCGTTTCCGCGTGCGGGTATTCGCCCGTACGGGTGTGGCGCTACGGCCCGTACGGCGGTGGGCGAGCACAATGGGGCGGCGGTTCGTGCAGAGGAGCTGAGGCCCCTCTCCCGCACCTTGCGCTCAAGGAGGACCGGTGGCGGAGAGCTGGACGGTTCAGCGGACCGGGCCCGGGGACGTCGCCCGCATGCAGGCGCGCGAACAACTTCTCGAAGCAGCGAGGGAGTTGTACGGGATCAACGGCTACCGCGAGACCGCCGAGCGGGACGTGTGCGAGGCGGCGGGGGTGCCGGTGGAGGTGCTGCGCCAGGAGTACGGCTCCCGGGAGGGCCTGCTCATCGCCCTCCACAACCGGGTCACGACAGCCGGCCTGCGGGCCGCGGAGGCCGCCCTGCTCTCCGAGGGCATCGACGACTGCTCGATCGCGGAGCGGGTCCGCCGGCTCTTCGACGCGTACGTGGAGGCCGTCACCCTGGACCCGCGCGAGGCCCGCGTGACGTTCGTCGAGGTGCTGGGCGTGAGCGCCGTGGTGGACGAGCACTGCAAGCTCTGGCGTGCGCTGTGGACGGAGTTCCTGACCGGCGAGACCGAGCGGGCGGTGGAGCGGGGCGAGGCGGAGGACCGGGACTACCGGGTCGACGTGATGGTCATGGTCGGCACGGTCCACGAACTGATGGCCCACCACGCCCGCCGCTGCCGCCGGGCCCGCCCCGAGGAGGTCTCGGGGGAACTGACCCAGCTGGCGCTGTCGATGCTGGGGTCGCGGTCGGTGGGGTGAGGGCGGGCGCGTGAGCCCTGCCGGTCAGGCCGGCAAGGGCTGCTCCAGCGCCTGACGCTCGGCGTACGGGCCGCCCAGCGCCCACGCCTGGTGCATCGCGTCGGCGAAGGCGGCGGCCAGTTTGTGTTCGCCGCTCGGGCCGGGGTGGGTGCCGTCGTAGGTGTCGGTGTGGATGTCGTACGCCGTGGGGCGCGAGGCCAGGAGGAGGGGGGAGGCGGGGTCGTCCAGGTCGGCCACCGCCTTGGCCAGGAGTTCGTTGAAGCGTGCGCAGGAGGCGGCGAAGGGGGCGTCCGTCTCGGCCCGGACGTTCGGTATCACCGGGAGCAGCACCATGCGCATGCGAGGGTTCGCCGTGCGGGCAGCCGTGATGAACGCGCGGGCGTTGTCCGCCGTCTGCTCGGCGTCCGTGTAGAACCCGAGGTCTATCAGCCCCAGCGAGACCAGCAGGACGTCCGCCTCCGCCTCGCGCGCCGCGTCCGCGATCACCGGGGCCATGTGCAGCCAGCCCTCGCCCCAGCCGGACAGATGGCGGCGGGCGAGCGCCGGGAAGGACGGGTCCGCGTACGTCTCGGAGAGCGGGGCGTTCGCCTCGGCGTCGTACAGCGTCGAGCGCGGGCCGACGATCTCGTACGGGAGGGCGGGGAACGACTCCAGGTGCTGCCACATCCGGTAGCGCCAGGTGAAGTCGCCGGCGCGCCCGATGGTCATGGAATCGCCGACGAAGAGGAAACGCATGGCGTCATCATGGCCGATCATGCCTCCGGCCTGCGACGTGACGATGGACACTTGGGCCATGCGTTCGTATCTGACCGGCCCGGCGGGCACCCGTGCTGCCGCCCTCGCCGCTGCTCTTCTGCTGCTCGCGGGGGGTGGCCCGGCCGTGGCCGACGACGGCCGGGCCGATCGTGACTTCACGATCGAGGACCCCCGCATCACCGAGTCCAGCGGCCTCGCCGCCAGCCGCGCGCACCCCGGCATCTACTGGACGCACAACGACAGCGACGACGGCCCCTACGTCTTCGCCGTCGACTCCCGCACCGGGAAGACGGTCGCGACGATCACCATGCGGGGGGTGGGCGAGCCGCGGGACGTGGAAGGCATCTCGATCGGGCCCGACGGCGACATCTACGTCGGTGACATCGGGGACAACCTGGACGGCTCGTGGAGTCATGTCTGGATCTACCGTTTTCCCGAGCCGAAGGAGCTGCGCGACGCCACCGTCACCGCCGTCCAGTACGACGTGAAGTACGCCGACGGGCCCCGCAACGCCGAGGCGCTGATGGTCCACCCGAAGACCGGCCGCGTCTACATCGCCTCCAAGAACGGGGACGGCGGCGGCCTCTACGAAGGGCCCGCGAAGCTCACCACCGGGGCCGTGAACACGTTCCGGCGGGTCGACGAAGTGCCGTGGGTGACGGACGGTGCCTTCTCACCCGACGGGGGCTCGCTGGTGCTGCGGTCGTACTTCAGCGCCCGCGTGTACGACTTCGAGGACGGCCGGCTCGGGGAGAGCGAGGCGGTCGCCGCGCCGTTCCAGCGGCAGGCGGAGTCGGTGACGTACACGGCGGACGGGTCGGCCCTGATGTTCGGGTCGGAGGGCCTGCGCAGCGGTGTGGTGCGCGTGGAGGTCGCCGGTCGTGAGGGCGGAAGGGACGGTGCGCCGTCCAAGGGCGGTGACGAGGCCGGTGACCAGGGCGGTGACCGGGAGCGGGGGAGTGGCAGCGGGAGCGCCGCCGCGGATGGCTCCGGGGACGGCAACGTGGCTCTGGGGGCGGCCGTCCTCGTCGGGATCGCGGTCCTGTGGCTCGGGCTGAGGCGGCGGCGGGGGTAGGCGGCGGGCTCAGTCGTCGTCCGTGATCGGCCACACCTCGTAGTGCAGCGTCCGGTCCCTCTTCAGCCGGTGCGCGAGCGGCACCAGTACGCCGTGCACGATCGGGTACTTGCGCGACAGCATCCGCGCCGCGTGCGTGTTCTCCTTCGTGCCTGCCGGCAGCAGCCGGGCATGGGCCCTGATCTGCGGTCCGGTGGGCCGGCCCCGGAGCGTGCAGGGGGCGATCTCCACCCGCGGGTGGTTGCGCATGCGCTCGACCTTCCAGGCCGAGGAGAACGTCCGGATGAACGCGTGATCGCCCTCGACGGCGATGTTGACCGGTGTGCCGACGGGCGTCCCGTCCTGGCGGTGGGTGCTCAGCAGGACGGCGTACTGCTTGACGAAAGGAGCGAGCTCCCGGCTGGCGTCCATATATCCATTGGGACACGGGCCGGGCCCGCTGTCACTTCTGCGCCGCCCTCCGTTCCCGGACCAGGGCCTCGAAACCGGCGATCAGCCGCTGGAGGCCGAACTCGAAGTGATCGAACTCGGCGCTGAAGGTGTCCTCCGCCATCGCCGCCATCACCGGGTACTCCCCGCTGAGCATGGCCCGCTCCAGGTAGGGGCGCTGGTTGTCCC
The DNA here is from genome assembly GCF_031760065.1 of Streptomyces durocortorensis. NCBI lineage: Bacteria > Bacillati > Actinomycetota > Actinomycetes > Kitasatosporales > Streptomycetaceae > Streptomyces > Streptomyces sp. C11-1. The sequence goes on from NZ_CP134500.1 coordinate 4,230,954, forward strand.
AGAACTCCTCGTCGCTCAGCCCGGTCTGCGCCACCGCCTCCGCCGCATCGCCCTGGGTCCGGGCGAGGCCCTCCACGAAGCTGTTGACCGTGATGATCACGCCGATCAGCTCGGGGTCCCGCAGGCCCATGCCGCGCAGACCGGTGAGCGCGAGCTCAAGTCCGCGCAGGGCGCTGGGGCCGAGCACCGTACGGGCCTGGTTGATCTTGAGCAGCCAGGGGTGGCGGCGCAGGTTGTCCAGGTGCCCGCGGGCCATCCGGTCGACGGCCGCCCGCCAGTCGTCGGACAGTCCGCCGGAGTCCTCGGCCAGATGGCCGGATTCCCCGGCCCGGTCGCCGGGACCTTCGGCCAGGTGGCCGGAGTCCTTGGCCCGGTCGCCGGAACCTTCGGCCCCGTCGTCGGAGGGCGCCCCCGCCGACGACCGGGCCGAGGCGGCGGATCGCTCCCCGGTGGGGCCGGTCGGCAGCGGTTCGCCGAGGACGCGGTCGAGCATCAGGTCCAGCAGTTCCGCCTTGCCGGGGACGTACCGGTAGAGCGACATCGTGCCCGTGCCCAGCTCGGTGGAGAGCCGGCGCATGGAGACGGCGGACAGTCCTTCCGCGTCCGCCACGGCAATGGCGGCCGTGACGATCCGGTCCAGGGTGAGGCCCGGCTTGGGGCCGCGGCTGGGGCGTTCGCCGGTACCCCACAGGAGTTCCAGGCTGCGGGCGATGTCGCCGCTCCCGGTCGCCGTGCCGTCCGGCGTCGCCGCTGTCGCTGTCGCTGCCGTTGTCGATCCGTCTTTCGCCATGGCGTCAGCGTAATGCGCCGGAGAAGATTTGGGTACGCCGTACTCGCATTGGAGTACACCGTACCCGTCATCGGGTACGGTGTACTCAATTCGCTTTCTGGTCGACCGGAGAAGCAGGGGGTTGTGCCATGTCCATGCCTGAAGCAGGGGTGAGGTCCACGTCCGGGTACGCGGTGCTCGCCGAGGGGGTCGTCAAGCGGTACCGGGCGCGGGGGAAGGGCGGGGCGGAGAGTCGGGCGCTGGACGGATTCGACCTCGCCGTGCGCCCGGGCACCGTCCATGGCCTCCTCGGCCCGAACGGGGCAGGAAAGACCACCGCCGTACGGGTCCTCGCGACCCTCCTGCGGTTCGACGGGGGCCGGGCGGGGGTCGCCGGGCTCGACGTGCGGCGCGAACCCCGTCGCGTACGGAGCAGGATCGGGCTCGCCGGTCAGTACGCCGCCGTCGACGAGGGCCTCACCGGGCGGCAGAACCTGGAGATGTTCGGGCGCCTCTTCCACCTGGGCAACCGCGGGGCCCGGCAGCGTGCCGGGGAGCTGCTGGACCGGTTCGACCTGGTCGAGGCGGCCGACCGGAGCGCCAAGGAGTACAGCGGCGGCATGCGGCGCCGGCTCGACCTCGCCTCCTCGATGATCCTCTCGCCCGACGTGCTCTTCCTGGACGAGCCGACGACCGGGCTCGACCCGCGTGGCCGGGGCGAGGTCTGGGACGCGGTCCGGGCCCTGGTGGCAGGCGGTACGACGGTCCTGCTCACCACGCAGTACCTGGACGAGGCGGACCGGCTCGCCTCGCACATCACCGTCATCGACGGGGGGCGGGCCATCGCCGACGACACCCCGGACGCGCTGAAGAACCGCGTCGGCGGCGACCGGATCGAGGTCGTCGCCGCGGACGAGCGCGACCTGGCCGCGGTGGCGAAGGCCGTCGACCGGGTGGCCGGCGGCGGGCTCGTCGTCACCGACGGCACCGCCCGTCGGGTGCACGCCCAGGTCGCGGACCGGGTGGCCGCCCTGACCGAGGTGGCCCGGAGCCTTCAGGACGACGGGATCGCGGTGGAGGACATCGGACTGCGCCGGCCGAGCCTGGACGATGTGTTCCTGCGGCTGACGGGGCAGGGCACGGACCACGGCACGGGCGAGGGCCACGACATCGCTATCCCCGACGTGCGAGAGGTGGCGGCGGCATGACCACGCTAGAACAGAACCCCGTTGCGCCGCCCCGCGTCGGCCGGGACCACGGACTCGCCTACTGGGCGGTCTCCGACTGCTGGAACATCACCCGCCGCACCCTCACCCACTACCAGCGCCACCCCTCCGCCGTCCTCTGGCAGCTCGGCTTCCCGATCCTCTCCGTCCTGCTGTACGGGTACATCTTCGGCAGCGCCATGAAGGTGCCCGGGGGCGGCGACTACCGGGAGTTCCTGATGCCCGGCATGTTCGCCATGACCATGGCCATGGGCTTCATGAACACCGCCGTTGCCGTCGTCACCGACACCGGCAGGGGGGTCGTCGACCGCTTCCGGTCCATGCCGATGGCCCCCTCCGCCTTCGCCTCCGGACGCGGGGTGGCCGACCTGGTGGTCGCCGCCGCCGAGCTGACCATCCTGGCCGCCACCGCGCTGCTGATCGGCTGGCGCGCGGGTGGCGGGGCGGTGGCCGCATTCGGGGCGTTCGGGCTGCTTCTGCTGCTGCGGTTCAGCCTGATCTGGGTGGGCGTCTGGCTGGGCCTGCTGGTCCCCACCCCGGAGGCGGCGGGCGGGCTGTACGCGGTCGCCTTCCCCCTCACGATGATCTCCAGCACCTTCGTCGCCCCCTCCCTGATGCCGGGCTGGCTGGGCGCGGTCGCCGCCTGGAACCCGATCTCGTCGACCGCGACCACCACCCGCGAACTGTTCGGCAATCCGGTGGCGGGCGGCGGCACGTGGGTGGAGGAACACGCTCTGCTGATGGCCGTGGTGTGGCCGACCGTGATCACGTTGGTGTTCCTGCCGCTGGCGGTACGGCGGTTCAGGCTGCTGAGCAGGTGAGCTGCCGAGCGAGTGAGCGGCTGAGTAACTGAGGGGCGGGCGCGGGTAGGCCGCGCGTAGGGTCGGGGACCGTGTCGACGACCACCGGACCCCGGCCCTTCACCACACCCCGCCTCGACGCGCTCCCCCTCGATCCGGGGTACGCCGACGAGATGGCCGCCGTCCTCGCCGACCCTGCCCTGTACGTGTTCACCGGGGGCGGCCCGCCGGACCCGGCCGCGCTGCGGGCCCGGTACGAGCGGCAGTGCGCCGGTTCGCCGGACCCCGGGGAGCTGTGGTGGAACTGGGTGCTCCGGGTCCGCGCGGAGGGCTGCCTCGCCGGGTACGTCCAGGCGACCGTACGAGGGCCCCGCGTGGAGATCGCCTGGGTGATCGGGACTCCGTGGCAGGGCCGGGGTTACGCGAGCGAGGCGGCGCAGGGCCTCGCTGCGCACCTGGTCGCGGCCGGAGACGTCCGGGAGCTCGTCGCCCACATCCACCCCGACCACGCCGTGTCGTCGGCGGTGGCTGCGGCGGCGGGTCTCCGGCCGACCGGGGAGTGGGAGGACGGCGAGCAGCGGTGGGCTGCCGACACGCCTGTGCCGGGGGCCCGTGAGGGCCTGCTCCGGGTCGGCCCTTCCGACGCCACGGGCCGACCCAGGACAGGCCCTGACACGGGTTACGCCCTGGCCGGCCGGATGACCTCGCGCGGGTCCCACAGCCACACCTGCTGCCCCCGGTCGGTGACGGTCAGCCCGAACTGCTCCGCGCCGGGCCGCCCCGCCGACTCGTACTCCCACCAGGCCCGCTCGATCTCCTCCCACAGGAACCCGGGCCCGTACTGCCACACCTCCTGCCCGGTGACGGCGGTCGCTCCGCTTCCGTCCTCCCGGGTCACCCACACCTGAACACCCTCATCGGTGTCCTTGTGGACGAGGCGTACGCCGGGCAGGCGCGCCCTCGCGAACAGCGCGAACCCGAGGTCGAGAAGCCGCGCGGGGTCCAGGCCCGACGCTCGGGCCCGCCCCCTGCCCCGTACCTCGTGGAGATCGGGTACGCGATGGGCTCGCATCGGCATGTACGTGGCCCCGCCGCGGAACGGCCCCGCCGCCGTACCGTCATCCTGAACACGGAGCTGGGCCAGAGCACCCGACCAGAACTCCCGGGCGAGCGGAGCCACGACGACCCCGCCGGGCCGGACCTGCCGGAGCAGCCCGTAGGGGACGTACCGCAACGCGCACGTGGAGATCAGCCGGTCCACCGGTCCCAGGCCGGGCCAGGGCTGTTCACCGTCCCCGACCCGCAGATGCGGCCGGTACCCGGTCCGCGCGAGGGCGTCGGCCGCCTGCCGGGCCACGACCGGGTCCAGCTCCACACTGTGGACCAGATCGTCACCGAGCCGCTCGCAGAGCAGCGCGGCAACGTACCCGGTGCCGGTGCCGACCTCCAGCACCCGCATCCCGTCCCCGACATCGAGCAGCCCGAGCATCCGGGCCACCATCGAGGGCATCGAGTTCGACGACGTCGCGACACCGGGTCCGCCCACCGCTCCGTCGTCGAGCTGCGTGACGACCGGCTCGTCGCTGTTGACCAGCGCCAGCCAGGCGTCCGTCCCCACGACCGGCTCACACCGGTCGGGCAACTGCCGCCAGACGTCCGCCGGAACGAACCGGCTGCGCGGCACGGCCTCGAAGACCTGCCGCCAACGGCCGTTGAGCAACCCGCGATCGGCGAGAGCCCGGACCAGATCCGGGTAGGTCGGTACCTGGTGCGGTGTGCTCATGGCTGCGGGACGTACGTGGGGCGGCTGCCGTCCGGAGACGGCTTCGGCTCCGACGGCGGTGTCCACGGCTTGTCCGACGGAGGCCCGCCGTGCTTGCCGCCCTCAGCCCGTACGGGGGTGGTGGTCATCGGCCATCTCCTCTGCTCGGTGGAACGGTTCGATCGGCGGGGCGGCGGCGCAGCCGGTAGCTCCCGTACGGAGGGAAGAGGCCGACGCGGCACGGACGACCACTCTCGGCACACGTCCGGCAGAGAAGGTCCCGGCCGTCGGTGCTGTGCCGTACGGCGGTGACCGGAGCGCGCCAACACGCCTCACAGGTGCGGACATCCGCAACCGACAGGCTGACGCTCATCCGGCATCCCGGAGAGCAGTGGCCGACGCGTGGCACGGACAGACGCAGTCCGGCCGCCGGCACAGGACATGCGCAGCAGGCAGACCCGACACCGAAGCGCTGCGACAGACGACGCCGTACGGACCGTCCGCCCCGGCCGACAGCCCGCCCAGGCGGGCGCCCGTCTCCTCGGCCACATCGGCGGCGGTGATCGGACCACCACGCCACAACAACGTCACCCCATGCTCCGGACAATAGGCACCCGACCCGTCCTCGATCGGAAACTCGTGCACGCCGCCCTCCGCGTAACACCTCATCCGCGCCGGGCCTCCCGCCACGCCCGGCCAAGACGCACAGCCGTTGAGCAAGGGACTCCGGCACGGCAGGCGGCGCAGGTCGTGGTGTGGTCAAGAAGTACCCGGTATGCAGCTTCGGGCCTCGGTGAGGGGATGGTCAGCGTGCTCATGGCTTTTCCTTAGGGCTGGTGTGGGCTGGAGCCACACGCATCCGCGTGGCCATGAGCAGCACGTTAGAGAGCTGAGCACGAGGTGCGCTGGGCGGTTGCGTCAGGTTGCGAATCCCGCTGTACGCATTGGGCACGGTTGCCTAATCGAGCTCCAACGACGCCCGTGCACGACCGATCAAACGTCGTGCCTGCGGCCCCCGGACCGAGGCTTCGGCCATCAGATCCCACGCCCGCTCATACAGAACGACGTTCTCCTCGTCGTCGAGCCACATCTCGGTGTTGATCGTCTCGACGATCACGCGACGCCGGTCATAGATCCAAAAACCGTGGCCCGGCGCACGCCTCAGCTGCGCACCGAGGGGAAGCACGCAGATCTCGACAGTGTCCAGGCCGATCAGCCCGGCAAGCCGGTCCAGCTGTGCGGCCATCACCTCGCGGGGGCACGTCAGTACGTACAGGGCCGCTTCCCACACTACGAACCGAAAGAGTTTGCCGGCCTCGTACAACACCTCTTGGCGGCGCATGCGCGCCCGGACTGCTGCCTCGACGTCCCTGGGGATTCCGCGGAACTCGGCGTTCGCCTCGAACGTGTGCCGGGCGTAGTCCGCGGTCTGGAACAGTCCCGGAATGCGGGACACCTCCACTCCTCGGATGAGCTGCGTAGCCATCGTCTCGGTGACGGCCAGCTCCTGGCGTGCCCGATGCCCACCCGCGAGTTGCCGTCGCCACGACCGGTACTGCGACTCCAGTCCGACGAGCCGCCCCCGTAACTCGGTCGCAACACCAGGCTGCCCCACCGCCTGGGCCCACTCCATCAGGTCGCTCACGGTGGGGGTCTGCTTTCCTGTTTCCAGGCGGGACACCTTCGAGCGTTGCCAGCCGAGCACTTCGGCCACGCCCTTGCCGTTGAGCCCCGCCTCGCTGCGTAGCTCGCGGAGCCGTGCTCCGAGGGCGACCCGCGCGGTTTGGAAGTCGGTGCTCACCCGGTCGAAGTTGCTTCCTTCGCGAAGTCCGCGGTGCGTGTCGCGTGGTGCCAGGCAGCGTCTCGCGCCTGGCAAGCGAGAGCGACTTCGGCTGGGTCTTCGCTGAGGACGACGCCGAGGGTCGTGTCGTCCTGAGCGAAGACGAACCTGGCGATCAGCCGAGAGTCGAACAGCCAGAAGTCGTGGCCGGGCAGGCCGAGTCGGACTGCCTGGGAGCGTGGCAGGTTGCGGATGTCCTCACCGGCCGCCACGTTGCCCTGGCCGCTGGCCAGAAGAAAACGTTGCCCCTCGGTCAGAGGCTCGTCGACGAGCCGGACCCGCTCGAACCGCTTTCCCTGAGCCGTCTGCGCCCGGACATTCTCGCGCCACGCGTTGTCCGGCTCGGCCGAGATGTCCGCGCCGCTCTTCCACCGGCCCCACTTCGGACTGTTGCGGTCGGAGGCGTATCCGTGCCGGGTTTCCAGCCGGAACGCGGTGTGCCTGAACTCGCTGAACAGCGGGGCGATCTCGGAGAAAGGCACCATCTCAGGAACGGTAGTGCGTGGTGCGAAGCGGACCAGGAGATCGCGTGGCACCAGTACGAATGTCTCGCTGTCTTTCACATCGCGGAGCTGCGCCAGGTGCTCGGGGTCGGTAACGCGGTCGCCCTGGACAAGGATGTCGGTGGTGCCCTCGACCTCGTAAAGAGTGGGGCAGTCTCCGTCGTCGCTGGTGGTGCCGAGAAACCTGAGGAGCGTCATAGTGCCCTCCGTCTACGCTGAGTGGGAATCCAGGATGCGGCGGATGGCGCGAGACCGAGGGCAGGTTGCGCGGAATTGCAGATCCTCATCGAGGCAGAGCCGTTGCGCGCAACTGGCGTTAGGCGAGCACTTGATGAGCGTCTTGGGGGGGCTCACGTACATCGCGGTCCAGATCCGACTCGTCGAAGCGCGGGGGCTGCCTGGCGGTGATCGGGCGAGCGCGCCCCTGGGCCCGGGGCTCGGAACCCGAGTCCCGGGCTTCGGTACGGCCTGGCTCACTCTTCCGGGTGTACGCGGGCAGTGCCCCGGCCCGAAGCTCGGGTCCCGGGATTCGGGCGTCGGGATGCGGGACCCGGGGTTCGAGCGCCTTCTTTAACCGGTAGGTAGGTGAAGGGGTTTGGGAAAACCCCCTACCTCCCTGCCCTCGCCACGGCCGGGAAATATGACTAATCGTGACAGCTTGCGGCGCAGAGTCACGACTGCTTACGGTGCGAGAACCAAACGACCCCGACGCGGTGTTGCCACACCAGGCCGGGGTCTCACCGCAAGATCGCTCCCGTGGAAGGCGACCCCGTGGCTACACAGCACCCTAGCTCCGCCCTGCATACCCCCGCACGCTCCGCCGCGTACCCGATGGCCAAGCCCGGCTACGGGAAACGCACAGCACCGGACCAACTTCCCCGTGCGCGTGATGATTTCGCTTTGCTGCCGACGCGTGAGCGGTACGTCGCCGGGTTCGTCGACCACCTCCCCGAGGGCGCGGCGATGAGCGTGAAGCAGCTCGCCAAGCAGCTCCCGCTCTACGGGCAGCAGGCCATCTCCACCGCCCTGACAGCCCTGTCCGTCGCCGGGCACCTGCGACGCGTACGGTGCTCCGTCGGCGGCGCGGGCGACGAGACCCGCTGGGTCTACCGCACCTTCTGGTCCCGCACCGCCCGCGACAACGAGTGGTGGAGCACCTACCTTGCCACCGAGAAGGCCGCCCTGACCGCAGCCCCCGTACCCGTGGCTTCCGCCTTCGACGCGGCACCGCCGCCACTGTGGGCCCCGGCCGAGGCGCCGCCGTCCGACCCGGAGGGCCCCGACACGGAACAGGGCCCCGAACCCGCCGCCGTGCCGCACCAGCGCACCCCTGTCCAGGCACCGGACACCGAGCCCCCCGCGACAGCCCAGGCCTCCGAAGCAGGCCGGTCTCCCGCCTACCTCGCCCTGGCCCGCCTCGGCCGCGACGACCACCGCCTCGCCCTCTCCGCCGACGACTGCGCCGCCCTGGAAGGACTGGCGGCGCAATGGCTCGCCCGGGGCGTCACCATCGACTACCTGACCAGCGCCCTCACCGCAGGGCTGCCAGCCAGGGTCGACAGCCCTCTCGGCTTCGTCCGCCGCCGCCTCACCGACAAGATCCCACCCCGACTTCCCACCGAGGACGCCCGACCCGCCGCCCTCGCCCCGCCTCGCCGCCTCCTCATGGAATGCACCGACTGCGGACGTCCCGGTCGGCCGGAGGTCCTTCCCGACGGTCTCTGCCGCGCCTGCCGCGAGACCCACTCCCGCGGCGAAGGGAACTCGCCCCGCCCCGCCGAGACCGTCGACGTCAAGGCGCACATGAGCAACCTCCGCGACCTGCTCAAACCCGTCTGACCTCGCCTCGACGAGCCGATTCGTCATGCAGGTCCGCGAAGTCGATCGTGCCGGGGCTCGATGCCTGGGCGCAGTACCTCGCGGCGCTGCCCGGAGCCGGTCAGTCGGGCTGCTTCTCCATGTGCGTGAGGACGCGGTTCGCGATGTGGGAGAGGGTGTCCAGCTCCTCCTGGGTGAGGGCGTCGATGAACAGCCGGCGGACATGCTCGACGTGCAGGGGGGCGGCGTCCTCGATCGCCTTCCGGCCGGCCGGAGTGGCGATGATGAACGCTCCGCGTCCGTCGTCGGGGCAGTCCTCCTTGGTCACCAGTCCGCGCTTCGCCATCCGCCCCACCTGGTGGGACATGCGGCTCTTCTCCCACTCCACCAGCTTGGTCAGGTCCATGAAGCGCATCCGTCCGCCGGCCTCGGTGAGTTTGGCCAACACGATGTAGTCGGAGGGGGACATGCGGGAGTCGGCCTGTACCTGGCGTGAGAGTCGCCCGATGAGCTTCTCCTGCATGCGGATGAAGCTGTCCCAGGCGGCCTGCTGCTCCGGGGTCAGCCAGTGTGGCGGTGCGTCCATGCGTGGAGCGTAGCGAGGCGGTCGGCGGCTCGGCCATCGCCTGGGCGGGGCCGGCTCCCGCATCGGGCGATCGGGCCTCCGTGCGCCTCGGCAAATCGACTGTCTCAATGGGTAGTTGACGCATCAATCATTGGTCCCTAGTGTGGATGACACGTCAACTAAACCGTTGCGGCGGGTACACGTGAAGCTCCAGAAGGGGAATCCCATGAGCACCCAGAACAAGTCCGGACTCGACGCGCTGCTGACGCCGGAGGAGAGCGTCCTGGTACTGATCGACCATCAGCCGTTCCAGTTCGCCAATCTGAACAGCCATGAGCCGACGATGATCGTCAACAATGTCGTCGGGCTCGCCAAGGCTGCCAAGGTCTACGACGTGCCGACGATCCTGACGACCGTACTGGAGGAGCGCGGCGGTCTGATCATCCAGGGCATCCAGGACGTGTTCCCGGAACAGAGGCCGATCGACCGGACCTTCATCAACACCTGGCAGGACGAGCGCGTCGTCGACGCCGTCAAGGCGACCGGGCGGAAGAAGCTGATCCTGGCCGGGCTCTGGACGGAGATCTGCCTGGCGATGCCGGCCATCCAGGCGGCGGGCGAGGGATTCGAGGTCTACGCCGTCACCGACGCGTCGGGGGGTGTCTCGGCCGAGGCCCATGACATGGCGGTGCGCCGCATGGTCCAGGCGGGCGTCGTGCCGATCACGTGGCTGGCCGTGATGGGCGAGTGGCAGCGCGACTGGGCCCGCGAGGAGACCATCCCGGGGGCCGCCGAGGTCCAGGCCCAGCACGGGGGCGCCACGGGTGTGGCCTTCGCCTGGGAGACGCAGCTCCTCGCCGGGCGTGCCCGGAGCGGTGTCTGACGTCGAGGCGGAACCGAGGACGAGCACCGTCCTGGCCAGGGCCGTGCGGACGGAAGACGGGTCGGAAGGCCCCGGACCGGGTTCGGCCCCGGACCGGTCCGGGGTTCGGTCCCGGGTCGGCCCCGGCCCCGGTCCGGTTCGGTCCCGGTCCGGTTCGGTCCCGGTCCCGGCGGGGCGCCGCCTAGGGTGGTGGCCATGACCGCTCCCGACCCCTCGCCCGACTTCCTGCACGCCACCCGGGCCTCGTACGACACCATGGCGCCCGCCTATGTCGATTTCACCCGAGGTGAGTTGGTGGCCAAGCCCCTTGAGCGCGGGCTGCTGACCGCCTTCGCCGAGCTGGTGGCGAGGGACGGCGGCGGGCTCCCGCTGGCCGACGTCGGCTGCGGCACGGGCCGGGTGACCGGGTATCTGCACGGACTCGGGCTGGGGCTCGACGTGTTCGGGATCGACCTCGCCCCACAGATGCTGGCCGAGGCGCGGAAGGACCACCCCGGGCTGCGCTTCGAGGAGGGGTCCATGCTGGGCCTCGCGCTGCCGGACGCGTCATTGGGCGGGCTGCTCGCCTGGTACTCGACGATCCACGTCCCGGACGAGGAACTGCCGCGCGCCTTCGCGGAGTTCCACCGGGTGCTGGCCCCCGGCGGCTACGTACAGCTCGGCTTCCAGGTCGGGGACGATCCGCTGCGGCTGACGGAGGCGTGGGGCATGGAGATCTCGCTCGTCTTCCACCGGCGGCGGCCGGAGCGGGTGGCCGAACTGCTGCGGGACGCGGGCCTGGAGGTGGTGTCCCGGGTGTGGCGGGAGCGGGAGACGGACGGGCCGTTCCCGGAGCGGGCACCGCAGGGGTTCGTCCTCGCGCGCAGGCCGATTGTCAGTGGCGGCTGTGAGTATGGGAACACCAGCACAGCGGATTGAGGGGGACCCCATGGGCGCTTGGGACATCGGCCACTTCGACAACGACACCGCCGCCGACTTCGGCGGACGGGTCGACGACGCGGAGCCCGGGAAGAAGGCGGACGTGCTCCGGGACGTCCTGACCGCCGTGGCGGACACCGGGCCGGAGGACTATGTGGACGGCGGGGAGGAGGCGGTGGCCGCCGCCGCGCTGATCGCCGCCCAGTGCCCCGGCGGCGAGCCCGTCACCACGCCGTACGGCCCCAAGGCCTCCCTGCCCCCGCTCCCCGCCGACCTGCGCCCCCTGGCCGTCCGCGCCCTGGACCGCCTCACCGCGAAGAACGCCGAGCCACTGGACCTGTGGGCGGACGCCGGGGCGGACGAGCAGTGGCTGGCGGGGATAGCCGAGCTGCGGGCAGTGCTGGTGGCGGCGTCGGGGGAGTAGCGCCGCGTCCTCAGCGTTTCGGGCTGCCCGCGCGCACGATCTCATCGACGTCCAGGGAGACTTCGGCGCCGATCGACGCGGGCAGAGGGGCCTCCTGGCTTTCCAGCTCATCGTCACAGGGGTGCTCGACTGCTGCTGCAGACATTGCGGGCCTCCTGGAATGGGCTGGTGTCGAGGCCGTCATCGTAGGGCGGGGCAGCCCGACACCGCGCTTCTGGCATATGCCACCCGGTCGAGGGAAGCAGAAACGGCCCGGCACACCACGCGGGTGCCGGGCCGTCTCCGTACAGTCGGGAACCGGGAAGCTACAGCTTCTCGATCACGTAGTCGATGCACGCCGTCAGCGCCTGCACGTCCGCCGGGTCGATCGCCGGGAACATCGCCACGCGCAGCTGGTTGCGGCCCAGCTTGCGGTACGGCTCGGTGTCCACGATGCCGTTGGCGCGCAGCACCTTGGCGACGGCCGCCGCGTCGATCTCGTCCGCGAAGTCGATCGTGCCGATGACCTGCGAGCGCTTCGCCGGGTCCGTGACGAACGGGGTGGCGTACTTCGCCTCGTCGGCCCAGCCGTAGAGGTGGCCGGAGGACGCGGCCGTGCGGCCCGTCGTGAAGTCCAGGCCGCCCTGGGTGTTCATCCACTTCAGCTGCTCGTTCAGCAGGAAGAGGGTGGACAGCGCCGGGGTGTTGTACGTCTGGTTCTTGAGGGAGTTGTCGATCGCCGTGGGCAGCGAGAAGAACTCCGGGATGTGCCGGCCCGAGGCGTGGACGCGGGCCGCACGCTCCAGGGCGGCCGGGGAGAACACGCCGATCCACAGGCCGCCGTCGGAGGCGAAGGACTTCTGCGGGGCGAAGTAGTAGACGTCGCTCTCGGTGATGTCGACCGGCAGCCCGCCCGCCCCCGAGGTGGCGTCCACCAGGACGAGTGCGCCCTCGTCGGCGCCCGCGACGCGCTTGACCGGGGCCGCGACACCCGTCGACGTCTCGTTGTGCGTGAAGGCGTAGACGTCCACGCCCGCCTCGGCCCGCGGGTCCGGGTGGGTGCCCGGGTCGGAGGCGATGACGGTCGGGTCGGACAGCCAGGGCGCGAGCTTCGCGGCCTTGGCGAACTTGGAGGAGAACTCACCGAAGTTCAGGTGCTGGGACTTCGACTCGATCAGACCGTGCGTCGCGATGTCCCAGAAGGCGGTGGAGCCGCCGTTGCCGAGGATGACCTCGTAACCCTCGGGGAGGGAGAAGAGCGCGCGCACGCCGTCGCGTACCTCGCCGACCAGGTTCTTGACCGGGGCCTGGCGGTGGGACGTGCCGAGGAGTGAGGTGCCGGTGGCGGCCAGCGCGTCGAGCGCCTCCGTCCGCACCTTGGAAGGACCGGCGCCGAAGCGTCCGTCGGCGGGCTTGATGTCAGCGGGAATCTGGATGTCGGCCACGAGTCGGAGCGTAGTCCCTCGACGGCACGGCCCAGCAACCGTGTCCGTCCGATGAGACGTGCGCTCCGGCCCGTGGGCATAAGCCGGAGACGTGCGCTCCGGCCCGTGGACGTCAAGGCAGCGCGCGGAACTACGCCTCGTGGCCGAACGGGCAGCCCAACTCCACCGGCAGCTCGTACAGGTCGTTCTGCGTCACGATCGGCTTGTTGCGCAGCTCGGTGGCCGGGACCGCCAGTTCCAGTTCCGGGAACCGCTCGTAGAGGGCGGGGAGCGCGATTCCGGCCTCCAGGCGGGACAGCGCCGCGCCCGGGCAGACGTGCGGGCCGTGGCCGAAGGCGATGTGGCGGTTCGGGGTGCGGGTGGCGTCGAACTCGCCCGCCGTCGGGCCGTACTGCTCCTCGTCGCGGCCCAGCGCGCCGAACGAGATGATCAGGCCCTCGCCCTTCGGGAGGATACGGTCGCCCACCTCGATGTCCTCCGTCGCGAAGCGGATCAGGACGTGCGAGGTCGGGGTGTTCCAGCGCAGCGTCTCCTCGATCACGCCCTCCCACCCGATCTCCCCGTCCAGCACCTTCTTGCGCTGCTCGGGGTGGGTCTGGAGCGCCTCGACCACGTTGACGATCAGACTGATCGTGGTCTCATGTCCGGCGGCGATGATCAGTTGCAGCGTGTTGACGATCTCCTCGTCGGTGAGGTGGTCGCCGTTCTCGGAGGCCGCGATCAGGGCGCTGGTCAGGTCGTCGCCCGGGTTCGCCCGCTTGTCGTCGACGATCTTCGTGAAGAGGGCCCCGAGGTCCGCCATCATCTGCGGGACCTCCTCCGGCGGGGTCTGCGTCGAGAAGAACTTCTCGAACAGCTCCTTGAGGCGCGGGTGGTCCGCCCCGTCCACGCCCATCAGCTCGCTGATCACGTTCATGGGCAGGGGGTAGGCGAACTCGGCCTTCAGGTCCACCGGCTGCCCGGCCGGCAGTGCCGCCAGCTTCTCCAGGCTCGCGTTCGTCAGCGCCTCGATCCCGGACCGCAGCCGCTCCACCCTCTTCACCGTGAGCGCCTGTGCCACCAGCGTACGGAGACGACGGTGGTCCGAGCCGTCGACCGTCAGCATCGAGCGGCCCGGGTTGGCCAGGCCGATCAGCGGCCAGTCCATCGGTATCTCGCCGCGCTGCCAGGCGTTCCAGACGTTGATGTCCTTGACCACCCGGCTGTCGGTGAGCAGCGCGCGGGCCTCCGCGTGGCGGGTGACCGCGTAGACGTGCACCCCGCCCGGCAGCTCCACCTCCGCGAGCGGACCGGCGGCCCGCAGCGCGGCGCTCTCGCCGTCGAGGTCGGTGACGAACGGGTCGAGCGCGATGCGGGTCATGCGGGGCCTCCGAAACTTCCGGGTCTGCCGAGGGCGGGCGTGGGCGTGAAGGTCACCGGCAGGTCCGTCAGACCGCGCAGCCACGGTGACGGGCGGCGCGTGAGCTGCTCGGCGGGGACGGCGAGGTCCACGTCCGGCAGCCGGTCGAGCAGGACCTCGATGCCGGTACGGGCGATGACCTCGGCGGTCTCCTGGGCCGGGAACGGGCAGCGGTGCTCGCCGTGGCCGAAGGAGAGGAAGGCGTTGTTGCCGCCGGTCAGCGTCGAGCCGTCGGTCCGCACCTGGGGGTCCCCGTTGGCGGCGGCGAGGCCGAGGAGCAGCAGGTCACCGGCGCGGATGTGGCGGCCGCCGAGATGGGTGTCGCGGGAGGCCCAGCGGCCCGCCACGTTCTGGGTCGGGGTGTCCTCCCAGAGGACTTCGTTCATCGCCTCGGCGACGCTGTGCCGCCCGCCGGAGAGCGAGGCGGCGAACCGGTCGTCGGTGAGCATCAGGCGCAGCGAGTTCCCCATCCAGTCGGCGGTCGGCTGGTGCCCGGCCGCCATCATCACCATGAGGTCCTGGGCGACCTCCTCGTCGGTGAAGCCGCCGCGGTCGGCGATCATCCGGCTCGCCACGTCGTCGCCGGGCTCGGCGTGCTTGTCGGCCAGCAGCCGGAACATCGAGGTGGCCAGGTGCTGCTGCCCGGCGAGCGCCCGCTCGCGGCCGTCGATCATGTCGTTGATCGCGCCGACCAGGGGGTGCGCCTCCGCGTCGGAGAAGCCGTAGATCCTGGCCAGCACGAGGGCGGGGAGCAGCTTGGCGTACTCCGCGATGATGTCCACCGAGCCCTTGGTGCAGAACCGGTCGATCAGCTCGTCCGCGAACTCCTCCGCGTAGCGCTTCAGGGAGAACGGGTCGACGCCCTCCAGCGCGTTGCTGATCATCATCGCCCGGACGCTGTGGCGCTCGCCGACCGTGTAGAGGATCGAGGGCTGCTTGCGCCCGATCATCGGCAGCAGCGGCCAGTCGTCGGGGATGCGGTCCCACTGGTTCCACAGGTCGGAGTCCCGGCTGAAGAGGACCGGGTCGCCGGTGACCTGGTGCAGTTCGCGGTAGCCGAGGATCAGCCAGGCGGGCACGTCCCCGTCGAGCACGACCGGGGCGACGGCGCCGTGGTCGCGCCGCATGTCCCGGTAGAGCTGGACGGGGTCGCTCTGGAAGCGGGGCCCGGACAGGGGTACGGACCCGTGGGTGACGGGGCAGCCGGAGGTGGCGGTGCCGGTGGTGCCGGAGGTGGTCGTCACGGGGCGGGCTCCGGGGTCGGTCCGGCAGCCGCCAGGGCCGCGTCGGCCAGGGCCCCTGCGGGGACGGCCGCCTCGGGGGCGCGCAGGCGGGCGGCGGACAGCGCGGCCAGGTGCTCGACGAGCGTGATGAGCACGTACTTGCTGGAGGACCGGTCGCGTGCGTCGCACTCCACCAGCGGTACGTCCTCCGAGAGGTCCAGGGCCTCGCGGATCTGCTGCTCGCTGTGGAGCGGGCCGCCGAAGTCGTTGCACGCCACGATGAACGGCGTGCCGTGGTGCTCCAGGCGGTCGATGGCATACCAGGAGTCGGCGAGCCGACGGGTGTCGACGAGGACGACCGCGCCGAGCGTGCCGGAGAACAGCCGGTCCCACAGGAACCAGAACCGCTCCTGTCCGGGCGCGCCGAAGAGGTACAGCACGGACCGTTCGTCGAGCGTGATGCGGCCGAAGTCGAACGCCACGGTGGTGGACGTCTTGGCCTGCACGCCGTCGAGGTGGTCGACGGCCTCGCCCGCGCGGGTCATCGTCTCCTCCGTGTTGAGCGGACGGATCTCGCTCACGGATCGGACCATGGTGGTCTTGCCGACGCCGAAGCCGCCGACGACAACGATCTTGAGTCCGTTGTCGGCCGTCGAGCTCAGGGCGGCGCGGTCAGAGGTTGCGGAGTCCAACGAGCACCTGTTCCAGGATGTCGGGGTCGGGGAGCCGGTCCGCGACACGGGCGGTACGGGGGTGGCGGGCGCTGACCCGGCCGGTGTCGAGCAGGTCGCACAGCATGATGCGAACGATGCTGACGGGCAGGTTCAGGCTCGCGGCGATCTCGACGACGGCGGTCGGGCCCTGGCACATCCGCAGGATCGCGACGTGCTCCGACTGCATGCCGGGGGCCGGGTCGCACTCGGCGACGACGAGCGTCACCAGGTCGAAGGCGGCCGAATCGGAACGGCTGCGGCCCCCGGTGAGGGTGTACAGCCGGTCCGGATCGTCGTCGCGGCCCGGGCGCGGGCGGGGCGCCGTCGTCATACGGCCGTGCCCTCCGCCACGGGTGCGCGCGGCGGGGCGACCAGGTGCTCGCCGAGCTGTTCGACGAGCTCGCTCATGTTGTGGCCGACGAGGCCCACGTCGGAGTCCTCGTCGGCGACGACGGCGAGGTGGGCACCGGCGCCCGCCTCGACGATGAACAGCACGCCGCCGTAGAACTCGGTCATCGCGGACCGTACGCCGCCGGTGCCGTCACCGAACTCGATGGACGCGCCGTGCGAGAGGCTCTGGATTCCGGCGGAGATCGCGGCCAGCTGGTCGGCCTGGTCGACGGAGAGCTCGGGGGTGCGGCACAGCTTGAGGCCGTCGCGGGACAGGACGAGGGCGTGGCGGGTGCCGGGGGTGCGGTCGAGCAGCCCCTCCAGCAGCCAGTTGAGCTTCTCGTCGGTGGTCGCGGTCATCGGGTGTTGCCTTCCGGGTGCGGGGAGTTGGCTCGTACCGCCCTGCTGAAGGTGCTGAAGCGTGCTGCCTGGACCTTCGGGTCGGTGGTGGTACGGGCCCGGGGGGTGTCGGCTTCGCCGGGGGCGGCGTTGCCGGTACGGGCTTCGGCGGCGGCCAGGGTGCGGCCGCGGCGGCGCTTGGGCAGACCGCTCTCGCCGAACGTGGGCACGCTGCCGGTGGATTCGGACGCGGACTCCGGGGAGCGTGCGGGCTCCGCCGCCGGGGGCAGGGGCGTGGAGGCGGTGTCATCGGAGGCGCCGTCCGGGGCGTTGCGGGCCGCGGGGGCGGAGTCGGCGGCGCCCGCGCCCTCGGCCGACGCGTGGGACGGCTCCGGCTCGGCGGGTGCGGTGGTGGCCGGGGCGGCCGGGAGCGTGGCAGCCGGCGTCCGTACGGCCGGTGCGGGGGCGCGGGAGATGAGGTCCTGAGGGAGCATCATCAGCGCGCCGGTGCCGCCGCGCGCGGACGGCCGGAACGAGACCGTCAGCCCGTGCTTACGGGCCAGCCGACCGACGACGGCGAGGCCGAGGCGGGTGCCGGACAGGTTGGTGAGGTCCTGGTTCTCGGCGGAGACGGCCCGCTCGGCGCGGCGCAGCTGCACCTCGCTCATGACGAGCCCGCTGTCCTCGACGGTGATGACGATGCCCGCCGGGACCTCCTCCACGTAGACGTGGACCTCGGCGGTGGGCGGCGAGAAGTTGGCCGCGTTGTCGAGGAGTTCGGCGAGCGCGTGCATGACGCCCTCGGCCGCGTGACCGGCGATCGCGACATCGCTGGTGGAGTGGAGGCGGACGCGCTGGTAGCTGCCGATCCGGCCCATCGCGCCGCGCAGGATCGACTCCATCACGATCGGCTTGGCCCAGCGGCGGCCGGAACGCGCCCCGGTCAGTACGGCGATGGAGTCGGCGAGCCGGCCCGCCTGGGCGGTGCGGTGGTCCAGGTACAGCAGGTCCCCGAGCACGGACTCGTCGGCGTGCCGGTGCTCCATCTCCCGCAGGTCGGCCAGCATGCTGGTGGCCAGGGCCTGCATCCGTCCGGCCGCGTTGGCGCAGGCGGCGACGGCCGCGGAGCGCTCGGTCTCGGCGCGGGTGGCACGGGCGGTCAGCCGCTCGACGGTGGTGGTGAGGCGGTCCCGTTCGGCGGCGGCCTCGGCGCGGATGCGCTCGTTCTCGGCGCGGGCGTCGGCGGCGACCCGGGCGGTCTCGGCGGAGGCGACGGCCTTGATCCGGGCACTCTCGGCGGTGTAGCGCTGGGCTTCGGCCGCGGAGGCCGAGACCAGGCGTGAGGTCTCGGTGGTGAACCGCTGGGCGTCGGCGGCCCGCAGGGATCGCAGCGTCCGCGCGGTCCCCAGGGTGTGGACGGTGACGGCCGCGGCGACGCTCAGCAGTACGGCGGCGGCGCCCGCTCCCCATGCCAGCGGGGTCCGTACCGTGTCGGGGGCCGCGGCGACGGCCCACAGGGTCAGCGTGCCGGTTGCGACGGCCGAGATCAGCAGGGCGAGTGCGGTGGGCCGGTGTGAGGGGCGCAATCGGAGTCCTCGGTGGCGGACGTGCGGGGCGGGGCGGGGCGGTACGGGGTGGGCAAGGCGAAACCGTACCGGTCAAATCCGGACAGTTCGCCACGGGTGTGGGCGATCATGCACAACTGGAGCTGACAATTCCTGCTCAAGTCTTGGTCACTATAGGAGACTTGACGGTCTGTTTGGGAAGATCTTGTGGGCTTTTTTGTGAGGCTTGCCCGCCTTTACCCGACCGCATCCCAAGAGTTCATCTGTACCGACGGCATGCTGAAGCCATGGCCGAACAGCATCGACCGCATACCGGACCCTCCGGACCCTCCGGACCCTCCGGACCCTCCGGACCCTCCGGACCATCCCGTGCCTTTGTCGGGGCGCTCCGCGCCTCCGTGCGCGGCGAGAGCGACTTCGGGCCCGCCGCGCGGGCCCTGACGACGATGGACGCCTCCAACTACCGCCGCGTCCCGCTCGGGGTTCTCGCCCCGCGCGACGCCGACGACATCGCGGCCGCGCTGACGGTCTGCCAGGAGTATCGGGTTCCGGTGGTGGCGCGCGGTGGCGGCACGTCCATCGCCGGGCAGGCCACCGGCACCGGCCTCGTGCTCGACCTCACCCGCCATCTGCGGACGATCCTCGACCTGGACCCGGTCGCCCGCACCGCCGTCGTCCAGCCCGGCGTCGTCCTGGACGACCTGCGGGCCGCCGCCGCCCCGCACGGGCTGACGTTCGGCCCCGACCCGTCCACGCACAGCCGCTGCACCATCGGCGGGATGATCGGCAACAACTCCTGCGGGGCGCACTCGGTGGCCTGGGGCACGACGGCCGACAACGTACGGGGACTGTCGGTCGTCCGGTACGGGGGCCAGGCGCTGCGCCTGGAACAGGGGAGCGGTCAGGGGCCGGAGGGCGTCGGCCCCCACGGTGTGCGTGAACTGATCGCCGCCCACCTCGCCCCCCTCCGCACCCGCTACCCCGACCTCCCGCGCCGCATCTCCGGCTACGCGCTCGACGCCCTGCTCCCCGAGTACCCCGGCGGCCCCGACCCGGTCCGGGCGTTCTGCGGCAGCGAGGGCACCCTCGCCGTGGTCACCGAGGCGACCGTGCGCCTGGTCGAGCCCCCGCGCGCCCGCGCCCTGGCCGTCCTCGGGTACGCCGACGAGTCCGCCGCCGCCGAGGCCGCCCCGGGCCTCCTGCCGTACGGCCCGCTCACCGTCGAGGGCATGGCAGCCGACCTCGTACGCGAGTCCGCCGGGCTGCCGCGCGGGGCCGCCTGGCTGTTCGTCGAGACGGGCGGGGCGACCGGGTCCGATGCCCGCGCGCACGCCGAACGCATCCTGCGGGCGGCCGACGCCGTCGACGGGACGGTCGTCACCGACCCGGCCGGGCAGCGGGCCCTGTGGCGCATCCGGGAGGACGCCGCCGGGACCGCGACCCGGATGCCCGACGGCAGCGAGGCCTGGCCCGGCTGGGAGGACTGCGCGGTGCCGCCCGCCCGGCTCGGTGCGTACCTGCGCGACTTCCGGGCGCTGCTCACCGAACACGGCCTGCGCGGAACCCCGTACGGCCACTTCGGCGACGGCTGCATCCACGTGCGCATCGACTTCGACCTCCTCACCCCGGCCGGAACCGCCCGCTTCCGCCGCTTCTCCGAGGAGACGGCCGACCTGGTCGTCGCGCACGGCGGCTCCCTCAGCGGCGAACACGGCGACGGCCAGGCGCGCGCCGAGCTGCTGCCACGGATGTACGGGGACGAACTCGTCGGCCTCTTCGGCCGGTTCAAGGACCTGTGGGACCCGGACGGCGGCCTGAACCCCGGGATGCTCGTCCGCCCGGACCGCCTCGACGAGAACCTCCGCTTCGAGGTTCTGCCGAAACGCCCGGTCGACGTGGAATTCGGCTACCCGCAGGACGGCGGGGACTTCGCGGGAGCGGTGCGCAGGTGTGTCGGCGTCGCCAAGTGCCGTACGACGGAGGCGCCGGGTGCGGGCGTCATGTGCCCGTCCTTCCGCGCGACCGGCGAGGAGGCCCACTCCACGCGCGGGCGGGCCCGGCTGCTGCACGAGATGCTGGCGGGCGAGGTGATCACCGACGGCTGGCGGAGCACGGAGGTACGGGACGCGCTCGACCTCTGCCTCTCCTGCAAGGGGTGCCGCAGCGACTGCCCGGTGGGCGTCGACATGGCCACGTACAAGGCGGAGTTCCTGCACCACCACTACCGGGGCCGCCTCCGCCCCGCCGCCCACTACGCCCTGGGCCGCCTCCCGCGGTGGCTGCGCCTGGCCGCGCCACTGGCCCGCCCGTTGAACGCCCTGGCCCGGCTGCGCCCGCTCGCCGCACTCGCGAAGCGGCTGGCGGGGATCGCGCCCGAGCGGACGATTCCGGTGCTGGCGACGGAGACGTACAGCCGGTGGCTGCGCCGGAGGCAGGGCGAGGGGACGCGCGTCCTCGCGTCGGACCGGGTGGTGGCCCTGTGGGCGGACACCTTCACCGAGTACCTGTCCCCGCAGGTGGGCCGGGCGGCGGTCCGGGTGCTGGAGGAGGCGACGGGGCGCACGGTGCTCCCGGCCCCGCGCGGAGTGTGCTGCGGTCTCACCTACGTGTCGACGGGCCAGCTGGACGCGGCCCGCCGCGTGATGCGCCGCACCCTGGACCGGGTCGGCCTGCTCCCCGGCCACCCGCTCGTCGTCCTCGAACCGAGTTGCGCCGCCACCCTCCGCACGGACCTGCCCGAACTTCTCCCCGACGACCCGCGCGCCGCCGAACTGGCCGAGAGCGTGAGGACCTTGGCCCAGTACCTGGAGGAGTACGCCCCCGACTGGACCCCGCCCCGCCTGGACCGCCCGGTCACCGGCCAGACCCACTGCCACCAGCACGCGGTCCTCGGCGACGCGGCGGAGCGGCGCCTGCGGGAACGGATGGGGCTGACGGGTGAACTGAGCGGGGGGTGCTGCGGTCTGGCCGGGAACTTCGGTTTCGAGAAGGGGCACTGGGAGGTGTCCGTGGCCTGCGCGGAGGAGCAGCTGCTCCCCTCCGTACGGGAGTCGGGACCGGAGAGCGAACTCCTCGCGGACGGGTTCTCCTGCCGTACGCAACTGGACCAGCTGGCCGGACGCCGGGCCCGGCACCTGGCGGAGGTGATCGCGGACGGGCTGGAGGGCGGCGGGAGGTGACCCCGTAGCATCGACGGGTTTGCGGCGGTCGTCGCGCGGTCGCGTAGGTGCAGGGGGAAGCGTTGTGAAGAGCGGTGGCAGGTGGTGGCGGAAGCGTACGGTCCTCGCCTCCGCGCTGGCGGCAGTGGTGCTCGTATCCGGTGGGGGGCTCTGGGCGAAGGACAGCGGGCTCTTCCGGGACCGCTACTGCTGGGACGCCTGGCAGCAGGACAGCGGGGCCCGGTTCCTCGGCGACGAGGCCCTGGGCAAGTCCGGCTCCGAGCGCGCGGCCGTCGAGTCCGGTACGCCGGGCGGCGACGGGAGGACGGCGACCTGCACCCTCACGGTGACCTCGTCCGTACCCGACGACGACTCCACCGAGCCGATCCGCTTCGAGGACCGGGTGACGCTGAGCTACGGTCCGGTGCCCGAGGCCCCGGACGAGCGGTACGCCTGGATCGAGCGGTACTTCAGCGGCACCGCCTCCGCGCTCCCCGACGGCCTCGACGGCCTCGTCGCCGGGGACCGGGCGATGCTCGTGCTGCCCGAGTCGTGCGATGTGGAGGGCAGGCCGTCCGCGGTGACCCTGTGGGCCGAGAGCTGGGGCGACGGCCACCTGGGCAAGCGGCAGACCCCGCTGACCATCGGCACCCTGCCCGACGTGGGCCGCATGCTGCTGGGCGCCGCCGAGGCGGGGATGCGGAAGGCGGGGTGCGCGCCGGAGGAGCCGCTGCGGATGACGTCGCCTATGACCCGGGTCGCCGAGCGTTCGGGCAGTGCCAGGAATCCGGTCTGCCGGATCCCCGGGGTGACGCTCGACCTGGGGAGCACCTCCCGGTACGAGCAGCAGGTGGGCGTCGTCGACGACCGGCTCCAGACCTGCTCGGTCGTGTGGCCCCAGAGGGGCGGGCCGGCCGAACCGGCGGCCCAGTTCGTGATGGCCGCCACGCCCCGGACGGCGGCGGTGTTCGCCGGTCTCCCCGAGGGCGAGGAGCACGGTCTCCTGCGCGCCTCCTGCGACGACCGGGACGTGGTGTTCTACGGGCGGATCGAGTCGGGGGTGTCCAGCTCGGAGAAGGCCGACCGGAGGGTGGTGGCCCGGTTCGCCGAATCGGCGGGCCGGCGCATCGGCTGCGCACCCACGACGTGGAACCGCAGCGGGAGCCAGAGCCAGGGGGCGGCACGATGACGGAGGGGGCGAGGGGCGCGGGCGCGGACGCACTTCCGGCCACGGCTGACGGTGTCACGGGTGGCGGCGTCACGCCTGGCGGGGTCACGGGTGATGGCGCTCCGGGGGACGGTGTCACGCCGGAGGGTCCTCCGGTCGACGGCGCTCCGGTCGACGGCGCTCAGGCCGACGGTGACACCCCCGACGGTGCCCCGGCCGGGCGGCCCCCGTTGCTGCGGCGGCTCCTCCGTAGCCGGACGGTCCTCGCCGCCACCGCTGCCGGGCTCGTCGGTGCGCTGTTCGGCGCGGGGGCGGTCGCCTGGCGGACGGACACGCTGCCGCTGCTCTCCCACGCCCCCTGCTGGGGCGCGTTCGACGACGACCTGGCCACGCGCGTGTTCGGCGACCTGGAGGTCTCGGCCGAGACCCAGCGACTACAGAGGGACCCGCGCACCCGTGTCGCCTCGTACGGGCAGTGCCGCATCACGAGCCACGGCGAGAAGGTCCCCGTGGTGAGCCAACTGACCGTGCGCGTCCGTGAACTGGACGGAACCCACCAGAGGGAGGCGCGGTCCTGGACGAGTGAGTTCCTCCAGGCCGACATGGCACCGATGGGGAACGGGCTGCCCGGTATGGCGTCCGCGTCCCGGGCCTGGCTGGCGCTGCCGCAGAGCTGCGTCGGGGCTCCGGACCAGCTGGCCACGCCGACCGTCGTCGACCTCGCGATGGGCGAAACGGGCGGCCGCGGCTTGCCGGAGCACGACCTGAAGGAGCGCGGGGCCCTGTCCGCGGCGGCGGTGGCGGTGGCCAACGGCGTCCTGCGTGAACTGGGCTGCTCCGGTACGTACGGTTCCGCGGAGCCCACCGGTTCGTACGTCGCCTGGGAGGACACCACCCCGGACGCGCTCTGCGGCATCAAGGGGCTTCGGCTGCCCGCCGGTTACCGGGAGTCGCTGCCGCGGACCCGCGTGGGGCAGGAGGGCGGCGCGGCCCGCTCCTGCGAAGTGGGCTCCTCCTACCCGCCGGGCGAACTGCATCTGACGACCGTCGTGGACCCGCAGCTGGCCCATGTGTTCGCCCTGGAGGCGCTCCACGGCGGTACCCGCCTGCGCGAGGCGAAGGGCCGGGGCCCCGGTGGGTTCGGTTCGCTGGACGTCACCAGGGGGGTGTACGTGGCCCACTGCCAGACCGGTGATGTGGTCTTCCTGGTGGAGCGGCTGAAGTCCGTCGGTGACGGTGAGGCCAGGCGTACGAACCTCGTCCGCGCCCTGCTGCCCCGCTATGTGGAGGCGGAGGCCGAGCGCATCGGCTGCGGCCCGGTCCGGCTGACGCTGCCGGAGCTGAGGTAGCGGGCCGGGTTTGCCCGGACGGACAGGCCCGGCCCGGCTCCTCAGCGCATCGGGGCCGCCGCCCGGCTTACCGCCTCCGCCAGGCGGGCGTTCTCGGGGGCCGCGCCGCCCTGGGAGGCCCAGGTGCGCCGCGTGTACCCGTACGCCACCCCGTTCACCGGGTCCGCGAAGGCCTGTGAGCCCGCGGCGCCGGAGTGGCCGATCGTGCCCTCGCCCAGGAACGGGTAGGTGCCGCGCAGCGCCTCGAAGCCGAGGGCGAAGCCGTCGACCGTGCCGGTGACCACGTCGGTGCCGTGCCAGTGGACCCGGCCGAACTCGGCGAGGGTGTCCGGCTTGAGCAGGGGGTCCCGGCCGTCGAGCCCCGCCGCGGCGGCCGCGTACATCCCGGCGAGGCCGCGCGCGGAGGCGACACCGCCCACCGACGTGGGGCCCAGGGCCCGGGTCGTACGGGAGTTGACGAGGGCCACCATGTCGATCGCGGTCCGGGAGCCCGCACTGAAGGCGATGCCGGTCGGGCTCACCGGGTCGACCGGGTTCGCCAGCATCTCCGCGGTCTGCTCGGGCGTGGGCACCAGCGGCCGGATCGGCACGTACCGGTCCTCCAGCGCCTCGGGCAGCCCGAGGTGGAAGTCGAGTCCGTACGGGGCGCGGACCCGCTCCTCGAAGTGCTCCTGGACCGAACGGCCCGTCACCCGGCGCACCACCTCACCGGTCAGCGCCCCGATGGTCAGCGCGTGGTAGCCGAGGGCCGTACCGGGCTGCCAATAGGGGGCCTGCCCCGCGAGCCGGGCGGCGATCAGGCGGTCGTCGGCGAGCTCGTCGGGGGTGAAGCCGCCGTCGGCGCCGATCAGCCCGGCGCGGTGCCCGAGCACCTCGCGCAGGGTCAGCCGCTCCTTGCCGCCGCCGGTGAACTCCGGCCAGTACGCGGTGATGTGCCGGTCCAGGTCGAGGATTCCCTCCTGCACGAGCAGGGCGACCACCAAGTGGGCCGCGCCCTTGGTCGAGGAGTAGACGGCGGGCAGCGCGTCGCCGGTGATGCCGTCCCCGGCCCAGAGGTCCACGACCGGCCGGCCGTCCAGGTACGCGGCGAGCTGTGCGCCGGGCTCGGCGGTCTCCTCGGCGAGGACGGCGGCGAACTCCTCCCGTACGCCCTCGAATCCCTCGGCGACCGTTCCCCTGACGGTGATGTCGTACGCCATGATTTCTCCCCCTGGTGCGTCCGGTGGTTGCTGTTCTGCCCCAACAGGCCGCGACGGCGGGAAAATTCCTGGAGCATATCCACCTCACGGGCCGCGCGCGATGATCTCGCGGGCCAGGGCCGCCAGATCGGGCAGGGCCGGGTGGCCGGGTGCGTCGCGGCGGGCGAGGAGGACCGGGACGCCGGGGGCGTCGTCGAGCGGGACGTAGACGACCCCCGCGTGCGGGTGCATGTCGGCGGTCGAGGCGGTGGACACCCCGTTGCCGCGTCCGGCGGCGATGGCGGTGAGCCAGTCGTCGGTGTTGCCGACGGTGAGGGTGGCGGCGGGCCGGGCGTGGGGAGGCCACAGGCCGATCGTGGTGGTGCCGGAGACGGTGTTGAGGACGACGGGGCCGTCCGCGAGATCGGCGAGGGCGAGCGAGGTGCGCCCGGCCAGCGGCCCGTCCGCGGTGACCGCCGCCACCCGCACCTCGGTGAACAGCACCTCGGCGACGAGCCCCGGCGCGTCCACGGGCCCCCGCAGCAGGGCGGCGTCGACCTCGCCCCGGGTGAGCCCGGCGGTGCGGTCGTCGATCCGGAGCAGTTCCAGCGGGGTCCGGGGGTGCCGCTCATGCCAGGCCCGCAGCAGCGGGGTGGTGTACGGCCCGAACGCGGACCAGGCGTGCCCGAGCCGCAGGGGCCACTGGCGCAGCCGCCCGGAGTCGAGCGCCTCGTCGAAGGCGGCGACCGCGGCGGCGGCCTTGTCGCGGAAGGCGACGCCCTCGGGGGTGAGGGCGAGGTGGTGCGTGGAGCGGTCGACGAGCCGGACGCCCAGGTGCATCTCCAGCGCGGCGAGGGTGCGGGAGACGGCGGGCTGGGTCAGGCGGAGGCGGGCGGCGGCACGGGTGACGTTGAGCTCGTCGGCGATGGCGAGGAAGGCGCGCAGATGCCGGAGTTCGACAGGGCGGCCGGTGGAGCGTCCCGGGTTCATGCGTGGGGAGCATAACGGGAGCTTGATCGGCATTTCACGGAACGCGCGGGGGTCCTTACGGTGAGGGAAAGGCCTTGGCGGGCGAGTGCGAGATGCCGTACTGTCCGGTGCATTGCACTGCACTGACCTCGCTTTTCTCCCCCGTGTTCGCCCCCTCCTCCTCCGGAAGGTCCCCGTGAACGACCAGCGCAGCGCCGCCGCCGCAGAACCGGCCGCCGCGGCCGTCGCCGTACCGGAAGCGGTGACGGCACTGGAAGGCACCGGCCCGGGCCCGGGCGGCCGGGGGAGTGACGTCCGGGGGAAGGCGGGTGCCGGGCGGGCCGGTTCCGACCGCAGGGCGGCGCTGGTCCCGGTGGTGCTGGTGATCGCGGGCGGTCTGTCCGTCCAGTTCGGCTCGGCGATCGCGGCGCTGCTGATGCCGAAGGCGGGGGCGCTGGGCGTCGTCACGCTGCGGCTGGCGGCCGCCGCGCTGATCCTGCTGGTGGTCTGCCGCCCGAAGCTGCGGGGCCACTCGCGCGCCGACTGGGGGACGGTGGTCGCCTTCGGCGTCGCCATGGGCGGCATGAACACGCTGTTCTACCAGGCGCTGGACCGTATCCCGCTGGGCATCGCCGTGACCCTGGAGGTGCTCGGCCCGCTGGCGCTCTCCGTCTTCGCCTCGCGCCGCCTGATCAACGTCGTGTGGGCCGGGCTCGCCCTCGTCGGCGTGGTTCTTCTCGGTGGCGGCGGCTTCGACCGCCTGGACCCGGTGGGCGCGGCGTACGCGCTGGGGGCCGGGGCGATGTGGGCGGCGTACATCGTCTTCAGCGCCCGCACCGGCCGCCGCTTCCCCCAGGCGGACGGACTGGCCCTGGCGATGGTCGTCGCCGCACTCCTCTCGCTGCCCCTGGGCATCATGGAGTCGGGGGCGAAGCTGGCGGTCCCCTCCGTCATGGCGCTCGGCGCGGCGGTGGCGATCCTGAGCTCGGTCCTCCCGTACACCCTGGAACTCATGGCCCTGCGCCGCCTGCCCGCCTCCACGTTCGCCGTGATGATGAGCCTGGAACCGGCGATCGCGGCGACCGCGGGCTTCCTCATCCTGAACCAGGCCCTGTCCACCACGGACGCCCTCGCCATCGCCCTGGTCATCGGGGCGAGCATGGGCGCGGTACGCAGTCAGGCGGGGGCGCGGAAGAAGGCGTGAGCCGGGGGTGGTGTCCGCCTCAGCTGTCGGCGGGCAGGATGCGGAAGGCGTCCAGCCCGGGCGTCAGGGGTGCCATGGCCCGGAAGTCGCGCTGGTCCAGGGTGAAGACGCGGTTGGTCCGGTAGCGGTCGGCGAGGGCCACCCCGACCGCGTCGGCCAGGTCCAGTCGCAGGCCTTCGTACTTCTGGCGGACCTCATGGGCGGTACGCAGATCCGCGAGCCTGAGCTCGGCGAGGCGGTACTGCCCGTCTTCCATGCGGGAGTTCAGAGCCTCCATCACCTGCATCGCGGCCGGGAACCCCAGGTCGCGATGGACCAGGCGGTCCAGCTCGGTGACGACCAACGGTGAGATGGCCAGCCGCTCGTGCTCCATGACCCGGGCCGCATCGGAATGCTCAGGCTGCGCGGCGTCGAAAGCGGCGTAGAGGGCCGAAGTGTCGGCGACGATGATCAACGGCGTGCGGCCCGTTCCTTGATGTGCTCGTACACCGACTCGTCCATCTCGTCGGGCGTGCGGGGGCGCCCGCTGTCGAAGACCGGCAGTTCCCGGCTGCGCTTCGGGCGCTCCGCGTGTTCCAGCAGCAGCGCGATGCCGCGCCGGATGAGCTCGGCCTTGCTGACGCCGGTGGCGGCCGATTCGGCGTCCAGCCGCACTTCCAGCGCCTCCGGAAGATACACGGTCGTCTTTATCATGCCGCCCAGATTACCGCCCTGCCCTACGTAGGGCAGGGTGGTAAATGTGCTGCGCGCCGGTCACCAGGTGCAGGGCGCCTGAGGGTCGCTGATGGAGTCGGAGAGCTCGGGCGCACGGTAGCGGGGTGTCCGGGGCCGAAAATCATGCAAGCGTGCTTGATTGTTTCCTGGGGCGCTGCCATGCTCCTGGGCACCACACCCGGTCCCGAGGGGAGCGCACGTGTCCGCTGTCGTAGCCGTGATCGATGATCTGCGCGAGGAGGGCGACGAACTCGACGCGCTGGTAGCGGTGTTGGACGATGTGGCCTGGCGCGGGCCGACGCCCGCCGCGGGGTGGACCGTCGCCCACCAGATCGCCCACCTCGCCTGGACCGACGCCGTCGCGCTGCTGGCGACCACCGAGCCGGAGCGGTTCGGCGACGAGGTGGCCAGGGCGCTCGCCGCCCCCGAGACCTTCGTCGACGAGGCCGCCGAGGCCCTGGTCGCCGACCACGCGCCGCACGCCCTCCTCGCACGGTGGCGGGGCGGGCGGCAGCGGCTCGACAAGGCGTTGCGGGACGCCCCGGCGGGGACCCGCATCCCCTGGTACGGCCCGCCGATGAGCGTCGCGTCCCTGGCGACCGCCCGGCTCATGGAGACCTGGGCCCACGGCCAGGACATCGCCGACGCCCTCGGCGTCACCCGCACCCCCACCGCCCGGCTGCGGCACGTCGCACGGATCGGCGTACGGGCCCGGAACTACGCCTACGCGGTGCGCGGCACCACCCCGCCCGAGGAGGAGTTCCGCGTCGAACTCCGCTCCCCTGGCGGTGAGGTGATCGCGTACGGGCCAGAAGGCGCCGCCCAGCGCGTCACCGGGCCGCTCCTCGACTTCTGCCTCCTGGTCACCCGGCGCGCCCACCGCGCCGACCTCGCCGTCACCGCCGAGGGGCGTGAGGCCGACCAGTGGCTCTCCATCGCCCAGGCGTTCGCCGGACCCCCGGGGCCGGGCCGCCCGCCCCGCGCGGAACAGGACGGCCAACGGTGAGCGCCCCCGCCCCCCTCCGCATCGGCAACGCCTCCGGCTTCTACGGCGACCGCTTCGACGCCCTGCGCGAGATGCTCACCGGCGGCCCCCTGGACGTCCTCACCGGCGACTACCTCGCCGAGCTGACGATGCTCATCCTCGGTCGCAGCCGCCTCAAGGACCCCGAGAAGGGGTACGCCACCACCTTCCTGCGTCAGCTGGAGGAGGGGCTCGGCCTCGCCCACGACCGCGGGGTGAAGATCGTCGCCAACGCGGGCGGCCTCAACCCGGCCGGACTCGCCGACGCTGTACGGAAGTTGGCGGCCAAGGTCGGCGTCCCCGCCCGCGTCGCCCACGTCGAGGGCGACGGCCTGCCCGTCCCGGACGGGTTCCTCACCGCCAACGCCTACCTCGGCGGCGCCGGGATCGCCGCCTGTCTGCGCGCCGGGGCCGATGTCGTCGTCACCGGCCGGGTCACCGACGCGGCCCTGGTCACCGGGCCCGCCGCCGCCCACTTCGGCTGGGGCCCGGACGATCTGGACGCCCTCGCGGGGGCCGTGGTCGCCGGGCACGTCCTGGAGTGCGGCACGCAGGCGACCGGCGGGAACTACGCCTTCTTCGGCGAGCACGACGCGCGCAGCCTGCACCGCCCCGGCTTCCCGCTCGCCGAGATCCACGCCGACGGGTCCTCCGTCATCACCAAGCACGACGGTACGGGCGGGGTCGTCGACCTCGGTACCGTCACCGCCCAACTCCTGTACGAGACCGGGGGAGCCCGGTACGCGGGCCCCGACGTCACCGCCCGCCTCGACACCGTGGTGCTGACCCAGGACGCCCCGGACCGGGTCCGCATCCAGGGCGTACGCGGCGAGGCCCCGCCGCCCACCCTCAAGGCCGGTCTCACCCGGCTCGGCGGCTGGCGCAACGAGGTCGTCCTCGTCGTCACCGGACTCGACATCGAGGCCAAGGCCCGTCTCGCGCGGGCCCAGTTCGCCGACGCCCTGGCGCGGAGCGAGGCCCGCCCGCCCGCCGAGGTCCGCTGGGAGCTGGCCCGTACGGACCACCCCGACGCCGACACCGAGGAGCGGGCCAGTGCCCTCCTCCGGCTCGTCGTCCGCGACCAGGACGCCGACGCGGTCGGCCGGGCCGTCTCGGGGGCCGCCGTCGAGCTCGCCCTCGGTAGCTACCCGGGCTTCCACGTCACCGCCCCGCCCGGAAAGGGCGCCCCCTACGGAGTGTTCGAGGCGATCCACGTACCGGCGGGGGAGGTCGAGCACACGGCAGTGCTGCCCGACGGGGCGCGGGAGGTCGTCGAACCGCCAGCCCGTACAAGGGAGCTGTCCGAGGTCCACGCATCGCCGCTCCCCGCCCCGTACCCCACCGGACCCACCCGACGCGCCCCCCTCGGCCTCGTCGCGGGCGCCCGCAGCGGCGACAAGGGCGGTGACGCCAACGTGGGCGTGTGGGTGCGCGACGACGACGCCTGGCGGTGGCTGGCGCACGAGCTGACCGTCGAGCGGTTCCGGGAGCTGCTGCCGGAGACCGCCGAACTCACCGTCGTACGCCATGTCCTGCCCAACCTGCGCGCCCTGAACTTCGTCGTCCACGGCCTCCTGGGCGAGGGCGTCGCCGCGCAGGCGCGGTTCGACCCGCAGGCCAAGGCGGTCGGGGAGTGGCTGCGGTCGCGGTGGCTGCCCGTCCCCGTGGCACTGCTCGAAGACGCCCACGCCCCGGAGGTGACCGCATGACCGTCCTGCCCACCGGGCTCGACACCAACAGCCCCGAATACGCGGCGAATCGGGCCGCCATGGCAGAGAAGCTCGCCGCACTGGAGGCCGAGCACGCCAAGGCGCTCGCGGGCGGCGGCGAGAAGTACGTGGCCCGGCACCGAGGGCGCGGCAAGCTCCCCGCACGGGAGCGGATCGAGCTGCTGGTCGACCCCGACACCCCGTTCCTGGAGCTGTCGCCGCTGGCCGCCTGGGGCAGCGCCTCCCCCGAGTACACGGTGGGCGCCTCGCTCGTCACCGGGATCGGGGTGGTGGAGGGCGTCGAGTGCCTGATCACCGCCAACGACCCGACCGTACGCGGCGGGGCATCGAACCCCTGGACGCTGAAGAAGGCCCTGCGCGCCAACGAGATCGCCTTCGCCAACCGGCTGCCGTGTATCAGCCTCGTCGAGTCGGGCGGCGCCGACCTGCCGTCCCAGAAGGAGATCTTCATCCCGGGCGGTGCCCTGTTCCGGGACATCACCAGGCTCTCGGCCGCCGGAATCCCCACCGTGGCCGTCGTGTTCGGCAACTCCACCGCCGGAGGCGCGTACGTCCCCGGGATGTCCGACCACACCGTGATGATCAAGGAGCGGTCCAAGGTCTTCCTCGGCGGACCGCCCCTGGTGAAGATGGCGACCGGCGAGGAGAGCGACGACGAGTCCCTCGGCGGGGCCGAGATGCACGCCCGTACGTCGGGTCTCGCCGACCACTTCGCCGTCGACGAGCACGACGCGCTCCGGCAGGCCCGGCGTATCGTCGCCCGGCTCAACTGGCGCAAGGCGCACCCCGATCCGGGGCCCGCCGAGCCGCCGAAGTACGACGAGGACGAGCTGCTCGGCA
The DNA here is from genome assembly GCF_031760065.1 of Streptomyces durocortorensis. Taxonomy (NCBI): domain Bacteria; kingdom Bacillati; phylum Actinomycetota; class Actinomycetes; order Kitasatosporales; family Streptomycetaceae; genus Streptomyces; species Streptomyces sp. C11-1. Next base: position 4,262,849 of record NZ_CP134500.1, read on the forward strand.
TGGTGCCGGGCGACCTGAAGGCGCCCTTCGACCCGCGCGAGGTCATCGCCCGGCTGGTCGACGGCTCGGACTTCGACGCGTTCAAGCCGCTGTACGGGACGAGCCTGGTCACGGGGTGGGCCCGGCTGCACGGGTATCCCGTCGGGATTCTCGCCAACGCGCAGGGCGTGCTGTTCAGCGAGGAGTCGCAGAAGGCGGCCCAGTTCATCCAGCTCGCCAACCAGCGTGACATTCCGCTGCTCTTCCTCCACAACACCACTGGCTACATGGTCGGCAAGGAGTACGAGCAGGGCGGCATCATCAAGCACGGCGCGATGATGATCAACGCGGTCGCCAACTCCGGAGTCCCGCATCTGTCGGTCCTGATGGGCGCCTCGTACGGGGCCGGGCACTACGGCATGTGCGGCCGCGCCTACGACCCGCGCTTCCTCTTCGCCTGGCCGAGCAGCAAGTCCGCAGTCATGGGCCCGCAGCAGCTCGCGGGTGTGCTCTCCATCGTCGCCCGCGCGTCGGCCGCCGCGAAGGGGCAGCCGTACGACGACGAGGCGGACGCGGGGCTGCGCGCGATGGTGGAGCAGCAGATCGAGGCGGAGTCGCTGCCGATGTTCCTGTCCGGGCGGCTGTACGACGACGGGGTCATCGACCCGCGCGACACCCGGACCGTCCTCGGGATGTGCCTGTCCGCGATCCACACCGCACCGGTCGAGGGCGCCCGCGGCGGCTTCGGCGTCTTCCGGATGTGACCCGCGCATGAGGAGAGACGTGATCGACACGCTGCTCGTCGCCAACCGGGGCGAGATCGCCTGCCGGATCTTCCGCACCTGCCGGGAGGTGGGCATCGCCACCGTCGCCGTGTACTCCGACGCGGACGCCGACGCCCTCCACGTACGGGAGGCGGACCTCGCCGTACGCCTGCCGGGCTCGGCCCCCGCCGACACCTATCTGCGCGGCGACCTCGTCGTGGCCGCCGCGCTGGCCGCGGGGGCGGATGCCGTGCACCCCGGCTACGGCTTCCTCTCCGAGAACGCCGCCTTCGCCGCCGCCGTACAGGACGCGGGCCTGGCGTGGGTCGGCCCGCCGGTGAAGGCCATCGAGCTGATGGCTTCCAAGACCCGCGCCAAGGAGCTGATGGCCGGGGCGGGGGTACCGCTGCTGGCCCCCGTCGACCCGGCGGCGGCGGGCGAGGGCGACCTGCCGCTGCTGCTGAAGGCGGCCTCCGGCGGGGGTGGCCGCGGAATGCGGATCGTGCGCGAACTCCAGGCGCTTCCACATGAGTTGAGAGAGGCTGCCGCCGAGGCCGCGTCCGCCTTCGGGGACGGGGAGGTCTTCGCGGAGCCGTACGTGGAGCGCGGCCGGCACGTCGAGGTCCAGGTCATGGCGGACCGGTACGGCACCGTGTGGGCGCTCGGGACCCGGGACTGCTCGCTCCAGCGCCGCCACCAGAAGGTCATCGAGGAGGCCCCGGCGCCCGGCCTGGACGCGGCCCTGCGCACCCGGCTCCACGAGGCTGCGGTGGCGGCGGCGCGGGCGGTGGGCTACCGGGGCGCGGGGACCGTGGAGTTCCTGGTCTCCGCCGAGGGGCGGCCGTACTTCCTGGAGATGAACACCCGCCTCCAGGTCGAACACCCGGTGACGGAAGCCGTGTTCGGCGTGGACCTGGTCGCGCTCCAACTGCGCGTGGCGGAGGGGGAGCCGCTGCCCGCGCCGGGACCCCCGCAGGCGGTCGGCCACGCGGTCGAGGCCCGGCTCTATGCCGAGGACCCCGCGCGCGACTGGCAGCCGCAGACCGGGGCACTGCTCGCGCTGGAGGTGCCGGAGGCGCCCGGCCTGCGCCTGGACACGGGGTACGTGGGCGGCGACACCATCGGTGTGCACTACGACCCGATGCTCGCGAAGGTCATCGCCCACGCCCCGACCCGCCCCGAAGCGGTCCGGCTGCTGGCCCGTGCCCTGGAGCGCGCCCGCATCCACGGCCCGGTCACCAACCGCGAACTGCTCGTACGTTCGTTGCGCCACCCGGACTTCGCGGCGGGCCGGCTCGACACGGGCTTCTACGACCGGCACCTGGCGGACCTGACCGCCCCGGGAGCCGGCGACCCCGGCGTCGCCGCCCTCGCCGCCGCCCTCGCGGAAGCCGCACGCGCCACGAGATCCCCGGGCCCCGCCCCCGCCCGCTTCGGCGCCTGGCGCAACGTCCCCTCGCAGCCCCAGGTCAAGCGCTACCGCAGCGAGCCGGCCGGCGTCGAGTACGAGATCGCCTACCGCACCCCGCGCACCGGCACCCCGGAGCCGCACGAGGCACCCGGCGTCCGGGTCCTCGCCGCGACCCCCGACCGGGTCACCCTCGAACTGGACGGCGTGACCAGGCACTTCAGCATCACCACCGACCGTGACCGCGACCGCCGCCGACTCCACGTGGACACCGCCCACGCCTCGTACACCTTCACCGCCCTGCCCCGCTTCACCGACCCCGCCACGCACGCCGACCCCGGCTCCCTCCTCGCCCCCATGCCCGGCACCGTCGTCCGCCTCGCGGAGGGCCTCGCCGCCGGGGCGGCCGTGGCAGCCGGGCAGCCGCTGATCTGGCTGGAGGCGATGAAGATGGAGCACCGCATCCTCGCCCCCGCCTCCGGCACCCTCACCGCCCTGCACGCCGCCCCCGGCCACCAGGTCGAGGTGGGCGCGCTGCTCGCCGTGGTCCAGGAGGACCTGGGCCCCGCCCCCGCAACGGAGGAGAACGCATGAGCACCGTCCTCGAAACCGAAGAGCACCAGGCGCTGCGCGCCGCCGTCGCCGCCCTCGGAAAGCGGTACGGGCGCGACTACATGACCACCGTCGTCCGCGAGGGCTCCCACACCCACGAGCTGTGGGCCGAGGCCGCCAAACTCGGCTACCTCGGGGTGAACCTTCCCGAGGAGTACGGCGGCGGAGGCGGCGGCATGGCGGAACTCTCCATCGTCCTGGAGGAGTTGGGGGCGGCAGGCTCGCCGCTCCTGATGATGATCGTGTCGCCCGCGATCTGCGGCACGGTCATCGCCCGCTTCGGCACGGACGAACAGAAGCGGAAGTGGCTGCCGGGCCTGGCGGACGGGAGCCTCACCATGGCCTTCGGTATCACCGAGCCGGACGCCGGGTCCAACTCCCACCGGATCACCACGACCGCCCGCCGCGAGGGCGCGGACTGGGTACTCACCGGCCGCAAGGTCTTCGTCTCCGGTGTCGATATGGCCGATGCCACCCTGATCGTGGGCCGCACGGCAGACGCCCGCTCGGGCAAGCTGAAGCCCTGCCTCTTCATCGTCCCGCGTAACGCCCCCGGCTTCGGACGCAACCGGATCGAGATGGAACTCCACGCCCCCGAGAAGCAGTTCGAACTCGTGCTGGACGACGTACGGCTCCCCGCCGACGCCCTGGTCGGCGACGAGGACGCGGGCCTCCTCCAGCTCTTCGCCGGGCTGAACCCCGAGCGGATCATGACGGCCGCCTTCGCCATCGGGATGGGCCGCTTCGCGCTCGGCAGGGCCGTGGAGTACGCCCGTACGCGCCAGGTCTGGAAGGACCCCATCGGCGCTCACCAGGCCATCGCGCACCCGCTCGCCACCGCGCACATCGACCTCGAACTGTCGCGCCTGATGATGCAGAAGGCCGCCCGGCTGTACGACGACGGCGACGACGCCGGGGCGGGCGAGGCGGCGAACATGGCGAAGTACGCGGCGGGCGAGGCGTGCGTGAAGGCGGTCGACCAGGCGGTCCACACGCTCGGCGGCAACGGCCTGACCCGCGAGTACGGACTCGCGTCCCTGATCACCGCGTCCCGGGTGGCCCGGATCGCCCCGGTCAGCCGGGAGATGATCCTCAACTACGTCTCGCACCAGTCGCTGGGCCTGCCGAAGTCGTACTGACCGAACACGTACCGCCGAAGCCGTACCAGGCGAAGCCGCGCGAGCCGAGTCGCACCAGAGGGCGGCCCGGAGTGAAGAAGCCCGTCCGACCTCTCCCCCTACCGCCCCCGCAGGGGTGATTCTGTCCCTCCACACCCGCACGGCGTCCCTGGCGCTCCGGAGCCCCCGGAGCGCCGGGGCCCGCGACGACAGGGGTCCGCCATGGTGTTCCGCAGTGAGTACGCAGACGTACCGGCCCTCGACCTGCCCATCCACGAAGCGGTCCTCGGCGGGGCCGCTCAGCTCGGTGACACCGTCGCCCTGATCGACGGTACGAACGGCAACTCCCTCACGTACGCGCAGCTCGACGCCTTCCACCGGCGCATCGCCGCCGCGCTCGCCGACGCGGGGCTGAACCAGGGCGACGTGCTCGCCCTCCACAGCCCGAACACCATCGCGTACCCGGCGGTCTTCTACGGCGCCACACGCGCCGGGGCGTCCGTCACGACGGTCCACCCGCTCGCGACGGCCGAGGAGTTCGCCAAACAGATCGGCGACAGCGGGGCGCGCTGGATCGTGACGGTCTCCCCGCTCCTGGAGACGGCCCGGCGGGCGGCCGAACTGGCGGGTGGCGTCAGCGAGATCTACGTCTGCGACCGGGCGGAGGGCCACACCTCCATCCTGGACATGCTGTCCTCCACCGCTCCCGAGCCGCAGATCACCATCGACCCCGGCCAGGACGTGGCGGCACTCCCGTACAGCTCCGGCACGACCGGCACGCCCAAGGGCGTGATGCTCACGCACCGGTCGATCGGCACGAACCTGGAGCAGCTGCGCCCGGTCATGCCCATGACCGAGGGAGAGCGCATCCTCGCGGTCCTGCCGTTCTTCCACATCTACGGCCTGACGGCGCTCATGAACGCCCCGCTGCGCTGCGGCTCGACGGTCGTCGTCCTGCCCCGCTTCGACCTGACGCAGTTCCTGGAGACCATCCAGACCCACCGGATCACGGCCCTGTACGTGGCTCCGCCGATCGTGCTGGCGCTGGCGAAGCACCCGCTGGTAGGTGAGTACGACCTGTCCTCGCTCCAGTACATCGTCAGCGCCGCGGCCCCGCTGGACGCCGAGCTGGCGGCCGCGTGCTCGGCCCGGCTGGGAGTGCCGCCGGTGCGGCAGGCGTACGGGATGACGGAGCTGTCGCCCGGTACGCACGTGGTGCCGCTCTCCGCCGAGCGGCCGCCGCCGGGCACGGTCGGCAAGCTGCTGCCGGGTACGCAGATGCGGATCGTGTCCCTGGAGGACCCGGCGAAGGACGCCGCGCCGGGCACGGACGGCGAGATCCTCATCCGCGGCCCCCAGGTGATGAAGGGCTACCTGGGCCGCCCGGACGCCACCGCCGCGATGATCGACGGGGACGGCTGGGTGCACACCGGGGACGTCGGCCGTATCGACGAGGACGGCTGGCTGTACGTCGTCGACCGCGTGAAGGAGCTGATCAAGTACAAGGGCTACCAGGTCGCCCCCGCCGAGCTGGAGGCCCTGCTGCTGACCCACGGGCAGGTGGCGGACGCGGCGGTGATCGGGGTGTACGACGCCGAGGGCAACGAGGTCCCGAAGGCGTTCCTGGTCAGGAGCGCGGGGGCGGACGACCTGACGGCGGAGGACGTCATGGCGTACGTCGCCGAACGCGTCGCCCCCTACAAGAAGGTGAGGCAGGCCGAGTTCATCGAGGCGGTGCCGCGTGCCGCCTCGGGCAAGATCCTCCGGCGCGAGCTGCGCGACCGGGAGAAGACGGAGGAGAAGTGACCTTGATTGCCAAGTCCTGGAACCGGGGCGTGGCGACGCTGACCCTGGACTCCCCGGTGAACCGGAACGCGCTGTCGGCGGCGCTGGTGGGAGAAGCGCGGGAGGCGCTGGAAGCCTGCGCCGCCGACGACACCGTACGGGCGATCGTCCTGACCCACACCGGGACGACGTTCTGTGCCGGGGCGGACCTGACGGCGCCGCCCGACCCGGAGGCGTTCGTGGGCCTGATGCGGGCGATCGTGGAGCTGCCGAAGCCGGTGGTGTCCCGGGTGGAGGGCCACGTCCGGGCGGGCGGCCTGGGCCTGCTGGCGGCGTGCGACATCGCGGTGGCGGGCCGGGCGTCGTCCTTCGCCCTGACCGAGTCCCGCCTGGGCCTGGCCCCGGCGGTGATCTCCCTGACGCTCCTGCCGCGCCTGGACCGTACGGCGGCGAACCGCTACTACCTCACCGGGGAGCGGTTCGGCGCGGCGGAGGCGGCGAGGATCGGCCTGGTCACGCAGGCCGCCGGGGACCCGGAGGACGTGGACCGGGCGCTGGCCCCGGTCCTGGACGGGCTGCGCAGGGCGTCACCGCAGGGGCTGGCCGCATCGAAGGAGCTGGTCACGGCTACGGTTCTGAAGAGATTCGACCAGTACGCCGAAGACCTCATCGCCCGCTCCGCCGCGTTGTTCGCCTCCGAGGAGGCCAGGGAGGGGATGACGGCCTTCCTTGAACGACGGGACCCGGCATGGGTGCGGTGACCTCTTCGTCCGCTTCTTCCACTCCCAAAGCCGCTCACGCGCCCAAGCAGGACCGCAGCCGGGCGACGCGACAGCGGCTCCTGGAGGCGGCGGTGGCCTGCCTGGCCGAACACGGCTGGGCGGGCTCCACCGTCTCCGCCGTCGCCGAGCGCGCCGGGGTCTCGCGGGGTGCGGCCCAGCACCACTTCCCGACCCGCGAGGACCTGTTCACGGGGGCGGTGGAGTACGTGGCGGAGGAACGCTCGGCCGCCCTGCGCGCACTCCCCGTGCAGGGCCGCGCGGACGTGGTGGCGGCCCTCGTCGACCTCTACACGGGCCCCTTGTTCCGGGCCGCCCTCCACCTGTGGGTCGCCGCCTCCAACGAGGACCAACTGCGCCCGCGCGTCACGGAACTGGAGGCGCGGGTGGGCCGCGAGACCCACCGCATCGCCGTCGAACTCCTGGGCGCGGACGAGTCGCGCCCGGGCGCCCGCGAAACGGTCCAGGGGCTGCTGGACATGGCCCGCGGCCTGGGCCTCGCCAACCTCCTCACCGACGACACCGCCCGGCGGGCGCGGGTGGTGGCGCAGTGGGGGGCGCTGGTGGAGGAGGGGCTGGGCTGAGCCCCGGCCGAGCCCGTACGGCGGTGTGCGGACAGTGGCGTACAGGGGGTCAGCCCTGGGAGGCGCTGCCGTCGTAGACGTTGTCAGGCGTGGCGATCCGGGTGACCGCGCGGGCGAGCAGGGTGGACGGCTCCTGGGTCCCGCTGAGGGAGTCCGTATTGATCGTGATGACCATGGTGGCCTTCTGCGCGGGCAGGTAGACGGTCACGGTCTCGTACCCCGGCAGGGAACCGTTGTGCCCGATCCACCCGTCGGCGTCGAAGATGCCCAGGCCGTAGCTGAGGCCCGGGAACCCGGTCGGCAGGGTTTTGAGCCGCTGCGCCTGGGTTTCGGGGCTGAGCAGTTCCCCGGTGGCGACGACCTTGGCCCAGCGGCGCAGGTCGTGCAGATCGGAGATCATCGCGCCGGCGGCCCACGCCCAGCTGGGGTTCCAGTCCGTGGCGTCCTCGGTCTCACCGCTCAGCGTCTGGTCGGTGTAGCCGTGCGCGTGCGGCTCGGGGAACTCGGCCCCGGTCGGGAAGAGCGTGTTGTGCAGGCGGGCCGGGCGGAGCACCCGCTCGTGGATGACGCGGTCGAGCCTCTGCCCGGTGACCTTCTCGATCACCAGGCCGAGCAGGACGAGGTTGGAGTTGGAGTACTGGAACTGCGCGCCCGGCTTGAAGGTGTTCTTGTGCTTCATGCCGTACGCGAGCACACCGCGCGGGGTGAACGAGCGGTACGGATCGCTCAGCAGGTCGTGCACGAAGTCCGGGTCGGCGGTGTACGGGAACAGTCCGCTGCGCATCCCGGCGAGCTGGCGGAGCGTGATCCGGTCGCCGTTGCGCACGCCGGGGACGTAGGCGGAGATCGGGTCGTCCAGCTTGACGAGCTTGTCGTCGACGAGTTGGAGCAGCGCGGTGACCGTGAAGGTCTTGGTCTCACTGCCGATCCGGATACGGGTGTCGGCCGACATCGGCTCGCGGGTGACCGTGTTGGCGACGCCGTCGGCGTGGACGTAACTCCCCTTCCCCGGCATCCACAGCCCGACGACGGCGCCGGGAATGCCGGCCTGCTCGCGGACGTCCTCGATGGCCCTGTCCAGCCTGGCGGTCAGCTCGGGGCCGAGACCGCCGGGAGGACAGTCGTCCTCGCCGTGCGGGGTGTGCCGGTCGTGCTGATCGTTCCCGTGCTGCCGGTCGTGCCGATCGAGGCCCGCGGCGTGGACCGCCGGGGCGGGAGCCACGGCCATCGGGGCCAGGACGGCGGCCGCGAGCAGCATCGCGGCGAACAGACGTCGAGTGGGGGAGCGTCGCATGTGGGGGTGCCTCTTCCGGACGGGGGAGGGGGACGGAGCGGACGCAACGACACCATCCGGCCCCGGCCTCCGCACCGCACCCCGGCCGCGCCCTGCCAAGTCCACTCGATCGGAGCCGCGCGGTAGGGGCCGTCTGCTGTGGTGGCGTCAGGAGGACTGGGCCCGGGGGCGGTCGCGGGAGTCCTCGCCGGCCGGGACGGGTGTCGCCTGGTGGTAGTACATGCGCCAGGCCGTCCCCGTGCCGTCGGGCTGCCTGCGCCACAGCGAACTGCGGCGGGCCCGCCTGCCGTCGATGAGGCTCTCGTACGTGAGGTGCACGATCCCGGGTGCCAGGACGACCCCGGTCATGCCGGACGGCTCGTGGCGCGGTCCGCCCGCGTCGCCGCCGTCCAGATCGGGGAGGGCATCGAGCATCTCCGCGTACGTCCACCGCCGCCCCGAAGACCCGACTTCGACGAACTCAGGGTCGAGGAGCTGCTGGGCGAGCGATGGGGAGGAGCGGACGGCGGGGTCCATCAGTCGCAGCTCGGCGGCGATGGCGGCGTCGACGTCGGTTGTCTCTTGGCTCATCCCGTCATTCTCCGTCGCGGAGATCGGTCACCGTGCAGCGGAGGCCGGGGGCCGCCGCGAGCTTTCGGTTCGCCGTCACGAGCTCGGCGTTCAGCATCTCTGCCAGGGCGACGTAAGAGGCGTCGTAGGGCCACATGTTGTGCCGGAGCTCCCAGATACGGGGCAGCAGGGGAGCGTGGTCGTATCGGTGCAGCTGCATGCGCCCCAGCAGGTCGAGCGCTCGGACGGCCTCGCTCTCGGGCAGCTTGTTGCCGCGGACCAGGCCGCGCAGGACCGACGCGCACTCCAGATCTACCGCGTGCGGCGCGGCGAGCCGACTGCCTGCTGTACGTGTCCGGACGCGTTCGGCGAGGGCGTCCGACCCCACGAGGAACTCCACGAGTGCGGAGGTGTCGAGAACCTGCACATTCACGAACGAGCCTCGCGCATCTCGGCCAGGGCGTCGGACACGTCGTCGGCGGTGACCTGCCCGCGTGCGGCGATGCCGCGTGCCTGCTCGGCGGCTTCCTCAGGGGTCAGCAAGGCCGCCTCGCCCGTCAGGAGCTGAAGGAGGTAGGCCTGAAGGGACTGCCCGGACCGGGCGGCTCGGACCTTCAAGGTCGTCACTGTCTCGTCCGGGACTTCGCGAAGGTGGATGGTAGCCATGAAAGCATTCTAGATTCATTGAAAGCATTCTGCTAGCAATGTGTGGGCGGGGCGGGGCGGGGCGGAGGGGCACGGGCAGGTCCGCCGGACTTCCGGCCTCATCGGACCCTGAGCAGCTCACGGAGACCGGCGACGTGCGCGCCGACGTCGGGGCCGTCCGGGGCGTCAGGGATCGCTGGGGGCTCGGTGCGGTGATCGGGACGGCAGTGGCGGCAGAGGCCGTCGGGGAGGGCCTCGGGGCGGCCGGGAGTGCCGCAGTCGGTGCACTCCACCAGGAGGTGGCGTGGGGAGTCGGGGGCCGGGCCGTGGGGTGAGGCACCTTCGAGTGAGGCGCCTTCGGCGGGCAGCAGGGGCGGCATCTTGTCGATGAGGCGGGAGCGGAGGAAGCCGAGGGGGTGGTCGACGTGGGGCGGCAGCCCTGCGGTGAGGGCCATGGTCAGGCAGTCGACGGTCACGCCCCGGGCCAGCCACTTCGCCGCCAGCGCTTCCAGGCCGGCGCAATCGCCGGCGGAGAGCGTCAACCGCTCGTCCTTGCGCCCGAGGTGAGCGAGGGCGAGGTAGGCGGGGGAGGGCGGCGCCCCGGTCCGGGCTGGGGCTTCGCCCGCGCCGCCGGTCGCGCTCTTGCTTCCGGTCGCGCCTTCGGTCTCGCTCCCGGTCGCGAGGCGTTGGTGCGGTACGGGGGTGGGGGCCAGGACCGCCGCAGGTTGAGGGGCCCCGTCTGACTGCGGGGCCTCGGCAGCCTGCGGGGCCTCGGGGCCCTCAGCCGCTGCGGATGGCGGTTCCTCGGCCGGGACCCAGGGCGGGGGCGGCGGGGCAGCGGTGTCGGGAGTGCCGGGCGTCGGCGCCGCCGGTGCCGGGGTGGCGGGCCGGTGGGCGTTCTCGGCGGTCAGGTAGGCGTTCCACCACTCGTTGTCGCGGGCGGTGCGCGACCAGTAGGTCCGGAAGACCCAGCGCGTCTCGTCCCCCACGCCGACCTCGCACCGGGCGCGCCGGAGGTGCCCGGCGACGGAGAGCGTCTTCAGCGCGGTGCCGATGGCCTGTTGCCCGTAGAGCGGGAGCTGCTTGGCCAGGGACTTCACGCTCATCAGAGCACCTTCGGGGAGGCGGTCGTTGAACCCGGCGACATAGCGCTCACGGAGGGGGAGGAAGGCGAAGTCGCCGGAGGTGGGCGGGAGTTGCTGCGGCGCTGATTGCTTGCCGTAGCCGGGCTTCGCCATCGGGTGTGCGCGTGAGGATGCAGGGGTGAGCGGGGCAGAGCTAGGGTGCGTGGTAGCCACGGGATCGACTTTCTAGGGTAGCGATCTTGCGGTGAGACCCCGGCCTGGTGCTTGCTACACCGCGTCGGGGTCGTTTGGTTCTCGAACCGTAAGCAGTCGCGACGGCGCGCCGCAAGCCACCGCGAATAGTCATACTTGCAGGCCGTGACGGGTCGGGTAGGTAGGGAGGGTTTCCCCAACCCCCTTCTCCTACCCACCTGTTAAAGAAGGCGCTCGAATCCCGGGTCTCGCATCCCGACGCTCGAACCCCGGGCCCCGAGCTTCGGGCCGGGACCTCGTTCACGTACACCCGGAAGAGTGAAGAGGACCTCTCGAAGCCAGGAACCCGAGCGTCGGGACTCGGGACCCGGGGACCGGAACTCCAGGCCGCGATTCGGGACCCGGGAACGATCACTTCCAGACGGCGACCGTCTCGTTCTTGGCGCCCTCGACCCACGTCACCTCGGACGGTGCCGAAGTGTCACCCTCGGCGCTGAGGTAGATGCTGCATGCCTCGTACGTCTCCCCCTGGGGGGCCTTGTTGAAGTCCGAGGAGGACTGGTCATCGGTGCACTTCTCGAACTTCGGCGCCGGGGAGTAGCTCAGCTCACCGTCGTCGCCGACGGTGGGGGTGGGGAAGCTGGGCAGGATGCTCAGACGGGTGAGCCGGTTCTTGTCGTTGGCGACGTCGAAGGAGGGGCCCTTGACGTCGCCGTCCTTGGTCTTGGTGACGCGGTAGTGCAGGTAGTACGGCGTCCGCCCGTCGTACTTCGCGGCGTCCTTCAACGAGGTAAGATCCCCGGCGCTTCCCGCCTCGACCCGAACCACCGTCACATCGACGCCGTCACCGGTGGCCTCCTCCCCGTACCCGAGCTCCTGCCCGGACCCGGAACAGGCGGTGAGGGCGGCGGCGGACACGGCGAGCAGGACGACGAACGGTGGGCGGATCTTCACGGTGGTCCTCCAGGACGACGGTTGGTCTACGGCCGAGTCTGTGGCAACCAACGGGCCGATAGCGGGGATTGGGTGTAATCGCCACCTGACCATTCCCACGCCGTTCCTGTCTCTTCGGTTCCTGTTCATTCCGCGCCCACGGGCTGTTGGGCGGATCAGCGAGCGTTTTCACCGCTGCCTCTCCAGGGTGGGGGCGGCCTTGGCGATTGACGTCATTCGATTCGGGCTGCACCGCGATCCGCGATAAATGCGCCAGGACTTGAGTTGTGCCTTCCACGTTCGACGGGCGATCGGGGCATGGCCCGTGCCTGGCGATCACCGAGCTTGCCTCGCCCCGGGCGAACCTCAGGGCAAGGACTACCGCGAGGAGCCGGAGGGCGGCGGCACCAGCCTCGGGCGCGCGAAATCCGTGTTGTCGATGAGCGCGTCCATCCCCGGCAGCGGGTCCACCTCGTCGAGATAGATGCGCTCGGCCGCCAGATACCGGTCGCGGTGGATCGCCTCCGCGTCCGAGCCCGCCCAGTCCTGGTCGCGCTCCGCGCCCCGGCGTACGGAGAGTTCGGCGTCCACGTCCATCCAGATGCGGAAGTCCCAGTACGCGTCGATCTCGGGCAGGAACGCGAAGACGCCGTCCACGATCAGCACCGAGTCCGGGGTGAGCGGGGTCCTGTCGGCCGCGTGGCCCTTCTGTGTGAGCGGGTCGATCGAGCAGAGGGCGCAGGAAGCCGCCTCGGGGGAGCGGCAGGGGTCCAGGAGGAGGCGCTTGGCCGTGGCGTAGTCGTACGCGTTGCGGTAGTAGCCCTCGCCGGACTCCCGGTCGTACAGGTGGCGGTCCTTCCACGGGTTCTTGAAGTCGTCGAGCGTGGCCCGCAGCACGGGGCGGCCCGACTTGGCTATCTCCGCGCCCAGTTCGTGGCCGAAGCTCGTCTTTCCCGCTGCCGTGAAGCCGTCGATTCCTACGAGCAGGCGGCCCGTTCCGCCCGTCAGGACCCGGTCCGCGAGCGACGAGACCAGGAGGCTCCGTTCGGGCGAGGCCGGAGGGGGACAGGGCTGTTGCCAGGACGAGGTCGAAGTGTGCACGGTCGAAGCGTGCACGCCTGCGGCTGTAGTTGCTTCTTGCGGTCCCATGCGGGGGAATCTATGCCGCATCGACACGCGAGAGAATCCATGCCGCATCAAGCGGTGTCCGTTCCGTTCGCGACGGCTCGCGGCCTGCGGTTCCGGGCACGGCCCTCTCGCCGGACGGCGCGCGGGGGATCGGCCTGCCCCGTTCCTGAGCACCGCCCGGCGACCGCCCGCAGGCCGGGTTCAGGCCGGGTTCAGGCCGGTTCAGCCCGGGTTCAGGCGGGGTTGAGTTCGGCGGCCCCGAAGGAGACGCTGAAGCGGGCGCACCAGATGCTTACGCTCGTGAACCGGTCGAGGTCGATGTCGGTCGGCAGGGCGTAGTTCTGGTCGCCCTTGTTGCCCTTGAGTTTGCCGAGGTTCTCGTACGCGCCATCGTCGAACACGCGCCAGCCGGCCGTGCCCTCCTTGACCGGGGCGTCGGTGATCCACACCTGAAGGTCGGGGCCGTTGCTGGTGTCCAGGCCCTCCAGGCGCAGCGTCCGTGAGCCGTCGGGCAGGAGCACCACCTTGACCGTGCCGGTCGTGCGGTGCTCGTGGCTGATCAGTTCGCCGGTCGCCAGTGTCGTCGGTCCCGGCGGGGCCGTGGGCGCGGAGGCGCCTGGGGCAGGGGGAGCCGTCTGCGGCGGGGCGGTGGGCACGACCAGCTCCTCGCGTACGGTCTCGTCCTGCCACAGCTTCCAGGGCTGGAACCAGTACAGCCCCGCGGTCGCAACCAGTGCGAAGGCGATCAGCGCGCCGACGATCACCGGCCGACTCCAGGGCCGTCGCTTCGGGGTGTCTCGGGGCGTCGGGTCGGGCATGGTCACGGTTCCTGTTCTTCTTCGACCTGCCGGGCGGGTGCCGCCGCGGACGAGTCACTGCTCCGGAGAGGGCGGGAGGCGTGGGATTCACCCTACGAAAGATGAATGGACATAAAGGGCTTCAAGTTCTTACGAAACCGGGACGTCCGCGGCCGGGCTGGGGCCTGCCCACCCGGTCGGCCCGGGCCGGTGCGAGGCTGAAGGTATGCAGACATCACCGCTGGACGCCGGGCTGCGTGTGCTCGTCGTGGACGACGACCTGACCGTGGCCGAGGTCGTCGCGGGGTACCTGAGCCGCGCCGGGTACGAGGTCATCCGCGCCGATGACGGGCCGGCGGCCCTGGAGTGCGCCGCGCTGCACCGGCCCGACCTGGTGGTCCTGGATCTGATGCTGCCCGGTATGGACGGTCTGGAGGTCTGCCGCCGACTGCGTGCCGAGGGCCCGGTGCCGGTCATCATGCTCACGGCACGCGGCGACGAGGAAGACCGCATCCTCGGCCTGGAAGTGGGTGCCGACGACTACGTCACGAAGCCGTTCAGTCCCCGCGAGCTCGTTCTGCGCGTCGAGTCGGTACTGCGCCGCAGCCGCACCGGTCCGGCCTCCGATCCCGGGGCACCGCTGCTGGCGGACGGCCTCCGGGTGGACCCGGTGGCACGCCACGTGTCGAAGGGGGAGGCCGAGCTGACTCTGACCATCCGGGAGTTCGACCTGCTGGTCTACCTGCTGCGCAACCCCGGGCGGGTGCTCGGCCGCGAGGAGCTGATGCGTGAGGTGTGGGGCTGGGAGTTCGGCGACCTGTCGACCGTCACGGTCCACATCCGCAGGCTGCGCGGGAAGGTCGAGGACGACCCGGCCAGGCCGCGGCTGATCCAGACGGTGTGGGGCATGGGCTACCGCCTCGACGTGGCGGACGAGGCGGCCGATGGCCCCTCCGCGCGGCCCGGCCGACCTGAACGCTCGGGCCGTCCCGTGCCGCCCGATGGACCTGAACGCTCGGGCAGCCCCGTGCCGCCCGATGAACCTGGACGCCCAGACCGCCCCGTGCGGCCCGGCCGACCCGGACGCTTCACGACGACCGAAGGCTGACCCTCATGCTGGACATCCTCATCATCGCCCTCCTGGCCTTCCTGGGGGCCGCGGTGGCCGGCCTCCTCGGTGCCTTGGCCCTGCGGCTGCTGAGGCGCCGATCCCTCGTGGTCGTTCTCGCCGTCGTCGCGGCCGTCGCGGTCCTCGCGATGCTGCTGGGAACGCTGGCCGTGGCCTGGGAGATGTTCCTGTCGCCGCACGACCTGAACGTCATCGTGATCGTCGTGGCGATGGCCGCCGTGGTCTCGCTGGCCACCGCGCTGCTGCTCGGCCGCTGGGTGGTCGCCCGCAGTGTGGCCCTGACCGAGGCGGCCCGCTCGTTCGGTGACGGCGGAAGCTTCTCCGCGCCCGTGCACGCGGCGACCGCGGAGCTGACGGCGCTGAGCGCGGAGCTGGCGTCCAGCAGTGCCAAGCTGGCGGAGTCGAGGGACCGTGAACGCGCCCTGGAGGCCTCACGGCGCGAGCTGGTGGCCTGGATCTCGCACGACCTGCGTACCCCGCTCGCCGGTCTGCGCGCCATGTCCGAGGCCCTTGAGGACGGTGTGGCGGCCGACCCCGATCGCTATCTGCGCCAGATCCGCACCGAGGTCGAACGCCTCGACACACTGGTCGGCGACCTCTTCGAGCTGTCCCGCATTCACGCGGGCGCGCTCGCCCTGAGTCTCGCCCGGATCTCGGTCTACGACCTGGTCGCCGATGCCATGGCCGGGGTCGACCCGCTCGCCGAGGAGCACGGCGTACGACTGGTGGGCGAGGCCGTCGACCGGGTGCCGGTGGAGGTCGACAGCAAGGAGATGAGCCGTGTTCTGGGCAACCTCCTCGTGAACGCGATCCGTCGCACCCCAGCCGACGGCACCGTCGCGGTGGCCGCTCAGCGCACCGAGGACGGTGTCGTCCTGTCGGTCACCGACGGCTGCGGCGGCATTCCCGAGGAGGACCTGCCGCGCGTCTTCGACACCGGCTGGCGCAGTAACCACGCCCGTACGCCGCCGGCCGGAGCGGGGCTCGGCCTGGCCATCGTGGCGGGCATCGTCGAGGCCCACCAGGGGCGGGCCGCCGTACGCAACGTGGCGGGCGGCTGCTGCTTCGAAGTCACCCTTCCCACGGCGGGCGCCCAGGTGGGGTGACGGCCACGGCCGTTGTCGCCGCGCGGGGTCCGGCCGGGGCAACCACCCCGCCGGGCGCCCCGCCACGACACCTGTACCGGCTCGTTCGACGGCCCCGCCCCACCCCGTCAGCGCGCGATGTCGGCGTATCCCTCGATCTCGCGCGGGTCCCGCGTCCCCGGGCCGACGTACGTCGCCGACGGGCGGACCAGGCGGCCCGTGCGCTTCTGCTCCAGGATGTGCGCCGACCAGCCCGCCGTACGGGCACACGTGAACATCGACGTGAACATGTGCGCCGGGACCTCCGCGAAGTCCAGCACGATCGCCGCCCAGAACTCGACGTTCGTCGCCAGGACGCGGTCCGGGCGCCGCGCGTGCAGCTCCTCCAGCGCCGCCTTCTCCAGCGCCTCCGCCACCTCGAAGCGCGGCGCCGCCAGTTCGCGGGCCGTGCGGCGCAGCACGCGGGCGCGCGGGTCCTCGGCGCGGTAGACGCGGTGGCCGAAGCCCATCAGGCGCTCGCCCCGGTCCAGGGCCTGCTTCACGTACGCGGTCGCGTCGCCCGTGCGCTCGATCTCCTCGATCATGCCGAGGACGCGGGACGGGGCGCCGCCGTGCAGCGGGCCCGACATCGCGCCCACCGCGCCGGACAGCGCGGCCGCGACGTCCGCGCCCGTCGACGCGATGACCCGGGCCGTGAACGTGGAGGCGTTCATTCCGTGCTCGGCCGCCGAGGTCCAGTACGCGTCGACCGCCTTGACGTGCTTGGGGTCCGGCTCACCGCGCCAGCGGATCATGAAGCGCTCCACCACGGACTCCGCCTTGTCGATCTCGCTCTGCGGCACCATAGGCAGCCCCTGGCCGCGTGCCGACTGGGCGACGTACGACAGGGCCATCACCGCCGCTCGCGCCAGATCGTCGCGGGCCGTCGTCTCGTCGATGTCCAGCAGCGGCCTCAGACCCCAGACGGGCGCCAGCATCGCCAGCGCGGACTGGACATCGACCCGGATGTCACCCGAGTGCACCGGGATCGGGAACGGCTCGGCGGGCGGCAGGCCGGGGTTGAACGCCCCGTCCACCAGCAGGCCCCACACGTTCCCGAAGGAGACATGGCCGACGAGGTCCTCGATGTCGACCCCGCGATAGCGGAGCGAACCGCCTTCCTTGTCCGGTTCGGCGATCTCCGTTTCGAACGCGACGACTCCCTCAAGACCGGGTACGAAGTCGGACATCAGGCGGCTCCCTCAGTTCGGCGGGCGGTGGGCGACAGGCGATGAGCGGCAGGCTGCGCAGCGCTGCGTCGGGCTGTGCTGTGCGAAGGCCACAGAGGCCTGCCCCAAGATATTGGCGGGTTCCTCCGATGCGGGGAAGCGTGACATCCGGCACAGGGCTCCATTTCGCCGCCGTGTGGTTACGTCCCCTCGGAGCGGGGCAGACTCGGCCGCTGCGGCAGGATGGGGCCGTGCCCACATCAGATCACTCCGTGCCGCATCCGGATCACGCTGTGCCCGCACCGGATGACGCGGCGACTCGCCCGGCCGGCTCCGATGAGGGGTCCCGCAACGACCTCGTCATCGATCCGGCCGTCATGCGCGAGCAGTACCGCTCCGAGGACTTCACCGAGCGCGACCTCAGCCCCGACCCGATGGACCAGTTCGCCCGCTGGTTCCGCCAGGTCGCCGCCGGCGGGGTGCTGTACGAGCCCAACGCGATGATCGTCTCCACCGCCACCCCGGACGGACGGCCGTCCTCGCGCACCGTGCTGCTGAAGCAGTACGACTCCCGGGGCTTCGTCTTCTTCACGAACTACGACTCCCGCAAGGGCCGAGAGCTGGCCGCCAACCCGTACGTCTCGCTGCTCTTCCCCTGGCACCCGATGGCCCGCCAGGTCATCGTCACCGGCACCGCCGACCGGGTCTCCCGCGAGGAGACCGTCGGCTACTTCCGCACCCGCCCGCACGGTTCCCAGCTCGGCGCGTGGGCCAGTGCCCAGTCCACCGTGGCCGGCTCCCGCGAGGAGCTGCTCACCCGGTACGAGGAGCTGGCCGCCCGCTACCCCGAGGGCGAGAAGGTCCCGGCCCCGCCGCACTGGGGCGGCTTCCGGGTCGTCCCGGAGACGATCGAGTTCTGGCAGGGGCACGAGAACCGGCTGCACGACCGGCTGCGGTACGTACGGGAGGGCGGGGCGGCCTCCGGTGCCGCCTGGCGGGTCGAGCGGCTCTGCCCGTAATCCACCCACCATCACCCGCGCAACCGGCTCGACCCGCTTGAACGCAGAAACCCGCAGGCTCTGGTTCCTCCGTGCACAGAGGAGCCGGCCGGACTTACCGGCGAGCCTGCGGGTCGGTGACTGCTTGGGATTGGCCGACGTCCGGCCTGCACTGCAGAAAGAGCGCGACGACGGGCGTCAGCCCGCAGCCACCTCACGAGTCCGAAGAGAAATCACTTCCGGAACACCTCCTTTCCTGTGTGCCGTCAGAGTAGGAGCGGCCCGGATCGGGGTTCAACCGATTTATTCGGCGGCGCGGGGCAGGCCCAGCGCGCCCCGGACCTTCCGCAGATCGACGAACTTGAAGCCGGTGGCCTCCCGTCCGTCCTGCGCCGGGGTGGCCCGGCCGTCCTGGACGACGAGCAGACCGCCCGGGTACCGGCGGCCGAGCGGCTGGTTCACCGCCGCTGCGCCGTCGCACTCCTCGGACCCGTCCAGCGTCGCCGAGGCGGCGGTCACGCGGAAGCCGCCCGCGTACCCCGCACCCTTGCCGCGGCCGGTCCGGAGGCCGTACACGGCGAACGAGTCGTCGCCCTGGCTGGAGGCCAGCAGGTACCGGTCGCCGTTCCGCTCGGTGAACAGGGTCAGTCCCTCCACGTCGGCCGAGATACGCGTGCCGCCGAAGCCAGGGTCCCTCCCGGGTGCGCACTCCTCGCTCTCCTCGTCGTACGTCCCCGGCACGCCGTACTCGCGGACCTTGTCGACCAGCACCGGCTTCCCCCGCAGGTCGGCGGGCATCCGCCAGATACCCACGTCCTCCTGGCCCGCGTAGAGCGTGCCGTCGGCCGGGTCGACCACCATCCCCTCCACCTGGGGCAGCTCGCCCGGCTCCCCGCAGGGCGACCAGCGCGTGCCGTCCGGCAGCCGGAACGCGGAGGGCAGATCGAGGCTGCGGACCTTCCGGTACGTCACGGTGCCCGAGCGGGTCGGCAGCAGCTCCAGCAGGGCGATCGACGTCCGGTCGCTCCTGCTGGCCAGGGCGTACGAACGGCCGCTGCGGCGGTCCGTCCAGGTGGCCAGGCCGTAAGCCGTCGACTGCTCGTTGACCTCGTCCTGGTCCGCGGAGAACACCCGGGGCGCGGCCGGGTCGGTGACGTCGGTCAGCGGGGCGCCGGGCCGGGACGGGTCGATGCGGTGGACCCGCAGCCGGTCGTGGCCCCGGTCGGTGGTGACCGCGAGGTCCGCCGTCCGGCCCCAGGACAGCCGTACCCCGTGCACCAGGTCGACGTTGTTGAAGCGGCCCGGGGCGTCGTCGGGGCCGGGCGCGGCGGGTGCGGGCAGCGACTGCACCAGGCGGGCGTCCAGACCGTAGACCCGCAGCCCGCCCTCCTTGGCGGTGGCGATCACCAGGCTGCGGTCCGGGGCGGCGGGGTTGCGCCAGATCGCGGGGTCGTCCGCGTTGGCGTTGCCGCCCTTCTCGTCGTCGTACAGCGTGGCGGTCTCGGCGCGCGGGGTGATCCCGGGAAGGGGCCGGGGGCCGTGCTGCGGGGTGGCGGCGGGTACGGGTGCCGCGGCGGCGAGCGTCGCGAACGCGGCGACGCAGACGGCGAGAGCGGTCGCCGATGTCGGACGCGCGGGGCGGAAACGTGCGGGGCGGAAGGGCGTCACGGACGGGCTCCTTGCGGTCGAGGTGGGTCGAGGTCGGAGGAGCGGGGGCGGCGCTGCACAACAGTCGGGGCCTGGGCGACTCAGGGCGCCCCAAGGGTGGGTGTGCCCGGTGGACTTCGTGTGTCGTCCCCGCCACGCATCGTGGTGTCGCCGGTGAACTCCGGCCCCGGCGTCCCCGTTGTGTCCCGTACATGTCCCCGCGTGGCGTGAATCCATCGGAAAACGTCGATCCCGGGAAATGATTTCGGTGAAGTTGGTGTGTGCTGGGTCACGTTCGAGTTGAATGGGCTGACGTGCAGCAATACGCGCGGCGACGCGTGGGAGAACAGCCGACACGTTCTGCGGGGGGTACGGAGTGGGTGCTTCCAGGAGCAGTGGGACCACGGACGAGCTCGGTCCGGACGAGGATTCCGGCAGCGGGCCCCCGGGCGGCCCGGTGCGTCCGGATGTTCCGGTCTCCGGTGAGGGGTTCCCGGGCTCCGGGCCCGACGGGTCCGAGCTGCTGGCCGCCCTGCTCGACGGCATGGACGCCGCGCTCTGCGCGTTCGACGCGGGCGGCAGGGTCACCCACTGGAACCGCGAGGCCGAACGCATCCTCGGCTGGTCGGCGCAGGAGGCCGTGGGGCGTAAGGGCTTCGCGGGCTGGGCGGCGCGCCGGGCCGACGCGGACGAGGTGCAGACGCGGCTGATGTCGGCCATGGGGGCGCCCGGGCGGCAGGTGCACGAGTTCGCGCTGCTGCGCAAGGACGGCGGGCGGGTGCTGGTGCGGACCCAGTCCGCCGGGGTGCGCGGCGCCGACGGGCAACCGGCAGGGGTGTACTGCGCGTTCAGCGAGGTGCACGCCCAGATCGACCTGGAGCGGGCCATCGCGCTGAGCGAGGCGCTGCTGGAGGACGTGTCCTGGGGTGTGGTGCTCGTCGATGTCGACCTGCGCCCGACGGTGGTCAACGCGTATGCCTCCCGCGCGCTCGGCGGAGGCCGCACCACCCTGCTCGGACGTCCGCTCGGCGAGCTGGTGGTCCAGGGCGTCGAGGAGCTGGAGGCGGCCCTGCACCATGTGCTCGCCGAGGGTGCGCCGAGCGCCCCGGCCGAGTTGTGGGTGACGCTGCGGACGGCGGAGGGCGAGCGCCGCCGGTGCTGGCGCAGCGGGTTCCTGCGGCTGGCCTCGCCGCTGACGGAGGAGCCGGTCCCGCTGGGGGTGGGGTGGCTCTTCCGGGACGTCACCGCCGCCAAGCTCGCGGAACAGGAGGCCGACCGGCTGCGGTTCCGGACGAGCCAGCTCCACCGGGCCGCCCGTACGGCATCCGAGTGCGAGGACCCGATGGAGGCGGCGACCTCCCTGCTCGACTTCGCGCTGGCCGGGTTCGCCGACCACGTCCTGGTCGACCTCATGGCGGGCGAGCGCCTGGTGCGCACGGCCGCCACGCCCTCGGACGCGCCCGGCCCGTGTCTGCTGGTCGCGGGGGGCTCCATCCCGGCCCGTTACGCCCCCGGCCACCCCGCCCTCCAGTCCGTCGAACGCACCGGCACCGTCCGTACGAGCGCTGCCGCCGGGGGCTCCGGCCCGGCCTGGGCCGCCGAGCGCCGCTGGCCCCGGGACGCGGCGCACGCCCTCTGCGCGGTGCTCCGGAGCCGGGGCCGGACGCTCGGCGTCCTGACGTTCCTGCGCGCGGCGAACCGGGCCGCGTTCGAACGCCAGGACACGGCGTACGCGGAGACGGTGGCGGCCCGGGTCGCGGGGGCGGTCGACCTGGCGTTGGTGACCAAGGGGGCGTGAACCCGACCCGTTGGTCACCGGGGGAGGAGGAACCCCCTGGCGGGCGGGGGCAGGGGGAACCCCTCATGCCGCGTGCAGCGCCAGTGTCGGGGACAGGCGGGACGCCCGGACCGCCGGGTAGAGGCCCGCCACCGTGCCGATCACCAGCGTCGCGCCGAAGCCCCCGCCGACCGCCCACAGCGGGACCACCCAGGGCAGTCCGCCGGACGACGCGTAGACCCCCGTCGCCGCCGCGCCCAGGGCCACGCCCGCCAGGCCGCCCAGGCCGGACAGCATCAGCGACTCCGTGACGAACTGGATGCGGATCTGGCCCCGGGTCGCGCCCAGGGAGCGGCGCAGGCCGATCTCGTACCGGCGCTCCAGGACCGAAATGATCATGGTGTTGGCCACTCCGACGCCCCCGACCAGCAGCGCGATGCCGCCCAGGCCCAGCAGCAGGCTGCTGAACGCCCCCTCGGTCGCCGCCTTCGCGCGGAGCGCCGACGACGGGTCGGTCACCTTCACGTTCTGCGGGTTCCGCGGGTCGACCGTCGCCGCCATCGCCTTGCGCACGTCGTTGACCGCCGCGTCCGTCGAGCGCTCGTACACCGACGTCGGGTGGCCGTCGAAGGACAGCAGGCGTTTCGCGCCCTCCCAGCCGATCAGGGCGGAGCGCTCGATCTCCGGGGCGAGCGGGAGCGGGGCCAGGATGCCGACGACCGTGAAGTACCGGTCGCCCAGCCACACCTGCTGGCCCGGCTTCGTGACGCCGAGGCGTTCGGCGGAGACATGGCCGAGTACGACGGAGGGGTAGCGGCCGGTCGCCGCGTTGAGCCAGCTGCCGCTGCTGACCTCGCCCCGCAGGACGCGGAGCAGATCGGCTGTCGTCGCCTTGACGGAGATCCCGCCCGTGTCGCCCTCGTCGATCTTCTCGTTGCGGCGCACGGTCGTGTCCAGGTCGGCTGTCGCGCCGACCTCCTGCACGCCCTTGATCCGGCCCACCATTCCGACCGATTCCTCGGGCAGTTTGACGTCCTCACCGGCGAACATCGATTCGCCCGGCGAGGCCACGAGGAGGTTCGTGCCCAACTTGTCCAGTTCGCGGAGCAGTTGGGCCTGGCTGGAGGCGGAGATGCCGACCACCGAGATCATCGTGGCGATACCGATGGCGATGCCCAGGGCCGAGAGCACCACCCGCATCGGGCGGCTGCGCAGGCCCGCCGAGCCCACGTGCAGTACGTCCCGGGGGCCCAGTCGGGCTGCCTTCAGCCGGCCCCGGCCTGTGGGGCTCACCGGCCCGCCCCCGTCACCATGGACGGTACGGAGGAAGGATTCCGTACGTCCGCCACCACCTGGCCGTCCCGGATGCGCACCTCGCGAGGCAGCTTCCGCGCGATCTCCGTGTCGTGCGTGATGACCGCGATCGTGGCCCCCTCCCGGTTGAGGTCGCGCAGCAGCTGCATCACCGCTTCCCCGGACGCCGAGTCCAGCGCCCCGGTCGGTTCGTCGGCCAGCAGCAGCGCGGGTTCGCCGACCACCGCCCGGGCGATGGCCACCCGCTGCTTCTGGCCGCCCGAGAGCTGGTGCGGCTTGTGGTCCACGCGGTCCGCGAGGCCCACCCGCTCCAGCGCCTCGGCGGCCTTGCGGCGGCGTACGGAGCGGGAGAGGCCGGAGTAGAGGAGGCCCTCGGCCACGTTGTCGCGGGCGCTGACGCCGGGGACCAGGTGGAACGCCTGGAAGACGAAGCCCACGTGCTGGGCCCGCAGCGCGGAGAGGCGGCGGTCGGAGAGGGCCGCCACGTCGTGGCCGGCGATGTGGACGGACCCGGCGGTGGGGCGGTCCAGGGTGCCGATGATGTGCAGCAGTGTGGACTTGCCGGAGCCGGAGGGGCCGACGATGCCGAGGAGTTCGCCCTCCTCGACGGTGAGGTCGACCCCGCGCAGCGCGGCGACCGGGCCCGGGTACTCCTTGGTGACGCCGTTGAGGGCGACGACCGTGCGGGTGCGGGGGGCCGTGCCCGTGCCTGTACCGGCGTGCGCGTCCGTGCCCGTACCGGCGTACGCGCTTGTGCCGGGAGCCGCGCTTGTACTGGGGGCCGCGCTCGTGTCGGGGGCCGTGCCCGTATCCGCGTGCCTGCCCGTATCCGCGTGCCTGCTCATATCTTCGGCACCCCGACCTTCGTACCCTCACGCAGCCCGCCGCCCGAGACCTCCACCCGGCCCTCGGCGAACATGCCGAGCTCGACCTTCACCTCGCGGACCGTGCCGCCCCGGACGACCTGGAGACCGAAGCCGCCGCCGGGCAGGGCCAGCAGCGCGTTCACCGGGACCGTCAGGACGTCCTTGCGGGTCTCGCCGGTCAGGCTGACCGTCACCGGGGACTGGTCGAACCCGCCGACGTCGTCCGGCTTGTCGAACGAGACGGTCAGCGTGACCTTGGGGCTGTCGTCCTGCGGGTCGTCGCCCGGCTCCGCCGTCCGGCCGACCGCGGAGACCTTCCCGGGCGCGGTGGTGCCGTCCGGCAGATCCACCGTGACCTTCGTGCCCGCCTTGGCCAACTGGCTCTCGGCCACGTCCAGCCGGAAGGTCACGACGCGCTCGGAGCCGGTCGTGACGAGGACCGGGGCGCCCGGCTGGGCCTGCTCGCCGGCCCCTGCCTCGACGCTCTTGATCCGGACCTTCCCCGCCGCGAACGCGATGTCCTGCGGCCCCACCTTCCCGGTCCGCTTCGCGTCGTGGGACTTCTGCCAGCGCTTGACGGCCGCCGCCGTCAGCTCGGTGTACTCGTCGTCCGGAGTGAAGCCCGTGTAGCCGAGCTCCGCGAGATTGCGCTCCAACTGCTCCACGTCCCGGCCCTTGTCGCCCGGCTTCAGCGTCCGGTACATGGGCCCGGAGCCGTACATCAGGCGGACCGGACGGCCGTCGACCTCGTACAGCCGCTCGTTCCGCCGCACGGTCGAGCCGGTGCGCGGCGTCCAGGTCATGGTTCCCGCCGCGCCCGCGTTGACCTTGCGCTCCCTGTCGTAGCCGAGCATGCCGTCCGCCTGCGCGCTGTCGCGCAGATCGCCGCGCTCGACCGGTGCCGTGGCCGGGGGCAGCCCGGTGTTCCTCGCCCCTCCGTCGCCCTCCTCGCCGGAGCCGAGCCGGGTGAGCGCGAGCGAACCCGCCGCCACGGCGAGCACCACCACCGCTGCCGCCGCGGCCCGTCCCCGCCTCATCGGCCGACGCTTTCGCACGCCTTGTTGGCCTTCTCGAACTTCTTCATGTCCTTCGGCTTCATCGCGGGCGCCGCCTGCATCGCCCCGCCGTCGAACTTCGGGTCGGGCATGTCGAAGCCGTTCTTGCGCATGCACCGGGCGAAGGCGACCATCTTGTCCTTCTCCGCCTGGGTCAGCTCCTTGGGACCGCCGCCGACCGCCTTGTCCTGGCAGGCCTTGAACGCCTTCTCCATCTCCTTCTTGCTCAGGGAACCGCCGTCGATGGTGATGCCCATGCCGTCCTGGCCCGGCTTCGGCTCGGGAATGTCCAGGCCCTGGTCACGCAGGCACTTGCGGTGCTCCAGCGCCTGGTCCTCCTTCGTCTTCTTCGAGGAGGAAACCGATCCACCGTCCTTGGTGCCGCCGCCGTCCGAGCAGCCGGCCGCCGTCAGGGCGACGGCCGCGGCGGCCAGAGCGGCGGCGGTCCGGTGGAGAAGGGTGCGGGGAATGGGGCGGGAATGGGGCGTGGTGATCGTCATCGCTGCGGGGCTCCTCGTCCGTTGCTGACAGGCCGGGTACGAACAGCCCGAGCGTGCGCGAGGACGCGGTTTCGTTTCTCTCAGCGCCGATGCTTACACCGGCGAAACATCGCTTTCGGGTACACAGGGCCCATGCGTGTGCTGGTGGTGGAGGACGAGGAGTTCCTGGCGGAGATGATCGCCGAGGGGCTGCGCCGTGACGCCGTCGCCGTGGACGTGGCCCCCGACGGCCGGGCGGCACTGGACCGGCTGCGGTTCGGCGCGTACGACGTGATGATCCTCGACCGCGATCTGCCCGGGCTGCACGGCGACGAGGTGTGCCGGAAGGTCGTCGCGATGCGGCTGCTCACCCGGATTCTGATGCTCACCGCATCGGGGACCGTACGGGACCGGGTGGCCGGGCTCGGGATCGGCGCCGACGACTACCTGACCAAGCCGTTCGCGTACGACGAACTCCTCGCCCGGGTCCTCGCGCTCGGCCGCCGCGCCCGCCCCGCGCTCCCGCCCGTCCTGGAACGGGCGGGGCTGACCCTGGACACCGCCCGCCGCCAGGTCTGCCGCGACGGCCGTTACCTGTCCCTCTCCCGCAAGGAGTTCGCCGTGCTGGAAACCCTGCTGCGGGCCGAGGGCGCGGTCGTCAGCGGCGACGACCTGATCGAGGAGGTGTGGGAGGAGGACACCAGCTACCGCACCAACGCCGTCCGCGTCACCCTCTCCAAGCTCCGCGCCAAGCTCGGCGCGCCCCCGGTGATCGAGACGGTCCCGGGCGCCGGTTACCGCATCGGCGACGGGCCGCGGGCGGGTGGCGCCCGGTGAACAGCGAGCGCACCCGGCTCACCGCCCTGTACGGCGGGCTCCTGATGCTGGCCGGGGTCCTGCTGATGGGGCTCGTCTACCTGCTGGTCAGCGAGGGCCTGTACGCCAGCATCGTCACCGCCGTCGCCCCCGCCGTACCCGCGTCCCAGCTGGACGCGGCCTCCGCCGCCACTCCCACGCTGCCCTCGGGGGACTGGGCGCGGACCACCAGGCTCGAACCCGGCCAGATCGCCGTCGCGCAGAAGCTCAGCACCGCAGCCGGGGACGCCGCGCTCAACCAGCTCCTCACCGTCTCCGCGGTTTCCCTCGCCGGCTACTCGGCGCTCTCCGTCGCGCTCGCCTGGTGGATGGCGGGCCGGGTGCTGCGGCCGGTCGGCGTCATCACCGCCCGCGCCCGCCGGCTGTCCGGCAGCAACCTGCACGAGCGCATCGCGCTGAAGGCCCCGCGCGGTGAGCTGAAGGAGCTGGCCGACACCTTCGACGGGATGCTCGACCGGATCGAGGAGCTGGTCGCCGCCCGGCAGCGGTTCGCCGCCAACGCCGCCCACGAGCTGCGCACCCCGCTCGCCGTGCAGCGGGCCGCCGCCGAGATCGGCCTGGCCGACGACCCGCCGCCCGAGAAGGTCGCCTGGATTCGCGACAAGCTCATCGACACCGCCGACGACAGCGAGCAGCTCATCGAGGGCCTGCTGCTCCTCGCGGTCTCCGACGAGGGCCTGCGGCGGCGCGAACGGGTCGACCTGGGCACGGCCACGTCGACGGTCACCGAGGCGCTGGCGGCCGAGGCGAAGGAACGGTCCGTCACCGTCGAGGTGGAGGCCCGGCCGGTGAGTGTCGAGGGCGATCCGGTGCTGCTGGACCACCTCGTGCACAACCTGGTCGCCAACGCGCTGCGCCACAACCACCCCGGCGGGAGCGTACGGGTCCGGGTCGGGCCGGGCGGCCTGGAGGTCGCCAACACCGGCCCGGCCGTCGACCCGGCGACCGTGCCGCTGCTGTTCGAGCCGTTCCGTCGTGCGCGGGCCCGCCGCCATGCCCCCGGCGAGGGCGCGGGCCTCGGACTCTCCATCGTGGCATCGGTCGCCCGCGCGCACGGCGGCGCGGTGAGCGCCACGGCGAACCCGGGCGGGGGGCTCACGGCCCGGGTCACGTTCCCGACGGCGCACCGGTAGGCGGTGTACGGGACCTGAGGGGGGCGGTGTACCGGGCCTCAGCGGGCCGCGTACCGGACCTGAGCGGGAGGTGTACGGGGCCTCAGCGGGCCGTGTACCGGACCTCAGTGCCGGTAGAAGATCCGGTCCCGGTACTCCGTCATCACCCGGCCGTTCCACTCGTGGCCGCCGTCGACGTTCCCCGAGCGCAGGAGCGGCGGCTCGATGCCCCGGGACACCAGCCGCTCGGCGGCGGACGCCAGCATCGCCTGCATGATCGCGCTGGTCACCACCGTCGAGGCCGGGGCGAAGGGGGCCTCGATGCCGGGGGCCGTCAGCTCCGCGTCGCCGATCGCGATCTTGCTGTCCAGGACGATGTCGCAGTGGTCCCGCAGGAAGCCGCCCGAGGCGTGCCGGGAGCGGGTGCTCTCGGCGTACGCGACCGAGGTGACGCCGATGACCTTCAGCCCGAGGGCGCGGGCGTTCTGCGCCATCTCCACGGGCAGCGCGTTGCGCCCGGACAGCGAGATGATCACGAGGACGTCCCCGGCGGTGGCGGGGCTGGTGTCCAGGACGGCCGAGGCGAGCCCGTCCACCCGCTCCAGGGCCGAGCCCAGGGTGGCGGGCATGACGTCCACGCCGACGACGCCGGGGACGGTGAGCAGGTTCATCAGGGCCAGGCCGCCCGCCCGGTAGACGACGTCCTGGGCGGCGAGCGAGGAGTGCCCCGCGCCGAACGCGAACAGCCGGCCGCCGGCCTCCACGGTGTCGGCGATGGCCGTGCCCGCGGCGTCGATCGAGGCCGCCTCCTCGTCGCGCACCCGCTGGAGCAGGCCGATCGCCGCGTCGAAGAACTGACCGGCCAGCTTGCTGTCGCTCATCGGGGAGAGCCCTTTCGGCGGGGGACGACGGGGTGGATCGACGGGGTGGGAATGCCCGTGCCGCCGATCACGTTGCGGTCTGGACCAGTGGCCTGTCAATAGCGCCCGGCGGCCTCGTCCGCACGCTCTTCCACCGGTCTCGCGCCGGGGCGGCACGGTTGTCGCCGCTATACGTCAGAATTGGTACAGGGCCATCGCACGACGTTTTCTAGTCACAGCATCGAGGGGCACGTATGTCCGGACTGATCGACACCACGGAGATGTATCTCCGCACCATCCTCGAACTGGAAGAGGAAGGCGTCGTGCCCATGCGCGCCCGTATCGCCGAACGGCTGGACCAGAGCGGTCCGACCGTCAGCCAGACGGTGGCCCGTATGGAGCGCGACGGTCTGGTCCAGGTCGCGGGGGACCGCCACCTGGAGCTGACCGAGGAGGGCCGCCGCCTCGCCACCCGTGTGATGCGCAAGCACCGGCTCGCCGAGTGTCTTCTCGTCGACGTGATCGGCCTGGAGTGGGAGCAGGTCCACGCCGAGGCCTGTCGCTGGGAGCACGTGATGAGCGAGGCGGTGGAGCGGCGCGTGCTGGAGCTGCTGCGTCACCCGACCGAGTCGCCGTACGGGAATCCCATCCCGGGCCTGGAGGAGCTGGGCGAGAAGGCCGAGGCCGACCCGTTCCTGGACGCCTCCATGGTGAGCCTGGCCGAGCTCGACCCGGGCACCGAGGGCAAGACCGTGGTGGTGCGGCGGATCGGCGAGCCGATCCAGACCGACGCCCAGCTGATGTACACGCTGCGCCGGGCCGGGGTGCAGCCCGGGTCCGTGGTCAGCGTGACCGAGTCGCCCGGCGGAGTGCTGGTCGGCTCCAGCGGGGAGGCGGCCGAGCTGGACGCCGAGATCGCATCGCACGTCTTCGTCGCCAAGCGCTGACGCGTTCGTTGCCCGGGGCCGAGGCGGCCGGGCGCTGGTTTCCCTCCGGAATCGCAGCGCCGGGGGCGCATCGCGTGCCAGGCTGAGCCCAGGCAGGGGAGGGAGCAGGGAATGCGCCCGTCATACCGGCACGCGCACCGGACGGTGCCCACCGAGCCCTGTGGGGCCCTTGTCGCCTTCGTTGCCATCGTTGTCGTCGCGCGGCGGAGCCGGCCCCGGGTGCGGTCTCGGGACCGGTTTTGGGAGCGGTCTCAGGGCCCCTTCCGGGGGTGCCCCCGGACAGGGGTCGGCCCCGGCGTCCGAAGACGCCGGGGCCTGTCCTCCCCTGTGCTGACCCGGAGCCCCGAGCTCTCAAGGCCAGTCCCCGCGGCCCGTTGTCCCCGAGCGGTCCGCCTCCTGGTGAAGATCTCCCCACGGCGGTCGGCGCCAATCCTGGACGGGTGTCACTCGAACGTGGGGTGTTGGGTGGCACACCTCCGTTTTCGAATACGGGTTCGATAGCCTGGCGGGGCGGAACCACACGGTGATCGAGGACCAGAAGGGGGTGCCAGGACTATGGTGCGGCGCATCGATGTGACCGGAACCGACGGCGTACGCCTCGCGGCATGGGAGTTCGCCGACCCGCCCAAGGGGCGTGCGGAGAGCGACCGCGCCCCCGGCGTCTTATTGCTTCACGGGCTCATGGGCCGGGCCTCCCACTGGGCCCCCACCGCCCGCTGGCTGGCCGAGCGGTATCGCGCGGTCGGCCTCGACCAGCGGGGCCACGGCCGCAGCGAGAAGCCGGCCGAGGGTCCGTACACCCGCGAGGCCTACGTCTCCGACGCCGAGGCCGCGATCGAACAGCTCGGGCTCGGTCCCGTCACCGTCGTCGGCCACGCCATGGGAGCGCTCACC
The DNA here is from genome assembly GCF_031760065.1 of Streptomyces durocortorensis. Taxonomy (NCBI): domain Bacteria; kingdom Bacillati; phylum Actinomycetota; class Actinomycetes; order Kitasatosporales; family Streptomycetaceae; genus Streptomyces; species Streptomyces sp. C11-1. Next base: position 4,292,748 of record NZ_CP134500.1, read on the forward strand.
GGCTGGCAGCTCGCCGCCAAGCGCCCCGACCTCGTCCGCGCCGTCGTCATCTGCGACATGCGCGCCTCCGCCCTCGGCGCCGCCTCCCAGCGCGAGTGGAGCGACTGGTTCGACTCCTGGCCGCTGCCTTTCGCCACCCTCGCCGACGTTCGGAAGTGGTTCGGTGAGGACGACCCCTGGGTGGAGCGGCCGAGCCCCGCTCGCGGCGAGTTCTACGCCGAGGTGATGGCCGAGTGCGAGGACGGCTGGCGTCCCGTCTTCTCCCGCCGCCAGATGCTCCGCTCCCGCGCCACCTGGGTCTTCGACGCCCACTGGGAGGAGCTGGCCCAGGTGCGGTGCCCGGCGCTGGTGCTGCGCGGCCTCGACGGGGAGCTGGGCCGCGCCGAGGCCCAGGAGATGGTCCGCGTCCTGCCCCGCGGTCAGTACGCGGAGGTGGCGGACGCGGGCCACCTCATCCACTACGACCAGCCGGAGGGCTGGCGGGCGGCGGTGGAGCCGTTCCTGGAACAGCTCCACGAGGACAGCCGGGGCGACCGGGAGCCGGTCGCCCCGTAGGGCCTGTCAGACAACCCCTGGAGCCCTAGGCAGGGGGTCACCCCTTGCTGACCGCCGTCAGGATCTCCGGCAGCCGGTTCGCCGTGCGCGTCGCGGCGAGCTTCAGCCCGGCCCACCCGATGAACGCCCCGTACGCGACGCCTCCCGGCACCATGAGCCACAGCGCGCCATGGTGGTCCGCGAGGTGCAGCCAGATCGTCATCGCGATCACCGGCGCGGCCAGCAGCGAGGTGGCCACCATGCCACCGAGGATCGATATCCAGGCCAGTCCGCCCTGTCCCGGAGCCACGTTCTTGAACGCGCCCTCCTGCGGGATCGAGTACGCGAACAGCGCCGAGGCCACCGCCCCTGTCGACACCATCGCGCCCAGCAGCGCGAAGGACAGGCCCAGCGCCCCGGGCAGGGTCTCCCAGTCGCCGATCACCGCCGCCGTCACCACGCAGACCACCAGCGTGTACGGGAGCGTGATCAGCAACAGAGCCAGCGCGCGGGCCCGCAGCTCGACGTACGCGTCCCGGGGCGAGGAGATCGTCAGCGCCACCATCCAGAACGCCGAGGTGTCCTGCCCGAACTGGTTGTACATCTGCATACCGAGCATGCCCGCGGCGAAGCACGCGAAGTACACCGAGCCGGTGCCCTGGAACGCGTTGAGCAGCGGCACGATCGCGCCGATCGCCAGCGCCGTCACCCAGCCCGCCTTCGTCTTCGGGTCCCGCGCCACATACCGCAGGCTCCGCTGTACGACGGTCCCCGTGCGGCCCTCCGGCAGCAGCCCCGCCAGACCGCCGCGGCCGGCGGACGACTCCTTGCGGGACGGTTCGGCGGCCGCCAGCGTCGAGCCGTCCGGCGCGGTCATCAGCTTCACCAGGCTCCGCTGCCACGTCCACAGCAGCGCGGCCAGGGCGGCCACCGTGATCAGCAGCTGGAGGACCGCGATGCCCGGCGAACCGTCCGACGCCGAGTCCACCGCCCCTATCGCGGAGGCGCCGGGCAGCCAGCGGACCACGCCCGCAGCCGGTTCGAGCGCGGAGAGCCCGCCGGACTGCCCGAGCCGCTGCGCGCCGAAGTTGACGAACTGGATGCCCACCGCGATCACCAGCCCGCTGAGCACCGCGAGGTCGCGGCCCTTGCGGGAGTTCAGCAGCCGTACGTTGGCGGTGGCCACCGCCCGCGACAGCGCCACGCAGAGCAGCATCGTCAGCGGGACGGCGAGGACCGCGAACACCACCCCGACCGCCCCCCGCGCCAGCGCGAGGACCGAGCCGGTCACCAGGCACAGCGTGAACAGCGGGCCGACGCCGATCATCGACGACACCAGCAGGGCCCGCACCAGCGGCTGCGGCCGCAGCGGCAGCATCGCCAGCCGGGTCGGGTCGAGGGTGTCGTCACCACTGGGGAAGAACAGCGGCAGCACCGCCCAGCCGAGCGCCACGACGCCGGTGAGCAGCACCACGACCGTGCCCGCGTGCTCGTCGCCGCGCAGCAGGACTAGGCCCAGGACCTGCCCCGCGGCGACCAGCAGGGTGAGGACGAGGGAGACGATGAACGCGGCCCTGCGCCCGGCGGACTGCCGCAGACCGTTCCGCAGGAGCGACAGTTTCAGCCGTACGAAGACCGGGGTCAGGCCCGACGTCGGCGCGGCCGGGGCGACGGCGGTGACCGGAGTGTCCAGCACGCTCATCGGGAGCCGCCCAGCCAGTCGAGGGCGTCACCGGTGTCCCGGCCGCTCGCGCCGACCAGTTCGAGGAAGGCCGTCTGCAACGAGGGGGCGTCGCCGCGTACCTCGGCCAGTGTGCCGCGCGCCTTGATCCGGCCCGCCGCCATCACCGCCACCCAGTCGCACAGCGACTCGACCAGCTCCATGACATGGCTGGAGAAGACCACCGTCGCCCCGGACCGCGTGTAGCGCTCCAGCACCCCGCGGATCGTCTGGGCGGAGACCGGGTCGACGCCCTCGAAGGGCTCGTCCAGGAACAGCACTTCGGGGTTGTGGAGGAGTGCGGCCGCGAGGCCGATCTTCTTCCGCATACCGGTCGAGTAGTCGACGACCAGCTTGTGCTGCGCACCCGCCAGGTCCAGCACGTCGAGAAGCTGGGTGGCCCGCTTGTCGACCTCGTCACCGGGGAGCCCGCGCAACCGCCCGTTGTACGCGAGAAGTTCGCGTCCCGACAGCCGCTCGAAGAGCCGCAGCCCCTCCGGCAGCACGCCGATCCGGGACTTCACCTCGACCGGGTCCGTCCACACGTTGTGGCCCGCGACCTCGATCGTCCCCATGTCGGGCCGGAGGAGCCCGGTGATCATCGAGAGCGTGGTCGTCTTACCGGCCCCGTTGGGCCCCACCAGCCCGATGAACTTGCCCGCGGGCAGCTCCAGATCGATCCCCGAGACGGCGACCTGCTCCCCGAACCGCTTCCACAGCCCCTGTACGCGGACAGCGGGGGGCGCCGTCGGCGCACCGCCCGCTGTCGCGTCTGCTTCTGTACCCGCGCCTCTGTCGATGCGCGTGTCTGTTTCCGTACGTGCATCTGCCTGGTCCGGCATGGCACAGCCTTTCGATATCCCCACGTGGTGGGGACCACCCTACGAAAGGCTTCCGAAGCCCTACGAGGTCCGGGTGCGGGCGTCGGCCGCCTCGCGTGCGCAGGCGTACGCCAGGGGGCTGATCAGCTCGTCCACATCGGGCAGCCAGCGGTTGACGTGGGTGGGCTTGCGGGCCCACTGCACCGCCCCGCGCCCGCCGACCCGGGTCGGCGGAGCGGCGATGTAGTGGCCCTCGCCCCGGCCGGTCAGATCGATCGCCTCGGCGTTCCAGCCGAGCGCGCGCACCAGCTCGGGGGCCTTGGCCGCGGCCCCGGGCAGCACGAAGAACATCATCCGGCGGTCGGGCGTGCAGGTGACCGGGCCGAGGGTCAGGTCCATCCGCTCCATCCGCGCCAGCGCCAGGAAGCCCGCGGCCTCCGGGACCTCCAGCGCGTCGAAGGTGCGCCCGGTCGGCAGCAGCACCGAGGCGCGCGGCTGCCGGGACCACATACGCCGGGCGGCGGCCCCGCTGCCGGTCGCCTGGCCCGCCCAGTCGGGCCGGTCCGCGTGGGCCCCGGGCAGGGCGCAGGCCGGCTCGCCGCAGGAGCAGCGCTCCCTGCCCTCCACCGCCTCCAGCCAGGTGCCGGGGAACACGTCCCAGTGACGCTCTTCCGCATACCGCACCGCGGCGTCGAGCAGGTGATCCCCCCGCTGCTGAGGTACTTGTGCGGCTTCCGTGACTCCGATGGGCTCTTCCACGACCAGCACAACTCCCGGCGTCACCGGGGGTTACGGCCTCCCCATGACCGGGTCACGGTGCATCGATCCTGCACGCGGGGCGCATCGGAGCATGGACGGGGGCGCGCGTGAGGCGTCGTACCGAAGGGCGGGTAACCACCTTCAGGACCGCCGACCGTACCGAATGCCGATGGAATATGCGCATTTCTTGTGTATGTGCCGGGCAGTGATCCCTTCCACCGATCGCTGCACATAACCGATGCTTCAGGGGGACATATGGCTGCAAGGCCTCTCGTAGCCCGCCAGCCCAACGAACGGCTCCAGACGCTCATCCAGGAAGCCGCCTGTTCCAACGCGGGCCTCGCGCGCCGCGTGAACATGGTCGGGGCCGAGCGAGGGCTCGACCTGCGCTACGACAAGACCTCCGTGGCGCGCTGGCTGCGCGGACAGCAACCCCGGGGCCGGGCCCCGGGGATCATCGCCGAGGCGCTCGGCCGCAAGCTCGGCCGTACGGTCACCATCGACGAGATCGGCATGGCCAACGGCAAGAACCTGGCCTCCGGCGTCGGCCTCCAGTACGCGCCGACCGTGGCCGGGGCCGTCGAGCAGGTCTGCGAGCTGTGGCGCAGCGACGTGGGCCGCCGCGATCTGCTCACGGGTTCGGCCATCGCCGCCTCCGCACTGGTCGAGCCCAGCCGGGACTGGCTGATCTCCGGCACCGACCCGCAGGTCGAGCGGACGGCCGGGGCCCGGGTCGGGATGTCCGACGTGGAGGCGGTGCGGGCGATGACCACCGCCCTGACCGACCTCGACCACCGCTTCGGCAGCGGCCATGTCCGCCCGGTGCTCGTGCACTACCTCAACAGCGTGGTCTCCGGGCTGCTTTCGGGGGCGTACCGCGAACAGGTGGGGCGTGAGCTGTTCGGCGCGGTGGCCCGGCTCACCGAACTCGGCGGGTACATGGCGGTCGATACCGGTCAGCCCGGCCTCGCCCAGCGGTACTACATCCAGGCCCTGCGGCTCGCACAGGCGGCGGGCGACCGGGCCTACGGCGGCTATGTGCTGGCCGCCTCCATGAGCCACCTCGCCGCCCAGCTCGGCAACCCGCGCGAGATCGCCCAACTGGCCCGCGCCGCACAGGAAGGAGCCCGGGGGCAGGTCACCCCCCGCGCCCAGGCGATGTTCTACGCGGCCGAGGCCCGGGGGCACGCGCTGCTCGGGGACGCCAGGACCTGCCACGCGGTGGCGGGGCGGGCGGTCGCCGCGCTGGAGCAGGCCGACCCGGACACGGGCGACGACCCGGTCTGGATCGCGCACTTCGACGCGGGCTACCTCGCGGACGAACTGGCCCACTGCCACCGGGACCTGGGGCAGGCGCAGGAGGCCGCCCGGCGGGCCAGGGAGGCGCTGGCCGCGCTGCCGGAGACCCGGGCGCGGCGCCGGGGCATCGGGCTGGTGCTCCTCGCCTCGGCCCAGGTCCAGCAGCGCGAGGTGGAGCGGGCCTGCCACACGGGGACGCGGGCGATGGAGCTCCTGGGGACGGTGCGTTCCACCCGGGGCGCCGAATACCTCGACGACCTCCAGCAGCGGCTCACGCCCTACGCCGAGGAGCCCGCGGTACGGGAGTTCGGCGAGCGGCTGGAGCTCCAGGCGGCGTGAGCCCGCGGCTGCGGGCCCGGTCGCGCGGGTCCGCCCGATAACAGCGTCGTGGGGCGGCCGGATGTTACCCCCGCTGTGAAGGGGTCGTGAGGGGCCCTACGCGCTTGGCGGAGGCGGGTGACCACCCGATAGCGTGAGCCGACGATTCCGTAGGTTCACACGTAGGAGTCCCGGTGACGCAGAGCGGACAGGGCGGACAGGGCGGCGAGCAACAGCTCCCCGCCGCACGACCCGCGCACGAGGGTGTCGTCCTGCCCGCCGACGGCGGTGCCCCCTGGACCCCGGGGGGACCCGCGGCCGGAGGGCAGGGCACGCACGGCGGACACGGCGAGCAGGCGGCCCCCGCGGGCGGACAGCCGTGGGGGCAGCCGTGGGGGCCGCAGTCCGACGCGCCGCCGCAGCCGGACCCGCAGGCGTCGGGACACTACGGCTACCCGCAGCCCCAGACGCAGGCACAACCCCTTCCGCCCGCGCAGACGCCGGGCGCCGGGGCGTACCAGCAGCCGGACGCGCATCAGCAACCGGACGCGTATCAGCAGCCCGGGGCGTATCAGCAACCCCAGCAGCAGGGCTCGTACCAGCAGCAGGCCCAGCAGCACGGCTCGTACCAGCAGCCCCGGTCGCAGCAGCAGTCCCAGCCCCTGCCGTACGCGCAGCCGCTGCCGCCGGAGGCCGTGCCGGGCACGCGGGGAGGCCCCGGGGCTCCCGGTGTTCCCGGCGGTGACGCGGACGCCACGCAGTACATCGCGCCCGTCCCGGGAGGCTCCGGACCCGTCGGGATGCCCCAGCACGGCGGCGACGCGGACGCCACGCAGTACATACCTCCGGTGCCCGGCGGCGCCCCGTACGGGGTCAGGCCGGGCGCGCCGGGGGACCGGCAGCCGCCCGCGGAGTTCGACAACCTGTTCCGCGCGGAGGGGCCGGCGGGCGGCACGCAGCAGATGCCGCAGCTCGACACGGGGCAGCAGGCCCCGCCCCCGTACCAGCAGCCTCCGCAGCAGGGCTACCAGCCCCAGCAGCCGCACCGGGGCGAGCAGTTGCCGCCCCACGCTCCCCAGCCCCACCAGGCCTCCCCGGGCTACCAGTCCGGCCTCCAGGGGCTCCAGGGCCGTGCGGAGCAGGACGGGCCGCCCCCGCACCAGGACGGCGAGCCGCCGCGCCGGCGCTCCGCGCACGTCCCGCTGATCGCCGCCGTCGTCGTCGGCTGCGCGGTCCTCGGGCTCGGCGCGGGCGCCCTGATGAGCGGCGGCGGCGACTCCCCCGAGGACGACAAGCAGACGGTGGCGGCGCAGAGTTCACCCCCGGCCGATGAGCCCACCCCCAAGGAGGCGCCCGACCCCGCGAAGCCGCAGGCCGAGGCGCTGGACAAGCTGCTGGCCGACAGCAACAACAGCCGCGCCGCGGTGATCAGCGCGGTCGAGAAGATCAAGTCCTGCAAGGACCTGGACCGGGCGAACACCGATCTCAAGGGCGCCGCCCAGCAGCGCCGCGACCTGCTGACCCGGCTCGACGGCCTGACCCTGGACGAGCTGCCGCGCCACGCCGAGCTGACGTCCTCGCTCACCCGGGCGTGGAAGGCCTCCGCCGCGGCCGACGAGCACTACGCCACCTGGGCCCGGCAGGCCAAGAAGAACAAGAACGTCTGCAAGGGCGGCCAGGCCCGGACGACGAAGGAGACGGCCAGCGGCAACGAGCAGAGCGGGGTGGCCACCCAGGCCAAGCGCGAGGCGTCGCGGCTCTGGAACGTGATCGCCGCGAAGTACGGCCTCACCAAGCACGCGTACACCGAGCTCTGAGCGACCGGCTTACGAGCCCTCCGAGCCCTCCTGGGCCTCCGAGCCCGCTGAGCGGAAGACCGGGGTCCGGCGCCGACCGGGCCCCGGCCGTCAGATGTGCGGGGCGTCCGTCAGGGCCTCCGCGACGTCCACGAAGCCCTCCCTCTCGGCGGTGAGACGGCCCTCGCGGACCACCTGGAACGTCACCTTCGTGTTGACGATGCGCGGGTAGGCCGACGCGCCGACCAGGTCCCGGAAGCGCCAGCGGAGCGTCGGGGTCAGGCCGCCGGTGTCGACCTCGGTGCCCCGGTTGAGGGTGGCGGCGATCCGGCCCGAGGTGACCTTGTCGTCGTCGATCGCCGCGACGGCCGCCCGCAGCGCCGTGTACGCGATCCACGTCGTCTGGACGGCGGTGTCGTCCGGGTCGATGCGGTTGTCCCCGAAGGCGTAACGCTTGACCACCGAGCGCATCTCCTTCCACCGGGCGTCGCCCGATTCCGGGTACCAGCCGGTGACGTGGGCCCCCTCGAACGGGCTGTTCCGGCCGCCCGTGCGGGTGATGAGCGGCTGGCTGACGCTGCCGAGGACGGAGGAGACCGTGACCCGCTCGCCTTCCGCCTCCAGTCGGCGGAAGGAGTCGAAGAACGTCTCCGTGCGGGAACCGAGCACCGCCGTCACACAGCTGCCGCCGGACCGCTCCAGCGCCTTCGCGGCCTGCTTGTCGTAGGAGGTGGCGTCCTCGGGGGCCAGGATGTCGGTGGACTTCGGCCGGTCGGCGGCCAACAGCCCGTTGTTGAGGAGCTGCGGCATGCCGTCGCCGCCGATCGTGTCGGGCCGGACCAGCGAGACCCGCGCGCAGGAACGCGCCAGCTGCTGGCCGTGACCGGCCAGCAGCGCGGACTGGCCGCCGTTGACCGGGTAGGAGAGGTAGCTGCTGAACTCCTCGGTGGAGGCGCCGTAGCCGCCGATGTACGGGACGCCGCCCGCCTCCAGCGCGGGCATGAAGCTCTGCCCGTGCCGGCTGTACGAGCCGACGACGGCGGCCACCTCCTTCTTGACGGCCTCCCGCGCGCACCGCTCGGCGCCGAGCGCGGTGTCGCCCTCGTCGCAGACGATCACCCGCAGCTCGCGCCCCCCGATACCGCCGGTGTCGTTGACCCAGCGGGCGTACGCCCGGGCCATCACGGGCACTCCGGCCTTCTGCACCGCGCTGACGTCGTCCGAGCGGTCGGGCGCCCACGTCATCACGGTGACGGGCTCCCTGGATCCCCCCGAGGTTCCAGGGAGCACACCGCAGCCGGTCAGCAGCAACGCACCTGCGGCCGCCGCGGTGATGACGTGCTGGAAGGGGCGGGGGAACAGGGCGCGTCGCCGTCCGGTCATGGCACCGAACCCTTCCGCGCCCGGGGTAACGGCGCGGTGTGTGATTCTCAACGCTCGGTGATGTCCCGGTGAATTACGGGGGGCCGTGCGGGGGTGCGGCCGAGGAACGTACGATCGACGACCGTGCAGCAAGGTTCGGAGAACTCTTCCCGTCGCGGCCGTCGCTCCTCCACCATGGGCGGCATGCCGCTCACTGACATGCCGTGGTGGCGCTGGCGCACCAACGTGCGCTCGGCGCTGCACATGCTCTCCGACCCCGACTTCCACCACGAGTGCTGGCTCGCCGGCCGGGAGGGATACGGGGACGTCACCGACGCCGTTTACCGACTGGTCGAGGACACCTGGCTCGACAACTGGTCCGCCGAGAAGTACGTCGGCACCATATTCAGGGACGCCGCCGAGGCGGCCGCCGTGGACACGGCCGCCCTGCGCGTCCTGCGGATCATGCACCAGGTCGGCGCGGACGCCCCCGTCTCCGCCTATCTGGACCATCAGGGCTGGCCGGAGGCGGTCCGGGCGGCGCGCGAAGCGCACGTGCTGCTCGCCGTCAACGACTCCGAGGACCCGGACACGCCCCCGCGCTCCCTGGACGTCATCCGCATCATGACCAGGACCGCCTAGCACCCGGCGGCTGTGGCACCCTACGAGGATGACCGCACCGCAGCCCACCGCCCTGCCCCAGCAGTACGTCCTCACGCTCTCCTGCCCCGACAAACAGGGCATCGTGCACGCCGTGTCGAGCTACCTCTTCATGACCGGCTGCAACATCGAGGACAGTCAGCAGTTCGGGGACCACGACACGGGTCTGTTCTTCATGCGCGTCCACTTCTCCTCGGACGCCACCGTGACGGTGGACAAGCTGCGGGCCAGCTTCGCCGCGATCGGGGAGGCCTTCCGGATGGAGTGGCAGATCCACCGGCCCGAGGAGAAGATGCGGGTCGTGCTGATGGTCAGCAAGTTCGGCCACTGCCTCAACGACCTGCTGTTCCGTTCCCGTACGGGCGCGCTGCCCGTCGAGATCGCGGCCGTCGTCTCCAACCACACGGACTTCGCCGAGCTGGTCGCCTCGTACGGCATTCCCTTCCGGCACCTCCCGGTGACGAAGGAGAACAAGCCGGAGGCCGAGGCGCAGCTGTTGGAGCTGGTCCGCGAGGAGGACGTCGAGCTCGTCGTCCTGGCCCGCTACATGCAGGTCCTCTCCGACGACCTGTGCAAGCAGCTGAGCGGCCGGATCATCAACATCCACCACTCGTTCCTGCCGAGCTTCAAGGGGGCCAAGCCCTACCATCAGGCGCACGCGCGCGGGGTGAAGCTGATCGGCGCCACCGCGCACTACGTCACCGCCGACCTCGACGAGGGCCCGATCATCGAGCAGGAGGTCGAGCGGGTGGGGCACGACGTCACCCCGGACCAGCTGGTCGCGATCGGGCGGGACGTGGAGTGCCAGGCGCTGGCGCGCGCGGTGAAGTGGCACGCGGAGCGGCGCATCCTGCTCAACGGCCGCCGTACGGTGATCTTCGCGTAGCCCTCGGGCGTCGCGTCACAACCGGCTGAGCGAGGCCGCCGCGAACAGCACGTCGCGGATGGCCTCGCGGTCGCCCTCCTGGCCCGCCGCCGCTTCCACCGGCGGGATGTGGCCCGCGACGAGCCGGCAGAACTCCACCCCGTCCAGTGCCACGGTCGCCACCGCTCGCTCGGGCGAGCCGACGGCGGCCGGTGAGTCCAGCGCGATGTACCAGTCGCCACCGCCGTGCCCCTCGATCTCCAGATGGAGCGAGCGGCCCGGCGCCCCGGCCGCGACCAGTTCCCTGACCGGTCCGGCCAGTCCGGCGCCGCGGCGGCCCGCGAGGGCGGCCGGGATCAGCCGGGCCGCGAGGTCGATCATCCGGTGCAGATGGGCGGCGGACGGGGCCTCGTACGGGTAGTCCACGGCGTCGGCGATGTCCCCGCCGTGCACCCAGCACTCGAAGGCCCGCTCCAGCAGCGCGTCCTGGAGCGGCAGGGCGAAGGCGCCGTAGGAGACGGAGGTCTCGGCGACGTTCCGCCCGGCGAGGGACGCCGTACGGATCAGCTCGTGGCTCTGGTCCCGCCAGGGCTCGCGGACGGCCCGGGTGGCCGGCGGCCGCGTCGCCGACCAGTACGCCTCGGTGCGCTCGGTGGGGTCGAGCGGTACGTCGCCGCCGCCGAGCGGGTCGTCGAGGCCGAGCGCGGCGGACAGCAGCCCGTCGACCGCCCTCAGATGGCCGATCACCCCGGCGACCGTCGCCCGGCGGCTGACCGGGCGCTCCTCCTCGAACCACTGGAGCCGCACCGGCGCATGCCATTCGGCGTCACCGATGTCGCGGAGCAGAGCATCCAGCCGGGCGGTCTCGGCGTCGTACGGCGCGGCCCACTCGGGAACGGGAATCCGGGCCGGGCGACGGCCCAGGCAGCCGTCCATCACCCGGGTCCGCAACGTCGGATCGAGGTCCAGCGAACCGCCGGTGTGCAGCAGCCCCACGGCGTCCCGCAGCCGCAGCGCCTCGTCCGCGCACGGGGCGCACCCGGTGAGGTGGTCCTCCACGGCGGCGGTCTCCTCCGCCGAACAGGCGGACAGCGCCCAGGCACCGAGGAGCGCTTTGAGGACCCGGTGCGAGAGGACCGGCGCGGGTGTCGGCCGGGGCGGTCCCGGCCACTCGTCCGGCTCGGTTCCGGAGGGCATGGGGGCCTCCCGCAGGCCGTCCTCGTACACGTCGTCGCCGGGCGCGATCCGTTCGGCCACGCGCGCAGCCGGCCCGGCGTCCTCCGGCGCGGCCTGTTCCGGTACGACCTCGTCGGGCGCGGCCGCGTCGCCGGGCGGCGGCAGCACGGGCGGCGGCATCGACTCCAGGTCGAGGTCGTCCGCCGCCCAGCGCGGGCCCGGTATCCGGCGCGCGCCCCGCACCTCCTCGTCACGGCCGTCGCTCTCCCGGCCGTCGCCGCTCACCGGGCTCGTCCGTAACCGGGTGGCGCGGTCCCTTCGAGCGGGCGGGCGTTGGCGGTGGAGAGCAGCTGGAGGCCCAGCCGGAGGCGGCGACGGGCCTCGTCCTCGGTGACCCCGAGGTCCGCAGCGGTCTGGCGGTAGTCGCGGCGCTGGATGTAGGCCAGCTCCAGTGCCTGCCGCAGCGGGGCGGGCATCGAGGAGACGATGTAGTCGGCGCGGGCGGCCGCCGTGGCGCTGCGCACCCGCCGCTCCAGCTCCTCCGGGTCGGGCACGGCGCCCTCGCCGTGCTCCGCCTCGTACGACGTGGCCGCCGCCCGGCGCAGCCGCCGCACCGACTGGAGGTGGGTGAGCCGGGCCACCCAGGAACGCATCGAGCCCTGCTTCGGGTCGTACGCCTCGGGGTTCTCCCAGACCTGGGCGAAGACCTCGCGGGTCACCAGGTCCGCGGCGTCCTCGTCGTCCAGCATCCGGTGGGCCTGGCTGTGAACGAGGGAGGCGAACCGGTCGTACAGCTCCCCGAGCGCCGCCGCCTCGCCGCGGGCCAGCCTCTGCTGCATCCTGCGGTCCCAGCGCGGCGGTGTGTCCTTCGCCATGAAACCCCCAGCCCCGCCCTCTGCCCAGCCCGGTAGATCCACCCTCTGCCCTCGCTGACCGAATGTAGTCCGCCGGGCGGGCGGCGTACGCGCCTTTGCGGCAACTGCGTTGCCGCGCGGTGTGGCCGCCGACGGTAGTGCATTTCGGCCACAGGCGCTTCCTCGCCATCTCTGAACAGCGAAAACGGGCCGAAGTGAGCATTTCCGCCGGAAACCGCCTGGGCTCCGGCGGGCACGTCGGTGTTTCATGGAGGCGCGGTGGGGCAGCCGCGAGGAGGAACGGAAACTTCCGGGTTGCCGGGAGCCCCCGGAACGAGAGGTCCAGTCGCGTGACGCTGAAGGTGGACGAGACCGAGCAGGGTGACTGGACCGTGCTCCGGATACGGGGCGAACTCGATCTGGTGACCTCACCCGTCGTGCGTCAGTCCGTCCACGAGGCGGTCGCCGAGGGGCGGCGCGATGTGGTGCTCGACCTGTCCGACGTCTTCTTCTGCGACTCCAGTGGTGTGGGCGTACTGATCGCGTCGCGGCGGCTGATGAAGTCCTGCGGCGGCAGGCTGCGGCTGATCCTTCCGGCCCGGGGCGCGGAGGACGGTTCGCACGTCAACAAGGTGCTGGGGGCGCTCGGGGTGCGCCGCCTCTTCGACGTCTACCCCGACGCGCGGTCGGCGGCCGACGAGGAGTGCAGTCCGCTGAGCGCCTGAGCCCACTGGTGCTGCCGGCCCCGGCGCACGTCCTGGGCGATTCACTGAGCCCATTCCATCTTGATCGGGTGGCGAGTCCGAGTTCGATGACGGCACGGACGACGGTGGTGATCCGGGGGTGCTGCGGCGGAGCTTCCACAGGAGCCGCCAGCATGTGAGGGCGGCCATGACGAGTCAGCGAACGGAGAAGTCCGGTTTCCGTCGCCATTACGCGACGGTCCGGGACTCGTCCTGGTTAGCGGCGACGGCCCGCAGTGCGTCAGCCAGGGCCGTCGGTCCGAGGATCATCAGAGCCCGGAGCGCGCTGAACGCACGGCCGGAGTCCCACCCGCCTGTCGTCGGAGTGCGGAACGGCGTGATGGTGATGCCGCAGGAGGTGAAGAGGCTGGTCTCCAGGTATGTCATGCCGCCCGTTCCGCACAGATATGACCTTGCTCCGGTGACTGCGGCCAGGTCGGCGAGCCGCTGTGTCCGCCCCGGCCGGGCCGCCAGCTGGCTGCTGCGGAGGACCTGGCCCTTCCAGCCGAGGAGGTCCAGCAGGATGTGCGTGGACGCCTCGGTGACATCGGCGGTCTTGTCGGTGGTGGTGAACAGATCGAGCACCGGGGCCAATGCCTGGTCGAGGGCGGGCCAGTGCGGGCTGGACCCGAAGTACTGCCGCAGCATCTGCATGGTCCGCCGCCGGGACCGCATCGGATCGACGATCTGAGCGTTCCTGATGGCAGTCCAGCGGCCACCGGGAAGGTGAGTGGGGATGGAAAGCCACTGTCGTTGGAGCGGGGCGCCGATGCCTGCCAGGCGGGCCCGGTGCTGGTAGTCGCGGCGGGTGAACTGAACGTCGTCCAGGACGATCCAGTAGTCCGCCGCTAACAGCTTGGCCAGGGTGGTCAGCCGGGGAAGAGGTTGGGCTGGTGGATCGCGCACAGGCCGCCCGGCGGCGGCAGCTCAAGTCGTGAGGAGACGGCTGTCGAAGCCGCCGGCGAGGAGAGATTCGTAGGCGGCATACACGTCCTCCGGGACGTCCTGGGCGATGGCGAAGTCGAGCTTCGGATACTCGATCACCCGCTGGAGGTCGCCGACGAGCATGTCCAGGACGAGTTTCTCGTCGCCGATGCTCTTGAGGTAGTCGTCGAACTCCAGTGGCTCCGAGGCACAGACGATCTCGACCTCGGGCCACAGTTTGCGGGCGGTGGCGAAGGAGCGTCGCTCCATATAGGGCTTGGAGACCAGAAGCACCGTCTTCGGCGTGATCCCGGCGGTGGCGAGCACGGCGCGGGAGAGGGTGATGTTCTGGCCGGTGTTCCCGGCGTTCGGCTCCAGCAGGATCGCCGAGGCGGGGACGCCGAGTTCGATGGCGTGCTCGCGGAAGTGCATGGCCTCCCCTCGCGGGAACACCTTGGCGGTGGTGGGGCTGTTCCCGCCAGTGAAGACCAGGTGTGGGAAGAGCCCGGCGCGATACAGTTTGGCGGAGAACGCGGCCACGCCCAGGTCGTGGCTGCCCAGGCCGATCGCCGCGTCGACGGGCCGGGTCTCGTGGTGCATCTGGTGGTAGTCCCAGATCAACTTGGCCTGCTGCCGCTGGTCCTCGGTGAGGGCCTGCTGGTTGTCGCTCACGCCTGTCTCTCCCTGGTCACCTTCGCCGGGGCCCGGTCGGCCCCTCGCTCATGGCCTTGATGCCCTCGATACTGCGCAGTTGGTGCACGAGTCCGTACTGCGAGGCCACCTTGGAGGCCTGGTCGAGGACGAGAAGTCCATCATTGCGGGTGTCCCGGTCGGAAAGCAGGATGTGACCGTGGGCGGTGTCCAGTCGCACGCGTTGCATCGGTGAGTCCGTCGCCTGACTGCTGCGGGCGATGTCGATGAAGTGCAGGGCGCCAGTGAGATCGCCGGCACCGCGGTGGGCGAGGGCGAGTTTCTGGTGGGCCACCGACCAGTCGTCGGGCTCGGCCAGATCCTCGAACTCGCGGGTCGCCGCCTGCATGACGCGGGCCGCATAGTCGTGGTTGCCGTCCTTGCTCAGCGCGGTCCCCACCCACAGCCGGGCACGGGCCCGGTCCCGGCGCGAGAGCCGGTCGTCGACGGCCAGGGTCTCGTAGTGGCGGGCGGCGATCTCCAGCTTCCCGGACATCTCCGTGACCACCGCCAGCGACAGGTCGAGCTGGGCGACGCGGCGGGGGATGTCGAGCTGCGTGAAGACCGAGCGGGCCCCGGCATAGGAGTGCTGGGCCGACAGCGGCCCGAGCACGGCACCCTGGTCGCGCTGGAGGTCGCCGAGCAGGGCGGTGGAGCGGGCGAACAGATACAGGCCCTTGTCGTCCAGCTCCGGCGGTCTCCACCGGTTGATCCACCGGGTCAGCAGGCTGGCGGCGAAGGTGAAGTTCTGGCGGGAGAGCGCGACCACGGTCCGGTCCAGGTCGTCGGTCCACGATTCGTAGTCCCACATCCGGGTCCGCCGGTGGTGACCCGCTGCCCCGGGCCTGCGGCGGTGGTCCGGCCGCTTTCGGACAGCAGTGTTTCGAACCGCAGGTGGACGGCGGCGTCCGCGCGGGCGAGTGCGGTGTCGAGGATGGCCTGGGTGTCCGGGCGCGGTTCGGTGGCGGCGGTGAGCTTGTCCCACTTGGAAACCGTGCGGACGGCGACGCCGAGGTGTTCGGCGAACGCACGAACGCTCATCCGCAGCGCGAGCCGCAGAGCGTGGGCCTCCAGGCCGCTCCAGTGGTGCACGGTCGCCACGCGTCGCTCCTTTCCGAGAAGTCATCGAAGCACGGAGCACGCACGGCGGGGGACACAAGTGCAACGGAAGTGCAACACCCGGTCATTTCCCGTCCGTTGGATTGCCGCCACGCTCAAGTGAAGGGGGCGAAGCCGCAGGCCACGGCCCCCGCCCGCTCTCTGTCGACTTACCTCTGGACGGTTGGAAGCATGGAACCCCTCACGGAGCGTCGCCGCGTCAGCGGCCCGCTCGTCTATGGCTTCCTGCGGCTGGTGAACGTCTCCGGCGCCCGGGAGGTCGCCCTGACCGCATCGCTTGCCGAGTACTGCCGGCAGCACGAGCTGACGCTGTCGGGGGTGTTCACCGACCGCACGGCCATGGCCGGGCCCGTCTCGGGGGCGTTCACCGGGCTGCTGGACGTGCTCGCGCTGCCAGACACCTACGGCGTCGTGCTGCCCGCTGCCTCCCACCTGGGCCCCAAGACGACAGCGGCCGAGCGGAAGAGGCGGATCGAGACGGCCGGGGCCCGCCTGCTGCTGGTCCGCGGTACCCGCTGGTCCAGCCCTGCCGACCACGGCCACTCCGTCCCTCCCGGCAGCCCCGCCCGCCGCCAGATCCCAGGACACGCCCCGCCCGCGGCGGACGCTGTTGGTTAATTCGGGGCTCGGCGTGACGTCGGCCTTCAAGACCTGGTTGTGGTCTTGGAGGCCGACGTTGTCGTATGGGGTGGGTGCCGATGTCGATACAGCCGACGGAGCCGGGAGACGTTCCCGCTCCCTGCGGGTGGCGCGGGCTGCCTTCCCGAAGAGGAGTCTGGCAACCCGGATCCGGGACGAGCTGGGGATGCTGTTCCGCGATAAGGAGTTCGCAGACCTGTTCCCCGCGCGCGGTAGGCCTGCGTGGTCGCCGGGTCGGCTCGCCATGGCGTTGGTTTTGCAGTTCGTGGAAGGCCTGACTGACCGGCAGGCCGCGGAGGCAGTGCGGGCGAGAATCGACTTCAAATACGCGCTCGGACTGGATCTGACCGATCCTGGCTTCGACTTCTCGGTGCTGTCGGAGTTCAGGGACCGTCTGGTCGGGGTGGATGCGGGACGTCGGCTACTGGACGGCATCCTGACCGCGGCCCGGGAGAAGGGCTTGCTAGCCAGTGGTGGGAAGGCACGGACCGACTCCAGTCATGTTCTGTCCGCGGCCCGGGAGCTGAGTTGGCTGGAGATGGTTGCGGAGACGTTACGCTCCGCGTTGAACGAGCTGGCCCTGGTCGCCCCCGAGTGGCTGACCGGGGTCGCCGACCCGGACTGGTTCCGGCACTACGCAACCAGGGCCGAGGATTCGAGGTTTCCCAAGGCCCGCTCCAAGCAGGACGAAATCGGCCGACGGATCGGCGCCGACGGCATGCGGCTGCTCCAGGTTGTGACCGCACCGGATGCGCCCGGCTTGCTGAGGTCCTTGCCGCAGGTGGAGATCCTGCGGAAGATTTGGATCCAGCAATTTCACCTGGTCGAGGGCGAAGTGCATCGCAGGGACCCAAAAGACCGCCCACCGGGCACGAAAGGCCTGGTCACCCCGTATGACTCCGAGACTCGCACCGGCTCCAAACGAGACCTGGACTGGGACGGTTACAAGGTCCATCTGACCGAGACGTGCGGCCCTGGGGACCTGCATCTGATCACGAACGTGGCCACCACCGCCGCTGCGATCAATGACGACCGCATGGCTGCGGTGGTCCCTGCCAGTCTGTCCCAGCGGGAGCTTCTACCTGAGGAGCACTGGGTCGACACTGGCTACGCCAACAGTCCTGCCATGGTTGCCGCCCGACGCGACTACGGGGTTGAGCTGCACGGCCCTCTCCAGGCGGTCAACAGCGTGCAGTCCTCGCGGTGATGGTGCTTACGGCCAGGATGCCTTCACCATCGACTGGGACAACGAGCGCGTGACCTGCCCGAATGGTCGCACCAGTAGATCGTGGGCCGTTCACAGCTCACAGCGGCGGATGCCTGTGCTCCGGGTCGGCTTCTCGGTCCTGGACTGCCGCCCCTGCCCGCACAGGCGTGACTGCCTGAGCACACCAACGACGCAGCGACGACAGATCACGCTCCGGCCACGCGCAGAGTACGACACCCTCCGGCAGACTCGTGTTCTCCAGCAGACCGACGAGTGGAAAGAGCGCTACAAGATCCGTGCCGGCGTCGAGGGCACCATTGCTCAAGGCGTCCAACGTTGCGATGTGCGCAGGTCCCGCTATCGCGGCCTGACCAAGACCAGCCTCCAGCACCAACTCACGGGCGCCGCCATCAACCTCGCCCGCATCGACGCCTGGCTCTCCGGTACCAGCCATGCCCGCACGCGCGTCTCACACTTTGCGGCTCTTCAGCAGAGTGAGGGCTGAGCAGTGCTCACGGATTGATGGCCCCAGGACCGCTTACAGCTTTGCCGATGTCGGATGGCCAATTGGGCCTGTATCGGGCAACGAAGTCGGCGAAGTCCTCGCACAGGTACCGCGGGTCAGAGGGCTTCAGCCGTATCTGCTGGTGACCGCTGTGCACCCACCAGACCTCGAACTCGGTCACTGTTCCCTCGACAGGCCAGTCTTCGTTTCGCCGACGAGGCAAGAGCACGACGTCGACGAACCCTCCGACACTGAGACCAATGTCCACGAAGACACCAATCGCCCCCGGCCTGGGCACCCGGACGACAGTGCCCGTGAAGACCTGACCGAAGCGCAGCTCACCTTGAACTCGCTCCCACTCTGCTTCCGTCACCACTTACGCATCCTCGCACCTCAGCACTGGCCTGGACAGGAGAGCCCGGTGCGAGCTTCAACTCACACCGGGCTCAACTTCTGAATTCACCAACAGCTTCCCTGGACGCCGGGACATGAGGCTCACCATGCCCGACCCCACGCAGCAGTACTTCACCGCGAAGCCCGAATCGGTGGGCCAGGCCCGCGACTTCGCCCTGACCACCCTGAACTCCTGGGGGCTGTCCGCCCGCGCCGAGGACATCCGCCTCTGTGTCTCGGAGCTGGCCTCCAACGCCGTCGTCCACGGATCAGCTCCCGGTCACGGCTTCCTGGTCAGGCTCGAACCCGGCGACGACTTCGTACGCCTGGAAGTGCACGACAGCCGCAGCCACCGCCCCGCAGTCCGGCAACCCTCCGGCACTGCCCCGTCGGGCCGGGGCCTGCTGATCGTCGAGGAGTTCTCCGACGGCTGGGGGGTCGAGGACCGTCTGCCGCTCGGCAAGATCGTCTGGTCGCACTTCAAGGCCGGGGAGATGCCGTGCTGACCCGCCCCGCAGCGCCGGCCGCCGCCGCTTCCGGCCCCGGTCCCGGGCTGCTGGTCTCGCTGGGGGCCTGGACCTGGCCGGGCACCGATCCGGCCGGGCAGAGCATCGCGCACATCCTGCTCGCTCATCCGCCCGGCCGCACCAGCCACGACAACGCCGAGGCGACCCAAGTCCCGGATGCGCCACATCGCCGAATCGCTCGGCGGTCTGACCACAGTCGCGAGAGCATCCCGAACCTCCATGGGCGCCTGAAGGTCATCGGAGACCGGGTGCTGCTGAGGTTTCACGGCTCCCGCTATGGCCTGCGGCTGCCGCACCCCCGACCTGGACCGATCTCCTCACCTGCACCGGCCGGGCAGTCGTCCTGATCGGCCTGGACCCGCTGCCGCTGCCGCTGCCGCTGCCGCTGCCGCAGTCCGCCGACGCCGCCCGCGTCGACGCCTACCTGGACGCCACCCCTCGCCGGCGACCGACTTCTGTTCGGCCTCACCCACACCACCTGAACCACCAGCCTCCCCATGCACGGCCCACACTCTCACCGAGAGGGAACTGCCATGGAATCCTTCGAACGCGCCCGGGTGGAGGCCTACTTCGCCAAGATCGCCGCCCAGTTCGCCCCGCCGAGCAGGCCGCGTCGTTCCTGGTCACCCACCTGCTGCCCGAGCGGCCCGGCTTCGTCCGCGCGGTCGCCTCCCTCTCCAGGCTGCGGGCGGTGCTGCCCAAGCCGAAGTCCATCAGCCCGGCCGCCCAGCGCGAGGTCGAGCAGACCTTCCCGGTCGACACCCTCACCCGCGAACTGTTCGCCGAGACCGACACCGCCCTGGACTACTTCGAGTCCCGGGCCGCCGGCGAGCCGGTCGCACTGCTGGACGTCGGCGGCTACTTCGCCCCGACCCTCACCGACCTCCACGGACGCTTCTCCGGCCAGATCGCCGGGGTGATCGAGGACACCGAGAACGGCCACCGCCGTTACGAGGGCCTCGACAAGCTGCCCTGCCCGGTCATCTCGGTCGCCCGCTCGCCGCTGAAGGGCCCCGAGGACTTCCTCGTCGGCCAGTCCGTGGTCTTCTCCACCGAGGCCGTCATGCGCGGACGCGGCGACATCCTGCACGGACGGCCCGCCCTGGTCATCGGCTTCGGCAAACTCGGCTCCAGCATCGCCCGGCTACTGCACGCCAAGGGGGTCCAGGTCACCGTCTTCGACATCGACCCCGTCCGCCGCACCCAGGCCCTCTCCCAGGGCTTCGCCGTCGCCCGCGACCGTGAGAGCGCACTGACCGGGGCCGGGCTGGTGCTCTGCGCGACCGGCGCGGTCTCCCTCCAAGGTGAGGACTTCCCGCACCTTCGCAACGGCGCCTACATCGCCACCGTCACCAGCAGTGAGGACGAACTCGACCTTGCCGGACTGCCGAACGTCTACACGCGCACGATGGTCGGCGACCACGTCACCGGCTACCAGACCACCGGCCATTACTTCTATCTGGCGAACGGCGGCAACGCCGTGAACTTCCTGCACGGCGCCAGCGTTGGGCCGTTCATCTTCCTGGTCCAGGCCGAGATCCTCGCCGGGATCAGGATGCTCACCCGCGGAGACCTCGACCCCGGCATGCACGAGGTCTCCGCGGCCGACCGAGCCGCGATCGCGGCGACCTGGCTCTCCTACTTCAATAGGTGATCGACTTGCCCATCCCTGAATCCCACCTCCGCGCCACCCTGACCGACTACCTCGACGAACACCCCGAGGAGAAGCCCGGCCTCGCACCGGTCCTGGACCTCCTGGACTCCGGCGCCGACCTCACCGTCCGCAGCGAGTTCCGCGGCCACGCGACCGCCGGCGCGATCCTCTCCGGACCGAACGGGCGCATCCTTCACATCCACCACCTCGCCCTGGACAAGTGGCTCCTGCCCGGCGGCCACCTGGAAAGCGTGGACGACACACTGCTGGAGGCGGCCCTGCGGGAGCTCACCGAGGAGACGGGCATTCCCGCCGACGCCGTCACCACGGTGACGCACCAGCCCGACTGGGGAAGAGACAGTGTTCCAACCCTGCGCTATTCGGCAGCCAGCACAGCGGTCTGGAAGGAGCGACGTAGAAGTACTCCCAGTCGGCGGCGGGATAGAGTTCGGGGGGAGGTGCGGGGGATGAGTTTTCGGCTGGCGGCATATGCCGTGTGTATCGAGGGCGGGCGAGTCCTGCTCGCCCGCCACGTGCCGCCGGAGGGCGAGAGTAACTGGACGCTTCCGGGGGGCAGGGTCGAGCACGCGGAGGATCCGTTCGACGCGGTGATCCGGGAGGTCGCTGAGGAGACCGGCTGCGACGCGGTGGTCGAACGCCTGCTGGGCGTTGACTCCAGGGTGATCCCTGCAGCCGAACGTGCCATTCCCGGTGGATCAGAGCATCAGAACGTCGGCATCTTTTATCAGGTTCGCATCACGGGCGGCCAACTCCGGCCGGAACCGAACGGCGAAATCGCCGAGTCAGTCTGGACTCCAGTCCCCCACGTCCCCAGACTGCGCCGGTCATCTCTGGTCGACATCGGCCTCGCACTGGCACACACGCTTCCGGCGAGCGGCCACGTCGCTCCTGTTTCGGTCGGCGGCCTGATCCAGCACTGAGCTTCTTCAGCGTTGCCGCTCCAGAGTGAGGACGGCTTTGGCGATTGACGTCATGCGGTTCGGACTGCATCTGGATCTGCGGAAGATCCGCCAGGACTTCAAGCGGGCGACGCCGCGTTCGACTGGTGCCCGTGCCGCGGCCAGGGCCCGGTTGAGGGTCTTCTCGGTCGGGGTGAGTTCCTGCAGGGGCCTGCGTTTGATGCCCATGGTCAGCCAAGGGCCGCCGCCCTGGTAGGCGAGATCGGCCAGGATGGGGACGCCCTGGCGCTCGCAGATGCGGATGATGCGGTGGAGACGGCGGTGAGGTCATGGGTTCGGCCCGGCAGGGCGGGTGAGAGCCACAGCAGCCCGACCGTCCGGATCGGTGACCACCTGCACGTTCACTCCGTGCCGGCGATGCTTGTGGGAGTAGTCGGCCCGGCCGTCGCCGACCCGGTCGCACTCGGCCAGGGTGCCGTCCAGCAGAACGAAGTCGGGGTCGGCCTCGCGAAGGACTTTCAGCAGGCCGGGCGCTCGTTCGGCGAGCAGGTGGATGACCGCGCTGGTGTAGGCGTGGGCGGTGGACTCGCTGATTCCGAACGCGGCAGCGATCTTCGCCAGGGTGGTGTGTTCGCGCAGGTACACCAGTGCCACTATCGCGCGCTGGGACGGGCGGAGCTTGCAGCGCCGGTCGCCCTCACGGGTGACGATGAGCATGGTGACCCACTCCACGAGTGCGTGAGGCAGGTCGAGTGCGGCAGGATAGATGACCAACGAGGCCCCTGAGCAGCGTGGTTGAGACGTCAGACATCTCGATCAACAGCCCGGGGGCCTCGTCCGTTGCGCTTCACGGCCCGTCACCCGATCGGTGGCCAACTCGAAGTAGCTCACTGGTCCGGCTCGGTGTCCGTGCGGCGTGCTGGTCCGTCGGCGAGATCGGAACCCCGACCGGTGCCCCCGGTCGGGTGTCCATCAGATGCCCGGCCGACTACCCTGCGCCGACGGGGCGGCTTTGACGTACGTTCTGCGGATCGGAGTCACCATACCTTCGAGGTAGTCGACGCGTATCCTCGCCACCCCTGGAGTGTCGGTCTCGTCGTACCGGTGGAACAGCTCGGCCAGTTCGTGCCGGACCTGTCTGCCGGTGTCCGCGTCCACGGCGGCCAGCGTCTGGCGGGCGGGGCCGAAGTTCAGGCAGATGTTCTCGGCCCAGTGCTTCGCGCTGACGGCTTCCACATGGATGTGCCTGGGGCGGGTATAGATCGTCGCGTTGGCCCCGAACAGTTCCGAGAGCCCGTCGGCGGTACCCCACCGCGAAGCCACGTCGGTCCCGTCGTCGACATCCGGGCAGTACGCGTTCAGAAGAGCGAACATGCCCGTGATCACCGAATCGGGATCCCAGTGCGCGAGCACGATCCTGCCGTTGGGCCGGCAGACACGCAGCAGCTCGGCCACCGTCGCGCGCGCGTCCTCCGCGAACATTGCCGCGTAGGCGGAGAGGACCGCGTCGAAGCTCTCGTCGGAGAACGGCAGTCTCTGCATGTCGGCCCGGCGGAAGGTGACGGCCAGCATCTCCGTCTCGGCCCGGCGTGCGGCGACGGCGAGCATTCCGGGGTCCAGATCGATCCCCGTCGTCTTGCACTGGCGGCGCGCCGCGGTCAGGGAGGCGTTCCCCGTGGAGCAACCCACGTCCAGGACCAGCTCATTGGCGCGCAGCTTGGCGAGGTCGCACATGGCTGTGCTGATCGGCATCAGCCGGTTGGCGATGTGCTGGTAGCGGTCGGCCGCCCAGTAGGAGGAGTCCGGAGCCGGAGTCCCACCCGCTATTTCGCTCATGACATCCTCCAGGGGAGTTCGGCCTGGATGCCCCGGTGGAAGCGCAGCCAGTTCGTGTCGGGCGGGTCGCACAGCACCTCTGCCATTGACCGGGCGTGTGTGGCGACCGCACCGGCCTCCGTCAGCTCCTTCTCCCACTCGGCGGCTGGCTTCGAGGCGAGGACCTGGGTGAAGGCCAGGCGGTCGGACGACTCGCTCATGTCCAGGAGTGCGCGCAGCTGCGGGCTGTCGTCCACCGCCAGGTAGCCGTCCTTGGTCGGCAGCGGGTGAAAGAGCGGGCCGCCCCTGACGTACGGGAAGCTCATGAGCAACCGTGCCGCGTGCCGCAGCGATGTTTCGACCAGCCCGCCCTGGCCGCTGTCCTCCCGGTGCAGCAGCGCTGCCAGGACCCCTTCGGCACAGAGCATCCCGCCGAGCGGGTCCAGGAGTGTCATCTGGGAGACCGCCGGGTCCTCTTCCTCCGGCCGCAACGCGCGCGCCATACCCGAAGCGGCCTGGATGGACCAGTCGGTGGCAGTGTGGGGCCACCCCTCCGTGTCGGGCATCCCACCGGATGCCTGTCCGTAGACGAGCGAGGGGTTGACGTGGTGCAGGGTTGTGTAGTCGAGGTGCGTACGCCCGAGCAACCCTGGCGACCAGTTCGTCACGAAGACGTCCGCGTCCGCGATCAGCTCGTGGACTAGGTGGCGGTCGTGAGTGTTCGTCAGGTCGACGTTGAGAGTCGCCTTGCCGCGGTGCAGGGCCCGGAAGGAGACCGAGCACCCGTTGACGACTGGTTCGATCCCGCGGGCCGGATCCCCTGCCGGAGGTTCCAGGCGGATGACCTGTGCCCCCAGCAGGGCGAGGACACGGCCGGCGTACGGGCCCTGGAGGAAGTGAGACGCCTCCACCACTGTCATTCCGTAGAGTGGAAGCCACTTCGGGGAGATCCGCGACTCTCTGTGCGGCATTGCCCGGCGGCGCGTCGGGGACGGGGCATTTACCCAGGGCTCGGTCAGCTGGTCCGCGATGCCGCCGTCCAACTGCATGATGCAGACGCCTTCACGCTCCGCCACGGCCTGGATGTAGGCGAGTGGACGGAGGGCCGCCCGGTGGAGGGACTCCGGTGCCCGGAAACACGCTGTCCACTGCCGGGCCTCGTGGGCCCGCCACGCCCGGCCGACGTCCCTTCGGTCCGCACCGAGGCGCCGCCAGAACGCGTCCCAACGCTCGGGCTTCAGCGTCTCGATCTCGATGAGGTGGCCGTCCTGGGTACGGAACGGTGGTGGCTCACCAGTGCCGTAGGCTTCGACGTCCGTTCCCTCCTCTGCGAGTTCGACGTGGTGGGACTGGCCGAGGAGGACCCCGGCGCCGGGGTTCATCGTCAGCGTGGAGCCACGGGTGGAACCCCTTGCCTGGCCGATGAGGGAGGCATAGATGCCCTGCGCGGCCATGACGGCCGTGTTCACCGAGGCGTAGGGCAGGCCCAGTCGGCGTGGCCCGGCGCCTTCACGCAGGCCGTACATGTGCATCAGCCCGGTGGCCGCCTGGACTGCCGACTCCTGGTCCATACGGAGAGGCGAGCTCCCTGCGATGCGCAGGCGCACGGGCTCCTTGCCGCCGGTGGAGACCAGGGCCTGCCCGGCCACCGCCGGGTCCGCCTGGACGGTCAGGCCGATGTCGGCCAGGTGCTGTTCCCAGCAGTTCTCTATCGCCGTGATCTTCACAGAACTCTCCTTCAGTTCGGGCTGGATGGGGGGTTCGAGGGCGACCTGCGGATGTGGTCGCTGGTTGTCGAGGTGGCGGGGAACGCCTCACGCATGTGGTCTTCGTCGCCCGACTGCGGGTGAGTACCCGCATCGTGAGGGCCCATGGGGCCGGCTATATAGGCCAGGGCCAGCGCGGAGACGATGAAAGCGAGATGGATGATCGTCCCCCACATGAGGTCCTTCGAGGGGGTCTCCCGCATGTTGACGAATTCCTGCAGGAGATGAATGGAGGAGATGCCCACGATCGCGATCGCCAACTTGACCTTCAGGATGTTCGAGTTGACGTGGGACATCCATTCCGGACGGTCCCGGTGGTCATGCAGGATGATGCGTGAGACGAACGTCTCGTACCCGCCGACAATCACCATGATCAGCAGGTTTGCGATCATGACGACGTCGATCAGTTTGAGCACAGACAGCATGATGTAGCTGTCCTCCACGTGCCCTGAGGCGACTCTTTCGATGAGTGTGAGCAGTTCTTGGAAGAACTGATACACATATACGCCTTGGGCGATCACGAGCCCAAGGTAGAGTGGCGCCTGAAGCCAGCGTGTGGCGAACAGGGCGTAACCGAGGGAGTCGCCCGTCATGTAGGTGGCCATCCTCGCTTTACGCATGACGGAACGTCCGCTTGACCGGCGGATCATCTGACTTCTTCCTTTACTCAAAGGGCAGCACGTCGAAGGCGGCCGAGGAGGTGCGGAAGGCATCGAAGGGGCACGCTGCTTGCGCGCTGCACCGTCGGTCGTGCGAAATGTCCCCGGCCCTCTTCCCGTTCTGCGGGGTAGGCCATCGGATGGGACTGGCCCCGTGGCGGGAGTGGGCGCACCAGAGACACGGAGTCCCGAACGCCCTAGAGACCTTCGGACTCGATCAATTAAGACCCCCCACGGCCCGCTTAGTCAATGGCGCGAATTTACCTAACCGAGCTGCAAAGTGCGCTCTCGCTCACTACCATTCACTACGACTTGCTTCTGCACGCTGTATCGGAACGCACCACCGGTCTGTATCCAGGGATGGTATGAACTCTCCACTCTGATGCCGGCCCCTTCTCGCTGGGTGCCTGCCTCCCCGCCAGCAGTTCGGGGAAGGGCCGACCCATGGGCACCTACAGCTACCTCACCGCCGCAGAGCTCCGCCGTCTGAATGCTTCCGTGCACGCCATTCCTGGTACACAGCTCAGACTGAAGGCTGCCGCCGTGCTGCTGTTGGCCGGGATGACCGCGATGGACCTCTGCGCTGCCCAGCGATCCTGGTGTCTGAAGGGCTGCGCCGACTATCCCTCCCAGATTGGGCGCCCGGGCAGCGAGAGCGCGGAGGTCGTGATCCTTACGGACGAGGCCGCCCGGGTCGTCGGCATGTATATGGCCACGCATTCATCGCCGTTCGTCCTGCCGGGCATGGCCCCCCGTACGTTGAAGGCGCTCCTGGCCTCCTGTCAGGCTGCCGCCGCGGTCCGCCACCCCGTCGACCTCGCGACGTTACGCAAATCGGTGCGCCGAGCACTTCGACCTGACCTCACGGTGGGTGGGTGAAGTATCTGGTTTGGGGGTCTCTATGGGGACTGTAAAACGTTCGGTGTAACTCCCGATCATGGAAGATGCATCGATGACCAGCAACAACGTGACCAAGGCCGAGCCCGTCGAGCCGTCTGAGACGTTGCCGTCGAAGTCTGTGGACGACCGGCTGATCGACGAGTTGGTGGGCCGGGCTCAGGCGGAGGGCCTGCAGCTGACCGGCGAGGGCGGGCTGCTCCAGCAGCTGACCAAACGGCTCCTGGAGTCGGCCCTGGAGGGCGAGATCACCGATCACGTCGGCTATGACAAGCACGATCCGGTGGGGAAGAACGGCGGCAACTCCCGCAACGGCACCCGCGCCAAGACCGTTCTGACCGACGTGGGCCTGGTGGAGATAGCCGTGCCCCGCGACCGCGAGGGCTCCTTCGAACCGAAGATCGTCAAGAAGCGCCAGAAGCGTTTGTCCGGCGTCGACGAGATGGTCATCTCACTCGCGGCGAAGGGCCTGACCACCGGCGAGGTCCAGGCCCACCTGGCCGAGGTCTATGGCGCCGACGTGTCGCGCCAGACGATCTCCACGATCACCGGCAAGGTCCTCGAAGGCATGGCCGAATGGCAGAACCGGCCCCTGGACGCCGTCTACCCGGTGGTCTTCATCGACGCCATCCACGTAAAGATCCGCGACGGCGCGGTCGCCAACCGGCCCATCTACGTGGCCCTGGCCGTCACCGTCGAGGGCCGGCGGGACATTCTCGGGCTGTGGGCCGGCGACGGCGGCGAGGGCGCCAAGCACGGGACGCACATCCTCACCGAGATCAAGAACCGCGGTGTGAACGACGTCCTCATGCTCGTCCGCGACGGGCTGAAAGGGCTTCCTGACGCGGTCGAGACCGTCCTTAAGTGCGTCTACATGGCAATCATGTCGCTCGACCCGACCGGCAAGGGCCAGGCCCGGTGGACCATGCGCTGGAGAACCGCTCTGAACGCCTTCGACATCACCTTCGACGGCCGACTCTCCGCAGCACGCCAGTAACCCTCAACAACCCGAGATACACCGCTCGTTTGACAGTCCCCCGCCTGGCGCGACGCCGACACCATCGGCGACCGGACCCTCCGACAGCGCGTCGCCCAAGCCCTGCGCTGACACCCGATCCGGCCGCCCCTGCGCTGCACCCCAAGGCGCGCACAGGGGCGGCCTTCATCGGCCGGCATCGCCTCGGACAAGCGCGCGAAGCCTCCTGGCGGACGGGTGATCCTGGTCGTGGGCCTGTCTGCCAGGGGGCTTCTTCATGCCCACTGCCGGGGTCGTCCGTCCAACCACCCGTCAGGTCGGAGACGGCTCAGTGGCCGCTCAACTGATCAAGCAAGCTCAAGTTGTGCACTTCAACTAACAGGAACAGTGGGTAAGTGGGCGATCACCTGTCGTGGACCAGGCACGGTCTCATCAGCGTCTCCGCCGGTGTCCTGCAAGCCCGGCCACTGGCCGATGCGAGGTTGTCACACAGGAACAGCTTCTCGGTGACACGTGAAGGCCCCGGGCGTCGTACGCTCCCCGCATGGACAGCGCAGAGTACGAGCGAAAGATCGCGCACCGCTTCGCCGCCTTCGACCAGGACGGCAACGGCTACATCGATCGCGCCGATTTCAACGCCGCAGCCGCCCGTCTGCTCACCGAGTTCGGTACGACGGCCCGCTGCGACAAGGGCCAGGCGCTCTACACCGGTGCCGAGGCCTTCTGGCAGGGCATGGCGGGGATCGCCGATGTGGACGGGGACCAGCGGGTCACCCGTGAGGAGTTCGTGGGCGGGGCGGTGAAGCGGCTCCGGGACAATCCGGAAAGGTTCGCGGAGATCGCCCGGCCCTTCCTGCGGGCGGCCATCGCCGTCGCGGACAGCGACAACGGCGGCAGAGCGTCGGTGGCGGCGGTGGAGCGGGCGCTCCGGGTGCTCGGGGCGGGCGACGAGATCGCGGGCATCGCGGCCCAGAGCCTGGACACGGACCGGGACGGGCAGATCGCGGAAAGTGACGTGATGGCGGCGTTCGCCGCGTACTTCACGGTGATCGAGCCGGACGCGTAGGCGTTCCGGGCGTGACGGGGGCGGTGCGCCGCCCCGTCACGCCTCTCCTCACCCGCCGAACCGTTCCCGCAGCCGGTATTTGAGCACCTTGCGCAGCGTCTCGTTGCGGGGCAGCGCGTCGAGCACCTCCAGCTGCTCGGGCAGCTTGTGGACGGAGAGCCCCGCGCCCCGCAGATGGGCGGAGAGTTCGGCGAGCGTCAGGGGCGGGGCGCCGGGCGGCTGTTCGACCACCGCGCAGACCCGTTCGCCGCGCTCCGCGTCCGGGAGCCCGATGACCGCCGCGTCGGCCACGCCCGGGTGGATGTGCAGCAGGTCCTCGATCTCCTTGGCGGAGATGTTCTCGCCCTTGCGGATGATGATGTCCTTGAGCCGCCCGGTGAGCGTGAGGTGCCCGCTCTCCTGGAGCCGCCCCAGGTCCCCGGTGATCAGGAACCCCTCGGCGTCGAAGGCCGCGGCGGAGGCGGCGGCGTCGAGATATCCCCGGCAGACCGCCTCCCCACGCAGCCGCACCTCGCCCTCGCTTCCGTACGGGAGCGGCTTGCCGTGCTCGTCGGCGATCCGGATCTCCATCCCCTCCGGCGGCCGCCCCTCGGTCAGGGCCAGGTTCTCCGGGGTGTCGTCCGGCGCTCCCATGGTGATCATCGGGACCTCGGTCATGCCGTACCCGTGGGTGAGCTGGACGCCCATCTCCCGTACCACCGCGTGGTACACCTCCGGCGGCTTCGGCGCCCCGCCGCCCGCGAGCAGCCGCAGCGACGGGATGAGCGGCCGGTCCGGCGCCTTGCGCTGCTCGGCCAGGAACATCGCGTAGAACGCGGTCGACCCGCCCGCCACGGTCACCCCGTGGCGCCGGTACTCCGCCAGCGCGTCCGGCAGCGCGAACTGCTCGAACATCACCGCCGGGAACCCGTACAGCAGCAGCATCACCGTGTAGTCGGGCCCGGCGACATGCGCGTACGGGAACGCCATCGAGCCCACGTCGTCCGCCGACAGCCTCAGGGCGTGGGCGAGGCAGGAGCCGCCCGCGATCAGGGAACGGTCGGTGTGCAGGACGCCCTTGGGGTCGGAGGTGGTGCCCGAGGTCCAGTAGATCCAGCGGATCTCCTCGCCCGTCTCCGGTCCGGGCGGGGGCGGCAGCACGGCCGGATCGCCGTCGGGGAGGGTGTCGTACGCCTCGAAGACGCGCGGCGGGTCGGCCAGTTCCCCGGCGATCCGCTCGGCCATCGCGGTGTGGTCGAAGCCGCGCCGGACGCCCGGCACGGCGAAGAACGCTGCCCCCGACTCCCTGAGGGCGAACCGCACTTCGCGGTCCCGGTAGAACGGGATGACCGGGGTCTGTACGGCCCCGAGCCGGGTCAGGGCGAAGGAGAGCAGGGCCGTCTCCAGCCGGGTCGGCAGCTGCCAGGCGACCACGCTGCCCGCCCGCACGCCCATCCCGTACAGTCCGGCGGCCACGCGCTCGGCGCGGTCCCGCAGCCCGCCGAAGGTCAGGGACCGGTCCTCCTGGAGCAGGACCGGGCGGTCGGGGGTGAGGGCGGCGCGCGCCTCGATCAGCTCCCAGAAGGTGCGGGACGCGCCCAGCGCGTGGGCGGTCGCGGTCACGTCGTTCACGGCGGTCACAGGGATCCCTCCGGGCTGACGGATAGTCAGATAATGCGGAGAGCGTAGGGCTCCGTGCCTTGTCGGTCCAGGGGTGCGGGGCTAGCCTGATGGCCGCAATCGAATCTGACGGACCATCAGAAATGGCGCCCGCTCCCGGGAACCCGACGGGTGCGCCGGGTGCGCGGAGGGGACGGCACACCATGACGGACACGGAACTGCCTCGGATCGTCAGCGTCGACGACCATGTGATCGAGCCCGCGCACCTCTTCGCCGCCTGGCTCCCCGCGAAGTACCGCGAGCGGGGGCCGCAGCCGCTGACGGCGGGCATCGGGGAGCTGGCGTACACGGGCGGGAAGTACGTCATCACGATGGACCCGGACGGGCCGCCGGCCGACTGGTGGATCTACGAGGACCTGAAGTTCCCGTACAAGCGGAACATCGCCGCCGTCGGCTTCGACCGCGACGACATGACCCTGGAGGGAATCACCCGGGCCGAGATGCGCCCCGGCTGCTGGGACCCGGCCGAACGGCTCAAGGACATGGACCTCAACCACGTCGAGGCCTCCCTCTGCTTCCCGACCTTCCCGCGCTTCTGCGGGCAGACCTTCGCCGAGGCGCACGACAAGGAGGTCGCCCTCGCCTGCGTACGCGCCTACAACGACTGGATGGTCGAGGAGTGGTGCGGCGACAGCGGCGGACGCCTCATCCCGCTCTGCATCATCCCGCTCTGGGACATCGGCCTCGCGGTGGCGGAGATCAAGCGGAACGCGGCGCGGGGCGTACGGGCGGTCACCTTCTCCGAGATCCCCACCCACCTGGGGCTCCCGTCCATCCACACCGGCTACTGGGACCCGTTCTTCGCGGTCTGCCAGGAGACCGGCACGGTCGTCAACATGCACATCGGGTCCAGCTCCCAGATGCCCGCGGCCTCCCCGGACGCGCCCCCGGCCGTGCAGGCCTCGCTCTCCTTCAACAACGCGATGGCCTCGATGATGGACTTCCTCTTCAGCGGGGTGCTGGTGAAGTTCCCGACGCTGAAACTGGCTTACAGCGAGGGCCAGATGGGGTGGATACCGTACGCCCTGGAGCGCGCCGACGACGTGTGGGAGGAGCACCGGGCCTGGGGCGGGGTGCGCGATCTGATCCCCGAGCCGCCGTCCACGTACTACTACCGGCAGATGTTCTGCTGCTTCTTCCGCGACAAGCACGGCATCTCCGCGCTCGACGTCGTCGGGCGGGACAACGCCACCTTCGAGACCGATTACCCGCACGTGGACTCGACCTTCCCGCACACCAAGGAGGTCGCGCTCGACCACGTCAAGGGACTGGACGAGGAGACCGTCTACAAACTGATGCGCGGAAACGCCATCCGGATGCTCGGCCTGGACCTGGACAAGTAGGCGGCGGAACCGTGGATCTCGCGTACACGAAGGCCGAGGAGGAGTTCCGGGGGCGGCTGCGGGAGTGGCTGGCGGCCGTGCTCCCCGGCCTGCCCGCCAAGCCCTCGCCCGACGACTGGCCCGCGCGCCGGGCGTACGACACGACCTGGCAGCGGATGCTGTACGACGCCGGGTACGCGGGCCTGCACTGGCCGGTCGACGCGGGCGGGCGGGGTGCGACCCCGACCCAGCACCTGATCTTCCTGGAGGAGACGGAGAAGGCCGGAGCGCCCTATGTCGGGGCGAACTTCGTCGGGCTGCTGCACGCCGGGCCAACCGTCGCCGCCGAGGGCACGGCCGAGCAGCGGGCCCGCTGGCTGCCCCCGGTGCTGCGCGGCGACGAGGTCTGGTGCCAGGGGTTCAGCGAGCCGGACGCGGGGTCCGACCTGGCCGCACTGCGGACGCGGGCGGTGCGCGACGGCGACGACTACGTGATCAGCGGCAGCAAGATCTGGACCTCGCACGCGGAGGTCGCCGACTGGTGCGAACTGCTCGTGCGTACGGACCCGAAGGCGCCGAAGCACCGGGGGATCAGCTGGCTCGCGATGCCGATGGACGCGCCCGGCATCACGGTCCGCCCGCTGCGGACCCTGGCGGGGTCCACGGAGTTCGCGGAGATGTTCCTCGACGAGGTCAGGGTGCCGGTACGCAACCGGGTCGGGGCCGAGAACGACGGCTGGCGGGTCACCATGGTCACCCTCTCCTTCGAACGCGGTACGGCCTTCGTCGGCGAGGTCGTGGCCTGCCGCCGCACCCTGGACGTGCTCGCCGACGAGGCCCGGTCCAACGGGCGCTGGGACGACCCGGTGCTGCGGCGGAGGCTGGGCCGGTTGAACGCCGAGCTGCGGTCCCTGTGGCGGCTCACCGAGTGGAACGTCAGCGAGTCCCAGCGCACGGGCGGGGTCCCGGGTATCGGCGGCTCGGTCTTCAAGCTGCGCTACTCCGGGGTCCGCCAGGAGCTGTACGAGGCGGCGGCGGAGGTGCTGGGCGCTGACGCGTTCGACATGGACCGGGAATGGGTCCTGGACCGGCTCTCCTCCCTCTCGTACACGATCGCGGCGGGCACCTCGCAGATCCAGCGGAACATCGTCGCCGAGCGCATCCTCGGCCTGCCGAAGGGGCGCTGACCACCGTGGACTTCCAGCTCTCGGACGACCAGCGGGCCCTGCGGTCCGGGATGCGCGACCTGCTCGGGGCGGTGTTCGACCGGGACCGGCTGCGGGCGGCGGTGGAGCGGGGCGGGGCGGTGGACCGGGGCCTGTGGCGGGAGCTGGGCGCGGCCGGGTTCTTCGC
This sequence comes from Streptomyces durocortorensis, assembly GCF_031760065.1. NCBI lineage: Bacteria > Bacillati > Actinomycetota > Actinomycetes > Kitasatosporales > Streptomycetaceae > Streptomyces > Streptomyces sp. C11-1. Next base: position 4,325,746 of record NZ_CP134500.1, read on the forward strand.
GCTGCGGCTCCCGGAGGCGGAGGGCGGGGTGGGGCTCGGACTCCCGGAAGCCGTGCTGCTCTTCGAGGAGGCGGGCCGGGCACTGCTGCCGGGCCCGCTGGTCGCCACCCACCTCGCGGCGGGCCTGGTGAAGGGGGCCGCGGAGGGCGAGGCGGTGGTGACGGCGGCGGACGGGCGGCTGCCGGTGGCGCACCTGGGGGAGGCGGACGCGGTGCTGGCGGGCGCGGGGGCGCTCGCCGGGGAGGCGCTGCGCGCCTGTGCGGCCGCCGCCCGGCCCGTACGGTCGATGGACCCGCTCACGCCGCTGCACCGGATGCCGTCGGCGGAGCGCACCACGGCGCACTCGGAGCGGTTCCGGTGCGAGGCCGCGCTGCTGACCGCCGCCGAACAGCTCGGCAGCGCCGCCCGGACCACCGAGGCGGCCGTTCAACACGCCGGGGAGCGCGAGCAGTTCGGATCGCCCATCGGATCGTTCCAGGCGGTCAAACATCTCTGCGCCGACATGCTCGCCCGCACCGAACCGGCCCGCGCCGCCGTGTACGCGGCAGCGGTCACCGGCGATCCGGTGGAGATCGCGGCGGCCAAGCTGCTCGCCGACGAGGCGGCCGTCCGCAACGCCCGCGACTGCCTCCAGATCCATGGCGGAATGGGCTTCACCTGGGAGGCAGATGTTCACCTCCACCTCAAACGGGCCTGGCTGCGGTCCGCGTGCTGGCTCGGCGGGGCGGCGGCCGAGGAGCTGCTCGCCGCCGATCTGGGGGCCGCAGGGCCGCTTCCCGGCAGCTCGGCGGCGTACGGTCGCGCAGGCGTGGAAGCCGGGGGTGGAGGGTGACTCAGTGCAGCCGGTCGGCGTCGATACCGGCTTGTGTCCTTTGCGTGATTCGTCACCGGGTGGAGTCGGGGTCCGGCTCGGGTACGCTCCGTGGGATGCGAGTGGTTCTGGAACCGGGCGATCCGGGGGCGGCCTGTGCGGCGGCTCCGGTCCGGGGCGAGGGCTCTTGCCGGAGATGCGCCGGGCCTGCCCGGGAAGCGATTCTCGCGGTCTCTGCGCGCTCCTGTTCGACTCCCCGCAGCGTGCGTCGCACAGTATGCACCACGCGTACTCCTTCGCGCTGGAATATGCCCGAAGCGCTTGTTGCGGTGACTGTACGTCAACCATGCTGTCGCGTAAGGGAATCACGTTCCGTGACCCTGAGAAGGCGCGAGGCGATGTGTCCGCCGGTTCGGATGGTGTGAGCGGTGCAGGTGCTTCAGGTTCAGCTGGAGGTCGGTCCGGATCCCGCAGAGGTGGGGCGGGCCCGTAAGTGGGCGCGGTCGCGCCTGGTCGGTTCCGGGATAGGCGATGACGAGCCGCTCGCCGAAACGCTCATCCTGCTGATCTCGGAGCTGGTCACCAACGCGGTCGTCCACACGGGCTGCCCGGCTGTGCTGCGGATGCTGTTCGGCGGGACCGAAGCCTCCGGGGCGGGCGGCACGGTCCGGGTGGAGGTCGCGGACGCCAGCGACCGCCCGCCGCTCCAGCGTCACGCGGAGGGCGACGACACCAACGGCCGGGGCCTGGAGCTGGTGGACGGCCTCGCGGACCGCTGGGGCTGGCAGCCGGAGGGCGCCGGGAAGCAGATCTGGTGCGAGGTCGACCGGAGCGCGCCGGTGCGACCCCAGGAGACGCCCACGGTGGTCATCCAGGGCGGCGAGACGTGCGAGCCGCCCACGTGCGTCTTCACCAACCTGGCCTGAGGACCGCGGCTTTCCCGTCGGGACCGCTCACCACCGGCCTGGCCTGAGGCCTGAAGGCTGAGGTCAGCGGCCTGTCCGCCGGGGCCCGTTCCGCGTCGAGGGCCGCTCACAGGACCGCGACCGGGGCGACCGGAGAGCCGGTGGCCCCGGTGAACGGCTCCGGCGTGGCCGTGAGCAGGAACGCGCACCGTCCCTCCTCCGCACAGGCGGTGGACAGCGCCTCCAGGTTCCAGTTCTGGCCCTGGAGCATGCCCATCTCCACCAGGTGCAGGGCGTGCACCGGCATCCACAGGTCCTCGATCTCCGGCGGAAAGATCTCGAAGGTCAGGGTGTCGTTGGCGACGGCGGCCACATCCCGCGCGTGGAACCACTCGGGCGTGTGCACGGAGAGCCCCGGTGACGGATAGCCGTACGCGTGCCGGTCCCCGGCCAGCGCCACCTGCACCTGCCCGGTCCGTACGAGCACGACGTCCCCGGCCCGTACCCGTGCGCCTCCGAACTCCTCCGCCGCCGACAGGTCCTCCGGCGTGACGGCGTGATCGCCCGGCAGCCGGTCCACGCCCCGGGCGCGCGCGACATCAAGAAGTACGCCGCGCGAGACGAGGTGGCCCACGGCGGCGATTGACGAGAACCGCGCTCCGGCGTGCGCCGTGATCGTGTCCGCCGGGCGGCCGTTGTAGATCTTCCCGCTGTGCGAGGCGTGGGTGAGGGCGTCCCAGTGGGTCGCGGCCTGGAGCCCCATCGTGACGGCGTCGTCGCTGGTGGCGACCGTGCCGGGGCCGAAGATCTCCTGGTTGATCTGGACCATCGTGTGCAGCGGATTGACCCGGCCCGGGATCAGCCCGCTCTGCACCCCGTCCTGCTGGAGCGGCAGGGCGAGCGGTATCCGGCGGCCGGTGCGGACGGTGGCTGCGGCCTCCCGTACGACGGCGTCGGTGATCAGGTTGAGCGTCCCGCGCTCGTCCTCCTCCCCCCAGCGGCCCCAGTTGTTCACGCGCTCGGCGATCTCGTGGAACGCGGCGGGCAGGGACATGGGGGCCTCCTGGGGCTTGTGCCGGAGTATCCGACTGCCCATAAAATCTAACGGTCCGTCAGAAACCGCGGGAAGGGGCCGGGCATGGGGAACTTCTTGGCAGGCAGGGTGGTCGCCGTGACGGGGGCCGGCCGGGGCATCGGGCGGGCGGTCGCGCTCGCCGCGGCGGCGGAGGGGGCGCGGGTCGTCGTCAACGACTACGGCGTCTCCGTCGAGGGCTCCGAGCCGACCAGCGAGATAGCCCGGTCCGTCGTCAAGGAGATCGAGGCGGCGGGCGGCGAGGCGGTCGCGGTGGCCGACGACATCTCCACGATGGCGGGCGGACAGCGGATCGTGGACACCGCGCTGGCGGAGTACGGCCGGCTCGACGGGGTGGTCTGCGTGGCCGGGATTCTGCGCGAGCGGATGCTGTTCAACATGTCCGAGGAGGAGTGGGACCCGGTCCTGGCCACCCACCTCAAGGGCACGTTCACGGTCTTCCGGGCGGCCTCGGCGGTGATGCGCAAGCAGGAGGGCGGCGGCACGCTGATCGGCTTCACCAGCGGCAACCACCAGGGCAGCGTCTCCCAGGCCAACTACAGCGCGGCCAAGGGCGGCGTCATCTCGCTGGTCCGCAGTGCGGCGCTCGGCCTGCACAAGTACGGCGTGACGGCGAACGCGGTCGCCCCGGTCGCCCGGACCCGGATGTCCGCCGGGGTCCCGATGGAGCTGAAGGAGATCGGCGAGCCGGAGGACGTGGCGGCGCTGGTGGTCTACCTGCTCAGCGACCGGGCGCGGGAGGAGAGGATCACCGGCCAGGTGTACACGATCGCGGGCCCCAAGATCGCGGTCTGGGCCCAGCCGAGGGAGCTGCGGGCCGGTTACGCGGAGGGCCCCTGGACCCCGGAGCGGATCGCGGACTTCCTCCCGGGGACGGTGGGCACCGACCCGATGCCGATGCTGGCGCGGCTGGAGGAGATGGCGGCGGCGGCGAGGTCGGGGTCCCGGCCGAACCAATGACCGCCCTCGTGGCTCCGCCCGACGGAGGAGCGGGCCGGAACGAGCGGCCTCTCCGGCGATGGAGGAGCGGGGCCGGAACCAGCGGCCTCTCCGGCGACGGAGCAGCGGGGGTCCGGGCACGGAGCTCTCAGGGACGAGCAGGAGGAACGCATGGACTTTCGCTTCACGTCCGAGGACGACGATTTCCGCACCGAAGCCCGCGCCTGGCTGGAATCCCATCTCGCCCACACCCCCGCCCCCGCCCCCCGCGCGTGGGAACGCGAGCTGGGCCGGGCGGGCTGGATCGGGCTCGGCTGGCCCGGCGAGGACGGCGAGGGCTACGGCAACCGCCGCGCCACCCTCACCCAACAGGTCGTCTGGGCCGAGGAGTACGCCCGCTCCACCGCCCCCGCCCGCATGGGCCACATCGGGGAGAACCTCCTCGCCCCGACCCTCATCGCGTACGGCACCGAGGAGCAGAAGCACCGCCATCTGCCCCCCGTCGCCCGGGGCGAGACCCTGTGGTGCCAGGGGTACAGCGAACCGGGCGCCGGGTCCGACCTCGCGGGTGTGCGGACCGTCGCCGCCCCGGACGGGACCGGCGGGTACGCCGTGACCGGGCAGAAGATCTGGACCTCGCTCGCCCAGGACGCCGACTGGTGCTTCGTCCTCGCCCGCACCGAACCCGGTTCCACCCGTCGCCACGGCCTCTCCTTCCTCCTGGTCGACATGGACCAGCCGGGCAGGATCGACGTACGGCCGATCCGGCAGATGACCGGGACCAGCGAGTTCAACGAGGTGTTCTTCGACGGGGCCCGGGCCGCCGAGGCGGTCGGCGGGGAGGGCAACGGCTGGCAGGTCGCCATGGGCCTCCTCGCCCTGGAGCGGGGGGTCTCCACCCTGGCCCAGCAGATCGGGTTCGCCGCCGAGCTGGAGGGCGTCGTGCGCGCCGCCGAGGCGAGCGGGGCCTCCGAGGACCCGGTCATCAGAGCCCGGCTCGTACGCCAGTGGGCCGAGCTGGTCACCATGCGCCGGCACGCCCTGCGCACCCTGGGCGCCACCGGCGACCCGGGCGCGCCCAGTGTGTCGAAGCTGCTGTGGGGCGGCTGGCACCAGCGGCTCGGCGAGCTGGCGGTGGAGGTGAGCGGCGAGGCGGGGGCCGTCGGGCAGCGACCCTGGTTACCGGCGCGCCCCTACGAACTCACCGGCGCACAGCACCTGTTCCTCTTCACCCGGGCCGACACCATCTACGGCGGCTCCGACGAGATCCAGCGGAACATCATCGCCGAGCGGGTGCTCGGCCTACCGAGGGAGCCGAGATGAGAGGCGTCGTCTTCGACGGCACACGGACCGAGGTCGTGGACGACCTGGAGATACGCGAACCGGGCCCGGGGGAGGTCCTGGTGGCGGTGGCCGCCGCCGGTCTCTGCCACAGCGACCTGTCGGTGATCGACGGCACGATCCCCTTTCCGGTCCCCGTCGTGCTCGGCCACGAGGGCGCGGGCGTGGTGGAGGCGGTGGGCCCCGGCGTCAGCCACGTACGGCCCGGTGATCACGTCGCGCTGTCCACCCTCGCCAACTGCGGGGCCTGCGCCCAGTGCGACCGGGGCAGGCCGACGATGTGCAGGAGAGCGATCGGCCGCCCGGGAAGACCGTTCTCGCGCGCCGGCGAGGAACTCTTCCAGTTCGCCTCCAACTCGGCTTTCGCGGAACGTACGTTGGTGCGTGCCGTGCAGGCCGTGAAGATCCCGGCCGACCTGCCCCTCACCTCCGCCGCCCTGATCGGCTGCGGGGTCCTCACCGGTGTCGGGGCCGTACTCAACCGGGCGAAGGTCGACCGGGGTGACAGCGTCGTGGTCATCGGCACCGGCGGTATCGGCCTCAACGTGCTCCAGGGGGCCCGGCTGGCGGGTGCGCTCACCGTCGTCGCCGTCGACAGCAACCCGGCGAAGGAGGCGGTGGCCCGGCAGTTCGGCGCCACACACTTCCTGACGAGCGCCGACGGCGTACGCGACATCCTCCCCGCCGGCGCCGACCACGCCTTCGAGTGCGTCGGCCGCACCGAGCTGATCCGGCAGGCGATCGACCTGCTCGACCGGCACGGACAGGCGGTGCTGTTGGGCGTACCGGCGGCGAGTGCCGAGGCGTCGTTCGTCGTCTCCTCGATGTACCTGGACAAGTCGATCCTCGGCTGCCGTTACGGCTCCTCGCGGCCGCAGCGCGACATCGCCCTGTACGCGGACCTGTACCGGGAGGGCCGGCTGCTGCTGGACGAGCTGGTGACGGAGACGTACCCGGTGGAGGACTTCGCCAAGGCGGCTGACGACGCGCATCACGGGAGGGTGGCGCGGGGGGTCCTGGTCTTCTGATCCGCCGGCTCGGTCCGGGGCGGTGACCGGACACCGCCTGGCCGGAGGCGCCGCGCCGCGAGGAGGTCGTCACCCAGCTGACCTCCGTGGCGGACGGACCGCACGAGGTTGAGCGCACCATCGACCAGCTGGTCCACCGCGGCTGGCTGTGGATCGGTACCGGGCAGTGCCTGCACCTCACCGATGCCGGGGAGGCCGCCAGAGTGGGACTGCGCGAGCCGGCGACCGAGCTGCGTGCCGTGGTCCACGAAGGCATCAGCGATGAGGAGTACGTGGCCGCGCTCAAGGTCCTGCGCAGGATGGTCGCCAACGTCGAGGGCGGCAGGGGCAGCCCTTAGGTGTTCGCCGAGGCCCGGAACGTACGCCGGTAGACCGTCGGCGGCACGCCCAGGGCCGCCTGGAGGTGCTGGCGCAGGGAGGTCGCCGTGCCGAAGCCCGCGTCCCGGGCGACCTGGTCGATCGACAGGTCCGTCGACTCCAGCAGGTGGCGGGCCCGCTCAACGCGCTGCTGCGTGAGCCACTGGCCGGGGCTGATCCCGACCTCCTCGCGGAAGCGGCGGGTGAACGTCCGTACGCTCATCGCCTCCTGCTCCGCCATGTCCCGCAGCAGGATCGGCCGCTCCAGCCGGGCGAGCGCCCAGGCCCGGGCGGCGGTGGTGGTCGCGAACTGCGGTTCGGGGAGGGGCCGGTGGATGTACTGGGCCTGGCCGCCGTCCCGGTGCGGGGGGACCACCGTGCGGCGGGCGACCTCGTTCGCGACGGCCGCGCCGTGGTCGCGGCGCACGAGGTGCAGGCACAGGTCGATACCGGCGGCGACCCCGGCGGAGGTGAGAACGTCCCCGTCGTCGATGAACAGGACGCCCGGGTCGACGCGGACCTGCGGGAACGTCCGCTGGAAATGGTCGGCGGAGGCCCAGTGCGTGGTGGCGGGTCGGCCGTCGAGATACCCGGCTGCGGCCAGGACGTAGCTGCCGGTGCAGATGGACACCATCCGGGTGCCGGGCCGGACCCGGGCGAGCGCGGCCGCCAGGTCCTCGGTGAGCCTGCCCTCCTCGAATACCGGGCCCAGCTCGTAGGAGGCGGGGACGACGACCGTGTCGGCGGTGGCCAGCAGCTCCGGGCCGTGCTCCACGAGGACGGAGAAGTCCGCGTCCGTACGGACCGGCCCCGGCGGGCGGACCGAGCAGGTCACGACGTTGTACAGAGGCTTGCTCGGTCCGCCCGGCTCCATGCTGACGGAGCGGCCGAAGATCCGCTGCGGAATACCCAGTTCGAAGGGGAGCAGTCCGTCGAGGGCCAGGACGACGACGCGGTGCGGCATGAAGGCCTCCTCGGCGACCACGGGGGACCCGGTGGCTGGTATAGACCATGAGCTGATACAGATTACTGACGTGATGGAGAAGCCGACAGGGACCGCGTCCATTCCCGAGGCGGCACACGTCCGTCGCCGCCCGCCCTCCGCGCTCCGGGCCCGCGCGGTGGCGGCGGCCGCGGCCGTCCTCACCGTGGCCGCGGGCCTCGCCGTACGCGCCGGGGCCGACGGCGCCTTCGCCAAGTACGCGGGGAGCGCGCTCTACACGGTGCTGCTCTGCGCGCTGGCCGCCCTGTGCGCGCCCCGCGCGCGGCCGGTCGCGGTGGCGGGCGCCGCACTCGCCCTGAGCTGGGCGGTCGAGTTCCTCCAGCTCACCGGGGTGCCCGCCGACCTCTCGGCGCGGAGCACGGCCGCCCGGCTGGTCCTCGGCTCGACGTTCAACGCCCCGGACCTGTTCTGGTACGCGGCGGGCGCGGCGGCGGCCTGGGCCGTCCACACGGGGGCCCGGAGGCGCTGAGAGCGTAACCGGAGGTCCTGGGCGAGCCGCTTCTCCCGAACTTCTTCCAGCGCCCCGGGCCACGGCATGGCCCGATTCCTGCGAACCGTGTCCTCCCGGCCACTCGTACGGAAAGGTGCAGGCCAGGAAGCTGGTCCGCGTGACCCAGACAACCGTGAGCGCTGCCCGAGACGACGGGCGACGGCCGCCCCGTGAGACGCGCCGCCGCCCCCGCGTCCACCGGGCGTGGATCGTGGCCGCCGTCACCTTCGTGACGATCATCGGCGGCGCGGCCTTCAACTCCCTGCCCGGCCTGCTGATCGACCCGCTCCACACGGAGTTCGGCTGGTCGCGGGGCGAGATCGGGCTCGCGGTCTCCATCGACATGGCGCTGTACGGGCTGACGGCCCCGTTCGCCGCCGCGCTGATGGACCGGTTCGGCATCCGGCGGGTCGTGGCGACCGCGCTGACCATGGTGGCGGCCGGGGCGCTGGCGAGCGTCTGGATGACGGCCTCCTGGCAGTTGATGATCTATTGGGGGCTGCTCGTCGGCCTCGGCACCGGGTCCATGGCGATGGCGTTCGCCGCGACCGTCACCAACCGCTGGTTCGTGGCCCGCCGGGGCCTGGTCACCGGCATCCTCACCGCGGCGGGCGCCTCCGGACAGCTGGTCTTCCTCCCGCTCTGCGCCTGGATCGTCGTCGAGCACGGCTGGCGGCCCGCCTCGGTCACCGTCGCCCTCGCGGCCCTGGTCGTCGTCCCGTTCGTCTGGCTCCTGATGCGCGACCACCCGGCCGACACGGGCCTCGCCCCGTACGGCGGGGAGTACGTGGACAAGCCCGCGCCCGCCCGGGGCGTCGCGCGCCGCACGGTGAAGGTGCTGTTCGACGCGGCGCGCACCGGACCGTTCTGGCTGCTGGCCGGAACGTTCGCGATCTGCGGGGCCACCACCAACGGACTGGTCCGCACCCACTTCGTCCCGTCCGCCCACGACCACGGCATGCCGGTCACGGCGGCCGCCTCGCTGCTCGCGGTGATCGGGGTCTTCGACGTCATCGGCACCATCTTCTCGGGCTGGCTGACCGACCGCTTCGACGCGCGCAGGCTGCTGGCCGTCTACTACGCGCTGCGCGGGATCTCTCTGCTGTTCCTGCCGATGCTGATGGCGCCCGAGGTGCGGCCGTCGATGGTCTTCTTCATCGTGTTCTACGGTCTTGACTGGGTGGCCACCGTCCCGCCGACGCTGGCGCTGTGCCGGGAGCAGTACGGCGACGACAGCGCGATCGTCTTCGGCTGGGTGCTGGCCTCGCACCAGGTGGGCGCGGCAGTGGTGGCGTTCCTCGGCGGGGTGGCCCGGGACGTGTTCGGCAGCTACGACGTGGTCTGGTACGCGTCGGGGGCGCTGTGTGCGACGGCGGCCCTGATGGCGCTGGTGATCCGCCGGGGCCCGCGGTCGGGTGCCGGGGCCGGGGTCAGTCCCTGAGGCGCCCGAACGCCCCCTGGTATGGGGCCGGGCCGGGGTCAGCGGCTGAGGCGGCCGAACGCCCCCTGGTGGAACAGCAGGGGGTCCCCCTCGGCCGTGGCCCCCAGCGCCTCCACCCTGCCCACCACGATGAGGTGGTCGCCGCCGGTGTGGACGGCATGGATGCGGCAGTCGACCCAGGCGGGCACGGAGTCCAGCAGCGGCGCACCGGTCGCCGGGGCGTCCCCGTACGTCACCCCCGCGAACTTGTCCGCCCCGCTCACCGCGAACCCCCGGCACAGCGCGTCCTGCCCGGCCCCCAGGATGTTGACGCAGAACACCCCCGCGCGGGCGATGCGCGGCCAGGTCGTCGACGTACGGGCGACCATGAAGGCGACCAGCGGCGGGTCGAGCGAGAGCGAGGCGAAGGACTGGCAGGCGAAGCCCGTCGGCCCGTCCGCGTCGCGCGCGGTGACCACAGTGACGCCACTGGCGAAGTGGCCCAGTACGCGCCGGAATTCGGCCGGGTCGACGGGGAGTCGTTCGTCGTCCCGGACGGCTCTCAGGTCGGGCCGGGGCAGCGCCTCCAGGGGAGGGCGCGGCGGTCCTGCTGTCGTGGCGGCGCCGACGGACCTGAGGTACCGGACGGCGGTGGCGGCCATGCCTGCGTGTCCCATCACACCGCCCATTAGAACTGACGGATCGTCAGATGTGAACCCGTGTGAACGCGCGTGAAGCCGCGTGAAGCCGTCTCGACCCGGGCGGGCATGGGTGACGGGCTCGTCGGTTCACGCCCTGCCGGGCTTCACGGCGGCCCGCCCTCAGTACCCCCGGTACTCCGGCGCCCGCCGCTCGACGAAGGAGGCCACGCCCTCGTTGGCGTCGCGCGTGGTCATGTTGATCTCCTGGGCCGCGGCCTCGGCCGCGAACGCGGTGGCCCGATCGCTGTCCAGGGAGGCGTTCACCAGCTGCTTGGCCAGGGCCAGGGCCCGGGTGGGCCCCTCGGCCAGCCGCCCCGCCCATTCCTCGGCCAGGGCCTCCAGCTCCCCTGCCGGTACGGTCCGGTTGACCAGCCCCATCCGCTCGGCGTCCGCCGCGCCGAGCGCGTCCCCGAAGAACATCAGCTCCTTCGCCCGCTGCGGCCCCACCAGCCGGGGCAGCAGATACGCGCCGCCGCCGTCCGGGACGAGCCCCCGGCGTACGAAGACCTCGATGAACCTCGCCGTGTCGGCCGCCAGGACCAGATCACAGGCGAACGCCAGATGCGCGCCGATCCCGGCCGCCGTCCCGTTGACCGCGGCGATCACCGGCTTCTCGCAGTCCAGTACGGCGGCGATGAGCCGCTGCGCGCCGAGCCGGATGGTCCGGGCGACGTCGCCCGGGACGCGCTCCCGGCCGGCGGCCGGCGCGCCCCGCAGATCGGCGCCCGCGCAGAAGCCGCGCCCGGTGCCGGTGAGTACGACGGCCCGCACGGCGGGGTCGGCGGAGGCGTCGGCGAGCAGGGCGATGACGCGTTCGCGCTGATCCCAGGTGACGGCGTTCATGGCCTCGGGCCGGTTGAGCGTGATCCAGGAGACGCCGCCGTCGAGGGCGTGGAGGACGGTCGGGTCCGCCTCCGTGCCCCCGCTCACCGGCACACCGCCAGCGCGTCCAGGGCCACCGCGCCCTGCCCGCGGCCCAACACCACCAGCGGGTTGATGTCCAGCTCGGTCAGGTCGTCGCCCAGCTCCAGGGCCATCCGCTGGACCCGCAGCACCACCTCGACGAGCGCGTCCACGTCCACCGGGGCCCCGCCGCGCACCCCCTCCAGGAGCGCCCGGCCGCGCAGCTCGCCCAGCATGTCCCGGGCGTCCCGCTCGCCGAACGGCGGCACCCGGACCGCCGCGTCGTGAAGCACCTCCACCAGGACCCCGCCGAGCCCCACGGTGACCGTCGGGCCGAAGAGGGCGTCGTGCGTGACACCGACCATCATCTCGACGCCCCGGTCGATCATCTGGCAGACCAGGATGCCGTCCAGGTCCACCGACTCGTACCGGGCGATGTCGGTCAACTCCCGGTAGGCGTCCCGGACCTGGCTGGCGGAGGTGAGGCCGACCTTCACCAGGCCCAGCTCCGTCTTGTGGGCGAGCCGGGGCCCGGAGGCCTTCATCACCACCGGGTAGCCGACCGGCCCGGCGGCCCGTACGGCGGCCGCGGCGCTGGTCACCAGCTGCTCGCGCGGCACGCGGATCCCGTACGCGCGCAGCAGCTGCTTCGCCGCGTGCTCGCTGAGCTGCTGCCCCGGGCGCATCAGGCCCTGCGCCTTGCGGAAGGAGGGCGACGGGGTGCGCGGGGCGTCCTCGAAGGGGGAGTCGTAGCGGGCGGCGAAGCGGTGGTGGTCGAGGTAGGCCTTCACGGCGGTCACGCAGTTGCGAGACGTACGGAAGGTGGCGAGCCGGGAGGAGCCCAGCAGCGTGGTGCGGTAGGCGTCCTCGGTGCCGACGGGCGAGCCCCAGATCACGCAGATCAGCTTGTCGGTGGCCTCCGCCGCGTCCGCCAGGTCCTGGGCGAGCCGGTCGCTCATCGGGGGGAAGGGGCCGGTGATCGGACAGATCAGCACCCCGACGGACGGTTCGGCGAGGATCGCGTCGATGATCTTCCGGCCGCGCCAGTCGCCGACCGGGTGGCCGCCGTTGTCGATGGGGTTGGCGACGTTCAGGTAGCCCGGTATCCAGGTGTGCAGCTCGTCCTGCTTGGCCCGGGAGAGGGCGGGCAGCGAGAGCCCCGCCGCCGTCGCCAGGTCCGCGAAGTGAGCGCCGGTGCCGCCGGAGATCGAGTACACCGCGACACCCTCGGCTCGCGGCGGCCGGGCGCGGGCCAGCAGGGCCGCGGTGTCCTGGAGCTCGTCGAGCCCGTCCACCCGGATCACCCCGAACTGCCGCATCGCCGCGTCCACCACCTGGTCCGCCCCGGTCAGCTTCCCGGTGTGCGAGGCGGCGGCCTCGGCCCCGGTCTCCGTACGGCCCACCTTCACCGCGACGACCGGGACCTTGGCGCGGGCGGCCCGGTCGGCGGCGAGCAGGAAGGACCGGCCGTCCTTGAGCCCCTCGACGTAGCAGGCGATGGCCCCCACCTCGGGGAGCTGGGCGAAGTACGCGAGGAAGTCGGCGGTCTCCAGATCGGCCTCGTTGCCCGTCGGGGCCCAGTGCGAGAGCCGGACGCCCAGCTCCTGGAGGGCGTACAGCGGGCGGCCCTGGTGTCCGGACTGGGTGATCAGGGCGATGGCCGGGCCCTCCAGGTCGTCCCGGAACCTCTCGAAGGCGTTGAGGTTGGTGTTCGGCCCGAGCAGCCGCAGCCCGGACCGCTCCACGGCCGCTGCCAGCCGGGCCTGGGCCACCGCGCCCGCCTCCCCGGTCTCCGCGAACCCGGAGGCGAAGGCGACCGCGAAGGGCACCTTGGCCTCGGCCAGCTCGTCGATCACCGGGAGCGGGTCCGCGATCAGCAGGACCGCCAGGTCGACGGGTTCGGGCAGCTCGGCGACGGAGGGGAAGCAGGCGGTGCCGAAGACGGCTTCCCGGGCCGGGTGCACCGGGTGCAGCCGCGCCCCGACCCGTTCCGCCCAGGCGATGAGCTGCCGGGTGATGCCGGTGTTGGGGCGCCCTTCGGCGTCCGAGGCCCCGACGACGGCCACCGAGCGGGGCCGGAAGAAGCGGTCCAGGTCGGGTACGGCCAGGTGCAGCGGCCGCCCGCTGACATCGAGCCCGCCCTGCCGTGTGGCCGTCGGCAGACTGACGACCGAGGCGTGCGGCTCCTCGCCGCAGGCCACCACCCGGGCGCGGAAGTCGGTGGTGAGGGTGCCGTGAGTCGATCCAAGCATCGTTCCGCCCACTCCTGCTCGATGGCCCGCCGGGGAAGGGGCGAGGCCGGCCGGTTGGCTGACACTCAGTCAGATTACTGAACTGACGCTGCGTCAGGAATGGGTGTGCAGGCAAAGGCTCGCATGGTCTGTGCGGACAATGGGTCGCATGGTCTGTGCAGGCGATGGCTCACGTGGTCTGTGCGGGTAGTGGCTCACGTGCCTCCGTGCAGGCAATGGCTCACGTGGTCTGCGTGGGTAAAAAGCTCACGTGGTTCGTGCAGGCGAAGACCCGTGGTCACGGAGGGGTAATCCGTGGCGTAAGGTGGTGTTCACCGACGCGGGGTGGAGCAGCTCGGTAGCTCGCTGGGCTCATAACCCAGAGGTCGCAGGTTCAAATCCTGTCCCCGCTACTGATGAAGACGACCGAGGCCCGGATCCCCAGGATCCGGGCCTCGGTCGTGCCCGCTCCCTTCCCGGTGTCCCCGGCCCTGCCGGACGCTCGGACATCCTTCGCGGACGCTGGCCCATGGGCGCCCGGCCGCGCCCGGCGCACGCTTGATCCATGACATCCCAGACGCCCCAGGCACCTGAAACATCCGAGACGCAGGGCCCCGTGCTCGTGGTCGGCGGTACCGGCAAGACCGGCCGCAGGGTCGTGGCCCGCCTCCGCGAGCGGGGGGTGGAGACCCGGGCGGCCTCGCGGTCCGGCGACACCCCCTTCGACTGGCAGGACCGCGCCACCTGGCAGGCGGCCCTGGCCGGGGCCGCAGCCGTCTACATCGTCCCGCAGGACGCCTCCCCCTCCCCGACACCGGCCTTCGTCGAACAGGCCGTCGCGAGCGGGGTGCGGCGCATCGTCCTGCTCTCGGCACGGGGCACCGGCACGCCCGGCTACTTCGGCCCCGGTCACGACGACGGCGGCCCGCACGGTGAGGGCGAGCGGGCGGTCCGGGCCTCCGGAGTGCCCTGGACGATCCTGCGGCCGGGCTGGTTCGCCCAGAACTTCAACGAGGGCGCCTTCCTCGGCGGCGTACGCGGCGGAACGCTGGCCCTGCCCACCGGGGACGGCCGGGCGGCGTTCGTCGACGCGGACGACATCGCGGACGTGGCCGTGGCCGCGCTCACCGAGGACGGCCACACGGGCGAGGTGTACGAACTGTCCGGCCGACGGGCGCTCAGCATCGCTGAGGCCCTGGACGAGATCGCCAAGGAGACCGGGGTGCGCGCCACCCACGTCACCATCGACGAGTCCACCTTCCGGGACGGGCTGCTGTCCCAGGGCGTCCCGGAGGCCGAGGCCGAGCTCTGGACCGTCGTGCTGAGGCCGATCGCCGCGAGCCGGGAGGCCCCGGTACTGGACGGCGTACGACGGGCGCTGGGCCGGGAGCCGCGCGACTTCACCGACTTCGTCCGTGACGCGGCGGCGAAGGGGTCGTGGGCCTGAGGCCTGGGACGGCCTGACGTCGGGGCGGCCCGGGGGCTTGGGCGGGCCTGACACGAGGCCCGCCCAGGCCCGCCCCGCCCAGGCCCGCCCCGTCTGGGCGTGGGCGCCCGGTCTCACTCCCCCCGTCTGGGCGCGGGGCGTCCGGCCTCACCCCGCCCCACCCGGGCGCGGGACCCCCGGTCTCACCCCACCGCCTCGGACGCCACCGCCTCCCGCCGGTACGCGCTCGGGCTCTCGCCGCGCAGCCGTTTGAACGCCGCGCTGAAGCCGAAGGCGTCCGCGTAGCCGACCCGCCGGGCGACCGCCGCGACGGTCAGCTCGGGCCGGGTCAGCAGGTCGGCGGCGAGGGTCATCCGCCACTCGGTCAGATACGCCACCGGCCCGTCCCCCACGAGTTCCGTGAACCGCTTGGCCAGGGTCGTCCGCGAGACCCCCGCCCGGCTCGCCAGCTCCGCCGTCGTCCAGGGGTACGCCGGGTCCTCGTGCATCGCCCGCAGGGCCGGGCCCGCCACCTCGTCGCCGAGTGCGCCGTACCAGCCCGGCGGGTCGGCCTCGGGCCGGTCGAACCAGTCCCGCAGCGTACACACGAGCATCCAGTCCAGGAGCCGGTCGAGGACGATCTGATCCCCCGGCCGCCTGCCGCCCATCCGCGCCTCCAGGTAGTCGCGCAGGGGTGAGCAGTCCTCGTCGTCGGAGACGACGAGGGCGGGCGGGAGCGCTCGCAGGAGCCGCTGCGGGACTTCCGTCCGTACGTCGTAGGTGGCGACCAGCAGGACGGTGGGGGAGTCGAGTTCGGGGTCACCGCCCGGAGCGTCGGCCATGTCCTGCCCCCGCCTCCAGCGCACCTCCCGCACGCGGTCGCCCGATCCGGAATCGGGCCCGGAACCGCCCCCCGACCCCGTGCCGTTCGCCGGCTCATCGGTGAAGACGAACGGCGCCGGTCCCCGTACGATCGCGGCGTCACCGGCCTCCACCCGCAGCGGCTCGCCGCCCTCGGGCACGATCCACCCCGCACCCCGCAGCGGCATGCACATGGTCAGATAGGCCCCGTCGGTGAACCGCAGCGACCACGGCGGCCACAGCATCGACCGGCCGAACACCGCCCCCTTGCCCCGCACACCCTGCAACAGCTCGTCGAACACGTCCATGGCGCTCACGATAGGCAGAACACCGGCGAAGGCCGGGCGCTTCCCGCTCCCGTACGGGATGTCCCCGCCCAGTACGTGGATTCCCGCCGCGTCGGAGCGATGCGAGTGCCCGCTCCGTCAGCTCCCGCGCCGCACGCTCGGCAACGTGTTCAGCGAGTCAGCGGAGCGGTACGCCGACCTCCACCACCTCGTCCGAATGGACCTCGGCCCGGGAGGTCGGCGACCAAGCCCCGCCGGGTGGGCGTCACGGCTGACCAGCACCGCGCAGTTCGGCGAGTTGATGATCCGGCAACTCGTCGCGCGGGTCGATGGTCACGGTCACTTCTCGGACATCGCTCACGCGGCGCACCCTGCTCGCAGGCTCCGGCAAGTCCACTCGTTCCTCAGCGCGACGCCCGCGCCACCCTTTTGGCGATTCTCTCGGCGTCCAGGGCCAGTTCGCGGAGCATCCCGCTGATCGGGTTGGTGAAGCCGGTGAAGTAGAGGCCCGGCGTCTGCTTCGGGGAGCGGGCGCCGTGGGTGAGCGGGCGGCCCCGGGCGTCCAGGACGTCCAGGTGGCCGAGCAGGGGCTCCAGGGCGCGGTCGTAACCGGTCGCGGTGATGACGGCGTCCGGGGTGAGGCGGGTGCCGTCGGCCAGGATCACCGCGTCCTTGTCGAACGAGGCGACCGTGGCGACGGGCGCCACCGCGCCGGTCCTCACCGCGTCGATCAGGCCCACGTCCTGGACCGGGATCGCGCCTTGCCGGGCCCGGGAGTACAGGCCCGTTTCCGGGCGCGGGAGGCCATGGGCGGTCAGGTCGGGCACGGTGATCCGGGCCAGTGCGGCCCCCGCCCGGTCGACGAGCCACACCGGCAGCCGGCGGACCAGGACGCCGGTGGCCTGGGCGGGCCAGCCCGCGGTGGAGCGGCGCACGATGTGCGGGGGCGTGCGGACCGCGATGCGCACCCGGGACGCGCCGCCCTCCGCCAGGTCCGCCGCTATCTCCGCGCCCGTGTTGCCGATGCCGACGACCAGGACGTCCCGGTCCGCGTACGGGGCGGGGTTCCGGTACCGCGCCGCGTGCAGCAGCTCGCCCGTGAACGTGTCGCGGCCCGGCCAGTCGGGGATGCGCGGGGTGTGGTTGTAGCCGGTGGCCACGACGACCGCGCGGCCCCGCAGGACCCGGCCGCCGGTCGCGGTGAGCTGCCAGTCGCCGGAGCCGTCGGGGGCCCGGTCGACACGGGTCACCTCGACGCCCGTCACCACCTCCAGCTCGTGGTGTTCGGCGTACTTCTCCAGGTACCGCACCAGGTCGTCCCGGCCGACCCATCGCCCGAACCTGCGCGGTATCCGCAGCCCCGGCAGCGCCGACCAGCGGCGGGTGGTGTGCAGGTGCAGCCGGTCGTAGTGGCCCCGCCAGGACGCGCCGACCCGGTCCGATTTCTCCAGGATCACCGCCCGTACGCCCCGTGCGCGGAGCGCCGCGGCGACGGCGAGGCCTCCGGGGCCGCCGCCGATGACATAGACGGGCCGGTCGTCCGTACGGTCGGTGAGGGCGACGGCGTCGTGGCTGCCTGCGGTGGACGGGCTGTTGGGCATGGTTCGGAGCGTAATCGCCCGCTCTGTTGATGGGTCTCGGTCAAGAGGGAAATCGATTGCGAATTGATCACGGGGCGTCGCGGGGCGTTGCGGGGCCGCCCGCGCCGAGGTGCGTGCGCACCTCTTGCGTCGGGCGCCCCGCATCCGCTGAACTGACGTACCGTCAGAAACTAGCGATCGGAGGCCCGATGCGGACGATCTGGCTCAGCGGTGCGGAATGGTTCGCCGTTCTGCGCATAGGCCTCGGCCTGTGGTGGCTGGAGAGCTGGCGGCACAAGGACAAGAAGGGCTGGTTCGAACGCGGTACGGGCATCGCCTGGGCGGCGGACGTCGCGGGCAAGCACCGCTGGGGCGTCGTGCGCACGGGCTTCCGGCGGATCGTCGCGCCGCACCCGAAGCTCATGGCGTACGTCGTCGTCTACGCCGAACTGGCAATCGGGCTGGGCCTGGTGACCGGGTTCCTGACCCCGGTCGCCCTGATCGCCGCGCTCCTCCTCAACCTCCTCTACCTGGTCCTGATGATCCACGACTGGGCCGAGCAGGGGCAGAACGCGATGATGGCGCTGATCTCGCTGGTGGCCCTGTTCGCGATGGCCTGGCAGACGTGGTCGCTGGACGCGGCGTTCGGGCTGTTCCTGTGAGCCCGGGGACGCCTCCGGACCGCGCGGCGGTCCCGCGCTTCGACCTCCCGGAGCCGGACGCCTTCACCCGCCCGTACTGGGACGCGGCGGGGGAGGGGCGGCTGCTGATCCGCCGCTGCGCCGCCTGCGGCCGGGCGCACCACTACCCGCGCGAGTTCTGCCCGTACTGCTGGAGCGAGGACGTGGAGTGGGAGCCCGCGAGCGGAGACGCCACCCTCTACACCTGGTCCGTCGTCCACCGCAACGACCTGCCGCCCTTCGGCTCCCGCGTCCCGTACGTCGCCGCCGTCGTCGACCTCGCGGAGGGGCCCCGGATGATGACGGAGGTCGTGGAGTGCGAGCCCGCCGCGCTCCGCGTCGGGATGGGGCTGACGGTCACGTTCCGGGGCGCGGAGGAGGTGGAGGGCGTGGAGGCCGTACCGGTCTTCAGGCCCCTGCGGCTGACGGGCTCCGAGACGCCGGGTGGGGCCGGGAAGAGCCCGGGGGCCGGATTCCGTCCGGGAAACGGCCTGTCCGCGTTCGCCGCCTGTGGGAGGGTGGCGCCGGGGCCATGATCGGCGGGTGCGAGGGGGCGGCGTGCGGCGCTCGGGGGATGTCACGGGCTGGGCGTTCCTGGCGGAAGTGGACGGAGTCCGGCACGCCGGGCTGGCGGTGGGGCAGGCAGGGCTCAGTCCGTTCACCGGGGCCGGTGCCGGCGGAAGCCTGTTCACCAGGGCGTACGCGCGGGGGCTGGCCGCGCTCACCTCGCTGGACGGACTGCCGTTCGCGGACCCCGTCGACGCGCGGTGGTGCGTCCACCGGGACGCGGCGGGCATCGTCGTCGTCTTCGGACCGGGCGGCCTGGAGCTGGCGTACGACCTCGATCTGGACCTGCCGCCCGGCTGGCTGGAGACGGCTGCCGGTGCCGGATCGCTCGTCCTGGTGGTGTCCCACGTGCTGCCGGCCGCGGGCGACATGGCCGAAGTGCTGACCGACGAGACACAGCGGGGGATGGTCTGCGCAGGCCGGGTGCGGTTCGGCCCGCCCGGCCACGCGGCGGCCGGTCCGCCCACGGTCACCTACGTCCTCGACCCGGTGTCCGTCCTGCTGGAGCTGGTGCTCCATGTGGGGGACCGGGTGCTGTCGCTCGACACGGCCAAGCTGCGGGCCCGTGAGCTGGAGCGGGCGCGGCGCGGACTGGGGCCGGAGCTGGAGGAAGCGCACGGGCTGTCCGCCGAAGAGATGCTGGACGCGCTGACCGGCGAGGCGGCCCGGAGTCAGGGAGCGTCGGCCGAGGTCCTCCACCTCTACTGGCGGTTGGCGGCCGAGGTCGCCGACGAGTGCGGGGCGGAGTCCACCTGGCGGGAGGCGGCGCTGCGTACGGTCGAGAGTGCGGCACCGGTTCTCGCGCAGCGGTGCGACCGCTCGGTGTTCGAGGAAGCCGACGCGGTGGCGGGCCGCCTGATCGCGGAACTGGAGGGTTCCCCGGGCCTGGCCGCGGCCCTCCTGGCCGCAGCCAGGCTGCGGCTGGCGGTACTGGGGCCGGAGGACCGGGGCGGCGACGTGTACGCCGGTGAGGAGCGGACCGTACGGGCCGCTCAGCTCGCCGCGGACCTGTACCGACCTGAGCCGCACCGGCCGCGGTCCAGCGGGCCGTGGCCGTTGCGGTTCGACTCGCGGCTGCGCGTGGAGGCACGTCAACTGCTGCTACGGGCGGCCGAGTCGGACGACCGGGCGAGCGGGCCTGGCAGCACACTGCGCCCGATGATCCTGGCCGCGCTGGCCCAGGTGCTCGCGGAGGACGGAGGCGTGGACCAGGAGACCGCGCGGGCCGCGTTCGCCGCGCTGTACGAGACGTCCGGAGCGTCCGGGGCCGCTCCGCCGGATCTGCTGCTCTTCCTGCTTCGGTGGGTGGCGGGTACGCCCGCCGCGCCCGACGCGCTCGTCGACGCCGTGCGCGAGAACTTGTTCGGCTCGGACACAGACGCCTTCCTCGCCGCGTACGGCGGTGCGGTCGCCGCTCGTACCGTGGACCAGGGCGTCAACCTCGCCCGGGAGCGAGCCGACCGGCGGTTGCTCCGTGCGGCACTTGACTGGGCCGACAGGTCCTCCTTCGTCAGGGGCCCGGCGCACCGCCGGCAGCTGACGGAGGCCCGGCTGCACGCACTGCCCGACGACCCCACCGACTGCCCCGGCCCCGGCCCGCTCCCGGAGTCCTTTCCGGCGGCCTGGTCCCCGGCGCAGCGCTCGGCCGCCCTGCTGCACACCGCCGCCCACGCCCGCGACCGGCAGCAGCCCGCGCTGGGTGTCGCCCTCCTGCGGCAGGCGGGCCCGAGCGGCGGCGCGGGGGTGCGACTGCTTACGGCGGACCTGTACCGGCTGGCCGTGGAGCGGGGCGAGCCGGTGGCAGGCGAGGTTCCGTTCCCGTGGGGTCACTCCACGTACGCCGCTCTCTCCTACGCCTCGCTGAACCAGCAGGACCTTGCCCTGGCGTGCCTGCTGCCCGTCCTCCACGACCTGCCGCGACTCCACGGCGACGACCTCAAGAAGGCCGTGTACGCGATCATCGTGGACGTTCCGAACTTCGACACCAGCGGCGCTCCCGCGCTCGGCGAGGTGCTGCGCGACCTCGTCCACGCCGCCGTATGGCAACTCACCGTCGAGACCGAGTCCATGCCGGTGGCGTTGATGCTCGGCCTCCACCAGGCCGGGAAGGGGCCGGAAGCGGGCGCGTGGCGCCGGATCGAAGGCCCGGTCACCCGGCCCGCGCACATCGAGAACTACGTCGCGAAACTCCGCGCCCTGCAGAGCCCCACGGCCGTCGGCGGTGCGACGGCGAACCTGCTCAACGTGCTGGACGCGGACCACCGCCCCGGCGACGAGGACAACGAGGACAACGAAGGCGGCGAGGGCGGCGAAGGCCGTGACGATCGGGAGGAGTTCGCCCGCCACCTGCGGCGGCGCATCTCCTCGTTCATCGACGACGAACTGCGCAGCCGCTCGGCGGCGTTCGTGGACGACGAGCACCTGTGGGCGCGGACCGGGGAACTGCTCGACGACCGCACCGTGCTGCTCACCTGGTTCCTGCCCACCGCGACGAACGGCGCGGCCGTCCTGCTCGCCGTCACCCGCGAGGGCAGCGCGATGGTCGTGCAGCTCGGCGAGGCGGCCGACAGCGGACCACGGGACGCCGAAGCGTACGCCGACCGGCACCCCGCCGCTGACCGGCATCCCGTCCCCGACCGGCATCCCGTCGCCGACCTGGTGGAGGCGGTCCGGACGGAGGTCGAACGCGACCCGCTCGTCGGCGACGTGACCCCGGAGGGGCGCCGGTTGCTCACCGGGTACGAACTTCCGCTCGCCACCGACGACCAGTGGGCCGCATGGCGCGCCCAGGGCAAGAACCGCCTCCTGCTCTGGCCGCACGGCGCACTGCACTACCTGCCGGTCGCACTCTGCTCCGGCGACGGCCGCGTGATCGCCGACGACTGGACCGTCACCACCATCGCGGGCCTCGAAGCCCTCGTCCCCGCGGACGTCCCCGTACGCCCCCGCCGTACCGCGGTGCTCGCTTCGGCCGCCGGTGGCGTCCCCTACGGTCTGCCCGCCGAACCCGCTCTGGAGGAGCACGCCCGTGCGGTCGCCGCCGCGGTCAGGGCGACCGCGCTGACGGGCCCGGCCGCCACCCGTGCCGGGCTGCTGGCCGAACTCGCCACGGCGGACGTGGTCCATCTCGCCGTCCACGGCACCATGGACCAGGACGCGCCCTGGTTGCACTGCCTCTACTTCACGCCGGACGATGACGACGACGGCCGGGTCCTCGCCCACGACTTCCTCGAACTCGACCTGAGCGGCGTCCGCCTGGTCACGCTCGCCGCGTGCGAGTCGGCGCTGGGCCGCTTCGACCGGGCGGACAACGTCCGAGGCGTCCCGGCGGCGCTGATCACCGCCGGTGTGCAGGCCGTCGTGGGCTGCCTGTGGGCCGTCCGCCCCGAACCGGCCACGTTCTTCTTCCACCACCTGCACCTGCGGGCCGGACTCGTCGACGACCCTGAACAGGCGTTCCGCGCAGCACAGCTGGCCACCCGGGCCCGGTATCCCCAATACCGTGACTGGGGAGCGTTCACGTATCTACTGGGCCGGAGCAAGGGGGCCGACGTATGACCGAGGTACACCTGCACGATGTGGCCCTCGTGCCGGAGCGCACTCTCGGCTCTCCGGGCGACGAAGCACCGCTGCGCGGCCGGCTCACCTTCGGCTGGGACCTGCTGCCCGCCGACCACGCGAGCGCCTCCGCCGACTGGCTCACCCACGTCCGGACCACGCCCGGCCGGGAGTACCGCCACCTGCTGCTGGTGTGCTCCTTCCGCCCCGAGACCCCGCAGGCGCCGGGCGCGTTCCGGCACGCCTCCCTGGCGGTCGCCCTCAGCACCCCCGACCCGGCGGTGCGGCCTGTCGCCCGGTTCATCGACCCGGGCGTACGCAACCGCCCGGCGGTGGCGGCCGGTCCCGGCACCGGACTCAGCTTCACGGTCACCACCGGCATCGTGGACGTGGGCGTCGAGCGGCAGCCGGAGGCGGGTCGCCGCCCCGGCCGGGAGGAGTGGATCGTGCGCGGTCACGGGGCGTCCCAGCCGGACCCGCAGTGGGAGTTCCGCCGTCTGCGCCGCCTGCCGCTGGTCGGGGATCATCCGGTGGCCGCCCTGGTGGAGCTTGTTCCCGGCCTGGTGAACACGGCGGATGTGCTGGTCGCCGCCGAACTGGAGCACCGCAGCTGGGGCATCCGCCGCTACCGCGCGCGCCTGGGCCCCGCGAGCCAGGGCATCACGCTCAGCCCGTGAGCCATCCTGGCCTGTGAGCCAGCTCCGCCCGTGAACCACCCTGGTCTGTGAACCATCTCCGCCCGGCCGCCGTCACCCGCCCGCGCTCACCCGCTCTCCTCCCCCGCCGCCGGGGCCAGTTGCGCCAGCACCAGCCCGTGCAGCAGCTCCGGGTCCACGAACTCGTCCTCCTCCGGCGCCCCGCACCGCCAGCTCAGCGGGTACGTGTTGCCGTCCGGGGCGGGGATGCCCACCCACTCGTCGCGGGTGGCAGGCCCGAAGCACTTCACGCCCGGCGGCCAGTCGTACCCCTCGCTCGCACCCGGCGGAATCAGGAAGTACGTCCACCGCGCCCCCGCCACCTCCCGCACCACCGGACCGGGCTCGCCCTCCGTCAGTGTCGCCAGGTGCTGGAGGACCGCCTCGCCCCGGATGCCCCGGAGCCGGATGGCGTCGAAGTGGATACCGGTGAGGTGGAGTTGGTGCCCGGCGGTGGGTACCCATTCGGGGAGTTTCTTGCTCGTCATGGCTACGAGCATTCCCTCGGCTGCGTAGCGTGACCAGCAGAACGCGGTCCACATCGACGTGATGTGGGGAGGGTGGTGACGGCTGTGGGGACGAGTGGTGAGCTGACGCACGGACGGCGGCTGGTGGGAGAGCTGGTCCGTATCCACCGGGTGCGGGCCGGACATACGCAGAAGACGGCGGCGGATGTGCTGCTGATCTCGGAATCCCTGATGGGAGCGGTCGAGCGGGCGGAACGCATTCCCTCGCGCGACCTGTTGATGGACGCCGAGCGGGTGTTCGGGGCGGACGGGGCGCTGGAGGCGTGCTGCGAGCTGGTGGACGAGGAGAAGTACCCCCCGAAGATCCTGGACTGGGTACGGCTGGAACGTCTGGCGCGCGTCATCAGTGCGTACGAGACGATGGTGATCCCGGGATTGCTCCAGACCGAGGGATATGCGCGGGCACTGTACGAGGCGAGAGTTCCGGCGTACACGGACCAGGAGATCGTGCGGCACGTCGAAGCCCGGATGGAACGCGGCGCGGTGCTGATCCGGAAGACGCCGCCACGCGTGGGGTACGTCATCGAGGAAGCGATCCTGGATCGCCCCCTCGGTGGCGGTGGGGTGCTCAAGGAGCAACTTCGACACCTGCTGGAGTGCATGCGCACGATGAATCACCTGACTCTGCAAGTGATGCCGACCCGCCGCCACACCCATGCCGGTCTGAACGGGCCGATGAAGCTGATGGCCACAGAGGAAGGCCGTCACCTCGTGTATCAGGAAGGGCAAGGTGGCGCTACGTTGATCTCCAAGCCCGAACGGGTCAGCGACCTATTCGACCTTTTCGGCACCCTGCGGGCGCAGGCGCTCAACCCCTGGGAGTCTGCCGAGTTCATCGAGAAGAAGGTGGCAGAACTGTGAAGACAGGGCCCGAACTGTTCTGGTTCAAGTCCAGTTACAGCAACAACGAGGGCGGCGAGTGCATCGAAGTCGCCTACGACTGGCGCAAGTCCAGCTACAGCAACAACGAGGGCGCTGCCTGCGTGGAGGTCGCCGCCTGCCCCCACACCGTCCACATCCGCGACTCCAAGGTCACCGACGGCCCCGCCTTCGCCGTCGCCCCGGCCGCCTGGACCGCGTTCCTGGACCACGCGGTCCTCAACGGCTGAGGCCGGGGCCTCAGCGGGGCCGCAGTCCCAGGGTGAGGCCGGCCGGGAGCAGCGTCGTCCGTACATCCGGGAGGGGGTCCATGCGCTCCACGGTGAAGCGGAACCGGGCCACGAGGGTGGACAGGACGGTCGCCAGCTCCAGGTCCGCCAGCGCCTTGCCGACGCACCAGCGGCTGCCGATCCCGTACGGGAGGTACTCCCCGGCAGTCGGCTGGAGCGACGCCCAGCGGTGCGGGCGGAACGCCGAGGGGTCGGTGAAGACCGGTGCGGTGCGGTGCATGACGTACGGCGAGATCATGACCGCCGCGCCGGCCGGAATGCTCCAGTCGCCGCAGGTCTGCAGGCCGTTGGCCGTGCGCAGGATCAGCCAGTTGGGCGGCCACAGGCGCAGCGACTCGGCGATCGTCCAGCGCAGGATGTCCGGGGTGGTGGCGCCGCCGCCCGGGTCCACGGCGGCCGCGCACTCCTCGGCCACGTCCGGCTCGCGGGCCAGCGCCACCAGGGCCCAGGTGACGGCGGCCGCCGGGACCCGGTAGGAGGCGAGGCCGTTGGAGACGAGCATGCGGACCGTCGCCTCGCCGTCCAGGCCGGCGGCGGCCAGCGACGCGACGAGTCCGCCCTCGCCCGGCCCGTCGAGCGCCCGGCGCAGTTCCTCCTCAAGCTTCTTCTGCGCGCTGACCGACCGGCGGTAGCGGGGCAGGAAGCGGCGTACGGCGGGCGGGAAGTGGAAGGGGCTGCTGATCAGCGGTGTGAGCGAGTTCAGCAGGTCGCCGGTGCGTGCGGCGGCGGCCCCGGCGTCGCGGGTGCCGAAGCAGAACCGGGCGAAGGAGCGGGCGGACAGCTGCTCCAGCTCCGCGACGGGGTCGGTGACCGAGGAGCGGGCCTGCCAACGGTCGCACAGTCGGCCGGTCTCTTCCGCCAGCCAGACCCGGTGGGCCTCCAGCGCCGGGGGAGACATGCCCTTCTGGGTGGCGCGCCGACCCCGCATCCACGCTTCGGTGGCCGGGTCGCCGCGCACACCGCTGACCTCGTCGCGCCGGATGTTGCCGGTGACGAGGAAGTCGGTGTTCGTGCGCCGGAGTACGTCGTGGACGGCGGCCGGGTCGTTGACGAGGACGGTGCCCTCGGTCAGTTCCACCACCGGGCCGTGCCGCTCGACCGAGGCCAGGAGATGGCCGAGGCGGTCCTTCTCGTACTGCTCCATCAGCCCGGCCTGCGTCGTGCCCGTGCGGACCGGGGGGCGGGGCATGGTCTGTTCGGTCAACGGGACACCCTTGGGTCGGTGAACGGCCCGGCCCCGACAGGCGGGGCCGGGCCGTCATCGGGACTGACGTACTACGGGACCCAGGGGTAGGCCCCGGCGGCTCCCTTGGTCGTGAAGCCGAACTTGCTCGCAGCCTTGTAAAGAATGCGCTTAGCCATCAGACACCTCCTCATACATGGGGAACATCGACGGTGTGACCACCGTCGTCAGCGTAGGAAACATGGCCCAATGTGGCGTCGTATAAACAGAGTTACAGGAAAAATTTCGGCAACTCACTGTTACGGCAGGAAGTTCGGCGGGCTAGTGTGGCCGGACGAACCGCTGGGGCTCACGGGCCGCACCACCACCACGCCTCACACGACTCAACGACTCACACGACTCATCAGGGGAGCTGTTGTGACGGACCCGGCCGCAGTCGATCTCCTCGACATCGATCCCGCCTTCGGGTCCGATCCCTACCCCGCCTACGCCGTGCTGCGGGCCCGCGGGCCCGTCCACGAGATCCGCGGGGGCGGCGAGGAGCGGTTCTGGCTCGTCGTCGGCCATGACGCCTGCCGGGAAGCGCTCACCGACCCCCGGCTCAGCCGGGACTGGCGGCGCAACGGCCATCTGGCCACCGGTGTCGACGCACCGCCCGCCACGGACGGCCCCGGCAACGCCCACATGCTGCTGAGCGACCCGCCGGACCACACCCGGCTGCGGCGGCTGGCCGCCCGCGCGTTCACCCCGCGCCGCGTCGCCGCTCTCGCCCCGCGCATCCAGGAAGTCACCGACGGGCTGGTGAGGGACATGCTCGCCGCCGAGGACCGCCGGGCCGATCTGGTGGATGCGCTCGCCTACCCGCTCCGGATCACCGTCATCTGTGAACTGCTCGGCATTCCGGACCTGGACCGGGATGCCTTCCGGCAGTGGTCCGACGAGATCACCGCGCCCACCGGTGCGGAGGCGTCGCGGGCCGCGCAGGCGGCGGCGGTGCCGTATCTCGACGGGCTGATCGCCGCCAAGCGCGAGGCGCCGGGGGACGACCTGCTCAGCGACCTGATCCACACGGTCGACGAGGGCGGGGAGCGGATGAGCGAGGACGAACTGCTCTCGATGGCTCTCCTGCTGCTCCTGGCGGGGCACGAGTCCACGGTGAACTTCATCTGCAAGGGCGTCCGCGCGCTCTTCGCCCACCCCGAGCAGTTCGCCCTGCTCCGCGGCGACCTGGACGGCCTCGTGGCGGGGGCGGTGGAGGAGATGCTGCGCTACGACGCCCCGGTGGAGACCGCACCGCCCCGGGTGGCCGTCGAGCCGGTGGAGATCGGCGGCCGGGTCGTCCCCGCGGGCGCCGTGGTCCTGATCGCCCTGGCCGACGCGGGCCGGGACCCGGCCCGCGTCGCCTCCCCGGACCGCTTCGACATCCGCCGTACGGCAGCCGGGGACCGGGGGCATCTGGCGTTCGGTCACGGCGTCCACCACTGCCTGGGCGCACCGCTGGCCCGCCTCGAAGGGCGCATCGTCTTCCGCACCCTGCTCGACCGCTGCCCGACGCTCGCCCCGGACGGGGCTCCGGGGGACCGGATGTCGGGGCTGCTCGTTCGCGGAGAACGGAAGGTTCCGGTCCGGTGGTGAGGCGCCGGAGTGCCGACGCGGGCCTCATGGACCCGGCGCGGGCTTCACAGCTGCGGCGCGGGCTTCACAGCCCCGGCGCACCCCACACCGGGAACCACCGCGACAGGTCCTTCTCCACCCGGAGGTCGTCGCCGAGGGCTCCCCGCACCTGGAGCTCCAGCTGGTTGTCCCGCTTCTCGGCCCCGCCGGGCAGCGGGGCGAACGGGTAGAACGTGCCGCGCTTGTACAGGTACACGAGCGCCAGCGACCGGCCCCCGGCGCCCTCCCCGTCCCGGAAGCCGATCAGCGAGCACAGCAGGTGCGGGCCGAAGCCGCCGTCCTGGAGCAGGGTGTTCACCGCGTGCAGGTCGTTGACCAGGCCCGCCGTGTCGTCGGCCGGGTGGCTGGCCAGCAGCCAGGTGTAGCCGTACGCGTCCCGGCTGAACTCCACCGGGATGCCCCCGCGCTCCGTATCCGCGTCGAGCAGCTCCCGTACGTCCTCCTGGAGGCGCGCGAAACCGCCGCCCTCCACGCCCGCGAAGCAGACGGAGCCCAGGCCGGTCGGCGTGAAGCCGGTCGCGGCCTGGAGGGTCAGGGCGGCCGAGGGGACGGCGAAGAGCTGGTCGAGGTCGGGGCGGACCGGTTTGCTCCGGCCGAGGATCGCGTCGAGCAGGCCCACGGGCGTAACTCCTCACTACGTTGAAGCGCTCAGCGGGACAGGTCGGTGGAGATGCGGGACAGCTGGTCCAGGCGCTGTTCCAGGGTCGGGTGGGAGGAGAACAGCCGGCCCAGGCTCTCCTTCGCGGAGAACGCCGGGACGAAGTAGAACGCGTTGTACGGCTCCGCCTTCCGCAGGTCCTCGGTCGGGATGCGGGCCATCTGCCCGCTGACCTTCGTCAGGGCGGAGGCGAGGGCGGAGGGGCGGCCGGTGAGGAGGGCGGCGGCGCGGTCGGCGGACAGTTCCCGGTAGCGGGAGAGCAGCCTGGTCAGCAGGAAGCTGATCGCGTACACGACGGCGCTGATCAGTGGGATGAGCAGGAGGAGGATGCCCGCCGGGTCGTTGCCCGGACGACTGCGCGCGAAACCGCCCCACAGGGCGATGCGGGTGATGATGCCCGCCAGTACGCCGAGGAACGAGGCGATCGTCATGACGGCGACGTCCCGGTGCGCGACGTGCGACATCTCGTGGGCGAGGACGCCCTCCAGCTCCTCCGGTTCCAGGCGGCGCAGCAGGCCCGTCGTCGCGCAGACCAGGGCCGTCTTCTCGCTGCGGCCGGTGGCGAACGCGTTCGGTACGTCGCTCTCGGCGATGGCCACCTTGGGCTTCGGCATGTCCGCCAGCGCGCAGATCCGGTCGATGGTGCCGTGCAGCTCGGGGGCCTGCTCGGGGGTGACCTCGCGGGCGCCCATGCCGTACGCGGCGATGCGGTCGCTGAACCAGAACTGGGCGATGAACAGGCCGCCCGTGATGATCAGGATGATCGGCCAGGAGCCGCGCAGGGCCGCGAGGAGCACGCCCACGAAGACCACGTACAGCAGGCCGATCAGGAACATGGTGGTGACCATGCGGCCGGTCAGACCCCGGTCCGGGGCGTAACGGGAACGGGCTCGTGGCATCGGTGCCTCCCAACAGCTCACCTCTCACCTGTCTCCATAGTGCCCCTTTCCTGTTGAAACCGGGTTAAGTCCGCCGTGCGGGCCTCAGGGCCAGAGCAGCTCGCGCGTCCATGCGGCGCCCTCTGAACGGCGGTAGCGGAGCCGGACGTGCCGCCGCCGGGCGTCGCCCTGGAAGAACTCGACCTCGGCCGGCTCGACCACGTACCGCGTCCAGGTGGGGGCCTCGGCGTCCGGTTCCTCCCGCGCCCGCTCCCAGGCCGTGTCCGCTGCCCGGTGGAGGGCGGCCACCGACTCCACGACCTCGCTCTGCGACCCAGTCAGGGCGGCGGCCAGCGCCCCGGTGGACCGGGCGTGCAGGTCGGCGTGGCTCTCGGCCGGGGTGCAGCGGTGGACCGGGCCCCGGACCCGTACCTGCCGTCCCTGTGCGGGCCAGTAGAAGCCGAGCGCGGCGTACGGGCGGGCGGCGAGCTGGTGGCCCTTGGTGCTGGTGGCGTGCGTGGCGAAGTGCCAGCCCCGCTCGTCGGCGTCGTGCAGCATCAGCGTCCGCACGTCGGGCAGCCCCTCGGCGTCGGCGGTCGCGAGGCTCATGGTGTGCGGCTCCGGCTGCCCGGCCGCCACGGCCTCGGCGAACCAGTGGTGGAAGAGGGGGAGCGGGGCGGGCGGGGCGGTCGCCGGGTCGAAGGACGGCAGCTCGGTGTCCCAGACGCGCTGGGCGTGCAGGAGCTCGCGGAAGGCGGGGGAGGGGTGCGGGGTAGCGGTGTTGTTGGTCATGGGGCTATTGGACCGTACGGCTGTGAGGAGGCCCCCGCCCCCGCATTTCCGCCCCCTCACCCCCGTCCCAGCACCACCGTCCCCGACGAGCAGAACCAGCCGCCCGTGCCCGAGGCCACCGCCAGCTCCGGCAGCTCCCCGCCCGGGCGGCGGACCTGGCGCTTCCCGGCCTCGCCGCGCAGTTGCCTCACCGCCTCCACCAGGAGGAACAGTCCGCGCATCCCGGGATGGCAGGCGGAGAGGCCGCCGCCGTCCGTGTTGACCGGGAGCTCTCCGCGCAGGCCCGTGCGGCCCTTCTCGACGAACGCGCCGCCCTCGCCCTTCGCGCAGAAACCCAGGTCCTCCAGCGTCACCAGCGTCATGTACGTGAACGCGTCGTAGATCTCGGCCAGGTCGATGTCCGCGGGCGTCACCCCGGCCCGTTCGAAGGCGAGGCGGCCCGATACGGCGGCGGGGGAGACCGTGAAGTCCTCCCACTCGGACATCGTGGAGTGCGAGACGTGCTCACCGGTCCCCAGTATCCAGACGGGGGCCTTCGCCGTGTCGGCGACGTACTCCTCGGCGGCCAGCAGCACCGCGCAGCCCCCGTCGCTGCGGATGCAGCAGTGCAGCTTGGTGAAGGGGTCCGCGATCATCGGGCCCGACAGGACGTCGTCCACGGTGATCGGGTCCCGGAACATCGCCTCCGGGTTCGCCGCCGCGTTCGCCCGTGCCGTCACCGCCACCTCGGCGAGCTGCTCCAGCGTCGTGCCGTACTCGTGCATATGGCGGCGGGCGGCCATCGCGTACTTGGCGATCAGGCTGTGCCCGTACGGCACCTCGAACTGCAACGGCCCCCGCGCCCCGAACGACAGGTTCGACGTGCGGCGGCCCGCCCTGATGTCCGCGCGGGCCGTCGACCCGTAGACGAGGAGCACGGCCCGGGCCCGGCCCGCCGCGATGGCGTCCGCCGCGTGGGCGGCCATCACCTCCCAGGTCGCGCCGCCCACCGCCGTGGAGTCGACCCAGGTCGGCCGCAGCCCCAGGTACTCGGCGACCTCCACCGGGGCGAGGGTCCCGAGCCCGGCGGAGGCGAAGCCGTCGACGACCGAGCGGTCCAGGCCCGAGTCGGCCAGGGCGCGGCGGGCGGCCTGGGCGTGCAGGGCGTACGGGGTGGCGCCGTCGACGCGCCCGCAGTCCGCGAGCGAAATACCGACGACGGCGACCTTGCGGGGGCGGCGGAGGGGTGAAGTCGGGGCGACAGGCATGAATCTGACGGTACATCAGGCGCGGCCACCTGTAACCGCACCCGCAGCCGCGCCCGTGCGGTCGCGTGCGCGGGGCGGCTTCCCTCGGTCCGGCGCGTGCGGGACTCTGGGATTCCCCGCCCCTCACCCCTAATATGACGCACCGTCAGTTTGCGTATCGCCAGTTGAGGGGCCGCCGGTCCCTGAGGGGAAGGAGCCCGCAGATGGACGCCGCCTTCACCGCGGAGCAGGACGAGATCCGCCGCACCCTGCGCGACCTGCTCGCCCAGCACGCGGGGCCGGACGCGAACCGGGCCGCCGTGCGCACCGCCGAGGGCTACGACCCGGTTCTGTGGCGCAGGCTCTCCCGGGACCTCGGGCTGCCGGGGCTCGCGCTCCCGGAGGAGTACGGCGGGGCGGGCTGCACGGTCACCGAGCTGGCCCTCGCCTGCGAGGAGACGGGCCGCGCGCTGCTGCCCTCCCCGCTGCTCGCCACCGCCGCGCTCGCCGCCCCCCTGATCGCCGCCCTCGGCACCCCCGACCAGCGCGCCGCGCTGCTGCCCCGGATCGCGGACGGGACCCTGACCGCCGCGCTCGCCGTCCCCGGCGGCTCCCTCGCCACCGGCCTCGCTCTCACCGGCGACAACCGCGACGGGTCCTGGGCGGGCGGCGGCCGCGCGGGCGGCGTCCAGGCCCGCGGGGAGCGGGAGGGCGACGGCTGGCGGCTCTACGGCGAGGCCGACCGGGTCCTGGACGGGCACAGTGCCGGACTGCTCCTGGTCGCGGCCCACACGGGCGGCTACCCCCGCAGCCGTACGCTCCTGTTCCTGGTGCGCCCGGAGGAGGCGGCCGGGCTGGCGCGAACCAGGCTCACCGCCGTGGACGAGACCCGCCCCCTCGCCCGCGTCGAGCTGCGCGACACCCGGGCCGAGCTGCTCGGCGCGGCCGAATCCGCCGACGCGGCCGGCGCGCTGGCCGCCGCCGGGCGCACGGTCGCCGCGGTCCTGGCCGCCGAGGCGGTCGGCACGGCGGCGGGCGCACTGGAGCGGACGGTGGACTACGTGAAGGCACGCGAACAGTTCGGCCGGGCCGTCGGCTCGTTCCAGGCGGTCAAACACCGCCTCGCCGACCTGTACGTACGGGTCGAGGCCGCCCGCTCCGCCGCCCTCTACGCGGCCTGGGACCCGGACGCCGGGCCCCTCGCGCTCGCCCAGGCCCTGGAGGCGGCGCGGATCACCGCCGGGGAGGCCGTCCAGCTGCACGGCGGCATCGGCTTCACCTGGGAGCACGAAGCGCATCTGTATCTCAAGCGGGCGGCGGGCGACGAGCTGCTCTTCGGTCCGGTCCACCGGCTGCGCGACCACGCGGCTCAGTGCGCCGGACTCTTCGGGTCCGGCCGGCCGGCCGCCACCGCTCCGCACAGGGCGGGCGTCTGATGGCCCGCGGCGTACGCCTCGTTCAGAAGGTCTCCGCCACCCGCGCCTTCGCGCGGGTCGCCCCGCACGTGGTGCCCGCCCTCGACCGGACCGTGCACCGGCTCACCCGGGGCAAGGTGCTGCTCAGCGCCCGGATGCTGCCGGGGCTCGTCCTCAGGGTGCCGGGAGCGCGCACGGGCCGGCCGAGGACCACCCCGCTGGCCTGCATGCCGGAGGACGAGGCGGAGGGCCGCTGGATTCTGGTCGGCAGCAACTTCGGCCGTACGGGGCATCCGGCCTGGACCGCGAACCTGCTGGCCCGCCCGGACGAGGCCGTCATCAACTGGCGCGGCCGGGACATCCCGGTACGCGCGGCCCTGCTGGAGGGTGAGGAGCGGGCCCGGGTGTGGGAGGCCGCACTCGCCTTCTGGCCGCCCTACGCGGCGTATCAGAAGCGCGTGGAGCGGGAGATCCGGCTGTTCCGGCTGGAGAGGCGGTAGGGCGGTAGGGGGGACAGGGGTGCGCCCTGGGGAAACGTCCGGGAACGCCGACGGCGGACCACAGGCGAAGGTGCGTGGTGGTCCGCCGTCGGTGAGACAGGACGTGCGGCTGGGGGTTTCGGGTCTACTTCGTGGGCTTCTTGCCTGTGATGCCCAGGTGGACCAACAGCGCGAGGTTCGGGCGAAGTTCGGCCTGCTTCACGCCCCAGGTGGTGAACCCCTTCTGGTGCGAGGCGACCGCGGCCAGCATCGCGACCAGGGAGCCCGCCATCGCCGCCGGGCTGACGTCCTTGTCGACCTTGCCCTTGGACTGGAGCTCCTTCACCGAATCGGTGAGGGAGTTGGTGACCGAGTTCAGGATCTTCATGCGGATCTTGTAGAACCGTTTGTCCCCCTCGGCCGCGCCGAGGTCGATCACCCGGAGGATCGCGTCGTTGTGCCGCCAGAAGTCGAGGAATCCCTCGACGAGTTGCTCGGAGGTCTGCCAGCCGGCCTTGCCGACCCAGGGGCGCCCGGCGACCAGTTCGGTCAGCCCGGCACCCTCCTTGGCGACTTCCTCGGCGATTTCGAGGACGGCGCCCTCCACATCGGGGAAGTACTGGTAGAAAGTCGCGGGTGAAGTCCCGGCCT
Organism: Streptomyces durocortorensis; assembly: GCF_031760065.1. Classification (NCBI taxonomy): domain Bacteria; kingdom Bacillati; phylum Actinomycetota; class Actinomycetes; order Kitasatosporales; family Streptomycetaceae; genus Streptomyces; species Streptomyces sp. C11-1. Next base: position 4,359,274 of record NZ_CP134500.1, read on the forward strand.
TCCGGGCGACGTCGATGACTTTGACGTCCCGGTACGGCGAGGAGCTGAGCATCTCGCTGAGGCAGTCGAGCAGCTTCTGCCGCGTCGCCTGACCGCGTCGACCGGCCACGCGGCCGTCGACGGTGCGTACTTGTCCTGTCATGCCGTCAGCTTACCGAGGGGCGATGGGAGCGCGATTCGGCCGACTGCAAATGGGGAACGCCGCAGGACTCGCAGGGTGTGCGGCGGCGGGGGGCGATGCTTTTCGGCCGCGGTGCGCAAGGGTGCCGGAAGTCCGGGGCGGCACCGGTGGCGGCGTGCGGCGTAAGTGTTATCAACAGCCTGTGGACAACTTCGGTGGACAACTTTCGTCCACATGGTGAGCCGCCCTTCACTGTTCGGGCAAATGTTCCCCGGATGTTCCCTTTGGGTCTGTCCGGCATGCGTACGGCCAGGCGCAGGCAGGCATACGCGTGCGTCGGGGCGCGCCGGACCGGACCCGACGTTACGTTGACTGTGACGTGCGTCACTGCTACGGAAGGATCCGGGCCCATGGCCGCATTCGCGCATTCCGCGCCGTGCTGGGCGGACGTGCAGCTACCCGACCTCGAAGCGGGCAAGCGCTTCTACGGCGGCCTCTTCGGCTGGACCTTCCGGGCGGGCGACGGCATGCCCTTCGCGGACGCGCTGAGCGACGGCCGCCTGGTCGCCGCGCTGGCCGCCAAGAAGGACGGCCGGATGCCCACCGCGTGGGGCGTCTACTTCGCCACCGACGACATCCGGGCCACCGTCGCCGCGATCCGCGAGCACGGCGGCCAGATCATCACCGACCCCGTACGGGCCGGGCAGGCCGGAATCCTCGCGCAGGCGGCCGACCCGGGGGGAGCGGTCTTCGGCCTCTGGCAGCCCGGGGAGCGCGAGGGCTTCGAGAAGCAGAACGACCCCGGCTCCTTCTGCTGGACCGAGGTCTACACCCGGCAGCCGGAGCGCGTGGACCCGTTCTACGAGCAGGTCTTCGGCTTCCGCGCCACCGATCCGGACGAGGCGGGCCACGACGTCTCCGGCGACACGGAGGCGCTCGTCGACTTCCGGATGTGGTCCCCCGAGGGCGCCGAACCGGGCCCGGGCACCGCCGTCGGCGGCCGCAGCGTCATCACGGACGCGTTCCCGGCCGAGATGCCGAGCTACTTCCTCATCTACTTCGCCGTCGCCGACTGCGACGCGGCCGCCGAACTGGCCGTACGGCTCGGCGGCCGCGTCGCCCAGCCGCCCTTCGACATCCCCTACGGCCGGATGGCGGTCCTGCACGACGACCAGGGCGCCGCCTTCGCCGTACTGCAGCCCGGAGAACTGCTTCCATAACCCGTTGCGGACCCGTTGTGGGCGGATAGCGGCCGAAGTGACATGAGACACCCACATCCGCCCCCGGGTTCGCAACCGACGCCCGAGCCAGCAACAATCGGGGTGCGCGCAGGGCGGGATACGACCGGGCGGTAATTCGCGGACTTCGTCGCCGAGGTCCGTACGGGGAGGTGGCAGGCAAGTGGTGGAGCAGCTGACGCAGCACGACCCGAGACGGATCGGCCCGTTCGAGGTGCTGGGACGGCTCGGGGCCGGCGGCATGGGGCTGGTCTATCTCGCCCGCTCGGCGTCCGGCCGGCGAGTGGCGATCAAGACGGTACGGACCGAGCTCGCCGAGGACCAGCTGTTCCGGGTCCGCTTCACGCGCGAGGTCGAGGCGGCCCGTGCCGTCAGCGGCTTCTACACCGCCGCCGTGGTCGACGCCGATCCGCGTGCCGCCGTGCCCTGGCTGGCCACCGCCTACGTCCCCGCGCCCTCGCTCGAAGAGATAGTGAACGAGTGCGGCCCCATGCCGACCCAGGCCGTGCGCTGGCTGGCCGCGGGCATCGCCGAGGCCCTCCAGTCCATCCACGGCGCGGGCCTCGTCCACCGTGACCTGAAGCCGTCCAACGTCCTCGTCGTCGAGGACGGTCCCCGGGTGATCGACTTCGGTATCGCGTCCGGCGTCTCCAACACCCGGCTGACCATGACGAACGTCGCCGTCGGCACGCCCGCGTACATGTCGCCGGAGCAGGCCCGGGACTCCCGCAGCGTCACCGGGGCCAGCGACGTCTTCTCGCTGGGCTCCACCCTCGTCTTCGCCGCCACCGGCCACGCCCCCTTCCACGGGGCCAACCCGGTCGAGACGGTGTTCATGCTGCTGCGCGAGGGGCCGGACCTGGAGGGGCTGCCGGACGACCTGCGGCCGCTGATCGAGTCGTGCATGCAGATGGACGCCACCCGGCGCCCCAGCCCCGCCGACCTCCAGGCCCAGCTCGCCCCGCACCTCTTCGCCTCCGGCAGCGATGACAGCGGCACGGCCTCCGCCTGGCTGCCGTCCCGGGCCACGGCGATGATCGAGCAGCGCAGGGGCGGCGGCCGTGCGACGCCGCCCGCGCCGGTCGTGCCGCCGCCCCCGCAGCAGCCGCCCCGGCCGCCGCATGACCGGGGCAGGGACCAGGACACCGCCTGGCGCAGCGGGGCCGATCTGCGCTCGCCCTCCCCGCTGGCATCCCCGCTCGCCCCGTCCTCGCCGATGCCGAGCGGTTCCGCTCCGGCCTCGTCGCCCCCGGGTGCTTCCGCCGCTCCCGACAGCGGTCCCGTCCAGCTGGCCGGTGCCAAGGTGCCGATCGGCCCCGGTCTGCGGGCAGGGGAGGTACGCGGCGCGGCCGCCGCGCATCCGGCCGCCGCGACGGGCTGGGTCCGGCCGCCCGCCGGGCTGAGCGCCTCGGGCCCGGCGCCCACGGCCCCCACCGCCCCCGTACCGTCTCCTGGGCCCGCCCCGGACACCTCACCCGCGGCGCCCGACCGCTGGCGGCCCTGGCGCTTCCGCATGTCCAACGACGTGTGGGGTACGCCGGTCGTCTCCGGTGACCTGCTGTACGTGACGTCCTTCGAGGTCCACGCGCTGGACGTGGGCAACGGGCGACGCCAGTTCAAGACCCGGGACGTGGCCTGGGCGATGGCCGTCGAGGGGGGCCGTATCCACGCCTCGGACGGCCCGTCCCTGTACGCGCTGGACGCCACGTCCGGCGCCGAGCAGTGGCGGCTCCGGACGGACGCCTGGGTGTACGCCCTCAAGGCCGACCGGGGCACGGTCCTGACCGCGACCCGGGGCGGCGGTGTCCAGGGCTGGGAGGCGTCCAACGGCGAGAAGCTGTGGGAGATCACCGGCGCCCAGACCGACTTCGAGACGGCGGAGGCCGGTCCGGTCATCCACGACGGCACGGCGTACGTCTGGCAGGACGCCAGGCTCCGCGCGCTGGACGCACGTACGGGCATCGAGCGCTGGTCGTACCCCATCGGCGACGCGGCCTCCTGCGGCGGCGTCCCGGTCCGGGTCACCCCCGCCCCCGACGGCTACGTCTACATCGCGGCGGGCACCCGGGTGCTGGCGGTGGAGACCAACTCCGGCCGGGTGCGCTGGCACTTCGAGGCCCCGGCGGTCTTCCTCTCGCCGCCCGCGTTCGCCCCGGGCCCGGCGGTGACCGGCGGCGGGGTGTACCTCGCGGACTACCTCGGCACGGTGTACGCACTGGACGCGACGACCGGCAAGGACCGCTGGCGGATCGCCACGGAGGCCCGGTCCTCGATCGAGCCGGTGCTGGTCGCGGTGGGCAACGTGCACGTCGGCAGCGGCAGTGCGCTGTACACCCTGGACGCGGTCACCGGCACCCCGAAGTGGCGCTTCGCGGCGGGTGGCGACGTGGTGGGCTCCCCGGTGGTCGCGGACGGCCGGGTCCACTTCGGCTCGGCCGACCACGTCCTCTACACCCTGGACGCGGCAGGCGGCCAGCTGCGCTGGAAGCTGGCGACGGGCGGCGAGATCACGGGCTCACCGGTGGCGCGAGCGGGCGTGGTCTACGCGTGCAGCAAGGACCGGTGCGTGTACGCGCTGGACGCGCTGAAGGGCACGGGCACGGGGAACAGGGCGAGGGCCTGACGTTCGAGGGCGGAACCCTCGGCGGGGGCGGCCGTCACTCCCGCGGGGGCGCGGGCGGCGGGGTCCCGTGCGGCGGGTGTACGGGATCGCGAGGGTCGGCCTCCGCCTGCGGATACGACCGCGTACGGGGGTCGCGGGGATCGGGCCCCGTGTACGGGTCCACCTCCGGCTCCGGCCACGGCGAGGTCTGTACGGACATCCCCGGCTCCTGCGTGGGCGGCCAGGTGTCCACCTGATCCGCCGCCGGCGCGGCGTACGGCTCCACAGGCTCCCGCTCCCGACGCCCCTCCCGCCGACTCCGCCGGCCCCTCATCAGCAACGCCCCGATCAGCATCAGCGCCCCGCCCGCCAGCGCGTTGGCCACGCCCACTTGCAACCCCGCCCCGTCCCCGCCCACCACCAGCGAGCCCGCCGCCTGCCCCTGGCGCACCATCCACAGGATGGTGAAGCCGAGCACCACCAGCCCCGCGAGGGCGACCACGATCCGCGAGCGGAGCACCACGCCCGCGAGCACCAGCAGGGCCGCGAACAGGAACGGCAGCAGGATCGAGACCAGCACGCCCGACTCCGTACCGGTGATCCCCTCGAAGAGGTCCCGCACCCGGTACTCACGCCCCAGCCGCCCGTCGTACCACTCGCGGAACGGGCTCAGCACGGCGGAGGCCGCCCCGGCGAGCGCGACGAGGGAGCCGAGGATGTTGCGGATCATCGTCAGCCTCCGGCGGCGTCGTCCAGCGTGTTGCCCAGCGCGCGTACGCGGACATCCCCACCCGTCCCCGACGCTACGCCCGGCCGACCACCCCTGCCACGCGGACCATGACCGTACCGTGACAGGGTCATGACCTGCGCAGGGAGCTCCGCACGGCATGCTGAGGGCGACAGCGCAACGACACTCAAGGGGGGCTGTATCGATGATGCGGCGACAGATGAAGCTCGCGGCGGTCCTGGTCGTGGTGGTGCTCGCGCTCACCGGATTCTCGACGTCCACCAGCGGAGGCAAGAGCGGCAAGAGCAGGAGCGGCAAGAGCAGCAGCTCCGGTGGCGGCTGCTCCAGCTCGAAGAAGAGCAACAACGGCTACTCGTCGTCCTCGGGCTCGCGTAACCGGCCCCCGGCCCGCACCGCCTCCAAGGTCCCGACCGTCTCGGTGGTCCGCTGCGCCCAGCCGGGTGAGGGCGCCCGCAAGGCGGACACCTCGTCGCTGGTCGAGGTGCGGGCGAAGGAGCAGGGCCTGCGGGAGTACAAGGTCAGCGTGCGGTTCCTCGACGCCCTGGGCAAGATCGTGGACACGGCCGAGACCACCACGTTCGTAGAGGGCGGCAAGTCCCGCAGGCTGACCTTGCCGATGGGCGACGTCGGCAAGGTGTCCCAGGTCGAGCGCTGCGAGGCGACGGTCCGCCGCACCTGACACGGCACCCCGGGCCCCCGGGACCCGAGCCACCCCAGGGCCGGCTCACCGCACCCGAGGCGCCCCGCCCGCGCCTCCGTTCCCGCCCCCGCTCGTCCGCCCCTCGAACAGCTCCGCCTGACGCTCCGGTGACAGGTTGCCCAGCGCGATCAGCGCGGGCGCCTGGGCCATCGCCTGGGTCCGGGCCGCCTCCTTCGCGGACCAGACCGCCCTGACCGTGCCCTGTACCGCCTCCGTCGGGTACGCGGCGACCACCGCCGCCGACCGCAGCGCCGCCGCCACCGCGCCGCCGGGCTCCGTCACCTCGCTGACGAGCCCGACCGCGTACGCCCGCTCCGCGCTCACCCGTTCCGCGGTGCCCATCAGGGACATCCGGGCGACCTCCCCGAACGGCATGCGCTGGGCCATCGCGATGGCCTCGTACGCCGAGACCATCCCGTACGTCGTGTGCGGGTCGAAGAACGTCGCCTCCCGGGACGCGACGACGAACTCCGCCTCGCCCAGCAGATAGAACGCCCCGCCGCAGGCCATTCCCTCCACCGCGGCGATCACCGGCTTCCACAGGTCGTTCGCCTTGGGGCCGATCCGCAGGAGCGGGTCGTCGACGGCGTACGGGGACGGGGGCTGCGGGACGGTCACCCCCCGGTCGATGCCGGTGCAGAAGGCGCGAGTGCCGGCCCCGGTGAGGACGGCGGCCCGCACGTTCTCGTCGAATCGCAACTCCCGCCAGAGTGAGCTGAGTTCTTCAGCCGTCTCCAGGTCGATCGCGTTGAGCTTCTCCGGCCGGTCCAGGGTGACGAGGGCGACCCCGGCGGCCGCCTCCCGTTCGATGCGCAGGGCCATGGCTCACCGCTCCAGCAGCCAACGCACAAGCGTGACGGAGCCACTTGGCCCCATCGGACAGAAGAGCGCCCGCACCGGCGCCCCGATCCGCAGCCGGGCCGGGTCGACGGAGTTCAGCGGGGCGTCGGGGGAGGCGACGACGTTCCCGGCCAGCCGGATGTGCGGGGCGTCCGCCAGCTCCACCACTACCGCGTTGTACGGGGCCTGTTCGGCGTACGCGGGGAGCAGCGGCGGGTGCGGGATCACGTACGACCAGAGGCGGCCGCGCCCGCTCATCTCCCGCCACTCGCTCTCGAACGACCCGCAGTGCGGGCAGCAGGGCCGGGGCGGGAAGCGGAGTTCGCCGCAGGCGGGGGCTGCGCAGGCCTGGACGCGGAGTTCGCCACGGGCGGCGTACTCCCAGTAGGGCGCGCCGTCCTCGTCGGGGACGGGCGGCAGCAGTGCATCGGGCATGGCGGTCTCCTCGACTCCTCAGTTCCGCAACAGGACGGCGGAGGTCGGCACGCCCTCACCGGCCGTGACCAGGCAGGTGGCGGCGTCGGGCACCTGGGCGGTGGAGGTGCCGCGCAGTTGCTTGACGCCCTCGGTGATGAGGTTGAAGCCGTGGACGTACGCCTCGCTCAGCCCGCCGCCCCCGGTGTTGACCGGCAGCCGCCCGCCGCTCTCCAGCGCCCCGCCCTCGGTGAACGCGCCGCCCTCGCCGCGCCCGCAGAAGCCGTACCCCTCCAGGGAGAGCGGGACGAGCGGGGTGAACGCGTCGTAGATCTGGGCCACATCGACATCGTCGGGCCCGAAGTCGGCCTGTTTCCACAGCTGTCGGGCGGCCGTCCAGGCGGGTCCGGTGAGCGGGTCGTCGTTCCAGTAGTTGACCATCCCGTGGTGCTGGGCGGGCAGCCCCTGGGCGACGGAATGGAGGTAGACCGGCTTCCGGCGGCAGTCGCGGGCGCGCTCGGCGGAGACGATGACGCAGGCCAACGCCCCGTCCGTCTCCAGGCAGTTGTCGAAGAGGCAGAGGGGTTCGCTGATCCAGCGGGCGGTCATGTACATCTCGCGGGTCAGCGGGCGGTCGTACATGATCGCGTCCGGGTTCTGGTTGGCCCGGTTGCGGCAGGCGAGGGCGACGTTGAAGAGGTGGTCGCGGGTGGCTCCGTACTCGTGCATGTAGCGCCGGGCCAGCATGCCGATCTCGTCGGCGGGCCGCAGCAGCCCGTAGGGCCGGGTCCACTGGGCGGGCGTGGGGAGTTGGGCGGCGGTGTTCTTCCACGGCCGGGGCCCGGACCCACGTTTGCGCGAGCGCCAGGCGACGCCGACGCTCGCCTGCCCGGTGGCGATGGCGGCGGCGAGATGGGCGAGGGTGGCGCAGGACCCCCCGCCCCCGTACCCCACCTTGCTGAAGAAGGTGACGTCCCCGGCCCCGATCGCCTTGGCGACCTCGACCTCGTCGGTCTCCTCCATGGTGTACGAGGCGAACCCGTCGACCTCCGAGGGGGCGATGCCCGCGTCGTCGAGGGCGGCCAGGACCGCCCGGCAGGCGAGCGTCTTCTCGGACTCCGGGAGCCGTTTCGCGAACGCCGTCTGCCCGATTCCGGCTATCGCTGTCGCGTCCTTGAGCGTCGCCATCCGCTGACCTCCCGCACTGTCGCGCCTGCTGACAGCGGCAGAGGCTACCGCTAATCTGACGGATAGTCAGCTAGTGCGGCGGCGGCAGGAGGGCGGGCGCGTGATGCGGGGCGACCAGGAGTGGGGCAGCATCCCGGGGCTGGTACGGGCGGCGGCGGAGCGGTACGGCCCGGCCGAGGCGGTGGCCGACGGCCGCACCCGCCTCTCGTACGCCGAACTCGGCGACCGCGTGGACCGCGCCGCCGCCGCGTGCATCGCCGCCGGGGTCGAGCCGGGGGACCGGGTCGCGATCTGGGCCCCGAACACGCTGGACTGGATCGTCTCCGCGCTGGGGGCGGTGACGGCGGGCGCGGTGCTGGTCCCGCTGAACACCCGCTTCAAGGGGACGGAGGCGGCGTACATCCTGCGGCGCAGCCGGGCGAGGCTGCTGTTCGTCACGGGGACGTTCCTGGGGACGTCGTACGTGGCGTCACTGCGGCGGGCGGAGGTGAAGCTGCCGGACCTGGAGCGGGTGGTGGTGCTGGCGGACACGGCCCCCGAGGACTACACGAGCTGGCCGGAGTTCCTGGCGGCGGGCGAAGGGGTGCCGTCCTCGTCCGTACGGGACCGGGCGGCGGCCATCGCCCCCTCGGCCCCCTCCGACCTGACCTACACCTCCGGCACGACGGGCGCGCCCAAGGGTGCGGTGATCACCCATGCCCAGACGCTGCGCGCGTACGGGATCTGGAGCGAACTGGCGGGCCTGCGCGAGGGCGACCGCTACCTGATCGTGAACCCCTTCTTCCACACCTTCGGGTACAAGGCGGGGATCATCGCCTGTCTGATGCGGGGGGCCACGATGGTGCCGCAGCCGGTGTTCAACGTGGACACGGTGCTGGCGAACATCGCGGCGGAACGGATCTCGGTCCTGCCCGGCCCGCCCACCCTCCACCAGTCCCTCCTGGACCACCCGGCACGCGCGGCCCACGACCTCTCGGCCCTCCGCCTGGTCGTCACCGGCGCGGCGGTGGTCCCCCTCCACCTGGTGGAGCGCCTGCGCAACGAGCTCCACATCGCCACGGTCCTCACGGCGTACGGCCTCTCCGAGGCGAGCGGCATCGTCACCATGTGCCGCCGCGGCGACGCACCGGAGGCCGTGGCCACGACCTCGGGCCGCGCGATCCCCGGCACAGAGGTACGCGTCCTGGCGGCCCCGGGCACCCCGGGCGAGGTCCAGGTCCGCGGCTTCAACGTGATGAGCGGCTACTTCGAGGACCCGGACACCACGGCCCGGGCGTTCACCCCGGACGGCTGGCTCCGCACCGGCGACGTGGGCGTCCTGGACGAGGCGGGCCGCCTGCGGATCACGGACCGGATCAAGGACATGTTCATCGTGGGCGGCTTCAACGCCTACCCGGCCGAGATCGAACAGCTCCTCGGCCTCCACCCGGACATCGCCGACGTGGCGGTCATCGGCGTCCCGGACCCCCGCCTCGGCGAGGTCGGCAAGGCCTACGCGGTCCGCCGCCGGGGCGCGACGCTCACCGCGGACGACCTGATCGCCTGGTCCCGCCGCGAGATGGCGAACTTCAAGGTCCCGAGGACGGTGGAGTTCGTTCCGGAGCTCCCGCGCAACGCGAGCGGCAAGGTGGTGAAGGGGGAGCTGCGGGGGCGGGGGTAGGGGCTCCTTCGGCCGGGTTCGCCCGATGGCCTCAGCCCGACGGCCAAGGCGTGAGCAGGTCGTGCCTGGACATGCCGCGGCCGCGGTGGCTCCCCCTCGGTGCCACCGCGGCCGCTCCCCCGTATCCCCGTCGGGAAGGTCTAGGCGGGCTCGCCCGTCGCGTGGTTGTCGAGCGGCTTGACCGTGCCGCCGGTGGCGTGGTTGTCCAGCGGCTTCAGCACGCCACCCGTCGCGTGATTGTCCTGCGTCGTGGCTTCCCCGCCGGTGGCGTGGTTGTCGAGCGGCTTCACGACCGGCTTCTTCTGCGCATCGCTCATGGTGTTCTCCAGCTCCCTGAATGGCTGTGCTCGGACTCGACGAGCCTGCCCGGCAACTCCCCCGTCGGGTTGCCGGGCAGGTGTCGTTCGGCCGCTCAACCTACCTCTGCGGCCGAGGCCGGCCCGTCTGCCCCCCGACGCGACGGAACGACTGGAACCACCATGTCGGGGCGCGATAAACGAATGATGAACGCCTCGCGGGTTCACGCGGGCAGCGTCGGCGCCAGCAACTTCCGTACGGCTTCGACCTCCGCCGAGCCGAGCGTCTCGTAGATGTCCAGCGCCTCACGCCAGCACACCTGGGCCCGACCCGGCTGGCCGATGTCGTTCAGTGCCTGGCCCAGGACGGTGAGGACATTGCCGCGCCGCCACTGCCCGCCGATGCCGCGCAGTACCGCGAGTGCCTGCTCGGCCTTCGTGGCAGCCTGTGCCGGGAGCCCGGCGGCCAGATCCACCTCTGCCAGACGGAAGGTCGCCATCCCCTCCCAGAGGCGCTGCCGGCTGTCCCGGAACACGGCCAGCGCCTCGTGGAGCTGCTCCGTCGCTTCGGCGAGCCGCCCGCTCTGGGTGAGGGCGAGGCCCAGGGCGTACCGGCCGTTCGCGCCGCGCAGCGCGTGGCCCAGTTCGTCGTATATGTCTATGCCCTGCTGGGCCAGGGCCACCGCGCTCGTCGTGTTCCCCATCGCGAGGTGGATGCGGGAGAGGTTGCACAGGGCGCTCGCCTCGCCCGGACGGTTGCCGTCGGCCCGGAAGTTGGCGATGGCCTGTTCGAGGTAGGCCTCGCCCTCCGCGTGGCGGTTCTGGTAGAGCGCGATGATGCCGAGGTCGTTGGGGGCCCAGCAGCTCGGCAGGGGATCACCCACCGCGCGGGCGAGCCTCATGGCGCGCTGCGCGTCCCGCTCCGCCTGGTCGAACCGGCCCGCGACCAGACGGGCGTTGGTGAGGGTGATCAGCGCCCGCCCCTCGGCCCGCGCGTCGTCAGCGGACCGGGCCAGATCGCGCATGGTGATGGCCGCCGCCTCGTACTGTTTGGAGTTCGCGCCCGACTCCGCGAGGTCCTTGGTGGCCCAGAGCAGGTCGACCGCTCGGCGCACCCCTCCGGCTTCCGACGCCTGACGCACGCACGCGAGCAGGGAGTTGGCCTCCGTGTAGAGCCAGTCCTGCGCGGTGTGCCGGTCGGCGAATGTCAGCCCGCTGTACTGGGTGGGCTCCCGGTGATCGGCCAGCCGGTCCCCCGGCCGCTCCAGCGCGTAGACCCCCGCAGCCGTGGCCAGATAGAAGTCCAGCAGCCGCGACAGCGCCAGCTTCCGTTCCACCGGCGGCTGTTCGTCCCGCTCCGCGCACGCACGCGCGTAGAGGCGCACCAGGTCGTGGTACCGGTAGCGGCCCGGGGCGGCGGACTCCACCAGGCTCGTGTCGACCAGGGCCTCCAGGAGGTCCTCCGCCGCGTGCGGGTCCAGGTCCAGCAGGGCGGCGGCCGCGGCGAGGGAGATGTCCGGGCCGTCCGCGAGGCCCAGGAGGCGGAAGGCGCGGGCCTGCGCCGGTTCCAGCTGGCCGTAGCCGAGTTCGAACGTGGCCTTCACCGCGAGGTCGCCCGCCTGGAGCTCGTCCAGGCGGCGGCGCTCGTCGGCCAGTTTCGCGGCGAGGACCGACACCGTCCAGGTACGGCGGGCGGCCAGCCGGGACGCGGCGATGCGGATGGCGAGGGGGAGGAAGCCGCACGCGGCCACCACGTCGAGCGCCGCCTCGCGTTCCGCCCCGACCCGCTCCGCGCCGACGATCCGGGTGAAGAGCCGCAACGCCTCCTCGGGCGACATCACGTCCAGGTCCACCAGATGCGCCCCGGCCAGGTCCACCATCCGCACCCGGCTCGTCACCAGCGCCGCGCACCCCGGCGTGCCGGGCAGCAGCGGGCGGATCTGGGCGGCGTCGTGGGCGTTGTCCAGGAGGATCAGGACGCGGCGGCCGTCCAGCGTCGAGCGGTACAGCGCGGCCCGCTCGTCCAGCGTGTCCGGGATCGCCGAGTCCGCCGTGCCGAGCGCGCGCAGGAACGAGCCGAGGACCGTCTCCGGTTCGGCGGCCCTGGCCCCCGCGCCCTGGAGGTCGACGTAGAGCTGGCCGTCCGGGAAGTGCCGGCGGGCCCGGTGGGCGACGTGCACGGCCAGCGTCGTCTTGCCGACGCCACCGATCCCCGCCACCGCGGAGACCGCCATCACCGAACTCTCCGCCGTGGCCAGTCGGCTGCCCAGCTCGGCCACGAACGCGGACCGGCCGGTGAAGTCCGGCACCGACGCCGGAAGTTGCGCGGGCCGCAGCGGCGCGGGCGCGGGCGCCGGTTCGTCCGCCGGGCGGGCCAGCTCCTCGTCGGCCCGCAGGATCCGCTGCTGGAGCTGGGCCAGTTCGGGGCGCGGATCGACGCCCAGCTCCTCCGCGAGGAGCCGCCGTGTGTCCGCGTACACCGCCAGCGCCTCGGCCTGCCGGCCGCTCCGGTACAGCGCCACCATCAGCAGCTCGCGCAGCCGCTCGCGCAGCGGGTGCGCCGCGGTGAGCGCGGTCAGTTCGGAGATCGCCTCCGCGTGGCAGCCGACCTCCAGGTCCAGGTCGAGCCGGGTCTCGGTGAGCTGGAGCCGCCACTCCTCCAGCCGGGTGCGCTGGTTCTCCGCGTAGGGCCCCGGCACCGAGGCCAGCGCCTCGCCGTCCCACAGGCCCAGCACCTTGTTGATCAGGGTGCGCGCCTGGCAGCGGTCACCGGCCGCGCGCGCCTTCTCCGCCTCGGCCGCCAGGTCCTGCGCCAGGGTCAGGTCGAGCGCACTCCGGTCGATCCGTATCGCGTACCCGCCCGACTCGCTCACCAGCGTGTCCTGGCCCAGGATCTTGCGGAGCCGGGAGGCGTACGTCCGGATCGTGGCCAGGGCCTGTGAGGGCGGGTCCTCGCCCCAGAACGCGTCGATCAGCTCGCCCGCCGTGGCCGTCCTGCCCCCGCGCAGCAGCAACGCGGCCAGCAGGGCGCGCTGCTGGGGAGAGCCGGAGGAGAGGAGGTCCGAGCCCCGCCAGGCCCGTACGGGGCCGAGCACGGTGAACCTGAGGGCGTCTGCCGTACCCGGTTTCTCCGGAGCGCGCTGCTCCGGTACGCGCACGCGTGGCCCGCTGTCACGGTCCATTGATGCCCCCTGTCCTGCTCGCCTGCCGGCCCCGCTCGTCTGCGGGACATGCCGGGTGGTGCCGCCTGCGCCCGAATGCTCGCCCCTGTCCGCTCGTGTACGCCCGTGCCTGCCCGTGCGTCGCAAGTGCGGGATGCATCCGGATTGCTCGGTACCGCTGGTATCGCGCTCAACAGTCTGCCTTGTCGCGGGCGAACTCGTCAGCAGTGGGTGACGCTCTGCACAAGCCCTCGACAACGATTCGGGTGCCGCTCCCCGCGCCGCTCCCGTCGCCGATGCGCGCACGCCAGCTGACGGTTCGTCAGATCGGCGCTACCGTGGAACGCATGGAGACCTTCCCGAAGATCATCTCGGTGGACGACCACACGGTGGAGCCCGCTCATGTCTGGCGGGACCGGCTCCCGTCCCGGTACGCGGACTCCGGACCCCGCATCGTCCGCGCGCCGCTGAAGGAAATGACCTTCATGGGCGGAAAGTTCGCGCCCGTGATGGGTGCGAAGGGCGACGAAGGGCCGGTCGGCGACTGGTGGGTGTACGAGGACCTGCACCGCCCCCTCACCCGCCTGGACACCGCCGTCGGCTACGACAGGGACGAGATCAAGCTGGAGATCATCACCTACGAGCAGATGCGGCCGGGCTCCTTCTCGGTCCCGGACCGGCTCGCCGACATGGACGTCAACCACGTCCAGTCCGCGCTCTGCTTCCCCACCTTCCCGCGCTTCTGCGGGCAGACGTTCACCGAAGCGAAGGACCGCGAGCTGGGGCTGCTCGGGGTGCGCGCGTACAACGACTGGATGGTGGAGGAGTGGTGCGGTCCCGAGGCGCGGGGCCGCCTCATCCCGCTCACCCTCGTCCCCCTGTGGGACGCCGAACTGGCCGCCGCCGAGGTCCGGCGCAACGCGGCGCGGGGGGTGCGCGCGGTAGCGTTCTCCGAGATACCTCCCCACCTCGGACTTCCGTCGATCCATACGGACGACTGGGATCCGTTCCTCGCGGCCTGTGACGAGACCGGCACCGTCATCGCCATGCACATCGGCTCTTCGTCCAGGATGCCGTCCACCTCCGCCGACGCCCCGCCCGCCGTCGGCTCCACCATCACCTTCGCCAACTGCTGCTTCTCGATGGTCGACTGGCTGATGAGCGGCAAGTTCGAACGCTTCCCGGGCCTGAGGATCATGTACGCGGAGGGCCAGATCGGCTGGATTCCGTACGTTCTGGAGCGCGCCGACGTGGTGTGGGAGGAGAACCGGGCCTGGGGCGGCGTCGCTGACAAGGTCCACCGCCCGCCGTCCGAGCTGTTCGCGGACCACGTCTACGGCTGCTTCTTCGACGACGCCTTCGGGCTGAGGAACCTCGACGCGATCGGCGTCGGAAACGTCCTGTACGAGACGGACTACCCGCACTCCGACTCCACCTGGCCCCGCTCCCGCGAGGTCGGCGAGGAGCAGATGGGCCACCTGGCCCCGGACGTCGTCGACCGGATCGTCCGCGGAAACGCGATCGACCTGCTGGGGCTCACGGAGGACGGGCTCTGGGCGGGGGCGTAGAAGTACCCGCGTACGGGGAGGGGGCCGCCGCCCCTCGCCGTACGCGGGCCGGGTCAGGCCTTGCTCACCGGCTCCACCGGCTCCTGGAGCTCCGTGACCCACAGGTTCCGGTCCGGCGGGCACTCCAGGCTGACCTCACGGGAGTAGCCGACGGAGCGGTAGCCGTTGGCGTCCAGCCAGCGGGCCAGGGTCTGGACCGTCGGCATCACGTCGTCCATCGCGCCCCGGTGCACGATCGTCGCCGCCTCGAACGGCGGCAGCTCCACCACACGCACCCCGGTGCCGCCGACCGGGCCCACCGGGGCCGACACCGTCACGCCCGCGTGCACCACCATCGCGCCGCCGCCCTCGGGGGCGTCCTCGTAGCGGGCGACCCCGGGGCCGGTGGGCCGGACTCCGGCGCCCTCCAGGAGCGGGAAGAGCTCCTCGTACAGCGGGCCGATCACCGGTCCGATGTCCTGCGGCTGATAGCTCGCGGCCGTGCCGGTCAGCTCGGCCACCCGGACCCCGGGAACGGTCTTGATCACAACGTCGTCGGCAGGCATGCGCCCCTCGCTCTCGATCGACCGGAGCCTCGCCTCGACCCGGGCCAGCCGCTCCGACGCGGCCGTCACGGCCTCCGCCAGCTCGGCCCGGCGCAGCCGCAGCATCCCGCGCAGCTCCTCCGGGCCGAGCTGCTCGTCCAGGACGGCCCGCACCTGCTGGAGCGTGAAGCCCAGGTCCTTGAGCGCGATGATCCGGTTGAGCCGGGCGAGCTGTGCCGCGCCGTAGTGGCGGTAGCCCGTGGCGGGGTCGGTGCGGTCCGGGCGCAGCAGCCCGATGGCGTCGTAGTGGCGCAGCATCCGGGCCGACACCCGCCCGTACCTGGCGAAGTCTCCGATGGTGAACATGATGGCTCCCACTGCACGGCTTCACACGGTGTGAAGGTCAAGCGCCGCCGGGTCCTCGTGATGGCTCGCGCACGGGACCGTACACAGGCAGGAGCCCCGTTCCTCCGCCGAAGCGGGGGAGCGGGGCTCCTTGGGTACTGCTATGTGCGGCCGCGATCGGCCGACCCGGGCAACTAGGCCGGGGTGACGTTCTCAGCCTGCGGACCCTTGGGCCCCTGAGTGACGTCGAAGTTCACGACCTGGTTCTCCTCAAGGGAGCGGAACCCGGACGCGTTGATCGCGGAGTAGTGAACGAAGACATCCGGGCCGCCGCCGTCCTGGGCGATGAAGCCGAAGCCCTTTTCAGCGTTGAACCACTTGACGGTTCCGGTAGCCATAAGCCCTCCTTGGGCCAAAGGGTTGCCCTGCTCCAGAACCTGCAAACAAGTCTGAAAACTACAAAAGCCTGCGGGTTACATGCTCCGCAGGCTCTGTACTGCAAGGGAAACCAAACTGCAACTTGCGGGCGAGCCTAGCACGCAGTCTCAGGAGAGCGGTAGAGGGAAAGATCACCCCACTCGAAAGTTTGATCGCCTCCCTCCGGTGTTCGCCGAACCGTCGACCTGGCGTTCGCGGATTCGTCGCCCGGACGTTCGCCGAGTCGTCACCCGGACGTTCGCCGGGCCCCGGTGATGCCGGGGGCCCGGCGCGGGTCTAGCCTCGCGATGTGGACAATTCAACTGTCTCCCCCCGCCAAGGCGACGACGACCGCCGCACCCGGCCCCGCGTCGGCCACATCCAGTTCCTGAACTGCCTCCCGCTCTACTGGGGCCTTGCGCGGACGGGGACACTGCTCGACCTGGAGCTCTCCAAGGACACCCCGGAGCGGCTCAGCGAGCAGCTGGTCCGGGGGGACCTGGACATCGGCCCGGTCACCCTCGTGGAGTACCTGCGCAACGCCGACGACCTGGTCGCCTTCCCCGACATCGCGGTCGGCTGCGACGGTCCCGTCATGTCCTGCGTGATCGTCTCGCAGCTCCCGCTGGAGCAGCTCGACCGGGCCCGGGTGGCGCTCGGCTCGACCTCCCGCACATCCGTGCGCCTGGCCCAGCTGCTGCTGGCCGAGCGTTACGGGGTCCGGCCCGACTACTACACCTGCCCGCCCGACCTGGGGCTGATGATGCAGGAGGCCGACGCCGCGGTGCTGATCGGCGACGCCGCGCTCCGCGCCAACCTGCACGACGCCCCCCGGCTCGGGCTCCAGGTCCACGACCTGGGCCAGATGTGGAAGGAGTGGACGGGGCTGCCGTTCGTCTTCGCCGTCTGGGCGGCCCGCAAGGACTTCCTGGCCGCGCGGCCCGAGCAGACGGCCCAGGTCCACGAGGCGTTCCTCGCCTCCCGGGACCTCTCCCTGGAAGAGGTCGCCAAGGTCGCGGAGCAGGCCGCCCGCTGGGAGGCCTTCGACGCGAAGGTGCTGGAGCAGTACTTCACGACGCTCGACTTCCGCTTCGGCCCGGACCAGCTGGCCGGCGTCCGCGAGTTCGCCCGCCGCACGGGCCGGGACACCGGCTACCCGGCGGATGTCCAGGTGGAACTGCTCGGCGACTGACGCGCGAATTCCCTTTCCCTCTTACGGAATTCTGCTGAACTCCAGGGCGGAACAACACAGCGGAACAACGCGGCGGAACAACACAATCGCGCCTTTCCCCGTGGCGAAAACATCCCCTCCTGCCCCGAGAAGGGGGAATGGTCCGACCGTTTCCCGGTGACCGCGCCGGTGGCGCCCCCTAGGCTTCGGTCCGAGTCCGGACCGAACACAGGGTTCAGCCGTCCACAGGGTTCACAGGGGAGTCCATATGCAGCCGCTGGAAGCGGGCGAACCGCACACCATCGGTGCCTACCGGCTGCTCGGCAGGCTCGGCGCGGGCGGTATGGGCCGGGTGTATCTCGGACGCAGCGCCGGAGGCCGTACGGTCGCGGTCAAGGTCGTCCACCCCCACTTCGCCCTCGACGAGCAGTTCCGCGCCCGGTTCCGGCGCGAGGTGGAGTCCGCCCGTCGCATCGGTGCCCAGTGGACGGCCCCGGTCCTGGACGCCGACCCGGACGCGCCGGTGCCGTGGGTGGCGACCGGCTACGTGGCCGGGCCGCCCCTCTCCCAGGCGATCACCGAGCACGGCCCGCTGCCCGAGCACGCGGTACGCACCCTGGGGGCGGGTCTCGCCGAGGCGCTCGCGGCCGTCCACGGGCAGGGCATCGTCCACCGCGACGTGAAGCCGTCCAACGTGCTTCTGGCCCTCGACGGCCCCCGCCTCATCGACTTCGGCATCGCCCGGGCGCTCGGCGCGACCGTCTCGCTCACCTCCACCGGGGTCTCCGTCGGCTCGCCCGGCTACATGGCACCCGAGCAGATCCGGGGCCGGGACGTCTCGGGCGCCGCGGACGTCTTCTCGCTGGGCGCGGTCCTCGTGTACGCGGCGACGGGCGAGGCCCCCTTCCCGGGCGACTCCTCCGCCGTACTCCTCTACAAGGTGGTCCACGAGGAACCCGAGCTGGGCGACCTGGAGGGAGAACTGCGCGAGGTGGTCGCGGGCTGTCTGGCCAAGGACCCGGACGCCCGTCCCGCCCCGGCCGACCTCGCCCGGACGCTCGCTCCCGGCGGTGCGGCTGCGATGGTCGCGGGCGGCTGGCTCCCGGGCCGGCTGGTGCGCGAGGTCAGCCGGTCCGCGGTGGCGCTGCTCGACCTGGAACCGCAGGACGCGCCCGTGCAGTCGGGCCCGGTGCCGTTCAGCAGCGCATCGCTGGGAGCGGGAGCCGGAGGGGGAGAAAGAGCGGGCGCAGGGGCGGCGGCAGGGGTGCCCGCCCCGGACCGGGGCGGCCTGGACGGCGCGGACGGCGGGGACAGCAACGGGGGTCGTCCCGGCGGCCTCGGGGCATTCGGGCCGCCCGGCCCGCCCCCGCAGGACGCCCCCTTCGGCACACCGCCCGGCACGGGCGGGCCGGACCGGGCGACCGCACCAGGCCGTGACCCCGGCCGCAACGCCTCCGGTACCCCCGGCCCGGGCGCCCCAGGCACGGGTCCGCTTCCCGGGCAGCGCAACGGAGACCCCCGCTTCTCCATGAGCGTCAGCGCCGAGAACCGGCGGACTCCGGGCGAGCGCCGCAGCCGCCGGGTGAGCTGCACGGTCGCCCTGGCCGTGGCGGGCGCGCTCGCCGTCGTCACCCTCGGCACGGGCCTGCTCGACGGCCTCTTCCCGGGTGGCGGCGCCGACCGGGGCGAGGGCAACGACGCCGCGGCCACCCCGCCGTCCGCCACCGCCTCCGGCTCGCCCTCCGCGCCCGCGTCGGCGGAACCGTCCCCCTCCGGGTCGGGCGACCCCACCGACGCGGGCGACGCCCCGGTGAGCGCGTTGCCGAAGGCGTACATCGGCACCTGGGAGGGTCCGCTCACCGAGAAGACGAGCGGACAGCCCCACGGCACCCTCACCGCGGTCTTCACCGAGGGCAAGAAGGGCGCCCAGGTCGTGCGGATGTCCAACACCGTCTCCCAGCTCGGCATCACGGTCACCTGCAACAGCGTCGGCACCCTCACCTCCGGCACCGCCGATGAGCTGAACGTCCGCGAACGCACCGACCCGGACCGCCCCAGCACCCCGGGACTCTGCACCACCACCGAGGCGGACCTGGTCTTCCGCCTCACCGACGACGACACGCTGGAGTACCGCTCGAAGGAACGCGCCGCGGGTCTTCCGTACGGGAAGCTCACCCGGTCCGGCGGCTGACGGCGCAAGGGGCTGGCGTACGCTGGATCGGTCCGTGGATCCTCAAAAAACCGCCGAAAGGTGACAGCCCGGTGACCGAGAAGGCCGACCTTCAGCCCGTCCTCGACCGAGCCGCCGAGGGCGGTCGGATCACCCCGGAGGAGGCGCTCGACCTCTACCGGTCCGCGCCGCTGCACGCGCTGGGTGCTGCCGCCGACGCCGTACGCCGCCGCCGCTACGCCGGTACGGAACACATCGCGACGTACATCATCGAGCGCAACATCAACTACACCAACGTGTGCGTGACGGCCTGCAAGTTCTGCGCCTTCTACGCCCCGCCCAAGGCCACCGACAAGGGCTGGACCCGCGATCTCGACGACATCCTGCGCCGCTGCGCGGAGACCGTGGAGCTGGGCGGCACCCAGATCATGTTCCAGGGCGGCCACCACCCGGACTACGGCGTCGAGTACTACGAGGAGCACTTCTCCGCGATCAAGAAGGCGTTCCCGCAGCTGGTCATCCACTCCCTCGGCGCCTCCGAGATCGAGCACATGGCACGGATCTCCAAGGTCTCCGCCGAGGAGGCCATCAGCCGTATCCACGCCGCCGGGCTCGACTCCTTCGCCGGTGCGGGCGCGGAGCTGCTGCCCGCCCGGCCGCGTACCGCCATCGCCCCCCTCAAGGAGTCCGGCGAGCGGTGGCTGGAGATCATGGAGATCGCGCACGGCCTGGGTGTGGAGTCCACCTCCACCATGCTGATGGGCACCGGCGAGACCAACGCCGAGCGCATCGAGCACCTGCGGATGATCCGGGACGTGCAGGACCGTACGGGCGGCTTCCGCGCCTTCATCCCGTACACCTACCAGCCGGAGAACAACAAGCTGAAGGGACAGACGCAGGCCACGCTCTTCGAGTACCTGCGGATGATCGCCATCGCCCGGCTCTTCCTCGACAACGTCGCCCACATCCAGGGCTCCTGGCTGACCACCGGCAAGGAGGCCGGCCAGCTGTCGCTGCACTACGGCGCGGACGACCTCGGTTCGATCATGCTGGAGGAGAACGTCGTCTCCTCGGCCGGGGCCAAGCACCGCTCCAACCGGCTGGAGATCATCGACCTGATCCGCAAAGCGGACCGGGTCCCGGCCCAGCGCGCCACGACGTACGAGCACCTCGTCGTGCACGACGACCCGGCGATGGACCCGGTCGACGAGCGCGTGGTCTCGCACATCTCGTCCACCGCGATCGAGGGCGGCACGGCCCACCCGGAGCTGAAGCTCCTCAACGCCAACTGACGCCCCTGTGCTGACGATTCACGCCGCGCAGCTGGTCCTGCCGGTCGGCGCGGTGCCAGTTGGGGACGGTGCCGGTGGCGCCGTGGCGGTGGACGGCGACCGGATCGCCGCCGTCGGTCCGTACGAGGAGGTCTCCGCCGCGTACCCGGCGGCCAGGGTCCGCCGCTGGCCCGGCCTCCTCACGCCCGGCCTCCGCCAGGACCACGCCCGGGAGCTGCTCACCCGCTGCTACCACCCGGACCCGCGCGAGGCCGACGAGCTGGGTGAACTTCCGCTGTGGGGCGAGGAGTTCGAGCGGATCGCGGCGGCGATGGACGCACCCCGGCGGGCGGGCAGCGTCCGGCGCGGGCTCCAGCGGATGCTGCGGCACGGGACCACCCATGTGGTGGGCCCGTTCGGCGCGGACGAGCCCGCGCTGCGGACGGCCGTCTCCCGGGCGGGGCTGATCCAGGTGAGTCCCCCGTACCCGCCGGAGGCCCCGGGCCCCGCGGACCTGGACCCCTTCGCGGCGGGCGGCGACCTCGCCTCCACCGTGCACGGCCCGCTGACCGTCGGCGGCCGCGCGGACCTCGCCGTGTTCGACGTGCCCGACGAGGCGGCGCTGCGCGCGGGCGGGGCCGGGCGCTGCGTGGCGACGGTGCTCGCGGGCCGGCTGGTGCACCGCGCCCGCTGAGGCCGGCTCCGCATCCTCCGTGGAGGAGGTCAGGGCACCTTCGGGCCTCCCAGATAGCGCCCCTTCGCGTCGTACGGCCAGGCGTTGGCGACGCAGCCCTTCAGCCCCTTGATCTGCTGCATCATCGCGGGCGCGGGGCGGCCCTTGCCGGGACAGGTCTCGTGGCCGCGCCCCAGCCAGTGGCCCACTTCGTGGTTGATGATCAGTGCCCGGTACTCGGAGACGGGCCCGTCGAACTGCGGTGAACCGAGCAGCCAGCGCTTCAGGTTGACCATCACCTTCTCGCCGCCCCGGCAGTTGACCTCGCCACGGGTGTCCAGGCCGAACTGGCCGCACAGCCGGTCCGTGGTCGCCGGAGTCGCGATCCGGATCACCAGCCCCGCCGACCCGTCGGCGACCTGGCGGAACGAGCGCTCGCCGCCCTGGTTCCAGCCGCGCGGGTCGGCCAGGACGGCGGCGACGTCCTCGGCTGCCCGGTCGGGGTCGACGCCGATGCCGTCCTCCACCTCAACCCGGTACGCGCTGCCCTTGCCGGACGCCGTGACCCCCGCGCGGGCGACGGTGAACGTGCCGGGCCCCGAGGCGGGGACGTCCCCTGGCGCCGGCCCGTCGGCCGCGGGTTCATCCGCTGCGGGTTCATCGTCCGCGGGCTCCTCCGCGGTGGGCGAGGGCGACGGGGGCGTGGGCTTCGGCCGTACGGGCTCCGCCGTGTCGTCCGGTCCGCCGGGCGCAGCCGTAGGGGTCCCGGCGGGGCCCGCCGCCTCCGCCGGGTCGCCCGCGCCCTGCCAGGGGCGGCCGACGAGGAGCGCCGCGCCCGCCACGACCGCGAGCGCCAGCACGGCGAGACCGGTCACCCGGCGCCGGTTCCGCCGCCTGCGCCGGACCAGCGACCGGGAGCGTGACCGGGACGGAGACCGTTCCTGTGACCGTTTCTGCGACCGCGCCTGCGATCGGGACTGTGATCGGGAACGCGACCGGGACCGCGACCGTGACCGGGACCCTTCCTGTGACCGTTCCTGCGATCGGGCGTGGCCCGTCGGCCGCGTGCGGCCGTGCGCGGGTCCGGGAGCCGGGTCCGGCGGCACGAGGAAGGTGTCCGCTTCGCGGCCCCCGTACGCGGGCGGCAGGGTGCCCGTGGTGCGGCGGCGCGTCACGAGGCGCCCCCGCTCCGCGGCACCGGGTCGGTGTCGGCGTACGCGACCAGCTCCCGGAACCGCGGGCTCTCCGCCACCCGGATCAGGTCCCCGGTGGTGAGGGGCGTGCCACTCGACCCGGACGGCGCGGGGGAGACGGACAGTGCCACCGTGCTGCGGCCGACCTGGTAGCGGAGGGAGACCACCGTTCCCGTCCGCCCCTCGGCGGGCTGCCGGAACACCTGGGCGGGCGTGCCGTCGGCCAGGATGACCTTGCCGCAGGTCAGCCCCTTGTCCGGGAGGTCCCGGCAGGTCGGCGCCGCGCTCCCCGCAACCGGGTGCACCGACAGGCGGACGGAGTGCACGACGCCGCCGCGCCGCCCCTGGTAGTTCTGCGCGCCGTCGCCGACGGGGCGGACGGTCCCGATCGACGAGGGCAGCAGGGCGTCCAGCGCCCCGGCCGCACGCCGCCGGAACTCCTCCAGGCGCTGGGCCTCCTCGGGGGTGAGGGGCGGCGGGGCGGCGCGGGACGGGGTCGCGGCGGACGGAGTCGTCGGCCCGTCCGCGGAGTGCGTCGGCACAGGGGTGGACGTGGGGGGCGTCATGTCGGGGCGGGGCTCCGTCTGTTGGGGTGAGGGGCTGGGCGCGGGCAGGGAGAGGGACGGTCCGGCGGGAGTGGCGGGTACGGTGTCCGGCCGCGACAGCAGCCAGGGGCCCAGCACGGAGAGGCCCAGCGTCAGGGCGGTGACCGCGACGAACGTGCCCGCGACCGCGGCCGCCCGGTTCCTGGCCCGCCGCCGGTGGCCCTCCCGTACGGCCTCGGGGACCAGGTCGGGCAGGGGGGACAGGGTGTCGGCGGTGCGGTGCAGGGCGTCCCGGAGGAGCTGTTCGTCGTGCGCGGAGGACGGCGGGCGCTGCTCGTACGGTTCGGGTTTCACGACCGGCCCTCAGCTTCCTGTGGTGTAGAGCTGGACGTCGCCCATCCGGGCGCGCAGTCGGACGAGCGAACGCGAGCACTGGCTCTTCACCGTGGACTCACTGCACCGCAGCAGCGTGGCGACGGTCTCCACGCTCAGGTCGTCCCAGTACCGCAGGACGACCATCGCCCGTGCGCGGGGCGGGAGTTCGGCGAGCAGGGCGAGCAGCGTCACCCGGAGGTCCGCGCCCGGAGCCGGGTTGGGCTGCGGGCGGGGCGCGTTGCGGTTGTGGGCGAGGAGATCCCGTACGGAGCGGCGTCGTTCGGCCACGAAGGTGCGGACGAGGACGGTCTTGGCGTAGGCGTCGAGGTTGTCCGCCCGGCTCGCCCGGCGCCAGTGCTGGAAGAGCTTGGCGAGCGTGGTCTGCGTCAGGTCCTGGGCGCCCTCGACATCCCCGCACAGCAGGTAGGCCGTCCGGTACAGCCGTCGTTGCCCGTTCCGTGCGTACGCCTCGAACGCGGCACTGTCGCCGTCCGCCACGGCGGGCTCCGACCCTGCCGGCATCCGCCCTCCCCTCTCCTTCTCCTGCGTTTCCGCTCTCCCACCCCTTACAGAGCGGGCATGTGCCGAAAAGGTTGAAGAGTAGTGAAGATCAGTTCGAGAGATGTGCGGACCGGCTCAGCGCACCGGTCACGCGCCGGTCACGCATCGATCACGCACCGGTCATGCACCGGTTCGCCGCAGCACTCGGAGCCCTGCTGGTGGCGACGGCCTGCGGTGGGGGCGTACGGCCTGCGGTGCGGGCGCGCTGAACACCCCGTACGACGTCACCGAGACCGCTCCCACTGATCCGTACGGCGGGGCTGCTTGAATGGAAGGGTGACCCGAGCCTCCCTGGAAAAGCAGCCGCACGAAGTCGCCTCGATGTTCGACGGTGTGGCGGCCAACTACGACCTGACCAACGACGTGATCTCGCTCGGCCAGGCCCGGCTGTGGCGCAAGGCGGTCGCGGCGGCGGTCGACGCCCGCCCCGCGCAGAAGATCCTCGACCTGGCGGCCGGTACGGCGACCTCCTCGCAGCCCTTCGTGAAGGCGGGCGCCTACGTCGTACCGTGCGACTTCTCGCTCGGCATGCTCAAGGTCGGCAAGGAACGCCACCCGTGGATGCCGTTCACCGCGGGCGACGGTATGAAGCTGCCGTTCAAGGACGAGACGTTCGACACCGTCACGATCTCCTTCGGGCTGCGGAACATCCAGGACACCGATGTCGCGCTGCGTGAGCTGTACCGGGTGACGAAGCCCGGCGGGCGGGTCGTGATCTGCGAGTTCTCGCAGCCGACCTGGACGCCGTTCCGCACGGTCTACACGGAGTACCTGATGCGCGCGATCCCGCCGGCCGCACGCGCGGTGTCCTCCAACCCGGACGCGTACGTCTATCTCGCCGAGTCGATCCGCGACTGGCCCGACCAGCCCGCTCTCGCCGCACTTCTTCAGAAGGCGGGCTGGTCCAAGGTCGCCTGGCGCAATCTGACCGGCGGCGTGGTGGCCCTGCACCGGGCCACCCGCGCCTGACGTTCCCGTAACCGCCCGGGCTCAGAGCTCCAGCCGGAAGCAGTGGGCCTCCTGGCCGCGCGGGGTGGCGTACGACTCGGCCCGCCGCATCCCGAGCCGTTCCGCCACCGCCGTCGACCGGGCGTTACGGGAGTGGATCATCGCGACCACCTCGCTCACCCCGGCCGCGCGGACCCGCTCCAGCGTGGCGCGGGCGGCGACGGTGGCGTACCCGCGCCCCCACGCCGCGCGCCCCAGCCGCCAGCCGATCTCGGTCGCGCCGACCGGCCCGTAGTGGGTGTGCGGCCACGGCTGCGCCCCGGTGAAGCCGAGCACGGTGTCGTCCTCGTCGGTGAGGGTCCACAGGCAGTAGCCGAGCTCCGCGTCGTGGCGGCGCTGGCGGGCGGTGAGTTCCTCGTACACGGAGAAGTCCGCTCTGCGCCCCCCGAAGTACTCCATGACCTCGGGGTCGTCGAATATCCGGTACCAGCTCAGGGCGTCTTCGTCGGTGGGAACACGGAGGCGTACGACGGGGGCCGAAGCAGGGGGCGAAGCAGGCGCGATCGACATGGGGGAGCCCTTCGGAGGGTGGATCTGCAGGCCCCCATAGACTGCACGGGACATGTGCCGCGCGGCACGCGAATTCGAGTCTTCGGGAGATCCGACCGTGACCGAGCCCCTCTCCGAGCACAGCGCGGACGTGATCGTCGTCGGAGCGGGCCCAGCCGGCTCCACGACCGCGTACTACCTCGCCAAGGCCGGACTCGACGTCCTGCTCCTGGAAAAGACCGCCTTCCCCCGGGAGAAGGTCTGCGGCGACGGGCTGACGCCCCGCGCCACGAAACAGCTCGTCTCCATGGGGATCGACATCTCCGAGGAGGCGGGCTGGCTGCGCAACAAGGGCCTGCGCATCATCGGCGGCGGCGTCCGGCTCCAGCTGGACTGGCCGGAACTCGCCTCCTACCCGGACTACGGACTGGTCCGCAAGCGCGACGACTTCGACGAACAGCTGGCCCAGCAGGCGCAGAAGGCGGGCGCCCGGCTGTACGAGCGCTGCAACGTGGGCGCGCCCATCCGCGACGAGCGCACCGGCCGCATCACCGGCGTCGAGGCGAAGCTCGGCGAGGAGAAGACCCCGGTCACCTTCCACGCCCCGCTCGTCGTCGCCGCCGACGGCAACTCCACCCGGCTCTCCCTCGCGATGGGCCTGCACCGCCGCGACGACCGCCCCATGGGCGTCGCCGTCCGTACGTACTTCACCTCCCCCCGCCACGACGACGACTACCTGGAGTCCTGGCTGGAGCTGTGGGACCGGCGCGGCGCCGAGGACCGGCTGCTGCCCGGCTACGGCTGGATCTTCGGCATGGGCGACGGCACCTCCAACGTCGGCCTCGGCATCCTCAACTCCTCCTCCGCGTTCAAGGAGCTGGACTGGCGAGAGGTTCTCAAGGCCTGGTGCGCCTCGATGCCGGAGGACTGGGGCTACACCCCGGAGAACATGACGATGCCGATCCGGGGCGCGGCCCTCCCGATGGCCTTCAACCGCCAGCCGCACTACACCAAGGGCCTCCTGCTCGTCGGCGACGCGGGCGGCATGGTCAACCCGTTCAACGGCGAGGGCATCGCCTACGCCATGGAGTCCGGCCAGATCGCGGCCGACGTCATCGTCCAGGCCCACGCCCGCGCCACCCCCGCCCAGCGCGAACTGGCCCTGAACAACTACCCGAAGGTCCTCAAGGAGACCTACGGCGGCTACTACACGATGGGTCGTGCCTTCGTGAAGCTGATCGGCAATCCGAAGGTCATGAAGGTCGCCACCCAACGCGGCCTGACCCACCCGCTCCTGATGAAGTTCACCCTCAAGATGCTCGCCAACCTGACCGACCCCCAGGGCGGCGACGCCATGGACCGCATCATCAACGGCCTCTCGAAGGTGGCCCCGAAGGCGTAAGGCCCGCGGCTGTCCGCCGCCCCGACGGGAGCATCGCCGGGGCGGTCGCCTGCGTACGGAGTGCGAAGACGGAGTGTGGGGCGGAGCACACGAGGGGACGCAGGGCCCTCTCGCCGTGCTCCGTCGGCGCGGTCCCGGCGGGCTCGGTGACACGCGAGCTGGTCCTCCACGCGGCCGACGACCGCCCCTCGGGCGGAGAGCGGGACCGTACGGCGGCCGACCGTCTCTACGAGCCGGCCGGGTTCGTGGAGGCCGACCGGCTGTGGTCCGACGCACTGCGGCCGGGACCGGCCTCCGCCCGGGCTCGCCTTCCACGTCCTGGGCGAGGACCGGCGCCTGACCACCCCGCTTCCGCGTCGTACTCTGACTCCCTCCAGCCACCCCGCCACGCATATTCCGCAGCTTCCCGGGTGATCCTGTGCGATGATTTGCGCGCCTCCCCCGGTCGTCGGGCAGCCCCCGGGCCGGTCGGCGCCCGCCCCGCCCGTAGCGGCGCGCGCGGTGCGTACGACGCTTCATGACGCACGCTCACATCGATCGCAGGCCAGCGGGGTACGGAACAAGCCGATACAGCGCTGCTCGACCCCAAGGACAGACAGCCATGACCACCACATCCCTGCCCCGGAACTCCGCACGCCCGGAACCGGCCGCCACGGACACCGCCGTACCCCAGCACCACGGCCTCTTCCTGGAGCCCCACTTCGCCGTCGACCCGACCGCGACGGACGACGACGAGGACCTGGACTCCCCGTACGACGCCCTGCCCGCCCCCACCACGTCGGCGCGGGAGCCCGAGCGGACGAACCGCCGCCCCCGCCGCCGCTGACCACCCGGCACGCGCCCTCCGGCGAGGACAGCCGCGTGGCGCCTTCCGCCGGGGCAGCCGCTGGTCGAGCCTTCGGCCGGGGCAACTGCTGATTCGTGTGCCTCAGGCCTGGTCAGCTCCGGAAGCCCGGCGGAAGCCCGCCGGAAGCCGCCGGAAATCCGCTGGATGCCCCGCCGCCCCGCGCGTACCCTTGCCCCATGACCAGCCCCGAGTCCGACAGACTCCGGCCACCGGTGCGCCGGTGGCCGTGTTCGTGCTGAGCGTCGCCGACTGACCCCTCGGGGCCCATCGGCCCCTTCTCGTACGGTTCCACGCCCGCCGGATCACCGCGGGCACGGGCCGTTCCCACCCGCGTACGCGCTGAGGTACCGACGCAAAGTACCGCCGTACGCAGGGTTCGTGACCCGGTCGATCCCGGCCGGGCACTCCTCGGCGCCGCACCTCGCCTCCTTCCGGGCGGTGCGTCCGCGCGGTCCGCATCCCCGCACCCGGTCTGTCTGTCGACCGACGGTTCCGTCCAAGGGGCTTTCCACTCATGCCATTCGCTGTCTACGTCCTCGGGCTCGCGGTCTTCGCCCAGGGCACCTCCGAGTTCATGCTGTCCGGGCTCGTCTCGGGCATCGCCGCCGACCTGAACGTCTCCCTGTCCGCCGCCGGGCTCCTCACCTCCTCCTTCGCCGTCGGGATGGTCGTCGGCGCCCCCCTGATGGCCCTGTCCAGCCGCACCTGGCCCCGCCGCCGCGCGTTGCTGTTCTTCCTCGCGGTGTTCGTCGCCGTCCATGTCGCCGGTGCGCTCACCCCGAGCTACGGGGTACTCCTCGCGACCCGCTTTGTCGGGGCCCTGGCCAACGCGGGCTTCTGGGCGGTGGCTCTGACGACCGCGGTCGCGCTGGTCCCCGACGGGCTGAAGGGCCGGGCCACTGCCGTGGTCGTCGGCGGGGTCACGGTCGCCTGCGTGGTGGGCGTACCGGCGGGCGCGGTGCTGGGGGAGTGGTGGGGGTGGCGGTCGGCGTTCTGGGCGGTCGCCCTCGTCTCCCTGCCCGCCGTCCTCGCGATCCTGCGCTCGGTCCCGGGCGGCCGGGGTACGGACACGGGCGGCGAGGGCACGATCCCGGTCGGCCGGGGCACGGACACGGGCGCGGCTTCTGCATCCGTCGCATCCGTACGTACGGACAAGGGCACCGATTCCGTATCCGTACGGGACGAACTGCGCGCGCTCGCCGGGCCCCGGCTGCGGCCGACGCTGGTCACGATGGCCCTGGTGCAGGGGGCGACCTTCTGCACCTTCTCCTATCTGGAGCCGCTCCTCACCCGGGAGGCGGGCCTGGGCGCGGTCTGGGTGCCGGTGTCCCTGGCGTTGTTCGGGGCGGGGGCGTTCGCCGGGGTCACGGTGGCGGGCCGGTTCGCCGACGCGCGCCCGGTCGCCGTCATCGCCACCGGCATGGTCGCCCTCGCCCTCGGCTGGGCCGCGCTCGCCCTGACGGCGGGCAGCCCTGTCCTCGCCCTGGCCCTGATCCCGCTCCTGGGGATGCTCGCCTTCGGTACCGGCACCGCGCTGATCACCCAGGTCCTGAGCCTCGCCCCCGGCGCCCCGACGCTCGCCGGGGCGTTCTCCACGACCGCGTTCAACCTGGGGGCGACGGTGGGGCCATGGGCGGGCGGCCTGGCCCTGGACGCCGGGTCCGGCTACCGGGCGCCCGCCTGGGTGAGTGCCCTGCTGATGGGCGCGGCGCTGCTCGTCGCCGCGACAACGGCCGGGAGCCGCCGCTCCCGAGCGGGGGAGCGGCGGCTCTCAGCCGTGCAACGGAGCGCCCGAGGGCGCTTGTGAATCAGAGAACGCGGACCGCGCCGGTCGGCCGGTCGTAGTCCATGGAACGCTGCACGGTGCCGGTGCTGGAGTTCTGCGCACCGACGAACTGGCCGCCGCCCACGTAGATCGCGACGTGGTAGGCGCTGCCGGCGCTGCCCCAGTACAGGATGTCGCCGGGCTGGAGGTTGTTCAGGGAGACCTGGGTGCCGACGGTCGACTGGGCCTGCGAGACGCGCGGGAGGTCGATGCCCGCCGTGCGGTACGCGGCCTGGACCAGGCCGGAGCAGTCCCAGGCGTTGGGGCCGGTGCCGCCGGACACGTACGCGTCGCCGACCTGGGCCTTGGCGAACGCCACGATGGACGCGGCGGAGCCGCTGACGTTCGACGAGGAGGACGAGGAGGACGAGGGGGCGGAGGCGGACGCGGAGCTGTCCGAGGAGCCCGTGGAGCCGGAGGAGGCGCTGAGCGTCGTGCGCTCGGCGGTGCGGGAGGCGCGCTCGGCCCGCTCCTTGGCCTCCGCCTCGGCCTTGGCGGCCGCTTCGGCCTTCTTCTTGGCCTCGGCCTTGCGGACGGCCTCGGCGTGCGCCTTCTTGGCCTTCTTCGCGGCGCTCTCGGCCGCGGCAGCCTCGTCGGCCTGCGTCTCCAGGTCGAGGGCGACCTGCTGGGTGGCCTGGGCGGAGGCGGCGACCACGGTGGAGAGCCCGGAGGTGATGGTGGGCATCTCGATCGTCTGGGTCACCGGTTCGGCCTGGGCCGGACCCGCGGCACCCGCGACCGCGATGGTGCTGAGGACGCCACCGGCAACTCCGGCCCGCAGTGCCGACTTCGAGGCGCGCTGGCGGGGCTTCCGGTGGCTGGGTATGTGAGCGGTGTGGGACATGGGTACTAGCGCTATCAGGGCTGTAGGGGTCCCATCAAGAAACGTGTGTTGCGACACAGTTACGTTCGGAATCTGTGAATCCG
This sequence comes from Streptomyces durocortorensis, assembly GCF_031760065.1. Taxonomy (NCBI): domain Bacteria; kingdom Bacillati; phylum Actinomycetota; class Actinomycetes; order Kitasatosporales; family Streptomycetaceae; genus Streptomyces; species Streptomyces sp. C11-1. The sequence continues at coordinate 4,389,553 of NZ_CP134500.1, forward strand.
CTTTCTGAGGGCCTTTATTGACGCCGTAACGGGCAAAACGGTCAGGCGGGATCAGGCCCGTGATCACTGGCTTTCGGTAATACGCCCGAATTGCCCGTCGCTTACCATCCGTTCACACCGATGGCCAAGCCCGGTTTTCCCGCGGCGCGGGCCGAGTGACGCAGGTCACGGCATGAGTATCCGGCGGCAGGCAACCCTCGCGCCCGCGACCGCGGTCCGCCCCTGTTCGGTGGCGGGCGCCCCGTCGTCTCTTCCGGAAGTTCGTGAATGCGTGCACATGTCCCCTTCGGTCCTCGCCGCCCCTCGTCCGGGTGAGGGATGGTGAGGACGCGGGTGCTCTTATCACCCCGCCGCAGTCCATCGCCAATTTGCCTGTAGTGGCTGTCCATTGATAGCGCGACACTTCTTTGACCAGCGGTAACGCCGCCGAATGTCACGTCTCGTGATCACTCGGCCGCTTCGCGTACGAAGATCACCGCTCATACGACTTCATGATCCTTCGTCAGGTGGTGGAGATCACAAAGACGTTGTCGCACCCCGTGTCGCAGATCACAGGGGGACGGGCATAGGATGCGGGGCAGTCGGGCTTGTGAACTGCCTCACATGTGCACGATCTTGGTGAGGTGGCGAGCCGGTCGCCCGATGCGGTCCAACGGTCAAGGACGACTGGAAGGAGCGAGGAGCGTGAATGCCTACGCGCCCATCCTCGTGCTCGGCGCCCTCGGGGCAGGGTTTGCGATCTTCTCCGTGGTCATGGCCACGCTTATCGGCCCCAGGCGATACAACCGGGCAAAGCTCGAAGCGTACGAGTGCGGCATCGAACCCACGCCGACGCCGGCCGGAGGCGGCCGCTTTCCCATCAAGTACTACCTGACGGCGATGCTTTTCATCGTCTTCGACATCGAGATCGTCTTCCTCTATCCCTGGGCGGTCTCCTTCGACGCCCTGGGGATCTTCGGGCTCGTGGAGATGCTGCTCTTCGTGCTCACCGTCTTCGTCGCCTATGTGTATGTCTGGCGTCGCGGCGGCCTGGAATGGGACTGAGGGGCTGAGGGGCACACCATGGGACTCGAAGAGAAACTGCCGAGCGGCTTCGTTCTGACCACGGTCGAGCAGGCCGCGGGCTGGGTGCGGAAGGCCTCCGTCTTCCCGGCCACGTTCGGACTCGCCTGCTGCGCCATCGAGATGATGACGACTGGCGCGGGCCGCTACGACCTGGCCCGGTTCGGTATGGAGGTCTTCCGCGGATCGCCGCGCCAGGCCGACCTGATGATCGTCGCGGGACGGGTGAGCCAGAAGATGGCCCCCGTCCTGCGGCAGGTCTATGACCAGATGCCCAACCCCAAGTGGGTCATTTCCATGGGGGTTTGTGCTTCATCGGGTGGAATGTTCAACAATTACGCCATTGTGCAAGGTGTTGATCACATTGTCCCGGTCGATATCTATTTGCCGGGTTGTCCGCCACGTCCCGAGATGCTGCTGGACGCCATCCTCAAGCTCCACCAGAAGATCCAGGGCGGCAAACTCGGGGTCAACGCCGAGGAGGCCGCACGCGAGGCGGAGGAGGCGGCCCTCAACGCGCTGCCCCTGATCGAGATGAAGGGGCTGCTGCGGTGAGCGAGCACACCCACGGCGACGAGCAGAACGGCAACGGCGTACCCGCCCCGCGCGACACCGGTGGCGAGGTCATCCGCGTCCGCAAGGGCATGTTCGGAGCGAACAACGGCGGCGATACCTCCGGCTACGGCGGTCTCGTCCGGACGGTCACCCTGCCGGGAGCCTCCTCCCGGCCCTACGGCGGCTGGTTCGACGAGGTGGCCGACGAGCTCGAAGGGGCCCTGGAGGAACAGGACCTGCTTCCCGAGAACGCCATCGAGAAGACGGTCGTCGACCGCGACGAGCTGACCTTCCACATCGCCCGCGAACACCTGGTCCAGGTCGCCCGCACCCTGCGCGACGACCCCGCCCTGCGCTTCGAGCTCTGCACGGGCGTCAGCGGCGTCCACTTCCTCGGCGACAAGGGCCGCGAGCTGCACGCTGTCTACCACCTGCGGTCCCTCACCCACGGCCGGCTCATCCGGCTGGAGGTCTCCGCCCCGGACAGCGACCCGCACGTCCCCTCGCTCGTCGAGGTCTATCCGACCAACGACTGGCACGAGCGCGAGACGTACGACTTCTTCGGGCTCGTCTTCGACGGGCACCCGGCCCTGACCCGGATCATGATGCCGGACGACTGGCAGGGCTTCCCGCAGCGCAAGGACTACCCGCTCGGCGGCATCGCCGTCGAGTACAAGGGCGCCCAGATCCCGGCTCCGGACCAGCGGAGGTCGTACTCCTGATGACCACACCCCACGCAACACCCCGTGCCACGACCGAGGGGACTGTATATACAGTCACCGGCGGCGACTGGGACGAGGTCGTCGAATCCGCCGCCAAGTCCGACGACGAACGCATCATCGTCAACATGGGCCCCCAGCACCCGTCCACGCACGGCGTGCTGCGGCTGATCCTGGAGATCGACGGCGAGACCGTCACCGAGGCCCGCTGCGGCATCGGCTACCTCCACACCGGCATCGAGAAGAACCTCGAATTCCGCAACTGGACCCAGGGCACCACCTTCGTCACGCGGATGGACTACCTGACGCCGTTCTTCAACGAGACGGCGTATTGCCTGGGCGTCGAGAAGCTCCTCGGCATCGAGGACCAGATCCCCGACCGGGCCACCGTCCTGCGCGTGCTCCTGATGGAGCTCAACCGGCTCGCCTCGCACCTCGTGTGCATCGCCACCGGCGGCATGGAGCTCGGCGCGACCACGATCATGATCTACGGCTTCCGCGATCGTGAACTCGTTCTCGACCTCTTCGAGCTGATCACCGGCCTGCGGATGAACCACGCGTTCGTCCGCCCCGGCGGCCTCGCCCAGGACCTGCCCCCGGGCACGGTCGACCAGCTGCGCGAGTTCATCAAGACCATGAAGAAGAACCTGCCGGAATACGACAAGCTCGCCACCGGCAACCCCATCTTCAAGGCCCGCATGCAGGACATCGGCTACCTCGACCTCACCGGCTGCATGGCGCTCGGCGCCACCGGCCCGGTGCTGCGCTCCGCCGGACTCCCGCACGACCTGCGCAAGAGCGACCCGTACTGCGGCTACGAGACCTACGACTTCGAGGTCCCCACCGCTGACACCTGCGACTCCTACGGCCGCTTCCTCATCCGGCTGGAGGAGATGCGCCAGTCGCTGCGCATCATCGAGCAGTGCATCGACCGCCTGGAGCCGGGTCCGGTCATGGTCGCCGACAAGAAGATCGCCTGGCCCGCCCAGCTCGCCCTGGGCGCCGACGGCCTCGGCAACTCGCTCGACCACATCAGGAACATCATGGGCACCTCCATGGAGGCCCTGATCCACCACTTCAAGCTGGTGACCGAGGGCTTCCGGGTCCCGGTCGGGCAGGTGTACACCGCCGTCGAGTCCCCCAAGGGCGAACTCGGCGTGCACGTCGTCTCCGACGGCGGAACCCGCCCCTACCGGGTCCACTTCCGCGACCCGTCCTTCACCAACCTGCAGGCCATGGCGGCGATGTGCGAAGGCGGCCAGGTCGCCGACGTCATCGTCGCCGTCGCGTCCATCGACCCCGTGATGGGAGGCGTCGACCGGTGACCGCATCACGCCAAGACGTCAGTCTGGGGATGCCGCAGCTCCCCGCCACCCCCTACCCGGCCGAGGTACGCGCCCGGCTCGACGCGGACGCGAAGGAGGTGGTCGCCCGCTACCCCAGCAGCCGCTCCGCCCTCCTGCCGCTGCTGCACCTCGTGCAGTCAGAGGAGGGATACGTCTCCCGTACGGGCATCGCCTTCTGCGCCGAGACGCTCGACCTCACCACCGCCGAGGTCACCGCCGTCGCGACCTTCTACTCCATGTACCGGCGCAGGGCGGGCGGTGACTACCAGGTCGGCGTCTGCACCAACACCCTGTGCGCGGTCATGGGCGGCGACGCCATCTTCGACACGCTCAAGGAGCACCTCGGGGTCGGCAACAACGAGACCACCGACGACGGCAAGGTCACCCTCGAACACATCGAGTGCAACGCCGCCTGCGACTTCGCGCCCGTCGTGATGGTCAACTGGGAGTTCTTCGACAACCAGACGCCCGAGAGCGCCACGCAGCTCGTCGACGACCTGATCGCGGGCCGGACCGTCGAGCCCACCCGGGGCGCCCCGCTCTGCTCGTACAAGGAGACCGCCCGCATCCTGGCCGGGTTCCCCGACGGGCGCCCCGGTGCCGTCGAGGCCACCGGCGGGGCGGGCCCCGCCTCCCTCGTCGGGCTGAAGCTGGCCAAGGGCGAGGCGCTGCCTCAGGCACGCGTCGTCTCCCCGCGCGGTGAGCGCCCGCACGGCGCGCAGCCGCACGACCCTTCGCCGTCCGAGCACCTCAGCTCGCACGACGCACCGCAGCAGACCTCGGCCTCCGACCCGGAGCACCCGGCCGGGCCCGCAGCCGAGGAGGGGGAGTGATGACCTTGGCCGCCGAGATCGACCGCAACGGGACGAGCCCCGAGAAGCTGCTCGCGCCCGTGCTCTCCTCCTTCTGGGACCAGCCCGATTCCTGGACCCTGGACACCTACCGCCGCCACGAGGGCTACGAGGGCCTGCGCAAGGCGCTCGCCATGTCGCCCGACGACCTCATCGCGTACGTCAAGGACTCCGGTCTGCGCGGACGCGGCGGCGCGGGCTTCCCCACCGGGATGAAGTGGCAGTTCATCCCGCAGGGGGACGGCAAACCGCACTATCTAGTTGTCAACGCCGACGAGTCGGAGCCGGGGACCTGCAAGGACATCCCGCTCCTCTTCGCGAACCCGCATAGCCTCATCGAGGGCATCGTGATCGCCTGTTACGCGATCCGTTCGTCGCACGCGTTCATCTATCTGCGCGGTGAGGTCGTCCCCGTGCTGCGACGACTGCACGAGGCCGTACGAGAGGCGTACGAGGCGGGATATCTGGGGACGAACATCCTGGGTTCAGGACTCGATCTGGAACTCACGGTGCACGCGGGTGCGGGTGCGTACATCTGTGGTGAGGAAACCGCGCTGCTCGACTCTCTCGAAGGACGGCGTGGCCAGCCCCGGCTGCGACCCCCCTTCCCTGCGGTCGCCGGTCTGTACGCCTGCCCCACTGTGGTGAACAACGTCGAGTCCATCGCCTCGGTTCCCGCGATCCTGAACAAGGGCAAAGACTGGTTCAAGTCGATGGGCAGCGAGAAGTCCCCTGGCTTCACGCTCTACTCGCTCAGTGGCCATGTCACCAGCCCCGGCCAGTACGAGGCCCCGCTCGGCATCACGCTGCGTCAGCTCCTCGACATGAGCGGCGGCATGCGGGCCGGTCACCGGCTGAAGTTCTGGACCCCGGGCGGCTCCTCCACCCCGATGTTCACCGACGAACACCTCGACGTCCCCCTCGACTACGAGGGCGTCGGCGCCGCCGGGTCCATGCTCGGCACCAAGGCGCTCCAGTGCTTCGACGAGACGACCTGCGTCGTGCGGGCGGTCACCCGCTGGACCGAGTTCTACGCCCACGAGTCCTGCGGCAAGTGCACGCCCTGCCGCGAAGGGACGTACTGGCTGGTCCAGTTGCTCCGCGACATCGAGGCAGGCAAGGGCCAGATGTCCGACCTCGACAAGCTGAACGACATCGCCGACAACATCAACGGCAAGTCGTTCTGCGCGCTGGGCGACGGCGCGGCCTCGCCGATCTTCTCCTCCCTCAAGTACTTCCGCGAGGAGTACGAGCAGCACATCACGGGCAAGGGCTGCCCCTTCGATCCCGCCCGGTCCACGGCATGGGCCGACGACAAGAACGCCGAAGGCAAGAACGCTCACCGGGGGGTGAACGCATGACAGTCACCACGAGTGCGCCCTCCGGGGGCGGCGAGGCGGCCGTACCGCCCGAGGATCTGGTCACGCTGACCATCGACGGCATCGAGATCAGCGTCCCCAAGGGGACCTTGGTCATCCGGGCCGCGGAACTCCTCGGCATCGAGATCCCGCGGTTCTGCGACCACCCGCTCCTCGACCCGGCAGGCGCCTGCCGCCAGTGCATCGTCGAGGTCGAGGGCCAGCGCAAGCCGATGGCCTCCTGCACCATCACCTGCACCGACGGCATGGTCGTCAAATCGCAGATCACCTCTCCTGTCGCCGAGAAGGCGCAGAAGGGCGTGATGGAGCTGCTGCTGATCAACCATCCGCTGGACTGCCCGGTCTGCGACAAGGGCGGCGAGTGCCCGCTGCAGAACCAGGCGATGTCGCACGGCGGAGCCGACTCCCGCTTCGAGGGTAAGAAGCGGACCTTCGAGAAGCCCGTCCCGATCTCCACCCAGGTGCTACTGGACCGCGAGCGGTGCGTGCTCTGCGCGCGTTGCACCCGGTTCTCCAACCAGGTCGCGGGCGACCCGATGATCGAGCTGATCGAGCGCGGCGCCCTCCAGCAGGTCGGCACCGGCGAGGGCGACCCCTTCGAGTCGTACTTCTCCGGCAACACCATCCAGATCTGCCCGGTCGGCGCGCTGACCTCGGCGGCGTACCGATTCCGCTCCCGCCCCTTCGACCTGGTCTCCACCCCCTCGGTGTGCGAGCAGTGCTCCGGCGGCTGCTCCACGCGGACCGACCACCGGCGCGGCAAGGTCATGCGGCGTCTCGCGGCCAACGAGCCCGAGGTCAACGAGGAGTGGATCTGCGACAAGGGGAGGTTCGGGTTCCGTTACGCCCAGCAGCGTGACCGGCTCACCACCCCGCTGGTCCGCAACGCCGAAGGCGTCCTGGAACCGGCGAGCTGGCCCGAGGCGCTGGAGGCCGCGGCCACCGGTCTGCTAGCCGCCCGCGGCCGTACCGGCGTACTGACCGGCGGCAGGCTGACCGTGGAGGACTCCTACGCGTACAGCAAGTTCGCCCGGGTCGCCCTCGACACCAACGACATCGACTTCCGCTCCCGGGTCCACAGCAGCGAGGAGGCCGACTTCCTGGCCGCCCGGGTCGCCGGACGCGGCCGGGACCTGGACGGCGAGGGGGTCACGTACACCGCACTGGAGAAGGCCCCCGCGGTCCTGCTCGCCGGGTTCGAGTCCGAGGAGGAGGCCCCCGGCGTCTTCCTGCGGCTGCGCAAGGCCCACCGCAAGAGCGGCCAGCAGACCTTCGCGCTCGCCTCGCACGCCACGCGAGGCCTGGTGAAGGCGGGCGGCACGCTGCTGCCCGCCGCCCCCGGCACCGAGACCGAGTGGCTGGACGCGCTCGCGGGCGGCGTCGGCCTGGAGGGCGAAGGGGCCGCGGCCGCCGAGGCGTTGCGCGGGGAGAACTCCCTGATCATCGTCGGCGAGCGGCTCGCCGGGGTACCCGGCGCACTGTCCGCCGCCGTACGCATCGCAACGGCCACCGGCGCACGCCTGGTGTGGATTCCGCGCCGGGCGGGCGACCGGGGCGCGGTCGAGGCGGGCGCACTCCCCTCGCTGCTGCCCGGCGGCCGCCCGGCCACCGACCCGCGGGCCCGGGACGAGGTGGCGTCCCTGTGGCGCGTCGCCGAACTGCCCTCCCGCTACGGGCGCGACACCGGCCAGATCGTCGAGGCCGCGGCCACCGGCGAACTGGGCGCGCTCCTCGTCGCCGGGGTCGGCGTCGAGGACCTGCCCGACCCGGCCCGCGCGATCGAGGCACTGGACGGGGTCGGCTTCCTGGTCTCCCTGGAGCTGCGGCCGAGCCCGGTCACCGACCGGGCCGACGTGGTCTTCCCGGTCGCCGCCGTCGCGGAGAAGTCCGGCACCTTCCTCAACTGGGAGGGCCGGGTCCGGATGTTCCAGGCCGCACTGAAGCCCGAGCAGATGTCCCGGACGCTCTCGCCGACCGACTCGCGCGTGCTGCACATGCTGGCCGACGCCATGGACGTGCACTTCGCGCTGCCGGACCTGGCCGCCGCCCGCCGTGAGCTCGACCGGCTCGGCGGCTGGGAGGGCGGCCACGCGGACGACCCGCACGAGTCGACGCAGCCGCTGCCCCGGCCCGGCGACGGCGAGGCGGTCCTCGCGGGCCACCGGATGCTGCTCGACCTCGGCCGGCTCCAGGAGGGCGACACCGCGCTCGCCGGGACCCGGCACGCGGCCGTCGCCCGCCTCTCGGCCACCACCGCGGCCGAGACCGGCGTCAAGGACGGCGACCTGCTCGCCGTCACCGGACCCGCCGGCACCGTCGAACTGCCCCTGGCCGTCACCGACATGCCGGACCGGGTGGTCTGGGTGCCGCTGAACTCGGTGGGAGGCGGCATCCCCGCCGACACCGGTGCGAACCCCGGCGGCCTGGTGCGGATCGGCCCCGCCGCCGCACCGGGTGCTCCCGTCGAACCATCGGAGGTACGAGCGTGACTGGCCTCACCGCACTCACGACGGCGCCCGAGCGTGCCGTCCTCGCCGCCGAGGATCTCTCGATGTTCGGCACCGACCCCTGGTGGCTGGTGCTCCTCAAAGCGGTCTTCTGCTTCGCGTTCCTGATGCTGGTCGTGCTCTTCTCGATCGTGTGGGAGCGCAAGGTCGTGGCCTGGATGCAACTGCGCATCGGCCCGAACCGGCACGGTCCCTGGGGGCTGCTCCAGTCCCTCGCCGACGGCGTCAAGCTGATGCTGAAGGAGGACGTGGTCGTCAAGGGCGCGGACAAGGCGGTCTACGTCCTCGCGCCGATCCTCGCGGCGATCCCCGCCTTCATGGCGATCGCGGTGATCCCCTTCGGCCCGGCGGGCAACGAGGTCTCGATCTTCGGCACGCGCACCACGATGCAGCTGACCGACCTGCCGATCGCCGCCCTGTACATCCTCGCGGTCGGCGCGGTCGGCGTGTACGGATTCGTCCTCGGCGGCTGGTCGTCGGGCTCGACGTACCCGCTGCTCGGCGGGATCCGCAGCTGTGCCCAGATGATCAGCTACGAGATCGCGATGGGCGCCGCCTTCGCCTCGGTCTTCCTCTACTCCGGGTCGATGTCGACCTCGACGATCGTGGAGGCGCAGGCGGACCGCTGGTACATCGTCCTGCTCCCGGTCTCCTTCCTCATCTACATGGTGACCATGGTCGGTGAGGCCAGTCGGGCGCCGTTCGACATGCCGGAGTCCGAGGGCGACCTCGTCGGCGGCTTCAACACCGAGTACAGCTCCATCAAGTTCGCGATGTTCATGCTCGCCGAGTACATCCACATGGTGACCGTGTCGATGATCGCGGTGACGCTGTTCCTCGGCGGCTGGCGGGCCCCGTACCCCGTGTCCGCGTTCTGGGAGGGGGCGAACCAGGGCTGGTGGCCGATGCTCTGGTTCTTCCTCAAGCTCCAGGCGCTGATCTTCTTCTTCATCTGGCTGCGCGGCACCCTGCCACGGGTCCGCTACGACCAGCTGATGAAGCTCGGCTGGAAGGTCCTCATCCCGGTCTCGGTGGTCTGGCTGATGCTCGTGGCCACCGTCCGCGCGCTGCGCAACGAGGGCTATGACTTCTCCCGGATCGTCCTGTACGTCGCCGCGGCCGTGATCGCGATCCTGCTGATCTCCTTCGTCGTCGACATGTTCCGCGACCGCAGGTCCAGGGCCGAGGCGGAAGCGCCCGGTCCGGAGCCCGCATTCGACCCGATGGCGGGCGGGTATCCGGTGCCGCCGCTGCCCGGGCAGACCCTGCCACCGGTGCCCAGGCGCAGGCCACGGCGGGAGCGGGAGCTCGTTGTCAGTGGTGGGCCCGATACTCAGAGTGACGGAAACGCGAGTGATGGAAAGGAGGCCGGCGGTGTCTGAGAAACCAGAGCTCACGGGCTCATCGGGATCCGCTGGGTCCTCGGGCGAACAGGGAGCGGGGAAGAAGTTCCAGAACCCCGTGGCCGGCTTCGGCGTGACCTTCAAGGCCATGTTCAAGAAGCGGCTGACCGAGCAGTATCCGGAGACGCCGAAGGTCACGGCGCCCCGCTTCCACGGCCGCCACCAGCTCAACCGCCACCCGGACGGCCTGGAGAAGTGCGTCGGCTGCGAGCTGTGCGCCTGGGCGTGTCCGGCGGACGCCATCTACGTGGAGGGCGCGGACAACACCGAGGAGGAGCGCTACTCCCCGGGAGAGCGCTACGGCCGCGTCTACCAGATCAACTACGCGCGCTGCATCCTCTGCGGACTCTGCATCGAGGCCTGCCCTACCCGGGCGCTGACGATGACGAACGAGTTCGAGCTCGCCAACACCACCCGCGAAAGCCTCATCTACACCAAGGACGAGCTGCTCGCGGGCCTGGACGAAGGCATGGTCGACAGTCCGCACGCGATCTTCCCCGGCATGGACGAGCAGGACTACTACCGGGGCCTGGTCACCGAGGCCGCGCCCGGCACGGTCCGGCAGACAGCCGTGTCCAAGGGCGAGAACGACAAGCCGGACGAGGACCCGATCGAGTCGACCCGGGCCGCCGACGCCCGGCAGGACAAGGGGGTGGACGCGTGAACGCGCTGGCCGCAGCCGCCACCACCTCCACCGGCGAGGCCGTCCAGTTCTGGATCCTGGGCACCGTCGCCGTGATCGGCGCGCTCGCCACGGTCCTGATGAAGAAGGCCGTGCACAGTGCCCTGTCGCTCGCCGGGACGATGGTCATCCTGGCCGTGTTCTACCTCGCCAACGGGGCGTATTTCCTCGGCATCGTCCAGGTCGTCGTCTACACCGGCGCGATCATGATGCTGTTCCTCTTCGTCGTCATGCTCGTCGGTGTCACCGCGGCGGACTCCCTGAAGGAGACCCTCAAGGGCCAGCGCTGGCTGGCGCTGGGCTGTGCCCTCGGCTTCGCCATCCTGCTGATCGCGGGCATCGGGAACGCGTCGCTGAGCACGTTCAACGGGCTCGGCGACGCGAACGCCCGGTACGGCGGCAACGTCGAGGGGCTCGCCAATCTCATCTTCACCAAGTACGTCTTCGCCTTCGAGATCACCGGCGCCCTGCTGATCACCGCGTCCGTCGGAGCGATGTTGCTCACGCACCGCGAGCGCACCGAACGGGCCAAGACCCAGCGGGAGATGTCCGAGGAGCGCGTACGCGGCAAGCACCTGCCGCCGCTGCCCGCCCCCGGTGTCTACGCCCGGCACAACGCGGTGGACATCGCCGGTCTGCTCCCCGACGGCACGCCGTCCGAGCTCACCGTCATGCAGACCCTGCGCCGACGCGGCCAGATCCGTGACGTCTCGCAGGAGTCCCTCGCCGACCTCAAGGCTCTGGAGCAGCGCTCCGGCGAGCGGCTCGGACGTGACGACGCGGACGCCACGGCGCGCGGGGCCGGTCCCGCTTCCGCGGCGGAGAATTCGGAGGCCGCCAAGTGAACCCGGTCAACTACCTCTACCTCGCGGCCCTGCTGTTCGCGATCGGCGCCTCCGGGGTGCTGATCCGGCGGAACGCGATCGTGGTGTTCATGTGCGTCGAGCTGATGCTCAACGCGTGCAACCTGACGCTCGTCGCGTTCTCCCGGATGCACGGCAACCTCGACGGGCAGATCGTCGCCTTCTTCACGATGGTCGTCGCCGCCGCGGAAGTCGTCGTCGGGCTCGCGATCATCGTGTCGTTGTTCCGCTCCCGCCACTCGGCCTCGGTCGACGACGCCAGCCTGATGAAGCTGTAAGGGGTCCGGAAACGTGGAGAACCTGATCGCGCTGCTCGTCGCGGCGCCCCTGCTCGGAGCGGCGGTCCTGCTCTGCGGCGGACGCCGACTGGACCGCGCCGGCCATTGGCTCGGTACGGTGCTCGCCGCCGCCTCGTTCGTCATCGGCCTCGTGCTGTTCACCGACATGCTGGGGAAGGGCGCCGAGGACCGGGCCCTGCACCAGCACCTGTTCAGCTGGATTCCGGTGGAAGGCTTCCAGGCCGACATCGCCTTCCAGCTCGACCAGCTGTCGATGACGTTCGTCCTGCTCATCACCGGTGTGGGCACGCTGATCCACATCTACTCCATCGGCTACATGGAGCACGACGAGCGCAGGCGCCGCTTCTTCGGCTATCTCAACCTGTTCCTCGCGGCGATGCTGATCCTGGTCATCGCCGACAACTACCTTCTGCTGTATGTCGGGTGGGAGGGCGTCGGTCTGGCGTCGTTCCTGCTCATCGGCTTCTGGCAGCACAAGCCCACCGCGGCCACCGCCGCGAAGAAGGCCTTCCTGGTCAACCGGGTCGGCGACATGGGCCTGTCGATCGCCATCATGCTGATGTTCACCACCTTCGGCACCTTCGCCTTCGGGCCGGTGCTGGAGTCGGCCGGCGAGACGAGTCAGGGCAAGCTGACCGCCATCGGCCTGATGCTGCTGCTGGCCGCCTGCGGCAAGTCGGCCCAGGTGCCGTTGCAGTCCTGGCTGGGTGACGCGATGGAGGGCCCGACCCCGGTCTCGGCCCTCATCCACGCCGCGACCATGGTTACGGCCGGTGTCTATCTGATCGTCCGCTCCGGCGCGATCTTCAACGCCGCCCCGGACGCCCAGCTGGTCGTGGTCATCGTCGGCGCGGTCACGCTGATCTTCGGTGCGATCGTCGGTTGCGCGAAGGACGACATCAAGAAGGCCCTGGCGGGGTCCACGATGTCGCAGATCGGGTACATGATCCTGGCCGCGGGCCTCGGCCCCATCGGCTACATCTTCGCGATCATGCACCTGGTGACGCACGGCTTCTTCAAGGCCGGGCTGTTCCTCGGCGCGGGTTCCGTCATGCACGGCATGAACGACGAGGTCGACATGCGCAAGTACGGCGGCCTGCGGAAGTACATGCCGGTCACCTTCGTCACCTTCGGCCTCGGCTATCTCGCCATCATCGGCTTCCCGGGCCTGTCCGGCTTCTTCTCCAAGGACAAGATCATCGAGGCGGCCTTCGCCAAGGGCGGTACCGAGGGCTGGATCCTCGGCTCGGTGGCTCTCCTGGGCGCCGCGATCACCGCGTTCTACATGACGCGCGTGATGCTGATGACGTTCTTCGGCGAGAAGCGCTGGCAGCCCGACGCGGAGGGCCGCGAGCCGCATCCGCACGAGTCCCCGAAGTCGATGACGATCCCGATGATCGTGCTGGCCTTCGGCTCGGTGTTCGCCGGTGGGTTCTTCGCCGTCGGTGACCGGTTCGTCAACTGGCTGGAGCCGGTGACCGGGTACGACCACGGGCACTCCCCGCTCAGCGCGGCCACGGTCACCGGAGCCACCGTGGTGGCCCTCGTCGTCGGTGTCGCCATCGCCTGGACGATGTACGGGCGCAAGCCGGTCCCGGTGGTCGCTCCGCGCGGCTCGGTCCTCACCCGGGCCGCCCGGCGCGATCTGCTCCAGGACGACTTCAACCACGTGGTCCTGGTCCGCGGCGGCGAGCACCTCACCCGCTCGCTGGTCTACGTGGACCACTCCCTGGTCGACGGCGTCGTCAACGGCACGGCCGCATCGGTCGGCGGGCTCTCCGGACGGCTGCGCAAGCTCCAGAACGGCTACGCCCGCACCTACGCGGTCTCGATGTTCGGCGGTGCGGCGGTCGTCATCGCCGCGACCCTGCTGATGAGGGCGGTCTGATCACATGTCCTTTCCCCTCCTGACCGCGACGGCGGCGCTCCCGGCGATCGGCGCGATCGCCACCGCCGCCGTCCCCGCCGCGCGGCGCACCGTGGCCAAATGGCTCGCGCTGCTCTTCTCGCTCGGCACGCTCGTCCTGGCGGGCATCGTCTTCGCCCGCTTCGAACCGGGCGGCGACCGCTACCAACTGACCGAATCCCGGTCCTGGATCGCCGACTTCGGCGTCCGCTACGAACTGGGCGTCGACGGCATCGGGGTGGCCCTCCTCGGTCTCACCGCACTGCTGATCCCGTTCGTCATCGCCGCGGGCTGGCACGACGCCGACCCCCTGGAGACGAAGTCCTCGCGCTGGCGTCCGACGCAGGGCTTCTTCGCCCTGATCCTCATGGTCGAGGCCATGGTGATCCTGTCGTTCCTCGCCACCGACGTCTTCCTCTTCTACATCCTGTTCGAAGCCATGCTCATCCCGATGTACTTCCTCATCGGCGGCTTCGGCGACCGGGCCCACGCGGGCACCGACGAGAACGCCGCGGCGCAGCGCTCGTACGCGGCGGTGAAGTTCCTCCTCTACAACCTGGCCGGCGGTCTGATCATGCTGGCCGCGGTCATCGGCCTGTATGTGGTCGCGGGCAGCTTCTCGCTCTCCGAGATCGCCGAGGCCCGCGCCAACGGCTCCCTGGAGATGGCGACCAGCACCGAGCGGTGGCTGTTCCTCGGGTTCTTCTTCGCGTTCGCGGTGAAGGCCCCGCTGTGGCCGTTGCACACCTGGCTGCCCAACGCGATGGGCGAGGCCACCGCCCCGGTCGCCGTGCTGATCACCGCGATCGTCGACAAGGTCGGCACCTTCGCGATGCTCCGCTTCTGCCTCGGGCTCTTCCCGGAGGCCAGCAAGTGGGCGACGCCGGTGATCATCGCCCTGGCGCTGGTCTCCATCGTGTACGGAGCGCTGCTCGCGGTCGGTCAGCGCGACATCAAGCGGCTCATCGCCTACGCCTCGATCTCGCACTTCGGCTTCATCATCATGGGCATCTTCGCGATGACCAGCCAGGGCCAGTCGGGCGCCACCCTCTACATGGTCAACCACGGGATCTCGACGGCCGCCCTGCTGCTGGTCGCCGGATTCCTCATCACCCGGCGCGGATCGCGGCTCATCGCGGACTACGGCGGAGTGCAGAAGGTCGCCCCCGTGCTGGCCGGGACGTTCCTCATCGGCGGGCTCGCCACCCTGTCACTGCCCGGACTCGCCCCGTTCGTCAGTGAGTTCCTGGTCCTGGTCGGCACGTTCAGCGTGTATCCGGTGGCCGGCATCATCGCCACCTCCGGCATCGTGCTCGCCGCGCTCTACGTCCTGGTCCTCTACCAGCGCACGATGACCGGGCCGGTGAAGGAATCGGTCCGGGGCATGCCGGACCTCAAGGCCCGGGAGCTGGTGGTGGCGGTTCCGCTGATCGCCGTGCTGATCTTCCTGGGCGTCTTCCCGAAACCGCTCACCGAGGTCGTCAATCCGGCGGTGGAGCACACCATGTCCGACGTACAGAAGAAGGACCCCCAGCCCGAGGTGGAGGCCGCCAAGTGAGCGCAACAGCTGTCCACAGTCTGTGGACGACGGCGAGCGGGGTGACCTCGGTGGCGCCCGGCGACTCGTTCACGGCGCCGAAGATCGAGTACACCCAGCTGATGCCCGTCCTGATCATCGTGGGCGTCGCCGTCGTGGGCATCCTGGTGGAGGCCTTCGTGCCGCGCCGGGCCCGCTACCACACCCAGCTCTTCCTGACGGTGACGGCGATCGCCGCCTCGTTCGCCGCGATCGTCGGCCTCGCGGCCGGGGGCTACGGCACCACGAAGGCCCAGATCTCGGCCATGGGCGCCATCGCGATCGACGGACCCACCCTGTTCCTCCAGGGCACCATTCTCCTGGTCGCCATGGTGGCGGTCTTCACCTTCGCCGAACGGCGGCTCGACCCCACCACCCACGGCAACCGGGTGGACTCCTTCGCTGCCCAGCCCGGAACCGTGCCGGGCAGCGACAGCGAGAAGGCCGCCGTACGGGCCGGGTTCGCCACCACCGAGGTCTTCCCGCTCCTCCTCTTCTCGGTGGCGGGTCTGCTGGTCTTCCCGGCCGCCAACGACCTGCTGACGCTGTTCATCGCGCTCGAAGTCTTCTCGCTCCCGCTCTACCTCCTGTGCGCCGTCGCCCGCCGCAAGCGGCTGATGTCGCAGGAGGCGGCCGTGAAGTACTTCCTGCTCGGCGCGTTCTCCTCGGCGTTCCTGCTGTTCGGGATCGCCCTCCTCTACGGCTACGCGGGCTCCCTCTCGTACGCCACCATCGCCAACGTCGTCGACGGCTCGGTCCTGGAGATCGACCCGGCCCTCGCCGACACCATGGGCAACGACGCGCTGCTGCTCATCGGCGGCGCGATGATCCTGACCGGCCTGCTCTTCAAGGTCGGCGCGGTCCCGTTCCACATGTGGACCCCGGACGTCTACCAGGGCGCCCCGACCCCGGTCACCGGGTTCATGGCCGCCGCCACGAAGGTCGCCGCGTTCGGCGCCCTGCTGCGCCTGCTGTACGTGGCGCTGCCGGGCCTCACCTGGGACCTGCGTCCCGTCCTGTGGGCGGTGGCGATCGTCACGATGCTGGGCGGCGCGATCGTCGCGATCACCCAGACCGACATCAAGCGGCTGCTGGCCTACTCCTCGATCGCGCACGCGGGATTCATCCTCGCGGGTGTCATCGCGGCCAGCCCGGAGGGCATCTCCTCGGTCCTCTTCTATCTCGCGGCCTACTCCTTCGTGACGGTGGGCGCGTTCGCCGTGGTCACGCTGGTCCGGGACGCGGGCGGAGAGGCCACGCACCTGTCGAAGTGGGCCGGGCTCGGCCGCCGCTCGCCGCTGGTCGCGGCGGTCTTCGCGGTGTTCCTCCTGGCCTTCGCCGGGATTCCGCTGACCTCCGGGTTCTCGGGGAAGTTCGCGGTGTTCAAGGCGGCCGCCGAGGGTGGTGCGGGCGGACTGGTCGTCGTCGGTGTGCTCTCGTCGGCGGTCGCGGCGTTCTTCTACATCCGCGTGATCGTCCTGATGTTCTTCAGCGAGCCGAAGGCGGACGGCCCCACGGTCGCCGTCCCGTCGCCGCTGACCATGACGACGATCGCGGTCGGTGTCGCCGTCACCCTGGTGCTGGGCCTGGCCCCGCAGTATTTCCTGGACCTGGCGAGCCAGGCGGGGGTCTTCGTGCGGTAGCCCGCGCACGGCATGCGCAGCAGGTACGACGACAACGCCGGACGGTCCGTTTTCCACAGACCGTCCGGCGTTGTCGTAGGAGCCGCCTATCGTGGACGGGGACGAGAGCAGGACGGGCGGGGCCGGATGTGCGGCTCCCCGGGGGGACAGAGCATTGGGCGTGAGCATGGATGTGACCGGGACGGTGACCGAGACCCCTGCGGGCGACGAGAGCGAGGCACTGCGGACACTGCACCGCGTCTTCGGGTACGAGTCGTTCCGCGGCGAGCAGGGTGCGGTCATCGAGCATGTGGTGGCGGGCGGCGACGCCGTCGTGCTCATGCCGACCGGTGGCGGAAAGTCGCTCTGCTACCAGATCCCGTCCCTGGTCCGCCGCGGCACGGGCGTCGTGGTCTCCCCGCTGATCGCGCTCATGCAGGACCAGGTCGACGCCCTGAGGGCGCTCGGCGTCCGGGCCGGGTTCATGAACTCCACGCAGGACTTCGACGAGCGCCGCTCGATGGAGGCCCAGTTCCTCGCGGGCGAGCTGGACGTGCTCTACCTGGCGCCCGAGCGGCTGCGTCTGGACGCCACCCTCTCCCTGCTGGCCCGGGGCGAGATCTCCGTCTTCGCGATCGACGAGGCGCACTGCGTCGCCCAGTGGGGTCACGACTTCCGCCCCGACTACCTGGCCCTGTCCGTGCTCGGCGAGCGCTGGCCGGACGTTCCGCGCATCGCCCTGACGGCGACCGCGACCAACGCCACGCACGAGGAGATCACCCGCCGCCTCGGCATGCCGGACGCGAAGCACTTCGTCGCCAGCTTCGACCGGCCCAACATCCAGTACCGGATCGTGCCGAAGTCCGACCCGAAGAAGCAGCTGCTCACCTTCCTCAAGGAGGAGCACACCGGGGACGCGGGCATCGTCTACTGTCTCTCGCGCAACTCCACCGAGAAGATCGCGGAGTATCTCTGCCGCAACGGCATCCAGGCCGTGCCGTATCACGCGGGCCTGGACGCCGGGACGCGCGCGACCCACCAGGCGCGGTTCCTCCGGGAGGAGGGCCTCGTCGTCGTCGCGACGATCGCCTTCGGCATGGGGATCGACAAGCCGGACGTCCGCTTCGTCGCCCACCTCGACCTCCCCAAGTCCGTCGAGGGCTATTACCAGGAGACCGGCCGCGCGGGCCGCGACGGGGAGCCGTCGACGGCCTGGATGGCGTACGGACTCCAGGACGTCGTCCAGCAGCGCAAGCTGATCCAGGGCGGTGAGGGCGACGAGGCGTTCCGCCGCCGGGCGTCCTCGCACCTGGACTCGATGCTGGCCCTGTGCGAGACGGTCCAGTGCCGCCGGGCCCAGCTGCTCACCTACTTCGGCCAGGAGCCCACGGCCGCCGCCTGCGGCAACTGCGACACCTGCCTCACCCCGCCGGAGACCTGGGACGGCACGGTCGTCTCCCAGAAGCTGCTCTCCACGGTGGTCCGGCTGAAGCGCGAACGGAACCAGAAGTTCGGCGCGGGCCAGATCATCGACATCCTGCTGGGCCGCAAGACCGCCAAGGTCATCCAGTTCGACCACGACCAGCTCTCCGTCTTCGGCATCGGCGAGGAGCTGGCCGAGGCGGAGTGGCGCGGTGTGGTCCGCCAGCTGCTGGCACAGGGGCTGCTCGCGGTCGAGGGGGAGTACGGCACGCTGGTCCTCACCGAGGACAGCGCGAGCGTCCTGGGCCGGGAGCGGGAAGTGCTGCTCCGCAAGGAGCCGAAGAAGCCGACGTCCCGTTCGTCGTCCTCGGCCGGTGGGGCCAAGGGCTCCAAGGGCAAGGCGGCCGCCGCCGACCTCCCGCCGTCCGCCGTCCCGGTCTTCGAGGCGCTGCGCGCCTGGCGCGGGGCGACGGCGAAGGAGCAGGGCGTCCCGGCGTACGTGATCTTCCACGACGCGACGCTGCGGGAGATCGCGACCGTCCACCCCACGACGATCGGGGAGCTGGGGGGCATCAGCGGCCTGGGAGAGAAGAAGCTCGCGACGTACGGGGAGGGAGTGCTGGAGGTCCTGGCGGAGACGTCTCCGGGGCCGGTCGCGGAGGCTACGGCAGCCGCCGACGCTCCCGCAGCCCGTCTGTCGGCGACCCCTGCTCCCGCACCACGACCGGCGACGCCCCCCGCTCCCGCAGCCCGCCCGGCGGCGACCCCGGCGACCCCGGTCCGCGCGACGGCGCCCGCGGCCCCGCAGTACAGCGACCCCGAGTTCGGCTGGGACGAGGAACCGCCCGAGTACGAGTGAGTCGCGCACCGGGCGGCGGGGGTGGCAGGGTGGTGGGGCCTACTCCGGGTTCGCCGACCGGCGGCGGGCCGTGATGGCGGTCAGGTCAAGGTCCACGGGGAACGGCACCGACACCTTCATCCGGTCGTGGAAGATCCCCGTCGAGGTGTACGCACCGGTGGCGGGCTCCCGCTCGAAGACGTACACCACGGCACGCCCGTCGTGGTTCTCCACCCGCCAGTAGTGGGGGATCGTCGCGCGGGCGTACTTCAGGGGTTTGGTCTCCCGGTCGCGGGACCGGGACTCCGGGGAGACGACCTCGATGGCCAGTCGGACCGCCTCGGCGGGGAACCGGGTCTGGTTCGGGTCCTCGATGACATCGCCGTCGATGACGATCACGTCGGGCTCGGGCCGGTTGTACCGGTCGATGTCGACGGTGAACTCGCGCACCACTTCCAGCTCGGGCGGGGCCACGCGACTCAGCTGCCAGGTGAAGAAGTCGACCGCCCGTGAACGAAACAAGGTCTGCGGACTCACGAAGACGAGGCTCCCGTCGATCAGCTCCGTATGCGGAGGGAGATTCGGGAGTGTGTCCAGGTCATCGGCGGTCCAGCCGCCCTCGGGCGGGACCGCCCACCGCGGCTCGGAGGCCTCGGGCTCGATGCTCATCATTGCTCCCATGGGGAGGAGTCTCGCGGGCCTGACCAGGGTATCCGGCGGGAACTGGATACCGATGCCCCGAACGTGCGAACGGGCCTCGCGCGGGTGACGGGCTGGTCAGGGGCGGGGCCCCGGCGGCCTCAGCCCTGAGCGGGGCCCAGCCGACGGGTGTTGCCGCGGCCGCAGGCCAGGCACACCAGCCAGTCCAGCCGTTCGCCGTCCCGTTCGAACGGTTCGCCCACCACGTTGGCCTCCTCCTCGCCGCAGAACATGCAGTCCGCCCAGCCGTCCCGGAGCCGCCGCATGGTCCGCAGCGGTCCGCCGTCGGCGCTCCGCACCCCCACCCAGGGACAGGCGGCGCACTCCCACCACAGCTCGTACCGGCGGCGACGGTTCGCGGGCCGGGCGTGCGCCGGGCGGTTGCCGCAGGCCGGGCAGGCCAGGCGGGCAGAGTCGGTCGGTGTGGGGTCGGGCATGGTCCCCTCAGTCCCCACCCCCGCCCCCGCCACACCCACCGCCACCCCCGCCGTCGCTCCAGCCCCCGCCGTCACCGCTTCCGCTGTTGGAGCGGTCCTGCTTGACGTTGCGGTAGACCGCCAGGGCGGTCCACTGGGCGCGGAGCAGGAGCTTCATCGCGGGCCGGCTTCCGCGGCCCTGGGCGCTCAGGGTGGTGGCGAGGCCGGTCGCGGCGGCCAGGGCTGCCAGGATGCGGCTGCGCTGGTCGGGGAAGCCGTGGGCCTCGGCGTGCTGGAAGCGCCGGAGGGCCGCCGCGCACAGGTCCGGGTGGACCGGGAAATGGCGCTGGTAGGGGAACAGGCCGAGGAAGCGGCGGGTCTCCCGGCTCAGGAGGCCGCGCTGGACCAGGGCGTCCAGGTGGTTCTCCTCCGCGTACTGCGCGTGCTGCCGTACCCACCTCTTGGCGTTGGTCCCGGAGCGGAAGCGGCTCTTGCTCGGCGGGTCCAGCGTGCGCAGCAGGGAGGCGAGCAGCGGGTCGGCCGGGTCCAGGGGTTGACCACCTGGACCCGGCCGCGCTCCTCGCGTATCCGCCCCTGGAGCTCCAGCTCGGCCAGGACCGCGCCGGCCGTGGCGTAACGGAGGTAGTCGCGGGCACAGTGCGGCTTGCCGCGCTGGGGGTCCAGCGCGAGCAGCAGCATCTCCTCGGGCAGTGTCAGGGCGGGTGAGGATGCGGGTGAGCTCATGGTGCGGTGACGATCCTTCCGGTCACGTCGCCGAGGCCCACGCGGGTGCCGTGCGGGCCGGGGGCCCAGGCGGTCAGGGTGACCGTGTCGCCGTCCTCCAGGAACGTCCGCTTGCCCTCGGGGAGTTCCAGGGCGTCGCGGCCGTTCCAGGTGAGCTCCAGCAGCGAGCCGCGCTGGGTGGGCTCGGGACCGCTGACCGTGCCGGAGCCGTACAGGTCGCCGGTGCGCAGCGACGCGCCGTTGACCGTCATATGGGCGAGCTGCTGGGCGGCCGTCCAGTACATCGAGGCGAACGGCGGCTCGGCGACGACCTGGCCGTTGATCTCCACGGAGATCCGGATGTCGAAGCCGCCCGGCTCCTCGTCCGCGGAGTCGTCGAGGTAGGGGAGGAGGGGGAAGTCCCGGGCCGGGGGCGCGGTGCGGGCCGCGTCCAGGGCCTCCAGCGGGGTGACCCAGGCGGAGACGGAGGTGGCGAAGGACTTGCCGAGGAACGGGCCGAGCGGCACGTACTCCCAGGCCTGGAGGTCGCGCGCGGACCAGTCGTTGAGGAGGAAGAGCCCGAAGACGTGCTCGCGGAAGTCGGCGAGCGGGACGGGAGTGCCGTGGGCGGAGGGGACGCCGACGACGAAGCCGACCTCGGCCTCGATGTCCAGCTTCACCGAGGGCCCGAAGACGGGTGCCGGGTCGGTGGGGGCCTTGCGCTGGCCGCTGGGGCGCGCCACGTCCGTGCCGGAGACCACGACGGTGCCGGAGCGGCCGTGGTAACCGATCGGCAGGTGCTTCCAGTTGGGGGTGAGCGCGTCGCCGTCCGGCCGGAAGATCTTTCCGACGTTGGTGGCGTGGTGCTCGCTGGCGTAGAAGTCGACGTAGTCCGCGACCTCGTACGGCAGGTGCAGGGTCACCGTGTCCACCGGGTGCAGCAGCGGTTCGATGTCCGCGCGGTGGGCGGGGACCGTCAGCCAGGCGGTGAGCGCGCGGCGTACGTCCCGCCAGGCGGTGCGGCCCGCCGCGAGCAGCGGCGTCAGGCTCGGCTGGGCGAGCAGCCCCGCGTACGGGGAGCCCAGCGCGTGGGCGGCGGCCCCGGCGTCCAGGACGTGGTTGCCGATGCGGACGCCGACCCGGCGGTCCTCGGGGTGGCCGGGGGTGGAGAACACACCGTACGGAAGGTTGTGCGGGCCGAAGGGGTCGCCCTCGGCCAGATCGAGCGGGCTGCTCTGCTCGGGCATGTGGTGCTGCCTCGCTTTCCAGGTCGCGTTGAGGACACGTTACGTCGGTGCTCCTACCCAGCGGCAGTGCCCTGACTATCCCCAACTGCGTACATTGCCCGGAAAGTTCGTAAGGTTCCCGGGGTTTCCTGGCCGGGTCCCCCGGAAATCCGGGGGACCCGGGAACGAAACATGGCTCCGCTCAGCCCGCCGTGCGGCGAAACGCGACCCCGCTCGGCCCGCCGCGCGACGAGGCGCGCCCCGCTCAGCCCGCCGTGCGCGGAATCCGCTTCTCCCAGGTGCGGTGGAAGACGATCTCGTCGCCGTCCTTGCAGATCACCTCGTCGGAGGTGATGAAGTCGTGGTCGTCGGCGGTGATCTCCGAGCGCGTCTCGATCTTCACGTCCCAGGCCATCTCCGGCCGGTGCAGCCGGATCGTCCAGTCGGACCGGGTCCGAGGGGAGAGCGGGTCGTCCTGCTGGACTGCGTACACCTCCAGAGCGTCCTCGGTGAATTCGAGGCCGTCGGGGTAGACCCGCGTACCGCCGTAGCGGGGGTCGACCTCCAGCCGCCATTCGCCCTTGGCGACATCGCGGACGACGAGGCGTTCGGGGCGCGGCTCCTCCAGGGTGACGGGGTGGACCACGCCGAGCGGTTCGGACTGTTCCGGTTCGCCGAAGCTGATGGCCGGGTCCTCGGTGTGACGGCGCACCGGCAGTTCGACGAAGCTGCCGTCCGCGTCGAGGGTGAACCCCGCCGAGCCGGCCTGCGGCCAGATCCAGGGCCAGTACGAGGAGGAGATCGCGAGCCGGATGCGGTGGCCGGGCGGGAAGGTGTGCCCGATGCCGTTGAGGTCGAAAACCACGTCCTCGGTCTCGCCCGGCGGCCAGTTGTCGGTGCGGTCGCGGCCGTGCCGGGCGGCGAGGTTGAGGGCGCCCCGGGTGACGAGTGTGGAGGAGCCGTCGGGGGCGACGTCGCAGAGGCGGGCGATGGCCTGGCCGCGCGGCACGTCCATCCGGATGCGGAGCTTCACCCGGGGGCGGCCGAGGATCTCGATCGGCGCGCCGGCGACCGGGAACTCGAACGACACCGACTTCGCGTCCTCGTCGCGCTGGTCCGGCGGCAGGTCCGCGTCGTTGCCGAACGGGAAGAAGCGGCCCGCGTCAAGGCCGGTCTGCTGCGGCGAGGCGACGATCCGCTCGCCGCCCTGGAGGGCGTACGCCACCGGGGTCACGTTCTCCGAGGGCCAGGAGGCGTCCCCGACCCAGCGGCCCGGCAGTGACTCGTACACGGTGGCGGGCGGGTGCGAGCCGCTGATCCAGGAGCGCAGCAGAGGCTCCGCCATCACCCCGGTCTCCTTGCCCTTGAGGTGCTGGTCCCACCAGCGCAGGGTCTCCTGGAGAAAGCCGATCCCCGGTCCCGGCGGCAGCCCCCGGTCGGGGTACTGGTGCGACCACGGGCCGATGATTCCGCGCACCCGCTCCGGGGCGAGGTGCTGGACGAGGCGTAGGACGGTGTCGCGGTACGGGTCGTGCCAGCCGCCGACCGCGAGGACGTTCGCCTTGATCGCCCCGTAGTCCTCGCAGACGCTGCCGTGCTTCCAGTAGTCGTCGCGGCTCTGGTGGGCCAGCCAGGTGTGGATGAAGGGGCCGACGGCCTCCAGCCGCTTCAGCCACATCTCCTTCCAGGCGTCGCCGACCTGTGCCGGGTCCGGCGGGCGGCAGACGAAGGCGAGCATGGTCGCGGCCCAGGCGTGCATGTCCACGGCGAGGACTGAGCCGCCCATGTAGTGGACGTCGTTGTCGTAGCGGTCGTCGGCCGAGCAGACGGTGACGATCGCCTTCAGCGGCTCCGGGGCGAGGGCCGCGATCTGGAGCGAGTTGAAGCCGCCCCAGGAGATCCCGAACATCCCGACCCGGCCGGAGCACCACTCCTGCTGGGCCAGCCAGTGGACGACGGCGACTCCGTCCTCCAGCTCCTGCGCGTCGTACTCGTCGCCCGGCAGCCCCTCGCTGTTGCCGTGACCGCGTACGTCGACCCGTACGGAGGCGTAGCCGTGGCCCGCGTACCAGGGGTGACGCTGCCAGTCGCGCGGGGCGGTCCAGTCGCTGAGCCGGTAGGGCAGGTACTCCAGCAGGGCGGGGACCGGCTCGTCGGTCAGCGGGCGCCAGATCCGGGCGTAGAGCCGGGTGCCGTCGGACAGCGGGATGTACACGTCCTCGTGGGTCGTCTCGTACGGGAACTCGGTCGTGATGTTCATGGGTCACCTCGATGTACGACGACGCGGGGCGGAGGAGTGGCCGAGGGGCGGTCGGTGGGCGGGTCGGTGGGCGGGGCGTTCGGATGGTGTACGGGTTGGTGGGCGGGGTGTTCGGATGGTGTACGGGTTGGAGGGTGGGCGCTCGGACGGTGTACGGGTCGGTGGCCGGGATGCTCGGATGGCGTACGGGTCAGTGGACGGGGTGCATCGTGCGCTTCAGCCAGGGTGCGGCGACGATCATCGCGACCCCGGCCGCCACCGCGATCGCCCCGTTGACGCCGAAGTACGCGGGGTTGGAGACCTGGCCGTACAGCTTCACGATCTGGGCCTGGATGCCGTTGGCCAGGGCGAGGGAGAGGAACCACAGCGCCATCGTCTGGCTGGCGAACGCCTTCGGGGCGAGCTTGGTGGTGGCGGACATGCCGGAGGTCTCCAGCAGGATGTCGCCGAGGCCGAGCAGCAGATACGAGCCGACGATCCACCAGGCCGCCATCCGGTACACGTCGTCCGCGTGGCCGGAGGTGGGCAGGACCATCAGCAGGAAGGAGAGCCCGCCGAGGATCACGCCGAACGCGATCTTGTTGGAGGCGTGCGGCTGGCGGGGGCCCATCCTGACCCAGACGGCGGCTACCACCGGGGCCAGCGCCACCTCGAAGGCGCCGAGCGCGGAGGCGTACCAGCTGGCGGGGAAGTGGAAGCCGAGGATCTCGGTCCGGGCGTTGGCGGACGCGAGCAGCATCATCGTCGAGTACGCCTGGAAGAGGATGAAGTTGAAGACGACGGACCCGAGGAAGAGGACGACGTACGGGCGGAGCCTGCCGCGCTCCTCGGCGGTGACCCGGGGGGAGCGGAACATCACCACGAAGTAGACGACCGGCGCGATCACCGAGACGGCGGTGAGGACGTCGACGAACCGGTCCATCGTGAGCCAGCCGGCCAGGGCCAGCGCGGTGGCCAGGACGGCGGCCACCACGGCCCCGCCGATGATCATCCGCACCGCGCGGCGCATCGCGTCGGGGGCCAGCGCGAATTCGGCGGCGTGCCTACGCCCGGCCAGGTGACGGCGGCCCGCGACGTACTGGATCAGGCCGAAGGTCATCCCGATCGCGGCGGCCGAGAAGCCCCAGTGCCAGCTCCAGTTCTCGCCGAGCCAGCCGGTGATCAGCGGTCCGGCGAAGGCGCCGATGTTGATGCCCATGTAGTAGAGGGCGAAGCCGGCGTCGCGCCGCTCGTCCTCGGTGCGGTAGAGCTTGCCGACCATGGAGGCGACGTTGGGCTTGAGCAGGCCCGTTCCGGCGCTGATCAGGCCGAGGCCCACCCAGGTCATCGCGTCGGTGGGCACGGCCATCGAGTAGTGGCCGCAGGCGATGAGGACGCCGCCGTACAGGACGGCCCGGTACGAGCCGAGGATCCGGTCGGCCAGCCAGCCGCCCGCGACCGAGACCAGATAGACCAGGGTCCCGTACGCGGCCGACACGGAGGCGGCGGTGCCGGGGTTCATGCCCATGCCGCCGTTCGCCACCGAGTCGGCGAAGAACAGCACCAGGATCGCCTGCATGCCGAGGAACGAGAACCGCTCCCAGACCTCCAGACCGGACAGCGTCGTCAGGCCCCGCGGATGCCCGAAGAAGGCATGATCGTCTTCGGGTGGCGGCTCGGCCTGCTCGGTGTCGGCGGCGGTGTGGGACAAGGCGGACACTCCCGATCGTATGAGCTGATCACGAACATACCGGCGGTCGCGGGAAGCCGCCCACGGTGATCCAAAGGGGACCGGATACGCTGAGTTGAATGAAGACAGCGACACATCGACATTGCGTGTGATCGTCAGCAGACAGGAGATGCCCTCGTGACCGTCGTCGGGCCGTTCGGACTGCACGTGCGGGACCAGGCTCTTGAGGCCGATGTCCAGTCGGGCCTGGCCGCTGTCGAGGCGGGGCTGCTCGAAGCCACCAAGAGTGATGTGCCCTTCATTACGGAGGCCGCCCAGCACCTGGTGCGGGCGGGGGGCAAGCGCTTCCGCCCGTTGCTGGTCATGCTCGCGTCACAGTTCGGTGATCCGGACGCCCCGGGCGTCGTGCCCTCGGCCGTCGTCGTCGAGCTGACGCACCTGGCCACGCTGTACCACGACGACGTGATGGACGAGGCGGACGTGCGGCGCGGGGTGACCAGCGCCAACACCCGCTGGGGCAACTCGGTGGCCGTCCTCACCGGCGACTTCCTGTTCGCCCGCGCCTCCCACATCCTGGCCGACCTCGGCCCCGAGGCGGTCCGCATCCAGGCGGAGGCCTTCGAGCGGCTCGTCACCGGCCAGATCCTGGAGACCGCGGGCCCGCGCGACGGCCGCGACCCGGTCGACCACTACCTGGACGTCCTCAGCGGCAAGACCGGCTCGCTGGTCGCCGTCTCCGGCCGGCTCGGCGCGATGATGTCCGGGGCGGACGAGCGGACCGTGGACATCCTCACGCAGTACGGGGAGCGGCTCGGCATCGCCTTCCAGCTCGCCGACGACGTCCTCGACATCGCCTCGGACTCCCACGAGTCCGGCAAGACCCCCGGCACCGATCTGCGCGAGGGCATCCCGACCCTCCCGGTCCTGCGGCTGCGCGCCCAGGCCGCCGAGGACGGCAAGCCCGACGACCTGGAGCTCGTCGAACTGCTCGACGGCGACCTGAGCGACGACGCCGTCCTCGCAGAGGCGCTGCGCCGACTGCGCGCCCACCCGGCGCTGGAGCAGGCCCGCAAGGACACCGTGCGTTACGCCCAGGAGGCGCGCGCCACGCTGGCGCCGCTGCCCGAGGGGTACGCGAAGTCCGCGCTGGAGGAGCTGTGCGACGCGGTGGTCCACCGGGCGGGCTGAGTCCGGCGCTGTCAACCCCGGCGCGGGCTGAGTCCGCGTTGTGCACCCTCGATGCGGGCTGAGTCCGGCGCGCTGTGTGCCACCGACGCAGGTTGACGTGGTGTCACCCGGCGGCCTACCCCTACTGGATGGCCCAGGTGCCCCGTCCGGTTGTCATACCGGAGCAGTAGGCGGAGTTGATCCCGCGGGCTGACGCTTCGGCCCGTCCGTTTTGGTCAGATGGATACCAACGGAAGCCGCCGACCACGGAGGTAGGGCACACATGGCACCGAACGACAGCGCAGAGACCACCGGCGCAGAGACCACCGGCGGGGCCACGGGCACTGTCGTGGGCCGCCGGAAGGCGGCGCGCTACATCGTCCCCGTCGCGGTCGCGGGGGTGGCGGCCGCGACCATCGGACTCGTCCCGGCACTCGCGAACTCCGGCGACCCCGATCTGCCGAAGATCACCGCGCAGGAGCTCATCGAGAAGATCGCCGCTTCCGACGAGGAGCAGCTCTCCGGCACGTTCAAGATCAGCACCGACCTGGGCCTGCCCCTCGACGGCCTCGCGGGCTCGCTCGTACCGGGCGGGGCCGACGGCTCAGGCGAGGGCAAGGACGGCGGGGCCGACGGCTCAGGCGAGGGCAAGGACGGCGGGGCTGCCGCGCCGCAGGACAAGCTCATGGAGCTGACGTCCGGCACGCACACGCTGCGGGTGGCCGCCGACGGCCCGGAGAAGCAGAAGCTGTCCATCCTCGGAAACGCGTCCGAGTACAGCGTCATCCACAACCAGGGTGAGGTCTGGGCGTACGACAGCAAGTCCGACGAGGTCTACCACGCCGAGGCCCCCGAGGGCCGGGGCGGCGACAAGGAGGCCCCTGAGGCTCCCAAGGGCGCACCGGCCACCCCGAAGGACTTCGCCGAGCAGGCGCTCAAGGCGGCCGGGGACACCACCTCGGTCACCGTCGACGGCACGGCGCAGGTCGCCGGGCGGGACGCGTACCAGCTGCTGATCAAGCCCAAGCAGTCCGGTTCGACGATCGGCTCGGTCCGCATCGCCGTGGACGCCGAGAACGGCGTACCGCTGAAGTTCACCCTGTCCGCGGCGAGCGGCGGCAAGGCCGTGGTCGACGCCGGGTTCACCAAGGTCGACTTCTCCAGGCCCGCCGCGTCCACGTTCGACTTCACCCCGCCGAAGGGCGCCAAGGTCACCGAGGCCGACGAACTGGAGACCGGCAAGGACGAGCGGGGCCTGGCGCAGAAGCCGCTCCCCGGACAGCTCGCCGAACTGGACGGCTTCGAGGGCGTCAACGTCATCGGCAAGGGCTGGACCTCGATCGCCGAGATCAAGGCCCCCGGCGGCAAGGGCCTCCCCGCAGCGGGCTCGGGCGACGTCCCGGCCGAGGCGCAGGGCTTCCTCGACGCGCTCGGCGACAAGGTCACCGGAAAGTTCGGTTCGGGCACGGTCTTCAAGACGCGCCTCGTCAACGCCCTGCTGACGGATGACGGCAGGGTATATGTCGGAGCGGTGACGAAGGACGCGCTGGTGCGCGCCGCCGACGCCGCAAAGTAAGGCCGCCGCCGGGAAGTAGGAACGCCGGGAGGACCGGAGGGTCTGAGGATCGGAGGGTCTGAGGACCGGAGGGTCTGAGGACCGGAGGGTCTGAGGTCCTGCTGGCCTGCCGACCTTCCGGGTCCTGACGGCCACGACGGCTCTGACGGCTCTGACGGCCTCGACCGCCCCGCCGCGCACCCGTGCGGCGGGGCGGTCGTGGAGCAGGGCCTCGGAGGCGCCGCGTATGGAGAGCGGGAGACGGGAGAGGTGTGACCGCATGACGTCGACAGGGACAGCCGCCTCGCGAGACGCGGCCCCGAACGGCAGCACCGCCCCCTTCCCCGCTCCCGACCCGGTCATCCGGACCAGGGGCCTGACCAAGCGCTATCACGGCGGTCAGCCGGCCGTGGACGGCCTCGACCTCACCGTGCCCGGCGGCAGCGTCTTCGGCTTCCTCGGCCCCAACGGCTCCGGGAAGACCACGACGATCCGGATGCTGATGGGCCTCATCGACCCGACGTCCGGCACCGCCGAGGTGCTCGGCAGCCCCATGCCGAGGGCCACCCGTACGGTGTTGCCGCAGGTCGGCGCGTTGATCGAGGGGCCCGCGCTGTACGGGTTCCTGAGCGGCCGGGACAACCTCCTGCGGTACGACCGGGCCGACCCCACCGCCGACCCGCGCACCCGCCGGGTCCGCGTCGACCACGCCCTGGAACGGGTCGGGCTCGCCGCCGCCTCCGGCAAGAAGGCCAAGGCGTACTCCCTCGGCATGAAGCAGCGCCTCGGGCTGGCCGCGGCCCTGCTCCGGCCGCGCAGGCTGCTCGTCCTGGACGAACCGACCAACGGCCTAGACCCGCAGGGCATGCGCGAGATTCGTTCCCTTGTGCGGGAGCTGGCGGCCGATGGCACCACGGTCTTCCTCTCCTCCCACCTGCTGGACGAGATCGAGCAGGTCTGCACGCATGCCGCGGTGATGGCCCGGGGCCGGTTGATCGTCCAGGGCCCGGTCGCCGACCTTGCCGCGACAGCCCGGGGCCGGCTCACCGTCGTGACCCCGGACCTGGCCGCCGCCGCCCGCATCCTGAAGGCGCACGGACTCACGGGCCTGAGCGCCGACGGCGACGCCCTGAGCGCCCCAAGCGCCGACCGCGATGGCTCAAGCGCCTCAAGCGCCTCAAGCGCCCCAAGGGCCCCCAGCGCCGACGGCGACCGACTGACCGCCGACGCGCCGTCCGCTGCCGTGGACCTCGCCGACCTCAACGCGGCGCTGGTGGGCGGCGGGGTGCGGGTGCGGTTCTTCGGCGTCGAGCGGGGCTCGCTGGAAGATGCCTTCGTCGCGCTCACGGGAGAGGGATTCGATGTCGCAGGCTGAGCAGGTCACGGCTACGGGGAGCGCGGATGGACCGGAGGCCCCGCCCCGCCCCCGTAGCCTGCTGTGGACCCCGCCCCGGCCCCGTAACCCGCTGTGGACCCTGGGCCTCCTCCGGTCCGAGCTCACCACCCTGCTCCGCCGCCACCGGACGTTCGCCCTGCTGGGTGTTCTCGCCGCCGTCCCCGTCCTCATCGGGATCGCGGTCCGTATCGAGACGGGCGGCGGCGGTGGAGGGGCGGGCGGAACGGACGGAGGGGCGGGCCCGGCGTTCCTCGCCCAGGTCACGAACAACGGCCTCTTCCTGGTCTTCGCCTCCCTCGCCGCGACCCTGCCGGTGTTCCTCCCGATGGCCGTCGGCGTCGTGGCGGGTGACGCGATCGCGGGCGAGGCGAGCAGCGGCACCCTGCGCTATCTGCTGGTAGCCCCGGCGGGCCGGACCCGGCTGCTCCTCGCCAAGTACGCCTCCGTCCTGACGTTCTGCCTGGTGGCGACCCTGGTCGTGGCCGCCTCGGCGCTGGCGGTGGGGGCGCTGTTGTTCCCGGTGGGGGAGGTGACCACGATCTCCGGGACGAGAATCAGCTTCGGCGAGGGACTGGTGCGGGCCGGGCTGACAGCGGCCGTCGTCGCGCTCTCGCTGACCGGGTTCGCAGCGCTCGGGCTGTTCGTCTCGACGCTGACGGGCAGCGGGATCGGGGCGATGGCGGCCACGGTGGGGCTGCTGATCACGGTGCAGATCCTGGACAGCATCCCGCAGCTGAGCGGGGTCCACGCCTATCTGTTCCCGCACTACTGGATGTCCTTCGCCGACGTCCTGCGCGAACCGGTCCACTGGGACGACCTGGTCAAGAACTTCCAGTTGCAGGGGCTGTACGTGGCGGTGTTCGGTTCGGCCGCCTGGGCACGCTTCACGGCCAAGGACATCACGGCCTGAACGGTAGGGCTTGAGCGGGGTTCCCTGGCCGGATCGGATCGGTGGCGAGTCGTCCGTGCCGTCGGCCGGGCGAGCCGTCCCCCGATCGGCTCGTCGCGGCACGAACGGCACGAACGGTGCGAAGAAAGGGAACAACACGACACGGCACGTTCCGTTTCCGCATGGGTTATGTTCGGTCCTTGGCGACGAGCTGTCAACAAGAGATTGGCTGAATCCCCCCTATGCTCACCGAATGATCACATCGCCGAGCAGTGTGCGCCGCAGCGAACGGTCACGTCGCGCGATCCTGCGAGCCGCCCTCGACCTCTGTACCGAGCGGGGGTACGGGCACGTCACGATAGAGGCCATCGCGGCCCGCGCCGGGGTCAGCAAGAAGACGATCTACCGCTGGTGGCCGTCGAAGGGAGCCGTCCTGCTGGAGGCGTTCACCGACGCCCTGGTCGACGCCACGCCGTTCGTGGACACCGGCGACATCGGAGCCGATCTGCGTACGCATGTGGCGGGTGCGGTGAACCTGCTCTCCGTCCCGCCGTTCGGCCCCGCCTACGCGGGCATCCTCTCGGAGCTGCACCACGACGACGTCCTCGCGCAGACCCTGCGGGAGCAGCTGGTCGACCCGCGCGTCGAGGAGGCGGTGGGCCGGCTGCGCAGCGCCCAGCAGGCGGGCCAGATCCCGCCCGGCGCGGACCTGCCGCTGGCCGTGGAGATGCTGTACGGCCCCCTCTACTACCGCCATGTGCTGCGCAAGCCGGTCCAGGACGAGGAGACGATCGCCGCTCTCGTGGCCCACGTGCTGCGGGCGCTGGGGGCGCCGGGGTACTGAGACCGGCCCCGGCCCCGGAGCGGGGCGGGGAGGAGCGGGCCCCTCGGGCCCTACAGAAAGCACTCCAGGATCAGCGGCAGGTCCGCAAGCCACTCCTGGAGCCGGGCCCGTCGGCGGGCCGCGAGCAGGCACGAGTGGGCGGTGCCGTTGCGCAGGTGCACGGTGACCCCGAGGTGCTTGGGGCCCTGGGCCGCGTAGGTGACCGTGCTGATCTCGGCCCAGCCGTACTGCGTCTCCACGCCTGTCGGACCGAGTGTGACGCCCGCGGCGTCGACGAGGAGCGAGCTGTCCCGACCGACGGCGATGAAGGCGAGGTCCGCTTCGGCCGACGCGTCGTCCACGTGGAGGGCGTTTTCGGTCGGCGCCTGGTGGAGTGGTGGCAGGTAGGCGTTGGATGGGGCGCCGAAGGGGGAGTGGGAGGGCGGCGGGGGTACGGCCGCGACGGGTGTAACGGGTGTAACGGGTGCGGCGGGTGTAACGGGTGCGACGGGTGCAGCGGGTATGACGGGTGAGGGCGACGTGGGGGAGTACGGCGCGTTGTCCGGGGCGAACAGGTCCAACAGCCGCTCCGGGGTCGGGCGTTGGTCCGGCTCCTTGGCCAGGCACGACTCCGCGACCGGCCGCAGCCCGTCCGGTACGGCGGTCAGGTCCGGCGGCTCGTGCACCGACCGGTACATCATCCCCATGGGCGTGCCCGCCCCGAACGCGCTGCCGCCCGCCGCCGCGACGAGCACGGCGCCCAGTGCGAACACGTCGGCGGCGGCGCCGACTTCGAGCCCCTGGGCCTGTTCCGGCGCCAGGAAGCCCGGTGTCCCGAAGGCCATGCCGGTGGCCGTCAGCCGGGTCGACTCCAGCGCCCGTGCGATACCGAAGTCCAGGACGCGCGGCCCGTCCGGGGCCATGATGATGTTGCCGGGCTTCAGGTCGCGGTGGACGAGGCCGCAGCCGTGGATCGCCGCCAGCGCCTCGGCGAGCGCCGCGCCCAGTTGCCGCAGCCGCTCCTCGCCCATGGGCCCCTCGGCCTCCAGCAGCGCGGTGAGCGTGGGCCCGGGAACGTAGGCCGTGGCCAGCCAGGGCACGGCTGCCGTCGGATCGGCGTCGACCACCGGGGCGGTGTGGAAGCCGCCCACGCTGCGCGCGGCGTCGACCTCGGCACGGAACCGCTCCCGGAAGTGCGGGTCGCTCGCGAGCTCCTGACGCGCCACCTTCACGGCCACCGCACGCCCACCGCGCGAACGCGCCAGATAGACGGTGCCCATCCCGCCGGATCCCAACTCCCGCTCCACGACGTAGCTGCCGATACGCGGGGGCGGGCTTCCGCCTATGTGGTGGGACAGCAGGCTGCCACCGGCCTGTTCCGCCAGACTCGCGTTGCCCTGTTCCGGCAGGCCTTGGCGGCCGTCCGTCTCGTGCCCCATGTGCCGCACGCCTCCCCCTGTGCTCCGGGGCTCAGTATGACGCAGGCCCAGGGGGCCACCGGGTCGTCTCCGCCGCCCCCGGTGGCCTCGGCGGCCTCGGTGGAAGATTTTGCCGAACGGTCGACCACGCGCCTCCCCACCCCGGATAGCGTCCTCACATCCCTTCGATTCCGATCGATTCCGATCGATTCCGAGGCAAGAGAGGTGGGTGCGTTGAGCGTGGTCAAGGTGTCGTCGGTCAAAGTGGCGGAAGAGGCGGCCGCCCTGCCCCGGGCGTGGAGTTCGGCGGCGCTCGCCCGGGTGGGAACGGCCTCGGTGAAGGTCCTGCGTATGGACGGGCTGCCGGTCGAGGAGGAGCGGCACACCGAACCGGAGGTGCTGCTGGTACTCGACGGCCGCCTCGAACTGACCGTGGACGGGGGCGCGGTGACGGTGGGACCGGGCGAGATGTACGTGGTGGGCGCGGGTGTCGCCCACGCGGTACGGCCCGGCAGCCGGGGCACGCTGGTCATCGTGGAGCGCAGCTGTGGCACGCTCGACGAATGAAGATCGCCGCAGCTCAGCTCACGTGTGTTCCGGCGGACATCCCCGCCAACGTCCGCCGGCTCGCCGCCCTCGCCGGACAGGCCCGTGAGCAGGGGGCCGAGCTGCTGGTGCTCCCGGAGCTGGCTCTCACCGGCTACGAGCTCGGGGCGCTGTCCGAGGACCCCGGCCTCCTGGTGGACGCGAACGACCAGCGGCTGGACGCCCTCCGGTCGAGCGGGATCGCGATCGTCGTCAACGCCGCAGTGGCCAACGGAGTCCCGGGGGCCCGCCCCGCCATCGGCACCTTCGTGTACGGCCCCGACGGCGAGCTGATCACGCGCTACCTCAAGCAGCACCTCTACGAGCAGGAGCGCTCCCTGTTCGCGCCCGGTGACCGGGACGGCCGGTTCGAGCTCGGGGGTGTCCGCTTCGCCCTGGCCATCTGTTACGACAGCCACTTCGCCGACCTGTCCGCGCGGGCGGCGGCGGACGGCTGCCAGGTCTATCTGGCCTCCGCGCTGTACGGGACGGGGGACGGCGTCGAGCAGCGGGCGACCGTCTACCCCCGCATGGCCGAGGACACCGGCCTCTTCGTCGCCCTCGCCAACCACGTGGGCCCTTCCGGCCCGTGGACCGGTTGTGGCCGGGCCGCGATCTGGGCCCCGGGCGGCGAACTCCTAGCCGAGGCGGACGACCGTACGCCGATGCTGGTCACGGCCGAGGTCGGTCGGTCCGGGGTGTCGACACGCTGATACCCGGGCTTCCGCTGCGGCCCGAGGTCAGCCCCGTCGTCGCGTCCGAGTGTGAGCCGGCCGGGATCGACGTCAAAGCCCACCGCGTCGCGCCGGTCGAATCGAGCTGATGCGCACACCTACTTATCGAGCTGATGCGCACACCTGCTCGGGGAGCGGAACACCCTCGCCCCCGGTGGCCGCCTCCCGGTGGCCGCTCCCGGTGCGGCGGGTGATGCTGGTCCCGCGCGTACCGGCTTCGGTGCACCGGTGCGCCGGAGCCTGAGGGTGGGTGAGCCGTGTCGGATGCCGAGAGCCCGGACGGGCCCGGAAGGGCCGGGTCCGGAACCCCTCCCGCCACCCCGGCCGGAGCCGGGTACCGAACCCCTCCCGCCACCCCGGACGGAGGCCCGGCCGGAGCGCCGGACGACGCCCTGCTGGACGCCCTCTTCACGCAGTCCGCCGTCGGCCTCGTCGTCCTGGACCCGCAGCTCAGGCTCGTACGCGCCAACTCCCTCGTCGAAGGCGTCGAGATCCGCGCATACACCGGGCGCAGGTTCCGCGAGGTCTTCCGACTCGACGACCCCGACGCCTCCGAGCAGCTCCTCAAGCGGGTGCTCGCCGGCGAGGGGCCCGTGCGCGACCATCTCGTACGGGGCCGACTGCGCCGCGTCCCCGGCGACCGGGACTTCCTGGTCTCCGCCTACCGGCTGGACGGCCCGGGCGGCGCGCCCCTCGGGCTGCTGGCCGCCGTAGTCGACGTCACCGAGCGGGAACGGGCCCGCGGCAGGGAGGCCACGCTCGCCGCCGTGCGCGACGCGGTGGGCGGCTCGCTGGACGTTGCCACGACGTGCCGCGCGTTCGTCGACGCGCTCGTGCCGGGCTTCGCCGATCTCGCCGTCATCGAGGTGGTGGACGAGGTCCTGCGCGGGGCCGACCCGCCCGTGCGGCCCCTGCCGCCCGACACCCCGCTGCGACGTGCGGCGAGCGGCCGGTGCGACACCGTCCGGGCCGAGGAGCAGGAGCAGGGCGGGGACCGGGGAGGCCCGGTCGGCGGGACCCGCCGTCTCCCTCCCCGTACGCCGTACGCGCTCGCCGTCGGGGACCTGAGGCCCCGGCTCGTCCCGCTCACCCCCGAAACCCCGTGGCTCGACGCCGACCCGGGCGGGGCGCGCGTCATCGCGGAGAGCGGCGCGCACTCCCTGATCGTCGTCCCCCTCACCCTGCGGGGTGCCGTCCTCGGGCTGGTCAGCCTCTACCGCTGCGGGGCGGCCGAGGCCTTCGACGAGGACGACGTCTCCCTGGCCGACTCGGCGGCCACCCGTGCCGCCCTCGCCATCGACAACGCCCGCCGCTTCGAGCGCGAGCATGTGATCGCCTCGACCGTGCAGCGGCGCCTGCTCCCGCAGACCGATCGCGCGCAGGCCGCCGTCGAGACCGCCCACGTCCTGCTGCCCGGCCGGGACAGCGGCTGCTGGTTCGACACGATCGCCCTGTCCGGCGCGCGGACGGCCCTGGTGGTCGGCGGCGTCGCGGGCCAGGGCCTCCAGACGGCCATCGCGATGGGCCAGCTCCGTACGGTCATCCAGGCACTGGCAGCCCTCGACCTGGAGCCGGAGGAGGTTTTCGCCCGGCTCAGGGCCACCGCCGCCCGACTCGCCGAGGAACGCGCCGCCCTCCCCGTCGGCGACGCCCTCCAGAGCGAGCCCCTGACCGCCAGCTGCGTGTACGGGGTCTACGACCCGTTCTCGCGCACCTGCACCGTCGCCCGGGCCGGGCACCCCGCGCCCTTGGTCGTCGGTCCCGACGGAACGGCGCTCCCCCTCGACGTACCGGAAGGGCCGAGCCTCTTCTCCGACGACACCGCCCCCTTCGCCCCCGGCACCGTCACCCTCGACGAAGGCAGCATCCTGGCGTTCTGCACCGCCGAACTGCTGCCCGACGAGCCCGCCGGGCGCCGCATCACGCACCTCCTGGCCGAGCAGCCCGGCCGGGACCTCCAGCACCTGAGCGACGAGATCGTCTACGGGCTCCCGGACCACGTCCGCTCCGCCGGCGCGGCGCTGCTCCTGGCCCGGACGGGTACGGTCTCCGAGCACCTCGTCGCCACCTGGGACCTGGCCCAGGACCCGACCACCCCCGCCACCGCCCGCGTCCTCGCACGCGACCGCCTCCACGGCTGGGGCCTCGACGAGGACACCGTCGACGCGACGGAACTCATCGTCAGCGAGCTGGTCACCAACGCCGTCCGCTACGGCACCCCGCCCCTGCGGCTGCGCCTGCTGCTGGACCGGGACGCCACCCTCACCTGCGAGGTCCACGACGGCTCCACGGCCTCCCCGCACCTGCGCCACGCCCGTACGGTCGACGAGGGCGGCCGGGGCCTGTTCATCGTCTCGATGCTCGCAGCCCACTGGGGGACCCGGCACGGTCCGGGCGGCAAGGTGCTCTGGACCGAACAGGAACTGGCGGATGGCGAGACGCGCGGTTGAGCGGTCGAGCCCACCGCCGAACGCGGGGGCGCGGCGGTGGGCTCAGCCGAACAGCCGCTCCAGGACCACAGCAACGCCGTCCTCCGCGTTGGACAGCGTGACCTCGTCGGCCGCCGCGCGCAGTTGCGGGTGGGCGTTGCCCATCGCCACCCGGAGGCCCGAGCCGCCGAACATCGGGAGGTCGTTGGGCATGTCCCCGAACGCGACCGTGCCCATGGCCCCGACCCCCAGCAGCTCGGCGGCCAGCGCGAGCCCCGTGCCCTTGTCCACACCGCGCGGCGCCAGCTCCACCGTGCCGGGCCCCGCCATGGTGACCGTCGCCAGCTCGCCCACGGCCCCGCGCGCGGCGGCCGCCAGCGCGTCGTCGCCGAGCTCCGGGTGGCGGACGAGCACCTTGATGACCGGCCGCTCCCACAGGGCGTCTCGGGAGTCGACGCGTACGGCGGGAAGCGTCGGGTTCGGCATCCGGTACCCGGCCTCGACCAGGGTCACACCGTCCACCCCGTCCTGGTCCACGGCGGCGAACACCGCCCCGACCTCCGCCTCGATCTTGCCCAGCGCGGTGTCGGCGGACTCGCGGTCCAGGGTGACGGACCGCAGCAGGCGTGCGCTGTCGGCGTCGTACAGCTGGGTGCCCTGCCCGCAGACGACGGGCCCGGTGTACGCCAGGTCCGCGAGCAGCGCCCGTATGCCGGGAACGGGCCGCCCGGTGACGATCAGATGCCGGGCGCCTGCGGCGGCGGCAAGGCCGAGCGCGGCGCGGGAGCGGGCGCTCACGGTGTTGTCCGGACGCAGCAGGGTGCCGTCCAGGTCGGTGGCGACGAGGGCGTAGGCGGGGGGCGTGGGCATGGGCCCCAGCCTAGAAGGACCCGAACGGCCGCTTGCGCGCCAGGGGGCGGGCCGGGTAAGCGGCCCGCTGTCATGAGGGGGCCTGCCGGGTGGGGCAGGGCAGGTCGGGGGCGGCGCGGTTCGGGGAACAGGTCACCAGGGCGAGGGAGTGGAAGACGGTGCCCTTCAGGTAGTGCCCGAACGGCACGTCCCCGCCCTCCGCGAGCCGCTCGACCGCCGCCCTGACGAGCAGCGCCAGCCTCGCCCCGTCCCGATCCTGCGCGGAGGCGAACCGGGCCGCGAACGCCGCGAGTTGCCGATCCAGTCAGACGCCCGCTTCCTTGGGCTCGTCCCATGTCCCCCGGATCGTCGAGGGCGGCTTGATGAGCGAATGGGCTGTCTGGATGGGCGGTACGTCGGAAGCCGGAACGACGTCCTGGCCGTCCTCGCCCCGACCTTGACCGAGGCGAGGAAGACCATCCGGACCAAGGAGCTGGCCCGAAAATTCTCAGTGACAGGTCGGCGGGACGGCCGAGAGACGTCAGCGGAGCGTCAGTGGAACGTTAGCGGCGAACCGGACACTGGGGCCGGTATCGGCGGCACCCCCGCCCGATTCCGTACATGAAACCCCTCACCCTCCTCGGGAGCATTCCTTGTTCAGAGCGAAAAGACTGCAGGCCGCCCTCGTCGCGGTTGCCGCCGTGGCCGGCCTTGCGGTGTCGGCCGCGCCGGCCCAGGCCTCGACGTGTTACGGGAACGGAGGTGCGTACATCTGTGAGTACGGCGTCTCGCGGACGGTACTTTTCGACGGGACGGTGCAGGAGTTCATGGTCGGTACCGACCACGCGGTGTGGACGAACTGGAAACGCCCCAACGGCTCCTGGAACGGCTGGGTGTCCCTGGGCGGATGGGTCCAGAGCCGCATCACCGTCGAGCCCAGGCAGGAGAGCAGCACCGCACCCATCTCCATTGCTGCCATCGGCGCGGACGGCAAGTCCTGGTTTCGTGTGCGGTGGTCCGACGGCACATGGACCCACTGGAATATGAACTGCTTCGACAACCCCAACGGCAAGTTGTGCCCGTGAACGTCGTAGGTGCACAGTCCCGGCCCTGAAATGACGCGGAAACGACGTTGACGAAAGTCACCGTCAGCTTCCTGTCTTCTTCCTCGGCGGGCCAGATCGGCGCGTGCGAGCGGGTGACGGTGGAATTGCGGCACCGGCATGCCGAAGCCCCACCGCGCTGGCACGGTGGGGCGGTTGCCGGGGTGGCTCAGACGGTGCCGAAGTCTCCGGCCCGGACGCCTGTCACGAAGGTGGTGAACGCGGTGGCGGGGACGTTGAGGACCGGGCCGCTCGTGTTCTTGGAGTCGCGGACGGGGACGATGCCGTGCGGGGCGGCGAGGTTGGTGGCGACCTCGACGCACTGGCCGCCGTTGTTGCTATACGAGGACGTGAACCAACGGGGGGTCTCGGTTGTCACGGGGTGCCCTTTCGCAACTGCCTGAACATGTCTACGGACGCGGCCTGGGAGGGCGCTACCGCCTGCATCTGATGGTAGGCCGTCAGATGCGGCACCACCGAGCCACTTTCGCGTTCCAGGTAGCCCTGTTGCGCGGACTCGGCGTACGACATGAGTGAGCGGTCGGGCATGGTCAGGATGGTGACCGGCAGGTCGAACGGGCGGTGCTCACCCATGGTGAACGGCGCCACCTGCAACACCGTGTTGGGCTGCTCGGCGAACTCGATCAGGCGGTCCATCTGCGCCTTCATGACCTCCGGTCCGCCGACCGGCCTGCGGATGCAGCTCTCGTCCAGCAATGCGAAGACCAGCGGCGGCTTCTCCCGGACCAGGGCCGCCTGACGCTCCTCGACCAGTGCGACGCGCTCCTGTGCCTGGTCGGCGGTGATCGCCTGCCGCCTGACCGCGCTGTCCGCCAGGACCGTGGCGTACTCCGGGGTCTGGAGCAGGCCCGGGATGACGCCGACCTCGTACAGCCGGATCTCCGCCGCCCGGCGCTCGTAGCCGAGGAACTCCGGGAAGCCCTCCAGCAGGCTGCCGTGCTTGATCTGGCCCAGCTCGCGCTCGAACGACGACTCGGTCCCGGTCAGCCCCAGCGCCCGGTCCGTACTACGCGAAAAGCGCAAGGTCGCGAGTTTGCGACCAGTTTCCACCGAGGAGATGTGTGTGCTGGAGTAGCCGTTCCGGTCCCCCAGCTCCTCCTGTGTCCAGCTCCGCTGCTCCCGCAGGCCGCGCAGACGTGCGCCGTAGGCCGCCTGCGCGGAGCTCTCAGGGTTTAACTCCTTGACGTTCAAGGGCCTCGAACCCAATCTTCCGTGCCGAATAGGCAAGTTGAATGGCTTTCCACGGTAGGTCACGCTGAATCGCCCCGGTAGTCATACGGCTACAGAGAGGAGCGATAGGTGTACGGCGAGAACGCTTGCCCGAATGCACAGGAACCTCCTGGCCCCCCGGCCCCCGGCGCGCTCGTGGTCGACACCGGTCGGGGCGACCGCGTGGGGGAGTTCCGAGAGGTCGCCGGCCCCTACTGGTCGCTCCGGCCCGTCGGTGGCGGCACTGAGTGGGAGGCGGAGCCGCACCGGGTCCGCCTCGCGCTCCCCATGGAGCAGCTGCGCGCGAGGACCGCGTGGCTCAACGCTCGCAGCCGGGGTGAGGTGCTGTGAACGTGACGCGAGGGCACGCCGATTGGTATGTGGCCGAGAGCCACGGGGGTGACGCGGCGCGGTCCTTCCGGCTCGGCGGCATCGTCGCGCCGACGCGGCGGCTGGCCCTCCGCTGGCTGCGGCGGCAGGCCAGGCGCCTCGCGGACGCGCTCGACCCGGACCCGTACGCCCCCTGGGTTCCGGCCCGCGCACTGTACCCGGTCTCCGGGGCCAGGCCTGATGTACCGGCCGAACTCCGTTCCTGGGCAAGCAGTTTCCGGGAGCATGACTACGCGCTGCTGCGGCTCGCGGACGGACTGCCGTACGAGTTCGTGGCCCGGGACGACACGTCCTGGTACGGGCTCGTCATGCGCCCCATGGCTCCCGCCCGTACCCCGCTTCCCTCCCCCTGCCCATAAGGATGAGCGACATGTTGCAGTGCACCGCTGTCACCGAACTCCCGGAGATGGGCGCGCGGGTCGCGCTCATGGCTCTGGAGGGCGGACCCGGTCAGGAGGCGGGCGCGAAGCCTGTCCCCGTCCTGGACGACTTCCTGCTCTGTGAACTCGGCGAGCACGACGAGGAGACCGAGCACGCGGCCCAGCTCTGGTCGGCCGACAGGCCTGCCGCACGGGACTTATGGATGTTCTGGACGGACACCGGTACGCGCCGGAAGTTCCGGTTCGCCGAACTGCTGCCGTGCCCGGCCGTGATCCGTCGGCTGTCCGTCACGGAGGGGGACGCGTGCGTGCTGTTCGACCGGCATCCCGCCGCGCACTCCTGGGATGTGACGGACCCGCTCGCGGACCTGATGGCGGAGCGGGTCCGGCAGGAGGTGCTGCGCGAGCGGGACGGACGGGACCAGGAATGAAGGGAGGGGCAGGGTGGGGCGGGGGCCGGCGACGGCATCTGCGTCGCACGGCCGCCACCTGCGCGGAACACCCGTAGAGGGCTCCCGTACGGATTCAGGCCCTGGGCTCCCGTGCACGTCCAGCCCTCCCCGTCAGTGCAGGCAGAACTCGTTTCCCTCCGGATCTGCCAGTACGAGCCAGCTCCCGCCCTGCTCGTCGACCGCGCGCAGCACCCGCGCGCCCAGCCCCACCAGCCGCGCGGCCTCCGCATCGCGCTGTCCCGGCTCGGAGTGGACGTCGATGTGGAGGCGGTTCTTCACCGTCTTCGGCTCCGGTACCCGCTGGAAGAGCAGCCGCCGCCCCAGCCCCGTACCGCTGTTCTCCTCGTACGGGTCGTCCGGGTGCCGGGCCGCCGCGAGGTCGAGCCAGGCGCGGCGGCCGTGGGCGTGGGTGGTGATGGCCTCGGGTACCGCTCCGGCCGCGAGCAGCTGCTCGACCAGGGGGCTGTTGTCCTCGACGAGGTAGCCCAGGGCCGCGGCCCAGAAGTCGGCCTGGGCGTGCGGGTCGGCGCTGTCGATCACGAGCTTCCAGGACAGGGTCTTTGTCATGGAAACCGTTTATAGTGGTTACATGAGTGGCAGGGCAAAAGACGCGCCGGAACCGAGGAAGGCGCCGTCGGAGCGAGCCGAGCTGGTGGCGCAACAGGGGCCTGCTGGGCCTGGCGGGTCTCCCGGGCCTGGCGTGCTTGGCGGTACTTCCGGGGCTGGCGTGCCCGCCGGTCCTCCCGGTCCTCCCGGTCCTCCCGGGGCTGTCGGGCTGCTTCTGCGGCACCCGGACGGCAGCTCATTCCGGTTCGATCCGGGCGCGCTGTGTCTGGAGTTGCTGACGACCGGCGGCCCCGGCCCCCTCGCGTACTTCGAGATGCTGCACGCGCCCGCCGACCTGGTGCGCTGGGCAGCGGAATGCCGACTTCCAGACGGGCTGGGCCTCGCCGTCGGTGAGGACGAGGTGGCGGCCGCTCGGGTGCTGCGCGACGCGCTCTGGCGGCTGGCGGAGGGGCATGTGCACGCGCTGCCGCCCGGGCCGGAGGATCTCGCCGTCGTCAACGAGGCGGCGGCGCACCTCCCCCTGACGGCCCGGCTGAACGGGACCGGTGGCCGGGAGTGGGTGACGGGGAGCACCGGCACCGGGCTGCTGTCCACCGTCGCCCGTGACGCGATCGACCTGTTCACCGGGGCGTACGCCCACCGGGTCCGCACCTGCGCCGCGCACGACTGCCGCCTGCTGTTCGTCGACACCTCCCGCCCCGGCAAGCGCCGCTGGTGCTCGATGGAGCGCTGCGGCAACCGGCACAAGGTCCGGGCCCACCGCGCCCGGCTCACCACTACGGACGAGTAACCACTGACCAATGACCACTGACCACCGACCAGTAACCACTGACCACCGACCGCTGGCCAGTGGCCGCCGGCCAGTGACCACCGACGAGTGAAGGGACTTCCATCATGCCGACCGGACTCACTCAGGACGCGGGATGGGAGATCGGCGTCTCCCGGACCATCCGCCGACCGCTGACCGCCGTATGGGAGTTCATCGTCGGACCCGAGGGCATCGCGCTCTGGCTGGGCATCGACGGCCCCTTGCCCACCGAGAAGGGCGCTCCGTACCGTACGGCCGACGGGCTCGGCGGGGAGCTCCGCAGTTACCGCCCCGGCGACCGGGTGCGCCTCACGTACGGCACCTCCACCGTCCAGGTCGCCGTGACGCCCGGCAGCTCCGCCGACCGGACCGTGCTGAGCTTCCACCAGGAGCGTTTGGCGAGTGCCGAGGAGCGCGAGGAGCGGCGTACGTACTGGAAGAACGCGATGGACCGGGCGGAGGCCGAGCTGACCTGACCTGACCGCCCAGGACCCGGGACGCGCCCAAGACCGAGGCCGCGCCCGGTACTCAGGCCTCGCGCGGGGGGCACGCGGGGCAGGTGTGCCCGTCGATCGAGGCCAGCAGCCGTTCGGCGGCGGCCCGTACCGACCGTGTCGGCTGTGTCTCCTCGGGTGCGGCGGCCAGTCGGGCGGCCGTGGCGCGACCCGCCACCACCGCATCGTGGGCGGCGCGGGTCCACGTGGGGTGCTCCGCGTTCCCGGCAGCCAGAATGGTGGCGAGCAGGTCCAGCGCGCCCGCCCGGTTCCTGACCGTGTCCGTCGCCGCCAGCTCCCACAGGAACGGCACCGTCGCCACGGTCGAGTCGAAGACGGTCGGGGCGCCGATCCACCGTTCCAGATCGCCCAGGGCCTCGTCCGAGTCCGGCGCGTCTCCCCAGGCTATCCGCGACAGCACACCGGGAATCTGGGACGCGGAGCCGTACGCATGCTGTAGCTCGTGCCACCGCACGTTCCTCATGGTCCCCAGCACAGTCCCCATCCGGGCACTCAATCAGCCTTTACCGCACGGCGTCCACCATGCTGGTGCGCCGCCCACCCGCTTCGTGCAGCCGACGCAGGTACTCCCGTACGGAACGGGCGTCGTCCGCCGAGGCGAACACGCCCACGTGGTGGTCGGGCCGGATGACGACGACGGTCCCCGCGTCCGTACCGCCGGAGGACTCCATTCCGTACGCCGCTCCGTACCCCGCGTACGCCGTTCCGTAAGCCGTTCCGTACGCAGCCGTCGCGTGGCCCTCCTCGTCGATCACCGCTCCCGGCTCCGCCCCGGCATGGTCCTCGTGCGCCGCGTACACCCGGCAAGTCCGCACCCCGGCGTCCCCGTACGCGGCGGCCGCCTCGCGCAGTACGCCCGCGCTCCCGGGGCCGAAGCCGAGGACCGTGGTGCTGGGGCCCGCGAAGACGCGGTGCAGTCGCGTGCGGGATCCGGTCGCGGCGTCCCGGCAGGGCGCGTCCGGCGCCCGGTCCCCGGGGCGCGGGGCGGCGGACGTGCGGTACCCATCGGGGGCGCCCGCTGCCAGGGAGCTCCACCGGTAGCCGATGCCCAGGCCGGTGGTGTCGGCGGTGATCGCCGTGTCCAGGCCGCCGCCGGGCGTGCGGATCGCCTCAAGGGTGGCGCGCAGTCGCTCGGAGGCGAGGTCCAGGGTGCGAGCGGCCACCGGAAGCCGCTCCTCCTCGTAGGTGTCCAGCAACTCCGCGCCCGCGTGGCCGCTGAGCACCAGCCCGAGCTTCCACCCCAGGTTGAACGCGTCCTGGATACCGGTGTTCATCCCGAGGCCGCCCGCGATGGGGTGCACATGCGCCGCGTCGCCCGCGAGGAAGACCCGCCCCTCGCGGAAGCGGTCCGCCAGCCGCACATTGACCCGGTACGTCGACAGCAGATCGGCCCGTGTGAGGCGGTGGCCGGGGAGCCCGGTGTGGCGGGTGAGCAGTCGCCGGAACCCGTCGGCGGAGGGCGCGAGCGGCTGACCCCGCCCGTCCCGTTCCGGACCGGCCTGGAACCACCAGCCCGTGCGCGTACCGGGGATCGGGCAGAGCATGACCGCGCCGTCCTCGTCGAACCACTGGTGCCAGCGGCCGCGGTCCGGGGCACCCTCAGCCAGGTCCCCCAGGTCCCCCAGGTCCCCCAGG
The DNA here is from genome assembly GCF_031760065.1 of Streptomyces durocortorensis. Classification (NCBI taxonomy): domain Bacteria; kingdom Bacillati; phylum Actinomycetota; class Actinomycetes; order Kitasatosporales; family Streptomycetaceae; genus Streptomyces; species Streptomyces sp. C11-1. Next base: position 4,434,501 of record NZ_CP134500.1, read on the forward strand.
TCCCCCAGGTCCCCCAGGTCCCCCAGGTCCCCCAGGCCGTCCAAGTCGACATCGCCGCAGACCATCACCTGGTCCTCGGCGGTCGTTCCCTCGAAGCCGATCCCGAGCATCTTCCGTACGGAGCTGTGGGCGCCGTCGCAGCCGACGACGTACCGCGCGCGTTCGACCGTTCGCTCGGTCGTTCGCTCGGTTCCGTCCATGAGCGTGACGGTGACGTGGTCCCCGACCGTGTCACCGCCCCCGAGTGACACCGAGCCCCCGTCCCCCTCTGCCGTCGTGCCTCCGCTGTCCTGTGCCAGCCCCACCACCTCGCGGCCCAGCTCGACCTGAACGCCGTACCCGGCCAGCCGTTCGCGCAGGATCTCCTCCAGGCGCCACTGGGCGATCAGCCACCCCCGGTCGTAGGGCGCGTCCGGCGTCGGCGTCGAGTCCGCCCACGGATCGGTCTCCGTGACCGGCAGGCGGTCGCGGTATTTGAGCATCGGCAATGGCGCTGAACCGGCCGCGAGCACCGCGTCGACCACTCCGAGGTCGTCCAGGACCTCCAGTGACCGAGGGTTGGGACCCTTCGCGCGCGAGGTGCGGGGCGGGGTGGGTGACCGGTCCACGATCCGCACGGCCGCGCCGCGCCGGGCCAGATCGCAGGCCAGAACCAGCCCGGTGGGTCCCGCGCCCACGATGAGTACGTCGGTCATGCCCATGCCTCTCCTTCGGTCGCGCTTCTGTCCATCCGGGGGCCAGGAAATCGCAACCGAGTAAGAAAAGCAACTAGGTAATCTTTTGTGGTGTGGGGCCCGGGCTCACGGCTGCCGGAGCGCTGCCCGGGGTCGTGAGCCCGGCCGCGGGTGCGGCGGCCGTCGTGGCCAGCAGCTTCGCCGCCCGCGCCCGATTGCGCCGCGCCGTGCGCAACGCGTCCCAGGTCAGAAGTGACAGCGCCAGCCAGACGAGGGCGAACCCGGCCCACCGCTCGGGAGGCATCGCCTCGTGGAAGTAGAGGACGCCCAGCGTGAACTGGAAGACCGGGGCCAGATACTGGAGCAGCCCCAGCGTGGACAGCGGCACCCGGACCGCCGACGCGCCGAAGCAGATCAGCGGCACCGCGGTGACGATGCCCGTTGCCACGAGCAGCGCCCCGTGCCCCGCGCCCCCGGCCGTGAACGTCGACGCGCCGGTGGCGGTGAGCCAGAGCAGGAAGCCGAGCGCGGGCAGGAACAGCACGGCGGTCTCGGCGGCCAGGGACTCCAGGCCGCCCATGTTCACCTTCTTCTTGATCAGTCCGTACGTGGCGAAGGAGAACGCCAGCACCAGCGAGATCCATGGCGGCCGCCCGTACCCGATCGCCAGCACGAGCACGGCGACCAGGCCGGTGGCCACCGCGATCCACTGGACCGGCCGCAGCCGTTCACCCAGCAGTAGAACGCCCATGGCGATGGTGACCAGCGGATTGATGAAGTAGCCGAGCGAGGCCTCGACGACCTGGCCGTTGTTCACGGCCCAGATGTAGAGGCCCCAGTTGACGGTGATGGTCGCCGCCGCGAGCGATATCAGCCCGAGCTTGCGCCGGTCGCGGGCCAACTCGCCGATCCAGGCCCAGCGGTGCATCGCGAGCAGGGCGATCCCGACGAGACCCAGGGACCAGACCATCCGGTGGGCGAGGATCTCGATCGCCCCGGACGGCTTCAGCAGCGGCCAGAACAGGGGGACCAAGCCCCACATCCCGTACGCACCGAATCCGTACAGCAGACCTGCCCGCTGCTCGTTCTTCCCCTCCACGGGCCCTCCTGGCCAAACCGGTCCACCTGTACGTCGACGGATTGGCCGACTGGACGAAGGTAGCGCCGGAAGGGCCTCGTGTCATAGCCGTCTCGCGGAAACACTCATGACATCCCTGCGCGTGCGGTGGGGCGCGGCGGGGTGCGGTGGAGCGCGGCGGGGTGCGGTGCGCCCGGTCCGGCCGCGCCCCCGGCGTATGGCAGCCCTGGTCACGCCCGGCCTCGGTGATGATCGGGCCTCGGCGGTCATCGGCCCGGGTGGCCGGGCCCCGTGGTGATCGGGCCGGGTGGTGATCAGGCCCGGGTGGTGGTCAGGCCTCGTGGTGATCAGGGCCCGTGATGATCAGGGCCGGGTGCCGATCAGGCCCCGGCCAGGGCCGTACGTACGGTCTCGGCGAGCGGCGTCGTCGGGCGCCCGATGAGCCGGGCGAGGTCGCCGCTCGTCCCGGCGAGCAGTCCGCGCCCGATCGCCTTGTCCACGTCGACGAGGATCGCGGCGAAGCCCTCGGGAAGCCCCGCGCCGACCAGGATCTCGTGGTGCGCGGCCGCCGGGACGTCGTTGTACGCGATGTCCTTGCCGGTCACCTCGGACAGCACCGCGGCGTACTCGGCGAACGACCAGGCGGTGTCGCCGCTCAGCTCGTAGACCGTGTTCAGGTGACCCTCGCCGGTCAGGACGGCGGCCGCGGCGGCGGCGTAGTCGGCCCGGGGCGCGGAGGCGACGCGGCCCGAGCCCGCGTTGGCGACGACCGCGCCGTGCTCCAGGACCGGGGCCAGGTTGGCGGTGTAGTTCTCGGTGTACCAGCCGTTGCGCAGCAGGGTGTACGGCAGCCCGGAGTCCAGGATCAGCTGCTCGGTGGCCTTGTGCTCGTCGGCCAGTGTGAAGTCCGCGTCCGGTCCGCCGAGGATGCCGGTGTACGCGAGCTGCGAGACGCCCGCCGCCTTCGCCGCGTCGATGACCGCGGTGTGCTGCGGCACCCTCCTGCCCACCTCGCTGCCGGAGATCAGCAGCACCCGGTCGCCGGACCGGAACGCTCCGGTCAGAGTCTCGGGCCGGTCGTAGTCCGCGATGCGCAGCTCGACGCCCCGGGCGGCGAGCCCGGCGGCCTTCGCCTTGTCGCGTACGACGGCGGCGATCTCGCCGGCCGGGACCGTGGTCAGCAGGGAGTCGATGACGAGGTGGCCGAGCTCTCCGGTGGCTCCGGTGACAACGATGCTCATGGGGGGCGCTCCGATTTCGGTGGTTCGATCCGCTTCTGTACTTCTGCGCTTCCGCACTTCTGTTGCGCTTCTGCACTTCGGCGCTTCTGGAACGAGCCTACGGATAGCGCTAACTATAAGAAAGTACCAACTTTGAAGTAAGGTACTGGCATGGACGTAAGGGCAACGGGTGTCAGGCCGCCCCATCACGAGCTGCCGAGCCATGAGGCGCGGAACCGCAAGTCGCCGAACCACAGGACGCCCGACGTCAATCAGCCGATGTGCCCCTCCCGGCTGGTGCTGGAGCATGTGACGAGCCGCTGGGGCGTCCTCGTCCTGGCGGCGCTGCTGGAACGTTCGTACCGCTTCAGCGAGCTGCGTCGCACGGTCGGCGGCGTCAGCGAGAAGATGCTCGCCCAGACGCTCCAGACGCTGGAGCGCGACGGCTTCGTCCACCGGGACGCGAAACCGGTGATCCCGCCCCGGGTGGACTACTCACTCACCCCGATCGGCATCGAGGCCGCCGAACAGGTGTGGGCGCTCGCCCGCTGGACCGAACGCCAGGTGGACGCGGTGCAGACGGCGCGCGAGGCATACGACAGGGCCCGGACCTGACCCTCGCCGCCCGTGGTGGTGCGCGGCGAGGGTCAGGTCCGGGCCCCGGGTGCCCGTGGCGACGGCAGCGGTCAGCCGATGACCGTCCAGGTGTCGTTCCCGGCGAGCAGCGCGCCGAGGTCGCCCTTGCCGTCGCGGTCCACCGCGCTGTCGAGCTGGTCGGACATCAGGGTGTCGTAGACGGGCCGCTGGACACTGCGGAGCACCCCGATGGGGGTGTGGTGCAGGGTGTCGGCGTCGGCGAGCCGCGACAGCGCGAACGCCGTGGTGGGGGAGTCGGCGTGGGCGTCGTGGACGAGGACCTGCGAACGGTTCTCGTCGGTGACCGCGACGACCTCCAGGTCACCGGTGGCCTGGTTGCGGACGACGCCCTTGGCACCCTCGGCGCCGAACAGGATCGGCTCCCCGTGCTCAAGCCGGATGACCGCCTCGGTCGCCTGCTCCTTGTCCTTGAGCACCTCGAACGCACCGTCGTTGAAGATGTTGCAGTTCTGGTAGATCTCCACCAGCGCTGTGCCGGGGTGTTCGGCCGCCGCGCGCAGCACGCTCGTGAGGTGCTTGCGGTCGGAGTCGACCGTCCGTGCCACGAAGGTCGCCTCCGCCCCGATGGCGAGGGAGACCGGGTTGAACGGCGCGTCGAGCGAACCCATCGGTGTCGACTTGGTGATCTTGCCGATCTCCGAGGTGGGGCTGTACTGGCCCTTCGTCAGGCCGTAGATCCGGTTGTTGAACAGCAGGATCTTCAGGTTGACGTTGCGGCGCAGGGCGTGGATGAGGTGGTTGCCGCCGATGGAGAGCGCGTCGCCGTCACCGGTGACCACCCATACCGACAGGTCCCGGCGCGAGGTGGCGAGTCCGGTGGCGATGGAGGGGGCGCGGCCGTGGATGGAGTGCATCCCGTAGGTGTTCATGTAGTACGGGAAGCGGGAGGAGCAGCCGATGCCGGAGACGAAGGCGATGTTCTCCTTGGCCAGGCCCAGCTCGGGCATGAACCCCTGCACTGCGGCGAGAACGGCGTAGTCGCCGCAGCCGGGGCACCAGCGCACTTCCTGGTCGGACTTGAAGTCCTTCATGGACTGCTTCGCCTCGGCCTTGGGCACCAGCTGCAGCAGTTCGTTGTGCTGCAGTTCCTCGGTGTCAGGCATCGATGGCCTCCTTGAGAGCTGTGGCGAGCTGCTCGGCCTTGAACGGCATTCCGTTGACCTGGTTGTAGCTGTGGGCGTCCACCAGATACTTCGCCCGCAGCAGCATCGCGAGCTGACCGAGGTTCATCTCCGGCACGACGACCTTGTCGTAACGCTTCAGCACCTCGCCGAGATTCCTCGGGAAGGGGTTGAGGTGGCGCAGATGGGCCTGGGCGATGGGCTGCCCGGCGGCGCGGAGCCGACGTACGGCGGCGGTGATCGGCCCGTACGTCGAGCCCCAGCCGAGCACCAGGGTGCCGGCCCCGGCCGGGTCGTCGACGGTGAGGTCGGGGACCTCGATGCCGTCGATCTTCGCCTGGCGCGTACGGACCATGAGGTCGTGGTTGGCCGGGTCGTAGGAGATGTTGCCGGTGCCGTCCTGCTTCTCGATCCCGCCGATCCGGTGCTCAAGGCCGGGGGTCCCGGGGATCGCCCAGGGGCGAGCCAGGGTGTGCGGGTCGCGCTTGTAGGGCCAGAACACCTCGGTGCCGTCGGCCAGGCTGTGGTTCGGGCCGGTGGCGAAGGAGGTGGTGAGGTCCGGCAGGCTGTCGGTCTCTGGGATGCGCCACGGCTCGGAACCGTTGGCCAGATAGCCGTCGGAGAGCAGGAAGACCGGGGTGCGGTAGGTCAGGGCGATGCGGGCCGCGTCGATCGCGGCGTCGAAGCAGTCGGCCGGGGTCTGCGGGGCCACGATCGGGACCGGGGCCTCGCCGTTTCTGCCGTACATCGCCTGGAGCAGGTCTGCCTGCTCGGTCTTGGTCGGCAGCCCGGTGGAAGGGCCGCCGCGCTGGATGTCGATGATCAGCAGCGGCAGCTCCAGGGAGACCGCGAGCCCGATCGTCTCCGACTTCAGCGCCACACCCGGCCCCGACGTCGTGGTCACGCCCAGCGCCCCACCGAACGCGGCCCCCAGCGCCGCCCCGATCCCGGCGATCTCGTCCTCGGCCTGGAAGGTCCGCACACCGAAGTTCTTGTGCCGCGACAGCTCGTGCAGGATGTCGGAGGCCGGGGTGATCGGATACGAGCCCAGGTAGAGCGGCAGGTCAGCGAGCTGCCCGGCGGCGATCAGGCCGTAGGACAGAGCCAGGTTCCCCGAGATGTTGCGGTAGGTGCCGGTGGGGAACGCCTGGGAGGCCGGGGCGACCTCGTAGGAGACCGCGAAGTCCTCCGTGGTCTCGCCGAAATTCCACCCGGCCCGGAAAGCCGCCACGTTCGCCTCGGCGATCTGCGGCTTCTTCGCGAACTTCTGCCGCAGGAACGCCTCCGTCCCCTCGGTCGGCCGGTGGTACATCCATGACAGCAGCCCGAGCGCGAACATGTTCTTGCTGCGCTCGGCCTCCCTGCGGGGAAGCCCGAACTCCTTCAGCGCCTCGATCGTGAGCGTCGTCAGCGGTACCGGGTGGACGTTGTACGCCTCCAGCGACCCGTCCTCCAGCGGACTGGTCGCATACCCCACCTTCGCCATCGGCCGCTTCGTGAACTCGTCCGTGTTCACGATGATCTCCGCGCCGCGCGGCACGTCGCCGATGTTCGCCTTCAGTGCGGCGGGGTTCATCGCCACCAGGACGTTCGGAGCGTCGCCCGGGGTGAGGATGTCGTGATCGGCGAAGTGGAGCTGGAAGGAGGAGACTCCTGGCAGGGTGCCTGCGGGGGCGCGGATCTCCGCCGGGAAGTTCGGCAGGGTGGACAGATCGTTGCCGAAGGATGCCGTCTCCGAGGTGAACCGGTCGCCCGTGAGCTGCATCCCGTCACCCGAGTCGCCCGCGAAACGGATGATCACCCGGTCCAGGCGGCGGACCTCTTTCCCGTCGCCGCCCGGCGTTCCCGTCGTACCTGACAGGGGGGCGCGCTGGCCCCCGAGGACGGCGTCGTTGGCCTCATCGGCCTTCTCTGCCGCGCTACTGACCTGGCTCGTCACTGAACTGGACCTCCCTTGGGGCGGCGGTTCGGAACCGTCCGGCCAGCCGGCGATCCCAGGGGCCACCCTACGTCCGCGCGGGCCGCCCTCCGGAGACCGATCATATGGTGGACACTGTTTTGAGACACCCTTTTAGCCTGGTTTGACATCTTGTGCAAGCCCCCCGATCGTGGGACGGAATCGTTCCGCTTTGGGTCTTTGGTCCTAGGTCCCTCGATTTCTCGTGTGCGGAACTGCCCGGTTTTCGTGTGCAGAGCCGCCCGGCCCGCGCCCGCCGGACACCCGTGGGCCTCCGGAGTGCTCCCGCAGTGCCCCGCGGCGCTTCCATAGCGCTCCCGCAGTACTTCCGGGGGTTTGTGTGCGCTCTCCACCCCTGGCTATCTGACAGTCTGTCAGATAGCCAGGGGGTGCAGGTGGTTCTAGGAGTTCAGGTAGGTGAGCACGGCGAGGACACGCCGGTGGTCCCCGTCGCTCGGCGAAAGCCCCAGCTTCTGGAAGATGTTGCTGACGTGCTTCTCCACCGCGCCGTCGCTCACCACGAGCTGCTTGGCGATGGCGGAGTTGGTCCGGCCCTCGGCCATCAGACCGAGAACCTCACGCTCGCGCGGTGTGAGCCCCGCCAACACGTCCTGCTTACGGCTGCGGCCCAGCAGCTGCGCCACCACTTCCGGGTCCAGCGCCGTGCCGCCCTGAGCCACCCGAACGACCGCGTCCACGAACTCGCGGACCTCGGCCACCCGGTCCTTCAGCAGATACCCCACCCCCCGGCTGCTGCCCGCCAGCAACTCGGTGGCGTACTGCTCCTCGACATACTGCGAAAGGACCAGGACCCCGATGCCCGGATAGTCCTTCCGCAGCCGCACCGCCGCCCGCACGCCCTCGTCCGTGTGTGTCGGCGGCATCCGTACATCGGCCACCACCACATCGGGCAGCTCCTCGCGGGCATCGAGATCCGCCACGGTCTTGAGCAGTGCCTCGGCGTCCCCGACCCCCGCGACCACGTCGTGCCCGAGATCGGTGAGCAGGCGGGTCAGCCCTTCCCTCAGCAGGACCGAGTCCTCGGCGATGACTACACGCACCCTGTTCTCCACGTTCTCCACGACGTCGTTCCCCCACTGTTCTGGCGATTCTCGCGCCACTGCACGCGCCGCGCCCGCCCACTGCGCCTCGCGTCCCGACCGTCCCAGCATCCCAGGACCCGGACGCCGATGGGGGCCCTGTGGATAACCCTGCCTGACCGGCAGGTACGCACCCGGAAACGCGCTGCTGCCGGGCACGGGGCCCGGCAGCAGGACGCGGGTGGGGGAAGGCGCGCGGCGGCGGACCGGCCAGGGTGGACCGGCCCTGGCGGCGGGGCTGAGTCGCCAGGGCCTGCCCTGTCCGGCTGGGGTGGCCTGGCTTGGGGTGGTCTGGGCCCGGATGGCCCGGCCCGGCTTGGACGGCTCAGCTCTGCCTGGACGGCTCGTGGACCAGTCTTGCCAGCGCAGCTCGTGCGGGTCAGCTTGCGCGGTCAGCCGCGCCAGGGCAGCTCCGCCGTGACCGTCGTCGGACCCCCGGCCGGGGAGTCGACCACGAGGACCCCGTCCACCGCGTCCAGCCGTTCCGTCAGCCCTGCCAGGCCGCTGCCCGAGGACGCCGAGGCCCCGCCCCGGCCGTTGTCCGTGATCTGGAGCATCAGCCGGTCGCCCGCCCGCCACACATCGATCGTGGCCCGGGTCGCCCGCGAGTGCTTGCTGATGTTTTGGAGCAGCTCCGAGACCGTGAAGTACGCGATCCCCTCGATGGCCTGCGCCGGCCGCGACTCCAGGTCCACTTCGACCGTCACGGGAACGGTGCAGCGGGAGGCTATGGCGGAGAGTGCGGCGTCGAGGCCGCGGTCGGTGAGGACGGCGGGGTGGATGCCCCGTGCCAGGTCGCGCAGCTCCTGGAGAGCCACCTTCACCTCGCCGTGCGCCTCGTCGACCATCCGCGCGGCGGCCTCCGGGTCGTCGGCGAGCTTCTCCTTCGCCAGCCCCAGATCCATGGCGAGGGCGACCAGCCGGGCCTGGGCGCCGTCGTGGAGGTCGCGTTCGATGCGGCGCAGGTCGGCGGCGGCGGTGTCCACGACCACCCCCCGGTCCGACTCCAGCTCGGAGACCCGGGTGGCCAGCTGGGACGGGCCCAGCAGACCGGTCACCATCAGCCGGTCCACCGTCAGCAGCCCCCGCACGATCCACGGCGCCACCAGCACCAGCACCAGCCCCAGCGCTCCGGTCAGGGCCAGCTCGGCGGGGGAGTCCAGATACTCCTGGTGTGTGGCGTCCCCGTACAGCTGGAGGCCGTCGATTCCCACGAACACCGGGAAGATCCAGTGCCACAGCGGATAGGTCAGCGCCATCAGGCCGTACGTCCAGAACGCCACCGCGACCGTGAACGTGAACACCGCCCACGGGAAGTGCAGCAGGGTGTACAGCAGGTGCCGCCAGGACACCCCGCTCTTGAGGACCGCGCCCATCCACGACATCGGGCCGCCGGTCTTACCCCGCACCCGCTCCGGATCAGCGACCTCCACCCCCAGCAGCCCGCGCGCCCGGTGCCGCTCCAGCGCGCCGAACCCCCGGCAGACGGCGAGACCGGCCGCGAGGACCGGAATTCCTATGAAGGTGATCAGCAGGCCCGCGCTCAGCGACGTCATGGTGACCGCGAAGACGAACATCACCGTGCTGAGCGGGAAACTCAGCAGCACATAAAGGAGCTCGCGCCAGGCACGGGCCTCCAGCGGTGCGCGCAGCGGCACCGGGAGGAAGTGCTTGGCCGGGGACTTCGCCCCGAAGCCGGGGCCGGAACCGTGGTGGTCCCGGTCCCGCGTGTCCGGTCCGTATGCCGTGGCCATGAGTGCCGTCCGTTCCGTCTCAGTCTCAGTCTCTCAGCGGGCTGTACGTGGGGCTTGGTGCGGTGCCGAAGAGGTCCGTCATTCACCGCGGACCGTTCTCCCTCAAGAGTGCTGGCCGGGTGGATTCCGCACCATGAGGCCCTTCTCCGTATCCAACCGGGGGTTTTCCCCACCCTTTGCGGGTGGGAGGCCGGGGCGTCCCCCGGCAGGTGGCTCAGGTGGCAGGTCGCTCAGGCGGCCCGGTCGCGCCAGGGCAGCTCCGCGGTGACGGTGGTCGGACCGCCCTCGGGCGACTCCAGGACGAACACCCCGTCTACCGCGTCCAGCCGTTCGGCGAGCCCCGCCATGCCCGTACCGCCCTCCATCCGGGCCCCGCCCGTCCCGTCGTCCGTGACCTGGATCAGCAAACGGTCCGCCGTACGCCACACCTCGACGGAGGCCGACCGCGCGCCACTGTGCTTGCTGACGTTCTGGAGGAGCTCCGAGACGGTGAAGTACGCGATGCCCTCGATCGCCTCCGCGGGCCGCCCGGGAAGCTCCACCGACACCTGGACCGGGACCGTACAGCGGGAGGCGATCGCGGAGAGGGCGGCGTCGAGGCCGCGGTCGGTGAGGACGGCGGGGTGGATGCCCCGTGCCAGGTCGCGCAGCTCCTGGAGAGCCACCTTCACCTCGCCGTGCGCCTCGTCGACCATCCTGGCAGCCGCCTCGGGATCGTCCGTCAGCTTCTCCTTCGCCAGCCCGAGGCCCATGGCGAGGGCGACCAGCCGGGCCTGGGCGCCGTCGTGGAGGTCGCGTTCGATGCGGCGCAGGTCGGCGGCGGCGGTGTCCACGACCACGCCCCGGTCCGACTCCAGCTCCGCGATCCGCCGCTCCAGCTCGTCCGAGGGCGACAGCAGCCCGCGCACCATGGCCCGGTCCACCGTCGTCAGCCCTCGTGTGATGAAGGGGAGCACTGGCCACAGCACGAACAGGCTCACCAGCGTCAGCGCGAACGTCAGCACGCCCCACGGCAGCCGGATGAACCCGTACAACAACGACCGCCAGCCCACCGGGTCCTTCAGACCCGACCACAACCGGCTGAAGACGCCCTCTCCCCGGGGGGCGTGTGCCAACGGGCTCGGCTCATCGACCCGTACGCCCAGCATCGACCGGGCCCGCCGACGCTCCAACCGCCCCAGCAGCCGGGCGGCCTGGAGCCCGCCGACGAGCAGCGGCAGGCCGACCACCGTGACGGACAGGCCCGCACCGAAAGCGATCACGAGGACCGTGCAGACGAACCCGACGACGGCCAGCGGCAGATTGGCGAGCAGATAGCCGACCTCCCGCCAGGTCCACCGGTCGAGGGCGAATCGGGCGGGTGGCAGCGGTGAGGGGCCCGGCACGGAAGGGGTCATGGTCATACCGACAGCCTGCCGGGCCGTCTCGGCGCACGCCATGGGGCTCATGGGTGGGGTGAAGTAGGGATAACCCCACCTGATGCCCGACGCGGCTGCTTACGCTCCGTTTAGCAGGCCCTAGACTCCCGTGCGTACAGATATGGGACAGGCGCGGGCGACGAGGGAGCGAGGGGCGGACGTGGCCGACGTGGCGGACATGACCGGCGTGGCGGTCGACGGATCCACCGCTCTCGCATCGGATTACTTCCAGAGCTACTCGGTGATCGGCCTGCTCGCGCTGGTCGGCGTCCTGTTCGTCGCCGTGGCCTTCGGAGCCGGTCGCCTCCTGCGGCCCGTCGTCCCCACGCCGGAGAAGCTCCTCACGTACGAATGCGGCGTCGACCCGGTCGGCGAGGGCTGGGCGCACACTCAGGTCCGCTACTACGTCTACGCGTTCCTGTATGTGATCTTCGCTGTCGACTCCATCTTCCTGTTCCCGTGGGCCACGGTGTTCGCGGCTCCCGGATACGGCGCGACGACGCTGATCGAAATGTTCATCTTCCTCGGCTTCCTGGCCGTGGGACTGCTCTACGCATGGAAGAAGGGCGTCCTCGCATGGGCCTGACGAGTCGGCCGACCTCCGCATCGCAGCAGCCCGCGTCGCCGTCGGACCCGGTGCTCCTCCCCGAGCCGAAGCGCCTCGGGGTGCTCTCCCGGCTCGCGCCCGAACCGATGAAGGTCGTCCTCAACTGGGGCCGCCGCTACAGCCTCTGGGTCTTCAACTTCGGACTCGCCTGCTGCGCCATCGAGTTCATCGCCGCCTCCATGGCGCGCCACGACTTCATCCGGCTCGGCGTGATCCCTTTCGCTCCCGGCCCCCGTCAGGCCGACCTCATGATCGTCTCCGGCACGGTGACGGACAAGATGGCCCCGGCCGTGAAGCGCCTGTACGAGCAGATGCCCGAACCGAAGTACGTCATCTCCTTCGGCGCCTGCTCCAACTGCGGCGGCCCCTACTGGGACTCGTACTCCGTCACCAAGGGCGTCGACCAGATCATCCCCGTCGATGTGTACGTACCCGGCTGCCCGCCCCGGCCCGAGGCACTGCTCCAGGGCATCCTCAAGCTCCAGGAGAAGATCGCCCGCGAGTCCCTGGCGGAGCGGTACGCACCGGAGGCCGCCGGGACCGCCGCTGTCGCCGGTAACTCCGGCGGCGGAACGTCCACCGCGGCCCTGCGCAGCGGCCTGGTCGCCGCGCCGACGCCGCCGGGCGGGACGCCAGGCACGACGCCGGGTCCGTCAGCGGGGGAGGGGCAGCCATGACCGACCACGACCAGCGTCAGCAGCACGCACCGTCCGCCGCCGAGGCCTACGACCGGCTGCCGGACGCCGTGACGGAGCTGTTCGGCGGGGAGGCCACAGCGGAGGCGGCCTACGACCTGCTCACCGTCGACGTCCCCGCCTCCGCCTGGATCACCGCCCTGCGGACCGCCCGCGACGAGCTTGGCTGCAGCTACTTCGACTGGCTCAGCGCCGTGGACGAACCCGGCGTCGGCTTCCGCGTCTGCGCCCATGTCGCGGCCCTGGGCACGGGGACGGTCCGGCGGCTGATGGTACGGACGACCGTGCCGCACGACGCGGCCGTCCTGCCCACCGCCATCGACGTCTACGCGGGCGCGGCGTGGCACGAGCGCGAGACGCACGAGATGTTCGGCGTCTCCTTCGAGGGCCACCCCCATCTCGTCCCGCTGCTGCTGCCGGAGGGCTTCGAGGGCCACCCGCTGCGCAAGGACTTCGTCCTGGCGGCCCGGGTCGCCAAGGCCTGGCCCGGGGCGAAGGAACCGGGGGAGCCGGCGGAGGGCCACAGCGGCCCCAAGCGCCGCGCGATGCTCCCGCCCGGCGTCCCCGACCCGAACGAGTGGGGACCCCTGAAGGGCCAGCTCCCCCCTGCCGCCGCCCGCCCGGCCCGAGGGGCCCGCGCCACAACCGACCGCCCGCCCCGCCGCACCCGCAGCGCGAGTGAGGGCTCCGCCGCCCAACGCCCCATGCCGACCAAGGACCCCAGCTCTCCGGGAGCCCCCGCACCTACGGAGGCCTCGGCCCCGGAGCCCTCGCCCCCACCCCCGGCGACCCGCCCGCGCCGCTCCCGTTCGGCGTCGGAGGGTTCGGCGAGTCAGCGGCCGGAGCCGGGAGCGTCGGCGGATGCCTCGGCCGCTCAGGGGCCGGTGCCGGATGTGCCCGCGACGCCTTCGGCGCCCCCGGCGCGCCCGGCCCGCCGTTCCCGTTCCGCGTCGGAGGGTTCGGCCAGCCAGCGGCCTGCCCCGGACGCTTCCGGCGCCGCACCTGCGCCTCCGCCCCGGGTGCGCAGCACAGACGCCCCTTGGCATGACGCCCAACCGGCGTTCGAGGACCCCGTGCCCCTTGACCCCGACAACACCAGCCCCAGCGCCAGCCCCGACCCAGACCACCCCGCCGGAGGTGATACCGAGTGAACGACGTTCTCGACGTCGCCCTCCGCCTGGCCGTCGTCTTCGGCGTGTTCCTGGTCGCCCCCCTCCTCGTGGGCCAGACCGAGCACAAGGTGATGGCCCATATGCAGGGCCGCCTGGGCCCCATGTACGCGGGCGGCTTCCACGGCTGGGCCCAGCTCGTCGCGGACGGCGTGAAGTTCGCGCAGAAGGAGGACGTGGTCCCGGCCGCCGCCGACCGCCGCGTCTTCCAGCTCGCCCCCGCCGTCGCCCTCCTCCCGTACCTCCTGGTCCTCGCGGTCATCCCCGTCGGCCCCGGCGAGGGCGCGGTCGTCCAGGCCATCGACGCGGGCATCTTCTTCGTGCTCGCCGTCATGGGCATCGGCGTCCTCGGCTCGCTCATGGCGGGCTGGGCGTCGGCCAACAAGTTCTCCCTCCTCGGGGGCCTCCGGACCGCCGCGCAACTGCTCTCCTACGAGCTGCCGATGCTCCTCGCCGCCGCCTCCGTCGCCATGGCGGCCGGTACGGTCTCGCTCACCGGCATCCTCGACGCGTTCGAGTGGTGGTGGCTGCCCTGGCAGATCGCCGGAGCCCTGGTCTTCTTCGTCGCGGGTCTCGCCGAGCTCCAGCGCCCCCCGTTCGACATGCCCGTCGCCGACTCCGAGATCATCTTCGGCGCGTACACCGAGTACACGGGGCTGCGGTTCGCCCTGTTCCTCCTCGCCGAGTACGCGGGCATCGTCATCCTGTGCGCCCTGACCACCGTCCTTTTCCTCGGCGGCTGGCACGGCCCGTTCGGTGCCGACGGACTCGGCTGGCTCTGGACCCTCCTCAAGACCGCCCTTCTCGCGTTCGTCGTCATCTGGCTGCGCGTCAGCTATCCGCGTCTGCGTGAGGACCAGTTGCAGAAGCTCGCCTGGACCACCCTCGTTCCCCTCGCCCTCGCGCAGATCGCGCTCACCGGCATCGTGAAGGTGGCGATCAACCAGTGACCCCGATCCCCGGATCCGGCCTGGCCAAGGGCCTCGCCGTCACCCTGCGCACGATGACGAAGAAGTCCGTCACCGCGCAGTACCCCGAGACACAGCCCGAACTCCCGCCCCGCTCCCGTGGCGTCATCGGGCTGTTCGAGGAGAACTGCACGGTCTGCATGCTCTGCGCCCGTGAGTGCCCCGACTGGTGCATCTACATCGACTCCCACAAGGAGACGGTGCCGCCCGCCGCCCCCGGCGGCCGCGAGCGCAGCCGGAACGTCCTCGACCGCTTCGCCATCGACTTCTCCCTCTGCATGTACTGCGGTATCTGTATCGAGGTCTGCCCCTTCGACGCGTTGTTCTGGTCGCCCGAGTTCGAGTACGCGGAGACGGACATCCACGAACTCACCCACGAGCGCGACAAGCTCCGCGAGTGGATGTGGACCGTGCCGGAACCGCCCGCCCTCGACCCCGGGGCCGAGGAACCGAAGGAGGTCGCCGCCGCCCGCAAGGCCGCGGACAAGATCGCCGCCCAACGCGCGCAGGAACAGTCCGAGGAGAAGTCCGCGGAGAGGCCCGAGGAGAAGGGCGGAACCTCATGACGTTCACAGCGGCGAGCGCGCCCCTGAGCACGGTGTCCACCGCCGTGACGAACACCCTGGCCGCCGGTGACCACCCCGGTTTCCTCTCCCCGTCCGGCGTCGAGATCGCCTTCGTCCTCGTCGGCCTCGCCACCCTCGGCGCCGCCGTCATCACCGTCACGACCAAGCAGCTCGTGCACGCCGCCCTCTGGCTCGTCGTCGCTCTCGGCGGACTGGCCGTCGAGTACCTCCTGCTCACGGCGGAGTTCATCGCCTGGGTGCAGGTCCTGATCTACGTCGGTTCCATCGTCGTCCTCCTGCTGTTCGGGCTGATGCTCACCCGGGCCCCCATCGGCCGTTCCCCGGACGCCGATTCGGGCAACCGATGGGTCGCTCTCGGCGTAGCCCTCGCCGCGGCGGCCGCTCTCGTCTGGGTCGTGGTCGATGCCTTCCGCACCACCTGGATCGACCTCGAAGGACCGGCCCAGGGCTCCACGAAGGTCACCGGCGCCTTTCTGTTCCGGAACTGGGTCCTGCCCTTCGAAGCGCTCTCCGTGCTGCTGCTCGCGGCCCTCGTCGGCGCCATCGTCCTGTCCCGCAAACGCGACGCCGACGCCACCGTCCGGTCCGCCCCTGACAAGCCGGCCCCGGACAAGCCCGCCCCGGACCGGGGGACTCCGCCCGGGCAGGAGGAGCAGAGCTGATGCACCTCGTCTATCCCGCCGTGCTCGCCGCCCTCCTCTTCTGTACCGGCCTCTACGGCGTCCTCGTCCGCCGCAACGCGATCCTCGTCCTGATGTCCGTCGAGCTGATGCTCAACGCCGTCAACCTCAACCTCGTCGCCTTCGACGTGTGGCTCCGCGACACCCTCCACTCCGGTCAGGCCCTCACGCTCTTCACCATCGCCATCGCCGCCGCCGAGATCGGCATCGGCCTGGCAATCGTCCTGGCCGTCTACCGCAACCGGGGCACCTCCGACATCGACCGCCTCCGCGACACGGCCGAGAGCCACGACACCGCCGGGGCCGGTGACGCCGAAACGGCAGGGAACTCCACGAACGCAGAGGCCACCGCGTGACCACCACGACCCTCGCCGCCCTCGTCCCGCTCCTCCCCTTCCTCGGAGCCGTCGCCGGACTCGCCGTAGGCCGCAGCGCCCCCGGCTTCGTCCGGCCCCTGGCGATCCTCCCGACGCTGACCGCAGCCGTCATCGCGGTGATCGTCGCCGTCCGCCAGGGCGGCGGCCGCGCCATCGACGCCGCGACGCAGCTCACCCCCACCGGCTCCGTCCCCATCGACCTGGCCCTCCACCTGGACGGCTTCGCGGTCCTGGTCGCCGTCCTCGTCGGGCTCGTCGCCACCTGCGTACAGCTCTACTCCACGGCCTACCTCCGCGACGACGCCCGCTACCCCTCCTACGCCTCCCTCGTCTCCCTCTTCACTGCCGCGATGCTCCTGGTCGTCTACTCCGGCGACCTGATGGTGCTCCTGGTCGGCTGGGAGATCATGGGCATCTGCTCGTACTTCCTCGTCGGCCACTACTGGGAGACGCCCGAAGCCCGCGCCGCCTCCCTCAAGGCCTTTCTGGTCACCAAACTCGGTGACGTCCCCTTCCTGATCGGTCTGTTCGCCCTCGCCGCCGACACCGGCAGCTTCCGCATCACCAAGATCCTCGCCGCCGTCACCACCGGCGGACTCGACCACCCCACCCTCATCGCGCTGCTGCTCCTCGCGGGCGTCGCGGGCAAGTCCGCGCAGTTCCCCCTGCACACCTGGCTGCCTGACGCGATGGCCGGCCCCACCCCCGTCTCCGCGCTCATCCACGCCGCGACGATGGTCGCCGCCGGCATCTACTTCGTGGCCCGCCTGCTGCCCGTCTTCGCCGCCTCCGGCGCCGCGCTCGTCGCCCTCGCCGTGATGGCGGCCGTCACGATGATCGGGTCCGGGCTCGCCGCCCTCGCCCAGGACGACATCAAGCGGGTCCTCGCCTACTCGACGATCGGGCAGCTCGGCTACATGTCGGGCGCCCTGGCCGTCGGTGACCGCGGGGCCGCCGTCTTCCACCTCATCTCGCACGGTGCTTTCAAAGCCGTCCTCTTCCTCGCCGCCGGTGTCGTCATCCACGCCGCGGGCACCAACTCACTCGCCGCCATGTCCCGCATGAGCGGCCTCGCCCGCCGTATCCCGGACGCCTACTGGACGATGACGGTCGCCCTCCTCGCGCTGGCCGCCATCCCGCCGTTCGCCGGCTTTTTCTCCAAGGAAGCCGTTCTCGTCGCCGCCGAGCACACCGCCCTCGGGGACCGGACCGTCGCCCCGGCCGCCGCGGGCTGGACGATCCTGGTCGGCGGACTCCTCGCCGCCGTCCTCACCGCCGCCTACGCCGTACGCCTCTGGCTCCTCGCCTTCCGCGGCCGGGGGGCCGAAGTGCCCGACCACGGCAGGCAGCCCGCCGCCATGACCTCCGTCCTGTGGATCCTGGCCGTCCCCACCATCGCCTTCGGGCTCACGGTGGGCACGATCGGCGACTGGTTCGACGGACACGCCCTCACACCGACCCTCACCACCGCCGTCCTGTCCACCGGCGTCACCCTCGTCGGCGGCCTCGTCACCTACGGCGCGTGGCGGCACACCACCGCGCTGGCCGCCCGCACCCCGATCGGCGCCGTCGCCGCCCACCCCGGCGCCGAACCCGCCCTCGTCGAAGCCGAGGCCATGACGTCCCACACCGCCGCCTACGGCACCATCGCGGACGCCGCCGACCCGGCCGACCCCGGCAGGCTGCTCCTCGGCCCGCTCCACCGCCACGCCGTCACCGGCTTCCATCTGGACGCCCTGTACACGGCGCTGTTCGTCCGGCCCGTCCAGGCCGCCGCCCGCCTCGTCCGCTTCCTGGACCGCACGGTCGTCGACACCTATGTCAACGGATCGGGCACCGCCACCCGCCTCCTCGGCACCGCCGTCCGGCGGGCCCAGACCGGCAACGTGCAGACCTACGTCGGCGCCCTGCTCGCCGGGTCCCTCGTCCTGGCGATCGCCGCCGTCGTCTTCGCCAACGTCAACGCGGGGTCGTGACCGTGATCGATATCAGCCCGTCCGTGATGCAGTTCCTTCTCGCGTTCATCGTCGTCGCCCCGCTCCTCGGCGCCGTCGCGGCCCTGCTCCCCGCCCCGCCCGGTCTCAAGGGCAAGAACCCCGACCAGGCCGTGCTCCGCCATGGCGTGACCGTCACCGGCGCCGTGCTCATCGCCGCGATCGCCCTGGCCGTCGGCTTCGACCACGACCATCCCGCCACGATGCAGGCGACCACCGACATCAGCTGGATCCCGGCGCTCGACGTCCGCATCCACC
Source organism: Streptomyces durocortorensis (assembly GCF_031760065.1). Taxonomy (NCBI): domain Bacteria; kingdom Bacillati; phylum Actinomycetota; class Actinomycetes; order Kitasatosporales; family Streptomycetaceae; genus Streptomyces; species Streptomyces sp. C11-1. Next base: position 4,452,815 of record NZ_CP134500.1, read on the forward strand.
TCGGCATCGACGGCATCTCGCTCCCCCTCCTGCTCCTGACCGCGCTGCTGACCTTCCTGTGCGCGCTGTACAGCTACTTCAAGCCGCCCGCGGGCCCCTCGCCGAAGGCCTTCGTCGCCCTCGTCCTCGTCCTGGAATCCGGCACCCTCGCCACCTTCGCCGTCCTCGACCTGCTGCTCTTCTTCCTCGCCTTCGAGATGGTCCTCATCCCGATGTACTTCCTCATCGCCCGTTGGGGCGGTGACCAGCGGCAGGCCGCCGCCTGGAAGTTCATCCTCTACACGCTGCTCGGCTCGGTCGTCATGCTGCTGGGCCTCCTCCTCATCGGGCTGAAGAGCGGCACCTTCGACATGGTGGCACTCGCCACTGACAACGGTCGTGGCCTCACCACATCCGTGCAGGTCATCGCCGTTCTCGCGATCGGCATCGGCCTCGCCGTGAAGACCCCGATGTGGCCCCTGCACAGCTGGCTCCCCGACGCCCACACCGCCGCCCCCACCGTCGGGTCCGTGCTCCTCGCGGGCGTCCTGCTGAAGATGGGAACGTACGGATTCGTCCGGATCCTGCTCCCCATTGCCCCCGACGGCATGCGCACCTTCGCGCCCTACCTCGCTGCGTTCGCTGTTGTTGGCATCGTCTACGGATCCCTCGCCTGCCTGGCCCTGGCCCGTACCGGGGCGAAGGGCGACCTCAAGCGGCTCATCGCGTACTCCTCCGTCGGCCACATGGGCTTCGTGCTGCTCGGCATCGCCACCATGACCCCCACCGGAGTCAACGGCGCGCTCTTCTCCAACATCGCCCACGGCCTCATCACCGGCCTGCTGTTCTTCCTGGTCGGCGCCGTCAAGGACCGCTACGGAACCGCCGACCTCGACACCCTCGCCGGCGCCACCGGGGCCGCCCTCTACGGCCGCGCCCCCCGCCTCGGCGCGCTGCTCGCGTTCGCCGCCGTCGCCTCGCTCGGCCTGCCCGGACTCGCCGGATTCTGGGGCGAGATGCTGACGCTGTTCGGCGCTTACAGCCCCGCCGAAGGCCTCAGCCGTCCCGCGTTCCGCACCTTCATGGCCATCGGGGCGTTCGGCACCCTGCTCACCGCCGCGTACATGCTCATCGTCGTCCGCCGCGTCTGCATGGGCGAGCACACGCCCCACTCCCAGCTCTCGCCCAGTGCCCCGTCCCCGCAGACGGCCGACGCGGCCCGGCCGACCGGAGCCGCCGGGGTCCGGCCGACCGCCACCCCGCAGCTTGCCGACATCCAGAGCTACGAAGCCGCCGCCTGGACCCCGCTCGCCGCCCTCACCGTCCTCGCCGGGCTCTGGCCCGCCGTCCTCCTCGGCCTCACCGACCCGGCCGTGCAGAAGCTCCTCGCAGGAGGCAAGTCGTGACCGCGGACCTCAGCACCGCCCCGGGCGTCCTCGCCGCGGCGGCCGACACCGCCCCCAGCGTCGTCCAGACCATCGACTGGCTCGCCATCGCGCCCCCCACCCTCACCGCGCTGGCCGCCCTGCTCGTCCTCGTCACCGACCTGTTCCTGCCCGCGCACCGCAAACGGCTTCTCGGCTACGGCACCCTCACCGCGCTGGCCGGCGCCCTCGTACTCCTGATCCCCCTGCGCGCCGGTGACCGTTCCACCTTCTGCGTCACCACCGGTACCCAGGCATGCAGCTACACCGCCGACCACTTCACCCTCGTCATCCAGGCCCTCGTCCTCGGCGGCGCGTTCCTCACCGTCCTGCTCTCCCTCGACGACACGCGCGGACTCCCCGTAGGGGAGTACTGGTTCCTGCTCCTGGCCTCCGCGGCGGGCGCCGCACTCCTGCCCGCCTCCCGCGACCTCGCCACCCTCGTCGTCGCCCTCGAAGTCGCCTCACTGCCCGCCTTCGCCCTCGTCGGCATCAAGCGCGGTGACCGCCGCTCCTCCGAAGCGGCGCTGAAGTTCTTCCTCTCGTCCGTCGTCGCCACCGCCGTCATGCTGCTCGGCGTCAGCTTCGTTTACGCGACCACCGGCACCCTGCACCTCACCGAGATCGCCGACCGCCTCGCCGACGTGCCCCCGGTGCTCGACACCCTCGCCAAGGCCGGCGTCGCCCTCACGCTCGTCGGCTTCGCCTTCAAGACCGCCGCCGCGCCCTTCCACTTCTGGGTCCCCGACACCTACATCGGCGCGCCCCTCCCGATCGCCGCCTACCTCTCCGTCGTCGGCAAGGCCGTCGGCTTCTCGGGGATCATCCTGGTCACGGTCATCGCGTTCCCTTCCTACGCCGACGTCTGGGGCCCCGCCCTCGCGGTTCTCGCCGCGCTCACCATGACCGTCGGGAACGTCGCCGCCCTCCGCCAGGACGGCACCCGCGCCCGCAGTGCCGTCCGGCTCCTCGCCTGGTCCTCCGTCGCCCAGGCCGGCTACCTGCTCGTCCCGATCGCGGCCGCCGCGTACTCCAGCGACGAGCAGATCGGCTCCACCGTCGCGTACGCCCTGATGTACGCCGTCGTGAACCTGGGCGCGTTCACCGTCGCCGCCCTCGTGGCCCGCGCGCATCCCGGCAACCGCATCGCCGACTACCGGGGCCTCTGCACGACCCGGCCCCTCGCCGCCCTCGCCCTCGGCTTCTTCCTGCTCTGCCTGGCCGGACTGCCGCCCGGCATCATCGGCCTCTTCGCGAAGGTCGCGGTCTTCTCGGCGGCCGTCGACGCGGGGCTCGGCTGGCTCGCCGTCGTGATGGCCGTCAACGTGGTGATCGCGCTCTATTACTACCTTCGGTGGACCGCGATCCTGTTCCGCACGCCGGAAACCACGGTGGAATCGGCCCGGGCCCGCACTCCGCGGACCACCGGAACTCCGGCCTCCGGGGCCCGCGGATTCCACGCTCCATCCCCGCTCACCACTGCGCTCGTCCTCACCGCGGCCGTCGGAGTCCTCCTCTCCGGAGCACCGCAGCTGGTCCTGCGTTTCGCCGCCGTCAACCTCTTCTGAGGCCCGCACAACGCCCGCAAGATCGGTTTGCCCGTGCCCGCCCGCGCAGGGCAAGGTCTTGGCTGCGTACGTCACGTACACGGCGAAGACGTACCAGGACACGAGGAGAGAGAGCAGTGCTGAACGGGTTCAAGGACTTCATCCTGCGCGGAAACGTCATCTCGATGGCGATCGGGCTCGCGGTCGGCGCGGCGTTCACCGCCGTCGTCACGGGCTTCAGCACCGCCTTCATCACCCCGCTGATCGGCCTCGCCACCGGCTCGGTCGGCGACTTCAGCACGGCGGAGTTCACCGTCGAGGGAGCGATCTTCCCGTACGGAAAGTTCCTCGCCGCCGCCATCGCCTTCCTCATCACCGCCGCGGTCCTCTACTTCTGTGTCGTGGTCCCCATGACCAAGGTGCAGAACCGCTTCGCCAAGGAAGAGGCCGTCGACATCAAGGCTGCCCTGCGCGACTGCCCCCGTTGCTTCAGCGAGATCCCCGCCATCGCCTCCCGCTGCGGCCACTGCACCAGTGAGGTCGAGCCCGAATCCGAGGCGCTCTCCCTCGCCAAGCTCCCCGTCCAGCAGCACTGACCCCACCGCACCACAAGCAGGACGCCCCGCCACCCGTACGGCCCAGTGCCATCCCGTACGGGCCCGGGGGCCGGACCGGCCTGAACACGCCGCCCAGCCCCGCCCTCCGGCCGCACGCACAAGGGAACTAGCTCCTGTCGCCTGGCGTTGACCAGTACGGGAGGCTCCACTGGGGAGTGGAGCACCACCATGCAAAGGGTTCCCCTGCTGCACCACTTGGAGGGCGTACCGTGCACCGCCGGCACAACGGGCTGAAGACCGCCGTACTCCTCGGGGGACTGTCCGCACTCATCATCGTCATCGGCAGCTTCTTCGGACGCGCCGGCCTGTTCGTCGCGCTTCTGGTGGCCCTGGGCACCAACGCGTACGCGTACTGGAACAGCGACAAGCTGGCCCTGCGGGCCATGCGGGCCCGCCCCGTCAGCGAATTCGAGGCCCCGCAGCTCTACCGCATCGTCCGCGAGCTCTCCACGGCGGCCCGACAGCCCATGCCGCGCCTCTACATCTCCCCGACGCAGGCGCCCAACGCGTTCGCCACCGGCCGCAATCCGCGCAACGCCGCCGTCTGCTGCACCGAGGGCATCCTCCAGATCCTCGACGAACGCGAGCTGCGCGGTGTCCTCGGCCATGAGCTGAGCCACGTCTACAACCGGGACATCCTCATCTCGTCCGTGGCCGGAGCCCTCGCCTCCGTCGTGATGTTCCTGGTCAATTTCGCCTGGCTCATCCCGGTGGGCCGCTCCAACGACGACGAGGGCCCCGGCCTGCTCGGCATGCTCCTGATCATGATTCTGGGGCCGCTCGCCGCCTCGGTCATCCAGCTCGCCGTCAGCCGCTCGCGTGAGTACGAGGCCGACGCCTCCGGGGCCCAGCTCACCGGGGACCCGCTCGCCCTCGCCAGCGCCCTGCGTAAGCTGGACGCCGGGACGAAGCAGCTGCCGCTGCCGCCCGAGCCGAAGATCGAGACCGCGAGCCACATGATGATCGCGAACCCCTTCCGGCCCGGTCAGGGGATGGCGAGAATGTTCTCGACACACCCGCCGATGGCGGAGCGCATCGCCCGACTAGAACAGATGGCAGGTCGTCGCCCGTGAAAACCATCCTGAATGTCATCTGGCTCATCCTCTGCGGCTTCTGGATGTTCCTCGGCTATCTGCTCGCAGGCGTCCTGCTCTGCATCACGATCATCGGCATCCCCTTCGGCGTGGCCGCCTTCCGGATCGGCGTCTACGCCCTCTGGCCGTTCGGCTACACCGTCGTCGACCGCCGGGACGCCGGGTCGCCGTCCTGCGCGGGGAACGTCCTCTGGCTGATCCTCGCCGGATGGTGGCTCGCCCTCGGCCACATCACCACCGGCATCGCCCTGTGCATCACGATCATCGGTATCCCGCTGGGCATCGCCAACTTCAAGCTGATCCCGGTCTCCCTCATGCCCTTCGGCAAGGAGATCGTTCCGACGGACCAGCCCTTCGCCACCCGCTAGTCCGGCACGGCCGCCTGCCACAGGCTGAGGCGGAGCCGAAGAATCCGGCTGACGATCCCCGCACGACCGCATAACGTCGACCGCCGTCGACAGAGAACGCACGGCCCGTCAGCTCCGGCTGATCGCCGAGAAGAACGCCGACGACATCCGCGTACTGGAGGCCGTCGTGAGGGATGCCGCCTGCGGAAGACCGCCCTGGGGGATGCCGCCCTGCGGAAGGCAGCCCTGCCGAGCCGCTGTGCAACCGAACACCTGCCCGCCGCGTCTTGGGTTTCAGGACGAAGCAAGGGGTAGGTGCAGCGACATGGGCATCATCAGTTGGATCATTCTCGGGCTGGTCGCCGGAGTCATAGCGAAAATCCTCCTCCCGGGACGCGACCCGGGCGGCATCATCGGCACCACCCTCATCGGCATCGCCGGGGCCTTCGTCGGAGGCTGGCTCTCCAGCCACTTCCTCGACCGCCCCATCAGTAACGACTTCTACGACACGGCGACCTGGCTCGCGGCCATCGCCGGTTCGCTGGTCCTGCTCATCGCCTACCGGCTGCTGTTCGGCAACTCCCGCGAACGCCGCTGACGCACGCCGTCAGCTCAATGCCGTACGCCGGTCAGCGCAGTCCGGTCTCCCGCAACGTGAGGTTCAATCGGCCGACCCGCATTCCCGCCGCAGGGTCGGCCGATCCCGCGTACACCTTCGGCACCCCGTGGAACGCGAAACGCGACGGCCCGCCGAAGACGAAGAGATCGCCGGACACCAACTCCACGTCCGTGTAGGGCCGTCCACGCCCCTCCGTGTTCCCGAAGCGGAACACGCACGTCGCCCCGATGCTCAACGACACCACAGGAGCACCTGACCGCTCCTCCTTGTCCTGGTGCATCCCCATCCGCGCGGCGTCGTCGTAGAAATTGATCAACGCGGTATCCGGAGCGAACGCCTCCGCCGCACGGTCGTCCTGGTACGCCTCGGCCACCGCCGCCCGCCCCAGATCGGCCAGCCAGTCCGGGAACGCTGCCACCCGGGCGCCGTTCACGTCGTCCGCCGTACGCGCGTACCGGTACGGCTGCCAGTGCCACCCCAGGCACACCGTCCGCACCGACATCACCCCGCCGCCCGGCAGCGCCGTGTGCCGCAGCGGAACCGGACCCCGCGCCCACTCCCGGCACGCCGACACCAGCTCGGCCCGCCGCTCCACCGGCAGCCACTCCGGCACATGCACGGCACCCGGCGCGACAGCCCTCCGCGGCCGTCGGAAGAGCCCGTCCGACGCCTGCGGAACCTCACGGGACACGGCTCAGCCCACCGCGCCCTCAAGCCCCAGCAGCAACTTCTTCCGCTCCAGCCCGCCCGCGTACCCCCGCAGGGCCCCGTCCGCCCCGATCACCCGGTGGCACGGGCGGACGACCAGCAACGGATTGCGCCCGATCGCCGTGCCCACCGCACGCACCCCGGCGCCCGACGCCCCGACCTGCGCGGCGACCTCCCCGTACGACACCGTCCTGCCGTACGGGATCGACTCCAGCGCCTCCCAGACCCGGCGCTGGAATTCCGTACCCACGCCCTGGGCGAACGCCACGTCGAAGCGTGTCGAGCGCCCCGTGAAGTACGCCTCCAGCTGCCCGGTGATCTCCGTGAACGCCTCGGGGGCGTGCTGCCATCCGTCCTGGACGACCGCCCCGCCCTTCTGCCCGGGCACCGACAGCGACCGCAATCGGACCCCCGCGCCCCCGGCCGCACCGGAGCCGCCCGGCACCTCGCCGACCAGCAGCAACTCGCCCAGCGGGCTGTCCACCCGCGCGTAGATCGTCGTCATGCCGTCGTCCCGCCTCGCTGTTCGTCCCCGATCCGTACGGCCAGTCTGCGCCTCCCCGCCGTCCGGCCACTGGCGGTATTCGGACATCACGCCCAGGTCCGGAAACGGAGCGGGCACCCCGTCGAGGCCGATCTCGACGGGGTGCCCCCACGGCGCGGTCGACTACCGGTAGTTCACGAACTGGATCGCGAAGTCGAAGTCCTTGCCCTTCAAGAGCGCCTGAACGGCCTGGAGGTCGTCCCGGCTCTTCGAGCTGACGCGCAGCTCGTCTCCCTGGACCTGCGCCTTGACGCCCTTCGGGCCCTCGTCGCGGATCACCTTCGCCACCTTCTTGGCGTTCTCCTGGGAGATGCCTTCCTCGATCGAGGCGAAGATCTTGTACTCCTTGCCGGACAGCTGAGGCTCGCCGGCGTCCAGCGACTTCAGCGAGATGCCGCGCTTGATCAGCTTGGACTGGAAGATGTCGAGGATGGCCTTGACGCGCTCCTCGCCGTTCGCCTCCATCAGGATCTTCTCGCCCGACCACGTGATCGAGGCGCCCGTGCCCTTGAAGTCGTAGCGCTGGGAGATCTCCTTGGCGGCCTGGTTGAGGGCGTTGTCGACCTCCTGCCGCTCGACCTTCGAGACGATGTCGAAACTGGAGTCGGCCATGACGTGTGGCTCCTTGCGTCGAATGCTGGGGGTTACAGCGCAAAGCCTAGGCCCTCGCGTTCGGGCCATACCGGGCTCCGCCGGGGCCGGGATCCGGTCCGACCCGAACGGGAGGGCCCAAGGGCTGTCCCCTCCGGCTGCGGAACAATCGGGTGGCGGAGCACCCCTGGCCATCAGGTATTGTTTACGTCGTCGCCAAGGAGATCAGCACGAGATCCGACGCGTCGTTCGAGGCGGTGTGCCCGAGTGGCCAAAGGGAGCAGACTGTAAATCTGCCGGCTCAGCCTACCCAGGTTCGAACCCTGGCGCCGCCACGCGAACGAAGCCCCCGACCAGTCCTTCTGGTCGGGGGCTTCCTCGTTGCCGGGGGCCTTCCCGGGATCCGGCAGGGGGCCTTGCGGGCCTTTCCGGACCCCGGCCCGGACGCCGGTCAGTTGCCCGCGACGTCCTTCACGGCCACCGCGATCGGCACGTTCCCCGAGATCGCCTCCAGAGTGAGGCCCGCCGTCGCCGGGGTGTCCAGCAGCTCCAGCAGCGTGGCCGCCACGTCGTCGCGGGGGATGGGGCCGCGGCCGGTCGACGCGGCGAGGAGGACCCGTCCGGTGCCCGCGTCGCTGGTGAGCATGCCGGGGCGCAGGATCGTCCAGTCCAGTGCGGTACGGGAGCGTACGTCGGCGTCGGCGGCGCCCTTGGCCCGCAGGTAGACGTCGAAGACCTCGTCGCCGGGGTGATCGGGGTCGGCGCCCATGGAGGAGACGACGACGTAGCGGCGGACGCCCGCCGCCTCGGCCGCGTCGGCGAACAGCACGGCCGCGGCGCGGTCGACGGTGTCCTTGCGGGCGGTGCCGCTGTTGGGGCCCGCGCCCGCCGCGAAGACGGCCGCGTCGGCGCCGCGCAGGACCTCCGCGGCCTGTTCGACGGTGGCCGATTCGAGGTCCAGCACGGCGGGTTGGGCACCGGCTTCGATGAGGTCCTGGCTCTGCTGGGGGTTGCGGATGATCCCTACGGCTTCATCCCCGCGTGCGGCGAGCAGCCGCTCCAGCCGCAGTGCGATCTGTCCGTGTCCACCTGCGATGACAATGCGCATACCTCCGACCGTACGCCCGGAGGCAGCCTCCCGCTCAGTTCCTGGGCCCCGTACCGGAGTCGGGTCGCCCCTGGCGCGGGAGGCCGGGGCCCGTGGCGGCGTCGGAGTCCGGGTCGGAGTCGCAGTACTCGCGTACGGCGCTGGTGCGGGCGACGACGCGGCCGCGGTGGATGACGATGCGGCTGTAGGCGAGGGAGAGCGCGGCGGAGAGCCGTTCGCCCCGTACGGCGAGGAGTTCGGCCGGGAAGCCCGCCTCGACGCGCACGCTGGGCAGGCAGAGGGCGGCGCGGGCGGTGGCGGAGACCATCGCGTACGCCTGTTCGGCGCGCAGTCCGATCTGCGAGGCGAGGAGGTACGCCGCTTCGAGGGGGTCGCCGCGGCCGACCGGGTTCGCGGTGTCGCGCAGCGCCCCGCTGCCCGCCGTGAGGCGTACGCCGGCGGAGCGCAGGAGGCGTACGGGGGCGGTCGTACGGCGTTCCGCGCCGGTGCAGCCGCCCTGGGGCAGGCAGACGACGGTGATCCCCGCGGCGGCGAGCTGGTCGGCGGCGCGGGCGGCGATGTCCCGGGGCAGATGGGCCAGTCCCGAACAGGGGCCGAGCGTGACGCCGGGGCGCAGTCCGGCGGCCATGGCGGCGAGCCGGCCCAGCCGGGCGGGGTCGTCGGCGTCGGTGTGCAGGTCCACCGGGCAGCCGTGTTCGGCGGCGACCTCCAGGACGGCCTCGGTGTAGCCGATGGGGTCCGGGTCGAGGTCGGGGCGGCCGCCGACGACCGCAGCACCCATCTTCACCGCGTCGCGGAGCATCGCGAGGCCGTCCGCCCCGGCGACGCCGGTGAGGAGGCGGGGGACCGCGACGGGTGTGAGGTCGGTGAGGCCGCGCAGGGAGCGCCGGGCCTGTAGGACGGCTTCGAGCGGGGCGAGGCCTTGGACGTCGCCGATGCGGACGTGGGTGCGCAGGGCGGTCGCGCCGTGGCCGAGCTGGAGGAGCGCCGCCTCGGTGGCGCGGCGCTGGATGTCCTCGGTGCGGTGGGAGGCGGGGCCCGGGCTGTCGGGGGCCGCGCTGTCCGCGGTGAGCGCGGTGTCGCTGTGGGCGTGGGGTTCGGCGGGGGCGGGGAGCAGGAGATAGCCCCGGAGGTCGATGCGGGAGCCCCGGGCGGTGAGGCTCCCCGCGGTCCCGACGGCCTCGATGCGGCTGCCGCTGAGGCGTACGTCGACGGTGCGGCCGTCGATGAGCCGGGCGCCGCTGAGGACGAGGGCGGGGGTGTCGGCGGTGGTGGCCGCGTCGGCGCTGTCCGGCGCGTTGTCGTCGGGCCGCCGCGGCTGGCTGTCGGGCATCGCGCTCCTGGAAGGGGTGCAAGGGGGCGGGGGGCAAGATCACGCGGAGTAGTGGGCCGGGCCTTGAGGGGGTGTCTTGTCGCAGGGGGCGTCCTGCCGGTCGTGCCGGCTCGCCGGCGGGACGCCTTCAGGGGTCCCGCCGATCATGGCCGGGTCCGCGACGCCTGGCACGGCGGCTTCCGGGAAGAGCGCAATAGTCGTACCGGTGGGCCTTTTCCGGCCCCGGGCGACGTCCGGTCCGGAAGGCGATGCGGGCTGGATCAAGGCCTGATCAGGGGGTGTGGGCGGGGCCGGAGAGGGCCCCGGGGGACGCTACCGAAACGGATTTGGGCAACCGGCCCAGGACCGTGTAATGTCTTCATCGCTCGCCCCAATAGCTCAGTCGGTAGAGCGTCTCCATGGTAAGGAGAAGGTCTGCGGTTCGATTCCGCATTGGGGCTCTGGTGATCGGGAAACCCCGCTTCGGCGGGGTGACTCATCATCAAAGCGGTGTAGCTCAGTCGGTAGAGCAAGCGGCTCATAATCGCTGTGTCACCGGTTCAAGTCCGGTCACCGCTACTAACGGTAGCCGATTGTTGGGTCGGTCCTTCGATCGGCTACTCTTTCATGCGTTCATCCGTCCATCCGTCCAAGGAGCACTCACGTGGCTGCCACCGACGTCCGCCCGAAGATCACGCTGGCCTGCGTGGAGTGCAAGGAGCGGAACTACATCACCAAGAAGAACCGGCGTAACAACCCGGACCGTCTTGAGATGAAGAAGCACTGCCCGCGCTGCAACTCGCACACCGCGCACCGCGAAACGCGCTGAATCAGGCTCGTACACGAGGCCGTCCCCTCTGGGGGCGGCCTCGTGTCGTTGTACGGGGTCGTTCCCCGCACGGGGCCGCCCCCGCTTCGTCTTTCCACGTCTTTCCATCAGGAGGTAGCGAGCTCATGGCGCTCGACCAGTCCTTCGTGGGGCGGACCTATCCGCCCACCCCGGCGTACGAGGTCGGCCGGGAGAAGATCCGAGAGTTCGCCGAGGCGGTGGGCGATGCCCATCCGGCGTACGTCGATGTGGAGGCCGCCCGCGCACTGGGCCATCCCGACGTGATCGCGCCGCCCACCTTCGTCTTCTCGATCACCCACCGGGCCGCCGGGGAAGTGGTGCAGGACCCGCAGCTGGGCCTGGACTACAGCCGGGTGGTGCACGGTGACCAGAAGTTCTCGTACGTGCGCCCGGTGCGGGCGGGGGACCGGCTGACGGTCACGTCGACGATCGAGAGCATCAAGTCCCTGGCGGGCAACGATGTTCTGGACATCCGCGGGGATGTGCGCGACGAGGCCGGTGAGCTGGTCGTGACGGCGTTGACGAAGCTGGTGGCGCGCGCCGCCGAGGAGGCGTGATGACGGCGAAGGTCTCTTACGAGTCGGTCGAGGTCGGTACGGAACTGCCCGCGCAGTCGTTCCCGGTGACGCGGGCGACGCTCGTGCAGTACGCGGGCGCGTCGGGCGACTTCAATCCGATCCACTGGAACGAGAAGTTCGCGCGCGAGGTCGGGCTGCCGGACGTGATCGCGCACGGCATGTTCACGATGGCCGAGGCGATCCGCGTGGTCACGGACTGGGCCGGCGATCCGGGCGCGGTCGTCGACTACGGGGTGCGGTTCACCAAGCCGGTCGTCGTGCCCAACGACGACAAGGGCGCGCTGATCGAGGTCAGCGCCAAGGTCGGGGCCAAGCTGGAGGACAACCTGGTCCGCGTGGACCTGGTCGCGATGTGCGACGGGAAGAAGGTGCTGGGGCTGTCCCGCGCCGTCGTGCGGCTCGCCTGAGGCGTACGCCGGTTGTGCGCCCGGGAGCGTCCCGGGCCGGTAGGGGGTGCCCTCTGTGGGGGGCGCCCCTTGCTTCCGTCCCGGCCCCTCCGGCCCCTTGACCAAGTTAGTGATTGGGCAATAACTTAGCTTCATGGTCAGGATGAGTGCGGAGGAGCGGCGGGAGAGCGTCGTCCGGGCGGCGATCACTGAGTTCGCCCGCGGCGGCTACAACGGCACGTCCACCGAGGTGATCGCCCGGCGGGTCGGTGTCTCCCAGCCGTATCTCTTCCGGCTCTTCCCCAACAAGCAGGCCATATTCCTCGCCGCCGCCGAACGCTGCCTGGAGGACACCCGCCAGGTGTTCGCGGCGGCATCGAAGGGGCTGGAGGGGGAGGAGGCGCTGCACGCCATGGCCGCGGCGTACCAGCAGCTGATCGTCGACGACGGCGAGAAGCTGATGATGCAGATGCAGATGTACGCGGCCGTCGCCGCGGCGGAGGCCGCCGGGGACCATGCGTTCGGCGAGTCCCTGCGGGCGGCCTGGGTGCGGATGTGGGACGACGTCCACATCACGCTCGGAGCCGACGAGAGTGAGACGACGACGTTCCTGGCGTACGGGATGCTCGTCAACACGCTCGCCTCGCTCGGCTTTCCGGGCGACCACCGCGTCTGGTCGGGGTTCTACGTCTCGGGCAGGCCCACCGAGTGAACAGCGCGCTCCGGGTCCGCCCGGATTTCTGTCCGTAGAAGTTAGTGATCAATAACTAATTACCAGTTCTGATCGGCGGGAACTGATCAGCAGGGGGAGAAATGAACGAGCAGCACGGCAAGGCGGACCGCGGAAGAGCGGTCTGGACCCTCGTCATCACCAGCGTCGCCGGATTCATGGCGGCCCTGGACAACCTCGTCGTCACCACCGCCCTTCCCTCCATCCGCGAGAGCCTCGGCGGCGGGCTGGAGGAGCTGGAGTGGACGGTGAACGCGTACACCCTGACCTTCGCCGTGCTGCTGATGCTCGGTGCGGCGCTCGGGGACCGCTTCGGCAGGCGGCGGCTGTTCCTGGTCGGCCTCGGCGTCTTCACGGCCGCCTCCGCCGCGGCCGCCCTGTCACCGGGCATCGGGGAGCTCATCGCGTTCCGGGCGGTCCAGGGCGTCGGCGCGGCGATCATGATGCCGCTGACGCTCACCCTGATCGGTGCCGCCGTTCCGCCCGAGCGGCGGGGCGCGGCGCTGGGCCTCTTCGGCGCGGTGAACGGTGTGGCCGTGGCCAGCGGGCCGCTGATCGGCGGTGCGCTGACCGAGCACATCTCCTGGCAGTGGATCTTCTGGCTGAACGTGCCGCTCGGCCTGCTGCTGCTGCCGCTGGCCCGGCTGCGGCTCACCGAGTCGTACGCCCCCAGGGCGCCGCTGGACATCCGCGGCACGGTCCTGGTCAGCGCGGGCCTCTTCGGCATCGTCTACGCCCTGGTCAACACCGCGAGCCATGGGTGGACCAGCCCTCTCGTCCTGACCGGGCTGATCGCGGGCACGGCCCTGCTCGGCCTGTTCGTGCACCACGGCAACCGGGCGGAGAACCCGATGCTGCCGATGCGGCTCTTCCGGGGCCGGGCCTTCCTCGGGATCAACGTGGCGAGCCTGCTGATGTTCTTCGGGATGTTCGGGTCGATCTTCCTGCTCAGCCAGTTCCTCCAGAACGGGCTGGGGCACTCGCCCACCGAGGCCGGTCTGCGCATGCTGCCCTGGACCGGGATGCCGATCCTCGTCGCCCCGCTCGCCGGGTATCTCTCCGACCGCTTCGGGGGGCGGCCGGTCGTGGTGGCCGGGCTGGCGCTCCAGGCCCTCGGGCTGACCCTGTTCGCCGTGGTCGTCGAACCGGACGTGAGTTACGCCGCCCAGTTGCCCGCCCTGGTCATCGGCGGGGTCGGCATGGCGATGTACTTCGCGCCGGCCGCGAGCCTCGTGCTGTCCAGCGTCCGCGCCGGGGAACAGGGCATCGCCTCCGGGGCCAACAACGCGCTCCGGGAGGTCGGCGGTGCGCTCGGAGTCGCGGTCCTCGCCTCGGTCTTCGCCGCGCGGGGCGGCTACGGCTCGCCGCGGCTGTTCGCGGACGGGACCGTCCCCGCCCTCTGGATCGGGGCCGGAGCGGTGGCCCTGGGCGCGCTCGTCGCGCTCCTGATCCCGGGCCGCCGCAGTGGGGCCGGGCCCGCCCGGGGCCCGGAGACGCGGGACGCCGCGGAACGGGACGCGGTGGCCGCCTGAGCCGGTGGGGGAGGCTCACGGTCCGTGGCCCGCACGGGGGGCGGAGCCACGGACCGTACTCTTGTCCCCGTGCAGGAACTCCACGACGCCCCCCTCGCCCCCCTGACCACCTTCCGGCTCGGCGGCCCCGCCGCCCGGCTGTTGACGGCCACGACCGACGCCGAGGTGGTCGCCGCCGTGCGCGAGGCCGACGACAGCGGTACCTCGCTGCTGGTGATCGGCGGCGGCTCGAACCTGGTCATCGGGGACAAGGGCTTCGACGGGACCGCGGTGCGCATCGCCACCAAGGGGTTCACGCTCTCCGGAGCGTCGTTGGAGCTGGCCGCCGGTGAGGTGTGGACCGACGCCGTCGCCCGGACCGTCGAGGCGGGCCTCGCGGGCATCGAGTGCCTGGCGGGTATCCCCGGCTCCGCCGGCGCGACGCCGATCCAGAACGTCGGGGCGTACGGGCAGGAGGTGTCCTCCACGATCACGGAAGTCGTCGCCTACGACCGGCGCACCCGGGAGACCGTGACGATTCCGAACGCGGAGTGCGCCTTCTCGTACCGCCACAGTCGCTTCAAGGCGGAACCCGACCGCTTCGTGGTGCTCCGTGTCCGATTCGAGCTGGAAGAGGCCGCCGGGCTTTCCGCGCCCCTGAGGTACCCCGAAACGGCCAGGGCGATGGGCGTCGAACAGGGCGAGCGCGTTCCCGCGTCGGCGGCCCGGGAAACCGTGCTGAAGCTCCGCGCCGGCAAGGGCATGGTGCTCGACCCGGAGGACCACGACACCTGGTCGGCAGGGTCCTTCTTCACCAACCCGATCCTCGAACCGGCCGCGTACGAGGACTTCCTCACCCGGGTCCGCGACCGCCTCGGCCCGGACGTGACGCCTCCGGCGTTCCCCGCCGGGGACGGCCGCACCAAGACGTCGGCGGCCTGGCTGATCGACCGGGCCGGATTCACCAAGGGCTACGGCGACGGCCCCGCCCGGATCTCCACCAAGCACACCCTCGCCCTCACCAACCGGGGCACGGCCACCACCGAAGACCTTCTGGCCCTGGCCCGCGAAGTCGTCGCCGGGGTCCACGACGCCTTCGGCGTCACCCTCGTCAACGAGCCGGTGACGGTCGGCGTCAGCCTGTGAGCCGTACGGGCGCGGCAGCCGCTCAGTAGGCGATGCCCACGCCCTGTTCCACGGTCCCCGGGTCGTCGAGCATCGCGAGCATCGCGTGCGCCACATCGGCCCGGGAGATCGACCGGCCGCTGCGCGGCGTACCGCCCACCACCCGCCGGTAGACCCCGGTGCGCGGACCGTTCGTCAGCTTCGGGGGCCGTACCGACGTCCAGTCCGCCGCACTGTGGGCCAGCACCGCCTCCATCCGGGCGAGATCCGCGTACAGATCCGACAGAATCGCCCCGATCACCCTGCGCGTCAGCCGGTCCATCAGCGGATCTCCCACCGCCTCGGGCCCGACCGGCGCCGCGCTCACCACCACCAGCCGCCGTACGTCCTCGGCCTCCATCGCCGTCAGGATCCGCCCGGTCAGCCGCTCGGCGATCCCGTTCGCCTTCCGGCCGCGCGAACCCAGCCCGGACAGCACCGCGTCCCGCCCGGCCACCGCCCCCCGCACCGCCGCCGCATCGTCCAGCGGGACGGCCGCGTGCAGCGCGGCGCCCGCCAGGGACTCCGGGAGCCCCGCGGGATCGCGGACCACGACCGTCACCTCGTGGCCCGCCGCCAGTGCCTGCCCCACGATCTCCCGGCCGACACCGCCGGTCGCTCCGAACACGGTGAGTCTCATGGTGCGCCCCTCGGTGGGTGAGTGTTCACTAACCTCTAGGGTGGACGAACCCCGTGTGATCGTCAACACTTCCCGGGCCCACGCCCGCTTGGAGCACTCATGGACCAGAAGCCCGCCCGCGCGCGGATCGTCGACGCGGCCCACGACCTGATGCTCTCCATCGGCCTCGCCCGGACCACCACCAAGGAGATCGCCCGGGCGGCCGACTGCTCCGAGGCGGCGCTCTACAAGCACTTCAGCAGCAAGGAGGAGCTGTTCGTCACCGTCCTCGCCGAACGGCTGCCCAAGCTCGGAAACCTGCTGAGCGGCCTGGCCGCCGGAGAGGGCGGCATCGAGGACCACCTCACCGACATCGCCCGGCAGGCCGCCCTGTTCTACGAGCAGACCTTCCCGATGGCCGCCTCCCTGTACGCCGAACCCCAGCTCAAGCACCGCCACGAGCAGGGCATGCGCGACCTGGGGACCGGCCCCCACCGCCCGATCCAGCAGCTCGACGCCTACCTGCGCGCCGAACAGGACGCAGGTCGGATCCGGGCGGACGCCGACACCTACGCCGCCGCCTCCCTGCTCCTCGGCGCCTGCGCCCAGCGGGCCTTCGCCTACTCCACGCTCCCCGGCGGCACGCCCCCGCAGCCCCTGGACGAGTTCGCCACCGCGATCGCCCGCACCCTGCTGGCCGGGATCAGCTAGCCAGCCAGTCGTCGATCCCCGACAGCAGCTTCTCCCGTACGTCGACGGGCGCCGCCGACCCCCGTACCGACTGGCGTGCCAGCTCGGCCAGCTCCTCGTCGGTGAAGCCGTGGTGACGGCGCACCAGCTCGTACTGGGCGGCCAGCCGCGAACCGAACAGCAGCGGGTCGTCCGCCCCCAGCGCCAGCGGCACGCCCGCGTCGAACAGGGTGCGCAGAGGGACGTCGGCGGGCTTCTCGTAGACGCCGAGCGCCACATTGGACGACGGGCAGACCTCGCAGGTCACCCCCCGCTCAGCGAGCTTGCGCAGCAGCCGGGGGTCCTCGGCGGCCCGGACGCCGTGGCCGATGCGCGAGGCGTCCAGGTCGTCGAGGCAGTCGCGCACACTGGACGGCCCGGCCAGCTCGCCGCCGTGCGGAGCCGCCAGCAGGCCGCCGTCCCGCGCGATGGCGAAGGCCCGGTCGAAGTCGCGGGCCATCCCCCGCCGCTCGTCGTTGGAGAGCCCGAAGCCCACGACGCCCCGGTCGGCGTACCGCACGGCCAGCCGCGCCAGGGTCCGGGCGTCCAGCGGGTGCTTCATCCGGTTGGCGGCGATCACCACGCGCATGCCCAGGCCGGTGTCCCGGGAGGCGCTGTCCACGGCGTCGAGGATGATCTCGATGGCCGGGATCAGCCCGCCGAGCAGCGGGGCGTACGAGGTGGGGTCGACCTGGATCTCCAGCCAGCCCGAGCCGTCCGCGACGTCCTCCTGGGCGCTCTCGCGGACCAGACGGTGGATGTCCTCGGGGGACCGCAGGCAGGACCGGGCGATGTCGTAGAGCCGCTGGAAACGGAACCAGCCGCGCTCGTCGGTGGCCCGCAGCTTGGGCGGCTCGCCGCCGGTCAGGGCGTCCGGGAGGTGGACCCCGTACTTGTCGGCCAGTTCGAGCAGGGTGGTGGGCCGCATCGACCCGGTGAAGTGCAGGTGCAGGTGGGCCTTGGGCAACAGACGTACATCACGCTCCATCGGAAGATCCTGCCGCACGGTGGGCCGGAGCGGTAGCCGCTTTCCCGTTTGGGGTGCCGGTCGAACAAAAAGTGCCCCCGCCGCCGGGTGGATTCCGGCGGCGGGGGCACTCCCGGTGGGCAGTGGGGCTTGTCAGGCCTTGGCCTCGCCCAGCAGCTTCTGGATCCGCGAGACGCCCTCGACGAGGTCGTCGTCGCCCAGGGCGTAGGACAGGCGCAGATAGCCCGGGGTGCCGAAGGCCTCGCCCGGCACGACGGCGACCTCGGCCTCGTCCAGGATCAGCGCGGCCAGCTCGACCGAGTCGGCCGGGCGCCTGCCGCGGATCTCCTTGCCGAGCAGCCCCTTCACCGACGGGTAGGCGTAGAACGCGCCCTCGGGCTCCGGGCAGAGCACGCCGTCGATCTCGTTGAGCATCCGCACGATCAGCTTGCGGCGGCGGTCGAAGGCGGCACGCATCTCGGCGACGGCGTCCAGCGGGCCCGAGACGGCGGCGAGCGCGGCGACCTGGGCGACGTTGGAGACGTTCGAGGTGGCGTGCGACTGGAGGTTGGTCGCGGCCTTCACCACGTCCTTCGGGCCGATGATCCAGCCCACCCGCCAGCCGGTCATCGCGTACGTCTTGGCGACACCGTTGACGACGATGCACTTGTCGCGCAGCTCCGGGACGAGCGCCGGGAGCGAGGTGAAGGTCGCGTCGCCGTAGACGAGGTGCTCGTAGATCTCGTCGGTGAGCACCCACAGGCCGTGCTCGGCGGCCCAGCGGCCGATCGCCTCGCTGTCGGCCTCGCTGTAGACGGCACCGGTCGGGTTGGACGGCGAGACGAACAGGACGACCTTCGTCCGCTCCGTGCGCGCGGCCTCCAGCTGCTCGACGGACACCCGGTAGCCGGTGGTCTCGTCGGCGACGACCTCGACCGGGACACCGCCCGCGAGCCGGATCGACTCGGGGTAGGTGGTCCAGTACGGGGCGGGGACGATGACCTCGTCGCCCGGGTCCAGGATCGCGGCGAAGGCCTCGTAGATGGCCTGCTTGCCGCCGTTGGTCACCAGGATCTGGCCGGCCTTGACCTCGTAGCCGGAGTCGCGCAGCGTCTTCGCCGCGATGGCGGCCTTGAGCTCGGGGAGCCCACCGGCCGGGGTGTAGCGGTGGTACTTCGGGGTGCGGCAGGCCTCGACCGCGGCGTCGACGATGTAGTCGGGGGTCGGGAAGTCGGGCTCGCCCGCCCCGAAGCCGATCACCGGCCGCCCGGCGGCCTTGAGGGCCTTGGCCTTGGCGTCGACGGCGAGGGTCGCGGACTCGGAGATCGCACCGATGCGGGCGGAGACCCGGCGCTCGGACGGGGAAGTTGCAGCGCTCATGGGGCCATGCTCGCAGACCGGAAAAGCCCTTGGCGCACGCGTTTCAGGGACCGGACCGCACTCGGACAGGAACCGGACAGGACCGGTCGGTAGTTGTCTGTTCGACGCAGCGGCCCCGAGCACGTACACTCACCTGTCGTTGGCCTTCACCAACCGCACCGTTCCTGCACCCGGTCACCGGGAAAGATGCGGTAGGTTGGTGGAAACCACAAAGGGTCGTAGCTCAATTGGTAGAGCACTGGTCTCCAAAACCAGCGGTTGGGGGTTCAAGTCCCTCCGGCCCTGCTACACACTCCTTCGCCAGGATGTGTGCGCATGTACGTACTTCATTGCACAGCCGTGCGGCTCCACCGGGCGCGGCACGGCCACGACCCGGAATCAGGTGAGTAGCGTGACGGACGCCGTGGGCTCCATCGACATGCCTGATGCCGATGATGAAGCTCCCGAGTCGAAGAAGAAGACTCGGAAGGGCGGCAAGCGCGGCAAGAAGGGCCCTCTGGGCCGTCTCGCGCTGTTCTACCGCCAGATCGTCGCCGAACTCCGTAAGGTTGTCTGGCCGACCCGTAGCCAGCTGACGACGTACACCACCGTGGTGATCGTCTTCGTCGTCGTCATGATCGGTATCGTTACCGTTCTCGACATGGGATTCGCGCGGGTCGTCAAATACATCTTCGGCTGATCCCGCGAAGGGCGTCCGACCGGCGCCCCTTTCGCACGTTCCACCCCTTTGTATCCAGGAAGAAGCAGCCATCGTGTCTGACCCGAACCTGAACGACGCCGTCGAGCCCGAGGCTGGCTCCTCCGAGTCCGCCAAGGACGAGCTCGACGTCGTTGAGGCTGCTGACTCCGCGGACCAGGCCGAGACCGCCAAGGCCGCTGCCGAAGCAGCCGAGGAAGAGGCTGTCGAGGCCGTCGAGGACGAGGCCGCCGAGGCGGTCGAGGTCGAGGACGAGAGCGCCGACGAGGAAGCCGCTGAGCCGGCCGCCCCCGTCGACCCCGTCGCCGCCCTGCGTGACGAGCTCCGCGGTCTCCCCGGCGAGTGGTACGTCATCCACACGTACGCCGGTTACGAGAAGCGCGTGAAGGCCAACCTGGAGCAGCGCGCCGTCTCGCTCAACGTCGAGGACTTCATCTACCAGGCCGAAGTGCCCGAGGAAGAGATCGTCCAGATCAAGAACGGCGAGCGCAAGAACGTCCGGCAGAACAAGCTCCCCGGCTATGTCCTGGTGCGCATGGACCTGACGAACGAGTCCTGGGGCGTCGTGCGCAACACGCCCGGCGTCACCGGCTTCGTGGGCAACGCCTACGACCCGTACCCGCTGACCCTGGACGAGATCGTCAAGATGCTCGCCCCGGAGGCCGAGGAGAAGGCCGCCCGCGAGGCCGCCGAGGCCGAGGGCAAGCCCGCTCCGTCCCGCAAGGTCGAGGTCCAGGTGCTGGACTTCGAGGTGGGCGACTCGGTCACCGTCACCGACGGTCCGTTCGCGACGCTCCAGGCCACGATCAACGAGATCAACGCCGACTCGAAGAAGGTCAAGGGCCTCGTCGAGATCTTCGGCCGCGAGACCCCGGTCGAGCTCAGCTTCGACCAGATCCAGAAGAACTAGCGGCTCCGCCGCTTTCTGGACACACGCCTACCCAGCAGGTCAGAGGGGCTTCGCAGCCCCTCTGACCTGCTGGGTTTTTGGTCGCACAGCTATACCCGTTATCGTTGTGCGGTATGCCTCCATCCGGATGACCGGAATTGGCGGCGAAACACTCTCACTAGGACCCGGAGAGAGCAATGCCTCCCAAGAAGAAGAAGGTCACGGGGCTTATCAAGCTCCAGATCAACGCCGGTGCGGCGAACCCGGCCCCGCCGGTCGGCCCCGCGCTCGGTCAGCACGGCGTCAACATCATGGAGTTCTGCAAGGCCTACAACGCCGCGACCGAGTCGCAGCGTGGCATGGTCGTGCCGGTGGAGATCACGGTCTACGAGGACCGTTCCTTCACCTTCGTCACGAAGACTCCGCCGGCCGCCAAGCTGATCCTCAAGGCCGCGGGTGTGGACAAGGGCTCCGGCGAGCCGCACAAGACCAAGGTTGCCAAGCTGACGGCCGCCCAGGTCCGCGAGATCGCCACGACGAAGCTCCCCGACCTGAACGCCAATGACCTCGACGCCGCGTCGAAGATCATTGCCGGCACCGCCCGTTCCATGGGCATCACGGTCGAAGGCTGATTCAGCCCCGTAGCCCTCAGTGGTAGGACCAAGCGCTGGTCCGCACCACGACTCCACACTCTGAAACCACAGGAGTAGAAGTGAAGCGCAGCAAGAACCTCCGCGCTGCGGACGCCAAGATCGACCGGGAGCGCAACTACGCCCCGCTTGAGGCCGTCCGTATCGCCAAGGACACCGCCTCCACGAAGTTCGACGGCACCGTCGAAGTCGCCTTCTGCCTGGGTGTCGACCCGCGCAAGGCCGACCAGATGGTCCGCGGCACCGTGAACCTCCCGCACGGCACCGGCAAGACCGCCCGGGTCCTGGTCTTCGCGACCGGTGACCGTGCTGCGGCCGCGGAAGCCGCCGGAGCCGACATCGTCGGCGCCGACGAGCTCATCGACGAGGTGGCGAAGGGCCGTCTGGACTTCGACGCCGTCGTCGCCACCCCGGACCTCATGGGCAAGGTCGGCCGCCTGGGCCGCGTGCTCGGTCCGCGTGGTCTGATGCCGAACCCGAAGACCGGCACCGTCACCCCCGACGTCGTGAAGGCTGTCAACGACATCAAGGGCGGCAAGATCGAGTTCCGCGTCGACAAGCACTCGAACCTGCACTTCATCATCGGCAAGGTCTCCTTCGACGAGACCAAGCTGGTGGAGAACTACGCAGCGGCGCTGGAGGAGATCCTCCGTCTGAAGCCGTCCGCCGCCAAGGGCCGCTACATCAAGAAGGCCACGCTGGCCACCACGATGGGCCCCGGCATCCCGCTGGACGCCAACCGCACCCGCAACCTCCTCGTCGAGGAGGACCCGGCCGCCGTCTGAGCCACCGCGCTCACCGGGTAAGCCGCGTCACACGCGTGCACTGTGTGTACGGGCCCCGCAACCTTTCGAGGTGCGGGGCCCGTCCTCGTATCCGTAAGGACCTATGCCTGTCAGTGCCCTGTGCGACTGTTGTGCGGGGGACGAACAGACGATACGAGGGGTGGACCGATTCCATGAGGACGAGCACGGCACGACGCGTGGGTACGGCGCTGGCCGCAGCCGCGGCGCTGACGTCGATAGCGGCCTGCAGTGGCTCCGACGGCTCGGGGGGCTCCAGCGGCTCCGGCAAGGACAAGGCGGGCGCCGTCGCCAAGGCGAGCCCGGTCGCCGCGCTGAAGCAGGTGCAGAAGAAGACGGGCGGCGCCCAGTCGGCCAAGGTCGACGGCACCATGGACATGGGCGACACCATGTCGATGAAGCAGTCCGGGACCATCGGCTGGGCCGACGGCCTCTCCGGCGAGATGACCATCACCTACACCGGCGGCACCATGGGCGACGCCCTGAAGCAGGCCGGCGGCGACGGACCGGTCCGGGCGCGCTATTTCAAGGACGAGTACTACGCCAACATGGGCGACGCCTTCGCGGCCAAGGCCGGGGGCAAGCACTGGGTCCGGTATTCCTACAAGGACCTGGCCGCCCTGGGCGGGGCCGCCGGCGACGTCATGCAGGACCAGATCCAGAACAGCACGCCCGAGCAGGGCGTGAAGGCGCTCCTGGCCTCCGGTGACGTGAAGAAGGTCGGCCAGGAGGACGTCCGCGGGGTCTCCACGACGCACTACTCCGGCACGGTCGACGTCGCCGAGCTGACCGCGAAGAACAGCAACCTGGACGCCGAGCAGCTGGCCGACTTCAAGGAGCAGATGGCGCTGGCCGGGGTCACCACCCAGACCGTCGACATCTGGGTCGACAAGGACGACCTGCTGGTGAAGAAGACCGAGCGTGGCGAGATGAAGACCGGCGCGTTCAATTCGACGCTCTTCTACAGCGACTACGGCACGGACGTACCCCAGGAGAAGCCGTCGGCCTCGGACACGGTGGACTTCACAGAGATGCTGAAGCAGCCGGGCGGTGCCGGCGTCGGCGCCTCCTGAGCCTTCCCGAAGGCCTCCCGTAAGGGACGAGCGGGGACGGATTTGCCCGTCCCGCATCCGGTCGCGTACTCTCATCAGGAAGCCAAAGACCGCTGGTCGTCGCTGTGCTCTCGCAAGGGGGACGGCGACCGAAGGTTCCGATTGGATCGGACGACCCGCGCAGGTGACTGTGGAACGCTCCCGGACTCTGTTCGGTCGAGCCGCGCCCTGGCACTTGTGCTGGGGCGTTTCGTCTTTCCCGGCCCCTTCTGAGCGGTCCTCATCACCCGGAAGGAGGCCGACGCTCATGGCAAGGCCCGACAAGGCTGCCGCGGTAGCCGAGCTGACGGACCAGTTCCGCAGCTCGAACGCCGCTGTGCTGACCGAGTACCGGGGTCTCACCGTGGCACAGCTCAAGGAGCTGCGCCGTTCGCTCGGTGAGAACGCCCAGTACGCCGTGGTGAAGAACACGCTGACCAAGATTGCGGCCAACGAGGCCGGGATCGACACGCTGGACGACCTGTTCTCGGGTCCGACGGCGGTTGCCTTCGTCACCGGTGACCCGGTGGAGTCGGCGAAGGGTCTTCGTGACTTCGCCAAGGACAACCCGAACCTCATCATCAAGGGCGGTGTCCTTGACGGTAAGGCGCTGTCCGCCGATGAGATCAAGAAGCTCGCGGACCTTGAGTCCCGCGAGGTTCTGCTCTCCAAGCTGGCAGGTGCCATGAAGGGCAAGCAGTCTCAGGCTGCCGCGCTCTTCCAGGCTCTCCCGTCGAAGTTCGTCCGCACCGCGGAAGCGCTTCGTGCCAAGAAGGAAGAGCAGGGCGGTGCCGGTACGCCGGCTCCCGCCGAGGCCGCCGAGTAATCACGCTCAGCGGTCCAGCGGGCTCCACGTACGCCCGCCGACATATACATCCGGCACCTGCCGAATAGTGGAAGGACGCCTATCATGGCGAAGCTGTCCCAGGACGACCTGCTCGCGCAGTTCGAAGAGATGACCCTCATCGAGCTCTCCGAGTTCGTGAAGGCCTTCGAGGAGAAGTTCGACGTCACCGCCGCCGCCCCGGCCGCCGCCGTCATCGCGGGCCCGGGTGCCCCGGCCGCCGAGGCCGCTGCCGAGCAGGACGAGTTCGACGTCATCCTCACCGGCGCGGGCGAGAAGAAGATCCAGGTCATCAAGGTCGTGCGTGAGCTGACCTCGCTGGGTCTGAAGGAGGCCAAGGACCTCGTCGACGGCACCCCGAAGCCGGTCCTCGAGAAGGTCGCCAAGGAGGCCGCCGAGAAGGCTGCCGAGTCCCTCAAGGCCGCCGGCGCCTCCGTCGAGGTCAAGTAACACCCCGGGAGTCCACGGACTCCCCGGTCGCGTCACGCGGCCGAAGCCAAGGGCGATCACCCATCCGGGTGGTCGCCCTTCGGCGTACCCGTGGCGGCTGCCTTGCTCTTCCGCCGACGGCGAGTAGGGTGATCTTCGCCGTACGCCTCTCGCGGGCCCCTCAGGGGCGTTCCGGGGGCTTTCCGGCGGTGGCCGGTGAAGGCTCCTGGAGGTCCGTACGGACCGGTGGGCCTTGACGAACCGGACGCGGCGCGCAATTCTCAGGACGCGTCATCACTTCGATCCGTATCCGAGGCATGGATCGAGAGTGAAGAGGGCAGTAAGGAAGTGCGCACCCCGCGCGAGGGCTAGCCATAGGTGTTGAGAACAGCTGTTGAGAGCAACGTGGGTCTCTGAGAACCCCGACTGGACATCAGTGTGCCGCTTGGCTACACTGACCCTTTGCGCTGCCTGTTAGCTGCCTCCTGCCCGTCACCAGGGGCATGCCCACGCTGAAGCACCGATGGCCGACCCCCTCCGACCTGGTCGTTTGCGACCGATTCGGAACGGTCTGTCTATGTGTCCAGAGTGGGACCGGTACGCGCGTAGTGAGTCCGAGCCCTCGGAAGGACCCCCTCTTGGCCGCCTCGCGCAACGCCTCGACCGCGAATACGAACAACGGTGCCAGCACCGCCCCGCTGCGCATCTCTTTTGCAAAGATCAAGGAGCCCCTCGAGGTTCCGAACCTCCTCGCGCTGCAGACCGAGAGCTTTGACTGGCTCCTCGGCAACGCCGCCTGGAAGGCTCGCGTCGAGGCTGCTCTGGACAGTGGACAAGACGTCCCCACCAAGTCCGGCCTGGAGGAGATCTTCGAGGAGATCTCACCGATCGAGGACTTCTCCGGGTCGATGTCGCTTACGTTCCGCGACCACCGCTTCGAGCCCCCGAAGAACTCGATCGACGAGTGCAAGGAGCGCGACTTCACGTTCGCCGCGCCGCTCTTCGTCACGGCCGAGTTCACCAACAACGAGACCGGCGAGATCAAGTCCCAGACGGTCTTCATGGGCGACTTCCCGCTCATGACCAACAAGGGCACCTTCGTCATCAACGGCACCGAGCGTGTCGTCGTGTCGCAGCTGGTCCGCTCGCCGGGTGTCTACTTCGACTCCTCCATCGACAAGACGTCCGACAAGGACATCTTCTCCGCCAAGATCATCCCCTCCCGGGGTGCCTGGCTGGAGATGGAGATCGACAAGCGCGACATGGTCGGTGTCCGCATCGACCGCAAGCGCAAGCAGTCGGTCACCGTCCTCCTCAAGGCGCTCGGCTGGAGCACCGAGCAGATCCTGGAGGAGTTCGGCGAGTACGAGTCGATGCGCGCCACCCTGGAGAAGGACCACACCCAGGGCCAGGACGACGCGCTGCTCGACATCTACCGCAAGCTGCGTCCGGGCGAGCCGCCGACGCGCGAGGCCGCTCAGACGCTGCTTGAGAACCTCTACTTCAACCCGAAGCGCTACGACCTCGCGAAGGTCGGCCGCTACAAGGTGAACAAGAAGCTCGGCGCCGATGAGCCGCTGGACGCCGGGGTGCTCACCACCGACGACGTCATCGCGACCATCAAGTACCTGGTCAAGCTGCACGCCGGTGAGACCGAGACGACCGGTGAGTCCGGCCGGGAGATCGTCGTCGAGACCGACGACATCGACCACTTCGGCAACCGTCGTCTGCGCAACGTCGGCGAGCTCATCCAGAACCAGGTCCGTACGGGCCTGGCGCGGATGGAGCGCGTCGTGCGCGAGCGCATGACCACCCAGGACGTCGAGGCGATCACGCCCCAGACCCTGATCAACATCCGGCCGGTCGTCGCCTCCATCAAGGAGTTCTTCGGCACCAGCCAGCTGTCGCAGTTCATGGACCAGAACAACCCGCTGTCGGGTCTCACCCACAAGCGCCGTCTGTCGGCTCTTGGCCCGGGTGGTCTCTCCCGTGAGCGGGCCGGCTTCGAGGTCCGAGACGTGCACCCGTCCCACTACGGACGCATGTGCCCGATCGAGACTCCCGAAGGCCCGAACATCGGTCTGATCGGTTCGCTCGCCTCGTACGGCCGCGTCAACGCGTTCGGCTTCATCGAGACGCCGTACCGCAAGGTCGTCGACGGCCAGGTCACCGACGACGTCGACTACATCACGGCCGACGAGGAGGACCGCTTCGTCATCGCCCAGGCGAACGCGACCCTCTCCGACGAGCTGCGCTTCACCGAGCCCCGCGTCCTGGTCCGCCGCCGCGGCGGAGAGGTCGACTACGTGCCCGGCACGGACGTCGACTACATGGACGTCTCGCCGCGCCAGATGGTGTCCGTCGCCACCGCGATGATCCCCTTCCTGGAGCACGACGACGCCAACCGTGCCCTCATGGGCGCGAACATGATGCGTCAGGCGGTGCCGCTGATTAAGTCGGAGGCCCCGCTCGTCGGCACCGGCATGGAGTACCGCTGCGCCACCGACGCCGGTGACGTGCTCAAGGCCGAGAAGGACGGTGTGGTCCAGGAGGTCTCCGCGGACTACATCACCGTCACGAACGACGACGGCACGTACACCACGTACCGCATCGCCAAGTTCATGCGCTCCAACCAGGGCACCTCGGTCAACCAGAAGGTCGTCGTCGCCGAGGGCGACCGGATCGTCGCCGACCAGGTGCTCGCCGACGGACCGGCCACCGAGAACGGTGAGATGGCCCTCGGCAAGAACCTGCTCGTGGCGTTCATGCCGTGGGAGGGTCACAACTACGAGGACGCGATCATCCTGTCGCAGCGCCTCGTGCAGGACGACGTCCTCTCCTCGATCCACATCGAGGAGCACGAGGTCGACGCCCGTGACACCAAGCTCGGCCCGGAGGAGATCACCCGGGACATCCCGAACGTCTCCGAAGAGGTCCTCGCGGACCTCGACGAGCGCGGCATCATCCGGATCGGTGCCGAGGTCGTCGCCGGTGACATCCTCGTCGGCAAGGTCACGCCCAAGGGTGAGACCGAGCTGACCCCCGAGGAGCGCCTGCTCCGCGCGATCTTCGGTGAGAAGGCACGCGAGGTGCGCGACACCTCGCTGAAGGTGCCGCACGGTGAGATCGGCAAGGTCATCGGCGTCCGCGTCTTCGACCGCGAAGAGGGCGACGAGCTGCCGCCGGGCGTGAACCAGCTGGTCCGGGTCTACGTCGCGCAGAAGCGCAAGATCACCGACGGTGACAAGCTCGCCGGCCGTCACGGCAACAAGGGCGTCATCTCGAAGATCCTGCCGATCGAGGACATGCCGTTCCTGGAGGACGGCACCCCGGTCGACATCATCCTCAACCCGCTGGGTGTCCCGTCCCGAATGAACCCGGGACAGGTCCTGGAGATCCACCTCGGCTGGCTCGCCAGCCGCGGTTGGGACGTCTCCGGCCTCGGTGACGAGTGGGCCAAGCGCCTGCAGGCCATCGGCGCCGACCAGGTCGCCCCCGGCACCAACGTCGCCACGCCCGTCTTCGACGGTGCGCGCGAGGACGAGATCTCCGGTCTCTTCGAGGCCACGATCCCCAACCGCGACGGCGACCGCCTGGTCCAGCCCTCCGGCAAGGCCAAGCTGTTCGACGGCCGCTCCGGCGAGCCGTTCCCGGACCCGGT
Source organism: Streptomyces durocortorensis (assembly GCF_031760065.1). Classification (NCBI taxonomy): domain Bacteria; kingdom Bacillati; phylum Actinomycetota; class Actinomycetes; order Kitasatosporales; family Streptomycetaceae; genus Streptomyces; species Streptomyces sp. C11-1. Next base: position 4,480,683 of record NZ_CP134500.1, read on the forward strand.
CTCGGTCGGGTACATGTACATCCTCAAGCTGCACCACCTGGTCGACGACAAGCTCCACGCCCGTTCGACCGGTCCGTACTCCATGATCACGCAGCAGCCGCTGGGTGGTAAGGCTCAGTTCGGTGGACAGCGCTTCGGTGAGATGGAGGTGTGGGCCCTTGAGGCATACGGTGCCGCATACGCCCTCCAGGAGCTCCTGACGATCAAGTCCGACGACGTGACCGGCCGCGTGAAGGTCTACGAGGCCATCGTCAAGGGCGAGAACATCCCCGAGCCCGGCATTCCCGAGTCCTTCAAGGTGCTCATCAAGGAAATGCAGTCGCTCTGCCTCAACGTGGAAGTGCTGTCCTCGGACGGCATGTCCATCGAGATGCGCGACACGGACGAGGACGTCTTCCGCGCGGCGGAGGAGCTCGGTATCGACCTGTCCCGGCGCGAGCCGAGCAGCGTCGAAGAGGTCTGACGGGCCGGCCGGCCGCCTCTCCCGGAGGCGGCCGGCCCTCCCCGGACCCGTTCAGACCATTGATTGAGACGAGACCCCGAAAGAGGGATTGACGACAAGTGCTCGACGTCAACTTCTTCGACGAGCTGCGGATCGGCCTTGCCACCGCGGACGACATCCGGACCTGGTCGCACGGCGAAGTGAAGAAGCCGGAGACCATCAACTACCGCACGCTCAAGCCCGAAAAGGACGGACTCTTCTGCGAGAAGATCTTCGGTCCGACCCGGGACTGGGAGTGCTACTGCGGCAAGTACAAGCGTGTCCGCTTCAAGGGCATCATCTGTGAGCGCTGCGGCGTCGAGGTCACTCGCGCCAAGGTGCGTCGTGAGCGGATGGGCCACATCGAGCTTGCCGCTCCCGTCACTCACATCTGGTACTTCAAGGGCGTCCCCTCGCGCCTCGGATACCTGCTGGACCTGGCGCCGAAGGACCTGGAAAAGGTCATCTACTTCGCCGCTTACATGATCACGTTCGTGGACGAGGAGCGTCGTACCCGCGACCTGCCGTCCCTGGAGGCACACGTCTCCGTCGAGCGCCAGCAGACCGAGAACCGCCGTGACTCCGACCTGGAGGCCCGCGCCAAGAAGCTTGAGACCGACCTGGCCGAGCTGGAGGCCGAGGGCGCCAAGGCGGACGTGCGCCGCAAGGTGCGCGAAGGCGCCGAGCGTGAGATGAAGCAGCTGCGCGACCGTGCGCAGCGCGAGATCGACCGCCTCGACGAGGTGTGGAGCCGCTTCAAGAACCTCAAGGTCCAGGACCTGGAGGGCGACGAGCTGCTCTACCGCGAGCTGCGTGACCGCTTCGGCACGTACTTCGACGGCTGCATGGGCGCCGCGGCGCTCCAGAAGCGCCTGGAGTCCTTCGACCTCGACGAGGAGGCCGAGCGCCTCCGCGAGATCATCCGCACCGGCAAGGGCCAGAAGAAGACCCGTGCGCTCAAGCGCCTCAAGGTCGTCTCGGCGTTCCTCCAGACCAGCAACAAGCCCAAGGGCATGGTGCTGGACTGCGTCCCGGTCATCCCGCCGGACCTGCGTCCGATGGTGCAGCTGGACGGTGGCCGCTTCGCGACCTCCGACCTGAACGACCTGTACCGCCGTGTGATCAACCGCAACAACCGCCTGAAGCGCCTTCTCGACCTCGGTGCCCCCGAGATCATCGTGAACAACGAGAAGCGCATGCTCCAGGAGGCCGTCGACGCGCTGTTCGACAACGGCCGCCGCGGTCGCCCGGTCACCGGTCCCGGCAACCGCCCGCTGAAGTCCCTGAGCGACATGCTCAAGGGCAAGCAGGGTCGTTTCCGTCAGAACCTCCTCGGTAAGCGTGTGGACTACTCCGCGCGTTCTGTGATCGTCGTCGGTCCGCAGCTCAAGCTGCACCAGTGCGGTCTGCCGAAGGCGATGGCGCTGGAGCTCTTCAAGCCGTTCGTGATGAAGCGCCTGGTGGACCTGAACCACGCGCAGAACATCAAGTCGGCCAAGCGCATGGTCGAGCGTGGCCGCACCGTCGTGTACGACGTCCTCGAAGAGGTCATCGCCGAGCACCCGGTGCTGCTGAACCGTGCGCCCACCCTGCACCGCCTCGGCATCCAGGCCTTCGAGCCGCAGCTGGTCGAGGGCAAGGCCATCCAGATCCACCCGCTCGTCTGCACCGCGTTCAACGCGGACTTCGACGGTGACCAGATGGCCGTGCACCTGCCGCTCTCCGCGGAGGCGCAGGCCGAGGCCCGCATCCTGATGCTGTCCTCGAACAACATCCTGAAGCCGGCCGACGGTCGTCCCGTCACCATGCCGACCCAGGACATGGTGCTGGGCCTCTTCTTCCTCACCACGGACGAGACCGAGCGCGAGGTCAAGGGCCAGGGCCGGTCCTTCGGCTCCACGGCCGAGGCGATCATGGCCTTCGACGCCCGCGAGCTCTCGCTCCAGGCGAAGGTCGACATCCGCTTCCCGGTCGGCACCATGCCGCCGCGTGGCTGGGTGCCGCCGGTCGCCGAGGAGGGCGAGCCCGAGTACCAGCCGGGTGACACCTTCCGGCTGCGGACCAGCCTGGGCCGCGCGCTCTTCAACGAGCTGCTGCCCGAGGACTACCCGTTCGTCGACTACTCGGTGGGCAAGAAGCAGCTCTCCGAGATCGTCAACGACCTGGCCGAGCGCTACCCCAAGGTCATCGTGGCGGCGACGCTCGACAACCTGAAGGCGGCGGGCTTCCACTGGGCGACCCGCTCGGGCGTCACCGTGGCCATCTCCGACGTCGTCGTGCCCGAGGCCAAGAAGGCCATCGTCAAGGGCTACGAGGAGCAGGACGAGAAGGTCCAGAAGCAGTACGAGCGCGGTCTGATCACCAAGGACGAGCGCACGCAGGAGCTCATCGCGATCTGGACCAAGGCGACCAACGAGGTTGCCGAGGCGATGAACGCGAACTTCCCGAAGACGAACCCCATCTTCATGATGGTTGACTCGGGTGCCCGAGGAAACATGATGCAGATGCGTCAGATCGCGGGTATGCGTGGTCTGGTGTCGAACGCGAAGAACGAGACCATCCCGCGTCCGATCAAGGCGTCCTTCCGTGAGGGCCTCACCGTTCTGGAGTACTTCATCTCCACGCACGGTGCCCGTAAGGGTCTGGCGGACACCGCCCTGCGTACCGCCGACTCGGGTTACCTGACCCGTCGTCTGGTGGACGTCTCGCAGGACGTGATCATCCGCGAGGAGGACTGCGGTACCGACCGCGGCCTGAAGCTGAAGATCGCGGTCAAGGGCGCCGACGGCGTGCTCCGCAAGACGGACGACGTCGAGACCTCGGTCTACGCCCGCATGCTCGCCGAGGACGTCGTGGTGGACGGCAAGGTCATCGCGCCTGCCAACGTCGACCTCGGTGACGTCCTGATCGATGCCCTGGTGGGCGCCGGCGTCGAGGAGGTCAAGACCCGTTCGGTCCTGACCTGTGAGTCCGCGGTCGGCACCTGTGCCTTCTGCTACGGACGCTCGCTCGCCACCGGCAAGCTGGTCGACATCGGCGAGGCGGTCGGCATCATCGCCGCCCAGTCCATCGGTGAGCCCGGTACCCAGCTGACGATGCGTACCTTCCACACCGGTGGTGTGGCCGGTGACGACATCACCCAGGGTCTGCCCCGAGTCGTCGAGCTCTTCGAAGCCCGTACGCCGAAGGGTGTCGCCCCGATCTCCGAGGCCAAGGGCCGCGTGCGGATCGAGGAGACCGAGAAGACCAAGAAGCTCGTCGTCACCCCGGACGACGGCAGCGACGAGACGGCGTTCCCGATCTCGAAGCGCGCCCGTCTGCTCGTGGGCGAGGGCGACGCGGTCGAGGTGGGCCAGAAGCTCACCGTGGGTGCCACCAACCCGCACGACGTGCTGCGCATCCTCGGCCAGCGTGCGGTCCAGGTCCACCTGGTCGGCGAAGTCCAGAAGGTCTACAACTCGCAGGGCGTGTCGATCCACGACAAGCACATCGAGATCATCATCCGGCAGATGCTCCGCCGTGTGACGATCATCGAGTCCGGCGACGCGGAGCTGCTTCCGGGCGAGCTGGTCGAGCGGTCGAAGTTCGAGACCGAGAACCGTCGTGTGGTTACCGAGGGCGGTCACCCCGCCTCCGGACGTCCGCAGCTGATGGGTATCACCAAGGCCTCGCTCGCGACGGAGTCCTGGCTGTCGGCCGCCTCCTTCCAGGAGACGACCCGAGTTCTGACGGACGCGGCGATCAACGCCAAGTCCGACAGCCTCATCGGCCTCAAGGAGAACGTCATCATCGGTAAGCTCATCCCGGCCGGTACGGGCCTGTCCCGCTACCGCAACATCCGGGTCGAGCCGACCGAGGAGGCCAAGGCCGCGATGTACTCGGCCGTCGGCTACGACGACATCGACTACTCGCCGTTCGGCACCGGCTCCGGCCAGGCCGTTCCGCTGGAGGACTACGACTACGGTCCGTACAACCAGTAAGCGAGCGACTGTCGCTTGAAGGCCTGAGGGAGGCCACTCCGGAACGTTCCGGAGTGGCCTCCCTCAGGCGTTGTGCCGTCCTGGGGCTCCGGGACGGCCTGGCTCAGCCGAGCAGCGCGTGGTGGACCCGGAGCAGGGCGCGGGTGCCCACGGCCAGCAGAGGGGGCACGTCGGGCAGCGGCACCTTGCGGGCCAGGGCCAGGACGTCGATGACGATCGCGTAGTCGTCGACGACGGACCGCGGCAGTCCGGGGGTGGTCATGGCCGGGGCGTAGGCGGAAGCGGCGTCACCGTATTCGATGACGGCCAGACTGACGTCGGTGTCGAGCGCGCTCGGTGCCTGGAATACGGGCTCACGGTGGTCGGCTGTCATGTGGGACCTCCTTGGGCCGGGCTGGTCCGGGGTCCGGTCGGGCCGGTCCGGGGGCAGTCGGTCTGGTTGGCTGACCGCATTGTCCGGCATGGTGAGATGCTGCGGCAGGCCGTAATGACGCTGTTTCCGTACCCTGTGATTGCCGGGATCCGGCAATGGCGCAAGCCGCCGCCCGGCAGCCGGGGAAGGCCGTCACAGGTGGTCGGCGGCCCGGGAGTGTCGGCGTGGACAGCATTTGTTTTGACCCAAGTGCGTGAGGTAGGTACGCTCAAGCCTTGTGCCTGGGGTGTGCCTGGGCTCGGGTGCGTGTCCTCAACCGCACGGCGAGTCCGTCAGTAGCCACCGCAATCTGCGCCTCTTCCGCCTCATGGGGCGGGGGTCTGCAGTATTCGACACACCCGACCGCGTGGGTCGGCGATGTTCCAGGTTAGTTTCACGAACGGCACACAGAAACCGGAGAAGTAGTGCCTACGATCCAGCAGCTGGTCCGGAAGGGCCGGCAGGACAAGGTCGAGAAGAACAAGACGCCCGCGCTTGAGGGTTCGCCCCAGCGCCGCGGCGTCTGCACGCGTGTGTTCACGACCACCCCGAAGAAGCCGAACTCGGCCCTCCGTAAGGTCGCGCGTGTGCGTCTGACCTCCGGTATCGAGGTCACGGCCTACATCCCGGGTGAGGGACACAACCTGCAGGAGCACTCCATCGTGCTCGTGCGTGGTGGCCGTGTGAAGGACCTGCCGGGTGTTCGTTACAAGATCATCCGCGGCTCCCTTGACACCCAGGGTGTCAAGAACCGCAAGCAGGCCCGCAGCCGCTACGGCGCCAAGAAGGAGAAGTAAGAATGCCTCGTAAGGGCCCCGCCCCGAAGCGCCCGGTCATCATCGACCCGGTCTACAGCTCTCCTCTTGTCACCTCGCTGATCAACAAGATCCTCCTCGACGGCAAGCGTTCCACCGCCGAGCGGATCGTGTACGGCGCCATGGAAGGCCTCCGCGAGAAGACCGGCAACGACCCGGTCATCACGCTGAAGCGCGCGCTTGAGAACGTCAAGCCCTCGCTTGAGGTCAAGTCCCGCCGTGTCGGTGGCGCCACCTACCAGGTGCCGATCGAGGTCAAGCCCGGTCGCGCCTCCACCCTCGCTCTGCGCTGGCTCGTCGGCTACTCCCGCGCCCGCCGCGAGAAGACCATGACCGAGCGCCTCATGAACGAACTGCTCGACGCCTCCAACGGCCTCGGCGCTTCGGTCAAGAAGCGCGAGGACACCCACAAGATGGCCGAGTCCAACAAGGCCTTCGCGCACTACCGCTGGTAGTCGCTACCCCCATCGAGACCGAGAGAAGATTGAGCCTTATGGCCACCACTTCGCTTGACCTGGCCAAGGTCCGCAACATTGGGATCATGGCCCACATCGACGCGGGCAAGACGACCACCACTGAGCGGATCCTCTTCTACACCGGTGTGAGCTACAAGATCGGTGAAGTCCACGACGGCGCTGCCACGATGGACTGGATGGAGCAGGAGCAGGAGCGCGGCATCACGATCACGTCCGCCGCGACGACCTGTCACTGGCCGCTCAACGATGTTGACCACACGATCAACATCATCGACACCCCGGGTCACGTCGACTTCACCGTCGAGGTGGAGCGTTCGCTCCGCGTCCTCGACGGCGCTGTCACCGTGTTCGACGGCGTCGCGGGCGTCGAGCCGCAGTCCGAGACCGTGTGGCGCCAGGCGGACCGTTACGGCGTTCCGCGTATCTGCTTCGTCAACAAGCTCGACCGCACCGGTGCCGAGTTCCACCGCTGTGTCGACATGATCATCGACCGCCTCGGTGCGGTTCCGCTGGTCATGCAGCTCCCCATCGGCGCTGAGGCCGACTTCAAGGGCGTCGTCGACCTCGTGTCGATGAAGGCCTTCGTGTGGTCGGACGAGGCTGCCAAGGGCGAGATGTACGACACCGTCGAGATCCCGGACACGCACAAGGAGGCCGCCGAGGAATGGCGCGGCAAGCTCCTTGAGGCCGTGGCCGAGAACGACGACCAGATGATGGAGCTGTACCTGGAGGGCAACGAGCCCACCGAGGAGCAGCTGCACGACGCGATCCGCCGGATCACCCTGGCCTCGAAGGGCGGCGCGGACTCCGTCACCGTCACCCCGGTGTTCTGTGGCACGGCGTTCAAGAACAAGGGCGTTCAGCCCCTGCTCGACGCGGTCGTCCGCTACCTGCCTTCCCCCCTGGACGTCGAGGCCATCGAGGGCCACGACGTCAAGGACCCCGAGGTCGTCGTCAAGCGCAAGCCCTCGGACGACGAGCCGTTCTCCGGCCTCGCGTTCAAGATCGCGAGCGACCCGCACCTCGGTAAGCTCACCTTCGTCCGGATCTACTCCGGTCGCCTGGAGGCCGGCACCGCGGTGCTGAACTCCGTCAAGGGCAAGAAGGAGCGCATCGGCAAGATCTACCGCATGCACGCGAACAAGCGTGAGGAGATCGCATCGGTGGGCGCCGGCGACATCATCGCCGTCATGGGTCTCAAGCAGACCACCACCGGTGAGACGCTGTGCGACGACAAGAACCCGGTCATCCTGGAGTCCATGGACTTCCCGGCGCCGGTCATTCAGGTCGCCATCGAGCCGAAGTCCAAGGGTGACCAGGAGAAGCTGGGTGTCGCCATCCAGCGCCTCTCGGAGGAGGACCCCTCCTTCCAGGTGCACTCCGACGAGGAGACCGGCCAGACCATCATCGGTGGTATGGGCGAGCTTCACCTTGAGGTGCTCGTCGACCGCATGAAGCGCGAGTTCCGCGTCGAGGCGAACGTCGGCAAGCCCCAGGTCGCGTACCGCGAGACGATCCGCAAGGCCGTCGAGCGCATCGACTACACGCACAAGAAGCAGACTGGTGGTACCGGCCAGTTCGCGAAGGTGCAGATCGCCCTTGAGCCCATCGAGGGTGGCGACGCCTCCTACGAGTTCGTCAACAAGGTCACCGGTGGCCGCATCCCCCGTGAGTACATTCCCTCGGTGGACGCGGGTGCTCAGGAAGCCATGCAGTTCGGCATCCTGGCCGGTTACGAGATGGTCGGCGTTCGCGTCACCCTGATCGACGGTGGTTACCACGAGGTCGACTCCTCGGAGCTCGCCTTCAAGATCGCCGGTTCGCAGGCGTTCAAGGAGGGTGCCCGCAAGGCCTCTCCCGTGCTCCTGGAGCCGATGATGGCCGTCGAGGTCACCACGCCCGAGGACTACATGGGCGATGTCATCGGCGACCTCAACTCCCGCCGTGGCCAGATCCAGGCCATGGAGGAGCGCAGCGGCGCTCGCGTCGTGAAGGGCCTCGTGCCCCTCTCGGAGATGTTCGGCTACGTCGGAGACCTCCGCAGCAAGACCTCGGGTCGCGCAAGCTACTCGATGCAGTTCGACTCCTACGCCGAGGTTCCGCGGAACGTCGCCGAGGAGATCATCGCGAAGGCCAAGGGCGAGTAACTCTCCCGAGCTCACGCTTTAGGCTTGTCACCGGAGCCCGGTAGGGCATTCTTCGCAGAGCGAGAGCAATGCGGCGAATGCCCCCGGCACCGGCATCCCAGCAAAGATCACCTGGCGCCGATGAAGCAAGGCGTACAGAACCACTCCACAGGAGGACCCAGTGGCGAAGGCGAAGTTCGAGCGGACTAAGCCGCACGTCAACATCGGCACCATCGGTCACATCGACCACGGTAAGACGACCCTCACGGCCGCCATTACCAAGGTGCTGCACGACGCGTACCCCGACCTGAACGAGGCCTCGGCCTTCGACCAGATCGACAAGGCTCCCGAGGAGCGCCAGCGCGGTATCACCATCTCCATCGCGCACGTCGAGTACCAGACGGAGTCGCGTCACTACGCGCACGTCGACTGCCCGGGTCACGCGGACTACATCAAGAACATGATCACGGGTGCCGCGCAGATGGACGGCGCCATCCTCGTGGTCGCCGCCACCGACGGCCCGATGCCGCAGACCAAGGAGCACGTGCTCCTGGCCCGCCAGGTCGGCGTTCCGTACATCGTCGTCGCGCTGAACAAGGCCGACATGGTGGACGACGAGGAGATCCTGGAGCTCGTCGAGCTCGAGGTCCGTGAGCTCCTCTCCGAGTACGAGTTCCCGGGCGACGACGTTCCGGTCGTCAAGGTCTCGGCGCTCAAGGCGCTTGAGGGCGACAAGGAGTGGGGTGAGTCCGTCCTCAACCTGATGAAGGCTGTCGACGAGTCCATCCCGCAGCCCGAGCGTGACGTCGAGAAGCCGTTCCTCATGCCGATCGAGGACGTCTTCACGATCACCGGTCGCGGTACGGTCGTCACCGGCCGTATCGAGCGCGGTGTCCTGAAGGTCAACGAGACCGTCGACATCGTCGGTATCAAGACCGAGAAGACCACCACCACGGTCACCGGCATCGAGATGTTCCGCAAGCTGCTCGACGAGGGCCAGGCCGGTGAGAACGTCGGTCTGCTCCTCCGTGGCATCAAGCGCGAGGACGTCGAGCGCGGCCAGGTCATCATCAAGCCCGGTTCGGTCACGCCGCACACCGAGTTCCAGGCCCAGGCCTACATCCTGTCGAAGGACGAGGGTGGCCGTCACACCCCCTTCTTCAACAACTACCGCCCGCAGTTCTACTTCCGTACCACGGACGTGACGGGCGTTGTGACCCTTCCCGAGGGCACCGAGATGGTCATGCCGGGTGACAACACCCTCATGGACGTCGCGCTGATCCAGCCGGTCGCCATGGAAGAGGGCCTGAAGTTCGCCATCCGTGAGGGTGGCCGGACCGTGGGCGCCGGCCAGGTCACCAAGATCATCAAGTAGTTTCTGCTTGGTCCTTGGACCTGGTGGCTCGCTGAGTCGCACGAAGGGCCCCCGTCTCTCGGAAGAGAGGCGGGGGCCCTTCGCCATGTGCGGGCGGCCCTTGAACGGTGGCCTCAACGGGCGGGCAGCACGGCGGTGACGGTGAACGAGGGGCCCTCGGGGGCGGCGTGGAACGTTCCTCCGAGGGCGAGGGTCCGGCTCCGCATCCCGGTCAGGCCCTTGCCGCGCCGGGGCGCCGGGTCGGTGCGGAAGTCCGTTGTCACGGCCACGCCGTCGTTCCGTACGGTCAGGCGCACGTCGGACCCGTCCGCCCGCAGCTCTATCTCGCACCGGGACGCCCGGCTGTGCTGGAGGACGTTGCCCACGGCTTCGCGCAGGACCGCCCGCAGGCACTCGGCGGTGGCCGGGCCGGTCTCGACCCGGGGCGGCAGTGCGGTACGTACGGCTGTCCCGGACGCGGTCAGGACCCGCTGGGCGCGAGCCAGCTCGTCGGCGAGCGAGAAGTCTCCGGGGCCGGGGCTGCTGATCGCCCGTACATCGTCCTGGAGGCGTCGGGCCAGCCCCAGCATGTCGACGAGCGCGGCACGGGTCCCCTCACCCCCGGCCCCCTCGTGACCGGTCCCCTCACGGCCGGGGCCCTTCTCGCGCAGCGCCGTCTCCCCCTGAACGACGATCGCGGCGAGCGAGGAGCCGACCAGGTCGTGCAGGTCCTGGCGCATCCGGGCCCGTTCCCGCTGTTCCGCGAGGTGCGCCGCGTGCTCCCTGCTGCTGTGCAGCCGGGCCGAGAGCAGGGCCAGATGGGCGACGGCGAAGACCGTGCTCGCCGTGACCGCCGTACCGAGCAGGACGTTGACCGGGCTCCGGTTCGTGACGATCAGACCGGTGGCGGCCAGTACCGGCCCGCTCGCCCCCACCGCCAGAGCGATCGGCACCGAGGCGTTCGGCGGCAGGGTGAGCAGCACGGCCCCGGCGAGGAAGCCCAGCAGACCCAGCCACCGGTAGTGGAAGAGCAGCAGCGGCAGATAGGTGAGGACCGCCTGCACCAGCAGTAGCCCCCACCGCCAGCGGTAGGGCAGCCGGTACGGCGGCGGTGCGTACTGGCCCAGCATGACCGCGGGCATCAGCACCAGCACGGTCAGACCGGCGACCACCGTCCGCTTGTTGAGCGGCGAGGCCGCCACGTCCAGGGCGACCAGGGCGAGCGACCCGAGCACCAGCACGACCAGGGCCCCGACGGCCACGCCCGCGCCCTGTGGCGCGCCCGTTCCCCGGCGTGCTTTCCGCCGCATGTGTCCCCCCGACGTCGCGTTCCACGCCTCGTTCGCTGTACGGGCCATTCTTCCTCAGCCGGGGAGGAGCTCGGAGCCGTCCGGGGCGCGGGGACGCGCCGACCGGCCCGGAAACTCCGCGTACTTCGTGAAGCCTTCACTTCTCCGGCCCTGGCCCGCTTGCTTGGATCGCCTCTGTTCTGTGCCCGCTACAACAGAGAGTTGCTGACAGTGTCGGAGCGCATACCTCCCGCCGACGCGTGGGAGGGCTCATCGCTGGCCCTGCACCGGCGAAGACGGCTTCTGCCGCGGATCGCCCTCGGCGCCGCCATGGTCCTCGCGGTCGAGACCGCCCTGATGACCGAGAGCGGCCAGGCCGTGGCCCATACCCGGCAGGCGCCGACGGCCCCGGCCGCCGCGAAGCAGGCGCCCGAGGGGCCGGGCGAGGCCGCGGACATCCTCTCGGCCAAGGTCGCCGCGAAGCTCTACGGCAAGCGGGTCGAGGCGCTGTCCGAGCGCACCGAGACCTCCACGACGTGGGTGAACAAGGACGGCTCGCTCACCACCGAGCTGTCGGCCGGTCCGGTCCGCTTCGAGGAGGGCGGTGCCTGGACCGACATCGACGTCGAACTCCGCGAGACCGCCGACGGTGTCGAGGCCAAGGCCCACCCGAACGGTCTGAGCATGGCGGGCAAGGGCGGTGCGCTGCCGCGCTCGGTGCGCGAGGCGGACCGGGCCCCCGCACGCGACCTGGTGACCCTCGGCGAGGGCGACGAGCGGATCACGCTCCAGTGGAAGGGGGGACTGCCCGCTCCCGAGCTGGACGGGACGCGTGCCACCTACCCCGAGGCGCTGCCGGGCGCGGACGTCGTCGTCGAGGCGACCCGTACGGGCTTCGAGCAGTACGTCGAGATCAAGAAGCGCCCGGCCGCCGGATACACGTACACCCTGCCGCTCAAGGCCAAGGGCCTGAAGGCGAAGGAGCAGCCCGACGGCAGCGTGCTGTTCACCGACCGGAAGAACGGCAAACGGGCCGTGATGCCCGCGCCGGTGATGTGGGACGCCACCGTCGACAAGGTCTCCGGCGAGCACACCCGCCGGGTGCCGGTGGCGATGAAGGTGGTGAAGCGGAAGGGGGCCGTCGATCTGGTCGTCACCCCGGACGCGGAGTTCCTCGCCGACCCGGAGACGAAGTACCCGGTGACGGTCGACCCGTCGACCTCGTCGCTGTCGAACGTCTTCGACACGTACGTCCAGCAGGGCGAGACCCGCGACTGGTCCACCGATGTGGAGCTGGATTTCGGCAACCCCGGTACGACGAATGCGAACGGCACACCCCGTACCGCCCAGTCCTTCATCACCTGGAACACCGCGCCGATCGCCGACGCCCTGGTCTCCAGCGCCAAGCTGAGCCTGTGGAACTTCCACTCGGCGAACACCACCTGCGCCGCCCAGCCGTGGCAGGTCTGGTCCTCGCCCGCCGCGTCCACGGCCAGCCGGTGGACCAACCGGCCGACGATGACCGCGCTGAAGGCCGAATCCACCGAGACGCGGGGCAACACCGCCTGCACGTCCCAGCCGGACGGCTGGATCAACGCGAACGTGACCACGCTGGCCCAGGAGTGGGCCGGTGCCAAGGCCTCCCGCGGCCACCTCGGCATCCGGGCCAAGAGCGAGACCACGGTCGCCCAGTGGAAGCGGGTGAACTCCGCCAACGCCGCGAAGAACCCGCCGAAGCTTTCGGTCACGTACAACTTCCGGCCGCGTACGGGCACCAAGCAGGAGGCGGGGCCGCCGTTCTTTTCCTACTCCGGCGTCTACATGGTCAACACCCTGACGCCGACCCTGCGTGACACCTTCGTCGATGCGGACGGGGACAAGGTCAACGGCACCTTCCAGATCTTCGACAGCGCCACCGACAAGCAGGTCGGCAGCCCGATCGTGTCGAAGTTCGTGCCCTCCGGGCAGCCCGCCTCGGTGACCGTGCCGTCCGGGGTGCTGGCCGAGGGGAAGACGTACAAGTTCCGTACGAGCCCCTATGACGGTACGCACTACAACACCGGCTGGTCGGCCTGGAAGACCTTCACGGTCGACACCAAGGCGCCGTCCGCCCCGACGAAGATCGCCTCCACGGACTATCCGCCCGGCCAGTGGGTCAAGGGCGAGGGGCAGCCGGGCGTCTTCACGGTCACCCCGCCGAGCGGGTCCGACCACAACTGGCTGGAATGGTCTTTGGACGGGGTGACCTGGACCAAGGTCGCCACCGGTGGCGCCGCGGCGAACAAGGCGATCACCGTCACCCCGCCGAAGAATGGGAGCCATACCCTCTCGGTGCGGTCCGTCGACAAGGCGGACAACAAGTCCGAGGTGGTGGACTACCTCTTCCACGCCGGTTCGGGCGGCTTCGTCCAGCCCTCGGAGGGTGAGCGGACCGCGCGCCGGCTGCCGCTGGTCGCCGAGGCGGAGGCCGGGAAGTACACCGCCGTCTCCTTCTCCTGGCGGCGCTCCGAGGCCGACCCCTGGGTGCGGATCCCCGTCGGAGACGTCACCTCCGGCGGCAGCGCGCTCACAGCCTGGCCGGTCCCGCTGACGAACGGTCGGAACGCCCCGCTGGTGTGGAACGCCACCAGCACCGTCGACCCCGACGGCACCGTCCAGCTCAAGGCCGACTTCACCGGCCCGAACTCCGCCACCAGCAGCACCGTGCCGCTGACCGCGGTCGTCGACCGCAACGCGGACGGCGCGGCCACCACCGAGGTGGGCCCGGGCTCGGTCAATCTGCTCACCGGCAACTACACGCTCTCCGAGACCGACGTGTCGCTCTTCGACCTGTCGGTGTCGCGTACGGCCGCCTCGCGCACCCCGAACCGGGGCGCCGACCAGGAGGGCCAGGCCGCGATCTTCGGCAAGGAGTGGGTCTCCGGCACCGCCGCAGAGGCCACCGAGTCCGACTACAGCCACGTCCGGCGCGTCGCCGACACCGCGGTCGACGTGGTGCTGGAGGAGGGCGACTCGATCCACTTCACCGCGAACGCGGCGAGGAACGGGTGGGTCCCGGAGCCCGGCTCCGAGGACCTGACCCTCAAGGGCAGCGTGAGCGGCACGTTCACACTCTCCGACACCGAAGGGACGGTCACGACCTTCACCAAGGCGGACGCGGCGGCGACCACCTGGCAGGTCAGCACCACCCTCTTCGACGGCCTCGCCAACTCCACCACCAAGGTGATCTCCGAGACCGTCACGGTCGGCGGCAAGAAGCTGGCTCGCCCCAAGCGGATCATCGCCCCGACCTCGGCCGCCACTACGGCCGCATGCGAGACGTCACCGGCCACCAAGGGCTGCAAGGTCCTGGAGTTCGTCTACGCGACCACCACCACGGCCACCGGCACGGAGACGAACGCCCAGTTCGGCGACTTCACCGGCCAGGTCCGTGAGATCCGCGCCTGGACCACCAGCCCCGGCGCCTCCGCCGCCACGGCCACCGCGGTCGCCACCTACCGCTACGACTCCAACGGCAGCCTCCGCCAGCAGTGGGACCCCCGTCTCAGCCAGGCCTCCCAGACGCAGTACGCCTACTACGGGGGCCGGGTCACCTGGCTCCAGCAGCAGAGCCAGCTCCCGTACACCTTCACCTACGGCAACGCCGGAGCCGGTACGGCACCCAGCGACGGCATGCTGCTCAAGTCTTCACGCCAGGCCCTCAAGCAGGGCACCGCCGACACGGTCGAGGGCAACGCGGTGACGAGCGTCGTCTACGGGGTCCCGCTCACCGGGGCCAAGGCTCCGTACGCCATGGGCGCGACCTCCGTGGCGGCCTGGGGCCAGCTCGACCACCCCACGGACGCCACCGCGGTCTTCCCCGCCGACGCCGTCCCGGCCTCGCACGACGGCGCCGACCTGGCCTCCGGCGGATACCGCCGGGCCGCGGTGACCTATCTCAACGCCTCCGGCCGTACGGTCAACTCGGCCACGCCCGGCGGCCACATCTCGGCCACCGAGTACGACCGCTTCGGCAACACCGTCCGTGAGCTCACCGCGGGCAACCGGGCACTGGCGCTCGGCACCACGGCGGACGACCGCCACAGCCTCACCGACCTCGGCATCATCGGGCGCGCCTCGGCCGAGCGGGCGCACCTGCTCTCCACGACGTCCGTCTACGACGAGCGCGGGGCGCGGGAGCTGGAGGAGTTCGGCCCGATCAGGCGGGTGGACCTGACCGAGGACCTCAAGGAAGGGAGCACCGTCCTGGTCGAGGCCGGTACCTCGGTTCCGGCCCGGTCGTGGACGGTGAAGGAGTACGACGAGGGCCGCCCGACCGACGGCACGGCCACGGTCCGGGACCAGGTCACCCTGAGCGTCACCGGCGCGCGGGTCCGCGACTACTACTCCGCGATGGGGGAGAAGCGGGTCGAGTCCGTCCAGTACGACTGGGCCAAGGGTCTGCCCACGCTCACCACCAAGGACGCCGGCGGTCTCGACCTGACCACGACTACCGGGTACGACGCCCAGGGCCGGGTCACCTCCCAGGTGCTGCCCGGGGGTACGGGCGGCGACGCCGCCACCCGGATCACCGAGTACTGGTCGGCCACCGGCACCGGCTGGTGCAAGGGCCGCCCGGAGTGGGCGGACCGGGTGTGCTGGACAGGACCGGCGGGTGACATCACCGGCGGTGGCTCCCAGCCGAACAAGCTGGTGAACACGACCGTGGAGTACGACCGCTGGGGCAACCCGGCCACCGTCACCGACGAGGTCGGCGGGGTGCACCGGACGACCACGACGACGTACGACGGTGCCGGCCGGCCGGTCTTCTCGAAGATCGCGGGCGGCCTCGGTCAGGCGGTCCCGGAGACCACCACCGAGTACGACGCGGCCACCGGACAGGTCACCAAGGTCATCTCGCCCACCGGCGGAACGGTCACCAAGGCGTACGACCAGCTCGGCCGGCTGATCTCCTACACCGACGCCGACGGCGGTGTCACGAAGACCGAGTACGACCTGCTCGACCGCCAGGTCAAGGTCGCCGACTCGGTCCCGTCCACCGTGACGTACACCTACGACCACACCGCCGAGCCGCGCGGTCTGCCCACGCGTACCACGGACTCGGTCGCCGGGTCCTTCTCCGCGACGTACGACGCCGACGGGTCGGTCGCCACCGAGAAGCTGCCCGGCGGCTACACGCTGAGCGTCACCGAGGACACCACCGGTTCCACCGCCTCGCGCGTCTACACCCGGGACAGCGACGGCATGACCGTCTTCAGCGACCGGGTCGGCGAGTCCGTCCACGGTCAGGTCACCGGCCACCAGGGCTGGTCCAGCCAGACCTACCGCTACGACCGGACCGGGCGGCTGACCAGTGTCGACGACACGGCGGGTGAAGTCTGCACCCGCCGTGCCTACACCTTCGACAAGCGCACCAACCGCACGTCCCTGACTACGTCGGCCGCCGCCTCCGGCGCCGACTGCACCTCCACAGGAGCCACCACCACGACCTACACCTACGACAGCGCCGACCGTCTTGTCGGCCCCGGCCACACCTACGACGCCTTCGGCCGCACCACCGTGCTGCCGGGCACCACCATCGGCTACTACGCCAATGACCTGGTCCACCGGCAGACGGCCGGCGACCAGCGCCAGACCTGGCAGCTCGACGCCGGACTGCGCTTCCGCTCCTGGACGGTGGAGACGGGTTCCGGCTCCACCTGGACCCGCACCGGGGCGAAGCTCAACCACTACGACAGCGACAGCGACAACCCGCGCTGGATCGTGGAGGACACCGGGACCGGTGCGCTGAGCCGCAATGTCGAGGCCGCGTCGGGCGACCTCGCGGCCACCACGTCCAAGACCGGTGACACGGTGCTCCAGCTCTCCACCGTCCACGGTGACGTGGCCCTCCAGCTCCCGCTGGACGCGGGCCGGGCTCCCGTCGCCCTGGACAGCGACGAGTACGGCAACCCCCGCGAGGGCCAGGAAGCCACCCGCTACACCTGGCTCGGCGCCAAGCAGCGCTCGACGGAGACGCTGACCGGCCTCACGCTCATGGGCGCGCGCCTCTACAACCCGGCCACCGGCCGGTTCCTCTCGGTGGACCCGGTGTACGGGGGCAACCTGAACGCCTACGAGTACGCGCACGCGGATCCGCTCAACCGGTTCGACCTGGATGGCAGGTGGAGCTGGCGCAAGGCCCGCGGGTGGGTGAAGAGGAAAGTGGGATGTACCGCGACCAAGTGTCTCTTCTTCAACAAGAGGAACCGGCATTTCGTCATGCGGGACGGCCGCCCCGGTATCCACCTCAGGAACCACCGGATTCGCGGGGAGTGGGATCGCCATAATGGCTGGCATGTAAACGTCGGGAAGAAGCACTACCGCGCCCGCGATGCCAGGAGAGCCGTCACCCGGTGGGGCGGCAGGGCAGTGCGGGGCCTCGGGAGGGCCAGCCGTCGGTGGGGTCCGCCGATCTGGATCCCCGACGAGTTCCACCGCTATCGGAACCCCTGCTACAAGCGGTCCTGCGTCGCGTAGCCCTTCGTAGTCGAACGTCTGTCGGCCCACTCGGCCCGCCCCGGCCGGGTGGGCCGACAGACCCACGAGAGAAGCGAACAGATGCACTACTTCGAAGCGGCGTCCGCCCGCGACATGGAGCTCTTCCTCCAGCAGCTGGCGCCCGAACTGGACGCGGCCGGGGCGAGGACTCTTCTCGACCTCTACACCGACGAGCCGATGGACGCCCCGCGTGCGCAGGACGCACTCCAGGCGATGAGCGCCATCGCCGAGCAGGCGTCCTCCTCCACACGCCGGCGCGGATCCTCGCGGTCCCGCGACCCCCTGATGGGGGTGGAGGTCGACCTCCACGACCCGGTGCAGGCCGGCCACTTCGCCCTGCTGGCCCACCGCGTCATCAACGCGGAAGCCTGGTGCGGGGAGGGCCGCCAGGTCTTCGGGACCGTCGAGTCACCGACCCGTGTCTGGGTCGAACTGCCCCGGGAGGTCGTCGAGAAGCTGCTCGACGACGGGCGGCGGGCCGGAGCCTCGCTCACCGTCCGGCCCGCGGGGTGAGGCTGGAGGATTCGACGGCAGAGGTCGGCCGCCCGGGAAGTCAGGCCGACTCGATCCGTGCGGGCAGACACGTGAACATCTCACTCCCCCCCGCCCGCCTCTCTGTGGTCCGATCGACATCGACCTGCGCCATCCGCCCACCAGGCACCGGTGGCGCGCCATGCAGCGGGGGAGCACCGGACGTGACAGGGCTGACTAAACGCGAGAGAACCGAGATCGCCGCCGTCCGGGCGGTGGCGGTCCTGGTGTACGCCCTGGCGCTCCTGTGCGCGATGCTCGAAGGCCCGCGTCTGCTCCTCTACTTCCTGCCCGCCCTGCTCGGCTCCCTGATCGCGGTGTGGTGCGTACGGCAGGGAGTGCTGGCCGCCGTGAGAGGCCGAGCCGTCGGCGATAATCGGCCGAGTGATTACGGTGCTGGTGGTCGACGACCATGACGTGGTGCGGTCCGGCCTGACGGCACTCCTGTCGGCGGAGCTCGGCATCCAGGTGGTCGGCCAGGCGGCGGACGGCCCTGCCGCGCTCGCCGAGGCGGAGCGGCTGCGCCCGGATGTGGCGCTGCTCGACATCGACCTGCCCGGGGTGGACGGGATAGCCGTCGCCACCCGGCTGGCGCAGACCCTGCCCGGCTGCCGCACGCTGATGCTGACCGCGCTCGACCGCCCCGGCCATCTGCGGCGGGCGCTGGCCGCCGGGGCCGCCGGATATCTGCTCAAGAGCGCCACCCCGGCGCAGACCGCCGACGCCATCCGGCGGATCGTCGCGGGCGGCCGGGTCATCGACCCCCGGATGCACGGGGAGGCGGACGGGCCCAGTCCGCTCACCGACAAGGAGACGGAAGCCCTGCGGCTGGCCGCCGGGGGAGCGCACGCCCGGGAGATCGCCGCCGACCTGTTCCTCAGCGTGGGGACCGTACGCAACCGGCTCTCGTCGGCGGTCGGGAAGCTCCACGCCCGTACCCTCGTCGACGCGCTGCGCATCGCCGGGCACAACGGGTGGCTGTAGCCACCCGCACGCGCAGGGCCCCCGTACCTCAGGGTGGCGAGGTGCAGGGGCCCTACGGCTCAAGGGGCGCGGTCAGACGCCCGCGATGGACTGGATCCAGGAGCGGTACGCGGTGACGTTCGTGTACGCGGTCGTGGTCTGCCGGTCGCTGGTGGAGGCCACGCCGACCTGGATGCCGTTCAACGTCATCGGGCCGCCCGAGTCGCCGCCGGCGGTGATGCCGTTGCCGCGGCGGGCGCAGATCGCCGAGCCGCCGTACGCGTCACCGCAGCCGTGGGTCACCGTCACATTGGCGACCTTCAGGTAGCGGGACTGGCAGTTGGCCTCGGAGCCGCACCGGGAGGTGGCGCCCCAGCCCCAGACCTGCACGTTCTGTCCGACGCGGACCGTACCCGGCTGGCCGAGGCGGGAGTAGGTGGTCTGCACCGAACGGTCCAGCCGGACGAGGGCCAGGTCCGAGCCGTGGGTGTAGGTCTGGACACCGTTCGCGACCACGCCGCCGCTGTGCTGGTCGAGGCTGCCGATGCGGAACGACAGACCGCCGCCGGTGACGCAGTGCCTGGCGGTGAGAATCCAGGTCGGCGCGATGATCGTCGCCGAACAGGTCTCGCGGCCGTTGGAGAACAGACGCGCGGCCCAGGGAGCGTTCTGGGCGTAGCCGCCGCCGATGATCTGGGCGGTCGGGGGCGGGGTGTCCTGGAGCGGCGGCGCGGGTGCGGCCGCCGCGGTAGGTGCGAAGAGGGCGAGAACACAGGCCGCTGCTGCGGCGAGCGCGGGCACTAACCTGGCTATGCGCATGGTTGCCTCGTTTCGCGCGACACGCTGGGTGGGCGTGTCCGTGGGGGATGGTGGGCAACAGGGTGCCGGAGCACGATGGGCCGGGGTACTAACGTTTGGCCATAACACCGCGCTATGGAACGGATATTGACGGTGCGTCATGCTGTCGGGCCGTGCTCCAGGGGCGCCATACCCAGGGCGCCGCGTCCGGCCCGAAACCGACGGAGGCCGGGCGGCCGTTCGGCGCGCCGAGGTGGAGGGCGGCGCCGTCCAGGGCGACGGGCCCCCGGGACCGTACGGCGGTGCCTTCGGCGGTACGCAGCTGGATGCGGCCCTCCGCGGACCGGCCCAGCAGGACCGGGCCGCCGGGGGAGGGGGCGGCGGCCACCGGCCCGTAGCCGGCGAAGCGGGGTGTGTTCTCGCTGTTCACCGCGGTGAGACCGGCCTTCGCGGCGGCCCGGTAGTACAGCTCCACGGACCCGTCCGGCGCGGGGAGGGCGGCGGGTGCGTGGGAGGGGGCGGGGGAGCCGGTGAGCGGGGCGCGGGCGGTGAGCCCGTCGCCGGGGGAGTCCTGGGTCCAGTGGTGCACCGCCTCGCGTCCGGCCGCGTACACGTGGACGCGGCCGGCCCGGTCCACCGTCGCGGTCAGCCCGTCCTGCACCTCGCCGCCGCCCAGGTCGTGCCAGGGGCTCCAGCCGCCGGTGACCGCGTCGCGCACCCGGGTGCTGATCCCCTTCTCCGCGTCGCGTACGAAGAGGTGGACCCGGCCGTCCGGGGCGGCCACGGCGACCGGTATGCCGATGCGGCGGCCGTGGTCGCGGCCGGGCGACGGGTTGCCGAGCCCCCGCCAGGCGCGGAAGGGGCCCTCCGGTGACGCCTGCTCCAGAAGCACGATCTCGCGCTCGTTGCCCGAGCCGTGGCCGCCGAGCGCCGCGAACCGCAGCCCGAACAGCAGCTGCCGCCCGTCCGCCGTGCTCGCCCCGCCCAGCACCGGGGCGAGCGGCCCGCCGCCGAGGTCCCGAGGCCCCTCCAGGACCCCGCTGCCGGGGGCACTCTCGCTCCACCGCACGGCCCGCAGCCCCAGCACCCCGTACACGGCGAGCCGCCCGTCCGGTTCCGCGGCGACAACGGCCCGGGGGCCCGGATAGCGGTGATGAGTGGAGCGGACCCAGCCCTTCCTGTTGGTCAGGGGGCGGTCGCCGCCGACGTTGTAGTCCCCGCAGCCCGACGGATTGCCGCACTCCCAGTCGTGCGCCCCGCCGTACGGCACCAGGTGCGCGGCCTTCCGCTCCAGCACCGCGGGCGGCAGGTTCTTGGGCCAGTGCCGGTTGTAGTACCCCCGGAACGAGGCCACGACGAACCCGGGCACCGGCTCCCCGCGCCCTGTCACCCTCGCCACCCAGCGGATCAGGGCCGCCCAGGCGAAACACCCGGCGGCGGTGTGGTCCGCGTGGTCGGAGTACCCGCGCTGCTCGCTGTCCCGGCGGCGCTCGTACTCGCTGCTGAACTGGAGGTCGGGATCGGGGTCGAGCGTGTGCACGAGGGTGGGCCGGTACCGCTCCAGCAGCCCGACCAGGACGTCGATCAGACCCTCGTACGTGTACGAACCGGCCCGCTCCAGCGGCGAGTCCTCGGCGACGACGGTCCGCAGCTCCAGCAGGCGGTCCTGCCAGAGGCTGGGCAGCCCGAGGCGGCCGCGCCCGGTGTGCATCGCGGTGTTCAGGAAGACCAGCTCGACCCGGCGCGCCCCGTCGGTCAGGACGTTCACCTCGGCCCGGTGGCCGCCGTGCAGGGACAGCACGGATTTCCGCCAGGGTGTGAACCGGTCGAGCCCGAGCAGCTCGGCGTACGCCTGCCGCAGGCCCTGGTGCCGGGCGGAGGAGTACGCGGCCCGGTCGGGGGCCGGGCGCGGGGCCCCGGGAATCTTGTTGAGGCCGTCGGCCTCGCCCGCCGTGAGGTACACGCAGACCACCGGGGTCCCGGCGTCGAGGGCCTCACGGGTGTCCGGGTTCATGAAGTAGAGGTCGTCGTCGGGGTGGGCGAGGAGCTGCATGACCAGGGCCCGCCGGGCACTCGCTATGGCCAGGCCGGGCGCCGGGTCGGGTGCGGGGTTCCGGCGGCGGGGAGCCGGCAGGGAACACCCGGCGAGCGCGGCGGTCGCGGTCGCGGTGAGGAGGAGCGTGCGCCGGGCGACCGGTATTCGGGGCAGGGCAGGTCGATCCGTCACGCGCGTACTCCGTCCGCTTCCCCCGCAGCGGGCGGGATGACTGCCCTGTCCTGCGTCTGTCGTCTGTGCGAGGGGTCAGACGGAGATCGGCGCGGCGGGGTTGTGCGCGGGCGCGCGGGAGTGACGCGGATCGCCCTGCTGCCGGACGCCGCCCTCCCGCAGCCGCCGTCAGGCGGTGGGCGCGGTCGACCGCGTACCCGTGCTGCCCCGCAGCAGGGCGGCGCCGAGCGGGGTGAGGGTGTGCAGGACGGAGGAGGCGTGGCGGTGGCTGACGATCAGGCCGTTGTCCCGGAGCGTGGTGGCGTGCTGGCTGGCGGACGACGCGGAGACGCCGGCGAAGCGGGCCAGCTCGCCGGTGGTGGCGCCGTTGGCGGCGGCGCGCAGGACGGCGGGCCCGGGTGCGCCCGAGCAACGTCGCCAGGGACGCGCCGGAGCCGAGGTCCCCGGGGAGCGTGGAGTGGTGGGGCTCGTGGCTGAGCGAGTAGAACAGCACCGGTTCGAGCGTCGGCTCGGCGAGGCTCACCGGGTTGCCCCAGGAGAAGTACGACGGGACGAGGAGGAGACCGCGGCCGTCCAGACGCAGGTCGCGGTCCTCGGGGTAGGTGGCGTGCAGGACGGGGCGCTGCCAGCGCAGGCAGGGCCCCAGCCCCCGGAGCGCCCCCTCGGTCCCGTGGTCGAGCACGGCGCGGGCGCGGGCGGACCGCTCCGCCTCGACCCGTGCCAGGGCGTGCTCGCCGTGCGGCGCGATGACGGTGTCGTAGTAGGTCCGCATCGCCCCGGTTCCGGTGCGGCCGGGCTCGTGTTCCCGGGCCGCCTCGGTCCTGAGCATCGCGAAGCCGGGGAGGCACCGGCCAGGGTTTTCGGTACCGTCCGAAAAGCCCAGGACACCAGGGGGGAGGCTTATGTTCCGCATAGTGGCCGGGGCGGGGGACCCGCCGGATGCGCGCCCGCGTTTGAGTACGCGCTCGCTCGGGGTAGGATTCCCGACTCGATTGGCCAGGCCCGCGCCCCGTATGGCACACTGACCAGGTTGCTCGGTTGAGTGTCAATGCTGCGCGCCTCCCGCCGGGAGGACCGGAAGCGAGTCCCACAGTACTCGTCGGCCCTGTATGGGCCGGACGTACGGGAATCTTCCGGGAAGCAAAGCAGGGCGCCGGCCAGGCACCCGGTGGGTGTTCCGCCCCCGGTTCCGCGGTCTCAGGGCCCGCACCCCCTTGGTTGGGATCTCCTTCGGGAGATTTTCGTAGAGGGGATGCGACACGCCCGACCGCGTGGGTCGGAGGAGGAGTCCAGAGAACCCCTGGGTTCCAGAGCGTTACGAGAGACAGGACTACTAGTAGCCATGGCGGGACAGAAGATCCGCATCCGGCTCAAGGCCTACGACCACGAGGTCATCGACTCCTCGGCGAAGAAGATCGTCGAGACGGTGACCCGCACTGGTGCGTCGGTCGCGGGCCCGGTGCCGCTGCCCACTGAGAAGAACGTGTACTGCGTCATCAAGTCGCCGCACAAGTACAAGGACTCGCGCGAGCACTTCGAGATGCGCACGCACAAGCGCCTCATCGACATCCTCGACCCCACGCCGAAGACGGTTGACTCGCTGATGCGTCTCGACCTGCCGGCGGGCGTCGACATCGAGATCAAGCTCTGAGGTGACGCGCGAGATGGCTAAGAACATTAAGGGCGTCCTGGGCGAGAAGCTCGGCATGACCCAGGTCTGGGACGAGAACAACCGGGTTGTCCCGGTGACCGTCGTCAAGGCCGGGCCCTGCGTCGTCACCCAGGTCCGCACCAACGACAACGACGGCTACGAAGCGGTCCAGATCGCCTTCGGCGAGATCGACCCGCGCAAGGTGAACAAGCCCCTCAAGGGTCACTTCGCCAAGGCCGACGTCACCCCGCGCCGCCACCTGGTGGAGCTCCGCACCCCTGACGCCAGCGAGTACACGCTGGGCCAGGAGGTCACTGCCGAGGTGTTCGAGTCCGGCGTCAAGGTTGACGTCACGGGCAAGAGCAAGGGCAAGGGCTTCGCCGGTGTCATGAAGCGTCACAACTTCAAGGGCCTCGGCGCCGGGCACGGCACCCAGCGCAAGCACCGTTCCCCCGGTTCCATCGGTGGCTGCGCCACCCCTGGGCGTGTCTTCAAGGGCATGCGCATGGCGGGCCGCATGGGTAACGAGCGCGTCACCACCCAGAACCTGACCATCCACGCGGTTGACGCGGAGAAGGGTCTGCTCCTCATCAAGGGCGCGGTCCCCGGTCCGAACGGCGGCCTCGTCCTGGTCCGTACCGCGGCCAAGGGGGCTTGAGGTAATGAGCACCATTGACATCCTTTCGCCGGCAGGCGACAAGGCCGGTACCGTCGACCTCCCCGCGGAGATCTTCGACGCGAAGACCAGCGTTCCGCTGATCCACCAGGTCGTTGTCGCTCAGCTGGCGGCTGCCCGTCAGGGCACGCACAAGACCAAGCGCCGCGGCGAAGTCCGCGGTGGTGGCAAGAAGCCTTACCGCCAGAAGGGCACCGGCCGCGCCCGTCAGGGTTCGACCCGCGCCCCGCAGTTCGCCGGTGGTGGCGTCGTCCACGGCCCGCAGCCGCGTGACTACTCGCAGCGGACCCCGAAGAAGATGAAGGCCGCCGCCCTGCGCGGTGCCCTCTCCGACCGGGCCCGTCACTCCCGTATCCACGTCGTCACCGGCGTGGTCGAGGGTGCCGCCTCCACGAAGGCCGCCAAGACGCTGTTCGGCAAGATCTCGGAGCGCCAGAACCTGCTCCTGGTCGTCGACCGCGCCGACGAGGCCGCGTGGCTGTCCGCGCGCAACCTGCCCCAGGTGCACATCCTGGAGCCGGGCCAGCTCAACACGTACGACGTGATCGTCTCTGACGACGTGGTCTTCACCCAGGCCGCCTTCGAGTCCTTCGTGTCTGGCCCCCAGACCGCTGAGACCGAAGGGAGCGACGCCTGATGAGCGAGGCGACCGTTACCAGCAAGACGTACTCGGACCCGCGTGACGTTCTCGTCAAGCCCGTGGTCTCCGAGAAGAGCTACGCGCTGCTCGACGAGAACAAGTACACGTTCATCGTCGCGCCCGGCTCCAACAAGACCCAGATCAAGCAGGCCGTGGAAGCGGTCTTCTCGGTCAAGGTCACCGGGGTCAACACGATCAACCGGCAGGGTAAGCGCAAGCGCACCAAGACCGGCTTCGGCAAGCGCGCCGACACGAAGCGCGCCATCGTGACCCTCGCCGAGGGCGACCGTATCGACATCTTCGGCGGCCCGACCTCCTAGTGAGGTCGAGTCGTCCGGAATCGGACGAGGACTGAGAAATGGGTATCCGCAAGTACAAGCCGACGACCCCGGGCCGTCGTGGCTCCAGCGTCGCCGACTTTGTCGAGATCACGCGGTCCACGCCGGAGAAGTCGCTGGTCCGCCCCCTGCACAGCAAGGGCGGCCGTAACAACGCCGGTCGTGTGACCGTTCGCCACCAGGGTGGTGGCCACAAGCGCGCCTACCGAGTGATCGACTTCCGTCGTCACGACAAGGACGGCGTGCCGGCCAAGGTCGCGCACATCGAGTACGACCCGAACCGCACCGCGCGTATCGCGCTGCTGCACTACGCGGACGGCGAGAAGCGTTACATCGTCGCTCCCCGTGGCCTGTCGCAGGGTGACCGTGTCGAGAACGGTCCGACCGCCGACATCAAGCCCGGCAACAACCTGGCGCTGCGCAACATCCCGGTCGGTACGACCATCCACGCCATCGAGCTGCGGCCCGGCGGCGGCGCGAAGTTCGCCCGTTCCGCGGGTGCCTCCGTGCAGCTGCTGGCGAAGGAGGGCACCATGGCCCACCTTCGTATGCCGTCGGGTGAGATCCGCCTGGTCGACGCGCGCTGCCGCGCGACGATCGGCGAGGTCGGCAACGCCGAGCAGTCGAACATCAACTGGGGCAAGGCCGGCCGCATGCGCTGGAAGGGCGTTCGCCCGACCGTCCGCGGTGTCGCGATGAACCCGGTTGACCACCCGCACGGTGGTGGTGAAGGCAAGACCTCCGGTGGTCGCCACCCGGTCTCGCCGTGGGGTCAGAAGGAGGGTCGTACTCGTTCTCCCAAGAAGGCGAGCAACAAGTACATCGTCCGCCGCCGCAAGACGAACAAGAAGCGCTAGGAGCGGGTTTAGATGCCGCGCAGTCTCAAGAAGGGGCCCTTCGTCGACGGCCACCTCATCAAGAAGGTGGACGTACAGAACGAGGCAGGCACCAAGAACGTCATCAAGACCTGGTCCCGTCGCTCGATGATCGTCCCGGCCATGCTGGGTCACACCATCGCGGTGCACAACGGCAAGATCCACGTCCCGGTGTTCGTCACCGAGTCGATGGTCGGCCACAAGCTCGGCGAGTTCTCGCCGACTCGCACCTTCCGCGGCCACGTCAAGGACGACCGGAAGTCGAAGCGCCGCTAGCGCGGGGTGGAAACGACTATGACTTACACCGAAGGGACAACCATGGAAGCCAGGGCCCAGGCGCGGTACATCCGCGTCACGCCCATGAAGGCCCGCCGCGTGGTGGACCTCATCCGTGGCATGGATGCCACGGAGGCTCAGGCGGTCCTGCGTTTCGCCCCGCAGGCCGCGAGCGTGCCGGTTGGCAAGGTGCTGGACAGCGCCATTGCCAACGCTGCACACAACTACGACCACACCGACGCCTCTTCGCTGGTCATCAGCGAGGCGTACGTGGACGAGGGTCCGACCCTGAAGCGGTTCCGTCCGCGTGCTCAGGGCCGGGCCTACCGGATCCGTAAGCGGACCAGCCACATCACCGTGGTCGTCAGCAGCAAGGAAGGAACCCGGTAATGGGCCAGAAGGTAAACCCGCACGGGTTCCGGCTCGGCATCACCACGGACTTCAAGTCCCGCTGGTACGCCGACAAGCTGTACAAGGACTACGTCAAGGAAGACGTCGCCATTCGTCGCATGATGACGAAGGGCATGGAGCGGGCCGGCATCTCGAAGGTCGAGATCGAGCGCACCCGCGACCGCGTCCGCGTTGACATCCACACCGCCCGCCCGGGCATCGTCATCGGTCGCCGTGGCGCCGAGGCCGATCGCATCCGCGGCGAGCTGGAGAAGCTGACCGGCAAGCAGGTCCAGCTGAACATCCTTGAGGTCAAGAACCCCGAGGTGGACGCTCAGCTGGTGGCCCAGGCCGTCGCCGAGCAGCTCTCCTCCCGCGTCTCCTTCCGTCGTGCCATGCGTAAGAGCATGCAGAGCTCGATGAAGGCCGGCGCCAAGGGCATCAAGATCCAGTGCGGCGGTCGCCTCGGCGGCGCCGAGATGTCCCGCTCGGAGTTCTACCGCGAGGGCCGTGTGCCCCTGCACACGCTCCGCGCGAACGTCGACTACGGCTTCTTCGAGGCCAAGACGACCTTCGGCCGCATCGGCGTGAAGGTCTGGATCTACAAGGGCGACGTCAAGAACATCGCCGAGGTTCGCGCCGAGAACGCCGCGGCCCGCGCCGGCAACCGTCCGGCTCGTGGCGGCGCTGACCGCCCGGCCGGCCGCGGTGGCCGTGGTGGCGAGCGTGGCGGTCGCGGCCGTAAGCCGCAGCAGTCGGCTCCGGCAGCCGAGGCCCCCAAGGCCGACGCTACCGCCGCTGCTCCGGCTGCTGAGAGCACCGGAACGGAGGCCTGACCGAAATGCTGATCCCCCGTAGGGTCAAGCACCGCAAGCAGCACCACCCGAAGCGCAGCGGTATGTCCAAGGGTGGCACGCAGGTTGCGTTCGGCGAGTACGGCATCCAGGCGCTGACCCCGGCGTACGTGACGAACCGTCAGATCGAGTCCGCTCGTATCGCGATGACCCGTCACATCAAGCGTGGCGGCAAGGTCTGGATCAACATCTACCCGGACCGTCCCCTGACGAAGAAGCCTGCCGAGACCCGCATGGGTTCCGGTAAGGGTTCTCCCGAGTGGTGGATCGCGAACGTCAAGCCGGGTCGGGTGATGTTCGAGCTGTCCTACCCGAACGAGAAGATTGCTCGTGAGGCGCTTACCCGCGCTGCTCACAAGCTTCCGATGAAGTGCCGGATCGTTCGGCGCGAGGCAGGTGAGTCGTGATGTCGGCCGGTACCAAGGCGTCCGAGCTGCGCGAGCTGGGCGACGAGGAGCTCCTCAACAAGCTCCGCGAAGCCAAGGAAGAGCTGTTCAACCTCCGCTTCCAGGCGGCGACGGGCCAGCTCGAGAACCACGGCCGGCTCAAGTCCGTCCGTAAGGACATCGCCCGGATCTACACCCTGATGCGCGAGCGCGAGCTGGGCATCGAGACGGTGGAGAGCGCCTGATGAGCGAGAAGACTGTGACTGAGACCAGCAAGATCGACCGCGGTTTCCGCAAGACCCGTGAGGGTCTGGTCGTCAGCGACAAGATGGACAAGACCGTCGTCGTCGCCGTCGAGGACCGTGTGAAGCACGCGCTGTACGGCAAGGTCATCCGCCGTACGAACAAGCTCAAGGCCCACGACGAGCAGAACTCCGCCGGCGTCGGCGACCGTGTCCTCATCATGGAGACGCGTCCGCTGTCCGCCTCGAAGCGCTGGCGCATCGTCGAGATCCTCGAGAAGGCCAAGTAATTCCTGAGGGGTTTCCCTCAGGTCAGTTCCGCCAGGCTCGGTGAGGTGCCTCTCCGGTAACGGAGAGGCACCCGCCGGGAACCGGCAGACGATCAGGAGATAGACGTGATCCAGCAGGAGTCGCGACTGCGCGTCGCCGACAACACGGGTGCGAAGGAAATTCTCACCATTCGTGTTCTCGGTGGCTCGGGTCGCCGCTACGCGGGTATCGGTGACGTCATCGTTGCCACCGTCAAGGACGCGATCCCCGGTGGCAACGTGAAGAAGGGTGACGTCGTCAAGGCCGTCATCGTTCGCACCGTCAAGGAGCGTCGTCGTCAGGATGGCTCGTACATCCGCTTCGACGAGAACGCCGCCGTCATTCTGAAGAACGACGGCGACCCCCGCGGCACCCGCATCTTCGGCCCCGTGGGCCGAGAGCTGCGCGAGAAGAAGTTCATGAAGATCATCTCGCTCGCGCCGGAGGTGCTGTAAGCATGAAGATCAAGAAGGGCGACCTGGTTCAGGTCATCACCGGTAAGGACAAGGGCAAGCAGGGCAAGGTCATCGTGGCCTACCCCGCTCAGGACCGCGTCCTCGTCGAGGGTGTCAACCGGGTCAAGAAGCACACCAAGGCCGGTCAGACGGCTCGCGGCTCGCAGACGGGTGGCATCGTCACCACCGAGGCCCCCATTCACGTCAGCAACGTGCAGCTGGTCGTGGAGAAGGACGGCAACAAGGTTGTCACCCGCGTCGGCTACCGCTTTGACGACGAGGGCAACAAGATCCGCGTTGCCAAGCGGACCGGTGAGGACATCTGATGACTGCCACCACTGCGCCGCGTCTCAAGACGCGCTACCGCGAGGAAATCGCCGGCAAGCTGCGTGAGGAGTTCTCGTACGAGAACGTCATGCAGGTTCCCGGTCTGGTCAAGATCGTGGTCAACATGGGTGTGGGCGACGCCGCCCGCGACTCCAAGCTGATCGACGGGGCCGTCCGCGACCTCACCACGATCACCGGTCAGAAGCCGGCCGTCACCAAGGCCCGCAAGTCCATCGCGCAGTTCAAGCTGCGCGAGGGCCAGCCGATCGGCTGCCACGTCACCCTCCGCGGTGACCGGATGTGGGAGTTCCTGGACCGTACGCTGTCGCTCGCGCTGCCGCGTATCCGTGACTTCCGTGGTCTGTCGCCGAAGCAGTTCGACGGCCGTGGCAACTACACCTTCGGTCTCACGGAGCAGGTCATGTTCCACGAGATCGACCAGGACAAGATCGACCGGGTCCGGGGCATGGACATCACCGTGGTCACCACGGCGACCAACGACGACGAGGGTCGTGCCCTCCTTCGTCACCTCGGCTTCCCGTTCAAGGAGAACTGACCGTGGCGAAGAAGGCTCTGATCGCTAAGGCCGCCCGTAAGCCGAAGTTCGGCGTTCGCGGGTACACCCGCTGCCAGCGCTGCGGCCGGCCCCACTCCGTCTACCGCAAGTTCGGCCTCTGCCGCGTGTGCCTTCGTGAGATGGCTCACCGTGGCGAGCTGCCGGGCGTGACCAAGAGCTCCTGGTAACTCTCCTTCGCCCCCTGGGCGTTGGAAGTACCCGGAGACTCTCGGTAAGCATCTGGTCGGCAGGAGCCCCGCCTTTCATGCCGTAGGCTTGAAGGGTTGGGCGCCTGCCGCCCAAGACCGACTTACTACGCCGTAGGTCCCCGCACCGCACCCGTCCCGCCACTGAGTGGGGAGAGGGATGGTGCATACAGGAAACCCCGGCGAGAGAGGCCGAAGGCCAATTCATGACCATGACTGATCCCATCGCAGACATGCTCACGCGTCTGCGTAACGCGAACTCGGCGTACCACGACTCCGTCGTGATGCCGCACAGCAAGATCAAGTCGCACATCGCGGAGATCCTCCAGCAGGAGGGCTTCATCACCGGCTGGAAGGTCGAGGACGCCGAGGTCGGCAAGAACCTCGTCCTTGAGCTGAAGTTCGGCCCGAACCGCGAGCGCTCGATCGCCGGCATCAAGCGGATCTCGAAGCCGGGTCTGCGTGTTTACGCGAAGTCCACCAACCTGCCGAAGGTCCTCGGCGGCCTGGGCGTGGCGATCATCTCCACGTCCCACGGTCTCCTGACCGGCCAGCAGGCAGGCAAGAAGGGCGTAGGTGGGGAAGTCCTCGCCTACGTCTGGTAGTCGGGAAAGGAAGGAAAGCTCATGTCGCGAATCGGCAAGCTCCCCATCCAGGTTCCCGCCGGTGTGGACGTCACCATCGATGGCCGTACGGTCGCGGTGAAGGGCCCCAAGGGTTCCCTCACGCACACCGTCGCCGCGCCGATCGAGGTCTCCAAGGGCGAGGACGGCGTTCTCAACGTCACCCGCCCGAACGACGAGCGTCAGAACAAGGCCCTCCACGGCCTGTCCCGCACGCTGGTGGCGAACATGATCACCGGCGTGACCGCGGGTTACTCCAAGGCGCTTGAGATCAGCGGTGTCGGTTACCGCGTCCAGGCAAAGGGCTCCAACCTGGAGTTCGCCCTGGGCTACAGCCACCCGATCCTCATCGAGGCTCCGGAAGGCATCACCTTCAAGGTCGAGTCGCCCACGAAGCTCAGCGTCGAGGGCATCGACAAGCAGAAGGTCGGCGAGGTAGCCGCCAACATCCGCAAGCTGCGGAAGCCCGACCCGTACAAGGCCAAGGGCGTCAAGTACGCGGGCGAGGTCATCCGCCGCAAGGTCGGAAAGGCTGGTAAGTAGCCATGGCATACGGTGTGAAGATCGCCAAGGGCGACGCTTACAAGCGTGCCGCTCTCAAGCGGCGGCACATCCGCGTCCGCAAGCACATCTCCGGTTCGCCGGAGCGTCCCCGCTTGGTCGTGACGCGTTCCAACCGCCACATCGTGGCCCAGGTCATCGACGACATCGCGGGCCACACGCTCGCGTCGGCGTCGACCCTGGACACCTCGATCCGTGGTGGCGAGGGCGACAAGAGCGCCCAGGCCAAGCAGGTCGGCGCCCTGGTCGCCGAGCGTGCCAAGGCTGCAGGCGTCGAGGCCGTCGTGTTTGACCGCGGTGGTAACCAGTACGCCGGGCGGATTGCCGCTCTGGCTGACGCCGCCCGTGAAGCCGGGCTGAAGTTCTAAGCCCCGGTTCCTACGCACAGCGGACGTAACAGAGAGAGGTAAATCCAATGGCTGGACCCCAGCGCCGCGGAAGCGGTGCCGGTGGCGGCGAGCGGCGGGACCGGAAGGGCCGTGACGGTGGCGCCAGCGCCGCCGAGAAGACCGCGTACGTCGAGCGCGTCGTCGCGATCAACCGCGTCGCCAAGGTTGTGAAGGGTGGTCGTCGCTTCAGCTTCACCGCGCTGGTCGTGGTGGGCGATGGTGACGGCACCGTCGGTGTCGGATACGGCAAGGCCAAGGAAGTTCCCGCGGCCATCGCCAAGGGTGTCGAAGAGGCCAAGAAGAACTTCTTCAAGGTCCCCCGCATCCAGGGCACCATCCCTCACCCGATCCAGGGCGAGAAGGCTGCGGGCGTCGTCCTGCTGAAGCCTGCTTCCCCCGGTACCGGTGTTATCGCCGGTGGCCCGGTGCGCGCCGTTCTGGAGTGCGCCGGCGTTCACGACATCCTGTCGAAGTCGCTCGGCTCCGACAACGCGATCAACATCGTGCACGCGACCGTGGCGGCCCTCAAGGGCCTGCAGCGTCCCGAGGAGATCGCGGCTCGCCGTGGTCTGCCCCTTGAGGACGTCGCCCCCGCGGCTCTGCTGCGTGCACGTGCGGGAGCGGGTGCGTAATGGCTCGCCTCAAGATCACGCAGACGAAGTCGTACATCGGCAGCAAGCAGAACCACCGCGACACCCTGCGTTCGCTCGGGCTCAAGCGCCTGAACGACTCGGTTGTCAAGGAGGACCGCCCCGAGTTCCGCGGAATGGTGCACACCGTCCGCCACCTCGTGACGGTTGAGGAGGTTGACTGACATGGCGGAGAACAGCCCGCTGAAGGCCCACAACCTCCGGCCTGCCCCGGGCGCCAAGACCGCCAAGACCCGTGTGGGTCGTGGTGAGGCGTCCAAGGGTAAGACCGCAGGCCGTGGTACCAAGGGTACGAAGGCCCGTTACCAGGTTCCGGAGCGCTTCGAGGGTGGCCAGATGCCCCTCCACATGCGTCTCCCGAAGCTCAAGGGCTTCAAGAACCCGTTCCGCACGGAGTACCAGGTCGTGAACCTGGACAAGCTCGCGACGCTCTACCCCGAGGGTGGAGAGGTCACGGTGGCCGACCTGGTCGCCAAGGGCGCTGTGCGCAACAACCACCTCGTCAAGGTCCTCGGACAGGGCGAGATCTCCGTGGCACTGCAGGTTTCGGTTGACGCCGTCTCCGGCTCCGCCAAGGAGAAGATCACCGCCGCCGGCGGTACGGTCACCGAGCTCGTCTGAGCCGCGGGACAGAACTGAGCCTGGTCGGCTGCCTCTTCGGAGGCGGTCGGCCAGGCTTTTCCGCGTGCCCGGGCCTTTCGTGCCGCTGTACGGGAACCGTAAAGCCTCGGGAAAGGTTGAACGGGTGTTGCCTGTACCGGTGATGGGGGAGCCCGATGACGCTGACGTCCCAATTGATATGGCTTCGCCGCTCTTTCCCGGCGTGGCGCGGGTGATGGGCGCTGCACCGGGAGGCAGCGCGTGTTTCCTGCTCAGCGCTGGGCCGGGTAGGGTGGCGCCGTTAATCTTTTGTGGCCTCCTTACGATGTAGGGCTGCCTTGTATCCGATCCCGTCCAGTCCCATCCAGACCCGTCGCCTCTGACGCATAGCGCGGGGGTCGCAGGAGGCACCGTGTTCACCGCGTTCGCCCGAGCGTTCAAGACGCCCGACCTGCGCAAGAAGCTGCTCTTCACGCTCGGCATCATCGTGATCTACCGGCTCGGGGCACACATCCCGTCTCCCGGGGTCGACTACGCGAAGGTGCAGCAATGCATCGACCAGGCCGACTCGGGTGGCCTCCTCGGTCTGATGCAGATGTTCAGCGGTGGCGCCCTGTTGCAGATCACCATCTTCGCGCTCGGCATCATGCCGTACATCACGGCCAGCATCATTCTCCAGCTGCTGACCGTCGTGATCCCGCGCCTGGAAGCCCTCAAGAAGGAGGGGCAGTCCGGCACGGCCAAGATCACGCAGTACACGCGTTATCTGACGGTGGCTCTGGCCATCCTCCAGGGCACTGGCCTCGTCGCCACCGCCCGGAGCGGGGCGCTGTTCCAGAACTGCTCCGTGGCCAACCAGATCGTCGCGGACAAGTCGGTCTTCACCACGATCATCATGGTCCTGACGATGACCGCCGGAACGGCCGCCGTGATGTGGCTCGGCGAGCTCATCACCGACCGCGGCATCGGCAACGGCATGTCGATCCTGATGTTCATCTCGATCGCCGCCACGTTCCCCGGCGCCCTGTGGGCCATCAAGGAGAGCGGCAAGCTGGCCGACGGCTGGATCGAGTTCGGCACCGTCATCCTCATCGGCTTCGTGATGGTCGGCCTCGTCGTCTTCGTCGAGCAGGCCCAGCGCCGCATCCCGGTGCAGTACGCGAAGCGCATGATCGGACGCCGGTCCTACGGCGGTACGTCCACGTACATCCCGCTGAAGGTGAACCAGGCGGGTGTGATTCCCGTCATCTTCGCCTCGTCGCTGCTCTACATCCCGGCGCTGATCGTCCAGTTCTCCAACTCCCAGGCGGGCTGGGCGACCTGGATCCAGGACAACTTCGTGACGGGTGACCACCCGTATTACATCGCGACGTACTTCGTACTCATCGTGTTCTTCGCCTTCTTCTACGTGGCCATCTCGTTCAACCCCGACGAGGTCGCCGACAACATGAAGAAGTATGGTGGCTTCATCCCGGGTATCCGGGCAGGTCGACCTACTGCCGAGTATCTGAGCTACGTGCTCAACAGGATCACTTGGCCGGGCTCGCTGTACCTGGGCCTGATCGCTCTGGTGCCGACGATGGCGTTGGCAGGCTTCGGCGGTGCGAACCAGAACTTCCCGTTCGGCGGGACGAGCATCCTCATCATCGTGGGTGTGGGTCTGGAAACCGTGAAGCAGATCGAGAGTCAGCTCCAGCAGCGCAATTACGAAGGGTTCCTCCGCTGATGCGAATCGTCCTCGTCGGGCCTCCGGGTGCCGGCAAGGGAACGCAGGCTGCGTACCTTGCCGAGAACCTGTCGATTCCGCACATCTCCACGGGCGACCTCTTCCGCGCCAACATCAGCCAGGGCACCGACCTTGGCAAGCAGGCCCGTGCCTACATGGACGCGGGTCAGCTGGTGCCGGACGAGGTCACCATCGGGATGGCCAAGGACCGCATGTCCCAGCCGGACGCCGTGAACGGCTTCCTGCTGGACGGCTTCCCGCGGAACGTGGGTCAGGCCGAAGCCCTTGACGTGATGCTCAAGGACGAGGGCGTGAAGCTCGACGCGGTCCTCGACCTGGAGGTCCCCGAGGATGAGGTCGTGAAGCGGATCGCGGGCCGCCGCATCTGCCGCAACGACAGCGCGCACGTCTTCCACGCGACGTACAACAAGCCGAAGACCGAAGGTGTCTGTGACACCTGCGGCGGCGAGCTGTACCAGCGGGACGACGACAGCGAGGAGACGGTCCGGACCCGGCTGGAGGTCTACCACTCGCAGACCGAGCCGATCATCGACTACTACCGGGCCCAGGGTCTGGTGGTGACCATCTCCGCGCTCGGCAAGGTCACCGAGGTGACCGCCCGCGCGATGGAGGCGCTGAACAAGCCCTCCGAGGGCTGAGCGCCCCCGTACCACCCGCTGTGCAAGCCGGCCGCGGCGCCTCAGGGCGCCGCGGCCGACTGCTTGCGCCCGTATCGTTGAATACGCCGCAGCCCCAGCCGTACCCGTCACCGTCGATGCAGAGAGGCGCCGAGCAATGGTGCAGATCAAGACCCCCGAGCAGATCGCGAAGATGCGCGAGGCGGGCCTGGTGGTCGCTGCCATTCACGCCGCCACCCGTGAGGCGGCCGTTCCCGGGGCCACCACCAAGGACCTGGACCAGGTGGCCCGCAAGGTGATCGCCGACCACGGAGCGAAGTCGAACTTCCTCGGGTACGGCGGGTTCCCCGCGACCATCTGCACCTCGGTCAACGAGGTCGTCGTCCACGGCATCCCGGACGAGAAGACGGTCCTCAAGGACGGCGACATCATCTCGATCGACGCCGGGGCCATCGTGGACGGCTGGCACGGCGATGCCGCGTACACCGCCTTCGTGGGCATCGGTCACGCTCCGGAGCTGGTCGAGCTCTCCCGGGTGACCGAGGAGTCGATGTGGGCCGGGATCGCCGCGATGAAGGCGAACAACCGCCTCGTCGACATCTCCAGGGCGATCGAGACCTACATCCGCCGCCAGCCCCGCCCGGCGACCGGGAAGTACGGGATCATCGAGGACTTCGGCGGCCACGGCATCGGCACCGAGATGCACATGGACCCGCACCTGCTGAACTACGTCTCCCGCAAGCGCGGCAAGGGCATCAAGCTGGTCCCGGGCGTCTGCCTGGCGATCGAGCCCATGGTCTCGCTCGGCACGGCGCAGACGGAGACCCTGGGCGACGACTGGACGGTCATCACGACGGACGGCACCTGGTCCTCGCACTGGGAGCACTCCATCGCGCTGACCGAGCAGGGGCCGCTGGTCCTGACCGCCCCGGACTGCGGCAGGGCGAAGCTCGCGGAGTACGGAATCGAGGCGGCTCCGGACCCCCTGGGCTGATGTGACCCCTGCGGGAGGTCTAAGGATCATTCCAGCTGGGCAAACTTGACGGATTCGTCTTTTGGAGTCCGCTGACGTAGACTGACTCGTCGGCTCTGGTGCATCCGTGTGTCCGCAGGTAGGACAAGGGATCGCGAGAGTCGATCAAGGTAGCCGATTCGAAAGGCGAAGCGTGGCCAAGAAGCAAGGTGCCATCGAGATTGAGGGCACCGTGATCGAGTCCCTCCCGAACGCAATGTTCAAGGTGGAGCTCCAGAACGGTCACAAGGTCCTGGCGCACATCAGCGGCAAGATGCGGATGCACTACATCCGTATTCTCCCGGATGACCGGGTCGTGGTGGAGCTCTCTCCGTACGACCTGACGCGTGGCCGGATCGTCTACCGCTACAAGTAGATCTTGCCGGCACCCCGTTTCGGCGGGTGATGGCACTGACCCGGAGAACCTGACATCCCATGAAGGTCAAGCCGAGCGTCAAGAAGATCTGCGACAAGTGCAAGGTGATCCGCCGTCACGGTCGGGTCATGGTCATCTGCGACAACCTGCGCCACAAGCAGCGCCAGGGCTGACGCACGACCGCCTGCATCTCGCAGTTCTTCGCGCGACGCACGTAATTCGTACATACGCAGAGCCCGTCCAAGCCACGGCTGACGACACCTCCGGCGGGGGCCGGGGACCCGGACGTACCACTGCTCCACGGGAGCGGTCGGCGGTCGGGAGTGGCACTGCGGAAGACCCCCGATCTAACAACTGGAGCCATTGAATGGCACGCGTTTCAGGTGTTGACATCCCGCGCGAAAAGCGCGTGGAGGTTGCCCTCACCTACGTCTTCGGTATCGGGCGCACCCGGTCCAAGGAGATCCTCGCCAGCACAGGCGTGAACCCGGACGCCCGCGTCCGCGACCTTGCCGAGGAAGACCTCGTCAAGATCCGCGAGTACGTGGACGCCAACCTCCGCACCGAGGGTGACCTCCGCCGCGAGGTCCAGGGCGACATCCGCCGCAAGATCGAGATCGGCTGCTACCAGGGCATTCGTCACCGCCGTGGTCTGCCGGTCCACGGTCAGCGCACCAGCACGAACGCGCGTACCCGCAAGGGCCCGCGTCGCGCCATCGCCGGTAAGAAGAAGCCGGGCAAGAAGTAGTCCTCAGCGGACGCACTGCGTAATCCGGTTCGCCGGACCACCGCAGCAACCAGCGGTCTTCGCTGTAGGACCGATCACCTCCCCTCTCCATCTGGAGTCAAGACATGCCCCCCAAGGGTCGTCAGGGCGCAGCCAAGAAGGTGCGTCGCAAGGAAAAGAAGAACGTCGCTCACGGCCACGCGCACATCAAGAGCACGTTCAACAACACCATCGTCTCGATCACGGACCCCTCGGGCAACGTGATCTCCTGGGCCTCCGCCGGCCACGTCGGCTTCAAGGGCTCGCGCAAGTCCACCCCCTTCGCCGCGCAGATGGCCGCCGAGTCGGCCGCCCGCCGCGCGCAGGAGCACGGCATGCGCAAGGTCGACGTCTTCGTCAAGGGTCCCGGCTCCGGCCGTGAGACCGCGATCCGCTCGCTCCAGGCCACCGGCCTGGAGGTCGGTTCGATCCAGGACGTCACCCCGACGCCGCACAACGGCTGCCGTCCGCCGAAGCGTCGCCGCGTCTGATCCGCGACGGCCGGTGACGGCCGTGCGTCAGTAGCGCCGGGTCCGGGCGGTGCGCCTCATATGGGGCGCACCGCCCGTACCCTTGTTACATCTGTCGGGCATCAAATAGTGGGTGCCCACGACTGAAGGATCACCACATGCTTATCGCTCAGCGTCCGTCGCTGACCGAAGAGGTCGTCGACGAGTTCCGCTCCCGGTTCGTGATCGAGCCGCTGGAGCCGGGCTTCGGTTACACCCTCGGCAACTCCCTCCGCCGTACGCTCCTCTCCTCGATCCCCGGTGCCGCTGTCACCAGCATCCGGATCGACGGTGTCCTGCACGAGTTCACCACCGTGCCGGGCGTCAAGGAGGACGTCACCGACCTCATCCTCAACATCAAGCAGCTCGTCGTCTCCTCGGAGCACGACGAGCCGGTCGTGATGTACCTGCGCAAGCAGGGCCCGGGTCTGGTCACCGCCGCCGACATCGCGCCCCCGGCCGGTGTCGAGGTGCACAACCCCGACCTCGTTCTCGCCACGCTCAACGGCAAGGGCAAGCTGGAGATGGAGCTGACCGTCGAGCGCGGTCGCGGCTACGTCTCCGCCGTCCAGAACAAGCAGGTCGGCCAGGAGATCGGCCGGATTCCGGTCGACTCCATCTACTCGCCGGTGCTCAAGGTCACGTACAAGGTCGAGGCGACCCGTGTCGAGCAGCGCACCGACTTCGACAAGCTGATCGTCGACGTCGAGACCAAGCAGGCCATGCGTCCCCGTGACGCCATGGCGTCGGCCGGTAAGACCCTGGTCGAGCTGTTCGGTCTGGCGCGCGAGCTCAACATCGACGCCGAGGGCATCGACATGGGCCCGTCCCCGACGGACGCCGCGCTCGCCGCCGATCTGGCTCTGCCGATCGAGGAGCTGGAGCTCACGGTCCGTTCGTACAACTGCCTCAAGCGCGAGGGCATCCACTCCGTGGGTGAGCTCGTGGCCCGTTCCGAGGCGGACCTGCTCGACATCCGCAACTTCGGTGCGAAGTCGATCGACGAGGTCAAGGCGAAGCTGGCCGGTATGGGCCTCGCGCTGAAGGACTCGCCTCCCGGCTTCGACCCGACCGCCGCCGCCGACGCCTTCGGCGCCGACGACGACGCGGACGCCGGTTTCGTGGAGACCGAGCAGTACTGATCGCCTCCCGGCTGGAGGTGCCCGGTTCTGAGGGTGCCTCCGGGCCGGGGCTGAGGCTTTGTCCTCAATCGCCGGACGGGCTCGGTTTCGGCTGATGTCCGGCGAAAGCCGGGTGGGCTTGAGACATCGAGCCCGGTCGGCGCGTACGACTTCCGGGAGGCGTCCGCCTCACGGGAACTGACACCGGTACCTGATACGGCCGGTGCAGCACACAAGGAGAATCACCATGCCGCGTCCCGCAAAGGGTGCCCGTCTGGGCGGCAGCGCCGCGCACGAGCGTCTGCTCCTCGCCAACCTGGCGAAGTCGCT
Source organism: Streptomyces durocortorensis (assembly GCF_031760065.1). NCBI lineage: Bacteria > Bacillati > Actinomycetota > Actinomycetes > Kitasatosporales > Streptomycetaceae > Streptomyces > Streptomyces sp. C11-1. The sequence continues at coordinate 4,520,157 of NZ_CP134500.1, forward strand.
GTTCGAGCACGGCCGCATCACGACGACCGAGGCCAAGGCCCGCCGCCTGCGTCCGGTCGCCGAGCGCCTCGTCACCAAGGCGAAGAAGGGCGACATCCACAACCGTCGCCTGGTGCTCCAGACGATCACGGACAAGAGCGTCGTCCACACGCTCTTCACCGAGATCGCTCCCCGGTACGAGAACCGCCCCGGTGGTTACACCCGTATCACCAAGATCGGCAACCGTCGTGGCGACAACGCCCCGATGGCGGTCATCGAGCTGGTCGAGGCGCTGACCGTGGCCCAGCAGGCCACCGGTGAGGCCGAGGCCGCCACGAAGCGCGCGGTCAAGGAAGACGCCCTCAAGAAGGACGAGGCCCCCGCGGCCGACGCCGAGGCCGTCGAGAAGGCCGACGACGCGGAGTCGAAGGACGCCTGAGCGTCTTAGCGACCACTGGACGGGCCCGCATCACCCTTCGGGGCGGTGCGGGCCCGTTCTGCTGACCAGGGGAGTTGAGAGGATGACGCGGTGAGTGACGAGGCGGAGCCCGGTTTCGTACGGGTGCGGCTGGACCTGTCCTACGACGGCAAGGACTTCTCCGGCTGGGCGAAGCAGACCGGTCGGCGCACGGTGCAGGGGGAGATCGAGGACGCGCTGCGGACCGTGACCCGGTCGGCCGTGACGTACGACCTGACGGTGGCGGGCCGCACCGACGCCGGGGTGCACGCGCGCGGCCAGGTGGCCCACGTGGACCTGCCGGAGGAGGTGTGGGCCGAGCACGAGGAGAAGCTGCTGCGACGGCTGGCGGGGCGGCTGCCCCGGGATGTACGGATCTGGCGGGCGGCCCCGGCCCCTGCGGGGTTCAACGCCCGCTTCTCCGCGCTCTGGCGGCGTTACGCCTACCGGGTCGGCGACCGGCCCGGCGGGGTCGATCCGCTGGTCCGGGGCCATGTGCTGTGGCACGAGCGGCCGTTGGACGTGGACGCGATGAACGAGGCGGCCACGCCGATGGTCGGGGAGCACGACTTCGCGGCGTACTGCAAGAAGCGCGAGGGTGCGACCACCATCCGTACGCTCCAGAAGTTCAGCTGGGTACGGGAGGAGGCTTCCGGGGTCCTGACCGCGACCGTGCAGGCGGACGCGTTCTGCCACAACATGGTGCGGGCGCTGATCGGGGCGGCGCTGTTCGTGGGCGACGGGCGGCGTCCGGCCGACTGGCCCGCCGAGGTGCTCGCGGCGAAGGTGCGCGACCCCGGGGTGCACGTGGTGCGGCCGCACGGGCTGACGCTGGAGGAAGTGGCTTACCCGGCGGACGATTTGCTGGCGGCCCGGGCCGAAGAGGCGCGGAACGTGCGGACGTTGCCGGGGGCGGGGTGCTGCTGAGCGGTGAACTCCCGGGCCCGCGCCCGGGAGTCGGCGTTCTTCCGCGGGCGGTCAGCCGTTGGGGTCCGCGGCAGCCTGGGAGGCCTGGAGCTGGCCGCGGCGGTGGATCTGGCGGAAGGTGAAGTCCGTGAGGTCGTCGCCGACCGAGAACACGTTCTTGTCCGCGGTGGTGACCCGCTTGCCGTCGAGGAAGCCGCCGACGGTGAAGTAGGCGTACCGGCCGTAGGAGTTGGTGGTGCGCCGGCAGACCGTGCCGCCGCGGCAGAAGGTGTCGACGCCTCCGCCGCTGAGCGAGGCGAGGCCGCCCTCGGCCTGGTCGACGGTCTTCTTCGCGCGGGACTCCGTGTCGAAGACGGCGATGCCGACGGTGACGGCCACCCCGTCCTTGCGGTAGGTGGCGCGGATGAGCTGCCGGCAGCCGTTGTTCGCGAGGATCGCGCCGAGGGCGCCCTGGGTGCCCGACGCGCAGTTCGTGGTGCGGTTCGTCGCGCCCTTGAGGTGGACGCGGTCGCCCATGGTGAGCTTCTTGCCGGGGAAGAAGCCGTCGACGGTGATCGGCGCCTTGTCCTTGGCGGCGCTGGATATGTAGTCCTTGGGGTCCGGCGGGGGCGGCGGCGCGACCGAGGAGAAGGAGGGCGCGGGCGCCGAGGTGTCCTCGGGCAGGTCGGCGGGGGCGGGCAGTCGGCTCGCGCTCTTGTCGGAGTCGCCCTTGCCGCCGCCGTTCGTGGTGACGACGGCCGTCGTCACGATCGCGCCGATCGCCACGGTGGCGACCACGCCGCCGCCGATCATCATCAGTTTCCTGCGGCGGGAGCGCGCCGCGGACTCCTCCGCCAGCGCCGCCCAGTCCGGAGTTCCGCCGCCCCCGGGCCCCCAGGAGGCCCCCCCTTGCCCAAAGCTCATGCGCGCAGTTTAGGGCTTTGATAATCCGGTTGGGCCAGGGCTTCGCCGACCGTGACAATGCTCGGTATGGGACATCTCGAAGCGGGCCACCTGGAGTACTACCTACCGGACGGGCGGGTGCTGCTCGGCGACGCCTCGTTCCGGGTGGCCGACGGAGCCGTCGTCGCCCTCGTCGGGGCGAACGGGGCGGGGAAGACGACGCTGCTGCGGCTGCTGGCGGGGGAGCTCCAGCCGCACGGCGGCTCGGTCTCGGTGAGCGGCGGGCTGGGGGTGATGCCGCAGTTCGTGGGCTCGGTGCGGGACGAGCGGACCGTACGGGACCTCCTGGTCTCCGTCTCCCAGCCGCGCGTCCGGGAGGCGGCGAAGGCGGTCGACGCGGCCGAGGAGAAGATCCTCACCGTCGACGACGAGGCCGCGCAGATGGCGTACGCGCAGGCGCTGAGCGACTGGGCCGAGGCGCGCGGCTACGAGGCCGAGACGGTCTGGGACATGTGCACGACGGCCGCGCTGGGCGTCCCGTACGAGAAGGCGCAGTGGCGCGAGGTGCGCACGCTCAGCGGCGGTGAGCAGAAGCGGCTGGTGCTGGAGGCGCTGCTGCGCGGGCCCGACGAGGTGCTGCTGCTCGACGAGCCGGACAACTATCTGGACGTGCCGGGCAAGCGGTGGCTGGAGGAGAAGCTGAAGGAGACCCGTAAGACGGTCCTCTTCGTCTCCCACGACCGGGAGCTGCTCTCCCGGGCCGCCGAGAAGATCGTCAGCGTCGAGCCGAGCGCGGCGGGCAGCGACGTATGGGTGCACGGTGGCGGCTTCGCCACGTACCACCAGGCGCGCAAGGAGCGGTTCGCGCGGTTCGAGGAGCTGCTGCGGCGCTGGCAGGAGGAGCACGCCCGGCTGAAGGCGCTCGTCCTGCGGATGCGGCAGCAGGCGGCGAACAGCCCCGACATGGCCAACCGCTACCACGCGATGCAGACCCGCTTCAAGAAGTTCGAGGAGGCGGGCCCGCCGCCGGAGCCGCCGCGCGAGCAGGACATCAGGATGCGGCTGCGCGGCGGGCGGACCGGGGTGCGGGCGGTGACCTGCAAGGGCCTGGAGCTGACCGGCCTGATGAAGCCGTTCGACCTGGAGATCTACTACGGGGAGCGGGTCGCGGTCCTCGGCTCCAACGGGTCGGGCAAGTCGCACTTCCTGCGGCTGCTGGCGGGGGAGCCGGTGGCGCACACGGGGGAGTGGAAGCTCGGGGCGCGGGTCGTGCCGGGCCACTTCGCCCAGACGCACGCGCACCCGGAGCTGCTGGGCAGGACGCTGGTGGAGATCCTCTGGTCGGAGCATGCCAAGGACCGGGGCGGGGCGATGGGGGTGCTGCGCCGGTACGAGCTGGAGCGGCAGGGTGACCAGGCCTTCGAGCGGCTGTCCGGCGGGCAGCAGGCACGGTTCCAGATCCTGCTCCTGGAGCTGGCGGGCACCACCGCGCTGCTCCTGGACGAGCCGACGGACAACCTGGACCTGGAGTCGGCGGAGGCGTTGCAGGACGGCCTGGAGGTGTACGACGGCACGGTGATGGCCGTCACGCACGACCGGTGGTTCGCGAAGTCCTTCGACCGGTATCTGGTCTTCGGCTCGGACGGGGTGGTCCGGGAGACGGTGGAGCCGGTGTGGGACGAGCGGAGGGTGCAGCGGGCGCGGTGACCTCGGAGGTCGGCGCGTTTTGACCCATCCGGGGCGGGGCGGGTAGTGTCGACGATTGTTATACGTATTGGCTGCGTCGTTCTCATGCGAAGGCCATTGCGTAGGTTCTCTGGAGCAGTTACCAGTGGCTCGCATACGGGCGGTGTTCCCGGCATTGTGTGCCCCAGCTGCATGATCGCTTCAGAGGTGTCGTGTGTATGGACCCCATCCACTGAAGAAGCGAAGGCTACGAAGTGCGTACGTACAGCCCCAAGCCCGGCGATGTCACTCGCCAGTGGCACATCATTGACGCTCAGGACATCGTCCTGGGCCGTCTGGCCACCACGGCCGCGAACCTCCTCCGAGGCAAGCACAAGGCGATCTACGCCCCCCACATGGACATGGGCGACTTCGTCATCATCATCAACGCCGAGAAGGTTCACCTCTCCGGCAACAAGAAGACCCAGAAGATGGCGTACCGCCACTCGGGCTTCCCGGGCGGTCTCCGTTCGGTGCGCTACGACGAGCTCCTCTCGAAGAACCCCGAGAAGGCCGTCGAGAAGGCCATCAAGGGCATGATCCCCAAGAACAGCCTGGGCCGTCAGATGCTCTCGAAGCTCAAGGTCTACGCGGGCGACCAGCACCCGCACGCTGCTCAGCAGCCGGTCCCGTTCGAGATCACCCAGGTCGCGCAGTAGTTCCGGCCACCCCCAAAGACATACAGAAAGATCTGAGGAGAATCGTGGCCGAGACCACTGTTGAGACGACCACCGGCGACACGGTGGGCACCGAGGGCGAAGAGACCTTCGCCGAGGTGACCACCTTCGAGTCGGAGGTGCCCGTCGAGGGCGAGTACACCAGCGAGTCCCTCGCGGGCCGCTTCGGTGACCCGCAGCCCGCGGCCGGCCTGGGCCGTCGCAAGAACGCCATCGCCCGCGTCCGGATCGTTCCGGGCACCGGCAAGTGGAAGATCAACGGTCGCACCCTTGAGGACTACTTCCCCAACAAGGTGCACCAGCAGGAAGTCAACGAGCCCTTCAAGGTGCTTGAGCTCGACGGCCGCTACGACGTCATCGCCCGCATCTCGGGTGGCGGCGTCTCCGGTCAGGCCGGTGCCCTGCGCCTCGGCGTGGCCCGCGCGCTGAACGAGGCGGACGTGGACAACAACCGCGCCACGCTGAAGAAGGCCGGCTTCCTCTCCCGCGACGACCGTGCGGTCGAGCGCAAGAAGGCCGGTCTCAAGAAGGCCCGTAAGGCCCCGCAGTACAGCAAGCGCTAAATATCGCGCCTGCTCGACTGTCACGTTCGCCCCGGCGGCACACTCCGTGCTGCTGGGGCGTTCGTTTATCGGCCCTCGCGGGCGTATAACGGCATGAGACGTTCATCGGCCCGCACGGGACGGCAGGCCGGTGAGCGCCGCCGCGCACCTCTCTCAGGTCGGTCGTGTCACGCCATCCGACCTGCCTTTTTGCATTCTTCGTGGCACTCATTTGCTTTGCTTTGCTGTGGTTTGTGGTTTCGGAGCACTCTCGGAGGACACCAGTGGGACGACTCTTCGGTACGGACGGAGTACGCGGTGTGGCCAACGCCGATCTGACGGCTGAGCTCGCGCTCGGACTGTCGGTCGCCGCGGCGCACGTACTCGCCGAGGCGGGAACCTTCGCGGGCCATCGCCCGACCGCCGTGGTCGGACGGGATCCGCGGGCATCCGGGGAGTTTCTGGAGGCCGCCGTCGTGGCGGGCCTGGCCAGCGCCGGGGTGGACGTGCTGCGCGTGGGCGTGCTGCCGACGCCCGCCGTGGCGCATCTCACCGGCGCGCTCGGCGCGGACATCGGCGTCATGCTCTCCGCCAGCCACAACGCCATGCCGGACAACGGCATCAAGTTCTTCGCGCGCGGCGGCCACAAGCTGGCCGACGAGCTGGAGGACCGGATCGAGACGGTCTACGAGCAGCACCGCACCGGTGAGCCGTGGAGCCGTCCGACCGGCGCGGGCGTGGGTCGGGTCACCGACTACATGGAAGGCTTCGACCGGTACGTCGCCCACCTCATCGGCGTCCTGCCCAACCGGCTCGACGGGCTGAAGGTCGTCCTGGACGAGGCGCACGGCGCCGCCGCCCGGGTCTCGCCCGAGGCGTTCGCGCGAGCCGGTGCCGAGGTCGTCACCATCGGGGCCGACCCGGACGGCCTGAACATCAACGACGGCTGCGGCTCGACCCACCTGGACCTCCTGCGCGCGGCCGTCGTCGAGCACGGTGCCGACCTCGGCATCGCGCACGACGGCGACGCCGACCGCTGCCTCGCCGTGGACGCCACCGGCGAGGAGGTCGACGGCGACCAGATCCTCGCTGTTCTGGCCCTCGCGATGCGGGAGGCCGGGCAGCTGCGCAAGGACACCGTTGTCGGCACCGTGATGTCGAACCTCGGCTTCAAGATCGCCATGGAGCGCGAGGGCATCCGGCTCGTCCAGACGGCGGTCGGGGACCGGTACGTCCTGGAGTCCATGAAGGCCGAGGGCTTCGCGCTGGGCGGCGAGCAGTCCGGCCACGTCATCGTCCTGGACCACGCCACGACCGGCGACGGCACCCTGACCGGCCTGATGCTGGCGGCCCGGGTCGCCGCCACCGGCCGCAGCCTCGCCGAACTGGCCGGGGTCATGCAGCGCCTCCCGCAGGTGCTCATCAACGTCCCGGACGTCGACAAGTCCCGGGTGACCACCTCGCCCGAGCTGGCCGCGGCGGTCGCCGAGGCGGAGCGCGAGCTGGGCTCCTCCGGGCGCGTACTGCTGCGCCAGTCGGGTACGGAGCCGCTGGTACGGGTCATGGTCGAGGCCGCCGACATCGAGCAGGCGCGCGCGGTGGCGGGCCGGCTGGCCGATGTGGTGAAGTCGGCGCTCGGCTGAGCCCGCGAGCCGGCGCCCACCGGCCGGCGCGGGACGGGTCGGCCGAGAGGGCGGGCACACGTGGCCGACGGTTGCCCCGTGTGGGGCCGCCCGCGTGCGGATGAACGGGGCGCCCGCGTGGGGTCGCCCCGTTCCGTGTAGGGCGCTGGCCCGCACGCGGGCAGCCGCGGGGCGGATCGGTACGGCAGAGCGTTGACGCCACCGGACGGAGCCGCGGGAACCGCGTTCCGCCCTCAACGCGTGCTTCTCAGTGGGACGATGGCGAGGCGGGGAGAGCGTCTGCCTCAGTTGCGCATCGGGAGGAGCGACGGTGGCTCGTCGACGGGGGGCCCGCTGCGCCGGTGCAGCCGTGGCCGTGATCACGCTGGTGGTGGGGTGCTCGTCCGGTGGGGCGGACAGGCCGGGTGACGGGGGAGCGGCGGCACCTTCCGCCGGGGCGGGGGGTGACTCGGGGACGTCTGTGCCGTTACCCGGGAGCAAGAATCCGCAACCGTCGGGGTCGGCGGAGCCGCCCGCCCCTGAAAGCCTGCCGGGCACGTTCGAGGAGGCCCTGGCGCTCGCTCGTGCCGTCGCCGCCGAACCCGACGTGCTCGGTGCCGACTTCGTCCGGCAGAGCCCCTACGAGAGCGCACCGCGGACCGTGCCGGTGCTGGACCGGTCCTGCCGCTGGCAGCGCGAGGCCCTGCCGCACGAGGTACTGGCCGGGCTGTCGCGGTCGAGCGAGGCGCCCGGTGACGGTTCCGGCAGGGGGCCGCTGCGGGTGACCGCTCATGTCACCGTCTACCGGACCACCGCGCACGCCGACGCGGCGATGGCGACGTTCCTGGAGGACGCCCTGCGCTGCCCCGACCAGCGGCCCCGGCGTGGCGAACGCGTCACCTCACTCGCATCACTGGGGGAGAAGCCGGTCTTCCTCGACGCCGAGGACCACATCTTGGAGGTCGGCCGGTACACGGATGACGTGCACGGCGGCCCACACCCCTACCTCTGGGCGGCGAACCGCGTCGGCTCCGTGGTGTTCGCGGTGTCGGTCAAGGGCGCCGACGGCTACGACGCGAAGACCGTCAGCGCCACGGGCTCCGGGGCGCTGGGCAGCATGCTCACCGACGTCCGGAGGGAGCTGCGATGACCGCGCGGGCGACAACGGCCTTACGGGCGGGGGCGGTCCGGCCGGGCGCCATGCCCGCGCAGGTGGACGCGTCGGCAGCCGTAGGGGCAGGCGGGGCCGGGACAGCCGGGACGATGACGACGGGGAGTCTCTGATGGAGCCGTTGGGTGTGGGTGATCCGGCGTGGGTGGGGGGTTATCGGTTGTTGGGGCGGTTGGGTGCGGGTGGGATGGGGGTGGTGTATTTGGGGCGTTCTGTTGGTGGTGGTTTGGTTGCGTTGAAGCTTGTGCAGGCGGAGTTTGCGGGTGATGTGGGGTTTCGTGAGCGTTTTGTGCGGGAGGTGGGGGCGGCTCGTCGGGTGGTGAGTCGGTGGGCTGTGGCGGTGACGGATGCGGATGTGGGGGCGGTGCGGCCGTGGTTGGTGACGCCGTTTGTGGCGGGTCCGTCGTTGCAGGAGGCGGTGGTGGGGTGTGGGGTGTTGCCGGTGGGTGCGGTGTCGGCGTTGGGGGGGATGGTCGCGGAGGCGTTGGTGGCGGTGCATGGTGCGGGGTTGGTGCATCGTGATGTGAAGCCGGCGAACATTTTGTTGGCGTTGGACGGGCCGCGGTTGATCGATTTCGGTATCGCCCGTGCGCTCGACGACACCGCGCTCACCTCGACCGATGTGGTGGTCGGGTCGCCTGGCTTTCTCTCCCCCGAGCAGGCGCGGGCGGACGCCGACGTGATCGGCCCGCCCAGTGACGTCTTCTCGCTGGGCTGCGTCCTGGCCTACGCGGCGACCGGACGACCCCCGTTCGGCAGCGGAGCTCCCGAGGCCATGCTGTACCGCACGGTGCACGACGCGCCGGACCTCGACGGGGTGCCGCAGGAGCTGCGCCCCCTGCTGGAACGGTGCCTGGCCAAGGACCCGAAGGCCCGGCCCGGCCCGGCGGACATCGTCACCGAGTGGGCGCAGGACACGCCACAGGGCGAGGTGGCGGCCTGGCTGCCGGAGCAGGTGACCCAACTGGTCGCGGAGCGGGCCGCCGCCATGCTCGCCCTGCCCGACGTCGAGCGCACCACCGTCGACCCGGCGGCGCCCGTCGACGGTGGCGCGGTGCCCGTCGACGGTGGCGCGGTGTCCGGAGGGAGTGAGCGGGCCACGGCCGAACGGGCGGCGCAGGCGGCCGAGATCACCAGGGGCGTGGACGGCCCGACCCCCGCCGGGCCCAGCCGTCGCCGCTTTCTGACCGTTGTCTCGGGTGGCGTGGTGCTGGCCGCCGGGGGCGGGCTGGGCGCGTGGACGCTGCTGCGGTCGCCCGGCGCCACCACGGGCGCGGACAGCGGTGCCCCACGCACGTACACGATCGGGGTGCAGGCCGCCCTGACCGGCGAGCACCGCCGGGCAGGGCGCGCACAGCAGCGCGGCGTGGAGCTGGCCGTAGCCGAGTTCAACGCCCGTGAGGGTCAGCCGTTCCGGCTGAAGGTCAGGGCTCTCGACGACGCCGACGGCCCGGAGCGAGCGGTGCGCGTGGCGGAGGAGTTCGCCGCCGACCGTTCTGTGCTCGCCGTGATCGGGCCGACCACGGACGAGGCCGTCAGCGCGGTCGTCGGGGTGTACGACGAGGCGCTGCTGCCGTTGCTCTCGGTCTCCGCCCAGGTGAACTTCTCCAGCGTCACCCCGCACGCGACCTATCTGCACACCCGCCCCACCACCGGCGGTCAGGGGTGGGCGATCGGTCTCTACGGCGAGGCGGCGTCCGACATCGGCCGAACCGGTGTGATCACCGACCGGACCGTCGACCTCTACAGCCAGCAGATCACCCAGATCGCGCTCACCGCCCTGCGGAAGAAGCAGGAAGTGGTTCCGCGGGTGGTGCCCGCCGGTACCGAGGACTTCGCTCCCGTGGTCGCTCACATGCTGGCGGAGAAGGTGGACTCGGTGGTGTTCACCGGGTCCTGGGCCGCGGCCGCGAGTGTGGCGAAGGAGCTGCGCAGGCGGCGATTCACCGGCCCGCGCATCGCGACCGAACTCGCCCTCGACCCACGCTTCCTGGAGCGGGCGGGCGACGCGGCCGAGGGGTGGCTGATCACCTCCGCCACCATTGACGCGACAGCGAAGGGCGAGGCGGCGACGTTCGCCGCAGCCCACCGCCGGCGCTTCGGCGCGCCGCCCGCCCCGTACGCGGCGGAGGCCTACGACGTCGTCGGCCTGGTGGCCGACAGCCTGCGCGACATCGCCGGTGGCGGCGGCTCCCCGGCCGCTTCGTCCAGCGGCAGGCCCTCCCCGCGCGCTTCGTCCGGTGACACCGCCATCGACCGGGAACGCCTGCTGGAGCGGCTGCGCAGGGCCGACCGCCCCGGTATCACCAAGCGTTTGGAGATCGACGGGAAGACCGGACGGTTCCACATCACCAGGGAGAACAGCGGGATGTTCCTCCACCGCGTCGAGGGCGGCGGGTTCAGGTTCCTCGGTGACGTGGTCGGCGTGATCGGGCAGCTGTGAAGCCCCTGGGTGTGGGTGATCCCGTGTGGGTGGGGGGTTATCGGTTGTTGGGGCGGTTGGGTGCGGGTGGGATGGGGGTGGTGTATTTGGGGCGTTCTGTTGGTGGTGGTTTGGTTGCGTTGAAGCTTGTGCAGGCGGAGTTTGCGGGTGATGTGGGGTTTCGTGAGCGTTTTGTGCGGGAGGTGGGGGCGGCTCGTCGGGTGGTGAGTCGGTGGGCTGTGGCGGTGACGGATGCGGATGTGGGGGCGGTGCGGCCGTGGTTGGTGACGCCGTTCGTGGCGGGTCCGTCGTTGCAGGAGGCGGTGGTGGGGTGTGGGGTGTTGCCGGTGGGTGCGGTGTCGGCGTTGGGGGGGATGGTCGCGGAGGCGTTGGTGGCGGTGCATGGTGCGGGGTTGGTGCATCGTGATGTGAAGCCGGCGAACATTTTGTTGGCGTTGGACGGGCCGCGGTTGATCGATTTCGGTATCGCCCGTGCGCTCGACGACACCGCGCTCACCTCGACCGATGTGGTGGTCGGGTCGCCTGGCTTTCTCTCCCCCGAGCAGGCGCGGGCGGACGCCGACGTGATCGGCCCGCCCAGTGACGTCTTCTCGCTGGGCTGTGTCCTGGCCTACGCGGCGACCGGACGGCGGCCCTTCGGCTCGGGCCCCCCGGCAGTGCTGCTGTACCGCACGGTGCACGACGCGCCGGACCTCGACGGGGTGCCGCAGGAACTGCGCCCCCTACTGGAGGAGTGCCTGGCCAAGGACCCCGAACAGCGCCCCGACGCCGCCGGGCTGCGGAGCCGTCTCCTCCCGGGCGAGTTGTCGGCTCCGGGCCCCGGATGGCTCCCGGAGCCGGTTCTCCGGCTGGTCACCGCCCGTGCGGCGGCGATGCTCGACCTTCCGGGAATCCCGCCGACGGAGATCTCCCGGCCGAAGAAGGACGACCCCACTGCCACCGGGACGCCGCAGCCGGGAGACCCCCCATCCGGCCCGGCCGCCACCCCCGAACACCCCGCCCCCGAACACTCCGCCCCGCCGGAGCGGCCCGACCCCGCCACCCCGACCCGCCGACGCTTCCTGACCGTCGCCTCGGCGGGCGGCGCGGTGCTGGCGGCCGGGGGATTCGCCCTCTGGCGCGGCCTCGTGGACCAGCGTGACACCGGCCGTGGGCCGTCGCGGGTCCCCCCGCGCCGCACGATCGCCGTGCACGCCGACCTCTCCGGGCCGGACGCCGCCACCGGCAAGGCTCAGGAACGGGGCGCCCGGCTCGCCGTCGAACAGTTCAACGCGGGCCCCGACCGCCCCTTCACTCTGGCGCTGACCGTCCGTGACGATGCCGGAGACCCCGCGCGGGCCGTGGAGGTGGCCGAGGAGCTGACCGCCGCCCGCTCGGTCCTCGCCGTGGTCGGACCGACCACCGGCACCACCTGCAAAGCGGCCGTCGGCACCTACAGCGCCGCCCAGCTCCCCCTGGTATCCGTCTCGGTGGGCACCACAGAGGTGTCGTCCACCGAGCACACTGCGTATCTGCGGACCCGCGCCACGGACGCGGAGGCGGCACTGGTGCTGATCGCCCACCTGGTCGGCGAGGTCGGCGCCCGGCGGACCGCACTGGTTCACGACGAGGCCGCAGGTGACGACTCCTGGGATGTCCTCCAGGGCATCCACCGCGGTATGGAGTCCGGCGGACACGGACTGGTACGGCACACCGCCGAGACGAGCACCGAGGACTTCGGCCCCCTGGTCGGAAAGCTCCTCGACGACGGGGTCGACGCGCTGGTGTTCGGTGGCCGTCGTGCCAGGGGCGCCCGGTTCGCCCGCGCGCTGCGGCAGCGGGGATTCACCGGGGCCAGGCTCGGCACACAGGCGCTGCTCGACCCCGGGTTCCCCGAGCAGGCCGGAGCGGCCGCCGAGGGATGGGTACTGGGCTCGGCCGTCGTCGACGCGACCGGCAAGCCCGAGGCCAGGGACTTCACCGCGGCTCACCAGGAGCGTTACGGTGACCCGCCTGCCCTCTACGCCGCCGAGGCGTTCGACACGGTCCACCTGATCGCTCAGGCCGTGCGCGCGCTCGGCGAGGAGAGCGTCGAGCGCCGCGCCCTGGCCCGCAGGCTGCCCCGGACCTCCCACCGTGGCGTGTCGAAGACGTTCACCTTCCGGGAAGGCTCCGCGGCGCCGGTGCAGGAGGACAACGCGTTCCTCATCCGCGTGGAGGAGGGCCGCTTCCGCTACCTCGGAGGACTCGGGGACAGCTGACCACGTCCGGTGCTCCGCTGCGGCGCGTCCGGCCGTGCCCCGGTCGGCGTACGCGACCCGGTCGGTGTACGAGAGCGGGTCAGAGCTTGCGCAGGGAGAGCCTCTGGACCTTGTGGTCCGGTCCCTTGCGGAGGACCAGGGTGGCACGGCCGCGCGTCGGAGCCACGTTCTCCAGCAGGTTCGGCTTGTTGATGGTCCGCCACATGGTGCGCGCGTACTCCAGCGCCTCCTCCTCGGAGACCTGGGTGTACTTGCGGAAGTACGAGGACGGGTCCTGGAACGCCGTGGCGCGCAGCTTGCGGAAGCGGCTGAGGTACCAGTTCTCGATGTCGTCGGCGCGCGCGTCCACGTACACGCTGAAGTCGAAGTAGTCCGCCAGCCCGACCCTGGTGCGCCCGTCCCGGCCCGGCAGGGCTGGCTGGAGGACGTTGAGCCCCTCCACGATGAGGATGTCCGGGCGGCGGACGGTGAGCCGCTCGCCGGGAACGATGTCGTAGATCAGGTGCGAGTAGACGGGCGCGGTCACCTCGTCCTTGCCCGCCTTGATGTCCGCGACGAACCGGGTCAGCGCCCGCCGGTCGTACGACTCCGGGAACCCCTTGCGCGAGGTCAGCCCGCGCGCCCGCAGCTCCTTCATCGGCAGCAGGAACCCGTCCGTGGTCACCAGCTCCACGCGAGGGTGCTCCGGCCAGCGGGCCAGCAGCGCCTGGAGGATACGGGCGCTGGTGGACTTGCCCACGGCGACACTGCCCGCGACCCCTATGACGAACGGGGTGCCGCGCTGCTCCCCGTGCCCGTTCCCGGCGTCCCCGAGGAAGGTGTTCAGCGCGCCGCGCAGCCCGGAGGTGGCCTGGACGTACAGGTTGAGGAGCCGGGAGAGCGGCAAATAGACGTCCCGCACCTCGTCCAGGTCGATGACGTCACCGAGACCCCGCAGCCGCTCCACCTCGTCGGCGGTCAGCGGCAGCGGGGTCTTGTCCCGCAGGGCGCTCCACTCGTCGCGCGAGAGGTCGACGTAGGGGGTCGGCGCATGCTCGGTGCGACGCTGCGGGCTCCGTGCGGGCGAAGTGATCACACGTTCATTGTTGCGGGAGTTTGAACGGAGCGGGGGGTGGGGTCGGTCACGTGGGTGTCGGGGCGGTGCCCCTGGCAGCGGACGTCCACGGCCAGGGGCCTCGCCGGAGGCCCACGGTCGCGGGCCCGGTGTCCGCTCCCTGTGCCGGACACCGGGCCCGCGACCGGGTGTGTGCGAGCCGTACGGTCAGGGCTTCTGGCCCTTGGCGTCGACGACGGCCGCTCTGGTCCTCGCGACGTTGATCAGGATGTCGCCGCGTTCGTGGACCGTGGGCTCGATGCCGTCGGGTCGGGAGACCTCGTGTGTCCTGGTGACGACGTCGCGTTCTCCCGCGTAGCTGTAGTCCACCGGGTCGATGAGGATCTCGCGCCGGGTGTCCCCCTGGTCGTAGTCGCGGGTCACGGCGATGACCTGGCGGCCGGAGGCGTCCCTGATCAGGTGGTCGGTCACCTCTACGCCGCCGACCGTGGCCATCGCCCGGTAGATCCTGGCCATCGCGTCGGGCGGGAGCGGGTACGACCCCAGCAGGACCGACAGGGCGCGGAAGCTGTGCTCGTCCTTGGCCTCGGGCGGGCCGTCGGGGCCGCTGCCGGTGGGGAACACCTTCCGCAGTTTCGCGAGCAGCGCCTCGGGGTCCTCCGGCAGGTCAGCGGCGATGCGGTAGGACTCGCGGGCGGTCCGGTAGTCGGTGTCGGACTCGTCGTTCTCCGCGGCTTTGTCGTCGTACGGGACCCAGGAGTCCGGGCTGTAGGACCACTGCATGTCCTCCCGGATCTCGGCGGGCAGCTCCGCCCACTGCTCCGCCTGCTCGGGATTCTCCTCCCGGAGGTAGATCCACTGGTCCGACCGGGGCTCCGGAGGCACCTCCTGCCGGTCCAGGAAGTCCGCAGCCCGGCCCAGGGCGGCGGACGGGCTGGACAGGTCGAGGTCGCCCGTCACGGTCGCCGGTCCCGACTGCCGGGGGTCCGAGGTGTCGACGACCTGGGTGACGAAGAGCGCCGCCGCGGTGATCGCCACCACCGCGCCGAGCGAGGCGATCCGCCAGTCGGCCCGCGCCCGGAAGGTGCGGCGGCCCCTGCCCGCGATGGTGCCGGTGAGCCGCTCGCGGCCCGGGGCGAGGGCTGCACGGTCGGGTACGGGGGCATCGGCGCGCAGCTCCCGCAGCTGGGTCATTTCGTCCATGATGGGGTCAGCTCCTGTTCGGCCGAGACGAACGTGGGATCGGTGCTCAGAGCCTCGCGCACCTTGCGGCGGGCCCGGTTCAGTCGGGATCTGACCGTGCCCAGCGGTATCCGCAGTGCGTCGGCCACCTCCTGGTAGCCGAGGTCCGCCCAGGCGACGAGCAGCAGGACGTGCCGGTCGCCGGGCGAGAGCGTGGCCAGCGCGCCCGCGAGGGGGGCCTGGACGGCGATCCGGTCGTCGGAGCGGTCGCTCCAGGACGCGGCCACCGGGTCGTGGCCCGTCCGGGCCAGCGCCTTCAGCGCGCGGACCTCGCTGCGGCGGTGCTTGCCGATCAGGTTGGCCGCGATGCCGTACAGCCAGGGCCTGGCCAGCCGGTGGGACGTGTCGTAGCGGTCCCGGGTGCGGAACGCGATCAGGAACGTCTCCGCCGTGATGTCGTCCGCTGCGCCCTCTCCGAGGCGGCGGGCGGCGTAGCGGTGGATGTCCGGGGCGTGCCGGTCGTACAGCCCGGCGAACAGCTCGGGTTCGTCGAGAGACTGCGTGATGACGACGGCGTCGTCGCGTTCGGTGCCTGGGCGGGCCGGAGGTGGTCCGGTCACTGCGCCTCCAGGGGTGTGTCGGTCGGTGTGGCTGTCATCCCTGTTGTCCGCAGTGGCCGGAAAGGTTCACGGGCGGAACGGTTCACGGGCGGTGGGGCGTCCCGCGAGACGTTCCACCGCCCGTCCGCCCGTTCCGCGCGCGGGCCCGCCCGCCCTACGCGTCCTGCGGATACCAGCGCAGTTCGACCGTGTTGCCGTCCGGGTCGAGCACGTAGACCGAGGTGGCCGAGCCCCGGGCCCCGAAGCGGGGGACCGGGCCCTCCTTCACCGTGAACACCCCGGAGTCGATGACCTCCTGCCAGTCGAGCGGGTCGACGACGAGGCAGATGTGGTCCACGTTCGACTCGCCGCGCGGACGGTCGATCAGGTCGATGATCGTGGTCGGGCTGACCCGGACCGAGGGGAACGGCACCTTGCCCGCCCGCCACTCATCGACCCGTACGGGCTCCAGGCCGAGCGGTCCGCAGTAGAACGCGATGGCCCGCTCCACGTCCCCGACATTGAGGACGAGGTGGTCGAAGTCCTTGACGTGTACGGGCATGGTCAGGACTCCGACGCGTAGGCGATGAAGTCGTTCCAGGCGGCCGGTCCGAAGCCGAGGTGGGGTCCGTCGGTGGGGAGCTGCTTGGAGTCGCGTACGTGGATGGTGGTGGGGGCGGTGGCGACCTCGACGCAGGAGGGGCCGTCGTTGGTGCTGTAGCTGCTCTTGAACCAGTTCAGCTCGGTGGCTCTCATGTCTCTCCCAGCAGTTTCTCGATGAATTCCCGCGACAGCCGGGGCGTGAGGGCCTGCGACCGGATCAGGTTGTAGCGCATCTCCAGGATCTGCACCTGCCTCGGATCGGAGATCAGCCCGCTGATGAGCTGAACCTCGTTGAGCCCGACGGTCTTTCCGTCCTTCAGCTTAAGGATGCGGTGCGAGCCGCCGAGACCCGCGTGCTCCTCCGCCTCCATAGGCATGACTTGGATCTCGACATGCCGCAACTGGCTCAGGTCAAGCAGGCGTTCGAGCTGGCGTCGCAGGACCGTTCTGCCCCCGGTCTGCCTCCGGAGCGTCGACTCCTCCTGGACGAAGGTGAGCAGCGGCGCGGGCCTACGTTCGAAGACCACCTGCCGGGCCATGCGCGCGGCCACCAGGCGCTCGATGTCGTCCTCGCTGTACGCGGGCCGCCGCTGCCTGTACAGCGCACGTGCGTACTCCTCGGTCTGAAGCAGCCCGTCGATCACGCCGTTCGCGTACGAGCCGAGCTCGACCGCCTCCGCCTCCAGCTTCGTCAGGTCGCGGACCTTCCTCGGATACCGGGCCTCCTCCACGTCCTTCTTCATCGCCGCGATCTTGCCGCCCGCGCCCACGACGTCGTCCGTCCGGTCCAGGAACTCCGGCTTCGGGATGCGCCGCCCGCCCTCGACCTTGAAGACGAGGTTCTCGCTGTACCCGATGGCCGTGCCCAGTTCGGCGGCGCGCAGGCCGGCGGCCTCGCGCCAGAGCTTGACCTGCCGGCCGACCGCCGCGATGACCGCGCCCGAGTCGTCCTCCAGGCCGAACTCCTGGTCCTCTTCGTTTCCGTCAGCCATCTGCCGACCCGCTTCCAGCCGTGTGCCCGTGCGCGGACACCGTACGAACGGGACAGGGCTGTACACCCCAGGGACAGTGACAGTCCGTACCCGTGCCAATACTTCTCAGGGTAGATACGCGCCGACACGCTGAGTGACATGAACCAAGAAATCACCCAACCGAGGGCGCGCACCGGACAGTTCGCCGTCCAGCTCTCCGCCACCCGCCGGGGCGCCCGGCTCGCCCGTCTGCTGGCGACCGAGCAACTGCGGTCCTGGGGGCTGCCGCTGGAGGACGCGAGCCTCGTCATCGGGGAGCTGGCGACCAACGCGGCGCTGCACGGGTACGTCCCCGGGCGGGACTTCCGCATCCTGCTGAGCGTGTACGACGACGTGCTGCGGATCGAGGTCGCCGACACCCGGGGTGACCGGGACCCGGTGAAGCGGGAGCCCCCCGGCGATTCCGAGGGCGGGCGCGGGCTGTTGCTCGTGGAGGCGCTGTCGGTGCGGTGGGGCACTGAGCACGGGCCGTTTCCGCGCAAGACGGTCTGGGCGGAGGTGGCGCTCACCGGATCGTGACAGCCGCGACCCGGTGGGGCGGGGTGGGGGGAGCCGGGGCGGGAGTGACCGGGTCGCGGTGGACCGCGTCCCGGTGGCCCGCGACGTAAAAGCTTTTAATTACCCGTCTTTGAATACGGGAGAAATAACCCGACCCAACCCTGTGCGGGCCCGCGTCAGTACGTGCGAGGCGTCTCACTCACACGGGTGAAGTGTGCCAACCGGGCTGGATTTTCGCCCTGTTGGCGGGCATATGCTCACGCTGACCACCACCAGACATGAGACGGCCCCCGGCCGGGACTGGCATCCCGACCGAAGGCCTGACCACCGAGGAAGCAGGATCTTCCCGATGGGTACCCAGCAGATTAGCGCGCCCTCGCGCGCCCCGTACTTCGGCGTCGTCCACTTCAACATCCGCCTGACCGACGGTTACACGATCGTCTCCAACCGGCTCTCCCAGCACCGGGGCCTGTCCCTGCTGGCGATCGGCCTCGGCACGCACATCCAGTCGCTGCCGGACGGGTGGCGGGTCGGCATCAAAGCGCTCGCCGCGGACTTCCCGGAGAGCGAGACCCGCATCGCCGCCGCGCTGCGCGAGCTGGAGCAGCACGGATTCCTCAGCCGCGTCCTGGAACGCGTCAAGGGCGGCAAGCTGGCCACGCGCACGGTGTTCTACAACCACCCGGACGCGGCGGGCCGGGCAGCGGGGACCCCGCCCCCGCCCCCGCCCGCGCCGGCGCGGGAGCCGGAGCCCGAAGCCGTACCGGCGCGTGAGCCGGTGCCCACGCCCGTGCGTGAGCCGGTGCCTACGCCCGTGCGTGAGTCGGTGCCCACGCCCGTGCGTGAGTCGGTGCCCGAAACCGTACGTGCGCTGGAGCCCGCGCCCGTACCGGAGGAACGCGTTCCCGCTCCCGTGCCCCGGCTCGTGCCCCCGCCCACCGCGCCCCGGCAGCAGCGGCCGCCGCTGCCCGGTCCGTGCCGCCCCACCGAGGCCTTGAACGCGGCGGCGGCCGACCTGCTCGCCGGGCTCCGGCGTACCGCGCCGCTGTTCGTCCTCTCCGAGGAGGACGTCCGGCGGCTCGTTCCCGGGGTCGCGGCCTGGCTGGAGCGGGGGATGCGGCCCGACGCGGTACGGGAGGCGCTCACCGACGATCCGCCCGTACCGCTCAGGTACCCGGCGAAGCTGCTGCGCCACCGGCTGACCGCGCTCCTCCCGCCGCCCCTGCCCGTTGCCGCGCCGATCGTGCCCCTGGTGAACTGCGACGGCTGCGACCGGGGTTTCCGGTCACCGGTGCCGGGCCTGTGCCGGGAGTGCGCCGAGGCCCGTGGGGGCGCGGACGAGCCGTGGGGCCTGAGCGCATGAAAGGGGGGCGGAGGGTGATCATGTCCGCACCGGCGAACCGGGTGGGCGCCCAGCAGTAGAAGGACCGCCGGAATTCTTTCCGGCGGCCTGTCGATCGGGGCCCGGTCCGTTCGTCGTCAAGGTGTAAGCAGCCCCGCAGGGGGCTCGGAACACCCATACGACAGGAGTCGGACCATGAAGTACATGCTGCTGATCCACAGCGGGGCCGTCGACGAGCAGGGCGGGGCGCCGCAGTGCACCGTCGAGGACTGGATGGCCTACGACAAGGACGTACGCGACGCGGGGATTCTCGTCTCCGGGGAGTCGCTGGCCGACCTCGTGACCGCGACCACCGTGCGGGTCTCGCCGACCGGGGAGCGGACGGTGACGGACGGGCCGTTCGCGGAGACGCGGGAGCTGCTGGGCGGGTTCCTGGTCATCGATGTGCCGGACCTCGATGCCGCCCTCGACTGGGCCGCCCGCTGCCCCGGTGCGCGGGACGGCGGCTCGGTCGTCGTCCGGCCGGTCGCGGACTTCGGGGGCTGAGAACGGTGGCGGGCGAGGACGCGTTCCCGGGGGAGGGCCGGACGGCTGGGGATGCCCGGGATACCCAAGGTGCTCGGGATACCCAGGATTCCCGGGGTTCCCGGGGTTCCCGGGGTTCCCGGGGTTCCCGGGGTTCCCGGGGTTCCCGGGGTTCCCGGGAGGAGGCTGAGGCCGTTGAGGCCAGGGTTGCCGTCGAGGCGGTCTTCCGGGAGGAGCGTGGGCTGTTGCTCGCCTCCCTCGTGCGCCGGTTCGGGGATCTTGATCTGGCCGAGGAGGTGACGTCCGAGGCGATCGAGGCGGCCCTCCTCCACTGGCCCGCCGAGGGCGTCCCCGCCCGCCCCGGGGCCTGGCTGCTGACGACCGCGCGGCGCAGGGCCGTGGACCGGTTGCGGCGCGACCGGGCGTACGCCGCCCGGCTCGCTGTCCTCCAGGCCGACGCGGACCGGGCGGAGGCCGTCGCAGCCCCGACCGGTCTCGGTGAACTGCCGGACGAACGGCTCCAGTTGTTCTTCACCTGCGCCCACCCCGCCCTCGCCGCCGAGGACCGTACCGCCCTCACCCTGCGCTGCCTGGCCGGGCTCACCACCCCCGAGGTGGCACGGGCCTTCCTCGTGCCGACCGCGACCATGGCCCAGCGGATCGTGCGGGCGAAGAAGAAGATCCGCGAGGCCCGGATTCCGTTCCGGGTGCCGGGCCCCGACGAACTTCCGGACCGGCTGCCCGGGGTGCTCCAGGTCGTCTACTCGGTCTTCACGGAGGGGTACGCGGCCAGCGCCGGCCCCCGGCTCCAGCGGCTGGACCTGGCCGAGGAGGCGATCCGGCTGGCCCGGATACTGCGCCGCCTGCTCCCCGCCGAACGGGAGAGCGCCGGACTCCTGGCGCTGCTGCTCCTCGTCCATGCCCGGCGCGGGGCGCGGACCGGCCCGGAGGGGGAGCCGGTGCTCCTGGAGGACCAGGACCGGGGGCTCTGGGACCGGGCGATGATCGAGGAGGGGCGAGGTCTGGTGGTGCAGGCGCTGACCGGGGGGCCGGCCGGGCCGTACGGGGTGCAGGCCGCGATCGCCGCCCTGCACGACGAGGCGGCGGACGTGGAGTCCACGGACTGGGCGCAGATCGTGGCCCTGTACGACGTCCTGCTCACCCTCACCCCGTCTCCCGTGGTGGCGGTGAACCGCGCCGTCGCGGTGGCGATGCGCGACGGGCCGGGGGCCGGTTTCGCTCTGCTGGACGCGCTGGCGGGGGAGCCCCGGTTGCGGGCGTACCCGCCGTATGTGGTGGCGCGGGGTGATCTGCTGAGCCGCCTGGGGCGGGGTGGAGAGGCGGCTGTGGCGTACCGGGAGGCGCTGGAGCTGGCGGGCACCGAGCCCGAGCGGGCGGCGCTGAGGCGGAAGCTGGGGGAGGGGCGGGGCGGGCCTGCGCCTGCCTGAACGGGTAGGCCCGCGCCCGCCTTGGTCGGCGGGCCCGCGCTCGTCGCCGTAACCCCAACCGCGTACCGCGCGGCTCAGCCCTCGACCGTGAAGTCCGCCGCCTTCGGGGCGAACGCCCTGCCGCCGTCCTTGGCGGAGGCCAGGACCGCCACGTTCCAGGCGCCCTTCGGGGACTCGGCAGCGTCGGCGGCGGTGACCTTCACGGTGTACGTGCAGCGTGCGGTCTCGGCGCCGGCCGGTTCGCAGGCGGCCGGCTCCGCGTGGGCCATCTCCTCGGCGTTCGGGGCGGGCGCCATGCTCGTGGGCCAGGCCAGCACCTTCAGGCCCCGGACGCCGGAGTCGTCGGCCACCTCGGCGGTGAAGGTGAGCGAGCCGTCCTGGCCCGCGCCGGGCGCGACGTACGCGACGGAGGCATGCGTCACCTCGGGGCCGGTGCTCCTCGCCTCGCCGGCGAAGGCGTAGGCGCCCGCCCCCGCGAGCAGGGCGACACCGGCGAGGGCGGAGATGGTGACGGCACGCTTCGGCATGGGGCTCCTTCGATGGTGGTCCGGTCGGCGCCGTGGTCGGTGGCGCTGAACCCATGGTGGTGCGGCAGGGGCCCCGGGGGCGTGAGTGCACGTACTCATTCGTCGTACTCAGCGGCTCGTACGACCGTATGACGGTGTGTCCGGTGAGGTCGGAGAAATCATGGCCGGAATGCGAGACTTGACCCGTCCATGACATGACCTTCATCCTGTGCCCGTCGCACAGCTCCACCCCCCACCCGACGGACTCAGGAGACTGCCGCATGCGACTTGTCACCGCACGGGCATCCCGGCCGAGAACCCGGCCGACGAAAACCCGGCGCAACGCCGCCCTCGCCGTCCTGCTCGCCCTCGCCCTCGCCGCCCCGGCGACCGCTGTCGCCACCGCCGAGACCCCCGCACCGAACGCCGCCGTCGCCGCCGACGAGCGGACGCTCCAGTACGAGATCACCGGGCGCATCACCCCCGCCGCCCGTACCGGGATCGCCCGCGTGGGCGTCTCCATCGACGAGGTGCACGACCACGGCATCGTCATCACCGCGGACACCACCCAGGCCGGGAAGCTCCGGGCGCTCGGTCACGTACTGGAGGCCCTGCCCGCCCCGGGCGCCGAGTCGCACGCGGCGGACGGCGTCGGGGTCCGGGACTTCCCGCCCGCCGACTCCCGCTACCACAACTACGCCGAGATGACCGCGGCGATCGACGCGCGCATCGCCGCCAACCCCTCGATCATGAGCAAGCGCGTCATCGGGAAGACCTACCAGGGCCGGGACATCGTCGCGATCAAGATCAGCGACAACGTCGGCACCGACGAGGCCGAGCCCGAGGTGCTGTTCACCGCCCACCAGCACGCCCGCGAGCACCTGACCGTCGAGATGGCGCTCTACCTGCTCCGCGAGTTCGCCGAGGGCTACGGCTCCGACTCCCGGATCACCCGGGCCGTCGACGGGCGCGAGCTGTGGATCATCCCGGACATGAACCCGGACGGCGGCGAGTACGACATCGCCACCGGCTCGTACCGCAGCTGGCGCAAGAACCGGCAGCCCAACTCCGGCTCCAGCGCGGTCGGCACCGACCTCAACCGCAACTGGGCCTACAAGTGGGGCTGCTGCGGCGGGTCCTCCTCCAGCCCCTCCTCGGCGACGTACCGGGGTACGGGCCCCGAGTCCGCGCCGGAGACGAGGGTCGTGTCGGACTTCGTACGCAGTCGCGTGGTCGGCGGCAAGCAGCAGATCACGGCGGCCATCGACTTCCACACGTACAGCGAGCTGGTGCTCTGGCCGTACGGCTACACCTACGCCGACACGGCGCCCGGCATGACCGCCGACGACCGCAACGCGTTCGCCGCGGTGGGCCGCAAGATGGCGGCGAGCAACGGGTACACCGCCGAGCAGTCCAGCGACCTCTACATCACCGACGGTTCGATCGACGACTGGCTGTGGGGCTCGCAGAGGATCTTCGGCTACACCTTCGAGATGTACCCGCGCTCGTCGTGGAGCGGCGGCTTCTATCCGCCCGACGAGGTCATCGAGCGCGAGACCTCCCGCAACCGGGACGCGGTGCTGCAACTGATCGAGAACGCCGACTGCATGTACCGGTCGATCGGCAAGGAGGCGCAGTACTGCACGTGACGGGCCGAAGCCGACCCTGCTCCGGTGCGGGCCCCGGCACGGGCCCGCACCGGAGTCTCAGGCCACGTCGTGAACGCTGTGCTCGCCGAGGTCCGGGGCGTGCCGGGCGACCGTGCGGTAGTCGAGGTCGTCATGGAGGACCGTCAGGCCGTGATGGGCCGCCGTGGCCGCGATGACGAGGTCCACGGCGGAGGCGCTGCGGTGCTGCCCGGCGCGTGCCATGCGGTGCTGGACCGAGGCGATCCAGCGCCCTGCGCTCTTCGGCACCGCGACGTCCGGGTAGAGGTCGGTGAACATCTCCACGATCTCGTCGTACTCGCGTGCGTTCCGGGCGCCGTACAGGAACTCCGCCCGCTGCGGGTAGCAGGAGGCGACCGTTCCGGCCTCGATCGCATCGGACCACACCGACTGCAGAGCGGTGTCGGAGAGCAGCCGCACGAGGCCCGACGTGTCGAGCAGGTAGATCACTGACCGCCCTTCTCCGCCCGGTGCCGCCGCTCGGCGTCCTCGACCGCGCCCCAGTCGCGTGCGCGCTCGAAGTGGCGGCTGATCCGTGCCGCACGCTCCTGCTGTTCCGCGTAGAAGCGCAGGGCGATGTTGACGGTCTCCTTCTTCGTCCGCGCCTTGGACAGGGTCATCGCCCGCTCCAGCGCTTCATCGTCTATGTCGATCTGCGTCACCGACATGTCCGGCCTCCCGCTGTGTGGCGATGTTGGTGATGTACAAAGAACTATATGGCACCAACATCTCTCCCGCGAGCCGCTTCCGGCCTTATGGTGCCGCTATGTGCGGAATCGTGGGATATGTCGGTGGGCAGTCGGCGCAGGACGTCGTCGTCGCGGGACTCAAGCGCCTCGAATACCGGGGCTACGACTCGGCGGGTGTCGCCGTTCTCGCGGACGGCGGGCTCGCCGCCGCGAAGAAGGCGGGCAAGCTCGTCAATCTGGAGAAGGAGCTGGGGGACCGGCCGCTGCCGGCCGGGCGGACCGGGATCGGGCACACGCGGTGGGCGACGCACGGGGCGCCCAACGACGCCAACGCCCACCCCCACCTGGACAACGCGGGGCGCGTCGCCGTCGTCCACAACGGGATCATCGAGAACTTCGCGGCCCTGCGGCGCGAGCTGACCGGGCGCGGGCACGCCCTGGAGTCGGACACGGACACCGAGGTCGTCGCGCACCTGCTGGCCGAGGCGTACTCGGCGGGCCCGGACCTCGCGGACGCGATGCGGCAGGTGTGCCGGCGGCTGGAAGGGGCGTTCACCCTCGTCGCCGTGCACGCGGACCAGCCGGACGTGGTGGTCGGCGCCCGGCGCAACTCACCGCTCGTCGTGGGCGTCGGGCAGGACGAGTGGTTCCTCGCCTCCGACGTCGCCGCGTTCATCGCCCACACCCGTACCGCCATCGAGCTGGGCCAGGACCAGGTCGTCGAGCTGAGCCGCGAGGGCGTCACCGTCACCGGGTTCGACGGGGACCTCGCCGAGGTGCGCGAGTACCACGTCGACTGGGACGCCTCCGCCGCCGAGAAGGGCGGGTACGCCTCCTTCATGCTCAAGGAGATCGCCGACCAGCCCCAGGCCGTCGCCGACACCCTCCTCGGCCGGATCGACGGCGAGGGCTCGCTCCACCTCGACGAGGTACGCATCCCGGACGCCGAACTCCGCGAGATCGACAAGGTCGTCATCGTCGCCTGCGGGACCGCCTTCCACGCCGGAATGATCGCCAAGTACGCCATCGAGCACTGGACCCGGCTGCCCTGCGAGACCGAGCTGGCCAGCGAGTTCCGCTACCGCGACCCGATCCTCGACCAGCGCACCCTCGTCGTCGCCATCTCCCAGTCCGGCGAGACCATGGACACCCTGATGGCGCTGCGCCACGCCCGCGAACAGGGCGCCAAGGTGCTCGCCATCTGCAATACGAACGGCTCGACCATTCCCCGGGAATCCGACGCCGTCCTCTACACCCACGCCGGGCCCGAGGTCGCCGTCGCCTCCACCAAGGCCTTCCTCACCCAGCTCGTCGCCTGCTACCTCGTCGCCCTCTACCTGGGCCAGCTCCACGGCACCAAGTGGGCCGACGAGATCCGGACCGTCGTACGCCAGCTCGCCGCGATCTCCGCCGAGGTCGGACGCGTCCTGACGACCATGGAGCCCGTCCGCGAGCTGGCCCGCTCCCTCGCCCACCACGACACCGTCCTCTTCCTCGGGCGCCACGTCGGCTACCCGGTCGCCCTCGAAGGCGCGCTCAAGCTCAAGGAACTCGCCTACATGCACGCCGAAGGCTTCGCGGCCGGGGAGCTCAAGCACGGGCCGATCGCGCTCATCGAGGAAGGCCTTCCGGTCGTCGTCATCGTGCCGTCGCCACGCGGGCGTTCGGTGCTCCACGACAAGATCGTCTCCAACATCCAGGAGATCCGGGCCCGGGGCGCGCTCACCGTCGTCGTCGCCGAGGAGGGCGACCGGGCCGTCGTCCCGTACGCCGACCACCTCATCACCGTCCCCGCAACGCCTACGCTGCTTCAGCCGCTGGTCGCCACCGTGCCGCTCCAGGTCTTCGCCTGCGAGCTGGCGACGGCCCGCGGCAACGAAGTGGACCAGCCGCGCAATCTGGCGAAGTCCGTGACCGTGGAGTGAGTGGAGCGACCCGGGGTGTCCCCGGGTCGCGAGAACGACAGGGATGGCGAGGGTGGGGTCGTGATCATTGGGGTCGGCATCGACGTGGCCGAGATCGAGCGCTTCGGCGCGGCGCTGGAGCGTACGCCCCAGCTGGCGGACCGGCTCTTCGTCGAGGGCGAGCTGACACTGCCCAGCGGCGAGCGGCGCGGAATCGCCTCGCTCGCCGCCCGGTTCGCCGCGAAGGAGGCCCTGGCCAAGGCGCTCGGCGCGCCCGGCGGGCTGCTCTGGAGCGACGCGGAGGTCTGGGTCGAGGAGAGCGGGCAGCCCCGGCTGCGGGTGAGCGGCACGGTCGCCGCCCGCGCCGCCGAACTGGGCGTGCGCGGCTGGCACGTCTCGCTCAGCCATGACGCGGGAGTCGCATCAGCGGTGGTGATCGCGGAAGGGTGAGCCGGGGCGGGTATCCGCCGTCGTGACCGCGGAAGGGGGCGCCCATGCCGCGCCGCCGTGATCGCGGCGGGGTGAGCACGCGGCTCCACGCGTGCGGTGCCCGCTGTCCCGGTCGTCCCGGGCCGCCACGCCCCGCGGGGCTGGCGTCCGCCGTCGTGATCGCCCAGGGTTGGACCCATGCGACGTGCCTACAGCGTGGAGACCGTACGGGCCGCCGAGGCCGCCCTCATGCAGCGACTGCCCGAGGGTGCCCTGATGCAGCGCGCCGCCGCCGGACTCGCCGTGGCCTGCGGCGATCTGCTGCGCCGCGGCGGCCGGGTGTACGGGGCCCGGGTCCTGCTCCTCGTCGGCAGCGGGGACAACGGCGGCGACGCCCTGTACGCGGGCGCCCGGCTCGCCCGTCGGGGGGCGGGTGTCCGGGCCCTGCTGCTCGCCCCCGACCGGGCCCACCCGGGTGGCCTCGCCGCGTTCCTCGCCGCCGGGGGGCAGGTCGTCGACGGGCCGGACGGGCTGGGCGTGCTCGACCTCATCGTGGACGGCATCACCGGCATCGGCGGGCGCGGCGGACTGCGCGCGGACGCCACCGAGCTGCTGGACGCGGTGACCCGGGACCGTACCCCGGTCATCGCCGTCGACCTGCCGAGCGGGGTGGAGGCGGACACCGGCGAGGTCCACGGCGATGCCGTGCGGGCGGACGCGACGGTCACCTTCGGCACGTACAAGCCGGGCCTCCTCATCGACCCGGCCGCCGAACACGCGGGCGCCCTGCGGCTGGTGGACATCGGGCTCGGCCCGGACCTGCCCGAGCCGCCGGACCTGGAGGCGCTCCAGTACGCGGACGTCGCGGCCCTGCTGCCGGTGCCGGGCGGCGAGAGCGACAAGTACCGGCGCGGGGTCGTCGGCGTCGTCGCCGGGTCCGAGCGCTACCCGGGCGCCGCCGTCCTCGCGGTCGCGGGCGCGCTGCGCGGCGGGGCCGGGGCCGTGCGGTACGTCGGACCGGGCGCGGACGCGGTGATCGGCCGCTACCCCGAGGCGCTGGTGCACGCGGGGCCGCCGTCGAAGGCCGGGCGGGTGCAGGCCTGGGTGGTCGGGCCGGGGCTCGGGGACGGGCGGGAGGCGGAGGCGGCCGTTGCCGACGTGCTGGCCGCCGACGTCCCGGTGCTGGTCGACGCGGACGGGCTGCGGCTGCTGGACGCCGAGACCGTGCGGACCCGGACCGCCCCGACCGTACTGACCCCGCACGCGGGGGAGGCCGCCGCCCTGCTCTCCACGGCTCGGGAGGACGTCGAGGCCGGGCGGCTCGCCGCCGTCCGCGAACTGGCCGCCCGCTACCGCGCCACCGTGCTCCTCAAGGGCTCCACGACCCTGGTCGCGGAGGCCCGGGACACCCCCGTACGGGTCAACCCGACCGGCACGGCCTGGCTCGCCACGGCGGGCAGCGGCGATGTGCTCTCCGGGCTGACGGGGTCCCTCCTCGCGGCCGGGCTCGCCCCGCGCGACGCCGCGTCCGTGGGCGCGTATCTCCACGGACTCGCCGCCCGGCACGGCTCCGACGGGGCCCCGCTCTCCGCGCAGGACGTCGCCGACGGCATCCCGGCCGCCTGGCGCGACGTGCGGGCGGGCTGAGGCGGGGCGAGGGTGGGAGGCCCGGCAGGAGGGTGGTCCGGACAGTGAGCGGCAGCGCATCGGTACGTGTACGCAGGGTCTACGACCCGCCCGAGGACGGCGACGGCACCCGGGTCCTCGTCGACCGGCTCTGGCCCCGGGGCGTTGCCAAGGAGCGGGCCGCGATCGACGTATGGCTGAAGGACGTCATGCCCTCGGACGAACTGCGCTCCTGGTACCACCAGGACCGCTCCGGCGCGCGTTACGACACCTTCGTCGAGCGCTACCGCACCGAGCTGGACGACCCGGCGCACACGGAGGCCGTCGAGCGGCTCGTCGGGCTGGTGCGCGGGGGCGGGCACGTCACGCTGGTCACCGCCGTCAAGGACGTGGCCGGCAGCCACGTCCCGGTCCTGGTCGACCACCTCCGGCATGTGATGAAACGTACATAGGCCTGGATACCGGCGTGCGCTGCCCGGGTGGCGGCAGGCGCCTCTGAGACACTGGGCGCGATGAACGAGACTGCGTCCCTGAGAGCCCGTGCCGAGATCGACCTCGCCGCGCTGCGCGCCAACGTGCGCGTTCTGCGTGGGCGGGCGGCCGGTGCGCAGCTCATGGCCGTGGTGAAGTCCGACGGGTACGGGCACGGGGCCGTGCCGTGCGCGCGGGCCGCCCGCGAGGCCGGGGCGGCCTGGCTCGGCACCGCGACCCCGCACGAGGCCCTCGCCCTGCGGGCGGCCGGACTCGACGGCCGGATCATGTGCTGGCTGTGGACGCCCGGCGGCCCCTGGCGCGAGGCGATCGAGGCCGACATCGACGTGTCGGTCAGCGGTATGTGGGCCCTGCGCGAGGTCATCGCCGCCGCCGCGGCCGCCGGGCGCCCGGCCAGGATCCAGCTCAAGGCCGACACCGGCCTCGGCCGCAGCGGCTGCCAGCCCGCCGACTGGCCCGAACTCGTCGCCGGGGCCCGTGACGCCGAGCGGACCGGACGCGTCAAGGTCACCGGCCTGTGGTCGCACTTCGCCTGCGCCGACGAGCCTGGCCACCCCTCGATCGCCGCGCAGCTCGGCGTGTTCCGGGACCTGGTCGCGTACGCCGAGAAGGAGGGCGTGGACCCCGAGGTGCGGCACCTGGCCAACTCCCCGGCCACGCTGACGATCCCCGAGGCGCACTTCGACCTCGTACGGACCGGGATCGCGATGTACGGCATCTCGCCGAGCCCCGAGCTGGGCACGCCCGCCGACTTCGGGCTGCGCCCGGTGATGACGCTCGCGGCCTCCCTCGCCCTGGTCAAGGACGCCCCGGCCGGACACGGCGTCAGCTACGGCCACCACTACGTGACCCCCGCCGAGACGACCCTCGGCCTGATCCCCGTCGGCTACGCGGACGGCATCCCGCGCCACGCGTCGGGCCGGGGCCCCGTCCTGGTCGGCGGGCGGACGCGTACGGCGGCGGGCCGCATCGCCATGGACCAGTTCGTCGTCGACCTCGGCGGCGACCGGCCCGAACCGGGCGCTGAGGCGGTGCTGTTCGGCCCGGGCGACCGGGGCGAGCCGAGCGTCGAGGACTGGGCGGTGGCCGCCGACACCATCGGGTACGAGATCGTCACCCGGATCGGGACCCGGGTGCCGAGGGTGTACGTGAACGGGACGGATGACCCGAACGAGGCGACCGGGGGCGTACCGCAGTGAGCGACAGCAGCGCGCGGGACGTGGTGGCGACCGCCGCCACGGCGGCCGGAGGGTGGCGCCGGGCGGGGATCGCCGGGGCCGCGATAGGAGTGCTCGCCGCGGGTGCGGCGGCCGGGGTCGCGGTCGAGCGGCTCACCGTGGGGCGCGGC
The DNA here is from genome assembly GCF_031760065.1 of Streptomyces durocortorensis. NCBI lineage: Bacteria > Bacillati > Actinomycetota > Actinomycetes > Kitasatosporales > Streptomycetaceae > Streptomyces > Streptomyces sp. C11-1. The sequence continues at coordinate 4,549,765 of NZ_CP134500.1, forward strand.
ATGCGCAAGAAGGCCCGCCTCGCGCTGGACGCGACGGGCCCCTACGGCTCGCTGCGCGGCACCCCGGGCCGGGCCGTCGCCGAGGACGGCACGGAGCTGTACTACGAGGTCGACGAGGTGGAGGCGGGTCCGGGGGGTTCGGCGGGCGACGAGGCGCCCGGCACCCGGCGGCGCCGCCTCTTCGGCCGCAAGGCCCCCACCCCCGTCACCGTCGTCTTCAGCCACGGCTACTGCCTCGGCCAGGACTCCTGGCACTTCCAGCGGGCCGCCCTGCGCGGCCTCGTACGCGCCGTCTACTGGGACCAGCGCAGCCACGGCCGCTCCGAGCGCGGCCGGGACCAGGCGAACGGGGTGCCGGGCGGCATCGACCAGCTGGGCCGCGACCTGAAGGCGGTCATCGACACGGCGGCCCCCGAGGGTCCGCTCGTCCTGGTCGGGCACTCGATGGGCGGCATGACGATGATGGCGCTGGCCGACCAGTACCCGGCCCTGATCCGGGACCGGGTCGCCGCCGTCGCGCTGATCGGCACCTCCAGCGGCAGGCTCACCGAGGTGAGCTTCGGGCTGCCGGTGGCGGGCGTGAACGCGGCGCGGCGGGTGCTGCCCGGGGTGCTGAAGGCGCTCGGTTCGCAGGCGGAGCTGGTGGAGAAGGGGCGGCGGGCCACGGCGGACCTGTTCGCCGGGATCGTCAAGCGGTACTCGTTCGGTTCGCGGGACGTGGACCCGGCGGTCGCCCGGTTCGCGGAGCGGCTGATCGAGTCGACCCCGATCGACGTGGTCGCCGAGTTCTACCCGGCCTTCACCGAGCACGACAAGAGCGCGGCGCTGCCCGCGTTCCGGGACGTGCCCGTCCTGATCCTGGCCGGGGAGAAGGAGCTGGTCACCCCCAGCTCGCACAGCGAGGCCATCGCGGACGTGCTGCCCGACGCCGAACTGGTCATCGTGCCGGACGCCGGGCACATGGTGATGCTGGAGCACCCGGAGACGGTCACCGACCGCCTGGCCGACCTGCTCGTACGCAGTGGCACCGTGGCTGCCGCTAACGTTGACGAGCATGGAAGCACCGCACAACAGCCCGGCCGCTGAGACCGTCACGGAAGCGACCGCCGACAGTCCCGTCGGGACCGTGCCCGCGGCCGTCACCGTGACGATCACCGTCACGTCCCCCGAGCAGATGCAGGACCTCGGCCGCCGCCTCGCCCGCGTGCTGGCCCCCGGAGACCTGGTCATGCTCACCGGGGAGCTGGGCGCCGGGAAGACCACTCTGACCCGGGGCCTCGGCGAGGGCCTCGGTGTGCGCGGCGCGGTCACCTCGCCCACCTTCGTGATCGCCCGTGTGCACCCCCCGCTCGGCGCCGGTCCAGCCCTCGTCCACGTCGACGCGTACCGCCTGGGCGGCGGGCTCGACGAGATGGAGGACCTGGACCTCGATGTGTCGCTGCCGGAGTCGGTGGTGGTCGTGGAGTGGGGTGACGGCAAGGTCGAGGAGCTGTCGGACGACCGGCTCCGGGTACTCATCGACCGCGCCACCGGCGACACGGACGACGAGCGGCGCGAGGTGACGCTGGTCGGCATCGGCCCGCGCTGGGCGGGGCTGCGGGAGGACGTCGCGTAACGCGAGGGGGCCCTTGGGCGACGCCGGGGTGGACCTTTCCGACAGGGCGTCGGTAAATTGTTGCGTCAGGGACCGTGGTCGTGGTCACATGGGTACGAGACCTGGTTAGGTATACCTAACCACGACCTCCACCGGAGCCCCCAGGAGGCATCCATGCCGACGCCCGAGCGCGCGGAACGGCAGCCCAGGCAGCAGCCGACGGCGCCCGTCCCCTCCGCCCTGTCGATGAAGGACCTGCTGGCCTCGTGCGCGGCGGCCACGGCGGTCTCCACCCCGCCGAGCGAGCCGGAAGCGGCGGAGGACGACGTGGCCGTGAACGGGGAGCACGCGCCGGACCGCGCCGTACGACGGCACGCCGCGTAGACACGTCCCGCGCGGGCCCTACGGGATTCAGACAGGTCCTACGGGATGACGACGACCTTCGCGCCGACCGTCGCGAACGTCCACATCGCGTTGCCGTCCGCGCGCTTCATCCGCACGCCACCGGTCTTCGACGTCGGGTCCGGGGAGGCCATCGAGCCGTCCTGCGCCGCGCTGAAGCCGACCGTCACCTCGTCGACGCTCGCGAAGCGGACCACGTGCTCGATCGGCACGCCGTCCGAGCCCTGGACCGTGCCCGAGCGCGAGGTGACGTGGTAGACGCCGGGCGGCGGGCTGACCGGGCTCGGCATGACGGTGAAGGCGCGGGTCGCCTTGTTGTCCTCGCCGACGAGCCACACCCGGCGGTCCTCCAGCGCGTAGACGACACGCTCACCGGTGCCGGACGCGGCCGGGACGGCCAGCGGATCGACCGGGGCCTTCGGCTTGGCGGAGGCCTGGGCGGACGCCGATGCGGAGGTCTTCGGGCTCGGCGTCGTGGAGGCCACCGAGTCGGGGGCGTTCGCCGAGGCCTGGTAAGCGAGGAAGGCGACCGCGGCGACCGCCGCCGCAGTGAGCCCGGCCACGATTCCCGAGCTGCTCCTTGCCACCGTGAACTCCCCTTTCGGCGGCCGTCCGCCGCATGTCGTACAAGCGTTTACGTCGTACCCGCGGATACCCGGTGACGGTAGCAGCCGGGAGGGCGCCGTCCGGGACGCCGTACGGACGCCGTAACGCCGTCGGCGGAGCCGTAGGCTGTTTGCGTGCTCTTGCTCGCCATGGATACCGCCACGCCCGCCGTCACCGTCGCCCTCCACGACGGTACGTCCGTCCTCGCCGCCTCCGGGCAGGTCGACGCCCGCCGGCACGGGGAGCTGCTGCTGCCCGCCGTCGACCGGGTCCTGGCCGAGGCCGGGACGAAACTCGACGCCGTGACGGACATCGTCGTCGGCATCGGCCCCGGCCCGTACACCGGGCTGCGGGTCGGCCTGGTCACCGCCGCGACCTTCGGCTCCGCCCTCTCCGTACCGGTCCACGGGCTGTGCACCCTGGACGGCCTCGCGTACGCCGCCGGTCTTGAGGGGCTGGAGGGGCCCTTCGCCGTGGCGACGGACGCGCGCCGCAAGGAGGTCTACTGGGCGCGGTACGAGGACGCCCGCACCCGTACGGGCGAACCTTCCGTCGACCGGCCCGCCGACATCGCCGCCGAGCTGGCGGGGCTGCCCGTGGTCGGGGCGGGTGCGGTGCTGTATCCGGACGCCTTCCCGGACGCCCGCGGCCCCGAGCACGTCGCCGCCGGGGCGCTCGCCGCGCTCGCCGCCGAACGGCTGGCCGCCGGGCAGAAGCTGCCGGAGCCCCAGCCGCTGTACCTGCGCAGGCCCGACGCCCAGGTGCCGAAGAACTACAAGGTGGTCACGCCGAAGTGAGCGCCGCGACCTCCAAGGCCACCGCCGCTGTGCTGCGCGAGATGCGCTGGTGGGACATCGCACCGGTGCTGGAGCTGGAGCACGCCCTGTTCCCGGACGACGCCTGGTCGCCCGGAATGTTCTGGTCCGAGCTGGCCCACGCGCGCGGCCCCGGCGCCACCCGCCGCTATGTCGTCGCCGAGGACCCGGCCACCGGCCGGATCGCCGGCTACGCAGGGCTCGCCGCCCTCGGCGACCTCGCCGACGTCCAGACGATCGCGGTCAGCCGCGAGGCGTGGGGCACCGGCCTCGGCTCGGAACTCCTCACCGACCTGCTGAAGCACGCCACGGCCTTCGAGTGCGCCACGGTGCTCCTGGAGGTCAGGGTCGACAACACCCGGGCGCAGAAGCTGTACGAGCGGTTCGGCTTCGAACCGATCGGCTTCCGCCGCGGCTACTACCAGCCGGGGAACGTGGACGCCCTGGTCATGCGCCTCACCATGCAAGACGTATCGGAAAACGGGACTGAATGATGGCTGCCGACGAACCCCTCGTACTCGGCATCGAGACCTCCTGCGACGAGACCGGTGTCGGCGTCGTCCGCGGGACGACCCTGCTCGCGGACGCCGTCGCCTCCAGCGTCGACACCCACGCCCGCTTCGGCGGCGTCGTCCCGGAGATCGCCTCCCGGGCCCACCTGGAGGCGATGGTCCCGACCATCGAGCGGGCCCTGAAACAAGCCGGGGTCAGCGCCCGAGACCTCGACGGGATCGCCGTCACCTCGGGCCCCGGGCTCGCGGGCGCGCTGCTCGTCGGCGTCTCGGCCGCGAAGGCGTACGCGTACGCGCTCGGCAAGCCGCTCTACGGGGTCAACCACCTCGCCTCGCACATCTGCGTCGACCAGCTGGAGCACGGCCCGCTGCCGGAGCCGACGATGGCGCTGCTGGTCAGCGGCGGCCACTCGTCGCTCCTGCTGGCCCCCGACATCACCAGCGACGTACGGCCCCTCGGCGCGACCATCGACGACGCGGCGGGCGAGGCGTTCGACAAGATCGCCCGTGTCCTGGACCTCGGCTTCCCCGGGGGGCCCGTCATCGACCGCCTGGCGAGGGAGGGCGACCCGAAGTCGATCGCCTTCCCGCGCGGCCTGACCGGCCCGCGCGACGCCCCCTACGACTTCTCCTTCTCCGGTCTGAAGACCTCCGTCGCCCGCTGGATCGAGGCGAAGCGCGCGGCGGGCGAGGAGGTGCCCGTACGGGACGTGGCGGCGTCCTTCCAGGAGGCCGTGGTGGACGTGCTGACCCGCAAGGCGGTCCGGGCCTGCAAGGACGAGGGCGTCGACCACCTGATGATCGGCGGCGGGGTGGCGGCCAACTCCCGCCTCCGAGCCCTGGCCGAGGAGCGCTGCGAGCGCGCGGGCATCCGGCTGCGGGTGCCGCGCCCGGGCCTGTGCACGGACAACGGCGCGATGGTCGCGGCGCTCGGCGCGGAGATGGTCGCCCGCAACCGGTGCCCCTCCGACCTGGAGCTGTCGGCGGACTCGTCGCTGCCGGTGACGGAGACGCACGTACCGGGGTCCGCACACGGCCCCGGGCACTCCCACTCCCATTCCCACGATCACGTGCACGAGATCAGCAAGGACAACCTCTACTCATGAGCGCCGCGACCGTCGTCCTGATGTGGGAGGCCCGCGCCGTGGAGGGCCGCGGCGGGGAACTCCTGGAGTGGGCGCGAGCCCGGGCCGCCGAGCTGTCCCGTGAACCGGCCCGCCGCGAACTGCTCCGCGCCCCGCAGGACCGGGTGCTGGTCATGACGTGGTGGGAGGAAGTGTCGTACGCCGACGACCTCCCCGAACTCCCCGAGCCCGACGTCGCCCTGATCACCCGGCCGGTGCACCGGTGGCGGTTCGAGGCGGTGGGCTGACCCTCCGCATGCGCGGGGTGAGCGTCAGCGGCTCGTTCCTGTCCTGGGGGCGCCGCCCAGGGTCCGTGGCGGACCCGTGGTGTGTCCCCGGCGGGTCCGATGAGTTCCCGCGCCGGTCGCGGTCTACCTTCCACAACGACCGGACCGGCGGAAAGCTAGGAGAACGTCATGCAGAAGATCACCCCCTGCCTCTGGTACGACGGCCAGGCGAAGGAGGCGGCCGAGCACTACGTCGCGATCTTCGGCGGTGACTCCCGCATCCTGGACATCACCTACTACGGCGAGGAGGCCCCGGGCGAGACGGGCTCGGTGCTCACCGTCGAGTTCCGCCTCGCGGGCCAGGACTACATCGGGCTCAACGGCGGACCGCAGTTCCCGTTCACCGAGGCGATCTCGCTCTCCGTCGACTGTGCCGACCAGGCCGAGGTGGACCGGTTCTGGGCGGCGCTCTCCGAGGGCGGCGAGGAGAGCCAGTGCGGCTGGCTCAAGGACAAGTTCGGCCTCTCCTGGCAGATCGTCCCCAACGAGCTGCCGAGGCTGCTGGCCGACCCGGACCCCGCGAAGGCGGAACGGACCATGAAGGCCATGCTCGGTATGGGCAAGCTGGACATCCAGGCGCTGCGGGACGCGTGAGCGGACGGCGTCGGTAGTGTTTTGCGCATGTCACGACGTGCCCCGCTGCCGCCGCCTCCTCCGCCCGTCGAGATCCGGTCCTGGCCGGGCCGCGAGGCGATGCTCGCCGACCGGGCGGTGGTCCTGGGCGAGCTGGTGAAGATGCACGTGGGGCCGGGACGGCTCGGGCTGCTGTGGATGTGGGCCGGGCTCGCCGCGCTCGGCTGGAGCTTTCTGGGCACCGGCATCCTGATGTTCCAGGAGGCCGCCGACGTCGCCGACATCGGCGCCTTCTTCGGCGGACTCGTCGCCCTCGTCCTCGGTCTGGGACTGCTGATCCCGGCGGTCGTCTTCGTCTGCCTCGGCATCTCCCGGGACCGCGAGGTCCGCTCGCTGCTCGTCGCCTGGGGTGCGCTGGACCGCGACCCGGAGCGCGACCGGCACCTGCGCAGGCCCGGCGCGAGCCTCGCCTGGCTGCTGCTGTCGTTCGTACTGGGCGCGGCCGGGCTGGCCCTCTGCGTGATCGCCCCCGCGAGCGCCGAACCGGGGCGGCACACGTACGGGCTGGTCGCCCTGGTGATGGGCGTCGGCATGGTCGCCTGGCTGACCGCGCTGATCGGCGCGGTCACGGCCCTGGCCCACCGCCGCTGGGTGGTGGGCGTTCTGACGGGGACCGGGACGGGGGGCGGTGGCGTGGCCGCGGGTGTACGGCCGCCCGCGGCACGAAAGCCCGAGCCGGAGCGGCCGCCCTTCGCCCGGGCCGGCGGCCCCGGCCACCGCTGAGGCCTGCGGGGGTCCGGCCGACTGGGGGCGCAGGGGTCCGGTCCGGCGGCGCGCCGGTATGTCAGCCCCGTGCGCGGCCCGGTGTCTCAACTCGGCCCAGCGGATGGCCGATCAGCATCGTCGGAGCCCCCGCCACCCGGGTCAGGAACACCGTCGCCGCGTTCGGGCCCCTCAGCTTCATCCGGCGGCGCAGTTCCTCCGGCTCGACCGCCGAGCCGCGCTTCTTGACGGTCAGTACGCCCACCTCGCGCTCCCGCAGCAGCGCCTTCAGCTTCTTCATGTTGAACGGCAGCTGATCGGTGATCTCGTACCCGGAGGTGTACGGGGACGAGTACGGACCATCGCTCGTGACGTACGCGATCGTCTCGTCCACCAGCCGCCCGTCGCACCGCTCCACGATGTCGGCGACCAGATGGGCCCGGATCACCGCCCCGTCCGGCTCGTACAGATAACGCCCGACCGGGCCCACCGGCGGGGCGGGCAGCGGGGCCGGGGCGGTCAGGGTGGCGCCCGACGGCAGCAGCGTGGCCCGGAACGAACCGGGCGCGAAGCCCTCCCCGTACCAGAGCACCGCCTCCTTCACATCGCCGGCGTCCGAGATCCACTCGGCCTCCGCCTCCGGGCCGATCGCCTCGTGCGGGATGCCCGGGGCGATCTTCAGCGCCGCTCTGGGGGCCTTCAGCGCGGCGGCCGTCGCCCAGGAGAGCGGCGGCGAGTACGCCTCCGGATCGAAGATGCGCCCGCCCGTCGCCCGGCCACCGCCCCTGCCCGACGCGCCGCGCGCGGCCCCTCCCCTCGCGCCCCGCCGCGCCGGGTCCACGAAGACCGCGTCGTACGGGGAGGTGTCGATCTCCGTGACGTCGGCGCACCGCACCTCGATCAGTGCGGCGAGACCGAGCGCGTCCGCGTTGGCCCGGGCCACCTCGGCGGTCAGCGGGTCGCGGTCCACGGCCAGGACGCTGATCCCGGCGCGGGCCAGTGCGATGGCGTCGCCGCCGATGCCGCAGCACAGGTCCGCCACGCCGCGCACGCCGAGCGCGGCGAACCGGGCGGCGCGGTACTCGGCGACCGAGGTGCGGGTGGCCTGCTCGACCCCGTTGGGCGTGAAGTACATCCGGTACGCGTCGGCCGCCCCGAACTTCGCGACCGCCCGCTGCCGCAGCCGGGCCTGCCCCAGGGCCGCCGAGACCAGCTCCGCCGGGTGCGTGCGGCGCAGCCGGGTCGCGGTGGCCAGCTCGTCGGCGGGGTCGTGGTCGCGCAGCTCGGCCAGCAGCTGCTCGCCCTCGGGGGTGCGCAGCGCGGCGAAGGCGGCGCCGGCGGGGTCGTCGGACGGGGCGGCGGGGGTCGTTGCGTTCACCCGGTCCATTGTGGGCCAGGCGCGCCGGTCGGGGCCCCTGTGGGCCGCCCGGGGGACGGGGCGGATCGGCTCGCGGTGTCGGGGCGGGGTGCGGGCGGGCGGCTGGCAGGATGCGGCGCCATGCAGCTAGTACGACAAAAAGAAAAATCAGGCATGGAGTGGCACAGATCGGGCGTGATGGTGCTGGCGGCCCTGCTGGCCGCCGCCGTCGCCTCCGGATGCGCGGCGGAGGGGGGCGGCGCAGGGGCCCCAGGCAGTCCGGCGAAGCCCGCCGCCGGGGGGCGGCCCGGCGAGGCCGCACCGCAGGCCGGGCCCGCCCGTGCCCTGGACTCGTACGCCGAGGAACTCAAGCGGAAACAGGCCGCACGCGCCGTCGCCGCGAAGAAGTGGGGGCTGGCCAAGACCCCGCTCGCGGCCCCCGAACCGCCGAAGGTGAAGCCGCGCATCACCACCCGCAAGGGGTTCGAGGTCCGGAACGACGCCGGGCTGCCACCCGTCTTCACCACGGTCCCGACCAAGGAGAAGATCGTCTTCCTGACGATGGACGACGGCGCGGAGAAGGACCCCGCCCTGCTGCGGATGATGACCGAACTGGACATCCCGTACAGCGCGTTCATCAGTGACTACGTCACCAACGACGACTACGGCTACTTCAAGAAGATGCAGAAGCGCGGAGTGGTCATCAGCAACCACACGCTCAACCACCGCTATCTGCCCGGACTGTCGTACGCCGAGCAGAAGAAGGAGATCTGCGGCCAGCAGGAGAAGATCCTCAAGCACTACGGGAAGCGGCCGACCCTCTTCCGCCCGCCCTACGGCAACTACAACCGCGACACCCTCGTCGTCGCCAAGTCCTGCGGCATCACCGCCGTACCCCTGTGGACCGCCGAGGCCTTCCCCGACCACATGGAATGGCGCGAGTGGGACCGGGACCTGCACCCGGGCGACATCGTCCTCACGCACTTCCGGGGCAAGGGCGACTGGAAGGGCTCGATGCCCGACATGGTCCGCCGGGTCATGAAGACCATCACGGACAAGGGGTACGCGGTGGCGAAGCTGGAGGACTACGTCTGACCCGTCCTCCTCGCCGACGTACGGATCGGAAGGTGTGCGGCCCCGAATGCGCGCTCAGCAACCGCTGAGCGCGCATTCGTCGTCGTACGGAACGCAAAGCCCCGCCCCCGCGTTGCCCGGACAGGGGCCGGGGCCGGTGACCCGGATCGGTGACCGGGCAGAGCTCCGGCCGAGACTCGCGAGGGTGGTGAATTGGCACTCCGCTTGACCGAGTGCTAATCGCGGTCATAGTCTCAGGTCTGGCACTCCCCCCGGGAGAGTGCCAGCACCACACTGTGCGACAGGGCAGGTCCGGCACCCGCGACGACGGATCGGTCTGGTCGCCACCCACAGACTGTTAAACCCCGTGAGATCTCCGAAGGGGGAGACCGGATCGTGTCGACCACCAGCTCCAAGGTTGCGATCAAGCCGCTTGAGGACCGCATTGTGGTCCAGCCGCTCGACGCCGAGCAGACCACGGCTTCCGGCCTGGTCATTCCGGACACCGCGAAGGAGAAGCCCCAGGAGGGCGTCGTCCTCGCCGTGGGCCCGGGCCGCTTCGAGAACGGCGAGCGTCTTCCGCTCGACGTCAAGACCGGCGACGTCGTCCTGTACAGCAAGTACGGCGGCACCGAGGTGAAGTACAACGGCGAGGAGTACCTCGTCCTCTCGGCCCGCGACGTTCTCGCGATCGTCGAGAAGTAATTCACCCACGTTTGCTTGTGTTCTGCGCCCCTGGCCCCCTGCGAAATAACTAGCCGGGTGGCGAGGGGCGCAGTTCGTTCGAGAGGGAAGTACAGCCCATGGCGAAGATTCTGAAGTTCGACGAGGACGCCCGTCGCGCCCTTGAGCGCGGCGTCAACAAGCTTGCCGACACGGTCAAGGTGACGATCGGCCCCAAGGGCCGCAACGTCGTCATCGACAAGAAGTTCGGCGCTCCCACCATCACCAACGACGGTGTCACCATCGCGCGCGAGGTCGAGCTCGACGACCCGTACGAGAACCTCGGTGCCCAGCTCGTCAAGGAGGTGGCGACCAAGACCAACGACGTAGCGGGTGACGGCACCACCACCGCGACCGTCCTGGCCCAGGCGCTCGTCCGCGAGGGTCTGCGCAACGTCGCCGCGGGCGCCTCCCCGGCCGCCCTGAAGAAGGGCATCGACGCCGCCGTCAAGGCCGTGTCCGAGGAGCTCCTCGCGACCGCCCGCCCGATCGACGACAAGTCCGACATCGCCGCCGTGGCCGCGCTCTCCGCGCAGGACACCCAGGTCGGCGAGCTCATCGCGGACGCGATGGACAAGGTCGGCAAGGACGGTGTCATCACCGTCGAGGAGTCCAACACCTTCGGTCTGGACCTGGAGTTCACCGAGGGCATGGCCTTCGACAAGGGCTACCTCTCCCCGTACATGGTGACCGACCAGGAGCGTATGGAGGCCGTCCTCGACGACCCGTACATCCTGATCCACCAGGGCAAGATCGGCTCCATCCAGGAGCTGCTGCCGCTCCTGGAGAAGGTCATCCAGGCCGGTGGCTCCAAGCCGCTCCTGATCATCGCCGAGGACGTCGAGGGCGAGGCGCTCTCCACCCTCGTCGTCAACAAGATCCGCGGCACCTTCAACGCCGTCGCGGTGAAGGCCCCGGGCTTCGGCGACCGCCGCAAGGCCATGCTCGGCGACATCGCCACCCTCACCGGTGCGACCGTCATCGCCGAGGAGGTCGGCCTCAAGCTCGACCAGGCCGGTCTGGACGTGCTCGGCACGGCCCGCCGCGTCACGGTCTCCAAGGACGACACGACCATCGTCGACGGCGGCGGCGACGCCGGTGACGTCAAGGGCCGCGTCAACCAGATCAAGGCCGAGATCGAGACCACCGACTCCGACTGGGACCGCGAGAAGCTCCAGGAGCGCCTCGCGAAGCTGGCCGGCGGCGTGTGCGTCATCCGCGTCGGTGCCGCCACCGAGGTGGAGCTCAAGGAGAAGAAGCACCGCCTTGAGGACGCCATCTCCGCCACCCGCGCCGCGGTCGAGGAGGGCATCGTCTCCGGCGGTGGCTCCTCCCTCGTCCACGCAGTGAAGGTCCTGGAGGGCAACCTCGGCAAGACCGGCGACGAGGCCACCGGTGTCGCGGTCGTCCGCCGCGCCGCCGTCGAGCCGCTGCGCTGGATCGCCGAGAACGCCGGCCTGGAGGGTTACGTCATCACCTCCAAGGTCGCCGAGCTCGACAAGGGCCAGGGCTTCAACGCCGCCACCGGCGAGTACGGCGACCTGGTCAAGGCCGGCGTCATCGACCCGGTCAAGGTCACCCGCTCCGCCCTGGAGAACGCCGCGTCCATCGCGTCGCTGCTGCTCACGACCGAGACCCTCGTCGTCGAGAAGCCGGCCGAGGAAGAGGCCGACGCCGGTCACGGCGGCCACGGCCACTCCCACTAGTACCTCTCCGGTACGCGCGGCAGCCCGCTACGCGTCCGAGGCCCGGTACCCCCGTCGCGGGGGCACCGGGCCTCGGTGCGTTCCCGACCGGAACTACCGCGGGCCGTACTTGCGGCCCGTCCGCGACGTCACCCCGCCCAGCAGACCGCGCGGCGCCACCTTCACCAGCCCCATCAGCGCCTTGTAGCGCGGGTCCGGGACCGACACCGACTTGCCCCGCGCCAGATCCGCCAGCGCCGCCGCCACCAGCTTGTCCGCGTCCAGCCACATCCAGCCCGGGATGTTGTCCGTGCCCATCCCGGCCCGCTCGTGGAACTCCGTCCGGACGAACCCGGGGCACAGCGCCATCAGCCGCACCCCCGACCCGCCCAGGTCCCGCGCCGCGCCCTGGGTGAACTGCACGACCCAGGCCTTGGACGCCCCGTACGTACCGCGCGGCACGAACGCCGCGACGGACGCCACGTTGATCACGCCGCCCCGGCCGCGCTCCTTCATGCCCACGACGGCGGCCGAGGTGAGCCGCAGCACCGCCTCGCAGTGGACCTTCAGCATCGTCAGCTCATCGGCCATGGACACCTCCAGGAAGCGCCCCTTGTTGCCGAACCCGGCGTTGTTGACCAGCAGGTCGACCGGGTGCCTGCGGTCCGCGAGCCGCTTCTCGACCGTCTCGATCCCGCCGTCCGTGGACAGGTCGGCGGCCAGCACCTCGGCCTCGATGCCGTGCCGGTCGTGCAGTTCGGTGGCCTGCTCGCGCAGCCGTGCGGTGTCCCGCGCCACCAGCACCAGGTTGTGCCCCTGGGCCGCGAGCCGCCGCGCGAACGCAGCCCCGATACCCGCCGTCGCGCCCGTGATCAGTGCAGTCGTCATACGCGGCACGTTAGTGCCCCGAGCGTTCCGGCGGCTCACCCGCCCGCTGCGGCAGCGTCCCGGGCGATCGCCCGCCCGGCATGGGGCAGATCCCTGAACCGCCCCCGACCTGGCCACTACGGCCCGGCGGGGGCGGCTCTCATGACCCGTCAGGGCCCCTCCGGTCCCGGTCAGGACGGCGCGGGGGCGAACGACAGCATGCGGGCCTCGGGCCGGGCGTCGTTCCCGGTCACGACCACATGGGTGACGACGAGTCGGCCGTCGACGTAGGCCAGTCGCCCGCCGAACATCTCGAACTCGAACGGGGCGGCGGCCGCCGGGTGTTGCAGGACCGTCTTCTCCGTGCCCGCACCGCCCGGGCCCAGCAGGAAGGTCCGGCCCGGGAGGGTCGATGTGGCGGACTCGTAGACGAGGATCTCCTTGTCGCTCTCCGCGCGCAGCGGGTACAGCTTGCGGACCTGCTCGGACTTGACCCCCCAGAGGAACTTCCCGGTGTCCAGGTCGTACGTACCGACCCGGTCGGTACCGCCCAGCATGACGAGGCCCTTGCCGACCGTGCTGCCGCGGCAGGGCTGGATGTCGCCACCGGAACCGTCTCCGGCGCACTGCTCGAAGCCCTTCTCCCGCGGATCGATGGTGGTACGGAGCTTCCCCTTGGATCCCAGGACCAGGACCCGCCAGTCCTTGATGATGTCCTCGGCGTTCTCGGTGGTGAAGACGACCGGGTCGACGGAGATCAGGCTGCCGAACTTCCAGCCGGCCTTGGTCCGGTGGCGCCACAGGACCTTGCCGGAGCGCGGGTCGATCTCGCGGAGCTGGCTGTAGCTCTTGCTCCGCCCGGCGGAGAGCGCGCAGAGGGAACTCACCAGGAGCCGCGTTCCGCCCGCCACGTCGTCGGGGTAGCACTGCCCCGGGTTCTCCCGGGGGATGTCGTAGAGCTTGGTCCCGTCGTCGACCCGGAAGGCGGCTGCCCGTATGCCCCAGGCGATCGCGAGGGTGTCACCGCTGATGGCGCTGTGCACGATCAATGTGGAGCCTTGGTCACCGGCATCGCCGAGCACCTTGTGCCAGCCCTGCTTGCCGGTCTTCAGGTCGAGCGACAGCATCTGATTGCACCGGTTCGACCGCGCGGCCTGGGCGCTCTCGCGGTAGAACAGCACGACCCTGCCGTCGGGCGTGGGGTTGGCCGGGGTCTCGCAGACGGCCGCGGGCAACGGCAGGCTCCAGACCTCGGCACCGTCCGAGAGCCGGTAGGCCGCGACCTTGCGGTGCAGGGCCTGGACGACGGTGTCGCCGACGACCCACAGGTCGTGGAGCCGGTGGATCCCGTTGGGCAGGTCGGTCTTGTCGTCGACGATCCACGCCGTCGCGTCCGCCGGCTTCCGCGAGGCGTTGATCTCCTCCGTCGTCGGGATCCGCCGCGGCTCCGGGGCACGGGCCGCGGGCGTACGGGACGGGGACGCCTCCCCGGAGGGCCGGGGGGACTCCTTCGCCACGGGCTTCGCGGGCGCGTCCCGTCCCCAGTCGGTGACGGCGTACACCCCTCCCGCCACGACCACGAGCACCAGTGCGACGACCGCGGCGACGACCGGCGCCCGGCCGAAGCGCCCCCGGCGCGGCGGCGGCCCCGGCGGCGGCCCGTAACCAGGTCCGGGCGGCGGCCCGTACCCCTGAGGCTCGCCGCCCTCCGCGGCGTACGGGTTGCCTGGAACGGGCTGCTGCGGCTGGCCCGGGGTGTACCAGGGCTGCGGCGGGTTGGGCATGGGTCTCCCCCTGAGACGTGCCACTCGGCTGGAACTGCTTCTCGACGCAGGTCACTGGTGGTGGACGCACGCCGCACCGATCCAGTTCCCCCCTCAACAGCTCAGGACCCTACGGTGAATGACATCCCGTCACCGTCCCGGGGGGTGGCGGCACGCCCCGCCGCTCAGCCCTGGCGCGCGGTGTACTCCCGGGCCTGGCGCAGCGCCTCGGGATGCAGCGCCTCCCCGGCGGCCAGCAGTGCGGGCAGCAGGGTGCGTTCGGTCGTCACGGCCCGGAACTGGAGGGCCGCCGTGACCTCGTGGTCCGGCCGGTGCACGATCTCGATGGCGTCCCCGGACCGGACCGCGCCCGGCTCGATGACCCGCAGATACGCACCGGTGGCGGCCTGCTGGGTGAACCGCCGCACCCACCCCTTCTCCCCGAGGTGATCGGCGAACGTCCGGCACGGGATGCGCCCCGAGGTGACCTCCAGCACCAGGTCCGCGCCCACCCGCCAGCGCTCGCCGATCCGTGCGGCGCTGACGTCGAGGCCCCGCGTGGTGAAGTTCTCGCCGAACGCCCCGTTGGGCAGGGACCGGCCGCCCAGCTCGCGCTCCCAGGCGTCCAGCTCCTCCCGGGCGAAGGCGTAGACCGCCTGGTCGCTGCCGCCGTGGTGGCGCAGGTCGCACACCGTGTCCCCGGCGACCCCGCTGCCGCCCGTGCCCTTGGGGCCGGGGTCGTGGACCTCGACGGGACCCTCCGCCGGCCGTTTGTCGATCCCGGTGAGTCCGCCGGGGCCGTCGGTCTGTGCGGAGGGACGGGGGCGCCCGATGTTCACGGTCAGCAGCTTCATACCGTCACGCTAGCCGCCCATGCCTCAAAGGGGTAGGTCATTAATTCGCCTCGCATCCAAGAATCTCTTATGGTGGTGGGGTGATCGAAGCCCGCCACCTCCGTGTCCTGCGCGCCGTCGCCGCCACCGGCTCGTTCTCCGCCGCCGCCCGCGAACTGGGCTGCACCCAGCCCGCGGTCAGCCAGCAGATGAAGGCCCTGGAGTCCTCCGCGGGCACCACGCTGCTGATCCGCACCGGGCGCGAGATGCGACTGACCCAGGCGGGCGAGGCGCTGGTACGGCACGCCTCCGGCATCCTCGCGGGGCTGACCGCCGCCGAGGAGGAGGTCGCCGCCATCGCCGGGCTGCGGGCCGGGCGGGTCCGCCTCGTCTCCTTCCCGAGCGGCAGCTCCACCCTCGTCCCCGGAGCCCTGGCCGCCCTGCGCGCCGAACACCCCGGCACCCGCGTCTCGCTGGTCGAGGCCGAGCCGCCGCGCTCGGTGGACCTGTTGCGCGAGGGCGACTGCGATATCGCGCTGGCGTTCCGTTACGGGACCACCGGCGGCGAATGGGACGACCTGGTGGTCCGGCCGCTGCTCACCGACCGGCTGGTCGGCCTGGTCCCCGACGGGCACCGGCTGGCGGAGGCGCCGAGCGTGTCCATCGGGGAGCTGGCCGAGGAGTCGTGGATCGCGGGCTGCCCGCGCTGCCGCCGTCAGCTGGTCGAGGTCTGCGAGGAGTCCGGCTTCACCCCGCGCATCGACTTCGCCACCGACGACTACCCGGCCGTGATGGGCCTGGTGGGGGCCGGGCTCGGAGTGGCGGTGCTGCCGGAGCTGGCCGTCGAGTCGGTACGCCCCAAGGGGGCCAGGACCGTGCCGGTGGAGCCCGCGATCGAGCGGGAGATCGTGGCCCTCACCCTGCCCGACCTGGCCCGGGTCCCGGCGGTGGCGGCCACCCTGGACCAGCTGGCCCGGACGGCCGCCCGCTGAGCGCCCGGGCCCCGGGGCGCGGCTGAGGGCACACGTGTCCCCCGGCGGCCGGTCCGCCCGCGGCCGGACGGCTGAAGTCCTCGAAGAAACGTTTCTGCGTTCAGTTGTGCCGTACGGGTGTCAGGTGCGTCCGGGGCCGGTGGCGGTCCCCGACGGTGTCGCGGTGATCAGCCGGGCCCTGGCCCGGCCCATCAGTTCCTCGCGCTCGTCCTCCGTCAGGCCGCCCCACACTCCGTACGGCTCCCTCACGGCCAGGGCGTGCGCCGCGCATTCGGCCCGTACCGGGCACCGCATGCACACCTCCTTCGCCGAGGTCTCGCGGGCGCTCCGGGCCGCGCCGCGCTCTCCCTCGGGGTGGAAGAACAGGGAGCTGTCCACGCCTCGGCAGGCGGCGAGCAGCTGCCAGTCCCACAGGTCTGCGTTGGGTCCGGGAAGGCGGGAGAAATCTGCCATTGCTTGTCCCCTCGGAGCTGTGCTGCGTCGGAAGCGGCATCCTCGACCGTCTGTGATCGACGGCCCTCTTCGATCGACCGTCGTGGTCGGTGTGACCGGAGTCTCGACCGTACATCTACGGTGCTAGTAGATGTAAATATGACTGATTGCGAATCTAGCCACAGACACCCTCAAAAAGGAAGAAATAGTGCCGAATAGGGCACGCCAACGAGTGAAGATCCAGTTGACGGGTGAATCACCCGCGCCGTTCTCCTCCGTGTGCGGTCCTTCACGTAGAGTGCCGAACCCGACGGTCCGACCCGTAACTCTTTCGAGTGACCATCGTTAAGAGAGCGGATGCGGTTGACGGAGAACGAGCTCGGGCACATGTCCGAGGGGGTCAACCGCACAGGTGACGACTTGTATCAGCCTGGAGGCTCAAGGTGACGCGCATCAGCTGCGGAGGACGGTCATGACATCCGTCCTCGTCTGCGACGACTCCCCGCTTGCCCGAGAAGCGCTCCGTCGCGCGGTGGCCACCGTGCCCGGCGTCGAGCGTGTGACGACCGCGGCCAACGGCGAGGAAGTCCTCCGCCGCTGGGGCGCCGATCGCTCGGATCTGATTCTGATGGACGTACGCATGCCCGGTCTCGGGGGTGTGGAGACCGTCCGGCGGCTGCTCTCCGCCGACCCCGGGGCCCGGATCATCATGCTGACCGTCGCCGAGGACCTGGACGGCGTCGCGCTCGCGGTCGCCGCGGGCGCCCGCGGGTATCTGCACAAGGACGCCTCGCGCGCCGAACTGCGGGCCACCGTCACCCAGGCGCTGGCCGACCCGACGTGGCGGCTCGCCCCGCGTCGGCTGCGGTCCGCCGAGATGGGCGCGGCCCCCACGCTCACCGCGCGGGAGATCCAGGTGCTCGAAGGCATGAGTCACGGCCGCTCCAACGCGGAGATCGGCCGGGAGCTGTTCCTCTCCGAGGACACGGTCAAGACCCACGCCCGGCGGCTGTTCAAGAAGCTCGGGGCCTCGGACCGCGCCCATGCGGTGGCCCTCGGATTCCGCTGGGGCCTGGTCCGCTGACGACCGGCCCGACCGGCCCGGGCCCGCCCCCGTCCGCAGTCCGGCGGACGGGGTCACGGAGCCGGGCCACCGGCTCCACAGCCCGTATCCGGGCGCCTGCCCGGCGGCGCCATGTGACGCTTCCCGGCCGATGACGCATCCTTGAGTCGTGGAGTTCCTCGGGAACGATTCGGTCGAGCGGAAGGGGAGGGCGCAGGAGATGACATCCGGCGCACCCGCTCATAACGCTTCGGTGCACAACTCCGGACGCGGTGAAGCGGACCGTATGGCAGCAGGGCACCATGGTTCGATGCGCGACGACGAAACCACGGTGATCGGTGCCCTCGTGCACCGAGCCGTCGACGGCGACGCGCAGGCCACCCACGATCTGCTGGCCCATGTCCACCCCCTCGCCCTGCGCTACTGCCGCTCCCGGCTGAACCGCCTGCCCGGTGATGCTCGCCACTTCGTGGAGGACCTCGCGCAGGAGGTCTGCGTCGCCGTGCTGATGGCGCTGCCGCGCTACAAGGACACCGGTCGGCCCTTCGAAGCCTTCGTCTTCGCCATTGCCGGACACAAGGTCGCCGACCTCCAGCGCGCCGCGATGCGCCATCCGGGGTCGACCGCGGTGCCCTCCGACGAGATGCCGGAGCGGCCCGACGACTCGCTCGGCCCGGAGGAACGCGCCCTGCTCAGCAGCGATGCCGCCTGGGCGAAGAAGCTCCTCGCCAACCTCCCGGAGAGCCAGCGCGAGCTGCTGGTCCTGCGGGTCGCGGTCGGGCTTACCGCGGAGGAGACCGGCCGGATGCTCGGGATGTCCCCGGGTGCGGTGCGGGTCGCCCAGCACCGCGCGCTCAGCAGGCTGCGGGCGCTCGCGGAGCAGTAGCGAAGCCCGCGCCCACGTCCGTACGAGGCGCTGTAGGAAGCTACAGAACGGCCAAGTGATCTTGATCGTGGAATGAGACACCCGTGGAGCCCGTTAGCATGGACATCCGCACCGATCAAGGCCATTTGGGGAAGGTGTCATGACTGCAAACGTCGACGGAGTGCCCGAGAAGTTCGCGACGCTCGGGCTGACCTACGACGACGTGCTGCTGTTGCCCGGCGCGTCCGAGGTCCTGCCCAACGCGGTCGACACCTCGTCGCTCATTTCGCGCAACGTACGGGTGAACATCCCCCTGCTGTCCGCCGCCATGGACAAGGTGACCGAGGCCCGGATGGCCATCGCCATGGCCCGTCAGGGCGGCGTCGGCGTGCTGCACCGCAACCTCTCGGTCGAGGACCAGGTCAACCAGGTCGACCTGGTCAAGCGCTCCGAGTCCGGCATGGTCACCGACCCGATCACCGTGCACCCCGACGCCACACTCGGCGAGGCGGACGCGCTCTGCGCGAAGTTCCGCATCAGCGGCGTGCCGGTCACCGACCCCGCGGGCAAGCTTCTGGGCATCGTCACCAACCGCGACATGGCCTTCGAGTCGGACCGCACGCGCCAGGTGCGCGAGGTCATGACGCCGATGCCGCTCGTCACCGGCCGGGTCGGGATCTCCGGCGTCGAGGCCATGGAGCTGCTGCGCCGCCACAAGATCGAGAAGCTGCCGCTGGTCGACGAGGCGGGCATCCTCAAGGGCCTCATCACGGTCAAGGACTTCAAGAAGGCCGAGCAGTACCCGAACGCCGCCAAGGACGCCGAAGGCCGTCTGCTGGTCGGGGCGGCCGTCGGCGCCAGCCCCGAGGCGCTGGAGCGCGCACAGGCGCTCGCGTCCGCCGGGGTCGACTTCCTGATCGTCGACACCTCGCACGGACACAACCGCAACGCCCTCGACTGGATGGCGAAGATCAAGTCGAGCGTCGGCGTCGACGTCATCGGCGGCAACGTCGCCACCCGCGACGGCGCCCAGGCCCTCATCGACGCCGGTGTCGACGGCGTGAAGGTCGGCGTCGGCCCCGGCTCGATCTGCACCACCCGTGTGGTCGCCGGTATCGGCGTCCCGCAGGTCACCGCGATCTACGAGGCCGCGCTCGCCGCCCGCGCCGCAGGCGTCCCGGTGATCGGCGACGGAGGCCTCCAGTACAGCGGCGACATCGGCAAGGCGCTGGCCGCCGGTGCCGACAGCGTGATGCTGGGCAGCCTCCTCGCGGGCTGCGAGGAGTCCCCGGGCGAGCTGATGTTCATCAACGGCAAGCAGTTCAAGTCGTACCGCGGCATGGGCTCGCTGGGTGCCATGCAGTCCCGCGGCCAGGGCCGTTCGTACTCCAAGGACCGCTACTTCCAGGCCGAGGTGGCCTCGGACGACAAGCTCGTCCCCGAAGGCATCGAGGGCCAGGTGCCCTACCGGGGCCCGCTGGCCAACGTCCTCCACCAGCTGGTCGGCGGGCTGCGCCAGACCATGGGCTACGTCGGTGCCGCGACCGTCGACGAGATGGAGAGCAAGGGCCGCTTCGTCCGGATCACCTCGGCGGGCCTCAAGGAGAGCCACCCGCACGACATCCAGATGACGGTCGAAGCGCCGAACTACAGCAAGAAGTAGTAAGAAGTAACGCATCAGCGCAGGTGAGGGGCGGACCGGAGTTCCCGGTACCGCCCCTTCGCCACGTGTCGGGGATACTGGTCAGCGCAGACGTAGAGGGAAAGGCCACACATCGTGACTGAGATCGAGATCGGGCGCGGCAAGCGCGGCCGCCGGGCTTACGCATTCGACGACATCGCTGTCGTTCCGAGCCGCCGCACCCGGGACCCGAAGGAGGTCTCGATCGCCTGGCAGATCGACGCCTACCGCTTCGAGCTGCCGTTCCTGGCCGCTCCCATGGACTCCGTGGTCTCCCCGCAGCACGCCATCCGCATCGGTGAGCTGGGCGGCCTTGGCGTCCTCAACCTGGAAGGGCTGTGGACCCGGCACGCCGACCCGCAGCCGCTGCTGGACGAGATCGCCGAGATGCCGGCCGAGACCGCGACCCGCCGGCTCCAGGAGATCTACTCCGCCCCCATCCAGGAGGAGCTGATCGGGCAGCGCATCAAGGAGGTGCGCGACTCCGGTGTCGTCACCGCCGCCGCGCTCTCCCCGCAGCGCACCGCCCAGTTCTCCAAGGCCGTCGTCGACGCCGGGGTGGACATCTTCGTCATCCGCGGTACGACGGTCTCCGCCGAGCACGTCTCGGGCGCGGCCGAGCCGCTGAACCTGAAGCAGTTCATCTACGAGCTGGACGTCCCGGTCATCGTCGGCGGCTGCGCCACGTACACCGCCGCCCTGCACCTGATGCGGACCGGCGCGGCCGGTGTCCTCGTCGGCTTCGGCGGCGGCGCCGCGCACACCACGCGCAACGTGTTCGGCATCCAGGTCCCGATGGCCACCGCCGTCGCGGACGTGGCCGGGGCCCGCCGCGACTACATGGACGAGTCCGGCGGCCGGTACGTGCACGTCATCGCGGACGGCGGCGTCGGCTGGTCCGGCGACCTGCCGAAGGCCATCGCCTGCGGTGCGGACGCCGTGATGATGGGCTCCCCGCTGGCCCGCGCGACGGACGCGCCCGGCCGCGGCCGCCACTGGGGCATGGAGGCCGTCCAC
Source organism: Streptomyces durocortorensis (assembly GCF_031760065.1). Lineage (NCBI taxonomy): Bacteria > Bacillati > Actinomycetota > Actinomycetes > Kitasatosporales > Streptomycetaceae > Streptomyces > Streptomyces sp. C11-1. The sequence continues at coordinate 4,570,792 of NZ_CP134500.1, forward strand.
GAGGACGTGCCGCGCGGCAAGCTGGTCGACCTCGGCACGGTCGGGACGACGGAGGAGGTCCTCACCGGTCCTTCGCACACCCCGGACGGCTCGATGAACATCTTCGGCGCCCTGCGCCGCGCGATGGCCACCACGGGCTACAGCGACCTGAAGGAGTTCCAGCGCGTCGAGGTGACGGTGGCGGACTCCCAGCACCGCCGCTGACCCGTCCCGCAGCACATGCGGAAGGGCCCGGACCGTCACGGTCCGGGCCCTTCCGCATGGTCGTACGGGGCGTCAGCCCGCCTTCTTGGCACCACCGATGGCGGCGATCGGGCCGAGGGCGAGGAAGAGGTACGTCATGAAGTCGGACTCTTCCTTCCAGATCTTCGTCACGGTGTCGAAGTGGTCGACGAAGACCTCGGAGAAGGGGATGTTGGCCACGTCCGCCATCACCATCGACATGCCGACGAGCTGGCCGAGGTAGACCGCGCCGAGCGAGAAGAGCGCCGCGGCCGCGACGATCGCGGGGTTCCGGCCGCCGACCTTGCTCGCCGCGAAGCCGGTCAGGAAGCCGACGCCGATCGCCGCGTAACCGACCTCGCGCTCGATGGAGCCCGCGATCACGCCGTACAGGATGCCTGCGACGATCGCCGCGCCCAGGGCGACCAGCACGCCGAGCGCGATGTTGTTGCGGGCCGGGGCGGGCGGGGGAGCCGGGGCGAAGGGCGCCCCGCCGTACGGGCCGGGCTGGCCGGGCTGCTGGGCCGCGAAGGGGTTGCCGGTCGGGGCCGGGGGCTGCTGGCCGTACGGGTTGCCGGCCGGGGCGGTGGGCTGGCCCGGCTGGCTCGCGTACGGGTTGCCTTCCGCGGGCTGGCCGCCGTACGGCTGCGGCTGGCCGCCGTACGGCTGCTGGGGCTGGTTCGGCGGCGGCACGGGCTGGCTCACGGTGGGACTCCCCCTGGGGCAGATGCGTATGTGTGCGCGAGATGCGCACGTCCGTGCGCTCTGTGACGCCGCACAGTAGCAGTACGTCCCGGAAACGGTCACCGGTGAATTCCGCGGCGGCCCGCCCCGCCTCAGAGCCGGTGCGCGGCCCCCGCCGGGGTGGCTCCGCGGGTGTCCAGGAGCAACTGGGCCTTGACCGCGAGGCCCTGGAGGTCGTAGGTGCGGTGCTGCTGGAGCAGTACGGTCAGGTCGGCCGCGGCGGCCGCCTCGTACAGCGAGTCCGCGCGCGGGACGGGGAGTTCGCGTACCCGCCAGTCCAGGACGTGCGGGTCGTGGTAGCCGATCTGGGCGCCCATGTCCATCAGCCGGGTGGCGATCTCCCGGGCGGGGGCGGCCTCCTGGTCGGCGCTGTCCGGTTTGTAGGTGACGCCGAGCAGCAGGACGCGCGCACCTCGGACGGACTTGCCGTGCTCGTTGAGGAGGGTGGCGCAGCGCTGGATGACGTAACTGGGCATACGGTCGTTGATCTCCTGCGCCAGCGAGACCATGCGCAACGGGTGCCCGGGGGTGCGGGTGCTGTAGGGCAGGCAGCCGGGGTCCACCGGGACGCCGTGGCCGCCGACACCGGGCCCCGGGCGGAAGGGCTGGAAGCCGAAGGGCTTGGTCTCGGCGCACCTGATGACGTCCCAGAGGTCGACGCCGAGGTCGTGGCAGGCCACTGCCATCTCGTTGACCAGCGCGATGTTGACGTGCCGGAAGTTGGTCTCCAGCACCTTCGTCATCTCCGCCTCGCGCGGGCCCCGGGCCCGTACGACCTTGTCGGTGAGGCGTCCGTAGAACGCGGCGGCCGACTCGGTGCAGGCGGGGGTGAGGCCGCCGATGACCTTGGGGGTGTTGGCCAGGGTGTGGGTGCGGTTGCCGGGGTCCAGCCGGCTGGGGGAGCAGGCGAGGTGGAAGTCGCGTCCGGCGAGGAGCCCCGAGCCCTCTTCGAGCAGGGGGCGCAGGAAGTTCTCGGTGGTGCCGGGCGGTACGGCGGACTCCAGCAGCACGGTGGTGTGCGGGCGCAGCCGGGCGGCCAGGGCGCGGGCGGCGTCGCCGAGGGCGGTGAGGTCGACGGTGCGGTCGGCGCCGAGGGGGGCGGGGGAGCAGATCACGGCGGTACGGACCCGGCCCAGTTCGGCGGCGCTCGTGGTGGGCCGGAAGCCGCCGGAGAGCATGCGGCGGACCTCGGAGGCGGTGAGGGTGCCTTCGACGGGGCTGCGGCCCGCTCTGAGCTCCGCGTAGGGGCGTGGGTCGGGGTCGTAGCCGACGGTGTCGATTCCGGCGGTCACGGCGGCCTGGGCGAGGGGCAGTCCGAGGTGGCCGAGTCCGATGACGGCGAGGTCTGCGGGCATGTCGAAACCGTCCTTCCCTAAGACCGGAGGGTGAAGATCGCAACTGCTGTGGACAGCGCAATGTCAGACTAGGCGTAAATATGACCTATATGTCGCATTGTGTGATTCCGGATGCCCGGGTGTTGTCCACAGGCGGTGGCTGAAGTCGGGGAGCACGGACAGAATCGAGGGGTGGACACGGGCGGCCGGCCCCTCGGCCGGGTGGCACTCCCGTGTCCGACCACCCCGATCCACCGGGAGGCAGCAGTGAGGACAGCGACACTGGGACCCGCCGAGCGCACCGCCGCGCTCGCCGCCATGGCCGAGCGCGAACTGGACGTGCTGGTCGTGGGAGCGGGCGTGGTCGGAGCGGGCACGGCGCTGGACGCCGCCACCAGAGGACTCTCGACCGGCCTGGTCGAGGCCCGCGACTGGGCGTCCGGCACGTCGAGCAGGTCGAGCAAGCTGATCCACGGGGGGCTGCGCTATCTGGAGATGCTCGACTTCGCCCTGGTCCGCGAGGCGCTCAAGGAGCGCGGCCTGCTCCTGGAACGGCTCGCCCCGCACCTGGTGAAGCCGGTGCCTTTCCTCTACCCCTTGCAGCACAAGGGCTGGGAGCGGTTCTACGCAGGCTCCGGCGTGGCGCTGTACGACGCCATGTCGGTCTCCTCGGGCCACGGCCGGGGCCTGCCCGTGCACCGCCACCTCTCCCGCCGCCACGCCCTGCGCGTCGCCCCCGCGCTGAAGAAGGACGCCCTGGTCGGCGCGTTGCAGTACTACGACGCCCAGATGGACGACGCCCGCTTCGTCACCGCGCTGGTGCGCACCGCCGCCTCCTACGGGGCCCAGGTGGCCAACCGGGCCCGGGTGATCGGCTTCCTCCGCGAGGGCGAGCGGGTCGTCGGCGCGCGGGTGCAGGACGTCGAGGGCGGCAAGGAGTACGAGGTCAGGGCCAAGCAGGTGGTCAACGCGACCGGCGTCTGGACCGACGACACCCAGGGCCTCATCGGCGAGCGCGGACAGTTCCACGTCCGGGCCTCCAAGGGCATCCATCTCGTCGTCCCCAAGGACCGCATCCACTCCTCCACCGGTCTCATCCTGCGCACCGAGAAGTCCGTCCTCTTCGTCATCCCCTGGGGGAGGCACTGGATCATCGGCACCACGGACACCGACTGGGATCTGGACAAGGCCCACCCGGCCGCCTCCAGCGCCGATATCGACTATCTCCTCCAGCACGTCAACTCCGTCCTCAACACCCCGCTGACCAGGGACGACGTCCAAGGCGTCTATGCCGGCCTGCGGCCGTTGCTGGCCGGTGAGTCGGACGCCACCAGCAAGCTGTCGCGCGAGCACACCGTCGCCCACCCCGCCCCCGGGCTGGTCGTCGTGGCGGGCGGCAAGTACACGACGTACCGGGTCATGGCCAAGGACGCGGTGGACGAGGCGGTGCACGGGCTCGACCAGCGGGTCGCCGCCTGCGTCACCGAGGACATCCCCCTGCTGGGAGCCGAGGGATACAAGGCCCTGTGGAACGCCCGCGCGCGGATCGCGGCCCGCACCGGGCTCCATGTCGCCCGGGTGGAGCATCTGCTCAACCGGTACGGCTCAATGACGGAAGAAATTCTGGAACTGATCCTGGCCGACCCCTCCCTGGGTGAACCGCTGCCCGCCGCCGACGACTATCTGCGCGCCGAGATCGTCTACGCCGCCTCGCACGAGGGCGCCCGGCATCTGGACGACGTGCTGACCCGACGCACCCGGATCTCCATCGAGACCTTCGACCGGGGCACCCGCAGCGCCCGCCTCTGCGCGGAGCTGATGGCGCCGGTGCTCGGCTGGGACGAGGGGCAGATCGACCGGGAGGTCCGGCACTACGAGAAGCGGGTGGAGGCCGAGCGCGAATCGCAGCGTCAGCCCGACGACCTGACGGCGGACGCGGCCCGGCTCGGTGCTCCGGACATCGTTCCGATCTGATCCGGACATCGCGTCCATCCCGGGTGGTACGCAGTGTCGTCGGCCATCGGCCTCGCGGCGCCCGGCAGTTGAGGAGCTGAGGCCCGGGGCCGTGCGCGGGCCCGGGCGGGCGGCCCTGGACGGAGAGGCGGGGTTGGTAGGAGGCTGTGGGGGTGGGGTGTGGTTCGCCGGGCGGACGCACGGCTGCAAGGGGCGGGCTGCGGACACGCCGAGAACTTCGGGGAACGGCAGACGGTCTCCCGGGCGTCGGTAGGGCGAAGGGTTGTCCACCGGCCGGACCGCATCGCGGTGGACCCCGGACCCGGGACCAGGGCCGGTCCCGGGGTGAGGGACAATGAACGCTCTGCCAGGGCGGGTTGATCGCAGAGGGGACGCATGTCGGAGGCGGAGCAGGCACGGGAGCCCCAACGGGACAAGGAAGGTCGTCTCCTGGCGGGGCGCTACCGGCTCGGTGAGGTGCTCGGCCGGGGCGGCATGGGTACGGTCTGGCGCGCCGACGACGAGACGCTCGGCCGCGCGGTGGCGGTCAAGGAACTGCGGTTCCCGTCGTCCATCGACGAGGACGAGAAGCGCCGGCTGATCACGCGCACCCTGCGTGAGGCGAAGGCGATCGCACGGATCCGCAACAACAGCGCGGTCACCGTGTACGACGTGGTCGACGAGGACGACCGCCCGTGGATCGTCATGGAGCTCATCGAGGGCAAGTCACTGGCCGAAGCGATCCGCGAGGACGGCACGCTGACGCCGAAGCGGGCCGCCGAGGTCGGGCTCGCCATCCTCGACGTGCTGCGCTCGGCGCACCGCGAGGGCATCCTCCACCGGGATGTGAAGCCGTCCAACGTACTGATCGCCGAGGACGGGCGCGTCGTCCTCACCGACTTCGGTATCGCCCAGGTGGAGGGCGACCCCTCGGTCACCTCCACCGGCATGCTCGTCGGCGCCCCCTCGTACATCTCGCCGGAGCGGGCCCGTGGCCACAAGCCGGGGCCGCCCGCCGACCTGTGGTCCCTCGGCGGACTGCTGTACGCGAGCGTCGAGGGCTGCCCGCCGTACGACAAGGGCTCGGCCATCGCCACCCTCACGGCCGTGATGACCGAACCGCTCGACCCGCCGAAGAACGCCGGTCCGCTCACCGAGGTCATCTACGGGCTGCTCGCCCGGGACCCCGATCAGCGCCTCGACGACGCCGGTGCGCGGGCGCTGCTCAACGACGTGATCAATGCCCCCGACGTCCCCGTGCCGGCCCCCGCCGACTCCACCCAGGTCATGGCCCTGCCATCGGCGCCCGCTGCCGTCCCCCTCGTCAAGAAGACGGCCGTCAAGAAGGCGGTCAAGCCGGCCAGGGCCCCCAGGCCGCCGAAGCAGGCCACGGGATCGGGCGAGTCCGGCGAGGGCACGCGCGACCGGCTGCGCGGAGCCCTGCGCTCCGTGCGCAACTCGAAGGCCGTGCAGGGCGCGGCCGCGGGTGCGGCGGTGGCCGGAGCGGCGGCCTCCCCGGCCGCAGCGGACACCGGTTCTCCCGCTGTCCCGCCGAAGCCCGCCACGCCGCCCGGGACTTCCGCCCGGGGGTCCCGAAACGCTTCCGGCACTCCCGGTGCTCCCGGCACTCCCGGTGCTCCCGGCGCTTCCGGTGGGAAGGCGGGGGTGGCCGGTGAGGGTGCCAAGGCGTCCGCCGCCGCCTCGAAGGCTCCCGGGGGCGCCCCCCGGACGGCGATGGCTTCGAGCGCCTCCGTACCCGGGCAGCGGCCGCCGTCCTCGCCCGCCTCCACGCGCGCCTCGATCACCGACGTGGTGCCCCGCCGCACCCTCGCGATCATCGCGGCCGTCGTCGTCCTGGCCGTCCTCGGCACGATTCTCGCGATCGCCCTCAGCGGTGACGACGGGGACAAGGGCGGCAAGGGCGACACCGCGGCCTCGGCCGGAGCCGCGAGCGGCGGCGCCGACGACGACAAGGGCGACGACAAGGGCAGCGGTCCGGGCGGCGAGAAGGACGACGGCCAGAAGGAGGGCCAGGGTTCGGACGACGGCCGGGCCTCCGAGGACCCGCCCGGCGAGGACTCCGGCGATCCGTCGAAGGAGTCGAAGGACCCCGGGGCGGACGAGCCGGGCGGCGACGCGCTGCCCGCTGGGTACGAAACGGTCACCGACAGCCGCTTCCGCTTCACCATGGCGATGCCGGGGGACTTCAAGCGCACCGCCATAGCGGGGGCCAACTCCGGCGGCATCTACAACGCCGAGCGGGGCGGCTTCCCCCGGGTCCAGGTCGACTTCAACAGCTCGCCCAAGGACGACGCGGCCGCCGCCTGGCGCGGGGCGGTCGCGAGTGCCAAGGTCCTCAGCGACAACTACAAGCACGGCAGCATAAAGAAGGTCGAGTACAACGGCTATCCGACCGTCGCCGACTGGACTTTCGAGCGCAGCCACGACGGCGTCCGGGTCCGGGTGCTGAACCGCGGCTTCAAGGTCGACGCCAAGCGCGGCTACTCGATCATGATCAGCTGCAAGGTGGACGAGTGGGACGGCGACGAGTGCCGGACGCTGCGCGAGACCGCGTTCGCGACCTTCAAGCCCACGGGCTGAACGGCCAGCAGCCGCGAAACGTTTGCGCGGGCCGGGTTGGTGCGACCCGGCCCGTCGGCGCGCGTTGCCACGTATCGTAAGACGCCGGAGACCGTACGCAGCCGGAACAGTAGGTCAATTGCCCGCCAAATGACCGTAACTGACGGATTCGTGCGGTCCTGGTGGCCGGGGGACAGCGCGCTCTGGGGAGGCGTCGTGGACGACTACGCGGGTCGGGTGCTTGCCGACCGCTACCGCCTTCCGCTGCCTCCGTCCGACGGGTACGAACTGGTCGAAACCCGGGCGTTCGACACTTACAGCGGTCAGGAAGTCCTGGTCCGCCAGGTGCTGTTGCCGGAGATCGTGGACGCGGAGGTGCTCGACGGCGGCGGACTGCCCTCGGCGTCGGGGCGCGCCACCGGACGGGCCGTGCGCCGCAGCACGGACCCCGCGGTCCGGAGGGCGATCGAGGCCGCGCAGGCGGCGGCCCAGGTGCCGGACCACCCTCGGCTCGACCAGGTCTTCGACGTGTTCGCCGAGGCGGGTTCGCTGTGGATAGTCAGCGAGCTGGTCGCGGCCCGTCCGCTGGCTGCTCTCCTCGCCGAACGCCCCCTCAACCCCTACCGGGCCGCTGAGATCGGTTCCGACGTGCTGACCGCACTGCGGGTGCTGCACGCCCACGGCTGGACCCACCGCAACATCACCGTCCGCACGGTCCTGGTCTGCGACGACGGGCGCGTCATGCTGACCGGCCTCGCGGCGGGCGCGGCCGAGGAGGCGCTCTGCGGCTACGCCCCCGCACCGCAGCCCGACGCCGAACCGGTGACCGGCGGCCCCACGACCCAGGGCATCCCGGTGGTCGGGGCGGCCCCTTCGACGGACCCCGGTGGCGCGTATTCGCTCCCGCCGGGCCCGGAGAGCGGCGACGGGCGGGAAGGCCGGGGAGACCGGGAGCTGTTCGTTCCGCCGCTGCCACAGGGGTACGCGCCGCAGCGGGCCGGCGAGTCCCCGGAGCCGTACGAGCCGTACGGCACTGCCGGAGGGGCCGAGGCCCAATCCCAGCACCAGCCTGCGCCCGAGCCCCGGGAACCGCAGCCTTGGGAGCCCCAGCCCCAGCCCCAGCCCCAGCCCCTGGAGCCCCAGTCCCGGGAGCCCCAGTCCCGGGAGCCCCAGCCCCAGCCCCTGGAGCCCCAGGCGCCGCAGGCCGGGCAGACGATTGTTCCGCGTGCTGCCGCCCCCGCCGTCCCGTACGCCCCCGTGCCGTCGCCCGCCGAGCCGGGTGCCGCGAGCGCGGCTCAGCTGCGGGCCGCCCGCGCGGGGGCCATCGCCGCCTACCGGGCGGGGGCGCGCGCCGCCGCCCGGGTTACCGAGGATCAGCAGCAGGCAGGCCCCGCGTCGACCGGCCCCGCGTCGACCGGACAGGTTTCGGCCGACCTCACGAAGGCGCCGCCCGCCTCCCGGGCGGAGGCCGACGGCGACAGCGCGGACGTCGGCGCAGCAGGCGCTGGCGTACCCCCCGGAACCGGCCCCCACCTCACCCGCCCCTGGAGCAGCTCCGCCGAGGAGCCCTACCCCGAAGGCGACCACCCCTACGACGACGAGGACGACGAGGACGACGAGGGGCCGCGCCCGCCCGGGCGCCGCGTCCACCTCACCGGGACCTGGGACGACGGGCCGGGCTCCGGGCGGCCCGTCTCCGCGGGCGGCTCCGGCGAGGACGCGTTGCGCGCCGATTCCCGGCGGCCCGGTCCGCCTGTCCCGGTCTCGAAGCCGCTCGCCCGGGCCGCGGCGCTCCCGGCGGCCCGGACCGCACCCCGGGCCTGGGAGGACGCCGTCGCGGGCGGCGGCGAGCCCGCCGTCTACCGCGGCCCCGCCACCCCGCTCGCCGCCGAACGCGCCCGCCAGGCCCGGATCGCCGTCGTCGGGGCCGTCACCGAACGCTGGGCTCCCGAACAGGCCGGTCCGGTCCATGAGAACTGGCAGCTCGCGCCCCCGATCGGCCCCTCCACCGACCTGTGGGCGCTCGGCGCGCTGCTCTTCCGCGCCGTCCAGGGCCACGCCCCCTACCCCGAGGAGAACGCGGCCGAGCTGGTCCAGATGGTGTGCGGCGAGCCGCCCGCCTTCGCGGAGGAGTGCGGTCCGCTGCGGCCCGTCGTCGAGTCTCTGCTGCGCCAGGACCCCACGGAGCGGCCGGACTTCGAGGAGCTGCGCGGCTGGCTGCGCTCGCTGGTACGGTCCGCGCCGGAGCCGGAGGCGGGTACGGACGTCGTCCCGCTGCCCGCGGCCGACGCCACCCGGCTCCCCGTCGTGCGCCGCCGGGGCGAGCTGGTCCGCAGGCGCCGGGGCCGCTTCGGCGGGGGCGCGGCGCACGGCAGGCACCGCCAGGGCAAGCGGCAGCGGCCGCCGAAGCGGCGCGGGGGCGTGGAGCCGGACCGGCACCTGTCGCCGCTGCCGCCCGAACGGACCGCGCGCAGGCCCGTCGAGTCCTGGGAGGAGGACCGCCCCGCCCGCGTGCCGCGTGCGCCCAAGGGCCCCCGGGTGCTGCGCGAACCGCCGCGCAGGGACGAGGACGCGTCCCCCCGCAGGCTGGGCCGCCTGCTGCTCGTCCTGATCCTGCTGCTGATGGCCGCCGCCGTCGCGTACGCGGTGGTGTTCATGCCGAAGCAGGAGCCCGGAACGGACAGCGGTGCGCCGGGTTCGGCTACCGGTTCCGCCGCCTCCCGGGGGCCTCAGCCGTCCGAGTCGGCGGGCGAGAGCGGCGGCACGGAGGGAACCGGCGGAACCGGTGACACCGGATCCCAGCAGCCGCAGACCAGCCGCTCCGCCGTGGCGCTCGCCCCCGGTTACGTGCTCCGCAAGGACGCGGAGGGCTTCGAGGTCGGCGTACCGGAGGACTGGCAGCGCAGCCCCGCCAACGCGGACCGTCAGATCCGCTACGGCAGTGACGGGTTCACCCTGCTCGTGGTGCCCGGCCGGGACACGGTGAAGGCGGGCGGCGGCGACCCGCTCGCCTACCAGCGGGACAAGGAGCCCGAGCTCCAGCCGTTCCGGGACTCCAGCTGGTCCTCGTCCTCCGGTGTGCGCCGCGTCGACGTCGGCCGACAGGCCATGGCCGAGGGGCAGTTCACCTGGCAGGAGAGCGGCGGGCGCGAGGTGTACGTCCGCAACCTCGCCATGATCGTCGACGGCCGCTACCACGTCATCCAGGCCATCGGCCCCGAGAGCGAACGCGACCGGGTCACCGAGATCTACGAGCAGGCCATCGCCTCGTACCGAGTGAACGCCTGACCACCGGTCATCGGCGGCCCGTCGCAACGGCCGTTGTTGTGCGGTGCCGACAACCATCACAGTGCGGTCTCGTGGCCGATCCCCCGTTACGCCGCCTCGCCTCCGCTCCGTAATCTGGCAAGCCGAGGAAAACGGGGCGGGGACATCACGTGGATCGATCACAGGGCACGGCTGCGGGACTGGTGCTGGCGGGGCGGTACCGGCTGGGCGAGGTCCTCGGCCGCGGCGGCATGGGCAAGGTCTGGCGTGCTCACGATGAGGTGCTGCACCGTACGGTCGCCGTCAAGGAGTTGACCGCCGGGCTGTACGTCGCCGAGGCCGACCGGCTCGTCCTGCACGCCCGGACGCAGAAGGAGGCCCGGGCCGCCGCCCGCATCACGCACCCGGGTGTCGTCACCGTCCACGACGTGATCGAGTACGACAACCGCCCCTGGATCGTCATGCAGTACGTCGACGGGCCCTCGCTCGCCGACGCCGCCAAGGAGAGCGGGGAGATCGCACCGCGCGAGGCGGCACGGGTCGGGCTGCACGTGCTCAGTGCCCTGCGCGCCGCGCACGGGGCCGGGGTGCTGCACCGCGACGTCAAGCCCGGCAACGTCCTGCTGGCGCGCGACGGGCAGGTGCTTCTGACCGACTTCGGGATCGCCGCGATCGAGGGCGACTCCACGATCACCCGGACCGGTGAACTGGTCGGCTCCATCGACTATCTGGCCCCCGAACGGGTACGCGGCGGCGATCCGGGACCCGCCTCCGACCTGTGGTCGCTCGGAGTGACGCTGTACGCGGCGGTCGAGGGGGCCAGCCCGTTCCGCCGTACGTCCCCGATCTCCACCATGCAGGCCGTCGTCACCGAGGAGCCGCCCGCCCCGGTCAACGCCGGTCCGCTCGGGGCCGTCATCACCGCGCTGCTCCGCAAGGACCCGGCCGACCGGCCCTCGGCCGCCGAGACCGAACAGATGCTGCTGGACGCGATGGAGGGCCGGGAGCCCCGGGCCGCGCAGGCGCACGTGCCCACACAGCGCCTGCCCAAGGACGCCCGGTACGCCTTCCCGGACCCGAACGTTCTCGACGCCCCCGTGCCTGACTCCGCCCTCGGTGATCCTCACGGCCCCACCGCCCGGCTCCCCGGAACGGCCCCCTCGCCTTCTCCGGCAGGGCCCGTCTCCACCCCGGTGACCCGGCGAGCCCGCTCCCGGTGGCGCACGGTCCTCGTCGTGGTCGTCGCCGCCGCGGTCCTCGGCGGCGCGGCCGGGCTCCTCGCGATGAGGTACGGGGAGGAGCCCGGCGGTTCGGGGGGCACCGGTGGCCGGGCGGCCGCCGGTGCCACGCCCTCCGCGCCGGGGAGCGCCCCGCCCGCCACCGCCCCCGCCCAGGGGATACCGGAGATACCCGACGGCTGGCACCGGGTCGAGGACCCGGCGGGCTTCAGCCTGGTCGTACCGAAGGACTGGGTGCGCCGGGTGCAGGACGGGCAGATCGACTACACACCGGACGGCGGGGCGCACCGGATCCGGATCAGCGTCGACCCGGACCCGGACTTCGACCATCCGTATCTGCATATGCGGAACATGGAGGAGCAGCTGTCCGAACGGCTGCCCGGCTACCGGCGGACAGCGCTGGAGAAGAACACCTTCCGTGACCGGCCTGGCGCGCTCTGGGAGTTCACCTGGAACGAGACCAAGGATCACGCGGGTCCCCGGCACGGGATCGACCAGATGTACTACGGCGCGGCGGGCGGCCCCGAGTACGCGCTGTACCTGACGGCTCCGCAGGAGGGCTGGAAGACCAGCCGAGAGCTGTTCGACGTCATGCTGCGCAGCTGGCGCGCGCCGAAGACCCAGGACTGAGCTTCGCAGGCCGAGGGCCGAGCGCGGCGGGCCCACCACCGGTGTGCGGTCCGCCGCATAGCCACTGATCAGCGGTTATGTCGCCAGCGATCACTGGCTCGTTCGTGAGGGCGGTCCGGGGATGCGGGCGGGTCCTGTGAAAAACTGTTACCGACGGGTACCCAAAGGGTGCGGCTGGACATACTCTCGGCCTCATGACGGACTCGCAGGCCCCTGACGCCCCTCTCGGTACGAACCCCGTGGCGGTCGCCCCCGCCGGCGTGCGCACCGCCGCCGATGTGGTCACCCCCGAGGTGATCGCCCAGCTGATCCGCGGTGTCGTCGGATCGGGGCGTACGGCCAACCACTCGCCCTTCACCGGGGAGAAGCTGGCCGACCTGCCCGAGTCCACCCCCGAGGACGTCGCAGGCGCCTTCGACCGGGCGCGCGCCGCCCAGCCCGCCTGGGCCGCCGTCCCCGTACGGCAGCGGGCCGCCGTCCTCCTGCGCTTCCACGACCTCGTCCTCAGCCGCCAGTCCGAGGTCCTCGACCTCATCCAGCTGGAGACCGGCAAGGCCCGGCTGCACGCCCACGAGGAGGTGCAGGCGGTCACCGTCGCCGCCCGCCACTACGGGCGCAGGGCGGCCGCGTACCTCAAGCCCCGCCGCCACACGGGTGTCGTCCCGACCCTCACCAAGGTCACCGAGCTGCGCCAGCCGCGCGGGGTCGTCGGCCAGATCGCCCCCTGGAACTACCCCTTCGAGCTGTCCGTGGGCGACGCGCTGCCCGCGTTCGTCTCCGGCAACGCCGTCGTGATGAAGCCCGACACGGAGACCGCGCTCACCGCGCTGTGGGCCCGCGACCTGCTCATCGAGGCCGGACTGCCCGCCGAGGTCTTCCAGGTCGTCCTGGGCGAGGGACCCGTCGTCGGCCCCGAGGTCGTCAGCCGCGCCGACTACGTCTCCTTCACCGGCTCCACCCGCACCGGCCGCGAGGTCGCCGTCGGCGCGGCCTCCCGGCTGGTCGGCGTCTCGCTGGAGCTCGGTGGCAAGAACGCCATGCTCGTCCTCAAGGACGCCGACGTGGAGAAGGCCGCCGCCGGCGCCGTCCGCGCCTGCTTCTCCTCCGCCGGGCAGCTGTGCATCTCCATCGAGCGGCTGTACGTCCACGAGTCGATCGCCGACGACTTCGTCCAGCGCTTCGCCACCCGCACGAAGGCCATGCGGCTCGGCAACGCCCTCGCGTACGGCGCCGACATGGGCTCCCTCGTCGGGCAGCGCCAGCTGGAGACGGTCACCCGGCATGTCGCCGAGGCCGTCGAGAAGGGCGCGAAGCTGGTCGCGGGCGGTGTCGCCCGCCCCGACATCGGCCCGCTGTTCTACGAGCCGACCATCCTCGACGGGGTGGAGGAGCCGATGGCCGTCTGCACCGAGGAGACCTTCGGACCGGTCGTCTCGATCTACCGCTTCAGCGACGAGGACGAGGTGATCGCGCTGGCCAACGCCACCCCGTACGGCCTCAACTCCAGCGTCTGGACCACCGACTCCCGGCGCGGCCACCAGGTCGCCGCCCGGCTGCGGACCGGCACCGTCAACATCAACGAGGGGTACGCCCCCGCCTACGGCAGCGTCCAGTCCCCGATGGGCGGCATGAAGGAGTCCGGTCTCGGCCGACGGCACGGCTCCGAGGGCATCCTCAAGTACACGGAGGCCCAGACCGTCGCCCAGCAGCGGCTGATCCCGCTCGCGCCGTCCTTCGGCATGGACGACGAGAAGTACGCCGCGTTCATGACCCGCAGCCTGAAGGCGATGAAGGCGTTCCGGCTGCGCTGAGCCTCCCGGAGGCCACAGCACCCTCCGCCCCTTTTCGTTCCGATTCCGTACTGAGGAGCGCCATGCCCCAGGACAGCCCTGCCCGCGAACAGTCCGTGAGCCATGTCCCGGCCGAGGACGATGCCGCCTACGACTACGACGTCCTCGTCGTCGGCTCGGGCTTCGGGGGCGCGGTGTCGGCGCTCCGGCTGTCGGAGAAGGGGTACCGCGTCGGCGTCCTGGAGGCGGGCCGCCGCTTCACCCCCGGCACACTCCCCAAGACCTCCTGGGACCTGAAGAACTACCTCTGGGCCCCCGCGCTGGGCCTCTTCGGCATCCAGCGCGTCCACCTCCTCGGCAATGTGATGGTGCTCGCCGGGGCGGGCGTCGGCGGCGGTTCGCTCAACTACGCCAACACGCTGTACGTGCCGCCCGCCCCGTTCTTCGAGGACCGCCAGTGGGCCTCCATCACCGACTGGCAGGACGAGCTCAAGCCGTACTACGACCAGGCCCGCCGGATGCTCGGGGTCCGCCTCAACCCGACCATGACCCCCTCCGACATCCACCTCAAGGCCGCCGCCGAGGCGATGGGTGTCGGCGACACCTTCCATCCGGCCCCGGTCGGCGTCTTCTTCGGAGACGGCGAGGACGCCGACGGCACCGCGAAGGCCAAGCCCGGCGGTACGGTCCCCGACCCGTACTTCGGCGGTGCCGGACCCGCCCGCAAGGCCTGCACCGAGTGCGGCGAGTGCATGACGGGCTGCCGTCACGGGGCGAAGAACACCCTCAACGAGAACTACCTCCACCTCGCCGAGAAGGCCGGAGCGGTCATCCACCCGATGACGTCCGTCGTCGCGGTCACCGACGATCCGGAGGGCGGCTACCGCGTCCTCACCGTCCCCACCGACCGCCGCCGCAAGGCGAAGCCCACGAGACTGCGTGCCCGCCACGTCGTCGTCGCGGCGGGCACGTACGGCACCCAGACCCTGCTGCACACCATGAAGGACCGCGGTCTGCTGCCCCGGCTCTCCGGGAAGCTCGGGGAGCTGACCCGCACCAACTCCGAGGCACTGGTGGGCTCCCAGACCAGCGACCGCCGCTACCGCAAGAAGCACGGCATCGCGAAGGCCGACTTCTCGCAGGGCGTCGCGATCACGTCCTCGATCCACCCGGACGACAACACCCACATCGAGCCCGTCCGTTACGGCAAGGGCTCCAACGCCATGGGTTCGATGTCGATCCTCCAGGTGCCCTACGGAGCCCACCGGGTACGCGGCTGGCTCGCCAACATGATCAAGCACCCCACCCTCGCCGCCCGTTCGCTCTCCAACCGCCGCTGGTCCGAGCGCACCATCATCGGTCTCGTCATGCAGTCCCTGGACAACTCCCTGACGACGTACCGCAAACCGGGCGGCATCGGCAAGGGCCTGCTCACCGCCCGTCAGGGCCATGGCGCGCCCAACCCGACCCAGATCGAGGAGGCGACCCGCAGCGCGTCCCTGCTCGCCGAGGAGATCAACGGCTTCGCCGGTTCCAACATCGGGGAGCTGATGGGCACCCCGCTCACCGCCCACTTCCTCGGCGGCTGCCCGATCGGCGCGAGCGCGGAGGAGGGCGTCATCGACCCGTACCACCGCCTCTACGGCCACCCCGGCATCAGCGTCGTCGACGGCTCCGCGGTCTCCGCCAACCTCGGCGTCAACCCTTCGCTGACCATCACCGCCCAGGCCGAGCGCGCGATGTCCTTCTGGCCCAACAAGGGCGAGGCCGACCCGCGCCCGGAGCAGGGCGGGGCCTACGAGCGGCTCAGCCCCGTCGAACCGCTCGCGCCCGCCGTGCCGAAGGAGGCGTTCGGCGCGCTGAAGCTGCCGTTCCTGGGTATGCCGGTGGTGCCGCCGAGGCGGACGGCGGAGGCCGCAGCGGACGTACCCGAGCGGACGTGAAGGAGGCGGGCGACGCTCCTGTGCCCAATCCGTGATCTTCGTCAGGGCAACTGTTCGGAGGGCTGCGCGGTCGAACCCCGTACCGCGTCAACTGTCACAGCAGTCACACAGCTTCCGCTGAGCAACAGCTCCCTGCCGAGTACCAGAGGTCCCGATGACACGCTTGTCCCCGAGAACCGCGCTGCGCCGCGCGGCGGGTTCGTTCGCCGCCGCCGGTCTGCTCGCCGCGGCCTCGCTCGCCGGGGCCGCCCCGGCCCAGGCCGCCGACACTCCGGTGTTCACCCTGGGCGGCCCCGCCGAGACGGCCCTGCACCCGTACCCCGAGAGCGGCGAGCCGCAGCAGTCCACGCTCGGCATCACCGTCCACAACCCGAGCGAGGACGAGGAGAACGGCGGCTACGAGGGAGAGTTCACCGTCACCCTCGACCTCAGCGGCATCGCGGGCGTCGCCGACGCGGCGGTCGAGGACGGCTCGGACTGCAAGGTGACCGGCACGAAGGCGGTCTGCGAGGAGTACGGCATCTGGCCCGGCCTCCGGGGTGTCGACGACATCCTGCTCACCGCCGCCAAGGGCAGCAAGAACGGCGCCACCGGCACGATCGAGGTGACCGGACAGGCGAAGGGCGCGACCTTCACCCCGTTCACCACCCGGGTCACGGTCGGCGGCCCCGACCTGGTGATGGAGGAGCTGCCGTTCCGGACGGAACTGAACCCGGGCGACAAGCAGCAGGCCCCGATCACCTTCACCAACCGGGGCACCCGGGCCGCCGACGGCGTCCTGCTGGGCCTGCTGTACTCCCGCGGCCTCGACATCCCGCAGCGCTACTCCAACTGCGAGTACACCGAGGACGACCCGGGCCTGCCCGGCGTCGGCTGGACCACCGCGCTCTGCTCCGTCGAGGGTTCCTTCGAGGTGGGCGAGACCTACACCCTGGCGACCCCGCTGACCGTCGAGGCCACCTCCCGCGCCTTCTACGACACCTTCATCTACCGCATCCACGAGGACAGCGCCGCCCAGCGCACCGCCCAGCGCGCGGGCGCCTCCTTCGAGCGGGGCACCGGCGGCGCACTCAAGGCGGTCCCGGTGAAGGGCACGGCGAAGTCCCCGGCGAAGGGCGCGACCGCCCGGGGCGCGGACCTCGACCCGTGGAACAACCAGCACGAGGCCGACTTCCGTACGAAGAACACGGCCGACTTCGTGGCGTACGGCGCAGAGGTGGCCGGAGCCGAGGGCTCCACGGTGAAGGCCGACATCGGCTTCCGCAACGAGGGCCCGGCCTGGATCGGCTACATCCGTTCCGGCGAGCCCGTCGCCACCGTCGACTTCACCGTCCCCCAGGGCACGACCGTCACCTCGAAGCCGGACCGCTGCCTCGCGGTGACCGCCGGCGGCGGCTACCGCGAGGACCAGAAGAGCCCCGCGCCGCGCTACGTCTGCGACACCTCCATGGCCGTGCTGGACGGCGGCGGCCTCGACCTGCCGTTCGAGCTGCGGATCGACGAGGGCCTGGTCGGCGCGTCCGGCAAGGTCACCGTCCGCAGCCCCTGGCTCATGGACCCGAAGCTGCCGTTCGACCCGAAGCCCGGCAACAACACCGCGTGGACGATCGTGAACGGTGAGGGCAGCGGCGGCGACTCCGGCTCCACGACGGACGGGGCCGACGGCGGCTCCGGCGAACCGTCCACCCCGCCGACCACGGCCCCGTCGGCGACCCCGTCCGGCACCTCCGGCACCTCGGCGTCCACCACGTCCGGCGGCAGCTCGGCGGGCACGGCCGGGGGCTCCGGCGGCGGGGGCAGCCTCGCCTCGACGGGGTCGATCGCCCTGATCGCCTCGGGCACGGCGGCCGCGGCGCTGGCGGCGGGCCTGGTGCTCTTCGTGGCGTCCCGGCGACGGGCAGCGCGACAGGCGGCCTGACCAGGGGCTGTCGCAGAGGTGGGCGGAGGAGGGAACAGGCCTCCGCCCGATACGTTCCGATGCGGCCGACCCGGGCGTCCCCGGGGTCGGCCGCACATGGGGTGACCGGGCTGCTGTCCCCTGCGGACCGGTCACATGAGCCGGGATGCGGTCCCACGGCGCACCTCGCGGTACGCCACACGTCCCGGCGGAGCCACGCGTGGTTTTCCTACCGATGCCGCCCCTGGTTGGCACGGACACCGGGACCAACGAAGACACCGCCGCCCCGGTCACGCGCCGTACGGGTGAGACGGGGTCCGAACGCAGATACGGGCCATGTCCGGCGGGCGGAGAACCGTTCCCTCCCCGAGGGCCTGTCGTCAGACTCCCGCCTGCCGGGCGGCGTCTGGCCCCGGGGGTGTCCGGCGGCCCGTACGGGCTCACACCCGGCCGCGGCACAGCTCCAGGAGCGTCATCGCGAGCGCGGTGCCCGGCTTGCCCAGCGCGTCCCTGTAGTGGCCGAGCACGGCGGTCTCGCGGGAGAGGTTGACCCGGCGGCCGCCCGAGGTGATCCGGGCCTCCTGGATCACCGCCGAGACGGCCATCCGTTCCTGGACGAGCCCGATGATCCGGTCGTCGAGGGTGTCGATGCGTTCCCGGGCGCCGCCGATCAGGGTGGCGGCCTCGTCGGTGCGGGCCCCGGTGCGCTCGGCGGCGGTGGCGGCGGTGCTGGTGCTGCTCATGGTGGTGACTCCCGGTGGGTGGCGACCCCCCGGGGCGCGAGGACCCGGACACGCAGAACGCCCCGGGCCTGTCGGCCCGGGGCGCCTGGAACGTTGCTTGTCAGTAGCTCAAGCAGCACGACCATGGCAGCCGGCGGGCCGGATGCCATAGGTAAAGACGAAGGTCGTGTGCTGACGCATGGGGGACAGTATGGCCCCGCCCCCGAGGACCCGCCAAAGCGGGGCCCGCATCGTGAGACGCCCGGCTCGGCGGAGGGTCCGCGCGCGGCCGGTAGAATCGGGAGAACCGACCCCCTCATCACCGCCGGAAGGCCGCCCCGTGCCAGCAGCACCCCCCGCCGCCCCCGACACCACGGCCGACGTGGTCCTGGTTGTCGACTTCGGCGCGCAGTACGCCCAGCTCATCGCCCGCCGTGTCCGTGAGGCCCGGGTCTACAGCGAGATCGTCCCGTCCACCATGCCGGTGGCCGAGATGCTGGCCAAGAACCCCCGCGCGATCATCCTCTCCGGCGGCCCCTCGTCGGTGTACGCGGAGGGCGCGCCGTCCCTGGACCGCTCGCTCTTCGAGGCCGGGGTCCCCGTCTTCGGCATGTGCTACGGCTTCCAGCTGATGGCCACCACGCTCGGCGGCACGGTCGACGACAACGGCGCGCGCGAGTACGGCCGCACCCCGCTGCACGTCACGAAGGCGGGCTCGACGCTCTTCGAGGGCACGCCCACCGAGCAGCCGGTGTGGATGTCGCACGGCGACGCCTGCTCGGCGGCCCCCGAGGGCTTCACCGTCACCGCCTCCACGGACGTGGTCCCGGTCGCGGCCTTCGAGAACGACGAGAAGAAGCTCTACGGCGTCCAGTACCACCCCGAGGTCCTGCACTCCACGCACGGCCAGCAGGTCCTGGAGCACTTCCTCTACCGCGGCGCGGGCATCGAGCCGAACTGGACCACCACCAACGTGGTCGAGGAGCAGGTCGCCCTCATCCGCGAGCAGGTCGGCACCAAGCGCGCCATCTGCGGCCTCTCCGGAGGCGTCGACTCCGCGGTCGCCGCCGCCCTCGTGCAGAAGGCCATCGGCTCCCAGCTCACCTGCGTGTACGTCGACCACGGGCTGATGCGCAAGGGCGAGACCGAGCAGGTCGAGAAGGACTTCGTGGCCGCGACCGGTGCGAAGCTGAAGGTGGTCGACGCGGAGAAGCGCTTCCTCGACGCCCTGGCCGGGGTCTCCGACCCGGAGCAGAAGCGGAAGATCATCGGCCGCGAGTTCATCCGCGTCTTCGAGCAGGCCCAGCTGGAGATCCTCCAGGAGGACGGGCCCGAGGTCGCCTTCCTGGTCCAGGGCACGCTCTACCCGGACGTCGTCGAGTCCGGCGGCGGCACCGGCACCGCCAACATCAAGTCCCACCACAACGTCGGCGGCCTCCCCGACGACATCGAGTTCCAGCTCGTCGAGCCGCTGCGCCAGCTGTTCAAGGACGAGGTCCGGATGGTCGGCCAGGAGCTGGGCCTCCCCGAGGAGATCGTCCAGCGCCAGCCGTTCCCCGGCCCCGGCCTCGGCATCCGCATCGTCGGCGAGGTCACCAAGGACCGCCTGGACCTGCTCCGTGAGGCCGACGCCATCGCCCGCGAGGAGCTGACGGCGGCCGGCCTGGACCGTGACATCTGGCAGTGCCCGGTGGTCCTCCTCGCCGACGTCCGCTCGGTCGGCGTCCAGGGCGACGGCCGCACCTACGGCCACCCGATCGTCCTGCGCCCGGTCTCCTCCGAGGACGCCATGACGGCCGACTGGTCGCGCCTGCCGTACGAGACGCTGGCGAAGATCTCCACCCGCATCACCAACGAGGTCGCCGACGTCAACCGCGTCGTCCTCGACGTGACGAGCAAGCCGCCGGGGACGATCGAATGGGAGTGACCTCCCCGCCCCCGGTGAGCCCGTAGGGCTTTCCCGGGTCAACGTCCATGCCGTCGCTCATTCGTTTGGGCGGCGGCATTGTCGTATCTGCTGGGTACGCTGAGTGAAGAGACGAGACTTCGGCGTATGGGAGTAATCATGAGCGCCGCACCCAAGCCCGGGCTTGAGCAGCAGGAGCCGTACCGGTGGCCCGTTCCGCCGGAGGGCGGCTGGACGGCGGACGACCTCGACCGGATTCCGGGCCTCCCGCCCCACACCGAGCTGATCGACGGGAGTCTCGTCTTCATGAGTCCGCAGACCGCCTTCCACGGGCGTGCCATGCGTTTGTTCGAGAATGCCCTGCTGGACCAGGCGCCGGCACATCTGGATGTCCTGCGCGAGATGACGATCAAACTGGACGAGAAGAACAGGCCGGAGCCGGACGTGCTGGTCTTCCCCGTCGAGGCGAACACAGGCCACCGCCAGACCTGGTTCCGCCCCGAGGACGTCGTGCTCGCCATTGAGGTGGTCTCGGACGATTCTGTGGAGCGTGATCGCGACGTCAAGCCCCGGAAGTACGCAGCCGCCGGAGTGCGGCACTTCTGGCGGGTGGAGGCGGACGACGAAGGACTGCCGATCGTCTATGTCTACGAACGCGACCCCGCGCTGGAGGTCTACGTGCCCACAGGCATCCACCGTGACAAGCTCACCCTGACGGTTCCGTTCCCGCTGGACATCGACCTCACGGCGATCAACCGGCGTCGGCCCTAGAAACCACTGGCACCGCCTCCACTCCCCGTGCCAGGCTCCCCACCGTGTCCGCCGAAGAAGTCCGCGCCATCCTGTCCGCCGCCGGGAACCACCGCCTCACCTGGAACACCCCGCTCTCCGAAGGACACGCGGCCCGGCTCGTAGCCGCCTGCGCCCCCGCTCCCGGGGCACGGATCGTCGATCTCGGCTCCGGCTGGGGCGAGTTGCTGATGCGGCTCGTCGAAGCCGCGCCGGGGGCCGCCGGGGACGGCGTCGAGACCGACCCCGCCGCCGTGGCGCGCGGACGGAAGCTCGCCGAGGAGCGAGGGCTCGGTGACCGGGTGCGGTTCCACGAGGTGCCCGCCGCCGAGTGGGCCGAGGGCGGATACGACCTCGCCGTCTCCATCGGGTCCTCGCACGCCTGGCCCGGTACGACCAGGGAGGCCCTGACCGCCCTGCGCGCCGCCGTACGGCCCGGAGGCCGGGTGCTCCTCGGCGAGGGGGTCTGGCTGAAGGCCCCGACGTCCGCCGCGCTGGAAGGGCTCGGGGCCGAGCCCGGGGACTTCGGGTCGCTGCTGGAGCTGATCCGGCTGGCGGAGTCCGTCGGACTGCACGCGCTCCAGGTCACCGTCGCCGACCAGCACGAATGGGACCTCTTCGAGTCGGAGGGTCCGATCGGGCGCGGGCAGCGCTGGGCGCTGGAGAACCCGGGCCATCCGCTGTACGGCGAGGTGATGGCCGAGGTCGACGCCCGCCGCACCGGCTACTACGCCGGCTACCGCTCGTATCTGGGCCTCGCCTACCTGGTGCTCAGCACCTGACCTGCGCCCCACCCCTTTTCACCACCCCCACCCGGCGGTAACTTCCGGTCCCGTACGCCCTGGGAACCCGAGGAGCCGCCATGTCAGAGCCGGTCGCCGTGCCCGCCGCCCCCGCCCCGATCCCCGTCGAACAGCTTCAGTTCGCGATGCCGCCCGTCCACGCGTCGCCGGGGGAGGAACGCGCGTACCGCAGGGAGCGGCTCGCGGGGGCACTGCGGTTGTTCGGGCAGCTCGGGTACGAGGACGGGGTCTCCGGGCACATCACCGTGCGCGACCCGGAGCTGGAGGACTGCTTCTGGGTCAACCCGTTCGGCGCGCCCTTCGCCGACATCACCCCACAGGACCTGATCCTCGTCAACGGCGACGGGCAGGTCGTCCGGGGCCGCTTCCACGTCAACCAGGCCGCGTTCGCCGTGCACGCGGCGGTGCACCGGGCCCGGCCCGGCGCCGTGGCCGTCGCGCACACCCACTCCGTGCACGGGCGGGCCCTCGCCGCGCTCGGGGAGCCGGTCGAGCCGATCACCCAGGAATCCTGCGCCTTCTACGAGGACCACGCGCTGTACGACGCGTACACGGGCGTTGTCGTGGACGAGGAGGAAGGGCGGCGCATCGCCGACACGCTCGGGCCGCACAAGGCGGTCATCCTGCGCAACCACGGGCTGCTGACCGTCGGCGACTCCGTGGACGCGGCGGCCTGGTGGTTCCTGACCCTGGAGCGCGCCTGCCAGGTGCAGCTGCTGGCGCGGGCCGCCGGGAAGCCCGTGCTCATCGCGCACCAGGACGCCGTCACCACCCGCGAACACCTCGGCAGCGACCTGGTGGCCTGGATCAACTACCAGCCCCTGTGGCAGCGGGTCAGTCGAACATTCTGACGGTCCGGGCCCGCCGGTCGCCCCGATGCGGGAACTCCTCGCCCGGTGCGGCACAATTCGCTGATATCGCAAGTGAGTTGGCTGTACCGGGGCGGGAAAGGGCGTAATCCTCCGTGGCGTTGGACGAGGCAAGGACGAGCGGCACCCACGGCGGCGGCTGCACCTGCGGCGACTGCCCGCACGGCGCGCGCGAAGGGCACCGGCGCGCCGTCGCGGCCTTCCTCGCCAAGCGCGACGAACTGGCCGCGGGCAACGGCCTGCCCGCCGGGGTCGCCCAGTCCGCCTCCGCGTCCCGGCAGTGGGTCTCCGACGAGCTGACCGGCTCCGCCCGGACCGTCGCCGAACGGGCCCGGGAGGCCGGGGACGCCTGGCTCCACCAGGTGTGGCGGGGCACACTGTTCGCCGTGTGGGGTGCGGCCGGGGCCCTCCTCGTCGGCGCCTGCGTCACCGCGATCGGGGCCGGCTGGTCCACCGCCCGCACCGCCGGTCTGCTCGCTGCCCTCGTCACCGCCGGTCTGCTCACCGCCGCCGCCCGCTTCCACCGCGCGCGCGGGGGCCTCCTCGCCCCGTTGATCGGCGAGGACAACCGGCTCTCCACCTCCCGGGCGGTTGCCGCCGCCTGGGTGCTGCTCGCCGTCTTCGCGGTTCTTGTTCTCGCACTCCAGCTGGCCGGGGCCGCCGACCCCTCCGACCGGGACGCGCTGATCGAGGGGCTCGACCTCGTACGGTCCGCCGGGGTGGTGACCGTGCTGGCGCTGGTGTGCGCGGTCGCCGTCCTCGTACGCCGCGTGGTGACCGTACGGGTGCTGGGCCAGCGCCTCCAGAAGCTGCGCGCGGACCGGCCGCGCGCAGCCGATCTGCTCACCGACGACTCGGGGCGCGGCTCCTTCACCGATGTGCAGTACGTGCTGGTCAGCGCCGTCGCCGTGCTGTTCGCCGCGGTCCGCCTGGCCCGCCGCCCCGAGCAGCTGCCCGATCTGCCGTGGGGGCTCGCGCTGCTGGTGGCCGTCTCGGCGGCGACCTACTTCGCCGGGAAGTACACGGAGGGCGGGCGTCCGGTCGTGCTGTCCGTCGTCCGGGCCCGGGAGGCCGGGGACCTGGACGCGCCGATCCGGACCGGCGACGACATCGAGATCCGGGGTGCGGGCTTCGTGCCGCCCGGCGCGGGCAGCCCCGACCGGCTGGCCCGGCTCGTCGTCCGCATCGGCACGGTCCACGTCCATGTCCCCCTCATCCCGGTCGCCGGAGGCTTCGCCAACCCGGCCGACACCGTCCTGACCGTGCCCGTCCCGGTCGAGGTGGAGCCGGGCACTGTGGACGTCCAGGTCGTCACCGCCGCCGGGGTGGAGACCAACCGCTGCCCGATCGACGTCACGGACTGACCACCGCTTTCTCCCACCTCCTTCCGCTGAATGCCCCGCAACCCTGGTGAGCAGCGCGCCGAAGGCGTACGTATGGTCAAGCGACGGAACACCGGGAAGCGGGGCAGTGGTCATGCACAGCTACGACGGCAGCGGTTCGTACGGACTGGGCGAGCGCAGGACGCTGAGGGAGCAGGCGCGTACATACGCCCTGCTGCCGCTGCGGATCTTCCTCGGCGTCACCTTCGTCTACGCGGGCCTCGACAAGCTCACGGACAGCGCCTTCCTGTCCGCCGACGGCGCCGGGTCCATCGGCGAGATGATGCGCGGGGTGCGTGACTCCTCCGCGATCCCCGCCCTCGTCGACCTGGCCCTCAAGAACCCGGAGGGCTTCGGCTACGCCATCGCGACCGGCGAACTCCTCGTCGGCCTCGGCACCCTCGTCGGCCTCTGGGCCAGGCTCGCGGCGCTCGGCGGCGCGCTGATCTCGCTGAGCCTCTGGCTCACCGTGAGCTGGCAGGCCACCCCGTACTACTACGGCAACGATCTGCCCTATCTGATGGCGTGGCTGCCGCTGCTGCTCGCCGGGGCCCCGATGTTCTCCGCCGACGCCTTCCTCGCCTCACGCCGGCGCCGGACCATGTAGGCGACCCAGGTCACCGTAGCGGCCAGCCACAGACCGCCGAAGAGCAGCGGGAAGAAGAACGTCCAGGGGACCTCCCACGCCCCGGCGGCGTCGGCCGCGTACCCGCCCGCCAGAGCCAGCATGGCCAGACCCGCCACCGCGCGTCCCGGCCGGAATTCATGACGCAGCACGGGTGACCTCCACCTGTCCGATGCCGACTTCCAGTTCCAGTTCGATCGTTCCGGCGGGCTTCGTGCCGGCCGGCGGCGGCAGGGTCCGCTGCCTCGCCTCGTCGCTGTTGATCCGGACCTGGACCCGCTGGCCCTCCTCCAGCCGGATCTCTCCGAGATCCACCTCGGCACGCACCTTCACCGTCACGTCCTCCGGGACGACGACGGCCGCCCGCCCCGCTGCCACGTCGAGTTCCGTACGCACGGTCTCGCCCTCCGGCACCTTCAGGCCGGACAGGTCCAGCCGGGCGTCGCCGGTGCCCAGCTCGTAGTGCGGCTGGAGGGCTGCCACCGAGGCGGGCCGCCACTCCTGGCGCACCCAGGTCGTGTCGATGTCCTCCGGCACCGCCGCGGCACCGGCCAGCAGGCCCGCCGTGACCATCGCCATCAGCACCGTGCCGAAACCCGTCCGGCCCAGCACCGAGGCGACCAGCAGCCCGAGGCCGAAGACCGCGAGGGCGGCGACGAGCCCGATCTGGAGGGCCGTACCCAGCGGCTGGTGCTCCCAGCTCAGCCCCGTACCGAGACCACCCGCCACCAGGGCCGCCAGGAAGACCGGGCCCCCGATCGAGCGCGGGCCGCGCGGCTCGGGCAGCGGGTGCGGCGGCCGGAACGGGGCCTCCTTGCTGGGCCCGGCCTGGGCCGCCGCCTGGTCCGTGTCCGCCGGGCCCCACAGATAGCCGGAGGCCACCGGCCCGGTCGTCCCGTCCTTGACGATCGGGTCGCGCCACCACGACGGGCCGCCCGGCGTCGGCGGGGCCTTCACCTCCGGAGGGGGCGTGCCGAGCCCGCCGGTGTGGGTGGGGCCGGGCGGGGCGGCCGGTGTGCCGGGCGGGGCCGCCGGGTCCTCGGGGGCCGCCGTCCTATGGGACTGCGTCCACACGGAGAATCCGACGACGGCCAGCGTCAGCAGGGCGGCGAACGACAGCATGCCCCGGTTGTGCAGCATCGACAGGAACAGCCCGCAGCCGATCAGCGCCAGCAGCAGCGCCACCAGCGACGCCCCGTCGACCCGCCCCGACAGCAGCTTGCGCGCCTCGTTCTCCTCGTCGCCCTCTGCGGGCAGCAGCAGCCAGGCGAAGCCGTAGAAGATCAGGCCGATGCCCCCGGTGACCGACAGGACACCGAGCACGATCCGGAAGATCACCGGGTCCACGTCGCAGTACCGGCCCAGCCCGCCGCACACCCCGGCGACGACCTTCTGCCGCGGGGTGCGCCGCAGCTGCGGCTTCGGCGCGTCGGGGGGCGCGACGCCGGGAGGGGCGTCCGAGGGAGCGGTCATGCCTCCATGGTGACGGTCCGGACCGCCCGCCGGGACCCGCCCCGACCCTGGACGGTCCCTGATATTGCCCGCGTGCGTCCCTGAAGGGCCGGGGCGCGGCAGGCTGGTCCGCCCGTCGCGCCCCGGCGCCCGGGCCGGGCTGCCGATCACCCCGGGGAGGGCTCCCTGGAGGAGAACACGGCCGGCGGCCGCGCCGAGCGCTCGTGTACGACGCGCGCGTCGTGCCACCTGCGGGCGAACGAGGCCAGGTAGCAGCCGACGCTGAACAGGAGGATCAGCAGGCTGACACCGAGGAAGACCAGACCGAGCGGGCCCAGCTCGGAAAGGGTGTGTGTCACGCCCATGTGGCCGCTCCGGAGGTGTAGGAGCGCCACAGGGAGGCGCCCATCCAGTAGGTACGGATGAACTGGAAGACCAGCTCCGGTAGGAGCAGAGCGCACACCAGCATCGCCTTCCAGCCCAGCGGGATGACCCGGACCGCCGAGAAGACCGACCAGGCGAGCAGGAGGAGCAGCCAGAGCGGGTCTCCGGCGGGCTGCCCCTGCGCGATGGACTGGGCGGCCCACACGGCGACCCAGCCGAGGCTGTAGGCGAAGCCGAGGAGGCCGAGTACGTACTGGACGATCGAGAGCCGTGTGTGCCGGGTCCAGCCGCGCTGCCGCATGATGTCCAGTGTTCCGCGTACCCAGCGCTCCCGTTGGCGCACCAGGTCGCCGAGAACCGGCATCAGGTCGGTGTAGGCGACGCAGTACTGGTTGGCGGTCACCCGCCAGCCCGCCTCCTTCAACGACAGCGTTGTCTCGTAGTCCTCGACCAGGTTGCCGCTGTGCTGCCAGAAGACTTCGCCGCGGGCGTCGATGAGGTGCTGAAGGGCGGCCGTGCTGTAGAAGGAACCGGCACCGGCCATGGTGTGCAGGTCGGTCCGTGAGCGTGTGTGGGCGTACCTCCCGTACTCGATGATCTGCATGCCGGCGAGGTAGCGCTGCCATGTGTTCCGCCACAGACCGCTGCGGCCGTAGCAGGTGGCGCTCACCCCGCCCAGAGTCGGATCGGATTCCATGACCATCCGTGCCCGCTGGACGAATCGCGGATGCAGGGAGGTGTCTGCGTCCATGACGAGGACGTAGCGTGCCGCGCCGGTGAGGTCTCCGCACTGTTCGGCGAGACCGGCGAGGGCATGGTTGAGAGCCCCGGCCTTCTTGTGGGGATTGTCGGGCAGGCACAGCACCCGGGTCTGCGGAACGCCGGGCCGGCCGGCGAACTCGCGGGTGATCCGCTCCGTGCCGTCCGTCGAGTTGTTCACCACGACGAGGATCAGGTCGGGGCGGTGGGTCTGGGCGGCCAGGGACTCCAGGGAGCTGAGAACTTCGGCTTCCTCGTTCCGGGCCGGGATCACGACGACGGTGTCGTGTGCTGGTTCGCGATGCGCTTTCGGTAACACCTCGGCCACTGCTGGGGGCGGCGCCGGCCTGACGGCTTCGGCGCCTAGGGGAAGTGCTTCCTCGGAATCGAGCAGGGCTGGCCCTGTCAATGCCATAAGGGTTCTCCAGTCGAGCGCGGATCGATGTGTGCAGCACACAGCACTGTGTACCTGGTTCACCTGGCAGCGGTCATGATCACACACCTCTCGTCATTGGTCTGGACCTGTCTCGGTGTACGGATCGCGAAGAGATGGCGAACTCTGGCCCGGCCTTTCCCTTTGATTGCGTTGGCAACGCGCGAGGTGCATATTCCGGCCACTTCGCCGGCCACGCTTATGGGAGAAACCGCCTGATCTCGACTGAGGCTGCCTTATGCGTATTTGATGAGGCGCCAGAGAGGTGACGGGTGTTCGGTGAGCGAGCTCACATGCGCCCCTCCGGGGCTCCGTCGTACAAGAAGGGGGCGTCCCAGAGGTGCCGGCGCGCGTCGGGCCGCATCGAGAGGGGCGCCACCACCATGCGTGCGCCGGGGACAGCATCAGGGTCACTTCGGGGGGTGACCCTGATGCCGCCCCGCGCCCGCGCGTGTGACGATCGGGGTATGCCAGCCGCCACCGCCCGAGCCGCCAGCTCCCTCACCGCCGACCCGGAGGAGCCGCCGCAGCGCAAGCTGTACCGCAGCGCCGACGGACGGATGCTCGGCGGCGTGGCGCGCGGGCTCGCCGGACACCTCGGGCTGCCGGTCGCCTGGGTGCGGTTCGTGTTCCTCGGGCTGTTCTTCACCGACGGCCTGGGCGCCCTGCTGTACGCGGTGTTCTGGATCGTCGTCCCGCTCGGCGTCGGCGGCGTCGAGGCCCCGCGCTCGGTGTTCGAGACCGCCGCGGACGGCCGCCGCAAGCTCCGTAAACCGGACCGGGGCCAGGTCTTCGCGCTGGTCGCCCTCACCTTCGGGGCCGTCGCGTTCGTCGCCAACGTCGACATGGGCAGCGAGGCCGACCGCTACATCTGGCCCACCCTCCTGATCGGCGCGGGTTCCGTCCTGGTCTGGCGGCAGGCGGACAACGCCCGCCGCGCCCGCTGGATGGAGGTCGGCCGCAACCGCAAGCTGCTCCACCTGGCGCGCGGCTTCGCCGGAGTGGCCCTGGTCGGCCTCGGCCTAGCCGTGTTCCTCGTCGTACGCGGCTCGGCGGCCCAGCTGGGCAACGTGCTCACCGCCGCCATCGCCGTGCTGACCGGCATCTTCCTGCTCGCGGGCCCCTACCTGGTGCGGATGACCCAGGACCTCTCCGAGGAGCGCCTGATGCGCATCCGCGCCCAGGAGCGGGCCGAGGTCGCCGCCCATGTTCACGACTCGGTGCTGCACACCCTCACCCTGATCCAGCGCAACGCGGACGACGGCGGCGAGGTCAGACGCCTCGCCCGCGCCCAGGAGCGCGAGCTGCGCAACTGGCTCTACAACCCCGAGGGCACCGGCAAGGACGAGGACGACGAACCGGAGACCCTGGCCGAGGCGGTCAAGCGGGCCGCCGCCGAGGTCGAGGACAAACACGGCGTGCCCCTGGAAGTCGTCGTGGTCGGCGACTGCCCGCTCGACGAGAAGCTGAGCGCGCAGATGCAGGCCGCGCGCGAGGCGATGGTGAATGCCGCCAAGTACGGTGGCGAGGGCGGCGCCGTGCAGGTCTTCGCGGAGGTCGAGGGCCGTACGGTCTTCGTGTCCGTACGGGACCGGGGTCCGGGCTTCGACCTGGACGAGGTTCCCGGGGACCGCATGGGCGTACGAGAATCAATCATCGGCCGGATGCAGCGCAACGGCGGCAGCGCCCGGCTGCGTTCGGTGCCCGGCGGGGGCACCGAGGTCGAGCTGGAGATGGAGAGGGCGAGCGAATGACCGAGAACACCGAAGCCACCGGGGGCCCGGAGCGGCGGGTACGGGTCGTGCTCGTCGACGACCACCGGATGTTCCGCACCGGGGTGCAGGCCGAGATCGGCCGCACCGAGGAGACCGGCGTCGAGGTGGTCGGTGAGGCCGCCGACGTCGACCAGGCGGTCACCGTCATCACCGCGACCCGCCCCGAGGTCGTCCTCCTCGACGTCCACCTCCCGGGCGGCGGCGGCGTCGAGGTGCTGCGTCGCTGCGCCCCCCTGATGAGCGCCGCCGAGGACCCGGTCCGCTTCCTCGCCCTGTCCGTCTCGGACGCCGCGGAGGACGTCATCGGGGTCATCCGGGGCGGGGCGCGGGGCTACGTCACCAAGACGATCACCGGCACCGACCTGGTCGACTCCGTCTTCCGGGTCCAGGAGGGCGACGCGGTCTTCTCGCCCCGCCTGGCCGGTTTCGTCCTGGACGCCTTCGCCTCCACGGACGCCCCGCCGGTCGACGAGGACCTGGACCGCCTCACCCAGCGCGAGCGCGAGGTGCTGCGGCTGATCGCGCGCGGCTACGCGTACAAGGAGATCGCCAAGCAGCTGTTCATCTCGGTGAAGACGGTCGAGTCGCATGTCTCGGCGGTGCTCCGCAAGCTCCAGCTCTCCAACCGGCACGAGCTGACGAGGTGGGCGACGGCGCGACGCCTGGTCTGAGGCGCCGCTGCCTGTTACGGGCTTACGCCACCCGGGTCGCGCCCGCGAACGGCATCTGGTCGATGGGCGCGATGCGGACCGGGGCGCCGGGGCGCGGGGCGTGGATCATGCGGCCGCCGCCGATGTAGAGGCCGACATGGCTGATCCCGGAGTAGAAGAAGACCAGGTCGCCGGGGGCCAGCTGGGAGCGGGGCACTCGCTGTCCGGCGTTGATCTGGGTGTAGGTGGTCCGCGGCAGGCTGACGCCCGCCGCCTTCCACGCCGCCTGGGTCAGGCCCGAGCAGTCGAAGGCGTTCGGGCCGGTCGCGCCCCAGACGTACGGCTTGCCGATCGCGCCGTGGGCGAAGGCGATGGCCCGGGCGGCACGGGAGTTGGGTGCGGCGACGGAGGTGCGGGCGGTGGAGCGGTCGGCGTGGGCGGGGACGCCGCCGTGCCGGGCGTCGGCGGAACGTTCGTACGCGGCGCGCTCGTCCGCGGTCAGGGTGTCCAGGAGCCTGCGGGCGTCGGCCAGTTTGGTGCGGATCGCGGTGCGGTGTTCGTGCAGTTCGGCGCGGCGGGCGGCGAGCCGCTCGGCCTCCCGGTCGGCGCGGGCCTTCACCTGGGAGATCTGGGAGATCTGCCGCCGGATGCCGTTGAGCACACCCCGCCGGCGGTCGCCCGCCCGGTCGAGGAAGGCCGCACGCTCCAGGTAGGCGTCGGGGTCGGAGGAGAGCGCCAGCTGTACGGCCGGGTCGAGCGTTCCGCTGCGGTACTGGGCGGTCGCCAGCGAACCGAGCGCGTTGCGGGCGGTGTTGAGGCGGCCGGTGCGGCGGGCCGCCTCGTCGGTGAGGGCGTCCAGGCTGCGGGTGGCGGCAGCCGCCTTCTCCTTCGCCCCGTTGTACTTCTCGGTGGCGACCTCGGCGTCGTGGTACAGCCGGTCGACCTTGGCCCGGACCTGGGTGGCGGTGGGGGCCGCCGGTTCGGCGGGGGCGGCCCCGGCCCCGGTGACCGATCCGGCGGTTGCGGCCCCGGCGAGCGCCAGGGTGGCCGCGGTGCGGGCAGCAGGGCCGGTGAGCGGGCGCTGCTTGGGTTTTCGGTGAGCTGACCTGCGGTGCGCTGCCACGGGGGCGGCATCCTTCCTGTCGGCTGCCCGCCGGGGGATGCCGACGGGGTCCGGGATGGACGCTAATCCGGGCGCGGAGAAAAGAGTCGGCATGACAGCTATTGCCCTGATGTGACGTTTCTTCGTTCACGGATGATCAGGGCCATTCAAGATGATCAGGTTCAGTCCATCGGGATCACTCATGGGGAAGTACGCAAGGAAGGTTCGCCTCACTGAAAGGTGAAACCTTCGCCATGGCTAGGCTCCGGAGCCATGGACGTACTCATCAAGGTCTTCGTCGCCCTGCACATCATCGGCATCGCCTCCCTGCTGGGCGGTTTCCTGACGCAGATGAAGGCCATGGGGGCGGGCGCCGCCCGCTTCACCCCCGCCATGCTGCACGGCGCGCTGACCATGCTTGTCACCGGCATGGTTCTGGTCGGCCTCAACCAGGCAGACGACCAGGCCGTGAACAACGTCAAGATCGGCATCAAGCTCGCCCTGCTGGTCGTGATCCTCGCCCTGGTCTACGTCAAGCGGGACGACGAGACGGTCGACAAGGGCGCGTTCGCGGCGGTCGGCGGGCTGACTGCCGCCAACGTCTTCATCGCCACGATCTGGACCTGAGCCTGAGCATCCCCGCTCGAAACGAGCGCGCCCCTGGGCGGGATGCTGTGTCCATGCCCATACACATTCCCTTCAGACGTTCCGCCGCCGCCGCTGTCCTCGTCGCCGCCACACTGACGGCGTGCGGGACCCAACAGGGCGGCGAGGTGCGATCGGCCGCATCGGCCGCCGCGTCCTCCGCGAGCCCCCAGCCCTCCTTCAGCCCCCGGCCGCTGTGCGCGCGGTCGGACCGGACGCCCGAGGAGATTCCCGCCTCCTCCGCTCCCGCCCCGGACGAGGGCGGCGACCGCCAGGAGGCGGGTCAGGGCCACCCGGACATGCCCCCCAACTACGCCGACAACCACGCGTACCGCATGGCGGGGAAGCTGACCGAGGAGGCCCGCGCCCGGGGAGAGGCCTCGGCCGAGCTCATCCGGGGCGAGCTGGAACAGGCCATGCGGGAGGGCGACCTCAGCGACGAGCGGCTCAAAAAGGCGCTGAAGAACCTCGGCTGCGGCGAGGAGCACGGCGTCTACGTCGGCCACGGGTTCTACAGCGTCCACACGGGGAACGCCTGCGTCTCCGGAAACGCGTCGCAGGACGGGATCACGAGCAACGTGCACGGGGCCTACATCGAACCCCAGCCCGGAACGGGGCCCTGCGTCAGGAACCAGGGCGGTCACTGACCGGGCCGTCGGGACCGACAGGGGAGCCCGGGTGGTGGCGGCAGCTCCCGGCGCCCTGGCACCCCGGCTCCCGCACCCCGGCACCCCGGGCACCCGGCACCCCGCTTCCCCCTGCTACGCCGGGCGCACGCTCCCGTAGATCGGCATGTAGTAGATCGACTCCTCGCGCACGTTCGCACCCGGCTTCGGGGCGTGGATCATCATCCCGTCGCCCTTGTAGATGCCGACGTGGCTGATGTCGTCGTAGAAGAAGACCAGGTCACCGGGCTGGAGGTCGGAGGTGGCGACCCGGGTGCCGACCTTCACCTGGTCCCAGGTCGTCCGGGGCAGGTCCACGCCCGCCTCGCGCCACGCCGACTGCGTCAGCCCCGAGCAGTCGTACGAGGACGGGCCCGAGGCCCCCCACACGTACGGCTTCCCGATCTGGGCGCGCGCGAAGGCCAGCACCTTCTCCGCCTTGGCGGCGTAACCGCTGCCCGCGCCGGTGCCGGAGTCCGTACCCGTACCCGTACCGGAGCCCGCCCCCGTACCGCCGCCCGACTCCTTCGCGGCCTCCTCGCGGGCCTTCTCCTCGGCCTCGGCCCGCTGCTTCGCCTCGGCGGCCTGCTTGCGGGCCAGCTTCTCCGCCTTCTCCTTGGCCTCGGCCTCCTTCTTGCGCTCCAGCTCAGCCAGCCGCGCCTTCTCCTCGGCGGTCAGCCGGGAGAGCAGGGACCGGGCCTCGGTGAGCTTGGTCTGCACGTCCTTCTTGCTGGCGGCGAGCGTGGCCTGCGTCTCGGTAAGGGTCTCCAGGCTCTTCACCGCCTCCGCGCGCTTCTTCGCCGCCGAGGCCTGCTGCGTACGGAAGTCGACGACGGCCTTCTGCTGGCGTTCCGTCACCCGGCTCATCAGCTGGTTCTGGTCGAAGTACCCCTGCGGGTCGTCCGCCAGGAAGAACGTGGCCGTGGGCGCGATGCCGCCGCTGCGGTACTGCGCCGCCGCATACGCCCCCAGCGCCCGGCGCGCCTCGTTGATCTTCTCGGCCCGCTTCGCCACGTCGGAGAGCAGAGTGTCGACCTTCGTCTGCTGGGCCGCGGAGGCGGCCTTGGCCCGGTTGTACTCCTGGGTCGCGGAGCCCGCCTGCCGGTAGAGGGCGTCGACCTTCTTCTGGACTTCCTCGACGGCGGGCTTGGGCTCGGCGGGCGCGGCCGTCGCGCTCTGCGTGGAGAGCAGGGTGACGGAGGCCAGCGCGGCCGTCGTCAGCCCGACGGCGGGTGTGGCGGTGCGCACTTTCGCGCGCGGCTTGCGATGCGATGCCAAGACCGGCATCTCCTTCCGTGGACCGCCTACCGGGTTAGCTGTCGGGTTCGGACGGGAACGGAAGGCTGTCCTACGGTCCGGACGGGAGAGGTACGGACCGATTCACCCCGGTTCTGCGTGTGGGTCCCCGGTTCCGAACTGCCGCGAGGGCAGGCCGGATTCGGCGGAGGTGTCCGTCAGGCGCGGTTCGCCTCAGGGAGGTACGGATCACCTGACCGAGCACGCTAGCCAACCGGCCCCGCCGCTGGGAAGGACGATGAGCGATATGCCCGATACATTTTCGTGACCTTCGCGGATCAGGCGCCCCGCACCCCCTCCGACCGGGCACTCCTTCACGGAACGTGGACGTCCGCTGTCCGTGTGTGCCGGTGTGAACGGCCCCTTCCGGACTTCGGCGGAAGGTTGTCAGTACGGCCGCCTAGACTCGGGAGGCGATGAGCAGCCTCTTTGACGACAGCTTCCTGACCGGCCTCCAGCCCGCGGAGGACGGCCCTCCGCCGCCCCCCGAGGACCACGCACCCGAAGCGGTGCCGGAGGGACTCTTCGAGGGCGTCTTCGACGCGCCCCCGCCGCCCCGGGACGGGTATTACCGCGACGGTCACCCGCGCCCGGTGATCGACTCCGCCGCGCTGCTCGACGGGCTCAACACCGAACAGCGCGCCGCCGTCGTGCACGCCGGGTCCCCGCTGCTCATCGTCGCCGGGGCCGGCTCCGGCAAGACCCGGGTGCTCACCCACCGCATCGCCCATCTGCTGGCCGAGCGCGGGGTCCACCCCGGGCAGATCCTCGCGATCACTTTCACCAACAAGGCCGCGGGCGAGATGAAGGAGCGCGTCGAGCAGCTCGTCGGCCCGCGCGCCAACGCCATGTGGGTCATGACCTTCCACAGCGCGTGCGTCCGCATCCTGCGCCGCGAGTCCAAGAAGCTCGGCTTCACCTCGTCGTTCTCGATCTACGACGCCGCCGACTCCAAGCGCCTGATGGCCCTGGTCTGCCGCGACCTCGACCTGGACCCCAAGCGCTATCCGCCGAAGTCCTTCACCGCCAAGGTCTCCAACCTCAAGAACGAGCTCATCGACGAGGAGACCTTCGCCGGGCAGGCTGCCGATGGCTTCGAGAAGACCCTCGCCCAGGCGTACACGCTCTACCAGGCCCGTCTGCGCGAGGCCAACGCCCTGG
The DNA here is from genome assembly GCF_031760065.1 of Streptomyces durocortorensis. Taxonomy (NCBI): domain Bacteria; kingdom Bacillati; phylum Actinomycetota; class Actinomycetes; order Kitasatosporales; family Streptomycetaceae; genus Streptomyces; species Streptomyces sp. C11-1. The sequence continues at coordinate 4,605,808 of NZ_CP134500.1, forward strand.
ACTTCGACGACATCATCATGACGACGGTCCACCTCCTCCAGGCCTTCCCGGATGTCGCCGAGCACTACCGCCGCCGCTTCCGTCACGTCCTGGTCGACGAGTACCAGGACACCAACCACGCCCAGTACACGCTGGTACGGGAGCTGGTCGGCCCGGCCGGGGAGCACGACGCCCCCGCAGAGCTGTGCGTGGTGGGCGACGCGGACCAGTCGATCTACGCCTTCCGGGGTGCGACCATCCGCAACATCCTCCAGTTCGAGGAGGACTACCCGGACGCGACGACGATCCTCCTGGAGCAGAACTACCGCTCCACGCAGACGATCCTCTCCGCCGCCAACGCGGTCATCGAGCGCAACGAGAGCCGCCGCCCCAAGAACCTCTGGACCAACGCCGGCAGCGGCGCCCGCATCACCGGCTATGTCGCGGACACCGAGCACGACGAGGCCCAGTTCGTCGCCGAGGAGATCGACCGCCTCACCGACAAGGGCGATGCCAAGGCGGGCGACGTCGCCGTGTTCTACCGGACCAACGCCCAGTCCCGTGTCTTCGAAGAGATCTTCATCCGCGTCGGCCTGCCCTACAAGGTCGTCGGCGGTGTGCGCTTCTACGAGCGCAAGGAGGTCCGGGACGTCCTGGCCTACCTCCGTGTCCTCGCCAACCCCGAGGACACCGTCCCGCTGCGCCGCATCCTCAACGTGCCCAAGCGCGGCATCGGCGACCGCGCCGAAGCGATGATCGACGCCCTCTCGCTGCGCGAGAAGATCTCCTTCCCGCAGGCGCTGCGCCGCGTCGACGAGGCCTACGGCATGGCCGCCCGCTCGGCCAACGCCGTCAAGCGGTTCAACACGCTGATGGAGGAGCTGCGCACGATCGTCGAGTCCGGCGCCGGCCCAGCCGTCGTGCTGGAAGCGGTCCTGGAGCGCACGGGCTATCTCGCCGAACTCCAGGCATCCACCGACCCGCAGGACGAGACCCGCATCGAGAACCTCCAGGAACTCGCCGCCGTCGCCCTCGAATTCGAGCAGGAGCGAGGCGAGACGGAGGGCGCGGGCACCCTCGCGGAGTTCCTGGAGAAGGTCGCGCTCGTCGCCGACTCCGACCAGATCCCCGACGAGGACGGGGACGGCTCCGGCGTCATCACGCTGATGACCCTGCACACGGCGAAGGGCCTGGAGTTCCCGGTCGTCTTCCTCACCGGCATGGAGGACGGCGTCTTCCCGCACATGCGGGCCCTCGGCCAGACCAAGGAGCTGGAGGAGGAGCGCCGCCTCGCCTACGTCGGCATCACCCGCGCCCGCGAACGCCTCTACCTCACCCGCGCCGCCATGCGCAGTGCCTGGGGCCAGCCGTCGTACAACCCGCCCTCGCGGTTCCTGGAGGAGATCCCGGACGAGCACCTGGACTGGAAGCGCAAGGGCCCGATGGCCGCCCCGGCCGGACCCACCTCGGGCATCACGTCCTCGCTCTCCTCCTCCCGCTCCCGCTCCGGCCCCTCGGGTTTCGCGACCCGGCGCGGTACGGAGAAGCCGGTCGTCACCCTGGTGGTGGGGGACCGGGTCACCCACGACCAGTTCGGCCTCGGCACGGTGACGGCCGTCGAAGGCGTGGGCGACCAGGCCAAGGCGACGGTCGACTTCGGGGACGAACGCCCGAAGAAGCTGCTGCTGCGGTACGCGCCGGTCGAGAAGCTGTAGCGGCGGAGAACATGGTGAAGGGGGCCCCACGCCCGGGGCCCCCTTCACCATGTGCGCGTGTCAGGTCGGGTCGACGCCCTTGCTGCGCAGCCACGCCAGCGGGTCGACCGCCGCGCCGCCGCCCGGCCGGACCTCGAAGTGCAGGTGCGGGCCGGTGGAGTTGCCCGAATTCCCGGAGTACGCGATGACGTCACCGGCCTTGACCGGGCCCGAGCGGATCTTGGTGCTGCTGAGGTGGCAGTACCAGGTCTCCGTGCCGTCGGCCGCGGTCACGATCGCCATGACCCCGTACGCGCTGTTCAGCTGTGTGCGCACGGTGCCGTCGGTCGCGGCCATCACCGGAGTGCCGTACGAGACGGGGAAGTCGATGCCCGTGTGCACGGACATCCAGTTGATGCCCGCCTGGCCGTAGTAGGCGCTCAGCCCGTGCTGCTTCACGGGCAGGACGAACTTGGGGCGCAGCGCCTCGCGGCGTGCGGCCTCCTCCTCGCGCTTCTTCTTCTCCGCCGCCTGCCGCTCCCGCAGGTCGATGCGTTCCTGGGTGCGGCTCGCGCGCTCGCGGAAGTCGGCGCTGCCCTCGGAGAGCTGTTCCAGCTGGTTGTCGAGCTTGTTGTTGGCGGCGACCGTCTTGACCGTGCTGGGGTCGGCGATCGCCATGGAGGCGGTCGCCTCCTCCGGCTTCTCCTCGCCGCCGGACATCCCGCTGACCGAGGCGGCGGCGATGCCCGCGACGCTCATCACGCAGGCGGAGGGCACCGCGACGGTCAGGAGCGCGGAGCGCTTGGCGGGGCTGCGGCGCCGGGCCCGGTTGCGGGCGGCGGGTGGGCGGACGACGGCGCGGTTCACGGGGTGCGGGGCGGGCGCGTGGTTCGCGTAGTCCTCGGCGTCCGGCTCCGGAGCGTCGTCGGTGGCGGGGGCTGCCTCGGTGGCGAGCTCGGCGGTGGAGGACGGGGCTGTGTCCGTGCCCGCTTCCACGCCCCCTTCGTGAGTCTGCTGTTCGTACAGCGGATACGACGTCTGTTCGGGTCCGTACGCGGACTCCTCGGGCGTGGCGCCGGAGTTCCAGGCGGTCGCGTCGTAGGCACCCGTGTCGTACGTGCCGGTGCCGTACGCGCTCGTGCCGTACGCACCGGTTTCGTACCCGTCGGCCGTGTAGGTGCCGGTGGCGAAGGCGGTGGTGTCGTGGGCCCCGGTGTCGTACGCGTCGGTCCCGTAGCCGCCGTCGGCCCTGTAGCCGCCGTCGGTCCCGTAGGCGGTGCCGACCGGATACGCCCCGGTGTCGTAGGCGTCCGTGCCGTACGGGGCGGAACTGAACGCGGTGGTGGGGAAGGCGCCGGTCTCGGTGGCCGTCCACTGGCCGGTCGCGTCCTGGTCGACGGTCTGCTGCCAGGCGCCGGTGGCGTCCCACTGCTGCCCGGTCGTGTCCCACTGCTGGTGGACCTGCGAATGATCCGTGTAGCCGTCGTACGTGGCGGCCGCGGCGGCCGTGGCCGTCTGCTGGGCGCCCGTGTCCCAGGCGGTGGAGTCGTACGCGCCGCTGTAGCCGCCGTAGGACTCACCGCCGTAGGTGCCGTCGTACCCGGTGGTGGCGGTCGCGGTGGCCTGATGGGCCGAGTCGTAGCCGGCTGCTTGGCCGGATTCGTGCGCACCCGGAAGGGAGCCGAAGAGCGGGTCGGTGGCGAAGCTGCCGGTCGACTGACTGTCGTACCCGACGGGCCCGGCGTGGGGGTGCTGGTCGTTCACCAACTTCTCTCTCGCCTCGGCAGCAGGACTGTTCTGGGTCCCGGTCAGCGGGTCCCCAGGGGGAAGCAGTGGCCGCGACTGTACCCGGCAGTATGTGAGGACGACAATCTTCGACAGGTTTTACGGCCGCAGGAAACGGGCAATCGGCCGTCTTTCGGTGGACGACTGGCACAGCCTTGGCCCTACGTTCGATAGATGTTCTATTTCAGGCCGCGGAAGCTGTCGTTCCGTCGGAGGCGGATGTGTCCTCCCGCGCCTCGCACGCATCGAGCGCCTCACGGACGGCGGCGGCCACCGCCGGATGTACGGGCAGCGCGAGGTGCCCGATGCCGGTGACGCGTACGTTCACGGCGTCGAGGTCGGAGTGGTCGACGCACGCTGTCTCGACCGGGACCATCACCTGGTCCAGCTCGCTCCAGAAACTGACGAACCGCGTCCGGCAACCGGGTGCGGGGCTGCGCAGCTCCTCGATCACGGAGGACCCGCCGCGCATCTGCCGCACGATGGGGTGAATACCCGCCCCCGGTGCGACGGCGGTGCCGCTGTGCGGCGTGCCGAGCGTGACCAGGGTGCGGACCCGGTGGTCACCGCCGAGCCGCTGCACGTAGTACCGGGCGATCAGTCCGCCGAGGCTGTGCCCGACGATGTCGACCCGGCGGTGCCCGGTACGCGCGCAGATCTCCTCCACATGTCGGCCGAGCAGTTCGGCGGCTGTACGGATGTCGCGTGTCAGCGGGGAGTAGTTGAGGGACTCCAGGTGCCGGCGGCCGTGCCGGGACAGCGTCCGGCGCAGGAGGAGGAAGACGGAGCGGTTGTCGATGAACCCGTGCAGCAGGACGACGGGCGGCGGGGCGGAGGCCGGGGCGAGGTGCGGGGCGGGCGACGGGTCGGGCGAGGGAACCGGCCGGCGGCGCTCCGGGGTGAGGCCGAAGGGGTAGACAGCCAGGTGCCCGGCGAGGACGACCAGCTCCAGTGCGGTGGCGCCGAGCAGCGCGGAGGAGAGGCGGGGGCCCGGGCGCCCGGGGCGGGCGAGCGGTCCGGCGAGGTGCGGCATTCCGGCGCGGTGCAGCAGTCCGGGGAGACGTAGCAGCCCGGGGCGGTTCAGCGGTAGGGGGCGGTTCAGCAGTAGGGAGAGGAAAGGGAGGACCTTCACGGGCCGACCTCCTGCACTGGTGCACGGGGGAGGCGGCTCCCGTCCCCGTGGACCCTCATGGGGTGTCGGCACGAGGTCGCGACCGGGTCGGCCAGCCGGTCGGTCAGCCGGTCGGTCGGGCGAAGATGGCCGTACCACCGTGCCGTGCGGCTGGCGGCGCGGTGGTACGGCGACCTCGTAGCGGCTCCCCTTGCGCCGGGTCCCCGCGCGGCCGGAACACCGCGTGGACGGGGGACGACGCCTGGCGAACATGTCCCACGTGTGATTTCCCCCTCCCCGCCTGCCGCGAAACGGCGGCGTGCGGGATGCTGTGGATAACGTTCGTTCACATCCCCGGCCCTTCAGGCGCGGGAGACCATGTGGAGGCAGTGATGGGTGTGACCGGTCCGATCCGTGTGGTGGTGGCCAAGCCGGGACTCGACGGCCATGACCGCGGGGCCAAGGTGATCGCACGGGCGTTGCGTGATGCCGGTATGGAGGTGATCTATACGGGGCTCCACCAGACCCCCGAGCAGATCGTCGACACGGCGATCCAGGAGGACGCCGACGCCATCGGCCTCTCGATCCTGTCCGGAGCGCACAACACGCTCTTCGCGAAGGTGATCGAGCTGCTGAAGGAGCGGGAGGCGGAGGACATCAAGGTGTTCGGCGGCGGGATCATCCCGGAGGCGGACATCCCTCCGCTGAAGAAGCTGGGCGTGGCCGAGCTCTTCACGCCGGGGGCGACGACGACCGAGATCGTCGACTGGGTCAACGCCAACGTCCGCCAGCCCGCGCAGACCTGAGCCCGGACGTGGGTGCGGGCCTGGGCGTTGGCTCGGGCCTGGGCCTGGGCCTGGGCCTGGACTTGGGTGCCGGTGCCGGTGCCGGTGTGGGTGCGGGCCTGGGTGCTTCAGGTGCGAGGAGGCGGGAGCGGGGCCGTCAGGTTGTCAGCTCCGCCTCCATCGCGGCGCGCAGCCGCAGAGTGGAGACCAGGCGCTGGAAGGCCTCCGACCAGTACCCTCCGGCTCCGGGCGACGCGCCCTCCTGTTCGTCCTGCGCGGCCGTGAGGACTTCCAGTCGATCGGCCTCGGCCGGGTCCAGGCAGCGTTCCGCGAGGCCCATCACCCCGCTGAAGCTCCACGGATAACTCCCGCCGTCCCGAGCGATGTCGAGCGCGTCCACCACCGCGCGCCCGAGCGGCCCGGTCCAAGGGACCGCGCAGACCCCGAGCAGTTGGAACGCCTCCGACAGGCCGTGTGCCGCGACGAACTCGGCTATCCAGGAGGCGCGTTCGGTCTGGGGAAGGGTCGCAAGCAGCTTCGAACGCTCGGCGATCGAGGCGGTCCCCGGGCCGCTCGCCGGAGGCGCCGAAGGGGCCCCGAGCAGGGCTCGTGCCCACTGCGGATTGCGCTGGCGCACCGCCGCCCGGCACCACGCGGTGTGCAGTTCGACGGCCCACTCGTCGGCGACGGGCAGGGCCACGATGTCCTCGGCCGGGCGCCCGCCGAACCGTTCCTCCCAGATGCCGAGCGGCGTGGCCTCCACCAACTGCCCCAGCCACCAGGACCGTTCGCCCCGGCCCGTGGGCGGGACAGCGGCGACACCGTCGCGCTGCATGCCCGCGTCGCACTCGTGCGGCGCCTCCACGGCGATGGACGCACCGCCTCCCGAACGGTCCGGGTTCACACAGGACGTCGCGCGGGCCGCCATCCGCCCGGCGAGTGCAGACCCGGGCAGGGCGGACAGCAGCTCGGCGGCAGTGGCGCGGACATTGCGGCTGCGGTCCGACAGGGCCTGCTCCAGGAAGGGCTCGTCGTCACCGCTGAGCCCGGTCCGCAGCGAGTCCAGGAACATCAGCCGGTCCTCGGCCCGTTCAGTGGACCAGGTCGTGGCGAGGAGGGCCAGTGCGGCCGGCGGATCCTGGGCCCGTACGGCGTCGAGCAGCGCGATCCGCTCCGCGAACAGCCCCTCCTCCCACAGGCTGCGCACCGCCTCCGGGTCGGTGATGTCGGGTTGGACCGATCCGTTCGCGGAACCGCGCAGGGCGAACTTCCACTCGGTGTTCAGCCCGGCCAGCCACAGCCCCCGCGGCCCCGCGAACGCGAGCGCCTGCGGCCGCAGATCGGTGCGGGCACGAGCGGCGTCCAGCAGCGCGGGCACCAAGGCGGCCGGGGCCCGGAAGCCCTTCCGGTTGGCGGTGGCCAGCCACTGGGGAATCAGTTCGGTGAGGTCGGGCGCCGATCCGCGCCGCCCGCCGCCCGAGGGCCCGGCCCGGTCGGCGAGCAGGTGGGCGAGCCGCTGCCGGGCGGCCTCGGGGAGCGGCGGGCGCGGATCGGGGGCGGTGAGCTCCGGACGGGCCTCGGGTGCGGCGGGCAGCAGTCCCGCCCGCTGCCGCACGGTGTGCAGCGCGGCCGCGTCCAGCAGCGCGGCGGGGCCGTCGGCCGGTGCGGGGGCGCCCTGCGGCACCGGCGGTCGGCGGTCGGTGCCGAGCAGCGCCGAGGTGACCAGCTCCTCCCAGGGGAGCGCGTCGACGGCCCAGGTCGAGGCAGGGGCGGGGGCGGCGGGGGTGGGGGTGGTTGCGTCAAGGGCCCTGTTCCGGTGCGGGTCCGTGGTTGCGTTTCCGGCCGGGCGGTCGGCGGTCGTACGAGGCATCGTTCCCCTCCAGTTCCGGTGGCGGTGGCGGTGGCGGTGGCGGTGATTGCGTGGTGGCTGTGCGTGGGTGTCGGACGCGGGCGGCGGGTGGTACGGCTACCAGGTCGTCGTCGCTGTCGCCGGGGCGTGGCGGAGCCCGGCGTCAACGGCACCCGGCCTCAAGGGCACCAAGTGCCAACGACGCCCGGCGTCAACGGCACCGGGCCTGAACGGCTCCCGGGATCAGACCAGTTGCACCAGGGCCCCTCCCGTAGCGGCACCGGACTCCGCCCCGCCCTCCGGGTCCCAGGCCGCGAACGGGTCGAAGCCGCGGTGGCCGATTTCGCCGAACACGGTGACCGGGCCGCCGCCGGACAGTGCGACGAGCTTCCACAAACCGGGCCGGTGCAGCGCGGCCGGATTGATCGGCAGGGCGGAATCCGCCTGGGAGTCCGCCAGCTGCCAGCCGTTCTTGGACGGTACGGGTATGACCTCGCGCAGGGTGACCGGACAGGCGTCCAGCCAGGGGTCGTCCCGCAGCGCCTCCCCGTAGACGGCGGGCGCGGCGGCCGCGGTGATCCCGGGCGGGGGTGTGGCCGGGGCGGTGCCCGGCAGGGGTGCGGCCGGGGCGGTGTTTGACAGGGTCGTGGCCGGGGTGAGGGTTCCGAACTGCTGCCCCAGCTCGGCCCGGAGCCGCCCGCCGCCCGGATATGGGGTCAGCTCGGCGTCGATCGTCGCGCCCACCGGCAGCGCCTGCGCGGGGGAGCGGCCCGCCGCACCGAAGGAGAGCAGCAGCGCCGTACGGCCCGACCCCTGCCCGTACAGCCAGATCCGGCGGGCGACGATCCTGCCATCGGGGGTGTCGTACTGCGCGAGGACCAGCCAGTGGTCGCGGACCGGGGGGCCTTCGGCGGAGGACGGCAGGCCCACCCTCGTCCGTACCGTCGCGGCCAGGGCGTCCGGCAGCCGCTCCCGGCCGAGCCAGGCCGTGGCCAGCAGGTGGAGCAGGCCGCACTCCTCCAGCAACCGCACCGGCCAGCCCGGCCCGGACCCGGCGATCGCACCCAGCTCCCGTACCCGGGCAGCCAGGCCGGGGGCCTGGGCGTCGACCATGCGGGCCGCGGTCTCCTCCCACAGGGCGTAGCCCGAGCGGTCGGCCGCCGCGAGGCCGCCCCGCAGCAGGTCGGCGAGGCGCTGTTCCAGTTCCTGGGCCCCGTCGGTGATCCGGGCGGCCCGGCGCTCCGCCCGCTTCCGGGCGGCGGGCTCGGCGGGTCCCGAGTCGGCGGCCCCCGGTGCGGCTTCGTCGTTCCCGGCGGCCCGGCCCTTCGCGGCCGCGCGTATCCGGCGGCCCTCGATCCACGGGGCGGCCCAGTCGGCGGGCTCGCCCCGCTGGAACACCCCGTCGTCGGCCGCCCGGAGCAGCAGCAGCCCGAGCGCGTGCTTGCACGGGAACTTCCGACTCGGGCAACTGCACTTGTACGCAGGTCCGGTGGTGTCGACAATCGTCCGATACGGCGTGCTCCCGCTTCCCTTGCACAGCCCCCACGCCGCGCCCGCGCCGTCGAACCCCGTGCCGGACCACGGTCCGGCTGTTCCGAGCTTGGCGCCCGCCTTGCGTGAGGCGTCGTCAGGGGCCAGTGCCAGCACCTGTTCCACCGTCGGGCGCGCCACCGGTCCGTCGGTGGGTGAGGGTTCTCCCCCGTGAGATAGCAGCATGGGAACGACGGTAGGCGGCACCACTGACAGTCCCCTCCCGCCTGTTCTCCCGCCCGCACTCCGACCTGCCCTTCGCGCTGCCGCTGCGCGGGACATGACCGCAGGTCAGGGCTGGCTGTCAGTGGCATGGTGCACGGTGGGAACCACATCAGGTCGACCGATCTGGAGGGGGAACCATGACCATGCCCACAACCACTGCGTCCGTCGCGCCGGAGGCCGGCGGCGAGGCCCTGCGTCCGCACGCCGAGGACGCCTTCGCCGGCGAGCTGAAGGCGCTGGCCGCCGCAGACGACCGTCCCAGGCCCGCCCGCTGGAAGCTCTCACCCTGGGCCGTCGCCACCTATCTGCAGGGCGGGACGCTCCCCGACGGGACGGTGATCACGCCGAAGTACGTGGGGCCCCGGCGGCTCGTCGAGGTCGCCGTGACCACGCTCGCCACGGACCGCGCACTGCTGCTGCTCGGAGTTCCGGGGACGGCCAAGACCTGGGTGTCCGAGCATCTGGCCGCCGCCGTCAGCGGTGACTCGACGCTCCTGGTGCAGGGCACCGCGGGGACCCCCGAGGAAGCCGTCCGCTACGGGTGGAACTACGCCCAGTTGCTCGCCCACGGCCCCAGCCGCGACGCGCTGGTGCCGAGCCCGCTTATGCGGGCCATGTCCGAGGGCATGACCGCCCGGGTCGAGGAGCTGACCCGCATCCCCGCCGACGTACAGGACTCGCTGATCACGATCCTGTCGGAGAAGACCCTGCCCGTCCCCGAGCTGGGACAGGAGATCCAGGCCGTCCGCGGATTCAACCTCATCGCCACTGCCAACGACCGGGACCGCGGCGTCAACGAGCTGTCCAGCGCGCTGCGCCGCCGGTTCAACACCGTCGTCCTGCCGCTGCCCGCCACCCCGGATGCCGAGGTCGACATCGTGTCCCGGCGCGTCGACCAGATCGGCCGCTCGCTCGACCTGCCCGCGGCGCCGGAGGGACTGGCCGAGATCCGGCGTGTGGTCACGGTCTTCCGTGAGCTGCGCGACGGGGTGACCACCGACGGGCGTACCAAACTGAAGTCCCCCTCCGGCACGCTTTCCACGGCCGAGGCGATCTCTGTCGTCACGAACGGCCTCGCCCTCGCCGCCCACTTCGGCGACGGCATCCTGCGTCCCGGCGATGTCGCGGCGGGCATCCTCGGCGCCGTCGTCCGGGACCCGGCGGCGGACCGCGTGGTCTGGCAGGAGTATCTGGAGACCGTGGTCCGCGAGCGGGACGGCTGGAAGGACTTCTACCGCGCCTGCCGCGAGGTATCCGCATGACGAGCGCGGTGGGGAGAGGGGCGCTCGCGGGGGCCGGGCCGTGGGTGCTCGGGGTGCGGCATCACGGTCCCGGGTCGGCCCGTGCTGTTCTCGCGGCGCTCGCGGCGGCCCGTCCGTCCGCGGTCCTTATCGAGGGGCCGCCCGAGGGCGACGCGCTGCTGCCGCTCGCCGCCGATCCGCAGATGCGTCCGCCCGTCGCGCTGCTCGCGCACGCGGTGGACGATCCGGGGCGGGCCTCCTTCTGGCCGATGGCCGCGTTCTCACCCGAATGGGTGGCGATCCGCTGGGCCCTCGACCACGACGTCCCGGTGCGCTTCATCGACCTTGCGGCCGCCCACTCCCTGGCGCTGAAGGCGGCCACGCCGGAGGCGGAAGAGGTCACGCCGGTCATCGACCCGATCCGCGTGCTCGCCGAGACTGCCGGATACGACGACCCCGAGCGCTGGTGGGAGGACGTCGTCGAGCACCGCTCACCGGGCCCGAGCACCGACTCCAGCACGAGCACCAGCAGTGGCGCCAGCAAGGGCAGCGACGCGGATGACGCGCTCGCTCCGTTCGTCGCGCTGGCGGAGGCCATGACGGCACTGCGCGAGGCGTACGGGGACGGCGGGCAGCCCCGGGACGCCGTGCGCGAGGCGTACATGCGTATCCAACTGCGAGTTGCACGTAAGGAGTTCGGGGACGCCGTCGCGGTCGTCTGTGGTGCCTGGCATGTTCCCGCGCTCGCTGCGCGGACCACCCTCGCCGCAGACCGCGCCCTGCTCAAAGGGCTTCCGAAGGTCAAGACCGAGCTGACCTGGGTCCCCTGGACTCACCGCAGGCTCGCCCGGCACAGCGGATACGGGGCAGGGATCGACGCACCCGGCTGGTACGGCCACCTCTTCGACGCGGCCGACCGCCCGGTCGAACGGTGGATGACCAAGGCCGCCCGACTGCTGCGCGCGGAGGACCGGCCCGTCTCCACCGCCCATGTCATCGAGGCCGTCCGGCTCGCCGAGACCCTCGCCGCCCTGCGCGGCCGCCCGCTGGCCGGACTGGGCGAGACGACCGACGCGGTACGGGCTGTGATGTGCGAGGGCTCCGACATCCCGCTCGCACTCGTCCAGGACCGGCTGATCGTCGGCGAGACCCTCGGCGAGGTGCCCGACACCGCCCCGGCCGTCCCGCTGCAACGGGACCTGACCCGCAGCCAGCGCACCCTGCGGCTCAAGCCCGAACCGCAGGAGCGCGAACTGGACCTCGACCTGCGCAAGGAGACCGATGCCGCCCGCAGCCGGCTCCTGCACCGGCTGCGCCTTCTCGACGTCGGCTGGGGCGACCCGGTCGTGGGGCGGGGGAGCACCGGCACCTTCCGGGAGAGCTGGCGGCTCCGATGGGAACCGGAGCTCCACATCCGGGTCGCGGAGGCCGGGGTGTGGGGCACCACCGTTCGCACCGCCGCGACCGCGAAGGCCGAGTGGCAGGCCGTCGAGGCGACCGCCCTGGCCGACGTCACCGCCCTTGCCGAGCACTGCCTCCTGGCCGAACTGCCCGACGCGCTGCCCGTCGTGATGAAGGCTCTCGCCGACCGCGCCGCACTCGACGCGGATGTCGGCCACCTCGCGGACGCGCTGCCCGCCCTGGCCCGCTCCCTGCGGTACGGGGACGTGCGCGCCACGGACACGGCGGCGCTCGCCGAGGTCGCCGCCGGTCTCGCCGAGCGCGTCTGCGTCGGGCTGCCGCCCGCCTGCACCGGCCTCGACGCGGACGGGGCGGAGGCGCTGTGCCGCCAGGTGGAGGCCGTGCACGGCGCGATCGGGCTGCTGCTCGCAGGGGCGGCGCCCGCCCCGGGACTGCGGGAGCGCTGGGACGCAGTGCTGCACAAGCTGGCGGGCCGCGACACGGTCGCCGGGGTCATCCGGGGCCGGTCCGCCCGGCTGCTCCTGGACGAGGGGCGGCTCGCGGAGGACGAGGCGGCACGGCTGATGGGCCTGGCGCTCTCGCCCGGCACCCCGCCCGCCGACGCCGCTGCCTGGATCGAGGGGTTCGTCGGCGGCGCGTCGGGCGGCGGCATGCTGCTGGTCCACGACGAGCGGCTGCTCGGCCTCATGGACACCTGGCTGACCCGTGTGCCCGCCGACATGTTCACCGATGTGCTGCCGCTGCTGCGTCGTACGTTCTCCGCCTATGAACCGGGCGTACGCCGCACCCTGGGCGAGCTGGTCCGGCGCGGGCCCGTCCCCGGGAGCGCCCACCGGGACGGCGTCGACCGGGCGCCCGCAGGGTTCGGCCCCGGGATCGACCGGGCCAGGGCCGATGCGGTGGAGCCGGTGCTGAGTCTGCTGCTGGGCCGGCACTCCGAGCCGACGGGAGCGGCCGGATGACGACAACCACCAGGGTAGGGGCGAGCGCGGCGATCGGGACGAGCACGGGGGTCAGGACGAACGCGGAGATCGGGACGAACGCGGAGATCGGGACCAGCACGGGGGTCGGGACGGACGCGGCCATCGGGACGACCACGACCACCAAGGTGAAGGAACGGGCGGAGGAGACGGTGGACAGGACGACTCCGGGCGCACGGCACCCGGACGACGGCGAACGGCTGCGGCGCTGGCGGTTGGTGCTCGGGGCGGACAGTACCGACAGCACCGGCCGCGCCCTCAGCGGCCAGGACGCCGCGATGGACAGTGCGTTGAACGCGCTCTACGGCGAGGGCGCCGGGAAGAAGCAGGGAGGCCGGGGCGGCGGCCGTTCGGCGGGGCTCGGCGCGTCGGCCCCCTCCGTCGCCCGCTGGCTCGGCGACATCCGGACGTACTTCCCCAGCTCCGTGGTCCAGGTCATGCAGCGCGACGCGATCGACCGGCTCGGCCTGGCGGCGCTGCTGCTGGAGCCGGAGATGCTGGAGGCGGTCGAGGCGGACGTCCATCTCGTCGGCACCCTGCTCTCCCTCAACAAGGCCATGCCCGAGACGACGAAGGAGACCGCACGGGCCGTCGTCCGCAAGGTCGTCGAGGACCTGGAGAAGCGCCTGGAACACCGCACCCGGGCCGCCCTGACCGGGGCCTTGGACCGCTCGGCGCGGATCAGCCGGCCGCGCCACCGCGACATCGACTGGGACCGTACGATCCGGGCCAACCTGAAGAACTATCTGACGATCCCGGGACCGGACGGCACGGCGGCGACGGGCACGGTCGTGCCGGAGCGCCTCATCGGCTACGGACGTGCCTCCAGGGCCGTCAAGAAGGACATCGTCCTGTGCATCGACCAGTCGGGCTCGATGGCCGCCTCCGTCGTCTACGCCTCCGTGTTCGGCGCGGTGCTCGCCTCCATGCGCAGCCTCGCCACCCGGCTCGTCGTCTTCGACACGGCGGTCGTCGACCTCACGGACCAGCTCGACGACCCGGTGGACGTCCTCTTCGGTACCCAGCTCGGCGGTGGCACCGACATCAACCGGGCGCTCGCCTACTGCCAGTCGAAGATCACCCGCCCCGCGGACACCGTCGTCGTCCTCATCAGCGACCTCTACGAAGGCGGTATCCGCGACGAGATGCTCAAGCGGGTCGCGGCGATGAAGGCCTCCGGCGTGCAGTTCGTGACGCTGCTCGCGCTCTCCGACGAGGGGGCGCCCGCGTACGACCACGAGCACGCGGCGGCGCTCGGGGTGCTGGGCGCACCCGCGTTCGCCTGTACGCCGGATCTCTTCCCGGACGTCATGGCGGCGGCGATCGAGAAGAGGCCCCTGCCCATACCGGACAAGGAGACCCAAGAGTAACCAGGGGCTTGCGTGCCCCCACGGGCTCCTGCAAGCGTCGATCCGTCGCCACGGAGGGCGGCATTCCGCTGCTCCGGGGCCCGCTGCCCTCGACCACCGTTCTTTGCCCCACTGTCCTTTGTCTCACCGTCCATCGTCGAAGGATCTGGCATGCCCATGCTCAAGAATGCGCCGCACCACCGATCCACTCGACTCGCCTGCCCCTCCTCGCCCCTCCCGCCCCTCGCGGGTCTTCCGGCTCCCGGCGTCACCACCCGGGAGCCGGAAGGCTCAGGCAGATCCCATGCGGGGCATCACGCGAGGTCCCGGGCGAGATCCCGGGCAAGGTCTCCGGCAGGGTTCCGGACAGGGGCCGGATGACAGCCCTGGCCGGAACCCGAGCAGCCCGGCGGTGTCACGCGCCCCGGCACCCTCTGTGACCGTTATCACCGCTCAGGTGTGATCTGCGATTTAGGGTCACGCCGAGCGCGGGGATAACCTGCCGGATGGACATGCCGCGTACTCGGACACCGTGTGCGCCTCCCTAGTGACAGAGCAGTCACGTTGCCCTTCGCGGCACGCCCACGCAGAAGAACGAACCGCGATACCACTAAAAGGGACGGACGCGCGTGGACCTGTTCGAGTACCAGGCGAGGGACCTCTTCGCCAAGCACGGTGTACCGGTGCTGGCCGGTGAAGTCATCGACACGCCTGAGGCAGCCCGCGAGGCGACCGAGAAGCTGGGCGGCAAGTCTGTCGTCAAGGCGCAGGTGAAGGTCGGCGGCCGCGGCAAGGCCGGCGGTGTCAAGCTGGCCGCCGACGCCGACGAGGCGGTCGCCCGGGCGACCGACATTCTCGGCATGGACATCAAGGGCCACACGGTCCACAAGGTGATGATCGCCGAGCTGTCCCCGGAGATCGAGGCGGAGTACTACGTCTCGTACCTCCTCGACCGCACCAACCGCACCTTCCTGGCCATGGCCTCGGTGCAGGGCGGCATGGACATCGAGGAGGTCGCGGAGAAGACCCCCGAGGCCCTCGCGAAGGTCCCGGTCGACTCCAACTCCGGCGTCGACATCGTCAAGGCCCGCGAGATCGTGGCCCAGGCGAAGTTCCCGGCCGACGTGGCCGAGGGTGTCGCCGAGGCCATGGTGACCCTGTGGGAGACCTTCGTCGCCGAGGACGCCCTCCTCGTCGAGGTCAATCCGCTGGTGAAGACCAAGGACGGCCGCATCCTGGCGCTGGACGGCAAGGTCTCGCTCGACGAGAACGCCGACTTCCGCCAGCCGGGCCACGAGGCTCTTGAGGACAAGGACGCAGCCAACCCGCTTGAGGCTGCCGCCAAGGCCAAGAACCTCAACTACGTCAAGCTCGACGGCGAGGTCGGCATCATCGGTAACGGTGCCGGTCTGGTCATGTCGACCCTGGACGTCGTCGCGTACGCCGGCGAGAACCACGGCAACGTGAAGCCCGCCAACTTCCTCGACATCGGTGGCGGCGCCTCCGCCGAGGTCATGGCGAACGGCCTGGAGATCATCCTCGGCGACTCGGACGTCAAGTCCGTCTTCGTCAACGTCTTCGGTGGCATCACCGCCTGCGACGAGGTCGCCAACGGCATCGTGCAGGCGCTCGCGCTGCTTGAGTCCAAGGGCGAGAAGGTCGAGAAGCCGCTGGTCGTGCGTCTCGACGGCAACAACGCGGAGCTGGGTCGCAAGATCCTTTCCGACGCCAACCACCCGCTCGTGCAGCGCGTGGACACCATGGACGGCGCGGCCGACAAGGCCGCCGAGCTCGCCGCGGCTGCGAAGTAAGGAAGAGGGACTCAGACCACCATGGCTATCTTCCTCACCAAGGACAGCAAGGTCATCGTCCAGGGGATGACCGGCGCCACCGGCATGAAGCACACCAAGCTCATGCTGGCCGACGGCACCAACATCGTCGGCGGCGTGAACCCGCGCAAGGCCGGCACCTCCGTCGACTTCGACGGCACCGAGGTCCCGGTCTTCGGTTCCGTCAAGGAAGCGATGGAGAAGACGGGCGCGAACGTGTCCGTCCTCTTCGTGCCGCCGGCGTTCTCCAAGGCCGCCGTCGTCGAGGCGATCGACGCCGAGATCCCGCTCGCGGTCGTCATCACCGAGGGCATCGCCGTTCACGACTCCGCCGCCTTCTGGGCGTACGCGGGCGAGAAGGGCAACAAGACCCGGATCATCGGCCCGAACTGCCCGGGTCTCATCACCCCCGGCCAGTCCAACGCCGGCATCATCCCGGGCGACATCACCAAGCCCGGCCGCATCGGTCTCGTGTCCAAGTCCGGCACGCTGACCTACCAGATGATGTACGAGCTCCGTGACATCGGCTTCTCCTCCGCCGTCGGCATCGGTGGCGACCCGATCATCGGTACGACGCACATCGACGCCCTCGCGGCGTTCGAGGCGGACCCGGAGACCGACCTCATCGTGATGATCGGCGAGATCGGCGGCGACGCCGAGGAGCGTGCCGCCGACTTCATCGCGAAGAACGTCACGAAGCCGGTCGTCGGCTACGTCGCGGGCTTCACCGCCCCGGAGGGCAAGACCATGGGCCACGCGGGCGCCATCGTCTCCGGCTCCTCGGGCACCGCGCAGGCGAAGAAGGAGGCCCTTGAGGCCGCCGGCGTCAAGGTCGGCAAGACGCCGACCGAGACCGCCAAGCTGGCGCGCGAGATCCTCGGCGCCTGACTCAGGCGGCTGAGGCATCACAGCCACGCGTGAACGGCGCGGGCCCGCACCCCCTTTTCTCCACCAGGGGTGCGGGCCCGCGCCGTTCGCGTACACAGCTGTCGCACGGCTCACTTGGGCTGCGGGACCAGCCGTTCCGGACCGTGGGCCAGCTGCTCGCTCAGTGACTTCTGGAGCTTCAGGTCCTGTGCGGTGAGCTTCTGCGGACCACCGCGCGGTGGTACGCCCCCGACGCGTTCGGCGGGGGAGATCGGCTGCTCGTAGTGGGTCGGCGCGGTGTGCAGGGTCAGCCCTGTCACGCTGATGAGGAGGACGGCGCCCGCGATGGCGGCCTTCGTCCACAGCTTGGCCTTGTTCTCGCTGCCGGTGCGCACGGCACGGGCGGGCGGTGGTACGGGGACGTGCTCGGCGCGGGCGAGCCCGCCGAGCCGGTCGTGCAGCAGGGCGGACTGCTCGGCGGGCGATGCGGCCTCCGCCAGCTCGGGCAGCCGTTCCGCGACGGCGGCGCGGGCGGTCATCAGGCGGCCCGCCGCAGCCGGGGTGCTGGCCTCCGTCTCGGCCGCGGTCTCCGGGAGGTCCAGGCCGACCCCGTCGTACAGGAGCAGCGTGCGCCGATAGGCCGGGGGCAGGTCGAGCAGCGCGTCGAACAGCGCCCGCTTGCCCGGCTCGGTGGGCGGGGCGTCGGGGTGCCGGTGGACGCGGCGCAGCCGGTGCCAGGGGGACATCGCGTACTCGTATGCCGCCGCGCGCACCCACCCGACCGGATCGCGGTCGACGGCCACCTCGGGCCAGCGGTGCCAGGCTAGTTGGAAGGCGCGCTCCACGGACTCGCGGGCCAGGCTGCGGCGCCCGGTCAGGAGAAAGGTCTGCCGGACGAGGGCGGGCGCGGCGCCGGCGTACAGCTCGTCGAACGCTTCGGCGGGGGAGAGAGCGGGGGAGCGGGCGGGCGCGGGTTCGGGAACCGCGGGGTCGGGCTGCTCCTCGGGCGTGACCGCTCCAAGGGGCGTTTCCGCTGCTTCTGCCGTTTCCGTTTCCGCTGCTTCTGCTTCTGCTTCTGCTGTCGCTGTCGCTGTCGCTGTCGCTGCCGTTTCCGCTACCGCTGCCGCCTTCACTTCGGCTTCCGGCTCGGTTGGCGGTTTCGGCTGTGCCGTCGCCGGTGCCGCCTCGGGCGGTGACGGAGTTTCCGGGGCGATCAGCTTGGCGTACAGCGCGCGCTTGCGTCCGCGCGGGCTCGTGCGCCCCGTCTCCCAGGAGCGCACGGTGGCGCGCGTGACGCCGACCGCCGCCGCCACCTGATCCTCGCTCAACGACTTCGACTCACGCAGTCTGCGGCGCTCCTTGGGGGAGGGCAGCGGCGGCGCAGCGGCCTCATCGGTGGTGCTCCGGGTCATGGGTGCCCCCCGGCACCACCACACTGGGAGAAAAAGTACATAAACGTATATTGAGCGACACAACGGCTGTTCGCGCGTTACGCGAAATAAGCGCGTGTCGTTGGCAGCATGGGCCGCGTGACCCAAATGACGCAACGCAGTCCGAAGGCCCCGGCCGAGCGGAACCGCACCCTCGCCCTGGCTTCCGCCCTGGTGCGGGGCGCCGTCGCCGCGGGCCTCGGCCTCGGGTCGCTGACCGTGCTCGTCATGGTGATGTGGATCAGTTCCCCGTACCCGGACAGCGGACCCGGCGGGGCGCTGCGCGCCGGGGCCGGGGTCTGGTTGCTCGCGCACGGCGCCGGGCTCGTGCGGCCCGACACCCTGAACGGCGTGCCCGCCCCCGTCGGCGTGGTGCCGCTGCTGCTCGTGGCGGGCCCGGTCTGGCTGGCGCACCGGGCGGCGCGGGACGCGGCGGAGCCGGAGGAGGGGCGGGCGCGGCCCTCGCGGGCGGGGGCGTTCTGCGCGGTGACGGCGGGTTACCTCCTGGTCGTGGCGGGGGCGGCGGCCTATGCGCGGGCCGGTTCGCTGCGCGTCGAACCGGACACGCTGGCGTTCCCGGTGGCGTTCGTGGTGGCCGGTTCGGCGGTGGCCGGGGTGTGGACGGCGGCCGGGCGGCCGCTGGGTCCGCTGCCGTCCTGGTCGCCCCTGGTGCTTCAGGAGGCCGTCGCGCGGACGCTCTTCCGCAACCGGGCCGAGGCGGCGTGCCGGTCGGCCGCTGCGGGGGTGATGGTGCTGCTCGGCGGCGGGGCGCTGCTGGTCGCGGTGGCCCTCGGCCGGAACGCGATGGCGGCACAGGACGCGTTCCTGGCGCTCGCGGGCGACCGGCCGGGGCGGTTCGCCGTGTTCCTGCTGGCCGCCGCGCTCGTGCCGAACGCCGCGCTGTGGGGAGCGGCGTACGGGCTCGGGCCCGGCTTCTCGCTCGGTACGGGAGCCACCGCCACCCCGCTGGGCCTCGACGGCACCCCGGCGGTGCCCGGCTTCCCGCTGCTGGCGGCGGTGCCGGAACAGGGCCCGGGCTCCCTGCTGAGCGGGGCGGCCCTGGCGGTCCCGGTGGCGGCCGCGCTGGCCGTCGCCTGGTTCACCGTACGCGGGGCGGCCCCCGCCGAAGCCCCGCGCGACCGGGCCTGGACCCCGCGCGAGACGGTGCTGGTGACCCTGCTCGGCGCGCTGGGGTGCGGTGCCGGTACGGCGTTGCTCACAGCGGTCGCGGGCGGACCGCTCGGCACGGGGGTGCTCAGCGCGTTCGGGCCCGTGTGGTGGCTGACCGGTCCGGCGGCGCTGGTGTGGACGGCGGCCATCGGAGTACCGGCGGCCCTCCTGCTGCGGGCGTGGCGGCTGCGCACACCCGGGTGGGCCTGGCGCCGGGACGTACCGGAAGGGGACGCGGGGCGGGACCCGGAAGCGGATGCTCCGCCCACTCCCTCCGCTCCACCTGCGGCTGCGCTAGCCGCAGAGCAAGGTGCCGGGAAGAGGGCCGGGAAGAGCGGTCCCGGGGCGGAGGAAGGCGACGACGAGGAGGCCGTCGTCGTCATCGGCCGACCGCGCCGCTGGTGGGCGTCCTGGCGCAGGGGCAAAGGGACGGGGGACGAGGCCGTTCCGGCAGCTTCCTCCGTACAGGCCCCTGTACAGGCCCCTGTGCCGGCCCCCGGCGCGGCTCCCGGCGAGGCCCCCGAAGCGGCCTCCCGGGCGTCGGCGGCGTTCCAGCCCTACGACTTCCTGCCGACCGACCCCTGGCACGGGAACGAAGCCCGGCAGGCCCGGTGGGCCTCCCTCAAGCGGGACTCCGGCGGGCTGATGGCCGACTTCCCCGCGGGGGAGGCGGTGCGGAAGCCGACCACGACGGAGCCCGCCGGTCCGGCCAGTCCGGGCGGTCCGGAAGACCCGGCCGGTCCGGAAGACCCGGACTGGCCGGAAGGCCCGGGCGGCGCGGAAGGCCCGGAAGGAGCTACTCCTTGACGCCGAAGAACGGCTCCAGCGGCTTCGGCAGCTGATCGTTGCAGGACAGTGCGCCGGTCTTGGTCAGGGCGTCGTTCACGCACGTGTAGTAGTCGCGGTAGACGAGCTGCACGGTGAACGTCGTCAGCACGATGAGCAGGGCGAGCAGGGCCGTCACCAGTCCGCTGATCGCCGCCGTGGTCTGCTGCTTGCCGCTGACGCCCTGCGCGACCGTGGGCGCGGTCCCCGTGCCGCCCCCGGGAGCGGCCCCGGTCGTTCCCGTACCGCTGACGACGGCCGCGCGGTCCGCCGCGGAGGCGTCCTTCTTCGGCGGTGTGCGCAGCGCGCTGATCGCCCAGTAGACGGAGAGCGAGCCCAGAAGCAGGGCGATCTCCGGGAGGTCGAAGAGGGCGAAGAAGACGGCCCACATGCCGCCGAGCAGCGCGTAGCGGGCGCGCCGCTGCGCGGGGTCGGTGGGGTCCCAGCGCATTCCGCCGGGACCGCCGTCGGGTCCGCCCCTGCCCCCGGGGCCGCCGGAGCCGTTCCCGCCGGGGCGGCCGCCCCAGCCGCCGCTGCCCCGGCCGGGCTGCTTGCTGCTCCACTGGCTGCCCCACGCCGGCCGGTCGCCGGAGGAGCCGTCGCCGGAGCCGTCCCCTGATCCGTCGCCGGAGCCCTCGCCGCCGTTCCCGTTGCCCGGCCCGGAGGGGTGGCGCGGCTGCCAGGGCTGGTCCGGCCGGTCCGCGGGCGGCGCGGCGAACGGATTGTCGCGCTCCGGCTCGTCGGCCTCCGGCGAGGAGGACTGGCGTTCCCGCATCAGAAGGGCGGCCCGCTCGGGCAGCGGGAGGCGGAAGGCGGTGCGGCGGCGTCGGTCCGGCATGTGGTGAACGTCTTCCCCATCTCGTCATGTCCGCCCGGAGGACGGTTCGTCCGCCCGGAGGACCCGGTGGACGGTGAGCTGTCCCCTGACGCTACCTCCCGGTCACGCCCCCGTCCCGTGGGGGCCGTCGGGTGTGCCGGTATCGTTGCTGACGGTCGGCCCGTTCGTAGGGTTCCCCGTATCGGGCGAAGCGATTCTCTCGTACGACCCTACAAAGAGCATCCCCCGGTGCCGCCGCGCCTGTGTCACCACGTGGTCATCACGCGAGAAAGGGCCCCGACGTGGCCTCCCCGCCCCCCTCCTCCGTTCCCGCCCGGCTGGTCGTGCTGGTCTCCGGATCCGGTACGAATCTCCAGGCCCTGCTCGACGCCATCGGCGACGACCCGGCGGCGTACGGAGCGCAGATCGTCGCCGTCGGCGCGGACCGTGACGGGACCGGGGGGCTTGAGCGTGCCGCGCGGGCCGGCATCCCCACGTTCGTGTGCAAGCTCAAGGACCACGCGACCCGTGCCGAGTGGGACGAGGCGCTCGCCGCGCAGGTCGCCGCTCACCGCCCGGACCTCGTGGTCTCCGCGGGTTTCATGAAGATCGTCGGCCCGGCGTTCCTCGCCGCCTTCGGCGGCCGGACCGTCAACACCCACCCCGCCCTGCTGCCCAGCTTTCCCGGCGCGCACGGAGTGCGTGACGCACTCGCGTACGGCGTGAAGGTCACCGGCTGCACCGTCCACTTCGTCGACGACGGTGTCGACACCGGCCCGATCATCGCCCAGGGCGTGGTCGAGGTGACCGAAGAGGACACCCCGGAGGGCGAAGCCGCCCTCCACGAACGCATCAAGGAAGTCGAGCGCACGCTGCTCGTCGAGGCCGTGGGGCGGATCGCCCGTGACGGTCATCGCATTGAGGGACGAAAGGTTCATCTCGGTCATGTCGGTGAATAAGCCCATCCGCCGCGCCCTGGTCAGTGTCTACGACAAGACGGGGCTCGAAGACCTCGCCCGCGGTCTGCACGAGGCGGGCGTCGAGCTCGTCTCCACCGGCTCCACCGCCGGGAGGATCGCCGCCGCCGGGGTTCCGGTCACCAAGGTCGAGGAGCTCACCGGCTTCCCGGAGTGCCTGGACGGCCGCGTCAAGACGCTCCACCCCCGCGTCCACGCGGGCATCCTCGCGGACCTCCGCCTGGACGCCCACCGCGAGCAGCTCGCCGAGCTGGGAGTCGAGCCCTTCGACCTGGTGGTCGTGAACCTCTACCCGTTCAAGGCGACCGTCGCCTCGGGCGCCTCCGACGACGAGTGCGTCGAGCAGATCGACATCGGCGGCCCCTCCATGGTCCGCGCCGCCGCCAAGAACCACCCCTCGGTGGCCGTCGTCACCAGCCCGGAGCGGTACGCGGACGTCCTCGCGGCCGTCAAGGCGGGCGGCTTCGACCTGACCGCCCGCAAGCGGCTGGCCGCCGAGGCGTTCCAGCACACCGCCTCCTACGACGTGGCCGTCGCCTCCTGGTTCGCGGACGACTACGCGGCCGTCGGCGACTCGGGCCTCCCCGAGTTCCTCGGCGACACCTTCGCCCGCAAGAACGTCCTGCGCTACGGCGAGAACCCGCACCAGCCCGCCGCGCTCTACACCTCCGGCGAGGGCGGTCTCGCCGAGGCCGAGCAGCTGCACGGCAAGGAGATGTCCTACAACAACTACACGGACACCGACGCCGCCCGCCGCGCCGCCTACGACCACGCCGAGCCGTGCGTCGCGATCATCAAGCACGCCAACCCGTGCGGCATCGCCATCGCCGACGACATCGCCGAGGCGCACCGCAAGGCCCACGCCTGCGACCCGCTCTCCGCGTTCGGTGGCGTCATCGCCGTCAACCGGCCGGTGACCGTCGAGCTGGCCGAGCAGGTCGCGGAGATCTTCACCGAGGTCATCGTCGCCCCGGCGTACGAGGACGGCGCCGTCGAGGTGCTGGCCCGCAAGAAGAACATCCGGGTGCTGCGCGCCCCCGAGGCCCCGGCCGCCGCGTTCGAGGTCAAGCCGATCGACGGCGGCGCGCTGCTCCAGGTGACCGACCGCCTCCAGGCCGAGGGCGACGACCCGGCCAACTGGACGCTGGCCACCGGCGAGGCGCTCTCCGAGGCGGAGCTGAAGGAGCTGGCCTTCGCCTGGAAGGCGTGCCGCGCGGTCAAGTCCAACGCCATCCTCCTCGCCAGGGACGGCGCCTCGGTCGGCGTCGGCATGGGCCAGGTCAACCGCGTCGACTCCGCGAAGCTCGCCGTCGAGCGGGCGGGCGAGGAGCGGGCGGCCGGTGCCTACGCCGCCTCCGACGCGTTCTTCCCGTTCCCCGACGGCCTGGAGATCCTCACCGCCGCCGGTATCAAGGCCGTCGTCCAGCCCGGCGGCTCCGTCCGCGACGAGCTGGTGATCGAGGCCGCGCAGAAGGCGGGCGTCACCATGTACTTCACCGGGACGCGCCACTTCTTCCACTGACCGGCAGCTGTACGTTCCTGACCGGCACCTGTACGTTCCGTGGCCGCACCCGTCCGAAAGGGTGCGGCCACGGCCGTGTCCGACGTCCGGAATCCGCTCGCCGCTCTGTTCTAATGAACGGCCGTATCAAAGAACGGCCGTAGAAATCCCTAGCGGGGGCAGTCACCGTGCTTGAGCTGAACAAGAGTGGAACGGACCGGTCGGAGCCGGGCCGCCTGCCCGCGCAGGGCACCGGGCCGGACGCTCGCCCGGCGGACGGTTCCCCGGGCGCGGCCACCGGCGACGAACGCGTCCCGCTGCGCCCGTACCTGATCGCCGCCGCGATCCTGTGCGCGCTCTACTTCCTCTACTCGTACTTCCAGTACGCCCGCTTCGGCTCGCCCTCCTGGGACCTCGGGATCTTCGAGCAGGAGGTCAGGGCGTACGCGGCGTTCGAGGCCCCGGTCGTCGACATCAAGGGCCCCGGCTATCTGATCCTCGGAGACCACTTCTCCCCGATCGTGGCGCTGCTCGCCCCGCTCTACTGGATCTGGCCGTCGGCGACGGCCCTGCTCTTCGCCCAGGCCGCGCTGTTCGCGCTGGGGGCGGTCGTGGTCGGCCGCACCACCCAGCAGCTCCTCGGCGGCCGCTCCGGGCTGTGCGTCACCGTCGCGTACGGGCTGTCCTGGGGCATTCAGGAAGCGGTGAAGTCCGACTTCCACGAGATCACCTTCGCCGTGCCGCTGCTGGCCCTGGTCTGCCGGGCGCTGCTCCTGAAGCGGTGGACGGCCGCCCTGCTCTGGTCGCTGCCGCTCGTCCTGGTCAAGGAGGACCTCGGCGCGACCGTCGCGGTCGTCGGCTTCCTGCTCTTCGTGTACGGCCGCCGCCTCCAGGGTGCGCTGCTCGCCGCCTACGGCGTCGCGGCCTTCGTCGTCACCCTCGTCGTCCTCATCCCGGCGGCCAGCAGCGCGGGCACGTACGACTACTGGCAGAAGATCGACAAGAACGGGGAGCAGGACGTCTCGATGCTGGACTCCGTCCTCGGCGTCCTCAACTCCTCCGTCAAGATCGAGATGCTGGTCTTCCTGATCGGGATCACCGCGTTCATGGCGCTGCGCTCGCCGCTGACGCTGCTGATCATCCCCACGCTCGGCTGGCGGCTGCTCTCGCAGGACAGCAACCACTGGGGCATGGTCTGGCACTACAGCGCGATTCTCATGCCGGTGCTGTTCCTCGCGATGGCCGACGGCGTCCGCCGCAGCCGCGACTCGCACCGCCCCTGGCTCGCCTCGTACGCGAGGGTCGCCGTCCCCGTCGCCACCGCGATCGCCATCGCGATGACCCAGCACCTGCCGCTGCGCGACCTGCTGCGCCCGGAGACCTACCGCACCGACGACGCCCGCGCCCAGGCGGCCCGGGCGGCGCTGGACGCCATCCCGGCCGGCTCACGCGTCGAGACGGACATCACGCTGATGGCCCACCTCACCTCCGACCGCACCGTCTACTGGGTCGGCGGAGCCCCGGGCACCGCGCCCGACATCGTCGCCATCAACCTCGACTTCGGCTGGTCCCGGCCGATCCAGGACCCCGTGGCGTACGCCGAGCAGCTGCACCCCGAGGCGCGCTACCGCCTCAAGCACCGGGGCGGCAGCTTCGTGGTGATGGAGCGTACGACGCCGGAGCCGGCGGAGATCCCGGGCGTGCGCGGGGGCCGCTGAGCCCTCCGCGTACGCGCGAAGGCCGCCCCGATGTGCCGGGGCGGCCTTCGCGCGCACAGGGTGTGCGGGTGGGTCACTTGGACTTGACGACCACCGACGAGCAGACCTTGTCCGCGAACGTCTGCTTCTTCTCGTCCCACAGCGGCCACAGCCAGCCGATGTAGCAGGCGAGGCTGTCGAGGAAGTGGGCCAGGCGGCGCACGAAGGCCATGCCGAAGCCCAGCGGGCGGCCGTCGGCCTCGCGCAGCAGGCGGATGCCCACGGCCTTCTTGCCGACCGTCTGGCCGGTGGTGCCCTCCTGGTACAGCTGCCAGATGGCGACGCCGATGAGGCCGAGGAAGCCCACGATGGCGAGGATCGCGCCGAACGCATCGCCGACCGCACCGCCGATGACGACGAAGATGTACGGGACCATCAGGACGAGCCCGTCGATGATCAGCCCGCCGAACCGCAGACCCCAGTGGGCCAGCTCCGGCATGCCGCCGCCGTACCCGGGCTGCTGGCCGTAGGCCGGCGGCTGCTGCGGGTAGGCCCCGTACGGCTGGCCGGGCTGCTGCGGGTAACCGGGCTGCTGGGGGTAGCCGTAGCCCTGCGGCGGGACACCCTGGGGAGCCTGCTGCGGGTAGCCGTACCCGGGCTGGCCCTGCGGCGGCCCCTGGGGCGGCTGACCGGGCTGCTGCCCGTACGGGTTGTTCGGGTCGCCGAAGCTCATATGGGGTGTTTCCTTCAACAGACGTGTGGGGACGAGATGGCCACACGGAGGAAGGACGACGTTCAGCGGCCCGCCCCCCGTACAACCGCGGCCTTCATCGTTATAAGGGGGGCCCGCGTTTGTCCAGTCCGGAGCCCCAGACGTTGTGCAAGTGCAATCTCGTGTACGGGGGAGGCGCCGGCAATTGGTATGCGGGCGGGGTCATCCGCGAGGATGGGCCCATGACTGCCCAGATTCTCGACGGCAAGGCCACCGCTGCCGCGATCAAATCCGATCTGACCGTCCGTGTGGCGGCCCTCAAGGCGCAGGGCATCACCCCCGGCCTGGGAACCCTGCTCGTCGGGGACGACCCGGGCAGCCGGTGGTACGTCAACGGCAAGCACCGTGACTGCGCACAGGTCGGCATCGGCTCCATCCAGCGCGAACTCCCCGACACCGCCACCCAGGAGGAGATCGAGGACGTCGTACGGGAGCTCAACGCCAACCCCGAGTGCACCGGTTACATCGTCCAGCTGCCGCTGCCCAAGGGCATCGACACCAACCGGGTCCTGGAGCTGATGGACCCGGAGAAGGACGCCGACGGGCTGCACCCGATGAGCCTCGGCCGTCTCGTCCTCAACGAGACCGGCCCGCTGCCCTGCACCCCGCAGGGCGTCGTCCAGCTGCTGCGCGCCCACGGCGTGGAGATCAACGGGGCGCATGTCGTGGTCGTCGGACGCGGTGTCACCATCGGCCGGTCGATCCCACTGCTGCTGACCCGTAAGTCGGAGAACGCCACGGTGACCCAGTGCCACACCGGCACCCGGGACCTCTCCTCCCACCTGCGTCAGGCAGACATCATCGTCGCCGCCGCGGGCGTCCAGCACCTGATCAAGCCCGAGGACGTGAAGCCGGGGGCCGCGGTCCTCGACGTCGGCGTCAGCCGGGACGCGGACGGCAAGATCGTCGGCGATGTGCACCCGGGGGTCCGCGAGGTGGCCGCCTGGGTCGCCCCGAACCCCGGCGGTGTCGGCCCGATGACCCGCGCGCAGCTGCTGGTCAACGTGGTCGAGGCGGCCGAGCGGCTCGCCGCCGAGGCCGCCGACGCCGCCGCCGCGGGCTGACGGCCGGACGGCGGAGGGAACCCCATGGGTGCTGGTACGAGTCCGGCCGAGCCGGACGGGTCGAGCGAGTCGGGCGGTGAGGGCGCGGTGGCCGGGGCCGGGGCCGGTGCTGTGGCCGGGCCCGGGACCGGGAGCGCCCCCCGGCGCCGGTCGCGGCGGTTCCCGAAGTTCACCCGGGACACCGCGCGCCCCGAGGGCGGCGGCCGGGCGGCGTCCGGCGACGCGCCCGCACCGGCCCGGCAGTGGCCGCTGCTCACCGTGCTCTGCGCGGCGGGCGCGGGGCTGCTGATCGTGGCCCTGGACCCGTTCGACCAGGCGTTCCGCATCGGCACCATCCTGATCGGCGGTGCGCTGATCGCCGGTGCCGTGCTGCGCTGGGTGGTGCCGTCGGTCGGCATGCTGGCGGTACGTTCCCGGTTCACCGACCTGGTGACCTACGGGCTGATGGGCACCCTGATCGTGCTGCTCGCGCTGGTCGCGCAGCCGAAACCGTGGCTGGACGTGCCGATCCTGGAGGACGCCGTCCGCTTCACGGTCCGCTGAGGGCTGCCCCGCGATCCCGCCCGTGGTGACCGTCCCTTCCCCCGTAGAAGGGACGGGCACCCCGGATCGGAGTGACCAGGGCAACAAGCCCTGGTATGGGGCGGAATGAGCATCCTTGCCCCGTCCTGCTCCAAGCGTCATGGACACGAAGAGCCGCTTCAAGGGTTCCCTGGGGCCTGTGGCACGGAAGTGACCATTCCGGCACGGTGTGATCGTCGCGCAACGATGGCAGACTGGCCCGGCGCACAGAGCAGCACGGAGCAGACAGAGCAGTGATCGGGGCAGTGATCGGGGCGCGCGAAGATGCGTACCCCGTCCCGAATGCTCCCGTGCGCCCCCTCGTCAGGAACTGACACCCTGGCTTCGCGCATCCTCGTGGGTAGTTCGGCGGGGTTGCGTGGGTCGGGGGGACCGGCCGCAGCGGGGCACAGCAAGCACGTCCGGGGGACATGAGGGGGGAAAGCGATGCCTCGTTGGAAGGCACTGCCCGAAGAGCTCGATCCGCAGATCAGGGAGTTCGCCAGCCAACTGCGCAGGCTCGTCGACCGCAGCGGGCTCAACATCAACGCGGTGGCCGACCGCACGGGCTACAGCAAGACGTCCTGGGAGCGGTACCTCAACGGGCGGCTCCTCGCCCCGCGCGGGGCCGTCGTCGCTCTCGCCGAGGTGACGGGCACCCCGCAGCACCACCTCACGACCATGTGGGAGCTGGCCGAGCGCGCGTGGAGCCGGGCCGAGATGCGCCACGACATGACGATGGAGGCCATCCGGATCACCCAGGCCCGTGCGGCGCTCGGTGAGTTGGGCGCGACCGGCCCCGACGCTCCGGCGGGCGGCCGGTCCGGCCGTTCCGCCTCGGGCGGCCGTCACAGCGCGGCCGGCTCCGGCGGCGCCCGGGTCCCGGCCGCGGCGGGCGCGGACGCCCCGCCGCGCGACGCCTACGACAGCGAAGCCCACAGGGGCGATCCCCACGGCCGCGACGCCTACGGGACCGGCCGCGACAGCACGCGCCCGCCCTCCGTGCCCGCCCAGCGCGGTGCCGCACCGCACGTCCCCCAGCAGCACCAGGGCGGGCAGCGACCGGAGCGGTACGCCGGAGAGGGCGCCGGACGGAGCGTCGGCAAGGGCTCCGGAACGAGCGCCGGCGGGAAGGCGCCCGGCGGCCGCCGCAAGGGGGCCATGCTCGCCGTCGGGGCCGTCGGCGCCCTGATCGTCGCGGTCGGCGCGGTGCTGCTCGCGCCGGGCGGCGACGACCCGGCCAAGGCCACCCCGCCCCCGTCGGCCGCCCCCACCACGGCCGCCCCCGAACTGCCCGTAGGCGTCGAGTGCAGCGGCACCGACTGCGCCGGGCAGGACCCGGAGGAGATGGGCTGCGGCGGCGATTTCGCCCGTACGGTGTCGAGCGCCGTGGTCGGCGGCAGCAAGGTCGAGGTCCGCTACAGCGAGGTCTGCTCCGCCGCCTGGGCCCGGCTCTCCGAGGCGGCGATCGGCGACACCGTACGGATCACCGCGGGCAAGGGCGCGCAGGACGGCGAGGTCATGGGGGACACGAAGGCGTACACCCCGATGGTCGCGGTGAAGAAGGCGAGCGACGCGAACGCCTGCGCGACGCTCACCTCCGGCACGAAGGGCTGCACCGACCCGGACGAGTGACGCCGGGGCCGGGGGCACGGCAGGTGACCGGTTGTGCGCGGTGCAACAGGGGGCCGGGCGGTCCCCCCTGCCCGGGTCCGATAGCCTGACCGCTGGATATCTCTTCACGTCAAGATTGGTCGGCGCGCGGAGACGTCCAGCACCAGGGTCCGGCACCAGGGGCCGGGACCCCCACCGCCAGCTGTCTAACGGAGACCGCCATGACCCGCACTCCCGTGAATGTCACCGTGACCGGCGCAGCCGGCCAGATCGGCTACGCGCTGCTCTTCCGCATCGCCTCCGGCCACCTGCTCGGCCCGGACGTGCCGGTCAACCTGCGCCTCCTGGAGATCCCGCAGGGCCTCAAGGCCGCCGAGGGCACCGCGATGGAGCTCGACGACTGCGCCTTCCCGCTGCTGCGCGGCATCGAGATCACCGACGACCCGAACGTCGGCTTCGCCGGTGCGAACGTCGCCCTGCTCGTCGGCGCCCGCCCGCGCACCAAGGGCATGGAGCGCGGTGACCTGCTCGCCGCCAACGGCGGCATCTTCAAGCCGCAGGGCAAGGCCATCAACGACAACGCCGCGGACGACATCAAGGTCCTCGTCGTCGGCAACCCGGCCAACACCAACGCGCTCATCGCGCAGGCCGCCGCCCCGGACGTACCGGCGGAGCGCTTCACCGCGATGACCCGTCTGGACCACAACCGCGCGATCTCGCAGCTGGCCGCCAGGACCGGTGCCGCCGTCTCCGACATCAAGAAGCTGACGATCTGGGGCAACCACTCGGCCACCCAGTACCCGGACATCTTCCACGCGGAGATCGCGGGCAAGAACGCCGCCGAGGTCGTCAACGACGAGGCGTGGCTGGCCGACACCTTCATCCCGACCGTCGCCAAGCGCGGCGCCGCGATCATCGAGGCCCGTGGCGCGTCCTCCGCCGCCTCCGCCGCCAACGCCGCCATCGACCACGTGCACACCTGGGTCAACGGCACCGCCGAGGGCGACTGGACCTCGATGGGCATCCCGTCGGACGGCTCCTACGGCGTCCCCGAGGGCATCATCTCCTCCTTCCCGGTCACCACGAAGGACGGGAAGTACGAGATCGTCCAGGGCCTGGACATCAACGAGTTCTCCCGTGCGCGCATCGACGCGTCGGTCAAGGAGCTCACCGAGGAGCGCGACGCGGTCCGCGAGCTCGGCCTGATCTGAGGTCCCTGCCCGCACCACGCCGGCGGCCCCCGGCAGCGCACCCGCTGCCGGGGGCCGTCGGCGTCCTCACCGCAGCCGCTGTGCCGCCTCGCGTACCGCTGCCGCCGCGAGCCGCTGGAGGGCGGGGCCGAACGTGACCCGGGACGCGCCGAGTTCGCCCAGCCGGCGCACAGCGGCCGGGGAGTCCGGCGTGCCGATGGCGTTCAGCGGTACGGGGACGGCGGCGGCCAGCCGGGGCAGGTCATCGGGCGGGGCGGCGATCGGGTAGACGCAGTCGGCGCCCGCCGCCGCGTACCGCAGGGCCCGGCCGGTCGCGGCCGACGCCCGGTCCGTACCGGAAGGCGCCGCGTGGAGGTGGACGTCCACGCGGGCGTTCAGGAAGAGCCGGTCGCCCGCCGCCGCGCGGAAGCGGGCCAGCCGGTCGGCCTGGCGGTCCGGGTCCAGCAGGACGCCGTCCACGGAGTCCTCCAGGTTGCAGCCGACGGCCCCCGCCGCCAGCAGCCGGTCCACCAGCTCCTCCGGCTCCAGCCCGTAACCGGCCTCGATGTCCGCCGAGACGGGGACGGAGACCGCGCGGACGATCCGGGTCACGGCGGCGAACATCTCGTCCGCCGGGGTCCGCCCGTCCTCGTGGCCCAGCGAGGCGGCGACGCCCGCGCTCGGGATCGCCAGCGCCGGGAACCCGGCCTCTTCCAGGGCCCGCGCGCTCGCCGCGTCCCACGGTCCCGGCAGGACCAGCGGATCGTCGGGGGCGCGGCCGTGGTGCAGCGCGCGGAACACGGCGGCCGGGTCGGCCATGGGGGTCTCCTCCTGGCTGTGGGCCTGGCTATGGGCGTGGGGCCGTCAGTGCTTGAAGTCGCCCGGCGTGTAGTGGCCCGGTGCGAGCCGTCCGGTGACGCCGAAGCGGTTCCAGGCGTTGATCACCGTGATGGCCGCGACCAGCTGGGCCAGTTCCGTCTCCTCGAAGTGCTCGGCCGCCTCCGCGTACACCTCGTCCGGGACGAAGCCGTCGGTGAGGATGGTGACCGCCTCGGTCAGGGCGAGCGCCGCCAGCTCCTTCCCGGTGTAGAAGTGCCGCGACTCCTGCCAGGCGCTGAGCTGGACGATCCGCTCGACCGACTCGCCCGCGGCGAGCGCGTCCTTCGTGTGCATGTCCAGGCAGAACGCGCACCGGTTGAGCTGCGAGGCCCGGATCTTCACCAGCTCGACCAGGACGGGGTCCAGACCCTTCCGGGCCGCGATGTCGAGCCGGACCATCGCCTTGTAGACATCGGGGAGCAGCTCGGAGACGGAGAGGCGCGCCGGGTGCTCGGCCGCCCGGTCGGCGGGGGCGGCGGCGGGGGCGGGGTGGTGTGCGTGCGGTGTGGTGGTCATGGGGACGACGCTACGGGTCCGATGGCTCGGCGGTATGGTCCATTCCCATGACCGATTCCTGGGCCAGTTTCGGTGCAGACCTGCATCTGGAGCCGGTCGGCACGGGTTTGCGCAGCGGGCTGATGGAGGCGCTGCGGGAAGCGGTGCGCAGCGGGCGGCTGGCCCCCGGAACCCGGCTGCCGTCCTCCCGGGCGCTCGCCGCCGACCTGGGCATCGCCCGTAACACGGTCGCCGACGCCTACGGCGAACTGGTCGCCGAGGGCTGGCTCACCGCCCGCCAGGGCTCCGGCACCCGGGTCGCCCAGCGGTCCGCCCCGCGCCGGACGCGGCCCCCGGCGGCCCCCGCCCGGCCGGTGCGGTCCGGGCCCGCGTACACCCTGAAGCCAGGCTTTCCCGACGTGTCCGCCTTCCCGCGCACCGCCTGGCTCCGGGCCGCCCGCAAGGCGCTCACCGCCGCACCCGACGAGGCCTTCGGCTACGGCGATCCACGCGGGCGAGTCGAACTGCGCACGGCCCTGGCGGAGTACCTGGCGCGGGCGCGCGGGGTGCACGCCGACCCGGAGCGCATCGTGATCTGTTCCGGTTTCGTGCACGGGCTGGCGCTCCTGGGCCGGGTGCTGCGGCAGCGCCGGGTCCGGGAGGTCGCCGTCGAGTCCTACGGCCTCGGCTTCCATACGAACCTCCTCACCGATGCCGGGCTGCGCACCCCGTGCCTGCCGCTGGACGAACGCGGCTCCCGGACCGAGGAGCTGGCCGCGATGCGGGCCACGGGGGCGGTGCTCCTGACCCCGGCGCACCAGTTCCCCACCGGCGTACCCCTGCATCCGGACCGGCGGGCCGCAGCCGTCGACTGGGCCCGGGCCACCGGCGGGCTGATCCTGGAGGACGACTACGACGGGGAGTTCAGGTACGACCGGCAGCCGGTGGGCGCCCTCCAGGGCCTCGATCCGGAGCGGGTCGTCCATCTCGGCACCGCCAGCAAGTCGCTGGCCCCGGGGCTGCGCCTGGGCTGGATGGTGCTGCCCCGGAGCCTGGTGGGGGAGGTGGTGGCGGCGAAGGGTGTGTCCGAGTGGATGTCCGGCTCGCCCGACCAGCTGACGCTCGCGGAGTTCATCGCCTCGGGGGCGTACGACCGGCATGTGCGTTCCATGCGGCTGCGCTACCGCCGCCGTCGCGACCAGCTCGTCGCGGCGCTCGCGGAGCGCGCGCCGGGCATCGAGGTCAGCGGGATCGCGGCCGGACTGCACGCGGTCCTCGAACTCCCGGCGGGCGCCGAGCGTTCGGTGATCCAGGCGGCAGCCTTCCAGGGCCTGGCGCTGGAGGGCCTCGCGCGCTACCGCCACCCGGACGCCCCGGCCACCCGCGACGCCCTGGTGATCGGCTACGGCTCGCCGTCGGAGAGCGCCTGGGCGGGCACCCTGGACGCGCTGTGCCGGGTGCTGCCCTGAGGGCTGTCGTCCCGTCATCCCTGGCGGGTGCACGACGACAGGCACGGCACCTCGCCGCATTGCCGGAACGCCGGAATGCGTCCCGTACGCGGGCGCTCCTCCGCCGTGCGATGCGCCGCATCCGACGCCGCCCGCTGATCCACCAGGGATGACGGGACAGCCCTCAGCGGCCGCTGCCCGGCGGCGGTACGGTCGCGGGCGCGGTGACCGCGAGCGAGGCGGGACGGGCGGCTGCCCGCGCGGCGACCTCCTGGAGGACGGACGCCGTCCCGAAACAGACCGCCGCCCCGAGCGCACAGATCACCCCGAAGGGCGCAAAGGGAATCTACCGGGCGGAGGTTGACGCTCCGGCGCCTCCTTGTTCCGAACCGGCCACCTGTCGAACTAGTCTGACAAGAGATCCGGCGCCCGGAAGGAAGCAGAAGGAAGCAGAGGGAAGAGGAAGGGCCGGATTCGATCACGTACCACGGGGGAGAACAGAACATGTCCAAGCGGAGGTTGAGGTCGAGTACGGTCGTGCTCGGCGGAATGGGGCTGCTCGCCCTGACGATCTCGTCCTGCGGATCGGAGCCGGACCGGCGGTGCGCCGACCGGATGACCCGTGAAACCCTGCCCAGCTACGAGTGCCGTGGCAGCGGCGGCGGTTCGGGAGGCAGCGGCGGTTCCGGTGGCGGCACCGGCCGCGGCTCGTACTACTACGGCGGCGACAGCTCGGACGGCAAAGTACAGGGCGGCAGTTTCGACAAGTCCGCGGTCGACCGCGGCGGCTTCGGCTGCGCCCGGTCCGGCGGAGGCTGACCGCCATGGAACGCCGCACCACGCAGCCGCGCCCCGGCTGGCAGGAGACCGTCGAGTCCCAGGGCGTCGTCTATCCGCTGACCCGCTACCCGGACGACTCGCTGCGCCCCTACTGGGACGAGAGCGCCTACTACGTCTTCTCGCTGCCCGAGGTCGAGGCCCTGGAGGAGACCGTCGAGGAGCTGCACGCGATGTGCCTGGCCGCCGCCGCGCACATCGTCGAGCAAGGCCGCTTCGCCGACCTCGGCATCACCGACCCGCGCCTCGCCTCCCTGGTCGCCGAGTCCTGGCGCCGCCGCGCCGAACTGCCCTCGGTCTACGGGCGGTTCGACCTGCGCTACGACGGGAGCGGCCCGGCGAAGATGCTGGAGTACAACGCCGACACCCCGACCTCGCTGGTGGAGGCGGCGAGCGCGCAGTGGTTCTGGATGGAGGACCGCTTCCCCGGTGCCGACCAGTGGAACTCCCTGCACGAGCGGCTGGTCGACGCCTGGAAGCGGCAGGCGCCCCTGCTGCCGCCGGGTCCGCTGCACTTCGCGCACTCGGACGGCGACGAGGCGGGCGAGGACCTGATGACGGTCGCGTATCTGCGCGAGACCGCCCAGCAGGCCGGGATCGACACCGAGGCGCTGTCCGTCGAGGAGATCGGCTGGGACCGGCTGTCGGGCCGGTTCGTCGACGACCGGCTGCGCTTCATCCGCAGCTGCTTCAAGCTCTACCCGTGGGAGTGGCTGGCCACGGACCGCTTCGGGCCGCAGGTGCTGGACACCCTCGACAACGGCGGCGGCAGCGGTACCACCTGCTGGATCGAGCCCGCCTGGAAGATGCTGCTCTCCAACAAGGCGCTGCTGGCGATCCTGTGGGAGCTCTACCCCGGCCATCCCAACCTGCTGCCCGCCTATCTCGACGGACCCCGCGAGCTGGCCGGGCCCGGCGGGGCCGGATAC
This sequence comes from Streptomyces durocortorensis, assembly GCF_031760065.1. Lineage (NCBI taxonomy): Bacteria > Bacillati > Actinomycetota > Actinomycetes > Kitasatosporales > Streptomycetaceae > Streptomyces > Streptomyces sp. C11-1. Next base: position 4,640,660 of record NZ_CP134500.1, read on the forward strand.
GTCTCCAAACCGCTGCTCGGCCGGGAGGGCGCAGGCGTCGACCTGCACGGCCCCGGCTCGCCGCCCGTCCCGCGCGACGAGCCGTGCTGCTACCAGGAGCTGGCCCCGCTGCCCGACATCGACGGCAATCGGGTGGTGCTCGGCGCGTGGATCGTCGAGGACGAGGCGGCGGGGCTAGGCATCCGGGAGTCGTCGGGGCCGGTCACGGACGAGTACGCCCGCTTCCTGCCCCACGTCCTACTCTGAGGTCCTGAAGCTCCGCGACGCACGAGGGACCGGCTCAGGCGCTCAGCACCGTACGCAGCTTGTCCAGGCCCCAGTCCAGATCCTCCTTGCTGATCACCAGCGGCGGGGCGATCCGGACCGTGGAGCCGTGGGTGTCCTTCACCAGCACCCCCTGCTCCATCAGCCTCTCGGAGATCTCCCGGCCGGTGCCCAGCGCGGGCGCGATGTCGACGCCCGCCCACAGGCCCCGGCCGCGCACCGCCTCCACCGCGCCGCCGCCGACGAGCAGCCCCAACTCGCGGTGGAGGTGGTCGCCCAGCTCGGCGGCCCGCTGCTGGTACTCACCGGTCCGCAGCATCGCGATCACCTCCAGCGCCACCGCGCACGCCAGCGGGTTCCCGCCGAACGTGGAGCCGTGCTCGCCGGGCCTGAAGACCCCGAGCACATCCGCCGAGGAGACGACCGCGGAGACCGGCACCACTCCGCCTCCCAGCGCCTTTCCCAGCACGTACATGTCCGGCACCACGCCCTCGTGCTCCAGCGCGAACGTCTTCCCGGTCCGGCCCAGGCCCGACTGGATCTCGTCCGCGACGAACAGCACGTTCCGCTCGCGGGTCAGCTCCCGCACTCCGGGCAGATAGCCGGCCGGCGGCACCAGCACCCCCGCCTCGCCCTGGATCGGCTCGATCAGCACCGCCACGGTGTTCTCCGTCATCGCCTCCCGCATCGCGGTGAGATCCCCGTACGGAACGATCTCGAACCCCGGTGTGTACGGGCCGAAGTCGGCCCGGGCCGCCGGGTCCGTGGAGAAGCTGACGATCGTCGTCGTGCGGCCGTGGAAGTTGTCCGAGGCCACGATGACCTTCGCCATCCCGTCCGGCACGCCCTTGACCCGGTAGCCCCACTTGCGGGCGGTCTTGACCGCCGTCTCCACGGCCTCCGCCCCGGTGTTCATCGGCAGCACCATCTCCATCCCGCACAGCTCGGCCAGCCGCGTGCAGAACTCGGCGAACCGGTCGTGGTGGAACGCCCGGGAGGTCAGCGTCACCCGGTCCAGCTGGGCTTTGGCCGCGTCGATGAGCCGACGGTTGCCATGGCCGAAATTGAGCGCCGAATACCCGGCCAGGAGGTCCAGATACCGGCGGCCCTCGACATCGGTCATCCACGCACCGTCCGCCGAGGCGACGACGACCGGCAACGGGTGGTAGTTGTGCGCGCTGTGCGCCTCGGCGGAGGCGATGGCGGTTTCCGTGGTCGACACGGGATCTCCGTTCGTCGTGCGGCGTGGGCGCAGGGTGGTGCCCACTTTGTATCGTCGGTCGGATCCCGCGCCGGGAAACCTTCGCCGCCCGGCGCGCCCGCCGTCGCGCGCCCGGCGGCCGGAATGTGCCGTTCGTCTCAGCTGTGCGCTCCTGTGCCCCGGGATCGTGCGGGGACGCGCCCGGTATGCCCCGCACCGGCTGCCGGAGATGGCCCGGGCACCTGAGACAATGGGGCCATGGCCTCTGATCGCCCCTCGCTCCCCGCCGACCAGCCGCAGACGGGCCGCACCGGTGCGGCCGCCCGTCCGCGCGTGCTCTCCGGGATCCAGCCCACCGCAGGCTCGTTCCACCTCGGCAACTACCTGGGCGCGGTGCGCCAGTGGGTGGCGTTGCAGGAGTCCCACGACGCGTTCTACATGGTCGTGGACCTGCACGCGATCACAGTGCCGCAGGACCCCGCCGAGCTGCGGGCCAACACCCGCCTCGCCGTGGCGCAGCTGCTCGCCGCAGGACTGGACCCGGAGCGCTGCACGCTCTTCGTCCAGAGCCATGTACCCGAGCACGCCCAGCTCGGCTGGGTGATGAACTGCCTCACCGGCTTCGGCGAGGCCTCCCGGATGACGCAGTTCAAGGACAAGTCCGCCAAGCAGGGCGCCGACCGCGCGACCGTCGGCCTGTTCACCTACCCGGTGCTCCAGGTCGCGGACATCCTGCTCTACCAGGCGAACCAGGTCCCGGTGGGCGAGGACCAGCGCCAGCACATCGAGCTGACCCGCGACCTCGCGGAGCGGTTCAACGGCCGGTTCGGGCAGACGTTCACCATCCCGGCGCCGTACATCCTCAAGGAGACGGCGAAGATCTTCGACCTCCAGGACCCGGCGGTCAAGATGAGCAAGTCGGCCTCCACGCCGAAGGGCCTCATCAACCTCCTCGACGACCCGAAGGCCACGGCCAAGAAGGTCAAGAGCGCCGTCACCGACACCGACACGGTGATCCGCTTCGACGCCGAGAAGAAACCGGGTGTCAGCAACCTCCTCACGATCCTCTCCACCCTCTCCGGCAGCCCCGTCGAGGATCTGGAACGGGCGTACGAGGGCAAGGGCTACGGCGCGCTGAAGACCGACCTGGCCGAGGCCATGGTGGAATTCGTCACCCCCTTCCGGGCCCGCACCCAGGAATATCTGGACGACCCGGAGACGCTGGACTCCATCCTGGCCAAGGGAGCGGAGAAGGCCAGGGCCGTCGCCGCCGAGACCCTGGCGCAGACGTACGACCGGATGGGCTTCCTGCCCGCGAAGCACTGAGCCCAAGGGCCCTGGCGAGATCACGGCCGCAGGGGTCACACTTGCGGCGACAGGACGCGCGGGGCGGACACCCGGCCCGCGCGGCATGACCGAGAATCGACCATCGACGGTGGAGGAGAACGACGTGGGGACCGTAACGCTCGGCGTTTCGATCGCGGTCCCGGAGCCCTACGGCAGCCTGCTCCAGGAGCGCCGCGCGAGCTTCGGGGACCCTGCCGCCTTCGGCATTCCCACCCACGTCACCCTGCTCCCGCCGACCGAGGCACAGGCCGCGGACCTCCCGGCGATCGAGGCCCACCTCGACCGGATCGCCACGGCCGGCCGCCCGTTCCCGATGCGGCTCTCCGGCACCGGCACCTTCCGCCCGCTGTCGCCGGTCGTCTTCGTCCAGGTCGTCGAGGGCGCCTCGGCCTGCTCCTGGCTCCAGAAGCGGGTCCGGGACGCCTCCGGGCCACTGGTGCGCGAGCTCCAGTTCCCGTACCACCCGCATGTCACCGTCGCCCACGGCATCGCCGAGGAGGCGATGGACCGGGCCTACGAGGAGCTCGCCGCCTACGAGGCGTCCTGGACCTGCGGCTCCTTCGCGCTGTACGAGCAGGGCCAGGACGCCGTGTGGCGCAAGATCAGGGACTTCCCGTTCGGCGCCGGGGGCGGCACGCCCGCCGTCCCCGCCCAGGGCGGCTATGTGGTCGACACGCCGTCCGCCGCGTCCCTGCGCCCCTGACCGACTCAGCCGTACGGCCCCGGGTCAGACCGGCAGCCGCCGGAACAGCGGCCGCGGGACGTGCCGCAGCGCTGTCATCACCACCCGGAGCGACCCGGGCACCCAGACCGTCTCCGAACGCCTCCGCAGCCCCGTGACGATCGCCCGCGCCACCTCCTCCGGGCCGGTGGCGAGCGGCTGCTCGGGCCGCCCCGCCGTGGCCCGCGTCCGGACGAAGCCGGGGCGGACCACCATCACATGCACCCCGGTGCCCTGGAGCGCGTCGCCCAGCCCCTGCGCGAACGCGTCCAGGCCCGCCTTGCTCGACCCGTAGATGAAGTCCGCGCGCCGGGCACGCTCTCCGGCCACCGACGACAGCACCACCAGCGAACCGTGGCCCTGCGCCTGGAGTGCGCCGGCGCACACCAGTCCGGCGGAGACCGCCCCCGTGTAGTTGGTCTGGGCGACCCGGACCGCCGCCATCGGCCGCTCCTCGTCGCGCGCCTGGTCGCCGAGGACCCCGAACGCCATCAGCACCACGTCGATGTCCCCCTCCGCGAACACCTTGCCGAGGACCACCTCGTGCGAGGCGGGGTCCAGTGCGTCGAAGCCGACGGTACGGACGTCCGCCCCGCGTCCGCGCAGTTCGGCGGCGGCCGCGTCCAGTGCGGGGGAGGGGCGCCCGGCCAGCCACACCCGCCGGGTCCGCAGGGCGATCAGGCGGCGGGCGGTGGCCAGGGCGATCTCGGAGGTGCCGCCGAGGACGAGCAGGGACTGCGGGGCACCGAAGGCATCCTTCACGGAACACTCCTGTTCAAGAGGGGCGGGGGCAGGGTGCAGAGAGCGAGGGGTGGTCGTCCCAAGAGCGGGCAGGGAGCAGAGGACCAGGGGCGGACGTCGAGCGGTCGGCGGTCACAGCCCGAGTCGGCGCGACAGGTCGGAGCGGAACGCCCCCGTCGGGTCCAGCGCCTCCCGCAGCTCCCGGAACTCCGCCAGCCGCGGGTACATCGCGGCCGCGGTCTCCGGCCGCACCCGGGAATCGGCCGCCAGGCAGACCCGGCCCCCGGCGGCCGCCACCTCCTCGTCGAGCCCGTCCAGGAGGCGGGCGAGCGAGGGCAGGGCGGCGGGCAGATCGAGGGCGAGCGTCCAGCCGGGCGCGGGGAACGACAACAGGCCCGGGTCCGCCGGCCCGAACCGCTGGAGCACCGCCCGCAGCGCGGGGGCCCGGTGCGCCGCAATCCGGCGCACCACCCGGTGCAGGGTCTCCTCCTGCCCATACCCGACCACGAACCGGTAGCGCACCAGGCCGCCCCGGGCGTGCAGCCGGTTGACGCCCGGGAGTGCGTCCAGGGCGTGGAAGAAGGCCGGGACCGGCCGCGGCTCCCCGGTCCGCGCGCGGGGCGCACTTCGGTAGCGGACCTCGTTGTAGAGGGCGGCGGAGGCGCGGCCGAGCGGTCCGTCGGGCAGCGACAGCAGACCGGCGGCGGCCGGGAGCCCTCGGCCCCCTGCCGTGCCCGTGCGCGGGGCACGCAGAATGCGCCGGTCGTGCGCCGGGCGCACATGCTGGGGTGCGTGCTCCCCTCGGGTGATGATTCCGCGCCCCGTCGCCCGGCCCCGGGCCAGCAGATCGACCCAGGCGGAGGCGTACGGCAGCCGGTCGCCGCCCGCCGTGAAGCGGGCCAGCAGGTCGTCCAGGTCGTCGGCGCGCTCGGTGGAGACGGACATCAGCGAAGAGGCGACACGCCGGAGGCGGAGCGTGGCCGAGAGGATCACCCCGGTCAGCCCGAGGCCCCCGGCGGTCGCGTCGAAGAGGGCGGTGCCCGGCAGCACCGTACGCACCTCGCCGTCGGCGGTGAGCAGCTCCAGGGCACTGACGTGCCGGGCGAAGGAACCGGCCTCCCGGTGGTTGCGGCCGTGCACGTCGGAGCCGAACGCCCCGCCCACCGTGACCCTGCCGGTCTCCGGCAGCACCGGCGGGAACCAGCCGAGCGGCAGCAGCACCCGCAGCAGCCGGTCCAGGCGCACCCCCGCCTCGCAGCGCACGGTCCCGGCGACCGGGTCGACCGCGCCGATCCGGGCCAGGCCCGTCATGTCGAGCACCGAACCGCCCGCGTTCTGCGCCGCGTCGCCGGGCGCCCGGCCGAGCCCGCGCGCGATGGCGCCCCGGGGGCCCCGGCCGCGGACGACGGTCGCCGCCTCCTCGTAGGTACGCGGGCGGAACCGCACGGCGGTCGTCGGGGCGGTGCGGCCCCAGCCGGTCAAGGACACCGTGTCGACGGACATGGGGGTGACCGTATCGTCCGGTAAACCCCATTCGAGGCATTGGTGAATTCGCTCACCGGAACGGGTGATGCTCACCGGAACGGGTGATGGAGGGAGTGTCACCCCCACGTGCCGGGGAACTCCCCCACCCGTCGGGAAGAGTCCGGGGCGGGCCGCTGGTGTTCCGGGCCCAGGAGGGTACGCGGTAGGTCATGGACTGGCTCAAGAAACTCCCGGTCATCGGGCCCCTGGTCACCCGGCTGATGGAGACGCACGCGTGGCGTTCCTACGAGACGCTGGACCGGGTCCACTGGGCCAGGCTGGCGGCGGCGATCACCTTCATCAGCTTTCTGGCCCTCTTCCCGCTGATCGCGGTCGGCGCGGCGATCGCCGCCGCGCTGCTGAGCGACAAGCAGCTCGCCACCATCAAGGACAAGCTCGCCGAGCAGGTGCCCGGCATCTCCGACCAGCTGGGCATCGACGGTCTGGTCGCCAACGCGGGCACGGTCGGTCTGGTGGCCGGTGCGCTGCTGCTGTTCACCGGTGTCGGCTGGGTCGGCTCGATGCGGGAGTGCCTGCGTGCGGTCTGGGAGCTGGACGACGTCCAGGAGGCCAACCCGGTCGTCGCCAAGCTGAAGGACACGGTGCTGCTGGTCGGCCTCGGCGGCGCGGCGCTCGCCACCCTGGCGGTCTCCACGGTCGGCTCGACGGCCGTCGGCTGGACCGCCGACCAGCTCGGCATCTCCGGGGGAGGGGCGGGCGGCGTGCTGCTCCGGGTGGCGGCCCTGGCGGTCGCGGTCGTCGCCGACTTCCTGCTGATGCTCTACCTGCTGACGCTGCTGCCCGGGGTCCAGCCGCCCCGGCGGCGGCTGGTGGTCGCGGCGCTGCTCGGCGCGGTCGGCTTCGAACTGCTCAAGCTGTTGCTCGGCAGCTATATGAAGGGCGTCGCGGGCAAGAGCATGTACGGCGCGTTCGGCGTCCCGATCGCGCTGCTCCTGTGGATCAGCTTCACCGCCAAGCTGCTGCTGTTCTGTGCCGCCTGGACGGCGACCGGCAGCAAGGGCGGGGGCGAGGGGGAGGGCGAGAGGGAGGGCGAGACCGAGGGCGAGAGAGAGGGCGAGACCGAGGCCGAGGGCCATCGCGAGGAGCCGGAGCCCGGAGGCTCGACCCGGGCGGCCTGAGGGACGGCCCGGCCGGGCCGTCCCACACGGGGCGGCCCGGCCCGGGCGTCAGCGGCGGGGCAGCCGCAGCGGCCAGCGCCGGTTGACCAGGAACACCCCGCCCGCCAGGACCACCAGCACTCCGCCGACGACCGCCAGGGCGATCCCGACGCCGCTGGAGCCGCCGGCCGCCGACGCGTGCGCGGCCTCCGCCTGGCCCCCGGAGCCCTGGTCCGCCCCGGCGGCGGGCTGCGCGCCCTTGCCGCCGGTCGTGGTCCCGCTCCCGGTGTCGATGGACTTCGGGGGCACGAGCTCGCCGACCGGGGTCACCTTGCCGCTCGCGGCGAAGCCCCAGTCGAGCAGCTTCGCGGCCTCCTTGTAGACGGCGTGGCTCTCCTCCTGCGACGGGTTCATGACCGTCACCAGGAGCACCCTGCCATTGCGCTCGGCGATGCCGGTGAAGGTGTTGCCCGCGTGGGTGGTGTAGCCGTTCTTGACGCCCGCGATGCCCTTGTACGGGTCCACGCCGATGCCCCCGGTGATCAGCCGGTTGGTGTTCTGGATCTCGAAGGTCTCGCGCTTCTTCCCCTTCTTCTTCTCGCCGGGGAAGTCGGCCGACGCCGTCGCCGCGTACTCGCGGAAGTCCTTCTTCTGCATCCCGCTGCGGGCGATCAGGGTCAGGTCGTAGGCGCTGGAGACCTGGCCGGGCGCGTCGTACCCGTCCGGTGAGACCACCTTGGTGTCCAGCGCCTGGAGCTCCTCGGCGTGCTTCTGCATGGCGGACACCGCCTGGGGCATGCCGCCGTACATCTGCGCCAGCACGTGCACGGCGTCGTTGCCCGAGCGCAGGAAGACACCCAGCCACAGGTCGTGGACCGTGTAGGTGTGGTCCTCCTTGATCCCGACGAGGCTGCTGCCCTCACCCACCGCCGCCAGGTCACTGTCCGTCACCTTGTGGGTCAGGGTGGTGGGCTGGAGCGCCGGAAGGAGCGTGTCGGCGAACAGCATCTTCATCGTGGAGGCGGGCGGCAGCCGCCAGTGGGCGTTGTGCGCCGCCAGCACATCCCCCTTCTCCGCGTCCGCCACGATCCACGACCGGCCGGTCAGCCCCTTGGGCAGCACCGGCGCACCCGGGCCCAGGGCGACCTGGGTACCGGGCTTGCCGAGCCGCTCGCCGCCGAGGCTCGACATCGTGGCCGGCGGCTTGGGCTGCTTGTCGTCACTCTTGTCCTTGTCGGCCGCCGAGGCGGGACTGAGGACCAAACCGGACAGCAAAATGGCGGAGGTGACCGTCAGGGCGATCTTTTTCAGAGCAGGCACGGTCGGAAACGTACAGGGCGAAGATGTGGATGCGGACCCGGAGCGGCTGACCCGCCGCAGGGACCGCCGGGACGGCCGTGTCCGGACACCACCCCGGGCGAGGGTGCCGGAGGGCGGCGGCGATACTGGACCCATGAAGCTCAGCCGCCCCGTCTCCTGGTTCCTGCTCGTGTTCGGGGTGTGGAGCTGGTTCATCTGGATCACTTTCGTCAAGAACCTGTGGCAGGACGGCAGCGGGCTCGCCTTCGACGACGCGGGCGAACCGACCGGGTACTTCTGGGTGCACCTGCTGCTCGCCATCACGTCCTTTCTTCTGGGGACGGTGGTCGGCGCGATCGGGTTGCGTGGTGTCCGGGCATTGCGCGACGAGCGCGCTGACGAGGACGAGAAGGCGTAGGTAGGCACGGATGGCAGCAGTGGTGTTCGCGCTCGTGGCGCTCGTGGTGCTGGCGCTGCTCGCCGCCGTGCACCGCTATGTGTGGCGCCGCTTCGTCGGCGACACGACCGTCCCCGGCAGCACGATGCGCAAGGCGGGCACGGCCGCCGCGTTCGTGCTGCCGCTGCTGAGTGTCGGAGCCATGACCTCCGGCCGGATCGGCGCGCCCTTCTGGCTCCAGCAGGTGCTGGCCTGGCCGGGCTTCCTGTGGCTGGCCTGCCTGCTGTACCTGACGCTGGCGCTGTTCGTGGGCGAGCTCGTGCGTCCGGTGCTCCTGAGGGTCCTCGCGCGGCGCGACAAGGCGGCGGCGCAGCCGGTCACCGAGCGTCCGGCACCCGAAATCGGAACATCTTCCGGAACCACTGCCGAGGTCCCGGGTGAGACCCGCCCCCGTACGGAAGAGCTCGTTCCGGTCGCCTCCGCCGGCGCCCCCACCTCGTCGGAAGCCTCCGTACGTACGACCCCGGAGGCCGCACCGGAACCGGAGACCACACCGGAACCGGAAGCCAAACCGGAATCGGGACCGGAGCGCCCGGCGGCCCCCGCCCCGGCCCCCGGCCCCTCCCGCCGTCTCTTCGTCTCGCGGGTCGTCGGCGGCGCGGCGGCCGCCGCCGGGCTCGCCACCGTCGGGTACGGGACCCACAACGTGCTGCGCGGGCCGAGCGTCAAGCGGGTCTCCGTGCCGCTGGCCAAACTGCCCCGCGCCGCCCACGGCTTCCGCATCGCCGTGGTCAGCGACATCCACATCGGCCCGATCCTCGGCCGCGCCCACACCCGTCGCATCGTCGACACGATCAACGCGACCTCGCCCGATCTGGTCGCCGTCGTCGGGGACCTCGTCGACGGGTCCGTGGCGGACCTGGGCTCCGCCGCCGAACCGCTGTCCGCCCTGCGGGCCCGGCACGGCAGCTACTTCGTCACCGGCAACCACGAGTACTTCTCCGGCGCCGAGCAGTGGGTCGACCACGTCCGCGAACTGGGGCTGATCCCGCTGGAGAACGCCCGCGTCGAGATCGACGGCTTCGATCTCGCCGGGGTCAACGACGTGGCGGGCGAGACCGAGGGCCAGGGCCCCGACTTCGTCCGTGCGCTGGGCGACCGGGACCGCGCCCGGGCCGCCGTCCTCCTCGCCCACCAGCCGGTCGTCATCCACGACGCCGTCGAGCACGGCGTCGACCTCCAGCTCTCCGGCCACACCCACGGCGGCCAGCTCTGGCCCGGCAGCTACCTCGCCGAGCTGGCCAACCCCACCGTCGCCGGGCTCGAACGCTACGGGGACACCCAGCTCTTCGTCTCGCGCGGCGCGGGCGCCTGGGGGCCGCCGGTCCGGGTCGGCGCCCCGGCCGACATCACCGTCGTGGAGCTCGCTTCCCGCCAGGCGTAGACCGGACGCGCTCAGACACGTTGCGGGTGCGATCTCCCGTTCGACGTCCGGATGTCCGACGTCATGAAATCCGCACCGCAGCGTCACCGTCAGCGACGAAGAACCGCAGGTGGGAGGCGGGAAACGGCCTTTTCGGACAGGGTGCGTCGCAGGTGTCCAACAAAAGGCTGTGAGAGCCCTATTTACTCTTCCAGATGTGAAAATCGTGTGATTGGGTAAGCGCGAGTGTGCGGCGGTGTGCGTGTCTTGGCGCAACTGCCGAGGTGGGGCTGGTAAGGGAGAGCACGGCAATGCGGTCGGTCCGGGTACGGATTCTCGCGATTTTCGCGGTTTTGGTCATCGCAGGCGTCGGCGCCTGGCAACTCCTCCCCTCCGGGGGGGCGAAGTCCGACGCGGTGACGATCGGTACATCGGACGAGGTGACATCACTTGACCCGGCCGGCGCCTACGACGCGGGTTCCTGGGCGATCTACAGCAACCTCTACCAGTCGCTGATGACCTTCAAGGCCGGGGCGGTCACGCCGGAGCCGGACGCCGCCGAGAGCTGCGGCTTCATCGGGCAGAAGCTCCAGACGTACCAGTGCAAGCTCCGCGACGACCTGACGTTCTCCAACGGCAGGAAGGTCACCGCCGAGGACGTCACGTTCTCCTTCGAGCGGCTGCTGCGGATCAACTCCGACGTCGGCCCGGCAGGGCTGTTCCCGACCCTCGACACCGTGGTCGCCGAGGGGCGCACGATCACCTTCAACCTGTCCGGGAGGGACGCGACCTTCCCGCAGAAGCTCGCGACCGGCGCCGGGGCGATCGTCGATTCGACGAAGTACCCCGAGGACAAGCTCCGTACGGGCAACGAGGTCGACGGCTCGGGCCCGTACGCCCTGAAGTCGTACGAGTCGGGCTCGCGCGCCGAGCTGGTGCCCAACCTGAAGTACAAGGGCGCGCTGAAGAAGACCGGCGAGGCCGTCACCATCCGCTACTACAAGAGCTCCGACGAGCTCCTGTCCGCGTGGAACAGCGGCGAGATCGACGTCACCCACCGCCAGCTTCCGCCGGCCCGCCTCTCCGCGCTGAACCCCAACGACCCGGACCTGCGGGTGACCGAGGCGGACAGCGCCGAGATCCGCAACATCATCTTCAACGTCCGCGACGACTCGCCGTTCTCGGACAAGCGGGTCCGCCAGGCCGTCGCCGCGATCATCGACCGCGGGCCGCTGGTCCGGGAGGTCTACCAGAGCACCGTCGAGCCGCTGTACTCGCTGATCCCGCAGGGCTTCATCGGGCACAGCACCCCCTTCTTCGACGCCTACCCGTCGTCCGACCCCCAGCGTGCGAAGGAGCTGCTCCAGCAGGCCGGTGTCGAGACGCCGGTGTCGATCAACTTCGCCTACCGGGCGGACGACGCGTACACGAAGGAGACCGCCGAACTGCGGCGGCAGCTGGAGAAGGACGGGCTGTTCAAGGTCTCGGTCAAGGCCGTCGAGTGGACGAAGTACCAGAAGGGGTACGCGGCCGGTGAGTACGACATGTACACCGTCGGCTGGCTCCCCGACTTCCCGGACCCCGACACCTTCAGCCAGCCGCTCGTCGGCACCGGCAACGTCCTGCACAGCGGCTACTCCAGCAAGCGCATGGACAAACTGATCGCCGCCACGCAGCAGTTCAGCGATCGCAGCCGGACCGCGAACGACTTCAAGGACATGCAGTCCCTGGTCGGCGAGGAGGTCCCGCTGCTGCCGCTGTGGCAGAAGAAGGACTACGTCGTCGCGAAGTCCGACGTCGCGGGCTCGCAGTACCTCTCCGACGGCACCGGCGTCTGGCGGCTGTGGGAGCTGGGCCGGATCTGATCCGACCTGATCTGGCCTGATCCGTCCGATAGGGTCAGTCCTCCGACGGCCGGGGCTTCGCCCCGGCCGTCGCCGCGTCCGGCAGGAACTCCACCAGCAGCCCGTGGACCTGCCGCACGAGCGGGCGCAGCACCCGGAACCGGGAGAGCGCGATCGCCCGTGCGGCGATCGGCGCGGTGCGCTCGACGAGCCGGCGGCTGCGCTCGGCGCCCTCCGAGCGGTCGTACACCCAGAAAAGCACCAGTCCCATCTGCATCAGCCACATCAACTGCGGCAGCAGCGGGGCGAGTTCCGGGTCGCTCTTGACGTCCGCCCCGGCGATGCAGCGCTCGTGGATGGAGATCGCCGCGTCGCGGGCGGCCGCCGAGTCCTCGGAGAACGGGGAGAGCGGGCTGTCCGGGTCGGCCGCGTTCTTGAAGAACTGGGCGGCGAACCGGTGGTACGGCTCCGCCACGTCCAGCCAGCCGAGTAGCACCCCCCGGATGCGTACGGTCAGATCCTTGTCGCCCTCCAGCACGGGCCCGATCGCCGCGGCGTGTTCGGCGGCGATCCGGTCGTAGAAGCCCTGGACCAGGTGCTCCTTGGAGGAGAAGTAGTAGTACGCGTTCCCGACCGAGACGCCCGCCTCCTGGGCGATGGCCCGCATGGTGGTCCGGTCGTAGCCGCGCTCGGCGAAGAGCCGGAGCGCCGTCTCAAGAATCAGCGTGCGGGTCTGCTCGCTCTTCGCGGCCTTGGCCGGCCTGTTCTCCTGCACGTTCTTCTCTTCCTTCACCACGGGCACCAGGTTAACGGTGGGCCCCCTGTCGCCCGGTCGGCACGGTGCACCCCGCACCCTGGGGCGCGCAGCGCGGGGCCGCCATCGAACGGTAGCGGGCGGCGGCCAGCACGGTGCCCCGGGCGAACGGCCGCCCCGCCGGGGTGGTCAGCCAGTGGGCCCTGGAGCGGTACTTGGCGAGCGCCCAGAGGCAGACGATCCAGGCGGAGGTCTCCCGGTAGACCTGGCCCAGATCGCCGACCACGGTGATCTCGGCGAGCGTCGCCGTGTGGTCCAGCTCCGGGAACCGCCGCCGGGCCTCGGCCGATCCGGCCGGTACGAGATCCAGCGGGACGAGCTGCCGCTGCCGCTGGAGCCAGTGGCGCAGGTGGACGCAGAGCGGGCACTGCGCGTCGTAGAGCACGGTGAGCCGGCGGACCGGGGCGGAGGGCCCGGTGGCGGTCACCGGACTCACTGCCCGGGTGCGGGCGTGGGCGCGGTCCAGGGGCCCTGGGGGCCCGGGGGCGTCCAGCCCTGCGGCGGTACGGGCGGGGTCTGCTCGCGCTCCAGGGCGCTGCGGCGGCGGATGCGGCTGAGCGCGTACACATTGCCCAGGTGCATCACGCCGAGCACCAGCAGGACCACGCCGACCTTCACCGAGAGCGCCTCGAACAGCTCGCGGGCGTCCCGGACGCCGTCGGCGTTCTTCAGGTAGAGCGCGACGAACCCCAGGTTGACCAGGTAGAAGCCGACCACCAGCAGGTGGTTGACGGCGTCGGCGAGCTTCTCGTTCCCGTGCAGCACGTCGGCGAGGAAGATCCGGCCGTTGCGACTGAGGGTGCGGGCGACCCAGACGGTGAGCGCCACGCTGATGGCCAGGTAGATGACGTACGCGACAACAGTGAGGTCCATGCCCCACCCTCCTTTGAACACGTTCAAAAGTGCTTGCGGGCATGACTGTAGACCCCTTCTTGAACATGTTCAAGAAGGGGTCGGTGAAGGATCAGAGAGCCTTGGGCTCCGCCGGCTCGCCCGGCTCGGTCAGCGCGTCGGCGATCTCCGCGCGCAACGCCTCACCGTGCAGCGGTGTCAGCTCGGCGAACGTGGTGTTCCACTCCCGCGCCGCACTCTCCACCGCCTCCCGGAACCCCCGCTCCACCGGCTTCCGGGCGAAGAACAGGATGACCGCGCCGACCGGCCGCAGGAGCCACCGCCCCCGCGCGCTCAGCGCGACCGTCACCTGCCAGGAACCGTCCCCGTCCGGGCGCGGGGTCACCGTCAGCCGGGCCTTGCCGAGCAGGTGGACCGCCTTGCCCGAGACCGGGGGCCGGGCCGCCGGGGGCGCCGGGGGGAGCCGGTCCACCGCCGCCCACCAGGCGCCCAGATCGGCCTTGGCGCGGCCCGAGAAGCGGTACAGCGAACCGCCCTTCGGCTGGTGCCCGGCGAGCGACACCTCGACCGCCCGGGGCCGCAGGGGCTCGCGCACCCGTACGCCCAGCCGGACGGACATGTCCTCCTCCGCCATCAGGCTCTCCACCTCGACGGAACGGGAGGGCCGCCACTCCCGCAGGACGGTGGCCGCCCGCGCCGCGGGCGCCTCCGCCGCTTCGGGCTCCGCCACGGCCTCCCCGTACCGGGCCCCCGGTCGCAGGTGACGGCCCTTCAGCAGCCGGAGGCCGTCCACCGGGCGCCCGTCCGGCAGCAGGATCGCCCCGCCCGGGCCCTCCCGGGAGGCGTCGAGCAGGCCCACCAGTGCACCGGCGGCCTCCTCGAACCAGCCCCGGCCCAGGGCGGCGACGGTGACCGTGTGCGAGAAACGCGCCATGACCGGGCCCCGGGGCTCAGACGCTCATGGACCGGGCCGTGTTGAGCTGGCCCATGACCGCCGGGAAGGTGTGCGGTCCCATGGCCGGGATCATCGTGGAGTGGTGACGGCCGCCGCTGGTCACCGTGACCTGGACGAAGCCGGTCGTCCGCTTCTCCTTCATCAGCAGGAACAGCAGACCGATCAGGCAGAACAACGCGAAGATGATCGCCAGCACGATCGCGTGCGGCGGGATCTTCTCCTCCGTACGCGACATGTCCGTCGCCGTCCAGATCGCACCCCTCAGGGGCATCGGCCCGGACGGGGTGACGATCGAGTCGCTCATGACGGTGATGTCGCCGATCGACAGCACCGGGACCGGGGCACCGCCCTGCGGTGCGGGGAGGTACTGCCCGGGCAGGGTCGGCTGGGCGGGGTTCGGGTAGCCGTAACCGGGGCCGGGCTGTACCGCGGACTCGGGCAGCGGCTGCGGATAGCCGTACGCGGGAGCACCGCCCGGGGCCGGGTAGCCGTAGCCCTGGCCGTCCGCGACGGTCGGCGGGTGAGCCGGCTGCTGGGGCGGGCCCCACTTGTACGCGTCGCCCGCGGACGGATTCGGCTCGCTCACGAGGATCCCCGTTCTCTTGCTTCGGTCTTGAGCTCCGCTGACCGTACCGTCCGCACCGGCCCCGCGCAGCAACAGGCCCCGTCCCCGGCAGCGGTTGTGCTGCGGGGCGGGGCCTGTCGACGTAACGGGCGTTACGGGAGGGTCAGAAGCGACGCGTGATGAGCGCGCGCTTCACCTCCTGGATCGCCTTGGTGACCTCGATGCCACGGGGGCAGGCGTCCGTGCAGTTGAACGTGGTGCGGCAACGCCACACGCCGTCACGGTCGTTGAGGATCTCAAGCCGCTGCTCCCCGGCCTCGTCGCGCGAGTCGAAGATGAAGCGGTGCGCGTTGACGATCGCCGCCGGGCCGAAGTACTGGCCGTCGTTCCAGAACACCGGGCACGAGGACGTGCACGCGGCGCACAGGATGCACTTGGTGGTGTCGTCGAAGCGCTCGCGGTCCTCGGGGGACTGCAGGCGCTCGCGGGTCGGCTCGTTCCCCTTGGTGATGAGGAAGGGCATGACATCGTGGTACGCCTGGAAGAACGGGTCCATGTCGACCACGAGGTCCTTGAGGACCGTGAGGCCCTTGATGGCCTCCACCATGATCGGCTTCTCCGGGTTGATGTCCTTGATCAGCGTCTTGCAGGCGAGCCTGTTCTTGCCGTTGATCCGCATCGCGTCGGAACCGCAGATGCCGTGCGCGCAGGACCGGCGGAACGTCAGGGTCCCGTCGAGCTCCCACTTGATCTTGTGAAGGGCGTCGAGGACACGCTCCTTCGGGTCGATCTCGATCTGGAAGTCCTGCCACTGGACCTCGTCCGACACCTCGGGGTTGAAGCGGCGGATGCGGAACGTGGCCGTGATGAACGGGGAGTCGGCGAAGCCGGCCTCGGCGTTGCCGGTCTTGTCCAGGGTCGGGGTAGCCATCAGTACTTACGCTCCATCGGCTGGTAGCGGGTCGTCACGACCGGCTTGTAGTCGAGCCGGATCGACTCGGCGCCGTCGGCGGCCACCTCGCGGTACGCCATGGTGTGGCGCATGAAGTTGACGTCGTCGCGGTTCGGGAAGTCCTCGCGGTAGTGACCACCGCGGGACTCCTTGCGGGCGAGCGCGGAGACCGCCATGACCTCGGCCAGGTCGAGCAGGTTGCCCAGCTCGATGGCCTCCAGCAGGTCGGTGTTGAACCGCTTGCCCTTGTCCTGGATGGACACGTTGAGGTACCGCTCGCGAAGCTCGGCGATCTTGGCGACCGCCGTCTTGATGGTCTGCTCGGTACGGAACACCATCACGTTGGCGTCCATGCACTCCTGCAGCTCCGTGCGCAGTTCGGCGACCCGCTCGGTGCCCGTCGAGTTGCGCAGCCGCTCCACCTGGTCGGCGACGAGCTGGGCCGGGTTCTCGGGCAGCTCGACGAAGTCGCTCTTCGCCGCGTACTCGGCGGCCGCGATGCCCGAGCGCTTACCGAAGACGTTGATGTCCAGCAGCGAGTTGGTGCCCAGACGGTTGGCGCCGTGCACGGAGACACAGGCGACCTCGCCGGCGGCGTACAGGCCCGGGACGACGGTGGTGTTGTCGGCCAGCACCTCGCCCTCGACGTTGGTCGGGATGCCGCCCATGGCGTAGTGCGCGGTCGGCTGGATCGGGATCGGGTCCGTGTAGGGCTCGATGCCGAGGTACGTACGGGCGAACTCGGTGATGTCCGGGAGCTTGGCGTCCAGTTGCTCCGGCGGCAGGTGGGTGAGGTCCAGGTAGACGTGGTCACCGGCCGGACCGCAGCCGCGGCCCTCACGGATCTCCGTGTAGATGGAGCGCGAGACGACGTCACGGGACGCGAGGTCCTTCATGACCGGCGCGTACTTCTCCATGAAGCGCTCGCCGTCCTTGTTGCGGAGGATGCCGCCCTCACCGCGGGCGCCCTCCGTCAGCAGGATGCCCATGCGCCAGATGCCCGTCGGGTGGAACTGGAAGAACTCCATGTCCTCCAGCGGCAGACCGCGCCGGTAGCAGGCGGCCTGGCCGTCACCGGTCAGGGTGTGCGCGTTGGACGTCACCTTGAAGAACTTGCCGGTGCCACCGGAGGCGTAGATGACCGACTTCGCCTGGAAGACGTGGATCTCGCCGGTCGCCAGCTCGAACGCGACGACGCCGGCGGACTTCTTGACCCCGTCGACCTCGGTGATCAGCTGGTCCAGGACGTAGAACTCGTTGAAGAACTCCACGCCCTCCTTGACGCAGTTCTGGTACAGCGTCTGGAGGATCATGTGGCCGGTGCGGTCGCCCGAGTAGCAGGCACGACGGACCGGGGCCTCACCATGGCTGCGGGTGTGACCGCCGAAGCGGCGCTGGTCGATCTTGCCCTCGGGCGTGCGGCCGAACGGCAGGCCCATCTTCTCCAGGTCGAGGACGGCGTCGATGGCCTCCTTCGCGAGGATCTCGGCGGCGTCCTGGTCGACCAGGTAGTCGCCGCCCTTGATCGTGTCGAAGGTGTGCCACTCCCAGTTGTCCTCCTCCACGTTGGCGAGCGCGGCGGCCATACCGCCCTGCGCGGCGCCCGTGTGGGAGCGGGTGGGGTAGAGCTTCGTCAGCACGGCGGTACGGCTGCGCTTGGTCGACTCGATGGCCGCGCGCATGCCGGCGCCGCCGGCGCCGACGATGACGGTGTCGTACTTGTGGATCTGCATGGTTTTCCTCTGGTCCCTCTGTCCCGGCGCCTAGCGGATGTTCGGGTCGAAGGTGAAGATCACCAGCGTGCCCAGCAGGACGGTGAACACCGTGGCGGTGTACAGGAGCATCTTCAGCCAGAAGCGGGTGTTGTCCCGTTCGGCGTAGTCGTTGATGACCGTACGGAGGCCGTTGGCGCCGTGGAGCATGGCGAGCCACAGCATCGTCAGGTCCCAGACCTGCCAGAACGGCGAGGCCCAGCGGCCCGCCACGAAGGCGAAGCCGATCTTGGAGACACCGCCGTCGAGCACCAGCTGGATCAGCAGGTGGCCGATGACGAGGACGACCAGGACGATGCCCGACAGGCGCATGAAGAGCCAGGCGTACATCTCGAAGTTGGTGCGCGAGGCCTTGGGTGTCTTGCCCGTGCGCTTGCGCGGGGGCTCGATCACCGGGGCCGGGTGGTCGACGTCGTACAGGGCAACGCCCTCGACATCGCCGATCGCGGCTGCGGAAGAAGTCTCGCTGGACATGGGCCTCAGCTCCCGAAGATCTCGCGTACGGCGTGCCCGAGGATCGGGTACAGGGCCCCGACCATCAGCACGATCCAGATGCCCACCACGGTCCAGAGCATCTGCTTCTGAAGGCGAGGGCCCTTGGCCCAGAAGTCCACGGCGATGATCCGCAGACCGTTCAGCGCGTGGAAGAGAATCGCGGCCACGAGGCCGTATTCGAGGAACGCCACGGGCCACGTCTTGTACGTGGCCACGACGTCGTCGTAGGCCTCGGGGGAAACGCGGACGAGAGCAGTGTCCAGGACATGTACGAACAGGAAGAAGAAAATGAGGACACCGGTGACTCGATGAGCCACCCAGGACCACATGCCTTCCCGGCCGCGGTACAGCGTTCCAGCCGGCACGGAAGAACCCTCCGGGAGCGGGGATTGGGGTCGGCCGGCTTGACTGTCGGTCTGACCCGGCCGGGTACGGTCCACCGGCCCCGGCCATCGTAGCGACGCATTGTCGGTTCGTTCGCGCCGGGGCCTCTGGTGTGATCAAAGTGGCAATCAAACAGGCACGTACGGGCTAGAGCGGCGCTTCTCGACCCGCCGCGGCCCGCGGGGGCTCAGTCGCCCGAGAGCAGCTCCAGAATCCGGCTCCGGGCGACCCGCCGCAGCTCCTCCGCCGTCACCGCCCGCTCCTCGTCCGGGTCGTGCGCCAGCCGGGCCCGGATGCCCGCCAGCACCTGGTCCACCTGCTGGGCGGGCTGGAAGGCGTCCAGGCAGATCACGAACGCGTGGCCGAACCTGCTCTCGTACGCGGCATGGGCGGCCCGCAGCGCCAGATGGGCGGCGCGGGGCGCGTCGTGGTGCAGGCAGGGGGCGGACTCCGCGGCCAGGGCCTCCGCGATGTCCCGGGGCGCCAGGTCGTAGCCCGCCTCGTCGGAGGCGGCCAGTAGGGCGCCCAGATCCGGGTAGGGGCGGTGGACGGCCATCCGGTGGGCCCAGCGGAGACTGCCGCAGCACTCCAGGAAGGCGGCCTCGGCGGCGGCGAACGGGAGGCTGTTGAGATGGGCCAGCCCGGCCGCGTGGATAC
Organism: Streptomyces durocortorensis; assembly: GCF_031760065.1. NCBI lineage: Bacteria > Bacillati > Actinomycetota > Actinomycetes > Kitasatosporales > Streptomycetaceae > Streptomyces > Streptomyces sp. C11-1. The sequence goes on from NZ_CP134500.1 coordinate 4,659,985, forward strand.
CGGTCGGTACGCCGGTGAGCGGGCCTTCCGGACCGGCGGCCGGGGACGGGGCGGGGGCCGGCCGACGCAGCTGTACGGGTATGGCCGACCGCCCGGCCGGGGGCGCGGATCGCTTCGGCAGGCCGGCGGGGGACTCGCTGGACCTGGACAGCGTGGACTCCTCGCATGAATGACGACTGTGACCCTGAAGAGGGGCCGGAGCGCAACGAGGTTGCACGGAAAGGGGTGAAGGGAGGGACGAATGTGCCCCAACGCTAGCGAGACCCGTCGGCGGCCGTCCGACGGACCGCGGAAAAATCACCCGAACGGGAGAGTTTCGGAACGCGTGGTGGACGTCTGACCTGCGCGGGCTGGGGTGCCGCCCTCTCCGTCGTCGCCCTCAATGGCGGAGAACCGCCAAAAATGTCAGCCTTTCACCCTATTCACTCGTTTCACTCGCACTTGGCCCCTGGACGGAGGAATCTGACTGATGTCGCCCACACGTGGTGCCCTCGTCACCGGCGCGGCGGTCACCGCCGCGGCCGCCGTCGCCCTCACCGTCGTCGTCTGGCCGGAGGGTTCCGGCAGCAGGCCCTCCCGCGACGCGGCATCCCCCTCCGGCACCTCCGCCGAGGCCGCCGCCCCCTCGCCCTCCACCAGCTACCCGATGTCCTCCGCCCCGAGCGCGATCCCGGCGGTGCGCGAGCACACCGCCGCCCGGGGGCCGGGCTGGCAGCCGGGCAGCGACAGCACGGTCGTCATCGCCGAGGGCAGCCAGGTGCTCGCCGACGAGGCGAAGCTCCTCGCCAAGGAGCTGAAGATCAGTTACCGGGGCGCCGAAGCGGCCCGTACCGGAGACGTGGAGCTGGCTCTCGGCGCCAAGGAGGCGGGCCCCGCCGAGTCGTACACGCTCACCGTGCGCGACCGCAAGGTCAAGATCACCGGCCCCGACGAGTCGGGCGTGTTCTACGGCACCCGCACCCTCAAGCAGTCCCTCAAGGCCGACGGGACGGTCCCCGAGGGCGTCGTCAACGACCGGCCCGACCGCCCGCAGCGGGGCCTGAACCTCGACATCGCGCGCAAGCACTACACCGCGGAGTGGATACAGGACCGCATACGCGAGATGGGCGACCTCAAGCTCAACCAGCTCGGCCTGCACTTCTCCGACGACCAGGCCTTCCGGATCGAGTCGAAGACCCACCCCGAGGTGGTCTCGGACGAGGCGCTCACTCAGGACGAGGTCCGCCGTATCGTCGGCCTCGCCAACAGCCTGCACATCGAGGTCGTCCCCGAGATCGACTCGCCCGGACACCTCGGCGCGGTGCTGGCCGCCCACCCCGACCTCCAGCTCCGCAACACCCAGGGCGTGGCGTCGCGCGGCTCCATCGACATCTCGAACCCGGGGGCGGCCCAGCTCATCGACGAACTCCTCGACGAGTACACCGAGCTGTTCCCGGGAAGGTTCTGGCACCTCGGCGCGGACGAGTACCAGGCCCTGACCGTACGGGACCCCGCCGCATCCTTCCCCCAGCTCCAGCGGGCCGCCGAGCAGCGGCACGGCTCCGGCGCCACGATCGAGGACCTGGCGACCGGCTGGCTGAACGACCGCGCCGCCGTCGTCGTCCCGAAGGGCCGGACCGCCAAGGCCTGGAACGACGGGCTCTTCAGGGACACGAAGGTCAAGGCCGACGAGAACATCGAGATCGAGTACTGGACCGGCAAGGAGATCGGTGCCCGCCCGCCGCAGGAGTACCTCGCCGCGGGCTACCGGATGCTCAACCTCAACGACGAGTTCCTGTACTACGTGCTCGGCGAGCCGAACGAGTTCGTCTACCCGACCGGCGAGCGGATCTACGAGCAGTGGACCCCGCTGGTCCTGCGCGGCACCGAACCCGTGGCGGAGCGCTACTCCCCCCAGATCCTCGGCGGCCGGTTCGCCGTCTGGGGCGACCTGCCGAACGCGCAGACCACGCAGCAGGTGGCGGAGGGCATCCGGATGCCGCTGGTGGCGACATCGCAGAAGCTGTGGGACCCGAGGAAGCCCGCGCTGAGCTGGGCGCAGTTCCAGGAACTGGCGGAGCGGACGGGCAGCGCGGGCTGACGGCTTCCCCCCTCCCTCACTGGGTGGCTTCCCCCTCCCTCACGGGGGCAGATCTGTCCCTCCCGCACGGGGCGGGTCCCCCCTCACGGGGCAGCTCCCCCCTCCTCACCTGGGAGAATGAGGGCGGACAGCCCGGCGGTCGCCGGCCTGCGCACGTATCGTCGGCCGCGCGTTCCCGGGGAGGGACGCGCGGCCGTGCACCGACACCGCGTCCCGGGGGGACTCTCATGCTCTGCACCCGTTGCCGTATCAGAACGGCCGTCACCGACGACGGCCTGTGCACCTTCTGCTCCGGCACCCGGCCCCCGCTGCCCGAAGGCCTGATGCCCCCGGTCTCCGGCCCCGGCGGGTGGGGGGCCGGGACCTGGCCGCGCTCGCCCGTCGTCCTGTCCCGGGCGGTGGTCGCCCTGCTGGGGGCCGTCATCGCGGCCGACCTGTTCGCCATCGTCGCCGGACTGCGTGTGCGTGACCTCTGGGACCGGCTGGCCACGGGCGGGGCGCCGGCCGTCCACGGCGAGGACGGCGAGCTGGCCGAGCGCCTGTCCGCGGGGGCGGCCGCGGCCCAGACTGCGACGTACCTGGCCACCGCGGTCGTGTTCATCATCTGGTTCCACCGGACCCGGCGGAACGCCGAGATCTTCGACCCGGGTGCGCAGCGGATGGGACCGGGCTGGGCGGTGGGCGGCTGGTTCGTCCCGATCGCCAACTTCTGGTTCCCGTACCGGGTCGCGGCGGGCGTCTGGGAGGCCAGTGCGCGGCCCCGTCCCGCCGGAGGCTGGCGCCCGGTTTCCCGGACGCCGCTGAACCTCTGGTGGGCGGCGTGGGTGGGGACCCTGCTGCTCTCCCGCGCATCCGGCCGGATGTGGGACCAGGCCGAGGCGCCGGAGGAGATCGTGCGGGCCGCGGGCCTGGTCGCGGCCTCCGACGCGCTGGACGTCCTCGCCGCGGTCCTCGCCATCATCTTCGTCCGCACGGTGACCCGGATGCAGGTTGAACGCGCCGCTCTCCGGGAGGCGCCGCCCGCCCCGGAGCCCGCCACTCCGTAGTGACGATTTTCAGCCATTCGGCGCAGTATCCGGTAGACCGAGGGAGACGTCGATGAGTCTGCTGGAACTGATCGAGCGAGCCGATGAGCGTGCTCTGGCCGCCAGTGCGCTGGCCTGCCTGGACCGGTGCCTGCCGCTGCTCGCGGGCCCGGACGGGCCGGAGCCCCTGCGGCCGCTCTGGGCGAGCTGTGAGAACGGACAGGAATGGGCCACCCGGCTCACCACCGTCCGAACGGCGATGGAGCGCGCGTCCGTCCCCGACGGTCCGGCCGCGCTCGTCCGGGCCATGCTCGGCGCCGCCCCCTCCGACTTCGCCGCCGAACCGCTGCGGGAGTGGGCCGACGCCTGCTCGCTGGTGGCGCTCCGGATTCACGGCCGCTTCGACGCCCCGCCCGGGGACACGCCGCGCGACGAGGAGCGGCTGCTGAAGCTGGCCCGCGGCGGCGAACCGGCCACCGTCGGGCCGCTGGTCGCCGGAGACCTGGAGCGGCAGGTCCGCATCCTGGAGATCCTCGCGGAGACCGGCGGCACGGGGGGCAGCGGCGCAGGCCTGCGCAAGGCGCTGGACCTGTCCACGGAGGGCCGCCGGGTGCTGCGCGCGGTGATGTCGCGGAGGGCGCGGGGGCGGGGCTGAGCCCTTGGCCGGTGGGCAGAGGCGAGTCACCGAATGGGGCGAGGTCCTACGTCGTCCCGGGCGCCCGGGACGACGTAGGACCTCGGGGCAGGCCCCTCCCACCCATTACTTGCAGGTTTGCCAAGTGAGTGCGAGTATGGCAACTGAAAGATCCGCACGACCTGGGGGGACTTCCGTAATGGACCCACAGACCGCAGCCGACCAGCTCGCCACCGCCGAGGGGGCCCCCGCCCTCAACCGGCCCGCCGCGGCAGGTGAACGTGCGGGGGGAGTGGTGTCAGCGATCGCCGTGTTCGGCGCCCTGTGGGGTGCCGCCGAACAGAGGGTGCCGCTCGTGCTCGGCATCCCGGTGTGCCTGGCGGCGCTGGCCGTGGTGGTCGGCTGGAACTACTACCACCGCGAACGCGCCCTGCGCCGTCCGCACACCCGGCTGGAGAGCGGCGCCGGGATCGCCGCCGGATTCCTGCTGGGCCTTCCGGCGGGCAATGTTCTGTGGGACACCCCGGACTCCACCATCGGCATCGTGGTCCCGGCCGCGGCTTCCGCACTGGTCCTACTGGCCTACCTGGTGTCGCGGTGGAGGGCTTGATGAGTGAGGACGGGCAGCACCGGCAGGCCCTGACCACCCTGATGCACTCTCCGGTCCGCCTGGCCGTGCTGGGCACCCTGCGGCGCGTGCACAACGCGTCCTTCGCCGATCTGTGCGAGGCCCTCGACCTGGATTCGCCGGAGCTCTCACGACAGCTGCGGGTCCTGGAGGAAGCGGGTGTGGTGGAGCTGGCCAAGCTGCGCGGCGAAGGACGCCGCGTCCGTACCTTCGTGCGCCTGTCCGACGAGGGGCGCGAACGCTTCGAGGAGTACCTCGCGCACTTGAGGGCCCTGGTCGGCGAAAGCTGACGGGCCCACGGGCGGACGTGGTCCCACGCGGTAGAGGGCGGACGCGCGGCAGAAAGCAGGAAGGGGACGCGGCCGGGTGACGGCCGCGTCCCCTTCCGCCGATGCCGGACCGGGCGCTGACTCAGCCGGCTCGGCCGGCCGGGCCGGCCGAGTCAGCCGGCCCGGCGTGCGCCGGTCAGGCCCACGGGGTGGCGCACCACACGGCGTAGGTGCCCAGCGAGGCGGCCAGCCCGGCGACGCCGCCCTTGACGCCCACCTTGATGCCGCGCTTGGCGGCCTCCTTGATGATCAGCTTGGCCGCGTCCGTGAAGTGCTTCTTCTTCAGCTTGGCGGTGATGGCCGCGGTGGCGCCGCCCAGGCCGCCGAGACCGACGCCCTTGAGCAGGCACGAGGTGTAGCTGCCGTAGGCGCCGACGGGGATGTCGCCGTTGAGCTTGGCCTGGATCGCGTCGGCGAACTCGGCACCGAACTCGGCGCGGGTCTTGTCGTAGTCGAACACGCCCTTGGAATCCAGGACATCGCCGTTGTCGAGGGCCTGGAGATAGCGGGCCAGCTCGTCGACCTGCTCGGCGGTGGGCTCGTTGTCGATGGCGGTGTTCTGGGCCTCGGTGCCGGTGTTCTGGGCCCCGAGCGCCTCGGCCGCATTCGCGGTGCCGATGCCGGTGAAGGTGACGGCACCGGCCACCACGGTGGAAATCACAGTCGTGCGAAAGCGCATTGCGCTGCGGTTCACGTACAGTCCTTAGTGCGTTGTATGCGCACGAGGTGAGGCCCGGTGATGCTGTCGTGGCCTGCGAAACCTGATGGCATCGCCGGCCTCCCCCCGTGCAGCGTCAATATTTCCGAATTGGCCTGGACCAGTCCGGATGGGCGTGAAAGACGTTAACGCCCTTCTGGTGACACTTCAATTCTCCGTAAAGTGAGGCCCCTCACGGCTCGGCTGTGGAACGCCTGGGGCTTTGAGCCCGTCGCCCGGACTCCTCGTTTTAACCGGGCTGCTTTCCGGTCAAGCAATTGGCTTCAGCCCGTGGGGTGTTGTTCCCGCGCAACCTAAACGGCTGCCAAAGGCGCCGAGCGGACAGGGCCCAGGGGTTCGTCGGCGGCTCCGGTCCGACGAACGGGGTGAGGGCGATACCGGGCGGCGAGGGCCGCAGGCAGTTCCGCGGCGCGGGCGGGCAGTGCCTCTTGGTGGGCCGGGCCGCACTGGTGGACCACGTTGGCGCGCTCCAGCAGCCACGGCAGTTCGCCGCCGACTGCGTCGTTGATCTGCTGCGAGCCCTGTGCGCCTCCGGTGACGTACACCGTCGACAGGAAGCCGCCGGTCGAAGCCGTGGAGGCCGAGCGCGGTCACGGCCTTGTCCGGGTGTCCGGTCAGGACCTCCGGTCGTACGGGGTTGCCGGTGACCACGGCCGCCGACCGCACGCTCTCGGGCAGGAGCGGCAGGGTGGACTCCGAGGAGACCGCGATACGGGCGGCGGAACCGGCGAGCTTACGGTTGGCGAGGCCGAGGCGGACGGTCTGTTCGTGCAGGACCAGCGGGACTCGGCACATCCGCGCGGCGAGCCCGGCCGGTACGGCTACGTAACCGCCCGTGGCGAGGACGACGTCCGGCCGGAAGGCGGAGACTGCGCTGCGCGCCTGGGCCACCCCGAGCGGCACACGTGCCATGTCCCGGACGTTGGCGGGCGACACCATCTTCAGCGGGTTCGCATGACGCCGGACCTTATCTGCGTCGGCGGCCTCTGGTGCCGAACGGAAGTGCCAGGAGCTTGTCCTGAGGCCATGCGGTGACTGAGCGCAGACAGGTCAGGTGAGCACCGGAAAGCGCTGGTCACTGGGGTATCCAGCGTTCTAGAACGCGTACACCCGGAGGAATTCCCTGACGCGTTGGTCACGCCGTTGGTCATGGACAGGCTGGCTGATCCACAAAGCGCCTGGTCAAGCGACCACGTGCTGGAGCGACGACCGGGGCCGCCACCCCCCACAGGAGAGGCCCCGGCCGTCTTCCACGGGGCCGCAGCACGACCCCGTACTCATCTCTGCGCCAGGACTGCGTTTTCTGTCACACCGCACGGCCGGAAAGCGAATTGTTGCGAGTTGTACAAGTCATGGACGTGGCCCCTGCCGAGCACGTAGCGTGCTGAGTCGCGCAGTGGCGCAGCAGCGGTGACCAGCTGCGATGAGCAGACAGCAGGACGGGTTGGGGAGTGCTGGGGGACGACGCGGAGCTGACCGCCGCGGTGCTCGCGGCACAGGACGGGGACGAGGACGCCTTCCGTGCTGTGTACCGCGCGGTACAGCCACGGCTGTTGGGCTACATACGGACGCTGGTCGGGGAGCCGGACGCCGAGGACGTGGCGTCCGAGGCGTGGCTGCAGATAGCCCGTGACCTCGACCGCTTCAGCGGCGACGCCGACCGCTTCCGGGGCTGGGCGGCCCGGATCGCGCGCAACCGCTCCCTGGACCACCTGCGGATGCGCAGCCGCCGCCCCGCGATCGGCGGCGATGAGACCGAGCTGACCGGCCGGGCCGCCGAGTGCGACACCGCGGGCGACGCCATCGAGGCGCTGGACACCGACCGCACCATGGCCCTCATCGCCCAGCTCCCGCAGGACCAGGCCGAGGCCGTCGTCCTGCGCGTGGTCGTCGGGCTCGACGCGAAGAGCGCGGCGCAGACCCTGGGCAAGCGCCCCGGCGCCGTACGCACCGCCGCCCACCGCGGCCTCAAGCGACTGGCCGAACTCCTCGGCGCGGAGGACTCCCAGGCGGTCGCGGCCGACGGTTCGCCCTTGCCCGGTGGCACTCTCCCCGCGGGCGGTGCGCTGTCGCCGGGCGGCACGTTTCCCGCGGGCGGTGCGCTCTCCGCGGACGGTGCCTCCGGCGGTACCCCGGCGCCCGCTCCGGCAGCGGTCGCGGACCCGGGCCCGAACCCGGGCCCGGCCTCGGACGCCTCCCCGGCCCTGGCCCTGGAAGGCATCCCGGAGGGTATCCCCGCCGCCCTGGCCTCGGGCCCCGGTTCAGCCCCCGCGCAAGGCGCCGGAAGCGACGCGGGTCCGGAGGCTGCCGACAGTGCGGGGCTCGGTGCCGTACCCGCGCAGCGCCCCGGCCGGGGCGGTCCGGCGGCGGCCGCCGGGATCACTCCCGGTGTGACGCATTCGCGGCCGTGGACGCAGAAGGACATGTGATGGCCGACGAGTACTACGAGTGGCTTGACAAGGACGCGGCGGAGAAACTGCTCCGCGGCGAACCTGTCGTCCCCGTCGGCGACCGGGCCCGTGACGACGCCCTCCGGCTCGCCGAGGCACTCGGCGCGGCCCGTGACGGCCGACGCGCCTCCGGTGGTGCGCTCCCCGGCGAGGACGCGGTGCTCGCCGCGTTCCGGCAGGCCGCGCACGGCGACGGTGCCGACCGCCTGGCCGGTCGCAGCGCCGGTTCCGCCGTCCCCGGACGGCCCGGAATGCTGCACTCCGTCCACATCGGCCCGGCCCCCGCACCCCCGGCCCGCCGCCCGCGCTGGAGCCGGCCGGTGCGGTTCGGCCTGGCCGTCTCGCTCGCGGGATTCACGCTCGGCGGGGTGGCGGTCGCCGCCGGTACGGGCGTGCTCGCCGGTTCCTTCGGCGGGCAGGGCTCGCCCGCGCCCGCCACCTCCGTATCGGCTGCCGCGACCCCCGAGCCGCTGACGTCCGACCGGCCCGCCGAGGACCCGTCGTCCCCGGCCGACCCGCCCCCGCCCGACGCCCCGGAGACGTCCTCGTCGCCCGCGACCCGGCAGTCCGCCGGGTCCGAGAAGGAGCCAGGCGGCCCCAGCGGCGGCACCGGACCGGAGCGCGGCGGCGACCGTACGGGCGGCCGGGAACGGCCGGACAACCCCGGCCGCGAGGAGGGCTCCGGGGGTACCCCCGGCGGCGACGGCCGCCCGGACCGCCCGGACGACGCGTCGGGGAACTGGTACCGGAAGTCCGTCAAAGCATGCAAGGCCTTCCACGAAGGCGCCCTGGACGACCGGACCCGTCGTCAGCTGATCGAGCTGGCGAAGGGCGAGCGGAATCTGGAGCGCTTCTGCGACCGTCTGCTCGGCGGGAGCGGCGGGAGCGGCGGAAACGGTGGAGGCGGCGGGTCGGGCGGCTCCGGCGGTGACGGCGACCAGGACGGGCCGGGCCCCGGGAAGGGCGACGGGGACGGCGATTCGCTGCCGCCCGTCTCCTTCCACCCCGTGCCGCGCTCCGTCACCGCCCCCGGGCCCGGGGACCGGATCGGCGCGAACGAATTGGTTCCGCTGGTGCCCCCGACTCCGCCGAGCTCCGCCGCGACGGCCGCACCAACCCGCTGACCTGGCCTTTTCCCTCCGCGTAGAGGTTCGTCGCGACCAGGTGTGACGTTTTTCGGCTGCCGTGCGCAGTACAGAGTGAGCCGACTGGTCATCGGCAGCGCGACGAGCCGGGGTTCCCCCCGTACCTTCGGCTCAGCGCATCGGCGCGGGCGGGACTCGTTCCCCCGGTCCCGCCCGCGCCCTCTCCCTCTCCTCCTCTTGCCGTCACCAGTAGACGACGACCTTGTCGCCGTTCTTCACCTGGTCGAAGAGGGCCGCGACCTTCTGCTTGTCCCGGACGTTCACACAGCCGTGCGAGGCGCCGCCGTAGCCGTTGGCCGCGAAGTCGGCGGAGTAGTGCACGGCCTGACCGCCGCTGAAGAACAGGGCGTACGGCATGGGCGTGTCGTAGAGAGTCGACACATGGTCCCGGGACTTCCAGAACACCGAGAACGTGCCCTCACGGGTGGGCGTGTACTGCGAGCCGAAGCGGACGTCCATCGCGGAGACGACCTTGCCGTCGATCATCCACGCCAGGGTCCGGCTCGTCTTGCTGATGCACAGGACCCGCCCCTTCAGACACCGTTCGTCCGGCGCGGCCACCGGCCGTTCGGTCGGCGGGTTCAGCTCGGCGGCCGTCGGCACCCGGCTCACGGCCAGCAGCCGCTGCCAGGTGACCACGTCGGCGCTGCCGGTGGTCGGCAGCCTCCGCTTCTCCTGGAAGGACCGTACGGCGTCGGCGGTGACGGTGCCGTAGTAGCCGGTGGGGTTACGCCCGAAGTGGCCGATCTCGCGCAGCCGCGCCTGGAGTTCCCGCACCTGTCCGCCCTCGGACCCGATGCGCATCAGGACGCGCGGCGGCGGGGCGGTGCTCGGCTCCGGGGCGGGCCGGGCGGTCACCGGGGCCGGTGCTGTGGAGGACGCCGACGGGCTTCGGGGCGGTGCGGTGCGCGGCTTGGCGTCGTCGGAGGCGGTGGGGGAGGCCGTGGGCGGGTTCGTGGGCGAGTTCGTGGGCGAGGGAGGCGCGGCGGCCTGCGTGGCCCGTACCGGCGGCGGAGCATCCGACGCCCCGGCCGCGGCGCCGGGTCCGCAGCCGGTCGCGACGGTGGCCAGCACGAGGGCGGAGGCGGCGGCGAGGCGCGCCCGGGGTATCGCACCTCGGCGCACGTCACCGCTCGCGCCCATGTATCTGCCCGTCATCCCGGTCATCCCCATCCCCCCTGCCATCCCCGCCACCCCGGCCCTCCGACCCCTGGCTCACGCGATCGTCCGGAGCCTTACTGGACGGATGCCCGCCCGACCCCGTGGTCGAATCCTGCGCATGACGGGGGCGTCGCGTCCAGCCCCTCGGGGGCGTCACCCCGCCGGGGCGATCTCTCGCTGGCTGTCCGACGCCCTGGAGAAACTCGTGGTGAGTTGTCTCCGAAAGGAGGATGCCGGCTCACTGTGACACCACTGCCGGACGTCTCGCACGCGCGTACAAGAACAAGACGCCCCACAAGCGCGGCACCTCATTCACGGTGCCGGACGTGGTCGGCATCGAGATGAAGCTCTCCGTGGACCGTCTGCTGGACGGCGACGAGGACTGACGGACGGCGACGAGGACGGACGGCGACGACGGCCGACGCCGACGAGGACTGACGGCGGCGAGGACAGACGAACCACCGCCCGCCCGCCACCGGGCGGCGGATATCGCTCGGTGAAACTGCTGGACGGAGTCGCGCGGGAACGTGCGAGACTCCGTCCATGCTGGGTGTCACCGATCTTCCGACCTATCTCGCCGGCCTGGCGCTGATCGTCCTCCTGCCGGGGCCGAACTCGCTCTACGTGCTCTCCGTCGCCGCCCGGCGCGGCATACGCACCGGCTACCGAGCCGCCGCGGGCGTCTGGACCGGGGACACCGTCCTGATGACGCTCTCCGCGCTGGGAGCCGCGTCCCTGCTCCAGACCACGCCCCTGCTCTTCGCGATCGTCAAGTACGCGGGCGCGGGCTATCTGACCTGGATGGCGATCGGGATGCTGAGGGCGGCGGTGTCCCTGTGGCGCGAGCGGCACCGGCGCACCGCCGAGCTGATGGAGACGGCCGAGGCGTCCGCTCCGGAGGCCTCGGTGGAGAACCCCTACCGCCGGGCGCTGTTGGTCAGCCTGATCAACCCGAAGGCGATCCTGTTCCTGATCTCGTTCTTCGTACAGTTCGTCGACCCCGGCTACGCCTACCCTGCCCTGTCGTTCCTGGTGCTGGGGACGCTGCTCCAGCTGGCCAGCTTCCTGTACCTCTCGGTGCTGATCTTCGGCGGCACCCGCCTCGCCGCCGTCTTCCGCCGCCGCAAGCGTCTGTCGGCGGGAGCCACATCGGTGGCCGGAGTGCTCTTCCTCGGGTTCGCGGCGAAACTCTCGCTCAGCAGCGTCTGAGCGTCCGGGGGCCGGGCGGGGCTCAGTGGTGCCAGGCCTTCCCGCCCACGTTGTGGATCATCCGCTGGAGCACCTTGAGGGCGGCGACGAACTCCCCCTCGGGGATGCCCTCGTGGATCTCCGTACTGGCCCGCGAGACCCGGGCGAACGCCTTGTCCCGCAACGCCCGCCCCTCGGCGGTCATCCGCAGCCGCGTCCCGGAGTCCTCGGTCACCAGCCCCTGTCGGAGGAGGCCCTCGACGGCCTCCTCCATGCCGTCGGCCCCGGTTTCGAGATAGCCGCTGAGCATGGTGACCAGTTCGCCCCGCTCCCGCCCCTCCTCGCCCGCGTCGTTCAGCTGATTGAGCACCCACCAAGGGGGCTGGGTGAGACCGTGCTCCGCCAGCGCGGCCCGGATGTGCGTCACTGTCGCCATATGCGCGGCCCAGCTCCAGTAACCGATCGGCTGGCGGGCGAGCCCTGCGTCGTCGTGTGAGTAGTCCATGGCTCCGAACGTAGGATCTCAAGTCGACTTGAGGTCAAGAGGCGGAGGTCGGGCGGCGGGTTCTTCCGGTGCCGCCCGCCGTCAGCGCGTCCCTCAGCAGCGGGGTGAACCGCCGCTCCACGAACCGGTGCAGCAGCCACGCCAGCCCCAGCATCGCCGCCAGGGTCAGGACGAACGTCGCCCACGACGGCACGCCGAGACCGCGGTGGAGCGCGCCCACCACCACCCAGCCCAGGTGCTCGTGGACGAGGTAGAACGGGTAGGTGAGCGCCCCCGCGACCGTGAGCCACGGCCAGTCGATCCGGTTCAGGGCGCCCAGCGCCACGGCCGCGACCGCGGCGAAACCGGCCGTGACGATCAGGATGATCACGGCTGACGAACGGTGGGAGAACGCGTCCGGGCTGTCCGGACGCCACAGCTCCGCCACCGCGTAGTGCTGGCCCAGCAGCCAGCTCACCCCGACGATTCCCCAGGCCAGGGCGTCGCGACGGTTCCGGTGTACGAGGTAGATGCCGATGCCGCCGATGAAGTACGGGGCGTACTGAGGCATCAGCAGTACGTCGAGCAACGGCTCGCCCGAAGCCTGCGCGAGCGCCGCGGCCAGCGTCCAGACCGCGCAGAACAGCACCACCCGGCGCCTGTTCACCCCCGGCAGCACCACGCACAGCGCGAACAGCGCGTAGAAGCGGACCTCCGCCCACAGCGTCCAGCACACGCCCAGGACCCGGTCGGCGCCCAACGGTTGTTGCAGGAGCGTCAGGTTGAGCAGCGCGTCGCTGGGGGAGACCGCCTCGTACGCGACCATCGGCAGCGCGAAGACCAGGGTCACCAGCACCACCGCCGCCCAGTAAGCGGGCATCAGGCGCGAGGCGCGCGAGGCGAAGAACGCGAGCGGTGTACGCCCCCAGCCACTGAGGCAGATCACGAACCCGCTGATCACGAAGAAGACCTGGACGCCGAGGCAGCCGTACGCCAACCAGGTGTGGGCCGTGGGGAATTGCGCGGCGGGCGAGCTGCCCCAGGCCTCGGTGATCTCGCCGCCGCGGCCCCCGTAGTGATACCCCGCCACCATCAGTGCGGCGAGCAGCCGCAGTCCGTCGAGGGCGCGCAGCCGTGTTCTCGGCCGGGCCGCGGTGGTACGCGGCTGCGCCGGGACATCCGTGCCGCCCCGTCCGCGAGCGGGCGCGGCGGCGACGGCCGATGTCCCTTTGGCCTGCGATGTGGTGGTCAAGAGCTGCTCCGTTTCAGCCGTGATGCCGCGCCAGCGTAGGGCTGCCGAAGGGGGCAGAACGCCCGGGAGGCCCGCAGTTTCCCGGGCCGTCGAAGGGAGTTCATCCGGCGGCCGTCCAGGTTTCCTACGGTGACGCCGAACCGACCATCACTCTGCGGAAACTTTCCGCCCCCGTTCACCCCGGGCGGAGCCCACACCACCCCGCACGAGTCCGACGCCCTTCCCCCACGGGTATCAGACGCTTGGAGCGCCATGACGAAAGCCCGCACCCGCTGGCCACGGCAACGCGAGGCGGAGGGCCCGACACCTCCTCGGGGGACGGCCCCCACCGCCGGGGTCGACGCCACCGACCTGGAGGCCTGCCTGAGCGCCTGTGCCGCGCACAGTGCCAAGCTTGTCGCGAGCCTGGACCGGCGGCGCACCGCACTCGCCGAGGCGCTCCGTCATCTCCTCGCCACCCACGCGGCGACGGTCCCGGCGGCCTCCGCCGGCAGCCCGCCGTCCCTGCTGCGACGCCCGGCCAAGACGTCGTCCGGCGCCGCGCTCGTTCTCGGCGACGCCCTCATGGACCCGCTGCTCGCGGTCGGCAACAAGGCCCTGGAGTGCGGTTACGAGGACGAGATGAAGCTCGCCCTGATGATCGCGGACACGATCCTCACGCAGCGCAAGCGCTCCCGGGCCGGCTGGCGGTTGCGGGCCCGGGTGCTGGAGGCGATGGGCGCCGAGACCGCCGCGGTCACCGCCTACGAGCGCTACCTCGAACTCACCGAGGACGACGGCTTCGGCGTCGGCGCCAAGGTGGCCGGGCTGCGCGAGGGAGCCCGGCTCCAGGCGGAGCTGGTGCGGCGGCTAGCCGCCAGCTGCCCCCGAGCCCGGGACTTCGCCGACCGGTCCGTCACCGACTCCTGGGCGCAGGGCCTGGAGCTGCACGCCCGGGGCGAGTGGGACGAGGCCCGGCCGCGGCTGATCGGAGCACTGCTCGCCCAGATCGCGACCGACGCCCCGGTCAGCGAGATCCGGCAGACGGTCTCCCACTACCTCGGCCTCCTCCGCGAGGACACGGGCGTCGCGGGCGGCGGCGGGAGCGCGCCCACGGCCCGCCGCACGAACGCGGCCCGCCCCGCCGCCGCAACTCCCGGGGACCCGCCAGGTCTCTCCGGCCTCCCCGAGCTCACCGCCCTCACCGAGCTCTACGCCGAGCAGCGCAGGATCCGGATGCGCGGACCGGTCGACGACCCCACCTTTGGCGGCGTGCGCTGGCTCACCCTGGGTGAATTCCGTAACCGGATCGCCGGGAAGTCCATCTGTCTGATCGCCAACTCCCAGCGTGTAGGCACGAGTTCGCTCGGCCCCGAGATCGACGCCTACGACCTGGTCGTCCGCTTCAACTCGTACCGGATCGACCCGGCGGCCACCGGACGCCGCACCGACATCCACGTCAGCATCCACAAGCACGGTTTCAACTGGGACCAGTACGTGGACACCCGGCTGATCTTCGGTGGAATCTCCGGCGACTGGAAGTACTCGCTGCGCAACCGGCTCGTGCCGGGCGCACAGACGTACCTGGGCGACGAGTCGCTGCGCTGGCCGTTGCGCGACATCGGCCGCATCGGCAGGGACGCCTGGCCGGCGATCCCCACCAGCGGTTTCAACATGCTCTGGCTGCTGGACTTCCTGGACGTGAGTCCTCGACTCGACCTGATCGGCTTCGACTTCTACGAGAGCGGGGCCTACCGGCTGCCCGCGGCGATGCGGATGCCCATCACGTCCGTGCACGAGTACACCAGTGAGAAGGCGTGGGTCATGGAACGGGCCCAGAGCGTCACCGACACAAGGATCCGACTGCGATGACGACGCCGACCGCTCCCACCGGCACCACCGTGCCCCCCGTGCCGACCGCGAACGCGCTCACCGGCAAGCGCCGCATCGCCTTCGCCAGCTTCGTGGACGAGAACTATCTGCCGGGCTTCCTCACCCTGCTGCGCAGCCTCGCCCTGTCCAACCCGAACGTCTGCGAGGACTTCCTCGTCCTGCACGACGGGCTGCGTCCCGACTCCGTCGCGAAGATCCGATCCCTGCACCCGCGCACCGACTTCCGCAGGGTGAACGCCGAGCACTACGACACGTACGCCAAGGGCGACCAGGACAACTACCTGGTGCGCAAGGCCTACTTCATCCTCGACGTGTTCCGGGTCCGCGACTACGACACCGTGATCACTCTGGACACCGACATGGTGGTCCTGGACGATCTGGGGGAGCTGCTGCGGCTGCGCGAGGGCCTGGCCGCCGTCCCGCAGTTCTTCTACGGGCAGCACAAGCTCAACAGCGGGCTGCTGGTCATCCAGCGCGAGTACCTGAGCGACGCGTTCTGTGCCGAGCTGGACGAGGTCGGCCGGGCCGGCACGTACGAACTGGACAAGCACGACCAGGGCATCCTGAACGCCGTGCTGGACGGTGACTTCGTCCACCTGGACGCCCGCTACAACTTCGTCAAGCGGCGCCTCTCGGGAGACCTCCCGGTCCCCGAGGGCACGGCGATCCTGCACTTCACGGGGCGGCACAAGCCCTGGCAGGGCGGCGAGGCCGGGTACGCCGAGGCCGAGGCCCGCTGGCACGAGCACGACCTGTCCGACGCCGAGTTCCACGCCGCCTACCTCGCGGCGGGCGGTGCCAAGCACCACGACCTGCTGGTCCACTACGGCACCCCGCACGTCCTGCGCACCTCCGATGTGGAGAGCGCCCGCAAAGTGGCCGCCGCCCACATCGCGGCCGGGGAGTACCAGGAGGCCGTCGACCTGCTGAGCCCGCTCCGCATCCCGGTCGACGAGGCCTGGCCGCACGAGGTGCTCGGCCACGCCCTGATGAGCGTGTCCCGGTACGAGGAGGCCCGGGCCCAGTTGCTGCTGGCCGCCGCCGCGCCCAACCGGGCCGCGACAGCGTACGGGCGGCTCGCCCAGATCGCCTGGATCCACGGTGACGACGAGGGCGCCGCGCGCCACGCCCTCCAGGGGCTCGGCGTCGACCCCACGCACCGGGCGAACCGGCTGATGCACCTGCGTACCACGGGCCTCACCCCGCCGGCCGAGGGCCCCGCGTCCGGTCAGCTCGCCCATGTCGCCTTCTACATGGAACGTCAGGGCAACGCGGGCGACAAGCTGCTGCCGGAGAGCGTACGGCTGGCCTTCGGCCCGGACACCGGGCCCAGCCGCTGGCACTCGGTCCACGCGCACCGGCTCTTCGACGAAGCGGCCCTGGAACGGGTCAACGCCCGCCGGGGCCTCGTCATCGGCGGCGGCGGACTCTTCATCCCCGACACCGCGCCGAACGGCAACAGCGGCTGGCAGTGGAACGTGCCCGACGACGTGCTGGAACGGATCGACGTTCCCGTCCTCGTGTACGCGGTCGGCTTCAACGCCTTCGACGGGCAGGCCTACGGGCACGGACGCAAGCGGTTCCTGTCCAGCCTGCGCAAACTGGTCGAGCGCTCCGCCTTCTTCGGCCTGCGCAACCACGGCTCGATCGAGAAGGTGCGCGATCTGCTCCCGCCGGAGCTCCAGGACAAGGTCCGCTTCCAGCCCTGTCCGACCACGGTCACCCGCCAGCTGGTCCAGGGCTGGCGCGACCCGGCCGACCGCGAGAACACCATCCTCGTCAACGCCGCCTACGACCGTGCGGGCCTGCGCTTCGGCCACGACTACGGGCACTTTCTCGGCGAGATGGCCACCGCGATCACCGCGCTCGGCGAGCAGGCCGAGGTGAAGTGCGTGGCGCACTCGCTGGACGACGAGCGGATCGCGTTCGACCTGCGGCGCGAGCACGGCATCTCGCTGCCGGTCATCCCGATGTACGACTTCGACAACGACGCGATCCGGGACACCTACGCCCGGACGAAGCTGGTCATCGGCATGCGCGGGCACGCGGGCATGATCCCGTTCGGCTGCGGTACGCCGGTCGTCAGCCTGATCTCGCACCCCAAGATGGCGTACTTCCTGGCTGACATCGAGCGGCCCGAGTGGGGCATCTCCGTCCACGACCGTCACCTCGGAGCCCGTCTCACCGAACGGGTGACCGAGCTGCTGGCCGACCACGCGGCGACCGTCGCGGACGTGCACGGCCGCCAGCAGGAGCTGTGGAAGGTCACGGAGGCCAACGCCGCGGACCTCCGGGTGATCGTGGGCCGGTAGGAGGCGTCCGTACGACGAACAGGTGGGGCGGGTCCGCGATCGGACCCGCCCCACCGCCTTGTCACACGGGCAGGACTACCGCTGGACCATCCGCCGCAGCGACCGCGCCCGCCGGACCGCCCTGCGCACCGCCGCACTGCGCGGCAGGAACGAGAGCTGGTCCGGTACCCCGCCCGGCAGCCCCAGCGAGGTCAGCCGGCGCCGCTTGAAGTACCGCCAGGTCACCGGTGTCAGCCGCTCGGAGAGATACCGCTCCGCCTCCGGCCGCAGCCCCGGGTGGATCCGCGGCTGCATCGCGAACCCCACCGCCGCCACCAGAGCGGCGACCTCCCGCTCGGCGTCGTCCGCGGGCCGCCGCTCCTCGACCGCCGCCTGGTCGCCCAGTTCCGGCAGCAGCGCGTCCACCAGGGTGACCGGCACCCGGTTGCTGTTCTCGTACGGGGAGAGCCGGTCCAGCAGCAGCTCCGTGCCGACCCGGGCGACCGGCAGCGCGTAGAACGCCGACGCGGTGAGCAGCGCCGTCGAGAAGCAGCCCACCACCAGGGCGGGCCGCATCCGTTCGTAGAGCACCTCGGCGAGCACCGGTGACCGCAGTATCCCGGAGTCCAGGACGGTGAGTTCCGCGCCGAGCCGTTCCGCCTCCTCCTCCATCGACCGCGACCACTGGGCCGGAGCCGTCGGGTGCGGCTTGAACACCAGACGGGTGTGGCCGAGGGAGACCGCACCCCGCATCATCCGCAGGTGGAGCTCTTCCTCCTCCTTCGCGGAGATCAGACCCAGCGCCGACAGGTACTGCCCGAGCAGCAGGGCCGGGGCCTCGACGGAGGGCAGCTCGGCGGGGACCTCGGCCAGTTCGCCGAGCACCTTCAGGAAGCTCTCGGTCTCCACGACCAGCGGCTCCACACCGAACTCGGTCAGCAGCAGGGGCTTCAGACCGGGCACCAGATCCAGGTGCAGCAGCCGTCGTACCCGCGTTCCGACCAGCGGATCGATCTTGTTGCGGGTGGGGCCGTAGCTCATCAGCCCGTCGGCGTACACATCGATCGGGGCGCCGGTGAAGATCTGGGTGATCGCCATGGCCGGGTTGACCTGGATCGACTCGACGGTCAGTTCGACATTGTCGTCGCCCAGCTCCCAGGCCAGCCGGAGATGCCGCTCCCACAGAGGAACGTCGTCCGGCCGCGGGGACCAACTGCTCGGGTGGAAGGGGGCGATGGTCTCGTTCCAGGAGACCACGTCGTCGAACCGGCCGCGCAGCCGCTCGAACCCGGGCATCGCGTCCAGGCCCGGGGAGGTCTCCGGGATGGCGGCGTTGTTGCAGACCACGAGGACCCGGCGGTCGGCCGGGCCGAAGCAGCCGGTGTCCAGCGCGGCGGCCAGGGTGGCCGCACCGTAGAGGGTGGATGCGGCGAAGAGCTGCGTGGTGCGGCGGGAGGCGATGGCGCTCATGCCGTCGTCACCTCCTTCGCGGCGGCGGGCCGCCGCCGCAGCCGGCGCAGGAGCGTGGCGCGCTGCACGTCCATCGAGTCGAGCGCGTCGTCCAGCACGGCCTGCGGCATACGGCCGAGCGCCTGGGAACTCTGCGACTTCAGCATGCGGGCCACCGTCGGTTCGAACTTCTCGATCGAGCTCATGTGATGGGAAATGATGGCGCAGTACGTGCGTACCGCTTTGGGCAGCAGTTCATCGGCGTCAGGGTCCTCGGCCGTCTCCCGGACGACCTGGTCGAACGAGCGGATGAAGTCGAGCTGGCGGGCATCACCGATCTGCGTCAGTGAGGAGGCCACGCCGCGCCGGTAGAAGATGCCCAGTGTGCCGAGCACGGCGAAGGACTCCGCACGGCGGTGCAGCCGCCAGATCCACGGCCGGTCCTCCGCTGTGCGCAGCCCGTCGGTGAAGTGCAGCAGCCCGCGGTCCAGCAGGCGGCGGTGGTAGAGCCCGGCCCAGGCGTAGGGGTAGTCGACCGAAGTGGTGCGGTCGGCGGGCAGGATGGCCGTGCGCGGGTCCGTCACCGCGTCGCGCCGGCCGTGCGGGACCCGGTGCACGGTGCGGTTGGTGCGCTCGACCTGGACATGATCGGTGCGGACGAATTCGCAGCCCAGTGCCTCGGTACGGGAGAGCAGCTCGTCGAAGTAGCCGGGGGCGACCCAGTCGTCCCCGTCGAGGAAGGCGAGGTACTCGCCCCGTGCCAGGTCGAGCCCCGTGTTGCGGGCCGTGGCCAGCCCCCCGTTCCGCTCGTGTCTGTGCACGACCGCCCCAGGGATGTCGTCCTGGGCGCGGCGCAGAACATCCGCCGTCCCGTCGGTCGAGCAGTCGTCGACAAGGATGAACTCGAAGTCGTCGCGGGCATTGGCCCGAAGACTTCTGAGGGTGTCTGGCGCGTATGTCTGCACGTTGTAGAACGGCACGATGACGGAGAGCTTAACCACACGCATGACGTTAGGGCGGGCCGCGGCACGGGCCTTGTCCCTGGTGCGGATGTCAGGTGAACGAAGACCGTCGAAGCGGTGAACCGGCGCGCGGCGGGTGCGGCCGACGCCGTGGGGGAGAAGGCCGGGGCCGACGCGCTGACCAGGGCTGTCGCCGCCGCTTCGGATGTCGCTCCGCCCCTGTGGAACAGGATGATTTCTCTCCGCTCCTCATGGAGGGGGCCAATTCTGTCCCCGACCCCCAGTGCGCCGAGGGGCATCGCAGCACGGCCCCACTCGGATGATCAGTTAATCGGCGGTTGATGGTGATCCGGACATCGGTGAATGGAAAAGGCGGGTGAATCCGCGGCGCATTCCCGGTGAACGCGACTCCCGCAGGAGGAAGAGGGAGGCGAGGACCGTCAAGCGGCGCTGAGGTGGGGGAAGTGAGGGGCCGTGGGTGCGGGGAGGTCGAACAGTGCTCCCACCAGCGGTAATCCTGTCTCAGGGTGCTTTCTTGACGCCCGGGCAGGGGAGCGGTGACTGGCGTACGCACGGGGCGTCGCACGGGATGGGCCCGCCACTTCCACCTTGTCGCGCATTCAGGGTTAACTGTGAATGGAGAACAGGTGAACCAAGCCTCGTACGGCGTTATTTGACGCTTCGGCACCGCTGAATCCCCAATAGTCGGCTCGCTGTTAACCATCTGTTGCCATCACGTTGGGCCGCGCATCGGAATGCCTTCCTAACTTCTAGGACGTGCCCCCACGTACCAGCCATGAGGCCGACCCGGCCGAAGCCCCCGCCGCTCCCCGACCGGCGCTGCGGATCGCCGTTCTCGCCGACTCCGACACCCGGTGGAAATGGGGCGCGCTCACCGCGCGCCGCCTGACCGCCGGGACGGGCGGGAGCGGCGCGCGACCCGTCGAGGTCAGCGGGCTGCTGCTGCGCGGCCGGGCCACCCCGACGCCCCGTCAGCTCGCGGAGGTCGGCGAGGTCGGGATCGACGCGGAGCGGGTCCGTGAGGTCACCGCGGTGGAGTTCCTGCACGCGGTGCGCGACGAGGGGTTCGACCTCGTCGTCCTCGCCCTCGTCGGCGGCGGCGTCCAGGCGATGCTGCACGGACTGGCGGCGCTGAACCTCGCACGCCGCCCCGCCATCGTCACCGGATATGTGGGCGTCGTCTACGAGAAGCTCACCGACGGCCTCCTGCTCCGCCACGGCGCCGACGTCGTCCTCGCCAACTCCCGCCACGACGCGGAGCGTTTCCGCGCGGTGTACGAAGGAGTCGGCGCCGACGCCTCGGCCGTCACGGAGGCGGCGCTCCCCTTCCTCGGCGGAGCCCCGTACCGCCCCGAAGAGGGCCGCGACACCGTGGTGTTCGCCGCCCAGCCCTCCGTACCGGCCTCCCGCGCCGACCGTACGTATCTGCTCCGCCGGCTCGTCGAGCACGCCCGGCTGCACCCCCGCCGCGAGGTGCTGCTCAAGCTCCGCTCCAAGCCCGGCGAGCACACCACGCACATCGAGGAGCTGCCCTACCAGCGCCTCGCGCAGCGGCTGCCCGGCGGTCTGCCGCCCAACTTCCGCCTGGTGTACGGGCACATGGGCGAGGTCCTGGACCGTACCGACCTCCTGGTCACCGTGTCCTCCACCGCCGCCCTGGAGTCCCTGCACCGCCGCATCCCGACCGCGATCCTCACCGACCTCGGCGTACGCGAACCCCTCGGCAACCACCACTTCGTCGGCTCCGGGCTCCTCACCTCCTGGGACCGGCTCGACGGCGGGTTCCGCCCGCGCCCCGACGGCCAGTGGCTGGCCGGCCAGGGCGTCGCCGCCGACGGCTCGTACGGCACGGCCTACGACAGCGCCCGCGCCAAGGTCACCGCCCTGCTGGGCGAGGGGCAACTCCCGCCCCTGGCCCCCTATTACACCCCCGCCACCGCCCCCGGCTATCTCCCCGGCATCCTCGCCCGCCACCACCTGGCTCCCGACGGCATGCCCCTGCCCGGCGCGGCCGCACCGCGGGAGAGCGGCCGGGTGCGGGGCGCGGTGCGCGAGACCGTACGCAACGCGGCGCGGGGGGCGTACCGCCACGGCGTGCAGCGCGTCGCGCCGGTGATCCGGCGGATGGGGGACCTGTGACCGCGCCGACCGGAGGCCCCGCCTCCGCACCCGTGAACCGACCCGCCGGGCGAACCGTGACCACCTCATCAGGAGCCGCCATGCCCCCGACCGTCCTCGCCGTGATCCCCGCCCGAGGCGGATCCAAGGGCGTCCCCGCCAAGAACCTCGCCGAGGTCGGCGGCGTCCCCCTGGTCGCCCGCGCCGTACGCGCCGCGCTCGGCGCGCCCGAGGTCACCGACGTCGTCGTCACCACCGACGACGGGGCCATCGCCGAGGCCGCCCGAAGTGCCGCCGCCCACCTCGGCGCGGCCCACCGGCTGCACTGCGTGGAGCGCCCCGCGGCGATCGCGGGCGACACCGCCACCAGCGAGGCGGCCGTGCTGCACGCGCTGGACGTGTACGAGGCCGAGCGGGCCCGCACCGTCGACGTGGTCCTGCTCGTCCAGTGCACCAGCCCCTTCGTCTCCCGCGAGGACATCGACGGGGTGGCCAGGGCCGTCGTCCACGAGGGGGCGGACACAGCGGTCACCGTCGCCACGTTCCACGGGTTCGTCTGGCGCGACGGGCACGCGGTCGAGGAGGGCACCTACGGCGTCAACCACGACAAGTCCGTACGCCCCCGGCGCCAGGACCGCCCCCAGGACTACCTGGAGACCGGCGCGGCCTACGCCATGGACGCGGCGGGCTTCCGCACCCACCGCCACCGCTTCTTCGGCCACACCGCCCTGGTCCCCACCGACCCGGCCCGGGTGCTGGAGATCGACGACCCGCACGACCTGGCCCGCGCCCGCGCGCTCGCCCCGCTCCTGGACCCCGCGCCGCTGCCCACCCGGGCGGACGTGGACGCGGTCGTCCTGGACTTCGACGGCACCCAGACCGACGACCGGGTCATGGTCGACTCCGAGGGCCGCGAGACCGTCGCCGTGCACCGGGGCGACGGACTGGGAATCGCCGCCCTGCGCAAGGCGGGGGTCCCCCTCCTGATCCTCTCCACCGAACAGAACCCGGTCGTCGCCGCCCGCGCCCGCAAGCTCCAGGTCCCCGTCCTGCACGGCATCGACCGCAAGGACGAGGCGCTGAAGCGGTGGTGCGACGAGCACGCCATCGCCCCCGACCGGGTCCTCTACGTCGGCAACGACGTCAACGACCTGGGCTGCTTCTCGCTCGCCGGCTGGCCCGTCGCCGTCGCGAGCGCCCACGACTCGGTACGCGCCGCCGCGCGTGCCGTCACGACCACCCCCGGCGGCTACGGCGCCATCCGCGAGATCGCGGCCTGGCTCCTGGGTCCCACCCTCACCACGACTACACACCCCGACACCCCTGCCGTCCCCACCAAGTAAGGAAGCACCACCATGAGCACCTCCCGCCTGCGCACGTTCGGCACCCGCACCGCCGGCCCCGGCAACCCCGTCTACATCACGGGCGAGATCGGCATCAACCACAACGGCGACCTCGACAACGCCATCGCGCTGATCGACGCGGCCGCCGAGGCGGGCTGCGACGCCGTCAAGTTCCAGAAGCGCACCCCGGAGATCTGCACCCCGCGCGACCAGTGGGACATCGAGCGCGACACCCCCTGGGGCCGGATGACGTACATCGACTACCGCCACCGCGTGGAGTTCGGCGAGGACGAGTACCGCGCCATCTCCGAGCACTGCGCGAAGCGCGGCATCGACTGGTTCGCCTCCCCGTGGGACACCGAGGCCGTCGCGTTCCTGGAGAAGTTCGACGTCCCCGCCCACAAGGTGGCCTCCGCCTCCCTCACCGACGACGAGCTGCTGCGCGCCCTGCGCGCCACCGGCCGTACGGTGATCCTCTCCACCGGCATGTCGACGCCGAAGCAGATCCGGCACGCGGTCGAGGTCCTGGGCAGCGACAACATCCTGCTCTGCCACGCCACTTCGACGTACCCCGCGAAGGCCGAGGAGCTGAACCTCCGCGTCATCAACACCCTCCAGCAGGAGTACCCCAACGTCCCGATCGGCTACAGCGGCCACGAGACGGGCCTCCAGACCACGCTGGCCGCCGTCGCGCTCGGCGCCACGTTCGTCGAGCGCCACATCACCCTGGACCGCGCCATGTGGGGCTCCGACCAGGCCGCCTCCGTCGAGCCGCAGGGCCTGACCCGCCTGGTCCGCGACATCCGCACCATCGAGGCCTCCCTCGGTGACGGCGTCAAGAAGGTGTACGAGTCCGAGCTCGGCCCGATGAAGAAGCTCCGCCGCGTCGCGGGCGTCGTCGCCGAGGCCGAGAACGCGTCGGCCCCCGAGCCGGTCGCGGTCTGAGCGCCGACCGGTGAACCTCGCCTTCGTCGAGAGCCCGGTCCAGCTCCTGAACGTCCTGGAGTGGGTTCACACCCAGGGGGGAGACGACCCGACCGCCACCACGGTCGTCGTCCTCCCCCCGGTCGACCCGATGTCGCGCGGTCAGCTGCGCCGGATGGCGGAGCTGGCCCGCGACGAGGGCATCACGGTCCGCTGGCAGGAGGCGCGCGGCGAGTCCGGCGCCCCCCTGAAGGCCCTGCGCGCCCTGACCGGCCTGGTCAGACGCGCGGACCACATCGTCATCGGCGACCCGTTCTCCCGCTACGTCCAGCTCCTGCTGACCCTGGTCCGGGCCGACCGCCTCACGGTGGTCGACGACGGCACGGCGACCATGGAGTTCGTCGCCCAACTGGCCCGCGGCGAGCGCCTGACCCGCTGGCACCGCCGCGGCCGCACGGGCCCCCGCGAACTGCTCCTGGCCCCGGTCACCGCCACCGCCCGCCGCCGCTTCACCCCGTCGGCGAACCACACGGTCGAGGTGTTCACCGCGATGCCGGTCGAGGCTCCGCCCGGCATCGCGGTCACCGCCAACACCTTCGCCTGGACCCGCGCCCGCTTCGGCCCGCCCAGCATCGGTAAGGGCGCGGACCTGGTCGGCACCTCCCTGGTCGAAACGGGCGTCGTCGACCCCGTCCCGTACCAGGAAGCGGTCACGGCCCTGGCTCGCACCCACGGCGCGACCCGCTACTTCGCCCACCGCCGCGAGTCCGCCGAAAAGCTCCACGCCCTGGAGGCGGCCACCGGCCTGGAGATAGTCCGCCCGGACCTCCCCCTGGAACTCATCGCCCGCCGAGGCCCCATCGGCCGCACGATCGTCAGCTTCCCCTCCACGGTCGTCCACACCCTCCCCCTGGCCCTGACCGGCACCGGCGTCCGGGTGGCGGTCTGCGACATCGCCCCGGAATGGCTCCGCGCCACGGCCTCACCCCGCGCCCAGGGGTTCCTGAGCGGGGTCACGGAGACGGCTCGGGGGGTGCAGCGGCTGCCGTCGGTGGTGATGTGAGGGGGCGTCGGTGAGGTGACTCACGGGCCTCGACCCCGGATCTTGAACATTCGAGGCACTTGGATCTTGAGTCCAGGAGAACCGATGTCCCGTGGCCATGAAGCACTGTCCGCCGGAGTTCAAGGCAGACGCGGTCGCGTTGTACGAGTCGCGGCCCGGAGCGACGATCAGGTCGGTCGCCGCTGATCTGGGGGGCGCCGGGCGGTCGAGCCGCCCACACCGCTGGAGGCGGAGAACGTCGCTCTGCGAAAGCAGGTCAGCGAGCTGGAGGAGGAACGCGAGATCTTGCGGAAGCATGCAGGCCCCCCTCCGTGCTCGCCCGTGAGCTCGGGCAACTCGTCCACGACCGGCGCATCGAGCTCGGGCTGTCCCAGACCGAGCTGGTCGAACGGTGCGGGGTGAAGCAGCCACGGATCTCCCGCTTCGAAGGCGGCGGGACCGTGCCCACGCTTTCCCTCCTGCGCCGCCTGGCTCAGGCTTTCGGCGCCGACCTGACCATCAGCCTCACCCCGCACGACAAAGTCGCTCGACAGTCATTCGGAATTCCTGGAACTCCCCAGGCGGTGTAGGCCACCGACGGCTGAAGGGGCGGGCGCATCGACCCCGAGCCGGGCGGGAGCCTCTGCGGGTTCGGCCGGGTGGGTTCGGGCAGGGCGCGGGGCGCGGGCGAGGCGTATCCACGCCACCCGGGTGGATACGCCCCGCTGCTGCGGTTCAAGCCCGTCGTAGAAACTACCCGGTATACCCGAATCCACCCAGCGTCACACGTCCTCCCCCGAACTTTGTTCGCCTGTGCGGCTGAAGTTTTGTTGATCTGTGGCCAGTTGAAGGGGCAAGGGGCCTACGCTTCATAAGGTGAACCAGTTGAAGTCCCGCGCCTCCCGCCTCCACGACCTGCCCGACGCCGAGCAGCCGGGGGGAGGCGGCCTGCCTGGGCGGCTCCCGGACGAGCTTCGGGCCGAGCTGATCGCCTTCCGCCGGGATCTGCACATGCACCCCGAGCTCGGCAACCAGGAGTTCCGTACCACCGCGGCCATCAAGGACCGGCTGGAGAAGGCCGGGCTGAGGCCGCGGGTGCTCGCCGTGGGTACCGGGCTCATGTGTGACGTGGGGGAGTGGGACGGGGTGACGCCCATGCTGGCGTTGCGGGCCGACATCGACGCGTTGCCGATCCCGGACACCAAGGCGGGCGTCCCCTACCGGTCCACCGTGCCGGACCGGGCGCACGCCTGCGGGCACGACGTCCACACCACCGCCGTGCTCGGGGCGGGGCTCGTGCTCGCCGGGCTCGACCGGCAGGGGCTGCTGCCCAGCGCCGTGCGGCTGATCTTCCAGCCGGCCGAGGAGGTCCTGCCCGGCGGTGCGGTCGACGCGATCGAGTCCGGGGTGCTGGAGGGCGTCGGGCGGATCATCGGGGTGCACTGCGACCCGAAGGTCGACGTCGGGCGGATCGGGCTGCGGATCGGGGCCATCACCTCCGCCTGCGACCGGCTGGAGATCGCGCTCGACGGGCCTGGCGGGCACACCGCCCGGCCGCATCTGACCACCGACCTGGTCACCGCCGCCGCCCGGATCGCCGTCGACGTGCCCGCGCTGCTCGCCCGCCGGGTCGACGCCCGCGCCGGGCTCGCGCTGACCTGGGGGCGGCTGGAGACCGGGCACGCGCCCAATGTCATCCCGCAGCACGCCGAGCTGTCCGGCACCGTCCGCTGCCTGAATCTGGACGCCTGGCGCGAGGCCCCCGACCTGGTGCACGCCGCCATCGACGAGGTGGCCGGAATGCATCGGGCCAAGACCGTGATCAATTACGTGCGCGGGGTGCCGCCCGTGGTGAACGACGCCGAGAGCATCGGCCTGCTCGACGCCGCGATGACCGAGCGCCGCGGATCGTATGCGATCGAGGACACCGAGCAGAGCCTCGGCGGCGAGGACTTCTCCTGGTATCTGGAGCGGGTGCCCGGCGCGATGGCCCGCCTCGGCGTCCGCACCCCGGGCGACACGCGCGGGCTCGACCTGCACCGCGGCAACTTCGACGTGGACGAAGAGGCCATCACCGTGGGCGTCGAGCTGTTCACGGCCGCCGCACTGCTCGACAGCAACCGATAGAAGCCGTTGGCGCAGCGTTGACACAGTCTTCGTGGTCCGTTCGTGGACTCCGGGGACAGCTTGTGGGCGCCTTCTGTTCGCGACGATCCGATAACGGCTTCCGTACGTGCTCTTATCTGACATCTACGCGCGTTACGATCGCGGCGAAACCAGCGCCGGAAGAGGCGCTTCGGTCAGGTTTGAAGGAGCCTTCCCTTGCGCCGGATCACCAGGATTGCCACCGCGGGCGTTGCGTCCGCGGCGCTCGCCCTCAGCGTCACCGCGTGTGGCGGAAGTTCGTCGGACGCCGGTTCCGACTCCGACGGCGACAAGGCCGCCATCGCGTACGACATCGGTGGCCGTGGCGACCAGTCGTTCAACGACGCCGCCTACGCCGGACTCGAAAAGGCGGAGAAGGACCTCGACGTCCAGGGCAGCGAGGCCGAGCCTTCCGACGGCGAGGGAGACGCGGACAAGGTCCAGCGCCTCACCGAGCTGGCCCGCTCCGGCAACAACCCCGTGATCGGCGTCGGCTTCGCCTACGCGCCCGCCATCAAGAAGGTCGCGCCGAAGTTCCCGAAGACCACCTTCGGCATCATCGACGACGCCTCGGTCACCGGCGACAACATCGCCAACATCGTCTTCAACGAGGAGCAGGGCTCCTACCTCGCCGGCGTCGCCGCCGCCAAGGTCACCGAGTCGAAGACGGTCGGCTTCATCGGCGGTGTCGAGACCCCGCTGATCAAGAAGTTCGAGGCGGGCTTCGTCCAGGGCGTCAAGGACACCGACGCCTCGGTCAACGTGCTTCCGCAGTACCTGACGCAGCCGCCGGACTTCGGTGGCTTCTCCAAGCCCGACCTCGGCAAGGCCGCCGCACAGGGCCAGCTCGACAAGAAGGCCGACGTGATCTACTCGGCCGCCGGTCTGGCCGGTTCCGGTGCCATCGAGGCCGTCTCCAAGGCGGGCAAGTGGAACATCGGCGTCGACTCCGACCAGTACCAGCAGAAGGGCCTCGCGGCCTACAAGGAGTCCATCCTGACCTCGGTCACGAAGGACATCGAGGACGCGGTCTTCAACCTGATCAAGTCGGTCCAGGACGGCGAGCCGCAGACGGGTGAGATCCGCTACGGCCTGGACAAGAACGGCGTCGCCCTGTCGATGTCCAACCCGGCCTTCGTCGAGATGAAGGACGTCATCGCCGCCGTGGACAAGGCCAAGCAGGACATCATCGACGGCAAGATCACCGTCAAGTCCGCTCCGTAAGGCGCCAGGGGGTGCCCGGCACCCCCTGAGCCCGACGGCCCAGCCAGGGCCTCGGGTCCCGACGGCCCCCGCGCCGTCACCCCGGCCGGTTTCCCAGGCCCTGCCCGTACGCCGCTCGGCTTCCGCCGCCGCGGCGCACGGGCAGGGCCGCGGACCGGCCCCGCCTCCGCATCCGCCGTCCGGGGGTTTCACCGAAACCTCCGCGGCGACCCGCGCGGAACCCGACACCCGAAGAAGATCCGCCTCTCGCAGTGCTCTCCCACCCGGCCCGAACCCGCGTCCGGGCCGCGATGTGCACCCGTGTTTCACGATTCGGCAGCGCTACGCGTGTAGACAGCTCTCCGGCGCGATAACTTCACCCCCGCCCCCAGGGGGCCTCCGACAGCCCCTCAGCCCCCTCAGCCCCTCCGCCCCCGCTCCTGTCCGGCCAAGGAGAGTGCGTCATCAACGCGTCCAGCAGCCCCCCTGCCGTAGAACTGCACGGCATCACCAAGCGCTTCCCCGGCGTCGTCGCCAACCACGACATCGACATCACCATCGGCAAGGGCACCGTCCACGCCCTCGTCGGTGAGAACGGTGCCGGCAAGTCCACCCTGATGAAGATCCTCTACGGCATGCAGAAGCCGGACGAGGGCACCATCGCGATCGACGGCGAGCAGGTCTCGTTCTCCAATCCGGGCGACGCCATCGAGCGCGGCATCGGCATGGTGCACCAGCACTTCATGCTCGCCGACAACTTCACCGTGCTGGAGAACGTCGTCCTCGGCGGCGAGCAGCTGTACGGCATCGGCGCCGGCGCCCGTAAGAAGATCAAGGAGATCTCCGACGCGTACGGGCTCGGCATCCGGCCCGACGCGCTCGTGGAGGACCTCGGGGTCGCCGACCGGCAGCGCGTGGAGATCCTCAAGGTCCTCTACCGCGGCGCCCGCATCCTGATCCTGGACGAGCCGACCGCGGTCCTCGTGCCGCAGGAGGTCGACGCGCTCTTCGCCAACCTGCGCGAGCTCAAGGCCGAGGGCCTGACCGTCATCTTCATCTCGCACAAGCTGGGCGAGGTGCTCTCGGTCGCCGACGAGATCACGGTGATCCGCCGCGGTACGACGGTGGGCACCGCCGACCCGGCCACCACCACGACCAAGCAGCTCGCCGAGCTGATGGTCGGCAGCGAGCTGCCCTCGCCGGAGACCCGCGAGTCCACCGTCACCGACGTACCGATGCTGCGCGTGCAGGACCTCGCACTCACCGTCACCGACCCCGACGGCACCGTCCGCGACGTGCTCGCGGGCATCGACTTCACCATCCACCAGGGCGAGGTCCTCGGGATCGCCGGAGTCGAGGGCAACGGCCAGACCGAGCTCATCGAGGCCCTGATCGGCATGCGCGACCCGGACGCCGGGGTGATCACCCTCGACACGGACGACATCTCGCACGCCCCCACCCGCAAGCGGCGCGAGTCCGGTATCGGGTACATCCCCGAGGACCGCCACCGCCACGGCGTCCTGCTGAACGCCCCGCTGTGGGAGAACCGCATCCTCGGCCACGTCACCGAGAAGCCCAACAGCCGCGGCTGGCTGCTGGACAACAAGGCCGCCCGCACCGACACCGAGCGCATCGTGCGCGAGTACGACGTGCGCACCCCCGGCATCGACGTCACCGCGGCCTCGCTCTCCGGCGGCAACCAGCAGAAGCTGATCGTCGGCCGCGAGATGAGCCACGCCCCCAAGTTCCTGATCGCCGCCCACCCCACCCGCGGTGTGGACGTCGGCGCGCAGGCCCAGATCTGGGACCAGATCCGCGAGGCGCGCCGCGAAGGACTCGCCGTCCTGCTGATCTCGGCCGACCTGGACGAGCTGATCGGGCTCTCCGACACCCTGCGCGTCATGTACCGCGGCCGACTGGTCGCCGACGCCGACCCGGCCACCATCACCCCGGAGGAACTGGGCACGGCCATGACCGGCGCCGCCACCGGTCACCTCGAAAGCCCGGAGGACGAGGCCCGATGAAGAAATTCGACAAGGACCGGCTGATCCTGGGCTTCGCCGGCCCGGTGCTCGCCCTGGTCGTCGCCCTCGTGCTGACGACCGTGGTGCTGCTCGCGTCCGGGCAGAACCCCTTCGAGCCGTACCGGATCATGTTCGAGTCGGCCAGTTACGCCGACGTACAGGTCCTGATCGTCAACCAGGCCGGTACGTACTACCTCGCCGCACTCGCGGTGGCCGTCGGCTTCCGGATGAACCTGTTCAACATCGGCGTCGACGGGCAGTACCGCCTCGCCGCCATGGTGGCCGCGCTGGTCGGCGCGAGCGTCACCCTGCCGGGGCCGCTGCACATCGCGCTGATCGTGATCGTCGCGATGCTCGTGGGCGCGTTCTGGGCCGGCATCGCGGGCTTCCTCAAGACCACCCGCGGGGTGAGCGAGGTCGTCTCGACGATCATGCTCAACTCGATCGCCACCGCGCTGGTCGCCTGGCTGATCCTGCCGAAGAACTTCGGCGAGCAGCCGCCCGGCTCCAACAACCTCACCACCGGTGAGATCGCGGAGTCCGGCTGGTTCCCGGGGCTGCCGATGGGCGACCTGGCCGGAGAGATCTACGGCTTCACCTTCGTCGCCGCCGGCTGCGGCGTCCTGTACTGGTTCGTGCTGAACCACACCCGGTTCGGCTTCGACCTGCGTGCCACCGGCGCCAGTGAGAGCGCCGCCCAGGCATCCGGTGTGGACGCCAAGAAGATGATCCTCACCTCGATGCTGATCTCCGGCGCGGTCGCGGGCCTGGCGGGGATGCCGACGCTGCTCGGCGACACCCACACCTACAGCCTCGACTTCCCCACGGGCATCGGCTTCACCGGCATCACCATCGCGCTGCTGGGCCGGAACAACCCGCTCGGCATCGCCCTCAGCGCCCTGCTGATCGCGTTCCTGGACAAGTCCTCGGCCTCGCTCGACCAGTACGGGTACGAGAAGGAGATCGCGACGATCATGCAGGGCCTGATCGTGATCTCGGTCGTCGTCTCCTACGAGCTGGTCCGCCGTTACGGCATCCGCCGCCAGCAGCAGAAGGTCGGCGAGGAGCTCGCCGCCGGACACGCCCTCACGACCGAGAAGGAGGCGGCCCTGTGAGCACCAGCAAAACCATCGCCGCACGCCCCGCCCCTCTGAAGGGCGGCCGCCGCAAGCTCTCCCTGCCCGTCGTCCTGCTGATCATCGCGGGCGCGCTCGCCCTGGTCTCGCTGGTCCGCCTCATCAGCGGCGCCAACGACATCACCTCGGTCGGCCAGGTCCGCGGCGCCCTGGCACTCGCCGTCCCGATCGGCCTCGCCGGACTCGGCGGCCTGTGGGCCGAGCGCGCGGGCGTCATCAACATCGGCCTCGAAGGCATGATGATCCTCGGCACCTGGTTCGGGGCCTGGGCCGGGTTCCAGTGGGGCCCGTGGGTGGGTGTCCTCTTCGGCATCCTCGGCGGCTGCCTCGGCGGCCTGCTGCACGCGGTCATCACCGTCACCTTCGGCGTGAACCACATCGTCTCCGGTGTGGCCATCAACATCCTCGCCGTCGGAGTCACCCGCTACCTCTCCAACTTCGCCTTCGACGGCGTCCAGGGCGGCTCCTCCAAGCAGTCCCCGCGCATCGACCCGATCGACAGGATCACCGTTCCGGGGCTGTCGGACTGGATGCAGGACCTGCAACAACAGCACTGGTTCCTGATCTCCGACCTCGCGGGCATCATCGGCGGGCTCGTCACCGGCCTGTCCCTGCTCACCGTCGTCGCCCTGCTGCTGATCCCCGCCACCTGGTGGATTCTGTGGCGCACCCCGTTCGGGCTGCGGCTGCGCTCCTGCGGCGAGAGCCCCACGGCCGCCGAGACCCTCGGCGTCAACGTGTACAAGTACAAGTACATCGCCGTCACCGTCTCCGGCGGTCTGGCGGGCCTCGGCGGCGCGTTCCTCGCGATCGTCGCCACCGGCATCTACCAGGAGGGCCAGACCGGCGGCCGCGGCTACATCGGCCTCGCCGCGATGATCTTCGGTAACTGGATGCCGGGCGGCATGGCGCTGGGAGCCGGGCTCTTCGGCTTCACCGACAGCCTCAAGCTGCGCGGCGGCGCGGAGAACGTCCACGCGATGCTGCTCCTGCTGGCGATCCTGCTGGTCATCGCGGTGCTCTGGCAGCTGTACAAGAAGAAGTACGTCTCCGCGGCGATCGCGGCGGTCGTCTCGGCGCTGCTGTTCACCTGGTACTTCCTGACCGACCAGGTGCCGAGCCAGTTCGTCGACGCCGCTCCGTACGTCACCACGCTGCTGGTCCTCTCGCTATCCGCGCAGCGGCTGCGGATGCCGAAGGCCAACGGCATGCCGTACCGCAAGGGCGAGGGCAAGTGACCTCGTTCGGCGAGTCCGACTGGGAGGCTCTGCGGGAGGCCGCACGGGACGCCATGTCCCGTGCGTACGCCCCCTACTCGGGCTTCCCGGTCGGTGTGGCCGCCCGGGTCGACGACGGCCGCACGGTCACCGGCTGCAACGTGGAGAACGCGTCGTACGGTCTCTCGCTCTGCGCCGAGTGCGGTCTGGTCTCCCAGCTCCAGGCCACCGGCGGCGGCCGACTGACCCACTTCACCTGCGTGGACGGCACCGGGGCGATCCTGGTGCCGTGCGGCCGGTGCAGGCAGCTGCTGTACGAGTTCGGCGGACCGGAGCTGCTGCTGGAGACGCCGGACGGCCGACGCACGCTGGATGCCATGCTGCCGCAGTCGTTCGGCCCGCAGCACCTCGGCTGAACCGCAACCCCCGGCGGTGGCTCTTCCCCTCGTGGAAGGGCCACCGCCTTTCCCCTCTCCCCCTCTCTATGCGCGTAGAGTCGGCAGGACCCTGCGTACGCACCGGCCGGAAGGATTCCCATGGACGCCATCTCCGTCATCCGCACCAAGCGGGACCGAGGCGAGCTGACCCCCGAGCAGATCGACTGGGTCATCGACGCGTACACCCGCGGCGAGGTCGCCGACGAGCAGATGTCCGCCCTCGCCATGGCGATCCTGCTCAACGGCATGAACCGCACCGAGATCGCCCGCTGGACCGCCGCGATGATCGCCTCCGGCGAGCGGATGAACTTCGACGCGCTCTCCCGCCCCACCACCGACAAGCACTCCACCGGCGGCGTCGGCGACAAGATCACCCTGCCGCTGGCCCCGCTCGTCGCCGCCTGCGGCGCGGCCGTGCCGCAGCTCAGCGGCCGGGGCCTCGGCCACACCGGCGGCACCCTGGACAAGCTGGAGTCCATCCCCGGCTGGCGCGCCCACCTCTCGAACGAGGAGATGCTGAACGTCCTGGACACCACCGGCGCGGTCATCTGCGCCGCCGGTGACGGGCTGGCCCCGGCCGACAAGAAGCTGTACGCGCTGCGCGACGTCACCGGCACCGTGGAGGCCATCCCGCTGATCGCCAGCTCGATCATGTCCAAGAAGATCGCCGAGGGCACCGGGGCGCTCGTCCTGGACGTCAAGGTCGGTTCCGGCGCCTTCATGAAGACCATCGAGGACGCCCGCGAACTGGCCTCCACCATGGTCGCGCTCGGCACCGACAGCGGCGTACGGACGGTGGCCCTGCTCACCGACATGTCGACCCCGCTCGGCCTCACCGCGGGCAACGCCCTGGAGGTACGTGAGTCGGTCGAGGTGCTGGCGGGCGGCGGCCCCAGGGACGTCATCGACCTCACCCTCGCGCTCGCCCGCGAGATGCTGGACGCCGCCGGACTCAAGGACGCCGACCCCGAGAAGGCGCTTGCCGACGGCTCCGCGATGGACGTCTGGCGCCGGATGATCTCCGCCCAGGGCGGCGACCCGGACGCCACCCTCCCGGTCGCCCGTGAGCAGCACGTGGTGACCGCGCGCTCCTCCGGCGTCCTCACCCGCCTGGACGCCTACGACGTCGGCGTCGCCGCCTGGCGCCTGGGCGCGGGCCGGGCCCGCAAGGAGGACCCGGTGCAGGCGGGCGCGGGCGTCGAACTCCACGCCAAGCCCGGCGACACCGTCACCGAGGGCCAGCCCCTGATGACGCTGCACACGGACACCCCGGAGAAGTTCGACTACGCCCTGAAGGCCCTCCCGGACGCGTACGACATCGCCCCGGCGGGCACATCGTTCGCGCCGCTCCCGGTGGTGCGGGAGCGTATCGCCTGACCTGCGGATTCCTCGTACGGGTGAACGGGACCGGTGGACTGCCACCGGTCCCGTTCGGCATGCTGGACTCGGGCCTTGCGTCCGGATCAGGGTGGATCAGGGAGCGGGGTCCGGTGCGTGCAGCTGCAAGGCGGAGGATTGAGGCATGGCGGAGCCATGGTGATTGACGACAACGCCGCAGATGCGCGCACCGGGGCCCGCGAGCCCGCCGTGATCCGGACGCAAGGCCCCAGGTGACGTACCGATAGAGGAGACCGCCATGAGCGCACTCACCGTCGACCCCGTGCCGGGCCACGGCCAGGACTGGGACGACCTCGTCCGGATCTGGGAGGAGACGGACGCACCCGAGGGCTGCAAGGTGGAGATCATCGAGGAGATCGTCACCGTGTCGCCACCGCCCTCCAAAGACCACAACACCACCGCTGAGCTGCTCCAGCGCAGGCTCTACACCGTCATCCCGGAGGACTGGGGGATCTACCAGACCCTCGGCCTCGCCCTGCCGGGGCGGGGCGGGATCTACATCCCCGACCTTGTGGTCGTGGACCGCGCCACGGCCTCCGGCCCGGGGCACACCGTCCCCGCCGAGGAAGCCCGCCTCGTCGTGGAGATCACCTCCCGCGCCAACGCCAACCACGACCGGGTCAGCAAGGTGAACGGCTATGCCAAGGCCGGGGTGGAGCTGTTCCTGCTCCTTGACCCCTGGCACTCCGGCCGCCCGACCGCGACGCTCTACGGAGAGCCGGAGGGCGGCACGTACCGGGTCCTGGAAACGGTCGAGTACGGACGGAAGCTGACGCTCCCCGCGCCGTTCGAGCTGGTTGTGGACACCGGCGTCCTCCCGGTCAGCTGACGCACGAACGGCCCGCCGCGCGGAAGGGGTTCCGTGCGGCGGGCCGCAGTCGTGCAGGGCACCCTGAGGGTGAACTACCCGAACTGCACGTGAGTGCCTGTCACTTGCCCAGGTACGCGCTGTAGATCTTCACCGACGAGATGTTGCCCTTCTTGTCGGTGACTGTGGCGGAGAAGGAGATCGCCTTGCCCTTCGCCGGGTTCTTGACGGTGATCCTCCCCTTCTTGACCGTGACCTTCTTCCAGGTCTTGCCGCCGTTGTAACTGACGTACGTCTTCAGCGACTTCAGGTTCTTGCCCGCGGCCGCGCCGTGCACCTTGACCGGGACGGAGACGGTCTTGCCCGCCTTTGCCCGACCGTCGACGCCCACGGCCGGGGTGAACCGGACCGTGGAGACCGGCAGCATGGTGAAGCCGGTCTTCTTGGAGCGGAACGTCCAGGACGCGTCCACCCGGGTGGAGAGCGGGCTGATCTTCGCGCTGTGCCTGACCGAGGTCGACAGCTTGTACTTCGCTGCGCCGGCCGGCACCTTGAAGGGCTCCCAGCCGGTGAGCGGGTCGTTGTTCTGACCGAACTTCTTGCCGTTGCGGTACAGGACGGTCTTGACCGACGAGAGCGCCTGCGAGCCCGGGTTGCCCCGGCCGTCGGCCAGCAGCGGGAGCGATCCGCCGAGCAGGTCGCCCTCACGGGTGATGCCGAACCGCTTGTTCACCAGCGGCCCGAACACCGGGGTGTTCACGGTCCTGGAGTACGTCCTGCCCGCCTTGTACGCGGCCATTTCGCCGATCACGTAGTCGGCCTCGTAGGTCGAGAAGCCGTCCGCGTCGGCGGGGCCCAGCTGGCTGAAGTCGAGCGTCCACCGCACCTTGTCGGCAGTGGTGACGTACAGCGTGCGGGTGCCCGGCAGCTTCTGCTCGACCGCGGTGATCCAGCCGCCGCCCGACGTGGGCAGGACCCCCCAGGCACCGATCGCGCCCTTCTTCTTCGGCGCGCTCGCCCCCATGGCGACCTTCACCTTGGCCAGGCTGCCCGCGGTGAACTTCCGCTGGTAGCCGGTCGCCAGCTGCTTGACCTTGCCGCCGACCGCGACGTCGTACTGCGTGGACGCGTTCGTGGTCCAGGTGCCCGTCCAGTGCTGGGCGAGCGAACCGTCGGTGATCTTCGGGCCCGCGTGCAGCGTGCGGAAGTGCGCCGGGGAGTCCATCAGCCAGCCGAAGGAGACCTGGTCGTTCTTCGACTGGACGGAGTAGTCGGGCGTGAACGTCCACGCCTTCGCCTTCTTGGCCGGGAACCTGAAGGACACCGGCTTCGCCTTGCGGGCGTCGAACGTCAGCGAGGTGTTCTTGGCGACCGTGATCTTCGGCTGGGCGATCCAGTCGACGCCCTTGGTGAAGTCCTCCGGGTGGCCGTAGACCGTGGAGTTGACCACGTACGTGCCCTTGGGCACCCGGATCTTCGCCGTGCCGTCGACGACCCGCGGACTCAGGAACGAGCCGCCGGCCTTGTCGTCGAAGCCGTAGAGCATGCTCTCCGCGTAGGGCGCCGGACGGCCGTCGCGCCCGAGGTGCTTGACGG
Organism: Streptomyces durocortorensis; assembly: GCF_031760065.1. NCBI lineage: Bacteria > Bacillati > Actinomycetota > Actinomycetes > Kitasatosporales > Streptomycetaceae > Streptomyces > Streptomyces sp. C11-1. The sequence goes on from NZ_CP134500.1 coordinate 4,697,065, forward strand.
TGAGGTCGTAGCTCTCGACCTCACGCTCGACGGCGGCCGCCGTGCGCACGGTCTGCCCGCCGCCGGTCGCCACCACGTACGCGGAGTAGATGCCGTCCGCCGTGCCGCCGATGCGGGTGTCGGCGGTCAGCGTCGCCTCGGCGGTGCCGCCCGCGGGCACGGTGACCTTGTCCGTGCCGAGGGTGAAGAAGCCTGCCGGGGCGGGCTTGCCCGTCGGACCCGTGCCCGTCACCTTCAGATCGAGGGTGACGTCGCTCGTACCGAGATTGCGGTACGTCACCTTCTCGGTGACCGGGACGTCGTCGGTGTGCGGCCACTGCTGCACACCGAAGCTCACCGAGACCGGCTCGGCCACGACGCTCTGGGCGATCGCACGGTCCACCGCGATCCGGCCGGAACCCTGCTGGAACGGGTGGTACGCACCGGCCTTGGTGGACGCGGTCAGCGCGCCCTTCAGCTCCGTGTACGACCAGTCCGGGTGCTGCTGCTTGAGCAGGGCGGCCGCGCCCGCGACATGCGGGGTGGCCATCGACGTACCCGAGATGGTGGCGTAACCGGCGGGCTTCTCGCCCACCTCCCGGGCGATCGCCGAACCGGGCGGAACGGCCGCCGTGGTGTCCACGCCGGGGGCCGTCACATCCGGCTTGATCGCACCGTCACCGATCCGCGGACCACGGCTGGAGAACTCCGCCAGCCGGTCCTTGTCGTCGACCGCGCCCACGGTCAGCGCGGCGTCCGCGCTGCCCGGCGAGCCGACCGTGCCCGCGCCGTCGCCCTCGTTGCCCGCGGCGATCGCGAACAGGACGCCCTTCTCGGCCGACAGCTTGTCGACCGCCGCCTCCAGCGGGTCCACCTCCGGGGTGTCGGGGCCGCCGAGGCTCAGGTTGACGATGTCGGCGCCCTGGGCGACCGCCCACTCCATTCCGGCCAGGATGCCGGAGTCCTCGCCGTAGCCCTCGTCGTCCAGCACCTTGCCCGAGAGCAGCTTGGCGTCCGGTGCCACGCCCTTGAACCTGCCGCCCGACTTGGCGCCGGTGCCCGCCGCGATCGAGGCGACGTGCGTGCCGTGGCCGACCCGGTCCTTGAGGTCCTCGGACGCGCTGAAGTTCTTCGACGCCAGGATCTGACCCTTGAGGTCGGGGTGGGTGGTGTCCGTCCCGGTGTCCAGGACCGCGATCTTGACGCCCTTGCCGGTGAACCCGGCCTGCCAGGCCTTCGGGGCGCCGATCTGCCCCACACTCCGGTCCAGGCTCGCCCGGCGCACGCCGTCCAGCCAGACCCGGTCGACGCCTGCGGCGGTGGTCACCCGCTCGCCCCCGGAGCGACGCTCGGTGAGCGCCTTCCAGATGTCCGGCGCGTCGGCGGTCGGCGTGGTCACCGACTCGGCGTTCAGCGACTTCAGGCTCCGGCCGACCTCGGTGCCGCCCGCGTCGCGGACCTGCGCCTTCGCCGCGGAGGTCTGCTTGCCCCGGTAGCCGACGATCAGCTTCAGACCGTCCCGCTGGGCCCGCAGGTTCTCCGGCCGGCTCAGCTCGGTGACGTCGAAGAGCCGCCGGTCGAGCTTGCCGGAGACGATCAGCCGGTGGGCGTCGGCCGGGATGACGAGGGTGTGTCCCTCGTTGCTCATCCGCTGGACCGGGATGTGCTCCCGGCCCTTCGCCGGCCGGAAGGAGACCGGCCGGCCCTTGGCGTCCACGCTGACCCGGTCACCGGTGATGAGGGTCAGATGGTGCAGCTCCCGGTCCTGGGCCTGCGCACGGATGCCGGTCGTCCCCCTCGGGTCCGGCTGGGCGACGGCAGGGCTGACCATGCCGGCCGCCAGTGCCACGGCGGCCGCTGTGGCGACCGCGGGTATGCACGCGTTTCTCACGTGTCTGCGCAACTCTCCCCCTGGAGAACTCGATGGTTCTTCGTGCCGTCGGTCCGCAGGCCCACAGGAGTAGCGACGGGTGCGGCCGCCGGTTCACCGAACTAGAGGGAAAGCCGGGTGCGTTGGTTCGCGGAATCTGCACGGAAGCTCCGAGATGACGCAAAAGTGCCCCTGCCCGGGGGCCGAGCGAAGGGGGCCGTGCGGAAGGGCCGATGAATTTCGCCCGCGCGGGCGGTCTCCCTGGTGTGGACGCCGAAAATCCGATCACCCTGACCGTGACCGGCCGGGTCAGCCGTGCTGTCGTACCCGACCTCTGTGCCGAGCTGGAGCGTGCCCTCGCCGGGCCGCGGGGCGCCGCCCTCGCCCCCGGCGCGGCGGTGGACTGCGATGTGGGCGGCGTGGTCCGGCCGGATCTGACCGCCGTCGAGGCGGTGGCCCGGCTGGCACTCGTCGCCCGCCGGGCCGGACACACCCTGCGGCTGCGCCGGGCGGAACCCGAATTCCGGGCGCTGCTGGACCTGGTGGGGCTGGCCGAGGTGGTGGCCCTGGAGGAGGGCCCGGAGGAACGGGTGCCGGAAGCGCACTGACGTACGGAGAACGGCCGACGGGCAGTCGGCCGTTCTCCGTACGCAGGGACCTCAGGACGTGCTTACTGCCTCAGGACGTGCTCACGGTCTCAGACGCCCGCGGGGGCCTCAGCACACGCGTACGGTGTCAGACGCGCGCACCGCCTCAGGACGCGTCGGCCGGCAGTCGCTCCGGCAGCCCGAACAGCGGGAACCAGCGCGGGACGTCGAGGAAGCAGTGCATCCCGGTGATCGCCCCGTCCCGCACGTCGATGATCTGCACCGCCCACGGCACGAAGCCGTCCCCCTCCGCATCGGGCTTGTAGTGCGCGAAGGCCGGGGAGCCGTTGGCCGAGACGGGCACCAGCCGGGAGCCCGCGCAGGCCGCGCCGATGGAGGTCATGAAGCCCGTGATGTCCCCGGTGCCCCGGAGCCACAGGTCGAACGGCGGCATCGTCATCACCGCGTCCTCGTGGAGCAGCGCGGTCAGGGCGGCCATGTCATACCCCTCGAACGCCTTCACATAGCGCTCCAGGAGCTTCTGCTGCTCCTCGTCGAGCGGGTCCGCCGCGTCCCCGGCCCGCCCCTCCGTCTCCGTCAGCGTGGCGCGGGCCCGCTGGAGGGCGCTGTTGACCGAGGCCACGGAGGTCTCCAGCAGCTCGGCCACCTCCGCGGCCTTCCAGGCGAGGACCTCGCGCAGGATCAGCACGGCCCGCTGCTTGGGCGGCAGGTGCTGGAGCGCGGCGACGAACGCGAGGCGCACCGACTCACGCGCCACCGCCGCCTCCGCCGGGTCCTGGACCGACGGCAGGATGCGGCCGTCGGGCATCGGCTCCAGCCAGACGTTCTCCGGGCGGGGGCTCAGCGCGGCCTGGGCGAGCGGGGTCGGGCCGGTCAGATCCACCGGGCGGGCGCGCTTGTTGCCCGCGTTCAGCATGTCCAGGCAGACGTTGGTGGCGATCCGGTAGAGCCAGGAACGCAGCGAGGAACGGCCCTCGAACTTGTCGAAGTTGCGCCAGGCGCGCACCAGGGTGTCCTGCACCGCGTCCTCGGCCTCGAAGGCCGAGCCCAGCATCCGGTAGCAGTAACCGGTCAGCTCGATCCGGTGCCCTTCCAGACGGCTGTCGATCCCGGCGCCATCGGCCGTGCCGGGCTTCCCGGCGCCCGCCGCTCCCGAGGCAGTCGTCGTGGTCAGATCGCTCATCGCTCCACCCCTGTCGCGCAGCCGCGCTGTGGCATCCGTCACCCGGTACATCGGAAGCTACCGCAGGCCACTGACAGCCGGGGCGGAATCCGGTCGGGAAAGCGGACAGGGGTGCCGGACGCCGTGGCTCCGGCCACGGTGTCCGGCACCCTCGGGTGCGCCCAGCGCCTCGCTCAGGTCCCGGGCTTGCGCCCGTACACGTACACGTCGTCGCCGTTCTTCAGCAGTTTCCAGTATGCCTTCGCGTCGGCGGGGCGCATGTTGACGCAGCCGCCCGAGCCCGGCGGGTTGTACATGGACTTGGTCACCGAGTGGAACGCCTGGCCGCCGTCGAAGAACTGGGAGTGGGGCATCCAGACCTTGTAGATGGTCGACCAGTGCTTGATGTTGCGCCAGTAGATCTTCTTGGACCCGGTCCGGGTCTCGACGCCGTTGCGGCCGGTCCGCACCGGCACCGGCCCGTACTTCAGCTTCTTGCCGTCCTGGATCCAGCTCAGCTGCCGCGTCAGGTCGACGCAGGCGATGCGCCCCTTGTTGGTGGGGCACTTCCTGGCCTTGTTGGGGTTCTTCCCGGCCGCCTTCTGGGCGAGCATCGTGTTCATCGTGCGCCAGGTCAGCGGGCCGGCGTAGCCCATGGTGGGGGTGATCCCGTGCTTCTTCTGGAACTTCTGGATCGCCTTGCAGTCGGCGGTGGACTGCTTGCCGTCCACGGGCCGCTTCAGGAACTTCTCGACCTGCTTCTGGTACGGCCCCGCCGACTTGGTGCAGGACGCCGCGTGGGCGGAGGTGCCGGTGCCCAGGACCAGGGCGGGTGCGGCCACCAGCCCGGCCACGGAGAGCGCCACCCCACGCTTCAGCCGTCTTCCGGATATTCTCGCCGTGACTCCCATGCGCGCCAACTCCCCTTCGCCCCCAGTGCGTTGTTGATTACGCCTGGTAGACGTGCGAAGGGGAGCGGTGGTTGCGCGCAGGTATGTGTCAGTTGCGTCCCGGTTGTGCGCGGGTGGAGCCGCTCACCGGGTGACGGGGACGAGCGCCCGTCGTTCCGCCCGCGCCACCCGGGTCCCGTACAGCGTGATCGAGACGACGCCGAGGACGGCGAGCAGCCCCAGCGCCACCGTCGCCGCCCAGCCCCCGGTGTGGAAGGCGATCGCGCCGAGCGTGCCGCCCGCGCTGGAGCCCAGGTAGTACGCCGACTGGTAGAGCGCCGATGCCTGCGCCCGGCCCGTCGTCGCGGTCCGGCTCACCGAGGACGAGGCGACCGCGTGCCCGGCGAAGAACCCGGCCGTGATCAGCACCAGGCCCAGCAGCACGGCGGCCAGCCGGTCGGCCAGCGAGAGCAGCAGCCCGGCCGCCGTGGTCGAGACCGCCAGATACAGCGCGCCCCGGCGGCCGAGGCGGGCCACCAGCCGTCCGGCCGCGGCGGAGGAGACCGTACCGACCAGGTAGACCAGGAAGATCGAACCGATGACGCCCTGCGGCAGGCTGAACGGCTCCTCGATCAGCCGGTAGCCGATCACCGTGTAGACCGCGCCGAACACCGTCATGAACAGCGCGCCGATCGCGTACAGCCGGACCAGCAGCGGGTTGCCCAGGTGGGTCGCGACGGTCTTCGCCAGCGTCTTCGGGTTCAGTGAACCGGGCCGGAAGTTGCGGGCCTTGGGGATCAGGAAGTGGAAGGCGACGGCGCACGCCAGCGCGAGCAGCCCGACCGCCGCGAGCGCGGCGCGCCAGCCCCAGGCCTGGGCGACCCAGCCGGTGAGGATGCGGCCGCTCATACCGCCGATGCTGTTGCCCGCGACGAACAGCCCGATCGCGGCGATCAGCGCCTTGGGCCGTACCTCCTCCGCGAGATACGCCATCGCGGAGGCCGGAAGCCCGGCGAGCGCCGCGCCCTGGACGGCCCGCAGGGCGATCAGCCAGCCGACCGAGGGGGCGAACGGCACCAGCAGCCCGACCAGCACCGCGACCGCCAGTGACGCCGTCATCATCTGCCGCCGCCCGAACCGCTCCGAGAGCGCGCTCAGCGGCAGCACGCACAGCGCCAGCGCCCCGGTCGCCGCCGAGACCGTCCAGCTCGCCTGCCCGGCACTCGCGCCGTACGCGGCGGAGATCGCGGGCAGCAGCGCCTGGGTGGAGTAGAGGAGGGCGAAGGCCGCGACACCCGCGGCGAAGAGCGCGAAGCTCATCCGGCGATATCCGGGGCGGCCGGGCTCCAGGCGCTCGTCGGCGGCGGGAGCGGCAGTGGTGGTGACGGGGGACGACGGGTCGGAGGCACCCACCACGACGGTGGATGCCCCGGTATCAGCGGGAGGCATACGTCGAAAGTAGACGGACCGGTTTCATGCGTCCAATGCACGAAACCGTCATAATCAATCCCATGGCGCATGAACGCAGCTCAGGACCTCGGCTGTCACCAAGTAGTTACGAAGAAGACATCCGGGCAGTCCTCGCCCCCCGCCTCGCGTACTTCGAGGCGGTCGCCCGCCACGAGCACGTCACCCGCGCCGCGCACGAGCTCGGCGTCCCGCAGTCCACGCTCTCGCGGGCCATGGTCCGGCTCGAAGCGGACCTGGGCGTCGCCCTGTTCGCCCGCAAGGGCCGTACCGTCTCGCTCACTCCGGCGGGCCGCACCTTCCTCGGCTCGGCGGAACGGGCCCTGGCCGAGGTGGAGAAGGCCGCCGACTCGGTCCGCGCGGACGCCGACCCGACGGCGGGCCGGGTCTCCTTCGGCTTTCTGCACACCATGGGCTCCGAGACCGTGCCCGCCCTGATCCGCGCCTTCCGGGTCGACCACCCGAGGGTCCGCTTCCAGCTCGTGCAGAACTACGGCGAGGCGATGATCGAACGGCTGCGCGCGGGCGGTCTCGACCTCTGCCTCACCTCGCCCGTGCCCGACGCCCCCGACCTGGTCACCCGCCGCCTCGACGAACAGCGGCTGCGCCTGGTGGTCCCGGACGACCACCGCCTCGCCTCGCGCCGCCGCATCCGCCTCGCGGAGGCCGCCGACGAGACGTTCGTGACCCTGGAGCCCGGTTACGGGCTGCGCCGCATCACCGACGACCTCTGTGCCCAGGCGGGCTTCACCCCGCGCGTCGCCTTCGAGGGCGAGGAGGCGGAGACCCTGCGCGGACTGGTCGCCGCCGGGCTCGGTGTGGCCCTGCTGCCGCCGCCCGCGGTGGCCCGGCCGGGCGTCGTCGAGCTGACGGTGACGGCCCCGCGCGCGGCCCGCGAGATCGGGGTCGCCTGGCTGGACGGGCACCCCGACACCCCGCCGGTCGCGGCTTTCAAGCGGTTCCTGCTCTCGCGCCGGGGGAACCTGCTGCCGGACTGAGGGGGAGGCCCGGGCGCGGTTCGCCCCTCTATCCGAAATGGAATGAATGTTCCGTTGGCTCATACTTCATCCACCGCCCCGCTCACCCGGCAGGTCGTGCGGGCCACCGTGGTCGGAGAGGTGCCCTGCAGCGTCGTGGGGTACGACTGCCCGGCACCCGCCTCAGTGCCGCAGCGACCGCCCGAACCCCGCCGCCAGCGGCATCCGCAGCCCCAGCGGCGGCGGTGCGGCCAGCGCGTCCGCGACCGGGCGGGCGTAGGACCGGGCGAACAGCGAGCCGCGCACGAAGTCGGCGGCCAGCGCCACCACTTCGGACCGGTGCTGGCGCAGTGCGTGCCCGTCGGAGTGGACCTCGAAGCGGCAGGTGTCCCGGTTGGACTTCTTCGCCCGCTCGGCCAGCCGGTACGACAGCTCCGGGTCGGTGTGCTCGTCGTTGGTGCCGTGCACGATCAACACCCTGCGCCCCGTCAGCTGTTTCACCGGCTCCGGGGCGGCCGCGGAGTGCTCCGGCAGCCACGGGGCCATCGCCAGGACGGAGTTGACCGCCCCGTGCCCGGCGGCCCGCAGCGCGGCCCGGCCGCCCATCCCGTGGCCGACCAGGCACACCGGTACGTCCCCGTAGCGCCGCTGGACCTCGTCGGCGGCCCACACGGCGTCCCGGACCGGGTGCTCGTCGTCCGCGTTCCAGCCCCGGCAGCGGTAGCGCAGCACGTGTACCGCGAGCCCGTCACCCTCCCCGGCCCGGGCCAGGGCGCGGGCGAACGGCAGTTGTGCCGCGTACGACAGGGTGGAGGGGCGGCGCCGTGAGTCGGCCTCCCCGTCCGGGAGCAGCAGAACCACGCCGCTGACCTCGTACGGTGCTCCGGTCGTCTGTACGGCCCGCCCCAGCCTGGGGGGTGTCAGGGGGAGTGCACGCTGTCCCATGACAGAACAGTCTCAGAAGAGCGGGTGTACTCCACCCGACTTCCCGGTCACTGTTACGCATCGACAGAAGGCGTCGACGGGTGCTCTACGCGCGTAGGCGCTAGAGTGCCCAGATGACGAGCCAGACCCCGAATGTCCCTGATTCCGACCAGATCCGGCGCGCCCCCAAGGTGCTGCTCCACGACCATCTCGACGGCGGCCTTCGGCCGGGCACGATCATCGAGCTGGCCCGCGCGCAGGGTTACGACTCCCTCCCCGAGACCGAGACCGACAAGCTCGGCATCTGGTTCCGCGAGGCCGCCGACTCCGGTTCGCTGCCGCGGTATCTGGAGACCTTCGCCCACACCTGTGCCGTCATGCAGACCCGTGACGCGCTGTTCCGGGTGGCTGCCGAGTGCGCCGAGGACCTCGCCGAGGACGGTGTCGTCTACGCCGAGATCCGCTACGCCCCCGAGCAGCACCTGGAGGGCGGCCTGACCCTCGAACAGGTCGTCGAGGCGGTCAACGCGGGCTTCCGCGAGGGCGAGCGCATCGCCCGCGCCAACGGCCACCGCATCCGCGTCGGCGCCCTGCTCACCGCGATGCGGCACGCGGCCCGCGCGCTGGAGATCGCCGAGCTGGCCAACAGCTACCGCGACCAGGGCGTCGTCGGCTTCGACATCGCGGGCGCCGAGGCCGGCTTCCCGCCCACCCGCCACCTCGACGCGTTCGAGTACCTCAAGCGGGAGAACAACCACTTCACCATCCACGCGGGCGAGGCCTTCGGGCTGCCGTCGATCTGGCAGGCCCTCCAGTGGTGCGGCGCCGACCGGCTCGGTCACGGGGTCCGGATCATCGACGACATCGAGGTCGCCGAGGACGGCTCGGTCACCCTCGGCCGCCTCGCCTCCTATGTGCGGGACAAGCGCATCCCGCTGGAGATGTGCCCGACCTCCAACCTCCAGACCGGGGCCGCGACCTCCTACGCCGAGCACCCGATCGGGCTGCTGCGCAAGCTGCACTTCCGCATCACGGTGAACACGGACAACCGGCTGATGAGCGGCACGACCATGAGCCAGGAATTCGAGCGGCTGACCGAGGTCTTCGGATACACGCTCGACGACATGCAGTGGTTCACAGTCAATGCGATGAAATCAGCTTTCATTCCTTTCGACGAACGTCTCGCGATGATCAATGACGTCGTCAAGCCCGGTTACGCGGAGCTGAAGTCCGAGTGGCTTTTCCGCCAGACCGCTGTGACCAGCGGATCTTCGGTGTCCGCCGGTTGATCCTCCCCATGCGGGAAGCGGTCGGGAGGCATATTCCCGGCCGCTTTCCGCGTGTCGGGATGTTTGCGGAGCGGGCGGCGGGATGGCTAGCTTGCAGAGCCGCTCACATCCCCTTCCCCAAGGACGAATTCTCCATGAAGAAGTCTGCTGCCAAGACTCTCGGTGTCGCCGCTCTCGGTGCCGCTTTCGCCGCTGCCGCCGCCGGCAGCGCCTCCGCGGCTCCCTCCCTGCCGCTCGACACCGCGGCCGGCGCCCTCCCCGTCTCGACGATGGCGCTGGACACCGTCGCGCAGTCCGTCCAGCACGCCCCGGTCCAGGACACCGTCGACAAGGTCCTCGGCGGCGACGCCACCGACGCGGCCGCCCCGGTCACCGGTCTCCTCGGCGGACTGCCCACCCAGGGCCTCTCCGCCAACGGAATCCCGCTCGGCGGCTGATCCGCACCCGCGCATGCCGGTGGGGCGCACACCCTGACCCAGGGTGTGCGCCCCACCGCGCGTTTCCGCTCCCCGTCGCGCGGCGCGTCACCAGGCCGAAGCGGACGAGGCGGACTTCTCCGAGGGCAGCAGCGCCCAGAGCGCCAGGTAGATGAGGAACTGAGGGCCGGGCAGCAGGCAGGAGACGACGAAGATGACGCGCATCGTGCCGGCCGACGTGCCGAAGCGCCGGGCGAGTCCCGCGCACACGCCGCCGATCATGCGGCCTTCAGTGGGGCGGACCAGTGCGGCCATGGTGGGCTCCTTCGCGAAGCGTTGCCGAGGGAGCAGCCTGTTGTGCTCCCGATGTATCCATGGTGCCGCGGCGAAGGGGGACAAAGCATCGCTCTACGGGGCGATACCGACCCCGGTAATCGTCGGGGTCGACCCCTGAGGGGCCTCGTCCCTGAGGCGGGTCTCCTGGTGGTACCGGGGGAGGTCCCGTACCCCCGGCAGCCCCCGGCGGCGCAGCCGCGCCCGGCAGACCGGTACGACCAGGAGATGCGCCAGCGCGATCCCGGTGGTGTTCAGCAGCACCGAGTCGACGTCGACGATCTGACCGGGCACCCCGGTCTGGCCCAGCTCGATCGCCAGCGAGATCAGGGCCCCCGCGGTGACCGTGCGCAGCAGCGAGACCCAGGGGGAGACGAAGATCCGCCCGCCGGCCATCGGCAGCAGCACACCGAGCGGGGCCAGCAGGAGCAGCGCACCGCCGATCCGGCGGGCGGCCTCGGCCCGGCCGAGCGCGAGGTCCGCTCTGATCCCGGCGAACGGCTCGAAATTCGCGGCCGCGATCCAGGGCACGTCCAGCGGGCGCATCGTCAGCCACCCGACGAGCAGCAGATGCGCGAGGAGGAGCGTGACCCCCGCCGCGCGGAAGTGGATGACGGTCTGACCGTCCGAACCTTGACGCACGCCCACCAAGACGTTCCGACCGGCAGGATCGGTTCCGTGACTTTCCCGGCCGCCCGGTGCGGCTGCGTGGTGCGGCTGCCCGGACGGACCCGGACCGGACATCCGCCCGTCAGCCCGGGGTGCCGGTTCAGTCCAGTCGGAGCGCGTCCGGAGTGGTCGGGTCCTGCGGCCGGGCCTTCGTCTGCGAGGTGCAGAGGTAGGCGCGCGGCGGGTAGGCCCCGGGGCCGCCCAGGACCACCGAGCCATCCGTCTGAAGCGTCTCGCTCTCCGCGTACGTGCACACCAGCTGGGCCAGCGCCTCCGCCGACAGATCCTCCGGCTGGCTGCTCAGCCGCAGGGTGCCCGCCGGGTCGTTCGCCCGCGCCGGATCGACCCGCAGGCCCGCCGGGACCGCCGTGGAGAACCCGGCCCGCCGCTCGCTCTCGGGCGGCGCCTGCTGGACCTCCTTCAGCAGCGCCCGAGCGGCCTTGAGGCGGTCGGAGCCGACCGTGCCCTGTGCCACCTCACGGTCCACGGTCACCAGCTGCGAGGCACACACCAGATACACCTCGGCCGTCACACTGTCCGGAGACCGGGCCGTGACGTCCGACGCGGTCAGCCGGCACGGCACCCGCGAGGGCGCGGCCCCCGCGTCCACCGGCACCGTCGTCGTACGGATTCCGCAGCCGGAGACCAGCGCCGCGGCGGCCAGCAGAGCGGCCAGCGCGGCCGCCGTACGCCGCGGACCACGCGGGCCGCACCGAAGCGGACCGTGCGGGCAGGTGCCATCGCCGAGCTTCACGTCGCCCCGCCCCCGTCCACGTCATCGTCCCGGCCCTCCGCGTCGCCGTCGTCCGGCCGCGTCAGCTTCCCCGCGTCGCGCGGCAGCCGCAGCTCGAAGACGGCCCCGCCGTCCGGGGAGTTCGCCGCCGTGATGTCACCGCCGTGGATGTGCGCGTTCTCCATGGCGATGGAGAGCCCGAGACCGCTGCCCTCCGACCGCGGCCGGGAGGCACTGGCCTTGTAGAACCGGTCGAACACGTGCGGCAGGACCTCCTCCGGGATGCCCGGACCGTGATCCCGTACCTCGATGACCAGCTCATCGCCGTCGGTGCGCACCCGGACCCCCACCGGCGAACCCCCGTGCTTGAGGGCGTTGCCGATCAGATTGGCCAGGATCACATCGAGCCGGCGCGGGTCGAGCCTGGCCATCGTGCCCCGCTCCGCGTCCAGGTCCACCGCGTCCAGCCAGGCCCGGGCGTCGATGCACGCCGTGACCTGGTCGGCGACGTCGACGTCGTCCAGCACCAGATGGGCCGTGCCCGCGTCGAAGCGGGTCACCTCCATCAGGTTCTCCACCAGGTCGTTCAGCCGCCGGGTCTCGCTGACCACCAGATGCACGGCGGGCGCGATCATCGGGTCGAGGCTGTCCGCCTCGTCCTCCAGCACCTCGGCCACCGCGGTGATCGCGGTCAGCGGGGTGCGCAGCTCGTGCGACATGTCGGCGACGAACCGGCGGCTCGACTCCTCCCGGGCGCTCATGTCCGCGACCTTCTTCTCCAGCGAGCTCGCGGTCTTGTTGAACGTACGGGAGAGATCTGCCAGTTCGTCCGTGCCGGAGACCACGAGCCGGGTGTCGAGCTTGCCCTCACCGAGCTTGCGGGCCGCGTCGCCCAGCCGCTGCACGGGCCGCAGCACCGTCGTCGCGGCGGCCTGCGCCAGCAGCGCCGAGCCGACCAGCGCGAGGGCCGTCGCGATCCCCAGCGACCAGGCCAGCGAGTTGAGGTCCTGCCGCTCCTGGTCGAGGGACTTGAGCATGTACCCGGTCGGGCCGCCGCCGATGATCCGCGTACCCGCGACCAGATACGGCGTGCCGGCGATGCTCGTACGCTGCCAGAACAGGTGGTACTCGTGCTCGTTGCTCGCCGTCAGCGGCTGCTTGCGGGCCACCTGCCCGCGCAGTGAGTCCGGCACGTCGGCCAGGGTGAACGTGTCGAGGTCGGAGTAGCCGACGATCGGCTTGCCGCGCTCGCGCTCGTCCTCCAGCAGCACGCTGTAGCCGGGACTGTCGCTGGCCATCTGCGCCGCCGCCCGCTGGAGGTCGTCCTTGGTGGGCCGCTCCGGCAGCGTCGCCGCAGTGTCCTGCATCTGCCGCCGGAAGTCGTCGAGCGCGGTGCCCTGCGTACGGGTCAGCACGGCCTCACGGTTGAGCCAGTACGCGATGCCCGACGCGGACACCGCGGCGGTCAGCGCCACCAGCGCGAACACCACGACCAGACGCAGCCGCAGACTGGTCCAGCGCAGCCCCGCACGCAGGGACCGCTTGGCGGTTTCGGTCACTGAGGCGAGTCCAGCCGATAGCCCACGCCCCGCACCGTACGGATCAGGGTCGGCGAGGACGGCACGTCCTCCACCTTCGCGCGCAGCCGCTGCACGCAGGCGTCCACCAGCCGGGAGTCGCCCAGGTAGTCGTGCTCCCAGACCAGGCGCAGCAGCTGCTGCCGGGACAGGGCCTGGCCCGGCCGGCGGCTCAGCTCCAGCAGGAGCCGCAGCTCGGTCGGCGTGAGCTGGAGGTCCTCCCCGTCCTTGGTCACGGTCATGGCGGAGCGGTCGATGACCACGTTCCCGAAGGTCGCGGAGTCGGTCGACTCGCGCTCCCCGCGGCGCAGCACGGCCCGGATCCGGGCGTCCAGCACCCGGCCCTGGACGGGTTTGACCACATAGTCGTCCGCGCCGGACTCCAGTCCCACGACGACGTCGATGTCGTCGCTGCGCGCGGTCAGCAGAATGATCGGCAGCTGGTCGGTGCGCCGGATACGCCGGCACACCTCGAAACCGTCGATCCCGGGCAGCATGACGTCCAGCACGACCAGGTCGGGCCGCTGCTCACGCAGCAGCTCAAGGCCGTCCTCTCCCGTCGCCGCGGTGGCCACACGGTGGCCCTGGCGTGACAGCGAGAGTTCGAGGGCCGTGCGGATGGCGTCGTCGTCCTCGATCAGCAACAGGAAAGGCACGGACGTCATTCTGGCCCATGGTGGCGCTTCAGTTCGACCTGTGGCCCGGTCCCCTTCCCGGGGCACGGTCACAACCGCCCCTGTGACAGGCCTGTGACAGTCGGAGGACAGTGCCATGAAACTGCCCCGGCAAGCTCTTTGGCACAGGGAACGAACGGACTCCACCGATAGGGGGCGCGAGATGAACGCACTGCACAGCACCAGCTCAAGCGCAGTTGTCACGCGTCTCCACGACTTCGGCCGGAGCACCGAGAAGTCCGGTGCCACGAACGTGCGGGGGTGCGTTCGGGGCGTCGGGCGTCAGCATCCGTCGACTGCGGAGCAGATGCGCAAGTCGTACATGACGGTGGTTGACGCACCCACGGGGGAGAACACGGGGGGTAACGGGGGAAGCGCGTACGGGGAGGTCACGGGGGATCGCGGAGCCCGGACGGAGGACGCGGACGCCGAAGCGGTGTTCACGGCCTACGTCCAGGAGCGGCGGGCCTCCCTGTACGCAACCGCCTACCACCTGACCGGCGACCGGTTCGAGGCCGAGGACCTGCTCCAGAGCGCCCTCTTCTCGACGTACCGGGCGTGGGACCGGATCAGCGACAAGGCGGCGGTCGGCGGCTATCTGCGCCGCACCATGACCAATCTGCACATCAGCGCCTGGCGCAGGCGCAAGCTGAACGAATACCCGACCGAGGAGCTGCCGGAGACGGTGGGCGACACGGACGCGATGCGTGGCACGGAGCTGCGGGCGGTGCTGTGGCAGGCGCTCGCCCGGCTGCCCGAACTTCAGCGCACGATGCTGGTCCTGCGGTACTACGAGGGCCGCACCGACCCGGAGATCGCGTCGATCCTCGACATCAGTGTCGGCACGGTGAAGTCGAGCATCTGGCGCTCCCTGCGCCGGCTGCGCGAGGACGAGGTCCTCAGCTTCGGACGTGACGAGCAGGAGTCCTTCGGCGAGCTGGTGGCCTGAGGCAGAGGCCCTCCGCTTCGGGGGAGGCGGGGGCCGGGGGAAGCACGGGGGAGCGGAAAGCGGGGACCGAGGGGACCCAAGGGGAACACGGGGGACACGGGAAACGGCCGTCGCTTCGGGGGAGACGGGGGCCACGGGGGAACGGAAAACACAGCGGGGTCGTACGGGCCGGGGGGCCTGTACGACCCCGCTGTCCGTGTGGCCGACGCTGCACCTGGCGCGGGCTGTGTGGCATCTCGGTCGGGCCGCCACCGGAACGCAGGGCTGGTCGCCGTGAGTGTCCGAACCGGCGGACGGTGGGGCTCAGCGCCCCCGACGGCGACGGCGGTAGTAGGCCGCCGTGACTACAGCGAGCAGCGGGCCCCAGGCCAGCAGGGGGAGATAGCAGGCGGTCATCAGCCAGTAGAGGCCGCCCTCCGGGGAACCAGGGGCACGCATGTTCTCCACACTGTTCCAGGAGAACGCACCGGACACCGTGATGAGGGTGACGAGCGCCGCGCCGAGCGAAGCGGGGATCACCGCCGCCATGACGGGGATTCTCCGGCCGCCCAGGGCTGGTACCCAGTGCGGCAGTTCCTCGCCCCATCTGTGGATCAGACCCAGGGTGAGCAGTCCGAACGCCTCGGCCAGCAGGCTGAGGCCGATGAGGTAGAAGGACGCGGCGCCGGGGAAGTTCTCCGGGTGGAGGAACTCGTCCCTGAATCCGGAGTCCCAGCCCAGGGCGATGGCGATGCGCCACAGCCCGGAAGGCACGAGGGTCAGCGCGGCGGCGTGCGCCGCCAGGCGGATGGCACGGGGGACTCGGGGTGCGGCCGTGACGGGCGTCCCGGCGACCAGGGTGTCAGCCACGGCGGGTCGCCGCCTCGGGCCGCGCGGGTGACTTGGTGATCTCGGCGTGGACCACCTTGAACCCGCCCTTGATGACGGTCGTGAACGGTGCGGGGGCCATGCACGTGCCGGTCCGCGGCCGTACAAGCCCGCCGTTCTCGTCCACGTTCCCCGGGTCGACGTTCACCACCCCCCAGGAGAAGCCGAGCCGGTCCGGCTCACCCTTGCCGCCCTGCTGGACGCTGATGCCCAGCCGGGCACCGGCCTTCTCGACGTTCGACTTCGTCACGACCGCGGTCAGGGTCGCCGTTCGGCCGCTGGTGACCAGGCAGTCCACCTGGGCCACCGCCCATCCCCTGGCCCCGCTCGGGGTGGTGTGGGAGAACTTCAGCGTGCCCCGGGCGTCTGTGGCCAGTCCCCGGGGGGCGTCGGGAGGTATCGGCCGGGTGAAGGGCGCCTGCCGGGCATGGATGGTGAAGCGGATGTCGTCGTCGGGAGATTCGATGTAGGAGATGCGAGCCGTCCCATGGACGCTCGCCGTCTTCGCCGGTTTCCATTCGGCGGACGCGGCCGGGGCTGCGGGAGCGGGCCCGGCCGCGACCAGCCCGGCGAGGACGGCGATGGCTGCTGTGGCACCGATTGCGGTCTTGCGCATGAGGAACTCCCGCTTTCTGGAGGGGGTTTGTGGTTCGTGGTCGGTTGAACGGCTCAAGCTTCACCCCCCGGCACCCCTTGATCCCATCCGCCGATCGGCACAAAGGTCGTGCCGTGTCCTGGCCCTCCTCTGCCGTTCGGCAGAGGGCGTCGCCACCTCGCACACCCGTACGCTGATCACCATGTGGGAATCAACCGGCTCCGCCGTCAGGGTGCTTGGCGCTCTGCCGTCGCTCGCGGCCGCGGGCACGCTGGTGTGGGCCGTCGCTCGCCCCCGTGCCACGGTTCGTCAGCGCCTCGGCCGCCTCGCCCGTCCGGTCGCGGTCTGCGCCGCCCTCTCCCTGATCACCAGCTTCGCCCTGCCGAAGGGTGGTCCGGGCTCCGGCTGGAAGCTGGCGGAGGCCGCCTTCCTGCTGGTCCTCCTGGCCGTGGTCACCCGCTGGTCACCCCTGCGCGAACTCAAAGCGGTCCTCCCGCTGACCGCCCTCGCGGTGACCCTCTGGCCGTTGACGCTGGTCGCCGGTGAGTCCTTCCTGGAATCCGTCGGAATCGCCACCTTCTGGCTGCTTCCCGTGGCCGCCGCGGTGGCGGCCGGCGCCTACCCCCGCCGCCAGGAAGCGCGTCGCCGGAGCGCGGTGGCCGAGGCCCGCAGCGCCCAGCGTCTTCAGCTCTCCCGTGACCTGCACGACTTCGTCGCCCATGACATCAGCGGGATCGTCGTCCAGGCCCAGGCGGCCCGCTTCGTCGCCGCCACCGACGTCGCCCAGGCGATGCTCGCCCTGGAGCGCATCGAGAAGGCGGGCCTGAGCGCCCTGGCCGCGATGGACCGGACGGTGCAGATGCTGCACGGTCCGGAGACTCCCACCACCGAGCCGCTCCCCGACGTATCCCAACTGCCTTCGCTGATAGAGAACTTCACCTCGGCAGGGGCCACCGAGGCGCATCTGGACCTGCCTGCGGGGGTTGTGGAGATGCTTTCCCGCGAGGCGGGATCCGCCGCGTATCGCATCGTCGTCGAAGCGCTGACCAACATTCGCCGGCACGCCCCCGGCGCATCTCGCGCCACGGTCGTGTTCATGCCCACGGCCACCACTGTGGAGATCCGGGTCACCAACGACCGCGGTGCCCGCCCCGCCCCGGCTCGCCGCCGCGCCTCCCGGGGAGGCCTGGGCCTCCCCGCTCTCACCGAGCACGCACAGGCCCTCGGCGGCACCCTCTCGGCGGGGCCGCACGGCGACGGCGGCTGGCAGCTCGCCGCCGTCCTTCCCGCCACTCTCCCGAAAGGGGCCCCACGATGACGCCCAACGGCCCGACCCGCATCCTGATCGCCGACGACCAGGAGGACGTACGCAGCGGCTTCCGCCTGATTCTGGGTTCGCAGCCCGACATGACCGTGGTCGGTGAGGCGGCGGACGGCCTCACCGCCGTCGACCTCGCCCGCACCCTGCGGCCCGACCTGATCCTCGCCGACATCCGGATGCCCGGGCTGGACGGCCTCGAACTCACCCGGCACCTCGCAGGCCCCGGCGTACCCGACCCGATGCGCGTCCTCGTCGTCACCACCTTCGACCACGACGACTACGTACGCACGGCACTGGCCGACGGCGCCTGCGGGTTCCTGCTCAAGCGCTCGGGCCCCGGGCTGCTGATCGAGGGGGTCAGGGCGGCGATGGCCGGGGACGTCCTCATCAGTCCTCAGATCACGGTCCGGCTGCTCCGGACCCTCGCCCCCGCTCCCGCGCCTGCCCCCACCTCCGCCCCGGCGGCGCCCACGGCCCCGTCGCCTCTCACCGCCCGGGAGGCCGAGATCGCCCGGCTGGTCGCCGAGGGCCTCACCAACGCCGAGATCGGCGAGAAGCTCTTCATCTCGGCGGGCACCGCCAAGACCCACATCGCCAACGTCCAGGCCAAGCTGAAGGCCCGTAACCGCGTGGGCATCGCCGCCTGGACCTGGGAGAACGGACTGGCCGGTCCAGTCCCGGGGGAGTAGGGCGAAGACACGGGGCGATGCACAGAGGCCGACCGGGCGAACTCCCGTTCCCGGGAGGGATGTGCGGTAGGTGCTGGATACGGGGCGGGACAGCGGCGGTCTCCCCGAGAAGCCCGGAACGCTCCTGCCGCCCCGATCCGGGGCGCCCCCTACTCCGGGGCGGGCGCCTCCACCGGCGTACGGCGGCGCTGCCCCACCCTCGCGGCGGCCAGGCGTCCCAGTGCCTCGTCCTTGCCGCAGGGGTGCGCCCCCAGGGCCGTCTGGCGGGCCACGATGTGCCGCTCGGCCCGCATCAGCCGCCAGCCGCGCCGCAGCAGGAACGGCACCGACTTGCGGCCCTCGCGCAGATCGCGCGCCAGTCGGCGCCGGAACGTCGTGGACGGGCGGCCGCGCAGGCACAGCGCGTCCGCCAGCAGGCCCAGGTCCCGGCAGCGTTCGACGATGTCCGCCGCGAAGATGCCCTCGGCCACGAAGAGCGGCGAGTGCTCGATGCGGAAGGTCTCGTGATCCGTGCGGGAGCTGGAGGCGATGTCGTAGACGGGAACGTCCGTACGTCCGGTCCGGCACAGCTCCGCGATGGCCGCCACCGCCGCGTCCGCGTCCCAGGACCCCGCCGCGTCCCAGTCGATGTCCATGGAGCCGGGGACCCGGGGCAGTGTCGGGTCGTCGTGCTCCTTGTAGAAGTCGTCCAGGCGCAGCACCGGCAGACCGGTGCGGGCGGCGAGGGAGGACTTGCCGGAGCCGGAGGGGCCCGCGAGCAGCACGACGCGGGTCGGGATCGGTTGGGAACTCACAGAACAGAAGTGTGAGGCATTGACCCGCGCAGGGGATCCCTCGGGTCCTTCGTTGGTATCGAGCATCACACCTCAACTACTCTGCGCGTACGGACGACTACCCGACCAGGCTCGATCAGGTGGAAAACATGGCACTTCATGCACGTAAGCCCCAACGTCGCGTCCTGCTGCGCGCCGGTCTCACCGTCTCCGCGCTGGGGGCGGCCTTGGGGGCCGGTGCGGGCTCCGCGCAGGCCGTCCAGCTGCCCGCGGCCGCCGAGGCCCCGGAGCAGGGCGTCTCCGCCCTCCAGGCGGTCTCCGAGACGGCCGCGCCGGCCGTGACGAGCGCGCTCGGGACCTCGCTGGCCAGCGGCATCGCCCCGGTCACCGACCTCCAGCTGGACCCGCTCGCGGGGACCGGGGTCGACCCGCTGGACAACGCCGTGGGGACGCAGATCGCCGACTTCAAGCCGGTGACCACGGCCGTCGTGACCGACCCGATCACCAGCGGCGGGGCGCTGAGCGACCTGCCGGTGGTGGGGTCGGTGACCCGCCTGGTCACGGGCTGAAACACCGGGCGACGAGCAAAACGGGGCCGCTCCCTCCGGATCGCCCGAGGGAGCGGCCCCGCTCGGGGACCAGGTGATGTACGTCAGCGCGTGACCTACGTCAGTACGAGGAGCCCGCCGCGCCCAGCGCGCCCGTCGGGTGCCACACCGTCTTGGTCTCCAGGAACGCCGTCAGGCGCTGCGTGCCGGGGGAGGCAAGCCAGTCCGTGGCGGCCGACGCGTCGTCCGCGTCCACAGGCTGTGGACGCAGTACGCGCTTGAGGTTGTCCGCCGCCGCGATCTCCAGCTCCTTCGCGAGCGCGGCGTCCGCGCCGGTCAGGTCGATCGCGTTGACGTCCTGGTGGGCGGCGAGCGGAGCGGCGAGCTCCGCCGTGGCGCCGGACAGGATGTTGACCACGCCGCCGGGCACGTCCGAGGTGGCCAGCACCTCGCCCAGCGAGAGCGCGGGCAGCGGCGCGTCGGCCGAGGCGATGACGACTGCGGTGTTGCCGGTGGCGATGACCGGGGCGATCACCGAGACCAGGCCGAGGAACGACGACTCCTGCGGTGCGAGGACCGCGACGACGCCCGTCGGCTCGGGGGTGGAGAGGTTGAAGAAGGGGCCCGCGACCGGGTTGGCCCCGCCCGCGACCTGGCCGATCTTGTCGGTCCAGCCCGCGTACCAGACCCAGCGGTCGATCGCCGCGTCGACGACGGCAGCCGCCTTGGACTTCGACAGCCCCTCGGATGCGGCGACCTCGCGGACGAACTGCTCCTTGCGGCCCTCCAGCATCTCCGCGACGCGGTAGAGGACCTGGCCGCGGTTGTACGCGGTCGCCCCCGACCAGCCGCCGAACGCCTTGCGCGCGGCCACGACCGCGTCGCGCGCGTCCTTGCGGGAGGACTTCGGCGCGTTGGCGAGCCACTGGCCCTTGGAGTCGGTCACCTCGTACACCCGGCCGCTCTCGGAGCGGGGGAACTTGCCCCCGACGTACAGCTTGTAGGTCTTGAAGACGCCAAGTCGGTTCTGGTCAGACATCGAGGTACGCCTCCAGGCCGTGGCGGCCGCCCTCGCGGCCGAAGCCCGACTCCTTGTATCCGCCGAACGGCGACGTCGGGTCGAACTTGTTGAACGTGTTGGCCCAGACGACGCCCGCGCGGAGCTTGTTCGCCACCGCGAGGATGCGGGAGCCCTTCTCCGTCCAGATGCCCGCCGAGAGGCCGTACTGACTGTTGTTGGCCTTGGCGACCGCCTCGTCCGGGGTGCGGAACGAGAGCACGGAGAGGACCGGGCCGAAGATCTCGTCACGGGCGACCGTGTGGGCCTGGGTGACGTTGGTGAAGAGGGTCGGCGCGAACCAGTAACCCGACGACGGCAGTTCGCAGGGGGCGCTCCAGCGCTCCGCGCCCTCCGCCTCGCCGGTCTCGACGAGCGCGGTGATCCGGGCCAGCTGCTCGGCGGAGTTGATCGCGCCGATGTCGGTGTTCTTGTCCAGCGGGTCGCCCAGGCGCAGCGTGGCCAGCCTCCGCTTGAGCGCGTCCAGCACCTCGTCCTGAACGGACTCCTGGACCAGCAGCCGGGAGCCCGCGCAGCAGACCTGGCCCTGGTTGAAGAAGATGCCCGTGACGATGCCCTCGACGGCCTGGTCGATCGGGGCGTCGTCGAACACGATGTTCGCGCCCTTGCCGCCCAGCTCCAGGGTGACCTTCTTGTCCGTGCCCGCGACGGAGCGCGCGATGGCCTTGCCGACGGCGGTCGAGCCGGTGAAGGCGACCTTGTTGACGTCGGGGTGGGAGACGAGCACCTCGCCCGCGTCCCCGTACCCCGTGAGGATGTTGACGACGCCCTTCGGCAGACCCGCCTGACGGCAGATGTCCGCGAAGAACAGGGCGCTCAGCGGGGTCGTCTCGGCGGGCTTGAGGACCACCGTGTTGCCCGTGGCCAGCGCCGGGGCGATCTTCCACGCGAGCATCAGCAGCGGGAAGTTCCACGGGATGACCTGACCGGCCACACCCAGCGGCCGGGGGTTCGCCCCGTACCCCGCGTGGTCCAGCTTGTCGGCCCAGCCCGCGTAGTAGAAGAAGTGCGCGGCGACCAGCGGGAGGTCCGCGTCGCGCGTCTCCTTGATCGGCTTGCCGTTGTCGAGCGTCTCCAGGACGGCCAGCTCGCGGCTGCGCTCCTGGATGATCCGCGCGATCCGGAACAGGTACTTGGCGCGCTCGGAGCCGGGCAGCGCCGACCACTTCTCGAACGCCTTCCGTGCCGCCTTCACGGCCCGGTCCACGTCCGCCGCGCCTGCCTGCGCGACCTCGGAGAGGACCTCCTCGCTGCTCGGCGAGACGGTCTTGAAGACCTTGCCGTCGGCTGCCTCGGCGAACTCGCCGTCGATGAACAGCCCGTAGGAGGGGGCGATGTCGACGACGGAGCGGGACTCCGGCGCCGGTGCGTACTCGAATGCGGATGCCATGGCTATCAGTCCACCGTCACGTAATCGGGGCCGGAGTAACGGCCGGTGCTGAGCTTCTGGCGCTGCATCAGCAGGTCGTTGAGCAGGCTGGACGCGCCGAACCGGAACCAGTGCGGGTCCAGCCAGTCCTCGCCCGCCGTCTCGTTCACCAGGACCAGGAACTTGACCGCGTCCTTGGTGGTGCGGATGCCGCCGGCCGGCTTCACGCCGATCTGTACGCCGGTCTGCGCCCGGAAGTCGCGGACGGCCTCCAGCATGAGGAGCGTGTTGGCGGGGGTGGCGTTGGTGGCCACCTTGCCGGTCGAGGTCTTGATGAAGTCCGCGCCCGCCAGCATCCCGATCCAGGAGGCCCGGCGGATGTTGTCGTACGTGGACAGCTCACCGGTCTCGAAGATCACCTTGAGGCGGGCGGTGCCGCACTCCGCCTTCACGGCGAGGATCTCCTCGTACACCTTCAGGAACCGGCCGGAGAGGAAGGCCCCCCGGTCGATCACCATGTCGATCTCGTCGGCCCCGGCCGCCACGGCGTCGCGGACGTCCGCGAGCTTGATGTCCAGTGGCGCGCGGCCCGCGGGGAAGGCGGTCGCCACGGACGCCACTTTCACGCCGGAACCGGCGAGCGCGGCGGCCGCGGTGGCCGCCATGTCGGGGTAGACGCAGACCGCCGCGGTGCGCGGGGTCGTGCGGTCGGTCGGGTCGGGGTTGACGGCCTTGGCGGCGAGAGCCCGGACCTTGCCCGGGGTGTCCGCGCCTTCCAGCGTCGTCAGGTCGATCATCGAGATGGCGAGATCGATGGCGTACGCCTTGGCCGTCGTCTTGATCGAGCGGGTACCGAGAGAGGCGGCGCGCGCTTCGAGGCCGACGGCGTCGACGCCCGGCAGCCCGAACAGGAAGCGGCGCAGCGCACTGTCGGACGCGGTCGCGTCGGAGAATGCGGGAGCAGTGGTGGGCATGGTCACCAGAGGAGCATATCTACGCGCGTAGCGACCTGTACAGGGGGCCGGACGATCCGTGCGTCCCGCACCCCGCCCCTCCGGTCCCGCGCCCCGGGGCGCGGCGGCACGGCGGCCGCTCCGCCGTCTTCCGCGCCGGTCAGGCACAATCGGCCCCATGACGAGCCCCACACCTCCCGCAGAGCCGCCCCACGCCGACCGGACCTACCGTTCCGTGGCCGCGCTGGTCTGCGGGGCGCTGCTGATCCTGCTGATCGCCTGGATGGCCGGGGACGCCATGATCCGGGGCGAGGGCCGGGTCCCGTGGCTGGCGTCGGCCGCGCTGCTCCTCGTGGTCCCGCTGGTCGTGGCGTTCACCCTGCGGCCCGCCGTGTTCGCGAACGACGAGCGCATCCGGATCCGCAACCCGTTCCGGACGATCCAGCTTCCCTGGACCGAGGTCGCCGACGTCAGGGCCTCGTACTCCTCCGAGCTGCTCGCCCAGGACGGCACGAAGTACCAGCTGTGGGCCATCCCCGTCTCCCTGCGCGCCCGCAAGCGCGCCGCCCGCACGGCGGCCCGCGCGGCCCACGACGACCCCTACGGCCGCACGTCGGTCAGCGCCGACGTCCGCGACGCCGCCCAGCGCACCGCCTCCGCCGACCAGACCGTCCGCGATCTGCGGGACCTGGCCGAGGGCGCGGGCGGGACGACGCCGGAGGGCACGGCCGGGGTCTCGGTGCGCTGGGCGTACGAGGTGATCGCCCCGGCCGCAGTCGGGGCGGTGCTGCTCGCGGTGCTGTGGGCGGCGGGCTGAGGCGCGGCGCTCCTGGAGCGCGGAAGGGCCGGTACCCCTGGGGTGGGGTACCGGCCCTTCCGGCGTCGGGCGGGCGGTCAGATTCCGGCAGCCGCCGCCAGGTCCCGCTTGATCCCGGCCAGCAGCTCGGCACCCCGCTCCCGCGCGGCGGGCAGCGACGCGGCGTCCGCGACCGGAACGACGACCTCCAGGTAGCACTTCAGCTTCGGCTCGGTGCCGCTCGGGCGGACGATCACCCGGGCACCCTCCAGCTGGTAGCGCAGCCCGTCGGTGGGCGGCAGCTTGTCCGTCCCCCGCGACAGGTCCTCGGCCGAGGTGACCGAGAGGCCCGCCAGTGCGGTCGGCGGCTGCTCCCGGAGCCGGGCCATGGCGTCGGCGATGACCGTCAGGTCCTCCACCCGCACCGACAGCTGGTCGGTGGCGTGCAGCCCGTGGGTCAGCGCCAGATCGTCCAGCAGGTCCAGCAGCGTACGGCCCTGCTCCTTGAGTACGGAGGCGAGCTCGGCGACGAGCAGGGCGGCGGTGATGCCGTCCTTGTCGCGGACGCCCTCGGGGTCGACGCAGTAGCCGAGCGCCTCCTCGTACCCGTACCGCAGACCGTCCACCCGGGCGATCCACTTGAAGCCGGTCAGCGTCTCCTCGTACCCGAGGTCCGCCTTCTCCGCGATCCGGCCGAGCAGTGACGACGACACGATCGACTCCGCGAACACGCCGGTGACGCCCCGCTCCACCAGGTGCGCGGCGAGCAGCGCGCCCACCTCGTCGCCGCGCAGCATCCGCCAGCCGCCGTCCGTTGCGGTGTCGGGCACGGCGACCGCGCAGCGGTCCGCGTCCGGGTCGTTGGCGATGATCAGGTCCGGCGCGGCCCGGCGGGCGGTGGCGAAGGCGAGATCCATCGCGCCGGGCTCCTCCGGGTTGGGGAAGGCCACGGTGGGGAACGCGGGGTCCGGCTCGGCCTGCTCGGCCACGAGCACCGGCGCGGGGAACCCGGCCCGGGCGAACGCGGCGGTCAGCACCGAGGTGCCGACGCCGTGCATCGCGGTGTAGACCGTGCGTGCCGTACGGGGGCTGCCGGCGGCCAGGACCGCGTCCGTACGGGTGAGGTAGGCGTCCAGGACCTCGTCGCCCAGGGTCTGCCAGCCGTCCTCCGGGCGGGCCACGCCTTCCAGCGGGCCGACCGCGGCGATGGCGGCCGCGATCTCGCCGTCGGCCGGGGGCACGATCTGCGAGCCGTCGCCGAGGTAGACCTTGTAGCCGTTGTCGCGCGGCGGGTTGTGGCTGGCGGTGACCTCGACGCCGGCCACGGCGCCCTGGTGCCTTATGGCATACGCCAGTACGGGGGTGGGGAGCGGGCGGGGCAGCACGGCGGCGCGCAGTCCGGCGCCGGTCATCACGGCCGCGGTGTCGCGCGCGAAGTCGGCGGACTTGTAGCGGGCGTCGTACCCGATGACGACGAGGCCGCCCTCGTGGCCCTGCGCCTTGAGGTAGGCGGCCAGGCCCGCCGCCGCCCGGATCACCACGGACCGGTTCATCCGCATCGGCCCGGCTCCGAGCTCCCCGCGCAGTCCGGCGGTGCCGAACTGGAGCGTGCCCGCGAAACGGGCGGCGAGCTCCTGGGTGTCACCCGCCTCGATGAGCGCGGCCAGCTCGTCGCGGGTCTCGGGGTCGGGGTCCTCGGCCAGCCAGGTTCTGGCCTGCGCGATGAGGTCGTGCACGGGGGCCGCCTTTCGGGGGTGCGGAGGTTCTGGGACGCGGGGTGCGGGTGCGTGGTGCGCGGGGGTGGGCGTGGGGCGGGTGGTGCTGTGGGGGCCGGGGCGGGGCGGGGGCGCCGCGCGGGCCGTTCCCCTGCCCGCCCCTTCCCGAAACCGGGGCTCCGCCCCGGACCCCGGTCCCCGAACGCCCGACGGGCTGGAGAAGGAGCCGACGGGCTGGGGGCAGGGCGGGCGGAGGCGGCCCCGGGTCGGGTCAGATCCGCTCCAGCACCCTCGCCAGCAGCGCGCCCATCCGGGTCGCCGAGTCGCGGCCCGCCTGGAGGACCTCCTCGTGGTTGAGGGGTTCTCCGGAGAGGCCCGCCGCCAGGTTGGTGACCAGGGAGAGGCCCAGCACCTCGGCGCCCGCCTCGCGGGCCGCGATGGCCTCCAGGACCGTAGACATGCCCACCAGGTCGCCGCCGAGCACCCGGACCATGTTGATCTCGGCCGGGGTCTCGTAGTGCGGGCCGGGGAACTGGACGTACACGCCCTCTTCGAGGGTGTCGTCGATCTCCTTGCACAGTGCGCGCAGCCGCGGGGAGTACAGGTCGGTCAGGTCGACGAAGTTGGCGCCGATGATCGGGGAGGCGGCCGTCAGGTTGATGTGGTCGCTGATCAGCACCGGCTGGCCCGGGCGCATGCCCTCGCGCAGACCGCCGCAGCCGTTCGTCAGGACGACGGTCTTGCAGCCCGCCGCCACCGCCGTACGGACGCCGTGGGCGACGGCGGCGACGCCCCGGCCCTCGTAGAAGTGCGTGCGGCCGAGGAAGACCAGCGCGCGCTTCTCGCCGATCCGGTACGAGCGGACCTTGCCGCCGTGGCCCTCGACGGCGGGGGCCGGGAAGCCGGGCAGGTCGGTGACGGGGAACTCGGCCTCCGGGGCGCCGAGTGCTTCGCCCGCGGGAGCCCAGCCGGAGCCCATGACCAGGGCGACGTCATGGGTCTCGGCGCCGGTCAGCTCGCGCAGGCGGGCGGCGGCCCCGGCAGCAGCTGCCTGCGGGTCGCCCTGGATGTTGTCCGGAATAACAGATGCGTTCACGCGGACGAGCGTAACCGCTGAATCCCTACGCGCGTAGATGACCAGGCTCAAAGGCCTCGGGGAAGTGTTCGTGCTTTCGTACGAAGAGAGAGTGAGGAGAGGGCGGACAGAGTCCGGCGGGGGCCGGGTCCGCACTGGTCAGCAGGGGCGCTTGCGCAGTTCCATCACATAGTCGTGGGGTGCGCCGGCGGATTCCGCGGCGTCCGCGATCTCACCCAGATAGCGCGCCGAGGGCAGCCCGCCCTCGTACCCGTTCAGCACGTACATCCAGGCCGGCTCCTCGCCGTCCAGGGTGTGCACACGTACGCGCATGCGCCGGTAGATGTCGAGCCCGACGCCCTCCCAGCGGTCCATGGAGTCCTCGTCCATCGGCGCCAGGTCGTACAGCGCGACGAAGACCTGGGAACGCGGCGCCTCCACCACGGTGGCCAGCGCCCCCTCCCAGCCCATCTGCTCCCCGCCGAAGGTCAGCCGCCAGCCGTTGAGCCAGCCGGTGCTGCGCATCGGGGAATGCGGAGCGCGGCGGGTCATCAGCCGCGCGTCGAGGTTGCCGGCGTACGCGGCGTAGAGCGACATGGGTCCGAGGGTACGGGAGGTGGTCGCGGGAGTGCCGGTTCCTGTGACGAAGCCCCCGGTCGGGGGAGGACGGGAGGAGGAGCCGGGGGAGGGTCCGGGGAGCACCCGTACCGGCCCGGCGGGGGGCCGGGAACGCCCCCGTCCCCGTATGGAGGGCCCCGGGGCGAAGCTCCTTGGCGGGTGCGGGACAATGGAGTACGTACTGCATTCCCCCGGGGCGATCCCCCGGACCCCCGGCCGGGGCGGCAGACGGCCGTGGGGATGACACCCACGCGAGGCGGACTTTTCGTGACCCGGATCGTGATCATCGGCGGCGGCCCCGGCGGCTACGAGGCGGCCCTGGTGGGCGCCCAGCTCGGCGCGGAGGTGACCGTCGTCGACTGCGACGGTCTCGGCGGGGCCTCGGTCCTCACCGACTGCGTGCCATCGAAGACCCTGATCGCGACGGCCGAGGTGATGACCACCTTCGACTCCTCCTACGAGGAGCTGGGCATCATCGTCGCCGACGACACCCCGCACGTGGAGCAGGCCGCCCGGGTCGTCGGTGTGGACCTCGGCAAGGTCAATCGCCGGGTCAAGCGCCTCGCGCTCGCCCAGTCCCACGACATCACCGCCTCCGTCACGCGGGCCGGCGCCCGCGTGATGCGCGGCCGGGGCCGGCTCGACGGGCTCCAGGCGGCCGACGGGTCCCGCCAGGTCGTCGTCACCGCCGCCGACGGCACCGAGGAGCGGCTGACCGCCGACGCCGTGCTGATAGCGACCGGCGGCCACCCCCGGGAGATCCCGGACGCGCAGCCCGACGGTGAGCGCATCCTGAACTGGACCCAGGTCTACGACCTCGACGAGCTGCCCGAGGAGCTCATCGTGGTCGGATCGGGTGTCACCGGCGCCGAGTTCGCCGGGGCCTACCAGGCGCTCGGCTCGCGCGTCACCCTCGTCTCCTCCCGCGACCGCGTGCTGCCGGGCGAGGACCCGGACGCGGCGGCCGTACTGGAGGACGTCTTCCGCCGCCGCGGGATGAACGTCATGGCCCGCTCCCGGGCCCAGTCCGCCAAGCGGGTGGGCGACCGGGTCGAGGTGACCCTCGCCGACGGCCGGGTCATCACCGGCTCGCACTGTCTGATGGCGGTCGGCGCGATCCCCAACACCGCGGGCATGGGCCTGGAGGAGGCCGGTGTCCGGCTCAAGGACTCCGGGCACATCCTCACCGACCGGGTCTCGCGCACCAGCGCACCCGGTGTCTACGCCGCCGGTGACGTCACCGGGATCTTCGCGCTGGCCTCGGTCGCCGCGATGCAGGGCCGGATCGCGATGTACCACTTCCTCGGCGACGCGGTCGCCCCGCTGAACCTCAAGGCCGTCTCGGCCAACGTCTTCACCGACCCGGAGATCGCCACCGTCGGCTACAGCCAGGCCGACGTCGACGCGGGCAAGATCGAGGCCCGGGTCGTGAAGCTGCCGCTGCTGCGCAACCCGCGCGCCAAGATGCAGGGCATCCGCGACGGCTTCGTCAAGATCTTCTGCCGCCCCGGTACGGGCATCGTGGTCGGCGGCTGCGTGGTCGCGCCGCGCGCCAGCGAGCTGATCCACCCGATCTCGATCGCGGTCGACAACAATCTGACGGTGGAACAGATCGCAAACGCTTTCACCGTGTACCCGTCCCTGTCCGGATCGATCGCCGAAGTGGCCCGGCAGTTGCACACCCGCAAGCTCACGGGCGAGAGCTGAGCCTCCGGGAAACCAGACAATCCCCGGCAACCCCCGGCAGTCCGGGCGGGGCTGTGATCGCTTGACGATCACCCCTGAACAACAAAGGGGCCTCCTATACCACTTGGAGGCCCCTTTGAAGTACAACTTCTGTTATTCGGCGCAAACTGCTGAAAACTCACCGGCGGCCAGGTTACTGTCAGTTCCGTGTTCGCTGCAGAACGTCGTCAGTTGATCCTCGAAATGGTGCGTGCCAACGGGGCGGTATCGCTCCGTGAGCTCGCCCGCGTCGTCCAGACCTCCGAAGTGACCGTACGGCGGGACGTGCGGGCACTGGAGGCAGAAGGACTCCTCGACCGCCGGCACGGCGGTGCGGTCTTGCCGGGCGGTTTTACGCGGGAGTCCGGCTTTCCGCAGAAATCCCATCTCTCCACCGCGGAGAAGACGGCCATCGCCGACCTGGCCGCAGGGCTCGTCGGCGAGGGCGAGGCCATCGTGGTCGGCGCCGGTACGACCACCCAGGAGCTGGCCCGCCGGCTCGCACGGGTCCCCGGCCTGACCGTCGTCACCAACTCCCTGCTGGTCGCCCAGGCGTTGGCCCATGCCAACCGGGTCGAAGTCGTCATGACCGGCGGCACCCTGCGCGGCAGCAACTACGCGCTGGTGGGCAGCGGGGCCGAGCAGTCCCTCCAGGGGCTGCGGGTCTCCCGGGCCTTCCTGTCCGGGAGCGGCCTCACGGCGGAGCGTGGCCTGTCCACGTCCAACATGCTCTCGGCCAGCGTCGACCGGGCCCTGGTGCAGGCCGCCGCGGAGGTGGTCGTCCTGGCCGACCATACGAAGCTCGGCTCGGACACCATGTTCCAGACCGTGCCGACGGAACTCATCACGCGTCTGGTGACCGACGAGCCGCCGCTCCACGACGAGCGCGCTGCCGCCGAGCTACAGGCCCTGGCGGACCAGGGCGTGGAGATCACGGTGGCCGGTCCGGAGGCGGACGCGTCCGGCGGGGACGGCGCGCCGCCGGGCCGTCAGCCCCGCCGTGACATGCCGCTGCCCGGCCAGCGCCGTACGCAGAACGGCGGCCTCGGGCCGCAGCTGCGCAGCGCCTCCGCGCTGGCGGACGTGCCGGGCGAGCAGCGGGCCCGGGTGGCGGACCTGCGGAGGCGGTAGGCCGGTCGGGGGCGGACGCCCCCTGCTCCGTACGAGCTTGGAGTTGTACGCGCTCCTGGCCGGACGCCTTCCGCTTGAGTGCCGACAGTTCAACGTCCCTGATACACAATGGGCTTGGACATGTTGCTCGGCCTGTAGGGGGCTGCCATGGCAGGGGTGTCGGGTGCCGGTCGCACGGCGGTGTGGGCCGTCGCGGTCCTGGCGGGCGCGGCGACGGCAGGGCTGATCGCGGTCGCCGTCCTGGTGGACATGGACACCGCGGACCGGGCCGCCAGTCTGGCGGGCGCCGTCGCGGGGCTGATCGCCCTGGTGGTGGCGGTGGTGACGCTGGTACGTCCCGGCGGGCCCGGCGGTCCCGGAGAGCACAGGCGCCGCCTGAGGGCCGGACGCGGCGGCATCGTCGCGGGCGGGGACGTCAGCGACAACGCCATCGGCCGGGGTTCTCGGGTGACGTCCTCCCGCCCCCGACGTGGACCGGCATCTGCGCAGCCGGGCAGCACGGACCTGCGGGTCGGGCGCGACGGCATCGGCGCGGCGGGCGACGTCCGCGGCAACGCGATCGGGGACGAGAGCGAGCGGCGGTGACGCTTCGGTGGCCCCGGAGGCGACGCGGTACGGCCGATGGCACTGGCGTACCCGGCGGTGAGGAGCACTTCCTGTCCGCCGCTTCGGTGCGCGTGCGGGCCGGTGACGGCGGGGTCGGCGCGGGGCGCGACGTCAGCAACAACGCGTTCGGCCCGGGCAGCCAGGTCTTCGACCAGCGGCAGTACCACCTGCACCCGTCCGGCGAGAGCCCGCCGGTGCGGTGGCCGTTGCGGATCGGCCGCATTCCCGCACTGGCCTCCGCGTTCCAGCCACGGGCCGCGCTGCGGGAGCGGATCGACGCCACGGTCTCCTCCGAGTCCGCGGCGGCCCTGGTGCTGTCCGGCGGCGGTGGTGTGGGCAAGTCCCAACTCGCCGCCTTCTACGCGGCTGAGGCCGTGCGCGGGGGTACGGACCTGGTGCTGTGGGCCCCGGCGAGCGACGTGCACCAGGTCATCGCCGCGTACGCCCACGCCGCCGCCCTCGTCGGCGCGCCGGGCCTGCGGGGCGTCCGCCCGGAGGAGGACGCGGAAGCGTTCCTCTCCTGGCTGGTGACGACCTCCCGCACCTGGTTCATCGTCCTCGACGACGTCACCGACCCGGCGGGCATGGAGGAGTGGTGGCCCGAGAGCCGGGCCGGCGGCGTCGGGCGGCCCCTGGCCACCACCCGGCTGAACGACGCCCGTCTCACCGGCGCCGGGCGGAGGCGGGTCGACGTCGACGTCTACACCCGGGAGGAGGCGCGCGACTATCTGAGCGGCCGCCTGCACGGCGACGGCTGCGACCACCTCCTGGACGAGGCTGCCGACGGCCTGGCCCAGGAGCTGGGCTGCCTCCCGCTGGCCCTCGGCCATGCCGCCGCGTACCTGATCAACCAGGGCACACCCTGCGCGGTCTACCTGGACCGCTTCCGGGACAGCGGCCGACGGCTCGACCAGCTCCTGCCGCCGGAGGGCGACACCGAGGGGTACGGCCGCAGGGTGGCCACGGGCCTGCTGCTCTCCCTCGACGCCGCACAGTGCTCGGAGCCCCAGGGCCTGGCTGAGCCCGCCCTCGCCCTCGTCGCTCTTCTCGATCCGGCGGGCCACCCGCACGCACTGTGGGACACCGAGGCGGTGCTCTCGTATCTGACTCACTTCAGAGAAGGCGCGTACGTGAAGAGGCGGTGGTGGCGGCGGGCGACCCCTCCGGTGCCGGTCACGGCCGAGGAGGCGCACGCTGTCCTGCGGACCCTGCACCGGTACGGGCTCATCACCAGCGACCCCCGCGACGAACTGCGCGCGGTGCGCTGCCATGCGCTCACCGGGCGTGCTGTCCGTGAGACGGTGGTCGAGGAGTACGGCATCTCGGTGAGCATCTCGGCGGCCCGGGGGCTTCTCGCCGCCTGGCCCGACTCCGACGACGTGTCTCCGGATCTCGGAGTGGTCCTACGCGCCAATACTGGGGCTCTGGCCCGGCACGCGGGTGCTGACCTGTGGCATCCGCTCAGCCTCCCCGTCCTCAATCGGGCCGGGCGAAGCCTCGCGGGCTACCACCATGCGACGGAATCGATCGCCTACAACGAGTGGCTGATCGAGCAGAACGAACGCCATCTCGACGCGAACCACGACAGTACCCGGTTGGCCCGCGACCGTCTTGCTTTCTCCTACCGGGAGATGAGCCGTCATCAGGACGCGATTCCGCTCATGGAGCGCAATCTTTCCTACGCTGAGCGCGAGCTGGGGTGGCGCCATCCCGAGACTCTCGCGGCAGCGGGCTTTCTGGCCTTCTCTTACCGCATGAGCAGGCTGCACGAGGAAGCCGATCCGCTGGAGGAGCGGGTTCTTGCTGGGATCGAGGGCCTGAGCGGAACGTCGCACCCCAGTATCCGTCTGGCTCGTGTTGTGATGGCCAACTGCCTTAATCTCGCCGGCCGTCCGGAGGAGAGCGTCGCCATGGGGGAAGAGCTGCTGGCGGAATCTGAGCGGACCTTGGGCGAGGACGACAGCGAAACCGTTCTGATGAGGGCGATACTCGCCCGCTACTACGGCAGCGCCGAACGCCCAGACGACGCCGTCGCCATGCAGCAGCAGGTCGTCGCGTTCCACCAACGGACCGACGGCCCAGAACACCCCGCCTCTGTGAAGGCGGTGGCACGGTTGGCCTACTGGTACATGAGAGCGGGGCGCACGGATGAAGCCCTGTCCCTTCAGGAGGAGATTCTCGCTAGCCGGGGAGTCACCTTCGGCCCGGAACATCCCTTCACCTTGGAAGCCCGCTTCGCCTACGCCCAATCCCTGGGGCAGTTGGGCCGGATGGGCGATGCGGCCGCCTTGTTGGCGGACGTCCTCGCTGTACAGGAACGCGTACTGGGCCCCGAGCATTTGCAGACCATGAACACCCGCCTCGTGGCCCATGACTTCCGGCTGAAGGCAGCCGACGCCCTCGGCCAGGACCTCACCAACGAGCTCACGACACCCCCGGACGACTGAGCGGCAGCTACTTCAGCCCCCGCAGCGTCAGCCGCAGCAGCCGGTCCGCCAGCTCCGGATCGTCCGGCGACTCCTCCGCCGCCAGCGCGATCGCGTTCGTCAGCTGGAGCAGGTCGTCGATGGAGACGTCCGCCCGTACGGACCCGCTCTCCTGGGCCCGGCTCAGCAGCCCCGCGCCCGCCTCCCGGAGCGGCAGATGGCACTGGACGAGGGCCGAGGTCCCGTCGCGGGACGCGGACATCAGGGCGTGTGCCAGGCCGCGGTACTCACCCGCATGAGTGACGATCGCGCCCAGCCACTCCACCAGCGCCCGGCACGGTGCCTCCGCCGCCGCCAGCTCCCGGGAGCGGTCAAGGAGGGAGCGGAGAGCGTCCTGGAAGACCGCGTTCATCAGGGCGTCCCGGTTGGGGAAGTGCCGGTAGAGGGTGCCGATGCCGACGCCCGCGCGCCGGGCGATGTCCTCCAGCGAGGCATCGGTGCCGTGCTCGGCGAAGGACCTGCGGGCCTCGCCCACCAGCCGGTCGTGGTTGCGCCGTGCGTCCGCGCGCATCGGCCGGACGGGCGGCCGGTCCGTGCTCGTGTCCGCAGCCGTGTGCCTGTCCGTCGGGATCGCCCCTGCCATGGCTTCCTGCCCCTCCCTCGGTCCTGGTCCTCGGCCCCTCGTCGGTTCCAGGATGCCACTGACGGCGAGGGGCCCGGTCCGCGTCCTACGACGCGGACCGGGCCCCAGGCCGGTGCACTGTGCGGTCAGTCCTTGATCTCGCAGATGAGGGCGCCGGAGGAGACGGAGGCGCCGACTTCGGCGGTGAGGCCCTTGACCGTGCCGGAGCGGTGCGCGTTGAGCGGCTGCTCCATCTTCATGGCCTCCAGGACGACGACGAGGTCGCCCTCCTTGACCTCCTGGCCCTCCTCGACCGCGATCTTCACGATCGTGCCCTGCATGGGCGAGGCGAGGCTGTCGCCCGAGGCGGCGGAACCGGCCTTCTTCGCCGCGCGGCGCTTCGGCTTGGCTCCGGCCGCGAGGCCCGTACGGGCCAGGCTCATGCCCAGCGAGGACGGCAGCGAGACCTCCAGGCGCTTGCCGCCGACCTCGACGACGACGGTCTCCCGCCCGGCCTCGTCCTCCGCGTCCGCCTCGGCGGGCGCGGCGAAGGGCTTGATGTCGTTGACGAACTCGGTCTCGATCCACCGGGTGTGCACGGTGAACGGGTCCGCGGTGAAGGCGGGGTCGGCGACGACGGCCCGGTGGAACGGGATCGCCGTGGCCATGCCCTCGACCTGGAACTCCGCGAGCGCGCGGGCGGCACGCTGGAGGGCCTGCTCGCGGGTCGCGCCGGTCACGATGAGCTTGGCGAGGAGGGAGTCCCACGCCGGGCCGATGACCGAGCCGGACTCGACGCCCGCGTCCAGGCGGACACCGGGGCCGGTCGGCGGGGCGAACGTGGTGACGGTGCCGGGGGCGGGCAGGAAGCCGCGGCCCGGGTCCTCGCCGTTGATCCGGAACTCGAAGGAGTGACCGCGCACCGCCGGGTCGCCGTACCCCAGTTCCTCGCCGTCCGCGATGCGGAACATCTCGCGTACGAGGTCGATGCCGGTGACCTCTTCGGTGACCGGGTGCTCGACCTGGAGGCGGGTGTTGACCTCCAGGAACGAGATCGTGCCGTCCAGGCCGACCAGGAACTCGACCGTGCCCGCGCCGACGTAGCCGGCTTCCTTCAGGATCGCCTTGGAGGCCGCGTACAGCTCCTCGTTCTGCGCCTGCGACAGGAAGGGGGCCGGGGCCTCCTCGACGAGCTTCTGGTGGCGGCGCTGGAGCGAGCAGTCCCGGGTGGAGACGACGACCACGTTGCCGTGGGAGTCGGCCAGGCACTGGGTCTCCACGTGGCGCGGCTTGTCGAGGTAGCGCTCGACGAAACACTCGCCCCGGCCGAACGCGGCGACCGCCTCGCGGACCGCGGAGTCGTACAGCTCCGGGATCTCCTCCAGGGTGCGGGCCACCTTCAGACCGCGGCCGCCACCGCCGAAGGCCGCCTTGATCGCGATCGGCAGCCCGTGCTGCTCGGCGAACGCGACGACCTCCCCGGAGCCGGAGACCGGGTCCGGGGTGCCCGCGACGAGCGGGGCGCCCGCGCGCTGGGCGATGTGCCGGGCCGCGACCTTGTCGCCGAGATCGCGGATGGCCTGCGGCGGCGGGCCGATCCAGGTGAGCCCGGCGTCCAGGACGGCCTGGGCGAACTCCGCGTTCTCCGACAGGAATCCGTAACCCGGGTGGATCGCGTCCGCCCCCGAGTCGGCGGCGGCCTGGAGCACCTTGGCCATGTCCAGATAGCTGGCGGCCGGGGTGTCACCGCCCAGGGCGAACGCCTCGTCAGCGGCCCGGACATGCAGCGCGTCCCGGTCCGGCTCGGCGTAGACCGCGACACTCGCGATCCCCGCGTCCCGGCACGCCCGAGCAACGCGGACAGCGATTTCGCCACGGTTGGCGATGAGCACCTTGCGCACGATGACTCCCTCCTCGAAACAAGCTGAGTTTAGGGACTACCGACACGGCCGTACGACCCGTCCCCAATGGTGAGCTTGCCCACACGGAGTGTGATCCGAGGCTTGCCCCAGTAGTGAAATCCCTTGTGGCACCACGGTACGCCGGGATCCTCAACGGCACAGTAACCATCCGGTGTGGTGCAGGTCTCTGTCCTGAAGGTCAACGCCTCACGGCGTTTCTTTGTGGACTCCCTACGAACGCCCGGTGGATTCTTTGCGCGGCGCACGGGGACGTCCGATCCCTTGTCCGAAGGGATACCGGTGAGTAGGGTCCGCGCTACGCACGTACCAGAGGTAACAGGGGTGGGACGCTGATGCGCAGGCCGGTCGCGATCGTGACGGCGCTCGTGCTGTTCGGGGAGGCGGTGGGCATCGTGCTCATCAACGCCGTCCTGGCCACGGTCACCGAGAACCAGAACATGTCGCTCGCCGGCATGGACCCCAAGGTCATGTCCGCCGGGACCTGGGTGATGGGCGGGGTCTGCGGGCTGCTGCTCGTCCTGTGCGGGCTGGTCGCCCTGCTGGCCGGGGTCCGTGACCGGTCGCCGGGGCGCGCCGGGCGGATCGCCCTGATCGGCTGCGCGGTCGTGCACGGGGTCCTCGGCGCGGTCACCGTCGGCCTGGTGGGCTGGGGCGCCTTCGCGTTCATGATGGCCGTGCTGGCCCTGCTGGTGCTCACCCTGCTGTCGTACGGGCCCGAGCCCGGCGCCGAGGAGCCCGTGAGCGACACAGCGGCCCCGGCGGCCGCCTGAGCGGCAGCGGGGCCACGGTCGCCTCAGGCCCACAAATCCGTTACGGAGAGGTCCAGTTCGCCGAGCAGGCGGCGCAGCAGCGGCAGCGACAGGCCGATCACGTTGCCGTGGTCGCCCTCGATGGAGTCGATGAACGGCGCCGAGCGGCCGTCCAGGGTGAACGCCCCCGCCACGTGCAGCGGTTCGCCCGAGGCGACGTACGCGGCGACCTCGTCGTCGCTCGGCTCGCCGAACCGTACGACGGTGGACGCGGTCGCCGACGCCGTGCGGCCGGCGGCGGTGTCGATCACGCTGTGCCCGGTCCGCAGGATGCCGGACCGGCCGCGCATGGACTTCCATCGGGCGGTGGCCTCCTCGGCGTCGGCGGGCTTGCCCAGCGCCTCGCCGTCCAGCTCCAGCACCGAGTCGCAGCCGATGACCAGCGCGCCCGCCGCCTCGGGACGCTCCGCGACCACCGCCGCCTTCGCCCGCGCCAGGACGAGAGCCAGCTCACCGGGGGTCGGCGCGCTCAGCGCGTCCTCGTCCACCCCGCTGACGATCACCTCGGGGGCGAAACCGGCCTGGCGCAGCAGACCGAGGCGGGCGGGGGAGGCGGAGGCGAGCACGAGACGGCGCTGGGGCTGATCAGTCATACGGGCCATCGTAGAAGGGCCCGGAGATCCGGAGGTCCGGAGATCCGGCAGCCGTCAGTGGATGCCGAGCACGAACATCGCCACCAGCATCGCCAGCGCCAGCAGAACGCCCGCTCTGCGCATCATGGCCTGGACGTCGCGCAGTTCCTTCGGCGGCTTGTTCTCGGGGTCGGACCACAGCATGGTTCCGATCCTGCTGCGCAGCCCGCCGCGGCGCCTGAGTACCCGTACTCAAGCCGCCCCCGGTGGCGGGGGCGGCTCCTGACGGCTCAGGCCGGCCAGTACGTCCGCGCCCAGGCCCGCGGGCCCGGCTGCGGGCGGCCGGTACGCGCGATGCGCCCCGGGTCGGACCACTGTTCGGGCGGCAGCGGCGCGCCGGACGACACGGCGGACGCCGCCGCGGCGCGCGCCCGGACCACCGCCAGTGCGGCGGCCAGCTCCTCCGGGGTGGGGTTGCCCCGTACGACCTTGATCATGGGCAGACCTCTCTGTGAAAGGGCGAGCGGGCGAGCGGCTAGAGCGGGATGTTGCCGTGCTTCTTCGGAGGCAGGGATTCCCGCTTCGTCCGCAGCTGACGCAGCCCCTTGACGATGTGCGCCCGGGTGTCGGACGGCATGATCACCGCGTCGACGTACCCGCGCTCGGCCGCCACGTACGGGTTGAGCAGCGTGTCCTCGTAGTCAGCCATCAGCTCGGCCCGGGTGGCGTCCGGGTCCTCGGCGGCCGCGATGGTGCGCCGGTGCAGGATGTTCACCGCGCCCTGCGCGCCCATGACTGCGACCTGCGCGGTCGGCCAGGCGAGGTTGAGGTCGGCGCCCAGGTGCTTGGAGCCCATGACGTCGTACGCGCCGCCGAAGGCCTTGCGGGTGATGACGGTGATCAGCGGGACCGTGGCCTCCGCGTAGGCGTAGATCAGCTTCGCGCCGCGCCGGATGATGCCGCCGTACTCCTGGTCCACGCCCGGCAGGAAGCCCGGCACGTCCACGAAGGTGATGACGGGGACGTTGAACGCGTCGCAGGTGCGGACGAAGCGGGCCGCCTTCTCGCTCGCGTTGATGTCCAGGCAGCCTGCGAACTGCATCGGCTGGTTGGCGACGATCCCCACCGGGTGGCCCTCGACCCGGCCGAAGCCGGTGACGATGTTCGGCGCGAACAGGGCCTGGGTCTCCAGGAACTCACCGTCGTCCAGCACATGCTCGATCGCCGTGTGCATGTCGTACGGCTGGTTCGCCGAGTCCGGGATGAGCGTGTCCAGCTCGCGGTCCTCGTCGGTGGTGGTGAGGTCCGCCTCCTCCGGGAACGCCGGGGCCTCGGAGAGGTTGTTCGAAGGGAGGTAGGAGAGCAGGGACTTGACGTACTCGATGGCGTCCTTCTCGTCGCCCGCCATGTGGTGCGCCACCCCGGAGGTGGTGTTGTGCGTACGGGCGCCGCCCAGCTCCTCGAAGCCGACGTCCTCGCCGGTGACCGTCTTGATGACGTCGGGTCCGGTGATGAACATGTGCGAGGTCTGGTCGACCATCACCGTGAAGTCCGTGATCGCGGGGGAGTAGACCGCACCGCCCGCGCACGGGCCGACGATCAGCGAGATCTGCGGGATCACCCCGGAGGCGTGCACGTTGCGGCGGAAGATCTCGGCGAACAGGCCGAGCGCCACCACGCCTTCCTGGATGCGCGCGCCGCCGCCGTCGTTGATGCCGATGACCGGGCAGCCGGTCTTCAGTGCGAAGTCCATGACCTTGACGATCTTCTCGCCGTAGACCTCGCCGAGCGAGCCGCCGAAGATCGTGAAGTCCTGCGAGTACACGCAGACCGGGCGGCCGTCGACCGTGCCGTACCCGGTGACGACACCGTCGCCGTACGGGCGGTTCTTCTCGATGCCGAAGTTGGTGGAGCGGTGCCGGGCGAACTCGTCGAGCTCCACGAAGGAGCCCTCGTCCAGCAGCAGCTCGACCCTTTCACGGGCCGTCAGCTTGCCCTTGGCGTGCTGCTTCTCGACCGCGCGTGCCGACCCGGCGTGCGTCGCCTCGTCGATGCGGCGCGTCAGGTCCGCGAGCTTGCCCGCGGTGGTGTGGATGTCGGTCTGCGGCTCGGACATCGGGGGGCGGCTCCCTGCCTGGTCACGGGGACGGGGTCCGGCAACGGTCACGGGGGGACGGGCCGGTCGTCCGTTCGGCTCTGGCTACTGACTCGTAGCGTATCGGCGCGCCTACGGTTCGGCAGTGCGTCCTTTCCCACACCTAGGGTGGCTTGCATGACACCACCGGATGCGCCACACAACCGCTGGTCGGACCTCGACCGGCCGCCCCTGAACGTGACCGCGCTGCGCCGCGGACTGCTGCGACCGGACGCGCTGTGGCGCTCGCTGGAGGTGGTGGAGTCCACCGGGTCCACCAACACCGACCTCGCAGGGCGGGCCCGCGCGGGGGAGGCGGACGAGGGCACGGTGCTGGTCGCCGAGGAGCAGACCGCCGGGCGCGGGCGCCTTGAGCGGACCTGGACCGCCCCGCCCCGCTCCGGGCTGTTCTTCTCCGTGTACCTGGAGCCGGGCGACATCCCGGTGGAGCGGTGGGGGTGGGTGCCGCTGCTGGCCGGGGTCGCCGCCGCGACCGGGCTCGCGAAGTCCGCGGGCGTCGACATGGCGCTGAAGTGGCCCAACGACCTGCTGGTCACGATCCCCAAGGGCTCCGACGGGCGCCGTCCGGGGGAGACCTCCCCGGGGGAGGAACGCAAGGCCGGGGGCATCCTCGGGGAGTTCGCCGGGGACGGCATCGTCGTCGGCCTGGGCATCAACGTGTCGCTGCGCGCGGACGAGCTGCCCGCCCCCACCGCCGGATCGCTGGTGCTCGCCGGAGCGGTCTCCACCGACCGGGAGACCCTGCTGCGGGCCGTCCTGCGCTCGCTGGAGCACTGGTACGGGGAGTGGAAGGCGGCCGGCGGGGACGCGGCCGCGTGCGGGCTCCAGGCCGCGTACGCCGCGGGCTGCGCGACCCTCGACCGGACCGTACGGGCGGAGCTGCCGGGCGGGACGTCCCTGGTCGGCGAGGCCGTCGCCATCGACGGGGACGGGCGGCTGGTGCTCTCCACCGAGGACGGGCTCCGGCAGCCGGTGTCGGCGGGCGACATCGTGCATCTGCGCGGGGCGGCCGGCGGGCTGACCTGAGAAGGCGTACGGAAGCGGGGGCGGAGTGCGCCCGCGCGCCCGATGTCACGCGCGACGCACCCGTATCGGTCAACCAAGGACGTGAGCTAGGGCACACCTGCCGTATCGTTGAGGCGATCGAGCGACAGATCGGCAGAGCAGTGCGCAGGGAACGGGCAGGAGGCGGCTGGTGACCGTCGGCGACACGACGTCCGGTGCGGGTGAGGAGCCCGGGCCGGACTCCTCGGTCCACGCCACACCCCACCACGAGGTCGACCACACGGCCGAACCGACCGACGACCCCCTCGCGATCCGGCTCGAACAGCTGATCCTCGGGGCCGACCGCCGCTACACGCCCTTCCAGGCGGCCCGTACCGCCGGGGTCTCCATGGATCTGGCCTCCCGGTTCTGGCGGGCGATGGGCTTCGCCGACATCGGCCAGGCCCGGGCGCTCACCGAGGCCGACGTCCTCGCCCTGCGCCGGCTCGCCGGTCTCGTCGAGGCGGGGCTGCTCAGCGAGCCGATGGCGATCCAGGTGGCCCGCTCCACCGGGCAGACCACCGCCCGGCTGGCCGAGTGGCAGATCGACTCGTTCCTGGAGGGCCTGACCGAGCCGCCCGAGCCCGGCATGACCCGTACCGAGGTCACGTATCCGCTGGTCGAGCTGTTGCTGCCGGAGCTTCAGGAGTTCCTCGTCTACGTGTGGCGGCGCCAGCTGGCCGCCGCCACCGGGCGGGTCGTGCAGGCCGCGGACGACGAGGAGATGGTCGACCGGCGGCTCGCCGTCGGCTTCGCGGACCTGGTCGGCTTCACCCGGCTGACCCGGCGTCTTGAGGAGGAGGAGCTCGGCGAGCTGGTCGAGTCCTTCGAGACGACCGCCGCCGACCTGGTCGCCGCGCATGGCGGGC
The DNA here is from genome assembly GCF_031760065.1 of Streptomyces durocortorensis. Lineage (NCBI taxonomy): Bacteria > Bacillati > Actinomycetota > Actinomycetes > Kitasatosporales > Streptomycetaceae > Streptomyces > Streptomyces sp. C11-1. Next base: position 4,737,860 of record NZ_CP134500.1, read on the forward strand.
GGCTCATCAAGACCCTCGGCGACGAGGTGCTCTTCGCCGCCGACGACTCCGGCACCGCCGCCGAGATAGCGCTCCGGCTGATCGAGGCGATGTCCCAGGACGAGACGATGCCCGCGCTGCGTGTGGGCATCGCCTTCGGCACGGTCACCACCCGGATGGGCGATGTCTTCGGCACCACGGTGAACCTCGCCAGCCGGCTCACCTCGATAGCCCCGAAGGACGCCGTCCTGGTCGACGGGGCGTTCGCCAAGGAGCTGATCCGCCACGGTCAGGCCCCGGAGTCCGAGGCTCAGGCCGCCGAGGATGCCGCGGCCGCCGCCGAGCGGGTCCGGCTCGCCGAGAAGGAGGGCCGCGAGCCGGACGACGAGCCGCCGCTGCCCACGTACCGCTTCGGGCTCCAGCCGATGTGGCAGCGGCCGGTGCGCGGGCTCGGCGTGGTCGAGCCGTGGCTGCTGGCCCGGCGCGGGACGAGCGGTTCCTGAGCCCTCGCACCTCCACCCCGGCCCGCTCTGTCGGTGGGACCGCCGCCCTGTCTAGGATCCCTGTCGATAACGCTCGTTAACAGGCGTCGTCGAGCGGACGTCGTCAACCGGCAGTCGTCAACCGACAGGGGTGCAGCCATGACCGTCACGTCCGAGCAGCGGTTCGGGGAGTTCGTCGTCGTACGGCGGCACGAGGGGCAGCGGCACGTCGCCGAGCTGGTCCTCGACCGGCCGAAGGCCATGAACGCCGTCTCCACCGACATGGCCCGCTCCATCGCCGCCGCCTGCGAGGCGCTCGGCGCCGACCGGGACGTCCGCGCCACCGTCCTCACCTCCAGCCATGAGCGGGCCTTCTGCGTCGGCGCGGACCTCAAGGAGCGCAACTCCTTCACCGACGCCGACCTCGTGCGCCAGCGGCCGACCGCCCGCGCCGCCTACACCGGCGTCCTGGAGCTGCCGATGCCGGTGATCGCCGCCGTGCACGGCTTCGCTCTCGGCGGCGGCTTCGAACTCGCCCTCGCCTGCGATGTGATCGTCGCCGACACCACCACCGTGGTCGGGCTGCCCGAGGTGTCGGTGGGCGTCATCCCGGGCGGCGGCGGTACGCAGCTGCTGCCGCGCCGGGTCGGGGCGGCGCGCGCCGCCGAGCTGGTCTTCAGCGCCCGCCGGGTCGAGGCCGCCGAAGCCCGCGAGCTGGGGCTCGTCGACGAGCTGGTCGAGGCGGGCCGGGACCGCGAGGAGGCCCTCGCGCTGGGCGGCCGGATCGCGGCCAACTCCCCCGTGGGGCTGCGCGCGGCCAAGAAGGCGCTGCGGCTGGGGCACGGGCTCGATCTGCGGGCGGGCCTGGAGGTCGAGGACGCGGCCTGGCGGTCGGTGGCCTTCTCCGGGGACCGGGCGGAGGGGGTGGCCGCGTTCAACGAGAAGCGCCGCCCCGACTGGCCCGGGGAATGAGCGGGCGACGTGTTGCGGAGAGTGAGTGATCTGTTCAGAAAAGGGCGAAATTAGTTAGGCATCAAACTGATCAAAAGTGAACAAATCTACATAAGCTGTACGAATGGGTGGTGACGATGAGCGGCTGCGGGCCGTGGTTTCGCTGGCGCAGACCATGGCCGCGGCGTACACGCCGCGCGACTCGTGGCGGGCGGCGGCGCTGGGTGCCTGCGAGGCGCTGAACGGCAGTTTCGCCGCGCTCTCCGTGTGGGAGCGCGACCGGGGCAGGCTGCGGGTGCTGGTCAACGCGGGGCAGCGGGCCGAGGGGGAGGAGGAGTTCCCCGAGGAGGAGGCCTACCCGGTCCACGAGTTCCCGGAGATCACCGAGTTCCTGCACGAGCGCTGGGCCGGCGGCGGCGAGCCCGACGCCTGGGTGGAGACCGCCGACGGCCAGCCCGGCGCGGGCGGCCCGGCACGCGGCGCCCGCCCGTACTGCCACCAGCGGGTCGCGGCGCTCCGGCGGCGCGGCCGGGGCTGCTGTGTGGTCGCGCCGATCGTGCTGCACGGCCGGGCCTGGGGCGAGCTGTACGTGGCGCGGCCCGCCGGGCAGCCCGTCTTCGGCCGGGCCGACGCGGACTTCGCGACCGTCCTCGCCGCCGTCGTGGCCTCCGGGATCGCCCAGACCGAGCGGCTTGAGGAGGTCCGCAAGCTGGCCTTCACCGACCCGCTGACGGGGCTCGCCAACCGCCGGGCCGTCGACATCCGGCTCGACGAGGCCATCGAGCGGCACCGCGCCGACGACACGGTGGTCAGCCTGGTCGTCTGCGATCTGAACGGCCTCAAAGCGGTGAACGACACCCACGGCCACGCCGTCGGCGACCGCCTGCTGGAACGTTTCGGCTCGGTGCTCTCGCTGTGCGGGGCGATGCTGCCCGAGGCGCTGGCGGCCCGGCTCGGCGGTGACGAGTTCTGCCTGCTCGCGGCGGGTCCCCCGGCCGAGGACGTGGTGGAGGTGGCCACCGAGCTGTGCGACCGGTCGGCGGTGATCGAGCTGGGCGACGGGGTGGCCTGCGGGGTCGCGTCGACGGGCGACCCGATCGGCCCGGTGCGATCGGCCCGTCGGCTCTTCCGGCTCGCGGACGCGGCCCAGTACCGGGCCAAGGCCGCGCGCTCGCTCAGGCCGGTGGTGGCCGGGCGGGACGGCGAGGTCATCCGGCTCGCGGACTCCCCGCCCAAGTCCGCGCACGACCGCCGCAGGCTGCGCGGCAACCGGCCGTGAGCGGTTGCCCGGAGGTAAGGAGCCCAGTGCCGAACCACTAGTGACATAGCGGTGTTCAGTCCGTACGCTGCTGAATATGGATATGCACACTGTTGTGGTGGGGACGTCCGGAACCACCGCCGATGACGTTGTCGCCGTAGCCCGCCACGGCGCCCGGGTCGAGCTCTCCGCCGCCGCCGTGGAAGCCCTGGCCGCCGCCCGCCTCATCGTGGACGCGCTCGCCGCCAAGCCCGAGCCGGTCTACGGCGTCTCCACCGGCTTCGGTGCGCTCGCCAGCCGCCACATCAGCCACGAGCTGCGCGCCCAGCTCCAGCGCAACATCGTCCGCTCGCACGCGGCGGGCATGGGCCCCCGCGTCGAGCGCGAGGTCGTCCGCGCGCTGATGTTCCTCCGGCTGAAGACGGTCGCCTCCGGGCACACCGGCGTACGCCCCGAGGTCGCGCAGACCATGGCCGACCTGCTCAACGCCGGCATCACGCCCGTCGTCCACGAGTACGGCTCGCTCGGCTGCTCCGGCGACCTCGCACCCCTCTCGCACTGCGCGCTCACCCTGATGGGCGAGGGCGACGCGGAAGGCCCCGACGGCACGGTCCGGCCGGCGGGCGAGCTGCTGGCCGCGCACGGCATCGCCCCCGTCGAGCTGCGCGAGAAGGAGGGCCTGGCCCTCCTCAACGGCACCGACGGGATGCTCGGCATGCTGGTCATGGCCCTCGCCGACCTGCGGAGCCTCTACACCTCGGCCGACATCACCGCCGCCCTCTCCCTGGAGGCGCTGCTCGGCACGGACAAGGTCCTCGCCCCCGAGCTGCACGCCATCCGCCCGCACCCCGGCCAGGGGGTCAGCGCGGACAACATGCTGCGGGTGCTGGCCGGTTCCGGGCTGACGGGCCATCACCAGGACGACGCGCCCCGGGTCCAGGACGCCTACTCGGTGCGCTGCGCCCCCCAGGTCAACGGCGCCGGCCGCGACACCCTCGACTACGCGGCCGTGGTCGCGGGCCGCGAACTGGCCTCCTCCGTCGACAACCCGGTGGTCCTTTCCGACGGGCGGGTCGAGTCCAACGGGAACTTCCACGGGGCGCCCGTCGCGTACGTCCTGGACTTCCTCGCGATCGTCGCCGCCGACCTCGGCTCGATCTGCGAGCGCCGAACCGACCGGCTGCTCGACAAGAACCGCTCGCACGGCCTGCCGCCGTTCCTCGCGGACGACGCCGGAGTCGACTCCGGGCTGATGATCGCCCAGTACACCCAGGCCGCCCTGGTCAGCGAGATGAAGCGGCTCGCCGTCCCCGCCTCGGCCGACTCCATCCCGTCCTCCGCCATGCAGGAGGACCACGTCTCCATGGGCTGGTCGGCCGCGCGCAAGCTGCGTACGGCCGTGGACAACCTGACCCGGATCGTCGCCGTCGAGCTGTACGCCGCGACCCGCGCGGTCGAGCTGCGCGCCGCCGAGGGCCTCACCCCCGCCCCCGCCTCGCAGGCCGCCGTGGCCGCGCTGCGGGCCGCTGGGGCGCAGGGACCGGGCCCGGACCGCTACCTCGCCCCGGACCTGGCCGCCGCCGACGCGTTCGTACGGGAAGGACGCCTGGTCGCGGCCGTGGAGCCGGTCACCGGGACGCTGGCCTGAGCCGCGCCCCGTAACGGGCCCTGAAGGGGCTTACGCGGAAGGGCTGCCGCACCGGGGGGAGCGGCAGCCCTTCTCGTACGTACGGATCAGAGCGCCGGGCGCGTCCCGGAACGGCGTACGGAGTAGGTCACGAAGCCCGCGCCGATGCCCAACAGGGCTGTGCCGCCGATGAGATACGGGGTGGTGTCCAGGCCCGGACCGGTGTCGGCGAGGCGCGCCCCGGAGGCGTCGTCGGGGCCACCGGCGGGCTGCTCGGCGGCCCGGCCCGGCGTGGCGGGCGAAGCGCCGCTCGGGGGGTTCTCGACGGTCGCGTTGGCCGACGGGACGAACCAGAGAGCGGCCAGCAGTGTGCCCGCGGCGGTGGCGGTCAGCAGTGTTCGACGAGCGACGGACACAGATTCGATCCCCTTGCGACAACCGTGAGTTAGCCCCGTGGGTCGATGCTAAGCAAAGCAGCGGGTCGGAGGAAAGTCGTGGCCTCGACGAGCCTTACGCTCCGGCCTATGACCACTGAAGAGACATCCAGGTTTGTTCGACTTCGCGTGGAGATGGTGCTGGAGGTCACCGACCTCGACGCCCTGACCGGTACCGCTCTCGAATCCATCGCCGCCGAGTACGGGGAGCCGCTTGCGGAGGTCGCCGTGAGCGATGCCGATGAGCGGGGCGAGGAGGAGCGCATGCATGCCGAGGCCGCTGTCCGGGCGGACGGCGCTGAGGCCCTCGCCTCACTGGTCGACCCCTTCGACCTGGTCGGCGAGGTGCCCGGGGTGGAGCTGGCCCAGGCGTCCTGGAGCAGCGAGAGCATCGACTTCGACCCCGACGCGGAGGGCTGGGACGAGGACGCGGACGACGAGGAGGACGCCCTGTTCCTGCCGCTGGACGAGGGCGACGAGGAGGGGCCCGGTTCCACGGTCACGCACAATGGGAAGAACGACCGCGAGGACGGTGACCCCGCACAACGGGTCTGACGTGTGAGAACACCGGCCCCGGGCCCGCCCGACCGCGGACCGGGGCCGCACTGTGCGGCGGCGCGGACCGGTTCCCGGCCACGGGAACCACCGCTGCCGCGGGCGCGTCGATGAGTGGTGTTCCCCACATCTTCCGTGGATGCGGAACGGAGCACCCGTTCCGGGTGTTCTTGGAACATTGACGGGGAAAGTGGCCTGGCGGTCCCGTCCGGGGATTTTTGGGGAATCGGCAACGATGGAGAAGCGTGTGATGACGGACAGCAAGCGGCGCAGGGGTCTCGTGGCCATGTCCGCACTGCTCGGCGGCGTGCTGGTGCTTTCGGCCTGTACCGACGACGGCGACAAGGGCGGAAAGACGGGCGCCGGGAGTTCGGAGTCCTCACAGGCGCAGGAAGTCGACAAGGCGGCGGCCGAGAAGGCCTCCGAAGCGCAGATATCGATTGCGCCGAAGAACGGCGCGACCAACGCCAGCATCAACAACGCCGCGCAGGTCTCCGTCAAGAAGGGCAAGCTGACCAAGGTCGTCATGACCACGGCGGACGGCACCCCGGTCGAGGGCACCCTGGAGGCCGACGGGTCCAGCTGGAAGCCCTCGGGCCAGCTGGCGCGGTCCACCACGTACAAGATCTCCGCCACGGCGGCCGACTCGAAGGGCCGCGAGGCCCACGAGAACAGCTCCTTCACCACCGTCTCGCCCGACAACAGCTTCATCGGGAACTTCACCCCCGAGGACGGCTCCACGGTCGGCGTCGGGATGCCCGTCTCGATCAACTTCAACAAGCCGATCACGGACAAGAAGGCCGTCCAGAGCGGTATCACCGTGACCTCCAGCAGTGGCCAGGAGGTCGTCGGCCACTGGTTCAACTCCCAGCGCCTGGATCTGCGCCCGGAGGACTACTGGCAGGGCGGTTCCACCGTCACGCTGAAGCTGGAGCTCGACGGCGTCGAGGGCGCCGACGGCGTCTACGGCGTGCAGCAGAAGACCGTGACCTTCAAGGTCGGCCGCAACCAGGTGTCCACCGTCGACGCGAAGACCAAGATGATGACGGTCACGCGCGACGGCAAGACCATCAAGACCATCCCGATCTCCGCCGGCTCGCCCGAGACCCCCACGTACAACGGACAGATGGTGATCTCCGAGAAGTACAAGGAGACCCGGATGAACGGTGCCACCGTCGGCTTCACCGATGACGACGGCAAGGGCGAGTACGACATCAAGGACGTGCCGCACGCGATGCGTCTGTCCACCTCGGGCACCTTCATCCACGGCAACTACTGGGGCAAGGGCATCTTCGGCTCCGCCAACACCAGCCACGGCTGCGTGGGTCTCGCCGACGTGAAGGGCGCGAACGACCCCAACGCGCCCGGCGCCTGGTTCTACGACAACTCGCTCGTCGGCGACGTGGTCATCGTCAAGAACTCCCCGGACAAGACCATCAAGCCGGACAACGGCCTCAACGGCTGGAACATGGACTGGGCCCAGTGGAAGGCCGGCTCCCAGGTCTGATCCGCCGGTCCGATCGCTTCTGCTTCACCCCCGTCCCCGCCCGAAGGCGGCGGCCCCGGAGCCTTCCGGGGCCGCCGCCTTCGGCGTGTCCGGTGCCTCTCCGACACCCACCCATCGGCTAAGGGGTCCGGTCATCCGGGGCAGGCGGGTGGGCGCGGTACTCGACAGGCCAGCGCCAGAGAGTCAGTACGAACGATATGACCGCGGCCATTCCCAGTGCCCAGGCCCAGACAAGGGCGGTCGCGGTCCTGTTGTCCGGGTCCGGTTCGCTGTTCGCCGCGACGATCAGCGCGATGATCGAGCCGGTGAACGTGGCGAGTCCGAGCCACAGCTGGCCGATGACCTCGTCACGGGCCCGGGTCCACGTGCACCGGTAGCGGGTGTAGGCCACGGGGCCGGACTGTTCACCGCGACGAGGGGAGATGAACTCCTCGTTGGTCTTCTCGTGTTCTGGCTTGGTGGTCATGAGGGATCACGGTACCGGGGTCCTCAACTCACCGTTCCTAAGCAGTGTCCAGGAGTGACATCTGATGCCAGCTCCTGGAACTGCGCGCATCCCGAACGGTGTTGGATGCGCTGGTCTCCCGCGTTCGCTGTTCCCCGATCCGGCGACGTGCATCGTGTGCACGTTCCGTGACGGGTGGGCGGGTTTCCTCACGCCCTCGTGCGCCTGGTCCGGTCTGGACGGTCCGATGCCCCGCAGCATCGCTCTGGTGCTGCGGGGGCGGTGCCGTCCGTCGCCGGATCGGGTGTCCGAGGGCGCGTCGCCCGATCGCGACGCCAGCAGCGTCGTGACGGGACATCTTTCGTTTCTTCGAGGTGAGGGGCTTCTTCCAGTGCTGGTCGCCCCACATCGACGTGTACGCCGGGTCAACGGCCACGATGGCGAGGTCCGTCTCGGCGGCCATGGACACGAGGCGGGCTTTGAGCTTGCCGGTCGGGATACCGGAGATAACCCGCCGGAACCGCTTGCGGCGGCCGTGTTTCTCGCGGGTCTTCTCGGCGGCGAAGTCCAGATTCTCGATACCGATCGCGGCCACGCCGCATTGCTTGGCCCAGTGCAGGACTCGGGTGACGGCGTGCCGGATCTGGGCGTCGCGGTGGTCTGCCGAGCCGGTGAGGTCGTAGAAGAACAAAAGACACTCATAGACACTTATTCGGAAGCAGTTGCCACCCCCTGGAGATCAGCCACTTCACCTCTGACGGGTGAGGTGCGATACGCCTGGTCCAGGATGCCCGTTGTCTGCCGACCCACCTGCCGGCGCGACCGAGAGGCCACCTGCACGGCAAGGGCGGGCCCGGCTCTGCCGGCCGGACCCGCCCCCGCCCGGCTACCGCCCGCTGAGCTGCGGCACCCCCCTGCATGCGGTCGTGCAGGGGCTGTTGACGCCGGGAGACGAGTCCTTGGGGCTCAGATCCTGTACCTCGGCGCTCACGCCCTGTGTAGAGGGTACGAGGGCGAACGATACGAACCGGGGCTTGTAGATACTGGGGTCCCTGTAGTGGGCCCCGTCCTCCCCCACGGTGGCATCAAAGCTGTTGACGTTGTAGGAGAGGGTCCACCGGCTACCGGATGACAGGTCTCTGTGCACATGGGCGTTGTAGGCGAATATGTTCCCGTCGCCATAGCTTCCCCACAGACCGACCTCGGGCATCATGTAGACAACGTCCCGGCCGGGGTTGTTCCTGAACCCGGTATAGGGGTTGCAGGATGCCCACAGGCGAACTCTCTGGCTGAAGGCCTCTGTGCTGTCCTGGCTGACGAGCACGAACGAGTTCCCCCACTTGGTGACACTGAACTCATTGGCCACACCCGTCAGGTTGGTCGTGCCCAGCGACTCCTTGCCCAGCCACGCCTTCCTGCCGTCGTTCAGGAACTCCCACTTGTAATCCTTGTTGAGGTCGGTCCCCTTGATGCGCGCTACCCTCATGCGCTTGTTGGTCGGGGCGTCCTCGATCCCGTAGACGTAGGTGTACCCGTCTCCGCTCTCACTTGCGGGAACAATGGCCGCCCCCCACTGCGTGGGACTCAGTCTCGGTACGACAGGGGAGGACGGGATGTCCTTCACCTGGGCCGGCCTGGTGAGGTCGTTGAGATCGAAGGTGGCCACGATCGTCTTCTCCAGCCTGAACCCCCAGAGGTCGTCAGGGTCATACCGGTGCCACTGGTGGAAGATGATCTGTAGGCGCTTTGTCGGGCGCAGCTCCCCCTCAAGCTGTACATCCGAGATCATCCCGTCACCGAGCCAATACCACCTGGTGGGATCGTTGTCCAGGTCGGTCATGAGGGAGCGCGGATTCTCCTTTGTCCCGCCGGTGACGGTCTTCAGGCTGTCTCCGTCCTGAATGACAAAGGAGTTGTTCACGAACGGGGCGTTCACCGGTCTGGTGCCGTCCTTGTTGAGCGGCCCCAGGAACGTGTCGGAGAATATGTACAGCAGTCGCCCGTCCGGAAGGCGTACCGAGTAGGTGGAGTCGCCGCCGGTCCACCCGTCAGGGGTCTTCTTCGCGTATTCGTTGAGCTGCTGCTCCGGTGGGGCCTTCGGCTCGACCTGCTTGGCCTCCGGTATCTCCACGTCGAGGCACGTTCCGGAGGGGGCGACCTTGGCGTACTGCGCGATCTTGCTGGCGAATCCCGGCTTCTCGTCCATGCCGCAGAGCCTGTCGACGTCTTTGGTCATGTTGTAGGTGATCTTGGACGAGGTGGACCATTCCCGTGACACGCCGAGTTCTATGCCGATCTCCAGCTGATTCTTCGCACCAGCCGTGAGCTTGCCTTCCCAGCCGAGGCTTTCGGAGCCGCCGGCCGAGTTGTCCCGGTTCCACGCGTCGACGGTCGACTTCGTGCAGTGGTCTTGCTCATTCATTCCTACCCAGTCCGGCCGCTGAACCCGGTCCTTGTAGTCGTCGTATTCGTCGCCGCCCACGTGGTCGGAGCCGCCGGTATGCCCGCTGGGTTCCCATACCGTCCAGACGGCGGCCTGGTCCTTGCTCTGGTACACGCACTGGTACTTCTTGTACCGGATCTCCACCAGGTACTTCCGTGGCCAGCCGACGGGTTCCCATACCCCTTCGATGCCGCTCTTGATCTCGACCGCCTTGGACGCCGACCAGCCTCCGAAGCTGACCGCACCCTCGTACTTGGCGCTTGCCTCCGAGGTGAACGTCATGCCGCCCTTGCCGTCACCTACCGGGTAGGTCTCACCGATGTTCGACCACACATCGGCGCTCCTTATGAAGGTCTTCGTCGAGCAGTGCGGAGGGGTTTCAGCAGCGGCACTCGCAACTCTGGGCGATGACGTACGGGATTTCAGGTTCTTTGGTGAGGGCGTCTGTAGGGTGACCTCGATGAACTCGGGGCGGGCCTCGTCGCCTGGTTGTATCCTTTCTCCGCCATGTCCTGGTGTCGTCCGTGTATCCGCCCACGGGATCACGCCGGGATTGGAGCCCGTGTACTCCACGGATGCCCCGGTGTAGGCGAATTTATCGGCGCCGTTCTTGCCCGGAATCCTGATGGTCAATGACAGTGTCACGATATTTCTGTCATTGATGTAGTCCGGGTCGGTTATGTCGTCGATGTCGAGTTTTACCGCGAACTCGTTCTTGTGGGTTTCGAACTCGGCATCGGGGAAGGGCAGCTGGCTTACCGTGTCTCCTGGCTTGAGTTGCCCGACCGTTTCGGGGTCGGGGTCGGCGGAGAGCTGGAACTCGGCGCCCTTGAGTGTCTCCTCACCGATGACCCGCCCCGTGAGGGCGACCGGCCCGTCAGGCTTGAAGGAGATCGCGTCCGGTTCGTCCCTGCCGGTCTTCCCCGCCGCATCCGTCTTCCGTGATGCCGGGGACAAGTCCGAGATCTGTACGGCCCCTGCGTTCTGTGTTCCCGTTCCGCAGGCGGTAAGGGAGAGTGCGGCGGCGATGCCCAGAGTTATGGGCATGCGGAGCCGGCGCATGAGTGATTTCACGTTCGCCCCGTCTAGTGCTGTTCGGTACCCGTGTGACCCGTGTGACCCGTGTGACCTGTGTGACCCGGGTGCATTACGGGGGCAATCGAACGCTCGACGGGTGGTGAGCGTAATGATCAAACAAGCCAACGTCTGGCCTGTATCCCGGTGTTGGCGCAGCTGGTAGACCCTGCGAACGCCGGTGGAGCCCAGCGTGATCGACACCGCGAGGTCGACCGTGCGCTACCCCCCGGTCGCGGGGGCTTCGGGCTGAATCCGCCTGCGCGGCGAACTCAACCAGGGCTGGATGAAGGCCAGTTCGGACCCTGGCGCCGTCTTCGGGGGGACCACGCACCGAACCACTGCTCGGCGCCGAACTCCTCGAACCGCTCCACCTCGGTGAAGCCCAGCTTCTCCGCGAGGCGTATCGAGCGGGCGTTGGCGGTCTGGGTGCAGAGCACCACCGGTTCGCCGGGCAGCGCGTCGGCGAACCAGCCGAGCGCCGCCGCGCACGCCTCGGCGGCGTACCCGTGGCCCCAGGCGCGGGGCAGGAGAAGGTAGCCGATCTCGGCCTCTTCGCCATCGGGGCGCAGCCGGCCCGGGCGGTTCGCGTCGCGCCGGTCGAGGGTGACCGTGCCGATCATCGTCCCGTCGAGATCGATCACGAAGAGGCCTGGGCGCTGTCCGGGCACCTCGGGCATCACGCGGTCGAGCTCGGCGCGGGGGCGGGCGCCGCCGAGGTAGGTGTACACCTCCGGCGAGGAGAACAACTCGACGAACGTCGTACGGTCCCGGGACTCGGCGGTGCGGAGCACGAGGCGTCCTGTCGGTATCGGGGCGGGCGGCCAGGCGATGGGTCCGAGGGCGGTCATGGCCGTCAACCTACCGAAGGAGGGCCTCAGTCCGTCCGGCCCGCCACCGCTGCCCGGTAGAGCCGCAGATCGCTGCGGCGGACCTGGCGCACCCCCGCCAGGTCCTCGTGCGGCTCGGCGTGGCAGCACGGGGGCCGCTCCGGTGTGCGGGCGGTCGGTTCGGGGCACCGGAGCCGGTACCAGGGCTGGAGCGGCAGCCAGAGGAGCCCGTACAGCCAGCGCAGCACCAGGCGGCGGAAGCCTGGGCGGCCCGCGTCGGGCAGCCGGATCACCCGGACCCCCATGATCAGCTTTCCGGCGCTCGCCCGGACGACCATGGTCAGCAGCACCTGGTTGGCGAACGACAGCACGATCAGCTGGGCGACCAGCAGGGCGACCGCCCGCCCCGTCCCGCCGGAGTCCAGACAGGACCGCACCAGCAGCCCGACGGCCAGCAGACACAGATAGCAGTCGAGCCCGACCGCGAGATAGCGCCGCATGTCACCCGTGCCCCTGGGTATGCGGGGCTGCCCGTGGAGCCCGGGAGCGGGGCGTGCCGGGGGGTGCGGATACCCGGGATATTCCGGGCGCCACGGCTTCGTCATGGGGGCATCATGACTGATCGTCAGGCGAAGTGTCCCTGTTCCTGACGGGTAACTCCCGTGCCCCCACGTTGTTTTACAGCACTCTTACGTTCTGCTTGCTTTCGGGAGACATGGCGCCCGCGCCGCCCGGGGCGCTGCGTGGACAGCCCTCGAAGATCATCGGTTGATGCGGGACAATCGGGGCCCACGAGCCGCCCACGGAAGGTCTTGATCAGATGCCGGTCATTCCCGACCCCGCCCGTATGCCCGAAGCTTCCCATCGGGTCATCGAGCCGCTCTACGCCGAGATCCTGCGGCGGAACCAGGGCGAGCAGGAGTTCCACCAGGCGGTCCGCGAGGTCCTGGAGACGCTCGGCCCCGTACTGACGCGGCGTCCCGAGTTCGTGGATGCCCGCATCATCGAGCGGATATGCGAACCCGAGCGCCAGCTGATCTTCCGGGTGCCGTGGTCGGACGACTCCGGCGACATCCACGTCAACCGCGGCTTCCGGGTCGAGTTCTCCAGCTCGCTCGGTCCGTACAAGGGCGGGCTGCGCTTCCACCCCTCGGTCAACCTCGGCATCGTGAAGTTCCTCGGCTTCGAGCAGATCTTCAAGAACGCCCTCACCGGCATGCCGATCGGCGGCGGCAAGGGAGGGGCGGACTTCGACCCCAAGGGCCGCTCCGACGCCGAGATCATGCGGTTCTGCCAGTCCTTCATGACCGAACTCCACCGCCACCTGGGTGAGTACACCGACGTCCCCGCCGGTGACATCGGCGTGGGCGGCCGCGAGATCGGCTACCTCTTCGGCCAGTACAAGCGGATCACCAACCGTTACGAGTCCGGCGTCCTCACCGGCAAGGGCCTCGGCTGGGGCGGAGCACAGGCCCGTACGGAGGCCACCGGCTACGGCACGGTCCTGTTCACCGCCGAGATGCTGCGCAGCCGGGGCGAGTCGCTGGAGGGCCAGACCGTCGCGGTCTCCGGCTCCGGCAACGTGGCCGTCTACGCCATCGAGAAGGCCCAGCAGCTCGGCGCGACCGTCATCACCTGCTCGGACTCCGGCGGTTACGTCGTCGACGAGAAGGGCATCGACCTCGCCCTCCTCAAGGAGATCAAGGAGGCCGGTCGCGGCCGGGTCTCGGAGTACGCCGAACGGCGCGGCACACACGCCCGGTTCGTCCCCGGTACGGGGGTGTGGTCGGTTCCCGTGGACGTGGCCCTGCCCTGCGCCACGCAGAACGAACTGCACGAGGCCGACGCGCTCGACCTCGTACGCAACGGGGTCAAGGCGGTCGCGGAGGGCGCCAACATGCCCACCACCCCGGAGGCGGTCCGGGTCTTCCAGGAGGCGGGCGTCGCCTTCGCGCCCGGCAAGGCGGCCAACGCGGGCGGGGTGGCGACCAGCGCGCTGGAGATGCAGCAGAACGCGTCCCGGGACTCGTGGAGCTTCGCCCACACCGAGGAGCGGCTGGCCGAGATCATGCGGCACATCCACGACTCCTGCCACACGACCGCCGAGCGTTACGGGAGCCCCGGCAACTACGTGGTGGGCGCGAACATCGCGGGCTTCGAGCTGGTCGCGGACGCGATGCTGGCGCAGGGGCTGATCTGACCGGACGCGAACGCGGCGGAGTGAACTCGCCGTCGCCGTGACGGCAGCGGCCCCAGGGGCTGTCGCCGAGCTGCCGACCGCCCTCGCCGCGGCGCGGCCACCGCCCTCCCGAACCTCCGTATCGGCCGGGCCGATGCGGAGGTTCGGGAGCTTCCATGGGCGATGTGTTGTGGCGGGGGGCGGGGCGGCCCAGGCTGGGCGGTGCAAGCCGAGCAGAATCCGTGGAGGTGCGTCGTGGTCCAGGACGACCGAGAGGGCCGTTTCGCCGTGGTCATCAACGATGAGGAGCAGTACTCGATCTGGCCGGAGGGGCGCGAAGTACCGGCGGGCTGGCGAGGTACGGGCGTCAGCGGGTCCCGGGAGGAGTGCCTGGCCCACGTGGACGAGGTCTGGGTCGACCAGCGGCCGCTGAGCGTCCGTCGGGCCGGTTAGCCGGTTGGCCGGCCGAGCGGCCGGGGAAGTCGGGGAAATCGGGGCCGGGCGGTCCGTGGCCGGTGCGACCGTGCGCCGGTGGTGGTCAGTGCTCCTGGGGCAGCCAGCCCCGCTGGGTCGCACGGACGCCCGCCTCGAATCTGCTGCGGGCCCCCAACCGGTCCATGAGACCCGTCGCGATGCGCCGGGCGGTGCGGTGCGAGACGCCGAGGCGCTTGGCTATGCCCTCGTCCGTGTGCCCCTCGGCGAGCAGTCGCAGGGCCGCGGCCTCCTGCCGGTCGAGTTCGCTCTCCTGGCGGCGGGGCTCCTCGCCCAGGGGGCGCGAAGCCTCCCAGACGGTTTCGAACAGGGTGCAGAGCGCGGTGAGCATGCCCGTACCCGTTCCCGTACCCGTGACGACCATCGCGCCCTTGCTGCTGTCCCCGCTGTCGAGCGGGATCACAGCTGTCGACCGGTCGAGGATGGTCATACGGAGCGGGAGCTCGCCCACCGTGCGGACCTGACCGCCCATGGCGGTCAGCCAGTTGGCGTGGGCCATGCTGGCCGCGCAGTTGCGGAAGCTCTCCAGATAGATCGTCCGCAGCGTCACACCGCGGCCCAGCAGCTTCTCGTTGAGCGGCCGAGCGGACGCCCTGTTCTCCTTGGTCTGCGCCCCTCCCGGGGCGAAGGCCATCACCTCCCGCCGCACACCCTCCGTCAGGAGGGCCAGCCGGGTCCGGATCTGCGTCACATCGTCCAGGTGCTCCACGCTGACCGGGCCGCCGGCCGGACGGCGGTCGGCGTACTCGGATATCAGCTGGGAGGCCGCGGTCCTGGCGGCGGTGATGCGCTGCCGCTGGACGGCGAACTCGGCCTGCCTGCGGGCCAGCAGGTAATCGAGCCCGAGCTCGGGGCTGACGGCCCGCGGCGGTTGCGCGGAGCCGGTGGAAGGCTGGAGCAGTGACAGTTCGGCCAGTCTGTCCCAGGCCGCGCGGACGGCGTCCTCGGAGAGATCAAGATGACGCGCGAGCGCGGTGACGCCGTCCTGAGGGTGCTCCAGCATGGCCCGGTACACCGCTTCCGTGTGCGTATCCAGCCCCAGCAGTTCCAGCATCGCTCAGTTCCCCGTTCCAGCGGTATCGCTCCGTCGTCCTTCTGCTACGGCACGGGGGCGGCCCGCTGACAGGCCGTTCAGTGACTCGGTGGCCGCTTTGGGTCATGACCCAAAGCGGCCCGCCGATTCCCTTCCCCCCAAGGTTCACCAGCGGCGATGCTACTTCGAGGCGGACGGGTCCGCCAGGAAACACCTCTCAGTCGCAACCGTTCTCCGTGGATTCACCTGCCGAAAGGACGCCGATCATGCTCCATGCCCGTATCGCCAAGGCTGCTGCTCTCACCGTGCTCGCCGCCACGGCGCTGCTCGCACCCGCCGGCGTGATCACCGCCACCGACACCGCCGAAGCGGCCGTCTCCGCGTCCGCCGTCAAGGCGGAGGGGACCGCGTCCGCCGATGTGCCCCGGGCGGACATGGGCTGGCAGTGATACCGGTGGATCTGAGACAGCTCACCACCTTTCACCGTGTCGCGACGCTGCTGAGCTTCACCCGGGCCGCAGCCGAGCTGAAATACGCACAGTCCAGCGTCACCGCCCAGGTCAAGGGGCTGGAAGTGGCCTTGGGCGTCGAGCTCTTCGAAAGGCTGCGGGGCGGCATCCGGCTCACCCCCGCCGGGGAGCGGCTCGTTCCGTACGCGGAGCGGATCCTGTCTCTCGTCGACGAGGCCCGGGACAGCACCACCGGCTGGGCGGAGCCCTCCGGGGTGCTCACCGTCGGGACGACCGAGAGCCTCACCTCGTACCGCATGCCGCCGGTGCTGGAGTTCTTCCACCACCGCTACCCACTGCTCCAGCTCGCGTTGCGGCCCAGCCAGTGCGCTCAGACCTGTGAGGCGCTGCGGCAGGGCGCCTTCGACATGGGGTTCCTCATGGAGGCGGACACGGAGCACCCGGGTGTGCAGACCCAGGTGCTGGGGCGGGAACCGCTGGTCGCGGTCGCCGCGCCCGGCCACCCCCTCGCGTCGGTGCGCCGGGTGAGCACGGGGGAGCTGCGCGGTGCGCGGGTCCTGGCGCCCGAGGCGGGGTGCGCGTACCGGGGAATGCTGGAGGCCGAGCTCAACTCCGGCGCCGCACGGTCCGTACAGCTGCTGGAGTTCGGGAACATCGAGTCGGTCAAGCGCGGACTCGCGGCCGGTCTCGGGGTCAGCGTGCTGCCCGAGATGACGGTGTCCGACGCGGTCGCCGCCGGAACCCTGGCGGTCCTCGACTGGGAGCCGCCGTTCGAGGTGTACACGCAGATCGCGTGGCGCCGGGGCCGTCGGCTCACCCGGGAGATGCGGGTGTTCCTCGACCGTACGGTCCAGTTCATGGCACAGGACCGGCCCCAGCTGCAACTGGTGGGCTGAGCGGGCGCCTTGCAGCGGCTGCCGTGATTCTCAGGACCGGCCACCGGCACGCCTTCGGCGTGCCGGTGGCCTTTCGCGTTCACAGGTGCCCCTTGGCGACCAGTGTCTCCATGATCTGGAGGGCGTTGAGCGCGGCACCCACCCGGAGGTTGTCGGTGACCAGCCAGAGCAGGAAGCTGTTCGGGTTGGTGGGCGAGATCCTGATCCGGCCCAGATGCAGATGGTTCGGGTCGCCGAGGGTGGCAGGGGTGAGGATGTCGCCGTGCATCCCGTCGCCGTGGACGGTCACATCAGGCAGCCCGCCCAGCAACAGGCACAGTTCCGCACGGTCCACCGGCTTCAGGCACTCGACCCACATCGCCGCGGAATGGCCGTTGACCACCGGGACCCGGACACAGGTCGCCGTGATGTCGAGGCCGGGCAGGCCCAGGATCTTGCGGGACTCCTGGAGCAGCTTGCGTTCCTGGAGGGTGAAGCCGTCGTCCAGCACCCGGCCGATCTGCGGCACCACGTTGAAGGCCAGCCCGGGCGAGAACTCCTCGGCGGGCATCGTCGCCTGGGGGTCCTGGAGGGCGAGCCGGGACGCCTCCTGAAGCTCCTCGATGCCGGAGTGACCGCTGCCGGACGCCGCCTGGTACGTACTCACGGAGATCTGCCGCACGCCCCAGCGGCGCTCCACGTCCCGGACGACACGGACCAGCGGGATCGTGACGGAGTTCGGGTTGGCGATCACCCCGGCCGCCGGGCGGCGGTCCAGCTCCGCGGAGTTGACCTGCGGGACGACCAGCGGGACGTCAGCGCTCATCCGGAAGGCGAAGGTGTTGTCGATCACCAGGGTGCCGTGGGCGACCGCGACCGGCACCCAGGCCCTGCTGACGGCGTGCCCGGCGGAGAAGAACACCACGTCCGCGTCGCCGAAGTGGAAGCCGGTCAGCTCGCCCACCAGGTACTCCCGGTCCCCGACCCGGATCTCCCGCCCGGCCGAGCGCGCGGAGGCCAGGAGGTGCAGTGCCCGGTAGCGCAGCCCCCGGTCCTCGATGACGTCGAGCAGGGTGCCGCCCACCGCGCCGGTCGCGCCGACGACGGCGATGCGCGGGGCAAGGGGGTCGTCGACCAGAGGCATGGGCATCGCCGATCGAGTAGGGCGGTGGACGGGGTCCGGGGCAGTGGCCTTCCGGACGGTCGGGCTGAGCCGAGTGGGGGAATCCGGGGGGAGCGAGGGGCTGATCATCCCCCCGCGCGGGTCCGGCCGGCAATCGGCGGCACATGCGGATCGCCGATGGCTTCCATTGGTGCCGCCGATCGGGGGCGCAGCTGATCGGAATCACCGAAGCCGACGATCGGATCTGCCCGTCGGGCCGACGTTGACCCCGCCGTTTCGTGTGGCGAAGGGTGGAGGACGGAACGGTCCCGGGCGACCGGGAGTTCGCCGATCGAATGGGTGGGTTGATGCAGCAGGCCGTCAAGGTCGTCGGAATCGGAGGGTCCTCCCGGCCGGGTTCCACGGCGGAGCGGGGACTCCGTGTCGTGCTGGCCGAAGCGGCCCGGCTGGGTGCGGACGTCAGCCTGATCGCCGGCGCCGACCTGGTGATGCCCCTCTACGATCCGCGCGCCGCGTCCCCGGAACCCCGGGCACGGCGCATGCTGGCCGCGATCGCCGGGGCCGACGGGGTCGTCCTCGCCAGCCCGGCGTACCACGGGACGGTGCCGGGGCTGCTGAAGAACGCCCTGGACCACATCGAACAGCTGCGGGACGACGAGCGGCCGTATCTGACGGGGCGCGCCGTCGGCTGCCTGGCCGTGGGGCAGGGCTGGCAGGGCGCGGTGACCACCCTGGCCACCCTGCGGGACGTGGTGCACGCGCTCCGGGGCTGGCCGACACCGCTGGGTGTGGCGCTGAACAGCGCGACGGCGGGGTTCACCGCGAGCGGCGAGTGCGACGACCCGCACATCCAGCGGCAGTTGAACGAGGTCGCCGCCCAGGTCGTCGAGTTCGGCGAGGCGCACCGGGCGCTGCGGGCCGCGGCACCCACCGCGCGGGCCGCCGTACCCACATCACTCACAGCACTCCAGGCGCGGTGACCATGGACACCGAGGCGAGCTGGATCCGGTGCTTCCACCCGAAGCCACAGGCCGCGCACACCCTGGTCTGCTTTCCGCACGCGGGTGGTTCGGCCAGCTACTACCACGGCCTCTCGGAGGTCCTGGACCCGGACATCGAGATGCTGGTGATCCAGTACCCGGGCCGGGAGAACCGGTTGTTCGAGGAGCCCGTCAGCTCCCTCCACGCACTGGCCGACTCCGTGGCCGAGGTACTGCCCACCCGTCTCGGAGGCGCCCGGCGACCGGTCCTGTTCGGCCACAGCATGGGGGCGATCGTCGCCTTCGAGGCCGCGAGGCGGCTGGAGGGGGCGGGTGCCGTGATTCCCGAAGCGCTTGTCGCGTCGGCGTGTTCGGCCCCCTCGGGGCACCGCCCGGAGCGGGCGCTGCGGGCGGACGAGCAGCCCGACAGCGAGGTACTCGCCCGGATCATGGGACTGGGCGGCACCGCCCGGGGCGTCGCCGAGCACGCCGAGCTGATCGAGCTGGTTCTCCCGGCGATCCGGGCCGACCTGGCCGCCCTCGGTTCCTACCGGGCGGCCGACGGCACGACGGTGGGCTGCCCGGTCACCGTGTTCGTCGCGGACGGCGACCACGAAGTGCGGCCCGCGGACGCCCGGTTGTGGGGAAGGCACACCACCGCCGGCGAACCCGGGGTGCACGTCTTCGAAGGGGATCACTTCTATCTGAGCAAGCGGCCCGAAGGCTTTGTCGATCTGCTCCAGGAAACTGTGCGCACCTCTCGCCCGGAGAACTCACTCGGATGACAGCCACCATGGGATTCGTGGAAGAGGAGCTCGCCCAGATGTGGGCCGAGCTGCTGGAGGTCACCGGCGCCCCGGTGGACCTGGACTCGGAGTTCGCCGGTCTCGGCGGCGGGCCGGAGCAGGCACGGCTCCTCGCCGCCCGTATCGACGAGGACCTCGGCGTGGACGTCCCCGCCGCCGAACTGCTCGGCGCGGGCACGCTGGCGGAGATGGCCCGCCTGGTGCGTGCCGCCATGGGCCGGGGCGCGGCGGGCCCGTCCCAGGGAGGTCCCGGGGCCGCCGGGCCCACCGGCCCCCGCCCCGGGGCCCGGCAGGAACGGCCCCAGCTGTCGTTCGCGCAGCAGCGGCTGTGGTTCATGCAGCAGATCGACCCCGACACCACTCTCTACAACGTGCCGACCGTGCTGCGTCTGCGCGGAGCCCTGGACCGGGCCGCGCTCGGCCGGGCCCTCGACGCCCTGGTCGCCCGCCACGAGGTGCTGCGCACGACGTACGCGGCGCCGTCCGGGCTCCCGTACCAGGTCATCGCGGACCCGGTGCCGCTTGAGCTGCCGTACACCGACCTGACGGGCGCCGCCGACCCGGTGGCCGAGGCGGAGCGCGTCGCGGCCGAGGAGGGCGCGGGCGTCTTCGACCTGGCCGCCGGGCCGCCGCTGCGGGTCCGGTTGGTGCGGGTCGGCGCGGACGAGCACCGGCTGATCGTGACGTTCCACCATGTCGCCGTCGACGGCTGGTCGGTGGAGATCCTCTTCCGCGAACTGGGGCAGCTGTACGGCGACGGCGAACCGCCCGCCGAGGTGCCGCTGCACTACGCCGACTACGCCTCCTGGCAGCGCGACCGGCTCCGGGGCGAGACCCTGGACGCCCTCGTGGACCACTGGCGCGAGGCACTGGGCGACGACCCGAAGGCGCTCGCCGTGCCGACCGACAAGCCGCGGGGCACCGCACGCAGCTTCCGGGGGGCCGTCACTTCACGCGAGCTCCGGTCGGAACTCGTGTCCGCCGTGCGTGAGTTCAGTCGCGGCGAGCGCGTCACTCCGTACATGACCCTGCTCGCCACTCTGCACACCCTGCTCGCCGGGTGGTCGGGCGCGGAGGACATCACGGTCGGCACCCCCGTCGCGGGACGGGACCGGCCCGAGCTCCAGGATCTGGTCGGCTGCCTGATCAACATGGTTCCGGTCCGGGTGCGGCTGGACGGCGGCCCCGGCTTCCGCGAGCTGCTGGCCCGGGTCCGTACGGCGGTGCTGGACGCCTCCGCCCACCAGGAGCTGCCCTTCGACAAGCTGGTCGAGGCGCTGGTCTCCCGGCGCAGCCGCGACTTCATGCCGGTCTTCCGGGTGATGTTCAGCTTCCTCAAGGAGCAGCCCGAGCCGGTGTTCGCCGGGCTCGACGGGTGCTCGCTGGACCTCACGGGCCCGCAGGACACCGCGAAGTACGACCTCAGCCTGTACGCGCAGGAGCGCGGCGACGGCCTGGCGCTGACCCTCGAATACGACACCGATCTGTTCGGCCCCGACACCCCGGCCGCGCTGCTGGCCGCCTACGAACGGACGCTGGCCGAAGCCATTTCCCGGCCCGGGACACCGGTGACGGAGCTGGCGGCGGCGCGGTTCGCCGCCGGTACCGCGTCCGGACCGCAGAGCCCGCAGCCCCGCACCGAGTCCGGCACCGAGAGGAACACCCACCGTGACCGTTGACCAGATGGCCACACCCGCCCAGGCCCCGGGGACCATCGACGCGTGGTTCGCACGGCAGGCGGCCGCCCGCGGTGACGCCGTCGCCGTGACCGGCGCCGACGGCCGGCTGACCTACGCCGAGCTGGAGCGCGACGCCAACCGCCTGGCGCACCGCCTGCGCGTCCTGGGCGTCGGCCCCGAGATACCCGTCGCCGTCTGCGTGGAGCGCACCACGTCCCTGGTGACGGCGCTGCTCGCGGTCCTGAAGGCGGGCGGGGCGTACGTACCGCTCGACCCCTCCGCCCCCGTCGAGCGGCTGCGCTTCACGCTCGCCGACGCCAACGCCGCCGTCCTGCTCACCGACCGCGCGGAGCGTGGCCTGCGCGCCCCGCACACCGTGCTGACCGGGCGCGACGGCGAGGACCTCACCGGCTACCCGGAGACCGCGCCCCCGGCCCCCGGCACCGGGCCGTCGAGTCTCGCGTACGTCATCTACACCAGTGGTTCGACCGGTGTCCCCAAGGGCGTCATGATCGAGCACCGCAATGTGACGGGCCTGCTCACCGGCGTCCGCGACCGCTTCGGGTTCGGGCCCGACGACGTGTGGTCGTTGTGCGCCTCCGCCGCGTTCGACGTCTCCGTGTGGGAGATGTGGGGCGCCCTGTTGCACGGCGGCCGACTCGTCGTCGTACCGGACGAGGTGCGGCGAGCCCCGCAGGAGCTGCACGCGCTGCTGCACCGTGAGGGCGTCACCGTCCTCAACCAGACGCCCGCCGCCTTCCGCCAGCTCGTCCGGTACGAGGAGGAGCACCCCGGCCCCGGCGCCCCGGCGGAACTCGCCCTGCGGCTGGTCGTCTTCGCCGGGGAGGCGCTGCCGCCCGAGATGCTGCGGCCGTGGATCGCCCGCCACGGTGACGCGGCGCCCGCCCTGGTGAACATGTACGGCATCACCGAGACCACCGTGCACTCCACCTACCGCCGCATCACCTCGGCCGACCTCGACGGCGGAGCGGGCAGCATGATCGGCGGCCCCCTCGACGGCTGGACGATGGACGTCCTCGGCGCCGACGGCGAACCGGTGGCCGAAGGGGCGGCCGGAGAGCTGTACGTCGGCGGCGCGGGCGTGGCACGCGGCTACCTGGGCCGCCCCGCCCTCACCGCCGAGCGCTTCCTGCCCGACCCGGACGCCGCCGTGCCCGGAGCCCGCCGGTACCGCTCGGGCGACAGCGCCCGGCGTGCGGCCGACGGGGACCACGAGTACCTGGGCCGACTGGACCACCAGGTCAAGATCCGCGGCTACCGCATCGAGCTGGGCGAGATCGAGAACGCGCTCACCCGCCACCCGGCCGTCCGGGACACGGTGGTGGCCGTCGACCGGGACGCGGCGGGGGACCCCCGCCTGGTCGCGTACTGGGTGGGCTCCGCCGGGACCCCGGCCGGGCCCTCCGAACTGCGCGAACACCTCGGCCTGACGCTGCCCGACTACATGCTGCCGAACGTGTACGTGGCCCTGGACCGGCTGCCGCTGACCCGCAACGGCAAAGTCGACCGGCGCGCGCTGCCCGCCCCGGAGGCCGTACGCCCCGAGCTCGACGCGGAGTTCGCCGCGCCCGCCACCCCCGTCGAGAAGGTGATCGCCGACATCTGGGCCGAGATGCTCTCGGTCGACCGGGTGGGACGCGACGACGACTTCTTCGAACTGGGCGGCCACTCCATGCTCGCCACCCAGGCCGTCGCCCTCACCAGGGATCAGCTCGGCGTCGCCGCGACGCTGCGGCTGTTCTTCGACCGGCCGACGGTACGGGAACTCGCGAGCGCCCTGGACGAGCTGCTCGCCGCACAGCACGACACCGGTGCCGGGCACCGGCCCGCATCCCACCCGCACCACCCGCACGGGGAGAACGCATGACGTACGAGACGGATCTGCCACTGCCCGAGCAGGCCGTGGCCATCATCGGAATGAGCGGCCGCTTCCCGGGTGCCGCGGACGTGGACGAACTGTGGCGGCTGGTGGCGGCGGGCGAGGAGGGGCGCAGTACCTACACCGACGAGGAGCTGGCCGCGGCCGGAGTCCCCGAGCAGCTGCGGGACGACCCGGCGTACGTGAAGTCCGGTTTCCCCCTGGACGGGTTCGACCGCTTCGACGCCGACTTCTTCGGTGTCACCCGGTCCGAGGCCGAACTCATGGACCCCCAGCACCGGTTGCTGCTTGAGACGGCCTGGCAGGCGCTGGAGCGGGCCGGTTACCCGGCGAAGACGTTCGAGGGGCGGACCGGGGTGTTCGCCGGTACGTCGGGCAGCGGCTACCTCCAGGAGCGCATCGCCCCGCGCGGCGCCTTTGACGGCCTGGTCTCCGACGAGATCCAGGTGGCGATCGGCAACGACCCCGGGATGCTCGCGCTGCGCCTCTCGTACAAGCTCGGTCTGACCGGCCCCAGCTTCACCGTGCAGAGCGCCTGTTCGTCGTCGCTGGTGAGCGTCCACCTCGCCGTCCAGTCCCTGCTCAGCCGCGAGGCCGACCTCGCGCTGGCGGGCGGGGTCGCGGTGCGGGAGTTCGAGCCGCGCGGATACCGGTACGAGGAGGGCGCGATCCTCTCCACGGACGGTCACTGCCGCCCGTTCGACGCCGACGCCTCCGGCACCGTCTCCGGTGACGGGGTGGCCCTGGTCGTCCTCAAGCGGCTGGAGGACGCCGTCGCCGACGGCGACCACATCCACGCGGTGATCCGCGGCAGCGCGGTCAACAACGACGGCTCCGCGAAGATCGGCTTCACCGCGCCTTCCCCGCACGGCCAGGCCGAGGTGATCGCCGAGGCGCTGGCGGTCGCCGGGGTCGAGCCCCGTACGGTCCAGTACGTCGAGGCGCACGGCACCGCCACCCCGCTCGGCGACCCGATCGAGGTCCAGGCGCTCACCGAGGCGTTCCAGCCCGACGCCCCCGCCGGATCGGTCCACCTGGGCTCGGTCAAGTCCAACGTCGGCCACCTGGACGCGGCGGCCGGGGTCACCGGCCTCATCAAGGCGGCCCTGGCGCTGGAGCACCGCTTCATCCCGCCGACGGCCCACTTCCGCGTCCCCAACCCCGCACTCGGCCTCGACAAGGGCCCCTTCCGGGTCGACGCCGAAGGCGTGCCGTGGCCCGCGACGGAGCTGCCGCCGCGCGCCGGGGTGAGCGCCTTCGGAATCGGCGGCACCAACGCGCACGTCGTCCTCGAAGCAGCGCCCGCCCGCAGCACGGAGGCCCCCGACGGCGACTGGCAGGTGCTGCCGCTGTCCGCCCGTACGCCCGAAGCCCTCGACACCGCCGCCGCGCGCCTCGCGACGGCGCTCACGGCCGACGACGGGACGCGGCAGGACCCCGCCGGGTTCGCCGACGCCGCCTACACCCTCCAGATCGGGCGCGCCGCCCTCCCGTACCGCCGCACGGTCGTCGCGGACAGCCGCGCCGCCGCGGCCGCCGCCCTGGAGCGGCCCGCGCCCGCCGCGTCCGCCGTGCCGGACGAGGCGCCCGGTGTGGTGTTCGTCTTCCCGGGCCAGGGCGCCCAGTACGCCGGTATGGGCGCGGAGCTGTACCGCACCGAGCCGGTGTTCCGCGAGGCGCTCGACCGGTGCGCCGAGATCCTGCTGCCCCACCTGGGCTGGGACGTACGGGAGGTGGCCTTCGCCACCGGCGGGGACGAGGCCCAGGAGCGGCTGCGCCGTACCCTGTACACCCAGCCGACCGTCTTCAGCCTCGACTACGCCGTCGCCCAGCTGCTGATGTCGTGGGGCGTGCGCCCCGACGCGATGACCGGGCACAGCCTCGGCGAACTCGTATCGGCCTGCCTGGCCGGGGTGTTCAGCCTGGAGGACGCGCTGCGCGTGGTAGCCCGGCGCGCCGCGCTCATGCAGGACCTGCCGCCCGGCCGGATGCTGTCCGTCCTGCTGGACGAGGCGGCCCTGACCGAGGCGCTGGACGGCCGCGCGACGATCGCCGCCGTCAACGCACCCGCCTCCTGCGTCGTCGCGGGCACCCCCGAGGAGGTCGCCGAGGCCCGCCGGCTGCTGGAGGAGCGGGGCGTGTCCGTACGGGAGCTGGAGACCTCGCACGCCTTCCACACCGCCCTCGTCGAACCGGCGCTGCCCGGCCTCGCGGAGGTGCTGCGCTCGGTGCGGCTCAACACCCCGAAGATTCCCTTCCTGTCCAATGTGACGGGCACCTGGATCACCGACGAGCAGGCCACCGACCCCGACTACTGGGTCTCCCACACCCGTGCCCCGGTCCGCTTCTCCGACGGGATCACCGCCCTCGCCGAGCGCGGCGACGCCGTGGTCCTGGTCGAGGCCGGTCCGGGCAGCCAGCTCAGCGGACTGGTCCGGACCCACCCGGAGCCCTCGCCCGTCGTCACCCTGCTGCGCAAGCCGCGCGGCGAGGAGCGCACCGCCGAGGCCCGCACCGTCCGCGAAGGCCTTGCCGAGCTGTGGCGGCACGGAGTGGCCGCCGACTGGGCCGCCCTGCACGACGACCGGGCCCGCGGCCGGGTCCCGCTGCCCGCCTACCCCTTCCAGGGCCGCGGCCACCTGCTTCCGAAGCCGGAGGCGGCGGCCGCCGGGAACGTACGCACCGACCCCGAGCGGTGGACGTACGCACCGGTCTGGCACCCCGCACCGCTCCCCGGGGCGGCCCCGGAGGACGCCCCCCTCAGCTGGCTGGTGCTCCAGGACGACACCGGTCTCACCGACGCTCCGACCGCCGCCCTGCGCTCCCGGGGCCACACCGTCACCACCGTGCGGAAGGCGACCGCCTACGCCCGCACCTCCGAGCACGGCTTCGACGCGGACCCCGCCGACGCCGACCACCTCGGCCGGGTCGTCGAGGAGCTGCGGCGCACGGGAGCGGCCCCCGACCGCGTGCTGCACGCCTGGGCCGTCACGGGCCCCGGGGACAACGCCGGTGACGCGGCGGGCCGTTACGCCACCGGCCTGGACACCGGGTTCCACAGCCTCGTCGCCCTCGCCCAGGCGCTCGGCGGCAGCGGGGAGGACCGCCCGGTGCGGATCGACGTCCTCACCGACAGCCTCCAGGACGCGTACGGGACGGCCGTGATCCGGCCCGAGCGGGCCACCCTGTACGGCGCGGTGACCGTGCTGCCGCAGGAGTACGCGTGGCTGACCTGCCGCAGCGTCGACGTCACCCTCCCCGCCACCGACGCCGACCGCGCACGCGTCGCCGCACAGCTGGACGCCGAACTCGCGGGGGAGGGGCGGGAGAGCCTCGTCGCCTACCGGGGCGCCCAGCGCCTCCTGCGCGCCTTCGCACCGGTCGGGCTGGAGCCCGTACCCACCGGGCGGGCCTGGCGTGCGGGCGCCGGGTACCTCGTCACCGGGGCGTCCGGCGAAACCGGACTGGCCTTCGCCGAGCAGATCGCCGCGAGCGGGGCGCGCGCCGTGCTCATCGGCGACCCGGACTTCCCGGCCGAGAGCGAGTGGGACGCCTGGCGCGGCGGCATGGCGGGCGACGACGACCGGGTACGCGCCCGGGTCGCCCGGCTCGCCGCACTGCGCGCCGCCCACCCCGAGGCCGTCGTCTACCGCACCGCCGACCTGGCCGACCCCGGCCAGGCCCGTACCGCCGTCGAGGCGGCGCGGACCGTGCTGGGCGCGGTCGACGGCGTCCTGCACCTCGCCGACGCCCGGGGCTCCGGCCTGACCGCGCTCAAGACGCGGCCGGACTTCGACGCCGTCCTCGCGGCCCGGGTGAGGTCGACCCTGCTGCTCGACGAACTGCTGGCGGACGATCCGCTCGACTTCTTCCTCACCGCGTCGGCCACCACCGGCATCGTCGGCGGCTTCGGGCAGGCCGAGAACTGCGCCGCCGCCGCCTTCCTCGACACCTTCGCCCAGGCCGCCACCGCCGCCGGCCGGCCCACCCTCGCCCTCGACTGGTCGCAGTGGGACTGGGACGACTGGTTCGAGCAGCAGATGGCGGGTCTGCCCGAGGTGCGGGAGCTGTACGAGCGGCTGCGCCTCGCCCAGGGCATCCCGGCCGCCGACGGCCTGGCGCTCGCCCGCGCCGCGCTCTTCGGCGCCCTGCCCCAGGTCGTCGTCTCCAGGGCCGACTTCCAGGACGTCCTGGCCGACCAGTCCGGGCTGACCGCGACCTCGTTCACCGACTCGCTGGGCGGTGGCCGGGGCCGCGGAGACGACGACTGGGACCCGGCCACGGTCTGGCCGGACGACGAACTCGCCCAGGCCGTGGCCCGGGTGTGGCACGAGATGCTCGGCGTCTCCCCGATCGGGCCCGACGACGACTTCTACGATCTGGGCGGCAACTCGCTGTTCGCCATCCAGATCGTCGGGCGGCTGCGGCAGGCCCACGGCGACTTCCCGATGAGCGCCGTCTTCGAGGCGCCGACCGTACCGGGGCTCGCCGCCGCGATCCGCTCCCACCAGGCCGAATCGATCGGCCTGGACGAGTTCGAGGCACTGCTGCGCGAGGTCGAGAGCCTCTCCGCGGGCGAGGCCGAGGCAAAGCTGAAGGGTGACGACCATGTCTGACGAGTCCGAGGCCGCACGCAGGCTCAAGGAGCGGATGTCCTCGCTCTCGCCCGAGCAGCGCGCCGTCCTGGAGCGGTCCCTGCGCGAGCGCAACGTCAAGGCTCCCTCGGCCGTGGACCCCGGCCCCGGTACGAACACGGCCGCCAGATCCGCCGCGCCGCGCCGCGGGCGGCGGCCCGGCAGCACCATGGACTTCAGCCTGTTCTTCTTCTCGGGAGACGGCACGGCCAAGGGCCCGGGCAAATACCAGCTGCTGCTGGACAGCGCCCGGCACGCCGACGCCAACGGCTTCGACGGCATCTGGGTCCCCGAGCGCCACTTCGTGGACTTCGGCGGCCTCTACCCGAACCCGTCGCTGCTGGCCTCCGCCATCGCCGTACTCACCGAGAACATCCAGATCCGCGCGGGCAGTTGCGTCCTGCCCCTGCACCACCCGGTGCGGGTGGCCGAGGAGTGGGCGGTCGTCGACAACCTGTCCGGCGGCCGGGCCGCGATCTCGGCGGCCTCCGGCTGGCACCCGGACGACTTCCTCCTGGCCCCGGGCGACGGGCAGCAGCGCTACCCGCGCCGCAAGGACGAGATGTTCGAGTCGATCGACACCGTCCAGCGGCTGTGGGCGGGCGAGAGCGTCGAACTCCCGCGCGCCGACGGATCGTCGCAGACCGTACGCACCCTGCCGCGCCCCCTCCAGCCCAGGCTCCCGGTGTGGGTGTCGGCGCAGGGCAGCATCGAGACGTTCGTCCGGGCCGGGGAGATCGGCGCGTACGTCCTGACCGGGCTGGTCGCCCAGCGCCCCGCCGACCTGAAGGACAAGACGGCGGCCTACCGCGAGGCGCTCGCGGGGGCCGGGTACGACCCGGCGGAGGGCCGGGTCACCGCGATGGTCCACACCTACGTGGGCTCCGACGACGACGAGGCCAGGGAGACCGTACGGGGGCCGCTGACGGCGTACCTCAAGACCTTCCTGGAACAGCAGGACAGCTTCGGCAGCGAGTTCTCCAAGCTCAACGACGCCGAGCGCGACGTCATGCTCAACGCCACCTTCGAGCGCTACTTCGACCAGCTGGCCCTGCTCGGAACGCCCGACAAGTGCGAGTCCCTGATCGAGGACCTGGTCGACATCGGCGTCGACGAGGTCGCCTGCCTGGTCGACTTCGGACTCGACCCCGGCCAGGTGCTCAAGGGCCTGGACCACCTCACCGAACTCAAGGACCGCTACCGCCATCGGGGCGAGACCGAAGGAGAGAAGTCGTGACCGGACTCGCGGACCGGCTGGCCGGTCTCACCCCCGCCCAGCGCGCCCTGCTCGACCGGCGGATGCGCGAGCGTACCGCCGGCACCGTCACCAACGCGCCCGTACCCCGCCGCAAGCGGGAGAACCGCGTACCGCTCACCGTGGACCAGGAACGCATCTGGCTCATCCATCAGTTCGACCCCGAAGACCCCGTCTACAACGTGTACTTCGCCTCACGGCTCCACGGCGAGCTGGACACGGACGCCCTCCAGCGTGCCGTGGACGCCTTCGTACAGCGGCACGAGGCGATGCGCACCACCTTCGAGCAGGACGGTCACGCCCCCGTCCAGGTGATCCACCCGTCCATGGCGGTGCCGCTGCGCCACCAGGACCTGCGGTCCGTGCCCGAGGAGCGGCGCGAGGCGGAGATGACGCTGCTGGCGACCGCGGAGCTGCGCACCCCGTTCGACCTGGTGAAGGGGCCGCTCCTGCGGATCGCCCTGCTGCGCCTCGGCGACCGGGAGCACGTCCTCGTCGGCACGGTCGACCACCTGGTGTGGGACCGCGGCTCGATGGGCATCTTCAACGCCGAGATCGCCGAGTTCTACTCGGCGTTCGCCACCGGCCGCGAACCCCGGCTCGCACCGATCGAGGTGCACTACCCGGACTACTCCGAGTGGCAGCCGCAGTGGCTGCGCGAGGAGGTCCGGCACAAGCACCTGCCGTACTGGAAGAAGCAGCTCGAAGGCGCCGACCTGGTCCTGGAGCTGCCGACGGACCGCCCCCGCCCCCCGCTCCAGACGGCGAACGGCGCCCGCTACCAGTTCCCGCTGACCCCCGAGCTGACCCAGGCCGTCCGCGACCTCGCCAAGCGCGAGGACGTCACGGTCAACATCGCGCTGCTCGCCGCCTGGCAGCTGATCCTGCACCGGCTCACCGGACAGCAGGACATCGTGGTCGGAACCACGTCCTCGACCCGCAGCAGGCCCGAGACCGAGCCGATGATCGGCTACTTCCTGACCATGCTGCCGCTGCGCACCACGGTCCGGCCGGAGATGACCGTACGGGAACTGCTCCAGGCGACCCGCACCACGATGATGGGCGCCTTCGACCACCACGACATCCCCTTCGGGACGCTGCTGGACGAGCTCGACCTCGACCGCGACCCCAGCCGCACGCCGATCTACCAGACGTCGTTCATCCTCGTGGACTTCCTCCACGAGGAGGAGACCCCGATGGCCGGGCTGCGGGTCGAGGAGCTCATGCTCGACAACGCCACCGCCAAGGACGACGTGCTGCTCGGCTTCTTCGACGACCCGGCACTGGCGGACGACCACTTCCACGGGATGCTGGAGTACAACACCGACCTGTTCGACGAGAGCACGATGGCCAGGACGGCCCGGCAGATCGTGCGCGTCCTGGAGCAGATGTCGAAGAACGCCGGACGCAGCGTGCGCGATCTGTCGCTGCTCGGCCCCGACGAGGCACAGACGCTGCTGGTGGAGTGGAACCGGACCGGGACGCCCCGCGAGGAAGGCGTCGCGCTGGACACCCTGGTACGCCGTCAGGCCCTGGCCACCCCCGGGGCGGTCGCCGTCTCCTGCGGCGACGAACGGCTCACCTACGCCGAACTGCTGGAGCGGGCAGGTCGGCTGGCATCCCACCTCCAGGAGCGTGGCGTGCGGCCCGAGACCGTCGTCGGGGTGTGCCTGGAGCGCTCCGTCGACCTGGTCGTCGCCCTGCTCGGCGTGGTCATGTCCGGCGGCGCCTACCTGCCGCTGGACGCGGGCTACCCGGCGCAGCGCCTGGCCACCATGACCGGCGACGCCGGGGCGGCCTTCCTGCTGACCCGCTCCGAGCTGCTGGAGAGCCTGGCCGACTGCCCCGGCGAGCGGATCTGCCTGGACACGGACGCGGAGACCGTCGCCGCCGCCCCGGCCGTCCCGGCGGAGCCGGCGGCGGGCGAGGACCGGCTCGCCTACGTCATCTACACCTCCGGGTCCACCGGCCGCCCCAAGGGTGTCGAGGTCACCCACC
The DNA here is from genome assembly GCF_031760065.1 of Streptomyces durocortorensis. NCBI lineage: Bacteria > Bacillati > Actinomycetota > Actinomycetes > Kitasatosporales > Streptomycetaceae > Streptomyces > Streptomyces sp. C11-1. The sequence goes on from NZ_CP134500.1 coordinate 4,768,869, forward strand.
GCAACCTGGCCAACCTGCTGCTGGCGATGGCCGCCGAGACCGGCCTCGGCCCCGGCGACACGCTCACCGCCGTCACCCCGGTCACCTTCGACATCGCGGGCCTGGAGCTGTACGCCCCGCTCATCAGCGGCGCCCGCGTCCACGTCGTACGCAAGGAGGAGGCCGTCGACGGCCGCCGCCTCGCCGCCCTCCTCGACGAGACCGGCGCCACCGTCATGCAGGCCACCCCCGCGACCTGGCAGCTCCTCGTGGAGGCCGGGTGGCGGAGCGAGGGCTCCCTGCGGGTCCTGGTCGGCGGCGAGGCGCTCCCCCCGGCCCTGGCCGAGCGGCTCGTCGCCGGGCCCGGCCGCACCTGGAACGTCTACGGCCCGACCGAGACGACCATCTGGTCCACCGCACACCGCCTGGACAGCGGCACCGAGCAGGTCTCCATCGGCCGCCCCCTCGACAACACCCGCGTGTACGTCCTCGACGAGCGCCTGGAGCCCGTCCCGGTGGGCATCCCCGGCGATCTGTACCTGGGCGGCACCGGAGTCGCGCGCGGCTACCGCGGTCGCCCCGCGCTCACCGCCGAGCGGTTCATACCCGACCCCTTCGGCACCACGCCCGGCGCCCGGCTGTACGCCACCGGCGACAAGGCCCGGCTCCGCGAGGACGGCACGCTCGTCTTCCTCGGCCGCGACGACGGCCAGGTCAAACTGCGCGGCTTCCGCATCGAACTGGGCGAGATCGAGGCCCGGTTGGCGGAACACCCGGCGGTGCGCCGCGCGGTCGCCCTCGTCCGCGAGGACCGGCCCGGCGACAAGCGGCTGACCGGATACGTCGTGGCGGCGGACGGCGACGGCGGGGCCCCGGGGGCCGAGGAGCTGCGCGAGCACCTGCGCCGCTTCCTGCCCGACTACATGGTCCCGTCCGCGATCGTCACCCTGGACGCCTTCCCGCTGAACACCAGCGGGAAGATCGACCGCAGGGCCCTGCCCGAGCCGGTGATCGAGCGGGACGCGGCGAGCTACGTACCGCCGCGAGACGCGATCGAGCTGGAGGTCGCGCACATCTGGGAGGACGTGCTCGGGGTCCGGCCGATCGGACTGCACGACCGGTTCTTCGACCTGGGCGGCCACTCCCTGCTCGTACTGCGGCTGATGGCCGAGATCGAGAAGAGGTTCGGGCAGCAGCTGCCGATGGCCGCGATCTTCCGGGGCGCCACCGTCGAACGGTTCGCCCGGATGCTGCGCGAGGGCTACCAGGACGAGGCGGACGTCCACCTCGTGGAGATCGGCTCCGGCACCACCGGTACCCCCGTCTTCTTCGCCCACCCGGCGGGCAGCGAGGTGGTCTGCTACATGCCCTTCGCCGGTCTCATGGCGGGCGGCGACCGCCCGCTGTACGCGCTGGCCTCCCCGCCGCCCGCCGACGGCGTGCTGCCGTACGCCGACTTCGGGGCGCGGGCGGCGGCCTACGCGGACCTCATCCGCGAAGTGCAGCCCGAGGGCCCGTACACGGTGGCCGGCTGGTGCTACGGCGGCACCAACGCCTTCGCCGTCGCCGGGGAGCTGGAGCGGACGGGGGCGGAGGTGTCCGTCGTGATGATGGACTCGCACCCGCCCGCCGAGGTCGCCGAGGGCTCCGAGCCCGACCCCGCCGACATCGTCGAGGCCGTCGCGGCCAACCTCCAGTGGGACTACGGCGACGCGCTGAAGTCCGTGGAGGAGCTGCGGGGGATGACCCCCGACGAGCACCTCGACTACCTCCTCGCCATCGCCCGCGCCTCCGACTACCTGCCGCCGGACGCCGGACGCGAGCAGGTCCGCGACATCCTCGACCTCTGGGTCGCCAACCTGCGGCTCGTCTGGAACTTCCGGCCCCTGCACGTCAGGGGCCGGGTGACGCTGATCCGCGCGGCCGAGGAGACGTACGACTCGACCGAGGCGTGGCGCGAGCTGACCACCGGCGGCGACCTCGATGTCCGGGTGGTCGAGGGCAACCACTACACCATGATGCGCCACCCGTACATCGAGGGCGTCGCCACGATTCTGAACGAGGTGGTCGAGAGTGCTTGAGCTGCTCAAGGACCGGACGTACATCCGCTACTGGCTGGCCGTCGTCGCGTCCTTCCTCGGTGACGCCATCACCAAGATCACCCTGATCTACGTGGCGGCCACCGAGACCTCGGACCCGGTGCTGTACGTGTCCCTCGTGGTCATCGCCCAGTTGCTGCCCTCCGGGATTCTGGGGGCGTTCGTCGGCCCGCTGGCCGACCGCTTCCCGGCGCGCCTCCTCATGGTCGGCTCCGACATCGTCCGGGTGGGGCTGGTCCTGGCGATGATCCCGGCCCGCGACTCACCGACGCTGCTGCTCGTCCTGATCCTGCTCACCGGCATCGCCAAGGCGTTCTTCGAGACGGCCCGCATCACCGCGATCCCGCTGATCGTCCGGGGGCACAACATCCCGACGGCGGTCGCGCTGTTCCAGTCCACCAACCACACCCTGAACCTGGTCGGCCCCGCCCTCGGCGGGCTGCTCCTCGCGTTCGCCAGCGTCTCGGTCGTCTTCGTCATCGACGCGGTGACGTTCGTGATCTCCGCGATCCTGCTGGCCAGCATGGCCGTGCTGCGCGAGGTCCCGGTGCCCGGCAAGGACAGCGGCCGCGAGTCCTACTGGAAGTCGCTGGCCACCGGTGTCTCCGGGGTGCTCGCCGTGCCGTCGCTGCGCTTCCTCGCGGTCATCCTGGTGCCGGTGATGCTCGTCCTCGGGCTCTTCACCACCAACCTCAACTCCCAGCTCCTCAACGTCTTCGACCTGTCCGCCTTCAACTTCGGCCTGGCGCAGGCGGCGTTCGGGGCGGGCTGTGTGATCGGGGCGCTGACCGGCCCGCCGCTGGTGCGCCGGTACTCCGACCGGGGGCTGCTCATCGGCTCCATCGTGCTGTTCGGCGTCTCCCTGCTGCTCCTCGCGCCGACCGGCTGGCTGCGGGACTCGCTGGGCCTGGGCGTCGTCCTGGCCTGGTGCGTGGTGGCGGGGATCGGCTCCGGCCTCTTCCAGGTTCCGGTGGCCAACACCCTGATCAGCGACCTGCCCGAGGAGATGCGCGGACGGGGCGTCGGGCTGCTCAACGCCCTGATGATCAACTTCACCATCCTCGGCGTGGTCCTGGGCGGCCTGGCCGCGGACCTGATGGGCATCGCCCTGTCGATCATAGTGGCCGGCGGACTGCTGCTGCCCGCCGCGGCCCTGCTCGCCGTCGCGTCGGCGCGCGGCAGGCGCGGCGGGGGCGACAAGGACAGCCGGACCAGCGGCGACGCCGCCGAGACGGAGGCGGTCTCATGACGGCCGCCGAGCAGCACCTTCCGCTCAGCCCCGCCCAGCGGCGGCTGTGGGCGCTGGCCCAGGTACGGCCGGACGACCCCTTCTTCAGCATCCCGTTCGCCGTCGGCATCGACGGGCCGCTCGACACGAAGGCCCTCGGACGCGCTCTCGACGAGCTGGTGCGCCGTCACCCCGCCCTGCGGACCCGGATCGTGCGCGGCGCCGACGGCGAGCCCGTCGCCCGCGTCGGGGCGCCCGCGCCGGTGGAGCTGCCCGTCGTGGACGCGGCGGACACCTCGGCCGCCCTGTCCGAGGCGTTCGCCCGCGAGCCGTTCACGGTGGACGGCGGCCCCCTGCTGCGGGCCCGGCTGCTGCGGCTGGACGACACCACCCACCGGCTGCTCGTCGGCGTCCACCACATCGTCTTCGACGGGGCGTCGCTGGACGTCTTCACCGGCGAACTGACCGCCCTGTACGACGCGTTCGCCCAGGGCAGGCCGTCGCCGTTGCCGGAGCCCGCCGTGGACTACGGCGCGTTCCTGGCCCGGCGTGCGGAGCAGGACGAACGGGCCGCCGCCGCGAACCTGGCGTACTGGACCCGGCGGCTGGCCGACGCCCCCGAGGTGCTGGAACTGCCCCTCGCCCGGCCCCGCCCGGCACGCGCGGGACACGCGGGGGAGCGTCGTACGGCCGTGGTCCCGCAGGAGGTGGTGGAGCCGCTGCGACGGCTCGCCCGGGCCGAGCGGTGCAGCCTGTTCATGGTCCTCAAAGCCGCGTGCGACGTGGTCCTCAGCCAGTACGGCGGCACCGACGTGCTCACCGGCATGGCCCTCTCGGGCCGGGACACCACCGAGAGCGCCGGGCTCGTCGGCTACCTCACCCGGCCCGTGGTGCTGCGCGGCGACCTGTCCGGCGACCCGGAGTTCCGCGAGCTGCTGCACGGGGTGCGCGGTGACCTGCTGGACGCGCTGGACCACACCGACCTGCCGGTCGACGAGGTCATGGACCGGCTCGGCATCACCCGTGACCCGAGCTACCACCCGCTCTACCAGGTCATGTACACGCACCAGCCCGCGGCGCCCGTACGGCGGGCGGCGGACGCGGTGTTCACGGTGGGGGAGCTGCGGCTTCCGACCATGAAGACGGACCTGGCCATCGACACCGTCGAGACGGACGAGGGTCTGCTCGCCCTGGTCGACTACCGCACCGCCCTCTTCGAGGACGCGACGGCCGAAGCGCTGCTGGTCCGGCTGCGCACGGTGCTGGAACGCGCGGGCGCCGACCCGTCCGCAAGGGTGTCAGCACTGCTGCGGCCCACGGCCGCCGAGCGGCGGCTGCTGACCGAGGAGTGGAACCCGGCGGGCGGGGCGGACGGCTCCGGTGCCGCCGAAGGTGCCGGTGAAGGTGCCGGTGCCGGTGAAGGCGCCGCCGGGAGCGCCGGAGATGTCCTGCACACCCTGGTGGCGGATCAGATCGCCCGTACCCCGGACGCGGTCGCCGTGGCGGACGGCGCGCGCACCTGGACCTACCGCGAACTCGACGACGCGGCGGGCCGGGTGGCGGCCCGGCTGCTGGCCGGTGGCCTCGCGCCGGAGGACCCGGTGGGCGTCTGCGCCCCCAAGTCCTTCGCCCTGGCCGCCGCCCAGCTGGGCGTGCTCAGGGCGGGCGGGGTGTGCGTACCGCTGGACCCCGAGCTGCCCGCCTTCCTGCTGCGGCTGGCCGTGGCGGACGCGGGTCTGCCGACCGTTCTCGCGGACGCGTACTCCTCCTCGCTCTTTGACCACACACAGGTGCGGCTGACCGAACTGGACGAGAGCGCGGGGGAGCCGGGTGCCACCGACCCGACCGCGCCCCTGCCCGCCGTCGCGCCCGCCGACGCGGCCTGGGTGCTGCGCACCTCCGGCGTCACGGGTGAGCCGAAGGCCGTACTCGCCGAACACCGCAACCTCGTCTCCCGGCTGCGCTGGGCCCACCGGGAACTGCCCGCCGGGGCTCTGGAGGCGGTGGCTCAGCTCAGCCCGCCGGACTCGCCGGGCGCGGTCTTCGAGCTCTTCGCCCCGCTCACCCGGGGCGGCCGGGCGGTCGTGCCGCACGGCACGCGCCACACGGACAGCGGGCCTGCGGACACGGTGTACGCCGCACCCTCCGCCCTCGCCGGTCTCCTCGGCGAGGGCCGGGGCACCGCACCGGCCACGGTCCTCGCCGGGGGCGAGCTCCTCGCCCCCGCCACCCTGCGCGCGGCGTATGCCGCCGGGGCCGGCCGGGTCCACCACCTCTACACCACGGCCGAGACCGCGGGCCCCGCCATCGGCGGGCCCGCCGCCCCGGCCCCCGGGGACGGCACACCCGTCCCGCTCGGGCTCCCGGCGGACTGCACGGCGTACGTCCTCGGCCCGCGCGGGGAGCTGGTCGCGCCGGGCGTCGTCGGGGAACTCCACATCGGCGGCGCGGCCGTCACCCGGGGCTACCTGAACGACGCACGCCGTACGGCGGAGCGCTTCCTGCCCGACCCGTACGGGAAGCCGGGCGGGCGCCTCTTCGCCACCGGCGACCTCGTGCGGCACACACCCGACGGGCGGCTGGTGTTCGCCGGGCGGGCCGGGGAGCAGACCCGGGCGCGCGGGGTGCGGGTGGCCGCCGCCGACATCGAGGCGGCGCTGCTGGCCCACCCCGGCGTCGTACGCGCCCACGTCACCACGCGGGCGGCCGAGGGCATTGACGCGGCGGTCACCGTCCGGCCCGGGACGGGCCCGGCCGCCGTCGAACTCCACGGGCATCTGCGCGAACTGCTGCCCGGCTACATGCTGCCCGCCCGCATCGGCGTCCTGGACCGGCTGCCGCTGCTGCCCGGCGGCCGCCCGGACGGCCCCGCCGTCGCCCGGGCGCTGGAGCAGGCGCTCGCCGAGGAGGCGAAGGCGGCACGGCAGGAGGCCCGGCCGCCGGTGAGCGAGACCGAACAGCGCGTCGCCGCCGCATGGCGGGAGGTCCTCGGCCGCACGGTCGGCCACGACGAGAGCTTCTTCGACGCGGGCGGCAACTCGCTGCTGCTGATCCGGCTGCGCGACCGGCTGCGGACCGCGCTGGAGTGCCAGGTCGACGTGGTCGACCTCTTCCGGCACTCCACGGTGCGGGCCATGGCCGCCTACCTGGGCCGCCAGGACCGCGGCAGCGCGAACCCGCCCGAAGCCGCCGGGGCACAGGAGCGCGGCCAGGCCCGGCTGCGGGCCATGCGCGCCCGGAACCGGGAGCGCACGCCGGGACGGCCGCGATGACGACAGCGGCAGGACGAACGGCGGAACCGGTACGGACCACGGAACCGGCACGGACCACGACGGGGGACAGCGCGCACATGACGACGAGCACATCGCCCGGGCCCGCGCCCGGCCTGGGCCGGGGGTACGCCGACGACCGTGCCGCCACCGTCGGCTTCCTCGTCCGGAGCGAGGAAGCGCTGCGCGCCGCAGGCCCGGACCGGGCGACGGCCGCCCCGCTGCACTCGGCCGCCCGCCGCGCCCGGCGGCGGTTCATGGAACGCCACGCGGCCGCCCTCTACGCCGAACTGACCGATGAGCGGCGTGAGTTCCTCAGGCTGGACGACCTCACCGCCCGGGCGGACACCCTGGTGCCCGGACTCGTACCGACGAAGAGCCAGGCCGAGGAGGAGCGGCGCAGGCCGCAGCGCGACAAGGAGGGCCGGGAGACCGACCACGGGATCTTCTTCTGGGGCCTCCTGCGGGACGCCACGGCCGGGCCGCACCTCCTGGAGGCGATGCGCAGGCCGACCCCGAAGGCGCTGGCCGCACTGCCCGGCTTCCGGGCCACCGGCCACGCCGACCTCGGCCTCGTCTCCGTGACGCGCCGGGGCGGCACGGGCGAGGTCACCGTGCACAACACACGGTTCCTCAACGCCGAGGACGACCTGCTGGTCGCCGCACTGGAGGCGGCCGTCGACCTGGTGCTGCTGGACGACTCGATCCGGGTGGGCGTGATGCGCGGCGCGTCGATGACCCACCCGCGCTACGCCGGGCGCCGGGTGTTCAGCGCGGGCATCAACCTCACCCGCCTCTACGAGGGCGAGATCTCGCTCATCGACTTCTTCCTGGGGCGCGAACTCGGCTACATCAACAAGATCTTCCGGGGGCTCAGCGTCCCGGACGACGGCACCGGCTGGCTTCCGGAATCCGTCGAGAAGCCCTGGATCGCCGCCGTGGACACCTTCGCGATCGGCGGCGGGGCACAGATCCTGCTCGTCTTCGACCGGGTGATCGCCGCCGACGACGCCTACTTCACCCTCCCGGCCCTGCGCGAGGGGATCATCCCGGGCGCCGCCAACCTGCGGCTGCCCCGGGTCGCGGGCAGCCGGCTGGCCCGGCAGGCGATCTTCGCCGACCGGCGGATCGACGCCGCATCGCCCGAGGGGCGGCTGCTGTGCGACGAGGCGGTCCCCGCGGACCGGCTGGACGCGGCGGTGGAGGCCGCGGCGGCCGAGCTGGCCAACCCGGCCGTCGTCAACAACCGCCGTGTCCTGCACGCCCACGAGGAGCCCGAGGACGAGTTCCGGCACTACATGGCGACATACGCCGTGGAGCAGTGCAGACGTCTGACCAGCAGCGACCTGGTGGAGAACCTGGAACGCACATGGATATCGAGGAACCGATGACCACCACCGACAGCCTCCCCGGCACCCTGCCCCACCGCACGATGTACCAGTGGTTCGAGGAATCCGCCCTGCGGCTGCCCGGCCACCCCGCGCTGGAGATCGGCGACGAGGTCCTCACCTACGCCGAACTGCGCCGCCTCGCCCTCACCCTGGCCGCCCGCATCGTGCACAAGCACGGCGGGCTGCCCGACCGGGTCGCGCTCGCCGCCACCCGCTCGGTGGGCGCGTACGCCGGATATCTGGCGATCCAGCGGCTCGGCGCGGCCGTGGTGCCGCTGAACCCGGACTACCCGCAGCAGCGCAACCTCGACATCGCCCAGCGCGCCGGGGTCACCGTCGCTCTCGTCGACGACCGGGCCGCGGGCCTCTTCGGGCTGCTTCCCGAGCGGCACCGGCCGACCGTGCTGGAGCTGGCCGAGGACGAGCGCGCCGACCCGGACCTGCTGGAGGGGGCGCTCCAGGAGACGCTGCCGCCGGTCCCCGCCGACCTCGGACGCGAGGCCTACCTCCTGTTCACCTCGGGGTCCACCGGCCAGCCCAAGGGCGTGCCGATCCTGCACCGCCAGTTCTCCCCGTACCTCGAACACAACATCCCGCGCTACGAGATCGGCCCGGGCAGCCGCCTCACCCAGGTCTTCGGCCTGACCTTCGACGCGCACGCCTTCGACCTCTTCGCGACCTGGGGCGGCGGCGGCACCCTGGTCGTCCCGACGGCGGCCGACCTCTACTCGCCGGTCGACTTCATCGTGGAGCGGGAGCTGACCCACTGGTTCTCCGTGCCGTCGGTGGTGCGCGAGGCCCAGCGGCTCGGCAACCTCCCGCTGGGGCGCTGCGTCACCCTCAAGCACAGCCTGTTCGGCGCCGAGCCGGTCACCGTCCAGCACGTCGCGCTGTGGCGGGAGGTGGCCCCGAACTCGGCGATCCACAACATGTACGGCCCGACCGAGGTGACCATCTGCTGCTCCAACCACCTCCTGACCGGGCCCAGTTCGAGCTGGGCCGAGTTCAGCGGCGGCACGGTGCCGATCGGCACGATGTACCCGGGCATGGAAGGCGTCCTGCTGGACGAGGACGGGCGGGAGACGGACGAGGGCGAGCTGTGCGTACGCGGCCCGCAGCGCTTCGACGGCTATCTCGACCCGCGCGAGAACACCGGCCGCTTCCTCCGGTACGAGGAGGGCGGCCGGGCCACCGTGTACGACGGCTCCGGCCCGCTCACCGACCGCCACTGGTACCGCACCGGTGACCGGGTCCGCCGCGAGGGCGGGGTCATGGTGCACTGCGGCCGGCTCGACCAGCAGGTCAAGATCCGCGGCCACCGGGTGGAGATCGGCGAGGTGGAGGCGGTCGTCCGCCGCCACCCGGCGATCGTCGACGTCGCCGTGATCGCGCTCCCGACGGCGGAGGGGGAGACCGAGCTGGTCGCCGCCTACGCGGGCCGGGAGACGGACCCGGCGCGGTTCGACGCCTGGCTGCGCGAGCAGGTCCCGCTGCACATGGTGCCCGCGCGGATCACCCGGCTGGACGGCCTGCCGCTCAACGACAACGGAAAGACGGACCGCAACGCACTGGCGCGGATCCTCGGCACCCCGGAGGGGTCATGACTGATACGGCCGAAGCGACGGACCCGGCCGCCCGCCTGGAGTGGTGGCGCACCGAACTGGCGGGCCTCGACCCCCTGGAGCTGCCCGCCGACCGCCCGCGCCCCTCGGTGCGCGAGCCCGGTACGGCCCGCCGCACGCACACCGTCCCGGCCGCCACGGCGGACGCCCTGCGCAAGGCCGCGGCCGGATACGGCGCGCCGCTGCCGGTGGTGCTGCTCGCGGCGTACCAGCTGCTGCTGGGGCGCTGGAGCCGTCGGCAGGACGTGGCCGTCGGCACGCCCGTGGCGGAGGAACTCGCCGTCATACGCACCGATCTGGCGGCGGCGACCTTCGGGGACCTGGTGGACCGGGTCGGTGCGGCGCTGCGCGGGGCCCAGGACCGGGGCGTCCCGTTCCAGCAGCTCGTCACCGCCCTCGTACCGGAACCGGACAGCGGCCACCACCCGCTGGTCCAGGCTCTGTTCACCGGACCGGAGGGCGGTGGAGCCCCCCTCGCCGGCACCTGCCCGCCCGACCTCCAGCTGACCCACGAGGACGACGGGACCGGGCTTCGGCTCCACCTCGACCACAGCACCGCGCTCTTCGACGCGGCGACCGCCGAGCGGTTCGCCGGGAACCTCCTCACCCTGCTCACCGCCGTTGCCGGGCACCCCGGCAGCGCGCTGGGCGACCTCGACCTGCTCGACGGGGCCGAGCGGCGCCTGCTGCTCACCGAGTGGAGCGCCGGCCCCGCCGCCCGCCCGGCCGACCGCCAGGTCGCCGAGCTGGTGGCCGAGCAGGCCGGGCGGACCCCCGAAGCGGTCGCCGTGGTCTTCGGCGACGAGGAGGTCACGTACGGCGGTCTCAACGCCCGCGCCAACCGGCTGGCCCACCACCTGAGGTCGCTCGGGGTCGCGCCGGACGTTCCCGTCGGCGTCTGCCTGGAGCGCGGCCCCGAGCTGATCGTCGCGCTGCTCGCGGTCCTGAAAGCGGGCGGGGCATACGTACCGCTCGACCCCGAACACCCCGTGGACCGGCTCGGCTTCGTCCTGCGCGACACCGCCGCACCCGTCGTCGTCACCCAGGAGACCCTGCGCGGACGGCTCGCCGCCGAGGGCCGCGCCCTCGTCACCGTCGACACCGACCGCGAGGCGATCGCCACCGCCGACGCGGCGGACCCCGCCTCCACCACCGGGCCGGACGACCTCGCCTACGTCCTCTACACCTCCGGGTCGACCGGCACCCCCAAGGGCGTCGCCATCACGCTCGGTTCACTGACCGGCCTGCTCCTGGGGATGCGGGAGGTCTTCCCGGCGCCCGCGAGCGACCGGGTCCTGTTCACCACCTCGGCCACCTTCGACATCGCGAACGTCGAGGTGTTCCTGCCGTTGGTCACCGGGGGCCGGATCATCGGCGCCGACCGCGAACAGGTCCACACCCCCGGCGCTCTCGCCGCCCTCGTCGACCGGCACGACGTCACCCTCGTCCAGGCCACCCCGTCGGCGTGGCGGCCGCTCCTGGACGCCCTCGGCGACCGGCCAGGACCGCGCGACCTGACCGTCTTCACCGCCGGGGAGGCGCTCCCCGCCGACCTGGCCGCGAAGATGCTGCGCGCGGGCCGCCGGGTCGTCAACGGATACGGCCCGACCGAGACCACGGTCTACGCGACGGTCGCCGAGATCCGCGACGCGGCGGGCCCCGTACCGATCGGCCGCCCCACCCCGGGCACCGAGGCGTACGTCGTGGACGAGGCCGACCGGCCGGTGCCCGTCGGCGTACCCGGTGAACTCCTCATCGGCGGCCGGGGCGTGGCACGCGGCTACCTGGGCCGCCCGGAGCTGACCGGGGAGCGGTTCACCGCGCACCCCTTCCCCGGGCACGCGGCCGACGGGGCGTCCGCCCGGGTGTACCGCACCGGGGACCTGGTGCGGTGGCTGCCCGACGGGAACCTGGAGTTTCTCGGGCGCCTGGACCACCAGGTGAAGGTGCGCGGCTTCCGCATCGAGCTGGGCGAGATCGAGTCCGCGCTCCTGGCCCACGCCGATGTGGACGCCTGCGTGGTGACCGTCCGCGAGGACGTTCCCGGCGGCGTCCCCGGCGAGAAGGCGCTCGTCGCGTACTGCGTACCGGCAAAGGGCCGCACCCCGGGCGTGGGCGCCCTGCGCGACTGGTGCGGGCGCGGGCTGCCCGGCTACATGGTGCCCGGCGCGTTCGTCTTCCTCGACCGGCTGCCGCTGACCACCAGCGGCAAGACCGACCGCACCGCGCTGCCCGCCCCGGACGGCGAACGGACCGGCCTGGAAGCCGAGTTCGTGGCACCCCGCACCCCCGCGGAGCGCGCCGTCGCCCGCGTGTGGGCGGACGCGCTGTGGGCGGACGAGGTCGGCGCCCACGACGACTTCTTCGAACTCGGCGGCGACTCGCTGACCGCGACCCGGACGGCGCTGCGGCTCCAGGAGGAATTCGGCCTGGAGATCCCGGTGCGGGTGCTGTTCACCTGCTCGACGGTCGAGACGCTGGCGAAGGCCCTGACCACGGCGCGCCGCGCGGGCGGATTCCCGGCGGCCTGACCGGAGGGCAGCGCACGCCCCGCGGACTGTCACGACGACAGTCCGCAGACCCGCCACACCCTTCTCCCACCCGACTTACCACCACATTCCCCGACATCACCCGTACTTACCTACGTCCATGCGCCTCGGCGCAGGCCCCTGCCCCGCACGGGGCCCGGAACACAGAGGTTGCCCCATGAGTGACAAGCCGGTGCTTCTCGTCGTCTACGACACGGGGAGCCTCGCACCGACCAGGCTGGCCGAAGCCGCCCGGGACAACGGCTGCTCGCTGGTCTTCGTGACGGCCGGAACCGACCACGCGCGGGAGATGATCCCCACGCTGGAGACGGTCGGTTCCGTCGTGGACGCGGAGGGCCGCACCGAGGCGGAGCTCGTGGCGGAACTGCGCGCGCTCGGCCCGGCGGGCATCATCACCTTCAGCGAGTTCCAGATCGCCCCGACCGTACGGCTCGCCGACGCACTCGGGCTGCGCTACCACCGGCCCGCCGACGTCGACGCGATCACCCACAAGGACCTCCAGCGGCAGCGCTTCGCCGAGGCGGGCGTCGACAGCGTCCGCTTCCGTACGATCACCGGCACCGAACAGGCCGACGAGGCACTCGCGTACGTCGGACTGCCCGCCATCATCAAGCCGGTGATCGGCGCCTCCAGCCGCAACACCCAGGCCGTGGCGACGGCCGAGGAGTGCCACGCGGCCCTGGCCCAGATGTTCTCCGGCGACGACGGCCCCGCCGAGACCGCGGTGATGCTGGAGGAGCTGCTCGTCGGCCGGGAGACCCCGGCCCCCTGGGGCGACTACATCGCGGTGGACTGCGTCGCCGACGGCGACGACGTCCGGCCGGTCTTCGTGACCAGCAAGTTCGCACTGGCCGAGCCCTTCCGCGAGCGCGGCGGCTACGGCGGCTTCTCCGTCGTGCCGCAGGACGAGGAACTGGCCGTACGGGACCTGGCGTGCCGCGCGGTACGCGCCCTGAACATCCACGGCGTCGCCGACGTCGAGATCAAGCTGACCGCCGAAGGCCCCCGGGTCATCGAGGTCAACGGCCGCCTCGGCGCCTGGGTCGACGACCTCGCGATCCGCTCGGGCACCTCCGACCCCGCCCGGGTGGCGGTCGCCGCCGCGCTCGGCCTGCCGTACGAGACACCCGAGGTCAAACAGGACGGCCCGATCGCCTTCCACTACCTGATCGTGCCGCCGGTCGGGGCCCGCAAGGTGGCCTCGATCCGCAACGTCTCCGCCCTGCGCCGACTGCCCGACGTGGACCGCGTCACCGTGCTGGCCGAACCGGGCGCCGCCGCCGACTGGCGCATCGGCGCACGCGGCAACACGGCGGCCGTCATCGGCTCCGCCGCGAACCACCGGCAACTGGCCGCGACCGTCGCCGCCATCGAGAACGTGGACTGGATCACCTATGAGTGAGTTCGTCATCTTCGACCTGGACGGCGTCCTGGTCGACACCCAGGACGCCGAGAACGGCGGGCTCGCGTACATCGGCGAGCTGATGGGTCTTCCCCTCGGCAAGGACCAGCGGGACGAGCTGTTCTCCGGAAAGAAGATGCAGGAGTGCCTCGACCTCATGGAGGAGATCACCGGCACCCCGCCGCCCGCCGGAGCCATGGCGCTCGCCCGCGCCAAGTGCGACGAGCTGATCGGCTCCTGGCTGGAGCCCATCGAGGGGGTCGCCCACGCCCTGGAGCAGCTGAGCGCGACCCCCAACACCGGCATGTGCGTCGCCTCCAACAGCCCGCCGGACATCATGGCGGACCGCCTCGGCAAGGCGGGCATCCTGCACCACTTCGAGGGCCGGCTCTTCTCCGCGTACGACATCAACGCCTGGAAGCCCGACCCGAAGCTGTTCCTGTGGGCGGCCGCCGAGTGCGCCGCCGACGTGGACGACTGCGTCGTCGTCGAGGACAGCCCGGTCGGTGTGGACGCCGCACTCGGCGCCGGGATGCGGGTCCTCCAGTACACCGCCGACCCCGCCGTCGGCCCGCACCGCGACGGCGTCCGCACCTTCCCCTCCCTGCGCGAACTGCCCGGCCTGGTCCGCGAAGCGCACCGGCTCGCGCCCCCCACCTCGCTCGCCACCGCACCCCTCGGAGGTACGTCATGAACCAGCCCCGCAAGATCATGGTCCTGGGCGCCGGAGACCTCGGCCGCCGCGTCTTCCACGAACTCGCCCACAGCACCGGCGAGCGGCACGTCCAACTGGTCGGCCGGGATGAGGAAGTGGCGCTGCGAGCCACGAACCTGACCCGCTTCTGCGCCGTACAGCGCGGCTACGCGCCCACCGTCAGCCACGCCCTGACGGACCTGACCGACGTGGCGCGCACCGCCGAACGCATCGCGGCCTTCGCACCGGACGTCATCTTCCTCGCCGCCAGCTACCAGTCGTGGTGGGTCATCTCCACCCTGGAGGCCTCCGCCTTCCAGCGCGTGTACGCCGCCAACTACGGCCCCTGGCTGCCGATGCACCTGGTCCCGGTGATGAAGGCCATGGAAGCCGTCAAGCTCTCCGGGACCGAGGCCGTCGTCGTCAACGCGGCCTACCCCGACGCCGTGCACCCGGCGCTCACCGCGATCGGCCTCTCGCCCCACATCGGCATCGGCAACGTCGCCAACAACGTGCCCGGCATCACCGCGGCCGCCGCCGACGAGCTCGGCCGCTCCACCGCCGACGTCGAGGTGCGGCTCGTCGCCCACCACTACGTCTCGCACCGCCTGTCGCGCCACGGCAACAGCGGCCCGGCCGCGATGGGCCTCGGCATCCGTGTCGACGGCCGCGACGTGACGGCCGAGCTCGACACCGCCGCCCTCCTCCGCAGGCTGCCCGCCCAGTACCGCCGAACCGGCGGTCTGGCCGGCCAGACCATGACGGCGGCCTCGGCGCTGAGCGTCCTGGAGCCGCTGGCCGACGGGCGGGACGCGGTCGTCCACGCGCCCGGCACGGACGGCGCGCTGGGCGGCTTCCCCGTGGCGATCGAGTCCGGAAAGTTCCGGCCGCTGCTGCCGGACGGCATGACCGACGAGGAGGCCCACGCGATCAACGTGTCGGGCCAGGCGCAGGACGGCATCCGCGAGATACGCGCGGACGGCACCGTCGTCTTCGAGCCCGCGTCGATGGCCGTCATGACCGAAGAACTGGGCTACGACTGCGCCGAGATGAAGCTGTCGGAGGCGGAGGGCCGGGCGCGGGAGATCAGCGAGCGGTTCGCGGCGTACCGGGCCAGGACGACGGGCTGACGGTACGGACATCGCGCACCCACCCCACTGTCACCACCACAGGGAAGGCACAGGCACACAGTGAAACTGCTGCTGCTCGGCGGTACGGGCTTCGGGGGCCGCGCGGTCGCCGAGGCCGCACGCGACCGGGGCTGGGACGTCACCGTCCTCCACCGGGGCGAGCACCCGGCCCCACCCGGCGTACGGGTCCTGACCGGCGACCGTACACAATCCGACGGCCTCACCGCCCTCACCACCGGCGAGTGGGACGCGGTCGTCGACACCTGGTCGTCCGCCCCCACGGTCGTACGGGACGCGGCCCGGCTGCTCGCCGACCGGGCGGCCCGCTACGCGTTCGTCTCCAGCCGCTCGGTGTACGCCTGGCCCGCCCCGGCGGGCCTGGACGAGTTCGGCCCCCTGGCCGAGGGGGACCCCGACGCCGGGGCGACGGACTTCCCGGCCGACAAACGCGGTGCGGAGCTGGCCGTGCTCAGGGAGTTCGGCGAGGAGCGAACCCTGATCGTCAGGCCCGGCCTGATCCTCGGCCCGCACGAGACGCCCGGACGCCTGACCTGGTGGCTGGACCGGGTGGCCCGGGGCGGCCCGGTCCTCGCCCCCGGCCCGAGGGACACCCCGCTCCAGTACGTCGACGCCCGCGACCTCGCGACCTGGCTGCTCGACGCCCTGACCGCCGGACTGCACGGCCCCTACAACCTGGTGGGCCCCCGCGACCACAGCACGATGGGCGACCTGCTGGACGCCTGCGTACGGGCCACGGGATCCACCGCCGAACTGCGCTGGGCCACCCCGGAGGCCATCGAGGCAGCGGGTGTCGGAGGCTGGAGCGACCTCCCCATCTGGGCCCCACCGGGCAGCGACCTCCACGCGGCGATTCACGCGGGAGACGTGACCAGGGCAC
This sequence comes from Streptomyces durocortorensis, assembly GCF_031760065.1. NCBI lineage: Bacteria > Bacillati > Actinomycetota > Actinomycetes > Kitasatosporales > Streptomycetaceae > Streptomyces > Streptomyces sp. C11-1. The sequence goes on from NZ_CP134500.1 coordinate 4,785,130, forward strand.
TGGCCACGGGCCTGCGCTGCCGCCCCCTCCAGGACACGGTCCACGACACCTGGACCTGGCGCCGCGCCCTGCCCGAGGACACGGCACCACCCCTCGCGGACGGCCTGTCCCCGGAACGGGAGAAGGAGGTGCTGGCAGGGCTCGGGTGAGGGCAACCGCCGACGGTCAGGTGCCGGTCGGGGCGACGCCGACCGGGCAGGACACCCCCGTACCGCCGATCCCGCAGTAGCCGCCCGGGTTCTTGTCCAGATACTGCTGGTGATACGCCTCCGCAGGCCAGAACGGGCGGCCCTCGGCAGGCAGGATCTCCGTGGTGATCTCCTTGTGCCCCGAGGCAGTCAGGACCTTCTGGTACGCCTCACGGGAAGCCTCGGCGGCCGCCGCCTGCGCGGGGGAGTGGGTGTAGAGCGCCGAGCGGTACTGGGTGCCCACGTCGTTGCCCTGGCGGAAGCCCTGCGTCGGGTTGTGCGACTCCCAGAACAGCTTCAGCAGCTCCTCGTACGTGACGACCGCCGGGTCGAAGACCACGCGGACCGCCTCCGTGTGCCCGGTCAGCCCCGAGCAGGCCTCCTCGTACGTGGGGTTCTCCGTGTAGCCGCCCTGGTAGCCGACGAGCGTCGTCCAGACGCCCTCCGTCTGCCAGAACTTCCGCTCCGCACCCCAGAAACAGCCCAGCGCGAAGTCCGCGACCTCCAGGCCCTCCGGATACGGCCCCACCAAGGGGTTGCCGAGGACCGTGTGGCGGGAGGGGACGGTGAATTCGGGCACGGGGCGGCCGCGCAGGGCCTGCTCGGGGGTGGGGAGCTCGGGGGTACGGCGGTTCAGGAACATGCGGATGGCTCCTCCGGGGTCGGGTTCGCTACGTACAACGCGGGAACGGCCGCCGGGATTCCGGGGCGGACGGACGCCGCCTCCGCCGCCAGGGTCCGCGCGAAGGCCCGGGTCCGTGCCGTCTCCCGGTCGCGGTGCCGCGCCAGCCCTCAGTGCGGCAGCGTCGCCGGGCTGCCGCCGTTCGCCTCGTAGCCCGCGACCGCCAGCGCCCGGTAGACCGTGTACTGCGCGGCCGGGTCCGGGCCCGCCGTCCACGGCAGGGCGCCCACATGGCCGTCGATGCGGACCAGCTGGTGCATCGCCTCCGACCAGCGCTCCATGTGGACCAGGAACAGCACCAGCAGGTGGCGGACGTGGGCGAGCATCGGGTCGTCCGGGCGGGCCGCGTGGACCGCGAACATCGCGCCCTCCACCGCCTTGGTCACCACCTGGCTGCGGTAGAAGCCCTGTACGAGGTTGACCTCCGGCAGGTGCTCGTACACCGCGAACAACGGCAGCGCGGCCAGCAGCGAGCCCTGCGGGGCGCGGGCGGCGGCGGCCGTGGCGAAGGCGTCGGCGTCCTCGCGGGAGCCGTGCCACTTCTCGCAGTGGAAGTGCAGGGCCGCGAGGTGCGCGCCGAAGTGCGCCGGAGCCCGGTCGATGATCTTCGCCCAGAGCTGGTCGAACTGCTCGGGGGCGTAGCCCAGGCCCCGGGCCACCGCCAGTTCCACGATGTAGGGGACGGGGTCGCCGGGGGCGAGGAGGGCCGCCTCGCCGCAGACCGTACGGGCCTCCTCCAGGATGATCCGGAAGTCGTCGCTCCCGGCCGACGAGGAGCGCCACGCCTGCTGTACCAGGAACTCCGCGTGCACCGCCGCGCCGCCCGCGTCCTTCGGGGACTCCGCACGCCAGGCGCGCAGCCACGCCCCGCCCTTCCCCGGCTGCTGCGCCAGCTCCAGCGAGGCCGCACCCGCGAAGGCCTGGACGCGCTGCCAGCGGACCTCGCCCTCCTTCGGCGTACCGGCGAGCAGCTGGGAGGCGGCCCGCCAGTCCTGGGTGGCCTGGACGACGTCGAGGACGTCCAGGAGGTCCTGATCGGGGCCGGGCATCCGGACGTCCAGCTCCTCCTGGCGGGCGAAGCCGTACGTGTCGGGGTCGGCGGCGTCCGGCGAACCCGGGGCGACCTGGCGGATACCGCCCCGGCGGCGCATGACCCAGGGGCCGATCACGGCGGCCAGCATGCACATCGCGAGCAGGAACAACAGAATCTCCATGGCCCCCATTGTCCCCGGAGCGGCGAGTGGGCGGTAAGGGCCCTCGTGACGAACTACGCTCGGGGCCATGAGCGACCAGCACAGCTTCGAGACCCTCGCCATCCACGCGGGGAACACCGCCGACCCCCTCACCGGCGCCGTGGTTCCGCCCATCTACCAGGTGTCCACGTACAAGCAGGACGGCGTGGGCGGACTGCGCGGCGGCTACGAGTACAGCCGCAGCGCCAACCCGACCCGCACCGCCCTGGAGGAGAACCTGGCGGCCCTGGAAGGCGGCCGCCGCGGTCTCGCCTTCGCCTCCGGTCTCGCCGCCGAGGACTGCCTCCTGCGTACGCTGCTGACCCCCGGCGACCACGTGGTCATCCCCAACGACGCCTACGGCGGCACGTTCCGGCTGTTCGCGAAGGTCGCCGCGCGGTGGGGTGTGGAGTTCTCGGTGGCCGACACCTCGGACGTGGCGGCCGTCCGGGCCGCGCTCACCCCGCGCACCAGGGCCGTCTGGGTCGAGACCCCCTCCAACCCGCTGCTCGGCATCACCGACATCGCCGCCGTCGCCCAGGTCGCCCGGGAGGCCGGGGCCCGCCTCGTCGTCGACAACACCTTCGCCTCCCCCTACCTCCAGCAGCCGCTGTCCCTCGGCGCGGATGTCGTCGTGCACTCCACCACCAAGTACATGGGCGGCCACTCCGACGTCGTCGGCGGCGCGCTCGTCGTCAGCGACCCGGAGCTGGCCGAGGAGCTGGCGTTCCACCAGAACGCCATGGGCGCGGTCGCCGGTCCCTTCGACGCCTGGCTCGTACTGCGCGGCATCAAGACGCTCGCCGTCCGCATGGACCGGCACACCGAGAACGCCACCAAGGTCGCCGACCTGCTGACCCGCCACCCCAAGGTCACCCAGGTCCTCTACCCGGGCCTGTCCGAGCACCCCGGCCACGAGGTCGCCGCCAAGCAGATGAAGGCGTTCGGCGGAATGGTCTCCTTCCGCGTCGCGGGCGGCGAGGAGGCGGCGGTCGAGGTCTGCAACCGGGCCAAGCTGTTCACGCTCGGTGAGTCCCTCGGTGGTGTGGAGTCGCTGGTCGAGCATCCGGGCCGGATGACGCACGCCTCCGTCGCGGGCTCCCTGCTGGAGGTCCCGGCCGACCTGGTCCGGCTCTCCGTCGGCATCGAGAACGGCGACGACCTGCTCGCCGACCTCACGCAGGCGCTGGGCTGATCACGCAGCACTGCGACGCACCGGGCGCCCGCCCGAACCGGCGGGCGCCCGCACGCTCAGACGCTGACCTTCTCGTCCTCCAGCATTTCCCGTATCTGACCGCGCAGTTCAGGGCTGTCCTCGTGTCCGTGGACGGACACGGCGTGTTCGCTCGCGGCCCGTACGACCTCGTCCTCCTCGCCGGAAATGGTGAGTGAGCAGTTCATCTCGCTCGGGTACTTACGGCAGTCGGCGATCTTTCTGGTCATCACGGCCTCCCAGGCTCGTACGACGACCGACTCCTCCAGGGTAGGCCGGTCGCGGTCGGTACCCCAACGGCTCGGCACCCCGACGGCTTCACCAGCCCTCCAGCGGCGGCGTGACCCGCGCCGGCTCCCGCTCCCACGGCTGCTCGATCCCGGCCCACACCAGGAACACCGCGAGCGCCGCGCCCAGCAGCCACCCCGCCGTCCGGTGCACCGCCCGCCGCAGCCGCAGCCGCCGCCCGCCCCGCCGTACCGCCCGCGCCGCCAGGTCCGGCGGCAGCACCGGATACGGGCCGTCCAGCATCCGGCGGACCTGCTCGGCCCGTGAGTCCCCCCGCGGCTCCCGGCCGGCGTTCACGGCGTCCCCCGGGGCACCGGAGCCGGCCGCGCGCTCCCGCCCCGCGAACCCGGTGAGCGCAGCGCCGCCACCGCACGGGCGCAGACCGCGCGGACCCGGTCGGCCGGGAGTCCGAGCAGCGCCGCCGTCCGCTCCTCGTCGACCTCCTCGTACATCCGCAGCACGAGCACGAGCCGTTCGACGGGGGTGAGCCGCCCCAGCACCCCGCCGCGCGGCCGCCGGTGCCGCCGGGCCTCCCGGGCGAAGCGGAGGGCCAGCTCCCGGCGGGCCAGGTCGTAGGGGTCGCCGCCGTGCGAACGGTCCCAGTCGGCGTACGTACGGGCCAGCGCCGCGGACAGCAGCCGCCGGGCCCGTACGTTCGCGCCCGGCGGTTCGGGAGGCTCGGCGGTGAGCAGCGTCGCGGTGTGCAGCAGTCGTCCGCCCGCGCCCGCCACGAAGGCCTCGAACTCCTGGGCGCGGAGCCGGTCCCGGTGTTCGGCCCGCTCGCTCATGACCTCATCCGAGCCCCGGCACACCGCCCCGGTCAAGAGCCAGGATGCCGCGGGTGCCCGGACCGGCGCCGGGCGTCAGTCGGACTGTGTCGACTGGTACGCGGCCTGCCGGGCCGCGAGCGAGGCGTTGAACCGGGTGAGCAGGGCGCAGAACGTGTCCCGCTCCTCGTCCGACCACCCGTCCGTGACCTGCGACATCAGCTCACGCCGGGAGGCGCGTACCTCGTTGAGGCGGGCCTGACCGCGCGGCGAGAGCTGGAGCACGACGGCCCGGCCGTCCTCCGGGTGCGAGGTGCGCTTGACCAGTCCGGTGTCGACGAGCGGCGCGACCTGCCGCGTCACCGTCGAGGAGTCGATGCCCATCCCGGCCGCCAGGGCTTTGACGCCCATCGGGCCTTCCCGGTCCAGCCGGTTCAGTAGCAGGTAGGCCGCCCGGTCCATCGAGTTGCGGACCTGGCCGACACCGCCGAGGCGGGTCTGTTCGGCGCGGCGGGCGAAGACCGCCACCTGGTGCTGGAGCGAGTCCAGCAGGTGTTCGGGGCCCGGGTGTTCGGGGACGGCGCCCCCGGAAGGAGACGCAGCAGTCGTCATGTCCTGAGGGGGCATGGCCGGGGGCTCTCTTCATGCGGTGTCGGATGGAGTGGGGGACAGAGTACGCGGCCCCGGGGCAACGCGTACCAGTGCCGCACAAACCTGCGGACAACACCGCAGGCCGCCATGAGACAAGTCTGCCGCGCACGGTCGGAGCTGCAAGACTTGCGGGCATGAGCTTCCGCGCGACCGCCCCCCACCCGCCCCTGATCCTCGACGATGTCCGTGGCGCGCAGAAAATGCTGTCCGGGGTGGCCCGGGTGACCGCTCTGGAGGGCAGCCGGCATCTGAGCGAGCTGGTCGGCGCCCCCGTCCACCTCAAGTGCGAGAACCTCCAGCGCACCGGCTCCTTCAAACTGCGCGGTGCCTACGTCCGGATCTCCGGGCTCACCCCGGTGGAGCGGGCGGCCGGGGTGGTCGCCGCCAGCGCCGGGAACCACGCCCAGGGCGTCGCGCTCGCCTCCTCCCTGCTCGGCGTGCGTTCCACCGTCTTCATGCCCGTCGGGGCGCCCCTGCCGAAGGTCGCGGCGACCCAGGAGTACGGGGCCGAGGTGCGGCTGCACGGCCAGGTCGTCGACGAGACGCTGGCCGCCGCCCAGGAGTACGCGGAGCGGACCGGCGCGGTCTTCATCCACCCCTTCGACCACCCGGACATCATCGCGGGCCAGGGCACCGTCGGCCTGGAGATCCTGGAGCAGTGCCCGGAGGTCCGCACCATCGTCGTCGGGCTCGGCGGCGGCGGTCTCGCCGCGGGCATCGCCGTCGCGGTGAAGGCGCTGCGCCCCGACGTCCGGATCGTCGGTGTCCAGGCCGAGGGGGCCGCCGCCTACCCGCCCTCGCTGGCCGCCGGGCACCCCGTCTCCCTCGACGACCCGGTCACCATGGCCGACGGCATCAAGGTGGGCCGCCCCGGCGACGTACCGTTCGCGCTGATCCGGGAGCTGGTCGACGAGGTCCGCACCGTCACCGAGGACGAGCTGTCCAGCGCCCTGCTGCTCTGCCTGGAGCGGGCCAAGCTGGTCGTCGAGCCGGCCGGGGCCAGTCCGGTGGCGGCGCTGCTCAGCGACCCGAAGGCCTTCCGGGGCCCGGTGGTGGCCCTGCTGTCGGGCGGCAACGTGGACCCGCTGCTGATGCAGCGCATCCTGCGGCACGGGATGTCCGCGGCGGGCCGCTACCTGAGCCTGCGGCTGCGGCTCACCGACCGCCCGGGGGCGCTGGCCGCCCTGCTGGCCGCGCTGACGGTGGCCGACGCGAACGTGCTCGACATCGGTCACGTGCGCACCGACCCGCGTCTCGGCCTGACCGAGGTGGAGGTCGACCTCCACCTGGAGACCAAGGGGCCCCGCCACTGCGAGGAGGTCGAGGCGGCGCTGCGCGCGGAGGGGTACCGGGTCATCGGCTGACCGTCCGGTTCCCGCCGGTTGGCCCGATCTCGTTGTTCACCGCGCGGTGAAGCCCCGCCGATCCTAGGATCGGCGGGGAAACCACGTACGGGTGCGGTCAGCCGCGAGTGACGGGGGAGCCTTTTTATGCCAGGTGCCATCCATGCCGAAGGTCTGGTGAAGACCTTCGGCGACGTACGAGCCCTGGACGGCGTCGACTTCGACGTTCCCGAGGGCACCGTCCTCGGCCTCCTCGGCCCCAACGGCGCGGGCAAGACGACCGCCGTCCGGGTCCTGACCACCCTCCTGCGCCCCGACAGCGGCAGCGCCTTCGTGGCCGGGATCGACGTGCTGAGGAAGCCCAACGAGGTACGCCGCTCGATCGGGCTCTCCGGGCAGTTCGCCGCGGTCGACGAGTATCTGACCGGCCGGGAGAACCTCCAGATGGTCGGGCAGCTCTACCAGATGAGCGGCCGGGCCGCGAAGGCCCGCGCGGGCGAGCTGCTGGAGCGGTTCAACCTCGCCGACGCCGCCGACCGCACCGCCAAGACGTACTCCGGCGGTATGCGCCGCCGTCTCGACCTCGCGGCCGCGCTCGTCGTCTCGCCGCCCGTGATGTTCATGGACGAGCCGACGACCGGCCTCGACCCGCGCAACCGGCAGCAGCTGTGGGACGTCATCGAGGACCTGGTGGCGGGCGGTACGACCCTGCTGCTGACCACGCAGTATCTGGAGGAGGCCGACCGCCTCGCCCACGACATCTGCGTCATCGACCACGGCAAGGTCATCGCCCGCGGCACCTCCGACCAGCTCAAGGCCCGCACCGGCGGCGAGCGCGTCGAGGTCGTCGTGCACCGCCCCGACGAGATCGAGCCCGCCCGGTCCGTCCTGACCGCGCTCGGCAAGGGCGAGGTCACCGTCGTCCGGCTCTCCCGCAAGCTGACCGTCCCGGTGACCGGCGGGGCGAAGCTGCTGGCCGAGATCATCCGCGACCTGGACGGCCACGGGGTGGAGATCGACGACATCGCCCTGCGCCGCCCGACCCTGGACGACGTGTTCCTCTCCCTCACCGGCCACGCGGCCGAGGTGCAGGAGCAGGAGCAGGAGCAGGAGAACGAGGACCCCGAGGACCCCGAGGACAAGGAGGACGCCCGGTGAGCGTCACCACCAAGGCCGCCCCCGTCCTGGCGCCCCGCCTCTCCGGCGGGGTCGTCCAGTCCGTCAGGGACTCCCTCGTCGTAGCCAAGCGGAACCTGATCCGCATGTCCCGCATTCCGGAGATGCTTCTTTTCGGGGTCATCCAGCCGGTGATGTTCGTCGTGCTGTTCACGTACGTCTTCGGCGGCTCGATGAGCATCGGCGGCACGACCGATCCGAACGTCTACAAGAACTTCCTGATGGCGGGCATCTTCGCGCAGACCGTCACCTTCGCCACGGCGGGTTCGGCGGCGGGCATCGCCGACGACATGCAGAAGGGCCTCATCGACCGCTTCCGGTCCCTGCCGATGGCGCGCGGCGCGGTCCTCACCGGCCGCACGGTCGCCGACCTCGCCCAGACGTGCATCACCCTCCTCGTCCTGGCGGTCGTCGCGCTGATCGTCGGCTGGCGCACCGGCTCGGCCGAGCCGACCAACGCCGGACGGGTCCTGGCGGCCTTCGGTCTGCTGCTCCTCCTGGGGTACGCCTTCACCTGGATCGGCGCCCTGATCGGGCTGTCGGTCCGCACCCCGGAGGCCGCGACCTCGGGCGGGATCATCTGGCTGTTCCCGGTGACGTTCATCTCGAACGCGTTCGTCGACTCCAGCCAGATGACGCCCTGGCTGCGGCATGTCGCCGACTGGAACCCCTTCAGCGCCACCGTCCAGGCCTGCCGCGAGCTGTTCGGCAACCCGGGAGTCGTGGACTCCAGCGCCTGGCCCATGCAGCACCCCGTCTGGGCGTCGCTGCTCTGGTCCGTGCTGATCGTCGTGGTCTTCCGCACTCTCGCGGTCCGCAAGTACCGGCGGTCCAGCCGCTGACGCGAGCCGCGCACACGGCGACGCGGGTGTGCCGACCCCTCGGAAGGGACTGCACACCCGCGTCGCCGTGTCGTGTCGTGGTGGGGGCGTCTCTCAGCCCGTGTACGGCTTCGCCGCCAGGATCTTCACCGTGGCGGTCTTGCCGTTCGGCAGCTCGTACTCCGCGTCCTCACCCGTGCGCTTGCCGTTCACGCCGATACCGAGCGGGGACTGCGGGGAGTACGTCTCGATCTCCGTGCTGGCGTACTCACGGGAGGCGAGCAGGAAGGTCATCGTGTCGTCCTCGTCGCCGTCGAAGGCGATCGTGACGACCATGCCGGGCTCGACCACGCCGTCGTCGGCCGGCGCCTCGCCGACCTTCGCGTGCTCCAGGAGCTGGGTGAGCTGGCGCACCCGCAGCTCCATCTTGCCCTGCTCCTCCTTGGCCGCGTGGTACCCGCCGTTCTCCCGGAGGTCACCCTCCTCACGGGCCGCCGCGATCTTGACGGCGATCTCCGTGCGCGCGGGACCAGACAGGTACTCCAGCTCGGCCTTGAGCTGGTTGTACGCCTCCTGCGTGAGCCAGGTGACGTTTTCGCTGGTCTGAGTCACAGGTGCTCCTCGTCGGTGCTGGGAATACAAAGCATCGCCCTACCCAGAAGCATGTGCCTCCACGGGTGGGCGAAACCACGAGCCTAACAATTCCGTAGGAAAAGGGGGAGAAGGTAAACGTCACACGCCCGACTCGGCCGCAGTTTCGTGTGCGTCGCCGCAGGTCAGCGGGGGTGTGGCCGGATCAGCCGGTCGGGCCGTCGTCGGCGGTGCAGCCCATCGGCTCGACCGCGGTCGCCCGGGAACGCGTCACGACGGTCACCAGCTCGTCGATCCGCTTCTCGGCCCCGTCGAAGCGGACCTCCTTGCGGCCCACCTCGGAACCGTCCTCGCTCAGCGCCCGCACCACGCAGTAGCCGTGGCCGTCGCGGTCCTTGCGGACCTCCAGGTGGACGTCGGCCCGGGTGTCGGAGACGACCTCGAACTTGATCATCTCGCCGCTGATGCCCTGACCGCCCACATAGTGGAAGCCCATCCAGCCGACCATGCCGAGCAGGGCCACGCCCAGGACCGAGCCGACGATCTTCAGCTTGCGGTCCGCGCGCTGGTCCTCGGTGCGGCCGTACCGCCCCTCGGGCGTGGTCCCGCGAACCGCCGTCATGATCGTTCCCTCCGGGTCGGGCATCGAGGAATTTTCCGGCCCCTCGGTCAGTCACTATAGAAGTCGCCCGCGCGTCACCCGACCGCGCCCCACACCGACGTCACGCGGGCCCGCACCTCTTTGGCAGAGACCGGATCGACCAGAGCGACCGAATGACTGAGGATCGAGCTTTGACTGAGCAGCTGCGACTGATGGCCGTTCACGCCCACCCCGACGACGAGTCGAGCAAGGGCGCGGCCACCATGGCCAAGTACGTGTCCGAGGGGGTGGACGTGCTGGTCGTGACCTGCACGGGAGGCGAGCGCGGCTCCATCCTCAACCCGAAGCTCCAGGGTGACGCGTACATCGAGAAGAACATCCACGAGGTCCGCAAGAAGGAGATGGACGAGGCCCGCGAGATCCTGGGCGTCCAGCAGGAGTGGCTCGGTTTCGTCGACTCGGGGCTGCCCGAGGGCGACCCGCTGCCGCCGCTGCCCGAGGGCTGCTTCGCCCTGGAGGACCCCGAGTCGGCGGCGGGACGCCTGGTGGCGAAGATCCGCGCGTTCCGGCCGCAGGTCATCACCACGTACGACGAGAACGGCGGCTACCCGCACCCCGACCACATCATGACGCACAAGATCACGATGATCGCGTTCGACGGTGCGGCCGACAAGGAGAAGTTCCCCGAGGACGAGTTCGGCCCGGTCTACGAGCCGCAGAAGCTCTACTACAACCAGGGCTTCAACCGGCCGCGCACCGTCGCCCTGCACGAGGCGCTCCTCGCCCGCGGCCTGGAGTCCCCCTACGGCGAGTGGCTGGAGCGCTGGAAGGAGTTCGAGCGCGTCGAACGCACCCTGACCACGCACGTTCCCTGCGACGAGTTCTTCGAGATCCGCGACAAGGCGCTGATCGCGCACGCCACGCAGATCGACCCCGAGGGCGGCTGGTTCCGGGTCCCGATGGACATCCAGCGCGAGGTCTGGCCGACCGAGGAGTACGAGCTGGCGAAGTCTCTGGTCGATACCTCCCTCCCCGAGAGCGACCTCTTCGCGGGCATCCGCGACAATGCCTGATATGTACGCGACCCAGGCACTGACGCACCTCGTCCCGCTCGCCGCCGAGCTCGACAAGAACAAGGTCACCCCCGGCGTCCTCGGCTTCCTCGTCTTCGCGGCGCTCGCCGTCGGCGTGTGGGCGCTGATGAAGTCGATGAACCGCCACATGGGCAGGGTGAACTTCGAGGAGGCCCCCGACCCGGAGGCGGCCACGGCCGCGCCCGCGGGGAACGGGGCGGCCTCGCCCGGGAAGTAGCGCGCGGCACAGGCCCCGCGCGTACGGGAAGGGCGTCCGGCCCCGCGGCCGGACGCCCTCACCTCGTACGCTCATGGCCCGGCCCGCGCCCGTACGGTCACGGCCGCGACGGCACCGCGGCCCGTACGGTCAGTGCGTCGACGGCACCCTCGGGACGCCCATGATCTGGCCCGCGCGCCGGGTCGGGGTCAGGCCCAGCCGCCAGGCCTGCCAGCCGTCCTCCAGGTCCACGCCCCGCTCCAGCGCCACCGCGAACGCCGCGGCGGACCGCTCCAGCCTGCCGTCCCGCGCCGGGTGCCGGGCCTCGATCAGCTCGGCCAGCTCCTGCTGGGCGACCACCGTGCCGACCTCGCTGCCCCCGGGCGAGGCGTACGGCAGCAGAGTGCAGCGCAGGAACCGGGCCCAGTCGCCGCCCCGCGCGTCCCCGTACGAGGCGAACAGCTCCGCCGCCTCACCGCACAGCTCCAGCGCCTGCGGCGCCCGCCCGTTGCCCGCGTCGATCAACGCCAGCTCCACGCACGCCCACGCCTGACCGTACGGCACCTTGATCCGCCGGAAATCGGCCCGCGCGTCCATCAGCAGCTGCCGGGCGAACCCCGAATTGCGCAGGTTGCCCGTCTGCGCGGCCCGCTGGTCCCGCGTCACCCGGCCCGAATGGTGCCGGGCGCACGCCAGCCCGTACACGTCCCGCATCCGGGAGAACATCGTCCGGGCCCGCTCCAGCTCCCGCACCGCCTGATCGGTGTCCCCGTCCTCCTCCAACGCCTGACCCAGGTAGTACAGGGTCCACGCCTCACCGCGCGCGTCCTCGTTGTCCCGGTGCCGGGCCAGGGCGTCGCGCAGCTGCTCCAGGGCGGCCGCCGGGTCGTCGTCCAGCAGCCGGGCCCGGGCCAGCTGGGTGATCGCCCAGGCCTCACCGCGCCCGTCGCGGGTGCGCCCGTACAGCTCCAGGGCCGTACTCAGCGCCTCCTCGGCCGCCGCCACCTCGCCCGTGCGCAGCCGCACCTGCCCCAGCTGGAACTGCGTCCAGGCCTCACCGTGCAGCGAATCGCCCTCCCGGTGCAGCAGCAGCGCGTCGTCCAGCAGCGTGAGCGCCTTCGCCAGATCGCCCCGGTCGCGCTCCACGGCGGCCAGCGCGTGCAGGGTCCAGGCCCGGTCCTCGGCCTGCGCCTGCGAGGACTGGAGGGCCAGCGCCTCGCCGAGCCGGGCCGCCGCCTCGGTCAGGTTGCCCTGGTGGTGCAGGGTGATGCCGAGCGAGCAGAGGGCCAGCGCCTCGCCCGCGTCGTTCCGCGCCTCGTGGTAGAGGCCCACGACGGAGGACAGAGTGGTGCGGGCCTTGTCCAGCTCGCCGAGCTGCCGGGCCGCGATGCCGGTACGCCACTGCACCGAGCGCTCCAGCAGGCCCTGGTCCACGGACTGGGTCAGCTCGCTGATCTCGCCCAGGCGGTAGAGGTCGCCGCGCAGCAGGCAGTAGTCGCACAGGGCGCCCAGCAGATGCAGCACCGTGCCCTGGTCGACGCCCTCCGCGTGCCGCAGCGCCGCCGTGATGAAGCTCGACTCGTCGTCCAGCCAGCGCAGCGCCGAGTCCAGCGAACCGAAGCCGTGCGAGCCGAACCGGCCCGCCCGGGTCGACATCTTCCCGTCGACCATCCGGATCACCGCGTCGGCCAGCTCCGCGTAGTTCGTCAGCAGCCGTTCCTGCGCGGCCGTCCGCTCGGCGGGCGGCTCCTCGTCCAGCAGCCGGGCCAGCGCGAAGGCCCGTACGAGATCGTGCAGCCGGTAGCGCGAGCCCCGTACGCGGGTGAGCAGCCCGGCCCGCGCCAGCACCGTCAGCAGCCGCTCCGCCTCCTGCTCGTCCGCCGCGAGCAGGGCCGCTGCCGCTGCCGCCCCCAGGCTCGCCCGGCCCGCCAGCGCGAGCCGCCGCAGCAGCCGCCGGGCCTGATCCCCCTGGTCCGTGTAGCGCAGCCACAAGGCCCGCTCCACGGGGGCCACCGGCCCGGACGCCCCTGGGGGCGACCCTGCCGCCAGGTCCTTTGCCAGGGTGTGGCGGCTACGGGCCCCGAGCGCGGAACCGGCCACCCGCAGGGCCAGCGGCAGCCCGCCGCACAGCTCCACGACGGCGTCCGTCGACGGGTAGTCGTACGGCCCCGTCTCCTCCTCCCCGGCGACCTCGCGCAGCAGCTCCTCCGCCCCTGCCGCGTCCAGCGGGCCGACCGGCAGCTGGTGCACCCGGGCAGGCAGGTCCCCGGGCAGCTCCAGCGGCTCCCTGGCGGTGACGATCACCAGGCTGTCCGAGCGCTCCGGCACCAGGGTGCGCACCTGCCCGGCGTCCGTCGCGTCGTCCAGCACGATCGTGACCGGGGTCCCCGTGAGGTGCTGGTGGTACAGCTCGGCGAGCCGCCGCACCTGCTGCTCGGCCGACGCGCCCTCCCGGAACAGCAGCTGCTCGCGCGGCGCGCCCAGCCGGTTCAGCAGATGCAGCAGGGCGTCCCGGGTCGGCAGCGGGCTCTCCCCGGCCACCTGGCCGCGCAGATCGACCACGCACGCGCCCCGGAACTGGTCCCTGAGCGTGTGCGCCGCCCGCACCGCGAGCGTGGTGCGCCCCGACCCCGGCTCCCCGTGCAGCACCACGACGGTCGGGCGGGTCCGTGTGGAGGCGCGGGCCGCGTGCACCCACCGGGCGATCTGCGCCAGCTCCGCCCGCCGCCCCGCGAACGGCCCCTCGGCCTGCGGGAGATGGCCGAAGGTCTGCTCCAGCACCACCCGGGTGCGGGCCGCCGCACTGCGGTCCACGCCGCGCAACTGCCGTACGGCGGGGGAGGCCGGCTTCTTCGGGGAGCGGGCGGCCGGGGCCAGCATCCGCTGCTGGTCCAGATACGGGCGGATGCCCCGCACATCCAGGGCGCTCAGCCACTGGAGCCGCAACTGCTCGGCCCCGCCCGGCTGTCCGGCCGCCCCGGCCCGGCGGTGCGCGGCGGGCCAGTGCGAGGCGGTCACCTTCGCCACGGTCGTCGCCGCACCGGCCACCGCGACGGCCGCGCCCGCACCGAGCGCCAGCGCGGTCTCCGTGCCGAGCGCGACATCGGCGGTGAACGCGGCGGCGGCGGCGACTCCGGTGACCAGCAGGGGAGTTCCCAGCGACGCCCGGCTGAAGCGCTCCGACAGCGGCCGCGCTCCCGCCGCCGCCGAGTCCAGCGCCCGGGTGTACGCGGCGTACTCCTCGGCCGCGCCCGCGGCGATGGTGTCGAGCGCCGCCCGGGCCCGCGCCATCAGCGCACCGGCGTCCGTCCGGCCACCGGTGCGCCGCGCCTCCTCCTCCACGGCGCGCACCAACAGCCTTTCGGCTTCCGCGCGATGGCTGTCCCGCATAAGGGTCCCCCTCCGAGAGCTGTGTTCCGAAGCGTCGGCTTCCGAAGCGTCAAGTGCCTGCGGTCAGGGTCAAGTGTCATGCGTGGCGCGCTCCGGCGCGAGGGGCCCTGAGCAGGGGGAGGGTCAAGAAAGAGGCGGGGACAGGGAAGAGCCGGGAAAGAAGGGCGGGCTGGTCACCCGGCGAGATCGCCCCCGCCCGGCAGCCGCAGCCCGAGCGCGTCGCGTACGGCGCGCTCCTCGCGGGACCCGTCGTCCTCGCCGATGCTGTTCGTGAGCTTCTCGAACTCCTGCGGCGTACGCGCCTTCGCCGCGGCGCTCATGACGCCCGACAGCTGTTCGAGGCGGTCCGCGAACGCGGTCACCGGGTCCTCGGCCTCGGCCGGGAGGCCGCCCGTGACCCGCAGTATCCGTGCCGACTCGTCCGTCCCGGCCGCCATCCGCCCCGCCCAGGCGGTCGCCCCGGCGAGGTCGTCGTCCGCCGCCGTGGCGGGCCTGCTGACCCGGGCCTCGCTGGCGGGACGCAGCGCCATCAGATAGGCGAACTGGGCCTCGTCCCAGTCCTCCAGATCCTGCCGCAGCGACTCCTCCAGCGGACCGGCGGTGGAGCCCAGCCAGCACAGCACCGTGCGGTTGCCGCT